>NZ_CP008998.1:0-4555000 GCF_000961215.1 Xanthomonas citri pv. citri
TTTTCTGCGCGCCGCAGCCAGCAACAGATGATCATACTTTGATGGATGCTTGGCCCCGCTGTCTGGAACGTCTCGAAGCCGAATTCCCGCCCGAAGATGTCCACACCTGGTTGAAACCCCTGCAAGCCGAAGATCGCGGCGACAGCATCGTGCTGTACGCTCCGAACGCCTTCATCGTCGACCAGGTGCGCGAACGTTACCTGCCGCGCATTCGCGAATTGCTGGCGTATTTCGTCGGCAATGGCGACGTCGCGCTGGCGGTCGGTTCGCGTCCACGCGCGCCCGAGCCGGCCCCTGCACCCGTGGCCGTGCCGAGCGCGCCGCAGGCTGCACCGATCGTGCCGTTCGCCGGCAACCTGGATTCGCATTACACCTTCGCCAACTTCGTGGAAGGCCGCAGCAACCAGTTGGGCCTGGCGGCCGCGATCCAGGCTGCACAGAAGCCCGGCGACCGTGCACACAACCCGTTGCTGCTGTACGGCAGCACCGGTCTGGGCAAGACCCACCTGATGTTCGCGGCCGGCAATGCGCTGCGTCAGGCCAATCCGGCCGCCAAGGTGATGTATCTGCGTTCGGAGCAGTTCTTCAGCGCGATGATCCGGGCGCTGCAGGACAAGGCGATGGACCAGTTCAAGCGCCAGTTCCAGCAGATCGATGCGCTGCTGATCGACGACATCCAGTTCTTCGCCGGCAAGGACCGCACCCAGGAAGAGTTCTTCCACACCTTCAACGCGCTGTTCGATGGCCGCCAACAGATCATCCTGACCTGCGACCGCTACCCGCGCGAGGTCGAAGGCCTGGAGCCGCGGCTGAAGTCGCGCCTGGCCTGGGGCCTGTCGGTGGCGATCGACCCGCCGGACTTCGAGACCCGCGCGGCCATCGTGCTGGCCAAGGCGCGCGAGCGCGGCGCCGAAATTCCCGACGACGTGGCATTCCTGATCGCCAAGAAGATGCGCTCCAACGTGCGCGACCTTGAAGGCGCGCTCAACACGCTGGTGGCGCGTGCCAACTTCACCGGGCGCTCGATCACGGTGGAATTTGCCCAGGAGACGCTGCGCGACCTGCTGCGCGCCCAGCAACAGGCGATCGGCATTCCCAATATCCAGAAGACTGTGGCCGATTACTACGGCTTGCAAATGAAGGATCTGCTGTCCAAGCGGCGCACCCGCTCGCTGGCGCGCCCGCGCCAGGTGGCGATGGCGCTGGCCAAGGAACTCACCGAGCACAGCCTGCCGGAGATCGGCGATGCCTTCGCTGGCCGCGACCACACCACCGTGCTGCATGCGTGCCGTCAGATCCGCACGTTGATGGAGGCCGACGGCAAGCTCCGCGAGGACTGGGAAAAGCTGATTCGCAAGCTCAGCGAGTAAGCCATCGGCTGCCATCGGGTCCAGGCTGGAAAAAAGCGTGGAAACGTTGGGGTCAAATGCGGGAGAATCTGTGGATAACGTTGCGCCGCAGTCGGGCTCGAAAACTATCCACAGGTTCTCCGACCAGCTCAGGCGCACTAGTCCAACGCGTTTCAGGTGCTGAAATGTCTTTGGAAACAAACAGTTATGGTGGTTATCCGCTGAAAACGGCCCTACCATCACCACCAAGCTTTTGATTTATTCCATATCTTTTAAAGCATAGGGGCACGGAACCACATGCGTTTTACACTGCAGCGCGAAGCCTTCCTCAAACCATTGGCACAAGTGGTCAATGTGGTCGAACGCCGTCAAACCCTGCCCGTCCTGGCCAACTTGCTGGTACAGGTCAAGGATGGACAGGTCTCGTTGACCGGCACCGACCTGGAAGTGGAAATGATCTCGCGCACGCTGGTGGAGGACGCGCAGGACGGCGAAACCACGATTCCGGCGCGCAAGCTGTTCGACATCCTGCGCGCCCTGCCCGACGGCAGCCGCGTCACCATTTCGCAGACCGGCGACAAGGTCACTGTGCAAGCCGGGCGGAGCCGCTTCACCCTGGCGACGTTGCCTTCCAACGATTTTCCGTCTGTGGACGAAGTCGAAGCGACCGAACGCGTCGTGGTGCCCGAAGCCGGGCTCAAGGAGCTGATCGAGCGCACCGCGTTCGCCATGGCCCAGCAGGACGTGCGCTATTACCTCAATGGCCTGTTGTTCGACCTGCGCGACGGCTTGCTGCGCTGCGTGGCTACCGACGGCCATCGTCTGGCGCTATGTGAGATGGAGCTGGAGAAAGCCGGTGGCGCCAAGCGCCAGATCATCGTGCCGCGCAAGGGCGTGACCGAGCTGCAGCGTTTGCTGGAAGGCGCCGATCGCGAGGTCGAGCTGGAAGTGGGCCGCAGCCATATCCGCGTCAAGCGCGGTGATGTGACCTTTACCTCGAAGCTGATCGACGGGCGGTTCCCGGACTACGAGGCAGTGATTCCGATCGGCGCCGATCGCGAGGTCAAGGTGGATCGTGAAGCGCTGCGCGCGTCGCTACAGCGTGCGGCCATCCTGTCCAACGAGAAGTACCGCGGTGTCCGTGTGGAAGTGTCGCCGGGTCAGCTGAAGATCAGCGCGCATAACCCCGAGCAGGAGGAGGCGCAGGAAGAGATCGAGGCCGATACCAAGGTCGACGATCTGGCCATTGGCTTCAACGTCAACTATTTGCTCGACGCGCTGTCGGCATTGCGCGATGAGCACGTGGTGATCCAGCTGCGTGATGCCAATTCGTCTGCATTGGTGCGTGAGGCCAGCAGCGAGAAGTCGCGTCATGTGGTGATGCCGTTGCGTCTCTGATATCTCGTTCCACGTGGAACACGGAAGCCCGGCAGATGCCGGGCTTTTTGTTTGCGCTGTTTCGTAGCTTGCTATGTGCAGGGAGCTGTTGCGGCCAGGTCGCCTGTGGAGACCACACGCGGGTAGGCTGAGCGACTGCAATCGCGCACGACTTGCAGCGATAAAGCCCTTGGCGCAGTCATCGCGGCTGTGCGTCCGTTTGATCGACCAAACGCGCCCCGGCTCCTTGCCACTCGGGTTTTGTGTGTTCGCTAGACACCGGCATCAGCGGCGAGACCGGTCCACGTCGAGCGCCAAGTTCTCCGGTGACGGCCGGCGACCGAGCTTCACGCGAGCCAACGTCAGGACATGATTCACCGCGGCTCCCGCGCGCGTGGGGCCATCGTGGAACTTGTGCCATAGGCGCGCATCGCTGCGTCACGCGGCTGCAGTGTTCCAAAAGCTCGGACGGGGTTGGCAACTTGCGAATCAATTAGGCCCGGCAGTCTCGACCTGGCCGGAGCCGATCGGGTTCATTGGCCCGGTCTTCGATCCTAGATCTTGCTCGATTCCAGACGCAGCAAAAGCGAGCGGAGAAAAATACATCGACTCCAACTAGCAAGTTGAGTTCGTAAAGCGTTACCCAGGTTGAAACTGAATTGGTTCAGGATTCAAACTCGGTCAACCGGGTTGCTGTCCTGCATGTCGGCTAGCCACGGTCCACGTGTTCGGTTCCCTGGTGTTTTTGAGTTATACACATCGCAATTGGCTTTTAAATCTATAAATAACTTAAGAGCTTTGTGGTGATGGTAGGGCCAGATTTTGCGCAAAAACACGTTAAGTGATTGTTTTTAAAGGAAATTTAGGGGCCGAAACCCTGTGTTTACCGCCCTGTTTTCTCACAAACAAGCTGTGGATAAGCGAAAGCACCTCCACAGGCCCTATTTTTATCCACATGTTATCCCCTGCCTGTCCGGTCATTCCTGGCGGCCATGTCTGCACGGTTTCATGCCGATCCCGTATCCTTCGAACCGACCGGCATGCCGGATTACAGCCCAGAGCACACCGATCGATGCATGTAGTGCGGTTGTCCATTCATCGGCTTCGTCGGTTTCAAACCGTCGAGCTTCATCCCTCCAGTGCCTTGAATCTGCTGACCGGCGACAACGGCGCGGGCAAGACCAGCGTGCTCGAAGCGCTACACCTGATGGCTTACGGCCGCAGCTTCCGCGGGCGCGTCCGCGACGGCCTGATCCAACAAGGCGCCAACGACCTCGAAGTGTTCGTGGAGTGGAAAGAAGGCGGCGGCGCTGCGGTCGAGCGGACGCGTCGGGCTGGCTTGCGTCATAGCGGGCAGGAATGGACAGGGCGCCTGGACGGGGAAGACGTGGCGCAGCTTGGCTCTCTTTGCGCTGCGCTGGCAGTGGTGACGTTCGAGCCCGGCAGCCACGTATTGATCAGTGGCGGTGGTGAACCCCGCCGCCGTTTTCTGGATTGGGGCCTGTTCCACGTGGAACCCGATTTTCTAACCTTGTGGCGCCGCTATGCGCGAGCCCTCAAACAACGCAATGCGTTGCTGAAACAGGGCGCGCAGCCACGCATGCTGGACGCATGGGACAACGAACTCGCCGAATCCGGCGAAACCCTGACGTCCCGGCGCATGCGCTACCTGGAACGCCTGCAGGACCGGCTGGTTCCCGTGGCAGATGCCATCGCGCCGGCGCTGGGACTGTCTGCGCTGACGTTCGCCCCAGGCTGGAAGCGCCACGAGGTCTCGCTGGCAGACGCCCTCCTGCTTGCGCGTGAGCGTGATCGCCAGAACGGCTATACCTCGCAAGGCCCGCACCGCGCAGATTGGATGCCCAGCTTCCACGCACTCCCGGGCAAGGACGCGCTTTCCCGGGGACAGGCCAAGCTCACGGCCCTTGCCTGTCTGCTCGCACAGGCCGAGGACTTCGCCTTCGAACGCGGCGAATGGCCGGTCATCGCGCTGGACGATCTGGGCTCGGAGCTGGACCGGCATCATCAGGGGCGCGTGCTGCAGCGGCTCGCTTCCGCGCCGGCGCAGGTGCTCATCACCGCAACCGAGACCCCACCGGGCCTTGCAGACGCAGCTGCACTATTGCAGCAGTTCCACGTGGAACACGGCCAGATTGCGCGACAGGCAACGGTCAACTGAGCCGCGACGGCCGGCACGGGCCGACTGGTATAATTCGTCCGCTATCCCCCTTTTCCCACGGCGCGGAGCGGTCATCGCTGCCTTCGCCCGTGTTGTGGAGCCAACGGCACGCGCATGACCGACGAACAAAACACCCCGCCAACACCCAACGGCACCTACGACTCCAGCAAGATCACCGTGCTGCGTGGCCTGGAAGCCGTCCGCAAGCGTCCCGGCATGTATATCGGCGACGTCCATGACGGCACCGGCCTGCATCACATGGTGTTCGAGGTGGTCGACAACTCGGTCGACGAAGCCCTTGCCGGGCATGCCGACGACATCGTGGTAAAAATCCTGGCCGATGGCTCGGTGGCGGTCTCCGACAACGGGCGCGGCGTGCCGGTCGACATCCACAAGGAAGAAGGCGTGTCGGCGGCCGAGGTGATCCTCACCGTGCTCCACGCCGGCGGCAAGTTCGACGACAACAGCTACAAGGTCTCCGGCGGCCTGCACGGCGTTGGCGTCTCGGTGGTCAACGCGTTGTCAGAGCACCTGTGGCTGGATATCTGGCGCGACGGCTTCCACTACCAGCAGGAATACGCGCTGGGCGAGCCGCAGTACCCGCTCAAGCAGCTGGAAGCCTCGACCAAGCGCGGTACCACGCTGCGCTTCAAGCCGTCCGTGGCCATCTTCAGCGACGTCGAGTTCCATTACGACATCCTGGCGCGGCGCCTGCGCGAGCTGTCCTTCCTCAATTCTGGCGTCAAGATCACCTTGATCGACGAGCGCGGCGAAGGCCGTCGCGACGATTTCCATTACGAAGGCGGCATCCGCAGCTTCGTGGAGCATCTGGCGCAGCTGAAGTCGCCGCTGCACCCGAATGTGATCTCGGTGACCGGCGAGCACAACGGCATCATGGTGGACGTGGCCCTGCAATGGACCGACGCCTACCAGGAAACCATGTACTGCTTCACCAACAACATCCCGCAGAAGGACGGCGGCACCCACCTGGCCGGCTTCCGTGCGGCGCTGACGCGCGTGCTCAGCACCTACATCGAACAGAACGGCATCGCCAAGCAGGCCAAGGTCGCGCTGACCGGCGACGACATGCGCGAAGGCATGATCGCGGTGCTTTCGGTCAAGGTGCCCGACCCCAGCTTCTCTTCGCAGACCAAGGAAAAGCTGGTCAGTTCGGATGTGCGCCCGGCGGTGGAAAACGCCTTCGGTGCGCGCCTGCAGGAGTTCCTGCAGGAGAACCCGAACGAAGCCAAGGCCATCACCGGCAAGATCGTCGATGCCGCGCGTGCGCGCGAAGCGGCGCGCAAGGCGCGCGACCTCACCCGCCGCAAGGGTGCGCTGGACATCGCAGGCCTGCCCGGCAAGCTGGCCGACTGCCAGGAAAAGGATCCGGCACTGTCGGAACTGTTCATCGTCGAGGGTGACTCGGCAGGTGGCTCGGCCAAGCAGGGCCGCAACCGCAAGAACCAGGCGGTGCTGCCGCTGCGCGGCAAGATCCTCAACGTGGAACGCGCCCGCTTCGACCGCATGCTGGCCTCCGACCAGGTCGGCACGCTGATCACCGCGCTCGGTACCGGCATCGGCCGCGACGAGTACAACCCGGACAAGCTGCGCTACCACCGCATCATCCTGATGACCGACGCCGACGTCGACGGCTCGCACATCCGCACCCTGCTGCTGACCTTCTTCTACCGGCAGATGCCGGAGTTGATCGAGCGCGGCTACATCTACATCGGCCTGCCGCCGCTGTACAAGCTCAAGCAGGGCAAGAGCGAGCTGTATCTGAAGGACGACGCGGCGCTCAACGCCTACCTGGCCAGCAATGCGGTCGAAGGTGCGGCGCTGATTCCGGCCACCGACGAGCCACCGATCACCGGCGAAGCGCTGGAGAAATTGTTGATGCTGTTCACCAGCGCCAACGAAGCGATCGCGCGCAACGCCCACCGCTACGACCCGGCCCTGCTCACCGCGCTGATCGACCTGCCGCCACTGGATGTGGAAAAACTGCAGGCCGAAGGCGACCAGCATCCGACTTTGGATGCGCTGCAGGCCGTGCTCAATCGCGGCACCCTGGGCACCGCGCGCTATCAGTTGCGCTTCGACCCGGGCAGCGACAACGCGCCTGCCACGTTGGTGGCCATCCGCCGCCACATGGGCGAAGAGTTCACCCAGGTGCTGCCGATGGGGGCCTTCGAAAGCGGCGAGCTGCGCCCGCTGCGTGAGGTGTCGCTGGCCCTGCACGACCTGGTGCGCGAAGGCGCCCAGATCGTCCGCGGCAACAAGAGCCACCCGATCACCAGCTTCGCGCAGGCCCATGCCTGGTTGCTGGACGAGGCCAAGAAGGGCCGCCAGGTGCAGCGCTTCAAGGGCCTGGGCGAAATGAATGCCGAGCAGCTATGGGAAACCACGGTCAACCCCGACACGCGTCGCCTGTTGCAGGTGCGCATCGAGGACGCGGTGGCCGCCGACCAGATCTTCAGCACCTTGATGGGCGATGTGGTCGAACCACGCCGCGACTTCATCGAGGACAACGCGCTGAAGGTGTCCAACCTGGATATCTGAGTCACCAGCACCGGCCGGTACGTCGCAACCGCGGCGTGCCGGCCGGTGCGGTGCTCGCAGGACGACGATGCGCACCGATCTTCCACCGCCCCTGGCACCACGCACGGTTGCCGGCAAGCCGCCGCTGCTGCCCGTGCTCGTGGGTTTCTGGGTCGACGTGCTTATCGCTGGCGGCCTGCTGTTGACCCTCAGCGTGGCCGGCTTTGCATTGTGGGGCGCGGTGCGTGGCTTCGGCCAGGTACAGGCGGCCAAGGCGCAGGGGCTGACCCCCTCGCCCACCGAGGTCATGGCCGCCATTGGCCAACCCGGTGTCATGGTGCAGCTGCTCACCGCGCTGGTCAGCACGGCCACGCCGGCGCTGCTGTTGTACTACTGGCGTCGCCGCGCCACCCCTGCCGAACAAACCGCTTCACGGGCTGCCGCGCGCCGCGCCTCCACCTGGGGCTGGACCGCGCTGATCGCCGCCGCCGTGTTCCTGCTGAGCAATCTGGTCAGCGTGGCGGCTTCGGCGTTGGGCATCAAGCCGGTGCCCACCAACCTGCCGTTGATGAAAGAAGCGCTCCAGCAATGGCCGCTGGCACTGACGCTGTTTGCGGTGATCATCGCGCCGGCTTACGAGGAACTGCTGTTCCGTCGCGTGCTGTTCGGGCGTCTGCTCGCTGCCGCCCGCCCGTGGCTGGGCATCGTGCTGAGCGGAGCGATTTTCGCGCTGGTGCACGAAGTACCCGGCATCAGTGGTAACGGCCCGGCCGCGATCGCGCAGCTGTGGCTGGTGTACGGCAGCATGGGCGCGGCGTTCGCATGGCTGTACTGGCGTACCGGCACGTTGTGGGCCCCGATTGCCGCGCACGGCATCAACAATGCCACAGCCCTGGCAGCGCTGTACTTTTTCGGGCTTGGCTGAGCCCCAAAAGCGGTCTCTTGCGAGAACCCAGCCGCAGCGGCGCGGCGCTTGGGCATCAAATGGATCCGCACACGTGGACAGCCGATCGCTCCGGCCCGGCACGCGTTATCGGCCGCGCGGAACCGTTTGACGAAAAGTTAAGACGAGCCTGCCAAAATGCCTCCATGGTTCTAGGGGGATCGAATGAAAGCTAGGCTGTTGATCGTTGTTGCCGTGCTTGCACTGACGGCGTGTGCCACCACAACTTCGCCAACCGGCCGCCGACAGGTGGTGGGCGGCGTATCGCAACAGCAGTTGGACCAGTTGGGCGCGCAATCCTTCGCGCAGACCAAGGCCAAGGAAAAAGTCAGTACCGACGGCAAGCAGAACGCCTACGTGCAGTGCGTGGTCAACGCACTGGTGGCGCAACTGCCGCCGCAATGGCGCGAAACCAAGTGGGAAACCGCGCTGTTCGTGGACAACGAAGCCAATGCCTTCGCCCTTCCTGGCGGCAAGGTCGGCGTCAACACCGGCATCTTTACCGTCGCCAAGACGCAGGATCAGCTCGCCGCCGTGCTCGGGCATGAAATCGGCCATGTCATTTCGCGCCATCACGAAGAGCGCATTACCCGTCAGCTCGGCGCGCAGACGGGCCTGGGCATCATCGGCGCGCTCGCCGGTGCCGCCTATGGCGACGGGGCGGCCAGCGCAGTCAATCAGGTCGGCGGTATGACCGCCCAGACAGTATTCCTGCTGCCGGGCTCGCGTACCCAGGAAAGCGAAGCCGATGTGGTCGGCCAACGTCTGATGGCCCAGGCCGGATTCGATCCGGCGCAGGCGGTGACGCTATGGCAGAACATGATGGCCGCCAGCGGCAATCGCCAACCGCAGTGGCTGTCGACCCACCCCGATCCTGCCAACCGCATCCGCGAACTGCAGGCCGATGTTGCCCAGCTCGAGCCGGTGTACCAGCAGGCCAAGCAGAGCGGACGCGCACCGCGTTGTGGCTAGAGCCACTGACGACAACCGCGCGGCTGCCGTCAACCCGTACGAACACCGATTCCCTACAACGCATGCCTGCCTACTCTGGGATCGCAGGCGCAACCACGCCGGTCACGGCCTGTTAGCGACGCTAAGACAGCTGTTCCCCGCTTCTGATTGCCGCAACACAACATGGAAACCGTTTTCGGGAACTGAGACTTTCTGCTAAGTTTGCCGGCTCAGATTTTTCGTACAGCGCCCATTCCGCTTTTCGTACCGCCCGACGGCGGATCGTCCGAGGTGAAACATGAAACTGCTCAACCGCAAGCAAGCCCTGTTGTCCCTGTTCATCGCCGCGTCGCTGGGTGGGGCTGTCGTCACCGATGCGGTCGCGCAGTCGGACCGTTCCTCCGAACGGGCCAGCCGTAAATCCAAGAGCGGCAAGGCCGAGGAGCTGTACCCGCAGTCGACCCGCCAGGCACCGACGATCAAGCCGTCCTCGAAGTTGAGCAGCAAGCTGCAGAAGCTGATCGAAACCTTCAACAAGGGCGAGGACTACCAAGGCGTGCGCACCCAGGCCGATGAGATCCTGGCCAACAGCGCGGCGAACGACGCCGACAAGGCGCTGGCGGCCCAGCTGGCCGCGCAGGCTGCCTACAACCTGGACGACACCGCCGGTGCCAAGAAGTACCTGCAGCAGGCCATCGGCCTGAACGCGCTGGACAACAACGGCCATTTCCAGTCGATGCTGATGCTGGCGCAGTTGCAGATGCAGGACGACCAGCAGGCCGAGGGTCTGGCCACGCTGGACAAGTATCTGGAGGAGAGCAAGTCGCAACGTCCGGAAGATCTGATCCTCAAGGGCCAGGCGCTGTACCAGACCGAACGCTACAAGGAAGCCATCCCGGTGTTGAAGCAGGCCATCGCTGCCTCGCCCGAGCCCAAGGACAGCTGGAACCAGCTGCTGATGGCGTCCTACGCCGAAGCTGGCCAGACCGGTGAAGCCGTTGCGGCCGCCGAGGCGCTGGCCGCCAAGACGCCCAACGACAAAAAGGCCCAGCTCAACCTGGCCAACATGTACATGCAGGCCGACCAGATGGACAAGGCCGCAGGCGTGATGGACAAGCTGCGTGCCTCCGGTCAGTTGACCGAAGAAAAGGAATACAAGCAGTTGTATTCCATCTACGCCAACACCGAGAACAAAGAAAAGGACGTCATCGCCGTCATCAATGAGGGTATGCAAAAAGGCATCCTCAAGCCTGATTATCAGACATACCTTGCCCTGGCCCAGTCGTATTACTACAGCGACGATGTACCGAAGGCGATCGAAAACTGGCAGAAGGCCGCACCGCTTTCCAAGGATGGCGAGACCTACTTGAATCTGGCCAAGGTGCTGCATTCGGAAGGTCGCATCCCGGAGGCCAAGCAGGCCGCACAGCAGGCGATCGCCAAGGGTGTTAAAAAACCCGAAGACGCCAAGAAGATCATCAACCTGAAGTAAAAAAAGAAAATAAACCCCCGAAATCCCTGTGTTTTTAGTGGTTACAGGCCTCGGGATTGGTATAAGCTTGGGAGTTCCTGCGGTGTCAAAGCCGTCCGAAAACCTGGGGATCATCACCGTGATCCGGGCCCCCACTGAAAGAGCCATTGGCGCATGACGGAACAACTCGTTATCCACAGGCATGACTACGATGCCGGGAACCAGGGTCTGAGCTGGGCCCGCATTATCGGCATTGCTTTTGTAATTGCTTTGCACCTCACTGCACTGATGATGTTGCTGATCCCTGCAGTGGCGCCGAAGGCTCCGGCAGAGAAGGAGCGCACCACCATGGTCACCTTGGTGGATGCACCGCCTCCTCCCCCGCCGCCGCCGCCGCCGCCGCCGCCGGAAGACAAGCCGCCGCCGCCGGTCAAGAATCTGTCGCCGCCGAAGCCGTCACCGGTTCCGCCGCCGCCGGAAGCTCCGGTGGTCGACGTTCCCGAACCGCGTCCGAGCGATATCGTCACGCCGCCGAGCCCGCCGAGCCCGCCGGCTCCGCCGAGCGACATTGGCGCCAGCGTCGATATCTCGTCCAAGAACATGAACCCGCCGAAGTACCCGCCGGCTGCATTCCGTGCCGGTGTCCAAGGTGAGGTCATCCTGATCGTGGATGTGGATGCCAGCGGCAACGTGACCAACGTGTCGGTCGAAAAGTCCAGCCGCAACCGCGACCTTGACCGTGCCGCGATGGACGCAGCACGCAAGTGGAAGTTCAACGCCTCCACTGTCAACGGGCAGAAAGCCGCCGGACGTGTCCGCGTCCCGGTCAACTTTGCTCTGAACTGATCCCACGGGCCGGCCACGGTCGGCCCAGGATCCTGTCTTCCTTTCGCTCCACCCTTCATCACCACACACAACAAAGGTAAGCGTCATGCTGCAGGAATTCTTTATCGCCGCCGCTGCAGGGGGCTCCAATCCGTCGGCCGCTCTGTCGCAGATGGGCTTCGAGCACTTGATCACCGAAATGACTTCCAGCCCCGGCGACTTCGCCGTGTCCTGGGTCGTGTTGATCACCCTGATCGCCATGTCCGCTGCCTCCTGGTACTGGACTGTCATCAACATCTTCCGCGCCACCCGCCTGAAGAGCGCGGCTGACCGCGTCACCACCGCGTTCTGGGATGCCCCGAATGCACAGGACGCCATCCGCGCCATGGAAGAACAGCCGGCTTCCGAGCCGTTCTCCAAGATCGCACTGGACGCAGCCCAGGCTGCTGCGCACCACCAGCGCGCCGAAGGCAGCACCGGTGGCCTGGGCGAGAGCCTGAGCCGTTCGGAGTTCGTCGACCGCGCCCTGCGTCAGGCCGTGACCCGCGAAAGCACCAAGCTGCAGTCGGGCATGACCTTGCTGGCCACCGTCGGTGCGACCGCGCCGTTCGTCGGTCTGCTCGGCACCGTGTGGGGCATCTACGGCGCGCTGATCAAGATCGGTGCAACCGGTTCGGCCTCCATCGACGCCGTTGCCGGCCCGGTGGGTGAAGCGCTGATCATGACCGCGATCGGCCTGTTCGTCGCGATCCCGGCCGTGTTCGCGTTCAACTTCTTCTCCAAGGTCAACAGCTCGGTGATCGCCAAGTTCGATACCTTCGCCCACGACCTGCACGACTTCTTCGCCACCGGTTCGCGCGTTCGCTAATCCGGTCGTCAAGAACGCCTTCGCAACGATTTAGACGGAGCCCGTTATGGCCTTCAGTAGTGGAAACAGCGGTGGCCCGATGGCCGACATCAACGTGACGCCCCTCGTGGACGTGATGTTGGTGCTGCTGATCATCTTCATCATTACGGCACCGCTGATGTCCCATAAGGTCAAGGTGGAGCTGCCAGAGGCCAACTTGATCCAGAAGGAAGATGCGGAGAAACGTGCCGCGCCGATCACTCTGGCCGTCAAGGAAGATGGGTCGCTGTACTGGAACGACGAGCCGATTTCCAAGGAAGCCCTGGAGTCGCGCCTGTCCACCGCCGCACAGCAGACCCCGCAGCCGCCGCTCAACCTGCGTGGCGACCGCACGACCAAGATGCGTACGATCAACGAGATCACCAAGATCGCGCAGGGTCAGGGCATGCTGGACGTCGGTTTCGTTGCAACCAAAGTGAAGGGGCAGTAAGCCATGGCATTTAGTACTGGTGGAAGCCGTGGGCCGATGGCCGACATCAACGTCACGCCCCTGGTGGACGTGATGCTGGTGCTGCTGATCATCTTCATCGTCACCGCGCCGATCATGACCTACCCGATCGCCGTGGATCTGCCGCAGCGGGTGCTCAACCCGCCACCGCAGACGACCGAACCGCCGCCGCCGATCGAGTTGCGTATCGACGCCAGCAACCAGGTGTTCTGGAACAACAGCCCGACTCCGGTCGATGTGTTGCAACAGAAGATGGAAGAAGTGGTGCAGGCCGATCCGACCAATCAGCCGGAACTGCGCATCGATGCAAATCCGGATGCGGAGTACGAGGTGATGGCCAAGGTGCTGGCCGCTGCGAAGAACTCGCAGATGAAGAAAATCGGCTTCATGCAGCAGTAAACGTATCTGCAAGACCGCAACACAACAGTCATGACGCGACTGCAACGCCACCGGAAACGGTGGCGTTTTTTTTATGTGTTAGGTGGGTGATCGTGCCTGCAGACATGCCTGCGATCCAACGAGCGTGAGTGCGGTACGAAGCAACAAAGCGGCCATTGCTGTGAAAGACTGTCGATCAATGCCACCGCAGCATCCATTTACGCGAACGTAGTTGTCGCCAACCCAGGCATCGATCATCGATGCCGACGTTACCGCATGAACTTAAGCGCTAACGTGGCCGCTACGCAGAATGTCGACATACGCGCGCACGCTTGCATCCAAACCCTGATACAGGGCTTCGCTGATCAAGGCGTGGCCGATGGAGACTTCCAGCACACCCGGCACAGCGGCGAGAAAATCGCCCAGGTTGGCTTGCGACAAATCGTGCCCGGCATTGATGCCCAGGCCTGCGGCACTGGCACGCTGCGCGGCGTTGGCGAACAGCGCCAAGGCGGTATCGGCCTGGCCGCTGGCATGCGCGTGGGCATACGGGCCGGTGTACAGCTCGATACGGTCCGCACCGAGCGTGGCCGCGCGGGCGATGTCCGGGTTACCTGCATCGACGAACAGGCTGACACGGCTGCCCAGCCGCTTGAACGCTGTGATCAGCTCGGCGAGTTGGACGGTGTCCTGCGCAAAATCGAAACCGTGATCGGACGTCAGTTGTCCATCGCCATCCGGTACCAGGGTGACCTGCTCGGGGCGCGTGGCACGACATAACTGCAGCAGACCCGGATAATCGCCGCGCGGCGGCGCAAACGGGTTGCCTTCGATATTGAATTCGACTCCGTGCTCGCGTGTCAGCGCGCTCAGCGCCAGCACATCATCGGCGCGGATATGCCGCTGGTCCGGGCGCGGATGCACGGTGATGCCGTGCGCGCCGGCGGCAATACAGGCGCGTGCGGCCTGCACCACATCCGGGTCGGCGCCGCCGCGCGAGTTGCGCAGGACTGCGATCTTGTTGACGTTGACGCTGAGCTGGGTGGTCATGCGGCGATCAGGCCTGCGGCTCGCTGTCGCGTGCGGCGGCCAGGGCAGCCGACTTGCGTGCTTCTGCCAGCTCGCGCAGGCGGCGCAGCTCGGCCGGGTCGATCATGCTGCTGGTATCGCGTTGGGTGTCGCCCATGCGCGAGGCGAACCAACCGCGCGTCCACAGCAGCAGCAGCAGCAACGCCACCAGCAGCGAGGCCACCAGCAACCACACGTGCGGCGTACTGAAGGCCAGCACCAGCGCACCCAGTGCCATAAGCAGAAACAGCCAGTGCATGACGAGCTCCCCGTTGAGTGGCGGCAGTGTAGCGCCGCGCCCGGCGCGGTTCCACGTGGGCACCGCACCGTTGGTCAGAGCAGCGGCGACAGCAGCCGGGCAAACGCTTCGGGCAGGCGCGAGCGCCATAACGGCCGGTGTCGCGCGAATTGCACTTCCTGCGCCTGTTGCAGATCGGTGCCGATCAGCCCGGCCATCTCTGCCGCCACGGCCTGGTCGCGGAACAGCATCGACAGCTCGAAATTCAGCCGGAAGCTGCGGCTGTCGAAATTGGCGCTGCCGACGATGCAGACATCGTCGTCGGCCAGCAGCGCCTTGGTGTGCAGCATGCGCGGCCCGTACTCGTAGATGCGGACACCGGCTTCCAGCAGCTCGTCGAAATACGAGCGTGCCGCGTAGGTGACCAGGCGCGAATCGCTGACCCGCGGCACCAACAGGCGCACGTCCAGCCCGCCGAGCGCGGCCGAGGTCAGCGCCATACGCGCCGCCTCGCCGGGCACGAAGTATGGAGTCACCAGCCACACGCGGTGCTTGGCTTCATGGATGGCGGCGACCATCAGACGGTGGATCGCTTCCCACGACGAATCCGGACCCGACACCAGCACCTGCGCATCGACCGTGCCTTGCGCGCGGGTGGGCATATCGTCGGGCCATAGCTGCTGGCCGTGGAAAGCTGCGCGGCCCTGGCTGGTGGCATAGAGCCAATCCTCCAGGAACACCAGCTGCAGACTGCGCACTACATGGCCTTGCAGGCGCACGTGCAGATCGCGATACGCCTGCTTGCGCACCTGCTCGTTCTCGTCGTCGGTGACGTTGATGCCACCGGTGAAACCGATGCGGCCATCGATGACGATCACCTTGCGGTGGGTGCGCAGGTTCAACCACGGCCGCTTGAATGGCTTGAGCAACTGCGAGGGGTGGAACCAGGCGGTTTCCACCCCGGCCTCGCGCAGCGTGCGCAAGGCGCGTCGGGTCATTGCCGATGAGCCGATCGCATCCATCAGCAGCCGCACCTTGACCCCGGCACGGGCACGTTCCATCAGCGCAGCGCAGATCGCGGTGCCGCTGTGGTCGGGCTGGAAGATGTAGTACTCCAGATGGATATGGTCGCGTGCGCCCCGGATCGCTTCGATGATGGCGGCGTACGTGGCAGCGCCATCCACCAGCCAGTGCACTTCGGTGGCGCTGCTGGGCGCTAGCCCGGTGGTGGACTGGGCGATCTTGGCCAGCTCGGTGCAATCGGCATCCGGCGGGCAGACGCTGCTGTAGCTCTCCATGCCCGAGCGCGAGCGCCCGCGCCGCAGCCGCTGCCGTTTGACCTTTTGCGGCCCGAGCCAGTAGTAGATCAGCAGCCCCAGGTACGGCAGCGCCGCCAGCGACAACACCCAGCTCAGCGTGGCCACCGGTTCGCGCTTCTGCAGCACGATCCAGCCGGCGATCCATAGCAGGTACAGCACATAGGCGGCGAGGAGGAGCGCTTCGAGGTGGGGAATGGTGGCCAGCCACTCCCACGCGCCCTGTGCAAGTGCGAGCATGCGCGGATTCTAAGAGCCGCTGCAGCGGTCTGACGGGCGCCTGGACTGCCGCAGTGCTGCTCGAGCTCCGATGATCGCGCGTGATTGTTCGCAGGGTGCTCGGACATCACAACAATCTAATGTGATCAAGCTCGACCTTCGCAAATGACGCCTGGATTGAGGTTTGACGGTAGCCATGAAGGCAGTGACACTCGTGCAGCAGGGGATCGAAACGGAGCTTTTGACGATGAAGATGATCGCAATGTTCAGCAGCTTGGTGCTCTTAGGATTTGTCGGAAAAGCCACTGCAAATGACATTCACTTCTGCGATTCGTGCACGCAGACTTAGCGAGGAGTACTAGCAACTCAGCTGACCTCCGGTCTTGGCCAAGTCTACATCGGTGATCGCACTACAGGCGTTCCATACCTCTACACAGTCAATACTGTAAACGGCCCCGTCTCGGTGGCACCACCCGGGATTCAAGAGCAGCCCGTGTCTCAAGCGGATGCCGACCAATTCGCGATCTACTCGTCGGTGTATCGGAGCTATGGAAATATCGGCACGCTCAACGTAAAGATCGACTTGGCGAATGGAACTGTTGCACCGAGCTCGGTCAGCAGAATGGTTGAGGTGGCGTCCGACGAGTCGTCTGCCTTTGCTAGCGCCTTCGACGTACGCCGGGAAGGTGCGACCCGTCAACAAGTCATCCAGTGGCTTGAAAAAAACGACTGGCAAGTGCCCAATACAGGCGAAAATTTCATCTTCTTCATCCAACAGGTTCTCTCCAACGCCTATAAATGGAGGAGTTCGGAGGACTACAGCATCCGTATTGATACCACTTTCAACGACAAGAGCAGAGCGATTTTCGCCTATGATTCCGCAAAGCGCGCCATTGTTTACGTTGAAGCCTACGATTCGGCGGGCAATCTCATTGGGACGTCCAGCAGTGAGCCGATCAATGTCGATTACAGTTCCTACGAAAGCCCGGGCGCAGCATCTCGGCCCGACTACCAGCGCGGCATAGACTGGCTCACGTCAAGTGGTGCAGCCACCATCTCTGGAGGCACAGTGACGGTAGGTAGTGGCACTGTCCTTGTCGGCGATGTGGTCCAAGTCAAGTAATGAGGACCTTCCGCATCAGGGGGCGCAGGTTAGGCCTGCGCTTTCGTGAAACAGTTCTGCTTGCGGGCACGTTGGCTTGCTCGGTGCTCTTTGTGGCGACTCAACGCCAGATCGGACTGCTGTGCTATGCAGTAGCTCCCATTCTGCTTTTAGCGTTTTTTGTGCTGCAAGCAGATTTGGTGTGGCGTGGACATAAGACCGCAGGGGCGGCCTTCATCATGGCTGTTGCTGCTTGGCTGACGTTTTCAGTCCTCGCCACCTATGCCTTCTCTGGCTTGGTGCACACCCACAATTTTTTGGGCACCTGGCTTAAAGCGCTTCTGGGAGCAGGCTTCTTTGCCGTTCTCTTTTCTCTGTCAGTGCTGCTCGCTAGGAAACGATCGGTGAGCCTCTATTGGTATTTGGCTGGAAGCCTGGCGGTCGTGATCGCAGTGGCAGCAGTTCATCCGGAAAACTCCGGCGACATCACAGTTAACTGCGAAAGAGGCAGCTGTGCTGCTGGCATCATCGCCTTTTGGCCCGGTGCTTTCCAGGCTGCGGATGGCAAGCGACCTATCTCCGTTGTCCTTCCTCATTCCGGCGGCGATTGACAGTAAGCAATCCTGGTTGATCGGCCCAACATTGCAAATACACGTAGCCTAACGATTGGATGTGCACTGCTACTTCGGATCCAGGGTTTCAACGTGGCGAGGTGTCATTGAACCCGCGACCTCGGAATACCCGCCTATCTCCGCATAACGACAGGAGACACTGCGATTCTTAGCCGGAGTCGAACTAGCATCGCAAACCGCATAGAAAAATTAGAAAAGATTAAGCTGCGGCGTGTCCGGTCTGGGTGGACGGAAGTGCGTGGTATCGAGTCTGGGCAATCGCCCGAATCCAAGGCGCCGATACGCGATGGAAAAACGCTGCGCGATCAGTTCTGCAAACGGGCCTTCGCCGACCATGCGCTTGCCGAAGCGGCTGTCGTAGTCCTTGCCGCCGCGCATCTGCTGGACCAGGCTCATGACATGCTTGGCACGATCCGGATAGTGCAACTCGAGCCACTCGCGCCATAACTGGGTGAGTTCGTGCGGCAGGCGCAGCAACACGTAGCCGGCCGAACGTGCGCCGTGGGCTGCGGCCGCGTCCAGAATGCGCTCCAGTTCCTTGTCGTTGATCATCGGGATGACCGGAGCGACCAGCACGCCTACCGGTACGCCGGCAGCGTGTAGCGCCTGCATGGCGCGCAGTCGCGCATGCGGCGCGGCGGCGCGCGGCTCCATCTTCGCCGCAAGCCGATTGTCGAGCGTGGTGACCGAGAAATACACCGACACCAGGTTGTGCTGCGCCATCTCGGCCAGCACATCGATGTCGCGTTCGATCAACGCCGCCTTGGTCACGAAGCTGACCGGGTGACGGGCCTCCGCAAGCACTTCCAGGCATTGCCGGGAGATGCGCAGACGCCGCTCGGCGGGCTGGTAGGCGTCGGTATTGATCCCCAACGCGATCGGCGAGCACTGGTAGGACGGGCGTGCGATCTCCGCGCGCAGCAGCGCGGCCGCATTCGGCTTGGCGAAGATCCGCGTTTCGAAATCCAGCCCCGGCGACAGATCCAGATACGCGTGCGAGGGTCTGGCAAAGCAGTACACGCAGCCGTGCTCACATCCCCGGTACGGGTTCACCGACTGCGAGAACCCGATGTCGGGCGAGTTGTTGCGGCTGATGATGCTGCGTGCGATTTCCTCGGCCACCACGGTCTTGGGGCGCATGGCGGTCTTGCCATCGGCATCGAGCGCGCCCCAGCCATCGTCTATCTCGACGGCGGTGGTGACCGAGAAGCGACCGGGCACGTAGGCGGTGGTGCCGCGCCCCTTGATGACCGTGCGCGAGCTGCGGACATCCCGCTCCGCTGCCGCACTCGCGCTGGGGAAAGAGTTCTTCTGCATACCGTTAGTATTATTACTAACGATGCGCGGTGCAAGCGACATGTACTGGTCCGAGGAGCGAGCACAAGCGTTGCGATGCGGTGCGCAGTCGCAACTGGGGGAATGGAGAATCGGGAATCGGTAAAGCAACAGCAGCAGCAGCAGCAGAAAGCGTCGCCGTTGCGATTCCCCATTCCCGATTCCCTATTCCCCGCCGTAAAGCGCCTGCGCCGATTGAAACAGGATCCAGCTGGTGGCGATGAACTTGTCGCCGCCGACCGGGCGGTTGCCGCGGTGAGTATGAGTGAAGGCGGTGGGGGCGATCAGCAGACTGCCGGTGCGTGGGCGCGCCTTGCGTTGCTGGAACAGGAATTCGGTTTCGCCTTGCGCGAAGTCGTCGTTGAGATACAGCGTCCACAGCAGATGCCGATGCAGCGTGTCGGCATTGGCATCGCGCGGATACAGCTCGCAATGCCAGTATGGGTAGCCGCCCTGGTCGGCGGTGTACCACTGCAGATTGATCGCGCCCGGGCGCAGGCAGGTGCGTGCCAGATCGCCCAGCGCCTGGTCGCTCATCTGCACGATGTCCTCGGCCACCAGGCGATGCGGTCTGCCATCGGCAGTGGTGACCTGCAGCATCAGCGGTGAAATCAACGCCTGCGGATACTGCCGCAGATAGGTGAGCACGCCCTCGAATACGGCCTGTTGCAGGCGGTTTTCCACTTCGGCCCATTCGGCCATCCCACTGATGCGCAGGTCGCGGCTGTGTTTGAGGTCGGGAAAGACGCCGCCACCGATGCGGCCGGGATGCAGCTGCTGGCTCTGGCGCATGCGCTGCACGATGGCCACGCAATCTTCGTGCGCGATGGCGTTATCGGTGATCTGGATGAAGTCGGGTTGGCTCATGCGCCTGACCATAGCAATCTGTCGCGCCGGTTGCAGCGTTCGCCATGCATTGCGCAGGCTGGATCGGTACGCGACGTTGTTGGCATCCCAGTACGCGGCTAGGTGGCGACACCGCGCAGGGGGGTGAAGCGCTGCGCTGAGGCGATGCGTCCTGCCTGCTTCGCTTGTTGCGTGTGATGGCTGCCCATGTCGTGTGTGGAGCGTGCAAGGCAACAAAGAAAAACCCCGCCGAAGCGGGGTTTTTGGACACTCAACGCGTGCTGCGGCGATCAGAACTTGTAGTTGATCGACGCGGCCAGCACGTCGCCCTTCACGTCGTAGCTGCCGGCAAGACGGTCGCCCGTGGCGCTGCGGGTGTCGCTGGTCGGGTCGCTGGTGAACAGGTGGGTGTAGCCGAAGTTGTACTCGGTCTGCGCCGACGGACGCCAGCTCATACCCAGCGAAACCCACTTGCGGCTCGCGTCCGGCACGCGCACGTCGCGGTGTTCGGCCGTGGTCGGGGTTTGGTCGTACGCCAGGCCGCCGCGCAGGGTCACCGTATCGCTCAGGCGGTAGTCGGCACCGATCGAGGCGAAGGTGGTGTCGCGGTAGGAGAAGTCCAGCACGCTGTCGGGCTGGTTGGAAGCGAAGTCCACGGTCACCTGGTCGAACTTGCTCCAGGCGGTGCGGGTGACGTCGGCCATGATCGACCACTGCTCGTTCACGTTATGCGTGAAGCTGGCGGTGGCGCTGGCCGGCAGCTTGACGGTGGCGCGGCCCTTGGTATTCACGAAGGTACCCGGTGCGGCCACGCTCAGCACGGCGGCAGCACTGCCCGGCACGGTGAAGTCGGCGGTGCCGTCGGTGATCTTGTGTTCCACCTGCGAGCGGTAGCTGAAGCCGATGTGGGTGTTCTCATCGATGCTGAACAAGCCGCCCAGGGTGAAGCCCACTTCGGTGCTGTCGCCCTTGATGCGCGAGTAGCCATCGGCGCTGCCCGGCGCGAAGCCCGGCACGCGGCGCGCAGCCAGCACGCTGCCGAAATCCACCGCGTTGGCCAGGTCGATATCCAGACGCTCGGCGAACACCGAGGCACCGAAGGACACGTACGGGTTCACGTCATAGGAGAACGCGACGTTGAAGTCGATCGCCTGCAGCTCGGTCTTGGTGCCGTGGTAGCGGCCGACCCAGTCGCGGTCGTATTCGGTCTTGAAGCCGAACGGCACGGTCAGCGAGGTGCCCAGGTGCATGTTGTCGTTCTCGCCGAACGGCACGTGGAAGTACATCGCCGGGACCGGCGCGATCATGCCGGCGTCGCCGCCGTTGCCGCCGGACACCGGCGCGCCGTTGGCGTAGGCCGCGGTGTCGGGCTGGAACTTGGCCGAGAAGCTGATGGCGCTGACGTCGGCCTGGAACAGGCGGCCGTCCAGCTGGCGCATGCCGGCCGGGTTGGTGGCGATGATGGAGGCATCATCCGGGGCGCTGCCCGAACCTGCGAATGCGCGGCCAAGGCCCTTGGCGCTGTTTTCCTTCAGCTGGAACGCGGCGCCGTGCGCCTGACCAACGGCCAGCACGCCAGCGATACCGACGGCCAAGAGGGTGGCGCGGCTGAGAGTGGAAGCGGTAGACATAAGTTGTAGCTCTCCGGATAAGGACTGCAATGGTCGGTTCAGCGCCCGCGTCCAGCACCAATCCAGTGCCCGGAGCGCGCCGGAGACCCCCCCCCGACATACGACGCCGTACGCAGTATACCCATGACGATTAACCGAACAATAACAAGGCCTGTGCTGAACGCGCCGTCAGGTTAGGGCTGGGTTCAGCAGCGTGGACCGGCTATTGTCCCCGTCCGATGTTCGTCTCTCTTCCTTCCCGCAAGAAACCCACCCCGCGCTGGGCGGTGCCGTTGCTGTTCGCCACGGTGTGGTTGGCGTATTTGTGGTCGATCAGCCGGCCGGGCGAGGCGCGCAATACGTTGTGGCTGGACTGGGGCGCCCTGTCCAGCGGCGTCTCCAATCTGGGCGACTGGTGGGCCACCTTGCGCGACGGCAGCGTGCTGCGCCTGTTCACGGCCCTGTTCCTGCACGCCGACTGGTCGCATCTGCTCGGCAACCTGGTGTTCCTGCTGATCTTCGGGCTGCCGGCCGAACGTATCCTGGGCCCGTGGCGGTTGTTGCTGCTGTTTCTGGTTGGCGGCGCGGCCTCCAACCTGGCGGCGATCTTTGCCATCGGCACGCCGGACCGGGTGATCATCGGCGCCTCGGGTGCGGTGTCGGCGTTGATCGGCACGTACCTGGCGCTGTTTCCGGGCGCCAAGCTGGGCGTGGTCCTGCCGCTGGGCGTGTTTCTGGAATTCATCCGGGTGCCGGCGCCGCTGTTGATCGGCGCCTGGGCACTGCTGCAGGTGGTGTTCGCCTACATCGGCCCGGCGTTCGGCATGGTGGCGTGGTCGGCGCATATCGCCGGCTTCGTGTTCGGCATCGTGTACGGCCTGTATGTGCGCGCGGCGATCGCGCGGCGGCTGCGCAAGCGCCACGGCTTCTGAGGCGCGCAGCGCACCGGCTGTACCCGCAGGCCGCAACCCGGGCGTGGCCCAGTTACCGGCACGATGCCGCGCATGTCGCTGTCCAGGCGCGCGCCTATAATCGTGGGCATGTCCAAGTCTCTGTACAAAGTCACCTTCCTCAATCATGGCAAGGTGTACGAGCTCTACGCGCGTGAGGTCACCGGCAGCCATCTGTGGGGCTTCAACCAGATCGGCGAGCTGGTGTTCGACGTGCACGACGGGCTGGTGGTGGACCCCACCGAAGAACGCCTGCGCGAGGAATTCGGCAATACCAGGACCTTGCACCTGCCGATGCAGAGCATCGTGCGGATCGAAGAAGTCGAGAAAAAGGGCCAGTCGGTGATTCGCGATGCCACCACCGGCGACAAGGTGGTCACCCCGTTCCCCTCGCCGATCAAGCCACGCTGATGCGCATTGTGGTGCCCGACGACTACCAGGGCGCCGTTGCGCAGCTGCCCTGCCTGCAGCAACTGCAGGACCACCAGGTGCAGGTGCTGGGCGCGTTGGATGCGGAGCTCGATGCGCGCGCCGCATGCCTGGCCGACGCCGACGCGTTGGTGTTGATCCGCGAACGCACGCGGGTGGATGCGGCGCTGCTGCAACGGCTGCCACGGCTGAAACTGATCAGCCAGACCGGGCGCGTGGGTGCGCATGTGGATGTTGCGGCGTGCACTGCGTTGGGTGTGGCGGTGGCCGAAGGCGTCGGCTCGCCGGTGGCGCCGGCCGAGCTGACCTGGGCGCTGATCCTGTCGGCCAGCCGTCGGCTGACCGACTACCAGCATGCATTGCAACAGGGACGCTGGCAGGCGCTTGGCGATCCCGGCTTGGGCCGCGTGCTGCATGGGCGCACGTTGGGGATCTGGAGTTACGGGCGAATCGGCCAACGCGTGGCCGGCTTTGGGCGCGCCTTCGGCATGCAGGTGGTGGTGTGGGGCGGCGAGGCGTCCTGTGCGCAGGCAGCGCGCGATGGGTTCGCGGTTGCGGGCAGTCGCGAGGACCTGTTCGAACGCAGCGACGTGCTGTCGCTGCATCGGCGTCTGACTGCGCAGACACGGCATGACGTCACCGCCCAGGATCTGGCGCGCATGCGCGCCGACGCGTTGCTGGTCAACACCAGCCGCGCCGAGTTGATTGCGCCTGGCGCCTTGCTCGCTGCGTTGGACGCGGGCCGGCCGGCGCAGGCCGCGCTGGATGTGTTCGAGCACGAGCCGGTGCTGGACCCGCGCGATCCGCTGCTGCGGCATGCGCGCGTGCTGGCGACACCGCATCTGGGATACGTGGAGCGCGACAGCTACGCGCTGTATTTCGATGCGGCGTTCGACAATGTGCTGGCGTTCGCGGCGGGCACACCGCGCAACCTGGTCAATCCCGAGGTGTTGGCAACAACGCAGCGGGTGTGATTCCCCGCTGGGTCAGCGCGGTCTTGAAGCAGCCAGCAAGCCGCGCGCGCTGCTGCCAGGTCAGCGAGGCCCGAGGCTCGGTGTGGCATGTACCACTCCTCCACCGATTCCTGTGTGCCGACCGGACCTACGTCACGACGCCGCGCGCAGGTCTGTTGCCCACGCTTAGTTGACCGGCTCGGCAGGCTTGTCCGTCGGCGTCGTCGGCTGCACCGGTTCGGCTGGCGCTGGGGGTGTAGTGGCCGGCTTGGCCTTGCCTGCCGGTTCGGCCGACCTGGGCTTGTCCGTGGTCGCCGGGCGCGCTGCGGCGGGCTTGGGCTCGGCACCGGTCTTATTGGCGGCCTTCGCCTTCTGCGCGGCCTGCGCCTTGGCTTTGCGTGCAGCCTGCGCCTTGGCGGCGGCGCCGGGTTGCTTGAGTTCGGCCAAGGCTTCGGTGATCGGGCCGTCGCCCGGCAGCACGTCGCCGGCGCTGTAGCCCTCCTCGCCTTCGTCGTCGCCGCGCAGGTGGCCCGGCAAGGTGGCTTCGCTGTAGTCGGTCAGGCTGGCCGGCACATCGGCATCGCCCGGCTGCGGTTCGGGGGTGAGCAGCACGTCCGGCACGATGCCGCTGGCCTGGATCGACTTGCCGCTGGGCGTGTAATAGCGCGCGGTGGTGAGCTTGACCGAGTCGCCGTTGTCCAGCGGCAGCACGGTCTGCACCGAGCCCTTGCCGAAGGTGCGGCTGCCGATGATGCGTGCGCGCTTGTTGTCGCGCAGCGCGCCGGCCAGCACCTCCGAGGCACTGGCCGAGCCGGCGTCCACCAGCACCACCACCGGTGCGCCATTGAGCAGATCACCCGGAGTGGCGTCGAACTTGGCATCGCTGATGGAGATGCGCCCGCGCGTGCTGACGATATTGCCCTTGTCCAGCAGATCGTCGGCCACCTGCACCGCCGAGGTCAGCAGACCGCCGGGGTTGCTGCGCAGATCCAGCACCAGGCCGCGCAACTTGCCGCCGGCCTGCAGCTGCTTGAGGTTCTTCTGGAAGTCGGCGCCGGTGTCGGCCTGGAAGGTGCTGATGCGGATGTAGCCAAAGCCCGGCTCCAGCAGCTTGCTGCGCACGCTGGCCACGCGGATGGTTTCGCGCTGCAGGGTCACATCGAACGGCTTGGGCATCTTGTCGCGCATGATGGTCAACACGACCTTGCTGCCGGATTCGCCACGCAGCGGCTCCATGGCCTTGCTGGCATCGATCGGCTTGCCGTCGATGGCCACGATCACATCGCCGGCGCGGATGCCGGCGCGCGCGGCCGGGGTGTCGTCGATCGGCGCGATCACCTTGAGGGTGTTGTCCTGCTGCTGCAGCAATTCCACGCCGATGCCGTCGTAGGCGCCGGTGGCCTGTTCGTCGAAGGCTTCGGCATCTTCCTTGTCGAAATAGGTGCTGTGCGGGTCCAGGTCCGAGAGCAGGCCACGCACGGCGGCGTGCATCAGCTTCTTGTCTTCGACCGGGTCGACGTAGGCCTGCTTGACCGCGTTGTACACCGCCACGAAACGGCGGATCTCATCCAGCGGCACCTTGGAAACAGCGGCTTCATTGGCTTCCGGATCGTCCGCGCTGGCCTGGGCGGCGGCGGGGCCGGCCTTCTGCGCCCAACCAGGCGACGCGAACAGGGCCAGCGACAGGGCAACGGACAGGACGGCTACGCGCATGAAGCACTCCGACAAAGAGATAAGGCGCCCCGCAGCGCGGAGCTGACCGGATTATGCGCGAAGCAGCGGTAAATCCGCGTTGAATCGCGGGCGGTGCGCGGCGCTCAGCGGCGTTGCAGCCAGCTCGATGGATCCACCGGCTGCCCGTTGCGACGCAATTCGAAGTACAGCGCCGGCACGCCCTGCCCGCCCGAACTGCCGACCTTGGCCACCGCGTCGCCACGTTTGATCGTTGCGCCGGCATCGCGCAGCAAGGTGTCGTTATGCGCGTACAGGCTCATGTAGCCGTTGCCGTGGTCCACGATCAGGATCATGCCGTAGCCGGTCATCCAGTCGGAAAACACCACCGTGCCATCGGCCACTGCAGTCACGGTGGTGCCCTTGGGCGCGCCGATCAGCACGCCCTTGCTGGTGTGGCCATCGGGCAAGGTGGCATTGAAGCGCGCCAGCAGATTGCCCGCCACCGGCCAGCTGAGCCCACCGACCTTGGGGGCCGGTGCGTTGGCGACTACCTTGGATGGCGTCTTGCCGGGGCGATCGGAACGCTCGGTTTTGCTGCGCTTGGCCTGTGCGGCGGCTTCGGCGGCGGCGCGTCTGGCGGCAGCGCGCCGTTCGGCTTCGGCCTTGGCGGCGGCCGCGCGCAGATTGGCGAGCAGTTGTTCCAGCGCCTTGGCGTCCTGGCCGATTGCCTTTTCGCGCTCGGCGCGCTGTTTGTAGCGATCGTCCAGCTGCGCGACGGTGGCCGCCTGTTGCGAGCGATCCTTCTGCAACGTGGCCGCCTGCGCTTTTTGCTGCGCACGCGCGGCATCCAGCGCCTGGCGCCGGGTGGCGATGTCCTGTTCCACTGTCGCCAGGGCATCCAGTTGCGTGGTCAAGGCGTGGATGCGCTGCGCGCGTGCGTTTTGCACATAGCGGTGATCGGCCAGCATACGCGTGGCATCGCCCACCGTGTCCTGCGACAGCAGCACCTTCAGCGGTGCATTGCGGCCCACCTGATCGGCGGCGCGCAATAACGCCGCCAGCTGCGCGCGCTGGTTCTGCAGGCCGCGCTGCAATTGCGCGCGTTCCTGCTGCAGGGTGGACAGATGCTGTTCCTGCGCGCGCATCGCCGCTTCGGTCTCGCTCAATGCACGTGCGGTCTTGGCCACTTTCTCGTCGGCCTGGCGCAACTGTTGCGCGGCGGTGCCGCGCTTGCCTTCCAGTTCGCGTCGATCGGCGCTGATGGTCTTGAGCTCATCGCGCAGCTGCTGCAATTTGCGCTCGGTCTCGCGCTGGCTCTGCGCGCTTGCGCCCATGCTGCCCAGCAAGGTGCAGGCCAGCACGCCCACCGCCAGCCACATCCGTCCACGGCCGGTGGCAGGAGCGAGCGGCAGGCGCGGCAGCGGTGCGGGCGAAGGGGGCAACGAAAGATCCAGTGACTTCAGGCAGGTGCGCGATTGTAGCCAAGCATGATGTGATCGCCGCCACGCCCCAGACAACCGCCGCCGCGCGAGGTTCAGCATGAAGCCCCAAATTCTTCTCCTGGCACTGTCCCTGGCCTGCACGAGCGCCTGGGCCGACGAGGACGTCAGCAAGGTCAACGGCAAGATCAGCGCAGATGCCGGCAAGACCTATGGCGCCCTGGAAACGGTCAACGGCTCCATCGAGATCGGTGCCGGTGCGCAAACCAAGAACGTGGAAACCGTCAACGGCGGCATCCGCATCGGCGACAACGCGCGTACCGGTGGCGTGGAAACGGTCAACGGCTCGATCACGCTGGGCCAGAAAGTGACGGTGTCCGGCGGGCTGGAAACGGTCAATGGCAGCATCCTCGCCGAGCGCGGCAGCCAGATCAGTGGCGGCGTGGAAACGGTCAACGGCAGCATCGGGCTGGTGGGAACCGAGCTCGGCAAGGGCATCGAGACGGTCAATGGCGACATCACTGTCGGGGTGGGCTCGCATGTGCGCGGCGGCATCGAAGTGAGCAAGCCGAGCTTCGGTTTTTCGTTCCAGCCCTCGCGCAAGCCGCGTGTGGTGATCGGCCCGGATGCAGTGGTCGATGGGCCGTTGCACTTCGAGCGCGAGGTCAACCTGTACGTGCACCGCAGCGCCAAGATCGGCGCGGTGAGCGGCGCCACCGCGCGCAGCTTCGACAGCGACGTCGCGCCGAAGGACTGACCGACGCAACACGCACCTGCCGGTGCGTGCGCCGGATCCAGGGCACCTGCTCCAGGCGCCCTGCCCGGCCCGCCATGCGACTGCAGCGCACGCAGCGACGCGCTCACCTCGCCATGCGGCGCAGGCTCTAAGATCGGGATTCCGCCGCACGAGGAGTTCCGATGCCCCGCAAGATCCTGTTGTGCCTGGCCGCGACGCTGGCCCTGGCCGGCTGCAAACGCGAACCCGCCGATGCGCCCAGCGCGCCTGCCGCGCAGACGCCGACCGATAGCGCGCCCAGCGCACCGGTCAGCCGCCACACCTTCTCCCCGGACATGACCACTGGCGACTTCGCCGAACTGGTCAAGACGCTGGCGTCGGACGACTTCGAAGGCCGCGGCCCGGGGACGCCCGGCGAAGAAAAGACCGTGACCTACATTCGCGACCAGATGCAGCGCATCGGGCTGCAGCCCGGCAATGGCGACAGCTGGTTCCAGGAGGTGCCGATGGTGGAAACCACCGCCGATGCATCCACCGCCCCCAGCCTGCGCAGCGGCGAGCAGACCCGCACCCTCGCCTTCGGCACCGACATCGTGGTCGGCACCCGCACCGGGCAAGCCGAGGTCAAGCTGGACAACAGCGAGCTGGTGTTCGTCGGTTACGGCGTGGATGCGCCCGAGCAGCAGTGGAACGACTACGCCGGCCAGGAATGGAAGGGCAAGACGGTGGTGATGTTCGTCAACGACCCGGGCTTCCACACCGACGATGCCAAGTTGTTCGACGGCAAGCGCATGACCTACTACGGGCGCTGGACCTACAAGTTCGAAGAAGCCGCGCGCAAGGGCGCGGCTGCGGCGTTGATCGTGCACGACACGCCCGGTGCCAGCTATGGCTGGGACGTGGTGAAAAATTCTTGGTCCGGCCCGCAATACGACTTGCCGGCCAAGGACGACCCCGACCCGCGCCTGCCGGTGCAGGGCTGGATCAGCGCCGAGACCGCCAGGCAATTGTTCGCCAATGCCGGACTGGACCTGACGCAGGCCTACAAGGACGCCAGCAAGCGCGGCTTCAAGCCGGTGCCCTTGAAGGCCAGCTGGTCGGTCGACCTCAAGAGCACGATCGCGGCGAAGACCTCGCGCAATGTGGTCGGCGTGCTGCCGGGCACCAGCCACGCCGACGAGGCGGTGCTGTACATGGCGCATTGGGACCACCTGGGCAAGCATCCGGGTGAACGCGGCGACAACATCTACAACGGCGCGGTGGACAACGCCACCGGCGTGGCCGGCATCCTGGAAATCGCCGACGCATTCGCCCATCAAGACCCCAAGCCGACGCGCTCGGTGGTGTTCCTGGCGGTGACGCTGGAAGAATCCGGCCTGCTGGGTTCCAAATACTACGTGGCCAACCCGAGCTTCCCGCTGGACAAGATCGCGGCGGTGATCAATCTGGATGCGATGTCGGTGGCCGGGCGCGCCCGCGATGTCACCGTGGTGGGGATGGGCAGCTCGGAGCTGGAGGACATCCTCAAGCCGATCGCCGCGATGCAGGGGCGCACCCTGCACGCGGAAGCCACCCCGCAAAGCGGCTCGTATTTCCGTTCGGATCACTTCAACTTCGCCAAGGCCGGCGTGCCGGCGTTGTATGCCGATGGCGGCGAAGACCTGCGCGAGGGCGGCACTGCCGCCGGACGTGCCGCGGCCGAGGACTACGGACGCCATCGTTATCACGCGCCTGGCGACGAATACGACGCCGCCACCTGGAAGCTCGATGGCACCATCGAAGATCTGCAGGTGGTCTATGGCGTGGGCAAGGAGGTCGCTGCTGGCGAACGTTGGCCCAACTGGTACCCCGGCAACCCGTTCAAGGCCGCGCGCGATCGCATGATGGCCGGCAGGCCTGGCACAAGTGCGGCGAGCGCGCAGCCGGCCGACGCCACCAGTAGGGCTACGCAGACGAACATGGCCAAGCCCCCACGCTGAGGCTTGCCGATCCACTGCTGCCACACGGTGTAGCAGCAACGCACCAGCACACCAGCACTCCGGTTCGCGCCACCATCGGTGAGAATCTTCTGTTACGCAAAAGGCCTCCCATCGGAGGCCTTTTGCGTTGCTGTGTCATGTCAGGCATCTGGCCCATCGCCAGGCAACATCGCTGAGCTGCGATCTTGCGCGATCAGTGGCTTGCTGCACTGACGCTACATGTCGGCCTAAGGCGCGGCAGCGTGGCCATGCTGCGTGCGTCCTCTGCGATGCTCGATCTGCCCGAGCCGCCTGGCAGGCCAACGTGACGTGCGCCAACTCAATCGTTCTCCACGCTCACCACGTGGCCGTCTTCCGGATCCACGTGCAGTTCGACCTTCTGCCCGTTGCGCTTGGCATCGGCCTTCCACAGGCCATCGTTGAACTTGAGGTCGTGCACATCGGCATAGCCGCCGGTGGACAGCGATGCGCGCACGTCGGCTTCGCTGAGCTTGGAGGTGGTCTGGTCGCCATAGACGCGGCCGGTCACCGGGTCGATGTGCACGTCCACATCCTTGCCGTCGCCGCTACGCGCATCCGCGGTCCAGACGCCGTGCTCGAACTTGAGGTCGTGCACCTTGGTGTAGCCCTTTGCGGTGAGCATGCTGGTGACCTCACCGGAGGTGAGCGCCTTGGCCGGCTTGTCGGCCGCTTGTGCCAACGCGCCCTGCGACACCAAGGCTAGGACGCCGATCAGTGCGGTCTTCATCAATCGCTGTGTCATGGGAATGCTCCTGCAGTGAAGTGCGCTCATGCTGGAGGGCGGCTTATCGCCATCAGGTGAAAGGCCGCAAGCGGCCGCGACGAAAGTTCAGTAAGCTGAAATGCGCAGGTGCCAGTTCACCTGCGCTACACGCGTTGTTTACATCGAAACGGCTGTTGCGGCCGAGCACGCAGCAACATGGCTATCCACGATGGAATCGCAGTAATCGGCGTGTGCATCCCATCGTGCCAACGCCGTTTGCCCGCGCGCTGCGTGCGTAAAACAAAGCCGCCTTACGGCGGCTTGTCTGGCATCAGCGTGCCGTGCGTGCAACGGATGTGCTTGTTGCGGAGGTCGATGCAGCGGAAGTGCGCGCCGCGGCAGCAGCGACCGGTGCACGCGTGGCGAGTGTGGCCTGCGGCGACAGGATCGCCATCTGCGGCTTGTCGGTGCCGTCCTTGTTGGGGTGCACGCTGTAAGCGTAGCTGAGGTTCCACCACGAACCGGCCGCCCACCAGGTCCAACCCAGCCACACATCTGCATTGGTTTCCATGTACGCCAACATGCCTTGCAGCGCCTGGTTGCACACCGCATTGTTGGCGGTGCCGAATTCGGCCAGAAAGCCGCGCTTGCGGTTGGTGCGCAGCCACTGCGTGAAGTTGCGCAGGCGCTCGGCGCCAATGGTGCTGCTGACACAGGTGCTGCTGGTGCCGCTGGAATCGGCATCCAGATACTGATGCACTTCGAAGGCGTAGCGATCGAGCGGGTCGTAGATGGACGTCAGCGCGGTGGCGTTGGAGTAGCCATCGTTCGTGGTGGAATACCAACTATGCGCGCCGGTCCACAATGCGCCGGGCACCAGAATCAGGTTATTGGCACCGGTCCTGCGGATGGCATCGATGGCGGCCTGCGCTGCGCCGGCCCAGTCGCTGGCCGAAATATTGTTGGGCTCATTCATCAGCCCGAACATCACCGCGTTGTCGCTGTTGAACGCCAGTGCGAGACGACGCCATAGATCGGTAAACGTGGCCACCGGTACTTCCGGGCTGCCGATCTTGTAGCCGTAATACTTGGCGTAGTTATGGATATCGATGACCAGATACATGCCGGCTGCCTTGGCGCGTGCCACGGCCTGTTGCAGCAACGCGAGTTGGGCCGGATCCAGCTCGCCGCTCGCGGTGGGCTGCAGCCGTTCCCACAGGATCGGCAGGCGGATGGTATTCATGCCGACACCGGCGAAATAGGTGTAATCGCTGGCCGCTGCGTACATATAGTCCTTGTTGAGGACTCCGGGCTTTTTGGAAGATGCGAATTCGGCACCGGACAGATTGACGCCGGCATAGGTGAGCGCGCGCGTCTGCGCGTGGGCCAACGGCAGGCTGCCAAACACGATGAAAAGCAGCGTGGAGCGCAGTAGCGCGCGCAACGAAAAACAGACAGCAGACATGACACAACTCCTCAGACGGGGGGAGATGCAGCTAAGTGCATGCGCGTTGCGCGCGATGCGCTGCATCGGTCTGAATCAATGCATCAGCCGTGCCCAATTGCCGGGTGTGGCCAATGGAACGCCAATATGCGAACTGCATCGCAGTCACACTCTGCAAGGCGCATTTTCGAGATTGATAGGCCGCACAAAAGCGCGCGATATCGCGAAGTGTTCGCGCAACTGCGGCGTGCGTGTCCGCGCTGTCGATTTTGCGTCGTATGGAAGCGTCTGCCGTCAGTGGCATGACGTCATGTCTATGACGCTATGCCGCATTTAAAGCGCCGCCCAGGGAGCGTGCATAGGCTGCATCGATCTTTCCCCTGAAAGTACGAGGAAAAAGCGGCCCAATAGCGGAATGCTCAGTCCAGTAGAAAGCGCGCGCTCACGACCGGATAGAAGAGTGATGTGTGGTGACGATTGCTTGGCCGCGCCCGCACTCGCCTTGACTAGCGCGGTCGTTGCGGAACAACAGCTGAAACACCGGCGTGCAGCCATCAGGCTGGCGCGGCAGGCGCGTGGCATGGACCACGCGGACGTTGTGGTTTCTGCGCCATCCACGTCCACCTGACGACTGCTCGCTAGGCGTGTTGGTCGCGCTTAATCGGTAATCCGGCGCGCACGTGGGCTCAATATCGACATCTGCGGCTTGTCGCGCCCTTGCGCATCCGGTTGCACGTTGAACGGATACGCCCCACTCCACCATGCGCCTGCCGCCCACCAGGACCAGCCCATCCACACATCGCTGTTGGATTCCATGTAGCCCAACATGCCGTTGAGCGCGAGATTGCAGGTGACCGTATTGCCGGTGCCGAATTCGGCGAGAAACCCGCGTTTTTTGTTCAGACGCAGCCACTCGGTGAAGCTGCGCAGCCGTTCGACCCCGACCGTGGCGCTGACGCAACCACCGCTGGTGCCGCTGGAATCGGCATCCAAATATTGATGCGCTTCGATGGCATAACGATTGAGCGGGTCGCGAATGGATGCCATCGCCACTGCATTGGATTGCCCGGCCACCGTGGAGTACCAGCTATGCGCGCCTGTCCACAACGCACCCGGTACCAGAATCAGATTGGTGGCGCCGGTTTTACGAATGGTGTCGATGGACGCCTGCGCGGCCGTCGCCCACGCTTGCGGATCGATGTCGTAAGGCTCATTCATCAGCCCGAAGATCACGGCGTTGTCGCTCTTGAAGGCGATCGCCAGCCGTCGCCATAGATCGTTGAAGGTGCTGATCGGCACTTTCGTGCTGCCGATGGTGTGGCCGTAATACTTGGCGTAGTTGTGCACATCCACGATCACGTACATTTTGGCCGCCTTGGCGTTGGCGACCGCCTGCCGGATCAACGCCAGCTGGGCCGGGTCCAGCTCGCCCCCCGCCCTTGGCTGCAGACGTTCCCACAGGATCGGCAGGCGCACGGTGTTCATGTGCTTGCCGGCGAAGTAGGCGTATTCATCGGCCGCCGGATAACGGTAGTCGATGTTGAGCACGCCGGGCTTTTGCGAGGATTTGATCTCGGCGCCAGAAAGATTGACGCCTGCATACTTCAGGCCGGTGGCGCTTTGCGCCTGCGCGAGGGGCATGGCGGCCAGCAATAGGAAAGACAGCGCGCGGCAACGCAGCCGGCGCGTATGCGTGGTGAGGGATTTCATGGGGGAACTCCTGAGACTTCTGCGTGCGAGAGACCTGTGCAAGGACGACGTGCCGAGACGGGTATGAGCTCGTTCGATGTACGACAGCAACGCGTCCATCACCAGACTAGGCGTATACGCCCGCACAAACTACGGCTGAGAGGGATCAATCGGCCAAGCTGTGCAGTGACACGCAGTTCTTGTGTTAGAGCGCGCACGCATGGCCCGAACGCACCGCACCGTTTGCGCACGCTTCAAACCAGTGGCACACCATGACCTGCGCCATGGCGTGCTGCGCATCGCAGGCGAATGCAGCTGCGTTGCGTGCAAAGCCTCTGCGCTGAAGCGCTTATCTGTTCATCGCGATGGACTGCCTGATCGGCAATGCTGTCGTCGGGCAGTGCCAGCCACAGCGGCAGACAAAGCGCAGGTGGCGCGCGCAATCGCGGTGGCGCGATACCGGATGAGATCGCTTGCGCGTCGCCCATGCACTGGTGCGAGCGCGTTACGTCAGCGCGTCGTCGAGACGGCCGCTGTGCACCGCAGCTTGCACAAGTGCAGGGAAGACATGGCAAGCGCTCGATGCCGGGCTGTCGCACGCCATCGAAGAGCGCACATCGGCAATCGGAAGCGTTTGAGCTGGCGCGGGATTGCTTCTGCCTTCTGCGCCGCCCACGGCGAGCTAGCGGCGGCCTGCTCTTCTCCGAAGCAGCCTGTCCTCCAACGCGGTGCACCGCAATGGACATAAAAAAGGTGGCCGCAACACTGGTTGCGACCACCTTCTGCCTGCGCCGCTGCTTACTTGCCGGCGCGGCGTGCGTACTTGCTCAGGATCGCCATCTGCGGCTTGTCGCTGCCGTCCTTGCCCGGTTGCACGGTGAAGGGATAGTCCGGCTTCCACCACGCGCCCGCCGCCCACCAGGTCCAGCCCAGCCACACGTCGCTGTTCTTTTCCATGTAGGTCAGCATGCCTTCCAGCGCCTTGTCGCAGACCGGATTGTTGGCCGTGGCGAATTCGCCCAGGAAGCCCTTCTGCTTGTTCTCGCGCAGCCACGAGGTGAAGCCCTGCAGCTTTTCTTGGCCTACCGAATCGCTGGTGCATACCGGCTTGGTGCCGCTGTAGTCCTTATCCAGGTATTGATGCGCTTCGAAGGCAAGGTTGTTACCCGGGTCCTTGAGGATTTCCAGCGCCTTTGCGTTGGAGACGCCGTAGCTGGTGCTGCGCCAGCTGTGTGCGCCGGTGTAGGCGGTGCCCGGCACCAGGATCAGATTCTTCGCGCCGGTCTTGCGGATCGCAGTGATCGTCCCCTGCGCGGCATTGGCCCAGTCGGGCGCGGAAATGCCATTGGGCTCGTTCATCAGCCCGAAGATCACCGCCTTGTCGTCCTTGAACTCCAGCGCCAGCCGGCGCCACAGATCGGCCAACGCGCCGGCCGGCACGTCGCTGGTGCCGATGCGCTTGCCGCTGTACGTGGCATAGTTGTGCAGATCCAGGATCAGGTATTGCTTGTTGGCCTTGGCTGCCTCGAGCGACTTCTTGATCAGCCCCAATTGGGCCTGGTCCAGCGGGCCATTGAGCTCGGGCTGCACGCGTTCCCACAGGAACGGCAATCGGATCGTATTCATGCCCTTGCCGGCGAAATAGCTGAAGTCCGAGGCGGCAGGATAGGTGTAGTCCTTGAACAAGGTGCCGGGTTTCTTGCGCGAGTTGAACTCGGCACCGGACAGATTGACGCCAACATACTTCAGGCCGGCGGTTTCCCTCCTGGGGCCGGGCGGCTCCTTGGCCTGGGCCAACGGACCGGCGGCGAGCAAGGTCAACGCGAGCGCGGCGATGCGCAGGCGGGGAAAGTACGGTGGAGTGCGGAACATGGAAGTCTCCTTCGGCATCGACGTGGGCAGCCGCGGGGGAGGGCACGGCCAGCGCAGATGGTGCAGCGCCATCTGCTGCTGCGTGAGCCTATGAGCTCGCACGTTAGCGCGCCATTCACGCGCAAGGTCTGGATTTGACCGCCTGCGAACACGCGCAAGGCGCATCATGCCGCTGCGCTCGCGTTCGCAAGAGACCAGGTAAGACGCACTGTCGCAGGAGTGCGACATCTGCGCGTTTTAAGCTAGCGATCCTTCTTTTCCGTTGTTGGCGCAGCTTGCCGACGACGCAACACCCCGGAGTTTTCCCATGAGCACAGCCCACGCCTACGCTGCCCAGGCCGCCGATCAACCACTTGCCCCATTCGTGTTCGAACGCCGTGCGCCCGGCCCCAACGACGTGCAGATCGACATCGCCTACTGTGGCGTGTGTCACTCGGACCTGCATACCGCACGCAACGAATGGCACAACACGCTGTACCCCTCGGTGCCCGGCCACGAGATCGTCGGCCGCGTCACGGCGGTGGGCAATGCGGTCACCGGCTTCAAGGTCGGCGACCTGGCCGGTGTTGGCTGCATGGTCGACAGCTGCCGCAGCTGCGCCTCCTGCCAGGAAGGCGAAGAACAGTATTGCGAAGCCGGCTTCACCGGCACCTACAACGGGCCGATGTTCGGCGGCGGCGAGAACACCTACGGCGGCTATTCCGACCATATCGTGGTCGACCAGAAGTACGTGCTGCGCATCACCCACAGCGACAACCTGGCCGCGGTGGCACCGCTGCTGTGCGCCGGCATCACCACCTATTCGCCGCTGGCGCACTGGAAGGTAGGCCCGGGCCAGAAGGTGGGCGTGGTCGGTCTCGGCGGCCTGGGCCATATGGCGGTGAAGATCGCCAAGGCGATGGGCGCTACCGTGGTGCTGTTCACCACCTCCGAAAGCAAGCGCGCCGATGCGCTGCGCCTGGGCGCCAGCGAAGTGGTGATTTCCAAGGACGAAGCGCAGATGGCCGCGCAGTACAACACCCTGGATTTCATCCTCAACACCGTGGCCGCGCCGCATAACCTGGACCCGTTCCTCAACGCGCTCAAGCGCGATGGCGCCATTGTGCTGGTCGGCGTGCCCGAGCAGTCGCACCCGTCGCCGGCGGTGTTCAACCTGGTGATGAAGCGCCGCACGCTGGCCGGTTCGCTGATCGGCGGCATCCGCCAGACCCAGGAAATGCTGGATTTCTGCGCCAAGCACAACATCGTCTCGGACATCGAAACCATCCGCGCCGACCAGATCAACGAGGCCTACGAGCGCATGCTCAAGAGCGACGTGAAGTACCGCTTCGTGATCGATATGGCGACCTTGGATCAGGCGGCTTGATCAAGATTGCATCAAATGTATGAAATGCCACCGCTTGCGTTGTTGTTAGACGCAGGCGGTGGCGCGCGGCAGTTTGTTACCAGCGCAGCTTGATGCGCTTACGGCCAAAGCCTAATGGCGAGTTCTTCACGATCAACGAGGTCTCCCATAAGAGCACCAAACTCTCGCGAGGACTCGCCGTCCGGCATCCACTTGGTGCCGATGTACCGTGCCGAGTCGGCATCAATCTGTCGCCACTCGAGTCTGCTAAGTGATCCGCTTTTTTCTTGCCAGGGGCCTCGATAGTCATCGCCGTTGAATACGACCAAACAATCCACATCCTGCGGCTGTGCTATTTGCGCTATTGCAGCGCGAATAAATGCTTCTGAGCCGAATACAATCAGATCCGTATCCGATTGGTGAGTTGCACGATCGTTAGCGCGAGATCCGATTAGCCAGATCGAGTCTGGCGACGGTTGCAAGGAAGTCAGAGGGAAATGAGCGCTACGGCCTGCTCTGGTACCTGCAATCTCATATCTTGTGCACCCACGACGGCTACGCCGCAGCCGGCTCCTTGACCTGCGCTTTGACCCCGAGCAGCTGCACGATGCTTCCCGCCGCATCGCGGCCTTCGGCTACTGCGGTCACCACCAGATCGGCGCCGCGCACGCAGTCGCCGCCGGCGAACAGGCGCGGGTTGGTGGTCTGGTAGGGCAGGCGGCCGTTGCCGTCGGACGGGGCGACGATGCGGCCATTGCTGCCGGCGTCCACGCCTTGCGAGGCCAACCAGTCGGGCAGGGTAGGCGAGAAGCCGAAGGCGATGATCACCACGTCCGCTTCCAGCAGCGATTCGCTGCCTTCCACCGGCACCGCATTGCGGCGGCCGCTGGCGTCGGGTTCGCCCAGCTTGGTTTCCACTACGGTCACGCCGATGGCTTCGTCGTCGGCGCCGGATTCGATCGACAGCGGTTGGCGGTTGAACAGGAAGCGCACGCCTTCTTCGCGTGCGTTGGCAACCTCGCGTGCCGAGCCGGGCATGCTGGCTTCGTCGCGGCGATACGCGCAGGTGACCTTGGCTGCGCCCAGACGAATGGCGCTGCGCACGCAGTCCATGCCGGTGTCGCCACCGCCCAGCACCACCACGCGCTTGCCGGTGAGGTCGGGCAGGGCGAGCTGGTCTTCCCAGCCAGCGATCGGCCGGCCGTGCGGGTCGTTGCCGCTGACGATGCGGCTGTTCTGCACCAGGAACGGCAGGGCCGGCAGCACGTTCTTCAGGTCCTGCCCGGGCAGGCCGCCGTCGGTGTAGCGATACGCGCCGGTCCCTAAGAACACTGCGTCGTATTCGCCCAGCAACTGCTCGATGCTGACGTCGCGGCCGACCTCCACGCCCAGGCGGAACTGCACGCCCATGCCTTCGAGGATCTCGCGGCGCTTGCCGATCACCGATTTGTCCAGCTTGAAGCTGGGGATGCCGAACTGCAGCAGGCCGCCGATCTGCTCATAGCGGTCGTACACCACCGCTTCGATACCGGCGCGCGCCAGGCGGTCCGCACACGCCAGGCCGGCCGGGCCGGCGCCGATCACCGCCACACGGTGGCCGCTGGCCTGCACGTTGCCCAGGTCCGGGCGCCAGCCCATCTTGAAGGCGGTGTCGACGATGTATTTCTCCACCGCGCCGATGGTGACCGCGCCGAATTCTTCCAGCGTGCAGCTGCCTTCGCACAGGCGGTCCTGCGGACACACCCGCCCGCACACTTCCGGCAGCGGGTTGGTCGAATGGCACAACGCGGCGGCCTCGATGATGCGGTCTTCCTGCACCAGCTGCAGCCATTGCGGGATGGCGTTGTGCACCGGGCATTTCCAGCTGCAATACGGATTACCGCAGTCCAGGCAACGGCCGGCCTGGTATTGCGCGTCGGCCTTGTCGAACCTGCCGTACAACTCGCCCCAGTCGCCGGACGTGCGCAGTTCCACCGGAATGCGCGTGGGCATGGTCCGGGGCAGGTCGAGGAATTGGAAGGCTTGTTTGCGGCTCATAAAGAAATCCGTAGCTGATTCGCTTCTCCCGCGTGCGGGAGAAGGTGCCCCGAAGGGGCGGATGAGGGGGGCAGGCCGCTGCCCTCACCCCCAGCCCCTCTCGCGCGGGCGGGAGAGGGGAGCAAGACTCACGCGGCGCGCCGCAGCGACTCCGTCAGCGACTCGATGCTGGCGGCCTTGGGTTTGACCAGCCAGAACTTGCCGATGTAGTCGCGGAATTCGTCCAGGATCTGCTGCGCCCAGATGCTGCCGGTGAGTTCGCGATGCCGGCTGATCAAGGTGTGCAGGTGCTGGCGATGGTTCTCGAAACCTTCGGCCGAGACGCGGTGGATGTCGATCAACTCGTGGTTGTAGCGGTCCACGAAGTCGCGCTCGATATCCAGCACGTAGGCCAGCCCGCCGGTGAAGCCGGCGCCGAAGTTCAGGCCGACCTTGCCCAGCACCAGCACCACCCCGTCGGTCATGTATTCGCAGCAGTGGTCGCCAGCGCCTTCCACCACCGCCAGTGCGCCGGAGTTGCGCACCGCAAAGCGCTCGCCGGCGCGGCCGGCGGCGAACAGCTCGCCGCCGGTGGCGCCGTACAGGCAGGTGTTGCCGACGATCGGCGTGTTGCGTGCCTCGAAGCGCGCGCCGCGTGGCGGACGCACCACCAGGCGGCCGCCGGCCATGCCCTTGCCGACGTAGTCGTTGGCTTCGCCTTCCAGTTCCAGCTGCAGGCCACCGGCGTTGAACGCGCCAAAGCTCTGCCCGGCAGTGCCGCGGAAGCGCAAGTTCAGTGGCGCATCGCTCATGCCGTGGTTGCCGTGCGCCCGCGCAATCGCGCCGGACAGGCGCGCGCCGATCGAGCGGTCGGTGTTGTGGATCAGGAAGCGATGGTCGCCGCCACTCTTGTTGGCGATCGCATCGGCCAGCAAGCCGTCCATCTGCGTAGCCAGGCTGTCTGGCGATTCGTACAGGCGCTGGGCGGCGCAGTGGCTGCCGTCGTACTGCGCATGGGTGAGCAGGCGCGAGAGGTCGACCTTGACGCCCGGGCGCGGCGAGATGTCCAGCTGTTCCAGCAGGTCGGTGCGGCCGACGATCTCGTCCAGCGAGCGCACGCCCAGATACGACAGCCACTGGCGCACCTCTTCGGCCAGCAGGCGGAAGAAGTGCTCCACCCGTTCCGGCAGGCCGGTGAAATAGCCGGCGCGCAGGCGCTCGTCCTGGGTGGCCACGCCGGTGGCGCAGTTGTTGAGGTGGCAGATGCGCAGGTATTTGCAGCCCAGCACGATCATCGGCGCGGTGCCGAAGCCGAAACTGTCGGCACCGAGCAGCGCGGCCTTGACCACGTCCAGGCCGGTCTTCAGGCCGCCATCGGTCTGCAGGATGGTGCGCTCGCGCAGGTCGTTGGCCACCAATGCCTGGTGCGACTCGGCCACGCCCAGTTCCCACGGCACGCCGGCATAGCGGATCGAGCTGACCGGGCTGGCACCGGTGCCGCCGTCATGGCCGGACACGGTGATCAGATCGGCGCCAGCCTTGACCACGCCGGCGGCAATCGTGCCGACGCCGGCATGCGCCACCAGCTTCACCGACACCAGCGCGGTCGGGTTGACCTGCTTGAGGTCGTAGATCAGCTGGGCCAGGTCTTCGATCGAATAGATGTCGTGATGCGGTGGCGGGCTGATCAGGCCGATGCCGGGCTTGGCGTAGCGCAGCCGGGCGATCAGCTCGTTGACCTTGTGGCCGGGCAGCTGGCCGCCTTCGCCGGGCTTGGCGCCCTGGGCGACCTTGATCTGCAGCACTTCGGCGTTGACCAGATATTCGGGAGTCACGCCGAAGCGGCCGGAGGCCACCTGCTTGATCTTGGAGCGCTTCTCGGTGCCATAGCGGGCCGGGTCTTCGCCGCCTTCGCCGGAATTGCTGCGCCCGCCCAGGCGGTTCATCGCGATCGCCAGCGCTTCGTGCGCTTCCGGCGACAACGCGCCCAGGCTGATGGCGGCGCTGTCGAACCGCCGCAGGACGTCCTCGGCCGGTGCCACGTCATCTAGCGGAGTGGGGGTGTCGGCGCGCTTGAGCTGCACCAGGTCGCGCAGCGTGGAGGCCGGGCGCGCATGCACCGCGTCCACGTATTTCTGCCAGTCGCCGGCATCGCCGGTACGGGTGGCACGCTGCAGCGTCATGACCACGTCGGGGTTGTACATGTGGTACTCGCCGCCGTGCACGTACTTGAGCAGGCCGCCCACCTCCGGCTTGAGCTGGTCGTTCCAGGCACGCACGGTCAGCTCGCGCGCCTCGGTGTCCAGCCGCGCCAGGTCCACGCCGCCGATCCGCGCCGGGGTGTCGGCAAAGCACAGGTCCACCACGTCCGGGTCCAGCCCGACGATCTCGAACAGCTGCGCGCCGCGGTAGCTGGCGATGGTGCAGATGCCCATCTTGGAGATGATCTTGGACAGGCCCTTGTAGATGCCCTTGCGGTAGCGGCGGCCGATCTGCGACTGCTCACCGCCCTTGCTCAGCTGCAGGATGCCGCGCCGGCCCAGGTCGAACAGGGTCTGGTAGGCCAGGTACGGGTACACCGCGGTGGCGCCGACGCCGAGCAGGCAGGCCATGTGGTGCGGGTCGCGCGCGGTGCCGGTCTCGATGATCAGGTTGACGTCGCAGCGCAGGCCCACCTTGCACAGGTGGTGATGCACCGCGCCGGTGGCCAGCAGCGCATGCGCCATCGGCCGGTCCGGCACCGGGTAGCGGTCGGACAGCAGCAGCATCACCGCACCGGCGCGCGCTGCGGCTTCCACCTCCTGGCAGATGCGTTCCAGCCCGGCCTTGAGGCCTTCTTCCAGGCTATAGGACAGGTCGATCAGGCGGTTGCGCTCGACGTACTGCTCCATCTTCAGCAGCTGGCGCAGTTTGCGCTGGCTGAGCACCGGCGAATTGAGGATGACGTGGTTCACCGTCTCCGCACCGGCATGGAAGATGTTGGTCTCCCTGCCGAGCTGGGTGGTCAGCGACATCGCGATGCCTTCGCGCAGCGGGTCGATCGGCGGGTTGGTGACCTGCGCGAACGCCTGGCGGAAGTAGTCGTACAACGGCCGGGTCTGGCGGCTGAGCACCGCCATCGGGGTGTCGTCGCCCATCGAGCCGGTGGCTTCCTGCTCGGTTTCTGCCAGCGGGCGCAGCACCTGTTCCACTTCCTCGGTGCTGAGCTGGAACAGCTTGTGATAGCTGCGCAGGGTCTGCTCGCTGAAGGGCTCCTCCACCAGCGAGGGGTCGATCAATTCGGTCTGCAGATAGGTCACGCCCTGCTGCAGCCATTGCTTGTACGGGGCGCGCGCACGGTTGATGCGGTCGATGGCATCGGAATCGAGCAGGTCGCCGCGCTTGAGGTCGATCGCCATCATCTCGCCCGGGCCCAGCTTGCCCTTGCGGGTGATGCGCTCGGCCGGCAGCTCCCACACGCCGGCTTCGGATGCCACCAGGAAGTGGCGGTCGGAGGTCAGCATCCAGCGCGCCGGGCGCAGGCCGTTGCGGTCGAGCATGCAGGCCGCGTAGCGGCTGTCGCAGGCGACGATGCCGGCCGGGCCGTCCCACGGTTCGGTGTTGAGGCCGTAGAACTCGTAGAACGCGGCCAGATCGGCGTCCTTGAACTCCAGCGATTGGGTGGCCGGCGGCACCAGGATGCGCAACGCCTGCAGCAGGTCCATGCCACCGGCGATCAGCAACTCCAGCATGTTGTCCAGGCTCTGCGAATCGGAGCCGTGCATGGAGATCACCGGATCGAACTGCGCGATGTCGAAGCGCGGGGTCTGCCATACCTTGCTGCGCGCCTGCGCCCAGCGCCGGTTGCCTTCGATGGTGTTGATTTCCCCGTTGTGCGCGAGCAGCCGGAACGGATGCGCCAGCGGCCAGCGCGGCAGCGTGTTGGTGGAAAAACGCTGGTGGAAGACAATTGCGCTGGAGGACAGATCGCTGCGCTGCAGGTCCGGGTAGAACGTGCTCAGCTTGTCCGGCAGCACCATGCCCTTGTAGCTGATGCCGTTGGGCGAGAGGGTGGTGACGTAGAAATGTTCGACCGCATGCAGCGCCTGCTCGGCGCGCCGGCGTGCCAGGAACAGCGCCAGGGTGAAGCCGTCTTCGGTCTGTTCGGCACCGGCATCGACAAAGACCTGTTCCATGCGCGGCAAGGTATCGCGTGCCAGCTGGCCGCACACGCTGTCATCGGTGGGCACCACGCGCCAGCCGCGGAAGTGCACGCCGGCGTTGTGCAGCTGCGCTTCCAGTTCGGCCCGACATCGCGCAGCATCGGCTTCGTCCAGCGGCAGGAACACCACACCGGCTGCGTAGCGCGTGCCCAGGGTGATGCCGGCATCGCGCGCCAGCCCGCGCAAGAACGCATCGGGTTTGCGAATCAGCAGGCCGCAGCCATCGCCAGTGAGCCCGTCGGCGGCGACACCGCCGCGGTGGGTCATGCGCGAGAGCGCCGCAATCGCGGTATCCACCAGCGCGCGGGAAGGTTGGTCGTCCAACTGGGCGACCATGCCAAAACCACAGGCGTCGCGCTCGTCGCGCACGCTGTTGTAGAGACCGTCGTCGTTGAGCCCTTGGCGAGTGCGGGGGGCCATGTCTGCCTCTTTGCGATCTTAGGAGAGCGGCGACGACGTTGCAGCGCTCGATCCGTGGAGCGTTCGAAGAGGTCACCGGATGATCGACTAGACCACAGTTGATGCGGTGCCGCAATATACCGTTACAGCTGCAACGAGAAACACTGCAATCCCTTGTGCCAGAAGGCTTGGCGCCGGTCTTGCGACAGGCGCCAACGCCGTCTCAGCCGCAGCGCACCGAGCTGATCACGTTCTTGGCGTCCACTTCCAGATTGAGCCGTTCGCCATTGAATTCCATGGTGGTCATCTGGCCGGGCTTGAGCACACGCACCGACTTGGCGCCGGCGTCGCTGCGTGCCTGTTCGCCCACCGCATCGGTCAACGGCTGGCCCACCAGCGATTGCACCTGGGTGGCATCGCAGCTGCCGATCGGCGGCGCTTCCGGCGCTGCATCCGGCGCGGGCGCAGAGGCTTGTTCGGCCGCGTGCTGGGCCTTGGCGGTGACGGCTTCCTGCTCATCGGGTTGCGGTTTGTTGCAGGCAGTCAATGCAGTCAGCACAACCAGGGTGCAAGCCAGGCGGGCAATAGGCAGGACAGCGCGCATCGATGACTCCAGCAAAGGGGGACGCGCAAGCATAAGCACAAAGTCACGCGACGGGCATGGCTTGCGCACACGGCGTTGTCGCTGCGTTGACGCAGCCTAGTCTTGCTGCACCCAACAATCGCGGCCAGTCCTTCGACCTGTGCGCAATGAAAGCAAAACGTGTTCTTCGCAATGCCACAGTGGCCGCCAGTACCGCCGGCAAGCTCGCGGCGGTCGCCACCGGCGCGGCTGTCGCCACAGCCGCCGTGGCAAGCGCGGCAGCGGTGGCGCAGGCCAAGGCGACCGCGCGAGCGGCCGGGCTGACCTATGTCAACGATCAACAGCCCGGCATCAGCCGCCGCAAGGCCGGCAAGAGCTTCAGTTACCGCGATGCCGACGGGCAACGCATTGCCGATGCCGAGACCTTGCAGCGCATCCGTTCGCTGGCGATTCCGCCGGCCTATACCGAAGTGTGGATCTGCGCCAAGCCCAATGGCCATCTGCAGGCCACCGGGCGCGATGCGCGGCGGCGCAAGCAATACCGCTATCACGCCGATTGGGCGCTCGTGCGTGGCGAAGGCAAGTTCGAACGCGTGATCGCCTTCGGCACCGCGCTGCCCAAACTGCGGCGGCGGTTGCGTCGCGATCTGCTGCTGCCGGGATTTCCACGCGAAAAGGTGTTGGCGATCGTGGTGGCGTTGCTGGCCGACACCCTGGTGCGCGTCGGCAATGCCGAATACGCGCGCAGCAATCGTTCGTACGGACTGACCACACTGCGCAACCGGCACATGGAATTTCTGAAAGGCGGACGCGCGCGGCTGAAGTTCCGCGGCAAGAGCGGCCAGGACCACGATATCGAAGTGGACGACAAGCAGCTGGTCAAACTGATCCGGCAATGCCAGCAGCTGCCGGGGCAATCGCTGTTCCAGTACCGCGACGACGATGGCCAGTTGCAGCCGGTGGATTCGGGTGAGGTCAACGACTATCTACGCGAGGCGATGGGCGAAGACTTCACCGCCAAGGATTTCCGCACCTGGGGCGGCACCTTGGCTGCATTGCAGCGGCTGGCACGCCTGCCATTGCCCGAGCGTAGCAGCGAACGCGCGTTGACGCAGGTGCAGAACGATGTCATCCGTGAGGTAGCCGATGCCTTGGGCAACACGCCCTCGGTGTGTCGCAAGGCCTACATCGACCCATGCGTCTTCGAAGGCTGGCGTGCGGGCCAGCTGCAGGCCATGGCCACCGGTGTGCGTGGCGAGCGCCAGTGGGAAGCGGCCACGCTGAGGTTCTTGAGCGCTTCGCGTAGCAAGCTCAAGGCACAGGCAAAGCCGGCGTCGAAGCGGAAGTCCGCATAGAAGCGGAATCCGTAGAATTGCCGTCAACGACCACTGCGCTTGCCAGCAGATGAGCGCTGCCGCTGCTCGGTGCGATGTACTGCGCACGCCGCGCTGCCGGCGGTCCACGCCCGCCGGCGATCGCTCGATATCGTTGTCAGTCAATGCAACGGCAGACCCGGGAGCCGGAAATCCGCAATGCTTTCCCGAATCCCGAGTCGCAACAATCAACCGCAATAGATCGCCGTGATGCTGTTGTTCGGGCCGGTTTCGATGGTGAGCTGATCGCCGCCGCTTTCGCTGGCGCCCTGGGCCGGATCGGCCAGGCCGCTGGCGGTGGTGCCACCGGTTGCGCGCTCGCCGCGACGGACGATGACCGTCTGGCTGTCGCTATCCACGCGCGCACGTTCGATGGTCTGCGCGGCTGCCGCCAGACCTACCGCACCACGCACCTTGTCGCTATGGCACTGGCCGGAGATGGCGCCATCGATGGGCTGTATCTGCGCGACCTGGTTGGAGGCACAGGCCGACAACAACGCAGCGGCAGCGAGTGGGGCGAGGATACGGATCATCGGGAATCTCCAGGGCAAGAATGCCGCAAGCGTGAAGGTGGCGTTGTCGGGATGGCATGAAGATGCTGCGCCACAGCCTTTCAGAAACAGACATCGCCGCTAGTTGGCGGCGCTCGTCTGCGCGCCGGGGTACGCTGCACAACGCTGGCGCACAGGCATTGGCTTGCGATGCCAGCGCCTCCGGGCAGCGCGCCGCCCCGCACTGCGCTGGCGCCGACAGCTGGGCGTGCAGCGGCCGCACCCAACCAGGCCACCCTGACGGTGGCAGGTCTCGGGCAGCCGGCGCAGATCCGCATTGACCGCTGGGGCGTGGCGCACCTCTATGCAAAGACCGACAACGACGCGTTCTTCGTGCAAGGCTTCAATGTGGCGCGCGACCGCTTGGTTCAGCTGGATCTGCTGCGTCGCAAAGGCCTGGGCCACCTGTCGGAAGCGTTCGGGCCAACCTATGTGGCGCAGGATCGTGCCGCGCGGCTGTTTCTGTATCAGCACCGCATTGCCGTGGTCGGAGAATCCCAAAGCCGGCTTCATCACCACGTCCAACGAAATGAATCTGCCCCGCGACGATCCGGTTGCGCAGCGCAAACTCGGTTTCGAGTGGGCCAACGACGCACGCCATGCGCGCATCATCCAGGTGCTTTCGCAGCTGCCCAAGCCAAGGTTGGAGGATTCGGAAAAGTTGCAGAACGATCAGGTCTCGTTGCCCGCGCAGCGCCTGGTCGCGTTGCTGCAACCGCTGCAGTCGCACGACCCTGACACCAGCGCCGCGCTCGCGTTGCTGCGTCCCTGGAATGGCGACGCCAGCGCCGCGTCTGCCGCAGCCGCGCTGGAGGAAGTCTGGTTCAGTCGCTATCTCGGCGATGCCTACAAGGCGTTGCGATTGCGCCCATCGGAAGCCGCCAGCTTCGGCGCGCCGGATGCTGCGGCCATGCTGGATGCGCTGGAACATCCCGGCGCGGCGTTCGGCGCCACTCCGGCCGCACGCCGCGACCAACTGCTGCTGGAGTCGTTGCGCAACGCGTATCACGCATTGGGCTCCCTGCAAGGCCCCGATACCAGGCAGTGGCAGTGGGGCAACTTGCATACCAACAAGATCGCGCATGCGATGAGCGCGGTGGCCGGTGCCGACCGCGCCTTGCTCGATGTCGGCCCGTTTGCCAAGGGCGGTAGCCCGTACACGCCCAATCAATCCAGCTACGACCCTGCCGACTTTCGCCAGACCATCGGCCCGTCCGCACGCCTGATCATCGACCTGAGCAACTGGGACAACGCGCGCGCCATGAATTTCCCAGGCCAGTCCGGCGACCCGGCCAGCCCGCACTATCGCGACCTCGCACCGCTCTGGCTAAACGGCAGCTACTTCCCGCTGCTGTATACGCGCGCTGCGGTGGATGCGGCAACCGAACAGATCTTCGACCTGGTGCCGGCGCAGTAGCGCAACGTCGAGTGACCCGAGGCAACGCACATTGCGCAGCAAGTACCAAAACGTCTCCGCGCTTGCTGCACCGCATGCAATCACGCTTTCGCGGTCGCCTCGCGCACGAAGTCTTCATAGGTGCGTAGCGGACGGCCCAAGATGGCCTTCAATTTGGCTACCGTGCCCTCGGCTGCATGCATGCCGAAGCGCTGGATGCCGCCCATCATCAGGCGCATGTCGTAGGCCAGCCAGGGCGGACCGTACTTCGCCAGCTGTGCTTCGAAGGCCGCCACGTCATCGCCGGCGTAGGCAATCTCGCGGCCAAGTGCTGCGCTCCAGACCTTGGCAACGTCTGTGCCGGTCAGCGCACGTGGGCCAACCAGTTCCAGCGTGACACGCGGCAACGGGCCGTCGGCACGGTCGCGGCGCAGCAGCTCGACCACGGCAATATCGGCAATGTCGCGTGCATCGATCATTGCGATGCCCTGCGCGCCGATCGGCATCGGGTAAACGTCGTAGTCGGTGATCGTCTGCTGCACCATGCCTTCGTTCTGCATGAAATACGCAGGACGCAGAATCGTGGCCGGAATTTCCAGGCTTTCGATCATGCGCTCGACGGTGTGCTTGCCGGTGAAGTGCGGCACGTTGGTGTAGGTGTCGGCATGGATCACCGACAGGTACACGATGCGCTCGACGCCGGCTTCCTTGGCCAGATTCAAGGCGATCAGCGCCTGCGTCACTTCGTCGGGAGTGACGGCATTCAACAGGAACAGGGTGCGCACCGAGGCCAGCGCGGCACGCATCGACGCAACGTCGGTGAGGTCTGCCACCACTTCGGTGACACCTGCCGGGAAGGGGCGCTTGCCATGCTGGCGGACCAGCGCCTTGACCTGGGCGCCGGCGTCGGCGAGGCCTTGGGTGACGAGGGAACCGACGGTGCCGGTGGCACCGGTGACGAGAATGCTCATGGTCAATCTCCTGCTGTGGATGGAGGGATGGGCGGATCAGCCCGACGCCGGCGTGTGGGGTGATGCGGATGCCGGCATGGTCGGTTCGTTGCGGTAGGGCAACGGTATGTCGTTGCGCCATCAGTACGAAGACGCCAGGATGTAGACGCCCCGTTTCAGATGTGGAACACCATGGACCTCAATGCCCTGATCGATTTCGCGCTGGTGGCTGCAAACCAGGGGCTGGGAAAGGCCAGCCGCGCCAGTGGCAGATCGAAGGCGACCTTGTCGCGGCGGATTACCGAGCTTGAAGAGCAGCTGGGCGTGCGCCTGGTCGAGCGCAGCGCGCGCGGCCTCAAGCTCACCGAGGCGGGGCAGCAGTTGATGGCCCGCACCGAAGTGCCGCTGAGCGAAGTGGCCGAAGCGATGACGGCCGCACGCGAGGGGCTTTCGACACCGCGAGGGCGCTTACGTGTCGCGTCCCCGGTGTTGTTCTCGCAACTGGCGATGGGACGCATCGGCGCGGACTTCTGTGCGGCTTATCCCGAGATCACGCTCGAGGTGGTGGCCGAGGACCGCACGGTCGATCTGGTGGAAGAACAGTTCGATGTCGCCATCCGCATCAACCCACGTCCGGACAGCAGCCTGGTCGGGCGCTGCTTCGCCAAGGACCGGCTGGTGGTGGTGGCCGCACCGTCTATCGCGATGCCGTCGGGTGATGCAATGCATCCGGTGCCGGGCGTGGTGATGTCGAGTTTCCAGCCCACCACCTGGGTGCTGGATGATGGGCGCCTGGCGTTGGAGCCGGTCCCGCGGATGCAGTTTTCCTCGTTCCTGATGGTGCGCGATGCGGTCATCGCCGGTGGCGGCGTCGCATTGATTCCGCAGTCGATTGCGTGGGAGCAGCTGGCACGCGGAGAATTGCTGCAGTGGGGCACCATCTCCGGCGTGGAGCCGGCGTTGTGGGTATTGCATACCTCCAGGCGCCTGGCAGCGCCGAAAGTGCGTGCCTTCGTGGATTTCATCTGCGCCCGCTATCCGGACATGTCGCTGGTGTTGAAGGGGTAGGGCGATAGCGATCCTTACGATCGCCGATGAAGTATCGACAAATCCAGGCGGCAGCACGGGTGTGGAGCGAGGCCATCTGCCACTACGTGGCCGCGATACATTGCGGGGCCGCGATCGTTCGGCCCGGTCCCGACGATGAACTGATGACTGCCGTTTTCGCTGGCGCCCTGGGCCGGATCGGCCAGGCTGCCTGACAGCATCGCCTGGCTACGGGCAAGGCCACCGGGCTGCCGGCGTTGTCCGGCAGCCGCACGCATGTCCGAGTGAGCTAGCGCGCCGACATGCGCCGATAAGCACAGACGGCAGGTTGACCGGCTCGCCGTTGTGCAATGCAGCGGATTGCTCCACGCGCGGCCCTGACGTTGGTCGCTGCGCCGGCCGGATGGATTTTTTCCATGACCGACGCGCTCCTTGGGTGAAGATACCGCGCAGCCTGCATGGATGGACGTCGGCGTGGCCACGGAGATCGCTTCGGTCGCCGCGGTCTCCGGCAGCGGGTAGACTGAGCTGGTCGCTACGAGGAGCATGGAATGGGCCGATGCCCGTCGTTATATCCAGGTATCGCTAGATGGCCTATGCCACAGCGCTCCCCGGGCAGCCGCGCTGACGCCTGCCGCCGGCCCTGATCGCCGCCACTCGCCTTGCACATCATTCTGGCCACCGAGTCGATCCGGCACCCGCTGACCGGCGTTGGACGTTATACGCAGGAACTGGCGGCGCACTTGGCCGCACTGCCGCAGATCGAGTCGTTGCAGTACCTGCATGGGCGACGCCTGCTGCAGCAGCGACCGAGTCCCGGACCGGCTTCGGCCGCGGCATCGTGGATGCGCGATCGTTTTTCGCGTATCGAAGTGGCGACCGATGCCTATCGACGCCTGAGTAATCTGGCCAAGGCGCGTGCCCTGCACGGCCAGCGGCCGGCGCTGTTTCATGGCTGCAACTATTACCTGCCTGCGTATGACGGTCCCAGCGTCGCGACCTTCCACGACATTTCGATCTATCGCTGGCCGCAATGCCACCGCGCCGACCGGGTGCGCTACATGCGCAAGGAGTTGGCACTAGCGGTGCAACGCGCGCAATTGATCCTGACCGTCTCGGATTTTTCGCGGCGGGAGATCGCCGCGCACTTTGCCTTGCCGCTGGAGCGCATTCGTGCGATCCCGCTGGCGGCGGATGCTGCGTTCCGGCCGCATGCCCAGGCCGAACTTGCAGCGCCGTTGCAGGCGTTGGGCCTGCAGACCGATGCGTATTGTCTGTGCGTGAGTACCATCGAACCACGGAAGAACATCGATGTTCTGTTGACGGCGTATGCAGCCTTGCCCGCCGCAGTGCGTGCACGCTACCCGTTGGTGATCGCTGGCCACAGCGGCTGGTCCAGCGAGGCATTGCATGCGCGCATGCGTAGTGCAGAACAGGCCGGTTGGCTGCGCTATCTTGGCTACGTCCCACAAGACGGCCTGCCTGCGTTGGTGGCCGGTGCCCGCCTGTTCGTGTTTCCCTCGTTTTACGAAGGATTCGGCCTGCCGGTGCTGGAGGCCATGGCGAGCGGTACGCCGGTGATTTGCGCATCGGCGTCGTCATTACCGGAAGTGGCCGCCGATGCGGCAATGCTGTTCGATCCTGCCGACGTCAGTGCGTTGACTCTGGCGCTGGCACGAGGCATCGACGATTCGGACTGGCGTGAGGCCGCGCGTCAGACAGGCTTGCAGCGCGCAGCGCAGTTCAGTTGGCAGCGTTGCGCTGTGGCGACGGCTGACGCGTACCGCGACGTGTTGGCCGCTTGAGTCTTACCTCCTCGCCGCTACGGGTGCTGCAGGTCTACAAGACCAGCTTGCCGGAGACCATGGGTGGCACCGAACAAGTGGTGCGCACGCTTGCCACGCAGTCGCATCAGCATGCTGTGGAGAGCGAGGTGGTGACCCTCTGCGCCGATGGGCGTTTGGCGGGCATCAGCGTACAGGGGCCCTATACGCTGCATCGCTTTCGACGCGACTTCGAAGTGGCGTCGATGCCGGTGTCGCTTCGCTTGCTGCGCCAGTTCGCAGCCCTGGCCCGCCGCTTCGATCTGATCCATTATCATTTTCCGTGGCCGTTCATGGATGTGTTGCACCTGGCAGGCGCAGCTCGAACGCCGTCGGTGCTGACGTATCACTCCGACATCGTGCGGCAACGTCGTTGGCTGCGCCTGTATCGACCGCTGCAACAGCGCTTTCTCGAGCGCGTCGACCATATCGTCGCGACATCGCCGAATTACCGCGCCACCAGTCCGGTCCTGGCCAACTTTCAAACCAAGTTAAGCGTGATACCGATCGGACTGGATCCTTCCAGTCACTACACGCCGGATGCCGAGCGCGCACGGGCCTGGCGCACCCGATTGGGCCCGCGGTTTTTCCTATTCGTCGGTGTCCTGCGCTATTACAAGGGTCTGCAGTATCTGCTGCAGGCCGTCCGCGACACGCAGATCCCGGTGGCCATCGTTGGTGACGGACCAGAGGGCGCGCGCTTGCGCCAGCAGGCGCGGCAGCTCGGCCTGAGCCACGTGCACTTTTTGGGCGTGCTGGACGATGCCGATAAGCACGCCTTGCTGTCGCTGTGCGATGGGCTGGTGTTTCCATCGCATCTGCGCTCGGAAGCGTTCGGCATTACGTTGCTGGAGGCGGCGATGCATGCCAAACCCATGATCTCGTGTGAAATCGGCACCGGGACCAGCTTTGTGAACGTGGCGGGACAGACCGGCCTGGTGGTGGCACCGGCAGATCCGGTGGCCTTATGCGATGCAATGCGCTATCTATGGAACCATCCGCAGGTGGCCGACGCATTGGGGCAGGAGGCGTTGCGCCGTTACCGGCAGTACTTCACCGGCGCAGCGATGGTGCGTTCCTACGCCGCGCTGTATCGCCAGGTGCACAGTGCCGCTGGCGGAGCTGCCACTCTTGGAGAAAAGCAGGGATGAAGGGAGAGGGATGCTGATCGACCCATTCGCAGGCGTGCCGGTCCACCTCCGCGCTGCGGTCGACGAATGAGCGCGCTCGATCCACTGCTGCCGCGTGTCGCCATCGCGCCCAGGCGCTCCGGCGATCTGCTTGGGTCGGTTGCCGGTCTGGCGAAGATCGCCGACATGGGCGTCGTGGTCGGCAGCGGCTTGCTTGCCTATGCCATGCGGGTCGGTCGACCTGCGTGGCCGGAGGCGCCCCGCTATGCCGACGCGCTGCTCGCCGCCGCAGCACTTACGCTACTGGTGTTCGGGCGCCTCTCGCTCTACCGGCAACGGCCGCACCTGGCAGCGACGATGGTGGCCGGGCGCGTGTTGACCGGGTGGGCAATCGTGCTGAGCGTGTTGATGTCGATCGGCTTTCTGAGCGCAACCGGTGCGGGATTCTCGCGGCTGTGGTTTCTGTACTGGGCTGGATGCGGCGGTGCCGGTCTGCTCTGCGTGCGGTCTGCAATGAAGGGGGCGCTTGCCTGGCTGCATCGACACGGTATCGGGCGCCGGCGCATCGCGCTACTCGGGCCACCCGAACGCAGCGACGCGTTGGTGGCAAGCGTCCAGCAGCACCCATGTGCGGGGGTCGAACTAGTGCAGGTGCCATCCGAACTGGCGCTTGGTGGCACGGCCGGGCTGTCCTGCTGGCTGGAAGCTCGGCACGTCGGCGAAGTGTGGGTGACATGGCCGATGCGCGAAGAGGCCCAACTTCGCTCCAGCATCGCGCAACTGGATGCCTGCTGCGTGGACGCCTGCTGGATTCCGGACCTGTTCGCATTTCGCCCGGGGGAGTCCTGCCTGGAGGAGATGACCGGCCTGCCGATGGTGGCATTGTCTGTGCGCCCGCTGACGGGCCTGTCGCGCGTGCTGAAGGAGGCGACCGAGCGTGTGCTGGCTTGCGCCATCGTGCTAGCGAGCGCACCGCTCATGCTGGCCCTGGCCGCGGGCGTCAAGCTCTCCGGTCCTGGACCGGTGTTATTCCGGCAGATACGGCAGGGTTGGGATGGCCGCCCGTTCGAATTGTGGAAGTTCCGCAGCATGCAGGTCCACGATGCGGCGACCGCCGCACCGCAGACCAGCCGCGGGGATCAACGAGTCACGCGCTTCGGCGCCTTCCTGCGACGCACCAGCCTGGACGAATTGCCGCAATTCCTCAACGTGCTTCAGGGGCACATGGCCATCGTCGGGCCGCGCCCGCATGCGCTGGCGCACAACGCTCAATATCAGGAATTGGTGCCGAACTACCTGCAACGCCAGCGGGTCAAGCCGGGCATCACCGGCTGGGCGCAGGTCAATGGCCTGCGCGGCGAGACCGATACGCTGGAAAAGATGCGCAGCCGCGTTCAACACGATCTCGCTTACATCCAGCATTGGTCGCTTTGGCTGGATATGAGCATCATCGCGCAGACCTGCGTGATCGTGCTGTTCGACCGCGACGCCTACTGAACTCGGATCCGGAAGTCCCATGCACATCACTTATGTCCTCGGTACCCGCCCGGAAATCATCAAGCTGGCATCGCTGATCGCGGCCAGTCTGCGCGATGGACTGAACTTTTCGATCGTCCATACCAATCAGCATTACGACGAGGCGATGGACCGGGTGTTCTTCGACGAGTTGGGTCTGCCCCCGGCCGATTACAATCTCGGCGTGGGTTCGGCGCCGCATGGCGTGCAGATCGGACGCATGTTGTGCGGCATCGAGCCGGTGCTTGCGACGTTGCAGCCGGATGTGGTGGTGGTGCAGGGCGACACCAACAGCGCCTTGGCAGGCGCCATGGCCGCCAGCAAGCTGGAGATCGCCGTTGCCCATGTCGAGGCGGGCCTGCGCAGCCGCGACCGCAGCATGCCTGAAGAAGTCAATCGCGTGCTGATCGATCACCTGTCCGACTACCTGTTCTGTCCCACCGCACTGCAGGCGCAGATCCTGCGCGATGAAGGCCTGACCGGCGCCCGCATCCGCATCACCGGCAACACTGTCGCCGACGCGACCCTGGCGCATGCCCAGACCGCACTGCGCCGCTCGACCATCCTGCAACGGCTTGGCCTGCGCGAAGGCGGCTATCACTTGCTTACCTGCCATCGCCGTTCAAATACCGAAGATCCCGCGCATTTCGCGGCGCTGATGCAGGCCGTCACCTCGATCTCCGAGGATCAGGGGTTGCCGCTGGTCTTTCCGATGCACCCGCGCCTGGATGCGCTGGGGAGCGTGGCGGCCGCGCGGCATCGCGTGCTGCGGGCGATCGGTCCGGTCGGTTACCTGGACATGCTGGCGCTCCAGCAAGGCGCGGCCTTGATCATGACCGACAGTGGCGGCATCCAGGAAGAAGCCTGCATCCTGCAGCGCAAATGCCTGGTGCTGCGTACCAACACCGAGCGGCCGGAGACCCTGCAGATCGGCGGGGCGGAACTCCCCCACGGCCTGGACCAGGACGCCCTGCGGAGTGCCGCCGATCGCCTGCTGGCGCGTTCGGTGGCATGGCGCAATCCCTTTGGCGATGGCCATGCGTTTCGCTGCATCCTGGACACGCTCCTGGCGCGGGACGAACACCCCAGCGCGTCGCGTCCGCGCCTGCAGCACGCGTAGGCGGCGCGTAGCGAAGGTCTCAGCGCGCAGGCGCGCGATGGCATGGCTGGTTCTAGACGCGACGCAGAGCCGAGCGCTGGGACGGCCTCATGACATCCCGGATTTCGGTGCGCCGTTGAGCTCAACGTGGTGGGCGTACAGCAGCGCCACCGCCAGGGCCGCATGCAGGGAAAAGGGATAGAACAGCGGATAGAAATCGAACACGTTCAAGCCCAGCAGGAACAGCAGCCAGATCAGCGCCCAGCCACGTTCGGCAGGGTTGCGCAGCAACGGCGCCCAGAGCGCCCAAAGCATGCACACGCAGGCGAGCAGCCCGCACAGCCCGGTTTCCGACAACACCGCCAGCAGGCCGTTGTGTGCGTGCAGCTCGCCGCGATCGAAGCGACCGCCGGTGTAATCGGGCACCAGAAACTGGAAGACACCGGCGCCGAGCCCGAACCAGGGGTGGCTGCGCCATGCCTCGATCGCGCCCGACCACAGGTAGGTGCGCCCCAACGAGAACGCGGTCAGCGGGCTTTCGTGCACTGCGCTGGTCATCTCCGCGTAGCGCTGCCAAAGCACGAAGCCAGCAACGGCCAGCAGGCCGAGCGCGGCGGCCCAGACCGTGCGGCGGCGAGGACGTTCGCCAGCGCGGCGCGACCACGCCCACCAGAGGATCAACCCGGCCACCGGCAGCAACGGGTTACGTACTTCACTCAGCGCCAGCGCGCCGATTGCAGCCAGCACGGCCGCCGCCAGTTGCGCGCGCCCGACCGCGTGCCGCTGATACAACTGGATCGTGAGCAACCCGACGATGACGGCAGTTGCGGCCAGCAATGCGGGATGGTCGTACATGCCCGACACCCGAGGCAGGTACTTGAAGCTGCCCTGCGCATGGAAGGCCAACGACCACTCCAATGCCGGCGGCCACTGCAGCCGTACCGCCATACCCAACGCAAGATTGATCCACACCGCGATCAACGCCGCCAGCGCCGCCGCGCGCGGCCACTGCGGCCACGCCACCGCCAGATTCAACAAGGCCCATAGCCACAGCAAGGCAGTGGCATAACGCACGGCGTACTTGAATGCCAAGGCCGAGTGGTCGGACGCCAGCACCGACGCTGCCAGCGCAGTCATACACAGCAGGATCGACAGCAATGGCCAGCGCAGGCATGCCGGAACGCCGTGCCGCCATAACGCCCATGCACTCAGGCCAAGCGCAACGCCGCGGATGGCCATCGATCCTAGCGACAGACCGACCCCGAAGTAGCGGCCGGTCAACACCACTTGCTGCAGACAGAACAGCAGGTAGAGGCCCAGGCACACGGCCACCAGCCCGGTCTGCGCAGGCTGGCGCGCAGGCGCGCCAGCGGTCATGTGGGCCAGGTCGTCAGCGCCCGCGCGCGGTAGCGTCGGCTGAGGCGGGCGCGCAGCAACAGCAGCAGATACGCCGCATTGGTGCGCAGATAGCGCCAGGCCAGCCGGCGCGGTTCCAGCGCCAGCCGAAACAGCCACTCCATCCCACAGCGCTGCATCAGCCGCGGCGCACGCGGCAGCATGCCCGACAGCACATCGAACGAACCGCCCACGCCCATCGCCACCGGCACGCCCAGGGTTTGCCAGTGTTTCTCCAGCAGCAGTTCCTTCTTCGGCGAACTGATGCCGATGAAGAGATAGCGTGCACCCGACTGGCGAATTGCCGCGATCACCGCGTCCTCCTCGGCGTCGCTGAAATAGCCATCGCGCATGCCGGCAATGTGCAGACCGGGCCAGTGCGTGCACAGGCGTTCTGCCGCGGCCGCGACCACCGCCGGGCGCGCACCGAGCAGATAGACCCCTGCACCGCTGCGGGCGGCCTGGCCGCACATGTCCTGCATCAGGTCGATGCCGGCCCTGCGCGGCGGCACGTCCACTCCGAACCAACGCACGCCCAGGCTGATGCCGGCGCCATCGATGTGCACCACTTCGGCCTGTTCCAGCGCCTGGCGCAGCTGGGCGCGCGCATCGATCAGTTTGGCGACGTTCAAGCCCTCCACCCGGATCGGCGCGCCGCCCTCGGCGGCGTGCTGCGCACGCAAGAGAATCTGCTCCGGGGGGAGGAGGTCCAACGGACATCCGAGAAAGGACAGGCGAGCCGGCGATGTGGTCAAGTTGCGGGTTCCTTTACGACCTGAGCATCGTACAGTGCCAGCACCTGCGCTCGCAGGCCCTCCCAGGTGAAATCTGCCCGGACACGCGCGATGCGTTCCGGCCCAATTCGCTGCTGTCGTTGCACGCGAATGCATCCCGCCAACGCGGCGCTGTCGCCGAGCCGGTGCAAGGCCGCCTGCAGGCCGATCTGGGCCAGGATCGAGCGATTGCCGGGAATGTCGCTGGCAACCACCGGACACCCATGCAGCAGCATTTCGATCAAGACGGTCGGCATGCCCTCGACGGCCGATGGCAGCACGAAGACATCGGCCTGTGCCGCCATCGCTGCAACCTCGGCATCGCTGACGAAGCCATGGAAGTGCACGCGTGCAGCGACCCCCAATGCCACGGCGCAGGCTTCCAGGCGTGCCCGATCCGGGCCACGTCCGACCACGTGCAACACGGCTGCGTCCATGTTCGGCTGGGTAAGGGCTGCGATCGCATCCTGTAGCCGCTTGACCGCGTCCAGGCGGCCGACCGACAGCAGCGCCGGAGCCCCGAGCAACGGTTGCCGTGACGTCGCGGGCAGGCACTGCTCGGCGGCGAGCACGGCATTGGGCAGCAGCAGGGCGCGCTTGGGCGGCAGCCGACGCTGTGAGAGGTATTGCTGCCAATACGCCGACAGCAGCACGGTGGGTTGTGCGCTTTGCAGCAGCGGCTTCTCGATCAAGCGATCCCAGCACCACTTGCGCGCGCGCTTGCTCGCTGCAAGATCGTCATCGTAATAGCAATGCGGTGTATAGATCACACGCTTGCCGCGCAGCCGGGCAAGCGCACCGGCGATCGCGGCGATTGGCGTGCGCGCACCGTGCACGTGCACCACATCGGCCCAGCCGACGTGATGCCAGAGCTGCGATGCGGTGGCGCGGACCACCGTATAGCCGTGTGGCGAGATGCCGTCCTCGGCCAACGGGGCCACGATCCGCAGCGTATGCCCGGCATCGGCAAGGGTCACTGCCAGCCCATGGATGTGCCGCGCCACCCCGCCGCCGCCGCTGTGCGGCGCGAAATCCTTATAGACGTGCAGGATACGCATCGCTCAACCTGCGGCCATGCCGGCGGCGGGCGCGGTGTGGTCCCTGCGTGTACGCACGATCGCTCGTCGGGTTGGCAGCGGACATTGGCAATGACGCAACGCGCCGCCCAGTAGCAACCAGAACCCCCCAGCGCCAGACACGGTCATTGCGTTGTCGGACGAGATCAAGGTTGTCGCCATGCCGCACAACAGCCAGAACATCGCCAATGCCAGGTGATTGTCGCGTTGGCGATAGGCGCGCCAGAGCGCGCGCAGGCTCCAGCCGATAAAGCCCAGAAACAGCAGGGCCGTCGGTAACCCCATCTGATACGCGATGGTAAAGATGGCACCTTCGCCACCGCCCAGATCGGTCAACGCCTGACGCGCAGCAACCGCCCCCTGGCGACCCAGCCCGCCGCCCCACAGGACCACTTGGTGCAGATCGGCCAGATTGCGCTGCAGCGCGTACCAGTGGCCGATGGTGGAGCCGTCGCGGAAATTCACCGACGTCACCACAATGCCGTAGGACGCGGCCGCCAGCATCGCCGCGATTCCGCCCACCAGCAGCAGCCGCGCCCAGGGCGATCGCACCAGCCCGCGTGAGCTGACCAGGTAGCCCAGCACCCCGACGATGCCGGCCAGCATGGCGCCCCGTGTGCCCGACATCCACACCCCCACCAGCAAGCCCAGGCACGTAAGCAGGGCGCGCCACGGCCAGCGCCGCTGCCACAGACCCAGTGCCGCCAGTGCCGCGGTAATCAGGAACTGGCCCTGCGCCAGGGGAGCTGCCACCAGTCCACCGGCACGGCGCGCGTAATCCTCGCCGCCGAAGAAGTTCCATGGCAGCCCGGTGTCCGGGTCGGTGTCCTTGGGAAGCACGCCTTTCACCTCGGCCAAGTAGTCCGGCAACCGCACGGTCTGCACCCAGAAATCGGTATGCGCCAAGTCCCACGCACCGAACAGAGCACTGACGATGCCCAACCAGACCAGCCAGCGCGCCCCGCGCCTGACATCGTGCGGATGCGGCATGCACCAATACCCGGCAAGCACCAGCAGCATCGGCAGCAGCAAGGTGCCAAGCGAGCCGACCACGATGCCGGCCGGCAACCCGTGGGCGTATCCGACCGGCGCATAGGCCAGCCCGATCATGCCGAACACCAGGATTATCGCCAGCAAGGCGCGCGGCATGCGCACCGTCGCCAGTGCAATGGCGGCCAGCACGATGAGCGTGCCATCGCGCATCGGCCGCAGCAGGGCGGCCGCCGGCAGCGCCCCGCCGTGGTACAGCCAGGCCACCAGCAGATCGCCCAGGTGGATCGCCAGCAGCACCGCCAGCAGCAGATAGGCGCGTTTCACGGGGTCGCTTCCAGATGGTGCGGCCATCGCGCATCGGCCGCGAAGGTCTGCTGCAGCCAATGGCGTTGCTGCGCGGCGAATCGCGCTCGCGCACCCGCATCGCTGCGCAGCGCCCGGACCAGTGCAGCCAGCGCGTCGGCATCGGCGACCTGATGTGCGGGCCGCCCGACCGCCAACGCATCGTGGGACGCGGAGGCGGGCCAGGCCATGCCGATCACGTAGTGACCGCGGCAGGCGGCCTGCAGCAGCGCGGTGGAACAAAATCCCACCACCAGTGCCGGACCTGCATCCGCCTCCAGGATCGCGTGCGGGGGCGCCTGGCAGCGCCGTTGCAGTGCCGGCTCTGCATACGGATGGGTACCGCGCACTTCCTCCGGATGCAGCAGGATGCGCACGGCCACGCCGTCTGCCTCCAGCGCCGGCAGCGCGTGCGCCAAGGCCAACAGATGCGCGGCAAGGGTGGGTCCATAAATCGGTGTGTGGCTCTGCGACATCAGATACAGCGTGGTCGGCACCGTTGCGGTATCGAGATCGGTCAACGCCATCGCTGGCCCATAGCCGATGGCCGCCGGTGCGACGCCGTGCTTGCGGTAGACCTGCGCACTACTAGGTCCCCACAGCAAATGGTGCCGCGCCCGGACCGGGAAGAACTCGTCGGTTGGCAGACCATGCTGGACGCATACGCTCCGCCAGCCGTCGCCGGCAGCGTGCAGTGCCGCCGCCGCATACATGTCGAAGTCGTTGTGCAGCAGCAGCGTTGCTCCTGCGGGCGCGGCGCCCAGCGTGCGTTGCCATGCGCCATGCCACAGGCGCTGGCGCAAGACGCAGGCGCGCACGATCCAGAGCGAGGCGACCGCCGGCCCGAGCGGCGTGCGGCGCAGGGCCAGCGCGCGCAACGCCGCCTGCCAGCCGGCCCAGGTTGGTCGTGCGGGCAGCTGTCCCTCGACGCTGCCGCGCAGGCGCGGATGGATCAGCACCGTGCATGCCGCACCCTGTCGCTGCAGATCGGCCAGGTACGGCGCCAGGGCGCCCCAGCCGTTGCTGCCCGGCAGGGTTGCCAGCGCCGTCCACTCCGAGAGCACGGGCGGGCGTTGCGGCAGCCGCAGGCACAGCCATGCATCACGCAGGACAGCCAGAGCGGCACGCAGCCCTGCACCGCGTCGGCGGGTCAGGAAGTAGATCTCATGGCGTACCGCGGCCGCCTCCGCGCCGAACTGGGCGTGCACGGCCTGCTGGAAGTCAGCGAAGTCCATCGTGCACCTGGTCCTTGCGCAGCTGGCGGTAGCCACGCCAGCGCTGCAGTTCACCGAACAGACCTCTGCCGAGCACCCGGATCAGGCCGTGCTTGAGCCGCCGCTGCAGCCGGTCCCGCCGGCTCCACCGGACCATGTCCAGCCGTGCGTCGACTGCGTCGACCTCGTGCGAATCGGCCAGCGCCAGCGACGCCGCGGCGTGCGGTTGCGCAGGCTGCCGCAGATGCAGCCAGATGTTTCCAGCCAACACACCACGATCGGAATACGGACCGCAGGAAACGACCTCCAGGCCTGCCGCATTGGCCAGCCGTCGTAGCAACGGCGCCGAAAAATAGCTTAGATGGGCCGGGTGGACATAGTTGCGCGAGCGCCATCCACTCATCAGGTCCGGGACCTCGATCCACGCCTGTCCCTCGGGAACGAGGATGCGCGCCAGCGACGACAGGAACGCGCGCGGGTCGGTCAAGTGCTCAAGTACATGGAAGGCGACCACGGCTTCGAACTCCCCGTCGGCCAGCGTGTCCAGCGCAGGCAGGAAGGTGACCGCCGCGCCATCCAGCAAGACGTGGCGATGTGTCACATCCGGCTCGCACGCCGACAGGCGCAGGTCTGGTCGCGTGGCGGCAGCGGCGCCAAGAAAGGCACCAAAACCCGAGCCCACCTCCAACACCCTGGCTGCCGGTGCAAGGGCGGGCGCGATCCGCTGTAGCCGGTTGTGCGCGATCCAGCGGTCGCCGCGCCACGCAAAGAAGCGCCGCTGGCTCCCCACGGGATTTCCGCGGGAAACAGCTGCCGATAATCGTGGGCATAGAAGTGCTGTAGCGCCGCTTCGGTGAGGTCAGGCGCCAGATACACCGCCGCACACGCACCGCAGCGGCGCAGCTCCTGACCAGTCCCTACATAGACTTCCGCCCAGACCGTGCGTTGCGCTTGCGTGCCGCCGCAACAGCGGCAATGCCCGTGGTCGGGCGTCCACAGCTCCTGTACCGTCGGCGGCGCGTTACGCATAGACGCTCCGATACCACAGCGCGACCGAGACCGCGAACCACAGCGTGCTGTGCGATCGTCCGCTGGCAAACTCCCGGCGCAGCCTCGCGACATTCAGCAGTTCGTTCACGCCTTCCGGCAACGTCGCCAGCGCCTGCTGCAACGGCATGCGATCGACCAGAAACTGTTCGGCATGTCCGAAGCCGGTGCTCTTGCGCTGCGTGGTCACGCGTGCCGGCAGGCGCTCGGCGAACGCGTGCCGCAACATGGCCTTGCCGTGATAGTCGCCCATCCGCTGCAGCGCAGGCGTCGACAACGCGCGTTCGACAACGCGATAGTCCAGGAACGGCGCGCGCACCTCGATGCCGGCGGACATGCTGTTGCGGTCGGTCATGCGCAACACCATCGGCAGATTGGTCGACAGCACGTCGCGACGCAAACGCGCCTCGATATCGACGCGGCGATCAACCTGCAACGACTGCAGCCGGGCGGCTTGGTCGTGCCACAGTGCCGAGGACATGCAGGCCACGCTCGGCCGCTGCCGGCGCAGCAGTGCGCCCAGCGCGCCGGCTGGCAGATCCCATGCAAGACGATTGAGCAGCAGACGCGGGTCCACCGCACCGGTGGACAGCAGCCTGATGGCGGTCGGCAGTCGTGCTTGGTGCAGCGCACTGCGCGCGCTCAAGGCCAGGTACAGGCGCACGTAGCCACCGAACAGCTCATCGGCGCCTTCACCATTGAGCACCACCTTGTAACCGGCGGCGCGGATGGCGCGATACATACGGAAACTGGCGAGTATCGACGGCGTACAGAACGGCTCTTCCTGCGCCGCCACCAGTGCCAGCAGTTCCTCCTCGTCCGGAATCGCGCGGGCGCGATGCACGAAGTGACGCTCGCTCTGCCCCAGCGTTTGCATCAAGCTCGCTGCGGCCTCGGTTTCGTCGAAGCCGGCCTGCTCGGTGTCGTCGTAGCCATAGGTGAAGGCGCCGGCGAAACAGGTGCGTGGCAGCGCACCGGCCTGCACGCTCAGGGTGGTCAGGATTGAACTGTCCAACCCGCCCGATAGCAGTGACACCGTGGGCGCATCCGAGCGCAAACGCAGGCGGGTGGAGTCTTCGAGCAGCTCCATAGTGGCCTGCGCGTCCAGCGGAGCAACTGCACCGGGCAGCGGCCACTGGTGGTACGGCGTGCGCCGGCTATGGCCGGCTGGCGACACCCGGTACAGCCAGCCGGGAGGAACCGCGCGGATGCCGGCGTAAAAGGTGTCGCTGGTGTGGTCGGAGAGACCGGTAACCAGGAAATCGAACACCGCGGCGGGATTGGGTGGCGGGTAGCCCCCCAGGCTGGCAGCGATGGCGCGGATCTCGCTGGCCAGCACCAACTGCCGCCCGTCGTGGTGCAGGTACAACGGTTTGACGCCGAGCCGGTCGCGGCAATAGATCAGATCGCCGCTTGCCTGCTCCAGCAGCACCAGCGCCCACATGCCATTGCAACGCGGGAACAGCCCCTCGCCCCATGCGCGCCAGCCATGCAGGATGACCTCGGTATCGCTGTCGGTGCGGAATTGATGACCCAACCCTTCCAGTTCGCGGCGCAGCTCAAGAAAGTTGTAGATCTCGCCATTGAACACCAGCACGTTGCCGGTCTCGGCGCAGCGCATTGGCTGGGTCGCAGCAGCGCTCAAGTCCAGGATCGCCAAGCGACGGTGGCCTAGCGCCGTCGGCACTGGCTGCTCCAGGCACAGCAGACCCTGCGCGTCCGGGCCGCGACGTGACAAGGCGTCTAGCGCGCGCTCGGCCAGCGCCTGCAACGGCGCCTCCGCAACGAAGCTGCGCAGCGCGACTATGCCGCACATGATGGCCCCCGATGCCGAAAGCAGAACATCGCAATCAAGGCGCAATCATGCATCACGCGCGCGCTGACAACGTGGTGTGCAGCAGGCTGCGGCGCTGCCATACCGTCCACGCCACCGGCACCAGCAACAACGCCGCCAGTGTCATGGTCACCGGGCCGCCACCGAGCGAGACCGCGAGCACCGCCGACAGCAGGGCCGCGTAGCCGCCGGCGTTCAAGCGCAGCCCGCACAGGTGCAGACTCGCCGCCGCCATGGCGAGCACGCACAGGAATCGCAGCCATAGCATCCACTGTGGTGCATGCGCCGCCGCTGCCGCGACCTGCAGGAGCGCGCTGCAGAGCGCGCCGCCCAACAACAACGGAACCATCGTCGCTTCGCGATGGCGTCCGATCAGCAAGGCCGCCAGCACGCTGCTGAGTAGTGTGGTCGCGCCTGCGGCCAGTACCGGGGTGACCCATGGCAGCCACGCGCGCTGCTCGGCGCTGCCCCAGGCGGCTGCAACCACCAGCAGCGCCAACGCGCCCACAGCGGCTGCGCCCAGCACCAACGAGACCAGCGCGCCTGCCCAGTGTTCCCCGGCCGGGCCGCGCGCGTCGGCCACCAAAAGGCGGTTGAACTGGTTGAATACACCACTGGCCCCATTGAGCAGATAGTTCAGGAACAAATACACCGGCAAAAATGCCGGCGCGACCGACGCCAGCAAGAGCGGTGTCAACCGATCGTGCAAGGTGCCGGCGATGCTCAGCAAGGACAGTTGCAGCGCGGGGCGCAGCATGCGCCGGCCGCCACCGCGACGCGGCCATAGCAACTGCAGCGGTGCACCGAACACGGCGATGTTGACCAGGGCCTGCAGTAGATAGCCCAAGCTGACAGCCAGCCCGGCGCCAAGCCCGCCGTCCCAGCCTGGCAGCTGTTGCAGCACGAACCAGGCGAGGATCGTCGCCGGCATCGCCACCTGCTGCACGATGAATCCGGCCAGCATCCGCCCGCGGGCGAGCAGCGGCGCCGAATAGCCCACCAAGCCAAACACCGTCGCCGAGAGCGCCGCCAGCAGATAGCGGAACCCTTCGCCTTGGCCGCGACCGGACCACCAGACGCCGGCGATCCACAGCAGATCCAGCACCAAGGTGGCGAGCAAGCGGTGCCACAGCGCCTGGCGCCAACGCGCGTTCCAGCCAGGTGCCGCAGGATCCTCGCGCAGAAAGAGCGAGGCATAGCCCAGATCGGCCAGGAACAGCACAGTGACCAAGCCAAGATGCGCCAGCCCTACGTCGCCATAGCCCTGCAGGCCGAACCGACGTAGCAACGGCCACTGGAATAGCAGCGCGCAGCCCTGACCGAGCGCATACAGCACTGCGCCGGCAACGAACCCCGCGCGCATGCGTTGCGCGGCGATCATGGCTGCGCGGCGGATGCAGGCGTCGGTACATGGCACAGAAAAGCGCGCGAGGCGGCGCCATAGGCAAACCAGGGCTCAAATGCGATGCCGACGTGGTCCGCGCATTCCTGTAGCGCCCGGCGTTCGCCCTGTCGGTTGTCGGCGCGAAACAGATCGTAGTCGTCGCACAGCAGCACACTGCCCTGCACCAGACGCGGTGCGATCAAGGTCAGTGCGTCGTGTGCCGAGCTGTAGAGATCGCAATCCACATGCACGATTGCTGCGTGCGTGTGGCCGATGGCTGCAGCATTGTCGGCGAACAAGCCTTGCACCAGCTGCAGATCCGGTGCTTTCAAACCAACGGCGGCACAGCGTGCCTGGGCCTGGGCCAGTGAGGCGAGAAAGCTGCCGCCCGCCAAGCTGTCTTCGCCTTCCAGATTGGCCGGCATCCCGGCAAACGTATCGAAACCGTAGAACCGTGGACGCTGCGCCAGAAACGCCGACACCGTTCCCTGCCGACGGTAGGGCAATCGCGCACTGCGCTCGAGATGGCGTCGGTGATGGCGGTAGCACAGCCACGCGTGAGCGAGACTGTTGCCGCGATAGACGCCGAACTCGTAGTAGTCGCCCGTCAGCTGCGTGGCATGTGTATACGCCCATGCCCGAAACAGCGCGCCGAGCGCATCGTTACGGTGCAGGTTCGCGCCGACGCGCAACCGACGATAGGCGAACTTGAGGCGTTCAATGGTCGTCGCAGACAAGCCAGACACCTTCGCAAGAACGGGGAGACCGCAGTGGGAGTATCCGGGCTGGGGACGCGCTAACGCAATTGCAGGCAGCACTTTCCATACAGACAATCGGGCGCATTTGGCCAGCGCCAAAGCTAAGGGGCTGCAGCGCCTATGCGGCGGTGAATGCCTGGTCGGTATGGCGCCGGATTTACGCACTGAGCAGACCCATCTCGAGATGGGCGCGTGGTGCCGCCGCCGCAACCGTTCGACCTGCGATGGTGATGCGCCGATGGTGTCGCACGACAACGCGGGCTGTTTGCACCGCAGGCGTTGCGATCAGCGTGGCAGCGGGCGAGGTGATCGCATCGCGCGGGCTCACGCATGTTGCCCGGCGGTGGGCGCATCGGTGACTCCCAATACGCGCTGCAGTGCCTCGCGCAGACTCCAGCGTGCACGCCAACCCAGCACGCGCGCCGCCTTGCCCGGATCGCCCAACTGATGGAGACGGTCGATACGCCGCTGACGCTGCGGGTCGACTTCCAGGCGCGGCGATCGCCCTAGCACGGCGCCGATCTGCTCCACCAGTTCGGCAACCGAATGCTCAACGCCCGAGCACAGATTGAAGACATCGAAGGCCGGGTCCGGCCGCGCATCGTCGAGCAGTGCGATCAGCCCTGCCGCAGCGTCGTCTGCGTGGAGATAGTCCCGGCACGGTTGCAGGTTGCCCAGGCGCAAGGTTGGCGTCGCGGCCGGATCGGCCGCCAGTTGCGCCAACACGTCCGGTATCAGGTGCGCATTGGGATCGTCATGGGCGATGGTGTTGAACAGCCGCGCCGCGCGCCCGCGCCGGCCGTTCGCGGCAGCGCACCACAAGCGCAATTGCGCTTCGTTGCAAAGTTTGGACAGCGCATAGTTGTCGCGCGCGTCGGTGGCGCTGACGTGTTCGTCCAGCGCGCCGTCGCCCCAGGCGTAGACCGCGCCGCTGGAGGCGATCACGACCTGCCGCAGCGCCGCGTCGCTGGCGGCGTGCAGCACGCTCTCGGTGCCGACCACGTTGACCTGCAGGCAACGCATGCGCTGCGTCTCGCAGGTGGGAATATGGTGGATGGCGGCCAGATGGATCAGCGCATCGGCGCGGAACTCGCGCAACGCGACGGCGACCGTCTCACGCTCGCCCACGTCGGCAACGATGGCCGCATGCAGGCCGTGCGGCAGGGACATGCCGCTGGACAGATCGTCCAGGCCTGCCACCGCGTCGCCTCGCTGCAACAGCGCGCTCGCCACGCGTCTCCCGATCATCCCGGCCGCGCCGGTGACCAGCACCCGCATCATCCAGACCCCAGCGGGCGCGCGTCGGTCGGCCCGAGCAACAGGCCACGCATGCGCTGCGGCAACCACGCAAACAACGGATCGGCGTGCGCCGACCAGGATGCATGCCGGTCGCCATTGCGACGCGCGATCACATACATTGCCAATCCCAACGAGGCGACCAGCAACACCCCAAGGAACACCGCCAGCGCGACCAGCGCCGGCCGGCGCGAGGGTACCGGCGCCGGCGATAACGCCGGGATCGCCCGGTAGCGCACCAATTGCGCGCGCCAGCGCTGTTGCGACAGCGCCAGGTCTATTTCGCTGGCGACCTGCGACAGCGCCGAGCCGGAGGGGGTGCCGCTGCCGAAGACGGCGCGTCGGCAGCTCTGCACCCAGTCTGCCAGGGCCCGGCCCAGATGCAGGCCCGGCGCGCGCTGGTCCACCCGCGCCAGAAAGCGCTGCTTGCCGTCCAGCTGTTCCAGCTCGCGTTCCACCTGACGCAAGGTGGTCCGCGTCCCGGCGATGGTCGATTGCAATGCGACGATCTGCGCCAGCGGCGAAAGGTAGCGTCCACCGCCATCGCCGACCGACACGACCGTGTTGACCTCGTTGCGCCGCAGTTCCGGATAGCGCTCCAGCAACTGCTGCATGTCCGCAGCCTGGCGTTCGTTCTGTTCGATCGCGTAGCGTTGCTGGATCTGGTCGATCTGCAACTGCGGGCGTTGTTCGAGCGTCTGCTGGCGCAGGCTGTCCAGGTAGTCGCGCAACCCGCCCCACAGCACGACCTGGCGCACGTGCTGCGCGATGGCGTCCAGCTGCTGGTTCGCGGCCGCATCGTCGCGTGCATACAACGACACTTCCAATCCCAGCGCGCCGACGCTTTTCGCATCGATGTTGACCTGCTGGCGGATGTCGTCGCGTTCGACCGCGCTGCGGTAGGTCACGCGCGTGTCCCAGTATTTCTTGAGCACGAAGGCGCGTTGCAGGCGTTCGCGCTGCTCCGGCGGCAGCTCGGTCATGCTGGCGAGCGAGGCCGCCACCAACTGACGGTCGGCCAGCATGGGTTGCAGCTTGCGCCATTGTTCCAGGCTCATCTGCGGCGTTTCCAGCAGCGCGGTGACCGCATACAGGGGCCGCGTGGCGACGACCACGCCGGCCAGTACGCCGCACAGCACGGCCAGCGGAATCAGCAGGCGGCCGAACTGTTGGTAGAAGCGCAGCACTTCCAGCAATAGATCGCCCAGGGAGACCTCGTCACGGCGTTCAGGGATCTCGTCTATACCCGGCATCAGATCGTCGCTGCGGTTCAAGGGAGGCATGGAAGCGCCACGCCGTATCGCCAGCACTGTGCCACAGCGATTGCGACGGCGGCAACGCGACTATGCGCGCGCGCGCCCTGCAGTCCGCAGCCCGCACCACAAGGTGGCGGTCAGCACCGCCTCGGTGGCGATCACGGCGATCGCTGCGCCGTGCACACCGTAGCGGCGGGTGAGCAGCAGATTCAGCGCGATGTTGACCACCGCCGCCACACTCGCGCCGAGCACGTACCAACGCTGCTGGTCGCAGGCGATGGCGGCCTGGGTCAGTACGTAGTTCGGCAGCACGAATACGAAGGCGGCAAACAACCAGCCCAGCAGTTGCCCCGCCACCGCGCGATAGGACGCTCCGTACAACAGCTCCATCAGCCAGTTCCCGAGCCAGGCGCCGCTGGCCGCCAGTGCCAGCCCCGCCGCAGCGGCCAGCCACAGGGCGCGATCTTCCAGCCGACGCGCGCGGCCTGCCTGCGCGCGCGCCAGGCGCAGCTGGCGGAACAGCAGCAAGGCGACCGGCATCGCCAGCAACAGCACGCCATCGAACACGCGATACGCGGCGGCATACTGGCCCACCTCCGCCGCAGGCACCGTGTGCTGCAGGATCACCACGTCGCTGCGACGGTACAGACCGGTGGCGGTGTCGATCCAGAAAAAGCCGGCGGCCGCGCGATACGCCAGCGGCTGTGGCCGCCAGTGCGGTCGCTCATGCAGGCCTCGCCCCAGCCAGACATAGGCCAACAGCAGGCCGCCTGCCCACGCAGCAAAGACCACGCCGGGGGCGTGACCGAGCAGCAGCACCGCCGTCACCACCAGCAGCGCGCTGAGTGCGCGCGCACCCGCCAGCCAGCTGGCGTCGCGTTGCCACTGGCCCGCCGCCTTCAATTGCGCCGACACCAGCTGGGTCAACGTGACCGCACCGAAGCACAGCACCGCCCAGACCAGTGCCGGATCGCTGCCGGCGCGCGTCGCCGCCAGGGTTGCGGCGACCAGCAGCAGCGTGGACCACAGCAGATGCCCGCGTGCCAGACCAGGCAGCGCGCGCGCCAGCGTCGCCGGGATTCCGGCCGCAACCCCTTCGCGCAATACCAGGGTGCGCATGCCGGCATCCTGCAACAGCGCCAGCAAGGTCGCCAGATTGAGCAGGTAGGCGTAGCGGCCGAAGCCGGCCGGGCCCATCCCGCGTGCCAGCCACACCGACAGCGCCAGCGAGACCGCAGCGGTGAACAGGATCGACAGCCACTGCGCCGACAAGCCGCGCACGAGGCCACGCCATGCAGGCGACAGATGCGGCGTCACCGGGCGCCGATCCAGATCGGCGCCACTGCCTGGCACGGGCCCTGCGCCACCAACCGCCCCTGGTCCAGGACCAGCACGGTGTCGGCCTGTTCCAGCAAGGCCAGCCGATGGCCGATGAGCAGGACAGTCAGCTCGCCATGCAGGCCCTGGATGGCGCTGCGGATGCGCGTCTCGTTGTCGTGGTCCAGCGCGCTGGTCGCCTCGTCCAGGATCAGCAATGCCGGGCGTTGCAGCAGCGCACGCGCCAGTGCCAGCCGCTGGCGCTCGCCACCGGACAATGGCATGCCGCCCTCGCCGACCGGCGTATCCCAACCCTGCGGCAGGGCATGCACGAACTGGGCAGCTGCCTGCTCCAGCGCAGCGTGTAGCGCCTGTTCGCTTGCATCTGGACAGGCGATCAAGAGGTTATTGCGCACGCTGTCGTTGAGGAGGAAGGCGTCCTGCGAGACATAGGCCACCGAGCGGCGCCAGGCCCGTCGCGCGGCTGCATCCAGCGCCACGCCGTCGATTTCCAGTGTGCCTTGGTCTGGGCCAAGCAGGCCGCTCAGGACATCGGCCAGGGTGCTCTTGCCTGCACCGGAGGCGCCGACCACGGCGGTGGTCGTCCGCGCCGGCAGCAGTAACGACAGATCCTGCAGCGCGGGCGTGCCGCGTCCGGGGTACTGGATCTGGACTGCAGACAGCGCAATCGAGGCTGTCAGCCGGATCGGCGGCGTGGCCTCGGGTAACGGCGGCTCGGCCCAGGTCCGGCTCTCCTGCAGGCGGCCTTCGATCTCGTCGAACGCGGCCATTGCATGCAGGCAATACTGGCGTTGCTGTTGGATGTTGCTCACTAGTGGCAACAGCCGGGCGAAGATTGCGACCAGCACCAGAAGTTCGGCCATGGCCATGTGCAGGAGCTGCAGGCCCGCATAGACGTAGCACGCCAGCAGGACCGCCCCGGCGCCATGGAGCAAGGCCTTGGAACTGCTCAGGCCATGGGCGAACCGCAGCTGCTGGTCGTGCATGGCACGCGCCGTGCGCCCGAATGCTGCCAGGTGGCGCGCTTCGGCGCCCAGGATCTTGGCCAGGCGCAATCCCGACAAGCGGTCATGCAGACCGGCGTGCAAGCGTTGGTTGGCCTGCGTCAGTTGGCGACCCAGCACGACCGTCCCGCGCCGCCGCTGGTCCGTGGACAACAACAGCACCGCCCCACTCAGCAGCGCGACCAGCGCCAGCTGCCAGGACAACGCAATCGCAGCGAGCAGGTAAAGCAAGGCGGTCGTCCCGGCGGCAAGCAGCGCCAGGCCTTGTCCCAGACCCACTTCGGCGCGGCTGACGTCGCTGAGCATGAGGCTGGCGTGGTCGGCGGTGCGCTGACCGACCAACCAGCGCCACTGCGCCCCGAGCAGCGCCGCGAAGCTGGCCATGCGCAGCCGCTCGCCCACATCTTGTTGCAGCTGTGCTGCCGCCCGCTCGCGGCCGAGCTGGATCGCAGTGCGCACCAGCACGACCGTACAGAACAGCAGCAGCAAGGGAATCGGCGAGCTGGTCGGAAGTCCGAGGGCGATGGGGACGCGCAGCAACTGCCCTGCCAGCCCGTCCGTGGCGGCGGCGTCGCCTTGCAAGGCACCGAGCAAGGGCACCAGCAACAGCATCCCGATGCCCTCCGTCGCGCCGGCCAGCACCATCAGCACGAACAGCCCGAGTCGCTGGCGACCTGGCGCCCACCGCAACAGGCGCGCCATGCCGTGCACGACCCTCATCGGGCCTGCCGTGCGCGCGGCACGAAGCAGCCGACGCGGGTGAACCGCTCGCTCGCGCGGCCCCCGGTGACGCGCGCGCTACCAGCGAGCACCCAGGCATGCGCCTGCAGTTGCGCGCCATCGTCGCTGCGCGTCACCCCCAGGCACAGCAAATGGGCGACCCGGAACAAGCCCAGCAGGTAATGTGCGGCCAGCGCCTGCGCCAGACAATTGGAGTCCCAGTAGGTGTAGCGGGCCGCCAGACGGACGGTCCGGCCGATCTGCAGGGCGCGACGTTCAGCACGTGCATCCAGGCCTGGCAGTGCCGGTGGCACGGACACCTGGTCGCCTAGCCAGGGCGCGAGGCGGCGGAAGCCAAGCCAGCGCACTGCCGCACGCACCAGGCCCAACAGAACCCAGGCCGGCACCAGCAGCAGCCGTTCGAACCGGGGCAGCCGGCCGACGGCCGCAAGCATGCGGCAGCCGCGCACGAGCAGGCGGGGCATGCTCACTGCCAGCGGTCCGCGCGCGCTGCGGACCGCTGGCGCAGCACGGCGGTCTCGGCGTCGATGGCGGTGCGCGCGAGCAGACGCGGCTGCGGTGCCTGCTTTCGCGACTGCAGGGCCGACGATGAAGAGAGCATGGCAGAGGGCACGTGTGGGGGAAGGTGGTCGAGCGGATCACGCCTGCGCATCTCCGAACTGGCGCGCGTGTCGAGGCGTTCTCGCTGCCCGCTAGCCTAACAAACGCCAGCGCGGGCAAGCCGGGCGTGCGGGTGTGGCTTCGATCACGGCGCATCGTCCACCAGGATCCAGCTGCTGCTGGCTCGGGCATGCACCGTACTCACGCGCCGCCGCGCTCGTGCCAGGCCAGGAAACCCGCCATCTGCAAGCCGGACGCCAGCAGCTGCAAGTACTCAAAGCGGCGCGCTTCGGCCGCTGCGGCATCCTGCGGCCAGTGGTCCAGCAGCGCCTGCAAGCGCTGCAGGTCCACGACCCGATTGGCCAGCGGCGAAGTGCGCGCTTGGCTCAGTTGCGCGTGCAGCGCATCGCGCTGCGCATTCAACCGCGCGAACCAGTCGCCTTGTTGCACGCCGACCGCACGGTTGGCGTGGATCTCCGGCGGCGCGCCGCGTGCGGCCAGCAAGCGGCGTGGCAACGACCGGCTGACACCATCGCGCAGGAATTGATCCAACGGCAGGCTGCCGAAGAATTCGATCACCCGTCGGTCTGCAAGCGGATAACGCGTGTCGACCCCGGACACCGCGCGCAGCGTGTTGACCAGGTCCATCGGACCGGCATCGCCCAGCATCCACTCGCGGAAGGTCGGCAGGGACGTGTGGCCGCCGCCGAGGCGCAACCGGTATCTGGACCGATCCAGCGACTGCTGCATCCCAAGCGACTGCGCCAGTGCCGGCTGCAATGCAGCCTGCGCTTCCCAGACCGCGGCAGGCAGGCCATGCCACAGGCGCAGCAGCGCAACCGGCGCGAAAGGGCGCAGCAGATAGCGCTGCACGGTCTTGCGCCGACTCAGGCCGAGGCTGCCGGCAAGTGCACCGACCTGTCCGGCCAGCACACGCCATTGCCGCTGACGCGCCAGCTGCGGCAGACGCAACAGGCCGTCGTAGCTGAAGAAGGCGTTGCCCAGTTCGCCGCCCAGCATCACCTGGCTCCCGCGTGCGTGCAGGAACCGGTACAGCGGGAAGAACCAGGCCATGTTCGAGGGCGAACGGACCGGCTGCGCACCCTCGCGCCACCAGCATGCCGGATCGTGTTCGCCCCAGTCCGCGTCGTCGTCGCCGACCAGGTGCCAGTCGATGCCTGGATGGCTGGCGGCCAGCCGCCGCGCGCGCGGCGACTCGTCGTAGTAGTGGGTCGCAGTGGCAGCGGCAGTCGCAGGCAGCGGTTGACGCGTGAGCACCAGCAACGGCGACGGCGCCTGTTGCCGCGCTGCCGACAGCGTGATCGAACCGCTGTCCAGTCCGCCGGTCAGACAGGTGGCCACCGGTCCGCGTGCGCGCAGCGCATCGGCCACGGCACGGTCCAGTACCTCGGCTGCCGCAGCTTCCACTTCGGCATCGTTGCGCAAGCGCAGCGATCCGGCCTCGGGCGGCGACCACCAGCGCTGGCAGTGTGTCGCCTCCGGGGTCAGCACGACCGCATGCGCCATTGGTACCCGGTCGATCGCGCGGTAGATGGTGCGCTCCGGTCGAGCACGGTCCATGATCAGTTTGTCGGCCAGGGCGCGCTCGTCCAGGTCTTTCGGCACCTGCGGAAGTGCCAGTAGCGCCCGCAGGCGAGTGGCGAATGCGATCAGGTGCGGTCCGCGATGCACGAACAGCGAACGCAAGCCAATCGGATCGCGGGCCAGCAAGAGGCGATGCCGGTCCGGCCGATACAGCGCCAGTGCATAACACCCGTGCAGGCGCGGCAGCGCCGCGGTATCCCAGCACTGCAAGGCCTCCAGCAGCAGCACACCATCGGGCAGGGTGACGTTGGCGGGGTGCTGCAGCGCAGACGCAAGTTCCTGGCGCGCGGCCAGCCTGACGTCGGCCGCCAGGACCGCGCCGGATGCCCCCACCCAGGGCATCGCCTCATCGGCATCCTGCGGGGTAAAGACATGTTGACGATGCACGATTGCGACCGGCCCATCCTGCCAGACACGCACCGGGCCTATCCCGCGCGCGTCCAGCGCCTGGCCCAAACGCTGGATGTCGCCCGGCGCAACTGGCGCGCCATCCAGCCGCCAGACGCCGGCGAAATCACTCATGACGCCAGGTGATGCCGATCAGGCTCAGGAGCCGGTAAACGTACCGTTGCCGTCGTCGCCCACGGTTGCGTTGCTCGCCGTTTCATCGATCGACAGGAAGGACACGACGGGTGCTGACCATGCTTTGCGTCCACCCTCGATCGACGTATCGGACAAGACAGCCGGTTGGTTCTCGTGCATCGCGCAATCTCCTTCTTGCCAGTGATGTGACACGGTCGCGTACAACCGAAGGTTCGTGCGCGTCAGCCGCGGGATGCGACCCGGCACACATCTCTACCACGTTGATATACCGTTCGCTCGCCACGCTCGGCGGTAAGCTACACGGGCGGCTCAGGTTACCACCACATGCGGTTCGCGACACCGGCACGTCCAGGTGCGGGGAGCTGCCGCCGTCACGGTGCTGAAAAGTGCTCTTCGTTCCGTTTTGCTTCACGCCCCACGCATCGGCCAGATGACCATCCAACGCTCCCGCTGGCGCAGCCTTTTGCCGATTCCCGTTGCAGTCCGGCTGCTCTATCGCGCGCTGCGCAGCCGCCAGGGCCGCGGATATGCGCGGCTGCAGCTCAGCTCGCCAGTGCCCTTGTTCCAGGATCATGCGACCACCTCGATGGATCGCTATCCCGCGCTGTTCGGGTTCGTCCAGCAGACCCTTGGCGCCGACAGCCAGGCGCGACTGCTGTCGTTCGGCTGCGCCAGCGGCGAAGAAGTCTTCAGCCTGCGCAGCTACTTTCCCAAGGCGATGATTACTGGGCTGGACATCCATCCCGATGCCATCCGCGCCTGCTACCGTCATCTTGGCGCCAGACCCGATACAGGGTTGGGGTTTCGCGTGGCCGGCAACACGGCAGAGGAGGGCGACGGCAGCTACGACGCCATTTTCTGCCTGGCGGTCTTACGTCGCGGCGACCTGGCCGCCCATCGCGGCGATCGTTGCGATCACTTGATCAGGTTCGAGGATGTCCAGGCACAGCTGCTGGATTTCGTACGCTGCCTGCGCCCCGGCGGCCTGCTGGTGCTGCGCCATGCCAATTTCCGCCTGCGCGACACCGAGGCGGCGCGTTGGTTCGACACGGTGCTGTGCCTGCCGACGCCTGCGCGCGCGGACACGCCCCTGTTTGGTCCGGATAACCGGCGGCTGCCGGTGCAGGCCGATGAGCAGAGCGTCTTCCGCCGCCGCGCCACCGCCTGGCCGCCGTGACCAGCCGCGCTTTGCAGCGCGATGCATCCTGGTAAGCTCCTGTTTCCCTATCGACTTGGCCCATGGATGCGCATCGCACCGAGCACGATCGTCGCCAGGACATCCGGTTGTCTAGCCGCAGAGATGGGCGATGAACTCGTCCTCATGAGCACCGAGCACGGGCTGTATCTGTCGCTGGATGCCATCGGCAAGAACATCTGGTCGCACCTGGATCCGCCTTGCGCGTTCGCCACGCTGTGCGATCGCCTGAGTGCGGAATATTCGGCGCCCAGGGCCACCATCGAAACCGACGTGACCGCGATGCTGCACACCTTGCGCGATGCCGGGGCGGTGGAGATGCGCGCCTGACCGACGCATCTGCCCACCAGCCAATGCCCACCACGCAGCTACATCACCACTACGTGCTGTGCGGCTGGCACGTCCGCAGTGCGTTGACGCTGCCCGAACTGCCGCCTTGGTCGGCGACTGCGACGCCTGTCGATGCGGACGTGGTGATCGAAGAGGGAGAGGTTCCGGATCGCCTGGACCTGCACGACCCGGTGGAGTCGTGGTTGAGCGTTGGTCGCGATGGCTCGGTCCTGCTGCAGGTGCCGCAGGTGGTGCGCATCCATGTGCACGCCGGTCGGGCGATGCGCGTGCAGCGGCTAAATCGGCACGATGAGAGTTGGCGGCTGTTTCTGCTCGGTTCGGCGCTGGGCTATCTGTGCCTGCAACGCAGCCTGTTTCCGCTGCATGCTGCCTGCCTGCGCATTGGCACACAGACCGTGGCATTTGCCGGCCACAGTGGTGCGGGGAAATCCACGCTGGCGGCGGCTTTGCTCAAACGGGGCCATGGACTGCTCAGCGACGATCTCACCGTCATTCGCCTCGACTCGGCCGGTGCCATCATGGTGCTGCCTGCGTTTCCGCGGCTGAAGCTCTGGCGCGACACCCTGGAGTCATTGCAGTTGCCGGTGACCGATGCGCCGCCGGTGCGGCCAGGCATGGAAAAGTTCGATCTGCGCCCAAGCGCGGGGTTCGATGCGGCACCGGTGCGCCTGGACGCGGTCGTCGTCCTTGGTGACGCTTCCGAACCGCATCTTCAGCGCCTGTCGCCGCAGCACGCATTGCCGCTGCTGCATGGGTATCTTGCACGCCCGCAGGCGGCCGTGCGGATGGGTCTGCATGCGGCGACATTTGCGCACGCTGCTGCGATCGCCCGCCAGGTCCCTGTCTGGCGCTTGCGGCGTCCGCGCCGCTTCGACGCGCTGGACATCACCGTCGACCTCATCGAAGCCCATGTCGGCGCATGAGCCGGCGCGGGATCGTCTGGCTCGCCTCGTATCCCAAGTCGGGCAATACCTGGGTGCGTTGCCTGATCGCCAGTTTGCGTAGCGGCGCCGCCGCGATGCAGCTCGAAGAGCTGGCACCGGCGCTGCCCAATGCCGCATCGCGGGCATGGCTGGAGCGTCATCTTGACGTGGATATCGGCGATCTGACCCCGGACGAACTACATCTGCTGCGCGGCACGGCCTATCGTCGTTGCGCAATGCAGGCCTCGAGCGTGCTCAAGGTTCACGACCGCTACGATGCCGCGCTGTTCCCCGCCGTGGCGACGCTGGGCATCGTCTATATCGTGCGCGATCCGCGCGACGTCGCACCGTCCTGGGCCGACCACGCCGGCATCGATCTGGATGCTGCCATCGGGCAACTGGGCCAGAGCGCAACCACCGTGAGCAGTACCCTGTCCAGATACCGGCCGCAGGCACGTCAACGCTTCGGCTCATGGTCCGAACATGTGGCCTCCTGGCTGCATGCGCCTGGTCCACGCCTGCTGCTGCGGTATGAAGACCTGTTGGACAACCCGTTGCGGGAAACCGCGCGGCTGGCCGGCTTTCTGGGGCTGTCCACGCAGCCGGTACAGATCGCGCAGGCCGTTGCGGCCTGTCGTTTCGAAGCGCTACGCGACAGCGAGGAGCGTCATGGATTTGCCGAGCGCCAACACGGGCAGGCGCGCTTCTTCCGTCAGGGCCGCGCGGGGGCGTGGCGCAGCGCACTCAGCGCGGCACAGGCGGCACGTGTACGTGCCCAGCATGGCCCCACCATGGCCTGGCTGGGCTACCGGGATGCTTGAGCACGTGCACACAACTCAGCGTGCGTGGGACACGCCGTGCGACCACGCCATCTTCCAGGCAACGCCGGTCTCGTCGTAAGCGCGAAAGCCGAGCCGACGATACAGCTCGAGCGCGGGATTGTGCTTGTCGACCTGCAAGACCACGTTGCGGCCGTCGCGGGTCACTTGCGCCACCAGCGCCTCGATCAACGCCGTGCCGATGCCTTGCCCGCGACGACACGCCAGCAGCAGGATATCCAGTAAGCAGACCGTCGTTGCCGCGTCGCCACCCAGGTACAGCCGCCCGATCACGTGGTCGCCCTCGGTGACGACCAGGAACAGCACCTGCTCCTGACCGAGGATGTAATGACGCCGCTGTGCGTCGAACTGCTGGTCGATGAATGCCTCTCGGGCTGCATCGTCCCACGGCAACAGTGCGAACTCGGCCCAGCGCTGGGTGCGGAACAGCGCGCGCAGCGTGGGCAAGTCCGCCTCGTGCTCGGCACGGATCGCCATGCCCCGTGCCACCAGGGACGCAGGACAGGCGAAGCGCAGCAGTATCACGGCCTTGGCGGGTAGATGCCGTCGGTAGCGCAGATGCAATAGCGGATCGTCGTGAACGGCTGACGATTCTCGTGCGCCTGCACCGCCTGCGAGCCCGACGGAAAGGGGGCCAGCGCGTTAGGCGACAACTGCACCATGGGTGTGGTCGTTGCCGGTGCATACGCCTTGTACGAGGTCGGCGGCGAGGTCGTCGGATTGAGCAAGCGCGACAGATACGAGCTCGAACTCGGCGTGTTGACCGCAGCACCCGGCGCGGTCGCGGGGGGCAGGAACATGGTGGTAATGGAGTGCGTGTGGGCGGGCAACTGCGTCGACGACACCAGGGCCACCGAATCGGTACCCTGCAACTGGCCGATGGTGTAGTTGCTCAGGCCGGGCCCCTGTCCCTGTCCGGTGACCGCGCGGCCGCGCAGGTCCGGCAACCCGAACGTAGTCTGCTTGTCGCCTCCGTAAGCAAAACCGATCACCCCGAACAGCGCCTGATACTGATTGATGCTGACCGTCTGCCCCATGCAATCGAGCCAGCCCTCGGGCGCGAAGTTGTAGGGAAACGCGCGCACTTCGCCGATGAAGCTATTGGACATGTCGAACTCCTTTGCGATAGCCGATCACGGCCGCTGCGGGTAGAACCCGTTCAAGCAGATCAGATAGCTCAGCGTCTGCGTCGCCATGTGGTTGTCGTGCGGCTGGCTGGCGCCGGCCACGTTCACCGCATTGGTCGCAAGCGTACTGGCGGCGGGAGTGGAGCCGGCAGGAGGCGTGAGGTACCCCGTATTGCCGCCCTGAGTGACGGCGGGCAACTGCCCGGTCGGCGTCAGCGAAGACGCTGGCGAATTGAACGCCTGCAGGGTATGGCGATGCGCCGGCATTTCCGCCAGCTGCAGCGACACCGTCTCGGTGCCGAATTGCTGCCCCAGCACGCGCGCGGTCAATTGCGGCGTCGGCGCACGCGCGATGCCCTGCCCTTGCGAGATCGCCACGCGGCCGCGCAGATCCGGCAGGTTGAAGGTGGTCCTGCCGTCGCCGCCGTAGGTAGTACCGATCAGCGAATACAGCGCCATGTAGGTATTGATCTGCAGCTGGCGTCCGTCGCAGAACGCCCAACCCTGAGGTTCGTAGTTGCCGGCGAAGAGGATGATTTGACCGGTATAGGCATCCATGGTGTGGTTCCTTTGTGGCCCGCGTCAGGGGCGCTGCGGATAGATGCCGACCGTGCAGATGCAGAAATTCAGCACCAGCGATGGCTGCATGTTGTTGTGGGCGGCACCGGCACCTTCCTGGCTTACCGAGTCGCCGGCCAGCGGGATCAGCGCACCGGTTGGCGCGTACAGAAACTGCGGCGTTGGGGTTTCGGCATGCAGGACGTTCGCATTGCTGGCCACCGCAGCGGTCGTGGCTGCCGCGGCGACGGCATTCACCATGTGGGTATGCGGCGGAACCTGTGTCGCAGTCAGCGCCACGCCCTCCAATCCGCCATAGGTGCCGACCGTGTAGGACACCGGCGGCGTGGTGAGCGGATTGACGCCCTGGCTGACCGGCGTGCGGCCACGCAGATCCGGCAGGTTGAACGTGGTCTTGCCGTCGCCACCGAACTGGGTGCCGAGCAGCGAGGCCAACGCGACGTTACTGGTGATGGGCAAGGTGCGGCCATCGCACGGCAGCCAGCCAGCGGGCGCCCAGTCGATCGGGAACAGGCGAATTTCGCCCACAAACGCTTCTGTCTCATTCATAGAACGGCTCCTCGACGATCGGCAATATCACGCGCATGTAGGTGGAACCCGGGACCGCCCCAGGTCATAGCGAGGACCTTGCACAACGCTTCCGCCACGCTTCCGCGCAAGCCGCGCCACGGTGAATGCTGTGCTATTAATAGTGCGGGGCATGCACAGCGCATCGGCGCTGGGCCGGCATGAAAGACACGGCCGTCAGGCGGCGCAAAACGGTGTGCATGGATTACCACTTCGCTCAGTTTTCCCCGCAATCCGCAAACGCGGATATGGCCCCTGGCAGCGAACGTAACACAGGCTACCGACGCGCTGGGGTGCGCGCGTTCACCACTTGCGATTCTCGTGCGCCCGCGCGTTGAAGCGCATTGCGCCGTGACGGTCGAGAACGCTTGCGCGACGTGGTCGCCCGCGTTCGGCTACCTGCTGTGGCTCTGGCGGCAACACGATCCTGCTGCTGCAAAACTGCCAGCGGTGGCCACGCCCCCCGATGCGGTTGCCTTCGAACGTTCGCTTGCACAGCATCGAATGGCATTAGCGTTGCCTGCTGCCGACACCCTGGGGCCCAGCATTCCTGTTGCGTTGCGCCAAGCGCTGCGGCGGCGGCAGCGACGCCTGCTGCTGCAGTCCTTGCAGCAAACAGCGGCCATCGGCGAGCTGGTGACGGCGTTGCAGCAGGCGGGTATCCGCTGCTGCCTGCTCAAGGGCTTGGGGTATGTGGCGCAGTTCGGCCGACTGCACCGCCGCGAAGCGTGCGATATCGATGTGCTGATCGAGCCGCAGGCCAGCCAACAGGCGCTGTCCGCACTGGCCGCGTTGGGTTATGTGCTGCAGTCGGACGCTGCATGCGATCCAGTGGAATACTGCCGCTACAACCATGCCCTGCCGCTGCGCCACCGTGACACCGGCGTGGTGCTGGAATTACATCTGCGGTTGGCCAACCACGAGCGCCAGTTCCCGCTCGGCCAACAGATCTGGCGCGATCATCTCGGTACGGTCGAATTGGGCGGTGTGCACGTGCCCACGCTGTCGCCGCCAGCGGCCGTGGTCTATGCCGCGTTTCATGGCACCAAGCATCACTGGCATCGCGCCTTCTGGTTGGTGGACATGGCGCACGCGATGGGCAGTGCGGAGCTGGACTGGGAGGCAGTGCTCGCGCTAGCACGCCGGCTTGGGGTGGAGAGACAGCTGGCACTGAGTGCGTTGCTGGCCGAAGCCAGCCTGGGAATTGCGCTGCCGGCGGCGCTACGGCAGCAGACCGCATTGCTGCGCAAGGCCCGACCGGTCGCCGCTGCGCTGCTACCGTGCTTGGATGCGCTCGGATCTGACCGCGGTGCGGACCTGGCGGTGCGGCTGGGACTGTTCGCCTACCTCAGGCATCTACTGTCGCTGCAATCGACATGGCGCGGCCGCTTGCACGTGCTGCCGGTGCTGCTCGTTCCCACCGACATGGATCGCCAGGCCGTGCCACTGCCCCGCGCATTGCACTGGGCCTACTTCGGTGTGCGCATGTTCCGGTTGGTCAAACAGCATCTGCTCAAACGCCGCCAGATGCAGGGATAGCGCACTCGCTCGAACGACGATTCCTTGGCTTGGCCGGCATTGAAACGCAACGCATCGCCGGGCCGGCCGGACGCTGCGCCCGACGCACGTACGCAGTTCCCAACGCAGACCGCGCTCGCTCCCGACACAGTCCGCATGGTTGTGAACATCCGCGGTCGCCAACGATGGCCCACCACGCGTGGCTGCCGTAGCGCCATGCGGCCGATCCGTCCAAGACGCAGAGCGTTGGCAACGCGCCATGAGTTGGCTGGCAGTACGTCGTTAATCCTGCAGGTCGTGGCGCTTCGGCGTCGGTGCTTCGGTGGTACGGGATTGGTGGACCTGGCGGCATCCATCCAGGGGCGGGCGATGTGTCCAGGCTGTCGCCGCCCGGTCATCCCGATCGGGTGTCGGTAGCACGCACTTGGCAGCACCCCTGCCATCCGGCCTATTGACGACAGCTGTAGTCACGTCTACCGTAGCGACAACTGTAGTCAGGGAGAACGCCATGCGCGGCAAGACCATCGGGGACCAGGAGCTGGCCCTGCTGCAATACATCGAAGAACAGCGGCATGCCAGCGTGGGCGAAGTGGCGGCCGCGTTCGGTGAGCCGCGCGGACTCGCGCGCTCCACCGTGCTGACCATGATGGAGCGGCTGCGGGCCAAAGGTTTCCTGCGCCGCAAGCAGGTCGACGGTGTATACCGCTACAGCGCCACCGCCGGCCAGGACGACGTGGTGCGCGGGGCGGTGGGGCAGTTCGTCGAGAAGACCCTGCAGGGCTCGGTGTCGCCGTTCGTGGCGTGGATGTCGCAACGCGCCGAAGTCAGCGATACCGAACTGGCCGAACTCGAAGCATTGGTCGCCAAGCTGCAGTCGCAGCGCAAGGAGGATTGAGTCATGTCGCCCCTGATCGAAGCGGTGTTATGGAAGCTTGGCGCCACCAGCGTGCAGACCGCGGTGCTGGTGCTGGTGGTGTGGGCGCTGTGCCGCGGCGTGCGCCGCCTTCCGGCAGCCACGCAGACCTGGTTGTGGTGGCTGGTGGGCGTGCAGGCGATGGTGGGCCTGGTGTGGAGCAACCCGGTCCAACTGCCGGTGCTGCCGGCGCACAGCGTGACGAGTGCGCTGGGCTCGGCCGACAGCCTGGCGCCACTGGCAAACGCCACCGCCGCGGCATCCACGGCCGCGCATGCAGGCGCCACCGCGCAGGCCATGCAGGCTGGCGCGTGGTCGACCTGGCCGGTGGTATTGCTGGCGCTGTGGGCGGCCGGCGTGCTGGTGCTGGCCGCCGGCACGGCGCGCGCCTATCTACGCAGTCGTGCATTGGTGCGCGTGGCGCAGCCCTGCAATGACAAAGCCTTGGTGCAGGCGTTGCAGATGGCTGCTGAGGCGCATGGCTTGTCGCGCCCGCCGGCGCTGCGGCTGTCGGCGCAAATCGACTCGCCGCTGTTGATCGGCCCGTGGCAACCGGTGTTGCTGTTGCCTGCTGCACGGTTGCCGCACATGGCCGATGACGATCTGGACATGGCGCTGACCCACGAGTTGATCCATCTGCGTCGCCGCGACCTGTGGTGGGGCCTGCTGCCGGCGCTGGCGCAGCACCTGTTCTTCTTCCACCCGCTGGTGCATCTGGCCGTGCGCGAATATGCGATCGCCCGCGAAGCCGCCTGCGATGCCGCCGTGGTCGCCGGGCACCGCCATTGCCGCCACGACTACGGCCGCTTGTTGCTGCAACTGGGTGTGGCCCCGCGTCCGCGCGGTGGTGTGGCAAGCGCCTCGCCTTCGTTCATCAGCTTGAAGCGCAGGCTGTCGATGTTGCAGGACACCCACGCGTTTCCGCGGCTGGCCGCGGCGATGATTTTGGCCGCGGTGGCCGTTTGCGGTGTACTGCCGCTGCGCCTGGTGGCCATGCCGGTGCCGGCACCGGTGACGTCTGCCGGCATGCAGCCGGTTGTGGTGACTGCCCCGCCAGCGCCACGTGCACAGGTCAGCAGCACGGCAGAGGCTGCCGACGCCGCAGCGCCGATGCGCGCGTTGCCTGCACCGGCGCTGCCGGCTGCGCCTGCGGAAGCGGCCGCCCCTGCCACGCACGGTGTCATCGTCGATGTGCTGGGCGCCGAACCGCTGCATGACGAGGACGCAGACCCCATGGACAGTGGCTGGAATCTCGACCTGGACCGCATCCGCCGCGATGCCAGCCGTGACGCGCAAGCCGCCGTGCACGATGCGTTCGCTGCCGACAACCACGACCTTGAACGACAGCAAGACCGCATGCAGGCCGCACAGGACGCATTGCAGGAAGCACGCGAACAACTGGCCTCCCTCGGCCCGGAACTGGCGCAGGCCAAACAGGAGGCGCAACAGCAAGCGCGCGAAGCCCAGCAGCAGATTCGCGACGTGGCGCAGCAGCATCGTCAGGCGCAATACGCGTATGCCGCCGCGGTGCGACAAGCGGACGCGCTGTCGCGGCACCAGGTCGAACTGGCCAAGCAGGCCGCTCTTCAGGGCCGCGCCGAGGCCAGACGTGGGCAACGCGAGGCAGCGCAAGCGCAGGTAGAGGCCGAAAAAGCGCAAGCAGAGGCAGACCAGGCGCAAGCGGAAGCAGAACGCGCGAACAACTAGACACCATTGACGAAACGCCTGCGCTCACGTCAGGCGGGCGTGGTGGTACGAGGAGTGAGCATGCACCACGCATAGGTTCGGGGACGCATCGCTTCTTGGCGTGCAAATTGCGCCAGCTGCCCGCCATAGCCGACAGCTGTTCGCACCGGCTTGTCGGCTGTCGCAGCGATCCAATCGCGAGAACCAGCGTGGGTCGCGGTAGACCGCAGGTTACCGCGGCGATGGGTTCCGTTGGCCACGGAGCAGCACGGCATGGCATGCAGCGTCACTCCGCATCCGGCCGTGCACGGCCGGCAGACACGCCGCCGCAGCAAGAGCGGAGAACATAACGTAGCGAGCAGTCGTCAGGTGGGCGTGGACGGCGCGATCGGAATCGCAGTGCACGCGCAGTACATGCCGATTCAGCGTACCGGCCGCACTCACCGGGCGTTGAGTGAAGTCACTTTTTGCTGCTTTTAGCCCAGGTCTTGACGCCAGGCACGTGCCTGCGCAATGCGCTGGCATCGCTTCGGTAAAGGCAGCACTTGCAACACCACGGGCCCGCCACAGCCCGGCACTCCTGCGTCACGACGCCTGCAGCGTCGGCAACGCCGTGGCCGCGTGATCGCTGTTTCCATCCGCCTGCGTGCCCTGCGCAGGCGCACTCAACTCACTGTGCCTTTCGTGGAGATCTCATGATCCAGACCACTTCCCCTGTGCTGTGCCTGCGTTCGGCGTTGCTGGTGGCCCTTGCCGCAGTTGCCGGCAGCGCGGCCATCGTACACGCCTCTGCCGTGCCTGCAGTTGCCGGTGTGCGCACCTCACCTGCTGCGCCGGTTTTTGCTGGTTTTGCTACGCCTTCAACGACGCAGGCTGCACCCATTGCCGATGTCGTGCGTGTGGGTGGCATCGCAACGCCTGCAGTAACACCGGAGATGAACTTTGCACGAACCGCGCCGGTTGTCGCTGCGCTGCGCGCGCCTGCGACCACTCCGCTAGCCGCGACCACACCCACGGCACCTGCGCTTGCCATTGCCGGTGCCGCCCGGGCAGCACCAGCAGCGCCCCCGGCCAATGCAGGACCTGCCGGACCTGCTGCACCTGCCATTTCTCCGGCAACACCGGTCGCTCCCACCGCAGCCGCTGCACCGGCACGGCCGCGCGTCGGCACGCATGAATCCTGCGGCCATGCCACTGCAAACACGCAGAGCCAAGGCGATGCCTACGTGCTGGTGCATGGCGAGGGCGAAGTGATGCACGGCACGCCCGATGACCTGCACACGGCGCGCCGCTACGCTGGCGATGGAAGACGCGTGCTGTGGTTTCGCGCCGATGGGAAGCAATACCTGGTGCGTGATCCAACCTTGCTCCATCAACTGGCTGTGGCGTATCTGCGCAGCCAGCAACTGGCCGATGCTCAAGCCAGGTTGGCCGCACGTCAGCAAGCCTTGAGCGAACGGCAGGCTGCACTCGCCGCGCAGCTGTCTGCGCATGCCGAGCCGCGCCTGCTGCAGGCCTCGACACGCACAGCATCTGCCACGACGTCCACCGCGGCGCAGCCGCCTGCGACGCCCGATGCGCTGCAGGCGTTGGCCAGGCAGCAACAGGCACTGGCGCAGCGACAGGCCGTGTTGGCGAGCAAGCAGGCCGGTGCATCCCGCCTGGCCACGCAACAGGCATTGAAGGTATTGCGCGAAGCACTGAGAAGCGGGCTGGCGACGCGTATCGACGGTTAGCCGGACTGCGCCGGTCGCGTGCATGTGCGTGCATCGTGGTGCGCTCGCCGATACTGTGCACAGACACAGGCGGCGAGCAGGCCATGACGTATCGGGTAGTGGTATTGGGCGGCTTCGGCCACTTCGGTGCACGCATCGTGCGTGCGTTGGCTGCAACCGCGCAGATCCACGTCATTGCCGCGGGCCGGCGTCCGGGCGATGCAGCGACCACCTGGCCGGGTGTCGCACCCGGCCGCATCTCCACCTGCCGCCTGGACATCGATGCAAGCGACTTTTCCGCGCAACTGGCGGCCACCGGCGCCGATGCGGTGGTGCATACCGCCGGGCCGTTCCAGGGACAGCAGTACGCGGTGGCCCGCTGCTGCCTGCAGGCCGGCATGCACTACATCGATCTGGCCGATGGCCGCGCCTTCGTCCGCGATTTCGCCGCGGCGATGGACCCCGCCGCGCGCCAGGCCCAGCGCGTGGCGATCAGCGGTGCCAGTACCTTGCCGGCGTTGTCCAGCGCGGTGATCGATGCGCTGTTGCCGCGCTTTTCGGCATTGCACGAGATCGGCATCGTCATCGCGCCCGCACAGGGCACGCCGTTGGGTCTGGCCACCGTGCGTGCGGTGCTGTCGTACTGCGGCACGCCTTTCAACTGGTGGCAGGCTGGCCGCTGGCAGCAGGTGGTGGGTTGGGCGCGCCCCACGCGCGTGCAGTTCGCGCAGCTCGCCCCACGCCTGGCCTCGCCGTGCGATGTGCCCGATCACGACCTGTTGCCGCAGCGCTATCCCGGCGTGCAGACCGTGCAATTTCGTGCGGCGCTGGAAGTGCCGTTCCTGCAGCGCTGCCTTGCCGGCGTCGCCTGGCTACGTCGACGCGGCGTGCCGCTACCGATGCAGCGCCTGGCCGATGTGTTTGCCAACGCCGGACGCTGGTTCGACCGCTTCGGTACCGACCTGGGCGGCATGCGGGTGGAGCTGCGCGGCACCTGCGATGGTAGAGACGGGACAAGCCGCCCGCTGGTGTTGCACTGGGACCTCACCGCCGCGATGCTGCACGGCCCGGAAATTCCGTGTTTCGCCGCTGTTTTGCTGATACGCAAACTCGCTGCCGGGCATCGGTTGCCGATCGGTGCGCATGCCTGCATGGGGCTGCTGACGCTGGCCGAGTTCGAGCAGGAGTTTGCCGCATGGCAGATGAGCACGGCGGTGACGCAAGCGCACCGGTAATCGGGCGAGGCGCAAGACCAGCGCAGCGCCAGGCCTTTGCCGACCACACCAGGCGGGAAACCAAGCTCTCTGTACGCGGCGGGGAGTTCCGAAACCACGTGGCCGGCGCACATCGCTGCGTCGCCGTCCCAACGCAACGTCAGACCTCTAGCACCGTGCGAAACGCGTCCATGTCGTTGAACGTACAAAAATGAAAGCGTGGCACCGTGATCGGTCCCGCGGCTGCCAGCTGTGTGAGCCAGCCGCGCACCGCAGTGCGATACGCCGTCTGCTCTGCCGCATCCAGCGTGTCGCACAGGTAGGCCAGCGAAATATGAAACTGGAAGTTGGTGTAGTCGGGGCGCTGCAAGCGTGTCAGTTGCATCAGCGCTTGGCGCGCCGCTTCCAGGCGCTGCGCGGTTTGCGTGTCGACCGGCTTCAACGGAATCAGCAGATTGTCGTTATTGCCGGTCCTGACTGCCGTCGGGTTGACCAGGAAGCGGCAAGCGCCCAATGGCGGCGCGGCGCGCTCCTTCAACCGCGCCAGATAGGCCACGTTGATGTCCGCCAAGGCATGGTCGCGCGGCAGATCGCTCGGCCAGGGCCCACGCGCACGGTCGATCTCATTGACCCCGCCCAACAAGGTCACGTGGTAGCTGCTCGGCGGCAGCACGGCGAACTTGTGGGCAAAGCGCTGCTCGGGGAATTGGCGGTAGATATTCAGCACGCGGTCGAAGCTGTCGTAGCCATCGCCCTGTTGTTCCAGGTGACCCACAAAGGTATTGCCGGCAAACGGCATCGGCCGTCGCGAGCGCAGAAACTTGCGGCCCACATCCGAGGGCGGCGGCGTCATGGCCCGTGTGGGCAGACCGGTGGTCAGCAGCGAGGCGCCGGTGGCAGCCATCAGGTGACGGCGGCTGATGCGTGTGTCCAGAAACGACGACATGGGAAAACCCTCAGAGTTTGACGTTGACGCCGAGCATCACGGTGGGTGCCATTTTCCAGGCCGATTGCACGTATTCCTGGTGGCGGCCGATGCGGTATTCGTAACCCTGGCCGGTCAGGTTGAGCACATCCAGGCTCACTGCCACTGCCGGCGAGACGTCCCAGGCCAGTTTCAGGTCGAGACGGTCCAGCGGCTGTTGGTAGCGGTTGCGATAAAACTCCTGCTGGTTGCTGTAGTTGGGGTAGCGGTCGTCCCACAGCTCGCCGGTCCGGCTCCAGGCCAGGGTGCCGCGCAGCGGCCCACGGGCGTAATTGAGGGTCAGATTCCACAGCTGCTTGGGCTGCTGCGGCAGCACCGACAAGGTGGTGCGGCTGCCATCGCCGAGCACCACCGGGTAGTCCACGTCCAGGAAGGTGACATTGGCGCCGACCGACAGCCCGGCCAGCGCGGGCAGCCATGGGCCCAGTTCCTTGATCGCGCCGAGTTCGGCGCCGCGCATGCGGACCGGCCGGTCGGTATTGCGCGGTTGGGTGACCAGCACCTGCTCGCCGTCGATGTTCTGCAGCTGGCCGTAACGGAAAATCTCGTTGTCGATGGTCTTGTGGAACAGCGCGATCGACAGCAGGCTGCCGCCGTCGTCGAACGTCCAGTCGTGGCCAAGGTCCAGATTCTGCGAGCGACGCGGCTGCAGGTCCGGGTTGCCCTGGTTGAGCGTGGGCGGGTTGCTGCCCAGCGCGAGCACGCCGCCGTTCAAGGCCATCTGGTCCAGGCGCGGTCGCCCGATCGAGCGCGAGGCGCCGAAGCGTAACGTGCCGTTGGCACTGGTCTGCACCTGGCCGGCCAGCGATGGCAACCAGTTGCGGTAGGTGCGTTGCGCACTGACAGGCGCCCAGACGGTGCCGCTCAATTGCTGGCCGCTGCTGCCAAAGCGGGTCTGCTCCAGGCGCACGCCGCCGGCCAAGCGCCAGCGCTCGCCGCGCCACTGTGCTTGTGCGAAGCCGGCGCGCACCTGCTCATCCACGGTGTAGGTACCGCTGTTCTGCGCGGTGATGTCCGCCACGCCGCGCGCCTGGCCGGACGCCGCATCCCAGCGGGCGTCGGCCAGGTCCGGGTCGATGGTCCACATGGGCGCGTTGCAACCCAGGGCGCAGGTGGGATCGCCCAGCACATCGGCCAGCGAATAAGGCAACCCGCTCCAGGTCGTGCGCTGGAACGCGGTCTGCATGTGCGTGCGCACCTGTCGCAGGCCAAAAGCCAGTCCCAGCCCCCGGCTGTCTTCGTCCATGTTGCGACGTAGCTCCAGTTGCAGGTCGCTCACCCGTTCGGCGTAGGTGGTGCGCTCCTGCTGGTGGTTGAGGTTGGCGTAGCGGGTCGGGTCGTCCGCCAGGGCCGGGTCCAGGGCCGTGAATGCCGGCAGGGTGCCGTTCCAATCGAAGCCGTAAGCCAGGCGGTTCTGCTGGAAGCGGTCCCAGGTCTGCGGGTTGTCCACCGTGGCGCGCGAGGTGCTTGCCCGCAGCGCGCCGCGCCACTGGCCAGGCAGCTCGGCCAGCAGTTCGCCATTGATGCCGGACAGCCCCCGCTTCCAGCGCAGCTGCCCCAGCTCGACGAGCTGGTTGAGATTGTCCAGCGTGCCGCTTTGCGCGCCGCTGCGGGTCAGGCGCGCGCTGTTCTGCACCTGGGCGACCTGGGCATTGCGGTCGGAGGCTTCGTGCTGGTTGAACGTGTAGCCGGACACATGGCCGCTGAGCGGACCGTCCGGCTGCCAATCCACGCGTGCGGTCACGCCGCGCCGTTCGCGGGTGTTGTCGTAGTTGTACCAGCGCCGTTCGCTGGGCACCGCAGCGCCGGTGCCGCCATAGGCCGACGGCGCGCGCGTGCCATCGGCGTTGTACCAGTTCAGGGCGCCGCCATTTTCCTGCTGCGGCACCGAAATCTCACGGCGCCAGATGCTGGCCGCACCCAGAAACGCGAACTGGCCGTCACGCCCGAAGCGCTTGCCCCATTTCAGCTCGCCTTCGCCCACCGGCGTGCGGCCGCCATAACGGCTCCCCATGAGGTTGGCGCCGCCCTTGGCCGAGGCGGTCAGCAGCCCATCGGGCCGGGCAAAGCCGGTGGCGGTGACCAGGTCGGTCACGCCCCCGATCGCGCCGCCGTCGTTTTCCGGCAGCAGCGACTTCACCACATCGATGCGGTCCACGAAGTTCGCCGGCAGCACATCCATCAGCGCCTGGCGGCTGCCGATGTCGTTGCTGGCGAAGGCAAAGCCGTCGATCAGCATGCTGTTGTAGTTGCCGTTGAGGCCGCGCACCGTCACATAGCGCGGTTCGCCCTGGTACTCCACCGTGCTCACGCCGGTGACCCGGCGCAGCGCATCGCCCACATTGAAGTCCGGCAATTGCCCGATGCTGTCGGCGGCGACCGAATCCACGATGGTGGGCGCCGCCTGCTTGGTGGCGATGGCGCGCGTGTTCTGCGACTGGAACGGGTTGCGCACCTGCACCGCATCCATGGTCAGCGCGTCGGCTCCGCCGGACATGTCGGCAGCGGTGGATTGCCAGGGAAGCCAAGCGATCAAGGCCAGCCCCAGCGCCAGCGATAGCGCATGCGGATGCGGCGGGCGAGACACGGCAGCGCAATGGGGTCGGGAAGGGGGATGCAACAGGCGCATGGCACGATACCAACGTCGGTGGCCCCAACGCAGGGCCGCGGACGGATTAAATTAAGCTGCTTAATTAAAGCGATTATGACAACGACGGACGTTCCGCCCTGCATGCCCTCTTTGTTCGCAAACGCAGCCATTCGTTCGCATTACCGTCGTCGCAGCGATGGGCAGGCCGCCGGGTCCAGCGAGCGCCTGCTGCTGGATCTGATCCGCAGGGCCGGGCAGTTCGAGCGTGCGGATCTGCCGCGCGCCAGCGGGCTCAGCGTGCCCGGCATCAAGGGCATCGTCGACCCGCTGGTGGCGCACGGCCTGCTGCAGCTGCGGCCCTCGTTGCGGCGTGGCCGCGGCCAACCGAGCGCGCAGGTGAGCCTGGTGCCGGGGTATGCATACAGCGTGGGGGTGTCGGTGATGGTCGATGGCTTCGCGGTGGTGCTGATCGACTTCGCCGGCCAGGTCCGTGGCATGCGCCAGCTCACGGCCTTCCCGCTGACGCTGGCGGTGGTGCGTGCACGCCTGCCGGCCTTGGTGGAGGCGCTGCTACGGACGGCCGGCGTGGATCGGCAGCATGTGTTCGGCGTCGGTCTGAGCATGACCGGCCCGCGCATCGGCGATGGCACCCGGGTCAATCCGCCCTTGTCGCTGGCAGCGGAATGGATGCAGGTGGAGCTGGACCGGTTTGTCGCCGATTGCCTGCAGCTACCGGTCTGGATGGACAACGACGCCCATTGCGCCGCCCTGGCCGAGGCCGTGTACGGCATTGGCCGCCAATCGCCGGACCTGGTCTATCTGTCGATCTCCGACGGCTTTGCTGCCGGCGTGATTGCTGCCGGCAACGTGCGCCGCGGCGCGCACGGCAATGTGGGCGAACTGGGGCGCATCTCGGCCATCACCGGCATGGCGCGGCCAACGCTGGAAAGCCTGCGCCAGGCGCTGGTCGCCGATGGCCACGCGCTGCCGGACCTGTACACCATGCTGCAGCATTACGATGCGGCGTGGCCGCAGATCGACGCGTGGCTGGATGCAGTGCAACCGACCGTGACGCTTGCGGTGGCGGCGATCATTGCGTTGATCGATCCGCGTGTGATTGTTTTTGGCGCGCGCCTGCCAACCGATCTTGCGCAACGGCTGATCGCCCGCATCGCCTTCGAACCTGCGCCGCGGCGTGGCGTTGCATTGCCGTATCCGACCCTGCAGGTCGGGCAGGTGACGGCGCATGCCACCGTGCTGGGCGCGGCCATGCTGCCGTTCAAGGAAACGCTGTTCTAGCGCGCGTCATGCGCGGCGATGTGCGCGCCAAGCGCTGTGCAACGCGTCCAAACGAGGCATGCGCTGCCCGCCTGCACCACCCGCACAACGCAGGCATCGTTTCGCATCCGGGCGGTACTTTTCGCCTAAATCGCGAATTGTCATATGCCACGCGCTTTACTGGCCGCCCGCCGCGTTTTCGAGGTCATCATGCGTATCGGTCCTCTGCAACCTTCTGTCGCGCACACCGCTGCGCCGGCATTACCAACGCACACCAGTGTGGTCAGCCCGACGCAGGTGCCGCACATGCCGGGCGACATCCCGCCACTGCGAGAAAGGCCGCGTCGCCGAGCCGACAGTGCGCCTCCGCTGGTGCCGTTGAACGACAGCGCGATGACCGGCAAGCCGGCCCTGGTGGCGCTCGACAGCGAGTTCTCCGAGCAGCGTCTGGCCGAAGTGCAGGCGCGCCAGATCACCGTGCAGACACTGCAAACCAAGCTTGCCACGCATCTTGCGCAGGCCGGCACGCCGCTCAAACCCGACAGCATTGCGGCACGCTTTGCCGCCGGGACACTGGAGCCGGTGTATCTGGATACCGCCGCCTTCAATGCCATGTCGCGCGGGCTGCCCGCACGCGCACGTGCGGCCGCTGGCCCGGTGCTGATCGATGCGCAACAAGGCCGCATCATCTTCAATCTGCAGCGCGCGTTTGCGCCTGGCGACAGTTCCAGCGACGCGGCGCTTGCCGCACTTGGCAAGCAGTTGAATCTTTCCGGCCATGGGCTGGCGACGCCGAACTGGCTGCAGCCTGCCGCACGCACGCCGGCGCGGCGCAAGTTGCAGCAAGCCGCGCGCTACCACGGCCACGAGGTGCCGGCCCGCGACGGTGGCGCCGGGTTCTTCAAGGCAAACGACCATCGTCTGCTGGAAGGCAAGCAAGCGCTGTTGCGCAATCATCGACAATCGCTCGTGCACGACCACTACTTCGAAGCACCCAGCACGCGTGCGTTCGGAAAGGACGTCATGGTGCATCGCGGGCTGTTCGATAACCACGCCGGCATCCCGGAAAACTCGCTGGCCTCCATCGATCATGCCTACGAGCAGGGCTACCGCAATCTGGAGCTGGACGTCGAGGTCAGTGCCGATGGCGTGCCGGTGTTGATGCACGATTTCAGCGTTGGCCGCATGGCAGGCGACCCGCAGAACCGCTTGGTGTCGCAGGTGCCGTTTGCCGAGCTGCGTGAAATGCCGTTGGTGATTCGCAACCCGTCTGACGGAAACTATGTCAAGACCGACCAGACCATCGCCGGCGTGGAGCAGATGCTGGAGCACGTGCTCAAAAAGCCCGAGCCGATGTCGGTGGCGCTGGATTGCAAGGAAAACACCGGCGAAGCGGTGGCGATGCTGCTGATGCGCCGGCCGGACCTGCGCAAGGCCGCGGCGATCAAGGTCTATGCCAAGTACTACACGGGCGGCTTTGACCAATTCCTGTCCAATTTGTACAAGCACTACCAGATCAACCCGTTGCACTCGCAGGATGCGCCGCGCCGCGCCGCGCTGGGTCGCTTGCTGGCCAAGATCAACGTGGTGCCGGTCTTGAGCCAGGGCATGTTGAACGACGAGCGCTTGCGCGGCTTCTTTCGAAGCAACGAGCAGGGCGCCGCGGGGCTCGCGGACACCGCGATGCAGTGGCTGGACAGCTGGACCAAGATGCGCCCGGTGATCGTGGAGGCGGTGGCCACCGACGATAGCGATGCCGGCAAGGCCATGGAAGCGGCGCGGGCGCGGATGCGCCAGCCGGACTCGGCCTACGCAAAGGCCGCGTATTCGGTGAGCTACCGGTATGAGGACTTTTCCGTACCGCGCGCCAATCACGACAAGGACTACTACGTTTACCGCAACTTCGGCGAGCTTCAAAAGCTCACTGACGAAGCCTTCGGCGTCAAGCGCACCACGGCCGGTGCGTTTCGCGATGATGGCGAAAGCCTGTTGACCGATCAGCCCGAGGCGGAATTGCTCGCCATCCTGGAAAACCGCACGCTGGCCCGGGGCCATACCGGCAACGAACTCGACGTGCCGCCGGAAACGCCCATCGATATCAACCGGGACGCCGAGATCGTGAAGCAGCGAACCCAGCAATTCCAGGCCAGCTCCATCCCCGCCGACCCGAACCACATCGCCGCGGTTCGCGAAGGCAGACAACGCGATCACACCGCAGACATGGTCAATGACCCTGCAGCAACGCGTGCGATGGACAAGCGCGCCAAAGCGCTTGGTGTGTTGACCGACAAATACCGTGGCGCTCCTGTGACCCACTACCTCAATGAGCAGGCCAAGCAGACGGAGACGGATTGAGCCTTCCAACCTCACGGCTTCGGTTGGTAGGTTGAGCGCTTTGGGCGGCATGCAAGCGCCCAAGCCACGCTCGGGCAGCGTCAGGGATTGCGAGAGCTCATGCGCCCGCCGGCAAGCCAGCGCGCCGGGAGCGATTGGGCGCCTGATCAGGCGCGCTGCAGGGCACTGCGTCCACGTGCCGCGGCGTAGGATGTCGCGGCACGTGGACCTGCATCCGCACTTGCCTCCCATCGATTCATCGGTGGAGGCAAGTGCGTGATCTCTTCGGAGTAACCCCGCAGCCGCCTGCAGTGCGCCATCACTGGGTTGGATGCTTTGCATCGCAAGCATCCACCCATGGCGGATGCGCTATATGCTCGACACACGGCGATGAATGACCGGACGGGTGGTCGTGGATTGCACGCAACGTGCGCCAAGCGCCCTGTAGTGGGGTCAGTCAAGCCGACGTTCTGCCCCACACCACCGACTCACCTCAATCGCTAGACCCGATCAAGGCCTGCACGCCAACGTCAGCGCGTTGCGCTCCTGCGCGTCCACCGCCACCAACCGTTGCATCAGTAGCGACAGCGTCACCACATCCTGGTGGTTGTGCTCGGCCACGCGGCGCAGGTTGCGCGCGCTGCCGCCGCGCAGGTAACTCAACCAGGCGGCCGGGGCCTCGGAGCCGGGCAGGTCGTCTTCGCGTACCACGCGCAGCAGTTGCCGTTCGATGGTGGCGAGCTTGCAGTTCTCCCAGGTGCCGCGATAGCGCCGGCGGGTGGGGAACAGCAGGTCCACATGGTCCAGTGCAGAAAGCGGGTCGCCGCGACGTGCCAGGCGGTAGCGCGTCTTCAGCAGCGGGGCGTCGTAGCAGCGACCGTTGTAGCTGGACAGCACGGTGCGCGGTGTCAGCCAGGTGCGGAACAGATCCAGCATCGCGCTTTCGGCTGCCATCGTGGACATCATCAGTTGACGCACGCGCAGGCCGCTGCCTTGCACGGCATCGACGACCCAGTCGGCCACGCCGATCATGAAGGCGCGGGTGCCGGTACCGCCGGCCAGGCCGGTGGTTTCGGTATCGAAGAACAGCAGGTCCATCGGGTCGACGGCATCGTCGCGTTTGGCGAAGGCCAGCGAGAGCGCCTCGGTGGGAATCGCCTGCGGCAGGAACGCCTGGATCAGGTGCAGGCCGGGCGCGATCTCGTTGCCGGGCAGAGATCGGTCGGTGGATGGCGCGCGGACCGGTGCGTGCGCCGAGACCGCGCGCTCGCGCAGGCCGATCATCTTGCGCAAGCCGGCGATGTCGGTGCGGCGTTGTGCCGGATGTGCCGGCGACATCGATGCGGGCGATGCCGTCGTTGTGCCGCGCGCTGTCGGCCAATGGCTTGCGCCATCCGCATCCACAGCGATGATTGCATCTACATCTACATCTACATCTACATCTACATCTACATCTACAGTCGACGGCAGCGCCGGCTTGTGGCGCACATCGTGCTCCACCCACGCAAATACCGATGCGTCGCGCGCAGGCGGTGCAGGTATGGACGACTGCAAGGCGCGGGGCGTGCGTGTTGATGCGGCGCGTGCCTCGTTCGGGCGACCGGCCACGGCGCCATGACGTGCAGCCGCGTTATCTCGCAGCGGCGGGCGCGCAGTAGGTAACGCGGCGCTGGGGACCGCTGCCCGCTGTGCGCGTGTCGGCATGACCGCATCGGCCTTGCGCGCGGCAGGCGTCAGCCCGCCAACCTGACGGCGCAGCAGGCGCAGACGTTCGGCGCTGACGCCTGGGGCATGACCAGGCGCAGGCGACCTGCCCTGCGTGTCCGCGCCGGCAGCCGGCGGCGCAACCTCACCGACAGGCGCAGCATCCACGGCCTTCGCATCCACCGCCGCCGCATCGTGCAGCGCATCGCCATCGTCAGCCTTCGCCGGCGCAGGCACATCCGCCTGCCCGGCCTGACGCCGCAGCAAGCGCAGCCGGTCCGCGCTCACACTCATGCAAGCACGTCCAGCGCCAGGTCGTCGTCCACCTGCGTGGCATGCCGCAACGGCGCATCGGCATCGAACAACAACGCCAGCACCGTCAGCGCCAGCGACTTGGGCGATTCGCCCTTGGCGGCCTCGTGCGCGGCCAGCACCGGGCCCACGCACGCCGGGCACCCGGCGCTGCAATCGCAACGCCGCACCAGCTCGTCGGCGCGCTGCAGCAGCTCGGCCTGGCGCAGCCACAGCGGCTCGCTCAAGCCCACCCCGCCAGGGAAGTTGTCGTACAGATACACCGTGGGCACGAACGCCTGCTGCAATTCCACCGTGGCCGCATCGCCTTCTTCCACGCCGCGCAGCTGCCCGCGCCCGGTCTGGTCGGCTACCGCAAACCACGCGCCATCGCCATTGCCTACGGCCTTTTGCAGATCGCGCGCATCGGCCATCACCGCCACCGTGGCGACCACGTGCAGCGCGTAGGCAGCACCGAGGAAGCCATCCAGCGCATCCTGCTTGGACGCAAAGGCCTTGCCCAGGGTCGCCTGCGGCAACTGCCACCATACCGCGGTGGTGTGCAATTCCTGGTCGGGCAGATTCACCGGCCCGTAGCCGATGTTTTCGTGCGTGTAGTAGCGGATCTTCTTGTAGCCGGACACGCGCCGCACCACATGCACTTCGCCGTGGTGCGAGTCGCCACGGCCGGCCACGCCGCCGTCGAAGCGGTCCAGCACCTTCAACTTGGTGTAGTCGATGCTGTCGGTGTAGTAGTCCACATGCGTGCGCGTCACGTACGCCTTGCGGCCTTCCCAGTCCAGCCGCTCCACCTGGTACGGCGTGCTCTGCACCATGTGGATGGCGCCTTCGTACAAGGTGAGCGCAGCGGCCGAATAATCCACCTCGGCGATGATCTGCTGCTTGCCGTCGCTCTTGTCCACCACCACGAAATTGCCGTCGGCCACCGAGCGCAGGCTCACCGCATTGGCCGGGTAGCTGTCGGCGATCCATTCCCAGCGGTCGCCTTCCTGGTGGATCACCTCGCTTTCGGCCAGCGCTTCCAGGAACACCAGCGGGTCGATCGGGCCGAATGGCTCGTCGGCGATGAACGGCAGCTCGAAGGCCGCGCAACGGATGTGATCGAACAGGATCAGCGGTTGGTCCGGCGCGGTACGCGCATGTTCGGGCGAGGCATCGGCGAAGAAATCCGGGTGCCGCACCACGTATTGGTCCAGCGGTTGCGAGCTGGCCACCAGCACGCCCAGTGCCGGTTGCTGGCGGCGCCCGGCGCGGCCGAAGCGCTGCCAGGTGGCGGCCACGCTGCCGGGGTAGCCGTTGAGGATCACCACGTCCAGTGCGCCGATATCCACGCCCAGCTCCAGCGCGGAGGTGGAAATGATGCCGTCGATATTGCCCGCACGCATCGCACGCTCTACCTCGCGACGCTCGGTGGGCAGATAGCCGCCGCGGTAGGCGCGAATGCGTGCCGGCTTGCGCGGGTCGTGGTCGAAGATGTCCTTCAGATACTTGGTCAGCACTTCCACCATCAGGCGCGTCTGCGCGAACACCAGCGTCTTCAGGCCGCTCTTGATGGCAATGCGCGCGATGCGGTTGCTCTGCGAACGCGCCGAGGCACGCAGGCCCAGATCCGCATTGACCACCGGCGGGTTCCACAACAGCACATGCTTGTCGCCGGTGGGCGCGCCCGATTCGGTGATGCCATGCACCTGCTCTTCGATCAAGGCCTGCGCGTGCGCATGCGGGTTGCCGATGGTGGCCGAGCACAGGATGAATTGCGGGGTGGCGCCATAGAACGCGCAGATGCGCTTGAGCCGGCGCAGCACGTTGGTGACATGGCTGCCGAATACGCCGCGGTAGGTGTGGATCTCGTCGATCACCACATAGCGCAGGTTCTCGAAGAACTGCGCCCACTTGGTGTGGTGCGGCAGGATCGCCTGATGCAGCATGTCCGGGTTGCTCACCACGATGTCGCCATGCAGCCGAATCGCCTGGCGCGCATCGCCGGGCGTGTCGCCATCGAAGGTGAAGGCTTTCACGCCCAGCTCGCCGGCGCGGTTCAACTCCAGCAGCTCGGCCACCTGGTCCTGCGCCAGCGCCTTGGTCGGGAACAGGTACAAGGCCTTGGCGCCGCTGGTCATCGCCGCGCTCACCACCGGCAGCGTGTAGCACAGCGATTTACCCGAGGCGGTGGGCGTCACGATCGCCACATGCTCGCCGCGCTGGGTCGCCGCCCAGGCATCGGCCTGGTGGCTGTAGAGCTGGCTGATGCCGCGCGCCTGCAGCGCATCGGCCAGCGCGCCGGGCACATCGCCGGGGATCGGCGCATAGCGGCCTGTGCGCCCGGGAATGGTGAAGCTGCCGGTGATGCGGTCGTGGTAACGCCATTCCAGGCGCTCGGTGAGCAAGGCGCCATCGCGGCTGGGCCGGCCGTCGGTGGTGGCCAGCGCGCGTTCGGCGGTTTCGGTGCGGGGAGCGAGGGCAAACGGCGGCATACGGCAAGGGCTCCCAAAGCGGGAGATCAAACGAAAAGGATGTCTCAGGGTATGAGACCGGGGCGCCCGCGCCCAGCCTGCCTCACTGAGCGGATTCAGCAAGCCGGGTATCCTGTCGCCCCCACAGCGTCACGGCTGCCTTGCACGCTGGGGGATCCCCCACACCGAAGAAACGCCGTGCCCGTGCCTGCCAACGTCACTGCTCCGCATTACAAGTCCGTCTCTGCCCGCCGCGCCGATATCGCGGTACATGCCGCCGGCCTGTTGCTGGCCATCGTCGGCGGCGCCTGGATGGTGGTGCGCGCGCACGCCAACCAGACCATGCTGCTGGCCACCTGCATCTATGCGCTGGGGCTGCTGGTGATGTTCGCCTGTTCGGCGGCCTACAACTTCGCCCCGCCGCAGCGCCAGCCGATGCTGCGCAAGTTCGATCACGCCGGCATCTTCGTCATGATTGCCGGCTCCTACACGCCGTTTTTCCTGGTGGCGCTGGACGGCAGCTGGCGCTGGGTGATGATCCTCAGCGTCTGGTGCGTGGCCTTGTTTGGCGTATTCGCCAAGCTGTGCCTGCCCGGCATCGCCAAGGGCTTCTGGGTGGCGATCTATCTGCTGCTGGGCTGGGCCGGCATCGTGGTGATCAACCAGATGATCGCCGGGCTGGACAGCGCGGTGCTGTGGCTCATCGTTGCCGGCGGCGCCTTTTACACCGTGGGCGTCGCGTTCTACGTGCGCAAATCCATGGTCTACAACCGCGCCATCTGGCACGCCCATGTGCTGGGCGGCGCATTGTCGCACTGGTGCGCCATCTGGCTGTGCCTGCGGCCGTTGGGCGAGGGGTGACCACGCAGTGTGGCGTCCTCGGGCCGGCCGCTTGCCTGGCCCGAAGTGATACTTTAGTGTCACTAGCATGCGCACCGAACTTGTCACCACGCTCAAGCGTCAGGCGACCGAACTCCTTGCAGCTGCAGAGCGCGACAAGGAGCCAATCCTGATCACACAGCACGGTTTACCCAGTGCCTATCTGGTGGATGTTGCCAGCTATGAGCGCATGCAGCAGCGCATTGCGCTCCTCGAAGGAATCGCCCGTGGAGAAATGGCAGTCGCGGAAGGCCGTACGCTGAGCCATGAACAGGCACGGCACCGCATGGCGCGATGGCTGAAATAATCTGGTCGGTGCCGGCATTGGCTGATCTGGACGCAATTGCCGACTACATCGCAATCGATAACGCACCCGCTGCAGCGGCGCTGGTGAAACGGGTGTTCGGGCACGTTGAGCAATTGATCGAACACCCGGACAGCGGAAGCCGACCACAGGAACTCAAGCGCTCGCGCTATCGCCAGATTGTCGAACCACCTTGCCGCGTGTTCTACCGCGTGGATGGGCAGCGCATCGTGGTGGTGCACGTCATGCGGTCGGAGCGCGCGCTTCGCGGGAACCGTCTTTCACGCTAAGAGCGGCCAACAAGACCACGGCACAGCCGCCAGGCAGGCGCGGCCGGTGCTTGGTGCGGCATGCACCACGCCGACACTGCGGTTGTGAGTGCGCCGTCCACATCCAGCGGACGACGGCTCGCCACGGCCTGTTCGCCGCTCTATGGCCGGCAGGCGCTCCAAGCGCCTGCCGCATCCCATCATTCCACCACGCGCGGTGCCAACAGGTCGTCCAATCCCACACGGTGCAGCATCTCTGCACGCAGGCGATCGAGGACCGCGAAGCCCACCTCGGCGCCATCGCCCGCCGGGTCGATATGCACCCGGAATGGCCGCTTGCCGAACGGTGCGTTCACCACCTGCACGATCGCCTGCGCCACCTCGGCCACGTCGGCGTCTTCGGGCACCAGGCGCGCAAACGCCTGCTGCACCTGTTCGCCAAAGCCCGCATACGGGCCGGCCTCGTACGCAGCGGCGCGCGCGGCATCGTCCGGCGTCCCGGCATGGGCGAAGTGGTTGGTGCCCTTGGTGAAGGCGCCGGGCACGATGATCGAGGTCTCGATGCCCCAGCGCGTCAACTCGCGTGCGTACTGCACCGCCAAGGCATCCATCGCCGCCTTGGCCGCGAAGTAAGGGCCCAGATACGGGGGGGTGCCGCCTGCCGAGCTGCTGCTGGACACCCACACCAACAGGCCCTGCTGCTGTGCCCGCAATTGCGGCAATGCCGCGCGGTTGACCCGCTGGGTGCCCAGCACGTTGATGTCGTAGACGTGCGCCAGCTGTTCGGCGGTGAACGCTTCGGCCGGGCCGAACACCATGTGCCCGGCGTTGTGCACCACCACGTCCAGCCCACCGGCCTGCGCCACGATGGATGCCACCGCCGCGTCGGCCGAGGCCTGCGATTGCACGTCCAGCTCTAGCGCGTGCAAGGCCAGCTGCTGCTTGCACGCCAAGTCGGCCATCTCCTGCGCCACGCCGGCATTGCGGCCGGCGGTATCGCGCATGGAGGCGTAGACGGTGTGGCCGGCGGCGGCCAGCGCTTGCGCGGCCAATCGGCCAAAGCCGCTGGACGCGCCAGTCACCAGAATGCGTTTGCTCATGTCATTGCTCCTCGAGGGGGAAAACCAGCAGCGTGCGCACTGCAGCGCGCCGCAGCGGGTCAGACCATGCCGCCGTTGGCGCGCAGGACCTGGCCGTTGATCCAGCCGCCATCCGGGCCGACCAGGAACGCCACCGCCGCCGCGATGTCGTCCGGGCAGCCAAGACGTTCCAGCGGGTTGGCCTTGGACAAGCGTTCGATCAACTCCGGCGACTTGCCGTCCAGGAACAGCGCCGTGCCGGTCGGGCCAGGCGCCACCGCGTTGACGGTGATGGCACGCCCGCGCAATTCCTTGGACAGGATCGCCGTCAGCGTTTCCACCGCCGCCTTGGTGGCCGCATACACTCCGTAGGTTTCCAGCTTCAGGCCGACCACGCTGGTGGACAGGTTGACGATGCGGCCCCCGTTGCGCAGCCGTCGTGCGGCCTGGCGCAGCGTGTTGAAGGTGCCTTTCAGATTGATCGCGATGTGTTTGTCGAACAAGGCATCGTCGCTGTCGGCCAGCGTGGCCAGCTGCATGATGCCGGCGTTGTTGACCAGCACATCCACGCCGCCGAACGCAGTCTCGGCCGCGGCAAACAGGCGCGCGACGGCGGCCGGGTCGCTGACATCGGCCTGCACGCTGATCGCGCGGCCACCGTCCGCTTCGATGCTGCGCACCAGTCGATCGGCCTCATCCGCATGGCCGGCGTAATTGAGCACCACGGCAAAGCCATCGCCGGCCAATCGCTGCGCGATGGCAGCGCCAATACCGCGCGAGGCGCCGGTCACCAATGCAACTTTCTGCTGCTGAGTCATGCAAGTTCTTCCGTCATGCCGCGGGCTGCGGCGTTGCGGAAACTATCCAATGCAATGACACGACGATCATCACACTAAACTGCACAGCATTGTTTCCAGCGCCCGAACAGTGGGCAGGGAGTGCCGTGGATCGGTTCGATGCCATGCGGTTGTTCGTGCGGATCGTGGAGCGGCGCAGCTTCACCGCAGCGGCCAACGACATGGAAATTCCGCGCTCCACCGCCACCAAGGTCATTGCCGAGATGGAAGCGCGCCTGGGCGTGCGCCTGCTACAGCGCACCACGCGCGTGGTGCGGCCCACGCTCGATGGCGAGCTCTTCCATCAACCCTGCATGCGCATCCTGGACGACGTGGACGATGCCGAAGGCGGCTTCCGCGGCGTGGCACCCAAGGGGCTGTTGCGGGTGGACGTGCAGGGCACGCTGGCGCGGCACTTCTTGCTGCCCGGGTTGCCGGCGTTCTTTGCACGCTACCCGCAGATCCAGCTGGTGATGAGCGAGAGCGACCGCTGGGTGGATCTGGTGGAAGAAGGCATCGACTGCGTGCTGCGCTATGGCCCGCTGCGCGACAGCGAATTGGTCGCACGCCGCGTGGCCATGCTCGAACGCCTCACCTGCGCCACGCCGCAATACCTGCAATGTTTCGGCATGCCTACGCAGCTGGAAGCGCTGGACCAACACCGCATGGTTGGCTTGCGTTCGATCACCACCGGCGTGGTCACGCCGCTGGAGTTCCAGACCGCCCAGGGGCTGCGTACCTTCGCATTGCCCAGCCCGCTCAGCGTCACCGGGACCGAAAGCTATCTGGCCGGCATCCGGCTTGGCCTGGGCATCGCGCAGGTGCCGCGCTTCCATGTGGCGCACGACCTGCAGCAAGGCACGCTGGTGGAAATCCTGCGCGATACCCCGCCGCCGTCCAATCCGGTGTCGCTGCTGTATTCCCGCGCCCGCCAGCTGTCGCCACGGGTGCGCGTGTTTCTGGACTGGGCCGCTGGCGAATTTGCCAAACAGGCCGGCGTGGCGCAGCCAATCGGCTAATCGCACCGGCGGGCCTTGTATTGCAGGTGGTCGGTGGCATCCGCAACACGGCGCGCGGCGGCAACCTGCACCATCCGCGCATCGCTGTCAGCCATCATCGGCCGCCGTGCACCGCGTGCCGGAGCACTGCAGGCATCGCATGGGCACTGCAGCTGCGTTGACGCCTCACCGCTGTGGCACGCGCACACCCACACCAAACCCTTGCATCGGCAGACACGGTTCCCCAGGCGCGCGCCGCTGCACCCACATATCGCCCATCATCCGGTCCAGCCCACGGTCCAATCCGGTTACCAACCCGGCGCCCGGGGTAAAGGTGAGTTCGCCGAAATACACCTGCCCGTGCTGGATATACCAATCCACTCGCACATAGTCGAAGTCGCTGGCCAGCACCTTGCTCAGTTCCAGCGCCTGCTCGAGAAGTTCCGGCGCACACGGCGGCGCGCGACCGTCGTCGCGGATGCGGTGAAACGCATCGTGCAAGTTGCCGACGAAGAACGTCATCGACAATTTCGGGGTGTCGAAGCGGCCGTAAATCACTTGCAGCACGTACTTGAAGGTGCCATCGGCCTGCCGAAACATATGGAACTTGTAGTCCACCGGCACTTGCTGCGCATCGCCGATGTATTTTTCCACCAGAATGCGTGGCGGAATATCGCGGTAATGGATCTCGCGCACCATGTCGGAAAAATCCGTGCGCATCCATTGGCCGCAACGCGCGATGATGCGGCGTTTCTGCTGCGCATCCGGCTCTTCGCGCACCACTTCCACCATGGCCGCGCCGTGGTTGGCCTTGATCACCGTCTGCTGCCATTGCGGCAAGCGCAGCAAATCTTGCGGATCGGTGGTGTCCAGTAATAGCGGGATCAGATGCGCCTGGCCGATCTTGGCCGCCACATACGGCCGCACCGCAAACTTGTCGGCCAACCGCTGGTATTGCAGGTAATCACCATGCACACACTTGCGGTAGAGGATCTTCTCGTTGAAGCATTTCGGCGCGTACAGATCCGGCAGGCGTCCAAACGTATGCAGGAAGTACAGCCGGTCCTGGTGCCGCCAAGGCAGCGTACGCACCAGGCTGCGCGCGCCCTTGCGCAGCAGGCGCTTGAGGGTGGCCGCATCTGCCGCGGTGCGCGGTAATGCGGCCGGGCGGGCAATGCCCACGGCCAACGCTGGCAGCAACGCGGCCCATGGTTGCCCGGCGGCCCCATGCGCACCCATCGGCTGCGTCTGCAGCCCCATCCTGTTCTCGGCCATATCCAGATCCTTCTTCCGCTATAAAGTGAGAAATCAATCACATTTTGTGTGATGTCTGTCACGATATACGGAAAAAATGAGACGAGGGTTGCGAAACGTCTCAAGCGACCTGATTACGCAAACATCGCATTGCTTATGGCCTAAAACAGCCGAATTTCGTGTCTTGTTGCGTCTGCTTTGACGCGTTGCAGGAGCCAGCGCGAGCGTCCGCGCCGGTTGAGTGCTTATGGACGTAAACACATGGGAAAAACCGGACTGAGTCGTATGGTGAGTGCTCGCCAATACCCGAGGATGTCAGTGCGCGCCCGCATTCAACGCAGCACGTTGTCGCGTGCTGATGCGCCTGCGTTAGTCGACGTCGAAGCTAGTAGGCGCTGTTGTACAGATCGGCGTGCATTGCTTGCGCGGTGCGCGGTCGACAGCCTGGCTTACACACCCGGCTGCATCTCGCGCAGCTGTCTTGACCGCGTCATCGCCGACACGCAAGGTGCAGGCTCCAAGGAGCAACGCAGATGCGGCGATGTGCAACCCGGCATATCCCGCACGCCAACAGGACAGCCTCATGAAATTCGCCAGCATCGCACTGACAAATGCGCCAACGCCAACGCCAACGCCAACGCCTGCACATGCAGCGTCAGTCGCCGCGCCGACAGTCCACGCACGCACCACCAACGACAGCGCCGCCTCGAATAACACGCCGCAGCCATCGATTACACGCGCAGCGCCGACCCATGCCGACACCACGCCGTATCTCTGCCAGCCCGGCGCCTATGCCTGCATCGCTGGCGGCCCGCTGCTGGCCAGCTCGCAGGCAGAAGCGCACTGGCTGATTGCCCACGGCTACCCATCGCCAGCCTAGCACGCACGCTTGAGCAAGCTGGATCTGGCCCAGTTGCAGGCCGAGTCGCAGGCGGGCAATCCCGCGGCCACTGTGCTCTACGGCAGCAGGACCGCACGCAGCAGCCGCTTCGAGAGCGGTGTGGCGATCTTGCGCAAGGCCGCAGCCACCGGAAATATCTACGCATACTATGGGCTGTCCGAGGTCTACAACGGCGACACCCCGCAAAAGAACCTGGTCGAGAGCGCAGCGTATCTGCGGCTCGCCTATCTGCTCGGCGATCGCAAGGCATCGGTGGCCATCGCTCGAAGAGGCTTGAGCGACGTCGAGAACATCGCCGCAGACGAGCGCGCTGCAGTGCTGTACCAGATCTTTGCCAACTCCCCGCGCCCGTCTCCACGGCCGTTTGAGTGATGTGCGATGGTGGGCGACAGGCTGCTGCACGACCCTGGACGCGCGGCCGCGTAGATTGCATGCGCTACTAGCAACGGTGATGCGGTTGCACGTCATGACTAGCGCGGCATCATGCAAGCGAGGTCATGACGCGGGAGCATCATTGGCACGCAGGCACGCAGGCACGCAGGCACGCAGGCACGCAGGCAGCTGGGCAGACCTGCACATCACAATGACGCAGCAGCTGTAGCCTGGAGTCAGCTGGTTGCGCTATCAGCAGATGCTCTTACGGCAAACAACCGCGCACCAATCGCGCGCGCCGTGTCCAAGTGCGATTGCGGAAAGCCCGCATCCGGCACCGTCAGCAGCTCCGAGGTGCGCACCGGCGCACCGCAGAAATCGAAGATGCCGTGGTTGATCTGCATTTTCATCGCACCGAAGTAGCCGTGCCGCGCATAGGTGCGCTCGTCCGCACCGCCGATGGCCAGCATGTGCACATCAAGGTGCTGCAGCTTCTTCACGATCTTGCCCTCGGCGCTTTCATCAAACGCCCAGCCCAGCGTCAACACCCGGTCGATCCAGCCTTTGAGCAGCGCGGGAAACGACCACCAGTAAATCGGGAACACCAGCACCAGCGCATCGGCGCGATCCAACCGCGCGTGTTCGGCCGCTACATCTGGCGCAGGTGCCGCGCGCTTCAAATAAAACGCGATATCGGGCGAGGGTAAAAGCATGATGGGTCCTGCCTGCGCAAATTCGTCTATTTAAAAGGTGGCCGACGCGGGTAACCACTCTAGAACGATTCACATCACCTTAGGTAGCTGCTACTTAGCTAACTTGGTGGAGCTTTGGGAGACGCCAAGCAGAGCCTTTGGCGACACGCAAGCCAAGATTCTTCTTAATTTTTTCTAAAAAAGTCCTAGTTCTTAGCTCATTTCTCAGATTGAGTGCCTCATCAGAGGTTGTTAATATGTTAACTGCGATCTCGGAATAAAGTTCCATGGCTTTCTTTGCATATTTTAGAAGTGAGTTGGAAAAAACCTCCGTTGCCATCTTTTCAAGTGTCAGTTTGCTTAGATCCGATCCAAATTTTATTATCAAATTATAAGCAACAAATATTCCCCAGGGCGTGCCATAAATTCCGAGGATCGCTTTCATCTGTGGATCTCCGCTTATGCTCGTATCTTCAAGTAAATTGGCGCGCTCAGCTTCAATATGGTGGGCTAATATCCATGCAAGATAAACAATTTCCGGACGTAGCCCTCGAGGGAAAATAGACTTGTAGGATCTGTCGAAAAGTTCAGCTTTTTTCGTAACGGCTTCAAGTATGGTGTCCTCGGAAGTAGATGCAAGATATTGGGCTATCCGATCTAGTTCAATTCTTTTATGACTCTTGGTTGCCTTTGCACCCTCTTGCTTAGGAGCATATTGTATGTCTATACGCGAGAAAGCTGTTCGCAGTCCCTCTTGTATCGGATCTAGCAAGCGGACGGCAGAAAGTTTTACAGGATTTTGCGTGTTGTTATATCTTACAATATCAGTAAGAAGTGCTTTCTTCGCTCCGACCACGCGGACAAGAATCTGGCATCTTTCAGCGCCCTTATCATGATGCACCGCTCTTGAAAGACTTACTGTTGATTGGCAGCCATTGACAATCGAGAGCTGGAATATTTTAAACTTTTTCGGAGTTATTTCTTCGAAATTATTCGCGACTATGGTAATGCCATTATTAAGCGCCCAGAAATCGCCGGGTTGATACGCCCAGGATTTCCTAGACATCTCAAGGCCATGGAAAATGGCTGATTCGGAGGTGTCCATGAGCAGTAAGCGGTATACGGATGAGTTCAAGATCGAGGCGGTCCGGCAAGTGACCGATCGTGGGTTCAAGGTGGCAGAGGTCGCCGAGCGACTGGGTGTCACCACGCACAGCCTGTACGCTTGGCTGCGCAAGTTCGGCAAGCCCGGCGTAGTACAGCGCGCTGAGGCGGACCAGAGCGCCGAAGTCCGGCGGCTGAAGATCGAGTTGCGCCGGGTGACGGAGGAGCGCGACATCCTAAAAAAGGCCGCCGCGTACTTTGCCAAGGGGTAAAGGCAAAGTACCTCTTCATGCAAGTCCACCGCGAAGAATTCAGGGTGTGCGCGATGTGCCGGGTTTTGCGGGTGAACCGGGCTGGATACTACGCGTGGCTAAAGTCGCCCGACAGTGAACGCGCCAAGGAAGACGAACGCCTGCTGGGGCTGATCAAGCACCACTGGTTGGCCAGCGGCAGTGTCTATGGGCATCGCAAGATTGCCAAGGATCTACGCGATCTGGGTGAGCGTTGCAGTCGCCATCGGGTGCATCGATTGATGCGCACCGAGGGACTGCGTGCCCAGGTGGGCTATGGCCGCAAGCCGCGCTTCCATGGCGGAACGCCGTGCAAGGCGGCAGCCAACCTGCTGGATCGACAGTTCGACGTGACCGAGCCGGACACGGCCTGGGCGAGCGACTTCACCTTCATCCGTACGCATGAAGGCTGGATGTACCTGGCTGTGGTGATCGATCTGTTTTCCAGGCAGGTCGTCGGCTGGGCGATGCGCGATCGAGCCGATACCGAGTTGGTCGTGCAGGCCTTGCTGTCGGCGGTGTGGCGGCGCAAACCCAGCGCTGGTTGCCTGGTTCATTCGGACCAGGGGTCTGTCTACACCAGCGATGACTGGCGCAGTTTCCTGGCGTCCCATGGCTTGGTGTGCAGCATGAGTCGGCGTGGCAACTGCCACGAGCGCGAAGCCTGCCCTTGGGGCACAACGCACCGGTGGAGAGCTTCTTTGGTCTGCTCAAACGCGAGCGGATCAGGCGGCGGATCTACCCCACCAAGGACGCCGCACGCGCCGAGGTGTTCGACTACATCGAGATGTTCTACAACCCACAACGCCGTCATGGTTCAACTGGCGACCTGTCCCCTGTAGAGTTTGAACGGCGCTACGCGCAACGAGGGTCTTGAGTGTCTACGGAACCCTGGGCGTATCAGGTCGTGAGCTGGCGGTTTCAATTATTTTTTCATTTATGCCTCCTTTTCGCTCGCCTATAAAAAGTCTTACATTCCCTTCAAAAAGACGATTTCCGTGCTTAGTATGTAACCGAGCCAACTCTGAAGCTTTGACGGCGCCCACTACTGCACTTCCAAATCCGTCTCTGATTTGTACGACATCACTATTAAAGATTATTTCATCTTCCGGAACGTTTCGATCCGCTGCTTTGGCAACAAGATGCTTCTCATACAATGTGTCTTGATGTTCATATAAAAATGATACATCTTTTCCATAGGTATTAGCCCGCTCTGTAGTTTCTCTCTGCCGCGCGATCTGATCGGACTTTCCCGCAAGAGTAACCAAACCGAAGACCTTTGCGTAGTTTGTCGGATCAATCTCTGTAAGTTGTTCAAAGATGTCATGCCTGCCCGAATGCTGAAATGAAATTGGATCTTGAATGTTTGAAATTGAAGCAATTAATGCATTCCATTTCTTTTGACTAGCACTTCTCTCAGGGCGGTCAGATACGTAACCTTGAAGCACATAAACAATTTCTTGATCATGGTCGATATAGATGAAATCGCAGCCCGCATCTTCGGCGCCATCCACTGATGCAGAGACAATTGCTTCATCCTCATCAATACCAAGAAGCGTCGTTGCATACCAGGCTGTTATAGCCTTATCTCTACTAATTCCACCGCGACGAGCTATGGCATCAATAGACGATATTAATTCCTTCCTCGCGTCGGAAGATGTTTTCTCTTCTTTAGGGGCCGGATTTTTCTTCTTCAACATTTTAATTTCCATGTTTGTGACATAAAGGGGTCAGGTTCTTAGGTATCCCCACGTTTTTAAAGCACCAGCGTCATCTGCTCACGCACTGCTTCGGGCAGTGTACGTAAGCGTTCTAGCCAGCGTGAGACAGGTTCCATCGGCCAGCGCCTGGCCAGCGCCTGGCGGCCGACACGCAGTGTCGAGTAGAGCTTGCGTGTACTGCTGCGTGGCGATAGCCACTGGGCGATACCGGTGGCTTCGCATCCCAGTCCTGCCAGCCAACTGGCAAAGGTGGCCAGTGTGTTGAGCAACAACAGGATCTGCAACCGCTCGCCGCGACGGGTCAGGCTGTCTTCCATCGCCTGACCGTAGCGATGCGACTTCAGATCACGAAATGCCAGCTCGATCTGCATCCTTCGTGCGTACAGATTGACCAAGTGTTTCGCGCTGGGTGCTTGTAACTGTGGGGAGGCAACGATCAACCACGGCTCGCGTTCACGCGCCGCTGCTTTCAAGCTGGAGGATGCACGCGAGACCTTCGCTGGCGAGCGGCGGTTGCGTTGCTGACGTCCCAGACGTGTCTTGGCATAGAGCACCAGACGGCAATCGAGTGGATCACTGCGATTGGCCTGCATCGGTGGCAATTCGCATGCACGGTTGGACGCCAATGCATGCAGGCGTCGGCTATCGATCCATTGCGCTGCATCATCGGGCACGTCTTGCGGTTTGACCTGCGTGCGTCCGCGAAGACGCCCGACCCAATCCCAGCCCATCGCCGACACCGCGCGAAACCATGGCGTGCGGAATCCGGCGTCCGTGACCAGGATCGGACGCACATCGTCTGGAATCATTCGCCTGAGCTGTTGCAAGAAGCGTTTTTCCGCGCCGGGCGATCCCTGCTGTTTCCCGGCAACCACCATGTCCAGCAAGGTGAGTGTGCGTCCACCGATCGGCACGGCTGCGCGCAGCAGACACCATGACTTGTCCGGCTTCAAATCGCTCCAGTCGATGACGATCACCGGCTGGTCGCCGCGCAACAGCCAATGCGCCATGTCCCGCTCGATCATGGATCGCTCGGCCTGCAACGTGCGATTGCACAGCAGGCGGTCGCATGCCTTGAGGGGCGCACGTACCCGCGTCGCGCCAGGCCACGCGCGTGCGATGTCGATCAGCGTCAGTCGGCCCCCGTGCACTAGCGCTTCAACCGCGCCCAGCAAGGTACGTTGGCGTAACGCATGCATCCCGGAGAGTGAGTTAGACAGGCACTTCTGCAATACTTCGCTGGCGCGCATGGTCGGCACTCTTCTCTGGCTTAATCACCTTGAAGCGTGCCCCATGCGCGCACCTTCTTCCACCGCCTGGCCCACCAAGCGCTTGATCTCGCAGGAAGAAATGTGGGGAAACCTCAGGGTCAGGTTTACTTACCCACCCAAACACCGCTGCCACCCACCCGCAGCAGCCGCCACCTGCTCCCATCCATTGCGCAGCCGCTTCATCGCTTGCCCGCCCACGCATGCATAACCCAGCTGCTTGGCTTCTGCAGTGCCAAGACCCGGCAATGTGATGACGGAGTCCGATGGGGCAGGGCGCCCCTGACGTTGCGCTTCATTGCGCAGCATCATGTTCTCGACGCCTTGGCAGTAACGCACCATGCCCGGATGCGGGTGCGTGCGGTATTGCTCGCAGTTGAAGGGCGTGGTGTCGTGCGCCATCGAGTTATACGGCTGTTGCGTTGGCGCAATGTACTTGCTTGTTGCCGTGCCGGTGGCCGAGCGCATGCCTTGTGCATGCGCCGGCTGCACGTATGCCGCGCCACACAGCACTGACGTTGCCAGCACGAGGCATCGCGCGATGGTGGTGATCCTGTCCATGGTGTTCCCCCTGTATGCACCGATCCTAGCCCACGCGCTGCATGCGCGTGTGGATCAGGTCGCTTGACGGTGCGAGCTTGCGTGCTCGATCACATGGCGCCTTGCTTGCATCGAAGAAAGTGCGTTACCGGGCGGTGCCCAAATCCCCCAGCACATCATCCACCTGCTCAGCCAAGTGCTGCAGGCAATGCGCCCACTGCTGCAGGGGAATGGCCGGCATGCCCATGGCGCCTTCCTCGCGGGTGCGCGGTGTGGCCAAGGTGGCCAGCAGACGCAGTTGGTCGCGTACGCGTAGCAGGTGGTATTGCGTGCCTTCGGACATCCAGTAGCCGGGTTCGTCGTGCATGCCGCTCTCCTTGCCATGGGCTGGCTCCCGCTGCACAACGCAGCGGGATGCCGGGAGGCTAGAAACCGCAGACAGCCGGCGGGCTTATTCCCCTTGCGGGTGTTGTATTCGCCGCCCTCCCGGCGCAAGAACGCCGAGCCGTGCCAGGCCTTTCGGCCAGGCACAAAAAACCCACCAAATTCTCGGAGGTGGGTGCCGCTGTCTGTGTGGAGTTTCTAGGCTCCGAGCGGGAGTGTGCGGGCGGTGGTGGCTAGGGTCAAGTTACAGCGCTCGCCCTGCGCCGGTGCGCAACTAGCATATGCGTACTGCGGGTTTGGCGTGTATCAAGCGGTGTGAGGTGATGCAACGCAGACCGCCATCGGGCTCTGATGGCGTCGTGGTGCTCCGCAAGCGTGCGATCTAGCGGGACAGGCTGCCCTGGTTAGGCTCGTTCATTCCACGCGCCACCTCTTGCTGCTGCGTCAGCGCCCTTTCCTGCGCAATGGCTTGGTTGGCCGCCAGGAGTTTCTGGTCCGACTGTTCCACCGGGGTGCGGATTGCCTGGTCGATCTCCACGTGCACCCGCCTGTGCGCTGGGTCATCCAGCCGCCCTTCTACCGCAAACATGTTGCCGGTCTTGCCCATCACAACATGGTCCACGCGGCTCAACGCATTGTCTGCCAGCGAGCGATCCCCCGCAGCCGGGTAGGCCTCGCGGTTGTCTTTGCACACGGCCAGCAGGCTACGGCTGACGCGCTCGCTCATGTCGTCGTACGGCTTGCCCACACTCTCGTCGATCTTGCGGACACCACTGCGAATCTGCTCCAGCATGCGGTGATCCGGGTGCGCAGGATCGTCCGGCCCGAGCGAGCCCGTTGCAGCAGGCGCACTGGGCACAACCGGAACATAGGTATGGTCGTGCGCGGGATTCACGCTTCCATCCTGGGTATGGTCGAAATGATGCAGCGTGGGCGGCCGGGTACTTGTGTCCTGATACGGAAACGGTGACTTGTTGACGCCTCGGTCCAGCCCTTCGTTCTCGATCAAATGTTCTTTGAGCCCCAGCGCTGCCATATCGATGGTCACTTGCGGCCGGGCACCTTGATACATCACGTTCGCGCGATCTTCGGCCTGCAGGATCTGCTCTACAGCCCAGGTGCCATAGTAATTGGTGTAATCCGCAGTGGGCTGCAGCTGGCCGGCTTGATTGCGGTGCTCGCCGGGGCCTACCGGGCGCTGGCCTGGCTGCGCGTAGAGGGGAGATGGACGGTCGAAGTAGTTTTGACCCATTGCCGCAATATTGCTGGGCGTTTGGGCAAGACTCCCGTCCTGATTGAAGCCGAGGCCAGGGTTTGCCACTGCCTTAGTGGTAAGCGGATCCCTGTGCACGAAATCTAGCGTCCTCGCATTCTTGGTGTTTAACATGAGATCAAGGCCATTGGCAGTCGGATTAGACTGTCTTTCGTGGCTGAGTAACGCATTCCAACCCGCGATTTCTGCTTTCGCTTCGTCCTCGCGTCCCGACTGGATATACGAACGCAGCTCGTTGGTGTAGTCGTGCACAGGAGTCTTGGCGACTGCCTGACTCCTTACATCATTCAGAAAGTTGGCGGTAGCTTTTGTTTTATCCGCATGATTAAAGCTGTGTTGAATTTCATGCCCAAGTACGAACACCATATCTTTCTCAGAGAATCTGCCCTGAGGGTTGCTGGCAGATGCTGTCTGTAAGCCAATCGGCGGCAAATTCATAACCCTGTTGTTGCCATCATAGGTCCCGCCGGCGGAGACACCCGGTCCAACAAATCCAAAGCTCTCAAGTTGTGCACGTTTCGGACTTGATGGATCCGAAGGATCGACGGTGGTTGCCGCTTTCTTAAGCTGATCAGCAAGGAACGGTGATTTGTTTAGCGTGGACTGCAAGTTGTCCACCATATCCTGCGTCACAGGATGACTGACTCTAGCCGCATCTTGATACGTGCTCCGAGCAAACCCCAGAGTCATATGTTGGACTTGCAGCGTAGCCTTTAAATCACTACTAGGAGTTGTGCCTGCTGGCTGAAAGCTTGCCGTCGGGAGCGTGATAACTCCGCTTTGCATGTCGTAACTGCCCACCAAATTTGGGGCTCTATTGGCTGATGACTGTAAGGAAAATCCCTGCAAATGCCCTTGTTTAGCCTCTTTCTCGAACTCTTTGAAAAGCGTTGTGTTGGAGATAATTGCCGTGCGCAGTTGCTGTGCTTGATCCCGCGTCACACTTGGATCAGTTGAAAAACGGGCAAGCGCTGCTTCGAGTTGGGGGCTGACGGCTGCCATCTTTCGTTCCTTGTTGATTAGTTCAACGTACCGATAGATTTGACGCAAAGTCGACCAGGCTCACGGACCACAATGTTCCTCGGGACAACGGAAATAGCGATATCCCCCCCAACTCCATCTTTTGCAAATTTTGTGTAACGCCAATCCTCAAGCTGACCAATCGGTCCGTAAGTAGGTGAGGCATTAAAGCCCATTGCTTCAAGTGCCTTGTCATAATGATCAAAATCAAGCCCGCAGACAGCAGACATATTAGACCAATCGTCTTTATCGTTTTGAAAAGTCAAGTCCACGCCTTTTAAAAGCGAGGGCGATTCCGGAACATAGGTAAATGCATAGCGCCACCCATCTTGCAGATCGATGCTCCAGTACGCCACTGACAGCTCTGCTGGATCTGGTTTCTTAAGAGTGATCCCCATCACTTCCCGGATACGTTCGGGATTCAGGTCATCACGGGAGTCTAGCCCCTCGATCAGTTTCAAGAACCGATTGCCTATTTCTTCAGCGCTAAGCGTAATTTTGTCGCCGGTGACAGCCTCTGGCAAAGTCATGTCAGCGTGCTCCTTCGGAAGCGGCTTCAGTGGTCCATGGGCACAAGCACTTAGTGCAGGTGCGCAGAGTGCGGTTAGGAAGAGCAGGGCTGCTCGGGGGAAGCGCATTAGCAGATCCTAAGGGGTGACAGACGCAGCATACAATGTGTGAATTCATATGTAGAAAAGCTGGCGAGAGCTGCTTCGAGTTGCGGGCTAGGCGTTGCCATCAGCTTCCGTCCTTGGTTAGTTCAATGTTCCAATTGATTTGACACATAGCCTGCCGGGATAACCAGGCACTTCATTTTGAGGAACGAGCGAAATCACAATATCGTTTCCGCTTACGTCTTTCGCGAACTTAGCAAACCGCAAGCTTTGTAGTTGGCCGATCTCACCATGCACGGGCGAATCCACAAATCCCAACTCAATAAGCGAACTTTTGTATTCCTCAAAATCGACGCAGTTACTTTGGAGACTTGAAGATCCTTTATCTTCGTTGACAAAAGACAAGCCAATGCCCTGCTTGAGAGCACGAGATTCGGGAGTAAGCTCCAATAAGTAGCTCCAGCCGTTACTAAGCGCTTAGCCGTGGATATACGACTCAAGACCCTCAGAGGGGAAGGAAAATTTCTTCAGAGAAATGCCAGTGACTTCGCGGACCCGATCGACTGTCAGATCTTTCCTGGAGTCCAACCCGCCCAGCAGTTTCAGAAATCTTTCGCCAATCTCAACAGCGCTGAGCGTAGGGTTGACCATTAAAGTATCAGGCGTCGTCATTGCACGCGGCTCTTTTGGAAGTGGCGAAGTAGGTTTATCAAGTGTATGTGCGCATGCACATAGCGAAGTTACGCAGAGGACGGCAACTGAGAACATTGCAACCTTGGTGGGTCTCATACGCGATCCGTACACGTAGGCAGGTCATCGTACTTGAGCAAGGCAGGTCGCGGGATCACTTACCCGCAAAGGATTCGACTCATATCATCGCTGCTCCACTGAGCACGTGACTCAGCGGCAGATCGGTGCACGCACACCATCTCGAATCCGTCCTGACATAACGTCATCGGCCCGGGTCGAAGTCGCGATGATCTTGAGCAGCCACGTCACCCTGCGGGAACACTACGCGTTCCTCTCTGCTGGTCTTCCATCAACCACAGCTCCGATGTCTTTCAGATGCTGGTGAAGTTAGGGATACTAACTCTTGTTGTCAACAAGCAGATTCTTCGAAAGGCGTGGCCTCCAAACGGTATCGCTTGCTCTAACTCATGCCCTTCAAAGCAGCCGACGTCACCACTCATCGCGTCGCCTCGACGGCATGCCTGTCGCGCTCATGCCGCTGCGCCGCTTCCAGCGCCGCCACGAATCCTGCATCGGCATCGGTACATAGGCTTGTGGTGAAGGTGCCGATGTCTCCTGCAATGCGGAAGCCTTCGCCCAGGCTGCTGCATTGGTGCGGTTCGCATTGCCGCGTGCTGCACCGTGTAGCAGCTGGCGTGAGGCAGCGAAGCTGCGGCCGCGGGTGATGAGATGGTTGCCTTCCGTCTCGCAGCCGTCATGCCAGGCGCTGCCATTAGTGAGTGGCCCCATAGTCCCGGTGCTGGCAAGACGCTCGCCAATATGCATACCCACCTGCAGACCCGGTTCGGTATGCACGCCAGCCTGCTGTCCCATACGCGCGATACCGCGTCAGCGCCGTGTGCCAAAACGCCAACGCCCCGACCAAGTCGGGGCGTTGGTGATCGAGCGCTGCTTACGCTACATCACTGCGTGCGATGTACGCGACGCATAGTCCTGATGCGGTTCACAGCACGGCAGGCATCCGCCTACCGATCATGCAACCGACTTACTTGGTCGATTTGACAGCATCGCGCACGTCATCGGCGACTTCGCCGGCCTTGCGCTGCACCTTGCCGACGTTCTTTTCAGCGGCGCCTTCCAATTCGGTGCTCTTGTCGCCAGTGACACGGCCGATGGCTTCCTTGACCGAGCCCTTGACCTGCTTGGCGGCGCCGTCGATACGGTTCTTATCCATGGGATGTCTCTCGTCGTTTGGGGAACCCGGCCAGTCTGTGCGTGACGGCGTGAGCATGATGTGCGCTTGCGAATGCACTAGTTGCGTTACTGCATTCGCGCCAGCCGCATGCAACCAGCAGGGCCTGGCTAAGCCGAATCTTCAAGCGCACGCAGTGGACATGGTCATTGGCTGCTTGACGCTGGATGCTGTGGTAAGCAATGGCCGTTGCCTCAGCGCAACTCACTCCACGCTTGCAGCCACCAGCCGTTGCCACAGTGCGGCGTTGGCCTCGCTGTCCGGCTCCAGGGTGGCCAGGATGCCGAGGGCGTGGTCTTCGTGCTCGGCGCCATGGCGGGCGAGCATGGCCAGGGCGGCGGCGAGGCGGCCGTAGCGCAATGCCAGGCCGAGCGGGGTGGCGAGCAAGCTGGCGTCGTGTTCGGGGCGCTGTTCGTCCAGCGCGGTGCCGAGCGGTGGCGGCAGTTCCCAGGCGTTGGCAATGGTTTTGGCCACGGTGGCGGTGTGGCGTTCGACCAGGGCGGCGGCCACTTCCAGGTTGTAGGGCACGGCGGGACGTTCGGCATAGGTGTCGCGCAAGACGCGCAGGATCACCACCGCACCCAGGCCCTGCAACAGGCCGGCGAGTTGACCGGACAAGGTGTCGCCGCCGCGTTCGCGCAGATAGGCGGCGGCGGCGGCGGCGGTGCGCAAGGCGTAATCCCACACGGCGGCGGGCAGCCGCGAATACAGCCCGCCATCCAGGCTCAGCACCGGCTGCATGACGGCCGCGGCGACGATCTGGCGCACGCCTTCGGTGCCGATATGCACCACCGCGCGCTCCAGGCTTTCCAGCGGACCGCCTTGCGGGCGGTACAGTGCGCTGTTGGCGATGCGCAGCAGGTTGGCCGCCAATGCGGGGTCCTGCGCGATGATTGCGGCGATGCCGCGGCCGGAGGCATCGGGGTCGTTCACCGCACGCATCAGCTGCGGCAACAGGTGCGGGCGACGCGGCAGCAATTGCGGGCGCAGGTCGACATGTTCGAGCGCGGCGGCGACGGCGGCCAGCACCTCGGCCTGGGCGGGGTCGGCGGGCAGCGTGCCCTCGGCCAGCGATGGGGTGGCCATCACGGCCGCATACATGCGCCGCAACAGCGGGCGCATCGGCGGCGGTTCGATCTGCAACGTCTGCGCAGCGGGCGGCGGGACAGGTTGCCGCAGCGGCGCGGCGGGTGATGGTGCCGGTGCGATCGGCGGGTGCGCTGTGGGCGCATTGCCGGCCGACGTCGGCGCGATGTCATCGGCCTTGGCATCGCGGCGTCGCGCCAGCAACCACCAAAGACCTCCGGCGAGCACAACGGCACCTAGCAGTCCGGCGGCGAGCAGCAACACAGTCACGAGCATCATGGAAAAATCGTCTGATCAGTGCGACGACTATCCGCGAAGCCGGTCGCGGCGGCAATGCGAGCGTTGCTAGGCACTGCGACGGCGTGACGGGCAAGCCCGTACGCGCACGCAGCAAAACCAACGTCGCGTCGTCGCGGGTTCACGCAATGGGTTGCGTACAGCAGGCACCAACCAGACATCCCTCGCCGAAGCCGCCGCCGCCCGGACATGACCATGCGCACGCGGGCCATGGCATGTCGATGATGTGCAATGGCGGGTTGGTCGCTAGCATGCAGAGACGTTCTCTGCCCAAGCGAGTGCCCATGTCCACCGTCACGCTCCACCGCGTCATACGTGCCAGCCCCGAGCGGATCTATCGCGCCTTCCTTCAGGCCGATGCGGTGGCAAAGTGGCTGCCGCCCAATGGCTTCACCTGCACCGTGGAGCATTTGCATGCGCATGTTGGCGGCACCTTCCGCATGGCGTTCACCAATTTCGCCAATGGCGAGCGGCACGCGTTCGGCGGCACCTACCGCGAGCTGCAACCCAACGTGCTGTTGCGCTACGACGATGCGTTCGACGACCCCTCGCTGCCTGGCACCATGGTCACCAAGGTGCAGTTGCATACGCTGCCGTGCGGTGCCGATCTGCACGTGGTGCAGGAAGGCATTCCCGAACAGATTCCGCTGCATGCCTGCTACCTGGGTTGGCAGGATTCGTTGATGCTGTTGGCGCATCTGGTGGAAGCCAATCCGGAGCACTAGGCGCGCCGTGCCATGCGCCGGTGGCGGTGCGCTGCAGCAATGAGGGGCGTGTCTTCAGACTGACCGCTGCGCTGCACGTGGCGCTAACGCGGTGCACGCCACCATGCGTCACCAGCTGTGCAGCCTTAGAGCATCTAGGCAGCTTAAAGGGTGCAGGCATCCGCAGTTGGACCATCTTCGCTGACCGACAGGCACCGCGCATTGCGCGGTGTCTTCGTTTGCGCGACTGGGCGCCTGCCGTGCGTTGCGCGCGAGTCAGCGCAGCACAATGCCTGCATGCGCAGCGGTGGCGGCCTGCGCTACAGCGTGCCCTGCTTCCACAGCTGCACGATTTCCGCAGGTGCATGTTCTTCGGGGATGCGCAGCGGCTCGCTGGCGCCATCCCAGACGATGCTGAAATAGCGGCGATCGCCACCGCCGGCCTGCGGCGCCGGCAGCGCGTGCGCCATGCACTGATCCAGCACGCTGCGCAGCCGCACCCGCTGCGCATCGTCCAGCGCATCCATCGCCAACTGGCGCTCGCGGCGCATGGCCGGAAACGCCGCCACCCCGCCTTCGCGCGCCAGCCGCAAGGTCACGCCCGTTTCCACTGGTGGCCGTTGTGGGCTCATGCGAGCACGCCCACGTCGCGCCAGGCTTGCCGGAGGGCCACAGCTTCGCTGCTGTTGGCGCCGTAGTCGGCGCTGGCCACGCTGGCGGTCAGGTCGGCGAACGTGGCGAAGTCCGCGCTGGCGGCCAGCTCGCCACCGGTGAGCGCGCGATACCAGATGCGCCCGGTCTTCTCCCACGCCGCCCCACCGATCGCGACGGCGGCGCGATAGAACGCGTGGTTGGGAATGCCGGAGTTGTAGTGCACGCCGCCATCGTCCTCTTGCGTGTCGACATAGCCGGCCATGGTCGCCGGCTGCGGATCCTTGCCCAGGGCCGGGTCATCGTACGCGCTGCCGGGCGCCTGCATCGAGCGCAGGCCCACGCCCTGGATGCCGGGCATCAGCAAGCCGGCGCCGATGATCCAGTCGGCCTGGTCGGCGCTCTGGCCCAGCGTGTATTGCTTGATCAGCACGCCGAACACGTCCGAAATCGATTCATTCAAGGCGCCGGACTGGCCTTGATAGATCAGGTTGGCGGTGCGCTCGGTGACGCCGTGGGTGAGCTCGTGCCCGACCACATCGATGGCGATGGTGAAGCGGTTGAACACCTCGCCGTCGCCATCGCCGAACACCATCTGCTCGCCGTTCCAGAACGCGTTGTCGTAGCCGCGCTCGTAATGCACGGTGCCGATCAGCGGCATGCCCGCCGCGTCGATCGAATCGCGCCCGTACACGGTCTGGAAGAAATCGTGGGTGGCGCCCAGGTAGTCGTAGGCTTCGGTCACCGCCACGTCCTGGGTCGCGGGGGCACCTTCGTCACGCGCCAGGGTGCCAGGCAGGGTGGTGCCTTGCTGGGCATCGTAGATGCGCCGCTGCACCGCCTGGGCGGTCTGCTGCGCCTTGGCGTCTGCCGCCGGCGCATCGGCGCGTGCCAGCAAGCCCAGCGCGCGCTGCTGCCGTAGCTGCGCGGTGATCTGCCGCGACAGCAGCGCGCACTGGCGCGCGTGTGCGGGCGCGGCCTGCGCCACGTGTTCGAGCAGATACGGCGGCAGGATCCCGGCGCGGCGCGGGCTGACGAACGTGGACATAAGCGACCTCCACAATGGGCTGCGCTGGCGACTATGCGGGCGCCGGCTTTAGGAATTCGTTAGCCGGAGCCAATTGCCGCGTGCAGTGCGGATCGCGCGGGGTGTTGCGTTCATTCCAGCTGCGACAGCGCCTGCGCAATGGGAGTCTGTCCGTCGATGAAGCCCATCGTTTTGCCGATGCTGCCCGGCGTTGCCAGTGCGGCGGCGATCACCCGCGCCACGTTGGCACGCGAGACGCCGCCGTCGGCATCGCTGCCCGGGTCGCGGGTGATGCGGCCCGAGGGCGGGTCCAGCGTGAGCCGGCCAGGGCCGAGCACGGTCCAGTCCAGCGTGGTACTGCGCAGGTGCGCATCGGCAGCGGCCTTGGCCTGCGCATAGGCGAAGAACGCATCGTCTGGCCCGATACCGTGTTCCAGCCCGGCGCCGAGATAGGACACCATCACATAGCGACGCACGCGTGCCTGCTCGGCTGCGTGCATGGCGCGAATGGCCGCATCGCGATCCACCGCATAGGTGCGCGCTGCATCGCCGCCGCCCGCCCCGGCCGACCACACCACCGCATCGTGACCGGCCAGTTGCGCGGCGATGGCGTCGGTCTGCGCGCGTTCGGTGTCCAATACCACCGGCGTGGCGCCATCGGCAATCACATCGTCTTCGTGTGCGGGGTTACGGAACAACGCAGTGACCTGATGCCCGCCCTGCACCAACAGCGGCGTGAGCAGGCGCGCCACCTTGCCGTGGCCGCCGATGACGAGAATTCGCGACATGGACCTCTCCAACAGCCGCGCGCCAGCATGGCGCGTAAGGAGGCCATCCTCGCCAATGCGGTGATAAGGCGGTGTCATCGGGCACCAGCGCTGCCATAACGCGATAGGGCGCATGCCTTCCGTCTCTGCGCGCCGCAGCCGGTGCTTCCTGGGGGGCGCTCCTCAGTGCCCAGGCGCGGGGCGATCGAACATGCCGGCCAGCATTCCCCGCAGCCGCCACATCTAGGACACTGATGCGCCAGAGTCTGCGAGAGTTGCTGATGCCGATGTCTTCCGAGTTACGCCCGCGCGTTGGCTGTGGCGCCTTCCTTCAGCGGGCCGACGGCCGCTTGCTGCTGGTGCTGCGCGGGCGGGCGCCCGAGCAAGGCCATTGGGGGCTGCCCGGCGGCAAGGTGGACTGGATGGAAACCGTGGAAGCCACGGTGGTGCGCGAAGTGCTCGAAGAAACCGGCCTGCAGGTGCATCCGCAGCGCGTGCTCTGCGTGGTCAGCCACTTCGAGCCGGACATGGACCCGCCGCAGCATTGGGTGGCACCGGTGTATCTGGCCAGCATCCAGGGCCCGGAACAGGCGGTGCTGCGCGAACCGCAGGTGCTGCTGGACATGGGCTGGTTCGCACTCGATGCCTTGCCCGCGCCATTGACCCGCTCGGCCATGCAGGCGGTGCAGCAGGTACAGGCCGAGCGCGCCGCCACGCGGGCATGACTGCGTTACAGCAGCGCTGAGGCGATCGTGCGGCGGGCATGTGCTGCGCCGCGCAGGCCACATGGATTTTGTCGCCGCGCTCGGCTATTTTCTGCGCTGCCGGGGCGAGGGGACAGCGCGCCCGGCGGATCGAATCGCACGGCCGGGATGCCGAACGACTGCGTGGCGCCCGGCCACTCATCAGGGGACACGAATGGAATCGCTCTATCCGCAAGGCCCGGCCGTGGTGCCGGAACAGCTCACTGCGCCCAGCAGCAACTATCGTCGCAACGCCTGGCTGGCCATGTTCGGCCTGGGCGGTTTCATCGCCGTGTACCTGGGCTTGCTGGTGTGGTTCGGCTGGACTGCCTACCGGCTGGTCGCCGGCTTGCTGCAGGGTTCCGGCGGCGAGCAAGCGTTCTGGCTTTGGGTGGTGGCCGCCGGCGCGGCGTTTCTGGCGGTGTTCATGGCCAAGGCGCTGGTGTTCAACAAGCGCGCCGAACGCGACACCCGCGCGCTGGAACTCACCCCCGCCGAGCAGCCGGCGCTGTTCGCCTTCCTGTACCGGCTGGCCGACGATGCCGGGGCACCGCGCCCGCACAAGGTCTATCTGTCTGCGCAGGTCAACGCCGGGGTGTTCTACGACCTGTCGCTGATCAATCTGCTGCTGCCCTCGCGCAAGAATCTGGATATCGGGCTGGGCCTGGTCAATGTGCTCAATCTGGGCGAATTGAAGGCGGTGCTGGCCCACGAATTCGGGCATTTCGCCCAGCGCACCATGGCGGTTGGCCGTTGGGTGTATATCGCCCAGCAGATCGCCGCGCACATCGTGGGCAAGCGCGATGCACTGGATCGCGTGCTGGCCACGCTGTCGCGCATCGACCTGCGCGTGGCGTGGATCGGCTGGGGGCTGTCGTTGATCGTGTGGTCGATCCGCTCGCTGGTCGAAATCGCCTTTCGCGGCGTGGTGCTGGCGCAACGCGCACTCTCGCGCGAGATGGAGTATCAGGCCGACCTGGTGGCCGCATCGCTCACCGGCAGCGATGCGCTGGTGCATGCACTACACAAGCTGGAAGCGGCCGATGATGGCTTCCAGCGCGCGCTGCGCTTTGCCGCGCGCGAATTCGCTCAGGACCGCCCGGTCAAGGATCTGTTCGCCATCCAGTCGCGCATCATCGAACACATGCGCGTGGTATTGAACGACCCCGGCCATGGGGCAGTGCCGGCGGTACCGACCGAGGCAGCGCCGATGCACCGGCTGTTTCATAGCGAAATCGCCCAGCCCTCGCAGATGTGGGCCACGCATCCGCCCAGTGCCGCGCGCGAAGAGAATCTCAAACGCCGCTACATCGCCTGCGCCATCGATGCGCGCCCGGCGATGGAGTTGCTGCATGACGCGCAGGCCCTGCGCGAGCGCGTGTCGCTGGGCATGTTCAACGGCGAAGCGCCCACCTGTGTGGACACTGCCGTTTCGCTGGAGCAGTTGGAACGCGAATTCGCCGCCCTGTCGTTGTCGCGGCGCTACCAAGGGCTGTACCTCGGGCGTTCGTGTACGCGCACGGCGCGCACCCTGGACGAGCTGTATGCCACACCGCTGCCGTCGGGCGATCTGCTGCAGGCATTGGACGGCCTGTACCTGCCCGACGATGGCCAGGCGATCGAACAGCTGCGCGAGCGCGAGCGCCAACGCGCCACCTTGCAAGGCTTGTTGGATGGCGGGCTGCGCGCCGCTGGCGGGGTGGTGACCTGGAAGGGCACCACGTTGTCGCGCACGCAGCTGCCGGCGGTGATCGCCGACCTGGACGACGAGCTGCGGGTGCTGCGTGCGCGCGTCAGCGGCCACGATCAGCGTTGCCGCAGCGTGCATCTGGCGGCTGCCAACCGCATCGGCGGCGGCTGGCCGGCGCTGCTGCGCGGCTACCTGGCGGTGCTGCATTACACCGACCACACCATCGCCGATCTGGAAGACGCCAACCTGCTGTACCTGCAGACCTTCCACGCCGTGATTGCCGATGGCCGCGTCTCGGCCAAGGAATTGCGCCAGCTGGTGGCGGCCTGCAATCAGGTGCAACGCGCGTTGCGTCAGGTGTACGCGCAGGCCGGGCAGGTGCAGTTGAACGCGCCGTTGGCGCACGCCCTGGGCAAGCCGCAGTGGTCGCAGTGCCTGCCGGAATTCGGTCTGGTCGAGGCCGACGACAACAACATCAACGCCTGGATGAAGGCGGCCGGTAGCTGGGTGCAGGTCACCCTGGACGCATTGGGCACGCTGCGCGATGCCAGCCTGGAAGAGTTGCTGCGTGCAGAAAACGCCGTGGCCGAGCGCCTGCGCAACGGCGACACCTTGCCAACCGACGACACGCCCCCGGCAGCGCCAGCCGATTACCCAATCCGCCTGCCGGGCGAGGTGCGCCAGCGCGATCTGCGGCAGAACCTGTGGCAGCGCTTTCTGGCCGCCGATGGCGTGTTTCCGTCGGTGGCGCGGGTGGCGGTGGCCGCAGCGATCGTGGCTGGCGTGTTGTGGGCCGGCGGTGTGGTGGGCATGGCCGAAGTGGTCGCCTACAACGGTTTGCAGCAGACCGTGACGGTGGCCATCGACGGGCAGGCCGCCACCATCCCCGCCAACGGCCGGCATGTGTTTCGTCTGTCGGAGCGCTCGACCCACCATGTCCAAACCCGCACGGCCAACGGCGCGGCGATCGAACGTTTCGATGCGCCCAGTGGCGGCCACGGCGGCCAGTTCGCCTACAACGTGGCCGGTGCCGCGCTGCTGCTGAACTGGCGCGCCAGCTACGGCTCGGCCAGCGAAGACACCACGCGCAGCCTGAGCACTACACGCTGGGAACGCACCCAGGCGCAGGACATCTTCAGCGAGCCGCCGCAGAAGGTCAGCGGCAAGGGCGGCCACTACCGCGACGTGCTGACGGCCGTGTCCGGGCGTTCGCCACACGAGCTGTTGGGCGAGCTGGGCCCGGAGCGCGATCTGGCGCTGGTCACCGCGCACGCACGCTGGGACGATGCGGGCTCGGCGTATCTGGAGCAGTGGATGGAACAATTGCGCCGCGCCGCGCCACACACCGTGCCTGCGCTTCTGGCCGAGCGCCTGCAGCGCAACCCGCAAGATGTGGCGGCGCTGCGCATGCAGCAGGACATCGCCACGCCCGAGCAACGGGCGCAGGTGTGCGGCCGGCAGACCGCCGCTGCGCAGGCGCATCCGGATGCGCCTGCGTTGCAGTACGCGGCGATCCGCTGCCGCAGCGATACGCCCGAGCGCGACCAGGCGTTTGTCGCCGCACAGGCGCGCTGGCCGAACGACCCTTGGCTGCAGCGCGCTGCAGCGGCCGTGCAGGTCGGTCAGCTGCATCTGCCGCAAGCCCAGGCGCTGTACGAACAGGCAGCGCGCGCGCCGGCACTGGCCGATGACGTGCTGCCGCTGCTGGCCCGTGTACAGCGCTACCGCGGCCTGGCGACGGACCTGCCGGGCATGGCGCAGCGGTCGCCATCGCTGGCATCGATCGTGGCACTGGAGGGCGGCGAGCGCACCCAGGGCACGCCGTACCACAGCTATTACGCCCTGGCCCACGGGCAACTGGACACGGCAGTGACAGACGCGGCCGCCGATGCCGACGTGCAGGCGCGCATCGTCCGGCTCGCGGCCGCGTCCCGTGGCGCCAGCGCCGCATTGCTGCAGCAGGCACGCGTGCTACCTGAGCGCGCCGGGCTCGACGCCATCACTGCACCAAGCGCCTGGGCACTGGCCGCGCGCGAGGGCTGGCAAACGGATGCGTTGCGCGCGGCAACTCTGCAAGGCACCGGCGAAGATGGCGCCTACATCGCGCGGTTCTTCGACGCGGTACAGGCCGGTAGCAGCCAACAGCAGGCCGAAGCGGCATTGGGCGGCGTGAGCCTGGTCGGCCGCGGCCTGGCGTACACCATGGCGGCGGTACTGCTGGGCCAGCGCTGCCCGGATGCATGGCGGCGTGGCGCGCAGCAGTTGTTGTTTGCCAGCGAGCGCCCCTATCTGGGCTGATGCAGTGCCCGGTGTACGGCGATGCACTGGCTCAGGCGAGGGCGTGACGTCCCTCGCTCGGACACTGCCGGACGTAGCGCACGGGATGACGCCGCGTTGCCGACAGGACGCCAAGCAAAAAAACAACACCTGCGCTCGCCGTCGCGCGGGTGCGGACCGGCTGCGGCATGCCTTCCATTTCCGACACGCTTCCGGAAAGCCAGCAGGCGCTACGCGTCATCGCGCGTTTTTTCAGCGAGCATCTGGAGCTGCCGTCGCCGCAGTTTCGACGCGCAGCACTAACGCGCTGCTGACACCGGCTAGGCGCAATCCTTACATCTTCTCACCTAGGTTGAGGCCGACTGGCGCTGCACTTGCAGCGTCGACATCGACCAGGAGAAACCGGATGAGTCTGCAAATTCCTCAGGGCGCCTTGGTAGTGGTGGCCGACGGCGGCGAAGCCCGCTGGTTCACCAATACCGGCAACGAAGGCAAGGTCGTGCTGCGCCAGCACGCGCGCACCGACGTGCAGAACGTCGATGACGACGGCCCGGCCGGCAAGGCGCCGCAAGATCTCACCGAAACAGACCTGGACGAAATGACATTCGCCAAGCAACTCTCGCACGCCTTGAACGATGGCGCCTTGAAGCACGAATACACGCATCTGGTGCTGGTGGCCGACCCCACCACGCTGGGCCGCGTGCGCCCGCTGCTGCACAAGGAAACCCAGCAGCGCCTGGTGGGCGACCTGGCCAAGGATCTAACCAACCTGCCGCTGGAAGATATCCAGCGCGCCTTGTCGTAATCAAGCGGAGCATCCAGACGATGGGGTTTGTTCGCGAGTACGCCGCCCAGGCACCGGAACGCAGCGCGGTGGAGGCACAGGCCGGTTTGCAGGTCCTGGAATTCGGTACCGACTGGTGCGGCCATTGCATTGCCGCGCAGCCGCTGTTGCAAAAGCTGTTGGGCGGATACGACGCGATCGATTACCGCAAGATTGAAGATGGAAAAGGGCGGCCGCTAGGCCGCTCCTTTCGCGTCACATTATGGCCCACCATCATCCTGCTGCGCGATGGGCAGGAATTGGCGCGTGCAGTCAGACCGCAAACGCGTGAGGATCTGCAAGACCTGTTATCGGTGCTGGATGCAGCCTGATTGCGCGCAGCATCGTATCGCCCCGAGATGCGCTTGCACGGCGCTGAGAATGGCTCACGACAGTTGGGCCTGACGCAGGCGCAGCAGTTTTCCTATTCGCTGTAACAAGCGAGCATCCGATGCGTCGTGCTGCTTCAGGTGCTACGCAGTGCAGAGCGCGCGCGACACCGTCGCAGCGGATGCGTAGAGCGAACGGGCACGTGCGCATCGCGCACCAGTACAGACGAATCGGCCAGAAACAAGGCGTTTTCCGCGCCTGGCGCCGTCGCGCCTGCATCAATCGACCGGCTGTAGTACCATAGCGCGCTGATCAAGCCCTTGGGCAATGCCCATCCCTTGGTCGTCTGTCCCGCAGCGCCGTTGAATCCACGCGGCCGTCCGGGAATGCCTCCGGTGTCATCCAGTGCAATGCGCTTGCGTGATGTGCCGTGTCCTGTGCGTTGCCAGGGCGAGCGGGTAGCGACGGCCTGCGCCCGGCGAGATATCCCGGGCGCAATTTACGGAGACCATAGATGCACGATGCCCGCGCGATGCGTTCGCACTTTGGCTGGTTCAAACGCCGCCGCCAGCTGCAACTGGATGAGGTCACCGTGGTGGACCGCAGCATGCTGCGCAGGGCCGTCGGCGCTGCGGCGCTCGGCAATGCGATGGAGTGGTTCGACTTCGGCGTGTACGGCTATCTGGCGGTGACGCTGGGCCAGGTGTTCTTCCCGGCAAGCAACCCTACCGCACAATTGATCGCGACCTTCGCCACCTTCACCGTGGCCTTTCTGGTGCGGCCGATCGGCGGCATGGTCTTCGGACCGCTCGGCGACCGCTACGGGCGCCAGAAAGTCCTGGCCGCCACGATGATCCTGATGGCGCTGGGCACCTTCAGTATCGGACTGATTCCGGCCTACCAGCGCATTGGCCTGTGGGCGCCTGCACTGCTGTTGCTGGCGCGCGTGCTGCAGGGATTTTCCACCGGCGGCGAATACGGTGGCGCGGCCACCTTCATTGCCGAATACGCCACCGACCGCAATCGCGGCCTGATGGGCAGCTGGCTGGAGTTCGGCACGCTGGGTGGCTACATCGCCGGCGCCGCCACCGTGACCGCCTTGCACATGAGCGTGACTCCGGCGCAGATGCTCGATTGGGGCTGGCGCGTGCCGTTCCTGATCGCCGGGCCGTTGGGGCTGCTGGGCCTGTACATGCGCATGAAGCTGGAGGAGACCCCGGCATTTCGCGCCCATACCGAACAATCCGAACAGCGCGAGCGGCAGACCGCCGCGCAGGGCCTGACCACGCTGCTGCGCCTGCATTGGCCGCAACTGCTCAAGTGCGTGGGCCTGGTACTGGTGTTCAACGTCACCGACTACATGCTGCTGACCTACATGCCCAGCTACCTCAGCGTCACGATGGGTTACGCCGAGAGCAAGGGCTTGTTGCTGATCATCCTGGTGATGCTGGTGATGATGCCGCTCAACATCGTCGGTGGCATGTTCAGCGACAAACTGGGCCGGCGGCCGATGATCATCGGTGCCTGCATCGCACTGTTTGCGTTGGCGATCCCGTGCCTGTTGCTGGTCGGCAGCGGCAACGATGGGCTGATCTTCGCCGGACTGATGCTGCTTGGCCTGGCCCTGGTGTGCTTCACCAGCTCGATGCCGTCCACCTTGCCGGCGCTGTTCTACACGCCGGTGCGCTACAGCGCGTTGTCGATTGCCTTCAACGTTTCGGTGTCGTTGTTTGGCGGCACCACGCCGTTGGTCACTGCCTGGCTGGTGGAGCGCACCGGCGACCCGCTGGTGCCGGCCTACTACCTGATGGGCGCAGCGGCGATCGGCTTGTTGACCATGCTGTTCGTGCGCGAAACCGCAGGATTGCCGCTACGCGGCTCGCCGCCGGCGGTGGCCAGCGATGCCGAAGCGCGCGCCCTGCTGCAGGCCGACAGCCCGGTGACGGTGGATGCGCAGTTGCCCGTCACCACCGCAGCCTCGATGGGCCAACCGCGCACGGCGTGAGTTGTCAGCTTTTCCGCACGACATGCATCCGCGCCACAGGCGCATATCGTGCTGTTGCAGCAACCGGTGACATAACGCAAGACGCGATGCCGGCGATGGCGCTGCGCATCGCTGCCAACTTGAAGGCGGGGCGAAGGCCGAAATGGGCGAAGATGACGCGATGAGGGCTAACACACCGTCGCCAGCGACCGTTGGCAATCTGCGCAGCAGCTTTGTTGGCTGTTCTTGTTCGACACGCACAGGATGGATTGAAACTTCGCCAAGTTTCAGGTCGGCACGCTGTTGCCCGTGATCGAGGCAGCGCGTTGACCGATGCTGCGGCTCGCCGCTGCCGCCTTTAGCGCGGGGTGTGCGGGTTCTGCGCTGGCAACTCGGGCATGTGCATATCGGCCGACGGCGCGCCTTCGCCGGTTTCCACATAGCGTTTGAGGCTGCTGCCGAGAAAGAAACGCCAGCCCCGCGCGCAGGCCTCCTTGCACGGCGAATCGCGGTAGCCGGACTGCACGAAATCCACCTGCGTGCCCTGGCTGATGGAGCGCAGTTCAAAGCGCATCACCGTGCCTTTCCAGGCATCGGTGTCGAGCATGTTGGAGTCGTGGCAGCGCCAGCACACCAGTTGGTGATCGGCGCCTTCATCGATACTCAGTTCCACGCGCCAGCCCTGCCGGCTCCAGTCCAGGCGCACCAGATCGTCGGCCAGGCTCACTTCGCGGGTCCACCAACGCGCAAGCTGCCTGGGCTCGGACAACGCAGCGCAGACCACTTCCGGCGCGGCGGCAATGACGATGCTGTGGCGGATCTCGCAATTCATCTGGTGAGCATTCGCTGCTTGGACGCCGATGATTTCCGCATTTTAACAGCCAATTGCGCTGCGGGCCCAACAGGGTCCAGTTCGCTTGTGCGGCACTCACATCGCGCTGGGTACCATCGGCCAGGTCCCAACCATGATGAGCAGGCATGACAACGCTTCCGATACCGGTGATGGACGCTGCCGCGCAGCGCGATCTGGCCACGGCCCACGCATTGCTGGAAAACCCCGGCGTGGCAGCGCAACTGGCCAATGCGCTGGGCGCGCCGATCGAGAGCCTGATCACCAAACGGCTTCCCAAGGTGGTGACCCGCAGCATCGACGGCGTGACCCGTCGCGCGCTGCAGGTGGCGATGAAATCGGCGTTGCTGAGCCTGCGCGGCAAGACCGATGCGCAGCAACCGGCATCCACGACGCGGCATACGTTGGCGGTGGCGGTTTCCGGCGGCGCAGGCGGGTTCTTCGGCCTGCCGGGCTTGATGGTGGAGCTGCCGGTGACCACGACGGTGATGCTGCGCTCCATCGCCGATATCGCCCGTGCCGAAGGCGAATCGCTGCACGACCCGGAAACCGCGCTGGCGTGCCTGGAAGTGCTGGCGCATGGCGGCCGCAGTGCCAGCGACGACGGCGCCGAATCCGGCTACTTCGCAGTGCGTGCGGCGATGGCGCAGCAATTGAGCGCCGCGGCCAGCTACGTGGCCGCGCACGGCTTCGCCAGCAAGGGTGCACCGGCGCTGGTCTCGCTGGTCTCGCGCATCGCGGCGAAGTTTTCGGTCAACGTGGGCGAAAAACTCGCCGTACAGGCGGTGCCGCTGGTCGGCGCGGTCAGCGGCGCCACGCTCAATACCGTGTTCATGCGCCACTTCCAGGCGATGGCGCGCGGACATTTCATCGTGCGTCGGCTGGAGCGTCGCTTCGGCGAAGAAGCGGTGCGGCGTGCGTATGAGGCCTTGCCGCCGCGGTGATGCGTACCGCTGCATGCGAAGGTCAGGATAGCTGCGAGGTCATCGTGCAGTGGGTGCGCAGCCATGGATGACGCTCGCAACGCAGTGCGGGCGAAGGGCAGCGGCATCCTGTTCACCGAACGGTTGCCGCCGAGCGATTCCTGCGCGCGACAATCGCCACAACCACGGCAGATGCCGATGATGCCCAAACCGTTTTCGCCAGCGTCCGCGCGCAACCGCGACCCGATTCTCGAGGTACTGCGCACGCATTTTGCCGACCGGCAGCAGGTGCTGGAAATCGGTGCGGGCACCGGACAACACGCAGTGCATTTCGCTGCGGCGATGCCGTGGTTGCAGTGGCAGGCCAGCGATCATCTCGAGCATCTTGCCGGCATGCGGCAATGGCTGGACGAGGCGGCACTGCCGAACACGCCGCCACCGATTGCACTACAGGCCGTGCCCACGCCCACGCCCGGGCTCGCACCGCCGCCCAGCCTGCCGGTGCTGGTTGGCGGCCAGCACGGCTTCGATGCGATCTACAGCGCCAATACCTTGCACATCATGGGCTGGCCGCAGGTGCAGGCCTTGTTTGCCGGCCTGCCGGCGGTGATGGCGCCCGATGCGGTGCTGGCGATCTACGGGCCGTTCAACCGCAATGGGCAATTCACCAGCGACAGCAATCGCGCCTTCGATGCCATGCTGCGCGAGCGCGACCCTGCCTCGGGTATTCGCGATGCCGAAGCGGTGGATGCCTTGGCGGCATCGGTGGGGTTGCAGTTGATCGACGATGTCGCGTTGCCGGCCAACAACCATTGCCGGGTATGGCGGCGCGTGACGGTGGTGAGTTGAATCGCCGGCACTGCTGAGCGTAGTGGATGGGCATGTTGTTGGGTCGGCGCAACGTCTCACCGTGTAGCCTGCGCATCTGCGTGCGGAGGCCAACGCGCGTGCGTAATACGATGCGCAAATGACGCACCCGCAAGCCGTCTGCTTTGAATCGCATCGCGAGATTCGAGACCACGCGTGTCTCTGTGCAGTAGGCTATTGCGTCCTTGGCAACGTCAATCTGCAACGCTGCCTTTCATACGTTCAAGCGCTTGTTACGGCACCCGTTGCGAAGCTCGCCTTCGCTCAAACCACCACAGCGCTGCGGCCACGCTGAGCCAGGCCAGCAGCCACGGCCAGCGCGCGCCGGGTTGTGTGGCAGGTGTGGCGATGGGGGCGAAGGGAGTGCCGCCTGTCAGCGCACTGGTCGCTGCGCGCAGTTGCTGGGCGTACATGGCTTGCGCGTCGTTGGGCGCGCGCACATAGAGCCAGCGTTGCGTGCTGCTGCTCTCCAGGCGATGCCAGCCGGGGGTTGCCGGCCAGTAGCCGGCACAACGCGGCCCATTGCCATTGCGCTCCGGCAGTAATGGGTGGCGCGCCCGGTCAGGGTCGGTCACCAAGGCGTCGGCGCGCAGGTCGCACAGCGTGATGCGTTGTTGCGACCAGCCTTCCTGCACCGGGGTGGGTAGCGCACCGCCCGGGCGGGCGACCGCGGCAGACAACTGCGCCCAGAGCGCGGCGTGCAGATCGCTGCGGCCGGCCAGCACCAGCGCGAAGCTGTCTTCGACCAGGCCGATGCCGATGCGGCCGCGGCCTTGGGCGCGCCACCAGCCCAGGGCGCTGCCATCGTCGGCGCGGGCGGCGATCAGGGCGTCGGTGGCTTGCGGTTGCAGGTCGCGACGTTGCAGCGGCGCCAGCGTCGGGGCGTCGCCGGGGCTGCCGGCAGGGTCGGCAGGTGCGGCAGGTGCGGCCGGCGGCGAGAGTCGCTGCGGTGCGGGCACCGGGCGGCTGGTGCCGCCGCCGCTGACGCCGAGGCCGAGCTCGGCCAGGGCGGTGCGTGTGCCGGCGTCCAGCGGCCCGTCGGTGCGCACCAATACACCCAGGCCGCGCTGGATCGCGGCGCGCATGGTCTGGCGCTGCGCAGTGCCCAGTGCGACCGGGCGGCGCGGGTCGACGATCAGCAGGTCCAGCCGGTCCAGGCTGGCCGCATCCAGCGCGGCGCCCTCGCCGAGCTGCACCCCGGGGCCGACCGCGATCTGGCTACGCACGTCCAGCCCGGCATCGCTGGCCCAGCGGCGCAGGTACTTCAGTTCCGGCTGCGGCGCGCCGGCCAGGAGCAGCACGCGCATAGGCGGCACGGCAGCGATCAGCACCGGCACCTCCACGCGGCTACGTTCTGCGCCGGCGGCATCGCGTGCACGCACGGCGAACAGCACCTGGCCCGGCGCGCGCGCCAGGCCGCGCAGGCGCACGCGGCCGGCGCGGTTGGCCACGGCGCTGTCCACCACCTGCCCGGCCGGATCGAGCAGTTCCACGCGCGCGTCGGGTAGGCCTTGCACCTGCGCGGCCACCGCAATGGTGTCGCCCGGGGTCACTGGCGGCGGTGGCGACACCGCGACCACGCCGCGTGGGGCGGGATCGAGCGTCAGCCGCAGCGGGATGTTCAGGCCCTCACGGTCGCGGGCGGGCAGGCCGCTGCCATGCACGACCAGCGCCGTGGTGCCGGGTGCGCGCCGCAGTGCGGTGGCCAGGTCCGGCACACGCATCACGCCCGGTAATGCAGGTGCCTCGGGCAAGGCGACCCAGCGCGCTAGGTCGCCAGTGGAAACCTGCCCGGCGGCGGTGCCGGCGGTGGCGACATGCAGTTCCCCATCGGTACCGGCGCGTGGCGGGGGCAGCAGCACCGGATAGAGCAATGCAGCGAGCAACGGTTGGGCGGCGAGCAGCAGCCAGAGCCGGGTGCGTAAATACGGTTGCCGTTGGTGCGCCCGCACCAGGCGTATGCAGCCGATGACGGCGATCAGCAGCAATGCCGCGCCGAGCAACCAGGGCAAGGAGAGCGTCATGGTTGGTGCTCCCGGCGCAATGCGTCCAGAGAGCGTCCGTCGTGCAGCGTTGGCGATGCGGTCCTTGCGCACGACAGCGGACCGCTTGCTGCCAGGTCTACAGACACCGTCGGTCCGAACGACCGCTGCACCGGAAGAAGGCGGATCGGGGTGGGACTCACGGCTGCATCTCCTGCCGCAGCGCATCCAGGTAGCGCTGGCCGCGCGGGTCGGGCGCGGCGCGGCGGTGTGGTGCTGCCGGCGGGGCGAGCAGGGTGCGCCAGACCTGGGCGCGCAGCTGGGCGCGGCAACGGGCGCAATCGGGTTCGGCGCGCAGGGTTTCCACGGCGGCGGCCAGGCCCAGCGGGTCGTGCAGGCGGTCTTGCTGGGTCTGCAGCCACTGCGCGTAACGGGCCAGGGTGGCGTCGGACACGGGGGCTGCCTCGCCCAACGCATCCCACAGCTGCAGCGCGGACGGGTCCGGGTCCGGGCGGGTGTCCAGCCCGGCGGCGCGGTCGCCCAGGCCGGTGCGATCGCCGCTCAGCCGGCGGCTGGGGTCGATCGGCGGCAATTGCGTGCCCACGCGCGCCAGGTAGATGCGTTCGGCCTGCTGCACCTGCTTGATGAAGCCCAGCGCCTTGTTGGCGTACGGCAGCGCGCGCTCCGGGTGGCCCTGGCGCAGCTCGCCTTCGGATTGCCACATCTGGTCCAGCGCGGCGCGCAGCAGGGCGCGGGTCTGCGGGTCGAGCAGGGTGGCGGCTTCGGCGTGGTCGTGGGTATGGCCGAATTCGGCCAGTACGTTTTCCGCCTGGCCGAAGCTGCTGCGCTCGGGCCGGCCGTTGCTGCCGCCGTGATCGTGGTCGTGGTCGTCGTCCAGTGCGGCAGCGCCGGGTGTGGCGGCGTGGGCGTCATGAGCGTGATCGTCGTGGTCATGCCCGGCGTGCGTGTCCGAAGCAGCGCCGGGTGCGCTTGGCGCATCGGCTGTGGGCATGTCGGCGGTGGGCAAATCGTCGGCCGGGGCGTCGCTGGTGGGCGGCGCGTCGGCAGTCGGCGGCCCTTGCGGCGCGCCCTCGCTTTCTTCGCCCAGGAACTGGCCGTAGCGCAGCCGCAGCAGGCGCTGGTCCACGCCGATGGCGTCCGAGCGCTTGAGGAAGGTGGCCGCCTCCAGGCGCGGTTTCTCCTTCAGCAGCGCCTCGGCGTCGATGATGATCTGGCGCTGGCTGCGGAAGTAGGCCGGCAAGGTCTGCTTGACACTGGCTTCCAGGCCGGCGGCCATGGTTTGTTCGGGCGGCGGCCAGCGCAGGATCACGCTGGCGCTGCGGCCTTCCTGCGGGCCGGGCTGGCGGGTGTCGTGGACGATGAGCTGGGCAATCAGGTCGTCGCCCGCGGCCATGCCCAGCGCGTGCGGCTCCAGGGTGATGGCGAAGCCGCGTTGCCTGGCCGGGCCACTGCCGGTCAGCGTGCGGCGCTGGGTCCTGAAGGTGATGTTTTCGCCGCTGCCCTGGGCCAGAGTGAGGCGCAGCTCGGCGTTGGTGGCCACCGCGTAGTCGTCGCTGGCCTCGAAGCGCAGCGTCCAGGTGCGGGCGGCCGGGGACCACAGCACCAGGCTCTGCTCGGGCGCGAGCACGCGCACCTGCGGTGGGCGGTCGGGCAGCACGTCCAGTCGATGCAGCTGGCGGTCGGCCGGCGCGCCGTCGATGAGGATGCGGTACAGGCTGGCGCGCTCGGCGACCCAGTGGCCTTGCCAGATATCGCCACGGCCTTGCCGGGCCAGCGCGACGGTGCTGCCGTCGGTGAGCCGCACGGCCACGCTGCGCGGCGCAGGGCCGACCTGCAGTTGCCAGTCCAGCCGGGTGCCGGCCGGCACTTTCGCATCCAGGCCGGGCAGGCGCGCGGCGGGCAGACCGGTGTAGGCCGGCGGGCTGCTGCGCAGCTGCGCCTGCCGCAGCGTGGGCGCGCCGCTGCTGGCACGCGCGGCGGCCACGCGGTCGGTTGGCGGGGTGCGGTGGGTGGCCGGTTGTGGCCACAGCAGCAGCGCGCCACAGGCGAGCACGCCCAGCACGCTCCAGGGCCAGGCGCGGCGCCACGGCCAGGCCGGGCGCAGGTCGCGCGGGCTGCTGCGCAGGCGCTGCTCCAGCCGTTGCCGTTGCAGGGTCTGCAGCGGACCGAGCCGGGTGGCCGGGGCGAACAGCAAATCGCTGCTGTCTTCCAGATCTGCATCGCGATCCAGCCGGTGGATCAGCCAGCTCTGGTCGAGCCGCCGCGCGGCCAGCAGGGCCACGCCGCCCAACGCCAGCAGGCCCAGCAGCAGCGCCACCACGGCTGCCTGCGCACCGGCGCGCCACGCCAGCGCCGCCGGCACCGCCGCCAGCGGCAGTCCGAACAGCAGCACGCCTGCGGCCTGTCGCCGCCGTGCCGCCTGCCACGCCCGCTGCAGTGCCGGCGTGCTCATGCGGGAGTGGACCGGCGCGGCGCGGTGGCCAGCCAGCGTTCGAGCGCGAACAGCAGCAGCACCAGGCCGATTAGCCACGGCGCCAGCGGCCACGGCGCCGTCGTCAGGCGGCTGGCGGCACCGCGTTGCGGTTGCTGGGTCTGTGCCAGCGCGCGCTGCGGTGTGGGCAGCGGCTGCAGGGCGTCGTGCAGGCGGGTGGGGAAATCGGCATCCAGCAGCGCCGGCAGTTGCTGCGGCTGCAGCGGTGCGGCCCAGCGCAACACGCGTCCGCGGCCGAGCGCTGCGGCGTCGAGCAATGGCTCGCCCGACGTAGCCTGTTGCACGGGCTGCAGTGTCGCGGCGAGGTTGGGCGGGACGGGTGTCTGCGCTTCCAGCACCAGCCTCCCACCGGCTGCGACCCAGGCCATCACCGGCGCCGGTGGGGCACTGCGCGAGAGCCATGCCACCACGGTGCCGGGCTGCCAGCGCGAAGGCTGCGCATCGGCCGGCGTGCCCACGGGCAAGCTGCCCGGCAGCGCCCAGGCGGCGTGTACGGCGCGCAGATAGCGCAGGGCCGGCGCGGCGCTGTCGTCGGCAATCGCCTGCAGGCGCAGCGGCGCGGCAGCGGCGGGCGCCGCAAGCGGCGACTGGCCGGGCACGATTTGCCACCGCACCTGATGCGACAGCTGCAGCCGTTGCGCATCCAGCGGGCCCCACTGGGCCGGCACGATCACGCTGAGCGCCGCATCTGGCGGCAGGCTGGCATCGAGCTCGCGCAACAGGCTGGAGACCGGTTGCGTCGCGCCCGCGGGCCTAGCGAGTGTCTTGTGGGTATCGGCATTGGTATCAGCATCGACCGGCGGGAAGCCCGGCGCCAGCCATACCCATTGCGCGTCCGCGGCGTGGCGCAGCTGGCGTGCGGCGGCCACATCCACCCCCGGGCTGAGCGCAATGCGTGGGCGTGCATCGTCATGGCCGCGCACGGCCGGCTCGGCCAGCAGCAGCGCCACGGCAGCGAGCAGCAGCAAGCGCACCAGCAGCAGCGGCCATTCGTCCAAGCGCACGTGGTGGCGTGGGCGCGGCAGCGCACGCAACCAGCGCAACGCGGCGAAGTCGGTCGGCCGGTGTTCGCTGCGCCGGGCCAGATGGATCAGCAGCGGCAGCAGCAACGCGGCCAACGCCGCCAGGCCGGCGGGGAAAAGCAACAGCAAGTTCATCGCGGCACCCGCCTGGCGACATGCTCGCGGCCGACCTGCCAGCTCATCGCTGCGCGCCTTGCCCGAACAACTGGCGCAACGCCGCGTCGGGTGCAGCGTCCAGATACTGCAGTGCATGTGCGATGCCGGCGGCCCGCCAGCGCGCCTGTTGCGCGCGTTGTGCAGCACCGAAGCGTTGCAGATAATCGGCGCGCATGGCCGCGCCATCGCCCAGCAATTCTTCGCCGGTTTCCGGATCGCGAAACCGGTGCCCGCCGCTGAAACCGAAATCGCGTTCGTCGCAGGTCAGCACCTGCAGTTGCATGACCTGGCGGCGTGCGGCAGCGAGTTTTTCCAATGCAATATTCAGGTCTTCGTCGAAGCCATCGCCGATCGACAGCACCAGCGCATGCGTGGCGATGCGTTCCCACAGCGGGCGTACGGCGGTCATGCCCGGCCAACGCCCCCCAGCGCGCAATCCATGCAGGGCCAGCCATAGCCGGTCGCGTTGACGCGGCCCGGCGCCGGCCGGCACTGCCACCAGCCCGCCGCCGTGTACCGCGAACAGGCCGACCTGATCGCCCTGCTGCAGCGCGATCTCTGCCGCGCAGGCCGCCAGCGTCGCCATGGTGTGCAGACGCGTGCCGCCGGGGCGCGCGTGATCGGCCTGGCCGGCGGAGGCAGTGGCATCGAGCACCAACCACAGCGTCAGCGGGCTTTCGCGCTCGGCTTCGCGCACGAAGAAGCGGTCCGAGCGCGCGTAGAGCTTCCAGTCGATCTGGCGCAGCGCATCGCCCGGTTCATAGGCGCGGTATTGCGCGAATTCCAGCCCGGCGCCACGGCTGCGGCTGGCGTGTTGGCCGATGTCGTGCGCACCCTGTGCGTGACGCGCACGCAGCTGCAGACCACGCAGGCGGCTGCGTACGTGGCTGGGAATCAATGCCGGCACGTCCACGCTCACGCCGCGCTAGGCCTCACGCCGGGAATGGCACGGCACGCAGCAATGCGGCGACCACGTCGTCGGCCGTGCGTTGTTCGGCCTCGGCGGCGAACGAGAGCAACAGGCGGTGGCGCATCACCGGTGCCGCAAGCGCCACCACGTCTTCGCGGGTGGCCGCAAAGCGGCCATGCAGCAGTGCGCGCGCCTTGGACGCCAGCACCAGCGACTGCCCGGCGCGCGGGCCGGCGCCCCATTTGATCCACTGGCGCACTTCGTCGCTGGCTTGCGGGCCGGGACGGCTGGCACGCACCAGCCGGTTGATCCAGGTCAGCAACTCCGCGCCCACATGCACCTGCCGCACATGCTGTTGCAGCGCCTGCACGCTAGCGGCATCCATCACCTTGGGCACCTGCGCGCTTGCGCTGCCGGTGGTCTGGGTAAGGATGTCGCGCTCTTCCTGCTCACTGGGGTAATCCACCCGCACATGCAGCAGGAAGCGGTCCAGCTGCGCTTCGGGCAATGGGTACGTGCCGGCCTGTTCGATCGGGTTTTGCGTGGCCAGCACGAAGAACGGCGCCGGCAGCGCATAGGTGGTGCCGGCATAACTCACCGTGCGTTCGCTCATCGCTTCCAGCAATGCGGCCTGGGTCTTGGGCGGGGTGCGATTGAGTTCGTCGGCCAGCAGCAGATTGGTAAAGATCGGCCCTTGCTGGAAGCGAAAATGCCGATGCCCGGTGCCGTGGTCTTCTTCCAGCAACTCGGTGCCCAGGATGTCGCTGGGCATCAGGTCGGGGGTGAACTGCACGCGGCGGAACTGCAGGTCCAATGCCTGCCCCAGCGAGCGCACCAGCAGCGTCTTGCCCAGGCCCGGCGCGCCTTCCAGCAGGCAATGGCCGCCGGCGAGCAGGCCGATCAGCAATTGCTCCACCACCGCGTCCTGGCCCACCACCGCCTGGGCCAGGGCGGCGCGCAGCGTGCCCAGCTGGGAGAGCTGCGCGGCGAGGATGTCGTTGTTGGGGGAGGTCATGGGCAAGTCTCGCTATAGGGTTGCTGGTGTAGGAGCGCGCTTGCGCGCGACGCTTCACCGGTACATCTTCATCGCGCGCAAGCGCGCTGCAAGGTGTCGATCAAAAGGCATCGCGATCGACATGCGGCGATCAATTGGTCAGCGCATACATCACGATGTTCACGCCGAACTTGGTGTTGTCTTCGGCCAGAAAGCGCTTGTTGCGCCAGTCGTAATCCCACTCACAACCGTAATCCTTGTTGCTGTAGAGCACCCCGAGGCGGCCATCGATGCTGATGCCTTTGAGATAGTCGTGCACCAGGTCGTCGCCCCAGCCATTGAGCTCGAAACCGGTTGCCGGCGGGCCATCGGGAAAGGTGAAGAATGCGCGATAGAGCCGATGGTTCTTGGGGAGTTTCTGCAACGCCGTCTTGCCGAAGATCGAGGTCATCTGCGCTTCGAACGAGGTGGCGAACAGGCCATCGATATCGTGATTGCAGTCGTCCACGAACACGAAGCCGCCGTTACGCACATAGCGCTCGAAATTGCGTCGCTCGGCCGGATTGAACTCCACCAGCTTGTGCCCGGACAGATAGCAGAACGGTGCCTGCAACATGCGCGGGTCGGCCAGATCCAGCACGTGTTCCTGCGGATCCACGCGCAGCTGGGTGTAGTCGATCAACGAGGTGATCAGGTTGGACGGCATGCGCGCATCCACATCCCAATCGCCGGAGTCGTAGCGCAACCGGGTGAACCAGAAATCGTAATTGCCGGCCGCGCGCGCGCGCTGCGGCAGCGCCAACGCAGCGACGCCACCAAGCAACAGGCCAAGGAAGTGGCGGCGCGGCGCGGACGACGCCGAGGCGCGTGGACCGGAAACAGGAGGTGCAGGAAAAACATCAGGCTGCGGAGAGCTTGCTGCGCTCTCCGACTCCCGACTCCCGACTCCCCAATCCCGGTCTTCAGTCACACCGCATCCGACAACGAGGTAAACGTGAAGTCCCGCAGCCGCATCGGCGGAATCATCATCACGAAGTTGGATTCGTCGCCGGCCACGCGCACCGGCTTGCCCAATTCGTCGATGTTGTTGAGCATGATCACCGGCGATTCGTTGAAGCGGAAATTCTTCACCGGATATTTGATCTGGCCGTTCTCGATGTAGAAGGTGCCATCGCGGGTGAGCCCGGTCAGCAGCACGGTCTGCGGGTCGACCATGCGGATGTACCAGGTGCGCGTGACCAGAATGCCTTTCTCGGTGCCACGCACCAGCTCGGCGATGTTCTTGTCGCCGCCGGCCATCAACAGATTGCCCGGCTCGCCGACCGCACGCTTGCCGTTTTTCTGCGCCCAGAAGCGCGAGTACTGCAGGTTGGCGATCTTGCCGTTTTCCACGATGGCCATCTTTTCGCGCGGCAGGCCTTCTTCGTCCCACGGCATCACTGCCGCACGCGGGTCCCACGGGTCGGCGGTGATGTTCACGCGCGGGTCGTAGACCTGTTCGCCGAGCTTGTTGCCGCCACCTTTCTTGGACAGGAAGCTGCGGCCTTCGTCGGCGCGGCGCGCGTCGAAGAAATTCATCATGAAGGAGATCAGGCCTGCGGCCGCCGCCGGCTCCAGGATCACCGTGTACTTGCCCGGCTCCAGCGCCTTGGCTTCGGCCGAATCGCTGGCCTTGCGCATCGCGATGCGGATGTCCTGCTCGGCCTTGAAGTCGGCGGCATCCTTCAGATTGCGGCCCACCCAGCCCGAGCCGCGGCCATCTTCGGTGCGCACGGTGCAGGTGTAGTCGAAGCGCGCACCGCGCTGATAGCCAAAGTTGCCCTTGCTGTTGGCAAAAGCGGTAAAGCTCTGGCCGTCTTCGAGGAAGCCGGCCGCGATCAGGCCCTTGCCCTTGCACGGGGCGATCGAATCGGCGGCCACCTGCGCGCGGAACGCCGGATCGATCGCTGCCGTGGATTCGCTGAAGGTGGGGCTGGGCCTGTAGGTCTGCTTGTCGACCGCCGGCATGAATTCCGGGTTTTCCGGTGCCAGCTTGGCCAGGTCTTCGGCACGGCGCACCACGCGCTCCAGCGAGGCGTCGTCGAACTCGTTGATGGTGGCCACGCCCACCCGCTTGCCGAACGCCACCTGCACCTGCAGGTCGGTGTTGTCGACGATGCCGCTGGTGGACACGTTGTTGAGCGCAAAACGGATATTGCCGTCGATCGAGCCGGTGAGGGTGGCGGTGCACTCGTCGGCCTTGGACAGCTTGATGACCTTGTCCAGGATGGCCTTGGCCTGCGCTTCGGTAAGGATGCTCATGTGGGTTTCTCCTGTCAGCCGAGCGAGCGGGCGGTGCTGATGACGTTGATGCCATCGAAGCGGGCGGTGGACGAACCGTGCGAGACCGCCGAGACCTGGCTCGGCTGGCCCTTGCCGTCGAAGAACGAACCGCCCAGGCGGTAGTCGCGCTGGTCGGCCACGGCGCTGCAGGCGTTCCAGAATTCCGGCGTGCGGATCTGGTAGGCCACGTCTTCGAGCATGCGGGTGATGGCGCCGTTCTTGATTTCGTAGAACAGCTGGCCACCGAACTGCGCGTTGTAACGCTGCTGGTCGATGGAGAACGAGCCATCGCCGATGATGTAGATGCCGTTTTCCACGTTCTTGATCAGATCGCTCACGCTCAGCGGCGTCTTGCCGGCGGCCAGCGACACATTGGCCATGCGCTGGAACTGCACGCTCGACCACGAGTCGGCATAGCAGCAGCCATCGGAGGCGGTCTTGCCCAGGATATGCGCCTGATCGCGGATGGCCTGGTAGTCCACCAGCTTGCCGTCGCGGATCAGGTCCCACTGCTTGGTCTTGACGCCTTCATCGTCGTAGCCCACCGCGCCGAGGCTGCCTGCTTGCGTCTTGTCGGCGAGGATATGCACCTTGTCGCTGCCGTACTGGAAACCGGCCTTGAGCTTGTCCAGCGTGGCGAAGCTGGTGCCGGCGTAATTGGCTTCGTAGCCGAGTACGCGGTCCAGCTCCAGCGGGTGACCGATCGACTCGTGGATGGTGAGCCAGGTGTGCGAGGGATCCAGCACCAGATCGTACTTGCCAGGCTTGACCGAGGGCGCCTTGAGCTTTTCCTGCGCCTGTTTGGCCGCCGCAATCGCATCTTCCTTCATGTCGTACGACAAGCCGTAATTGACCACGCCGTTGGGCGAGACGAACTTGCCGGAGGCGGCGCCATCGAGATATTCATAGCCCAGCCCCATCGGCGCGGACAACCCGTCGCGGGTGCGGAACTTGCCGCTGGCCTTGTCGATGGCGGTGACGCTCATCGGGGCCCAGATGCGGTGCACGTCCTGGTCGATGTAGGAGCCGTCGGTGCTGGCGAAATATTTCTGCTCGTTGACCACGAACAGCATCGAGTTGACGAAGTTGGCGCCGGCCGCCGTGGCGGCGGCATTGACGCCCAGCAGCAGGTCCACCTTGTCCTTGATCGGCACGTCCATGGCGTTTTTCTTGATCGGCGTCTTCCAGCTCACCTCGCCCACGCCCGGCGTCGGCGCCAGTTGCACCGGCGTGCCCTGCACCTTGGCATTGGCCTTGGCGATCGCCGCGGCCTGCGCGGCGGCCTTGGCCACGCCCTGCTCGGTGAGCTCGTTGGTGGCGGCAAAGCCCCACGCGCCGCCCACGATGACGCGGATGCCGGCACCGATGGACTCGGTGTTGACCACGTTCTGCACCTTGTCTTCGCGGGTGATCACGAACTGGCGCAGATAGCGGCCGATGCGCACATCGCAATAGCTCGCTCCGGCCTGACGCGCCGCGTTCAAGCCGGCATCGGCCAGACGCTTCTTGCGGCCCACATCGAAGGGCGTGAGCAACTGCTCGGCGGCAATGGCCTTGCCGAAGTAGGCCGGCACGATCAGCCCGCCCATGGTCAGCCCGGTGAGGGCCAGGAAATCACGTCGCTGCACGGGCAACTCCCCAATAGTCCCGCGCGGCGCGCAGGTGGTGTGGTGACACGCACATGGCTCTGCGCGCGGTATCGGCCGATTCTTGCCGGGCGATGAACGCTGCGTCAAATGACTTTCGGCAGGGGTGCATATGCAAACGTTGGCCCGTATGAAGCCGGTGGCACTCCCGGCTTGCGTTGATGCGTGGCGAGCGCGGCTGGCGGTGCGACGACTATTGCCGCGCGTTGGAGACGCAGACTGATTTCTTTCTCAACGAAGGCCGAGCAACAAAAGAGCTTCACCAGACCACCGACCAACTGTCTGGCGCGGTGAGGGCAACGTAGCTTGGACTGACCAGGTTTGGCGCATGCCAAGCGAGTGCAACAGATGAAATCGTAGCGTGTTGATGTGACTAGAAACATCAATCGCAGCGCAACTGATCCACCGACAATCACCCCAACGAACGCGCGGTATTGATCACATTGATGCCATCGAAGCGCGCGGTAGACGCGCCATGCGACACCGCCGAGACCTGGCTCGGTTGTCCCTTGCCATCGAAGAACGAGCCACCCAGGCGGAAATCGCGTTGATCGCACACCGCGCTGCAGGCATTCCAGAATTCCGGCGTGCGGATCTGGTACGCGCCATCTTCCACCAGGCGCGTGACCTGACCGTTTTCGATCTCGTAGAACAACTGCCCGCCGAACTGCGCGTTATAGCGCTGCTGATCGATCGAATACGAACCGCGCCCATGGATGTACAAGCCGCGCTCCACGTTCTTGATCATCTCGGCAACTGCCAACGGCGTCTTGCCCGGCGCCAACGACACATTGGGCATGCGTTGGAATTGCACGTTCGACCACGAATCGGCGTAGCTACAGCCATCGGACGCGGTCTTGCCGAGCAGGTGCGCCTGATCGCGCGTGCACTGGTAGTCGACCAGGATGCCGTCCTTCACCAACTCCCACTGCTTGGTCTTGACGCCTTCATCGTCGTACCCCACTGCACCCAGGCTGCCAGTCTGCGTTTTGTCGGCGAGGAAGGTCACCGCATCGCTGCCCCAGCGGTAACCGGCATCGCGCTTGTCCAGTGTGGCGAAACTGGTGCCGGCGTAGTTGGCCTCGTAACCGAGCACACGATCGAGCTCCAGCGGGTGCCCGACCGACTCATGGATGGTGAGGAACAGATTGCTCGGGTCGATCACCAGATCGTACTTGCCCGCCTTTACCGACGGTGCGGCGAGTTTGGCGCGCGCCTGTCTGGCCGCGGCGATCGCATCTTCGCGCGCGTCGTAACTGTGCCCGTAACCGATCAGCCCGCCCGGCAACTGGTGCTTCTGCTTGGCATCGCCATCCAGATATTCGTAGCCCATGCCCATCGGCGAGGACAACCCGTCGCGGGTGCGGAACTTGCCGCTGGCCTTGTCCACTGCGGTGACGGTGAACGGCAGCCACAACCGGTGCACATCCTGATCGATGTAGGAGCCATCGCTGCTGGCGAAATATTTTTGCTCGTTGATCGCAAACATGCGCGAGGCCACGAAGGTGGCGCCGGCGTTGAGCGCAGCGGCGTTGACGTCCATCAGCAGCGCCACCTTGTCCTGCAGCGGCACTTCCATGGCGTTCTTCCTGATCGGCGTCTTCCAGCTGACCTGCCCGGCCGCCGTGACCGGCGCCAATTGCACCGGCGTGCCGCCCAAGCGCGCATTCGCCTTGGCAATGGCCACCGCCTGCCGCGTGGCGATGGCCACGCCATCGCTGGTCAACGTGTTGGTGGCCGCGAACCCCCAGGCGCCATCGGCCAGCACGCGCACGCCCACCCCGCTGGATTCGGCATTGACCACGTTCTCCACCTGCGCCTCGCGGGTGATCACGAACTGACGCAGATAGCGCCCCACGCGCACATCGCAATAGCTGGCACCGGCGGCCTTGGCGGTGGTGAGCGCGGCATCGGAAAGGCGGCGGTTGCGTGCGGCATCCACTGGCGCAAGCAACTGCTCGGCGGCGATCAGCCGCGTATTGGGCAGCAGCAACCCGGCGGCACCGATGCCGGACAAGGTGAGAAAGGTACGACGATCCACGTGCGGTCTCTCCAATCGATGCGTGCAGCGCGAGAGGCGCACACCAGTATCCGAGCGTTACCGCGGACACCGATTTGGTCAAGTGCTACCGGTGTTCGATCCAAACAATTGCCTGCAACGCAAACCGGAACTGGCCTGCAATAAGCGAACGCGAGCAAGCCTGAATCGCATGCATGGCGGTGGCCCGCGACGACGCAGCCTTGCCTCGGCTGCGGATACAGCGGCGCTTTAGCAGGGCGTGCGCGCGCCGTCCATCGTGCGCAGGGAACATCCGATGACATCCCCGGATCACTGCGCTGCACATGGGCGCATGCGCATCATCGAACAGTGCCGCAAGCATGTCGACGCCCGGCACTTGAGCGCAGTCTCAGGGCATCGCGCTGCGCCGAAGCTTTCGGTCCAGCAGATAGCCGAGTACGCCGCCCAATGTGATTGGCAGCAACGCGTAAACCGGAATGAAGATCAGCGCCAATGCCGACTGTGCATCGGCGCGTAAATCGACGGTCGCATGCGCCCAGGCGAGCACTCCAAAGCCGATCAGGCACGGCACCAACAACGCAATCGGCCGGCGGTACAAGAAGCTGATGCCAAGCAGCGCACTCCAGGCGATCGCATTGAACCCACCCAACAACAGCCAACCGCCCAGGCCGACATCGGTGTATTGCCGTACCCACTCCAGTCCAAATGGCAAGCGTGCTGCGTACGGCAGCACCACGCCGGCGATCACAAGCAAGAGGCGAGCGCTAGCGAAGGTCATACACCGCTTTCCCTCTCTGTCGAAAAGAACACGCAACATCAAACACAGTATGAATGCACTGCCGGTGTCGTTGGTCGAATTGATCTGTCTGCGATGCCGTCGCTTGCGGGCCGGCTCGCAGTGGCCAGCGCTCAGGCCTGCCTGCATGGAGATGATCCATCAGCGGGGGTCATAAACCAAGACACCCGCGCGGGGCGGGTGTCTTGGTGGGATCCAGTTTGCGTGCCTTGCGAGCGGTACCCGCAGCCTTAGGCCTTGTCGGCATCCAGGTGATACCGCGTTGCTTCGGCCACTTCGTTCTTCGAGCCCAGGAACACCGGCACGCGCTGGTGCAGCTGTGTCGGCTGGATGTCGAGAATGCGTTCGCGCCCGGTGGTTGCCGCGCCGCCGGCCTGTTCCACCAGCATGCTCATCGGGTTGGCTTCGTACATCAGGCGCAGCTTGCCCGGCTTGCTCGGGTCTTTTTTGTCCCACGGGTAGATGAAGATGCCGCCGCGGGTGAGGATGCGATGCACGTCGGCGACCATGCTGGCGATCCAGCGCATGTTGAAGTCCTTGCCGCGCGCGCCGTCCTTGCCGGCCAGCAGGTCGCCCACGTAGGCCTGCATCGCCGGTTCCCAGTGGCGTTGGTTGGACATGTTGATGGCGTATTCGGCGGTGTCTTCGGGCACGCGCATGTTGGCCTGGGTCAGCAGGAAGCTGCCTTCTTCGCGCTCCAGGGTGAAGGCGTGGGTGCCGTGGCCCAGCGTGAGCACCAGCATGGTGCTGGGGCCGTAGATGCAGTAGCCGGCGGCGACCTGTTGGGTGCCCGGCTGCAGGAAGTGCTCGTCGCCCGGCTTTTCGGTGCCCTTGGGCGCGCGCAATACCGAGAAGATCGTGCCCACCGAGACATTGACGTCGATATTGGAGCTGCCGTCCAAGGGATCGAACAACAGCAGGAAATCGCCGCTGGGGTATTGGTCGGGCACCGGCTGGCTGTGGTCCATTTCTTCGGACGCGCACGCGGCCAGATGGCCGCCCCAGGCGTTGGCCTCGAGCAGGATGTCGTTGCTGAGTACATCGAGTTTCTTCTGTGCTTCGCCCTGCACGTTGCCGGTGCCGGCATCGCCGAGCACGCCGCCCAGAGCGCCCTTGCTCACGGCGATGGAGATGCGCTTGCAGGCGCGCGAGACGATGGTGATCAGCTGGCGCAATTCCGCATCGATACGGCCGGCGTGTTGCTCTTCGATCAGGAAGCGGGTCAGCGAGGGACGCGACATGGGAACGGGCAGCCTGTGTAGGAAGTGGGCCGCCATTGTCGCCATTGCGGCGTTAGATTTCGATCACTTGATGCGCGGTTTGCATCGCCGGTGATCGAATATGTGCGGATGGCGCGTGCGATAAGCAGGCGCTATCCCGCGCTACCGGCATCCAGCACGCCGTACGTCGGCGGGGGCAAGGCAACAGCAAGCAAAAAACCGGGAGGCTTGCGCGCTCCCGGCTTGATCGCGTCAGCCGATGTAGCCGATGAAGCTCCGCTGCACTACACCCGGCTGACAGTGGCCACGGCCTGGGCCACGTAGTCCAGGTTACGCTGGCTCAGTGCTGCCACGCAGATGCGGCCGGTGCCGACCGCGTAGATCGCGAACTCGTCGCGCAGGCGGTCCACCTGGGTCTTGGTCAGGCCCGAGTACGAGAACATGCCGGCCTGGCGCTGGATGAAGTCGAACTCCGGCGCACCCAGCGTGGCGAGTTTTTCCACCAGCCCGGCGCGCAGGGAATGGATGCGCTCGCGCATCTCGGTCAGTTCCTGCTCCCACAGATCGCGCAGCTCCGGGCTGGTCAGCACGCCGGCCACCAGGGCGGCGCCGTGCGTGGACGGGCTGGAGTAGATCGTGCGGATGATGCGCTTGACCTGCGACTGCACCGCCTTGGCTTCGGCGGCGGTGGCCGAGACCACCGACAGCGCGCCCACGCGCTCGCCATACAGCGAGAACGACTTGGAATAGGAACTGGCGACCACGTAGCTGTCGATGCCTTCGGCAGCCAGCAGGCGCACCGCATAGGCATCGGCCTCGATGCCCTTGTCGAAGCCCTGGTAGGCGATGTCGACGAACGGGAACAGGTTGCGTTCCTTCAACAGGCCGGCCACCTGCTTCCACTGTTCCTTGCTCAGGTCGGCGCCGGTGGGGTTGTGGCAGCAGGCGTGCAGCAGCACCACGGTGCCCGGTTCGAGCTTGGCCAGGTCGGCGAGCATGCCGTCGAAGTTCAGGCCATGGATGGCGGCATCGAAGTAGGTGTAATCGACAACCTCGAAGCCGGCCGCGCCGAACACCGCGCGATGGTTTTCCCAGCTGGGGTTGCTGATGGCGATGGTGGCGGTGGGCAGCAGCTTCTTGAGCAGGTCCGCGCCCACGCGCAATGCGCCGCTGCCGCCGACGGTCTGCGAGGTCGCCACGCGGCCGGAGGTCACCAGCGCAGAGTCGGCGCCAAACAGCAGCTCCTGGGTGGCCTTGTCGTACGCGGCCAGGCCGTCGATGGGCAGATAACCCCGCGGTTTGGCGTCCTGCGCGAGCTGCTGCTCGATCTTGTGCACGGCGCGCAACAGCGGGATGCGCCCGTTTTCGTCGTAATAGACGCCCACGCCCAGGTTGACCTTGTTGGGGCGGCTGTCGGCGTTGTAGGCCTCGGTCAGGCCCAGGATGGGGTCGCCTGGAACCTGTTCCACGTTTGCAAAGAAGGACACGGCATGACTCGCTGAAGGACGAAAGAGTGGGGTACTTCCGGATCGTTGACCGCTGCTGGGCCAAACCACTTCATCGTAGCAGCCCATGGCCGGCGTAGCATGCTTCGTTCCGTACGCAACAATGCACTGACAGTACGGATAAGGGACACTAGGCGCATGTCCAGACTCACCTTGTTGGCCGCCGCCTGCGGCCTGTTCGCCACGGGCGCCACATCGCCTGTCCTGGCCGCCGATCCGGCGCCGCCCGCCGCCACATCGATCCAGCGCCTGCCCGCCGTGCAGGTGGACGCCGCGCGCGTGCGCGGGGTGGACGACTTCGACCTGCCGGCCTCGTTCACCGTGGTGGCGGCCGATGACGACAACCGCCGCGGCGCGCAGGTGTCCGAGCTGCTGGACGGCATTCCCGGCCTGGTGGCGCGCGACCGCCAGAACTACGCGCAGGACACCCAGCTGTCGATCCGCGGCTTCGGCGCGCGCTCCACCTTCGGCGTGCGCGGCGTGCGGCTGTTGGTGGACGGCATTCCGGCCAGCATGCCCGACGGCCAGGGCCAGCTGTCGCACTTCAACGTGCTGGGCGCGCAACGGGTGGAAGTGCTGCGCGGGCCGTTTTCGGCGTTGTACGGCAACTCCTCCGGCGGCGTGCTGCAGCTGTGGAGCGCCGATGGCGAGCCGGACGACCCGTGGCGGCTGCGCGCCACCTACGGCAGCAACGCGACGGTCAACGTCGGCGCGCAAGTGCTCGGCCAGCAGGGCGCGGTGCATTACAACCTGGCCGCCAATCATTTCGACACCGATGGCTTCCGCGCCCATAGCCGCGCCAAGCGTGACTCGGTCAACGCCAAGCTCGGCTTCGATCTGGCCGAGGGCCGCCGGCTGGACCTGGTGCTCAACTATCTGGACGCACCCGACGCGCAGGACCCGCTCGGCCTGACCCGTGCGCAGTTCAATGCCGACCCGGCACAGGCCACGTCGGTGGCGACCCAGTTCGATACCCGCAAGTCGGTGCGTCAGTCGCAGGCCGGGGCCATCTTCACCCAGCGAATGGACGACCAGACGTTGCGCTTGATGGCCTATGGCGGCCAGCGCAGCGTGGAGCAATTCCTGGCGATCCCGGTGGCGGTGCAGCGCAACCCGCTGCATTCGGGCGGGGTGATCGATCTGGACAGCAATTACGAAGGGGCCGATGCGCGCTGGGCCTGGCAGGGCGAGGCGCTGGGCCGGCCGCTGCAGCTGACCGTCGGCACCAATGTCGACCGCCAGCGCCAGCACCGCACCGGTTACGAGAACTTCGTCGGCGACACGCTGGGCGTCAAGGGCGCATTGCGCCGTGACCAGCGCGATGAGGTCGAGAACGTGGACCAGTTCGCGCAGCTGTGGTGGCAGTGGAGCGACCGCTGGTCGGCACTGCTGGGCGTGCGCCATAGCGACGTGCGCTTCGCGTCGGACGACCACTACATCGTGGGCCGCAATCCCGACGACAGCGGCCGGCGCGATTATTCGGCGACCACGCCGGTCGCCGGCATCGTGTTCCGTGCCGACGAGAATCTGCGTTTCTACGCTTCGGTGGGACGCGGCTTCGAAACGCCCACCTTCAACGAACTGGGCTACCGCAGCGATGGCGGCGCCGGCCTGGCGCTGGACCTGGGCGCGGCCACCAGCCGCAACTACGAAGTGGGCAGCAAGTGGCGCGCGCAAAGCGGCGCGGCGCTGGAATTTACGGTCTTCCGCGCCGACACCGACGACGAGCTGGCGGTGGCCAGCAATACCAACGGGCGCAGCACCTATCGCAACATCGGCGCCACCCGGCGCCAGGGCGCAGAGCTCAGCTGGCAGCAACCGATCGGTGCCACCCAGCAGCTGCAGCTGGCCTATACCTTCGTCGATGCCACCGTGCGCGATGGTTACCTCACCTGTGCCAGCAGCGGCTGCGCAACGCCCACCGCAGCGGTGGCCAGCGGATCGCGCCTGCCTGGCGTGCCGCGTCAGCAACTGTTTGCGCGCTGGCAATGGCAGCCGGCGCAATGGCAGTTGGCTGCCGAATCGGTAGCCTCCGGCGCCACCGTGGTCAACGACCTGGCCACCGAACGTGCACCGGGCTACGCGCTGGTGAACCTGGAAGCCTCCCGGCGCTGGAGCACCCCGCAGGGCGCATTGCGCACCTTCGCACGCATCGACAATGTGCTGGACCGGCAGTACGTGGGCTCGGTCATCGTCAACGATGGCAACGGCCGCTACTACGAGCCCGGCCCGGACCGCACCTACACGGTGGGGCTGCAATGGGATTTTGGCGGCTGAGCCGTCAATGGGCGGTGCGCGTTCAACAACACGTCCCGCCCGTAGGAGCGCCCCCGGGCGCGACAAAGCCGTCCCGCCAATGCGCGCGTCGTCACGGCGATGCGCCTCCGCCAAACGGTCGGCCTGCAGCGTGATTTCGGCGGCTAATCCGGCCGCAGGCGGCGCGCATCCAACAACATGCACACCGCCCGTAGGAGCGCCCCCGGGCGCGACAAGGCCATCCCGCCAACGCACGGTCTGCCATCGACATGCCACACCCGTGCCCACCACATCAGGCCCACCATGATCGTCATCGATCACGCCCCCGCAGACTGGTTTCTGTTGCGCGCGGACAACCGCTACTGGCTGGACATCAACTGCACGATCTCGGCCACCGGCTTCTCGCTCCTGCTGGCGTTGAACGCAACCGAGCAGGCCGACGTGCTGGCAGACGGGCATGCCGCCTGCGCACGGCTGGCCGCACAGGTGCAATGGCGGCCGCACGATTTTGCCGCGCGTGATGTCGGCGCCAGTCACGGTGCGCAGGTCGCCGCAGCGGTGCGGGCGTGGCGCGCGGCAGGCACCAGCAACGCTCGCGCATGAATTCATCGCGTTGGGCAAACCGCTTGCGCTGTTCGCCGCGCGCGGCTGCAATGCACCGCGTTGATGCAGCGGTGACTGCCGGCGATGCGATGCACTAAGCTTGCAAGCGCATTCCCCGCACAAGGATGTTTCCGTTGAACACGCGCTACGCCCCGATCGATTTCAGCGACAAGCTCGCCCTGCTGTCGCAGCACTGGTCCCCGCGTGTCGTCGCGGAAATGAACGACTACCAGTTCAAGCTGGTCAAGCTGCAAGGTGCGTTCGTGTGGCATCGGCATGCGGACACGGACGAGGTGTTCATCGTGCTGGACGGCAACATGACCATCGAATTTCGCGACGGCGTGGTGGCGCTGTCGGCCGGGCAGATGCACGTGGTGCCCAAGGGGGTCGAACACCGCCCGGCGGCGGAGCACGAATGCAGCGTGCTGCTGGTCGAGCCGCGCGGTGTGGTCAATACCGGCGATGCGGGTGGCGCATACACCGCAGACAACGACGTCTGGATTTGAGTGTTGTGCAACGCGTGCTGGTGCACGGCGGCCGATCCGGCGCTTGGTTGCGGAGCCCTTGCCCCGTGCGCGCAATGATGCGCTGCAGCACAACGTCCACCACTGCGCGGGGAAAGACGGCTGCGCTGCAATGACGCAGCGCAACAGCGCATGACATGACATTGCGCTAGCGCTCGCGCGGGTATACACGTGCGCATCGGACCACCTCCGCAGGAGCCCATGATGAACGCGCTTGCCTCTGCAAAATCGCTCAACAACGATCCGCACTCCATCTTCAAACCGCGCTACGACAACTTCATCGGCGGCCAGTGGGTAGCGCCGCACAGCGGCCAGTACTTCGACAACACCACGCCGATCAACGGCAAGGTCTTTACCTCGATCGCGCGCTCCACCGCCCCGGATATCGAAGCGGCGCTGGATGCCGCGCACGCGGCCAAGGATGCGTGGGGCAAGACCTCCACCACCGAGCGCTCTAACGTATTGCTCAAGATCGCCGACCGCATCGAACAGAATCTCGAACTGCTCGCGTACGCCGAGACCTGGGACAACGGCAAGCCGGTGCGCGAAACGCTCAATGCCGACGTGCCGTTATGCGTGGACCACTTCCGCTATTTCGCCGGCGCCATCCGCGCGCAGGAAGGCGGCATTTCCGAGATCGACAGCGACACCATCGCGTATCACTTCCACGAACCACTGGGCGTGGTGGGGCAGATCATCCCGTGGAATTTCCCGCTGCTGATGGCGTGCTGGAAACTCGCACCGGCGCTTGCCGCCGGTAACTGCGTGGTGATGAAGCCGGCAGAGCAGACGCCTGCCTCGATCCTGGTGTTGATGGAACTCATCGGCGACCTGCTGCCGCCTGGCGTGTTGAACGTGGTCAACGGCTTCGGCCTGGAGGCCGGCAAGCCGCTGGCCAGCAACCCGCGCATCGCCAAGATTGCGTTCACCGGCGAAACCACCACCGGCCGGCTGATCATGCAGTACGCCAGCCAGAACCTGATTCCGGTGACGCTGGAGCTGGGTGGCAAATCGCCCAACATCTTCTTCGCCGATGTGATGGCCGAAGACGACGATTTTCTCGACAAGGCGGTGGAAGGCTTCGTGCTGTTCGCTTTCAACCAGGGCGAAGTGTGTACCTGCCCGTCGCGCGCGCTGATCCAGGAGTCCATCTACGACGCCTTCATGGAAAAGGCGCTCTCGCGCGTGGCCGCGATCAAGCAGGGCAATCCGCTCGACCCCAACACCATGGTCGGTGCGCAAGCGTCCAGCGAACAGTTGGAAAAAATCCTCTCCTATATCGACATCGGCAAGCAGGAAGGCGCCGAAGTGTTGATTGGCGGCGAGCGCAACACGCTCGATGGCGACCTGGCCGAAGGTTTTTACGTCAAGCCCACGGTGTTCAAGGGCCATAACAAGATGCGCGTGTTCCAGGAGGAGATCTTCGGCCCGGTGGTCTCGGTCACCACCTTCAAGGACGAAGCCGATGCGCTGGCGATCGCCAACGACACGCTGTACGGCCTGGGTGCCGGTGTCTGGAGTCGCGACGCTTCGCGCCTGTATCGGATGGGCCGTGCGATCCAGGCTGGCCGCGTGTGGACCAATTGCTATCACGCCTATCCTGCGCATGCTGCATTCGGCGGGTACAAGCAGTCGGGTATCGGCCGCGAGAATCACAAGATGATGCTCGACCACTATCAGCAGACCAAGAACCTGTTGGTGAGCTATTCGCCGAAGGCGCTGGGGTTTTTCTAAAGATGCCTGCGTGGCTGAGCGCATCGATGGATGCGCACACGAAGGCCAGTCGGCCTCGTTCCGTTGCACCATCGACGCGAAGGCATGCACACGGTCTGTGCGCGCAGGCACGCCCGCACACAACGGCGAGCGTATGGTGTTCGACAAGGCGGCCGCAGTGGCCGTGGGAGTTAGCCGATGCAAGACAGCACCACGCGCGTTGAGCTGCCGGCGCAGGTCACGGCCACGCTGGCGGCATTGCAGCTGATCGACAAGCTGCGTGCTCAGCACGGCGATGTGTTGTTCCATCAATCCGGCGGCTGTTGCGATGGTTCCTCGCCGATGTGTTTTGCGGTTGGCGAGTTCATCGTCGGCGACCGCGACGTATTACTGGGCGAGATTGGCGGCGCGCCGTTCTACATCAGCGCGCCGCAATTCGGATACTGGAAGCACACCCAGCTCATCATCGATGTGGTGCCGGGGCGCGGCGGCATGTTTTCGCTGGAAAACGGCGAAGGTGTGCGCTTCCTGGTGCGGTCGCGGCTGTTCGACGATGATGAGTTCGCACGGTTGCAGCAGGCCGGCCGGGCATGAGCGACGCGGTGCGAGGTTTGCCGCAGTGGCCACGACATGGACTGGTGCCTGTTGGCTTGCCTTACGACACCACGCTTCAGCCAAATAACTGTCGGGAACGAGCCAAATAACTGTCAGGAACGCCAGTCAGTCATCGGTTCCCGTTGATGGCGCGCTTCCCGGCTTCTTGGCCGGCGTCTGGTCATCGGCTGGAATCAGGCGCCCCGGTGCATCGCCAGCGCCGCGATCTTCATGGTGTTCGGCATCGCGCTTGCCGTGCTGTTCGCCCGGCTGGCTGGGTTGGTCGCGTAACGGGTCGCGGGACATGGTGGACTCCTGACAGCAAGATGGGCAGGCAGTTCACCGCGCCCGCGGTGAAGGGCGCGCAAATCGCGCAGCGCAAGCGAATTTCTCACGCATGGCTCACGGCAGCGGCGTTACTGATGTCAGCCCCCAATGCCGCACCGTGGAGCCGCCCATGCGCCCCCAGGATCGCCGTCCCGACCGTCGCCTGTTCAGTGCCCATGTCGAGCCCGCTCCGCCCAGGCGCGCGCATCGCAGTGCACGCATGCCGGACACCGCTGGCGTGGCGCAGGACTTCCACTGCTACAGCCTGGCCGACTACCAGCGCCGCCGTCGGCGTGGTGGGCCCACCTGGCGCGATTTATCGCCGGCCTATGCGTTTGCGCGGATCACCCACGCCGCCGATTGGCCGCGTGGGGCCGATATCGATTGCGAGCAGGCCCTGGCTGCGCAGTGGGACAGCATGCGTGGAGCCTCGCGACTGGACTGGCCGCATGTGCGCGACATTGTCGAGGATGCCTGGCTGGCCCTGGACCACATTCCCGAAGCCGCAATTCATGGAGCAGCGCACTGATGGCACGACCGATCTGGACCGGCACCCTTTCCTTCGGCTTGCTCAACGTGCCGGTGTCGTTGATGTCGGGCGAACGCAAGGTGGATCTGCATTTCCGGATGCTGGATTCGCGCGACAAGAAACCGATCCGCTTCGAACGCGTCAATGCCGACACCGGCGACGAGGTGCCGTGGAAGGAGATCGTCAAGGCATTCGAATACGACAAGGGCAGCTACGTCATCGTCGAAGAACAGGATATTCGCTCTGCGGCGCCGGAAAGCCATGAAACGGTAGAGGTGGAAACCTTCGTCGATGCAGCCGACATCGATCCACGCTATTTCGAAAAGCCCTACATCCTGGTGCCGGGCAAGAAGGCCGAAAAGGGATACGTGCTCTTGCGCGAAACCTTGCGCGACACCGGCAAGGTGGGCATTGCCAAGGTGGTGATCCGCACCCGCGAGTATCTGGCGGCGGTGATGCCGCAGGGCGATGCATTGATCTTGTTGCTGCTGCGTTATCAGCAGGAGGTGGTGGACCCGCAGGATTTCAAACTGCCGGCCGGTGCGGTGGGCGAGTACCGCATCACGCCCAAGGAACAGGAGATGGCCAAGCAGCTGATCGAGTCAATGTCCGGCACCTGGCAGCCGGAGGATTACCACGACGAATTCCGCGGCAAGCTGGAAAAGATCTTGCGCAGGCGCATCCAGGAAAAGGGCGGCACCACCACCGTGGACGTCGAGCCCCCTCAGCACGAAGACGCCACCACCAACGTGGTGGACTTCATGTCGTTGTTGCAGAAGAGCCTGCAGGCCAATACGCGTACGCCAGCCAAGAAATCCAGCACGGCCGACACGGCAAGCGCACCCGCGAAGAAAACGGCAACCAAAAAAGCGGCGAAGAAGGCCGTCAAGAAGGCAGCAGGCAAGACGACCAAGAAGACTGCGGCCAAGACGGCCGCGCCCAGGCGCAAGGCGGGGTAGGCAGGTTCGCAGAACCGACTGCAAGCGTGGCATCCCCGCCTATCGGCGCGCGCTTCGCCGCGACCGGTGGTGCACTTTCGGTCCGCTGCCTGGCTAACCGCTCACAGCAGTCGATTACGCGTTACGGTTTAGCGGCTTTATGGCGAGATCGCATCGGCACGCTCGCGCGTCACCCGGCTCAAAGCGTCGGCGCTGATGTCGGCGATGGAATGCGTGCCGGTCAGCGTCATCGCCACGCGCATTTCCTTTTCGATCAGGGTCAGCAGGTTTTCCACGCCGGCCTGCCCGGCGGCCGCCAACGCGTAGACGAACGCGCGCCCCAGCAATACCGCATCGGCACCGAGCGCGAGCATGCGCACCACGTCCAGCCCGCTGCGGATGCCCGAATCGGCCAGAATCTTCAGCTCGCCCTTCACCGCATCGGCAATGGCCGGTAGTGCGCGTGCGCTGGACAGCACGCCGTCGAGCTGACGGCCGCCGTGGTTGGAGACCACGATGCCGTCGGCACCGAAGCGCACCGCATCGCGTGCGTCCTCCGGGTCCAGGATGCCCTTGATCACCATCGGCCCGGTCCAGAATTCGCGGATCCATTCCAGGTCTTTCCAGGCGATTGACGGGTCGAAGTTGGCGCCCAGCCAGCCGATGTAATCCTGCAGGCCGGTGGGGCTGCCGCGGTAGGCGGAGATGTTGCCCAGATCGTGCGGTTTGCCGAGCAGGCCCACGTCCCACGCCCAGCGCGGGTGCGTCACCGCCTGCAGCATGCGCCGCAGCGAGGCGTTGGGCCCGCTCATGCCCGAGTGCGCATCGCGGTAGCGCGCGCCGGGCGTGGGCATGTCCACGGTGAACACCAGCGTGGTCACGCCCGCCGCCTTGGCGCGCTCCAGCGCATTGCGCATGAAGCCACGGTCCTTGAGCACATAGAGCTGGAACCACATCGGCCGTTCGATGGCCGGTGCCACTTCTTCGATCGGGCACACCGACACCGTGGACAGGGTGAACGGAATACCGCGCGCGGCCGCCGCACGCGCGGCCTGCACTTCGCCGCGGCGTGCATACATGCCGGTGAGGCCGACCGGCGCCAAGGCCACCGGCATCGCCAGGGTTTCGCCGAACAGCTCGGTGCTCAGGCGCAGATCCGACATATTGCGCAGCACCCGCTGGCGCAGCGCCACATCGGCCAGGTCCGAGACATTGCGCCGCAAGGTGTGCTCGGCATACGCGCCGCCATCGATGTAATGGAACAGGAAGGGCGGCAGGCGTGCTTCGGCGGCGGCGCGGTAGTCGGAAGCGGCGGAAATGATCATCGAAGACGGGACGGCAGCGGCAGGGGAGCCGCCGAGTGTAAGACCATCGGTGGCAGGTGGACCGCTGCAGCGGCAGGCCGCACGCGCTGCACGCGGCGTTTCGTCGGGCGCATGGGCGGTTTGGTCGCATCGCGCTGGCATCGGCACGGATCGGTTGCAAGACTGCGTTTGCTGCCGCAGCGGCGCTGGCGCTGGCGCTTGCCGGCGCCGCCCACGTGGGGCATCTGCAGCAACCACATCACGGACGGAGGGCGCCATGCGTGCAGGCACAGCAGCGGGATGGACGGTAAAGATCGGGCTGGCGATCGGTGTGCTTTGCAGTGGTCAGGCGTGGGCGGGCGGGCCGGGTCGGCCGCCCGCGCCGGACGCCATCACACGCACACTCCAGCAACACATGGACGCCGCCGGCATCGTCGGCCTGGGCGCGGCGATCATCCGCGACCGCAAGGTGGTCTGGACCGGCGGCGTCGGTTTTGCCGACCGTGCGCGCGGCACGCCATTCACGCCCGACACCGTCATGAACATCGGCTCGATCAGCAAGACCGTGACCGGCGTGGCGCTGATGCAGGCGGTGCAGGACGGCAAGCTGGCGCTGGATGCGGACATCAACACCTATCTGCCGTTCGCCGTGCGCAACCCGCAGTTTCCGCAGGTGCCGATCACCCTGCGGCAACTGGCCACGCACACCTCCAGCCTGACCGACCGCTGGGAGGTCTACCGCGACACCTATCGCTGGCAAGGCCTGCCGGTCGCGCCGTTGGGCGACTTCTTGCGCGGCTATCTGGCGCCCGGCGGGCGCGACTACCAGGCGCAGAACTACCTGCCGGTCAAACCCGGCACGCATCGCGAATACTCCAACATCGGTGCCGGCCTGGTGGGCTACATCGTCGCGCGCGCGGTGGGCCAGTCGCTGGAGCGCTACACGCACACGCGCATCTTCGCGCCACTGGGCATGCAGCACACTGCCTGGCATGCGGCCGATCTGCCGGCCGCCGCCCAGGCCACGCTGTATGTGAGCCAGTTCGGTGTGAGCGTGCCGATCCCGCCGTACGAACTCACCACCTACCCCGACGGCGGCGTGCGCACCAGCGTCAACGACCTCTCCAGGCTGTTCATCGCCCTGCTCGATGGCGGGCAGTACCAGGGCGTGCGTATTCTGGATACCACCACCACCGCGCAGATGCTGCGTTTCCAGTACACCGCCGCCAACACGCCCGACAATGTCGCCTTGAACGAGAAGAACTCCGGCATCTTCTGGTCCACCAAGTACAACGTCACCCGCATCGGCCACGGCGGCTCGGACCCGGGCGTGCACACCGAGATGCTGTCGGACCTGGCGCACGACAATGCGGTAGTGCTGATCAGCAACACCTCCTTGGACAGCAGCGATGCCAGGGTCAATGCGCAGCTCTTCGACGATCTGTGGGCGTATGCCGTGGAGCTCAGGCAGCAAGCGGCCTCCGCTGCCGGCCGTCGCCGCCCCGCACCGGATTGAGCGCAGCCAGCAGAACGGAAGCGGACCGGGCATGACCTGCGGCCCCGGGGTGGTGTGCCGGTGTGCGCACGCGCTGCAGCCGCGACAGGGGCCGCAGGTCATCGATCCCACCTGCCAGAAGTCACCTTCTGCCTGCGCACCATTGCCGAGCGCCTGCATGGCGGTCAGCATCGCCGCATGAACTCTTCCTTCTGCCACCTGTTGCACCCCCTGCGTCTGGCCGCTGCGTTCACCATTGCCGCGGTCGCGCTGTCGTTCATGCCCGATGCGTCTGCCCACGGCGCCTGGCGCTGGGGCGCACTGGCCGGCTTCACCGCATTGTTCGTGTTGCACACCGTGTTGCCGCAAACGCATGCATTGCGCACGGTGGCCACCCTGCTGCAGGCGGTGTTGGCATTGCTGCTGGTCTGGATAGAGCCGCGTGCCGGCACCGCGCCGGTCCTGCTGGTGATGCTGGTGGCGCAGGCGGGCATGACCTGGCCGCCGTTGCGCGTGCTGCTGCTGGCGCTGGCGTTGAACGCTGGCATGTACGCGGTGCTGGTGCACGCAGGCTTCGATCGCGCCTTGTTGATCGTCAGCATCTATGCCGGCTTCCAGGCCTTTGCCGCACTCACCGCGCATTACGCCCGCAGTGCCGAGCGGGCGCGCGACGCCTTGGCCTACGTCAACGCCGATCTGCTGGCCACCCGCGCGTTGCTGGCCGACAGTGCGCGCGATGCCGAGCGTTTGCGGCTGGCGCGCGAGTTGCACGATGTGGCCGGGCACAAGCTCACCGCCATGCGCATCAATCTGCGCCTGCTCAGCGCCGACCCGGCCCTGGCACAGCGCGACGAGGTAGCGGTGGTGGAACAGTTGTCGGCCGAACTGCTGTCGGACATCCGCAACGTGGTGCAATCGCTGCGCGACGACCAGGGCCTGGACCTGCAGACTGCCTTGCGTGCACTGGCCGCCCCGTTCCCGCGCCCGACGCTGCGCCTGCAGATCGATGCCGACGTGCGTGTCACCGATGCGCGCGTGGCCGAGCTGCTGCTGCGGCTGGTGCAGGAAGCGCTGACCAACGCCGTGCGGCATGCCGATGCCGATGAAGTGGCCGTGCACCTGCACTGCGAAGGCGCACAGCTGCACGTGGACATCTGCGACGATGGCCGCCGCGCCGAGCGCATCCGCGAAGGCAACGGCATTACCGGCATGCGCGAACGCCTGGCCGCACTGCACGGCCAGCTGGACCTTGGCCGCACACCCACGGGCGGCATGCATCTGATCGCGAGACTACCGGTATGAGTTCACGTCGTATTGCCCTGGCCGACGACCAGATCCTGGTGCGCGCCGGCCTGCGCGCGTTGCTGCAGCAGCAGGGCGTGGAGGTGGTGTGCGAGGCCGACGACGGCCAGGGCCTGCTGGATGCGCTCGCCATCCACACGGTGGACGTGGTGCTCAGCGACATCCGGATGCCCGGCCTGGACGGCATCCAGGCACTGGAGCACCTGCGCGCCCGCGGCGACCGCACCCCGGTGCTGCTGCTCACCACCTTCGACGACAGCGACCTGCTGCTACGCGCCAGCGAGGCCGGCGCGCAGGGCTTCCTGCTCAAGGACGCCGCCCCGGAAGACCTGCGCGAGGCGATCGAGCGCGTCGCCGCAGGCGACACCCTGCTGCAGCCGGTCAGCACCGACCCGGTGCGCGCCCGCTACCAGTTCCGCGACCAGCAGGCCCCGCGCGAGACCTTCAGCGAGCGCGAGGTGGCGATCCTGCGCCTGCTGGCCGGCGGCTATTCCAACAAGGAAATCGCCCGCACCCTGTTCCTGGCCGAAGGCACGGTGAAGAACTACGTCTCCACCATCCTGGAAAAGCTGGGCATCCGCGACCGCACGCGGGCGGTCTTGAAGGCGATCACGTTGCGGGTGATTTGAGGGTGGGCAATCGGGAATCGGGAATCGGGAATCGGAAGAGCGGGCGGTTGGGCAGTTTGGACCGGATCAGAAAGCCCTAGAGCAAGGGGGAACCTAAAGCCCCTCTCCCCCTGGGAGAGGGGTTGGGGTGAGGGTACGGGTAACGCTACTTGGTGCCGATGAGACCCCTTCACGGAGTCTTGGCCCGAGCGTCGAACTGCAGTCCTTCCTATGTGACTGTTTCATAAAGATCTATGGGCAACCGTCAGCTTCGGCCAGCAACCGTAAGGTTGCCGTCAGGTCAGGCGCGGACCCACGCACGAAGGTGATCCGGCGGCCAGCGAGGCCGCCCGGGGACGCACCGCGCTCCGGTCTGCTGCGGAGTCCGTCATGCGCCTGGTCCGGTCGTGGTTCGTGTTGATCGTCGTGCTGTCCACCAGCGCCTGGGGCGCGCCGACCCAGGCCGAATTGCCGATCAGCTGGTCCCGCGCTGCGTTGCCGATCCCAGCGGTCCCCGAACGCGACATGTGGGCCGTCGTGGGATACGCGTCGGCAGCGCAGGCGACGGCTGCCCATGCCTGCGATCGGCTGATCAGGCGCTTCGATGGGGACGGTTGGCGCCAAGACCTGGCGAGTCGGCCACGCAAGGTCGGCCAGACCGCTGGCCCTGACCACGCGGGCACGGACACCGGCATGGCCGGTACGTGGTCGACCCGTGGCCAGATCAAGCCGGCCTTCAGCAACGGAACCGAGCGCGACGAGCGGCTGCGCAGGTCGGCCGACATATAGCCGCGCCCGCGTGGTTGCCTGGGATGCGCCATTGCCGCGGCGACGGCCAGAGGCGGGGGCTGCGCTAGCGGTGCAGCGCCCGATCGATGCCAGGTGGAGACAGCAGCACGCCGCAATCCTGCTGGATCGGCCGACGCACGCCAGGCGCGCAGCGACACGGTCGATGCGAAAAGACGTATAAACATCCAAGGTCACCTCGATCTTCCAAGTGGAAGCGCAGTGCTGAGGAACATGACTGGATGAGCCTGTATCGGGTTGTCTGCGCCGTCTTGATGGCGACGTGCTCGCTCCTGACCGCCACCGGCTGTGCGAAGCAACCAACGTTATCGTCGCGCTTGATCGTGAGCGTCGATGCGCCGATGCTGGAAAAAGGCGGCGCGGTCATCGTGTTGGCGCGTCCGATCCCCGACCGCCAGTGGCGCCACCTTGAAAGCGCCACGTCGAGCGACGCCGGGGACGAGAAACAATTTCAGGTCACCGTCGCCTCGCCGGCATCGATCATCGAGCTGCATTACCCTGAGACGGGCACCTATAGTTTCAAACTTCGGCCGGCAGCACGCGCCAAACCACCATTTCTCCAATCGCGTCGGGTGCTGATCGGACAGGCCGACCTGACGGATCCGCAGACAAAACACCAAGTGCATTGGCCTTCGATGAGTGTTGTCCATGTCAGCGGCAACACCTACCCGGAAGGATGGGCGCGCATTCTGGCGTCCACATTCGATGTGCCTTTCGGAAGCGATGCGCCAGACACCTAGGTGATCTCCCATTTTCCTGCCGGTCGCCTGATCGCCCTGACGCCCAAGGCTATCGATCCCTATGTCCGTGACACCAACTGAGTGCCTGCATGAAGGTGCGTCGCGCGTGCAGGAGGTCCGCTGCAGAGCGGCTCCCACCCTTCGTCACACGCGCCAGCGCCGTGACTGTTGCCGTTTGCGACTGCGCCATCCGTCGATCGCGCTGCGGCTCCCGTCCGACGGCGCACCGTCGGACGAAAGTGGACGCGACGATCAGTGACGCCCGAATTCGGTTGGCGAAATTTCCGGGTCGTTGCCGACCTGGGGGTCGCAGCTGAAATGGTTGCCGGTGTGTGTGTCTTTCACCACTACGCTGAAAAAGATCAGTGTCCGATCTCTATTGGCATTGACCACCTGCACACCACGACCGTCGGGGTCGATATGTTGCGGGCCGATCTGCCCCGTCGAATCGGAATTCAGCAGGCTGATGATCTTGAAGCGGTGGGGCACCGATTTGCAGAACGCGTAGCGCAGGGTCACGTCCTGCTCGCCCTTGCCGACGATCAGCAGGTCCGGGGAGAAGCTGTAGAAGTAGGCGCCCCTGCCGGTATTGCCGCCGAACTCAACGTGCGCCACGGTCAGTGTGATGGGGATGATCTGGGGATCGGTCATGACGTTGGTGATTCCTTGAAGAGCGGGGCATAGAGGGAAACGAATCCCGGGTGGCGGTAGCCCGCTTGATACAGCCATCCGAGCTGTTGCGTCACGGCAGCGCGCCGACCCAGATGGATCTGTGCGCGAATCCAGGGGTCGAGCAAGGTCTTGTCGCGACTATTGCCGATATCGGCGCCGAGCACTGCCACCGTCCGTTGCCAGGCGGCGCGTGCACCGACGTGATCGCCGTTGGCGTCCAGCTGTTCGCCATACCAGACCAATGCAGTCGCCAGCGCCGACACGCCGATCAGGTCGGCCGGTTTGGCCTGATGCAGGGCATCCAGCCGCGCCACGATCGCCGCCAGACTGGCCGTCTGGCGGTCGCCACGCAGTCCCTGCACTCGGTTCAAGCGCAGCGCGATGATGGCGTCCAGCCATTCCCATTCCGGCAGCGGCTGGTGCGCCAGCACGCCTGCCAGCGTCTGCCGCGCCTGGGTCAGCTGGCGCGTGGCCGCAGCGGCGTGCCCGTCCAGCGCGGCCACCCAGCCGGCCTGCGCATAGGCATGCGCCAGATCGCGGCGCCAGGTGCGGTTGTCCGGTTGCTGCGCGACCAGCGGTTCCAGCATCCCCACGCTGGCTTGCGCGTCGGCTTGCGCCTGCGCCAGGTGACCGCGTGCCAGCGCCAGATTGGAGGTGCGCACCAACGAGGTGGCCATGCGCCGTCGCCAGGCGTTGGCATCGGGATCGTGCTGCACCAGCAGGCGCAGTGTTTCGATCTGCTCGCGATAGCCCTGTTCGGCCGGTGCCAGCAGGCCCTGGGTTTCCTGCGCCAGACTCAGCCAGGACAGGCTGTCGACAAGCTCGTAGCGCACGGACGCGTTGTCTGGGGTACGCGCCAATACCTGGCGTTTGAGCGCGATCGAGCGGGCGAACAAGCCGATCGCCGTGTTGGCCTGCCCTTCGCTACGCGCCAGCGTGCCAAGATTGTTGAGCGCGTACGACAACTCCAGTTGCCAGTGTGGATCATCCGGCGCGGTGCGCACCAACCATTCGCTGGCGGCCAGATACTGCGACCAATGGGTACGCGCCAACGGAAACTGTTTGCTGCGATAGGCCATGTTGCCCAGCCAATACGCCGTCTGACCTATTTCCGCATGCGCCTCCGCTGCCTCCGGCGCCTGCGTCCACGCCTGCTCGGCAGTGGACGCGGCACGCGTGAATGCGGCCTGCGCCTCCTCCAGCTTGCCCTGATTCATCAGCACTTCGCCGGTGGTACGCAGCGCACGTGCGTGGTTGATCAGATCACCGGTTGCCATGCCCGCCCGGGGCAGGTCTTCCAGATAACGCAGCGCACGGCTGCCGACGCTATCGAGCAGCTTGAGGTTGCCCACGGTGCGCAACTGCTCGGCCAGGTCGCCCAGCATATAGCCCACCAGTTGCTGGGCTTGATCGCGGCGTTGTTCGGCTACTTGCTGGGCCTGGCGCGCCCGCCAGCCGAGCAGCAGCGAGGCGCTGGCCAGCACCACCAGCAGTGCGGCAGCAGCGGCGTACAGACCGCGGCGCTGGCGTTGGGAGCGTTCGCAGGCGCGCAGGAAGGCATGATCCAGTGCGTCCAGATCCTGCGGCATGCGCCGTGCAGCCTCGCGTGCTTCGCTCAGCGGGCGGCCGCTGTTGAGCAAGTGATCGCTGCGCCGGCCTTCGGTGGCCCAGCGCTGTGCCGCCAGTTGCAGCCGCTTGCGTGCCTGCAACAGGCGGCGGTTTTCATGGATCCACTCGGCTGCGCGCGGCCATTGCCGCAACAAGGCTTCGTGCGCGACCGCAAAGCCCGGCTCGCCGGCCACCAGCTCGCTGACGAACAGGCGCGCATGCACGAACGCATCCACCAGCACGCGCGCTGCGCTGCTGGCCGGCAGTGCCGACCACAGCGCACGCCGCGCGGTGACGGCATCGCTGTCGGGGTGGATCACGCTCAGCAGCGTCAGCACCTCGCCCAGCGCGGCCCGCGCATCGGAAGGCAATGCGCGAAACGTCTGTTCGGCATGATGCGCCAGCGCGCCTTCCAGCCCGCCCAGCGCGCCATACGCCGCGAACGTCAGCACGCCGTCGTCGCTGCGCTGTGCGTGCAGGGCATGCAACAGGTGCTGCAGCAACGGCAAGGCATCGGGCTGGCGTGCGGTGGCATCGCGCAGCACATCGTCCAGGCGGCCGGCGCCGCTGTGGTCTTCTTCGAAGCGCAGCCCGGCCATCGCTGCCGGTATGCGAATGATCTGGCCGATCTCGCCATCGCGTGGCGGCAGCAGATCCACGTGCCCATCGCCGCGTTTGAGCTCGACGATGTCCGGCAGTGCATCGATCAGGCGCGGATAGAAATCGCTGCGGGTGAGCATCAGCACGGCCACGTGCGCGCTGGCGCAGAGCGCGTGCAAGGCCGCTGCCAGCGCGGCGCGATCGGCGGCAGTGATGCCGGGCGTGGCCACCATCGCTTCGGCATGGTCGATGACCAGCAGCAGATGGCGCTGGGTGTGCACGTTGTCGCGCGCGTGAGCGCCCTGGCGCATCGCTTCGTCGATGGCCGCATGCAGCGGCGCAGGTTGCTGCAGCCATTCGGGCAGGCGTGCCGTCTGCGCCGGCGACAGCACCGCGCGCCCACCCGGTGCCCATTGCCCCAGTGCGCGTGCGAGCGTGTCCAGCACATCGCCGCCGCGGCATTGCGCCAGGTTGCAGTACGCCACCGCGATGGCCTCCAGCCCATCCAGGCCGCCGGGCTGGCACAGCAACGGCACCACGCCGGCGCGCAGCAACGAGGTCTTGCCGCAGCCGCTGGCGCCGCTCACCAGCACCAGCCCGCGCCGGCTGTGCAATTGCGCGCGCAACGCGCCCAGCACCTGCGCAATGGCATGGCTGCGGCCGAAGAACACGTCTGCATGTGCCGGGTCGAATGCCTGCAGCCCCATGTACGGGTTGCCATGCCCCCACGCCGGCGTACCGATCACCGCACCGCGGTAATCGTCGGGAAACACCACCTTCGGCAGCAGCCGGTAGCCACGCTTGCGGATGGTCTCGATAAAGCGCGGCTGGCGGCTGTCGTCGCCGAGCTTGCGGCGCAGCTGGGCGATGGTCTTGTGCACCGGGTTATCGCCGTAGAAGCTGCCGTGCCACACCTCGATCAACAACTGCTCGGCGCTGATGACCTCGCCGGCGCGCTCGGCCAGCGCGATCAGCACTTCCATCATGCGCGGTTCCAGCGTGATGGTCCGGCCGTCGTCGATCAGCGTCAGCCGCTCCGGCTCGACCAGCAGCGGGCCAAGACGGAACCGCGGAACGGAGCCCAGCTGCGTGACGCGCTCGCTTCGAAGAGACATCGCTCAATAACCGGTCGCACAACTGGAAGGGGCCTCGACAATCGCCATCAGGCGCGGCCAGGCACGGCACGGCAGGGCGGAAACGTAGCACAGCCCGCTGCCGGGTAAGTCGATTGCGGTCGCTGTTCGTTGCGGCGCGCGCGCCGGTGCTGGCGTCAGGCTGCCCTGCGGCGGCCTTCATGCGCTTCCATACAGCGGCGTGTGTTACGCATCAGGCTGTTTCGTGCGCGCCACACGCACTAAGATGCCGCCAGCATCTTGCTGACCAGGAGTCCACGTTGATCATCCATCCCAAAGTGCGCGGCTTCATCTGCACCACCACGCATCCGCTTGGCTGCGAGCGCAATGTGCTCGAGCAGATTGCCGCAACGCGTGCGCGTGGCGTACGCACCGACGGCCCCAAGAAAGTGCTGGTGATCGGCGCGTCCAGCGGCTACGGCCTGGCCTCGCGCATCACCGCTGCCTTCGGGTTCGGTGCGGACACGCTGGGCGTGTTCTTCGAAAAGCCCGGCACCGCCAGCAAGGCCGGCACGGCCGGCTGGTACAACTCGGCCGCGTTCGACAAACATGCCAAGGCGGCCGGGCTGTATAGCAAGTCGATCAATGGCGACGCGTTTTCCGATGCCGCGCGCGAGAAGGTGATCGAGCTGATCAAGACCGAGATGGGCGGGCAGGTCGACCTGGTGGTGTATTCGCTGGCCTCGCCGGTGCGCAAGCTGCCGGGCAGCGGCGAAGTCAAGCGCTCGGCGCTCAAGCCGATCGGGCAGACCTATACCGCCACCGCCATCGACACCAACAAGGACACCATCATCCAGGCCTCGATCGAGCCGGCCAGCGCGCAGGAGATCGAAGATACCGTCACCGTGATGGGCGGGCAGGATTGGGAATTGTGGATCGACGCGCTGGAAGGCGCCGGCGTGCTCGCCGATGGCGCGCGCAGCGTGGCCTTCAGCTATATCGGCACCGAAATCACCTGGCCGATCTACTGGCATGGCGCACTCGGCAAGGCCAAGGTCGACCTGGACCACACCGCGCAGCGCTTGAATGCGCGCCTGGCCAGGCGCGGCGGCGGCGCCAATGTGGCGGTGCTCAAGTCGGTGGTCACCCAGGCCAGCGCGGCCATTCCGGTGATGCCGCTGTACATCTCCATGGTCTACAAGATCATGAAAGAAAAGGGTCTGCACGAAGGCACCATCGAGCAGCTCGACCGCCTGTTCCGCGAGCGCCTGTACCGCGAAGACGGCCAGCCGGCGCAGGTGGACGACGAAAACCGTCTGCGCCTGGACGACTGGGAATTGCGCGACGACGTGCAGGACGCCTGCAAGGCGCTATGGCCGCAGGTCACGACCGAGAACCTGTTCGAGCTCACCGACTACGCCGGCTACAAGCACGAGTTCCTCAAGCTGTTCGGCTTCGAGCGCACCGACGTGGATTACGACGCCGACGTGGCGACGGATGTCAGCTTCGATTGCATCGAGTTGGGCTGAGAATCGGGAATCGGGAATTGCAAGAGCGGTGGCTTGATGCAGCACTGATCTTGGGCGGACATCAAGACTTCGCGATAAGGACAACCGGTACGTTGCCGGTTGTCTTGCTGAGCTGCTGTGACGAATCCCCATTCCCTAATTCCGAATCCCGGCCCCCAATGGACAAACTTATCGCATCTGGTCCTGGCCTTTCTTGTCAGTGGCGTCTGTGCCGTGCTGTTGCGGTTTATCCGTGCGCACGGTGCGCTCAAAGCACTCGCCAATCCTGTGATCACTACGGCCGTGGTCTGCGCCGTTGTGGTGCAGGACGGCTCGGCACCGCCGTGGCAGAACGCGCTATTGATTGCGGCGTTCTTCAGCGTGCCTGCCTCGCTCTGCGTGGTGCTGGTAAGTGCCGCGATGGCATGGCTCATCAACAAGCGCCTCGCACGCAAGCCCGCCTGAAACGCGTCAGCGCCGCGAACAACACCTAGCGGGCATCTGCCAGCTGCCCGCTGGCGCGCAATCGCGCGCCAGTTCCGGATGCGCCGTGCTATCGGCAAAACATTCGAATCCAGTGCCGAAAACCAGCGCTGTCAGCTCTTACGATTCCCAATTCCCGATTCACCGCCTCACATCGAACCGCGCATCGCCCACGCAGGCCTGCACGTCGGCCACCGACAGCGGATTGAAATCGCCCGGAATCGAATGCTTCAAACAGCCGGCGGCCAGGCCGAAGCGCACCGTATCCTCCAGCGACCATCCTTCGATCAGGCCGTGCAGCACGCCGGCCGCAAACGCGTCGCCGCCGCCAATGCGGTCGATGATGGGTGTGAGCTCTTCGCTGGGCGCACGCGCCACCGCGCCCTGGCGCGGCACCAGCATCGCGCCCAGGCTGTGGTGGTCCACGTGATGCGCCACGCGTTGCGTGCAGGCCATCAACTGCAGCTGCGGGAATGCAGCGAAGGCGTGCTGCGCGGCCGCTTCCACGCGCGCTTCCAGCGTGTCCTGCGCGAACTCCCCGCCCAGTACCACGCCGATGTCGCGGTAATCTGCAAACACCACATCCGCACAGGCAAACAGCTGATGCAGGATGCCGCGCGCATCGCCCTGCCAGCGTTGCCACAACTTGGGCCGGTAGTTGCCGTCGAACGACACCTTCACCCCGGCCGCACGCGCAGCACGTGCCGCCGCCAACGTGGCCTGCGCCACCTCCGCGCCCAATGCCGGGCTCACCCCGGACAGGTGCAGCCACTGCACGCCTTCCAGCAGACGCGGCCAGTCGTAGGCATCGGCCGGTGCCAGCGCAAAGGCCGAGTCGGCGCGGTCGTAGATCACCTCGCTGGGGCGATGGATCGCCCCGGTGGTCAGGAAATACAGGCCCATGCGGCCATCCACGCGCCGTACATGGCGGGTATCCACGTCGTGCCGGCGCAGCTCGCCCAGTACCGCGGCGCCCAACGGGTTGTCCGCCACCGTGCTGACCATGGCCACGTCATGGCCGAAATGCGCCAGCGAGACGCCGACGTTGGCCTCCGCGCCGCCGCAGTGCACATCCAGCCGAGGCTGCTGCAGCAGCAGTTCATGGCCAGGCGCCCCCAGGCGCAGCAATAACTCACCAAAACACAGGATACTGGCACGGCTCATACGGCAATTACCTCGGCTGGGTGGTACGTGACGGGTGGGGGCGCCGTCGCGCACTGAGATGGCCATCGGTGTCATTCTAGCCGGCGCGAAATGCCGGCTGCTACGGCCATGATGCGACGTGAAGTGACCGCCTGCACCCGTTTTTCGGAAATTTGGTGGCGTTTTCTGCTGCGCTGCAAGATGTTACGGGACGATTCAGCTGGTAACGTCGTTTTGACCAGCGGTGTCATTGCCGCGTTCAACCCGCTATTTCACATTGTTCATGGACCCTTGGGAGGGGAGGACATGCAATTTCGGACCACCAGCCGGAAGACACCGGTTACCTTGCTTGCGCTGTCGATCGGCCTGGCGCTGAGCGGCCAGGCTGCCGCACAAGACGCCGCCCAATCGCCTGCCGAGCCCGCCGTCGACCTGGACACTGTCACGGTGACCGGTTACCGCGCCAGCGTCGAGAAGGCCCTGGACATCAAGCGCGGCGAAGCCGGCGTGGTCGATGCCATCGTGGCCGAAGACATCGGCAAGTTCCCCGACCTCAACCTGGCCGAGTCGCTGCAGCGCATTCCCGGCGTGGTGATCACCCGCGACGCCGGCGAAGGCCGCGCCATCACGGTGCGTGGCCTGGGCCCGGAATTCACCCGCGTCCGCATCAACGGCATGGAAGCGCTCACCACCGTGGGCGCCGGCGACCAGAGCGGCGGCACCAACCGCGGCCGCGGCTTCGACTTCAACGTCTTCGCCTCGGACCTGTTCTCGCAGCTGATCGCCCGCAAGACGGCCTCGGCCGATGTGGAAGAGGGCTCGCTGGGGGCCACCGTCGACCTGCGCACCGCGCGCCCGTTCGACTACAGCGGCTTTACGTTTGCCGCCAGTGGCCAGGCGGCCTACAACGCCATGGCCGAGAAGGCCAATCCGCGCGTTGCCGCGTTGATCGCCAATACCTGGGCCGACAACACCTTCGGCGCCTTGCTGTCGGTGGCCTACACCGAGCGGCAGGTGCTGGAAGAAGGCTCCAACACCGGCCGCTGGGCCAATGGGACGAGCAACGGCAACTTCAGTGCGGCATCGCCATTTGCGGCCGCACGCTCGGCGGACGTGTACCACCCGCGCTTCCCGCGTTATGTGCAGATGGAACACGACCAGCAGCGCCTGGGCGTGACCGGGTCGTTGCAGTGGAAGCCCACCGACCGCACCACCATCTCGCTGGACGCGCTGTACTCCAAGATCGACGCCACGCGCGATGAGCACTACATCGAGGCCATCTCCTTCAGCCGCGGTCGCGACAGCGGCACGCCGCGGCGCGCCGATCGCGACGGCAAGCCGGCCACCATCGTGCGCAATGGCGAGATCCGCAACAACGCGCTGGTGTACGGCGAATTCGACAACGTCGATATCCGCTCGGAGAACCGCCACGACGAGTGGAACACCGAGTTCAAGCAGGTCAGCCTGGATCTGGAGCACCGCTTCAGCGATGCTTTCTCCGTGTCCGGCCGTGTCGGTACCTCGCGCTCGGCGCACGAGAACCCGGTGCAGACCACCATCATCATGGACAAGTACGACGTCGACGGGTACAGCTACGACTATCGCGGCAACAATCGCGCGCCGGTGCTGAACTACGGCATCGACCCGACCAATCCTGCCGGGTGGGAACTGGCCGAAATCCGCCTGCGTCCGCAGACGGTGGACAACGATTTCGATACGGCGCAGATCGACTTCAACTGGAACATCAGCCCCGGGTTCCGCCTCAAGGGTGGCGTGCTGGCCAAGGACTACACCTTCAGCACGGTTGAGCTGCGTCGCGCCAGCGAAATTGCGGTGCCGACCTTCGCCGATGGCACCCGTATCGTGCCGACGGACCTGACCGAGCAGGCCGGCCTCAAGGGCATCAACGGCAGCCCGTCCAACTGGATCGTTCCCAACCTGGATGCAGTGGCCAACCAGCTCGGCATCTACAGCAACGCCGGCACCTACGCCGTGGCGCCGCGCGCCAACAACACCCGCAGCGTCGAAGAAAAGGACCGCGGCGTCTGGTTGATGGGCGAGTTCTCCACCGACCTGGGCTCCATCCCGCTGTCGGGTAATGTCGGCGTGCGCTATGTGCGCACCGAGCAGGAGTCCACCGGCTATGCGTTGATCAACAACGCGCCGGCGCTGACCACGGTGGGCCGCAAGTACAACAACACGCTGCCCTCGTTCAACCTGGTGGCCGAGCTCGCACCCGACCTGCTGCTGCGCCTGGGCGCGGCCAAGGTGATGTCGCGCCCCGGCCTGGGCAGCCTCACGCCCGGTGTGACCGTGGCGGTGGCCGGTGGCGCACGCACCGTGTCCGGCGGCAACCCGGATCTGGATCCGATCGAAGCCACCAATGTCGATCTTGGCCTGGAGTGGTACTTCAACGAGGGCGCGATGCTCGGTGTCGGCGTGTTCTACAAGGACATCGAAAGTTTCATCCAGACCGCACGCGAAGTGCGCCCGTATGCCAGCAGTGGCTTGCCGGCTTCCTTGCTGGATGGCACCGGCGCCAGCATCAACGACGACTTCACCTTCAGCATTCCGTTGAATACACCCGGTGGCGAGTTGAAGGGCGTGGAAGCGAACTATGTCCAGCCCTTTACGTTCCTGCCGGGCAAGTGGGCCAATCTGGGAGTGCAACTGAACTACACCTGGGTGGATTCGCAGATCCAGTACCTGTCCAGCACCGGCGCACCGGTGATGAAGAACGACCTGACCGGGCTGTCGCGCTCGTCGTGGAATGCGACCTTGTTCTACGAGGGCGAGTCCTTCGCCGGCCGCATCTCGGCCACCAATCGCGACGATTACCTGACCCAGGCCCCCGGCACGGAAGCGGGATTCAACGTCGATGGCGTGCACGGCATGAGCGGCACCACCATGATCGACGCCTCGCTGCGCTACAAGATCAGCAAGCAGCTGGAGCTGAGCCTGGAGGGCATCAACCTCACCAACGAAGCGTCCGACGAATGGGTGTGGTCGCCGCAAACCGGCGAGTTGCCGTTGCAGTACACCGAAACCGGCCGCCAGTACTTGCTGGGCCTGCGCTACAAGTTCTAAGTGCAGCCAAGTCGCGCCAAGTGATCTCGCGCCCGCCACGTACATCGCGTAGCGGGCGCGAGATCGACGTTGCAACGCATCTGTACGACGCACCGCACCCCGCTGCACGCAACCCAGTGGTGGATTGCAACCCGTCCGCGCCGCGCACGACGCACCGCCTGGGTCATCAGCGTGCATCCAGTGGTGACCAAGGTGCGATGCACGGGCAGGCTGGCACTGCGTAGTCTATGCAGGCCATCGCGGCGCCGGGCAGGACATGAGGCAGACCCGTGCCGGCGTGGGGCTGTCATCGCCATGCAGTTTCGAATATTCGCCGCGCGGTGACCCCGTGCGGCGATGCTTTTTGAGGAGTCGGGCAGTGAGCGTGCAGAAGTGGTGGATGGGTGTGCTGTTGTTGATTGCGCTGCCGATGCGTGCGGCCGCTGCCGATGCACCGGAGTTGTTGTTCCGCGTCTCGGCCGACCAGAGCCTGCAAGCCGATGTCGCCCGCGGCGATGGCGTGCCCAATTTCCGCGACAAGATCGCGCTGGTGCCCACCGGTAAACGCGGCAACGCCATCGAATGGGCCGACGACGGCGTGCTGTCGTGGAATGCGCCTGGCAACCTCTACACCCAGCGCGGCACGCTCGGCTTCTTCTGGCGTTCGCGTTACCCGGTCGGCGAAGCGCCATTCGTGATCTTCCGCGTCGGCTACGCCGACCACACCAGCTGGGACATGGCCTGGCTGCGCATCGACTGGAACGGCCACGGCTTCGATGCCTTCGTCACCGATGCCAATCTCGCGCGCACCCGTGTCTCCTTCAAGCTCGACAAGGCTCCGGCCGCCAGCGACTGGACCCACATTGCGTTTGCCTGGGACGAAACCCGCGGCGTGCGCCTGTATGTCGACGGCAAGGAGGCCGCACGCGCAGACTGCGGCGCGCCTTGCGCCAATGGCGGTTCGCTCGATTACGCCGCCGCACTCGACCAGTTCGGCCTGGCCGGCCGGGTGATGTCGCCGCACCAGGTGCAGAGCCGCTACAACTTCCTGCGCGGCAGCGACTTCGACGAGATCCGCATCTACGACCGCATGCTCGACGCCAGCGGTGCCGCTGCGCTTGCACGCCTGCAGGAACCCACCACCGCACCCGCCATCGCTGCGGACGCGCAACATGCCGCCTTCCTGCATCGCTACGGCTGGAACAACGGCCACGCGCCGCCCGCATTGACCGCACCGGTCACCCGCATCCGCAAGGTGGAATTCACCGACGCACGCGATCTCAAGCAATGGATGTGGAAGGCCACCGACGGCATCGCCGAAACCACCTGGCCCGGCGTCTACAACCGCTCGCGGCTGCCGGGGCGCAACGACTATTTCCAGCTGCCAGACTGGAACACCTATGTCGAAGGCGGCAAGGCACTCGACCTCACCCTGCCGGACGAACCCTTCAACCGCATCGAACTACGCGGTGCCGCCTACGGCCAGGCCACCTACGCTGCACCTAATGCACAGCCGCAACCGTTGTTCGCACGCCAGCAAGGCGTGGTGCGCAGCGTGGACCAGTTCGAAGAGCGCCGCGGCGGCACGCTGCGCTTTGCCAACAGCGCGCAGGAAACGCCCATCCAGGAAATCTGGGCCTACAACGTGCAGCCGGGCGAGGTGCCCAACGGCAGCGCGCAACTCAGCTACACCGTGCGCAGCGACATCCAGTCCGACTACGACAACCTCGCCCCCTTGCGCGCTGTCATCGCCGGCCGCTACCCGCCAGGCGAGCGCCAGACCGTCATCGCGCTGCCCACCAAGGCACCGGCGCGCAAGCGCCCAAGCGACAAGGCTGCAGCAAGCGCGCAGCAACCCATCGTGCACATCCTGGTGCCATCCAGCCTGGGCGACCCGCCGCCGGACCAGGCGCTGATGCGCAGCTGGTCCTACGGCTGGGAGAACATGCACGACGGCCTGGACGGCATCGCCATCACCCTGCCGGCGCTGAACCTGCCGGCCACCCACAACGGCAGCATCCCGCTCAACATCCGCATCAAGGACCCCATCTGGCCCGCACGCGACATGATCGATGTCTCGGTCGCCGTCGCCCCCGGCCAGGCCCGCACGCTGTGGCTGGACCTGCGCGACCGCATCCTCAGCAACGACAGCCTGATGCTCAGCATCGCCGCCGCCGCACCCGGCTTCGATGCCAATGCGCTCGACGGCACCCAACTGCAACTGGTGTTCAAGCCGCGCGCCGAGGCCATCACCGAACACGTCGCCGACCGCTTCAACCAGGTCAAGGACAACTGGGGTTTTCTGGTGGAAGAGCACACCACCTCCAAGCGCCAGCTGCTCTACAAGCGCCTGGACGCCGACATCACCGACCTGCTGCGCGTGGACCCGGACAACGCGCTTGGGCGCGAATACTGGAACGACATCAGCTACGCCAACCAGGGCGAGTTGCCTGTCGATTTGCCGGCCGTGCCCAAGGGCGTGCCCGCCTGGGCGTTCTGGCAGCTGCAAGACCTCAGCGCCACCCGTCGCTACATCCGCTGGTGGATCGAGCAGCGCCAGGTGGCCTACGGCGATTTCGGCGGCGGCATCTCCGACGACTCGGACCTGGTGCAGCAATGGCCCGGCGTCGCCCTGATGGGCGTGGACCCGGACATGCTCAACGCCTCCATGCTGGCGCTGTCGGATGCCAACTACCGCAACGGCATGTTCACCAACGGCCTGTCCACCATCGAAACCGACGAGCTGCATTCCTATGAAGAGGGCATCAACCTCAACAGCGCCCTGCTGTACCTCAACTGGGGCGACCCGCGCACCGTCGAGCGCCTGATGCAGACGGTGAAGGCCTTCGACACCATCATCCAGGTCAATCCGCAAGGCCACCTGTTGTTCGCCAGCAACTGGTTCGGCGGCCGCAAGGTCCACCGCGAGCCCAACTGGCAATGGCAAAAACCGTACTCCTTCCCCATCGTGCACCCGGCCATCCTGCTGGGCGGCTATAACGCCGACTCCAACAGCCGCCGCATCGTCACCGGATTAGCCGACGGCTATCTCGCCCATGCCTACACCAACGTCAAGGGCAACTGGGCCCTGCCCAACGAGATCAATTGGCAAACCGGAAAAACCCGCGGCGGCGAACTGTTCGAAGGCAGCGGCGGCGCCGACACCTTGCACACCTTCTGGGCCGCCTACCGCTTCACTGGCGATGCGCGTTATCTCAAGCCCATCGACTACCGCGTCGCCAACAGCGGCCCCAACGGCCTCTCCCTGCTCAACGAAAACTTCCTCGACGTCATGGGCAAGCGCAGCGACTGGAGCGCCAAGCTCATCGACGCCGCAAACAAGGACGACGAAAGCGCCCCGGACTTCCCGCACCACGTGGCCTGGGAGCAGACCGGCAACCTCGATTATCTCGCTTCCATTTACCGCAGCGAGACAAGAGAGAAACTGCAGAACTTCTACATGAACACCGAAGGCCACTGGTGGAGCGACCGCGTGGAATCCCCCACGGTCAACCTGCAACGCGCACGCCTTGGCGGCGTGGCCCTCAAGCGCAACCAGACCTACCCCGGCCACACCGTGAGCTGGCGCTTCGCCGATCCAGAAGCGGCGACCCAGGTCGCTATCGCCATTCCCGCACCCCGGCAAGACCGCTTCACCGTCATCGCCTACAACACCTCCAGTAAACCTCAGCGCGCCAGCATGACCGGCTGGAACGTCGCCCCGGGCCAATGGCGCATCACCCAGGGCGCGGACCGCGACGGCGACGGCAAGCTCGACAGCAACGCCAAGACGCAAGAGGTCGCTTTCGAAAAAAGCGCTTCCATCGACATCGACTTCCCCGCAGGCCGCACCACCGTCCTGCAGCTCGAACGCATCGCAGAAAGCAGCCCAGTCGAACTACGCCCGGACCTGGGTATTGGTCATGGCGATGTGCGCGTGACCGCCGATGCCATTGAGGTCACGGTGCACAGCCTCGGCCACGCCAACGCACCGGCTGGGTTTGTGGTGTTGGAGGATGCGCGTGAGAAGGAGTTGGCAAGAGCCGCGTTCCCAGCACTCGCGGCACCACGCGATCTGAGGCCAATCACCACGCAGGTACGCCTGCCGCTAGCCAACGCCGCAAACCTAAAAGCCACGCAACTGCGCGTCATCACCGATAACAACGTCGCAGAGATTACCGACCTCAACAATAAACTGCCGCTGCCAACCTCAACCACCGCGCCAACGACAAAAAACAGCCCATAACCAAACGCACCGATCCCTTCTCCCGCACGCGGGAGAAGCTGCCCGAAGGGCGGATGAGGGCAAAGCCGATAAAGCCAGCGATCAATCGCGCAACCGCATTGACGCAATCCAAAAACTCGGCGAGGATCGAGGCACGCAGTACTTAATGCAGCCGCAAAGCCACACATTTCTTCAGGGGGGAAGAAACAATGTTGAGCAAGGCATGGAGCATCGTGGCACTGACTGTGGCTGCACTGGGATTATTTGCCGCATCCGCGCAAGCGCGCGTCAGGGCCGCCGGTTCGCACCACACCACCAGTCACGGCGGTCACTACAGCGCAGGCCACGGCGCCTCGCACAAGGGTGGCAGCTACCGCAGCATCAGTACCAACAACCACTATCGGCGTCACAAGTCCTAGCAGGCCTCAAGCCAACGCCACTCGGAAGTGCAGCGTATGCAAGAACTAGGACGCGAAGAATGCGCTATCAAAAATTCCTGAAGCTGATGGCCGGCCTTGCCGGCGTCATGCTCGCGGCGACAGGCGCACTGCTGGTGGCGCTATTTGCAGCAGGCCAGGTACGTGAGGGACAGACGGGCGCATTGATCAGCGGAATTGGATTTCTGGTAATGGCCGCTCCTGCGCTGGCAACGCCGTTTTCCTTACGCGCTGCCAAGCGATTGCTGATGCTGACACTGTGCTGTCTCGCGGCACTCGCGATCTGGCTTTGCTTCTGGCCTAAAGAGGGTGTGACACCGACGCTACACCTGCGAATCGCCGTCCTTGCGTTTCCGGTGCTTCTGACATTCCGCTTGTTTCTGGCTCGCCATCGCAAGATGACGAAAATTAATACTGACAATTGATTCAAGCAGCTGCCACGATGTGGTCCCACTTAATTCAAGCGCTAGGAAAATCGATGGATATGATTCGTGTAGCCTCATCAGCCATCAGCGCTATTGGCTACGACCCAGTCAGCATGCGTATGAAAATTCAGTTCGTGCAAGGCCACACATACGACTTTTGCAGTGTGCCCTCGCACGTGTTTCAGGGGCTTCTCAATGTGGGCTCAAAAGGCGTTTACTACAACGATCATATCCGTGACCGCTATCAGTGCTAACTGATCGGCTACAGCGGGCGTGCGCTAAAATTTATTCCAGCCCAACACGTTTTTGCGTCTTGATTTAATTAGCAATTTAAAATGTCACGGGAAAGTACATGGCAATTCTTTCAGAAGCAGCGCTCGATTTCGCCAAGGCACATATCGAGAAGTACTACGACTCCGACTTTTTCCCAAAGGCTTTCGAATTCGAGGCGCTCTGGCATCAATGGCCCCAAGTCAAGCAGGAGCTGCGAAGCAAGAACATTTCAAAAATGTTGGTTTCCAATCCTTATAACTCGACCATACAAAAAGCACGCGGTGGATACCGAGTAGTCCATCAGTTGGAGCCAATGGAGGCTATCGCATACACCGCTATGGCTTATGAAGTTGGCGGTTCCATTGAGGCGATGCGTGCGCCAGCCACGCACAGAATCGCATGCTCGTATCGGATCAATATTGCAAATGGGAATTTTTTTGTGGGCGGCTCTGGGTGGGGTGATTTCAAAGCTAAGAGTCAAGAGCTGGCTAACGAAAACAAGTTCGCAGCAATAACGGATATTTCTGATTTCTACAATCAGATCTATCTACATCGCCTCCAAAATGCCATAGAAGCTTCTGGCCCAGCTCACAAGTCACTGGCATCAGATATAGAGGACTTTCTGTTGGCCTTGAACAACAAGGCTTCGCAAGGCGTGCCGGTAGGGCCGGCCGCTAGCATCGTTATGGCTGAAGCAGTGCTCATAGATATTGACTCATTCATCTCACAGTGCGGAGTTCTGCATACACGATACGTGGACGACATTCGAATCTTCAGTAATTCAGCAGCCAAGCTTGCCGAAACACTCGAAAAGCTCACGCTCTATCTCTACGAAAACCACCGGCTTACGCTTGCTACTGATAAGACTAAACTCATGCCAAGTGAAGATTTTATAGAAAACCATCTTCACAACCCATACTTAGATGACAAGGATGAGCTAATGGAAGAGCTCGATAATATCAGCCCTTACGGCGGCGAAGATGAAGATGAAGATGAAGGTTTGGACGATGACGATATCGGCGAAACATTAGCTGGTGCATTGTATAAAATACTTGGATTCGATTACATCGACCTAGGGCTGGCGAGGAGTATCATTCGAACGGCAAGGCGCAACAAAATTCCGAACATAATCACGATATTGCTGGAAAACTTCGAATACTTCGCTCCGGTTACTCCCGATATATTTCTGTATCTCGAAGAGTTATTCGATGCGTCGACAGCTGCAATAATAAGAGCAAAACTTGAAAAAGTTTGTGATATGCAGGAAGCGAACTGTGCGCTTGTGCGTATCTGGCTTGAACACTTCATTGCGTCACATTCCAGCCTTCTAGCAAATCAAAAGTTAAGAATTTTCGTGATGACTGGACCAAACATCGAGAACAAAGCCCGCGCCGCAATAACGTTAGGCGACATAGCATGGGTGCGGACCCACAAAGGTCAGATATACAATGTGGGTGCGCGCGCTCGTCGGTCAATCATTAATTCAGCTCGTGTACTGCCAAGCGATGAGCGCAATCCGTGGCTGACCTTAGTCGCTCAAAACGCTGCACTTCCTTTGGAAAGATGGTTAGCCGGTTGGGTTAAAGAAACGGCATGACAATCAGTAAATATCAAGCTTTGGCCATTTTTCTGATTAAATAATAGTCTGGATTCCTCTTGGCCAATAAGGGGGTCAGGTTCTTAGGTATCCCCACGTTTTTAAAGCACCAGCGTCATCTGCTCACGCACTGCTTCGGGCAGTGTACGTAAGCGTTCTAGCCAGCGTGAGACAGGTTCCATCGGCCAGCGCCTGGCCAGCGCCTGGCGGCCGACACGCAGTGTCGAGTAGAGCTTGCGTGTACTGCTGCGTGGCGATAGCCACTGGGCGATACCGGTGGCTTCGCATCCCAGTCCTGCCAGCCAACTGGCAAAGGTGGCCAGTGTGTTGAGCAACAACAGGATCTGCAACCGCTCGCCGCGACGGGTCAGGCTGTCTTCCATCGCCTGACCGTAGCGATGCGACTTCAGATCACGAAATGCCAGCTCGATCTGCATCCTTCGTGCGTACAGATTGACCAAGTGTTTCGCGCTGGGTGCTTGTAACTGTGGGGAGGCAACGATCAACCACGGCTCGCGTTCACGCGCCGCTGCTTTCAAGCTGGAGGATGCACGCGAGACCTTCGCTGGCGAGCGGCGGTTGCGTTGCTGACGTCCCAGACGTGTCTTGGCATAGAGCACCAGACGGCAATCGAGTGGATCACTGCGATTGGCCTGCATCGGTGGCAATTCGCATGCACGGTTGGACGCCAATGCATGCAGGCGTCGGCTATCGATCCATTGCGCTGCATCATCGGGCACGTCTTGCGGTTTGACCTGCGTGCGTCCGCGAAGACGCCCGACCCAATCCCAGCCCATCGCCGACACCGCGCGAAACCATGGCGTGCGGAATCCGGCGTCCGTGACCAGGATCGGACGCACATCGTCTGGAATCATTCGCCTGAGCTGTTGCAAGAAGCGTTTTTCCGCGCCGGGCGATCCCTGCTGTTTCCCGGCAACCACCATGTCCAGCAAGGTGAGTGTGCGTCCACCGATCGGCACGGCTGCGCGCAGCAGACACCATGACTTGTCCGGCTTCAAATCGCTCCAGTCGATGACGATCACCGGCTGGTCGCCGCGCAACAGCCAATGCGCCATGTCCCGCTCGATCATGGATCGCTCGGCCTGCAACGTGCGATTGCACAGCAGGCGGTCGCATGCCTTGAGGGGCGCACGTACCCGCGTCGCGCCAGGCCACGCGCGTGCGATGTCGATCAGCGTCAGTCGGCCCCCGTGCACTAGCGCTTCAACCGCGCCCAGCAAGGTACGTTGGCGTAACGCATGCATCCCGGAGAGTGAGTTAGACAGGCACTTCTGCAATACTTCGCTGGCGCGCATGGTCGGCACTCTTCTCTGGCTTAATCACCTTGAAGCGTGCCCCATGCGCGCACCTTCTTCCACCGCCTGGCCCACCAAGCGCTTGATCTCGCAGGAAGAAATGTGGGGAAACCTCAGGGTCAGGTTCACTTAATAAGTCAACCTGACCCCGTTCCCATATCGGCCAACATCTGACCAGCGCTTCGCGACCGATGCGCAGCGTCGAATTGCACTAGAGAAATTGGGAATGGCTATTCCGCGTAAGTTCTAACTACTCATTCAAGCCGATGCCTCTCCGCGGCGAGGTTAAATCCAGATGCCAAGCACTATGAAGATAGAGTCCGAATTTGTCGAACAGCTTTCTTCAGTTCATCCGCGAGACCTAATTGAGATTCTGCAGTCGGAAGATCGGCCTCACTTTGATAATCATTGGAAGATTTTTAATGAAATCAAACCCGGCGATCTCTACTGCTATCTGTATGGCCGCTTCGGCCCCCCAAACGGCATACAAAATTTCCTGCGTGGCGATCACTCTGAAAATCTTATCCATTGGGAGTGGGCTCTTGCCTCTCAAGGCCGAATCATCCTAGTTCAAGGGCACAATTTCCGAACTGAAATATGGGTTTCGGGAGATGACTTGGGGGCTGAAGCGCTTGATCAGTTGGTGGTGTGTGTCAAGGATGACTTCCCGAAGCATGGCCAAGCTATGGGGAAAGTCCGTAAAACATTGGAGCACTGGGTTGAGTTTATAAATCCATATCACCGAATCCGCAGCTCTGTTGAATGCTTGATGTCCGAAATTGAAGCTCTTGACGTCGAGGAGAAAACAAGCCAGCTTGGCGGCTTCGGCGAGTACGAAAGCCCAGAGCAATGGGCCAACGAATGGGAGCGGCAAGCAGAGATTGTCGCAAAGGCAACGGGTTTGTGCTTTGGTGCGCGGGCAATGCTGCCTGTAATGGCCGAGGCATTCGTGAATCTCCTGATGTATCTGCTTATGAAGCCGAACCTAAAACAGGATGATAGGTTACGGGAGAACTTGATCCGCCAGCCCATCGACGTTCGTATCAAAAGCCTTGCACACAACTGTGTCGGATTTCAGTCCGAGATTGATTACAGTCATGAGTCCTGCAGGCGCTATCACTCCATGGTGAACGAGAGGAATGATTTGCTTCACGGAAACGTAGTAATCGAAAAGCTGAGGTTCAACGAGCTCCACTTTAACGGGCGTGTTCCGGTCTTTGGCTCGTATGCGTCAATGTGGGAGCGAGCTTTCGGAGTGGCAAAAAGATCCGTGGGGTTAGAAGTCCTGCGCGATGAGCGCCAGGTTGTTGAGGGTTTTGTTGAGTATGTGATATCCCGCCTGAACGAGAAAAGGCAAGAGCAAGTTCGTATATTTTGTGCTCGCCGTGATTTGGGTATTTGTCTCGATGATGGACGCCTTGGGGTTTTGTTTTCTGGGCAGTTAGTGGATATGGCACCTGGACCCAGGGTGCGAGGATAAGGCGTGCTCTCGACAAGTCGCTACAAGCAGTTTGATCCGCCGCCAGTTTTCGCTATGGAAAAACGTTGTCTCCCACTCCCCTTAACTTAAGCGTTGGTCAACACCCGTTCCTGGCCGGAAGCGGACGTCTCCGCTAACGTCTGTAACCTATTGACCCATGTCGTCCCGCATGTCAATGGGGTGCCGCGGTCTATGCCGGACCTAGCGGTCGCCACGTTGGAGCCCTTGAGTATGCTGGGCGGCAGACCTGTGGCAGAACAGGCCGAATCCCTTACTGCCGCATCGGCCTGTCGCCCCCTCTCACGGGGACGTGGCGTCGCCACTGCAACATGGTCGTTATCGAATCAAGCGAGAGCTTGTGGCCGCGACCTTCCACGCGCGCGAGGCCGACGACCATTCGGGCAGCGGCGTCACCCGTATTTGGCCGTAACCCGTTGATTTACAGTGGGCGAAAACGTCGTCTTCGACTGCGAATTGCGAGCGTGAAACTTCTTTTGCTGTTGGCATCCAAGATCAAGTCTTACTACTTCTCGTTAGCGCCGTTCAACCCCAGCAACTCTCTGTCGTCGTCGCTCATTGGATTGTCCATAGCATGACGAATCCTGCGTTGACACCACTCGTAAAAATCTGGGTGCTCATGCTGCAGTTGCGCTTGTCCTACCTCGTTGAGATGGATCCTGTAGCAGTAGCGGACTGGGCCAATGGTAAGTGTGGAATGGAAAGCCTCGGGCGCGTGAGATTGCGGGTTGCCTGTGACGATCAGGCCGCCGTGGGCGGCGTAGCTATGGATTGCACCATTCTCTTGTAGACGGCGGTAAGCGACGTCGGCATCTACGCAAAGCAATACATAGTTGTTGTCACTTATACCTATGGCAAAATCTGCAATCGGCTCGTAAAAGGTAGCGCCCATCTCTGCCAAGTGACAGCACATAAGCTTCGCGAAATACCTGAAAACATCCAAATAAAGTGTTCCGCCACTTGCATTGAAGCGGGGGTCTTCATGCACCTTTGCGGGATCCTTCCCCGTTTTCAACAGGTCTGACGCCAGCGCCCTAAATGCATCAAATGCCAAATCAGCCGGCTGAGTTCTCGCGTTATTGCAGGTCCCGCATATGCGAGCGGAAAAATGAAACTGCTTTGAGCTTGGGCTCTGTGCGTGGCGGTAGCGCTCGCCTGGGCGTCCGATAACCATCGGCTGCGCACCAAACTCACTACGAAGCGCTGCGGCCTTGAGCTTATGCTCGCCTGAAAGCGCCTCGGTAGAGCCGCATAGGCAGCATTGGCTAGTAAGAGGTGGGGCAAATGGATCCATAGCTAATCTCCAGGGATGAGGGATCAGGTTCATTTTCCGGCCCCATCTGGGTAAAAACCGGAGTCAGATTCATTTGGGCATCATTCCCCGTTTCTTGTTGAGAATGATGGGGTTGCCAACCATTTGATAATGATAGGTGCGTGCACCTCATCGCCTCAACGCGACGGAACGGGGCCGCGATGTTGTTGCTCCTGCGAGCGCTGCTGTTCCACTGCCAAGTCTTGCGTGCGCTCCTGCGCTAGCCGCTGGTTGACGGACTCCAATTGCGTAAAGCTCTCTTGAACAGGCCGCTGCGCTGCATCAGCCGTCGGCATATGGGCGCGAAGCATTGCCGGATCCTTTGGATCGCCTTGAACTACAAACAGGGTTTGCGCAGCGGGCGAGTCTCTGGTCTTTTCGCTGAGCAGCACGTGATCCACCCGGGTTAGCCCATTGTCTTTGGCTAGCGTCAGCAGACTCGCGGTCATCCGCTCACTGGTTGCGTCGAACGTGCGGCCATTGGCGGCGTCCAGCTGCTCTACCTTGCTCCGGATCTGCTGATGCATGGCGTGGTCCGGGTGCCCCGCTTCTGCAGGCGTCAATGCGCGTCCAGGCTCATTCGGTGCCGCAAGATTGGGAGAACTGACGCCGCGTGTGCCAGCGTTCCTGAGCTGGACCATGCCATAGCCATCCTTGCCAAGGTCAAGGATGTTGAAGGTCTTTGCAGGACCCAGTTCCAGCCCATTGCGCTCCAGCTGCCTGGGGTCCAGTCCCAAGGATTTGAGATCGATGCGGACTTCCGGAGGCTGGCGGTCATGTGCAAGATGCGCGTAGTTCTGCGCGATGTGACTGATCGGATTCACGCCATAGTAGTTCCGGTAGTCGGAATCGCCATGTGGGCCTATGATACGCCCAGGATTTCCTAGACATCTCAAGGCCATGGAAAATGGCTGATTCGGAGGTGTCCATGAGCAGTAAGCGGTATACGGATGAGTTCAAGATCGAGGCGGTCCGGCAAGTGACCGATCGTGGGTTCAAGGTGGCAGAGGTCGCCGAGCGACTGGGTGTCACCACGCACAGCCTGTACGCTTGGCTGCGCAAGTTCGGCAAGCCCGGCGTAGTACAGCGCGCTGAGGCGGACCAGAGCGCCGAAGTCCGGCGGCTGAAGATCGAGTTGCGCCGGGTGACGGAGGAGCGCGACATCCTAAAAAAGGCCGCCGCGTACTTTGCCAAGGGGTAAAGGCAAAGTACCTCTTCATGCAAGTCCACCGCGAAGAATTCAGGGTGTGCGCGATGTGCCGGGTTTTGCGGGTGAACCGGGCTGGATACTACGCGTGGCTAAAGTCGCCCGACAGTGAACGCGCCAAGGAAGACGAACGCCTGCTGGGGCTGATCAAGCACCACTGGTTGGCCAGCGGCAGTGTCTATGGGCATCGCAAGATTGCCAAGGATCTACGCGATCTGGGTGAGCGTTGCAGTCGCCATCGGGTGCATCGATTGATGCGCACCGAGGGACTGCGTGCCCAGGTGGGCTATGGCCGCAAGCCGCGCTTCCATGGCGGAACGCCGTGCAAGGCGGCAGCCAACCTGCTGGATCGACAGTTCGACGTGACCGAGCCGGACACGGCCTGGGCGAGCGACTTCACCTTCATCCGTACGCATGAAGGCTGGATGTACCTGGCTGTGGTGATCGATCTGTTTTCCAGGCAGGTCGTCGGCTGGGCGATGCGCGATCGAGCCGATACCGAGTTGGTCGTGCAGGCCTTGCTGTCGGCGGTGTGGCGGCGCAAACCCAGCGCTGGTTGCCTGGTTCATTCGGACCAGGGGTCTGTCTACACCAGCGATGACTGGCGCAGTTTCCTGGCGTCCCATGGCTTGGTGTGCAGCATGAGTCGGCGTGGCAACTGCCATGACAACGCACCGGTGGAGAGCTTCTTTGGTCTGCTCAAACGCGAGCGGATCAGGCGGCGGATCTACCCCACCAAGGACGCCGCACGCGCCGAGGTGTTCGACTACATCGAGATGTTCTACAACCCACAACGCCGTCATGGTTCAACTGGCGACCTGTCCCCTGTAGAGTTTGAACGGCGCTACGCGCAACGAGGGTCTTGAGTGTCTACGGAACCCTGGGCGTATCAGTTGCCTGGCAAATCAGCTGAAAAGTTAATCAATGAAATGGTTTTGGTGGTTCATTGTCAGACGAGCACGCAGCCTGAGTGCAGCGGAGCACGCGGTTTTCCTTGGCATCGCTCAAGCGCTGTGTCCCATGGAATTGAGGTCTGCCGATGCGGCGGGTCTGATACTGAAGTTACTTGCTCGACCCAATGCGATCGGTCGGCGAGACGAACAGCGTCGAGAGACGCGCCCGCCTTGGTGGCGCCGACCTAGCTGATGCACTCCTTGGTTGGTCCAGCTATCGGCCTGCATCGTGTTGGTCGGCCTTCCCTACGTGGCGCCTGTCACCCGGCAGCGCATTCGATCGCCAACGGCAATGGGAGATGCCGTGCGCACGCCCCACAGCCGCGCTTGTTTGATTTTCGTCAATTCCACCGACACATGAAATTCGCAGGGGGGGTGCTTGACTGCATGGGTCAAGAATCGTTGCGGAGTCGCGCATGAGTGCAGTCACGGGTGGCAGGGTCGGTCGGGCAGCGTGCCGGCAAGCGTCAATACGGCAAGGTTCGGTACGTAGTGATGGTGGTGCGGCGCGCGGTGAGCAAAGGCTCGCAAGACTGCCACGTGGCACGCGTCCGCTGGCTTCCCACGTGACGGTGCGCGTGCGCGCCGTTGCCTGCTGAGGGGGCGCCATGCGCATCTGTGTTCTCAATGAAGCACTGAAGGACGCGAACGGGCTGGAGCAGCGCTGCGTGGCGGCGCGTGAGGCTGGCTGCGCTTACGTGGTGATGGCGGCACCCTTCGAACGCGATGCCGAAGGCCGTCTGATCGAGCCCGCGGCCGGCGCCCAGACGCAGGCGCAGCGCCTGCAAGAGGCAGTGCAGGCGGCGCACAGCGCGGGCGTGAAACTGTTGATCGATGTGCGCCTGGACGAAGTGGGCGGCGCCAGTGCGGTGGTGCGCGACAACCCGCAGTGGTTCCGGGCGCGCAGTACGGCGGTCCCGGACCCGCGTCAGCCGCGTGCCACGCCGGAGGTGGCCGAAGCGCGCTTTGCCTACGCGCAGGAAGGTGCGGCGCTGGTGGAGTGGTGGAGTGCGCGCCTGTTGGAGTGGGTGAGCCAGGGCGTTGGTGGCTTCCGTCTGTTGCAGCCGCAGCAGGTGCCGGTACAGCGCTGGCGCGAGTTGATCGCGCGCGTGCACGCGCAGGCGCCGGAGGTGGTGTTTGCGGCATGGACGCCGGGCCTGGGGCTGGAGGCACTGCAGCAGCTGGCCGGTGCCGGGTTCGATGCGGCGTTTTCCTCGCTTGCCTGGTGGGATGGTCGCGGCAGCTGGTTCTTCGACGAAGACAGTGCACTGCGCGCGTTGGCCGCGCAGGTCGTTGCGGTGCTGGATGCGCCCGATGGCAAGCGCGCCGCGGCGCCCGAGCAGCACTGGCAACTGGCGCTGGCATTGGGCGGGGCATGGTTGCTGGACGATGCGCACCTGTCGGCATTGCCATCGTCGATCCGCGCCACCGACGGACTGCCAACCAGCAATGCAGGCATGCGGTTGCGCCCGCTGCTGCGGGAGGCGACCGGGCTCACCGCGGTGGCGATCGAGCCGCTGGGCGGCTTGCCCTCCCTGTTATTGATCAATGGCGACACCCAGCACGTGGTGCCGGTGCCGGCTTCAGACCTGTTGCGGCTGCTCGGCGATGCCGAGGCCTTGGTGGCCGAAGATGGCCGCACCTTGTCCGGCGCCACGCTGGAGGCGCTGGAGCCGGGCGAGGTGCGCGTGTATCGCAGCGTGCCGGCGCGCCATGTGCTGGCAGTGCCGCGCATGCGCCCGCGTGCGCAGACCGCCGGCACGTGGCCGCGCGTGTGCATCGAGTCGGTGACCCCGTCGGTGGATAACGGCCGTTTTCCGGTCAAGCGCACGGTGGGCGACCGCATTTGTGTGGAGGCCGACGCATTTTGCGATGGGCATGACCGCATCGCGGTGGCAGTGCTGTGGCGTCCGGCCGACGCCAAGGCCTGGGCCAGCGCGCCAATGCGTGCGTTGGGCAACGACCGTTGGCGCGCCGAGTTTCCGTTGGAACGCATCGGCACCTACGAATTTCGCGTAGAAGCCTGGCGCGACGTCTTCGCCACCTTGCATGCGGATCTGGAAAAGAAACGTGCCGCAAATACGGTGCTCCCGGTCGATGTGCAGGAGGCGGTTGCGGCAGTGCAGGCCGCACAGGCGCGCAGCGACGGTGCGCTGGCCGAGCGCTTGCAGACCGTGCTCACCCGCATCGGTGCGCAGAGCGAACCCCTGCAGCAGCTGGCCATCGTGCTGGAGCCGGATACCGCGCAGGCGATGGCGCTGGCCGACGACAAGCCGTTCCGCTCGGAATATCCGGTCACCTTCCGGGTGGAATCCGAGCGCCGCGCGGCGCACTTTTCCAGTTGGTACGAACTGTTTCCGCGTTCGCAAAGTGGCGATGCGAGCCGGCATGGCACGTTCGATGACGTCATCAAGCGCTTGCCGCACATCCGCGCGATGAACTTCGACGTGCTGTACATGCCGCCGATCCATCCGATCGGCCTGAATAACCGCAAGGGCCGCAATAACTCGGTCACGGCGGTGGAAGGCGAGCCCGGCAGCCCGTACGCGATCGGCGCGACCGATGGTGGGCATACCGAAGTCCACGCCGAACTCGGTGGGCTGGAGGGCTTTCGCCGGCTGATCGAGGCCGCGCGCGCGCAGGGCCTGGAAGTGGCGCTGGATTTCGCCATCCAGTGCGCGCCGGACCACCCCTGGTTGAAGGAGCACAAGGATTGGTTCACCTGGCGCGCCGATGGCTCGATTCCGTACGCAGAGAACCCGCCCAAGAAGTACCAGGACATCGTCAACGTCGATTTCTACGCCAGCGGCGCGGTGCCGGACCTGTGGAATACGCTGCGCGACGCGGTGCTGTTCTGGGTCAACGAAGGCGTCACGCTGTTCCGTGTCGACAACCCGCACACCAAGCCGTTCCCGTTCTGGGAGTGGCTGATTGCCGATGTGCGCGGCCGGCGCCCGGATGTGGTGTTTCTCTCCGAAGCCTTCACGCGGCCGAAGATGATGTACCGGCTGGCCAAGTGCGGCTTCTCGCAGTCCTACACCTACTTCACCTGGCGCAACCACAAGCACGAGCTGCAGGCGTACGTGGAAGAGTTGAACGACGGCGTGCCGCGCGAATGTTTCCGCCCGCATTTCTTCGTCAATACGCCCGACATCAACCCGCTGTTCCTGCAGACCAGCGGGCGCAACGGCCATCTGATCCGCGCCGCGCTGGCCACCACGCTGTCGGGTTTATGGGGGATGTACCAGGGCTTCGAGCTCTGCGAAGCCACACCGCTGGCGCCTGGCAAGGAAGAGTATCTGGACTCGGAAAAATTCCAGCTGCGCGCATGGCCCGAACGCGTGCCCGGCGACATCGTCGAGGAGATCACCCGCTTCAACCAACTGCGCCGCATGCATCCGGAACTGCAGTCGCACCTGGGCACGCGCTTCTACCAGGCGCATAACGACCAGGTGCTGTACTACGGCAAATTCCTGGATGCCGGTTACCTGTCGCGCAGCCGCAGCATGGTGCTGGTGGCGATCAATCTGGACCCGCACGCCGGGCAGGACGCCGATATCGAAATCCCGTTGTGGGAACTGGGCCTGCCCGATCATGCCAGCGTTGCCGTGGAGGATCTGTGGGATGGCCATCGTTTCGCGTGGCACGGCAAATATCAACACATTCGTCTAGAGGCAACGCGACCGTTCGCGTTATGGCGCATCCGCGCAGGAGAGGTCGCATGAATGCAGTGGCATCGTTACAAGCCGACGCAGAGCAGTCGGCCGTGGTCGCCGACCAGCGTTGGTACAAGGACGCGATCATCTACCAGGTGCACGTCAAGTCGTTCTTCGATTCCAACGACGATGGCATCGGCGATTTTCCGGGGCTGATTTCCAAGCTGGATTACATCGCCGAGCTCGGCGTGGACACCATCTGGCTGCTGCCGTTCTATCCCAGCCCGCGCCGCGATGACGGCTACGACATCGCCGAGTACATGGCGGTGCACCCGGATTACGGCAGCATCGAAGACTTCGAGCACTTGGTGGCGCATGCGCATGCGCGTGGCATCCGCATCGTTACCGAGCTGGTGATCAACCACACCTCCGATCAGCATCCCTGGTTTCAGCGCGCACGCAATGCGCCAGCCGGCTCGCCCGAGCGCGACTTCTACGTCTGGTCGGACACCGACCAGGAATACGAAGGCACGCGGATCATCTTCTGCGATACCGAAAAATCCAACTGGACCTGGGACCCGGTGGCCGGGCAGTACTTCTGGCACCGCTTCTATTCGCATCAGCCGGACCTGAACTTCGATAACCCGGCCGTGCTGGACGCGGTGCTGGAAGTGATGCGTTTCTGGCTGGATCGCGGCGTGGATGGCCTGCGTCTGGACGCGGTGCCGTACCTGATCGAGCGCGCCGGCACTTCCAACGAAAACCTGCCCGAAACCCACGCCATCCTGCGCAAGATCCGCGCCACGCTGGATGCCGAATACCCGGACCGCATGTTGCTGGCAGAAGCCAACATGTGGCCGGAAGACACCCAGCAGTACTTCGGCCAGAACGCCGACGAATGCCACATGGCGTTTCACTTCCCGCTGATGCCGCGCATGTACATGGCGATCGCGCGCGAAGACCGCTTCCCCATCACCGACATCATGCGCCAGACCCCGGAGATTCCGGAGAGCTGCCAGTGGGCGATCTTCCTGCGCAACCACGATGAGTTGACGCTGGAAATGGTCACCGATTCGGAACGCGATTATCTGTGGCAGACCTACGCCGCCGATCGCCGCGCGCGTATCAATCTCGGCATTCGGCGCCGCCTGGCGCCGCTGCTGGAGCGCGACCGCCGCCGTATCGAGTTGATGACCTCGTTGCTGCTGACCATGCCTGGCACGCCGGTGCTGTATTACGGCGACGAAATCGGTATGGGCGACAACATCCATCTGGGCGACCGCGATGGCGTGCGCACGCCAATGCAGTGGTCGATCGATCGCAACGGCGGTTTCTCGCGCGCCGACCCGGCGCAGCTGGTGCTGCCGCCGGTGATGGATCCGCTGTATGGCTTCCAGGCGGTGAATGTGGAAGCGCAGATCCGCGACCAGCATTCGCTGCTGACCTGGACCCGCCGCGTGCTCAGCGTGCGCAAGCGCTACCAGGCCTTCGGCCGCGGCAGCTTGCGCTTCCTGTACCCGGGCAACCGCCGCATGCTCGCCTACTTGCGCTGCTATCAGGATGAAACCGTGTTGTGCGTGGCCAACCTCTCGCACACGCTGCAGGCCGTGGAGCTGGATCTGTCCGAGTTCGAAGGTCGCGTGCCGGTGGACATCATCGGTGGCGGCAGCTTCCCGCCGATCGGCCGGTTGACCTATCTGCTCACGGTGCCGCCGTTTGGTTTCTATGCGTTCCAATTGGTCAGCGAAGGCACCTTGCCGGATTGGCATGTGCCCAGCCCGGTGCCGCTGCCGGATTACCGCACGCTGGTGCTGCGCAGCGATGCCGACGAAAGCGCCGCACTGCTGCCGCATCTGCCCACCCTGGAAGGCGAAATCCTGCCGGCGTGGCTATCGGCACGACGCTGGTTCTCGGCCAAGGACCAGGTGTTGCGCAGCGTGCGCATCGCGCGCCGCACGCCGCTGCCGGGCGATGAGCCCATGACGCTGCTGGAACTGGAGGTAGCGCTGGAAGACGGCCGCCACGAGCGTTACATGCTGCCGGTGGGCATCGTGTGGGAGCGCGAGCAGCCGAGCACGCTGGCCGAGCAGCTGGCGCTGGCGCGCGTGCGCCAGGGCCGCGAGGTGGGCTATCTCACCGACGCGTTTGCGCTCAAGCCCATGGTGCGCGGTGTGATCGATGCGCTGCGCAGCCATGCGGCGCTGGACTTCTGCGACGGCGACGATGCCGCCCAACAGGGGCAGGTCTGCTTCGAAGCCACGCCGGCACTGGCAACGCTGGACATCCCGCAGGATCCGGAAATCCGCTGGTTGTCGGCCGAACAGAGCAACAGCTCGCTGGTGGTCGCCGACAAGGCCGTGTTCAAGCTGCTGCGGCATGTGGCCGTGGGCGCCAACCCGGAGATCGAGATCGGCCGCCGCCTGACCGAGATGGGCTACGCCAACGCTGCGCCGCTGCTGGGCAGCGTCAGCCGGATCGGCGGGCAGGGCACCGTCACCACCATCGCGTTGTTGCAGGGCTTCATCCGCAACCAGGGCGATGCCTGGCGCTGGACGCTGGACCATCTGGCGCGCAGCTTCGACGAATACGCCACTGCGCAGACCGACGAAGCGCGCGCCGAAGCGGTCGCCGGCTACGATGCCTTCGCCGCCGTGGTGGGCAAACGGCTGGCCGAATTGCACGAAGCGCTGTCGCGCGGCACCGACGATGCCGACTTCGCGCCGCAACGCATCGACCTGCCCACCGCCAACGACGTGGTGGCCGGCGTGGGACGCCAGGTCGAAGAGATGTGGGAGACCGTCAACGCACGCCTGGCCGGCAGCGAAGACAGTGCCGAACGCGAGGCGCTGGAGGCGGTGCTGGCGCAGCGCCCGCAGCTGGATGCCTTGCTCGCCAAGGCGCCGAGCGTGCTGGCCGACTCCTTGCTCACGCGCGTGCACGGCGATTTTCACCTGGGCCAGATCCTGGTGGCCTTCGACGATGTGGTGCTGATCGACTTCGAAGGCGAGCCGGCCAAGCCGCTGGCCGAACGCCGCGCCAAGGCCAGCCCGCTGCGCGATGTTGCAGGCTTCCTGCGCTCGCTCGATTACGCCAGCGAAGTGTCGGCACGTGGCGAGGAAGGCACCGCCGCCCGCGCCGGTGTTGGTGTGGATACGCATCTGGACCAATTCCTGGTGCAATTCCGCCGCCGCTCCACACAAGCCTTCCTAGACGCTTACCATGCCGTGCTCGACGCCAGCGCCCATCCGTGGATTGCGCCGGCGGCGTTCAATGCAGCCACCTTGTTGTTCCTGGTGGAGAAGGCTTGCTACGAAGTGCGTTATGAAGCGGCCAATCGTCCAGGGTGGCTGATGGTGCCGATCGAAGGCTTGCGACGCATCCTGCAACGCGCACGCGCCGGTGCAGGAGACACATGATGAGTGGAGTAATGACAGCAGTGAGCAATCGATGGGATTCCGGCGTGGTACGCGCCCTGGCAGAGGCGCGCCACGGCGACGCGTTTGCGGTCTTGGGTGCGCACCCGTCCGACAAGGGGCGCTTGTTGCGCACCTATCTACCCGGCGCCGACCGCGTCGGTGCGGTGCTCGACGATGGGCAGGTGGTGGCGCTGGACGCCGGCCCGGAGCCGGGCCTGTTTGCCGGCGAGTTGCCGGCGCACGGCGGGTATCGCCTGCGCATCGGCTGGCCCGGTGGCGAGCAGGAGACCGCAGACCCGTATGCGTTCGGCCCGCAGCTCAGCGACTTCGACCTGCACCTGATCAGCGAAGGCCACCATCTGCAGCTGGCCGACGCGCTGGGCGCCAACGTGGTCGAGGTGGAGGGCGTACGCGGCACGCGCTTTGCCGTCTGGGCACCGAATGCCTCGCGCGTGGCGGTGGTGGGCGACTTCAACAGCTGGGACGCGCGCCGTCATCCGATGCGGCTGCGGCATCAGTCCGGCGTGTGGGAATTGTTCGTGCCCGACGTCGGCCCCGGCGCGCATTACAAGTACCAGCTGCGTGGTCCGCACGGGCACGAGTTGCCGGCCAAGGCCGACCCGGTGGCGCGCCGCGCGGAGCTTGCGCCGGGCACTGCGTCCATCGTGGCCGATCCCACGCCGCATCAGTGGAGCGACGACGGCTGGATGGCCACGCGTGCGCGTCGCCAGGCCCACGACGCGCCGATGAGCATCTACGAGATCCACGCCGGCTCGTGGCTCCGCGAAGCAGGGGTTGACCTGGATTGGGATGGGCTGGCCGACCGCCTGATCCCGTACGTGGCCGACATGGGCTTCACCCATGTCGAGTTGATGCCGGTGAGCGAGCATCCGTTCGGCGGCTCATGGGGTTATCAACCATTGGGTCTGTTCGCGCCCACTGCGCGCTTCGGCACGCCCGATGGATTTGCGCGCTTTGTCGACCGCTGCCATCGCGAAGGCATCGGCGTGATCGTCGACTGGGTGCCGGCGCACTTTCCCACCGATGCGCACGGGCTGGCGCATTTCGACGGCACCGCGCTGTACGAGCATGCCGACCCGCGCGAAGGCTTCCACCGCGACTGGAATACGCTGATCTACAACCACGGCCGCCGCGAGGTGTCCGGGTTCCTGATCGCCAGTGCGATGGAATTTCTGCAGCGCTATCACGTGGACGGCCTTCGCGTGGATGCGGTGGCCTCGATGCTGTACCGCGATTACAGCCGCAACGCCGGCGAGTGGATACCCAACATCCACGGCGGGCGCGAGAACTACGAGACCATCGCATTCCTGCGCCGGCTCAACGAGGTGGTGCGCGAGCACACCCCGGGCGCGGTAATGATTGCCGAAGAATCCACTGCGTTTCCCGGTGTCACCGCCGAGGTGGCGCACGGCGGCCTGGGCTTTCACTACAAGTGGAACATGGGCTGGATGCACGACACCCTGCATTACGCCGGGTTGGACCCGATCTATCGCCGCTACCATCATGGCGAGCTGACTTTCAGCATGGTCTATGCGTATTCGGAGCGCTTCGTGCTGCCGATCTCGCACGACGAAGTGGTGCACGGCAAGGGTTCGTTGCTGGGCCGCATGCCGGGCGACGATTGGCAACGCTTCGCCAACCTGCGCGCGTACTTGGGTTTCATGTTCACCCACCCGGGACGCAAGTTGCTGTTCATGGGCTGCGAATTCGGCCAGCCGACCGAGTGGAATCACGACGCCGGCCTGCCGTGGCATTTGCTCGACGACCCTCGCCATCGTGGGGTGCAGACGCTGGTGCGCGATTTGAACCGGCTGTATGTCCAATACCCGGCGCTCCACGCACACGACGACGATCCGTCCGGGTTTGCCTGGGTGGTGGGCGACGATGCCGGCAACAGCGTGGTGGCGTTCCTGCGCAAGGGCAAACGCGGCGACGCACCGGTGCTGGTGGTGATCAACTTCACCCCGGTCGTGCAACACGCATATCGCATCGGTGTGCCACAAGGCGGCCAGTGGCGCGAGGTGTTCAATAGCGACGCCGGCATCTACGGCGGCAGCAACCTGGGCAATGGCGGCAGCGTCACCGCCGAGCAGCAATCCATGCATGGGCACGCGCAATCGCTGCCGCTGCTGTTGCCACCGCTGGGCGCCATCGTGCTGACGCCGTATGGCTGATGCCCCCTGCGCCTCCCACCAGGCAACTGGCCCGGTGGGAGGCGGCAGCTGCGTCACGCATCCAGCTGTCGTTGACGGGGTGGGTCATGCGCTGGCATCGCCTGCATTCCTGCACTCCCACTCGACCGTGATGGCATTGATCTCTCCAGGCCGGGAGTCTCGCAACAGATCATCCAGCAGCAGGTCGTCTCGATGATCGAGCGCAAACGCGGTGATGGCCAGACGGGCACCGGCACGCGGATCGGCGTGATCTCCGATACGCACGGCCTGCTTCGGCCCGAAGCGCTTGCCGCGCTCGAGGGCTGTGCGCACATCATCCATGCCGGCGATGTTGGCAAGCCGCAGGTGCTTGAGGCATTGCGGGCACTGGCACCGCTGCATGCCATCGCAGGCAATATCGATGACAAGCCCTGGGCGGCGGGTTTACCGCAGACGCTGGATCTGCAGATCGATGGCGTGCGCATCCATGTGCTGCACGATCTGAAGACGCTGGCACCGCAGGTGCAGGCCGACGTCGTCATCAGCGGCCATTCGCACAAGCCGCTGGTGCACATGCACGATGGGGTGCTGTATCTCAATCCGGGCAGCGCCGGGCCGCGTCGTTTCAGTCTGCCGATCAGCGTGGCCACGCTATGGCTGGGCGATGGCGCGCCACGTGCGCGCGTGCAGCCATTGGCGCTGGTTTGAAGCCCAAGGCTGAGTTCGCTGACTTGGCATGCACACCGGCGGGGCCATGCTCGTGGACCACGTTGTTGCAAGGAATTCCCATGAATACACGTCGCCAATTCCTTTCTGCTGCCGCGGCCGGTACTGCGGCATTGGCCGCTGCGCCGTTGATGGCGCAATCGTCGGCACCCGGCAGCGTGATGCCCACGCGCGGGAAAACCGATGCGGGCGCATTGCCGACCAATCCGCTCGTCAAGGGCGGACGCTACCGGCCTGGCAGTCGCCTCGGCTTCGGTGGCGTGGCGATCGGTAATGGCTTTGCGCCTGCCACCGACGCACAGAGCGAGCAGACGCTGGCAGCGGTGTGGGAGTCGGGCGTGCGGTATTTCGATACCTCGCCTTGGTACGGGTTGGGCTTGTCGGAGCGACGCACCGGCCATCATTTGCACAACCATCCGGCCGACGATTACGTGTTGTCGACCAAGGTCGGGCGCTTGCTCACCGCGACCGACACGCCGCCCAAGACGATGTGGCAGCAACCGTCGCCGTTCGACTATCGCTACGACTACAGCGCGTCCGGGGTGCGGCGCTCGATCGAAGACAGCCTGCAGCGTCTGGGTGTGTCGCAGATCGACATCGCGTATATCCACGATCTCTCGCCAGAGAACGAAAAAGACCTGGGCATGCCGTGGGAGCAGCGGTTCGCCGAGGCGGTGAAGGGCGCGATGCCGGAGCTGACCAAGATGCGCAAGGAGGGCTTGATCAAGGCCTGGGGCTTTGGCGTCAATCGTCCTGAGCCGGCCTTGCGCGCAATCGAAGAAGCCGACCCGGACATCTTCCTGCTCGCCTGCCAGTACTCGCTGCTCGACCATGCGCAGGCCTTGCATGACACCTTCCCGAAGATCGCAAAGCACGGCGCCTCGGTTGTGATCGGTGCACCGCTGTTGGCTGGCTATCTGGCCGGGCGCGAGCGTTATCTCTACGACGGCACCATTCCGCCATGGGCGCCTGCCAAGCGGCAGAAAGCGCTGGCCATCTGCGACCGGTACGGCGTGGATCTACGCACCGTCGCGCTGCAATTTGCTGCGGCCCCGCAGGTGGTGTCGGCCGTGATTCCCGGTGCGCGCACGGCCGAGCAGGCACGCGCCAATGCGAGCTCGATGCGGGTGGCGATTCCGTCGGCGGTGTGGGAGGCGCTCAAGCGCGAAGGCGTGATCGAGGCAGACGCGCCGGTGCCCGCGGCGCGTTGAGGGCTGAGCCCGCGCGCAGCGTAGGGTGTTCGCGCTGCATGGCAATCAAAACGTCCCGCGTTGAATGAACGGCGCTTGTTGATACAACAGGCGCTCGCCACCACGCGGATCCAGTTCCAACCGGCTTGGCGTGTCGAACACCAGCGTTTCGCGCCGTTTCAAGGAATACGGTTTCCAGTACGGCGCGCCGCGACGATTGGGGTCGCCCTGCCGCGCAAACGCAAGCAGCGCTTCGCTCATCTGCTCGGCCATGCGCTGCGCATCGGCACCATCGCCGGTGCGCGAGCCCGGCTGGCGCACGTTGTCGAACACCAGCGGAATATCCAAGGTATGGAAGGCGCCGAACTTGCCGCCATCCAGCGGCGAACCCCAATCCAGTTGATAGACCCAGGTGGGCGCGCCCTGACGGGCACGCGCTTGTGCTTCTTCGACAGCGCCGCGCCACGAGCGGCCGGCGGTGGTGGCTGCGAAGAACACCTGCGACGGCGTGTACTGCGGATAGAGCCGCCGATATTCGGCAATGACCACCTGCGGCAACAGGTCCACGTATTGCTGCGCCTCCAGCCTGGCCGGCAATTCGTCCCAACTCAGCGCGAAGTTCTTCGCATCGTTGCCGAGAAAGCCGCGTGTTTCATCGCGCGTATTGCCGATCACCATCGGAATACGTGCCGACTGCACCGGCGCCGTCGGCCAGAACGGATGCACCGGCACGTTGCGCGCATCCAGCACCGGGCCGAAATACAGCGCCGTGCTTTCCACCCGCGACGGGTCGCGCACGTGCGCGGCGCCCAGCAGTTGGGCCACAGGCAGCGTGCGCATGCGCGCGATCTCGCTTGGCGAAATCTTCAACGCGTCCAGCAGCAGCTGCGCGCGCTGGGTGGCCGCACGCGGCCCGGCCACGGTGACCTGTTGCCCGCTCATGGTCCAGGCGCGATGAAATAGCCCGCGCGCGGCCGGCATCGCCATCAGCGTGGCGATTTTGGCGCCACCGCCCGATTGCCCAAACACCGTGACATTGCCGGCGTCGCCGCCGAATTCGGCCGCGTGCTGGCGCACCCACTGCAGCGCCTGGATCAGGTCCAACTGCCCCGCATTGCCGGAGTCGGCGAAACTGGCATCGCCCAGCTGCGCCAGCGACAGATAGCCGAACAGGTTGAGCCGGTGATTGACGGTGACCACCACCACATCGCCGCGCTTGCACAGGCGCACGCCATCGTAGAGCGGATCGCTGCCGGAGCCGGTGGTGTAGCCGCCGCCGTGGATATAGAACAACACCGGCCGCTTGCCGCCATCGCGCAGGCCGGGTGTCCACACATTGAGGAACAGGCAGTCCTCACTGGTGGGCTCGCTGGCCTTGGGCTGTGGCGCCGCTGCACCGAAACCGCTGGCATCGCGCACGTGGTGCCACGGCGTTTCCTGCAGCGGTGCCTGGAAGCGTCGCGGAGCGGTGTCGCCGCCATAGGGGATGCCCTTGAACACGCAGACGCCCTGGTCGCGGTAGCCGCGCAGCGCGCCGCCACGCACGCGTGCCAGCGGCGCGCCGTCGTCGCGTGGCGGCGCAAGTACGGCCGCGGCAGCGAAGCCGGGAAGCGTTGCTGCCGCAGTCGCGAGCAGGCCACCACGCAGCAGCGTGCGGCGTCGCGTGTCAGGAGTGGCTTGGGTTGTCATCGCGCCATCTCCTTCGCGGGTGTAGGTGTCGGTGCGGGCTTGGCGACATGCGCGATCCAGGCTTGCGCCAGCTGCGGCCATGCGGACACGGTAAGACCGCTGCCGCTGGCGGTACCGAAGCCATGGCCGCCCTGCGGGAATACATGCAGCTCGCTGGGCACACCGGCGCGTAGCAGCGCATCGTGCATCAGCAGGCTGTTGCGCACCGGCACCACGCTGTCGTCCTGCGCATGCAGCAGAAAGGTAGGTGGCGTGCGCGCGTCCACGTGCAGCTGTGGCGAATAGGCCTGCACCTGCGCCTGGCTCGGGGCGCTGCCGAGCAGGCGTTCGCGTGAGCCTTTGTGCGCGTTGGCGCTGTCCATGTCGATCACCGGGTAGATCAGCAACTGGAAGTCCGGTCGTGCGCTCAGTGCATCGGCCGCGTCGATGGGCGGATACACCTGCGCGGCGTAGCGCGTGCCCAGGCTGGCGGCGACATGGCCGCCGGCCGAAAAGCCCATCACGCCCACGCGCTGCGCATCGATGCCATAGCGCGCCGCATTGGCGCGGATCAGCCGCAAGGCACGTTGCGCATCGGCCAGCGGCACGTCGGCGCCGTTCGGGTGGCCTTCGCCCGGCAGCCGGTAGCGCAGCACGAACAGGGTGATGCCGGCGACGTCGACAAAGCCGGGCACCAGCGCGCTGCCCTCGTTGTCCAGCACGATGCGTTGGTAGCCGCCGCCAGGCGTGACCAGCAGGGCGGTGCCGTTGGGCTGTTTGGGCCGGTAGACCACCAGATACGGCGTACTGACCTGCTGGATGTAGCGATCCGGCTGCGTCGGCTCGCTGCTGCGCTCGACGATGCGCTGCGGTTGCGGCAGCGCCGTATCCCCCGGTGCCAGCGGCGTTGGCCATAGCGCGATCCGGCTGGCTTGTTCGGCGGCAGTATCGGCGCTCGGTCGCTCGGCCGCCGGCGCCGGGCCGGCCAGCAGCGCGCCCAGCACAAGGACCGCCAGGCCATGCCGCGTGGCGCGCGAAAGTGCGGTCAACGCATGCGTTTGGCGTGTCTGTTGCATTCACCCCTCCCAGGGCCACTTCGTCACCGCGACCACAATTGCCGCAGTGCACATTGCCAATGACACCGGTTTACCATATACAGCACACCGTGCCGCTGTCGATTGGCAGTGCAACAAAACACCTATCGGGGAGACACCCTTGAGCAACGACGCCGCCACTCCGCCATCGTCCACACCCGCGCTGTCCGCCATTGCCCAGCGATTTGTGGAAGCACGCCGTGCAGGGGCATCGCTGCCTGACTTTCCCGGGCAAATCCCCGACGATCTGGTCACCGCCTACCAGGTGCAGGACATCGCCATCAGCCAGTGGCACGACCACGTCGTCGGCTGGAAGGTGGGGTACATCGCCGCCGAGCGCCGCGACGCGTCCGGCGACGAGCGTCTGCTCGGCCCGATCTTCTCTCGGAAGGTCTGGAATGCTACCGGTGGAACAACCGAGTTCCCGATCTTTGTCGGCGGCTTCGGCGCAGTGGAAGCCGAATATGTCCTGATGCTCGGTGCCGATGCCCCGGCCGATCAGACCCACTTCACCCCGGAGCAGGCGGCAGAGTTGCCGGCCACGTTGTTCATCGGAGTGGAAATCGCCAGCAGCCCGCTGGCCACCATCAACCAGTTGGGCCCGCGGGTGGTGATTTCGGACTTCGGCAACAACAACGGCCTGATTCTGGGCCCGGAAGTGACCGATTGGCTGGCGCGCGACGAGGCTGCGCTCACTGCCCAGACGCTGATCGACGAAAAGGTGGTTGGCACCGGTGGGGCCACCACGTTGCCGGGCGGGCTGCGCGCGGCCTACGCATTCGCGCTCAGCCGTTCGGCACAGCGCGGGCGTCCGCTCAAGCGCGGTGATCTGATTGCCACCGGCAATGCCACCGGTATCCACGACATCGAAGTGGGGCAGCGTGCCCTGATTCGCTTCGCCGGCATCGGCGATATTTCCTGTACGGCTGTGTCCGCCAGTTGACGGCGGTCCCCGTGACCAGACGCTTGGGAGGGCGCCAATGATCACACGCAGACATTTTCTCGGTGCCGGGCTCGGCGCCGCTGCTGCCGCCCCCTGGTTGGGTGCCGGCGCCACCACGCCGGTTCCCGGCGGGCAGTTGCTCACTGCCACCGATGTGCACGTCGGCGATTACCCCACCGTGGAAGCGGTGCGCTGGTTCGGCAAGCAACTGGAAGAACGCACCAACGGCCGGCTCAAGCTGCGCCAGTACCACTCCGGCCAGCTGGGCCGCGAATCGGAGGCGATCGACATGGCGCGCTTCGGCGCCATCGACATCACCCGTGTGTATTCCGGCGCGTTGAACAACACCTTCCCGCTCACTCAAGCGCTGTGCCTGCCGTATGTGTTCGACTCGGTACCGCATCTGCGTCGCGCCATCGACGGGCATGTCGGCGACAGCGTGCTGCGCAGCTTCGAGCAGCGCGATCTGGTCGGTCTTGCCATCTACGATTCTGGCGCGCGCTGCTTCTACAACACCAAGCATCCGCTGCACCGCCCGGAAGATCTCAAGGGCCTGAAATTGCGGGTGGCTTCGTCGGACATCTTCCTCAAGTTGATGCGCATGCTGGGCGCCAACCCCACGCCGATGTCGCTGGGCGAAACGTTTTCGGCGATGGAAACGCACATGATCGACGGTGCGGAAAACAACATGCGCAGCTTTCAGTCCAGCCGGCATTTCGAAGCCGCGCATTACTGGTCGCAGAGCGAGCATTCCTACGCGCCGGACATCCTGGTGATGTCGCGCCAGAGTTTTCAATCGCTGAGCGCGGCCGACCGCGGCCTGGTGGTGGAACTGGCGCGCGCCTCGGTGCCGGTGATGCGCAACTTGTGGGACGCCTCCGAGACGGTGGCGCGCAAGCAGGTGATCGACTACGGCGTGAAGCTCAACCAGGTCGACATGCCGGCATTCCGCGCTGCCGCTGCGCCGCTGTTGGCCGAATACCGCAAGCAGCCGGAGATCGAAACCCTGTACCGCCGCATCCGCGATTTCGCATAGAGGTGTCCCGATGACCGAACCCGAGACTGTTGCCGTCCCGGTCGCGCCGTTGCAACGTGCGCTGGACCGCGTTTCCGATATCGCCGTGGGCGTGGCCTCATTGGCGCTGCTGGGCCTGGTGGTCGTGCAGGGCTGGCAGGTGTTCACCCGCTATGTGCTCAACGACTCGCCCAGCTGGACCGAACCGGTGACCCTGTTGCTGCTGAGCACCGCACTGAGCCTGGGCGCGGCGGCCGGCGTGCATACCAACCGCCACTTCGGCTTCTACCTGCTGGGCGACCACGTGCCGCCGCTGGTGCGCAAGATGTTCGAAGTGATCCGCCCGCTGATGATCCTCTCCATCGGTACGGTGCTGGCATGGTGGAGCGCGGCACTGCTGGTCGACGGGCTGGATATCAAGATGGCCGGTGCGCAGATGCCGCAGAGCATCAACTACCTGCCGCTGTCGATCGGCGGTGCGCTGATGGTGCTGTTTGCCGTGTTCAAGTTGTGGCGTGTGCTGCGCCCGGTCCATGTCGGAGGAGTGCGCTGATGGGCATCGCCATGTTGTTGGGCACCTTCGTGGTGCTGCTGCTGATCGGCGTGCCGGTGGCCTACGCCCTGGGCGCGGCGGCGCTGGCCACGCTGCTGTATCTGGACCTGCCCATGGTGGTGCTGGTGCAGCAGATTTCCGCCGGCAGCGGCTCGGCGTCGTTGATTGCGATTCCGCTGTTTATCTTCGCCGGCGAGCTGATGCTGCGCGGTGGCATTTCCGAACGCTTGATCGCGTTGGCCTCGTCCTTGGTCGGGCGTGTCCGCGGTGGCCTGGGCCAAGTCAGCGTGCTGTCGTCGCTGTTCTTCGGCGGCGTCTCCGGCTCGGCGATTGCCGATGTCTCGGCAGTCGGCGGCACCATGATTCCGCAGATGATCAAGCGCGGTTACGACCGCGATTACGCGGTCAATGTGAGCATGACCGCTGCGCTGGTGGCCTTGCTGGTGCCGCCTTCGCATAACCTGATCCTGTTCTCGGCCGCGGCCGGTGGCGGCTTGTCGATTGCCGATCTGTTCGCGGCCGGCATCTTCCCCGCGTTGTTGATGACCGCCGCGATGATGGTGACCGGCTATGCGGTGGCGCGCCATCGCGGCTACGGCACCGAAGCCTTTCCTGGTTGGCGTGCGGTGGCCTTGCGCCTGATCGGCGCGCTGCCCGGCCTGGGGCTGGTCGGGTTGATCTTCATCGGGATTCGCGCCGGCATCTTCACCGCGGTGGAAAGCGCCGCCATTGCGGTGGTGTACGCATTGATCGTCACCGCGTTGTTGTATCGCCAATTGCGTTGGGCCGAGTTCTTCGCTGCGGTGACGCATGCGGCGCGCACCACCGGCGTGATCCTGTTCGTGATCGCCACCGCTGCTGTGTTCGGCTGGTTGCTGGCCTATCTGCAGGTACCTGCAGCGGCGGTGAAGTTCCTGCAGGCCATTGCCGACAGCAAGAACACGGTGCTGCTGATGATCGTGGTGATGCTGCTGTTGCTGGGCATGTTCATGGACCTGGCGCCGAAGATCCTGATCTGCACGCCGATCTTCCTGCCGGTGGTCAAGGCCTACGGCATCGACCCGATCCACTTCGGCCTGGTGATGGTGTTGGCCGGCGGTATCGGCCTGATCACGCCGCCGATCGGCTCGGTGTTGTTCATCGGCACCTCCATCGGGCAGATCACCATCGCGCAAAGCATGCGCACCATCTGGCCGTTCTGGCTGGCGGCGTTGTGCGTGCTGTTGATCGTGGCGTTTTTCCCTGAGTTGTCGCTGTGGCTGCCGCGCGCCCTGCGCGCCTGAGCCGGGGTAACTGCGTGATGGCATGACTGGCAGACGGGCGATCGGTACGGCTTGTTCGCGTCGTATCGATCGCCTGCCATCCACCTGCAAGCGTGCCAGACACCGTTGCCGGTGGCAGGGTTCTACCGCATCTGGTTAACCGGTGGCATTGCCCGCCATCGTGGTAAAGCCCGGCATCCGGGACTAGGAGAGAGCATGCGTGTGCGTCCCATTTCATCCCGGTGGCGTTGGCTGATGGCCGGCGGCTTGCTGTTGTGCGCCGGCCTGAGCGCTGCGGCGGACTGGAAGCGCGGTATCGAACACCAGCGCATCGCCGACCAGGGCGATGGCCGCTTTCTCAATCCGGTGCTGGCCGGCGACCATCCCGACCCGTCGGTGCTCAAGGATGGCGATGATTACTACCTCACGCTGTCCTCGTTCGATGCGTACCCGGGCCTGCCGATCTGGCACTCGCGCGATCTGGTCAACTGGCAGCCGCTGGGCCACGCCATCACCCAGAACGTCGGTGCGATCTGGGCGCCTGACCTGATCAAGCACGGCAAGCGCTACTACATCTATTTCCCCGCGCGGCGCGGCGATCAGGGCGAGCGCAGCAATTTCGTGGTGTGGGCCGACGACATCACCGGTCCATGGAGCGCGCCGATCGATATCGGCCTGGGCAAATACATCGACCCCGGCCATGCGGTGGGCGAAGACGGCAAGCGTTACCTGTTCCTGAGCGGCGGCGATTACGTGCAGCTGTCCGATGACGGCCTCAAGGTGGTCGGCACGCCCAGGCACGTCTACGACGGCTGGAAATACCCGGAAAGCTGGGACGTGGAAGGCTATGCCCAGGAGGGCCCCAAGATCACCCGCCACAACGGCTGGTACTACATGACGACCGCCGTGGGCGGCACCGCCGGCCCGCCGACCGGGCACATGGTGATCACCGCGCGCTCGCGCTCGATCCACGGCCCGTGGCAGAACGCGCCCAATAACCCGATCACCCGCACCAGCAGCGCGGATGAGCCGTGGTGGTCGCGTGGCCACGCCACCCTGGTGGAAGGCACCGACGGCCGCTGGTGGATGCTCTACCACGGCTACGAACACGGCTACTGGACGCTGGGCCGGCAGGCCTTGCTCGACCCGATCGAATGGACTCCGGACGGTTGGTTCGCCGCCAAGGGCGGCGATCTGGGCACCCCGCTGAAGAAACCCAGCGGGCAGGCGCTGGCCCACGGGATGGCGTTGTCGGACGATTTCCGTGCGGCCAGACTGGGCCCGCAGTGGGCCTTCTTCGACCCGGCTGCCGACGAAGCCAAGCGCCTGCAGGTGGGCAATGGCGTGTTGCGCCTGCAGGGCAAGGGCACCGCGCCGCGCAATGCCTCGCCGCTGACGGTGATCGCCACCGACCCGGCCTACCAGTTCGAAGTGCAGATGACCGTGGCGCCGGGCGGCCAGGGCGGGGCGTTGCTGTTCTACAGCGACAAGCTCTATGCCGGCGTCGGCAGCAATGGGCAACAGTTCGTCATGCACCGCTACGGCGAAGAACGCCCGGCCACGCTGTCGCCCAGCACCACCGGCGGCACGCTGTGGCTGCGCGTCACCAACAACCGCCACATCGTCACCATTCACAGCAGTCCCGACGGCAAGACGTGGACCAAGTACCCGGTGCAGATGGAAGTGTCCGGTTACCACCACAACGTGGCCGGCAAGTTCCTGGCCCTGAAGCCGGCGCTCTATGCCGCAGGCCCCGGCCAGGTGGAATTCCGCAACTTCCGCTACCGCGCCCTTGACTGACTGACCGTTCTGCATCGGCGGGCATGTCGTGGCGCCGCCTGCTGTGGCAGGCCCGGCACGGCGGACCCGGTGCAGCGGCAGGCCTCGCTCAGGTCTGCCGGCCGTCGGGCCGGTAGAATCCAATCAACTTTACTGGTTGACCGCTATGCCCGCCCGCAAGATGCCTGAAGAGGGAATGCCTGGCCTGCCGAAGGGTCGGGTCGCAACGATCAACGACATCGCGCGGATGTCGGGCGTGTCCAAGAAGACCGTCTCGCGGATCATCAACAATTCGCCACTGGTGCGCCAGGACACGCGCGAGAAGGTCGAGGCGCTGATGCGCGAGGTCGGCTACGCGCCGGATCCGCTCGCGCGTGGGCTGGCGTTCCGGCGCTCGTTCCTGATCGGTATGGTCTACGACAACCCCACCGCGCAATACATCGTGGACATGCAGTACGGCGCGCTGGACGCACTGCGCGGCTCCAGCTTCGAGCTGGTGGTGCACCCCTGCGACAGCCGCAGCCCCGGCTACATCGAAGGCGTGCGCCGTTTCGCCCAGGCGCAGAAGCTGCACGGCGTGATCCTGGTGCCACGCGCCTCCGAAGACCAGGCGCTGGCCGACATGCTGGCCGAGATCGGTTGCCGTTACACCCGCATCGCCTCGATCGCGCTGGACGCCACCTCGCAGACGGTCATCACCCACGACCGCGACGGGGCAGCGGAGGCGGCCGATTACCTGCTCTCGCTGGGCCACCGCGACATCGCCCTGGTCACCGGCCCCAGCGCCTACCGCTCCTCGATCGAGCGCACCTCCGGATTTGCCGACGCGCTGACCCGGCGCGGCATCGAGCTGCCGCCCGAGCGCATCGTCGAAGCCGGTTACACCTTCGAATCCGGCGTGGCGGCGGCCGAAAAGCTGCTGCTGGGCAAGAAACGGCCCACCGCCATCTTCACCGGTAACGACGAAATGGCCGCCGGTATCTACAAGGTCGCCCTGCGCGCCGGCATCAACATCCCGCGCCAGCTCTCGGTGATCGGCTACGACGACAGTTCGCTGGCCTCGCGCCTGTGGCCGCCGCTGACCTCGGTGCGCCGCCACACCCGCGACACCGGCCGCACCGCCGCGGCGATGCTGATCCAGCCCGACAACGCGCCGCAGCTGCCCACCGCCAGCGTGCGGCCGCACCTGATCGTGCGCGACTCCTGCCAGCCGCCGGAGGATTGATCGCCGCGCCGCGCGGGTTCAATCTTCCGGCGCTACGCGCCATCTTCTTCCCAGGAAGAGGGAACAAGCCTCCGCTCGGCCAGCGGCTGGCCCCCATCCGCCCTTCGGGCACCCCCGCTCAAACCCGCACGCTGATCCGGCGCTGTGCGCCACCTTCTCACAGGAAGAGGGAACAAGCCTCCGCTCGGCCAGCGGCTGGCCCCCATCCGCCCTTCGGGCACCTTCCCCCGCCGGCGGGGGAAGGCAGGCCGTCGATCGCTGCTGTAAAGCCCCTCTCCCGCCTGCGGGAGAGGGGTTGGGGTGAGGGTACGAGGGTACGGCGGCAGGCAGCCGTCCGAGAAAGCCAGCTGTGAGCCGAGGGGAAGTCACACATCAACGGTCACCCGCTCAAGCCCCGCACGCTGATTCGGCGCTGTGCGCCACCTTCTCACAGGAAGAGGGAACAAGCCTCCGCTCGGCCAGCGGCTGGCCCCCATCCGCCCTTCGGGCACCTTCCCCCGCCGGCGGGGGAAGGCAGTCCGGCGATGCTGCTGTAAAGCCCCTCTCCCGCCTGCGGGAGAGGGGTTGGGGTGAGGGTACGGCGGCAGGCAGCCGTCCGAGAAAGCCCAGCTGTGAGCGGAGGGGAAGGCACACATCAGCAGTCACCCGCTCAAACCCCGCAACGCTGATCCGGCGCTGTGCGCCACCTTCTCCCAGGGAGAAGGAACGGGCCCCCACACCGCCGACACCCATTTCGTGCACTGCGCAATGACACCGGTTAACCAGAGTCGGTAGAATGGCCCGGTGCAAGCCACTGCCCCCGCGCTTGGCACCGGAGATCGCGCATGTCCCTGTACTGCAAGACCCATTACGCCACCCATCCCGACGCCATCAAGGGCGCCAGCAACGACGACCTGCGCGAGCTGTATCTGCTCGATGGGCTGTTCGTGGACGACGCGGTGACGCTCAAATACACCCACTACGAGCGCTTCGTGCTCGGTGGCGCCGCGCCGCTGGGCAGGACGCTGGAACTGCCCAGACAGACCGAGCCCGCCTCGGCCGCCGGGCATCCGTTTCTGGAGCGTCGCGAGCTGGGCATTCTCAATGTCGGCGCAGGCACCGGCACGGTGATCGTGGACGGCACCGCCTACACGCTGGGGCCGAAGGACGGCCTGTACGTGGCGATGGGCAGCACCGATGTCAGTTTTGCCTCCGAAGACGCGGGCAACCCGGCCAAGTTCTATCTCGCCTCCACGCCGGCGCATGCGCGCTTTGAGACCAAGCAGCTCTCGATCAAGGATGCGGTGGCACTGGAGCGCGGTGCGCTGGAAACCAGCAACGAACGCACCATTTACCAGTACATCGTGCCGGCCACCTGCCAGTCGTCGCAGCTGTTGCTCGGCCTGACCGTGCTCAAGCCTGGCAGTGTCTGGAACACCATGCCGCCGCATCTGCACGACCGCCGCAGCGAGGTGTATTTCTATTTCGACCTCGGCGCCGACGACCGCGTCTACCACTTCATGGGCGAACCCGATGCGCAGCGCCACATCGTGATTCAGAACAACGAAGCGGTGGTGTCGCCGCCGTGGTCCATCCACATGGGCGCCGGCACCTCCAATTACGCCTTCATCTGGGCAATGGGCGGCGAAAACCTGGATTACACCGACATGCATGTGCTGGATATCTGCCAGCTCAAGTAAGGCCTGCGTCCACGCGCCTGCACGCAGGCGGCCGCGCCATGACGCCGCTTTGTTCAAGCCGGTGCCAGTCACGCCGGCGCGATTCAGATGCGCCTTCGGCGCTGCACCCATTCGTATGACGTCATCGTCCGCACACTACGCGGTTCACTCAGCACACCACGGCACATCCAGCAGGAGCGATAAGGTAATGAGCAATCCGTTCAGTCTCGAAGGCAAGGTCGCACTGGTCACCGGTGCCAACACCGGCTTGGGCCAGGGCATCGCGTTGGCATTGGCCCAAGCCGGTGCCGACATCGCTGCCGCCGGCATCCAGGCGCCCACCGAGACCGAAGCGAAGGTCAAGGCGCTGGGCCGCCGGTTCATCGCCATCGAAGCCAACCTGATCAGCATCGAGCCAGTGCAGCGCATCATCGACGAGACCATCGCCGGCCTCGGCGGGCTGGATATCCTGGTCAACAACGCCGGCCTGATCCGTCGCACCGATGCGGTGGATTTCAGCGAGCAGGATTGGGACGACGTGCTCAACGTCAACCTGAAGTCGGCCTTCTTCATGGCGCAGGCCGCAGGCCGTCACTTCATCGCGCAGGGCCGCGGCAAGATCATCAACATCGCCTCGATGCTGTCGTTCCAGGGCGGTATCCGCGTGCCGTCCTACACCGCCAGCAAGTCGGGCATCGCCGGCATCACCCGCCTGCTTGCCAACGAATGGGCCAGCAAGGGCGTGACCACCAATGCCATCGCACCGGGCTATATGGCCACCGACAACACTGCGCAGCTGCGTGCCGACGAAGACCGCAACAAGGCCATCCTGGACCGCATCCCGGCCGCGCGCTGGGGCGTGCCGGCCGACCTGGGCGGCACCGCGGTGTTCCTGGCCAGCAGCGCCTCGGACTACGTCAACGGCGCGATCATCCCGGTCGACGGCGGCTGGCTGGCACGCTAAACGCTCGCGCATGGACGGCTGTCCTTCTCCCTTCGGGAGAAGGTGCCCGAAGGGCGGATGAGGGTCGGCAACTACGCATCAACCAGATGCGCACTTCCGCTCCTGCAATTGCTCTTCCTTCCTGCATCAGCGCGTTGGCCGCTTCAGCAAACAACGCGCACGCCGTCCAAAAAGACCGGCAACCCAACACACACATCATCGCTATCTAGCAACAACTTTTAAAAAAACTTCCCCAACCAATCGGAGCATTCCCATGAAAATCGCACTCATGAATGAGTTTAGTCAGGCCGCCAAGAACCCGGTAATCCTGCAGCAACTCAACGACGTCGCCGGCGAGCAGGGCCATAGCGTCTTCAACGTCGGCATGGACGGCGACAACGACCACCGCCTGACCTACATCCACTTGGGCATCGTCGCCAGCCTGCTGCTGAACTCCAAGGCCGTGGACTTCGTCGTCGCCGGCTGCGGCACCGGCCAGGGCGCGATGATGTCGCTCAACGCGCACCCGGGCGTGTTCTGCGGCTATTGCATCGAGCCGACCGACGCCTACCTGTTCGCCCAGGTCAACAACGGCAACGCACTGGCGTTGGCATTCGCCAAGGGCTACGGCTGGGGCGCGGAAATCAACGTGCGCTACATCTTCGAAAAGGCCTTCAGCGGCGAGCGCGGCATGGGCTACCCGGCCGAGCGTCGCGAATCGCAGCAGGCCAACGCCGGCATCCTGACCCAACTCAAGCAGGCCACCGCCAAGTCGTACCTGGACGGCCTGCGCGCCATCGACCCGGAGCTGATCAAGCAGGCCATCGGCGGCGAGCGCTTCCAGCAGTGCTTCTTCGACAACGCGCAGGATGCAGAGATCCGCAACTTCGTCGCCGGCGTGCTGGGCAAGACCGAAGCTGCTGCTGCGTAATCGCTAAAGCCCCTCCCCGGTGGGAGAGTCAGTCAACGCGATTGAGCTCCTCTCCTGCGGGCCTTCGAGCGCCCACGCCGCAAGGCGTGGGCCGGCGCGCGGAGCAGGGGGAGGTACGGCGGAAGACAGCGAACCCAGGCGGCCAGGCGCACGCGCCGAACCATTGGACGAACGGCCACACCGTTGCATCGCTCACCAACCGCATCAACGCGTCGCTCTGCCGAGCCCAATGAGCGCGCGAAGCGCAATTGCGTCGCCCAAGACCACGCATGCGCTCCACGCGTCAGCACCGTATCGCAAACCGCAACAACACCAGCAACAGCAACAGCGCGCTCACTCAGCGGAGCCCCCATGCATCGACTGCTCATCGCCATGCTGTTGCTCTGCACCGGCATCGCCCATGCCGCGCCACAGCGCATCTTCATCGCCGGAGATTCCACCGCCGCCGAATACGGTGCCGAGCGCGCCCCGCAGGCCGGTTGGGGCCAACTGCTGCAGGACTGGTTCGACCCGGCGCAGTGGCAGGTGCACAACCACGCCAAAGGCGGGCGCAGCACGCGCAGTTTCATCGCCGAAGGGCGCCTGGATGCCATCGCAAGAGAATTGCAACGCGGCGATGTGTTGCTGATCCAGTTCGGCCACAACGATGCCAAGCGCGAAGACCCCACGCGCTACACCGATCCGACGACCGACTACATGCAGTTCCTGCGCCGCTACATCGCCGCTGCGCGCGACAAGGGCGCCACACCCATCCTGATCACTCCGGCCGCGCGCCTGCTCTACGACTTCGGCGCGCTGCTCGACACCCATGGCCGCTACACCCTGGCCATGCAGCAACTTGCCGCGCAGGAACACGTGGGCCTGATCGATCTCAACGCCAGTTCCAGCGACTGGATTCGCGCGCTCGGCGAGCGGGCGGCCAGACCGTATTTCCTGTTCGTGCCCGAACAGGGCAAGGCCGACGGCACCCACTTCAGCCGCGCCGGCGCGACCGCCATCGCCTGCCTGGTGGTGCAGGGTTGGGTCCAGCTGCAGCCGGCGCTCGAGTCGCAGCTGCAGCGCGATGCCGATTGCGGTGCTGCGCCCGACACCGCCACGCAACGTGCTGCACAACCGCGTCCGTCGTTGATCGCACACGAACGCGATCTCGCGCGTCGGCAGCCTGGCCCGCACGGCGGCGCCGGCCCGACCACGGCCTATCCGTTTTTCGCAGACGCGCCGGATCTGGCGTTCGTGCTGCGCAAGCGGGTGCTGCACAAAGGTGCCGGCATCGGCCTGCATCTGCACGACAAGGACGAGATCTATTACATCGTCAGCGGGCGCGGCTTGTACGCGCTGGACGGCAAGCAATACCAGGTCGCTGCCGGCGATGCGTTGTTGACGCGGCCGGGCAGTACGCACGCCTTGCAGCAGACTGGTGAAGAGCCGCTGGTGCTGCTATTGGCCTATCTCGCCAAGCCGGCAGGCTGAGCCTTCGCCCCGGTGCACCGCATCTGCCGGCACTGCACCTGCGCCGCCCATCGCTGTACTGCGGTGTCAGTCGGTCCAGGCCGGCAGCCATCGCCGCGTATTGCGCGGCATGACCTTCGGCATGCTGGCAGGCGACCTCGACCGGCGACAAGATAGGTCATCCCCACCGCGCCGACACGCATGAAAACTCCCTGGTCGCTGCTGTGTGCACTCCTCACGCTGGCCGCTGGCGCAGTGGCCAGCCCGGCGCCTGCAGAGCCTGCTCCGGTTGCGCTGGACCTGGAGCTGGCACCGCACGCAGTCGAGGGCGACGTGAGCACGGTGGAGGTGCGTCTGCGCCTGGCGACGCTTCGCGTTGCGCGCGGCGGCATCGTGGCGCAGCTGCCGATGCAGGTGCAAAACGTGGATACCGCTGCCGAGCACATCGCCGCGATCGAAGCGACCGATGCGCAGGGGACGGTGCAACTTGTAGGGCGTGCGGCCAAGGCGCAGGAAAGCGGTGACCAGGGCCCATTGCGCGTCTGGATCGCGCCACGCGCGCTCAGCGGCCCGCTCAGCCTGCACTACCGTGTCCCAGCCAATGCAACCCGGCCGCCGCGCGGCCCGGCACCGCCGATTTCGTTCCGCAACGATGACCATGCCTTTTCTGCGCTGTCGAGCATGTTTCTGGCACTGCCGCCGCAGGAGCAAAGCTATGCGCTGACCATTCGCTGGGATCTGTCGCAGCTGCCCGACGGCGCCAAGGGAGTCAGCTCGTTCGGCCAGGGCACGGTGCAGGTCGCGCAGATCGACAACAACAGCTTGTCCGGTGTGTTCTTCATGGCCGGGGAGGTTGGACGCTGGCCGGCCGTGCCGCGTGCGGACGGGTTTTCGGTCGCCTGGCAGGGGCAGCCGCCCTTCGATGCGGCCGCGTTGTCCGCGTGGGTGGGCAAGCTGCACGACCAGTTCGAGCTGCTGTTTCCGCAGCCCGCGCCCGCGCCCTACACGATCTTCCTGCGCTACAACCCGGTCAACGCCGGCGGCGGAACCGCATTGAACCAGTCCTTCGTCACCACCTATGGCGAAGGCGACGGGGCCGATCTGGACCTGATCAAGATCACCTTGTCGCATGAGATGTTCCATACCTACCAGCCGCACCTGTCCCGGCATGGGGCCGAGTCCACGACCTGGTTCAGCGAAGGCTCGGCGGTGTTTTACGAGGCGCTTCTGCCGCTGCGATTCGGCTTGCTCACCCCGCAGCAATTCCTGGACACGCTTAACACGACCGCGGCGCGTTACTACACCAATGCGCTGGGAAATCTGCCGAACGCACGCATCGATGAGGGATTCTGGAAGGACACCCGCATCCGCACGCTCGCCTACGACCGCGGCATGTTGTATCTGGCCACGGTAAACGATGCGCTGCGCAAGCGATCGCAGGGCAGGCGTTCGCTGGATGACCTGTTGCGTGCGCTGCTGGAGATCGGGCAGCAGCGCGAGGCAACCCAGGCCGATTGGGAGGCCTTGTTGAAAGCAGAGCTGGGCGACACGGCGGTGCAGGACTTCCACGCCTTCCTGGCCGGAACTGCGCCGCTGCCGGCATCGGATGCGTTCGGGCGGTGCTTCCGTAGGATCAGCAAGCCGCTGCGGCGCTACGTGCTGGGATTTGAGCCGGCGGTGCTGGCCGAACCCAGGCGCATCGTGCGCGGCCTGATGGCGGAGTCTGCTGCTGCACAGGCGGGAGTGCGCAATGGCGACGAGATCGTGCGGCCGGTGCCGCAGGACGGCATCCAGGGCAATCAGACCCAGCACCTGAAACTGCGCTTGCGCCGCGACGGCAAGGAATTCGACGTGGACTATCTGCCACGCGGCGAGCAGGTTGACGCCTGGCAATGGGAGCGCGTCCCCGGTGTGGATGATGCACAGTGCCGGCGGTAGATCGCGCGTTTGGCGTCGACATCAGCACCGCGCCGATGAGGTAGCGGCCAACCCCGCTGCGTCGCCGGCAGTTCAGGCCTTGTCCACCCCGTAGTGCGTCAGCCCCAGGCGCGCCAGTTCAGCCGAGCGGCGGTAGTAGACTTCTTCCCAACCATCCACGCGCTGGCGGTCGGTGTCGTTCATGGCATCGAGAATGTCTTCGATGCTGAGCAGATTCGGATCTTCTTCCAGGCGCTCGAACACCGCGCCCAGGCCCTCGATGGCTTGGCGCGCTTGCACCGCGCCCATGGCGGCCAGCCCCCGCAATGCATCGCTGCGGGTCGCCGCATCCCAACGGTCGAAATAGCGCGCGTAGCCGCTCTCGTTCATGTCCGCATCCAGCCGCGCCAGCGCGATGAGTTCGCGCTCGCCTGGCGACAGCGCATCCATGCGCCCGCGCAACTGGGTGAGCTTGGCCTGCGCACGGGCAGCGCGGCGGCGCCACAGCAACTCGGGCATGTTGAGCAGGCCCTCCGGGGTGGGGGGCGCCACCGCGGGCCAGTTCACCCCGAAGCCGTCTTCGGTGATCTGCCATTGCGCGCGTTGCGGCGGCGATGCCTTGAGCAAGAGCCGGTGCGCCTGGATGGGCTCGTCGATGCGCATGCCGTTGGCCAGGGTGAACAGCAGGCGGGTGTCGTCCAGCTCCAAGCGCCGGATGCGCAGATGCGTCAGGTCCATTGAGCGAAGGCGATGTGGGGAGGTTTGACCTTAGTGCGCGTTGGCGGTGGTGCCGAGTCGGTGCAGGCCACATCGCGGCATCGTGACCGGGCGGCACTGCGGCGCGCCGCGATCGGCGCCGCGTTAGCGCAGCAGTGACCTCACACGTCGCCGTCGCGGCTCCAACCCTCGCCGCTGCCGCGTTGGATCACCCGATCGCCCGGCAGCACGTCACCCGCCGGCATCTGCGGCTGTTGTGCAAGCTCGGCATAGATCGGGGTGAAGTCCGGCGCAGTGGCTTCCATCAACTGCGCAAAGCTGTCGATGACGAAATAGGTCTTCTGAAAGCTGTCGATGCGGTAGCGCGTGCGCATGATGCGTTGCAGGTCGAACCCGATGCGGTTGGGTGCCGGCGATTCCAGCGAATACAGCGATTCGCCCTTGGACGACACGATGCCGGCACCGTAGATGCGCAGGCCCTGGGGCGTGTCGATCAGACCGAATTCCACCGTGTACCAATACAGCCGGGTGAGGTTCTGCAGCGCGTCCGGGCCGATGCCGTGCGCCTTGACCCCGCCGCGGCCATAGGCCTGCATGAAGTCGGCAAACAGCGGGTTCATCAACAACGGCACATGCCCGAACAGGTCATGGAACAGATCGGGTTCGGCGATGTAATCGATCTGATCGGGCCGGCGGATCCACCAGGTCACCGGGAAGCGCCTGTTGGCCAGGTGATCGAAGAAATCCAGCTCCGGCAGCAGGCCCTGCACGCCGACCAGGGTCCAGCCGGTGGCTGCCTGCAGCACGCGATTGAGCGCATCGAAGCGCGGGATGTGCGTCTGGCCCATGCCCATCGCATCCTGCGCCTGCAGGAACTCCTCGCAGGCGCGACCGACCAGCAGCTCGCGCTGGCGCCGATACAAGGTGCCCCAGGTGGCGTGGTCGTCGGCGCTGTAGCCGTCCCACGGCTGCTCCACCACCGCAGTGGTGTAGACCGGGACATAGCCCTTGTCGGTGAGCTGGTTTTCGACGCGTTGCGGAGCGGTAGTCATGCAGCGGCACCTCCCGGTGATCAGGCCTCACCTTAGCCGGATGTCCGCGCAACGGGATTGCGAATCTTGCGTGCCATGTGCATCTTGGCGCAAGATCCGTGCGTCATCCTCTGCTGCTGCGCAACATATGGATCAGCCCATCGCCTTGGACCGCACCGATTTGCGCCTGCTCGCCCTGCTGCAGACGCAGGGGCGCAGCAGCAATGCGGAGCTGGCCGTGCAGGTCAATCTGTCGGCGTCTGCATGCCTGCGCCGCACGCAGCGACTGGAAGCCGCCGGCATCATCGCCGGCTATGGCGCGCGGCTGGATGCGCGCGCGCTAGGGCTGGGCTTGCAGGCGTTCGTGCGTGTGCAGCTGGAGCAGCACGGGCAAGCCGACATCGAGCATTTCGCCGAGGGCGTGCGCGGCTGGGACGAGGTGGTGGCGTGTTGGGCGCTGACCGGCGACATGGATTACCTGTTGCAGGTACAGGTGCGCGACCTGGAACACTTCTCGCGGTTTCTGCTCGATCGCCTGCTCAATGCCACGGGCGTGTCGGATGTGAATTCCAGCTTCGTGCTGCGCACGGTGAAGGCGCCGGAAGGTCTGCCGCTGTCGCATCTGGCCTGAAGTGCAGATCAGCCATGTGGCTTAGGGCAGGGCGCCGCTCGCCCGGTGCAGCCGGCAAGGTGCACCGGCGTGCCGTCGCTTTCCAGACGGACGCAAGAAACGTGCTGCTTGCCACATAAACGATAACGATTTACATTTAACTCACATCTTGGCCGCGTCCGGCCATGTCGTTCGTGTCGCATCGCCAGCCCACGCAGGGTCAGCCAGCCGGTTCGAGTGGACGCCCGCGTGTGCCTGCGCCTTTCCCTGTTGCGTGACGCGCTGCGTCGGCAACGATCGACGAGAACGCCCCATGTCTGCTGCCATCGCTCCCCTTGGCCTGTTGTCTGCCGCGCTGCTGTGCGCACTGTCGACCTTGGCCCCCGCCGCTGCTCATGCCGCCGAGGCCGCCGATGCGACCAACGCCACGACGCTTGACCAGGTCAGCGTCAACGGTACGGTGAGTCGCGCGCAACCGGCCACCACCACGCGGCTGCCGCTGACCCTGCAGGAAACGCCGCAGTCGGTGAGCGTGATCGGGTTGCAGCGCCTGGAAGAGCAATCGCTGTTCAGCATCGACGATGTGATGCGTCATGTCACCGGCGTCAACGTGTCGTTCTACGACACCCAGCGGCCGCTGTATTTCGCGCGCGGTTTCCAGATCACCGACTTCCAGGTCGACGGCCTGCCCACCTACAGCGGCGCCACCAATCAGGAATACGACACGGTCTTCTACGACCGCATCGAGGTGATCCGCGGCGCCAATGGCCTGCTCACCGGCGCGGGCATTCCCTCGGCCACGGTCAACCTGTTGCGCAAGCGCCCTGGCAAGGACTTCGACGCCTCGTTCGGCGTGAGCACGGGCACCTGGGATTTCCGCCGCATGCAGGCAGACGTCAATGCGCCGTTGACCGAAGATGGACGCTTTCGCAGCCGCGTGGTGGCCGCCTGGCAGGATCGCGATTACTACTACGACCGCTACCACGACAACAAGATGTCGGGCATGGCGGTGCTGGAAGGCGACCTGACCGAGAGCAGCACGCTGACCGTCGGCTACCAGCGCCAGGACAACACCCCGGTCGGTTCGACCTGGGGAACGGTGCCGTTCTTCGCGGCCGACGGCTCCTTCGCCAACCTGTCGCGCTCGACCAACATGGCGCCGGAATGGACGCGCTGGCAACGCGAAACCAGCACTGCGTTTGCCAACCTGGAACAACGCTTCGGGCAGGACTGGTTGCTGCGCGTCAACACCGCCCACACCAAGGGCGCCGTGCAGAGCCTGCGCGTCTACGGCACCGGTTACCCGGCCGCCGATGGCAGCGGCGTGTTTTTGCGCGCCAACGCTGGCGAAACGCAGGACACGCGCGATAGCGTGGACGTGTATCTGTCCGGCGGGTTCGCCTTGTTCGGCCGCCAGCACGATGTGGTGATCGGCGGCAGCTGGCAGGACCTGCAATCGACCACCTATACCGTGGCGCAGGCCTATCCCGACGACTGGGCCACCTGCGGCAGCGAACGTTGCTATTTCATTCCCAACATCCGCAACTGGAACGGCGACGCGTCCGAGGTGACCTATGCGCGTACCGGCGCGCGTCGCCAGGCACGCACCACCCAGCGCGGCGTGTATGCCTCCACGCGCTTGCGGCTGGCCGACCCGCTGTCGTTGATTGCCGGCGCGCGGCTGAGCTCCTGGGAAACCCGCACCCAGGCGTTCGATGCCAGCGGCAGCTACACCGGCACCAGCGGCCGTTATGAAGTAAGCGACGAAGTCACCCCATACGTCGGTCTGGTGTACGACATCGTGCCGGATGTGTCGGTCTACGCCAGCTACACCGAAATCTTCAATCCGCAGAACTACCGCGACAAGGACAACAACCTGCTCGCACCGGTGGAAGGGTCCAACCTGGAAGCCGGTATCAAGGCGCAGTTGTTCGATGGCCATGCGATGGCCACCGCCGCCGTGTTCGAAGCCAAGCAGGACAACTATGCGGTGCGCGACATGACCCAGCCGGAAGCTTCGCTGCCGGATGGCAGCTCGGCCTACATCGGCGTGGACGGCACCAAGAGCCGTGGCTGGGAAGTGGACGTCAATGGCGAAGTGCGGCCCGGTTGGACCATCAACGCCGGCTATACCCACGTCAAGGTGACGCGCGCGCCCACCGATGCGATCTACGCCAACCTGCCCGAAGATTATCTGCAGCTCTCCACCCAGTGGCGCCTGCCGGGGACGTGGGACCGGTTGAGCATCGGCGGCGGCGTGAGCTGGCAGAGCGCGGTGCGCGGCTTCAATATCGCACGCCCCACCGGCGACGGCACTGGCGCTACCAGGCCGGTCACCGTGGAGCAGAACCCGTATGCGCTGGTGCATTTCAACGCCAACTACCGCATCAGCGACCAATGGACCGCCACGCTGGCGGTGCGTAACGCATTGGACAAGACCTACTGGGCGAATCTGGATTATCAGAACTACGGCGAACCGCGCTTTGTCAGCGTGTCGCTACGTTGGCGGTATTGAGGCATTGCCGATGAAGTCCGGGCTTGAGACGTTGCCCATCAAGTCCAGGCGTTGCTACCGGTAGGCCTCGCGGCCAGGGCCGCTCCTGCAAGAGCGGTGCTGGCCGTGCCGACGTCGCCGATACACCTAAAGACCCCCGCCCCCGGTAGGAGCGGCCCCGGCCGCGACCCCATCCCGACACATCTCAGCGCACCCGAAAGAACCGCCACGCCGTCGTAGGAGCGGCCCAGGCCGCGCCCGTGTCCGGGCACCCTCAGTGCATCAACACAAGGCATCAACAACGCAGTCGCCCTACGCATCTGGTTCAAATGCGCGCGTCTGGAAACAGGCGCCCACGCCCGCTCAGTTCCGCATGACCTCGCGGGACCCGCATCAACTGCGCATCGCCTCGCACCGCAGCCGCATCACGGCGCCACGCAGGCCTCGTCCTTGCCGCGCAATTTTTCCCAACGCGAGCGTTGTTCCAGGCAGCGCTCGTACGCCTGTTGCCTGGCCGCTTTGGCCTGATCGGCGGCGGTCCGTGTCGCGCTGCTGCGCGCGGCCTGCAGTTGCGCAATCTTGGCGCGAATCTGCGGCATCACCGCCATTGCGGCGCGCTCGCCTTCGAGGATCGCCGCACCACGCTGGTTGAAATCGGCCGAGCCGATATCGTTGACCTTGGGGCGAACGACCACGTCGGCACGTTTGAGTTCGGCCTCGCCCAGGCGCTGGCCCATGATCGAGATCGACTGGTTCACCGTGCCCAGCAGGTCCCCCGGATTCTTGCCGCTGGCCTTGCTGGAAATATCCACGGCCACCACGAATTCGGCACCGAGCTGGCGCGCCGCATCCACCGGCACCGGGCTGACCACGCCGCCATCGACGAAGTGGTACTTACCGATGGTCACCGGCTCGAACACGCCGGGAATGCTGCTGGACGCGCGCACTGCCTGGCCGGCATTGCCGCGCACGAACACGGTGCGTTCGCCATCTTCCAGACGCGTGGCGACCGCCGCGAACGGCTTGCGCAGTTTTTCGATCGGTTTGCCGCCCAGCTGTTCGTTGACGTAGTCCTGCAGTTTCTGGCCTTGCACCAGGCCACCGGAAAACAGCCGCACATCGCGGATGCTGGTCTGGTCGAGCGCAACGGCCTTTTCCTGCATTTGGAACGCATCCATGCCGCTGGCATACAGCGCGCCCACCACGCTGCCGGCGCTGGTACCGGACACCACCACCGGTGCGAAGCCGTTGGCCTCGAGCATCTTGATCACCCCGATATGCGCAAAGCCCTTGGCCGCACCGCCACCGAGCGCGACGCCGATCTTGATGGGCTTGGGGGCTTCGGCCGAAGGTGCCTGCACCACGGGCGCCGGTGTCGCCGGGCGCGGCTCGCCCCCGCAGGCGCTGAGCAGACCGAGCATGGACAACAGGGCGAGCGAGCGGGAGCAGCGGAGCGCGATCATGGCGAAAACGTCGATGGGAAAGGCGAGGGAGAATACACGCGCCCTGCCACTGCTGCTGCGGCGGTATTGGCGTGAGTGGAGCTCATTCAGGACAGCATCGTTTACAGGCGTTGCGCTCCCTTCTCCCCTCGGGAGACGGTGGCGCGCAGCGCCGGATGAGGGTACGAGCGGAGCCTGATGCCTTCCCATACCACGTGTGGCTTCGCCCGTCCCCTCACCCCAACCCCGCTCCGCGCCCCAGCCCACGCCTTGCGGCGTGGGCGCTCGAAGGCAGGCGCGCCGATGGCGCTAGCCCTGCCTTTTCGCCCCGCAGGGAGAGGGGCTGCGGTTCCGTGCGGCGATGGACGTGGCTACGGTCAGGGTGCCGTCGCTGCACCAACGACTTGGTCGCCTGCCTTCTCCCGCCGGGACATTGTCTTCCTTCATGGCGGAGACGGTGGCGCAAAGCGCCGGACGAGGGCGCGCCTCAGCATCTGCCAGTGTCTGGCGCGACAAACGCGTCGCCACGCGCCTTCAGAGGTGACACGACGCTTGCTTCGCCCCCCGAATCCAAATCGTCATCGCGCCAACCCGCCGCGTCACCGCTCAGAACCGGTTATCGCCATCCAGCAAGCGGCCCAGGCCGCCCAGCACCGAGCCCTCGCCGCGCTGTTGGCCACCGCCTTGCGGGGCGGCCTGCAGCATGCGGCCGGCCATGCGCGAGAACGGCAGCGATTGCAGCCAGACCTTGCCCGGGCCGGTGAGGGTGGCCAGGAACACGCCTTCGCCGCCGAAGAACATGCTCTTCAGGCCGGCAACGCGGCGCACGTCCATGTCCACGCCGGCGTGATAGGCGACCACGCAGCCGGTGTCCACATCGATGCGCTCGCCCGGCCCCAGCTCGCGCTCGACGACCGTGCCGCCGGCATGCACGAACACCCATCCGTCGCCTTCGAGTTTCTGCATGATGAAGCCCTCGCCGCCGAACAGGCCGGTGAGGATCTTGCGCTGGAAGGCGATGCCCAGCGACACCCCGCGCGCGCCGGCCAGGAAGCTGTCTTTCTGGCAGATCAACTGCCCGCCATGCTCGGACAGACGCAGCGCCAGCACCGTGCCCGGGTAGGGCGCGGCGAAGGCGACCTTGGCCTTGCCGCTGCCGGCGTGGGTGAACACGGTGGTGAACATGCTTTCGCCGGTGACCACGCGTTTGCCGGCCGACAGCAGCTTGCCCATCAGCCCGCCGCCACTTTGACCGGCATGCGAGCCGTCGCCGAACACGGTGTCCATCTGCACCGCCGCGTCCTTGTACATCAGCGCACCGGCCTCGGCGATGGCGCTTTCGCCTGGGTCCAGCTCGACTTCGACAAACTGCATGTCGTTGCCGACGATGCGGTAGTCGATCTCGTCCGCGCGCCCGCTGATGCCGCTCAACGGCGGTGGTGCGCTAAGGCCGCCCTGCAGTTCGGCCAACTGACGGGCCGGCGTCCAGCCATCGAGCCCGTCGCGCCAGGCCAGCGCATCGGGATGACGCTGCGCATGCGCGCGGGCGCTGGCATCGTCGAGCGGGCCGAGACGGTCGGCCTGTCCGGGATTATGGAAATACCACTGGGCCATCGGGACGACTCCTGTCTGCGTGTGCGGCGAGTCTACGCGCAACCGCCGCGGCGGCGTCCCGTGTCCAAGGTCATGTCTGCAGCGCGTGGTTGTGACGCGGTTGCGGCCGTCCGGAGCGCTTCGCCATCGCGATGTCGAGCATCGTCGGCAGCTCGTGCACGGACACGGCCTGCACGGGCTGCAGGTGGGGTGGCGGTTACTCGCCCACCGTCGCCCAACAGCGCTCGCCATCGCGTTGCACCCGCACCGGGCCGTCGAATACGGCCGACAGGCTGGCATCGGTGAGTAGCGCCTCGCGCGTGCCGTCTGCCACCACCTTGCCGGCGCGCAGCAGGATCACCCGTTCGATCTCCGGCACGATTTCTTCGATGTGATGGGTCACCAGCACCAGCGTGATGCCTTGCCGGGCGAGGTGCCGCATCGTCTCGAGCAGGTGCTGGCGCGCCACCAGATCCAGCCCGGTGGACGGCTCGTCCAGCAGTAGCGCCTGCGGGCGATTGACCAGCGCACGCGCAATCAGCACCCGTCGGGTTTCGCCGGCCGACAATTCGGCAAATTGCCGGTCCACCAGCGGCAATGCGCGTGCCAGCGCCAGCGCTTCGCGCGCACGCGCACGCATGTCGTCGCTGATCTCGCGATGCGGCGGCACCACGTAGCTGGCGAAGAATCCGGATAGCACCGCGCTTTCCACATCCAGTCCGGGCATGTCGGCCAGATTGACGCTCAGATCGCCGGTGACGATGCCCAATTGCGAGCGCAGGCGATCCACCTGCCAGCGCGTTTGTCCCAGCACCTTCACTGCGGCCTGGCCGTCGGCGCGCGCCAGCGGGTACAGCTCGCGCGTGATCAATTTGATGAAGGACGATTTGCCGCAGCCGTTGGGGCCCAGGATCGCGGTGTGCTGCCCCAGGGCGATGCGCAGACTCAGCGCATGCAGCACCCGTACCTGGCCGCGCATCACACTGGCCTGGTCGAGTTCGATCAGCGGGGCGGCGTTGGCAACGGCGGTGGAATCGGCAGCATTTTCGGTGGCAACAGTCATACGGGTGACAGCAGACGGAAGTGGGGAAGGGGGTCTGAACCGCTTTAGAAATGTAGGTGCAACCCTACGCATCCGAAGGGTGAAGTTTGCCGCGATCGCCCCCATCATGTCTGCATCAAATGGAGAGCGCTGCTGTGGAGATGCCGATGTTGTCCGATCCGATCATCGACGTTCTGACCTCCGGCGTGGCAGGGCTGGGCGTGTGGGGCATGCTGGCGGTGCTGCTGGTCTTCACCCAGCTCACCATCTTTGCAGTGACCTTGTACCTGCATCGCAGCCAGGCGCATCGCGGTGTGGATTTCCATCCGGTCATCGCGCATTTCTTTCGCTTCTGGACCTGGTTGACCACCTCGATGATCACCCGCGAATGGGTGGCGATCCATCGCAAGCATCACGCCAAGGTCGAGACCGAGGAAGACCCGCATAGTCCGCAGACCAAGGGCATCGCGCAGGTGTTCTGGCGCGGCGTGGAGTTGTACCGCGAGGCACGGACGCAGCGCGCCGATATCGAGCAGTACGGCAAGGGCGCGCCTAGCGACTGGATCGAGCGGCATCTGTACACGCCGCATGCCAATGCCGGCCCGATTGCGTTGCTGGTCATCAATGCCGTGTTGTTCGGATTGCCGGGGATTGCGTTGTGGGCGATCCAGATGGCGTGGATTCCGTTCTGGGCTGCCGGTGTGGTCAATGGCCTGGGCCACTGGTGGGGCTATCGCAATTTCGAGTCGGCCGACACCTCCACCAACCTCACGCCGTGGGCGCTGTGGATCGGCGGCGAAGAACTGCATAACAACCATCATGCCTTCCCGAGCTCTGCACGGTTTTCGATGCGGCGGTGGGAGCTGGATATCGGTTGGGTCGCGATTCGCGGCTTGCAGGCGCTGGGCCTTGCGAAGGTATTGCGGGTGGCGCCGTCGCTGGATATCCGCCCCAATATCGCCGTGCCCGATGCCGACACGCTCAAGGCGCTGCTCTCGCACCGGTTCCAGGCCATGACCGACTACCAGCGCAATGTGTTCAAGCCGGCGTTGCGCGAAGAGGCGGCCGCCACCGGCGCCAAGCTGCGCGAGTTGCTGCCGCGTCGCCTGCGCAAGGGCCTGGTCGATGACGGGCGCTGGCTCAAGCCGGACGCGCGTGCACAGTTGCAGGCATGGGTGGCGCAGCGTCCGCGCATGCGCACGCTGGTGGAGTATCGTGCGCGGCTGACCGCGCTGCTGGAAGCGCGCAGCCACGATGCGTCCGAACGGCTTCGGCAATTGCAGCAGTGGTGCCATGAGGCCGAGGCCAGCGGCAATGCGGCCTTGCAGGCCTATGCGGCGCGGCTCAAGGGGTATGCGCTGAGTGGTGCGTAAAGCGGGCGCCAGGTGCGCTGTGGTGCGTGTACAGCGGGTGCGTGGTGTGATCGTGCGAACCTTCGTGATCGTGGGGTTGGCCGCTCTGCCGGCGGTTGCCGCGCAGGCCCAGGTCCAGGACAGCCAGCAATATCTGCAGCGCATGGATACCGATGGCGATGGGCGGGTGAGCCTGGACGAATATCTGGCCTGGATGAGCTACGCCTTCGACCAACGCGATACCGACCACGATGGCGTGCTGCAAGGCGATGAACTGCCGGGCCGCCGCGACAAGCCGATCACCCGTGCGGCGCATCGCGCCACCCTGATCGCGCGCTTCGCCCGGCAGGATGCCGATGGCGACGGCTACCTGAGCGCACGCGAATTGCTCGCGCCGCCGCGCTGATGCGCGCTTTGCTGATGCGCATCTTCGCGCGTGGCTGACGCTGCGTTCGGCAAGCTCGGCCGCATGTTCACTCTCGACCAGGTCAGCCGCCGCTACGGCCAGGCCATCGCGCTCGATGCTGTCTCGCTGACGTTCGCCAGCGGCATTACGACCGCATTGATCGGTCCCAGCGGCGCTGGCAAATCCACCGTGCTGCGCATGTTGGTCGGGCTGGAGTGGCCGGACAGCGGGACGGTCGCCTTCGATGGCACGCCGTTGCAGCGCGCCAACCTGCAGGCGCAACGGCAACGCATCGGCTACGTCATCCAAGAGGGCGGCTTGTTTCCGCATCTGGATGCGCGCAGCAACGTGATCTTGCTGGCACGGACGCTGGGCTGGACACGGGAGCGCATCGATGCGCGTCTGGATGCCTTGTGCGCTCTGTGCCAGTTGCCAGCGGAGTTGCTGGCGCGCTACCCGGCCGAACTCTCCGGCGGCCAGCGCCAGCGCGTCGGCCTGATTCGTGCACTGATGCTCGACCCGCCGGCCTTGTTGCTGGACGAACCGCTCGGCGCGCTCGATCCCATCGTGCGCTACGACCTGCAGGCGCAGATGCGCGAACTGTTCGCGCAGTTGGGCAAGACCGTGGTGCTGGTCACCCACGATGTGGCCGAAGCCGCCTATCTGGCCGACAACCTGGTGCTGATGCGCGTCGGCCGCATCGTGCAGCAAGGCCGTGCGCGCGATCTGCTGGAGCAGCCGGCCGATGCCTTCGTGCAGCGCTTTCTCACCGCCCAGCGCAGCATTGGCGATGCCGCATGATGGCGCGTGCGCTCATCGCCGTGGTGTTGCTGATCTGCAGTGTCGGCGCGCAGGCCGCGCAGGTCACCATTGGTTCGAAGAACTTTACCGAGGCGGTGATCCTTGGCGAAATCGCCACCGCTGCCGGCAGGCGCTATGGTGTAGACGTGCAGCACCGCGCACAACTCGGTGGCACGCGCATCCTGTGGCGCGCGCTGGAGACCGGGCAGATCGACGCGTATGCCGAATACACCGGTACGCTGGCACAGGAGCTGCTGCAATTGCCCAACGCCAGCCAGGCCGAGCTACGCGCCGCACTCGACGCACGCGGGCTGGCGATGACCGATTCGCTGGGTTTCCAGAACACCTATGCCTTCGGAATGAAGCGCGAACGTGCGCAGGCATTGGGCATCGTCTCGTTGTCGGATCTTGCACGACATCCCACCCTCAAGATCGGTCTGAGCAATGAGTTCATGCAGCGGGCCGATGGCTGGCCGGGCGTGCGCGCGGCGTACGCGTTGCCGCAGGCTGCAACCGGGTTGGATCACGACCTGGCCTATCGCGCGCTGCAGAGCGGGGCGATCGGGGTCACGGATCTGTACAGCACCGATGCGGAGATTCCGTACTACCAGTTGCAGGTGCTGCGCGACGACCGCCGCTATTTCCCGGATTACCAGGCGATTTTTGTCTATCGCAAGGAGCTGGCGCAACGCTCGCCGGCGATGTTGCAGGCATTGCGGGGGCTGCAAGGACGCATCGATGAAGCGACCATGCAACGGCTCAATGCACAGGTCAAACTGGAGCGGCAGTCCGAAGCGGCGGTTGCCGCGCACTGGTTGGGCGTCACGCCGGCCTCTGACACGGACTCGCGCTTGACGCGCCTGCTGCAGCATACGCGCGAGCATCTGGCGCTGGTTGGCAGTTCGCTGGGTTTCGCCTTGCTGCTTGCATTGCCGCTGGGCGTGCTGGCGGCGCGGCGTCCGCGCCTGGGACAGGTGGTGCTGTCGTTGACCGGCGTGCTGCAGACGCTGCCGTCGCTGGCCGTATTCGTCTTCATGATTCCGTTGTTCGGCATCGGCGCCAAGCCGGCGATTGCCGCGTTGTTTCTGTATAGCCTGCTGCCGATCGTGCGCAACACCCACGCAGGGCTGACCTCGATCCCACGCGAACTGCGCCAGACTGCGCATGCCATCGGATTGCCAGCGTGGACACGCCTGTGGCGTGTGGAACTGCCGCTGGCACGCCGCACGATCGTGGCCGGCATCCAGACCGCTGCAGTGATCAATGTGGGCACCGCCACGCTGGGCGCGCTGATCGGGGCAGGCGGCTACGGCCAACCGATTCTCGCCGGTATCCGCCTGGACGATCTCGGTCTGATTCTGGAGGGCGCCATTCCCGCCGCCGTGCTTGCGCTGCTGGTGCAGGCACTGTTCGAAGGAGTGGAGCGCTGGGCAACGCCGTCCGGGTTGCGGATCAGCCAGCGGCAGTGACATGCGGCCTGCCTCGGCAGCAGCGGGTTTTGCATTGCGGCGCGATCGGGAGTGTCCTGTCGTCGGCAAGCCTGCCCCGACACCGACTGTGTCAGTTCGCTGAAGACCGCGCGCCGCCGCTTTACTGCCGCTGATCCTTGCGCCAATTGTCATGCGCAGGGCTCACTGGCCTTCGATGAAACCTTCCGGTGCTACTGACCGCGCGCAGGCCTGCATCGCTGCAGATGCCGGGCCTTCGATGTCGGCGTGCGCCGCGCCTCACCTATCGGGTAGCGCTGCAACGACCTGTGACAACGCGTGGTCGGTGACGCTCAAATGCGGTGCGATGCGCAGACGTCCATGCCGACGCGTGCAGACCACACCACCGGCGCCGAGCGCCGTTGCCACCGCATCCAACGCTGCTGCCGGCGGCTGCAGTGCGGTGAGATGCGGCGCATGTCCAGGCGTGCACCAGCTGCCCAAGCCGCGCGCCTGCAGGGCGGCGTCCCAATGCGCGGTCAACTCGCCCAACGCGGCTGCGATACGCGCCGGCTGCCACGCGTTGAGTTGTTGCAAGGCCACCGTAGCCATTGCGATCCGCAACGGGTCGGCCACTCCGCCCGCATCGAATCGCCGTGCACCGCCGCGATATCCCGGCGCGTTGGCCGCCGGAAATTCCCAACTGCTGCCCGCATCGCGGCCGATCCAGTGTTCTTCGATCGGCAGCCCGTCTGTACGCCACTGCGGTGCCACCCACAGCCACGCCAATCCCATCGGCCCGAGCAACCATTTGTGCCCGACGCTGACCACGAAATCCGGTTGCCAGCGGAGCAGATCGGGTGGCAACACCCCCAGGCTCTGGCTTAGGTCCAGCACCAGGGCAGCCCCGCGTGCATGCACGGCGGCACTGATGCGGTCCAGATCCAGCATTCGCCCGTCCAGCCAGTATGCATGCGGCAAGCTCGCAATCCGCAGCGCAGGCGTCTCGGCAATGACCTGCAGCACCGCATCGGTCAAGTTGCCGCCAGCGGCCGTGGGCACCGGCACAAGACGCGCGCCGGCCTCTGCGCAGCGGCGCTGCCAGATCAACAGATTGGAAGGGAATTGCCCTTCCAGCACCAGCACTGCGTGGCCGGGTTGCACGGGCAGATTGCGTGCGGCCGTGGCCAAGCCGTGCGCGGCCGACGGCACCATGGCCACCGCATCGGCATCGCCATCCAATAGCGCGGCCGCAAGCCCGCGCAATACTTCGATCTGCTGCAACCACGCATCGAACGGCAACCGCCATGGTGCGGCCATTGCGTCAACCGCCTGGTGCGCCACCGTCTGCATGGCGCGCAACAACGGCCCGCGCGACGCCGCATCCAGATAGATGACCCCGGAAGGCAGCGCAAATGCCTGCTGACGCTGGGCCCAGTCGAGGGGTGCAGCAAGCGTACTGGACAGAGATGGCGATGACATGTCTACAGCTTACCGCTGGCTGCCACGTTGCCGACACAGCACGTTCACGGGCGCTACCCAAGCATATGGCGATGTCTGCACTCTCTCCTCTGCTGGGCCACCTCCAGCAACAGCAGTTGACGCTGCTGGAACGCTACGCGCAGACCCGCGCGCTGAGCGACCGTCTCGCCGCACCCTTGAGCGCCGAAGACGCGATGGTGCAGAGCATGCCGGATGCGAGCCCGAGCAAATGGCATCTGGCGCACACCACCTGGTTCTTCGAACGCTTCGTGCTGCAGGCCGATCCGGCGTACCGCGTGTTCGACCCGGCCTGGGATTTCCTGTTCAACAGCTACTACCAGAGCGTGGGGCCGATGCATGCGCGGGCGCGCCGCGGCGTGCTGTCGCGCCCTTCGTTGCAGCAGGTGCGCGACTACCGTGCTGCGGTCGATATGCAGATGCAGCAGCGCTTGCGCGACGGCCTGCTCGATGCGCAGGCCTGCACCATCGTGCAGCTCGGTATCCAGCACGAGCAGCAACACCAGGAGTTGCTGCTGACCGATATCAAGCATGCGCTGTGGAGCAACCCGTTGCAGCCGGCCTACCGCGACCTGCCCACGCCGCCTGCGGCCGTCGCCAGCCCGCTGCGCTGGCATGCGCGCGACGAGCAGATCGTCCAGATCGGCGCCGCCGCCTGGCCACAGGCCGACAGCTTCGCCTACGACAACGAATCGCCACGCCATCGCGTGCTGGTCGGTGCGCATGCGCTGGGCAGCCGTGTGGTCACCAACGCCGAGTTCCAGCACTTCATCGATGATGGCGGCTACCGCAGTGCTGGTGCCTGGCTCAGCGATGGCTGGGCGATGGTGCAGGCGCAAGGTTGGCAACATCCCTTGTATTGGGATGCCGATGGCCGCGAGTTCACCCTGCACGGTTGGCGCACGCGCGATCCGCATGCGCCGGTCTGCCACCTGAGCCTGTTCGAAGCCGATGCGTTCGCACGCTGGGCCGGTGCGCGCCTTCCCACCGAAGCCGAGTGGGAGCAGGCTGCGACCGGCGTGCCGGTACAGGGCAATTTCGTCGACACCGATGCGTTGCATCCGCGTGGCGCCGAAGCAGTGGACACCGGTATGCAGCAGCTGTTCGGCGATGTCTGGGAGTGGACCGGCAGCGCGTACCTGCCGTATCCAGGCTTTACCCCGTGGCCCGGGTCGCTGGGCGAATACAACGGCAAATTCATGAATGCGCAATGGGTCTTGCGTGGTGGCAGTTGCGCCAGCCCGGCCAGCCATCTGCGTGCCAGTTACCGCAACTTCTTCTCCTCCGATGCGCGTTGGCAATTTGCCGGCGTGCGCCTTGCCAAGGATCTGCCTTGAACGTCGCCGCCCATGCCATGCAACGCGCGCACGCCGCGCTGACCGACCTGCGCCCGCAGCCGGACGACATCACCGCCGATGCACTGGCGGGGTTGTCGCAAACGCCCAAGACGCTGCCGTCGAAATATTTCTACGATGCGCGCGGCTCGCAACTGTTCGAAGCCATTACGCAGCAGCCGGAGTATTACCTCACCCGTACCGAACTGAGTTTGCTGGAAGCCAGCATGGGCTCGATCGCACAGGCGATCGGCGCTGGCGTACACGTGGTCGAATACGGCAGCGGCAGCGGCCGCAAGACCGAATTGCTGCTGCAGGGCCTGCGCGATGTGGTGGCCTACACGCCGCTGGAAATCTCGCGCACGGCGCTGCTGGAAAGCACCGCGCGGCTGGCCCAGCAATTTCCGCAGATCCAGATGTTGCCGGTGTGCACCGACTTCACCAAACCGCTGCGCTTGCCCGATGCGCAGCGCCCGGCGCGGCGGCACGTGGTGTTCTTCCCCGGCTCGACGCTCGGCAATTTCGCCGATGCTGCCGCGATCGAACTGCTGGATGCGATGCGCCAGACCATGGGCAGCGACGGTTGCGCCCTGATCGGTATCGATCTGGACAAGGACGCCGGGCTGATCGAAGCGGCCTACAACGACGCAGCCGGCGTCACCGCCGAGTTCACCCTGAACCTGTTGGCGCGGCTCAATCGCGAGATCGGGAGCGATTTCGATCTGGACGGCTTTCGTCACCACGCGGTGTACGTCCGTGAGCGCGGCCGCATCGAAACCTTCCTGATCAGCCAGCGCGCACAGCGCGTGCGGGTCGGCGGCAAGGACGTCGCGTTTGCCGAAGGCGAAGCGATGCAGGTCGAATACAGCTGCAAGTACACCGACGCGCGCTTTGCCGAACTGGCCGCCGCAGCCGGGCTCAAGGTCACCCACGGCTGGAACGATGCCAAGGATTGGTTCGGCCTGCGCCTGCTGCGCCCATTGTGATGCTGCGGGGCGGGCGTGCAATCGCCCGATGATGCGCAGGTTGCCGCGTCGATCCGGCGCTTGCTTGCGCAACGTCGGCCCGAGCAATCGATCTGTCCCTCGGAAGTGGCGCGCGCGTTGAGCGATGACGCAGCGGTGTGGCGAAGCCTGATGCCCCAGGTGCGTGCGGTGGCCGCAGCTGCCGCCTGCGCTGGCGTCGTTCGTATCACCCAGCAAGGCAGAACGGTGCAACTGCCCGATGTTCGCGGACCGATTCGCCTGATGCGCGGGCCGCATTTCGACTGACGCCCCATCGATTGGATGCGCCAGCTACCATGTGTAACGGGATTCGCCGCTCGGTGGTTTGAGGATATGCGTGGTCGGGATGCGTCCGGCCGGGATGGCCCACTGCAGGCCGTCGTGCAGCAATGCGATCTTGGCCTGCGCGCCGGCCAGGCTGAACTGCCCCACGTCTTCGACTTGGCGCGCCGCACCGATGTCCTGACGCAGCCTGCGCAAGCGTGCTTCCAGTTCGCCATCGGTGAGCGGTTCGATGCCATCGCTGGCGCCGGACAGCACATCTTCGAGCCTCGCTTCGGTGACGAACTGCACCGCACCAGCGCAATCCTCGCCCACATGCGACAACAGGGCGAGCGGATTGCGCGGCGAGACCTGGAACCTGGAGGCCCAGCGTTGCAAGGTGGCTTCGTTGTCTGGCAGCAGGCCCCACAGCACTGCACTGACCGCCTCGGTCGGGTGATGTTCCCTGCTGAGGGGAAGGTTCAAAGACAGCGGTATCGCACTCTTTGAATGCTGCCAGTCCGGCGCGTAGGTGAATCGTGGATGCCCGTGCGGGTCGGACGCGAGGTGCCCGATCGTTTGGTTTTCGATCAGCGCGACCAGTCTCACGGAACGCCCTTCTTTTTGGAAGATGGCGAGATGACCTTGGATATTTTCTCTGCCTCGCCGATCTTCAAACTATCAGCTACTGTCTCGCCAATCTTCAAGCGATTCGTTGCTGAGAACTGCTTATGCAAGTGCTCATTGGCTGGATTCTTTTTAACGCTTGCACCGATAATCGGGGGAGATTTATCTAAGCCAGTGTTTTTCAGCGCATCGAACGGCGAGAATTGATTCTTGAAGATGTTGTTGTTGAACGCATTGAAAACGGTCGTTCCCAATGGTGGATTGGCCCGGTTATGTTCAATGATCGCGTCGAGATTGATCGGCGTTACGGTGTCGCGATCAGGCACGCCCACCTCCGAAACCTGGGCAACGCCTGGGCCCAACATCAACTCCAGCCCCAGCGCCTGCAGTGCCCGCAGGATCAATTGCAACTCCGCGCGCGGCTTGCCTTTCTCGATATCGACGATCCATTGTCGGCTCACGCCGATTTCGTGGGCCAGGCGAGCCTGATCCCAGCCCAGGCGCTTGCGCCTGGCACGGATGATATTACCGATATCGGAAGGCGTGCGGACAGTATCCATGAGCGCAATGTAAGCGATCGACGACATTGCTGCAATGTCGTCGATCGCTTACATCAACTTGCATTTTTCCACGCAAGGGCCCGGCCATCTCCACACGTCATGTCGTCGAGCGACTACATCAACAAAATGTAATCGTTCGGCGACGTCAAGCCGCCTGCACCACATGCAACGCCTTGGGATTGCGCCACTGTGCCAGCAGCGCGGCTTCGCGCGCCTTGGCTTCCTGCAGATGCGCATGCTTGACGTGGCCATAGCCACGAATGTGCTCCGGAATGCTGGCGATCTGCGCGGCCAAACCCACGTTATCGGCGTCCAGCCGTTCCAGCAGCATGTGCACGGTTGCGCTGTAATCGGCAATCAGCTGACGCTCGCCACGCCGTTCTTCGCTGTAGCCGAAGACGTCGAGCTTGCCGCCACGCAGGAACTTCAACCGCGCCAGCAGCTTGAAGGCGGTGAACATCCACGGCCCGTACTCGCGTTTGATCAGGTTGCCGTGCGCGTCTTTCTTTGCCAGCAACGGCGGCGCCAGATGGAAGCGCAGCGTGTAGTCGCCCTCGAACTGTTGCTGCAACCGGCGCTGGAAATCGCCACGCGTATACAGCCGCGCCACCTCGTATTCGTCCTTGTAGGCCATCAGCTTGAAGGCGTAGCGGGCCACCGCCTCGGTCAACGCGTTGCTGCCGGGCGCGCGCTGCAGCTCGTGTGTGCGTACGCGCTCGACCAGGCTGCGATAACGTTGCGCGTAGGCGGCATCCTGGTAGTCGGTCAAGAACGCGACGCGACGCGCGATGGCCTCGTCCAGCGAGTGCGCCAACTGCTCGTCGTCCAGCGGCGCGGCCGGCGCAGCGACCTCGCCATGCAGCGTGCTGCCATCGGTCTGCGCCAGCGCACGCGGCGCGCTCTGGCCGCTGAGATCGTGCTCTTCCCAGCTGCCTGGTCCGCGTGCGTACGGTGTATCGCCATGCAGATGTGCAGGCGCGTCGGCACCGGCCAGACCCGCAGCGCGTTGCACCGCCGGCAGATCGATCGCCGCCAGGCGCCCCCAGGCGAACGCCTGCTGATTCATCGCAACGGCTGCGCCATTGAGTTCGATCGCGCGCATCAGCGCCGCATGCGACAACGGCACCAACCCGTGCTGCCATGCGTAGCCGAGCACGAACAGATTGCTGGCGATGGCGTCGCCCAGCAACGCCGTTGCCAACTGCGTGGCATCCAGCAACAACGGCTCCTGACCACCGAGCGCGGTGCGTACACCGGCGATGATCTCGGCAGCGGGGAACTGCAGGTCCGGTTGCGTGGTGAATGTGCCCGGCATTGCTTCGTAGGTGTTGAGCACCACCTGGGTGCGGCCATCGCGTACTTTGGAAAGTGCCCAATAATCGTTGACCACCACCATGTCGCAGCCCAGTACCAGGTCTGCTTCGCCTGCCGCGATGCGCACGGCATGGATGTCGGCGGGCTGGCGTGCGATGCGGATATGCGTGGTCACCGCGCCGCCCTTTTGCGCCAGGCCGGTCTGGTCCAGCACCGTGGCGCCCTTGCCTTCCAGATGCCCGGCCATGCCGAGCAGCGCGCCGATGGTCACCACGCCGGTGCCGCCGACGCCGGTAATCAGGATATTCCAGGGCCGTTCCAGCGTGGTGCGCCTGGGCGGCTCGGGAAGCGCGTCCAGCAGCGTGCTGGCGTCGCGCCGCTTGCCCTTGCGCGGCGCACCGCCATGCACGGTGACAAAGCTCGGGCAGAAGCCGGAGACGCAGGAATAATCCTTGTTGCAGTTGGACTGGTCGATCTGGCGCTTGCGCCCGAATTCGGTTTCCTTCGGCAACACCGACACGCAAAAACTTTTCTCGCCACAATCGCCGCAGCCTTCGCACACCAGCGAATTGATCATCACCCGCTTGGGCGGATCGATCAGTTTGCCGCGCTTGCGACGGCGACGCTTTTCGGTCGCGCAGGTCTGGTCGAAGATCAGGATCGACACGCCTTTGACGGTACGCAGATGCTGCTGCACTGCGTCCAGTTCGCCACGATCGTGAAACGCGACCTCAGGCGGAAACAGGTCGCGTCGCCGCGTCCACTTGCCGATGTCGTCGCTGACCACCGCAATCTCATGAATGCCTTCGGCGCGCAACTGATGTGCAATGTCGGGCACGGTGAGCGTGCCGTCCACCGGCTGCCCGCCGGTCATCGCCACCGCATCGTTGTAGAGAATCTTGTAGGTGATGTTGACGCCAGCGGCGACCGACTGCCGGATCGCCAGCGAGCCGCTATGGAAATACGTGCCATCGCCCAGGTTCTGGAACACATGCGGGGTGCCGGTAAACGGTGCCTGCCCCGACCACGTCACCCCTTCGCCGCCCATGTGGGTGAAGGTGTCGGTGGCGCGGTTCATCCAGGTCACCATGTAGTGGCAACCGATGCCGCCCAGCGCGCGCGAGCCTTCCGGCACGGCGGTGGAGGTGTTGTGCGGGCAGCCCGAGCAGTAATGCGGCACGCGCGGGAATTGCGCGCGCGGCAAGGCCATTTCCGCTTCCTTGGCATCCATCCAGCGCAGGCGCTGCTGGATCGAATCGGTATTGATCGTGCTCGATTGCAGCAGGCGCAGGATGCGCCTGCCGATCACCGCCGCGATGGTGGCCGGTGTCAGTTCGCCGGTGGATGGCAGGATCCACGCGCCTTGCTCATCGTACTTGCCGACGATGCTCGGCCGCGCACCGGCACTGGCCGGCCAGTTGTAGAACAGCTCCTTCATCTGGCGCTCGATGAAGGCTTTTTTCTCTTCCACCACCACGATGTCTTCCAGGCCCTGCGCAAACGCGCTGATGCCCACCGGTTCCAGCGGCCAGGTCATGCCGACCTTGTAGACGCGGATGCCGATCTGCGCGCAGGCCTGCGCGTCCAGGCCCAGATATTCCAGCGCCTGCAACACATCCAGGTAGCTCTTGCCGGTGGTGACGATGCCCAAGCGTGCGTGCGGTGAATCCAGCACCATCTTGTCGATGTGGTTTGCGCGCGCAAAGGCTTGCGCGGCGGCAATCGCATAGCGATGCAGGCGCATCTCCTGATCCACCGGCGGGTCCGGCCAGCGGATGCTCAAACCGCCCGCCGGCAGCGCGAAATCCTCCGGCAGCACGATGGTGCGGGCGAACGGGTCCACGTTCACCGAGGCGGACGATTCCACCGTTTCGGCAATCGTCTTGAAGCCGATCCAGCGCCCGGTGTACCGGCTCATCGCCCAGCCCAGCAGGCCCATGTCCAGGATGTCCTGTACTCCGGCCGGGTTGAGAATGGGCATCATCGCGCTGACGAATTCGTCTTCCGACCCGTGCGGCAGGGTCGAGCTGCGGCAGGCATGGTCGTCGGCGGCCAGTGCCAGCACGCCGCCAAACGGCGAGGTGCCGGCAGCATTGCCGTGCTTGAATACGTCGCCGCTGCGGTCCACGCCCGGCCCTTTGCCGTACCACATGCCGTAAACGCCCTGCACTTTCGCGCCGGGGAACAGGTTGGTCTGCTGGGTGCCCCACACCATGGTGGCGGCAAGGTCCTCGTTCAGGCCCGGAGTGAAGGTGACCTTGGCCGCGTCCAGGTGTTTGCGCGCCCGCCACAGTTCCAGGTCCAGCCCGCCCAGCGGGCTGCCGCGGTAGCCGCTGATGAAGCCGGCGGTCTCCAGCCCGGCAGCGTCATCGCGCAGGCGCTGCAGCAGCGGCAGCCGCACCAGCGCCTGCACACCGGACAGGTAGATGCGCCCATCGGTGCGCGTGTACTTGTGGTCCAGCGTGTAGTCCGCATCTACCCGGCCGAGCTCCGGCGTGTTGGCAGAGTCGGGAGAAGAAAGCGCAGCAGTACTGGTCATGGCGTGCCCGAAAAGGGTGGCTGGGCCCCCGGTGCATGTCATCTGAAACTATCTGATGCACCCGACGGATTCCAAAACGGCGGTGCAAAGTGTAACAGCCAGCTTTCACGCACCTGTCCCTGTGCGGATGCGCAGCCGACGCGCTGCGGGTAGGATGGGGATGGGAAGGGGTCGTTTGCTGTCAGGGGAAAACACAGTGAAAAGGAAATACGCGTGGGCCGCTCTGGCCCTGCTCGGAGGGGTGTGGTCGTTGGCGCAGGCGCAGAGCTTGCCCAAGCCCAAGGAGTTCTATTTCGACGAAGACCGCAGTACCACCAAGGCGGTGGTGGCCGTACAAGGCCAGGGCGATGCAGTCGTCGACCGGCTGGCGGCGATGGTGCAACGTGACGCGCGCGCGGCCGATCCACGCGCGCAGTTGGCGGCGCTGGCCTACGCCGGTGGGCGTACCCAGTTGGGCGATGAGTTGTATCAGGGCGCGCTGGCGCTGGTCTCCAACGGCAGCCAGCAGTACCGGGCCATCACCTGGAACTATGGGTGGGACCTGCTGCGTGCCGACCAGCCCGACAAGGCACTGCAGCAATGGGCCAATCTGGCCAATGGCCGTCCGGCCACGCCGGAATGGCTGCCAACCACGGCTGCACTGGCGCTTTGGCGCGCCGGGCGCAAGCAGGAGGCGGTCGAGTGGTATGCGGCAGCCGTGCGCACCTGGCCGGACCGTTGGAGCAGCCCCGCCAACTACGCCAGCCTGTTGCCGGAATGGCGCGAAGCAGAGCGCGCCAGCCTGGCCGAGGTTTTCGCGGCCTGGCAGGCCAACCCGCCAGCGTTTCCGTAAGTGCCTCGCCGCGCTGCGGGGAGTTCCTGCGGCGCGGATTGTGCAGCGGGCTGATGCTGGGCTAGGCATTTTTGCCGGTCAACCAGGCCTCTCTCTGGTGCGTCGGCGTGCCGCTTACTTGAAACGAGACGCATAGCGCCGATTCCGCCATCTCGGTGAACGGCCGACCGGGTCTGTGCGCCTGAGTGGAACGATGGCTGAGCGCTTTGCTTTCCAAGGTTGCGAGGTCGATGCGGGAGAAGCAAAGCGCTGGTCTGTGGCCTGGCAGCAGGGTCTTGCCCGCCCACCAATCGCAGGACACACGCCGCAACTACGTCCCGCAATCGGCGAGGGCACCGCGCATTCGACGCTGCGAGTTTGCTGCAGGGCCTGGTCCGCCCGCCATCACGGGACACGTGGCAAGGAGGTGCCTGTCCAACGCACTGTCTGGAGCGCTTGGGGCACCGCGTGTTCGACATGCTGGCTTCCGCTATGGAAACAATGCCGCAATTGAGGCTTCAAGAGGTGAGCGGAGCTTGGCGGCGTGCACCTTGCACCCCAGCCAGGCTAACGCATCCAACGATGCGCACCGCGCGCTATGCGATCCTGTGCATCGCTTTCCAACGGACACGATCGCGCATGGCGATAGACGCATTTGCATTGATTCTGGCCATGTTGGGGCTGGGCCTGCTGTTCGCCCGCCTGCGGGTGTTGCCGGACAACAGCGCCGATGTGCTCAATCGCATCGTGCTGTACATCTGCCTGCCGGCGTCGGTGCTGACCTATGTCCCGCGCCTGCATCTGGACGCTTCGCTCGGTGGGGTGATTGCCACGCCATGGCTGCTGACCGCCATCATCGTGCCGCTGCTGTGGGGCTGCAGCCGCCTGTTGCGCTTCGGCCGCGCCGAATACGCCGCGCTGCTGATGTGTGTGGTGTTTACCAATTCCAGCTTTATCGGCTTTCCGATGGTGCGCGCGCTGATCGGCGATCACGCGCTGCCGTATGCAGTGGTCTACGACCAGTTCGGCACCTTCGTGTTGCTGTCCACGTTCGGGCTGTATGTGCTGGCCCGGTACAGCGGCGACACCCCGCCGACCGCACGCCTGATCGTGATGCGCGTGCTGCAGTTCCCGCCGTTGTGGGCGCTGCTGTTCGCCTTGACCCTGATGCCCGGGCAGCCGCCGGCCTGGATTGGCTCGGGCCTGAAGAACCTGGCCGATGCGATGTTGCCGCTGGTGATGCTGTCGGTGGGCTTTTCGCTGCAGCTGCGCCTGCCTGCCGACGAACTCAAGCCCTTGGCCGTCGGCCTGGTGTTCAAGCTGCTGCTGATGCCGGTCCTGGCCTTGCCATTGTCCTGGGTGCTGGGCCTGCGCGGGCAGATGCTGCAGACCAATGTGCTCGAATCGGCCATGCCCACCATGATCACCGCCGCCGCGCTGGCCATTTCGCACCGGCTGGCGCCACGCCTGGCTGCAGCGATGGTCGGCTACAGCATCCTGCTGTCGCTGCTGACGCTGCCTGCGTGGGCCTGGCTGCTGGCGCGGCTGGTGGCATAAGGCCGTCATGCTGGCAGCAGCCAGAGCGCGGTAGTGCTGCGCGCGCTTGCGCTTGTTCGAGCTGTGGTACGCCAACGGCTGCAAGATCGGCGCCATGCTGCATTGCGACGCCGCGGCCGAGCGATACGCGTGGACGATCTTGCGCCGTGCCAGGCTCCCATCGTTGCCACGCACAGCTGCGGCACAAGGCCTTGCGCTCATCGGCTGGAGGTCTGCGCTGTCGTCGGCTGTCCCGCAGCAGTGCGTTTAACGCGTTTCGACTACTTCCTCACCTTGCCGCGGTGTACGCTGCCGGCTTGCTCCCGGAAGCGAGGCGTGCATGAAGACAGTCCTGGTGGCCGCCTCCAAAGGCGGCGTCGGCAAGACCACGATCGCCACCAATCTGGCCGCACATGCGGCGTTGCAAGGCCAGCGCACCGTGCTGGCAGATGCCGATCCGCAAGGCTCGTCCACCCGCTGGGCAGAGCGCCGCGCCAGCCTGGAAAGTGCGGTCTTGCCGATCGATGCCACCAAGCGCCGCAGCTGGCAGAGTGCCGTGCCGGACGGCACCGATACCCTGATCGTCGATGCGCCGGCCGGCGCCATGGCCGAGGACCTGAGCGGATTTCTCGACCACGTCGATGCCATCGTGGTGCCGGTGTTGTCCTCGGCGCTGGATATCGAAGCGGTGGTCGGATTTCTCAACACGCTGGCCAAGGTGCCGCGCGTGCATCAGCGCAAACTGCCGGTGGGCCTGGTGCTCAATCGTGCCCGCCCCTGGACCCAGACGTCGCAACAGGCCGCCGACATGATCGGCAGCTGGCCGTATCCGCTGGTGACCCAACTGCGCGACACCCAGGCCTATGTGGTGATGGCCGGGCTGGGACGCAGCTTGTTCGACTACCGCTCGGCGCAGGTGCGCGACCATCAACAGGACTGGGAGCCGCTGTTCAAGTGGCTCAGGAAGTCCTAGAACCGGAAAGTTCCTATGCGCGAATTGATCTTGTTGCGACACGCCCACGCCGAACCGGCCGATACCGGCCAGGCCGATTTCGATCGCCCGCTGTCGCCGCATGGCATCGCCGAGGCCGAAGCGGCCGGGCGTTGGTTACGCGAGCAGCGGCTGGTGCCCGACCGGGTGCTGTGCTCACCGGCCCGCCGCGCCCGCGAAACCCTGGAGGCGGTGCTCGAGCTCACCGGCTATATCGAACAACGGCTGGACGAACGCATCTATGAGGCCACGCCCGGCACCCTGGCCAGCCTGGTGGACGAACATCGCGAGGCCGAGCGCCTGCTGCTGGTGGGCCACAACCCTGGCCTGGAACGGCTGGCCGCGCTGATGCACAGCGGCCAGACCGGCGATTACCGCGGCATGCCCACCGCCTCGATCGCGTTGCTGGCATTGCCGCTGGACGCCACCATCGAGCCGGGCATCGCCCGCCTGACCGCCTTCTGGTGGCCTTGATCCGTGTCATCGTCGCTGCGCTGGTACGCCTGGCTCGCGCTCTGGGTCGTGTTCCCCTGCATGGCGCAGCAGAAGGTGCAGTCCATCGACCCGGCGCAATCGCGCTTCGGGTTCGAGATCAAGACGCGCTTCGGGACGAAGATCGAGGGGTTTTTCCCGCGTTTTCGCGGTGACGTAGTGACGTTGGCCGATGGGCGTCAGCAGGTGCGTTTCCGGCTGGACGCCACTCAGGTGGAGATCCCCGGCAAGGACCGGTACACCAGCTGGATGCGCGGCGAAGATTTTTTCGACGTTGCGCAGTACCCGGTCGTCGAATTCGAGTCGCTGCCGTATGTCGACGAAGTGGTGAAGCAGGGGGGCGACATCGTCGGCAACCTGACCATCCGCGGAATCACGCATCTGGAAACGCTGCATGTGGTGCCGGCCGAATGCACGCGGCCGGGCTATGATTGCGACGTGATCAGTCGAGGGACGGTCCTGCGTGGACGTTACGGAATGAATGCGTGGCAGATGGCCCTGGGCGACAGGGTGACGTTCATTCTGCGTGGGCGCTTGCAGGAGGCGCGGCGTCCGTGACGTATCTGTTGAGGGTTTGCGTGCTGGCAACGTTGTTGCTCGGCACCGGATGCGCCAGCCTGTCACAAACCGAACGCAACCGTGCCGCCGGTGTCGCCGCTGCGGCACGCAGCACGGTGGTCAATTGCACCCAGGCCAATCGCTGTGCGCAACCCTCGCCATTGCGCGCGCTGGGCGGCGAAGCGATCACCGCCTCCACACCAGGAGCGCCGCGGCATTACGCCACCATCGTCGACCATGGCGAAGAATCGCTGGTGGCCCGGCTCAACCTGATCCGCAGCGCCACCCGCAGCATCGATCTGCAGACCTACATTTTCGATAAGGACGACAGCGCGCGCATGGTGCTGGACGCACTGGTGGACGCCGCCCAGCGCGGGGTCAAGGTGCGCATCCTGATCGATCAGTTGTCGGCGATCGCCGATCTGCAGATTCTCGGTGCGCTCGCCAGCAGCCATGAAAACCTGCAGCTGCGCATCTACAACCCCACCTTCGGCAAGGTCAAGCTCAATTACTTCGATTATGCTGGCAGCGTGCTGTGTTGCTTCCGCCGCTTCAACCAGCGCATGCACAACAAGCTGCTGGTGGTGGACGACGTGCTGGGCGTGGTCGGTGGGCGCAATTACCAGGACGACTATTACGACTGGGACAGCGAGTACAACTTCCGCGACCGCGACGTGATTCTGGCCGGGCCGGAAGTGCGCGCCATGGCCGCCAATTTCGATGCGTTCTGGCGTGCCCGGCGCAGCGTACCGGCCGAGCGTCTGAACGATGTCGGGCGCCTGCTGCTGGAGCAGGGCGTGCCGACGATGCCGCCGGCCGAGTTCCGCCGGCCCGACCGGGTGGCGCGAGTGGACCGCGAAGCGCACGACCCGCAATTCGTGCGCGACGCCTTCGTGACCCCGGCCATGCCGGTGAAGCGTGTGCTGTACGTGGCCGATCTGCCGCAAAAACACCGCCGGGAACATGCGGCCAAGGCAGTGTCCACGGCGCCGGAACTGGATGGCCTGATTGCCGGCGCGCAGCAGGAAGTGCTGCTGCAGACCCCCTACCTGGTCTTGTCCGACCAGGCGCAGGCGATCTTCCGCACGTTGCGCAAACACCCGCAGCCGCCGCGCATCGTGGTGTCGACCAATAGCCTGGCCGCCACCGACAACCCCATCGTGTATGCGCTGTCGTACAAGTTCAAACGCCGCAACATGCGCGAGCTGGGCTTCAATGTGTACGAGTTCAAGCCGTTTCCGCTCGATGCCCCGGTGGATTACGCCAACCTGGTGACGGACCCGCTCAACCCCGCCTCCGACGTCAATCAGGACAGCCGCAACAATCGCCTGATCGGCGGCAGCGCAGCGGGCAATGCGATGCGCGGCAGCAGCGGCCCGGAGGGCAACGCCAGCGCGAGCGCCGGCAGCGTGCTGCGCGGCAGTGGTGGCGGCCGTGCGCCGGGCGGGAGCGAAGTCGATCGGCGCGTGTTGCGGACCGAAACGCGGCCCTCGTTCCTGGGCACGCGCGCGGTCAACAAGCCGCTGCCGGTGACCCGCGCCGGTGCGCGGATGGGCTTGCATGCCAAGTCGTTGGTGGTGGATCGCCGCATCGGCGTGATCGGGACGCACAACTTCGACCCGCGCAGCGAAAACTACAACACCGAAGCGGCCGTGGTGATCGACGATGCGCGCTTTGCGCAGGCGTTGGCTGCCAGCATCGAACGCGACATCGCTCCGGAAAATGCGTGGACGGTGGCGCCGCGCGAAAAGCCGCCGGTGCTGAGCGGGTTGAACTACAGCGTGGGCAAGGTCTCCGAAGCCTTGCCGGTGCTGGACTTCTGGCCATGGCGCTACGCCACCAACTACCAGTTCCAGCCCGGCCCGGATTGTCCGTTTCCGCTCAAGCGGCAGGACCCGCAGTTCCGCCAGTGCTATGTGGCGGTGGGCGATTTCCCGGAGGTCAATGTCGGCCCGAAGTGGCTGCTGGTGCGCATGCTGACCGCTTTCGGCGCCGGGCTGGTACCGATTCTCTGATCGGCTGGCGTGCCACGCAGGTCGCAGCAGCGGATGCCTGACCGTGCAGCACGTTGTGGTTGGATGGACGCAGTTTGGCTGCGGATCGGCTCCTGGACGCCGGAAATCGTCGAAGCGGCTGCAGTTGCCACGGGCCAGGGTCGCGCAACGCAGCGGCGCCGCCAACGAATGCTGTCGGACGCCGGTACCACTGCCCAGTTGCATCGCACCCCAGGCGGCAGGATGCTCTTGCGCTTCCCGCTTCCCGCTTCCCGCTTCCCGCTTCCCGCTTCCCCATTCCCGCTTCCCGCTTCCCCATTCCCCATTCCCCATTCCCCATTCCCCATTCCCCATTCCCCATTCCCCATTCCCCATTCCCAGCCCATGACCTTCCGCGAACCCGTCGATCTAGCCGCCCTCAATGCCGCCAGCCGCGATACCTTGATCGAGCATCTGGGCATCGTCTTCACCGAGGCCGGTGACGATTGGCTGCGCGCCACCATGCCGGTGGATGCGCGTACCAGGCAGCCCTATGGCCTGCTGCACGGTGGCGCCTCGGTGGTGCTGGCCGAGACGGTGGGCAGCAGCGCCGGCAACCTGTGCGTGGATATGACGACCCAGATCTGCGTGGGCCTGGAGATCAATGCCAATCACCTGCGCGCTGCCACCCAGGGGCTGGTGATCGGCACTGCGCGGGCGGTACATGTGGGGCGTAGCACGCATGTCTGGGACATCACCATCGAAAACCCGGCCGGCAAACGCGTCTGTGTGTCGCGATTGACCCTGGCGGTGGTTCCACGCAGCAATGGCTGAGCTCGCCCGGCAGCGGCATGCATGGAACAGCGTCATCCGCTGCCGGCACTGCGCGGCGGCCACGCTGCTGTCACAATGGTTGCGCCTCCTTCCCCCGTTACCGGTTCCGTTCGTCGAATGAGCGAGTCATCCCTGGACGCCACGCGCGACGCTGGCGGCGCGTTGCGTTGGTTCCGGTATCTCTACCGGGTGCCACTGTTGTTGCTGCATCTGTGTCTCGGCCTGCCGGTCACCATGCTGTGCGTGGTGGTACCGGCGCTGGCGCGGATCCGCATCGGGCACGACGACACTCTGGAGGAGCGGATGATCCGCTGGTGGCAGGGCACCTTGATGCGCGTGTTCGGCTTCCGCCTGCGTCGCTTCGGGACGCCGCTACCGGGCGCGACCCTGTTCGTGGCCAACCACGTCAGCTGGGTGGATATCTCCATCCTGCACAGCCAGCGGGTGATGGGGTTCGTGGCCAAGCGCGAAATTGCCGGCTGGCCGCTGGTGGGCTGGCTGGCGACCAAGGGCCAGACCATCTTCCACCAGCGCGGCAATACCGAATCGCTGGGCGGGGTGCTGCAGGAAATGCTGCTGCGCCTGCAAAGCGGCAAGCCGGTGGGGGTCTTCCCGGAAGGACGTACCCGTGGGGGTACCGAAGTGGGCCCGTTCCATGCGCGCATCTTCCAGGCAGCGGTGGAAGCCGGCGTGCCGGTACAGCCGGTGGCGCTGCGGTACGGGTTGCGCGGCAACGCGCAGGCGGTGGTGGCCTTCGGTGAGCGCGAGAGTTTCTTCGCCAATATCGTGCGCCTGCTGGGCGAGCCGTCGCGGCTGGCCGAAGTGCATTTTCTCGAGCCGATTCGCGCGCTGGATATCGAGGGCCGTCGTCGCATGGCCGAGACCTCGCGCCAACGGATCGTCGCAGCGATGGAGTCCTAGCCGACGATGCGCACGCGCCTCTCCCCTGCGGTCAGCCGCAACGCCGGTGCGATACGCGCATGAACGCCTCCGACTACTTGCCGCCGCGCTGGCTGCGCAATCCGCACGTGCAATCGGTGCTGGGCAGCAGCGCCCTGCGGCGCATCCGCAGCCGCCAGTTGCTGGCCGCCAGCGGCGCTGTCACCAGCGAACATATCCTCGATGGCGGCGACGGTGTGCGCCTGCAGGGCTGGATGAGCGTCCCGCCCGGCGATGCGCCGCCACGCGGCACCGTGCTGTTGCTGCATGGCTGGGAGGGCAGCGCCGATTCCAATTACATGCGCCTGACCGCCGCGCGCCTGCTCGGTCTGGGCTACCAGGTGTTCCGGCTGAACTTCCGCGACCACGGCGGTACCCACCATCTCAATGTGGACCTGTTCCACTCCGACCGCATCGAAGAAGTGGTCAATGCCGCAGGCGATCTGTGGCGGCGTTTTCCTGCGCCGCAATTGCTGGCTGCAGGGTATTCGCTGGGCGGCAATTTCGCGCTGCGGCTGGCGCTGCGTGCGCCCGCCGCCGGCCTGCCGCTGGCGCGCGTGGCGGCGGTGTGCCCGTTGCTGGACCCGGCCGCCACCATGACCCAGCTGGAAAAGGGCCCGCAGTTCTACGATTGGTACTTCCGCCGTAAATGGCGCGAATCGCTGCTGCGCAAGCGCAAGCTGTTCCCCGAGCAGCACGGGTACGACGACGCCACCCTGGCGCTGGACATGCGCGGGCTGATGGCCTGGCTGGCGGTGAAACACACCGGGCATGGCTCGCTGGAAGCGTACTTCGACAGCTATTCGATTGCCGGCCAACGCCTGGCCAACCTGCAGGTGCCGGTCGACATCCTGATGGCCGAAGACGACCCGGTGATTCCGTTCGAAGATTTCGCTGCCTGGCAGTTGCCGGCGCATGCGCAGCTGGAAATCGCGCGCTGGGGCGGGCATTGCGGCTTTCTGGAAAACGCCCGCGGCGACGGCTTTGCCGAACGTTGGGTGGCCGAGCGGCTGGCGTCAGCGGGGCAATGATGTCGAGACGACATCCGTCCATGGATGCAATGGTCGCCGTTTTGGCAGTGGTTGTCGGTTGCGCGATGGTCTACTTCAGCGCGATCAGCCTCTACACCTATCTGCAGACCGGGGAGATCCTGTTCCGCTCACGCGCAGGATCGGTTTCCGTGGGCGCCCATGCTGCGCTCTGGCATCTGGGCCAGGTGGTGTTTGGGGCGTTCTGCGTGGCCTATGGCGCGAGCGTGCTGCATCGAAAGTTGGCATGCGTTTCAACCTCTGGCCGTGGCGAACGAGCGATATGAGTTCGCACCGCCGATAACGCCCACCTTGCACGCCGGCGCAGCGCCAGACGGCAGCGTCCGTTGCACATGCAAGCCGCCGCAGCGCGCATCGTTACAATAGCGGTTTGTCCGGGACCCGCCGCCGCCATGCAAGACGCCATTCTTCAAGCCCTGCGCCGCGATGCGGCCGACGATGCGGTGGCGCTGGCCCGCGAGTGGGTCACCAACGCGCCCGACCACGCCGCCGCCCACCGCTGGCTGGCGCTTGCGCTGCAGCAGCAAGGGCAGCCGGCGCTGGCGCTGGACAGCATCGACACCGCGCTGACGCTGACGCCCGAAGACGCCGACCTGCACCTGCTGCGCGCCGGCGCGTTGCTGGCCACGCGCGATCTGTCTGCCGCCGATGCCGCGCTGTCGCGCACCACTGCGCTGGATCCCAACCAGTTCAATGCCTACGTGATGCAGGCGCATCTGGCGGTGGCGCGCGGCGATCTGGACGAGGCCGAACGGCTCAGCCGCACCGCCGCGCGGCTGGCGCCGGAACATCCGCAATTGCTGGCGGTCGATGGCGTGGTCGAGATGCGCCGCGGCCAGGACGACCGCGCGCTGTCGCTGCTGACCCGCGCTGCCGAGCAGTTGCCCGACGATGCCCGCGTGCTGTTTTCGCTGGGCTTTGCGTATCTACAGAAAGAGCATTTCGCGTTCGCCGAGCGTGCCTTCGAGCGCGTGATCGAGCTCAATCCGCCCGGCACCGCGCTGCGCGCCTTCATTGCCCAGCTGGCCCAGCGCCAGGGCCGCCTGGACGACGCGCTGGCGGCGATGCAGGGCGTGCTCGACCAGCCCGACGGCGATCTGCCGGCCATGCGCCGGCTTGCCGGCGAGATGGAACTGCAGGCCGGTCGCCCCGATCAGGCCGCCGCGCACCTGCGCCTGGCACTGGCGCACTGGCCGGCCGACCGCCGCACGCTGCACGCGCTGCTCACCGCCTGGGAGCGGCTGGGCGCGGTGGACGACGCGCGCGACACCCTGGATGCGGCGCTGGCCACCTCGGCCACTGCGCACGACCTGTGGCTGGCGCGCCTGGCAGTAGAGCCGGTCGGTGGGCCGCAGGCGCAGGCAGTGATCGAGCGCTGGCTGCTGGCCATGCCCGAACACCTGCCGGCCCTGGAAGCGCTGATGCGCGTGCACGACATGCAGGGCCAGGCCGACGAGGCGGAAATGGTGGCGCGCCAGATCGTGGCGGTGGAGCCGGGCCGCATCAGCGGCGAGCAGCGCATTGTCGAAGCCTTGCTGCAACGCGATCCACCGGCGGCGATCGCCTGCGTCGAATCGTTGATCGAATCGCTGCCTGCACCGCAGCAGACCGTGCTGCGGCCATGGTTGGGCAATGTGCAGGACCGCGCCGGCCAGCCCGATGCCGCCGTGGGTACCTGGATGCAGTTCCACCGCGAACAGGCCCAGCATCGGTTGCCGTTGCCGCCGCAGGCAGCCAGGCAGCCGACGCAGTGGCCTGCGCTGGGCAGCATTCCCGACACCGTCACCGCACGCCCGCTGTTCGTGTGGGGCACGCCCGGCTCGCATGTCGAACGCCTGGTCGCGGTGATGGGCGCGGCCACCCCGCTGGTCCGCGGCGACCGCTATGGCATCACGCCGCCATCGGATGCGCTGCAGAGCTACCGCACCCTCGAACAGCTGGCCTCCGGCGAACTGGCACCGACGGCGCTGGTGGAAGGCTGGAAGGCGCAACTGCCGCGCCGCGGCATCGACGATGGCAATGTCATCGACTGGTTGCTGTGGTGGGACAACACCTTGTTGACCGCGCTGCGCCCGCACCTGCCCGAGGGCAGGCTGGCGATTGCGCTGCGTGACCCGCGCGACATGTTGCTGGACTGGCTCTCGGCCGGTGCGTCGGCGCCGCTGGCACTGCAATCGCCGCAACAGGCCACCGACTGGTTGCTGATCGCGCTGGAACAGCTGGCCACGCTGCACGAGCGCGACCTGTACCCCCACCGCATCATCCGGCTGGACGGGATCGAAGACGACCCGCAGGGAATTTCGACGGCCCTGGAACAGGCGTTCGGGCTGAGCTTCCCGCTGGTCGAACCGCGTGGCCCGGCGCGGTTGGCCTCCGGCCGCTGGCGCGATTACCGCGGCGTGCTCGGCGCCCAGTTCGATCTGCTCACCCTGATCGCGGTGCGCTTCGGTTACCCGCAGGACTGAGGCGCCATCAACGCGGTCGCGCCCCACGGCAGGTGGGCGTGGCCGCAGTCGCGTCGTCGCATTGTGTGCAGGCGCGGTACGTACGCGGCGGTAAACCCGGCCGAGCGCATCAGAAGGTTCCATGGCGGCGTCTTCCGCTGTGGCGCAGACCCAGGCACCCTGATCCGTATCGCTTCCCTCGGAGACCCGCCATGCGTCTGACCAGCAACAGCATCGAAAACGGCAAGCCCATCGCGGTGGAGTTTGCCGCCGGCACGCCGGAGGGCTTTGCGCCCAACCGCAATCCGCACCTGGCCTGGAGCGAGACGCCGGCCGGTACGCAGTCGTTTGCGCTGCTGTGCCTGGACCCGGACGTGCCGACCGTGCCCGACACCGTCGGCCGCGACGACTTGCAGATTCCCGTCGAGCAGCCACGCACCGATTTCGTGCATTGGGCCATGGCCGATATCCCCGCCGATGTGCATGAGATTGCGGCGGGCAGCTGCAGCGACGGCTTCGTGGTCAAGGGCAAGCAGCAGCCAGCCGGCCCGGCCGGTGCCCGGCAGGGCCTGAATTCCTACACCCAGTGGTTCGCCGGCAATGCCGACATGGCCGGCGACTACCGCGGCTACGACGGCCCGTACCCGCCGTTCAACGACCTGCGCGTGCACCGGTATTTCTTCCGCGTGTTCGCGCTGGACGTGGCCAAACTTGGCTTGCCCAGCAGCTTCACCGCCGCCGACGTGCTGTCGGCGATGCAGGGTCATGTGCTGGCCGAAGCGGCGTTGTACGGCACCTACACGCTGAACCCATCGCTGCGCTGAGTGATCGCGCCGATGGCGGCGGTCGCTCCATCCTCCATGACGCCAGCCACGTTCGGCCGGCGCCGCAGCACAGGCAATCCCCCTTGAAAGCATTCCAGATTGGCAATCAAACCGGCCTTGAGAGCCTGGTTGCGGTCGAGATGCCCGAACCAGTTGCAGGAGCCGGTGAGGTCATCGTCGCTCCGCGACTGGTCGGGCTGATCAACCGCGACCTGCAGATCCTGAAAGGCACCTACGGCGGCAAGCTTGCGCCTACGCGCGTTCCGGTTGCCGAGGGTGTGGGCATCGTGACCTGCGTCGGTGCCGGCGTCGGCCAGGTCGTGCCAGGCGACCGTGTCGTCAGTGGGCACTTTCCAACCTGGCTGGATGGCAGGTTCCGCGCCGAGATGTTCGCCCACGACCTGGGCGTGACCCATGACGGCTGGCTGGCCGAAAAGGTGTCGCTGCCCGCCAGCGCCCTGATCAAGGTGCCTGCGTCGCTGGAGGACGCGGATGTCGCTGCGCTGGCATCGGCCGCGGTGACCGCCTGGCACGCCCTGGTGGAAGTGGCCAGGATCAAGGCCGGCGACCTGGTGCTGTGTCTGGGAACCGGTGGCGTCTCGATGGCCGCGCTCCAGCTGGCCAAGCTCCACGGCGCCCGCGTCGCCATCACCTCGTCCAGCGACGACAAGCTCGAGCTCGCACGCCGCCTGGGCGCCGACATCACCGTCAACTACCGCACCCACCCCGACTGGGCCGAGGCGGTGATGCAGCTGTCCGGCGGCGGCGCGGACGTCGTCATCGAGACCGGCGGGCAGGACACCTTGGGCCAGTCGATCAAGGCGGCGGCCGCGAACGCGACCATCGTGGTGGTCGGCGTCACCCCGGGCGCGGCGTCGCCAATTCCCGATTACGTGGCGTTGATCCGCAAGAACGTGACCATCCGCGGGATCGCCAACGGAAGCCGGGCGATGTTCGTGGACCTGCTGCGGGCGATCGAGCAGCACCGCATCAAGACCCTGCACAGCAAGACGTTCCGGTTCGACGAGGCGCCCCAGGCCTTGGACTATTTCGCCAGGGCGCAACACGTGGGCAAGGTCCTCATCCGGTTGTGATGCGGGGCGGCGGCGGCGCGTGCGAGGCCGTTGCCGGCCCAATGCTGCGGCCGCGCTAGCTGCCGGCCTCGATCATCTGGTCGAGCACGTACACCGGTTTGGCGCCAGGCTCGCTGCCGGCCGGGTAGCGGGTCACGCGCAGCAGGGTGCGTATGCCGTCTTCATGGACGAAACCCTCGATCGCGCCGTCGTAGGGCTGCCATGATGTTGCGGCCTGTACGGTGGCAGGTGCGTCCGGGGCGTGCTCGCGCACTTGCAGGCAGCGGCGCGCAGGGTCGGAAACGCAGGGCACGGTCTCTGCGGCTACTTCGATCAACAGCGTCTGCCCCGGCCCGCCATACCGGGTGTCCGCAGTGGGCGTGCCGCCGAAGATCAGCACAGTGCCGTCGCTGCGGGTCAGGGTCAGGCGGGGCGCAGCTGCTGCGTTGTCCATGATCACTGCGAAGCGCCCGGACAACAGGTCGCTGGCCGCGCGCTCCTGCGCCATCCGGCGTGCATCGGCGCACATTCGCTTGCTCGAGACCACCCGGCCAATCTGCACGTGCGCCTCGGCCACGCTGTAGTTGGCGCCCAGCGCGTTGCAGGTCTGGCTGACCTGGATGCGCTGATCGCTGAAATCCAGTTGCACTGGCGGCACGCCGTCGACGAACAGGCTGCGCAAGGCCGTGCCATGCGCATCGCTGGCCCGCTGCAGGTGCCAGTGCTGCGCGCGCAAGGCGGCGCGCAACGGGACATTGTCCGTGTCAGGGGGGACGGCGACCGGCGCCCGCGCAGCAGCGTGGCTGAAGCCGGGCGGGTCCGGCGATGCACCCGACCCGCAGGCCGTCACGCCTGCCGCCAGCAATGCTGGGGCCAAGAACACGGCACGCATGCGCAGCTCCCGGTGATCGATGCGCCAGTGATACCGCCAGCGTGCGCCCGGGGCAATGACCGGCGTCACGACGTGGACGCCCCAAAGCCGCCAATCAAGCGAGTGCATCCAATATCAGGCGGGGCGGCCGCTGCCCGGAATCGGCTGGCAGCGCTCGTACGCGGCAGTGCCGAACGCGCCACCCACAACTTCTTGGGGACGGCGCTTTACGTTGCTGGCCGCCCCTGGCTGCACATCGCACCCGTCTCGGAGTGCAGGCAGGCGGTGCCGTGGCGTGTCAGCCCGCAGCCGCCGGCAGCCACAGCAGCAGGGCGGCGCCCAGCAGCATGCGGTACACCGCAAACACCGTGAAACGGTGCTTCTTGATATAGCCCAGCAGCCACTTCACCACCACAAAGCCGGTGATGGTCGCCGCCACGAAGGCCACGGCCACGTCGGCCCAGTTTTCGGTGCCGAAACCGCCTTCCTTGTACATCTCCAGCAGCGCGTAACCGCTGGCCGCGAACATGGTCGGAATGCCCACCATGAACACGAAATCCGCCGCTGCCGAGCGCTTGCTCAGGCCCAGCAGCATCGCGATGAAGATCGTCGAGGCCGAGCGTGACGTACCGGGAAAAACACCGGCCACGACCTGCGCCAGGCCCACTGCGATGGCCACCTTCCAGGTCACCACATCGCGCTCGGGCAGCTTGCCGGCGAAGTGTTCGGCCACCAGCATCCACACCCCGCCGATCAGCAACGCCCAGGCGACCGGTTGCAGCGTTTCGGGCAATTGCCAGCCGGCCTTGCGCACGATCAGCCCGACCACCGCTGTGACCAGGAAGGCCACGCCTACCTTGAGCACGTAGTCGCGGTTGGCGCGTTCGCCCAGGCCGGTGGCCAGGCTCCACAAGCGCTGCCGCAGCGCCAGGCAGATGGCCAGGATCGCGCCGGCCTGGATGACGATATTGAAGAAGTCAGAACGGCGTCCGAGCCATTGTTCGGCGATCAGCAGGTGGCCGGTGCTGGAGATCGGCAGAAATTCGGTGAGGCCTTCGAGAATGCCCAACAACAGGGCGGAAATCAGATCGGACATCGGACTGGGCAGGGGTGAGGGAGGCGCCAGGATAGTGCATTGCGGCATGCACCACATCGGTGCGGCGTGTCCATTTTTGCACCTCAATAGTGCAATACGGATTTTACGGTCGCGAGCGATGTAAGCAAAATCAAGGGCTTGTGAAGTGCCAGGGCTTGGCACGGTCCCTGCCGTAGTCCCGCCCACGAGCCACTTAACTCCTGCCTGAGGTTTCTTCCGATGTCCGTGGAAAATGTTGAAAAGCTGATCAAGGACAACAAGGTCGAGTTCGTCGACCTGCGCTTCGTCGATATGCGTGGTGTACAGCAGCACATCACCTTTCCGGTCAATATCATCGAGCCGGCGCTGTTTGAAGAAGGCAAGATGTTCGACGGCAGTTCGATCGCGGGCTGGAAGGGCATCAACGAGTCGGACATGGTGTTGCTGCCGGACGCGGGCACCGCGTATCTGGATCCGTTCTTCGCCGATCCGACCATCGTGCTGACCTGCGACATCCTCGACCCGGCCACCATGCAGAGCTATGAGCGCGATCCGCGCGGCATCGCCAAGCGCGCCGAGGCCTATCTGAAATCCTCCGGCACCGCCGACCAGGCGTTCTTCGGCCCGGAGCCGGAATTCTTCATCTTCGATTCGGTGCGCTTTGCCAACGACATGGGCCACACCTTCTTCCAGGTGGGTTCGGAAGAAGCGGCCTGGAACACCGGCGAAAAGTACGACGGCGGCAACAGCGGTTACCGCCCGGGCGTGAAGGGCGGCTACTTCCCGGTTCCGCCGACCGACAGCCTGCACGACCTGCGCGCGGAAATGATCAAGACGCTGGAACAGGTCGGCATCGAAACCGAAGTGCACCACCACGAAGTGGCCACCGCCGGCCAGTGCGAGATCGGCACCAAGTTCAGCTCGCTGGTGCAGAAGGCCGACGAACTGCTGACGATGAAGTACATCATCAAGAACGTCGCCTACCGCAACGGCAAGACCGCCACCTTCATGCCCAAGCCCATCGTGGGCGACAACGGCTCGGGCATGCACGTGCACCAGTCGCTGGCCAAGGGCGGCGTCAACCTGTTCACCGGCGACGGCTACGGCGGCCTGTCGCAGCTGGCGCTGTGGTACATCGGCGGCATCTTCAAGCATGCCCGCGCGATCAACGCCTTCGCCAACTCCGGCACCAACAGCTACAAGCGTCTGGTCCCGGGCTTCGAGGCGCCGGTGATGCTGGCCTATTCGGCGCGTAACCGTTCGGCGTCGTGCCGCATTCCCTGGGTCACCAATCCGAAGGCGCGCCGCATCGAAATGCGCTTCCCCGATCCGTTGCAGTCCGGCTACCTGACCTTCACCGCGCTGATGATGGCCGGCCTGGACGGCATCAAGAACCAGATCGATCCGGGCGCACCGAGCGACAAGGACCTGTACGACCTGCCGCCGGAAGAAGAGAAGCTGATCCCGCAGGTTTGCTCCAGCCTGGACCAGGCGCTGGAAGCGCTGGACAAGGACCGCGAGTTCCTCAAGGCCGGCGGCGTGATGAGCGACGACTTCATCGACGGCTATATCGCGCTGAAGATGCAGGAAGTCACCAAGTTCCGTGCTGCGACCCACCCGTTGGAGTACCAGCTGTACTACGGCAACTGAGTTCCACCGCGGTGATGGCGGAGGCCCCCCTCCCACCTCCGCCATCGCCGCACACTTGTTCGAGCGATCCGTGGCCCCGGCCGTGGATCGCAGGGGTATTGAGAGAGCACATCGTTCGCGGCGCGCGGGCCTGACCTCTCCCACGAGGCGGATGCATGACATCTGCTGGGGTCCGCGCAATCGCGAACGATCGGATGCCGGGGTAGGCATCCAGGTGACTGACACCGCCGGGCGGCGCAATGCCGGCCGATTCTTTCCACCATTCGGGGTATGCGCATGAAATTGATCACCGCCATCATCCGGCCGTTCAAGCTCGACGAGGTCCGCGAGGCCTTGTCTGCAGCAGGCGTGTCGGGCATCACCGTGACCGAGGTCAAGGGCTTCGGGCGCCAGAAAGGCCACACCGAGCTGTACCGCGGCGCTGAGTACGTCGTCGACTTCCTGCCCAAGATCAAGATCGAAACGGTGGTCACCGACGACCGCCTGGACGCGGTGGTCGAAGCGATCCAGAACGCCGCCGGCACCGGCAAGATCGGCGACGGCAAGATCTTCGTGACCGCGATCGAGCAGGTGGTGCGCATCCGCACCGGCGAGATCGGCGCCGATGCGCTCTGACCCCACCAGCCCCGGAGTTCGTATGAAGACAGCTCTTTTTGCCGGGTGGAAAGCCCGGTTCTACAGCGTGTGCATGCTGATGCTGTTCAGCGCGCTGATGGTGGGCGGCATGGGCAGTGCGCATGCGCAGTCCACGCCGCAGGTCACCCCGCTGCCGACCGAGCCGGTCACCACCGAACCGCTGCCGTCGGCGCAGCCGGCCGCCCCGCCGGCCGCCGCCGCCGAAGCCGCACCGGTCGTGGAGAAGGGCGATGTCGCCTGGATGCTGACCTCCACCTTGCTGGTGTTGCTGATGGTGGTGCCGGGCCTTGCGCTGTTCTACGGCGGCATGGTGCGCGCCAAGAACGTGTTGTCGGTGCTGATCCAGGTGGCGGTGGTGTTCTCGCTGCTGACCGTGCTGTGGGTGTTCTACGGCTACAGCCTGGCGTTCTCCGGCGAAGGCGCGTGGATCGGCAATCTGGACAAGGCGTTGCTCAAGGGCGTCACCATCGAAACCCTGGCGGCGACCTTCACCAAGGGCGTGAGCCTGCCGGAATACGTGTTCGTGGCGTTCCAGGCGACCTTCGCCGGCATCACCGGCGCGCTGATCGTGGGCGCCTTTGCCGAACGCGCCAAGTTCGCGGCGGTGCTGCTGTTCTCGGCGATCTGGTTCACCTTCGGCTACCTGCCGCTGGCGCACATGGTCTGGGCCACCGGTGGGTATCTGTTCGGGTTGGGCGCGTTGGATTTCGCCGGCGGCACCGTGGTGCATATCAACGCCGGCGTTGCCGGCCTGGTCGGCGCCTACTTCGTCGGCAAGCGTGCCGGACTGGGACGTGAGGCGATCAAGCCGCACAACGTGACCCTGACCTTCGTCGGTGCCTCGCTGCTGTGGGTGGGCTGGTTCGGCTTCAACGCCGGTTCCAACCTGGAAGCCAATGCCGGTGCGGCGCTGGCCTTCCTCAACACCTTGCTGGCCACTGCCGCTGCCATCCTGGGCTGGTCGCTGACCGAGAAGATCATCAAGGGCAAGTCGTCCGCCCTGGGCGTGGCCTCGGGCATGGTGGCCGGCCTGGTCGGCATCACCCCGGCCTGCGGCACGGTCGGCCCGTTCGGCGCGATCGTCATTGGTCTGGCGGCCGGCGTACTGTGCGTGTGGGGCGTCACCGGCCTGAAGCGCCTGTTGGGCGCGGACGACAGCCTGGACGTGTTCGGCGTGCATGGCCTGGGCGGCATCATCGGCGCCATCCTGACCGGTGTGTTCTCGGCGGCCTCGCTGGGCGGCCAGAAGGGCGGCGATTACGACATCGTCCACCAGGTCGGCATCCAGGCGCTGGGCGTCGGGATCACGGTCGGCTGGATCGGCGTGGTGTCGGTGGTGGGGTTCGTGGTTGCCAAGCTGGTGTTCGGCCTGCGCGTGAGCGAAGAAGCCGAGCGCGAGGGCCTGGACATCACCTCGCACGGCGAAGCCGCGTACGAGTCGTGAGCATGCACACCCGCGGCCGCGCTGCCGCGGGTGGCGCAACGACCCGGCCGGGAACGCCCAGCCGGGTCCGTTTTCCCCCGTCGCCCGTTGGGCGCGGAACCACTGCCGAGGTGCCTGCATGACCAGCCCCACGCCCGTGACTGCCGGCGCGGATGCACGCTGGAGCGGTGCGCCCCGCCGCCGTCTGGCCAGCATTGTTTCAACGCACGCTTCGCGTTGCGCGCCATCCGCGCATTCCCATTCTGTTTGCACTAAATTGGTGCAATGGTGACGTCCTCTTCCATGCCATCGCTGGACAGCCTGGGCACACCGGTCGCCTGGGCCGACCGCGAGGGCCGCGTGCTGGGCGTCAACCCGGCGTTTGCCCGCTGGCTCGGGGTCAGTGCACGGCGGTTGGTCGAACAGCCCCTGGCCGCGCTGGAAGTGCAGGGCGATGCGCTGGCGCGCTTCCTGCTCAACGACGAGCGCGACATATTGCGTCTGCACCGGCTGGCGCTGGGCCTGCCCAACGACGCGCCGCGCTTTGCCGAAGGCTGGCTGTCGCGGCTGGACGATGGCGGCTGGCTGCTGGAAACCCACCCGGTCGACGAATTCCCCGCGCTCGATCCCACCCACGCCCTGCCCAACGCCTTGAGCGCTGCGCTCAAAGGGTTGGCGCACGAACTGCGCAATCCGCTGGCCGGGCTGAAGGGCGCCGCGCAGCTGCTGGCACGCCGCGCGGCCGGGCGCGACGAAGACGAACGCGAGCTGATCGAGCTGATCGGCACCGAGATCGAGCGCCTCAATACCTTGCTCGAACGGCTGCTGTCGCCCACCCCGGCGCGCCCGCACGACCGCCTCAACATCCATGTGGTGCTCGAACGGGTGTTGCGCCTGGCCGAAGCCGAGGGCGGCTGGTCGGTGCAGGTGCAGCGCGACTACGACCCCAGCATTCCCGACATTCTGGGCGATGGCGACCGCCTGACCCAGGCGGTCTGGAACCTGGTGCGTAACGCCTTCCAGGCCGGCGCCACGCGCGTGACGCTGCGCACCCGCGTCGAGCATGGCCAGCGCATCCGCGACCGCGTGCATGCGATGTCGCTGCGGCTGGAAATCATCGACGACGGCGGCGGCGTGCCGGAAGAACTGGCCGAGCACCTGTTTCTGCCACTGGTCAGCGGCCGCGCCGAAGGCAGCGGGCTGGGCCTGGCGCTGGCCCAGCAGGTCTCGCGCGAACACCACGGCACGCTGACCTATCGCTCGCGTCCGGGCCATACCGTTTTCACCCTGCTGCTGCCCGAGCTGGCCGGCGATCACGACAAGGAGCATCTGCATGGCTGAGACCGCCGCCGTATCCCACATCTGGGTGGTCGACGACGACCGGTCGGTCCGTTTCGTGCTGTCCACCGCCTTGCGCGATGCCGGCTACGCCGTGGACGGCTTCGACAGCGCCGCTGCCGCGCTGCAGGCGCTCGGCATGCGGCCCACGCCGGATTTGCTGTTCACCGACGTGCGCATGCCCGGCGAAGACGGCCTGACCCTGCTCGACAAACTCAAATCCAAACACCCGCACTTGCCGGTGATCGTGATGTCGGCCTATACCGACGTTGCCAGCACCGCCGGTGCCTTCCGCGGCGGCGCGCACGAGTTCCTGTCCAAGCCGTTCGACCTGGACGACGCGGTGGCACTGGCTGCGCGCGCGCTGCCGGACGCCGATGCCGGCGTCGAAGAAATCGTCGCCACGCGGCTGGCCGAGGGCTCGGCCTCGTTGATCGGCGACACGCCCGCGATGCAGGCCTTGTTCCGCGCGATCGGACGCCTGGCGCAGGCGCCGCTGTCGGTGCTGATCAATGGCGAAACCGGTACCGGCAAGGAGTTGGTCGCGCGCGCGTTGCACAACGAATCCCCGCGCGCGCGCAAACCCTTCGTCGCGCTCAACACCGCCGCCATCCCGGCCGAATTGCTGGAAAGCGAGTTGTTCGGCCACGAAACCGGCGCGTTCACCGGGGCGACCAAACGGCATATCGGCCGCTTCGAACAGGCCGATGGCGGCACGCTGTTTCTGGACGAAATCGGCGACATGCCGTTGCCGCTGCAGACCCGCCTGCTGCGCGTGTTGGCAGAGAACGAATTCTTCCGCGTTGGTGGGCGCGAATTGATCCGCGTCGATGTGCGCGTGATCGCCGCCACCCACCAGGACCTGGAGGCGCTGGTCGAACAAGGCCGCTTCCGCGCCGATCTGCTGCACCGCCTGGATGTGGTGCGCCTGCAATTGCCGCCGCTGCGCGAACGGCGCGGCGACATCGCGCAACTGGCCGAAAATTTCCTGGCCATGGCCGGGCGCAAACTCGACATGCTGCCCAAGCGGCTGTCGTCGGCCGCGCTGGAAGACCTGCGCCAGTACGACTGGCCCGGCAACGTGCGCGAACTGGAAAACGTGTGCTGGCGCCTGGCGGCGCTGGCGACCTCGGACATCATCGACGTGGTCGACGTGGACGCCGCACTGGCGCGCGGCGGCCGTCGTCACCGCAGCGGTCGCAGCGATGGGCAGTGGGACGACATGCTTTCCAGCTGGGCCGCGCAACGCCTGAGCGAAGGTGCCCAGGGCCTGCACGCCGAAGCGCGCGAGCGCCTGGACAGGACCTTGCTCGAAGCGGCCTTGCAACTCACCCAGGGCCGCCGCGCCGAAGCTGCCGCCCGCCTGGGCCTGGGCCGCAACACGGTCACCCGCAAACTCGGCCCGGGGCGCAAACGTCGCTGATTTGGGTCTAACGCCCCTCTCCCATGAGAGAGGGGTTGGGGTGAGGGTGCCTGTGCCTGTGCCGATGCAAGCGCGACTGCACGCGCACCGATCCAACGAGGCCTTGATCGAGCCGAGCCTGCCCGACATTGCCCCCGGCAAGCGTCGATGCGTGGCACGCCGCCGCATCCGGTGGCTGTCGATAACGCCACCGCAGCCCTGCCGTGCCGACGCCGTCGTCCAGGCAGTTCGCACCGTGCCTGGCGCCGCGCACACCATCTGGCAATCCGACCCAGCACACCAACCCCGTAAACTCCTGCGCTGCCAGCGGGTGCATTTCATGACACGTGAACATGCGCCCGCATAGGTTTCCAGCCTGATCAGGAGAACTGCTCGATGCGTTACCGGTCGCCCACGATCGTTGCCCTCACCGCGCTGGCGCTGGCCGCCTGCAGCAGCACGCCGCCGCCGCCCAAGGCGCCTCCGGCGCCAGCGGCGCGGGTGGTGCCTGCGCGCCCGGTGCAGCAAGCCGAGGCTGCGCTGGCATCTGCCTCGGGCAGCCTGGTCAGCGGTCGGGTGGTGCTGGTGCCGGCGCTACAGGGTATCCGCCTCACTGGCACCATCGGCGGCTTGCGGCCGGGCGGTGTGTCCGGATTCCATGTGCACGAACGCGGCGATTGCAGCGCGGCCGATGCCAGCAGCGCCGGCGCGCATTTCAACCCGGGTGGTGCGCTGCACGGGCGTGCCGGCGGCGGCGCGCATCATCTGGGCGATATGGACAATCTGCGTGCAGACGCCGAAGGCGTGGTGCATCTGGACATGATTCTGTCCGGCATCAGTCTGGGCGACGGCGCTCCGACGGATGTGATCGGCAAATCGCTGATCGTGCATGCCGACCCCGACGACTATCGCAGCCAGCCCAGCGGCAATGCCGGTGCGCGCCTGGCCTGCGGCGTCATTCGCGTCACCCAATGGGGCACGCCCCCTTCGCAGCCCTGAGTCGGGGCATCAACGGCTGCAGTTGCGGCCTTTCTTCAGGAGTTCTCCATGCGTATTGTTCCGACCACCTTGTTTCTGGCCACCGCCCTGGTGCTGACCGCGTGCAAGCGCGACGAACCGGCGCCGGCCGAGCCGGCACCTGCACCGCAGGCCAGCACGCCGGCCGAAGCGGCGCACGGTGGCGAACACGCCGCTTCCATGGTCACCGAAGCAGCAGCCACCACCACCGCAACCGCCGAGCTCAAGCCGACCAAGGGTAATGACGTCAAAGGCACGGTGACGTTCAAGACCGTCGACGGTGCGCTGCGTGTCACCGGCCAGCTCAGCGGCCTCAAGCCCAATACCGAGCACGGCTTCCACATCCACGAGAAGGGCGATTGCAGCGCACCGGACGGCAGCAGCGCCGGCGGTCACTTCAACCCGTCCCAGTCCGATCACGGCAATATCAGCGCCGACCCGCACCACGGTGGCGACATGCCCAACATCACCGCCGACGCGCAGGGTAACGCCAGCATCGACGGCCCGGTCTCCAGCAACGTCAACCTCGGCAAGGCCGACCAGTTCGATATCGCCGGCCACGCGGTGATCGTGCATGCCGATGCAGACGACTACAAAACCCAGCCCACCGGCAACGCGGGCGGCCGCCTGGCCTGCGGCGTGATCACCACTGATAACGCGCAGGCGCCGGCCAAGTAAGTGCTCTGCGACCGTTGTCGATGCACGGCAACGGTTGAATAACGACGAACGCTGTGGACGATGTCGGCCGACGTGCCGATGGATGTGCAGGCAGCGCGGGAGCGCACACACCAACGCCGTGGCGATATCGTCGCGGCGTTGGCGTTTGATTAGGCGCGTGGTGCAGCGTCGAAGCTTCGGTCCGACCACGCTATGGCGCGCGTGCGGATGCATGCGCCTGGATGCGGCGGCTTGCCGATGCAGTAAGCGCAACCCGTGCGCATCCAGCGCAGCGATTGTTGAACGATCGCCGCGAACGCCGCCTTCCACTGCCCCTGGCGATCACCCGGCACTCGCTTGCGGGCGGTCATTGTGCTTCCCCAGACGCAGTTATCTGTTGTCCAAGGCCGGTCCGGCCAGAGCCAGGCGAGCAAGCGGACGGTTCGCCTGGAGGCAGTGCATGGCGTTCAAGGAGATCGAACCGGTGGCATCCAGCCTCCAATCGCGCGTTGTTGATCGATCACCGCATGCGGCTCACCCGGCAGCGATCACTCAATAATTCGCCCACAAGCCCGGTGTTGCCAATTCCAGCAGATGCGCATCGGGATCGCGGAAGTAAATGCTTTGCCCGCCGCCCGGCCATTGCGTACGGCCTTCGATGGCGACCCCGCAGGCATGCAGGTGATTTTCCCAGCCGGGCAGGGCATCGGTTGCGATGGCCAGTGCGAAATGCTGGCGCCCGTTGCCGTCATGCGGCGGAATCGTGCCGCCCGGCAGCGTAACCGTCGCCGAGGTGCTGCCTTGCAGGAACAGCAGCAGGACCTGCGCAGGCGCGATGGCGTAGGCAGCCATGCGCGTATCGCGATGCATCGGTTGCAGCCCCAGCACGCGGGCGTAGAAGGCGCATGCCCGCTCCAGGTCCGCAACATACACGCCGGTTTCCAGCACGCCCTGCAGCGCTGGGGGCAAGGCCGCCGGCGTCTGGCTCACGCCGCCAGCGCCTGCCGCGGATCCTGGCCCGGCTCGATATGCACGTACAGCACCGGCAGCCCATGCGCTTCCAGCACGGCGGCCATCTGCCGCTGGCGCGCCAGATAGTGCTCATATACGCCGCGCAGGCGTTCGCAGTCTTCGCGGTCGTGCGCGTAATAATCGCACCAGCCTGCCGGGTCGAACAAGGCGATGCGCACTTCGCCGTCGATGTAGCGCAACACCGGTTCGGGGGGCTGCTCCAGCCACTCTTCGGTATGCGGTGCCAGCAGTGCGGCTTCGATGAGGGGCCACAGCGGCGCCAGGCCCTGATTGTCGTACTGCATCGACATCATCGCCGCCAGATCGTTGGCGGTGAGATATCGCGCATGCTCGATGCGGGCGCCGAAGCTTTCCTGCGCCAGCAAGGCGGTGTCGGCCTGCGCCATGCCCTGAGCAAGCAAGATTTCTTCCATTGCATCGGCCACGGTGGCAACCGTCTGCGGGTCGCCGGACAGCAGGAACGGCAGCACGCGCAACCCACCGCCGACCAGTTGCGCATCGGCCTGGAACGGCAGCGGAATCTCGCCTTGCGCGTCGGCACCGAAGGCCAGCACCCGCGGGCCCTGGTCGCGCCCGGGTGCACGCGCCTGCAGCTCTTCCAGGCGCCGATGCAGCGGCCAGCCGGGCCGCAACACTTCCGACGGATCGAAATGCGCCAATGCCACGCTCAGTTCCAGATCGCGGACTTCCGGGATCCACTGCGCCAGGTCGCGGCCGATGCGTTCGGCCAGCATGCCGGCCTGCGCCGGCGCCAAGGCGCCGCGCTCGGGGGCGCTTCCGCCGGTCAATTCCAGCGCCAGCACACCCATGGCGGTTACGCCGTGTTCGGTCTTGCTCATGATTCGCGGTTGGCCCATCACGGGGTCGAAGCTACACTGCGGCCATTATGCCTGCCGGCCCTGTGCAGGCCATGTCCCCGAGTCCCCCATGCCAGGTCAACCGATGCCCGCAGCCCGTCCCGTCGCCATTCTGGGCGGCGTTCGTATCCCGTTCTGTCGTCAGAACACCGCCTACGCGGACGTGGGCAACCTGGGCATGTCGGTGCGCACGCTGGGCGCGTTGGTCGAGCGCTTCGGGTTGCATGGGCAGCAATTGGGCGAAGTGGCGATGGGCGCGGTGATCAAGCACTCCGCGGACTGGAACCTGGCGCGCGAGGCGGCGCTGTCGTCGGGTCTGTCGCCGCTGACGCCGGGCATCACCCTGCAGCGCGCCTGCGGCACCAGCCTGGATTCGGTCATCACCATCGCCAACAAGATCGCGCTGGGGCAGATCGACTCGGGCATCGGCGGCGGCTCCGACACCACCTCCGAAGTGCCGATCGTGTACGGCAAGAAGTTGCGCGCACGGCTGCTGGCCGCCAACCGCGCCAAGGCCACCGGCGACAAGCTCAGGGCGCTGCTGCGCGGCTTCAAGCTGGCCGAGCTCAAGCCCGAATTCCCCGGCGTGGCCGAGCCGCGCACCGGCAAGAGCATGGGCGACCATTGCGAGGACATGGCCAAGGAATGGAACATCTCGCGCGATTCGCAGGACGAATGGGCGGTGGCCTCGCACCACAAGCTGGCCGCTGCCTATGAGCGCGGTTTCTTCGACGCGCTGATCGCGCCGTTCCGCGGCGTCTCGCGCGACAACATCCTGCGCGCCGACACCTCGCTGGAAAAACTCGCGACCTTGCGACCGGCCTTCGACAAGACCTCCGGCCGTGGCACGTTGACCGCTGCCAATTCCACCCCGCTCACCGATGGCGCCGCCGCGGTGCTGCTCTCCAGCGAAGCCTGGGCGTTGGCGCATGGCCACACGCCGATGGCCTACCTGCGCGATGCACAGGTGGCGGCAGTCGACTTCGTGCATGGCGAAGGCCTGCTGATGGCGCCCACCATTGCGGTGCCGCAGATGCTGGCGCGCCAGGGCCTGACCCTGCAGGACTTCGATATCTACGAAATCCACGAGGCCTTCGCCGCGCAGGTGCTGTGCACGCTGCGCGCGTGGGAGAGCGAGGACTACTGCCGCAACCGGCTGGGCCTGGACGCGCCGCTGGGCCGCATCGACCCGGACAAGATCAATCCGCTGGGCTCGTCGCTGGCCACCGGCCATCCATTCGCCGCCACTGGCGCACGCGTGGTGGCCACCGCTGCCAAGCAGTTGGAAGAGCGCGGCGGCGGCCGCGCGTTGATTTCGATCTGCACCGCCGGCGGCATGGGCGTGGTGGCCATCGTCGAGCGCTGATGCCACTGCGCGGTACGGGATTGGGCATGGGTGATCCGGGATTCGCAGGCGCAGTCGCCGCCTTTGCGAATCCTCTCCTTCATTCCATCGCTGCGCGTGGCAACAACGCAACGTCAACTTCTTCGAAGGAGTAGATGCCCACTTGGCGAGCATTCGCCTTGTTCTTGGGGGTGCAATGCGGCGGTACGCACATCGCATACCGCCGCTGTCTCCACTACAGGATGCGATCGTCCGCTGCGTGCGGATCGATTGGCGCGGGGTCGTACGTGGTGATGACCGGCTCGCGCAACGACTGCCGTGGCATGAGGTCCTGCACCGGTTCGCCACGTGCGGCGCGCAAGGCATTGGCATAGCAATGCTGTGCCGACAGCAGGTCGCCGGAGGCGCCAAAACCGTGTCCCAGTTCTTCCCAGGCCTCGCTGCCGGCGCCGCCTGCGATGGCGCGATGCAGGAATTCCTCGGCCTGCGACCACTGCTGCTGTTGACGCGCGAGCCGCGCCAGTGTCAGCAACAGCCCTGGGCTGTCGGGATATTGGGTCAGCCAGCGCTGCGCGCTGGCGCGGCGCGAATCGTATTTTTCCAGCGGCAGCACGCCGTACAGGCGCACCAGCGATTCGTCCCATTGCGCGTCCAGCGCATGCTCCAGGCTGTGCACGGCGGCATCGTCCCAATGCAGCACGGCCGCACGTTGCGCGTAGGCGCCCACCACTGCCGGCGTGGTGCGTAATGCTTTGGGCAATGCTTCCCAGCGCTCGGCCAGTGCATTGGCGTCGCTGGCCTGCAACAGGGTCTGCTCGGCCAGCGTCGCTTCCAGCGTGCTGTAGGCATCGGGCGCCAAGACCGCCTGCTGACGCAGCGCACCGAGCTGGCCATAGGCTTCGTCGGCGCGACCGATCTGCGCCAGGGCGTGGGTGCGCAACAGCAGGCCGCGTGCCGGCAACGGCTGCGCGTTGGCGCTATCCACTGCATTGATTGCGTCGACCGGGCGCTGGCGCGCCAGGTGCCGCTCGCCCTGCAACAGCGCATATCCCGTCGGGTCGCGCTCGGCCAGTTGCTTTGCAAGTGCCGTGGCCGCCGCATCGTCGCCGCGCGCATCGGCCACGCGCACTGCGCTGGCCAGGGCAATGCCGCTCACCTCGTCGTCTTCGCTGGCACTGACCAGCAGCCGCTCGGCGCGTTGCCATTGGCCATGATCGGCAGCGCGCAGACCTTCGATCAAACGCGCACGGCCCTTGTTGCGGCGGTACTTGCCCCACACGCGGAACGGCAGGCTGATCAACGTCCATAGCAACCACAGCACCAGCAAGGCGATCAGCAGGATCAGCAGCGCCTGCGGCATGGCGGCGTGATAGTCGTTACCTCCCACACTGACAACGACGTTGCCAAGGTCGTAACTGTTCTGGTGCGATAGCCACTGTGCGCCGAGCACGCCCAGCGCCACGGCAACCAGCAGAATCAAGACGGTACGCAACACTTTCATTGGGTGGATCTCCCTTCACGCATGGCCTGCAGTTGCAGCAGGGTGGTGCCCAGTTCCGGCAGGCGCGGACGCAGTGGCGCTTGTTGCAGGCTGCGCAAGCGCGCACGCAGCTGACGACGTTGCGGCGAATCCGGCCAGAGCCGGGTAGTCCAGGTCTCCACGCGGCGCAGCGATTGCGCAAAACCGGCGGCATCGCCACGTTCCGCGGCCGCGCGGGCCAGGCTGATTTCGATCTGCACTGCATCGCGCGCAGCATGCCGGTCGCCGCCGGTAAGCAAGGCGTCGCCGCGGCTGGGACGGATGTCCACGAGCGGCGCCAGCGCCTTTTGCCACCACGGTTGCGCCGCGTCGCTGGCCTGCGCGGTCTGTTCCGGCAGGCGCTGCAACTCGGCGGCCAAGGCGTCCAGATTCTTGCCGGCCTCCGCCTGCGGGCCGGCCCCGAGACGCTCCAGCGCATCGCGTTCCTGCACCAATGCCTGACGCAGATTGAGATAACCGGGGTCGTCGATGCCGCTGAGTGCGCCGTTGGCCAGCGCATAGGCGCGCCGCGCGCCATCGGCATCGCCGGCGATGCTCAGGCGCTGCTGGCCAAGCCGCAGCAGCAGCTCCACTTCATCCAGGCGCAGCGCCTGTGCGCCATGACGGTTGGGGTCGGCCAGCTTTTGCACGGTGTCTTCGAGCAATGCGCTGCGCTGACTCAGGCCCAGCATCTCGTCGCGCAGGACGCGGTTGGTGGCCGCCGCGTCCTGCAGACGCTCGTTGGCCAGGCGCTGATCGCGGCGCAGCGTTTCCAGCATTTGCTGGGTGCCGTCCCAGCGTTGCTGCTGCGCCTGCGCGGCCTGCAGCTGCGTTGCCTGATAGTTCTGCCACGCGCGCCAGCCCAGCAGCAGCGCCACACCGACGGCCGCCACGGCCACGACAAGCAGCAGCCATGCCAAGGGAAAGCGTCGCGCAGGAGCGGGCATTTCGGTCATTCGGACATCCTCGGGCAGTCACGACCGGCGCAGGCGCCGCAGTCATCGCACACAGCATGGCGTGCAGCGCCGGACGGCGGCAAGCTGTGCTTGAGTTCGCAGTTCAGCAAGGTCGCGGTGGTGTCATGATCGCCGCCTCAGCAGCAGCGGCGAGCTGCAGCGGCAACGGGCCTTCTGCGCGCATGCCATGCGCGAAGCCGGCGGCATGTGCGGCGTCGAGCATACGATCGCTGGATGCCACGACCGGACGCTGTTGCCACGCAGCGACCAGTTCGGCAGGCAGCTGTTGCAGGACCAGCGTCAGCGCTTCGGCGCTACTGAGCGCCAGCACGCTGCGCGGCAGTGCAAGCGACAACGCCTGGATGGCCGAGGCGCGCAAGCGCAGCGGGACGCGTTGATAGACATCGGCACGCACGATGCGCGCACCGCGCTGCTGCAGCGTTGGCGCCAGCATGCCGCGTCCGCCGGGGGCGGTGATCAGCCCGACGGCCTGTAGCGGCGCCTGCAGCAACGGCAGCGCAAGCAGGCCTTCGCTGTCCATGCGCGCCGGCCGCACCACGGTGTCGATGCCGCAGGCGTGCAATGCGCGCGCAGTGCCGTCGCCCACGCTGACCCAGTGCGCCTGCGCCGGGCGCTGCAGCGGCGCCAGACGATGCGCCGCCTGCACTGCCGCCGGGCTGGTGAAAATCGCAATCGGTGCTGCCAGCGCCTGCCGCAGCGCGTCTCGCGCTTGTGCGGTGTCATGGGTCTGCAAGCGCCATGGCGACAGCGCAAGTACCCGTCCGCCATGCCGCGCAACTGCGCGCCGTAGCGGCGCATGTTCACCGCTGGGGCGCAGCGAGATCAGGGTCCAGGCAGCATCGGAATGGGCAAGGCCGGTCATGGCGTGATTATGCGAGAGCGCCGGTCACCTGCGGCGCGATGTCGCCGCATCCAGGGGTGCCAGTGCGCATCGATGACGAAGTGCCGGCCGCCGGAGCGATGTTTTTGGCACCCTGACTGGCGCCCTTCGACTCGATCCAGAACCTCTTGCAACCGCTGGGAATCCGGTCACGATCCTGGCCAACAACCGTGCTGGAGCGGCGAAGTGATCAAGTCCTACCTTATCAATATGCAGCGCAGCGGCGACCGGCTGCAGGCCATGTCGGCGCGCTTGGATGCGCTGGGCCTGCCGTTCGAGCGCATTGCTGCCGTCGATGGCGCCACGTTGACGGACGAGCAGATCGCCGACTTCGTACGCGAGCGTCCACTGGAAGGGTCGGGCGATGCCTTCAGCACCGGCCCACGCAAGTGGACAGCGTCCAACATCGGCTGCTTTCTCAGTCATCAGGCAGCGTGGCGCATTGCGGCCGATTCCGACGACGCCTACACGGCGATTTTCGAAGACGACATGCATCTGTCCGATGCGCTGCCGGCGCTATTGCGCAGCACCGATTGGCTGCCCGGCGGCAACAGCATCGTGCGGCTGGAGCCGTCCTACAACCGCATCAAGCTCGATGCCAAAGTGGCGGATGTCGCCGGGCGCCATCTGCGCCTGGTGCGGCCATCGAGGTATCAGCATTGTTGGCCGGTGTGCGCCGGCGCGCTGATCATCAGCAGGGATGCGGCGCGATTGCTGCTGGCTGCAAAGGCGCGCTGGCACACCATGGCCGATATTTTTTTGTTCGGGTGGAGCGAGTCGCCAGTGGCGCACCAGCTGTCCACCTATCAACTCTCGCCGGCTGCGTGCATCCAGGACAAGTTCTTCCACGCAGCTGCGGAAAACATCGTATTTACCAGCACGATCGATGCGCCGCTGACGCACGCACAGAAGCAGCGCAGTACGCATTGGAAAGCCAGGGCCACCGCGCTGTTGCGGGTGGCGCAGGGCTATCGCAAGGTGGTCTTTGCGCCATAGCGCGGCAAACAAACCGGCGCGCGCAGGCGTCGGTTCTGCCTGGCGGTTGCGCGGTCGTTGGCTGGCGGTTTTATGCATGGCGCGCTATCTGCAACGCCACCGGCAGGCACGTGGCGGACATCGCTTGCTGACCGAGCGGGCGATCCGGGTTGCACCAAGGTGTCGATACGTTTGTTGCACGCAACCAGAGCGATGCCGGCCTGCACATCGCACGTGGCGATGACTGCATTCACCATGCGGTGCCGCATGTCATGCAGGTGCACAAGACGCTCGCAGAACATTGCGGCATGATGCCGCCCTTCGCCGTCTTCCAGTCTTTGCCGATGACTCCTTCGTGCACGCTCGCATCCGCCCTGCAGTCGCTGCAGCAGCAGTTCATCGCCATGCCGCTGGTCCTGTCGATGGGCATCGCTGTCGACGGCTTGCACGATGGTGCGTTGCGCCTGCGGGCGCCGCTGCAGGCCAACGTCAACGACAAGGCCAATGCATTCGGCGGCAGCCTGGCCTCGCTGATGACGCTGGCCAGCTGGGGGTGGCTGACCCTGCAGCTGCAATTGGCCGGGCACCACGCCGATGTCTACGTCGCCGACAGCCAGCTGCGCTATGTCGCGCCGGTGTACGAAGACCTGGTCGCCAATGCCGAGCCGTCCGAGCTGGGGAGCTGGGAGGCCTTTCTGGCGACGTTCCGGCAGCGCGGCAAGGCGCGCATCGGCATGCGCGCGCAGATCGCGCTGGGCTCCGGTGCCGCCGCGGCCACGTTGAGCGGGCGCTTCGTGGCGTTTCCAAAACGGTAGGATGCCGGCTGGATCCGGGGGAATACGCATGCGTGCAGTCATTACAACGATCGTGCTGCTTGGGCTGGCACTGCTGAGCGGGGTGGCCAATGCCGGCAGCCGTGCCCAGGCGCGTGCGCTGGAAACCACCCAGGCCGCCTACACGGCCGCCGTGCGCTGGAACGATTTCGACGCCGCGCTGGGCTTCGTCGAGCCGGCCTATGCCCAGGCGCATCCGCTCAGCGACCTGGAACGTTCGCGCTACGAGCAGGTGCAGATTTCCGGCTACCGCGAAGTGCGCGTGGGCCAAGACCCCAACGGCGACCTGCGGCGCGAGGTCGAGTTGCGGGTGATCAACCGCAATACCCAGGCCGAACGGCTGGTGCGCAGCATCGAGATCTGGCGCTGGAATCCCGAGCAGAAGCGCTGGTGGCTGGCCAGCGGCCTGCCCGACCTGTGGAAGGGCCAGTAGCCTGCCCTTGCGCGCCGGGCGTCGCGTGCGCCAGCTGTGCGACAATTCCCGCCCGCTCGACTGACCCTGACCCCGTGAATTTCGAAGAGCTGCAGGCCTTTGTCGGCCGCAACCCCATGTTGTCGCTGGCCCTGGTGGGCCTGACCATCGCCCTGATCGTCACCGAGGTCGCGCGCCTGTTCCGCGGCTATCGCGCGCTCAAGCCGGCCGAGCTGACCCGTCTGATCAACAGCGAAAACGCGCTGGTGATCGACCTGTCGCCCACTGCCGACTTCGAAAAAGGCCACATCGCCGGCAGCCGGAACGTGGCGCTGGCCAAGTTCGACCCAGCCGGCAAGCTATTGGCCAACGCCAAGGCCTCGCCGGTGGTGGTGGTCTGCCGCAGTGGCACCACCTCCGCCGGTGCAGCCAAGACGCTGAAGAAAGCCGGCTTCGAACAGGTGTACTGGCTCGAAGGCGGCGTGGCCGCCTGGCAGATGGCCGAGCTGCCACTGATCAAGGGCCGCTGATCGGCCTTGTGCGGCACCCGGCACGCCCCCATTGCTGGCGTGAGAGACTCGCGCTTTCACGTTCGCATCACTCAACGCTGCATCCACCGAACCGTTTCTGGAGTTAGGAATGTCCGACGAAATCCTCAACGGCGCCGCTGCGCCGGCCGACGCCGCTGCTGGTCCCGCCTTCACCATCGAAAAGATTTACGTCAAGGACGTGTCCTTCGAATCTCCGAACGCACCGGCCGTCTTCAATGACGCCAACCAGCCCGAGCTGCAGCTGAACCTCAACCAGAAGGTGCAGCGCCTCAACGACAATGCCTTCGAAGTGGTGTTGGCCGTGACCCTGACCTGCACCGCCGGTGGCAAGACGGCCTATGTGGCCGAAGTGCAGCAAGCCGGCGTGTTCGGCCTGGTCGGCCTGGACCCGCAGGCGATCGACGTGCTGCTCGGCACCCAGTGCCCGAACATCCTGTTCCCGTACGTGCGCACCCTGGTCAGCGACCTGATCCAGGCCGGCGGCTTCCCGCCGTTCTACCTGCAGCCGATCAATTTCGAAGCCCTGTATGCGGAAACCCTGCGTCAGCGTCAGAACGAAGGGACCTCGCTGGCCGATTCCGAGCCGGCTGGCAACGCCTAAGCGTTGATTGCGCCGATGAGCGATTTGACCCACAAGATCGCCGTTCTCGGCGCCGGTTCCTGGGGCACGGCCCTGGCCGCGCTGCTCGCCAGGCATGGTCACCCGACCGTGCTCTGGGGGCGCGACGCGGCGATGGTGGATACCATCGACCGCACCCACGAGAACGCGCGCTATCTGCCGGGCATTGCACTGCCCGACAGCCTGCGTGCCACCACCGACCTGCAGGCGGCGGTCGCTGACGCCACTTGGATCCTGGTGGTGGTGCCCTCGCATGCGTTCACCGAGACGATCCGGCTGATCGCACCGCTGCGCCCGCCCGGTGCCGGCGTTGCGTGGGCGACCAAAGGCTTCGAACCCGGTTCCGGGCGGTTTCTGCATGAAGTGGCGCGTGACATCCTCGGCCCCAGCGTTCCGCTGGCCGTGGTGACCGGACCTTCCTTCGCCAAGGAAGTCACGCTCGGCCTGCCGACCGCCATCACCGTGCACGGCGACGATGCGGCGTTTGCGCAAGTGGTGGCCGACGCGATGCATGGCCCCACTTTCCGCGCCTACACCGGCGACGACATGGTGGGCGCCGAGCTCGGCGGGGCGATGAAGAACGTGCTGGCGGTGGCCACCGGCGTGGCCGATGGCATGCAGCTTGGTCTCAATGCACGTGCCGGTTTGATCACACGTGGCTTGAACGAGATGCTGCGTCTGGCGGCGGTGATCGGCGCTCGTCCGGAGACCTTGATGGGCCTGGCCGGGTTGGGCGATCTGGTGCTCACCTGCACCGGCGATCTGTCGCGCAACCGTCGCCTGGGTCTGGCCTTGGGGCGCGGGCAGAGCTTGGACGAGGCGATCCGCGAGATCGGTCAGGTGGTCGAATCGGTGCAGACGGCCGATGAAGTCATGCGTCAGGCCGAACACCACGGCATCGAACTGCCGATCTCCAATGCCGTGCGTGCGGTATTGCACGGCGAAATCACCCCGGAAGCAGGCTTGAAGGAATTGCTGGCACGCGAGCGCAAGCCAGAGTACCCGCAGACCTTGTTCACCTGAGAACAGCTGACAAAACGCTTCGCTCACCACCAGGCCTGCGTGGCCGGTGCTCGGAATCTCGCGTACCACTCTTTCACTGTGGTTCCGCGCGCACCGTCCACACCCACTGGATGATCGCTCGCTACGTTTTGTTCGCCGCTCCAAGACCGGTAGCGTTTCGGCGTCTATTGCGAAGATGCACGACACAACGCCCGGCACGACCGGGCGTTTTTGTTTGGCCGCGTGCCGCGGCGCAAGCAGGGCTTTGGCGGATCAGACGTCAGGTATGTGGAGGCGCCCAACGCACGCATGGCCAACCCTCGTGGCGCAGGCGCATCGTTGGCGAGGTTCCCTGTGGAAGCGATGCGTATCGCGACGTGCGTGCCCAAACCGCCAAAAGAAAGAAGCCCGGTCGGGGGACCGGGCTTCCAGTGCAACGCGGGAGAGAGATCGCGTTGCAGTCAAACGTGCGGCTTACCAGCTGAAGCGCGGGCCGACCGACCATTCCTTGTTGCCGTCGCCATCCATACGGATGTCGCCGTTGATGCCCCAGTTCTGGTTCAACTTCACCTGGGCGCCAAGACGGCCGTAGAAGTTGTCGCCGATGTCGATGCCACGCTTCTTGGAGAAGTCTTCGTAGCCAGCCAGTGCATAGACTTCGAAGTGCTCGCCGAAGGCGTTACGCAGACCGGCTTCAACGCTGTAGCCGTCGAAGTTGATGTTCGGGGTGTCCAGGTCCAGCTTGCGGTAGGCAACGCGCGCAACGAAGTCGGTGCTCGTGGCGATTTCGTGGTTGAAGCCCACGCCGACGCCCCACTGCTGGAAGTCCGAGTCGGTGTTCTCGAACACGTTGTTGTTGTCGTCAGCGTTCTGCTTGCTGTAATCGCCGAACACATGGAAGTTCGGAGCGATGGCGTAAGAGGCCTTCACGCCCCAGCCGTCCGCATCGCGACCTTCGGTCGGCGTGCGCACGTAATCGCCTTCGACGAAGTTGTAGGAGAGGTTTTCAGCAGCCGAAGCCGCAAACGGCAGAGCTGCGAGAAGGCCGAGGGCCAGCAAAGAAGTCTTCATGATCGGGGTACCTGTACTTATTTGATTGGACCGGCGCTGAGGCGAATGCCGTTCGCTGCCGAGATGTAAATTCTCCGTTATTCGATGGAACGCGACATGAATTTTGGACTGACCAGTTGATGAATCATCGCGCCAGATTCAGCTGCGCTTTCTTGTGTAGTGTGCAGATACGCGCACAGCACGTGCAAAACGTGACGCTCTAGCGCTTACGTTGCGCCGATGTGAGGCGTACGTGCATAAACGCAATAAACCGCTTGGTTTCCAGCGTTTTACCTGCGCTCGCTAGACAAGCACATTGCACTGACGCAGTCGCTGGGAGCATTGCACGCCTGTTGAACACACCTTGTGGAGCTGCATCGTGGCGAAGAAGAGAACGTTGGCGCGCTTTCTGGCCGAGACGCTGCAGAGCGCCGGGGTCGAGCGGATCTGGGGCGTCACCGGCGACAGCCTCAACGGCTTGACCGATGCCTTGCGCGAGATGCAGACCATCGAATGGATGCATGTGCGGCACGAAGAAGTGGCCGCATTCGCCGCAGGTGCCGAGGCGGCGGTGACCGGCCAGCTGGCGGTGTGTGCGGGCAGTTGCGGGCCGGGCAATCTGCACCTGATCAACGGGCTGTTCGATTGCCATCGCAGCCGCCAGCCGGTACTTGCGATTGCCGCGCATATCCCATCGTCCGAGATCGGGCTCAGCTACTTTCAGGAGACCCACCCGCAAGAGCTGTTTCGCGAGTGCAGTCACTTCGTGGAGATGGTGACCAACCCGGCGCAGCTGCCGGAAGTGCTGCATCGGGCGATGCGCACGGCCATCCTGCAGCAAGGCGTGACGGTGGTGGTGATTCCCGGCGATATCGCGTTGCTGGAGGTCGACAAACATGTCTCCAGTGCGTGGCCGGCGCTGCGTCAGCCGCGGGTGCTGCCTGCCGCCGAGGATGTGCGGCAATTGGTCGAGCTGCTGCAGCAGAGCAAGGCAGTGACGCTGTTGTGCGGCAGTGGCTGCGCCGGCGCGCATGACGCAGTGGTGGCGTTGGCCGACACGTTGGGTGCGCCGGTGGTGCATGCGCTACGCGGCAAGGAATACGTGGAGTGGGACAACCCGTTCGATGTCGGCATGACCGGCCTGATCGGTTTCAGTTCCGGTTATCACGCGATGCTCAATTGCGACACCTTGCTCATGCTCGGCACGGATTTTCCGTACCGACAGTTCTACCCGAAGGACGCGACCATCGTGCAGGTGGATCGCGACCCGAGCGCGCTCGGTCGGCGCACGCCGTTGCAGCTGGGCATTGCCGCCGATGTGGGCGAAACCATCGCAGCGTTGCTGCCGCAGCTGCAGCGCCGCGAAGAACGTGGCTTCCTGGAAAAATCGCTTGCGCACTACCGCAAGGCGCGCGAAGGACTGGACGATCTGGCGGTGCCGGCAGATCCCGGGCAGCCACTGCACCCGCAGTTCGTGACCCGGCTGATCAGCCAGATTGCCGATCAGGATGCAGTGTTCACCTGCGATGTCGGCACGCCCACGGTGTGGGCCGCCCGCTACCTGCGCATGAACGGCAAGCGCCGCTTGCTGGGGTCGTTCAATCACGGCTCGATGGCCAACGCGATGCCGCAGGCGCTTGGCGCGCAAGCAGCATTTCCTGGTCGGCAAGTCATTTCGCTATCGGGCGATGGCGGTTTTGCGATGCTGATGGGCGATTTCATTTCGCTGGCGCAATTGCATCTGCCGGTGAAGGTGGTGGTGTTCAACAACGCCTCGCTGGGATTCGTGGCCATGGAGATGAAGGCCGCCGGTTATCTGGATACCGGTACCGAGCTGCGCAATCCGGATTTCGCGGCGATGAGCAACGCGATGGGCATCCTGGGCATTCGTGTCGATGAGTCGTCGCAACTGGAGCGTGCATTGCGCCAAGCCTTCGCGCATTCGGGTCCGGCGCTGGTGGATGTGCGGGTCGCCACGCAGGAGCTGGCGGTGCCGCCGGCGATCAAGCTCGAACAGGCCAAGGGGATGGGCCTGTATCTGCTCAAGGCAGTGATGAGCGGGCGTGGCGATGAGGTCATCGCGTTGGTAAAGACCAACCTGCGTTAATTCAGTTGCACTCACGCACACTGGCTGTCCTCTTCAGGCCGCTTCGTCCATGCCCCGTTCGCTGCTCCGGCAACTGTTGCTGATCTGGATGGTGATCGTGGCCGCCTGTGTGGGCGTGGCCACGATGTTGTACGGCCTGTATCGGCAGACCGAGGGAGTGCGGCTGGAGGAGGCGCGCCAGCAATTGGGCGGGCAATGCGCGCGCATCGTGCAACGCTATGCCGGGGCAAGCGAGGCAGCGCGTCGCGGCGACGATGGCGCGGGCCTGGCAGCGGTGGTGGTGCAGCTGGTGCTGGCCGATGCACCAGGTGTCGAAGGCGGTGTCTGGGACCTGCACAAGGGCTTTGTTGCCTACGCGTACCCGACCTACGACGGCAGCGATCACAAGACCGATATTCCCGCCGCTGAGTGGGCCAACATCGTCAACGCGGCGCAGCAGAGCGTGACGACAAAGCAAGCGGCGCAATACCGTCGCGACGGTCGCCGCGAGGTCCTGCTGATCAGCGCCTGTCCGTTGGCATCCGGCAGCGCGGCATGGACGATGACGCGGGTGCCGGCCAGCAAGGCCGACGCGTGGCGGCCCCTGGTCGTCGGCATGTTGCTGATCTTCGCGATGGTGGCGATATCGGCCATTGCGCTGGGCGTGCTGGTGCGGCGCTGGAGCCAGCGCCTGCAGCGTATCCAGCAAGCGCTGGCCGCCGACACCGAGACGCCGCACATTCCGCCGACCGGGACGCCGGAACTGGACCGGCTGGGCGCGGCGGTCAACGACTATGCGCAGCGCAACGCGCAGGCGCTGGCGCAGACGCGCCGGCTGGCCGCCGAACTGTCGCGGCACGAACGGCTTGCCGCGCTTGGGCGTATGACGGCCACTGTGGCGCATGAAATCCGCAACCCGATTGCCACGATGCGGTTGGCGCTGGAAAACGAGATCGCGCGCGGCGATGCGACGCCGGACGATGCTGCGCATGGCGAGTTGATGCTGGGGCAGATTCGTCGCCTGGATGGTGTGGTCGAGAGCCTGCTCGGCATGGTGCAGCCGATCCGTCTGCAGCTGGAGACGGTGGTGGTGCAGGACTGGCTGGCGACGCTGCTGGAGCACGGTCCGTTACCGCCCGGCACGTCGCCGCCCCGCGTGCTGCTGCCGGCTGCGCCGTTGCGCTGGACCCTGGATCCGCAGCAACTGGGGCGCGCGGTGCACAACCTGCTGCGCAATGCCGCGCAGCACGCCGATCCAGGCAGCGAGGTTACGCTGCAAGCGGCTGCAGTGGAGGGCATGTTGCAACTTCAGGTCTGCAACCGTGGCGCGCCGATCGCAGAACCGATCGCCGCACACTTGTTCGAACCGTTCGTCAGTGGCCGCGCCGACGGCAATGGCCTGGGGCTGGCGCTGGTGCGCGAGATCGCGCGCGCGCATGGCGGACACGCGCGCTACGCACATGCCGACGGGCTGACCCATTTCATTCTGGAGTTGCCATGGCGCGCATCCTGATCATCGATGACGATGCCGCGTTTCGCACCACCTTGCAGGCCACCTTGCGCTCGCTCGGGCATACGGCGGTCGCCGCCGAGAATGGGCCGGACGGGCTGGCCCGGTTGAGCGAAGGCGGCATCGACATGGCGTTTGTGGATTTCCGCATGCCGGGCATGGATGGCATCGCGGTGCTGCGCGCGCGCCTGGACGATGCGCAGGCGCGTCAGGTGCCGCTGGTGATGCTGACCGCCCATGTGTCCAGCGGCAACACGATCGAGGCGATGACGCTGGGCGCCTTCGATCATCTGGTCAAGCCGGTTGGTCGTGCCGACATCGTGGAGGTGGTGGAGCGCGCACTGCTCAGTCGCGCCGAGGCGCAGGCTGCAGCGACAGACGCGTTGTCTGCGCCGGTCGAGGACGACGATGCACTGGTTGGCCACAGCCCGGCGATGCGCACCGTGCACAAGCGCATCGGCTTGGCGGCCGCCTCTGATCTGCCGGTGCTGATCACCGGGGAAACCGGCACCGGCAAGGAATTGGCGGCACGCGCGTTGCATCGCGCCAGCCCGCGCGCCAGTGCGCCATTCGCTGCAGTCAACTGCGCGGCCATTCCGCTGGAATTGATGGAGAGCGAGCTGTTCGGCCATCGCAAGGGTGCGTTTTCCGGCGCCAGCAGCGACCGACGCGGGTTGATTCGCGAAGCCGATGGCGGCACGTTGTTTCTGGACGAAATCGGCGACATGCCATTGCCGATGCAGGCCAAGCTGCTGCGTTTCCTGCAGGAAGGCGAGGTGACGCCATTGGGTGGCAGCGGCCCGCAGAAGGTGGATGTGCGGGTGCTGGCCGCCACCCATCGCGACCTGGCGGCCTGCGTGGCCGACGGGCGCTTTCGTAGCGATCTGCGTTACCGCCTCAATGTGGTGCCGATCGAACTGCCGCCATTGCGCGAGCGTGGCCAGGACATCCTGTTGCTGGCGCAGCACTTCCTGAGCGCCAATGCAGCGCGTGCGCAGAGCCTGTCGCCGGCCGCGCAGGAGCGCCTGCTCGCGCACCGCTGGCCTGGCAATGTGCGCGAATTGCGCAACGTCATGCAGCGCAGCCAGGTGTTGGTGCGTGGCGCCAGCATCGATGCGGCGGATCTGGAGGAAGCGCTGGGCGAGGCTGGCGAGGCGCCGCCAAATGGTGCATCGGCGTTGACCGGCACCCTGCCCGAAGCGGTGGCGCAGCTGGAAAAACGGATGATCCAGTCGGCGCTGGAACAGAGCCAGGGCAATCGGGCAGAGGCCGCGCGCCGGTTGGGGATCCACCGGCAATTGCTCTATCGCAAGCTGGAGGAATACGGCTTGTGACACGCGCGCACGCGTCGATCGCAGACTGCGCGACAGCTGTCCCAAAACCGGACAGGGTGGATGAAATGCAGACGTCTCTCTTCGGCTGTCGGCCAATGAAAGTCATTTCAAAACAATCACTTGCCAATTGGCACGATTGCTGCTTTGCCTCTGGTACGCGGCCCCTTCCCGCCGCGCAGGAGACATCCCATGTTGCGTCAGACTGTTCTTGCAATTGCCCTGGCCTGCACCATCGGCGCCGCCGCCGCACAAGTGGCCGCCCCGCCGCCGCCGCCGGCTCCCAATGGCCCGATCGGCGGTCCGCCGGCCCCGCCGACCCCGGTCGCCGCCACACCGGTGAGCGTGAGCGGTACCGTCGAGCGCTTCCTGCTCAATCCCAATGGTGACGTCGACGGACTGTGGCTGCGCGACGGCACCCAGGTCGGGTTTCCGCCGCATCTGTCCAGCGAGGTGAAGGCGGCCGTCCGTGCCGGCGACAGTGTCGTCGTGAAGGGCTTCCGCCTGGGCAATCTGCCGGTGCTGCAGGTCAGTTCGATCCGCTCCGGCCGTAGCGGCCGCGAGGTGGTCGACCGCCCGCCGACCTTCGGCGCGGCCCCGCCACCGCCGCCGACCCCCGGCCAGCTGACCCCGTTGCAGTCCGATGGCACGATCCAGCGCCTGGTCTATGGGCCTGCCGGCGAGATCAATGGTGCGCTGGTCAGCGATGGCACGGTGGTGCGGATGCCGCCGCATCTGGCGCTGCAGTTTGCCGATCTGCTGCGCGTGGGCGCACCGCTGAGCGCCAGCGGCCTGGGTGTGGCCACCCCGGACGGCCGTGCGATCGAGGCGACCCAGTTGGGGCGTGATCGCTCCTCGCTGCGCGCGCTGTTCACCGCGCCGCGTCCGGACGGCCCGCTGCCGCCGCCCCCGCCGGTCGCTCCAGTCCCGCCGGCCGGCCGTTGAGTCGTACCACCCCTGTCTTGTTCGTTGGTTTCCTCCGCTGGTCACGCAGCCGCGTGGCCAGCGGCTTGACCGGCAATGCCGGTCCTTTTTCGGAGTAACACCATGCATTGGGTCGACCCTGATTTCCTCCCCGCCACCCGCGGCACCCTGGCGCGTTTCCTGCTCAACCCCAAGGCCGATATCGACGGCCTGCTGCTCACCGATGGCACCGAAGTGCACACCCCGCCGCATCTGTCCGAGGCGCTGCTGAAGGCGCTCAAGCCGGGCAGCGCGCTCACCGTGCGTGGCCTCAAGCCGCGCGACGTGGAGATGTTGGTGGCGTTGGCAATCGATCCGGAAGGTGGCAAGCGCATCCTCGATGAAGGCCCGCATGGGCCGCATGCCAAGCCCAAACCCAAGCCACCCGGCAAACCGCCCAAGCCGGAAGTGGCCCAGCACAGCGGCACCATCACCCGGTTGCTGCATGGTCCGCACGGGCAGGTGCATGGCGTGCTGCTGGACGATGCGGTCACGGTGCGGTTTCCGCCGCATGCCGGTGGCGACTTCGCCAAACAGCTGGTGGTCGGCAAGCCACTGGTGGCCGAAGGCGAGACCAAGGCCACGCCGCACGGTGTACTGATCCATGCCCATGCCTTGGGTGGCAAGGCGGCGACGCTGAAGCAGATCGAGCATCCGCCGCACGGGCCCGCGCATAAACCCAAGCCCAAGCCCAAACACTAGGAGCCGGACATGCGGCCACCGCGCGCCACTGAGATGCTTGCCCCCTGGTCTGCCACGTGCGCCTTCGTGCGCGCTCGCAGTGGAGCATTGCCATGCCGATGACCAAGACCAGGCCCCGTGGCACGCGCGCGCTGGAAGCACTGCATTTCAGCGTGGCCGATGTGCAGGACGGGCTGGGGCCGTTCCTCAGCGTGTTCCTGCAATCCAAAGGCTGGTCGGTGGCGGCGATCGGCACGGTGATGAGCGTGGGCGGCATCGCCGGCATGCTCGCCACCACACCGGCCGGCGCGCTGGTCGATGCCACCCGGCGCAAACGCGCCGTGGTGGTGATCGGTTGCCTGGCGATCCTGCTGGCCACCGCCTTGATCTGGCTGCAGCCCACCTCTTCCGGCGTGGTCGCCGCACAGATCGCCTCGGCGTTGGCGGCGGCCGGCATCGGCCCGGCATTGACGGGCATTACCCTGGGGCTGGTGCACGCGCGCGGTTTCGACCATCAACTGGCGCGCAACCAGGTGGCCAACCATGCCGGCAACGTGCTGGCCGCGGTGCTGGCTGGCTGGTTGGGATGGCGTTATGGCTTTGCCGCAGTGTTCCTGCTGACCGCATTTTTCGGCGCCCTGGCGCTGGTGGCCGTGCTGGCGATTCCGGCTGCGGCCATCGACCACCGCGCAGCACGCGGTCTTGCGAGCAACAACGGTGGCGATGCGCTGAGTGGGTGGCGCGTGCTGCTGACGTGCCGCCCGTTGGCGCTGCTGGCGGTGACGCTGGGGCTGTTCCATCTGGGCAATGCGGCGATGCTGCCGCTGTACGGCATGGCGATCGTGGCGGCGCATGCCGGCGACCCGAGTGCGTTGACGGCCACCACCATCGTGGTGGCACAGGCCACGATGGTGGTGGTCGCGCTACTGGCGATGCGCTGGATCCGCGTGCACGGGCACTGGTGGGTGCTGCTGGTGGCGTTCATGGCCCTGCCGTTGCGTGCCTTGGTGGCGGCATCGGTGATCCATGGCTGGGGCGTGTTTCCGGTGCAGATCCTCGATGGGCTCGGCGCCGGCCTGCAAAGCGTGGTGGTGCCGGCGCTGGTCGCACGCTTGTTGCAAGGCACCGGGCGCGTCAATGTCGGCCAGGGCGCGGTGATGACGGTGCAGGGCGTCGGTGCGGCACTGAGTCCGGCGTTCGGTGGCTGGTTGGCGCATGCCTTCGGTTATCGCATCGCGTTTCTGACCTTGGGTGCGATCGCGCTGCTGGCGGTGGCCTTGTGGGCCGGCTGTCGCGGCATGTTGCAGGCAGGGGCCTCCGTGCAGGCCGAGACAATGCTGTGACCGATGCGCAGTGCGCGCACGAAGGTGGCTACCGATCGCTGGCCGTTGCGGCTTGCGCGGTATCGACCGCACTGCGCCGGCGAGGGTGAGCAAGTGCGATCTGATCCGGGGCGTGTCCTGTCGGCCAGGAGGCCCGGCATACGCGCAGATGACGCGGCGCGCAGCATCGCTTCGTTAATCCGGATCGATGCAGTGTCTATCGCCGTCGAACGATGACAGCCGACACCGATGAGGCGTCTTGGCGAGATATCAGGTGCGACAGCCAGGATCTCACCGCGCATGTGGCAATGCGGCCTGGCAGCGGGCAGGTAGGCGCATGTCGTTGCGCACAGTTCCGGCTATTGCGTGCTACTGGCCGCCAGCGAAATTCCATTGCCGCCAGGCTTCGAACACCATCACCGCAACGGTGTTGGACAGATTGAGGCTGCGGTTGTCCGGGCGCATCGGCAGACGTAGCCGGTGCTGCGGCGGAATCGACTCCAGCACCTCGGCCGGCAGGCCGCGGGTTTCCGGACCGAACAAAAACGCATCGCCATCGGCGAACTGCGGTGTGTCGTAGCGCACCGTACTGCGGGTGCTCAGTGCGAATACGCGCTTGGGCGCGATCGCGGCCAGTGCGCTGGGCAGGTCGGCGTGCACCTGCAATGGTGCGTATTCGTGGTAGTCCAGGCCGGCGCGCTTGAGCTGCTTGTCGCTGAGGTCGAAGCCGAGCGGCTCGATCAGGTGCAGGCGCGCGCCGGTATTGGCGCACAAGCGAATCACATTGCCCGTATTGGGCGGAATTTCGGGCTGAAACAGGATGACATCGAGGACAGGTGCTGACATGCGCGCAAGTGTAGCTGCGCGCCCGCTTAAAGGCTGATGGCGGCGTTGACCAGCGCTTCCAGTTCGGCCGGCGAGGGCTGCAGTTGCGGCGTCGGCAGGTTCACGATGACCTGCCCCATCAGTGCACCGATGGCGCCAGCTGCCTGGCTGGAGGCGCTCTGCGCGCTGGCGGCGGCGTTGCGTACCACCAGGTCGGCACGCTGCTCGGCCGAAGGGCGCACCTGCACCGCCGCCAAGGTGACGATGCGCGGGCCGGCCTGTTCGGAGGCCAGGGCGGCCACTTGCTCGGCCGAGGGGCGCACCTGCACGGCGGCCAGGGTGTGGATGCCGCTGTTGCGTTCCAGTGTCTGCTGGGCGATCTGGTCGGCGGCCGGGCGAACCTGCACGGTCTCCAGGGTGGTCAGGCTGGTGGCCTGGGCAAAGCCGGCCAAGGTGGCGCCAGCGAACAGGGCGGTGGAGAGGGCGATGCGCAGGGTCTGGGTCTTCATGGCGAGGTCTCTTGGTGTTGTTAGGCAGTGGTGTGGTAGTAAGGTAGTACACCGTTTCGGTATGCACAAGAACTTTTGCATGACTTTTGATTTTGTTCAGCGAAAAGTCAGTTTCAGGTGCGGCCCGTGGTTGCGAAATAAAGCAGAGCAAACGGTGTGCCAACTAAAGATCATTGTTTTTGAAGGGTTTTCAGACGGGTAGAGGTGTCCGCGTCCGGACACCCGGACGCGTTGCACGGCGGCGGACATCGCGCTCGAACGGGTACCCGCGCTCAAGGCAAGGCGGTTCGGCGCGCTGAATGGGTGGATTGCGTGTGCTACCGCGCGCCGGATCGCCAGCAGGCAACTGCGGCACAATCCGGCTTTCCCCACAGGTGTGATGACTTATGCGCGTGCTGATGCTGTCTGTTCTGGTTGCCACCTCCACTGCGGCGTGCACCTGGGTGCCGATCGAACAAAGCGGCAAAAGCGTGCGGGTGCTGCCCGCAGGCCCTGTGCCAGCGGGGTGTCAGCAGCAGGGCGAAGTGGTGGTGACGGTCAAGAGCAAGGTCGGCTTCTACAACCGCAACCCGCTGCGCGTGCAGGAAGAGCTGGAAACGCTGGCGCGCAACGAGGCCCCCGGCGCCAACGCCAATGCGGTGCAGGCGCAAGGCCAGCCGGCCGACGGCAGCCAGCGTTTCAACGCCTTCCGCTGCCCGCCGCGCTGAACCGTTGGGCTGGGGCGCAGGCGTTTCAAATGTAAAGATGCGGTAAAACCAGCCAGCGGCTAGACTAGCGCCCCCTCGCCTGACGCCATGGCGCTACTTCGATGCTCTTCCAGAATGTCTCCATCGCGGGACTGGCGCATGTTGATGCGCCGCACACGCTGACTTCCAAGGAAATCAACGAACGCCTGCAACCGACCTACGACCGCCTCGGGATCAAGACCGACGTGTTGGGCGACGTTGCCGGTATCCATGCACGGCGCTTGTGGGACCAGGATGTCCAGGCCTCGGACGCCGCCACCCAGGCCGCGCGCAAGGCGCTGATCGACGCCGGTATCGGCATCGAGAAGATCGGCCTGCTGGTCAACACCTCGGTGAGTCGCGACTACCTGGAGCCGTCCACGGCGTCCATCGTGTCCGGCAACCTGGGCGTGGGCGACCACTGCGTTACCTTCGACGTGGCCAACGCCTGCCTCGCCTTCATCAATGGCATGGACATCGCCGCGCGCATGCTCGAGCGCGGCGAGATCGACTACGCCTTGGTCGTGGATGGCGAAACTGCCAACCTGGTGTACGAAAAGACCCTCGAGCGCATGACCTCGCCGGACGTCACCGAGGAGGAGTTCCGCAACGAACTTGCCGCGCTGACCCTGGGGTGCGGTGCAGCAGCCATGGTCATGGCGCGTACCGAGCTGGTGCCCGACGCCCCGCGCTACAAGGGCGGCGTGACCCGCTCGGCCACCGAGTGGAACAAGCTATGCCGGGGCAACCTGGACCGCATGGTCACCGATACCCGCTTGCTGTTGATCGAAGGCATCAAGTTGGCCCAGAAGACCTTCATGGCCGCGCGCCAGGTGCTGGGTTGGGCGGTGGACGAGCTGGACCAGTTCGTCATCCACCAGGTCAGCCGCCCCCACACCGCCGCCTTCGTGAAGTCGTTCGGCATCGACCCGGCCAAGGTCATGACCATCTTCGGCGAGCACGGAAACATCGGTCCGGCCTCGGTGCCGATCGTGTTGAGCAAGCTCAAGGAGCTGGGCCGCCTGAAGAAGGGCGACCGCATCGCGCTGCTGGGCATCGGCTCGGGCTTGAATTGCTCGATGGCGGAAGTGGTTTGGTGATGCGTGGTTGCACGGCATGCCTTGCTGCATGCCGTGCAACCTCGCCGCTTAAGAAAAAAAGTGCTATCTAAGTTTCCTTGCAAGAACCATTGCTGCCTGTAAGGAAAGAAGATGCCGCATCGCACGACTGGGCATTATGTTGCCGGAGCCCTTGCCGGCAGCCGCTATCAAGCGTTCGTGCCCAGCCCACTGCCGCCGGAGCCGGCATTGGACTTCTCCCTGGTTGCGTTGGTTGCGCGCAAGGAGCTTGCCGATCAGGCATTGGGGCGATTGGATGGCATCACGCTGATGCTGCCGGACCCGGAGCTTTTCCTCTATCAGTACGTGCGCAAGGAAGCCTTGCTGTCATCCCAGATCGAGGGGACGCAATCGTCACTTTCGGATTTGCTGTTGTTCGAAATGGACGCGGCACCGGGCGTCCCCATCGACGATGTTGAGGAAGTCTCCAACTACGTTGCTGCCCTCAATCATGGTCTGCGTCGCCTGCGAGAGGACGATTTTCCGCTATCGCTGCGGTTGATCCGCGAAATGCATGCGTTGCTGCTGCAGGGTGGCCGCGGCGCCAGCAAGCAGCCCGGCGAGTTCCGTCGCAGTCAGGTATGGGTAGGAGGGGCATCGCCCGCACTCGCCCATTTCGTTCCGCCACCGCCAGATGCACTGCCCGATACGCTAGCGGCACTCGAACAGTTTCTGCATGCGTCGCAGGGCCAGATGCCCTCGTTGGTGAAAGCTGCCCTTGCGCACGTGCAGTTCGAGACCATCCATCCTTTCAGCGATGGCAACGGAAGGCTGGGACGGCTCCTGATTACCCTGATTCTGTGTAGCGAAGGTGTGCTGCGAGAGCCGAGCCTGTACCTCAGCCTGTATTTCAAGCGGCGCCGCGCCGATTACTATGACCGCCTCAACGCAGTCCGGCTCAATGGCGACTGGGAAGGGTGGCTGGGTTTCTTTCTGGACGGCGTGGCCGAAACCGCCCAGCAAGCTGTCGATACTGCACAGCGGTTGCTGGCGCTGTTGGCGCGCGATCGTGCACGCATCGCAGCGCTAGGCCAGCGAGCAGGCAATGTGGGCTTGGTGTTTGAGCAATTCGCGCGGCGTGTGGTGCTGGCGGTACCGCAGGTTGCGCCGCACCTGTCGCTGAGTGTGCCGACCATTCGCGCAGCGGTACGCACGCTGCAAGAGTTGGACATCGTCAACGAACTCACAGGCCAGCAGCGGCATCGCATCTTTGCCTATCAGGCGTATCTCGACATCCTCAGCGAAGGCGCGCAACCGCTGTGAGCGATTTCCTCGCACACCACTGTTGCAAACAGTTCAACCTTGCAGCGATGGTGAGGTGCGATGTCTTAGACGAATCGCCAGACGCATTTCAGTCCCTGCTTTACATCGAGAGATCATGAACTACCCCGGCTATCCCTTTCCCCCCAAGCGCCTTGAGGTGCGCCCCGGCGTTGCGATGTCGTATCTGGACGAAGGCCCGCGCGATGGCGAGGTGGTTGTCATGCTGCACGGCAATCCGTCGTGGAGCTATTTGTGGCGGCATCTGGTGAGCGGCCTGTCCGATCGCTACCGCTGTATCGTGCCCGATCACATCGGCATGGGGCTGTCCGACAAGCCCGACGATGCGCCCGACGCGCAGCCGCGCTACGACTACACGCTGCAATCCCGCGTGGACGATCTGGACACCTTGTTGCGGCATCTGGGCATCACCGGGCCGGTGACGCTGGCGGTGCACGATTGGGGCGGCATGATCGGTTTCGGCTGGGCGTTGTCGCATCACGCGCAGGTCAAGCGGCTGGTCATCACCAACACGGCTGCGTTCCCGCTGCCGGCGGAGAAGCCGATGCCATGGCAGATTGCGATGGGTCGGCACTGGCGGCCGGGCGAGTGGTTTATCCGCACGTTCAATGCGTTTTCGTCCGGCGCGTCGTGGTTTGGCGTCTCGCGGCGCATGCCGGCCGATGTGCGCCGCGCTTACGTGGCGCCGTACAACAACTGGCGCAACCGCATCTCCACCATCCGCTTCATGCAGGACATACCCCTGTCGCCGGCCGACCAGGGCTGGTCGTTGCTGGAGCGCTCGGCGCAGGCATTGCCCGCGTTCGCCGACCGCCCGGCCTTTATCGCCTGGGGCCTGCGTGATATCTGTTTCGACAAGCACTTTCTGGCCGGCTTTCGCAGGGCGCTGCCGCAGGCCGAAGTGACTGCATTCAACGATGCCAATCACTACGTGCTGGAAGACAAGCACGAGGTGCTGGTGCCGGCGATTCGCGCGTTTCTGGAGCGCAATCCGCTGTAACGCCTCGCAGATGGCAGCGCGCCGCGGCGCGTTAGCCATGCCGCACTCAAGGGCTGAAATTCCTGAAGTGGATCCCGATGCAGCGCACCGGTCATGCCGGCAATGTGCCGGCTGAGCTTGTTGCCAGCACGACACGCGTGCTGCGCTACGGTTCACACCGCCGGCAGCGGATTGCGTTGCGCATCGTCCACGCCCACCCAATCGGCGTCGGTCAGCGCGTGCAGGCCATGCGCCAAGCGCGATTTATCGCATTGCGCACTGCGCTGCCCGAATTCCAGCGAGGCCGGCACGGCCGCGCAGGACGACGGGCGGCGGTCGTGGATGCTGCAGCGGCTGTAGCGACCGATGTCTGCGTCCAGCGCGATACAACGCGGCTGCGATTGCGAGGTGCCGCGCATCGCCCGCTCATGCGTGCGTAGCGCCTCGGTCAGCTCGATCGGCACCCTGCCGCCCAATGCGGGATCGGCTTCGCTCCAATGGAAACTGACGCGGAAATAGGCGCAGCAGGCGCCGCAGGTAAGGCAGGGGTGTGCCATGGAATGCCGGGCCTGGCGCGGCGAAATCGCGTGGGAAGCGCGGCATTTTGACCGAACCGCGCCGCGATACAAGTAGCGTGCTGCGGTGACCGGTTAGCGATTCAGATGCGCTCCGCCACGCCCGGGTACGCGGCGCTCCGCAGGTGCCATAGCGCTCTGGCATGCGCTGCGAACGCGTTGCGGCGGTTGGGTCGGCCACTGCCGCGCATCGATGCGTCATGCCGCCGCACGATGAGGAGCCGCGCTTGCGCCCGCGTCGCGCGTTGCCTTCAGGCAGCCTGCAAGCGGCCGGCGCCATCGGCGCATGGGTGATAATGCGCCGATGACGACCCTCTGCAATATCGCGGCCACCCTTCCGCAACTGGCGCGCGAGCGCCCCGACCAGATCGCCATCCGTTGCCCGGGCGGTCGCGGCGCCAATGGGTTTGCCGCCTACGATGTGACCTTGAGCTATGCCGAGCTGGATGCGCGCAGCGATGCGATTGCCGCCGGCCTGGCACGCCACGGCATCGGTCGCGGCGCGCGTGCGGTGGTGATGGTGCGGCCGTCGCCGGAATTCTTCCTGCTGATGTTCGCCTTGTTCAAGGCTGGCGCGGTACCGGTGCTGGTGGACCCCGGCATCGACAAACGTGCGCTCAAGCAGTGTCTGGACGAAGCGCAGCCGCAGGCATTTATCGGCATTGCGCTGGCGCAGCTGGCGCGTCGCCTGTTGCGCTGGGCGCGCTCGGCAACGCAGATCGTTACCGTCGGCGGACGTTACGGCTGGGGTGGAGTCACGCTGGCGCGGGTGGAGCGCGATGGCGCCGGCGCAGGCAGCCAGCTGGCCGACACCGCGCCGGACGATGTGGCGGCGATCCTGTTCACCAGTGGCTCGACCGGTGTGCCCAAGGGGGTGGTGTATCGCCACCGGCATTTCGTTGGCCAGATCGAATTGCTGCGCAACGCATTCGGCATGCAGCCCGGCGGGGTGGATCTGCCGACGTTTCCGCCGTTCGCCTTGTTCGATCCGGCGCTGGGGCTGACCTCGGTGATTCCGGACATGGACCCAACGCGCCCGGGCAGCGCCGATCCGCGTAAGTTGCACGACGCGATCAACCGCTTCGGCGTGACGCAGTTGTTCGGTTCGCCCGCCTTGATGCGCGTGCTGGCCGACTATGGGCAGCCGCTTCCCAACGTGCGCCTGGCGACTTCCGCCGGTGCGCCGGTGCCACCGGATGTGGTGGCGAAGATCCGCGCGCTGCTGCCGGCCGATGCGCAGTTCTGGACCCCGTACGGCGCCACCGAGTGCCTGCCGGTGGCCGCGATCGAAGGTCGCACCCTGGACGCCACGCGCGCCGCCACCGAGGCTGGTGCCGGCACCTGTGTGGGCCATGTCGTGCCGCCCAACCAGGTGCGCATCATCGCCATCGACGATGCGGCCATTGCCGACTGGAGCGGCGTGCGCGAGCTGGCGACCGGTGAGGTCGGCGAGATCACCGTCGCCGGGCCCACCGCCACCGATACCTATTTCAACCGTGATGCGGCCACGCGCATCGCCAAGATCCGCGAATGCTGCAGCGATGGCAGCGAGCGTGTCGTGCACCGCATGGGCGATGTCGGATATGTCGACGCCGAAGGGCGCTTGTGGTTCTGCGGGCGCAAGACCCACCGCGTGGAAGCCGCCAGCGGCCCGCTGTACACCGAACAGGTGGAGCCGGTGTTCAACGTGCATCGGCAGGTGCGGCGCACCGCGCTGGTTGGCGTAGGTGCGCCCGGACAACAGCAACCGGTGCTGTGCGTGGAGTTGCAGCCGGGGGTGTCTGCGTCGGCGTTCGCACAGGTGGAAAGCGACCTGCGCGCGCTGGGCGCTGCCCACCCGCACACCGCAGGCGTCGCGCGTTTCCTGCGCCATTCCGGCTTTCCGGTCGACATCCGCCACAACGCCAAGATTGGCCGCGAAACGCTGGCGGTCTGGGCTGCGCAGCAGCTGCATAAGCGCGGCTGACAACAGGTAGCGCGCAGTGGTCAGTCGGGCGTGGAGGGGGCACTCAGAACGGCAGTGAGCGGTACATGCCGATTCCGGCAACGTCCACGCCCGACTGACGTGAGCGCAGGCATGTGTTGGCCGTTCCTGGTCGTCGACGTCCAGACTGCATGGCTACGCGTCGACGAGCAGATCGCCAAGTCGGGTGTGGCCGGCTATGGTGTCGTCCCTCAGAGGCGAGGTGTGGTGCGATGAAGGTATTGGTGACCGGTGGTGGCGGCTTTCTTGGCCAGGCGTTGTGCCGCGGCCTGCGCGCGCGTGGGCACGAGGTGGTGAGCTTCCAGCGCGGCGATTACCCGGTGCTGCAACGCCTGGGCGTGGGCCAGATCCGCGGCGACCTGGCCGACCCGCAGGCGGTGCGGCACGCCTTCGCTGGTATCGATGCGGTGTTCCACAATGCCGCCAAGGCCGGCGCATGGGGCAGTTACGACAGCTATCACCAGGCCAATGTGGTGGGTACGCAGAACGTGATCGAGGCCTGTCGCGCCAATGGCGTGCCGCGGCTGATCTATACCTCCACGCCCAGCGTCACCCATCGCGCCACCAACCCGGTGGAAGGACTCGGTGCCGATGAAGTGCCGTATGGCGACGATCTGCGCGCCGCCTACGCGGCGACCAAGGCCATTGCCGAACGTGCAGTGCTGGCCGCCAACGATGCCCAGTTGGCGACAGTGGCACTGCGACCGCGCCTGATCTGGGGGCCGGGCGACAATCATTTGTTGCCGCGCCTGGCAGCGCGTGCGCGTGCCGGGCGGCTGCGCATGGTCGGCGATGGCGGCAATCTGGTCGACAGCACGTACATCGACAACGCCGCGCAGGCGCATTTCGATGCGTTCGAACACCTTGCCGTGGGCGCTGCCTGCGCGGGCAGGGCGTACTTCATTTCCAACGGCGAACCGCTGCCGATGCGCGAGTTGCTCAATCGATTGCTGGCTGCGGTGGATGCGCCGGCGGTCACGTGCTCGCTGTCGTTCAACACCGCCTACCGCATCGGTGCGGTGTGCGAGACGCTATGGCCACTGTTGCGTCTGCCAGGCGAAGTGCCGTTGACGCGTTTTCTGGTGGAACAGCTGTGTACGCCGCATTGGTACAGCATGGAGCCGGCACGTCGCGACTTCGGCTATGTACCGCGCATCAGCATCGAAGAAGGCCTGCAACGGCTGCGATCCTCATCTTCCAACGACATCGCCATCACCCGATAAAGACCGGCATATCCACAAGATACGTCTGCGCCGATTCGGCACGACAACTTCTGGATACCTTGCCATGCTGCATTACGCCATCATCTTCTTCGTCATCGCCATCATCGCTGCTGTGCTGGGCTTTAGCGGTATCGCCGGTGCGGCGACCAACATCGCCTGGATCCTGTTCGTGGTGTTCCTGATCCTGGCAGTGATCTCGATGTTCCGTCGCGGCAAGGTATAACGCTTCGCTGCGATACGTCACGGCAGCGGCGCTGCCGGTTGGCGCTCACAGGGCCCGCTTCCGCAAGGACGCGGGCCCTGTGCGTTATGGCGGAATATGACCGGGTTTTGGCTGATGACAGCTGTTTTCCAGACACTGCACATGCTTGCCACTGGCCAGCACGGCATCGCCGATCGCGCAAACTCCAGCCGCCGATGCAGCGCCATCGAGGCGGGGTTGGCCAGCATCAGATTGACCTCGCACACCAGCCGCCGCTGTCTTACTGCATGTGGCTGACGGATGAGTTCGTCATGCAGCTGCGTAGCAGATCGCGCCGACGTGCATGCGCGCCATCACGATGCGATCGACATACACAACCCGTGCAAAGCGATCGGCCATCCCCCCGAAATTCGCAGTGGCATGACGCGCGTCCTGGTCCAGCGCGAGCAATCGATACCGATCAGCACCGGCTCGAAGCGTCGCGGGTCCAGCGCATCCAGGATATCGCGCGCCGATTGCAACGAGACCTCGTGCTCGGCCGATTTGCCTCCGAAGATGAGGCCGACCCGAATCGTGCGCATTGCCTGCTCCTGCCATTGGAAGTGGACAGGATGCCTGTGGCGTATGCGCTGAAGGACGTCTTGCCGCAGACAGTGCTGGCGAACAACGCCGGCATGCCCGATGCGCCTGACCATGCGCCGCCGTGCCTAGCAACGACCGCACGACCGCTACACCGGCAGCCGGCGCACGTGCCACACCGCCGTCAAGCAGCTGCGACATGCAGGGGCGGTAGAATGCGGGCATGCCCGGATCACTCTTCAACTCCCTCAAGCCGCTCGCCGGCCAGGCCCTGCAGGCAGCGCTCAACCGTGCGCTGGCGCTGGACCCGGATACCCGCGAGGCCCTGCTGCCGCTGGAAGGCCAGCGCATCGCGTTGACCCTGGAGGCGCCTGCGCTGGCCCTGCAGATTCGCGTGCACGAGCGCCGGTTGCTGGTCGGCCCGGTCGATCAGGCACAGGAACCCGACCTGGCGGTGCGCAGCAGCCTGGCCGGCTTGCTCGGGCAACTGCCGTTTCTGGCCAATGCACGTCGCACCGGCGCGCCGGCCGGTCGGCTCAAGGTTTCCGGCGATGCCGAACTGGCGCGCCAGCTGCAGCAACTGGCCGGCCGCTTCGACCCGGATTGGCAGTTGCCGTTCGTTGCGGTGTTCGGCGACATCCTGGGCGTGCAGATCGCCGGCGCGGTGCGCGCAGCGCTGCAGCAGGCACGGCGCAGTGCGGTGGATCTGGCGCAGAGCGCGGCCGAATTCGTCACCGAAGAATCGCGCGATGTGGTGCCGCGCGCCGAGCTCGAGGCGTTCCACGACGACGTGGACGAACTGCGCGATGACGTCGAACGGCTGGCCGCGCGCGTAAGCCGCCTGCGTGCGAGCGGAGGCGCGGCATGAAGGCGATCCTGCGGGCCAGCCGCATCGGCCGGGTGATCCTGCGCTATCGCCTGGACGCCTTGCTGGAAGGCACCCCGGCCGAGCGCTGGCTGCGTTTGGCCAAACCCTTCGTGCCGCGTGCCAGCGCCGAAATCGCCGCGCAATCGCGCGGTGCGCGGCTGCGCTTGGCGCTGCAGGAGCTGGGACCGATCTTCGTCAAGTTCGGGCAGATTCTGTCCACCCGGCGCGATCTGATTCCGGCCGACGTGGCCGAAGAACTCACCTTGCTGCAGGACCGGGTCAAGCCATTCGATGGCCAGGCCGCGCGCCTGATCGTCGAAGCCGCACTCGGCCTGCCGGTGAGCGTGGCGTTTGCCAGCTTCGATACCGTGCCGCTGGCCTCGGCGTCCATTGCGCAGGTGCATGCAGCCACATTGCCGCCCGATGCCAACGGCGTGCGCCGCGAAGTGGTGGTCAAGGTGCTGCGCCCGGAGATCGAGCGCCAGATCGACGCCGATATCGCGTTGCTGCACTCGCTGGCCACCTTGGTCGAGCGCACCCACCCGCGTGCCGACAAGATCCGTCCGCGCGAAGTGGTGGCCGAGATCGAAGGCACGCTGGCCGCCGAACTGGATCTGCAGCGCGAAGGCGCCAACGCCAGCGTGTTGCGCCGGTTCTGGGAAGGCTCGGACGATCTGTATGTGCCGGAAGTGATCTGGTCGCACACTGCTGAGCGCGCGCTCACGCTGGAGCGCGTGTACGGCATTCCGTCCGACGACATCGCCAAGCTCGACGCGGCCGGCATCGATCGCAAGGCGCTCGCGGCCAAAGGCGTGCGCGTGTTCTACACCCAGGTATTTCGCGACAACTTCTTCCACGCCGATGCGCACGCCGGCAACATCTGGGTCGATTCGGATCCGGAACGCCGCCTCAATCCGCGCTTCATCGCGCTGGATTTCGGCATCATGGGCCAGCTCTCGCAGGAAGATCAGTACTACCTGGCGGAGAACTTCATGGCGATCTTCCATAAGGATTACCGCCGCATGGCCGAGTTGCACGTGGAGGCTGGCTGGATGCCCAGCAACGTGCGCATCGACGAACTGGAAGCGGCAGCGCGCTCGGTGTGCGAGCCGTATTTCAACCGCCCGCTGTCGGAGATTTCGCTGGCGCAGGTGCTGATCAAATTGTTCCGCGTGGCGCAGCGGTACGAGTTGACGTTGCAGCCGCAGCTGATCCTGCTGCAGAAAACGCTGCTCAATATCGAAGGCGTGGGCCGGCAACTGGACCCCAGGCTGGATATCTGGGCGGTGGCGCGACCGGTGCTCGAACGCATCCTGCGCGAGCGTTACAGCCCGCGCCGCGTGCTGCGCGAACTGAGCAAGCGTCTGCCGGAGATCATGACCCATGCGCCGGACATGCCGCGGCTGGTGTACAGCTGGCTGACGCAGCAGGTGGAGGGTCGCCATCAGATCGCCATCCGCTCGCCCGAATTGCTTGCCCTGGACCTGAGCCTGCGCAAGCTGCAAACCCGCGTGGTGACCGCCATCACCGGCAGCGGGTTACTGGTTGTCGCGGCCGTGCTGTACGGCCTACATCCGGATGGCTGGTATCTGGGCACGGTGCCGGTGTGGAGCTGGATCAGCGGCGGCGCCGGTTCGGCCGCGCTGCTGGTCGCCTGGTTGCGGCGATAGGAGACGACCATGTCCGACGCAACCGATGCCTTGGACGCAAGCACACCGGTTGCCGGGATTGCCGCGCTGGATGCGCCACCGCGCACGCAACATTCCAGCTATCCGCCGGTGTTCGCCGCGCAGATGGGCGGCCGCCAGAAGCGCGCACTGGGCGAGGTGTTCGGGCTGCGCAACTTCGGCGTCAACCTGACCACGCTGGCGCCGGGTGCGCGCTCGGCGCTGCGGCACGGGCATTCGCAGCAGGACGAATTCGTCTACATCGTCAGCGGCGCGCCCAGCCTGATCACCAACGCCGGCGAGCAGTTGCTGCAGCCGGGCATGTGCGTTGGCTTCCGCGCCGGTGATGGCGATGCGCATTGCCTGATCAATCGCAGCCAGGCGGTGGTGACGTACCTGGAAGTGGGTGACCGCAGCCCCGGCGATTGCGTGACCTATCCGGACGATGACCTGATGCTGGTCCCCATGGCGGATGGGCAGCGCGCGTACCGGCACAAGGACGGCACGCCCTACTGAGCGCGCGGGTGGTGATCCATCTGTTGGCTTTGAATGATGCACACGCCACGCCACGCTACGCGCATCGCCCGCTCTGACGCTGGCGTGGTTCGGTCGCGTGAGATGCGAAGCAGCCACCCGCGCATTGGGCAGGCATCAGCTGCGTGGTAGCGCGCAGCAACCGCACCGTACGAGCGGTGCGGGCCGCAGCCGTTGCCGTGCGCGTGGCCTGGCGACGACACAGTCGTTTGTTCGCTGCGGCAGCGCGGCGATGCAGTGGCATGCGGTGTCGGCGATGCGGATAATTCGCCGGTGAGCATATCCCCCAAACATCTGCAGATTCTCTACCAGGACGATGTCCTGGCCGTCGTCGACAAACCCGCCGGCCTGATGGTCCATGACAGCAAGCTGGCGCGTGGAGAGGACGACTTCCTGGCCGACCGCCTGCGCGAGCAGCTGGGCAAGCCGATCTTTTTGGTGCACCGGCTCGACCGCGCCACCAGCGGCTGCCTGCTGTTGGCCTTCGATCGCGACAGCGCCAGTGCGCTGGGCAAGGCTTTGATGGCCGGCGAGGTGGAGAAACAGTATCTGACCGTCTGTCGCGGCTGGCCGGCCGAGGAGCGCTTCATCGTCGACCATGACCTGGACGGCGGTCCGGGCAAGCCGGTCAAGAAGCCGGCAGTGACGCATTTCCAGCGTCTGGCCACCGGCGAGCTGGAGATTCCTTCCACCGGGTTCACCACCTCGCGCTACGCACTGCTGCGCTGTCAGCCGCAAACCGGCCGCTTCCGGCAGATTCGCCGGCATATGAAGCATCTGTCGCATCACATGATCGGCGACACCAGCCACGGCGACGGCCGCCACAACCGCAGTTTCCGCATGCTCGGCATCCACCGCATGTTGCTGCACGCCGAACGCCTGGAATTTCCGCATCCGGCCGATGGCAGGCGCATCGGCGTCACCGCGCCGCTGGATGTCGAATTTTCCAAGGCCTGCGCGTTGTTTGGGTGGGAGATGGCGGGGTTGGGAGTCATGCAGACGGCGTGATGTGGCGTGCCTGGTTCGCAGATCGAGACGTTCACTCAGTCTGCTAGACATCTGCGCAAACGTCCCCTCACCCTAACCCCTCTCCCGCCGGCGGGAGAGGGGCTCAAGCGCGTGGGCGGGAGAGGGGCTCGAGTGCGTGGACGGGAGAGGGGCTCGAGTGCGCGGGCGGGAGAGGCGCTCGAGCGCGCCGCCCAATGCTCGCCTGCCGTGCTGCTTGCTTCCCCCGCTTGCGGGGGAAGGTGCCCGAAGGGCGGATGGGGGCCTGCTTGCAACAGGCGCTCTCCCGCGGGGAGTAAGGAGGCACCGTGTTCTTCCGTCACCGAAAGGTAAAGCACCGCCATCACCAACAACGCAATCCCACACCCACACTCGCACCCACACCGGTCGCAGCGATCACGCGGTTCCCACTCCCCAATCTCGATTCTCCAATCCCGCTCTCAGGGCTTCTTGGCCGGCGCAGGTTCGTTGACGATCTTCTCCAGATCCTTCTGCAGGTCGGCAAACAGCGGCAGCATCCTTTGCTGGATGGCGCCCATCAGGTTCTGGGTCAGGGCGGGGGTCTTGTCGAGCAGGCTCTGGCCGGCCGAGCTCTCGTAGAACTCGGCCATGGCCAGCACGTCCTCGCGCGAGAACGAGCGCTTGTAGATATCCACATACATCGGCCGCAGTTCCGACCACGACAGCGCCTTGCGCACGGTCTGGCGGGTGCGTTCCTGGATGCGTTGCAGCTGCGCCTGTTGGTCGGCGTCGAGCTGGCGCTGTGCGGTGAGCTGGGCGAATTGCTGCTGCTGCAATGCTTCGATCTGCGGCAGCATCGTGTCCAGCATGGTCTGCGCACGCGAGGCGGCCAGCAGGCGGTTGATGTCGGCATCGCTGGGCGCTTGCGCCCACGCGGCCGGGGCGGCCACGGCCAGCAGGGCCGACAGCAGCAGCCGGCACGCGAGGCGGCGCGCGGCAGCGAGCGAAGAAGTAGGTGTCATCGGAGCATCCTGCAAACGGGGGACCGGCCGCAGCATACGGGAAGCCGGCGTTCGCGCGCGCGTCCACGCCGCTGCCGATACAATCGGCGCTCATGGCCAGCGACCCGATCCAGATCACCCCCAGCCTGACGATTCCGCCCAGCGAACTCGTCGAGCGCTTCGTGCGTGCCAGCGGCGCGGGCGGGCAGAACGTCAACAAGGTGTCCACTGCGGTGGAGCTGCGTTTCGACGTGGCGGGGTCGCCCTCGTTGCCTGAGCCCTTGCGGGCCCGGTTGCTGTCGCGGCGCGACCGCCGCATGACGGCCGACGGTGTGCTGGTGATCGACGCGCAACGCTTCCGCACCCAGGACCGCAACCGCGACGATGCGCGCGAGCGACTGGTCGAAATCATCAGTGCGTGCCTGTCGGTGCCCAAGCGCCGGGTCGCCACCAAACCGAGTCATGGTGCCAAGCTGCGGCGGCTGGATGCCAAGCGGGAACGCAGCCAAATCAAGCGTGGACGCTCGGCGTCCCACTGGGAGTAAGCGTGAGTCAAGCCGACCCGTCGTTGCCACCGGTAACACAGGCCAACATCCTGCTGCAGCCATCTCCGCCCCGGATGCCACGCGCCCATGGCCGCTTCATCCGCTGGCTTGGCCGTACCGCCTTGCGCGTGACCGGCTGGCGCCTGCTCGGGCGGCTGCCCGACGAGCCCAAGCTGGTCATGATCGTGGCCCCGCATTCGTCCAACTGGGACGGGTTTGTGGGATTTGCGGCCAAGTTCGCGCTCGGCTTCGACGTGCGCGTGCTCGGCAAATCGCAGTTGTTCTGGTGGCCGCTGGGTCCGCTGTTGCGCAGGCTTGGCGCCATCCCGCTGGACCGCAGCTCGCCGCAGGGCACCATCGGCCAGGCGGTGCGATTGATCCGCAACTCCGAGCAAATGTGGTACGTGATCACGCCCGAAGGCACACGCAAGCGCGTGGAGAACTGGAAGGCCGGCTTCTGGAAGATCGCCTCCGATTCCAAGGTGCCGATCCTGCCGGTGTATTTCGACTACCCCAGCAAGACCGTGGGCATCGGCGAGCCGTTCTGGACCGGTAACGACATGGCCGCCGATATCGCCGCCATTCGCACCTGGTACCGGCCATGGCGCGGCAAGCATCGCGATACGTTGTGAGTGGCGTGGCGCGCGGTTGAAGGATGGCCGGCGTTGCTTGGTGAATCCGGTCCGCCTGACGTGAAACATTCACTCCATCGAGGAACTTCATGATCGCTAAGTCCGCACGCGCGTTATGCCTGTCGCTCTTTCTGCTGCTCATCGCCGGCCCGGCGCTTGCAGCCACGCCGATGCTGGTCATCCATGGTGGCGCGGGCGTGGAGAAATCCAGCCTTTCTAAGGACGAGCAGGCGCAGGCGCGCGAGGCGATGCAACGCGCACTGCGTGCCGGGCACGCGGTGCTGCAACGTGGCGGCAGTGCAGTGGATGCAGTGGCCGCCACCATCACCGTGCTGGAGGATGCGCCGCAGTTCAACGCTGGCCGCGGTGCGGTGTTTACCCATGACGGCAGGAACGAACTGGACGCGGCCATCATGGATGGCGCCAGCGGCAAGGCCGGTGCGATTACCGGCGTGCACACGGTCAAGAACCCGATCCTGCTGGCACGCAGCGTGATGGACCGCTCCAAGCACGTGATGCTGGTCGGCGACGGCGCTGAAGCGTTCGCGCGCGAGCAGGGCATCACCCTGGTAGACCCGGCCTATTTCCGCACCGACAAGCGCTGGCAGCAACTGCAGAAAGCGCTCAAGGCCGAGGCCGGCGACCGCCAGGCGCAGGCCGAGCTGGATCTGGAGACCGCCAAGCATTTCGGCACCGTCGGCGCGCTGGCGCTGGACCGCGACGGCCATCTGGCTGCCGGTACCTCCACCGGCGGCATGACCAACAAGCGCTATGGCCGGGTCGGCGATGCACCCATCATCGGGGCCGGCACCTATGCCAACAGCCAATGCGCGGTGTCCGGCACCGGCTGGGGCGAGTTCTACATCCGCGCCGTGGCTGCCTACGACATCTGTGCGCGCATGAAATACGCCGGGCAATCGCTGCAGCAGGCCGCCGAGACCGTGATCGACCAGCAGATCCCGAAGGCCGGCGGGGACGGCGGCGCCATCGCGCTGGATGCACAGGGCAACCTGGCGTTTCCATTCAATACCGAGGGCATGTACCGCGGCTGGATCGGCGCCGACGGCACCGCGCATGTGGCGATTTTCAAGGACGAGACGTTGTAACGCCGCCATCCCCAACCGCGGCCTTCCACCCAATCCAACGGCACATGCCAGCGGTCGCGAAACCCGCTAGCGTGCCCGGCTGCACTACCCACTCAGGAATCACACGCCATGTCGCGTACCGTCGTTCTGGCCGCTGCCATCACCCTGGCACTGGCTGCTTGTTCTGGAAAAGAGTCGTCTGGCCAGGAGTCCACCACCGTGCCCGAGAAAACCGCCCCGGCTCCGGCCGCGGATGCTGCATCCAACCCCTTGCTGACCGCCAGCACGCTGCCGTTCCAGGCGCCGCCGTTCGACAAGATCCAGGACGCCGATTATCTGCCGGCGTTCGAAGAAGGCATGCGCCAGCATCTGGCCGACATCCGCAAGATCGCCGATAACCCAGAAGCGCCGACCTTCGACAACACCATCGAAGCGATGGAGCGCGGCGGCGAAACGCTCACGCGCGTGTCGCGCATCTTCTTCGGGCTGGTGCAGGCCGATACCAGCGACGCACGCCAGAAAATCCAGGAAGAGATCGCGCCCAAGCTGGCCGCGCATCAGGACGAGATCAATCTCGACCCCAAACTCTTCGCCCGCGTCAAGACCATCTACGACCAGCGCGACACGCTGAATCTGGATCCGGAGCAGAAGCGTCTGGTCGAGCGCGACTACGAAGAGCTGGTACGCGCCGGCGCGCAGTTGTCCGATGCCGACAAGGACAGCCTGCGCAAGCTCAACGTGGAAGAAACCACCCTCTCCACGCAGTTCCATACCCGCCTGGTCGCCGCCTCGGCTGCCGGCGCGGTGGTGGTGGACGACAAGGCCAAGCTCGATGGCCTGAGCGAAGGCGATATCGCCGCCGCGGCCGATGCCGCCAAGGCCCGCAAGCTCGATGGCAAGTATCTGCTCACTCTGCAGAACACCACCCAGCAGCCGGTGCTGGCGTCGCTGAAAAATCGCGAGCTGCGTGCCGAGGTATTGAAGGCCTCTGAGACGCGCGCGGAAAAGGGCGATGCCAACGACACCCGCCAGACCATCCAGCGGCTGGCGCAGCTGCGCGCGCAGAAGGCCAAGTTGCTCGGCTTCGACAACTACGCCGCCTACAGCCTGGGCGACCAGATGGCCAAGACGCCGGATGCCGCGCTCAAGCTGCTGACCGACACCGTGCCGGCTGCCACTGCCAAGGCACGCCGCGAAGCGGCCGAGATGCAGAAGGTCATCGACGCGCAGAAAGGCGGCTTCAAACTCGCCGCCTCCGATTGGGACGTCTACGCCGAGCAGGTGCGCAAGGCCAAGTACGACCTGGACGAATCCCAGATCAAGCCGTACTTCGAACTGGACAACGTGCTCAACAACGGCGTGTTCTACGCCGCCACGCAGCTGTACGGCATCACGTTCAAGCAGCGCACCGACATCCCGACCTATCACGCGGATATGAAGGTGTATGAGGTGTTCGATGCCGACGGCACCTCGATGGCGTTGTTCTACACCGACTACTTCAAGCGCGACAGCAAGTCCGGTGGCGCGTGGATGGACGTGTTCGTCGAGCAAGACGGCCTGACCGGTGCCAAGCCGGTGGTCTACAACGTGTGCAACTTCACCAAGCCGGCCGCCGGCCAGCCGGCGCTGCTCAGCTTCGACGACGTCACCACCTTGTTCCATGAGTTCGGCCATGCGCTGCATGGCATGTTCTCCAAGGTGAAGTACCCCTCGATTGCCGGCACCAGCACCTCGCGCGACTTCGTGGAATTCCCCTCGCAGTTCAACGAGCACTGGGCGTCCGATCCGAAGGTCTTCGCCAACTACGCCAAGCACTACCAGACCGGCGCAGCGATGCCGGCCGAGCTGGTGGAAAAGATCAAGAAGGCCAAGACCTTCAACAGCGGCTACGCCACCACCGAATACCTGTCGGCGGCGCTGCTGGATCTGGCCTGGCATACCCAGCCGGCCGATGCGCCGCTGCAGGACGTGAGCAAGTTCGAAGCCGATGCCTTGAAGCGCTTCAAGGTGGATCTGGCCGAAGTGCCGCCGCGCTACCGCAGCAGTTATTTCGATCACATCTGGGGCGGCGGGTATTCGGCCGGGTACTACGCGTACTTCTGGTCGGAAGTGCTCGACGACGATGCGTTCGAATGGTTCAAGGAAAACGGTGGCCTGACCCGCAAGAACGGCGATACCTTCCGCGCCAAGATCCTCTCGCGCGGCAATACTGTCGATCTGGCCACGTTGTACCGCGATTTCCGCGGCAAGGACCCCAGCGTCAAGGCGCTGCTGGAAAACCGCGGGTTGACCGAGTGAGCGATGTGCGTGCGTAGGCATGCATGCCTCGCCAGTGCGATTGGCAAACAAAGACGGGATGGCCATGGCCATCCCGTCTTTGTTCGTGCGCATGTGACGCGCTATATGACGGTGGTGCCACTTTCAGGATCAGCATTCAGTTTTTCAACGCACCGTGCGCGGGTACATGCCACATCTTGCCGGTCGTATCCGCATGCCTGCCGCTGCAGTGCGAGACGCGCAGATCGAGACGCGAGGCAGTGGCACTAGCGATGTCGAAGAGCCTGACGTTGCCGATGTTTGCGTCACGCTGTGCACGCAGTCACCAGGACGCCGGCAAGCACCATGGCGTAGCCACACCGCAGCCCGCCACTTATGGCGTTGCCACCAACCCATCCGACGCGCTCGCCGCAGCGTCCTGCGGCCACCAACGCACGCGGTTGCCGGGGGCATTCAAGTCCACGCGCTCGCCCATGCACGGGGTGATCAGTGCGACACCAGCGCAGTCGGCCAGCGCCACGATCCGGTCCAGCGGTTCCTGCCACGCGTGCATGGCCAGATCGAAGGTGCCGTTGTGGATCGGCAGCAGGCTACGGCCGCCGACGTCGATGAACGCCTGCAGGCTCTGCTCCGGCTGCATGTGCACGTGCGGCCACATGTGGTCGTAGGCGCCATTTTCGATCAATGCGACATCGAATGGCCCGAGCCGCTCGCCGATGGTCTTGAAGTGCGGGCCATAGCCGCCGTCGCCACTGAAGAACAGGCGCAGGTCGCCTGCCTGGATCACCCAGGAACACCATAGCGTGCGCCCGTTGTCGAACAGCCCGCGGCCAGAAAAATGTTGCGACGGGGTGGCGGTGAGCTGCAGGCCGGCGACGCTGATCGACTCCCACCAATCCAACTGCCGTACCTTGGCCGGGTCCACGCCCCAGCGCACCAGCAGGTCGCCCACGCCCAACGGGGCGACAAACACGCCGACACGGTCGGCCAGCGCGCGGATGGTGGCGCGGTCGAGATGGTCGTAGTGGTCATGCGACAGGATCACCCCGGCCAACGGCGGCAGCGCATCCAGTGCAATCGGCGGGGCGTGGAAACGCTTGGGCCCGGCGAATGGCACCGGCGAGGCGCGTTTGGAAAACACCGGGTCGGTCAGCCACAGCCCGCCCGCCAGCTTCATCAGCAGCGTGGAATGGCCCAGCCGGTACAGGCTGCGATCCGGCGCGGCCAGCAGGTGCGCGCGTGTCAGCGGCTGCACCGGCAAGGGCGCGGCGGGCACCGTGGTGCGGGGCTTGCCGAACACCATGGCCCACATCAGGCCGAGCTGCTCGCGCAGGGTCATGACGGTGGTCGGCAACGGCATCGCATTACGGAAGCGGCCAGCGCGAAACTGTGGCGAATCGGCGTAGGGGGAAGGACGTGGGGGAGCCATGGGAAGTCCGAGCAAGACGTGGGAGAGCAGAAGAAGTACGAGCGATCAGGCAACGGCGATGCAGCAAGCACTCGGTGCACTTGGCGTAAGGATCGGCATGGACGGGACGTACAGCCAGCTTCCTACACACCAACTGCGGCGGGATGACAACGGCGGATCACACCAGTGCCAGGAGAGATTACACTGGACAGTGTAGTTTTATTTTCGTGAAAGTAAACTGCCAGGTGTAAAATCGCCAGATGTCGACCGCACCCTCCCTTCCGGCCAAGCCCCAGCGCCTGACCGACCGCAAACGCAACGCCATCGTCGAGGCCGCCATTGCCGAGTTCCGGCAGCACGGCTTCGAAGCGACCAGCATGGACCGTGTAGCCGCCACTGCCGGCGTTTCCAAACGCACGGTCTATAACCACTTCCCCAGCAAGGACGCCTTGTTCGGCGAGATTTTGCGCGGGCTGTGGCAACGCAGCGCCGAGGCGGTGAATCTGGCGTATCGGCCCGATCAACCGCTGCACCTGCAGTTGATCGCCTTGCTGCAACAGAAGCTGCGGCTGTTGGACGACCCGGCGTTCATCGATCTGTCGCGCGTGGCCATCGCCGAAGGCATCCACTCGCCGGCGCGGGCGCGCGAGTTGCTGTCGCAGCTGGGCAGCAAGGAAGAGGGCACCACCACCTGGCTGCGTGCCGCACTGGCCGACGGCCGGCTGACAGGCGTGGAGCCGGACTTCGCCGCGCAGCAGTTGCAGGCGCTGGTGAAGGGCTTTGCGTTCTGGCCGCAGATCACCCTGGGCCAGCCGCCGCTGTCGCCGCAGCAACAGACGCAGGTGGCCGAATCGGCGGTGGCGATGTTCCTGGGGTTGTACGCGCGCAAGTGAGCACGCGTCGGCACGCTCGCTTGCGCGTTTAGGGCGGCAACCGAACGTAGCGAGCAGTCGTCGGGTGGGCACGCCGGCGCACTCAGAGGCGCAATGGACGAGTGGTACACGCCGATTCCGGGCACCGGCCGCGCACGCCTGGCGGTGCGCGCAGGCGTTTGGTCGCTGCTCTCTTAGTCCTTCGACCACACCGCCAAGGGATAGCCATGCGGGTCGGCAAAGTGAAAACGTCGCCCGCCCGGAAACGCGAACACCGGTTGGGTGATCTGCCCACCTGCCGCTTCGATGCGTGCCTGGCTGCGTGCCAGATCATCGGAGGCGAGCACCACCAGCGCGCCACCCGGTTGCGGCGTGCCGTGGAAGAAACCGCCGCTCAGGCGGCCGTCGCGGAATTCGCAGTAGTCGGGGCCGTAGTCCTGAAATGTCCAGCCGAAGGCCTGCCCATAAAAGGCTTTGGCGACGGCGATCGAGTCGGCGGCAAATTCCAGATAATCGATGCGGTGCTGCGTGGCGTCGGTCATGGCGTGCTCCTGAGTAAGTGCACAGCATGCGGATGGCGCACGCCGGTGGCTTGGCGAAAACGGCCAACTCAGCGTGCGTGCTGCTGCACCAGTGCGCGCGGGCTCAGCCCGGTGAGCTGACGTGCATCGCGCACCAGGTGCGGTGCATCGCCGTAGCCGGCGTGCAGCGCGGCCTCGGTCAAGTTGCGGTGCCCTCGCACGATCCGCAGGAAGCGCTGCAGGCGCAGGACGCGCTGCAGCGTCTTGCTGCCGTAGCCGAATGCGTCCTGACAGCGGCGGCGCAGCGAACGCTCGCTGATCCCCAACGCATCGGTCAATGCGCTTAGCCGTGTCGGCGTGCCGACGGCCAGTTGTTCGAACAGCCAAGCCATCTGCGGATCGCGCGCTGCGGCGTGCTGTTGGCAGAGTGCCTGCAAGGTCTGTAACGGATCAGCACCGTCTTCCAGGCGATGCTGCCACATGCGGCCCTGCACGCCCCATAACGATTCCAGCGCGACGCGTTGGTCGGCAATGGCGTGTAACGGCAGCTGCAGCAGACCGGCCGCCACGCCCGCCGCCAGACGGACACCGGTCAACGTCGTGCCTGCTGCCACCGATGCAGGATTGGCCATGCGATCCGGTCCGGCGACGAATACTTCGCTGCCATCCCAGATCAGATCGACGCTGCCATCGGGCAACACCAGCACCGGTTGCGTCGCGCGACCGCCCTGGCGAAATTGCCAACTGCACTGTAGCCGCGCGCGTAACGCAGCCGGCGCCGCGCTTTGGGCATAACACGACTCAGCTGGGTTCGATGTGACGGAACCCTGCGGGGAAGCGGATGCGGGCATGTGCAGTGCCGCAACCTCGAGCGCGCGGTGATCCAACGCCATGCGCTCGGCCGCAGCGCAGTTGCATGCACGGTATCCGGCCTGACGCGGCACCGCAGCACCATCGCGCCCTCATCAGTGAGGCGAGTTGCTTGCGGCCAGCGCATCGGCCGCTGCGTGCCGCCTGCCCTGGAACCAGGCCACCATCGGCGACGCCATCACCGTGGTCACCAGCGTCATGCCGAACAACAGCGTAAACAGATCCGGCCCGATCACGCCGCTATCCAGTCCGATCTTGATCACCACCAACTCCATCAGCCCGCGTGCGTTCATCAGCGAGCCCACGGTGAGACTGTCGCGCCATCGATGGCCGCTCAGGCGCGCACCCAGCGTGCAGCCGAGCAACTTGCCGCTCACCGCCATGCCGATCACCAGCACAAGTCCGCTCAGGCCGGCGCCGGCGAACGCGCCAGGGCTGGTGGCTTGACCGGCAACGGCGAACAGCACCGGCATCAGCAAGGTGATGGCCAGCGGCTCGATGCGCCCGGCCAGATGCTCCAGCAGGCGGTCATCGCGCGGCAGGCAGATGCCGAACAGGAAGGCGCCAAAGATCGCATGCAGCCCGATCCACTCCGCCAGCGCGGCGCATGCCAGCAGCCCGATCAACGCCCATACCAGCGCGCTCGGTGCATACCGGCCGTCATGCGCGCGGGAGCGCAGCAGGCGCGCATAGGCAGGCTTGAGCACACCGAACACGCCGGCGATCAGGACCAACGCACCGATGGCCGTGAACGCCACACCGCCATGCGCGTTGTTGCCGGTCAGGGTCAGCACGATCGCCAGGAAGATCCATACCGTGGCATCGTCGATCACGGCCGCGCCCAGCGCCAGGCGGCCGGCCGGCGTCCGCGTCATGTTGCGGTCCTTGAGGATGCGTGCCAGCACCGGAAATGCCGTCACCGACATCGCCGCGGCAATGAACAGCGCGAACGGCCAGAAGCTGACGCCTTGCGGTGCGAAGCGCGGGAACAGCCACGGCGCGGCAGCCAGACCGAGCAGCAGCGGCAACACGATGCCGGCCACGCCCACCAGGACCGAGGCACGCACTTGCGTCTTGGTGCCTTCCGGCGCACGCAATTCCACGCCGACCACGAACATGAAAAGCACCACGCCCATCGTGGCCAGGCCGGACAGCGGCGGCAGGGTTTTGGCGGCGAACAACGCCGTGTGCAGGTCGGGCAGCCAGGCACCGAATGCGATCGGACCGAGCAACAGCCCGGCCGCCATTTCGCCGATGACCGGCGGCTGCCCAATGCGTTGCAACAACGCACCGCACAGGCGCGCAGCGCCCAGGATCACCGCCAACTGCACCAGCAACAACGTGGTTTGATTCATCGCCTCAGCATTCCAGTGGTTGAGTCGGCTCGGCCCTCGCGTCCTGCAGGTCATCGGCCAGTTCCCCCAGACCGACGGCACAGCGATGCGCCGCATGCGCTGGCTGCTAGTTTATGCGTGACGACGCGCTGCGATCACGTTGGTGATCGACACGCGCAGGCAATGCGCTTGAAGTGAGATGCTGATGGCCCGATGCACGCACCGGCATCTTGTCGCGTTCGCTCGCATTGCTGGATGGCACACGCGCTTAGCGCGCTTCATCGAGCGTCTTCCGGCGCATGCGCGTGCTGGATGGCGTGACGCGTGCTCGCATCGCCAGGCGATAACGCTGGGCCATATCGAACGGCTCAACGCTCCGAATCGCCGCTCTCGTCATAGCCACGCGGGGTGAACAGATCCGGCTGGATCAGCTCGATAAACGCGCGTGCTTGCGGCGACAGATACTTGCCCTTGCGCACCACCACGCCGTAACTGCGGGTCGGGAAAAAGTCCTTCAGCGAGCGCGTGGCCAGCTTGTCGCGGTCGGCCTCGGTGAGGCAGATGGCGGTGACGATGGAAATACCCATGCCCATTGCCACGTATTGCTTGATCACCTCCCAGCCGCCCACCTCCAGCGCCACGGTGTAGGGCACGCGCGCCTGCTGGAAGATCAGATCGACCAGGCGGTAGGTCACCTGCCGGCGCGGCGGCAGGATCAATGGATACGGCGACAGATCCTGCAGCGAGACCTCGGCCTTGCCAGCCAACGGATGGTCGGGCGGGGTGATCAGCAATTGTTCGAAACGGTAGACCGGCGCGTAGTTGAGGTCGGCCGGCACGTCCAGCATCGAGCCGACCGCCAGATCCACCGCGTCTTCGCGCAGCAGGTCGGTGCCATCGGCGCTGATGGCGTTGTGCAGGGTCAGACGCACGTCTGGATGGCGCGCGCGGAAGTTGGCCACGATGCGCGGCAGCAGGTACAGGATGGTGGAGCTGTTGGCGGCGATATTGAGTTCGCCGGCATCGAGCCCGCGCACCTTCTCGCGAAAGCTCGCTTCCAGCCCATCGAGGCTTTCCACCAGCGGCTGCGCCATGTCGTACAGCAACTGGCCCTCGCGGCTGGGCGCCATGCGTCGCCCGGAGCGCTCGAATAACGGCACGCCCAGATCACGCTCCAGCGCTTGCAGCTGCAAGGTCACCGCCGGCTGGCTGACATAGAGCGCCTCAGCCGCACGTGAGACAGAGCCCAGACGCACCGTCTGGCAGAACGCGCGCAACGGCTTGAGCCGATCGGATTTGTAGGAGAATCGAGGGGTTGGCGCCATGGTACTACTCTGCGCGGGTTTAATATAAGCCAGACTTATTTACAGCATTGATAAAACTGCTTTGTCAAATAGTTGTATCGGGCGCACGGTGCAGGTCCGGATGCACAAGGACCTCCACATGGCTGCCACCGCGTTTGCTCCCCGCCCCAACGACCACGCCACGCCCGGCATTGCGCTGACCACCCAGATCGCCGGCCAGGCGGAGCTGCTGCCGGCCGCTGCGCTTGCCTTGCTGGTCTCGTTGCACCGGGCGATCGAGCCCGGCCGCCAACAGCGTCTGGCCCAGCGGCGCCAGCGCCAGGCCGCCTTCGACGCCGGTCAGCTGCCAGACTTCCGTACCGACACCCAGGCCATCCGTACCGGCGACTGGCGCGTGGCCCCTCTGCCGGTGGCGCTGCAGGACCGTCGCGTCGAAATCACCGGCCCAACCGACCCGAAGATGGTCATCAACGCGCTGAACTCCGGCGCCAAGGTGTTCATGGCCGACTTCGAAGATTCCACCGCGCCGACCTGGCGCAACCTGCTGGCCGGCCAGCGCACCCTGGTTGCGGCGGTGCGCGGCGATCTCAGCTTCGATGCGCCCAACGGCAAGCATTACGCCCTGCGCCCGGAGGCCGAACGTGCGGTGCTGATCGTGCGTCCGCGTGGTTGGCACCTGGACGAAAAGCACGTGCTGATCGACGGCCAGCCGCTGGCCGGCGGCCTGTTCGATGCGGCGTTATTTGCCTTCCACAATGGCCGCACGTTGCTGGCCAAGGACCGCGGCCCGTACCTGTATCTGCCCAAGCTGCAGAGCATGGAAGAAGCCGCACTGTGGGACACCGCGCTGGCGCATATCGAAGCGATGCTGGGCCTGCCGCATGGGCAGATCAAGGTCACCGTGCTGATCGAAACGCTGCCGGCGGTGTTTGAGATGGACGAAATTCTCTACGCGCTGCGCGAGCGCATCGTTGGGCTCAATTGCGGGCGTTGGGACTACATTTTTTCCTACCTGAAAACCTTTCGTGCGCACCGCGACCGCGTGCTGCCCGAACGCGGCCAGGTCACCATGACCCAGCCATTCTTGAGGGCGTATTCGGAGCTGTTGATCAAGACCTGCCACCGCCGCGGCGCGCATGCGATGGGCGGCATGGCCGCGCAGATTCCGATCAACCACGATGAAGCCGCCAACGAACAGGCCATGGCCCGCGTGCGCGCCGACAAGCTGCGCGAAGTGAGCGCCGGCCACGATGGCACCTGGGTGGCGCATCCGGCGCTGATTCCGGTGGCGATGAAACTGTTCGACGAACACATGCCCACCGCGCATCAGCAGCATGTGTTGCGCAACGACGTGCAGGTGACGCGCGACCTGCTGATCGCGCCCTCGCCGGGCAATGTCACCCGCGCCGGCTTCGAAGGCAATGTCGAAGTATGCGTGCGCTATCTGGCGGCCTGGCTGGACGGCAATGGCTGCGTGCCGATCCACCACCTGATGGAAGACGCCGCCACGGCCGAAATCAGCCGCGCGCAGCTGTGGCAATGGTTGCACCACGGTCAGCACCTGGATGATGGCATAGCCATCGATCAACACCTGCTGCAGGCGACCCTGCGCGCACTGCCCGCACGGTTGGGAACCGCCACCGCGCTGCCCGGCGCTGCACGGATCGATGAAGCGATCGCCTTGCTCGAAGAGTTGAGCGGCGCCGACGAACTGGCGGACTTCCTTACTGTACCGGCGTACCGCCTGATCGACTGATCGCCAATGCGGCGACGCCTCGCCACCGGCGTCGCGCAGCTTCCACTTCAACGCAGTCAACGCCCGTTGCGCACGCACGCGCAACGACGGCCTCGCCATGCCGCCTGCCTTGGCATGCCCGCCATTCCTTCCTCGTTCCATCCGTCGTACTTCTCAGGAGAACGCAAGATGAGCACTACACTGCAAAGCGCCGAACAACTGCAGCAGGACTGGTCCAACAACCCTCGCTGGGCCGGCATCGCCCGCAATTACAGCGCTGCCGATGTGGCGCGCCTGCGTGGCACCGTGCATGTCGAGCATTCGCTGGCACGCCTGGGTGCAGAAAAACTGTGGAATTCCCTGCATGCCACACCGTTCGTCAATGCGCTGGGCGCGCTGACCGGCAACCAGGCCATGCAACAGATCAAGGCCGGCCTGAAGGCGATTTACCTGAGCGGTTGGCAGGTTGCCGCCGATGCCAATCTGGCCGGGCAGATGTATCCGGATCAATCGCTATACCCGGCCGATTCCGTGCCGGCGGTGGTCAAGCGCATCAACAATACCTTGCTGCGCGCCGACCAGCTCCATCATGCCGAAGGCAACGATGCCATCGACTTCCTGCAGCCGATCGTGGCCGACGCCGAAGCCGGTTTCGGCGGCGTGCTCAACGCCTTCGAACTGATGAAGGCGATGATCGAAGCCGGTGCGGCCGGTGTGCACTTCGAAGACCAGCTGGCCTCGGTCAAGAAATGCGGCCATATGGGCGGCAAGGTGCTGGTGCCCACGCGTGAGGCGATCGAAAAATTGAATGCCGCGCGCCTGGCCGCCGATGTGCTGGGCGTGCCGACGGTGCTGATCGCGCGCACAGACGCCGAAGCCGCCGACCTGATCACCAGCGATGTGGATGCCAACGATCAACCGTTCACCACCGGCGAGCGTACGGTCGAAGGCTTCTTCAAGACCCGCAATGGCCTGGACCAGGCAATCAGCCGCGGCTTGGCCTATGCCCCGTACGCCGATCTGATCTGGTGCGAAACGGGCAAGCCGGACCTGGAATTTGCGCGCGCCTTCGCACAGGCCATCCATGCCAGGTTCCCCGGCAAATTGCTGGCCTACAACTGCTCGCCGAGTTTCAACTGGAAGAAGAATCTGGACGACGCCACCATTGCCAAATTCCAGACCGAACTGGCGAGCTATGGCTACAAGTTCCAGTTCATCACCCTGGCCGGTTTCCATGCGTTGAATCACAGCATGTTCCATCTGGCGCACGGCTATGCGCGCCGGCAGATGAGCGCATTCGTCGAATTGCAGCAGGCCGAGTTCGAGGCGGCGGAGATGGGATTTACCGCAGTCAAGCATCAGCGCGAGGTGGGCACCGGCTATTTCGATGCAGTGACGCAGGCGATCCAGCAGGGGCAATCGTCCACGACCGCGTTGCGTGGCTCCACTGAAGAAGAGCAATTCCAAAGCGACAAGGCGGCCTGATTGCTGGCAGCACTGCAACGTCGGCGGATGTACATGAGGCAATGCAGTGACGCAGCACCTGGACGCTCAGTTGATGCAGCTGTCTCCATGGCAATGGACGACCAAGGCAAATTCAGCAGGCGCGACATTGCGCCACCCTGGGAGGGGAGGGCTCGGAAAACCGAGCCCTTTTTTGCGCCCACTACCCGTCAATTCGTCTCTTTCTTCATGAGAAGGAGTGTGACCTGGTGCTGAACAAGGGAGTCCTGTAGGATTTGTCCATGGGCTGACGTTGCAGGCCGGCCTAAGGGAAAACCGATGACTTGCCACAACGCCGCAGGCGCACTTGAGCCGACGGGGAGCGCTGCCAAAACGCTCCCCGACGGGCTGCATGCGCTGATGACTGCCGAGGAACTGGCGTTTTTCGCCCGTTTCGGCCGTTTACGCGAGGTGTCCGCGGGCCAGTCGCTGTTCGAGCGCGGTGCCGTAGGCACGCAGATGTACATCGTTGTCAGCGGCCAGATCGACCTGGATTTCGGTGAGGACCTGATGCTCAAGCATCTGGGCCCGGGAGAATTCTTCGGCGAGCTCGGCCTGCTGATCGGCGATCACGCGCGCAGCGCCGGGGCCAGCGCCTCCACCGACAGCCGTCTGATCGAGCTGGCACACGACGATTTCCAGCGCCTGGTCGACCAGGATCCCTCGATGGTGGCGCACTTCCTGCGCCGCTCCATCGTGCGGGTGGTCAACAACGAACAATTGCTGATCCGCCAGCTGCGCCGCCGCAATCACGATCTGGAAGCGGCGCTGGACAACCTGTACGTCACCTCGCACCAGCTCAACCACACCGAAGAACTGAGCCGTACCGACGAGCTCACCGGCTTGCACAACCGGCGCGGCCTGGCGTTGCACCTGCAGGAATGCCGGCGGGCCGGTCACGTGCCGGGCGTCGGCCTGATCCTGATCGACTGCGACCGCTTCAAGCGCATCAACGACGAGTTCGGTCATCTGGCAGGCGACCGCGTGCTGCAGAACGTGGCGCATGCCCTGCGTTCGGTGATCGCCGAAGGCGACTTGGCCTGTCGTCTCGGCGGCGACGAATTCTGCGTGCTCGTCGCACAAGGCACCAGCGAGCTGGTGCACCACATCGGCGAATGCATCGTGCGGGCGGTGGAAGCGCGGCTGTGCAACGGCCAGGGCGAGCAAGGCTGCTCGGTCAGCGTGGGCTCGTGCATGATCGATGCGGACGCGGCGTGGAACGACTGGTACACGCTCGCCGACAGCGCCTTGTACGAGGCCAAGCGGCAGGGCGGCAATGTGCTGTGCATGCAGGAGACGCTGGCCCTGGATCAACCGCCTGCATCGGGTCACCGCTGAGCGATGGGCAGCCGCACCCACGCACGCAAGGACGCGTCGTCGGAAGCGCTCCAGGCGCCGCGGCTGCGCACCTTGTTGTTGACCGATCTCTGCGATTCGACCGCGCTGGTCGAACGTATCGGCGACAACGCTGCGGCTGCTTTGTTCCGCGAGCACGACCGCCTGGTGGTCAAGCTGCAGCAGCACTGGCGCGGCCGCCTGATCGATCGTTCCGACGGGCTGCTGCTGCTGTTCGATCGCCCCATCGATGGCCTGGGTTTCGCGCTGGATTATGCGCGCGGGCTCAAGACCATGGGCGATGCGCATGCGCTCACGCTCTGCGCACGCCAGGGCCTGCATGTGGGCGAAGTGCTGACCTGGCGCAATAGCGACGAAGCGATCAGCATCGGTGCCAAGCCGCTGGAAGTCGAAGGGCTGGCCAAGCCCACCGCCGCACGCCTGATGTCGATGGCACGGCCCGGGCAGATTTTGCTCTCGGCGGTGGCCGAGTCGTTGACCCATCGCGCCGCGCGCGAACTCGGCAATCGCGCCGACCGGTTGTTGTGGAAATCGCACGGGCGCTGGCGCTTCAAGGGCATGCCGACTCCGATGGAGATCTACGAAGTCGGCGAAGTCGGCCTGACTCCCCTGCGCATGCCGAAGAATTCGGCAAAAGCCTGGCGCGACGTGCCGCTGTGGCGCAGGCCGGCCGCGTTGGTGGCCGAGGTGGGGGTGGTGCTGGCGGTGGGAATCGCAGCTTGGTTCTTCATCCGGCCGCAGCCTGCGATTGCCTTTGCCAGTCGCGATTGGGTGGTCGTCGGCGATGTGCGCAATCTCACTGGCAATACCGTGCTGGATGGAGCGCTGGAACAGGCGCTACGCATCAGCCTCGAGCAGTCGCGTTACGTCAATGTCCTGAGTGACATGAAGGTGCGCGACACCGTCACGCGAATGAAGCGCGATCCCAACACGATTGTTCTCGACCGCAGTGTGGCGTCGGAGGTGGCGTTGCGTGATGGTGCCAGCGCAGTTCTTCTTCCGACCGTCGCTGAAGTTGGAGGGAAACTACGTTTCAGCGTAGAGCTGGTGGATCCGCGCACGCAGACAACCGTGTATTCGGAGTTCGTCCAAGGCGATGGCTTACCGTCCGCGCTGTCTTCGGTGGATCAAGTCACACGTAAGCTCCGCCAGGGGCTCGGCGAGATGGTCGCGTCGATCGACAAGAATTCAGTGCCATTGCCTGCCGTCACAACATCGAGTCTGGACGCGTTGCGTGCTTATGCACTGGGCGTGGAAGCGACTGCGAAAGGTCGGTGGCGTGAGGGCCTGGAACTGTTCGATCGCGCGGTCGGAATCGACCCGACGTTTGCGTTGGCTTACCTGGGTGCGGCGCGCATCAAGGTTGCGGTGTCCGACCGCAACGGCGCGCTTCCGTATCTGGACAACGCGGTTCGGTTCCGTCAGCGCTTGCCGGCGCGTGATCAGCTCTATCTAGATGCCTGGATCGCCGAGCTGCGGGCGGTGGACACCGCGCTCCCACTGTGGCGAACGTTGGCGTCCTTGTATCCGGACAATTTCGCCGGTGCCGCCAACACTTCATGGCATTTGTTTGTGGCAAACCGCTTTGCGGATGCGCTGCCATATGCGCAGGCTGCCGATGTCGTACAGGATCCGCTGCGTTCTATTGCGTCCGATCGCATCGGCCGCATCCTGATGGCACAGGGGAAGGTCGAGGCTGCGTTGCAGCGCTTCGAAAACTCGAGCGATGGCGATCGGGCAGGTCCGTTGCGACGCCAAGCCGATGCCTTGGCAGTGCTTGGTCGTTATGCCGAGGCGCAGCGAACCCTCGACCGGATTGTAGACAACGGCTACGCCAACGATGACGTGGTGCCGCTGATCGACCGCACCAGCATCGCGCTGGATCAGGCCAATTGGGCGAACGCGAATGCGGCAGTAGCACAGGCCCTGGAGCGTAGCAAGCACACCGATGATTTCAGCTATCGGCAGTTCCTGGTGATTGGGGCCACCACCGCAGCCATCACCGGTGAAACAGCATCCGTGGGCCCCGGGATGAGTTCGACGTTTGAAGCGCTGGTGGGTGCAATAAAGGCCAATGGCCCGGCCGAGCCAAACCTTCAGGACGACGCTGCGATGGTGCTGTCCCTGGTCAGCCAGGCTCAGCGGAATGGCGACGATCAGTTCACTGCACGCGCGCTTTCGGCGATCAAGCCTGCGCTCGCACACGAAACACCCGTGCTTGCCGACCTACGCGCGATCGTCGAAGCCCAGCATCTGGCGCTGTCCGGCGATCGGGTGGCCGCCATCGCTCGTCTGCCTCCCGGTCCCGACGATCTGTTGCAGATGCGCGTGACCTTGTACACCTTGTTGCATGACAGCGGACGGCACGCGGAGGCACTGCAACAAGCTCGCTGGCTTTCCCTTCAGCGTGGGCGCGCCTACATCGAGGCAAATGCCTCGCAGACGTTACAGCCGCTCAATGTGGCACACACGCGGTTAGCCCGGTTATGGACCGCCGAGTCGCTGTACGCACTGGGGCGTACGCAGGAAGCCCGCGAGCAGGCGCAGGCGTTCGTGCGTGCCTGGCCTGCATCGCATCTGCCTGCTTACCTGCGCAGCAGGGTGGAGCGAATACTTTCGGATTCGAAAGCGAAGATCACGGTGTGATTGGTCTTTTCGGTCAGATAGCTCTGTAACTCGACACGCGCCAGCGCAATGTCTTCCTTTGAAGCGAGTTGACTGGTGGTCATGCAGTAATAAGGTTCTCCGGCACTGGGCACGCCGTCGTTGGCATTGGCTCCGGCAACACCGAGCTGAGCAAGCGCCTGTGCTGGGTTGTCTTGGAAGCAATCGCGAAAATCGTCGTCGTTGGAGAGCAGCTCCAGCAGCCTGTCGGCGATGGATGCATCAAACGGAGGGTGTGCCTTGTCGGCTGGATGGGTCATCGTCTTGTCCGCAGGTGAGGGGGCTGGCGCATGATGTGAGGGGATAGCTGAGACAATATCGACCATGCTCATGCGTCCTTGAGATGTCTCCATGCAGATTCGTCGCTGTGCCACGCTGTTCTTCGAGCTTCGCGACGATGCGACGTTCGATTTTGCTCAACTGCTTGCCGGCGGCGTTGGGCTGCGTCGCCGCACCCGTTGGCTGGCGCTCGCGCCCCACCTCGATGCCGAAGTGGAAGTGGCTGCGCACGAGCGCGACTGGCTAAGTCAACTCAGTCCAACGCGCTGGCAGCCGGTCGATCCGACGCAACCGCTGCTGCCCTGGATGGAGCGGTTGCTCGATCAAGGTCTGGCGATCAGCGACCAAGCCGCGCACGCAACCCATCGGCAGCATGATGAGCAGGTGCAGCAGCAGCGTTGGTGGCCGTTGGCCGCGCTTTGGCATCGTTTTGCACGCTGGAAAGGCGAAGACAGCGTCGCGACAATGGAAGAACAAGGCCTGACAACCGCAGAGGGGATGGTCGATCGCCTGGGCGCGCCGCCTGCCGAGGTCGTGGAGCGTGGGATAGGAGGTGTTGCCGCACGTATCACGCTGCCGCGTGCGGCCACCGGTGCCTTCGATGACCTGTTGTCACGCCGTGTGACCTGCCGCAATTTCGATAAGCAGCGCGCACTATCGCGTGAGTTATTGGGCCACATGCTCGAACGTAGCGTCATGGCGAGTGCGCGTGTTGCGGTGGGGCACGACACCGCGTTTTTGAAAAAGCCGGTCCCTTCGGGAGGAAGCCTGCATCCCACTGAGACCTATTTGCTGATTCAGCGCGTCCAAGGCATGCCAAGCGGGCTGTATCACTACCGTCCAATCGAGCACGCGCTGCAGCCCGTGGCGCCGCCGCCTGAGCCGCTGTCGGATTTCGCACGTCGAGCGCTCTCCGGTCAGCACTGGTTTGCCGAAGCGCCGGTGCTGTTGATTCTGGCGCCACGCTTCTTGCGCAGCTTCTGGAAGTATCGAAACCACGCCAAGGCCTATCGCGCGATGATTCTCGATGTCGGCCATATTGCGCAGACGCTCTATCTGAGCGCCACGGACCTGGGGCTAGGGGCGTTCGTGACGTCGGCCATCAATGAGGTCGACATTGAACAGGCACTGGGCCTGGATGGCCTGCAGGACGGTCCACTCGCCATTTGCGGATTCGGTTGGCGTGCCGAAGAGATGACGAACACCGAGCTGGATCCTAACGGAACGATCTGGCGGTCTAGCCGCAATTTAGACCTATCCAAGGATCTTGAGCAGCACTGACAGGACCTTCCAGCTCTCCGACACATGATCAGGGCAAGGCGGCTGCCTTCGCGGACGGAACTACTGCGCTGCCAGCAACACAAGTAGCGACGTCATCGAGTTGCTTTGGTGCTGTCCCGGATACCGACTTCGGTCGGTGGGCCGGCAACGGCACTAGCTGCTCAGCGCGTCCGCATCACGGGCGGCAGTACCCGCAGAACAGCGAGTACTGCCCTGAATACGATGCGCGGCTGCGCAGGTCAATTACTTCCGAATCGCCTGCGTATGCGTCTTCAAGGCCTCGCCCAGGCCGTTGATCTTGTCGGCGCCTTCCGGGACGGTGATGCTGGAGCCTTCCAGATCCGCACCGATCGGTTGCAAGCGGCCGCCCAGGCACTGGCTCAGGAAGCTTTCGGTCACTGCGTTGAAGGCCTTGCTGTTTTCCGGGCGGCGGAAGCCGTGGCCTTCGTCGGGGAACAGCACGTAGGTGACCGGAATGTTCTTGGCCTTCATTGCGTTGACGATCTGGTCGCTTTCGGCCTGTTTGACGCGTGGGTCGTTGGCGCCCTGGCCGATCAGCAGCGGCTTGCTGATCTTGTCGACACGGGTGAGCGGGGAGCGGTCGGTCAGCCACTGCTTGCCGGCTTCGGTGGCCGGGTCGCCCATGCGCCGGGTCAGCTGCTTGTAGAAGCTGGCCCAGTACGGCGGTACGGTGCCGAGCAAGGTGTTGAGATTGGCCGGGCCCACGATATCCACGCCGCATTTGAAGGCGTCCGGGGTAAACGTCATGCCGACTAGCGTGGCATAGCCGCCGTAGCTGCCACCCATGATGGCGACCTCGTCCGGTTTGGTGACCCCTTGCTTGACCGCCCATTGCACCGCGTCGAGCAGGTCGTCGTGCATCTTGCCGGCCCACTCGCCGTTGCCGGCGTTGGTGAACGCCTTGCCGAAGCCGGTGGAGCCACGGAAATTCACCGCCAGCACCGCATAGCCGCGGTTGGCCAACCATTGCTCGTACGGCCCGTAGCCGTAGCTGTCGCGCGCCCATGGGCCGCCGTGCACGAACAGCACCAACTTGTCGGCCTTGCCGTCGTGGTTGGCATCGGCTTCGGCCGGCAGGGTGAGGTAGCTGATCAGCTTGAGACCGTCGCGTGCGGTCAGCTCCTGTGGCCACATCGGCACCAGCGGCTTGCCCTCCAGTGCGGGCCGTGCGGAGAACAGCTTGGTCAGCTTCCCGCCATCGGCGCGATCGTAGCGGTAGTAGGTGAGCGGGGTTTCTGCCGCGGAATAGCCCACGATCCAGATGCGGTCGTCGAGCGTGCGCGCAGCCACGCTGGCATCGCCGCCGCCAAGGGATTTGAGTTTCTGCAGATCCGCGGCAATGCCGTTGTCCAGCGGCTTCCATTCTTCGCGCAGGTAGTCGGTGGACACCGCCTGCACCGCCCCGGTCTTGGGGTCGTTCAAGGTGGCGCCGACGTCGGCGCGCGGGTTTTCGAACAGCAGCGTGCGTGTGTTGCTGGCCGTGTCGATGGCATACAGCGCTGCGGTATCGCGGTTGCGCGAATCCTGCATGTACAGCGTCTTGCCATCCTCGGTCAGGCCCTCCGGTGCGGTGTTGGTGACATCCTCGAACGGAATGCGGTCCACGCTCTTCCAGCCGTCGCCATCGGGCACCAGCAACTCCCTGCCGGCGTCGTCGGTGGCGCGCGTGGCGTAGCGCAGCTGGTAGCCGCCATCGAGCAGGTACGCATCCAGGCTGCCGGTGTTCTTCTGCACCAGCGTGCGCTTGCCGGAGGCCAGGTCCACGCGATACAGGTCGTGCCACTTGGCATCGCGGTCGTTCATGCCGACCATGATCGACTCGGGATGCTGTGCGCTGACCCGATACACCTCGGCATTGGTTTTCTTGAACGGGGTGAGATCCTTGCTGCTGCCGTCAGTCAAATTGACTGAAAACAGGTGGAAATCTTCATCGCCACCGTTGTCGCGCAGATACAACAAGGTATTGGGTTGATAGGTCCAGAAGTAATTGCGAATGCCGCGTGCGGTGTCCTTGGTGATTGCGCGCGCCTGGTCGGGCGCATCCACCGGCGCCACCCAGACATTGAGCACGCCCTCCAGCGGCGCCACCCAGCTGAGGTACTTTCCGTCCGGACTGATGCTGACATTGGCCCGCTCGGGATTGCCGAACAGCGCATCGCGGGTGATCAGCGCAGGCGGCGCTGCGGGCGCTGTTGTCGCCGGTGCAGGCGCTGCCGCTTTCTCGGGAGCTGGCGCAGGTTTGTCACTGCACGCAGACAGCGCGAGCAGCATGCTGGAAACAAGAAGCAGGCGTTGCATGGGGACTCCGGTGGCAAGGCGGCCGAGCCGGCCGATTTGCCACGCTAGCGGCAGCGTGCGCGCAGGCGAACGTGCCGTTGGTCACCCTGCCATGCGCTGCTACGCAGACGCGGACACAAATTCCACCAGCGCCGCACCGTCATCCACCAGATCGCCCTCAGCCACCAGGTACGCCTGCACGGTGCCATCGCTGGGCGCGTGCAGGGTGTGCTCCATTTTCATCGCTTCCAGCACCACCAGTGCCTGCCCACGGGCGACCGGCTGGCCCACTGTTGCGGGCAGGGACACGATGCGCCCGGGCATCGGTGCGGTCAGTCCGCCGGCCTCCTGGGTAGGCTGGTCGGCTTCTGCCAGTGCATCGTGGTGACGGAAGACGGCCCGTTGCCTGGCCCCGATCAGGGTCAGCGTGGCGCCGTCGCGCAACACCTGTGCACGCCATTGCCGGCCATCCATCTCCACACGCAAGCCCGTCTCGTGCCGGTGGTAGCGCAAGGTATGCATCTGGTCTGCGTTGGTGACTTGCCAGCCATCGGCATCCGGGCGCACAGCGAGTTGGCGGCGCTCGCCGTTCGCTTCCAGGACGATGCGCTGCGCTGCATGCGCACCGATGCGCCAACCGTCCGTGTGCTGCCACGGCGAATGCGGATCGGCCGGATCAACGGCCACTGCCGGCAATGCATCGGCAATCAACACCGCTGCCAGGCACCACCAGGCGTTGTCGGGGCTGCGCGCCTCTGGGAACAGCACGGCGTGTTCGCGCTCGATCAACGCGGTGTCCAGATTCGCCGACGCGAACGAGTCGGTCGCGATCAGGCGCGACAGAAATGCACTGTTGGTGGTGACACCGATCGCGTGGAATTGCGCCAACGCCGCGCGCATGCGTGCCAATGCGGCCGGGCGATCGGTATCCCAGACGATCAGCTTGGCGATCATCGGGTCGTAATAAGGGCTGATGGTGTCGCCTTGCTCTACGCCCGCATCCACACGCACATGCGCACTGGCAGCAGGCATCTGCAACTGACGCAGCGTGCCGGTGGAGGGTAGAAAGCCACGCTCGGCATCTTCGGCGTACAGGCGCGCTTCCAGCGCATGCCCGTGGATGCGCAGCTCGTGCTGCCTGCGCGGCAAGCGCGCGCCTGCGGCAACCCGCAATTGCCACTCGACCAGATCGGTGCCGGTGATCAATTCGGTCACCGGGTGCTCCACCTGCAGACGGGTGTTCATTTCCATGAAATAGAAATCGCCGTCCGGGCCGGCGATGAATTCCACGGTACCGGCACCCACGTAGCCCACCGCCTGCGCCGCATCCACCGCCGCCCTGCCCATCGCGGCGCGCCTGGCCTCGCTCATGCCGGGCGCCGGCGCTTCTTCCAGCACCTTCTGGTGGCGGCGCTGCACCGAGCAGTCGCGTTCGAACAGGTACACCACCTCGCCATGCGTATCGCCGAACACCTGGATTTCGATGTGCCGCGGCCGTTGGACATATTTTTCCACCAGCACGTGCGCATTGCCGAATGCCGACTGCGCCTCACGCTGGCAACTGGCCAACGCGTCGTCGAACGCTGCGCTGGCATCCACACGGCGCATGCCCTTGCCGCCACCGCCAGCACTGGCCTTGATCAACACCGGATAGCCGATTGCATCGGCTTGCGCACGCAAGAATGCCGGCGCCTGTTCGTCACCGTGGTAACCCGGCGTCAGCGGCACGCCGGCCCGTTGCATCAGTGCCTTGGCCGCACTCTTGTCGCCCATCGCGCGAATCGCCGCTGCCGGCGGGCCGATGAAGACGATGCCAGCATGTGCGCAGGCCTCGGCAAATGCCGCGTTTTCCGACAGGAAGCCATAACCGGGATGGATCGCCTGCGCACCGGTGGCGCGTGCTGCTTGTAGGATCGCTTCGCCACGCAGATAGCTCTGCTGCGCGGGGGCGGCGCCGATATGCACTGCCTCGTCCGCCATGCGCACATGCCGTGCATTGCGGTCTGCATCCGAGTACACCGCCACCGTCGCAATGCCCAGGGCGCGGCAGGTGGCGATGACGCGGCAGGCGATCTCGCCGCGATTGGCGATCAGGATCTTGTCGAAGGGCGCTTGCGTTGCTGCGGCGATAGGGTCGCGCTGGGTCATCGGATCAGTCTCTGCACGTCGCCGTAGCGGCGGGTCGTCTTACGAAGATAAACAGCTTGCTGTTGCACACGGACATCGAGCGCAAGCAGGTTGGTTGTCACATGGCGTTGTGTGGCTGCAAGCCACCTGCACAAACGTCCACGATTGCCGGCACGCATACGACAGAACCTCACTCCAGCCTGCACACCAGCACGGGCACCGCAGCATTGCGGCTGCAGTGCGCCAAATGACCTCACATGCGAAACACACCAAAGCGCGTGGGTTCGATCGGCGCGTTCAAGGCCGCCGACAATCCCAGGCCCAGCACGCGGCGCGTATCGGCCGGGTCGATGATGCCATCGTCCCAGAGCCGAGCACTGGCGTAATACGGATGGCCTTGCTGCTCGAATTGCGCGCGGATCGGCGCCTTGAACGTCTCCTCGTCTTCGCCCGACCACGTACCGCCCTTGGCTTCGATACCATCGCGACGCACGGTGGCCAACACACTGGCCGCCTGTTCGCCGCCCATCACGCCGATGCGCGCGTTCGGCCACATCCACAAGAAGTTCGGCGAATACGCGCGCCCGCACATGCCGTAGTTGCCCGCACCGAACGAGCCGCCGATCACCACGGTGAACTTGGGCACCTTGGCGCAGGCCACCGCCATCACCAGCTTGGCGCCGTCCTTGGCGATGCCGCCATGTTCGTATTTGCGCCCGACCATGAAGCCGGTGATGTTCTGCAGAAACACCAGCGGAATGCCGCGCTGCGTGCACAGCTCGATGAAATGCGCACCCTTGAGCGCGGACTCGGAAAACAGGATGCCGTTGTTGGCAATGATGCCGACCGGGTAGCCATGCAGGTGCGCAAACCCGGTGACCAGCGTGCTGCCATAGCGCGGTTTGAATTCGTCCAGGCGCGAATCGTCGACGACGCGCGCAATCACTTCGCGTACATCGAACGGTTTGCGCGTGTCGGCAGGAATCACGCCGTACAGTTCGTCGGCGGCATAGCGTGGCGGCAATGGTGCCTGCAGCGCCAACGACGCGGCAGGTTTGCGCCAGTTGAGCTGCGCGATGATGGCGCGCACGCGCGCCAGCGCCTGCAGGTCGTTGTCGGCAAAATGATCGGCCACACCGGAGATGCGCGTATGCACATCGGCGCCGCCCAGGTCTTCAGCACTGACTTCTTCGCCGGTGGCGGCCTTCACCAGCGGCGGGCCGCCCAGGAAGATGGTGCCTTGCTCGCGCACGATCACCGTTTCATCGCTCATTGCCGGCACATAGGCGCCGCCAGCGGTGCACGATCCCATCACACATGCAATCTGCGGGATGCCTCGGGCGGACAGATTGGCCTGGTTGTAGAAGATGCGCCCGAAGTGATCGCGGTCCGGAAACACTTCGTCCTGCAACGGCAGGAATGCACCGCCGGAATCGACCAGATAGATGCACGGCAGCCGGTTTTGCTGCGCGATCTCCTGCGCGCGCAAATGCTTCTTCACCGTCATCGGGTAATAGGTGCCGCCCTTGACGGTGGCATCGTTGGCGACGATCACGCATTCCACGCCGGACACGCGGCCGATGCCGGCCACCACGCCTGCGCACGGGACCTGGTCCTCGTACATGCCATGGGCGGCCAGGGGCGCGATTTCCAGCAGGGCGCTGCCCCGATCCAGAAGTGCGTCGATGCGCTCGCGCGCCAGCAGCTTGCCGCGTGCCGTGTGCTTGGCGCGTGCGGCGTCGCTGCCGCCACGGGCGGTCTGGGCGAGGGTGCGGCGCAGGTCGTCGATCACCGCGCGCATCGCGGCAGCGTTGTGTTGAAAAGTCTCGCCGCTGACCTGCAGCTGGCTATCGATCACGCTCATGGTGGCTCCGTCAGGCGGTGCGTTCGAACAATTCGCGGCCGATCAGCATGCGGCGAATCTCCGAAGTGCCCGCGCCAATCTCGTACAACTTGGCATCGCGCCACAGGCGTCCGGTGGGGTAGTCGTTGATGTAGCCGTTGCCGCCCAGCACCTGGATGGCCTGGCCGGTCAGCCAGGTTGCCTTCTCGGCGGCGTAAAGAATGGCGCCGGCTGCGTCCTGGCGGGTGGTGCGCCCGGCATCGCAGGCGCGCGCCACCGCATACACATACGCGCGGCAGGCATTGAGCCCCACATACATGTCGGCCAGCTTGGCCTGCATCAACTGGAAGGTGCCGATCGGCTCGCCGAACTGCTTGCGCTCGTGCACATACGGCAGCACCACATCCATCGCTGCGGCCATCAGCCCGAGCGGGCCGCCGGCCAGCACCACGCGTTCGAAATCCAGCCCGGACATCAATACGCGTGCGCCGCCGTTGAGCGTGCCGAGCACGTTTTCGGCCGGTACTTCGCAATCGGTGAACACCAGCTCGCAGGTGTTGGAGCCGCGCATGCCCAGCTTGTCGAGCTTCTGCGCGGTGGAAAAGCCCGGCATGCCCTTTTCGACGATGAAGGCGGTGATGCCGCGCGCGCCGGCGTCCGGGTCGGTCTTGGCGTACACCACCAGCACATCGGCATCCGGGCCGTTGGTGATCCACATCTTGCTGCCGTTGAGCACAAAGCGGTCGCCGCGCGCATCGGCGCGCAGCTTCATCGACACCACATCCGAGCCGGAGCCGGCCTCGCTCATCGCCAGCGCGCCCACATGCTCGCCGCTGCATAGCTTGGGCAGGTAGCGCTGCTTCTGCGCGTGGCTGGCGTTCTTGCGCAGCTGGTTCAGGCACAGATTGGAGTGCGCGCCATACGACAACCCGATCGCACCGCCAGCACGCGAAATCTCTTCCATCGCCACCACATGCGCCAGATAGCCCATGCCGCTGCCGCCGTACGCGTCTTCTACGGTCAGGCCGAGCAGGCCTTGTTCGCCGAGCAGGCGCCATAGCTGGGCGGGGAACACGTTATCGTGGTCGGCTGCCGCGGCCAGCGGAGCGATATGGTGGCTGGCGAACGCGGCCACGCTTTCGCGCAGCAGGTCGATCTCTTCGCCAAGCTCGAAGTTCAAGGACGGCACATGCATGCAACAACTCCACAGGGATCGGGGTGTGCCGGGTGGGAGCGGGCGGACCGCGCGGCGAATACGGCCAGACTAGCGGCCCGCAACAAAAAAGTGAACCAAAATTCAACTATTGAACCAAGAATCACACCATGGCTTATCGACGCTCCGCCCTGATGGAAGAACGCTTGGCCGGCAACCGCGAACGGATCCTGCACGCGGCCCGCGTCCTGATCGCCGAAGGCGGCTACCGCAATGCACCGGTCACCGCGGTGGCCGCGGCCGCGGGCGTATCGACCGGGCAGATTTATCGACATTTCCCGTCAAAAGCCGAACTTTTCGTGGAAGTTCTAAGCGAGGCGGTGCAGCGTGAAATGGCCATCCTGCGTGCCATCGCCGCCACCCAGGCCAGCGCAGCCGAGCGCTTGCGTAGCGCGATCGCCACCTTCGTACGACGGGCGCTGGCCGGGCCGGCGCTGGCATACGCCTTCATCGCCGAGCCGGTGGAGAGCGAGGTCGACGCCGAGCGCATCCGCGGCCGCCGCCTGTTCGGTGAGGTGTTTCGCCAGCTGCTTGCCGAAGGCGTGGCGGCCGGGGAGTTTCCGCAGCAGTCGCTGGACGCCGCGGCTGCCTGCATCGTCGGCGCGTTTACCGAGGCCTTGGTGGGGCCGATCGCTCCCAGCCGTGGCGACCCGCAACAGGGCGAGCAACTGGTCGAAGCGATCTGCGGCTTCTGTCTGCGCGCGGTGGGGGCGGCGCAAACGAGCAGCTGACAGTGCACTGACCGCACATAAGGATGTGCCTCCCGGATGCAGCCGACTGTGCATATACTGTGCACCTACCTTGCCGGAGCCGTGCGATGGTCGCCGTTCTCAATCCACTGGCCTTGACCGAACGCCTGCGCGTGCCGGACCGGACCATCCTGTCGCCCTCGGCCATGGCCAGTCTGCTGGATCTTTCGCAACAGGAACTCGCCGACCTGGCCGGCGTGCACCGCAACAGCCTGCGCGTGCACCCGGAAAGCCCGCGCGTCCAAGACTTGCTGCGTAATCTGTCGCGGCTGCTGGTGGCGATGGCGCAGGTGCAACCGGACGAGCGCCAGGTAGTGTTCCATCTCAAGAACACGCCGATCCCCGCGTTCGAGTTCGCCACCTTGCTGGAAGTGGTCAAGCAGGGGCGCACCGACGATGCGCTGACCTATCTGCGCACGGTCGCCGCAGGGTCCGCCGGTTGAGGCTGAGCGCCCCGGCGTACTGCACGCTCTATCGCGCCTTTACCCCGCGCTGGGCCGCCGAACCACTGAGCGGTGCCGGTGCGGCGCGCTCGGGCGGGCGCTTCAATCGCTTCGGCCAGCCGGCGCTCTATCTGTCGCTGCAACTGGAAACCGCCGCGTCCGAATATGCCCAGGCCGCCCCGTTCCTGCCACCGTTGACGCTGGTCAGTTACGCCGCCGATCTTCCGGCATTGGCCGATCTGCGTCTGCTCGATGCCAGCTGGGATGCGGTGTGGGCCGACTGGGCCGACGACTGGCGCAAGGCGCTGGTCAACAAGATCGAACCGGTGAGCTGGGTGCTCGGCGACCTGTTGCGCGAAGCGGAGATCCCCGGCGTGATCTTCCCCAGCATGGCGCGGCCCGAAGGCGTCAACGTGGTGCTGTTTCTGGACATGCTGCAGCCCGAGCGCGTACTCCGCGTCCTCGACGATGGCCGCCTGCCGCGCGATGGCCGCAGTTGGGGCGATCCGCCGACGGTGGTGTGACTGGGCACGCGTTGATGTGCGCGCACCACGTGCAGCGCGTCACCCGACATCGGTATCGCGAACGTCACCGCACGTGCGTGTGGCGATAACGCAATGCGTAGCGAGGAGGGTCTCAAGGCCTCGCGCTGCAGAAGACGCGGTCGCCCTCCAGAAACACGACGGACGGAACCAGCGCACCCGTTGATTGATGATCAAGTCGATCGCATCTCGCGTCAGCTCGGCAAGCCCGTCGGCCGGTCGCTCGTGTTCTTTACGTGATCGTTGCCGCCGGTTAGGCATGCAAACGCACGTAGTAGACAGCTGGTTAGCCGCGACCAACCTTCAACCAGTCAGCACCTGCACCACGCCCGCCAGCACTGGCGCAGCCACCGCGGCCGGCAGGATCGCCCCGCGCCGATACGGCAGCAGCCACAGCGACAACACCGCCGCACTGGCGGTCAACGTGCCCAGCCACAGCACTGCGCCGATGCCCCAGCCCTGCGCATGCACCGCCAACGCGAAGGTGAGACACAGCAGCAACCAACCCGACACACGCAGTTGGCGCGATCGTGTAGTGCCCAGCAGGCGGCCGCGCAACTCCTGCTGATGCTTGTCCATCGCCAGGCACAGGGCAGCAAAGCCGGAAAAATTCAACGCCAGCAATAACAGCACGCTCATGCGCTTTCCTGGAGCGGCGCGGCTGGTTGTGCAGGCGTTGCGGCAGCAGCGCGCGCGCGTCGCGCCGAAGCCGGCTGCGGCGCTTTCCAACGCTGCAGGCGAAAGCCGGCGATCCCGAGGCAGAGGCCCAGGAACAGGCACACCAGATCTACACCGGCCAGTGCCCATTGCCTGGCCGGCAGCGTCACGCCCAGATGCACATCGGTGGTGATTGCGTTGAGTACCGGCACCAGCGCGAACAATGCCGCGCCCAGATAGAGCTGCCAGCTCCACATCGCACGCCGCGGCCACACGAATGCAGCCAGCAACGCCGTGGCCCACGCAGCAAAAAACACATTGGCCTCCATCGCTGCGCGCGCATCCAGGCTCACTGGCAACACGCGGTTGGCCCAGAAGAAACTGGAAAAGGCGATCGGCAAGCCGGCCACGGTGCCGATGTTGAGTGCGTCCACCAGGCGCAGGCCGAAGCCGATGCGCCCGGCTTTCAGATGCTTGGGGCGTTCTTTCACTGCCCACATCACCACGCCGCTGGCCACCATCAGGCAGCCCAGCAGGCCGGAGCCGAAGAACAGCGCGCGCAGCCATGGCCCGGCGAAATGGGCCAGATGCAGACCCACCATCACCCCGCGCGTCTGGCTGGCACCGCCCGGTTGCCCGCTGCGTTGCAGGCGCTCGCCACTTACGGCATCGAACAGGATGGAAGGCACGTCAGTGGAGAGGTTGTCGGCCAATCGGCTCACCCCGACGGCAGCATGCGCATCGTTGGGCAGTGACACCGCCACGCTGCCCACCTCGCCACCACGCCAATCGCTGCGCGCACGTGCCACGAACTGCTCCAGCGGCAGCATGTGCGCCGGTACACCAGCGGCCTTGCGCGTATCGGCCACCCGATTGGCCGCCTCGTCGTAGAAACGCATTTCATCGCTGGCATAGCGCGCCTTGATACCCCACGGCAGGTACATGAACATCAAGGTCACGATGCCGGTGTAGGTAATCATCGCGTGGTACGGCAACGCGGTCACCGCGCTGACGTTGTGGAAATCCAGCCACGACCGCAGCCCCTTGCCGGGGCGGAAGGTAAAGAAGTCCTTGAAGATCTTCTTGTGCGTAATCACCCCGCTGATGATCGCCACCAGCATGAACATCGCGCAGAACCCCACGATGTAGCGCGCCCACATCACCGGCACGTAATGCAGGTCGAAATGCAGCCGGTAAAAGAATTCGCCGCCCAGCGTGTCGCGTGCGGCGATGTCCTTGCCGGTAGCCGGGTCGATGATCGCCGTGCCGTACATCTGCCGGCGATCGACAGGTTTGCCGTCGGCGGGCGCGGGATTCTGCCAGTACATGCTCACCACCGGAGTGCGCGCATCCGGCAAGGTGATGTTCCAGCTCACTGCATCGGCTGCGTGTGTCTGCAGATACTGCTCGGCACTGCGCAGCGCAGTGGCGGTGCTCACCGTGGTGGTGGGCAACTCCGGGCGCATCCAGCGGCTGATTTCGTCGCGGTAATAACTGGCCGTGCCGCCCATGAAGATCAGCAGCAAGACCCAGCCGACCAGCAGCCCGGTCCAGGTATGCAGCCACGCCATCGACTGGCGAAAGCCCTGCTTCATGCCGCGCTCCGTTGCAGCCACGCGGCCAGCGCAAACATCAGCGTCGCCGGCACCGCGATGCCGGCACAGGCACGCCACACGCTGGCGGTGGCGAAGGCCCATAACGGCGCACACGCGCACACTACGATCCCGATCAGCATGCTGCTCAATACCGCTTCACTGCGCGGCATCGGCAACACCAGCGCCAACAACAGATTGGTGGCGCTGGCCAGCGCGTAGCCGCCGAAGATGGCTGCCAGCGTGCGCGCAAGCACCCCCAGCCAGGGGCGCCTGAACCAGGCAAGCGGCAAGGGCGATGCGCTGGACATCACGCCACCGCGCGCGATGGACGTGGCGCACCTGCCACACCGCAGCGCACCGTTGCCAAACCGGGTGGGACGGCAAACGCATGTGGCCACCGCGTGGGGCGTAGGACGCGCAAGCCAGGCATCGCCGCGACGCAGCGGCGGTGCTTGTTCCATGAGTGCGCGGGAGGTGTGCCGACCACGCTTATTCGGCCAGGAACGTCAGCGTGCTGATGTGGTGCACCATCGACACCTGCTTGCCGGCGATCTCGCGCTTCACCGGTTCCTTGTTGGTGGCCACCAGGATGTGGCGGCCGGCACGCAGGGTAGGTAGCGTCACCTGGCCCTTGGCATCGGAGGTCAGCGTCTTCTGCCACTTCTGCGGGTCGATCACCGTCACTTCCACCTTGGGCAGTGGCTTGTTGCGATAAAGCACGGTCAGCGTATTGCTATTGGCAGCGGTGGGGACCAGTTCGAAATTGAGTTTTGCAGCCGGTGTGGTACGGCCGGCGCGTGCGTAATAGCTCACCGTCTCGAAGCCGCCGGCTTCCCCCTTCCATGGCTCGAACACGCTGTCGTCGCTCAACCACGCATCGCCGCTGCCGGCCAGTGGCGCGGTCAGGAACTCGGCACCGCGCTGCAGCGGGCCGGCCTTGCCGGCAGCGCCGAACACGCTTGGTTTGACCACGCGCTTGATCTCGTCTTGGCCGTGGTCCAGCGCTTCCTGCGCCGGCTCGCCGAAGAAGATGCGCACCGGGCCGCTGCCGTCGCGCTCGATCCAGATTTCGTGGGCCTGGGCGGACAGGCTGATGCTGGCCAAGGCCAGGCAGGACAGCAGGAAGGATTTCATCGCGGCGACTCCTCAAGGACGGGACCGGCGAGGCGAGAACCGCGCCACCGTGGTTGTTGGGAATGATACGCAATTCCCACAACGGAGACCAATGCGCGGCATGCGGCGCTGCCGCAATTGGCCAGCCGGGGCGAGCTTGCCCGCGGACAGGAGCATCCGCCCATCGGGCGTGCAGCGCCCATCGCTGCGAAAACTGTCATGCAGGCTGGTCAGACTGGCGCAAAGTGTGCTCTATACTCCGGCGCTAGCAGAGGTCTTCGACCAACAGCCAGGGGTGAGCGCGTGCGGAATTACGACCTCGAGTTCCTGAAAAAATTCTCGATGGTGATCGGTTTACTCGTGGTGATCACCCTGGGCCTGATCGCCCTGGCAGCGTATTTGCAACGCGCCATCCCCGACGAAGTCTCGCCCACCGCCGCCAAACGCGTGCTGCAACGCATTGCGCCTGCCGGCGCGGTCTACGCCGGTGCGACTGGCGCGTCCGCACAGGCCGCAGCGCAGGCCGCCGCGCTGGCCAAGGCCGCCTCGCAGTCTGCGTACGGCGGTACGACCGACGGCAAGACCATCTTCAACAACCTGTGCACCGCCTGCCACACCACCGGTGTCGGCAAGGCGCCCACGTTGGACCATTCGCATTGGGATGCACGCATCGCCCAGGGCAAGGACACCTTGTACAAGCACGCGATCGAGGGCTATACCGGTCCGGATGGCGGCATCATGCCTCCCAAGGGCGGCAACCCGGCACTGACCGAAGAGCAGGTGCGGGCCACCGTCGATTGGATGCTGGGCAACCTCAAGTAAGAGCTTGGCAAGTTGCCGGGGAAGATGGGTCTGCGATTCGCGCCCGATACAGCCTATCGCCTGCGTTGCGTTGCTCATGGAGCGCGTCGCGGGCAGATCGTGCGCAGGCGCTGCAGCACTGCATTGGTGCACGCGATAGCCGCATCACCGTTGCGCAGCGCACGTGCCTGGCGGTCATTCCCCCTGGTTTGCTAGCCTGTTTCTGCGCTTTTCGTTATCACGCGCCGCCTTCCGGGCGGCGTTTGCGTTTGGATTCACTTACTGGAGTCGTTCGATGTCGCCTCGCCCGCTGGTTGTGCTCGGTTTGGTTGGTCTGTTGGCTCCGTTGCTGTGCAGCGCTGCCGATGGTGCCGCGCAGCGGCTCTCGATTGCCGACGTGCAGGGCGAAGACAGCCGCAGCCCGTACGACGGCCGCGTAGTGGAGGTGGAGGGAATCGTCACCGCCGATACGCGCGTGGGGCTGGCCGGCCTGTTCGTGCAGCAGCCCGGCTTCGAGCCGCGGCGCTCGCATGGCCTGTTCGTCACCGGGGCCGGCAATGCCGAGCTGGCGGTGGGCGACCGCGTGCGCATCGTCGGCACCGTGCGCGAAGTCTCGGCAGGTGGTGAGGCGAGCCTGACCACCGTGGACGCCAGCAGCATCGAGCGGCTTGCCAGTGGCCAGCCGGTGCCGGTACGCATGCTCAGCGGGCCGCCGGCCAACTGGGAAGCGCTGGAAGGCGAACACGTGCGTATCGCCTCGCTCACGCTCAATGGCAGCGACCGCCTGGACACGTACGGCGAGCTGGTCGCCGCGTTCGGCGGACGCCTGTGGCAGCCGAGCGAGGTCGCCGCTGCCGGCACGCCGGCGTTCGTGCAGGTGCAGGCCGATAACGCACGCCGTCGCGTGTTGCTGGACGATGCGCGCAACGGCCGCAGCCCCAGGACGGTGTCGTATCTGCCGGCCGATCCGGTGTTGCGCAGCGGCAGCCTGCTCAAATCGGTCGATGGCATCGTCGACCAACGCTACGACGGCAACTACCGCATCCAGGTGCTGGGCCCACTGACCTTGCCGGCGATGCCTACAGCCGTTGCGCCGCAGGTGGGCGGCGATCTGCGTATTGCCTCGTTCAACCTGGAGAATTTCTTCAACGGCAATGGCCGTGGCGGTGGCTTCCCGACCAAGCGTGGCGCACGCACGCACGAACAATTCCAGGCGCAGCTGGCCAAGTTGGTCGCCACCATCGTGCCATTGGGTGCCGACGTGGCTGCGTTGATGGAAGTGGAAAACGACGGCAACGGCGCCGATGCGGCGGTATCCCAACTGGTGGCCGCGCTCAACGCTGCCGGCAAGGACAAGGATTGGCAGTTCGTCGATACCGGCAGCGGCCCGGGCGACGATGCGATCCGGGTCGGCATCATTTATCGCAGCTCGCAGGTCACCCCAGTCGGCAGGCCGGCCACGCTGACCGGCGGGCCGTTCGAGAACCACAGTCGCGTGCCGCTGGCGCAGGCGTTCCGCAGTGCGCGTGGAGCCACCTTCGTGGTGGTCGCCAATCACTTCAAGTCCAAGGGCTGCGGCAACGCCAGCGGGGCCGATGCCGATCAGCAGGACGGCCAGGCCTGCTGGAATGCCACCCGTACTGAATCGGCCAAGCGGTTGCACCAGTGGTTGCAGACCGACCCCACCGGTGCGCAGACCAAACTCGCCGTGCTGCTGGGCGACTTCAATGCCTATGCGATGGAAACGCCGATGCGCAGCCTGCGCGCCAGCGGCTGGCAGGACGCGTTTGCAGTGGCCGGTGTGAAGCAGCCCTACAGCTACGTGTACGACGGCCTGAGCGGGCGGCTGGACCATGCGCTGCTCAGCCCGGCGATGGCCAAGCAACTGCGGGGCGCGGCCGAATGGCATGTCAATGCGGATGTCATGGATGCCGCCGGCTACGCCAAGCGCAATCTGCCCGGGCCGTGGCGCAGCTCCGATCACGACCCGGTGTTGCTGGGTTTTTCGCTGTAGCGCTGCCGATCATGACAGTGCACGCGGCACGCTGTGCGCGTGCCTGGGCGAATTGGGTACGAGCGTGCTGCTGCAAATCGGGCGGTCATCGATGATTGCGTAGGTCGTCGTCAAGCCAAGCGGGCGCTGCGGACGATGGCGCAAGGGTGATGACGGCGGCAGCATGTTCCACACCGACACCGACACCGACACCGACACCGACGCGGTGCGCGGCGTGCGTTGAGCTGTTCGAGCGCCAGCAGGGCGCATCGACCGGCGGATGCGTGTACCACCTCACTTCCCGCCGGTCGCCGCTCCGGCAATGGCGCTGCATGCCGACCGGTCGCTAGTTCGCGCACGCCCCATGTCGGCGACGCAGCCGCAGATTGAGCAGATGCGTGCTGGCCAGCAGCAGGCTGCCGGCGACCGTGACCGGTGTCTCCAGCGCATCGCCGGCCAGACCGCTCGCTCCAATAACCAGACCGGCCAGCCCGCACAGCGCCAGCACCCAGACCGGCGCCGGCAGCGCGTGCCGGCGGTGCGTGCTCCATAGCGCGTAGCCGCTCAGCGGCACTGCCGCTGTGGCGAACACCACATGTACCCACTCGGCCCGGCTCCAGACACCCAGCAGCGGGAGCGTGGCGGCCAGCAGCGGCAGGGCGAGGCAATGCAACAGGCACAACCCGGACAAGGCGATGGCCGAGCTGTCCAGCAGGGAGGCGGTGGCGCGCATCAGAAGCATCCGGTCGAGTAAGTGTTATATAGTAACACTCCTCTCTTGCCAGGCTCTCAGGATGTCTCTGTCCCCCCAGCGCGATGCGCGCCTTCCCGTCACCGTGTTGTCCGGCTTTCTGGGTGCGGGCAAGACCACCTTGCTCAATCGCATCCTGCACAACCGCGACGGCTTGCGGGTGGCGGTCATCGTCAACGACATGAGCGAGGTCAACATCGACGCGCAGCTGGTTCGCGAGGGCGGCGCGGCGTTGCGGCGCACCGAAGAAACGCTGGTGGAATTCAGTAACGGCTGCATCTGCTGCACGCTGCGCGACGATTTGCTGCAGGAAGTGCGGCGGCTGGCCGAGCAGGGCCGCTACGACTATCTGCTGATCGAATCGACCGGTATTGCCGAGCCGATGCCGGTGGCGGCCACCTTCGCGGTGCGCGATGCCGATGGTTTCAGCCTATCGGACATCGCTCGGCTCGACACCATGGTGACGGTGGTGGACGGCAGCCGTTTCCTGGAGGATTTCGGCTCGGCTGCCACGCTGGCCGACCTGGGCCAGCAAGCCGGCCCGGACGACACGCGCGGGCTGGTGCAGTTGCTGGGCGAACAGGTGGAGTTCGCCGATGTGCTGGTGATCAGCAAGTGCGACCGCATCGACGCGCAGCAGCTGCAACGCCTTCGCGCCGTGCTGCGTGCGCTCAACCGCGACGCGGCAATTGTGGATGCCGCGCACGGGGAAGTGCCGCTGCAGCAGCTGCTGGACACCGGGCGTTTCGATTTCACCCGTGCGCAGCTGGCGCCGGGCTGGATGCAGGAACTGCGCGGCCAGCACACCCCCGAGACCGAGGAATACGGCATCAGCAGCTTCGTGTACCGCGCGCGCCGGCCATTCCATCCACAGCGCTTCGCACGCATGGTGCACAGCGGCTTGCCGCAGGTGATCCGCAGCAAGGGCTTCTTCTGGCTGGCCAGCCGCATGGATTGGGTGGGCGAACTGTCCAGCGTGGGCGGCGCCACCCAGACCAGCGCGGCCGGGTTCTGGTTCGCTGCGCGCCACCGTGTCGATGCGCAGGCAGTCGGCCAGCCGCTGCAGACCAGCATCACGCCGCTGCCCTACACCGATATCGGCTGGCAGCGGCAACAGACGCAGTGCTGGACCGCGCCACTGCCGCAACCGCACGAGGTCGGCGATGCCAGCGAATACGCTGCGATGCAGCGACTGTGGCATCCGCTCTGGGGCGATCGCCGCCAGGAGCTGGCGGTGATCGGCGTGGACATGGATGCACCGCGCACACGGGCCGTGCTGGACGCGTGCCTGCTCAGCGATCAGGAACTACGGCAAGGGCCGGCGCAATGGCAACTGCTGGACGACCCGTTCCCCCACTGGGCGCGGTAACAGCGCACTGCAGCTGCTTGCCAAGCAAGTCGACGCCATCGCCAGCCTCATCGAGCTGGCGACGCTGCAGTTTGAGGTCAGTGGCAACAGTGTCGTGGCTGACGCCGAGGCCTGCGCGGGCGCTGGCGGTCCGTGTATGCTTTGCGCGCAACGACGAAGCGCTCAATCCTCAGTAATAGCCGTTTTCGATCGCCTCCCGATGGGCGTCAAGTTCGTTCTGCTCGGACAGCGCACGCTCTTGCGCCGTCGTGGGGATGCTGTCCATCAAGCGTGGCGCACCCATCCGATGCAGTTGTTCGTCGGTTTGCCTGACTATGTCTTGCAGTGCCAGCACGTTGGTGTAGCCCTGCATCATGCGTTCCAGGCGCCGGATCTTGTCGGGTGGAGCACCGCTTTCCTTCAATGACTCCAGGCGCCGCTGCGCGCGTACGAAATACACTTGCATCTTGGTCATGTCGATATTTTCGCGACGGACCGCAAGCAATGCATGGCGATTGGACTGCATCACATCCCGTTGGACCATGGCTAGCCGATTGCTGGTGGTCTTCGGCGCGGCGATCTTCTCCAATGGCGCCAGCGCTGCCAACATTCCATCGAGCTGCCGATCGCGTACGGCGTCGCGCTCGGCGATCAGGGCCGCACGCATCTCGAACACCGACCTCTCCTCCGGGCCAGGCGCCCGACGCTCTTTGTAGAGGCGCCGACCGATGTGATGGCACTGCTCGTTGAGCGCGGCCAATTCCAGATTCATGATGCGCACGGGGCGTAGCCGCCTGGACGGCGAGGGCGGAGCCGGTGTCGCCGCTTTCGGGGACGCAGCCGGTGCCGGCCGCGAGGGGTGCGTCGGTTGTTGCGGCTGCCATACCTGATCGCGCCTGGCTAAGTCGCGCCTGGCTAAGCTTGGAACGCGCTGTTGCGGCAGTTCCTCGGGGCCGCCCTGACGTTGCTGAAAGCGTTCTGCCGCACGTGCCGCCGACAGCGGTTGCGGCGGTGGTGCTGCCGTGTGCATCGGCACACGACTGCGCGGCGGAGGCATCGCCTCGGGCGCCTGCCATCGCGCATCGACGCCAGCCTGCGGTACCGGTGGGCGCTGGTTCTCGCCTCGCCTGGCAGCGTTCGGTGCGGGTGTGGCCAGCGCAGGCTGGCTCTGCGCTATTTTTGTGGCTGGCGCTCCCATGCACATCGACGGCAACTGTTTGCGTAGCGTCGCAAGCGACTTGCGCGCCGATGCCAGCATGCCTTGCCGCGATTTGGCCGCGCCCTGCGCGGTGCCGGCCTTGGGCGCGTGAGACAGCGAGTGCAGCGACGGCGTCGCCGCGGTCATCGTCGTGTCGGTGGTCGCCGGATTGAGCGGCTCCGGAGCAACCGGATGAGTGCTGCGAAAGAACGAAGTCAAGCGCATCACAAACTCCCGCGGGAATGCACGATCATGCTAGCGACCGCCAACCGGCGCGGAAGGACGATGGCGAACCGGCGTCGCGTAGGCCGAACGCGTGATCCTCAACCCAGACGTATTCCCCAGGCGATTGCCGCGATGGCCGGTGCGGCCAGTGCCAGCCCCAACCAGCCGCGCAGGCCCAGGCGTTCGGCAAATCCCAACTTGCCGACCAGTGCACCCAACACGACGACGCCCAGATTCATGCTGGCAAAAACGGTCGCCGGGCTGTGCGGCAGCACCTGGTGGGCACGTACGTAACAGAGGATGTTGCCGAAATTGAGCGCACCCAACAGCACGCCGGCAAGCATGCTGCGGGTGCTCGGGCGTGCACCACGCGCCCAACGCACGCTCTGCACGCCAAGCATCAGCAAAAAGGCCAGTGCAAAACACAAGGTCAACGAGGTCAGCGATGGTGTACCGGCCTGCGCGATGTGCTTGAGCAACAGGTCGATGAGCGCAAAGCCCATCCAGACGCCAACCAGCCAGGGCAGGCCGGTTGTGCTCGGCAGCGGATCGGTCGCCACGTGCTGACGGGGGCGTCGCACGATGCACGCGATGGCCACCATGCCCAGCGCCAGCCCTGCCAGTTTCCAGCCATTGACCGGTTCGCCGAAAACGGTGAAGGCTGCAGCCAACGAAAGCACCAACGACAAACGTTGCGCAACATCGGTACGTACGATGCCGGCCACCGCGACCGACCGCGCCAGCACCAGGAAGATGGAGGGCAGCGCCACGGCCAGCAGCAGCAACGCCACCCAGGGAGCGGTCGTGGAGCGCAGCGTGTCCAGCGCAGGATGCAGGATCAGCCAGGCCAGGAGTGCGGCAGTGGCGTAGTTCCAGGTAATGGCCTGAAACACGTCGATCCGGTGGCGTGGCGCAAGCTTCAACAGCACCGACACCAGGACACTGCAGACAACGGCAAACAGCAGAAAATGCATGGGCAACGCAACGAAGTGTGCAGGCAGGGCGATGAACGCGGCCGGCGGGGCGGCTATTATGCAGGCATGTCCAATCCCTCATTCCCCACCGAATCGGCTGCGTTGACCTTGGAAGGGCCGGTTGGCCCACTGGATGTCGCGGTCGATCTGCCCGAGCCGGATGTTGCCGCGCACGCGGTCACCGCCATCTTCTGCCATCCGCTCTCCACCGAGGGCGGCAGCATGCACAACAAGGTCGTCACCATGGCGGCGCGCGCACTGCGCGAGCTGGGCATCACCGTGGTGCGCTTCAATTTCCGCAGCGTCGGCAATTCGGCCGGCGCATTCGACCATGGGGTTGGCGAGCAGGACGATCTGCGTGCGGTTGCCGAGTGGGTGCGTGCGCAGCAGCCAGGCCACACCTTGTGGTTGGGCGGTTTCAGCTTCGGCGCGTATGTCGCGTTGCGCGCCGCCTGCTCGCTCCAACCGCAGGTGCTGATCTCGATCGCGCCGCCGGCCGGGCGCTGGGATTTCAGCGACATCCAGCCGCCGGCGCAATGGTTGGTGATCCAGGGCGATGCCGACGAGATCGTCGACCCGCAAGCGGTCTACGACTGGCTGGAAACGCTGGAGCAGCAACCCGAGCTGGTGCGCATGCCCGACACCAGCCATTTCTTCCACCGCAAATTGATCGACCTGCGCGGTGCGATCCAGCATGGTGTCCGGCGCTGGTTGCCGGCCGCAGTCTGACCGCGGCACGGCCCACGCGTATCGCCCGGCGATGCGCTGTTGAGCGGTCCGGGCGACAGCCGGCCCGCGGAGAATGCAATGAGTGAGATGACCCCGTCGCAGCGCTACGCCGCCGGCGTACAACGCGGCGACTGGCGCGCCGACCCTGCGCAGCAGGCGGCCCTGGCGGAGCTGGACCGCATCCACGAGGCGCTGGTGGACAGCGCGCAGGATGGATGGCTGGACCGGCTGTCGGCATTCTGGAAGAAGCCCGAGCCGGTACGCGGCTTGTACTTCTGGGGCGGTGTCGGGCGCGGCAAGACCTTTCTGGTCGATCTGTTCTACGACGGCCTGCCGATCGAGCAGAAATACCGCACCCACTTCCACCGTTTCATGCGCGGCGTGCACGAGCAGTTGCGCGAGCACGCCGGTCAAAGCGATCCGCTGGCACGCATCGCCCAACAGTGGCGCGAGAACCTGCGCGTGCTGGTGCTGGACGAATTCTTCGTTACCGATATCGGCGATGCGATGCTGCTGGCACGCTTGCTCGAACGCTTGTTCGCCGAAGGGGTGACGCTGGTGACCACGTCCAACACCGCGCCGGAAAACCTCTATGCCAACGGCTTGCAGCGCGACAGTTTCATGCCGGCGATCGGGTTGCTGCAGAAGTTCTGCGTGGAGCTTTACGCGGAAGGCACCGAGGATTACCGCATGCGCGCGCTGACGCGCTCGCCGGTGTATCGCGCGCCGTTGGATGCGCAGGCCGACGATTGGCTTGCGCAGCGTTGGGCCGAGTTGAGCGGCAACGCCGAAGCGCGCGCCGGCAATATCGAAATCGAGGCGCGCAAGATTCCGGTGCGCGCACGCGGCAAGAGCATCGCCTGGTTCGATTTTGCTGCGCTCTGCGAAGGCCCGCGCGGTCCCAGCGACTACATCGAGATTGCGCGCGAGTTCACCACCGTGTTGCTGGGCGGCATCCCGCACTTCGACCGCATGAACGAAGACGCCGCGCGCCGCTTCGTCAACCTGATCGACGAGCTGTACGACCGCCATGTCAATCTGGTCTGCACCGCGCAGGACGCGCCGCCGGCCTTGTACAGCGGCCAGCGCCTGGCCGGCGCGTTCGAGCGCACCGCTTCGCGCCTGATCGAAATGCAGAGCGCGGAGTATCTGGCAACGGCGCATCGCGCGTAAGCCGGTCATCGGATAGGCGAGGACCTGTGCGATTGCCATTGCCGTGCATGTGCGGTGGTGGCACTGCACTGCCGGCAGAGTGATCGCTCAACATCGCTGACGACGATAGTCGGCGTCGTTGCTGGTGCGTCTTTCCAATTCCTTCGTGGATCCAATGAGGCGCCGCGGGCGCTGCCGTGCGTATCCGGCGATCGCGATACGTGCCGCCGCCATGTCCCGGGCGGCTATGGCATCTCCCCCCAGCGCTGCTCCTGCAACGCCACTGCGAGGTCGCAGTGCCAGTCCAAGTCGAAAGTCCCGACGGAAAAACGCCGAGCAGGCACCGCAAATAAATCGCTTGCAATTAGATCGTGTGCTATGTAAATTGCAGCCATGGACACCGCCACAGCCACCACTGCCCGCACCGATGCACTGCTGCAGCTCGATAACCAGCTGTGCTTCGCGTTGTATTCGGCCAACCTGGCGATGCACAAGCTCTACCGCGGCTTGCTGAAGGCGCTGGACCTGACCTACCCGCAGTACCTGGTCATGCTGGTGCTGTGGGAGACCGACGAACGCAGCGTGTCGGAGATCGGCGAGCGCCTGTATCTGGATTCGGCCACGCTGACACCGTTGCTCAAGCGCCTGCAGGCGGCCGGGTTGGTGAGCCGTACGCGTGCGGCCAACGACGAGCGCCAGGTCATCATCGCGCTGACCGAGACCGGCCGTGCGTTGCGCAGCAAGGCTGGCGCCGTACCGGAACAGGTGTTTTGTGCATCGGCCTGTTCGTTGGACGAACTGCGTCAACTCAAGCAGGAATTGGAGAAGCTACGCTCCAGCCTTGGCGCCGGGTGAGCTCCTGGCGTGCCGCTCGGTTTTGCAACATGTCGTACACGATTCAATCGTCAACTATTGAACCCTCATGCGCCCTAGCGCTCACTCTGGAGAACCACCATGGCCTCACCTGAAAAAGTCCTCTACACCGCCCACGCCACTGCCACCGGCGGCCGCGAAGGCCGTGCCGTGTCCTCGGACAAGGCGCTGGACGCCAAGCTGTCCACCCCGCGCGAGCTCGGCGGCGCCGGCGGCGACGGCACCAACCCCGAGCAGCTGTTCGCAGCCGGCTACGCTGCCTGCTTCATCGGCGCGATGAAGGCCGTGGCCGCCCAGGACAAGCTCAAGCTGCCGGGCGAAGTGAGCATCGACAGCAGCGTCGGCATCGGCCAGATCCCGGGCGGCTTCGGCATCGTGGTGGAACTGCGTATCGCCGTGCCGGGCATGGACAAGGCCGAACTGCAGACGCTGGTCGACAAGGCCCATCAGGTCTGCCCGTACTCCAATGCGACCCGCGGCAATATCGACGTCACCCTGACCCTGGCCTGATCCACGCCAGCATCGCCACGCGCAACACGTGGTGGAGTCAGCAACGGCCCGGCGCATGCGTCGGGCCGTTGTGTTGCAGCAGGCGGCGCTGCCCTGAACAGCGCAGGCGATCGGCATCGCGGTGCCAGCACTGACTGGCATGCGCATCGACCTTGGCATACCGGCCGATGCGGCCCACGTCAGGGTGCGCCTGCCCGGGCTGGCGATGGGCGTCGCTGCCCGGCACACTGTTGCGATGACGGTACCTGCTTCTGCGACCCCGGTCGGACCTTCCTGCGCATGAGCGCACCGCGTCCCACCTTGTTGCTGCTCCCCGGCCTGCTCAACGATGCGCAGTTGTGGCAAGCGCAGCGCGTCGCGTTGGCCGATGTCGCCGACTGCGTGGTCGGCGACATCACCCAGGGCGACAGCATGCGTGCGCTGGCAATGCAGCTGCTGGCGCAGATGCCGCTGCGTTTTGCATTGGCCGGATTTTCGTTGGGCGGCTACGTCGCGCAGGAGATCCTGCGCATCGCGCCGGAGCGTGTGGAGCGGCTGGCCTTGCTGGACACTTCCGCACGTGCCGATCCGCCCGAGCGTGCGGCGCAGCGGCGCGCGCAGGAAGCGAGCGTGCGTGGCGCCAATGCCTTCCACGGGTTCGGCGAGCGGCTGCTGCGCCACTACGTGCATCCCTCGCGCTGGCAGGACGAGGTCTTGCTGGAGCGGGTGCGTGACATGACCCAGCGCCTGGGCGTGGAGGTGTTCCTGCGGCAGAACCGGCTGCAGCGGGAAGACGGCCGCGCGTTGCTGCGCGCCTATCCCGGTCCGTTGCTGGTGCTATGCGGCCAGGGCGATGCGATCACTCCGCCTGCATTGCATGAGGAAATGGCCGCACTAGCTGCACACGCGCGTCTGGTGCAGGTGCCTGCGTGTGGCCATTTGTCGCCACTGGAGCAGCCGCGGGCGGTGTCGGACGCACTGCGGGAATGGCTGCTCGCCTGACGCTGTAACCACCGAGCTGAGGCGGCCATGCCGTGGCCATGCGGCAGGATGGCGTCGGCCAGTGCGCGAGGCTTTGAACCGCCGGTTGGGGGCGGTGATCGGCGCGCCATCGGCCGATGCAGTGCATGCCTTGATGCATGCAAGCTGTCGTGGCCAGTCACGGTGGTCATCCTGCCGCAGCGAGCCGTTGTGATGCGAGCCGTTATGAAGCCGGCGTTGTGCTGCCATCTGGCCTGCAAGGCCGCTTGCGCTGCAGCGCGAGGTCAACGCGCGGCTGTCGCCACAGCGCTGGACACCGCTGCATCGGCATCGTGTTTCTGCTGATGCGTGTTGAGTTCCAGCATCTGCAGCCGCTCGCCCTGGAAGCGATAGTCCAGCGCCTGCTGCACCCCGTACAGCGCCTGCGCCTGCGTGCACAGCGTCTGTGCCTGTGCTTCCAGCGCATCGCTGCGCGCCTGCATCCGCTGTTCCATCTGCGCGTCCAGTTCCGTGCCGCGGCGCTCCAACTGTGCAGTGCGCCCGGTCATGACCGTCCACAGCACGCTGCGGGTCAGGCTACCGGCCAGTGCTTCGGCGGCTTGTTCGACGTTGGCTTCGAAGCGCTCGTCGAACAACGCTTGCTCCCACCGCCCACGCCCGAGGCTGCCATCGACCTGTGCTCGTGCGGCTGTGCGTAGCTGCTCCACCTTGCGCTGCTGGCGCGCGCTGCCGGACAGCACGTGCACCACGCCGTTCAGCGCATCGAAGGTGATGTCGACCACCGACTGGGCGATCGACGCCACTGCCGGCATCAGCGCGCGCGTGCCTTGCTCCAGTTCGCGCAGGCGTTGCGCGTCGGCGGCGCTGACCGGCTGCGGCTGGCGGTCCACGTTGAGCTCGCCACCGTGGAAAAAGATCTCGCGCGGCAGGCCCTGCTTGCGGCGCAGCCAGATGCCGCCGGTGTCTGCCAGCACGTCGTAGGAAGTGCTGACATCGCATCGCTGCGAGGACAGCCGCGGGGCTGTGGTCTGGGCCTGCGCGGCGCAGGCCACCAGCAGCCACAACGGTGCGAGGAACACGGGACTGCGCATGAGGCTGGCCCTGGAATCGGGGCCTGCAGCATTGCGCACGGCGCAGGACGTCGCCATGGGCAGGAAGTCAGGGTGCCGGTAGTGCACGCGATGGCAGACGCTAGTCGCGAAGCGTGAACCCGGTCGAGCATCGGCGCAGTGACAGCATTCAAACGACTAGCTCACTTGATTCTCACGACCGATGGTGTGAATTATGTTGCACAGCAGCATCGGAGCCGCACAATGCTCGACCCACGCATCGAAAAGGTAGACCTGGCGCTTACCGAGATTGCCCAGGACCCATCGGAAAAGGTGGCATTGTGGCAATGGGCATGCCGCGAGATGCTGCACGAGACGTTGATCGGCATGCACCAGCTTTCGCACTTGGCCGGCATCGCAAGGCAGGTGGCCAACGACTGGCGCGAGCCGGTGGATGTCATCGCTCCTGCAAAGCCCTACCTGGCCGCATCTGCGCTTGCCGATCGCCGTCTGCCGCAGGTGCTCGACGGCCTGGGCAGCACGCACGACGACAACGACCGCGCCACCTTATGGCGGCTGCGTTACGCGAGCCTGATCGCTTCGACCTTGCAAGGCATGCAGGCGCTTGCGGAAAAGCACCGCATCGACCGCCAGGCGATGGCGATCGGGTCGTTGAACTAGCGGCGATCGGTCCGCACCTCGCGGTTATGTGTCTTGCACGTGGGTAGCAGCTGACGCTTGCGCGTCCGTTCAAAGGCCCATCTCACCGGGCAGCATTACCGGATCATCTTCAACCCGAGGTTTCTACACGGGCCGTGCATCACGACACGGTCTTGCGCACAGGTTGCCGGTGCCGCGCAGCCGAATTCCGCCGTCTCCCAACAACGTATCGCGCAGCAAAGGTGTTCGGCGGGCCGCCATCAGCCCATCAGGCCGATGACAGCGTGCCGCTGAACGATAGGCAGCTGTTCGCCTGATCGAAGAGTTCATCTCGCCACCGTGACAGGCGGGCGCCACCCGCTTCGATACCAGAAAGCCTGCCTTGCATTGGTCCGGGCACTGGTGACAAAACGCTTCAGCCGTGTGTGAGAAGTTGGCGCCCAGCTCAAAGGCGGGCGACCCAGGGCATCCAGGCGCGCTGCGTCTTTCAGGATCGCTGTCGTCGTGCGCGGCGAGATGGGCTGTGCGTCATCCAGGCCGTAGGCTTGCCGCGCCGCATCGGCAGCCAGCGCCTTACGCGTCCGCGGCGATAACTCTTGCAGCCTTTGACGCGTACGTTGGACCAGGTCGGGAGCGATGACCGGCGTCGAGGCATAGATCTTGCCAGGTACGGGCGGGGTGCGAACGACGCTCTCCACGCCGCGCAGATGTGCATGGAACTCGGTTTGCGGATCCTCGATTTCGGCTTGCAATGCGCGGGTCCTGGCCAGCGCATCGATCGCACCCGGCTTGTCGAAGCGCTCAATCGGATACGTGGATGTGCGGCGGTATGTTCCGGCCCAGCGCGAATCCCTGAGTAGAACCGCCGGACCATCGGACCACGAGTCGAGAACGACGGCCGAGTCATCCGCCTCTGCCGAGCCTGGGGGCTGGTACAGCGCATACATATGGGCGCACGCTTCGTCACAGACGTTCGTTATCTGCCCGCCGCCCTCCATGCGGACCGCATGCCGGCGTGTGTTGACCGCTGCGTTTTGGTCGCAATTGCCTGCGCTGACAGCCAGCGCGCAACCTGCCATCAAATCGATGTCATGTTTCCCGGGCCAGTAAGACAGGAAACTGTAAGACAGGTAACTACAGGTGGAGCTGCGCCCATCGCTGAGCCGAAAATCGCTCTCGATATTGCCTCGTCCATGGTGCAAGGCCAGCCGTGTCTCGTGCACCGTCGCCGTGGCGTCGGCCAGGCGTTGACGGTCGCGAACGTCTTCGATGGGTCTGCCGCTGAGACGCATTCCGAGTTGGTAGGCGGCCTGCTGGACTTCGTGCGGCTGCAGGGTCGGTTTCCCAGAACGCCCCCGCCTCGCACGGGGAACGCAGCGTGTCGGCAAGCCCTGCAGGCTAGGCGGCACCGACGTCTCGGGAACGGAAGGCGTGTGGGGGGTAACCTGCTCTGAGGCAGGGTTTGGATGTTGCTCAGGTGACGCTGCCACGCTCGACCCTGACGTCGCCGGCCTTGAAACGCATAGTCCCATGTCGCTCTCCGATCATGACCCTGGCGTCAAGTTTGGCAAGCAGCGCTGCGAACGTTGTTGGTTCACCGAAGTCATGTGTGGGATCACGAATGACTGGCGCTGGCGCCCCGCTCATCGCATTGCCTTGGAATGGAGATCGCAAGAGCGAGCGGGTGCGAGGAGCGCGGCGACTATCGCTAGGCGAGAGCGACGACGGCCTTGCCGAAGTTCTTGCCGCGTAGCACGTCGATCAGGCCCTGCGGTGCGCTGTCCAGGCCGTGCAGCACGTGCTCGCGGTACTGAATTTTGTCTTCGCGCAGCCACTGGCCCATTTCGCGCAGGAAGGCAGGCATCAGGCGGATGAAATCGTGCTGGATGAAGCCGCGCACCGTCAGGCGTTTACGCAGCACCTGGCCCATGAAGTCGGGCAGGCGATCCGGGCCGGGGTGGGCTTGCCCGCGGCTGTTGTAGGTCGCGATCACGCCGCAGACCGGGATGCGTGCGAACTCGTTGAGCTGCGGCAGCACCGCATCGAACACCTTGCCACCCACGTTTTCGAAATAGATGTCGATGCCGTTCGGGGTTGCGGCGCGCAACTGCTCTGCAAAGTCGTCGGCGCGGTGGTCCAGCGCCACATCCACATGCAGCGTGTCACGCAGATAACGTACTTTTTCCGCGCCACCGGCAATGGCGACCACGCGCAGGCCCTGCAGACGTGCCAGCTGCGCCACCGTGGCGCCGACCGGGCCGCTGGCGGCAGCGACCACCAGCGTTTCGCCGGGCTGTGGCTTACCGATTTCATGCAGGCCCGCATACGCGGTAAAGCCAGGCATGCCATACACGCCGAGCGCGGTGCTCGGTGGCAGGCTGTCGTCCTTGGGCAGCTTGCGCAAGGGTGTTGTCGGGGTCAGCAGGCTATGCGCCTGCCAGCCGCCGGGCAGCACCAACAGATCGCCAGGATGATAGTCGGCGTGATTGGACGCGATGACTTCGCCAACGGTGCCGCCTTCCATTACGGCATCGATGGCCACTGGCGCGGCGTAGGAGGGGCCTTCGTCCATGCGGCCACGCATATACGGGTCCAGCGACAGGAAGCGATTGCGGACCAGAATCTGATCGTGGCCGGTCGGTGCGACGGGGACCTCTTCGATGCGAAAGTTGTCCGCGCTGGGTTCTCCGTGCGGGCGCGATGCCAGCACGATGCGGCGGTTGATGATGGACGTCATGGGAAATGGCTCGCTAACGGTCCGCGCATGCGCGGTCGGGTGAGCACGGCCGCTGATGCGGCTGCGCGGGGGAGCGCCGTCACGGGCGCAGTGCGTGTACGGCAACGACGCGACATGCCCGCTGATGTACTAGCGGGGTGCTGATGACTCCGGCGCGCTGGCGCTGTCGAGTTGCGCAATCTGATCGGCACTGAGCGCCACGCGTGCGGCTGCCAGCACATCGTGCAATTGGGTCACGCTGGTGGCGCTGACGATCGGCGCGGTCAGGCCGGGGCGCGCGATCAGCCAGGCCAGCGCGATCTGTGCAGGCGTGGCGTTGTGCGTCACGGCCAGATCGTCCAGTGCCTGCAGGATGCGCAGGCCACGCGGGTTGACGTACTGCTTGACCACCGATGCACCGCGTGCGCTGCTCTTTCCGGCATCGTCTGCGCTGCGATATTTGCCGGTGAGAAAGCCGCTTGCCAGCGAGTAGTAGCTGATCACGCCCAGCTCGCGCTCGCGCACCAGGGGCTCCAGTTCGGCTTCGTAACTGGCGCGATCGTACAGGTTGTATTCCGGCTGCAGGCTTTCGTAGCGCGGCAGTTTGTACTGCTCGGAAATATCCAACGCATCGCGCAGGCGCGCGGCGCTGTAGTTGGACGCGCCGATCGCACGCACCTTGCCCTGTTCGATCAAACGGCCGAACGCGGCCAGCGTGGCTTCCAGCGGAATCGATTCGTCGTCTTCGTGCGCCTGGTATAGATCGATCACATCGGTCTGCAGACGCGTCAGCGAATCTTCCACTGCTGCTGCGATGTTGTCCGGCGATAGACCGGGATGCTCGCTCCATTTGGCCACCTTGGTGGCGATCAGCACCTTGTCGCGTTTCCCGCTGCGCGCAAGCCAGCGGCCGATGATGGTTTCCGATTCGCCGCCGCGATTGCCGGGCACCCACCCGGAGTAAGCATCGGCCGTATCGATGAGATTGAAGCCGGCATCCACGAATGCATCGAGCAAGGCGAACGAGGTCGCCTCATCGGCGCTCCAGCCGAACACATTGCCGCCGAAGACGATTGGTTGAACCTGTAGGCCGGAGCGGCCGAGTGCGCGGGGTTGGGTCATCGTGGATGCTCCTGATTCGAACTGGCGACAGGATAGTCACGCACACCGATGTTGCGTGTGACATCTGCGTGGATTCAGCGTTCCGCCGATCGTCCTCAGCAGCTCACAGGATCTGAACATATGGGCGCCGGGACGCCGTAACCGGCCTTGCGCGAATGCACGACGGGCAGATGGCAGGCAGGCCCTGGAGCGCATGCTAGGCTCGCGCTACTTTTTCCCGGATGAGGGTGCTGCGATGATCCGCAACAAGCTGGCCTGTGCATGTGTGATGGGTGTGGTGGTGGCGATGAGCGCGCCGCTGGCGATGGCGGTAAAGCCAGCCGATAGCGCGACCTTGCCGGCGCCCGACGCCGCATTGCAGGCGGCCATCGATGGCAACTGGCGCGACCGCGTGTACGTGCAGCGCGACCAATATCGCCACCCTGGCCAGACGCTGGCGTTCTTTGGCATCAAGCCGACCCAGACCGTCATCGAAATTACGCCGGGCGGCGGCTGGTATTCGGAAATCCTGGCACCGTACCTGCGCGAACAGGGCAAGTACGTGGCCGCCGTGGTCGACCCGGCGTCGGCACCGGAAGGTCGCAGCCGCGAGTACGCGCAGCGTGCGCGCGACGAGCTGGAGAAGAAGTTCCATGCCAAGCCGGAGGTGTATGGCAAGCCGTCGCTCGTATCCTATGTTCCCAAGTCTCCGTCCTTCGGCGTGGACAACTCCGCCGACCTGGTGCTGACCTTCCGCAACGTGCACAACTGGCGCATGGCCGGCACTGCCGAGGCGATGTTCGCCGGCTTCTACAAGGTGCTCAAGCCCGGTGGCGTGCTCGGCGTGGTCGAACATCGCGCCAAGGCCGATGTGCCGGCCGACGACAAGAGCGGCTACGTTGGCCAGGCACAGGTGATTGCAATGGCCGAAGCCGCCGGTTTCACCCTGGTTGGCAAGAGCGAGGTCAACGCCAACCCGCGCGACACCAAGGATTACCCAGGCGGTGTGTGGACGCTGCCGCCCAGCAACAGCCATGACAAGGCCGACGACGCCAAGTACCAGGCCATCGGCGAGAGCGACCGCATGACCTTGAAGTTCGTCAAGCGCTGACGCAGACCTGCATGCCGGCGCGTTGCGCGTGTCGGCATGCAGATGTTTGACGGCATCGGGTTCGTGCAGCGCGTCGCGCAACAGGATTGGCAATGTTGGTGTTGTTGAACAAACCTTACGGTGTGCTCTCGCAATTCAGCGACCGCTCGCAGCCGCCCAAGCGCACGCTGGCCGAATTCGGCTTGCCGCCCGATGTCTATGCCGCAGGCCGTCTGGACCATGACAGCGAAGGCTTGCTGGTGCTGACCGACGACGGTGCATTGGCGCATCGGCTGACCGACCCGCGCCATAAACAGCCCAAGACGTACTGGGTACAAGTCGAAGGCGCGCCACAAGCCGAACACCTGCAGGCATTGCGCGACGGGGTGGCGCTCAACGATGGCCCCACCCGGCCGGCACAGGTGCGCATGCTCGACCCGGCACCGCAGCTGTGGCCGCGCGATCCACCGGTGCGCGTGCGCAAGACGGTGCCCGATGCCTGGCTGGAGCTGCAGATCACCGAAGGCCGCAACCGGCAGGTGCGGCGCATGACCGCAGCGGTGGGCTTGCCGACCTTGCGCCTGGTGCGCGTGGCCATCGGCGATTGGCGGCTGGACGCGCTTGCGCCCGGGCAGTGGCGCGCTGAAGCAACAACCAACGCACGGCCGAGTCGGAGCCGGCGCTGAACCGACGCGCACGCGGTGTGCGAACCGACGGCATCAGCACCGGCCGCGCGTGCCTGGCGGCTGCATAGCGCTGTATGAGCTGATCTCAAGCGCAGAGTGGCAAAACGTCGCCTGCACCCAGACTCAATAATCGAAGCTCACGCTGACCCGCAGCGAGCGCGGCGCCTGCCGCACATTTGCCGCACCATACAGCGGATCCGGCTGTCCTGGATCCAGTTCCGAATATGGATAGCGCCACAACGCAGTTTGCGTATTGAACACGTTGAATACATCCAGATTGAAACCGAGCTTGCCATCGGCAATGTCGGGACGGTAGGCAAGGCCCAGGTCCAGTTGCGTCATCGTCGGCAGGCGACCCTGGCTGCCAGGAGGTGCGGGTTGGCCCTGGTAGTAGTGATAGGCGATGCCGTAACCAGCCGGATCTTCAAAATTGGGACCGTACGAGCCGAGCGGGCTGAACGGCGCGCCGGTGACCACGGCCAGGTTCGCCGACACCAGCCACTGTGGCGAGAGCTGGTAATAGCCGTACACCTTGAGCTGATGGGTGTGGTCGTTGCTCTGCGGGCCGTTGGTATGGTCCATCAGCTGCGCGTAATCCCAGGCCTGAGATGTCGCCACCGCAGTCTGCCCGATGTTGGAGAGCAGCTGACCTTCGGTGGTGCCATAGCTGCGTGAGAAAGTGTAATCGACCTTTGCGTACCAACGGCTGTCGAAGGGATGCTCCAGCGACAGATTGAGCGCGTAGTAGTTGCGCTTGAAGGCGGGCATGCCGAGCTCGGCATTGTTCAGCGGCACGCTGACGTAGTTGCCGCCGGTGTCGACCAGGGTGAAGGTGTTGGCCTTGCCCGGATTGATTAACCAGCAGCTGACCGGATTGCTCTGCTTGGTGACGTTGTAGCCCAGCGCATCGGACTTGGCCAGGACCGCATCGATGTCGCAGTAGTCGTCCACACCGCTCCGCAATAGGCGGTAGGTGCCTTTGGCGCCGTACACCCAGCTCTCGCCCAGCGTTTTGGAAAAGCCCAGAATGAATTCGTCCTGGAACGAGGGCTTGATGCCGGAGGTGGCGACGGTCTTCGGGTCGGGCAGCACGCCGTAATTGTTGTTGGACGATACCGCTTGCGTGAACTGGGTCAGATCCGTGGGGTAACCGTTGGCATCGATGCCGCCGTAGGTGTAGTACGTGGATGTTGCCAAGGTGGCGCCGGCCGCGTTGAAGGCCGGATTCAGCGGCAGCGCCAGGTAGTAGCGCCCGGCATTGCCGAACACCTTGAAATGCCCGTCGCCATCGACGTCCCAGCTGAAGCCAAGGCGCGGTGCCCATTGCCCGCTGGATTGCTTGATGTAGGCATCGCCATCGCGGTTGTAGTTGGTGAATTGGTCCAGTCGCAGGCCCAGATTGAGCAACAGCCGGTCGCTGACCTGCCAGTTGTCTTCGATGTATTGCGCGCGTTGCGCCGAGCGTACCGAGGCCAACGCGCTGGAGATGTATCTGCGCACGTAATAGCCGTCTTCGCCGTTGACGATGCCGCCGGTGGCCGGCACGCCCAGGCCGGTATTGATCGGCACGTTGGGGTTGGATTGCCCATAGATCCAGTAATAGCCGTCGCCGGAGGTCACCGAGCCGCGATTGAGCGCGCGCGCGTTCTGGTTGTCGATTCCGGCAGTGATCGAGTGCTGGCCGATGACGTAATTCAGATCCAGTCGCAGGTTGTCGGTACGGTTGCCGCGATCCGGGTCGACCAGCAGCGAGGTCGTCTGCGCGTTGGTGATCGGGTTGCCGCCGTTGAGTGCGGGATTCTGCAGCGAGGTGTTGGACAGATAGGTCAGCGAGCCGTCGTAGGCGGGGTTGCCGACGTAGTCATCGGTTTTCATCTTGCCGTACAGCGCACTCACGGTGAGGCGGTCGGTAAGATAACCGGTGTATTTGGCGCTCCACAGATTGCCGCCGGTCTTGGTGGTGTCGTCCTGGCCGCGCAGGCTGCCGCGGGTCAGCGCAGCGTAATCGTAGTTGTAGATGCTGCCGCGATACACATTGCGGCTGGATGCGCCGGTGAGTTCCAGCAAGTGATTGTCGGTGATGTTCCAATCCAGTTTGCCGTACCAGCGCGGGCGGTCGTATTGATAGCCGGTGTCGGCGTTGGTGTCTTCCACGCTGTCCAGTTCGCGGCCCTGGCGACGCTCCAGTTCATAGGAGCCGAACACGAACAGCTTGTCCTGGATCAACGGGCCGCCGGCATACACGCTCTGGGTGGACACCCATTGCCGGTCCTGGCTGTCGGGGCGGTACAAGGCGCCGTTGGCCGGGTAGCGCACGTCGTCCTTGTCGGCGCGCGTGGATGCAGGCTCCCAGAGCGCCTGACCACCGAAATGCCATTCGTTGGTGCCGCGTTTGCCCACGGCATTGATCACGCCGCCATCGGAGCGGCCGTACTTTGCGCTGTAGCCGCCGGTGTAGATTTCCTGCTGATCGATACTGCCGTAAGGCAAGGTCAGGCCACCCAGGCCTCGGAGTGGGTCGGTGGTGTTGAAGCCATTGATGTAATACGCGTTCTCCGCAGCAGAAGAGCCACCGAAGCTCACCAATTGCTCGCCACTCGGGCCGCTGTAGGTCCCGCTGCCGCTATTGCCGACTACACCCGGTGCCAGCTGCGCAATCGCTTCGGCCGAACGGCCCAAGGGCAACCGCCGCAGTTGTTCGGCCGTAATGACGGTGCGCGAATCCACGGTGGTGACGTCGATCGCCGCTGCTGCGCGATCTGCAGTGACGCTGACGCCATCCAGTTGGGTCACCGCGCCGAACGACACGTCGGTCGTGGTGCCCACCGTCAGCGTCACCGCCTGGCGCGATGTCAGCACATTGCCAGCGGCATCTTTGGCCACGACCGAATAGGTACCCAACGGCAATTGGCCCAACGCGTAGCGGCCGCGTGCGTCCACCTCGACCTCGCGGGTCAGCCCGGTATCGCTGCGTACCGCAATGCGTGTGGCCGATGTCGGCGCCTGGCCGGCAATGCTGCCGGTGGTGGATTGTGCAAACGCCAACGGCGATGCACTGGCAAACAACAACGCCAGCGCGAGCGCGCTAGGCCGTAACGTGGGAGAGAGAGCCGTCATGAACCATCACTTCTGGAGATCGGGGAAGTGGGAGCACATCGGCCAAAGACACACTGTGATGTTCACACTGCGATGTATGGCGCTGGTTGCGATGTGATCCCCGCGGCTATTAATTACCGCGCAACCCGCTATTCAGAAATGCAGTGTTGTCATGTCGCTAGATCTAATCGCTATGGCAGTTCCTGCGGTTTGTCAGACGCTGACATCAATGCATGGATTGCATGCATGCCATAAACGACAACGCCACGGCGCAGGGCCGTGGCGTTGGGGGTCCGCTTCGGATGTCGGCTTATTCGATGCCGTCGCTCGGGGTCACTGCACCGCGGCGCTGGTAGGCGGCACGCCGTGCATTGGCATTGCTGGCGTGCTCGCGATCCAGGCGATGCACGTTACCGCCGAGCACCTGCTGATCGCGCTGACGCTTGCGGTACACCGCATAGCCGATCAGGCCGAGCCCTGCGACCGCGGCAGCAACCGTGACGGCCGGGTTGCGCTTGACCAGTTTGCTGGCAGCCTTGCCACCGGTGCGCACCGCACCGAGCGCGGCACCGGTCTTGAGCCATTCGCTTGCGCTCGGTCCGAAATGACGCAGGCTGCTGCCGGCGTTGCGTGCCTGATCGCCCGCGTTGGACGCGGCGTGACGCAACTGGTCGCCTGCAGTGCCGGCCAGTTCCAGGGCACGCTCCAGGGCGCGTTCGGTGATCACAGTCAGCTTGCTCATCGGAGGCGTTTCCTTTCTGAGTACGTGATCTGCAGTCTGTGCGCTGATGCGTATAGGCGGCGTTAGCGGAGCTGGGTGCCGTTTGGCTTACGGTTAGGTAGCGCGCCGCGGGAGATTTCGAGCTCCCGTCTGTTTCACCGCCGCTGCGGGTCCATGTGTTTCAGGTGCCACGTGGTTTTGCTCTGTGGGTGGCTGCAGCGGTCCAAGGGTCGTCTGGCCACGGATGCCTCGGATACCGCCCCTTCATCTCTTTTTTTACGTCCGGATACGTAGTCGCCCAGAAACTCTTCAAGTCCTGGGTCACCTGCAGCGGCCGTCCGCCGGGGGACAGCAGGTGCAAGGTCAACGGGATACGGCCGTCGGCGATGCGTGGGGTTTCGGCTAGGCCGAACAGCTCCTGCAGCTTGACCGCCAGCACCGGCGGTAGCGGTTGGCCGGCGTGGTCGAGGGCGTAGCTGATCGGTCGCTCCATGCCGGAGGGCACGCTGATGCGGGTGGGCGCATGGCGGTCGATCGACTGGCGGCGCTCCCAGGGCAGCGCGCTCTTCAGCGCTTCGCCCAGGCTGGCTTCATCCAGCGCGTCCAGTCGGGTCTTGCCGGCGAAGGCCGGGCGTAGCCAGGTGTCCAGCGTCTCCAGTAGCGCTGCATCGGAGAGATCGGGCAGCGCCAGCTCGGGCATCCATCTCCGCAACGACTGCACGCGTGCGCGCCACTGCTGCAGGTTCTCTGTCCACGGCAGGGCGTCCAGGCCGAGTTGACGCACTGCGTCGGTGAGCGCGCCTGCGGCATGCGCCGGATCGACGCGGCCGGCCGGGCGGCTGTCGAGCACGATACGGTCGAAGCTGGATTGGCGGCGGGCGACCAGCGCGCGCTTGTCGGCGTCCCACTGCACCACGTCCTGCTGCACGAAGCGCTCGGGCAGGCTGCGACGCAGGTAGGCTTCGTCCACCGGCGCGGCGCGCAGCAACAGCGCATCCTTGGCTTCGTAGCGCAGCTCGCTGGCCACCAGCCACGGTTCGCCGCGCAGATCGCTATGGTCGAACAGGCGCGCGCTGCGGCCGTTGGCGAGCAGGTAGCGCAGCGGGTCGGCGGGGTGGCGTGCGGCGATGCGATCGGGGAACGCATGCGATAGCAGGTCGCCGAGTGCGTGCGCTTCGACGCTGGACGGCGGGACGCTGTCGCAGCGCAGCCGGCGGCGCCATTGTCTGGCGGCGCTGTCGATGGCAGCCAGGCCACCGCGATTGGCGTCGGCCGCGCTGCGGCCCTGACGAAATGCCGCGAGCGCCCGCCAACGCGCGGCCAGCCCATCGCCACCCTGGCGCAGGGGATCGCGTGCTTCCAGCAGCGCGGCCAGGTCGCAGGCCAGCGCGACACGCGTCGCCTCGCCGGCCTGCGCCAGCATCGCCGCCAGGCGTGGATGCGTGCCCAGCGCGAGCATGCGCCGGCCGAGTGCGGTGATGCCGCCGCTTGCGGTGAGCGCGCCCAGCCGCTGCAGCAGCTCGTGCGCGGCGGCCAGCGCGCCACTGGGCGGCGCATCGACAAAGCGCAGCGCGCTGCTGCCCCAGGCGGCCAGTTCCAGTGCCAGGCCTGTCAGTTCCACTTGCGTGATTTCGGCGCGGCGCTGCGGCTCCAGCCGTTGCGATTGCGGCCACAGCCGGTAGGCCCAGCCGCTGGCGACGCGCCCGGCGCGGCCGGCGCGCTGGTCGGCCGAGGCCTGGGCAATGGCCGCTACGTCCAGCCGCGAAAATCCGCTGTTGGGGTCGTAATGCGGCTCGCGCGCCAGACCGCTGTCGATCACCACGCGTACGCCAGGCAAGGTGACCGACGACTCGGCTACGTTGGTGGCCAACACCACACGGCGGCGGCCTTGCGGGCCGGGCTGCAGTACCTGGCTTTGCGCCTCCACCGACAGCTCGCCATGCAGCGCCAGCACTTGCACCGCCGGATCCAGTACATCTTGCAGTGCGCCATGCACCCGCGCGATCTCGCGTTGGCCGGGCAAAAACACCAACACATCGCCGGGATGTGTAGACAACGCGTGCTCCACCGCGCGGCGCGTCTGCGGCTCCAGCGCTTCGTCGCGGCGCGCCGGAAAGTGCGCGATCTCCACCGGGAAACTGCGACCGGCGCTGCTCAGCCGCGGCGCTTCCAGAAAGCCGGCCAGGCGTTCGCCATCCAGCGTGGCCGACATCGCCACGATGCGCAGGTCATCGCGCACTTGCGCCTGCACATCCAGCGCCAGCGCCAGACCCAGGTCGCCGGCCAGATGACGCTCGTGGAATTCGTCGAACAGCAGCACGCCGACGCTTTCCAGCATCGGGTCGTCCTGGATCAGCCGGGTCAGGATGCCTTCGGTGACGACTTCGATGCGGGTGCGCGCGGAGGTCTTGTTCTCGAAGCGGATGCGATATCCCACCGTCTCGCCAACCGGCTCGCCCAGCTGGCGCGCCATGAACTGCGCCGCGCTGCGGGCCGCCACGCGGCGCGGCTCCAGCATCACGATCTTGCGGCCGGCCAGCCACGGCGCGTCCAGCAGCGCCAACGGCACCTGGGTGGTCTTGCCGGCGCCGGGCGGCGCTTCCAGCACCAGCCGCGGATGCGCGGCGAGACTGTCGCGCATCCGCGGCAATAACGGGGAGATCGGAAAAGCGGGGTCGGTCATGCGCGGGAAGGATACGGGCTGTGGCACGCTGCGGCGACGAGCCAGAGCGTGTTATGTACGTTGAGGTGAGTGCGAAGCGTCCTGTGGCGCGTCGAGACAAGGCGTGCGCTGCGGCCCAGGCTTGGCCGCCTGGGCAAGGCGCGCAACGCGGTCTCGGCGCGCCACAGGGCGCTTCCCGGAGGGTTGGCGGCCAGCGGCGCCGAGTGCGCGCCGCGCGGCTTGGTTTGGCGCCAGCCAAGCCGGCGCCGCGCAGCATCCGCTCCGCACCGCTGACGGCCAACGCATCCCATCTCAACGTGCATAACACGCTCTAAGGTGCGGCTGGGTGGCAACACGCACCGCGTGGGGTGCACGTTGCCGCCATCAGTGGATGGATGCACCTGCGTCAGGCGGATGCAGTGCAGGCTGTGCGTGCAGTGTCATCCATTCCCTGGAAGCGTCGGCGGCGACACATCGCCCCGGGTACTGCTTGCCGACGCATGTCTGCAAGCGCTGGTCGCGCTCGCGTTGCGTGCAGGGCGTTCCAGTGCACCGGTCATCAGGATCGTTGCGCCGGCCAGCCTGGAGCGGAAGCGCTGGGAATCGAAGCACCTCATGCATTGGCGGGTTCGCAGGTCCTGTCGCACGCTCGCTGCGTCGAGGGCGTGGTGCCCTCACCGCGCGCGGGACACGCCGTTAACCCATCCGTGGGGGCTCGATGGCGGCATCCATGCCGCCAACGGTCCCGCAATCGATGAGGGCACCGCGCCGGACAGTCGGCTGAGGGTTTGTCCGAAAACGAAGGGCGCAGCGCAAGACGAGTGCTGGTTGCTTATTCAACACACTGCGTACCGACCAACGCGACTGTTCCTTGCCCGCGTGCCGTCGCGGGACCTTACGCGCACGTACTTGCAGCGTGTCCCGCGATGGTGGGCGGGCAATGGCCTGCAGCCAAGCTTCAGAGCATCCGCTCTATGCGTGATCCAAACCGCGCAGGCCACTGTCCTCGGTGAACACGACAGCCGTACGTCGCATGGCATCGTCGTCAGACCGGCCGAGTCGGCCAAGCGCACCACTCAGACGTCAACCGGCTTCGCGCATCCGGGCGGTCAGGCCCTTGAGGAAGGCGCGCAGCAGCTGGTCGCCGCAGGGGCGGAAATTCTTGTGGCCGGGTTGGCGAAACAGTGCGGAGAGTTCCGGCTTGGACAGCGGGAAACCGGCGCTGGCGAAGATGGCGTGCATGTCGACGTCCTTCAGTTCGAAGGCCACGCGCAGCTTCTTCAACACCAGGTTGTTGCCGACGCGGGTTTCCAGCGGGCGTGGCGGCTGGCTCTCGTCGCGGCCGCGGAAGCGCAGCACCAGACCGTCGAGGAAACGCGCCAGCATCGCATCGGTGCAGGGCTCGAAGCCCGGCTCGTCTTCCTTCTTCAGCCAGGCCTGTACCTGCGGCTTGTCGAGCGCGAACTCGGGGTCGGCCAAGTGGGTGATGTCCACCACCTTGTCGTCGCTGAGGTCGAGCATGTAGCGGATGCTGCGCAGTACATCGTTGTGGATCATGACCGTTCCGGTGCCCCGGCCTGTCGCCGGAAAGCGGCCATTCTACGGGGCTTGAGTGAAACCGGTCTGACACTGTGCGCAGGGGGCTCCGGCGCCGGCAGTGCGAGGGAAGCGCAGACCGTGCAGAAGGGTCCGAACCGCTTGCGCTGCGGCAATATGCAGCGCTCAGCTGCCGCGATAGGTGGAGTACCCGTACGGGGAGAGCAACAGCGGCACGTGGTAGTGGCCGTCGTCCGCGATGCCGAAGGCGATCGGGATGCGGTCCAGAAACGGCGGATCGGCCAGCGCCATGCCGGTGGCCTGCCAGTAGCGGGCGAGGTCGAATTCCAGCCGGTAGCGGCCGGGCTGCAGCGCGAGCGCGGCCAGGTCCGGGCAGCGGCCGTCATGGTTAGTGACGCCCTCGAAGTGCAGCGTGTCGCCGGCGAACAACCGCAGCGGCACGCCTGCGGCGGGGCGGCCGCTGGCGGTGTCCAGCACGTGCGTGGACAGCGTGCTCATGCCACCGCCTGAGCTGGCTGCGGCCATTGGCCGACGAATTCGGGTTGGTCGTATGCCAAGTATTGGTCGACGATGGCCTGGCGGTCGTCCAGGAACAACTGGTCGGCCACCGCGCGCGCCAGCCGCGGCAGTGCGACCTTGAGCCCGGACAAGGCCGCGGCCGAAGGTCCATGGTTGATCAGCGCCGAATAGTTGAACGCGAACAGGCCGTGCAGCAGCGCGGCATCGTCGGGCGTGCGGGGCAGCAGTTCGAAGCCAGGTCCCAGATAGGGATGTGCGTCCAGCACCGGGTTGGCCTGGCCCGGCGGCGGCTGGTAGCGGTCGCCCCAACAGGCGATGCGCCCGGACAGCGCGGCCAGTTCCGGCCGCAGCTGCGGATCGGTGACCAGGCCGGTGGCGACGGCGAGAAAATCGAAGCGGTGTTCGCGCTGCGGCGTGCGCACGACGATCTCGCCATCGCGTTCGGCCACGTCCAGCCATGGCGCACCCAGATGCAGTGCGAAGCCGGCATGCGCACACGCGCGCTGGAAGGTGTCGTTGGTCGGCGGTTGGTTGTGCGCGAAGAAGCTGGCCATCATCCGATACTTGTCTGCATCCGGCAGCGCCAGAAAACGCGGAATGATGCCGGCCTGTTCCATGTGCCGGAACGGATTGATGCGTGGCAATTCGGTGCGGCGCACGAACACCTCGGCACTGGCGACGCCTTGTTCCAGCGCAAAGCAGGCATTGTCGAAGGCAGAGGCGCCGCCGCCCAGAATGCCCACACGCTTGCCGGCCAGTGCGGCGAAATCGATGTGGCTGGACGTGTGCGCGTAGCGATGCGCGGGCAGGGCGCGGCTGATCCACTCGGGCACGACCCACTGGCCCCCGCCCTGAATGCCGGTGGCCAGAATCAGCTTGCGTGCGAGCAGGGGGGCGCCCATCGCCAGATGCAGGCGATGGATACCCGGTGCGAGGTGCGGCTCCACGCGGACCACGCGGGTGGCATTGCGCACCGGCAAGCGCAGCGTTGTGCGATACCAGCGCAGATAATCCATCCAGCGCGCGCGCGGAATCTTGTCCAGCGCGTCCCAAGCGGCGCTGCCGTACTGCGCCTCCCACCACGCGCGAAACGTGAGCGATGGCACGCCCAGATCGATCGAGGTGATGTGCTTGGGCGTGCGCAAGGTCTGCATGCGCGCGTAGGTGACCCACGGGCCTTCCTGGCCAGCCGGGTTTTCGTCGATCACCAGCACGTTGTGTACACGCTCGCGTTGCAGCGCGAACGCCGCGCCCAGGCCGCTCTGGCCGGCGCCGACGATGATCACGTCGTAGACGTGCCCGCTCGGATGCACGCGCGGCTGCACCCAGGCATCGCCGCCGTGGGCCAGGCATTGCAGGTCGTGGGCGAGGGTACGTTCGAGGTGGGCCAGGCTCATGACAGTGCCTCCAGGCGCAGGTGAACGATCTTGCCGATTTCAGCGATGGCGGTGGCGATCTCTGCATTGCGCGATGCATCCAGACGCTGCTCCAGCGCGGCCAGAATGCCGGCCTTGTCGTGCAGCCGCACGCAGATCACGAACGGAAATCCGAAACGGTGGCGATAGGCCTGATTGAGCGCGTGGAAGCGCTTGAATTCGTCTTCGTCGAGCCGGTCCAGCCCTGCCGAAGCCTGCTCTGCGGCCGATGCGGCAGTGAGCGTGCGGTCGATCGCGGCCTTGCCGGCCAGCTCGGGGTGGGCGCGGATCAGTGCGACCTGATCTTGCGGCGATGCGTCGTAGACAACCTGCATCAGGCCGCGATGCACATCGACGAACGGCCGCCGACGCAGCGCACGTTCCACCACCCACGGCGAGTGCTCGAACAAGTCGCGGTAGCGCGCCATGAAGGCGGCATCGTCCAGCCCGGGGTCGTCGACCACGCTCATGCGTGCGTGCCTTGCAGCGAGACATGCGCGGCCACCACCTTCCAGCCGTCGGCAAAGCGCACCCAGCTCTGGCTCTGCCGACCGCGCGCACTGCTGCCCTCGCGAATGAACTCGGCATGCGTGGTGGCGAAATCGTGGCCGAAGCCATGCACCTGTACATGCGCCAACTGGCGCTGCGGCGAACCACCGCGGCCAATGCGAAATGCGCGGATCGCATCGATGCCGTACAGCACTTCGCCCACGCCATAGCGCACCGTGCTGGGCGCTGCATGAAACAGCGTATCCATCGCGGCGATGTCGTCGCGCATCAACGCTGCTTCGTAGGCATGGAAGGCGGCAGTCACCTGCGCGATCACCTCGGGCAGATCGATCTCGGAGGCTGCAATGCTCATGCCGGGTGCACCTGCAGCCAATGGCGCGCGATATCGATGCGGCGCGCAATCCAGGCATCGCCGCTGGCCAGCACATGGTCCACAAAGCGCGCCAGCGCCGCCGCGCGTGCCGGCTTGCCCACGATGCGCCCGTGCAGGCCGATCGACAGCATGCGCCCGCCTTCGCCGCGCAACTGCTCGAAGCTGTCGCGCAAATAGCGAAAGAACGGCTCGCCATCGGCAAAGCCGTTGTAGGCGACGAACTTCATGTCGTTGGCATCCAGCGTGTACGGCACGATCAACTGCGCGCGGCCATGGCGGTGGTCGTAGTACGGCACATCGTCGGCGTAGCTGTCGGCGTCGTAGACAAAGCCGCCTTCTTCGGCAATCAGGCGGGCGGTGTTGGGGCTGGTTCGGCCCTGATACCAACCCAGCGGGCGGCTGCCGGTGACGCGCGTATGCACGGCGATGGCCTCGGCAATGTGCGCGCGTTCGGTGGCCTCGTCCACGTGTTGATAATCGATCCAGCGCAGACCGTGGCTGGCGATTTCCCACTGGGCCGCCTGCATCGCGGCCACCGCATCCGGATTGGACGCCAATGCCTGCGCCACACCGAAGACGGTCACCGGTACGTTGCGTGCGGTAAACAGCCGATGCAGCCGCCAGAAACCGGCGCGGCTGCCGTATTCGTACAGGCTTTCCATTGCCATGGCGCGCGCACCGGCGTGCGCTTGCGCACCGACCATTTCGGACAGGAACGCCTCAGACCCCGCATCGCCATTGAGCACGCAGTTCTCCGCGCCTTCTTCGTAATTGACCACGAACTGCACTGCGATGCGCGCGCTGCCGGGCCATTGCGCCGCAGGCGGCGTGGCGCCATAGCCGACCAGGTCGCGCGCAGCGTTCATGCCTGCACTTCCGCGTGCCAGGCGGCCAGTGCCGCTTCCACCGCCAGGCCGTGCGTGCAGGCATAGCCTTCGGCGCGCAGTACCGCCTCCAGCGCGGCCAGGGTGATCAGCACCTTGTGCTTCATGGCGTTGTAGCCCATCGCGCCAATGCGCCAGATCCTGCCCTGCAGCGGGCCGAACGCCGTACCGATCTCGATCTCGAAATCTTCGCGCATGCGGCGGCGTACCGCCTCGCTGTCGATGCCGGGCGGAATCACCACGCCGGTGACGTTGGTCATGCGATGCGCATCGTCGCCGAACACCTCCAGCCCCAACGCGCGAATGCCGGCGCTGACCGCGCGCCCGGCGGCCGCGTGGCGCGCGAAGCGTGCATCCAACCCTTCCTGCAGGGCTACGCGTGCGCATTCGCGGGCGCCGTACAGCATGGTGGTGGCTTCGGTGTGGTGGTTGAGGCGCTTGTCCGACCAGTAATCCATGATCATCGCCAGGTCGAAATAGTTCGATGCGATGCGCGGGCCGCTGCCGTTGGCGATGTCGGCGCGCACGATGCCGCGTTCGACATGTCGGCGCGCGAAGATCGCTTCTGCGGCGCGCTCGGAGACGGTGATCGGTGCCGAGCCGGATGGCCCGCCCAGGCATTTCTGCAGGCCGCCGGTGACCACGTCGACGTCCCAGCGATCGCTGGCGATGGGCATGCCGCCGATGGTGGCGGTGGCGTCCACATAACTCAGTGCACCGGCTGCGCGGCATAGTGCGCCGACGCCATCGAGCGGCTGCGCCATGGTGGTGGAGGTGTCGCCGTGTACGGTGGCCACCAATTGGGGCGCGACGCGCTCGATCGCCTCGGCAATCGCGCTTAGCGGCAGCACCTGTCCCCACGGCGCATCCACACTGTGCACGTCGGCGCCGAGGCGGCCCAGGATTTCGGTGAGCAACAAGCCGAAGCGGCCGAAGTTGAGCACCAGCACGCGCTCGCCCGGGCTGACCAGCGACACCAGCGCCGCTTCGATACCGGCGCGCGCGGTGCCATCGACCAGGAACGTCCAGCGGTTCTCGGTGCCGAACAACGGCCGATAGAGCGCCATCACCTCGTTCATGTAGGTGGTCATTTCCGGGTCGAACTGCCCCAGCAGATCGGCTGCCATCGCGCGCAGCACGCGCGGATGCGCATTGACCGGGCCCGGACCCATCAACAGGCGCTGCGGGGGATCGAGTTCGCCGAAGGTATGCAGCTGACGCAGATCAGGTGACAAGGGGATCTCCCAGATGGTCGATGAAGTGGCGCATGGCTGCCAGCGCGATCTCGACATCGGCCGGATCGACATGTTCGTCCGGATGATGGCTGATCCCGCCGGCGCAGCGCACGAACAGCATCGCAGTCGGACACAGCGCGGCCATCACCATGGCATCGTGGCCCGCACCGGAGACCAGTTGCCGCGGTGCGATGCCTTGCGCGGCAACCGCCTGTTCCAGCCGCATGATCAGTGCCGGGGCGCAGGGGCTGGCGGCCAGCGTCTGCAGTGGCTCGATCGCGATGGCGATGCCGCGGTGGATGGCGATCTGCGCCAGTGCCTGTTCGATCTGCTGCACGGCCGCATCGCGGCCTGCATCGCTGCCGGCGCGTACGTCCAGCGAGCAGTCCACACGCCCGGGCACCACGGTGGTGGCGCCGGGCGCCACCTGCAGCTTGCCGACCGTGGCGACCAGGTCGCTGCTGCCTGCGCGGGCGATACGTTCGATGGCCAGCAGCGCTTCGGCTGCGGCGCTCAATGCGTCGCGGCGCAGCGCCATGCTGGTGGTGCCGGCGTGCCCGGCGCGGCCCTCGAAGCGCAGCGCGAAGCGTCGCTGCGCGGCGATGGCGCTGACGATGCCGAGCGGCAATCCTTCCGCTTCCAATACCGGGCCTTGTTCGATATGCGTTTCCAGATACGCCAGCACGCTGCCCGGCGCGCGGGCCGCGTGCTGCACGTGGGCGATGTCCAGGTTCCACTCGGCCAAGGCACTGGCCACCGTGATGCCGGCGGTATCGGTGACCGCCAGCGTGGTGGGGTCGAGCGTGCCGGCCACCGCGCGGCTGCAGAACATGGACGCGGGAAAACGCGAGCCTTCTTCGTCGCCGAAGGCGATGACCTCGATGGCGAACGGCAGCCGGCGCCCATGCGCATGCAGCGCCGCGACGCATTCGATGCCGAGCAGGATGCCGAGCGGGCCGTCGTAGCGCCCGGCATCGCGCACGCTGTCCAGGTGGCTGCCGATCAGTAGCGCCGGCGCGTCGGCACGCGCGCCTTCGTAGCGCCCGACCAGGTTGGCCGCTGCGTCCAGTCGCACCTGCATGCCGGCCTGGCGCATCCATTCGCTCACCTGTGCCACGGCGGCGCGATGCGCCGGGGTGAGCCAGGCGCGGAACAGCCCGCCGGGCGTGTCGCTGTAGGGCGGCAGGCCCAATGCGTCGCAGCGGGCGACCGCGCGTGCGCCCGAGCTGTGGACGGGTGAGCTGCGTTGTGCGCTCAGCATGGGGTGCCGTGCGGGTGTGTGGTTGCAAAGGAGCTGCCAGGACCGCGATGCGATAAGTGCTGATGCATGGAGCCTCCGCAGGCGGTGTGGAAAGGGGCGGATATCGCCAACGTTGGTCGCCTCGCAATGGCATCAGGTGCTTGCGCGGCAGGGGCGGCGGCCGTCGAATCGACTATACGAACCGGCCCCCGTTACCCCAAAGCGGTTTTTTTAGGGCCGGGAGTTGCAAAAAATGCGACGGCCGGCTTAAGGCCGGCGTTTTCCTTCTTCGGTCAGGAGAAGGGCCCCGAAGGGGCGGAGGAGGGGGCGGCAGCATCGAGAATGCTGGCCGGCCGTACCCTCACCCCAACCCCTCTCCCGCAGAAGAGGGGCTTTGGGATCCCTTTTTCACCGGCTGCTACAGTCATGTGGATTCCATGAAAGAGATTCACCAATGGCGCGCGACAACTTCAAGGACCTGCTGGCGCTGATCGCCATCGTTCGCGAGGGCAGCTTTACCCGCGCTGCCGCCAAGCTGGGCGTTTCGCAGTCGGCGCTGAGTCACACCATTCGCGGGCTGGAAGCGACGCTGGGTCTGCGCCTGCTGACCCGTACCACACGCAGCGTGGCGCCCACCGAAGCCGGCGAGCGGCTGATCCAGACGGTGGCACCGCGCTTTGCCGAAATTGAAGAGGCGCTGTCTGCGCTCGGCGAAATGCGCAACACGCCCGCAGGCACCGTGCGCATCACCGCCACCGACTACGCCGCGCGCGCGATCCTGTGGCCCAAGCTGTCCAGGTTGCTGCGCGACTACCCCGAGATCAAGGTCGAGATCGTGGTCGACAACGGCCTGACCGACATCGTTGCCGACCGCTACGACCTGGGCGTTCGGCTGGGCGACCAGGTCGAAAAGGACATGATCGCCGCGCGCATCGCACCGGACATGCGCATGGCCATCGTCGCCGCGCCGTCCTATCTCGAACGTCGGCCCATCCCCAAGACGCCGCAGGACCTCACCGCGCACAGCTGCATCAACCTGCGCATGAAAACCGCCGGTGGCATCTACGCCTGGGAGCTGGAAAAGAACGGCCGCGAAGTCATCGTGCGCGTGGATGGCCAACTGACCTTCAACGGCATCTACGAAGCGCTGGACGCGGCGGTGGATGGCTTCGGTATCGCGTTCGTGCAGGAGGATCTGGCGCGCCCGCATATCAAGGCCGGGCGGCTGCGCTGGGTAATGAAGGACTGGTCGCCGACCTGGCCGGGCTTGCATGCGTTCTATCCCAGCCGCCGCCATTCCTCGTCCGCCTTCAACCTCGTCGTGGATGCGCTGCGCTACAAGGGTTGAGGGATCCGCGCCAGGCAGAGGCGCTCGACGCAGGCGCATCTTTGATGAGTGGGCCTCATAAGCCCGTGCGGATCGGCCATCTTTATCGCTGCCCACGGCCTGCGTAAGCTGCACACACCCAGCACGCACACGCCCGAGCCGCAGCACCCGTTGCTGCATTGCGCCCGTGGTGCGTGGCTGCGCTGGCAGGTCGATGCAGTGCATCGCTGCCGCCTGCGGCGCATCCCTTCCGGACACCAGGTGTGCTATCGAGCGCGGCGTCAGCGCGCTTGCGGCGTGGCGTTCGTCTCGCATTCCACTTCGCACAAAGGCTCCACATGCAAGCCAGTTCGCTCGCTACCGATTCAACCTCGCGCACCGCACCCGTCGCAACCCGCCAGACCTGGAGCGCGGTCGGCTCGATGTCGCTCTGCGTTGCGCTGCTGATCGCTTCCGAATTCATGCCGGTCAGCCTGCTCACGCCGATCGCCTCCGATCTGCACGCCAGTGCCGGCATGGCCGGCCAGGCGATCTCGATCTCCGGCCTGTTCGCTGTGGTCGCCAGCCTGCTGATCGCACCGCTGTCGTCGCGCTTCAACCGGCGCCATGTGTTGATCGCGCTGACCGGGATGATGCTGTTGTCGTTGCTGTTGATCGCCAATGCGCACAGCTTCGGAATGTTGATGGTGGCGCGTGCGCTGCTCGGCATCACCATCGGCGGCTTCTGGGCATTGTCCACCGCCACGGTGATGCGCCTCATGCCCGAGCATGCGGTGCCCAAGGCGCTGGGCATCGTGTTTATCGGTAACGCAGTCGCTGCTGCATTCGCCGCGCCGTTGGGCAGCTATCTGGGCGCCAGCATCGGCTGGCGCGGGGTGTTCTGGGGCATGTTGCCGTTGGTGGCGCTGACCATCGTCTGGCAATGGCGCAGCCTGCCGTCGATGCTCGCGCAGGGCGCCACCTCGCTGGGCAGCATCGTCACCTTGTTGAAGCGTCGCTATGTTGCGCGCGCCATGCTCGCGGTAATGCTCGGATTCGCCGGTGCGTTTTCTGCGTTCACCTACTTCCGCCCGTTTCTGGAAACCGTTGCGCAGGTCGATGTATCGCAACTGTCGTTGCTGCTGCTCGGCCTGGGCCTGGCTGGATTCGTCGGTACCTCTGCCGCCACCGCGTTAGTGCCGAAGCGCTTGTTCACCCTGCTCAGCGTGCTGCCGGTCGCGCTGGGCGTGGTGACCATCAGCATGCTGCTGGCCGGTCACCTGGTGTGGGCCGTGGCAGTGGCGATGATTGCCTGGGGCACGCTCAACTCGGCGATGCCGGTGGCTTGGTCCACCTGGTTGAGCCGCTGCGTCAAGGACGCACCGGAAAGCGGCGGCGGCCTGATGGTTGCCGCAATCCAGCTCTCCATCATGCTGGGCGGGGCCGCAGGCGGCGTGCTGCTGGATCATGTGTCGATCGGCGCCACCTTTGTCGGTGCCAGCGTATTGCTGCTGGCCTCGTCACTGGTTGCAGGCCGGGGCGATCGTTTGCAGCCGTGAGTGATGGCGATCGCACGATGCGGCGCGCATTGCGTGGACGGCGGCACGTGCCACGTAACGCCGCCAGAGGCAGTGCTTGGCTACCTCTGGCGGCGCACACCCAAGGTGTCTACGTCGGTATTGCCGCATGGCCGGTGCTGCTGCCATCGAGCAGCGCCGGTCTGATGCCGAGAGGCAACGGAAGACGCTGGCGAGCGCACCGTTCAGCAAACGCAAGCGCGTGTGGCTGTTGTGCCGTCGTGGCGTACTTCTGGCGCTATCTCCAACAGTCCGATCTGAGGTGACGAGCACCTCGCACCAATGGGACTTGTCAGGCTCAATCCGCCGACAGCGAGCCAAGGGTGAAGCCGGAGACGGCATTGACCTTGCCGCGCCAGAGCACCCCACGGTTGCTGGGCAGGGGCTGGCCGCCGGGCGAGAAGCAACGCGATTCGATCAGGTGGATGAACTGCGGCGGCGTGCTGCTCTGCTGCGTGTCGTCTTCGGAGTCGTAGATGCTGGCGTGGCTGGCAAACGCGCGACGAATATCCTCTTTTTCGTCGGCACCGCCCGGATAGGCAGCAGAGAACTCCTGCGCGAACGCCTCGAAATAGCGCTTCCCGCTGACCAATTGGCCGGAAATGACGATGCCTTCGACAAACAGCGTGACGCCGAACTGCACGTCCGAGGTGTTGGCAATGCCGACCAGCTTCTGCAGATACCAATCCACGCTCTGGCCATCGAACGCCAGCTTGACGTCTTCCAGCGAGGGTTGATATTGATCTTGCTCTGTCATGTTGCTCTCCTTTAAGTGGATTCAACGACGCGTTAGCCGTCACGCAGATGTGGATGGCTCGCCCCCGGCGTGCTTAAGCATGGCACACGGACCGCCAAAGTTGCCGTGGTTGGGTTCGCTACGAAGGCTCCCGCACGACGGTCTTGCGACACATGGACGCTTTCATCCGGTGCGCGCCCATGCGCGCGTGGGGCGAGTGGCCGTAGCGGAACGACCGCTGCGGTCACCATGCCGCCACCGCCCCATCCGAGCGCGGATCGCTGGCACCACTCAGGACGCCATCTCGCTCGCGCACCAAGGCACCTGCATGCCCCATCACCGAGCTATACGCCGGCAGCAGTTCCACCGCATGCCCGGCGTTGCGCAGGGCCTGCACGACTGCCGGGTCGAAGCGGTTTTCCAGCTTCAACGACGTGCTGTCTTCGCCCCAGGTGCGGCCGAGCAGCCAGCGCGGTGCGCTGACCGCCTGCTGCAGCGGCATGCCGAAGCGGGCGTAGCGAGAGAACACCGCGGCCTGTGTTTGCGGCTGGCCTTCGCCGCCCATGGTGCCGTAGGCCATGACGCGGCCGTCGTCGAAGGTGGCCAGCGCCGGGTTGAGGGTGTGGAAGGGCTTGCGCCCGGGGACGAGCGCGTTCCAGCCATCGGGGGCGAGGCGGAAGCTGCAGCCGCGGTTCTGCCAGGTGATGCCGGTGCGCGGCAATACCAGGCCCGAGCCGAATTCGAAGTAGGTGGACTGGATGCAGCTGACCGCGCGGCCGTGCGCGTCGATGGCGCCGAACCAGACGGTGTCGCCGGCCTGCGAGGGCTGTGGCCACGGCAATGCGGCGCTCATGTCGATGCGTGCGGCGAGCGCATCGAGTGCGGCGCTGTCGTCGAGCAGGGCCTGCGCGTCGAGCGTCATCCAGGCCGGGTCGCCCAGGTGTGCGTCGCGGATCAGGAACGCTTGCTTGCTGGCTTCGATCAGCCCGTGCAGGTGTGCGTGGCCGTCTGCGCTTTCTACCTTCAGGCGATCGAATAGCGCCAGGATCAACAGCGAGGCGAGCCCCTGCGTGGGTGGCGCGTGGTTGTAGAGACGCGCGCCCTGGATGACAACCGATAACGGCACGCTGGCGTCGGCGCGATGGGCGGCAAGATCGTGTGCGCTGAGCGGGCTGCCGAGTGCGTGCAGATCTGCAGCGATGTCGTGGGCGAGCGAACCGCGATAGAAACCCTCCAGCCCTTCGTCGGCGAGCCGCTGCAAGCTGCGCGCCAGTTGCGGCTGCTGCAGTAGTGCGCCTTCCTGCAATGGAACTGCGTGCGGCTCGAAAATCTCGCGATAGGCGCCGGGTTGTGGGCGCAGTTCTGCGCCCTTGCTGGCGGCAATCTGCGCGCCGCCCAGCGTGACCGGCACGCCGGCGCTGGCGTGATGGATCGCATCGCTCAACAGGCGTTGCAGCGACAAGTTGCCGTTTGCCTGTTGCAGGGCCAGCGCCCAGCCGGAGACGGTGCCGGCCACGGTATTGGCCGCGCCTGGCCCGCGCCACGGAATGTGGGCGTGGCCGCGATAGAAATCCAGTGTTGCCGCCTGCGCCGCGCGGCCGCAGGCATCGATGGCATGCACGCGGCCATCGGGTTCGTGGATGAGCCAGAAGCCATCGCCGCCGATGCCGGTCATGTGTGGGTAGACCACCGCCAGGCAGGCGGCGGTGGCGACGGCCGCTTCGATGGCAGTGCCACCGTCGCGCAAGACATCGCGTCCAGCCTGTGCGGCAAGATGATGCGGTGCGACCACCATGCCGCGGCGCGCGCGCAGGGTCTGCAGCATCAGCGTGGCTCCGGCGGCGGGCTGAAGGCGAGCAGGCCGTCGCGCTCGAGTTGCGCGGCCAGCGCAAACAGGCGGTCTTCCCGGCCGGGCGCGGCGATCAGTTGCACGCCCAGTGGCAGGCGCCCGGGACGCGGCAACGGTGCGGCCAGCACCGGGCAGGCGGCCAGGCCGAGTGGCTGGGTGAAAATACCCAGATTCGCACGCGCGGAGACGGGCAAACCGTCGATCTGGATGGTGTCCTGGTCGATGCGTGGCGCCACGCAGGGAGTGGCCGGCGCGATGAGCACATCCACCTGGTCCCACAGCGCGTGCATGGCATCGGCAAACCACTGCGCGAAGCGGTGCGCATCGGCCACCGCGCTGGCAGGCAGCTGCAAGCCGGCAAGCAGGCGGTCGCGGGTGGCCGGGTCGAACTGCGCGCCGTGCGCGGTGAGCGCGCTGCGGTGACGATGCCCGCCTTCGGCAGCGGTCAGGACGAAGGCCGCGGCGCGTGCGCGTTCGGCCTCGGGCAGGTCGATCGACGCAAGGCTGTTGCAGGCGGCGAGCAGGGCCTGCAGCCCGGCCTCCAGATCCGGATCCAGATTGCGCTGGAACCAGCCGCCCAACCGCGCGACGCGCAGCTTGCCGGCATGGCACGAAGGCAGCGGCTGCCCACGCAGTACGTCGTACACGCAGCGCAGGTCGGCCACCGAGGTGGCGAATGGGCCGACCACATCCAGTGCATCGACAAATGGGAACACCCCATCCAGGGGCACGGCGCCGTGCGTGGGGCGCAGGCCGTAGATGCCGCACAGCGCGGCCGGCACGCGGATGGAGCCGTTGGTGTCCGAGCCAAGCGCGAACGGCACCAGCCCGGCGGCCACCGCTGCCGCCGAGCCGCCCGATGAGCCGCCCGCCAGGTGCTGGTCATCGTGCGGATTGGCAGTCGTGCCGTAATGCGCATTGACCGTGGCGAAGCCGTACGCGAATTCGTCCATGTTGGCGGTACCCACCAACACTGCGCCGGCTTCGCCGAGCCGTTGCACCACCGCTGCATCGCGGCTGGCAGGCGGGCAATGCGCACGCACTGCGGCGCCGGCGGTGGTGACCTGCCCGGCCACATCGAACAGGTCCTTGACCACGAATGGCACGCCGGCCAACGCGCCACCGTCGCTGCCACCGGCAAGCGCAGCCTGCACGCGCGCGGCATCGGCCGCGGCACGCGCAGGCAGCAGGCGGGTAATGGCGCACAGGCGGTCGTTGGCCTGGTTGATGCGTGTCAGCGTCTGGGTGGCCAGTCGCGCGGCCAGTGTGGGCTGGCTGCGCGTAGTGCTGACGATGGAGGCGATCTGGCCGCGTGGGCCGCCGCCCTCATGCGCCGTTGCAGGCGGCCCATGGAAGGTGGCCAGCAGCTGCGCGTGCCCGCGCAGCACTTCGGTATTGCGATCGACGCCGGCCTGCCACTGCGCTGGGAGTTGCATGGATCACCTGTTGGGGAGCGGGGATTTGGGGATTGGGGATTTGTGATTCGAGCGTTTGCTTGGTTGCTGGAAGTACGGGGTCTGCACACAGGGCCTGCTGATACGTTGGGTGATGACGCAACGCTGAAGGGGAATGCGCGAAATGTTGAGACATGCGCCTGCATTGCAAAGACAGCGGATGTGCAGCTTCTATCGCTCGATCTAAGCGCGTAGCGGCGACATGGCGCGTCGTTCTGCCTCATGCCCGGATCGAGCCGCTCTCTCGCAGGGCGAGAAGGCAGGGTGCGCGCCACCGCCGCGCGTGCATTGGAGCGCCCGCGTCGCAAACACGGGCTGGGGGCGCTGGCGGCGTTGGGCGAGGGTGTCACGGCAGTTGGAGATGTGTCACGCATTTGCTTCCACGTAAAGTGCCGCCTACTCAACCGGCGTCGCAGGGCGACCGGCTATCGCACCCTCATCCGCCCTGCGGTCCCCTCTCCCCATCAAGGGGACCGAGGTCCCGATGGGCGAAGGGGGAGGGGCGATCCCACTGCCGGCGGCTGTGGCGCGGTGAGGCGGTCGACCAGCAGCTGCTCCAATGCCGGCACATCCACCGCATGCACCACCGTCTGCGCCTGCTCGCCCAGCCCGGGCTGATACCCCGGCGCCCACGACAAGATATCGCCGTACCCGGCATCGAAGGCAGTGTTGGTGTCGACGTACAGCGTTTCCGTATGCCTCGCCAATTCCGGGCGCAGCCACACGGCCGTGGCCAGTTCGTCCCACATCGGAAAGCCCGGCTCGCGGCGGCGCAGTGCGTGGCCAATCGTGGTGTCGGCCGCACTCATGCGCGCCAGCAACTCGGCGGTGAGTTCGGTGGCGGTGGACGGGTCGACCGGCACCATGGTGATCCGGCGCCACGGCGCGCGCATGACGATGCTGGCCGCTTCGGGGTCCCAGCGGATATTGAACTCGCGTCGCGGCGAATTGATGAATTCGCGTGCGAATTGCTGCGCACTCACGCTGTTGCGTTGCTGCCGCGGATTGAGGCTGCCACCCATATAGACCAGCTCGCGCGCCAGCGTGGCAAAGGCCGGGTCCAGCGATTGCGCCAGTGCCAGATTGGTCAACGGGCCAGTGGCAATGATGCTGACCTCGCCCGGGTACTGACGCACCATGCGCAGCATGAACAACGCGGCCGGCTCGTCTGAGGGACGCACCACACTGGGATTGCCCAATGCCAGATCGGGCACCACATCGTGGGCGTGATAGCGCGGCGCGCTTTGCACGGTGTCGCCGTCCACCCAGTGCTTGGTCCATGCGCCTTTCCACACGAGTTTGCCGTACAGCGCTTCCCAGCGTTCGGTGGCCAACTCGCTGTTGATCAGCGGATGCACCGGGCCGGGAAGCACCGGAATCTGCGGATGGCCAGCCAGTTCCAGCAGGCGGCAGGTATGCGCCAGCACCTCATCGCGCCAGATATTGCCGCTGACGGCACTGATACCCAGCACCTCGACGTCGGGCGACTGCAACAGCAGCAGCTGTGCGGGGGTGAAGCCATCGATGTCGTCTTCGAGAATGACGCGGCGTCTGGATGAGGGGAGGTGCGGGTCGGTCATTGCGTTTTTGTCGTGGAAGGTTGAAGGCATTGCACCGGCGATGGAGTGAGGCATCTGTAGGAGCGTGCCTGCGCGCGACGGGGCGTTACCGGTAAAGTCCGTTCGCGCTCGGGCGCGCTCCTACGTGGAATATGTCGTGTCGTTGTCGGCGCTATCTGTGTTGCAGCAACAGCGTGCGCTCGTACTGGGCCAGGTCGGTTTCCAGCTGCCATTGCAGCCGAGCCTTCTCGCTGCCCTGGCGGAATGCTCGACAGGCAGCATCATCTGTTTCGCGCTGCAACGCAGTGGCGCAGACCTGCGCAGCTTTACCGTCGGCATCCCACAGGCTCGCACCCGGCAGGAAGCTGTAGCGCAGGCCATTGCGGGCCAGCTGTTTGAGGGTGGGGTAGTCGATACCCTGTTCCTCCATCGCGCGTTGGTACTCGTGGGTCATGTCCGCACGCGAGACGCCGGCATCGTCGGTGGACAGCACGACCGGCACGCCGGCACGCAGATACAGCGCCAGCGGATGCGCGGCGCCTTTGATGCCCAGGATCACATCGTTGCTGGTGAGGTTGATCTCCACCGCAACCTGTTCGCGTCGCATGCGTTGCAGCAGTACCTCCGCATCGTCTTCGTAGGGTAGATCCACCCCGTGACCGATGCGGCGCGCACCTGCATCCACCGCCTGCCGGATATGCGAGCGCAGCTGCGCCGGCGGCACCAGCCCCAACGCCAGCTCGCCGGCATGCAGCGACAGCGGCACACCGGGGTAGCGCGTTGCGAAGAAGCGGAACATCGCCATATGCCGCGCGTAATCGGCCAACGCCACTGGATTGTCTTCCGGCGCGACGATGTTCAGCGCCACCGCGCGGCTGCCGCCGGCCGCGATCAGCGCATGCGCCAGCGCCATCTGCCCAAACACCATCGGCTGCGGCAGCACGCGCAACACATACGGAACATAGCGGTACTCGACCGTGCAGCCGGGGCGTGCATCGGCCTGGTCGCAACGCAGTACGCGCCGGACCTGCGCGTCGATGTCGGCAAGATCGCGTTGCGCGGCCTGCACCAGCGGCGCCAGGTCGGGCTGCAACGCACGCAGATTGGCGGCGTCGTCCTCGCCCTTCCACGGCAGCGACTGCATGCGCTTGGCAGCCTGATCCATCTGCGGCGGGTTGGCGATGATTTCCACATACGGCACGCGGTCGCGTGCGGCCTGCTCCAGCACTGCGGCGACGGTGTCGGCGACACGGGTGCGGACCACCGCATCGAACTTGCCGAAGGTGCTGAAGAACTGATCGTGACCGCTGGGTTGCGCCGGGCCGGGCAGGAAGTTGCGCATCGACAGCGAATTCACCATCCGCCCGTACAGCGCGGCGTTGCGTGCCGCCAGGCCGCGCGCGGACTCCTGACCGGCCCCGCACGGCGGCGCGCGCAGGCTCAGGTCGTCCACTTGCACGCAGGCGCCGTCGTCGCTGGCCCATTGCAGATACGTCTCGGCATACACCGAACCGGACAGGTGGTTATGCAGGTCGCCACCTTTCGGCATGGCCTGTAGCCAGGTGCGTAGCTGCGCCGGCTGCGCGGCCGCCTCACGGAACAACCGCGCCACCTGCTGTTGGCGTTGTTGCGCAGGCGCAGGCGCTGGTGCTGGCCGTGCGTGCACGACGATGGGCAAGCACGCCCATACGCTCAGGACCAGACAGCGACGAAGAAATAACATGCAGGAGACTCGTTTGGAGAGACGGTGGCGTGCGACAGCCGGCGACCACATAGCTTGCCTGCCAGCGCGACCCGAGGCCACCCATGTGCGCGCCGGTAAGCAGGCCTGGAACAGGTGAGGCACGCATCATTCCAGCGCATAGCGCAGCACGAACAGGCCCGCGATGGTCCAGGTGGCCGGGTGCACACCCCGCCAGCGGCCGCTGCCGAGTCTGAGCGCGGCATAGGTGATGAAGCCGAACGCAAGCCCCGTCGCAATGGAATAGGTCAGCGGCATGGCGAGCATGCAGATGGCGGCCGGCAACGCGTCGCCCACATCGTCCCACTGGATCTGCGTGCATTCGCGCAGCATCACCGAGGCCAGGTAGATCAGGGCTGGCGCGGTGGCGTAGGCCGGCACCATCGCGGCCAGCGGGGAGAACAGCAGGGCGAGCAGAAATAGGGCGGCAACCACCAGCGCGGTGAGGCCGGTACGCCCGCCCACCTGCACGCCGGCGGCGCTTTCCACATAGGCGGTGGTACTGGAAGTGCCGAGCAGCGCGCCGGCCAGGATGACGGTACTGTCGGCAAGCAGCGCGCGGTCGAACTGGCGGCGCTGCGCGGGCGTGTGCAGCAGGCCGGCGCGTTGCGCCACACCCATCAGCGTGCCGGTGGCGTCGAACATTTCCACCAGCACGAACACCAGCACCACATGCAGTACCGCAGCGAGCGCACCGCCGCCGCCATGGCCGCGCAAGGCGCCGACGATATCCAGCTGCAGCACGGTGGGCGCCAGGCTGGGCGGCAGCGCCAGGACGCCTTCGTAGCGCACCAGTCCCAACGCCAGCGCTGCCCAGGTCACCGCAAGGATGCCGAGCAACATGGCACCCCGCACGCGGCGCACTTCAAGCACGCCGATCAGCAGCAACCCGGCCAGCGCAAGCAGCGGCTCGGGCCGGTGCAAGTCGCCCAACGTCAGCAAGGTCTGCGGATGCGCCACCACCAATCCGGCCTTCTGCAGCCCGATCAAGGCCAGGAACAAGCCGATGCCCGCCGCAATGGCGCTGCGCAAGGTGGTCGGAATGCCATCCACCAACCAGCGCCGCGCGCCGGTAACGGTGAGCAGCAAAAAGAGGCAGCCGGAAACGAACACCAGCCCCAGGGTCTGCTGCCAGCTGTAGCCCAATGTGCCGACCACGCCGAAGGCGAAGAACGCGTTCAAGCCCATGCCGGGCGCCATGCCGATGGGATAGTTGGCCAGCACTCCCATCAACAGCGAACCCAGTGCTGCAGCCAGGCAGGTAGCCACGAACACCGCGCCGTGATCCATGCCGGTGGTGGCCAGGATGTCGGGGTTGACGAAGACGATGTACGCCATGGTCAGGAAGGTGGTGGCACCGGCCAGCATTTCGGTGCGCACGGTGCTGCCGTTGGCGGCAAGCGCAAAACCGGGCCAGCGCATCAGCATGCGCTCGCGATGCAGGGCAGGTTGACGGCAGGACAAAGGAACATCGGCAGACATCTCATCGATACGGGGCGGCGTGCGTGGCAGCGCACGCACGCACGCGGGCGGCCCATCTTGCCCTGTTGCGTTGCGCTTGCCACGGACCTCGGGCACGGATTGCGCTGCAGGAGCGCTCACGCACGGTAGCGCGGACGCGTCACGCGGCATCGCGCATCGTTGCGGCGCAGGTCCCGCCGCTGATGCACGCACGAGAGCGCACGTGCCGTGCGCGATGGCGCGCTCTGTTGCCCGCCATCGTGAAAGGCAAGCGAGGCGTCAGGCTGCGCAAGGTGACTGAACAGTTGCAGTGGCGCCGCGGAAACAGCGTTCAAAGATCCAGCACCAACCGCGGCGAGCGGCTGCGCGAACAGCACACGGTGATCTGCCGATTGGTGGCGCGTTCGGCGTCGCTGAGCACGCTGTCGCGGTGATCTGGCGTGCCAGCCAGCACGCCGGTCAGACAGGCGCCACACATGCCTTGTTCGCACGACAGCGGCACCTCGATACCGGCATCGAGCAGGGCACTGGCGATGCTGCAGTCGGCCGGCACCTGCACCACGCGGCCGCTGGCGGCCAGTTCCACCTCGAACGCGCTGTCGGCATCGTGGGCAAGGCTGGGCGCGGGGGCGGCGAAGTGTTCGCGATGCAGTTGCGCCGCCGTCCAGCCATGCGCCTTCGCCAGCACGGTGAAGTGGTCCATGAACGCCGCCGGCCCGCACAGATACAGCTGATCGCATGCACGCGCCTGGCCCAGTTCCTCGGGCACATGCACGCGTGGGCTCTGCCCGCCATCGCTCAGATGCAGGGACACCTGCCCATGCGTAAAGCCTTGTTGCAGCCGCTGCGAAAACGCCACATCGGCATGCCGGCGTGCGTAGTAATGCAGCACGAAGGGCTCGCCGCGCGCTTCCAGTGCTTCGGCCATCGACAGCAGCGGGGTGATCCCGATGCCAGCGGCCAGCAGCACGTGGCGCTCGCCCGGGTGCAGCGGGAACAGATTGCGCGGTGTGGAGATGCGCAGGCGGTCGCCGGGCGCAAGCTGCTCGCACAGATGCCGCGACCCACCGCGCGAGGCGTCGGCCAGCTTGACGCACAGCAGATAGTGGTCGCGCACATGCGGCGCGCTGGCGATCGAGTACTGGCGAATCAAGCCATCCGGCAGATGCAGGTCGACATGCGCGCCGGCCTCGAATGCCGGCAATTGCGCGCCCACCGGTTCCAGCCGAATCGCGCGCTGGCGGTGACCCTGATCGACGACGTCGGCAACGCGCACTTCATGCAGGCTCATGCGGGTGTCCTCGGCCGTCAGCGCAGGAAGAAGTCGCTATAGCCCTGGCTGCGCAGCCCGCGGCGATACGCGATGGAACTGCGATCGGCGGGAATATGCACTTCCAGCAGCGGGTCCAGTGGCAGATATTCCGGCCGCTGCGCTTCCACCATGGCGCGGTCTTCTTCGAACACGCGCAGGTTGAACGCATGCACGTCTTCCACCGGCAGATGGGTGTCGAAATTGCGCGCGATCGGCACCAGCAGGCGGGTGGTGTGCTTGGACACCGGGCTGGCGGCATTCATGATCACCAACCGCTTGCCCGGCACCGGGAAGTGGATGGTGAGCGTGGCGGTGAAAGGCAGATGCACCTCGAAATGACGCAGCCATTGGAAGTTCGGGTCCACGTCCGGCAGCGGCATGTCCACCGAATAATTCGCCACGGTGCTCAGGTAGTCGGCATTGAAGCCGGTCGGCGTTTCGGTGGTGGTGTAGGCCGGCACTTCGCGCTTGTCCGGCTGGGCGAAGGTGGCGGTGCGCACGAAGGCGAAATGCGCCACGTCGATGAAGCCTTCCAGCTGGCGCGCGGCGCTGCCGCCGATGTCGAAGGCCGGGCACACGATCTGCTGGAAGCCATCTTCGTCCCAGCCCGGCATCGGCGGGATCTGGATGTCCGCATCGCTCACCCCGGCCGGCTTGGCCAGGCACACCCAGATCAGCCCGTAGCGCTCGGCCACCGCATAGGTGTGCAGGCGCATCTTGGCCGGGATGTTCTGGCTGGGGCTGGCGGGGATATGGTTGCAGCGCCCGCCCGCGCCGAAGCGCAGCCCGTGGTAGGCGCACACCACGCCGCCACCATCGGCCGTGCCCATGCTGAGCGGCACCCCGCGGTGCGGGCAGACGTCGCGCGCGGCCACCAACTCGCTGCCCAGCCGATACAGCACCAGCGGCTCGTCCAGCAGGGTGGCCTTGAATGGCGCCTCGCTCACCTCGCTGCTCAGCGCCACCGCATGCCAGTGCTGGGCCAGGCGCTGCCAGTCGGCAGCGTCGAAGGTGCAGTGCAGCGGCAGTGTGGGGACGGCGACATCCATGGGGCGGTCTCTGGCGTGAGGCGGGAGCGGTGCCGATTGACTCTAGGAAGCCGGGGGTGTGTGATCAAACATCGATTTTCAGCCAAGCCATTGCAAAAAATGCAACGTCAACCGAGCCCCGCCGCATGCTGACCTTCTCGCGCTTCACCCGGTATTTCATCGAAGTGGCACGCTGCGGCAGCATCCGCAAGGCCTCCGAGGTACTACACGTCTCGGCGTCGGCGATCGACCGGCAGATCCTCAAGGCCGAGGAAGAACTGGGGGCGCAGCTGTTCGAACGCCTGCCTGGCCGGTTGCGGCTCACCGCTGCGGGCGAGCTGTTGCTGGTGGACGTGCGCGGCTGGGAGAAGGCCTACGCGCGCACGCTGGAGCGCTTCGACGAGCTCAAGGGCCTGCGCCGCGGGCATGTGGAGATCGCCATGATCGACGCGCTCAGCGAGGGCCTGGTGCCGGCGGCGGTGGCGGCGCTGGTGCAGGAGTACCCGGGCATCACCTTCAACCTCTCCACCGCGCGCAACCAGCGGGTGATGGAGATGGTGACCTCGGCCGATGTGGATATCGGCCTGCTGCTGGACCCGGTCAGCAGCGTGGACCTGGAGGTGCGCGCGTTTGCGGACATTCCGCTAGGCATTGCGATGCCGGTGGGGCATCCGTTGAGCACCCGCACCGAGCTGCAGCTGAGCGAGACGCTGGAGCATCGTCTGTTGCTGCCCGCCGCCCCGTTGATCGTCGGCGAGCACGCCAAGGTGCTGTACCAGCGCCAGCACATCGACGTGAAACGGCTCACCCACTGCAACGACGTGCGTACGCTGCGCGGGTTGGTGCGCGCCGGCGCCGGCGTTGGGTTGATGTCGTGGCTGGATGCCGCCCCGGACGTGGCCGACGGACGTCTGGCTTTCGTGCCGTTTCGCCAGCACCTGACCAAGCCGATGACGCTGGCGCTGTGCGTGGCGCCGCAGCGCCAACTGTCACGTTCGGCGCAACTGGCGATCCAGGCGCTGGCAGCGAAGATCGATGCGATGGCGGTGCCGGCGGTGGAGTAGCCCTCATCCGGCGCTGAGCGCCACCTTACTCCCGCCAGTGGGAGAAGGGAGATCGTCAATGCCGCCTGCCTTCCCCCGCCTGCGGGGGAAGGTGCCCGAAGGGCGGATGGGGGCAGTCGGTCGGCACAATCAACTAGCTGCCGACCTAGGCTTGGCCATACCGCGCCCGGGCGTTCAAGCCCGGCCGGCGCGCTTCCCTCCTCCGGCGCTGCACGCCACCTCTCCCGCCAGCGGGAGAAGGGAGGCTCAGCGGAGCTAACCCTCGCTCGTTACACTTACGCGGCTCACCCCCCACACGACACCCGCAGCATGCAATTGATCGATATCGGCGCCAACCTCACCCACGACTCGTTCGACCGCGATCGCGATGCGGTGCTGCAACGCGCACGCGATGCCGGCGTGGCGCAGCTGGTGATTACCGGCGCCAGCCGCGAGCATTCGCCGCTGGCCTTGCAACTGGCGCAGCAACACCCCGGATTCCTGTACGCCACCGCTGGCGTGCACCCGCATCACGCGGTGGAATTCACTGCCGAATGCGAAGCGGAAATGCGCACCCTGCAGGCGCATCCGCAGGTGGTGGCAGTGGGCGAGTGTGGGCTGGATTACTTCCGCGATTTTGCGCCGCGCCCTGCGCAGCGCAAGGCCTTCGAACGCCAGCTGCAGTTGGCGGCCGACAACGGCAAGCCGCTGTTCCTGCACCAGCGCGATGCGCACGAGGATTTCATCGCCATCATGCGCAGCTTCGAGGGGCGCCTGGGTGCGGCGGTGGTGCATTGCTTCACCGGCACGCGCGACGAACTGTTCGCGTATCTGGACCGCGATTACTACATCGGCATCACCGGCTGGCTCTGCGATGAGCGCCGCGGTGCGCATCTGCGCGAGCTGGTGCGCAACATTCCGGCCAACCGTTTGATGATCGAAACCGATGCGCCGTACCTGCTGCCGCGCACGCTCAAGCCGATGCCCAAGGATCGTCGCAACGAGCCGATGTTCCTGTCGCATATCGTCGAAGAGCTGGCGCGCGATCGTGGCGAGGATGTCGCGGTGACCGCCGCCAACAGCACGGCCGCGGCGCGTGCGTTCTTCCGCTTGTCGGCGCCTGCCAGCACCACGAGCGGCTAACACCATGTCGCAATCGTGGACACCACGGTGCGCGGATACCGCACTGCATGCGTGCCGCATGCCGCACCGAGCCGGTCGCATTGACCGGCGGTGAGCGCCGTGCTGCCGTGCGCGGATCCAAGTGGATCGGGCCGCGTCAGTTACGCCGCCAGCAACTCCCACCCCTGCGCATCGCGCAGCCGCAGGCCGGGTTCTGGCGCGTCCACGCTGATGCGCAGGCCGTCGGCCCAAGGCAGTTGCCGTTGTTGCGGAAACCACCGCCGGCGCCGGTCGACCACGATCAACAAGCCGTGGTCATCGCCCAAGGCTGCAATGCCCTCCAGCGGCGGGGCGAAGGGTCGCAGGCCGAAATGATGCGCCAGGCTGCGCGTCACCACCTCGACATTGTGGCTAGGCAAGCCGATTTCGCTCAGGCACAGCAGTTCTTCGCCGCGGAACTGGCCTTCACCGGCCGCTGCATCCTGCAAGGCATTGCGCGCGATCAACTCCAGCACTGCGCCATCGGGCCCGCCGAAGTACACCGAGTGCGACTGCCAGGCGCCGTCCAGGGCGAAGTGCTTGCGACCGTGTGGATCGCTCAGCAAGGTGGCGCGTGCCCCAATCCACTGCGCAGCGGCCTGGAAACGCGACGGGGCCACGTTGAAGGCCAGATGCGCGCTGCCCACCGGGTGCTGCGCCTGCACGCACTCCAGGGTGCTCCAGCCGATGCGCACCGTGTTGCCGTGTACGGGCAACTGCAGCACATCGCGGTAGAAGCGCAGGGTCAGGCCGGGGTCCAGGCAGGGCAGTACCAGATGACGCAAATGCATGGCGGCAATGTCGTTGGAAAACCGGCATTGAACGACCTCAAGCGCAGTTGAGGTCAAGCGTTTCACGCTGCGCGTCGTAACCGGTGGTGAGTAAGTGTCGGTCTGCGGGCTGCCCTTACTGAGTTTCGTCTGCAATTGCTGCATCGATCAATTTCGATGTTCACAGCCACTGGTTAGTTGCCCGACAGTTCGCTGCTTGGCAGGCCGGGCCTTCGCATACGCAAGCGGGATTTCCGTCGGCGTGGACGCGGCATGCGCATCGTTGCCTATGCTTTAAAAAAGCATGGGAGATGCAAAAATGGGAAACTGCCTACGCATACCCGCTGCACACATGGCGCCCGAATTGCGGGAGCATGGCACCCCCGAAGCGTCCACCAGCACCCCCATGTCGCATGCAGGAAGCATGACGGCCGGGCCGCAGGAGCACAGTGCCGTCGAAAGTTGCGCCGGAAGCCAGATTGCCGATATGTGGCTGTCATCCCTGGAGCGACCGGCCCGCAGATCTTCCGGGAGTAGGAGCCAATCCACTGCCCAGTCGCGCCCCCAATCGAAGTTGGAGAAGTTGACCGAGACACGCCGATCGATGCTACAGCGCGCGATAATTCTGGATGACCAGTGGCGGAGTCTTCAGGAACGCTGCGCGGGAACAAGTGTCGGCGGCCGGCAAGCATCCAATCTGGATAATCTTAAGGGAATCATTGATCGGGACAGACAGGCGTTGGAGAGCATGGGTCATGAAGGTGGCTATATCGCTCAACGCCGCCTTGACCGAATTGATCGCAATCTGCTGAACTTTGAGAAAAAAATCGGCAATCAAAAGAAACTGGAATCACATCTTGCAAAATCGAACGATTTTCTGGTCCGCCTGAAGCTGCTGAAACAAGAGCTCTCAACTCGAGGGGAAAAAAGGCACATCTTGAATGATGTCGATTTAAATATAAAAGATTTGGAAGACATCTCGAATGAACTGGCGGGGACTGATGCCAATGGTTCCGGCATCGAATACAACGGCTGCCGTGGGGATGCTATCGCGTACTTCGATAGTGTCACTATATCGCTTGAAGCGATGCTTCGAAGTCAAGACCCAGGCTATTGGGATTATATGCGACCTGCGCTGGCCAATGTCCTAAAGGAAGGTTACTCGCCAAGCAGGCGGAAGGCGGTAAGCGATCCTGGGATGCACGATGGCGCCAGCGATGGCATTTCTTGAAGAGCGAGCCGCAGAGTCTCAATGATCTCCATAGGACGGCGATTGGTATTCCAAAGTGCAGCGACGTAACGTCTGCCTTGGTGTTCCCTGCGCGAGTAACAACCCGGGATTGCCCAGACTTCGATGATCTTGAAAATGATGGGTTCCAACTCAAACGATGCCTGCAGTGAGCGCCGGCCCCTCGCGGCCAGTGCAGGCGGTCGGCAATGACCGGGGCCCAGGATCAACATCGTCCAACGGCATCAAGCAAGAATGTCGCTGTATCGTAGGTCGTGTGGCCAGCGCTAGAGCAACTTTGCCAGCGCCCACAAATGCCGCACCAACGGTGTGGTTTCCAATCCACCCGGCGCGGCGGCCAGGGCCAGTCGCGCCAGCGGCATATGGCCTTCGATATCCAGATAGCGCACGCCGGGCCGCTGCAGCTGCGCGGTGGAGGCGGGCACCACCGAAACCCCCAGCTCGGCGGCTACCAGATTGATGATGGACGACATCTGCGGCGCCTCCTGGGTGATGCGCAAGGTCACGCCGGAGTCGCGGCAGGCGGCGAGGATTTCGTCGTACAGGCTCGAGCCGAAACTGCGCGGAAACAGGATAAAGGGCTCGCCGGCCAGCGCCGCCAACGGCGCGCTGTTGCGCGTGGCCAGGGGGTGCGCGGCCGGCACGGCGATCTTCATCGGCTCGTCGGCAAAGCGCAGCAACTGCAATTCCGCTGGCGTGCTCAGCCCATAGCGCACGAACGCTGCATCCAGACGGCCATCGGCCAGCCCGACCAGCAGGCTGGCGGTATTGGTCTCTTCCAGCAGCAATTCGACCTGCGGCCATTTGCGGCGGAAGTCGCGAATCAGGCGCGGCACCACCGGGCTGAAGGCGGCAGAGGCGGTGAATCCCAGGCGCAACCGTCCGGATTCGCCGCGCGCCACCCGGCGTGCGGTTTCGGCGGCGCGTTCCACATCGGCAAGTACGCGGCGCACCTCGCCCAAAAACGCCTCGCCAGCCGCAGTGAGTTCGGCGCCGCTGTGCGTGCGCCGAAACAATGGCGTGCCCAGCTCGCGTTCCAGGGTCTGGATCTGCTGGCTGAGCGGCGGTTGGCCAATGCCCACGCGCGCGGCGGCGCGGGTGAAGTTGCCTTCTTCGGCAACCGCCAGGAAATAACGCAGGTGGCGCAACTCCATCCATCTGTTCCAGATATGGCAGCTGCCACCATCATATATTGGACAGGGGGTGACGGCAGGCGAATACTCGCCTTCCCACGTCGCACGTGCACTGCTGTGTCTTCTTCCGATCATCGCTCGGGTTCGCTGCCCGACCCATCCACGCGTTCCGACACCGGCGTCGATGCCCCCGCAGGGGTGCGCATTCGCGTGGCGTTGTTTCTGGCCGGCTTTGCCACCTTCTCGCTGCTGTACAGCGTGCAGCCGGTGCTGCCGGAATTCGCGCGCGCCTTCAAGGTGGACGCAGCGACCGCCTCGCTGCCGTTGTCGCTGGCGACCGGTGCGCTGGCGCTGGCGATCTTCTGCGCTGGTGCAGTGTCGGAAAACCTGGGCCGGCGCGGATTGATGTTCGTGTCGATCGCCATCGCGGCAGTGCTCAACCTGATTGCTGCGTTCCTGCCGCACTGGGGCGCGCTGGTGGTGGTGCGTACCTTGTCCGGCATCGCGCTGGGCGGGGTGCCGGCGGTGGCGATGGTGTATCTGGGCGAAGAATTGCCGGCCAGCAAGATGGGGGCGGCCACCGGCCTGTACGTGGCCGGCAATGCCTTCGGCGGCATGAGCGGGCGCATCGTGATGAGCGTGCTGACCGACCACACCGATTGGCGCACCGCATTGGCGGTGTTGAGCGCGTTCGATCTGCTGTGCGCGCTGGCGTTCTTCTGGTTGCTGCCGCCGTCGCGTAACTTCGTGCGCCGGCACGGCATCAACCTGCGCTTTCATCTGCGCGCCTGGGCCGGGCATCTGCGCGATCGCAATCTGCCGTTCTTGTTCGCGCTGCCGTTCCTGTTGATGGGTGTGTTTGTGTGCCTGTACAACTACGCCGGCTTTCGCCTGGGTGGGCCGGAATTCGGCTTGAGCCAGAGCCAGATCGGCATGATCTTCAGCGCCTATGTGTTCGGCATCGTCAGTTCCTCGGTGGCCGGTGCGGCATCGGACCGGTTCGGGCGCGGGCCGGTGGTCACGACCGGCATCGTGTTGTGCGTGCTCGGCGTGGCGCTGACCCTGGCGCACGCGCTGGCGTTGGTAGTGGCCGGTATCGTGGTGGTGACGATCGGGTTTTTCATCGCGCATTCGGCCGCCAGCGCATGGGTGAGCCGGCTCGGTGGCGCGCATCGCAGCCATGCCGCGTCGCTGTATCTGCTGGCGTATTACGCCGGATCCAGCGTGATCGGCGCGCTGGGTGGCTGGTTCTGGCAGCACGGCGGCTGGGGCGCGTTGGTCGGTATGTGCCTGACGCTGTTGGCGATCGCCTTTGCGGCGGCATACGTGCTGCGCCAACGTGCCGACGATGCACGCCCCTATGGCCGCTTTGCCCCGCATCCTGCGCGAGGCGAGTGATGCACAGCGACCGGGGCTTCTAGCGCGCCCGCTTGCGCCGTGTGGTTTGCGCGGCTGAAGACGTGGCAGCCCTCGCATCCGGGGCTGCCTGCGCCAAGGTTGCCGACAGACGCGCACGCCGCCGCTCCAGATCGGCCAGCTGGCGCTCGATCAGCTGCAGGCGCGCGCGATGGGCCTGCGCGGTTTCCGGGCACATCTGCGCGCCTTCCACCAGGCGCATGCAATCGGGAAAGCCAAGAATCTCATCCAGGTTGAAACCCGTTGCAATCAAGCGCTGTATCTGGCGTACCTGTGCAACGCACGCGTGAGGGAAGACCCGGTAGCCGTTGGCGCTGCGCGAGGATGTCAGCAACCCGTGCGCATCGTAATGACGGATCGAGCGCACGCTGGCGCCGGTCTGTTGCGCCAGCGCACCGATGCGCAGCAAGGGTTCGGAACAAGCGGCCATGCGCCTAGCATACGCTGCACGCATGGCTTGACCCTCACATTGGTGTGAGGCTGCAGGATCACGGCTCCTATCGTCTGGAGCTCACCCCGATGTCTGTTCGCCTCTTCCCCGGCAGCCGCATGCTGCCGCTACGCTGCCTGTTGGCCTGCCTGTTGTTGGTGTGCTCGATAGTGGCGACCGCCAGCCCGGGCGCCATTGCTGCCACACGCAGCTATACCGTCACCGCACCCGATGGCGTGCGCCTGGCGGTGCAGGAGCACGGCGCCACCGACGGGCCGGCCATCGTCTTCGTGCATGGCCTGCTCGGTAGTCGCATCAATTGGGATGCACAACTGGCCGATGCGCGTCTGCAGCGGTATCGGCTGATTACTTACGATTTGCGCGGGCATGGCGTCTCCGGCAAACCGGTCGCCGCATCGGCGTATCAAGAGGGCACGCGGTGGGCCGACGACCTGGCTGCCGTGTTGAAGGCCGCAAACGCGCGCGAGACGGTCCTGGTGGGCTGGTCCCTGGGCGGCGCGGTGATCAGCAACTACCTGAGCCGATATGGCGATACCGGGCTTGCCGGCGTGGTGTACGTCGACGGTGTGATCGAACTGCGCGCGGAGCAGTTGGGCGCGCATCCGGCGATCTATCGCGATCTGGTTTCGCCCGATCTGCGTACGCATCTGCAGGCGGTGCAGGATTTCCTGCGGCTGTGCTTCGCCACCCAGCCGCCCATCCCGGTGTTCGAGGCCCTGCTGGCCAGCGCATCGCTGGCCTCATGGGACATGCAGCGTGCCGTGCAAGGCATGTCGGTCGATGTCGCCGGCCTGCAGCGCACGCGCCTGCCGGTGCTGCTGATGTACGGCGCGCGCGATGCACTGGTCGCCACCGAGCCGACGGTGGCGCGTGCGCGCCAGCTGCAGCCGCGCGCGCAGACCGTGCTGTATCCGGACGCCGGGCACGCGCCGTTCCTGGAGGACAGCGCGCGTTTCAATCAGGATCTGCTGCGCTTTGTCGAACACTGAACGCGCCGCGCCTTGAGCGCCGGCAGCCACACGTGGCCAACGGCGCGAATGGATCGGAACCAACTGCGTGGCCATGGCGTGATGCTGTACCGTCCCCGTGCCTGCATCCAGGGCGGCGCGTTGCGCGTATCTCGGTGTGCATCTTCACTCGTCGACGACGGCGTGATGTGCACAGCTATGCGCGAGCAAGCGCGCCGGTCTGGTGGCCGACACGGCGCCGCAGCGGGCCGTGCACGTGGCGCTGTTGCAAAGTGCTCCCATGGCTTCCGGAATGACCACATGACTGCTGTCCCTGCCCACGACCACCACACGCTGCAGGACTTCATCGAGCGCCATCAGCGGCTGTTCGTGCTGACCGGTGCCGGCTGCAGCACCGATTCGGGCATTCCCGATTATCGGGACCTGCAAGGCGGCTGGAAGCGCCCGCAGCCGGTGACGTTCCAGGCGTTCATGGGCGAGCTGTCCACGCGGCAGCGCTATTGGGCGCGCAGCCTGGTCGGCTGGCCGCGCTTCGGTCTGGCGCAACCCAATGCCACCCATCATGCGCTCGCTGCGCTGGAGGCGCGTGGCCAGTTGGAAGTGCTGCTCACCCAGAACGTGGACCGCCTGCATCAGGCCGCTGGTAGCCAGGCGGTGATCGATCTGCATGGCCGGCTCGATGTGGTGCGCTGCATGGGCTGCGAGCGGCGCATGCCACGCACCGAATTTCAAGTGTTGCTTGAGCAGGCCAATCCAGGCTGGGCAGCGCTAGAGGCCGCGCAAGCGCCCGATGGCGATGCCGATCTGGACGATGTGGCCTTCGAGCATTTCGTGGTGCCGCCGTGCCCGGTGTGCGGTGGCGTGCTCAAGCCGAATGTGGTGTTCTTCGGCGAAAACGTGCCGCGCGCGCGGGTGGAGCGTGCCTTCGCGCATCTGCAGGCCGCCGATGCAGTGCTGGTGGTGGGCTCGTCGCTGATGGTGTATTCGGGCTTTCGTTTCGTGCAGACCGCTGCACGCAACGGGTTGCCGATCGCCGCACTCAACTTCGGGCGCACACGCGCGGACGAGCTGCTGACGTTGAAGGTGGAGCAGTCGTGCGCGCAGGCGCTGGCGTTCCTGCACGCGCCGCCGCATTTGCCGCGTGCACGCAGCGTCAATGACGCCAGTGCACGCTCTGCATGACGCAGTGATCCATCGCAGCGGTTGTGCCGGCGCGCGCGGCGCAGTGCAATAAGCACCCCATGTCAGCTGTGGATGCCGCCTTGAGCCAGTTGTTCTCCCCCATCGCCTTCGGTCCGCTTGCGCTCGCCAACCGGATTGTCATTGCGCCGATGTGCCAGTACTCGGCACAGAACGGCCGCGCCAGCGATTGGCACCGCATCCATCTGGGCACGTTGTCGCAATCCGGCGCCGGCTTGCTGATTCTCGAAGCGGCCGCAGTGGTACCGGAAGGGCGCATCAGTTACGCCGATCTTGGGTTGTACGATGATGCGACCGAGCAGGCGCTGGCCGAGGTACTGCAATCGGTACGACGCTGGTCGCCGATGCCGATCGGCATCCAGCTGGCGCATGCCGGGCGCAAGGCCTCGACCGATCTGCCGTGGAAAGGCGGCGAGGCCATCGCGCCCGACCACGCGCATGGCTGGCAGACCGTGTCTGCATCGGCGCTGCCGTTCCGCCAGGGACAGCCGGCGCCGCAGACACTGGATGAGGCGGGAATCGATGCCGTGGTGGACGCCTTCGTCGCATCGGCAACGCGTGCCGAACGGCTGGGCCTGGAGTTGATCGAACTGCACGCCGCGCATGGTTATCTGATGCATCAATTCCTGTCGCCGCTGAGTAACCAGCGCAGCGATGCATATGGCGGTTCGCTGGAAAATCGCATGCGGCTGACGCTGCGCATCTTCGATGCGGTGCGTGCGGCAGTGTCGGAAAAAATCGCCGTTGGCGTGCGTATCTCGGCCACCGACTGGGTCGAAGGCGGGTGGGATGTGCAGCAGAGCATCGCCTTGTCGCAGGCGCTGGATGCACGCGGTGCGCATTACATCCATGTCTCTAGCGGCGGGCTCGATCCACGCCAGCAGATTCCGCTGCAGGCGGGCTATCAGATTCCGTTCGCGCAGGAGATCCGCGCGCAGGTGAACACGCCGGTGATTGGCGTAGGCTTGATCACCGAGCCGGCGCAGGCCGAGGCGATTCTGCAAGAAGGCCAGGCCGATGCGATCGCGCTGGCGCGTGGCATCCTGTACGACCCGCGCTGGCCGTGGCATGCCGCCGCGGCGCTGGGCGCCTCGGTCACTCCGGCACCGCAATACCTGCGTTGCGAACCGCGCGATGCGCGGGGCGTGTTCGCCAACTGATTTGCACCTGACGTCATACCGAACAAGGACACCGCATGCCGATAGGATTTCTGGGCTTGGGCACGATGGGCCTGCCGATGGCGCACAACCTGCTGCGTGGCGGGTTCGCGTTGAGCGTGTGGAACCGGTCGCCCGAACGCGCTCACTCGCTGCGCGATGCGGGCGCCACGGTGGTGGAGCAACCGCGCGATGCCGCGCACGGCCCGCTGCTGTTTTCGATGCTGGCCGACGACAACGCAGTGCGCCAGACCTTGCTGGAGCGTGGCGTGCTGGATGCGCTGCCGGCGGGCAGCGTGCACGTCAACATGGCCACCATTTCGGTGGCGCTGGCACATGAGTTGACCGCCCTGCATGCCGAGCGCGGTGTGGCCTACGTGGCGGCGCCGGTGCTTGGGCGTGTGGAGGTGGCCGAAGCCGGCAATCTCAATATTCTGGCCGCCGGCGATGAAGCGGCCGTGGCCAGGGTGCAGCCGATGTTCGATGCGCTGGGGCAGAAGACCTGGTACATCGGGCGCGCACCGGAGCAGGCCAATGCAGTGAAGCTGGCTGCCAACTTCTGCCTGGCCAGCGCCATCGGCGCCATGGCCGAAGCCAGTGCGCTGGCACGCGGTCATGGCGTGGATGCGACGCAGTTTCTGGGCATGCTCACCAGCACCCTGTTCGCCGCGCCCGCCTACCAGGGCTACGGCCGCCTGATCATGCAGCGCGAATACCTGCCGGCTGGTTTCACCGCCACGCTGGGCCGCAAGGACGTGGACCTGGCCATCCAGGCTGGCGCCGACAAGCAGGTGCCGATGCCATTGGGCGAATTGCTGCGTGCAGGGCTGGACGAGGCCATTGCGCATGGCGACGGCCACGCAGACTGGGCGGTACTGGCGGAAGTCTCGGCGCGGCGCGCAGGGCAGGTAGCCTGATCACCATTGCGGAACTCGGATTGAGTCCTGCGCAAGGCACTTCGCTTCACGCCAAGGCGGCCCACCGCTTGCTCACCTAAACATGCAGCAGACCTTCTAAAATGCCGGCTCGTTACGGCCGCCGCTCCAGGGAGGATGCGATGCAACACCTGCAGATCACGCTCGGTTTGACCGAGCGCGCACTGGCTTGCGCCGGTGGCGCACGATGACCGACGCGCCGGTCGTCAACCAGGGCCCGGTGGGTCCCGACCATCCCGAGCACCCGGACCACTACCTGTTCGCACAGATCCGCGAAGCGGTCGGCGTGCTGGACGCCGAGTTAGGCAAGCCCGTGGACGAGGCGAGCGAGCGCATGGCCGCGCGCCTGCTGCCGCTGGCCAAGCAGCATGGCTTCGATCAGGTGGACTATGTGGTGCTCAGCCGCCATCTGGGCGAAGTCGGCGAGAACGTGTTCCTGGTGCGTGGCGAGCTGTCGGACCCGGCGCATCTGCGTGCACACATCACCACGCAGGAAGCCATGGAAACATCGGTGGACGCATCGCTTGCGCAGCTGGACGAGATCAACCGGCGGCTGATGCTGCGTTTGCCGCGGCGCTGAGTGCCATTGCCAGACGTGCATGGCGGTGTCGCGCAACCGGGATCGGTGCACGCACTGCACTGCCGGGCTATACGTCCTCTTGGCTGCACGTCATCTTGCAGCGCGAGCGCAACGCAACCACGGTCAGAGCGTCAAACATCGGCTGGATCGCACGCCGGTTTTCGCACCTGTTCGCACGGCAAAAGTTACCGACGCAAGCACTGCGTCGGTGATGTCGCGCATTGGCTATCATGCGCCGATGCGCTCCGACTACATCCTCACCCTGTCCTGCCCCGACCGTACCGGTATCGTCTATCGCGTGACCGGGCTGCTGTTCGACCTGGCCTGCAACATCCTCGACGCGCAGCAATTCGGCGACGACGAAAGCGGCCGATTCTTCCTACGCGTGCACTTCGACAAACCGGCAAAGACCGACATTGCCGCCCTGGAGCAGCGCTTTGCAGTGCTGGCTGACGAATTCCAGATGGCATGGCAACTGCACGACGCCCGCCGCCGCGCGCGCCTGCTGGTGCTGGTGAGCAAGCAGGGCCATTGCCTCAACGACCTGCTGTTCCGTGCGCATAGCCGGCAGCTGCGCGTGGACATCGCCGCAGTGGCGTCCAACCACACCGATTTCGCCGCACTGGCCGGCTCCTACGGCATCGCCTTCCATCATCTGCCCGTGAGCGCGGATACGCGCGCAGAACAGGAAGCGCAGTTGCTCGCCCTGGTCGACGCGCTGCAGATCGATCTGGTGGTGCTGGCGCGCTACATGCAGATCCTGTCGCCGCAGCTGTGCCGGGCACTGGCCGGGCGCGCGATCAATATCCATCACAGTTTCCTGCCCAGCTTCAAGGGCGCGCAGCCGTATCACCAGGCGCACGCGCGCGGGGTCAAGATCATCGGCGCCACCGCGCACTACGTCACCGAAGATCTGGACGAAGGCCCGATCATCGAGCAGGACGTCGCCCGCGTGGACCACGCCATGACCCCGCGCGACCTGGTCCGCCTGGGCAGCGACACCGAATCGCTGGTGCTGGCGCGCGCAGTACGCCGCCACGTCGAACACCGCATCGTGCTCAACGGACATCGCACGGTGGTGTTTCGTTGATACCGGGATTCGGGACTCGGGAATCGCAAAATCAAAGGCTAGGCACTTGCCCCGGACAGTTTCGTTCCGCAAGTCGATGTGAAACTACAAGCGTCAGACGCGCCGAAGAGACGCAGCAGCCCCCTACCGATTCCCCATTCCCAATTCCCCATTCACGGCTCAAAGCGATACCCCGCCCCATAGACCGAACGGACCCAGTCCTCGCCGCCGGCGTCGGCGAGTTTGCGGCGTAGATTCTTGACGTGGCTGTCGACAGTGCGGTCGGTGACGATGCGGTGGTCGGCGTAAAGCCGGCCCATCAGTTGCTCGCGCGAGTACACCCGCCCCGGGGCCGCGGCGAGGGTACGCAGCAGGCGGAATTCGACCTGGGTCAGGTCCAGGGCGCGGCCGTCCACGCTGGCGCGACAGGCGTCCTCGTCGATCTGCAGGCCCGGTGCCGGCGCGCCGTGGGGGTCGTGGCGATGCCGGCGCAACACTGCCTGGACGCGCGCCACCACTTCGCGCGGGCTGAACGGCTTGCAGATGTAGTCGTCCGCGCCGATCTCCAGGCCCAGCAGGCGGTCGATTTCCTCCACGCGCGCGGTGACCATGATGACCGGCACCGCGCTTTCATTGCGCAGGTCGCGGCAGATGTCCAGGCCGCCGCGGTTGGGCAGCATCAGGTCCAGTAGCACCAGGTCGGGCTGCTGCGCGCGGAATGCGCCCAGCGCTTGCGCGCCATCGGCGATCCAGTCGTGCGAATAGCCGGCCGCGTGCAGGTACTCGCCCAACACCGCGGCCAGGCGCGGTTCGTCCTCGACGATCAGCACATGCCCGATCGGGGACGCGCTGCTCATGCGACCAGCGCCGGCAGGCGCAGCACCATGCGCAGCCCGCCCAGTGCCGAAGCCTCGGCGTGGATCGAGCCGCCATGTGCCTCGGCGATGTTGCGGCAGATCGCCAGGCCCAGGCCGCTGCCGCCGCTGGCACGATTGCGCGAGGCCTCGGTGCGGTAGAAGCGTTCGAACAGCCGCGCGCGCTTGTCCGCATCCACGCCTGGCGCGCTGTCTTCGACCACCATCTCCAGCACCGCGCCGCGGCGCACGCAGCGCACCTGCACCGTGCCACCGGCGTCGGTGTAGCGCAGCGTGTTTTCCAGCAGGTTGCCCAGCAGTTGCTGCAGACGGCGTTCGTCGCCGTCCACCTGCAGCGGGCCGGCATCGATCTGCGCCTGCACCTGCAGCTGCGCGGCGGCAAAGCGCGCGCGCAAGCCGTCCAGCACGGTCGCCAGGATGACCGCCAGATCGACGGGAGCGCGCCGATACGCCAGCGCACCGACATCGGTCAGCGACACGTCGTACAGGTCTTCGATCAGCTTGCCCAGCTGGCCGACCTGCTGGTGCAGCGACCCCAGCGAGTTGGGTGTCATCGGCCGGATGCCGTCCTGCAGCGCTTCCAGTTCGGCGCGCAGGACCGCCAGCGGCGTGCGCAGCTCGTGCGAGATGTCGGCCATGAAGTCGCGTCGCGCGCGTTCGTTGTGCTCCAGCGCTTGCGCCAGCAGGTTGAAATCGCGCGCCAGCTGGCCCAGTTCGTCGCGCGCCGCGGCGTCGATGCGGGTGGCGTAGTCGCCCGCAGCGAGCAGGTGGGTGGCCTGGGTCAGGCCACGCAGGCGCCGCAGCAAGGTGCGCGACAACAGCCAGCCGAGCAGCGCGGCGACCAGCAGGCAGGCGCCGCCGATCGCCCACCACGCGCGTTGCTGCGCGGCGTAGAAGCGCGCGTCCGCCGCCGCCAGCGCCTTCTGGAACGGCAGCATCGCCATCCAGCCGACGGTGCGGCCGCCAACCACCACCGGGCGCAGGATGTCGTGGCGGCCGACCTCCGGATTGCCGATCACCGGCGTGTAGTCCTGGTCGAGCAGCGCGAAGCGAAACACCGCACCGGTCTGGTCGGAAATCGGCGGCGCCTCGCGTGGCGGGCCGGGGCCACGTTCCGGGCGCATCAGCACGAACCAGGCATCGGGGTTGTCGCGCACGAACTCCCAGTTGCCGTGCCGCGCGTATTCGGCCCTGACCCGCGGCAAGGTCTCTTGCATGCGCTCCACGCCCTGTTCGTTGAGATAGTCCAGGAACTGGCGTTTGACGAAGGCCTGCACGGCGATGCCGTTGATCAGCAGCACCGCCACGCACGCAGCGAGGATGGCGAGAAACAACTTGGCGGTGATACCCAATTTCATCGAAGAGGTGATGCGAAGCGCGGTAACCGCAGCTGCTGCGTATTAGCCGGGTCGCGGCAGTGGAAATCAAGCGCGTTCATGCCGCCGCCGGCAATCTCCAAATTTGCTGCACATTCGCGCCGTAGCGTGGCCACATTCGGATAAACCGTGAGTTCGCCGCATGCTGCCCGTCGCCGCCCATCGTTTTCGCACTGCGTCCCTGCGCTGGCTGTTGCCCGCCGCCGTGACCACGCTCATGGCCGCGTGTTCCTCCAGGCAGCCGCCGCAGATGCCGCAGACGCAGGTCGGTGTGCAGACGCTGAAGGTGCAGCGGCTGGCCGTGGACCAGACCTTGTCCGGCCGCACCGTGGCCTATGTCACCTCGGACGTGCGCCCGCAGGTCGGCGGCATTGTGCGCAAGCGCCTGTTCACCGAAGGCCAGGACGTCCAGGCCGGGCAAGTGCTGTATGAAATCGATCCGGCCAGCTACCAGGCCGCGTACGACACCGCCAAGGGCGATCTGGCGCAAGCCGAGGCGGCGGTGTTGTCGGCCAGGCCCAAGGCGCAGCGCTACCAGACCCTGGTCGGGCTGGATGCGGTCAGCAAGCAGGACGGCGACGATGCGTTGGCCACGCTGCGCTCGAACGAGGCGGCGGTGGTCGCGGCCAAGGCGTCGTTGCAGACCGCGCGCATCAATCTCGACTACACCCGCATCACCGCGCCGGTGTCCGGCCGCATCGGCACCTCCAGCTACACGTCGGGCGCGCTGGTCAGTGCCGGCCAGAGCGAGGTGCTGGCCACCATCAACCAACTCGACCCGATCTATGTGGACGTGACCCAGTCCAGCGCACAGCTGCTGCAGTTGCGCCGCCAGCTCGACGCCGGCCAGCTCAAGGCGGTGGACGGCAAGGCCGAGGTGACGCTGCAACTGGAGGACGGCAGCACCTATGCACACAGCGGCACGTTGGAGGTGGTGGATGCCGCGGTCGATACCGCCACCGGCACCGTCAAGCTGCGCGCGGTGGTGCCCAATCCCGAGCGCCTGTTGCTGCCGGGCATGTATGTCACCGCGAAACTGTCGATGGCCGTGGACGAGCAGGCCATCCTGGTGCCGCAGCAGGCGATCAGCCGCAACAGCAAGGGCCAGGCGGTGGCGCTGGTGGTCGGCAGCGACAACAAGGTCGCGCAGCGGGTGCTGACCACCGGCGATGCGATCGGCGACAAGTGGGTGGTGCGCCAGGGATTGAAGGCTGGCGACAAGGTCATCGTGCAGGGCTTGCAGAAGGCGTCGGTCGGTGCCGAGGTCAAGGCCGTGGAAGTGACCGCGGCCGCGATGGCCGGCAATGCCGCCGCCACCGCCCCGGCGGCCACGCAGGGCACCGCCGCGGCGGCGCCCAAGGCCGACTGAGGAACCGCCATGGCCCGTTTCTTCATCGACCGTCCCATCTTCGCCTGGGTCATCGCCATCGTGATCACCCTGGCCGGCGCGCTCTCGATCCTGTCGCTGCCGCTGGAGCAGTATCCCAACATCGCCCCACCGACGATCAACGTCAGCGCCACCTACACCGGCGCCTCGGCGCAGACCGTACAGAACTCGGTGACGCAGATCCTCGAGCAGCAGATGACCGGCCTGGATCACCTGCTGTACATGTCCTCCAGCAGCAGCTCGGCCGGTACCGCCTCGATCACCCTGACCTTCGAGTCCGGCACCGACCCGGACACCGCCCAGGTGCAGGTGCAGAACAAGGTCTCGCAGGGCGAGGCGATGCTGCCGGAGGCGGTGCAGAGCAATGGCGTGACCGTCACCAAGTCCACCGGCAGCAGCATGTTCATGGTGCTGGCCTTCACCTCCGAAGACGGCAGCATGGACAGCACCGACATCGGCGACTACATGGTGTCCACGCTGCAGGACCCGATCAGCCGGCTCAACGGCGTTGGCGGGGTCAACGTGTTCGGCTCCGAATATGCGATGCGGGTGTGGCTGGATCCGGAGAAGCTGCGCACCTATTCGCTGATGCCCGCGGACGTGAGCAACGCGATTTCGGCGCAGAACGCCGACGTCTCCTCGGGCGCGCTGGGCGCGTTGCCGGCGGTGCAGGGCCAGCAGCTCAACGCCACGGTCACCTCGCGCAGCAAGCTCAAGACCCCGGCGCAATTCGAGGCGATCGTGCTGAAGTCGCAGCCCGGCGGCGCCACCGTGTATCTGCGCGACGTGGCGCGGGTGGAGCTGGGTTCCAAGTCGTATGCATCCAGTTCCAAGTACAACGGCAAGTCGGCCTCGGGCATGGGCCTGGAGCTGGCGACCGGCGCCAACGCGCTGGATGCGGCCAAGGCGGTGGAAGCCAAGCTCGAACAGCTTAAGCCGTACTTCCCCACCGGGCTCACGTACGAAGTCGCCTACGACACCACGCCGTTCGTGCGTATTTCCATCGAGGAAGTGGTCAAGACCCTGCTCGAGGCGATCGTGCTGGTAGTGCTGGTGATGTACCTGTTCCTGCAGAACTGGCGCGCCACGCTGGTGCCGGTGATCGCGGTGCCGGTGGTGCTGCTGGGCACCTTCGGCGTGCTGGCCTTGCTCGGCTATTCGATCAACACGCTGACCATGTTCGCGATGGTGCTGGCGATCGGCCTGCTGGTCGACGACGCCATCGTGGTGGTGGAGAACGTCGAGCGTCTGATGAGCGAGCAAGGCATGTCGCCGCGGCAGGCGACCTACACCTCGATGGGACAGATCTCCGGCGCGCTGGTCGGCATCGCCCTGGTGCTGACCGCGGTGTTCCTGCCGATGGCCTTCTTCGGCGGCGCCACCGGCGAGATCTACCGCCAGTTCTCGGTGACCATCGCCGCGGCGATGCTGCTGTCGCTGCTGGTGGCGCTGACCTTGAGCCCGGCGTTGTGCGCGAGCCTGCTTAGGCCGATCGCGCACGGCCAACAGGTGTCGCGCAAGGGAGTGCTCGGGCGCTTCTTCGGTTGGTTCAACGTGCGCTTCGACCGCGGCGCCGATGGCTATGGTCGCGGTGTGGGCAAGTTGATCGGCCATCGCAAACTCGGCGGGCTGGTCTATCTGGCGCTGCTCGTGGTAATGGCGCTGTTGTTCTGGCGCCTGCCCAGTTCGTTCCTCCCCGACGAAGACCAGGGCATGTTGATGGTGATGTTCACCACGCCGGCCGGCGCCACCCAGCAGCGCACGCAGCAGTCGATCGACCAGGCCACCAGCTTCATCCTCAAGCAACCGGAGGTGGCGGGGATGATGACCATCTCCGGCTTCAGCTTTGCCGGCAGCAGCCAGAACTCGGGCATGGGTTTCATCAAGCTCAAGGATTGGGCGCAGCGCGATGCGCCCGCGCAGGAGATCGCCAACCGCATCACCGGCGCGATGATGGGCACGCTGCCCGATGCGCAGGTGTTCGCATTGTCGCCGCCGGCGATCAACGGCCTGGGCAGCAGTTCCGGCTTCACCCTGGAGCTGCAGGACGTGGCCGGCAAGGGCCACGACGCGCTGGTCGCCGCGCGCCAGCAGCTGCTGCAGCTGGCCAGCGCCGACAAGGATCTGACCGCGGTGCGCTTCAACGGCCTGGAAGACGCGCCGACCTACCGCGTGCAGATCGACGACGCCAAGGCCGGCGCGCTCGGCCTGGATGCGTCTGACATCAACACCACGCTGGCCACGGTGATGGGCGGCAGCTACGTCAACGACTTCCTCAACAACAACCGGGTCAAGCGCGTCTACGTGCAGGGCGAGGCGCGCGCGCGCATGCTGCCCGCCGACATCGGCTGCTGGTACGTGCGCAACAGCAGCTCGGAGATGGTGCCGTTCTCTGCCTTCTCCAGCAGCGCATGGGCGTATGCGCCGCAGGTGCTGAGCCGCTTCAACGGCGTGGAGTCGATGGAGATCACCGGCAGCGCCGCCACTGGCATCAGTTCCGGCGAGGCGATGAACGGCATCGCCGCGCTGGTGGGCAAGCTCGGCAAGGACGTGAGCTACGCCTGGTCGGGCATGTCCTACCAGGAGCAGGCCGCCGGCGCGCAGACCTGGATGCTGTACGCGGTGTCGCTGGTGTTCGTGTTCCTGTGCCTGGCCGCCCTTTACGAGAGTTGGTCGATCCCGATCTCGGTGATGCTGGCGGTGCCGGTGGGCATCGTCGGCGCGCTGCTGGCAACATGGCTGCGCGGGCTCTCCAACGACATCTATTTCCAGGTCGGCCTGCTGGCGACGATGGGCCTGGCGGCCAAGAACGGCATCCTGATCGTGGAGTTCGCCAAGGAACTGGAAGAGAAGGGCCAGCCGCTGATCGAAGCGACCTTGCATGCCGCGCGCATGCGCTTGCGCCCGATCGTGATGACCTCGCTGGCGTTCCTGCTCGGCGTGCTGCCGATGGTGGTCAGCAGCGGCGCCGGCTCCGGTGGACGCCATTCGCTGGGTACCGGTGTGCTCGGCGGCACGCTGGTCTCTACGCTGCTGGGCATCTTCTTCGTGCCGTTGTTCTACGTGATGGTGCGCAGCGTGTTTCCTGGTAGGGCGTCTGATCACGCGACAGCCGCTGAGACGTCCGAGGTGGCCCCGTGATGCGCTACGGCTTTGCAAGTGTCGCAGTGGCCTGCGCCATCGCCTTGAGTGGCTGCGTCAGCATGGCGCCGCATTACGCACGCCCGGATGCGCCGGTGCCCAGCGTGATCGGCAGCACCGGCAGCACCGGCAACGCGGATACCGGCACGCCGAATGCAGCCGCTCTGGATTGGCGGCAGGTGGTGACCGATGCGCGTCTGCAGCAGGTGGTCGCGCTGGCGCTGGACAACAACCGCGACCTGCGCGTAGCAGTACTCAATATCGAGCAGGCACGCGCGCAGTACCGCATTCAACGTGCGAACCTGTTTCCCTCCGTCGATGCCACCGTCTCGCACACCGCGCAGCGCGCCGCGGCAGCGACCAGTTTCACCGGCGCGGCGCAGGTCATCCGCAGCGCCAGCGGCGAGGTGGGCATCAGCAGCTGGGAGCTGGATCTGTTCGGTCGCATCCGCAGCCTCAAGAACGAGGCCCTGGAAAGCTATCTCGCCAGTGAGCAAACCCAGCGCAGCACGCGTCTGAGCCTGGTGGCTGAAGTGGCCAACGACTGGTTGACCGTGGCTGCCGATCAACAGCGCCTGGCGCTCGCGCAGCAGACCCTGGACAGCCAACGCAAGACGCTGCGTCTGACCGAGCTGCAGCACGACAACGGCATCGTCTCCGGTCTGGATCTGGCGCAGATCCAGACCAGCGTGGAAAGCGCGCGCGCTGATGTGGCCAACTACGCCACCCAGCTGGCGCAGTCGCGCAACGCCTTGAATCTGGTGGTGGGCACGTCGGTGCCGGTTGCGTTGTTGCCTGCCAGCGATGCGATCGAGACAGGCGTGGCGCTTGCGCCGTTGCCTGCGCAGCTGGAATCGCGGGTGTTGTTGCAGCGCCCGGACGTGCTGCCGGCCGAACACACGCTCAAGGCCGCCAATGCAGATATCGGCGCGGCACGTGCGGCCTTCTTCCCCACCATCTCGTTGACCGCCAATGCCGGGCGCGGCAGCGATGCGTTATCCAGCCTGTTCGATGGCGACCATACGTGGTCGTTCTCGCCCAGCGTGAGCGTGCCGATCTTCCGTGCCGGCGCGTTGAAGGCCGAACTGGATGTGGCCACGTTGCAAAAGGACATCACCATTGCGCAGTACGAATTGGCGATCCAGACCGCCTTCAGTGAAGTGGCCGATGCACTCGCCGAACGCACGCAGCTTGAAGAACGGATGCATGCGCAACAGGCAATGGTGGACGCCGCACAACGCAGCTTCAGCCTATCGGATGCGCGCTATCGCAATGGCGTGGACAGTTACCTGGTGGCGCTGGATGCGCAGCGCACGCTCTACAGCGCACAACAGACACTGATCAGCTTGCGGCTGACCGAGGCGAACAATCGGGTGACCTTGTACAAGGTGCTGGGTGGTGGCGCCGATGCACAATCGGCCGTGGCATCAACCCAAGGCCCGGCGCCAGCCCTGCAGCGCTAGCGCCGGTTGCAACGCGATGGCCGGCGCACGCCCCGGCCATCGCACCGCAGGTCAACCCGCCTTACCTCGCCGCATTCGCATTCATCACTGCATTGCGGTTGGCATCCAGATACTGCGCCGGGTCGCGCATGCCGGTGGTGTGGCATTGGCCGGTGGTGTGGCCGCGATTCACGCCACCCGGCAGCTGCGCATTGACCTGCTCCACCGTGCCGTCTTCCGGGTCGTTCAACACCAGATCCGAGGCAGCGTTGCAGTAATCGTTGGTGTACCAGTTGGTCTTGGCGAACGAGGTGGTGTAGTAGTTGACCTTGGCGCGTGCATCGGCCGGAATGCCGGCCAGCCAGGCCTTGGCGCCGTCGTAGGTCATATCGCTATTGGTGCCGCAGCCCACGCCGAACCAGGAACCCACCGCGGCCAGCACCCCAGACAGATTGGTACCTTGATACGGCGTGCCCACCGACTGCATCACCCGCCCACCAGTGGCGTTATCCAGCCCGCTCCAATAGTAGGTATACAGGTGCAGCGCAGCCATGCCGCCCTGGCTGTGCGCCACCGTAGAGAACGACGACCATTGGCTGGCGAACTGGGCAAGCCGCTGCGCAAACTGGTCGTTGCTGCGGTTCTGCTTGGCATCCAGGAAGGTCGAGGCATTGGTGAATTGCGCCTGCGGCCACACACCGTTGGAGCAATAGCCGTGCACCAGCACCAATTGCGAGCCGGCGGCCTGAGGCTGTGCCGTCGCCATCGCGGAAGCCAGTGCAGTGGGGCGGGGGCCCATGCGCATGCTCTCGTCGATCGCCGTGCTGGCGTGGGCGAGACTGGCGCGGCGTAGCGCAGGCACTTGCAACGGCAGCGCGCCGGCCTGCACCAGCGGAATGTAATGGTCCGGGTCTTCGATGCGCAGGCTGCGCAGCGTGAACGGTGCCCGCGCACCGGCACGCGCAATCCAGCGTTCGTCCAGGCTCAGGTGCAGCTGGCCTTGCTGCGGCGTCAGCATGCCGGCGATCCAGGCCACCGGTACGTCCTTGCCCTTGGCATCGGTGCCCCAGACCTGGCCGAACACCCTGTAATGCGACGGTGCGTTGCCACGTGCAGCGACCGGTAGCGCAATCGTCAGTTGCGTGCCCTCGGCAGCGCGTGCGCCCAGGGCATTGCCGAGCAGACGCAGCGACGTATCCACCACCGGCACCACGTGCTCGCTGGTCCGCACGAACGGCTGGCCAGCCTGGTCATGCCCATGCACGATGACCTGCGCAATCCAGGTGCCCTCGCTGGTCGGTTGGAACGTGCCGCCGTACACGCCATCGCCAGCGGCGCCATCGCCGTGCTTGCCGTCATCGGCCATCGGCAGGCTGCGCACACCGCCTTGCGGATCGATCACGCGCAGGCTTGCCTGGTCGATCGTTCCGGCTTGTGCCGTCAGCAGCGTGGCGCCGCGTGCATCGTTGCCGCTCAGCAGCGCGTTGAGCGTGAGCGATTGGCCAACCTGCTGCTGACGCGTGCGCAGGTACGAAGCAAGCTGCGTGCGCGCATCGCCTTCCATCAGCACGTAGCCGCGCTGCGCCACCGGCGAGGACGACTGCAGCGTCAACGACCATGCGCCGTTGCGCGCCGACTCCACGGCGTAGCGCATGCCGCTGGTGCCGTGCTCGGCGGTGCCCAACAGCGTGCGCTGCGCGTGCAGCGGTGTCGCCACCGCCGTGGCGCGTGCGCCGGCAAGCTGAGGCGCAGCCACTGCTGCATCCCAGGCCTGATCGCCGGACAGCACCATGAAGCGCAGGTGCCCGTTTTCCACCGGCAAGCTGCCTTGCCAGCGCGCGGATTGACCGGCCGGTGCCAGTTCCACCGGCAGCAACGCACTCTTGGACAAAATCGCCGACTCGGCCGGATCTGGCGCACGCATCTGCGCGAACTCCTCCGGTGGGCCAGCCAATTGCTTGGGCTGCAACTCGGCTGCCGCAAGCGGTGCAGAGAGCAGTGAGAGGGAGCACAACAGCGACGACAGCGACGACAGCGACGGCTTCGGCATGGCAAGATCTCTCCGTGAGCATTGCAGAAGCGATGCCATCGCGCACGGCAACGACACCGGATGCAGCGCCCCCTCGCCGCGATTCGTGGATGGTTATACCGCGCTCTTGTGACAGGTCTGCTGTGCACTGCAACACTCACGGCGCTGCGTGCATGTCGCTAGAAATTAAACGACACCGAGTGCGATCAGGGTCGCGGACGCGGCGTTGTCGCAGAGAAGAATGCAGCGATGAAGACCGAATTCCCCTTCAATCTCGTGCACTGCCGCTGTAGCGGCCAGATTGCCTTGTCCACCATGGGACGCAGCGCATTCAGCCGCTCTCGTCCCGGCCAGCATCGCCACGGACCCATCGCCCGATCAGTAGCGGTGTGACCGCCTCAAGCCTACGTTGACTGGCACACAGACACGTTCGTCTTGACGCCTAATCCGCGGCCACGGAGCTAACCCGATCCTGCGACGCCTCGCACGAGCGATAGTGCGCAACCCACTCCACAGACTGGGCGATGCCGCCGAACGGGAAGAAGTGCAAGCGGACATCTCCATGCGCTTCCGTCAGGCGGCTGACGAGGCGATCGACAAAGCGATCCGGCCCTGCGTTGCCGAATAGCTTGCCAATGGAGATGCCATAGTTTGAGAGCACCGACGCGCAGGCGCCGACGCCGCAGCTTGCCGCATAGCGTGCGAGTACGGCGACACTGGCAGGACCGGGCACGCCCACCCGCACCGGATGCGTCATGCCGCGCGCGCGCAGCGCTTCCAGCCATGTCATGACGATGTCGGCATCGAACCCGAACTGCGTCACGATCAGGGGCGCCATGCCGCGCTCCTGAATGCTGCGACATTTGCGTTCCAGCACGTCCCATTGTTCTGTCGTGCGCATGATCGGATGTCCTTCCGGATGACCCGCCACGCCGATGGTGCGGATGCCTGAGCGTTCGAACACACCCGTCTCGATCAGCGACACGCTGTCGGCAAACGGTCCCTTCGGAGTGGACGGATCACCTGCGATCACCAGGCAACGGGTGACGTCGGCCTCACCGACCAGGCGCGCGATAACTGCCTGCAGTTCCTCGAGCGAGCCGATGCGACGCGCGGAAAGATGTGGCACGGGTTCGAAACCAAGGCGACGCACCCTCTGTGCTGCGGCCAGCCGCGCAGCCTCGGTTTGGCCTGGCAAGTAGGGAATGAACATGTCCGAGCCAGGCAGGATGCGCGGCGCCGCATTGGTCAGCGCGCCGATGTCCTTGACGCTGACCTCCAGCGAATAGGTGTCGGTAATGGTGCTGGCACCGCTCGGCATGTCTGCAGGAATCACGGGTCTTGCGGTCTTGTCATGATGATCGGGTGACATCGCCACCACGCGCTGATCGAGCGGGAGGAGCCCCAAATTCACGTGTGGTCGCCGCTGAACTGGCGAAGGCTCAGTCTTGCTACTCGTCATCGCCATAGAACTTCACGCCGAGTTGAATGCGCTTGCGACCGCTGTCCACACGATGCCGATTGGTATCGCGCAGGGAATAGACGCAACCGCAGTATTCCTGTTGATAGAAGTTCTCGCGCTTGCTGATCTGAATCATGCGCGAGGCGCCACCACCCTTGCGCCAGTTGTACTCCCAATACATCAAGCCGGGATACTTGGCCGCAGCGCGCATGCCGCAGTCGTTGATTTGCTGCATGTTCTTCCAGCGCGAGATACCCAGCGAACTGGTGATCACCGGAAAACCGTGCTCGTGGGCATACAGCGCGGTGCGTTCGAAGCGCATGTCGAAGCACATGGTGCAACGCACGCCGCGCTCAGGTTCGTTTTCCATCCCGCGTGCCCGCTCGAACCAGTTGTCCCGATCGTAGTCGGCGTCGATGAAGGGCACGCCGAACTGTTCGGCAAAACGCACGTTTTCGTCCTTGCGCAACTCGTATTCCTTGCGCGGATGAATGTTGGGATTGTAGAAAAAGATGGTGTAGTCGATGCCGGAGGCCAGCATCGCCTCCATGACCTCGCCAGAGCACGGCGCGCAGCACGAATGCAGCAAGACCTTGGCGTGGCCGTCAGGCAGTGGAAGTGGCATGCGTTGGGCAGTGGCGTCCATCAGTGGGGTCCTTGCGGATAGGCAGTGGCATTGGCCGGCGCACGCGCCAGTTCGATGAAGGCGCGCAGGTAATCGATTGCGATGTCCGCCTCGCGCGCGCCCAGATAGATCTGCTTGGGGATGCCGCGCGCACCCAGCCGCACCGGCACCACGTCCATTCTGGCCGCATATTCCTCGACCAGCCAGCGCGGCATGGCGGCCACGCCGCGGCCGCTGGCCACCATCTGCATCATGATGTCGGTGGTTTCGATGGCCTTGTGGCGCCGCGGCGTGACGCCGGCCGGCAACAGGAATTGGCTGTAGATATCCAGGCGCTCAAGATCCACCGGGTAGCTGATCAGCACCTCGCGTGTGAGCTGCTGTGGCTTGACGTAGGCCGCCGACGCCAACGCATGGCGCTTGGCCACGACCAGCACCTGCTCATAGTGGAACACCGGCTCGAACCTGAGTCCTGGCTTGAACAGCGGGTCGGGCGTGACCAGCAGATCGATCTCGTAGCCGAACAACGCGCCGATGCCGCCGAACTGGAACTTCTGTTTCACATCCACATCCACATCCGGCCACGTGGCCAGATACGGCGCCACCAACTTGAGCAGCCACTGGTAGCAGGGATGGCATTCCATGCCGATGCGTAGCGCACCGCGCTCGCCTTGGGCGAACTGCCCCAGCCGCTCTTCGGCCAGGTCCAGTTGCGGTAGCACCCGGTTTGCCACCGCCAGCAGGTACTGGCCGGCCTGGGTCAGGCGCAGGCTGCGCCCCTCGCGCAACCAGATGTCGGTGCCCAGCTGCTGTTCCAGCTTCTTCATGCTGTGGCTCAGCGCCGACTGGGTCAGATTCAACACGCCTGCGGCGGCGGTCAGCGAGCCTTGCTGCTCGACCTGCTGGACGATGGTGAGATGGATGCGCTCAAGCATTCAAATGATCCGAATTCATGGATTGTTGAAATAACACCATTTTACTTCATTGAATGCCAGCCCTAGCATCGGGACTCGTTGTTCAGTCGCTGCCGTGCGAACGGGTTCGGACGCATGGCGCGGCCAATAGGTCGGGCCGCAATCTTCCTGGCGCACTGCACGACGTCCCCACTGCGTAAGGTTGCCTAGCATGACTGTCAAACACCCACTCCGCGTCGTCGCGGTTTCCGGCGGGATGCAACGCCCCTCCAAGGCTGTTGCCCTGGCAGAACACCTGCTGGAGTTGATCGCCGATCAGGTGCCGTGCGAGCGCCATCTGGTCGAAATTGGGGCGTTGGCACCGCACTTCGCTGGCGCGCTCTGGCGTACCCAAGTCCCTGGCACGGTGGAGCAGGCGCTCTGCCTGGTAGAGCAGGCCGACGTGCTGGTGGTGGCAACGCCGGTCTACCGCGGCTCGTTCACCGGACTGTTCAAGCATTTCTTCGATTTCATCGATCAGGACGCCTTGATCGATACCCCCGTGCTGCTCGCCGCAACCGGGGGCAGCGACCGCCATGCGTTGGTGATCGACCACCAGCTACGCCCGCTTTTCAGCTTCTTCCAGGCACGCACCTTGCCGCTGGGCGTCTACGCAACCGACCGCGACTTTCTGGACTACCGCGTGCACAACGACGCGCTGGCCGAGCGGGCCAGGCTGGCGGTGCAGCGGGCACTGCCGCTGATCGAGCTGACGCGGCACGCGCGGTCCAGCGCCGCGCAGGGCGTGGCTGCGGCCTGAGGGCCCAGCTCGCGGTAGCCAGGGAACCGGATCGGTCGGCAAGCGCGTACTGATCCACTTCCCGGCCTGCATGCCGCCGGCATTTACCCATGACGCAGCGCATGCGCGCGTCCCATCTTAGAAACAAGGCATCGGTTCGCAATGACTCACGTATTGAATTTCACCATCAAGAGCCTGCGCTTCGATGAGGACTACCACCCCTCGGCCACGACGCGCAACACGACCAACTTCGCCAACCTGGCCAGAGGTCAGCGACGTCAGGAAAATTTGCGTAACACGCTGGCGATGATCAACAACCGCTGCAACGATCTGGCGCACTGGGATAACCCCAACCGTGACCGTTACGCGGTGGAGCTGGACATCATCTCCGTCGAAATGCACATCGGCGAACGCGCGCTGGACGATGCGTTTCCGTTGATCGAGATATTGAAACCCACCATCGTCGATCGGCATACCGGTGCGCGCATCGACGGCATTGCCGGCAATAATTTCTCTTCCTACGTGCGCGACTACGATTTCAGCGTGCTGCTGCCAGCGCACAACCAAGATGCGTCCGGCTTCAACATCCCGGACGATTTTGGCGACCTGCACGGCAAGCTGTTCAAGCACTTCGTGCACTCGCCCGCGTACTGCGCGCACTTCCAGAAGTCGCCGGTCATCTGCATCAGCGTCTCCACCAGCAGAACCTATCACCGCACCGGAAACCGGCACCCCATCCTGGGGATCGAATACCGGCAGGACGCGGTTTCGTTGACCGACCAGTACTTCGAAAAGATGGGCCTGCAGGTGCGCTATTTCATGCCGCCCAGCAGCGTTGCGCCCTTGGCGTTCTACTTCTTCGGCGACCTGCTCGGCGACTACACCAACCTGGAGCTGATCGGCACCATCGCCACAATGGAAACGTTCCAGAAGATTTACCGGCCAGAGATCTACAACGCCAACGCTGCAGCAGGGCCGACCTATCAGCCGAGCCTGAAGCATCAGGATTATTCGTCCACCCAGATCGTCTACGACCGCCAAGAGCGCAGCCAGCTCGCCGTGACGCAGGGCAAATTCACCGAAGAACATTTCATCCGGCCCTACGGCAACCTGCTTGCGCAGTGGGCCTCCAGCCGCGCTTCCTAATCAACCAGAACGCACGACATCCCTCATCATGACAAAGCTGCTCCCCACCTCAACCGCCGGTAGCCTGCCCAAGCCGTCCTGGCTCGCCCAGCCCGAAACGCTCTGGTCGCCCTGGAAATTGCAGGACGCCGAACTGATCGAAGGCAAGCAGGACGCGCTGCGTTTGTCGCTGCAGGAACAGCAGCACGCCGGCATCGATATCGTCAGCGACGGCGAACAGACACGTCAGCATTTCGTCACCACGTTTATCGAACATCTCAGCGGTGTCGATTTCGAAAAACGCGAGACGGTCAGGATTCGCGACCGCTACGACGCCAGCGTGCCGACCGTCGTCGGCGCGGTCAGCCGTCCGAGATCGGTGTTCGTGGACGATGCCAAGTTCCTGCGCCAGCAGACCCGCCAGCCGATCAAGTGGGCGCTGCCCGGCCCGATGACGATGATCGACACGCTCTTCGATGCGCACTACAAAAGCCGCGAAAAACTGGCATGGGAGTTTGCCAAGATCCTCAATCAGGAAGCCAGGGAACTGGAAGCCGCCGGCGTGGACATCATCCAGTTCGACGAACCGGCCTTCAACGTCTTCTTCGACGAGGTCAACGACTGGGGCGTCGCCACCCTGGAGCGCGCGGTGGAGGGTCTGAAGTGCGAGACCGCCGTCCACATCTGCTATGGCTACGGCATCAAGGCCAATACCGACTGGAAGCAGACGCTGGGTTCGGAGTGGCGCCAGTACGAAGAGTCGTTCCCCAAGCTGCAGACATCCTCGCTGGACATCATTTCGCTGGAATGCCACAACTCGCACGTGCCGATCGATCTGATCGAACTCGTTCGCGGAAAGAAGGTGATGGTCGGCGCCATCGACGTGGCAAGCACGACGATCGAAACGCCGCAGGAAGTGGCCGAGACACTGCGCAAAGCGCTGCGCTTCGTCGATGCCGACAAACTCTATCCCTCCACCAACTGCGGCATGGCACCGCTCGCCCGGCACGTGGCGCGCGGCAAACTCAGTGCGCTCAGTGCGGGCGCGCAGATCGTGCGTGGAGAACTGTCGGCTTAGCCCAACTGCCACCGCAGTGCGCCACGTGCCGTCGGGCGGCCTGGCGTGTGCGCGAACGCGACAGATGCCGGCCGTGCACATCGGCCACATGAGCGTCGGCGGCTGCGCACCGGCGTCGCCGGCGCCGACTCGTTCCGGCGCCATGCATGCCGCAACGCCAACGGCCCGGGCATCCCATCGCAGGCTGCATGGCGCCAGCCCGGCTCTCAGCCGCTGCGTGCATCGCCACGGCGTGCATACAAGGCCGTCAGCAGCGGCACCAGCAACGAGGTGACGATGACCGCACTGGCCACCAGCGCCGTCGCGGCCGGCGCTGCGGGTGCGAACTGCGGCGCCATGCCGGCGATCAGGGCCGGAGTGGCCACGGCGGCACCGGCCGTGCTGGAGGCGGCCACCCCGGCGGTGCCGTTGCCGCCGCCGATCCAGCGGTCGGCCAGCAGCAAGGGCAGCCCGGTGATCACGACGACCGCCACGCCCAGCAGCACGCCACTTGTGCCGGTGTGGGCGATGGTCGACAGATCCAGCGTGTTGCCGAGCGCGAACCCGAAGAAAGGCACCAGCGTCTTGGTCGCCTGCGCGAAGAACTGCCGCAATTCCGCGTCGAGGTTGCCCAGTGCAAAGCCCAGCAACAGCGGCAGCACCGCCCCGACGAACAGCTGTGGTTCGAAGCTGGCCAGGCCGCTGGCACCCAGGATCAGCATGGAGATCAGCGGGCCCGATTCCAGCGACATCAGCACCACTGCCCCTGCGTCTTCGCTGCTGCCGTATTGCTGCATCAACGCGGCGTACAGCCCGCCGTTGGTCATGTCCATCGCAGCCACCAGCGCCAGGACCGACAGCCCGGCCAGCGGCCCGCTCGACACACCGCCGATGGGAAGCAGCGGTGCGCACAGGACTGCGACGAGCCAGGCCACCGCGATCTTGGTCAGTACCAAGCTGCCCGAACGGCGCAGCACCCGTCCGGAGGCGCGCAGCTGGATGGTTGCTCCCATGCAGAAAAACCACACCGCCAGGATCGGAACCGTGCCGCTGATCAGACCGTTGCTGAAAGACCCCAAGGTGCTGCCGGCCTGCGGCCAGAGCGTGTGGCAAAGCGCCCCGAGCAACAAGGGGACCAGCATCATCCCGCCGGGAAGCCGCTCCACCGTGGCCTTGATACGCATACGCGTTCCAGTGAGCGCGTCACCACGCGCGGGGCTGGCAGCATCGCGCAGGCACCTGCGTGCATGCAGATCCCGGCGCGAACGCACGCAGCCGCACACGAATGCACCGGTCATGACCGCCGCAGCAGCGATGACCGGCGCTGCCGACCTTGCTCAGTAATTGACCTGCAACTGCAGGCGCAGCAAATCGCCTTCAACGACCGGATACGGCGCGGTGCCGACGTCGGTACGCTTCATCTTCGAATAGGCGAACACCAGTTCCAGCGCATCCATCGGCTGCCATTCGACACCGGCTTCCACTTCGTCCAGACGCATGCGCGGGGCATTGGTGTCGAACTTGGAGCCGCCGCGGTAGGTCTGCCATTTCAGGTACGGCAGCAAGGTGCCGTAGTTGAAGTCGTGCTTGAACATGGCCTGCACATAGCCGCCGCTCAGCGAGCGGGTGCGGATGCGGCGCTGGGCCACATCCAGTTCCGGGCCACGGCCCACCGTCCACTCCGCCTGCAGGCCGAACGGCTGCGGGTAATAGATGATGTGCGCGGCCACGCGCTGGTCGGTATAGCCATTGGGCTCGGTGATGGCCGGGGTAAAGCTGCGGCCGCCGATATTCACTGCTGCCGCGGTCGGCACGAAGCGGCCGGCGTAGGCGTCGGCGCCCACTTCCAGATACTGGCCGTTGGCGAACTTGAACGGGTAGGTGGCGTGCACCACCGCGTGCATGCTGTCGTTACGCTCGGCGCGGTTGGCGCCCTGGCCGTTGTACACACCGGCACCGATCACGCCGTAGTCGCCCGACCCCTTCAATCCCGACTTGACCAAGTCCTGGAAGCGGCCCTTGGCCACGGTGGGGCTGTAATAGAACACCGCACCGATATCGCGTTCGTCGCGCAGGCCGGAGTTCAATGCATCGGCGCGATCCAGCGAGAGCCGGTTCTGGCTGGACTGCAGATTTTCCCAGCCGTACGGCATTTTCGATTGACCCACACGCACGCGGTATTCGCGCTTCTTGTCGAAGAAGATATCGGCGTAGGCGTCGCGCAGCTGCGCAAAGTTGGAGGTGGTGGAGCCAGTGGGCGTGCTGGCAAAATCCGGCTGGAAATACAGCGACACATGCTCGTTGAGATCGCCACTCAGCACCAGGCGCGCACGGCGGATGCCCAGGCTCTGGTCGTTGCCGATAAAGCGGTCGCCCGGCGCGCGCAGGTCCTGCGCATCGCCGCCGATGCCCTGGTTGTAACGGATCTGGGTGTAGCCGCGCAGGCTGAGTTTGTCGTACCACTTCTTGCCGGCGTCGCCGGACTTGGCCGGCGCTGGCGTTGCAACCGGCGCCGGCATAGGTGCGACCTGGGCAATGGCGGCGTCCGCGGGCGTGGCGGCGCCCGGCGCGGGCGGCAGCGGTTGTGCGGGCACGGCCGGCATCGCCGATGCCGGCAGCTTGCCGTTTTCGTCCACCTGCACGAAGGTGCCCAACTTGTCGCGACCTGGCGCCGGCTCGGCGAAGATCTGCTTGGTCTTGCGGTCGACGTACAACTCCAGCTCGGCGGCCAGCGTGCTGCCGCTGGCGGTCGCGCTGAGGGCGCACAGAACAGTGGCGAGATTGCGTTTTTTCATTGGTCCGGCTCGTGCAAGGGAAACGGGTCGGCGGCTGCGTCGATCCGGTGCTGCCAAGAGGGCGGCTGCACGGCGTGGAAGCGCCTGCCAGGCGCCGGTCGTCCTGACGTAGCGGCAATGGCAGCAGTTATATTTAGATTTGATGTCAGTTTGGTGACACTGCCGAACCTCGCTGTCGCGCCCTTGTGTCACCGTCGTGTCGGGGCGATGGCAGTTATGCGACCAACGTGAGGCGAGCCCAGCTGCGCGCGATGTGATGAAGGTGGTCGAACAGAACTGCATCCGGAACGTGCGGTCGTGGCATCACGGAGACCGCGCACGCCCTCCCATGCTTTCGGTGTTGCGCATCGTCGATGGTTGCGCGCCATTACCTGCTGGACCCGCCAGCGCGGCGCGTCTGCGCCACCATTGAGCTTTGCAAGCACGCAATTTGCAGCGGCGTCGGCACGGTCACGCTGCGATCTGCAGCGCCCGGGAGTGCGTCGCGCAGCGCCAGGCTGTGCAGGTCTCTGATGTTGGCAGCAACCCGTGCCGCACCGGCTCGATCACCGCAGCACGCGTTGACCAGCCGAGATGCACGGTTGCTGATCGGCCGTTAACGCAGCGCCACTGCCCATCGCCTCGACCAATGCCGTTGGTCCAACGCACTGGCGAGCATCCCGACACACGCAGCCACGCCGACCAGCCGGCCATCGCTGCCGGTCGCATATCGATGAAGCACCACGAGGTTTCGCCGTGATCCCAGGCGGTCATGGCGCACCTGCTCAACGATGCGCGAACCACTGCGTGCCGACGGCTCGGCAGCGCAGTGGTCCCGGCCGTGACTCAGCGCGCTGCGAGCGCCGCCGCCACCGCGTCGCGCAACGGCGTGGTGGGGCGACCGATCAACCGGCTCAGCGTATGGCGATCATCGAACAGGGCGCCGTCGCGCGAAGCGGCCGAGCACTGCGCCAGCACCTGCGCAAAGCCGGCCGGCAGGCCGATCTGCACCAGCGCTGCCGCGTAATCGACTTCCGGCAGGTCGTGATAGGCCACCGGCTTGCCCGACTGCTGCGCCACCTCGGCGGCGTACTCGGCCATCGTGAAAGCGGTATCGCCTGCCAGCTCGTACACCTGCCCGGCCTGCGGTGCATCCGACGCCAGCACTGCTGCAGCGGCCGCGGCATAGTCGGCGCGCGTGGCGGCGCTGATCCTGCCTTCGCCCGCACTGCCGATCACTGCGCCGTGGGCGACCTCTGCAGCGATCGAGCCGGTGTAGTTCTCGGTGTACCAGCCATTGCGCAACAACGCGTGCGGCACGCCGCTCTCGCGCAGCAGCGCCTCGGTGGCCACATGCTCGGCGGCCAGCGACAGCGTGCTGGTGTCGGCATGCAGGATGCTCGTATACGCCAGCAGCTCCACCCCGGCGCGCTTGGCTGCCTCGATCACGTTGCGGTGTTGCGGCACGCGCTGGCCGACCGCATTGGACGAGACCAGCAACACGCGGCCCACGCCGGCGAAGGCCGTGTCCAGGCTTTGCGGGTTCGCATAGTCGGCCTGACGTACCGCGATGTCGCGTTTTGCGAACTCGGCAAGTGACGCGGTATCCCGGGCCGTTGCTACGATGCGGTTTGCAGGCAGATGGCCAAGCAGCGCTTCGACCACCAGCGCACCCAACTGCCCGCTGGCGCCGGTGACAAGAGTCAGGGGGGATATAGAGGTCATGACGGGCTCCGGTAGGTTTGCATAAGAGATTTGGTCTACTATCTAGACCTAACTGATCGCCTGCATAGTGTCAGCGCCGCTCAGGCCTCCGCAAGGAGGCAGTTTTGCTCCCCCTGGTTACCGTGAGATACCCCACGTGAATGCGATTGCCCTGTTCCCGCCGCCGCCGTCCCTGGAAGGACCCTTCGACGCCACCAAGTGCCCAGTGCGCGATGTGCTCGACCAGATCGGCGACAAGTGGACCCTGCTGATCCTGCTGACGCTGATCCCCGGCCCATCCCGCTTCAGTGCCATCCAGCGCGCCGTGCCGGACATCTCCAAGCGCATGCTGACCCAGACGCTGCGCAATCTTGAGCGCAACGGCATGATCACCCGCAAGGTCTACGCCACCAAGCCGCCGAGCGTGGAATACGCGCTCTCCAAGCTGGGAATTGCGCTACTCGGCCCAGTCTCGCAACTGCTCACTTGGGCGGGCGAAAACCACGGCAGCATCCGCGCCGCCCGCGAGCGATTCGATCGCGCACAGCAGGCGGCAGTGGCGTTGGATCCCGACGAAGCCATGGCATAGGCGCGGCGCTGCGTCACCGCGATTCAAGCCAATGCGGTGACGTGGTGCAGCGGCGCTTCCGCGTGCGCCTCGGCTGTCGGCGCTGACTGCAGATGCGCTCGCGGCGTCCTGGCTTACATGTCTCTCATGTGCGGTTTGACGCGTGAGTCAGGCCGCGCTGTGAAGTGCTGTCGGGTGGAATGAATTGTTAGGGCGCCAGCCGGCGACGACACAGCTTCAGTGCAGCCCAGCCAACCGCGCCGCCAGCGATGCCACCCCAAATGATGTCATCTGTGAAGCGATAGCCAGTAAGGTGTGCCACAACGGCACCGATGACGAAGCCGGAAAGCGAGAACCAGGCAACCATCCGTCGGTCCGCCACGGCCTGATCTTCCGCGGCACGCCTACGACGAATCTGTTCTTGCGCCTCCAGATCCGGCTGAAGTATGGCCTGCGCGATTGCGTCTGCTTGTGACTTATCCATGCACTGATCCCCGAAAAACGCGCTAGCGCTCGTAACCCCAAGCTGCCGTATTACTCATGAAGCTCCTAACGCTTGAATTAGCCGCGCGCGATGCGGGCTTGGCTTGAATGAATTTCTAGGCACCGGCCTAAGTAGGTGGAGCCCGCTCTAACTCTGACGTAAATATATCCGCTAGCCAGATGGTGTGGCCCTCCGAGCCGATACACTCGACGGCGAAAGCGGCCTCGCGGCCTGGCTGAACCGCATGCACCAGAACGACTGCTCCAAGGTCACCGATCTGGGGAGACCGTTGGCTGAAGTCATGGTCTATCCGAGCGTCGGGGATGTTTGCGATAACGCGAACTAGGTCGAACTCAGAGATTCGCATTGCAGGATCTAGTATCTGAGTTAAGCCGCGCTGTGAAGCGGCGTGGGCTTGAATGAGCCATTAGGCGGCCGACCGATTAATGGACGCCGCTGGGTGGACCAATGAGGGAGTCGATGCCCTCATCCCGAATAGTGCGCAATGCCTCGTCGAGTGCGGCCTGGTCCGTTGCGAAGAGGTCATCCCAGACGGTGGAGTTGTTGAATTCATCAACAGCCTCAAGAGTCCAGCCGGTGTCGGGTCCGCGATAGATCTCTAAGCGAATAGTACGGCCATCGGTCGTAACGGAGCGACAGAGGGGCGATGTCACAAGCTGATAGTTTTCCATAAATTTCTCTTTACGACCGTCTCTGCGCTTCCGCCTAACATCTCGCCGAATCCGGGTTGCGAGACAAATTCTGCCTGAGTGAATTGTTAGGCCAAATGACGATCACGGCATTTTGACTTCGACCAATTCTTTCAAGTAGGAAAATACATCAGGCCCAGCATCTCCGCCAGAGGACTTATTTGGCGGGGAAGGGCGAGGGTCTTCCTGGCGCACCAGCAAAGAGCTGCTTCCGTCACGCTCGGTCAGCTCATAGGTCATGAAAAAGTAGTGCTCTGGAATGTCTTGCAGATCGGGGCGCGGGAAGAACAACGAGTACGTAAGGCGCGACTCCGGCAAGAACTCAAGAACCGTGCCTTTCTGTTCAAAGACTTGATACGCCCAGGGTTCCGTAGACACTCAAGACCCTCGTTGCGCGTAGCGCCGTTCAAACTCTACAGGGGACAGGTCGCCAGTTGAACCATGACGGCGTTGTGGGTTGTAGAACATCTCGATGTAGTCGAACACCTCGGCGCGTGCGGCGTCCTTGGTGGGGTAGATCCGCCGCCTGATCCGCTCGCGTTTGAGCAGACCAAAGAAGCTCTCCACCGGTGCGTTGTCATGGCAGTTGCCACGCCGACTCATGCTGCACACCAAGCCATGGGACGCCAGGAAACTGCGCCAGTCATCGCTGGTGTAGACAGACCCCTGGTCCGAATGAACCAGGCAACCAGCGCTGGGTTTGCGCCGCCACACCGCCGACAGCAAGGCCTGCACGACCAACTCGGTATCGGCTCGATCGCGCATCGCCCAGCCGACGACCTGCCTGGAAAACAGATCGATCACCACAGCCAGGTACATCCAGCCTTCATGCGTACGGATGAAGGTGAAGTCGCTCGCCCAGGCCGTGTCCGGCTCGGTCACGTCGAACTGTCGATCCAGCAGGTTGGCTGCCGCCTTGCACGGCGTTCCGCCATGGAAGCGCGGCTTGCGGCCATAGCCCACCTGGGCACGCAGTCCCTCGGTGCGCATCAATCGATGCACCCGATGGCGACTGCAACGCTCACCCAGATCGCGTAGATCCTTGGCAATCTTGCGATGCCCATAGACACTGCCGCTGGCCAACCAGTGGTGCTTGATCAGCCCCAGCAGGCGTTCGTCTTCCTTGGCGCGTTCACTGTCGGGCGACTTTAGCCACGCGTAGTATCCAGCCCGGTTCACCCGCAAAACCCGGCACATCGCGCACACCCTGAATTCTTCGCGGTGGACTTGCATGAAGAGGTACTTTGCCTTTACCCCTTGGCAAAGTACGCGGCGGCCTTTTTTAGGATGTCGCGCTCCTCCGTCACCCGGCGCAACTCGATCTTCAGCCGCCGGACTTCGGCGCTCTGGTCCGCCTCAGCGCGCTGTACTACGCCGGGCTTGCCGAACTTGCGCAGCCAAGCGTACAGGCTGTGCGTGGTGACACCCAGTCGCTCGGCGACCTCTGCCACCTTGAACCCACGATCGGTCACTTGCCGGACCGCCTCGATCTTGAACTCATCCGTATACCGCTTACTGCTCATGGACACCTCCGAATCAGCCATTTTCCATGGCCTTGAGATGTCTAGGAAATCCTGGGCGTATCAGCCGTCGGTTCACTGCTCATGAGGGATAACTACTATTGGACCGCCTAAAAGCGGTGTCGCGCCAAAGTATCGACTAAGGCCAGAGGTCTGGAAAGGGGGAATTCCTATCCCATAACAATGACTTGTGGATGGCAACCGATGGTGTTGGCGTCGATGCTGCTTGCGTTATCCAGCGTTTGAGCAAGCACATGCGTACACCCGTGACGATGCAGGCGTAATGACGCCTCCGACTCCGAAGCTGCTGGATCAGGTCCGTGGTCGGCTGCGGCTTCGCCATTACAGTCTGCGGACTGAGCAGGCGTATGTAAGCTGGATCCGACGCTTCATTCTGGCAAGTGGCCAACGGCATCCAGGACAGATGGGACAAGTAGAGGGCGAGGCGTTTCTCACCAAATTGGCGGCGCGGGGCCAGGTGTCGGCCGGCACGCAGGAGGTCGCGCGCTTGCTGTCGATGCTGGAGGGGAATTGTCGGCTGGTGGCAGGGCTGCTGTATGGCAGCGGGATGCGGTTGCTGGAATGCCTGCGCTTGCGGAGCAAGGCGATGGACATAGTTCGCGGCGAAATTGCAGTGCGCGATGGCTGGGACGCGAGCATCTGCGGTATGTGGTCCGCTGGACGGGCTCAGCCGTCTTGATAGTGACGCGGAACATGCGGGGCGAGCGATGCAGTGATAGAACGCTTGCCACCACGTTATCGATATCGACATCGCGTGCTCTGAATAACCAGAGCACGCGATGACGACGGCCAATCGCCGCACTGGCTTGCAGCGACCCAGCGGCTGACTGCAAGCAAGCGGCGATAACTGCGTTGCATCAGCATGGCCCACCGATGCGTCGCATTGCGCTTACCACAAGAAGCCAGCTCACCACGCCGCGATCGCTGGCACTAACCGTCCAGCAGCGCCTTATCCCGGACCGCACCCTTGTCCGCACTGGTCGCCAGCAACGCATACGCCTTCAACGCGGTGGTGACCTTGCGTGGGCGCACCTCCACCGGCTTCCAGCCCTTGGCGTCCTGCTCGGCGCGACGAAGCGCGAGTTCCTCGTCCGAAATCAGCAGGTTGATCGAACGATTGGGAATGTCGATCAGGATCCTGTCGCCTTCGCGCACCAGGCCGATCGCGCCGCCTGCGGCGGCTTCCGGCGATGCGTGACCAATCGATAACCCCGAGGTGCCGCCGGAGAAGCGGCCGTCGGTGAGCAGGGCGCATTGTTTGCCCAGGCCCTTGGATTTGAGATAGCTGGTGGGGTAGAGCATTTCCTGCATGCCGGGGCCGCCCTTGGGGCCTTCGTAGCGGATGACCACCACATCACCTGCGACCACCTCATCGGCGAGGATGCCTTTCACAGCAGCATCCTGGCTCTCGAACACGCGGGCAGTGCCTTCGAACACGTGGATGGATTCGTCCACGCCTGCAGTCTTCACCACGCAGCCGTCGCGGGCGATATTGCCGTACAGCACGGCCAGGCCGCCTTCCTGCGAGAACGCATGTGCGACATCGCGGATGCAGCCGTCGCTGCGGTCGGTATCCAGGCTGTCCCAACGCGTTGCCTGGCTGAAGGCGATCTGCGTGGGAATGCCGGCCGGGCCGGCTTTGTAGAACGTGTGTACGTTTTCATCGTCGGTCTGGGTGACATCCCATTGCGCGATGGCATCGGCCAGCGTGCGTGCGTGCACGGTGGCGGCGTTGGTATGCAGCAGGCCGCCGCGTGCGAGTTCACCGAGAATGGCCATGATGCCGCCGGCGCGATGCACATCTTCGATGTGGTACTTGGGCGTATTCGGTGCGACCTTGCACAGTTGCGGCACGCGCTTGGACAAGCGGTCGATATCCTGCATGCCGAAGGCAACCTCGCCTTCCTGCGCGGCGGCGAGCAGGTGCAGGATGGTATTGGTCGAGCCACCCATGGCGATGTCCAGGGTCATCGCATTTTCGAAGGCTTCGAAGGTGGCGATGCCGCGCGGCAGGGCGGTGGGATCTTCGCCGCCGTACCAGCGGTGACACAGTTCCACCGCCACGCGTCCGGCGCGCAGAAACAGTTGCTCGCGGTCCGCGTGCGTGGCGACCACGGTGCCGTTGCCCGGCAGCGACAGGCCCAGCGCTTCGGTCAGGCAGTTCATCGAGTTGGCGGTGAACATGCCCGAGCACGAGCCGCAGGTGGGGCAGGCGCTGCGTTCGAACTCGGCCACTTTTTCGTCGGAGGCGCTGTCGTCGGCGGCAATCACCATCGCATCGATCAGGTCGAGCTTGTGCTCGGCCAGCTTGGTCTTGCCGGCTTCCATCGGGCCGCCGGAGACGAACACGGTGGGGATATTGAGCCGCAGCGCGGCCATCAACATGCCGGGGGTGATCTTGTCGCAGTTGGAGATGCACACCAGCGCGTCGGCGCAATGCGCGTTGACCATGTATTCGACCGAGTCGGCGATGATCTCGCGGCTGGGCAGCGAATACAGCATGCCGTCATGGCCCATCGCGATGCCGTCGTCCACGGCGATGGTGTCGAACTCTTTGGCCACGCCGCCGACGCGTTCGATCTCGCGCGCGACCAGCTGGCCAAGATCCTTCAGGTGTACATGCCCGGGCACGAACTGCGTGAACGAGTTGGCGATGGCGATGATGGGCTTGTGGAAGTCGCCATCGCGCATGCCGGTGGCACGCCACAGGGCGCGGGCGCCGGCCATGTTGCGGCCGTGGGTGGAGGTTTTGGAACGGTACTCGGGCATGGCGAATTCGACGGCTGATTGGCGAGCGGTGGCTGGCAATTAGAGCGCGTCGTGACTGTTGCTGCTGCAACCGTCACCGCACGCGCAGGGTCCGCACGTTAGCACGCACGCCGGCGTGCACTCGCAGTGCAGCGGCGGGCGTTGCCGGCATGCCGCGCAGTTGCCGCTCCGGCGCCATCGGCTCATGGGCCCGCACCTGCGCAGCGCCGTTGGCCTGTCATGTAATGCGATGTAAACGTATGCGCCCGGGCATGCAGTGGCAGGAGTGCGAACCGGCGCGCAGATCCGGGCGCTGGGGCGCGGCCACTATCGAGAGGGGTCGGTGCGGCCGAGGGGAGCTGCGCCGACGAGGATCTTTCCAACGGCACCGCAGGAGGCGCCCCTATGTCCGACCATCCATCTCCACGCCGTGCACCAGCGGCACCGCCCCACTCCACCACGCCACCGGTCGCCGGCGGCATCACCCGCCGTCGCGTCCTGCAAGGGGCGGCCGGCGCCGCGGTCGTGGCCACTGCCGGCTGGGCAGGCCGCGCAGCCGCGCAAAGCGCCAGCCTGCCGTTCGCTGGCCTCAACCTGTCCGGTTTGGCCTCCAATAGTTATGTGGAAAACGCCGAGATCGGCACGCATTACCGCGCCATCACTGCCCAGCATGTGGCCGCGGCAGGAAGCTGCCCGCTCTTCCGTCTGCCGACCACCGCCGCGCGCTTCACGCGTGGGCAGGGCGCGCCGTTGAACGAGAGCTACTGCAAGCAGGTGCAGGACGCGTTGGACAATATCGCAGCGCGCGGCAAGCGCGCCATCGTGGAGCTGCACGATTACATGCGGCTGCCGCAGCGGGTGGCGGCCAAGAGCGGATACCGGCGCGACGCCAGCGGTGCAGTCGTCGATGCGCGCGGCATTCGTGTGGGCGATCTGGCGGCGGCCGAGCTGTGGGCCGACACCTATCCGCTGCGCAACTTCAATTACGTGGGCTATCTGGACGGTCGCGACCAGCTGCTCAAGCTCTACGAATACCGGGTGATCGGAACGCCGGGGTGCACGCTCTACAACGACGCCGGCCTGCCGGATCTGTGGGCGCGTATCGTCAACCGGTTCAAGCAGCATCCGGCGGTGTTCGGCTGGGGCGTCATGAACGAGCCGTACCAGGGCGCCGAGCGCAATGCGGATGGCACGGTGCTGTCGATGGCCGCACATTGGCAGAAGACCGCCACCGCCTGCTCCAAGACCATCATCGACCGCGATCGAAACCATTTCGTTTTCGTGTGCGGCAACGGCTATGCCAGCGCCCGGCGCTGGCAGGACGATTCGATGGACCTGTTCGACATCCCGGACCCGTACGATCGCATCGTGTACGAGGCGCACAACTATCTCGACAACAACGGCAGCGGGGGCGGCAACTGGATTGGCCCCGGTGGGCGCAACGAGGTGATCCAGCCGGATACCGGCATCAACATGGTCAGCCCGTTTATCGAAGCGCTGCAGCAGGCCGGCAAGCGCGGTTATCTCGGCGAGCACGGCTATCCGGCCGGCAATCGCAGCGCGGAGATCGCCACCACGCGCATGCTGGCGCATCTGCAGGCCTACAACATTCCCAGCACGCAATGGTGCTTCGGCCCCGGGTGGCCGGACGACGACGTGCTTGGCATGAGCCGCGACGTGGGTGCGGACATCCAGGCCAAGGCCAATCTCGCCGCCGTACAGGCGTTCTTCGACGTGCGCCTGTCCAGCTACATTCCGCCCCGCTAGCCGGCAGCGCCGCCGCTGCCGGGAGGTGGCGGCGGCTTACACTGCGGCATGCACATGGACATCCCCTGCCGCGCTGGCTGCGCGGCCTGCTGTATCGCCCCATCCATCAGTTCGGCCATTCCCGGCATGCCGCATGGCAAGCCGGCGGGAGTGCCATGCGTGCAACTGGACGGGCAGGGCCGCTGCCGCCTGTTCGGCCTGCCGACGCGGCCAGCGGTCTGCACCAGCCTGCGTCCGTCCCCGGACATGTGCGGTGCTTCGCGCGCGCAGGCGCTGGCCACGTTGACGGCACTGGAGCACGCCACGCGGCCGTAGCCGCGCGCACCCCGGTACCGTCGCGCCCGCGCCAGACAGGTGCGCCGGTGCTGCGGCTCAGCTGGCGGGTGAGGCGCCCAGGTATTGGTCCTTGAGCCGCACGTAATGTTGCGCGGAGTAATGCAGGCTTTCGATTTCCTTGTCGCTGAGCGTGCGCGCCAAACGTGCAGGATTGCCCAGCCACAACTCGGCTTCGCCGACCACCTTGCCCGGGCCGACCACCGCACCGGCACCGACGAAGCCATAGCGCCTGACGGTGGCGCCATCGAGCACGCAGGCGCCCATGCCGATCAGGCACAGGTCTTCGATGGTGCAGGCATGCAGGATGGTGCCGTGGCCGACGGTGACGTCCTCGCCGATCACGGTGGGGTAGCCGGCCTTGTTGAACGGGCTGTGGTGGCTGACGTGAATGATGGTGCCGTCCTGCACGTTGGTGCGCGCGCCGATCTGCACATGATTGACGTCCCCGCGAATCACGGTGCCCGGCCAGATCGAGACGTCATCGCCCAGGCTCACCTTGCCGATGATGGTGCAGGCAGGATCGACGTAAACGCGGGCACCCAGCTGCGGGGTGTGGTCCAGGAAGGAGCGAATCGGTGTCACGGCATCTCCGTCAGGTCAGCGTGCCGCCCACTGCGGACACGCTGCGGATGATACCTGCGCTGCGGTTGCCGCTGCGGCAGCGGCAATGCGCTGAAGCAACGAACACCCGGATGCAATACGTGCGAGGTCGTTGGCAGACGTGGCCGGGTGGGGCAACGTCCAATGGATTGTGTCGTGCCGGCGGATATTCCAAAAGCCGCGGACAGCACGTCACGCGATGCATCCGAGGACATCGCAGCGCTGGCCAAGCGCGTTGGCGCATTTCCGATAAGCGCACAGCGCTGCGGTCATTCGTCTTGAACCGGGTGTGCAATCGGCTAGCGTGTGCAGTCGGTCGCGACCGACTGCGCATCGGTGATTGCACGCATCGCTGCCCCGCCGCGCAGCCGGCCTTGCACACTGCGCCGTTCAACGCGACTGCAGCGCCTTCGGGCCTATCCTTTCTCGCACTACAGGGCATGCCAATGCGTCAGCACACTGCATCGTTTGGGCACTTCGTGCTGGAGCGCATGACACCGTTTCAGTGGAGGGCCGTGGCGGTGTGCGTGTTGCTGACGATGCTCGACGGCTTCGATGTGATGGCGATGGCGTTCACCGCACCGCACGTGTCGGCGGATTGGCAGCTGTCGGGCAAGCTGCTGGGCATGCTGTTCAGCGCGGGCCTGATCGGCATGGCGCTTGGCGCACTGGGGTTGGCGCCGTTGGCAGACCGCATCGGCCGTCGCGCGCTGACGCTGGCATGTCTGGCGATCCTGACCATCGGCATGGGCATGTCCGCACTGGCCAGCACTGCATGGCAGCTCGGGGCGCTGCGGCTCCTGACCGGTCTGGGGATCGGCGGTATGTTGGCCTGCGTTGCGGTCACGGCAGGGGAGTTTTCCAGCCCCCGTTGGCGCAACACTGCCATCGTGCTGCAGGTGACCGGCTACCCGGTCGGTGCCACGCTGGGTGGCATGATTGCCGAACTGTTGATGCAGCAATGGTCGTGGCCCGCGGTGTTCGTCCTCGGGGCGGTGGCATCGTTGCTGTGTGTGCCGTTGGTGCTTGCATTCCTGCCCGAGTCGCTGGAGTTCCTGATCATGCGCCGGCCACCTGATGCCCTCGCGCGCTTCAACGCCGTGCTGGCCCGGATGGGGCTGCCGCCGCACGACGCATTGCCGCCGCTACCGCCGCAGTCTGCCACGCAGCCACAAGGCTATTCGGCCCTGTTTGACGTTGCCATGCGGCGGCACACGCTGCTGATCGCGCTTGGCTTTTTCTCGCTGATGTTTGCGTTTTACTTCGTGATCAGCTGGACACCGAAGCTGCTGGTGACCGCTGGCTCGTCGGCCACGGAGGGCGTCACGGGCGGGGTGCTGTTGAATCTTGGAGGCATCTGCGGCGGCTTGCTGTTCAGTGGGTTGGCATCGTGCGTGCGGCTGTCGCGCCTGACGGTCGGATCCCTGTTGCTGATGGGCTTGGCGATGCTGGCCTCCGGCCTGTGCAGTACGCAGTTGAGCTGGGCGCTCGCCGTCGCCTTGCTCACCGGGGCAGCGATGTTCGCTGCGGTGGGCGGCATGTACGCCATTGTGCCGATCGTCTTCAACGCTGCGGTGCGCTCGACTGCGCTGGGCTGGGCGATCGGGGTGGGGCGCTTCGGTGCGATTTTGTCGCCCTTCTGTGCCGGGGCGTTGCTGGACGCCGGATGGTCGCCGGCCATGTTGTATCTGGCCTGCAGCGTGCCGTTGCTGTTCGCCGTCGTCGCCGTGCTGGGGATGCGGCTGCCCAACCGCTGAGCGGCCCGCCCACAGCCGCGTCCGGCGTCACCTCCAGGCCTTCCGTCGATCCGGTCGCGCGCCAAAGAAATCGTGCTGTGTGCCGATAACACCGCAGACCGCCAAGTCGTGGCGGCCTTTCCCTGGACATTGTGCAGACCAGCGCCGGCATGCTCAGAACCATCGACTCAGATCAACTCCGCCCCGGCATGTATGTCTACAAGCTGCTGGGCGCGTGGGTGCACCATCCGTTCTGGAAGACATCGTTTCTGGTCGATTCCGACGATGTGGAGAAGATCCATGACAGCCGCATCGAGCAGCTGGTAATCGACACCGCGCGCGGGCTCGATGTGGAGGCGCCCATCACCTCTGGCGCGTCCGCCGAACCGGGCGTGCCGCCGAGCCCGGCGCCTGCCCCGGCGCCGGCAGCGCCCGAACCGCCGGAGCCTGCTGCCACGTCCCGTAGCGTGCGCACCAACAGCGTGACCGCCCAGGTCGGCATCGAAGCGGAGGTGGTGCGCGCGCGGCGCATCTTCGAAGACGGCCGCGACATGGTCGAGGCGATGTTCCGCGATGTGCGGCTGGGGCGCACCGTCGACACAGAAGCGGCCATGCCGCTGGTGGAAGCCATCAACGACTCGGTGCTCCGGCATCCGCAGGCCTTGATCAGCGTGGCGCGGCTCAAGACCGCCGACGACTACACCTATCTGCATTCGATGGCCGTGGCCGGGCTGATGAGCGGTTTGGCGCGCCAGCTCGGCCTGCCCGAATCGCAGGTGGTGGAAGCGGCGATGGGCGGCCTGCTGCACGACATGGGCAAGGCGGTGACACCGTTGGAAATTCTCAACAAGCCCGGCCGGCTCACCAACGAAGAGATGGAGGTCATGCGCAAGCATCCGCTGGACGGGCATCGGCTGCTGGTGGCCGGCGGCGTGCAGAACGCGGTGGTGCTGGAAATCGCGTTGCATCACCACGAAAAGATGGATGGCAGCGGCTACCCGAATCAATTGGTGGGCGAGAATATTTCGTTGATGTCGCGGATGGGCGCGGTCTGCGATGTCTACGATGCCATCAGCTCGGACCGGCCTTACAAACGCGGTTGGGATCCGGCCGAATCGCTCAAGCAAATGGCGTCCTGGAAGGGCCATTTCGATCCTGTGGTGTTCCAGGCCTTCGTGCGCCGGCTGGGGATTTATCCGGTCGGCTCGCTGGTGCGGCTGGAGTCGCAAAAACTTGCGGTGGTCATCGAACAGACGCCCGATGCGCTGCTCAAGCCCAAGGTGCGCGTGTTCTATTCGGCCAAGCTGCGCAGCCACGTGTTGGTGCAGGACATCGACCTGTCGCGTCCGGACTGCCATGACCGCATTGCGCAGATGGAAAGTCCTGCCGAATGGGGCTTCCGCGATCTGGAAAAGCTCTGGCTGCCCTGAGCGGGCTGCACAGGCGTTGAGCCGATGGCCTTCGCTGCAATGCGCGCGGTGCGTCATGCGCGCCGATCACCGTGACACCACCTGCACAGGTAGCGCCCAGCCCATGCGATGCGCTTGCGGTCCTGGCCGCGCCCGCGGCCGCCAAGCCCGCGGGCGCTCCTGCTAGCGAACGCGACCATGCTGCGCTGCAGCTTGGCAAGGTAGTTATGATCAATAACTATTCTGGAACGCAATCACTTGCCGACCGGAATCATGTCTCAGCCTTGCCCGGATCACCGCCGCCCCCCATCAGCCGCAGCGCTGGCCCGCCGTTGCAAGCTGGGTGCGTGGCACGGTGGTGTGGCTGACACACCCACCGCCCGTGCACCAGCAGAGGGCCTGTCCACATCGGCGGGCCCGGTGGCGTCTACAATGCGATGCACGCCGTGGATCGGCGTTGCGGATGCGGCGCTTTGCGCGTACCGGTCCGCCCGCTGCCTTCGTCGCGAGAACCGCCATGCCCGTCACCGCCCTTGCTACGCCCTTGCCCGATGCCGTCACCACGGTGGATCAGGCGCGGCTGCTGCGGTTGCTGGGGTATCGCATCACCCGCACCGAATTGATGGTGCGGCGGATGTTCCAGGAGTGCGTGGCCGCGTTCGACCTCAAGCCGGTCGACTTCTCGCTGCTGATGCTGGTGGATGGCAACCCGGGCATCAACCAGCGCCAGATCGGCGATGTGCTGCACGTGTCGCCGCCGAATCTGGCGATCGTGGTGGCCAGGCTGGTCAAGCGTCGCTTGCTGCGGCAGGTGCGTGGTCGGCAGGACCGGCGCATGCAGCACCTTTCGCTCACCGCGGCCGGTGCCGCGCTCCTGGCCGCCGCCGAGGCCGAAGTACTGCGCATGGAACAGCAACTCAGTGCCGTACTCGGTTCCAGCGAAGCCCCGTTGTTGCGCGCCCTGGACCGTCTGGACCGTCTGGACACGCCGTAACCCGCCTCCGTCGGCGGCCCGCCGCCCGGCAGCGATTCTCAACGAACGTTTCCACTGCACGTGCTGTGCGTAGCGCGGGGCGCGCGCTTGCCTGACGTTTGTGATGTGGCACGCACCGCTGTTCCTTTCCAACGCTGGAGATCCCTGCAGTGATTCGATCATCGGTGATGCGTGGCGCGGGTGTGGCAGCAGGCTGGCGGCTGCGCGCGTTGCTCTGCCTGGCGGCAGGCCTGGCAGCGGGCGCGGCGCCTGCGCAAAGTGCGCCACAGAGCGCGGCGCTGACCAATGGCATCAACACCGGGGGCACCAGTTTCCTGGATGGCTTCACCAGCACCACGCCCGGCTTGGCGGTCGTCACCTATCTGCGGCACAACGCGCTGGATGCCATCAAGGACGCACGTGGCAACGATATCCCGGTGTTCGACAATCCGCGGATCGATTCCACCGTGTTGCTGACCCAGTTCGCTTACGTCACGCCCTATCAGGTATTCGGCGGCTCGCTCGGCATCACTGCGCTGGTGCCGCTGGTCAATCTGGATGCCTCTTTCGGCCGCAACAGCATTGCCACGCTGCGCGACAATGGCGCCGGCGTGGGTGATGTGACGTTCGGACCGTATCTGCAAATGCCACCTTTGATACGAAACGGGCGACCGGTGTTCTCGCAGCGGTTCGAATTCGACGCCGTGGCACCGATTGGCAAGTACGACGGCAATCGCGATCTCAACCAGAGCTCCGGTTATTGGTCGCTCATTCCAAGCTACGCATTCACGGTACTGCCCACGCCCAATTGGGAAGTCAGCGCACGCATCAACTACATCTACAACTTTCGCAGCGAGCGCCGTCCGAATTTGCCGCCAGGCTTCGACTTCCGCAATGGTCAGGCAGGCGATGCGGGATGGATCAATTTCGCCACCTCCTGGGAAGTGGCACCGAAGCTGCGGCTGGGCATCAATGCCTATTACCTGACCCAGTTCCGCGACAACCGCACCAACGACCAGCGCGTGCCGGACAGCCGTCAGCGCGCGTTCTATGCAGGGCCGGGTGGCGTGTGGCGCTTTGATGCGAAAAACATCCTGTTCGCCAACGTCTATCTACCGGTGGAGGTCAGGAATGCCGCGTCCGGCAACAACGTCAATTTCGAGTATGTCCATGTGTTCTAGCGCCGGCACGGCTGGCTCCTTTGGAGGATGGCGATGAATTTGCAGAACAAGACGATCGTGGTGACCGGCGTGGCGTCGGGCATTGGCGCGGAGGTCGCACGGCTGGCACGGTTTCATGGCGCCAAGGTGATCGGGGTCGATCGCACGCCCGTGCAGATGACCCTGCACGGCTTTCATCAGGCCGATCTTGGCGACCCGGCGTCCATCGATGCCCTGGTGAAGGCGTTGCCGAACCAGATCGATGCGTTGGCGAATATTGCCGGCGTGCCCGGCACCGCGCCGCTGGATGTGGTGGCGCGAGTGAACTATCTGGGCTTGCGCCATCTGACCCAGGGGCTGCTGCCGCGCATCGTGTCGGGCGGTTCCATCATCAATGTGGCCTCGATCCTGGGCGCCGAATGGCCGCAGCGTCTGGACCTGCACAAGCAGCTGGCGGCAACCGACAGCTTCGAAAGCGGCAGCGCGTGGCTGGCGGCGCATCCGGTGGCGCACGACACCTGCTACCAATACTTCAAAGAGGCCTTGATCGTGTGGACCTTGCTGCAATCGCGGCCCTGGTTCGCCGACCACGGCGTGCGCGTGAACAACGTATCTCCGGGCCCGGTGTTTACCCCAATCCTGGGCGATTTTGCTGCCATGCTCGGCGAGGAACGCGTCAAGGCAGACGCCAAGCGCATGACCCGCCCGGCGTATGCCGATGAAGTGGCCGAGGGCATCGTGTTTCTCGCATCCGACGCAGCTCGCTGGATCAACGGCATCACCCTGCCGATCGATGGCGGGCTGGCTTCCACAACGCTGTAATCCCCACACGTTTTTAGCAGGAGGCTAGACCATGAATGCTCTTACCAGCGCAACAGCCGCTGCGACCGACACGCCCGCGTGGCATGGCTGCATCTTCAATGGCGACTGGGTTCCCGGTCGTGGTGGCAGCCTGCCCATCCACGAGCCGGCAACCGGCGCCTTGCTGCATGAAGTCGGCAAGGCCGACCTGTCCGATCTCGCCGCTGCCATCGCACAGGCCAAGCAGGCACAGCGTGCCTGGTCCGCAACGCCGCCGCGCGAGCGCGCGGCCGTCTTTCATCGTGCTGCGCAGGCGATGCAGGCGCGCAGTGCCGAAGCCGCGTTGCTGATTGCGCGCGAAACCGGCGGCATCCTGCCCAAGGCGCAGCGCGAGGTGGACGAATCGGTGGTGTTCTACCAGCAGGCTGCCGCAATGCCGTTGCAGGCCAGCGGCCAGATGTTGCCGACATCAGCTGGTCAACTCAGCCTTGCGCGCCGCCTGCCGTTGGGCGTGATTGGGGTGATTTCGCCGTTCAATTTTCCCTTGATTCTGTCGCTGCGCTCGGTGGCGCCGGCGCTGGCGATGGGCAATGCGGTGATCCTCAAGCCGGACCCGCGTACTCCCTACACCGGTGGCGTGATCATCGCGCAGGTGCTGGAACAAGCCGGTCTGCCGAAAGGTCTGCTGCACGTGTTGCACGGCGATGCGCAGCTTGGCCAGGCGCTGGTGGAATCGCCGGATGTCCCGATGATTGCGTTCACCGGCTCCACGGCCGCCGGCCGCTGCATCGGCGAAATCGCCGGACGCCATCTGAAGAAAGTCTCGCTGGAACTGGGTGGCAACAACGCGGTGATCGTGCTTGACGACGCGGATCTGGATAAGGCTGCCTCGGCTGTCGCGTTCGGTGCCTACATGCACCAGGGCCAGATCTGCATGGCGACCGGGCGTGTCCTGGTGCACCGCAGTGTGGCGCAGGCACTGACCCAGCAACTGGCCGAAAAAGCGCGCCATTTGCCGGTGGGCGACCCGGTCAGCGGCACCGTGGCACTGGGTCCGATCATCGATCAACGCCAGCTGCAGCGCGTCGTCGACATCGTCAACGATAGCGTCGCAGCCGGCGCGGTCGTGGAGGCCGGCGCCACCCATGAAGGCCTGTTCTATGCGCCAACCGTGTTGTCCAACGTCCGCCCTGGCATGCGCGCGTTCGACGAAGAAGTGTTCGGCCCGGTGATCAACATCACCGTGTTCGACACCGATGATGAAGCTGCCGAGTTGGCCAACCAGGGCGAGTACGGGCTGGCGGCAGGCATTCTGTCGGCATCGGTCTCGCGGGCGCTGGCCCTGGGCGAGAAGTTGCACACCGGCCTGCTGCATATCAACGACCAGACGGTGGCCGACGAGGTCGTCAATCCATTCGGCGGCACCGGTGCGTCGGGCAACGGCACCAGCGTCGGCGGCCCCGCCGATTGGGAGCAGTACACGCATTGGCAATGGCTGACGATCAAGAACGAAGTGCCGCAGTATCCGTTCTGATCGCAATGGCTTGGTGATGGAGTGGCTGGCTCTGCCTCTCCATCGTTGCAGGATGACGGTATGTGCTGAGCCTATTCGCCTTCGTCGTCTGTGTAGGCCTGGCATCGTTTTTCTAGATGCAGGCGGAAGCTTGGTGAGTCGAGCGCGTGGTGCCCTCACCGCTCGCGGGACACGCCGTGAATCCATCCATGGAGGCTCGATGGCGGCATTCATGCCGCCAAGGAGCTTATAGGGACGCATTTGCAGCGTGTCCTGCGATGGCGGGCGCGCAAGGGCCCTGCAGCACGTCTGCAGATCGTCCCCTACCACGCGCACAGCGATTGAGTGAAGTCGTCCTGTTGGTCGCTTCTATTCACCGACTCGAAAGCGCGTCGGCGAGCAACCGGCGTGCCGTGCGAAGTAGCGACTGAAATAGGCAGCGTCGAAAAATCCAAGGCTGGCGGCAATCTGTTGCACGCTCAGGCTGGTGTAACGCAGTGTGCGGCGTGCTTCCAGCATGATCCTGCGCTGCAGCAGCTGCAATGCGGAGGCGCCAGCCAGGCGCTGGCACAACGCGTTGAGATGACCGGGCGTCACCCCAAGTTGATCGGCATAGCGGGAAATCGGCCAGTGGGCGCGATAGTGCTGGTCGATCAAGTCTTGATAAGCGCGCAGATGGCGTAGCGCCGGGTCCGCGTGCGGGCTGATTGCTGCGGCATGCCGGGCGCGCTCCAGTGCCGTACGCGCCATCCAGATGACCAGCTGCGCCGCTGCGGCCTGCGCTGCGACGTCATAGCCGATCGACCGGCGTGCGTGGTCCTGCGCAATGCTGCCAAACAACACATCCAGCCATTTGCGCGCATGCTGGGCGTGCACAACTGCTGGCGCGGTCATGACCTGTTGCAGTAACGGCGCAGCGTTCAGCGCCGTCCTGACCAGCGGCATGCACAGGGTGATGACGTGGCCACGCACTGCCGGGTCGAAGGCAAAGCCATGCACGCAGAGCGGCGGAAGCCACACCACGCTGGCGCGGCGCAGGCGTTGCGTGCGCCCATCCAGCTGCAGCGTGGCCGGCCCGCGTTGCACATAGACCAGCTGCGCTAAATCCTCGTGTCGATGCGGGACGATCTGCCAGTCGTGCAGCCGGCTGCGTGCGGCGATCGACTCCCAATGCAGCAATTCAGCAGCGTCGGCGTGTTGCTCGCCATACAAGCCGAATGCAGGGACTGCGGCAGTGTCGGGAACGGATGTGGCCATCGTCGAAAAGTCCAAGGACTGCACGGAATCATCCCTTCAATGCGGCGCTTTGGCTACCGACACTGCAGGCATCGCCATCCAGGCCAGGAGCAGGGCATGCGAACGCAGGTTGCGATCATCGGCGCCGGACCATCGGGTTTGTTGCTGGGCGAACTGTTGCGGCTCGCCGGCATCGACTGCGTCATCATCGAGCGGCAGACGCCCCAGCATGTGCTGGCGCGCATCCGCGCCGGGGTATTGGAGCAGGGCAGTGTGGAACTGCTGCAGCGGGCCGGCGTCGGCGAGCGGTTGCAGCGCGAGGGCTTGTTGCATCACGGCTTCGAATTGTGCCTCGACGGTCAGCGCGAGCGCATCGATCTGCTGCGCGGCTGCGGACGTGGCGTTACGGTCTACGGGCAGACCGAGGTCACCGCCGATCTGATGCACGCGCGCCAACGCAGCGGGGCGCCCACGCATTACAACGCGCAGGATGTGACCCTGTGCGATGTGGAAGGCGCGACGCCCGCCGTGGAGTTCACACAGGACGGCCAGCGCAAACGCCTCCACTGCGACTACATCGTCGGCTGCGATGGTTATCACGGCATCAGCCGTGCCAGCATCCCCGCCGAGCGGCTGCGTCTGTTCGAGCGCGTGTACCCATTCGGTTGGCTCGGTGTGCTGGCCGATACGCCACCCGTGCACGAGGAACTGATCTACGCACGCCACCCGCGTGGGTTTGCACTATGTTCGATGCGCTCGCCCACCCGTACGCGCTATTACATCCAGGTGCCAGCCAGCGCACAGGTGGAGGCCTGGAGCGATCAGGCGTTCTGGGACGAGTTGCGTGCGCGGCTCCCGCCTGCGTTGGCGGCGCAACTGGTCACCGGTGCATCGATCGAAAAGAGCATCGCACCGCTGCGCAGTTTCGTTGCCGAGCCGATGCAGTATGGTCGGCTGTTCCTGGCCGGCGATGCTGCGCATATCGTGCCGCCCACCGGCGCCAAGGGGCTGAATCTGGCGCTTGGCGATGTCGGCTTGTTGGCGCAGCTGTTCGAGCGTTGGAAGGCCAGCGGCGATGCTGGTGCGCTGGAGCAGTATTCGACATTGGCCTTGCAGCGGGTGTGGAAGGCCGAACGTTTCTCGTGGTGGATGACCACGCTGTTGCACCGTTTCGACGACGAAGACGCATTCACCGCGCGGCTACACGGAGCGGAGCTGGACTATCTGCTCGGTAGCGAGGCGGGCCGCGCGACGCTGGCGGAAAATTATGCAGGTCTCCCCTTGGCTGCGCTGTCTGATTGATGGGGCATTGGTGATTGCGTAATACCAGCGCCACGTAGCGAGTCCCCATCACTGCGCTCGACTCTATACGGATTCAACGTCGCCTCAGCTCGATAAAAGCGATGCGTGCGCACAACAGCGCGTCCTCACAGACCACCTGAGTGATGCGCGTCAGCCGCACATGCGTCGCTTCCACTGCAGTCATCGCCCGCTCGACCGCAACATCCGGTCCGTCCCGCGCACAGTGCGGCAGTACGCTGGCGGCCCCCACTGGGGTGATGTTTTTCTCACCAACTGTTGCACAAGTATCCAGGTGCATTTCCAGGCGGCTAGCGGGCCGGTGAACGGCACCGGTAGGGTGGCGATGACGCGTTAATGCGGCTGTGCGCACGCGCGCGTCTTCCCCCGCTCAACGGACACGTTGCCGGCATCCCCGCTGAGCGCAATGCCACTCTCCACCCAGGAGTACTCCATGAAGAAGTTGCTCTCCCGTACCTTGTTGCTGGTCATGCTGGTCGCGCCAATGGCTGCGTTCGCACAGACTGCGGTGACGGCCAATCCCAATCATCAGAAGATGCTGCTCGGCAGCACCTGGTATGAAACTGCAAACAAGCGGTTGGTCTACGATTTCTGGCGCACCGTGTTCGAAGCTGGTCAGGTGCAGTACGCGCCGATGTACATGGACAAGAACTACATCCAGCACAATCCGAACGTGGCCAATGGGCGCGATGCGTTTATCGCCTTCCTGACCGCATTCGTGAAGCCGACGCCGGTGCAGCCGCGGGTGCAACTGCCACTGGTCGCCATCACGGCCGATGGCGATCTGGTCACCCTGGTGTCGGTGCGCACCTTGCCCAACCCCAATAAGCCCGGCACCACCTACACCACTACCTGGTTCGACATGTTCCGGATCGAAAAGGGCCTGATCAAGGAACATTGGGACCCGGACACCATCGCCGGCCGTGCCAGCACCGGCGGCCAGTAACAGCTGCTGCACACCAGGCTGCGTTGGGTAGCCCTGCAGTTTTCTATCGTATGGTCAATCAATATAAGCGCCTACCTCACGGTGGGCGCTGTCGTATCGGGGCATCAGTGTCAGCTGATGCGGAACCCCATCGTCGCTTCCACTGCTTGCTGCCAGCCGGCGTACAAGGCTTGGCGCTTGTCGTCGGCCATGGCCGGTTCGAAGCGGCGATCCACTGCCCATTGCTTGGCGATTTCTTCGCGGCTGCTCCAGAACCCGGTTGCCAGCCCGGCCAGGTACGCCGCGCCCAGTGCAGTGGTTTCGGCCACCTCCGGGCGGAGTACCGGCACATTGAGGATGTCGCTCTGGAACTGCGCCATGAAGTCGTTGGCGATGGCGCCGCCGTCGGCACGCAGCTCTTTCAGTTCGATGCCGGAATCGCTCTGCATTGCGGTAAGAACATCGCGGGTCTGGTAGGCCATCGATTCGACTGCCGCACGCACGAAGTGTTCCTTGGTGGTGCCACGCGTCAACCCGAACACGGCGCCGCGAATGTCGCTGCGCCAGTACGGCGCGCCCAGGCCAACGAAGGCCGGCACGATGTACACGCCATCGTTGTCGCCGGCACGCTCGGCGTAGGCCTGCGAGTCGCTGGCCTTGCCCAGCATGCGCAAGCCGTCGCGCAGCCACTGCACCACCGAGCCGGCAACGAAGATCGCGCCTTCCAATGCGTATTCGACCTTGCCGTCGATGCCCCAGGCAATCGTGGTCAACAAGCCAGCCTTGGATGCCACCGCCTTGTCGCCGGTGTTCATCAGCATGAAACAGCCGGTGCCGTAGGTGTTTTTCGCCATGCCCGGCTCGAAACAGGCCTGGCCGAACAACGCGGCCTGCTGGTCGCCGGCGATGCCAGCGATGGGTACCTGTTCGCCGTAAAAATACTGGGTCTGGGTCATGCCATACACCTCGCTGGACGAACGCACTTCCGGCAGCATCTGCGCGGGGACGTCCAACATCGCCAGCAGTTCAGCATCCCACTGAAGCGTGTGGATGTTGAACATCATGGTGCGCGAGGCATTGGTGTAGTCGGTGACGTGCACCTTGCCGCCGGTGAGATTCCAGATCAGCCAGCTGTCGATGGTGCCGAACGCCAGTTCGCCTTTCTGCGCGCGTTCGCGCGCGCCTTCGACATGGTCGAGAATCCACTTGACCTTGGTGCCGGAAAAGTACGCATCGATCAGCAAACCGGTCTTGTCGCGCACCATCTGCTCATGCCCGGCTTCCTTGAGCTGGGCGCAGATGTCCTTGGTCTGCCGCGATTGCCACACGATGGCGTTGTAGATCGGCTGGCCGGTGGCCTTGTCCCACACCACTGCGGTCTCGCGCTGGTTGGTGATACCGATCCCGGCGATCGCGCGCGCATCGATCTGCGCGTTGTTGAGCAGCTCGGTGATGGTGGTATAGACGCTGGTCATGATCTCGCGCGGGTTGTGTTCCACCCAGCCAGGCTGCGGGAAGATCTGGCCGAATTCGCGCTGCGCCACGCCGGCCACCTTGCCCTGGCGGTCGAACAACATCGCGCGTGAGCTGGTGGTGCCTTGATCGATCGCAAGGACGTACTGCTTTTCCATCGAAGATTCCTCGAACAATGCCGGCGGTGGCGCACGGCGAGAAAGGTCGGTTCAGGCGGGTGACGACGCGTGGCCAATAGGGGCTGGCCACAGGTGACCTCACCCACTTTCGGAGTGATTGTTGGCTTGGCGCAGCACCATCACAGCGGATCGAGCGGCTTGGGCCCGCCCTGCAGATGGCGCACCCGCGCCGGCAGGAACGGCAGGATCAGCCACTGGTAAGCCAGCGCGCCGATCGGACCACCGATCAACGGGCCAACGATCGGGATCCACCAATAATTGTCCTTGGCCGGCAAGGCGGCCTCGCCCCAGCCGGCGAAGTACGCGAACAGGCGCGGGCCGAAATCGCGTGCCGGGTTCATCGCCCAGGCTTCCAGATAGCCCATCGACGCGCCCAGCGTGGCGACCAACAAGCCGATCATCAACGCGCCGGAGTTGGCAGTCGGTGCGGCCTCGTTGAACTGCTCGGTGATGGCGAAGATGCCGAAGATCAGGAACGCCGTGATGATGATCTGATCGACCAGCGCATGCATCGGCGTCACCGCCAGCCCCGGTGCGGTGAAGAACACGCCCGCCGCGCCACCAGCCTCACGCGTGAGTTGATGCAGCTGGTTGAAGTGATCGATTACCGGCCCATACAGCTGATAGACGATGGCTGCGCCCAGGAACGCGCCGATGACCTGGGCAACCCAGTAGGGGAGCACCTTCTTCCAGGAAAAGCCGCGGAACAGCGCCAGCGCCAGCGTGACCGCCGGATTGGCGTGGGTACCGGACACCGAGCCCGTGACGTAGATCGCCAGCGTCACCGCCAAGCCCCAGGCGATACACACGCCCCAATAGGCGTTCTGATAGGGGCTGGGGTCGTACAGGATGTACATCGCCGCCACCGAATCGCCGAGCGCGATGATGATGAACATCGCGACCGCTTCGGAGATCAACTCACCCACGAGTTGCCGGCTCATGCGTGCATGCCCGCAAGGTCAATGATGCGGATAACAGCGTGCAGCGCGCTTGCTCGCGCGCAGCGGTGGTTGGTGATGCTCATCTGGGGTGCCCTCCACGTGACTCAGGTGATGCTGGCTGAAGCGCCGGAATACGCTGCCGGGCGACCCGTCCTCGCCGGCAACGCGGTGTGTTCAAGCAGAAACGACGTCGCGTTGCCGGATCGACTGCGTCTGCAGATAGTCTTCCAGGCGCTGCCGCCCGGCCGCATCGATCCGCAGGCCGAGCTTGCTGCGCCGCCACAGGATATCGTCGGCCGCCACCGCCCATTCGTGTTGGCGCAGGTAATCCACCTCGGCCTGATACAGGTCCGCGCCGAAGTGCGTGCCCAGATCGGTCAGGCTCTGCGCATCGCCAAGCAGGTGTTCGGCGCAGGTGCCGTAGTTGCGCACCAGCCGCTGCGCGGTCGCTGCCGGTAGCCAGGGGCGCGCGCGGCCGACGCGTTCCAGCAGGCTGGCGATATCGCGCTGCTCGCCGCCTGGTAATGCCTCGCCACGCGCGGTCCACGCAGGCTTGCGTGTGCCCAGCGCGTGGGTAAGCCGGTCCACTGCCTCTTCGGCGAGCTTGCGATAGGTGGTCAGCTTGCCGCCGAACACGTTGAGCAACGGCGCGCCCTCGGTGACCACTTCCAGCTGGTAATCGCGGGTCACTTCGGCTGCGTTGTCTTCGGCATCGTCCAGCAACGGCCGCACGCCGCTGTAATTCCACACCACATCGGCGGGGGAGATCTGCTGCTGGAAATACAGGTTCACCGCATCGCACAGGTATTGCACTTCGGCCGCATCGATCTTCGGCGCGGCGGGGTCGGCTTCGTAGTCCACGTCGGTGGTGCCGATCAAGGTGAAGTCGTGCTCGTAGGGGATGGCGAACACGATGCGCCGGTCCGGTTGCTGGAAGATGTACGCATGGTCGTGATCGAACAGCTTGGGCACCACGATGTGGCTGCCCTTGACCAGCCGCAATGCATGTTCGTGCGGCACCGAGGCCACGGTGTCCAGGAACGACACCGCCCACGGGCCGGCGGCATTGGCGAGCGCACGCGCCTGCACGGTGCGGCGGCGGCCCTGGCGGTCTTCGAGCTCGGCATACCAGAAGCCCGCATCGCGCCAGGCACCGACACAGCGCGTGCGGGTGTGGATCTTGGCACCGCGCCTGGCGGCGTCCATCGCGTTGAGCACCACCAGTCGCGCGTCCTGCACCCACGCATCCGAATACACGAAGCCGGTGCGCAGCGACTCCTGCAGCGGCGCACCGACCGGGTGCGTCCGCAGCGACAGCCGGCGCGAGCGCGGCAGGCTGCGCTTGCTGCCGCCCAGATGGTCGTACAGGAACAGCCCGGCGCGGATCATCCATGCCGGGCGCAGGTGCGGTTGGTGGGGCAGCAGGAAGCGCAACGGCCAGATGATGTGCGGGGCCAGCCGCAGCAACACTTCGCGCTCGGCCAGTGCTTTGCCGACCAAGGCGAATTCGTACTGCTCCAGGTAGCGCAGGCCGCCGTGAATGAGTTTGGTGCTGGCGCTGCTGGTGTGCGCAGCCAGGTCGTCCTGCTCGCACAGGCACACCGACAGACCGCGCCCGGCCGCATCACGGGCAATGCCCACCCCGTTGATGCCGCCGCCGATTACCAGAAGATCGTACATCTCGCCCATCGGTGCCTCCGTCAGGGTGCGCCGATGAGCGAACCCAAGTTGTCATGTTCGAACATATTCGAACATCGAACCTTGCGGAGACGTGAAGATGTCCGTGGCCTGTGCCAACAGCGTTCGCCACGCAGATCGGCTATGGGAAAACAGGTTTATATGTAGCGGACCTATCAGGCACAGTGGCTTTTGGCAGCTGACACGTAAAAACGCTCAAAAACGAACATGGGCCTCAATCGGTTCCGTCCGCGTCTGCCAGGTGCACCCGGGTGCCGGCCTCGGCCAGCACGCTCGCCAACTCCTGCGGCGGCGGCCGGTCGGTAAACCAGTCGTGCACCTGCGCGATGGCGCCCAGCCGCACCATGGCGTTGCGACCGAACTTGCTGTGATCGGCGGCCAGCAGCACGTGTCGCGAGTGTTCGATGATGGCCTGCGCCACGCGCACTTCCTGGTAATCGAAATCCAGCAGGGTGCCGTCCAGATCGATACCGGAAATGCCGATCACCCCGAAGTCCACCTTGAACTGGCGGATCAGCTCCACCGTCGCCTCGCCGGTCACGCCCTGGTCGCGCCCGCGCACCACGCCGCCGGCCACGATCACCTCGAAGCTGGGGTTGGCGCTGAGCATCACCGCCACGTTGAGGTTGTTGGTGATCACCCGGAGTCCGCGGTGCTGCAGCAACGCGCGTGCGACTTCTTCGTTGGTGGTGCCCAGGTTGATGAACAGCGAGGCATCGTCGGGAATGAAACGCGCGACACGCGCGGCGATGTGCTGCTTTTCGCGGGCCTGCAGTGCCTTGCGTGCGGTGTAGGCCAGATTCTCCACGCTGGAGGGCATGCTGACGCCGCCGTGATAGCGGCGCAGCACGCCGGCATCGCAGAGCAAGGTCAGATCGCGGCGGATGGTCTGCGGCGTCACCTCGAAGCGTGTGGCCAAACCTTCGACCTCGGCAAAGCCCTGCTGCCGCACCAGCGCCACCAATTGCTCCTGACGCGGGTTCAAGGCCGGCGCCGGGACAGTCCTGTAGTGAGTCGACTCCATGCGCAGATGATCGCGCATGCGCGTGAGGATGCAAAACACGCGCGCGTGCGTGCCGCCAGCGGTGACCGCCCGATGGCGAGCACCGGCCTGACACGGCGCCGCCTGCCGCGATCGAGCCTGCGCGCCTGGGCCGCGTACGGCGTAGGCTCGGCAAGCGCGCAGAGAGATCGCTGCCGGCCGTCTGCGCCCGGGGAGAGCGCCAATCACCGCATGGCAAGCCATGCGCAACGACACGCCGTCAGCCAGAGGCCGACGGGGGCGCCTGCAGCTCGCGCCGGAGCAACCGGATACCGTGGAGCGCCCCAGGGCGCGATGGGATTACCGGTAACGCTTCATCGCGCCCGGGTGCGCTCCTACGAACGGGCGGGATCTGGGATTCAGCGCCGCCGTGCTCACCCATGCAGGCGATTGAAGATCGGCACGCCGCAGCGGTAGTGTAGGAGCCGCACATGCCGGGTCCAGACATCCGCCGCGCCGTCGCCCCGACGAGTGCAGCCGGCCGGATGCGGACTCAGCCCAGCTCGCTGCGATAGCCGGTGTCGATGCTGATGCTGCCGCCTACCGCACGCGACACGCAGGCACAGAGCTTGCGATTCTCCCGGCGCTGCTCGTCGCTGAGGAACACGTCGCGGTGATCGATATCGGCGGAGCTGTCCAGCACCTCCACTGCACACAGGCCGCATTCGCCACGGCGACACTCGGCGATCAGCTCCACCCCGGCATCGGCCAATGCGTCCAGCATCGATTCGTTTTCAGCTACCGGCACTTCCAGGCCCAGCCCCGGCAACTTCACCACGAACGCCTGCGCAGGCACCCGCCCGCTATTGCCGAAGGTTTCGAAGTGCAGGCGCGCACGCGGCCGGCCGGCGGCGTGCCAGTGCTGGCGCACCGTTTCAAGCATGCCCAGCGGCCCGCACACATACACCTCGGCATTGGGCGACAGGCGCGCCAGTTCGGCAGCCAGATCCGGCGGGCCGGCGCTGTCGTCGCATTGCAATTGCAAACGTTCGCCCAGCAGTGCTTCCAGCGTGTCGACATACGCCATCGCGCTGCGCGAGCGGCCGGCGTACAGCAGACGAAACGCGCGATGGCGACGCGCCAGCCGCTGCGCCATGCCGATGATGGGTGTAATGCCGATACCGCCGGCGATGAGCAGGATTTCCTCGCCGCTTTCATCCAGCGCGAAGTTGTTGCTGGGCGGCGACATCTCCACCACATCGCCCGGCGCAAGCGTCCACATATGCAACGAGCCGCCGCGGCTGTCGGGCATCTGCCGCACTGCGATCTGGTAGTAGCCATCGGCGCGCGGTTCGCCCACCAACGAATACGAGCGCATATCGTCGCGACCATGCAACTGCACACGGAAATCCACATGGCTGCCCACCTCGAAGCCGCGTGCGGCGCTGCCGGGATCGAGCACGATTTCGCGCACGCCCGGGCAGGCATCGGCAATGCTGACGACGCGGGCGCGATGCCACTGGGTGTCTTTACGCATGAAGGGCTCCAGGCAATGAGGTCTGCCGGCAGGCGCCAGCTGTGACGGCGCTGCAATGCGTCGCCGTGATCGATGACATGGCGGTCCGCATGCGACGTGCTCAGCCCACCATGCGCAACGACAGATCCTGCGCGCGTTGTTCCTGCGCGATCAGGCGGTCGATCACACGCCGCGCCCACATGCCGCCGGCATCGACGTTGAGGTTGTAGAAGGTGTGATCCGGGTGCGCGTCGATGGCGCGTTGTTGCGCTTCCAGCACCGCTTCGTCTTCGCCGAATACTCCTGTCACACCTGCGCGGGTGAGCGTGGTCAGCGACTGGTCGTGCAACGCGTAGTTGCGCATGAACGCCCAGAAGTAATGGCAGGTGGTGTCGGTTTCGGGAGTGATGGTGTTGAGCACGTAGCCGTTGACGCCCTGGCTGCGATCGCCTTCTGGCGCACCGGTGCCGGTGATGGCCACGCCCACATCGATGGCGATGGTGGAGGGCGCCTCGAAACGGATGATCTGCCAGCGATCGACCTTGCCGCGGTAGTCCAGATGGCGGGCGATTTGGCTGGCCCAGAACGGTGGCGGGTCGATATTGCGCATCCAGCGCGACACGACGACGCTGCGATCGCCATGCACCACATCGAACGGCGCTTCGGCCACCTCGTCCTGCCCGATGCTGGAGCCGTGCACGAAGGTCTCGTGGGTCAGGTCCATCAGGTTGTCCAGCACCAGCCGGTAGTCGCACTTGGCATGGATGGTGCGGCCGTCGCCGGCCCAGGCCGGGTCGTGCGACCAGTGCAGATCGGGAATCAGGCGTGTATCGGCCTTGGCCGGGTCGCCCGGCCAGATCCACACATAGCGGTGCTTTTCGGCAACCGGGAAGCTGCGCACGCAGGCCGAGGGATTGATGGTGTCCTGCGAGGGCATGTGCACGCAGCGCCCCTGCGTGTTGTAGACCAGCCCGTGATAGCCGCACACCACATCGTCGCCGCGCAGCTTGCCCATCGATAAGGGCACCAGCCTATGCCAGCACGCGTCTTCGAGCGCGACCACCGCACCGGAGGTGGTGCGGTAGACCACCACGTCCAGGTTGCAGAGCTTGCGCGGGCTGAGCACGTGCTTGATCTCATGGTCCCAGGCAACGGCGTACCACGCGTTGAGGGGAAACAGCGGCTTGGACTGCGACATGACCGTGACTCCTGGGTGTGTAGGCAACCTGGATGGGACGCGGCTTGCGCCGGCCTGGAGCTAGTTGACGCGCAATCGCAACGCTGGCGTCTGCTTGCGAGCGAAGTTATGTATACACCGGAGACAATGTAAGAGCGTTACGCACCTGCCAAAATTGTGCGAATATCGATTTGAATCACCGATTATCGGATTGACCGCTTCGCCGGCCGCGCCTACCGTGACCCCACGCTCGCTGTGCTGGAAGGGAACGCAATGGCCGAAATCGTCGCTCTCGCGGATGCGGTGTCGCAGCTGATCGCCGATGGCGATTGTGTGGCGATGGAAGGCTTCACACACCTGATTCCGCATGCGGCCGGGCACGAGGTCATTCGCCAGCGCAAGCGCGCGCTGCGCCTGGTGCGCATGACTCCCGACCTGATCTACGACCAGTTGATCGGCGCCGGTTGCGCTGCGGCGCTGCGGTTTTCCTGGGGCGGCAATCCCGGCGTCGGTTCGTTGCACCGGCTGCGCGATGCGGTGGAACACGCCTGGCCGCAGCCGCTGCAGATTCGCGAACACAGCCACGCCGATATGGCCAATGCCTATGTGGCCGGTGCGTCGGGGCTGCCGTTTGCAGTGCTGCGTGGGTATGTCGGCTCGGATCTGCCGCGCGTCAACGACAGCATCAAGTTCCTGCAGTGCCCGTATACCGGCCAAACGCTGGCCACCACGCCGGCAGTCAATCCCGATGTCACCGTGATCCACGCCCAGCGGGCCGACCGCCGCGGCAACGTATTGCTCTGGGGCATTCTGGGCGTGCAGAAGGAAGCCGCATTGGCAGCGCGCAAGGTGATCGTGACGGTGGAAGAGATCGTCGACAGCCTCGACGCGCCGCCCAATGCCTGCATCCTGCCGCGCTGGGTCGTCGATGCGGTGTGCGTTGTTCCCGGTGGCGCGGCGCCCTCGTATGCGCATGGCTATTACGCGCGCGACAATCGCTTCTATCTGGCCTGGGATGCGATCGCGCGCGACCGTGCACGCTTCGATGCCTGGATCCAGGCGCATATTCTCGACACCGACGATTTCGCCGGTTTTCAGCGCGTGTATGCGCAGTCGCAGCAGCAGGTGGCCGCATGAGCGCCTACAGCACCAACGAGATGATGACGGTAGCCGCCGCGCGTCGCTTGCCCGACGGCGCGGTGTGTTTCGTCGGTATCGGCTTGCCGTCCACTGCCGCCAATCTGGCACGGCTTACGCATGCGCCCGACGTCACCTTGATCTACGAATCCGGCCCGATCGGTGCGCGCCCGCAGGTGTTGCCATTATCCATCGGCGACGGCGAGCTGGCAGAAACTGCCGACACCGTCGTCTCCACGCCAGAGATCTTCCGCTACTGGCTGCAAGGCGGGCGCGTGGATGTGGGCTTTCTGGGCGCGGCGCAGATCGATCGGCACGCCAACCTCAATACCACCGTGATCGGCTCCTACGATGCGCCGAAAACGCGCTTGCCCGGCGCCGGTGGCGCGCCGGAGATTGCGGCCAGCGCCAGGCAGGTGTTCATCATCATGCGCCAGTCCGAACGCAGCTTCGTTTCGAGGTTGGACTTCATCACCACGGTCGGGCATCTGGACGGTGGCGATGCGCGCGCGCGCGCCGGCCTCCCCGGCGCCGGTCCCACCGTGGTCGTCACCGACCTGTGCGTGATGGAGCCCGATCCCGTGACCCGCGAACTCACCGTCACCTCGTTGCACCCTGGCACCACGCGCGAGCAGGTCAGCGCGGCGACCGGGTGGCCGATCCGGTTCGCCGCCGACCTTGCACACACCACGCCGCCCCGTGCCGCCGAGCTGGACGCCTTGCGCGCGCTGCAGGCACGCACCGATGCAGCGCATGGTGCCCAGGCAACGGGAGCCCAGGCATGAATGAGGTCTATCTGATCGATGGCATTCGCACGCCGATCGGCCGTTACGCTGGCGCCTTGTCCAGCGTACGCGCCGACGACCTGGGCGCAGTGCCGATCGCCGCATTGCTGGCGCGGCAATCGCAGCTGGAGCCGGCTGCAATCGACGATGTATGCCTGGGCTGCGCCAACCAGGCCGGCGAAGACAATCGCAATGTCGCGCGTATGAGCCTGTTGCTGGCCGGCTTGCCGCCTTCGGTGCCGGGCAGCACGCTCAATCGTCTGTGCGGCTCCGGGTTGGACGCGATCGGCACGGTGGCGCGCGGCATTCGTGCCGGCGAACTGGATCTTGCCATTGCCGGTGGGGTCGAATCGATGTCGCGCGCGCCGTGGGTGATGGGCAAGGCCGACAGCGCCTTCGCCCGCACCCAGCAACTGGAAGACACCACCATGGGCTGGCGCTTCATCAATCCGCGCCTGCAGGCCGTCTATGGCACCGAATTGATGGGTGAGACGGCAGAAAACGTGGCGCAGCGGTACGCCATCGCGCGCGAGGACCAGGACGCGTTCGCACTGCGCAGCCAGCAACGCGTGGCGGCGGCGCAGGCAGCCGGTTTCTTCGATGCGGAAATCGCCCCGGTGGCCGTGGCCGGGCGCAAGGGCGGCGATGCCTCCACCGTCGAACACGACGAAGCGCCGCGGCCCAATACCACCGCCGAGATGCTGGCCAAGCTCAAGCCGGTGTTCCGCCAGCCCGGCACCGTCACGGCCGGCAACGCCTCCGGTCTCAACGATGGCGCCGCCGCCTTGCTGCTGGCCTCTGCGCAGGCCGTGCAGACGCATCGGCTGACGCCGCGCGCGCGGGTATTGGGGTTCGCCTCGGCGGGCGTGGAGCCGGCGTACATGGGCATCGGCCCGGTGCCGGCCGCCCAGCGCCTGATGGCGCGCTTGCACCTGCGCATCGCGCAGTTCGACGCGATCGAACTCAATGAAGCCTTCGCTGCGCAGGCGCTGGCCTGCACGCGCGCATTCGGCCTGGCCGACGATGCCGCACACGTCAATGCCAACGGTGGCGCCATTGCGCTCGGGCATCCGCTCGGCATGAGCGGCGCGCGGCTGGCGCTGACCTTGCTGCGGCAGCTGGAGGCGGGCAACGGGCGATTCGGGCTGGCCAGCATGTGCATCGGGGTGGGGCAGGGCGTGGCGCTGGCGATCGAGCGCCTGTGAACCTGCTGTTGCAACCTCCCTCGTCCTTCCCTCGCACCCATGTCGTTCTAGTCGTCTTGCTGCCGACGGAGATTTCAAGATGCGCGATCCCACCACCGACCGACCTGCCATCGCCGACCCGCTGCTCGGTTATCGCCGCAGCCCGCCCGGTACGCAGCCGGCGTACCTGCATCCGGCATACGCCTCCACCACGCTGCGAGGGCCCACGCGTGATCCGATAGACTTGCCGGTCACGTTGTCGGAAGTCACCGGCCCGCGGCTGGATCGGCTCACGCTGGGCGCGCACGCGGCCGATCTCACTGCAGGGTTTGGCGGCGCGCCGCTGGGTGAGCGCATCATCGTCTCCGGCCGCGTGCTCGACGAAAACGGCAGGCCGGTCCGCAACAGCGTGGTGGAAGTGTGGCAATGCAACGCGGCTGGTCGCTACCAGCACGCTGGCGATCAGCACGATGCACCGCTGGACCCGAACTTCCGCGGCACCGGCCAGGTGCTGACCGATGAGCGCGGCCGCTACAGTTTCAAGACCATCAAGCCCGGCGCGTATCCGTGGCGCAATCACTACAACGCCTGGCGGCCGGCGCACATCCATTTTTCGTTGCACGGCGATGGCATCGGGCAGCGGCTGGTCACCCAGATGTATTTCCCCGGCGACCCGCTGCTGGCGCACGACCCCATCTTCAACTGTGTCGACGATGCGCTGGCGCGCGAGCGCATGGTATCCAGTTTCGACTGGGAAAATGCGGTCAGCGAATACGCCTTGGCGTATCGCTTCGACATCGTCTTGCGCGGTCGCAAGCAAACGGTCTGGGAGTGACACGATGAGCCTGCATGCAACGCCGTCGCAAACCGTCGGCCCGTACTACCGGCTCGGGTTGGAGCCGCTGTATCGCCAGCAGATCGCACCTGCGCACGCCGCGGGCACGCATGTGCAGATCAGCGGTCGCATCGTCGATGGCGCCGGCGCGCCGGTGGCCGATGCGGTGCTGGAAGTGTGGCAAGCCGACGCTGGCGGCATCTATGCGCATGCGGCCGACGGTCGCTGCGAGGCGCACGACCCCAGCTTCGACGGATGGGGTCGGGTGCCCACCGATGCGCGCGGGCGTTTTTCCTTCAGCACCATCAAGCCGGGCAGGGTGGCGGGCCCGGACGGCAAGCAGCAGGCGGCGCATCTGACGGTGCTGGTCTTCATGCGCGGCCTGTTGCGCGGGGTGTCGACGCGACTGTATTTCGCCGACGACCCGCAGCTGGGCAGCGACCCGATCCTGGCGCTGGTGCCAGCCGAGCGGCGCGCCACCTTGCTGGCCCAGCCGCATCCAGGCGGTGCCTATACGTGGGACATCCACATGCAGGGCGACGCAGAAACGGTGTTCTTTCGCTATTGATCCGCATGCCGACGTTGAAACGCCGTATGCGTGCGGGGACAGCGCTGCATGCTGCCGGCGCGCTGCGGCGTCAACAGCGCCAGAGGCGCCGCCGCACAAGCGCCGACTGCCGCAAACCGCCAGGGTGTCTCCGGCGGCAAGCAATGCGCCGTGCAGCTCACGCACACATATCAAGAACAGCGCTCGTGGCAGGCAAGCGAACACGCGCACTCGCGTGCATGCACCGCAAGCACGCGTGACCTCATCCACATCACCCCGGCAGTGCCAGGCGCGCCGCATGCATTGCCCTTTAGTCTAGTTGGCACCTTGGTACATCGGTGCGATGCTGCCGGCACGCCTAGAGATGCAATACATGAGTGCGACATCGTCGTTGTTGGGATCCTTGTTCGGCGAGCCCGCGTGCGACGCCTTGTTCGACGATGCCGCGCGCTTGCAGGCGATGCTGCAGTTCGAGTCCGCGCTGGCGCGCGCACAGGCGCAGTGCGGGGTGATTCCCGCCCAGGCCGCGCAGGCCATTGCCGCTGCCTGCGATGTGCAGCACTACGACCGGGCCGCGTTGGCGCAGGCCACGGCGCTGGCCGGCAATCCCGCCATTCCGCTGGTCAAGGCGCTGACCGCGCAGGTGGCCGCGCACGACAATGCCGCCGCGCGCTGGGTGCACTGGGGCGCCACCAGCCAGGACGTCATCGATACCGGCACGGTGCTGCAGCTGCGCGCCGCGCTTGATCTGCTGCTGCCGCGTCTGCACGCCCTGTGCGCCGATCTGGCGGTGCTGGCCGAACGCGAGCGCAACACCGGCTTGCCCGGACGCACCCTGCTGCAGCAGGCCGTGCCGGTCACCTTCGGGCTCAAGGTCGCCGGTTGGCTGGACGCCCTGCAGCGTGCGCAGCAGCGCCTGCACGCCTTGCGGCGCGATGCCTTGGTGCTGCAGTTCGGCGGCGCGGCCGGCACCCTGGCCTCGTTGCAGGAGCGTGGCCTGGAAGTGGCGCAGGCCCTGGCGAGCACTCTGGAGTTGCCGTTGCCCGCGCTGCCCTGGCATACCGCGCGCGACCGCATCGTCGAGGTCGGGTGCGCTTTCGGTCTGCTGGCTGCCACGTTGGGCAAGATCGGCGGCGATGTGGCGTTGCTGATGCAATCGGAGGTGGGCGAAGCGTTCGAGCCTGCCGCCGCCGGCAAAGGCGGCTCGTCGGCGATGCCGCACAAGCGCAACCCGGTCTCCAGCGTGGCAGCGGTTGCCGCAGCCACCCGCGTACCGGGCCTGGTCGCCACATTGTTCAGCGCCATGGCGCAGCCGCACGAGCGCGCGGCCGGGCAATGGCATGCCGAATGGGACACCTTGCCGCAGATCGTCTGCCTCACCGCCGGCAGCCTGGCGCAGATGCAGCTGTGCCTGTCCGGTCTGGAACTGGATCGCACGCGCATGCAGGCGCATCTGGACAGCCACGGCGGGCTGCTCTACGCCGAGGCGGCAGTGTTCGCGCTCGCGTCACACCTGGGCAAGCCGCAGGCGCACGCCCTGGTGGAACAGGCAGCGCTGCGCGCGCAGGCGCAGCAACGGCATTTGCGCGAGGTGCTCGGCGAAGACGCGCAGGTGAGCGCGGTGCTCACGCACGCGCAACTCCAGGCAGTGTTCGATAGCGCTAGTTGGCACGGTATGTCCTCGGTCTGGATCGACCGCGTGCTGGCTGGATCTTCTTCCCGTTGACGGTGCTTCGATGGCTTATCTCCAGTTGCCCACGCATCGCCTGCATTACCGCCTGGACGGCACCGAAGGACGCCCCTGGCTGACCTTCTGCAATTCGCTGGGCACCGATCTGCACATGTGGGACGTGCAACTCGAAGCCTTCGCTCCGCACTACCGCATCCTGCGCTACGACCGCCGCGGCCACGGGTATTCGGAGACGCCGCCCGGCCCGTACAGCGTCGCCGACCTGGGTCAGGACGTGCTGACACTGTGGGACGCCCTGGAGATCGCGCAGAGCGATTTCTGCGGCCTGTCGATCGGCGGGCTCACCGGGCAGTGGCTGGGCCTGCAGGCACCGCAGCGCTTGCGCCGGCTGGTGGTGTGCGCCACCGCGCAGAAAATCGGCAGCGCCGCCACCTGGGAAACCCGCATCGAACAGGTGCGCAGCGAAGGCCTTCCGACGCTGATCGATGCCACGCTGCAACGCTGGTTTACCCCCGAATTCGCCACCAGCCACGCGCAGCGCCTGGACATGATCGCCGCTGCCTTCGTCTCCACTTCGCCGGCCGGCTACATCGCCTGCTGCCAGGCGGTGGCCGATGCGGATTTCCGCGGTGCACTGGACGGGCTGAGCCTGCCGCTGCTGGCGCTGGCGGGCGACGACGACCCGGTGTGCCCGCCGCCTGACCTGCGCGAGATCGCCTATGCCGCGCCGGACGGTCATTACGCCCAGGTGCCCGGCCGCCACATCTGCAACCTGGAGTCGCCGGCCGCGTTCAACCACGCGGTGCTCGGTTTTCTTCAGGGCCAGTGAGCTTTCCCACCTTGCAAGGACACCCCATGCACGAAGACGAACGGTATCAAGCCGGCATGCGTGAACGCCGCCGCGTCCTTGGCGATGCGCATGTCGACCGCGCGCTGGCCGCGCGCAGCGACTTCACCGAGGAATTCCAGGACCTGATCACCCGCTACGCCTGGGGCGGCATCTGGACCCGCGATGGCCTGCCGGCCCACACCCGGTCGCTGATCACCTTGTCGATGATGATCGCGCTGGGCCACGACGAAGAATTCAAGCTGCACGTGCGTGCGGCGCGCAACAACGGCGTGACGCCTGCGCAGATCAAGGAAGTGCTGCTGCAGGCGGCGATCTACTGCGGCGTGCCGGCCGCCAACCACGCGTTCGCGCTGGCCAGGCCGATCCTGGAAGAACAAGCCGCCGACGCCGGCACAGCATCGACAGCGCAACCCGGGTAAGGTCGTCTCGGTGGCGCGGACAGACCGACTGCGCTCACCGCCAGGCGCGCGCGGTCGGTACTCAGTCCCGGCGTGGGCCACTCGTACACTGTGGTGCCTGGCACACCGCCCACTTCGGCCTGCGCGCGCACGTTGGCCGCGCTCAACCCACCGCGTCCGGAGACACCGCATGCCGCGTCGATTTGCCTGCCTGCTGTTACTGTTATTGGCTGCTGCGGCGCTGCACGCACAACCGCAGCCTGGCCCCGGCACCGTGTTGTCGCAGGTGCGCACCGACGATGGGCGGACGCTGGCGGTGTGGTCGCGGGTGCCCGTGCAGCCGCGTGGCACGATCGTGCTGGTGCACGGCCGCACCTGGAGCGCATTGCCCAACTTCGATTTGCAGGTGCCTGGCGAGCCGCGTGATGCGCGCTCTGTCCTTGCGGCGCTCGCGCAAGCCGGGTTTGCCGCGTACGCGGTGGATCTGCGCGGCTACGGCGGCAGCCCACGCGACCGCACGGGCTGGAATACGCCCGCCCGTGCAGTGGCCGATGTCCGCAACGTGCTGGCCTGGGTCGCGCAGACCCATCCCGGCCTGCCGCCGCCCGCACTGCTAGGCTATTCCAACGGCGCGCGGGTGGCATTGCTGCTCGCGCAGCAGCAACCGCAAGAGATTTCCGCACTGGTGTTGTTCGGCTTCCCGGACGATGTGGATACACCACCCGCGTCAGCGGTTCCGGCGGATCGGCCCTTGCGCACACCCACCACGGCCGCAGCGGCCGGCGAGGATTTCATCACCGCCAACGCGGCACCGCCGGTCGTACGTGCGGCTTACGTCGCCCAGGCGCTGGCAGCGGACCCGGTGCGTACCGACTGGCGCGCGATGGAGCAGTTCGCCTTCCACCCCGAGCAGGTCGCGACGTTGCCGGTGCTGCTGTTGCGCGGCGTCGACGACCCGATCGCCACCCAGGCAGACAACGCCCATCTCTACGCACGTCTGCGCAGCGAAGATCGCAGCTGGGTGACCCTGCCGCACGCCGACCACGTGGCCCAGGTCGAAGACAGCCACGCGGCCTGGGTGGACGCGGTGGTGAGCTTTCTGCGCCGGCCGCGCTAGTCCAGCGCCTGCACGCATCCCACGCCACGGACGATGGATCACGCGGCTTTCGTCGCCGTTCTGAGCCGGCATGCGCGCAACAACGGGTGGCAATCACTCCGCACCTGGCGCGCCCAGCGCTGTGCGACCAGTCGTCCGTATGCATCGGCCCACGCGGAATGCGGGGTTGCAATTGCTTGACCTGTGCACCCATCGCTGTACTGCCAGCTCACGCAGCGCAAGCGCAGGCTGCATGCTCCGTCAGCTGCCTTGTCGCGCTCTAGCTCAGCAAGGTTCCCAGCCGCTGCGCCGCCTGCTTCAGCGGTTCCAGCAACTGCGTCTGCATCGTCTGCAGGCTCACCCGCCCGGCCTGGGCGCCGATGTTGAGCGCGGCGATCACCTCGCCGCGCAGGTTGCGCACCGGCACGGCGATCGAGCGCAGGCCGATTTCCAGTTCCTGATCGGTCAGGCACATGCCTTCGCGGCGCGTGCGCGCCAGCACCTCCAGCAGTGCCGAGGCCTGGGTCACCGTGCGGTCGGTCCGCGGACGCAAGGTGGTACGTTCCAGATACGCCTGCAAGGTGTCGCCGGGCAGCGCGGCCAGCAACACGCGGCCCATCGAGGTGCAGTAGGCCGGCAGCCGCGTACCCGGGCGCAGCCCGATCGACATGATGCGCACCGTTTCCGATCGCGCCACGTACAACAGGTCGTCGCCATCCAGCACGCCCAGCGAACACGATTCGTGCAACTGGTCGCGCAGCCCGTCCAGGACCGGCTGCGCGGCCGCGGTCATCGATGAAGACGCCGCGTACGCGCCGCCGATCCCCAGCACGCGCGGCAGCAACACGTAGCCACGTCCTTGCTCGCCCACATAGCCGAGCTTGGCCAGCGTATGCAGCACGCGCCGGACAGCCGCGCGCGAAATGCCGGTTTCCAGGCTGATCTGCGACATCGTCACTTCGCGAGCGTGCTGCGCGAACACGCTCAGTACCACCAGCCCGCGCCCCAGCGAGGTCATGAAGTCCGGATCGCCCTGGGCGGCGGCGATCTGCTGCATCAGCTCATGCGGCAGGCCGCGATCGCTGCCGGCCGCAACCACGGCGGCGGGACGTTTGCGGCGGCTGGAGGCGGGCTCGGGCATAGGAATGCGGCAGCGGACAGGTCCGTGCATGGTAAGCGCTCGCGCCATGGCATGCCCCGGCTCACACTCTGTGCGTGGGCATGTAAGCGCTTCACCCTGCTTGCCGCATAATCGCTGCTGGTTTGTGACGGATCGGTGCTCTTAGTCCATGAAAACCCCCAACGGCCTGCAGCCGCTGATCGACGACGGCGTCATCGACGAAGTGTTGCGACCACTGAAGAGCGGCAAGGAAGCATCCGTCTACGTGGTGAGCGCAGGCGCCGAGATCCTGTGCGCCAAGGTCTACAAGGACATGGCGCAACGCAGTTTCCAGGCGCGCGTGCAGTACCAGGAAGGCCGCAAGGTGCGTGGCAGCCGTCAGGCGCGCGCGATGGGCAAGGCCACCAAGTTCGGCCGCAAGGAAGCTGAGGCCGCCTGGAAGAACACCGAAGCCGATGCGCTCTATCAACTGGTGGATGCCGGCGTGCATGTGCCCAAACCGCGCGGTTACTTCCACGGCGTGCTGCTGATGGATCTGGTCACCGATGACGCCGGTCACAGCGCACCGCGGCTGGGCGAAGTGGAACTGGAGCCCGATCAGGCGCGCGCCTTCCATGCCAGCCTGATCGGCGATGTGGTCAAGATGCTGTCGCTGGGCCTGGTGCACGGCGATCTGTCCGAATACAACGTGCTGGTTTCGCCCGATGGCCCGGTAGTGATCGACTTTCCGCAGGTGGTCAGCGCCGCCGGCAACAATGCCGCGCGCGACATGCTGCTGCGCGACGTGCACAACCTGCGCGATTGCCTTGGCCGTTTCGCGCCCGAGCTGCTGGACACCCATTACGGCGAAGAGATGTGGGCGCTGTTCGAAAAGGGCGAACTGCGCCCGGACAGCGCGCTCACCGGGCGCTTCAAATTCGACACCCGCCGCGCCGATGTACGCGCCGTCCGTGCCTCGATCGAAGATGCGCGCCAGGAAAATCTCATTCGCCAGCAAGGCCGCGAAGCCGCTGCCGAAGACAACGATTAGCAATTGCCAACAGGCCGCTGCGCCAGCTGTCAGGTCCTTAGCAGCGCAGTGGTCGCGATGCAGCGCAGCAAATTCAACGCGCGGGCTGCCGTACCTGCACCGTTGCCAAGCGGCCGATCCACGTGTGGTCGCCTATTTTCCCGGCAATCCTGGGCTTTTCGCATGCATGTCCGGCCAGCAGGTCAATCCGTTAACACTAGTTAACGATGTGAATAGTGACGATTCATAACAATCTGGCAAGCTCGACAACTGCTTATCGGAGAGTTCGTCATGTCGTTTGATCCTGATGTCGTGCGCCTGTTCGCCCAGCTTCAAGAGGCGGCGCAGCCGCCCATGGACACCCTGCCGATCGAAGGCGCGCGCGCGATGATGCGCGCGGTGGGCGCGCAGTTCGGTTTCCAGCGCCTCGAGATGGCCGAGGTACGCGATCTGCAGGCCGATGCCGCTACCGGTGCAGTGCCTTTGCGCGTGTATCGCCCTACGGGGCTCGCAACCGGCCCAGCCCCGACCTGCCTATACGTGCACGGCGGCGGCGGTCTGGTCGGCGATCTGGAGTCCCATGACGATGTGTGTCGGCAATTGGCAGCGCGCGCTGGCTGTCAGGTGCTGGCGATCCATTACCGTCTGGCCCCCGAGCACCCGGCGCCGGCCGGTGTGGAAGATGTCATCGCGACCTTGCATTGGCTGGTTGCGCACCCGGACACGGTCGGCGCCGATGTGCAGCGCCTTGCCGTCTGCGGCGACAGTATCGGCGGCGCCATGGCCGCGGTTGCCGCACTGGCCGCGCGCGATGCCGGAATCGCCTTGCGTTGCCAGCTGCTGGTCTATCCGCTGACCGACGCGCGCCAGGACAGCGGCTTGTATCCATCGCGCTCGCTCAACGCCGGCCTGCCGCCGTTGACTGCGGCAGCGGTGGAATTCTTCAACCGCCATCTGCTGCCGGATATGGCGGTGGCCAACGACTGGCGTGTCTCGCCGATGCTGGCGCCGGATGTCGCCGGCGTTGCGCCTGCGCTGGTCGTGGTCTGCGACCGCGACATGCTCTACGACGAAGGCCGCGCCTATGCCGAGCGCCTGCGTGCGGCAGGAGTGGAAGTCACCCTGCATAGCTTCCCGGGCATGATCCACGGCTTCATCAACATGGGCAGCGTCTTGCGTGCCGCCGGTGAAACGCTGGACCTGGCGGCACTGACGCTACGCCAGCGCCTGCTGCCGGCGATCGAACGCAGGGCCGCCTGACGACCTGCGGCAGCCGTGCCGAGGCTCGCGCTGCCGCAACCCTGGCGGTATCGCTGCAGCTTCGGTGCGTGTGGCACCGCATGCCTGTGCGCCCTGCGACAAGAAGACCTGGATGCAGGCATGCGCCTGCCCGTATGCCGGCGCCGACGGCGCTGCGCACCACGTGGACTGTCATGGTTGTCATCGGCTGCTCGTTGGCAACGCGCAGGTCTTGTCGAATCGCCCAGCATGGCGTCCGGCGTCGATTGAAACGCACTGCCTTCAACCTCGCCCTGCAACTGGGCCACGCGCACGCGGTGTTCAGAAATTGAAGCGGAACGTGGTCATCAAGACGTGGTTTTCCCGATCCACCGCACGCGTGTTGACGAACTGATTCAGGTAACCGACATCGGCGTTGGCAATGGCATTGAATTTCCAGTTGATGCCGACGAATACCCGATTCTGATCGAGACCGCGTTGCGCGCCCCATCGGGTCTGATCCAGATTGACGAACACTTCGTTGAACGCCACCCACGACAATTGCGGACTGAACCCGCTGGGGCGCACCGCGCGGATCATTTGCCGCACGCGATACCCTTCATCGTTGAAGCCTTCGCGGTGACGCTGTTCCAGGCGCGTGCGGCTGGTAATGGTGATATCGGCGATCGGATCGAATTGATATTGAAATTGCCCCCACCAGCGATTTTCGCGGTTGGATGGCTGCCCGGCCGGATGGCTGATGATGGTGTCGTAACCCATCCAGACACTGGCCTTGGGATTGAGCCGGTAGAACACGGCAGGGCGCAAGATCAGTTGATCGAACTGTTCGCCTTCCTCGCGCCAGCGCGGATGGACATCCATGCTCCAGTACAGGTTTTCGACCGGCAGCTTGCCTTGCGCGTAGACGCTCAGCCAGTAACGCCCGTCTTCTTCGGTCTTGGCATGTGCCGGCCAACTGCATGCCACTGTCGATAGCAGCAGAGCGCAGACGCTGCGGAACATCGCCGGCAATAACGTGCTGGATACGTTCATGTGTCGAAATATGTCGTCAGTTGGCAAATCATAGCAATAACGCTCGAGCCCGCTTCGACCGTTGGGTCGGCTCAGGTCGCCTTTGCTCGCCCGCGTGTTCGCAAATCGGGACACGCCATCGTGTCGCGATGACCGGCGCGGTCGCCCGCTGTCGTCAGAGGGATGGATGCCAACGATCACTGGCGACGGGCAGGGCCGTCGCGTCGATCACGCCACTTGGCTGCGTCGCGCGCGCTCCAGATGCACCAGCAGCAGCGAGATCGCCGCCGGGGTCATGCCGGGAATCCGTTGTGCCTGACCGATGTGCTGGGGGCGCACGCGTTCAAGTTTCTGCTGCACTTCGATCGACAGGCCGCGCACGCTGGCGTAATCGAAACCGTCCGGGATCGGCGTGGTTTCGTGACGTTGCTGACGCGCGATATCGTCGCGCTGGCGATCCAGATAACCGGCGTACTTGACGCTGATCTCGACCTGCTCGGCCACCTGCGCATCGTCCACGCCCGGGCCCAGGGTCGGCACCCGCATCAAGGTGGCGTAGGTGAGTTCCGGGCGCTTGATCAGATCCAGCACGTTGGTTTCGCGGCTGACCGTCACGCCCAGCGCGTCGGCCACCTCGCGGCCCAGCGCATTGCCCGGTGTGGCCCACAGTGCAGACAGCCGCGCCGTTTCGCGTTGCACGGCCTCCTGCTTGGCCGCAAAGCGCGCCCAGCGCGCGTCGTCCACCAGGCCCATCGCACGCCCGACGCCGGTCAGGCGCGCATCGGCATTGTCCTCGCGCAGCTGCAATCGGTATTCGGCGCGGCTGGTGAACATGCGGTACGGCTCGGTGGTGCCGTGGGTAATGAGATCGTCCACCAGCACGCCCAGGTAGGCCTCATCGCGGCGCGGCGACCACGCCGGCAGCCCCTGCACGTGGCGCGCTGCGTTGAGCCCGGCGAGCAGACCCTGGGCGGCCGCCTCTTCGTAACCGGTGGTCCCGTTGATCTGCCCGGCGAAGAACAGCCCGCCCACCGCCTTGGTCTCCAGCGAGGCCTTGAGCCCGCGCGGGTCGAAGAAGTCGTACTCGATGGCGTAGCCGGGGCGGGTGATGTGCGCGTTCGCAAAGCCGTGGATCGAGCGCACCAGCGCCAGCTGCACATCGAACGGCAGCGAGGTGGAAATACCGTTGGGATAGATCTCGGCCACTTCCAGGCCTTCGGGTTCGACGAAGATCTGGTGGCTGGTCTTCTCGGCAAAACGCACCACCTTGTCTTCGATCGACGGGCAGTAGCGCGGGCCGATGCCTTCGATCTGCCCCGAATACAGCGGCGAGCGATGCAGCGCGTTGCGAATGATCTCGTGGGTTTGCTCGGTGGTCTGGGTGATCCAGCAGCTGACCTGGCGCGGATGGTCGCTGACCTGGCCCATGAACGACATCACCGGCAATGGGTCGTCGCCGGGCTGCTCGGCCATCACGCCGTAATCGAGGGTGCGCCCGTCGATCCGCGGCGGGGTGCCGGTCTTGAGCCGGTCGATCGCGAACGGGCGCTCGCGCAGGCGCGCGGCCAGCGTGGTGGCCGGCGGATCGCCCATGCGCCCGGCCGCGTACTGCGTTTGGCCGACATGGATCTTGCCGGCCAGGAACGTGCCGGCCGTCAGCACCACCGAAGGCGCTTGGAAACGCAGTCCGGTCTGGGTGATGACCCCACGCACGCTGTCGGCTTCGCTGGCGCCGTGATGAATGATCAGATCGTCCACGGCCGCCTGGAAAACGGTCAGGTTGGGCTGGGCCTCGACGATGCAGCGGATCGCAGTGCGGTACAGGTTGCGGTCGGCCTGGCAGCGCGTGGCACGCACTGCCGGCCCCTTGGAGGCGTTGAGCGTGCGCCACTGGATGCCGGCCAGATCCGCTGCGCGTGCCATCGCCCCGCCGAGTGCGTCGATCTCCTTGACCAGGTGGCCCTTGCCGATCCCGCCGATGGCCGGGTTACAGCTCATCGCCCCCACCGTCTCGATGTTGTGGGTGAGCAGCAAGGTGCGCGCGCCTGCGCGTGCAGACGCAAGGGCGGCCTCGGTGCCGGCATGACCACCTCCGATCACGATGACGTCGTAGCGATAAAAGGAGTCGGACATGAGCGTGGACCAGGAGCGGAAAAGGGAAAACGGCCGCGGAAGTATCGGCTGAAGGGCGGGCCAGGTCACTTGTTCGGTAGAAAATGTGATTCAAATCACATTTACAGCACGTGACCCTCAAGTTGGCATGTTTCGTGCGGATATCCCTACTGCACCCGTCGTGGCATTGCGACATGGGCGCAAAGGCTGGAATTGGAACAGGGGCCAGCCGCGCGTGCGATGGGGTAGCGTAAGGGTCGGTAGTCGGGGGACTGCCGGCCCTTATTTTTTATGATTCCTGCGAGTTTGCGCATGCGCCCCCTGCGCTGCAGCGCCTGCTCGGCAACATCGAACAAAAACAGAAAGCCCCGGCATGCCGGGGCTTTCTGTGTTGTAGGCGCCGATATCCGACAGGGCCGGAACAGGGGGGATCCAGATTTCCCTGTCGGACATCGACATAAGTCATTCAGTGGGGCTGGCCCGGTCAAAAAATGACGTGGCGGGTCACACAGAGCACCTAGCTTGCAGCCAATCGTCAGCTGAACGCAAGCCCCCAATATCGCCAAGTGTGGGCCAGGTCGCAGTCAGCGTCCTACGGAATCTGTTCGCGTGTAGTGCGCGGTGCGGTTTGCCGCTGGATCTCGCGAATGACCCGCGGCGGTGCGCCGATACGCGGTGGCGGCCGCGACGGCGGTGCGCCGGTTGCCGGAGGGCGGTTGGGTTGTTGCGGCCGCGAGCCGCCGGGGCGCGGCCCGTTGTTGAACGAGCCGTTCGGGCGCGGCGGACGGTACTGCGGACGTCGATCGTACTGCCGGTAGTAGTAGCCACCACCACGATAAACCGGGTACACCGGGTAGTCGTACAGGCCGATCGACCCGGCGCCATAGCCATACGGCAGACCGTACGGGTTGCCGTAGAAATACGGGGAGTAGCCGGGCGGATAGCGATACTGCACGGCAGGCGCACCACGGTAATAGCCGCCCGACCCACCGCCGGTGTAGTCGTAGGTTGCGCAGCCGCCCAGGGCCAACAGCCCGGCGGCGAAGATCAGACGGAATTTCATGGATGGTGCCCTCCTGCAACCATGGTGCCACTGTCGAACCGATGCATTGAATCGGTCCTTAATTGTGCGGCATTGCGACGCTTTGTCATCGATCCAGCATGCGCGGCGGTAGGCGTGCGACCCGTGAAGAGGAGGCGATACGTTAATCTTGCAGGCATGATCGAGACGGTCCCCCTTGCCCATTCCGACGTCCTGCAAGCCGCTGCGCGGATCGCGCCGCACTGCGCGCCGACACCGTTGCTGACATCGCACAGCCTAGATGCGCTCAGCAGTGCGCAGTTGTTCTTCAAGGCCGAGCATCTGCAGCGCAGTGGCGCATTCAAGTTCCGGGGTGCCTGCAATGCCGTATGGTCGCTGCCGGACGCGCTGGCTGCGCGCGGTGTGGTCACGCATTCCTCCGGCAATCACGGCGCGGCGCTGGCGCTTGCCGCACGCACGCGCGGCATCGGCTGCCACGTGGTGGTGCCCGAGGGCGCGGTGGCGGCCAAGCTCGCCAATATCTCCCGGAACGGCGCCACGTTGTGGCGTTGCGCGCCGACCATCGCGGCGCGGGAACAGATGTGCGCTGAGGTGCAGGCCGGCAGCGGCGCCACGCTGGTGCACCCGTATACCGATCGTGCAGTGATCGCCGGGCAGGGCACCGCCACGCTGGAGTTGCTGCACCAGAGCGGCGTGCTGGATGTGCTGGTGGCGCCTGTCGGCGGTGGTGGGCTGGCGGCCGGTGCCGCACTGGCGCTGCAGGCTTCGCCGGACTGCGAGCTGGTGCTGGCCGAGCCTGCCGGCGCAGCCGACACCGCGCGTTCGCTGGCGGCCGGGCAGCGGCTGGTCGATTTCGTGCCGGACACCATTTGCGACGGCCTGCGCGGCACCTTGGGCGCGCCCAACTTCGCCGTGCTGCAGCGCGCCGGTGCGCAGGTGATCACGGTGGACGATGCCGCGGTGGTGCAGGCCATGCGGCTGGTCTGGCAGTTGCTCAAGCAAGTGGTCGAGCCGTCTTCGGCGATCGCCCTGGCTGCGGTCCTGGCCCAGCCGGCACGGTTTGCCGGGCGGCGAGTGGGGCTGATCCTGTCCGGCGGCAATGTCGATCTGGACGCCTTGCCTTGGGTCGCGGCGTGAGCAGGCGCTCACGCGGGCTCGGCCTGTGGGGCTGGGGCTGGCGGTTGTGCATGCTGGCGCTGATCTGGCTGGTGGCCGTGGCAGGCTGGATCGTGTGGATCGGCGACCGCGATCAGGCCGCGCCGGCCGATGTGATCATCGTGCTGGGTGCGGCCGCCTACGATGCGCGCCCTTCGCCGGTGTTCGAAGAACGCATCCGGCACGCGCTGGATCTATACGCGCAGGGCTATGCGCCGCGGCTGTTGTTCACCGGCGGCTTCGGCAACGGTGCGCGCTTTGCCGAATCGCAGGTAGCACGACGCTACGCGCTGCGCCACGGCATCCCGCCGGACGCCATCGTGATCGAAACCACCTCGCGCACCACCCGGCAGAACCTGGAACAGGCGCGCACGCTGATGGAGCGGCACGGCCTGCATCGGGCGATCATCGTCAGCGACCCGCTGCACATGGCGCGTGCGCTGCGACTGAGCCAGGAACTGGGTATCGACGCGCTGGCCTCGTCCACGCCGAGCACGCGTTTTCGCAGCTTCCACACCAGCTGGCGCTTCCTGTTGCAGGAGGTGTATTACTTCCACCGCGATCTGGTGGTGCAAGGGTCGTGACCGCAGGCCTATGATGCGGCTTTCCCAGCGGCAGGTTCGAGCATGAGCGAGACCCATCGGCAACACGCCATCGGCCTGGTCCAGGCCTACTACGCAGCATTCAACCGTGGCGACTGGGACGGCATGTTGGCGTTTCTGGCCGAGGACGTCGCCCATGACCTCAACCAAGGTCCACGCGAAATCGGCCGCAACGAATTTGCCGCATTCCTGCAGCGCATGAACGACAGTTACCGCGAGCAATTGCGCGATGTGGTCGTCATCGCCAACGACGATGGCACCCGGGTCGGCGCCGAGTACGTGGTGCATGGCGTCTATCACACCACCGACGAAGGCCTGCCGGAGGCCACCGGGCAGACCTATGTGCTGGTGGGCGGTGCGTTCTTCGACGTGCGCGGCGACAAGATCACCCGCGTGACCAACTACTACAACCTGCAGGAATGGATTGCGCAGGTATCGCGCTGAGCACATCGACCGCATCGGCCAGCGCTGCGTAGGGGCGCACCTGGGCGCGATGAGGCGTTACCGGCAATGCCTGGTCGCGCCCGGGTGCGCTCCTACGTGATTGGTGCGGTATCGCGGCCGGAGCTGCGCCTATGTAGGAGCACGCTTGCGCGCGATGAGGCGTTACCGGCGATGCCGGTCGCGCCAAGTGCGTTCCTAGGTGGGTGGGCGAGGGTTACAGCAGCACGATTCCGACCACCACCAGGATGAAGATGCCCCACTTGAGCACCTGGTACAGCGGGTTGTTGCGTTCCTTCAGCGCCTTGGCCTTGAGGCGTGCGGCGTAGAAATAGCGGAACACGCGATTGATGCCGCCGGTCTTGTCGCCTTCCTGATTGGGCGAGGCGCCGGCCGAGAGCAGGCTGCGGCCGACGAAGCGGTTCACCGCAGCCGCCCAGCGCCAACGCATCGGGCGTTCGATATCGCAAAACAGGATGATGCGGTCCTGGTCGGTGTCGTTGCGCGCGTAGTGGATGTAGGTTTCATCGAACATGGTCCACTCGCCATCGCGCCAGCTGTGGCGTTGCCCGTCGACGTCGATGAAGCAACGGTCGTCGTTGGGTGTGGCCAGGCCCAGGTGCAGGCGCATGGAGCCGGCGAACGGGTCGCGGTGCGGGCGTAGTTCGCTGCCCGGCGGCAGCTCGGCGAACATCGCTGCCTTGACCGTGGGAATGGACTTCAGCAAGGCGGTGGTCTGCGGACACAATTCGGCTGCCGACGGATGCGCGGTGCCGTACCACTTCAGATAGAAGCGCTTCCAGCCACGCCGGAAGAACGAATTGAAGCCGATGTCGGTATAGCCTTCAGCAGCGCGGATCTTCTGCATCTGTTGCAACGCCACCGCTTCGTCGCGGATCAGTGGCCAGCTGGCGCGCAGCGGCGCCAGCTCGGGAAATTCCTTGCCCGGGTCGATGAATGGCGTGGTCGGCACCCGCGAACACAGGTACATCAGCGTGTTGATGGGGGCCATGAAGGTGGAATGGTCCAGCAACTGCCGGCTGAGCCGGTGCCGCACGCGACCGCGGTAATGGATGTAGAGCGCCGATGCGATGAACAACGCGATGAGGAGCCACTTCAACATGGGGGAGGCCGATTGGGGGGCGGGGGGCCGCAAACGTGAAAGTGGCTGCCAAGCAGCGCACGCAGCACTGCTGCGTCGTGTCGGTAGCCACCATCGAACAAGCTGAGCCGCAACAGGGAGGTGCGGCCGTTAACTTCAGAATTCTAGCAAGTGTCTCCGCCGAGCCTGACAGGTGAGCATGAGCGGGGGCGCAATACTCTGTGTCTCACCGGCAGTGGATGCGCGACGACCAACGTTCTGTACCGCCGCTCAGTCGATGCGGCGGCGGATCGGGATGGCGCTGACCGGCACGCTGGCGACCTCATGCCCGTGTTCGCGGATGGGCGCGCCCGGCGCCGGTGCCCAGGCATGGGCGTAGATCACCTCCCAGGAGCTGGGCAGGGTGCCGTCCGGCCGCCGCAGCGGTTCGTAGGCAGCGCTGGCGGCCACGAAGCGACCGCGTCCGGTCAAGGTGGCACGGCGGTTGCTGAGTGCATTGGTTGCCCCCATCGCACGCAGTTCGCGCATCAGCGCGGGCAGATCGTTGTAGGTCAGGGTGAACAGGTCGCGGTCCAGCACCGGGTCGCGGAACCCGGACATCAGCAGGGCATCGCCGAATTGGGCGATCGGCGGAAAGCGGCTGACGTGCGGGGCCGGGTCGCTCTGCGCAAAGGCATCGCGCAATTCGATCAGTGTTTCCGGGCCGAAGGTGGAGCACAGCAGCAGCCCACCCGGGCGCAACGCGCGGCGGAAACCGGCGAACACGGTCGGCAGGTCTTCCACCCACTGCAGGCACAGATTGCTGAAGATCACATCCACGCTGCCGTCGGCGACCGGTAGCGCGCGCGCATCGGCGCACACCTGCGTAAACGGCTTCCACCAGCCCGCGGCCTTGCGCGCCTGGCGCAGCATCGGCATGGCCTGATCCAGCGCGATGACCTGCGCCTTGGGCCAGCGCTTCTTGATTGCAGCGCTGGCATGGCCGGGGCCGGCGCCGACATCCAGCGCCACCTTGGGCACCTGCTCGCCCAGGTAGTCGAGCGATTCGAGCAGGCGGGTTTCCGCTTCGCGTTGAAGTGCGGCTGCGGCGGTATAGGTACTGGCGGCACGCGCAAAGGCGCGCCGGACGTGGCGGGGGTCGAAAGTACTGGTCATGGCGCCGCTATTGTCGCCCCAGGGCTAGGGCGGAGGGAATCGATGCGTGGTGCGCGACGACGCCACGCTAGAACGTGCCGGGATAGCTGCCGCCATCGATCAACAGATTCTGTCCGGTGATATAGCCGGCCTGCGCGCTGCACAGAAAGGCGCAAGCCGCGCCGAACTCGTCCGGCTCGCCAAAACGCGCCGCTGGAATGCCCGCACGCTTGCGTTCGGCGACTTCGTCGGCACTGCTGCCCTGTTGCTGCGCGATGGCGGCGAAGTTGCCGCGCAGGCGGTCGGTGGCGAACTGCCCAGGCAACAGGTTGTTGATGGTGACGTTGTCGGCCACGGTGCTGCGCGCAAGCCCGGCGACGAAGCCGGTGAGGCCGGCGCGCGCGCCATTGGACAGGCCAAGGATGTCGATCGGCGCCTTCACCGCGCTGGAGGTGATGTTGACGATGCGGCCGAAGCGGCGTGCGCGCATGCCATCGACGGTGGCGCGGATCAGTTCGATCGGCGCCAGCATGTTGGCGTCCAGCGCGCGCAACCAGTCGGCGCGTTCCCACTGGCGGAAATCGCCTGGCGGCGGGCCGCCCGCGTTGTTGATCAGGATGTCGACCTGCGGGCAGGCCGCGAGTGCGGCGCTGCGCCCTTCCGGCGTGGCGATATCGGCAACCACGCAGCGCACTTCGCCAGAGCCGGGCAATGCGCGCAAGGCATCGGCGGCGTGCTCCAGTGCCTCACGGCCGCGCGCGGCGATCACCACATTGCCGCCTTCGCCGGCCAATGCACGTGCGCAGCCCAGACCCAGCCCTTTGCTTGCGGCGCAGACCAACGCCCAGCGGCCAGCGATTCCCAGATCCATGCGAGTGTCCCTCGATCAGCGATGTCGCATGATCGACGATCGGCTCATGGCACGGACGCAACGAAGCGTTGCAGTGCCTCGCTCACCTGATCTGCATGACCAAGAAACGGCGCGTGACCACCGCCGGCAATGGTGAGCGCCTGCGCGTGCGGGCTGAGCGCGGCGGCGGCATGCATGCCGGCGGCAGGCACCAGGCGATCGCGTTGCCCGGCGATCCACAGGCTGGGGCGTGCGAGCTGCGGCACGGTGCGGCGCAGATCGGTGCGTTCGAGCAGGGTGAGCCCTTGCTGCAACGCTTCCGGTGCCGGTTCGCCGCGCGCGGTCAGCGTCTCGCGCAGGCTGCGCAGTTCGCTGCGTGCATGCGCCGAGCCGAGCGTGTCCAGCGCAAGAAAACGCTCCAGCGTGCCGCGATAGTCGCGCGACAACTCCACGCCGAATTGCACGAACACCTCGCGCTGGACGGCACTCGGCCAATCGCTGCCACGCACGAAACGCGGCGTGGCGGCAATCATCGCCAACCCACGCACCTGCGGCAGGGTGGCGGCCGCATGCAGCGCAAACAGCCCGCCCAGCGACCAGCCCAGCCATACCGCCGGCGGTGTGGCGGCCGCAATTTCTGCAACCACATAGGGCAAGGCCAGCGGTGTGCTGTCGTCGCGACTGAAGCCGTGCCCGGGCAGGTCGACCAGATGCAATTGATAGTGCGGCGCCAGGCGCTCCACCAGCGGTGCGAACACGCCGCCGTGCAGTGCCCAACCGTGCAGGAGAACCAGCGCAGGCCCGTGGCCGATGACATCGATATGCATGCGCGCATTGTCGCCGATTGTGGCGTGCCGGCACGCATCGCGGGATACGCGCTGGTGATTGGAGGCACACAGATCCGATGTTGGGTGCAGGGTCCTGGCGTCAATGCGTGGCGGCTGCACGCAGTGCGAGGATTCTCGGGGCCAGCAACGCCCACTGCGCACGCGCATGGCCGCACCAGCGCCAGCGCGCCGGCCAGTGCCGGCGCCGTGCGCGCCGCGCCTGGATCGCCGCCGCCAGCCAGTCGGGATCGAAGCCGTCCCAGACGCCGGCCACGCTGCGCAGATTGCCGATCAGCACCGGGTGCACCTCGTACAACAACATCGTGCGCAACTGTTCCAGGGCGAAGGGCGAGGCAGCCAGGACGCGTGCGATGCCGTCGTCGTCGCAACTGTCGCTGTCCAGGTACAGCCGCGACAACGCTTCCCACACGCGACGTTGCGCCGCCGTGGCTGTGCCTGGTGTCGCGCGTGACATGTCAGTGCCGGGGTGCGATCGGATACCGGCACGCACCGGTTGCACGGCTGGTCCAATGCAGGCAAACCATCGCCCAATGCACGGTCAGCGCGCCGTGGTCGCCTGCCACGCAGGTGCGTCGTGCGATCGCTGCATTGGCTGAGTGGCCCGCGCGTGTCTGCGTGCAGGCCAGCCACGCGCTGCCACTCGCCTCAGGCAGAGGCACGCAGCGGCTGCCGACTGACCACATCGCGCGCCTGCACGATGGCCTCGATCAGTGCCTGCACCTGCTGCTGCGTATGCAGCGCAGACAAGGTGACGCGCAAGCGCGCCTTGCCTTCGGGCACGGTGGGCGGACGAATGGCACCAACCATGAAACCTGCGTGTTCGAGCGCAGCCGACATCGCCATCACGGTTGCTTCCTCGCCGCATAGCAGTGGCTGGATCGGCGTGTCGGAGGCCATCAGTTCGAAGCCGTGCTTGCGCGCGCCATCGCGGAACGCACCGATCAATTCGACCAGGCGCGCACGCCGCCAATCGTCGCGACGCGCCAGGCGCACGGCCGCCAGGGTGGCCGCGACCTGCGCCGGCGGCAATGCGGTGGTGTAGATGTAGGGGCGCGCAGTTTCGGCCAGATGGCGCACCAACGCCTCTTCGCCCACCACCACCGCGCCGTAGCCACCGAGCGCCTTGCCCAGGGTGACCAACTGCAACGGCACTTCGGCCACGCCCAACCCGGCATCGGCGACGCAACCGCGCCCTTGCGGACCGAGCACGCCAACACCGTGCGCGTCGTCCACATAGAACAGCGCTTGCTGCATGCGTGCCACCAGGCTCAAGGCGCGCAGCGGCGCGACATCGCCGTCCATGCTGAAAACGCCGTCTGTGGCCAGCATCGCCGCGCCTTCGGGCGCGCCCTTGAGCTGGCGCATCGCGCCTTCCACATCCAGGTGCGGATAGCGCCGCAACCGGCAACCGGCCAGCCGCGTGGCATCGAGCAGGCTGGCGTGATTGAGCCGGTCCTGCACGCAGACATCGTCTTCTTCGCTGAGCAACGCCTGTTGCACGGCCAGGTTGGCGATGAAGCCGCTGCCGAACAGCAACGCCGACGGATAGCCCAGCCATTCGGCGATTTCGCGTTCCAATGTTTCGTGCGCGGTGTGGTGCCCGCAGATCAGATGCGAGGCGGTGGCGCCGGCACCATCGCGGGCAGCGGCATCCTGCAGCGCGGCGACCACTTCGAACTGTTGCGACAAGCCCAGGTAGTCGTTGGAACAGAAACCGGTCAGCCAACGGCCGTCGATCTCCAGCCGCACGCCATCGCGCCGGCCCACCTGCCGTCGCACCCGCACCCGTTCCTGGGCCACACGCAATTTACGCAGCGACGAAATCCGTTCGTGCAGATCGGGGCGAGCCATGGGGGCGTTCAACGGCAGGGAAGGCCGGCTAGCGTAGCGTGCCGGGCTCAGGGCGCCCAGCCGCCACCGACGACCGGTGCCCGGTGCCGGGTCAGGCGGCGTGCTCGCAGGCCGCGCTACGGGTGATCTCCGCATGGACGGTGCCGGGGTGATCGTGCTCGGCCGCATCGACGGTGACCTGCATCGGGCGCAGGCCCAGGCGCTGGAACAGGGCCTGGTCGCGCTCGGTGTCCGGGTTGCCGGTGGTGAGCAGTTTTTCGCCGTAGAAAATCGAATTGGCACCGGCCAGGAAGCACAGCGCCTGCAGTTCGTCGCTCATCGTCTCGCGGCCGGCGGACAGGCGCACCATCGATTTCGGCATGGCGATACGGGCAACGGCGATCATGCGCACGAACTCGAACGGATCCAGCTGCTGGGTGCCGTGCAGCGGAGTACCGGGTACCTGCACCAGCTGGTTGATCGGCACCGAATCCGGATGCGCCGGCAGCGTGGCCAGCGCCAGCAGCAGACCGATGCGGTGTTCGCGGGTTTCGCCCATGCCGACGATGCCGCCGCAGCAGGTCTTCAGGCCGACATCGCGCACATGCTCCAGCGTGTTCAGGCGGTCTTGGTACTGGCGGGTGTGGATGATCGAGTCGTAGTAATCCGGCGCGGTGTCCAGATTGTGGTTGTAGTAGTCCAGCCCAGCGTCCTTGAGCGCACGCGCCTGGCCGGCGTCGAGCATGCCGAGCGTGGCGCAGGTTTCCAGGCCCATGGCCTTCACCTCGCGGATCATGGCGGCCACCTTGGGAATGTCGCGCTCCTTGGGCGAGCGCCAGGCGGCGCCCATGCAGAAGCGCGAGGCGCCGGCGGCCTTGGCCTGGCGCGCCTTGGCGACGACCTCTTCGGTCTCCATGAGCTTCTGCGCGCTCACGCCTGTGTCGTAGCGCTGCGCCTGCGGGCAATACGCGCAGTCTTCCGGGCAGCCGCCGGTCTTGACCGAGAGCAAGGTGGACACCTGCACTTGCGCCGGATCGAAGTGCGCGCGATGCACGCTGGCCGCGCGGTGCAGCAACTCCGGAAACGGCAGATCGAACAGCGCCTGCAGCTCTTTGCGATCCCAGTCATGGCGGAGGACAACAGACATCGGAGTTTCCTGACAGTCAGCGGCTTGGAAGCCAGGCAGTCTGGTGAGCATGCAAGAGACTGTCAACTTCAATCAGGTCCGATCGGTTTACAGATGGCCGCAGCGGGTGCTGCGACTGTTGCTGCCGAGCCTGTGCCTGGTCTGCGCGGAGGCCGGCACGCCGGACGGCGATCTATGCCCTGCATGTCGCGCCGCCTTGCCCGATCATGGCCACGCCTGCCTGTGCTGCGCCACGCAGCTGTTCGCCTCCGACGCGGTGGTGCTGTGCGGGCAGTGCCTGCAGCACCCACCAGCGCTGCAGCGGGTGCATGCCTGTTTTACCTATCGCTGGCCGGTGGATGGGCTGCTGCGGCGGTTCAAGTTCCATCAGGACCTGGCGGCCGGCCGCCTGCTGAGCGAACTGATGGCCCGGCGCTGCGTGGGGCTGCCGCGCCCGCAGGCATTGGTGCCGGTAAGCCTGCACCGGCAGCGCCTGCGCCAGCGCGGTTACGACCAGGCGCTGGAGCTGGCCCGACCGCTGGGCCGCGCGCTGCAGCTGCCGTGCCAGCCGTTGCTGCGCCGGGTTCGCGCGACCGCACCGCAATCCGAACTGGATGCGGCCGAGCGGCAGCGCAATCTGCGCGATGCGTTCGAGGTCCGCGGCGCCTTGCCGGCGCATGTGGCCTTGGTGGACGACGTGATGACGACCGGCGCGACGCTCCACGCCGCGGCCAAGGCCTTGCGCAAGGCGGGTGTTCAACGGGTGGATGCCTGGGTCTGCGCGCGGGTGCCGTGATCTAGCCGGCGGCCGCCGGGTGCGCGAGGCTTCGCCCGCACCCTCACCCCAGCCTCTCTCCCGCAGGAGACGGGCTCTTTGTCCGACGGCACAGCGCGATGGATAGCGATGCGGCTTCGGCGGGTGGATGGCCAGAAGAGATTGAGGAATAGAGCAGTTGAAGCTGGTGGCGGGCTTGAATCCTTGCTCGCAATTTCAAGATCTGACCTTCAATCGACGAATTTCCCATCCCCAATCCCCGATCCCGCATCTAACGCCCTGCCACCGCCACTGCGATGCCGACGAAGATCGCCAGGCCAACCCAGTTGTTGTGCAGGAAGGCGCGGAAGCAGGGGCCGCGCTCGCGGTGGCGGGCGATGCGGAATTCGTAGGCGACCAGCAGCGCTGCAGCGCCCAGGCCGGCCCAGTACGCAGCGCCGAGATCAGCGCGCAGGCCGACCATTACCAGCGTCGCGGCCATCAGCGCATACAGGATGCCTTGCGCGATCAGATCGAATCTGCCGAACAGGATGGCGGTGGACTTGCTGCCCATGCGGATATCGTCGTCGCGGTCGACCATGGCGTACCAGGTGTCGTAGGCGGTGGCCCACAGGATGTTGGCGGCATACAGCAGCCAGCCCAGCAACGGCACGCTGCCTTGCACGGCGGCGAAGGCCATCGGGATGCCCCAGCCGAACGCCATGCCCAGATAGACCTGCGGCAGGTGGGTATGGCGCTTGAGATAGGGGTAGCTGGCGGCCAGGAAGACGCCGGGCACGCTCAGCATCACGGTCAGCCAGTTGAGCGTGAGCACCAGCGCGAAGGCCACCAGCATCAGCGCCACGAATACCCATAATGCCTCGCGCCCGGAGACCGCGCCGGTGGCCAGCGGACGCGATTTGGTGCGCTCCACGTGCGGATCCAGCCAGCGGTCGGCGTAATCGTTGATCACGCAACCGGCCGAGCGGGTCAGCCACACCCCGGCGGTGAACACGAAGAGCGTCCACAGCGGCGGCAGGCCGTCGGCGGCCAGCCACAACGCCCACCAGGTGGGCCAGAGCAGCAGCAGGCTTCCGATCGGGCGGTCGCCACGGACCAGCTTCCAGTACTGGCCCAATCGCTGCGGCCACGTCAGCGCGCGCGCTGCGGGCAGTTGTTCGACACCATGCTTGCTCATGCTGCAAAGGGTAGCAGCGCGGCTTGGCCGTGGTCATGTGGGCGCGAGGTGGGCGCTGCCCGGGCGGCAATTCTGGGAAAGCCCTGCGTCCGCGATGGCAGGCTGTTCACGGGTGCGGCTGGCCTGAACGACGTGGTCGCAAGCGGCTAAGCCGGACGTTGGCGCAGTCAGGCGTGCGGCGGGTATGCGGCTACAACGCAAGCTCGGCAGTGACCGCGCTCGGGTGCGTGCTCAACCGCACGGTCAGGCTGGTGACGTTGAGCGGGCTTGCGTTCTGCAGACTGCCGCTTGAGACGGCGACACCGTTGCACGGCCTGGGTCCGGTGCGCTCGAACCTGGGCATCGGGTTGCGACCTACCGACTGCCCGGGCCGAGAGGCCGGTGTCATGACGTCTCCAGTGACGCCGTGGCTCGCCCAGGTCCTGCGCCGCCCGGCCCCATCACGCGCATGCCGGCTGTTCTGGCATAATGTGCGGCCAGGCGCTCGTAGCTCAGCCGGATAGAGTAGTGGCTTCCGAAGCCATTGGTCGGGGGTTCGAATCCCTCCGGGCGCACCAAATTCCGTTCCAGGCGTGTCCTGGGATGAACAAAAGCCCTCGAGAGATCGGGGGCTTTTTGTTGTCTGTACATCGAAAGGTCTATCCGGATCCATTGGCATCCGGACTGGTCGGGCCACAGATGGGAGCACCAGCCCTCAACGCAGACGCGCAGCGGATAGATGTCCCATGCAGTCAAGCGGCTTCATGGAACGCTTCAACGACAGCGAACAACGCGGCGTTCTGGATATGCACGGGTTCCGCGGCGTGAGCGAAGCGATCAAACAGACCGGCCGACGCTTGGCTGGTTGCCGGCATCCAATAAAGACTGCATGGGCTCGGCGGGCAAACACCCGCCGAGCTCTGCGATCAACATCGCCAGCATGCCTGCCGTTTAAAGTGCCGGGCGCGATATCACCGGTCTCCAGGGCCTAACGGATGTCCCATTCCCTGAGCAGTACACGGGCCCGCTGCTCGATGAAGCGGTTCGCGTTGGCCTGCGCACGTTCGGACTCCTGCTTGGCCTCTGCGTCCCCGATGCCACCCTGCTGCGCTTCTTCGAACTGCGCCATCGTCCACGTGATCGCCGCATCCTGCGCCGCTTGTCCCTCCACATCGTGCATGGAAATATAGGCCTTCAATGGCGGCCACATCTCCACACGCCCGGTGAGTTCATTCCTGCTGCGCAGCAGCATCTCCCTGGAAAGCCCCAAGTCTGGATTTTGCAGGGCGTCCTGCAGCAGGCCCAGTGCAGTCTGGTGGTCCTGCGTGTGCATGAGCTTGTGCTTGAGCATCTCGGCAAACGCGGTTTTGACGTCTCCTCGCACGGCGGGCCCGAAACCGCCCACCTGCGTCATGCCATCCATGTTGAGCGTCTTGAGGGTGTGGTCGCTCAAAAATTGGCCGAAGCTGCTGCGGAATTCGGGTGAGCGAATGGCCTCGGTCACCACCTGGTCCAGCAGGGGCATGTCGGCCGGCGTGATGGATGCGCCGGAGATCCTGGCAGTTTGCGCCAAGCCTTGCGTCCACTTGTCAAAACGCTCGCCCAGGTCGGCATCGACAGTGCGCAGCACGCGCGCGAACTCGGGCATGCGGTTCCACGATGCCCCGGCCTGCTGCGCCGCCGGCACGGGCGCGCGCCGCCTTCTCTCGGCCAGTCGCTGTGCCGCGCGCTGTGGCTCGCGCGCAGCGCGCTCCGGGTCGCGGATTTGCAGCAATTGGCCTGCCAGATGATCCGGTACCTTGATATCGCATTGAGCGGGCAGTCGTGCCAGCGACTGTGGAAGGGTCTGCAGGCCGGTGCCGCGCAGGTCCAGCAGTTGCAGCTGGGCCAGATCCCCCACGCTGTCGGGCAGCTGCCGCAGCGCAGCGCAATTTTTGAGCGAGAGTTCCGTCAAGCCGCGCAGTTGGCCGATGTCTTCAGGCAAATGCGCCAGCCGGCGGTTGGACGACAGGGTGAGTTTTTCCAGCCGATGCAGCTGGGTGAGGCTGCCAGGAAGCTGCTCTAGCTCGGAATTCGATGCCACCTCCAGCGACCTGAGCCCCTGCATGAGGCCGATGTTCTCAGGTAACTCGCGAAAATGCGAAGAGTGCGGCATGCGCAACTCGGTCAATCCGCTCAGTTCAACGATGCTGGCCGGCAGACGCGCATAGTGCCCGCCACCTAGCGTGAGGCTGCGCAGACCCTGCATGCGGCCAATGCCTACGGGCAATTCGTCCAACGGGATCATCGTCAATTGAAGGGTTCTGAGATTGGACAGGCGCGTCAACGAGGGTGGCAGCGTTTTCAGGCCCAGCGCGCCAGCGATCTGCAAATGGCGGAGCTGGTGCAGCTGCCCCAGGCTGTCTGGCAGCGATTGGAGCCCGGTATGGAGCAGCGTCAATTTCTGTAGCGCGTCGAGCCGGCCGATCGCGTCAGGCAGCGTCGTGGCAGGCAGGCCGTAGTCGAGGACAAGCTCGGTGCTATGGCGAGTCGCTGCACGGCGGATTGCATCTGCGACGCTTTGCAGTACTTCCCGCGACGTATCTCTCTGCCCGTCGTGCAGGTTGTAGCCCGTTCGAACCCTCTCTGCCATCGGTAGGCTTTGCGCAAGCCAATCGTCGATGTCGTGCTCGATGCTGCGCGGTGGCGCAGAAGAGGCTCCCGCGAGTGCAGCCGGCTGGCCCGACGCACGCAGAGGCGATCGGAAAGGGCTCCTTTGCCCCGCGTTTCTAGGCGCCGCCGCGCTTTCGCGCCGCCGTGGCCGCGCGAGCAGAGGGCTCAGCAAGCCCTCTGCGGCCGAAGGCTGATGTGAAGGCCTGTCTTCAGCCGGTGCTTGATCGGCAGTGTCCGTTCGCGGACGAGAGCGCAGTAAGCGATTTATATTGAACATGGAGGTATCTCCTGCGTAGTCGGCTGGCTGCAGCGTTTGCGGAATGCAGGCTACTGCGATGCGACTGTCATCACTGCACCAAAGCGAAGAGGTTGTATCGCCTGGCGAATCAGACGCTTGTGTCCACGGGCGCAGCTGTGCTGCGTATCTGCTCACCGAACGCGGTGAATGGTTCGAGGTTCGATTTAATCGGTTTTCAGCGTGAAACACACGAGGGCAACAGGGGACCGATCAGGTGGTGCGCCACATCGTTCGCGACTCAGGATCCACGCGTGTCGACCGTCTTCATTGCAAGCATGTTGATGCTCCCGGGACAGCCTCCGGCATCCCGTCACTTAATCGCCCGCAGGCACATTACGGCTGCAGCGGCGCCGGAACGTGCCTCCAGGCACCTAGAGGCACGTTCATACGAAGGTTGCCAAGCGAACCGCAACCCATCATCGCAGCGCGACCCCGCAGCACGTCGTGGCAGATCGACCGGCGTTGCCGCAACGCCCACGTTCACGATCACCAACGCCGGCTGCAGGACGTCTAACGCAAATGTCGCTGTGGCATGCGCGTTATCTACGACGCACTCTGATATTCCTCAGGTTCTGTCGCAGGTCTCCCTCGAAATTGTTGGCAACGTTCGTGGGAACAATCTGCTTACCCATCGGGATGCCGCCGGCGTTTTCCATCTTCTGGTGGATCTCTCCTTCTTTCTGCTTGTCCAGTCGATATTCTTCGTAATGCAAGCCCGCCAAGACGGGCGTCTTGAGAATTTCAACCGATTTACTGATGGCAGTGCCGCCGACATAGCCTTTTGCGAACTCCGCGGCGCTCGGCCGTTCGGCCGCCGTTCTACCCGCACCTTTGGCCACGCCCTTGGCAGTTCCCTTGGCCGCGGCTTCGGCGACTCCCTTGGCGACCGCCTTGGCTCCGATTCTGGCCGTGGGTCCGCCGACTGCTCCAACCACTGCTCCGGCCATATTGATGCCGGCCAGCTTCAAGGCAAGCGACATGTCGCCACCTTGAATCGCGGTGTCGACCACCTGCGCCGCCTGCGCCTCGCTTTCCAATGCAATCGACGCCGCATCGGTAATTTCGCCGATGATGGGAATCCCATTCAATGCGCTGAGGCCAACGGACATCCAGTCCAGGATCTTGCTGTCCCACTTGAGGAACTCGTGCAAGCCCTCCTGGAACACGCCGACGTCTTTTTTGGGCTTCTTGATCGCGGGCGGATCGTCCTTGCCCATCAGCATGTCCGAGACGGCCTTTTGCTGCTCGGCCGAGCTGGCATCGTGCGTGACCGGCTTGTCCACGGTCTTGTTGGCTGCGCTCATGTTGTCGTAGAACCGCCGGAAATCGTCCTGGCTGATCTTGCCCGAGTCGACGACATGACCACCCCCGAAGAAGCGATGTGGCTTCTTGTAGCCGGTGATCGAGTTGTTCAACAACCCGAACAGCAACGGATCGTTCAACAACTGCGTCGCGGCCTCTTTCACCGCGGGGTCGGCCTTGTCGTCCTTGGAAATGGAGTCGAGCTTGTCGCGGGTCACTTCCTTGCCATCGCCGTAAAAAGCGTCTTGATGACTGTTGATGGTGTCCAGCGTCTTCTGCTCGTCCGCCGTCAGGTGAATCTCGGAGCTGGCTTTCTGCAGGAAGTCCGGTTTGCTCATCGAGCCGGAGTCTCCTGCCAGCGCTTTCCACTGGTCGGGATGATCACGAAAATACTGTGCGGCAGCGATGACCTGCGGCGGACATTTCTTGGTGCTGCTTTCGCCATCCACCAGAGACTTGAAGGTATCCTGATTCAGATCGTCCGGCAGATAGTCCGAATAGCGGTACAGCTCACGCATGGCATCGCTCTCGTTCATTACCGACGCCTTGGTCTTGTCCGGGCTGTCCGAGGCCACGTAGTTCTGTGTGTAGTTCTTTGCTTGCTTGTCGGCGTACTCGGCGACCTGCGCATGGTGGGAGACGAACTTGCCGAGATCGCCGTCTTTGATCTTGCCGCCGCACTTGCCATCACCTTGCGAGCCGATCGCGAAGAACAGCCGCGGGTCCGACTGCAAGTCCGTCAATGCCTTCTTCAGATCCGGTGGTGTCGACGGGTCGTTGATCTTTGCATCCAGATCGGACCACTTGAGTGGGCACTGATCCTTATGGCGATTGAGCGTACTGACGATTTCCAGCTCATTCTGGGTGAGCGTTCCACCATCCCAGGTGACCGATGAGCCATCGACGGCGGGAGGTGGCGTCGATCCCTTGATGTCCTTGGGGTTGAACTGGTCGTTCTTCCCGCCCATCGCCTTGACCTGCGGATGCGAATCGGAGAAATCCCAGAGATCCTGCGCCTTGATCTTGCCGCCGCACTTGCCGTCTCCCTGCGAACCGATCGCAAAGAACAAGCGCGGGTCCTGCTTCAGTCCCTGCAATGCGGCCTTCAGGTCGGCGGGCGTGGAAGGGTCGTTGATCTTGTCATCGAGATTCTTGTATTCGAGCGGCATCTGATCCTTGTGGGCATTCAAGGTCGAAACGATCTGCAGCTCCGATGGTGTGAGCGTGCCACCGTTCCAGGTGACCGTTGAGCCCTCCAATGCTGGTGGCGCGTCCTTACCCTTGATGTCCTTGGGATCGAAGTCGTAGCCCAGCGATGGCCACGAGGTGCGCTTCTCGATCGGCTGGTTGGCTTGATCGTCCGATGCAGAAGACGGGGTGCTGGCATCGCCGCTTGGCGCGCTTGTTGGTGCATCGGCCGACCCATTGCCTGATGTACTCGTTGGCGCGTTGGTTTGGAGGGCTGCCAGCAGCTGGTAGATCAGCAGAAAGATGTCGTCCATCGTCGACGGCAGATCGGAGTCATCCTTGGACGAATCCGACCCCAACAGCTCCGACGAATCGGACTCGTTTAGAGGAGTGCCCAGCAATTGGCTGGGGTTGCTCCCGGTAGAAAGTGTATTGAGCGACATATGGGCGGCCTCGCAATGGCAGAATTGGCAGAAGCACCTGCGTATAAGCTTTCTCTTATACGGCCGCACGGGTGCGCCCATGCGGTGTAGCCGTATGTTGCCAATCTGCGCGATGGGCACCTTGGTCGACGAACTATTTTGGCGAAAAAAGCGCAAAAATCGGTGCGTCGATGCCCTATTCAGGGGCTGCTCGTTCGCGCGCAGCTGCCCGACAGACGAGTGCTCCTGCTGTGGCCTGTCCCATCATGACTATCGGGTTGATACGGCGTTGCAAACCGATGAGTGCCAAGAATGCATGTCATGAGGATTGTCCGGATTATCCGGCTGCTCCAGACGGCATTTGCACTGATTATGATGATGGAGATCGCTGAAATTGAAGTTGATGATGTGCGCAGATAGTTAGTATTTGTGTCATGCGTTGTGTGCATGTAGGCCGCCAGGGTGCGAGACCTCCCTGCGTCGCCTGTATGTGCAGCCAGAGGGCCGGATGATTCACCGGATCAAGGTCGCTCTTGTCCCGCCGATGTCCGCTCTAAAAGTGTGGCGCAGGTTTTGGTCGGCCAATTTGCGGTGACCCAACTTCGTGTACAGCGCTGGTGGTTCGCTGTGCTTCGCTCGGGCGCGAAGTGCGGCGCAAGCCAATCTGGCGCGCGCAATTGGTGCATTGGCACTACCTGTTGGTGCATGAATGCGGTATCGAAAATGCCCTCATGGAGTATCTCTTATGTTGGAATCGCATAATCGGAAATCAGCGAATACCGCGTTTCTTATCGGCCTGAGCGCATGTCTCGGATTGCCGGGCAAGCTTGCGCAGCGGCTCGGCGAAGGCGAAACCATTCTGGGGCCGGCCGGCATGCTGTGCCGTGTCCATAGTTCAATTCCGCTCGGCGGACCGGCAGTGAAGCGGGTCTGTTGAGGCCTGTCGGCCAGTTGGGCTTGAGTGCGCTCGCCATTGGCGGAGCTGGCATCGTGCAAAAGGCACTGCTTGAGACGAGCAAAGCCGGGGCGCGTACCGGCCAGATGAGCGTGCCGGATCTGCTTGGCGGAGAGCAACGCTTGAACCTGCTTTCGTTGGCACTGCCCGACAAAACACGTCGGCCCGCACAATGGTCCGACGCTGTCCATTTTCCGCTCCGTTATCTGCTGGAAAGCGGGATGGAAGCCCTGGCGTTGGCAAAGCAAGGTTTCAACAGCGCCAATGTGGTCTCCCAGAGGGTACGTGACCTCTTTGCCCGCCACATGCTGAGCAATGTCGTTGCCAGCTTCGGCTCGCTTGGGGCCTCGCGCATGATCGTCTCACCGTTGCGTGGAGGGAGCCACATCCGTGTCGCTGGCGAGCCAGTCAATTCCTTGCCTGTTGTCTTGCAGCAGGCCGTCCAAACCCTGTTCAACGATACGTTCTGGAATGCGCTCAAAGCCAGGAACGGTGCCAATACCGCTCAGGCGACGCGACTGGATAACGCGCGTGCCGCGCTTGCAGCCGAGCATCCACGCACCATCGCACAGACGCTTGAGGCTCTGGCAGAGCCCATCGACCAGACGATCGTCGCGCTTTCCGGACCGACACCTGCCCAGACGCGTGCCATGGAGGAGGGGACGCTTGCTGCGCCTGCCTGGGGCGCGCGGTCGGGCATTGCGTACGGCCCTGGAGACATTGCGCATGGAGATCGGCACGCAGTCCCTCTCGATTGCGACCATCGAGGCCGTACGCACCGCGCTGCGTAACCATTGGAGGCAAACGTCTAGCGCATTGCCACGCGACGCGCTCACCCAGGCGCTGGATGAGCGGCTGAAAACGCTCAAGCGTGCGTTGCAAGAAAGCGAGGAACTGTGTCGGTGGGAAACTGGGCGAGCATGAGCGCTCAGCCAATGCGTTGATCCTTGTGCGCCTCGCACACCGCCGCCACGGACGTATTCGCCATCGCGTCTGTAGCCTGGTGGTGGCGGCCGCAAGGTGCACAGCTACCCGTAGAGATGGCATACCGTCACCTCGTCCTCCAAGCAGCGTGACAGGAAGATCAGTGCACGGAGGCAGGCGCTGACTCTGTGAACCGGTTGCGCAGTCGCTTCGGTCTGCATCGATGCCACTGCGGAACTCGAACTGGACAGAGAACTCGCCGGCAAGGTCGCCGTGTCTTTGCCCTGCAAGATCGCCGCGGCGACTGGCACTGCACAGATCCAGGACAGGTGCGGGACTTAGCTGCCGGACCACGCACTGCTCCTACGGTAGCGGGCGCACCGATGTTTTGGCGCAGGAGAGAGAGGCGATGGTTCCCTGCAGAGTATCTGCCGGGGAAGATGCAGGCGCGTCACGCTCGACATGCTCAATTGCAGCATTCAGTGGGCGCTATTCGTGAGATCGTCCAGATTGCGCACCAAGCCAGTTTGTCGTGCCATGGCCGATCAGCGTTGCTGGAGCCATGATTGGCTCTGGCAGCAAGATGTTTGCCAGCCTTTATCAGGCGCGCAACCACAGATAGTTCCCCGTCGCGATTCCTTCGAACATTTCATCGTGCGCAACGAAGATATTGTTATTCCAGTAACGGCCGTGCTCGGCGTAGTGGGCAAGCAGATCGCATATCCATGCTCCGTCTACATCATCGTCCAGCGGCACGCGCACGATCAGGACGATGACGCCGGCATCATTGAGTCCAAGCTGTGCCTGGTCTTGCGCGTACACGGACAGATTGGCTTCCAATAACAGCCGGTAAACCGTCAATGTCCGTCCGGCAGGTGGCAGTCCGTAGGAGATGCGCAGATACAGTGCCTGTTCTTGCACCTCGTCGTCGGGCTGTGGCGTCGGCTCGTGGAGATAGACCTCAAACCCTTCTACCCAAAGCACACGCCTGCTGAGCACAGACTGCACATCCGGTAGGTCCAATGCCTCGCACATCTGTCGAACGATGGTTTCGAATCGCGCGCTGCTCATCAGTGGCGGTACATGCGCAGGACCCCCTACAAGTCCTGCGCATGCCAATGGCGATTACTGGCCAACGAGCTGCTTGGCGTTGTCGCCGGCCTTGCCGATGAACTTGTTCAGCGCCACGTTGAAGTCCAGATCATTTTTAAGCTGCGTGATCTTGTTGTTCATGGACTTCTGGGCCTCGTCCGAGGCGTTCATGTCACTGATCAACGAACTCATCTGCCCGTTCGCGCCCGTGAGTGCAGCCTCACCAGAGATTCCACCGGACACACCCCCGGTGTAGGCGTCCGTGCCCTGGTCAAAACGCGATTTGATTGAACTGATTTGCGGTAATAATTCCATACCAAGCCTCCTTCGTATTGCATGTAGTGATGCGCCTGCTGGCGCGTTGTGCTTGGTCGAAGCGACCAAGAAATCGATTTACGACATGCCGGCGATGTGCGCGACGATGTTGCGTGCTGCAGTAATACCGTCATGCACGGCATTGAAGTCGTTGCGTGAGGTCTGGTCGCTCGCCGCAGACCAGCGCACGCGAATCTGTTGCGCGGTGGCATCGAGCGCTGCCTCGAGGTTGCGCAGCCGCTCGCCAGAAGGATCCGCCGCCTTGGTCTGCAAAATCTTGCTCATATCTTGGGTGACCGTATCGGTCATGGCATCGAACATAGTGGACTCTCATTGCGCCGCCTGCTGCGGCAGGGATGTCATGTGTTTGGTACCGTCCGGTGTTTCGACATAATGCAGGCCGTCGGCGAGCAATGCCGCGTCGTAGTTCTCCGGTGGTTTCACGGACGGGTCTTGCTGGCTGATCTCCACGTGTAACGAACGCACTTCAGGGCCCAGGTCGCTACGCACATCGGCAATGCGGCGGCTTGCACGTTCGGCATTGTCGCTGCTGCCGGAAACCGAGAAAACGCCATTGCCGTTGTAACGGACGCTGAGCGCGGGATCGGCCAGGCTGTCGCGCAGCGTCGCCAGTACTTCGTCCACCACGGCCACATTGACGGCAACGCCTGGATCATAACGATGCACCTGCGTGCGCAAGCGGGCAGCATCGGCGCTGCTGGGGACCAGCCCCTCGATCAGCACGCGCGTGCCGACGCGTTCAGCGTGCGCTTCGCGAAAACCGAGCTGTTTCAACAAGGCTTTGGCCTGATTGACAGCATTTTCTGGACGTTGCCCGGTGGCGGCATTGGATAGAAATGCGGGTTGCAACGAGGGGATCAACGCTGCTGCAGAAAGCGCTAGCATGGCACCCACCGCAGTACGCAAGACTTTGCGCCTGGACGTGCGCGGCGCCGGCGTGGGGGCTGGGGAAAGCAGCTGCTCCAGCAGCGCCACATCGTCTGGCCAATCGGCACCAGCATCGCCAATACACAGCACCAGGGGACCGAAGCGAACTGGCTGAAACGCAACAAAGGACGTTTCTGGCACCGTGTCGCTGCTATAGCGGATCTGACCATCTTGGTCTACCTCGATAATGAGTGAGCAACCAGGCCAATCGTCTATTCGGATATCGGTTTGGGGATCGCTCCCCAGGGTGTAACGACCTTGTGCCAAATCTAATCGTGCGCCTGCATGGGTTCCTGTCAGTACGCGAAGCTGCATGGTCATGGGCGAACCTCCTGAGCCGCCTGTTGTGGTAGCTCAATCAGTAGTGTGTTCAGACGTGTGACGGCGTGTGTACGATCGACCTGCCTGCGCGGCTTTTCCGCATTCAGCAGTATCAGTGGAAGCAATAGGTGAAAATTGCGTAGCGCCGGCACCGGTTCCAACTCTGACGGCATCAGCTCCATCAAACGTTTCCGTAAAGCCTGCAGGTTTTCTGTTGGGGTGGCGCTGCCGGACGAGCGAAAATGCTCGCGCATCAACCTCCACACCGTCGTGGTCAACGAGGCGATGGCAGGATGCGAAACGCCGATGGCGCGCAACTCGACAAGCGCAGCGGCAAGCGCGTGTCGCCTGACCATTGGGTCGGCGTCGCGGGTCATCACATAGCGATCGAGAATTCCGTCGATGCGTGCATCGACGCCGTCGCTCAAAGCCGCTGGCGCGCCAGCTTGCCACGGTCCTGTCTGCGGATCGTCGGCATGCGCGTTGCGGCCACTGCCGTGCTGATCGCCCTGGCCCTGCTCACGCCCTTGGGCCGCAGCGACGGCCACGCTCACCCGCCCGCGCAGTATGCACTCGCGCTTGGCTTCGTTCTCTTCCTGCTCGGTGGCATCGAGCTCATCTTCCTGGCCGTCCAGCGAACGGACGCCGCGTCGTCGCCTGCGCGGTGGCGCAGGACGCAGCCGCGGTATGTGTGTTGCAGCGTCGGTGGGCGAAGCTGCGGCCGTGCCTGCGGAGTTCGCATGGTGATGCGAGGTGCCATGCTCGGTCGAAACCGAGGGCGGCAAGGTGCCGGGAGAAATGCGACGGATCATGGGAACGCCGCCTGCATCAATGCCTGGCCGAACTGCATGATCGCCGACGCGCCCCACGGCGCCGTCACCGCAATGGCGGCCACCACCACCACCAGCTTGAGCGCGAACGAAATCGATGCGTCCTGCAGCGACATCACCGCCTGGATGAAGGCGATCAACAGCCCGGCCAGCGCAGCGACACCGACCACCGGCAAGGAGACCTTGAGGCAGAGCAGCAACGCTTCGGAGGTAAATCGCACTAGATCGTCGTGGTCCATGGCATCACCGATAGCTCAGAACCAGGCCATGAATCAGCATTGACCAGCCATCCATTGCGACAAACAGCAGCAGCTTGAATGGGATCGCCACATTGGTCGGGGTGACCTGCGAAAGGCCCATCGCCATCAGGGCGTTGGCCACCACCAGGTCGATGACGATAAACACCAGATACAACAGAAAGCCGATGCGGAAGGCTTCGGTCAATTCGCTGAGCGTGAAGGCCGGCGCCAAGACAAGCAGGTCGTCCGACTTGAGCGTGGCGGCCTTGTCCTTGGGCCAGATCTGTTGTGCGGAACGCATGAAAAAGGCTTTTTCGCGTTCCCGTGTGTGTTTGAGGAGGAATTGCCGAAACGGCTCCCGGCAGGCGTCGAGCAGGACCACCACACGGCTGTTATCGGACCCGGCACCGTAGTTCTGCGCGGCCTTGAACGCCTCCATACCCACCGGTGCCATCACAAAGCACGACACCAGCAACGCAACGCCATTGAGGACCATGTTCGGCGGCACCTGCTGTACCCCGATCGCATTGCGCAGCAGACCGAGCACCACCACGATCTTGGTGTAGGAGGTGACCACCATCGCTGCGAAGGGCAGCAGGCCCAGCATGATGACCACCAGCAGCAGCGAGCCAACGTCAGGCATCTGCATGCGTGCTCTCCGACATGCTGAGGATCTGCACGCCAAGATGTTCGCCCACTGTCACTAACCTGCCGATGCCGATGGTCTGGCCGTAAACGACCAGGCGGATGTCGGCTTGATCCACCGGCACCGACAACTCCAGGATCTGCCCGGGCTGCAAACCCGACAACGTCGATAGAGACAGCGCAAGTTGGTCCACTTCCAGCTGCACCGGCAGTTCCAGTTCCGCAACGTTGCTGGCGGACTGTGCGACTTCGGGCTCAAACGTATCGTGCTGCATGGTGGGGGTGGCCTCCAGAATCATCTGTTGCAGGTTCAGGCGTACCGGAGCGCGCAAGACCGCGCCCCCGGCGATACCCCAGAGCACCTCGCCGCTGGTGGCCGCAGCCGAGGCCGTGCAATGCAGCAAGACATCGCCAGGCCGCAGCGACTGCAGCAGCGCCGCCGATGCGGTGCGCTCGCCGATGCGCAGGCGCGTGTTGACGCGCAGTGCGGCCAGCCACACTGGCAGTGGCGCGGGCGCCGCCAAGGCGGCAACTGCGGTCCGCAGCGTGGCCAGCAGGGGGGCGCTTGCCGTCAGCGCAATCGCATCGAGATCGCCCAGTGTGATGCCGATGCCGTGGCAGTCGTCTGGCTCTGCATCGCGCTCGAAGGCGATGACCTCGGCAGCGCCCAAGCCCAGCGGCGCAAGAGCGCCGAGGCGATCGGCCAGCAATATCCCCGCGATCGAAACGCGGAGTGCGTGGTCGTCCTCGTTCAGTAGCAGCGCCAGGCCGTCGCGCGCGGCAATCCGCACATCCATCTGGCCGGTGTCCAACTGCAGGCGCAGGCGGGCCGCATCGTTCGGTGAGATGCGACGGCGATGCGTGGCGAAGCCGCATTGGCGTGCGGCGCGTGGATCGCCGAACACCCTGCTCAGCTGTGCGCGCTCGGGCGCAACGCGCCTCAACGCCTGAGAGAGTGCACGTGCCGGTGGAGCCTGGCTCTGCTCGGTTAGCAAGATGGAGTTCCTCCAAATGGCTTTCTGTCGCCAGTGCCGCGTTAGACAACCTCGATGCTGATCTGGAGCGTGCTACTCAGCGTGGAGTTCAGTGCAGCCTCCAGACGCTGCCTTCCGCACCAAAGTAACTCGCGCGCGTCCGGCGAACTGGTATTGAAGCGAAGCGATAGCTGGTCCGGCGAAAGCCGCAAAAACAACGTCGTCTGTGCGACGAGCCCTTGATCGATATCCAGCCAGGCTTCCCAGCTCCCTGCGCTGCGCACTGGCGTGGCGTTGCAGAACTCGGCCACCCGCAGCGCGATGTGGTCGATCGCCATCTGGGCGCGCTGCGTGCGTATCCACTCGGTGGCGATATGTCGCCCAACCGCGCCATTGTCGGTGCCTTGGAGTGGCTCTTGGTATTTCGTGCCATCGACAGGTAATGCCGGGTCCGTTGTTGCGGGCGCGCCGTCATGGGCTTCGGTGAACCTGTCCTCGGCATCGGGCTCCGGTCGATCCTCGTCGCACTGCGGCGGCAGCACCATGCAGGGAAGCGCGAGCTGCGCGCTGCGCAGTCGCTGGCGCAGTTGCAGGAAGCTGGAGCGCTGCGCCGACCGGGCCGGCGTGGCAGGAGCCGCCTGCCGCTGCAGTGCGCCGCTGACCGGCAGGATGCGCACATGGCGGAGGGGCGGCTTGCGCATCACACCACCACCCTGCCGATCGGCTGTAACTGCACCTCCGAACCCAGTTCCTGGAACGAATAAACCTGCAGCCACGTCAGCCGTGCTTCGATCATGCGGCGCACATAGCGGCGTACGTCCATCGATGCGACCACCGCCAGCGGATGCTGCGCCTGGTCGCCCACGATGCGTTCCACCTGTTCGACAAGCTGGTTCGCCTGCTCGGGCGGAAGGGCCAGGAAATTGCCGGCCGCGGTCGCGCGAATGGATTGCCTGATCATTTGTTCCACAGCATGGTCGAGCATCACCGCAGGCAGCTGCCCGGTGCCTGCGGTTGCGGTATGCGCAAGATAACGGCTGAGATCGCAGCGCACATATTCGGTCAACATCAGAAGGTCCTTTTCCTTCGGACCCCATACCACCAGACTCTCCAGAATGCTCTTGATATTGCGCACCGGAATCCTTTCTTCCAGCAGACGCCGCAACACATCGGCAATGCGTTGTGCGGGCATCGCCTTGTTGACCTCCGCAACCAGCCCGGGATAGTCCACAGCCACCTGCTCCAGCATCCACTGGGTTTCCTGGATGCCGACGAACAGGTGCGCGCGCGCGTGCAGGGGTGCGATGGCCTGGCGGGCCAGCGCCGCTTGCATGTCGTCGGTGTCCCCCAATTCGGCGCGTGTCTCGGGGACATCGTGAATCAACACCTCGTATTGCATGTCCTGCAGGGACTCGCTCTGCCATATCGCGATTCCGGGAAACGGCAAGCCCAGCAACTCGACCAACTTGCGGCGCTCGCTTTCGATCGCCTGATCAAGCCGCGCGGGGTCGAGCAGATTGGCCAGCTGCGGCGACAGACGCATCGACAGGGGTGAGGCGAAATCAGGGGCGTTTTTGCGAATATGTGGCGCCTCGCCCTTGGCGCCTTTACGGCTCGTCGAAGGCAGTTTGCGCTGATCGGTGCCGCTGATATCGCGTTGCTTGCGCCAGATCGTATAGCCGCCGGCGCCGACGGCCGCTGCCAGCAGCAGGAACAGCACGGCCGGGAATCCAGGGACGAACGCAAAGCAGGCCAGCAGCACGCTCGCTGCCATCAGGGCGCGCGCATTGCTGGTGAGCTGACGGCCGATATCGAGCCCGAGCGAGCTGAGCCTTGTCTCGTTCTCGTTGGCCACGCGGGTGATCATGACGCCGGCAGCCACCGATATCAGCAGTGAGGCGATCTGCGACACCATGGCATCGCCCACCGACAGGATCGCAAAGCGGTTGGCCGCTTCGCCCGCGGTCATGCCGTGGTACGTCACGCCGACCACGATGCCGGCCAGGATGTTGACCATGGTAATTACCAGGCCGGCGATCGCATCACCCTTGACGAATTTCATGGCGCCGTCCATGCCGCCGTGCAGTTGGCTTTCCATGGCCAGCCGTGCGCGTTTGCGGCGTGCTTCATCTGCGGTCAGGTTGCCGCCGCGCAGGTCGGCATCGATACTCATCTGCTTACCGGGCATTGCGTCCAACGTGAAGCGTGCACCGACCTCGGCAACGCGTTCGGAGCCCTTTGCGATCACGATGAACTGCACGGTGGTGATGATCAAGAAAACGACCAGGCCTACCACCAGATTGCCGCCGACCACCAACTCGCCAAAGCTCTCGATAATATGGCCCGCCTCGGCGTGCAGCAGAATCGACTTCGTCGAGGCGATATTCAAGGATAACCGCAGCAGTGTGGTGAACAGCAGCAGGGAAGGAAACGACGAGAGCGAGATCGAGTCGGGCACATACATCGTGACCATCAACAGCACCACGCTCAGGGTGATGTTGATGCCCAGCAGCGTATCGATCAGCGGCGTTGGCAGCGGCAGGATCATCAGCCCGATGACCGCCACCACCAAGGCGGCGATGGCGACTTCGCCGCTGTAAGCGAAATACCTTGTCGCTCGCACGCGATCTCCTAGCATGGCAGAGCTCCATCGCCGTCGCTGTGGTCGCGACCGAGTTCATCGACCCAGCGCAACACCACTGCAACCGTTTCGAACAGTGGTTCGGGCACTGCGTCGCCCAATTCAACCTGATACAGCGCACGTGCCAGTGGCGGATTGGCAACGATCGGAATGCCCTGGTTATGCGCGAAGGCGCGCAGCTCCAGCGCGCCGTCGTCCACGCCCTTGGCCACGACCTGCGGTAGGCCGAAGTCATCGGGCTCGTAGGCCAGTGCCACCGCGTAATGGGTCGGGTTGACCACCATCACCTTGGCCTTGGCGACGCGTTCGCGCGGGTCGCCAAACACCATCTGATTGGCGAATTCCTTGCGCTTGCCCTTGATTTCCGGGTCGCCCTCGCTCTCCTTGACTTCGCGCTTCTGCTCGTCCTTGCTCATTCGTTTGTCGCGGATGAACAGCCAGTGCTGCACGCTCCAGTCTGCGGCGCCGACCAGTACGAACAGCAGCACGCCCAATGCGAATAGCATCCCCAGCGTCCGCCAGGCAATCTGGGCAATGTCGGGTGGTGTCTGGTAGGCAAGGCCAATGATCATCGGCATGAGGATGCGGATACCGGCCCACAGCACCACGCCAATCAAGATGGCCTTGATGATCAACTTCAGTAGATTGATGAGGCTTCGCAACGAAAAGAGTTTCTTGACCCCGGTTGCGGGATTGAGGGAATCGAACTTGGGCGCCACCGGCTTGAGGGAGGCATTCAGCCCAGTCTGGAAAGCACCGCCTGCCACGCCAGCCACCAGGCAAGCAACCAGCAAGGGGAGCATCAACACCAATCCCTGGATGCCGATATGGCCCAGTGCGCGGTTTATTGCCGTTGCATCGCGTGTATTTTCCGGGAAATCGAAGCCGATCGTCATCAATGCGCGCATGTGGTCGGAGAAGTAGTCGCCGGCCGATTTCATGACCATTAGCGCGCCAAAGAGCACCGCGGCTGCAGTGACGTCCGGGCTGACCGGAACTTCCCCGTCCCTGCGCGCATCCCGCAGTTTCTTCTCGGTCGGCTTCTCGGTTTTTTCTTCCGACATTGCCCTCTCCTTCCGCGATCGCTGCGCCCCCGATTGTGGTGAGCTGTGGTGGAACGATCCGCTTGACAGGCGAATGTGTGGGTAGCCTGGCGAAGCCGGAATGGTTTGTTCGCCAGCGAATTCCGATATTCGCTTCCGAAAGGATCCGGCCGCCGTGGCGCGCGTAGCTTTCCCCCCGTGTACGGTCCGCATGTCATTAAAACGAGGTGCAGTGTGGAGAAGATTCAATGTCCCGGGTCGGTCGTGAGTGGGCTCATCGAACTGATCACGGTCGGACTCACCCATGACAAGATTCAGGACGCTGCCGCGGTCCTGGCCGCAGTCCGAGTACTGCGGCCAGAGCTGAAGGCGCTGGACACGTTCGATGCATGGATTTCCATCAAGCGCGGTAATTACGTGGAAGGCGCGCGCCTGCTGCGCGAACTGGAAGGCGACGCCGGCTCCAAGCCGCTGTGCAGGGCCTTGTACGCCTGCTGCCTGTTCGCGATGGGCGACCAGTCGTGGCATGGCGTCGCGGACGGGCTGATCGAAGAAGACGCCGATGCCGACGCGGTGGCCCTGGTCAAGGCGCTGTCCGGACGACGAACCCCAACGGCTGCGCCGGCGGAAGTGCCGGTCGAATCCTCAGCACCGATGGAAGTTCCAAATTCGCAATACCTGCGTGCCTGAGTGACGCCAGTCCCGACCCCATAGGAGTATGCGATGACGCTCATTCCTCCTGTCCAAGCGATTGCCGGCACCAGTATTACCTCCACTCAAGCGCTGTCGCCGGTGGCAGCGCCCAACCAAGCGCTTGTGAATCGCTTTCAAGCGCTGATGCAGTCCTCTAGCCCCTTGCCGCCCGCCATGCAGCGGGTGGGCAACCCGAGCATGATGAGCCGCGTGGTCGATGTGCAGAACGATGGCGTGCGGACCATCGCCGAGCATATCGATGCCTTCAGCATGCAGGCACCGACCATGGGGCTGCAGGAAATGGCAGCGCAGCAGATCAAGTTGATGCACGAGCTGACCATGGTCGGCTTCAACCTCAATGTCAGCGTCGGCGTGGCGCAATCGGGAAAGAACGCCGTGCAGACACTGGTCAAGAACCAATAGCATGCGCGCGCTGAGATACCTGGTGGTGCTGCTGGTGGCGCTGCTGCTGTCTGCGTGCAGTCAGCAGCTGTATTCCGGGCTCACCGAAAACGATGCGAACGACATGCTCGAGGTGCTGCTGCATGCGGGCGTGGACGCGTCCAAAGTCACGCCAGACGACGGCAAGACCTGGGCGATAAACGCACCGCACGATCAGGTGTCCTATTCGCTGGAGGTGCTACGCGCGCACGGGTTGCCGCATGAGCGGCACGCCAATCTCGGCGAGATGTTCAAGAAGGATGGCTTGATCTCGACACCCACCGAAGAACGCGTACGTTTCATCTATGGCGTGTCCCAGCAGCTGTCGCAGACCTTGTCGAATATCGATGGGGTCATTTCGGCCGATGTGGAAATCGTGCTGCCCAACAACGACCCGCTTTCCACCTCGGTAAAGCCTTCCAGCGCTGCGGTGTTCATCAAGTTCCGCGTCGGTAGCGATTTGACCAGTCTGGTGCCCAACATCAAGACGTTGGTCATGCACAGCGTGGAGGGACTCACCTACGAGAACGTCAGCGTCACGCTGGTGCCGGGCGGAGCGGAGAGCGATGCGCAGTTCACCGCATCGGCACCGCCGAGACCTTCACCGTGGCCGTGGTTGGCCGGGTGTGCGTTGGCGTTGTGTCTGGCGGTTGCAGCGGCGCTGTATTGGTGGCCAAACCCGCAGGCGGGCCGTTGGGGCGGCTGGCAGCGCCTGCGGGAGTTGACGAAAGGCAAAGCCGGGTGAGCGCGGGATGGACAACACGCGGATCGACAATGCGGCACGATGTGTTCAGCGCTGGACGGACGCGTTGGCGCACCTGGCCGAATCGTTGGACGCCGCACGGGTGGCGCATTGGCTTGGCCCGGTGGCGGCGTCGGGCTGGGCAGCGGCGCCCGTCTACCGTCGTATGCGGGTGATCCAGGCGTGGTCGGGATGGTCGGGATTGTCGCCCTCTGCGCTCGGCCTGCATGCGAACCAACTCGCCGTCCTGATGCCCGCGCTATTGGCCAAGGTCCTGATCGCGCGTGCGCTGTTCTCGCGCGGGTTGGCAGTGCGTCGTTGTATCGAGCGCGAGCGTCTGGACTGGCTCGAACAGTGCGTGGGTCCTGCCGTGCTTGAGCACGTGCGCCAGAACGCGTCCGCCGGCCTACCTGTGCCGCTGTTACCGCGCGATGCCGATCAAGCGGCGTGGGTCGGCGACGGTTGGCGTCGGATGCAGGCAGATGGCGTCTGGCCCAACCCGGTTGTTGCCAAGCTGCTGGCGCTGTCCTTGCCCCTGGGCGCCGCGCAGGTGGCGGCTCTCGCAGCAGACGGTGCGAGCGATGCATTCCTGGCCGCGCTTCCTACCCTGATGCCGGAGGCGTCATGCGTCTCTGGTTGAGGTCAACGCCCGATGCCATCGGCCTGGATTGCGATGTCATTCCGCGCGAGGCGCTGGCCTCGGTGCTGGCGCTGGATGCTGCCACTGCCGAGGTGCACGCACGCTGCGAGCAGGCCCTGAGCCAGGCGCAGACACGTGCACAGACGCTGATCGACGAGGCTCAACAGCAGGCCGAGGCGATCCTTCACGATGCGCGCCAAAAGGCCGAGCGCAGCGCACGCCTGGGATATGCAACCGGGCTGCGACGTCAGCTTGATGAGTGGAACGAATCCGGCCTGCGCCATGCCTTTGCCGCCGACACGGCCGCGCAGCGGGCACGCGAGCGCCTGGCTGAGATTGTCGCGCGCACCTGCGAGCACATCATCCTCGGACACGACCCTGCGGCGCTGTATGCGCGTGCGGCGCAGGCCTTGGAAGGTGCCCTGGACGAGGCCAAGGCCCTGCGCGTGAGCGTGCACCCCGACGCGGTGGACGCTGCGCGGCGCGCCTTCGACGCGACCGCCACCGAGGCGGGCTGGACCCTGCAGGTAGAGCTGTGCGGCGATGCCGATCTGGCCGTGGGCGCCTGCGTGTGCGAGTGGGATACGGGAGTGTTCGAGACCGATCTGCGCGACCAGCTGCGCAGTCTGCGGCGCGTCATTCGCCGCGTGTTGGCCGCACCCCAGGAGCCCGTGGATGCTGGCTGAGATGCCCCTGCTGGAGACAGCGCTCGAGCGCGAGCTGGCCACGCTCGCGTTCGGTCGTCGCTATGGCAAGGTGGTCGAACTCGTCGGCACCATGCTCAAGGTGGCCGGCGTGCAGGTCAGCCTGGGCGAGGTCTGCGAGTTGCGCCAACGCGATGGCACCTTGTTGCAGCGTGCCGAAGTGGTGGGCTTCAGCCGCGATCTCGCATTGCTGGCGCCGTTCGGGGAGCTGGTCGGGCTGTCGCGCGAGACGCGCGTGATCGGATTGGGGCGCCCGTTGGCGGTGCCTGTTGGACCGGCCTTGCTGGGGCGCGTGCTCGACGGCTTGGGCGAGCCGTCGGACGGGCAAGGAGCAATCGCCTGCGACACCTGGGTACCGATCCAGGCGCAGGCACCGGACCCGATGCGTCGGCGGCTGATTGAACAACCCATGCCGACCGGCGTGCGGATCGTGGATGGCCTGATGACGCTGGGCGAGGGCCAACGCATGGGCATCTTCGCCGCAGCAGGCGTCGGCAAGAGCACCTTGATGGGAATGTTCGCGCGCGGTACCCAGTGCGATGTCAACGTGATCGTGCTGATCGGCGAGCGCGGACGCGAGGTGCGGGAGTTCATCGAGCTCATTCTTGGCGCCGATGGGCTGGCGCGCAGCGTCGTGGTGTGTGCAACCTCCGATCGCTCGTCGATCGAGCGCGCGAAGGCCGCTTACGTCGGCACCGCCATCGCCGAGTATTTCCGGGATCGGGGCCTGCGCGTTCTGCTGATGATGGACTCGCTGACGCGCTTTGCCCGCGCGCAACGCGAGATCGGTCTGGCCGCCGGCGAGCCCCCCACGCGCAGGGGCTTTCCGCCATCGGTGTTCGCCGAGTTGCCGCGCCTGCTCGAACGCGCGGGCATGGGCGAGAGCGGGTCGATCACCGCGTTCTACACCGTCCTGGCCGAGGACGACACCGGCAGCGACCCGATCGCCGAAGAAGTGCGCGGCATCCTCGATGGGCACCTGATTCTCTCCCGCGAGATCGCGGCCAAGAACCAGTACCCGGCAATCGACGTGTTGGCCAGCCTGAGCCGGGTGATGAGCCAGATCGTCCCATCGGACCACTCCCAGGCCGCCGGCCGGTTGCGGCGCCTGCTCGCCAAGTACAACGAGGTGGAAACCCTGGTGCAGGTGGGCGAATACCGTCAGGGAAGCGATGCCGTTGCCGACGAAGCGATCGACAGGATCGATGCGATCCGCGACTTTCTCAGCCAACCGACCGACCGGCTCAGTGCGTACGAAAGTACGCTGGAGCAGCTGGCCAGCGTGACCGACGATGCGTGAGCCTGCCCACACCTGGTCGGTGCTGCATCAGCTCAAGGCGCGTCGCTGCGAGCGCATGCAGGAACGTTCGAGCGATTGCAGGCGTGCATTGGAACACTGCGACCGTGAGCTCGCCAGGTGCAGACAGGAGGCAGAGGCTTGCACCACGCGCTTGGCCAGTTGCGACGCCGCGCTGATGGACAAGGCCGGTGTGGGTGGTTCGATCGATATCGACACGATCCTGCAGCATGAACGCTTCCGCACCGTGCTGGTCGAGGCCTGTCGCGCTGCCGAGCAGGCGCAGACAGCGGCGAGCCAGTCGTTGCAAAGCGCCCGCGATGAACTGGCGTCCGTGCAGCAGGCGCTGAGCAAGCTGCAGGCACAGGCGCAGGTGTATGCAGACAAAGCCGCCAGTGCACGCCGCGCCCGACAGGCGCAACGCGAGGCAGCGGAAGAAGAAGACGCGATCGAGGCGCTGGTCGCGCTGCGTTCGCACCGCACCGCGCAGCGGGGCGCCCGATGAACGACGCCACCGATGCCTTGCTGGCCATTTCCTCGCAGGGCGTGTCGCTGTTGACCCTGCTGGCATTGTGCGGGGTGCGCGTGTTCGTGATGTTCATCGTGCTACCGGCAACGGCGCAGGACAGTCTGCCCGGAATCGCGCGCAACGGCGTGATCTACGTCCTGAGCTCGTTCATCGCTTATGGGCAACCGGCCGATGCGCTGGCGAAGATCCAGACGGTCGGCCTGGTCGGGGTGGTGTTCAAGGAGGCGTTCATCGGTCTGCTGATCGGGTTTGCCGCATCGACGGTGTTCTGGATCGCCGAGAGCGTTGGCTTGCTGATCGACGACCTTGCCGGTTACAACAATGTGCAGATGACCAACCCGCTCAGCGGCCAGCAAAGCACGCCGGTGTCCACGGTGTTGCTGCAACTGGCCATCGTGTCGTTCTACGCGCTGGGCGGCATGTTGATGTTGCTCGGCGCGTTGTTCGAATCGTTTCGCTGGTGGCCGCTGACCCAGCTTGGGCCGAACATGGGGGCGGTTGCCGAATCGTTCGTGATCCAGCAATCCGACAGCATGATGGCCGCGGTCGTCAAACTGTCCGCACCGGTGATGCTGGTGCTTGTGCTGGTGGATCTAGCGATCGGCCTGGTGGCGCGTGCGGCCGACAAGCTCGAACCGTCGAATTTGAGTCAGCCAATCCGTGGGGTGCTGGCGTTATTGCTGCTCGCCTTGCTGACCAGCGTCTTCATCGCGCAATTCGGCGAAGCGCTTGGTTTCCTGCATTTCCAGCAGCAATTGCACGATGCCGCCAACGTGGGTGGCAAGAGAGCCGCGTCGCACTGATCTTTATTGAGACATTCCCGGCTTTGCACTTCCTACACTGATCGCTACCGACTTCTTCACTTGCCTAGCAGAGGGAACGCCATGGCTCCTGCCTGTACCACAGTCCACCGCCGACGTGCTCCATTGGCCGCCGTCCTGATGCTCAGCCTGCTGCCAGTGTTGTCGCCACATGCCGACGCCGCCCAGGTCCCGTGGCATTCGCGCACGTTCAAATACGTCGCCGACAACAAGGATCTCAAAGAGGTGCTGCGTGATTTGTCCGCCAGCCAGTCCATCGCCACCTGGATCTCGCCAGAAGTCACCGGTACGCTGAGCGGCAAATTCGAAACATCTCCGCAGAAATTCCTCGACGACCTGGCGGCCACCTACGGCTTCGTCTGGTACTACGATGGCGCCGTGCTCAGGATCTGGGGCGCAAACGAATCCAAGAGCGCGACCTTGAGTCTGGGGACCGCATCGACGAAGTCACTGCGCGACGCGCTTGCGCGCATGCGCCTGGACGATCCGCGCTTTCCGGTGCGTTACGACGAGACCGCGCATGTGGCAGTGGTCTCCGGACCGCCAGGGTATGTGGATACCGTTTCGGCGATTGCCAAGCAGGTCGAGCAGGGCGCGCGTCAGCGCGATGCCACCGAAGTGCAGGTGTTTCAGCTGCATTATGCGCAAGCGGCCGACCACACGACGCGCATCGGCGGTCAGGACGTGCAGATTCCAGGCATGGCCAGTCTGTTGCGCAGCATGTACGGCGCACGCGGCGCACCGGTCGCGGCAATACCGGGGCCTGGCGCCAACTTTGGCCGGGTACAGCCGATCGGCGGCGGGTCCTCCAACACATTCGGCAATGCCGCACAGGGTCAAGGCGGCGGAGCCAGCGGCATCCTGGGGCTGCCTTCGTCCTGGTTCGGCGGGGCCTCGTCGTCCGATCGCGTACCGGTCAGCCCGCCGTTGCCCGGCAGTGGAACTGCTGCGACTGCGGGCTCGCCCGCCAGCGTCTGGCCGGAGCTCAGCAAGGGACGGCGCGACGAGTCCACTCCGATCGACGCCGGTGGCGGCGCGGAGCTGGCCTCCGATGCGCCGGTGATCGAAGCCGATCCGCGCACCAACACCATCCTGATCCGCGATCGACCCGAGCGGATGCAGAGCTATGGCACCCTGATCCAACAGTTGGATAACCGGCCCAAGTTGCTGCAGATCGATGCCACCATCATCGAGATCCGCGATGGCGCCATGCAGGATCTCGGTGTCGACTGGCGCTTCCACAGCCAGCACACGGACATACAGACCGGCAACGGCAGTGGCGGTCAGTTGGGCTTCAACGGCGCATTGAGCGGCGCTGCCACCGATGGCGCGACCACGCCGGCTGGGGGCACCTTGACGGCCGTGCTGGGAGACGCCGGGCGCTACCTGATGACGCGCGTGTCGGCGTTGGAGACGACCAACAAGGCCAAGATCGTGTCTTCGCCCCAGGTTGCGACGCTGGACAACGTCGAGGCGGTCATGGACCACAAGCAACAGGCATTCGTCCGGGTCAGCGGATACGCATCGGCCGATCTTTATAACCTCTCCGCCGGGGTGTCGTTGCGGGTATTGCCCAGCGTGGTGCCAGGCTCGCCGAACGGTCAGATGCGGCTGGATGTGCGTATTGAGGATGGCCAGCTTGGATCCAACACCGTGGACGGCATCCCGGTCATTACCTCCAGCGAGATCACGACCCAGGCCTTCGTCAATGAAGGGCAGAGCCTGCTGATTGCAGGATACGCCTACGATGCCGACGAGACCGATCTGAATGCGGTGCCGGGCCTGTCGAAGATTCCGTTGCTCGGTAACCTGTTCAAGCACCGCCAAAAAAGTGGGTCGCGCATGCAACGGCTGTTTCTGCTGACCCCGCATGTGGTGTCACCCTGATGGATGGTGTGCGAAAAGCCATCGGTGGCAGCTGCGAGTGCCTGATACTCGGTGAATACCAAAGCCCGAATAAGGACGGGATTGTTTGAGAAATCATCAGACGGGCCATGCAATCGGCGTGCGTGTGTAGCGACTCAGAGTGCCCAAGACCACCGCCTGGATGATAGTCGGGCGGCGCTGGGAATCTGTATGTGTCACTCGCACATGCTGGTTTTTATACGTGCCCCAGCCTGTCTGAGCGATCACATGGCAGTCGTGTCGCCTGCGAGAGGCGGGTTGCTGGCAGTCAGCTCGGTATCTGGGGTAGACGATGAGGGGCCGTCTATGCCTTGAACTGAGCGCGATTGCGAGCGGGCGCATATCGACGGCCTGAGCCGGCATCATTACGCATGGCCGGTGCGTGGGTGCAGCAGCCTCCAGTCGAGCGATGATGGCGTGATGGTCTGCGATCGCACGCCGAAAAAATCACGCCAGCAACGAAGGTTCACTTGAGAAGGCGTGTCCCAGAACAAAAGATCTGGCGATTGACTGACGCTTTGACGCCGGAACGGCGCTGCTCGCATGCCGATGGCTGTCTGTCGGGCACCTGTTGCGCGAAAAAGACAAGCGCGAGAACTGGTAGCGGATGTACGCGGTTACAGCAATGAGAGCGCCTGCAGGCTGGCGCATGAAGCGACAACCTGCAGGCCGTGGCCGGTAGGGGCGACCAACAGTTCGTTACTGCATCGATCCGGTGTCGCTCGCAAGGCTGGTGCCGAGGCTGGTGCCGAGGCCGCCGCCGAAGCCACCACCAAAGCCGCCGCCGAAGCCACCACCATTCTGCGCCTGGAGAATGTCTCCGACGATATTCATCAGCATCTGGGTGTATTGCGAGGGGGAGCCGTTGGACTGACCGGCCTGCTGCCGATTGCCGCCCTGACCACCAGAGTCACCACCCTGGCCTTGACCCTGACCCTGCTCGGCATTGTTGCTCTGCTGAAGCAGGGCCATGATGAGCTGGGTCAGCAGCTGGTCCAGTTGCTTTTCCGAGATGCCCTGGTTGCCCTGGTTCGAACCAGATTGCGTGTTCTGGCTGGGGTCAACCTGAAAGAAGGACGAGTTGGCGCCGAGCTGTGTGTTCAAAGAATTCATCATGACGATTCCTCTCTGATTAACTGGGATTTGTTTTTCGCTCAACTGCCGGGCGTAAGCGACGGCAGTTGTGGGGCGCGTTTTTCGCCCCGAATGAACAGTAGAAGCGGCAGCCCGGTATCGCCAGAAATTTTGCGAAATTGCGCTTGTACGGGCGAAGAAGGCCAGTGAAAAATGTTTTGGGATCGATAAGAAAATCCCGGGCGCGTGATTGAAGGACGTTTTTTCGCTTGCCTGCTAAGTGTTTCGTCGGCCCTGAGTAAATCACGTACAGGTGGCGTTATGGTGCCGCCGTCGAGCGTTGTGGGTGGTTGCGTGCCGGCGCTCTACTCACCTGGAGACCTGTATTCAATCGAGATCGAGGTAACGGCAAATGAGCGATTCAACGATCGCGTACCAGCATGTCGATCAGCACTCCAATTTGCAGTTGGGGTTCTCGTCCGGGCCTTCGCCAAAACGACGCGTGCGCGCGAAAAGGTCAGGATGTGGTCGTCGGGCAGGAGCTGGTCCGCAGCGTATTTTGTTTGCAGCAGCACTGGCATGCGCGGCGCCTTTCGCGCGCGCGGATTGCTTCGAGGAGGCCGCCGGATATCAGCACGTCAACCCTTGGGTGCTGCGTGCCATTGCCTGGCAGGAATCGCGCGGTCGTGCCGACGCAGTCCATCGCAACAACAACGGCACGGTTGATTACGGGAAGATGCAGATCAACTCCATCCATCTGCGGCGGTTATCCAGCTACGGAATCTCCAGGGACGCATTGATGCATCCGTGCATCAGTGTGTATGTGGCAGCGTGGCGGTTGCGCGAGATGACCAACAAATACGGAAATACCTGGGCTGCAGTAGGGGCCTACCATTCCGAAACGCCGGGGGAACGCGACAAGTATGCGCATGCCATTCACTCGATTCTGCTCAGGCGCGGTGTGATTGCCGAATAGCGCGAAGGCCACTGCAGGCGTGCGTAGATAGGTGCAGCCCAGGTGTGTGGAGAGGCCCGGGCATGAGGTGGCGCAGGATCGTGCAAGGCGGCGACACGCTGATACGAAAATATCTGCGGAAATAGCGCGTTTACCTTGTCGTCGCGCATGCGGTGATTGAAGTGAGGTCAATCTCCGCCGTCCGTCGCCACCTAATGGATCTCAGTGTGTGCTGGAGGCTGCGCGTGGAGCCATCACATGGCTGCCGCACGCGCACTGCCGGTAATCCGGCAGTGCGTGTGCGGCGGTCGGATGCTGGCCTGACCGACGGCTGCTCGATGGCCACCGCGGCGCGCGGTCACGCTTACTCAGCTTGCGTGCGAGCTGCTTCGGCCTCGCGGACTGCCGCTGCAGCCTGCCAGGTGCCGGCAATGATCTTGTACTGCATGCCGGCGGCCATGCCGGACAACGCATTGGAGAGCAATGCGCTGCGTGCTGGCGACAAACCGAGCCAGGTGCCAATCATGTTGACGGCTGTACCAAATGCGATGTTGGAATTGATGGCGGCGGTGCGCGCGACAGAATGATCCATGACCCGCTCATAGTCCTCGCGCCTGGCCTTCAAGGTTGGTTCCCAGATCTGCTGCGTACCGGCTTCGTCGGCCTCGTGCTGGGTGACATTGAGCCAGTCGGCTGTCTCCAGGCCGACATTCAAGGCCGCGTTCACTGCCGCTTGCCGAAAGACGACGTTGGTCGCCTCTCCCATGTTGAAGGGCGACATCAATCCCGCCCAGCGCTGCCTGGCCGATGCAAAGTCTGGTAACTCCAGCTCATTGGATGCCAGGTTGGTCAGGACGTTGGCCATGCCGTAAAACCTGCCTGCACTGGTGACGTGGTGATCGCTGACGCCACCGTTGGTAGGTGCCCGCATTCCCACCATGCGGAACGTCGCCTGGATGGCATCGCGGGCCGCTGCATAGGGGGCGATCTTGAGCTCACCGGCCAGCAGCCTGGCCGCCAGCTCCGGTCGGCCGGAGGCCTTGCCTGCAGCGCCTATGGCGATATTGCTCAAGATGCCGGCCAGCGCGAGCCGGGTGACCAGATCCGAGTAATGCTGCTGCTCGCTCCTCTTGTGGTGACGTTCGTCTTCGGACAGCGCTTCCCACTGCTCAAGATTAAGGTTGTGAAAGCCTCGGGCGGCGGCGTCGGGGTTGCGGTTCTCGCGGTTGCGCCGCAGCGTATGCAGCGCCAGATGCAGCGTACCCGACACCGCCTGCATGGCGACGACCGCTTCGGGTGGGAACTGGCGAGCGTCCCGATTGCAGCGTAAGATCGCTTCGCAGCCAGACGCGTCGATCGGGCGATCATGCGTGATGTGCGGCACGCCGACTCGGCATGGTGCATATGCTGTGCTCAGCTGCCCTTGCAATGACGGGGTGACTTCTTCGCTCGCAATCGAGGCGCCAGGCGTACCTGCTATCCAGCGCCGCCTTGTGGTTTGTATCATCGTCGTCGGCGAGCTTGAAGTTCGCATAAATCCAGGGAATCTGGATGCGCGCCTTGCGAAACGATCATTCCACATCCGAACAACCAATTCGCGTGTGCGGGCCAAATATGTTTGGTGCCGCGGCCGTCTTCGCACGGCCGAAGACAGGCGTGCGCGTCCTGGCAGCGTCGCGCGATGCATCAGTGGGGCCGACGCCGGCGCTCTGGTGCGGATCGATGGCGGTGTGGCGGGGTTCGCTTGTTTGAGCGATCGTCCGGGGCGCGTGGTGCGGACCTGCAAAGCAGGTGGCTGCATGAGATCGCTAAGCCAGCAAGCTGCAATCCCGCCAAGTTTTCAGACTTCCAAGGGATACCGAAGCCCGAACGGTTCAAGGCGAGTCCGATTCGTCTGCAGCCGGCCCACCACATAATGCAGTGCTGCTGTTGGCAGCAAACCAGACGCGTATCTTCAGCGTTGCCTGCGCAATGGGGTAAGGCGTCTAGGCTTACATTGCACCCTGCCGGGTGGGCCCAGCTTATCGCTACGCGGGTTATCCGAGTCGCCGGTAAGTGGCCCGGAAGTCTGGGCCGCCGCTGCATAAGTGCCAGATCGTAGATCGATATGCTTTATAAACGGGCCTGGTGCTTAGGATTGGAAGCGTTCCGCAGGCCCCCTTATTCAGAGCATTCGGCCCGCCGCAGGGTGAGTGCGACGAACCGATGCCGTTTAGGGGGCGCAGCGTTTGGAGTGGCGCTCCGCGCATTGCGGATGACGTACCGCGATGCCATCGGTGCAAAGGTTGGCAGCAGCCGGGGCGATGTGCCAACTTCCACATCAGATCAAAGCATGTCCGGCGGCGGTGCGGTGGCCTTGGAGTGCTGCTTGCCGCGTGCATGTTCGATGGCAGTGCGCAGCTTGCGCGCTGCTCCGGTCACGGCAGAGGCCGTCGTTTCGGCGCTGTTGGTGGCTGCGATTGGCGGCAGGCCGGCGACGTGCGCTTCGATGCTGCAGGTTCGATCCGCCGCGCCGCCGCGCTGGCCGTTCTCATCACGCAAATGCACGTCCACCCGGGTGATGTCGCTGGCGAAATGCGCCAGCTGGGCGGTGCAGGTCTTTTCGACATGCGCCACAACAGACGGATCGTGCGGCACGTGCTTGTCGGTCTGGATCTGAATCTGCATAGAGGATCTCCTTCGCGGTCATCCGCTGCGTCTGCCGCAGCGGTGGCTTGATTCTGCGTCAGCGGCGTGTTGTCGCAAAGTGACAACGCGGCATGCCCATTCATGCGCTAGCAGGGTCCTCCGCCGCCATCGCCGCGGTGCAGCGAGATCGTCCGATCGGTTCGCGGACGCAGACTGCCGCGGCTGAATCATCGGCGCCGGGCGATCGGCTCGATCAAGGGCGGTGCCTTAAGATGCCGGCACCCGCGGTTGCCCGCGCCTGTTCGATGCCTGCCTGTGTCCGAATTCCGATTTACCTGTGGTGCCCGCCAGGGCTTGTTGCGGCGTCTATTGTTGCTGGCCGCGCTGTGGATGGTTTGTATTGGCACGGCTGTGGCCCAGGACGAGGACACGGTGCTGGAGACCGCGCAGACCCAACTGGACAGCATGCAAAAGGTGCTGACCCAAGCCGAAGCGGGGCTGGAAAAATCCGACACCGACCAGTTGCGCAAGCTGGCTGACGATGTCACCGGCGCGCAGCGCCAGGCCCAGGATCTGGCGCGCTCGCTGGAGCCTCCGTTGAAGGAGCTGTCTGTCCGGCTGGCCGGGCTTGGCGAGGAGCAGAAGACCGACCCACCAGATCTACGCGACCAACGCCGCGCGCTCACGCGCGAGCGCAACGGACTGGATGCCGAGCTCAAGCGGGCGAACCTGCTGGCACTGGATGCCAAGGATCTCGCCGACCGGCTCGAAGGCGAGCGCGCCCAGCGCTTCAGCGAGAAGCTCTCCGCGCGCGCTGCCTCGCCGCTGTCGCCCGCGTTGTGGAATGAGATCGCGCAGGAATGGCCCGACGACCGCACGCGCCTGCAGGCGCTGTCCGACGAGGCCGTACAGGCGATGCGCACCGGCACAGCGACCAACGGTATCGCCGGTCTGGTGATCGGGACGCTGGCGGCATTGATGCTGGCATTTCCGTTGCGCATCTTCCTGCGTCATCTGGGGCGGCGGTATGCGGCCTCGCGTGCGCCCGGTGGCCGCTTGCGGCGCTCCGGCCTTGCACTGTGGTTCTTGTTGGTCGGAACCCTGACGCTGGGCATGGCGGCATGGGCATTGGCCGAGAGCGTCCGCGCACTGAGTGAGCTGCCGACGGATCTGGAGCAGCTGCTGAGTGCATTTGTAGTGATCAGTTGCGTGTCGGCCTTCGTCGGTTCGCTCAGCGCCAGCCTGTTGATGAAGCACCAGCCCACCTGGCGTCTGTTCCCGTTGGACGATGCAACTGTCGATCGCTTGCGCGTGCATTGTCTTGCCACGGCGGCGGTGAGCTGGTTTAGCGGTATGGCGATCAGAATCAACGACGTGGCGCGCAGCAGCGGCGCATTGACGATCGCTACCGATGCGGTTGCGGCGCTGTTGTATGCGGGATTGATCCTGTCGGCACTGGCTGGCCTGACCCTGTCGTTGCGCGCTCATGCCGCAAACGTGGGTGCGGCCGATGCGGACAGCAGCGCACCACCGCCGGTGGTGTCGCGTGGCGGCGGTTACATCGTGTTGATCCGTCTGCTGGGTCATCTGGCGGTGGTCTTCGCGTTGGTGGCGGCCTTGTTCGGCTACATCAATCTGGCCCTGTTCGTCGAGCAGCAGATCATCTGGATCACCCTGGTGTGCAGCGTGCTCGCGCTACTGGTGATGTTTGCCGACGACCTGACGACCTGGGTGTTCAAGCCGGAGAGCCGTTTCAGCCGTGCGCTGTCGCATGCACTGAATGTCGGCAGCGGGCGGTTGGTGCAGGTGGGGTTATTGATCTCTGCGGCAGTACGCGTGCTGCTGGTGCTGCTGGGTATTGCCGCGCTGGTGACGCCGTACGGCGCCAACCTCGCCGCAGTGACCGGCTGGTTGGAAAACGTTTCGCACGGTATTGCAATTGGCAAGGAACTTGTCATCACGCCCGGCGACGTGGCCAGGGCGCTGTGCGTGTTCCTGCTCGGCATGGGCCTGGTCCACATCGTGCAGAAGTGGCTGCTCAACACCTATCTGCCCAAGACCGAACTGGATGCGGGAGCGCGGAATTCGATCAGCACGGTGGCGCGCTATCTGGGTTGGCTGATCGTGGCAGTGTGGGGGCTCACGGCGCTGGGTCTGGATTTGAAGCGATTGGCGCTGGTATTGAGCGCACTGTCGGTGGGTATCGGTTTCGGTCTGCAGGCGATTACGCAGAACTTCGTGTCGGGATTGATCTTGCTGGCCGAACGGCCGGTGAAGATCGGCGATTGGGTGCGTATCGGCGATCAGGAAGGCGACGTGCGCAGGATCAGCGTGCGTGCGACCGAAATCCAGGTGGGCGACCGCTCCACGTTTATCGTGCCCAATTCGGAGTTGATCACCAAGAGTGTGCGCAACATGACGCTGTCCAATCCGATGGGCCGTGTGCAGTTGCAGTTCTCGGTGCCGCTGGAAACCGACGTGGCCAAGGTGCGCGACATGTTGCTGGCCTTGTTTGCCGAGCACGAGAAGGTGCTGGCCGAACCGGCGCCATCGGTGTTCATCGATTCGCTGGCCGGCGGGCACGTCAATTTCAATTCGTTCGCCTACGTGAGCAGCCCGCGCGATTCCTATGGCGTGCGCAGCCAGTTGTTCTTCGCGCTGCTGCAGCGCATGGCGACGGTGGGCATTGCGTTGCAGTCGCCGCAGGAGATCCGCTTCAGTCGTGCAGGTGCAGCCGTGGCGCGCGAGGCGGGAGATGGTGCGCCTGCGTCCGATGACTGAGCTGGCGAGATCTGCCAGGGCTGCGCAACGGGGAGTCGATCGGCTTGCGCTGATTGCGCAACCATGCCTGACTATCGCTGGATGCACCTGGGCGCATCAGGAGCGATCCGCCACCGGGATGTCCTTGACCAAGGCCAGGTCGTCCACGCTGACGTCTTCGGTGTAGTCCAGCCAGGCGCGGATCTCCAGGTCTTCCACCGCATGTTCCAGGCCCACCGGCATGCGGATGCGCCCGGCGGCGTCGGGCACGACCCATTGCTGTGCCAGCACGACCTTACGTTCGGAGGACACCGCTTCCACCCAGAACGCGCGCGTGGGCCGGCGCTTGGCGTAGAGCTCGAGCATGTAGCGGCCGGCATCGGTCTTGCGCGCTGCCTGGGTGAGCATGATGGGCTGGCGCACGCGTGGACGCGGGCCTTGCTGGGTGGCCTCCAGCGGCGCGTCGATGGCGATGCCGCGGGCGAGGTCCGGGTCGCGATACAGCTTCATGCTCTGGTGGCGGTCCACCACCAGTGCGCACCAGTCGCCATCGGCCGAGCCGTCTTCGAACGCCGTGCAGCGATCCACATAGGCCAGCGTGCCCTTGGAATGCGTGCGGTCGAACTGACGCGAGGTGTTTTCCAGGTACACCGTTTTCAGGTTGGTGTCCTTGTCGTATTCCAGCAGCACCGGTGGGCGCACCTGTTGCACGCCGACCACCACATCGCCATTGCCATTGATGCGCAGCATGCGCGTACTACGCCCGGTCCACAGCGTGCGCGCGTAGGCCAGATAGCGCGGATAGTCCTTGCCGCTGTCGCGGCTGGCGGCCGCGCTGGCACTGGGTGGGGCATCGCTGGCCAGAAACGAGCGGCCAAAGCCCAGCGTGCGCATGCCAGGTTCCAGCAACTGCAGCAGCGTTGCGCCCGAATCGAGCGTGCTGCCCGCGCGCGTGACGACCTGTTGTGGCGCAATGTCCTCGCCCAGGAACAGCAGCAGGTTCTCGCGCTTCTGCTTGGCCAATACGTCGCTCAGGTCGTTGGGCATGGCCAGATGATCGGAGGCGATGACGATGATGGTGTTTTTGCCATACCGGCTGTTGCGGATGCGCGCGACCAGTTCGCCGATCAAACGGTCGCTGCATTTGATTGCATGCAGCAGACCGATATCGCCCAGTGGGCTGTCGTACTGCTGGCCTTTGCACGCCGATGGCAGGTGGCCGGCCGGATGGTGGGTGTCCATGGTCAGCGTGGTCAACAGGAAGGGTTGGCCGGCACGCGACAGCGTCTGGAAGGTATCCCAGGCATCGTCCAGCAGGACATCGTCGTGCACCCCCCATGCGGAAAAATGCTTCGGCGCGACACCTTGGTCTTGGAAATAGTGCACGTCATGCACCACGTCGAAGCCATGGCTGGACAGGAAACGGCCCTTGCCGGCGAAGCTGGCATCGGCACCGCCCACGTAATGATTGCGGTAGCCCTGGTCCTTGAGGTAATCGCCCAGGCAGCGGGCTTCGGGCAAGAACATGCCCATGCGATCCATGCTGTTTTCATCGCCCGGCGCGGTGGTGAGCGGCACGCCGCACATCGAGGCGACCATGCCGGCGATGGTCCAGCCGCTGCCTTCGGTGGAGGCGAGATTGCGCACGTCCACCGCTTCGGTCGCAACCGCGCGCAAATTGGGCATCAGGCCTGGAAACACCTGTTCGTCGAAGTAGGTGCGCTCCAGGCTTTCGCCGTAGATCCAGACGATGTTCTTGCGCTTGTGCAGCGGTTGCTGCGGCACTTGGTATTCCGGCACCACGGTGGCGTAATCGACCGGGCGCAGCTGGTAGTACAGGCGTTTGCCATCGCGATACAGCGGGCTTGCGGCGATGCCGACCAGCAACATGCCCACGAAGCCTGCGAACACGGCGCCGCCACCACGCGGACGCTGGAAGCGTCGTATCCGCACCAGCAACAGCGGGCTCAGCGAGAGCAACAGCATGCCGACGAAAACCGCGATATAGCCGGAAAAATCGCTCACGCCGGCGCCGTCCATGTCGGCGCGCAGGTGATACAGCGTGGCTGCATTGATGCCGTCGCCGCTGAGCCGGTCGACCAATCCCCAGGCGCTGAGCAGCAGCAGAAAGAGCGACAACAGGCCAGCCTTGAGCCATGCCAGACGCGGAGAGGCGACCAATAGCCACAGCAAGAGCAACAACGAAACCAACAACATCCAATGCATGCGCAGCGTCCGTGGGGGAATGATGCGAGCGCGTACCGGACGCCTTGCTCGCCATGTCCTGTGCGCCACCTGCCATGTGACACCCGGATGACGGACTATGCCGCGCCCAAGCTGACTGAAATGTTTGTTGTGGCCAAGACCCGGCGTGACCTCTGGCCCCGCATCGCCGGACAGCGGTTACGCATAGCCACGTACCAAGCCGCGCGGCGCTGCTGAAACGCAGGTGGCGCCAAGATGCATTGCGCCCATGCGTGATAGTGGTTGTGCTCGCTGCGGCGTTGCCACCCTTAGCGAGAAGATGTGCGCAAGCGATGGTGCGCGCAGGACGCTTGCAATCAGTTACACCGAGCACGATGCAACGCGCGCGATGATCACAAACACCTGACTACGGGGCACCAAGGCGCCCACATGCTGCAGCTGGTCCTGACGACTAGCGGTGCCCGCGCTCTTCGCGCGCACGCACGCGGCGGTCGAACAGCAGCGCACTGACCACGATGCCCAGGCCCAGTACCACCCCGAGCAGGAACAGCACCATCGCAATGGCCGGATAGCCCCACAGCTTCAAGCCGGTTTCGATGCGCATCATCTGCGCCGACGCCATGATCAGCGCGGCCGTGACGATGCCCGCCGCAACGCGGTTGGCGATCTTCTGCAGGCTTTCCATCAGGTGCGATTCTTCCAGCCCGGTGACGCGCATCTGCAGGCGGTTTTCCGCAGCCAGCGACAGGATCTCGGACATGCGGCGCGGTCCTTCGCGCACCAGATGCTGCAGTTCCATCGCCTCGCTGGCCAGGTTGGCGGCGGACAGGGACTTCTTCAGGCGCGCGCGCATCACGTGCTGCAGATGGCGCTCGACGATGCGGCGCGTATCCAGCGTGGGCGACAACGCGCGGCACACGCCCTCCAGGTTCAGCAAGGTCTTGCCGAGCAGGCTCAACTCCGGCGGCGTCCGCAGGCCGGTCGAGGTGGCGATGCGCACCAGATCCAGCACCACCCGGCCTTCGGAGGTGGCATCGTGCGCTGCGTAGCGCGCGATCATCTGCCCGGTTTCGCGCTGGTAGCGCTCTTCGTCGTAATCCTCCAGCCGCGTGCTCAGCGCAATGGTCTCTTCGGCCACTTCCTCGCCGCGCCCATCGACCGCGGCAAACAGCAACTTGAGCAGGCGCTCGCGCAGGCGCGGCGGCACATGCGCCACCATGCCCAGGTCGAAGATGGCCAGGCGCCCGTCCTGCAGCACGCGCAAATTGCCCGGATGCGGGTCGGCATGGATTTCGCCATGCACGAACATCTGGTCCAGATACCCCTTGACCAGTTCCGCGGCCAGCTCGTCCATGGGCTGTTCGGTGCGACGCAGGCCGGAGATCTTGTCCACGCGCACGCCTTCGGCCAGCTGCATCGTCAGCACCTTGCGGCTGCTCAGGTCCCACACCGGCTGCGGCACCCACAGCAAGGGGAACGGCTTGAGGTGCTTGCCGAAGCGCGCCAGGGTTTCGGCTTCGTCTTCGTAGTTGAGCTCGGCGCGCAGGGTCTTGCCGAATTCGCCCAGCCAGTCGGCAAAGCGCACACGCCGGCCGATGCCGGTCAGGCGGTCGGCGGCGGTGGCGAAGCTCTTGAGCACGTCCAGATCCGAACGCACCTGCGCGGCCACTTCGGGTTTCTGCACCTTGATCGCCACTGGCGTGCCGTCGCGTAGCGCAGCGCGGTGCACCTGCGCCAGCGAGGCGCAGCCCAACGGGACCGGGTCGAAGAACGAGAACGCCTTGTTGACCGAGACCCCGAGCTCTTCTTCGATGATCTGGCGGATGCGCTCCACCGGCACCGAGCTGGTGTTCTCCTGCATGCGCTCCAGCGCGGTGGCAAATTCCGGCGGCACGATGTCCGGCCGGGTCGACAGCATCTGCCCCAATTTGACGAAGGTGGGCCCGAGCGATTCCAGGTCTGAGACGAACTGGTCCGGGGTGCCTTCTGCGGGCACCTCGTATTCGTTGATGGCCGCCGGGTCCAGGTTCATGCCAGCGAACACGCCCGAGCCGCGATAGCGCAACAACAAGCGCAGGATCTGCGTGCGCCGGCTCATGCCGCCAACCACGGCATGATCTGCCGGGCTTGCGGCCGGGGCGCGGTGCGGGTCGTTCTGACTCAAGGCCATCTCCGGGGCGTCGTGCAGGCGGCGAGTGTGGCCAGCGACGGGTCGTCGCGTAGTGAATCCGCGCGCCCCCGCACACCGCAGGCAAACCTGCCCAAGGCGAGTACGAACGGCCGCAAGCGCAGGCGCGGCGGTGCCTGCATCGCCCCGCCAACAGCATGCAACGACCGCGCAATGGCCGCTCATCACCCCACGCAGGTGCGGGATCGGCGAGAATTTGCGACCACCCTAGAAGGACCTCCGCATGGCCGGTGCCAGCCTGTTCACCCTGCTCGACGACATCGCCACGCTGCTGGACGACGTTTCCATCCTGACCAAGGTTGCGGCCAAGAAGACCGCAGGCGTGTTGGGCGACGATCTGGCGCTCAATGCGCAGCAGGTCACCGGCGTCACCGCCGACCGCGAACTGCCGGTGGTGTGGGCCGTGGCCAAGGGCTCGCTGGTCAACAAGATGATCCTGGTGCCGGCGGCGTTGGCGATCAGCGCGCTGGAAGCGTGGCTGCGCGGGCGCGGCTACAACGTCCCGTTGGTCATGCCGCTTATGATGATCGGTGGCGCCTACCTGTGCTTCGAGGGCGTGGAAAAGCTGGCGCACAAGTTTCTGCACAACGATGAGCAGGAAGCGCAGCGGCATGCCGAACGCACCCGCGCGCTGGCCGACCAGAACGTGGACGTGGTGGCGCTGGAAAAGGACAAGGTGAAGGGCGCGATCCGCACCGATTTCATCCTCTCGGCGGAGATCATCGTGCTCTCGCTGGGCGTGGTCTCGGAGGTGTCCTTCGGGCAGCAGGTGGCGGTGCTGGTGGCCATTGCGCTGGCGATGACCATCGGCGTCTACGGCGTGGTCGCCGCGATCGTGAAGCTGGACGACCTGGGCCTGTACCTGACCAGGAAGGGTGCCGCGCTGGCGGCCCTGGGTCGCGGCATCCTGGTGGCGGCGCCGTGGTTGATGAAGTTCCTGTCGGTGGCCGGCACGCTGGCGATGTTCCTGGTCGGCGGTGGCATCCTGGTGCACAACATCCCGGTGCTGCATCACCTGGTGGTGGACCTGGCCGAGTCGTCCGGCAGCATGGGCTGGCTGGTCGAAGCGCTGGGCAACATGCTGGTCGGCGTGGTCGCCGGTGCGCTCGTGCTGGGCGCGGTGATGCTGTTTCAGAAGCTGCGCGGGAGCAAGCCCGCGCATTGATGCGCGGCGAGCCGCCAGACAAGCCAGCACGGTAAACACCGCGCGGCGATTGCTCGGGCGCACCGGGGTTCGCCGCCGGTCTAATCGGCGTTGATCACCCGGTTCTTGCCGGCGGCCTTGGCGTCGTACATGGCGCGGTCTGCGCGGCGGATGACCTCGTCCTGGGTCTCGTCGGTCCCGCGTAGCGCCACGCCGGCGCTGAAGCTGATGAACACGCGCACGTCGTCATGCAGCAGCGAGCGCTGCGACAGTGCGCGTTGCAGACGGATCACTGCCGCACTGGCCTCGAAAATGGTCGAGTCCGGCAACAGCAGGACGAATTCCTCGCCGCCGAAGCGGGCGATGGCGTCGGTGGTGCGCAGCACGGCCTTGGCCACCTCCACGGTATGGCGCAGCGCGGCGTCGCCGCCGGCATGGCCGTGGGTCTCATTGAGGCGGCGGAAGTCGTCCAGGTCCAGCATCGCCACGCACAAGGGCTGGCCACTACGCTGGGTGCGCACAGCCTCACGCTGGAACAGTTCTTCGAAGCCGCGCCGGTTGAGCGCACCGGTGAGTTGGTCTTCGCGCACCAGGCCGGCGACGTCCTTGAGCTCCTGTTCGAGCGAGGCGATGCGCTGTTCGGAATCTTCCACCTGCCGGCGTGCCGCGAGCAGTTCGTCGCGCGCCGCCAGGGCCTGCGCCTGCACGCCGGCGGTGTCCTGCAGCAGATCCTGCAGCAGCCGGTTGAGATCGGGAATGCCGCGCGCCTCGCCGATCGCCTGCGAATACCCGGCAACGCGGTCGTGGTATTCGCCAGTGCTCGTGGCCATGCCGTCCAGCCGGTCGACGAAGGACACCATCATTTCGCGCATGGCGGTCTTGGACTCGGCGATCCCCTGCTTGAGCAGACCCTGCTTGTAGGTCACCTCGCGCAAGGTGCCGCGTGCCTGTTCGATGGAACTGACGTCCAGCGGGCCGGAAATCAGTTGCCGCACCACCGTGATCTGTCCCTGCAACCAGCTGCGATCGTCGAGGAGTTCGCCGACGTTCTCCAGCAATAGGTCGAACAAGCCCAATAACAGGTTCTGTTGTTCGCTGGCATCTTCGGCGCGCAGGCCGATCTGGTGGCTGAGTTCGCGCAGGCGTTGTTCCAGCGTGATCAGCTCGTGTCCCGGGCGCCAGTGGCGCAGTGCCGATGCCAGCGTTTGCGCCTCTTCGGCCAGCTCGGGGCTGCGTTGCAGCAGCGTGGCCAGGGCATTGCCCAGCGCGTGGCGCAGCAGGTCGCGCAGTTGCTCGGCCTCCGTGCGGCCTTCGGCCAGCGAATCGCCGATGTCGATGGTGCGGATGTATTTGTCGATGAGTTGTCGCAACGCACGGCCATAGCCGGGCCAATCGCCGGCCGCATACGCCGCGCTCAGGCGCACGCCCATGTCGCCGAGCTCGCCATGCAGGCTGGCGATGCCTTCGGCGAACGCGAGCAGCAGCGCTTCGGGATGCGCGGCATGCGAGAACAGCCGTATCAGCAATGCAGTGGCGGCAGCCGGGTCGTGTGCGCCGGACTTGGCCTTGGCCGGCACCAGCTGGTGCGCGGCCAGGCCGTGACCGCCGCGCTCGCCATTGATCACCGTCGGCAGGGCAGCGGCAGGGCGCGCAGTGTCCGTGCCGCCCCAGGGCAACAGGCGGCGCAGCCCGCCACGGGGGCGGCTTGGGTGTTCGGGCTGGTCTGCCATGCGCCAGGGTCTCGAGAGGTCTTGTGCTAACGCTCGATATCGGCGCGCAGCAGGGGCGCTTGAGCAAGCCGGGCCATAGCGCGCACCGACGACCTGCAGGCCAGTGGCGAAGCACGGTCGCGATAAACGAAGCGAGACGTCGATGAACCGGTTAGCCAGATGAGGGCGAGCGCAGCCGAACGCTCCCGTATTCGGTGCATGTCACGGCCCACGCACCGATACGGGGATGTCATCGCACTGCAATGTGGCACTTATGCCTTGCGGCATGCGCAACTGTGCGTAAAGGAATGTGGGCTGTCGCAGAAAAGTCAGCACGTGTTCACGCATATTTTATTTGGTCGGGGTGTAGATTCCTCTGCAAGGGCGACGTGGAGTACGCGCGTAGCCCACGCTCCTCACTCGTAGCAAGTCGTCTGGCTGAATCGGCAGACGGCGGTTTTCGCTTCGCCGTTTTTTCCGTCTCCACCCACATTACGACGGACGTTTAGATGGTTGCCATGATGCCGCTTCACGCTACTACCGCACGCTTAGAGCGCAGTACGCTGCTCCCGACTCTGAAGAAGAGCGGGCGGCCGCGTGATGCGCGTGGCCGCTTCATCCGCCACCACGAGCGCTTGCCGGTCTCGTTGGCAGACACGCGCGGCGCCTTGTTCGTGGTGTCGGAAATGGCGGACTTCATCAAGGCTGGCGGGTTGGGCGACGTGGCGGCCGCGCTGCCGCGCGCGCTGCGCCACCGCTACGACGTCCGCGTGCTGATTCCCGGCTACCGTGCCGTGCTCGAGCGCGCAGGCAAGGTGGAGATCGTTGGTCGCGTGTTGGCGCATGCCGCGCTGCCGGCCTGCGACATCGGCCGCATCGTGCAATCGGACGGGCTGCCGATCTACATCCTGTTGTCCAAGGAACTGTTCGAGCGCGACGGCTCGCCCTATGTGAGCACCAGCGGTTCGGAGTTCGAAGACAACGCGATTCGCTTTGCCACCTTGTCGCATGCCGCCGCGCAGATCGCGGCCGGCCATGCCGGCCTGGGCTGGAAGCCGCGCCTGCTGCATCTGAACGACTGGCCGTGCGCGCTGGCGGCCGGCTATGTGCGCTGGTCCGGCGGCACCACGCCGTGCCTGCTGACCATCCATAACCTGGCCTACCAGGGCCTGGTGCCGTATTCGATGGCCGCCGCGCTGGGCATCCCCGCCGAGCGGGTGGCCGAGTTGGAGTTCTACGGGCAGATGTCGTTCCTGCGCGGTGGCATCGTCAACGCCGACCACGTCAACACGGTCAGCGTCAGCTACGCCAAGCAGATCACCGGCCCGGCACAGGGCTGCGGCCTGGACCGGCTGTTGGCCGGGCGCGCCGCCAAGGGCGCGCTCACCGGCATCGTCAACGGCATCGACGCCAGCTGGGACCCGCGCACCGACCAATACCTGGATTCGCACTTCAGCGTGAACCAATGGCAGGGCCGCCAGGCCAACGCAGCGCAGGTACGCAAGGCATTCGGGCTGCGCGAGAGCGCTGGCCCACTGTTTGCGGTGGTCTCGCGGTTGGTGCATCAGAAGGGCCTGGACCTGATCTGCGAGGTGGCCCCGCAAATCGTGGCCGCTGGCGGCCAGATCGCGGTGATCGGCGGCGGCGAGCCGGAGATCGAACAGCAGGTGGCCGAGCTGACCAGGCGCTATCCCGGCCAGGTGGGCGCCTTCATCGGCTTCGAGGAAGGCCTGGCCCGGCGGATGTTCGCCGGTGCCGACTTCCTGCTGATGCCCTCGCGCTTCGAGCCCTGCGGCCTGAGCCAGATGTATGCGCAGCGCTTCGGCTGCCTGCCGATCGCCCACGCGACCGGCGGGCTGATCGATACCGTGGACGACGGCGTGACCGGCTTCCTGTTCCAGCACGCCAGCGTCGAAGCCCTGCGCCGCTGCCTGGAGCGCGCCTTCCGCACCTTCCGCCTGCCCAGCCTGTTGTCTGCGATGCGGCGCGCAGCCATGCTGCGTCCCAGCGGTTGGGACGTGGCAGGCAAGAAATACCTCTCGCTCTACGAACACACCGCTGCCACCGCGCCCGCGCTCGCGACGGTGCCATGAGCGAACGGCAGGGCGGGCAGGAGCAGCGCACGGAAGCGGACGGCGTGACCACGGAAGGGATCTCGGAAATGTCGCAGACCCTGCAAGCCCTGGCCGACGGCTTGCCGGCCGATGCCTTTGCGGTGCTTGGACCGAAGCTGCTGGCCGATGGCCGCCGTCAGGTGCGCGTGTTGGCCCCGGGTGCCGAGGCGATGGGCTTGATCGACCCCCGCGGCAAGCTGCTCGCGCGCATGCAGGCCAGCGCCATCGATGGCGTCTTCGAAGGCACTCTGGCGGTCGATGGGCCGTACCGGCTGCGTATCGTGTGGCCAGACCGGGTGCAGGAGGTCGAAGACCCGTACGCGTTTGCGGCCACGCTGGACGAATCGCTGTTGCTGCAGATCGCTGCAGGCGACGGCCAGGCGTTGCGCCGTGCGCTGGGCGCGCAGCATCTCCACTGTGGCGACGTGCCGGGCGTGCGCTTCGCGCTGTGGGCACCCCATGCCCAGCGCGTGGCGGTGGTCGGCGACTTCAACGGATGGGACGTGCGGCGGCATCCGATGCGGCAGCGCATCGGTGGCTTCTGGGAACTCTTCCTCCCGCGCGTGGACGCTGGCGCCCGGTACAAGTATGCCGTCACCGCAGCCGATGGGCGGGTGCTGCTCAAGGCCGACCCGGTGGCGCGGCAGACCGAATTGCCGCCGGCAACCGCATCGGTGGTGCCCAGCGCCGCCACATTCGCCTGGACCGACGCGGCCTGGATGGCCAACCGCGACCCCGCCGCCGTGCCGGGGCCGCTGTCGATCTACGAGGTGCATGCCGCGTCCTGGCGTCGCGACGGACACAACCAGCCGCTGGACTGGCCAACCCTGGCCGAGCAGTTGATTCCCTATGTGCAGCAGCTCGGCTTCACCCATATCGAATTGCTGCCGATCACCGAACACCCGTTTGGCGGTTCCTGGGGCTATCAGCCGCTGGGCCTGTATGCGCCCACCGCGCGCCATGGCAGCCCGGACGGCTTTGCGCAGTTCGTCGACGCCTGCCATCGCGCCGGTATCGGCGTGATCCTGGATTGGGTCAGTGCGCACTTTCCCGATGACGCGCACGGGCTGGCCCAGTTCGACGGCGCCGCGCTGTATGAGCATGCCGACCCGCGCGAAGGCATGCATCGCGACTGGAATACGCTGATCTACAACTACGGCCGGCCGGAAGTGACCGCTTACCTGCTGGGCAGCGCGCTGGAATGGATCGAGCATTACCACCTCGACGGCCTGCGCGTGGATGCGGTGGCCTCGATGCTGTATCGCGACTACGGCCGTGCCGAAGGCGAGTGGGTGCCCAACGCGCATGGCGGCCGCGAGAATCTGGAGGCGGTCGCGTTCCTGCGCCAGCTCAACCGCGACATCGCCACGCAGTTCCCCGGCGTGCTCACCATCGCCGAAGAATCGACCGCCTGGCCGGGCGTGACCGCCGCGATCAGCGATGGCGGCCTGGGCTTCACGCACAAATGGAACATGGGCTGGATGCACGACACGCTGGGCTACATGCAGCGCGATCCGGCCGAACGTGCGCATCACCATAGCCAGCTCACCTTCGGGCTGGTGTACGCATTCGACGAACGCTTCGTGTTGCCGCTCTCCCACGATGAAGTGGTGCACGGCACCGGTGGCCTGCTCGGGCAGATGCCGGGCGACGACTGGCGCCGCTTCGCCAACCTGCGCGCCTATCTGGCCCTGATGTGGGCGCACCCGGGCGACAAACTGCTGTTCATGGGCGCCGAATTCGGGCAATGGGCCGACTGGAATCACGACCAGTCGCTGGATTGGCATCTGCTGGATGGCGCGCGGCATCGTGGCATGCAGCAACTGGTGGGCGATCTCAACGCCGCACTGCGCCGCACGCCGGCGCTGTATCGCGGCACCCATCGCGCTGAAGGCTTCGACTGGAGCGTGGCCGACGATGCGCGCAACAGCGTGCTGGCGTTCGTCCGCCACGATCCTGACGGTGGCGCACCGTTGCTGGCAGTGAGCAACCTCACCCCGCAACCGCACCACGACTATCACGTGGGGGTGCCGCGTGCCGGCCTCTGGCGCGAGATCCTCAACACCGACAGTGCCCATTACGGCGGCAGCAACCTCGGCAACAGCGGTCGCTTGGCGACCGAGCCGGTGGGCATGCATGGGCATGCGCAACGTCTGCGCCTGACCCTGCCGCCGCTGGCCACGATCTATCTGCAAGCGGAGAAATAACAATGAACCAGCGCGATGCGATCACACCGGCCTGGGGCGCCTGGCCGGCGGGTGAGGGACAGGTGCGCTTTGCGCTCTGGGCTCCAGAAGCCAAGAACGTGGACGTGGTCTTCGCCAACGGCGCGCGCAGCGCGCTGCAGGCGGGACAGGACGGTTTCTTCAGCGCCCTCATCGACTGCGCCGCCGATGCGCGTTACCGCTACAGCGTCGACGGCGGCGAGCCGGTCCCGGACCCGGCCTCACGCTGGCAGCCCGAAGGCGTGCACGGCCCCAGCGCGGTACAGCCAACCGACGGCTATGCCTGGCAAAACACCCAGTGGCAGGGGCGGCCGTGGGACGAGGCGGTGATCTATGAAGTGCATGTCGGCACCTGCGGCGGCTATGCCGGTGTGCAGGCGCAATTGCCGCAGCTGGCGGCAATGGGCATCACCGCCGTCGAACTGATGCCGTTGAGCGCGTTTCCCGGCGCGCACAACTGGGGCTACGACGGCGTACTGCCGTATGCACCGGTGGAAGCCTATGGCACACCGGACGAACTGAAGGCGCTGATCGATGCCGCGCACGGGCACGGCCTGATGGTGTTGCTGGATGTGGTCTACAACCACTTCGGCCCGGACGGCAATTACCTGCACAGCTACGCCGCGCCGTTCTTCAACGAAGACAAGCCCACCCCGTGGGGCGCGGCGATCGATTTCCGCAAGCCGCCGGTGCAGCGGTATTTTCTCGATAACGCGCTGATGTGGCTGCACGAATACGGTTTCGACGGCCTGCGCCTGGATGCGGTGCATGCGATATCGCCGAACGCGTTCCTGGATACCTTGCGCGAGACCATCGAGGCCAGCCTGCCGGCCGGGCGGCACGTGCATCTGGTGCTGGAAAACGAGGCCAACCAGGCCTCGCAACTGCAGCGTGGCTATACCGCGCAGTGGGACGACGACTTCCATAACGCACTGCACGTGCTGCTCACTGGCGAAGAGGAGGGCTATTACGCTGCGTTCGCCGACAAGCCGACTGAACACCTGGCGCGCGTGCTGGGCGAAGGGTTTGCCTATCAGGGCGAGCCAGACCCGCGCGGCCATGTGCGGGGCGAACCCAGTGGCGCCTTGCCACCGCACAAGTTCGTGGTGTTTGCGCAGAATCACGACCAGATCGGCAACCGCGCCCGCGGCGAGCGGCTGACCGTGCTGGTGTCGCCGCAACGTTTGCGCGCGGCCTTGGCGCTGACCGCATTGACGCCGATGATTCCGCTGTTCTTCATGGGCGAACCGTGGGGCGCCAAGCAACCGTTCCTGTTCTTCACCGACTTCGGCCCACCGTTGGACGAGGCGGTGCGCGAAGGGCGTCGGCGCGAGTTCGCGCACTTCGCCGCGTTTGCCGATGAAGCCCAGCGCGCCACCATTCCGGACCCGAACAGCCATGCCACGTTCGCGGCCTCGCGTTCGCCGATTGCCGATGCCGCGCATGGCGACGGCGCGCAGTGGGCAAGCTGGTTCAAGGCGCTGCTGGACGTGCGTCGTCAGTGGCTGGTGCCGGGGCTGGCGCAAGCGCGCGCCGTGCGTGCCAGCGTGCTGGCCGATGGCGCGGTGACCGCCACCTGGGAGTTGCCGGGCGGGCTGTGGCATATCGCCTTCAATGTCGGCACACAGCCGGTGCCATTGCCGCCGCTGCGCGGACGCGTGGCGCATGTCGAAAACGTGGCTGCCGATGCGCGGCAATTGCCGGTCGATGGCTTCATCGCCTGGCACGAGGCGCAGGCATGAGTGCGCGCGATCACGGTGGGGACGACCTCGGCACCCTGGCCGCCGCGGCCGGGGTGATGGTGGATTGGGTGGATGCCAGCGACCAGCCGCGGCAGGTCTGCGAGCAATCGGTACATGCAGTGCTCAGCGCGTTGGAACTGCCGGCCGCCACCGCGGCGCAACGCGCCGATAGCCTGCGCCGCTGCCAGGCGCAGGCCACTGAAGCCGCACCACTGTTGACGGTGCAGGTGGGCCAGCCGCTGCCGTTGCGCGTGGCGGCACACGCCGGTGGCCGCTGGACCGACGACAGTGGCGCCAGCGAAGACGCACGCGCCGATGCGCAAGGACACCTGCGCGCGCCGCGGCGTTTCGGTTACTGGACGCTGCAGATCGGCGCGATCACCCAGCAGGTGGCCGTGGCGCCGCCACGCTGCTTCAGCGTGGCCGATGCCTGTGGCCAACCATCGCCGCGTGCCTGGGGCATGGCGCTGCAGGTGTACTCGGCACGCAGCCTGGATGACGGCGGTATCGGCGATGCCGCCGGCACGGTGGAATGGTTGCGGTACGCGGCCTTGGCCGGCGCCGACGCCCTGGCATTGAGTCCGGTGCACGCCTCGCGCCCGGTGACGGGCGCTTACAGCCCGTATTCGCCCAGCGATCGCCGCTTTCTCGATCCCTTGCATGCCGCACCGGTGCGCATTCTTGGCGAACTGGCGCTGGATGCAATCAACGCGGTGCCCGGCCTGCGCGAACGTTTCGATGGCTTGCACAACGCTGCATTGATCGACTGGCAGGCCTCGGCGCACGCCAAGTGGGAATTGCTGCGCCAGTTGTACACGCGCGTTTCGCCCGATCATGCCGATCTGGTCGCCTTCCGCAACGCAGGCGGCGCAGCACTGGAGGGCTTTGCACGCTTTGCTGCGCAGGATTTCGGCGACAACGATCCGCAGCTGCATGTGTTCACGCAATGGCTGGCAGCGCGCAGCTGGTCCGATGCGCAGCGCGAGGCGCACGAGCGCGGCATGAAGATCGGTTTGATCGCCGATCTGGCGGTGGGCTTCGACCCCAACGGCGCCGAAGCCGCTGCAGCAGCCGACACCGTGCTGCGCGGCCTGGTACTGGGCGCGCCGCCGGATGCCTTCAATGCCGATGGTCAGCATTGGGGCATCGGTGCGTACTCGCCCACCGCGCTGCGGCGCAGCGGCTACGCGCCGTATATCGCGCTGCTGCGCGCGGTGCTGCACGACCGCGGCGGCATCCGCATCGATCACATCCTGGGCCTGATGCGGCTATGGGTGGTGCCCGATGGCGCCAGCTCCAACGAAGGTGCGTATCTGGCCTACCCGTTGCACGATCTGCTCAACCTGCTCGCGCTGGAATCGTGGCGGCACCGGGCGATCGTCATCGGCGAGGATCTGGGCGTGGTGCCGCCGGGTATCCGCGAAGAACTCTCGCAGCGTGGGGTGATGGGCATCGATGTGTTGATGTTCACGCGCAACGATGATGGCGCATTCGTCTCGCCGACGCTGTGGCGACCGGACGCGATCGCCACCACCACCACGCACGATCTGCCCACGCTCACCGGCTGGCGCACCGGCCGCGATATCGAATGGCGGCGCAAGCTGGAATTGATCCAGCCTGCACAGGCCAGCGACGATGCCGCCGCGCGCGACAAGGACGTGGCACGGCTGGATGCCGCTGTCGAACACGCCGGCCTGAGCAATGCGCGCGCCCCGCTGCTGGGCGCGTTGCGCTTCACCGCCACCAGTGTCTCGCCGCTGGCCTTGTTGCCGGTGGAAGACGCACTGGCTCTGGACGAACAACCCAACCTGCCGGGCACCGTCGAAGTGCATCCCAACTGGCGTCGACGCCTGCCCGATCCCTTGCCGCATGCGCGCCTGAGTTCGGCGCTGCAGGGCTTTGCCGAGGCGCGTCGCGTCGCGGCCGTTTCGGAACCGCATCCATGATCGACCTCCGCGCTACCGCCCGCCTGCAGCTGCATGCCGGCTTCACCCTGCACGATGCGCTCGCGCAGGTGCCGTACTACGCAGGCCTGGGCATCAGTCACCTGTACCTGTCGCCGATCGGCACGGCCGTGCCGGGCTCCACGCATGGCTACGACAATATCGACCCGACCGTGGTCAATCCCGAACTCGGCGGCGAAGACGCCTTGGTGGCGCTCTCGCAGGCCGCGCGCGAACACGGCATGGGCCTGATCGCCGACATCGTGCCCAACCACATGGCCACGCATGCGCAGAATGGGTGGTGGTGGGATGTGCTGCGCAATGGCCGCAGCGCCAGGCACGCCGACTGGTTCGACATCGATTGGCGCGCGCCCGGGCGCGACGGCAAGCTGTGGCTGGCAGTCCTGGATCGCCCCTATGCGACGGCGCTGGCCGAAGGCCTGATCACGCTGGTGATCGAAGACGACGGCAGCGCAGCGTTGGCGCATTACGACCAGCGTTACCCGATTCGTCCGCAGACGCTGGACATCCCCGAAAAAGCCGCACGTGCGCAGTGGCTGCGCGACTACAACGACGGCGCCAAACGCGGCGACGGCCGCCTGCACAAGTTGATCGAACGCCAGCCGTATCGCCTGAACTGGTGGCGCGTGGGCAATGACATGCTCAACTACCGCCGCTTCTTCGATATCACCTCGCTGGTGGCCTTGCGGGTGGAATTGCCGGCGGTGTTCGACGCGGTGCACGCGTTGCCGCTGCGGCTGGTGGCCGAAGGCCATCTGGACGGCTTGCGCATCGACCATGTGGATGGGCTCACCGACCCCACCGGCTATGTGCGCAAGTTGCGCAGCCGGCTGGATGCGGCCGGCCGCACGCGTGGGCTCAAGCCCGGCACATTGGGCCTGTACCTGGAAAAGATCCTCGCACCGGGCGAGCACCTGCCGGCCGACTGGCCGTGCGATGGCACCACCGGTTACGACTTCATGGACCAGGTGGGCGGCGTGCTGCACGACGCGGCCGGCTTCAAGCCATTGGCGCGCGCCTGGCAGAAGGTGAGCGGGCGCAGTGGCGACTTCGCGCAGGAAGAACGCACCGCCCGCGATGAAATCCTGCGTGGCCCGCTGCAGAGCGAATTCAATCGCGCCGTGGGTGCATTGTCGGCGTTGGCGCGGCTGGATCCGCCCACGCGCGAGTTCAGCCCGCAGATGCTGGCGCGCGGCTTGTGCGTGTTGCTGCGCTGGTTCCCGGTGTACCGCACCTATGCCGGTGCCAAGGGTATCACCGGCAGCGAAGCGGAGCGTTTGCGCGCCACCGCGGCAAAGGCGCGCGACGGGATGCCGGAGTCGATCGTGGCCGCCGTGGATGCGATCGAGCGGTGGCTGCTCGACGATGCCGGCGCAGACCGTGCGCAGATCGCCTTGCGGCGCATCCTGCGCCGTCGCGTGGAGCAGCTGTCCGCACCGCTCAATGCCAAGGCGGTGGAAGACACCGCGTTCTACCGGCATGGCGTGCTGCTCTCGCGCAACGAGGTCGGCAGCCACCCCACCCATTTCGCCAACGAAGCGGCCGAGTTCCACGCGCAGAATCTCGAGCGTGCCAAGCATTACCCGCGCGCGTTGCTGGCCACCGCCACGCACGACCACAAGCGCGGCGAAGACCTGCGCATGCGGCTGGCGGTGTTGTCCGAGCAACCGCGCTGGTGGATCGAGCAGAGCGCCCAGTTCGATGCGCTGGCCGACGCGCTGGCATCGCCGGCCCTGGCCGGTGGCGACCAGCAGATGCTGTGGCAGACCCTGGTGGCGGCGTGGCCGATCGGCCTGGGCGCCGACCAAACCGAACCGCTTGCCGACTACGCCGAGCGCATCGCGCAATGGCTGCTCAAGGCGGTGCGCGAAGCCAAGCTGCACACCAGCTGGACCGACGGCGCGCCGACCTACGAGCAAGCCGTGCAGGCCACCGTGGAGCAGGTGCTGTGCAGCCGCGCCGGGCTGCCGCTGCGGCGCGCGCTGCTGCGCGCCAGCAACCACATCGCTGCCGCTGGGGCACGCAACAGCCTGGTGCAAACCACCTTGCGCCTGACCGTGCCCGGCGTGCCCGACCTGTACCAGGGCACCGAAGGCTGGGATCTGTCGCTGGTGGACCCGGACAACCGCCGCCCGGTCGACTACGCCCAACGCCAGCAGTGGCTGCAGCAGGCGCGCGACTGGAACACGTTGCTGCGCAGCTGGCGCGATGGCGCGGTCAAGGCGCGCCTGACGGCGCTGTTGCTGCAGTTGCGGCGCGAATTTCCAGCGCTGTTTGCGAAGGGCGACTACCAGCCCTTGACCGTGACCGTCAGCGGCGATGCGCAGGTGCTGGCGTTCCGCCGCCAGTACCGCGGTCAGTCGCTGGTGGTGGCCGTCACGCGGCTGGGCGCTGGCGTCGAGGGCGAGGGCGATCTGCCGTTGCTGGTGGCGCCTGCCGCCTGGGGTCAGGCGTCGTTGGCATTGGGCGAGGGCACATACCGTAATGTGCTCGATGGCAGCACGCTGCAATCGCAGCGCGGCCGCGTGGCGCTATCTACGCTGTTTGCACGTGCGCCGGTGGCAGTGTTGTTGTCCCAAGAAAATTGACCCCCCGAGAGAAACGTACGCAATGAATGACATGGAACGGCAGGCGCGGCTTGCCCAGTTGGCACGGCAGATTTGGGAGGCGGAGGGCCGCCCGGACGGGCACGCGGACCGCCATTGGGCCATGGCCGAGCGGCTGGTGGAGGCTGAAGAGCGCGCCGCCGAACAGGCCGCCGAGTACGCGGCCACACCGATCGCTGCACGCCAGTAACGGCGTGTCTGGCCGCGTGCATGGGCCGGCCTGTTGCGGGCCGGGCCATGTGCTGCGGATCGCTCCGCCAGTGCAAAATCGCGCACCGTTTGCGTTCACCGTTCTAAGGAGTCACCGATGGCCACTCGCAAGTTCACCCAGCGCTCGCGCATTCGCGAAGGCCGTCCCAACCCGCTCGGTGCCACCTGGGATGGGTTGGGCGTCAACTTCGCGCTGTATTCGCGCAATGCCACCCGGGTGGAGCTGTGTCTGTTCGACGAACGTGGCCGCGAACAGGAGCGCATTGCGCTCCCCGAATACACCGACGAGGTCTGGCACGGCTACCTGCCCGATGCACGCCCTGGCCAGTTGTACGGCTACCGCGTACACGGCCCATATGCGCCCGATGCCGGGCACCGCTTCAATCACAATAAATTGTTGCTGGACCCGTATGCCAAGCAGATCGTTGGCGAACTCAAATGGGCGCCGCACCTGTTCGGCTACACCATCGGTCATCGCGACAAGGATCTGAGCTTCGACCGCCGCGACAGCGCCGCGTTCATGCCCAAGTCTGCGGTGATCGACCCGGCTTTCACCTGGGGCCAGGACCGCCCGCCGCAGACGCCGTGGAACCGCACGGTGATCTACGAAGCGCACGTACGCGGCCTGAGCATGTTGCACCCGGCGGTGCCGCCGGAAGAGCGCGGCACCTTTTCGGCGCTGAAAACCGACGAATTGATCGACCACATCAGTTCGCTCGGCGTCACCGCAGTGGAATTGCTGCCGGTACATGCATTCGTCGACGATCAGTATCTGCTGGAAAAAGGCCTGCGCAATTACTGGGGCTACAACACGCTGGGCTTTTTTGCCCCGCAGGCGCGTTACATGTCCACGCGCACCGTGGCCGAGTTCAAGCAAATGGTGGCGCGCCTGCATCACGCCGGCCTGGAAGTGCTGCTGGACGTGGTCTACAACCACACTGCCGAAGGCAACGAGCTCGGGCCCACGCTCTCGTTCAAGGGGATCGACAACGCCAGCTATTACCGCCTGGCCGACGATCGCCGCTTCTACATCAACGATACCGGTACCGGTAACACCTTCGACCTCACCAATGTCGGCGCGCTGCGCATGGTGATGGATTCGTTGCGTTACTGGGTACAGGAAATGCACGTGGACGGCTTCCGTTTCGACCTGGCCAGCATCCTGGGCCGCGAACGCTATGGCTTCGATCCGTCCGGCAGTTTCCTGGATGCGGTGCGCCAGGATCCGGTGCTCAGCCAGACCAAGTTGATCGCCGAGCCGTGGGATATCGGACCCGGCGGTTATCAGGTAGGCAACTTCCCGCCCGGCTGGGTGGAATGGAACGACAAGTTCCGCGACAACGTGCGCGCGTTCTGGCGCGGCGACGGCGGCCAGCTGGCCGAGTTGGCCACGCGCCTCACCGGTTCTGCGGACCTGTTCGATCACAGCGGCCGCCGCCCAACCGCATCGGTCAATTTCGTCACCGCGCATGACGGCTTCACCCTGCGCGATCTGGTCAGCTACGAAGGCAAGCACAACCTCGCCAATGGCGAAGACGGCAGGGACGGCAGCGACCACAACATCTCCTCCAACTATGGCGTGGAAGGCGAGACCAACGACCCGGCGATCAAGCAGCTGCGTCGCCAGCAGATGCGCAACCTGCTCGCCACCTTGCTGTTGTCGCAGGGCACGCCGATGCTGCTGGCCGGCGATGAGTTCGGCCATAGCCAGAACGGCAACAACAACGCGTATTGCCAGGACAACGAGCTGACCTGGATCGACTGGACCGCCGCCACCAAGGCCGCAGCCGCCGACCAGGCCGCATTCGTGCGCCGATTGATCCGCATCCGGCAGCGCTACCCGCTGCTGCATCGCGCGCGTTTCTTCGACGGCAAGTTCGACGAAGCGCTAGGCCTGAAGGATCTGACCTGGCTGGCGCCCAATGGCACCGAGATGGATGAAGCCGGCTGGCACGACCCGGAAGCACGCGCGCTGATGCTGCGTCTGGATGGTCGCTCGCCGACCACCGGCCTGCGCGAGATTGCCGCCAACGTGACGCTGTTGATGCTGATCAATGCCGCCTCCACCGCCGTGTCGTTTACGCTGCCGGCCATGCACGACGAACATTGGCGCGTGCTGGTGGACACCGCACGCCACGGCGGCCGCGTGGTGGCCGGTGGCAGCGAATGGAAGGCCCCGGCGCATTCGCTGACGCTGCTGGCCGTGGAGCGCGACCGCATCGTCAGCAGTGCGCGGATCGTCTCCGAAGGAGCGCGCTGATGGCGAGGATGGCCTGATGGATGTCCTGTTGGCAGGGGCGACCGGCCTGGTCGGCAGGCACGTGCTGCAGCAATTGCTGGGCGATACGCGTTGCACCGGCGTGGTCGCGATCACGCGGCGGCCGTTGGCGCAGATCCACCCCAAGTTGCGCAACCAGGTGATCGACTTCGAACGGCTCGATCACTGGACGGCACCGCGCATGGAAGCGGCCATCTGTGCGTTGGGCAGCACGATGAAACAGGCCGGCTCGCGCGACGCGTTCTATCGTATCGACCACGATTACCCGCTCGCCATCGCGCGCGCCGCCTGCGCGCAAGGCACCTCGGTCTTCGTGCTGAACTCCGCGGCCGGCGCCAACGCGCAGTCGCGCATCTTCTACAACCGCGTCAAGGGCGAGCTGGAACGCGATCTGCGCGAGATCGGCTTCCCCTCGCTCACCTTCGTGCGGCCCGGCCTGATTGGCGGCGAACGCGAAGAACCTCGCACCGGCGAGCACATCGGCAGTATCGTCCTTGGCGCACTCGGCCCGCTCCTGCCGCGGCGTTTTCGCATCAATCCGGCCGAACGGATCGCGGCGGCGATGGTGTCTGCTGCGCTGGCACCGGCGCGGGGTGAGCACAGCGTCGAGGCGGCGGAGTTGGCTGGCTAACGCTGTCTCGCTTTTTTGTTGCAAGGACGTCGGATACAGGCGACAAGCCGCCGTGTCGTGGGGCGTGCCTGTGCGCGACGACGGGTTGCCGACGGAGCTTGGTCGCGCGCAGGCACGCTCCTAGGGATCCGCGTGCCGCCGAGGGGCATCGTCGCGCCAGCCCTAATACGCGCTCGCTTTCCCAACGACTGGCCACCATCCATCAGCATTTGCGTTCGTCGCGAGGACGTTGCGCATGGATGAACTGATTGCCTGCAGTATGTAGGAGCGTGCCTGCGCGCGACGAGGGATTACCGATGACGCTTGGTCGCGCGCAGGCACGCTCCTAGGGATCCGCGTGCCGCCGAGGGGCATCGTCGCGCCAGCCCTAATACGCGCTCGCTTTCCCAACGACTGGCCACCATCCATCAGCATTTGCGTTCGTCGCGAGGACGTTGCGCATGGATGAACTGATTGCCTGCAGTATGTAGGAGCGTGCCTGCGCGCGACGAGGGATTACCGATGACGCTTGGTCGCGCGCAGGCACGCTCCCACGAATCCGCGTACAGCCGATCGGTATCTCCGCCAGCAGATCGTGCTTACACCCCCAACGACTGCCCGCCATCCACGGCCAACACTTGCCCGGTGATCCAACTTGCCTGTGGCGATGCCAGAAACAACGCCGCGTCGGCAACATGCTGCACCTGTCCGAAGCCACCGAACGGGATGCTGTCGCGGATGCGTGCGTATAGCTCCGGCTGCTCGCGGCTGCGCGTGTCCCAGAGCCCATCGGGAAACTCGATCGATCCAGGCGCGATTGCATTGACGCGGATGCGCTCGCGCGCCAACTCTGCAGCCAGGGTGGTGGTGTAGTAGTTGAGCGCGGCCTTGGCGGTGGAATAGGCGATCGCGCGCGGGGTAGGGCGTTGTGCGTTGATCGAGCTGATGTTGAGGATCACCGCGGCATCGCTGCGACGCAGATACGGCAGCGCGGCGCGGTTGCAGCGCACTGCGGCCATCAGGTCGATCTCCAGGCCGGCCTGCCAGCTTGCATCGTCGTTGCCATGGCCGAAGCCGGAAGCGTTGTTGATGACCACGTCCAGCCCATCCAGCGCTTGTGCTGCGGCGTGCACGTAGGCATCGATCTGCGTGGCGTCTGCCAGGTCGCAAGGCAGTGTATGCACCGGGGCGCCCTGCGCTGCCAGTGCGTCTGCAGCCTGTGCAAGACCGGCGGCATTGCGCGCGCAGATCGAAACCTGCGCGCCATGACGCACGAACGCCTCGGCGATCGCCAGGCCGATGCCACGGCTGCCGCCAGCAATCAATACGCGTTGCGGACGGAGTGCGGTGTTCGACATGGCGGCTGCTCGGTTTGGAAAGCCGCATTATCCGATAGCCGCGCGCTTCGGGGTTGCCACGCGTATCGCCAGCGCGGCACGGACGACGATCGCGCTGCACGCTTGCGCTGTACGGGCACATTGGCTGCAGCGGTTCGCATCGCCGCATTGCGCAGCGCCGCAGAAAACAGGCATGCGCAAACGCACGCAGCAACACCGCGTACGGTGGCGACCGCTGTCATATCGCTGCCACGTACGATCGGCGTTGCCTGCCCCGCCTGCCTCATCACTGCCGGCGATCAGCTCATGCGTTTTTGATTGCTTGGCGCTAACCAAACGTTTACACACCGGCGACGCGCTGCGGGCACAACGTGCGAGTCATCAAGCGGAATTTGCACATGGAAACCCATATCACCGTGATCGGCGCCGGCTTCTGCGGCACCGCGCTGGTCCGTGCACTGGCGCAGACGGCCGATGCGCAGGTACGCATCACCCTGGTCGGCGTGGCCGAGACCTTCGGTAGCGGGATCGCCTATGGCGCAGCGCGGCCGGAGCATCTGCTCAACGTGCGTGCCAAGGATCTGGGCATCGACGCGCAGGCGCCCGGTGCCTTCGCCGACACCCTGCATCTGGGCGAGAGCGGCCGGTTGGAGTTCCTGCCGCGGCTGGCTTATGGCGACTATCTGCGTAGCGAGCTGGATGCGGCGGTGAGCGGCGCGCAGGCCTCGATCATGCGGCTGTCGCAGGAAGCAGTGGCGGTGGAGCGCGTGCGCAAGGGTTTCCGCGTGTTTCTGGCCAATGGCGATGCCTTCCAGAGCGATCGCGTGGTGCTCGCAGTCGGCGCCTTGCAACCGCAGGCGCTGGCGGGTATCGGCCCACGCTTGAGCGTGCATCCGCGGTATATCGGCTGGCCGTGGCAGGGCGAGGCGTTGGCGCGTTTGTCGCCGGACGACGATGTATTGATCGTCGGCACCGGGCTGACCATGGTGGACGTGGCGCTGACCTTGCACACGCGCGGTCATCGCGGCCGTTTGCTGGCGATTTCGCGGCGCGGACTGGCCCCGCAGGCGCATCTGCGCCAGCCCGGCGCGCCGCTCGAATTGCCGCCGCATCTGCAGCGTGCGCTCAAGGACGCCGACCTGCGCGGTCTGCTGCGCGGGGTGCGTCAACTCAGCGCGGTGGTCGATGACTGGCGTCGCGTGGTGGATGCGCTGCGCCCGCATCTGCAGTCGCTGTGGCAGCGTCTGGAGTTGAGCCAGCGTGCGCGCTTCCTTCGGCACCTGCGCCCCTATTGGGAAGTGGCGCGGCATCGCGTTGCGCCCGGTGCCGCCGAACAGCTGGCGCAGTTGCAGGCATCGGGCCAGTTGCAGATCGTCTCTGCGCGCCTGCTGCGTGCGCGCTGGGTGCCCGATGGCGTGGAAGCGGTGATTCGCCCACGCGGCTCTGCCGATGCGCAGACTGGTCATTACGATGCAGTGATTCGCGCCACCGGGCTGGATACCGACATCGATCGCACCAGCGATCCCTTGATCGCCGGCATGCGCGAAGCGGGTCTGTTGCGCGCCGATCCGTTGGGCCTGGGCGTTGACACCGATGCGCAGTTGCGCGTTCGCGACAACGCCGGTCAAATCGTGCCGGGACTGTATTGCGTCGGGCCGCTCTTGCGGGGGAGGTACTGGGAAATCACCGCCGTGCCCGAGCTGCGCGTGGCCACGCGTGCGCTGGCCGACCGCTTGTTGCTGGGCGCGACGCCAGCGTTACAGCCCACGCCCGAGCAAGTGCGGCGCGAGGTCAATGCGCGCCTGTAGGTGCAGAGATTGGGGGAGGTCTTTGACGATCTCGACTGCGTATCGCACCGCCCGCGCATGCGCAGTGGTGGCCGACATGTGGATCTGTGCACGGCGTCCACCCGCAAGCGCACTCATGCCGCGCGATGCGTAGTGCCGCGCGCCCATGCAGAACAAACTGGGTCATGTTGGTGGTCCTGGGCGCATGCAAGCCCGGGCCGCCGCATCCCTCTCTGCCTGGAGTTTGCTATGCCACGTCTTGTTCCTGCCGCGCTGTTCGCCACGCTTTGCGCGTGTGCGCTGCCTGCCCTGGCCACCGAATCGCTGAATAACCGCGCCGAGGTTCTCGCTGCCCTGGACGCCGGATACGATGTCAGTGTGAGCACCGACCTTGCACGTTGCACGCCCGAAGAAGGCACGCCGGCCACCCAGACCCGCGGCGGCCGCCACATCGATGCCTATCGCATCACCGCAGACGGTACCGTGGCCTTTTCCGATGCGCATTTCACCGTGGCCAACGACGGCAAGCCGATCCAGCAGTTCATGCGCTACCAATTGCGCCCGGATGACACGCTGCGCTTCACCACCTACATGTACGACTTGCCGGGCCTGCAGCAACGCGGGCCGGTGTTGGCGTATCAATGCAAGATCAATGCAGGCGTGCGCTTCCACGCCGATTGAGCATGGCTGACAAGACATCTGATCGCGCGGTTGGTCAGCTCTTGCGGTTGCATGCGCGCGGCGGCATCGGCAGCAGTGGGGTGCCACGTGCGCAGTTACCCCTCAACGGCAGCGTGCCGCGTCATTCACTCGGTTGCCGTCGTGTCGTCGTGTCGACGATTGCTGTCCACTGCGACAGCGATTGCACCCGCATCCGCTCCGCCGGCCTGCCAACCGCCGCCCAGCGCCTTGAAGGTCGCCACCGCGCTGTGCGCCGCGTCGGTACGCGCCTGCACCAGCGCGTCGGAGGCGCTTAGCAGGCTGTCGTCGGCGTTGAGCACTTCGATCAGGCTCACCGTGCCTTTTTCGTAGGCCAGCGCAGAAGCGCCGCGCGCCTTGCCGAGTGCGTCCACGCCTTGCGTCAGCACCACTGCCTGCTGCTCGCGTTTGATCAGTGCGGTGAACGCATTTTCGACGTCTTCGGTGGCGCGCAACACCGCCAGGCGATAAGCCGCCAGTTGTTCGGCTTGCTGGCCTTTGGCCTGTGCGATCTGTGCATTGATGCGGCCGAAGTCGAACAGCCGCCAGCGCAGGCCGAGCACGCCGGACGATTGCGCGGCGTCGCCGGTAAACAGGTTCGCACCGGAGATGGCCGTGGCGCTGCCAAGCAGGCCGCTGAGCGAAAATTTGGGGTAGTACTCGGCCATCGCCACGCCGATGCGCGCGTTGGAGGCGGCCAGCCGGCGCTCGGCCACGATCAGGTCGGGCCGGCGCCGTAGCAGGTCGCCGGGGGCGCCGCTGTCGGCGATCTGCGGGGCCGGCGGAATGGGTTTGATCGCCGCCGACAGCTCGGCGCGGTGGGTGCCCGGCGGCACGCCAAGCATGGCGTCCAGCGCGTTCATTGCCGCAACCAGGCCGGCTTCCAGACCTGGCACGCCGGCTTGCGCCTGCGCGAGCGCGCCCTGGGCCTGCTGCAGTTGCAGCTCGGCGGCCAGGCCCTTGCCGTGCAGGAGCGTCACCATCGAGAGCAGGCCCTGCTGGGTGGCCACCTGGCGCTGCGCCACATCCAGCCGCGCCTGCAAGCCGCGGACGCCGATGTAGATATCGGCGGTCTGCGCGGCGACTGCCAGGCGGGTGGCGGCGACGCCTGCTTCGGTGGCCTGGTAGTCGGCCAAGGCCGCCTGGCGGCCGCGGCGCAGGCCCCCGAACAGATCGAGCTCCCAGCTGGCGCCCAGGTTGGCTTCGTAGACACTGGCATGGCGGTCGAAGTTGGGCGTGCTGTTGAGCACCTGGCCCAACGGTGTTTCCAGCGATTGGTAGGCACGCGTGGCGCTGCCGCTCACATTGCCCGCCGGTAGCAGCGCGGCGGTGGCGGCACTCAGCCCGGCGCGCGCCGGGTCCACGCGCGCGCCGGCTTGGGCCAGGTCCAGGTTTTGTGCCAGCGCCGCGTTGACGTAGCGGCTTAGGTCGGGATCGTTGAAGCCGTCCCTCCAGGTCGACAGCTCGGTTGGCACTGCGGCCTGTCGCTGTGCCACATCCGCCTGGCCGATGTAGCGGTCCGGCAGTGGCGCCTCCGGCCGGGCGTAGTCGGGACCAACCGCGCAACCTGTGACGAGGCTGGCGACAACGAGCGCTGCGAGGGTGCGGAGTGACGACATGGCGGGGCCGGACCGAGAAAGTTCAGTGACTATAATACGAAGTAGTCACTTTTGAAAGTCGGTAGCGACGGCGCTAAGCTGTCGCGATGAGCAAAGCATCCAACTATCCCGTGTCGGGCCGCGGCCCGGCCGACCACGATGTCCGCGACCAGATCGTGGTGGCCGCCACCGAGCATTTCAGCCGCTATGGCTACGAAAAGACAGCCGTGTCCGACCTGGCGAAGGAGATCGGTTTTTCAAAGGCCTACATCTACAAGTTCTTCGAATCCAAGCAGGCCATCGGCGAAATGATCTGCTCGCACTGTCTGGGGGAGATCGAGGCCGACGTGCTGGCCGCGGTGTCTGCTGCGTCATCGCCGCCAGAGAAATTGCGTAGCCTTTTCAGGGCGATTATCGAGGCGAGCCTGCGGCTGTACTCGCGCGAGCGCAAGTTGTACGAGATCGCCACCTCGGCCGCGACCGAGCGCTGGCCGCCGGTCATTGCGTACGAGGGCCACATCCAGGCACTGCTGCAGGACATCCTGGTGCAAGGGCGCCAGAACGGTGACTTCGAGCGCAAGACGCCGCTGGACGAACTGACCCAGGCCATCTATCTGGTGATGCGCCCATACATCAATCCGGTGCTGCTGCAGCACAGCCTGGAGCATGCCGGCGACGTGCCGCTGCTGTTGTCCGGCCTGGTATTGCGGAGCCTATCGCCGTAAAAACTTTTGTGACTATTGACTGATTTAGTCACAAGTCCCAGGATGCGAGCCTTCATCAGATCGCTCCGGGATTGCCATGCGTCGCCGCCGCCTTGTCGCCTCTACCCTCTTGTGTGTCCTGCCGCTGGGGCTGAGTGCCTGCGGTGGCAAGGCGCAGACCGATCCACGGACCGCTGCACCGCTGGTGCGGGTTGCCACGGTTGGCGATGCCAATGCTGTGGTGCGCACCTTCTCCGGCACGGTGGCGGCGCGTGTGCAGAGCGACCTGGGGTTCCGGGTGGCCGGCAAGGTGTCCGAGCGGGTGGTCGACGCCGGCCAGCGCGTCAGGCGCGGCCAGCGGCTGCTGCGCATCGACCCGATCGACCTGCAACTGGCCGCGCGCGCGCAGCAGGATGCGGTGGCCGCCGCGCGTGCCCGCGCCCAGCAGACCGCCGACGATGAGGCCCGTTACCGCGACCTGCGCGGCACCGGCGCCATTTCGGCGTCTGCCTACGATCAGATCAAGGCCGCCGCCGACGCTGCCAAGGCGCAGCTGAGCGCCGCCCAGGCCCAGGCCGATGTCGCACGCAACGCCAATCGCTACACCGACCTGCTGGCCGATGCCGATGGCGTGGTGATGGAAACGTTGGTCGAGCCGGGCCAGGTGGTGGCGGCCGGGCAGCCGGTGGTGCGGCTGGCGCACGCCGGCCGCCGCGAGGCGATCATCCAGCTGCCGGAAACGCTGCGCCCGCGGGTCGGCTCGGTGGCGCAGGCCAGCTTGTTCGGCAATGCCGCGGTCAGCGTGTCGGCCACCTTGCGTCAGTTGTCCGAGAGTGCCGACCGGCTCACCCGCACCTTCGAGGCCCGCTACGTGCTTGATGGCGCGCTTGCGCAAGCACCGCTCGGCACCACAGTGAGCCTGCGCATTGCCGATGACACCGCCATCAACGCCCAGCCCGGCCTGCAGGTGCCGTTGGCTGCCTTGTTCGATGCGGGCAAGGGGCCGGGCGTGTGGGTGATTGCCGGCAACCCGGCCAAGGTGAGCTGGCGGCCGGTGGCGGTGCTGGGCCTGGACGATGACCACGCCAACGTGGCCGGCAAGCTGGCCCGCGGCGAGCGCATCGTGGCGTTGGGGGGCGCATCTGTTGCGCGAAGGCGAGCAGGTGCGCATTGCCGGCGAAAACGCGGCCGTTAGCAGCGCCGCCAGTGCTGGCGGCACCGCCAAGGCGGCAGGAGCGCAGCCGTGAGCGAGGGCCGCTTCAATCTCTCTGCGCTCGCCGTACGCGAGCGCGCCGTGACGCTGTTTCTGATCGTGCTGATCTCGCTGGCCGGCCTGGTTGCGTTTCTCAAACTTGGCCGCGCCGAAGACCCGGCCTTCACCGTCAAGGTGATGACGATCGTCACTGCCTGGCCGGGCGCCACGCCGCAGGAAATGCAGGACCAGGTCGCCGAGAAACTCGAAAAGCGCCTGCAGGAATTGCGCTGGTACGACCGCAGCGAAACCTACACGCGCCCCGGTCTTGCGTTCACCACCTTGACCTTGCTGGACAGCACGCCCCCCAGCCAGGTGCAGGAGCAGTTCTATCAGGCGCGCAAGAAGGTGGGCGATGAAGTGGCCAACCTGCCGGCAGGCGTGATCGGGCCGATGGTCAACGACGAATATGCCGACGTGACCTTTGCGTTGTTCGCACTGAAAGCCAAGGGCGAGCCGCAACGCTTGCTTGCGCGCGATGCAGAAATGCTGCGGCAGCGCATGTTGCATGTGCCAGGCGTCAAGAAGGTCAACATCATCGGCGAACAGCCCGAGCGCATCTTCGTGGAGTTTTCACATGCGCGTCTGGCCACGTTGGGCGTCAGTGCGCAGGACGTGTTCGCCGCGCTCAACGCGCAAAATGCGGTGAATGCGGCCGGCTCGGTGGAAACGCGCGGCCCGCAGATCTTCATACGCCTGGATGGCGCGCTCGACAGCCTGCAGAAGATCCGCGACACCCCGCTGGTGGTACAGGGCCGCACGCTGAAATTGTCCGATACCGCCACGGTCAAACGCGGCTACGAAGATCCGTCCACCTTCCTGATCCGCAGCGGCGGCGAACCGGCGTTGTTGCTGGGCATCATCATGCGCGATGGCTGGAATGGCCTGGACCTGGGCAAATCGCTCGACGCCGAAGTGGGGGCGATCAATGCCGAACTGCCGCTGGGCATGCGTCTGAGCAAGGTCACCGACCAGGCGGTCAACATCGATGCGTCGGTCGGCGAGTTCATGACCAAGTTCTTCGTCGCATTGCTGGTGGTGATGCTGGTGTGCTTCGTCAGCATGGGCTGGCGCGTGGGCATCGTGGTGGCGGCCGCGGTGCCGCTGACGCTGGCCGCGGTGTTCGTGGTGATGCTGGCGACGGGAAAGAATTTCGACCGCATCACGCTGGGCTCGCTGATCCTGGCGCTGGGCCTGTTGGTGGACGACGCCATCATCGCCATCGAGATGATGGTGGTGAAGATGGAAGAAGGCTATAGCCGCGTTGCCGCCTCGGCGTATGCGTGGAGCCACACCGCCGCACCGATGTTGTCCGGCACCCTGGTCACTGCGGTGGGCTTCATGCCGAACGGGTTCGCCGCTTCCACTGCCGGCGAATACACCAGCAACATGTTCTGGATCGTGGGCATTGCGTTGATCATGTCCTGGGTGGTGGCGGTCGTGTTCACGCCGTACTTGGGCGTGAAGATGCTGCCGGAGATGAAGAAGATCGCAGGCGGCCACGCCGCGATGTACGACACCCCGCACTACAACCGCTTCCGCAACGTGCTGGGGCACGTCATCGCACGCAAGTGGCTGGTGGCAGGCGCGGTCGTCGGCTTGTTCACGCTCGCAATGGGTGGCATGGGCATCGTCAAGAAGCAGTTCTTCCCGATCTCCGACCGCCCCGAAGTGCTGGTCGAAGTGCAACTGCCGTACGGCACCTCGATCAACCAGACCAGCGCGGCCACGGCCAAGGTGGAAGCGTGGCTGGCCAAGCGGGACGAAGCCAGGATCGTCACCGCCTACATCGGGCAGGGTGCGCCGCGCTTCTTCCTGGCGATGGGGCCGGAATTGCCGGACCCGTCGTTCGCCAAGATCGTGGTGCGTACCGACGACCAGCACCAACGCGACATCTTGAAGTTGCGGCTGCGTCAGGCCGTCGCCGAAGGCCTGGCTTCCGAAGCGCGTGTACGCGTGACCCAACTCACCTTCGGTCCGTACTCGCGCTTTCCGGTGGCCTACCGCGTCAGCGGCCCCGATCCGCAGGTCGTGCGTGGCATCGCCGGCAAGGTGGAACAGGTCATGCGCGGCAGTCCGATGCTGCGCACCGTCGACACCGATTGGGGCGTGCGCACGCCAACGCTGTATTTCAGCCTGGACCAGGACCGCCTGCAGGCGGTGGGGCTGAGTTCCACCGCGGTCGCCCAGCAGCTGCAATTCCTGCTAAGTGGCGTGCCGATCACGCAGGTGCGCGAGGACATCCGCAGCGTGCAGGTGGTGGCGCGATCGGCCGGCACTACCCGGCTGGATCCGGCACGCATCGCCGATTTCACGCTGGCTGGCGGTAATGGCCAACGCGTGCCATTGGCGCAGGTGGGCAAGGTGGATATCCGCATGGAAGAGCCGATCATGCGGCGCCGCGACCGCGTGCCGACCATCACGGTGGGCGGCGATGTCGACGACCAACTGCAGCCGCCGGACGTATCGGCTGCGATCAGCAAACAGCTGCAGCCGCTTATCGCCACACTGCCCAGCGGTTATCAAATTACGCAAGCAGGTGCCATCGAGGAATCCGGCAAGGCCACCACTGCGATGCTGCCGCTGTTCCCGATCATGCTGGCGGCCACGTTGCTCATCATCATCCTGCAGCTGCGTTCGATCTCGGCGATGGTGATGGTGTTTCTCACCAGCCCGCTCGGCCTGATCGGCGTGGTGCCGACCTTGCTCCTGTTCCAGCAGCCGTTCGGCATCAACGCGCTGGTGGGCTTGATTGCGCTGTCGGGCATCCTGATGCGCAACACGCTGATCCTGATCGGGCAGATCCATCACAACCAAGCCGAGGGGCTGGATCCGTTCCATGCGTTGGTGGAAGCCACCGTGCAGCGTGCGCGTCCGGTGATCTTGACGGCACTGGCGGCGATCCTGGCATTCATTCCACTCACCCATTCGGTGTTCTGGGGCACCTTGGCCTACACGCTGATCGGCGGCACGTTGGCCGGCACTGTGTTGACCCTGGTGTTCCTGCCGGCGATGTATTCGATCTGGTTCAAGATCCGGCCCGATCCCGACAAGGGCCGCAGCGCGCCGGCAGTTGCACAGCACGCCTAAGGCAACTCGGCGACGGCGGCCAGGCTGTCGTCGCCGGGGACTGTGACTTGTTCCGTCTTTACCGCTTTCGGTACGCGCGTGTCACCGACATCTCTCTCTTCGATTGAAGGAATCGCAATGCAACAGCAGACCGTTGTGCTGATCACTGGCGTGTCGTCCGGCATTGGCCGTGCCGCCGCAGAACATTTCGCCCGAACCGGCTGCATCGTTTACGGCAGCGTGCGTCACCTGGCCGGTGCGACACCGTTGACGGCTGTGGAGCTGGTGGAAATGGATATCCGCGATGCCGCATCGGTGCAGCGTGCGGTCGATGGCATCATCGCCCGCGCCGGCCGCATCGATGTGCTGGTCAACAACGCAGGCGCCAATCTTGTCGGTGCCATCGAAGAAACCAGCGTCGACGAAGCGGCCGCATTATTCGACATCAACGTACTTGGCATCCTGCGCACCGTGCAGGCCGTGCTGCCGCACATGCGTGCACGCGGCCAGGGCCGCATCGTCAATGTCAGCTCGGTGCTGGGGTTCCTGCCGGCGCCGTACATGGGCGTGTATGCGGCCTCCAAACATGCGGTGGAAGGGTTGTCGGAAACGCTGGATCATGAGCTGCGTCAATTCGGCATTCGCGTGACGCTGGTGGAGCCTGCGTATACGAAAACCAGCCTGGGCAGCAATTCGCCGGCGGCGCAGGCCACCATTGCCGATTACGACCGCGAGCGCGGCGTGGTGGCGCGGACAGTCACCCACAGCATCGACACCGCGCCGGAACCGCATGGCGTGGCTGCCACGGTGGTGGAGGCAGCGCTGGGCAGGTGGCGCATGCGCCGCACACCCGCCGGGCAGGCATCGCTGCTGAGCAAGCTGCGCCGGTTCCTGCCCGCCAGCGCGGTGGACGGCAGCCTGCGCAAGCAGCTCGGGCTGCGGTGAGATGCGGCGGGATGGGGCAGGGCACCGATGTGGCCGGGATCGCAGGGATTGGGCTGTACAGCGTGATTGCGTCAGTGCAGGCGCGCATGCCGCCATTTGGCTGTTCTGCAGCGCCACGTGATGCTGGATTCACCGAGGATGCCGCCTTGGCCTCACAATAGGCGGCCAGTCCCCATCACCGATGTCGCCATGCGCAAGACCTACCAGCTCAACCTCGAAGGCAAGAACCGCGATCGTCTGCTGGAATCCAGCACAAGCACGATATCCGCAAGTACATCCGCCGCGAGCGCCGCAAGGAGCTGCCGGAAGGCGCGGATTACTGGGACTTCGACATGCGCTTCGGTGTGGATGAGGCCAGTGCGGTGGCGCTGCCGCCGGCCGAGCTGATCCGCTCGATCAATGCGCTCACCAGCGAAGGTGGCGACCAGTTCTTCGTCGAAATCCTGCGCAAGCCGGGCAAGCGCGTGCCGCGCGCAGAGAGCGATCACGTCTACGGTGATGGCGAACTGGATTTCGAGCAGGACTGAGGCTCTCGCCGTCGTCCCGTTGGCGGCGCACCGCTGCGGGACGAGAAGTGCCTGGCGCAGTGTTGACCGCATCGCATTGGACGAGCGAGGCGTCGTGCCTTGCCGATGGCAACTGGCACGGGTCGCACGAGGGCTGCGGTGCCTTGACGATGGCGAGCGTCGCTGAGCGGTGGACGGACGATGACTCTGCCGCCGGCCAAACCCGCTGGTGTTTGATAGCGGGCACTTACCGCTCGGACGCAGCGGTTCGGGCGGGCCGTGGTGAACCGACTACTGTTGCGCCAGAGCGTTTGCTGCGGGGTTGCGGCTTGCGCATGCTGTGCGCGTTCGGCTGCCAAGGCCTGCCGTTGTTGGTCAAGCTCGCGCTGCAGCCGCGGTGCGTGCACAGTCATCACGCGCCGGTGCTACGACTGCTCGCTACGGTGCGTTCGCCACTCTCAGCCCGGCTTGCCAGTCTGCGCCTGCGCCGCGGCGCGCAGTTTGTCTTTCTTGCTCGGCCGCTTGCCCTTGATGCCGCCGTTGTCATTCGGTGCACGCATCGCTGTGCCGGGCGCATTATCGGAGGCGGGCGCCTCGACCGGGGTCGGCTCGAAGCCTTCGATCACGCTGGTCGGCACGCGCAGACCCTGGCGTTTTTCGATCAGCCGCCACTGCTGGGCGCTGTCTGCCGTGACGAAGCTGATCGCCACGCCGCTGGCACCGGCGCGTGCGGTGCGGCCGATACGATGGGTGTAGTCGACAGTGGAGCGGGGCAGATCGTAGTTGAGCACCGCCGGCAAGGCGTCGATATCGATGCCGCGCCCGGCCAGGTCGGTGGCGACCAGCACCTGCACGTCCGCTTGTTTGAAGGCGCGCAGCGTGCGTTCGCGGCGGCCCTGGCTCAATTCGCCGTGCAGCGGCAAGGCGGCGATGCCGGTCTTGCTCAGTTTTTCGGCCACCTTGTCTGCGCTGTGGCGGCTGGCGACGAACACCAGCAGCTGCGGCCAGGCGTGTTCCTGCAGCAGATGACGCAGCAGCTGCGTGCGCTGGCCGGCATCTACCGCAATCGCGCATTGCGCGATCGCCGGTGCCTGTTCGGGCGTGGCGTCGATGGTGACGCGCAACGGGTCGCGCAGGCGACGCTTGGCCAGCGACGCGATGGCGGGCGGAAAGGTGGCTGAAAACAGCACGGTCTGCCGCTGCGCTGGCAGCAAGGCCAGGATGCGATCGAGTTCGGCACCGAAGCCCAGCTCGAGCAGGCGGTCGGCTTCGTCCAGCACCAGCGTGGTCACCCCGTTCAGGCGCAGCGCGTTGTGCTCGACTAGATCCAGCAACCGGCCGGGCGTGGCCACCACGAGGTCGGCGCCACCGCGTAGCGCCAATAGCTGCGGATTGATCGAACTACCGCCGGTGGCGACCACGCTCTTCAGGCGACGCGGCAGATGCGCGGCCAGCTGGCGCAGCGCGTCCTCCACCTGCGCGGCGAGTTCGCGCGTGGGCACCAGCACCAGCGCGCCGAGCACGCGCGGGGCGGTGTCGGGCGCCAGGCAGCGCTGCTGCAGCAGCGGCAGGGCATAGGCCAGGGTCTTGCCCGAGCCGGTTTGCGCCATCGCAATCAGATCGCGCCCATCCAGCATCGGCGGGATCGCCTGCTGCTGGATGGGCGTGGGTGTGCGCAGACCGGCCTTGGCCAGCGCGGTATCGAAGAACGGCTGCAGCTGCGGCGACAGCGAGAGATCGGAAAATGACATGCACCGATTATCCAGGCATTCGTGCTGCAATGGTCTGTGGTACGTCACGCGAGCTTGCTGCCCAGCATTGCGTTGATCATCCGCGGCGGCACGGTGGCACCCGCCGCCATGTCGGGAAGCGCGGCGACAATGATCGATGGGCCGGTAAATCGAAAAGAGCGAATCAGTGCGTCATTGGACGCCAGGGCGTCGTGTACTGCCCGTAACCAAGTACCGACCATCTCGACAGGCCCTTGCGCACCTACGCTGGGCTGGTCGAAGGGGCGCTGCGCTCACCGCTCGCGGGACATGCCGTGAATCCGTCCATCGGGGCTCGTTGACGGCATCCATGCCGCCCCACGGCCATATCATCGGCGAGGGCACCGCACCCGCCAACGTGTTCGTGTGGCGATGGAAATACAAGGCCGGCTGCGCCCACCTGGCGGTGAGCGCAGTCGTTCGTGAGGCGCGCCTAGTTGGCCAACGCCAGATCGTCCAGCAAGGCGCGCAGGAAGCGCGCTGCTTCACCGCCGGTGGCGGCGCGGTGATCGAAGGTCAGCGACAGCGGCATCACCTTGTGGGTTTCCACCCCGCCCATCACCGGGGTGAGCTGGTAGCGCGCGCGGCCGGCGGCCACGATCGCCACGCAGGGCGGCACCACCACCGGGGTGGCGTAGCGGCCGGCGAACATGCCGAAGTTGGACAATGAGATGGTGTAGCCGCTCAGTTCGGAGGCGGCGATGCTGCGGCTTTCCACCTGCTGGCGCAGCCGGTTGACGCCTTCGCGGATGCCATGCGCGTCCAGCATGTCGGCATTGCGCAAGGCCGGCACGAACAAGCCTTCCTCGGTATCCACGGCAATGCCGATGTCGACCTGGTGGTGCAGGGTGCGGCTGAGGGCGTCGCCGTCGAACCAGGCATTGAGTGCGGGCACCGCCTGGCAGGCGCGCACGATGCCACGCACCAGACGCACGGTGACATCGTTGCCGGGCTGCCAGGCGTGCAGATCGGCATCGTCGTTGAGCGTGGTCGGCACCACCTTGGTGTGTGCATCGGCCATCACGCGTGCCATGTTGCGACGCACGCCCTTGAGCTGTTCGGGTTGGCCTTTGGCGCTGATGCCGGGCGACTGGGTGCGCATCGGCTTGCCGCTGGCCGAGAGCGGCGAGCGGGCAGCGGCGCCGCCCACATCCGCCCTGCGGGCACCTTCTCCCGCAGACGGAAGAAGGGCCGCTGTTGCGGGTCGATCCCTGCCGTCGGCAGCGATCCCTGCGGCTCTCCCACCGTCACCGATCAGACCGCGTTTCCCGTTGGCGGGAGAGCTCGGCGCGCCCTGCACGCCGGGTGAGGGCTGCGCGGTGCCGGCGGCCGCTGCCTGCTTTACGTCTGCCAGCGTGACCGTGCCGTCCGGCCCGGTGGCGCGCACCTGTGCCAGCTCCACGCGCAACTTGCGCGCCAGCGCGCGCACCACCGGCATGGCGCGCACGCCGCCGACGGCGATGGCCTGCTCGCTCTGCACTGCGTTGGAGCTCTGCATCGCACCGACCACGGTGCCGGCATCGTCGCGATCGCCGCTGCCCTCATCACCAGCATCGGCATCGGCAATCTCGCCGCCGTTGTCGGAGGCGACCACGCGCGCAGTGGGGCCGGCCGCACTGTCGCCGGTGCTGGGCGTGGGGGAGTGGGTCGGCGCCGGGCCATGCGAATGACCGGTGTCCTGCCCGTCGGCACGCTGCGGCTGCGAGGCATCCAGCGCGAACTGCGCCAGCACCGAGCCGGTCACGATCACATCCCCGGCAGCGCCGGCGAGCTTGACCACGGTGCCGGAAAACGGCGAGGGCACTTCGACCACCGCCTTGGCGGTTTCCATCGACACCAGCGGGTCGTCCAGGCGCACGGTGTCGCCCTCCTTGACGAACCATTCGACGATGGTGGCGTCGGGCAGGCCTTCGCCCAGGTCGGGCAGGTGGAAATTCTTGTTGTCGCTCATGGCAGATTCTCTTGCGCGGCAGGCAGCTGCGGCGTGGTGTCGTCGAGGAGTTCAAGGTCGGCGGCCGGCAGCCAGCCCTGCGTGCCGTCGGCACGCTCGGACCACCACCAGCCACCGTGTTCGTGATGCAGCAACACGTCCTCGCCTGTCTGGGCATCGAGTTCGCGTGCGTCGTAGTCGCGCAGGGCTTCGGCGCGGCCGTCCCCCAACGGGCGCAACCACGCCAGCGGTGCCCAACCGGCGCGGCCGCTATCGGTCGTGACCCAGGCGAACGCCGGCCATTCTTCGTCGCGCACCCCTAAGCCGACCTGCTGGCCTGCCTGGAAGCGGACCGGGTTGGCGTAGGCGGCGCGATGGTCGCAAAGCAGACGGGCGCGCATATCAGCCGGCAGCCACCGCGCGACGTGCCGCGCTGACGATGCGCTCCACGCTCGGCAGGAACTTCATTTCCAGCCGGAACAGCGGGATATGCGTGTCGTAACCGGTGACGCGTTCGACCGGCGCCACCAGGTCGTACATCGACTGCTCGGCCAGGCGCGCGGCGATTTCCGCGCCGAAACCGGCGGTGCGCGGAGCTTCCTGCACGATCACGCAGCGGCCGGTCTTTGCGACCGATTCGGCGATGGTGTCGAAGTCCAGCGGGCGCAACGTGGCCACGTCGATGACTTCGGCGCTGATGCCTTCGCCAGCGAGTTTGTCGGCCGCTTCCAGCGCTTCTTTCACCTGCGCGCCCCAGGTCACCAGGGTGACATCGGTGCCGTCGCGCAGTACGAAGCACACATCCAGCGGCAGCGCTTCGCCATCGTTGGCCACCACTTCCTTGTACTGGCGATAGATGCGCTTGGGCTCCATGTAGATGACCGGATCCGGGTCGCGGATCGCCGCCAGCAACAGGCCGTAGGCGCGTTGCGGCGAGGACGGCAGCACCACGCGCAGGCCCGGCACGTTGGTGAAGATGGCTTCGTTGGCTTCGCTGTGATGTTCCGGCGCACGGATGCCGCCACCCCACGGCACGCGCAGCACCATCGGGCAATGCAGGCGGCCGCGGGTGCGGTTGCGCAGGCGGGCGGCGTGGCAGATCAGATGGTCGACCATCGGATACACGAAGCCGTCGAACTGCGCTTCGGCGACCGGCTTCATGCCTTGCGCGGCCAGCCCGACGCTCAGCCCGGCGATGGTGGTCTCGTCCAGTGGCGTATCCAGCACGCGGTCGCTGCCGAAGCGTTGCTGCAGGCCGGCGGTGGCACGAAACACCCCGCCGTTGACGCCGACATCTTCGCCCAGCACCAGTACCGCAGGGTCGTGTTCCAGTTCCCAGGCCAAGGCCTGGGTGATGGCTTCGATCAGGGTGATGGGCGAACTCATGGCGATCTCTCCGCGCGTTGCCGCAGCGTTGTAAGGGGCACTGGCGTGCTGCGAGGCGTCCGCGGGCACATGCTTGAGCTCATCCATGGCGCGACTCCAGCGCCATCACTTCGGCGCGCTGTGCCAGCAACTCGGCCGGCGGGTCGCCGTAGAGATAATCGAACATCGCTTCGACCGGCTGCACCGGCGTGTTGAGATAGGCGTTGACCTCTTCGTCCACGCGTGCGCTGCAGTCGGCCTTCCAGGCGTCTTCCTGCGCTTCGTCCCACAGGCCTTGCGCAGTGAGATAGCGGCGCAGGCGCAGCAGCGGTTCGCGCGCCCAGCCCTGCTTGACCTCTTCTTCGCCGCGGTAGCGCCGCGCATCGTCGGCGGTGGTGTGGTCGGACAGGCGATAGGTCAAAAACTCGATCACCGTGCCGCCCTCGCCGGCCAGTGCGCGCACGCGTGCCTGACGCATCGCTTCGAGCACGGCAACCAGGTCGTTGCCGTCCACCTGCAGGCAATGCAGGCCGCCAGCCAGGCCCTTCTGCGCAAGCGTCTGCGCGCCGGTCTGCGCCGAGCGCGGCACCGAGATCGCCCAGCCGTTGTTGATCACGCACAGGATCAGCGGCAGCTTGTAGGCGCCGGCCGAATTGAGCGCGGCATAGAAGTCGGTCTTGGAGCTGCCACCGTCGCCGCAGCAGGCCACCGCAACGTGCTGCTTGCCCTGCAGCTTGAACGACAGCGCCGAGCCGGCGGCGTGCAGGCACTGGGTGGAAATCGGTACGCAGATCGGGAAGTCGATCGCCGCATCGGCATCGCGCGGATAGTCGCTGCCGCGCTCGTCGCCGCCCCAGTACAGCAGCACATCGCGCGGGCGCACGCCGCGTTCGAACATGGTGCCGTATTCGCGATAGCTGGGCGCGAACACATCGCCGCTGCGCATCGAAGCGCCGATCCCCACATGCGTGGCCTCGTGGCCGATGCAGGCCGCGTAGGTGCCCAGCTTGCCGGTGCGCTGCAAGGCCACCGATTTGGTGTCGAAGGTGCGCACGAACAACATGCGCTTGAACAGGGCGAGCAGGTGTTGCGGGTTGGCGGCGTCGGCCGGAAGGTCGTCGCGGACCCATTGGCCGTCCGCGTCCATGTATTGCAGATAGTCGATCTGGAACTGCGCGGCTACGCTCATTGCGACGACACCTTCATCAAGAAGTTTCAAATGATATGAGTTGCCATGTTAAGGACGGCGAAGCAAAACGCTGTCCTGCACCGCAGCAGACGATCATGCTGGCTTGCACAAAAAAAAGGGCGCGGACCGAGCCGCGCCCTTTGTCGCAGTAGAGAATTGCGACGTGTTGCACTGCGATTAGCGGCGCCCGTCACCTCCGCCGATCGGCGTCACGATCAGCGCAGTGTTGTCGGCCGGATTGGCATCGGGCGAACTGGAGGTCGCCGTGGCCTGTACCCGCACCGCGCCTTCGGCCGGGATGGGCCTGGCCGCCACGGTCAGCTGGAACGTTGCCTGCGCACCGGGCAGTACCACTGCGGCGGTGCTGCAGACAAAGCGGGCACGACGCAGCGACTGCGTCTGCTTGTCGCAACGCCATCCCTGCGGCGGTACCAACTGCGACAACGCCGACACCGTGTTGCCTTCGATTACCAGGCTGGGGCCTTGCGCCGGTGCGGCGCCGACATTGCCCAACAGCACGCGGTAGGTGGCATTGAAGGCGGTGCTCGGCAGGGCGCTCGGGCCGTCGAAACGTACCGCCAGGTCGCTGCGGGGTTGCGCCTGTACGGTCACGCTGGCCGCATCGGTGTCGTTGCCCGACTGCGGATCGGGAGTCTGCGAAGCCACCGATGCAGCCAGGGTCAACGTCCGTCCGGCCAACGCCGCACCAGCCTCCACCTGCGCTGAGAAGTTCTGCGCGTTACCGGCTGCCAGCGATGCAATGGTGCAGGTGACCACCGTCTGGGTGCCGGTCTGCGGCGGTTGGCAGACCCAGCCAGGTGCTGCGGTGACGCGTGGGCTCACGGCGGCATCGAACGCCAAGGCAACCGCAGCGAACGCCGCACTGTCGGGGCCACGGTTTTCGACATCCACACTGAAGTCGATGCGCTCGCCTTCGACGACCTGATCACGCGCAGCAGTCACTGCCACGCCCAGGTCCGCATTGACTTGCTCGCGCATGCGCAACAGCACCACGGTGGGATCGTGGTCGGACAACCGCGTCGGTGTATTGGCATCGTTGCGCGCGGTGCCGGGGAAGTCGGCATTGATGCGTGCATGGCCCACCGACAACGACGCGATCTGCGGCGCGCGCATCAGCGCCTCGTTGGCCAGGATGTGATCCAGCGACTGCACGTTGCCGTCGAAGGCGTACGAGTAGCTCTGGTCGGGCGTGTTGAACCAGGTCAGGTCGGTGTAATCCGGGTTGACCAGATCGGCGCCATCGCCGCCCACCACGGTCTGCGCATCCGGCGCCGGTTTGCCGGTGACCGTGCCCATCGCGTCCACGTAGCCGTCGTTGAATTCGAACGCGTTGAAGTCGCCCATGACCAGCACTTTTTCGTCGGGATTCAGTTGCTGACGGGTTTGCAGCAGGCGCGCCAGATACTCGGCCTGCGCCTGACGCTTGGCGCGGATGCGGGTGCCGGCGGCATCGTCGGTTTCGGCGCCGTTGAGCGAACGCTGGTGCACCACGATGGCGGTCAGCGGCAGCGTGCGGCCTTCGGCCTGATGCACGTTGGCGGTGAGCACCAGCGGCGGGCGGTCGTTGAGCAGGCTCACGCCGCCGCCCGGCTCGGTCCAGGTGGTGGTCTTGCCTTCCTGGGCGATCGAGAGCACTTCCACCCGCGGCACGCCGCCAGCGATGTCTGCGGTCTTGACCAGGAAGCCGACGTCGATGCCGCCGACGTCATTGCCTTCCTGCAGGTACGCCACGTACTTGGGATCCTGCTGGCCGGCGGCCACCGCATCGGCGTTGACGCGTGCGGCCAGGGTCTGCAGCACCCCGAGGTTTTCCACCTCCACCGTGCCCAAAATATCGGGTGTGTGCAGGTAGTTGCGGATCGCCAGCGAGGCCTTGTTGAGGCGGGCCTGGAAGGCGGCCGGCGTGAGCACCGGTTCGCCGATGGCCGGGTCGTTCTGGTCGTCGAAGAAGCGCTCCATGTTGTAGGTCGCCACGGCCACATCGTCGGCCTGCGGCATCGGTGCGGGGCGTGGTTGGTCGGCACCGTTGCAGCTCACCTGCGGGGTGCGTTCCGCGTACAGCGTGTAGCGGCGGAAGCTGTAATCCAGCGGGCCGACCACATCGAGCACCTGGCAGCCGGAGGCCAGGTCCAGCCGCTCGGCGCCGACGCCGGCGCTGCCCACCGCGATCACTTCCGGATTGGTATTCCAGCGCGGCACGCCGGCAGGCGAGCCGGCCGGCAGCGGGTCGGGCAACTGCACGCCCGGCTCGCGGTAGGCGCGCGGCACGCCGGTGACCACGGCATGGAACACGCCATTGCTGGTCGCCGTGGCGTTGGTTTCGTTGACGCTGCCGCCGGTGGGGGTATTGACGGTGAGGCTGGCGGCGGCCACGCGCATGCCTTCCAGCGCTTCGAGTTGGTCGTAGGCACCATTGGGGTTGGGGAAGTTCGCGCTCAACGCCACCGGCATCGGCAACGGGTTGCCGGTGGAATCGGCCAGCACGGTGACGCTGCCGCCGATCTCGGTCAGCGGTGGCTGGGTCGGGTCGGCGGTGGGCACGTATTCGATGACCGTGCCCTGCACGCGCACCCGGTTGCCGATGGCGGCCGCTTCCGGCGGTGCGCTGCCGGTGTAGACGTACACGCCTTCGGAGGTGGACGGGTCGGCGTCGGCTTCGCCATCGGGCGCCTGCAGGAAGAACCCGGCGCTGCGGCGTGCCGTCACGATGCCCGAGGTGGCCACTACCTGGCCCTCCAGCGGCGAACGTGCGCCCTTGCCCTGGATGGCGTGGATCGGCAGCAGACTGAAGTCGTCGTTGAGGATGGTGCCGGTAGCGCTCAGCGTGGCCGGCAGCGCGCCGGTGACCCCGCTGATCTGCACGCGGAAGCTTTCATCCGGCTCGGGCGTGGTGTCGCCCAGGACATCGACGGAGATGGTGGCGCTGCGTTCGCCAGCGGCGATGCGCAGGGTGGTGGCGGGCAGGGCGATGTAGTCGCTGCCGGCGGTGGCGGTGCCATCGACAGTGGCGGCGGTGAAGCTCACCCCGCCCGCACCGGCCGGCTGGCTCAGGCTCAGCGTGAACACGAAGCTGCGGGTGCCGCTGTTGCCTTCGGCCTGGCCGACATCGGCCAGCGTGGCGACCGGCTGGCCGCCGCCACTGCACAGGCGCGCGGGGCTGGCGGCATTGCGTGGGGCCGGCGCGCCGGTGGCGAAATCGGCCGCGTTGTTGTCGGTATCGGTGCAACCGTCGTTGCCGCGTAGCACGGCCAGGGTATTGCTGGGGGCCGGCGTGGGCGCATTGCCTTCGGCGCAGCTGGCCGTGCTGCCGTAGCCGACCAGGTCGGCATTGCCGGGGGGGCAGGTGCCGCTCAGCGCGGAGGCGCGATTGCTCAGCGCCACCTTGCCGGCGGTGCCGCTCATGGCCAGCGTGCCGGTGGCATCGGGTGTGGGCAGCGCCACGCTGCCGCCGCTGCCATCGGCCTGCTTGATCAGGTAATAGCCGCCTGCCGGGACAGTGCCCGCCAACGGGGTGACCTGCCAGCTGCTGCCGGCCGCGGAGGCGTACTGCACCGACCAGCCATCCAGGCTGACCGGGGTACTGCCGATGTTGTGCAGCTCGATGAAATCGCTGCGGAGGGTGGCGCCGCTATTGCCGCCACCGCCGTAGACCTGGCTGATGACGACCTGGGCATTGGCGTGGCCGGCCACGGCCAGCGCACACAAAAATACGGCTGCACGACGCTGCAACACATGCATGAGATGAGAGTCCCCTGATCCTTGAGACGTGAAACGCTCCCCTGGTCCGGCCACGTCCCTGGCCGGCAGCGCCGTTCGATTCTGCATGAATTTGCAGACCTAGGTTGACGATATGGTGACAGCGGCGCAGTGGCTGAGACCGCACCGCACGCCTGCTGAGTGGTTCAGAGGTGAAAGAAGCGGGCCCGACGCTGGGACCTGGGTGGGCCACTGGTGCATGCGGATTTTCTACGAGGCACCTGCGCAGGTATCTCGCTGGCCCCGATCCCCTCAGGCAATCCCGCCGGGGCTGCAAGCAGCCAGGCAGGGCCGGCGATGGCGTGGCCGAATACGCTTCGCCATCTGCCATCTGCCATCTGCCAATCCCGAATCCCGAATCCCGAATCCCCGCCGCTGCGCTACCCTGCGTGGCCCGATCTTCAGCGCGATGCCATGCCCGTCGACAAGAACCTGCGTGACCTGGAACCCGGCATCCACACCGACCTGGAGGGGCGGCTGACCTACGGTGGCTATCTGCGGCTGGACCAACTGCTGTCTGCGCAGCAGCCGCTGTCCGAGCCGGCGCATCACGATGAAATGCTGTTCATCATCCAGCACCAGACCTCCGAGTTGTGGCTGAAGCTGCTGGCGCACGAGTTGCGCGCGGCCATCGTGCATCTGCAGCGCGATGAGGTCTGGCAATGCCGCAAGGTACTGGCGCGCAGCAAGCAGGTACTGCGGCAACTGACCGAGCAGTGGTCGGTGCTGGAAACGCTCACCCCCAGCGAATACATGGGGTTTCGCGATGTGCTGGGGCCTTCGTCGGGCTTCCAGTCGCTGCAATACCGCTATATCGAGTTCCTGCTCGGCAACAAGAATCCGCAGATGCTGCAGGTGTTCGCGTACGACCCGCAGGGCCAGGCGCGGCTGCGCGAGGCGCTGGAAGCGCCCAGCCTGTACGAGGAGTTCCTGCGCTATCTGGCGCGCTTCGGGCACGCAATTCCGCAGCAGTACCAGGCCCGCGACTGGACCGCCGCACACGTGGCCGACGACAGCCTGCGGCCGGTCTTCGAGCGCATCTACGAAAACACCGACCGCTACTGGCGCGAGTACGCGCTGTGCGAGGACCTGGTGGATGTGGAAACCCAGTTCCAGCTGTGGCGCTTCCGCCACATGCGCACGGTGATGCGGGTGATCGGCTTCAAGCGCGGCACCGGCGGCTCCAGCGGCGTCGGCTTCCTGCAGCAGGCGCTGGCACTGACGTTTTTCCCGGAACTGTTCGACGTGCGCACCTCGGTGGGCGTGGAAACTCGTTCATCCCAGGGCAATGCTGGTACGGCGGGTAGCTGAGCAACGCAGCGAAGCTGGGCCGGACTGGCTGGGGCAGGTCGCTTGGTCAGGCGAAATCAGCAAAGACAAGAAATCCGAACGCCAGAAGCAGGCACTGCAAGGAGCGAATTCCGCAAGGAGCTGCAGCGCACCCGCGTAGCCGTGCGCTCAAGCCCCTCTCCCTGCGGGAGAGGGGTTGGGGTGAGGGTACGGGCGTTATTCCAGGGATCAGCTAGTTGCTAACGGGGACATCTCCGCAAACGGCACCAATCCGCGAAATCGCACCCTCATGCGCCCTTCGGGCACCTTCTCCCAACGGGAGAAGGGAGGCGGTGCAGAGGTTCTTCCCACCCACCGCCATCAGGTCGCCGACTCCGGCGAATTTGACGCGTACATGACGTCTAAGTGATCCTCGCGCGTCGCCCGGGCTCGCCTCGGTGCACCCAGCCATCACTGAATACGCAAGGGACCTCTATGAGCGTTGACGCGACCGCGCCGACATCCGCCTCCAAACCGCCGCAGCCGCCGGCGCCCCCCGAGTTCCCCACGTTGCTCGGCCACCCGCGGCCGTTGTGGTTGCTGTTCATGACCGAATTCTGGGAACGCTTCGCGTTCTACGGCATTCGCTGGGCGCTGGTGTTGTACATCGTGGCGCAGTTCTTCAATGGCGATGCCACCGGCCAGGCGCCGGCGGGGCGAACCTATGGCGCCTACCTGGCGCTGGTGTACGCGGCGGCGATCTTCGGCGGCTACGTGGCCGACCGCGTGCTCGGTTACCAGCGCTCGATCCTGGTCGGGGCCGCGGTCATGGCGACCGGCCTGTTCCTGATCGCCATTCCCGACCCCACCATGTTCGAGATCGGCCTGGCCACCGTGGTGGTCGGCAACGGCTTGTTCAAACCGAACATTTCCACCATGGTCGGCAAGCTGTATTCGGTGGCCGATCCGCGCCGCGACAGCGGCTTCACCATCTTCTACATGGGCATCAACCTGGGCGCGATGATCTCGCCGGTGTTGACCCAGTTGCTGGCCGAAAAGGTGTTCGGCACTGACGTCATGCCGTCCTACAAGATGGTGTTCATGGCTTCCGGCGTGGGCATGCTGATCAGCCTGGTGTGGTTCTGGTTCGGCCGCGTCCAGCTCAAGGGCATCGGCGCACCGGCGCCGAACGCGCAGGGCATGGGCCGTGTGCTGATGGTGCTGGTGGGCTGCCTGCTGGCGATTCCGGGCGTGTACTTCCTGCTCGCGGTCGGTGCGGATGTGTTGCAGATCCTGCTGACGGTGCTGTTCATCGGCCTGTCGGTGATGCTGCTGGTGGAAGGCATCCGCGAAGGCAAGGTGCAACGCGACAAGGTGATTGCGATGCTGATCATCTTCGCCTTCAACGTCTTGTTCTGGATGTTCTTCGAACAGGCCGGCAGCTCGTTCACCTTCCTGGCCGACAACATCGTCAACCGCAACTTCGGCAGCTGGACCTTCCCCACCGCGTGGTTCCAGTCGGTGAACTCCATCGCCATCATTGCGCTGGCACCGGTCATCGCCTGGATCTGGGTCAAGTCCGGCCGCTTCAATCCGTCGATCCCGCGCAAGTTCGGCCTGGGCCTGCTGTTCAACGGCCTGGCCTTCCTGCTGCTGATGTTTGCGCTGTCCAGCCTGGTCAACGACGCCGGCAAGATCCCGTTCTGGACCTTGTTCATGGTCTACGTCATCCAGTCGGTCGGCGAGCTGTGCCTGTCGCCGATCGGCCTGTCCATGGTGACCAAGCTGGCCCCGGTACGCCTGGTCGGTTTCGGCATGGGTGGCTGGTTTTTGTCCACCGGCATCGGCAATAACCTGTCGGGCATTTTCGCCGGCCATGTCAGCGGAAACGAAGGCATGAGCGTGTCCTCGGCGCTGGGTGGGTATACGTTCGGGTTCTGGGCGCTGGTGGGCGCCGGCGCGTTGCTGTTCCTGATCGCGCCGCTGATCAATAAATTGATGCATGGTGTGAAGTGAGGAGAACAGCGATGCCGATCAAGCCCCTTGTCTGTGGCCTGCTGCTGACCGGTCTGTTGAGCGCCTGCGGGCAGACCAGCAGCCCGCAGGACGCGCCGAAGCCGTTGGATACCTCGATGCAGAAGCCGCCCAGCGCCGATCCCAGCCAGCCGGTGTCCTCGGGCAATACGCCGACCGCGGCCGACATCGCCGCGGCTGCCGCGCTCAACGCGCAATACGACCCCTCGCGCGATCCGGCCGCCGATCTGGAGACGGCCAAGGTCGAGGCCAAGCGCGGCGGCAAGCGCATCGTGCTCAACGTCGGCAATGCCGCCTGTGAGCCCTGCAAGGCGCTGGACGAGTTGATGGGCGGCGATGCCGAGCTGCGCAGCTTCCGCGACGCGCACTTCGTGGTGGTCAAGGTCAACCGCGATGCGGCCAACGAGAACGCCGCCTTCCTGTCGGCGTTCGCCCAGCTCAACGACGCTCCGTCGCTGCTGGTGCTGGATAGCGACGGCAAGCTGCTGACCACGCAGTCCGGCCCGGAGTTGCGCAAGGGCGAGGGCTTCGACCGCAAGAAGCTGTTCGACTTCCTCAAGCAGTGGGCGCCACCGCAGGCCTGATGCTGCGCGAACGCGTCAAACAAAAACCCCCGCACTGCTGCGGGGGGTTTTGTTTTGCATCGTGCGATGGCTATCGCCTGGCGCGCACGCGGCCAGTCTTCTCTTTGACGAGCGCTGCCTTGGCCTGAGGTAATGAGGTCTTGCTGGCGATGGCAGCGCACACCGGCGCGTAACGTCCTGCGGCGATGTGTGGCTGGCGAGCCAGCGAAGAGGCGCGACCGATCGCGCTGACAAGCTATCGAAATCGCGCCACTGCAGTGCCGCGGCACCGCATCGATGCCAGTGCTGCACCAGCGCCGTACGCCAGCATCGATTGCAACTGGATCAGATCCTGCGCGGCACCAAGGCACCGCGCGTTCGCTCCCAGCGTGCGCTGCTCAGTCCTTGCTGACCATGCGCGGCAGCCCGTCCTTGGCCAGCCGGTCGATCAGCTTTTCCAGGACCTGCTGTTCTTCGGCGCTGAACACCGACATCAACCGTTGCTCCATCTCGTTGACCAGCGGCGCAACGGTCTCGTAGACCTGCCGCCCGGCCGGCGACAACGCCAGCATCGAGCGGCGCCGATCGTCGCCGTGGGTCTCGCGGCGGATGAAGCCGCGCTCCAGCAGGCGCGCCACGGCGCGGCTGACCGCGACCTTGTCCATCGCCGTGCGGTCGGAGACCTCACTGGCCGACGAACCCGGGTATAGCGCCAGGATCGTGATCACCCGCCACTCGGGAATCGCCATGCCGTAACGATCGCCGTATACCTTGGCGATGTTGCTGCTGATACGGTTGGACAGCACGCTCAGGCGATACGGCAGGAACTGCTCGAGGTTGAGCAGCACGGGATGTTGCGGCGGGTGGGAGCTGTCGAGATCGCTCATGTTGCACTGTGTCTTGATTTTGGTTTCATTTGCAACTACAAACCGAGGGTGGCCTGCGCATTCTCGCGGGTCTTCTGCTACTCCGCATAGCCCTGCGGCCCCCCCAAGCGTGGAGAAACGACGATGAGCGCACAACCGAACACCACTGCGACCCGCCCGGATCCTGGCATGCAGGTCACCACCTTCGACAATCCGATGGGCATCGACGGCTTCGAATTCGTCGAATTCGCCGCACCGGCCGGCCAGGGGGAGCAACTGCACGATTATTTCCGCAAGATGGGCTTCAGCGCGGTGCTGCGTCATCGCAGCCGCCCCATTACCGTCTATCGCCAGGGCGGGGTCAACTTCCTGCTCAACGAAGATCCCGATTCGTTCGCTGCCGATTTCGCCGCCGCGCACGGCCCCTGCGCCTGCGGCTTTGCCATCCGCTTCCGCACCCCGTCCGAGACCGTGCTGCAGACGGTGCTGGGCAACGGCGGCGAAGCCGTGCAGAACAAGCCCGACACCCGCGCGGTCCCGGCGCCGGTGGTCAAGGGGATCGGCGATTGCATGCTGTACCTGGTGGACCGTTATGGCGAGGCCGGCAGCATCTATGACGCCGATTTCGAGCCGATCGACGGTGCCGACCAGCACCCGGCCGGCTTCGGACTGACCTTCATCGACCACCTGACCCATAACCTGTATTTCGGCAACATGCAGCGCTGGTCGGACTATTACGAGCGCCTGTTCAACTTCCGCGAGATCCGCTATTTCGACATCAAGGGCGCCAAGACCGGCCTGGTGTCCAAGGCGATGACCGCGCCGGACGGCATCGTGCGCATCCCGCTCAACGAATCCTCCGACCCCAAGAGCCAGATCAACGAGTATCTGGATGCGTACCAGGGCGAAGGTATCCAGCACATCGCCTGTTTTACCGACGACATCTACACCAGCGTGGAAAAGATGCGCGCCGCCGGCGTGAGTTTCCTGGATACGCCGGACACGTATTTCGATGTGGTGGACCTGCGCATCCCCGCGCATGGCGAAGATGTCGAACGCCTGCGCCGCAACAAGATCCTGATCGACGCCGACCCCGATACCAAACAGCGCAAACTGCTGCAGATCTTCACCACCAACTGCATCGGCCCGATCTTCTTCGAGATCATCCAGCGCAAGGGAAACGAAGGCTTTGGCGAAGGCAATTTCCAGGCGCTGTTCGAAAGCATCGAGCGCGATCAGATGAAGCGTGGGGTGCTTTGAGGGCTGGGATTAGGGATTGGTGATTCGCTTAAGGCAAGATCTTGATGCGTCACTTCAGCGGGCCTTGGTTGTCTGACAAGAGAATCCGTAAGACCGCACGCGCTCAAAGCCCCTCTCCCCACGGGAGAGGGGTTGGGGTGAGGGTACGGTGGAGCGATGAAAATCAAACCGCCGTTACCCACTGCCACACGCACCCCATGCACGCGCATTACGTACAACGATGACCGATGCAGAGCGTGCAGTGTGGCGCTGTTTACGTAGCAAGCAGCTGCACGGTTTGAAGTTCCGGCGCCAGCATCCGATTCCGCCCTACATCGCAGATTTTTGTTGCATCGAAAGACGCTTGATCATCGAGTTGGACGGATCGCAGCACGATGCTTCTAGCGATCAGGCAAGGTCGCAGTGGCTTCAATCACAAGGATGGACAGTACTGCGCTTCTGGAACAATGATGTATTGCTTTCGCTGGATGCGGTGGTTGAGACGATCTGCAAGATGGTCGCTACGCCGTACCCTCACCCCAACCCCTCTCCCGGTGGGAGAGGGGCTTGATTCGCCAGGCTTCAGCTCTTTTTCGGTAAGAGCGGCTTGATCCAACGCGATCCCAACCTTCTGCTGTCATGGAGGGCGGATCAACATCCGGACGCACCCATGCACAACGACCAGCGTTACATGACCGGCTTCGGCAATGAGTTCGCAACCGAGGCGGTGGCCGGCAGTCTACCGATCGGCCAGAACTCACCGCAGCGTGTGGCGCACGGCCTGTATGCCGAGCAGCTATCCGGCACCGCGTTCACGGCGCCGCGTGGTCAAAATCGGCGCAGCTGGCTGTATCGCATTCGCCCTGCCGCCGTGCATGGCAGCTTCTCGCTGGTCGAGCAGTCGCACTTCCATAACGATTTCGGTGCGGGCCCGGTGCCGCCGGATCAGTTGCGCTGGAGCCCATTGCCACTGCCGTCGGTGCCCACCGATTTTGTCGACGGCCTCTACACCATGGCCGGCAATGGCGGGCCCGAAGCGATGTCCGGCGTTGGCGTGCATGTGTATGCGGCCAACGCCTCCATGCAGGATCGCTTCTTCTACGACGCCGACGGCGAGCTGCTGCTGGTGCCGCAGCAGGGCCGGCTGCGCGTGCATACCGAGCTGGGCGTGCTGGCGCTGGAACCGCAGCAGATTGGTGTGATTCCACGCGGCATGCGCTTTCGCGTCGAGTTGCTGGACGCCGCCGCGCGCGGCTATGTGTGCGAAAACTTTGGCGGCCTGCTGCGCCTGCCCGATCTGGGGCCGATCGGCGCCAATGGCCTGGCCAATCCGCGCGATTTCGAAACGCCGCATGCCGCCTTCGAACAACGCGAAGGCACGTTCGAACTGGTGGCCAAATTCCAGGGCCATCTCTGGCGTGCCGACATCGGTCACTCGCCGCTGGATGTCGTCGCCTGGCACGGCAATTACGCGCCCTATCGTTACGACCTGCGTCGCTTCAACACCATCGGCTCGATCAGTTTCGATCATCCCGATCCCAGCATCTTCACCGTGCTGACCTCGCCCAGCGACACGCACGGGACTGCGAACATGGATTTTGCGATCTTCCCGCCGCGTTGGCTGGTAGCACAGCACACCTTCCGCCCGCCGTGGTTCCATCGCAATGTCGCCAGCGAATTCATGGGCCTGGTGCATGGCGTCTACGATGCCAAGGCCGAAGGCTTCGCGCCCGGTGGCGCCTCGTTGCATAACTGCATGAGCGGGCACGGCCCGGATGCGGCCACCTTCGACAAGGCTTCACAGGCAGATCTCACGCGCCCGGACGTGATCGCCGACACCATGGCCTTCATGTTCGAAACGCGTGCGGTGTTGCGCCCTACGCAGCAGGCATTGAGCGCCGCCCATCGGCAAGCCGATTACCAGCAGTGCTGGTCCGGACTACGCGCTGCATTTCAACCGCCGATAACGGAAGACGCAACCTAGCGCGCAACCAAAATCTCGTAAGCAATTGTCAGTTGGTGCGGACGTTGCTCAGGCACAGAGTGCATGGCGTGGATGGCGGCTAGATACCTGTCCCGAGTACCAGCCGCCTGCGCCTGGCGGCCGAACAGCAGGGTGTCAGCTGCGCTCAAGCCAGACCGCAGCCGCGGTGCTGCAGCTGCGCTGTCTGCGCGTCGGCGCTGTGATTGCGATCGGTGCTGCCGGTGCGCGGGCTGCTGCCGTTGCGGTGATGCAGCGATCAGCTCCAGCCCTCGCTGCGTGTTGAGCGACTCGGCAAGCGCCAGTCGGCGCGCGCTGGCCAAGACTGCCAGATCACGCGGCTTGCAATGTCTCCGGCAGCAGCTCGCCGATCCGTGCGCGGACGCGTTCGGCATAACTTGCCGACGTGATCTGCGGCAGGGCCTGCAACGCCTCGGCGATGGTCGTGCTGATCTGATCTTCGTCGCGCGCGGCGTGCAGTTGCCGATGCAGCGCAGCGGCGAGGGCATTGCGTTGCAACTGCAGGATATCGAGCAGGTACAGGCGTGCATTGGTCGCTGCGCGGCGGCGCAGGCGCTGCAGCTCTTCGTCGGTGGGCCCTGCGTCCGGCCGGGGCATACCTGCTTGGTCCACATCGGGCAGCGCGGCGGTGGCTGCCGTACTGCGCGCCTGACCCGCAGCGCCGCCCGCAGCGGTACCAAGATCCAGATACCCCATCGCGCACAGGCTATGCAGCAAGGCAGTGCCGTCGCCGCCCAGCAGCATGGCGAGCGTCGCCAGATCGCGCTGGCCGTCGGCCAGGATCAACGCGCGCCGTTGCAGCAGCGTCAGCGGGCTGCGGTGCGATTGCAGCGTGGTCAGGGCGAGCTCGGTCTTGCGTGGGATCATGGCGGCGGTCCTGCGAAGCCAACAGCGTGACGCCCGCCAATGAAGCGCCGATGACATGACTGCGACGGTGTGTCGCACGCTCTCCACATGGTCGCGATGGCAGCTGTGTACGCTGTAGCGCACGTCCAGGGAATGCACAGATGACATCCAGATTGTTGGGCCTGATGAGCGCATTGCTCGTACTGACCGCCTGCAACCGCGCCGACCAATCGCCCGCGCCCGCCAGCGCCGACCACGCACCGGTTGCGGCCGCTGACGACCAACCGGCCGCCACCGTCCCACCGGCTACGGCGCCAGCTGGCACATTTCCACCGCACACACAGCCGGACCCCGCTGCGCTTGCGCGCATGGATGGCTATGGCGATCTGCGCTTCGGGATGGATGCCAGCCAGGCGCGGGCTGCCTGGGGTGGGGATTTGCGAGGCGAAGCGGCAACCGATGATGGCTGTTACCTGCTGCGCCCACAGTGGACCAGCGATGCGCGTCTCTTCGGCTTCATGTTCGAAGGCGGGCAGTTGGTGCGCTTCCAGACCAGCGAACCGAAGGAGACGGCGCCGGGCGGCGGCAAGGTCGGCATGAACCTGGCGCAGTTGCGTGCGTTGTACCCCGACGGCCTGACCGAGCAGCCGCATAAGTACATTCCAGGCGCGCTGACGCTGCGCCTGCCCGGCGCAGCCACGCAGACCGCGCTGGTGTTCGAGACCGATGCAGACGGTAAAGTCGCCAGCTGGCGCGTAGGCAAACCGCCGCAGGTGGATTACGTCGAAGGCTGCGGCTGAAATGCGAGGTGAATGGTGATGTCGTGTTGCGCAGGCGTTTGTATCCTGCGCTCGGGGAGGGTGGGCAATTCCTGCTGCGATACGACAGCTCGCTTCCACCTGAATCGGCCGCGCAATGGCTCGAGTGTCAGGCCGCGGCACGTGGACCAGCATGGACGTCACCCGATCGGCCCAAGGGGCGCGCCGGTTAGCGATGGTGGGCGGTCGCAGAATCGCTCTGCGCAACGGTGGCGTTGCGCTGTGCATGATCGGTGAGTCGCGTCACGACGCGATTGCATGCCCATCTGCGGTTGCGAGCGCACGAAGTGAGCGCTCGTGAGTCGATGCGTCATGCGCTGACTACCGCGTCAGCTGGTCGCGCCGTTGAGAAGGTGCTGAGCAGGTGCGGAATCTGATCGTAAGCCATCCAGGCCGAGCAACAACGCCTTAGCCACCCTCCGACGCAGGCCCCGGATGCTGCTTCTCGGTGTCTTCGTTCTCGCCAACATCGCCTTTGACCTGCGGCAACCCTTCCTGCTGCGCGTCGCCGTGGTTCGGCACTTCCGGGCGGTCTTCCATCATCAGCGACAGCGCCGCCTTGGCCATCAAGTGCGCGCTGATCGGTGCGGTGATGAACAGGAACACGGTGATCAGCAATTCGCGCGGTTGCGGGTCCACACCCAGAAACAGGTGGTAGCCCACCGAGGCCAGCAGCACGCAGCCCACGCCCAGCGTGCTCGCCTTGGTCGGTGCATGCAGGCGCTTGAAAAAATCCGACAGCTTCACCAGGCCAAAAGCGCCGATCAGGATGAAGAACGTGCCCGCCAGCAGCAAGGCGCTGAGTAGGTATTCGGTGAAGGCGATCATTCGACGATGCTCCGCCGCAGCACGTATTTGCTCAGCACCACGGTGCTGCCGAAGCCCAGCATCGCAATGACCAGGGCAGCCTCGAAATAGATCGGTGAATCCAGATACATGCCCAGCAGCATCAATTCGGCGATGGCGGTGACCGAGAGCGTATCCAGCGCCAGGATGCGGTCTGGCACGGTCGGCCCGCGCAGCAGCCGCCACAAGGCCATCAGGATGGCCAGGCCCACCGCATGCATGCAGATCACGATGGTCGACTCGATGAACATGTGGCCGGTCATGGAAAGATCTCCATCAGGGGCTTTTCGTAGCGGGTCTTGATCTCGGCAATCAAGGCCTCCGGATCGTCCAGATGCAGCACGTGCACCAGCAGATATTTACGGTCGTCCGACAGCGCGGCCGAGACGGTCCCCGGCGTCAGCGTGATCATGCTGGTCAACGCGGCGATGCCGTGAATGTTGGCGATATCCAGCGGTACCCAGATGAAGCCGGGATGGATATGCGATTCGGGTCCGAGCACCTGCGCAGCCACCTTGATGTTGGAGCGCACGATGTCGCCCGCGGCCACCAGCAGCATGCGCGGCACCGAGCGCAACGAGCCGATCTGTGCGAACTCGCGGTCCAGTCGCGCCGCGAAGATCGGCACCACCACGCCCAGCAGCATGCCCAAGACCCATTGCTGCGGGCCGAAGCTATCGCTGAGCAGCAGCCAGAAGACGAAGACCGTTACGCTCAGCGGCGGCGATGGGAATACGCGGCGACGCAGTGGCAGACGCGTGTTCATGGCTGCCTCCGTTGCGGCGTGGTGGCGCGTATCTGGTCCACATACGCGCCGGGGTCGCGCAACTGCGCAGCGGCCGCATCGGTGTAATGCATCAAGGGACCTGCGGCGCCGGTCATCGCAACCAACCCGCCTAGCAACAGCACCGTGGCGGCGGTCTCCACCGGACGCATGCGGCCACGTCGCGGCGGTTGCAGTTCCGGCGCATTTTCCGCCGCGGCCGGCACCCGCCAGAACAACCGCACGCCGGCGCGGGTGAGGCCGATCACGACCAGCAGGCTACTGCCGAGCACCGCGCCCCACACCGGCCCGACCAGGCCCTGGGGCACGTGCTGCAGCAACGCCGCCTTGGCCAGAAAGCCGGGCAGCGGCGGCAACCCGGCCACCGCCACCGCGGCAATCATGAACATCGTGCCTGGAATGGCCCGCCCCGGCAGTGGCGCCACCACTTCCTTGCGGTCGCTGGCACTGCCGCGGCGGCGGCGGATCAGGTCCGACACCATGAACAACGCAGCGGCCACAAAGCTGCTGTGCGGCAGGTAATACAGCCCTGCGCCCAGTGCGCCGGCATCGTCCAGCGAAAACGCGATGAACAGGGTCGCTGCCGAAAACACCACCAGGTACGACACCATCACCCGCAGCCGCGATGCGGCCATCACCCCGAACGCGGCCATCAGCAGCGTCGCGATGCCCAGCCACAACAGCGCATGGCGACCGAAGCCGTGCAGCGCGCCGGCACCGGCGCCAAACCACAACGAGGACACCCGCAGCGTTGCATACAACCCTACCTTGGTCATGATGGCGAACAATGCGGCCACCGCCGCCGGTGCGCGCGAATAGGTTTCCGGCAGCCACAGATACAGCGGCAGCAACGCGGCCTTGCTGCAGAACACCAGCAGCAACAAGCCCAGCGTGGCCTTTGCCAACGGCACATCCTGCGCCGGCAGATCGGCAATGCGCTGCGACAGCTCGGCCATGTTGAGCGTGCCGAAGACACCGAACAGCAGGCCCAGCGCAATCAGGAACAACGTCGACGCGCAGACGTTGAACACCACGTAATGCAGGCCCACCCGCATCTGCAACCCGCGCCCACCGCTGAGCAGCAGGCCGTAGGAGGCGATGAGCATCACTTCGAAGAACACGAACAGATTGAAGATGTCGCCGGTCAGGAACGCACCGTTCAAGCCCATCAGCTGGAACTGGAACAACGCATGAAAATGCGGTGCGCGCCGGTCCCAGCCTGCGCATGCATGCAGCAGGCACGCCGAACCCAGGATCAAGGTCGTCAACAGCATCCACGCCGACAAGCGGTCGCCCAGCAGCGCGATGCCGATGCGCGCCGGCCAGTCGCCGAGCAGATAGACCAGGATCTCGCCGTCGGCAGCGCGTGCGAACAAGGCGATGACCGCTGCGGCCAACAAGGCCATGCTGACCCAGGCCACGCTGCGCTGCACGCGTGGCCCATAGCGGCGGTGTTCGACAAATAACGACGCCGACGCGCCCAGCATCGGGATCAGGATGGGCAGGATCAGCAGATGGTTCATCGCCGGGCCTGCCGCGGATCCGTGCCGGTCGCGGCATCTTCGTGCGCATCCACGTGGTCGCTGCCGTTGTCGCTACGGCTGCGGATCGCCAGCACCAGGCTCACGGCCGTCATCGCAAACGCAATCACGATGGCGGTCAGCACCAAGGCCTGCGGGAGCGGGTCGCTGTGATGCATCAGCTCGGCCGGCACGCCGTCGCGCAACACCGGCGCCTGGCCGCTGCGCAAGCGCCCACCGGCAAAGATCAGCAGGTTGGTGGCGTACGACAGGAAGGTCATGCCCAGGATCACATCGAAGCTGCGCGCGCGCAGCAGCAGATAGATCGCCAATGCGGTGAGGACGCCGATCGCGCTTGCCACTGCCAATTCCATCAATGCTGCTCCGCGGTACGTGTCGAACGTTGGGTGGGGTCGATCTCGCCGCGCTGGGAACTGCGCGTACGCGAGGGTTTGATCGTGCCCATCATCGACAGCATCAACATCGCCGCACCGAACACCACCAGATACACGCCGATATCGAAGCCCAGTGCACTGGCCAGTTCCAGCTCGCCCAACAGCGGTAGCTGAATTTCCAGATGTCCACTGCTCAGGAACGGCAGCCCGAAGACCAGCGAGCCTGCGCCGCTGACCAGCGCGCACAACAAGCCGATGCCGATCAGGCGGATGTAGTCGAAACCAAAGCGCGACTCCACCGAGGCCGCCCCCTGAATCACGTACTGCATCAGCAATGGCACTGCCAGCACCAGCCCGGCAATGAAGCCACCGCCCGGCGCGTTGTGCCCACGCAGGAACAGGAACAGCGACACCGTGAGCGTAAGCGGGAACATGATCTGCGCCAGATCGGCCGGCACCGGCAGCTTGATCGGCGGCCCCGGCATGGTGCGCTCCGGTGCCATGCGCGCGCGGCGCAACAAGGCGTGCACCACCAGCCCGGCAATGGCGAAGACGGTGATCTCGCCAAAGGTATCGAAGCCGCGAAAATCCACCAGGATCACGTTGACCACATTGCGCCCATACGCTTCGGGCAGGGCACGTTGCAGCAGTTCGCCGGCGACCGAATGGCTGGGTTGCGTCATCAAGGTATACGCCAATGCCGCCAGACCCGCGCCGCCGCCGATGGCGATGGCCGCATCGCGAATCTTGCGCAGCCGCGCACGTTCGGGCAACGAGCGCTCCGGCAGATAGTTCATCGCCAGCAGCATCAGCACCAGCGTGACCATTTCCACCAGCAACTGCGTCAGTGCCAGATCCGGCGCCGACAAGAACACGAACGTCAGGCTGACCGCCAGCCCGGTGCCGCCGAGCACCAGCACCGCCAGCAGGCGCTGCTTATACAGGAACAGGCTGCCCAGGGCGCATGCGATCATCAACAACCACACCATCCAACCCAGTGCCGGCATTGGCATGGGTGCAGGCCATTGCGGCAATGTACCGCCTTGCAGGAATGGCACCAGCGCCACCACGACGGCGCTTAGCACCAGCAGCATCAACATGCGCTGCAGGTTGCCGTTGGTGACCGCGTCGGTCATGCGTGCGGTGGCAGCGAACAGGGCACGTAAATTCCACTGGAACATCGCCTTGCCCGGCGAACGGTTCTGGATCGCGTACAGATCCAGCGTGCGACGCAGTGCGATGTACAACAACGCACCGCCGACGATGCCGGCAACGCTCATCGCCAACGGCAAATTGACGCCATGCCACAGCGCCAGGCTGTAGTCGGGCAGCCGGTCGCCCAGGATCGCGGTGGCACCGGCGCGCAGTACGGGCGCCACTGTCCACGCTGGCACGATGCCCACCGCCACACAGATGAGCACCAGCACCTCCACCGGAATCCGCATCCAGCGCGGTGGCTCGTGCGGCGTGGTGTCCAGCTCGCGCGGACCATCGCCGAAGAAGGTGTCGTGCACGAAGCGCAGGCTGTACGCCACGCCCAGCAGGCCGGCCAGCAACGCAGCCGTGCTGGCCAGGATGCGCATCAGTTGCGGCGCTTCGGTATCCAGGGCAACGGCGAAGAACATTTCCTTCGACAAGAAGCCGTTGAGCAGCGGAATACCGGCCATGGCCAGCGAGGCGATGATGGCCAATGCGCTGGTCACCGGCATCAACCGGCGCAGATTGCCCAGCTTGCGCATGTCGCGCGTGCCGGTCTCATGGTCGATGATGCCGGCGGCCATGAATAACGACGCTTTGAATACCGCGTGGTTGATGAGGTGGAACACGCCGGCCACCACCGCCATCGGCGTGGACAGGCCGAACAGCATCGTGATCAGGCCCAGGTGCGAAATGGTCGAGTACGCCAGCACGCCCTTGAGATCGTGCTGAAAGATGGCGTGCCAGGCGCCCAACAACACCGTGATCGCGCCGATGCTGGTCACCGTATAGAAAAACAGATCCGTGCCGGCCAGCGCCGGATGCAAGCGCGCCAGCAAAAATACGCCGGCCTTCACCATCGTGGCCGAATGCAGATACGCCGACACCGGCGTGGGCGCCGCCATTGCGTGCGGCAACCAGAAGTGGAACGGGAACTGCGCGCTCTTGGTGAAGATGCCCAGCAACACCAAGCCCAGCGCGTACGGATACAGCGGGCTGGCGCGGATCACATCGCCGGCGGCCAACACCGCATCCAGCTGAAAACTGCCGACGATGCGGCCGATCATCAACACGCCGCCCAATAAGGCCAAGCCGCCGCCGGCAGTCAGCACGAACGCCATGCGTGCGCCCTCGCGCGCGTCCTTGCGGTGCGACCAGAACCCGATCAACAGGAACGAGCTGATACTGGTGAGTTCCCAGAACACCATCAGCAACAGCAGGTTGCCGGACAGCACCATGCCGAGCATTGCGCCCATGAACAGCAATAAATAAGCGAAAAAGCGCGACGCGCTATCGCGTGCGCTCAAGTAATAGTGCGCATACAGCACCACCAGCGCGCCGATGCCCAGCACCAGCAGCGCAAACATCCACGCCAGCCCATCGAGCCGCAACAAAAGCATCAAGCCGATCTGCGGCAGCCACGCATGGTCGCTGGCAATCACCTCGCCGCGCAGCACCGCTGGCGTCAACAGCGCCAGCAGCACCAGCCCGGCCAACGGCGCGGCCGCAGCCAACCACGCAGTGATCGAACGGGACGTGCGCCAGCGCAGCGCAGCGGCAGCGGCCATCACGAACGGCAGCGCCAGCAGAATTTCCAACGAGAAAGGCATGCAGGGAACACAAGATTCGCGAGCAGGCCAGAGAGCTTAACAAACCGTTGACTGACGCCCGCGTCAACGCCGCCGCGGCGTGCAGCCCGGAAGCAAGGCCGGATTGGCTGCACATCGCCGGGCCGCACTCGGTATGCTGCAGGTATTCATGCCTGCGTAGCTGCCCCGTGACTGCCGCCAATCCCGCTCCGTCCACCGCTGCATCTGCGCCGCGCGCCCTGGTCTTCGGTGGCAGCGGTCAGATCGGCGAACGTCTGCTGACCCGATTGTTGAGCCGCGGCTGGCAGGTGACGGCATGGTCGCGACAGCCACGCGCGGCGCGTTCCGGGCTGGTCTGGCGGCAGGGCGATCTGGCCGTACCGGCAGCTGCCGGCGAGGCGTTCGAGGTGATCTTCAGCTGCGGTCCGCTCGACCACTTCGCACGCTGGTATGCCGAGAACCCGGTGGTAGCGCCGCGCATCGTCGCGTTCGGTTCCACCAGCGTTGAGGTCAAGGAACACTCCATCGATGCGGCCGAGCGCGACGTGGCCCAGCGTCTGGCCAATGCCGAACAGGCGCTGTTTTCCGCCGCTCTCGCGCGTGGGGCCAGTGCCACCGTGCTGCGCCCGACCCTGGTCTATGGCGCCGGACGCGACAAAACGCTAACCCAGATCGCCGGGCTGGCGCAGCGCACCGGTGCGTTCGTACTGCCGGCCAACGCGACTGGCCTGCGCCAGCCAGTGCATGTGGACGATCTGGCCAGCGCGGCTCTGGCGGTGGTTGGCCAGCCGGCCACCCAGCAGCGCAGTTATGCCGTGGGCGGCGGCGAAGTGCTGGCGTACACGCAGATGGTGGAGCGCGTACTGGAAGCGCTGCCACGGGCTGCACGTCTGTATCAGGTGCCGCCGAGCCTGTTCGGTCTTGCACTCACCGCAGCGCAACGCCTGGGCCGCCTGCGGGGCTTGAATGCCGCCGCGCTACAGCGCATGCGCGAGGACTTGGTGTTCGATCTGGAGCCGGCACGCCGCGATTTCGGCTACGCGCCGCGCGCATTTCGCCCACTGCCGGAAGAGCTCGGAATCGGCGAGTGATGCCTGGCTGGTCTGCCGTCCGCGCTTAGAGCGTGTTATGTCCTTTGAGGTGAGTGCGACGCGCCACAGGGCGCTTCCGGAGGGCTGGCCGTCAGCGGCATGGCGCGGGCGTCGCGCGGCTTGCCTTGGCGCCAGCCAAGCCGGCGCCACGCAGCACCCGCGCCGCACCGCTGGCGGCCAACGCATCTCATCTCAACGTGCATCACACGCTCTAGTAGCGCCAGCCCAGCTGGCGATATGCCTTGGCCAGCACCCAGATCGGCCCGATCAGCAGATAGGTCAGATCGGTCAGAAAGCTCGGTTTGCGGCCCTCGATCTTGTGGCCGACGAACTGTGCAATCCACGCCAACACGAACACTGTCAGCGCGGTGGTGAACAGGCCCCCGAGCCCGGTGCGGCCTTCGATCAACCGGCACAGACAGCCGAAGAAGAAGAAGATCCCCAGCATCCCCAGCCCCAGCGGGCGCGACAGCCGGTTGTAGTACGACCACGCCGCAAACATCGACAGCGCGGCCCATACGCCGCTGCTGAACCAGCTGCCGCCGACCGGGATGCACCACAACAGCGCCACCACCGACCACAGAATTGCAGGCACCGCCAGCACGTGGATCTGCTGATTGGTCGCGTTTTGATGATCGTCGGAATAGCTGGCGAAATAGCGCTCGATCGGTCGCGCGGTCGTGGTGCTTTGGGTCATGTTCCCTCCCAGGAATGACCCAAGCATACGCGCGCGGATGGCGCCATGGCAGATGTGCCCCCCGCCACGCCTTGGTGGCATGACGAGGGACGCGCCCGTCAGTTCACCGAGACCGCGCTCCACGCCGCCGCTACCGCGCGGTATTGCGTGGACGTGCTGCCGTACAGATCGGTGGCCGCGCTCAGCGTGGCCCGACGGGCCGCCGCGTAGTTGGTGGACGAGGTCATGTACACCGTCAGTGCGCGATACCAGATACGGCTGGCCGCGACGCGGCCGATCGCCGTGAGCGCCGTGGAGCCGCTGCAGACCAGACTGGTCGCGGTCAGATTGTAGCTGGTGCCCGAGCCGAACCCGCTCGGCACCACCGCCCCTTCGGCCAGCAGATAGTAGAAATGATTGGCCACGCCCGAGCTGTAGTGCACATTGAGCGAACCCAGGCTGCTGCTGTAGCAATCGGGCGATTTGCCATCCAGGCTTGGCTTGAACATGTAACGCAACGCCAGTGTCCCGGTGCTGTTGTTGGGAATGATCTTCTCGCCGATCAGATAATTGCCCGGCTCGGCACTGTTGGCAGCGGAGTATTCCACCATGGTGCCCATGATGTCGGACGTGGCCTCATTCAAACCGCCCGATTCGCCCGAGTAGGTCAGAGCGGCGGTCCGGCTGGTCACACCGTGGGTCATCTCGTGGCCGGCCACATCCACCGATACCAGCGGCGTGAACGTGCTGCCGTCGCCATCGCCGAAGGTCATGCAGAAACAGCTGTCCTGCCAGAAGGCGTTGTTGTAGCGGCTACCATAGTGCACCCGGCTTCGCGCACCGGCGCCGTCGTTTGCAATGCCTGTGCGCGAATGCGTAGTGCGGTAATAGTCCCAGGTCAACGCTACGCCATAATGCGCATCGACCGCTGCGGTGACCGTATCGCCGGTGGTGCCGCTACCCCAGGCATTGTCGGCATCGGTGACCAGCGTGCCATTGCCGGAGGTGCTGTTGCGCATGTTGTAGGTCGCACCGCTGCCGCGACTGAGATCGGTCAGTTCGTAGCTGGTGCTGCTGCAGCGCGTGGTGTTCACCGTCACGCTGCCCGCATACAACGAACGTCCTGTGCCAGCGGCGCTGGTGCCGCCGCTACAGGCGGTATGCACGGTATCCCAGGATTCGAGGATGCGCTGGGTCACCGCATCGACGATGTAATGCATCTCGGTCGGTGTCTGGTCGGGTTTGACGCCGCTGTAAATTACCTCGTACACCAGGCGCGGCGCGCCTTGGCGTGCATACAGCGCCAGACTCGCACGCGGCGCGGCATCCTGCGCCACATCGAAGTGCGAACCGGCCACACGCAATGCGGTTGCCGCATCGATCCCCGGCAGCAGGCTCGGACGCACCGTAGTGTCCATGGTCTGGCTCAATTCACGCATCACACCGCGACGCGAGTGCACGACCACGTCGCCACCGATCACCGGCAGACCCTGATAGGTGCGATCGAAACGCACATGTTCGGTGCCGTCGGCATCGACGATGCTGTCGCGTGCGATAAAGGCGTCGGCCGGCGCGATTGGCCAATGCCGATGCGTTGTTCCCCAATAACGATTGCGCGCGCGACACAGCGGCATTGGCCGACATATCCGCAGCGTTTGCGGCAACAGAAAACGAGAGCGCGCAGCAGATTGCCGCGCCCAGGACATGGAATTGCATGACGACTCTCTCCAGAAAACGTGCAATGCAAAGACCGGCAGCCCCCCGACAGCCGGTCGCCGATGGCACCTTGGGTGCCGGCAGCTACGCTTGCACAGTCACTAACTGGACAGTAGTAAAAATTACGGATGTGTTGCGTTCTGTGCGCCCGGCCACTTTCCGCTGTGGCGCACATCGCAGAGGCGCAGCGGATGCATGGTGTTATTGGCCGCTGCGGCCAAGCATGCGCGCAATGCCTCGATTCTAGACGGCGTTGCGCCGCATCGCTGCGCCAGCGCGTTGGGGGGGGCTGCGATGCCCATCGCCGCACGCGCTTGCCGTTGGAAGACGATCAGATGGCGCAATGATGCCGTTCCGGCCACAGCGCATGTGGGAACAAAAACGCCGGCCAATGTCCTGGCCGGCGTCTTTTGATCTTTCGCCGAAAGATCAGCGACCGCCCATCGCAACCTTCTGCTGTTCTTGCTGGGCCTGTTGCTGCTGCGACTGACCAGCCAGCAACTGTGCGCTGGTTTGCTCAAGTGTCGGGGCAGGTTGGTTCAGGTCCACCGCCGCACGGAAGCCCGGCGTGGTGCCCATGACGAACGCCTTGCCGTCCTGCACTGTCACGTTCTGCAACTTGTCCGCGCTGTCGATCCCATTCTGCTTCGCCTGCAGCGTGACATGTGCCGCGGTCTCGTTGGAGATCATGCTCGGCAGCTTGCTGCGGATTGCGTTATGTAGCGCGTGGTCAGGGTGCGATGCATCGTTGAGCGAAGGCCCTTTGGGCGCAGCAACCTGCGCCTCGCGGGTCTGCACCGGTTGCGCAGACAACGCTGCCCGCGTGTCGCGGCCAACAACACCGTCCTGCTGCAGCCCATGCTGCTTCTGGAACGCCATCACCGCCTCACGCGTGTTGTCGCCGAAACGGCCATCCTCGGCCAGTCGGTTGCCCTGCGCATCGCGCACGCCCAGACGGTTGAGGTCCTGCTGCAGCTTACCCACATCCTGACTGCTGTCGCCATGCCGCACGGCACCTGTGCCACTTGCCGATGCTGCCTGGGTGTGCCGCGCACCCGCTTGGTGTTGGTGACCCTGATTCCAGAAGTTCTCGGGGCTGGTCAACTTGCCGTTGGCATCGCGCAATTGGTAATGCACATGCTGCGCATATTGGCTTGCGCCATTGGGTCCACGTCCCCCCATCGTGCCGATGGCATCGCCTGCCGACAGCGTTTGCCCTTCTTTGACCTTGACGCCATCCAGATGCAGGATCTCGTGCGAATTGCCTTGTGCATCGCGAATCTTGACGGTGCCGTAGCTTCCGCCGGCAAAGGTCACCGTTCCGGCGACGGGCGAATGCACGGTTGGATGCTGCAGATTGCGTCCTGCCTGACCGCCCTGATAATTGAAGTCGGTGCCGCCGTGGTCGCGCGCGCTGCGGTGCTCGCCATAATGCCCGGTGACATGCGGCGCAGTGCCGCTCTGCGGCGGAAGCATGCGCTCCATGGTGGCCTGGAACGAATGCGCGTTCGAACCGGCATGCGGTGTTTGCGCCGGTGCCGAATGCTGCGCGGGTGCGACCGTCTGTCCGAGTTGACCGTGTTCGAGCTTGTGCATCACATCGGGCGTGAGGTCGCGCTGCCAGCGCGCGAAGCGGCTTTCGCGGTCGGCCAGCCCATTCGGCGGATCGCCGCCGTTGATCGCAACGCCTGCTGCATGCGCATCCTGCCTGGCCGCTTGCGGCACATTGTGCTGCCAGTACCAGGTTGCGATCCGCGACGCGTTTTCCGGTTGCGCGGCCAGTTCGGGGTGTGCGACCAGGTCGAGTTTCAACGCTTCGCCGGCCTCGCGATACTGATCCTTGCCGGTGAGCTGGATGTAGCCGCGACCACGGTAAAGATAACCATCGCCGGGCTCGTTGTTCCCCATACGCCCGCCATACATCAATTCGGCGAGTTTCTCAGGCTGGCCGCGCAATGCTTCCAGGCGCGCTTCTTCCAGCGCCTCCGGTCCTTCGCGCAGTGCAGAACGCACTTTCGAGCTCACTTGCGAGGAGCCGCGTGTATAGCGGAACCCTTCTTCCAGGCGATTGAGTCCGCCCGATTCGTGGCCTACCTGTGCCATGAAATTGGCCAATTCGTTTGGCCGGGTGATTCCCGCTGCATAGGCTGCCTGCAGCAGCCCAGTTTCGCGATCGGTTGCCATGGTGTAACTCCTCATTTCTCAGCAACATGAAAAAACGGACCCATCCTTGTCCGCGCAAGCCATTACTTCCCTTTAATGTTGTTCCTGGGCTCCAGCCTCATCCAGCGCCGCAACCTTCTTGAGCGTGGCGGGGTCGAAGTCCTGGAACGTCACCGCACCAAAATCCTTGTCGGTCAATTCCAGGGTGTTGTGCTGTTCGGTCTCGGTATCGGAGAGATCGCGCACGACCTTATCCAGCAACCAGGTCTGCTTGTCTGCCGAATACTTGAACGTGAAGTCGTCGGCCCAGCGCTCGCGCGACCCGCCTGAGATGGAGATGGTGAATTGCCCTGGCTGTACGCGCGAAAACGCATACGGGTCGCCTGCCAGACCGCCGCAGCGAGCACAGGGCACGATGCGACCATTTTCAGCGGCCTTTTGCAGGCTGCCATCGGCGTTCTGGGTCAGCAGCAAGACGCGACGTGGCTGCCCTTCGCCGAGCTTTTCGTTGCCGGTTGCCGGCGGAGAAATCACGACAAGCGCGTCCGAATGTCCGGCGCCAGTCAGGTCGCCGCGTTGGGTATCCAGCGCCTTCGATCCTGCTGGAACGAAGGAGTCAATCGTTGCCATGGGTACAGTCCCTTGTGTCGGTGTGGCAGGGGGTGACGCGGCCGGGCTGGGTGGTTGAGCCGCGGCCGCGGGTGCATTGGCCGGCGTTTCAGGCGCATCGGCTGCCTGCGGACCGTTACACGCAACAAGCGCTACCGCCAGTATGGGGATAAGCAGTCTGAAAGGGGGCACGGCCGTCTCCTGATTTGGGGTTTTTGCATGGCGCGGTGTTGCCCGCGCCGTTACAGCGACTGGTCGTCGACCTTGACCAAGGTCCAGCATGGGCGCTGGACGAAGTGGTAGACCTGTTGATCGCCGCTGTCAGGTGTACGCACCAGCACCTGGCGACCGCCTGCGTCCTCGGACACCACGACTTCGCGGCCCGCGGAGCGGGCCACGTCCAGATTCGGGATAACCGGCCATTTGACGTCGGCCAGCGCAACCTCGCGAGTGACTGGCGCCGGTTCCGGCTGCGCATCCGGATCGATCCGGATCATGGTCAGCGGGTCGGCCGTGGCTTTCTCCTGGGCCGCGATGTCTGCACTGAAGCTTTTTAGAAATGCAGAGAAGTCGGCGGTCGGGCAGGTCGTCGCCGGAGCGGGCGTGGCCGACGCTGTAGCAGGAGTAGAGGCGGCAGGCGCGGCGCCCGCTGCCTCTGCTGTCGCCGCGGGTGCCGCGCCTGCTGGCTCTGCTTGCGGTTTACAGGCAACCAGCGCCAGGCTTAGTGCGAGGGCATGCAGAGATATGCGTAAAAGGGCCAACGGATCCTCCTGATCGTATCGGGCGATGTGCGAGCGCGCCGGATGGTATCTGCGCGCTGCGTGCAAATGCGTGAAGGCTTGCGGGGCGAGAGTGCGGCGGGCCGGCCGGCACGCGGCAGGCCCGCACTCGGGGAGAGTGACCGCAGTGACGGTGGCCGACTGCTCAAACGGTTCCAAGGCCCGTGATTGTCGTCAATACAGGCCGGGTACCTCATCTCGACCCATCGCAGAAATCGTCATTCGGCGATGTATGGGCTGCCTGGAAATCGCCCGTTGGCGCGAGCAACTAAATTCCGTTCGAAAATACATCGAGTGCGTCCGCACTCACCCATCCTTGCGCGCAATTGCCGACGTATTGTCCTGGTGCTGCTGGGTGGCAGCTCTCGCCACTTGCACGCTTGATCTGCTTGATCTGCCTGTCGCCATAAGTTTTGCACAATGCGTTGTTCTTGCACCTTGCGATGGTGCTCGCTGGAATTGCGGCGACGTAGTAACACCGCGGGTCTTGTCCGGCGCGGCCGATCGCCTGGGCTACGCCGGCGAAAAATCCCTCATTGCCGCAATCGGGCGAAAACTCCACATCGTAGAAATCACCACTGTCGACAGTGCCAGCTGTGATCCTTTTGCAGTCGTTGCATCCGTGCAGGTGACGCCAGTGGCCTGTATCAGCGCGGCAAGTCTGGCGTTGACCTGCAATGCTGCGGACGCGTTGTTTTTCGCAGGTGCTAGCGGTGCTGATGTGGGAACGGCGTGGGGTGCAGATTCGCCGGCAGTGCAGGCGTTCAGCGCGAGTGCTAGACCGGGAATGATTGCGCTGCGCAAGGCAGGCGACGCGCGGAACAAGTGGCCTAACTGGGTCATTGCGACCTGACTGGGCAAGAGAACACACCATCGCGGCGAGCGTGGTGGAAGTCAGTTAGATGCGGGTATGTGCAGTCGCCGTCATGAAGCTTCACGCGCAACCACCAACCTGGCCTTCAGTCGGTAGTCGAGAACTCGAGGCGCCGAGAATGTCGGCGCTCCGAGTCAAAGCGGCGTCTGCGTAGTGCGCCGCCTCGCCCCTTTTAATCGGGGCTACGCAATCAATCCACCGAAATACCCGCCAGCCGCTGCAGCGCTTCGGCATATTTCGCACGCGTGCGATCGATGACGTCGGCCGGCAGGCGCGGGCCGGGCGCGGTCTTGCCCCAGTCCAGGGTTTCCAGATAATCGCGCACGAACTGTTTGTCGTAGCTCGGCGGGCTGGTGCCCGGTTCGTATTGGTCGGCCGGCCAATAACGCGAAGAATCCGGGGTCAGCATCTCGTCCATGATGTACAGCCGGCCGTCGGCATCGGTGCCGAATTCGAACTTGGTATCGGCCAGCAGGATGCCGCGTTCGGCGGCAAAATCGGCGGCGAAACGGTAGATGCGCAAGGTGGCATCGCGCACGCGTTCGGCCAGCTCGGCGCCGACCGTCTTGACCATTGCATCGAAGTCGATGTTTTCGTCGTGGTCGCCAACCGCTGCCTTGGTCGAAGGAGTGAAAATCGGCTCGGGCAGTTTCTCGGCCTGACGCAGGCCGTCGGGCAATTCGATCCCGCTGATCTTGCCGGTGCGCTGATAATCCTTCCAGCCGCTGCCGATCACATAGCCGCGTGCGATGGCTTCCACCGGCACCGGCTTGAGCTTGCGCGTGACCACAGCGCGTTTGGCGTACAACGCCGGATCTACGCCCTCGGGCAACACCTGCTCCACGCGGATGTCCACCAGGTGGTTGGGCATCAGGTGTTCGGTCTTGTGGAACCAGAAGTTGGACACCTGGCACAACATCTCGCCCTTGCCGGGAATCGGGTCGGGCAGCACCACGTCGAACGCGGACAGGCGGTCGGTGGCCACCATCAACAGATAATCGCCCGGGGGCGCATCGGCGGGCAGGCGGTCGCGGGGAATATCGAAGACATCGCGGACCTTGCCACGGTGACGCAACGGCAGGCCGGGCAGATCGGATTGCAACAGCGTGGTCGACACAGGCACTCCTAAGGACGTCGCTATGACGCTGTCCCCGGGACCCGGCGGGCCCGCGGGTAGGCAGCGGGCCGCGTAGTGTACGGCGCTTCGCCGCCTCCCGCAGAATTTATTGGAGCCCGCGCGGTGGGGCCTGTGCAGGAGTCGTCAGCCAGGCCGGGCGGGCGTTCGGGTAAGATCGCCAGCCCGCCTCCCGCCCCGATCGCCCCCATGTCCTGGTACGGAAAACTGCTCGGCGCATTGGCCGGCGCCTTGCTGTTTCGCGGGGCGCCGGTGGTGGGGCTGATGATCGGGCTGGCGATCGGCCACGCGGTCGACGCCGGCTGGTTCAAACGGCGCGCGGAAAATCCGTACGAAGCGCTGGGCCTGGAGCCGGACGCCACCACCGCCGAGATCGACCTGGCCTATCGCCGGCTGATGTCGCGCTACCACCCGGACAAGGTCGCCAACGCCGACCCGGAAGCCCGCCGCCAGGCCGAAAAGAAGGCCAGCCAGATCAACGCCGCCTACGACCGGATTCAACGGCTGCGCAAGCGCTAAACGAAGGCCGCGCGCCGAAACCGCTGCGTTAAGCAGTGCCAGGCGTCAGCGCAGAGCGCTGGTACATCGAAAGGCCTCACCCAATAAAAAACGCCTGATCATCACGATCAGGCGCCGCGGGCACGCACGCACCCGGCTCTCAGAACCTGTAGGTCGCGGTCAGGCGCACCGCATTGGTCGAAACATCGGTATCGGTCCGACGCAGGTCGGTACCGGCCGGATTGACGCGCAGGAAGGGGTTGGTGGCCGGCGCGGTGCCGGGCCCGACGCGCACGCGGGTGTCGTCGTCCTGCAGGCGGGTGAACAGATATTCCACGCCGACCGAGACCTTGTCGCTCAAGCGCCGTTGCAGGCCGATGCCGGCCTGGTAGCCATCGGCACTGTCGCCGCCACTGCTGGTGAAGCTGTTGGCGGTATTGCTGCTGGCGAAGCTGTGGTCGAATTCGCCACGCGCCACACCGGCGGTGATGTAGGCCAGGTAATCGCCCTGCGTGCCGAAGGCGTAGCCGATGCGGCCGCGCAACGCCGCAGTGCGGTTGAGCTGGCGGGTGAAGGTATAAAACGCGGGTGTCGTGCTGAAGGCGCTGACGCTGTCGCGGACATCGTTGCGGGTGTATTCGGCGACCACGCCATACACCCAGTTGCCGGCCTGCCAGTCGTAGCCCAGCCGTGCGCCGTATTCGGCACCGCCCTTGTCCTTGCTACAGCCACTGGCCGGAGTGCGCCCCGCCGCTGCGCCACCGCAGAAACCGGGCGAGAACGCATCGGCACCGGTCGCGGTGCCGACCTGGTCGCCGTCGCGACCATCCAGATTGGTATCGAAGCCGAAGCGGCCACCGGAGACGCCGGCCGGATCGGCACCGCCGACGTTGGCACCGATGGACAAGCCGGACCAGTCGGCAGGACCGGATTGCGCCCAGGCCGAGGGGGCCAGGACGAGCAGGACGAGAGCGGCGGAAGCGAGCGGGGTGGGTTTCATGCGATCTCCTTGCATCTGGCGCGGCGCGCCGGTCAGGTACGTACGCGCTCGCGTCCGCTCTGGATGCACTTTGGCCGACACTGGGGCGGAATTGCACAGCGGCAGAGCCATCGATGCAGCGGGCAGGTGCGCGATCGCGCACTGACTGCGAGTTGCCGGCCCAAGCGCCTGCGGTGATATCGGCGGCCTACCCGTGGCGCGTGCCCCAAGCGCCCGGCGGCATTCGGCTTTCCTCGCCGGGCCACGGTTGCGACAATGGCGCTCCTGCATTTTTCCGAGCTGCCCATGCAACCGACGGCGATCGCCCCGTCCATCCTGTCCGCCGATTTCGCCCGTCTGGGCGAGGAAGTGAACAACGTCCTCAAGGCTGGTGCCGACTGGGTGCACTTCGACGTGATGGACAACCACTACGTGCCCAACCTCACCATCGGCCCGATGGTGTGCCAGGCGCTGCGCAAGCACGGCATCACCGCGCCGATCGACGTGCATCTGATGGTCGAGCCGGTGGACCGCATCGTGCCGGATTTCGCCAACGCCGGTGCCACCACCATCAGCTTCCACCCCGAAGCCAGCCGCCACGTGCACCGCACGATCCAGCTGATCAAGTCGCACGGCTGCCAGGCCGGGCTGGTGCTCAACCCGGCCACGCCGGTGGACATCCTGGACTGGGTGCTGCCCGAGCTGGACCTGGTATTGGTGATGTCGGTCAACCCGGGCTTCGGCGGGCAGGCCTTCATCCCGTCTGCGCTGGACAAGCTGCGCGCCATCCGCAGCAAGATCGACGCGACGGGCAAGCCGATCCGGCTGGAGATCGATGGCGGCGTCAAGGCCGACAACATCGGTGCGATTGCCGCCGCTGGCGCGGACACCTTCGTCGCCGGCTCGGCCATTTTCAATGCGCCCGACTATGCGCAGGTGATTGCGCAGATGCGCGCGGCGGTGGATGCGGTGCGATGAGCCGGCCCGCGCCACAGATCCGCAGCGCAACGCCTGCGGATGTGCCGCTGCTGCATGAACTCATCACCGCGCTGGCGGTGTATGAGCGCGAGCCGGATGCGGTCAAGGCCAGCCTGGAGGATGTGCGCGCCAGTCTGTTCGACGACGGCGCCACCGCGCACGCGCTGATCTGCGAGCAGGACGGTCAGGCGCTGGGATTTGCGGTGTATTTCTTCAACTATTCCACCTGGTTGGGCCGCAACGGCCTGTACCTGGAAGACCTGTTCGTGCGTCCGGAAGCGCGCGGCAAGGGCGCGGGCCTTGCGCTGTTGCGGCACTTGGCGCAGCTGGCCGTGCAGCGTGGCTGCGGGCGGTTCGAATGGTCGGTGCTGGACTGGAACCAGCCGGCCATCGACTTCTACAAGGCAGTCGGAGCGCGCCCGATGGACGGCTGGACCGTGTACCGGCTCGACGGCGAGCGGCTGGCCGCGTTTGCTGCGGGCGGCTGAGCCGGGCGCGCCGGGACGTCAGGACCACGCAAAAGAAAGGCCGCTTCCGAGGAAGCGGCCTTCAAGAAAACTGGAGGCTGATCCTGCCTCCGCCCGTCGTCCCTGCTATGGCCTTCTACTCTCCGGGTTATCGATGACACCGCAATGACAGTGTGCCGGCGGCGCCTATTCACGATCTGCCCATTGGCCCGCTGCTAGCCTGCGGCCATTACCTTCACAGCATCGGCAGCGCGCATGGCCCCGTCCCACTGGCGTCTGATCCTCAACGGCAAGTCCACCGATAATCTGGACCTGCGTGAGGCAGTGGGAACGCTGCGCAAGCGCGGCATCCAGCTCGATGTGCGGGTCACCTGGGAAGACGGCGATGCCGAGCGCTACGTGGGCGAGGCAGTGGCCGATGGCGTGCATACGGTGGTGGCCGCCGGTGGCGACGGCACTCTGAGCGAAGTGGCGGCCGCCCTGGCGCATCACGAGGGCGATGCGGCCACGCTGCCGTCGCTGGGCCTGGTGCCGCTGGGCACCGCCAACGACTTCGCCACCGCCGCCACTCTGCCGATCGCCCCGCTGGAGGCGTTGACCTTGATCGCCGAGCGCGTCGCGCAGCCGGTCGACTTGCTGCGGATCGACGCCGACCACGGCCCGCACTGGTGCGCCAATGTGGCCAGCGGCGGCTTCGGCACCCAGGTCACCGTGGAAACCGACGAAGGCCTGAAGAAGATGCTCGGCGGTCTGGCCTATCTCATCACCGGCATGTCGCGGCTGGGCCGCATCGACCCGATCAGCGCCCGCTTCAGCGGCCCGGAGTTCAGCTGGGAAGGCGAATTCATCGCGCTCGGGCTGGGGAACGGGCGCCAGGCCGGTGGCGGCCAGGCGCTGTGCCCGGAGGCATTGATCGACGACGGCCTGCTGGATGTCACCATCGTCCCCGACCTTGACGGCGAAGTGGCCGCCACGCTCGGCACCCTGGTCACCGGCGGCAAACAGGCCGCGCTCGAACGGGTGGCCGTGCGCGCGCGCGTGCCGTGGCTGGACATCGTCTCCCAGCAACCGCTGACCTTGAACCTGGACGGCGAACCGGAAACCTCCCGGCACTTCCGCATCGAATGCGTCCCGGCGCGGCTGCGGATGCATTTGCCGGGTGAGTGCCCTTTGCTTGGTGGGTGAGAATCGGGAATCGGGAATCGGGAATCGGGAATCGGGAATCGGGAATCGGAAAAGCGTGGCAGGCATTTCGGGTGAGCCAGGCAATCGCCTCGCTTTACGCCCCTTGATGTCCACGACGATAAGGCACTGCTTGCGCGCTATTGGCGCGTGCCCTGGAGCGCCCGCGCTGCTGGCGCGGAGCGGGGGTGAGGTGAGGGTTCCTGCGCCGGCTCGCCTGCCGCCATCAGCCAACTTGCTCCGGAAAGCAGGCGCCGCAGGCGTCTGCACGGAGCGCGCCGCGCGGACTCTAAAGCGTGCGCATTGCACCGGCCTGACGACATCAACCGGCTCGCCTGCGTGGCCTCAGCTGACCGCCATCCCGAAAAAACACTCCAGCAACACCAGCTCACCTTCGCCGTTGTTGAACGGCGTTCGCCCACGCCTGCTGCCCTGGGCCAGCAGTTGCGCTACAGTAGCCGCGTGTCCCGCCTGACGACTCCACGCTCCTTCTCTTCCGCTCGCCGCTGGTGGCGATGGTGGCCCGTTGCCGTCGTCCGCCCCGCCACAGAGTCCCGGAAGGAAAGTCGTCTTGATCACTGCAGAGCAGTTCCAGCGCCAGGCCGCTGAAGGTCACACCCGTATTCCCGTTGTCCGCGAAGTGTTGTCCGACCTGGACACGCCGCTCTCGGTCTACCTGAAGCTCGCCGACGGCGCCTATACCTATCTGTTCGAATCGGTCGAAGGCGGGGAGCGCTTCGGGCGCTACTCCATCATCGGCCTGCCGGCGCGGCGCGTGTACAGCTTTCGGGGCCACACGCTGGAGGTCAGCGAACACGGCGAAGTCGTCGAGACCCGTGAGGTCGCCGACCCGCTGGCCGAAGTCGATGCGTTGCGGGCCGAACATTCGGTGCCGCAGCTGGATGGGCTGCCCGGCTTCACCGGCGGGCTGGTCGGCTGGTTCGGTTTCGAGTGCATCCAATACATCGAGCCGCGCCTGGGGAGTGGCGACAAGCCCGACGAACTCGGCACGCCGGACATCCTGCTGATGCTCTCCGAAGAGCTGGCGGTGTTCGACAATCTCAAGGGCCGTCTGTACCTGATCGTGCATGCCGACCCGCGGCAGCCGCAAGCCTATGTGCGCGCCAATCGGCGCCTGGACGAGCTGGCGCATCGCCTGCGTCAGGGCGGCGCCGGTTACCCGCAGGCGCAGATTTCCGATGCGATCGACGAAGCGGACTTCCATTCCTCTTTTACCCGCGAGGAATATCACGCCGTGGTGCGCAAGGCGCAGGAATACGTGCGTGCCGGCGATATCTTCCAGGTAGTGCCATCGCAACGCTTGCGCGTGCCGTTCCGCGCGCGCCCGGTGGATGTGTATCGCGCGTTGCGTGCACTGAATCCGTCGCCGTACATGTATTTTCTCGATGTCGGCGGTACCCAGGTGGTTGGTTCGTCGCCAGAAATTCTGGCGCGCCTGCGCGATGGCGTGGTCACTGTGCGCCCGATCGCCGGCACCCGCCCGCGCGGCGCCACGCCCGAACTGGACAAGGCACTGGAAGCCGAACTGCTGGCCGACCCGAAGGAACGCGCCGAGCACGTGATGCTGATCGATCTGGGTCGCAACGATGTCGGCCGCGTGGCCGAACCGGGCACGGTCAAGGTCGGCGAGCAGTTCGTGATCGAACGCTATAGCCATGTCATGCACATCGTCAGCGAGGTGACCGGCACCCTGAAAGCCGGCCTGAATTATAGCGACGTGCTGCGCGCCACCTTCCCGGCCGGCACTGTCAGCGGCGCGCCGAAGATCCGCGCGCTGGAAATCATCCGCGAGCTGGAGCCGGTCAAACGCAACGTGTATTCCGGCGCGGTCGGCTATATCGGCTGGCATGGCGATGCCGATACCGCCATCGCCATCCGCACCGCCGTCATCCAGGACGGTTACCTGTATGTGCAGGCCGGCGGCGGCGTGGTCTACGACTCCGACCCCGACCTGGAGTGGCAGGAAACCATGAACAAGGGGCGTGCGCTGTTTCGCGCAGTTGCCCAGGCGGCGAAGGGCCTGTGATGGACGGGCAGGGTAGCGCTACGCGCATCAGCTTTCGCAACGACTACAGCGAAGGCGCGCATCCGCGGCTGTTGCAGGCGTTGGCGCAGGCCAGCGCCGAGCAGCATGCCGGCTATGGCACCGATCGGCACACAGCGCGTGCGGTTGCGTTGATCCGCACCGCAGTCGCGCAGCCGCAGGCCGACGTGCATCTGCTGGTCGGCGGCACGCAGACCAATCTGATTGCGATCAGCGCGTTCTTGCGCCCGCATCAGGCAGTCATCGCGGTGGACGCGGCGCATATCGCCACGCACGAGACCGGCGCCATCGAAGCGACCGGCCACAAGGTGCTCACCGTGCCGGCGCTGCACGACAAGCTGACGCCTGCGCTGATTCAGCCGGTGCTGGCTGTGCACAGCAACGAACACATGGTGCAGCCGCGTCTGGTCTACATTTCCAACAGCACCGAAAGCGGCACCATCTATACGCGCGCCGAACTCGATGCGTTGTCGCGGTTTTGTCGCGCGAACGATTTGCTGCTGTACCTGGATGGCGCGCGTCTGGGTGCGGCGCTGACCGCCGACGGCAACGATCTGGATCTGCCGGCCATTGCCACGCTGACCGACGCGTTCTATATCGGTGGCACCAAGAATGGTGCGCTGCTCGGCGAAGCGCTGGTCATCGTCAATCCCGCCCTGCAGGCGGATTTGCGTTATCTGATCAAGCAGCGCGGCGCGCTACTGGCCAAGGGCATGGTGGTTGGTGCGCAATTTGCGGCGTTGTTCGAAGACAGTCTGTTCTTCGAACTGGCCGCGCATGCCAATGCCATGGCGCAACGCTTGCGCGCCGGCCTGCTTGCGGCCGGCGCGCACTTCACCAGCGACTCGCCGACCAACCAGCAGTTCATCGCCGTCAGCGCGCAACACGCTGCGCAGCTCGTGCAACGCTACGACTTCGAGCGCTGGGAAGTGCGCACCGATGGCAGTCAGGTAATCCGCTTCGTGACCTCGTGGGCGACCACAGCCGCGTCGGTCGATCGGCTGTGTGCGGATGTTGCCGCACTTCATCGCGGCGTGTCGTAAGCATGCGCACCAGAGCGAGCGAAACAGATGAAGCAACTCGAACGCCGGAATTTTGCCCATCCCGGTTCGCTCGATGCTGGTCAGGTGTGGCAGTCACGCCGCGCCATCACCGATCGCAGAGTCACCTGCAGCCGGCAGCCAGACCTTCACCCAAAACATCTATGCGGTCTTTCTGATCGCGCAATGAGTCCCCTGCCATGCTGCTGATGCTCGACAACTACGACAGCTTCACCTACAACCTCGTGCAGTACCTGCAGGCGCTGGGCGCCGAGGTCACGGTGGTGCGCAACGACGCCATGAGCGTCGACCAGATCGCCGCGCTCAGGCCCGAGCGCATCGTCATCTCGCCCGGTCCGTGTACGCCCAACGAGGCAGGCATCTCGCTGCAATTGATCGAGCAGCTGGGTCAGACCACACCGATCCTGGGCGTGTGCCTGGGCCATCAAAGCATCGGCCAGGTCTACGGTGGCGATGTGATCCGCGCCGGCAACATCATGCACGGCAAGACCTCGCCGATTCGTCATCAGGGCAAGGGCGTGTTCGCCGGTCTGCCGGACAGCTACGAGGCCACGCGCTATCACTCGCTGGTGGTGGACAAGACCACCTTGCCGGACGCACTGGAGGTTACCGCCTGGACCGAAAATCCGGATGGTTCGATGGAAGAGGTCATGGGCTTGCGCCATCGCCAGTTTCCGGTCGAAGGCGTGCAGTTCCATCCCGAATCGATCCTGACCCAGCACGGACATGCCTTGCTGAAAAACTTTTTGCAGCGTTGATAGTGATGCGTCGTCTGCGCCTCGGCGTGACGACCGTGTCGCGCTGCGTCGCTACAACGCCAACGCAGAAGTGCAGTGGCACTCAACGTGCGCACCGTACCGCGCAACGTAACGTTACCGCTGCACCGCCTTCCATCGCATCCGGATCACGATGAGCACACCCGACGACAGCATTCACTTCTACGAGCCGAGGCAGGGTCACGGGCTGCCGCACGATCCGTTCAATGCCATCGTCGGCCCGCGTCCCATCGGCTGGATCGGCTCGCGCAGCGTCGAGGGCATTGCCAATCTGGCGCCGTACAGCTTTTTCAATGCATTCAACTACATTCCGCCGATCGTCGGCTTTGCCACCATCGGTCGCAAGGACAGCGTGCGCAACATCGAAGCCACCGGCGAATTCACCTGGAATCTGGCCACCCGGCCACTGGCGGAAGCAATGAACGCCAGCGCGGCGATGGTACCGGCGGAAGTCGATGAATTCGATCTGGCCGGCCTGCAGGTGGCGCCATCGCGCCTGATCGGTGCGCCACGGGTCGCTGCCAGTCCGGTCAGTTTCGAATGCCGGCTCAGCCAGCTGTTGCCACTGCAAACCGCTGCCGGGCACGCCATCGAGACCTGGTTGGTGCTGGGCGAAGTCGTCGGCGTGCACCTGGTCAGGTCGGCGCTGCACGAGGGCATCTACGACCCGGCTGCGGTGCAGACCATTCTGCGCGCGGGCGGGCCGGCCGATTACTACGAAGTGCAGCCGCAGGCGCGTTTTCGCATGACGCGTCCGGGCCAATGATCGCCGCAGCTGCAACGGCAGCCGCGCCGCTTGGTGCTTGCGCCTTCCTGCGCTGATCGCGCGCGCTGCAAGCTGCCTGCGTCTTCATCCATCACGTTCTGCCACGGTTGTTCCCATGCCCATCACTCCGCAAGAAGCCCTGCAACGCACCATCGAACACCGCGAAATCTTCCACGACGAAATGGTCGAGTTGATGCGGCAGATCATGCGCGGCGAGGTCTCCGACATGATGGTCGCGGCCATCCTCACCGGGCTACGAGTCAAGAAGGAAACCATCGGCGAAATTGCCGGCGCCGCCACGGTGATGCGCGAGTTCTCGCGCCGCGTGGACGTGGCCGATCGCCAGCACATGGTCGACATCGTCGGCACCGGCGGCGATGGTTCGCATACCTTCAACATCTCCACCTGCGCCATGTTCGTCGCCGCAGCCGGCGGTGCCAAGGTGGCCAAGCATGGCAATCGCAGCGTCTCGTCCAAATCCGGCAGTGCCGACGCACTGGAAGCATTGGGCGCGGTGATCGAGCTGCAGCCCGAGCAGGTTGCCAGCGCGTTGGCGCACACCGGCATCGGCTTTATGTATGCGCCAGTGCATCACCCGGCCATGAAGGTGGTGGCGCCGGTGCGACGCGAAATGGGTGTGCGCACCATCTTCAACATTCTTGGCCCGCTGACAAACCCGGCGGGCTCGCCGAACATCCTGATGGGTGTGTTCCATCCGGATCTGGTCGGCATCCAGGCGCGTGTGCTGCAGGAGCTTGGCGCCGAGCGCGCGCTGGTGGTGTGGGGGCGCGACGGCATGGACGAACTCTCGCTTGGCGCCGGCACCCTGGTCGGCGAACTGCGCGACGGCCAGGTACGCGAATACGAAGTGCACCCGGAAGATTTCGGCATCGCCATGTCGGCCAGCCGTAACCTCAAGGTGGCCGATGCTGCGCAATCGCGCGCGATGTTGCTGCAGGTATTGGACAACGTGCCCGGCCCCGCGCTGGATATCGTGGCGCTCAACGCCGGTGCTGCGTTGTACGTGGCCGGCGTCGCCGACAGCATTGCTGATGGCGTACTTCGGGCACGCGCGGTCATCGCCGACGGCTCGGCGCGCGCGCGCCTGGACGCCTATGTGGTCTACACCCGCCAGCTCGCCGTGCAGCCCTGAGCCATGCCGGCAACCCCCACGCAGCAGCCATTACCCGCCGGCATCCTCACAGTCGCGCTGGCATGCTGCGTGCTGGCGCGCAGCCGCTCTCCAGTGCGGCCGTCTTGACCGATAATGCCCGCCCGCCAGGACCCGATACGATGAGCGACATCCTCAACACCATTCTTGCCCGCAAGGCCGATGAAGTCGCCGAGCGCAGTGCGCGCGTGCCGCTGGCCGAGTTGATTGCGCGCAGCGCCGACCTGCCGCTCACGCGCGGATTTGCAGCTGCCATGCAGGCCAGCATCGCCGCAGGCGACCCGGCCGTGATTGCCGAAGTGAAGAAGGCCAGCCCGTCCAAGGGTGTCATCCGGCCGGACTTCCAGCCGGCCGATATCGCGGTCAGCTACGAATTCGGTGGCGCGACGTGCCTGTCCGTGCTCACCGATGTGGATTTCTTCCAGGGATCCGATGCCTATCTGCGCCAGGCGCGCGACGCCTGCACGCTGCCGGTGCTGCGCAAGGATTTCACCGTGGACCCGTATCAGGTCTACGAAGCCCGCGTGCTCGGCGCCGACTGCATCCTGTTGATCGTCTCCGCGCTGGAAGACGCCCAACTGGCCGATCTATCGGGTCTTGCCATGCAGCTGGGCCTGGACGTGCTGGTGGAAGTGCACGATATCGACGAGCTCGAGCGTGCGGTGCAGGTGCCGGTGCCGTTGATCGGCATCAACAACCGCAACCTGCGCACCTTCGAAGTGACGCTGCAGACCACGTTGGACATGCGCTCCGCGGTGCCGCGCGATCGCGTGCTGGTCACCGAGAGCGGCATCGTCACCCAGGCCGATGTGCAACGGATGCGCAGTCACGATGTGAACGCGTTTCTGGTCGGCGAGACCTTCATGCGCGCGGCAGAACCCGGCGAGTCGCTGCGTCAGCTATTCTTCGCGCATGACTGAGTCGTATCCCGTCCCGCGCGAGGACGCACCGCTGGTGGTCTTCGACTTCGACCACACCTTGTACGACGGCGATTCCGGCAGTCATCTGTTTGCCTGGCTGATCAAGCGCAACCCGTTGCGCTTGCTGGTTGCGCTGTTGGCCTCGCCCATTCTCGGCCCGATGGTGGCGATGCTGCCAACCCGGCGGCGCGGCGTGTCCGGCTATGTGTGGATCGCCACGTTCGGCCTGCACCGCGCGCGCGAGTTCAACCGTTTCATCGACGCATACGTGCTCAAGCATGAAGCGCAGATCCGCCAGCGCCTGCTTCCGCATGCCTTGCAGGTCTTCACCCAACACCGCGCTGCCGGCGACCGTGTGGTGGTCGCCACCGGCGCACCGCCGGAGTTGGCGCGCGCCATTCTCGGCTTTGTGGCCCACCAGGACGTGCCGGTCATCGGTAGCCTGGTCGGCCCGCGCCTGGGCGCCGTCACCGCGCGACGTCACTGCCATAACGAAGAAAAGATGCGCATGCTGCGCGAGCGCGGCTACGCCGATATCGCCATCGCCTACTCGGACAGCACCGCAGATCTGCCGCTCTTGAAGGCCGCGCGCGCGCCGGTGGTGGTCAATCCCAAGGCCAATCGCGAAGCGCTGTTCCGCCAGGTGTTGCCGACAGGCACGCCCATCCTCAACTGGGGTTGCCGCGACCGTGGCGGCAAGGCCCTGTAGGCGAGCGCAACATCCAGGCGGCTAGATCGTTTCGCGCGGAGCGACACGATTGCGCGGTCCAGCTTGCGACGGCGCATCTGTGCAGCGGATCGCACGGGCAGACCGATGCGAGCTGTAGCGCAACGAATCTTCAGGATCGTGACGCAGTCGCGATGCAGATCGTGCGGTTCGACGGCTCGAAGACGCTCTTATAAGAGGTATCGCGCAAAAGTGCCGCTGCGGAGGTCATGAAACTGCCGATGTCGGCACCGTCGCAATCGAATCGACCGGTGCCGAACCCGGCATGCAGCCAGTGCACAAGGCACGGGCTGCACAGCGCCGTCAGCGGGTGCCGTACAGCACGACGGTCTTGCCGCGTGCGTGCAGCAGGCCGTCGGCCTGCAACTTCTTGAGCACGCGGCCAGCCATTTCGCGTGAGCACCCCACCAGGCGTGCAAGTTCCTGGCGCGAAACACGCAGCTGGGTGCCCTGCGGATGGCTCATCGCTTCGGGCTCTTTGGCCAGGTCGTGCAGCGTGCGCACGATGCGGTCGGTCACGTCGAGGAAGGCCAGGCGGCTGGCTTTCCTTGTGGTATCGAGCAGCCGTTTTGAAAGCTGAACACCGATCGCATACAGGATTTTCGGCGCATCCGGCGACAGGCTGGTCTGGAACAGCTGCTGCAGCCGCTCGTAGCTGATCTCGGCAAGCTCGCACTGGGTGCGGGTGCGCAGGATCACCTCGCGGGTGTCGGATTCGATGAATAGCCCCATCTCACCGACGAATTCGCCGCTACCGAAGTAGCCCAGCACCAACTCACGGTCGTCATCTTCCTCGGCGATGATGCTTACCGAGCCGCTGATCACGTAGTAGAGGGTGCCGGCCGGGTCTCCTGGCCGGAACACATCGGTCCGGGTCGGATAGCGTCTTCGGTGGCTGTGCGCCAGGAAACGCTCGATGGTGCCCGCGTCCAGCGCCAGGGAGGGGGTAGCGTTACGTACCGTCGTAGTGACAACCGTCGTATTTCCTGGGCTCATGGTAGTTCCGCGTGTGATTCCTGAAGCTTAACGGCATGAGTCATGCAAGGTAAACCACTCTTAACATCGGCATTTCGTTGCTGGGATCTTTGGCTCATAATTGACTCCTTTCCCGCTTTCCATAAGGACAGACCGACGTGGTCAAGCCGTTGCCTCGTCTGAGGCTACAGGGGTTCAACAACCTCACCAAGGCGTTGAGCTTCAACATCTACGACGTCTGTTATGCGCGTACCGAAGAGGAGCGTCAGCGCTACATCGAGTATATCGATGAGCAATACGACGCCGATCGTCTGACGCAGATCCTGACCGATGTGGCCGAGATCATTGGCGCCAACATCCTCAATATCGCACGTCAGGACTACGATCCGCAGGGTGCATCGGTGACGATCCTGATCTCCGAAGAGCCGGTGATCGACAAGAAGCAGGCCGGCAAGGAATTGATCTCCGATGCCGTGGTTGCTCATATGGATAAGAGTCATATCACTGTCCATACATATCCGGAAACGCATCCGCAGGAAGGCATCGCCACGTTCCGCGCCGACATCGACGTCGCGACCTGCGGCGTGATTTCGCCGTTGAAAGCGCTCAACTACCTGATCGAGAGTCTGGAATCGGACATTGTGATCATGGATTACCGCGTGCGTGGCTTCACGCGCGATGTGAAGGGCAAGAAGCATTACATCGATCACAAGATCAACTCGATTCAGCAATTTCTCGCCAAGAACGTGAAGTCGCGCTACGAGATGTTCGACGTCAACGTCTACCAGGAAAATATCTTCCACACGAAGATGCACCTGAAGGACTTCGACCTGGATCAGTACCTGTTCGAAGAGCGCGCCAAGAACCTCTCGTTCAAGGAGCGCATGAAGATCGAAACGCTGCTCAAGCGCGAAATCGAAGAACTGTTTCACGGACGCAACCTGAGCGAATAAGCGCAGGAGCATCCAAACGCCACAAGGCGGGACGGCCCGCCACGCGATGACCTCGCGTTCCACAGCCGACGGCGGCCCAGTGTGCAAACACTGGGTCGCTTTTTTTTTGCCCATTTTTTCTGTGAGGAGTACTGCAATGCCCTGGATCCATCTGTTGCTGGCCGGCCTGTTCGAGATCGGCTTTGCCATGGGACTGAAATACAGCGACGGTTTCACTCGCCTGTGGCCGACCGTGCTGACAATCGGCCTTGCCGGCATCAGCCTGTGGTTTCTGACGCAGGCGCTGAAGACCATTCCGGTCGGCACCGGCTATGCGATCTGGACCGGCATCGGTGCCTTGGGCGTGACCATTGCCGGTATCGCGCTATTCGGCGATAGCGCCTCGTGGTCGCGATTGGCGTGCATCGGTCTGATCGTGGCCGGGGTGATCGGGCTGAAGCTGGTCGGGTAGTCAGTCCCCCAGCGTTTGCTGCGCAAATCCCGGGCTCCGACTTGGAGGCTGCCTATCGCCACGCCTTTGGCGCGCCCCCTCAACAAAGGGGGCTTGCTTCAGTGGCGTACCGGGGAAGCAGTTGATCGCTGTGTCGGGTGTACTCGGGTGCACGCTAGATTCTGGTGGCCGATGGCCGACTCCCAATTCCCGGCTAGAGGCGGTAGGCAACCGTCTTCATCAGCTTGGAGGCCAGGGCCATTGCGCTGGGGATCGGAGCCGGGAGCGGGCGGGCGCCGGCCTGCTCGGCCTGATCGGCGTGGCGGGCCTCGTCGATCTTCATCACGCGCAGGATGGCGCGGCTGCGTTGGTCGCTCTGGGGCAGGGTCTCCAGGTGCTCATCCAGGTGGGCTTCGACCTGACGTTCGGTCTCGACCACGAATCCCAGGCTCCAGTCGTCGCCGCGCAGCCCGGCCAGCGCGCCGAGCGCGTAGCTGCCGGCGTACCACACCGGGTTGAACAGGCTGGGACGGCTGTCCAGCTCGTGCAGGCGATCGGCGCACCAGGCCAGGTGGTCTGTCTCTTCCTGGGCAGCTTCCAGCAGGTGGTGCCGGGTGTGCGCGTCGCGGGCGACCGCGGCCTGGCCGAAATACAGGCCTTGCGCGCACACCTCGCCAACATGGTTGATGCGCATCAGGCCGGCGGCATGGAGACGCTGCTCCGGGTCCAGGACGACGTCGGGCGTGTCGGCAGCGGGATTGGGGCGTTCGGCCGGCGGATTGCCGAAGACGGTGTCCAGCGCGCGCTGGGCTTCGACCAGCAGCCGGTCGAGCGGGCTATGCAGGCGGGTGGGGGAGATCTGGGTCATACGGCGATTCTGGCCCCGCTCCGCCGTGCTGCCAACCGCCATGGCGCAGGTGTCGCTTGCAACTTGCATCGCCGCCGAGCGTCCCGTACAATCCCGCCTCTTCTGTTTCGCCTTCACAACGCGTGGCAAAGTTCCAGTGGTCATCGGCCGCTGCAATCCGCCCGACCACTCAAGAGTTTTCTCATGACTACGTTCACCGCCAAGTCCGAGACCGTCCAGCGCGACTGGTATCTCGTTGACGCCGCCGGCAAGACGCTCGGCCGTCTGTCCACCGAACTGGCCCGCCGCCTGCGCGGCAAGCACAAGCCGGTTTACACCCCTCACGTCGATACTGGCGATTACCTGGTGGTGATCAACGCCGAGAAGATCGTCGTCACGGGCAACAAGCTGAAAGACAAGAAGTATCACCGCTTCACCGGCTACATCGGTAACTTGAAGACCGAGAGCCTGGAGCAGGCGCTGCAGCGCCACCCGGAGCGCGTGATCGAAATCGCCGTTAAGGGCATGCTGCCGAAGGGTCCACTGGGCCGCACCATGTACCGCAAGCTCAAGGTCTATTCGGGTGCCGAGCATCCGCACGCCGCCCAGCAGCCGCAAGTTCTGGATATCTAATCATGGCTATCACGCAAAACTACGGCACTGGCCGCCGCAAGTCCTCCACCGCTCGCGTGTTCCTGCGCAAGGGCACCGGCAACATCACCGTCAACGACCGTCCGCTGGACGAATTCTTTGGTCGTGAGACTGCGCGCATGATCGTGCGCCAGCCGCTGGAACTGACCAAGAACACCGAAAGCTTCGACATCATGGTCACCGCCTCCGGCGGCGGCACCACCGGCCAGGCCGGTGCGATCCGTCTGGGCATTGCCCGTGCGCTGGTCGAGTACGACGAAACCCTGAAGTCCGAGCTGCGCAAGGCTGGCTTCATGACCCGCGACGCTCGCGAAGTCGAGCGTAAGAAGGTCGGTCTGCACAAGGCCCGTCGCGCCACCCAGTTCTCCAAGCGCTGATCCATCGCGTTTGGCGCGTCCCGGGTCGCCGGGATGCCTGCTTCAAGAGCCCGGCCATGCCGGGCTCTTGTCGTTTTGGAATCCGGTGAGTGGCGTGTGCGAGCGCGTGGCGAAGATGGCCCTGGAGACTGAGTGCGATCAGCATGAACGCAGGTGCGCGACGCGTTACCGCCGGACGCCGGGCAACGAAAAAGGCCCGACTCTTTCGATCGGACCTTTTGTGTTTGGCTGCCCCGGATGGATTCGAACCACCGAATGCCTGAGTCAGAGTCAGGTGCCTTACCGCTTGGCGACGGGGCAATAAAACGTGTTGGTCCAAGAGTATTGCATGCCCGCGAGGGCGTGAATACCTTGGTGGCTATGGGTGGACTCGAACCACCGACCCCAGCATTATGAGTGCTGTGCTCTAACCGGCTGAGCTACATAGCCTAGGGAGCCGGCAATTCTCACGATGCGCCGTGCTGTTGTCAAGCATTTCGTTTTCAGCTTGTGAGCCGGGCGTCGCCGTGGCAGAGTCGGTGGCAGTAGATTTTCAGGAGTCCGCATCGTGATCGATCCGGACGGTTTCCGGCCAAACGTCGGCATTGTGCTGATGCGGCAGGACGGTCAGGTGTTCTGGGCGCGACGTGTGCGCAGGGACGGCTGGCAGTTCCCGCAAGGTGGCATGAACACCGATGAGACGCCCGTTGAAGCCATGTACCGCGAGTTGCGCGAAGAAACCGGGTTGTTGCCCGAGCATGTGGAATTGCTCGGCGCCACGCCTGGCTGGCTACGCTATCGGCTGCCCAGCCGGGCGGTGCGCCGCAATGAGCGGCAGGTGTGTATCGGGCAGAAGCAGGTCTGGTTCCTGCTGCAGTTCACCGGCGACGAATCCCATCTCAAGCTCGACCATACCGACACCCCGGAGTTCGACCACTGGCGCTGGGTGGATTTCTGGTATCCGGTCGAGCACGTGGTGATGTTCAAGCGCGGCGTCTATGCCCGCGCGCTGCGTCATCTGGCGCCGCTTGCGCAGAGCCTGGCCGGTCCGGCGGCAGTCGGTGCGATGCCCGAGCGTGCGCTGGAGGCGTGGTTGCCGGGCAGCAGCGCGGCAGGGCACGACAGCCCACGCAAGCGGCCACGCAAGCGCAACGGGGCTCGTGCGATGCGGATTAATAATGATTAACGGATGGAATTGACACCTATTCTCGTTTGCGGTGCAATCAGCGCCGGTCCTTTCCGGATCGCCAACACCCGACCGATACTGTGTACGTCTGCATCTGTAATGGGGTCACCGACCACCAGATCCGCGAAGCGGCCGAGAATGGCTGCGTCAGCCTTGCCGAACTGACCATGCGCACCGGGTGTGGGTCCAATTGCGGCTCGTGCCTGGAGATGGCGGGCGACCTGTTGAGCCAGGCACATGCCAACCGCGCATTGCCGTTGCCGCTCCTGGGGCTGGCTAGCGCTGCCTGAGGCAGGACGTCAGGGGCGGAGGGTCCCGACAACGCCTTCGAGATTTCCACGCGGTACCTGATGCCAGAGGTATCTTCCGACCCGCGCCGCGAATGCCCGTGGCATCCCTGCGCCGCTGGAGCTACCTGCAGCGAAGTGGTTGCTCGGTAATGACCGGCACAAGACTCCAGCCGGTACCAGCCTGATCCGCCATTGCAGCTGCCAGGCGCCTGGCAGCTCCTGCGACACACAGCGCGTCCCGCAACTGATCACGATTCGCGTTCCTTCATGCGCCGCGCCAACGCGCTAGAGTGCGGCCGGCTCACTCTCTCGGAGACATCGCATGAAGGGCGATACCAAGGTCATCGAGTACCTCAACAAGGTGCTCTACAACGAACTCACTGCGATCAACCAGTACTTCCTGCACGCCAAGATGCTGAAGAACTGGGGCCTGAAAGAACTGGCCGAGCATGAGTACAAGGAATCCATCGACGAGATGAAGCATGCGGACAAGCTGTCCGACCGCATTCTGTTTCTCGAAGGGCTGCCCAATTTCCAGGCCTTGGGCAAGTTGCGCATCGGCGAGAACCCGACCGAGATGTTCCGCTGCGATCTGATCCTGGAGCGCGAGGCGGTTGTCGTGCTGCGCGAGGCGGTGGCGTATGCGGAGACCGTCAAGGACTACGTGAGCCGCCAGTTGCTGGTGGACATCCTGGAGTCCGAAGAAGAGCACATCGACTGGCTGGAAACCCAACTGGACCTGGTGGCGCGCATCGGCGAGCCGAACTACCTGCTGACCAAGCTGGACGACTGACGCGCGTCTGGTCGGTGTTGTCTTTCATTTGGCGCTGGATTTACGGGTGCGCGGTACTTCTGCTGGTTGGTGTTTTCAGCGATTGTTTGCCGATGATCTGCTTCTACAGATTCTGTTGCCGGGTGAGAGTGCGTGGCTTCGCCCGTACCCTCACCCCACCCCTTTCCCGCAGGAGGGGGGGGCTCTGGTGTCCTTCCGGGACCAGAGAGGCTCGAGCGTCCTTTCGGGTGAGAAGGCGTTGAGCATCAGAGCGATTTGAGCCTCGCGTTAACGGATGCAGGTGACGGTCCCAGGCGTCTGCCGCCGCTTCGACACACTGATGCGATTAGTGATTTGTCGTGCTGGCGTCGGCTTGCAGGCGGGCGACCTGGCCCAGCAGGGCGAGGCGGGCGCGGGCGTATTCGGCGATGACCAGGGCGACCATGACCGAGGGGCGTTCGATGGTGCCGGTGCGGGCGGCCAGTTCGATCCGCCGTGCCGCGTTGGACACGGCCTGCGCGCCGACGTTGGCGCTGGAGGACTTCAGCGTATGGGACAGATCGCGCAGCTGCATGCTGTCGCGGTTGGCGGCGGCCGCTTCCAGTTGTTCGATGATGAGCGGGGCGTCTTCCAGGAACAATTGCAGGATGGTGATTGTGTCCGCGCCCGCCACCTCGTACAGCTCGTCGATGACGCTGTTGTCCAGGATCGGCAGGGCGCGTGCCTGCGCGGCGGCGCTGGCGCTTTCGGGGTCATGGGTGGCCTGCCCGGCAGGGCTTGGGCCGGGCAGCAGCGCCTGACGCGGCAGCCAGCGTTGCAGACAGGCGTCGAGCTGTTCGCGTGCGACCGGCTTGGACAGATAGTCGTCCATGCCGGCGGCCAGGCAGCGTTCGCGGTCGCCGGCCATGGCGTTGGCGGTCATGGCCACGATCGGCACCGGGCGGCCGCCGCTTTCGGTTTCCATGGCGCGCCAGCGGCGAGTGGCGGCATAGCCATCCAGCACCGGCATCTGGCAATCCATGAAGACCATGTCGTAGCGGGTGGATTCCATCCGGGCCAGTGCGGCTTCGCCGTCGGTGGCGGTGTCTGCCTCGAAGCCAAGCACCGCCAGCAGCTTCTGCGCGACCAGCAGGTTCACCGGGTTGTCTTCGACCAGCAGGATGCGCACCTCGCGGGCGTTGGCCATCGGCGGTGGCAACGGCTCGGGGATCATCGCCGAGGCCAGCGTGGTGGCGTGGGCGGGCTTGGGTTCGGGCGGCAGTACCAGGGCGCGCAGGGTTTCGTCCGGGCTCAGGCGTGGCACCAGGGTGGCGTGATCCTGCAGTTCGGCCGGTACCGGTTCTTCGCCGTACAGCCAGATCAGCCGCGCGCTGCTGGCATTTTCCGGGCGCGCGAGCGCGCGGTGCACTGCGCGCGCGCTGTAGCGCAGCGTGTCGTGGTCGGCGATGACGCAGCGGAAGCCTTCGCCGTCGCTGTGCCGGCGCACGCGTTCGAGCGCTTCCTGGGTGGTTTCCATGAGCACGTGCGACACGCCCCAGCTGTCGAGCAGGCGCTTGAGGCGTTGCGACAGGCGCGCATCGGAGCTGATCACCATCACCCGTGCGGCGTCGGCGCCGGTGGCCTGCTGGAGGTCGCCGATGACCTTGAGCAGCGGGATTTCGAACCAGAACGTGGAGCCGCGCCCGGGTTCGGATTCCACTCCGATGCGGCCGCCCATCAGGTCGATGATGCGTTTGCAGATCGCCAGGCCCAAGCCGGTGCCGCCGTACAGCCGCGTGGTGGAGGCGTCGGCTTGTGCGAAGGAGCGGAACAGGCGTGCCTGCTGGTCCGGGGCGATGCCGATCCCGGTGTCGCGCACCTGGAAGCGCAGCAGATGCTGGGCGCGCGTTTCGCCCAGGCGGCGCAGCTGGATGTCGACGCTGCCGCGTTCGGTGAACTTGATGGCGTTGCCGATCAGATTGCCCAGCACCTGGCGCAGGCGGATCGGGTCGCCGCGCACCAGCAGCCGTACCGACGGTTCGATATCCAGGCTCAGGCGCAGCTGGCGGCCTTCGGCGGTGCGCTGCAGCAACTGGATGACGCCGTCGAGCAGTTCGCGCAGATTGAAGGTGGTGATTTCCAGTTCGAGCTTGTTGGCCTCGAGCTTGGAGTAATCGAGGATGTCGTCGACGATGCGCAGCAGTTGCAGCGAGCTGCCGGTGGCGGTCTGCAGCATGTCGCGCTGATCAAGGCTGAGCTGGCCGCTGGAGATCAGCTCCAGCATCGGAATGATGCCGTTGAGCGGGGTGCGGATCTCGTGGCTCATGGTGGCCAGGAATTCGCCCTTGGCCAGAGTGGCGGCCTCGGCGGCCTGCTTGGCGCGCAACAGTTCCTGTTCGAGCTCGCCGTGGCGCCGCAGTTCCTGCTGCAAGCGTTCGCGGGCCAGGTCGGCTTCTTCAAGGCGCTGCGCCAACGCGTGCTGCGCATGAGCGGCACGGTGAGCGGCAAACGCGGCACACAGCCCGCAGACCACCGCCAGCGCTGCCGACACCGCGCTGACGGCGCGCCAGGGGCCTTGCAGCGAAGACCACTGCAGGCCTGCGCCGAGTGCGGCTGCCAGCGCGGCCAGCACTGCCAAGATGCTCCAGGCGCGAAGACCTGCTGCCCGCTCTCTCACTCAGAGCACCGCGCTTGTGAAGTCGAAGTCCAGTTCCTTGCCGACGGTCTGCACCAGGTTGCCCTGGATGAAATCCACGCCGCTCATCCACATCGCAGCCGCTGCCTGCGGATCTTCGATGCGTTGGCCGATGATCAGCAGGCCGCGCTGGTGGGCGATGTCGATCACGCCGCGCAGTTCGTCGCGCACCGCCGCGTTGCCGTGCGCATCGGCGAAGCGGTTGGCCATGCGTACGAAGCTCAGCGGCAACTGGGCCAGCAGTGCGTTGGCTTCATCGCCGGGTTCGAACTGGCTGAGGCAGAACTGCACGCCGGCCGGCATCAACTTGGCGCAGAACTGCTGCACGGTGACGGCATGGATCAATGCATCGTCCAGGCGCAGATCCACGATCAGCGACTGGCCGGCCACGCCACGCTCGACCAGCGCCTTGAGCAGCCAGTCGGCGAAGGCATCGCGGGCGAGCGTGCGCGGCGATTGCGAGACGAACAGGCGCAGCGGCGGGCTGGCGTGCTGGTACAGGTGCAGCAGGCCCAGCGCGTGGTCCATGACCTGCTGGTCCAGATCGGCGATGCGCCCGGCGGCTTCTGCGGCAGGAATGACCTGGCCTGCCGAGAGCAAGGTACCATCGGCCTGGCGCAGCCGCAGCAGCACCTGGTACTGCGCGGTGTCGCCGCCGGCCACGGCCACGATCGGCTGATAGGCCAGTTCCAGTTGACCTTCGACCAGCCGCAGTTGTTCCTGCTGTTCGGCCTGGCTGGGCGCCAGATAGGTCTGCACGCCGTCGCTGCGCAGGCGTGCCTGCAGCGCGGTGCGTTCGACCGCTTCCAGCGCGCTGCCGGTGTCGTCGAAGCCCAGGCCCAGCGGTGCGACGCCGATGGCGCAGCGCACATGCACGGATTCTTCTTCGCGCACCGGGAAGGCGTTGGCGGACAGCCGCTGGCGGATCTCCAGCGCCTGCTGTTCCAGGCTGGCTTCGGGCATGTCGACGGCCAGCAGCAGGAAGCTGTTGTCGTTCAGGCGCGCCAGCGGGTAGGGCTGGGCGGCGCTGGCCAGGCGGTGCCCGGCCTGGGTCATCAGGCGCTCGTAGGCGGCATAGCCGTAACGCTCGCGCAGGCCGAGCGCGCTGGCGATCTCGATGAAGAACAGGCCGCCGGACTGCTTGCGCTCCAGCGCGTCGGCGAGCAGGTCCATCACGTGGCCGCGGGTGGGCAGGCCGGTTTCCGGATTGCTGCGCACGCTGACCTGTTCGCCGGCTTGCTGCAGCGCCTGTTGGCGTGCGCGGCGGATGCGGTTGGACACCGCAGCGATCAGGTGGCGCGGGCGGATCGGCTTGGTGAGGAAGTCGTCGGCGCCGCTGTCGAGCACTTCGAACTGGCGCTCCGGGTCCGGGTCGCCGGTCAGGAACACGATCGGCAGCAACTGCTGACCGGGCTGCTGGCGGATCAGCGTGGTCAGGCGGATGCCGTCCAGCTCGGGCATGTGCAGATCCATCAGGATCAGATCCGGGTGATAGTCCTGGATCGCCTGCGGCACGCTGGCGGCGGTCATCTCGACCTGCGCATGCATCCCGGCGCCGTGCAGCACGCTCTGCGCGAACAAGGCCTGCGAGCGGTCGTCTTCGACGATGAGGACGCGGTACGGCGCATCGGCGGCGACATTGTCCTCGCCATCGTGCGGCGCGGCGGGCGCTGCCGATGTGGGTGACGCCGTGGGCGCCGTTGCTGCGGCAACACGTGCGCTGCTGCTGGCCGCCACCGCGCGCGGCGTCGCCACGGCCGCGGCCGGGCTGGCCGCCGCTGCAGTGGCAGGCGCAGGAATGATCGCCGCGCTCACCGGCACAGCGGTGTCGGCCGGCGACGCAACCTCATCGGCCCAGCGACGCCAGTGGTCGGCCGGCGGGGTCTCGGCGCGAAGTGGACGATTACGCGTGGCGGTGTCGTCACGTGTGGTGGAAGAAACCGGATCTCGGGCGGCCATCGATACTCCCTACAGTCGCTGTGATTATGCGATAAACTTCACGGTAGCGGGGAGCTGCGTGCAGTCGGCGTGGCGGCAGGGCGTATCGGCGCAACCAGCCGACGCATGCCCCGCCACAGCAATCGCCAGACCCACCACACCACCAGCCCCGCCATCAGGCTGGAGCCCACCGCAAGACCCAGTGCCAGCCAGGGGTGCGCCAGTGCCAGTGCCAAGGCGGTGGTGGCGATGGTGTCTTCGGCCAGCGAGGCGATCCAGTTGCTGGCCGGTTCGGGCGAGGTGTTGAGCAGTGCGCGGGTGCCGGCCTTGAGCGTGTGGCTGGTCAGCGCCACGCCGGCACCGGCCGCCAGGGCGCCCGCGCCCAGGTCGCCATCGGGCGAGAGCGTCGCCGCGGCCAGGAAGGCGCCCGCTGGCACGCGGGCCAGCGTCTGCAGCAGGTCCCAGCCCGAATCCACGCCCGGAATCTTGTCGGCGATGAATTCGGCCACTGCCAGCGCGCCGGAGGTGCCCAGGACCCACCACGACTGCGCCGGATGCAGCGCCGGCGGCAAATCGATCCAGCCCAGCAGGCCGGCCAGGCCGACGCCGAACACGGTGAGATAGACCCGGATGCCGGCCAGCCAGGCCAGCAGGATGCCGATCACGAACAGATGCGCTTCGCTCATGGCGTGGTTCCCTGCAAACAATTGCAGAACTATCGCAGAACTTTGGAATAACCGCCGATCCAGCGCCAGCGCGACGATCGTCTGGGCTCTGGCACACTACGCCGCCCATGATTGCGCCGGCCCGTCCGGACCCGATGCCCATGAGACCAGCCGCACGCGTGCAGATCGTCCAACGTGCCTCCGGGCATGGCCGTTCCGGTGGCCGCTGGTGGTGGCTGCTGGTTGCCATCGTATGGCTGGCTTCGCTGGGCGGGGTGTGGTGGATGGCCACGCGCACGGCTGCCCCGCGGCTGGTGAAGGCCGAGGCAGCGCTGCAGCAGGCGCAACGCAGCCAGGTCCAGCAACGTCGGCAGATCGAGCAGTTGCAGCAGCGCCAGGTCAATCTGGCGATGTCCGACAAGATCAGCCGCGCGGCCAACACCGAAGTGCAGGCCTCGCTGGCCGAGCGCGACGAGCAGATCGCCGCGCTGCGCGCCGATGTGGCCTTCTACGAGCGGCTGGTGGGCTCCACCGCACAGCGCAAGGGGCTCAACGCGCATTCGGTGCAATTCACCGCCGAAGCCGGCGGCACCTGGAACTACAGCGTGGTGCTGACCCAGAACCTCAACCGCGGCGCAATCAGCCAGGGCCAGCTGCGCTTTGCGGTGGAAGGCGTGCGCGCCGGCAAGCTGGTGACGGTGAGCTGGAACGAGTTGCACCAGAAGCCCGACGCCGCCGGGCAACCGTACTCGTTCCGGTATTTCCAGCAGCTGGACGGTAGCGTGATCCTGCCGAAGGATTTCACCCCGCAACGTGTCAAAATCTCCCTGAGCGGCGATGGGGCGCCGGTCAGTCAGACATTCGATTGGAAAGTCGCCGGCAATGGCGCGGGGGAATAGCTCATGTTCGGAAACAAGTCCAACCGTGGTGCGCAGACCGTGGTCGATACCTTGATCGGGCCGCAGGTGGTCATCCGCGGCGACCTGACGTTCAGCGGCGGGCTGTATGTGGAAGGCCGCATCCTGGGCAAGGTGATTGCCGAAGACGGCGCCAGCGCCACCCTGACGGTGGCCGAGCAGGGCAGCATCGAAGGCGAAGTGCGTGCGCCGGTGGTGATCATCAACGGCCAGCTGACCGGCGATGTGCATGCGGCCGAGCGGGTCGAACTGGCCGCCAATGCGCGCGTGCAGGGCAACGTGCACTACCAGGTGGTGGAAATGAGCGCGGGCGCGCAGCTTACCGGGCGGCTGATCCATGCCACCACGGCCGGCGCAACCGCGGCGCTGCCGGCGCCGGAACCCAGCCGTGCCGAACCGGTCACGGCGTTGCAGGCCGAAACCGCCGACGCCTGAGCGCGGCATGCGCAGTGAATGCCGCGGCAGCCGATAAGGCGGCATGGCTTGAAGTGGGGCCCTCTGGCCCCCATGCTGGCGCCATGAGTACGCTCGTTTCGCTTCCTACTGCCGCCCCGGCGCCGGACTACCAGTCCATCGACCGGCCACTGAACTTTTCCGTGGCCGCTGCCGCCAAGGTGCGCGAGCTGATCCAGGAAGAAGGCAATGCCGACCTGGCATTGCGCGTGTACATCCAGGGCGGAGGGTGTTCCGGCTTCCAGTACGGCTTCGAGTTCGACGAGAACCGTGCCGAGGACGACCTGGCCGTGGCCACCGATGGCGTCACGCTGCTGGTGGATCCGCTGAGCCTGCAATACCTGATGGGCGCCGAGGTGGATTACACCGAGAGCCTGACCGGCGCGCAGTTCGTGATCCGCAATCCGAACGCAAAAACCACCTGCGGGTGCGGGAGCAGCTTCAGCGTCTGATTGCATCTGGGTAGATGCGGATTGTGCGACGCATCTGGGTGAACGCGGATTGCGGCGCGTAGCGCGTGCTTCTGCAGTGCATCTGCGTTGGTGACAGGGTGACTGCCGAACGTGAGATCGATCGCGGCTGAGTGGCGCGCTGGTCTCGCTCGATGTTGACCAGCTGGCGATGAGGTGGACGCATTGCAGGTGGCGGGACTGGCCAGTATGCCTCGCTTACCTCGCGGTGCGCGCTGTGATGAGGAAGGCGCATCGCTTGCTTCGCCGCTGCAGCTCGTCGGGCGACTGCCGACCGCCATCACGATGAGGCTGCCAACGCGAGCAGCGCAGTGCGCGAATGGCGGCGACTGGTCAGGCAGGCGTGTGAGTGCTTCCACGCTGAGCAATTCTGCGGCAATCCTTCAGTACGGTGACAGCTGCGCGCCATGTAGTGACACGTAGACAGCGATCCACGCGCCGCGTTGAAAGAGCCTGTGCCGCGCGCGGCGTTGCAGCGATTTTCAGCGCAACGACAGGAATGCAGCGCGTTGCTGGCTGTCGATGATGGGCAGGCACGCATCTGATTGCTTGGGTTGCGCCCGCAAGGCCGGCGACCTGCACGCGCGCGTGACGCGCCACGACGCTTTCTGCGCTGCAGGTTTCGCGGCGCGCGCGCCAGCTTCGTGCGTGCGCGATGGTGCATGGATCCAGATGGCCATACTGCGTGCGTGCTTCCGCTGGCGCCACGATATGCGCGTTTTCTCCAGGCACTGCCGCTTGTCCACGTTGATCCACCGCGGTCATGTGTGACACCGTGCTGACACGTCTGCCATGCCTTGTGTCGATTCCAAGCCGTCGCGCAGTGACCACTCACGCTTCTTCCGCACCTCGATCGCACCGAGACCGATCTGGCGTTGGGTGATTGCTGCGCGTCTTCCGTCCTTCCCCAAGAGAGCATCACTTCATGTTGCAGATCAACTCCCGTTCGGCGTTTGGCCTGGCGGCCATGTTGGGCATCGCCAGCGCAGTGCTTGCACCCGGCGCGCAGGCCGCGCCCGCGCGCGGCACCTTGCTTACCAGCAATTTCCTGACCAGCTACACCCGTGATGCGATCGGCGCGATGCTGGCCTCCGAGCCGCAGGCCGAGCAGCCCAGATGCAACGTCCGTGTTGCCGAATTCACCTATGCAACCGTCGGTGTCGAAGGCGAACCTGCAACCGCATCTGGCGTGCTGCTGATTCCGGATGGCGAGCGGTGCGCCGGGCCGTACCCGTTGCTGGGCTGGGGGCGTCCGACCGGAACGGTTCGCGCTGAGGAGCAGGCCAAGGACATCCGCGATGCCAAGGGCAACGACCCACTGGTCACGCGCCTGGCCAGCCAGGGGTATGTCGTGGTCAGCAGCGATTACCTGGGGTTTGGTCCGTCCAACTACCCTTATCACCCGTATTTGCACAGCGCGACCGAGGCGAGTGCGACCATCGATGCGATGCGCGCGGCGCGCAGCGTGTTGCAACGCTTGAACACGCCGCTGTCCGGCAAGGTGATGCTGTCGGGTTATTCGCAGGGCGGCCACACGGCGATGGCCACCCAGCGCGAGATAGAAGCGCATCTGTCCAAGGAATTCCAGCTGGTGGCCAGCGCGCCGATCTCCGGGCCTTACGCGCTGCAGCAGACGTTTTTGGACAGCTGGAGCGGCAGCAACGCGGTGGGCGAAAGCAGCTTCGGCATCATTCTGGGCAGCTATGCCATCGTCGCGATGCAGCACACGTACAAGAACATCTATCTGGAGCCCGGACAGGTGTTTCAAGACCCGTGGGCTGCCAAGGTGGAGCCCTTGTTCCCGGGCAAGCAGAGCCTGACCGATCTGTTTCTCGGCGACACCTTGCCAGGCATCGATCGACTCAAGGCGTATTTCCAGCCCGGCTTCTACCGCGACTTTGCCAGCAATCCCGCCAACCCGTTCCGCCAGGATCTGGCGCGCAACGATCTGCTGGCGTGGGCGCCGCAGACGCCGACGTTGCTGTGCGGTTCGTCCAACGATGCCACCATTCCGCTCAAGAACGCGCAGACCGCCATCGCCAGCTTCAAGCGGCGTGGCAGCAACCAGGTGGCGGTGGTGGATATCGGCACCGGCAACTCCAGCGACAACTCGGCCTTCGTCCATCTGTTGACGAACGAGCCGTGCATCGTGGCAGTGCGGCATCAGCTGTTGGACAAGCAGCGCTGACGCCGCGGTCGTTGCTCGACGCTGCCGAAGGGTTTGCAGGTGCGGGCGTCTCGAAGCCCGCACCTGCATGGCGCTTCACTGCAGCCGTTGCAATGCACTGCCATGACCACTGGCTCACGTGCGTGTCCTGACAGGGCCGCACCCGCGCGCTGTCCAGTGATAGGGCCGCGTGCCGCTTGGCGTGAACCGCATCCCGCGCCAGTGGCCAGCGCGAGCGGCGTCCGCGTCTGAACACGCACCGCAGGCGCGCTCGATAGAGTGGGTACGATGGTTGCAGGCGCTGCCGATTATCGGCAGGCTTGCGCCGATGTCAGAGTCTTAGGTATCCCCACGTTTTTAAAGCACCAGCGTCATCTGCTCACGCACTGCTTCGGGCAGTGTACGTAAGCGTTCTAGCCAGCGTGAGACAGGTTCCATCGGCCAGCGCCTGGCCAGCGCCTGGCGGCCGACACGCAGTGTCGAGTAGAGCTTGCGTGTACTGCTGCGTGGCGATAGCCACTGGGCGATACCGGTGGCTTCGCATCCCAGTCCTGCCAGCCAACTGGCAAAGGTGGCCAGTGTGTTGAGCAACAACAGGATCTGCAACCGCTCGCCGCGACGGGTCAGGCTGTCTTCCATCGCCTGACCGTAGCGATGCGACTTCAGATCACGAAATGCCAGCTCGATCTGCATCCTTCGTGCGTACAGATTGACCAAGTGTTTCGCGCTGGGTGCTTGTAACTGTGGGGAGGCAACGATCAACCACGGCTCGCGTTCACGCGCCGCTGCTTTCAAGCTGGAGGATGCACGCGAGACCTTCGCTGGCGAGCGGCGGTTGCGTTGCTGACGTCCCAGACGTGTCTTGGCATAGAGCACCAGACGGCAATCGAGTGGATCACTGCGATTGGCCTGCATCGGTGGCAATTCGCATGCACGGTTGGACGCCAATGCATGCAGGCGTCGGCTATCGATCCATTGCGCTGCATCATCGGGCACGTCTTGCGGTTTGACCTGCGTGCGTCCGCGAAGACGCCCGACCCAATCCCAGCCCATCGCCGACACCGCGCGAAACCATGGCGTGCGGAATCCGGCGTCCGTGACCAGGATCGGACGCACATCGTCTGGAATCATTCGCCTGAGCTGTTGCAAGAAGCGTTTTTCCGCGCCGGGCGATCCCTGCTGTTTCCCGGCAACCACCATGTCCAGCAAGGTGAGTGTGCGTCCACCGATCGGCACGGCTGCGCGCAGCAGACACCATGACTTGTCCGGCTTCAAATCGCTCCAGTCGATGACGATCACCGGCTGGTCGCCGCGCAACAGCCAATGCGCCATGTCCCGCTCGATCATGGATCGCTCGGCCTGCAACGTGCGATTGCACAGCAGGCGGTCGCATGCCTTGAGGGGCGCACGTACCCGCGTCGCGCCAGGCCACGCGCGTGCGATGTCGATCAGCGTCAGTCGGCCCCCGTGCACTAGCGCTTCAACCGCGCCCAGCAAGGTACGTTGGCGTAACGCATGCATCCCGGAGAGTGAGTTAGACAGGCACTTCTGCAATACTTCGCTGGCGCGCATGGTCGGCACTCTTCTCTGGCTTAATCACCTTGAAGCGTGCCCCATGCGCGCACCTTCTTCCACCGCCTGGCCCACCAAGCGCTTGATCTCGCAGGAAGAAATGTGGGGAAACCTCAGTGTCAGAGTCTCTTTTTTCAGCTTCCGGTTTTGCCTTCACCCACGCGCCGCTCGATCGCGGCGATGTGCTGCGTGACGATCCCGACGCCCTGGCGCGTCTGTGGCCACAGGGCCGTGTGCTGTTGATCGACGCCAAGGGCACGGCGCTGGCCGATGCCGATGGTCAGCCGCTGTTGCTGGATGGCGCCGAACTGGGCGACGGGCCGGAGGCCGCGATCTTCCTGGGTCTGCGCGATGCGGTGGGCTGGTTCTGCCTGCCGGCCGACATCGTCGCGGTGCAGGCGCCGCAGCGGATCGATCTGCGCCAGGCCGCTGCCGACTGGCCTGCCGAGATCGCTACCGCCTTCGCCTATGCACGGGCGATGTTGCACTGGCAATCGCGCACGCGCTTTTGCGGCGTGTGCGGCGGTGCGATCGCGTTCCGGCGCGCCGGCTTCATCGCGCACTGCACGCAATGCCAGACCGAGCATTACCCACGCGTGGACCCGGCCATCATCGTGGCGGTCAGCGATGGCGCGCGTTTGCTGCTCGGCCGTCAGGCCAGTTGGGCGCCAGGACGTTATTCGGTGATTGCCGGGTTCGTCGAACCGGGCGAGTCGCTGGAGCAGACCGTAGTGCGCGAGGTGTACGAAGAAACCCGCGTGCATGTGCAGGACTGCCGCTACCTGGGCGCGCAGCCGTGGCCGTTCCCGGGGGCGCTGATGCTGGGGTTCACCGCGCGCGCCGCTGCGACCGAGGTGCCGCAGGTCACCGGGGAGCTGGAAGACGCGCGCTGGGTCAGCCATGCGCAGGTCAGCGCCGCGCTGGCCGGCGAGGGCGATATCGGGTTGCCGCCGCGCATTTCCATTGCGCGTGCGTTGATCGAGCACTGGCATCGTGCGCATGGCTGAGCCTGGCCGGCTTTTGCGGTGTTGCAGCGGCGCTCGCGTCCGCTCGGCTAGACTCGGCTGAGGAGGCCTGCCCATGTTCACCACCCTGGTTGCCGTCGTCGTCGCGCTCACGCTGGGCCATCTGGTACCGGCGCAGGTGGCCAGGCTGCGCAATTTCGCCTGGTTCGGCCAATGGCTGCGCCGGTTGGACAGTTACGCGGCCGGGCGCGGTGCGTGGCAAGGGCGCTATGGCGTACTGCTGGCCGTGCTACCGGCGCTGCTGGTGTTGCTGGTGCAGTGGCTGCTGGACGATGTCTGGCACGGTTTTCTGGGCTTGCTGTTCGGCGTGGCGGTGCTGGCCTGGACCTGGGGTCCGCGCGATCTGGATCGCGATGTGGAAGCGGTCATCGACGCCGACGAGCCGCGCACGCGGCGCGAAGCGGTTTCGCACCTGCAGGCCGCCGGCGGCAGCGTGCACGAAGACGCGCCGTCGCTGGTGGAAGCGGTGGTGGTCAACGGCCTGCGACGTTGGTTTGCGGTGCTGTGGTGGTTTCTGCTGCTGGGGCCGTTCGGCGCGGTGCTGTATCGGCTCACTGCCCTGGCGGTGGAAAGCCCGCTGGCCGTGTTGCTGCCGCCCCGCAATCTGGCTGGCGCGCGCTGGCTGCTGGCGGTGCTGGAATGGCCGGTGGCGCAGTTGATGACGATGTCGATGGCGCTGGTGGGTAACTTCGACACCGTGTTCCGCGCCTGGCGGCAGGCGCATGGCAACCGCTGGTCGCTGGAACCGCATTTTCTCGGCGCCGTTGCACGTGCCAGCGTCAGCGCCGAGCTGCGCGAGGAAGCGCACGACTACACCGATTCGGGCCTGGTGCCGGTCTGGCGCCGCCTGCCGGAAGTACGCGACGCGATGAGCCTGGTCTGGCGCGTGCTGCTGCTATGGTTGGTGGTGCTGGCGTTGTTGGTGATTGCGGGCTGGGTGCGGTAGCGCCGCGCGTGATGTCGGGCGAGAAGATGTGTAGCGCCGGGCCCTATGGAAACGTCGGCCCCTCGCGATTGTTCGCGGTCTAACCCGGCGCCAGCAAGGTAAACGGGTACCACGGCAGGTTTCTTGCGATCCAGTACGCCGGCAATGCCCACAACCAGAACTTCGGTTCGGACATCACGGCCACCACCGGGGAGAACCAGCGCGCGCGCCAGCCGGCTTTCCAGGCGATCAGGCCGGGCAGGATGAACAGGCCGAGCACGGCGGCCGGATTCATCGCGAAGGCACCGGGCAGGTCGAAGTGCACCAGCGCATACAGTGCGCGGGTCATGCCGCAGCCGGGGCAGTAGCAGCCGGTGACGGCCCGAAAGACGCAAGGCGGGAACGGGCTGTTGCTGGCATTCGGATCGAAGCGATACAGCAACGACACGCCAAGGGCGGCCACGCTGGTGGCCGCCCCCAGTCCAAGCCAATGGCGTGGACGCAGTTCCATTACTGCATGTGCTGCAACTGCTGCATGTAGTCCATGTAGCCCTGCATGCCGCCGGTGGCCACCATGCCGATGTTGATCAGCAGGCCGATCGCGGCCAGCACGCTGGTCACGATGCACCAGGTCTTGGCGGTGTTGGAGGCGCGGCGTGCGCCGTCGATGTCGCCCTGGTTGAGCAGGCCGTTGACCTTGCTGGAAAACACGATCGCCACGATGCCGGAGATCAGGGCCGGGCAGCACAGGCAAAAGCCCAGCACGGTGGAAACGATCGCCCAGATCAGGTGATTCGGCACCGGGCCGGGCGCGGCGCTGGACGAGGGATGGATCGGCGGTGGCATGGCACTCATGGTGAAGCTCCTTGGGTGGTAAACAACAGCGAACTGATGGGTGAGTGGGGTCGATTATCGGGCGCCATGCGCGGCGGTGATGCGCCCGTGTGCGCTGACGATGGCCGGATGGCCCTCATGCGAGGTTTGGCGCGAGCGGCGAGCGGCGAGCGGCGAGCGGCGTGTCGGTAGCGGTAGCGGCGAGTGGCGCTGCGCTGTGCCGGATATCTGCTCGCGCCAGCGGACCTGGCGCTCCACGCCTGCGCCGCGAGCGAACGCAGCGGCATGCCCATCGCTGCCGGCACAGCCAGCCGCTGCAATGCGCGACACCCGCCGATCAGGGCAGACGCCTCAGGCGCGATGATGTTGAGCACAACGACGTCCCCCTGGTACGGCCGGCCGCGTCCGCCTGGCGGCTGCGACGGCAAAGCGTGCAATGGCGCACAGGCTACTCGCGGCGCGCCATGGACGCAAAGCCTGCACCCGCCGGGCTCAGGGCTGATCCTGCCGCAGCGTGCGCACTTGTTGTTCTAGCAGCGCGGCGCTGGCCTGATCGCCGACGACCGCTGCCCCTGCCACCACGTCGATCTGCGCGCGCATCCGCCGCGGCACCCGCATGCGGCCCAGGCGCGTGTCGCGCCGGCTCCACATGCTCGACCACATGCCGCGCAGCGCCATCGGAATGACCGGCACGTTGCGGCGCTGCAGAATCTTTTCCACGCCGGACTTGAAGGGTGCGATGTCGCCATCCTTGGTCAATGCGCCCTCGGGGAAGATGCACACCAGCTCGCCATCGGCCAATGCGGCATCGATGCGGTCGAAGGCCTGCTGCATCAATGCGGGGTCTTCGCGCGCGCCGGCGATCGGGATGGCCTTGGCGGTGCGGAAGATCCAGCGCATCACCGGGATGCGGAAGATCTTGTAGTACATGACAAAGCGCACCGGGCGCGGAATCACCGCCGACAGGATCAGCGCGTCCATGTAGCTGACATGGTTGCACACCAGCAGGGCGGCGCCCTCGTCGGGCACATGCGTGTCGATAGCGCGCGCGCGCAGGCGGTACAACACGCTCACCAGCACCCAGCTGAGAAAGCGCATCAGGAACTCGGGCACCAGGGTGAAGATCCACAGCGCCACCAGCGTGTTGGCGATTGCCAGTGCCAGGAACACTTGCGGAATGCTCAAGCCCGGCAGCGGAATCCGTGCCCCGAACAGCACCACGTGCGGCAACTGCAGCGCGATGCCGATCACCGCCGCGGCCACGATGAACAACGCGTTCTGGATATTGAGCCCGGCGATCACGCGCGACAGCTCGGCCTTGGGTGTGCGGCTCTGGATCAGCGCAAACAACGGCACCACGAACAGGCCGGTGAACAGGCCGATGCCGACCAGATCGATGATCAGCCGCACACTGCCGGGCTGCTGCACGAACTGGCCGATCGACAGGCCGGTGACCGGCGCTGCGCCAGGCCGGGCGAAGTACAGGTCCAGCAGGAAGGCGCTGATGCCGAACGCGCCCAGCGGCACCAGGCCGATTTCCACGGTGCGGCCGGACAGCCGTTCGCACAGCAGCGAGCCTGCGCCGGTGCCGATCGAAAACAGCGCCAGCGCGAACACGTACAGATCCTGCTGTCCGCCCAGGTTGAGTTGGGCATAGGTGGGCAACTGCGCGGTCAGCACGGTGCCGATGAACCAGAACCACGACACGCCCAGCACCGCGTTGCGCACCGCCAGCGTGCGTCGGGTCAGGCGCATGATGGCGCGCGATTCGGGAATGGGGTTCCAGTTGATCTTCAGCTCGGGCGCGCCGGCATCCACGCGCGGTACCAGCCGCGCCACCAGGTTGCCGGTCACCGCAATCGCAATCACCGCGGTGGCGGCAGCCTCCGGCCCATGACTGCCGGCGATCTGGAAGATCAGCCCGCCGAAGATCATGCCGCACAGGATCGAAATCGAGGTGCCCATTTCGACCAGGCCGTTACCGCCGGTGAGTTCTTCCGGCTTCAGCACCGAGGGCAGGATCGAATATTTCACTGGCCCGAACAGCGTGGACTGCAGGCCGGTGCAGAACAGCGCAATCAGCAGGATCACCATGTTCTCGGTGATGAAGCCCACCGCGGCCAGCGACATGATCGCAATCTCCATCGTGGTGGTGATCACGATGAGCTTCTGCTTTTCCAGCTTCTCGGCGATCTGCCCGGCCAGCGCGGAGAACAGGAAGTACGGCAGGATGAACAGTGCCGGCGCCAGGTTCGTATACAGCGTGCGCTGGGCGGCATCGATGCCGAGATAGAACAGCAGGCCGATGATGGCCTGCCGATAGACGTTGTCGTTGAACGCGCCCAGCGCCTGGACAGCGAAGAACGGCAAGAAGCGGCGCTGCCTGAGCAGGGCGAACTGGCTGTGACCGGACATGCAGTTTCCTTTGCGAACGCGCGCAGCCTAGCAGGCTTCCATGGCGTGCTGGTGGATGGCGGTTGCGCTCAGCGGCTTCTCTGTGCCGGTGGCCTGCGTTGCGCGAGTTGGGCGCGCAGCAAGGCCACGAAGGCGCGTGCGGCCGGGCTGGGGTCGGGCCGCCACACCGCATAGGTCAGAAAGCGGTAGCGCTCCTTCAAGGCCACCGTGATCACGCCGCGCATGGCGCCGGCCATGGTCTGCGGGACGATGCCTACGCCCAGGTTGGCAGCGACCAGTTCGCGCACCAGATCGGCATGGGTGACTTCGTACTGCTGGCGCTGCCGCAGGCCGGACTGGGCGAAGGCGGCATCGATGATGCCGCGCACGCCGGCGCCGGGAACCAGCCCGGCCATCGGTTCGTCGTCCAGCTCGGCCAGCGCCACCCGCTTGCGCGCAGCAAGGCGGTGGCCGGGGGCCACGATCAAGGCCAGCGCCTCTTCATGCAGCAGCAGGCGCTGCGCCGGCACCGCAAGCTGCGGGCCGACACCGACCAGGGCGACATCCAGCCGGCCTTCGCCCAGATCGTGCAGCAACGCCTCGCTCATGGCAGTGCGCAGATGCACGTCCACCCGCGCATGCGCGCTGCGGAACTGATGCAGCAAGGCCGGCAGTTGCACGGTGGTGAGCGAGGAAATCTGCCCCAACGCCAACCGCCCGCGCACGGTGCCCAGGGCCTGCGCCATTTCCTCGTGCAGGCGCTCGGCAGCGCGCAGGGTCTGGCGGGCGTTGTGCAGGAGCACCTCGCCGGCGGCGGTGGGCCGCACCCGGCGGGTGCCGCGTTCGAACAGGCGTGCACCGAAGGTCTCTTCGATCTTGGCGACCTGGTGGCTGAGCGCCGACTGCACGGTGTTGCAGCGGCGCGCAGCGGCGGTGAAACCGCCTTCTTCGGCCACGGCCACGGCAAATTCCAGTTGGCGCAAGGTCAGCATGCAATCTCGAAAAAAGATGGCGATAGTGAAAACAATACATTGGAGAGATGTGTGCCGGCTGCCCACACTGTGCGCATTCCTTGACCAGACAGCCGCCATGCAGACCGAGCCCACCTCCCACCCGCCCTTGCCCCGTCGCCTGGTGCTGCTGATGGCCGCCGCCACCGGGTTGGCGGTGGCGAGCAATTACTACGCCCAGCCGCTGCTGGAAACGCTGGCGCAGGCATTCGGCATCCAGGTGCGCAGTGCCGGTGCGGTGGTCACCGCGGCGCAGTTGGCGTACGCGGCGGGGTTGCTGTTGCTGGTGCCGCTGGGCGACCGGCTGGAGCGGCGCGGCCTGATCGTGGGCCTGTTCGTACTGAGCGCGCTTGGGCTGCTGGTGAGCGCCAGTTCGCACAGTTTTGCGATGTTGCTGGCCGGCACCATCGTGACCGGCGCCAGCTCGGTGGCGGCGCAGATCCTGGTGCCGTTCGCCGCCACGCTGGCTGCGCCCCACGAGCGTGGCCGGGTGATCGGCACGGTGATGAGCGGGTTGCTGCTGGGGATCTTGCTGGCGCGCACCGCGGCCGGCGTGCTCGCCGGTGTCGGCGGCTGGCATACGGTGTACTGGATCGCCTCGGTCGCGTTGCTGCTCACCGCCGGGCTGTTGTGGCGCGGGCTGCCGCGCCATCCCGGCAATGCGCAACTGGCGTACCCGCGGTTGGTGGGCTCGGTGCTGACGCTGCTGCGCGACGATGCGGTGCTGCGTTCGCGCGCGGTGCTGGGCGGGCTGATCTTTGCCGGCTTCAGCATGTTCTGGACCACGCTGGCGTTTTTGTTGTCCGGGCCGAGTTATGGCTACGGCACGGCGGTGATCGGCTTGTTCGGCCTGATCGGTGCGGCCGGTGCACTGGCCGCCAATCGCTCCGGGCACTGGTCCGATCACGGCCATGGCGACCGCGTGAGCTGGGGCGGGCTGGCGATGTTGCTGCTGTCGTGGGGCTTGCTGGCGTTTGCGCCGCAGTCGATCGTGCTGCTGATCGTCGGCGTGCTGCTGCTGGATATCGCGGTGCAGGGCGTGCATATCGCCAACCAGAGCGTGATCTATCAGCGCAACCCGGCGGCGCGCAATCGCATCACCTCGGCCTACATCACCTGCTATTTCATCGGCGGTGCAGTGGGCTCGACCCTGGGCACGGCGGCGTATGCGCAGGCCGGCTGGATGGGTGTGGTGATCGGTGGCGCGGTGCTTGCTGCGGCGGCGCTGGGCTGGGTGGGGCTGAGCGTGGCGCGCAAGCAGTGGAAGTGAGCGCGGCCGGTGGGGCGAGGACGCAGCGAACGCATGAAAGTGGCGATTGCGCGGCATCGCCGTGTTCGACATCGGTTACCGCATCGAGGCTGCATGGGCCGCGGCGCCCACGCCTGTCGATCACTGGCGGCTAGAGCGTGTTGTGTACTTTGAGGTGAGTGCGAAGCGTCCTGTCAAAGTGCATCACACGCTCTAGGCCTTGGTCGTCGCCAGACGCGGCGCGTTCTCTGCCGGCGCCGTGGTCACCGCCAACGCCGCAGCGCGCAGTTTGGGCAGCAGGCGCAGCGTCAATGCCAGTTGGTCGCGCACCAGGCGTTGCTTGGGCGGTAGTTGCACCGGATGGTGTTCCAGCTCTTCTGCGATGGCCAATTCTTCGCTTTCGTCGTGCGTCGGCAGCGGTTGGCGTTGGCCAAGGGCGCTGGCGATCTCGCTCAGTGCGCGCTGCAGATACTCACCAGCCTGCGCGATGGTGGCATCGTGTTCGCCCTCCAGCGCGGCGCGGTGCGCGCCCAGTGCCGACAGATAGCCGAGCAAGGTGTTGGACAGCGCCAGGAAGCGAAAGCCCGCATCCAGATTGCGCCGATAGCGGCCGGGTTCGCGCAGCATGTTGGATAACGCCACCGACAACGCGGCATCGGCGTTGTGCATGTCGCGGCGCGCAATGCGGTAGGGCAGGTCGTCGCGCTTGCCGCTGGCGTACTGCTCCAGCACCTGGGCCAGATAACGCGCGCAGCTGGCCAGCACCGTGGCCATTACCTGGTTCAGCCGGCGGCCCTGCCAGTCCGGCAGGATCAGGAACGAGGCGGCCGCAGCAATCGCGCAACCGATCAGGGTGTCGATCAGGCGCGGCCAGATCAGCACGAAACCATCGCCCAGCAGGTTGAAGCAGAACAGCGCCATCACCGTGATGCCGGCGGTGGCCAGCATGTAGCGATCGGTGCGGGTGATGAAGAACACCAGCGCGCCGGCCAGCGCCAGCAGCAGTTGCACCTCGGTGCCGGGGAACAGCTGCATCAGCGCCCAGGTGGCGACCAGGCCGATCAAGGTGCCGGCAATGCGCTGCACCAGCCGCAGGCGCGTGGCGCCGTAGTTGGGCCGGCACACGAATGCGGTGGTGAGCAGGATCCAGTACCCGTTGTCGGCATGGATGGATTGCATGATGGCGTAGCCCACCAGCAGCGCGATGGCCATGCGCAGGCCGTGGCGGAACAGCACCGAGCCGGGCGTGAGTTGCTGCACCAGCCGCGCGCCCATTTCGCGCAAGGTGTGCGGCGAGGAATCGCGCAGCCGGGTGTCGAGGTTGTCGCTGGTGGAATCGGATTGCGCCGCTTCCGACAACCTGCGTTCGATACTCTGCAGGTTGGTCACCAGCAGTTCCAGCGCGCCGAGCAGGCGGGCCAGTGCGGGGTCGGCGCGCGCGTGCAGATAATCCAGCGATTGGCGCAGGTCTTCGGTGGCCAGGCGGCTGCTGTCGCCGTAATCGAACGGATGGCGCAGGCGAATCGCCTCGCCCAACGCCGCGCACGCCTTGCCTTGCAGGGCGAGCAGGCGCTGGCAGCGATACAGCACATCGCTGTGGAAGAACGCGTCGGTGAGCGCCTCGTAAGGATAGTGCGAGGAACTGGCGCGCTCATGGAAGTCCTGCGCCATGTAATACAGGCGGAAATACAGGCCCGATTGCACGCCCGGCCGCCCCGAGCGGCCGAAGCGGCTCATGATGGCGGTCTTGGCCGCATTGAGCGCGCCGACCACCTTGGCGTTCTGTTCGGCCAAGGCCAGCCGGCGTGCATGCAGGTCGCTCTGGCGCACCGGTTCGAACAGATCGGCCTTGAGCTTGAGATAGCGGCCCAATTCGAAAAACAGCCGCGACAGCCGCTCGCGCACCGGGCGATTGGCGAACAGGATGGTCCACAGGATCGACAGCACGCCGTACCAGGTGGCGCCGATCAGCAGCAGCGCCGCGCCGTGCCAGGCGATCAGCGGATCGCGGCTGCCATGCTGGTCCATGCCGATCATGGCGTAGATCGACAAGGCCACCGTGGCCTGCGCGATCGAGGCATAGCGCTCGCCCAGCGCACCGAGCAGGGTCAACGAGAACGTGGCCAACGCCATGCCCAGCACGAACGGCAGCGGGTACGGAAACAGCACCACCACTGCGGCTGCGGCAGCGGCGAAACACAGCAGCGAGAGCAGCACCGATTTGATGCGGCCCAGCCAGTTGTCGTCGGTTTCGGCAATGGCGCTGGCAATGGCGCCCAGAAACAGCGCCGGCACCGCAGTGAGCTGTTGCCAGTGCCAGCACACGCCCATCGCCACCGCCAGCGCGATGAACACACGCAGGCCATAGCTGGCCTTTTCATGGGCCCACAAACGGCTGAGGCGGGTTTCGAAGGAGGGAGTGGCCACAGTCTCTACAAGGCAGGGAGCCCGGGCATTATTGCCGCAGCCATGCGCCATCGGGGTGGACGGCGGCTAGTTCTTTGTCAGTAGCCGGCATGTGCGCGGACTGGAGCGGAGTGCACGATTGCGCCGCAGCCCGCAGCCCGCAGCCCGCGCCTGGGCGCAGCCATGCGAACTGCGCGTCCGCCCAGCTGCACGGACGTCTATCGCGCCCAACCTGCGGCTGCGCGCTCGAACAGCGCCTTGTCGGCGACTACCAGCGCGCCGTTGCTCTGTTCGGCCGATACCAGTGGATGTCCGAACTTGCCCCCATCCGCCCTTCGGGCACCTTCCCCCGCCGGCGGGGGAAGGACGCGGCTCAGCCCTGCGCCTGCCGCTCGTGGGCGATGGCCCGCCAGCCGATGTCGCTGCGTCGTCGAGTACCAGCGCGCTGTTGCTCTGTTCGGCCGATACGGTGGATGTCCGAACTTGCCCCCATCCGCCCTTCGGGCACCTTCCCCGCCGGCGGGGGAAGGACGCGGCTTAGCCCTGCGCCTGCCGCTCGCGGGCGATCGCCCGCCAGCCGATGTCGCTGCGCTGGAAGGCGCTGCTCCAGTGGATCGGCTTGAGGCCGGCATAGGCGGTGCGCTGGGCGTCCTGCACGCTGTCGCCCAGGGCGGCGACGCACAGCACGCGGCCACCGGCGCTGACCACTTCGCCAGCGGCATTCAACGCGGTGCCGGCATGGAAGACCTTGGCGCTGGCCGGCACCGCGTCCAGCCCGGCGATGACCTCACCGGTGACCGGGGTGTCGGGGTAAGGCCTGGCGGCGATGACCACGCCAAGCGACGGGCGCGGATCCCACTGCGCATGCGCGCCGTCGAGCTTGCCGTCGATGGCCGCCTCGAGCAGATCGACCAGATCCGACTGCAGGCGCAGCATCACCGGCTGGGTTTCCGGGTCGCCGAAGCGCACGTTGAATTCGATCACCTTCGGCGCGCCATGCGCGTCGATCATCAGCCCGGCATACAGAAAACCGGTGAACGGCACGCCATCGGCGATCATGCCCTGCACGGTCGGCTCGACCACTTCGCGCATCACCCGCGCATGCACCTCGGGCGTGACCACCGGCGCAGGTGAGTAGGCGCCCATGCCGCCGGTATTCGGGCCGGTGTCGCCGTCGCCGACACGCTTGTGGTCCTGGCTGGTGGCCATCGGCAAGGCGTGTTTGCCATCGACCATCGAGATGAAGCTGGCCTCTTCCCCATCGAGGAATTCCTCGATGACCACGCGTGCGCCGGCATCGCCGAACGCATTGCCAGAGAGCATGTCGCGCACCGCATCTTCGGCCTCGGCCAGGGTCAGCGCCACGATCACGCCCTTGCCGGCAGCCAGGCCGTCGGCCTTGACCACGATGGGCGTGCCTTTCTCGCGCACGTAGGCCAGCGCGGCGTCCACTTCGGTGTGCACGGCGTAATACGCGGTGGGAATGCCGTGGCGGGCGAGGAAATCCTTGGCGAAGGCCTTGCTGCCTTCCAGCTGCGCGGCCTTGGCGGTGGGGCCGAAGATGCGCAGGCCGGCGGCATGGAAGCGGTCGACCACGCCCAGCACCAGCGGCACTTCCGGGCCGACCACGGTGAGCGCGACGGCTTCGCGCTGCGCCAGGGCGAGCAGGCCATCCAGGTCGTCGACCTTGATCGCGACGTTGCGGCACTTGGCTTCGGTGGCGGTGCCGGCATTGCCCGGTGCCACCAGCACCTCGCTCACGCGCGCGGACTGCGCGATCTTCCAGGCCAGGGCATGTTCACGGCCGCCGGAGCCGATGACGAGGATTTTCAAGGCAGTTGCTCGCTAGTAAGGGGGAAGGGGGCGCTATCTGCAGCCTTCGCGCTGCAGTGCGTTGGGAAACGGGTAGGTCCAGGTCTTGGTGTCGAGCGCGAAGACGTGCGTCTTGTCCAGGGCAACCCCGCAATCGCTGCCGTGCTCGTGGATGCGCAGCGGCCAGGTGCGCGCCTGCGGCGCGCTGTTGTCCACCTCCAGCGCGAAATCCACGTCGAAGGCGTCGGCAAGGCATTGCGCCTGGGTCTGGTCCGGCTCGCGCGCGTCGTCGTCGCAGGCCAGTGCGCCGCTGTTGTCGATATGCGCCCGCAGCGAGCCGGCATTGACCAAGCCCTTGGGGCCGGGCACGACCAGATCCTGCGATTCCAGCATCAGGCCCTGGCCCATCCAGAAACTGTGCACGGCAAAGCCGTAGAAATCGCTGCCCAGGCGCAGGACGTCCACGCTGCCGGGCTGACCGTCGCTGCCGTAGCCGTCGGCGAGCCGTTCGACCACGACCTTGAACCCGTCGCCATCGCCGCGCAGCACGAAGAAATCGATCAGGCCCGGGTTGCCGTGGCCGGCATCGCTGAGGCTGTGGCAGACCGCCAGCAGTTGCTGCACCTGATCGCCCACCACCACCGGCTGTTCGGCACAGACTTCGCTGTCGGCCTTGAAGCCGTCGGCTTCGCCGCTCCACTGCGCGGCCAGGCCGGCCTTGGCGCCGTAGCGCGTGCGCAAGAACCCATCCAGCCGCTCGGTGCGGCTCAGATGAGGGCCATCGCTGGGCGCGGCAGGTGCCGCGGCACCCGGCGCCGCCGCGGGCGCAGGCGCTTGCTTGCACGCGCCCAACAGCACGACGGTCGCAAGACACGCGGCAAAACAACGCAAACGCTGCATCGACCTATCCCTGTGCCGGTGACATCAATGCCGGAAGTGGCGCACGCCGGTGAACACCATCGCGATGCCGTGTTCGTCGGCGGCGGCGATCACCTCGCCGTCGCGCATCGAACCGCCGGGCTGGATCACTGCCTTGATGCCGGCCGCAGCCGCAGCATCGATGCCGTCGCGGAACGGGAAGAACGCATCCGATGCCATCACCGAACCGGCCACGGTGAGCTTGGCTTCTTCGGCCTTGAGGGCAGCGATCTTGGCGCTGACCACGCGGCTCATCTGCCCGGCGCCCACGCCAATGGTGCGGTTGTCCTTGGCATAGACGATCGCGTTGGATTTGACGTACTTGGCCACGCGCCAGGCAAACAGCAGGTCGCCCAGCTCCGCCTCGTTGGGCGCACGCTGGGTGACCACGCTCAACTCGCCCTGCGACATGCCGCGGTTGTCGGCCGATTGCATCAACAGGCCCGAGCCGATCCGCTTGGTGTCGTAGTTGTTGAGGCCATTGCCGTGCGGAATCTTGAGCACGCGCACGTTGGCCTTCTTGGTGGCGTATTCCAGCGCGCCGGCCTCGTAGTCGGGCGCGATCAGCACTTCGACGAACTGGCGATCGAGGATGGCTTTTGCCGTCGCTGCGTCAAGGGTCTTGTTGAACGCCAGGATGCCGCCGAACGCGCTGGTGGGGTCGGTGGCGTAGGCCAGCTCATAGGCATCGCCGCAGCCCGCGCCCACCGCCACGCCGCAGGGGTTGGCGTGCTTGACGATCACGCAGGCCGGCGCGTCGAACTGGCGCACGCATTCCCACGCCGCATCGGCATCGGCCAGGTTGTTGTAGCTCAGTTCCTTGCCCTGCAACTGCTGGAAGGTGGCCAGCGTGCCCGGCACCGGATACAGGTCGCGGTAGAACGCGCCGGACTGGTGCGGGTTCTCGCCGTAACGCAGGTCCATCACCTTGACGAAGTTGGAATTGATCTGCGCCGGGAACGGGCTGCGCGTGGGCACTGCCTCGGCGCTGTCGGCCACTGCCGAGAGATAGTTGCTGATCGCCGCGTCATACTGCGCCACGCGATTGAACGCAGCCACCGACAGCGCAAAGCGCTTGGCCGCCGACAGCTGGCCGTCGTTGGCCTCCAGTTCGACCAGCAGGTCGGCGTACTGCGCCGGGTCGGCGGCCACGGCCACGCGCGCGAAATTCTTGGCCGCGCTGCGCAACATCGCCGGGCCGCCGATGTCGATGTTTTCCACCGCATCGGCCAGCGTGCAATCGGCTTTCACGGTGACCGACTCGAACGGATACAGGTTCAGCACCAGCAGGTCGATCGGCACGATGCCGTGCTCGGCCATCACCGCTTCGTCGACACCGGCGCGTCCGAGCAGGCCGCCGTGCACCAGCGGGTGCAGCGTCTTGACGCGGCCATCCATCATTTCCGGAAAACCGGTCAGCTCGGCGACGTCCTTCACCGGCAGGCCGGCTTCGCGGATCGCCTTGGCGGTGCCGCCGGTGGACAGCAGCTCGACGTTGCGCGCCACCAGCGCGCGGGCCAGGTCGATCAGGCCGGTCTTGTCGGAAACGGAGAGCAGGGCCCGGCGCACGGGCAGGAAATCAGAGGCCATCGGTGGGGGATGTCGTTGCGGAGCAGCCGATATTGTAGGCTGCGCCAGCGCTCGAATGGACTCAACACTCCGTATGGCCTCGATCTATGCATTGAAGGGACGCTTCCAGGCGCTGCTGCGACCGATGGTGGGCGCGCTGTATCGCGGTGGCATTACCGCCAATCAGGTCACGCTGATCGCAGCGGCGGTGTCGCTCATGGTGGCGGCGGTGGTGTTGCGCGGCGGCCCCAGCCGGCCGCTGCTGTATCTGCTGCTGCCGGTGTGGATGCTGGTGCGCATGGCGCTCAACGCGGTGGACGGCATGCTGGCGCGCGAGTTCGGCCAGCAATCGCGGCTGGGCGCCTACCTCAACGAACTGTGCGATGTGGTGGCCGATGCGGCATTGTACTTGAGCCTGCTTGGCGTGCCCGGTGTGAGCGCACCGTGGCTATGGATCTTCGCGCTGCTGGCCGCGCTGACCGAATACGCCGGCGTGCTCGGCCTGATGGTCGGCGCCAGCCGCCGTTACGACGGGCCGATGGGCAAGAGCGACCGCGCCTTGGTGATCGGCGTGCTGGGCGTGGGCCTGGCCTGCGGGTTGCTCGGTGCGCGCGGCGTCACCTGGGTCGCCATCGCCTTGAGTCTGGCCTGCATGGCCACGGTGTGGCGGCGGGTGCGCGCCGGTCTGGCCGAGGCGCCCGCAGGCACCTAGCGATACATCGCCGCAGCAACGCCGCTGGCCGCGCTGCTGTGCGGTGATCTCTGCGATTCAACCTTTCGACTTTCAGGATGCTTCGATGCGCACAGTGCTAGAGCGCGAGTTCGTCAGTTTCGATGGTGTGCCGCTGTTCTACCGGCACTGGCCGTTGCACGATGCCGTCGCGACCGGCACGCCCAGGGCGGTGGTGCTGCTGCATCGTGGCCATGAGCACTCCGGCCGTGTGATGCATCTTGCCGAAGAACTCGACATGCCCGATGCGCAGTTCTTTGCCTGGGATGCACGCGGCAACGGTCGCTCGCCCGGCGTGCGTGGCGATGCGCCGGGCTTCGAGGCGCTGGTGCGCGATCTGGACAGCTTCATCGCGCATCTTCGCGCCACCCACGGCATCGCCGTGCAGGACATCGTGGTGATTGCGCAGAGTGTGGGCGCGGTGGTGGCTGCCACCTGGGTACACGATTACGCCCCGCCGCTGCGCGCGCTGGTGCTGGCATCGCCGGCGTTCAAGGTGAAGTTGTATGTGCCGTTCGCACGCGCCGGGTTGGCGTTGCTGCATGCGCTGCGCGGTAACTTCTTCGTCAACAGCTACGTCAAGCCGCAATGGCTGACGCATGATCCGGCGCGCGTGGAAAGCTATCGCACCGATCCGTTGATCACCCGCCCGATTTCGGTGCGCGTATTGCTCGGTCTGTACGCGGCCGCCGATCGCGTGGTGGACGATGCACAGGCGATCACCGTGCCGACCCAGTTGCTGGTCTCCGGCGCGGATGTTGTGGTGCATCGCGGCCCGCAGGATCGCTTCTACGAAAACCTGCGCTCGCCGATCAAGCAGCGCCACTGGCTGCCGGGGTTTTTCCACGACACCCTGGGCGAACGCGATCGCGCGATTGCCATCGCGCACATTCGCCAGTTCGTCCAAGTGCGGTTTGCGCAACCGCCGGTGCGCGCCGCGCTGCGCAATGCCCACCGTGCCGGCCCCAGTTTCGAAGAGGCCGAACGGCTGGCCTGGCCACCGCAGCGCAACAGCCTGCAGGACCTGCGCTGGCGCGGCGTGCGTGCCGGCCTGCGCCTGGGTGGCAAGCTCTCCGAGGGCATCGCGCTTGGTCTGCAGACCGGTTTCGATTCCGGCAGCACATTGGACTACATCTACCGCAATCAGGCGCATGGTCGCGGGCCGCTGGGCCGCATGATCGACCGCACGTATCTCAACGCGATCGGTTGGCGCGGCATCCGCATCCGCGGCAGCCATCTGGGCGAATTGCTGCGCGAGGCAGCGGCGCGCTTGCGTGGCGCCGGCAAGCCGGTACGCGTCCTGGACATCGCTGCCGGACACGGCCGCTATGTGCTCCAGGCGCTGGGCAGCGGCGCACAGCGTGCCGATGCAATCGTGCTGCGCGACTTCAGCCCGCCCAACGTGACCCAGGGCACTGCGCTGATCCAGGCGCTGGGCGCTGGCGACATCGCCCGTTTCGAACAAGGCGATGCGTTCGACCCGGCAGCATTGGCGTCCGTGCAACCGGCTCCGACGCTGGCGGTGGTCTCGGGCCTGTACGAATTGTTTGCCGATAACGACCAGGTCGCGCGCTCGCTGGCCGGCCTGGCCGCGGCGGTGCAGCCGGGCGGTTATCTGCTTTACACCGGTCAGCCCTGGCATCCGCAGCTGGAATTCATTGCGCGCGCGCTGACCAGTCACCGCGATGGCGTGGCCTGGGTGATGCGCCGGCGGAGCCAGCAGGAGATGGATGGCCTGGTGGAAGCGGCGGGCTTTCGCAAGGTGGCGCAACGCATCGATGCGTTCGGCATCTTCACCGTGTCGATGGCGCAGCGGGTCGACGCATGAGCCGCGCTGCGCGGCCAGTCGGTCGTGCCGCGCTGTGGCTGGCGTTGCTGGGGCCGTTTTTCTTCCTCAGTTACGGCCTGGCCAACACGCTGGCCGGGCGGGCGACGCAGGTGCCGTCGGTGGTATTCGGCTGGGAACACGGCATGCCGTTCTGGCCGTGGACCATCGTGCCGTACTGGTCGATCGATGCGTGCTACGCGGTCTCGTTTTTTGTCTGCCGCAATCGCCGCGAGCTGGACACCCATGCACTGCGCTTGCTCAGCGCACAGCTGATCTGCGTGGCGTGTTTTTTGCTGTGGCCGCTGCGCTACAGCTTCGTGCGGCCCGAGACCGGGGGCGTGTTCGGCTGGCTGTTCGCGGTGCTGCTGGGTTTTGACAAACCCTTCAATCAGGCGCCATCGCTGCACATCGTGCTGTTGGTTGTGCTGTGGGTGCGCTATGCGCAGCATCTTTGCGGGGTGTGGCGCTGGCTGCTGCATGCCTGGTTCGCATTGATCGGTGTGTCGGTGCTGACCACGTATCAGCATCACTTTCTGGATATTCCCACCGGGCTCGCGGTGGGCTGGCTATGCGTGTGGATGTGGCCGGAGCGTATCGCTGCACCGTTCGCGCGGGCACGGTTTGCACGCGACCTGCGTCGTTGGCGCTTGGCCGTGATGTATCTGGCCGGCGCGCTGGTCAGCGCTGCGCTGGCGCTATGGAGCGGAGGTGCAGGACTGTGGTTGCTGTGGATCGCCTTGGCTTTGCTGCTGGTTGCGTTGAATTACGCGCTGCTCGGGCCGGGCGGATTCCAGAAGCGCAGCGATGGGCGCCTGAGTCTTGCCGCGCGCTGGTTGTATGCACCGTATCTGATGGCAGCATGGTGCAACTCGCGCCTCTGGACGCGGCGCGCCCCGTCGCCGCGCGCGGTATGCGATGGCGTGTGGCTGGGGCGGATTCCGCTGCCCGGCCAGCGCGACGAGCGTGCTGCGGTGGTGGACGTGTCTGCAGAGCTCTCGTTGTACGCCGCGCAGGCGCAGGACCGTGTGGTGCCGATGCTCGATCTGGTCGCACCGTCGCCAGCGCAACTACGCGAGGCGGCGCAGGCGATCGCGCAGGCGCGTGCGCACGGCCCGGTGCTGGTGTGTTGCGCATTGGGCTATTCGCGCAGTGCTGCCAGCATGGCCACCTGGCTGGTGCGCAGCGGCCGCGCCCGGGACGTGGATGCGGCCATCGCACAGCTACGCGCCGTGCGGCCGTCGATCGTGCTTGGGCACGCGCATCGCGCGGCGATCGTGGCGGCATGCGACGGTCATGACGGTGGCGACGACATCCCCGAACGGAGAGCGCAATGAATACCTCCCCGCTGACCTTGCCGGCCATGCGCGCAGTGCTGCGGCAAGGTGCAGCACTGGACCGCTTCTCACTCCTGTTGCTGGCGGCGGCCATTGGCTTGCTCGGCGTAGCCGAGGCGCCGCCGTTGATGCAGTTGGGCTATGCCATCAGCGTGCTTGCGGGCGTGGTGCAGCGCTATTGGGCGTTTCGCGTGGGCCTGGATGCCGACCTGCTGGCGGCCTCCATCGCGCATCTCGAACGCTGCGGCGGCACCGAGCAAGAGGCCGCGCACCAACTCGATGCGGCAATGCATGCCATTGGCCTGGTGGCGAAGCTGCCGCCCGCACGCGACTGGGCATCGCGCTGCGCCGGCATGCGCCGCCTGCTGCGTTGGCAGCTGGCAAGCGTGGTGGTGCAACTGCTGTTGGTGGCTGCGGCGCTCGCTCTCGGGATCTTCAGATGAGCAACGCACCCGATTCCGCTCAGCGCGAACCGCAACACGCCACGCCAGCGCAGCGGGCGCTGTGGCAGCGGCTGCAGGGCTACCGCTTTGGCCAGGACGACGCGGCGTTTGCGGCCTTCGTTCGGCGCGTGGCCAAGCAGGCACAGTGCAGCACCGCGCAAGCGCAGGCGTTGGTGGAGGAGTACCGACGGTTCTGTTTTCTTGCCTGCACCGACACCCACGAGGTCACCCCCAGCCCGTTGGTCGACCAGGTCTGGCATACGCATCTGACCGACACCCGCGAGTACTGGCAGCAGTTCTGCCCGCACGTGCTGCAGACCACCCTGCATCATCAACCCGGACGCGGCGATGCCGGCGAACAGGCGCGGTTCCAGGCGCAGTACCGCCAGACGCTGGAGCGTTACCGCACGCAGTTCGGCGAGCCGCCGGCGCAATGGTGGCCTGCGGCGCGACCGCAGCAATCGACGCTGGATCCGCTCCACGAGGACACTGCCGAACAGACCTTGCAGGCCTTGCGTGGAGCGCCGCAGTTGTCTGGGCCGCAGCGCGGTGTGCCGTATGCCGTCTTCGCGTGGGCGATCATCGCGGTGGTGGTGGGCATGGCCTGTCGCGCGGCCAATGGCGGGGGGCTGTCGCCGCTGCACTGGCGCGGTGTCTATTTCCTGCCGCTGTTCATCGCGCTGATCGGTCTGGCCTGGTCGATGGCGGCATGGTTGCGACGGGTGCTGCGACGCGGTCGCACCGCAGCAGCACTGGATGCCAGCGAGCTTGCGTATCTGGCCGGCGGTGCCGATCGCGTGGCCGACCTGTGGTTCACCGAGTTACTGGTGCGCAATGCGGTGTATCTGGAGCGCGACGCAACCGAACCGGCACGCCACTGGGTGCGCTGCCACCGGCAGATTGCGGTTCCGCCTGCGCTGGAGCCGGCACTGGAAGCGGTGCGCACCACCGAAGACCCGGTGTGGGCCTTGCGCGCGTTGCGCGCGCTGGCCGCACCGCTGGAGCAGCGCTTGATCGACAAGGGCCTGTGGCTGAGCCAGGCGCAGGCACGCGCGGTGCGTCTGGCATGTACCGTGCCGGTGGCGCTGGTATGGGGGCTTGGCCTGTGCAAGCTGGTCATCGGCGTGCAGGGCAACCATCCGGTGGGCTATCTGCTGTGTCTGATGGTGCTGACCACATTGCTGGTGCTGGGCTTTGCGCTGGTGCGCGTGCGGCGCACGCTCGGCGGCGAGGCCCGCCTTGCGACACTGCGTCACACGCGGCGACGCGATGCGGCGCGCACCGGCGGTGATCCAGGCGAGGCAGTGGCGCTGTACGGCACCGCGGCACTGATCGGGACCGCTTGGGCCGACTACCACAGCCTGCGTGCGCCGCATGGCCACGCCGGTGGCAGCGGCAGCAGCTGCGGCGGGAGCGGCGGCGACAGCGGCGGCGATGGTGATAACAGCGATGGTGGCGGCGGCTGTGGCGGCTGCGGTGGAGGAGGCGACTGATGCAACACGGACAGCAACAGCGGCAGCTGCAATGGGCGCGCGTGCTGCGCGGGCGTGGCGCCACGCCCAATGGCGTGTCGTGGGTAAGCATCGCGTTTGCGGCGCTGGCCGGGCTGATGTTCTACATCGGATTGAGCGCGCCTGCGCGCGAAGGAGCCATGCCACTGCTGCTGGCGGTGCTCGGGCTGCAGGGGCGGCTGTGGTGCAACCGCATGGATGGCGTGCTGGCGCGCCAGGCGCGCATGGTCTCGCGTGCCGGTGAGGTCTACAACGATGCGCCCGATCGGTTGTCCGATGTGCTGGTCTGCGTGGGCCTGGGCTATAGACTGCAGGCCGGCCTGCCGTGGGCTGCGCAACTGGGGTGGGCGGCGGCGCTGTGCTGCGTGGCCACCGCATATGTGCGCATGCTGGGCCTGGCCTGCGGCACGCCAGAGCCGCGACAGGGGCCGATGAGCCGCGTGCAACGCATGCAGTGGTTGTCGCTGGCAGGCGCGCTGGCCTTGCCGCTGCAATGGATGGGCCAGCCGCGTCTTGCGGCCTGGCTGCTGATCGGCGCACTGGCGGTGTTGATCGCCGGTGCCTTGCTGACGGTGGCGGTACGACTGCGCACGATCGTGCGCACCCTGGAGCAGAAATGATTGCCCGTTTCATCGCGCGCGGCTGCAGCGGCGCCATTCGTACCTTGACCGGCGCGCGTGCGCTGTGGCGCGGTTGCGCGCCCTCCAACGAACGCCGCGTGTATTACGGCAACCACGCAAGCCACGGCGATTTCGTGCTGATCTGGTCATCGCTGCCGGCCGGCCTGCGGCATGAAGTGCGCCCGGTGGCGGCGGCCGACTACTGGCAGCGCACCGCCCTGCGGCGCTATCTGATCCATGCGGTCTTCAACGGCGTATTGATCGAGCGCGACCCGGCGCAGCGCACGCGCGACCCGATCCAGTGCCTGTGCGATGCGGTGGACGCCGGCGATTCGTTGATCCTGTTTCCCGAAGGCACGCGCAACCCGGACGATGGCGTGCTGCCGTTCAAGAGCGGGCTGTATCACCTGGCACGGCAACGCCCGGAACTGGAGTTCGTGCCGGTGTGGATCGACAACCTCAAGCGCGTGATGCCCAAGGGCAAGTGGTTGCCGTTGCCGCTGCTGTGCACCACCACCTTTGGCGCGCCATTGCGCCTGGACGCGGACGAAACCAAGGATGTATTTCTGACGCGTGCACGTGCGGCGTTGCTGGCGTTGTCGCCGGATCACTTGGAGGCGCGCGCATGAGCCTGTCTGCGTACAGCGGCCAGCTGCAGCAGTCTTCGATGCATCAGCAGACGCTGTGGCTGTTCAGCGGTATCGCGCTGGTGCTCATCATCGCCACGCTGATTTCCGAAACCCTGCGTTGGCGCGCACGCGAACGCCCCAGCGCAGTGCTGGACAACCTGGTCGCCCGCATCCGTGCGTGGTGGGTGATGGCCGCGGTGGTCGGCCTTGCGTTCGTGTTTGGCCGCGCCGGCGTCATCGGCTTGTTCGCGTTGGTGTCGTTGTTTGCGCTGCGCGAGTTCATCACCTTGACCCCGACCCGGCGCGGCGATTACTACGCGTTACTGGCCGCGTTCTACGTCGTGTTACCGTGGCAATACGGCCTGGTGTGGACCGGCTGGTACGGCCTGTACACCTTGCTGATTCCGGTCTACGCGTTCCTGGTATTGCCGATCCTGGCCACCATCGGCGGCGACACCACGCGTTATCTGGAACGCACCGCCAAAGTGCAGTGGGGCCTGATGATCTGCGTGTTCTGCATTTCGCATGTGCCGGCGCTGTTGAACCTGGACATTCCCGGCTATGCGGGGCGCAATCTGCTGTTGATCGCCTTCCTGGTGATCGTGGTGCAGTCCTCGGACGTACTGCAGTACGTGTGGGGCAAACTGGCCGGCCGCCATCTGATCGCGCCGAAATTGTCGCCGTCCAAAACGGTGGAAGGATTCATCGGCGGCGTGGTGTCGGCCAGCCTGCTCGGGATGGCGCTGTGGTGGATCACCCCGTTCGCGCCGTGGCATGCCTTCGGCCTGGCATTGGTGGCCAACCTGATGGGATTTTTCGGCGGGCTGGTGATGTCGGCGATCAAGCGCGATCGCGGCATCAAGGACTGGGGCCATATGATCGAAGGCCACGGCGGTGTGCTCGACCGCCTGGATTCGGTGTGCTTCGCCGCGCCGGTCTTCTTCCACCTGATTCGCTATGGCTGGGCGTGACCGCTTGTCACATCGCTTGTCATGAAATCGCAACACGTGCATCGCGTGCCGTTGGCGATCTGCAGCACCGGATCCGCCCAGCGCGCGTCGGTCAACCGCCGCGTCTGGCCAACCGAAAGGCTGACCCGCACGACACCACGCTGTGATCGGGAGCCCGTGCGCGCCACGTCTGGCAGAAGCACGCCGTGACGATTGCCGATTCCCGGCTTACGTCAGCCCGTACTCTTTAAGCTTCTTGCGCAAGGTTGCCCGATGAATGCCCAGCATCGCCGCAGCGCGGCTCTGATTGCCTTCGCAGTGGTTGAGCACTTCGACGAACAACGGGATCTCCATCTCGCGCAGCACGATTTCGTAAACGTCGTCCGCGTCGCTGCCGTCCAGGTCGCGCAGATAACGGCGAACGGACTGGGCCACGTGTTCGCGCAGGGGCGACTTCGGGGCGCCACGACTGGTGTCAGGACGAGAGGGGGCTGCGTTCAAAGGAGATTCCCAGTGTCACGAAGCCGGGACGCGTGGCCGGCGAGGGGGAGTGAGTCTAGCGCGTGACCTCATCGCTCGCCACGCCCACGTGGCGGTCGCGCCCGTTCACCGGAAGTCGAAACTGAAGGCAGCGGTGCTCGCGGCCGGTTCGCGCACCCGAAACGCGACCTGCACCGCCTGACCCGGCGCCAGCGTGTCCTGCGCAGCCGGCGACTGTCCCAGATAGTCCTGCGGCGACAAGATGCGGGTGCCGATCACCCGGCCGTCGGCATCGGACAGCGACAGCTGCAGCCACGGCCAAGCCTGTGCCCAGCGCGCGTCGTTGCGGAAGCTGGCCTGGATCTGCAGCACCCCGGCCACGCCGGGCAGCGGGCGCACGTCGCGGTTGAGCAGGGTCAGCGCCTCCGGCTCGCGCCAGGCCGGCACGCTGCAGCGCGCCAGCGTGCAGGCCGCGCTGATCAGCGGCCGCCAGCGCGGGCTGGTGGCCAGGTGCGCGCGGTCGGCGATGACGATCTGCAACCCGAGCACGCCGACCAGCCCGACCAACAGCGCCCACTGGCGCCCGCTGGCGCGTAGCCCCGGCCGGGTGACGCCACGCCGCGCGAAGGCGGGCGCGGTCAAGGCGGGAGCGGGCAGGGGCTGCAACTGCGCAGGGGAGGGGCGGGACTGCGCGATGCCGGCATCGCACTGCGCGTCCTCGCCGAACTCGGTGGTTGCCGGGTCCGGATGGCTGGAGGGGCGGCCCGGGTGCGACTGGCCGTCGGGTGTGCTCGCCGTCCGCTCGCTGCCGATGGTATCGGCCTGCGTTGCGGCTGCCGCCGCTGCGGTTGGAACCTGCCGCTCGGTCGTTTCCGTGAGCGCCTTCGACGTACCCGGCGCATTCCGGGACGGCAGGTCTGCATCCGCCGACGCACGTGGCGCACGTTGCTGCGCTGAATTCAACGGGACAGGTGCAGTCCGCGCGGTTGGGTCTTGGAGGGCGTCATCGGTCGCGGCATCGATCGGGGCCAGCCCGTCATCGCTGGCGTGGGCGTCGCTGGCGGCCGACGCCGGGCGAGGTGGATCGCCCATCGCATCAGAGACGCGTCCGGCCGCGAGTGCGGTCGCCGAAGCGGACGGCATCGTGGTGCCGGGCGCGGGCAGTTGCGTCTCGCCGGACACTGGCGCCTGGACACCATCGTGCCCGGGCGTGCCCGTTGCGCGATGCGGCGACGCAGCCACCGCGGCGGCAGGCGATGGCACGCGCAGCGCCTGCTGCGCGTCCACCGGCGGCGGTGTTGCCGGCGGCAACGCAGAGCCTGGGGCCGGTATGGCCTGCTCCGGCGGCTCCACAGGCGGAACCAGCGGGGTGGGCACCAGCGGCGGAGCGGCCGGCGTCGCACGCAGGAACGTGGCCAGGGGGCGGCGCGGTGGCGGAGTCTCGGACATCGGCAGGCGTGCAGCGGGAAGACCCTTATTCAACCACGTGCACGTCCAACGGCGAACCTGTGCCGGCGGCGATGCGATCAACCCGCAGCGCGCATGCCTGCAGGTTCTCGCACCCGACCCAAGTGGTCATGGCGCCGTCTGCGTCGATGCCGACGCAACGCGCGCAGCGCATGCCGTCTCCGAAAACGGCCGCCGCGACAGCAACGCAAGCCGGCGATTACGCCCAGGCGCATCCAGGATCAGGAGGCTACAGCTAGCAAAACATCGCCTTGAGATCTCGCTGCCGGGTGCGTCAACTCGCCGATTCCCGATTCCCGATTCACCGCCTGCGCCGCGTCTTCCCTTCAGCCAGCAACAGATCCAGCAGGCCGGCGCGCTGGCGCGGCGTCAGGGTGTCGAAGCGCGTCAGCAGCACGCGTTGCTGGTCATCCAGGCGGCGGTACTGCGCCGGTTCTTCGGCGATGGCCGACACCGGCGGGCCGAACACGCGGTCGCCGCGGCCGGTGGCCAGGTATTCGAACGCCATCCCGCTGCGCTTGGCCAGGCCGATCAGGTTTTCCACCGACGGTGCGGTGCCTTCGGCCATCTCCCATTGCGCCACCGCGCTGCGGGTGACGCCCAGCTCGCCGGCAAGGGCTTCCTGGGTCAGCTTGGTGAGGCTGCGGGCTTCGCGTACTCGTTCGTACAGCTTGCTCACACGGCACCGTTGGAGGGCAGGCAGGGGCGGGAGATATAGCCCTAGCAGCGCCTCGGGATAGTTCGTGTAACTTTCATATAGCAATATGTTTGCGATACTGTCGGCGAATCGGTGATGGTCACATCACAGCGAACTCAAGGAGGATGTTCATGGTCGAGCCTGCCGGACGGAAACCCGACCCACAGCGGCGCACTCCGCACCCGTCCGTCGCGCCCGCAGATGCGCCGTGGCCTGCCCATTCGCCAGTGGACCCTGCGGTCAGACGGTTTCGTGGCGCGGCCCGGTATGCGATCTGGCGGCGTGGCGCCGAGTGGACTGCCGTGGCCGATGGTCCGCAGTGGTCAGCAGCGCTGGCACCGCGGATCTGGGCGCTACGTCAGCGGCAATGGCCGGTGCTGGCGGTGAGCGCGCCCATGCTTGTGGTTGCGGGCGCAGTGGCGCTTGCAGGTGTGCAGGGGTGGTCGCCCGTGGCCTGGACGGCGCTGCTGGTGGCTGAGGTGCTGCTGCGGGTCTGGGTGGCCCGGCAGGCCGGGCCGTGGCGCACTGCGGCACTGCAACGCACCGGCTGGCAACTGGTGACCCGGTTACGGGCGATCAGCGTGGCCGATGCAGTGACTACCGCGCAGATCCGCGCCGGCCGGCCACAGCGCTAGCCGGCGTGGATGACGTGCTGGATCAGCCGCGGCGCACGCCGTCGATCCGCATCCAGTCTTCGTCGCGTTCGCAGCGCAACTGTTCGAACCAGGGGGCGTAGCGTTTCAGCAAGTCGTCTTCCTGGCCGTGCAGGATGCCCGACAGCGCAATCCGTCCGCCCGGTGCCACGCGCGCGGCCAGGGTGTCGGCCAGGGCGTCCAGTGCCGAGGCCAGGATGTTGGCCACCACCACCTGGTAGGTCTGCACCGGTTCGTCCTGCGGCATGTAGACCGCCAGCTGGGCGTCCACGCCGTTGCGTTGCGCATTGTCGGCGGTCGCCAGCAGTGCCTGCGGGTCGTTGTCCACGCCGACCGCGTGGGTGGCGCCCAGCTTCAGCGCGGCGACCGCCAGGATGCCCGAGCCACATCCGAAATCGAGCACGCTGCGGCCCTGCAGCTCGCCGCTGCCGGCCAGGCTGTCCAGCCAGCGCAGGCACAGCGCGGTGGTTTGATGGGTGCCCGAGCCGAATGCCAGGCCCGGGTCCAGCCGCACCACGGCGGCTTCCGGGGTGTCCGCGGCTTCGGGCAGCGCGTGATTCCACGGCACGATAAAGGTGCGTTCGCCAAACTGCATCGGCTTGAACAGGTCCATCCAGGCACGTTCCCAGTCGCTGTCTTCGACCATACGAAACGCCACCTGGCTCCAGTCCAGGCCCGGATCGAAGGCTTCCAGCGCCGCCAGCACCACCAGCGCGTCGCTGTCGCCATCGAACAGCGCGGTCATCGTCAGTCGGTCCCACAGCGGCATCTCGCCCACACCGGGTTCGAGAATGGCGCGCTCGTTGCTGGTATCGGCATCGGCGTCGAGCATGGTCACCGCCAGTGCGCCCACATCGTCCAGTGCATTCTGGAAACGGGGCAGGGTGACCTCGGAACAGGAAAGCGTCAGTTCAAGAAACGGCATCGGGGCGGTCGGGCAATTCGAAACCACGCATCCTAGACCATTCGTGCCGGCGTGCCTGCCGCTCTACAGGTGATTGCATTCGCAGGCGCCGTCGGCTCCGGCGGTATGTCCTACTCATGCGTGAGGTGGAAAAACCCTGCTTCGCCGATCAGGATGCGTCCGCTGCCAGTCAGACGGCGTGCTGCCGGCGATTGGACGATGGCCCGGTGTGACGCTGTCTGGAAGCGCGTCTGCGGTGGATGTGTTGCCCTGCCCATGGCGGTGCGCCGATGACGCCACACGTGGGAGCGAACCGGTGATGCCGTTGAGTAATCGAACAAGGTCTTTGGGTGAGGGCCGAGGCGAGCAAGCAGGAAGAGGCGTTGCATCTTTGCGAGCAGGCGCAATCGCGCGCGTAGACGGCTGCATATGTGCTGTCGTGCTGTCGTGCCCCGCGATGTGTGCGGTGCGTGGGTCCACTCACAACTCGACAGCGCTGCAACTGGGCAACGCAGCGTCGTCGAGGCGATAGCGCAACGCCAGACTCGGGCCAAGCAGGCGCTCTTCGACATGCGCTGCTGTCGGATGCTCAACCCGCGAAAATCGATGCCGCATCCGGCATCCGCAACCGATCAACTCAACAGCAAGCCGGCAAGCAGCTGAGCAACATCAACATCAACATCGACACCAACACCAACACCAACACCAACACCAACACCAACACCAACACCAACACCAACACGCAGCACAGCACAGCACAGCACAGCACAGCAAAAGCAAACATCCCACAGCACTGCGCAACCGAACGCCTGCAGCGCGCCACTCACCTGCAGTCCGCGCAGACCGTTACCGCATGTCGCCCCTTTCTCGCCACTTCCACTGGCAGCGTCTGCTTGGCGGCAGCTGTGCGCGTGGGTGGGTGCTAGACTCCGCGCCGTCGCTGCGGGTGGTTCCGCAGCAGGGTCGCCGCCATCCATGCCGCTTGCTCGTGCCCGCCATCTCTGGCTGCTGCTCGCTCCCGCTGCGCTTGCGGCGGCCGCGTGGTGGCATGTGCGCGCGCAACCGGCCGGGCGTGATGCCGACCGCGCAGTGCCGGTTGCTGCACAGGTGATCCCGGTCAGCGCTGCCCCACCGCAGCCGCACACGGCGACCGAGCACGGTGCTGCGTTGCAGCTGCCCCATCGCGATGCAGTGGAAGCGCAACCGGATCTGTATCGCTACGCGCAGCAATTGCAGCAGCAGGTGCGTGCCGGCGATGCCCAGGCCGGGTGGCGGTTGAGCCGTGTCTACGATTACTGCGCGCCCTATGCGGCCAGTCCGTCCGGCTATGCCGCCGACAGCGCATGGATCGCCGCGCAACACACGCCGGGAGTGGCAGCGATGCATGCCGCACGCGAGCGCCTGGCGCAGCGCTGCGCCGGTTTCGCCCCCACCGACGGGCTGAGTCCGCGCATGGTTGCCCAGCAACGCCTGGTCGCGGCGCGCGCCGGCAGCCTGGCCGCCGAGGCCGCCATGCTGGCGTTGGGCGAACCGTTGCACGCATCGCCCGGCTACAAGCGCGCGCTGGTGCAACGCGTGCTGGCCTCGCGCGATCCCGAGGCCTATCTGGCCCTGGCCCCGGCGATGGGCGCGCGGGCCAGCGGCGATGACAGCCTCCAAGGCTATGTGGCCGGCGATCAGTTCGCCGAGCTGGCCTGGCAGGTGGCTGCATGCCGGCTGGGGCTCGATTGCAGTGCCGGCAGCACCTTGGTCACCAGTTATTGCGCCAACGCGGGCATCTGCTCGCGCGACAGCGCACAGGATTTCGTGTCGTTCGTATTCGATGCCGCGGTGCCGCGGCAGGGAGCAGACAGGGTGGATGAGATGGTCGATACATTGGTCTCCGATCCGGGAGCGCAGTCATGAATTACCGTCGGTTGGCGCACGGCGCCAAGTTCTGGTTATGGGTGGCGTTGTTCGTGGCGTATTCGGCGGCGGCGGTCAGCATCGTGATGATCGACACCGCCGATCACCGGTACCAGCCGCTGTCGGTCAAGTCCACCAGCGTCACCGCCGACGAACAGCAGCGACGGCATGGCGCAAGCCAGGTCGCTGCGGTCTACCGCGCCAGCAGTGCCATGCCGTTTTCCACCTTGCCGGCTGGCTCCACTTTCCAGGTGGTGTGGCCGGACGGCTCCACCGAAACCATGACCGTGGTTGACCCATCATCGGCCAGCGGCATCGTGCCGGTGCCGGGCAGCCAGCAGGCGCCTGCGCCGCGGATCCGGTAGCACCCCGGATCCCGTAGGAGCGCACCTGGGCGCGACGAGGTTCCACCGATAAAGCGCGGTCGCGCCCGGGTGCGCTCCTACGCATAGGTCGGCGGCTGCATGGTGTTGCCGGTGCGGGGTGTCGTCGAGCCGATTGCTTGGCCTGCATGAGGCGCTGCCGGCGCGATGCACCGAGAAATAACGCAACAAAAAAGCCCGGTTTCCCGGGCTTTTTTGCTTCATCGCTGCAGCGGCAGGCGCGATCAGGTCAGGACGATCGACTTGTTCTTGCGCTCGGCCAGGCGCTTTTCCAGGTAATGGATGTTCTGCCCACCGGCCTGGAAGCCCTTGTCGCGCATGATGCGCTGCTGCAGCGGGATGTTGGTCTTGATGCCGTCCACCACCATCTCGCTCAGCGCCACGCGCATGCGCGCAATCGCGGTTTCGCGATCCGGGCCGTGCACGATCAGCTTGCCGATCATCGAATCGTAGTTCGGCGGCACCTTGTAGCCTGCGTAGATGTGGGTATCCACGCGCACGCCAGGGCCGCCTGGCGGATGGAAGGCGGTGATCAGGCCCGGGTTGGGCATGAAGGTTTCCGGGTCCTCGGCATTGATGCGGCATTCGATCGCATGCCCGCGCAGCACGATGTCGCTTTGCTTGATGCTCAGCTTGTGGCCGGCGGCGATGCGCAGCTGTTCGCACACCAGGTCGATGCCGGTGATGCGCTCGGTGACCGGATGCTCCACCTGGATGCGCGTGTTCATTTCGATGAAGTAGAAGCGCCCGTTCTCGAACAGGAACTCGAAGGTGCCGGCGCCGCGGTAGCCGATGCGGATGCAGGCGTCCACGCAGACCTTGCCGATCTCGTTGCGCAGTTCTTCGGTGATGCCCGGCGCCGGCGCTTCTTCCACCACCTTCTGGTGGCGACGCTGCATCGAACAATCGCGTTCGCCCAGATGGATCGCACCGCCCTGGCCATCGGCAAGGACCTGGATTTCCACGTGGCGCGGATTTTCCAGGAACTTCTCCATGTAGACCTGATCGTTGCTGAAAGCGGCCTTGGCTTCGGACTTGGTGGTTTCGATGGCAGCCTTCAGCGCCGCCTCCGAATGCACCACGCGCATGCCGCGCCCACCGCCGCCGCCGGCGGCCTTGATGATCACCGGGTAGCCGATTTCGCGCGCCACCTTGGTGTTGGCGACGATGTCATCGCCCAGCGGGCCGCCCGAGCCGGGCACGCACGGCACGCCGGCAGCCTTCATGGCGCGGATCGCTTCCACCTTGTCGCCCATCAGGCGAATGGTGTCGGCCTTGGGGCCGATGAAGATGAAGCCGGATTGCTCCACGCGTTCGGCGAAATCGGCGTTTTCCGAGAGGAAGCCGTAGCCGGGGTGGATGGCCTGCGCATCGGTCACCTCGGCCGCGGCGATCAACGCCGGGATGTTGAGGTAACTGTCGCTGGAGGCGGCCGGGCCGATACATACCGACTCATCGGCCATGGCCACGTGCTTGAGGTTGCGGTCGACCGTGGAATGCACCGCGACCGTGCGGATGCCGAGCGTGTGGCACGCGCGCAGGATGCGCAGCGCGATTTCACCTCGGTTGGCGATGACGACTTTATCGAGCATGGGAATAGGGAGTCGAGAATGGGGAGTGGGAAGATGCGGGCTTCATGGCGCGGCTCCGCGTCTGCGTAAGGCATTCATCAATGCAGTGAGCTTGGCGAAGACCTGGTCGACCTGTCGGCTCGATGTCTTCGTCTTCGGGATTGCTGTAGCCCAGTCGGACCGCGATTTGGATCTGTGTATCAAGTTCGGAGAGCGAGCCGCGCGCAATCGAGAGAAATCGCGCGTAGTCGGAAGTGGAGCGTCTCGCCGCACCTTCGGCGATATTCGATGGAACGCTGACGGCCGCACGGCGCAACTGCGCCATCAAGCCGTAGCGTTCCTGCTCGGGAAAGACGTCGGTAAACCGATAGATCATTTCCACCAACTCCATGGAATCGCGCCACGCCTCAAGACGTTCATGAGGCCGCTTTGCCGATTCCCCATTCTCCACTCCCGATTCCCGGCGCTTCAGCCAATCACAAACAGCGGCTGATCGAATTCCACCGGCTGGCCGGTTTCGCCGAGGATGGCGACGATGGTGCCGGAGGCGTCGGCTTCGATGGGGTTGAACATCTTCATTGCCTCGATGATCGCCAGGGTATCGCCGACCTTGACCTGCTGGCCGACGGTGACGAACGCCGGCTTGTCCGGGGAGGGCGAGGTGTAGAACGTGCCGACCATCGGGGCGCGCAGCACGTGGCCTTCCGGCAGTGCGGCGGCCTGCTTGGCGCCGCCGGTGGAGGCTTCGGTAGGCGATTGCATCGGCATGGTGGCCGCGGCGGCCGGCGCCTGGGCGGCGGGGGCTGGCGCGTACTGCTGCTGCACCGGCGCGCTCAGCATGGCCGCGCCCTTGGGCACGCGCGCCAGGCGCACGCTTTCTTCGCCTTCCTTGATCTCGATTTCGGCGAGATTGGATTCTTCGAGCAGGTCGATCAGTTTCTTGATTTTGCGGAGATCCATAAGGGCCTCTGGAAGTGAAACGGTGGGGAGTGCCGGCGGATGCCGGCGGAATGGGATCAGGACGCCGGCGCGCTGGCCGAGGTCGATGCGGCAGGGGTCATGCGTCGCGCTCCAGGCGCGCGATCACCGCTTCCAGGGCCAGCCGGTAGCTGTCGGCGCCAAAGCCGCAGATCACCCCGTCGGCCTTGTCGCTGAGATAGCTGTGGTGCCGGAACGGCTCGCGCGCGTGCGGGTTGGACAGATGAATTTCCACGAACGGCAGCCCCACGCCCAGCAGCGCATCGCGCAGCGCCACCGAGGTATGGGTGAAGGCGGCCGGGTTGATCAGGATGTAGGCGGTGCCGTCCTCGCGCGCGGCGTGGATGCGCTCCACCAGCACGTGCTCGGCATTGGACTGCAGGCAGTGCAGCACGTGCCCGGCCGCTTGCGCGCGGTCCACCAGGGCCGCATCGATCTGCGCCAGCGTGGTACGCCCGTAAACCTCCGGCTCGCGGGTGCCGAGCAGGTTGAGGTTGGGGCCATGCAACAGCAGCAGATGGGCCATGGGATCGGCAAGAGCGGAAAGGCCGGAAGTCTGCGCGATGTCGTCGATGCTGTCCAGTTCGACGAACTTAGGTCTGTTTAAAACGATTGTTTTAAATTTCGAGTGGTTTGGGCGGTGGCTAATGGTGGCAGGCATCAGTGCGCCAAAGGTCATAGTGCCGGCTCTGAAAGCCCCATCCCGATGCGAGCCGAACCGGTAGCCGGCCGTGCGCACCCGTCGCGCAGCGTTTGCGCTCTGGCGCGCTGGAGGCGCCGTCCCGGCCGGTCGCGCGCTAATCGCTGCTGTCGGCATCCTCTCCTGCCGGGCGTCAGAATGTTGTGCCGGCGGCAGCAATTCGGTGAGTGTCCGGCCTGTTCGTGGCAAGGGCGCAGGAGGTGATGCTGCAGCAGGGCCGCGATCTGCGTTTTGCGCGCAGATCCAGGCGCCAACAACGAGGCGCCGGGCCGGACAGGGCCGGCGTGTCAGATGAAGGGCGATCGGCGCGATCGATCCCGTCTGCTGCCTCGCTTCGTGCAGCTGCCCGTCATGCCGGCCGCGGCCACTGTCGCCTGCTGCACATCGCATGCATCAAGGCGGCGCAGGTGTCGGAGGCACCGAACAGGCGACACCGCGCGCAGCCTGACGCCGCGCCTGCCCATGCCGGCACCGGCCAGTCCGGTCTGCAGGGCGCCAGCAGAGCGCGGGGCACGCAGACTGACGGCCAAGAGGGGCAGCGAACCCGCGCTTGGACGTGCCGCAACGCGCCTCGTGGCGCGGGTGCCGGTCTACATGATTCGCAACATCTTCGACCTAGCCCGCCAACAGACGGCCGCCGAGGTCACCAGCTGCAGCGAAGGCGCTGCCTCACCGCGCTGCGCGCAGCAAGGCGTCTTCGGTAATGGCGCCGGTCAGCACGGTCGGCAGGATCGCCGGTGGGGCGCCGGGGCCGTAGACCACGTACAGCGGCACGCCGACGGCCTGGTGCTGGTCGAGGAAGGTGCTGATGGCGGGGTCGACATTGGTCCAGTCGCCCTTCATGTAGACCGCATCGACGCGGCGCAACGCGTCGCGGAATTCGGCGCTGCTCAGTACGTTCTTTTCGTTGGCCTTGCAGGTCACGCACCAATCGGCGGTCATGTTGACGAAGACCACGCGGTTGTCGGCGCGCAGGCGGTCCAGCAACTGCGGGGAGAACGCCACCACGCCCTCGGTCGCGGTGGCCGCCGGCAGGCTCAGGCGCGTGACCGCGACCACCGGCACCAGCGCCAGCACCAGCATCGCCGTGGCCAGGCCCATGCCCAGGCGGTGGCTCTTCCAGCGGCTGCGCTCGAAGCACCACAGGCCCAAGGCCAGCAGGGTGGCGCCGACCAACATCAAGGCCAGCGCATCCACGCCGCGTTGCTTGCCCAATACCCACAGCAGCCAGATCGCGGTGAGATACATCGGGAACGCCAGCACCTGCTTGAGCGTTTCCATCCACGCCCCGGGGGTGGGCAGGCGCCGCGCCAGCGAAGGCACGAAGCCGATCAGCAGGAACGGCAACGCCAGGCCCAGGCCCAGCGCCAGGAATACCAGCATCGCCAGCAGCGCGGGCGCGGTGAAGGCGTAGGCCAGTGCCGTGCCCATGAACGGCGCGATGCAGGGGCTGGCGACCACGCAGGCCAGCACGCCGGTGAAGAAGTCGCCCAGTGGTCCGTTGCGGGCGGCCAGCGACTGCCCGATGCCGCCCAGGTTGGTGCCCAAGGTGAACACGCCCGACAGGCTCAGCCCCACCGCGAACATCAGATAGGCCAGCGCGGCGACGAACCACGGCTGCTGCAACTGGAAGCCCCAGCCGGCGGCCTGCCCGGCGGCGCGCAAGCCGATCACCAGCCCGCCAATGGCGGCGAAGGACACCAGCACGCCCAGCGAGTACCAGGTCGCATGGCTACGTGCGTGGCCGCGGCTCTCGCCGCTGTGCGCCAGGCCCAGCACCTTCAGCGACAGGATCGGCAGCACGCAGGGCATCAGGTTCAGCACCAACCCGCCAAGCAGCGCCAGTACCAGCATGCCCAGCAGGCCCTTGTCGGTATGCGGCGGCGGCGTGCGCTCCGGATTGCCGGCCGAGGCATCGGCGACCGGACCGGCAGTGCTGGCGGCAGGCGCGGGCTCGACCGGTGCCTGACCGGCAGCCAGCGGCGAAATCATCAACGGCGAAGCCTGGGCCTGGTTCTGCGGCGACACGATTCCGGCCGGCACATCGAGGGCGACGCGGCGGGTCATCGGCGGATAGCAGATACCGTCGGTCTGGCAGCCCTGGAAGGTGGCCACCAGGGTCACGTGGGCCGGATCAGGGTGGTCGCGCAGCAGCGGCAAGGTCACTTCGGCCTGGTCGAAATACACCACCACATCGCCGAAGTGCTCGTCGCGGTGGGCCTTGCCTTGCGGCCAGCGCGGCAGCCCGGTGCGCACGCCGCTGGCGCCTTCCAGTGCCAGCGAGGTGCGGTCGCGGTAGATGTAGTAGCCCGGCGCCGGGGTGAAGCGCAGCAGCAGGCTGTTGCCGTCGCCGACGATGGCTTCGAAGTTGAACGCCTGCTCGGCCGGCAGCGGCAACGCGTCCACGCCGGCGGTCTGGCCGGGGGCGCCGAACAGGCGCGGGCCGGCGGCGCTGCGTGGCACCAGCGCGCCCAGATTTTCGCGTGGCGCAGCAGTGGCCTGTGCCCCGGTGGCATCGGCCGCGGGCAGGTCGACGCGGATTTCGCGCCGCTGCGGCGGATAGCACACGCCGGCATCGGCGCAGCCCTGGTACTGCACCTGCAGGACGGCGGTCTGCACCGCCGGGTCGGCCTTGCCGGCCAGGGTGGCCTGCAGTTGCTTGCGGTAGGTCTGCACCTGGCCGAAGAACTCGTCGTGTTTGCTCTCGCCCTCCGGCAGCGCCAGTTCGCCCGCGGCAAACCCCTTTCCGGCCTTGACGCTGATGCGGTGGCGATACAGGTAGTAGCCCGGTGCGATCTTCCAGTTCAGCGCGATGCGGTCGCGGCTGTCGGCGGTGGCGCTCAGCGCGAAGGCCTGGTCCACTGGCAGCAGATCCTTTTCGCTGATCGCCAGGGCGGGGAAAGCGGCCAGGGCCAGCAGGCACAGGGCGGCGATACGGTGCAGCACGGTCATCGGCTTACGGTTCCTCACGGGTTTCGGCGTACACCCACTGCAGGTAGGCAGGCAAGCCGCCGGCGACCTCGAGCTCGATCAGTTCGGGGAGGTCGAAGGGGTGCAGCTCGCACAGCCGCTGTTGCAACGCGGGGATGCGATCGGCGGCGGTCTTGATCAGCAGCAGCACTTCCTCGGCCTGTTCCACCACGTCCTGCCAGCGATACGTAGCATGCACGCCGGGCACGCGGCTCACGCACGCGGCCAGGCGCTCTTCGACCAGGACCTGGGCGATCCGCGCGGCGCTGGCCGGATCGGGGCAGGTACTGAACAGCAGGCGGAGGGGTGGGGGAGAAGACATGCGACCGACAGTATAGGGACGCCGGCAGGGCTTTGCCGGGCCTGTTTCGGACGTAGGTCCGGGGCCGCGGGGACTTGGTTGCAGGCCCATGCGACGACCGGGCAGGGTGCAGGCGCGGACACACTCCAACTGGTGCGGTTGGCAATCCCAGCCCCTGGCACGCATTGCAATCACTTTGGCGTGTATTGCATGTCCCGCGCTTCGGTTCGGCGCTACGCTAGTTCCGTCCTCGTCCCAGCCTGGTCACCATCGACTCCCGGTCGCTTTCGCATGGCACGCAACCTCACGTTTTCATTGGACATCGGCTGGCGCACGCTGCTGAAGGACTTCGGCCTGAAGCCCGAGCACGTGCTGCGCAAGGCCGGGCTGCCCGAAGATCTGTTCGCGCGCGTCGGCCGCGGGCTCGATACGGACGAGTATTTCCGCTTCTGGCGGGCGCTGGAACTGGAAGCGGGCGATGCCATGTTTCCCTTGCACTTGCTCGAGATGGTGTCGGCCGAGGTGTTCGATCCGCCCTTGTTCGCCGCCCTGTGCAGCGCCAACCTGATGCAGGCGGTGCAGCGCCTGGCCAAGTACAAGCAACTCGTGGCGCCCATGGGCCTGGAGGTGGACGTGGACCGTGCGGGAGCACTGACGGTGTCGCCACGCTGGTTGTCGGTGCAGACCGAAGTGCCTTACTCGCTGCAGGTCGCAGAGGTCGCGTTCTTCCTGCGGCTGGCCCGGCTGGCGACGCGCGAGCCGGTGCAGGCGCTGCGCGTGGTACTGCCGCGGCTTCCGCCCGGCGCCTATGCGCGGCGCTACGAGCGCTTCTTCGGCGTCCCCGTTCGACACGGCGAGGCTCCGGCCATCACCTTCGGCGCCGCCGACGCGCTGCGTCCGTTCCTGACCGTGAACGAAGGCATGTGGCGCGTGTTCGAACCCGATCTGCGCCGCCGGCTCAGCGAACTTGATGCGGCGGCGACGACGGTGGAGCGCGTGCGTGCGGTGCTGCTGGAGTTGCTGCCCAGCAACATGGCCACCATCGAAAAGGCCGCCGAACGCCTGGGGCTCAGCAAGCGCACGTTGCAGCGCCGCCTCGAAGACGAAGGGGCGAATTTTCGCGCCTTGGTCAATGCGACCCGGGAGAGCCTTGCCCGCCATTACCTCGGCAGCACCACGATGACCGGCGGGGAGATCGCGTTCCTGTTGGGGTTCGAAGACCCCAACTCGTTCTATCGCGCCTTCTTGGAATGGACGGGCCAGACGCCGGATACCGCGCGCAACGCCATGCGCCTGAACTGAGAAGCGACAGGGTCCTGGTCTCATGAGGCTCCGTTGCATGCGCTGAGCCGATCAGGCGCCGGACGCCTTGAGAGGGGTGCATCGAGCGCTGCCCTGTGCGTTTCGCCGCTATGGCCAAGGATCTCGAGCGCGCCGACCTCATGCGCGTCAGCCTGTTGATCGAGCCGGCTGGCGTGCACGATGCCGAGCGGCAAGAGGGGGCTCGGCGCCTGGGGCACGAGGCTGCTGTCGCGCAACTGCAGACCTTGCGTCCGGTGCCGCAACGCCATGCCCTGACGGCCCAGGTGACGCGGGTGGAGCAGGTAAAAGCGGCACGCTCTAAGGCGAATGAGGTTGGCGCACATTGCCGTTCCTCTGGCGCGAATGGCGAGTTCATCGCAAGGCGGGGCGCTCTATCGTCAGTTCATTCCTCCACTTGAGGTGTCACCATGAACGTTCGGCGCTTTCTTCTTCCCATCGCCATGCTGGTGGGGTTGCTGGTTGGTCAGGCGGCATTCGCGCAGGACGGCTGGTCGCTGGCCAAGGATGCCGAAGGCATCAAGGTCTACGTGCGCAACGTCGAGGGCTCGCCCTTACGCGAATTTCGGGGCGAGGTGCGATTGAAGGCCGCTGCGGACGATGTGGTCAAGGTGCTGCGCGACGCGAATGCCTTCCGCCAGTGGATGCCGGACGTGGCCGCTTCGGAACTGCTGAAGGCCACCGACACCGAGCAGTACCACTATCTGGACAACAGCGCGCCCTGGCCGGTATCCAACCGCGACGGCGTCTACCACTTCACCTATGAAAAGGCCGGCGACGGTGCCATCACCGTGCGTGTGGAGGCAGTCCCGGACTACTTGCCACTGCGCAAGGGCAAGGTGCGCATTCCCCGGGCCAAGGGTCAATGGACGCTGGTGCCGGATGCGGATGGCGTGGACGTCACCTACCAGATGCACGCCTCGCCTGGTGGGTCCATTCCGAGCTGGCTGGCCAACCAGACGGTGGTGGAGACGCCCTTCGGGACGCTCAAGGCGCTGCGAAGCCACTTGCGGCAAGCCCACTGACCAGGCCCATGAACGTCGCGTCGGCCAGCTGTTCGGCAGCGAAAGATTTCACGGATACATCGAAGGCAAAGAGCGCTGGTCGTCGGCTTTTCGATGTCTGAAGAGAATGGCTTGGCCAGTAACGCTGCCATTCCAATCGCACCCAATGTTTCCATGCGGACGAAGCGACCAACTCCATGACGCCACAGGACAAGCACATGCCATTCATCGATGCCATGCACATGTACTTTCGAGGGGAAAAAATCGAGGCGATCTATTTCATCGCCGTCACCGGCCTGTTGCTCGTGATCTTCGGAGTCGCGGCCCTGAAGGCCGAGCGCGGAGGGTATGCATGGAGCGTCGCCATACCCTCGATCCTGTTTGGAATCGTGCTGGTCGGCGTAGGCGCCGGCGTTGGCCTGCGCACCGACAAACAGGTCGCCGCGATTGAAAGCGGCTTGCAGGAAAGCCCTTCCATGCTGGTGCAAAAAGAGCTGCCACGCATGCAAAAGGTCAATGCCAATTTTCGCATGACCTACTACGTCCTGGGGCTGGTGGCTGCCTTGGGGCTGATCCTGCACTACGTGGCCGGCCCGGAATGGGGGCGCGGTCTGGGTTCGACGCTGGTGCTGCTGGGGGCCATTGGTTTACTGATCGACGGATTCGCCGAGCGACGTGCAGTGCCCTATACGGCAGCGCTGGTTCGGCTCGATGCAGAGCACCGTCATGCAGATCGGGCCGTGGTGATGCCGGTGCCGAACCCGGCAGCATCGGGTCGTTCTTCAAAACACTGACTGGAGGGCTGCAGCCATTGCCCCCAGCAGCCACCGGCCTGCTACCGAATGAAGGCCTGCACCAACCAGTGACCGCGCCCAAAGCAGAACAGCGGGCTGCAATGGCTGGACGGACGGCACGACCAGATCGCCGGGTCCACGAATGCGATGGTTGCGATGCTTGGCGCGAAATGTCAGCACTCTGGCGCCGATTGCAAGTCGAGTCTGCTCGCGCATCCGGAGAATGGACCTCATCCATTCAATCGAGGTCTCACATGTTCGTCAAAGGAAAGAAAACCGCCTTGGTCACCGGTGCGTCGTCGGGCATGGGCAAAGCCATTGCGCACCGTCTCATCCAGGATGGCTATCAGGTCTACGTAGCGGCGCGCAACGTCGACAGGATGGCGGATTTGGCCCTGCTGGGCGCACACCCCCTGTGCATGGACGTCTCCAGGGACGACGACATCGTCGCCGGCGTCAACACGATCCTGGCCCAGACGGGCGGCGTGGATGTGTTGGTCAACAATGCAGGCTTTGGACTGTACGGGCCGATCGAGGAAATCGGGATCCACGAAGCGCGCTACCAGTTCGAAGTCAATCTGTTCGGTGCCGCCCGGCTCACCCAACTGCTGCTGCCCGCGATGCGCTCCAAGCGCGCCGGGCATATCGTCAACATCACCTCGATGGGCGGCAAGATGTACAGCATCCTGGGTGCGTGGTACCACGCGACCAAACATGCGCTGGAAGGCTGGTCTGATTGTTTGCGCCTGGAGGTCGCCGAGTTCGGCATCAAGGTCGTGATCGTCGAACCTGGCGTGATCGAGACGGGCTTCGGCGATGCCGCCACCGACAGCATCGCCAAGCGCTCGGCCAGCGGCCCCTATGGCCGGCTGGTGCAGATGGTGACCAAATCGATCGACACCACGTACGGACATGGCAAGGGCAGCGATCCGCGCGTGATCGCAGACGTGGTCTCCAGGGCGGTGGCCAGCAACAACCCGCGTACGCGCTATGCGGCCGGCAAGTTCGCCAGGATGCTGATCCGCATGCGCGTCTGGCTCGGCGATCGCATGTTCGACCGCATCATCCTGAGCCAGACGCGCTGAGAACGGAGCTGGCTTGCGCTGATCAAATGCCCAGTCATGATGTTAAGGGGAATGCGATTTATTGCAGTGGGCTGGCAGTGGCTCGCAAGACACCCGGCGCGCCGCGATCGGAGCGCCGGTGATCGTCCTCAGTTCAGCAACTGGCAACTGGCCGGCCTGGCCGAGTTGAACAGGCTGGCGGTGGCCCATTCGGGGTGATCCACGAACGGGTTGCGGTTGCCCTGGAAGCTGAAGATCACCTCGTTGCGGGCGCGCTCGGCGTCGTCCGGCGGGTCGGCCTGATGCCAGGCCAGCAGGGTGGAGAGCAGGCCCATGTACGCCGGCGAGGCCGCGGTCTGCACGATCTTGCTGCGGTCGTCGGTGAGCTCCAGGTCCGGCTCGGATTGCCCGGTGGTCGCATCCAGGCCGCCTTCGTAGCGGATGGCCATGTACATCACCGCGCGCGCCATGTCGCCCTTGCGCCGGCCCCACACCTCGAAGGTGCCGCTGTTGCCGTCGGGCGTGCGTACCCAGTTGGAATTGCCTGGGTAACGCCCGCTGCCGCCGCCACTGCCGTCGTTGACTTCGGTCACCCGCTCGCCGCAGCTGCTGGTGCAGGTGGCATAGGGCTTGTTGCCGCGGTCTGCGTTGAAGCTGGTGTCGGTCAGGTACAGCATGTGGGTGTCGGTGTAGGGCGCGTACGGCAGGCCGCGGTCGCCGGTGGCGCTGCCGAAGCCCAGCGAGTTGGGCCAGGTGTGCTCGCGGTTGTAGGTGAGCCCGCTGCCGGTGCCGGCGCGGTCGCTGACCTTGGCGTAGCTGCGGTTGCGGTAGGCGTCCAGGATGCGGCCGCTGTTGTTGGGATCCTCGTCGGCCATTTCCAGGATGGTCCAGGTGCTGGTGCCGCTGCCGCTGTACGGGTAGACCGTGTGCCCCTTGATGGTGGCGTGCAGCGAGCAGCGCAGCTGGCTGGCGTTGGTGGTATTGACCCGCGCGTAGTAACCGGTGCCGCCGCCGCTGGCGGTGGCCACGGTGAAGGCGATGGACTGGTTGGCGGCCGGGCTCAGGCCGCTGGCATCGCGGATGGCGCTGGCGGTAATGGCCAGCGTGCAGCGCTCGCCGCCGACCAGGGCGGTGTTGGTGGACAGGCTGAAGCGGGTGCCGCTGGTCGGGTATGTCAATGCCACGTTGCCGGAGCTGGCGCAGCTCAGCGCAAACGCACCGCTGCCCAGCGTCACCGCTTCGCTGAAGCCCACGGCCAGATCGCCGGCGGCCGGGAAGCCGGTGGCGCCTTGCGTCGGTGTGGTGCTGCTGATGGTGGGAGCGCCGGTGCCGCCGCCGCCGTCGCTGCCGGTGAAGGTCTGGCCGCGGTTGCAGGCGCCGAAGGTCTGCGCCGCCGAGCCGGCCCAGCTGAAGTTGGCCGCGCTGCTGCCGGTGCCGGTCAGTTGCAGCGAACTGCCGACCGCGGTGCTGTTGCTCTCGCTCACCGGCAGGTTCTGGCTGGTCACGCCGGCCGCCGGGCCGCCGCTGCCGGTGATGGCGCCTTCGTAACTGAGGAACTGCACCAGCTGCCCGTTGGGGTCGACCAGCGCCACGCCGTCGTTGGGGCCGTTCTGCACGCCGTTGCTGGCGTAGCTCACCGTGGCCAGACGCACCTGGCTGCCGCAGCTCACCACCGTGCCGGCCGGCAGCGTCGTGTTGGCATAGACCACTGCCGCACTGGGGGCAGCGCCGTTGTACAGGTAGATGCGGTAACCGCTCAGCGACTCGCCGGCGGTGGCCACCACTTCCACGCCTTCGCCGCTGTCGCCGGAGGCGCCCGCGTCGTCGTAGTGCAGTTCGTTGATGAAGACCGCCGCATCGGCGGAGGTGGCACCGAGCGCGAACGCGCAGGCCAGGGGAAGGGTGCAACGCAGGGACACGAAACGGGACGGCAACCTCATCGACAGCTCCTTGTGATCGGGGAATGCGTTCCCGACTGTAAGGCGCGCGCATGACAAGCGATGGAACCTGGTTCCATTTCTAGAGCGCTCAACAAACTGCTGCGCGTCTGCCAGGCGGGCGCGGCCGGCGCCGGAACCGGCATGTACCACGCGTACACGCCGGTTCCGCGCGCCGTCCACGCCCACCTGACGACCGCTCGCTCTGTGTTGTCTGCCGCCCTCGGCGTTCGGAGAGAAGCGGTCAGCGAAAAATTTTTGCCGCCAGCCCTTGAAAGCCGCCCACGCAGCACAATCTCTGGCCCGCACCCGCTTTGTCGGGTTTTTTCCGCGCGCTGTGCTGGCAGTCGTCATGTACGAGTGCTAACATCGCCGATAATTTCCAGGCCAATCAAACACTTAAGAGGTCTTCTCTATGAGCATCAAGCCGCTTCACGACCGCGTTGTAGTCAAGCCGATCGAAGCCGACGAAGTTTCCGCCGGCGGCATCGTGATTCCGGACTCCGCCAAGGAAAAGTCCACCAAGGGTGAAGTCGTCGCGATCGGCGCCGGCAAGCCGCTGGACAACGGCAGCCTGCGCGCGCCGGTGGTCAAGGTTGGCGACAAGGTCATCTACGGCCAGTACGCCGGCAGCAGCTACAAGTCCGAAGGCGTCGAGTACAAGGTGCTGCGCGAAGACGACATCCTGGCCGTCATCGGCTGATCAGGCGCTATGCGCCGGGAATCGGGAGTTGGGAATCGGGAATGGGCAAAGCGGCTAGCGTCCTTCGCCATCCCACCCCACCCCGATTCACGCTGTTGATCTACCGATTCCCCATTTCCCATTCCCAATTTCCGGAGTAACAACCAATGGCTGCTAAAGACATTCGTTTCGGTGAAGACGCACGTACCCGCATGGTTCGTGGCGTCAACGTGCTTGCCAATGCCGTGAAGGCAACCCTGGGCCCGAAGGGCCGCAACGTCGTGCTCGAGAAGAGCTTCGGCGCGCCGACCATCACCAAGGATGGCGTCTCCGTCGCCAAGGAAATCGAACTGGCTGACAAGTTCGAGAACATGGGCGCGCAGATGGTCAAGGAAGTCGCTTCCAAGACCAACGACAACGCCGGCGACGGCACCACCACCGCCACCGTGCTGGCCCAGGCCCTGATCCGCGAAGGCGCCAAGGCTGTGGCCGCCGGCATGAACCCGATGGACCTCAAGCGCGGTATCGACCAGGCCGTCAAGGCTGCGGTCGTCGAGCTGAAGAACATCTCCAAGCCCACCACCGACGACAAGGCGATCGCCCAGGTCGGCACCATCTCGGCCAACTCGGACGAGTCGATCGGCAACATCATTGCCGAAGCGATGAAGAAGGTCGGCAAGGAAGGCGTGATCACCGTTGAAGAAGGCTCGGGCCTGGAAAACGAGCTGGACGTGGTCGAGGGCATGCAGTTCGACCGCGGCTATCTCTCCCCGTACTTCATCAACAACCAGCAGAGCCAGTCGGCCGATCTGGACGACCCGTTCATCCTGCTGCACGACAAGAAGATCTCCAACGTGCGCGACCTGCTGCCCGTGCTGGAAGGCGTGGCCAAGGCCGGCAAGCCGTTGCTGATCGTCGCCGAGGAAGTCGAAGGCGAAGCGCTGGCGACCCTGGTGGTCAACACCATCCGCGGCATCGTGAAGGTCGTGGCCGTCAAGGCGCCGGGCTTCGGCGACCGTCGCAAGGCGATGCTGGAAGACATGGCCGTGCTGACCGGCGGTACCGTGATCTCCGAGGAAGTGGGTCTGGCGCTGGAGAAGGCGACCATCAAGGACCTGGGCCGCGCCAAGAAGGTGCAGGTCTCCAAGGAAAACACCACGATCATCGACGGCGCTGGCGATTCGGCCGCGATCGAGTCGCGCGTGGGCCAGATCAAGACCCAGATCGAAGACACCTCGTCCGATTACGACCGCGAGAAGCTGCAGGAGCGCGTGGCCAAGCTGGCCGGTGGCGTTGCGGTGATCAAGGTGGGCGCCTCGACCGAAATCGAGATGAAGGAAAAGAAGGCACGCGTCGAAGACGCCCTGCACGCCACCCGTGCAGCCGTCGAAGAAGGCGTGGTCCCGGGCGGCGGCGTGGCCCTGGTGCGTGCGCTGGTGGCCGTGGGTGACCTGAAGGGCGCCAACGAAGACCAGACCCACGGCATCCAGATCGCCCTGCGCGCCATGGAAGCCCCGCTGCGCGAGATCGTGGCCAATGCCGGCGAAGAGCCCTCCGTGATCCTGAACAAGGTCAAGGAAGGCACCGGCAACTACGGCTACAACGCCGCCAACGGCGAGTTCGGCGACATGGTCGAATTCGGCATCCTGGACCCGACCAAGGTGACCCGCTCTGCGCTGCAGAACGCCGCCTCGATCGCCGGCCTGATGATCACCACCGAAGCCATGGTGGCCGATGCACCGAAGAAGGACGAGCCGGCACTGCCGGCCGGCGGTGGCATGGGCGGCATGGGCGGCATGGATTTCTGATCCAGGCCACTTAGGCTGTTGCAGTAAAAAAAAACCCGCCCAACGGCGGGGTTTTTTTATGCGCGTAACTTGCGCATGCACGCGGCAGTTGCCGATTACCGGCGGTCGTACCGTCAGGACGAAGGCGCAGTGCTGGCTGCGGCCTGATCCGGCGACGGATGCGTGCGCGCAGGCGAGCGCTGCTCGGGCGATGCGTTGCCTGCGGCCAACTCGGCCTCGTCGTTTGCCTCGGTGATCTCGGTGATGGTGACGCTGCTGCTGGGAGTGGTCTGCGCCTGCGCGCCGGCGTCCTCGATGACCTGCAGGGCGATATCGCCGACCCGCTGCGCGTACTCCTGCGCCTGTTCCGGCGACAGGCTTTGCACATATCTCGCGGTGTCTTGCACGTTCTGGATGAGCTCCTCGGGCGAGGACGGCATGCGGGTTGCGAGCGCGGTACCGTCGGGTCCCCTGAACACACGCATGATCTGACCGCCGCCCCAGTTCATCGCCAGCTCTGCGCCACGCGCCATGGGGCCCGGCATGGTCATCGCCATCAGCGACATGATCGCGCCGGCGTAGTAGGGCGATGAGGATGAGGCTTCGATCAGACTCTTGTCTGCGAAGGTCTTGGACAGTTTCTCCACGCCCAGGGCCAGCGCCATCACCAGGCTGCTGGAGCACATGGCCTTGAAACGCTCCATTGCGTCCTGACGGGTCGCATGTGCGTTGACCGCCGACTGCATCATCACGGTCGTTACAAGGATAGAGTCGGCGACCAGGTCGACCGTGCCGATGCGATCGGGCTGGATCAGGTAGACCGTCAGCCCGGTCACTCCGGCTCCCAGCAATGCCAATGCCAACTTGGGCGCGATGTCGTGGTTGGTCACCTGGCGCGGGATGGTGGCTGGCTCGTCCTGGTCCACTTGCAGCGCAGTGCTCAGTCGCTTGCTGCATTGGTCCAGCGTCTCCAGCAGGTGCGTGCACTGGGCATTGAGCGTGCGGGTGAGCTCGTGCCCTTGGCTTGGGTCGGTGAACTCGCGACGCGCCTGTTGAAACGCTTCCCGGCCGCTCTCCAGAGCGGCGGTGATCTCGTTGAGTTGCGTGCGCAGTTGCGCGCTGATCTGGCCGGGCGTCAGGCGTGCACGCAACCGTTGCGCCTGGCGCTGAAAACCGGCGTTTTCTGCAATGCCGGCGCCCAGATGCGACAGCTTGTGCTGCAGTCGATTGCCAAGCACGTTGAGGCTGTTCCAGAGGAAGGGCGTCAGCACCATTGCCGCGCACGCCGTCGATGCGGCCGCGGCAAATCCCAGGTTGTTTTCCACTGTTTCGGCTTGGTGCCGCACGGATGGATTGCCGAATTTCTTGGGCAGTTCGGTGGTGAGAAACAATCCGTTGAGCAGAACGGCATAAAAGTGCATTTCGTTGGCGTCGCGCCCCAGCTGCCCGCCCATCAGCGGGAACGGAAGCCCGTCGGCGGTGGGACGCAACGCAGATGCCGAGAGCGTCATCACGCCCTTGGTTGCGGCGGCGATGGAATAGGCGAAGGTCTTGGCCTGGTTGCCCAGCAACGGACTGGGGACCACCAGGGGCCAGAGATTGACCAGGTTGGCCAGCGACTTCAGCACCCGCCCGGTCGCAGGTGTGCCGTGCTCCAGCGGCTGCAGCGCGTCTTCCACGGCCTTGATGTCGCCCAGCACTTGCTGACGGAAGCGTGCTTCCAGACCGGTTGCCGCTTCGATGGCGTCGCGCAGCTGCGTGATCTGCTGGCGGCACGCGGCCAGACTGTGCGGGGTGCTCTGTTCCGGGTCGGTGTGGCGCACCATCTGCAGGAATGCGGGATCGTCCGCATGGATCTGCAGCATGGTGCGCAGATCCGCTAGCGACCAGAGATTGGACGCCCCCTTCGAGACCGCATCGTAAGCCTGCTGAACGCCGCTTGCCAATGCCGCGTTTGCGCGTGCGGCAAGCGTTGCGGCGGTGGCCGGGCCTGCGGCGCGTTCGGGTGAGTGGGCCTGCGGTTCAGGGTCGTGCGAGGGCACCGGCGAAGCGCCGTGCTCGGAATCGGCGGTGGACGCGTGCGAACGGCTGCGGGGAGTGAGCGCCGACAAGCTGGGGTGGATCGGCGTTTGCGTCGGCGATGTGGCGTCGGTGACGGGAGCATTGTCGGTATGGATGTCCTGCAATGGCGCCAGAGAAGAGGGCCCTGCGGTTTGCTGTTGCTTGATCTCCATGGTGGGTTTCCTTGATGAGGAGGAGGGGCCAACTCGTACTGGCTGGCGCACATGCATCATTCGAACAAGCCTGCCCGGCCGGCATAGCGCGGTGCGAACTACTGCGTTGCAGAAAGAACCGACCAGGCAAGACGGTGGCAACTTGTGATCGCAAGACAGGTTGCTGCCGCGCATGGTCGAGTGCGCTGGGAGGGCAGAAGTCGCGGTGGGGGCAGCCCCAACCTGCCGGATAGTCGATCGCCGTCACACTCTGCGGCCACCTGTTGACACCGATGTCATCGCAGCCTTAGCGTCGCTGGGCAGGCGTTTGCGCCGAGCGGTCGGGGGGCCATCGGACAAGGGGCAGCGATGCACGCATCGCTGGCAGGCGTCGTTGCAGTGCATCGCCACGCCGGCCACGTCCGGCCTCTCCCGGGGATCTTATGAACTGCCGCAGTCATCGCCTTGCCTTGTCGATTTCCGTCTCCCTTGCCGTGACCGCCGCGTGCGCGCCGCCGCTCATGGCCCAGCAAACCGAACCCGATGCCACGCGCGCCACCTCCACGCTGGATGCGGTCAGCGTCACCGGCTCGCGCATCAAGCGCGCGCAGGTCGAAGGTGCGCAACCGGTGGTCACCATCAGCGCGCAGCAGATCCAGCAGGAAGGCTTCGCCACCGTCTACGACGTGCTCAACAGCATGAATCAGCAGGGCTCGGTGGAAGCCGATACCCAGTGGGGTTCGCATACGCCCAACGCCTCGCCGATCAACCTGCGCGACCTCGGGCCGGGGCGGACGCTGCTGCTGGTCAACGGCCATCGCGTGGCCGATTACCCGCTACCCTACGGCGGCGAAAGCAACTTCTCCAACTACAGCAATATTCCTTCCGCTGCGGTGGAGCGCATCGACATCCTCACCGGCGGCGCGTCGGCGATTTACGGCTCGGACGCAGTGGCCGGCGTGATCAACGTGATCCTCAAGCGCGACTATCAGGGCGACCAGGTGCGCCTGCGCGGCGGCACCGCCACCGAAGGTGGGCGCGACAGTTTCGACGTGTCCTGGGCCGGCGGGCGCACCGGCGAGAACTGGAGCCTGACCTACGCGCTGCAGGCCACCAAGCGCGACCCGTTGAGCGGACGCGATCGCCCTGAAATGGACGATTCGGACGACATGTCCTACTCCAACTGGACCGGCCAGAACCGCCTGTACGGCTTCAATCCGTTCACCGGTTTGAGCCTGATCGATGCCAACACCAACGAGCGTCTGGCACCGCCTGCCGGCACCTGCGCGCGCTTTGGCGGTGAGTTCATCGACGGGCAGCGGCTGAGCTACAACCAGAACACCGGCGCGCTCACCAATGCCGGCAGTTACTGCGGCGTGGCGCGCGATTACGGTGACTGGGGCCTGGTCACCGGCAGCGAGGATTATTCGGCGTATCTCTACGGCACCTGGAAGTTCGGCGAACACACCGAGGCCTGGGCCACGCTGTCCGCCAACCGCAGCATCGGCCGCTGGACCTACGACCCGCCGTATGCGTACCTGGGCCCGTTCCAGGACGCGGCCACCGGGCGTTCGTTGAACCTGATCCGCCAGCTGACCCGGCGCGAAGCCGGTGGCTGGGACCGGCTTGCCAACTACAACAAGGAGCAGTCCTGGGATCTGAGCGCCGGCTTGCGCGGCGTGTGGGCTGGCCGTTTCGATTGGGAATTGAGCGTGGGCCGCTCGCGCTACACCGTCGACGAATACATTCGCACCGTGGACACCGCGCGCGCCACCGACTACTTCCTCGGCAGCTCCCTCGGCACTGCCGCCGATGGCACGTCGATCTATGCGATCAACCAAGCGCGCTTGTATACGCCACTTTCAATGGACCAATACGACGCGCTGGTCGCCAAATCGCACAACTCGGCGTATTCGTGGGTCAATCAAGCCAGCTTCAGCGTGAGCGGCGATGTGGTGCAGGGCTGGGCCGGGCCGATCCGCTTCGCCACCGTGGCCGAAGTGGCAAAGCAGGGCTATCAACTCTCGCCCGACCCGTGCGCCAACGAGTGCTACCCGGTGGATGTGGTGGACAGCGGCGGCGGCGAACGCATGCGCAGTTCGGCCGGCCTGGAATTCCAGATTCCGTTGCTCTCCACGTTGAGTGCGAATGTGGCAGGCCGCTACGACCGCTACGGCAATTACCGCTCTTCGGCCGCCATCCCCACCGATGTGGGCACGCAGAGCGACACCACCTGGAGCGCAGGCCTGGAATGGCGGCCAGTGGAAAGCCTGCTGGTGCGCAGCACGGTGGCCACCAGCTTCCGCGCGCCGGACATGCATTACGTGCTGGGCGAACCCAGTTCCACCAACCAGACGGTGATCGATCAGTACCGCTGCATTTCCTCGGGCGCGTACCTGACCGGCGGCTGCAACGACGAGAACAACAACATTTTCTACACCGTGGATGTCAATCGTCGCGGCACCCCGGATCTACGCTCGGAAACCGGCCGCTCGTTCACCGGTGGCATCGTGTGGGACATCGCACAAGGCTTGTCGTTGAGCGTGGATTACTACCGCATCCAGCTGGAGGAAATGATCAAGGATCTGGACCGCGACGAGATCCTGTCGGCCGAAGCCGGCTGCCGTACCGGCACCACCATTAGCGGCGGCACCTGGAACAATCCGGGCGGCGCCGGCTATTGCGACACCATCACCTCGCGCGTGATGCGCAATGCCGACGGCACCATCGCCAGCATCGAGCGCGGCCCGATCAACCTGGCGCAGATGGAAACCTCCGGTATCGACGCCGCGCTGAAGTATCGCCTGGCCACCGCAGGCTGGGGCAACTTCCAGTTGTCGCTGGACTACAACAACCTGATCGCCTATCGCGAGCAGATCTACCGCACCGACAGCGACGAAAACCGCCGCGACGAACGCGTGCGCAGCCGCGTGCGTGGCAGCGTGCATTGGGACAACGGCGGCGCCTGGGACTGGACCGTGTACTTCCGCCGGATCGGCTCCATGCGCGCCGTCAACTGGGGCACCTGCGAACGCTTCGACGACGGCTATCAACCCAGCGCCTCCGATGCGTGCCTGGTGACCGACACCGCCAACGTGCATCTGGGCGAAACCAGCAAGCGCTACTTCGGCCGCATTGGCCCGGCGATCTACTGGAACCTGAGCACCGGCTACAAGATCACCGACCACGCCAAGGTCAATTTCTACGTCAACAACCTCTTCAACGAAGTGGGCTACGACCACAAGGAACGCTTCTACGGTTACGGCTTCTACAACACCACCCTGTTCAACCCGATCGGTCGCGAAGTGGCTGCCGAATACGTGTTTACGTTCTGAGTGAGTGCGGCGCCTGCGCACGCCACGGTGGTTGCCGTGGCGTGCGGATGTCTTGTGTCTGCACTGCTTTCGGCAGGCCGCAAGACCTGGCGAGATGACCAGCTCGATCAGCGCGTCATCGATTGTTTGCATCGCGCCGATTGGCGGCAGCGCTATCGCCGCCCGTTGGATTGGCGATCGCCGCGGAACCTGTGCCGACTTCACCGCTCCGGCCGCATGCATTTCAACGCGGGGTTGTGCTGGAGCCTGTGGAGGGACGTTCGCTTCCACCTGCGCCCGGTCCGTTGCCGATGAAACAGTGGCAACGCGCAAACGTGCGTGGTATCAATGCATCCCATGAACGCACCCCGCAGCCAGTTTTACTTTTGGTACTACGGTTTTCCGATGCCGCTGGCGGAGGAAGGATTGCGCTCACCCTGAAGGAAACTTCAGCAGCATTCCCGAAAAGCCGCCAGCGCACACCTGGCGGCTTTTTTGTTGCCGCCGCGCCTGGTTCCCTGATGCAACACCGCCCACCGAGACACTGTTATGCCGCCCGTCACCGATGACCTGCGTATCCGCAAGATCGAAGCCCTCGCACCGCCCGCGCAGCTGCTGTCGCTGCTGCCCTGCGATGAGCGCGCCTCCGAAACCGTGACCAACGCGCGCGCCGCGCTGCACGACATCCTGCATGGGCGCGACGACCGCCTGGCCGTGGTGATCGGGCCATGCTCGATCCACGACCCGGTCGCGGCGATGGAGTACGCGCAACGCTTGCGCCCGTTGCGCGATCAGTTCGGCGACGCGCTGGAGATCGTGATGCGGGTGTACTTCGAAAAGCCGCGCACCACCATCGGCTGGAAGGGCTTGATCAACGATCCGGACCTGGACGGCAGCTTCCAGATCAACAAGGGCCTGCGCGTGGCGCGTGGCCTGCTGCGCGATATCAACAATCTCGGCCTGCCGGCCGGCGTGGAATTTCTCGACATCATTTCGCCGCAATACATCGCCGACCTGGTGGCCTGGGGCGCGATCGGCGCACGCACCACCGAGAGCCAGGTGCATCGCGAAATGGCGTCCGGGCTGTCATGCCCGGTGGGCTTCAAGAACGGCACCGGTGGCGACGTCAAGATTGCGGTGGACGCGGTGGGCGCGGCCTCGCATCCGCATCATTTCCTGGCCGTGACCAAGGACGGACATACCGCCGTGGCAGCGACGGCGGGCAATCCGGATTGCCATGTGATCCTGCGCGGCGGCAAACAGCCCAACTTCGATGCGGCCAATGTGGAAGCGGCCAGCCAGGTGCTCAATGCATCCGGCCTGCCCGCGCGCCTGATGATCGATGCCAGCCACGCCAACAGCAGCAAGAATCCCGAGAACCAGCCCAAGGTCGTCGAGGACATCGCCAACCAGCTGGAAGGCGGCGAAACACGCATCGTCGGCGTGATGGTGGAAAGTCACCTGGTCGGTGGACGCCAGGACCTCTTGCCGGGGTGCGAGCTGACCTACGGCCAGAGCATTACCGACGGCTGCATCGGCTGGGACAGTTCGGTGCAGGTGCTGGAACGCCTGGCGACCGCAGTGCGCGCACGGCGCATGCGCCGGATTGCCGAGGCTGCATGAGTTGCGGCGCAGCAGCATCGGCAGAACACTTGCTGATGCTGCATGGGGCGTCGCCCACTGGAAATCACGGCGAGGCAGCGCGTGCCTGGTCTGCGGTGAGCGTGGCGCGTGGCGCGTCCCTGATTCGGCGCTATGCGCCACCTTGGTCAATGGGAAAGGATCTCGCGGCTGGCACGTGCGTCGGTGCAGCAAGCGTCGGTAACTGCGCAGGCAATGACGTGGGTGTGCGCTAGACGCTCGGGCCACTCCTCACCGAGGCGAGACGGCTGGCTGGTGCGCCGCTGTCGCGCAGGTGCAGCACGTCCAACATGGCGCGCAGCGGTGCCATCAGCGACGACCAACCGATACAACGATCGGCTTGGCCGTGCGCGCAGGCGTCTTGCGGGCCGCTGCAGACCAAGAACGTCGGGCCGGCGCAGGGAGCCGGCCCGACGGATTGGACACCACCCAGTGATGGCCCGTTTCGCTCAGCGACAGCAGGGGGAGAGAGCCTTCCTGTCACATGGAGCGAGCGGGCAGGACCGTTATCCGCCCGGCGCGTGACCCTGCGATGTCGCTGCATGTCGTGCGCAGCAATGAAGTTCGAGAAGCGTTAAATGCCGGGATTGCGTAATCGCAGCGGTTCAGCGTATCGCCAGTGCAGCACCGCAGGAATTGCGATCTTTGCAGCACTAAGGCATTAGCCGGACGCCAATCTCCAAGCTCGCCGCCGATTCCCAATTCCCAATTCCCAATTCCCGCAACGGCACCAGCCTTGTTCACGCTTCGCGGTCAGCGCAACCGGGATAGTGGCGGCAGACTCTTTCCTGCCTGCGCCCATGCCCTCACTTCGCGACCGCTTCCAGCGCTGGCCACGGCCGTGGCGTCGTGCAGTGGGCATTGTGCTGGCGCTCTACGCGCTGTATCTGCTGGCCGGCAACCTCTATCTCAATACACCGCTGTTCGACGCCAGCACCAATCGGCAGCCGCACAAGTTCACCATGCAGACCGGCCCGGCGGTGACGCTGTTCCCGGGCGAGGTCATCGCCTGGAACGTGCGCATGCGCGGGCAGGCCAACCGTACCGTGTATGTCTTCCATGCCGACCGCGCACATGCGCGTATCGCCCTGCTGGCCTTGTTTCGGCGCGAAGTGCGCCTGCCGTGGCTGCATGCCACCGGCGTGAGCGCAGAAGTGGAAACCTCCGATACGCCCATTCCGCCGCCACCGCGGGGCAACCAAGGCTGGACGTTGCGCTTCGATGCAATCACCAGCAACAGCATTCGCAGTGCCCGCCTGGGCAAATTACTGATCGCCGGGAAGGGGCACGGCAAGGTCGGTTTTCTGAAGCAACTCAAGGGCGGGCCGTCGGAACTGTTTCCTTCCGAAGCGGGCTTTACCGATGCGGTGGTCAGCTACGACGGGGTGCAGGTGTTCAACGGTGCGCAGCTGGATGCGCAGTTCCAGTTTCCACGCCATTACCGCGACCAGGCGCCGGGCTTGCGCAAGCTCGGCATCACCGCCGCCCGGCTACAGCTGAAGGCCAATTCCGTGGCGCTGAAGATCGATACCGGCGCGCCGCATGTGGACATCGGCAGCGGGCCATCGGCAGCCCGCGTGGAGGCCGATATCCGCCTGGCCAGCGGCGCGCTGCAGCCGGGCAGCCGCGCGGTGTGGCGGTTGCCATTGCTTGCGGGCGTGGGCGCCACCGACCGCGGCATGCTCGCGCTGCAGCTGGATGTGGCACAGGACATCCGCGTGCAGGCGCGGCTGCCGCGCGACGAGAAGACCGGCAGCGAGCTGCACGCCGATCTGCGCATCGCCGGGCGCAGTGTTCCGTTCGAACAGCCGGCGCAGCTGTTGCCGCGTCTGTCGGGGCAGGTGCGTGGGCGCTGGAAGTTCGAATCCTTGAACTGGATCGCCGAGCTGTTCGTGCGCAAGCCGTGGTTCCAGCTGGAAGGCGGCGGTCTGGTCGAAGCGGACCTGCGCCTTGCACAGGGCCGGCTGAGTGCCGGCAGCACGCTGGATATTCCGCGCGTGGAGGCCGTGGCACAGGTGTTCGACACGCGCCTGGCCGGCGTCGCCAAGGCGCACGGGCGCATCGACGATGCCGCCACGGCGCAGGCGCATCTGGATGTGAGCATTCCCACCTTCAAGGCGGCGCCGCGCGATGCGCCCAGACAGCTCCTGCTGGATGGCCGCGATCTGCAACTGGCCATGCATGGCGATGCCGAGCTGGCCCGCCTGAGCGATACGCTCAAGGCGCAGCTGCGTTTCAGCGATGCGCGTGTGCCCGATCTCACCGCCTACAACCGCTATCTGCCGGGCAATAACGTGCGCCTGCTCGGCGGTAGCGGCAGCCTGACCGGCGATGTGGCGCTCAATGCGTCCGGCGAGGTCGGTAATGGGCATGCGAACCTGCGCGGGCAGGGCGCGCATCTTGCGTTGGCTGGCGTACAGATGCGCGGCGATGCCGAGTTGCAGGCAACGCTGCAGCGCGCCGACTTCAAGAACAAGTTCTTCGACCTCGGCGGCACGCGCATACGCCTGCGCAATATGCGCGTGGGGGACGAAGTCAGCGATGCGAATTGGTGGGGCGACTTGCAGGTGGGTGCCGGTACGATCCAGGCCGAAGCACCGTTCCAGGTGGATGCCGACGCAGCCCTTCGTATGCGCGATATCGCCCCACTGCTCTCGGTGTTCGCCCAGCGCGCCGACTATCCGCGCTGGGTGCTGGGTTTGCTGGATTCGGGCGAACTGGATGCCACTGGTCGAGTGCGTTGGCGCAAGCAGCGGGTGCTGATCGACGACCTGCATGCGGAAAACGCGCGCTTGTCGCTGCGTGCGCGGCTGGCCTTGAACGATGCGCAGCGGCGCGGCGATCTGTATCTGCGCTGGGGCGTGCTGGGTGCCGGCATCGAACTCGATGGCAAGCAGCGGCAGTGGCATCTGGCGGGCGCACGCGAGTGGTATGACGCGCGGCCGGCACTGTTGCCGGCGGTCTCCAAAACCAAGTGATGCGGCCGCTGGCGTGATCGTGCTGCGCCGTGCTCACGGCTGGCTTGGCACACTGTGCCCAGCCGCGTGCGCGGTTTTCAGGAGCCTGCCGTCATGACGATGCCTGTTCGCGCCCGCTGGCGCGCCTTGCCACGCGTACTGCGATGGCCGCTAGTGGCACTGATTGCGCTGTACGCAAGCTATGTGCTGCTGGGCAATCTGTTGCTCAACACGCCGCTCGGCCCGGCTGCGCTGAATCGCTCGCCCGATAAGTTCACGATGCACTGGGGCCCGGCGCTGACCTGGTGGCCTGGGCGTGTGGTGCTGTGGGATGTCGATCTGCGAGGCCATTGGACGCGCACGAACTGGAATGTCAGCGCGCAGCGGATGAGCGGGCAGATTCGGCTGCTGCCATTGCTGCACCGCCAACTGCTGGTGCCGGAGTTGCACGCGCGCGGTGTGCGTGGCGGTCTGCAGGCTGCGGTCGTGACGCCCGGGACGGCGACAAAGCCATCGCCTGCGGCGACGCAAGCGGCGCGGGTTGCTGTTGTTCCGATGAAGGGCGTCGCTGATACTCCGGCCGCTTCAGCGAACGAGGAGGCGCCTACAGTAGCGCCCGATGTCGAAAAAACGGCAACGACACAGCCGCCCGCGCAGCATCTGCGCGTAACCACTGCAACCAACGCGAAGCCCACAACGCCCACAACCAGTACGCCGCAATCAGCCAAGCGCGCCGACGCTCACGCCAGCGCACCCATCCCACCAGCCGCCTGGACCCTGCAGTTCGACCGCATCGTTGCCGAGCAGGTGCAGGCCGTGTCGCTGCGTCAGCTGCACATCGAAGGGCAGGGCCAACTGCAACTGGGCCTGTTCAAACGACTGCGTGGCGGGCCGATGGAAATCTTCCCGTCGCGTGCGGTGTTCGAATCGACGCGCGTGCGGTGGGGGCAGGACGAAGTGATGCGCAACGGGCAGCTGCGTATCGAAGCGAGCATCGCGCGGCATGCACCGGAGCAGGCAAGTGGACAAGCGGTGCTGCAGTTCACCGATGCGCTGATCGCCGTGCATGGCGACACCGCAGCGTTGGATGTCGCCCGTGATGCGCAGGGCCGGCACACGCTGGCGACGCGCCCCGGCAAGGGGCGTGCAGATGGCGAGCTGCGCTGGATACGCGGTGCCCTGCAGCCCGGGAGTCAACTGCAATGGCGCGCGCCGCTGCACGACGGCACGCGCGCGCAGGCCGCATTGCTGGGCGAATTGACGGCGCAGTTACAGGTCGATCAGAACATGCGGCTGACGGTAAGCATGCCCGAGCCGGCCGATGCCGGACTGACGCTGGACGCCGACGTGCGCGTGCAAGGCAGGCAATTGCCAGTGCAATCCATGCGCAGCCTGTTGCCGCGCACCTCCGGGCATGCGCGGCTGCATTGGCAATTGTCTTCGTTGAGCTGGATTGCTGCGCTGTTTCCGGATGTGGATTGGCTGACCCTGGAGGGCGAGGGCCTGGTCGATGCCGATCTGCGGATCGATCGCGGCCAGCTCGGCGCCGGCAGCCGCCTGCAGGTACCGCACGTGCAAGCGCAGGTAGGCGTGATGGGGCATGCGATCACGGGACAAGCCAGTGCAGATCTGCGCGTGGACGCCGATGCCAACGGACAGTTGCTGCCGGCGCTTGCACTGCAGATGCAGCAGTTTTCGATCGCGCATACCGACGCGCCAACGCGCCCGTTCGTGCAAGGCCGCGATTTGCGCCTGGATCTGAAAACGCGCGCCGATGCGCGCAACCTGGCCAGCCTGCGCGATGCCACGCGCGCGCACTTGGTGTTCGCCAATGCGCGCGTGCCGGATCTGCGTGCCTACAACCGCTATCTGCCGCAGCAGCAACTGCGCTTCGACGGCGGCAACGGCGTGCTCAGCGGCGATCTGCAGATCGAGCCGGGTGGGCGCATCGGCAAGGGCGGTGTGCGCATCGGGGCGCGTGCAGCGCGACTGCAGTTTGCCGGCCTGGCGTTGCGCGGCGATGTGGATGCGGATCTACGCCTGCAGCGCGGCGATCTACGCGCCGAACAGTTCAGTCTCGATGCCAGCAGCATCCAGCTGCGCAATGTCGGATTCACCGGCCCGGATGGACAACATCGCGATGGCTGGTGGGCGCACGTCGTGCTGGACGATGCGCGCATGCAATGGCGACAACCGGTGGGTGTGGATGGACGTGTACGCATCCAGGTGCGCGATCTGGCATTTCTGGTGGCGTTGTATGCGCGCGACCGCTCGATTCCGAACTGGATGCTCCGGCTGGTGGATGCAGGCCAGGCGCAGCTGACCGCACGCGCGCACTGGCAAGGCGAGACGGTCATCGTCGATCGGTTGCAGGCACGCAACGAACGCTTTCAGGTCGATGCGCGCCTGCGCTTGCAGGGCAATCAACGCAGCGGCAGTCTGCTGGCCCGCTGGGGAATGCTGAGCGCGGCAGTGGGCTTGCGCGGCGACACACCCGAATGGCATCTGCTACGCGCTCCGGAGTGGTATCGCGCGCAGCCGGAGCTATTGCGCTGACGCCCGCATCACACGCGCTGGGGTGAAGAAAAAGCACCAGTTCTGTACTGCCTGGTATTGTTTTGCAGTGCAGCGTGCAAGTCCGATTCGGGGCGCGCACTATGATCCTGCATCCCGACGTGGGGGAGGGAGCAAAGCCCGCTGGCAGTTCGCTGCAAGCGGGCTTTTTTATGCCTGGCGATTGCCGGGTCAAGCGCCAACCCCGCGCAAGATCCGCCGCAGATGAGGCTCGTGCCGTAGGCGGTGGTGGCTGCCGCGCGCATCGCGGCGAGCGGACTTGCATGGCTTGGAGCCGCGCCCAAAACCCGGCAAGCGATCATGCCGCTGGATGTGTGCGGGGTGCTCGGAACCATTCGTACGAGTGATCCATGCCGTACCGATCACCGGCCGCGTCCGCCCGGCCTGTCATGCCGTTCCTATTTCTGCAACTCCAGCAGCCACAGCGTGCTGCCGCCGGTGATGAACAACCGCCGTTGCTCCAGGTCGAAGGTGCAGTTGGATGCCGTCTCCGGCGTCGGCACCAGGCCGAGCCAGTGGCCGTCGTTGTCGAAGATGCACACGCCCGCGCCGGAACTGCTCCATAGCCAGCCCTGGCGATCCACGCAAAAGCCGTCCGGCAGGCCGTCCGGCACCACCGCGAAGCGGCGCCGGTTGTGCAATGCGCCATCGCGCCAGTCGAAGGCGGTGATCTCCGGCGTGGTCGGGCCACCTTCGGGCGTCTGCGACACGTACAGCACACGTTCGTCGGGGGAGAACGCCAGCCCGTTGGGGTGATCCAGGCTGACCATGCACTGCAGGGCGCTGCCATCGGGCGGCAGCCGGTAGACGCCGTGATGGTCCAGTTCTTGCGGGCCCGGGCAGCCCTGGCTGGGCTTGAGCAGCCCGAACGGCGGGTCGGTGAACCAGATCGCGCCGTCGTGCGCAACGATCAGATCGTTCGGCGAATTGAGCCGTTTGCCCTCGAACCGCCCGACCAGCAGATGCGCCCGGCCATCGACATCGCTACGGGTGATCGCGCGGCGCCCGTGTTCGCAGTGCACCAGTCGCTGCTGCGCATCCACCGCATTGCCATTGGTGAAGGCGGTGGCATCCAGCAGCGCGTCCACCGCGCCGTCCTCGCGCCAGCCAAGCACGCGGCGGCCGACCACATCGCTCCACACCAGCGTGCGCTGTGCCTCCCACCACGCCGGGCCCTCGCTCCAGGTGGCCTGGTCGTAGAGGGTCTGCAGGCGCGCATTGCCCAGCCGCGCTGCCAGCGCGGCGTGATGCGTGGTGGGTGGCGGGCACTCGGCCGGCTGGGCGGCGCCGGGCGCGCGAAGGCGGCAGTGGCGGTCCATCAACGCGGCGCCGGATGGCCGAACGGATGCGCGGTGGCCGCTCCTGGCGATTGCGCAAACTGCACCATCATCTGCAGGCAGGGCGTCTCGCCCAATTGGCCGGAGCGGTGGCCGCGCCGATCGGTGGTGCCCTGATCCTGGCCGAAGTGGATGTCGCCCGGACCCATCTCCACGCGGGTGCCGTCGCCGGTTTCGATAAACCAGCGGCCACGCAACGGAATCACCCATTGCGGGTGCGGGCTCTCATGCCAATCGCCGACCCAGCCCACCGGCAGCACCGCGAACTGGATGCCTAGCACCTCGCCCGGAAACGGCCGTAACCACTGCGGTGCCGCACCGCCACCCACGCTCTTGCTGCCGAAGCCGGGCAACTGCGAGAGGTTAAGGCGGCTGTTGCCATCCGGCCCGGTCCACAGATGCAGAAAGGGCAGGCTGGGCGGTAGTGCAGGATCGTTGCCATCGGTTTCCAGCGGGATCTGCGAGGGCAGCAGGTGGGCAGGCAAGGTGGTGGGCGACATGGCGGGACCTCGGGCGAAAGCCGCAGTGCAGCATGGGTTTCGTCAGGGCTGCGTAAGCGAGATGTTCAAAGCGGCGAAATGCTGCACGCCCTGTTGCAGTCGCTATGCGGGATGTCGCGCACGCGTGCACTCCCTGCGCTGCAGTGATGCCAAAATCCGGTCATGCCGATGCCGACCGTTTCCATGTCTCCTGCGCTCACCGCCCTGATCGAGCGGGCCGTGGCGCGTGTCCGTCAATCGTTGCCTGTCGAGCAGGCGTGGCCGGGCGGCGAGTTCGATCGGCAGCTCGCGCAGGTGGCACTGGCCAGCGAGTTCGCGCTCGATACGTTGGCGCGGCAACCGGCATTGCTGCAGCACCTGGCGCAACCCGATCCGCCGCCGCTACCACTGCCACAGTTCGATCCGGCGCAGCCGCAGCTGTGGCCTGCGCAATTGCGACGCTATCGCAGCGCCGAGTCCACGCGCCTGGTGTGGCGCGATGTGCTCGGTCTGGACAGCGTCGAGGCCACCCTGGCCGGCGCAACCCAGCTGGCCGAGCACTGCCTGCAATGCGGCCTGCAAGCGCTGGAGCAGCAGTTCCACACCCGCCACGGCAAGGTCGTTGCTGCTGACGGCAGCGTGCAACGCCTGGTGGTGTTCGGGCTGGGCAAGCTGGGCGGCGGCGAGCTGAATTTTTCCTCGGACGTGGATCTGGTCTACGCCTATCCGCAGGGCGGCCAATCCGATGGCGCGCGTCCATTGGCGGCAGAAGAGTATTTCGCACGGTTGGGCCAGCAGCTGGCCAGGTTGCTGGACGAAACCACGGCCGACGGCTTCAGCCATCGCGTGGATCTGCGCCTGCGTCCGTTCGGCACCGCCGGCCGCGTGGCGTTGTCGTTCGCCGGCATGGACCAGTATTTCCAGCGCGAAGGTCGCGATTGGGAGCGCTATGCCTGGCTCAAGGCGCGCGCGGTGGCTGGCGATATCGACGCCGGCGAGGCCTGGCTGGAAACGCTGCGCCCCTTCGTCTACCGGCGGTATCTGGACTTCACCGCGCTGGATGGCTTGCGCGAAATGAAGGCAGCCATCACCGCCGAAGTGGCGCGGCATGATCGTCTGGACGACATCAAGCGTGGGCCCGGCGGAATTCGCGAAATCGAGTTTCTGGCGCAATCGCTGCAGCTGATTCGCGGCGGACGCGAGCCGAGCCTGCGCGAACGCCGCCTGCTGCCCGCGCTGCAGGCGCTGGTGGCCGCAGGCCAGATCGACCAGGAAAACGGCCAGGCGCTGTCGACGGCGTATCGTTTTCTACGCCGGCTGGAAAATCGCCTGCAGATGTTGCGCGATGCGCAGACCCACGCATTGCCGCAGGCGCCGCTGGATCGCGAGCGCATTGCGCTAGGCCTGGGTTACGCGCAGTGGTCGGCCCTGCTGGACGCGCTGGCGCCGCAGCGCGCGCGGGTTGCGGCAGAATTTGCCGAGCTGCTGGCCCCGCGCGTGCGCGCCACTGCGCCGGACGCGCTTGCCGATTACTGGCGCGCGCTGCCGGACGGCGATGCTGCGCCGTTGGCGGGGATTGGCTTGAACGATCCCGATGGCGCGCATCGGGCGCTGGCCGATTTCGCGCAGTCCTCCGGCGTGCGCGCACTGTCCGATAGTGCGCGTGCGCGGCTGGATCGGGTGATGCCGGCACTGCTGCACGCGGCCACCCGCGCCAGCCAGCCCGACGCGGCCGTGCGTCGCATGCTCGGCCTGCTGCAGGCCACCTTGCGCCGCACCAGCTATCTGGCCTTGCTCGATGAGCAACCCAGCGCGCTTGCACGCCTGGTCGATGTGCTCTCGCGCAGTGCGCTGCTGGCCGAGCGGCTGGCGGCGTATCCGTTGCTGCTGGACGAATTGCTCGACACCCGCATCAGCGGCCCGCTGCCGGATCGCGCAGCGCTGCACGCGGCCTGCGCCCATACCTTGCACATCGATGACACCGAAGCGGCGTTGCGCGAGCTCAACGAGCGTCGGCTTGCACTGAGCTTCCGCATTGCGCTGGCCACGCTGGATGGCCGCCAGCAGGCGGTGGAGAGCACCCGGCAACTGGCCTGGCTTGCCGAAGCGGTCGTGCAGACCGTGCTGCACCTGGCGCGCAGCGACATGCTCGCCGCGCACGGACACGTGCCCGGCGGAAGCTTTGCCATCGTCGGTTACGGCAGTCTGGGCGGGCTGGAGCTGGGATTCGGATCGGATCTGGATCTGGTGTTTCTGTACGATCATCCGCGCGAGGTGGACGCCTCCGATGGCAAGCGCCCACTGGACGCCGGGCGCTGGTTTGCACGGCTTGCGCAGAAGGTGATGGCATTGCTGGCTGCCGAGACCGGCGCCGGCCGGCTGTACGACATCGATGTGCGACTGCGCCCGGATGGCGGCAAGGGCGCACTGGTGTCCTCGCTGGCCAGTTACCGCGAATACCAGCGCGATCGCGCCTGGACCTGGGAGCATCAGGCCCTGGTGCGTGCACGCGCGGTGGCCGGCGACGCAGCGCTTTGCGACGCGTTTGCCCAGGTGCGTCGCGATACGCTGATGCGGGTGCGCGACACCGCGCAGTTGCACGAGGACGTGCGCAAGATGCGTGCGCGCATGCGCGCCGAACTGGATCGCAGCGATGCCGGCCGGCTGGATCTCAAGCAAGGCGCTGGCGGCCTGGTGGATCTGGAATTCGTGCTGCAGGCCGGCGTGCTCGGGCTGGCAGCGCAGCAGCCGCAGCTGCTGGATGCCTGCGACACGCCCGCGTTGATCGACGCACTGGCGCGCACGCACTGGCTGCCGGACGAGAGCGCCGCACCACTGCATCAGGCGCACGCAACGCTGGTCGATGCCGGCCTGAGCTGCACACTGGACCGCCGCCCACGCCTGATCGCACCCACGCCGGCCATCCAGCAGGCGCGCGGCATCATCTTCAACGCAGCACGTGGGCAGGGCCTGACGTTTCCGCTGGGCAAGGATGAAACAGCGCTGTAAGTGCACTGGTGAGTACGCCGCTTTCGATGCAGCTGCAGCAAACGGCAGCAACGGTGCCTTGCTGTCCTGGCGGAGGCAACGCACCCATGAGCGTCAGCGTTCTACCGACGCGGCGCAGTCCGCCACAGCAGGGCGCGAAACGGGCCGAGCAGGAACACGCCCATGCCCAGTTTTACCGCCAGATCGCCTGCGGCCCAGCTGACCCACGGCAGGCTCGCGCCGGCAAACGCAATGCTCCAGAAGATCGTGGTGTCCAGGGTGGCGCTGCAGGTGGTGGCCACGATCGGCGCGCGCCACCAGCTGCCGTCGCGCAGGCGGTCGAACACGCTGATGTCCAGCAATTGTGCCGCGATGAAGGCACTGCACGAGGCCACCGCAATGCGTGGCGTCGCCAGCCAGATCGACAGCAGCACCGCCAGCGCGAACCCGCACCAGGCAACGTGGCGCGCGGCGCGCGGGCCGAAGCGGCGGTTGATCAGGTTGCTGACCAGGAACGCCAGCGGGTAGGAGAACGCGCCCCAGGTCAGCCAGTCGTTGATCGGGTATTGCACCAGGATGTTGGACAGCAGGACCACCGCGCCCATTGCCAGCACCGCCCAGATCAATGCACGGGCGGTGAGCGGGGCCAATACAGGTGGCGAGGCAAGACGCATGGCGACACGGTGTTGAGTGGGCGCGCAATTATCTCTTCGACGGCAGGGATGGACCAGCGCAGCGATGCGCTCGCCGGCCACAGCGCCGGTGCGCGATGACCGTATCGCGCAGGCGCCTGCCGCCGACGACCGTGCCTGTATCGCCGGCGGCGACCGACTGGGCGCATGCGCACATCGCGGCCGCAATCAGCCGCAGACACGCGCACCTCGCTGGCGGCGACACAATCTCGCCCGCTAGCATTTCAGCCGTAGACATCGCACGTATCGTCCCGGCTCCCGACCCCGTCGCCTGATTGATGGCAGCCCTTGCAAGCCCCGCGACCTGCCGATGCCGATGGCGATAGCTGCCGAATGCGCAGTGTCGCGATGGTGCGCTGGCCGCGCTCGGCCTTCCCGTGGTCTGTGGCAGCGGCCAGCCGTGCGTATCGCGGCCGCTACGGCCATCGCTCGCAGCCGGTACCTGCTTCCTGTTTCCGTGTCGACATGATCGCGCCGTTGGTCGCGAGCGGTCGTGCGCGCCCCTGCGATGCCATTCGGCCTCGCTCACTGCTGTGCCCTCCGGAGAGATCCATGCTTACTCGCATCCGCTGTCGGCCGCTGCTGGCTGCCGTGTTGTCCGCTTCGCTGTTCGCCTTCGGCAGCGCCAACGCTGCCACAACCGTCCCCGATGCCCGGATTGACGCGATGACGGCGAGCTTGCGCGCAGCGCCCGTGTCCTTCGACGTGCATCTGCCATCACGCGACCAGGTGGCGCTGGACGCGCTGCTGGCCGACATCCAGGACCCGCTGTCGCCGCAGTACCACAAGTGGCTGTCGGCGGCCGACTTCCAGCGGCGTTTTGGTCCGGCGCCAGCGCAGCTCGCGCAGGTGCGCGCGGCCCTGCAGGCCGCACACATGACCGTGGTGCAGCAGGGGCCAACCCTGCATGTCAGCGCGAATGCAGACAGCGTGGAGCGGCTGTTCGCCGCGCCGTTGGTCGCCGATCTGAAGGCCGGCCAGCAGGTGCGCCTGACGGCCGCCGCTCCACTGCAGCTGCCGGCCGCGCTGCGTGCCAAGGGTGTCACCGTCACCGGCCTGACCCGCGGCCTGCCGCCGGCACACATGAACTCGCGCTTGGTCGCCAGCGATCCCAGCAATCGCTATGGCGATGGCACCACCAGCTATTGGTACAACGATCTCAAGCAGGCCTACGGCTATCCGTCCTACCAGACGATGGTCGGCGCGCCCGGGCAGCAACGGCGGCTCGACGGCAGCGGCAGCACGATCGCTATCCTGATCGGCAGCGACGTGCTGGATTCGGATATCGCCACGATGTTCGACCACGAGCACTTCAGCCGCTACGCCGGCAACCATGCCAATCCGACACTGTATGCACGCCGCTATGTGGCCGGTGCCAAGCCCGGGGTGCAGGATGGCAATCGCGCTGCGGCGCGTGAGGCGACGCTCGATGTAGACATGGCGTTGGGCGGCGCACCGGGCGCGCATGTGCTGCTGTACGTGATCCCCGATCTCTCCATCGATTCCATCCTGGCCGGCTATCGACAGATCGTGCAGGACAATGAGGCGGACGTGGTCAGCTCCTCGTTCGGGCTCTGCGAACAGGTCTTCACCGCGGCCTACAACGGGAATGACGCCACCTCCATCCTTGGCCTGTTCGATTCGGTCTTCAAGCAAGGCAATGCGCAGGGCATCAGCTTCGTCGCCTCCAGCGGCGACAACGCCGGCCTGGAATGCCCGGACACGCAGTACCTGGTGGAGGGCAAGAGCGGCCGTTACATTCCCAGTGTGGAATGGCCCGCCGCTGATGCGCATGTAACCGCGGTCGGTGGCGGCAACCTGCTCACTGCCTACAAGAAGGGCAGCCTGGATTCGACCTACCTCAGCGAAAGCGCGTTTGCCGACCCGTTGCAGGCCGAGGACCCATATGGCGTCGGCGCGCTGCTCAGCGGCGGCTACTGGGGTGCCGGTGGCGGCGTCAGCACGCTGTTCCAGCGTCCGGCATACCAGCTGCGTGCGCTGGGCGGCACGCGCACCTCGATGCGCGCATTGCCCGATGTCGGCATGCTGGTCGGTGGTTGCCCGGGGATCGCCGTGCATCCCTGCCAGCAGGGCACCAGCTCGGTGTCCATTTACGTGGCCGGTGCCATCACCAAGGTGATCGGCACCAGCGTGGCGGCGCCGGAGTTCGCCAGCGTGGCCGCGTTGCTGGTGCAGAAGCAGGGCCGGCAAGGCAATCTCAACGATTACCTGTATCGCCTGGCTGCCAACGGACCGGAGGCCTACCACCGCGGTATCCCCGGCAATAACGGGGTCGTCAGCAACGACGTACCGATCGCCGGCAAGTACAACTACACCACCGGCCTGGGAACCCCGATCGTGCGGCTGATGATCGGCGCGCTGGACGCGGCGCCTGCAGGCATTCCGCGTTCTCCCAGCAATCCGTAAACCCAGCGCGGTTGAAGGCATCGGCGTCGTGGCAACGCCGCCGATGCAACGACGATCACGCCGTGGTCGATCAGCTGTGTTGTCGGCCTGCAGCGCAGGGCGTGCATGTCACCAGGGTTGGCTGCTGCTGTATGCGGCAGCGTGACTCGGCCACTGCTTGGGACGCAGCGAGTGGCCCGCCAACCCTGTCATGCGAAGCGTCCTGAGTATCAGTGGCCCGCTGACGGGTCTTGGGTCATGCCAGCAGGCGCGCGCGCACCTGCATGGCGATGCGCTCGGTTTCGCGCACTGCAACGATATCGACAGCGCCGGCGAGAACTTCATCCACCGGGTGCAAACGCTGGCGTTGTCGCAATGCCTGCAGGTAGGCGCCCACGCGCCCGCCTGCCTGTTCGCCGAACGCGGCGGTCACCGCCACACGGGTGGCGCAGGCTTCGGAGAGCAGGTTGACCGAATCGGCGCTGGCCACGATGGCATCGGCCCAGCCGAGCAGGCCGGCATACGGGTTGGGCCCATCGCGTTCGTCGCACCACAGCAGATGCGGCAGGCCGACGCAGGCCGCGCGCAGCGTTGCGATTGCATCGCCCGGTGTGCGGCGCGAGGTGGTGACCAGCAGGCTGCCGCCCAGCGCGCGCAGTTGGGCGCTCAAGCGCGTGCACAGCGCCGCCAGCGCCTGTGGCGTCCACGGCACCTGGTCGGTGGGCCCACCGACCAGCAGGGCCAGCCGCGGGCCGGGCAAGCCGCCTAGTGCGGGAAAGGCCGCCCGCCCGGCCGCCAGCCACGCATCGTCCACCGGGTGCAGGCTGCCGAGCAGGGTGAGCACGTTGCTGCCGCGCCGTGCATCGTGCTCGGGCACGACCAGCAGGTCCCAGTGCCGCGGATCCAGACGCGGGTCCAGGATCTGCACGCTGCGGCTGCCGTGGGCACGCAGCAACCGGGTGGCCAGCGCCGCCTGCCTGCCGCAGCCGATGGCCAGCGCCGGGGGCTGCGTCAGTTGCCCGGCAAATGCCGCGCCAAACGCCCGCCGTGCGCCGGGGAGCCGCCACGGCGCCGCCCAACGCCACGGCGCGTTGGGCTCCAGGTGCAGGGGCTGGTAGGCATCGGGCTGCAATGCACGCGCCAGCGCCTCGGCCTGGCGCGCATTGCCGGCACGGCCGTCGCTCAGTGCCCAGGTCAGCCCCATCGTTTCAGATCCGACATAGATTTGTTTCAGATTGAACGCGTGTGGCGGCAATCGCGCCACTCTACACTGCGGGTCTTCACACTGGCGCCGACGCCGCAGCCTACCGTCGCACCACCCTTCCTCTGGAGTGCTCATGTCCGACTCGCTCAACGCCGCCGCACTGGATCAGCTGTTCCGCACCGCCCGCACGCAGAATGCGTTTGCCGACACGCCGGTCAGCCACGAGGTGCTGCGTGAGCTGTATGAGCTGGTGAAGTGGGGGCCCACCGCGGCCAATAGCTGTCCGGCGCGCTTTGTGTTCGTGACCAGCGCCGAAGGCAAGGCCAAGCTCAAGCCGGCGCTGTCGGAGGGCAATGCCGCCAAGACGCTGGCCGCACCGGTGACGGTGATCGTGGCGCACGACGAAGACTTCCACGAGAAGCTGCCGTATCTGTTCCCACATGCCGACGCCAAGAGCTGGTTCGACGGCCCGCGCGAGGGCCGCACCGAATCGGCGTTCCGCAATGGCTCGCTGCAGGGCGCCTACCTGATCCTGGCCGCGCGTGCGCTGGGACTGGATGCCGGCCCGATGTCCGGCTTCGATAATGCGAAGGTGGATGCGGCGTTCTTTGCCGGCACGCCGATCAAGTCCAACTTCCTGGTCAATCTCGGCTATGGCGACCCGGCCGGGCTGTTCCCGCGTTCGCCACGCCTGAGCTTCGACGAAGCGGCACGTTTCGAGTAAGGGATGCATGCGTTCCGACTGCGGCACAGCGCCGTGGACGGCGCGCGTCGGCCCGGCACACTGCGTGTGCCTGCCACGTTCAAGCGACGCCGTTGGCCGTTCGCCTGACGATCGCTTGATCTCGCTCGCAGTGTCGACGTACATGGTGTCTTGCGTTTCCTGCAGTCCTCGTCCGTCTGCATCTGTCCCACCCGCGTTGTTCCGACGCGTCTCTCATCCCATGGAGTTCCAATGAAGACCACCCACAAGCTGTTGCTGCCGCTCGCCCTGACCCTGGCCATTGCCGCCTGCTCCAAGCCGGCCGAGAACACTGCCGCCCCGGCCGCCGAAACCCCGGCGGCGGCCACCGCCCCGGCCGACGCCGCTGCTGCGCCGGCACCTGCACCGGCAGCTGCCGCCTCGACCGCCCCGGCCGTGGAAGTGGCATCGGGCACCTACACCCTGGACCCGTCGCATACCGACGTGCTGGCGCAGTGGAGCCACTTCGGCTTCTCCAACCCGAGCGCGCACTTCGGCAATGTCGACGGTACCCTGGTGTACGACGCGGCCGACGTGACCAAGTCCACCGTGCAGGTCACCCTGCCGCTGTCCGGCTTGAACAGCTTCACCGCCAAGTTCGACGAACACCTGAAGAGCGGTGACTTCTTCGATGCGGCCAAGTTCCCGACCGCCACCTTCAAGAGCACCAAGGTGGAAGCTGCCGGCACCAACAAGCTGACCGTCACGGGCGACCTGACCATCAAGGGGCAGACCAAGCCGGTCGTGCTGGACGTCACCCTCAACGGTGCCGGCGAGCACCCGATGAAGAAGGTGCCGGCCGCCGGTTTCGACGCCACCACCACCATCAAGCGCAGCGATTTCGGCCTGGGCCAGTACGCCCCGAACGTCAGCGACGAAGTGAAGATCCGCATCACCACCGAAGCCCTGCAGGCCAAGGCGGGCGATGCGGCGGCGAAGGATGCCGCAGCCAAGTAAGCGGTCTGGCTGCTGTCCAGGCAAAGGCCCGCTTCGGCGGGCCTTTGTCGTTGAGGGGGATGGCCACGTGCGACCCCGTCGGGTGTGGCGAGGTCATGCTGGGGCCGCCAGCGTGTTGGGTGCGTGTCTTGGGAAACGCCGCCGCTCACGGCATAGCCGACAGCGTGGACCACGGTGACCGTGGCATGGGCAAACAGGTGGCCGCCGCGACGTTCGGCAACCTGACGCCGCGTCGCTGTCTCGCAGGTCGCGCCGTCGCCATCGCCGAATCAACGGCCAGGCGCACCGCGCGGCAACGCAGTTGGCGGCTGTCATCCACGCGTCATCCAGCCCGCGCAGGCTGGGCGCATTTTTCTGGACCGGTGATGTCCGTCGTGCACTTCGTTAGATCGTTGCCGCTGTTCCTGCAGTGGCAGGCATGGCACCACCGCGATGTCCGGCCTCGCGGCACGCGCACCCTTGGCGCGCGTTCCATCAATGCACCGCGGTATGTCGGTCAGCTTGGACGCGGGGTAGTGCTCGCGTTGTCGGCGACGTTCTGAGGCACGCCATGCGCAATCACTCTCTTGCCAGGACGATGCGGCACGCACTGCTCGGTCTGGCGCTCTGTCTGCCGATGGCAAAACCGGTCTGCGCAAAACAGACCGCCGCGACAACCGCGCACCTGCGCCTGACCATCGTGCTGGTGCGGCATGGCATCCGTGCACCGACCCAGCCCGGCAGCGAACTGGATCGCTACAGCGCGCAGCCATGGCCGCACTGGCCGGTGGCTGCGGGCCAGCTGACGCCGCACGGACGGGCGGGCATGCAGGCGCTGGGCGCACGTTATCGCCTGCGATTGGCACCGCCGCTCGGGCTGGCGGCCAGTGGCTGCGCAGGCACCGAACAGATCGTCACCATCGCCGACAGCGCTGCCCGCAACCACGCCAGCGCGCAGGCGCTGCTGCAGGGCATGGCGCCTGGCTGCGCAATGCGCTACCAGGCCCTGCCGGAAGGCGAGCGCAACGCCTTGTTCGATGGCGGCAAGGCGCCCGCACCGCCGGTGCGGCTGGAGGCTGAGACGCGCGCGCAGCTGGCGCACTTGCAGGCGGTGTTGAGTGCCTGCCAGCACGGGCGCTGCGCCACGGCGCCGCCTACCCGGCTGCTCTACGAGCCGGCTACGCGCGACGGCTCGCCGGCCGCGGCCAGCACCCTGAAGCTGGCCGGTGGACTGGCCGAGAACCTGATGCTGGAAGACGTCGAAGGCTTCGATGCGGCGCAGCTGGGCTGGGGCCGGGTGGATCGCGCCGCGGTGGCGCAATTGCTTGCCCTGCACAACACCTCGTTCGCACAGAGCAAGCGTCCGTTGCCGGTTGCCACGGCGGCGGCATCCAACCTGCTCGCGCATCTGCTGGCCACTGTGCAGGCCGCGGTCGGGCAAACGCCGTCGGTGGCGGCACTGGCGCCGCCCTCCACGCGGTTGCTGGTGCTGGTGGGCCACGACACCAATCTGGCCACGCTTGGCGGGCTGCTCGGCGTGCAGTGGCATCGCAGCGATCGCCCCGACGACTATCCGCCCGGCGGCGCATTGGTGCTGGACCTGCTCGAACGCGACGGCGCGCCCTTGCTACGCGTGCGGACCCTGATGCCAAGCCTGTCGGCGTTGCGCAGCGGGCGCCTGGATGACGAGGCGCTGGCCTCGTCCACGCTGGTGTTGCCCGGTTGCCACGGTGAGGCCTTGTGTCCATTGCCGGTTGCATCGGCCTGGCTGCGCACGCGCATCGATCCGGCCCAGGTGCAAGTGGCGCTGCCGGCCATGCAGTCCTGGCCGGTGCCACCGTAGCGCGTGCCATGCACGGCATGTGCGGTAGAAGCGGCGCAGCGATGCGTTTAGAGCCGACGCACGCTGCGTGCACGCAGCGCACTCACTCCTCGCCGTGCTCGCCGCGCGCCTTCCAGTAGCCTTTCGCCCGCACCCACTCCTTGTCCACACCCAGGTGGTCTTCGAGGAATTTGCGCATGGCGCGCGCGCGCATCGATTCGGCGCCGATCCAGTAGAACGTATCGCCATCCTCTGGCTCGTAGTCGCGCAGGCTGTCTTCCAGCAGGGTGCTGCTGGCGGCATCGAAGCCATTGCGCTCCAGCCAGTTCACCCGCACCTCGGCCGCGCTGAGCAGTTCCTGCCGCTCGGCGGCATCGGCGATCTCGATGAATACCTGCGCGTGCATGTCGGCGGGCATCGCCTCGAGCCAGCGGCCGATCGCCGGCAGCGCGGTTTCGTCGCCGATCAGCACGTAGTGGTCGTAGTCATCGGCAGCCAGGAACGAGCCGCGCGGGCCGCCGAGCTTCAGTGGGTCGCCCGGCTGTGCGTGCGCGGCCCAACTGGACGCCACGCCGTCACCGTGCAACACGAAGTCGATGCTCAACTCGCCGCTCTGCGGATCGAAATAGCGTGGCGTGTAGTCGCGTGCCGGCGAAGGCAGCGCACCTTCTTCGTAGCGCGGGCCGTCCGGCGTCATGGTCGGCAGGACGAAAGCGCCATCGGCATTGGGAAAGAACAGTTTGATGTGATCGTCCGGCGCATCGCTTTGAAAGCCGGCCAGGTCGCTGCCGCCGAACACGATACGGCGCATGTGCGGGGTGATCGCTTCGCAACGCCGCACCTGCACGGAGCGCAGGCGTGGGTCGCGACGGAGTTGGGTATTGGTGTGTGCAGCCATGGGTGCAATTCCTCGAGTGCCGCACGGATGCGCGGCGGTGCGGGGGAGATGGAGCGTTATGAAATCGATGCGTGATCCGGCAATGAGGTGGCAAGTGGCGACCTGCCATGGTGGTGCGATGTCATCCAGCGCAGTGGGCTTGCCTTCTCTCTGCGGGAGAAGTGTCCCGCAGGGCAGATGACGGGACGTGCGAGTTCGCGTGCAGGTGCATCGCCTCACCTCTACTCGGGGTGGTGCTGTCTGTCCACAACCTGCGCGGCTCGCAGATCGCTGTCGGGCCGACCCCAGGCGTCATCGCGATACACCGGCTCAGTCGTCGTCGCGCTCCATGCCGTCGGCGGCGGCGTTGAGTAATGCAGCAATCCGCGCGGTTTCTGTCTCGCTCCATTGCCCATGGCGCGCGAACAGGCCATGTTTGATGCGATGAATCGCCTCGCGAATCGGGGCCGGCGTCTGCGACTTGATCAGCTCGCGCGCGCGCCGATGGGTGCGGGCCAGTGCGGCATCGAGCGCATCGCGTTGCTGTGCAACGTGGTCGCTGCCAGCGGCAGTGACCTGATAGCGCTTGCGGCCGGCATCCAGATCGGTGTGCACCCAGCCGGCGGCTTCCAGCTGCGCCAATGCCGGATAAATCGCACCGGCGCTAGGCGTGTACAGCCCTTTGAAGAGCGCTGCGATCTGCCGCATCAGCTCATAGCCATGGCGCGGGCGCTCGGCGATGAGCACCAGCAGCAGCAGGCGCAGATCGCCGTGTTCCAGCGGGCGCCCGCGCACGCCGGCACCGCGGGCGCGGGCAGGCGCTGCATCGAGATCGGCCGTTGGGCTGACGGGCGGGCGCTGTTTCATTCGATATATCGAAGCATGGAGAAACGATATATCGAAGTTGACCGATACACAAGCGCTCGGCTCTCAGATGGCTGACCGCCTGTCCGACGCCAAAACCGGATGCTGCAACGCGGCTAGACACACGTGCACCTCATAATTACGATGTAATTACTTTGACATTACGGGCTCGTCCCGGCGAGGCAGAGGCATGAGTCGACAGTGGGACACCCAGGCCGACAGCCGGCGTCAGCGCTTGCAGCGGGCCGCCGCGCTGGCGCCGCAGGGGCGTGTGGTGGCTGCCGACGATGTCGTGGCGTTGCTGGAGGCGGTGATCGAGCCCGGCGACCGCGTGTGCCTGGAAGGCAACAACCAGAAGCAGGCCGATTTCCTGGCGCGTTGCCTCACCGAGGTGGATCCGGCGCGCGTGCATGACCTGCACATGGTGCAATCGGTGTTGTCGCTTGCCGCGCATCTGGATGTATTCGAGCGCGGCATCGCCAAGCGCCTGGATTTTTCGTTCTCCGGCCCGCAGGCCGCGCGCCTGGCCGGGCTGGTGAGCGAAGGCCGCATCGAAATCGGTGCCATCCACACCTATCTGGAATTGTTCGGCCGCTACTTCATCGACCTCACCCCGCGCATCGCACTGGTCACCGCCCAGGCGGCCGATCGCCACGGCAATCTCTATACCGGCCCGAACACCGAAGACACGCCGGTGATCGTGGAAGCCACCGCGTTCAAGGGCGGCATCGTGATCGCGCAGGTCAACGAAATCCTCGACACCCTGCCGCGCGTGGATATTCCCGCCGATTGGGTGGACTTCGTCACCCAGGCGCCCAAGCCCAATTACATCGAACCGCTGTTCACCCGCGACCCGGCGCAGATCTCCGAGATCCAGGTGTTGATGGCGATGATGGCCATCAAGGGCATCTATGCCGAATATGGTGTGGACCGGCTCAATCACGGCATCGGTTTCGATACCGCCGCGATCGAGCTGTTGCTGCCCACCTACGCCCAATCGCTGGGGTTGAAGGGCAAGATCTGCCGGCATTGGGCGCTCAATCCGCATCCGGCGCTGATCCCGGCGATCGAATCGGGCTTCGTGCAGTCGGTGCACTCGTTCGGCTCCGAACTGGGCATGGAAAACTACATCGCCGCACGTCCGGACATCTTTTTTACCGGCGCCGACGGCAGCATGCGCTCCAACCGCGCGCTGTCGCAGACCGCCGGCTTGTATGCCTGCGACATGTTCATCGGCTCCACCCTGCAGATCGATCTGCAGGGCAACAGCTCCACCGCCACGCGCGACCGCATCGCCGGTTTCGGCGGCGCGCCCAACATGGGCTCGGATGCGCGTGGTCGCCGGCATGCCAGTGCTGCCTGGCTCAAGGCCGGGCGCGAAGCGGCAACGCCGGGCGAGATGCCGCGTGGGCGCAAGCTGGTGGTGCAGATGGTGGAGACCTTCCGCGAACACATGGCGCCGGCATTCGTCGACAAACTCGACGCCTGGGAACTGGCCGAACGCGCCAACATGCCGCTGCCGCCGGTGATGATCTACGGCGACGATGTCAGCCACGTGCTCACCGAAGAAGGCATCGCCAACCTGCTGCTGTGCCGTACGCCGGAGGAACGCGAGCAGGCAATCCGTGGCGTGTCCGGCTATACCGCGGTGGGCCTGGGGCGCGACAGGCGCATGGTCGAAAACCTGCGCGACCGCGGCGTCATCAAGCGGCCGGACGACCTGGGCATTCGCCCGCGCGATGCCACGCGCGATTTGCTTGCAGCGCGTACGGTCAAGGACCTGGTGCGCTGGTCCGGCGGCTTGTACGACCCGCCGAAACGTTTTCGCAATTGGTAAGGGCATAGCATGGAAACCCTGCGATATCGCTTTGACGGACAGCGTGGCGCACGCGCCGGGCTGGAACACGCGCTGGTCGGTGTCGTGGCCTCCGGCAATCTGGAAGTGCTGGTCGAGCGCGTGCCGCTCGAGGGCGCGATGGAAATCGACATCCTCACCGCCGCACGCGGCTTTGGCGCGATCTGGCAGGCAGTGCTGGACGATTTCGCCGCGCGTCACCCACTGCGCGACGTACGCATCAGCATCAACGATGTCGGCGCCACGCCGGCGGTGGTGAGTTTGCGCCTGGAACAAGCGCTGGATGTGCTGCAGGGAGCCGACGCATGAGCCGCCACTGTCACCCCGTAGGAGCGCACCAGGGCGCGACGGGCATTCCCGGTAAGGCTTCAGTCGCGCCCCGGTGCGCTCCTACGCAAGCGATCGGGAGATACGCATGAGCACCACCGTTCCCATGGCCCAGCGCAGCTACTACGAAGCCGATGCCCGCGAACGTATCGATGGTCTGCTGGATGTCGGCAGCCTTCGCGAATTCGTTGGCCCGCGGCGCCGCCTGATCAGCCCGCATCTGGCACAACTGGAGACACCCGGCGCCTTCGATGACGGCATCGTGGTGGGCGAAGGCACCTTACGCGGCCGCAATGTCTTGATCGCTGCGCAGCAAGGCGCCTTCATGGGCGGCGGCGTGGGCGAAGTGCATGGCGCCAAACTCACCGGCCTGCTGGAACGCGCCGCAACCACGCAGCCGGCAGCGGTGCTATTGCTGCTGGACACCGGCGGCGTGCGTCTGCATGAGGCCAATGCCGGGCTCATCGCCATCTCCGAAATCATGCGAGCCACCTTGAGCGCGCGTGCCGCCGGTGTGCCGGTGCTGGCCTTGATCGGCAGCGGCAACGGCGCGTTCGGCGGCATGGGCATCGTGGCGCGCTGCTGCAGCGCAGTGATCATGTCCGAAGAAGGCCGCTTGTCGTTGTCCGGCCCGGACGTGATCGAAACCGTGCGTGGGGTGGAAGAGTTCGACGCGCGCGACCGTGCCCTGGTGTGGCGCGTGACCGGCGGCAAACACCGCTACCTGCTGGGCGAGGCGCAAACGCTGGTGGCCGATCGCATCGATGCCTTCGCCGATGCAGCGCTGGCCACCCTCGATGCTCTCACCGAAGCGACGGGTGAGGCCGCATTGCAGGCGCTGGAGCGTGCGCAGCAGCAATTGGCAGCGCGCATCGATGCGTACGGCGATTGCCGCGACGGACTGGAGATCTGGACGCGCCAGGGCATTGTCGATGCGCAGCGCCTGCCGCTGCTCGATACCGAGGCCTTTCTTGCCGCAACCGCAGACCGGAGCCTTCCATGGACCTGAGCCGCTTGCTCGATCAGCTGTTTCCGCTCGGTCACGCCATCGCGCGCAACGACGATGTGCTCACCGGCAGTGCAACCACCGCCGCCGGCGACGTCACCGTGATCGGTACCGCCAACAAGCTCGAAGTCGGTGTCGATCACGCCTTGGCCTTGGCTGCCACTGTCCTGGCGAGTACCCGCGCTCACCCGCAGCGCCCGATCGTGATGCTGGCCGACACTGCCGGGCAGCGGCTGGCACGGCGCGACGAATTACTCGGCATCAACGGCTATTTCGCACATCTGGCACGTGCGCTGGAGTTGGCACGCAGGCGCGGGGCGCGGCTGATCACGCTGGTCTACGGCGAATCGGTCAGCGGTGGGTTCCTGTCGTTCGGCTTGATGGCCGACCATATCCATGCATTGCCCGATGCGCAGATCCGGGTCATGGATCTGCGCGCGATGGCGCGCGTGACCAAGCAGTCGGTCGACACCTTGCAGGCGTTGAGCAAGAGCTCGCCGGTGTTCGCGCCAGGCGTGGAAAATTACGTGCGCATGGGCGCGGTGGAATCGCTGTGGGAGGGCGATCTGGCGCAGGCGCTGCTCGACGCACTGGCCGCGCCGGTCGACGGCGACCAGCGCCGCGCGCGCGGCGCGCAACGCGGCGGGCGCACGCTGGCGCGCGATGTCGCCAGCGCCGTGGTTGCGGGCGAGGCCTGAGCATGGCCGGCCGCCACGCCCTGGTGTGGTTACGCGAGGATGCGCAGTGGCAGGCCGTCACGTCTGGCGCGCAGCCACGGCTGCAGCAGTGGTTCGCGGCCGGCCTGCCAGCGGTGGTGGCGCGTGGCGATGGCAGTCAGGCACCAGGCACCCTGCGGCTCGGCGTGCCGCTGCCGCCCAGTGAAGGCAAGCAGCGTCTGGCCCTCCAGGCGCACGTGGCCGGTATCGCACGCTGCACCGCTCCACTGACACTGGATGCCGTGATGCCACATGCGCCCCTCGCGGTGCAGCCGGCACTGCAGGCCCTGCTCGCTCAAGCGCACGCGCATGCGTTGCACCCGCACGTCTTCGGGAGCTTCGCCTGGCAAGCCCTGACCGGCCTGACGTATGTGCATGCGCAATCGGATCTGGATCTGCTGTGGTCCATCCAGACGCCCGAGCAAGCGTGCGCGGTGCTCACGCTGGTGCAGCGCTGGGAGCAGCAGCACGGGCTGCGTGCCGATGGCGAGCTGCGGTTGCCCGATGACAACGCGGTGAACTGGCGCGAGTACGCCGGCAACGCGCAACAGGTGTTGGTGAAATCCAACCAGGACTGCCGGCTGTTGCCGCGTGCTGCGCTGTTTCCGGCCCGGAGTGCGGCATGAGCGCACAGCTGCAGCAACACTGCGTTGCCAGTGCGCTTGCACCGCCGCGCGATGCTGCCTACCGGCTCGGCCGGCTGGCGGTTGGCGCCCTGTATGCAGAACTGGCCTGTGCGCCCAAGCCGGGCTTGGTGACGCCGTTCGATAGCGGCAGCCACACCGACATGGATGCAGCCACCTTCGTGCGTAGCCTGTTCGCCTTGCGTGGCTATTTTGTCGCCATTGCCCAGGCCGGCATCGACCACGCGCCGTTCGAGCGGCTTCGCGAGCTGGGCATCGCGGCCGAGTCCGCGATGTTGCGCGCGACCTGTGGCGTCAATACCCATCGCGGCGCGATTTTCAGCCTGGGCCTGCTCACTGCGCAGGCTGCACGCCTGCGCGGTGAGCAGCGGCGGCGCCCCACTGCAGAACAGGTCTGCGATGGCGTACGCGCCTGGCGCGATGCATTGCAGGCTGCACCGTTGGACCCGCACAGCCATGGCCAGCGCGTGCGTGCGCAATACCGCATCAGTGGCGTGCGCGAACAGGCCGCGGCAGGGTATCCGGTGCTGCGCGAGATCGCCCTGCCTGCGTTGCGTACCGCGCTTGCGGGGGGGGCCACGCGTGAAGCGGCGCTGGTGCAGACCCTGATGCAGCTCATCGCCCAGGTAGACGATCTCAATCTATTGCATCGTGGCGGGCCGGAAGGCCTGGCATTCGCCAAGGCGCAGGCGACAGCCTTCCTTGCCGACGGCGGCATTGCCCACCCGCAGTGGCGCGCGCAGTTGCATGCCATCGGCCAGCAGTTTGTCGCCCGTCGCCTGAGCCCTGGCGGCAGCGCGGATCTGCTGGCCTGTGCATGGTTCCTGCATCGGCAGGAGCTGGCATGAGCCGCGCTTGCTCGCTGGCTGCAAAACAGGTGGTGCCTGCGAAGCGGCAATGCCGCGGCGTTTTGCTCGCAGCCGCAACGGCTGCTGACCTGCCTGCCGTCGCGACAAGCGGCGCACGTTGTCCCTCGGTCAATCTCCGCGTCCAGGTTTCCCGGCGGCACATCGCGCGCAATCCGGAACACGACAGGGTGCGCGCACGACATTCCTGCGAACGCAGTCAGGCCACCGCATGAGCCTGGCCTTGCTCTGCCCGGGCCAAGGCGGCCAACACGCCGAGATGTTCGCGCGTGTCGCAGACGCGCCTGCGGCGGCCGCCGTCTTCGCCAGCGCACAGCGCGTGCTTGGCGTCGCACCACAAGCACTGGCCGCAGATCCGGGCCGCTACGCCAACGCCATCGCTCAACCACTGGTCTGCGCCGGCACGCTGGCGCATTGGCAGGCACTGTGTGCGCAACTCCCCACGCCGCTGCTGGTGCTCGGTTATAGCGTTGGCGAGCTTGCCGCACATGCGGTGGCCGGCAGCATGTCCATCGACACCTGCCTGCAGCTGGCGGCGACGCGTGCCCGGTTGATGGATGCGGCCAGCCCGCAGCAGGCAGGGCTGATGGCGGTGATCGGTGTGCCACTGCGCGCCCTGGAAACGCTGTGCCAGACGCACGGCGCGGCGCTGGCCATCATCAACGGCGACGATCACGCCGTGCTCGGCGGCCCGCGCGCTGCATTGCAGGCGCTTGGCGAGGCTGCCAGCGCACAAGGTGCGCGCGTCACGCTGCTGCCGGTCGGCGTGCCGGCGCACACGCCGTGGTTGAGCGCGGCCGCCGAAGGCTTTGCCATTGAACTGGCCACCGCACAGCTCGCCGCGCCCAGGCTGCGCGTCTTGGCAGGCATCGATGCACGTGCGGTCGGTACGCAGGCCTTGGTGGTCGACACGCTGTCCAGACAGATCGCACAGACCGTGCGTTGGTACGACGTGCTGGTACAAGCCGCCGAACGCGGCGCACGCGTGTTCCTCGAACTCGGCCCCGGCAGCGCATTGGCGCGGATGGCGCGCGAGGTGCTGCCGGCATGCGAAGCGCGCTCGGTGGACGAATTCCACAGCACCGACGGTGTTCTCGAATGGGTCATGGCTGCGTGCGAGCGCGCGGCATGACGATCAGGCAGGTGCTGCACACGGTGTGACCCCAGGATGGCGGGCGGCCATCCGTGTTGTACGCGTATCAGGTGTCTGGGAGGGCGCATGACCCCGCAAATTGCAACGATTCTTGGCTTGGTGATCATGTTCATCGTCGCCACCGCATTGCCCATCAACATGGGGGCGGTGGCCTTCGCGCTGGCCTTCATCATTGGCGGCGTGTGGGTGGGGCTGGAGGGCAAGGAAGTGCTGGCCGGCTTTCCGGGCGACCTGTTCCTGACCCTGGTCGGCATTACCTATCTGTTCGCCATCGCACAGAAAAACGGCACCATCGACTTGCTGGTGCACTGGGCGGTGCGCGCGGTACGGGGGCGCATCGTCGCCATCCCCTGGGTGATGTTCGTCATCACCGGGCTGCTGACCGCCTTCGGTGCGCTGGGGCCGGCAGCGGTGGCCATCATCGGGCCGGTGGCGCTGCGCTTCGCCAAGCAGTACCGCATCAACCCGTTGATGATGGGCCTGCTGGTGATCCACGGTGCGCAAGGCGGCGGTTTCTCGCCGATCAGCGTGTATGGCGGCATCACCAACAAGGTGGTCGAAAAAGCCGGGCTGGACGTCAGCGAGATGGCGGTATTTCTCACCAGCCTGGGCTTCAACCTGATGATGGCGATCATCTGCTTCTGCGCCTTCGGTGGGTTGAAGTTGATGCGCCGGCAGGAACTGTCGCTGGCCGATGCGCAGTACGTTGCGGTTGCCGGCGACCAGGCATCGCACCGCGGCTTCGCGATCGAAGGGCATGGTGCGCTGGTGGCGCCGGGCGGCGGCACCTTGTCCACCGACCCGCTGGCATTGGAGGCGGTGTCGATCACCCGCGACCGCGTGATCACCTTGATCGGCCTGCTGGGTCTGGGCGTTGCTGCGCTGATCTACAACCTCAACGTCGGCCTGGTCTCGATCACGGTGGCGGTGGCATTGGCGCTGATCTCGCCCAACGCGCAGAAAGGCGCGGTGGACGGCATCAGTTGGTCCACCGTGCTGCTGATCAGCGGCGTGGTGACCTATATCGCCGTGCTGGAAAAATCCGGTGCGGTGGACTACATCGGCACCGGCGTGTCGCACATCGGCATGCCCCTGCTGGGCGCGCTGCTGGTCTGCTACGTCGGCGGTATCGTCTCTGCATTCGCCTCGTCGGCAGCGGTGCTGGGCGCCACCATTCCGTTGGCGGTGCCCTTCCTGATGCAGGGCCAGTTGGGCGCGGCCGGGGTGATCTGCGCGCTGGCCGTGTCCTCCACCATCGTCGATGTGAGCCCGTTTTCCACCAACGGCGCGCTGGTGGTGGCCTCGGCCGCCAAGGAAGAACGCGACGGCCTGTTCCGCCGCTTCCTGATCTACAGCGGCCTGGTGGTGTTGCTGGGGCCGCTGGCGGCGTGGCTGGTCTTCGTGGTGCCGGGCTGGCTGTGATGCGGTCCGCACGCCACAGCGCAGCGGGGCGCCCACGTAGAATGGGCGCCCCGACCCGATGCCGACAGCCTGCCCGCCATGACCCTCGCTCCTGATTCGCGCGCCTCCAAAAAGCGCGTGCCGCTGTACGAGGAAGTGGCCGAGCGCCTGCGTCAGAAGATCTACGAGTACGCGCTGCCGCCGGGCGAGTGGATCGACGAGCCGGCCCTGGCCGAAGAACTCGGCATCAGCCGCACGCCGCTGCGCGAAAGTCTCAAGCTGCTCGCTGCCGAAGGCCTGGTGCAACTGGATGCCGGCCGCGGTAGCCGGGTCACCCGGCTGACGCTGGAAGACCTCAACCAGTTATTCCCGGTGATGGCGATGCTGGAAGGCCGCTGCGCGCACGATGCGGTCAAGCGCATCGATGCGGCCGGCGTGCAGCGCCTGGAAGAGCTGCATGCGGCAATGGAAGCCGCATCGGCAGCCGGCGATGTGGCCGAGTATTACCGCAACAATTACCTGATCCACGAAACCGTGCAGCAGTACGCCGGCAATCCCTGGTTGATCCGGGTGACGCACGATCTGCACCGCATCTTGAAGATGCACCGCGGCCGTCAGTTGCTCACGCCCGGGCGCATGGCGCAATCGCTGGCGGAGCATCGCCAACTGATGGACTGCGTGCGACGCGGCGATGCCGAAGGCGCCGAGCGCACCATGCACGGGCACCTGCTGAGCCAGGGCCAGGCCCTGGCAGCGTATGTCGCGGCCGGCGGCATGTTGAACGTACCGGCGCCGTTGCCGCGGGTCGGTGGGGTGTAGACGTTGGCGCTGTCCGGGCGCATCACCACGCGCACCGGGATCGCACTTCCTTCTCCCATCGGGAGAAGGTGCCCGAAGGGCGGATGAGGGTACGTCGACACGCATTACCGGCAATGCCCAACTCTTGCCAATCCCCCATCCCCGCCGCCTATTCCCCGCTCAACGCAAGCAAGTCTTCCACGCGTTCGATCAACTGCGTTCCGGCCAACCCGGCGAACACGTCCGGATGCGCATAGCCCCACGCCACTGCGGCAAACGGCAAGCCCACGACCTGTGCGGCTTCCCAGTCGGCGACCTGGTCGCCCACATACACCGCTTGCGACGCAGTGTGCCCGGTGGCACGTAGCACACGACGCAAGGCGCGTTGTTTGCCCAGCAGATGCGCGCCGCCTTCGATGACGGCAAATGTGGCGCTCAGCTCTGCGCCTAGCGCGCGCCGCACGTTCTCCACGGAGTTGGACGACACCACGGCCAGCCGGGTGCCCCGGGCATGCAGCGCGCTCACGGTGTGGGCAATGCCGGGAAACAACGCCACCGGTGGCGCGGCGCGCATGAGCCGGATGAAGTCCGCCGCCACCCATGGCACGCGCCACGTGCTCAGGCCCGATGCCTTGAGCAATTCGCGCGTGCTCAATCGACGGGCATCGTCGACTTCATGCGCTTGCGCCGCGCGAAAGCCATGCCGTTCGGCCAGCAGCCGCTGCGTGCTCAGGAAAAATCCAAACGAATCGGCAAGCGTGCCGTCGAAATCGAAAATGATCAGGGCGGGCATGGCAACGCGCAGGGCAGGGCGTCATAGCCTAACCAGGGATGATGCCGGCACCCACGCACACAGGTCCCCACATGTGCGCGCAGGCGACGTCACGCGGTAACAGCAACGTGGCGCGCAGTCGTCAGCTCCGGAGGAAGGCCCGCAGCGCCCGCCCGGCGGCGAGCGCCGTCGGTAGGACAGCTGCGCTCAGGCTTCGGCGAAGTGCGGCACGATCGGCGCATCGCTCTGCGCGCTCTGTTCGATCACCTTGCGCTGCATCGCAGCCAGGTACGCGTCCAGCTCTTCGGTGGAGGCGAACACGTCGCTCAACGGCACCGCCTTGACCATGTCGAAGACCTTGCGGATCTGCGGCTGCGGGTTGCTCACCAGCACCTTGCCCTGGCGCGTGGCCAGCGCCTTGCGCGCCTTGAAGATGCAGCGGATGCCGGCGCTGGAGATGTATTCCAGTGCGCTCAGGTCCAGCACCAGCGTGGTGATCAGGGTGCCCAGCAGCGGCGACAGCGCCGCGTCCAGGTCCTGGTAGGTGTGGGTGTCCAGGCGCCCGGTCAGGATGACGCGTTGACGGGTGTCCTGCGGCGGGTCGATCTGAATGGCGAGCGTGGTCATGACAGGGCCTCGGGGACAGGGGCGTACGGGTGCAGCAGGGTGACGCGCACGACGTTATATGCACCATCGCGGCGGTAGTCGATGTGATCGGCGAACTGATGGACCAAAAACAACCCCAGCCCGCCGATGGCGCGGTCGTCGAGCTCGTCGGTCACCTCGGGCAGGGGCGCGGCGCAGGGGTCGAAGGCGCTGCCCGCATCGTGCATTTCCAATACCAGCGCCTGGGCGTCCAGCTGCAGCTGCAGGCGCAGCGGCTGTGCGGCGCACTGGCCGTGGGTCAGTGCGTTGCAGCCGAGCTCTTCCACGATCAACCGCACCTGGCCGATGCGCTCGGCGTGCAGGCCCTCGAGCGTGAGCGACCGTTCCAGCGCATCGTTGGCGCCGGCCAGCTGGGCCAGCGATGGCGCGATGGCCAACTCGAGCTTCATGCAGTCGTTGCCTTTCCGGGCGCGTCCCGGCCAGCGTGTGCGACCCGCCCAGCATGCTCCTGGCGCAGCCGGATCGCCAGCAGCGTGATGTCGTCGTACGGATCGGCCGTGCCGGTGAAACGGGCGATATTGGCGATCACCGCCTTGCACTGCGCCGCCGCGCTGCGGCGCGGGTGCAGCGCCGCCAGCAACCGCTCCATCCCGTAGCTGGCGCCGCGCTCGTCCATCGCCTCGGTCACGCCATCCGTGTAGCCCAGCAAGGTCTGCCCGGCGCTCATGCGGCCCTGCAGCACCGGATAGGACTCCTGTTGCTCGATCCCCAGCGGCGCGCCGGTTTCCAGCGGCAACGGCCGTGCCGTGCCGTCGATATCGATCAACAGCGGCGGCTCGTGCCCGGCGCTGGCCAGCCAGTAGTCGCCGCTCACCACGTTGATCAGGCCGCACAGCACGGTGGCGAACATGCAGGTCTCGTTGTTTTCGGCCAACCGCGTGGAGGCGGCGATCAAAATCGCATCCGGGCGCGTGTACCGCCGCGCGGCAATCTCCAGCACGCTCACCGCGCGCGCCATGAACAACGCCGCCGGCACGCCCTTGTCGGAGACATCGCCCACCACGAACCACAGCAGGCCCGGTTCGGTTTCCACGAAGTGGTAGAAATCCCCGCCCACCGCCTTGGCCGGCTCCAGCCACGCGCAGGTTTCCAGGTGCGAACTGGCGCGGTCGAAGGTGCGCCCGGAAGGCAGCATCGCCTGCTGGATTTCGCGCGCAATCTGCAGCTCGCTGTGCATGCGTTCGCGCGCGGCGGTCATCTCGCCGATCTCGGCGATGTGGTGGCGGATCGCATCGCGTGCGCTGTCGAAGGCGCGTGCCATCACGCCCACCTCGTCGTCGCGTTCGATGTGCGGTAACGGGTACTCGAATTCGCCGCGACGAAAATGCTCGGCGGTGTCGGTCAGTTCTTCGATCGGTCGCGTCAACTTGCGCGTGATCCGCCGCATCAACCACCACCACACCATGGCGCCCAGCAGCGCGGCCAGCGCCACCCATGCCGCCAGCCAGTTCAGACCGGCCAGCACGTAGCCTTCGGAGGCCGACAATACGAAGGTCCAGCCGCTGCGCCCCACCGCTGCGCTATGGGTCAGAAAGCGCTCGCCGTCGGGCGCGGTATGCGAAAACGAAATCGGCTGGCCGGCTGCCACGGCGCGTTGCAATGGCCGCAGGTCCGGGCGCGAACGGGCCACATAGGCCGCAAGCGAGTGGCGCAGATTGAGTGCCGGGTCGGGGCTGAAGACCAGCAGGCCTTCCGGCGACAGCAGCATCGTCTGGATGCCGATATCGCGCGGCAGCTGATCGATGATCTCGCGCAGGTGCTGCAGCGGCAAATCCACGCTGACCATGCCCACCGGTGCCGCATCGGGTGCATCGCCGGGCCGGCGCAGCGGCAGGTTGTAACTGGTGTACAGGCCGCCGCCATTGGCGTCCATGTAGGGCTCGGACCACCATGCCCGGCCCTCGCGCTGGGTACGCAGATACCAGGGCATCGCGCGATAGTCGTACCCCAGTTCCAGCGCGGATTTTTCCGCCACGCGTGTGCCGTTGCGATGCACGTACCAGACAAACCCGCTGTCGCCGGCCTTTTGCGTGCGCCGCTCGATGATCAGGCGCGCTGCACCGATATCCGGATCGCCGGTGAGCGTGGCCAGCAGCAATGCACGCAAATTGAACGGCTGCAGGCCGACCCCGCCGCTGCTGGCCGCCAACGTGCGCCCGCTCACCTGCACCGAATCCAGCATCGCCGCCAGGCTGCGCGCAGTCTGTTCGGTCAGGCCATCCACCTCGGTGCGCGCCGCGTCCACCAGCTCGGCGCGCGCGCCCAGGTAGAACACCGTGCCCAGCACCGTCAGCAAGGCCACCAGCACCGCGGTGGCCGCCAGCAGCACACGCATGCGCAAGCTGCGACGCCACGGCATGCGCGCGGCGACCGATGTCCGGGGTGGCAGTGATCGCGGGCGATTGCGCATGGCGCACTCTTCGTGGCAGCAGCTGCGCTGGATCATGGCAGCTTTGCTGCCATGCACAACTCTTTAGCAGCCTCATCCTCACGTGGTCGCGATTGACCGGCCGAACGCGAGCGGACTAGATTGGCCGCCCACCTGCCACGGAGGCCGGCCTTGCGCCAGATGTTGACCCCAAGCCTGCTGGCCCTTTTGCTTACGGCCTGTCACTCCCCGGAGACCAGCATGACCCAGACCCATTCCTCCGCCACCGAGGCCACCGCAGCAGCCGACGTTCAGGCCGGCGGCCGCGGTCTTGCCAGGTTGAATCCGAGTCCGCGTAAGGCCTACGAGGTCACGCTCACCTTGGACAAGGCGCCCGGCGCGTTTGGCCTGGTGGAGGCTGCGGCGCAATACGATGTCAGCAACGAGCAGGAATGCGGCAGGATCCAGCCGGAAACCGGCACGGCCGGCCGCATCACCAGTCAGGAAACTGTGGCGCTCAAGAAGATTTCCGAGACCGAGTACCGTGGCACCCTGTATCTGGATCTGATGCAGGACGAGGACTACTACGGTCGCGGCGTGTGCCATTGGGAATTCAGCGGCGCCAGCGTGCTGCTCAAGGCCACCGGCGCCGAAGAAGAGACGCGGTTCTTGTCGTTTATCGAAGCCAAGACGGTGACCGCGCAGCAGGCGTTGACCAAGTACTACTGGAAAGACGGCTATCCGCGCTCGGAATCCAAGAGTTTCCCGGACACCGGCGAGCTCAGCCCGGAGACGTTCAAGCCTGAGATCCGCGACAATCTCTTCACCATCACGCTGGCTGCCAAGGAAGTTGCGTCATGAGTATCCCGTCACCGCAATACGCCGGTTTATCCGAGGACGCCTACAAGGATCGCGCCGTTGGTCGGCGTGCACCGGGGCACGAAGAGATCGTCACGATCGAGGGTGAGCGTTACGCCGTTCTCGATCACGTCAACAATCAATCCAACGGCTACCAGGGCACGGTTTACCGCCGCGAAAGCAGTGGCGAAATCGTGGTTGCGCATCGGGGCACAGAGGGCGCGGTCAATGACGTGCTCACCGATGCCACCATGGTCACCTCGCGGACCAATCCTCAGGCTGCCGATGCGCTTGCGCTGACCAAGAATGCGATGGACATCGCCAAGGATGTCGGCAAGCGAACCGGCCATCAACTGGAAGTCACCGTCACCGGCCACTCGCTCGGCGGTGCGCTTGCGCAGGTGTCCGCACACCACTACGACCTCAAGGGCGAAACCTTCAACGCGTACGGCGCGTCGAGTCTGAGTTACCGCATTCCGGAGGGTGGCAATAGCGTGATCAATCACGTCATGGCATCGGACCCGGTCAGCGCGGCATCGCCGCACTTCGGGCAGGTACGCATGTATGCCAAGCCATATGAGATCGCCACCTTGAGCGGTGCCGGCTACAGCAATAGCAAGGCGAACTTCCTGATTCCGGATTACCCGCTGGTTGCTGCCGGCGGCTCGCTCGGGGCGCACAAGCTGGGCAACTTTCTGGGCGAACATTCTGCGCTCAGGGACCCCAACGCGCGCCCGCTTGCCGAGCAGAACAAGCGCATGATCGAGGAGTACCGCAGCGATATCGATGGGCTGCGCACCGGTACCACCATCCTCACGCGTAGCGCGCGCGGCCTCGGCCAGGACGCCATCGACGCCATCCGCGGCCCGCTCGCGCCGGGCGAGCCGGCCAAACGCGACCCACGCGAGCATGGCAACGGCCACACCTCCTTGCGGATCGATCAACCCGGACACGTGGGCAATGGCTTGTTCCAGGACGCCCAGCGCGGCGTGCATGCGCAGGACGCACGTGCCGGGCGCACGCCCGACCAGCACAGTGCGCAGTTATCGGGTTCGCTCGCATCGGAAATGCATGCCGCCGGTGGCCGGCGCATCGATGCGGTGATGATGAGCCCGGATGCCGCACGCACCTTCGCCGTGCAGGGCCGCGTCGACGACCCGGCACAGCTGCGCGTGAGCGTGGACACCATGACGGCAATGAATACTCCGCTGGAACAGAGCAGCCAACGCGTTGCCGAAAACGCGGCGCGTCAGTCGGCGGTATTGGAACAGCAACAATCGCAGACCCAGCAACAGCAGCAGGGCGCACGCGCACTGGGCTAAGGGGAGCGGGGCATGGAGCTGCCGCGTTTGCGTGCAGTGACACACCCGGCTGCCGCCCATGCCACCCATGCCACACGCCGCCCGGACTGCACATCGCCACCATCGAACGTTGCATCAAGACGCCGGGCCTGCCCGGCGTTTTTGCGTTCGTTCGCGCAGTAACGCGCACCGCCGCTGCTGCATCTGCACAACAACCGGGCCGCACGAGGTGTGCGAACGCAAGCTTTTCCTGCGTCGAGATATGCCACAACTCGCCCGTACCTATAGCGGCCTCAATCGGGCTGTACGGCCATGCTTGAATCGCCGCGGATTTGCAGCGATGCACGGCCAGGCACTTGTCACGCTGCGCACGCGCGCACGAGACAAGGCAGCGGGATCAAGCAAGGCGCCACCCGGCGCGACACTCATCGATCAAGGGAGCGTTCCATGACCATTTTTTGCAGGCACTACCACCGTGTATGGCTCATCTTGCTGCTGTCTCTGTGCAGCGCCGGCGTCAGCGCGCAAGGCATCGCCAAAGGCGCGGACGTCAGCTGGCTCAATCAACAGGCCGCCAACAATCCGCCGCAGGTCTTTCGCGATGCAGCCGGCAACACCACCGACTTCATCAAGCTGTTCAAGGATGTCGGCGGCAATGCCATTCGCCTGCGCGTGTGGGTCAACCCGTCCGGCGGCTGGAACGATGGCCGCGACACCCTGGACAAGGCCAAGCGCGCCGCCGCGCAAGGCATGCGCATCATGATCGACTTCCATTACAGCGACAGCTGGGCCGACCCCGGCAAGCAGACCAAGCCGGCCGCCTGGGCCGGCCACTCCGTCGCCCAGCTCAACACCGATGTCTACAGCCACACCCAGGGCATCCTCAAATATCTCAAGGACAACGGCATCACCGTCAGCTGGGTGCAGGTCGGCAACGAGATCAATAGCGGCATGCTGTGGAACGAGGGCAAGACGCCCAACTTCGCCACCCTGGGCCAGTTCATCAACAGCGGATACAACGCCACCAAGGCGGTGTATCCCAACGCCAAGGTCGTCGTGCATCTGGCCAATGGCTACGACAACGCCAACTTCCGCTGGTTCTTCGACAACCTGCGCTCGGCAGGCGGCAAGTGGGACGTCATCGGCATGTCGCATTACCCCCCCGTCGGCAGCTGGCAGGATTACAACAGCCGCCTGGACACCAACATGCGCGACATGATTGCGCGCTACGGCAGCGATGTGGTGATTTCCGAGGTCGGCATGGACTGGCAGCAGGCGGCCACCACCCGCGCCATGCTCAGCAACCTGCTCAGCCGCAGCAGCAGCATCGGCGCGCGCGTCCTCGGCGTGTTTTATTGGGAACCCAATGCCTACCCCGGCTGGCAGGGCTACACCATGGGCGCAGTCAACAACAACGGCCAACTGACCGAAGCGCTGCAAGCGTTCTGACCAGCATGCTCCTACGGGGCGGCGCCCGCCGTGGGGGATGTATTGGCGCGCACCCGCTGACCACGCCATCGCGTAGGAGCGCACCCGGGCGCGACGGGCGTTACCGATAAAGCGCCTCGCGCCCAGGTGCGCTCCTACGGGGCGACACCCGCCGCTGAGATGTCCTGGCGAAGGCACCCAGCCGCACCCACAGACGACCCCATCGCGTAGGAGCGCACCCGGGCGCGACGGGCATTACCGAGAAAGCCCTCGCGCCCAGGTGCGCTCCTACGGGGCGACACCCGCCGCGGAGATGTCCCGCCGAAGGCACCCAGCCGCACCCACAGACGACCCCATCGCGTAGGAGCGCACCCGGGCGCGACAGGCATTACCGAGAAAGCCCTCGCGCCCAGGTGCGCTCCTACGGGGCGGCACCCGCCGCTGGGATGTCCTAGCGAGGGCACCCAGCCGCACCCACAGACCACGCCATCGCGTAGGAGCGCACCCGGGCGCGATGGGCATTACCGAGAAAGCCGTCGCGCCCAGGTGCGCTCCTACGGGGGCCTGTACATCGGTCCATTCCCTGCGGCAGCGGCCGTCCATCGCCCGCCGCTGGCCCTCATCCTTTGGTCGTACATCGGCAGCGCCCGCTGTGCCGCACCGTCGTTCCAGCCGGCACCGAGGCCCCACTCGGCGCACGACAGCGTCCCATTCCATACGCCCCCGTAGCGAGGAATGGCAACAGGTGCGTGCGGTACACTTGGGGGTTCACGAATTCACGATGTCGACACACCCGCGGGGTGTGTCCCCCCGGGAGCGCTAATGAACTGGTTGAACGAAGTGCTGCACAACGATCCGAACCCGCTCGAGACGCAGGAGTGGCTCGAATCGATCAAGGCCGTCATCGACGTCGAAGGCCCGGAGCGCGCCCATCAGCTGCTGGAAGGCATGGTCGAACAGACCCGCCGCGCCGGCGCCTACCTGCCGTTCTCGCCCACCACCGAGTACGTCAACACCATCTCCCCGGCCAACGAGGCCAAGCACCCCGGCGACTCCGCGCTGGAGTGGAAGATCCGCTCGATCATCCGCTGGAACGCCATGGCCACGGTCGTGCGGGCCAACCGCAAGCCGGGTGACCTGGGCGGCCACATCGCCTCGTTCGCCTCCAGCGCCACGCTCTACGACGTGGGCTTCAACCACTTCTGGCGCGCGCCCTCGGACAACCATCCGGGCGATCTGCTGTTCATCCAGGGCCATAGCACCCCGGGCATCTACGCCCGCGCCTTCCTCGAAGGCCGCATCAGCCAGTCCCAGCTGGACAACTTCCGCATGGAAGTGGACGGCCAGGGCATCTCGTCCTACCCGCACCCGTGGCTGATGCCCGAGTTCTGGCAGACCCCCACCGTGTCGATGGGCCTGGGCCCGCTGGCCGCCATCTACCAGGCGCAGTTCATGCGCTACCTGGAAAACCGCGGCCTGATCGAGAAGTCCGACCGCAAGGTGTGGTGCTTCATCGGCGACGGCGAGAGCGACGAGCCGGAAACCCTCGGCGCCATCGCGCTGGCCGGCCGCGAAGGCCTGGACAACCTCATCTTCGTGGTCAACTGCAATCTGCAGCGCCTGGACGGCCCGGTGCGCGGCAACGGCAAGATCATCCAGGAACTGGAAGGCGTGTTCCGTGGCGGCGGCTGGAACGTCATCAAGCTGCTCTGGGGCGGCTACTGGGACGCCCTGCTGGCCAAGGACAGCGACGGCGTGCTGCGCAAGCTGATGATGGAAACCGTCGACGGCGAATACCAGAACTGCAAGGCCTTCGGCGGCGCCTACACCCGCGCCAATTTCTTCGGCAAGTACCCGGAGACCGCGGCCATGGTGGCCGGCCTGTCCGACGACGACATCTGGCGCCTGAACCGTGGCGGCCACGACCCGCACAAGGTGTACGCCGCCTATCACCAGGCCGTGAACACCACCGGCATGCCCACCGTGATCCTGGCCAAGACGGTCAAGGGCTACGGCATGGGTTCGGCCGGTGAGGCGCTCAACCCCACCCACCAGACCAAGAAGCTCGACGACGCGGCGGTCAAGCACTTCCGCGACCGCTTCAACATCCCGGTGACCGACGCCCAGCTGGAAGACGGCCAGGTGCCGTTCTACCACCCCGGCGAAGATTCCCCGGAAGTGCAGTACCTGAAAGAACGCCGCAGCGTGCTCGGCGGCTTCCTGCCCTCGCGCCGCCCCAAGGCCAGCAAGTCGTTCGTGGCGCCCACGCTCGACAAGTTCGAGCGCCTGCTCAAGGACAGCGGCGAGCGCAGCTATTCCACCACCATGTCCTTCGTGCAGAGCCTCAACATCGCCCTGCGCGACAAGGAACTGGGCCCGCGCATCGTGCCGATCGTGGCCGATGAGGCGCGCACCTTCGGCATGGAAGGCATGTTCCGCCAGATCGGCATCTATGCCCCGTTCGGCCAGAAGTACAAGCCGGTCGATGCCGACCAGCTGATGTACTACCGCGAAGACCAGACCGGCCAGGTGCTGCAGCAGGGCATCAGCGAGCCGGGCGCCATCGCCTCGTGGATGGCCGCCGGCACCAGCTACTCGGTGTCCGACGTGCCGATGCTGCCGTTCTACATCTACTACTCCATGTTCGGCTTCCAGCGCGTGGGCGACATCGCCTGGCAGGCAGCGGACATGCGCACGCGTGGCTTCCTGCTCGGCGGCACCGCCGGCCGCACCACGCTCAATGGCGAAGGCCTGCAGCACGAAGACGGCTTCAGCCAGGTCATTGCCGGCTCCATCCCGAACGTGCGTAGCTACGACCCGACCTTCGGTTTCGAAGTCACCGTCATCATGCAGCACGGCATGAAGGCGATGATGGAAGACCAGGTCGACGAGTACTACTACATCACCCTGATGAACGAGAACTACGCCCACCCCGGCATGCCGGACGGCGCAGCCGAGGGCATCATCAAGGGCATGTACCTGCTCAAGGATGCCGGCAAGCCCAAGAAGGGCGAGCTGCGCGTGCAGCTGCTGGGTAGCGGCACCATCCTCCGCGAGGCCATCGCCGCCGCCGAGCTGCTGGACAAGGACTTCGGCGTCACCGCCGACATCTGGTCCTGCCCCAGCCTCAACGAAGTGCGCCGCGACGGCTACGCCGTAGAACGCTGGAACCGCCTGCACCCGGAGGCCGAACAGCGCAAGCCCTACGTCACCCAGCTGCTGGAAGGCCGCCAGGGCCCGGCCGTCGCCGCAACCGACTACGTACGCGCCTTCGCCGACCAGATCCGCGCCTTCGTCCCGATGACCTACACCGTCCTCGGCACGGATGGGTTCGGCCGTTCGGATACGCGTGCGAATCTGCGCCGCTTCTTTGAAGTGGACCGTTACTACATCGCGCATGCGGCGATTGCCGCGCTGGCGAAGGATGGGAAGATGACGGGCAAGGATGTGGCCCGGGCGATCAAGCAGTACAAGATTGATCCGGAGAAAGCGAATCCTGTTGGGGTTTGATCTTCTCAAAGGTGAGTCAATCGAAAGGGCGGCCGCAAGGTCGCCCTTTCGCGCTATAACCACGTCGTTTCCCCTTGGTCTCAATCCCCGCGACTCGTAGCCGCCATGCTCGGTATCTGAAAACGGAAATGACACAGTTGCATAATCAAAAAAATACAGTAAAAAATGAAGAAAAAAATTGGCGAGCCTAAAATCAAAATCGCTGGTCCTAGCGTTATTTCGCTTTTCTCCGGCTGTGGCGGAATGGACTTCGGGATCAAGGCCGCTGGCGGCAGGATAGTTTTTAGTAACGATATCTTGGCTGATGCATGTAAAACCCTAGAAAAATATTTCCCGGATTCCACAGTGTCCTGCGGAGACATCGCAGCGCTTCATGAATTTCCTGAAGCCGATGTCGTAGTGGGAGGATACCCCTGTCAATCCTTCTCAATGGCGGGGAATCGTGATCCAAAAAAGGATGCAAGTGATACGCCCAGGGTTCCGTAGACACTCAAGACCCTCGTTGCGCGTAGCGCCGTTCAAACTCTACAGGGGACAGATCGCCAGTTGAACCATGACGGCGTTGTGGGTTGTAGAACATCTCGATGTAGTCGAACACCTCGGCGCGTGCGGCGTCCTTGGTGGGGTAGATCCGCCGCCTGATCCGCTCGCGTTTGAGCAGACCAAAGAAGCTCTCCACCGGTGCGTTGTCATGGCAGTTGCCACGCCGACTCATGCTGCACACCAAGCCATGGGACGCCAGGAAACTGCGCCAGTCATCGCTGGTGTAGACAGACCCCTGGTCCGAATGAACCAGGCAACCAGCGCTGGGTTTGCGCCGCCACACCGCCGACAGCAAGGCCTGCACGACCAACTCGGTATCGGCTCGATCGCGCATCGCCCAGCCGACGACCTGCCTGGAAAACAGATCGATCACCACAGCCAGGTACATCCAGCCTTCATGCGTACGGATGAAGGTGAAGTCGCTCGCCCAGGCCGTGTCCGGCTCGGTCACGTCGAACTGTCGATCCAGCAGGTTGGCTGCCGCCTTGCACGGCGTTCCGCCATGGAAGCGCGGCTTGCGGCCATAGCCCACCTGGGCACGCAGTCCCTCGGTGCGCATCAATCGATGCACCCGATGGCGACTGCAACGCTCACCCAGATCGCGTAGATCCTTGGCAATCTTGCGATGCCCATAGACACTGCCGCTGGCCAACCAGTGGTGCTTGATCAGCCCCAGCAGGCGTTCGTCTTCCTTGGCGCGTTCACTGTCGGGCGACTTTAGCCACGCGTAGTATCCAGCCCGGTTCACCCGCAAAACCCGGCACATCGCGCACACCCTGAATTCTTCGCGGTGGACTTGCATGAAGAGGTACTTTGCCTTTACCCCTTGGCAAAGTACGCGGCGGCCTTTTTTAGGATGTCGCGCTCCTCCGTCACCCGGCGCAACTCGATCTTCAGCCGCCGGACTTCGGCGCTCTGGTCCGCCTCAGCGCGCTGTACTACGCCGGGCTTGCCGAACTTGCGCAGCCAAGCGTACAGGCTGTGCGTGGTGACACCCAGTCGCTCGGCGACCTCTGCCACCTTGAACCCACGATCGGTCACTTGCCGGACCGCCTCGATCTTGAACTCATCCGTATACCGCTTACTGCTCATGGACACCTCCGAATCAGCCATTTTCCATGGCCTTGAGATGTCTAGGAAATCCTGGGCGTATCAGAACGACGGAGTCTTGTCCACTTCAAAGATCTTGGAGAAACAATGGAACGCCAGTGCGCAAGTATTTTGATTGCTACTACGCTTGCGATGTAGGGCGGATGACCAGGCTGCCGACCTCGACATCATCTGGCTGATCGATCGCATAGGCGATGGCGTGCGCGATGGCCTCTGCGGGAATGCCGCTTGCCTCGGACTGCGCTTGCAGGGTTTGCCGCAGCGTTGGGTCGCTCACGGTGTGCAGCAACTCCGATTGCACCATGCCGGGTGAGAGCTCGGTGACGCGGATGTGCGGCCCGGATTCCTGGCGCAGCGCCTCGCTGATGGTTCTGACCGCGTTCTTGGTCGCAGCATAGACACCCATCGTCGGCACGATGCGCAATCCGGCTGTGGAGACCACGTTGATGACATGGCCGCTTTGCTGGCGGTCGAAGACCGGCAGCGCGGCCGCAATTCCGTGGAGTACGCCACGCAGATTGACATCGATCATCGCGTTCCATGCGTCGACCTGCAGGGCATCGAATCGGGACAGTGGACTGATGCCGGCATTGTTGACCATGACGTCGAGCCGCCCGAATTGCGAGCAGGCCAAGTCCACCAGGGCCAGGACCTGCTTGTGCACGGTGACGTCGGTTGGCCGGTAGACCGCCTGCCCGCCGGATTGGACGATTTCCATGGCGACCTCGGCAATGCGTGCCTCGCGGCGTGCACCAAGGACCACCTTGGCGCCGAGTGCGCCCAGGTGAAGCGCGGTGGCCCGGCCCGTGCCGCTGCCGGCGCCGATGATGACCACGACCTTGTTTTCGATCGTCATCTGCGTGCTCCGTGATGGACGTGCCACCCACGGTAGCGCTGCCGGTTGGATGAATTATGCTTGCGCGGCCATGGTTTCATCGCAATCGTCCAAGGATGACCCGCTTTCGCAGGTTCTGGCCGCGCTGGGCGCCAGGAGTGCCGGACTCAACCGGCTGGAAGCGCGTGGCGATTGGGCGCTGTCGTTACCGGAAAAGCATCGGCTCAAGCTGGTCGCGCTGATACGCGGTGAATGCTGGATCCGCCTTCCGCGGCGGGCGCCCAAGCGCGTGGTCGAAGGCGACGTGCTGCTGATCGGCAATACGCCCTACGTCATTGCCAGCGATCCGCAACGCGCGCCGGTCGATGGTGTCTCGCGTTATGCCGGGCAGCAGAGCCTGCGCCTGGGCGATGGCGACGACACCGTACTGCTTGGTGCGGGCATTGTCTTCAGCGGCGAGAACAGTGGCTTTCTGATCGATGCGCTGCCGCGGCTCATGAAGATCCAGAGTGTCTCGCCATCCGCCTTCGCCGTGCGCACGACACTGGATCTGCTCGATGCGGAAATGGGCCGGCATCGGATGGGCAGCGCTCGGGTCGCGTCGTGTCTTTCCGAAGTGCTGGTGGTGGAGGCCATTCGCGCCTACATGCACGCGCATACACAGGCGCACACAAGCTGGATTGGTGCACTGGGCGATCGCCACATCGGTGCGGCACTCGCGCTGATGCACGGCGATGTCGCACATGCGTGGACAGTGGCCGAACTGGCATCGCGCGTGGGCATGTCGCGCTCGGCGTTTTCGTCGCGCTTTTCGCAGAAGGTCGGGCAGGCGCCGCTGCACTACCTGACGCAGTGGCGCATGCTGTTGGCGCACAGGTTGCTTGCCGAAACCGGTCTGGATATCGCCCGCGTTGCCGAGCGTGTCGGTTACCAGTCGCCGAGCGCGTTCGGCCATGCGTTCAAGCGCATGTTCGGGGCGGCACCCAAGCGTTTGGTGAGACCGAGCGAGACATAGCGCAGCGGTAAACGACGTCGCCCGGCTGAAGCGTTTGCGAGTGCACTGAAGTCCGTCTCTGGCGCCCATGTGATCCATCGCTGGCCCGGCGCATGCCGCTGACCTTGTTCATCGGCTCGACCCGCCAGCCATCGCGCCCTCAGTGGTGTGTCATGACGGCGTGAAGGAGGCGTGGTGGCGTGCTTTGAACGCACCCGCGGCCTCTGGGATCACAGCGCGGCGACGTCCTACCGCCGATCATTGCCAGCATGACTATCGGGAACCAGATCACGGCGCGCACCGTGACCGTCACCGCGGGCGACACCGGGCGCGCGAGCAGCAAAGTCAGTGTGGAACTGTCCGGTCGCCCCGATCCGCGGTGGCAATCGTGCTTCCACTTCGTCGTGCAGGGCCGCGATGGCTTCTACATGGAAGGCCGCCCGATCTTCGACCAGTCCAACGTCGAAGGCGTCGTGCCAGCCGGGCAGGTAGATGCCTTTCGGCACCAGTTGCCGGAGGTTCTGGCCTTGACCAACACGCCGGCGCGCGCGCAAGCCAACAAGGATGCGGATCGCCGCTAGGCTGCAGCCGATGCATGCCGCAGACGACACGCTGGTGTGATCGGCGCCGCATCGCCTCAACGCAGTACTGGTCGAATCGGAGTATGTGTCACCAATCGGTCGGCGCGTAATCCTTCAAGAACTGCCCCCACACATGTTCGCCGGTGTTGAAGCCGTGGATGATCGGGTCGACGATACGTGCGGCGCCGTCGACGATATCCAGCGGTGGATGGAAGCGTTCCTGCTGGACCTTGAGCGCGGCGATCTCTGCCGGGTCCTCGTCGGTGACCCAGCCGGTATCCACACTGTTCATATGGATACCGTCGTTCTGGTAATCGGCCGCCGAGGTGCGCGTCATCATGTTCAACGCGGCCTTGGCCATGTTGGTGTGCGGGTGACGCGTGGTCTTGAAATTGCGGTAGAACTGGCCTTCCATCGCCGAGACGTTGACGATGTGCTTGTCGCGTTCGGGCGTGCGCAGCATGAGCGGCTTGAGCCGCGCATTGATGATGAAGGGTGCGATGGCGTTGACCAGCTGCGTTTCCAATAGTTCCACAGACGGCACTTCGGCCATCAGCAGGCGCCAGGAATTGCGGCCGCGCAGATCGACCTGCTGCAGGTCCTGATCCAGGCGCCCATCAGGAAACAGATGCTGTTGGCCTACCAGCTCATCGTCCAGCAACGCGATCTGCGACAGTTCGGCGGCACGGGTGAGACCGTCGGCGCTGTCGAGCCCACGGCCATGCACCGCGGGCAACGCGGTGGCCGACGCATCGCGGAGCAATTCCGGAGTGCGCAGGCCTTCGTAATGGCCGACAAGGTTCCGCACGGTCTCCGGCAATTCGTGCAATGCGGCAGTTTCGCCGGCCATCATGTGGGCGTAGAACTGCGGCGGGCGCCGCACGGTCTGGCAGGCGTTGTTGATGATGAAATCCAGCCGCTCGCGCGTGGCCAGCAGTTCATTGCAGAACGCTTCCACGCTGGGGGTATGGCGCAGGTCCAACCCGAATACCTGCAGGCGATGACCCCACTGCGCGAAGTCCGGCTCCTGCGCATAGCGCGCGGCCGAATCGCGCGGAAAGCGCGTGGTGACAATCAACTCCGCACCGGCGCGCAGCAGCTTCAACCCCGCCTGGTACCCGATCTTGACGCGCCCGCCGGTCAGCAAGGCGACGCGCCCGCGCAGGTCTGCGGTTTCGGTGCGCTTGAAGAAATTCAGCTCCGCACAGGTCGGGCACATCTGGTCGTAGAAATGATGCAGCTCGGTGAATTTCTGCTTGCACACATAGCAGTGGCGCAGCTCGGGCGAGTGCGTGGGCTCCGGCGCGGCAGTGGCGTTTTCGCCGTTGTGGGCATCGTGCAGGCCGGCGGCATGCGGCGGGAAATAGTTCGGCGTGCTGAACACCGGTTTGCGTCGCAGTGCGCGGATACCGCGTTGTTCCAGCAGGGCTTCGGCCTTGCGCACTTTTTCCTGGTGACGCTCGCGCTCGCGCTGCTTGAGCAACTGCCGCCGCGCCTTCGGCTCGGGGTGATAGACCTTGGCGACCACTTGATGCAGCCGCACGCGGTCGGCTTCGGGCAGGGTGTCCAGCACGCTGCGGTCGGCGTCGATGGCCTCCAGCACGTCCAGGGCCGCGCGCAGGCGGTCGGTCAGGGGCAGCTCGTCGTTGGGCACGGGTGGGGCGTTGGTGTTCAAGGCAGATCCGGAATGGGCGACTGGCGGCGCAGGCAAGGATGGCCGGCAGCCAGCAGGCGAAGACGATGACGGGAGCGGGCGGGCAGGGCGCCGCTGCGCATGGCCGCTGGCCGGGAAGTCGGCAGGTGGGCATTTTCGCCGATTGTGGGTGGTGGGCGCCAATGCGGGCGGCTGAGCGGGTCAGCCGGGCTGTTGCCGGGCGCTTGGCTGGCGGTCTTGGGTGCGCCTGGAGCGATGGGCTGTCGGTGGAAGTCCCCGAGCTGCGCGGAGGATGCGACTGGCCGGATGTTTGGGTAATCTCCCGCCACACCGGCGCGGATTGGCGCCCGGGCATTCAAGGGGACATCGATGAAGACTTCCATGCTGGCCATCGGGCTGGCCGGCTTGCTGTGTGCGTGCACGGTTGTGTCGCCCGATCCGGGGCAGCAGGCCGTGTTGGTGGATAAGCCCCTGTTCTTCGGCAAGGGCGGCATCCGCCTGGACGATGTGCGCGATCCCGGCCGCACTTACACGTGGCTGACCACGTCGGCCACCTATGTGGATGTGACGCCACAGACCGTGCAGGTGGCGTTCGACGATTTCTCCTCCAGCGACAACATCCTGTTGGACTTCTCCACCCAGATCCAATACAGGATTACTGCGCCGGCGCTGTTGTTGTCCAGGTTCGGGCAGGATTGGTTCAAGAACAATGTTGCCAGTCAGTACGCGTCCATCGTGCGCGACCAGGTCAAGCGCTACGACATGACCAAGATGATGAGCGACCCCGACACCGCCAGGAAGATCGACGATTCGGTGACACAAAACGTCAGTGCCTTGGTCAAGGAGCAAGGCCTGCCGATCCAGATCCAGAACATCACCCTGGGCCGCGCACGCCCGAATCCGGACGTGTTGCAACAGATGAATCTGACTGCCGCGCAGCAACAGCGGGTCAAGACCCTGGTGGAGGCGACCACCGCAGAACGGCAGCGCGAGCAGGAGCAGGAGGCCAAGGCCGACGCAGATAACGCGTATCGCAACCGCATGGGCCTGACGCCGGAGCAATACCTAGCCAGCCAGATCGCCGAGCTCAATGCCGAGGCCTGCAAGAAAGCGCAGGCATGCTACATGGTGCCGTCGGGAACTTCGGTGATTGCAAGATAGGTCCGCCGTTGCCTGCCGCCAGGCGCAAGCACTGGGTGATGAATAGTCACGCGCGCGCATACCATCGCGCTGCTCACGTCGCCTGCAACATCGGTGGGCTACGGTCGCCTGTGAGTGCGGCGGCGGGAGAAAACACGATGGGTCTGTTGGTCGACGGCAAATGGCAGGACAGGTGGTATGACACCAGCAAGAGCGAGGGGCGGTTCGAGCGCTCGCAGTCGCAGTTTCGCAATTGGGTCACGCGCGATGGCAGCGCCGGGCCGCATGGCCAGGGCGGGTTCCAGGCGGCTTCGGGGCGCTATCACCTGTATGTGTCGCTCGCCTGCCCATGGGCGCACCGCACGCTGATCTTCCGGCGCCTGAAAGGGCTGGAGTCGATGATCGACGTGTCCATCGTGCATTGGCTGATGCGCGAGAACGGCTGGACCTTCGCCGATGGGCCGGGTGTGGTCGGCGATACGGAGCATCACGCGCAGTATCTGTACGAGGTGTACCTCAAGGCCGACCCGCATTACTCGGGCCGGGTCACGGTGCCGGTGTTGTGGGACCGCGAGCGCAAGACCGTGGTCAGCAACGAGTCGGCAGACATCATCCGCATGTTCAATAGCGCCTTCGACGAGATTGGCGCTGCAGACGGCGATTTTTACCCGCAGCCGCTGCGCGAGCAGATCGACGCGGTGAACGCGCGTGTCTATGACACCGTCAACAATGGCGTCTACAAGGCGGGCTTTGCGACCACCCAGGCGGCCTATGAAGAGGCGGTGGTGCCGTTGTTCGAAAGCCTGGACTGGCTGGAGGCACGTCTGAGCGCCCAGCGCTATCTCTGCGGCGACCGGCTCACCGAAGCCGACTGGCGCCTGTTCACCACACTGGTGCGGTTCGATGCGGTGTACGTGGGGCACTTCAAATGCAATCTACGGCGCATCGCCGACTACCCGCAGCTGTCTGGATTCCTGCGCGAGCTCTACCAGATGCCGGGGATTGCCGACACCGTGAACTTCCAGCACATCAAGAGGCATTACTACCAGAGCCACGACACCATCAACCCCACCGGTATCGTGCCGATGGGGCCGCTATTGGATCTGGATGCGCCTCATGGGCGTGGCGGCTGACGCGCATGGTCGGTATGGCGCGGCGGGTGCAGTGGCGTATGCTGCGCACCCGCGCGATCAACAGGACGACGTCATGCTCAATCATGTCATGGTGGGAACGAACGATATCGCGCGTGCGCGTGCGTTCTACGATGCAGTGCTAGGAGGGGTCTTCAGTGCGCCCGCGCCGTTCGTCAATCAGGCAGTAAGTGGGCACACGCGCCTGTTCTACCGGCATGCGGGCAGCACCTTTTGTGTGAGCGAGCCGATCAACGACGAACCCGCCAGCCCGGGCAACGGTGCAACGATCGGCTTCAAGTGCGACTCGCCCGAGCAAGTGCAGCACTTTCATGACATCGCGGTGGCTGCCGGCGGCATTTCCATCGAGAAGCCGCCCGGTTTGCGTGAGAGCAGCATGGGCCCGACGTGGTTGGCTTATGTGCGCGATCCGGATGGAAACAAGCTGTGTGCGATCTATCGCCCGGCGTGAATGTGGCTTGTAGCGCGGTCTCTCGCAGGCATGGGTCGCAGGCATGATTTGCTGAGTTGATGACGCGCGTTGGTACGACGGCGACTGAGCGCTGCGACCGCGGCCTGCGCACCCAGTGGCAGGCCTTCAGCACGACGCGTGAGTCGGTGGACGTGCGTTACCGCTTGGCCGCATCGCGCACGATCAGTGTTGCCGCACCCACCGAGATCGCATCTTCGACGACGCCGGTGCTGGTCTGGCCATAGCGCTCGATCGCACGCATCCGCGCATTGAAGGTGAGATAGGCAGCAGCAACTGCCGTCGTCGCGCCGAGCAGCGCAGCGATGCCACGTTGTTCGCGCGGCGCCAACGCCGTGCCGACGATCACACCGGTGGCGATGCGGGCAATCATGCCGGGCAGCACGATGCGGTCGGGGGCGGTCTTCATCTTGTCGCCGGCCAACTCGCCGCCAGCCAGTGCCAGCATGCCGGCCGATGCCAGTGGATTGGCGAGCAATGCAGGCGCGCCATTGTCGGCAGGCAGCTTGCCGGTGCGTGCAGCATTGGCGACGGCGGCCAGCGGCGTCATCGAGCGCATGCCGGCGACGGCGCCCATCAGGATGGAGTGGATCAAAGCCATGTGCACCTCTGCATGTGCTCGACCATCGCAGGCGGAATGCCTGCGCGTGGCACGTTGTTATCGATCTGCGCAGACTAGGGCGTGGCGTGTGTGGGAGTTGGCAAGACGTTGTGCACGCCGCGCATCGGTTGTGCTCGCATGCCGGTGTCTGCCGTGTGCAACACGCTGCGCAGCAGCGGGGGGTGTTCGTGGTTGACCACGGCGGTGCATGCCATCGCCTTGGGCACTTCAATATAGCGGCGGCCCGAGACTGTATCCGGCACGTCCCAGACCTGTGTGTCGGCCAATTCGTAAGGATGGCCCTCGCCACGCTGGCTGCCGGGCGCGTGGGCAGGTGTATGTGCTGCGACCGCCGGCTGCGGCGTTGCTGCTTCAGCCGGCGCCGGCGCTGGTGCCTTGGCGCAGCCGACCAAGAGCGCCATCCCTAATCCTGCCAGCAACACAGTCTTCAAAGCAGCCTCCTGCAAGGTGTGTCCACAACATGCAACACAATCGGTACGCTGCCTTCAGTTCAGCCGCCCAATCGCGCTCAACCCGGGTGTCTTGGCCATATCGTTCGGGTTGGTGCCCGGCATGTCCTGTGGCACGGGCATGCCCTTGCTGCGATAGAAATCGGTCCAGTACGGTGAGATCTTGCCGGTCTGCAGGTTCCTGAAGTTCATCGGTTGCAGGGCAAACACGTGATGCGCGCGGAAGGCGCGCTCGATGAAATCCGAGCAGTAATAGCTGTTGTCATCCTGCACGTAGGTCTCGTTATACGGCTTGCCGAGCATGCGCCGTGCCTGGGCGATGGCATCGGAGATGGCAGGGCGATGCGCGCGGCCGAGCCGGTACACGACGATCTGCCGCTGCTTGGCGGTAGCCTCGTCGATAAATGCCTGCAGTGGTTGCTCGCGCGAACCGTGCTCGTCGGCGTGCAGCACCACCGCAGCATCGCCTGCATGCGCCACCAGCGCGACATGATCGAAGCTGGCTTGGCCCCGTACGCCAGTTGCATCGTCGATGGCGCCGCTGAGGCCCGTGTGCGCCGCCGTGACGAACAGCAGATCGCCATCGTGCACCTTCAGCGCCAGCGCCGTGGCGGGCAGTAGGGCGATGAGCAGTAACAACAGCGGTGCGATGCGCATGATGCGAGGTTTCAGACCAAAGGAGCCGACATTATCGCTTGCGTGTGCGTTGGAAACGCTAACCGAGGTGCGGGCCGCTTGTGGTCACCCACGTCGGGCAGCGACATGCAGGTGCTTGCCGGCCCTTGGGCCTCAGTCTTGTTGATGCGGGCTGTAGACTGGCAATGCCAGCGGGCGTCGCCGCCGCCATCGCGTCGCGGCAATCCCTGTCCGTCTGGAGTGTTGTATGCGTGTCTCTTCTGCGTTGTCGCCGATCGGCCGGCTGTTTGCGTTGGCTGCATTTTTCGAAGGGCTGACCTGGGCCGGATTATTAGTCGGCATGTTTCTGAAGTACGGGCCGCAGAGCACCGAGCTCGTGGTCTGGGTGTTCGGGCGCCTGCATGGCGCGGCGTTCCTGTTCTATGTCGCGGTCAGCATGATTGCCGCATTGCGGCTGCGCTGGCCCTGGTGGGCATGGGCCGTGAGCCTGCTGGCGGCGTTGCCGCCGCTGGTGACGGTGCCGCTGGAGATGTGGTTCCGGCGTCTCGGCTTGCTGGGCCAGCGGCGACCTGTTGCGCACTGACCCGCTGCGCGCTCGGCGCACGCGACACGTGGCAGCACGTTTGCCGCCGACGCTGGCCCATCGGATCAAGGAGCCGGTGTTTCTTGCGGCCGGTGGCAAGGACGAGCGCGCCGATCGAACACACCAAACGGATGGAGCGCGCACTCAAGGATGCCGGCGTGCCGGTGGATCGCTGTACTCCCCAACGAGGGCAACCGGTTCTACACCGAGCCGCATCGATGCGAGTACGACACGCGCTTGCTGACGTTCTTGAGTCAACAGTAGGTGGCAGTACGGCCAAGTGAGTGCCACCGTGTCATCCGGGCCTGGCCGGATGACACGTGTGATCCGGCAGCTTGACGCGGCGAATCGTCAGCCGCGGACATGGCGCCGCATCGGCCACCGCACCGCCTGCACCTGGCTCAATTCGCCGGCATCGGCTGCATCTGATACTGCGCCGGCGGGGTCGCACCGAGCAGATATTGCACGAAGTAATCCCAGCGGCGGCGGGTGACGTACGGGGTGAGATCGCCGTAGCCATGCTTGGCGTTGGGCAGCATCAGCATGTCGAAGTTCTTGTTGGCCTTGATCAAGGCATCGGCCACCAGCAAGGTGAGGTACGGCGGCACGTTGTCGTCCAGGGTGCCGTGCACCAGCATCAGCCGGCCCTTGAGCTTGCTGGCGTGGTTGGCGTTGGCCTGGTCGTCGTAGTTGGAGGTACCGTCCTTGTTGACGATGTGCTCGCCGTGATATTTCTCGGCCCAGTCGTCTTCGTAGCCGCGATTGTCGTGGTTGCCGCTTTCCGACCAGGCGACCTTGAAGAAATCCGGATAGCGCAGCATCGCGCCGGTCGAGGCGTTGCCGCCGCCGGAATGGCCCCAGATGCCGACGCGACCCAGATCGATCCAGGGATAGCGCTGACCAAGCTCCTTCAAGCCGGCGACCTGATCGGGCAAGGTGTTGTCGCCCATGTCGGCGTACCAGGTGTCGTGGAAACTCTTGGAGCGCCACGGCGTGCCCATGCCATCGATGGCAATCACAATAAAGCCCAGTTCGGCCAGCGACTGGTTGTCGCCATGTCCGGCGAGAAAGCTACGCCCGCGCACCGAGCCGGTCTGCGGGCCGGGGTAGACGTAATCGATGACCGGATACTTGCGCGCCGGGTCGAAGTTGGTGGGCTTGAACATCAACCCGTACAGCGTGGTCTTGCCATCGCGTGCCTTCACCGTGATGGGTTCTGGCGGAACCCAGCCGGCCGCCTTGAGACGCGTGATATCGGCGGTGGCCATCGTGCTCACAGTGCGGCCGTCGCCGGCTTCGCGCAGCAACGTGACCGGCGGCGTGACCGAGGTGGAATAGGTGTCGACAAAACGTGCGCCATCGGGCGACAGCGCGATGCTGTGGTTGGCCGGTTCCGGCGTGAGCAACACCGGCTCGCCGCCATCCAGGCTGACTTTCCACAGCTGCTGGTAGTACGGGTCCACGCCTGCGCTGCGGCCGACGCCGACAAACCATGCGGTGCGCGTGACCGGGTCCACGCGCAGCAATTCGGTGACGTTGCCTTGGCCGGTGGTGATGGCGCGCTTGGGTTTGCCGGTGGCCAGATCGTAGAGATACAGCTGGCCCCAATCGCTGCGTTCGGAGAACCACACCGCCTCGTTGCTGGCCGGCAGATAGGCCCAATTGGCCGCGACCTGGCCGCTTTCGTAATAGGTTTTGACGGTTTCATCGAAGGCGGTACGCACCGCGCCCGTGCTGGCATCGGCAATGCGCAACCAGGTCTGCTTGTGGAAGCGCGAGGTGGAGGCGAACGCCAGCGTCTTGCTGTCCGGTGCCCACTTCTCGTCGTCCCACAGGCCAGGCGAGCAACTTACGTCGTCGCAGAGCGTGGAGCGATGTTGGTCCGGCGGTGTCTTCAGGCGCAGCACGCTGCGGGTGGGCACGTCGATGATGACGCGCTCGATCATGGTCACGTCCTTGTCGCCGGCCAGCGGATATTTCCACGCCTGCAGCTCCGGATGCCCAAGCTTGGTGCTGACCAGGTACATGTCGCCGGTCTTGCGCTGGTCCTGCTGGAAGGTGGCGATCTTGCGGGAGTCCGGCGACCACGCCACGATGGCATTGTCGGTGTGCTGCCAGCCGGCGTTGTCGGTGGCGTAACCGAAGTTTTCCACGCCATCGCGGGTGAGCTGGGTTTCCTGGCCGCCGGCAAGATCGCGTACCCACAGGTTCCAGTCGCGGATGAAGGCTTCGCTGCGCTTGTCCGGCGACAGCACGCCCGGTTCCGGTTTGTCCTTGGCGTACAGCTTGCTGCAACGCGCACGCGCATCGCAGACCACGGCGGTATCGCGCACGTTGAGGCGGTAGCGACCATCGGCGGTGACCTTGACCATCGGCGCGAAGGTGTCGGCCTTGAGCGGCTTGTCGCCGGTCTTCAATAGCGTGTTGAGCGAAGCCACCAGTGCAGCCTGTTTGAAGAGCGGTGCGGTCTTGCCGGTGCTGGTGTCCAGCTGCAGCAGCCGGTTGCCCTTGGCATCGTGATCGACATACGCCACGTGCGTGGCGTCCAGCCAGTCGATGCGGGTGACGGCGTGGTCCACCAGCGGCTGTGCGGCGTAGTTGATCAGCCGTTCGGCGCGCGCGTAGTCGGCCTCGGTGACGGCAGGGGCTTGCGCGCTGGCAAGTGCCGGCAGAGCGGCCAGGGCGACGACGATGCACAGGTGCCGCAGCGGCAACGGGATGGTGGGCATGAAGACTCTCCGGGATGAAAGGAGCGCGCAATGCGGTCGGCGCGACCGTCCGATGCTACCCGCCACGCGGGCCGGGTGCCTCTGCCAGAAGTCGTGCCTGGCGCTCGGGGACGCACGGTGCCCGCTTAGCTGTTTCAACGGGCGAAGATCTGTCATCGGGGACGCCTTGCAGTGATCGCCCCCGGCGGCTGCGGGGCGACCAAACGCCAGAGCTGCGCCGCCAGCATCTGCTGCTGCCCGCCGCACACGTGCCTGCGTGCGAAAGGCGTGTCTGCGTAGCGCGACGCGCATGGCGGAACCAGTTCGCTAAGCACGGCACGCCTGCGCGAGTGCTGCAGCGATGGCAGATCCGCCCGCGCGCTTACTTGCTCATGCAGCGCTTCCAGCGCTCGTTCACCCGCTGCGCAAACCAGGCGGTGGTGAGCGTGCGGGTGATCTTGGGGCTTTCCAGGGTGATGCCGGGCAACACGGCACGCGGCAGCGGCTTGCCGGCGCTGCGCTCTGCCAGTGCGAACACCTGGCGGTACAGGTCGGAGTTCGCGAAATCTGCGGTGTTGCCGTCCTCCAGTGCGCGGCGGAGCTGGCGGTCGCTCATCGCCAACTGGCTGCCCAGGCTGCGTGCGGCGCGCTCGGTGCCGCCGGGCGCATCCAGGCTGGCGCCCGGCGTGAGCAGGTCGCCGTCCAGGGCCAGCGCGATACCGCTGGCCTTGCTCAGCGCGGCCTGGAAGGCGGCATTGCGGCTGGCGTACCAGCCGGCGTTGAAATCGGCGAAGCGGTACAGCAGCGCGTCGTAGCTGACGGGATAACCCAGCAGATGCTGCGTACCGAACCACAGCCCACCGCGCCGGCTGAAGACTTCGTGGCGGATCGAATCGCCGGGCGGGTAGGGGTAGCGCTGCGCATGCTGTTCGGCGAAGGCGATGCTCACCTGCATCGGCCCGGCGGTATGCACCGGGTTGAACCCGTCGAACAGTCGCGCGCCCAACGGCACGCTGCCGGTGAAGTCTTCGAAGATGCGGCTCAGTTCCTCTTCGGTGCGCGCGGCAGCGATGCGCGTGGCATAGCTGCGCCCATCCGGCGACGGCAGACGCAAGGCGGCATCGACCATGAAGCCGGGAATGTGATGCGCACCGGCGCGGCGGTCGATCTCTGCCCGCGAGATCTTGCCCAGGTTGGGCACGACCGGGTTGGCCTGGTAGCTCGATTCCTGCTCGGTCACTGCCAGCACTGCGCAGATGTGCTCGGCGCTGGTGTCCAACGCCTGCGAGGACAGCGCCACGTACACATCGCTGGCCCAGCCGGCGCGGTCGGGCAATGTTGCCGGCAGGCGACGCGCGATATCGGTCTTGACCGCCTCGGGCGAGCGTTGCGGGGCACGCGGGGCCTGTGTGGCGCAGGCCGACAGCAAGGCGATGGCGAGCACGGTGAGCGCGCGGGGCAGGTGTGAGATCACGGCGTCTCCGGAAGATCGAGGGGCGGCAGCTGCCGTGCGGCAGTTTACGCGGCCGCGCCGTGGAAGCTTCACCTGCTGGCGCGCAAGGCTGCTGTGCCCGGGCATCGCGATGGCAGGGCGATCGGGGCAGATGGGGTGGATCGCTTGTCGCCGTGCGTCGGCGCATTGCGCGATAGCCAGGCGACGACGTCGGCCTGGCTGCCGTCTGCGCGCCAGTGCGATGTGCCGCGTTCTACCGTCATCCGGATTCAAGAATGGCCCGCCTGGGCCGATAACGAACGCGACCGCTTGCGCGTCGATCACGTGGCCTGTCGTGTGCGTTGGTCATCATGCCATTCGCATCACTCGGAAGATTGGCGTTTGGCCTGAAATTCCGCTGGACTCCATCGTCCTCCAACCGTGGGAGTGCTTGAAATGCCGCAGCAACCAGCAAGCCGCCACGTAAGCGCAGATGGCATCAGCTTGGCGTGCGCACGCTGCGGCCCGTCGTCGACGTGATGATGCGATGAGCATGTTCGTGGTCCGGTGGCGACAGGGGCTCGCCGCGTTTGCCTTGCTGCTGGGCAGTGGCATGGTGTCGGCGCAGCCGCAGCCGTGGAAGACGATCGAAGCGGCGACCATCGACGACCCCGTGGTCGCGTTGCAGATCGCACAAGGCGCACTGCAGCGCGCTAGCGGCGACCACGACGTGGATGCCGAGTTCTGGGCCTTGCTGGCGCAGGCGCGCGTGCTTATTTCACTGGAAGACAGCGAACGCCGCCAGGTGGCGCTGACGCAGGCGCGCGGAAGGCTCGACCAGTTGCACGGCAACGCCTCGCAGGCGCAGCTGTGGCTGGACATCGTGCAGGCGCTCAGCGATGTGCGCGAAAACCCCAATCGCGTCATGGTGGCGCGGTTGGAAGCGCTGCGCCAACGGGCCAGCGCGCTGGGCCCCAACGATCTGCTGTGCGAAGTCGAGGCAATCGACATGTGGAGCATGCTCGCCTCCGGCAGCAGCGATGAGTCGTGGAACGCGGCGCAGGCCAGCTATCAATGTGCGGCGCGCGAAAAACTCCTGGGGCTGGAGCTGGACGCGTTGACGCAACTGGGGTCATTGGCCAGCCGCGTCGGCGGTCGCGCCGCCGAAGACAACGAAACCGAAGACTACCTGCAGCGTGCGCTCGCACGCCTGCACGACCAGCCGGCGCGCTTTCAGCGCAGTCTGATCGAATACGAGTTCGGCACTGCCTTGGCCACACGGCAACCCGAAGCGGCGCTGCTGCATTTCAGGCGCGCGTTGGCGCTCAGTCGCGAACTGCGCGACCAGGCCGGCGTGGCTGCAGCGCTGACCAGCGCCAGCGAGGCCCTGATCGAAACCGGCGATGCCGCTTCTGCATTGACGATGGCCCGCGAAGCCCTGCCGTTGATGCAGCAACAAGGCAATATCGGGCGCGTCGCGGCGTGCCACGCCGTGTTGCTGCGGGCCTTGATCGCGTTGAAGGCTGAGGGTCTGGACGCGGAAATCGTGGCTGCCAAGGCCGCAGACGACCCCAACCTGACCTTGCACCGGCGCGCGCAACTGGTGGACGCGATCGCCCAGGCGCTGGCGTCGCAAGGTCGCCATGCAGAGGCCTACCAGGAACTGCAACGCGCCAACGCGCTGCGCGCGCATAGCCTGGACCGCCAGCGCGATACGGTGATGTTGCGGTTGCAGGCGCGCTACGAAGATGCCCGCCGCGGCGCCGAAACGGCCGAGCTGCGCCGCCGTAGCGAGACCGCGCAGCTGGCACTGCAGGCGCGCGAAGCCGGCCAGCGGGCGCTGTGGATCGCGTTGTGCGCAGCCTGCCTGTTGTTGCTCGGTGCATTGGTGGTGCTGGCCTTCGGCGCACGGCACCGCCGCCAGCTATCGCGGCTGGCGATGCGCGATGAACTCACCGGCCTGCCCAACCGGCGCGCCATTCGCACCGAGGCGCAGCAGCAGATCGAGCAGGCCTTGCGCTCGCACACGCCGGGCATGCTGGCATTGATCGATCTGGATCACTTCAAGCAGATCAACGACGTGTATGGGCATGCCACCGGCGATACGGTGCTCAAGGCGCTGGCCAGCGCATCGCGGCTGGCCCTGCGCGGGCAGGATCGCCTGGGCCGCCTGGGCGGCGAAGAATTTCTGCTGGTGTTGCCGGGCTGTGGCGAAGAGGAGATTCCCACGGTGTTTACGCGCCTGCGTAGTGCGGTGGCAGCGATCGACATCGCCGGCCTGCCGGCCGAGGAACCGGTACGCTTTTGCATGGGCGCGGTACGCATCGTCGCCGACACCGGGCTGGATGCGTTGCTGAGCCAGGCCGATCTTGCGCTATACGCCGCCAAGACCGCTGGGCGCGATCAGTGGGCGGTGTGCTGATCCTGGTGTACGCACCTGCGCTGCGACATCGAGGCGATGCTGCGGCACAAGCTGCCGGCCGATGGCGACCGCTGGTTGCCGTGAACCGATCGAACGACCCAGACCGCATGCGCACCGATAGCCGTCTTTCCCGCATGTTGCACGTGTTGCTCCACATGGCCAGAAGCCCGCAGCTGAACGGGGGCGTGTCAACTTCGCTGCCATGTCGATAGGAATGCAGGCTTGAAAACACCGCGTCCATCCCCGCTGCCGGCCTCTGAACGCAAGGCCGCACGCCTGACCGACTGGCTGGTGCGCGGCGTCGCTGTCGTCGCGGTGATCGCATGTTGCGGACGTCTGTGGCTATTGCGTGAGGCAATCCTCGCAGGGCGCTATGTCAACGTCATTCGTGGCCGGCCGGCACGGGTCTTTCTGGTCGACAGCGACCCGCATCGCTTCTGGATTGCTGTCGGCTGGGATGCGCTGCTGAGCTGCGTACCGTTGGCGATCGTCGGCGGCTTCGCATATGCGAGTTGGAATGCGCGCCGTCAGCTGCGGTGATGGTGCGACCGGTCGCGATCGCACGTTTTCGCACTGCATGACCCGGCGTGTGCGTTGCCGACGATCATGCGACGCCTCTGCCATCCGACACGCAGCGTTTGAGGCGCGGTGCCAGGCAGTCGCATGCAGCGTGCAAACGCTGGTACGCGGCGCAGTAGATCTGCTGAGCAAAACAGCGCTGACCAAAACCAGGCCGGATTCGCATCGGCCCCGCGGCGTTCGTAACGTTCAGTGCGCTTTTCGCGTGCGTGCAGGTCGCCGCGCACCGTGCCTGGGCCAGGTGTCGTAGCGATAGACGAACTGCTTCTGGTCGGCCCCCGCGGTCGGGTCGCAATGCCAGGAACCGGCGACGGCGCCGGGTTCCAGCACGCCGCCGATGTCGCGTACCGCTTGCGCTTGGAAGGCGCAGATGGGCCCATAGACGGCCACATCCCAGTCTGGTCGCGACGTTGGATGCGCGTGCTGTACCAGCACAACGTCGCTGCCATGGAAGCGATGGACCTGTGCGGCATGCCGAGGATCGATGCTGAAACAGCAAGGGGCACCGATGCTCAGCACCATGACGTCGCCGTCGCGCAACACCGCGCACTTGCCCTGGTATTCGCCCGGGTGGATCACACGCCCGCCCACTGTTGCGGTGGTCACCGGATAGCGCGTGGTCACTTCCGACATCGGCTGCGATGGTGAGCGTGCCGATGCCGATGCCGATGCCTATGCCGATGACTATGCCTATGCCGATTGCGCGCGCGTCGGCGCCGCAGTGACCAGCAATAGCGAGACCAGCAGGGCAATGATCACATGGGCGCGCATGTAACGTCCGTGTCGAGGGCGCGGCAGTATCGCAGATCCCTCCAGCGGCACGCCGCAACCGCCGCGGCGACCGTCATGCTGGCCTCGCGTACGCTTCGAATGGCCATGCAGTGCGCATGCGGGCCGTGAACCCAGGCTGCCTTGCATCTGACGCTCGGTGATCGCGCGGGTCGTATCGCCAGCGTCCATCGCGTGGAGACACCGCTCAGCGCCGTGCAGGCAAGCTCGCCAGTACGCCATCCAGGGCCAGTTGCGTGGTGAAGCCGGCCTTGGCCAGACGCTTGCTCACTTCGTTGGGCACATCGCGCCCACTGGTGAGCCTGTTGGGCGCGCCGGTGTAATGAAACAGCCGCCCGCCTCGGCGCAACACGCGTGCCAGCTGATCGTAGAAGACCTGCGAATACAGCTCGCCAGCAATGCCGAAGCGTGGTGGGTCATGCAGGATGGCATCGACCGAATCGTCGGCCAGCGTGGCGATGTGCTGTGCGATATCGGCATGGGTCAGCTGCAGGCGGCCGCCGGCAGCGGCGCTCTCCGGATCCGGCGACCACGGGTTGAGCGTGCGCAGCCACAGCACATCGGCATTCTTTTCGAACGAGAGCAGCTGCGCGGCCCCGGCTTCCAGGCAGCAGGCGGCGAAATAGCCCAGGCCGCCGCAGGTGTCCAGCACGATCTTGCCGCGCGGATCCACCAACGCCACCTTGCGCCGCGCATCCTCGAACGGCGACAGCTGCGCGGACGGCAGCATCTTGATGCCATCGATCTCGAACGTGGGCGCGCCCCATTCGGTGGGCACCAGCTTGATCAACGCGCCGCTGTAGCGCGAGATCGGCACGAAATCTTCATCCCAGAAGTAGAGCGTGCGCTCCTTGAGCTTGCCGGGATATGGATAACCCTGGCCGCGCCACTGCCAGGTCTGCACACCGAGCTGGGCGGTGTCGGTACTGCGGCCCAGGTCGAGCGAGCCGGTCCAGTGAGCCAGACCACTGCCGCGCGCGGCAAGCAGGGCTTGGGCATCGGCGAGAAGGAGTAGGGGGCCGGAGTAGTGGGGCACGGCTGACGGCTCTGTGTGCGGCGTGCGGAACATGCTGCACCGCTGCAAGGAAGGGAGCGGCATCGTAACCGACCTGTTGCGGCCAGGCATCCGCTGCGAGGCCATCAACACCTGCGCTCGCCACCGAGGTCGACGGCCTGCGCCGTTTCGCTGACACACGCCGCACCGCATACTGCAGGCAATCCGTATCGACACCTGGTCCGATCGGCGTCAACCGTGGAGTGTGGGCAATGCTGAAGGGTGTGTTGTTGGGGTTCGCCTGCTATGCGGCCTATTCGATCAGCGATGCGTTCGTGAAGCTGCTCGAAGGTACGCTGCCAGTCTATGAAGTGCTGTTTCTCGGCGCCCTGCTGATGTTGCTGGCGGTGCCGTTCCTGAAAAAACCTGACGACCAGCTACGCGAGCTGGTGATGGCCAAGCAGCCGGCACTGTGGCTGCTGCGTGCGCTCACCGGCGCCATCGGCAATCTCACCTCGGTGATCGCCTTCACCACCTTGCCGATGGCCGAAGCGTTCGCGCTGATCTTTTTGATGCCGATCTTCGTCACCGTGCTGTCGGTGATTTTCCTCAAGGAAGAAGTGCATTGGCGGCGCTGGTCGGCGGTGATCGTCGGCTTCATCGGCGTGTTGATCGTGCTGCGCCCTGGATTTCGCCATCTCACCCACGGGCATGTGGCGGCAATCGTGTGCGGCCTGGTCGGCGCCATCTCGGTGATCGCCTTGCGCATGGCCGGCCATAGCGAGAAGCGATTGACCTTGTACGGCGCTGGCGTGATCGGCCCGTTGGTGATGGGCGGGATCATGATGTTGCCGAGCTTCGTCTGGCCCACGCTGTCCCAATGGGGCTTGTTGGCCGGCTACGGCTTGCTCGCCGGGCTGGCCGCCATCTGCATGATGTACGCCACGCGCATGGCCCCGGTCAGCGTGGTCGCGCCAACCCAATACAGCCAGATGCTATGGGCCATCGCCTTCGGCTACCTGCTGTTTCATGATCATCTGGACTGGCCGATGGCCGTGGGCATCGCGCTGATCCTGGGCGCCGGTTTGTTCACCCTGGTGCGCGAGGAACAGGTGTCGCGTTGGTGGCGGCGAACCAAGATTGTTTGAGTGCCGGGAATTGGGAGTGGGGAATGGCAAAAGCAGAAGTGCGCTAAACGCGATCGGAGTAGCGCTTTTGCCGTTCCCGATTCCCGATTCACTCAGTGCGCGGCTGCCGCCAGCCTTCGACGATGCGCCGATATTCGCCGCTGGCCTTGGTCAGGTGCAGCCACTGATCCACATAGGCTTTCCAGGCGTGGTCGTCGCGCGGGAGCAGGAAGGCTTTCTCGCTGTATTGCAGCGGTTGCTCCGGTGCGATGGCGCACAGGCCTGGTAGCCTTGCCTGCTGATACAGCGCTTCGGAGGCGTCGGTAATCATGACGTCTGCGCGATGCGCCAGCAGCTCCTGAAAGATGGTGGTGTTGTCGGCGAACAGCCGCAATGCTGCCTGCGGTAACTGGCGGTGCGCGAAGGCTTCGTTGGTGCCGCCCGGTGGTTCGATGAGGCGCACCTCCGGCCGGTTGAGCTGTTCGAGAGTGCGGTAGCGCGCCTGGTCGACGCAGCGCACCAGTGGGATCTTGCCGTCCACATCCAGTACCGCGCTAAAGCTGGCCTGGCGTTGCCGCTGCAAGGTGACGGAGATCCCGCCGACCGCGATATCGCAGCGGTCGGCAAGCAGGTCGGGCAGCAGGTGCGGCCAGCTGGTGCGCACCAGGCGCACGCGTGCGTCCAGGCTGGCGGCCAGCGACTGCACCAGGTCGATGTCGCTGCCTTCGAACTGCCCGTCGTCACGCAGCAACGAATAAGGACGGTAGTCGCCGGTGGTGCACACGCGTAGCACGCCCGATTGCAACACCGCATCCAGGCGCGATGCCGGTGTGGCCGCGTGCGTCGTGCCGCAGCTCAACAACAATGCAAGGCAGATGCGATAGCGCATGGCATGGTCTCGGCGAGGTCTTGGCATGATAGCGGTGGCTGCGGCGGTCTGCGCTGCGAGGCGTCAAACGCGCGCCAGCTCAGGCTTGCTTACCGCTAGAAAGTGGCCTTCCGCTGGTGTGCATGCGCAACTGTGCAAGCGGGCGTCGTGCGCTAGGCGGTGTTGAGCGACCGCAGTCGCGATGGCTATCTCCACTGCGCCACGTCAACAGCACGTCACGGAAGCGTATCGCAGGCTCACGGTGCAGTAGCGCGATGCAGTCTAGCGTTGACGCTCCCGTGTGAATTCCATCGGAGTTGCTCATGCATCTGAATCCACGCACGGCGCCCGCCATGGCCAGCGCCAACGCAGCTGTTCTGGCACATGGCACGCCCGATCCCGATACCGACGAGCAAGACACGCCGCTTCAAGAACAACCGCCGCAACGCGGTGGCCTGAATGATGAAGTGGGCGATCTGGGGCAGGAGGATGACGGAGCGCTGCCAGGGCGGGTAGGCGGCGGGCTCGCTGGTGGTTGAGTACTGACCATGCAACGACAAGGGGGCGAGGCGTTGCCCGTCGTCACGGCAACGGGCGCGTCCCACGTCGGCCCGCGCTTCAAGGCCGGCGCGTCCATGGCGCGCCTGCCGTGGTCCTTTACGCTTAGCGGAGGCGGCCTGAGCGACGCGCTTTGGCCATGATTGCTCGCCTGGAGGAGTACTTTCGTGCCTGAAGCTGCTCTGCAGCGAGCCTGAAGCCACTTGTCCAGGCGTTCGAGAGGTAGCTGGCTACATGCCACCACCGACGCACCATGATGGGGCGACCTACCTACCATGCGCCGGCGCATGCATGGCCTCGCGGCTACCGCAGCGCAAACCCCTGGTATGCGCTGGCGCGATCTCGTATTTTTGACGGCTTGTTCACTTGCCGGTGCCGTGCCCATGTCTGACCCGTCCGCGCCCGATCATCTGCAACGCAGCCTGTCCAATCGCCACCTGCAGTTGATCGCCATTGGCGGGGCGATCGGTACCGGCCTGTTCATGGGCTCTGGCAAGACGATCAGTCTGGCCGGGCCGTCGATCCTGTTCGTCTATCTCATCATTGGCGCGATGCTGTTCTTCGTCATGCGCGCAATGGGCGAACTGCTGCTCTCCAACCTGGAATACAAGTCGTTCATCGATTTTTCCACCGACCTGCTCGGGCCGTGGGCCGGGTTCTTCTGTGGGTGGACGTACTGGTTTTGCTGGATCATCACCGCCATTGCCGATGTCATCGCGATTGCGGCCTATGCGCAATTCTGGTTTCCAGGGTTGGCGCCGTGGATTCCCGCGATCTTGTGCGTGTTGTTGCTGCTGGGCCTGAATCTGGTCACGGTGAAATTGTTCGGCGAGATGGAATTCTGGTTCGCGCTGATCAAGATCATCGCCATTGCCGCGTTGATCGTCACTGGCGCCGGGCTGGTGGTGTGGGGCTTTCGCTCGCCGTCGGGCAACGTGGCCTCGCTGTCGAATCTGTGGAACGACGGCGGCATGTTCCCCATGGGTATCGGCGGGTTCTTTGCCGGCTTCCAGATTGCGGTGTTCGCCTTCGTCGGTATCGAGTTGGTGGGTACCACGGCTGCAGAAACGGCCGATCCGCGCCGCAACCTGCCCAAGGCGATCAACTCGATTCCGGTGCGCATCTTGATTTTCTACGTGCTTGCGCTGATCGCCATCATGGCGGTGACGCCGTGGCGGCAGGTGGTGGCCGACAAGAGCCCGTTCGTGGAGTTGTTCGTGCTGGCCGGCGTGCCGGCGGCAGCCAGCCTGATCAACTTCGTGGTGCTGACCTCGGCCACCTCGTCGGCCAATAGCGGCATCTTTTCCACCAGCCGCATGCTCTACGGCCTGGCCGAAGAACAGCATGCGCCCAAGGGCTTCGCCAAGCTGTCGCGTGCGGCGATACCGGCGCGCGGCCTGCTGTTTTCCTGCCTGTGCCTGCTGCTGGGCGCAATGCTGGTGTATCTGATTCCCAACCTGGTCACCGCGTTTACGCTGGTCACCACGCTGTCGGCGGTGCTTTTCATGTTCGTGTGGTCGCTGATCCTGTGCGCCTACATCGCCTACCGCCGCAAGCGCCCGGAGCAACACGCCGCCTCGGCGTTCAAGATGCCCGGCGGCGTGCTGATGTGCTACGTGTGCCTGGCATTCTTCGCCTTCGTCATCGTGCTGCTGACCCTGCAGGACGACACGCGTCAGGCATTGCTGGCAAGCCCGGTGTGGTTCCTGCTCCTGGCCATTGGCTATGCAGTCAAACGCCGCGGGAACCGGCAGCGCTGAGCGATCCGTGCGGAACTCATTGCGTGCGCAGCGTGCGGCAGTGACGCACGCTGCGGGCGGTCATGTCGATGCGCGTGGACGGCGGATCATTCGCCGTTCGGGTCAGAATGCGCGACTTCGCCTTCCTCTGCCGGGATCGGCGGCGCTACGGTCGCGCCGGCGGGCAGACGCTGCAACGGGATCTGTTTCTTTGCTTTCCATTGCGGCGTGACCGGTAGACCGTATTGCTGAAAGAGCTTGGCGACGTTTTCGAGATGCTGTGGTGTGCGATCGGCATATTCGCTGAACCGCCCCGAATCGTTGTCGATGCAGAGCTCGCCGCCCGTGTTGTAGTACAGGGTGCCGCTGAGGCGCGCTTCGGGTATCAGGCGATTTTCCTGCCAGGGGGTCTTGTTCCATGGTTGGCCGCCCACGAGGGTGACATGGCCTTGCGCGTATGGCTGTTTCTTCTTTCGCGCGTCCTTGCTTGTCATCGGCTCGTCCAGGACCACGCCAGGATGCCCTTCGCCGATGACCAGGCTGCCATTACTGGCGATGTTCCATTTGTACTCCACTTTCTTGTCGCGCAGATCGTCCAGGCGCAGCCGCCGAGCGAGTGGCGCAACGGACGGAGCGCCGGTTTCAGTCTGTTCGTGGAACGTCGGGGTGCTCCTGATGCGATCGATGGCGTCCTCGCTCAGCCCGAGATCTTTGGATAGCTTGGCCGGATCGAGACGACGCGGCATCTCCAGTGCCGGAGCGGTCGAGACGAACAGGCGTGTTGGATTGATCTTGACGTGCGCATGGCCGCCGGCAGGCGTTTCTATTTCCTGAGTCTGAATCGGCGTCCGGTGGCTACCGTCTTTCAGTTGCTTTCCGCGCGCGGGCTGGGTGCTGCCAAACAGCGCATCGAGATGGCTGCCGTCTGCGACGAACGCCGGCGATCGCTCCTTGGCTGATGCGCTTCGGCGCATGCGAGGGAGCCCGTGGAGCTGGGAGTGCACGCCGATTTGGATGTCGTCGCAAACCGATGGAGCATGTCGCGGATCAACAGGATCGATATGCTCGTGTCGCTGGCGAGACGCCGAGCCGGAGATTCTCATGCGCGAACTCCTGGAATGCGTGAGCGGAAAATGTAAGGCAGCCAGAACGTGCATGCCGCTCACAGCAGAATCGATGTGCGATTTGGCGAAAGCGTTCGCTGCCTTGCAGAAACCGCACGGCGATCGCATGCGTGAGCAGGCACGGCCATCGCGGCTATCGCGGCTATCGCCGATGGGCATGCGCCGGCGTTGACGCCATGGTGGACGCGGAGGATGCTTGGGCTCTTTCATCCCACAGCCGATGCATGATCACGATCCACCCGATTGCCCGAACCCAGCACTGTTGGGTCGACTTGTGCCAGCCGAGTCCGCAAGAGCTGGCGCAAGCCGCTGAGAAAGTGGGGTTCGCCTTGCCCGATCGTGCGGCGATTGGCGAGATCGAATTCAGCAGCCGGGTACGCCGCCAGGGCGATGTGCTGTTTCTCAACGTGCCGCGTTTTCAGGACGATGACGGCCCCACCGCGCCGCTGGGGTTCGCGCTGTCGCCCAGCATGCTGGTGACCTTGCGCGAGCAGCGCATCGGCTCGTTGGAGGACTTTCCCGCGCGGCTGGAACACGCGCCCTGCCACAGCTCGGACGACCTGTTGCTGCGCATGTTCGATCAACTGGTCGGGCGGTTGGCAGACCGGCTTGAGGCACTCGAAGCGGCAGTCACCGAGACCACGCGGCAGGTGTTCGATAGCCCACACAAGACCAAGGATCTGGAGCGCATGTTGCACCAGGTCGGCGACATGGGCCGCCAGCTCGGCGGGCTGCATAGCGCCGGGCAGGGCATGCTGCGTCTGGTGACGTATCTGGATGGCACCGCGCCGGACTGGTTCGGCGCCGATGCGGCCAAACGCATCGCCTCGCTGCACAAGGACCTGACCACCCTGAGCGAATTCCATCAGCACATGGACGACCGCATCGAGTTCCTGCTCGACAGCGTGCTGGGCATGATCAACATCGACCAGAACAACGTGATGAAGGTGATGGCAGTGGCATCGGTGGTCGGCATCCCACCCACCGTGCTGGTCGGCATCTGGGGCATGAACTTCGCCTACATGCCCGAACTCAAGGGGCACGACAACTATTTCTGGGCGCTGGGCATCATCGCGTTGAGCGTGGTGGTGCCGCTGGCGTGGTTTCGCAAGCGTGGATGGGTGTGACGCATCACAGCCGAAAACCGTAGGAGCGCCCCCGGGCGCGATGTGGCGTTACCGGGAAGGCGCTCGCGCCCGGGTGCGCTACTACAACGTGTCGGTAGCGCAATCATCAGTTGCGCGCGGTTTCGAGACTAGGCAACGCCGCGCTGAGGCAGTTCGGTAGCCGTGCAGCTCGCGGCAGAATGCGGGAAACCCGTAGCAGCGCCCCCGGGCGCGATGTGGCGTTACCGGGAAGGCCCTCGCGCCCAGGGGCGCTCCTACAGGGTTGGCCGGAAAACTGCCCGGCTGCGTGGCGTGCAACCGGGCGATGCGCATTGTTGACTGCTGCCGGCGGCCCGGATCAGCCCTTGGCCTGGAAGCTGGCTTCTTCATAGGGCTGCACCACGACCCAGCCTTCGCCGCTGAAACGCATCTGCAGGCTTTCGCCCGAGCCGCGGCCGAACAGCGTGCCGATCGAGACGTCGGTGACCAGTTCCGGTGTCAGCGTGCCGGACCAGGCGACGGTAGCGTTGGGGTCGGTGAACACCGGGCCGCTGGTGGCGGTGACCGGCAAGGTCAGCGGCTCGTAGTGCGAGGTGATCGCCACGATGCCGTGGCCGCTCAGGCGCACGTTGAACAGCCCGCCCGAGAGCATGCCGGCCACTTTGCGCATCATGGTGATCTTGTGTTCGACGCCCGATTCGAACGCCAGCACATCGTTGCCATTGACGAAGATCGACTCGCCATTCAAGCGCAGCAGCGTCACCAGTTTGCCGAGGTCGGCCAGATACACGCGGCCCTGGCCTTCGGCCTTCATCAACTGCATGCCTTCGCCGCTGACGGCTTTTTTCAGCAGATTGCCCAGGCCCTGTTCCAGCAGTCCCTCGCGGGTGAACTTGACGTTTCCGGTGCGCGCCACCATGGCGCCGGCCTTGGACCACACCATGCCGTTGAGGCGCACTTCCAGCAGATGCGGGTTTTCCAGTTCGAACGGATCGGGGCTGACGTCCTTTTCCCTGGAATGGGCGAGAAATTCGTTGAGCGTGCGTACGGCCATGGGTCCGTCCTGGAGTGAAAGAGTGCGCATGATACGCGGCCGTCTGCGGTGCAGTCGCAGGCCGGCACCGGGAGCCCATGTGCTGCGCATCAGCGCATGCGATGCCAGCGCCAAGGTGGCGATCACCGACCGCGCCCTACGTTTTCGGGTGAACCAGGCGCCGGTCGAATCGCTGCGCTCCAGACGGCTGCACACCATCGGAGGGCCTCGCCGGTGCGCCCAATCGGCATGGCGCGTTCTTATGCAACAGTTTGCGCGTGCGATGCCCCCATCGCACGGCCGCGCTATGTGTTGCCAGCAAATGCAGAGCGCGTCGTGTTGCCGCAACGGCTGTGCTGCGCATCGAAGATGTGCACCGCCCGACATCCAACGCCGATGATCCGACCCTGCTGCCGCCACGCACTGCGCAGCAGCGGCACCGTCCTCAGCGCGCGGCCGCCTCGGGCTTGCGCACCCGCTTGGCGGGTGCGGCTTTGGTGTCCTTGCCCGGATACAGGTTCAGCAGCATCAAGGTGACGCCGTTGGTCCAGCCGAAGCCGTCCTGCAGCGCGTACTCGCCACCGCCGCCGCCGGCCGCATCGGTTTCCAGGCCGTACTTTTCGACCAGCTTGTGCTCGCGTGCGAACAGCGCCTGCACTTGAGCCAGAAAACGTTCGCCAATGGTGCGTGCCAGCGCGTCTTCGCCGTAGCGCCGCAGGCCATCCACAGCCACCCATTGCAGCGGCGCCCAGCCGTTGGGCTCATCCCACTGCTGACCGGTCTTCACTGCGGTGGTGGCCAGTCCGCCCGGACGCAGTAGCGTTTTACGCACGGTGCTGGCGGTGCGCTTGGCGTGATCGTCCGAGGCCAGGCCGGCAAACAGCGGGTATAGCGCAGCGGCGGTGACCTGGTTGCTCAGCGTACGCGTCTGCCAGTCGTAGTCGGCGTAGTAGCCGGCGGTATTCCACAGATGCGCGTCGATGGCCTGCTTGCGCTGCTGTGCAAGTGCGGCGTAATCGCGGGTGCACTCCGCGCCAGGTTGCGCGCAGGCCAGCGCCAGCGTGCGCTCCAGGTGGTAGAGCAGGCTGTTGAGGTCGATCGGGAGGATGGCAGTGGTACGGATGGTGCGCAGGTTCTGGCCGTCGGCCAGCCAGCGGCTGGTGTAGTCCCAGCCACTTTCGGCGCCGGCACGCAGGTCGCGGTAGACCTCGGCGGCCGGGCGGTCGGTCACTTCTGCGGCGGTGCGGGTGTCGTGCAGCCAGGCTTCCGGGCGCGGGGTGTCGCGCTCGTCCCAATAGCGGTTGAGCACGCTGCCATCGGCCAGACGCACCACGTGGCGCGCGGCCTGGCCGGGCTGCAGGTCATCGCTGCCCTGCATCCAGTAGGCATATTCCTTTTGCAGCTGCGGCAGGTAGCGCTGATATACCGCCTCGCCTTCCACGCCGGCCTGCAGCTCCACCATGTAGGAGAAGAACGGCGGCTGCGAGCGGCTGAGGTAGTAGGTGCGGTTGCCGTTGGGAATATGCCCGTAGGTGTCGATCAGGTAGGCAAAGTTGTCCAGCATCTGGCGGCTGAGCGTGGTTTCGCCGCTCTTCACCAGGCCCAGCATGGTGAAGTAGGAATCCCAGTAATACACCTCGCGGAAGCGTCCGCCCGGCACCACATACGGATGCGGCAGCGCCAGCAGGCTGCTGTGCGGCGGCACGTGGTTCTGGCTGCGCACCAGCTTGGGCCACAGCAGGTCGATGTGCTCGCGCAGCGCGGTGTCCTGGCGGATCGCATCGGTCTGCACCGGCGGCGATTCTTCGAAATTGGCGTCCACGAACTTGCGCAGATCGAAGCCGGGGTGATCGTGCTGGGCCAGATAGTCGGCGTTGATCAGCGCCGGGTCGCGCAGCGGCAGGAAGTCGACAAAGTGCTTCTGGTCATCGAACAACTCACCGCGCTGCACGGCCTGAAACAGTTCCGGGTAGGCCAGGTCGGGCGTGGGCGGCGTGGGCGCCGGCGCATTGACGACCGGAGCGTCCAGCGGCGCGGCGGTCAGCGTGCCCGGCGCAACAAACATGCTCAGCGACAGGCCAAGCAGCGACGTGCAGCACGGGGGCGCGGCAGAACTCATGACATCTCCAGAACGGGCAGTGGCGTAGGGCATGGTAAACGACCGGTGTGGCGGGCGGGACCGAGCGAGCTGCCGGCACGCCGACGGGCTTCGCACGGGGACGACTGGATTCAGCAAGCTGATCGGCGGGGTGCCGCAACCTGCGTCGATCAGGCATATCGGCGCGCCGGCCATGCAGCTTGAATGGTGGCGCGCCGATATGCCTGCAGCCTGGCTGCTGCAAGATGCGCGCCACTGGCGTGCCGGGAGGCCGCCGCGTGCCCGCGCTTGCGCTAGCGTTCGTTCCTCAGCAAGCGCTGCAATTCCAGCGCATTGGAGGTTGCGCACCCGGCTGCGGTGTTGTCGAAGATCACCCAGCGTTCGGCCGGAGGCTGCGTGCTGCCTGGGTGGCTGGCGCGCACCGTGGCGGCCAGCGCCTGCAGTGCGGTGTGCGCGTAGCTGCTGTAGTAGCGACGCGGGGCGCCATGCCAGCGCCAATACAGCGGTGCAGCAGCCGGGCTCGGCAGTGAGGCCGCGGGCACCGGCGCCGGGTCGGCGGCGCAGCGTGCAATCCGATGGCGCGCCAGCAGCGCCTGCGCAGGTGCGGCAAACCAGCTGGCGTGGCGCGGTTCGCAGACCACGCCGCCGTCCCAGCGCCGGCGCAGCATCGCGAAAAACCGCGCGGCCACCGCGGCATCGAAGGCCGCGCTGGGCGGCAGTTGCAGCAGCAGGCAGCCCAGTCGTGTTCCCAGCGCGCCGGCCTGCGCCAGGAAGGCATCCAGCAGCGGCCCGGTGCCGTGCAGGCGTGCGTCGTGGCTGATGCTGCGTGGCAGCTTGACCGAAAAACGAAAGTCCTCCGGCACGCTGTCGGCCCATCGCGCGTAGGTGCTGGCGCGGTGCGGACGATAGAACGAGGAGTTGATTTCCACCGCGTCCAAACGCGTGGCGTAGCGCTGCAATACGCTGGCGCCCTCGTCGAACTGTGCGCGGTCTGCGGCGGGAATCGACCAGCCTGCGCAACCACAACGCACACGTGCAATGGCACCGGATGGACGAGCTGGCATGGCGGGTAAGCTGGGGGCGGCAGCACTCTATGCATGCATGTGCGTCAGGATGCCGTGTGCATCGCGATCACGGGCGAATCACGCAGCGCTTCGATACTGGGCGCATGCCAGAAGGTCCCTCACTTGTCATCCTGCGCGAAGACACCCAAGCGTTCGTCGGTCGCAAGATCGTGCGTGTGTCCGGCAACAGCAAGCAGGACATCGCCCGTCTGGACCAGCAAAAAGTGCTGGCACTGCGCAGCTGGGGCAAACACTTTTTGATCGAATTTGCGCACTTCAGCGTGCGCATCCATTTCCTGCTGTTCGGCAGCTACCGCATCAACGAAGACAAACCCAACGCGGTGCCGCGCTTGTGCCTGGAATTTTCCAAAGGCCAGCGGCTGAATTTCTATGCGTGCTCGGTACAGTTCATCGAGCGTCCGCTGGACGAGATCTACGACTGGACGGCGGACGTGATGAACCCACTGTGGGACGCCGCGCAGGCGCGCCGCAAATTACGCGCCGCTCCGGCACTGCTGGCGGCCGATGCACTGCTCGACCAGACCATCTTTGCCGGCGTGGGCAACATCATCAAGAACGAGGTGCTGCATCGTATCCGCGTGCATCCGGAAAGTACCGTGGGCGCGCTACCGGCGCGCAAGCTGGGCGAACTGGTCACCCAGGCACGCGACTACAGTTTCGACTTCTACACCTGGAAAAAGGCCTTCGTGCTGAAGAAGCATTATCAGGTGCACACCAAGACCCGTTGCCCGCGCGACGGCGCACCGCTGCAATACCGCAAGCACTTGGGCAAGGCCGGGCGTCGCGCGTTTTTCTGCGAGGTATGCCAGCGCTTGTACCGCGCCGACGAGGCCTGAGGTACGCCGCGCCGCGGCCCGGAAAGCGGCGATCGGATCGGGGAATGCATGCTGATGGATTGCGATCGCTCAGCAGCAGTCCGTGCGGGCCGAGACCTGCGTGCGCCTGTCGTTAGGCTTGCCAGTAATGGGACGGCGATGCGTCTTCGCCGGAGCGCAGGCGTACCGGTGCAGCAGCGTTGGGGAATATGCACGGCGGGGTTGGGCGTTGCGCGAGGTGCGACGTTTTCGCGGTGCTGGCGGTTGGCCTGCGCATCGCATGGCCAGTGATTCGCTTTTCATGTTCGCGGATGCTCTTGTCGAATGCGCTCACCGGCACGCCCTCTGTTCGGCCCGCGGCGGACTGCCACTCGCCTGCGCCAGCCTGCGGCGCAATGTGAATGGCGGCTGGCCCTTCCCAGCCAAACAACGAATTACAAACGCGCGCCGGCGCTGTGCCCGCTAGATTTGCGCGTCGCACATCACGGTTCGCTGTGTGCGGCATCGGCACTCTCATCTCATCGGTCTCCCGCATTGTGATTACCCGCAGGAAGGAAGCGCTTGTTCCGCATGTCGCCGCTGTCGCATGCACGGGCGCCATCCTGTTCTTTCTTGCCTGCCTGTTGCTGTACATGCCGCCGCCGCGCCAAACCCTGCAACACGACGACACGTTGCAGGTGTATTTCGTGCCGCGACCGCAAGAGACGCCGCCGACACCACAGCAACCGCCGCAGGAGCCCGAGCGCAAACCGCGCGTTGCCTCGGCCGCGCGTGCGGCGCCGCCAGCCACGCGCACGCCGCCACCGCCGCGGCAGCTGGCAGCCGCCACTGCGCCTGCCAGCGATTCCATGTCGGCCCAGCTGTATACCCGCGACGGGCGCCTGCGCATGGCGCAGGTGGACCCCATGGCGCAGACCGGCAGTGCGGTGCCGCCGGGGATGACCGACGAACGCGCGCAGGCCAAGGCGCGCAAGATCATGGAGCGGGTCAACCCGGTGCAATACCAGGAAACCCGCTTCGCCAAGGATTGGAAGAGCGATGGCACCTTGGGCGATGTGGCGGTGCAGGAAATGAATCGCGGCATGAAGAAGTTCAACGACATGCTCAACGGGCCGCAGACCCAGGTTGCCAAGGCGCGTCCGCCGCCGGAGGTGCGCTTCAATCCCGCGCTTGCCGGCAATCAGGCCGAGATGGGCAGCGAGGCGACGGGCGATGCCTATAAGTCCGCGCCGATTGCGCATGAAACGCTGCCCGACCTCAAGGGTGAAGCCAGCCGTCGCATCCGCGAGGCATTGGCGGCGCTGGAACAGCGCAGTGCGCGTTGCGATGCCTCCAGGCGCACGTCGCTGTTGTCGCCGGTGCGCACGCACCTGTCGGATCTGGAACGCGCCGAGCACGCCTTGAACAACGGCGCCGACCCGGTGGTGGCCGCACAGATGTTGCCGCGTCAGGCCGACAGCGCATACGACCTGGCCCGTCGCGCGCTGTGGTACGCCGATCGCCAGTTGAAGCAGTGCGCGCTGGGGTGAAAGGCGCGTTTGTGGTGCTGTGTAGACGCAGCTGGGAATGCGGCAGTGTCATCGCGAGATTCAGCAATTCAGTGCCGCCGCACCTTCACCCCAACCCCCGTTCTGCGCCCCTGCCCGCGCTTGCAGCGCGGGCGCTCCAAGGCACGCACGCCAGTGGCGTGCAGGCGGTGCCTTTACGCCGCGCCGGGAGAGGAGAGGGGGCTTAAGAGCGGCTAACAAAACGTAGCGAGCAGCTGTCAGGTGGGCGCGGACGGCGCGCTCAGAACCGGAGTGTACGCGTGGTACATGCCGATTCCGAGCACGGCCGCGCCCGCCTGGCGGCTGCGCAGTCGTTTTGTTAGCTGCTCTAAATCGCTTCCGCTTTGCCTTGCAGTTCAAGCCAAGCGGCGAGGGTGAATCCACCGCGGAACAATTCAGCGCTGGCGCTTCGCTTCAAAGCCCCTCTCCTAGCGGGAGAGGGGTTGGGCTGAGGGTACGTCTGCGACGCAGTAGATCGGTTCGCAGGCCTCAGGCCAGGCGCTGCCGGTAACGATCCTTCTCTGCGCTCAGCGCGACCTCGGCGCGTAGAAACACCTGGCCGATCGGCTCGTCCGGGCCAGTGGATTGCGCTTGGCCCAACAAGACGGTCAGGCCCAGGGCATGTTGTTGCTGGGCGATCTCGCGCAGGCTTTGCAAGGTGCGCTCGGCGTCGGGGCCGCGCAGCACGGCGATGAATTCCGCACTGTCGGTGACACGGTCGATGCTGTTGCCTGGCCCCTGCACCAAGGCCGCGAGCGCCTGGTCGAGCTGCTGCAAGTTGCGCCCGAGCAGGCGTTCGCTCTGGCGCTCGGCCAGTGCGGCCAATTCCTGCACTTCCAGAATCACCAGGTGATAACCCGTGTCTGCGACGGCCTGGCTGGCGACCGGGGCAACCGGCTGCAGGATGGCGTCGCGCTCGAGCTGCAGCTCGCGCTTGCGCTCGTCGAGCAGACGCATGGCCACCCGTGCAAGCGCCTGCAGGCCGGTGCGCTGCAACTCGGTGAGCGTGCGTGGCTCGGTGTCGAGCACGCAGACCGTACCCAATGCCACACCATCGGAGGTGACCAGCGGCATGCCGGCATAGAACCGCGCGCCGGTGTCGCCGGTGACCACCGAGATATCGGCAAACCGGCTGTCCTCGCGCAGGTCCGGCACTTCCATCAGCTGCTCGGGGCTGCGGATGGCGTGGTCGCACACCGCCTGGCTGCGGTCGGTCTGCTGCACGCCCAGACCCAGTTGCGCCTTGAACCATTGGCGGTCGCGGTCCACCAGCGACATCAGCGCGATCGGTGTGTCGCACAGAGAGGCGGCAACCTGCACGACGTCTTGATAGGTGTCCTCTGGCAGGCTGTCGACGATGCGATAGCCGTCCAGAACGTGTTGGCGAGAGGCTTCGTCAGCCACGGGCATGTCTTTCATCGAATAAGCCAGGCAAGCGCGAACGCGAAAGCCGCAAGGATACCGGCAGCGCCGGCAACGCGGCGTGGATGCCGCCATGCGGACAGCGGTCGAGACGCCAACGCTGCGTGATGGCAGCGACAGCGTGCGTCGTGGTTGTCTGCCGAGTGGGCATGCGCTGCCCTGGCGAAACACAGGTGAACGGTTGGGCACGCGCTGCCGAGTTCCGCCCGGCCATATGCAGCAAGCTTGCACCGCGCCGGCTGTGCCCGTCCGGCAGTCGTGGGCCGGGATGATTGCTGTCTCAACACGATGCGCACGACGGAACGCCCTGCTGTATCCCTATTGCTGTCGAGCACGCCTGCAGGCTGGCGACCATGGGGCAGCAGCGCATGTGTCTTGGTGCCATAGCGCCGCAGCCACATGGGGTGCAACACCGCAGTGGCGACGATCATCCGGGCAGCGACCGATGCGCCGAACAACCGCACGCCGCATCGATCATGACCCCTGTCGGCACCGGCCACGCTGCGTGCAGCAGCGCAGCCGGTGTGGCAGGTGCGATCAGCGCTTGACCGGCTTGCCGTCCACGTCCAGCACCTGCACCTCACCCAGCTTGAGCGCACGCACCGGGGCTTCGATCTTCTTCAGGTCGCCCACGATCACCCAGGTCATCGCGTTGGGCGCGATGATTTCCTTGATGGCCTTCTGCGCGGCCGGCTGGTCGATCGCTTCCAGGCGCGGCTTGAGCGTCTGCACGTAGTCGTCGGGGCGGTCGAACTGCACGATGCCTTCGATCGCACCGAGCACTGCACCGGTGGTTTCGAAGCTGCCTGGCAGGGCGCGGATGCGCTGGTTCTTGATCTTCTCGATTTCATCGGCGGTCAGCGGCTTGTCGCCGATGATGGCGGTGGCTTCCTTGAGGATCTCGTTGGCCGATTCGGCGGTCTTGTCGGTCTGCACCGGTGCCGAGAACAGATATGGCCGCTGGCCCTGCGCATCCATCATGCGGGTGCCGGCGCCATAGGCCCAGCGCTTGTTCTCGCGCAGGTTCATGTTCAGGCGCGAGGTGAAGGTGCCGCCGAAGGCGCCGTTGGCCACACCAATCGCCAGGTTATCCGGCGCCTTGGTGGAGGGAGCCAGCAAGCCAGCCAGGATCACCGATTGCGGCGCATCCGGGCGGTTGATCAGGTACACGCGCGGCTTGGGCTGCGCGGCGACGTTGGCCAGGTTTTTCTTCGGCAATGCCGTGGTCGGGGTCTTCCAGTCGCCGAAGGTGGCATCGAGCTGGGGGATGATCTGCGCCAGTGTGGTATCGCCGGCCACCAGGATGCGCAGGTTGTCCGGACGCAGCCATTGGCTGTGGAAATTCTGCAGATCCTGCGCGTTGAGGCTCTTGACCGCTGCCTCGGTCCCGCTACCGGTGAGCGGGATGCCGTACGGGTGCTGGTTGCCGAACAGCAGCGGCGGCAATGCACGCAGCGCCAGGCTGTTGGGCTGGGTCTTTTCCTGGGCAATGCCGGACAGCCACTGGCCGCGGACGCGTTCGATGTCGGCGGCCTTGAATGCCGGGTTGCGCACGATGTCGGAGAACAGCTGCAGCGAGGGCTGCAGCTGGTCGTTGAGCGCATCCAGCGAGGCGCTGCAGCTGTCCAGATCGCAGCCGACCGCCGTGATCGCGCCCAGGCGCTGGCGGCGCTGCGCCACGTCCACCGAATCCAGCGCAGTGGTGCTCTCGTTCATCAGCGCGGCACTGAAGCTGGCAGTGCCGAGCTTGCCGCCCTGGTCGGCGGCGTAGCCGGCGTCGAACAGCAACTCCACCTGGGTGACCGGGATGGTGTGGCGCTCGGCCAGGATCACCTCGATGCCGTTCTTCAACTTGCCGCGCTGCAGCTTCGGAAAACTCAGGTCCGGGAATCGATCGGTCTGCGGCACGCCCTTGCTGCGGTCCAGCGTGGAGGCGGTGACCTTGAACGTGCCCGCGGCCGGCAGCTTGGGCGCCGGCTTGCCGGGTTCTTCGCCACGTGCCACCACCGCCTTGTCTTCGGCGGCCGGGTCGAAGTCCTTGCCGGCCGGCAGCACGGTCAGCAGGTAATCGCCCCTGCCGAACCATGTGGCCGAGGCCTGCTTGACGCTGTCGGCGGTGGCGGCCTGGGCGCGCTGCAGATCTTTCTTGTAGGCGCCCGGGTCGCCCCGATAGACCTGGCCCTCTGCCAGGATCACCGCCTTGCCGGTGAAGCCGCCGACCTTTTCCAGCCCCCGCACGAAGCCGGCGCGGTAGGCCACCTGCGCGCGCTGCAGTTCGTCGGCGGTCGGGCCCTGGGCGATGAACTTCTTGAGTTCTTCGTCGATGATCGCCTCGACCTTGGCCGGGTCCACGCCATCTTTGACGTCGGCCTGGATCTGTACCTGGCTGGACAGCGCAAACGGCTGCACCGAGGCGGAGACGTCGTCCACCAGGTTGTCCTGATAGACCAGGCGCTGATACAGCCGCGAAGTCTTGCCACCGCCGAGCACGGTGGTGGCCAGATCCAGCTGGATGAGGTCGTCGGTGCCCAGCTGCGGAGCGGCCCAGGTGCGGTAGATGCGCGGCTGCGAGACGTGGTCGTGCTGTACGCCACGCTTTTGCGTGGCCAGCGGGGTCACCCACGGCTGCTGGCGCGCTACCGGTTTGCCGGACGGGATATCGCCGAAGTACTGCAAGGCCTTGGCGCGCGCCTGCGCCACGGTGATGTCGCCGGCCAGCACCAGGGTGGTGTTGGCGGCGCCGTAATTGTCGTTGAACCACTGTTTGACGTCGGCCAGCGAGGCCGCGTCCAGGTCCTCCATCGAGCCGATGGTGTCGTGCTGGTAGGGGTGGTTGGCCGGGAACAGGTTGGACAGGATGTTCTGGTCCACGCGGCCATACGGGCGGTTCTCGCCCTGGCGCTTTTCGTTCTGCACCACGCCGCGCTGGGTGTCGAGCTCTTGCTGGCCGATGGCGCCGAGCAGGTGGCCCATGCGGTCCGATTCCAGCCACAGCGCGGTATCCAGCGCAGTAGTGGGCACGGTCTCGAAATAATTGGTGCGGTCGAACCAGGTGGTGCCGTTCATGTCGGTGGTGCCGACCTTTTCCAGCGGCGCGAAGAAGCTCCCCTTGTTGTTCTCCGAGCCGGAGAACATCAGGTGCTCGAACAGGTGCGCAAAGCCGGTCTTGCCGGCCGGCTCGTCGCCCGAGCCGATGTGGTACCAGATGCTCACCGCCACCACCGGCGCCTTGTGGTCTTCGTGCACCACCACGGTCAGGCCGTTGGGCAGGGTGAGGCGGGTATAGGCGATATCGGGAATGGCGCTGCTGGCCGCGCTCTTGGACAGGCTGGCCGGGGCGGCAGCGACGGCGGGGGCAACGGAACCGGCAGCGACGCCAAGCACACCGGCGATCAGAAGGGGCAGCGGACGCAGCATGTGACACTCCAGAACAGGGTAATCGGCCGAGGGTAGTGGCTGCTTGCCGGCGCCGCAAATGCGGATGGGCAGGGGAGCCGGGCGGGAGTTCGAGCGAGCTGGAGTGGCGAAACGGCGCAACGCCGGTGTGCCGGCGCAGCTGCGTGCCGGGCGGCGCGTCAAAGCCAATGGTGCAACCGGGCCCGACCGCACGCTGCTCAAGTTGCTCGTCGCCTCGCCGTTACCTGGGGCAACCTATTCTGACCAGACGCCGCCTGTCGATCACGTCATGACCGTCCTGTTGCCGCCCGTGCCGATCCCCGTCGACGACGCCTTGCGCGTGGACGCGGTGCGCCGGCTGGGGGTGCTGGACACCGAGGCCGAAGTCGAATTCGACGACATCGCGTGGTTGGCCGCACACGTCAGCGGCGCGCCGATGGCGATGGTGTCGCTGCTGGATGCCGACCGCCAGTGGTTCAAGGCGCGCTGCGGCACCGATCTGGAAGGCACCCCGCGCAGCGTTTCGTTCTGCTCCCATGCGGTGATGGGCACCGAGCTGATGGAAGTCCCCGATGCCGAAGCCGACCCACGCTTCGTCAACAACCCGTTGGTGGTCGCCGCGCCGGGTGTGCGCTCGTACGTGGGGGTGCCGTTGATCGGGCGCGAAGGCTACGCCTACGGCACCTTGTGCACGCTCAGCACCACGCCGCGCGTGCTCGACGAGAACCGCAAGCAGGCCCTGATCCGCCTCGCACGCCAGGCCGTCAACAAGTTGGAAGCGCGCCGCGATCGCCTGGACGCGCAGGCGCAACGTCAGACCTTGAGCATGCTGCTGGAAGCCATGCCGGATGGGGTGGTGGCCTGCGGCACCGACGGCTTGTTGCGCGAGTTCAATCACGCCGCCCGGCAATGGCATGGCACCGATCCGCGCCTGCTGCCACCGGAACAATGGGCGCTGCATTTCGATCTGTACACCGCCGATGGCAACAGCCTGCTGCCCACCGAGGAAATCCCGCTGCTGCGTGCCTGGCGTGGCGAACACGTACGCAATGCCGAACTGGTCATTCGTGCCACCAACCAGCCGCCGCGCAGCGTGCTCTGCAATGCGGATCCGGTGGTCGGCGAGCAGGGCACGGCATTGGGCGCGGTATGCGTCATGCACGACATCACCCAGCTCAAGGATGCCTCCGCAGCACTGGCCGGCGAACGCGCGCGGCTGCAGGCACTGGTGGATGCCTCGCAGGACGTGGCCATCATGGCGTTCGACCCGCATGGGCGGCTCGAGCTGTTCAATCCCGGCGCCGAGCGCCTGCTCGGTTACCGCGCCGACGAGGTGCTGGGGACATGCCCGGTGCGGTTCCATCTGCCGGCCGAACTCGAACGGCACATGGCGACGCTGGCCTTGTCGCCACCCTCGTACGTGAAGCTGGCTGCGGCCGCCGCCGGCGATGTGCTGGCCGAAGAACTCTGGACACTGGTGCGCAAGGACGGCGACCTGCGCCGCGTGCGCCTGTGTTTCAACATCATCCACGATGCGCAGCAAGGCCTGGCCGGGTACCTGGCGATGGCGATCGACGTCACCGCCGAATTGCAGGCGCAGGCCGCTGCGCAACTTGCCGCCGAGCGCTTTGCCGGTGCATTCGAAACCGCGCCGCAAGGCATGGCGATCGTGTCGCTGGAAGGCGACTGGCGCGACGTCAATCCGGCGTTGTGCGGCATCCTGGGCTATCCGCGCGAGCAGTTGCTGCGCACCACCTTCCAGCAGATCACCCATCCCGACGATCTGGAGATGGACCTGCAACTGGTGCATGACCTGATCGACGGCAAGCGCGACAGTTACAGCCTGGCCAAGCGCTACATCAGCCAGCACGGTGCGGTGATCTGGGCGCAGCTATCGGTGTCGCTGGTGCGCGATAGCAGCGGCGCGCCGGTGCATTTCGTCTCGCAGATCCAGGACGTTACCGAGCGTCATGTAGCAGCCGAACGGCTGGCCGAAAGCGAAGCGCGCCTGCGCGCGATCAGCGACGCCACGCCCACCCTGGTCGCCCAGTTCGATGCCGTGCAGCGCTACCTGTTCGCCAATGAAGCGCACCGCCACTGGCTCGGCGTGGAGCCTGCCGGCCTGGTCGGTCGCCACATTACCGAAGTACTGGGCGAAGACCTCAGCACCGCCGCGCGCGCTGCGCTGGCACAGGTGGTGGCCGGGCAGCGCGCCAGTTTCGAACATGTCCTGGGCGGCAGCGCGCCGCGCGATGTGGAAGTCACTCTGGTGCCTGAAACGCAGACTGCCACGCCCACGCAGGGCTTTTTCCTGATGGCGCACGATGTCACTGCGCACAAGACCCTGCACCGCCTGATGCACGAGCGCGCCACCCGCGATGCCTTGACCGGCCTGCCGAACCGGCACGCATGGTCCGAAGCGTTGCAGGTGGCGGTTGCCCAGGCGCAACAGCAGCAACGCTCGGTTGCGGTGATGTTCCTGGATCTGGACGGCTTCAAGCGCATCAATGATGTCTACGGTCACCGTGCCGGCGATGCGGTGCTGGTGGCGTTCGGCAGCTGCCTGCAACGCGCGGCGGGCGAGCGTTATCTGGTGGCGCGCCTGGCCGGCGACGAATTCGTCGTGTTGCTGGACGGGTTGCAGGATGCGCAGGCCGAATGCGCCGCGGTGGCAGAGCGTATCCGTACGCTTGCCGCAGAAGGCGCCACGTTTGGCGACCAGCATCTACCGATCCAGCCCAGCATCGGTATGGCCTGGCAATACGGCGCACAGGCCGAGGCGTCCAGTTTGATGCATGCCGCTGACGAGGCGATGTATGCAGCCAAGCGCGCGCGGCAGCCAGATGGGCACGCGCCTCGATCGTAGGCGTGGTGTGTCGGGGGTGCAGGGCAGCGCATGCGCACTGCCGGAAGCTGCGGATGTCTGCTGCTGGGTGCAAACCGCAAACAGCCAGTGCTTGACGGCGTGACAGTGGCCGTAGCGGCAGCGTGGCAGCTAAGAAGTTGCGGGCAGTCGTCAAGCAAGTTTGGACGACGCAGCGCACACAGATTGCAAATGTGGTCCGGCTATCGCGTGGCAAAGCCTCGCCAGGAAGGCGCCGCGCTCGCATTGCAAAGGCAACGATGCGCGTCCTTGCCTGGGGTAATGCTCGATAGAGCGCGCTGCGGTTGGCGCTCAGGCGCTCGGTTCAATCGCTTTCCAGCAACGCGCCATCGCTTCGCGCAAGCTGGCGATGGCGGGTTCGGCCCGCGATTGCGCCGGACCCTGACGCGGACGCATGGCAGATGGCGCTGTCCTTGTCACGATTCCAAACCATCAGTCGCCGTCATCGCTGCACATGTGACCGATATCGCCTCCCGCACAGGAGCGAGCGCTCGTGTGCGGGAGGCGACATTGCTTATGCACGCAGCCTGTGGTCGTGTGCAGCTTGCCTGGCGGCCGCCGGCTTCGTAGTGGCAGGCGCGTTGGCTGCGCTACGTGCCTGCTGCTGGCCGGCATCCGATGTCAACCGGAACACCGCCACGGCGCGGGTCAGGTCTGCCGCCTGGTCTTCCATGCTGCGCGCCGCCGCGGTGGCTTCTTCCACCAATGCGGCGTTTTGCTGCGTCATTTCGTCCAGCTGCATCACCGTGGTGCTGACCTGTTCGATGCCGGCGCTTTGTTCGGTGCTGGCCGCCGTGATCTCGGCCATGATGTCGGTCACGCGCTTCACCGAGCTGACCACCTCGGTCATGGTGCTGCCGGCCTGTTGCACCAGCTCCGAGCCTTGCGCCACTTTTTCTACCGAATCGGAAATCAGCTGTTTGATTTCCTTGGCGGCACCGGCCGAGCGCTGCGCCAGGGCGCGCACTTCGGTGGCGACCACGGCAAAACCACGGCCTTGCTCGCCTGCGCGCGCTGCTTCCACGGCCGCATTCAACGCAAGGATATTGGTCTGGAAGGCGATGCCATCGATCACTCCGATGATGTCGGAAATACGCGCCGACGACTGCGTGATCGCCTGCATGGTGCTCACCACTTCCTGCACCACGCGGCCGCCGCTCTCGGCCACATCGCCGGTGCCCTTGACCAATTGGTTGGCCTGGCGCGCGTTGTCGGCGTTCTGGCGCACGGTGGAGGTGAGTTCTTCCATCGACGCGGCGGTTTCTTCCAGGTTCGCTGCCTGGTGTTCGGTGCGCGTGGACAAGTCGGCATTACCGCTGGCGATCTCGCCTGCCGCGGTGTTGATCATCTCGGCCGAGTGCTGGATGCCCTGCACGATGCCGGTCAATTGGATGGCAGTGCGGTTGGCTGCATCGGCAAGGCGGCCGAACGCGCCTTCGTAATGCGACTCCACGCGCTGCGACAGATCGCCGTCGGCGATCGCGGCCATGATGCGGCCCACATCGTCCAACCCAGCGTCGGCCTGCTGCATCAGCCGGTTCAACGCCTGCACCATTTCCGCAAACGCGAATTGATAATGCGATTGATCGCCACGTGCGGAGAAATCGCCGCGCGCCGCTGCATCGGCCAGGCGCGCGATGTCGCTGTTGATCGCAGACAGATTCTCTTTCACCGTGTCCAGCGCCTGGTGCAGGGCAGCGCGCTGGCCGGGCAGGCGACGCATGTCGCGGCGCAGATCGCCACGGCCGTAGTCGCTCATCACGTCCATCGCTTCGTTGATGGCGTCCAGGTGCTCGAACACCACCGTGTTGACGCCGTGCGCCAGCGTGCCGTAATCGCCTGGGAAATCTTCCGGAATGCGGTGCGCGATGTTCTCGCCCTGTTGCAGACGGATCATGGTCTGCATCTCGCCGTTGAAGCGCTGCAGCTGGTTCTGCATTTGCTGCATGCTGTGCATCAGCTGGCCGGTTTCATCGCGCGATTCCACGCGGATGTCGTTGTCGAAGCGGCCCGAGGCGATGGCTTCGGCAGTGCGCGAGGCAGCGCGCAGCGGCGCGGCCATGGCCGATGCGATCAACCAGCACAGCCCGATCACCAGCGCCACCAGCGCGCCGCCGATCAGCGTCAAGGTGCGCGTGAAGCCCCACGCCTGTACTTGAATGTCCTCGGCATAGACGCCCATCACCAGCACCCAGTTCCAGGCCGGAAAGGTCTTGGCGTAGCTGATCTTGGGCAGCTGTTCCTTCTTGCCCGGCTTGGGCGCGTCGTAATAGCTGAAGCCGTCGCCGCTATCGATGGCGGTCTTGATATCGCGGTACACGTATTGCCCGGCATCGCTCTTGTAGTCGGTCATGTCGGTGCCGACCGGGCGCTTGGGATGCATCAGGATGCGCATCTGCGGGTCGACGATGAAGAAGTAATCCACGCCGTCGTTGGTACGCATGTCGGCCAGCGTGGTGCGTGCGGCTTCCTTGGCTTGCTCCAGGCTCAGCTCGCCTGCTTTGACCTTATCGGCATAGTGCTGCATTACCGTCAGGCCCATCTCCACCTCGGTCTTGACGCTGAGCTTGCGCGCTTCCACCAGATCCAGATATTGCAGACGCGCGGCGGCCATCGCCAGCAGGATCACGCCCACCGTCAATATCGTGCACAACAGGACGAACTTGCGGGTGAGCGGGAGATTGGCAACGTAACGACGCAAGAGGGAAACAACAGGCATGACCACGGTATCCAGAACGCGCGCACGGCGCTACATCATGGATAGCGGCTGATTCACATGCAGGTTGAATGCTAATTGCGGCAGCGTCCGCTCGGGCGACGCGGCAACACGCCAATGCCATGCAAGAGCGCACCCGGGCGCGACAAGACGTTACCGATAACGCTTCGTCGCGCACGGGTGCGCTCCTAAGCAGGCATTCGCATCGGTCCATCGATGCGACGGCGGACACGCACTGGGTGCCCGCCGCATTGCATCAACCTGCTGCGCAGAAGCCGAACTCGGCAGTTGCACCGGGCGCCAGCGTGCGGTTGTAGTCCACGCCGCTGGCCTGGAGCGTGGTGCCGCTCTGTGACCAGGTGACGTTCCAGGCGTTGTTGACGGTGCCGGTGACTGTCAGCGAGATCGACCAATTGCCGCTGGCGGTGCCGGTGTTGGTGACCTGCACGCGGTTGCAGTAGCCACCGTTCCAGGTGCTGTCCGGGATGACCTTGGTACCGAAGCCCGCGCTTGGTGTTGGGGTTGGCGTCGGCGTGGGGGTCGGCGTTGGCGTCGGTGTGCTGTTGCTCACCGTTCCCCACAGCGTCCGCAACAAGGTCATCTTGTCCTCGCGTACGCTGGTCCAGTCGTCGCGCAGGATGCCGCCGGTATCGCCGCTATTGGGGTTCCACGACCAATAGAATCCTTCGTTGATGCCCTTGCTGCGCAGGTACTTCACCAGCGCGTCCTGCCACACCTTGTCGCGCGCATCGCCTTCGCCGTATTTGCCGCCGAATTCGCCCAGCAGCAGCGCGTGACTGCCGGCGAACTGGCCGAAATGGCGGTCCCAGATCGCGGGCATGTTGTTGGGGAAGTTGCTGTCGTTGAAGTACGACTGCACGAACACGTCCGGGCCGTACACATGCGGTGCCAGCAACAGGCGGTTGGCCGGAATGTTCAATGGGGTGCAGGCCAGCGGCTGCAGGTTGCCACCCCAGAAGATGCCGCCGTTGGTCGAACATACCGGGTTGTCGGTGATGCCTTCCACCGCGATGATCCATTTCGGCGCCACCGCAAGCACAGCGGCAGAACCGCGCTCGGCGGCCGTGTTCCAGTCGGTGGCGGCGTTACCCGTGCCCCAGGTCGCGGCGCCGTGCGGCTCGTTCTTCAGATCCACGCCGATCACGCTCGGCACGTTCTTGTAACGATTGGCGACAAAGCGCAGATCATCCAGCCATTGCGCTTCGGAATACGAACTGGTGTACCACAGCTCGGAAATCGCGCCGCAATCGGGCGTGTGGTGATCCAGCAGCACATACATGCCGCGTGCGTTGAATTCGTTGATCACCTTGTCGAGGATCTGCAGCGAGGTCAGGCCCTGCAGATCGGCGTTACGGCTGTAGTCGATGCTGCTGGGCATCTGGCCGCTACGCAGCGTGGCCGGGCAGAATGGCAGGCGCACCGCGTTGAAGCCCAGGCCCTGCATCTGGTTGATCATCTCTTTCCAGTTGCGTGCCCACAGACCATGCATGACATGGTTGCCGGTCTCGAAGCCGAACACGTTGACGCCCTTGAGCTGAACCACATTGCCGTTGTCGTCGACGATCTTGTTATTGCTGACCGAATAGCTGAAAGCCGGTGCGGAGGTGAGCGCTAACATCGTTGCCAATGCGAGCGTACTTGCAGCCCTGAAAATAGACATGGTGGTCTCCCTGGATGACCGAACTCGACGCCCGAGCGCGGTGAGGGGGGCATCTTGGTCTTCGGCTGCGCCGTGTGGCGTGACCGCTGCCGCAGAAGAGCGCAGTGGCGCACCGGTCACATGCAAGCTGCGGGCGAGGTCGCTTTCCCGCACACTATCGATGCGGCGTGTTGTCCGCAGGCTGTCCTTTCTGTCCCCCGGAGTGTCTCTCAATGTCCTTGTTGCGTGCCGAACTGGCGCAATGGCGCGCTTCCCCCGCGCGCGAACTCATGGCCGGTGCGGTCGCCACATTTGCGCTGATTCCCGAAGTGATCGCGTTTGCATTCGTCGCCGGGGTGGATCCGCAGGTAGGCCTGTTCGCATCCTTCGTGATCGGCATCGTGATTGCGTTTTGCGGGGGGCGGCCGGCAATGATTTCGGCTGCTGCCGGCTCGGTGGCGCTGGTGGCTGCACCGCTGGTTGCCGCGCACGGGTTGCCATATCTGCTGGCCGCCGGCTGGCTGGCTGGCGTGGTCCAGATCCTGTTCGGGGTGTTGCGGCTGGGCGTGCTGATGCGCTTTGTCAGCAGTTCGGTACGCACCGGTTTCGTCAACGCGCTGGCCGTGCTCATCTTCGCAGCGCAATTGCCGCATCTGCTCGGCGCCAACCCGACCACCTGGGTCATGCTGGGCGCAGGCCTTGCCATCATCTACGGCCTGCCGCGTCTGCGCCTGCCGGGGCTGTCGGCGATTCCCTCGCCCCTGCTGTGCATCCTGCTGCTCAGCGTCGCCGGCACTGCGCTGCATCTGCCGCTCAAGACGGTGGCCGATCTGGGCAAGCTGCCCAATGCGCTACCGTTCCTGCAATGGCCGGCGGTGCCGTTGACGCTGGAGACGCTGCGCATCATCGCCCTGCCAGCGCTGGCCATTGCCATGGTGGGCCTGCTCGAGTCGATGATGACCGCGCGCGTGGTCGATGAACTCACCGACACGCCCAGCAACAAGAACCGCGAATGCACCGGGCTGGGCATCGCCAACGCAGCCGCCAGCCTGTTCGGCGGCATTGCCGGCTGCGGCATGATCGGGCAGACCGTGGGCAACGTGAAATACGGCGGCCGTGGCCGGCTGTCCACGTTGTTTGCCGGCGTGTTCCTGCTGATCCTGATGGTGCTGCTCAAGCCGTGGGTGTCGCAGGTGCCGGTGGTGGCGCTGGTGGCGATCATGGTGATGGTGTCGGCGGAGACCTTCGACTGGCGCTCGCTGCGCACCGTGGTGACCCACCCACGCACCTCCAGCGTGGTGATGCTGGCCACCGTGGCGGTCACGTTGTTCACCCACAATCTGGCAGCGGGTGTGGCGGTCGGCGTGCTCCTGAGCGGGGTGTTCTTCACCTTCAAGGTGGCCGGGCTGCTGCAGATCGCGCATCACGATGGCGCGGATGGCGTGCGCACCTACAGCGTGCGCGGGCAGGTGTTCTTCGCCTCGGCCGATGTGTTCATCGACGCCTTCGACGCACGCGAGGTGCCCGGCCGCGCAGTGGTGATCGATGTCGGCCGCGCGCATTTCTGGGACATCACCGCGGTGGCGGCACTGGACAAGGTGGTGCAGCGTTTGCGCCATCACGGTCTGGATGTGCAGGTGAAAGGCTTGAATGCCGGCAGCCGACGCCTGATGCAGCGGCATGCCTTGGGCGAAGACGCGCTGGAATCGGCACTGCCTTAGAGCGTGTTATGCACGTTGAGACGAGATGCGTTGGCCGCCAGCGGTGCGGAGCGGGCGCTGCGTGGCGCCGGCTTGGCTGGCGCCAAGGCAAGCCGCGCGGCGCGCGGTGCCGTTGACGGCCAACCCTCCGGGAAGCGCCCTGTGGCGCGCCGATGACGCGTTGCGCGCCTTGCCCAGGCGACCAGCCCGGACAAGGCGCACGCCTTGTCTCGATGCGCCACCGGACGCTCCGCACTCACCTCAACGTACATGACAGACTCTAGGCTGCGAGCCTGCGCCAGGAATGCGTCTGGCACGCCTGCGGCGCGTCATGCCGGGCTGTCCGCGCGCTGAGTGCGGCTGCCAGCGCATTCAAGTTCCGGCGGGCGACGCCGATGTTTCGGCATCCTCGTTGCCGGTCGTCGCCGTGATGCCAGTGGGTTTCAGCCCGAGATATGTGCCTGCGTGCCAAGCCCGGCATGACGGGTTCGTGTCCGCCCGCCGGAGGGCGCAGCCGTGACCAACGCACCGTTGCTGGAACGGATGGTGGACCTGACCGCCATCCGCGATGCGGACCTGCTCGATCTGAGCCTGTTGCGCACTGTGCGCGAAGTCTGCGCGGCCGAAGAACTCTCGCTGCTGCGCATCGCCCCGGACAGCAACAGCATCGCCGAAACGCGGCTGCGCGACGACGGTCGGCTGGCGCTGACGGTGGCCGAGATCCACGATGCGCGCACGCGCACCCAGCTGGCCGAGGTCCATGGGCCGGGCGATGTGGTGCAGCTGCAGGAAGACGGTCGCGCCTTGCTGGTCTACCCGATGATGGAGGCGCGCGGCATCCGGACCTGCCTGCGGGTGGGCGGGACGCGTATTCCCGGCCTTGCCGAGCAAGCGATGCTGCAGGGCTTTGCGCGCTTCTTCCAGAATTACCGCAGCCTGCTCGACGACGCCCAGCGCAATGCGCTGACCGGCCTGCGCAACCGCAAGACGTTCGACGATGTGATCCTGCGACTGTTTGCCGGTGGTGCCGACTCCGCCGCAGAGCAGGGCGTGTGGCTGGGCATCGTGGACATCGATCACTTCAAGCGCGTCAACGACACCTTCGGGCATCTGTATGGCGACGAGGTGCTGCTGCTGGTCGCACAGCTGATGCAGCGTGCGTTTCGACAGGACGACCTGCTGTTCCGCTTCGGCGGCGAAGAGTTCGTGATCGTGTTGCGCGGCGTTGACCGCGACACGGCCGTGAGTCTGTTCGAGCGGTTCCGTTTGGCCGTGGCCGAGCACTTGTTCCCGCAGGTGGGGCAGGTGACGCTCAGCACCGGCATCGTCGAACTGACCCATGGGCGGCTGATCAGCGAAATGCTGGACGAAGCCGACAAGGCGCTGTACTGGGCCAAGCAGAACGGCCGCAATCGCGCGGCGGTCTATGCCGAGCTGATTGCTGGCGGGCAATTGCAGCAGGTTGCGCAACCGGTGGGCAGCGTCGACCTGTTCTAGAGCGTGTTATGCACGTTGAGTTGAGTGCGACGCGCCACAGGGCGCTTCCCGGAGAGTTGGCCGTCAGCGGCACGGAGCGGGCGCCGCGCGGCTTGCCTTGGCGCCAGCCAAGCCGGCGCCACGCAGCATCCGCTCCGCACCGCTGACGGCCAACGCATCTCATCTCAACGTGCATAACACGCTCTAGGCGGCAGCAAGGCGCTGGAACAATCCAGAGCTATTTGCCGTGGATGCAGGCACGAACGTTGCGCAGTCTTCATCGCACCCGCATCGCACGCATCGCACGCATCGGCGCAGCTGCAGGTATCGGCCTGCACGCGATGCTGGCTACACTCCAGGGCTATCCATGATGCGGGGTGTGCAATGAAGCGAGTTGCCGTAGGACTTCTGGCGATGGCGGTCTCGACCGCACTGATGGCGGCCACGCCGAGTTTCGATGGCGCGCGCATCTCGCGTGACGTCAAGGAACTGGCCTCCGACGCCTATGAAGGCCGCGGCCCGGCCACCGCTGGCGAGGAAAAGACCATTGCCTACTTGAGCAAACAGTTCGCCGAAGCCGGTCTGCAGCCGGGCGGCGATCTGGCCAACGGCAAGCGCGCCTGGACCCAGGCGGTGCCGTTGCGGCGCGCCGATATCGTCGGCACGCCGACCATTGCCGTGCAGAGCGCCGGCCAGCCGCAAACGCTGACCCAGGGCAAGCAAATCGCCATTCGTGCTGCGCTGGATGGCTCATCCACAGTGGAGATCGCCAACGCGCCGCTGGTGTTCGTCGGCTACGGCGTCAAGGCGCCCGAGCGCAACTGGGACGACTTCAAGGGTGTGGACCTGAAGGGCAAGATCGCGGTGGTGCTGATCAACGACCCGGACTTTGAAACCGGCAAGGGCGACTTCGACGGTGCCGGCATGACCTACTACGGCCGCTGGACGTACAAGTACGAAGAAGGCGCGCGCCAGGGCGCCCTGGGCGTGCTGGTGGTGCATGAAACCGCGCCGGCCTCGTACGGCTGGGACACGGTGGCCAGCTCCAACACCAACACCATGTTCGACGTGGTGCGCGACAACCCGCGCAGTGCGCATCCCACGCTGGAAGGCTGGATCCAGCGCGATCTGGCCACCGAACTGTTCAAGCACGCCGGGCTGGATTTCGAGACCTTGAAGAAGCAGGCGCAGACGCGCGGGTTCAAGCCGGTCGAGCTGAAGGGCCAGCGTTTGAGCGCCAGCTACCAGGTCAAATCCGATGTGATCACCTCGCACAACGTGGTGGCGCGGCTGGAAGGCAGCAAACACCCGGACGAGACGGTGATCTACAGCGCGCACTGGGATCATATCGGCGTGGGCAAGCCGGATGCACGCGGCGACACCATCTTCAATGGTGCATTGGACAATGCCAGCGGCACCGCCGCGCTGCTGGAGCTGGCGCGTGGTTTCGCCAAGGGGCCAACGCCTGAGCGCTCGGTGGTCTTCCTGGCGGTCACCGCCGAAGAAAAGGGTCTGCTGGGCTCGGAGTTCTACGCCTCCAAGCCGCTGTACCCGCTCGATACCACGGTGGCGGTGATCAACATGGACGGCATGAATCCGTTCGTGCCCTCGCGCGATTTCGGCATCTACGGCACGGCAAAGCTCGAACTGCTCGATCAACTGAAGAGCGTGGCCGCGCAATCCAAGCTGCGTTATACGCCCGATCCCAAGCCGCAGGCCGGGTATTTCTTCCGTTCCGATCACTTCTCGTTCGCCAAGCGCGGCGTGCCGGCGCTGTCGTATGCAGCCGGCCAGGATTGGGAAGTGGGCGGCGTGGCGGCAGGAAAGGCGGCCGCCGACGACTACACCGCCAAGCGCTATCACCAGCAAGGCGACGAATGGAAGCCGGATTGGACCTTCGCCGGCGCCGCCCGCGACTTGGGCGTGCTGTATGCACTGGGCCAGCAGCTGGCCGACTCGCGCCAGTGGCCGAACTGGAGCCAAGATTCCCAGTTCCGCGCCACCCGCGACGCCAGCGCGGCGGCACGCAAGTAAGACCGGCGCACAACGCCGTTGCGCGAAACCGGGGCGGCTGCTCTTGCGCGATGCGGCATGTGCCATATCGACATGCCGCTTTTGAATCAGCCTCGCCTGCCACGCGGCGAGTGCTTCTTGTTGTCGGTCACAGCAATCGGCGAACGTCCTGCAATCTCCTCGCTGCCTGCGGCACGGATGCCGCCCTCGAGCCCCAGGGATGGAGTCGCGGCGTGTCCTGCAAGCGGCGAGGGCACTGCGCACGCGACACGCCAGGCTTGAAGATCGCCGAGCGCTCGCGCACGCGAACGCTCCGCATCTGGAGGTGGCTGCTTGGCGCCAAGAGTGAAGTTGTCACCAGGCGGGCCTGCGCATTGCTGCAGGGCCCTTGCCCGCCCACCACCGCAGGACACGCTACAAGTACGTCCCTGTCAGCTCCGTGGCGGCATCCATGCCGCCCAGGTCGCGCGACGGTGGGCGGGCAAGGGCCAGTCGTGGTGGTCGGTGCGTACGGCATGGGCAAGCAGTACATGTCGGGTTTTAAACGTACCGCCTGCTCGCTCCAACCGAATGTCCTGAAACGGCGTTCATCGATCCCTTGATCAAGCTGTTGCATCAGCAAACGAAGGCCATGTGCGACCAGCCGCCTTCCTGGCCATCGATCAACTGCCTGGAGCGTGAGGACGCCGCACACTCGACCAATCACGCTGTTGCCGCAGGCCTTGAGAACGTCCGACCACCGCAATGGCTGGAACTCCAGAGTGCCTCAAGCGATTTAGAGCGACCAACCGATCTCTTGCCCCAAGCCTTCGACCGCATCGGCACAACGCAACGCCAAAGCCCCGTCGCTGCAACCGATTGCACGTCATGGCACACCAATTGCAGCTCCCCAGCAGGATGGCCCGGCCAGCGGCCCGTGACAGCGTCTGCGCTAGGCTGCAATCTGTTGGGGTTGCGTTCGGTCGGTGCGGCGTAGTCTGCCGCGCGGTCCTCGTGGGGGAGGGCGAAGACCGTACGCGGCGTTCGTTCCTTTAACGGTCGATTCTTTAGGATGAGCTGCGAGGTGAGATTGCAGCCAGGAGAACTTGTGCATCGGAGTGGTTTCAGAGCGTCTTGGTCGTACAGCGTCGGGCTCGCCCGCTCGGCCGTGTGCCAGGCAACATCGCACTGCATGGCGGGGATGGACCTCCCGTGTCAGCCCGCACTGTCGTCCTCGCGCGACGGGCAGCCCTGATGGATGGCACCGTGACTCCTTCCCCGATAACGACTGCAATGCCCCCCGTTTCCGCCCTCGATGCCGGCACGCCAACGCTGCCGCCGGAAGCGCCGCTGGCGATGCCCGAACAGAACTTGCGCGAAGGTAGCCTGCAGGTGCGCCACCAGCGCACTTCGCCGCCCGGCATCGGCGTGCGCCGCTTCTATTTGATCGGCGGCACCTTCGCCACCACCGCCATCGCCGTATGGGTGATGCTCAGCGTGCTGTGGCCCGACGGCATCAGCGTGCTGGAAGGCTGTCTGCTCGGCCTGTTCGTGCTGCTGTTCGCCTGGATCGCCATGTCCTTCGCCAGCGCCGTGGCTGGCTTCGTCACCGTGGTGGCGCGCGCCGGCCGCAAGCTCGGCATCGACCCGGAGCAACCCCTGCCCACGCTGCGCTCGCGCACCGCGTTGCTGATGCCCACCTACAACGAAGACCCGCGCCGGCTGCTGGCTGGCCTGCAGGCCATCTACGAATCGGTCGCCGAGACCGGCCAGCTGGAGCATTTCGATTTCTTCGTGCTCAGCGACACCACCCGCGAGCACATCGGCCGCGCCGAAGAGCTGGTCTACAACGCGTTGTGCGACCGCGTCGGCGGGCACGGCCGCATTTTCTACCGACGCCGTGCCGACAACGCCGCGCGCAAGGCCGGCAACGTGGCCGACTGGGTGCGCCGCTTCGGCGGCAGCTACCCGCAGATGCTGATCCTGGACGCCGACAGCGTGATGACCGGCGACACCATCGTGCGGCTGGTCGCAGGGATGGAAAACAACCCGGACGTGGGCTTGATCCAGACCTTGCCGGCAGTGGTCAACGGGCAGACCCTGTTCGCCCGCATGCAGCAGTTCGGCGGCCGCGTGTACGGGCCGATCATCGCCTTCGGTGTGGCCTGGTGGCACGGCGCCGAGAGCAACTACTGGGGCCACAACGCCATCATCCGCACCCAGGCCTTCGCCGATCACGCCGGCCTGCCGTCGCTGCGCGGGCGCAAGCCGTTCGGCGGGCATGTGCTCAGCCACGACTTCGTGGAAGCGGCGCTGATGCGCCGCGGCGGCTGGGCCATGCACATGGTGCCGTACCTGCAGGGCAGCTACGAAGAAGGCCCGCCCACGCTGACCGACCTGCTGATCCGCGACCGCCGCTGGTGCCAGGGCAACCTGCAGCACGCCAAGGTGGTCGGCGCCAAGGGCCTGCACTGGATCAGCCGCATGCACATGCTGATCGGCATCGGGCATTACTTCACCGCCCCGATGTGGGGTCTGTTGATGCTGATCGGCATCGGCATTCCGCTGGCCGGCGGCGATATCGATCTGGCCGGCGACCTGCCGTTCTCGCCCGCCCGTTACTGGCATGGCAGCAGCCAGGGCAATGCGATCTGGATCTTCGTCTGCACCATGTTCGTGTTGCTGGCGCCCAAGCTGCTCGGTTACATCGCGTTGCTGCTCAACCCGCGCGAACTGCGCGCCTGCGGCGGTGCCTTCCGCGCTGCGGTGAGCATCCTGCTGGAAACGGTGCTGGCCGCCTTGATGGCGCCGGTGGTGATGTACCTGCAGTCGCGCGGCGTGTTCGAGGTGCTGGCGGGCAAGGATTCGGGCTGGGATGCGCAGGTGCGCGACGACGGCAAGCTGTCGTGGCCGGCGTTGTTGCGCAGCTATGGCGGTCTGACCGTGTTCGGCCTGTTCATGGGTGCGGTGGCCTATGCGGTCTCGCCGGCGCTGGCCGCGTGGATGGGGCCGGTGATCGTTGGCATGGCATTGTCGATCCCGGTGGTGGCGCTGACCTCGCTGCGTCGCACCGGCATGGCGCTGCGCCGTGCCGGTATTTTCTGCATCCCCGAAGAACTCGACCCGCCCAAGGTGCTGGTGCGTGCGTCCGAGCTGCGCCGCGCCGCCGCGCTGGAACCGTCGCTGATCTGAGGAGTGCGCATCGGCGCTGGTCTCGCTGGCCGGCGCTGTTGCGTTGTCGCGTGGAGGAGGCCCGTGGCGATCCGCGGGCCTCAAGCCTCTGGCGCCAGCTGATCTGGCCCACCCCTCGCACAAGGCATAATGCCCAGCCCGCAAGCGGAGCTGGATGATGCTGGAAGTGATCGAACGCGAGACCGGACCGAACCCGCAATGGAGCGTGCTGTGGCTGCACGGCCTGGGCGCCGATGGCAGCGACTTCGCCCCGATGGTGCCGGAGCTGGTGCGCCCGCAGTGGCCCGCGCTGCGCTTCGTGTTCCCGCATGCGCCGATCCGCCCGATCACCATCAACAACGGCGTGCGCATGCGCGGCTGGTACGACATCGTCGGCATGGATTTCGCCCAGCGCGCCGACAAGGCCGGCATTGCCGAGTCGGTGGCCCAGGTCGAGGCCTTGATCGCCCGTGAGCAGGGCCGCGGCATCGCGCCGGAGCGCATCCTGCTGGCCGGCTTCTCGCAAGGCGGTGCCGTGACCCTGGCGGTGGGCCTGCAGCGCAGCGTGCCGCTGGCCGGGCTGATCGCCATGTCCACCTATCTTCCGGATCCGGCCGCGGCCGCCAGCCAGTTGCAGCCGGCCGCCCTGCGCCAACCGCTGTTCATGGCGCATGGCACGGCCGACCCGGTGGTGCCGTTGGCGGCCGGCCAGGCCAGCATGCAGACCTTGCGCACGCTGGGCTTCGCATTGGATTGGCATACCTACCCGATGGGCCACCAGGTCTGCCTGGAAGAAATCGAGGCCCTGCGCGACTGGTTGCAGGCGCGCTTTACCGCTGCCTGAGCCCATGGCCCAGCGCGCACCGCAGATCGCCTGGATGCCGGACCTGTGCCGGCTGCCGCGGTTGGGCGCGATGCTGGGCCTGGCCGAGCTGGTGGTGCTGGTGGTGACCTTGGTACCGGATGCCGGCGCCGCGCGCAGCATCACGTTGTCGCGGTTCCTCTCCGCCAGCGGCCTGGCGCTCTGGCTGGCGTTGGCGGTCACCGTGCTGCTGTGCGTGTTGCGGCCCACCTTGTCGCGATTGCCGCCGCGGCTGGGCGGGCTGAGCGCCTTGCTGATCGCTGCCGTGGTGGCGATGTTCGGTGCCGGCATCGTGCATGGTCTGTATGCGGTGCTCGGGCAGGTGCCGCTGGGCGCGCAGGTCGGCTTCTGGCGGTTCACGCTTGGCAGTGCGGCCACGGTGGTGCTGATCACTGCGCTGGCGCTGCGCTACTTCTATGTCAGCGATCGCTGGGAGGCGCAGGTACAGGCCAACGCGCGCGCCGAGGCCGATGCCCTGCAGGCGCGCATCCGCCCGCACTTCCTGTTCAACAGCATGAACCTCATCGCCAGCCTGCTGCGGCGCGACCCGGTGGTGGCCGAGCAGGCGGTGCTGGACCTGTCGGATCTGTTCCGTGCGGCGCTCGGCGCCGGCGAGGGCGTCTCCACCTTGCGTGCCGAATGCGAACTGGCCGAACGCTATCTGGCAATCGAATCGCTGCGCCTGGGCGAGCGCCTGCAAGTGCGCTGGCACCGCCAGGAACCGTTGCCGTGGGACTTGCCGATGCCGCGGCTGGTGCTGCAGCCGCTGGTCGAAAATGCGGTACTGCATGGCGTTTCGCGCATGCCCGAAGGCGGTACGCTGTACCTGTCGCTGCGTCAGCGCGGCAACCAGCTGCAGATCCGCATCGTCAACCCGGCGCCGCAGCCCGGCACCCAGTTGCCGTTGCTGGCCGGCGCCGGGCATGCCCAGGCCAGCATCTCGCACCGGTTGGCGTTCCAGTTCGGCGCCGGGGCACGGATGGCGGCCAGCTGGGCTGAAGGCTACTATGCCTGTGAGATCACATTGCCGCTGCCGTGAGGGGAAAGTCACTGCAGCGAGGGGGAGTCCATGACGGCCACGCAAGTGCGGGTGCTGATCGCCGATGACGAGCCACTGGCGCGTGAGCGCCTGCGCATGCTGCTGGGCGAGCATCCGCAGGTCGAGGTGATCGGCGAGGCCGAAAACGGCCAGCAAGTGCTGCAGCAGTGCGAACATCTGCATCCGGACCTGGTGCTGCTGGACATCGCCATGCCCGGCGTCGACGGCCTGGAAACTGCGCGCCTGCTGCGGCAAAGCCAGCCGCCGCCGGCGGTGGTGTTCTGCACCGCCTACGACCAGCATGCGTTGTCGGCGTTCGACGCGGCCGCGCTGGATTACCTGATGAAACCGGTGCGCCCGGAACGGCTGGCGTCTGCACTGGAGAAAGTCGCCACCTTCCTGGCCGGCCGCGTGCCCGGCACCGCGCCCAGGCCGCTGCGCACCCATCTGTGCGCACGCCTGCGCGGCAGCCTGCGGCTGATCGCCATTGGCGACATTCGCTACCTGCAGGCCGAAGAGAAGTACGTCATCGTCCATCACACGCGTGGCGAGGACCTGATCGAAGAGTCGCTGAAGTCGCTGGAAGACGAATTCGCCGACCGCCTGGTGCGCATCCATCGCAATTGCCTGGTCGCCCGCGATGAGCTGGTGGAACTGCGCCGCAGCGGCGATGGCCAGGTCCATGCGGTGCTGCGCAACGTGCCGCAGACCCTGGAAGTGAGTCGTCGCTGCGTGGCCAGCCTGCGCGATCAATTACGGCAACTGTGAGTTCGGTGCCGGCTCCGCGATAATGCCGGCATGACCACGCTCCGAATCGCCACTCGCAAAAGCCCGCTTGCCCTCTGGCAGAGCGAACACGTCGCCGACGCGCTGCGTCAGCATCATCCCGGCCTGGAGGTCGTGCTGGTGCCGATGAGCACCCGCGGCGACGAGGTGCTGGACCGTTCGCTCGCCGCGATCGGCGGCAAGGGTCTGTTCCTGAAGGAGCTGGAGCTGGCGATGTTGCGCGGCGAGGCCGATTGCGCGGTGCATTCGCTCAAGGACGTGCCGATGGAACTGGACGAGCCATTCGTGCTGCCGGCCATCCTGGAACGCGGCGACCCGGCCGATGCGCTGGTGTCCAATCTCTACGCCAGCCTGCAGGCGCTGCCGCTGGGCGCGCGCGTGGGCACCTCCTCGTTGCGTCGTCAGGCGCAGTTGCGTGCCGCGCGCCCGGACCTGGAATTGATCGACCTGCGCGGCAACGTCAACACGCGGCTGGCCAAGCTCGACAACGGCGGTTACGACGCCATCGTGCTGGCCTGCGCCGGCCTGCAGCGGCTCGGGCTGGAAGCACGCATCAGCGCACGGCTGGACGCGCCGGAATGGTTGCCCGCACCTGCGCAAGGCGCGGTGGCGGTGGAATGCCGTGGCGACGACGCACGCATCCACAGCCTGCTGGCGGTGCTGGATGCCGGCCGCACGCGTGTCTGCGTGGAAGCCGAGCGGGCCATGAATCGCGCCCTGCACGGCAGCTGCCATGTGCCGGTGGCCGCCTTCGCGCGCTGGGAAGGGCAGGACCTGTTCCTGCAGGGCATGGTGGGCAGCGCCAGCGACGGCCGCCTGATCCATGCCGACGCGCACGGCAGCGCCGACGATACCGAAGCGCTTGGCCGCCGCGTTGCGCAAGGACTGTTCGACAAGGGCGCCGCGCAGCTGCTGGCCGAGCTGTAGCGCGCTGTCTTCGCCGGGCCTTTGGCCGCCCGGCCCACGCCCTGGCTGTCGTAGGAGCGGCCCCGGCCGCGACAGGCGTTCCCGGGAACGCCTGTCGCGGCCGGGGTCGCTCCTACCGAGTCGGGTGGCTTACTTGAACGTGTAGACCAGATTGACCGTGGTCAGCGTGTCGGTCTTCTTGTCGCCGTCGCTGACGTCGCTGTTGTGACGCATCTGCCACGCCGCCTTCAGCGCAAAGTGCGAGTTCATGCTGACCTGCACGCCGAAATCGTTTTGCGCATAGGTGTTGTACTCGCCCGATTCCACCAGCAGGGTGTTGATCAGATCGGTGTTGTCGGTGACGGTGTACTTCAGGTCGAACAGACCGCGGCCGATCAGGCCGGTTTCGTTACGGTCTTCGTCGCTGTTGTGCGCGCGGCGCACACCCGGGCCCACCTGCGCATCCAGGTAGAAGCGGTCGGCGTCGATCAGGCGCGTGCCATAGCCGATACCGAAGGTGGCCAGGCGATCGTAGGTGGCGAAGTCGTCGTGTTCGTAGCGGCCGGTGGCCGTGAGCTGGCGGTGCTCGCCCAGCTGCAGTGCGCTGCCGACGCTGCCGGTGTAGCGCTCGGCCGTGGTCTGGCGCTCGCGCGTGGTGCTGCCGTCGTCGTTGGTGTTGGTGTATTCCGAACTCGAGCGCAACGCGGTGGCGTCCAGGCTATGGATCCAGTCGCCGTCGGTGTAGCGCAGGCGCACGCGGCCGTTGAGGCTGTCGGTGGTGCTGTTGCCATGCGCCGCTGCGTAGCCGAGCTCGCCGCTGCTGCCGCTCCACGGTGACGGCAGCACCACTGCGGCCGGGTCTGCCGGCGCCGGTGCGACTGCCTGGGCCCAGACGGAGGGCGTGATCAACAACAGCGGCAACAGGGCAGGCAACGGGACACGGCGGGACATGGGCGGCTCGCTTTGGAAGGCGGGAAGAGGGGTGAAAGCGATTTCATGATAACGGACTGTGCGGTGACGTCATCGCCAAGTGAATATCCGCTTCATTGCCGGTTGGGACGCCGCAAGCGGCCTGGGGCGATCAGCTCCAGATGGGCGCGACGGCGAAGGGCGATCCGCGAGCGGCTGGCGTATGGCCAGTGTGACCTGCGCAGTCGTTGTCAGGACAATGAAAGTGGCTCGGGACAGGTGCCTGGCGTGAATCGCAGCAACCTGCCCGGGCGCGCGTGCGCATGGCGGCGGCCTGGGGATGTCACCAGGACCTCTGGCCCGCTACGTGGCAGGAGGCTCAGCGGCCCGATTGCGTCGCGTGCCAGCGCTACCGGCGATGCCTGCCAACCAAGGGCCTGCGCGAACGCTCACGCGATGCCGGCACGCGGTGGATGCTGCCACCGACCCAACAGACCAAGCCGCTGCGTCGCTCGTCCCCTGGGCGCTTGCCGCCGTCTGCCCGCCGTCACATCGCGATGCTCACCCCGCCGCGCAAAGACTCGGACATAATCGACGCATGGACCGCTACGAACGCATCAACTCCCTGCATCGCTTGCTCAAATCGGCACGCTACCCGGTCACGGTGGCGCGGCTGCAGGATGAGCTGAGCTGTTCCCGTGCAACTGTCTACCGCGATCTGGCGTTTCTGCGCGATGCGCTGATGGCGCCGGTGGAAGGAGATGGCGAATCGGGCTTTCGCTATCTCTCCGGCGAAAGCGACCGCTTCGAATTGCCCGGCCTGTGGCTGAGTTCGGAAGAACTGCACGCGCTGCTGGCCTCGCAACAGCTGCTCGCGCGCACCGGCGGCGGGGTGTTGTCCTCGATGCTGGCACCGCTGCAGCAGCGCATCGAAGGACTGCTGGCTGCCCAGGCCGGCGTCTCGCAATGGCCGGTGGATCGGGTGCGGGTCATTCCACACCGTGGCCGCAAGCTGGACGAAGCCAGCTTCCGCACCGTGGCCTCCGGCGTGCTGGAGCGCAAGCAGCTGAGCTTCGATTACCGTGCGCGTTCGACCGACGAATCGACCAAGCGGACGGTGTCGCCACAGCGCATCACCCATTACCGCGACAACTGGTATCTGGACGCGTGGGATCACGGGCGCGACGGCGTGCGCAGCTTTGCGGTGGACCGCATCAACCACGCGCGTCTGCTCGATGCGGCGCCGCGCGATGTGCCCGACAGCGAATTGGACGAGCAGCTTGCCGCCAGCTACGGCATTTTTTCCGGGGCGCCCAAGGGGTGGGCGACCATCGTGTTCAGCTCCAAGGCCGCGCGTTGGGTTGCCGACGAACATTGGCATTCCAAGCAGCAGGGCCGCTTTCTGCCCGATGGCCGTTACGAGCTCAAGTTGCCGTACAGCAACTCGCGCGAATTGCTGATGGACGTGCTGCACTACGGCTCGGACGCAGAGATCGTCGAGCCCATGTCGCTGCGCGAGCAGGCCAAGGCATTGTTGTCGCTGGCATTGAGCAATTACGACTGAGTCTGGCCGGCGGTGAATGGCTGCGCCGCGTGGCTGCTGCGGCGCGCATCTGCATGACGGTCGACGAGGCGCTGCCGACCCGGCGCATGGCCAGTGCGACCAAGAACGCTCAGCGCTTGTTCGGCACTTCAAAACCCAGGCGGTCCACCTGCTCGCGCAGCTGCGGCACCCGCTTGAGTTTGTCGGTATAGATGGAATAGTCGTCGCGCATCTTGTTGACCAGCATGCGGTACTGGTCGCGGCTCATGTCCGGCTTGCGCGAGAAGATCCAGGCCAGGTCGCGGCCAGGGTAGGAGATCAGCATCCAGGAGCCGTCGGGAGCGATTTCCAGGATGCGCTGCTTGGCCGGGATGACCTTGTAGAACCACACCCGCCAGTCGCGGTTGCCGCTGTCGGCATCCACCGAGGCGCGCGCATTGACTTCCTTTTCCGGTTCGCCGAACCCGTCGCGGTACAGATAGCGCACCGCCACCTTGCCGTCTTCGACCAGGGTGTATTCGTCGCGGCTGGTGACGTGGCCGCGCTCGACCGCGTTGGGCATGCGCGCAATGACGTACCAGGTGCCCATGATCTTGGACAAATCGATTGCCGGCTCCGTGGCGGGCGTGTCTTTGGCATGTGCCGCAGGCAGGCCGAGGACGAGCAGAAAGGCGAGGGCGATCGTAACGGTCAGGCGCATCGCAACATCACAAGGAGGCAGTCGGAGCAGCACACTACCGCATGCAGGGGGCAAGTTCGCGTCAACGGTCGGGCCTGGCATCGGCAGCCGGGGAATCTGCGGCAGACGCCGAGCGGCTGGGGCCGGCTGGCGGGCGCCGATCAGGCGCTGGCGGCGCGACCGGCTCGCTCTGCCGCGTGGCGTCGGTCCTGTGCCGCCTGCGTGCGGGTTGCCAGGCGCCGACGTGGCAGGTCGGCAGCACTCGTACAAGCCTGTGACGCGCTCCAGCAGGCGCCCCGGTCGGCGCCCCGCATCAAGGTCGCAGCCTGTGAGATGGGCTGCGGCAATCCTGCGCGCCTGTTGTGATCCTTCCTGCCACGGAGTGCCGCCATGTCGCATCGTCCTGCTTCCCGTTCCGAACGTCCCGACCCGCGCGTGCTGCGCCCGGTGCGGCAGATCGCCCTGGCCGGGCTGGCCCTGGTGTTGGTCTGGCCGGCCGCGCGAGGCAGCAGCGAGTGGATCGGCTGGTTGCCGCTGTGGCTGGTCGGCATGCCGATGCTGGCGTGGTGGAGCCTGCACCGGTTTGCCCTGCCTTCGTTGGCACCGCGTGGCGCGCGCCGTGTTGCGCCCCGGCGGCGTGGCCCGCAGGCACAGCGCCGGCGCAGCGCTTCGCGTACGGCGACACAGGCGCGCGCAGCCTGACCTTCGGCAGGGTTGGCCGACGGGGCGCTGTGCTACGTTCCGGGCATTCGTTTTTCCGGAAACATTCATGCCCAAGTTCGCCTCGATCTGCCTGGTTGCCGGCCTGATCACCGCTGGCGCCGTCTCTGCAGAGGAACCCCCCGTGTCCAACGATCCCTACGCCTGGCTGGAAGATGTCACCGGCGCCAAGCCGCTGGATTGGGTCAAGACCCAGAACGCCAAGACCGAGGCGCGGCTGGCCAGCACGCAGGCGTTCAAGCAGATGGAAACCAGCATCCGCGAAGTGCTGGATTCGGACGCCAAGATTCCGGGCGTGCAGAAGATCGGCGCGTTCTACTACAACTTCTGGAAGGACAAGCAGCACGAGCGCGGCCTGTGGCGGCGCACCACGCTGGACGAGTACCGCAAGGCCACGCCCAAGTGGGAAACGGTGCTGGACCTGGATGTGCTCAACAAGGCCGAAGGCGAAAACTGGGTGTGGCACGGTGCCGACTGCCTGCGCCCGGACTACCAGCGCTGCCTGATCGCGTTGTCGCGCGGCGGTGCCGATGCCGATGTCACGCGCGAGTTCGATCTGGGCAGCAAGCAATGGGTCAAGGACGGCTTCTTCCGCCCCGAGTCCAAGGGTGGGCTGGGCTGGATCGACCGGGACACTGTCTACGTGTTCACCGACTTCGGCGCCGGCAGCATGACCAGCTCCGGCTACCCGCGCATCGCCAAGCAATGGAAGCGCGGCACGCCACTGACTGCCGCGACCGTGGTGTACGAAGGCAAGCCGACCGATATGTACATCGCAGCCATGCATGACGACACGCCCGGATTCGAGCGCGATTTCGTCAGCCGCACGCTCGCCTTCTACAACGACGAGCTGTATCTCAAGGGCGCCGACGGCACGCTGGTCAAGGTGGACGTGCCCAATTCGGCCAGCAAGTCGGTCAAGCGCCAGTGGCTGACGCTGGAGCTGCGCGAACCGTGGACGGTCGGCGGCAAGACCTACAAGCCCGGCACCTTGCTGGCCACGCGTTTCGACGATTTCATGGCAGGCAAACGCAACTTCGATGTGTTGTTCGAGCCCACCGACACCACCTCGCTGGCCGGCATGGCGTGGACCAAGTCGCATCTGGTATTGAACGTGCTGGAAGACGTCAAGAACCGTCTGAGCGTGACCACACCCTCGCCCGATGGTTGGAAAAAGAGCGCGTTTGTCGGTGCGCCGAGCTTCGGTACGGTGGATGTCGGCGCGGTGGATAGCGACGACAGCGACGCGCTGTGGCTCACCGTCACCGATTATCTGACCCCCACCACCTTGTCGTGGGTGGACGTGGGCGCTGCGCCGCAGCCGCTCAAGACCATGCCGGCGTTCTTCGATGCCGGCAAGGACACCATCGAGCAGCACTTCGCCACCAGCAAGGACGGCACCCGCGTGCCGTATTTCCTGGTACGCCCGAAGGCCCTGAAGCTCGACGGCAGCGCGCCGACCTTGCTGTACGGCTACGGCGGTTTCGAAATTTCGATGACGCCCAATTACTCGGGCGGCCTGGGGCGCGCCTGGCTGGAGAAGGGCGGCGTCTACGTGGTGGCCAATATCCGCGGCGGTGGCGAATACGGCCCACGCTGGCACCAGGCCGCGCTCAAGCAGAATCGCCACAAGGCCTACGAGGACATGGCCGCGGTGGCCAAGGATCTGGTGGCGCGCAAGATCACCTCGACCAAGCATCTGGGCGTGCAAGGCGGCAGCAATGGCGGCCTGATGACCGGCAACATGCTCACCCAGTATCCGGAGCTGTTCGGCGCGGTGGTGGTGCAGGTGCCGCTGCTGGACATGAAGCGCTACAGCCACCTGCTGGCCGGCGCCTCGTGGATGGCCGAATACGGCAACCCCGACACCGACGACTGGACGTTCATCCAGACCTTCTCGCCGTACCACCTGTTCGATGCCAAGAAGACCTACCCACCGGTGATCTTCCTCACCTCCACGCGCGACGACCGCGTGCATCCCGGCCACGCGCGCAAGATGGCCGCAAAGATGATCGAGGCCGGCAAGGACGTGACCTATTACGAGAACATCGAAGGTGGCCATGGCGGTGCGGCCAATAACGCGCAGGCCGCGCACATGGCCGCGCTGGCGTATAGCTTCCTGTGGGAGCGGTTGGCCGACTGAGCGATCATTGCCGGTTGCGCTGCGTTGATCGATACCGGCCCGCTGGCAGTGCACAGCGGGCCGGATCGTTTGCGACCGGTGGGTATTGCCGGTGTCTGGAGCGGCGCGATGAAACTGGATGATCTCGGTCCACTGATCTGCATTTTCGGACCTTCCAACAGCGGCAAGTCGACCCTGGCGCAGGCGATCGCGCAGGCGCGCGGTTGCGTGCCGGTGCATCTGGACCAGTTGCATCACCTGCCCAATACCGCCTGGATACCTCGGCCCAGACAGGACTTCGTAGCGCTTCACTGCGTCGCAATCGCCCAGGAACGTTGGGTGATTGACGGCAATTATCTGGGCTGTCTTGCGCCACGTCTGGCGCGTGCCACCGGCGTGATCGTGCTGGATGTTCCAACCATCGTCAGCGTGCTGCGCTATCTGAGGCGAAGCTGGTGCGAGCCTTACCGTTACGGTGCGCTGGAAGGCGCCAAGAATCAGGTCACCTGGGCAATGCTCCGCCATATTGCAATCGTTGAACCTTGCAAACGAGCGGAACTGTCGCGTTCGATCAAGGCTGTAGACGTGCCGACGATTGCATTGCGCACGACCGCGGCAATCGACAGGTTCTATCGCAGCGAACGGTTGCAGTGCCCCCACTGGCGCACCTAGATGATTGTCGTACGCCCTCTTTCAGCCGAGCGATGCTGCGTTCCGGGCGCGATGCTGGCGGGCTAACTTGCGGCTACGCAATGTCGATCTACAACCGCTTCAACCCACGCGCAATTCGCTCTACCGCCTGCTGCAGGCGCGGCAGGCTTTGCGTGTAGGCAATGCGTACATGCTGATTGGCGCGGTAGTGGCCGAAGTCGATGCCGGGCGTAAACGCAACATGTTCGGTCTCCAGAAAATGCGCGCAAAACGCCTGCGCATCATCTGAAAATCCGCTGATGTCGGCATACAAGTAAAACGCGCCTTGCGGTTCGACCGCGATCTCGAATCCCAGCGCACGCAAGGCCGGCAGCAGGTAATCGCGACGCTGCTGGAACTCGGCGCGGCGCGCTTCGAAGAGGGCAATGCTCTCGGGCGTGAAGCAGGCCAGTGCGGCGTGCTGGGCAATTGTCGAGGCGCTGATGTACAGATTCTGCGCGAGCTTTTCCAATTCCGGCACCGCGTCGGGCGGTGCGATCAGCCAGCCCAGCCGCCACCCCGTCATGCCGAAATACTTGGAAAAACTGTTCAGCACGAACGCGCCATCGTCCACTTCCAGCACGCTGTGCGCATCCAGGCCGTAGGTCAGGCCGTGGTAGATCTCGTCCACCACCAGGTGGCCGCCGCGCGCATGCAGCGCCTGCGAAAGCGCAGCCAGTTGCGTGCGCGACAGCACGCTGCCGGTGGGGTTTGCCGGCGAGGCCACCAGGGCGCCCACGCTGTCGGCGTTCCAGGCGCTCTCCACCAGCGCAGGGGTCAACTGATAATCGCTGTCCGGGCCGACCGGGACCAATTGCGCGGCGCCCTCGACCAGGCGCAGAAAGTGGCGGTTGCAGGGGTAGCCCGGGTCGGCGAGCAACCAATGCCTGCCCGGATCCACCAGCAGGCTGCTGGCCAGCAGCAATGCGCCAGACCCCCCGGGTGTCACCAGGATCCGCTCCGGATCGAGGTTGCAGGCGTAGCGTTGCGCATAGAAGCCGGCAATCGCCTCGCGCAGCGCCGGCAGCCCGCGTGCGGCGGTGTAGCGGGTGTGGCCGGCCGCCAATGCCGCCTGGCCGGCAGCGACGATGGGCGCGGCAGTGGTGAAATCGGGCTCGCCGATTTCCAGGTGGATCACGTCGTGGCCGGCCTGCTCGAGCGCATTGGCGCGCGCCAGCAGCGACATGACATGAAACGGGGCGATGTCCTGGCTGCGGCGGCTATAGCCGCCTGCGTACTGAAGTAAGGAATCCATTGGTTCGATGATAGACCAGCATGACCTAGGACACATGGCGCCCGACAGAAGGCTCTTCCACACTCGGGTGCTGGGATGGCATTGCGTTCATCCAATGGACCCCAATCTGATGAAGCCCGTTCTCACTGTTCTGATCGCCAGCCTGATGACCACTGTCCCTGCCTTCGCCGCCCTTCCGTCGCCGCCAGACGTTGCCAAGCACCCGCATGTGGTCAAGGCGCCGTTCGGCGCGACCCGTAACGACGACTATTACTGGTTGCGCGACGACAAGCGCCAAGACAAGGCGATGCTGGCGTATCTCAACGCCGAGAATGCCTACACCGACAAGGTGATGGCGCCGCTGAAACCCCTGGAAGAAGCGCTGTATACCGAGATCGTCGGGCGCATCAAGCAGGACGATGCCAGCGTGCCGTATCGCGAGCGCGGCTATTGGTATTACACGCGGTTCGAAACCGGCAAGGATTATCCGATCCAGGCGCGCCGCAAGGGCAGCATGGAGGCGCCGGAGGAGATCCTGCTCGACGTCAACCAGATGGCGCAGGGCAAGGGCTACTTCAGCGTGGGCGATGCCGCGGTGAGCCAGGACAATCGCATCCTCGCCTGGGCCGACGATGCCGTTGGCCGCCGTCAATACACCATCCGCTTCAAGAACCTGGAGACCGGCGAACTCTATCCGGACACGGTGGAGGGCGTCTCGGCCAATGTGGTGTGGGCCGACGACAACAAGACGCTGTTCTATATCGAAAACGATCCGGAAACGCTGCTCACCGTGCGCGTGAAAAAGCACGTGCTGGGCACGCCGTCCAGGGACGATGCGCTGGTGTACGAAGAGAAGGACGACAGCTTCTACATGGGCATCGGCCGCACGCGCGACGACAAGTACATCACCATCGAGATGGAAAGCACGGTCTCTTCGGAAACCCGCTATGCGCTGGCCGCCAAGCCGGACGCCTTCAAGGTGCTGGCCAGGCGCGAGCGCGATGTGGAATACCACGCCGAGCATTTCGATGGCCGCTGGGTGATTCGCACCAATGCCGACAACGCCAGGAACTTCAAGCTGGTCACTGCGCCCACCGATGCGACCACACGCACGCATTGGACCGACTGGGTAGCGCACGACGACAACGTCTACATCGAAGACTTCGAATTGTTCGATGGATTCACCGCCATCGAAGAGCGTTCCGGCGGACTGGAGCGTGTGCGCTTGCTCAAGCGCGATGGCAGCCATGAGTACGTCAAGGCCGACGAACCGGCGTATTCGATGGGTCTATCCGTCAACTCCGAGCCGGATACCGCCTGGCTGCGCTACAGCTACACCTCGTTGACCACGCCGGGGACCACCTACGAGCTCAATACGCAGACCGGCGAGCGCAGGTTGCTCAAGCAACAACCGGTGATCGGCTACGACGCCAGCAAATACGTGACCGAACGCGTGTGGGTGACCGCGCGCGACGGGGTCAAGGTGCCGGTGTCGCTGGTGTACAAAAAGGGCTTCAAGAAGGACGGCAGCGCAGCGCTGTTTCAATATGCGTACGGCAGTTACGGCATGTCGATGGACCCGGCATTCAATCTGCCGGCGATCAGCCTGCTGGACCGCGGTGTGGTGTATGCCATCGCGCACATCCGCGGCGGCCAGGAAATGGGGCGCCAGTGGTACGACGATGGCAAGCTGCTGCACAAGAAAAACACCTTCAATGACTTTATCGATGTCACCCGCGGTCTGGTCACCCAGGGGTACGCCGCCAAGGACCGCGTTGCCGCATCCGGTGGTAGCGCCGGCGGCCTGCTGATGGGCGCGGTGGCCAACATGGCGCCGCAGGACTATCGCGTGATGGTCGCGCAGGTGCCGTTCGTCGATGTGGTCACCACCATGCTCGACGCCAGCATTCCGCTCACCACCAACGAATACGACGAGTGGGGCAACCCGGAAACCCAGGACTATTACGCGTACATGCTGTCGTACTCGCCGTACGACAACGTGCGCAAGCAGGCGTACCCGGCGCTGTTCGTGGGCACCGGCCTGTGGGATTCGCAGGTGCAGTACTGGGAGCCGGCCAAGTGGGTGGCCAAGCTGCGCGACGACAACACCGGCACCCAGCCGATCGTGTTCCGTACCAATATGGAAGCCGGGCATGGCGGCAAATCCGGACGCTTCCGCCGCTACCGCGAGCTGGCCGAGTCGTATGCGTTCGTGCTGGATCAGCTGGGCGTGAAGTAGCTGGAGGGTCGGGATTTGGGAGTCGGGATCTGGGATTGGTTGCAGCGGATGGCTTGGGCTGGAGCTGGCTGCTCGTTGGGATGCGATGGCTAGCCTCCCTCCATCGTCCGCTCCCCGCCTTCGCCTGTCCTTATCGGCGCGTCGCATTCGCCGCCTCGCCCTGAAGCGAGCCGGGTAGCGTAGTCCGGCGTCGCTGCATATTGGGCTGCGTGTCTGACCGCAGCGAGGCTGGGCGCCTTGTCACCGCTGGCGACCAGCGCGCTGCACGCCGCCCGCTGCGGACAGCGCGCCCTCCTGCGGCGACACAATCACCGCTGCAGGGCCGACTCACCAAACCGCAGCGCTGGCCGTATCATTTGCGCATGACGCGACCGACTCGATTCCGCTGGGCCTGGTGGTTGCTGGCCTACGCCAGCCTGGCCACCGGCATTGTCGGGATCTTCGTCCCGGGGCTGCCGACGACGGTCTTCATCCTGATCTCTGCCTGGGCGGCTTCGCACGGCTCCGAACGCCTGCATAACTGGCTGCTGTCGCATCCGCGCTTCGGCCCGGCGATCGTGGAATGGCAGACCTACCGTGCGGTCAGCCGCAAGGCCAAGTGGATGGCGACGCTGACCATGACGGTCTGCGCCGCGATCATGCTGTGGTGCGTGCCGGTGTTCTGGGTCAAGTGCCTGTCGATCGGCAGCATGGCCGTGGTAGCGATCTGGCTGTGGTTGCGCCCCGAGCCGCCGCCGCGCCCTCTGCCCGGCGCGCACTGAACGCAGCGGGCCATTGAGCGCACGGCCATAACGGTGTTCTGGCTATACTTCGGCCCATGAGCATTATGTCCCGACCGTCTGTTCGTCTCGCACTGGTTGGTGCGACCTTTGTCCTGCTTGCCGCCTGCGGCAACAAGGGCCCGCTGGTGATGCCGCAGAAGCCGGTGCCGGTGGAAGCCCAGCCGGTGCCGCAGCCGGCGGATGCGTCGCAACCGCTGGACGAGTCCACGCCTGCGCCGGTGGATGGCGACACCAAGCCTGCATCCACCACCGACCAGCCCGCTAGCAGCGGCAATGAGCGCTGACGGTCGCAGCGGGCGTCTGCGTTTCACCAAAATGCATGGCGCCGGCAACGATTTCGTGGTGCTGGACCTGCGCGACGGTACGCCACCACCGGATGCCGCACTGGCAGCGCAGTTGGCCGACCGCCACTTCGGAATTGGCTGTGATCAGATCCTGACCATCGAGGCGCCGCGCAGCGAAGGCGCCGCGGCAGCCTACGGCATCTGGAATTCCGATGGCTCGGCCGCGCGCCAATGCGGCAATGGCGCACGTTGTGTCGCCGCGTGGCTGGTGCGCGACGGCACCGCCCAGGGGGAGCGCTTCATCATCGACAGTCCGGCGACCGCGCACGCGGTCGAGCGCCTCGACGGCGACCGCTACGCGGTGGCGATGGGCGTCCCGCAGTTCGAGCCCACCCAGATTCCGCTGGCCGGGTTTGCGCATGCACGCGACGAATATGCGCTGCCGGTGCACGGCGAGACCGTGCGCTTTGGTGCGGTGTCGATGGGCAACCCGCACGCGGTGGTCGAGGTCGGTCGCGTCGATGCAGCGCCGGTGGAACGCGTGGGCGCGCTGCTGCAGCAAAACGCTGCGTTTCCCGATTCGGTCAATGTGGGTTTCGCGCAGGTGGTCGACCCCGTGCATGTGCGCCTGCGCGTGTTCGAGCGCGGCGTTGGCGAAACGCTGGCCTGCGGAAGTGGCGCCTGTGCGGCTGCGGCGGTGTTGATGCAGCGCGGCCGTGTCGAGCGCGATGTGCAGGTGTCCTTGCCCGGTGGCGAGTTACGCATTCGTTGGCCCGGCGACCAGGAGCAGGTGGTGATGTCCGGCCCGGCTGTGTTCGTCTTCGATGGAGAGTGGAACCGATGAGCGAGAACACGGATAAATTCGGCGCGCACGAGGTGGCCACGTGGTTGCGACGTCACCCCACCTTCCTCAAGCAGTTCCCGGATCTGGCGGTGAGCTTGCTGGTGCCGCGCGACGACGGCCCCACCGCCTCGTTGGCCACCTACCAGCTGGAAGTACTACGCGACAAGAACCGCGAACTGTCGCGCCGCCTGCACGAGCTGGGCAGCAACGCGCAGGAAAACGAGCGGCTGGCAGTACGCACCCATCAACTCACGCTTGCGTTGATGCGCCAGACCAGCGCGGCCGACACGCTCAAGGCCATGGCCGCCTCGCTGGCAGAAGATTTCAACGGCGAACTGGTGCGGCTGGTGTTGCTCAAACCCATCGATGCGCTGGATGCGGACTGGCTGCAGATCATCGCAATCGACGATGCGCGGCTGGCGCCGTTCCGCGATTGCCTCAACGATGGCGAGCCCATCTGCGGCCGCCTGCAGGCTGAAAAACACGCGCTGCTTTACGGCGCACAGGCGGGGCAGGTGCAATCCACCGCGTTGCTGCCGCTGCCGGGCATCGGCCTGATCGCAGTGGGGAGCAGCGATGCCAACCGGTTCTATCCCGGCATGGGCACGCTGTTCCTGCGCATGATGGGCGAATCGCTGAGCGTGGCGTTGCAACGCTTCGACGTGTGAGGCCGATGGCTGCGTCCATCGACGTTGGCGACATGGGGTCGTTGGCGATGGCGCTGCTTCCGCAGCGGGGAGGGCGAGGTGGTGGCAGTCGACTATCCGGGTTGTCTGCACCTGCAGGGCGCGCGTTCGCGCGCATGTTGCAGATGACGGCAGTCACGCCGCGATATCGGAGGCGCTGACGTGTCATCGGTCGATGAGTTCCTGACGTACCTGCAGGTCGAGCGGCAAGTATCGGCGCACACGCTGGACGCGTATCGGCGCGACCTTGCTGCCCTGGTCGTCTGGGCGTCTGAGCAGAAGACAGACGATGGCGTGCAGGACGCTGCAGTGCCTGCCGAGACTGCACAGTTCGATAGCGCGCACTTGCGGCAATTCGTTGCGGCAGAACATCGGCGCGGGCTGTCGGCAAAGAGCCTGCAGCGCCGTCTGTCGGCATGCCGCAGTTATTACGCCTGGTTGCTCAAGCGTGGCCGCATTTCGGCCAGCCCGGCGGCGGCGCTGCGTGCGCCCAAGGCGCCGCGCAAGTTGCCGCAGGTGCTGGACGCCGACGAAGCAGTGCGTCTGGTGGAAGTGCCGACCGATGCGCCACTAGGCCTGCGCGATCGTGCGCTGCTGGAAGTGTTCTACTCGTCCGGGCTGCGCCTGAGCGAGTTATGCGCATTACGCTGGCGCGACCTGGACCTGGACAGCGGCCTGGTGATGGTGCTCGGCAAAGGCAGCAAGCAGCGCCTGGTGCCGGTGGGCTCGCACGCGATCGCCGCCTTGCGCGAATGGCGGCGCGACAGTGGTGCAAGCGCCGACAGCCACGTCTTCCCTGGCCGTGCCGGCGGTGCGATTTCGCAACGTGCGGTGCAGATCCGCATCAAGCAACTTGCCGTGCGTCAGGGCATGTTCAAGGACGTGCATCCGCATATGCTGCGCCACAGTTTCGCCAGCCATATCCTGGAATCGTCCGGCGATCTGCGCGGCGTGCAGGAGTTGCTGGGCCATTCGGACATCGCCACCACCCAGATCTACACGCATCTGGATTTCCAACACTTGGCCAAGGTCTACGATGCTGCGCATCCGCGTGCCAGGCGCAAGAAAGCTGCAGAGTGAGCGCTAAGCTGTAAGCAGCCGGCAGCCGGCGTCATCGACTCCTGCAGTTCACTGCCGCAGGTCGGTCTGCATGTCGCGTGCAAACGTGTTGCCGTCTCGCAAGTGAGCGCTGCCACACCAGCCTGCGGCGACTGGTCGCAGCGTGCTTGAACCCGGCAGGGGCGTCCCCACCTCCTTGGAAACCCCCGGAGGATCCATGGACCCTAGCCAGAACCCCAACATCGTTCACGCCACCACCATCATTTCGGTTCGACGTGGTGGGCATGTCGCCGTCGCCGGCGATGGCCAGGTCACCCTTGGCCATACGGTCATGAAGGGCAATGCACGCAAGGTGCGTCGGCTCGGGCGCGAGGGTCAGGTGCTGGCCGGTTTCGCCGGTGCGGCAGCCGATGCGTTCACCTTGTTCGAATTGTTCGAAGCCAAGCTCGACAAGCATGGCCAACTGACGCGCGCTGCAGTGGAACTGGCCAAGGATTGGCGCACCGAGCGCCGGCTGGGCAAGCTCGAAGCGCTGCTGGCCGTGGCCGATAAAGAAACCTCGCTGATCATCAGCGGCACCGGCGATGTGGTCGAACCGGAAGACGGCATCATCGCCATCGGCTCGGGTGGCTCGTACGCCTTGTCGGCTGCGCGCGCGCTGCTGGCGCACACGCAACTGGATGCCAAGACCATTGCCGCCGAAGCGATCAATATCGCCGGCGATATCTGCATCTATACCAATCGCAACGTGGTGGTCGAAGAGCTGTGAATCGGGAGTGGGGAATCGGGAATCGCAACAGCGGTTTCGTCCCCACTTCGACGCCATAGGCTCTTGATGTTTGCTTTTGCGATTCCCCTTTCCCAATTCTCGATTCCCTAATGCCTAATATCGATACCGCCACCATGACTCCGCGCGAAATCGTGCAGGAGCTCGACCGTCATATCGTTGGTCAGCACGACGCCAAGCGCGCGGTTGCCATCGCGCTGCGTAACCGCTGGCGCCGCATGCAGTTGCCGGAAGAACTGCGCAACGAAGTGATGCCCAAGAACATCCTGATGATCGGCCCTACCGGTGTGGGCAAGACCGAGATCGCACGGCGCCTGGCGACACTGGCCAACGCGCCGTTCGTCAAGGTCGAAGCCACGCGCTTCACCGAAGTGGGGTATGTGGGCAAGGATGTGGAGCAGATCATCCGCGACCTGGCCGATACCGCCGTCAAGCTGTATCGCGAGCAGGCCAAGGTGCGCGTGCGCAACCAGGCCGAAGAGCGTGCCGAAGACCGCATCCTGGACGCATTGCTGCCACGTCGCGCGACCGGTATCGGGTTTGATCCGGAAGCGGCGCGCAACGAGCCCTCCTCGCAAGATAACGACACCCGCATCAAGTTCCGTCGCATGCTGCGCAACGGCGAGCTGGACGAGCGCGAGATCGAACTGGAAGTGGCGGTGAACGCCAGCATGGACATCATGACCCCGCCGGGCATGGAAGAAATGGGCCAGCAACTGCGCCAGATGTTTTCCAATCTGGGCAGCGGCAAATCCCAGAAGCGCAAGCTCACCATCAAGGCAGCGCGCCCGCTGTTGATCGAAGAAGAAGCGGGCAAATTGGTCAACGAAGACGATGTGCGCACCGCGGCCATCGAAGCGTGCGAGCAGCACGGCATCGTGTTCATCGATGAGATCGACAAGGTGGCCAAGCGCGGCGAAGCCGGCTCCAGCGGTGGCGATGTCAGTCGCGAAGGCGTGCAGCGCGATCTGTTGCCGCTGGTGGAAGGCTCCAACGTGTCCACCAAGTACGGCACGGTCAAGACCGACCACATCCTGTTCATTGCATCAGGCGCGTTTCACCTGGCCAAGCCCAGCGATCTGATCCCGGAGCTGCAGGGCCGCTTCCCGATCCGTGTGGAACTGACCGCGCTGACCAAGGCCGATTTCGTCCGCATCCTCACCGAGCCCAAGGCCGCCTTGATCAAGCAGTACGAAGCCCTGTTGCAGACCGAAGGTGTGGCGTTGACGTTTGCGTCCGATGCGGTGGATCGGCTTGCCGAGATTGCCGCGCAGGTCAACGAGCGCCAGGAGAATATCGGCGCCCGTCGCCTGCACACCGTGTTGGAGCGTTTGCTCGATGTGTTGAGCTACGAAGCGCCCGATCGCGATGGGCAGAGCGTGACCGTGGACGCCGCCTATGTGGATGCGCAGCTGGGTGAGCTGGTACAGGATCCGGACCTGAGCCGCTACATCCTCTGACGACGTTGCACGGCAACCTGCGCGTGGGATGGAACAGACCCGCCAATGGCGGGTCTTTTTGTTTGCAGCATGCACGACGGACGAGGCGGGCTTTGGCAATGATCGGCATTGTGGTATCGGGCAACGCAACGGCCGCTGCGCAGCGGCATTGCCCGCGGCCTGTGATGGTGCGGCAATGCCGTGGTGCTTTAGCTGACCTCAGTCCTCGCCAATATCTTCGTTCCACACATCCGGGTTGGCGGAAATATAGCCACCGAGCAGATCGATGCATTCCTGGCTCTGCAGATCGATCACGTTGACGCCGTGCTCGCGCAACCATGCGATGCCGCCCTGGAACGTGACCGATTCGCCGACCACCACGGTGCCGATGTTGAACTGGCGCACCAGCCCGCTGCAGTACCAGCACGGCGCCAGCGTGGTGACCATGATGGTGTCCTTGTAGCGGCGCTGGCGTCCGGCCTTGCGAAACGCGTCGGTCTCCCCGTGTACCGAGGGATCGTTTTCCTGCACGCGGCGATTATGGCCGCAGCCAAGCAGGCGCCCGTCGTTGTGATACAGCGCCGCGCCGATCGGGATGCCGCCTTCGGCCAGGCCCTGGCGGGCCTCGGCAATGGCGGTGTCCAGCAACGCGCGGTAATCGGGAGTGGTGATCATGCGAACTCCAAAGGGGCCGCGCCGGCAGGGCGCAGCATGTCGAGATGGGGAATGCCGTCTTCCAGGTACGGTGCGGAAGCAGGTGCAAATCCGTGCGTCGCGTAGAACGATTGCAGGTGCGCCTGCGCACCGAGCTGGATCGCGCAACCCGGCCACTGCGCGTGCACCAACCCGATGCCTTCGCGCAACAGCGCATGCGCCAGTCCAGTGCCACGAAATGCAGCAGCGACAACCACACGGCCGATGCTCGGTTCGGAATAACTCAAGCCTGGGGGCAGCACGCGCAGGTAAGCCGCCAACGCGGCGTCATTGGCGATACCCAGCACATGCAGCACGGCGGGATCGGTATCTTTGCCATCCAGTTCGGGATAGGCGCATTGCTGCTCCACCACAAACACATCCGTGCGCAGCCGCAGCAGCGCATACAGCTGCATGGTGCTCAGTTGCGCAAACCGCAGGTGCTGCCAGCGCAGGAAAGGAAGAGGCAGGGTGGGCATCACTGCATGATAGCGGCTGTGCCGCGGTTGAGCTGCGACGTCATGCCGGTGGGGGTACTGGCCGACCCGCCTGCGTGCGACGGCATTGCTGCCCACGCTCGGGGGCAGGTTGTGCCTAGTCGACCGCGCTGTCGGTATCGACGGCCACCACCACCGACATGCCCGGCCGCAGCCGCGGCGCCAGCGGCTGGTCCGGGTCGACGCTGATGCGCAGCGGAATGCGCTGGGCAATCTTGACGAAGTTGCCGGTGGCGTTATCGGCCGGCAGCACGCTGAATTCGGAGCCGGCAGCCGGCGAAATGTCCTGCACGCGGCCATGCAGACGCGCATTGTCCAGTGCATCCACGGTGAAGCTGGCGCGCTGGCCGATCCGGATCCGGGCCATCTGGGTTTCCTTGAAATTGGCCACGATCCACAGCGTGTCCGGCACCAGCGACATCAGCTGCGTGCCGTTGGTGACGTAGGCGCCCTGGCGCACGCCAAGCTGACCGAGCTGGCCATCGCGCGGGGCCAGGATGCGCGTGTTGTCCAGGTTGATCCGTGCCAGCTGCACGGCGGCCTGCGCGTTGGCAACCGCGGCTTCCAACGCGGCGCGGTTGACGGTCACGCCGCGCGCGTTTTCTTCGGCGGCCTGCACTGCGGCACGTGCCTGCGCCACGCCGGCCTCGGCCTGCGCGCGCGCGGCGAATGCGGTGTCGCGGTCCTGTTCGGAGACCAGTTGCTGGCTGGCCAGCTGCTGCGTCCGTGCATAGGCCGAACGGGTGCGGTCGCGTTGTGCCTGGTTGCTGCTCAGCGCCGCGCGTTGCTCGGCAATCGTCGCTTCGGCGCTATGCCGTTGTTGATCCCAGTTGGCGAGGTTGGCCTGCGCGGTCTGCACTTGCGCCTTGGCCTGTTCGAGTTGCTGGGCATAGATGCGGTCGTCGATGCGTGCCAGCAGCTGGCCGCGCTTGACGTGCGCAAAGTCCTGCACCGGCACCTGCGTGACATAGCCGCTCACCTGCGGCGCAATCACGGTGATCTGACCGTGCACCATCGCATTTTCGGTGCGTTCGATCGCACTGACGAACGGCGGCAACCGCCAGGCATATAGCACCAGCGCCACGCCGATCAGGGCGAGCCCGCCGAAGCCAATGACCCCGGCGAGACGGCGACGCCGACGACGTTGCCGGTCGGCAGGCGGGGAGGAATCTGCTGGTGTATTCATGGGCGCGCAGTGGGAGCAGGAGGGGAGGGCGATACCGAGGGCCGCAGATAGCGGCGCCACACCAGCACGGACAGGATCCACACGCCGGTGGCGATGGCGATGCAGCCGATCAACAGGAACACGTCGTTGTACGCCAGCACATTGGCCTCGCGCGTGGCGACGGTGCCCAGCGTGCGCACGCCTTGGGCCTGACGCAGTGCCGGGTCGCCGATGCTGCGGCCATACAGGCTTGCATAGGCCTGCACGCGCGCGGCCACCTGCGGGTCGGTCAGCACCAGATGTTCCACCAACTGGCTGGAATGGTATTTCTCGCGCACCACCTGCACGGTGCCGAGCAGGGCGCTGCCGAGCAGGCCGCCCATGTTTTGCGCCATGCCGAACAGCACGATGAAACTGATCAGGTTGCCCGGCTGCGCGATCACCCGGCCGATGCCGGCCACCATCGCCGGGCCGATGAAGAACGTGCTGCCGAAGGCGAGCAGGAACTGGCTCGCATACATCTGCTCGGGGCGGGTGAGGCTGGTGGCATCGGCATCCATGAAGCAGCCGGTACAGATGGCCGCCACCGCGATGATCAGATGTTCGGCAACCCGCGCCGGGTTGATCAGCCACGCGCTGGCCGCCACGCCGACCACTGCGCCCAGCAGCATCAGCGCGAACAGGGTCTGCAGTTGCGTGTTGGCCAGGCCCAGCGTCTGGAAGAAGCCGATGGCGCCGGTGCTTTGTTCGGACAGCACCAGCCGGATCAACAGAATCGCCAGCCCCAGCCGCAACATGTCCGCACTGGCCAGCCAGCGCGTGTTGATCATCGGATTGCGGCGGTTGTGTTCGATCCAGGCCGCCGTGCACAGCAGCACGATGGATGCGGCCAGCACCACGCCCAGCCACGGCGTACTGGTCCACCACAGCAGGCGCCCGAGCGAGAGCACCGCGGCCATGCCGGCGGCGCCTGCGGCGAACAGACTGAAGGTGAGGAAATCCAGCGGCTCGAACACGCGATACCGGTCGCTCGGCGGTAACTTGAGCGCCAGCACGCAGGCCAGCGCGAACACCGCCAGCCCGCACTCGAACAGGTACAGGCCTTGCCACTCGCCAAATTCCAGCAGGTCGGTGGAAAACACCCGCGCCAGCGGCAACGCCAGTTGGGTCATGCCCAGGCCCAGCACCACGGCCTTGAGCCGGTATTTCGTTGGAAATGCCTGGATCACGTAGTACAGGCCCAGCGAGCTGAGCGCGGCGCCCACCAAGCCATGCGCGGCGCGCACGGTGATCGCCGAGCTCAGGCTGTGCACGAACAGATGCGCGAAGGCGATGAGCGCGTACAGCGCCAGGAAGATTTCGGTGAACCGGCGCAGCCCGAACTGCTGGCGAAACTTTACCAGCAGCAGGTTCGCCGACATGTTGGTCATCACGTAGGCGGCCGGCAGCCAGGCCATTTCGGTGGCATAGGCGCCCAAGGTGCCTTGCAGATAGGTCAGGTTGGCGGTGACCAGGGCATTGCTCAGCCCGCCGGTGAGCGCCACCACCACGCCCACCAGGCCGTACTGGATCCGCCGCCGGGTAGGGTGCAGGGGGGTGGAGGCCGACCCCGGCAGGGTGGGCCGCTCATGGGGCTGCCAGTCGCGCTGGACGTACTTGTCGCGCACTGAATGCTCGCAGGGCCGGTCGGAGGTGAAAACGCGATTGTGGTCCGGTTGCGGTCATGGTGGCGTCAGCGGTGCGATAATCCGCCCATGAGCGAATCCCCCTATACCTCCGGTACTACCCATTTCGGCTTTCGCGATGTCGCTGCCAAGGACAAGCAGAAGCTGGTCGGTGAAGTGTTCACCTCGGTCGCCCGCAATTACGACCTGATGAACGATCTGATGAGCCTGGGCGTGCACCGCGCATGGAAACGCTACTTCGTGGCGACCGCGCAGGTGAAGCCAGGCGACCGCGTGCTGGACCTGGCCGGCGGCACCGGCGACATCGCCGTGCTGCTCAAGGAGCGGGTGGGCAACGAAGGGGCCGTGGTGCTGGGCGACATCAATGCCGGCATGCTGTCGGTGGGCCGCGACCGGCTGACCAACCGCGGCTTGGTGTCCGGTTTCGACTACGTGCAATGCAACGCCGAAGCGCTGCCGTTCCCGGACCAGAGTTTCGATCTGCTGACCATTTCCTTCGGCCTGCGCAACGTCACCGACAAGGACGCCGCCTTGCGCGAGATGTACCGCGTGCTGAAGGTGGGCGGACAGGCGCGCGTGCTGGAATTTTCCGAAGTCACCGCCGACTGGTTCAAGCCGATCTACGACTTCCACTCGTTCAAGATCCTGCCCAGGCTGGGCCAGCTGTTCGCGCGCGATGCCGATAGCTACCAGTACCTGGCCGAAAGCATCCGCAAGCATCCGCCACAGGAATCGCTCAAGGGCATGATGGGCGAGGCCGGGTTTGCGCGTTGCCACTTCAAGAACCTCACCGGCGGCATCGTGGCGATCCACTCCGGCTACAAGATCTAAGCAGGGCGTTTGAGCCGGCTGGTGTCGGCGCGCTTAGCGTGCGCTGGCGCTCGCCCACCGCGTGCACGGGATCGCTTGTTGAGGCGAACCGGTGCCGCACATGGGTACAACCAGCGAGGTCTGAGACTTCCGTCGCGTTGGCTCCACACGCTCTCGGCGACACTAAGCGCTCTTTTGCCGGAGTGTTGGATGCGCTTGTACGCCGGGCTCTCGCGCGTGTTTCCCCGCTCCTTCAGCGCCAAACTGCTGGCGGTGACCTTCCTGGGCATCCATCTGCCGTTGCTGTTGTTGATCGCCTGGTTGGCATCGCAGAGCGAACTGGACGGGCGCCCGCTGTGGTCGGTGGTGATCGTGGCATTGCTGGCCACGCTGGCCGGCACCGCGCTGACCTTGGTTGCGCTGTATCGGCTGCTGGCGCCGCTGCGCATCGCCGCCGATGCGCTGGATTCGTATTACGCCGATCAGCGCCTGCCCACGCTTCCTGAACAGGGCGACGACGAATTGGGCCGGCTGTTGCGCGGCATCAACCGCAGCCTGCGTGGCATCGATGCCGGCATGCGCGATCTCAAGAAACACGCCTTGTTCGACCCGCTGACCGAGGCGCTGAACCGGCGCGGTTGCGAACAGGCGATGCGCGATTCGGTGATCGCCTCGCAACGCGAAGGCTGGCCGTTCGTGCTGTTCGTGCTGGACATGGACAACCTCAAACAGATCAACGACCGCTTCGGCCATCTGGCTGGCGACCGCGTGCTGGTGCGCCTGGTGGACTCGGCCTACGGCTGGTTGGGTGCGCAGGACTGGGTCGGGCGTTGGGGCGGCGACGAATTCCTGATCGGCATCCATGCCAGCGAAGACGACGCCACGCTCAAGCTCAACCAATGGCTCTCGATGCTCGAGCGCGAGGATGCCGGCGATGCGCCGCTGCATGTGAGCGCCGGCAGTGCGGTGTGCGAACAAGGGCTGGATGCCACCGAACTGTATCGCCGCGCCGATGCGGCGATGTATCGCGCCAAGTTCTCCGGTGGCCGGCGTCTGGTGCGCGACGGGCACGACGCTCCGCGCGGCCATCCGGTGATCTGACCTGGGCAAGCCGGTTGCGATACTGAGTGGCAGGTCATCGCTTATGGCCGCCGATGGCACGGGCAGGCTGCGGCGCAGGGCGCTAAAATGCCCAATTCTCCTTGCTGCGGTGCCGTCGATGCGCTTCCCGTTCCTGTCGCTGTCCCTGGCCGTGTCCATCGCGCTGGCCGGCTGTTCCAATGACTCCACGCCGTCGGTATCCCCCACCGCGCCGGCCGCCACTGCCAAGGCTCCCGTGAAAGCAGATGCCCGCAACCACGACGAAAGTTCCTACGCCCAGCCGCAGTTGGTGGTCATCAAGGACCTGGCGCTGGACCTGAAGCTGGATTTCGATGCCAAGCAGATCGGCGGCACTGCCACCTACACGCTGGAGTGGAAGGACAAAGCCGCCAAGCAACTGGTGCTGGATACGCGCGAGTTGAGCATTGCGCAGGTACAGGCAGACGATGGCAAGGGCGGCCTGTCGCCGCTGCAGTTCGCCCTGGCGCCGGCCGACAAGACCTTCGGTAGCAAACTCACCATCGAAGCGCCGAATCAGCCGGGCAAGGTGGTGATCACCTATCACACCGCGCCGACGGCCTCGGGCCTGCAGTGGCTGGAGCCGTCGATGACCGAAGGCAAGCAGCTGCCTTTCATGTTCAGCCAGTCGCAGGCGATTCACGCGCGCAGCTGGGTGCCGCTGCAGGACACCCCGAGCGTGCGCTTCACCTACAGCGCACATGTCACCTCGCGCCCGGACGTGATGGTGCTGATGAGCGCCGACAACGACCCCAAGGCGGCACGCGACGGCGATTACAGCTTCACGATGCCCGAACCGATTCCGTCCTACCTGCTGGCGATCGCCGCCGGCGATGTGGTGTTCAAGCCGATTTCCGCGCGCTCGGGCGTGTGGGCCGAGCCGGCCATGGCCGACAAGGCCGCCAAGGAATTCGAAGACACCGAAAAGATGATCGGTGCGGCCGAAAAACTTTACGGCCCGTATCGCTGGGGCCGTTACGACATGCTGGTGCTGCCGCCGTCGTTCCCGTTCGGTGGCATGGAAAATCCGCGCCTGACCTTCGCCACGCCCACCGTGATCGTCGGCGACAAGTCGCTGGTCTCTTTGGTGGCGCACGAACTGGCGCATAGCTGGTCGGGCAACCTGGTGACCAATGCCAGCTGGAAGGACATCTGGCTCAACGAAGGGTTCACCACCTACGTGCAGGGCCGCATCACCGAGGCGCTGTACGGCACCGAGATGGCCGAGATGGAGCGCGAGATCGACCAGGGCGATCTGCTGGCCGAAGTGAAGGACATGCCGCCGGCCGACCAGGTGCTGGAGTTGCCGCCGCTGGCCCAGCGCGACCCCGACGAGGCCTTGAGCCAGGTCGCCTACGTCAAGGGCGCGTGGTTCCTGCAGTTCCTGGAGCAGCGCTTCGGCCGCGAGGTATTCGACCCGTTCCTGCGTGGCTGGTTCGACGATCACGCCTTCCAGAGCGCCACCACCGACCAGTTCGTCGATTACCTGAAGAAGAACCTGCTGGACAAGCATCCCAACACGGTGAGCGCGGCCGACGTGGATGCGTGGCTGAAGCAGCCGGGCATTCCGGCATTTGCGGCCAAGGCGCGCTCGCGCAGCTTCTCGATCGTGGATACCGCACGCATCGCCTGGAGCGGCAGCGGCACCTTGCCGAACAAGCAGGTCACCAGCGAGTGGGGCACGCAGGAATGGGTGCACTTCCTCAGCGGCATGGGCGCCACGCTCAAGCCCGAGCAGCTCAAGCAGCTGGACGAGGCGTACCACTTCACCGGCACGCCGAATGGCGAGATCGCGATGCGCTGGTATCCGCTGGCCATTCGCAGCGGCTACACCGACGCGCGCGCTGCCGCGGGCGAGTTCATCGAACGCGTCGGCCGCCGCAAGCTGGTGCTGCCGATCTACGCCGAATTGTTGAAGACTCCGGATGGCATCGCGTTCGCCGAACAGGCCTTCGAAAAGGCCAAGCCCAGCTATCACCCGATCACCACCGCATCGGTGGCCGAGATGATCGCCAAGGCGAAAGCGGCACCGCCGGCGCAGCCGTAATGGCAGCGGAGGGCGTTGCAGCGCCCTCCCGCCACCTCCATCGCTGCCGTAGGAGCGCACCCGGGCGCGAGGTGGCGTTACCGGGAATGCTCCATCGCGCCCGGGTGCGCTCCTACGGTCTACGGGTTTGATCACGGGTACGGCGGGCAGGCTGGTATCGTTGACGTTGAATTCGCCCCGGAGTCGACGATGAAGTATCTGCTGAGCGCGGCCTTGTGCGTCGCCGCCTTGAGTGCCTGCACCGACCGCGAGGCGCAACGTCAGGCGCAGGCCACCGCGCAGGCGCAGGCCAAGGAAACCCAGGCCGAGGCGCTCGCCAAGCAATACGACGAAGCGGTGAAAGCGCAGAACTGGGACATGGCGCGTGCGCATGGTGCGGCCTTGATCGAAGGTTATGCGGGCACTGCGGCCGCCACGCGCATCGAGCCAGGCTATGCCGATATCAAGGCCAAGGGCGAGCAGGCGCGCGAGCTGCGCCGCATGCAGGCGCTGTGGCAATACTCGCAGGTGCCGGCCAAGGGCGGTACGCAGCGCTCGGCGATGATCGACGCCAAGCAACGTGTGGATGTGGATGGCAGCGGACCCAAGCCGGTCAGCCTGGTGTTTCGCGATCATCCGCAGTGGAAGCGCCACAGCTACCTCGTGCTCAAGGCCGGCGATTTCAACTGCTACGGTGGCTGCAAGGTGCAGGTGACGGCCGATGGCGGCGCACCGCGTGCCCTGGCGGCGCACCGCCCGGATACCGACGAAGCCATTGCCATGTTCATCGACGATGACAAAGCGTTGTGGAAGCTCGTACGCAACGCCAAGCGCATCGGCATTACCTTCCCGGTCAAGGCCGGCGGTACGCGCACCGCAGAGTTCGAGGTCGGCGGCCTGGACACCACGCAGATGCCCGGGTGGAAGTAGGCGAGTCCGCGATGAGTGCTGGCGTACACCGATCTGTTTGCGAGTTGGTGCAGCATTGCCGCGCTTGATCGATAGTGCAGTACCCGGTGTGATGGCGCTGCAGCGCACCGGCATTCAGCGCTCGGGATGGTCAGCAGACCTGGCGCGCATTCGTTCGGATGAAGGGGCGCGCGCGTTGGCGTGTCCGCGCAGGGACATGTCGAGCGAGCGCCACCCGCACCTGGTTGGCAATGCGCGCAAACGCCTGGTTGACCGCCTTGGGCGAGGTCGCCGATTGCGCACTGCAGGTTGGCCGCGCCGCCGCCTGCCGCACCGAATCGATCACTTTGATGTCTTTGCAAGGATGGACAACATGACAAGCGCCGCTCTCTCTCCCACGTTGTCCGACTATCGCCATTGGGTCTTCGATATGGACGGCACGCTGACCGAAGCTGCGCACGATTTCGCCTTGATCCGCCGCGTCCTGGACATTCCGCCAACGGCGGACATCCTGCATCACCTGGCAGCGTTACCGGCCGACGAAGCGGCGGCCAAGCATGCCTGGTTGCTCGAACACGAGCGTGCGCTCGCCCAAGGCGCACGCGCCGCGCCGGGCGCAGTGGCGCTGGTGCGCGCGCTGCATGCCGCCGGTTGCCGGCTTGGCATGCTCACCCGCAACGCGCGCGAGCTGGCAAAGATCACGTTGCAGGCGATCGGTCTGGACGATGCATTCGCCTGGGACGACATCGTTGGCCGCGACGAGGCTGCCCCAAAACCTGCGCCCGACGGGCTGCATTATTTCGCGCGGCGCTGGTCGGTGCAGGGCAGCGCGCTGGTCATGGTCGGCGATCACCACAATGACCTGGCCTGCGGCCGCGCCGTCGGTGCCTGCACTGTCCTGGTCAATACACCCGGCGACCCCTGGCCCGGTTTCGCCGACTGGCGCCTGCACGATTGCACGCAGTTGCTCGCGCAATGGGAGCGCTAGGGTGGCGCGTTGTGCCTGTGCAACGGGGGTAACGTGCACCCGAGCAGGCATGGGAACTGTTGACTAGCCGCCGACGTCATGACGCGTCGTGGACGGCGCACCTGTCTATTGGCCGTATCCGTCTCCGCATTCGCCTTTCTGACGCCTTCGCCCAGCGGGGGAGAAGACCGGCATGCCTGGCGACATCGCGCAGTGCTGCTTGCCATAGCGCATTGCCCTGCATCAGCGGCGCAGCGATCTGAGTTCACGCCACGCTCGGCGTTGCTGGGATGTCACTGGACCGTCTGCACCACCTGTGTCACAGCACGTGCGGCGCAAACTGTGCCAAAACCGTGACAGCACGAGATGCCCAGCGCGCCGTCATCACCCCCGGCCCTCGCTGACTCGACGTGGTGCGGCGCACCAGTGTGCTGGCATGCCGTTTGCCCAGGTCTCTCCCGACGTTTCCTACGTCCGCATCGCCACGGCGGTGATAGCGCCTGCGCTGCGGGATGTTTCAACCGACTGGTTGTTCAAACGAGAGGGGTAGACGCACATGCACCAATCTTCCTGTCGCAGCGTACGCAGCGCCGCGCTGCTCATGCTTGCGCTGAGCGCCGTTCTGTCTGGCTGCAAGAAAGACACACCCACCGAAACTGCGGCGCCGGCAACGGCTGCAACACCTGCCGCTGCGCCCGCCGCTGCACCCGCCGCCGCGGCCGTGGTCGACACCGATAGCGAGTTCACCGCCAATGCCAGCAATGCGGACAACTGGGGTGGCGTGGGGCGCGACTTCGCACTCACCCGGCATAGCCCGCTGGCCGAGATCAATCGCGACAACGTCAAGAATCTGAAGATGTCGTGGGAGATGAAAACCGACGCCACGCGCGGCCACGAAGGCCAGCCGCTGGTGATCGGCAGCATCATGTACATGGTCAGCGCGTATCCGAACAACGTGTTCGCCATCGATCTTGCGGCGCAGGACGACGGCGGCAAGGTGTTGTGGAAATACACCCCGCAACAGGACGAACGGTCGGTGGCGGTGGCGTGCTGCGACACGGTCAATCGCGGCGCCTCGTATGCCGACGGCAAGCTGGTCTTCGGCAGCCTCAGCGGCGATGTGATCGCGCTCGATGCCAAGACCGGCAAGGAAGTGTGGAAGCAAAAACTTGCGCACCCGGACAAGGGCGAAACCATCACCATGGCGCCGATCATCGCCGACGGCAAGGTGGTTGCCGGCATCAGCGGCAACGAGTTCGGCGTGCTCGGTCGCGTGGCCGCCTACAACCTTGACGATGGCAAGCAGGCATGGTCCTGCGATGCGGCCGGTACCGACAAGGCGATCTGCCTGGGCCCGGATTTCAACAAGGCCAATCCGCAGCATGGCCAGCTCGGCGACCTGGGCGTCAAGACCTTTCCCAACGACGAATGGAAGCGCGGAGGCGGTGCAGCCTGGGGCTGGTACAGCTACGACCCGAAGTTGAAGCTGGTGTACTACGGCACCGGCAATCCCGGCCTGTGGAGCCCGTCGTACCGTTGCGGCAAGACCTCGCAGGAGGAATGCAACAACGGCGAGCATGACAACAAGTGGTCGATGACCTTGTTCGCGCGCAAGATCGATACCGGCGAGGCGGTGTGGGGCTACCAGAAGACCCCGTTCGACCAGTGGGATTACGACGGCATCAACGAGCCGATCCTGGTCGACCTGAGCATCGATGGCAAGCAGGTTCCGTCGGTGGTGCAGTTCGACCGCAACGGGTTTGCCTACGTGCTCGATCGGCGCGATGGCACGCTGCTGCGCGCGCACAAGTTCGTGCCGGCCAACTGGGCCGAACGCATCGACATGAAGACCGGTCGCCCGGTGAAGGTGGCCGCGCATTCGCCGCTGGAACGCGGCAAGAAGGTGCAGGCGTTCCCGTCGGCGATGGGCGGCAAGGACCAGCAGCCGTGCTCGGTGGATCCGGCCAATGCGGCGGTGTTCTTCTGCGGCACCAATAACTGGCACATGGAGCTGGAACCGCAGGAGCGCGGCAACACCATGATGGGTCTGCCGTACGTGTTCGCCAACGTGATGATGAAGCCGAATGAGCCGGGCGCGCTGGGCATCGTCAAGGCGTTCGATGTGGTGGAAGGCAAGTCCAAGTGGGAGATCAAGGAGAAGTATCCGGTGTGGAGCGGCACCCTGGTCACCGACGGCGGGCTGGTGTTCTACGGCACGCTGGATGGGTGGTTCCGCGCGGTGGACAAGGACACCGGCAAGAAGTTGTGGGAGACCAAGTTGCCGTCCGGCATCATCGGTAACCCCATCGCCTACAAGGCCAACGGCCATCAGTACGTGGCGGTGTTCTCCGGTATCGGCGGGTGGATCGGCTTGCCGGTCACTGCAGGCCTGGATCCGTCCGATCCGTATGGCGCACTGGGTGCGGCGGGGCTGGCGTTCGGTGCGGGCTTCGACAAGATCCCGCTCGGCGGCATGGTCCACAGCTTCCGTATCGATGGCGCCGGCAAGACCGTGACTGCCACTGCCACTGCCACTGCCACCGCAGGCGGCGGCACCGCCAATGCAGCAGCGAAGACGGCACGATGACCTGCACGCAAGGCGTTGGGCGCGCACCTCGGCAGCTTGCTGCCGGGGTGCGCGGCATCACCCGGCACCTGCAGCAGGTGCTGGTGCTGTGCAGCCTCGGACTCGTCGCCGCAGGCTGCACACGCGAGCCGTCCTCACCGACGGCTCGCGCTTCTCATTCCGCTGCGGCGTCCGCTGCGGCGCCTGCATCCACCGCTGCGCCGGCAACCACGCCTTCCGCGGCATCCGCGCCGCCACCTACGCCAGATCCGCACGTCCTGCGCGTGTGCGCAGACCCGGGCAACATGCCGTTGTCCAACAAGGCCGGCGAAGGCTTCCAGAACAAGATCGCGCAGGTGGTTGCCGATGCCATGGGCCGGCGCCTGGAATACGAGTGGCGCACCTATTACCAGCGCGGCCTGGCGCGTAGCACCATCAATGCGGGCCGCTGCGATGTACTGATGGACCTCAACAGCGATTTCGAGCAGGGGCTGACCACGCGCCCGGTCTATCGCTCGGCGTATGTGCTGGTCACACGTCAAGGCTTGTCGTTGAGGCCGACCTCGCTGGACGACCCGGCGTTGAAAAAGCTGCGCCTGGGCGTGTTCCAGAGCTCGCCTGCGCGTCAGGCGCTGTACGAGCACGGCATCAGCGGTGAGGTGCAGTACCTGTTCTACGACTCGGCCACCGCGCCGGAAGAACATCCCGGCAAGCTGGTCGAACGGGTCGCCGCCAACACGCTGGATGCGGCCGAATCCTGGGGTCCGGTGGCCGGGTATTACGCGCAGCGCAGCGGCCTGGGTCTGGTGCCCTTGAACACCATCGACGATGCGGTACTGGAGTATTCGATGGCCTGGGCGGTGTCGCGCAAGAATGCCGACCTGCGTGATGCATTGAACACGGCGTTGCAGCAAAGCGCGGCCAAGATCGCGGAAATCCTGCGCAGGTATCACGTGCCGCTGGTGCGCTGTCGTGACTGCGTGGTAGCCGGCGAGCTGGCATCGCATGGGCCGTATGTCACGCCCACACCGGCATCCACTGTGCCCAGCCCGGCGGCCTCATCGCAGGAGCTGGCGCAGCTGCAACTGCGCATCGCCGACGGTGCCGACCCGAATCAGGAACTGGCGCATGCGCTGGATGCCGGCGACGCCGTGCGTGCGGCATGGCTGCTGCGCCATGGCGCCGATGCCAATCACGCGAACCTGCTGGGCGAGCCGCCGCTGCACCAGGCCATCCGCAACCAGCAGCCGGATCTGGTCGGCCTGCTGCTGGATGCCGGCGCACGCCTGGACGCCCGCGACGCCAGCGGCTGGACCGCGCTGATGAAGGCGGCCTGGGCCAACGATGCGGACAGCCTCAGCAGGCTGCTGGCCAAGCGCGCGCCGGTGGATACCGTGTCCAGCGATGGCTGGAGCGCACTGGATCTTGCGGTGTCGTATGCCGATGTCGCGGTGGTGCAGGCGCTGCTGGACAAGGGCGCGAATGTGCGGCGCGCCAATCCCACCGGATTCACCCCGGTGATGTTTGCCGTGGCGCGCGACGACCCGGCCATTCTCGATGCCGTGCTCGCACGCGGTGCCGAGGTCGGTCACGCCAATCAGGCTGGTGTCACCGCGCTGATGCTGGCCGCAGCGGCCGGACGCGAGGCGGTCGCCAAACGGTTGCTGGTTGCGGGCGCCGACCCGTCTGTACGTAACCGCGACGGCAAGACCGCCGCAGATCTGGCGCAGGCACGTGGCGACACCCCACTGGCCACGCTGCTCACCAAGGCCAGGCGCCCAGCGCGCGAATGACTGCGTCACCCGCCGCGTGCACGGGGTGCGCGGTGTTCCCTCCGATCAGAAAGGTTCGTTCATGCGCACGTCCACCAAGGGTTGTTTCGATCGTCTTGTCCGCGCACCGCTGTGCGCGTTGATGTTCAGCGTCGTGCTGGCGGCATGCGGCAAGGAGGCACCGCCGGCACCGGCCGCCGATGCACCGCCCCCGCCACCGGCGGCCGCCAGCGCACCGGCGCCTGCGCCAGCCGCCGGCAGCGCAGCGCCTGCGGCCGCAACTGCAGCTGCACCCGCAGCACTGCCCAACCCCGCAGCGGGGCCAGCCCCGGATCCGGCAACGCCGGCCGCGCCACCTGCCACGATCGTGCCGATTCCCAAGGGACCCGAGGTCAAGGTCACGCCCGAGCTGGTCGCCGAAGGCAAGAAGATCTATTTTTCGGCCGGCTGCAATGCCTGTCACGGCGGTACCGGTGGCGGTGGCATGTGCCCGCCGTTGACCAACGACATCTGGGTGTATGGCAGCGACGACGACACCTTGCGCACGCTGATCAGCGAAGGCACCGCGGCCATGATCACCCACGGCAAGACCCGTATCGGGCACGAAAAGGTGGTGGGGCAGATGCCGCCGTTCGCACCGGTACTCAAGCCCGGCGATACCGAAAAGTTGCTCGCCTTCATCCACTCGATCAACAAGGCCGCGGGCAAGGCGCAATGAGCTCAGCGCCTGCTCGCTGGTCGCGCATGTGTGCAGCAGGGATGCTGGGTGCGTTGCTGCTGGCGGGCTGCCAGCGCGATGCCGTCACACCGGCCTCCACCACCGCACCTGCGGCGAGCGGCAACGCAACACCGGCGCCGGCAACGCCGCCGGTGCTTGCGTATGTGCCCAATCAACGCAGTGGCACCGTGTCGGTGATCGATACGCACACCGACACGGTGGTGCGCACGCTCAGCGCGCAGGGCCGGCTCGGCAAGCGCTTGCAGCAGCTATTGCCCGGCCCGCAAGGGCATCTGTACCTGATCGATGCCGAGCACCACAGGTTGGTCGAACTGGATAGCGAAAGAGATGCGGTGTTGCGCAGCGTGGACATCGGCGAGAACGCCGAAGGCATCGCGTTGTCGCCGGACGGCAAGCAATTGGCGGTATGCGTGGAAGGCCAGAATCAGGTGATGCTGATCGACGCGGCGCAACTCACCGTGCAGCAGGTGATCGCCACGCGCGGGCAGGCGCCGGAGCATTGCGCCTACACCCCGGATGGCAAGTGGTTGCTCACCAGCAATGAAGGCTCCAACGACATGGACATGATCGAAGTGGCCACCCATCGATCGCGCGGTGTGGTGGCCACCAGCGGTCATCCGCGCGGCATGGCGTTCGCACCCGACGGGCACAGCGCGTACGTCGCGCAGGAAACCGCCAACGTGGTGGACGTGATCGACCTGCAGACGCGTCAGCGTCGCGCCAGTCTGCCGGCCGGCGTGCGCACCGCCGGCGTCGCGCTGTCGGCCGATGGCACGCGGCTGTATGCGTCCAACGGCGGCGCCGGCACGGTCAGCGTGATCGATCTCAATACCGCGCGCGCGCTGGCCGAGATTCCGGTTGGGCAGCGCCCGTGGAATCCGGCGCTGACGCCTGCCGGCGACAAGCTCTACGTCGCCAACGGGCGCTCCAACAGCGTGAGCGTGATCGACACCGCCAGCTTGCGCGAACTCAAACAGATCCCCGTGGGCGAGCTGCCGTGGGGCGTGATCATCGCGCGCTGAGCGGCCGGCAGGCCGACGGCGTCAGGGAGGCCGGATGAAGACACGCGCTGCGGTGGCCTGGGGTCCGCACCAGCCGTTGACCATCGAAGAAGTAGACCTGCAGCCGCCGCGTCCCGGCGAGGTGCTGGTGCGCCTGGTCGCCACCGGCATTTGCCAGGGCGATGCGCATGCGTTGGCGCATGGCCATGCCGGCAGCTTTCCGGCGATCCTGGGGCAGGAGGGCGCCGGGGTTGTCGAAGACGTCGGGATCGGCGTCACCAGCGTGCGGCCCGGCGATCACGTGATTCCGCTGTATATGCCCGAATGCGGCGTGTGCAAATTCTGCCGTTCCGGCCGTACAAATTTGTGCCAGGCGATTCGCAGCAGCCAGGAACGTGGCCTGATGCCTGACGGCAGCAGCCGGTTTTCGTTGCATGGGCGGCCGATCCTGCATCACATGGGCACCAGCACGTTTTCCGAATACACCGTATTGCCGGAGATTGCAGTCGCACGCATCCATCCGGAGGCGCCGCTGGAGCAGGCCTGCCTGCTCGGCTGCACGGTCACCACCGGCGTCGGTGCGGTGCTCAACAGCACGCATGTGCGGCCGGGCGATTGCGTGGCGGTGTTCGGGCTGGGCGGCATCGGATTGTCGGTGATACAGGGCGCGCTGCTGGCGCAGGCCGGCCGCATCATCGCGGTGGACATCGACCCTGCGAAATTCGCACTGGCACGTACGCTGGGCGCCACCGATTGCCTGGATCCGCGCGACTACGGTGCGCCGATCCAGCAGGTGATCGTGGACCTGACCGATGGCGGTGCCGACCACAGTTTCGAATGCGTCGGCGATGTCGGCGCGATGCGGGCGGCGCTGGAGTGTTGCCACAAGGGCTGGGGCGAGAGCGTCATCCTGGGGATGGCCGACGACACGCAGGAAATCAGCACGCGCCCGTTTCAATTGGTCACCGGGCGGGTGTGGCGCGGCAGCGCCTTCGGCGGCGTCAAAGGCCGCAGCGAGCTACCCGGTTACGTCGAACGCTATCTGCACGGCGATATCCAGCTGGCGCCGTTGATCACGCGCACGCTGGCGCTGGATGACATCAACCAGGCGTTGACGGACCTGCGTGCGGCGCGCGGCATCAAATCCATCGTGGCGTATTGAAGGAGATGCACATGGCAGCAGGCAGATGCAGGACAGCGACGCTGCATCGCACGGGATTGGCAGGCGCATGGGCCATGACCCTGCTCGCACGCAGCGCATTGGCCGTTGCAGCGGAAGCACCGCAAGTCACCTGGTTGGACCGTATCGAGGTCACCGCCACGCCGATCCCCGGCACCACCATCGATGCGGCGCAATTGCCGTACATGGTGCAGTCGGCAAGCAACGCCGAGCTGTCGCGTGGGCGCAGCAACAACCTGAGCGATCTGCTGCAGCGGCGCTTCGTCGGCGTGGACGGCAACGACGTGCAGGGCAGCGCGTTCCAGAACGATCTCACCTTCCACGGCTTTCGCGCTTCTGCCTTGCCGGGCGCTTCGCAAGGGGTGTCGGTGTATCTGGATGGCGTACGGTTCAACGAACCGTTCGCCGATATCGTCAGTTGGGACATGCTGCCCGAAGCGGCGATCACCGCGATGACGCTGATGCCGGGTTCCAACCCGTTGTTCGGGCCGAACACGCTGGGCGGCGCGGTGGTGCTGTCTACCGCGTCGGGGCTGACCGCACCGGGAGTACAGGGCGAATTGAGTATCGGCAGCGGTGCGCGCAAGCGGCTGGATGCCGGTTACGGCGTCGCCGGCGCCGACGGCTGGCATGGCTTCGTTGCGGTGACCGGCTTCGACGAAAACGGCTGGCGTGCTGCCTCCGAAGGCCGGCTTGGCACCGTGTTCGGCAAGGTCGGTCGGCAAGGCGAGCAGACCGACTGGAGCCTGTCGCTGCTGCACGGGCGCAGCCGTCTGATCGGCAATGGCCTGCTGCCGGACACGCGGTATACCGACGAGGGGCCAGAGCCCGGCTTGTATCGCGCCGATCGGCGTTCGGTGTATACCTCGCCCGATCTCACCCGCAATCGCAACACCTTATTGACCGTGCAGCTGGACCATCGTTTCGATGCAGACACTGCGTTGCACGCCCTCGCTTATTCGCGCGTAGGGCGCCGCGACACCGTCAATGGCGATATCGGCGAAGACTACGAAGCGTTCGTCGAAGAATGCGCGTCCGGTTACGCGGCCGATGGCAGCGCACTGGATGCCGAGTGCGATGTCGCCCGCACCGATGCCGACACGTTGCACACCGGCGCGCTCAACACCACCCAGATGCGTCAGCAAGCACAGGGCGTCGCGCTCAACCTGAGCATGCAGCGGGGCGCGCATGCGCTCACGGCCGGTGTCACCTTCGATCGCGGCCATGTGCGTTACCGGCAGTTCGCCCGCGATGGCTGGGTGCAGCCCGACCGCTCGGTCGCTGCCGATCCCGATGCCGAACGCGCCTTCTTCTCCGGTGTACGCGGCAGCACCGAGACGCTGGGCATGTTCCTCGCCGACACCTGGGCGCTGAGCAATGCGACCCATCTCACCGCTGCAGTGCGCTGGAATCGTGTGGTGGTGGACAACATTCTTTCCACCGCCGACGACGGCGACCGCCCACGCGAGCGCTTCGTCTATGCCAAGGCCCACCCGTCGTTGGGCCTTACGCATCGGCTCGATTCGGGGCTGACGCTGTACGGCTCGGTCGCGCAGAACAGCCGTGCACCGACCGCCATCGAATTGGGCTGCGCCGATCCCACCCAGCCCTGTCGGTTGCCGACCGGCCTGCAGGCCGATCCGCGGCTGGAGCAGATCATCTCGCGCACCTACGAACTGGGCGCGAGCTGGACGCCGTCGGCCGACCGCAACGCCACGCTGTCGGTCTACCGCGCCGACAATCGCGACGACATTCTGTTTCTACGCGCACCGGATACGCAATTGGGCTACTTCGACAATGTCGGCCGCACGCGCTATCAGGGCGTGGACGCGGCACTGCATCTGCGCAGCGGCGATTGGCAGTGGTGGGCCGGCTACAGCTACCTGGATGCCACTTACCGCAGCGGTGGCCAATTGCTGTCCGGCGAGCGCGTGATCGCGCTGCGGCCGGGCCTGCGGATCGCCGCGCTACCGCGGCACAACCTCAAGCTCGGGATGGCGTGGCAGCGCGATGCGCTGACGCTGGGCGTAGGCGTGCGTGCGGTCTCCGGGCGGGTGGCCAGCGGCAACGAAGATGGCCAGGTCGACAATGCCGAAGAAGGCCAGACCGCACCCGAGCGCCTCGACATCGGCAGCGCCGGCTATGCCCTGGTCGACCTGCAGGCGCGCTGGACCATCAACGCGCGGGTGTCGCTGTTCGCCCGGATCGACAACGTCTTCGACCGCCACTACGCCACCTATGCCGCCGTGGCCGAAGACGTGTTTCCCGACGGCGAACTCGCACGTCCGCAGGATGCGCCAGTGGAAACCGGCCCGGCACGCTTTCTCGCACCTGGTGTGCCGCGACAGTATTTGATTGGGTTGCGTTGGGCGCTTTGACTACGGGAATGGGGAATCGGGAATGGGGAATCGTAGAGCGTCAGCGAACTGCTTTTCTCCATTCCCGATTCCCGATTCCCGATTCCCGATTCCCCATTCATCCCGTCTCCAGTCCATGCTTGCGCAGCTTGCGGTACAGCGTGTTGCGACTGATGCCCAGGGCATCGGCGGTGCGGCTGACATTCCAGCGGTGGCGTTCGAGTTGTTGCTGCAGCACCAGCCGCTCGGCCTGATCCAATGCCACGCGGCCAGACATATCGTCGGCCGCGACCGCTCGTCCATCGACCAGGCAGGGTGCGCTGCCGGCGTCGACGATCTCCTGCGGCAGATTCGGCAAGCGAATCACCTCGTCACTGCACAGCACGGCCGCCGTGCGCAGCACGTTGCGCAGTTGGCGCAAGTTACCCGGCCAGGCGTAGCTGAGCAGCTTGTGCAGCGCCTCTTCGCTGATGCGCACGCCTTGCTCGCCGTTTTCTTCGCGCAGCAGCGTGCGAATCAGCTCGGCCTTGTCGCTGCGTTCGCGTAGCGGCGGCAGGTGCAGCACCACGCCGTTGAGGCGGTAGTACAGGTCCTCGCGGAATTCGCCGGCGGCCACCATCTGCGCCAGGTCGCGGTGGCTGGCGCTGATCACGTGCAGTTCCAGCGGCATCGCACGGTCGCTGCCCAGCGGGGTCACGCTCTGTTCTTCGAGCACGCGCAGCAGCCGCGTCTGCAGCGGCAGCGGCATGTCGCCGATCTCGTCCAGGAATAAGGTGCCTCCGCTGGCCTGCAGCAACTTGCCGTGGCGGCCTTCGCGCGCGGCATCGGTGAACGCGCCGCGTGCGTAGCCGAACAGTTCGCTCTCGATCAGCGCCTCGGGGATCGCCGCACAGTTCACCGCCACGAACGGCCGCGCCGCCCATGGCGAGCCGCGGTGCACCGCCTTGGCGAACTCCTCCTTGCCGGTGCCGGTGGCGCCACATAGCAGGATCGACACGCGATGCGCGACCAGCTTCAGCGCGTTGTCCAGGTTGTGGCGCATGCGCGGATCGGAGCCGACGTGTTCGCGTGCGTAAGCCGCCTGGTCATCGTCGGCGGTGGTGGCCTGCGCGCCGCCAGCAACCACGTTGCGGCGCGGCGGCTGCGCCAGGGCGAAGAAGCGGCGACCGTGGCAGGCGCAGCGGATCGACCACAGCGTGCTGGCGTCGTTGCGCGCACGCTGCTCCACGGTGTCGAAGTCCAGCTGCATCACCTGCGAGATGTCGCGCCCGACCAGCAGGCTGCGGTCGCCCTTGCCGAGCTGTTCCAGTGCCGCTTCGTTGACGGCCAGCACGCAGCCGTCGGCGCCGATCGCCATCAGCGCCTCGTGCAACAGGCCGGCGAACTCCGGGCGGCTGTGGAAGCGCAGGATCCACGCGTGCCGGTACTGCGCCAGGAAATACGAACGTGCGATCTGTGCCGCCGACATGCGCACCAGCGCGCTGGTATGGCGTTGTACCAGCCTGGTGTCGCGCGCATCCGGTGTGGACGCATCCAGCACCGCCAGCAATTGCCCGTGCGGGTCGAGGATGGGCGCACCGCTGCACGACAGCGGCAGGTGCCGGGCCAGGTAATGCTCGCCGCGGTGCACGCCGAGCGCGCTGCGCTCCACCGCGCAGGTGCCGATACCGTTGGTGCCCTGGTAGCGCTCGGCCCAGCTGGCGCCGCAGAACAACCCGGTCTGGCGGAATTCGCGCAGCAATGCCGGGTCGTGCACGCTGTGCAGCAAGGTCGCCTCGGCGTCGGCGAACACCACGGCGTAGCCGCCGCCGGCGATCTGTTCGTAGAGGTTCTCCATCTCCACCTTGGCGATGCGCAGCACTTCCTCGAGACGCTGCTGGCGCTCGCGCAGCCCGCTGCCGTCGTGGACCATCGGCGACGGGGACGCATCCGGACTCAGCCCATACTCGTCCAGGCAGCGCTGCCACGAGCGCGCCAGCGCTGGCGGCAGTGGTTCGATCTGGCGGAAGCGGCGCATCCGTGCCAGCAACGCGGATTCGGCCTCGGCAGCGGACGAGGGCCCAGGCGTGGCCTGCAGGAGGTTGGCGACAGTCACTTCCGACACGTGGCGCTTCCTCGGTCCCTACCCGGGGCCAGAGCGGCAGTGACGCATAAACCGGGGCGAGGCTCAAACCGCGGTGCAGCAAACGCCGGGATTGGAGATTGGGGGTTGGGGAGTAGGGATCGGCAAGAGCGGCTTGGCTGGGGTGGCTCCTTTTGCGCCTCGGCCAAAACGAAAAAACCGCGCGATCGCGCGGTTCTTCGTGGCCTCAAAACGCAGGATTGCTGCTTTGCGACTCCCCAATCCGACTTCCTAATCCCAGGCTTACAACGCGTAGCCGAACTGCTGCTTGAACTGGTCGTTGAACTCGGCGAAGTCGAAGCGCTGGTTCTGGGTGCCGGGGTGTTCCACTTTCAGTGCGCCCATCAGGTTGCCCATGCGGCCGATCGTCAACCAGTCGTAGCCACCCTGGATGCCGTAGATCAGCCCGGCGCGGAACGCGTCGCCGCAGCCGGTCGGGTCGACCACGCGCCGCTCGTGCGCCGGCGGAATATCGTAGGTTTTCTCCGGGGTATGCACCAGCGCGCCCTTGGGGCCCTGCGTGGTGATGTAGGCCTGCACGCGCGAGACGATGTCTTTTTCGTCCCAGCCGGTGCGCTCCTGCAACAGGTTCGACTCGTAGTCGTTGACCACCACGTACTGGGCCTGCTCGATGAACTGGCGCAGCTCCGGGCCGTTGAACAGCGGCATCGCCTGGCCAGGGTCGAAGATGAAAGGAATGCCCGCAGCAGCGAACTCTTCAGCGTTCTGGATCATGCCTTCGCGCCCGTCCGGGCCGACCAGGCCCAGGGTCACGCCCGGCACATCCTTCACGTGGTTTTCGTAGCTGCGCATCATCGCGCCCGGATGGAAGGCGGTGATCTGGTTGTTATCGTGGTCGGTGGTGATGAAGGCCTGCGGGGTGAACAGGTCGTCGATGATCTTCACCCGCGACAGGTCGATGCCCAACGTTTCGAAGTGTTCGCGGTACGGGCCGAAATCCTGGCCGACGGTGCCCATCGGGATCGGCGCGCCACCGAGCAGATGCAGGTTGTAGGCGATGTTGCCGGCGCAGCCGCCGAACAGGATGTGGTTCTTGAACTGGTCCGGAAACACCATGATGGTGCCGTAGGCGAGGGAACCACAGATCAGTGCGGACATCGAGTCGGGCCTTTGCGTTGGGAAAACCCGCCAATTGCCGGGCATGGCAGCGGGACGGCGCGTGCGCCGCGGCGCAAAGGGTAACGGCTGCGGCCGATCAGAGCCAGAACCGCATGCCATGGCCGGCGTGACCGGCACATGAAAACGGGGGCGAAATCGCCGATTTTTCCTTGCTCACCCCGGGGGGGATTGCTAGGCTAGCCGACTTCGTTTTCTGCCCAAAATTTCGCCAGTCTGGCGGCGGGCACGCGACTTACCCAGGAACGACTCCCTCGATGTTCAAGAAACTCCGCGGCATGTTCTCCAACGACCTGTCCATCGATTTGGGCACGGCCAATACGCTGATCTACGTGCGCGGACAGGGCATCGTGCTGAACGAGCCGTCGGTGGTTGCGGTGCGTCAGGATCGCGCGATCGGCGGCACGCGCTCGGTCGCCGCCGTCGGTGCGGAGGCCAAGCAGATGCTCGGCCGTACCCCCGGCCACATCACCACGATTCGCCCGATGAAGGACGGCGTCATCGCCGACTTCACCTACACCGAAGCGATGCTGAAGCACTTCATCAAGAAGGTGCACAAATCGCGCTTCCTGCGCCCCAGCCCACGCGTGCTGGTGTGCGTGCCGGCTGGCTCCACGCAGGTCGAGCGCCGCGCCATCAAGGAATCCGCGGAAGAGGCCGGTGCGCGCGACGTCTATCTGATCGAAGAGCCGATGGCCGCGGCGATCGGTGCCGGCATGCCGGTGACCGAGGCGCGCGGTTCGATGGTCATCGACATCGGCGGCGGCACCACCGAGGTGGCGGTGATCTCGCTCAACGGCATCGTGTATTCGCAGTCGGTACGTGTGGGTGGCGACCGGTTCGACGAGTCGATCACCAATTACGTGCGCCGTAACCACGGCATGCTGATCGGTGAGGCCACGGCCGAGCGCATCAAGCTGCAGATCGGCTGCGCCTACCCGCAGGACGAGGTGCAGGAGATGGAAATCTCCGGCCGCAACCTCGCCGAGGGCGTGCCGAAGATGATCAAGATCAATTCCAACGAAGTGCTCGAAGCGCTGCACGAGCCGTTGTCGGGCATCGTCTCGGCAGTGAAGCTGGCGCTGGAGCAGACACCGCCGGAACTGTGCGCCGACGTCGCCGAGCGCGGCATCGTGCTCACCGGTGGCGGCGCGCTGCTACGCGATCTGGACCGGCTCATCTCCGAAGAAACCGGCCTGCACGTGCAGGTGGCCGACGACCCGCTCACCTGCGTGGCCCGCGGTGGCGGCCGGGCGCTGGAGCTGGTGGACATGCATGGCAACGAGTTCTTCGCGCCGGAGTGAAGCGCTCGGGAATCGGGAATCGGGAAAGGGGAATCGTGAGAGCGGTTCCTGCCTACGGCCCTGAGTGGTTGCATCGTGATCCCGCCAATGTGAGTTCTCGCCTTACCCGTCGCGTGGGCAGCCACCTGCTCCCCGATTCCCCATTCCCGACTCCCCATTCCCGGCCCTGACAGTGCCCTCCTACGCCGGTCCTCCCGTCGCCTCCCGTCCGGGCGAAGTCACCTCCACGCTGCGCCTGCTGGTCTATCTGGTGCTGGCGATCGTGCTGATTGCGCTCGATAGCCGCGGTGGTTGGCTCAGCCAGGTGCGCATGCAGGCCAATCTGCTGATCCAGCCGATCTGGGCGGTGGCCGGGCTGCCGGGACGCATCGGCTCGCAGGTGCGCGACAACGCCGCAACGCATGCGCAACTGGTGGAAGAGACCCGGGATCTGCGCAACCAACTGCTGGTCGCCAATGCGCGCCTGACCCGGTTGCAAACCGCGGCCCTGGATAACGCGCAACTGCGCGAACTGCTCAACGTGGCCGAGCGCCGCGGTCTGGATGTGCAACTGGCGCCGATCCTGAACATCGATCTGGATCCGACGCGCCAACGCTTGCTGCTGGACGCCGGTAGCCGCGAAGGGGTGGTGCTGGGCCAGGCGGTGATCGATGCCGGCGGCCTGATGGGGCAGGTGATCGAAGTCACCCCGCTGCATTCCACCGTGTTGCTGCTCACCGACCCCGACCACGCAGTGCCGGTCAGCGTGGCGCGCAATGGCGTGCGGCTGATCGTCTACGGGCGCGGCGACCGCCTGGAACTGCGCGACATCCCGCTCAGTGCCGGCGTGCAGGTGGGCGATGAAATCGTCACCTCGGGCCTGGGCGGCCGCTTCCCGGCCGGCTTCCCGGTCGGCAAGGTCTCCGAGTTGCATCCCGACGATACCCACGCCTTCCTGGTCGGCGAACTGACCCCGGCCGCCAAGCTCGATCGCGGCCGCGATGTGTTGCTGCTGCGTGCCGGCAAGCCGTTGCGGGTGGTGCCTGGAATGGGGAATCGGGAATTGGGAATTGGGAATGGCAACAGCAACAGCAACAGCAACAGCAACAGCAACGCGGCGCCTGCTGCTGCGCCGGCGACCGCGCCGGTGAGCAGAACGCCGGGCACTCCGACGGGCGGCGCTTCCCATGCGGCGATCGATGCGGCACGCCCGCCGGCTGCGTCATCGGGCGCCGCGACCGCAGCCGGCGTCGCACCGCGCGCGCAGCCCGCGCCGGCATCTGCCGCGCCTGGCGTACAGCCGTCCGGTGCGGCCGCATCCATCCGCCAGGCCAACCTGTCCGCCCGTCCATCCACATCGGACGTGAACGAAAACCAGAATCCCAATGCCCGCCCGGCTTCACCGCAGCAGGGCACGCGGGCGGCAGCGACTGGACAATCGGGGGCAAGCAACCGCAACGCCCCGCCAACGCAGGGCGCCGCGCCTAACGATTCCCGATTCCCGATTCCCGATTCCCGTCCGTCTCCGCCGGAGACGGACCGATGACCCGCATGCGCAACACCTGGATCCTGCCGGCGAGCATCTTCATTGCGCTGGTCCTGGGCCTGCTGCCGTTGCCGATGGTGGTGCAGCCGCTGCGGCCTTACTGGCTGGCGTTGGTGCTGGCGTACTGGGTCATCGAGGAGCCGGATCGGGTCGGGCTGGGCCTGGCCTTCGTGGCCGGCGTGCTGGCCGACCTGCTGTATGGCGGGCTGCTCGGCGAACAGGCGCTGCGGCTGGTGATCATGACCTTCATCCTGCAGCGCTTCCGCGCGCGCATGCGGTTTTTCCCGGTCTCGCAACAGGCGCTGGCAATCGGCGGGCTGCTGCTCAACGACCGCATCGTGTCTTCGGCAGTGCATCTGGCCGTGGGCGAGCCGACCCTGCCGTGGAGCTACTGGTGGGCGCCGCTGCTGGGCATGGCCTTGTGGCCGCCGCTGTTCGTGGTGCTGGATGCGGTGCGGCTGGGCAAGCGGGGCAAGAAATAAGCCATGCACGGGCGCCGTCATCCGAAGAATCCGCATGCGGAGGCCGAACAGTTCCGCCGCCGCGCGGTGCTGGGCTTTGCGATGGTGGTGATCTGCCTGGTCGGCCTGGGCGGCTGGTATTTCAAGCTGCAGGTGCTCGACCACGAGGTCTACGCCACCCGCTCGGAGGCCAACCGCATCAAGCCCAAGCCGGTGGTGCCCGGGCGCGGCATGATCTACGACCGCACCGGCCGGCTGCTGGCCGAGAACGTGCCGGCATTCCGTCTGGACGTGACCCCCGACAAGGTCGCCGACATGAACGCCATGCTGGACGCGTTGGGCAAGGTGATCCCGATCGCGCCGGAGGATCTGGAGCGCTTCAACCGCGAGCGCCGCGCGCGCCGCAGCTTCCTGCCGGTGACGCTCAAGCTGCGCATGAGCGATGAAGAGATGGCTCGCTTTGCGGTGGAGCGCTGGCGCTTCCCCGGTGTGGAGCTGGAGCCGTATCTGACCCGGCGTTATCCCTACGGCCCGTTGTTCGCGCACATCATCGGCTATGTGGGCCGGATCGACGAAAAAGACCTGGCGGTGCTGGGCGAGGGCAATGCTGCGCTCACCCACATGGGCAAATCCGGGCTGGAGCGCTACTACGAGCAGGATCTGCGCGGGCAGGTCGGTTACGAGCAGGTCGAAACCAACGTGCAGGGGCGTGCCATCCGCACCGTCGGCCGGGTCGCGCCGCAGTCGGGTGCGGATCTGCGCCTGTCGGTAGACGCCGACCTGCAGCGCGCGATGGTGGCCGCCTTCGGCGAGCACGAAGGGGCGGCCATCGCGATGGACCCGCGCACCGGCGAGATCCTGGGCATGGTCAGCCTGCCCAGCTACGACCCCAATCTGTTCGTCAACGGCATCTCGCATACCGATTTCAAGATGCTCAACGACAACCCCTCGCGTCCGCAGTTCAACCGGCTGGTGCTGGGGGGCGTGGCGCCGGGCTCCACGCTCAAGCCGCTGATCGCGTTGGCCGGCCTGGACAGCGGCCTGCGCCGGCCGGAAGACCGGGTGCTGTCCACCGGCATGTTCTACCTGCCCGGCGTCAGTCGCGGTTGGGGCGATTCGCACCGTGGCGGCCATGGCTGGACCGACCTGCGCAAATCGATCGCCCAGTCGGTCAATACCTATTACTACCGCCTGGCGGTGGACATGGGCATCGAGCGCTTCGACCGCTACATGGGCGAGTACGGCTTTGGCCAACCCACTGGTGTGGATCTGCTGGGCGAAATCGGCGGCATCCTGCCGTCGCCGGCCTACAAGTACAAGACGCGCAAGGAGCGCTGGTATCCCGGCGACACGGTCAACATCGCCATCGGCCAGGGCGACTGGAAGGTGACACCGCTGCAGCTGGTGCGCGGCGTCTCGGCGATCGCCAGTGGCCTGCTGCTGCGCCCGCATCTGGTGCTGGAAGAGCGCACCGGTTTCGATCACCCCTGGGAGCCGATGATCCAGCCGCCAGGCAAGCCGCTCAGCCAGAACCCCGCGCATCTGCAAGTGGTGCGCGAAGGCATGATGGACACCATGCGGCCCGGCGGCACCGGCTACGCCATCACCCCTGGCGCGCCGTACCAGATGGCGGGCAAGACCGGCACCGCGCAGGTGGTCAGCCGCAAGGGCGTGGCGGCAGTGGATCCGCGCAGCCTACCGTTGCACCTGCGTCACCGCGGCCTGTTCGTCGGCTTCGCGCCGGCCGACAACCCGGTCATCGCGGTGGCGGTGGCGGTGGAAGGCGGCGGTTTCGGCACCAGCTCGGCGGCGCCGATCGCACGCAAGATCTTCGATGCCTGGCTGCTGGGCAAGATGCCCGCCGGTCTGGAGCCGTTGGACAGCGAGCTGGGCGTGACCGCCGTGGGCGTCAATCAGTTCGAGGCCGGGGTCACCGACGCGCGTGCCGCCGGCGATGCCGCCGCTGCCACGCTGGACGAGTTGCCGGTGGTGATCGGCCAGAGCGCCGTTGCGCTGGACCCCAACATCCCCGCGCAACCGGTGGTGCCGGATGTGCCGGACGCGGTGCAGGAGACCGACCATTGAGCGACATCCTGCGCTGGTTGGCGGACATGGCCGCGCGCTTTACGCGCAGCCTGGACTGGGTGCTGTGCCTGGCGCTCGGCGGCCTGATGGCCATCGGCCTGTCGGTGCTCAAGAGCGCCGGCGGCACTGCCAATGGCGAGCACCTGATGCTGGCGCAGGGCATCCGCTTCATCATCGGGTCGGCGGCGATGTGGGGCATCTCGCGCATGTCGGTACTGCGCCTGCGCGCCTGGACGCCGTGGGTGTACGGCTTGTCGATGCTGCCGCTGCTGGCGGTCTTCGCCCTGGGCACCGGTAAATACGGCCGGCAGTGGCTGGATCTGAAAGTGTTCTACCTGCAGCCGGCAGAGCTGCTCAAGATCAGCTTGCCGATGATGGCGGCCTGGTATCTGCACCGCATGCCGCTGCCGCCGCGCATTTCCACCGTGCTGGTGACCGGCGTGATCATCGGCGTGCCCACCGCGCTGATCATGTTGCAGCCGGACTTCGGCACCGGCGTGTTGATCGCTGCCAGCGGCGTGTTCGTGCTGCTGCTGGCCGGCCTGCCGTGGTGGTGGGTGGCCGTCGGTGTGGGTGGGGTGTCTGCGGCTGCGCCGGTGGCATGGTTCTGGCTGCTGCGGCCGTACCAGAAGGACCGCATCATGATGTTCCTCAACCCCGAGAACGATGCGCTTGGCGCGGGCTGGAACATCATCCAGTCCAAGATCGCGATTGGCTCGGGCGGGTTGAACGGCAAGGGCTGGGGTCTGGGCTCGCAATCGCACCTGAACTTCATCCCCGAACAGACCACCGACTTTGCGTTCTCCGTGCTCAGCGAAGAATTCGGCTGGATCGGCGTGGCCACCGTGCTGACCCTGTACCTGATCGTCATCGGCCGCTGCCTGTGGATCGCCTCGCAGGCGCGCGACACTTATTCGCGCCTGGTTGCCGGCGCCACCGGCCTGGCGTTCTTCGTCTACGTACTGGTCAACGGCGGCATGATCTCCGGCCTGCTGCCGGTGGTGGGCGTGCCGATGCCGCTGATGAGTTACGGCGGTACCTCGGCGGTATCGCTGCTGGCCGGGCTGGGCTTGGTCATGGCAGTGAAGTCGCATCGCCCGGTGCATGGGTACTGAGGCCGCGTCGCTGCACTGCATCGCGTACGTGCGCTTTGTGAGCGCCAGGCAGAGTGCCTGACGTGCGTCACACCAATCACTCCGCGCGCAGCAGGCCACACGAACGCGTTGTTGACGGTCGTGACGAGCGCATGTCATCGCGCTGACAGCTCGGCACCCGTGTCGTGTTTTGCGCGCTGCGTTGCAAGGAGCGCGCAGCGCGCGGGCGTGACTTCGCTCCCACGGTGTCCGATTCGCTCGTCTGCTACAGGCGCGCACCACGCTCCGTAGAGTCCGCCACGCCGCTGCAGCGATGGCGGTGCGCACCGCGTGGCCTGCACGGGCACGCGCACTTTACTCTTTCGGGTGATCTCTTCTATGAAACTGCTTACCGCTGCCATCGGCGGCGTTTGTCTGACGCTTGCTGCGCAAGCCGGCGCCGTTACGATCGCTACCGGCGATACGCGCGCTGTCGTGCAACCGGCGATTCCCGCCACTTGTCAGCCGTCCTTGAAGGCCAGCCAGACGCCGACCGGGCGGCAATTCGACGCCGCGCTGGAAAGCGCGCCCCCCGATACCAAGGCCATCCAGGCCGCGCTCAACGCCTGCAAGAACGGAAGCGTGCTGTTGACCAGCGGCAGTGGCAACGCGTTTCTGACCGGGCCGTTGTCCATCCCGGCCAACGTCACCCTGGTCATCGACCAGGGCGTAACCTTGTACGGCTCGCGCAACCCGGCCGACTACGGCAGCGGTTGCGGCACCGCCGGTTCCAAGAGCGGTGCTTGCCTGCCGTTGATCAGCGTCAAGGGCAACAACGCAGGCGTGATGGGCATCCGCACCGGCGGGCGTCAGGGCACCATCGATGGGCGCGGCGACCAGACCATGCTGGGCAAGAGCACCACCTGGTGGGAGTTCGGCGAAAACGCCAAGAAGGCCAATCAGGTGCAGAACAGCCCGGACCTAATCAAGGTGCAGAATTCCAGCGAGTTCACGCTCTACGACGTCAACCTGATCAATGCGGCGTACTTCCATTTCTTCTCGCATATCGTCAATGGCCTCACCATCTGGGGCGTGCGGGTGAGATCGCCGGCCACCAGCCCCAATACCGACGGCCTGGATCTGGACAGCGTGGTCAACGCCACCATCCACGACAGCGATGTGATGGGCGGCGACGACTGCGTGGCGATCAAGACCATCGCCTCCAGGTCGGCGAACATCACCGTGCGCAACTCGCGCTGCTACGGCACCCACGGCATCTCGATCGGAAGCGAAGTGATGTCCGGCGTCAGCAATGTGCTGGTCGACAATAATGCGCTGGTGTCCACCGACGATCTGGGCAACCGCAGCACCGACAACAGCGGCCTGCGCATCAAGACCAGCCTCGCCAAGGGTGGTCCGGTCAGTCTGATTACCTATCGCAACACCTGCCTGTACGGCGTCAGCAGCCCGGTGGTGATCAACCCGTTCTACGCCGCCGCAACCAGCGGTACCAAACCGACCTTCAGCCAGATCGTGGTCGATGGGCTCAAAACCGGCAACGACGCCGGCGGCAAGGGCTGGATCCTGAAAGGCTTCGATGCGCAGACACCGCTGGATCTGGTGTTGGCCAACGTGGCGCACAGCGACGCGTCGATCAGCGCCAGCAACGCACAGATCGGGCTGAGCAACAGCGCCGTCACGCCGTCGGGGACTGGCGTCACCACCGGCACCGTGCAGGTCGGCGGTGTGGTGCCCACCTGCTCGGGCGCACCGGGCTTCCCCGCGCTGTGATCTCGCTGGCGCGGCCGTCACTCGCCGCGCCAGACCCGCTGGTGCCTCGCCCGCGAACGTACGTCTTTCAGCATGGCAGATAGGGCTGCGGCCCCATACATCACCACCGCCGCGTGCCGGAACCTTCCGCCCGCAGGCACCACCGGCTCCCCAATCCCGCCATCCCGAATCCCCTGCCGCACACGCGGCAGGCTTGACTTTGACTAAAGTCTTTTCGTTTCATGGCCTTATTGCCAGAAGTTCATCTGATGTCTGTTACCCTCGGCCGATGATTCGACGCACCCTGACCTGCCTGCTCACCCTCGGCCTTGTCGCCTGCGCGACCCAGCCCAGCCCTCCGTCCCCGCCACCGGCCGCCAGCGCGCCGCCGGCCAAGCCACCGGTTGCGCCAACCCCGCCCGCAAGCGCCGCCGCCGAGGCGCCTGCGCTTCCGCCAGTCGACCTGACCCCGGTCCCGTTCGAGATCGCCCGCGCCAACTTCGTGCGCGACACCTCGGCCAAGTACGGCATCGATGCCGCGCAGATCGAAGCGGTGCTGGCGCAGGCGCAATTCAAGGACGCCATTGTCACTGCGATGTCGCGCCCGGCCGAACGGGTCAAGCCGTGGAACGAATACCGGCCGATGTTCATCACCCAGGCGCGTATCGACGGCGGCCGCAAGTTTCTCGCCGAACATCGCGCCGAGCTGAGCAAGGTCGAAGCGGCCACCGGTGTGCCGGCACAGGTGATCGTCGCCATCATCGGGGTGGAAACCAGCTACGGCAGCAACGCCGGCAAGTACCGCGTGCTGGACGCGCTGTACACGCTGGCGTTCCGCTATCCGCGCAGCGGCGACCCGGCCAAGCTCGAGCGCGAAGTGCGCCGCGAACTGTTTTTCCGCGACGAACTCGGCCAGTTGTTCGCGCTCGGCAAGGAAGAGCAACTCGACGTCACCACCCTGATCGGCAGCTATGCCGGCGCAATGGGCATGGGCCAGTTCATGCCGTCCAGCTATCGCCAGTTCGGCGTGGACGGCGATGCCGACGGCAAGCGCAATTTGTTCACCGACTACAACGACGTGTTCGCCTCGATCGCCAACTACTTCGTCAAGAAGGGCGGCTGGGTGCGTGGCGGGCAGGTCGCGGTGCCGGCCACGCTGGCCGCTGGGCACGAAGAATTCAATCCCACCGACTGGTCGCCGGTGTACACGCTGTCCGAGCTGTCGGCGCGCGGCTATCACCCGAGCGCACCGGTGGTGGCCGGCAGCACCGCCACCCCGATCAGCCTGGACGACGCCAACGGCAAGCAGTATTGGCTGGGCTTCCAGAACTTTTATGCGATCACCCGTTACAACATTTCCAAGATGTATGCGATGGCCGTGTTCCAGCTGTCCGAGGCCATCGCCGGCAAGGAGTTACCCCCGGCATGAACAGCATTGCAGGCCCCAAGTGGCTGATCCCGATGGCGCTGATGCTTGGCCTGGCGTCCTGTAGCAGCGCACCGAAGAAAACTGCCGGCGGCAACGGCAGCGGTGCGATCAAGGGTGTGAAGGTCGAAGGCAAGGGTCCGGCGTATGTCGCCACCGGTTGCCCGTCCACCTCGCCGTATGCGCCCGCCAAGGAAGACCCGTCCACGCGCGGCGACTACACCGCTGGCGGCTTGTACAAGCCCGGGGTGAAAGACTCCACGCCCGATCATGTGCCCAACGTGGCCTGCATCCCCGAGCCACTGGTCACCAACGAGCCGCGCTCGGCGGTGGGGAACCGTTCGCCGTACGAAGTGCTGGGCAAGCGCTATGTGGTGATGGACAACCCGGGCGACTATGTCGAACGCGGCACCGCCTCGTACTACGGCAACAAGTTCCATGGCCGGCTGACCTCCAACAAGGAGGTGTACGACATGTACGCCTTCACCGCCGCGCACAAGACCTTGCCGCTGCCCAGCTTTGCGCTGGTCACCAATACCGACACCGGCCAGTCGGTGGTGGTGCGCGTCAACGACCGCGGCCCATTTCACGACGGCCGCGTGATCGATCTGAGCTATGCCGCGGCGGTGAAGTTGGGCATCACCGGCAAGGGCACCGGCAATGTCGAAGTCCGCGGCCTCACCGAAGCCGACAACGGCAATCTGCTCGCCAAGCGCCGCAGTGGCCAGGCACCGGTGAATACCGCCGTGGCCACGGCGCGGCCGGCTGCCGGCGCCAGCCAGATCGATGGCCTGGTGCAGCGCTTGCCCACGCGCACCGTGCCGCCGCGTGCGGTCGCCACCGGTGCCACCGGTGCCGGCACCGGCGCCGCGGTGACCGCGTCCACCACAGCCCCCACTGGCAGCGCGCCGGTCGCTGCGGCTGGCGAGCGTTGGCGTTACCGCGTTGCCGACTCGCGCCAACCCGGCAATGCCGACAACTTCGATGCCTGGATGAAGGCGCAGGGCGTGCGTGTGGCCACCGGCAAGCCGGCCGCTGCGGCCCCGCGACCGGCCGCGTCAGTGTCTGCCGCCGTACCCGCCGCGGCGCCGCCAGTGGCGGTTGCGGCGGTCAAGCCGTCCGAAAGCACTGCCTCGCGCCCGCTCAAGGCCGAGCCAGCGCCCGCCAAGGCACCCAGCGTGGCCGAAGCCGCACTTGGCGACATCCTGCTGCAGGTCGCCAGTTTCGCCAGCCGCGAAAACGCCAATCGCGCACTGTCGCAACTGGCCTCGGCGGGGATTGCCGGTGCCAGCGTCAGCGACATCGTCAGTGGCGGGCGCACGCTGTGGCGGCTACGCGTGAATGCGCGCGACCATGCAAATGCGTCGGAGATTGCCCAGCGTATCGCCGGACTCGGTTTCGGTCGTCCGCAGATCGTGGCCAATTAATGCGCACGGGTCGGTCACCACGTCGCTGATCGAGCGTGAGCGCACCCGCTGCTTGCGCGTTGGCTGCATCGGCGTTACCGGGAACGGCTGAGCACCCCAATTGGCGGCCAATATCGCGCATCTGCAAGGCGGATGGGGCCAAGGTCGGCTTCGGCATGCGCGTCGCGGCCCCTCGCGTCGTCTGCATCCAGCCAGCGCCTGCGCACCAGCGTCGCCTCGTTGGACGCTGCAAGCGATGCCTGCACCTGTGCATGCCGCTTCCGGCAGCTCGCCTGAGGCACCACAAGCGTCCGTACGACCGCCGCCATCGCTGAACTGCGCAAGCGCGCGCATCGTGCAACGCGTCGCCCTGATCGCCGTGGCGTCTTACAATTTCGCATTGCCCGGCGTTCGGGCCCGTCAGGAGTCGTTCTTCAATGAAATTCCGCTTCGCCGCCGCTGCCGTGGCCACGTTCGCCTTCGGCCTGGTCTGCGCCCAGACACCTGCGCCGCAGCCGACTCCTGCCGTGGCTGCCGCCCCGGTCGCCTTGCCGGTGCCGCCGGCGCCCGCACCGGCCGTGTCCAAGTCCTGGATCCTGATGGACTACGCCACCGGGCAGGTGCTGGCCGGTGAAAACATCCACCAGCAACTGGCGCCGGCCAGCATCACCAAGGTGATGACCTCCTACGTGGTCGCCGCCGAGATCAAGAACGGCAAGGTCAAGCGCGACGACCAGGTCATGATGAGCGAACGTGCCTGGCGCGAAGGCGGTGCGGGCACCGACGGCAGCTACAGCGGCTTCCCGGTCAACCAGACGGCGCGTCTGGAAGACATGGAAAAGGGCATGGCGATCCAGTCCGGCAACGATGCCGCCATCGCGCTGGCCGAGCATGTGGCCGGCAGCGAAGAAGCCTTCGCCTCGCTGATGAACAGCTACGCCGCCAAGATCGGCATGAAGGATTCGTACTTCGTCAACGCGCACGGCCTGAGCGCCGAAGGGCATCACTCCACCGCCTACGACCTGGCCCTGCTGGGCCGCGCGATGGTGCGCGATTACCCGGAAACCTACGCCTACAACAAGATCAAGGAATTTCAGGTCGGCACCATCAAGCAGAGCAACCGTAACCGGCTGCTGTGGCGCGACCCGGCCGTGGACGGCATCAAGACCGGTCACACCTCCGAAGCCGGCTACTGCCTGCTGAGCTCGGCCAAGCGCGGCGATCAGCGTTTGATCGCCGTGGTCATGGGCGACAGCTCCGAAGAACAGCGTGCCACCGATAGCCTGGCGCTGCTCAACTGGGGCTTCCGCTTCTTCGAAACCCACAGCCTGTACGCGCCCGGCAAGGTCGTCACCAAGCAGAAGGTCTGGAAGGGTCAGCAGGACGAAGTGCAGCTCGGCGTGGCACAGCCGTTGCTGGTCAGCCTGCAGCGCGGCCGCTACAACGACCTCAAGCCCAGCATGGAAGTGCCCAAGAACCTGCAGGCGCCGATCAAGCAGGGCCAGCAGGTTGGCACCGTGAAGGTCAGCCTGGACGGTAAGGTCATCGCCCAGGCCCCGCTGGTCGCCATCAACGCCGTCGAAGAAGGCGGATTCTTCAAGCGCCTCTGGGACGCGTTCTGGATGTGGTGGGAATCGGAGTAAAGAAAATGCCGGCGAAAGCCGGCATTTTTTTTGGAATCGGGAATTGAGAGTCGGGAATGGTTAGACGCCAGGCACAGCCTTGGCTTTTGCGATTCCCGATTCCCGATTCCCGATTCGCCGTCAAAGCATCCGACTGATCGTAAAACTGCCATACACCGGCGTTTCGCGCTGGGTGTCGAATTCGCGGGTGCGGTGATAGCGGGCAAGGGCGAATTTCCAGCGGCCGTACATCACCGCCAGGCCGTAGCCCACATCGCCGACGAACGGGCGCTTGTCCACGCTGTGGCTGTTGCGGAAGGTGTTGCCGTCCAGCGTGATGTCGCGGATTACCCAGCGCGCGTCGGTGGTGACGAACAGGTGGCCGGACCAACCGCTGGCGCGCCCGAGCCGGCTGGGGGCGGTGTTTTCGCCCGCCGGGCGGGTCGGGGTGCTGCCGAAGTCGTCCGGCAGTTTCCAGCCAAAGCGGGCCTCGCCGCCGGCATTCAAATGCGTGGCCATGTTGCCGACCGCGCCGCCCCAATGCGAAATGAAGTCCCAGCCGAATCCACCGGCATTGCCGCTGGCATCGGCCGGCCAGCGATGCATGCGCTCGTGCACCAGGTTGATCAGCGGCTCGTTGTGCAGCTGGTTGTCCCAGCCCTGGAATTTCTCGTCCCCGAGCGCATCGTGGATCGCATCCTGCGCTTCCTTCGCAAGCGCCCACGGACCGACAATGCCGACCTGCAGCTGCGTGGTGCGCAGGTGCGCATCGTTACGCGCGTTGTAGCCGAAGCTCGCCAGCAGGATGCCCGCATACGGGCGGTCGTCCGGGATGACGTCGCGGCGGGTGTAATCGGTCGGGGTGAAGATCGCCTGGCCGATCGAGAACACCATGTTCTGCTGATCGAATTCGCCCGGGTGCAGCCGCTCCAGATAGCTGTTGACCCACCGCGCAGTCCGCGGCAGGCACGGGTCGTCGGTGTAATCGACCAGGTTCGGCGACACCAGCGTCAGCACCGCACCGTTGGAATAGCCCTGGTCCTGATCTTCGCCGCCGAACAGGTCGTTATCGACACGGAAGTTCACCGCAGGCGGCGTGCGCCCAAGGCGGCTGGAATCGCACTGATCCGCCGCCAGGGCCGGCAGCGACAGCCCGGAAAGAGAAAGCAGCAAGGCAGCAGACAACGCGCGCGGTCGAAGCATGGAGGGCCTGGAGAGGGGAGCTGGAATCGGAAAAATGCCTGCGTCTTCTGTTGCGCCGTGTGAAGTGTCTGGTCGCGACTGCAGCCTCTGCCGCTTCGGCTCGCGACCGCGTTGCCAACTACCCATGGCTGCGTTCGGTTAAACAGCCTAGTTACGTTACCTCTTGGAAGGTTCGGTGCCGATTGCATGGCACCATAGACGAGCCAGGCGCGTCGATCGGTTGCGCGGGCTTGGGTTTGCCCATCGCCGGCCCGATAATGGGCGGATGGATATCAGCACCGACAACCCCGATCACGGCTTTCAGTTTCCCGGCACCTTCGAGCTCAGCGCCATGGGCACGGCTGAGCGTGGGCTGGAAACCGAGCTTCCGCGCCTGCTTGCCGCCACCGGCGTGGAGCTGCTGCAGGAGAGCGTGAGCTGGAAGCATTCTTCCAGCGGAAAGTATGTCTCGGTCAAGATTGGCTTCCGTGCCCAAAGCCGCGAGCAGTTCGAGGCCGCGCACCAGGCGCTGCGCGATCATCCGGAAGTGAAGTGGACGCTGTAGCGGCCGAGCCTGTGAGCAGCTCCATGGCTGGCCTGCCTGCGCAATTGCGCGACCTCGGCCAGCAAGACTACGCGCCTGTGTGGCGTGCAATGCAGCGTTTCACCGATGCGCGCGAAGAGTACACCGCCGATGAGATCTGGGTGGTCGAGCATGCGCCGGTGTTTACGTTGGGTCAGGCGGGCAAACCCGAACATGTCCTGGCACCGGGCGAGATTCCGGTGCTACAGGTCGATCGCGGCGGGCAGGTCACGTATCACGGCCCTGGCCAATTGGTGGTGTACCCGCTGCTGGACCTGCGCCGGCTGAAGATCGGCGTGCGCGATTACGTGTGCAAGATCGAACAGGCGCTGATCGATACGCTGGACGAGTGGAACATCGTGGCCGAGCGCCGCGACGGTGCTCCTGGCGTGTATGTGGGCGGGGCCAAGATCGCCGCGCTTGGGATCCGGGTGCGGCGTGGCTGCACCTTCCATGGGTTGTCGTTCAACGTTGCGATGGACCTGCAACCGTTCCACCGCATCAACCCGTGCGGCTACCAGGGTCTGCAGGTGACCTCGGTGCTAGACTTGGGCGGCCCCTCCGGGATGGACGCCGTCAAGGCGGTGCTGCTCGACCAGCTGGCGCGCCAGTTCGGCCTCGTGCTGCAGCCCACTTCCGCATTGCCCGACCTTTCGCTTCCGGCCTGAGCGCCCCGTATCGTCATGACCCAGCCTATCGCCCGTTCCATTCCCTTGCAGGTCGTCTCTGGCGACACCGCCGCGCCTGCGCCGCTGCAGACTGGCGTCAAGCAGATCGGTGGCGACAAGATCAACCGCTCGCCGGTGCAGTTCGTGGATGCGCCGGTGCTGCGGAAACCGTCGTGGATCCGGGTGCGGATTCCGTCTGGCAATGCGGTACAGAACCTCAAGGCCAAGCTGCGCGAAAACCGCCTGGTCACGGTGTGCGAAGAAGCCAGCTGCCCGAACATCCACGAGTGCTTCAGCCACGGCACCGCGACCTTCATGATTTTGGGCGAGGTGTGCACGCGGCGCTGCTCGTTCTGCGACGTGGCGCATGGCCGGCCAAAGCCGCCCGACGCGAGCGAACCTGCCAGCCTGGCCGCCACTGTTGCCGACATGGGCCTGAAGTACGTGGTGGTGACCAGCGTGGATCGTGACGACCTGCGCGACGGTGGCGCGCAGCATTTCGTTGACTGCATCTCGGCGATCCGGACCAGCTCGCCCAACACGCGTATCGAAATCCTGACCCCGGACTTCCGCGGCAAGGGCCGCATGGACCGCGCGCTGGAGATCCTGGCGCTGAGCCCGCCGGACGTGTTCAACCACAACATCGAAACCGTGCCGGACCTCTACCCGAATGTGCGCCCCGGCGCGGACTACCAGTGGTCGCTGACGCTGTTGCAGCGCTTCAAGGCGCAGCATCCGTCCATCGCCACCAAGTCCGGCATCATGCTGGGCCTGGGCGAGACGATGGAGCAGGTGCAGGCCACGCTGCGCGACCTGCGCGCGCACGATGTGGACATGATCACCATCGGCCAGTATCTGCAGCCGACGCCGCACCATCATCCGGTGATGCGTTACTGGACGCCTGAGGAATACAAGGCGCTGGAAGACTACGGCAACGCGCTGGGCTTCAGTCATGTTGCCTCCGGCCCGATGGTGCGTTCCTCGTACCACGCCGATCGTCAGGCCGCAGGCGCCGGCGTCGCCGCCTGAGTCGGCAACAGGCGATCGGACGAGTGCCGCGGCGGGTGGGCACCGGTGCCCGCAGCAGCACCGCGATGCTGGTGCGCTCAATGCCGGCCGGTCTCGCGTGCTGCCAGTAGAGCACTGACTCGACAAGTCGCGACGTTCTTCGGCCGGCCACATCGCAATGCCGATCGACGACAGCCCCGTGCATCGCGCGGGGCTGTCGCCGTCTCTGGCCCGTGCGGCGTGCAGCCGCAAGGTACGGTCTCGTTCACAATCCGCTACGGGCCCGGCGCTAGGCTGATTCAGCCAGCGGATGACAACGCCAGCAACTTTCGGCACTGTCATGCTGTCTGATCCGTTCACCGCCTCTCTTTCATCGGCCCCGTGCCGAGAGCCATTCGATGACCTACAACGTTTCTTCGTGCATGAAGGCCGGCCTGCTGGCGCTGGTGTTGACCACTCCGATGGCCTTGCTCGCACGCGCCGATACTGCGCTGCCGGCCGCTGCCACGCCCGATCAGGCGACGGCCACCAAACTCGTGTACGGCCTGCTCTCCGACAGCCGCTATGCCTACCGGCCGCGCACGCTGGACGAGGCGATGTCCAAGGACGTGTTCAAGCGCTATCTGGAAACGCTGGATGGCGGCAAACAGTTCTTCACCCAGGCCGATATCGACAGCTTCGCGCCCCTCCAGGCCGGTGTTGGCGACGCGTTGCGCGGCGGCAACCTGGAGCCGGCGTTCAAGGTGTTCTCGGTCTACAAGAAGCGCGTCGATCAGCGCGTCAAGTACGCGCGCGACCTGCTCAAGCAGGACTTCGATTTCAGCGGTAACGACAAGTTCGAGTACGACCGCAAGGACGTGCCGTGGGCTGCGGACGACAAGCAGTTGGACGTGCTGTGGCGCCAGTCGGTGATGAACGATTGGCTGCGCCTGAAACTGGCCGGCAAGAAGCCCGACGACATCCGCAAGACGCTGGACAAGCGGTATGTGGCGCTGGCCGATTCGGTCAAGCAGCTCAAGGGCGAAGACGTGTTCCAGTTCTTCGTCAACGCCTACACCAACGCCGTCGACCCGCACACCGATTACTTCACCCCGCGCACGGCCGAGACGTTCAACCAGCAGATGTCGCTGTCGTTGGAAGGCATTGGCGCGCAGCTGCAGAAACAGGACGACATGGTGGTGATCCGCGAGGTGATCCCGGGCGGTCCGGCGGCGGTGGATGGCACGCTCAAGCCGGGCGATCGCATCGTCGGCGTTGGGCAGGCCAAGAGTGGCGCGATCGAAGATGTGATCGGCTGGCGCATCGACGACGTGGTGGCCAAGATCCGCGGCAGCAAGGATACCCAGGTGCGCCTGGAGTACATCCCGGCCGAGTCGGGCATCGATGGCAAGCACCGCACGGTGACCCTGACCCGTCAGAAGGTGCGTCTGGCCGAGCAGGCTGCCAAGGGCGAAACCATCACCTTGCCGGCCACCGGCAGCGAGCCGCAGCGCCGCATCGGCATCATCAAGCTGCCGGGCTTCTACCAGGATTTCGAAGGCCGCCGTCGCAATGCAGCCGACTACGCCTCGGCCACGCGCGACGTCGCCAAGCTGCTGGCCGGCTTCAAGACCGACAAGGTCGATGGCGTGGTGCTGGACCTGCGCAATAACGGCGGTGGTTCGCTCGACGAGGCGATCGAACTGACCGGCTTGTTCATCGAGCAGGGGCCGGTCGTGCAGGTCCGCGAATCCGGCGGCCGCGTCACCGTCAATGGCGACAGCGACCCCAAGGTCGCCTGGGACGGCCCGCTGGCTGTCTTGATCAACCGCGGCTCGGCGTCGGCATCGGAGATCTTTGCCGGTGCGATCCAGGATTACGGCCGCGGTCTGGTGATCGGCGAAACCAGCTTCGGCAAGGGCACCGTGCAGAACATCGTCGACCTGGATCGCTGGCCTGCTGCCGAAGGGCAGCGGTATGGGCAGGTCAAGCTGACGATCGCGCAGTTCTTCCGCGTCAGCGGCTCCAGCACCCAGCACAAGGGTGTGGTGCCGGATATCGCCTTCCCGGCCAGCGTGGATGCCACCGAGTTCGGTGAGAGCACCTACGACAATGCATTGCCGTGGACGCGTATCGCCGCTGCCCCGCATACCCAGTACGGCAACTTCGCGGCATTGCTGCCCAAGTTGCAGGCTCTGCACACTGCGCGGATTGCCAGCGACAAGGAGTTCCAGTGGTGGGAAGAAGACGTCAAGCAGTTCCGCGACGAAAAGGCCAAGAAGTACATTTCGTTGAATGAGGCCGAGCGCGTTGCCGAGCGACAGAAGCAGGATCAGCAGCGCAAGGATCGCCAGCAGATTCGCAAGCAACTCGGCCTGCCGCTGGATCCGCTTGCCGAAGACAGCGACGACGGCCTGACCGGTAACGAGCGCGACATCGTCAAGGACACTGCACGCGAAAAAGCGGCCGAAAAGCGCCCGGATCCGTTGCTGCATGAATCGGCGGCCATCCTTGCGGATGCGCTGGGCTTGCTGTCGCAGGACAAGCCCTTGTCGGCGCAGGTGCTGCCGAAGTCGACCTCCCCGGGACGTTGGGCAGACTGAGCCACGCTGCCGATCGACTGCATGGACGCCACCGCTTGCCGGTGGCGTTTTCATGTTGGCAATACCGTGGCCGCTGGCAGCGTCTCAGGCGACCGCCTGCCAGCAGGCCTGCAGGCCGAGCAGCAGCAAGGTGCCGAAAAATATCCGGCGGAATGCCTCGGGAGAGATGCGGCGTCGCAGCTTCGTGCCGGCCCACACTCCCAGTGCGGTGGGCAGCAGCGCCAGCAGCGATGGCAGGCCGGCCGAGAGCGGCACCCCACCATGCCAGACCAGCGCCGTCGCCAGCGCAAGCGTTGCCGTGCCGAAGCACGCGGCCAGTGCGCGGATCAACAGGTCGCGTGGCAGGCCAAGTGCAGACAGGTACGGCACCACCGGGAGGACCAGCACGCCGGTGGCGCCATTGAGCAGGCCACCGACCAGGCCGATCAGCGGGCTGCCCCAGCGTTCGTGACGTGGCGGCAGGGTCCATTGCCGGCGGGCAAGCCCAAGCAGGGCATAGGCGACCAGCAGGACCCCAAGCGCGCCGCGCAGGTAGCGCGGATGACCGCCAATCATCAATCCGGCACTCAACCAGGTGCCCACCACCACCATGGCCAGCACCGGCCACAGACGTCGCAACAGCAGGGTCGCAGCTGGCCCCCAGGCCTGCTGCAGGTTCGTCACCAACGAAGGCAGCACCAGCAGCGCGGCGGCTTGGCTGGGCGGCAGCCACAGTCCCAACAGGCCCATTGCCACGGTTGGCAGCCCCATGCCGGCGACGCCTTTGACCGCGCCGGCAAGCAGGAACACAGCGGCGACCATGCCAAGTTGCGAAACGTCTTCATTCATGGCGGTCAGGATCGGTGCGGCAGCGGTGTCCGGCAAGCTGTCTTTGTTTGAGGCAGACTTCGGCCACGCCGAAGGCTGGAGGTGCAGATGCAGGTGGAATTCACCGACTTGCGGATCTTTGTTGCGGTGGCCGACACCGGCAGCATCACTGCCGGCGCCGACCGCGTGGCGCTGTCGCTGGCGGCTACCAGTGCGCGTATTCGCGCGTTGGAGCTGCAGATCGGCGTGGCCCTGTTCGAGCGTGGTCGGCGAGGCGTGACGCTCACCGCCGCCGGCCAGGTCCTGCTGCGGCATGCACGGGCATTGGCACGCCAGGAACAGGCCATGCGCAGCGAGCTTGGCGATTACGGACTCGGTGGACAGGTCACCCTGCGATTGGCTGCGAACACCGCCGCACTCTCCGAATGGCTACCCGAGTGCGTTGCGGATTTTTTGCTGGCCCATCCGCGGGTGGACCTGACCCTGGCCGAATGGGGCAGCGAGGAGGCTGCCGATGCCGTGCGCGATGAACGTGCCGACCTTGCCGTGGTGGCCGGGCATGCCGACTTCACCGGCCTGCAACGGCGTCCGTTCCGACAGGATCGCCTGGTGGTCGCGGTGGCCGCCAGCCATCCGCTTGCCGGCGCAGGCAGCCTGCGTCTGGCCGATATCGCGCCGATGCAGTTGCTGGCGTTATCGGCCGACAACGCCTTGCAGCGCCACCTGCGGACGCATCTGGCCCGGGCCGGCGTACAGCTGCGCATCCGTGCGCGCGTGCCGGGTCTCGAAACGCTGTGCCGCATGCTGGCACGCGGCGTGGGCGTGGCCATCGTGCCGCACGCGGCGCTGGCGTGCTCCAGTGTCAGGCAGCAGCTGGCGGCGGTGCCGCTGGAGGAACCCTGGGCGCGGCGCGAGCTGTCCATCATCTGGCGCGACGCCCCCTCGGTCACCCTGCAGGCCTTGCTGGAATGGCTGCAGGCCAGCGCCACGCATGCCGGCATTCATCCGGCTTGATGACCGCAGCGCTGCGGGCATCGGGTGGCCGTGTCACAGCCGGCACGCGCCTGGCTGCCGGCCAACGGCTCTTGCACGTCCGTGTTTTCAGCGTGGCCACTCGAACTCGGCCATCACTGGGTAATGGTCCGACGGCAGAATGCCGCCGGGACGATCGTCCAGTGTCGCAAAGCGGGAAGGACGCAATCCGCGATACAGGATCCAGTCGATGCGCCGGGTCGGGTGCGTGGTGAAATCCTGGAAGGTATTTTCCGGCCCGCTGCGCTTGCTGGCCTGTGCGCGCGCATCGCGAAGTACTGCGGTCAGCGTGGGGTAGGTGATCTTGTCCGGATCGCTGTTGAAGTCGCCGGTCAGCACCACCGGAATCGTGGCAGGCAACTGCGCGATGCGCGACAGGATCAGGCGCGCGCTGCGCTCGCGGGCGGGCTCGTCCTCATCGCGATACGGAAAGTGCGTATTGAACAGGTAAAAGCGGCGTTTGTCGCTGCGGCGCTCGAACAGCGCCCACGTGGCCATGCGGGGCAGTACATTGCCCCAGGTGATGCTGCCGGCGCGTTCGGGCGTGTCGGACAGCCAGAAGTCGCCTGACTCCACCACTTCCAGGACGCGCGCGTCGTAGAACACGCCCATGTGCTCGTCGCTGTCATCGCCGCGCCGGCCCTGGCCGAACCAGCGGTAGTCGGGCAACTGTTCGGCCAGAAAGGCCGCCTGTTCGCTCACCAGTTCCTGCGTGCCGAACACATCGGGATGCGTCTGTTTGATCAAGGCGACCATGGCAGCGCGACGCACTTGCCAGCGTTTGTCGCCATCGGTATCGGCCGGCACGCGCACGTTGAACGACATGACCCGCAGTGGTGCCACCGGCGTGCCAGCCAGCGCGGGTAGGGCGATGCACGACAGTGCACCGATTGCCAGAAGGCAGCGCAGCACCTGCGCGATGGAGCGTGGCATGCAGGGAAATTCCTCGAAGAAGCAAGAGCGCCGAGTCTAGCCAGAGATGATGACCGCTGCGTCACGGCGACGATCACCGAGGCACAGGCAAGCGGCCGCTTGACGCCGTCGTGCATCGGCGTAGCATTTCACCAAGCCGGCGGACAGACCGCCAGCTCACCACTCAACCGTGAGGGATTCTCATGGCAACACCGTACCACTATCTCGTGTTTATCGGGCGTTTCGAGCCCTTTCATAACGGCCACGCCGCCGTCGCCCGCCACGCGCTGGGCAAGGCGAAAAAGCTCATCGTGCTGATCGGCTCGGCCGACACGCCCCGCACCATTCGCAATCCTTGGACCGTCGCCGAACGTGCGGTGATGATCGAATCCGCGTTGCCGGGCGAAACCGCGCGGTTGCTCGTGCGCCCGCTACGCGACCATCTGTACAACGAAAGCCTGTGGATCGCCGAAGTGCAGCGGCAGGTTGCCGAAGCGGTGCACGCCGATGGCGGCACGCTGGATGCGAACATCGGCCTGATCGGCATGGACAAGGATGCCAGCAGCTACTACCTGCGTGAGTTTCCGCAGTGGCCGCTGGAGGACGTGCAACATACCGCAACGCTGTCGGCCACCGAATTGCGCCGCTATCTGTTCGAAGCCGGCGACATCGGTTTCCACGGCGGCTTGTTGATGCTGCGCGGCAATGTGCCGGCGCCCGTCTACGACATGCTGGAGGCCTTCCGGCGCAACTCGCCCAGCTACGCGCAGCTGGTGGCCGAATACCGCTTCATCGAGCAATACCGCGCCGCGTGGAAAGACGCGCCATATCCGCCGACATTCGTGACCACCGATGCGGTGGTGGTGCATTCGGGCCATGTGCTGCTGGTGCGGCGTCGCGCCGAACCGGGCAAGGGATTGTGGGCGTTGCCTGGCGGTTTCGTCGGCCAGGAGGAAGGGCTGCTGGATTGCTGCCTGCGCGAGTTGCGCGAGGAAACCCGGCTCAAGTTGCCGGTGCCGGTGCTCAAGGGCTCGTTGCGTGGCAGGCAGGTCTTCGATCATCCCGAGCGCAGTCAGCGCGGACGCACCATTACCCATGCGTTCCATTTCGAGTTTCCGGCCGGGGAGTTGCCTGCGGTGCGCGGCGGCGACGATGCCGACAAGGCGCGCTGGATTCCGCTCGCCGAAGTGATGGCGATGGGCCCGCGCCTGTACGAAGACCACCTGCACATTCTTGAATTCTTCCTGGGCCGTGGCTGACGCGCGCAAACGACGACGTGCTGCCGCGATACCACCAGGGGCGCACATGCCGTGACCGCTTGAACCGTGACCTCCCGCCGGCGGACAGACCGCCGGTTCATTCGACGCGAAGGAGCTTCCGTCATGCATTACCTCGATAACCTGCTGCTCAACACCGATAGCTACAAGGCCAGCCACTGGCTGCAATATCCGCCCGGCACCGATGCGTCGTTTTTCTATGTCGAATCGCGCGGTGGGCTCTACGAGCAGACCGTGTTCTTCGGTCTGCAGTCGCTCCTGAAGGACGCGATCAACCGGCCGGTGACGCACGCCGACATCGACGATGCGAAAGACTTGCTGGTTGCGCATGGCGAGCCGTTCAACGAGGCAGGCTGGCGCGATATCGTCGACCGGCTTGGCGGTCAGTTGCCGATCCGCATCCGCGCGGTGCCCGAGGGCGCCGTGGTGCCAACGCACAACGTGCTGATGACCATCGAGTCCACCGACGCCAAGGCGTTCTGGGCGCCGTCGTATCTGGAAACCTTGTTGCTGCGCGTGTGGTACCCGGTGACGGTGGCCACGGTGAGCTGGCAGGTGAAGCAGATCGTGCGCGACTACCTGGAGCGCACCAGCGACGATCCGGAAGGACAGCTGCCTTTCAAACTGCACGATTTTGGCGCGCGTGGCGTGTCCAGTCTTGGCTCGGCCGCATTGGGCGGTGCCGCGCATCTGGTGAATTTTCTCGGTACCGACACCTTGTCGGCGTTGCTGCTGGCGCGTGCGCATTACCACACGCCGGTGGCCGGGTATTCGATTCCCGCTGCCGAGCACAGCACCATCACCAGCTGGGGCCGCGAGCGCGAGGTGGATGCGTATCGCAACATGCTGCGGCAGTTCGCGCGCCCGGGTTCGATCGTGGCGGTGGTGTCGGACAGCTACGACATCTACCGTGCCATTCGCGAACATTGGGGCACTACCTTGCGCGAGGAAGTGATCGCCTCCGGCGCGACGGTGGTGATTCGTCCGGATTCGGGCGACCCGGTGGACGTGGTCGAGCAGTGCCTGCTGTTGCTGGACGAAGCGTTCGGCCATCAGCTCAATGGCAAGGGCTACAAGGTGCTCAACCATGTGCGGGTGATCCAGGGCGATGGCATCAACCCCACCTCGCTGCGCGCGATCCTGGAACGCATCACCGCCGCCGGCTATGCCGCCGATAACGTTGCCTTCGGCATGGGCGGTGCGTTGCTGCAGAAGGTGGACCGCGACACGCAGAAGTTTGCGTTGAAGTGCTCGGCGGTGCGCGTGGACGGGCAGTGGGTCGACGTCTACAAGGACCCGATCACCGACCAGGGCAAGCAGAGCAAGCGCGGTCGCCTGACCTTGCTGCGCAATCGCCACGATGGCAGCTACCGCAGCGCGTTGCTCGATGAGGTCGACACCTACCCGGACAGCGAAGACGCGCTGGTCACGGTGTGGGAAAACGGCGTGTCGCAACAGGAGTGGACGCTGGAGCAGGTGCGCGCGCGTGCCGACGCTGCTCGTCGCTGACGCGCGGCGCGCAGGACTCGCCATGCACGCTTCCATCGACGACATCTCCTTGTTGCCTGCTTCAGCGCTGTTGGCGCGTCTGCGCGCCGCAGCACCCCACCTGCAGCGGCGTGTGCCGCTGCAGGACGACGCCAGCCGCTGGTATACGCTGCGCATCGGCGGGCGCACGTATCGCGCGGCGCTGCCGATCACCTTTACCCCGTATGCCTCGGTGCGGCCGTGTTCGGCGCGCTGCGGGTTCTGTTCGGAAAATCTGCGGCAGCACCGGGGCGGTCGCGCGGCAGCGACGTTGCGACCTGGGCCTGCGTATTTCCAGCAGTTGAGCGCTGTCTTGCAGTTGCTGCGCGATGTGCCGCTGTCGTATTCGTTGTCGGGTCTGGAAATGACCGACGATGCAGCGTGGCTGCAGACCTTGCTGCAGACGCTGGCAACCACGCCGAACGGCCCGCGCATCGAGCAGCGCGTGCTGTACAGCAATGGCGCAGGGCTGGCGCGTGCGGACGGTGCGCGGTTGATCGAGGCGTTGGTTGCCTTCGGGCTGTCGTGGGTCGAGCTGTCGCGTCATCATCCGTTGCAGGAGCGCAACGACGCGATCATGCGTTTCCGCCCGGATGAGCCAATCGCAGATGTGGCGACCTTCGTGCAGACGGCACGGCGGCTGGCAGCACGGTTGCCGCTGCGATTGGTCTGCATCGTGCAGCGCGGTGGCGTGGACAATGCCGACGCCATTGCGCAGTACATCGCGTGGGCGCGCAGCTGTGGCGCCAGCCAGGTGATCTTTCGGGAATTGTCGCGGTTGGACGATGCCTATCGCAGCAACGGCACGCTGCGCTACATCGGCGCGCACCGCGTCGGCGTGGACACGTTGCTAGCCGAGTGCATGCAGCAGCCCTGGTGGTCGCGCTGGCAACCCGATGGCCTCACCGAAGGCTATTACTTCTGGAATGTGCGGCTGCGCGATCGGGCGGGCTTGCAGGTGGTCTTCGAAAGCGCCGACTACGCCGCGATGCATGCGCGTCACGCGACCGGCGATCTGTACAAGCTGGTGTTCTTCGCCAACGGTCGTCTCTGTGCGGGCTGGGACCCGGATGCCGATGTTTTGTGGGAACCCATCGATGGATGAGTTCGATCAGCGCAGTTGGTGGACGCCGGTCCCGGACGATGCCGCCTGGGCGCTGCCCGACGATCTGCGCGCGGCCGACCCGCTCGGCGGGCGCGATTGTGGCTGGGTCAATCAGATACGCCCGTTTGTGCGCCATTTCAGCCGGCCGGGCGAGCAGGTGTTCGACCCGTTCTGTGGCTTTGGCAGCAGCTTGCTGGCGGCCGCGCTGGAAGGCCGCAACGCGCATGGCATGGAAATCGATCCGGCACGCGCGCAGTTGGCACGTGCGCGTCTGCAGCGGCATGCGGTGGAGGCGCCGGTGGTGGTCGGCAGCCTGGCCGTTAACGCGCCGGCAGGGCCGATCGACCTGTGTCTGACCAACGTGCCGTATTTCGGCTGCCACTGGCGTGGCGACGTGCTGCCTGGGCAGCTTTACGCAAGCAGCGATTACGCCAGCTATCTGACCGGCATGCGTGCGGTCTTCCATGCGCTGCGCAAGCAGATGCGGCCCGACGGCGTGGGCGTGGCGATGGTGCAGAACGTGGTGGTCGGCGGCCGCGTGATCCCGCAGGCCTGGGATCTGGGCCGCATCCTGGCCAGCCTGTTCACCCTGCGCGAGGAGCGGGTGCTGTGCTATCGGCGTCCGGCCGCCGCGCTGGCGCATGCCGAGACACAGAGCAATCGCAGCCACGAATACGCGCTGATCTTTCAGCATTGTCGTGCCCGGCTGGATCTGCAGCAGGCCGCGCAATTGCTGCAGGCGGTGCAGGCACAGGGCCTGCCGGTGGTGGTGCATGGCAGCTACGCGCGCTGGCTGGCGTCGCCGACCCTGGTGCCCGACGGTCCGGCCGATCTGGACCTGATGCTGCATGGCGAACAAGCGCTGTGGGACCGCCTTACCCTCTGGCTGCAGCAACAGGGCTTCGCGTTGAGCCTGTGGGGCGAACCGTGCCGTGCGCCGGTGGCACTGGCGGTGGTGCGTGCGCACCGTTACCTGCGCGCCGAGCGCATCGGTGCCGATGGCCGCCGCCTGCAGATAGACCTGCAATTGCCAGTGGATGAACCGCCGTTGCCCTGACCCGGCAACGCGACGCCGCGCGCACATGGGTTGCCGCTATGCTCTGTGCCGGTTTTGGATGCCGGAATCTCTCTATGTCTTGTTCTTCCCTGATCGCGCGCGGCACACTGCTTGGCGCGCTGGCAACCCTGGCTGGCTGCGGCGGCAGCAAGGGCGACACGATGCTGATGCGCGAGTCGTTCAATTCCGACGACACCTATTCGCGCAGCGTGGCGGCCAGTTCGCCGCAAGCCTGCGAGGCGGCGCGGCGCGTGCTGTTGAGTCAGGGCTACGCGGTCACGCGCGCAGATGCCGCCGCGGTGGAAGGCAGCAAGAACTTCCAGCTCAAGGAAGCCGACCAGAGCGAACAACTCAATCTGCGCATTTCCTGCGCCAGCCAGGACGGCGGCAAGGCGCAGGTGTTCGTCAGTGCGTTGCAGGACCGTTACGCACTGAAGAAGAGCTCCACCTCGGCCAGCGTGGGCGTCGGCGTGCTGGGCTCGTTGTCGTTGCCGGTCGGCAGCAGCGGCGATTCGCTGGTGCGCGTATCCAGTACCACGGTGCAGGATGCGGCGTTCTACAAGCGCTTTTTCGAACGCCTGAATTCGTATCTCCCCAAGGTCACCGAAGCCGTACCTGCTGCGGTGAGTGCAGCGCCTGCGCCCGCACCTGCTCATGCGGCCACACCAGCGCCGGCAGCCGCAGTGCCCGCAACGCCTGCAGCGAACTCTTCGACGCCCGCATCGCCTGCGCCCGCTGCAGCCGCTCCCACAACGGTCGCGCAGCCGCCGGTTGCGCCATTGCCGGTCGAAGCGCAAGACCCCCCGCCAGCACCGGCGCAGGTGCCGCAAACCGAGCCCGCCACGCAGCCGTGATGGCGTGTTCACGCTTCGCGCCAAAGCCTGAATAGCCAGGTGTGCGCTTCACGTTATGTTCTCGAGCCAGCGGCCAGAGTGCGCCCATGCCTCGCCGAGCGGGCGAGAAACGTGGAGAACAACGATGAAAATGCGCACCTCCCTGCTGGGTATGTCCCTGATCGGCCTGATGGCGACGAGCACCTTCGCACAAGCTCAAAACTATTCGCATCAGCAGCGCTATACCGAAGCGGACGAGGGTCGCAGGTTCAATGACGGCACCCGCGTGCGCTGCCGCAATGTCGAAGTGCAAAAGAACTCGACCGACCCGAACCGCATCGGCGGGACGCTGGCCGGCGCTGCAATCGGTGGCCTGCTGGGCAACCAGGTTGGCGGCGGTAACGGCAAGAAGCTGGCGACCGTGGCAGGCGCCGTGGCGGGCGGTGCGGCAGGCCGCACCATCCAGGGCAATCGCCAGCAGGCCAACGGCAATCGCCAAGTCGAGCGCGTCTGCGAACGTCGCTGAGTCTGGTGCAGCGATTGAGCTGAATTGAATCCTGCGAGCCCCGGCCATGCCGGGGCTTTCTACGTTTGAGAGTGGCGTCGTGCGGACGATTCATTGCCTATGCCATCGATGAGGGTTGTCCGCGCGCAGCGCAGTGCGTCATCGCGCTCACCAGCGGCGCCGATGCCGCCATGGCATGCGCGCCTGCGCCGACTTGCTGCGCTGGTATGTGCAAGCGGCTTGCTGGCGGGGCAGCTGCTGCAGGTCGCCGACGCTGCGCCGAGCCAGACCGCCAGCGCCGCCAGCGCAGATTGCGTGGAAGCCCTGCTGCGACGGCTGGGATGGACCATCCATCGCGCCGCGGTGAGCGCGCCGTTGGTCCAGCGCGGCGCACCTTGCACGCGCGGCACGCTTGCGCAGGCGCAGGCCGCCGGCGATCTGCAGCTGACGCTTCCGGCCGATTGGGACACGCAACAGCGCGGCGCAGCGCTCACCGCCGTGCTGGACGATGCAGCCACGCACTGCGCCTATGCGTTCGAACTCGGTGCAGCCACCCGCCGCGCGGTAACGCAATTGCAGAACAACCCGCGCTATCGCTTCTCGGCGCTGCAGCTGGGCTGGGTCGGATTCGGCTGGCGTGGCGCAGCCGCGCAGGGCTGGAGCGGTTTTCGCAGTTTCGGTCGCGGGTATCAGCCGCGCGGCAGCAATGCGCAGGCGTTGGATGCGTTCTACCGTGGCCAGGTGCGTTCCGAGTGCGGCGTAGGCCGACAGGTGGCTCAGCTCGCTACCCAGCGCGAGCTGTTCGGCGATGCCGGGTTCGACGAGGTATTTACGCCTGGCGAATTGTCGATCGGCACGTTCCTGACCTTGCACAACACCGACAGCATCCTGCTCGGTGCGCATGCCGGCGAATTCTTCGCCGACGGCAAGGCGGTGAAAACCTCTCAGCTCGGGCGGCAGGCGTTCGTCGGCGCACCTGGCTTCATCGCGCATGTGTTCGATAAGTCCTACCTGGATGACATCCACAATCAGGCCGAAAATTTCGTGGTCGTGGATGTCAGCGATGCAGCCGCGCAGGCGCTGGCGCAGCATGGTGGCTTTGCGTACTACGACGCGCGCAACCGGCAGATCTGGGAGTTGGCCAAACAGTTGCGCGGGCCTGGCGAGCGCCGCTTCGAACGCCTGCTTTACGAGCGCGATGCAGCGTTGCGCGCCACGCTCGACCCACAGCAGCAGGCACAGCTGCTGCAGCTGCAGACGCTGCTGGATGACCCGTTCTACCAAGGCTTTCTGGTCTATGTGCATCCAAAAGGCACCAAGCCGATCGGCTACCACGTGGCACGCCTGCTCGACCGTAACCCGCGCACGCCGTACGCCATCGACCTGACGTTGCACAATGTGCGCACCACCTTGTACTGGCGATGGATCGACTGGCAGCTGCAGCAGTGCAGCGCCGCCACCGTCGCGGAACAATCATTTGAGAATTCCGCCACGCCAGCGTACGCCGAGCGTGGCACCCTGCACTGATCAGATCATGAGGAGCGATTATGGAACTGGGTATGGTGGGACTGGGCCGCATGGGCGCCAACATGGCCGAGCGCTTGGTCAATGGTGGGCATCGCGTGCATGGCTACGATCCGGGCGCGAACGCGCGCACCAGCGCGCAAGCCAAGGGCATCGTCACCGCCGATGCGCTGGCAGCGCTGGTGTCCGCACTGCCGAGCCCGCGCGTGGTGTGGTTGATGGTGCCGGCCGGCAAGATCGTCGATGACACGCTGGCGCAGCTGCTGCCCTTGCTGCAGGCCGGCGACATCGTCATCGATGGCGGCAATTCGTACTACAAGGATTCGCAGCGGCGTGCGGCATTGCTGCAGGCCAGTGGCATCGCGTTTGTCGATTGCGGCACCAGCGGTGGCATCTGGGGTCTGCAGGAAGGCTATAGCCTGATGGTGGGTGGCGACGAAGCGGCGGTGACGGGGTTGCATCCGATCCTGGCAACGCTCGCGCCGGCGCCGGACAAGGGCTGGGGACGGGTTGGCCCGAGCGGTGCAGGCCACTTCACCAAGATGGTCCACAACGGCATCGAATACGGAATGATGCAGGCCTATGCGGAAGGCTTCGCGCTGATGCAGCACAAGGCCGATTTTGCGCTGGATCTGCACCAGGTTGCCGAAATCTGGCGCGATGGCAGCGTGGTGCGTTCGTGGTTGCTGGATCTGACGGCCGACGCGTTGACGCATAACCCGACCATGGCCGGCATCGCGCCGTTCGTGGCCGATTCGGGCGAAGGCCGCTGGACGGTTGCAGAAGCGATCGATCTGGAAGTCTCTGCACCGGTCATCACGTTGTCGCTGATGGAGCGGCTGCGCTCGCGCGACAAGGATTCGTTTACCGACAAGCTGCTCGCGGCGATGCGCAATCAGTTCGGCGGCCACGCGGTGATGACCACGACCTCGGCAGCGCCGACGATCGGTAGCAAGGACGCGTAAGGGCTGGGATGCGATGGCTGTGCGCGCCGGATCGCGGCGCGCACTGTTGGAAGTACAGAACCGTCTCAGCGTGATCAGTCGCGCGCGGCATCCAGCCACTGCACTCGGCCGTCCGCAGCGCCGCGTTGCGCAAGGTCCACCAGCTGCATCAGCTGCACCGCATCGCTGCTGCTGACCGGCGCCGGGCCGGTGCCTGCCAGTGCGTCGCGAAAGGCGGCGTAGCACTGCCGGTAGTCGCCCGGCAGGTTATCGGGCTGATGGGTGTGGACGCGGCCTTCGTCATCGACGCGGGTGAGCGTGCCTGGTAAGGGGTCCACGCCCCAACCGACCGTGCCGGGCCGACGGCCCGCGCGCAGCTGGTCTTCTTGCGTATCCAGGCCGTGCTTGAGGTAACTGCCACGCGTGCCGTGCACGGCGAAGCGCAGGCTCCCATCGGCCACCAGCGACCCGGCGTGCAGAATCACGCGCAGCCGGGGGTAGTGCAGGGTGACATGGAAATAATCGACGCTGCGTGCCTGGTCGCGCTGACGTTGCAGATCCGCGCCAATGCCCTGCGGCATACCGAACAACTGCATCGCCTGATCGAGCAGATGCGGGCCCAGGTCGTACCACAGTCCGGCACCGGGGCTATCGCTCTCGCGCCAACGGTCGCGTACCTGCGGGCGATAGCGGTCGAAGTGCGAATGAAATTCCACCACCTCGCCCAGCTGGCCTTCTTCGATCAGCCGGCGCACGGTGAGAAAGTCCGCATCCCAGCGGCGATTCTGGAACACGCTGATGATGCGTCCCGCGGCGTTGGCGGCATCGACCATCTGTTGCGCCTGCGTCGCATCCAGCGCGAACGGCTTGTCCACCAGCACATGCTTGCCGGCGGCCAAGGCCTCCAGCGCGAAGGGCGCATGGGTGTGGTTCGGGGTAGCCAGCACCACGGCATCCAGTGCGGGATCGGCCAGCGCACTGTCGAGGTCGGCCACCACGGTGACGCCGGGGAAATCGGCCTGTGGCTGTTGCGGCTTGGACGACACCACGCTGTGCAGCTGCAGGCCGGGGGTGCTTGCGATCAGCGGTGCATGAAAGGTGCGGCCGACATAGCCATAGCCGACGACGGCCAGATTGAACAGTTTAGGCATTGAAAACGGTTCATCGCAACGACGGAGGGAGCCGGCATGGTATTGCACCTGCCCGTGTGCGCAGGGTTCACAACCTCTGCATGCAACGGTCACGTCTGCTCGACGAGCGCCACCGCAAGCTGCGCCCACATTCAACAGGAGGTGCTTGGTATGAAGAACATGACGCATGCACGCAAGTTGCTGGCTCTGTCGCTGTCGCTCGGTCTGACCCTCGGCGCGTCGCAGGCATTTGCGGCACCGCAGGAACATGCCGACCACAAGGATCATGCTGCCGGCATGAACGAGTCCAAGAAGCCGGTCACCGACACCTGGATCACCACCAAGGTCAAGGCCGACCTGCTGGCCACCGACAACGTCTCCGGTACCGACGTGAAGGTCGAGACCAAGAACGGCATCGTGACCCTGACCGGTGCGGTCGCCACCCAGGCCGAGCATGACAAGGCCGTTGCCGTTGCCAAGGGCATCGAGGGCGTCAAGAGCGTCAAGTCGACCGGCCTGAAGGTCACCGCTGCGAAGAAGTAAGCGCAGCTGCTGCGAATGCCGGGCCGCCGAGGCGAGGCGGCGACCCGAGCACCAGGCGCACTCCACGGAGTGCGCCTTTTTCGTTCTGAAGAACCGTCCAGTCTGCCGATAGTCGGCAACGCGCTCGCGCCGTTTTCACGCATGCTATACGTATGCTATGCCCATTCAGCTATGTCACAGACGGACATGATTTCTCTGAATCATTAATCTGGCAAGCTGCGTGATCGGAGACAATGCCGATCAGTCTTAGGCCCCCTGCAGCGAGCGAATTCGGTCCAGCAATGCAAACAACGGTCCAAGCAGACAAATGGGATCGCTGGCGCCTGCCTCTATTGGCGGTTGCCGTGTTCCTGATTGTGGTGGTGCCCTCGTTGTTGCTGCAGCAGATGGCCCGCAACGCCAACCAGGCCGCGACCTGGGTCTCGCATAGCCAGCAAGTGCTGGAAAACGCGCAACGCTTGGAAGCGGCGATGCGCAACGCCGAATCGGCAGCGCTGATGCGCTCGCACGGGGTCGAGCGCCCGGCGCTGCTGGAACGGATGCGGCGTGGGCGTAGCGAGGCCCAGGCCGCGGTGCAGCGGCTGATTTTTCTGACCAAAGACAACCCCGCCCAGCAAGTACGCATGGGGCGCATCCAAAGCACCATCGAACGGCGTCTGCTATTGGCCGAGCGCATTGCGGTGACTACCGCGCCGGAGCAAATCCGCGCGCTGATCAACGACATGACCCTGAACAACCCGATCCGTGTGCTGATCGATGACCTGCAAAGCGCCGAGGGACGCTTACTTGACCTGCGCAATGCGCGCGCCGAAACCGAGCGCATGCATTACGCGGTGTTGAGCTGGGCGGCGCTGGCGGTGCAGTTGCTGTTGCTGGGCACGGTGACCTGGCTGCTGCAGCGGCAGATCCGCCGCCGGTTGGCGGCCGAGCAGGAATACCTGCGCGCCAATGGCCGCGCCAGCTCGGTGCTGCAAACCGTGCGCGAGCCGATCGTGCTGCTGGATGCCAGCCAGCGCATCGTGTTGCATAACCCTGCCTTCGCCGACCTGTATGGCCTGGAAGAGCGCGGCAACGAATTGATGGCGCTGGAAGATGTGGGCGGGGGCGTCTGGCGCGATGCGCAGATCCACCAGCGTCTGGCGGACGTGTTGTTGCGTGGACGCGAGTTGTGGGATTACGAACACGAGCAGCGCGCCGCCGACGGCGTGCTGCGCACCATGTTGATCAATGCACGCCGCATGCCGCTGCCCGACACCGCCGACGAAGACGTGGTGCTGATGACGGTGAGCGACATCAGCCTGCAGAAGACCGCGCAGTTGCGCATCCATGAGCTCAACCGGCAGATGGAGGGCAAAGTGGAGCAGGTCTCGGAAGTCAACCGCGAGTTGGAAGCCTTCAGCTATTCGGTCTCGCACGATCTGCGCGCACCGTTGCGGCATGTGGCCGGATTCTCCGACAAGCTGGCGCGTCATCTGGGCGATACGGCCGACGAGAAGTCGCGCCATTACATGGAAGTGATCAGCAGCTCGGCGCGGCGCATGGCCTCGCTGATCGACGATCTGCTGGTGTATTCGCGCCTGGGCCGCGGTGCGCTGCGCCTGCAAGCGGTGGACATGCAATCGCTGGTGGCCGAAACGCGTGCGATTCTGGATTCCAACGTGCAGAGCGAGAACACCGGCCACCGGGTGGAATGGCATATCGCACCACTGCCGGTGCTGGTTGCCGACGAAAACATGATGCGCCAGCTGTGGATGAACCTGCTTGGCAATGCAGTCAAGTACAGCGCCAAGCGTGAGGTGGCCAAAATCGAGGTCAGCTACACGCCGATGTCCGACGGCGGCCACCAGTTCAGCGTGCGCGACAATGGTGCCGGTTTCGATATGGAATACAGCGGAAAATTGTTCGGCGTGTTCCAACGTTTGCATAAGGCCAGCGAATACGCTGGGACCGGCATCGGCCTGGCCAGCGTGCGGCGGGTGTTGACCCGTCACGGCGGCCGGATATGGGCCGAAGGCGCCGTCGACGAAGGCGCCACGTTTTATTTCGTGTTACCTCCTGCGCTTGAAGCGCCCAACCAAGAGTTCACTGCATGACCGCCATCCGTACCATTCTTCTGGCAGAAGACAGCCCGGCCGATGCGGAGATGGCGGTCGACGCCTTGCGCGAAGCCCGCCTTGCCAATCCCATCGTGCACGTCGAAGACGGCGTGGAAGCCATGGACTACCTGCTGCGCCGTGGCATGTTCGCCGACCGCGAGGAAGGCCTGCCGGCCGTGCTGCTGCTGGACATCAAGATGCCGCGCCTGGACGGGCTGGAAGTGCTCAAGCAGGTGCGCAGCGACGAGACGCTCAAGCGCCTGCCGGTAGTGATCCTGTCGTCCTCGCGCGAAGAAAGCGATCTGGCCCGCAGCTGGGACCTGGGCGTGAATGCCTATGTGGTCAAGCCGGTGGATGTGGATCAGTTCTTCAACGCGGTCAAGACGCTCGGCACGTTCTGGGCGGTCATCAACCAGGCACCGGAGTTGGACTGAACCATGCCGCATGAGGGGGGCAACCTGGAGCAGCTGAAGATCCTTCTGGTGGAAGATTCACCGGAAGACGCCGAGCTGTTGTCCGATCAGTTGCTCGAGGCCGGGCTGGATGCGGCATTCGAGCGCGTGGACAGCGAGCCGTCGCTGCGCGCCGCGCTGGACGACTTCCAGCCGGACATCGTGCTGTCGGACCTGAGCATGCCGGGCTTTTCCGGACACCAGGCGCTGCGCCTGGTGCGCCAGAACGGTGCCACACCCTTCATCTTCGTCTCCGGCACCATGGGTGAGGAGACCGCGGTCAAGGCGCTGCAGGATGGCGCCAACGACTACATCATCAAGCACAACCCGACGCGCTTGCCGAGCGCGGTGATCCGCGCGATCCGCGAGGCGCGTGCGGATCTGGAACGCCAGCGCGTGGAAAGCGAGCTGATGCGCGCGCAACGTCTGGAAAGCCTGGCGATGCTCGCGGCCGGTTTGAGTCACGACCTGCGCAATATCCTGCAACCGTTGTTGATCGTGCCCGACCTGCTGGCCGGGCGCACCGACGACCCGCAGCTGCGTCAGCTGGCCAACGTGGTGGCCGAATGCGGCCGGCGCGGGCATGAGATGGCCGAGTCGATGCTCTCGTTCGTGCGCGGTTCCAACAAGCCGCGCGAGCAGGTCTCCATCGCCAATCTGTTCCAGGCCGTGCAGATGCTGCTCAAGAGCAGCCTGCCCGATGGGGTACGCCTGCAGATGGACACCATCGCCGCGGATCTGACCATCGAGGCCAACTACACCGAATTGCAGCAATGCCTGCTCAACCTTGGCTTGAACGCGATCCAGGCGATGCCCGAGGGCGGCAGACTGATCCTGGCAGCCGATCGCTACGATGCCTCGCGCGTGCGCATGAGCGTGGCCGACACCGGCGTGGGCATGAGCGATGAAACCCGCGCGCGCCTGTTCAGCCCTTTCTTCACCACCAAGGCCGATGGCACCGGGTTGGGACTGATTTCGTGCAAGCGCATCATCGAAAGCTATGGCGGCAGCATCGTGGTCGATAGCCGGCTGGGCGAAGGGACGCGCTTTGACATGATCGTGCCGATGCGTGCGGTGTCGACGGCGGTGACGGAAGCCGAACTGCCGCTGCCGCTTGGCCATGGGCAGCGCATTTTGCTGGTGGATGGCGAGGCCACGCGCCTATCGCTGCTGGGCAATGCGCTCTCCAGCCAGGGCTATCAGCCGCAGCTGGCCAGCGATGGCGCCGCGGCGCTGCAACTGGTGCAGCAGCACGCGATGCCGGATCTGGTGATCATCGACAGCGACATCATCCTGCTCTCGGCAGTGAGCGTGCTGTTGAGCATGCAGGAGCTGGGGTACCAGGGCCCGGCGATCGTGCTGGAAGATGTCGGTGCGCCGCTGCAGCGTGCGCATTTCCCGTCGGATCTGCCGGTGCATGTGCTGCGCAAGCCGCTGGAAATGCGCCGGGTGTTCCGCGCCGTTTCGCATGCGCTGGAAGTGGCCTGAGATCACGTTTGCGCGCAGCCGGCGCATGCGTCGACGGTGCAACGCGATTGCAACAGTTGACGTCCACGCCGGCCGCATGCGCGAATAACGTATGACCACCGTGCTTCTCAGCCTCGGCAGCAACGTCCAGCCGACCCACTACCTGCGCTTGGCTGTCGCCGCCCTGCGCGCGCGCTTCGGCCAGGTTGTCGTGTCACCCGCGTACCGCACGCCCGCGGTGGGCTTCGATGGGCCGGACTTCGTCAACAATGCGGCGGTATTGCAGACCGATCTGGATCTGGACGCGCTGGATCACTGGCTGCATGCGCTGGAAGATGCGCATGGGCGCGATCGCAGCGGCCCGCGTTTCAGCGACCGCACCCTGGATCTGGACGTGGTGTTCTTCGGCGACCGTATCGTCGAAGGCCCCGGGCATCTGCGCATCCCGCGGCCCGAACTCAAACATGCATTCGTGCTCAAGCCGCTGGCCGACATCGCGCCGGACTTCATCGACCCGCTGAGCGGGCAGACATTGGCAACCCTGTGGCAGGCGCATCCGCAGTACGGCAGCGCGTTTGCCACGGTGGAGCTGGATGCGGCTGCGCCGGAGTTGAGCGTCACGCAATAGCGCTGTTCTGGCAGCGCGGTTGAACGCGGCCGAGCAAACATGCACCTAGCGCGACGGCGTGCGGACTGTCTGGCAGTGCCGCACGCGCCGAGGCGGCAGCCGGGCTCACGTGCATGACAGGGATATCGTTGCCACGCAGCGAAAGCGCGCAGGCCCCGGACGCATCGTTCAACTGAGCTGGCGGCCGCCATCGACGTGCAGGGTATGCCCGGTGACGAAGCTGGCGTCGTCCAGCAACCAGCGCACCGCTTCGGCGATTTCCTCCGGCGTGCCGATGCGCGCCAGCGGCGTGCGCGCGAGCAGCGCATGCTTGGCGTCGGCGGATTTGCCTTCTTCCGGCCACAGGATGGCGCCAGGTGCGACCGCGTTGACACGCACGTGCGGCGCCAGTTCCAGCGCCAGCGAACGGGTCAGCATTTCCAGCGCGCTCTTGGAGGCGCCGTATAGCGGGTGGTTGCGCATCGGCTGCTGCGCGTGCAGATCGGTGAGGTTGACGATGGCCCCGCGCCGCTGGCGCAACTGTGCGGCGGCGGCTTGCGCGATGAAGAACGGCGCGCGTGCATTGACCGCAAACAAGTCGTCCCACTGCGCCGCAGTGGCCTCACCGATGGCGGTGGGGTAGAACGCCGAGGCGTTGTTGACCACGCCATCCAGACGACCGAAGGCGGCAAGGCAGCCGGCCACCAATTGCGCAGGTGCATCGGGCAGCCGCAGATCGGCGTGCAAGGCGTGCGCGCTGCCGGCACGCTGCGCGCACAGTTCGGCCACGCGTGCGTCCAGCACCTCGGCGGAGCGGTGTGCATGCAGCGCAACGCAGTAGCCGGCAGCGTGCAGCGTGGTGGCGATCTGCGCGCCGATGCGGCGGGCTGCACCGGTGATCAACACCACCTTGGAACTGTCTGTCATGGCGTACTCGCTCGGCGTTGCGGAGGGCTCGGCTATCCTGTGCATTGTCCCCGCAACCGGTGCCCGCATGCACGCCGACCTTCCCACACCCGATCCGGACGCGCTGGCCCACAGCGACCGGCTGGCTGCGCATGTGCGCGCCGAGATCCAGGCCGCCGGCGGTGCGATTCCGTTCTCGCGCTTCATGGAGCTGGCGCTGTATGCGCCGGGCCTGGGCTATTACAGCGCCGGCGCCAGCAAGTTCGGCGAGGCCGGCGATTTCGTCACCGCCCCGGAATTGGGGCCGTTGTTTGCGGCCACCGTTTCCGGCGCGTTGGCGCCGGTATTGCAGCAGCTCGGGCCGCAGGCGCGGGTGCTGGAAGTGGGCGGCGGCAGCGGTGCGTTTGCCGAAGTCACGCTCAAGCGGCTGCTGGAACTGGACGCGCTGCCCGAGCGCTACGCGATCCTGGAGCCCAGCGCCGACCTGCGCGAACGTCAGCGCGAGCGGCTGGGGCGCAGTCTGATCCCGCCGGTATTCGATCTGGTGGAATGGCTGGATGCGCCGTTTCCGGACGATTGGGATGGCGTGCTGTTCGCCAACGAAGTCATCGACGCATTGCCCACGCCGCGCTTCGCACTGCGCGATGGGCAGGTGTATGAAGAAACCGTGGTGCTGGATGACCAGCAGCACTTCGCGCGCGGCGAGCAACCGGCCGATGCGTTGCTGAGTGCGGCCGTGCGTCACCTGGAGCGCTATCTGGAGCAGCCGTTCGCCGATGGCTATCGCTCCGAGTTGCTGCCGCAGTTGCCGTACTGGATCCAGGCGGTAGCCGGCGGCTTGAAGCGTGGCGCGATGTTGTTCGTCGACTACGGTTACCCGCGCGGCGAGTTCTATCGTGCGCAGCGCCAGGACGGCACCTTGCGTGCGTTTTACCGGCACCGCATGCATGAAGATCTCTACCGTTGGCCGGGTTTGCAGGATCTGACCGCATCGGTGGACTTCACCGCGTTGGCCGAGGCAGGCACCGGCGCAGGTTTCGAGCTGGCCGGCTATTGCACGCAAGCGAGCTTCCTGCTCGGCAATGGGCTGGACGCATTGTTGGCGCAGGCCGATACGCGCACCGATGAAGTGGGGCGCATGCGTCTACGCGAACAGATCAAGCGGCTGACCCTGCCCAGCGAGATGGGCGAGCGCTTCCAGGTGATGGGCTTCTCGCGCGATGTCGATTTTGCCCCTGCATTCCTGTCCGGCGATCTGACATGGCGGTTGTGAGTTCGGCACTCCGGCCGTTTCACCGGCCGCGGTTGTGGGTGGGCTTGTGGATCGCTGCGATTGTTGTGGTCATTGCCGTGTGCCTGGGGCCGCCGCCGGAGTTTCCGGAGCTGCCGTCCAACAGCGACAAGGCCGAGCACTTCATCACGTTCGCGTTGTTGTGCTGGGGAGCGGTGCAATTGTTTGCGACCCGGCGCGCACTGGTGTTTGCCGCCTTCGGGCTGGTGCTGCTGGGCATCGGCATCGAAATCGCGCAAGGCGCGCTGACCACCAATCGCAGCGCCGACCCATACGATGCATTGGCCGATACCTTGGGCATTCTCGCCGGGCTCTGTCTGGCATGGACGCCATTGCGATATGTGATGTTGCGGATCGATCAGCGCCTGTTTGGACGGCGGCGACGGTGATTGAACGATGCCACGGCAGGCCAGGCGCCTGCCCACGGCCGTAAACGGACCCCGGCGCCGACGCGGCCCTGGTCAACCTGGCAGCATATTGCCGCACCGGTATAAAGCATCGCGCTCAAGGGCCGCTTGCGCCAGGCAGCATGCCGAGGCCGCGGCGGGGCGCCAGTTACCGGCTTGGCGATGACGGTTTGTGCAGCCGCTACGCTGCGGACCAGCGATTCGCACCTCGCCACCGCTGCCGTTACAGCTTCATTCTCAGCCCGAGATACAGCTGCCGTCCGGCCGCTGGCGAGAACATGGGCTGCGCCTGTGCCCAGAAGAAGCTGTCGTACCACACGTAGGCATACTCGCGACCGGTGGCATTGCGGACCTGCACGTCCACGCTCCAGTTCGGGTTGATCGTATAGCGCACCGTGAGGTCGAGCGTCGCAAAGCCGCCGTACTTGCCTGCCACGTTGCGCTCCTCGAGGTAGTAGTCGCCCTGGGCGCGTCCCTGCAGACCCAGTTGCAACGCCTCGGTCGCGCGGTAGTCCACGCCGATGTTGCTGATGTAGCGGGGCGTGGCGATGACTTCATTGCCTTGCAGCGAAAGCGCGGCGGCACGGTCGTCGCGCGTGATCCTGGCTTCCTGGTAGGCATGCGATGCCCAGAGCGTCCATCGATCGCCCAGCTGTGCGCTGATCTGCGCATCCACGCCGCGGCGACGCGTCTTGCCCAAGGTGACGGTGGTGCCGGTGGCCGGCATGTTCGACACCTCGTTTTCCGCATCCTGTTGCCAGACGGCGATGCGCGCCTGGCTGCCTGCAAATGGGCTGAACTTCATGCCAAGCTCGACGCCGGTGTTGGTGGAAGGGCGGATGCCGGCTTGCCCCGGGGTGAGATAGGCCGGGGCGGTGGAGCCGGTCAACACCTGGAAGGTACGGCCCCAGTTGGCATACACGTTGGTGGTGGGGGTCAGGGCGTAGATCACGCTGAGTTTGGGCTGCCCGATGCTGCCGTAACGCTGCAGCGGTGCGCGCACCGCGCCCGGCAGCAGTGTGTCGCCGTCGAAGCGGTCCACGCGATAGGCCGGCACCAGCTTCAGTGCCTCGACCGGCTGATAGATGGCCTGCACGTAGGCGCCCCAATTGTCGAACGTATAGCGGTCGTCGTTCTGGATGCGCGCTGGCGCTGCGGTGAAGTCGGTGGGCTCGGCATAGTTGAAGCGCTCGCGTCGGTACGCATTGTCTTGATGTTCGTAGTTGATGCCGCCTTCCAGGGTCAGCAAGTCGTTGGCGCGCCAGGTCAGGGTGTTGAGCATGCCTACCTGCGTTTCGTCCCAGCGCCGACGCTGACGCGGCGCATTGCCGATGGGCAGGTCGCTGAAGGTCACCCGGCGGTCGTCCTCGTAGCGGTTGTAGTAAAGCTTGCTGCCCAGGAACAGGGCGTCGGTCAGTTTCAGGTCCAGGTGCACGCCGGCCTGCTGCATGTCGCGGTCGTCGCCATCATTGCGGTTGCGGCGGTCCGAGCTGCGACGGTCGGTCTGCAGCTCTGCTGCGGTCATGAAGCCCGGCTCGTCGGCCTGGTTGCGGTACGCGCGTGCCGTCAGGCCGATGCGCATGCCGTCGTCGAGATTGCCGTAGAACCACTTGCCGCCCAACACATACTTGCTGGAACGATCGTGCGCACGATAGCCATCCGATGCCTGTGCGCCGATGAAGTAGTTCTGCGCGAATCCGTCGTGCTCGCGCCCTATCGCGATCTGCGCATCGCGGCTGGCGTAACTGCCGTAGGCAACGCGGGCATCGGTGTAGCTGCCGCCCTGGCGGGTGCCGAAGTTGATGTTGCCGCCGATGTTGTGCAGCCCATAGCGCGGATCGTTGGTGCCGCGCACTACCTCGATGTAGCTGATTTCCAGCGGAAACAGCATGTCGATGAAACGCTGGTTGCCGCTGTTGACGTTGCTGGGAATGCCGTCGATCAGGGTCTTGATTGCATTGAGATAGCCCTCGCCGTTGAAGGCGCGGAAGCTGACTTTGCCCGATTCGGCGCCCTGACGGGTTTCGGTCAACTGCATGCCGGGCATCTGCCCGAGCAATTCCCAGCTGTAGGACACGTTCTTGTCCTCGATCTGGTCGGCGCCCAGGACATCTACCGACGTCAGCACCTGATGCGCACTGAGCTGGCCTTCGTGATGCTGATGGACGTCGACCTTGCCGAGCGTCAGTGCCGAATCGGAGGACTGCGCGCGTGCGTCGGCAGCAAAGAGCAGAGCGGCGACAGTCGCCACGAGGGGACGGATCTTCATGAAGCGGGCAACACCTGCGGGCCAGTGGAAGTATGTGTCAGAAATGACATGTTATAACATACTTTGACAAATTCAATTTGTGTCGTGCTTTATGGCGGCTTGGGAAGCGGTCAGTAGGCAGCTCGTGGCGCAATGCGTGGCGGGCGGCTTGCATGTTGGCGATGCGCTCGCAGCGTGGATAACGGCCAACGGCCAACGGCCAACAGCCAACAGCCAACGGCCAACAGCCAACAGCCAACAGCCAACAGCCAACAGCCAACGGCCAACAGCCAACAGCCAACAGCCAACAGCCAACGGCCAACGGCCAACGGCCAACAGCCAACAGCCAACAGCCAACAGCCAACAGCGCAGCAGGCGCCGCGTCGTTCCTCGCTGGCGGTGGACGTGGCCGATCCCGCCGGCGCGTTGTTGCCGTGCTTATGTGGGCATGCGCACTGCGCGTTCGCGTAACCACTTTGTGGCCACCCACTTTTCGCCGGCCAATACCGGCGCGCCGGCATGCAGGCTGCGCGTCATCGGATGCGGGCGGTCGTAGCTGAAAAACACTGCATTGCCCTTGACCGCAGCGACATCCAGATGCGCGTCAGGAAAACGCGTCGCGCCGCCGCGTTCTGGCGTATTGAGGTACATCACCAGCGAGGCGACGCGTTGCCCGCCGGCCTGCAACAATATCGGGGTGCCGGCTGCGTCCGGGTCGAAGTAATCGTAGTGCGGCCGGTATTCGGCACCGGTCGCGTAGCGCAGTACCTGCAACCCTTCGCCGTGATCGACTGGCCAGTCGAACAGGCGCGCGATGCGCGCTTCGATACGTTGGCACAGCGCATCCTGGCCCACGCGCAGGCACATGCTGTCGCTGGTGCGTGCTGCATGCACCATGTGCTCTCCGTTCGCATTGTCCACGGTGCGCGAACGCGCCAGGCGCGGACGGGCCAAGGCGATCAATGCATCGCATTCACCGTCGGAAAGAAAACCGCCGAGTACCACCACGCGCGGCAGCAACAGGCTGACCAAGACGCGTACCTCGCGGTCGCCCAATGCAAGCAGCGATGCATCGGTGTCCTGTTGCAACGCGGGCACGCGCACCGGCATCGGCAAGCCGTTTGCTTGCGCGTGTTGTTGGATGTGGGCACGGACCAGTGCCTCGACCGCATCGATGGCGTCCTGCTCGTTCCAGCCCTGATCCAGGAGCGGCTGTAGCGCTTGCTCGGGCGGATGGCCGGCCACGGCTTGCGCCACGATCCAGTCGGCCAGCGGGGTCGGGATATCTGTGTGTGTCATCGCTCTACAGTGTATGTCGACGTGTGGCATTCGTATGTCAATTGTGTCGCGGTAAGACAAATGAAACAGATGCCCTCTATAAAAGTGACGGGGATCTTGAACGTGCTCGCCACTGCAGTGCGCGGAACGCCACCAATTCTTGACGACTCCTCTTCATACCGGACCCGTTGACCTGGAGATCAGCCGCATGGCCTTTCGCAACAGCAGCAAGACACTTCTCATGACGTTTGGTACCGCACTGGCGCTGTCGGCCTGTGGTGGCGGAGCCGACCGTGTCGCCTCGCCAGGGGAAGGCGCATTCCCGCCGGCACCGGCCCCCACACCGACGCCGGCGCCCACGCCCGCGCCGACGCCGGCACCCGCACCGAGCGGCCCGGCCGCCGATTGCCCGAGCGGTTTTTCCAACGTCGGCACCATCGCCAACAACACGCTACGCGCCTGCCAGTTGCCGGAAACCATCAACGGCAACCTGGTGGTGCCGGCGCGCGCGGGCACCGTGTATTCGATCAGCGGTCGCGTCAATGTCGGCACCGACCGCGGCGGCAACGCCACCGCACCGGCCGCCGGCAGTACGCAGGGTGTCTTGACCATCGAGCCGGGCGTGACCCTGTTCGGGTCGGCCGGGAGCGACTACATCGTGATCAATCGCGGTTCGCAGATCTTCGCCGAAGGCAGCGCGACTGCGCCGATCGTCTTCACCGCGCGTCAGGCGCTGGAGAGCACGGTCAGTGCAAATACCATTGGCCTGTGGGGCGGCATCGTGGTGCTGGGGCGCGCGGCGATCAACAACTGCCCGGGCACCACCGTGTCCGGTACGCCGGAATGCCAGGCGCAGGTGGAAGGTACCAACGCGTTCTATGGCGGCAACAACGCCACCGACAACAGCGGTTCGATGCGCTACCTGCGCGTGATGTATTCGGGCTTCGAAATTTCGCCCAACAACGAATTGCAGGGCATCACGCTGGCTGGTGTGGGTAGCGGTACCAAGCTGGATTATGTGCAGATCCACAACAGCTCCGACGACGGCATCGAATGGTTCGGCGGTACGGTCAACGGTAGCCATCTGGTCATCACCGGTGCCGACGACGATTCGCTGGATACCGATGCTGGCTGGAACGGTGCACTGCAGTTCGGCATCGTGGTGCAGCGTGCCGGTGGCGGCGATCGCATGAACGAGTGGAGCAGCCTGCGTCGCCAGCCGTATTCGCGCCCGAAGGTGGCCAATTTCACCTACGTGGGCAATGCGCGCGCCGGTGCGGCGATCATGCTCAACCAGGGCACGCAGGCCGCGTTCTACAACTCGGTGGTGACCCGTCCTGCCGGCGGCACCGGCGATGGCCTGGTGTGCTTCAACCTGGCCGATACCGACACGCTCGGTACCTTCAACTCGGTGTTCTTCGCCTGCCCGACGGCCTTCGGCAGCGACGCGCGTGCCGCCAGCCAGTTTGCGGCCGGTACCAACAATGTCGCCAATGGCGTGTCCACCTTGCAGAACACCTTCGTCAATGGCGCCAATGGAAACGCAGTGCCGGCGTTTCAGGGCTTGAACGGGGTGAGCAGCTTCTTCCAGCAGGTGAACTACATCGGTGGCGTGCGCGATGCCAACGACACCTGGTGGCAGGGCTGGACCTGCGGACTGACCGCCGACCGTCCCTGCTGAGGCATGGCATCGCACGGCGGCCATCGGTCGCCGTGCGATGCGTCCAGCTTCATCTTTCTGTTGCCAGGGCTCCCACGATGCGAACCTCTGCTGTTGCCCGTCTTTCGCGGACGGGCCTGTCTCTTTCCATTTCCACCTTGCTGATGTCCGGCGCCGCCATGGCGCAGTCGACCGCCAGCGACGCCGATGCCGGCAGCGGTACGTCCAGCGCGGCCGGTACCAGTGTGCCCAAGCAACTCGACCAGGTCGTGGTGCGTGGCGACTACATTCCCGAGCCGATGCTGCAAACCTCCGAAGTTGCCTCGTTCGTGACGCGCGAAGACATGGAGCGCACCGGCGACAGCAGCGCCGCGGTGGCGCTGACGCGTGTCACCGGGCTGAGCCTGTCGCGCGGCAAGTATGTGTATGTACGCGGCCTGGGCGAGCGCTATTCGTCTGCGTTGTTCAACGGTTCGCCGCTGCCCAGCCCGGAGCCGATGCAGCGCGTGGTGCCGCTGGACCTGTTCCCCAGCGACGTGCTGGCCAGCGTGACCGTGCAAAAGACCTATTCGGCCGATTATCCGGGCGAATTCGGCGGCGGCGTGATCGATCTGCAATCGATGGAGATCCCCGACAAGCCGTTCCTGTCGTTGACCGTGGGTGGCGGCGCCAACAGCGTCAGCACCGGCGAAAAAGGCCTGACCTATTACGGTTCCGACGATGACGAGTGGGGCGTTGATGATGGCACCCGCAAGCAGCCTGCTGCCTTGCGCGATGCGATCAGGACCGGTCGTCGGGTCGATCTGGGCAGCTTTTCGCGCGAGGACATCCGTCGCATCGGGCGCAGCTTGAACGATGCCAACCTGTATGTGCTACAGGAAAAGGACGGCATCGCTCCGGACGTCAATGTCGGCGGTAGCGCCGGCTACAGCATGGACGTGGGCAAGGCCAAGCTGGGCATCATCGCAGTGGCCAGCTACGACAACGAATGGCGCACGCGTACCGGCAAGCAGCAGGACGGCATCTTTGTCGGCGATAGCGTCGAGTTCAATTCCAATTACGACTTCGCCACCACCCGCAACAACGTGCGCAGCAACGGCATGCTGGGGCTGGGCTGGGAATATGGCCGGCATACCATCGGCTGGACCACGCTATACGTGCACGACACCATGAAGGTGGCGCGCAGCCGCGCCGGACGCGACGAACTGGCAGGTTTCGACGTGCGCGACGACAACACCGAGTGGTACGCGCGGCAGTTGATCAACAATCAGCTGCGCGGCACGCACGCGTTCGGCGAATACGACGACCTGAAGATCGAATGGCGCGCTGCAGTGGCCAACGCCAGCCGCGATGTGCCTTACGAAACCGGCATTCGTTACGAGCTGCTGGATGGCTATTGGGCGCACGACGCCTCACGGGTGCAGAACTACACGCGCTTCAGCAAGGTCGACGACACCGTGGCCAGCGGCGGCGTGGATGTCACCTGGCGCTCGCCGATGGAACACGACCTCACCGTCAAGGGCGGGCTGGCCTATCTGGACAACGACCGCAGCGCGTGGAGCCGCGAATTCCGCTTCCTGGCGCTGGACGGCCCGCTGCCGTTCCTGAACCAGTATCAGCGCGTGGATTATCTGTTCTCCGATTACAACCTCAGCAACGATCTGCTGCGCCTGCGCGAAACCACCGGCAGTTTCGGTGCGGCTGCCTACGAGGCGACCTTGAAGGTCAAGGCAGCGTATCTGCAGGCGGAGGGCGAGATCGTGCCGACACTGCGCGCCACGGCGGGCGTACGTCATGAGGACGCCACCCAGGCGGTGCATCCATACGACATCTTCAGCGGCACGCGCCAGGACGGCGTGGCACCGTTGCACAACAGCTATGCGCTGCCGTCGGCCACGGTCACCTGGAATTTTGCCGAGAACCAGCAGCTGCGCTTTGGCGCTTCCAAGACCATCGCGCGCCCGCAGTTCCGCGAAATGGCGCCGCAGCAGTATCTGGACCCGGACATCGACCGTCAGTTCTTCGGCAACCCGTTCTTGGTCGATAGCGAGCTGGTCAATCTGGATGCACGCTACGAATGGTTCTTCGAACCGGGCCAGTACGTCACCATCGGCGCGTTCTACAAGAACATCGACAAGCCGATCGAAGCCATCGTCAACGACGCCCCCGGCGGCGGCATCGTGCAGAGCTTCATCAATGCGCCCAAGGCCATGCTGTACGGCGTGGAGCTGGAGGCCAAGAAGTACCTGGAGCTACCGATCGCTGCCGACTGGTGGGGCGACAAACGCCTGTTCGTGTCCGGCAATTACACGCGCACCAAGTCCAAGGTAAGTGCCAACGCTGGCGATACGGTGCAGCCGTTCGGCTTCAGCGCACCGGTGCAGGCGACCTTGTTCGTTCGCGATGGCTCGGCATTGCAGGGCCAGTCGGATGACATCGCCAACCTGCAGATCGGCGTGGAAAGCGAAAGCACGCATAGCCAGGCGACACTGATCGCCAACTACGTGGGCGAGCGGGTGTCCGCGCGTGGTCGCCCCGGGCAGCCGGATTACATCGACAGGCCGGGCACCTCACTGGATTTGGTGATCAAGAAGGGACTGACGTGGTCGGGCGATACGGTGTCGGTGAATTTTGCCGCGCGCAACCTGCTCAAGACCAAGTACCAGGAGTATCAGAAGGTGGCGAGCAACCGGGTCGACCTATACACCTACCAGCCCGGTATCAGCTATGACATCAGTGTGACAGCGCGCTTCTGATCTGGGCTGCAGGTGCCAGGTGCCGCAAACGCCCGCTGTGCATTGCATGGCGGGCGTTCGCATTTTGTCGTGTGGCGCCGTGTGTCGGTCTGTGTCATCGGTTTCTTCGAACTGACACATTGCCGCCGCATTCTGTCATCCGATCGAAATCCTGAGACGGACGTCCGCTTTGCAACGCGCCTGGCCCTCGTTGAATTCCTTGTTGCTGGCGCCGGGCGTTCGCACGGCGGTGGCGGGCGGTGTGGCCGCATTGCTGGTGCTGCAAGGTGTTCGTCTGTTGTGGCTGGTGCTGACGCCGATCGGGCCGTTGGGCACTGCGCAGGCCGGTGCGGTCGCTACTCTCGATGTGTCCGCATTGCGTCGCGATGTGTTCTATCGCAGCGCATCCGACGCCAATCGCGATGGCATCGTGCTGCATGGCGTGCGTGTTGGCGGCACCCAGGCGGCTGCCTATCTCAGCGGTAGCGATGGCCGCCAAGGCGCGTACCGCGTCGGCGACACGGTGGCGCCCGGCCTGATGGTGCAGGCGATCGCGGCCGATCATGTGTTGCTGCGCGCTGGCGGCAGCGTGCGTCGCATCGCATTGAGCGAGGCATCTGCTGCGGGTGCAGCGCCCCCGGCTGCAGCAACGAGCGCAACCGCACCAGCCATTGCCCCGGCAGCTGCGCAATCGAATGTCGCCACGGCAGCAGACCCGACCGCAGCCACCGCCGTCGACCCGCAGCAGTTGCTCGCCAGCGCAGGTCTGCGGGCCAGCGCCGAGGGTGGCGGCTTCACCCTCATGCCGCGCGGAGATGGCGCGTTGCTGCGTCAGGCCGGCTTGGCGCCGGGCGATGTGCTGACCCAGATCAATGGCCGCACGCTCGATGCAGAACATCTGCGCGAACTGCAGGACGAATTGCGCGATGGCCAGAGCGCCACGCTGACCTACCGCCGCGACGGCCAGACCCACACCATGACCTTGAAGCGCCCGCAATGACCGTTGTCCGCCCGCTCTGGCTGATCTCGGCCACGTTGTTGCTCGCATTGCCCGCGGTGCCGATGACCGCACTGCATGCCGCCGATGCGCCGGCAGTGCGCCTGCAGGACGTGGACCTGCGCGCCTTCATCCAGGACGTCTCGCGTGCCACCGGCATCACCTTCATCGTGGACACGCGCGTGCAGGGCTCGGTCAACGTGGCGCGTGCGCAGGCGATGTCCGAAGCCGATCTGCTGGGCATGCTGCTGGCCGTGCTACGCGCCAATGGATTGATTGCGGTGTCCAGCGGGCCATCGACCTACCGCGTCATTCCCGACGACACCGCCGCGCAGCAGCCGGGCAGCGCCGCCAACGGCAACCTGGGGTTCGCCACGCAGGTCTTCACCCTGCAGCGCGTGGACGCACGCAGCGCCGCCGAGATCCTCAAGCCGTTGATCGGGCGCGGTGGCGTGATCATGGCGATGCCGCAAGGCAATAGCCTGTTGATCGCCGACTACGCCGATAACCTGCGACGCATCCGCACGTTGGTGGCGCAGATCGATACCGACCGTGCGGCCATCGATACGGTGACGTTGCGCAATAGCTCGGCGCAGGAACTGGCGCGCACCTTGACCTCGCTGTTCGGGCAAGGCGGCGAGCGCAGCAATGTGTTGTCGGTGTTGCCGGTGGACAGCAGCAACTCCTTGATCGTGCGTGGCGACCCCGCACTGGTGCAGCGCGTGGTACGTACCGCAGTCGATCTGGACGGGCGCGCCGAGCGCCGTGGCGACGTCAGCGTGGTGCGCTTGCAACACGCCAGTGCCGAGCAACTATTGCCGGTGTTGCAGCAATTGGTCGGCCAGACTCCAGGCAATGAGGCGCAGGTCGGGCAGGACACACGTTTGGCTACGATCGATGTGGCCGCCGCGAGCGGCGCTGCGCAGACGCAGGTGATCGCGCCGGCGGCAGGCAAGCGCCCGGTGATCGTGCGTTACCCAGGCTCCAACGCGTTGATCATCAACGCCGACCCGGAGACCCAGCGCGCCTTGATGGATGTGATCCGGCAGCTGGATGTGCATCGCGAGCAGGTATTGGTCGAAGCGATCGTGGTGGAGATTTCCGACACCGCCGCCAAGCGCCTGGGCGTGCAGCTGCTGCTGGCCGGCCGCAACGGCACGGTGCCGTTGGTCGCCACGCAATACAGCGGCGCATCGCCAGGCATCGTGCCGCTGGCCGCGGCGGCGGCTGGCACGCGCAGCGGCAATGCCGACGACGATTCGGTGCTGGAACAGGCGCGCAACGTGGCTGCGCAATCGCTGCTCGGTTTGAGCGGCGGCTTGATCGGCCTGGCCGGGCAAAGCAACGATGCGGTGTTCGGCATGATCATCGATGCGGTCAAGAGCGACACCGGCTCAAACCTGTTGTCCACGCCCTCGATCATGACCCTGGATAACGAGCAGGCGCGCATCCTGGTAGGCCAGGAAGTGCCGATCACCACTGGCGAAGTGCTCGGCGCGGCCAACGACAACCCATTCCGCACCATCCAGCGCCAGGACGTGGGCGTGGAGCTGGAAGTGCGCCCGCAGATCAATACCGCCGGCGGCATCACGCTGGCGATCAAGCAGGAGGTCTCGGCGATTGCCGGGCCGGTCAGCGCGCAATCGTCGGAGCTGGTGTTCAACAAGCGCCAGATCGAAACGCGCGTGGTGGTGGAGAACGGTGCCATCGTGGCGCTTGGCGGCCTGCTCGATCAGAACGACCGCCAGACCGTGGAGAAGGTGCCGCTGCTTGGCGATGTACCCGGCCTGGGCGCGTTGTTCCGGCACAAGTCGCGCAACCGCGACAAGACCAACCTGATGGTGTTCATTCGCCCCACCATCATTCGCGATGCAGCCGATGCCCAGCGCATGACCGCGCCGCGCTACACCTATCTGCGCGAGCGTCAGCTGGCCGATGGCGACCCGGAAGCGGCGCTGGATGCGTTGGTGCGCGACTACTTGCGTGCTCAGCCGCCGCAGTTGCCGGCACGTCCCTCGTCAGTTGCGCCGGCACCGGCAACGACACCTGCGCCCGGCGCACGTCCCGTGCAGCGGTGACGCCATGAGCACTGCGCGCGCCGGCATTTCCTATGCATTCGCCAAGCGTCACGGCGTGGTGCTGCTTGGCAGCGACACCACAGCGCAGATCGGGTTGCGCGAAGGTGGCGATGTGCAGGCCTTGATCGAGTTGCGCCGCGCGTTGGGCCTGCCATTGCAGGTGCGCACGCTGGCGCCGTCGGTGTTCGACCGGCATGTGTCGGAGATCTACGCCGATGCCGGGCTGGAACAAGGCGTGCAGGTGGAAGCGCTGGATCTGCATGGCAGCCTGGATTCGTTGATCGACGACATCCCCACCGCCGATCTGCTCGACAGCCAGGACGATGCGCCGATCATCCGCCTGATCAACGGCATCATCGCCGAAGCCGCGCGGCTGGGTGCATCCGACGTGCATCTGGAATCCTACGAATCGCGTTTGCGCGTGCGCCTGCGCGTGGATGGCGTGATGCGCGAGGCAGCCACGCTGCCCGGACGCATCGCACCGCTGCTTGTGTCGCGCGTTAAGGTGATGGCGCGGCTGGATATCGCCGAAAAACGCATCCCGCAGGATGGGCGCGTGTCGCTGGTGATGGGGGCCAAGGCGCTGGATGTGCGCGTCTCCACCTTGCCCACGCGCGGCAGCGAGCGCGTGGTGCTGCGTATTCTGGATAAGGAACAGGGCACGCTGTCGCTGGCGCAACTGGGCATGCCACCGGCGGTGATGCACACCGTGCAGCGTGCCTTGCAGGTGCCCAACGGCATCGTGCTGGTCACCGGGCCCACCGGTTCGGGCAAGACCACGACCTTGTACGCGGCGCTGCGCTTGCTCAACGATGGCTCGCGCAACATCCTCACCGTGGAAGACCCGGTGGAGTACGCCATCGACGGCGTCGGCCAGACCCAGGTCAACGCACGTGTCGGCATGACCTTCGCCGCCGGCCTGCGCGCGATCCTGCGCCAGGACCCGGACGTGGTGATGATCGGCGAGATCCGCGATACCGAGACCGCGCAGATTGCGGTGCAGGCCAGCCTCACCGGCCATCTGGTGCTCTCCACCGTGCACACCAATGATGCAGTGGGTGCGGTCACGCGGTTGCGCGATATGGGGATCGAGCCGTTTCTGCTGGCATCGAGCCTGCGACTGATTCTGGCGCAGCGGCTGGTGCGGCGCTTGTGCACGCAGTGCCGCAGTGCACGGCCGATGGACGCTGGGACGGCCCACCTGTTGCGGGCGCCGGCCGATGCAGTGATCTACGCAGCGGCCGGCTGCAACGCCTGCCACCACAGCGGATACGCCGGGCGCGTGGGTATCTACGAAGCGATTGCGGTAGACGATGCGATGCGCCGTTTGATCGGCGACAACGCCGACGAAGACGCACTGGCTGCGGTCGCCTTCGCACGCGTACCGCGGCTGGGCGAAGCGGCACGGGCGGCCGTGCTGCAAGGCCTGACCACGCTGGAAGAAGCGCTGCGTGTGACCCGCCAACAGGACGATGCGCATGCCGCAGTTTGATTACACCGTGCTCGATCTGCATGGGCGCAACCGGCACGGCGTGATCAGCGCCGACAGCATAAACAGCGCACGTGCGCAGCTGGAACAGCGCCAATGGGTGCCGGTGCGTGTGGAAGTTGCGGCCGCGACCGCCAGCACGGCCGTGCGCGCGGCGCGCTTCAGTGGCAAGGATCTGGTGCTGTTCACCCGCCAGCTCGCCACGCTGGTGGAGACCGCACCGCTGGAAGAAGCCTTGCGCACCATCGGCACACAGTCCGAACGCCGCGGCGTGCGTCGGGTCACCAGCCAGACGCATGCATTGGTGGTCGAAGGGTTTCGCCTGTCCGATGCGATGGCACGCCAAGGCAAGGCGTTTCCTGCGTTGTATCGCGCGATGGTGGCCGCTGGCGAAAGCGCGGGTGCGTTGCCGCAGGTGCTGGAACGACTGGCCGATCTGCTCGAACGCCAGGCACAGGTGCGCAGCAAGTTGCAGTCTGCATTGGTCTATCCGACAGCGCTTGCAGCGACGGCCGGTGCGGTGGTGATCGTGCTGATGACCTTCGTGGTGCCCAAGGTGGTGGACCAGTTCGATTCGATGGGCCGCGCCTTGCCGTGGCTGACGCGCGTGGTAATCGGCGTGTCGCATTTCCTGCTGCACGCAGGCATCCCGCTGCTGATCGCCCTGGTGGTGGCGCTGGTTGCAGCGGTGCGGCTGCTCAAGCGCCCGGCGCTGCGCCTTGCAGCGGACCGGGCGCTATTGCGCGCGCCACTGCTGGGCCGGTTGATCCGCGATCTGCACGCCGCGCGCATGGCACGCACCCTGGCGATCATGGTCAACAGCGGCCTGCCATTGATGGAGGGGCTGATGATCGCTGCGCGCACCGTGGACAACCGCGCGCTGCGGCTGGCCACCGACAGCATGGTCACCGCGATCCGCGAGGGCGGCAGCCTGGCCGCGGCCATGAAGCGCGCGGGGGTGTTTCCGCCGACGCTGCTGTACATGGCCCCCAGCGGCGAAAACAGCGGGCGTCTGGCGCCGATGCTGGAGCGTGCGGCCGATTACCTGGAACGCGAATTCGAGGCCTTCACCACCGCCGCGATGAGCTTGCTGGAGCCGGCCATCATCGTGCTGCTCGGCGGCGTGGTGGCGGTGATCGTATTGTCGATCCTGCTGCCCATCCTGCAATTCAACACCCTCGCGCTTGGTTGAGCGCAGCCGCTTATCTTTGGAGACCGTCATGCAGTCCATCCACTCTCGTGCACGCCTTGGCTCGCCGACGGCACAGCGACGCACGCGTGGTTTCACCCTGGTCGAACTGATGGTGGTCATCGTCATCATCGGCCTGCTCGCCACCGTGGTGATGATCAATGTGATGCCCAGCCAGGATCGCGCAATGATGGAAAAAGCCCGCGCCGACGTGGCGGTACTGGAGCAGGCGCTGGAAACCTATCGCCTGGACAACCTCAGCTACCCGAGTACCGAACAAGGGCTGCAAGCCCTGCTCGACCCGCCGAGCGGATTGACGCGACCGGAGCGCTATCGGCACGGCGGCTACATCCGCCGGCTGCCGGAAGACCCATGGGGCCATGCGTACCAGTATCGGCGTCCGGGTCGCAATGGCGGCTTCGATGTGTATTCGCTAGGCGCAGACGGTGCAGAAGGCGGCGACGCCGACAACGCCGATATCGGCAACTGGCGCTGAGTGCCGACAATGTCATTCATGCCGGCCACAAGGCAATCGTCGATGCGCATGCACGTGGCGCCAATGCGCGCGCGTGGCTTCACTCTGCTCGAGGTGCTGGCCGTACTGGTGATCACCGCGCTTGCCAGCACGCTGGTGGTGATGACCTTGCCCGATACGCGGCGCGATCTGCACGATCATGCCGACACGTTGGCCAGCGCGCTGATGCATGCACGCGACGAGGCGATCATGAGTTTGCGCATGGTGGAGGTCAGCATCGATGCCGGTGGCTATGCGTTCCGGCGTCAGGCGCAGCAGCGTTGGATCGCCTTGGATGAAACGCCATTCGCTACGATGCGTTGGCCGGAAGGCATCCAGGCGCAACTGCCGGCCGGCAGCAAGCAACTGAGTGTGCGCTTCGATCCCACCGGCGCGGCCACACCGCAGCGCGTCGCATTGGGCGATGGCCGGCAACAGATGCAGATCGTGGTAGATGCCGCAGGCGTAGTGCAGGTCGATGCGCCCTCTCGCTGACGCACGCGCATCGGGTGGATTTTCGCTGCTCGAACTGATGGTCGCGCTGGCGATCTTCGGCATGGCGGTGGTCGGCCTGTTGAACCTTTCCGGCGAGAGCGCGCGCACAGCGATGGTGTTGGAAGAGCGCGCGCTTGCCGCGGTGGTGGCAGAAAACCAGGCGATTGAAGCGACGCTGGCGCCGGCTTCGGCAATCCGTGCGCCTGCGAACGGGCAGGTAATGCTCGGCGGGCGCAGCTGGGAGTGGCAACGCCAGTCGCTGCCGGCTGGCGCGGCAGGCCTGTTGCGGATCGAGGTGCGCGTGCGTGCCGCAGGCCAAATGCAGGAAGTTGCCAGCCTGAGCATGCTGCGGAGCGCAGAATGATCCGCAAACAGCGCACGCGCGGCTTCACCTTGATCGAATTGTTGGTGGCCTTGGCGGTATTCGCGTTGGTGGCCGCAGCTGCGGTGGCGGTGATGCGGCAGAGCATCGATCAGCGCGATGCCGTGCGCGCGCGACTGCAGCAGATTCGCGACTTTCAATTGGCCCATGGCCTGCTGCGCAGCGACCTGCAGCAGGCCGCGGTGCGCCGTACCCGCAACAGCGAGGGTAGCGCCGCACGCAGCGCCTTTGTTGCGAGTGCGTCCGGGACGTACGGGCCCTTGTTCGGGTTTGTGCGACGTGGCTGGAGCAATCCGGACCAGGCGCCGCGTGCGTCGCTGCAATACGTGGAATATCGCATCGTGGATGGGCGGCTGGAGCGCAGCGCACGCTCTGCGCTCGACGGCGGGGCAGCTGGCACGCCGCAAGTGTTGTTGCGCGGCGTACGTTCGGCGGCGGTGGCATTCCATTACCGGGCGCAATGGAGCGATGGCTGGAGCGGTGGGCTTGAAGCGTTGCCGGATGCAGTCGCGCTGGAGCTGGACCTGGAGCACTGGGGGCGCGTACGCCAACTGTTCCTGTTGCCGGAAGGGCGCACGTGATGGCACTGCACGCACCTGCCAGGCAACGCGGCGTAGCCTTGCTCACGGTATTGCTGCTGGTTGCCGTGATGACCTTGCTGATGGCGGCCGTGCTGGAAGACCTGCGCTTTGGTCTGCGCCGCAGCGGCAATGGCGAAGCCATGACGCAAGCGCAGTGGTACGCGCTGGGCAGCGAGGCCGTTGCGCGGCAACGCTTGCAGGCGCTGTCCGAGCGGGATCCGCTGCGCACTACGCTGGACGGCGGCTGGAACGACCAGCCGATCGGCTTTCCGCTGGACGACGGTGCGGTGAGCGTGCGTCTGCACGATCGCGGCGGCTGCTTCAATCTCAACAGCGTGGTCGTTGGTGCGCCCGAACAATGGCAGCGTAGCGATGAGGGCGCACGCCAATATCGCGCATTGCTCGACGTGTTGGGCATCGCCCCGCAACAGGCGCATGCGCTGACCGACGCATTGGTGGACTGGATCGACTCCGACACACAGCCGGGCGTGCACGGTGCCGAAGACGACCGCTACCTGCAGGCGGCCGCACCGCAGCGCACCGGTGCAACCTTGCTGGCAGGCGTCAGCGAACTGCGCGCCATCGCCGGTTATACGCCGCAACTGATTGCGCAACTGCAGCCGTATGTCTGCGCATTGCCGGAGGGCCGCTTGTCGCCGATCAATATCAACACGCTGCGCCTGGACGATGCGCCGGTGCTGGTGGCGTTGACCGGAGGAGCGCTGGAGCTGCCGGCCGCGCGACGCGTTATCGCTGCACGGCCGGCTGGAGGATGGCGCGACATCCGGATGTTTCTCAGCCAGCCGGCGCTGATGCAGGCCGAGTTGTCCAATGCGGTGATGGAACAACTCGCACTGCGCACCCGCTATTTCTCTCTCTACAGCCAGGTCGACCATGCCGGCGCGCAGGTCATGCTGGAAGCGTTGCTGCAACAGGAAACGGCCGGCCGGATCCGACTGGTCGCGCGCCAATGGAGTTCTGACCAATGACCACCACGTTGTTGTTGCTGCCAGCCGATGCAGCCGCCGAATCCATTGCGGTGCGTGCAGATGCGCAGGGGCAGGTGCAATCGGTGGGTCACGCCACCGCGCCGCCCGAGCCTTCCGCGCGCGCCCTCCTGGTGGTGCCGGGTGTGGATGTGCATCTGCGCTGGTTGCGCTTGCCTGGCCGCAGCATGGCGCAATCACGGGCCGCTGCGCGTCTGCAACTGGCCGAGCATCTGGCGATTGAGACGCAGGCCCTGCATGTGGTGATCGCCGGTAGCGCTGAGGCCGATGGCACGCGCCTGGTCGCCGCAGTGGACAGCGTGGTGATGCAGCAGTGGCTGGCGCGCGCAACGCAACTCGGCTTCGCTCCCGATGCGGTGGTGCCGGATTGCCTATTGCTGGAGCCTGGTGCCGATGCGACGGCAGCAGTGATGCACTGGGACGGCCGTTGGCTGATCCGTGGCGCACAGCTGGCCTGCAGCCTGGAGCCAGAGGCAGCGCGTCTGCTGCTGGGCGATCGTGTGCCGGCAGTGCCGCCGGGGCCCGACCCAACGCACTCCATCGCCGGCTTTGCGCGCTCCGCTGCGCACGTGCCGATCGATCTGCTGCAGCACCCGTTCGCGAACAAGGCCGCTGCCGAGCAAAAGCGCGCTCCGCGCCGTCTGGCGGTGCTGGCTGCGCTGGTGCTGCTATCGCCGGTGTTGCTGTTGCTGGCGCAGACCTTGCGCTACGAAATCGGTGCGCGTGTACTGCAAGCGCGGACCGCCACGCAGTTGGGTGTGCACGACGCAGCGGCGGTGCCAGCCGCATTGCAGGCGCGTCGGCAGGCCGGCACGGCGACCGATCGCCTGGCGATGCAACTGAGCACCTTGTTCGCCGCAGTCGATACCCTTCCAGCGGCAGAATTGGATCAGCTGGACTACAACCCCGCACAGCCGTTGCGCGCGACCTTGCTGCACACCGATGACGCCAGCCTGCAGCAGCTCTCGGCGCGGCTTGCGGATGCTGGATGGCACCTGGATCCGGGCAGCAGCCAAGTCGAGGACGGTCGCATGCGGACACCGTTCACGCTGGAGCCATTGCGATGAAGGCATCTCTGCAACGCGGTACGCAATGGTGGCAGACTCGGGCGCCGCGTGAGCGGCGCATGTTGGGCGTGATGTGCGCCGCACTGGCGGCATTCGTCGGTTGGTATGCGCTTTACGTCCCATTGCGGCACTGGCATGACCGGGCCTGGGCGCGCTATGCCGATGCTGCGCAGCTGGCGCTCGATGCATCTGCGCAGGCAGCGTCGACCAGACGCGCCGCCGCACTGGGCTCAGCGGCCCTGGCCGACATCATCGCAAGCAGCGCACGCGATGCCGGCGTCAACATCACCTCCCAACAGCGCAGCGCCGTGGGCGGGGTGGACGTGCAGATCGAGGCCGTCAGCGCCGCCGCGCTGTTCGGCTGGCTTGAGCGATTGCGACAGGCGCACGGCCTGGCGCCGACACAACTGAGCGTGGCACGCGAGCAGGGCCAACTCCGCGTACGCTGCGGGTTTGCGGAATCGGGACCGTGACACGCATGCGCTGGGCCTTGATCTTGGTGTCGATGGCGGGCGTCGCGCTGCTGGCATTTGTCCCGTTGCGTCTGGTGCTGCCGCGCGAGGGGCTGCCGTTCTCGGTGCTGGATGTGGAGGGCCCGATCTGGGCCGGCACGTTGCGGCAGGTGCAATGGCAAGGCATCGTGTTCGGCGATGTGGCGGTGCGGCCGCAGGTCTGGCCGCTGTTGCGTGGCGAACGTCGGGTGCAGTTGCAGTCCACACAGTTGCAACTGCTGTTGGTGGACGGCGCGCAACGCGGCATGCGCAATGCACAGGGCCAACTCCTGGTGCGCCAGCCGGGTGGCGTGGCACTGATCGATCTGGCGGTGCAGCTGCAGCAGGTCGATCTGCTATTCGATGCCACCGGCTGCGTGCAGGCGCACGGGCGTGTCAGCCTGCAATTGCTGGCAAGCGGGGCGGGCGCGCTGCCCGGTCTGCCGCCACTGCGCTTGTCCGGGCAGCCGGCGTGCGTGGATCACACCGCCGTGCTGACCTTGCTGCCCGACACCGCATTGCCCGCCGGCGTGCAGGCCAAGGCGCAGCTGCAACTCTGGCCCGACGGACGCTGGCAACTGCAGTCGCGCGTGGATCCAGCGCAGGACGCAGTGTTGGGTGTCGGACTGCAATTGCTGGGCTTCGCTGCTACTCCGGAGCGCGGGTTTTTGCGCAACGATGAAGGTCGATTGCACTAGAAACGCTATGACTGGCGACGTGCCACAGCGCCCGTCTTCTGCACCATGATCGTGCATGCGTTGCGGCTGGTATGTTCGTTGCGGCGATTGGATGGCGTGTAGGCTCATCCGTTGACAACGTTGTCGTCGTGGCGCGGCAAGCAGTCATCGCGGCACGGGTTCGCCTGTGCAAGTACCGCGATACGCGCTTTGGAATACACATGAGCACGCTGCGAAGGACGGTGACGCAGCCAGCAGTGTGCGACGTCGGGGCCGCGACGTCGACTGCCCAGAATTGGTCTGGTCACAAGGAATTGGTCAGTGACTGGTCATGTGACAACGATGCCCAGTGCGCTCCCGATATCTTTGCACGCACCGTTGCAGGTCAATGGCGGTAAGGATCGGGTGCACTATCAGAGCGCTATCGAACGCTTTCGAAAGTGACTGTTGACACGATCTTTTAGAGACCATAAGAATCAACTCCACTGAATTGGTACTTTCCAGTCAGGGCCGTTGGTCAGCAATGGCATGCGTGCCCGTCCTGGGACGGACGCGGCATCGGCACCCACGGGGGGGCTTGCGGGGTGCTCGCAGACAACAGATCGCCGGCGGTTCCGGACATCCGGAACTGGTGACCTGTGCGCGCGTGGTTGGGTTGCCAGCGCCGGGATCTGTCATCGCTGATCGATCGGAACGCCAGTCGCGTTGTCGTCCAGCCATTCCACTTCAGGATTTCTCATGTCGCCTCTCCCGCGTGCCTCGCTGCGTTGTTGTTCGCCCTCGTCGCTGTCCCTTGCCATTGCGCTGTCGCTGCTTGCCTGCGGCGCCAACGCGCAGACACAGGACGCATCGGCGGCGGCGGCGGCGCAGATCTCCCAACTCGATGCCATCAAGGTCACCAGCTCGTACCAGAAGAGCCTGATCACGGCCATGGACAACAAGCGCGACGACGTGCGCATGACCGACGGCATCTCTGCGCAGGACATCGGCAAGTTTCCTGCCGAAAACATCGCCGAGGCGATCCAGCGCATTCCCGGTGTGCAGATTTCCACTATCAACGGGCGCGGTTCCACCATTAGCGTGCGTGGCCTGGGGCCGCAGTATTCGGCCACCACCATCAACGGCCAGGTGATCAAAAGCGCCGATTTCACCGATGGCTTCCGCTACGACATCATCCAGCCAGAAGTAGCCGCCGGCATCGAGGTGATCAAATCGCCATCGGCGGACATGGACGCCGGTGGCCTATCGGGCACGGTCAACATCAACACCACCAAACCCCTGGACTACCAGCAGACCAAGCTGCTGTTCTCAGCCAAAACGCAGTACTCCGAGTTTGCCGGCGGTTCGCCAACGCCCAAGGGCGTGCTGACCTATATCGACCAGTTCAAGTTCGGTGGCGGCGATCTTGGCGTGTTCCTCAGCGCCGGCTATCAGAAGCTCAAGGATCGCGCCGATTATCTGTGGATCGACCGTTGGTACACGCAGGCCACCGACGCCGGCACGTTGTATATCCCACGCCGTCCGCGCTATCGCTCGATCGAGCGCGAGACCACGCGCAAGATGTTCAATGGCGGGCTGCAATGGAAGCCTAGCGAACAGCTGGAGATGAACCTCACTGCGCTGTATTCGCAGGACAGGACCGCCAACGACATGAACCAGCTGGTGTACTCTTTCGAGCGCAGTCCGCTGACAGTGCTGCAGACCAACGGGCTGACCGCCACACAGGTGTCGGCGTCGGATTACTGGCTGGAAAATAATCACCAGATCGAACAGCACAATCTGTCCACTCAGTTGCTCACCTACGACTTCAAGTGGACGGGCGATGCCTGGACGCTGAGTGGCGCGGCCAATTACACCCAGGGCAAGACCGACGAGAACGAGCGCGCCGCGATCCTGGGACGGATTCCCTCGGCAACGCTGCTGGATACCTCCAATCCCGACGCGATCTCGCTGACCACCGATGCCGATGCCACTGACGCCAGTGCATGGAACAAGGCCAATCTGGTGCGCAGCGAATACCCCAACGGTTCCATCCAATCGCTCAGCAACAAGGAATGGTCGCTGCAACTGGATGCCGAACGGTATCTTGAACTGGGCGCGTTGAACGCGGTGCGCTTCGGTGCCAAATACCGTCGCGAAACCTTCGATCGCGATGTGCGCCGGCGCGACTTCCTGTATCTGCTCAGGACCGGTGCGGTGTCCGGCTTCGACATGTTCCCGGAGCTGTCCGCAGCCAGCAGCACGGTCAGCAACTTCCTTGACGGACAACTCGCCTCGCAGGACAGCTGGGTCACCCCGGACGTGGGGGCTTATGCGCGCTCGCTGGCGGCCGCGGGCATCACCGTGCCGGTGCTGTTTGCACCGCAGAGCAGCTACAGCATCGAGAACGACATTTCTTCGGCGTATGCGATGGCGCGCATCGACACCGACATCGGCAGCATGCGTCTGCGCGGCAATGTCGGCATGCGCTACGAAAATACCAAACGCACCACCGATACCTACCTGACTCAGACGCAAGCCGCCAGCGACGACGCCAATGTCGTGGTCGGCACCGCTCGCGCGCCCTACGAGTATTCCAACTGGTTGCCCAGCCTGAATCTGGTGCTGGATATGCGCGAAGACTTGTTGCTGCGCTTTGCGGCCGCCAAGGTCCTGGTGCGGCCGATTCTGGACAGCAACACCGCGATCGCTTCGACGATTTCGACCGGCACCAATACTGGCGGCACCACCACCTATGTCGTCGCCCAGGGCCAGACCGATCTGAAGGCATTGACCGCTGACCAAGCCGACCTGAGCCTGGAGTGGTATTACGGCAACGGCGGCGCGCTGACCGTGGCCGGATTCTGGAAAAACATCAAGAACGGCACCTTCAATAGCATCGTTTGCCCGGCCGCCTTTAACGGCACCGTGCTGTCCAGCAATGCAGCCGGCGATTGTGTGAGTAGTAACGGCGATATCTACGAGATCACCGCCACCACCAATGATCCGAGCAAGGTAAAGATTCGCGGTTACGAGCTGGGCTGGACGCAATCGCTGGATGCCTGGTTGCCGATCGATGGTTTCGGGTTCACCACCAATTTCACCCGGGTGATTCCGCAGCGCGATACCGATTTCAAGATCCGCAACCTGTCAGAAAAGACCTGGAACGCGACCGCGTACTGGGAGAGCGCGCACTACTCGGCACGCGTGTCGCTCAATCATCGCAGCGAGTACGAACAGGACAGCAGCGACAGCTTCTTCGCGCGCGAAGGCCACATCATGAAGGCACGCACGCAGCTGGATGCAGTGCTTGGCTACCAGGTCAACGACAAGCTGAGTTTCCAGCTGGGCGGCCTGAATCTCACCAACCGAAAGGAAGAAGCGTACAAGGACATCCCCAGCCGCTGGCAGATGACCGGCGTCACTGGTCGAAGCTACTACCTGTCGATGCAGTGGGACATGCTTTGATGCTGAGGCAGCGCGCTTCGGGCCGCCGTGCACGGTTGCGTGCGGCGTCCAGCAGTGAGGGCGACAGTGCGGTTTCGTTGGAAGCGTGCCATGCAGTGCTAGCAGTGCAGGCACCATGTGACGTGCATGCACTGCAGTTGACCAGGCGCTGCCATGCGCAGGCGTGAGTTCCTAGCCGGCAGCGTCTGCGCCTCATCGCTGCTTAGCGCGCCTGCGCTGGTCTCTGGCGCGGCAGCCGCAGGCACCAGACGTGTCGGCACCAGCGCCAAGCCGCGTCCCAGGCCACAGGGCTCCGCGACAGATGCCGGCGGCCAATGGCTGGATCTGGACGATGGGTGGCGCTTCCATGCCGGCGATGTGCCATTTCCGCGCCTGCTGGGGCAGGACGAGACGTACGCCAATGGCAAGGCGGGCCGGGCCTGGGGCGCAGCGGCGCCGGAGTTCGACGATACCGGTTGGCGGCAGCTGCAAGTGCCGCACGATTTTGTATTGGAGCAACCGGTGCGCGCCGACGCCAACGTCGCGCAAGGCTATCGCCCGCGCGGTATCGCCTGGTACCGGCGCACGTTTCGGCTGGAAGAGGCAGTGCGCGACCAGGCGGTGGAACTGCGTCTGGACGGTGTCGCCAGCCATGCCACGGTGTGGGTCAACGGCATGCTGATGGCGCGCAGTTGGAGCGGCTACAACGGGCTGGTGATCGACATCACGCCCGTCGCACGTTATGGCAATGCATTGAACTGCATCGCCATCCGCGTCGATGCCGAGGCAATGGATGGGTGGTGGTACGAAGGCGGCGGCATCTACCGACACACCTGGCTGGTGCTGCGCGCGCCCCTGCATATCGCCGGCGACGGCCTGGCAGCCGTGCCGCGGGAAGGCCCAGACGATGTTTGGCAGGTGCCGGTGCAGTTGGACCTTGTCAACAGCGGTGAACAGCCCGCTGATGCGTGGGTCGAGGTCGTCTTGCGCGACACGCATGGCGCTGTCGTGGCGCATGGTGAGACACAACGACGCGTCGCTGCATTCGGCACGGCACAGGCGGCGCTCAGCATCCAGTGCCGCAGCCGCAGCGCTGGAGCGTGGACACCCCCGTGCTGTATCGCCTGCAAGCCGAAGTGCGCAGCGCGGATGGCCGCAGCGACCGTGCCGCATGCGAGGTCGGTTTTCGTAGCCTGCGCTTCGACGCTGATCACGGGTTTTTTCTCAACGGACGTCCGCTCAAGATCAAGGGCGTCTGCCTGCATCAGGACCATGCTGGCGTCGGCGTGGCGTTGCCCGATGCGCTGCATGTGTTTCGTCTGCAGCGGCTGAAATCGATTGGCTGCAACGCCATCCGTCTGCATCACGCAGTGGCGCCGGAACTGCTGCAGGCCTGCGACCGTCTCGGCATGTTGGTGATGGCCGAGAACCGCTTGTTCAATCCTGCACCCGACTATGTGGCGTTGCTGCGCAACATGGTGCGGCGCCAGCGCAATCATCCCAGCGTGTTTCTGTGGTCGCTGCTCAACGAAGAGCCGCTGCAAGGCACCGCCACCGGTTACGCGATCACGGCGCGCGCCGCCAGCGCGGTGCGGGCGCTCGACGACACGCGCCCAATCACCGCCGGCATGAACGATGGCATGTTCGCCACCGGCGGCGCGGCCGATGTGGTGGACGTGCTCGGTTTCAACTATCGGCAGTACAACTACGACCGCGTGCATGCAGCGCGTCCGCGCACGCCGATGCTGTCCAGCGAAGACACCAGTGCGTTTCAGACGCGTGGTGCGTGGTTCACCGATCTGGATGCGCACGTGGTGGCCGAAGACGACAGCCTGGCCGCGGACTGGGGCAATACCCATCGCCGCGCCTGGCAGCTGATTGCCGAACGCCCGTTCGTCGCCGGCAGTTTCGTGTGGACCGGCTTCGATTATCGCGGGGAACCCACGCCGTTCGAATGGCCATCGGTGGGGGCGTTCTTCGGCATCATGGACCAATGCGGATTTGCCAAGGGCGCCTATTGGCTGCGTCGCGCCTTATGGATCGACGATGCGCCGGTACTGCATCTGTTGCCACACTGGAACTGGCCCGGCCGCGAAGGTCAGCCGATCAAGGTCATGGCGTTCTGCAATGCCGAGCAGGTGGAGTTGTGGCTCAACGGCCGCTCGCTCGGGAAACAAGCGGTGGATCGTGCGCAATCGAATCAGTGGCAAGTGGACTACGCGCCGGGCGTGCTCGAAGCGGTGGCCTGGCGTGGGGGACACGAAGTGGCGCGCACGCGCGTCGAAACCACCGGCGCTCCGGTCGCGCTCAAACTCACCCCCGACCGCAGCGAACTGCACGGCGATGGCCGCGATGCGCAACCGGTGACGTTGGAAGCGGTGGACGCGCAGGGGCGCCACGTGCCCGATTGCAATGCACTGCTGACGCTGCAGATCAGCGGCGGCCGGCTGTTGGGTATCGGCAATGGCGACCCGAATTCGCATGCAGCGGATCAAAGCACGCAGGTGGCGTTGTTCAACGGGCTGGCGCAGGCAATCGTGCAAGCCGGGAGCGGTGCGGGCGTGTTGCGCCTGCAGGCAAGTAGCCCCGGATTGCGCGATGCAGTGCTTGATATCGGCTGCACGTCGGCGCCGCTGCCGGCATCGGTGCCGATCGCGGCGCCAGTGATGGTGGTCGAAAGCTGGCGCCACACCGCTGCATTCGCGCAGCCGCCCGCACCGGACCTCCCGCGCCGTCCTAACGACAACAACAGCTGGAGCAATACGTTGCCAGGCACCTTGGAAAGCGCCCCCGAACGTGCCGGCTATGTGTTGTATCGCAGTCAATTCACACCGTGGCAGGGCATGCAAACCCGCGGCGGCATACTCGACCTGGGCCGCCTCAGCGGGCCGGCGCAGGTATTTCTGGACGGCCGCGCGGTCGCCCAGGCAGCGGCCGGAACACCGGTCACCGTGGCGCTTGCACCCGCGGCCGGCGAGCGCACCCTGGCGGTGATTCTGCAGGTCGCTGCCGATCAGCCATTTGGATTCCACGACGTCGTCACCGTGCATTATCGGAACCCGCCATGACCTTTTCACTGTTTTCCTCATCGTCGCCTGCGCGCCTGTTCGCCGTGGTGCTGGGCGCGTTGCTCGCCACTCCCGTCTCCGTGCTGGCGGCATCGCCCGCGCAGGCGGTCGTGCAACGCCTGATCGGCGCGCGTGCCGCCCAGTTCGACATGACCGTCGCACCGCGTGGCGATGGTGCAGACTGGTATCGCATCGACGCCGGCGGCGACACGGTGCGCATCGCCGGCTCCTCGCAAGTGGCCTTGGCGCGTGGCGCCTATGCGTATCTCGGTCAAGCAGGTGCGGCCTCGATGAGTTGGGAGGGCGACCGCGTGGCGCTGCCAGCGCAATGGCCGGCCTACCGCAGTGGTCAAGTGCGCACGCCATTTGCCCACCGCGCCTATCTCAATACCTGCACCTACGGCTACACCACGCCGTTCTGGGATTGGCCGCGCTGGCAGCGCGAGATCGACTGGATGGCCTTGCATGGCATCGACATGCCGCTGGCGATGGAAGGCCAGGAAGCGATCTGGCAAGCGTTGTGGCGCGAGTTCGATGTCGGCGATGACGCGCTGGCGGAGTATTTTTCCGGCCGGGCGTTCACGCCGTGGCAGCGCATGGGCAATATCGAAGGCTATCGCGCACCGCTGCCGCAACACTGGATCGATAGCAAACGCGTGCTGCAGAAGCAGATCCTGACGCGCATGCGCGAGTTGGGCATGCAGCCGGTGCTGCCCGCATTTGCCGGCTACGTGCCCAGGGCGTTCGCGCAGGCGCATCCGCATGCGCGCATCTATCGCATGCGCGCCTGGGAAGGCTTTCACGAGACCTATTGGCTGGATCCGCGCGATCCGCTGTTTGCCAAGCTCGCGCGGCGCTTCCTTGAGCTGTACGCCCAGACCTACGGCGCAGGCGAGTTCTACCTGGCCGATGCCTTCAACGAAATGCTGCCACCCGTGGCCGACGATGGCAGCGACGTGGCCGCCGCCAGGTACGGCGACAGCATCGCCAACTCCGATGCTGCGCGGGCAAAAGCGGTACCGCCAGCGCAACGCGATGCACGCCTGGCCGAATACGGGCAGGCGTTGTATCGCTCCATCGCGCAGGTGAATCCGAAGGCCACCTGGGTGATGCAGGGCTGGCTGTTCGGTGCCGACCGCCAGTTCTGGCAAGCGCAGGCGATCGCTGCGTTTCTCGGCAAGGTGCCCGACGCGCGCTTGATGGTGCTTGACATCGGCAACGACCGCTATCCCGGTACCTGGAAGGCATCGCGGGCCTTCGACAACAAGCAGTGGATCTACGGCTACGTGCACAACTATGGCGCTAGCAATCCGTTGTACGGCGATTTCGCGTTCTATCGGCACGATCTGCAAGCCTTGCTGGCCGATCCGGACAAACGCAATCTGCGCGGCTTCGGCGTGTTTCCGGAAGGCCTGCACAGCAACTCGGTGATCTACGAGTATCTCTACGCGCTGGCCTGGGAAGGCCCGCAACAATCGTGGTCGCAGTGGCTCACGCACTATCTGCGCGCGCGCTACGGCCGCAGCGATGCTGCATTACTGAGCGCATGGTCTGATCTGGAAGCAGGCATCTACCAGACCCGTTACTGGTCGCCACGCTGGTGGAACAAGCGTGCCGGTGCCTACCTGCTGTTCAAGCGGCCGACTGCCGACATCGTCGATTTCGACGATCGTCCTGGCGACCCGCAACGCCTGCGCCGCGCCATCGATGCGTTGCTGCGGCAGGCCAACCGTTATGCAGATGCGCCGCTGTATCGCTACGATTTGATCGAAGACGCACGCCATTACCTGAGCCTGCAGGCCGACCGTCAATTGCAGGCAGTGGTGCAGGCCTATGATGCCGGCGATTTCGCGCGCGGCGATGCGCAGCTGGCGCGCACCACGCAACTGGTGCGGGGACTGGATGCGCTGGTTGGCGGTCAACACGAAACCTTGGCCGACTGGACCGGCCAGGCCGCCGCTGCGGCCGGCCACGATGCCGGATTGCGGCGCGCCTATGTCGGCAATGCGCGAGCGCAGGTCAGTGTCTGGGGCGGCGACGGCAACCTTGCTGATTACGCGTCCAAGGCGTGGCAGGGCATGTACGCAGACTTCTATCTGCAGCGTTGGACGCGCTTTCTCAGCGCGTATCGTGCTGCACGCAAGGCCGGCACGCCGTTCGATGCGGTGGCCGTGGATCACCAGCTTGCAACATGGGAACGCCAATGGTCCGCGCAGGACGAGATGTCGAAGCGTCAGCCGCCACGTGAGCCACTGAGCTTGCTGCACACCTTGCTGGCACAGGTAGATGCGCACGATCCAAGGCAACGCGCTTCGCAGGATCGCGGGCCAGACGCGCGGCAGGAAAGTGCATCCGTTGGCGTTCACAGCACTACGCAAGGGGTCGCTCAATGAACGCATCCGTGTTGCGCGTGGCGTTCATGCCGGAGCGCAGTTGCGTCGATGCAAGAGCCCAGACCACCAGGTGTGCATGTCGCATCCACCTCTATGACGTGGGCGAGGGCGTGCAATGAGCGCACACAGGCCCGCGGCTGCCACTCCCGCTGCAGCCGCACCGTCAAAGCGCGAACGCTTCCTCTCACTGGATGTGTTCCGCGGCCTGACCATCTTCCTGATGATTCTGGTCAACACCGCAGGGCCGGGCGCTCAGGCGTACGCGCAGCTGACCCACGCGGCTTGGTTCGGCTTCACGCTGGCCGATCTGGTGTTTCCTTCGTTCCTGTTCGCGGTTGGGAGCGCGATGAGTTTTGCGCTGGCAACCAACACGCCGCATCTGCAGTTCCTCGGCCGTGTGAGCAGGCGCGCCGCGCTGATCCTGCTATGCGGTGTGCTGATGTACTGGTTTCCTTTTTTCCATCTGCAGCCAGATGGTGGATGGGCGTTCACGACGGTCGATCAACTTCGCCTGACCTGCGTATTGCAACGGATCGGCCTGTGCTACCTGGCGGCGGCATTGCTGGTGCGCTATCTGCCACCGCGCGGCATCGCGCCTGTCTGCTTAGCACTGCTGTTGGGCTATTGGGCGTTGTTGTACGCCTTCGGCCAACCTGGCGCGGAATTGAGCAAGACCGGCAATGCCGGCACTCGCCTGGATCTGTGGCTGTACGGGCGTGATCATCTGTACCGCAAGGACGGCGGCTTCGATCCTGAAGGCTTGCTCGGCACGCTGTCGGCCACGGTCAATGTGCTGGCCGGTTATCTGTGCGGGCGCTTCCTGCAGCGACATGGCAAGACCATTGCCAGCACGCGCAGCTTGTTGTTGGCGGGCGCAGGTCTGGTGCTGCTGGCGCTGCTCTGGGCACCGGCCTGGCCGTTGTCGAAGAAGCTCTGGAGCGGCTCGTTCGTCGCCTGCACGGTGGGCCTGGATCTGCTGGCGCTGGGTGCACTGGTATACCTGCTGGAATTGCGCGGCTGGACCGGCGGCAGCGGTTTCTTCACCGTCCTGGGGCGCAACCCGCTGGCGATCTACCTGTTCTCCGAATTGTTCGTGGTGGTGTTGCGGCTGATCCCGGCCGGAAGCTCCGGGCTGGACCTGTACGCCTGGGCCGGCATCGGCGTGTTCCAGACCATTGCGCCAGGACCACTCGGCTCGCTGCTGTGCGCGCTGAGCTACACGCTGATGTGCTGCGCGGTGGGTTGGTGGATGGATCGGCGGCGCTGGTACCTGCGGCTGTGATCGCATCGCCCATCCGGCGACGGGCCAGGGTGCAAAGCACTGACCAGCTCGGCCATGGCTGCACGATGCCCACCCGTGGCAGCGGTCAATGTGGCGCGGCCAGGCAATTCACGCGATTGCGTGCGTCGAGGTCGGCCGCGGCCTGATGCGCGTTGCGTAAATTGGTACTATATTGGACCTAACGAATCCCCGTCGGTCCGGAGGACAGGCAGTGGTCAAACCGAAAACCAACGCCAGGACGGACGACGATCCCAGGATGGACGCGCTGGCACTGGACGCGTCCGCGCCGACCCCGCTGTATCTGCAACTGGCCGCCAAGCTTACCGACGCCATCCGTGGCGGGCAGTGGAAGGCCGGCGAGGCGCTGCCGGCCGAGCGCCAGCTGTGCGAGCGGCTGCAGATCTCGCGGGTGACCCTGCGCCAGGCGGTGGATGTGCTGGTCGAACAAGGCCTGGTCTCGCGCCGGCAGGGCGCCGGCACCTTCGTCACCACGCAGATCCAGCATCAGCTCAGCGGCCTGACCAGTTTCAGCGAGACGCTGCGCATCAAGGGCTATGAGCCGGGCACGCGCTGGCTGGAGCGGCGGCTGCGCCCGGCGCATGGCGAAGAGATCCTGCGCCTGGGCCTGTCGCCGGATGCCGCGGTGGCCTCGCTGACGCGGCTGCGCAGTGCCGACGACCGGGTCATGGCCTACGAGCACGCGGTGTTGCCGCAACGCATCGTCGCCGACCCGCAGCAGATCGGCGATTCGCTCTACAGCTATCTGGATGCGCAGGGCACGCCGGTGGTGCGTGCCCTGCAGTACTTCCGCGCCATCAATCTGCCCGCGCGGCTGGCCGAACACCTGCGCATGAAGACCGGCGAGGCGATTTTGCATGTGGTGCGCGTGGGCTATGCCCGCGATGGCAGCGCGATCGAATTGACCGACACCTATTGCCACAACGACTTCTACGATTTCGTCGCCGAACTGCGCCGCTGACGCCAACGGCATTCCTTACGACAACCTCAGAGCCAGCCGATCCATGACTACCGCCAGGCCCGCAAACCCCGTTGTCTCGATCGCCATCGTCGGCGTGCTGTTTTTCATCATCGGCTTTTTCACCTGGATCAACGGGCCGCTGATCACCTTCGTGCGGCTGGCGTTCGACCTCAACGAGGTCAACGCATTCCTGGTGCTGATGGTGTTCTACCTGTCGTACTTCTTTCTGGCCTTGCCCTCGTCGTGGATTCTCAAGCGCACCGGCATGAAGAAAGGCCTGGCGCTGAGCCTGGTGGTGATGGCCGTGGGTGCAGCAGGCTTCGGCCAGTTCGCCACGCAGCGTTGGTATCCCGGCGCGCTGGGCGGCCTATTCGTCATCGGCAGCGGCCTGGCCTTGCTGCAGACGGCGATCAACCCGTACATCAGCATTCTCGGGCCGATCGAAAGTGCCGCGCGGCGTATCGCCTTGATGGGCATCTGCAACAAGATTGCCGGCATCCTGGCGCCGATCCTGATCGGCTCGCTGGTGCTGCACGGTATCGGCGACCTGTCCGCGCAGGTGGCCAGTGCCGATGCGACGACCAAGGAAACCTTGCTCACCGCCTTCGCCGCCAAGATTCACGCGCCGTATCTGGTGATGTCCGGCGTCCTGCTGTTGCTGGCCATTGGCGTGCTGTTCTCGCCATTGCCCGAGCTCAAGCCCTCCGAAGCCAACGCCACGCCGGGCGCGACCGGTGGCGTGCAGAAATCCAGCATCTTCCAGTTCCCGCACCTATGGCTGGGCGTGCTGTGCCTGTTCGTCTATGTGGGCGTGGAAGTGATGGCCGGCGATGCCATCGGCACCTACGGACACGGCTTCAATCTCCCGTTGGACAGCACCAAGATCTTCACCTCCTACACGCTGGGCGCGATGTTGCTGGGCTACATCGCCGGCCTGGTATTGATTCCGCGCGTGATCTCGCAGGCGCGTTACCTGAGCGTGTCGGCGGTGCTGGGCGTGCTGTTCTCGCTCGGTGCCTTGTTCACCCACGGCTACGTGTCGGTGGGCTTCGTCGCCGCGCTCGGCTTTGCCAACGCGATGATGTGGCCGGCGATCTTTCCGCTGGCCATTCGCGGACTGGGCCGGTTCACCGAAATCGGCTCGGCATTGCTGGTGATGGGCATCGCTGGCGGCGCGATCATTCCGCAGCTGTTCGCCATCCTCAAGCAGCACTACGACTTCCAGGTCGTGTTCGCTGCACTGATGGTGCCGTGCTATCTGTACATCCTGTTCTATTCGCTGCGCGGTCATCGCGTGGGCCTGCCGGCCCAGGCCAAGTGATCGCGGCGGCATGATGCGTTCCGACGGACAAGGTACATCCATGCGCAGGCCCACCATCAAAGATGTCGCCGAGCGCGCCAAGGTCTCGTTGAAGACCGTGTCGCGGGTGATCAACAACGAGCCATCGGTGATGCAGGCCACGCGTGCACGCGTGCTGCGCGCCATCGCCGATCTCGACTACGAACCCGATCCGTCCGCGCGCAATCTGCGCAGCGGCACGCCGTTCGTGATCGGCCTGGTATACGACAACCCCAACCCGTACCACATCATCGGCATTCAGAATGGCGTGCTGGCCGCGTGCCGCGAAACCGGCTTCGGCTTGCAGATCCATCCCTGCGATTCCACCTCGCCGTTGCTGGCCGAAGAACTGGCCGAATGGGTGCAGCGCTCGCGACTGGCCGGCGTGGTGTTGACCGCGCCGATGTCCGAGCGCCCGGAATTGCTGGCCGGTCTGGCCGCGCGCGGCATCAAGAGCGTGCGCATCATCGCCTCCACCGACGACCCCGGCGATGGCCCGTGCGTGTATATCGACGACCGCGATGCCGCGTATGAAATCACCGAGCACCTGATCCAGCTCGGCCATCAACGCATCGGCTTCCTGTGGGGCGGCCCGCAGCATCGCTCCAGCGGCGAACGTTACGCCGGCTATGAAGCGGCGTTGAAGGATTACGGCATCAGCCTGGACAAGCACCTGGTGATTCCCGGCGACTACACGTTCGACGATGGCTTCCGTGGCGCACGCCGGCTGTTGTCGTTGCGCGAGCCGCCCACCGCCATCTTCGGCAGCAACGACGAGATCGCTGCAGGCGTGCTGGCCGCGGCCAAGTCCACCGGCATGAACGTGCCGTATCAATTGTCGATCGCCGGGTTCGAAGACAGCCCGTTCTCGCGCCAGTCGTGGCCGGCACTGACCACTGCCAAGCAGGCCACCGACGACATCGCGCGGCATGCCGCACGCTTGTTGATCAGCCAGCTGCGCAGCGATGCCTACGACGACCAACCGGCGCAATTGCAGAGCCGCGGCTTCGTGCCGCAGTTGGTGGTGCGCGGCTCCACCGCGCCGGCGCCTGCGTCCACCGGCAAACCCCTTCCTCCTGAATCTGCCTGAGCCACGATGAGCCTTCCCTCCGAAACCGAGACCTTGATGTTCCGCGAAGCGGCGCAGACCGCCGATGTGGTCGCTGCACAGTTCGCACGTAATGCCGACACCATCGCCGCGCTTGTGCAATCGCTGCGCGAGACGCCGCCGCCGTTCGTGGTGACCTGCGCGCGCGGTAGCTCCGATCATGCGGCCACCTATGCCAAGTACCTGTTCGAAACCCAGCTCGGCATCGTCACCGCATCTGCGTCGCCGTCGGTGGGCTCGGTCTATGCAGCGCCGCTGCAACTGCGTGGCGCGCTGTACATCGTGATTTCGCAATCGGGCAAGAGCCCGGATCTGCTGCGTAATGCCGAAGCCGCCAAGGCTGCCGGCGCGCGCGTGGTCGCCCTGGTCAACGTGGAAGATTCGCCGCTGGCGCAACTGGCCGAGGTGGTGATTCCGCTGGGCGCAGGCCCGGAAAGAAGCGTGGCCGCCACCAAGAGTTATCTCGCTTCGCTGGCCGCGGTCCTGCATCTGGGCGCGGTGTGGAAGAACGACCCCGCCTTGCTTGCCGCGCTCGACGCATTGCCGCAGCAGTTGCGCAGCGCGTGGCAGGCCGATTGGTCCGCGCTCACCGCCGGTCTGGCGCCTGCGCACAATCTGTTCGTGCTCGGCCGCGGCCTGGGCCTGGGCGCAGCGCAGGAAGCGGCACTGAAGTTCAAGGAAACCTGCGGCCTGCACGCCGAAGCCTACAGCTCGGCCGAGGTCAAGCACGGGCCGATGGCCCTGGTGGGGCCGGGGTTCCCGGTGCTGGTCTTCGCACAGCCCGACGAAACCGGTGCCGGTACCCGCGCACTGGCCGAAGAATTCCGCGCGCGTGGCGCGCAGGTGTGGCTGGCCGCGCCCGGTGGCGATTTGCCGCTGGCAGAGGCCGCGCACCCGGCCTGTGCGCCGCTGTTGACCGTGCAGAGCTTCTATCGCGCGATCAATGCATTGGCATTGCAGCGCGGCAACAATCCCGATCTGCCGCCGCATCTGAACAAGGTCACGGAAACCGTCTGATCATGCACGCTCTCACGACTCAGGCACTGTGCAATGCACGTGTGCTCACCGACAACGGATTGCAGGACGGCCTGGTCGTGATGCTGGCTGGCACGCAGATCCAGGCGATCGTGCCGGCCGACGATGCGCGCGTTACGCAGGCCGATACGCGCCTGGACCTGGGTGGCGCCAGCTTGTTGCCGGGCTTTATCGACATCCAGGTCAATGGCGGCGGCGGCGTGTTGTTCAACAACGCACGCGACCCCCAGGCACTGGCCACGATCGCCGCCGCGCATCGTCGCTTCGGCACCACCGGCATGCTGCCAACCTTGATCAGCGACACCGCTGAGGTGATGGCCGAAGCGATCGATGCCACTCGCCAGGCCATCGCGCAAGGCGTACCCGGCGTGCTCGGCATCCATCTGGAGGGCCCGTACCTGAGTCCTGCGCGCAAGGGCACGCACGACGCGGACAAGTTCCGCGTACCGGACGCGCACGAGATTGCCGTCGATACCTCATTGGACAATGGCGTCACCTTGATCACGCTCGCACCCGAGCGCGTTCCGCTGGACGATATCCGTGCCTTCGTTGCCGGCGGCGCGCTCGTGTTCGCCGGCCACACTGCGGCCACCTACGAGCAGGCACGCGATGGCATTGCCGCCGGCGTCAGCGGCTTCACGCACGTGTACAACGCGATGTCGCAGCTGGCTGGCCGCGAACCCAATGCGGTGGGCGCGGCACTGGAAGACCCGACGATTTGGTGCGGCGTCATCGTCGACGGCGTGCACGTGCATCCGGCCAGCTTGCGTGTGGCGCTCGCGGCCAAGCCACGCGGCAAGTTGCTGCTGGTCACCGACGCCATGCCGATGGTCGGCAGCGAAAGCGCCAGCTTCGATCTCTACGGCGAAACCATCACCGCCGTGGACGGCGTGGTGCGAAATGCCGATGGTGCACTGGCCGGCTCCGCATTGGACATGGCCACCGCCGTGCGCAACAGCGTGCGCTGGCTGGGCGTGGACCTGGCCGAAGCCGCGCGCATGGCTTCTACCTACCCCGCGCAATGCATTGGCCTGGGCGAACGCCTGGGACGCATCGCCCCCGGCTACCAAGCCGATCTGGTGCTGGTGGATGACGATGTGCAGGTGTTGAGCACGTGGGTGGCTGGGCAGCGCGACTAAGCGCCGCCGCCCACACGCCTGCGTCGCCGCAGCGGAACGCGGCCGGTGCTCGGAGCGGCACGACCACCGGTCCGCTGCCGCTGCCGTGCGCTGACCGTGCCCAGGTAACTGCTGCTTGAGACCTATCTTGGCCGGCCAACGTATCGTGCGCGCCGCATTGCGTGATGCGGCGCGCGCGTTGCGTTTGATCCTTGAAATGCAGGGACATGCAGCGGCCCATGCAGTGAGTCGTCGCATGTCGCATGCTTCGCCTTCACCCAACAAACGCGCTGGTCGCCGCCGGCACGTGATGTACAGGTGTTGTTGCCGGACCGACGGAACTGCACCGGACGCTGGCACCGTGCACGCCCTGCGGCAGCGATGAAACCAGTCCCACGGTGGACAGGTTGTTGTCTAACCCGACACGCGTGCAACGGCCATCGGCCATCGGGCGACAGCGCAGCGTTCCAACCTGCGCAAGTTTATGCGCATCATCCACGCGCGCATGCGCAGCACACTTCGCGTGCGCAGGTACTTTGCGTCGCAACATTCGGGTGCGCCACCGTGTGCGAACAGGGCATAGGGCGCAGTGGTCTGCATCGACGCCAAGGGCAGTGAGACAACGATCACGCCATCATCCCGATATCTGCAGGGAAGGCGTTGTTTAGCGCATAAAAATGGACGTATGCAGCAACGGGTTGACACTACAAGCCACGGAAGGCACCTTCGCTGGTAACGTTCTCAGCGAAGAAGCATCTGCTCGACGTTCGAGAAGACGATAACCGGCCGTTGTCCCAGTGGTCGGCTTTTACCCGCATGTCGTCATGCAATGCGGGTGGCTGTTCGTATCCGGCACAGGGGACGGATCACGGGCATGGCACGCGCGTCGCGCGCCGTTGTGCAACCAGACGGTTGCCATCCGACATCAGTGATGAGGTCCACGCAATGCTGTTTTCCCGTCTGTTCGCTTTGTCCCCTTGTGTTCCGGTATCTGCGTCCGTCGACCCACTGCGCCGCTCACCATTGAGCGCGGCTGTCAGGCGTCTGCTCATAGGTGGCGCCAGCTTGGCCTGCGTCGCAAGCCTTCCCGCATTTGCGCAGGAGCAGCCCGCACCCGCGCAGCAACAGACACCACCACAAACCGATCCCTCGGTTTCCACCCTGGACGAAATCAAGGTGGTGGGTTACCAGGCCAGCCTGGGCAAGGCGCTCAACGTCAAGCGCAACGCCGATGCGATCGTCGACGCGATCAGCGCCGAAGACATCGGCAAGTTTCCAGATACCAATGTCGCCGAATCGCTGTCGCGGTTGTCCGGTATCACCGTGGACAGGCAGTTCGGCGAAGGCGAAAAAGTCAGCATCCTGGGCACCGATCCGGCGCTCAACCGTGTGCTGCTCAACGGCCAGACCATTGCATCGACCAGTTGGGGCGGCGACCCCAACGACCCGGACAGCCGCTCGTTCAACTACAGCACCCTGGCGCCGGAAGTGGTCGGCTTGATGGAGGTCTACAAGACGCCCGAAGCGCGCATCGACGAGGGTTCCATCGGCGGCACCGTGATCGTGCATACGCGCAAACCGCTGGATCTGGATCGCAATACGCTCACCGGGACCGTGAGCTATGGCTACAACGATCGCTCCGACGAAGGCAAGCCGAATGCCTCGGCGCTGTATAGCTGGAAGAATCAGGACCAAACCCTGGGCGTGCTTACCTCGGTGATGCATTCGCAGCGTGTCCTGCGCCGCGACGGCGTTGAAATTTTCGGCTACGACAATGTGCAGGGCGCCGGGTTTCCGCCGGGTGTGGTCGGCAACAACACCGGCGTGTTTCCGACGTCGATCAACACGGCGTTGTTCCAGCAAACGCGCAAGCGCGACGGTGTCAGCGCGGCGCTGCAGTGGAAGCCGGACAGCGATTTCGAGCTCAATCTGACTGGCCTGTATGTCAAGGAAAGCTTCGATAACTACAACCAGAGCCGCTACGGTTACTGGGGCTCGACGCCGGGCGATGCGCAGGCCTTGGGCTTCGAGAACGGTATCGCCACCTCGGGTACCTTCGGCGACCAGTCCAACACCTATCTCGACGGCTATCTGCGCAATAGCCAGGTCAGCACCGGCAGCATCCACCTGCGCACCGACTGGCATGGCGATGGGTGGAACGCCTCCAGCCAGGTGGGTTACACCAGTTCGCAAGGCGGCGCCGAGCGTATCTACGGCATCCAGTTCCGCAATCTGGCCGGCTACAGCTACACCATCGACGGGCGCCGTACCGCGATGGACTACAGCACCGATCCCACCAATGCGGCGGCGATGCAGCTCAACAACGCCTCGGCCAGTCACAGCCCGCAGTACGACAAGGAGCGCTATCTGCAGCTGGATTTCGATCATGCGGTGGAGTGGGGGCCGTTTACGCAGATCCTCACCGGCATCAAGCTCACCAATCACGCCGCCGGGCAATCGTCCTACAGCCGTACCTGGACCCCGAACGATGGCAGCACGCTGGCGGCATTCTCGCCGGGCACCACGCCCTCGGGCTATCTGGATGGGCTGTCGACCAGCGCCGACATGCAACGCTGGTCGACCATCGACAGCGGTGCGATCAGCCGGTATATCAGCGGACTGGAAGGCGACGACGGTCTGCCGATCAGCTATGCCGGCAACTACAGCATCGAGGAGCAGAACCGTGCGTGGTTCCTGCAAGGCAACTTCTCCGGCGAGCGGTATCGCGGCAACATCGGCGTGCGCTATGTGCATTCGCGCGATTCAACAGATGGCTTCAGCTATGCGCCGGGTGGCGGTTACACGCCGGTCAACTTTCTCAGCAGCTACGGCAAATGGTTGCCTTCGTTCAATATCGCCTACGACCTGCGCGACGACCTGATGCTGCGATTTGCCGCCTCCAAAGTGATCGCGCGGCCGCGCTACACCAACATGACGCCGTACGTGGCCACCGACGACACCACGCTGACGGCGTCGACCGGCAACCCAGGACTGAGCCCGTACGAGTCGACCAACCTCGGTGCATCGCTGGAGTGGTATTTCTCCGACAGCAGCCTGCTCAGCGGCGAATTCTTCTCGCGCGACATCTCCAACTACATCCTGACCACGGTGCAGGATCGTGTGTTCTTCAATAACGCCACCGGCGGCTCGAGCACCTACCAGACATCGGTACCTACCAACGCCGGCGATGCCAGGGTGCGCGGTGTTGCGCTCAATCTGCAGCACAATTTCGGCAATGGCTTCGGCGTGGTGGCCAACTACACCTATTCCGATTCCAAGACCGACGGCGATTACAGCCTGCCGTACAACTCGCGCAATGCCTACAACGTCAGCCCGTACTACGAACAAGGCAAGTGGAGCGCACGGGTGAATCTGGGTTGGCGCTCGGAATACTTCACCCAGATTGGCAGGCTCAACGGGCAGCAGATGACCGACGCGTTTACGCAAGTCGATGCGTCATTCGGCTACCAGGCCACCGAGCGACTGCGCGTGGCGCTGGAAGCCACCAACCTGCTGGACGAAACCTACTTCAGTTACATCGGCAACAAGAACCAGCCGTACTACATCTACAAGAACGGTCGCTCTTTCATGTTGAGCCTGAATTTCAAGCTGTAATGCCCGGCCAGGGCGGCTGCTTTGTGCAGCCGCCTTTATCTCGTGGCGGACAACTAGACTCGCTTGAGTTCCTGGCTTCGAAGGGCAGATTCCGTCAGCCGTGCGGTTCGCTGCAATGTCGCTCTTTCTAACGTTGCCGCATCCTGTTGCATGCAGAAAACGGTGCGCGCGAGACGTCGCTATGCACCAGTGTTTCGCGCTGCCGCAATCGCGGCAATGCGCGCCTTCGTCAGTGCCTCGCCGATCTGCGGCCCTTGCAGACCCTCGGCCGCCAGATCCCGCGCATTGATCGCCAGTGCGGCGGCGTGCAGCCGTTTGAGCGCTTCGCCCTGCGGGTACGCGGCTTCTTCACTGCCCAGACGGCCACGCTTGTCTGCTTCGCAGACCAGTGCCAGCTGCGCGATACGCTCCGGCCGGCGAAACGCATCGCAGCGCACCAGCAGCTCGTGCAGGGTGCGGTCGCGGAGCTCGGCCAGGCGATGCACGTTCAAGTGTTCGCGGCAGGCGATGATGGCAAGTTGCCGAAAGTCCTGCGGCACCTTGAGCCGCTCGCACAGCGCCTGCAATGGCGCAACGCCGCGTTGCTCGTGCATGACATGTCGCGGCCATTGCGCTTGCGGCGTGAGCGCCTTACCCAGGTCGTGGGTCAGTGCAGCAAAGCCCACCAGCGCATCGCCGGGCGCCAGACGTGCCGCTATATCGCTGACCATTTCCTGGTGAATGCCCGTGTCGACCTCCGGATGGAAATCGGCGCGCTGCGGCACGCCGTACAGCGCATCGACTTCCGGCAGGATGACGCGCAGCGCATCGGCATCGTGCAGCGTGCGCAGGAACGCCGAGGGCTGCGCGCAACTCAATGCGCGCCGCAGCTCCTGCCACACGCGCTCCGGCACCAGGCTGTCGAGTTCGCCGCCGGCGGCCATGTCCCGCATCAATGCCGCAGTTTCAGCAGCGAGCGAAAAGCCCAGCGGGGCCAGCCGCGCCATGAAGCGCGCGGCACGCAATACACGCACAGGATCTTCGATGAACGCCGGACCGACATGCCGCAATACGCGCGCCTGCAGATCACGCACACCGTTGTACGGGTCGAACAATTGGCCCGTGTCCTCATCGCGCGCGATCGCGTTGATGGTGAAGTCGCGGCGCAGCAGGTCTTCTTCCAGGGTCACCGATGGGTCGGCGTCCACCACGAAGCCGCGATATCCGCGGCCGGATTTGCGCTCGGTACGCGCCAGTGCGTATTCCTCGCCACTGCGCGGGTGCAGAAACACCGGGAAATCCTTGCCGACCGGCTTGAACCCCTGCGCCTCCATCTGCGCCTGATCGGCGCCGACCACCACCCAGTCGCGGTCGCCAGCCGGCTGCTCAAGCAATGCATCGCGGACTGCGCCGCCAACAAGATAGATCTTCATCAGCGCATGATGCCCGAGCAATCATGCGCCTGTCTGTGCGCTCTCCCGGCTGCTTGCGGGACCATTGGCGGCGTGGACGCCGCTAACGCGCTCATGGACGGGTTCACGGTACATGCCAAAGGGTTAGCGCACCGCACGCTCGACCCGTAGAAAAGTCACCCGCGCACAGGGGCATCGCCGGCAATGTAGTAATCGGCGGTACTGCGCGGCAATGGGGTACGACCGCGAACGCGGTCGGCGATTTTCTCGGCAATCATGATGGTGGTGGCGTTGAGGTTGCCAGTGATGATGCGCGGCATGATCGAGGCGTCGATCACGCGCAGACCCTCCATGCCGTGCACCCGGCCCTGGCCGTCGACTACCGCCATGGCGTCGGTGCCCATCGCGCAGGAGCAGGAGGGGTGATAGGCGGTTTCTGCGCGAGAGCGGACGAATGCGTCCAGCTCCGCATCGGTCTTGCAGTCCGCACTGGGGCTGATCTCGCGGCCGCGGTAAGCGTCTAGCGCCGGTTGCGCGATGATCTCGCGGGTGATGCGGATCGCGTCGCGGAATTCCTGCCAGTCCTGGTCGGTGGATTGGTAGTTGAACAGGATCGAAGGATGCTGGCGCGGGTCGCGCGACTTGGCGTGCACACGCCCGCGGCTGGGTGTGCGCATCGAGCCGACGTGCGCTTGGAAGCCGTGCTCCTTGACCGCATTGCTGCCGTTGTAATTGATGGCAACCGGAAGGAAGTGGTACTGGATGTTGGGCCAGTCGAATTCCTCGCGCGTGCGGATGAAGCCGCCGGCTTCGAACTGATTGCTGGCGCCGGTACCGGTGCCGGCGAACAACCATTGCGCGCCGATCGCCGGCTGGTTCCACCATTGCAGTGCCGGATACAGCGAGACCGGTTTGGTGCACGCATACTGGATATACACCTCCAGGTGGTCCTGCAGATTCTGGCCCACACCGGGCAGATCGTGCACCAGTTGCACATCGAGGGCGCGCAGCAGATCGGGTGCGCCCACGCCGGAGCGTTGCAGCAGCTGCGGCGAGGCGATCGCACCTGCGCACACCAGCACTTCGCGGCGCGCATGCGCATCGATTCCTTCGCTGCTGTTGCCCACCAGGTAATGCACGCCGATGGCGCGCTTGCCTGCAAACAAAATGCGATCGGTGGTGGCGTGGGTGACGATATGCAGGCCATCGCGCGGCTTGGCCATGTCCAGGTAGCCGCGCGCGGTGCTGGCGCGGCGCCCGCGTGGCGTCACCGTGCGGTCCATCGGTCCGAAGCCTTCCTGCTGGTAGCCGTTGAGATCGCCGGTGCGCGGGTAGCCCGCCTGTACGCCTGCCTCGACCATGGCATGGAACAACACGTTGTTGTCGTTCTTCGGCGTTGCCACGCTCACCGGACCGTCGCCACCGTGATAGTCGTTGGCGCCGATATCGCGCGTCTCTGCCTTGCGGAAGTACGGCAGCACATCGCGGTAGCTCCAGTCCTCCAGGCCGGGGCGCTTGGCCCAATGATCGAAGTCGAGCGCATTGCCGCGGATGTAGCACATGCCGTTGATCAGCGACGAGCCGCCCAGGCCCTTGCCGCGACCGCATTCCATGCGCCGGTTGTCCATGTAGGGTTCCGGCTCGGTTTCATAGGCCCAGTTGTAGCGGCGCCCCTGCAACGGGAAGGCCAATGCTGCCGGCATCTGCGTGCGGAAATCCACCCGGTAATCCGGCCCGCCCGCTTCGAGCAGCAGCACGGTCACGCCGGGATCTTCGGTCAGGCGTGCCGCCAGCACGTTGCCTGCCGAGCCGGCACCGATGATGATGTAGTCGTATTCGCGTTGCATGGTGTTCTCCTGATGCGGTAACGGTGCGGTGGCGATCGAGGCGGATGGCGCAGACGCGGGCGTGCGCGCGGGAAGCGATCGCGTCGCTGCCGCCGCGCCTGCCAGCGCCGGCTCCCCGCCCTCAGAACACCGACGCGTAACGTTCCAGTTCGATCTGGACCGATTTGGTGCGCGTGTAGGCCTGCAAGGTCGCCAAACCGTTTTCGCGCCCCACGCCCGACTGCTTGTAGCCGCCCACCGGCATCGGGGCCGGCGACTCGCCCCAGGTGTTGACCCAGCAGATGCCCGCTTCCAGGCGATGGATCAGCCGGTGTGCACGCGCCAGGTCCGGCGTGACCACGCCTGCAGCCAGCCCATACGTGGTGGCGTTGGCGCGCGTCACCGCTTCGTCTTCGTCGTCGTAGGTGAGCAGGCTCAAGACCGGTCCGAAGATTTCCTCGCGCACGATGGTCATCACATCGGTGCAATCGCTGAAGATGGTCGGCGCCACGTAATAGCCTTGCACCAGTGCGCCATCTTGCAGGCGCTCGCCGCCGCATAGAAGACGTGCGCCTTCTGCCTTGCCCTGTTCGATATGCTCCAGCACGCGCTGCATATGCGCGGCGCTGGCCAGCGGACCGAAGGTGGTGCGCTCATCGAGCGGGTCGCCGATATGGATCCGTTGCACGCGGGCCAGCAGGCGCGCTTCGAATGCGTGACGCAAGGCGCGCGGCACGAACACGCGCGTGCCGTTGGTGCACACCTGCCCGGAGCTGTAGAAGTTGGCCATCATGGCGATGTCGGCAGCCACGTCCAGATCGGCATCGGCGCAGACAATCAGCGGCGACTTGCCGCCCAGTTCCATGGTCACCTCCTTCAGCGACGAACTCGATGCGCTGGCCATCACCTTGCGGCCGGTGGCGGTGCCGCCGGTGAAACTGATCTTTTCGATCTGCGGATGCTCGGTGAGCGCAGTGCCCACGCTGGCGCCATCGCCGGGCAACACGTTGAACACGCCATCGGGCAGGCCGGCCTCGGTAAAGATTTCGGCCAGTTTCAGCGCGGTGAGCGGGGTGACTTCGCTGGGTTTGAAGATCATCGCGTTACCGGCGGCCAGGGCGGGCGCGGCTTTCCACAGTGCGATCTGGATGGGGTAATTCCACGCGCCGATCGCACCCACAACGCCCAGCGGTTCGTGGCGCGTGTAGAAGAAGCTGCCTTCGCGCAGGGGCACTTGCGCACCCTGCAGCGCCTGCGCAACGCCAGCGTAATACTCCAGTACGTCGGCACCGGTGACCACATCGACGCTGCGTGTCTCGCTCAGCGGCTTGCCGGTGTTGAGCGTTTCCAATTGCGCCAGTGCATCGTTGCGTTCGCGTAGCAACGCCACCGCACGCAGCAGAATGCGCGAGCGCTCCACCGTCGTCAGGGCTGCCCATCGTTGCTGGCCTGCCTTCGCGCTATCGACGGCGGCATCCAGATCGTCGACGCCGGCGTTGTGCACGTTGGCCAGCACCTCGCCGGTAGCGGGGTTGACCACTTCGAGCGTGTGGCCGCCGCGGGCGGGAACATAACGGCCGCCGATATACAGCAACTGGTCGGGGAAACGTGGCATGACAAACCTCCTGTGGGACGGTCGCCGCAGCGACGCACCTTTAGCGGGTGAGATGCAGAAACTGCAGGTGACGTTCGTATTGATCGATGATGTCGTTGATGATCTGTTCGCGGCTGTAGCCCACCAGGTCGTAGTCCTGGCTGCCTTCGTACAGGTAGACCTCGGCGCGGTAGTAGCGCTGGTTACGGAAGCGCTGCGCGGCAAACGACGGAGTGAGATACCCGCGCATCACGATTTGATAGCGGAAGCCCTGCTGTTCGCCGTGATCGACGCTGATTTCCATGTCGCCGTCGTCGATGCGGCTGCTCACCTTCCAGCCTTCCTCTTGCAGTTGTGCGGTGACCGCTTCGATCGCCGGGCGCACCTGGTCGTGCATGAAGCGATACACCTCATCGCGCGCCGGGAAGTGCATCGCCTGGCCCAACCGCTGACGCCAGCCGCCGTGATGGCGTGATTGCCCGATCAACGGGCTGGGGCTGTAAAGCTGCGCGCGTTTGCGCTGCGATTCTTCGCTGAGTGCGCGCGACAGGCCCCAGGCCATCAGCAGCAGCACTGCAGAGAATGGCAGCGAGGCCAGCACCACCGCCGATTTCAGTGCGTCCATGCTGCCGGCCAGCAACAGGCCTGCCGTGACCACGGCAGTGAGTACGCCCCAGAACACACGTAGCCAGCGCGGGCCGTCGTCGTGCGGTTCACCGCCGTGAGAGGAGAGCGTGGACAACACCACCGTGCCGGAATCGGCGGAGGTCACGAAGAACACGAAACTGATCGCCACCGTGACCGTGATGACCGTGCGGCTCCACGGGTAACGCTGCAGCAACGCATACAACACGGTCTGCGGCGCATCGATGGCCTGCTGCGCCCATGCTGTCTGGCCGTGATGCAGCAGCTGATCCAGCGCGCTGTTGCCGAAGATCGACAGCCATGCCAGCGTAAACCCGAGCGGGATCAGCAACACCCCCAACACGAATTCGCGAATGGTGCGGCCGCGCGAGATGCGCGCGATGAACAGCCCGACGAAGGGCGCCCAACCGATCCACCAGGCCCAATAGAACACCGTCCAGTCGCCCAGCCAATCGGCGCGGCCACCATAGGCATACACGTCGAAACTCTTGTTGACCACGCTGCCCAGGTAGTCGCCCAGGTTTTGCATCAGCGCATTGAGCAGGTACTGCGTCGGGCCGGCGAACAGCATGAACAACAGCAGCGCCATGGCCAGCAGCATGTTGATGTCCGACATCCAGCGCACGCCTTTTTCGACGCCGGAGACCGCCACCACAATGGCCGCGCCCATCATCGCCACGATCAGCGCCACCTGCACCCAGTGCGTATGCGGCACGTCCATCAAGGTGCTCAGGCCGGCGTTGAGATGCAGCACGCCAAAGCCCATGTCAGCGCCCAGGCCGAACACGGTGGCCACGATGCCCAGCGCATCCACGGTGTAGCCGATCGGCCCATTGATGCGTTTGCCGATCAGCGGATACAACGCCGATCGCAGCGCCAGCGGCAGGTTGTGGCGGAAGGCGAAATACGCCAGCGCCATGGCCGCCAGCGCGAACACGCCCCAACCATGCAGGCCCCAATGCAGGAACAGCAGCTGCATCGCCTGGCGTGCGGAGGCTTCGCCACTGCCGGTGCCGCCCTGTGGCGGTTGCAGATAATGCGTAAGCGGCTCGGAAACGCAGAAGAAGAACAGCGTGATGCTGATGCCCGCGGCGAACAGCATGCCGGCCCAGGAGAGGTAACTGAATTCCGGCTCGTCGTGATCGGCGCCGAGCTTGATGTTGCCGTAGCTGGACAGGGCCGTGGCCAGCACGAACACCAGATACAGCGTCGTCGCCAGCAGGTAGTACCAGCCGACATTGCGCGACGCCCAGGTCTGCGCATCCAGCAGCACACGTCCTGATTCCAGCGGAAACAACGACACCAGCAAGGCAAACGTGCACACGACAGTGGCAGCCAGTACGAACACCGGGCGCAGGGTGCGTACCGGCAAGATGTGCGGCGCTGTCGCACTCATGGCGACACACTCATACGCTGCATATCACGTGCTGCGCTCCCAACGAAAAACCGCCTGCGTTATCGCACAGGCGGTGTCGAGGGGGCGTCAGCGGTCGAGTTCGCCAATGCGAACCGGGCGTCACTTTTCCGGTTGTTCGGAGTGGCCGACAAAACGTGGCGAGCAGCCGTTAGGTGGGTGTGGGCGGCGCGCTCAGAACTGGAGTGGACGAGTGATACAAGAGGATTCCGAGCACCGGCCGCGCCCGCCTGGCGGCTGCGCAGGAGTTCTGTTGGCTGCTCTTAACGCAGCAATTGCTTTGGTACGCGGATATCCATCCCCACTGCCAGATGATCTGAAAACGCGGCCGGAATCGCTTCGGTATGTTCGATCACCAGGCTGTCGCTGACCAGGATGTGGTCGATCGCCCGGTCTGGACGCCAGCTGGGAAAGGTGTGCACGTCGCAGCTCGGCGGTTGCAGACGGGTATGGCGATAGAGCGACTGCATCTCCGGTCGATCGGCCATGCAATTGAAATCGCCCATCAACATGGCGTTGGGATGGTCGGACAACAGTTCGGCGATGAAGGCCAGCTGCGCCATGCGCGAATTGGCGCCCAGCGACAGATGCGCCACCGCCACGGCCAGGCCATCGCGGCCCTCACCGAATTTCGCCAGCAGGATGCCGCGTCCGCCGATGCGGCCGGGCAGGGCATGGTCCTGCACTTCTACCGGTTCGAGCTTGCTCAGCAAACCGTTGGCGCTGGAGGCCACCCCACCCATGCGACGGTTGGGTTGGTGGCTCCAGTAATCGAAGCCGGCGCGCTCGGCCAGATAGTGGGTCTGGTTGGTGAAACCCGAGCGCAGGCTGCCGGGGTCGGCCTCCTGCAGGCCGACGATGTCGCGTTCGCCGACCAGCTTGGCGATGCTGTCCAGGCTGGTGCGCTTGCTGCCCAGCGGCAACGCGTGCGACCAGCTACGCGTCACATAGTCGCTGTAACGGCGGGTGCTGGAGCCAGCCTGGATATTGGCGGTCAGCACCCGCAGGGTGCGCGAGTCCGAAGCGTTCACGACGTTGCGTTCGCGCGACTCACTTGGCCAGCGTGGCGCGTTCGCGCGCGATCAGGTGATCGGCAATGCGCAGCATGTCCGGGAAGCTCTGGCCCTTGACCAGATACTTGCCGTTGACGATCAGCGACGGGGTGCCGGTGATCTTGCTGCGGGTGGCGAACTGCTTGGCGCGGTTGGTCTTGGCCGAGACGCCGAAGCTGCTCATGGTGTCGATGAAGGTCTTCTGGTCCACGCCGTACTTGGCGTAGAACGCGGCGATGTCCTGCACCGAATCCTTGCCGCGCTCGCCCTTGAGGGTCTGGTCGACGTGGATGGCCTTGTACAAGGCTTCGTGGGTCTTTTCCTGCACGCCCAGCGTCTCGGCAGCATAGAAGGCGCGGCCGTAGTCATCCCACGGGCCGCCGAACATGGCCGGCACATAGACGAAATGCACGTCCGACGGCAGACCCGCCTTCCATGGCCCGATCAGCGGCTGGAACGCGTTGCAGGCAGGGCAGACATAGCCGAAGACTTCGGCCACTTCGATCTTGCCGGCGGCCTGCTGATAGGGCTGGCCACCGTCGATGTCCAGATAATCGGTGCCGGCGACCGGCTCGGGGCCATTCGGTGCGCGCGGGGCAGCGCTGGGGGCGGCGGGCGGCGGAGTGGTGGCGCTTTCGCCGACTGCAGGCGGAGCGGCGGGGTCTGCGGCCGGGGTAGCGACAGCAGGAGGGGCGGGCGCCGTTTCGGCAGCTGGGGTGGTGGCGGCAGGTGCGGTGTCGGACGAACCGTCCTGCGCCTTGCAGGCGACCAGGATCGGCAACAGCGCCATCAGCGTCAGGGCGAAGCGGGTCTTCATCGGATTGGATCTCCAGCGTGGGGCGAGAAAAGGGCCGGACGGCCGCGGGGCGCATGATGCCACGCGCGGCCGTCGCTGGCGGTTATGCGGTTCAGCGCTTGGCCGGCGCGGCGTGCTCGCGGGCGATCAGGTAGTCGGCAATGCGCAGCATGTCCGGGTAATTGCGTGCGCCGATCAGGTAGCGGCCGTTGACGATGATGGCCGGTGTGCCGGGGATCTTGCTGCGCAGCGCGAACTCGCGCGCGGCCTTGAGCTTGGCATCCACCGCCTCGCTCTTGTAGGTCTCGATGAAGCGCTGCTGCGGGATGCCGTAACTGGCGTAGAACGCGGCCAGTTCTTCCGGCGCCACGTTCTGGGTGGGCACGGTCTGCTTTTCATGGATGGCGTCGAACATGGCGCGGTGACTGCGCTTGGCCACGCCCAGGATGTCGGCGGCGAAGTAGGCGCGTGCGAACGCGTCCCAGAAGCCACCAAAGGCCGCCGGCACCGGGGTGAAGCGCACATACGCCGGCTGCTTGGCCACCCAGGCTTCCAGCACCGGTTCGAAATGCGCGCAGTGCGGACAGGTGTAGCCGAAGACTTCGGTCACTTCGACCTTGCCGGCAAGCGGGGCGTACGGCTGGCCGCCGTCGATCAGGGTGTAGTCCTCGCCTTCGACCGGCGCGGCGTTCTTGTCGGCGGCGCAGGCCACCAGCGGCAACAGCAACAACAACAGCAGGGGCAGACGGGAAAGCAATTTCATGCGGGCTCCGTGGGGGCGAGGGGCGAGCGGTAAACGACGACGCCGGTCGCGGGACCGGCGTCGTGAAGCGGTGTGGCGACGGCAGGGATCAGCTCACGAACGTGCGGGCGCTCCTGCAGGCGGCTGCGCCGCTGCCGCGTCGTCGGCACGATCATGCAGGCCTTGCAGGTAGCTGGCCAGCGCCTGGATCTCCTGCTCGGTCAGCGGATGCGCCACCTGCGCCATGATATTGAACAGCGCTGGATTGCGCTCCTGGGTGGTGCCGGCCTGGTATTCCTTCAGGCGCCGCGCCACGTACTCGGCGTGCTGTCCGCCCAGGCGCGGATAGGCCGGGCCCGGATTGCCGCTGCCGGACGGCCCATGGCAGGCCATGCAGGCCGGCACACCGCGGGCGATGTCGCCGCCGCGGTAGAGCTTTTCGCCGACCTCGTAGAACTTCATGCCCTGGTAGGGGCCCTCGGCGATCGCCGCGTCGTCGGCGACACCGGCAGAGGCCTTCTGGGTGGCGAAATAGGCGCCCAGATCGCGCATGTCCTGGGCGGTGAGGTCCTTGACGAAGGGCACCATCACCGCCGACATGCCGGTATTACGCTCGCCGCTGGCAATCAGCGCCACCTGATGCGCGACGTAGCGCTCGGTTTGCCCGGCAATGCGCGGGTACATCGCCACTGCCGGATTGCCGTCCGGCCCATGGCAGGCTGCGCAGGCAGCCGCCTTGGTCTGGCCGGCCTTGGCATCTCCCCAGGTGGTCTTGGCCAGGTCCACCTCCAGCGGCGCAACGCGCACCGGCGGCGGATCGGGGATCGGCGTGACTGCCGATTGCGCAAACGCCACGGCCGCAATGACCGGGACGGCGAGGGCGGCGAGGACTAGCACACGAGCATGGCGCATCAGCTAAAGCTCCGTATGGACCCGGCCCGCGCGCGTTGGGTACTGGCAGTGGCAGGCGTGCTTCGATTATCGACACGCCTTTGCGCCAGGGTCAACGAACAGTGCAGCAAAACGGCCAGGCCCGAACGTGCGATCCTAAGGGGATGTCGCTCCTTATCGAACAAGCCCGCTACCACCTGTCCGCCCACAACGCCCGGCAATTGCCCGACGATGGCGGCTACGAGGTGGCCTTTGCCGGCCGCTCCAACGCCGGAAAATCCAGCGCGCTCAATGCGCTGACCCGCCAGAACGCGCTGGCGCGCGTGTCCAAGACGCCCGGCCGCACCCAGCAGCTGGTGTTCTTCCAGATCCAGCCCGAGCGCTACCTGGTGGACCTGCCCGGCTATGGCTACGCCAAGGTGCCGCAGGACCTGCAGGCGCACTGGCAGGCCTTCATCGACCGCTATTTCCGCACCCGCGAGGCCTTGCGCGGGCTGGTGGTGGTGATGGATATCCGCCACCCACTGAAGGATTACGACCTGCAGATGCTCGGTTACGCCGCCGAGCGCGGCCTGCCCGCGCACGGCTTGCTGACCAAGGCCGACAAGCTCGGCCGTGGCCAGCAGATGCAGACCCTGCAGAAGGTCAAGAAAGAAGTGACCTCGCGCTTCGGCGACAGCGTGACCGTGCAGACCTACTCGGGCGAGTCGCGCCAGGGCGTGGACGAACTGCGCGGGATCGTCGGTGGCTGGCTGGGCCTGGATGGTGCACCGCCTGCAGCGGAGGGTGAACCGGGCCAGGCGCCATGACGCCCGCCCCGGCAGGCAGTTCAGGACGGCGAGCCAGGGCTCGTCGTTTTCAGGTGCGGCATCGGTGGGCACAGGGGCCGGGTTGCGCCTAGGGAGCGGGCTGCCGCGACTGGCTCGCCTTGCGACCGGTCGCGGGCCAGGTTCTCATGCGCTGAACCGGCTCGATCCTCGTGCCGGCGCGGTCTGCGCGCCGGTTGTCGCAGCGCATCGGGCGGCGATGCGATCTGCGCTGGCGACCTCCTTCAAGGCGTCGCCGGCACCGGGCCGAATTCGGTCGGCACCCAGGCGAACGCGTTGCCCTCGCGGCGCACATGACCCAGACCGGGGAATGGCAGATGCGCGCCGGCCACCCACCAACGGCCGTCGGCTGCCTGCACCAGCAGGCGACGGCGTGAGGCGATGGCCTGGGTGCGATCGCTGTCGGCCTCGAACGACGCGTCCGGCTGGGCAAACTGCACGGCGTGATAGTGCAGGACATCGCCCCACACCAGCAGTGTGTTGCCGGCGCCGCCGTCGAAGCGATAGGACACGTGGCCGGGCGTGTGACCCCGGCTGTCCAAAGCCGTGATGCCGGCCGGCAAGGCGGTCTTGCCGGGCTGGAAACGGCGCAGCCGACCCTGCGCCAGATAAGGCGCCACCGCGGCACGCGCCAACGGGAAGGCGAACCGCACCATCGGCATGGCATCGGCCTCCGAAGCGGGATCCAGCCAGTACGCGGCATCGGCGTCGGACAGCCACACCGTGGCGTTGGGAAACGCCGGTGCGCCGTGCGCATCGAGCAGGCCGCACAGGTGATCCGGATGCGCATGGGTCAGCAACACATCGTCGACCTGGGCAGGGTCGTAACCGGCCGCGCGCAAGTGACTCAGCACCTGACCCAGGCCGGGCCCCATGCACTGCGCGGTGCCGGTGTCGACCAGGCTGAGGTGGCTGCCATCCTGGATCAGGTATGCGTTGACGGCAGTCTGCACGCCGTTCTCGTCTTCGGGTACGTAAGCGTGAGCGAGCAGACGGTCGTGCTCGGCCGGGTCCACATTCGTCAGCTCTTGCCGCGTCAATGCCACGCGACCGTCGAACAAGGCAGCCACGCGTAGGCTGCCGATACGCTGCAGGTAAAAGCCGGGAACCTGTGCGTGGGGGGAGGTGGGCGCAGCGGCGTGTGCGAGCGTGGCGCTGACGGCGAGTACCAGCGGCGCCAGCCCACGCAGGGCGGAAACGGACATGAGCAACTCCAGAGCAGGCGGCAACCGCCGCGATGTCGCCATGTTGGCGCCAGCGAGCTGCGCGCTTCGCTCATTGTGCTGCGCGAAGCGCTCGCTCCGGCGATCTAGCGGCTATTGCCGATGCTGGCAGGATCCAGTCCGTAACGCTGCTGGAATCGCTGACTGAAGCTGCGGGTAGAGCGATAGCCGGCACGCGCGGCCACGGTCTTGAGCGGCCAGCGCGTGCTGTAGAGCAGGCCCATCGCGTGCGCCAGTCGCGCGTCGGTGATCAGTTCGCGCAGCGAGCGTTGTTCGGCGGCCAGATGGCGGCGCAAGGTGGCGCCACTGATGCCCAGGCGGTCTTCGATATCGCGCGAGCGCCACCCCCGCTGCGGTTGCGCGGCGATCAGCGCGCGTACCTGCTCGGCGATGCCTGGTGCCGGCGGCAGCAGCAGGCCGCCGTGGCCGCGACGACAGACATTGACGACCAATGCGGCCAACGCCAGGCGTGCTTCGGTGTACAGACCGTGTTGCAGCGCATCGCGCCATTGCCGCAGCGCCAACTCGAAATCGATCGCCGGCAACCGTGCAATGTCGGCGCCGGCCTCAGGCAGCGGCTCGGTCCATAAGGCGCGCGCAGCGGCCAGCGCCTCTTCGCAGAGAGGGACCACCGCGCTCATGTAGAGCCCGGTCTGTGGGTCGGGCGTATTGATCACATCGATCCGGCAACGGCGCGTCGCCAGAAACAGATCGCCCGGCAGCAGCTGCAGCGATTGCGTCGCGCTGCTCACCTGCTGGCGGCCTTGCAGCAGAATCGCGAACTGCGGCTGGATCAGATCCACCGAACGGGCCCCATGTTCGCGCCGCGCGCTCACGCAGGCGAAGCCTTCTGCGCGCTCGCAGTGCATCAGGCTGGTCATCTGCGCGAGCAGGGTGTCGGTGGGTGTGGGTGCAGCGGTCATGGCTGGGCGATGCTACAGGATTGCGGGTGCGCGGCCGCGGGCGAACCTGGTGCATCTCCTGCCGGTGGATGCCTGCGTGCTGCAGCCCGGGGCGACGCCCGACATCGGGCGGTGCGGTCGCGCCCGTGCCTGCTGCGGCGTCGGCGACCCAGTGCGCATGGATGGAAATCTCAGACGTGGCCGATGGCGGCAATTCTTTCCATGCCCTGCGGTTATAGTGCGGGCCTTGCGGTGGCAGGGGAGTATCCCCACATCGTCCCACCCCTTTCGTTTGCGAGCCTGCCCTTGTCGAGTCCTAGCCACGTTGCCGAAACGCCGATCACCGAACGTGCGGAGCTGGCCCAGGTGCTGGCTTCCGGCGAGAAGCCGAGTGCGGACTGGCGGATCGGCACCGAGCACGAGAAGTTCGGCTTCCAGTTGGATGACCTGCGTGCGCCCACTTTCGACGGTGCACGCGGTATCGAGGCCTTGCTGACCGGTCTGACCCGTTTCGGCTGGGAGCCGGTCCAGGAAAACGGCCGCACCATCGCGCTGCTGCGCGACGGCGCATCGGTCACGCTGGAGCCGGCCGGACAGCTGGAGCTCTCCGGCGCGGCGGTGGAAACCCTGCACCATACGTGCGTGGAAACCGGTACCCATCTGGACGAAGTGGCGCAGGTCGCCGGCGAGTTGCAGCTGGGCTTTCTGGGCATGGGCTTCCAGCCCAAGTGGCGTCGCGACCAGATGCCGTGGATGCCCAAGGGCCGCTACCAGATCATGAAGAACTACATGCCCAAGGTCGGCTCGCTCGGCCTGGACATGATGACGCGCACCTGCACGGTGCAGGTCAACCTGGATTACGCCACCGAAGCGGACATGGTGAAGAAGTTCCGAGTGTCGCTGGCGTTGCAGCCAATCGCCACCGCGTTGTTCGCCGATTCGCCGTTCACCGACGGCAAGCCGAACGGCTATCTCAGCTACCGCTCGCACATCTGGACCGACACCGACGGCGATCGCACCGGCATGCTGGATTTCGTGTTCGAAGACGGCTTCGGCTACGACCGCTACGTCGATTACCTGCTCGATGTGCCGATGTATTTTTCCTACCGCGATGGCGTGTATCACGACGCCAGCGGGCAGAGCTTCCGCGATTTCATGCAGGGCAAGCTGCCTGCGCTGCCGGGCGCGTTGCCGACATTGCGCGATTGGTCCGACCACATGACCACCGCATTTCCGGAAGTGCGTTTGAAGAAGTATCTGGAAATGCGCGGTGCCGATGCCGGCCCCTGGGACCGGTTGTGCGCGTTGTCGGCGTTCTGGGTCGGCCTGCTGTACGACCAGACCGCGCTGGATGCGGCCTGGGACCTGGTCAAGGATTTCAGCCCGACCGAGCGGCACGCGCTGCGCGACGGCGTGCCCAAGCATGCGCTGGGCCTGCCGTTCCGCAATGGCACCGCGCGCGATCTGGCAGTGGAGGCGGTCAACATCGCGCGCGAAGGCCTGCGTCGCCGCGCACGCCTGAATCGCGACGGGCAGGACGAAACCGGCTTTCTGGATGTGATCGCCGAGATCGCCGAAAGCGGCGTCACCGCTGCCGAACGCAAGCTGGCGCTGTATCACGGCGCATGGAACGGCGATATCGACCGCGTGTTCCGCGAGTTCGCTTACTGAGCGCGCCTTGGCCGGTTGCCAGCGCGTGTTGGCGCTGGCGATCCGGTGGGCGTCGGTGATGGCTGGCGGCGCCGGTGTCGCCGCGTCAGCCGATGTAGCCCCACGCGCAAGGCTAGTGCCGGAACAGCTGTGTCGGGTCGTATCAGCACAGCTGCCGCTTGCGCGGCTCGGCAGGCCGCACTCCATCTCAGGTCAGCGTCGCTCCGGCATGCAGGGCAGTCGTACGGTCACGCGCAATCCGCCATGCGGCCGATTGTCCAGACGTAGGTCGCCGCCGTGCGCCAGCACGATGCTGTGCGCCACCGACAGGCCCAGCCCGATGCCGCCGGTGTCGCGATTGCGCGAGGACTCGCCACGCACGAACGGCAGCAACAATTGTTCGCGCTGGGTGGGATCGATGCCGGGGCCGTCGTCGTCGATCCACAACACGCCGTCCTCGCCGTCGCGCTGCAGTTGCAGACGGGCGCGCTTGCCGTATTTCAACGCGTTTTCGAGCAGATTCATGACGGCGCGGCGCAATGCCAGCGGGTCGCCGTCCAGGGTAATTTCCGGGCCGGGCAGCAGCTCGGCGTCGGCGCCGATATCGGTGGCGTTGTCGACCACGCTCTCCACCAGCAAGCGCAGATCCAGCGGCGCGCGTTCGCCGCGATGACGGTCGTTCTGGATGAAGTCCAGCGCTGCGGAAATCATCGCCTTCATCTCGTTGATATCGGCCAGCGCCTTGTCGCGCAGCGGTGGTTGCAGGCCATCCAGACGAAACGACAGCCGCGCCAGCGGCGTGCGCAAGTCGTGCGCGATCGCTGCGACCATGTGCGTGCGTTCGTTGATTAGGCGGTTCAGGCGCGCCTGCATCGCGTTGAACGAATCGGCCGCGCGCACGATTTCCGGCGGGCCGCTGCGTTGCAGGGCCGCGGCATCGGGATTACGGCCCAGGCGGTCGGCAGCCTCGGCAAAGCGCTTGATCGGTGCCGACAGCGCGCGCGAAAACCACCATGCCAGCGGCACGTTGGCCAGCAGGCCGGCCAGGAACAGCAGCACGACATGGGTCTTGAACTCGCCCGAGAGGCGTCGACGCGGCGATTCCACCGTACGCCAACGGCCATCGGGTTGTTGCAGGGCGGCGGTGAACCCGTCCAGCAGCGGTACGCCCGGGGTCAGGCGCTCGCTTTCCCATGCGCCGGGTAACTCGTCCGGCCGCAGCCCGTCGCCGGACAGCGCAGCGGGGTGGCTGTCGCGCGGCCAGTCGTCCGGAAACGGCGGCAGAGGTTGCGTGCCCAGGCGTTCGTGCGCCCCGCCACCGCCACCGCCACCGCCGTCGCCGGCGTGGTCCCGGTTGGACCAACGCTGCGGCGGCAGCATGCCTGGCTGCGGGCCTTCACGATCATTGGCGTTGCGATAGAACCGCACCTGGCGTTCGGGCACATCCAGCCAGTGCGCAAGCAGCATTTCGGCGAAGGGGTCGCGCACCTGGCCTGTCGGCGGCACCGGGGCTTGCGCCGATTCATGCACTTTCAGGGTCTGGGTCCCGGCCGGCATGCGGGTGGAGAGCAGCGCCACCACTTCCGGCGGATGGACGGGAGGCTCGTAGACGGGGGTACGCATCACCAGCAGGGCGATGCCCACCGCCTGGGCGGTGAGCAGGGCCACCGCCAACAATACAAAGGTCCGCGCAAAGATCGACAGCCCGCGCCGTGCCGGTTTGCTCACAGGCGCGAGACGCTCGGCAGCAGCATGTAGCCCTCGTTGCGTACGGTGCGAATCAATTCGGTATGGACGCGCTCATTGATTTTGCGGCGCAGGCGGCTGATCTGGCTGTCGATGGCGCGGTCGTAGACGTCGGTGTCGCGGCCACGGGCGTAGTCCAGCAACTGGTCGCGGCTGAGCACGCGCTGCGGGTGTTCGACGAAGGTGCGCAGCAGCGCGAACTCGCCGTCGGACAGATTGATGAAGATGCCGGTAGGGTCGCGCAGGTCGCGGCGTACCACGTCCAGCCGCCAGCCGGCGAATTCGTAGACGTTTCCGCGCTGGTCGGCCTGTTCGTTGCTGGCCTGGCTGCGCCGCAGCAGGGCGCGCACACGCGCCAGCAATTCGCGCGGATTGCAGGGCTTGGCGAGGTAATCGTCGGCGCCGACTTCCAGGCCGATGATGCGGTCGGTGTCGTTACCCAGCGCGCTGAGCATGATGACCGCAGGTGAACCGCGCTCGCTGGCCAGGGCGCGCGCTGCACTCAGCCCATCTTCTCCCGGCATCATCACGTCGAGTACGATGAGGTCCGGGCGGCGCTGCGCCATGACAGAGCGCATCTCCGCCACGTTTTCGGCCATATCCACCTGGTAGCCGTGGGCGCTCAGAAATTCGCCGATCAGCTTGCGCAGGTCCGGGTCGTCGTCGACCACGAGAACGCAGGGTTGTTGCAGGTCCATAGGGATCATCGTCTGTGGCGCGGCGCTTGGCCCGCGCAAGGTGGTGGCTGCCGGATACATGGTGCTCGCAATTGCAGGGCTGGAGCACGCATCATAATGATCGAATTTGTCAACCATTGGCACACGTGTAACGCACCATGACAGACCAGGACATCGCGCAGGAAGCCACGGCATCGACACTATGCCGTTGTACTGGCGCGTGCGTGCATGACAAGGCATTTCCAATGATGCGGGTGATCAGTCGCGACAACGGCGTGGGGCTGACCCGCGACATGGTGCTGATGGCCGACACGCTGCGCGCCGGCGGCGTGCCGGTGCAGGAAGTGGGATTCACCAGTCAGCGCCTGCACGACACTGGGCGCGAGGCGCGCCTGTGGGCCAGCCGCATGCTGTTCGGGCGGGTGCCGCTGCAGATCTTTTCCGAGCGCGTGTACAAGCGCTGCCTGCCGCTGGGGCAGATCAACCTGCTGGTGCCCAACCCGGAGTGGCTGCTGCCCAAGTGGCTGCCATTGCTGCCGCGCTTCGATGCGGTGCTGTGCAAGACCCACCATGCCGAGCGAATCTTCCGCAGCCTCGGGTGCGCCACACGCTTCATTGGCTTCACCAGCCCGGATCGGTACGACGCACGCGTGTTTCGTCAGCGCGCTTTCTTCCACCTGGCCGGGCGCAGTACCGCCAAGGGCACGCGCGTCTTGCTGGACACCTGGCAGCGGCATCCGGAGTGGCCGCTGCTGACGGTGGTGCAGAACCCGCGCACCGCCGGCAAACCGGTCGTGGCCCCGAACATCGACCACCGCGTGGGGTATCTGGACGATGCCGAACTGCGCCGCATGCAGAACGCGCATCTGTTCCATCTATGCCCCTCAGAGGCCGAAGGGTTCGGGCATTACCTGATGGAAGCGCTAAGCGTGGGCGCGGTGACGCTGGCGACCGACGGCGAGCCGATGAATGAATTGATCAGGCCCGAACACGGGGTGCTGATTCCGGTGGCCGAGGTGCGTCAGCGCCGTCTGGCATCGTATTACTACGTGGACGCGGCAGGCATCGCACAGGCAGTGGAAACCGCCCTGGCATTGCCACAGGCCCAACTGGACCAGTTGTCGGCCAACGCACGCGCGTTCTACCAAGGCAACGATGCGGCATTTGCCGCGCGCTTTCGCGCTGCGGTGCTGGCCTCGCTACCGGAGCATGCAGTGGACGCTGCGGTCGCCGCGGCGCCGGCTGCCGTCGAAAACTGACAGCGACGGCATCTGCGTCGCCATTGTCGGACCAGCTGCATCTTCCGACGCGTCAGCCGAAGCATGCGTTGCACGCACCTTGCATCTGCGCTGCGCATGCCGGCAAGCGCCAATCCTCGCCGGCGCGCGGCGCGCGGTGGCAAATGCGCAGCACAGTCAGCTGCAACGCTTCCCGGACGAGCGCGGCCCAGCCCGCGTCCGCCGTCTGCATGCCGTGCGCAGATGTGCCATCCAGCCAGGGAGATCACGATGGTCCACGCACCACCACGCGTTGTCGTTACCACTGCAATACTCGCAGCGCTCAACCTGGCAGGTTGTGCGAATTTCTGCGGTGCTGCGCATCATGCGCCTGTGCCCTACGCGCATCGTGAACCGCCACCGCCACCGCCACCGCCACCGCCGGATGCAAGAAACATCGATGCGTTACCGGCTTGTGCGCCGGAACACGATGTGGTCCCAACGCCGCCTGCCGACCTCGCGCACCGCGCTGCGCCCGAGCGGCAAGATCGGGAAAGCGTCGACGGCTGCCTGGTGGACAGGGGCGTCCCACCGCCGCCGCCCTTCGATGGCGACGCATTCGACGCACCGGATGCAGCAGATGGACCGCCTGGCCTGCCGCCAGACGATTCCGAATTCGACGCAGCGTTGCAGGCATGCGCTACCGCCGAAGGCATCGCAGCGCCGTTCCCGCAGGCGCCTTCGCCGGACCTGCCGCCCGACCTACTGGCGGAATGCCTGGATGCCGCAGGATTTGCTCCGCCGCCGCCGCCGCCGCCGCCGCCGCCGCCGCCACCGCCACCGCCGCCGCCGCCGCCACCGCCACCGCCACCGCCACCGCCACCGCCGTTCCAGCCCCCGCGCTGATGCGGGGACGCCACATCGGCGATCGGCAACGGTAGGGATGATCGAAGGGTCAGGTGTTGCGGTCATGGCCCGCAGCCATCGTTGTGCTGGGTATCTCGCGCGTCTGCGGCGTGCGAGGTGTCGCCACCTCTGCGCAATGTGCGTGCTGCACTGCGGTTACAGGTGGCCTCTTCACCCATGTGCTGCCAGCGCGCAACTCGCGCATCCCCCCATCTGCCAACGAGGGGCGGTGATCGCGCTCAACAAGACGACCGTCAGCAGGCCGCTGGGCATAGCTTTTTTCGAAACAATCCATATACTGCCCCCCAGTATTTCGCTGGAGCCGTCATGCCGCATTCGCCGCACGAGAAAAAGCGAGCGCTGGCGCGCGTGCGCCGGTTGCGCGGGCAATGCGACGCGCTGGAGCGGGCGCTGCAGGCGGGCGCAGACTGCGCTCCGGTCTTGCAGCAGATCGCCGCGATTCGGGGTGCCGTGAACGGGCTGATGTCGCAGGTGCTTGAAGCGCATATCCGCGAAGATTTCGGGCACGCCGCCGCATCCGATGCGCAACGCGCCGAGCGGGTGCAGGACCTGCTCGGTCTGGTCCGGTCCTACCTCAAATAAAACTCCCACCGGGTCGGCGCTGGCCGCGCTCCCGTCCTCGAACCTCATCGTCAGGAGCGTCATCCCATGAAATCCCGTGCAGCAGTCGCATTTGGGCCCGGCAAGCCGCTGGAAATCGTCGAAATCGACGTCGCGCCGCCGAAAGCCGGGGAAGTGCTGGTCCGCATCACCCACACCGGCGTGTGCCACACCGATGCCTTCACGCTGTCTGGCGACGACCCGGAAGGCATCTTCCCGTCGGTGCTCGGGCATGAAGGCGGCGGCATCGTCGAACAGGTCGGCGAAGGCGTGACAAGCGTCAAGATCGGCGATCACGTGATCCCGCTGTACACGGCCGAATGCCGCAAGTGCAAATTCTGTTTGTCCGGCAAGACCAACCTGTGCCAGGCCGTGCGCGCCACCCAGGGCAAGGGCCTGATGCCCGACGGCACCACGCGCTTCTCCTACAACGGCGAGCCTATTTATCACTACATGGGCTGCAGCACCTTCAGCGAATACACCGTCGTGCCGGAAATTTCGCTGGCCGTGGTCAACCCGGAGGCACCGCTGGAGAAGGTCTGCCTGCTCGGCTGCGGCGTCACCACCGGTATCGGCGCGGTGCACAACACCGCCAAGGTCAAGCCCGGCGAGAGTGTTGCCGTGTTCGGCCTGGGCGGCATCGGTCTTGCGGTAATCCAGGGCGCGGTACAGGCCAAGGCCGGGCGCATCCTGGCCATCGACACCAATCCGGGCAAGTTCGATCTGGCGCGCAGCATGGGTGCCACCGACTGCATCAACCCCAAGGACTACGACAAGCCGATTCAGGAGGTCATCGTCGAGTTGACCGATGGCGGCGTGGACTTCAGCTTCGAATGCATCGGCAACGTCAATGTGATGCGTTCGGCGCTGGAGTGTTGCCACAAGGGCTGGGGCGAGAGCGTCATCATCGGCGTGGCTGGCGCCGGCCAGGAAATCAGCACGCGTCCCTTCCAGCTGGTGACTGGTCGCGTATGGCGCGGCAGCGCCTTCGGTGGCGTCAAGGGACGTACGCAATTGCCGGGCATGGTGGAGCAGTCGATGAAGGGCGCGATCGACCTGGACCCATTCATCACCCACACCATGCCGTTGGAAGAGATCAACGAGGCCTTCCACCTGATGCACGAGGGCAAGTCGATCCGCACCGTGATCCATTTCTGACCAGGCGGCCAGGAGCGGCGCGCGGCCGCTTCCGCGCACGTAGTACCCGACACTCCGGGAGGGGCATGATGACTAGCGTGTCGATTCATCCTTCGGTAGATGGTGGTGTTGCGCGAGGCGGCGCAGAAGGTTTTCAAGGCGGCACGCTTGAATGCCACTGCGCCAGCGACAAGGTGACCGTCGAGGTGTCTGCGCAGACCGCGCATAACCATGCTTGCGGTTGCAGTAAATGCTGGAAACCCGATGGCGCGAAGTTCTCGGTCGTGGCGGTGGTTCCGCGCGACAACGTCGAGGTCACCGCCCACCAGGAAAAGTTGAAGATCGTCGACGAAAGCGCGACGATCCAGCGCCATGCGTGCACCGGTTGCGGCGTACACCTGTACGGGCGGATCGAAAACAAGGACCATGCGTTCTACGGTCTGGATTTTGTGCACACCGAGTTGTCGAAACAACAGGGCTGGTCGGCACCGGGCTTTGCCGCGTTCGTCTCGTCGATCATCGAAACCGGCACGCCGCCGGAGCAGATGGATGAGGTACGCGCGCGTCTGACCGAACTGGGGTTGCCGCCCTACGACTGCCTCTCCCCAGCGTTGATGGATGCCCTGTCGGCCCATGTGGCACGCAAGAAGGGTCTGTTGCATTGATGGTCCAACCCTGCAACCGGCGATCCGGCTGCAGGGTTTTCTCTTCGTAAGGAATCTCATGGAACGTATCGAACACCGCGCCTGCTTCGGCGGCTGGCAGGATGTCTATCGGCATCAGTCGCACACCTTGAACTGCAGCATGCAGGTGGGCGTTTACCTGCCGCCGCAAGCCGCGGACGGCCCGTTGCCGGTGCTGTACTGGTTGAGCGGTTTGACCTGCACCGAACAGAATTTCATCAGCAAGGCCGGCGCGCAGCGCTATGCGGCCGAACATGGCGTGATCCTAATTGCGCCCGACACCAGCCCACGGGGCGAGGATGTGGCGGATGCGGACGGTTACGACATCGGCAAGGGCGCCGGCTTCTACGTCGATGCCACGCAAGCGCCATGGGCGGCGCATTACCGCATGTACGATTACGTGGTGAACGAATTGCCGGCGTTGATCGAAGCGACTTTCGCCACCACCGGTGCGCGTGCGATCAGTGGCCATTCGATGGGTGGGCACGGCGCCTTGACCATCGCACTGAAGAACCCGGGCCGCTATCGCAGCGTGTCGGCGTTTTCGCCGATCGTGGCGCCCAGCCAGGTGCCGTGGGGCGAGAAAGCATTTGGCCAGTATCTGGGCAACGACCGCACGACCTGGAAAGCCTACGATGCCACCGCATTGATTGCCGACGCTCAGGAGCGTTTGCCGCTGCTGATCGATCAGGGCGATGCGGACGAATTTCTGCAAAACCAGCTGAAAACCGCGCTATTTGAAGGCGCCGCCAAGGCCGCGGGCTACCCGGTGACGGTGCGGCTGCAGCCCGGTTATGACCACAGCTACTACTTCATTTCCAGCTTCATCGGCGAGCACATTGCGCATCATGCTGCGGCCTTGCGTGGGTGAGTGCAGGCGCTCGTGTGCATGACCTAAAGACGCGCAGCGCAGCTGGGAGTTGCATGACACAGGCATCGGTTGCGCCTGTACGCTGCCGCACCCTGGCTATCTCATCGCCGCGTTCGCCGAACTGCTGGCTCCGGGTTTCGCTGCGATGATCGCGCCGGGCATTGTGTTGCCGGTGCTGGTTGGCGAAACGACGCCGTGCCAGTGGCCGCTGATCAAAAGCGTCGATCGCGCGCGCTGGGATGCCAGGAGTTTTTTGCAACGTGGATCTGTTTTGGAGCGGCTGCCAGAACGTTGCGAGTCGTCGTTACGTCCGCATGGGCCGCGCTTGGGCGACAGCATGTAAGCTTGATGCACGCCGCACCGAGGGCCGGCCACAGCCGCCTGGCGGCGAGCGCAGTCGTTCTGCCAGTCCGCCGAGCGCGGCCCTTTGCAGCAGTCGCGTATTGATCGAAAACGCAGTTTGATGGACAACGCAGTGTCGGTGCGAACCAGCCATCTGCGTGATGCCTGTGAACGTCCGCGGGCGGCGTTTCAACGCGATCATCGTGCAGCCAGTTTGCCCAGCCGGCGCATTGCCGCTTCCAGGATGTCGCTCCACGGCTGGCCGCAGCTCAGACGCAGGTGGTCGGCGTAGTCGCCACGGCTGGAATACAAATGCCCGGGCGAGGTGCCGATGCGTTCGGTCAGTGCCGCTTCGAACAACGCCTGGCCGCTGCCGCCTGCGGGCAATTGCAGCCAGAGCGACAATCCGCCAGCGGGGTCGCCGACGCGCGTGCCGTGTGGCCAGTACCGCACGATCGCATCGCGCAGGCGTTGCCCGTTGTTGGCCAGTGTGCGCCGCAGCTTGCGCAGGTGGCGTTCCAGATCGTGATGCGCCAGGTAATCGGCCAGCGCCAGTTGCGGCAGGCTGGCACTGCCAACTGTGGAAAAATATTTGGCGCGCACCAGTGCGTCGGTCCAGTCGCCTCCGAGCAACCAGCCCACGCGCAGGCCCGGGGCCAGTACCTTGGAGAACGAGCCGCAGGTGATCACGTTGGCATGCGTATCGAAGTGGCGCAGCGGACGTGGGCGCTGGCCCGACCAATCGAGCTCGCCGTAGATATCGTCTTCGATCACCACCGTGCCATGTCGCGCGCAGCTGTCGAGCAGGGCGCGCTTGGCGCTGTCGGGAGTGAGGCTTCCAATGGGATTATTGAAATTGGGCACCAGCACGGCGGCGCGCACCTTCGTGCGTTGCAGTAGCGACTCCAGGCGCGCGATATCGATCCCCTGGCCGCTGCGGTTGGGCACCTCCAGCACCTTGAGACGCAATGCGGCCATCGCCTGCAAAATGCCGTGATACGTGGGAGTTTCCACCAGAACGACATCGCCGGGCATGGTGAGTGTGCGCAATGCCAGGCTGATGGCCTCCATCGCGCCGGCGGTGATTACCACTTCGTCCGTAGTCACGCTGGTGGCGCAATGCGCGTAGCGTTGTGCGATTTGCCGCCGCAGCGCGGCGTGACCTTGCGGTGGCGCGTAATCCAGTGCGGCAGTGCGCTGGCGCCGCACCTGACGCGACAATGCGGCGGCCAGGTGCGCGGCGGGTAACAGGGCCGGCGCAGGAGTGGCGGTGTGCAGCGGCAACAGGTCGGTGCGCGCCACGGTGTCGAGCACGCGCTGCAATGCCGGATGATCGACCATACCAGGCGTGCGTCGACGCGGCGCAGGTGGCGCGGCAGGCGATGCAACGGCCGTGGCGCGCACGAAGTAGCCCGCGCGCGGTCGCGCCTGGACGCGTCCTTCGCGCTCGAGTTGCAGACACGCCTGCACCGCCGTGGCCGCGCTGATGCCGTGATTGGCGGCCAGCTGCCGGATCGAGGGCAGGCGCTCGCCGGCACGCAACGTGCCACGCTCGATCTGCTCGCGCAGCCGCATGGCGAGCGATTCGTACAAGAGCATTGAAGGCGCCTTATCTGTACTGGTTGATTTGTAGCGTATCTGAATCTGTACTGGTCGGGGGCAGCGCTGCACACTGCTGCTGTGCCGGCCCGCGTGTCGGCGTTCCCGTTGTGTGCGAGGCCGGTCATGCCGCTTTCCGTGTTCGTCATCGATGCGTTCACCACGCTCCGCTTCAAGGGCAATCCGGCTGCGGTGGTGCCGCTGCAGGCCTGGTTGCCGGATGCGCTGATGCAGGCCATCGCCAGCGAAAACAACCTGTCGGAGACGGCATTCTTCGTACGCGATGCCGATGGCGTGTTCGCGATCCGCTGGTTCTCGCCGCTGAAGGAGGTCGGCTTCTGCGGTCACGCGACGCTGGCCAGCGCGTTCGTGATCGCCACCCAGCAACTCGCACCGTTCCCGCTGCGTTTGCGTGCGGCCGCGGTCGGCGAACTGGGTGTGGAACGGCTTGCCGACGGCAGCTTCGAGATGCGCTTTCCGAACCAGGCGCCGGCCTTGGTGGCAGCGGTACCGCAGGCCCTGCTCGATGCCTTGTCGATCGCGCCGCAGGCGGTCTACGCCAATCGGCAGGCGTACATCGCGGTGTACGCGGACGAGCGCCAGGTGCGCGAGGTGGTGCCGGATCTGACGCGCATGCTGGCATTGGCGCCGCGGGATGTTGCGGTGACCGCGGCCGGCAGCGGCCACGATTTCGTATCGCGCTATTTCTGGCCGGCCAATGGCGGCGCCGAAGATCCGGTGACCGGCTCCATCCATGCGGCGTTGGCGCCGTTGTGGGCGCAGACCCTGGGCAAGGCGCAGCTGACCGCACTGCAAGCTTCGGCGCGTGGCGGCGAGCTTGGCTGCCGGGTCGAGGGGCCGCATGTCTATGTGCGCGGCAGCGCGGTGCAGTACCTGCATGGGACGATCGCGTTGTGAGCGCGGCCGTCGCCGTTGCTACCGGCGCAGCGCGCCGTGCCGTCTGGCAATTGCTGGTGGCCGAAGTGCTGATCGGCTCGGTCGGTGTGTTCGTGCATGAAAGCCGGCAGGATCCAGTCACCGCCGTGTTCTATCGCTGCCTGTTCGGTGCGCTGTTTCTCACCGTGTGCGGTGTGTTCGGCGGCCAGTTGCGGGGTCTGTGGCACGAGCGCGCATTGCTGCGCGATGCGAGCATCAGTGGTGTATTGCTGGTGCTCAACTGGGTGGCATTGTTCGCCGGCATGGCGCGCTCGTCGATCGGCGTGGCGACGATGGTCTATCACGTGTTCCCGTTCGTCATGCTCATCCTGGCGGCGGTATTACAGGGCGAACGTACGCGGCGCGCGGATCTGGGCTGGACGCTGCTGGCATTCGTCGGGGTGGCGTGCTCCGCCGATCCGGCGCGGCTGTGGCAGGCGGCCGATCGCGGCTATCTGCTCGGCATCGCGCTGACCCTGCTGGCAGCCTTGCTGTGCGGCGCATCGCTGCTGATGTCGCGTCGCATCAGCCGCGAGCGCCCGCTGGCGGTCGTGACCGTGCAGTGCTGGGTCGGCACGCTGCTGTTGGCCGGCTTCTCCAGCAGTGCGGCGCTGCATCCAGGGCTGCATTGGGTCTGGCTGGTCGGGTTGGGCGTGATCCACAGCGGCGTGGTGTACGTGCTGTTCTATTCGTCGTATCGCCATCTGCACGTGGCCACGATCGCCGTGTTGGCGTTTGTGTACCCGTTGGTCACGCTGCTGCTGGATTACCTGCTCTACGGCCACGCCTTGGTACCGGTGCAGTGGCTGGGGCTGGCGCTGATCGTGGTCGGCACGCTGGCGGTGAATCTGAAATGGCGATGGCCACGCCGCGCAGGGACGACGACATGACCCCGGCCTGCCACGCAGGGCGCGTGGCGATGCAGCTTCAGCGAACGTCGCGCATTTGCCAGTGCGAGCCAGCCAGTGCCTGCATGCGCTGCTTGAAGAGCTCGCCCGGGAGACTGGTGGTGGCGACCAGGTCGATGCGCAGATCGTGCTGCTTGCCGGTGACCGTGGCGGCCGGGTCGGTAATGCCCAGGCTGGGGTCCACCTCGTCCGGGTCGGTCTGCAGCTGGCGCCAACGATCGAACCAGGCCGAGTCGCGCAGCGCCGCCTGCAATTGCTCGGCAAAGGCTTCGGCGCCATTGGCGGTGAAGCTCACCGAGGGCGCGCTACCGCGGGCGAGCTTGGGATCGGGCAGGCTGATCGAATAGCTGACAGGCATGTGCAAGGCTCAGATGGATGACGCCGGCACGGTAGTGCAGCGTAAGTGAGCATGCCGTCGACGGGCGAACAGGCGACTGCACAGGCGCAGGTGGACGGCGATAGCAGCCAACAGCCAAGCATCCGTCCGATGACATCGCAGATAAAAAAGGCGCCTTTCGGCGCCTTTTTTCTACTCCGACGACGACTTACTTCAACGCCTTGAAGCGCAGGCGCTTGGGGCCTGCGTCGTCGCCCATGCGGCGGCGCTTGTCTTCTTCGTACTCGCGATAGTTGCCCTGGAAGAACTCCACGTGCGAATCGCCTTCGAAGGCCAGGATGTGCGTGGCGATGCGGTCCAGGAACCAGCGGTCATGCGAAATCACGAAGGTATTGCCAGGGAATTCCAGCAACGCATCTTCCAGCGCACGCAGGGTTTCGATGTCCAGGTCGTTTGACGGTTCGTCGAGCAGCAGTACGTTGCCGCCCTGCAGCAGGGTCTTGGCCATGTGCAGACGACCACGCTCACCACCGGACAGCGAACCGACCATCTTCTGCTGGTCCTGGCCCTTGAAGTTGAAGCGGCCGATGTAGGCGCGCGACTGGATCTCGATGCCGTTGATGTTGAGGATGTCCAGGCCCCCAGCGATTTCCTGGAACACATTGTGGTTGCCTTCCAGCGCGTCGCGGCTCTGGTCCACGTACGACAGCTGCACGGTCGGTCCGACCACGATCTCGCCGGAGTCCGGCTTTTCCTGGCCGGTAATCATCTTGAACAGGGTCGACTTACCGGCACCGTTGGGGCCGATGATGCCGACGATGGCGCCCGGCGGCACGATCATCGACAGGTTGTCGATCAACAGGCGGTCGCCGAACTTCTTGGACACGTTCTTGAACTCCATCACCGCGTTGCCCAGGCGTTCGCCCGGCGGGATGAAGATCTCGTTGGTTTCGTTGCGCTTCTGGTAATCGACCGATTGCAGCTCTTCCAGGCGGGCCAGACGTGCCTTGCCCTTGGTGCGGCCGCCCTTGGCGTTCTGGCGCGACCATTCCAGTTCCTTCTGGATCGCCTTCTGGCGGGACTTCTCCTGGTTGTCTTCCTGCTTGAGGCGCTCGTCCTTCTGGGTCAGCCAGTCGGTGTAGTTGCCCTTCCACGGAATGCCGCGGCCGCGGTCCAGTTCCAGGATCCACTCGGCGGCGTTGTCGAGGAAGTAGCGATCATGCGTCACCGCCACCACGGTGCCGGTGTAGCGCGCCAGGAACTGCTCCAGCCATTCCACCGACTCGGCGTCCAGGTGGTTGGTGGGTTCGTCGAGCAGCAGCATGTCCGGCTTTTGCAACAGTAGGCGGCACAGCGCCACGCGACGCTTTTCGCCACCGGAGAGCTTGCCGACGATGGCGTCCCACGGCGGCAGGCGCAGCGCATCGGCGGCCACATCCAGCTGGTTTTCCAGGGTGTGCGCATCGCCGGCGGCCAGGATCGCTTCCAGGCGTTCCTGTTCCTTGGCCAGCGCGTCGAAATCGGCGCCTTCTTCGGCATAGGCCAGATACACCGCGTCCAGCGCGGCCTGGGCCTGCAGCACGTCGCCCACGCCCTCTTCCACCGCCTCGCGCACGGTGTGCTCGGGATTGAGCTGCGGTTCCTGCGCCAGGTAGCCGACCTTGATGCCCGGTTGCGGGCGTGCCTCGCCTTCGAAATCGGTGTCCACCCCGGCCATGATCTTCAGTACCGTGGACTTGCCCGCGCCGTTCAGGCCCAGCAGGCCGATCTTGGCGCCCGGGAAGAAGCTCAGCGAGATGTCCTTGATGATCTGCCGCTTGGGCGGGACCACCTTGCTGACGCGGTTCATGGTGTAGATGTATTGCGACATGGGGGCTCCGTGGACGCAGGCAGCCCGCCGGCCGAGGCCGGAGGCAGCGGAAAAGGGATTGCGCCAATTATACGGGCAAGTGGCTTGGGTCGCGGCAGCGCCCCGGCAGTTAAACGGCACCTTACTTTCGACCTGAATGGGCTTTTTCGTAATCGATTCCAGCAAGAATGCGTTAAGGCGGTCCGTCCCTTAATGAAATTACGACACCGCGAACAGGAACCGTCATGAACCGCAAACGCATCGTTACCGTTGTGCTTTCCTCCATCCTGGCGCTGGGTGCCTTCGCACCTGCTGCGTTCGCTGGGGATTGGGACCGCGACCACGATCGCCGCGGCCATGATCGCCACCATGGCCCCGACCATCGAAGGGACTGGCGCGACGACCGCCGTGACGACCGTCGCGAGTGGCGCCAGGACCGCCGCTACTACAGCAATGGCTATCGCGAGGGCTACCGCGATGCCCGCTATCAGGACCGCCGCTACGACCGCAATCGCGTCTACGTCTACGACCGCCCCGCGTACTACCGCGCCGGCCCGCCGCCGCGTCCGTACTGGGCCCGTGGCCAGCGCTACCATGGCCCGGTCTATGTGGTGAACGATTACGACCGCTACGACCTGCGCCGCCCGCCGTACGGCTATCGCTGGCAGCGCGACGACCGCGGCAATCTGCTGTTGGTGGCTATCGCCACTGGCATCATTGCCGACCTGGTGCTCAACAACTAACTCGGCGCGGCCACCGGGTCATTCCCGGCCGCGACCGGCCGTCGGGCCAGTCATCGCACAAAGGCGCATCTCCGGGTGCGCCTTTGTCATGTGCGCAGTACGGGGGCACCGGCCGTGCCGGCTGCGCGGTTGGTCACCCGTGCGGCAGGGGCTTACAATCGGCGACCCTACTGGCAATAGCTGCCCCGGAGCTTCGAATGTTCTCGCGCGATGTCCGACTGGAAACCTACGACCCCGAACTGGCCAAGGCCATCGCTGCTGAAGCCGGCCGCCAGGAGGATCACGTCGAGCTGATCGCCAGCGAAAACTACTGCAGCCCGTTGGTGATGGAAGCGCAGGGCAGCCAGCTGACCAACAAGTACGCCGAAGGCTATCCGGGCAAGCGCTACTACGGCGGCTGCGAGTTCGTGGATATTGCCGAACAACTGGCGATCGAGCGCATCAAGCAGGTATTTGGCGCCGATTACGCGAACGTCCAGCCGCACAGCGGTTCGCAGGCCAATCAGGCGGTGTATCTGGCACTGCTGCAGCCGGGCGACACCATCCTGGGGATGAGCCTGGCGCATGGCGGCCACCTGACCCACGGCGCGAAGGTCAACGTCTCCGGCAAGCTGTTCAACGCGGTGCAGTACGGCGTCAACGAGCAGGGCCTGATCGATTACGACGAGGTCCAGCGCCTGGCGACCGAGCACAAGCCGAAGATGGTGGTGGCCGGTTTCTCTGCGTATTCGCAGAAGATCGACTGGGCCCGCTTCCGCGCCATCGCCGACAGCGTCGGTGCCTACCTGTTCGTGGACATGGCGCACATCGCCGGCCTGGTCGCCGCCGGGGTGTATCCCAGCCCGATGGAACATGCGCACGTGGTCACCTCGACCACGCACAAGACACTGCGTGGCCCGCGTGGCGGCATCATCGTCGCCAAGGGCGCCAGCGAAGAGCTGCAGAAAAAGCTGCAGTCGATCGTGTTCCCCGGCATCCAGGGCGGCCCGCTGATGCATGTCATCGCGGCCAAGGCGGTGGCGTTCAAGGAGGCGCTGGAGCCGGCGTTCAAGACCTATCAGCAACAAGTGGTCAAGAACGCCCAGGCGATGGCCAATACGCTGATCGCGCGCGGCTACAAGATCGTTTCCGGCGGCACCGAGAACCATCTGATGCTGGTGGACATGATCGGTCGCGACGTCTCCGGCAAGGATGCCGAAGCCGCGCTTGGCAAGGCGCACATCACCGTCAACAAGAATTCGGTCCCCAACGACCCGCGCTCGCCGTTCGTCACCTCCGGTCTGCGCCTGGGCACCCCGGCGATCACCACGCGCGGTTACCAGGAACAGGACAGCATCGATCTGGCCAACTGGATCGCCGACGTGCTCGACGCGCCAACCGACGAAGCCGTGCTGGCGAAGGTGCGCGACGCGGTGACTGCGCAGTGCAAGCGCTATCCGGTGTATGGCTGATACGGAATGGGGAATGGGGAGACGAGAATGGTAAAAGCGACGCTGCGATAGCTCTGCTGGCCCGATTCCTTAATTCCCCTCTCCCTATTCCCGGACGTCTGATGCATTGCCCCTTCTGCCAGCACAACGACACCCGCGTGATCGATTCGCGGGTGTCCGAAGACGGCACGACGATCCGTCGGCGCCGCGAGTGCGAGGCGTGCGGCGAACGGTTCAGTACGTTGGAAACGATCGAGCTGAAGCTGCCCACCGTGGTCAAGAGCGATGGTGGGCGCGAGGCGTTCGATGCACGCAAGCTGCGCACCAGCTTCGACCGCGCGCTGCAAAAGCGGCCGGTGGCCGAAGAGCAGATCGAAGCGGCGGTGCGCGCGGTGGTGCACCAGCTGCGCATGTCCGGCGAGCGCGAAGTGGGTTCGCTGCGGGTAGGCGAATACGTGATGGTGGAGCTGCGCAAGCTCGATCATGTCGGCTATGTGCGCTTTGCCTCGGTGTATCGCAGTTTTCAGGACGTGGCCGACTTCCGCGAGGAAATCGAAAAGCTCGAACGCGAACTGCCGGTCGGCAGCGAACAACTGCCGCTGCTGGAAGCGGCATTGGAACGCGCCGGCAAACCCGGCAAGCGATGAGCGCGATGCGCATCGCCTGCGTTGCGCGAACGCCGCAGTACCTGCCTGCGATTGCGCAAGCGCATCTACAGGCCTTCGGCGCGCTGTTGCCGGAGTGGAACATCGATGAGGCGCTGAGCGAGTTGCGCAGCCATGCGCGCGATGGCGTCATTCCGACGACCTGGGTGGCGCTGGATCAAACGCAGTGGCTGGGCTCGGTGAGCCTGCTCGAAAACGACGACGCACGCATCCGACGATGGTCGCCTTGGTTGGCGTCGTTGTATGTGCAGCCGCAAGCGCGCGGGCAGGGCATCGGGGAGGCGTTGGTGGCGCACTGTGTGCAGGCCGCCGCGCAGCTGGGCGTGCCGCTGCTCTATCTGTATTGCCAGCCGGGATTGGTGCCGTTCTACCAGCGCCTGGGATGGCAGACACATACCGAATTATTGCTGGGCCCGATGCAGATCGTGGTGATGCGCATTGCGCCGGGAGTGGTGACGCAATGAGTGAGGCCGCAACGACCGCCAGTGCCGACGACCATCGCTGGATGGCGCAGGCGTTGCGTCTGGCCGAGCGCGGCGCCTACACCACCCGCCCCAATCCGATGGTGGGCTGCGTGATCGTGCGCGATGGCGTATGCGTGGGCGAGGGCTTTCATCAACGTGCCGGCGGCCCGCATGCCGAAGTCTTCGCGCTGCGTGCAGCGGGTGAGTTGGCGCGCGGTGCCACCGCGTATGTGACGCTGGAGCCATGCGCGCATTACGGACGCACGCCGCCGTGTGCGCTGGCCTTGATCGAGGCAGGCGTCAGACGTGTGGTCGCGGCGATGGCCGACCCGTTTCCGCAGGTCAATGGCGGCGGTTTCGCGTTGCTGCGCGAGGCAGGGATCGAAGTGCTGAGCGGCGTGATGCAGGCGCAGGCGCGCACGCTTAACCGGGGATTTCTGTCGCGGGTGGAGCGTGGGCGGCCGTGGTTGCGGGTCAAACTCGGCGCCAGCCTGGACGGCCGTACCGCGCTGGCCAGCGGCGAATCCAAATGGATCACCAGTGCCGATGCGCGTGCAGATGTGCAGCGCTGGCGCGCACGTGCGGGCGCGATCCTGACCGGTGCAGGTACGGTGATGGCCGACGACCCATCCATGACGGTGCGGCTGGGCGAGGACACGCCGGTCGTGCCGCCGTTGCGCGTGGTGCTCGATGCCAGGCTGCGGACGTTGGCGTGCAGGAACATTCGTCAGGGCGATGCGCCCACGCTGTATCTGCATGGCGAGAATGTGGCCGCGCAGTCGCTGGACGATGCGCAGTTCCTTGCGATGCCGTTGCATGCCGGCCGCTTCGATCTGGCGGCTGTGTTGGCCCTGCTAGCCGAGCGCGGCATCAACGAAGTCCACGTGGAAGGCGGCGCCACGCTGAGCGGTGCGCTGCTGCAGGCCGGGCTGGTCGACGAACTGCTGGTCTACATGGCCCCGGTGTTGCTGGGCGACACCGCAAAGCCCTTGCTCGCTGGCCTTGGCATCGAAACGATGGCGCAGCGCGCTGCGCTGCAGCTGCTGGATGTGCGCCAGCTGGGCCAGGATCTGCGTCTGCGCTATGCGCCGGTTGTTGCCGGGTGAGCGCTGCATGGGGCGCGCGATGCTGCGCGGCCGTGCCGTTACGCGCATAAAAAAGGCCCCGCATGCGGGGCCTTTTTTTCATGCGCGACGCCGATCAGAAGCTCGCGCGCACGCCGACCTTGTACTGGTTGGCGTCGTCGACGAACTGCGCTTCGGCGACCAGGCCCCAGGTGCGGGTGAAGTTGACCTGGCCACCCAGGGTGCCGACGAACTCACCCTTGTCCACGTCGCTACCGTCGATGTAGCCGGCCTTGATCCAGGCTTCGGTGCGCGGCGAAGGCTTGCCGCGCAGACCCAGGTTGGCGAAGCCCAGGTTGCTCGAATCCGACGCATCGTCGACCGAACGGCCGCGCAGGCGCAGGTCGGATTCGACCTTGGCGCGCAACACGCTGATGTCGGCGGTGAACTCGACGCGCTCGGTCATTTCCTGGCGGTACCCGATACCCAACGTGGCCTGCTGCAGCGTGCCCTCGAGCACGAAGCCGCCACCGAGGGTGTAATCCTTGTTGGCGCGCTCATAGCTGGCCAACAGGTAGACCGGCTGGGCAATCTGCCAGGAACCGCGGATGTAGCCGCCGTCGATATCGTCCGAATCGCCATTGACGCTGATTTCGGTACGGTTCCAGCCACCTTCGACATAGGTGTAGCTCAGGCCTTCCGCAGACGCGGCAAACGGTGCGGCCGCCAGCAGGGCAGCCAGAATCAGGGTCTTACGCATTGGATGTCTCTCTCCGAATTGATGTCCGTGTCTCCACCCCGTTGCAAGGTGGAAAAGAACGACGTCTCCCGTCGCGGCGCATAAATTAACAGATCCTTCACAATCCTGGCTATGGGGGATTTCCTGACATGACGCAGTGTCCTGCCAGACTTCTTCCACACTCAGCCTTCGCGCCGATGTGCCCTGTTAAACTTTGCGCGCCGGTTCGCCGGTACTCACGAACGTCTTCAGGGCGGGGTGCGATTCCCCACCGGCGGTAGGCATGCGCAAGCATGCGAGCCCGCGAGCGCTTGCACTCCAGGGTTGAGCGGACTAACGCCAAACCCCTGCTGCGCAAGGTCAGCAGATCCGGTCCGATGCCGGAGCCGACGGTATAGTCCGGATGAAAGAAGACGGCCACCGCACAGCCTTGCGGCTGTGCGCGCGCCTGTTTGCTTTGCCTTGCGGCGTTTTTCGCTCAACTCCTGCGAGAAACGACTAATGTCCATGCACCACTTGCCGCGCTGCGCCGCGGCCTTCCAGCGCTCCACCACGGCAGCCTTGCTGCTGCAAGCGGGGGCACGCTGATGTTCACCGGCATCATCGAAGGCGTCGGCCAGCTGGCCGCGCGACAGCCGCAGGGCGGCGATGTGCGTTTCACCTTCGCCACCGGCACGCTGCCGTTCGAAGCGGTCCAGTTAGGCGAGAGCATCGCGGTCAATGGCGTGTGCCTGACCGTGATTGCGTTCGACGCGGCCAGTTTTCAGGCCGATGCCTCGACCGAGACGCTGTCGCTGACCACCTTGGGCGCGTTGCCGGAGGGCGCATTGCTCAATCTGGAACGCGCGATGCGACCCACCGATCGGCTTGGCGGGCACCTGGTCAGCGGACATGTGGATGGCCTGGGCCAGGTGCAGTCGGTCCATGACGATGCGCGTGCGCAACGCTGGCGGTTTGCCGCGCCGGCGTCGGTGTTGCGCTATGTGGCCAAGAAGGGCTCGATTTGCGTGGACGGCGTGAGCCTCACCGTCAACGACGTAGACGAAGACGGCTTCGAGGTCGCGTTGATTCCGCACACCGTAGCCCACACCGCGTTTGCGCAGACTGCGGTCGGTGCGGCGGTGAACCTGGAAATCGATCTGGTGGCGCGCTACGTCGAACGCCTGCTCGGCACGCGGGGGGCAGCATGAATTTCGCGCCCGTTCCGGAACTGATCGAAGAACTGCGCGCCGGACGCATGGTGGTCATCGTCGATGACGAAGACCGCGAAAACGAAGGCGATCTGATCATGGCCGCCGAGTTGGTGAAGCCGTCGGACATCAACTTCATGGTCACCCACGCGCGCGGGCTGGTGTGCCTGTCGCTGACCCGCGAGCGCTGCGCGCAGCTGGGTCTGGCGCCGATGGTGCGCAACAACACCGCGCAGTTCCAGACCAACTTCACTGTCAGCATCGAAGCGGCCGAAGGGGTGACCACCGGCATTTCGGCCTACGACCGCGCGCACACCGTGCGCACCGCAGTCCGCCCGGATGCCCGGCCACAGGATTTGAGCCAGCCCGGGCATATCTTCCCGTTGATCTCCCAGCCCGGTGGCGTGCTGACCCGTGCCGGCCACACCGAAGCGGCCAGCGATCTGCCGATGCTGGCCGGACTGGAACCGGCCGGTGTGCTGGTGGAAGTGCTCAACCCGGACGGCAGCATGGCGCGTCGCCCGCAGCTGGAAGTGTTCGCGCGCGAGCATGGGCTGAAGATGGGCTCGATCGCCGACCTGATCGCATATCGGCTTGCCAATGAGCACACCGTCGAGCGCGTGGACGAGCGCGAGATCACCACCGAATTCGGTCCGTTCAAGCTGGTGACCTACCGCGACCGCATCGCGCACGACCTGCACTTTGCGCTGTTGCGCGGGCGCGCCGATCCGCAGACGCCGACGCTGGTGCGCGTACAGGTGGAAAACCCATTGGCCGACCTGCTGCACTGGCAGCGCGATGACTTCGGCGTGGCAGCCACTGATGCCTTGCGCGCGATCGCCGCCGAGGGGCAGGGCGTGATGGTGGTGCTGTCGGCGCCACGCGACAGCGAATCGCTGCTGGCACGGCTGCGCCAGCAGCCCGAAGCCGCCGCCAATGCCAAGGACGTGAGTCAGTGGCGGCGCAACGGCGCCGGTGCGCAGATCCTGGCCGACCTCGGCCTGGGCAAGTTGCGCGTGCTGGGCACCCCCCGGCGCCAGGTGGGGTTGGCCGGATTCGGGCTGGAGGTGGTCGAGTATTTGGAGTGCCATGCCGGTGAAGGCGTGCGCTCGGTGCCGCCGTCTGCCGTTCCCTGAGATGGCTGCGAGCGGTTGCCGCAATCACTTGGCCGGTCGCGGTGGTCTCGACTGTTGCGTTGCTGACGGCGCGCAGCTGTCAGCAACGCGGTGCGTGTGCCGGCGACGCAGTGGCCTGGTGTCGCTACCAATCCAGCCATGCCTGCGCTGGCTGGCTGCGCAGGCGCAAGAGCCTGGTGGCGCTGGGCGATGTCCTCAATAACTTCGGCCGATTGCCATGGCCTGTGTTGTTGACGCGCATGGCCGGGTCTGCTTTGGCCGACCCGGCCCACACGCGTCGCCAGGCCTGGGCCCGGCAGCTGTTAAACTTCCCGCCCCCTCGAGTTGCCGACCCGCATGACCCACTACGAAGGCGATCTTCGCCCCACCACCGCGCGCTTTGCGATCATCGCCAGCCGCTGGAATGCCCGTATCACCGACGTGCTGGTTGCCGGCGCGCGCCAGAGCCTGGCCGGCAACGGCATCGGCGAAGACGCCATCGACGTGATCCGCGTGCCGGGCGCCTGGGAGATCCCGATCGCCGCCAATCGCGTGGCGCAGTCCGGTCAGCACGGCGCGATCATCGCGCTGGGCTGCGTGATTCGTGGCGATACCCGCCATTACGAGCACGTGGCCGACCTGTGTGCCGAAGGCCTGATGAGCGTGCAGTTGCAGACCGGCGTGCCGGTGCTCAATGGCGTGCTGGCGGTCGAACGCGTGGAAGATGCCGAAGCCCGTGCTGGCGGCAGCCACGGCAATAAGGGCGAGGAATGCGCGCTTGCAGCGCTGGAACTGGTGAATTTGATGGAGTTGCTGCCATGAGCAAGCCCGGTGGGCATTCGCGCCACGGCCGTCGCGACGGCATCGACCCGGTGCTGCGGTCGCGCGCACGTCGGCGCGCCTTGCAGGCGGTCTATGCCTGGCAGATCTCCGGCGGTTTCGCCAAGCAGGTGATCGCCCAGTTCGCGCACGAGCAGGCGCACGAAGTAGCCGATCTGGCGTACTTCGAGAACCTGGTGGAAGGCGTGCTGAGCAATCGCGCCGAGCTGGATACCGCGCTGACGCCGTACCTGGATCGCAGCGTGGAAGAGGTCGATGCGATCGAACGCGCCGTGCTGCGCCTGGCCGCCTACGAATTGCTGTACCGCCAGGATGTGCCGTACCGCGTGGTGATCAACGAAGCGATCGAAACCGCCAAGCGCTTCGGCTCCGAGCACGGCCACACCTACGTCAACGGGGTACTGGACCGCGCCGCGGTGGAGTGGCGCAAGGTGGAGTCGGGCGCCAGCGGCGCCTGAGCGCCGCGGGAAATGGGGAGTCGGGAATGGGGAATCGTAAGAGCACCGTTTCCGATACCTGCTGAGGCGCTTTTGCGATTCCCGATTCCCTTTTCCCGATTCCCGTCGCCATGCCCGAATTCGATCTAATTGCCCGTCTAGGTGCGCGCATTGCAGCGCGTGCCGATGTGCCGTTGGGCATCGGCGACGATGCAGCATTGCTGCAGCCGCCGGCCGGCGAGCAGTTGGCGATCACCGCCGATACGCTCAATGCCGGCGTGCATTTTCCGCATGAGACGCGCGCTGACGATCTGGGCTGGAAGACGCTGGCTGTCAATCTCTCCGATCTGGCGGCGATGGGCGCGCAACCGCGTTGGTGCACCTTGTCGTTGTCGTTGCCGCACGACGATGCGGCATGGGTGGATGGGTTTGCTGATGGCTTCTTCGCGCTGGCTGATGCACACGACATCGTGCTGGTCGGTGGCGACACCACGCGCGGGCCGTTGTCGTGCGCGGTGACTGCGATCGGCAGCCTGCCGCCTGGCGCAGCATTGCGGCGCGATGGTGCGCGCGTTGGCGATGACGTGTGGGTAACCGGTGCGCCGGGTGAAGCCGCCGCCGCGTTGGCGTTGTGGCAGGCCGGCCAGCTGGATGTGACCTGCGCGGCTGCCGACCCGTTGCACGAGCGCTGGCGCGGCCGCCTGCTGCGTCCGCAGCCCCGTGTGCAGGCGGGGCTGCGCCTGCGCGGGCTTGCGCATGCCTGCGTGGACATTTCCGACGGTCTGCTGGCCGATCTGGGACATCTATGCGAACGCAGCGGCGTGGGGGCGCGCCTGTTGCTTGCGGCCTTGCCGGCGATGCCGCGCAGTGCCGGAATCGACGTGGTGCAATGCCTTGGCTGGCAACTCGGCGGTGGCGACGATTACGAGTTGTGTTTCACCGCCGCGCCGAAGCATCGCGATGCCGTGGCGCAGGCAATGGAATTTGCAAAGGTGGCTGCAACCCGCATCGGCCAGATTGTCGCCGCGCCCGGTGTGGTGGTGCACGACGCCGAAGGCAACCCCTGGCACCCACCGCAGCGCGGGTACCAGCATTTCGTCGGCTGAGGCGTGGGGTTGGAGCGTGTAGCGGATGTGGGCGGTGTCGGTGCGCTGCGCTGAGACGATGCTGCTGCGCTGATCGCTGATCGCTGATCGCTGGGTGCGTATGGGCGCGGCGGTGGCGCGTTCTGTGAAGTTGGGTGGAGCGCATTGGGAACGACGGGTGCTGCCAGCGCCCTCATCCGCCCTTCGGGCACCTTCTCCCGCAAGCGGGCGAAGGTCGCAAGCCGGTCTGCCTGGCCGCTCCTGAGCCGGCGGACCCGCACACGCACTTTGACCAATCCCGCATCCCGGCCCTTGAGCCATACCGTACCGTCTGGTACGTTCGCCACGTTCTCCCCCCCCCCAACCACGGATGCATCGCAGTTGCCGCTGGGCCATCCCGGCCCGGCTTTGCGTGGGAGACAGCAGCATGAGCAAGCGTTGGATCGGGAGCATCGCCGCACTGGCGTTGCTGTTGGCATCGGCGTCGGCCGTGGCGGGCGCCTTCAGCAAGACCTATGAACGCATTCCAGGCTGGGACGGCGCCCAAATGGGCGCATTGGTGCTGGTGCCGCAAGGGCAGGGCGCCGGGCCGTTTCCGCTGATCGTGATGCCGGCCAGCTGGTCGCTGCCCAATCTGGAATATCTGGGGCGCGCCACCCAACTGGCCAGCGACGGCTACGTGGTGGTCAGCTATACCTCGCGTGGATTCTGGGATTCGGCTGGGCAGATCGATATCGCCGGGCCGGACACGGTGGAAGACGTCAGTGCGGTGATCGACTGGGCATTGGCGCATACACCGGCCAATCCCAATGCGATCGGCGCGTCGGGCATCTCGTACGGCGCAGGCATCAGCCTGCTGGCGGCCGAGCGCGACCCGCGTATCAAGGCGGTGGCCGCGCTCAGCGGTTGGGCCGATCTGGAAGCCTCGCTGTATTCCAATCGCACGGTGAGCCAGCAGGGCGTGGGACTGCTGGTGGGTGCGGGCGCACTGACCGGCCGGGCCGGCCCGGATCTGGCGCAGATTGGCGCACGCGTGGCGCAAGGCGATTACGACGGCGCGGTGCAGGGCTTCCTGCCGCAGGCCGCCTCGCGCAGCCCTGCGACCGATGTGGCAGCGCTCAATGTGCGTGGTACCGCGGTCCTGTTGGGTAACGCCTTCAACGACGGATTGTTTCCGCCCAATCAGACCATTGCGTTCTTCAACCAGTTGCGTGGCCCCAAACAACTGCTGCTCAGCCAGGGCGATCACGCCACCGCAGAGCTGCCCGGCGCATTGGGGTTACCGAATGAGATCTATACCGCGACCACGCGCTGGTTCGATCGCCATCTCAAGCAGCTTCGCAACGGCGTGGATGCAGAAGCGCCAGTGCGGCTATCGCCACGTGCGGGCCAATGGCTGGACTATCCGGACTGGGCATCGGTCCAACAGGCCACGACACAGCTTGGTCTGTCCGCACCAGCAGGGTTGCTGAGCCCCACCGGTGGATTGACCGGAGGGACGGCGAGCGGTTGGCAATGGCGCATCGCCACCGACGTGCCGAGCGTGGCCGATTCCGGGGTGGTGCTGGTCAGCGGTTTGCTGCAAGGCATCGGCCTGCCGGTGAGCACCTCCATTCCGCTGGTCAACCGCGCCGCCGCCGCAGTGTGGGTCGGCTCGCCATCGAACGGCACCCGGCGCCTGGCCGGTCGCCCGTCGCTACGCGTCACAGTGGTGCCCAGTCAGTCCAACGTCAGCCTTTTCGCGTATCTCTACTGCATGGATGCGCTGGGCGTGGCGAAACTGATTACGCATGCGCCGTATTCGTTGCGCAATGCCACATCGGGGCGCGCAGTCACGCTGGACTGGCCACTGCAGGCGGCGGCAACCGAGATTCCCGCAGGGCAGCGATTGGTCTTGGTGATCGACACCCGCGACGCGCGCTATACCGATGCCAGCGAGGGCGGTGGCACGGTGACATTCACCTCGCCAGTTGCAGCGCCGTCCGTGTTGAACGTGCCGCTGCGGTAGGGCGGCACGCCGCATCTGCATCGATCCCAGGTCGCCCGCCGCGGTACTAGCGAGCAGCGGCGGATGCAGGCCATCCGCAGAACCCACATCTGCACCTGTCACGTCGCGTTCGTTCAGGCGAACGCGATTTCTGACAGTGCGCGCGCACACGATGCCGCTTTCGGGAAAGTAAGCACGAAGCCTAACTCGATGCCGCTGCTGCGGCACACCGCAGGAGACCCGAGATGCCGATCAACCGAACCGGCCTGCCGCATGCTGTGGCGTCGACCAGCCAAACGCAGGAGGCGTTGACGTCACAGGCTTCGGGGAGCCAAGGAGTCCTCGCCCCAGGCGCAGTGCCAACCCAGCGTGCCGAGACCTTCGACGGACTTTCTGCGCTGCCGAATGATCTCCGCCGCGAGATTGTGCAGCGGTGCGGACCACGCAGCCTCGTGCGCCTGGGTAGCGTCTCGCGGCAGATGGCGGAGGACACCAGCGGGATGCGAGCGTCCCTGACCGCGCGGCCGCGCTATGACCCGAGCTTGGAGTTCGGGGCCGTCCATAGTGCAGAAAGCATGCGCGTCGCCCTGGACGAGGTGACGCATTTCCCCTACCCGGACGATGAGGATCGCAGCGAGCAGATATTGCGCGGATACGGAAGGCTTGCGGCGCGGATTCCATCATTGCCGCAGGCGCAGCGATTTGAGGCGTTTACCGCGGTGTTGAATCACGCCACCCGCTATTCCGGGAATATGGCATTTCGCGTGGTGGCGCGCTTGACGGATGACCTGGGATGCTTGCCCGCGGACCTGCGCGCGCTCGCCTTGCATGCAATCTTGCCCAGTTTGATTGCCACGCGAAGGCAAGCGCTGCAGGCTGCTGCCGGAGCAGCGCACGGTGGCCATATGGCGGCAGTAGCGGAGGCTGATGCAGGGGGCGTGCAAGGTGATGCTGCGCCAGGAGCGCAAGGCGCCGTGGCCCCGGTCCAGGGCGGCGCTGCCGGAGGCATTGGCGGAGCACTTCCGTTTCATTTGCTGGCATCGGCGATCAGGCAGCTGCCCGAGGAGGCAGTCAACCTGGCGATCACCGAGGCTGCCGCGCTCCAGACCGGCCCCCGCCTGCTGGCGGAGGTGACCCTGCGCCTGCATCTTGTCGGATTGGAGCCGATCCATCGATTCCAGCAGGCGTATGCGCAGCTTGCCGAGCACCTCGCGCGTTCGGGCGATGGAGCCGAAGCCTTGACCCACTTGGTGGCCTTGTTGAACAGACTGCCCAATCCGGGAGTGCGCCAAGCCGCCTTCAGGGAATTGACGCGGGCCGTGCATGCATTGGACAGCACCGAGAGTGGCGCCGCGGTGTTGAGGCGGTTGGCTGGGGCGTTGCCACACCAGCCTGCCGCGGTGCGTTATCTATGCAGCCTGGATGTGCTTGCAGCGGCAGGGAGCCTCTTCCCGAGCGAGCAGATACCGGTCATCGCCACCGTCCGTGCGCAGGCTGCTGCGATCCCGAACCAGGCCGCTGAACTCATCGCCAGATGCGATGCCGCGATCGCCACGGCCAGCATGATGCTTGCGACTGTGTCGCGCAGGTATCTGGACATGTGAGCACTGTTCGATTGAGTGTGGTGTGGTCACACCAGCGGACGCGCATCCGCCTGGCGCCACCCTGTCCGGCGCGACCCTAGAGCAGATGGGGCTTCACCGTATGGCTGCCATCTGCGCGCCGCCAGGCCCGCGCAGTCGGGGAACCAGCAGTCGGAGCACCCAGAGGGTTATCTGGTTGGGGCGCACGGCTGCTCTGCGCATTTTATGCGGACTTTACGTCGCGCCCGCGGCAGGTCCATAGCGACTTTACGCGGCCCAGGCAGAGACTGCGCAGGTTGGCGGAGCGGTTCCGCCGTGGACGATTCCGATGCATCCCTTGACCTGTCTGCTCCATCGGCGCTGCGCGCACGGTGCGGCAGCGCTTTGCCATGTTGGCACGCATACGCTGCCTACGTTGTTGCACATCGCATTGATCGCGCCGCCGTGCGCGCAGATGGGGGAGTGACCGACATGCCTGGCTGGTTGTCCCTGTTGTGCGGCGTGGCCGTACTCGTTGCTGCTGCGTACCTGCTGTACGTGGTGCTGCGGCCCGAAGACTTCTGATCCGAGTGCGCTCCAATGACTGAAACTTTTCTTGTGTACGCGCTGGCCATCGCGCTGGCGTGGCCCCTGGGCCGTTACATGGCCGCGGTGATGCGCGGCGCACCGATGCGTGGCGATGCGCTGTTCGGCTGGATCGAACGGCCGTTGTACGCACTGCTCGGCACGCGCCCGCAGCAGGGCATGTCGTGGCGCGGCTACAGCATGGCTTTTCTGCTCAGCAACCTTGTCGTTGGTTTGTTGACCTGGGTGGTGTTCATGACCCAGGCATGGCTGCCGTTCAACCCGGATGCCATCCCCAACATGCGTTGGGATACCGCGCTGCACACCATGGTGTCGTTCGTCACCAATACCAATCAGCAGCATTATTCCGGCCAGGCGCAGTTGTCGTATCTGGCGCAGATGACCGGCATCGTCGGCCTGCAGGTGGTGACGCCGATGATGGGATTGGCATTGGCGGTTGCGACGCTGCGCGCCTTGTTCGGTGGGCGCGCAGCCACACAAGCGTCGATTGCCGCACCGATTCTGGACACGACGGCTGTGGCGGAGATTTCGGAGCCGGAAGTGTCGCGTCAGGGACGCCAACACACGGGGTCCGGCCTGGAAGCGCTGCCTGAAGCCGACGTCGGCAACTATTGGGCCGACGTGATCCGCTCCAGCGTACGCGTGTTGTTGCCGCTGTGCCTGCTGTGGACCGTGCTGCTCGGCTGGCAGGGCGTGCCGTCGACCTTGCAGGGCGCGGCCACCGCGACGCCGTTGGATAGCAGCGCGGGCATGCCCAAGCAGACCATTGCGGTGGGCCCGGTTGCGGCGATGGTGGCGGTGAAACAGCTCGGCACCAACGGCGGTGGCTGGTATGGCCCCAACAGTTCAGTGGCGCTGGAAAACCCCACACCGTTGAGCAATCTGCTCGAAACCCTCGCCTTGGTCTTGCTGCCGATGAGCGTGGTGTTCATGGTCGGCTATCTGACCGGGCGCAAGCGACTTACGGCGTTGGTGTTCGGCACGATGTTGACGATGTCCGCCGCATCCACCGCGCTCTTGCTTTGGTCCGAAGCGCACTCGGCCACCGCAAGCTCGCCGGCGCTGATGGAAGGCAAGGAAGTGCGCATCGGTGCGGACGCCTCGGCATTGTGGGCGGCGTTGACCACGCAGACCTCCAATGGCTCGGTCAATGCGATGCACGATTCGTTGGCGCCGTTGAGTGGCCTGGTCACGTTGGTCGACATGCTGATCAACGCCATCTGGGGCGGCATCGGCTGCGGCCTGCAGCAGTTCGTGGTGTATCTGTTGCTGAGCGTGTTTCTGGCCGGCTTGATGACTGGACGCACGCCGGAGTTGTTCGGCCGCAAGATCGAATCGCGCGAAGTGCAGTTGCTGGCGCTGTTGATCCTGCTGCAGCCGCTGGTGGTGCTGGGCTTTACCGCAGTGGCGCTGGCAGTCCCGGCATTGACTGCCAATTCCAACCCCGGCTTCCACGGCATCAGCCAGGTGTTCTACGAGTACACCTCTGCGTTCGCCAACAATGGCTCGGGTTTCGAAGGCCTGGGCGATGCCACGTACTGGTGGAATCTGAGCTGCTCAGTGGTGCTGGCGCTGGGACGGTATCCGGCGTTGATCCTGCCGTTGATGGTGGCCGCACGCATGGCAGTGAAGCGGCGTGCACCGGAGTCGGCCGGCAGCCTGCAGGTCGAAACGCCCACCTTTGCGCTGACCCTGATGGCGATCGTGATCGTGCTGACCGTGCTGCAGTTCATGCCGGCACTGGTGCTGGGTCCTATCGCTGAACACCTCGCCCTGGCGGCGTCCTGAGAGTTTTGAGCAATGTCTACGATCGATACGACTGAAAAACGCGAGCGCGGTGACGCAGCGTTGTTCGATGCCGCCGTGCTGGTTGCGGCGATGCGTGCGGCGTTCGCCAAGTTGGCGCCGCGGCATCTGCTGCGCAGCCCGGTGATGGCGGTGGTGATGGGCGGCACGGTGCTGGCAGCGGTGATCACCGCCAGCGGGCACTCGCATGCCGGCTTCGGCTGGGCGGTGACGGCGATTCTGTTCGTCACCGTGTTGTTCGGCAATTTTGCCGAAGCCATTGCCGAAGCGCGTGGGCGTGGGCAGGCCGCCTCGTTGCGGCGTGCACGCAAGGACCTGGTGGCACGCAGGGTGGAAACCGCACTCGGTGGCCGCGAAACGCGCGTGCCGGCAGCGGAGTTGCGCCCGGGCGATTACGTCATGGTGTCCGAAGGCGAATTCGTGCCGGCCGATGGCGAGATCGTGCGGGGTGTTGCCACCATCAACGAAGCGGCGGTGACCGGCGAATCGGCGCCGGTGCTGCGCGAGGCCGGCACCGATCGCAGCGGCGTCATCGGTGGCACCCGGGTGCTCTCCGACGAGATCGTGTTCAAGGTCACCGCCGAGCCGGGGCACAGCTTTCTCGATCGCATGATCGCGTTGGTGGAAGGCGCCAACCGGCAAAAGACGCCGAACGAAATTGCGCTGACCTTGTTGCTGGCAGCGATGACGCTGACGTTTTTGATCGTGGTGGCATCGTTGCCGGCGATCGCGGGCTTTGTCGGCGTCACGCTGGATCCGCTGCTGCTGATCGCGTTGCTGGTGTGCCTGATCCCGACCACCATCGGCGGGCTGTTGCCGGCCATTGGTATCGCTGGCATGAACCGCGCGCTGTCGGCCAATGTGTTGGCCAAATCCGGCAAGGCCGTGGAAGTGGCCGGCGACGTGGATGTGCTGCTGCTCGACAAGACCGGCACCATTACCTACGGCGACCGCCAGGCCACCGCGTTCCATCCGCTGGCCGGCGTCGACCGCGTGCAATTGCGCGATGCGGCCATGCTCGCCTCGCTGGCCGACCCGACGCCGGAAGGGAAATCCATCGTCAAGCTGGCGCGTCAGCAAGGTGCCATCGCAGTGGAGGCGGAGGGTGGGGATTTCATCGCGTTCACCGCGCAGACGCGTATGTCCGGCGTGGATATCGGCGGGCGCAGCATCCGCAAGGGCGCCGGCGATTCGATCGTGGCGTATGTGCAGGCGCAGGGCGCGACGGTCTCGCCGGAATTGCAGGGCCGCATCGAAGAAGTCGCACGTGGCGGTGCCACACCGTTGGTGGTGGCCGAAGGCCGTCATGTGCTCGGTGTGGTCGAGTTGAGCGACGTGGTCAAGCAGGGCATCAAGGAAAAGTTCGCGCAGTTGCGTGCGATGGGCATCAAGACGGTGATGATCACCGGCGACAACCCGCTCACCGCAGCCGCGATCGCTGCCGAAGCCGGCGTGGACGACTACATCGCCCAGGCTCGCCCGGAAGACAAGCTGGCACGCATCCGTGCCGAACAGACGGGCGGGCGACTGGTGGCGATGGTCGGCGACGGCACCAACGATGCCCCGGCGCTCGCGCAGGCCGACGTGGGCCTGGCAATGAACTCCGGCACGCAGGCGGCCAAGGAAGCCGGCAACATGGTGGATCTGGATTCGGATCCGGCCAAGCTGCTGGCGGTGGTGGAAGTGGGCAAGCAGCAGCTGATCACGCGTGGCGCGTTGACCACCTTCTCGCTGGCCAACGACGTTTCCAAGTATTTCGCGATCCTGCCGGCGCTGTTTGCTGCCGCCATCCCGTCGATGGCAGCGCTCAACGTGATGCAGCTCTCCAGCCCGCGCCATGCGGTGCTGGCGGCGCTGATCTTCAATGCGTTGATCATTCCGGCCTTGATTCCGCTGGCGTTGCGCGGGGTGCGTTTTCGTCCCTCCAGCGCCACCGCGCTGTTGCGCCGGAACATGATGATCTACGGCGTGGGTGGCGTGTTGCTGCCGTTCGCTGCGATCAAAGCGATCGATCTGGCGCTGGTTGCCGTCCTCGGTGCCTGAGCCACGCGTGATGCCCCTTTCTTCTTCCTGGAACATGTCCATGTCTTCTTCCTTGCCGTTACGCGACGACGGCGTCCTGCGCGGTTCGCTGGTGCTCGCGGTGTTCACCTTGTTCGGGTTGGGCCTGGCCTACTCGCTGATCGCCACCGGCATCACCGGTGCGCTGTTCTCCGAGCAGGCCACCGGGTCGCTGATGCGCGTCGATGCGCGCGTGGTTGGTTCGGCCTTGGTGGCCCAGCCGTTTACCGATGCGCGCTATTTCCAGCCGCGTCCGTCGGCCGCCAAGTACGATCTCACCGCCGCGGCCGGCAGCAACCAGGCCCGCTCCAATCCCGATTTGCTGGCCCGCATCGCCACCACGCGTGCGCAAGTGGCCGCACGCGACGGCATCGCCCCTGAGGCCGTACCGGGCGAGCTGCTGACCCAATCCGGCAGCGGCCTGGACCCGCACCTGAGCCCGGCCGGCGCACAGGTGCAGATCCGCCGCGTGGCCGCCGCACGCGGCTGGCCCGAGCAACGCGTTGCCGCCCTGGTGCAGGCGACCACCGAAGCAGCACCCCAGTTCGGACTGCTTGGGCAGCCGCGGGTGAATGTGTTGGCGTTGAATCTGGCGCTTGATCAAGCTGGGAATGGGGAGTCGGGAAGGGGAAATGGTGTGAAGCAAGCGCACTAGGAACACTCAGCTGTACGCTCTGCGATTCCCGATTCCCGATTCCCGATTCCCGATGAACGACGCCCGCACCCAGCAAGCCGATGCCCTGATCGGCGAATTACAGCGCGAACACGGTGGTCGGTTGACGGTGTTCCTGGGCGCCGCGCCCGGGGTCGGCAAGACCTACGCCATGTTGTCGCGGGCGCGCGAGCGCCTGCGCCAGGGCATGGATGTGGTGGCCGGCGTGGTGGAAACGCACGGGCGCAGCGAAACCGCGGCGTTGCTGGAAGGCTTGCCGCTGCTGCCGCGCGCCGGCGTGAGTTACCAGGGCCGCATGCTGGAAGAACTCGACCTGGATGCATTGCTGGCACGCAAGCCGCGGCTGGCCCTGATCGACGAGCTGGCGCACCGCAACGTGCCCGGCAGCCGCCATGAGCGGCGCTGGCAAGACATCGTGGAGTTGCTCGATGCCGGGATCGACGTCTACACCACGGTCAACATCCAGCACCTGGAAAGCCTCAACGACATCGTGCTGCGCATCACCGGCGTGCGCGTGTCCGAGACCGTGCCCGATGCCGTGTTCGACCGCCTGCGCGACATCGTGCTGGTGGACCTGCCGCCACGCGAACTGATCGAGCGCCTGCAGCAGGGCAAGGTGTATTTGCCCGAGCAGGCCACGCAGGCATTGCAGGCGTTTTTCTCGCCTTCCAACCTCACCGCCTTGCGCGAGCTGGCGATGCAGACCGCTGCCGACCGCGTCGACAGCGATCTGCGCGATACCCAGGCCGCGCGCGGCCTGCCTGGCACCGCCGCGTTGCGACGCCGCGTGGTGGTGGCCATCGATGGCCGCGGCAGCTCGGATTATCTGGTGCGCGTGGCGCGGCGTCTGTCGGAGCGGCGCGATGCACCGTGGACGGTGGTCACCGTGCAGACCCGCACCGTGACCGATGCAGCCTGGCAGCTGGAAATCGATCGCGCATTCGCGCTCGCCCATCGCCTCGGTGGCGACACCGCGCTGCTGCATGGCGCCAATGTGGCCGATGCCTTGCTGGATTTCGCCTCGCAGAACGGCATCTCCACCCTGGTGCTGGGGCGCACCCGCGAGCGCCCGCTGGCGCGCATGTTCAACCGCACGCTGACCCAGCAATTGCTGCAACGTGGCGCGCATTACGAACTGGTGATCGTCAGCTCCGCCGATGCGCGCGCACGTGCGCGCCAACGCTGGCGCAACCCGCGCCAATGGCTGCAGCGCTACGACATGGCGTTCGCTGCGATCGCGGCCGCTGGTGCGGTGGGGGTGGCGTGGTTGCTGCAGCGCTGGACCGATATCGATGACCTGTCGATGGTGTTCATCGTCGCAGTGGTGCTGGTGGCTTCGCGCACGCGCATGGCCGCTGCGGTGGTTGCCGCATTGCTGAGTTTTGTCGCCTACAACTTCTTCTTCATCGAGCCGCGTTTCACCTTGCAGATCAGCGCGCGCCAGGGCGTGGTGACGGTGTGCATGTTCCTGATCGCCGCGCTGGTCGCCGGCCGGCTGGCCTCGCGTTTGCGCAGCCAGGTCCTGGCCTTGCGCGCGGCCAATGCGCATGCCAACGCCTTGCAGGCGCTGGCCCGCCAGCTCAGCACCGCCGCCGATCTGGGGCAGGTGCTGGAAGCCGGCCGTCGGGCGCTGACCACTGCGCTGGATGCCGAGGTCTGGCTACGCCTGGAGCAGCGCGAAAGCGACGCACCCGCCAGCTTCGGTGCGCTCGATCGCAGCGCCGCCGATTGGACCCAGCGCCACGGCCAACCGGCCGGCCGTTTCACCGATACCTTGGCCGGGGCGCAGTGGTGGTGCCTGCCGGTGCGCCACGAGCGCGGCACCCTGGGTGTGGCCGCGCTGCGCTTTCGACAGGCGCTGCAACGGCCCGGCCTGGAACAACGCCGCCTGGCCGAAGCGATGGTGGAAGACATCGGCCAGGCTGCGCTGCGCACGCGCCTGGTCGCCGATCTGGAAGGCGCGCGCGTCAGTGGCGAAACCGAGCGCCTGCGTTCTGCCTTGCTCTCGTCGGTCTCGCACGATCTACGCTCGCCGCTGGCCTCGATGATCGGCTCGGCCAGCAGCCTGGCCAGCTACGGCGATGCGATGGACGCGCACGACCGCCACAGTCTGCTCGACACCATCCAGCTCGAAGGCGAGCGGCTGGATCGCTACATCCAGAACCTGCTCGACATGACCCGGCTCGGCCACACCGGCCTGACCTTGAATCGCGACTGGATCGGCGTCGACGAATTGATCGGCTCGGCCGCCCGCCGCCTGCAGCGCTATCAGCCGGAGGTGCGCCTGCAACTGGACCTGGCCGCCGACCTGCCGGCGATCTGGGTGCATCCGGCGCTGGTGGAACAGGCCATCTTCAACGTGCTGGAAAATGCGGCGAAATTTTCGCCAGCCGGCGTGCCGGTGACCGTGCACGCGCAGCTGCGTGCCGGCGCGTTGCAGATCGACATCGGCGACCAGGGGCCGGGCATTCCCGAAGACGAGCGCGCGCGGATCTTCGACATGTTCTACAGCGTGGAGCGCGGTGACCGCGGGCGCAACGGCACCGGCTTGGGTCTTGCCATCTGCCAGGGCATGATCGGCGCGCACGGCGGCAGCGTGGCGGCATTGGCGGGCGCGCATGGTCACGGCACCACCATCCGCATTACGCTGCCGTTGCTCGTTCCCGCCGCGCCACCTCGCCCCGATGCCGACTGACCTCACTGCCATCCCGCCCGCCCGCGTGCTGATCGTCGACGACGAGCCGCAGATCCGCCGTTTCCTCGACATCAGCCTGCGTGCGCAGGGCTATCGTGTGCTGCAGGCCGGCACCGGCGAAGAAGGCCTGGCCTTGCTGGCCGGGCAGGGCGCCGAACTGGTGGTGCTGGACATCGGCCTGCCCGATCGCGATGGGCATGAAGTGCTGCGCGAGATCCGCCAGTGGTCCAACGTGCCGGTGATCATGCTCACCGTACGCGCCGGCGAAACCGAAAAGGTCGCCGCGCTCGATGCCGGCGCCAACGACTACGTCACCAAACCCTTCGGCGTGCAGGAATTGATGGCCCGCATCCGCTCGCTGCTGCGCCAGGCCGGCGCCGGCAGCACGGTGGAAGAAAGCGTGTTCGACGACGGCCGCCTGCATATCCATCTGGGCCTGCGCGAGGTCACCCTCGATGGCGAAGCGGTGCCCTTGAGCCGCAAGGAATACGCCTTGCTCGCGCTGTTGCTCAAGCACGCCGGCCGTGTGGTCACCCAGCCGCAACTGCTGCGTGAGGTGTGGGGCCCCACCCACGAGGAAGACACCCATTATCTGCGCATCCTGGTCGGCAAATTGCGCCAGAAACTGCACGACGATGCCGCCGACCCGCACTACATCGTCACCGAGCCCGGCGTGGGTCTGCGGTTTATCGGGGTAATGCGTTGAGCTCGATCGCCTGCAGGTTGGGTCACCTTCATTCGGTAGGAGTGCACCCGCCTGGCAAGTGGTTGAGAACGGATTGGCGAGCAACTTGGGAACACCAGACCCGTGTCACCATCTATCCGATCCCCGGTCCCTGGCGTTGCGGTTCCTGTGTTTGGTTGCATTCTCTGCTGCTGAGTTAACTGTTCTTGTTGGAGGTCCAGCCCACGCTGGACCGACACTTCGATCGGGGTATTGATCGCCACCTCGGTTTCTACATGAGCTCGCATATGCGCAGGGTTACTAGGACTGCCTTGCACGGCGAAAAGATGATGGCCGGCCTGCAGCGATGGCGTGGCCGTGCTGAGCATTACGTGGTCTACACGCGTGAGGCCGTTTGCCATTGCCTCGGTCGCCAGACATGCGGCCGCCCGATCACTGCGTTCATCTGGTGATCTCCCCAATGATGGGTCCAACGCATGAACGCGTTCTACGCACTGCGCGAATATTGGCGGCAAGGCTGGCGAATCGAGGGTCAGGGGTGCAGGTGGCCCAAAAGGGTGGGCTCCGCGGTGGTAGATCGGGTCGGTTCGTTCTAGTGCTGAAGCCCAAGATCTGCCATTCCAAATATGCATTTCCCCGGAAGGATCAGTCACCGATAAGTGGCCTTGACGATCAACTCTGACCTGAGAGATCTCAGCTCTGGCAAGTTCGTTCGCACCGGCAATCACTAGCGGCGGTCCAGCTGCTTCGGTATCCATCCTTCCAAGAATGCGCGCTCCAATTACTGGATCGCGCAACATGGCATCGAAAAGCTGCAAGCTGGGTTCGCTGTTGAATCCTCTGGCCAAGGCCGGGTTGTTGGCATCCCCGACCTGGGTCCTCCACTCTTCGCTACCTGGTCCACTTCCAAGTTCCAATGCATTGACGAGGCTGACGCCCCTAACTGTCGCGTCGCGCCCGGACGTGATCGCGGCGCGAGCGGCAGGGTTCAGTCCGTTGATTCCCTGGTTTCCGATCCACTCACGGACGCTTTCGGGCGTCATGCCCGTGGACTGCTGGAGGGTGCCGACAAGCAGCTCACCACGGGCTTGGTTCTGGTTGTAAAGTTTGCTGGTGACAGCAACGATCTCAGCGGCTTCGTCCGGGTATGTCCTGTTGAGATCCCGCAGCCATCCTATTTCTGACAAAGGCTGTCCCACAGCCTGCCATTTGCGCTCTACCTGCTGAGCATTCAGATCTTGCACAAACATGCGCCCGTCATCAGATCTGAGAAATTCGTTGAGACGATCCTGTTCTTTAGCGGAAAGGTCGTTACCCACCTGGCCGCGTGTCTGTAGTCGACGTAACAGGCCTGTCTGCTCTGTTTGGGTGAAGCCTTGGTCGGTTGGCGCCCAATCCGAATAATGACGAAGCATCTCCGCAGCAGCTTCACCGCGCCCAGGTTGGCCGAAGTCCCATTGCATGATGCCTACCGACCAGCCCGAGTTACCAGTGCTGTGTTGTAATGCGTATGCAGCACCGAGATTTACCTAGCTGGAGCGTCCGACAGCGTTGTAAGCAAGAACTTCGAAGCTCTGACGGCTGAGCGCATCGTATCTATAAATCTGTGCCATCACTGGACCCTATGGGATGGATTTTGCGAGTTGCTCCAGTTGCGCGATACGGAGCGTGTGATGCTCATCTTGCATGCTGTCGATAGCGCATCTTGCTCGTTACGAGACATTCCCTGCACCAACGGCTCGGCTTGGCAATAGGTGTCGCGATACGTTCGCCAAGCATTGGCGGATGCCGCGAAGTCCTTTTCAAGGTCGTCGAGATACGCTGGGTCGTCGGCGGTGTAGCTGGCATAGCTTGCCCGTGCCTTGCTGATGATATTTTTTTCGGCTGCAGCCATTTCGTTTTCGATGGTACGTGCCTGCTGCAGTGCAAGGCAGGCGGAGCCTAACGCTTCGCACTCCTTTGCTGGTAACGCCAAAAAACAGGCTTCTCTATCTTTGGCTGCAGCAACGCGTGAGCAATCCGTCTTGACCTTTGATGGCTTCACTGACTTGTCTTGGGTGGCGGCGTTGACATCTGGCGATGAGCAGCCAGTGAGTGCCGATAGCAATAATATTGCCACCCATAGGGGTGTGATTTTTCTATAGGTCGCGGAAAATCTCTCTGGTTCCTTTGTTGCCCTGATCATTCGAGATCCGCCCTAAGCGCCTTATTCGGATGATCAGGCTATCCATGTAAGTCTGATTTCATCAAGTGGTTGCTGTGGTATGACGTTGACGTTATGCAACGAAGAGTGCTCATCATTTACTCATGCAGGCGGTAATACCTTGCCCGGGTTGAGAATCCCGTCCGGATCCAGTGCGGCCTTGATTGCGCGCATGGTGGCCAGCGTTGCTGCGCTGAAGGCCTGGCTCATGAAATCGCGCTTGGCCACGCCGATGCCGTGCTCGCCGGAGAGCGTGCCTTCCAGCGCCAGCACCAGCGTAAACAGTCGTGGCAAGGCGGCATGCGCGCGGGCGTTTTCGTCGGCATCGGCCGGGTCGTACATGATGTTGACGTGCAGGTTGCCGTTGCCGGCATGGCCGAAGGCGACGATGGGCAGTGCGAATTCCGCAGCGAGCGCTTCCACGCCGGCGACGAGTTCGGGAATGCGCGACACCGGCACCACCACGTCCTCATTGATCTTGCCCGGCTTGATGGTGCGCAAGGCCGGCGACAGGGCGCGGCGTGCGGCCCACAACTTGTCGCGCGCGCTGCCATCGGCGGCCACGTCCAGGCTCAGTACGCCTTCGCCATCGGCCGCGTCGTGCAGGGCTTGCAGCGCGTAGGGCAAGGTGTCGTGATCGCCGTCGGCTTCGATCAACAGCATGGCGCCAGCGTCGGGCACATCGCTGCCATTGCGGCGTAGCAGCGCAATCGCACTGGCATCCATGAATTCCAGCATGGTCGGCGTGGTCGGTTGCGCCATCAGCCGCGACACCGCGGCTGCGGCGCTGGACGCATCGCGGTACAGCGCGCGCAGGCCGGCTTGCGCAATGGCGCGCGGGGTCAGCTTCAAGGTCGCCTCGACGATGATCGCCAGGGTGCCCTCGCTGCCGACCAGCAAGTGGGTGAGGTCGTAACCGGTGGAATTCTTGGTGTACGCGCCGCCGCAGCGGATCACCTCGCCGGTGCCGGTCACCGCCACCAGGCCGAGCACGTTGTCGCGGGTGGCGCCGTATTTCACCGCGCGCGGGCCGCCGGCGTTGGTGGATAGATTGCCGCCGACGCTGCAGATGTCCGCGCTGGACGGATCCGGCGGCCAGAACAAACCATGCGGCTGCAGCGCCTGTTGCAGGTCGCCATTGAGCAGGCCCGGTTGCACCACCGCGCAGCGGTCTTGCGGACGTAGTGCCAGGATCTGGTTCATGCGCGCCATCGACACCACCACCCCGCCGGAAAACGGCACCGCCGCGCCGGTGGTGCCGGTGCCGGCGCCGCGCGCCACGATCGGCACGCCGTGCGCACGGCACGCCTGCACGATCGCCACCACCTCATCGGTGTCGCGCGGCAACGCCACCGCGGCCGGCAATGCCCAGCGGCGCGAATCGTCTTCGCCATAGCGGCGGCGCGCATCGTCGCCGGTCAACCATCCATCGGTACCCAGGCGCGCGGCCAACAACTCGGCAAGTGCGGTGGGAAGTACATCGGTCATGACATGCGATCCTGTGGTGCCGCGCGCTGGATGCATTTCCACCCCAGCACGGCGACGGTGAGCGGCAACCAGACCCAGCGCAGCTCGGAGAGCAACGTGCTCAGGCCGCGCGCGTTGAAGAAGCCGGTCGCGAATGGTGACACCCGAATCGGCCGCCATGGTGCGAACCAACGCGTCTGGCTCCACGGCCAGCCCAGCGCAACGCCCAGGCCGCCGGAGGTCATCGCATCCAGCAGCGGGTGCGATGCGGCGCAGGCGAACAAAAATACAGACGCCTGCACGGCATCCGCACGCAGGCTGCGATGCGCCGCGATGCCGAGCAGTGCGATGACGCTGGCGAACAACAGCGAGTGGCTGGCGCCGCGATGGCCGAACGCATCGGCGTAGGGAATGCGCAGCGCGAACGCCAGCACATCGGCATCGGGCAGCATCGCCGCCACCACGCCGGCCGCGAGCAGGCGTGGCGAGATGCGGCCGCATTCGCTGGCGCACCACAGCGCCAATGGCACGGCAGCGTGGGTCATGATGGTTGGCATGAAAAAACGTTGGCGTGAGCGTTCGGTGGCGGTCAGCAATCGTCGGCGCGGAATGCGTCGCGGATCCAGTGCAATACCGGCGGTTCGCCGCTGGCATCGACTACATCGAAGCGGCACGGCAGCGCCGCCAGGGCCGGGTGAGCGCCAAGAAACAACTGCGCGGCCAGCACCAACTTGCGACGCTTGCGCCAGTCCACCGATGCCGCACCGCCGCCGAAGCGGTCGTCGCGCCGATAGCGCACTTCCACAAACACCAGCGATGGCCCATCGTGCATCACCAGATCCAGTTCGCCGCCGCGGTAGTTGGCGTTGCCGACCACCAGCCGTAGCCCGGCCTGCTCCAGCAACGCGCGTGCGGCCGCCTCGACCGCCGCACCACGCTGCTGACGCGCCGCCGGCATGGCTCAGCGGCCGTCGGCGATCGGCGTCGGGCGGCCACCGCTGAAGGTGGACCAGGCCGGCGTGCGCAGCACATTGCCGAAGCCGTCCAGGTGCAGGGTGCCGGTGGCGCCGCGCAGGCCGCCATCGGTGCCGGTGGCGAGTTTTTCCAGGTACGCAGTGATCTTCCAGGCGTCGTAGCCGAACGCGAACAGCCGGGCGGCCGGGCCGCGTGCGCTGGGCAGGGTGCTGGCCACCTGGCTGACCGCCGGCAGGCCGGACACGCCCAGGGCGGTCCAGGTTTCGCTCGGGTAGACGATGCCATCCAGCGCCAGATCGTCTTCGACCTTGCCGGTGCCGGCCACCAGTTGCGAGGTGCCCACGCGCGACTTGCCGGCGAATCCGGCCAGCGCCAGCTGCGGCGCCAAAGCACGCGCGGTGTTGCCGCGCACCGCCAGGAACACCGCGTCGGCGGTGCCGTAATTGCGCAGCTGCGCGCCGATGTCGCCCGGCGCGTCGGCCACGCTGATGCTGCCGGCCACCGTGCCGCCGCGTTCGCTGAAACGGTCGCGGAAGGCCTTGATGGTGCGCTTGCCGTTGTCGTCGCTGGTGCCGACGATCAGCACATTGCGGCGTTCGCGCGAGAGCAGGTATTCGGCGGCCATGATGCCGTCGTCTTCCGGCGCCAGCGAGAAGCCTGCGCTGCCGGTGGGCGGGGCCTTGTTGTCGCTGGGACGGTTCAGTGCCAGCACCGGCACCGCGAGCTGGCCGCGCGCGAACAACGCGCTGACTTCGTCGCGCCCCAGCGGGCCGACCACGTAATCCACCCCGGCGCTCACAGCCTTGTCGTAGGCGGCATTGGCACCGGCGGCGGTGCCGGCGGTGTCGAAGAATTGCACCTCCGGGCGGCGGCGGGTTTCCGCGTAGTAGCCGGCCAGCAGGCCATCGCGTACCGGCGCGGCGGCGGTCGCCAGGTTGCCGGTGATCGGCAGCAGCACGCCCAGCTTGACCGGTGGGCGGTAGCCATCGCGCTCGGCGGGCGGGCGCTTGCTCGTATCGAAACCCCATTGTGCATCGCGCTCGAAGGCGCGCGGCAGCGCCAGGCCGCGGCTGATCAACGCGCGCCCGGCGAAGTTGTACAACGGGTCGCCGGCCGGCAGCGCAGCGGTGCGGCCCTTGAGGGTGGCGTCGTCGAGCGCGGCAAGCAGGCGCACGATGGCGCGCTGGTTGTCGCTGCGCGCGGTGCCGGTCAGGCTGGCATCGGCGCGCGCGCGGTCGGCGGCGGCGCCGAACAGGTCGCCGGTGGCTTCCAGCGCCGCAGCGCGGGCCACCAGCCAGCGCGTCTGCAGCGGCTGGGTCAGCCCCTGCGGGCTGTCGCCCAGGGCCTGCAACGCCTGCGCGCCCTGCTTGTCGAGCACCGCCAGCTCGCCGGTGAGCAGCCCGAAGCGAGCCCGCTCCTCGCCGCTCAGGTGGCGTGGGTTGACCTGCGCCAGCAGCGTGCGGGCGCGCGCATCGTCGCCAGCGTCGTGCCAGCCGAACGCCGCGGCAGCCAGCAGCCGGCTGCGTTGCGCGCCGCTGGCACTGGCAGCTTCGGCTTCCAGCTGCTGCGCGGCGTCGCGCGGTTTGCCCTGATCCAGCAGTGCCAGCGCTGCGCTCTGCGTCGGCGAGGCGGTCGGCGTGACGCTGCTGGTGGCGCAACCGGCGGCCAGCATCACCATCAGCGAAAGGGCAGAGATCCTTGCAACACGCTTGTTCATTTCAGATCCATTGGACAGGGGCCGCCGGGGCGGACCGTTAAAAACGCTACGATTCTACCCTTTGCCCCCGGAAAACCGCTGATGACGTCCCCCGGAACCCTGCACGTGGTCGCCACGCCGATCGGCAACCTGGCCGACCTGTCGCCACGCGCGCAGGAGGTGTTGCGTGGCGTGGCCGCGATCTGCGCCGAAGACACGCGCCATACCCGCCAGTTGCTCGGCCATTTCGGCATCGACCGCCCGCTGCTGGCGCTGCACGACCACAACGAAGACGCCATGTCCGAACGCATCGTGGCGCGCCTGCGCGACGGCGAGTCGCTGGCCATCGTCAGCGACGCCGGCACCCCGCTGGTCAGCGACCCGGGGTTCAAACTGGTGCGCGCCGCGCGTGCCGCCGGCATCAAGGTCAGCCCGGTCCCGGGCGCCTGCGCGGCAATCGCTGCGCTCAGCGTGGCTGGCCTGCCCAGCGACCGCTTCGGCTTCGAGGGGTTTCTGCCGGCCAAGAGCGCCGCCCGCCGCGAGCGCCTGGCGCGGTTGGCAGGGGAGACCCGCACCCTGGTGTTCTACGAATCGGCGCACCGCATCGTCGAATCGCTGGCCGACCTGCGCTTTGCCTTCGGTGACGAGCGCCCGGCAGTGATCGCCCGCGAATTGACCAAACTCTTCGAAACCGTGCTCGACGGCAGCCTGGCGCAGCTGCAGGCCCAGGTCGAAGCCGACGACAACCAGCGCAAGGGCGAATTCGTGGTGATGGTGCAGGGCGCCGCCGACGCCGCCGAAGGCCAGCTCGCCGAAGGCCGCCGCGTCTACGCCAAGCTCGCCGAGCACCTGCCCCCTTCCACCGCCGCCAAGCTTGCTGCCGAGCTCACTGGCGCGCCGCGCAAGGCCTTGTATGGCGGCTAATGCGGTCATCGCAGGAACGTGGCTGGAAGCGACGGTGGTTGATCGGTACCGCCTCTCGCGCCCGGGTGCGCTCCTACAGGGCAATGGCAAGCTTGAAATCGCCGCGCCGTTCTGCACGGCAGCGATAGCGTAGAATGCGCCCCGGCGGAGTCGGCCAGACAGTCGCGTCACTCGCAAGAGTGCCGAGGAAAGTCCGGGCTCCATAGGGCAAGGTGCCAGGTAACGCCTGGGCGGCGCAAGCCGACGGAAAGTGCAACAGAAAGATACCGCCTACGTCCCTCGTCACCCCTTTGCCGCCACTGAAACGTGCCAGCGATGCCTCGCATCGCCAAGCGCGCTCGGAGGCCGCAAAGGGGTGGCGAGGGGCCGGTAAGGGTGAAATGGTGCGGTAAGAGCGCACCGCGAGTCCGGTAACGGACCGGCACGGCAAACCCCACCTGGAGCAAGACCAAATAGGGATCCATTGGCGTGGCCCGCGCTGGATCCGGGTAGGTTGCTTGAGCGCCGCGGTGACGTAGCGCCTAGACGAATGACTGTCCACGACAGAACCCGGCTTATCGGCCGGCTCCGCCGCCTTCTTTGGGCGTTCGCCCTTCGAAGGCGCCCACGCTTCGTACCGCCGCAGGCGGTACAAAACGCGGGTCCCGCTCCGGGCATGCCACATCCCCGCGGCTGTCGCCGCGCCCCCTTGACTCAAGGGGGCTTGCAGGTAGCCAGTGGGTCGAGGCTCTCGCTACGCTCCGCCGCCTTCTTTGGGCATTTGCCCTTCGAAGGCGCCCACGCTTCGTACCGCCGCAGGCGATACAAACGCGGGTCCCGCTCCGGGCATGCCACATCCCCGCGGCTGTCGCCGCGCCCCCTTGACTCAAGGGGGCTTGCAGGTAGCCAGTGGGTCGAGGCTCTCTCTACGCTCCGCCGCCTTCTTTGGGCGTTTGCCCGAAGAAGGCGCCCACGCTTCGTACCGCCGCAGGCGGTACAAAACGCGGGTCCCGCTCCGGGCATGCCACATCCCCGCGGCTGTCGCCGCGCCCCCTTGACTCAAGGGGGCTGGCAGGTAGCCAGTGGATCGAGGCTCTCGCTATGCGATCGACTCCCTTCCACCGCCTGCGGGGGAAGGTGCCCGAAGGGCGGATGGGGGTACGCAATTCGCCACGCCTGCAGCCGTGTTTGGCGCTAGCCGAACGAGCGGGTGAACAGCTCGTCCAGGGCGTCGATGATGATCTGGCCCTGGTCCTTCAATGTGCCGGCAGGTGTGTTGAGCACGGACAGCGGCATCCGAGGTCATTTCCAGGGGTGGCAGGATCACGCGGTGGCCGGCGATGGTGAGTTCCGGGGTGAAGCGGGATGGGGTCGGCGAAGAGCTTGGACTTTCGGATCAGGGGCCGCCGCCGCGGCGTGGCGAGGTGTCGAAAATGTTCGACTGAACGACGAGCACGTACGGATGTTCGTGTTCTGGCCGACATTGGCGTGAACATCGAGCTGGTCGGTCACAGCGTGGAAACTCGTCGGCGAAGGAGCCGTGCGCCTCGGTGAAGGCTTTCCATTCGCTTGTCGCGCGTTGCAGCTCAAGCGCTCCTGCGCTGTGGCTGTGGCGTTCCTTGGCGATGTACTCGGCCAGCAACTCTTCCACCTTTGCCGAGAGCTTGCCGGTCATCGCGCGGGCTTGCGCCGCCAGGTCGGCATGGCGGTCAGATTCGATGGTTTTTTTGCGCAGAAACATCGTAATGGCGGTTCATGCGTCGACTCCTCGGCTATGCGCACGAGCGTGGCTTGTCAACGCGAGCCAGGGATCTCCAGGCGTGCCTCGCCCTGGAAAATCCCATTCGGCCCGAAGCGTCGTTCGTGGATGAAGCCATGGCCGTGATGGTCCACCGCAACGATGGTGCTGGCGCGGGTGCCATAGCTGGGGCCGCTGATGAAGGCGGCCGAGAGCAGGCGTTCGGTCGCCAGGTCCACGCCGGTCTGCGGTAGCGCAGCGTCGGGGGCGATGGCCGGGTTGCCCAGGGCGGCCCACAGCGGCTGCAGGTCTTCGTCGCCGTCGGCGCACCAGCGGTGCAGCACCTTGGTCAGCGCAGCGGTCTTGGGCCACGGCGCATCCAGCGGCCCGTTGGACATGCCATGGATGCCCGCCGCCAGTTGCCGCGCCAGTGGCGGGTGGTTGCTCAGGTGCTCACACCGGTCGGCGTCGCACAGCAACAGGTTGAAAGGTGGGAACGCGTGGGCGGCGCCGGCCAGTGCGTCGGCGTACACGGTAGCGCCCAGGCTGCCGGACAGGTAGTCGGCAATCAAATGCCCGCGCGAGCGCCCCGAAGAAGTGGCGAGCGGGTCACGCACATTGGTGACCACCGCAGCGCGTCCGTCCCGATCCAGGCCAACCCAACTGCCACCGGAGCGCAGGTCGCGGCCAGCCAGCAGGTTGTCGGCCGGCGCCGCCCAGCGTGCCAGTGCCGCAGTGGGACGTTCGTGGAATTCGTCGCGGTTGCCCGCCAGCAGCAAACGCCAGCGCGGGTGGACTTTCCAGGCGAGAGCGACCAGACACATGTCGCCGATTGTCACCTTGTTTGCGCAGTTGAGATACGTCGCTGACGCAATGTGAAGTGAGATGGCAGTCGGGTTTACATGGCCTTCACCGCCCTGAATTTCCGTTCAATCTCAAAATATGAGATGAAACAGCAACTTGTGGATAACCTTTGAACAAGTCTCTAAAGAGTGCCGCAACTCATTGATGCGACTGGCGATTTGTGGTCCTCAAAGTTGTTGACAACCTTTGACGCGCTGCTAAGGTGGGCAACGGAGGGAAAACCAGGTGTTTTGTGGTTTTTCGTGGTTCAATGATCCCCCAGCGGGTATTCGAGGTTGCATTCGGTGTTTCAGGGCGAGACTGCCATCACGGTGGACGACAAGGGGCGTATGGCGGTGCCAACCGCATACCGCGACCTCGTTGCGCGTGTCAGCGGCAACCGTCTGGTCCTCACCTACAACCCGTTCGAAGCCGGATGCCTGTGGCTATACGCGGAAAAGGAGTGGGAGCGGGTGCGCGACGACGTGATGTCCAAGCCCAATACCCAGCGCGTGGTCCGCACGCTGCAGCAGAAACTGGTGGGTTCTTCGGCGGTGCTCGAGCTGGACGCCAACGGCCGTCTGAGCATTCCGGCCAGCCATCGCAATGCAGTGGGCATCGAGAAAAAAGCCGTGCTGCTGGGCATGGGCGACAAGTTCGAACTCTGGAGCGAGCAGGCACATCGCGCACTGATCCAGCAGACATTGTCTGACGGGGATCTGGGCGATGAATTGCTCGATCTCAGGTTGTGAGCCGGGGTGCCCGGATGCGCGGTGAAGCGCAGCCCGGTCACCCGGTGTCGCAGTCCCCGGCGGCCCATGTGCCGGTGCTGTACACGCAGGTGCTGGATGGCCTGCAAGTGACCGAAAACGGAACGTATCTGGATGGCACGTTCGGGCGTGGCGGGCACGCGCGCGGCGTGCTGGAACACCTTGGCCCGGGAGGTCGACTGCTGGTGATGGACAAGGACCCCGAAGCGATCGCGGTGGCCGAACACAGCTTCGGTGGCGATGCGCGCGTGTCCATCCATCGCGGCAGTTTTGCCGGGCTCGGCCAGGTGGTTGCCGCCGCCACCGTCGACGGCATCCTGCTGGATCTGGGCGTGTCTTCGCCGCAGCTGGACGTGGCCGGGCGCGGTTTCAGTTTCGGCAAGGACGGCCCGCTGGACATGCGCATGGACCCGGACAGCGGCCAGAGCGCAGCCGAGTGGCTGGCGCAGGCCAGCGACCGCGAGATCGCCGATGTGCTGTGGACCTATGGCGAAGAACGCCAGAGCCGCCGTATCGCGCGCGCCATCGTGGCGCGGCGCGCCGAACAGCCGCTGCTGCGCACCGCGCAACTGGCCGACCTGATCGCGTCGGTGATGCCGCGCGGCGACAGCAAGACCCACCCGGCCACACGCAGCTTCCAGGCCATCCGCATCCACATCAACCGCGAGCTGGCCGATCTGGAAGCCGGGCTGGATGCCGCCCTGGGCGCGCTCAAGCCGGGCGGCCGGCTGGCGGTGATCAGCTTCCATTCGCTGGAAGATCGCATCGTCAAACAATTCATGGCCCGCTACGCCAAGGCGCCGCCGAGCAACCGCCGCTTGCCCGAAGCACAGCCGTTCGTGGCCACGCTGCAACTGGTGAGCGGCGCGATCAAGGCCGACGACGCCGAATTGCACGTCAACCCGCGCGCACGCAGCGCGGTGTTGCGGGTGGCCGAGAAGCTGGGATTGGGGAATGGGGAATCGGGAATGGGCAAAGGCAACAGCGCCGCTGCTTCCCGATTCCCGACTGCCGATTCCCCATTCCCGGCGTCAGCGAACGGTGACGCCGCATGAGCCGCTTGCTGCTCGTCGTGCTGCTTGCCTGCAGCATCGCCTCGGCGATCGGTGTGGTGTATATGCGCCATATGCATCGCAAGCTGTTCGTGCAGTTGTCCAAGCTCGAACACACACGCGACGAATTGAATATCGAATTCGGCCGGCTGCAGCTGGAGCAGGCCACGTGGGCGGAAAGCAACCGGGTCGACCAGGTCGCGCGTGCGCGCATCGGGATGAAGTTCCCGGAGACCAACGACATCGTGGTGGTGCGCCCATGACAAAGCAGCACAGCCGCTTTGCACGGCGCAGCTGCGCACCGGGAGGTGTGCGATGAAGGCTGGCCGCAACCGCCCCCGCAGCAATTTCAATCTCCGTGGTCGCCTGACCCTGGTCGGCATCGCGCTGGGCCTGTGCTCGGTGACGCTGATCGGGCGCGCGGCCTACGTGCAGCTGGTCAACCGCGATTTTTACCAGCGTCAGGGCGAAGCGCGTTACCTGCGCGAACTGCCCATCGCCACCTCGCGCGGCATGATCACCGACCGCAACGGCGAGCCGCTGGCGGTGTCCACGCCGGTGGAGTCGATCTGGGTCAATCCGCAGGAACTGCTGCGTAACCCGGACCGCATTCCCGAGCTGGCAAAAGCGCTGGGGCAGCCGCTGGACGATTTGAACGCCAAGCTGGCACAGAAGGCCGGCAAGGAATTCATGTACCTGCAGCGCCGGATCAATCCGGACAAGGCGCATGCGATCGTCGATCTGAAGATTCCGGGCGTGTTCTCGCAGCGCGAGTTCCGTCGCTTCTATCCGCAAGGCGAGGCGATGGCCCACGTGCTGGGCTTCACCAATATCGACGACCGCGGCCAGGAAGGCCTGGAGCTGGCATTCGACGAATGGCTGCGCGGCAAGCCCGGTTCCAAGAAAGTGGTGCGCGATGCGCGCGGCGCCATCGTGGAAAGCGTGGACCTGGTGCGTCCGGCGCAGCCGGGCAAGGACCTGACGCTGAGCATCGACCGCCGCATCCAGTTCCTTGCCTACAAGGAGCTGCGCAATGCCTTGGTCGAGAACAACGCGGCCGGCGGTTCGATGGTGGTGATGGACGTGGCCACCGGCGAAGTGCTGGCGATGGTCAACCTGCCTACCTACAACCCCAATTCGGTCACCGGCATCAATCCGTCGGCCCGCCGTAACCGTGCGGTCACCGATCTGGTCGAGCCGGGTTCGACGATGAAGCCGCTGACCGTGGCCACCGCGCTGACCGCTGGCGTGGTGACCAAGGACACCGTCATCGATACCAACCCCGGCTACATGTCGGTGGGGCGCTTCACCATTCGCGATGTGCCGCGCAACAACGGCGTGCTCAACGTCACCGGCGTGATCACCCGCAGCTCGAACATCGGTGCGGCCAAGATCGCGGCCAAGGTGCCGGACCAGACCTTCTACCAGTCGATCCGCAACTTCGGTTACGGCAGTGCGCCGCACAGCGGGTTCCCCGGCGAATCGGCCGGCGTGGTGCTGCAGCCGGCGCGCTGGAGCGGCCCGTCCAAGACCACGATGTCCTACGGCTACGGCCTGTCGGTGACGCCGCTGCAGATTGCGCAGGCGTACGCCACGCTGGGCAACGGCGGCAAGCTCACCCCGCCGACCTTCGTGCGCGGCCAGCACAACGAAACCCGTCAGGTGATCACGCCGGAAGTGGCGCGCCAGGTCATCGACATGATGGAGACCGTGGTCACCCAGGGCGGCGCCAAGGGCGCGGCAATTCTGGGGTACCACGTGGCCGGCAAGACCGGCACGGCGCGCAAGAATGGCGCCAACGGCTACGAGCGCGGGCATTACAACGCCCTGTTCGCCGGGCTGGTGCCGGCCACGCGCCCGCGCTTTGCCACGGTGATCGTCATCAACGATCCGCAAGGCAAGGTGTATTACGGCGGCCTGGTGTCGGCGCCGGTGTTCCATCGCGTGATGGAAGGCGCGCTGCGCTTGATGGACGTGCCGCCGGACGATATCCAGTCGTGGCTGGCCGCACAGGCTGCCGGCAAGACCGGCCAGCCGGTGGTCAAGCCGCAGTCGGTCGATCCGGACCCGGCGCTGGTGCCGGACCCGGTGGATGAAGTCTCTGCCGGCATCCCGACCGCACTGGCGCCTGCGCCGGCTGCCGCACCAGCGCAGCCCGCGCCGTTGCAGGAGAGCCGCCAGTGAGCCGCTCCATGGCGCTCTCGCAGTTGCTGCCGGACGTGGCGTTGACGCACGACGTGCAGGTGTCCGGGCTGGTGATGGATAGCCGTGCCGTGCGTCCGGGCGATGCCTTCGTGGCAATCGCCGGTTTCGGTGCGCATGGTCTGGGCTTTGTCGAACAGGCGCGCGCCAATGGCGCAGCGGCGGTGTTGTTCGAGCCGCCGGCTCCCGATGGACTGCCGGTCCCGGCCGATGCGATTGCCGTGCCCGGTTTGCGTGCGCGCCTCGGCGTGATGGCCGATCAATTCCATGGCCGGCCGTCGCAGGCGATGCGTATGGTCGGCGTCACCGGTACCAACGGCAAGACCTCCACCGTGCAGTTGCTGGCGCAGGCATTGACGCTGCTCGGTACGCCCACCGGCACGCTTGGCACCTTGGGCGTCGGTCTGTATGGCGCGGCCGTGCCGACCGGTTTCACCACGCCGCTGGTGCTGCCCACGCATGCCTTGCTGGCGCAGTTGCGCGATGACGGTGCGCAGGCCGTGGCAATGGAAGTCAGCTCGCACGCGCTCGATCAGGGCCGCGTGGATGCGGTGCATTTCGACGTGGCGGTGTTCACCAATCTCACCCGCGACCATCTCGATTACCACGGCGACATGGCGCAGTACGGTGCGGCGAAGGCCAAGCTGTTCGCCCGCGCGGGGTTGAAAGCGGCCGTGGTGAACCTGGACGATGCGTTCGGCCACACACTGTTCGCTGCGCTCGATCCCGCGCTGCGCGCGATCGGTGTGAGCTCGCGCGCGCATGCCGACGCCAGCGTGAGCGCGCAGGCACTGCAGCTGGACCACAACGGCATCAATTTCGCGCTCAATATCCGGGGCCAGGTGCATCCGGTGCATTCGCCGCTGCTGGGCCGTTTCAACGTGGACAACCTGCTGGCCGTGGCCGGCGCGTTGTGGGCGATGGAGTTTGCGCCTGCGCAGATCGCCAGCGTGCTCGGCCAGTTGCAGCCCATCCATGGCCGCATGAACCGCCTTGGTGGCGCACATGGCGCACCGTTGGTGGTGGTCGATTACGCACACACGCCCGATGCGCTGGAGCAGGCATTGAGCAGCCTGCGCTCGCATGCGCAGGACCGCCTGATCTGCGTGTTCGGCTGCGGTGGCGAGCGCGACACCGGCAAGCGCCCGCAGATGGCGGCGATCGCCGAGCTCAAGGCCGACGTGGCGATCGTGACCGACGACAACCCGCGGGGCGAGGACGGCGATGCGATCGTGGCCGATATCCTGCGCGGCTTCGCGCGACCGGATGCGGCCATCGTGCAGCGCGACCGCGCTGCTGCGATCCATCAGGCCATCGGCATGGCCAGCCCATCGGACATCGTGTTGATCGCCGGCAAGGGCCACGAGCCGTATCAGGAAGTTGCCGGCGTGCGGCATGCCTTCGACGACGCCCTCGTGGCGGCGCAGGCGCTGCTGCCACGGACCGTATTGGGAGTGCGCCCATGAAGCTCACGCCCCTGTCGTTGATTGCCCATTGGGCCGGCGGCGAGCTGCACGGCGACGACGCCATGATCGATGCGGTCGGCAACGACACCCGCACGCTCGCCGACGGCAGCCTGTATGTGGCGCTGCGCGGCGAGCGCTTCGATGGGCACGACTTCGCCGCCGAGGCGGTGGCGCGTGGTGCCAGCGGTGTGCTGGTCGAACGCCTGCTGCCGGCGCTGAGCGTGCCGCAGGTGGTGGTGGACAACACCGAGCTGGCGTTGGCGCGCATCGCCGCCGGCATGCAGCGCGACCGCGCCACGCGTGTGCTTGCGCTGACCGGCTCCAACGGCAAGACCAGCGTCAAGGCGCTGCTGCTGTCGATCCTGACCGAAGCCGGGCGCGTGGATGGCACCACCGTGTACGCCACGCCGGGCAACCGCAACAACGAGATCGGCCTGCCGCTGGCGGTGCTTGCGGCGCCCGACGATGCGGACGTTGCGATCTACGAAATGGGCGCGGGCAAGCCGGGCGATATCGCCTATCTCACCGAGATTGCGCAGCCGCATGTGGCACTGGTCAACAACATCGCGCCCGCGCATCTGGAACGCCTGGGCAGCTTGCTCGGCGTCGCACAGACCAAGGGCGCCATCTACGCCGCATTGCCCGCCGGGGGTGTGGCGGTGATCAACGCCGACGACGCATTCGGCATGTGGTTCGAGCAGCAGTTGCAGAGCCAACCGGTGCAGGGACGCCGCGTGTTGCGCTTTGGCGTGCAGGCCAGTGCCGAGATCACTGCGCGGCAACTGCGTCTGCACCCTGGCGGTGCGCAGTTCACCCTGGTGACGCCGCAGGGCGAGGCACAGATTGCGCTGCCGTTGCCGGGCCGCCACAACGTGCTCAACGCACTGGCGGCAACCGGCCTTGCACTCGGTGCCGGCATCGCCTTGCCGGTGATCGCGGCCGGTCTGGCGCAGGCGCGCGCGGTGGCCGGCCGGCAGATCGCACAGACCTTGCCCAATGGCGCGGTACTGATCGACGACAGCTACAACGCCAACCCGGGCTCGCTGGATGCGGCCATCGACGCCTTGGCCGCGGCACAGGGCGAAGGCTGGCTGGTGCTGGGCGACATGCGCGAACTCGGTGCCGAAGGCGTCGCATTGCATGCCGCGGCGGGACGTCGCGCGCGTGCGGCCAAGCTGCAGCGGCTGTATGCGCTGGGCGAACTCAGCGCCGCCGCGGCGCAGGCATTCGGCGAAGGTGGCCGCGTGTTCGCCACGCATGCCGAGTTGATCGACGCCTTGCAGGCGGATCTGGTCGGAGCCGCCAGCCAGCAACAGCAAATGCAGCAACACGCATCAGGAAATACGCAGGAACATGCAGTGAATCAAGAACAGCAATCGCCGTCTGTGGCCGCTCTTTCGGGTGCCGCCTCCATCACGATCCTGGTGAAGGGCTCGCGCGGTAGCGCGATGGACCGCGTCGTCACCGCGCTGCTCGCATCGGCGGAGGGCGCATCCCATGCTGCTTGAGTTGGCCCGTTGGCTGCAGCAACTGGAGAGCCTGTTCGGGCTGTTCAACTATCTGACCTTCCGCGGCATCTTGGCTGCGCTGACGGCGCTGTTCCTGTCGTTGTGGATGGGCCCTGCGGTGATCCGCAAGCTCGCCCAGTTCAAGGGCGGCCAGCCGATCCGCCAGGACGGCCCGCAAACGCATTTTTCCAAGGCCGGCACGCCGACCATGGGCGGTTCGCTGATCCTGCTCACCGTCACCTTGTCGGTGCTGCTGTGGGGCGACCTGCGCAACCGCTACGTGTGGTTGGTGCTGGCGGTGATGATCTGCTTCGGTGCGATCGGCTGGTACGACGACTGGATCAAGATCGTCAAACGCGATCCCAATGGTTTGAAGTCGCGCTGGAAGTATCTGCTGCAGTCGATCTTCGGACTGGCCGCTGGCTTGTTCCTGTACTACACCGCCGACGTGCCGGCGGCGATCACGTTCTACATCCCGATGTTCAAGTCGATCGCGCTGCCGCTGGCCGGCGTGAGCTTCGTGGTGATCGCCTACTTCTGGATCGTGGGCTTCTCCAACGCGGTGAACCTCACCGATGGCCTGGATGGCTTGGCCATCATGCCGACCGTGCTGGTGGCCTGCGCGCTGGGCGTGTTCGCGTATGCGTCCGGCAACGTGGTGTTCGCCGAATACCTGAAAATTCCGCTGATTCCCGGTGCCGGCGAGCTGATCATCATCTGCTCGGCGATTGCGGGGGCAGGCTTGGGCTTCCTGTGGTTCAACACCTACCCGGCAATGGTGTTCATGGGCGACATCGGCGCGTTGTCGCTGGGCGCAGTGCTCGGCACCATCGCGGTGATCGTGCGTCAGGAGATGGTGCTGGTGATCATGGGCGGCGTGTTCGTGATCGAAACGCTGTCGGTGATGATCCAGGTGGCCAGCTTCAAGCTGACCGGCAAGCGCGTATTCCGCATGGCGCCGATCCACCACCATTTCGAGCTCAAGGGTTGGCCGGAGCCGCGCGTGATCGTGCGCTTCTGGATCATTTCGGTGGTGCTGGTGCTGATCGGCCTTGCCACGTTGAAGGTGCGCTGATGAACGACATGTCCCGCCAGGCAACACGACTGGACGCCATCGGCGGCCGCTACGACCCGTGGCTGCTCGGGGCCGCAGTCACGCTCGCGTCGCTGGGTGTGGTGATGGTGGCGTCCAGCTCGATCGAGCTGGAAGCCAGCCCGTTCTACTACCTGACCCGCCACCTACTATTCCTGGGGGGCGGCATCGCGCTGGCGTTCTGGGCGATGCGCACCGAGCTCAAGACCATCGAACAGCACAACCAGATGTTGTTGCTGGCCTGCTTTGTGCTGCTCGTGGTGGTGTTCGTGCCTGGCCTGGGCAGCACCGTCAATGGCGCCAAGCGCTGGATCAACCTGGGCGTATCGCGGTTCCAGGTGGTCGAATCGGTGAAGGTGTTCTACATCATCTGGCTGGCGAGCTATCTGGTGCGTTTCCGCGACGAGGTCAACGCGACCTGGCAGGCGATGCTCAAACCGGTATTCGTGGTCGGCTTCCTGGTCGGCCTGTTGCTGCTGCAGCCGGACTTCGGCTCCTCGATGCTGCTGCTGAGCGTGACCGCCTGCATGCTCGTGCTGGGCGGTGCGCCGATCGGGCGCATCATCCTGCCGATCCTGCTGTTGCTGCCGGCCCTGGTGGCATTGGTGATCTTCGAGCCATACCGCATGCGGCGCGTGACCTCCTTCATGGACCCGTGGGTAGATCAGCTGGGCTCCGGTTACCAGCTGTCCAACGCGCTGATGGCCATCGGCCGCGGCCAGTGGACCGGCGTGGGCCTGGGCGCTTCGGTACAGAAGCTCAACTACCTGCCCGAATCGCATACCGACTTCATCTTCTCGGTGATCGCCGAGGAACTGGGCTTTGTGGGCGTGTGCGGCGTGATCGGGCTATACGCGCTGCTGGTCGGTCGCGCCTTCTGGCTGGGCATGCGCTGCGTGGAAATGAAGCGGCATTTCTCCGGCTACATCGCTTTCGGCATCGGCCTGTGGATCGCGATGCAGAGCTTCGTGTCGATCGGCGTCAACCTGGGCATCCTGCCGACCAAGGGGCTGACCCTGCCACTGATTTCGTCAGGTGGCTCGTCGGTGCTGATGACCTGCCTTGCGATGGGCGTGCTGCTGCGTGTGTCCTACGAGGCCGATCGTGCCGAGCGCCTGCGCAGCAAGTTGTCTCCGCAGGGCGCGGCCAGCTCGCCAGCTGAGCCGGCCGAGCCGGTGGTCGATTCGGTGCCGCCGGCGTACGCGCCTGCGCACAAGCCGCAGCGCGACACTGCCGTCGCGCCCGCACCGGCCGCCGCATCGGTTGGCGCCGCCTACGTAGCGCCGGCGTCGGCCATCCTGCGCGGCACCAGCCGCATGCAACCGCGTGTGGAACCGACGTTCGGGAGGATTGCGTGAGCGTTTCTGCCAATGCCGCGCAAGCGCACGCACAGCCATCTGCGGTGCTGCGGCCGGTCATGATTCTGGCCGGCGGCACCGGCGGGCACATCTTCCCGGGCTTGGCCGTGGCCAAGGTGCTGCGCGCGCGGGGCGTGCCGGTGACCTGGTTGGGCGCCGATGGCGCCATGGAAACCCGCCTGGTGCCGCAGCACGATATTCCCATCGATACGCTGGCCATCAGCGGCTTGCGCGGCAAGGGCGTGGTGAAGTTGCTCGGTGCGCCGGTGCGGGTGATGCGCGCGGTGCGCGCTGCCGGCTTCGTGCTGCGCAAGCGCCAGCCGCGTGCGGTGATCAGCTTTGGCGGCTTTGCGGCCGGCCCGGGCGGCCTGGCCGCGCGCCTGCTCGGTGCGCCATTGCTGGTGCACGAACAGAATCGCGCACCCGGCATGACCAACAAGGTGTTGTCGCGTTTCGCGCGCCGCGTGCTGACCGGTTTTCCGGGCAGCTTCGTTGGCGAAGAAGCGGTGGGCAACCCGGTGCGCGCGGAAATCGCGGCATTGCCTGCGCCGGCCGATCGTTTGTTCGGTCGCACCGGCCCGGTACGCGTGCTGGTACTAGGCGGCAGCCAGGGCGCGCGCGTGTTGAATCAGGCGCTGCCGGCTGCGCTGGTCGCACTCGGCCATTCTGAGGTCGAGGTGCGCCATCAGTGCGGCGAAAAGCTGCGCGCCGAAGCCGAAGCGGCCTATGCACAGGCAGGCGTCAACGCCAGCGTCGAACCCTTCATTGCCGACATGGCCGCTGCCTATGCCTGGGCAGATCTGGTGGTATGCCGCGCCGGCGCGTCCACCCTGGCCGAACTGTGCGCCGCCGGTGTCGGCAGCGTGCTGGTGCCGTTTGCCGCCGCCGTCGACGATCATCAAACCCGCAATGCCGAATACCTGGTCGGCGCCAACGCCGCCGTGCTGCTCAAGCAGGACGACAGCCTGCCAGTGCGCTTGCAGCAGGTACTGCAGACCCTGCTCGCCGACCCGGCACGTCGCCTCTCAATGGCCAACGCTGCCCGCACCCTGGCCAAACCGGACGCCGCCGAGCGCATCGCCGACATCATTCTTCAAGAGGCAGGGAATGGTCCATCGGGAATGGGGAATGGACACAGCTCAGAACAACCGCAGGAACGCACATTGATGCACGCAGACAAGCGCACCGACCAAGTTTCCGTCGCCGCTGGCGCTCAGCTCCACACCATTCCCGATTCCCGATTCCCGATTCGCACCTCCACTGGAGGTGCCCGGTGATCCGCCGTCTGCAAGACAGTGGCGATCTGGTGCGGGCGTTCCCGCGCGTGCATTTCGTCGGCATCGGCGGTACCGGCATGAGCGGCATTGCCGAGGTGATGTTGACGCTGGGCTATGAAGTGTCCGGCTCGGACAACGCCGACAACGCGGCCACGCGCCGGCTGGCCAAGCTGGGTGCGCGCGTGATGCGCGGCCATTCGGCGGCCAACGTGCTGGGCACCGATTGCGTGGTGGTGTCCAGCGCCATCCGCGAAGACAATCCCGAGCTGATGGAAGCGCGCAGCCAGCGCATTCCGATCATGCCGCGCGCGGCGATGCTGGCCGAGCTGATGCGTTTCCGTCGCGGCATTGCGGTGGCCGGCACGCATGGCAAGACCACCACCACCAGCCTGGCGGCTGCGGTGCTGAGCGAAGGCGGGTTGGACCCGACGTTCGTGATCGGCGGGCAGCTGCTGGCTGCAGGCGCCAACGCCAAGCTCGGTGGCGGCCAATGGTTGGTCGCCGAAGCGGACGAGAGCGATGGCAGCTTCCTGCGCCTGAATCCATTGATGGCGGTCATCACCAACATCGATGCGGATCACCTGGAAAACTACGGCAACGATTTCGCCCGCGTGCAGGCCGCATTCGCCGAATTCCTGCAGCGCCTGCCGTTCTACGGCCTGGCGTTGCTGTGCATCGACGACCCGGAAGTGGCTGCACTGGCCGGCAAGACGCCGCGCCACGTGATGAGCTACGGCATGAGCGAAAACGCCGACGTGCGCGCCGAAGATGTGGTGCAGGACGGCCCGTGCATGCGTTTTACGCTGCGCCTGCCCGAAGGCACCACCACCCCGGTGACGCTTGCACTGCCGGGCCGCCACAACGTGCTCAATGCGCTGGCGGCTGCCGCAATCGGCTGGCAGCTCGGCGTGGCGCCGGACACCATTGCGCGCGCGCTGGAAAACTTTGCCGGCATCGGCCGTCGGTTCAACGATCTGGGCGAAGTCACCACCAGCACCGGTGCGCGCGTGCGCGTGGTCGACGATTACGGCCATCACCCGCGCGAACTCGAAGCCGTGTTCGCTGCAGCACGTGGCGGCTGGCCGGACAAGCGTCTGGTCGTCGCCTTCCAGCCGCACCGCTATAGCCGCACCCGCGATCAGTTCGACGCCTTTGCCGCGGTGCTCAGCACGGTCGACGCGTTGGTGCTGAGCGAGGTCTACCCCGCCGGCGAAGCGCCGATTCCGGGCGCCGACTCGCGCGCACTGGCGCGCGCCATCCGTGCGCGCGGCCGCAGCGAACCGGTGGTGGTCGGCCAGATCGCCGGTCTTGCCGAAGTGTTGCCGGACGTCCTGCAGGACGGCGATCTGCTGTTGATGATGGGCGCCGGCGATATCGGTTATGTGGCCCAGCACATCATCAACAACGGGTTTGTCGGAGAACCGGCATGAGCGCGTTGGTCGGCAACGCCCGCACCAGCGATCCGGCTGCCTTTGGCCGCGTCGCCGTACTGCTCGGCGGCACCTCGTCCGAGCGCGAGGTGTCGTTGAATTCCGGCGGCAACGTGCTGGACGCGCTGCGCGCACGCGGCGTGGATGCGCAGCCGGTTGATGGCATTCCGGCCTTGGCCAAGGCATTGGTCGCGCAGCAGTTCGATCGCGTGTTCAACGTGCTGCACGGACATAACGGCGGCGGCGAAGACGGCATCGTGCAGGGCCTGATGGAAGCCTTCGGCGTGCCATATACCGGCTCGGATGTGCTGGGTTCGGCGCTGAGCATGGACAAAATCCGCACCAAGCAGGTGTGGTTGTCGCTGGGCCTGTCGACCCCGCGCTATGCGCGGCTGGCCGCTGGCGCGAGCGCCGAGGACATTCATGCCGCTGCACGCCAGATCGGGTTGCCGATCATCGTCAAGCCGGCCAATGAAGGTTCCAGCGTCGGCGTCAGCCGCGTGTTCGACCAGGCCCAGCTCGAAGAAGCGGTGACCCTGGCGGCGCGCTACGACGGCGCGCTGCTGATGGAGCAACTGATCGAAGGCGACGAACTCACCGTGGCCGTGCTCGGCGACACCGCGTTGCCGTCGATCCGCATCGTGCCCAAGGGCCAGTGGTACGACTACAACGCCAAGTACATCGCCGACGACACGCAATACCTGTGCCCGGGGCTGGAAGGCGAGGCCGAAGCGCAGATCCGCCAACTCGCGCTGGACGCCTTCCGCGCTGCCGGCTGCCGTGGCTGGGGCCGCGTGGACGTGATGCGTGATGGCAGCAGTGGCCAGCTGTATCTGCTCGAAGTCAACACCGCTCCCGGCATGACCAGCCACTCGCTGGTGCCCAAGGCCGCCCGCCAGCTCGGCATCGATTTCGAAACGCTGGTCTGGCGCGTGCTGGAGCAGACGCTATGAAGCCGGGAATCGTGAATCGTGAATCGGGAATGGGTAACAGCGGATGCGCTGTTGCCGTTGCGATTCCCTATTCCCGACTCCCAATTCCCGTGTGCGGAGCGCGCCAATGAACGCCACCCTGCGCATCCTGGCCTGGTTGCTCGCGCTGGCGTTGGTCGCGCTGCCGGTGGTGGCCGTGCTCAATGGCTGGGTCGGTGCCGAGCGCTGGCCGTTGGCGAAGTTGCGTGTGTCCGGCGACTTCAAGCGGGTGCCGGCCGAAGAGTTGCGTGCAGTGGTGTTGCCGTATGCGCGTGCCGGCTTCTTCGCGGTGAAATTGCAGCAGGCGCAGGATGCCATCGCGCGTTTGCCGTGGGTGGAAAGTGCGCAGGTGCGCAAGCGCTGGCCGGATGTACTGGAAGTGCATGTGACCGAGCACAAGCCGTTCGCGCGCTGGGGCACCGACCGCATGCTGTCCGAGCAGGGCCGGCTGTTTCGCACCCCGCCGCTGTTGAAGGATTTCAAGTTGCCGCAGCTGGGTGGTCCAGACAGCAAGACCCAGGATGTGGTGGCGCTGTACAACGAATCACGCGCCCTGTTCGCACCGACCGGGCTGGATGTGGAGCGTCTTGAGATGGACGCGCGCGGCAGCTGGTCGCTGGGGCTGAGCAATGGCGTGCAGATCGTGGTCGGCCGCGACGATGCACGCGCACGGCTGCAGCGCTTCGCACGCGTGCTGCCGCAGCTGTCCGACCCACAGCGTCCGATCGCCCGCGCCGACCTGCGCTACACCAACGGATTCACGGTCGAACGGCGAATGGAGAGTGGGGAATCGGGAATGGAGAAGAAACCCAAGCCGGCGTCACCCGCCGCGCCTCACCCACTTGTCCTCGAAACTCCCCGCATTCGTGCACCGCTGTTGACCATTCCCCATTCCCCATTCGCTATTCCCGGCTTTAAGACATGAATCGCAAAGGCGACAAATCCCTCATCGTTGGACTGGACATCGGCACTTCCAAGGTCGTCGCGCTGGTCGGCGAGTACTCGCCCGGCAATCCGATCGAAGTGATCGGCATCGGTTCGCATGAATCGCGCGGTCTCAAGCGCGGCGTGGTGGTGGACATCGAATCCACCGTGCAGTCGATCCAGCGTGCAGTGGAAGAGGCCGAGCTGATGGCCGGTTGCGAGATCCGCTCGGTGTACGCCTCGATTTCCGGCAACCACGTGCAGTGCAAGAACTCGCCCGGCATCGTGCCGATCCGCGATGGCGAAGTGACCTGGAGCGATCTGGAGCGCGTGCTCGATGCCGCCAAGGCCGTGGCCATTCCGGCCGATCAGCGCATCCTGCATGCGATTCCGCGCGAGTACGTGCTGGACGATTCGCAGGAAGGCATCCGCAACCCGGTCGGCATGACCGGCGTGCGCCTGGAGGTGCATGCGCACCTGGTGGTGTGCGCGCAGTCGGCGGCGGCCAACATCACCAAGTGCGTGCAGAAGTGCGGCCTGCAGGTCGACGATCTGGTGCTGTCGTCGCTGGCATCGTCGGTGGCGGTGTTGACCGCCGACGAACGCGAGCTGGGCGTGGTGCTGGTGGATATCGGCGCCGGCACCACCGACCTTGCGGTCTACGTGCAGGGCGCGATCTGCCACACCGCCTCGCTGCCGATCGCCGGCGACCACGTCACCAACGACATCGCGCACATGCTGCGCACGCCCACCCCGGAAGCCGAGCAGATCAAGGTGCGCTACGCCTGCGCGCTGGCGCAGCTGGCCACCGCCGAAGAAAGCATCCAGGTGCCGTCGGTGGGCGACCGCCCGCCGCGTCGCATGCCGCGGCATGCGCTCGCGCAGGCAGTGCAGGGCCGTTACGAAGAAATCTTCGAGATGGTGCAGGCCGAACTGCGCCGCTCCGGTTTCGAGGAAATGGTGCGCGCCGGCATGGTGCTCACCGGTGGCGCCTCGAAGATGGAAGGTGTGGTGGAACTGGCCGAAGAAATGCTGCAGATGCCGGTGCGCGTGGGCATCCCGCAGCACGTCACCGGCCTGGGCGAAGTCGTCGGCAACCCGGTGCACGCCTCCGGCGTTGGCCTGTTGCTGATGGGCAGCCAGATCGAACACCCGCGCCGGCCATCGATTCCGACCGGGCGCGCAGGCAGCTTGTTCAAGAAATTGAAGAATTGGTATCGCGGGGAATTCTGAAGAACCGGGAATCGGGATTCGAGAATTGGTTGAAGCAAAGGCAAAGCGGTTGCGGCAGATTTGAGTGGAGAGCGGTGAGAGCGGGCAAGGCGTAGTTTTTTTTGCGGTTCCGTCGAGGAAGCAGTGGTTGGCGTGGAGGTGATTCGCTGTTGCGATTCCCCATTTCCAACTTCCCATTCCCGGCATTCAAACAACAACATTCGCCGACATGCGGGTGTTGGGCTGGCGAACGGAGCAATCCGATTCCCCATTCCCGATTCCCCATTCACGGCATCTAAAGAGGACACTGACATGGCACATTTCGAACTGATTGAAAAAATGGCTCCCAACGCGGTCATCAAGGTGGTGGGTGTCGGCGGCGGCGGTGGCAATGCCGTCGCGCACATGGTCAACACCAACGTCGATGGCGTGGAATTCATCACCGCCAACACCGACTCGCAGGCGATCAAGAACTGCGGCGCCAAGCTGCAGCTGCAGCTCGGCACCAACGTCACCAAGGGCCTGGGCGCAGGCGCGAATCCGGAAGTCGGCCGTCAGGCCGCGCTGGAAGATCGCGAGCGCATCATGGACGCGCTGCAGGGTGCGGACATGGTCTTCATCACCGCCGGCATGGGCGGCGGCACCGGCACCGGCGCCGCGCCGGTGGTGGCGCAGCTGGCCAAGGAAATGGGCATCCTGACCGTGGCCGTGGTCACCAAGCCATTCCCGTTCGAAGGCCGTCGTCGCATGCAGGTGGCGCTGAAGGGCATCGAGGAACTGAGCCAGCATTGCGACTCGCTGATCACCATCCCCAATGAAAAGCTGATCACCGTGCTGGGCCGTAACGCCACCATGATCCAGGCGTTCCGCGCTGCCAACGACGTGCTGCAGGGCGCCGTGCAGGGCATCGCCGACCTGATCGTGCGCCCCGGCCTGATCAACGTCGACTTCGCCGACGTGCGCACCGTGATGTCGGAAATGGGTCTGGCCATGATGGGCACCGGTTCGGCCCGCGGCGACGATCGCGCGCAGGCCGCTGCCGAAGCCGCCATCCAGAACCCGCTGCTGGACGATGTGAACTTGGCCGGTGCCAATGGCATCCTGGTCAACATCACCGCCGGCCCGGACTTCACCATGTCCGAGTTCGACGAGATCGGCCGCACCATCGAGGCCTTCGCGTCGGAAGACGCCACCGTGGTCGTCGGTACCGTGCTCGACCCGGACATGCAGGACGAAGTGCGCGTGACGGTGGTGGCCACCGGCCTGAACCGTGCGGTTGCCCGTCAGACCCAGCGTCCAGACCAGCGCGCACCGATCAAGTTGGTGCGCAATGCCACCACCGGCCAGCCGGAATTCGGCGATTTCGACACCACCAGCGGCGATGCGGTGTCCAAGGCCGTCGGCGGCAGCATGGGGCTGGGCCTGCGCCGTCCGAGCAGCGACTCGGTCGGCAGCGGCAGCCACAACAGCGGTGGCTCCTCGACGCCGGCGGCAGACCTGCCCAACGATTACCTGGATATCCCGGCGTTCCTGCGCCGCCAGGCCGACTGAGGAGCGTCGGCTGCGTCGCCACGGTGACGTAGCCCGTCCTACCCCGAAGCCCGCTTCGGGTTGCACCACCATGTCATGTCATTTCTGCCGGATCGGTGCCGATCCGGCAGCTTTTGCCATCGCGTGACTGACTGATTACGGTTGCCGTCACGCGCGACTTGTTAAAATTCGGATAATCTCAGCGGAATAGACAGCCGGTTCAGCGTCTGTCTGCATTGTTCATCCAGACTTCGCATATGACCCAGCAACGCACTCTCAAGAACACCATTCGCGCCACCGGCGTCGGCCTGCACAGCGGCGACAAGGTGTACATGACGTTACGGCCGGCTCCGGTCGATCATGGCGTGGTGTTCCGACGGGTGGACCTGGAACCGGTCGTCGAAGTCCCCGCAGATGCCGAACTGGTCACCGAGACCACGCTGTGCACCGGGCTGACCTGCAACGGCGCCAAGATCCAGACCGTCGAACATCTGATGTCCGCGTTGGCGGGCCTGGGTGTGGACAACGTCATCGTCGAACTGTCCTCGGCCGAGTTGCCGATCATGGATGGCTCGTCCGGCCCGTTCGTATTCCTGCTGCAGTCGGCAGGCATCGTCGAACAGAGCAAGCCCAAGCGCTTCATCCGGATCACGCAGACGGTGGAAGTGCGCGACGGCGACAAGGTGGCGCGCTTTGAGCCGTACGAAGGCTACAAGCTCGGCTTCACCATCGAATTCAATCACCCGATGATTCCGGCCAAGCAGTCGCGCCAGGAAATCGAGTTTTCCACCTCGGCGTACGTCAAGGAAATCTCGCGCGCGCGCACCTTCGGGTTCATGCGCGACCTCGAGTACATGCGCGAGCGCAATCTGGGCCTGGGCGGCTCGATGGACAATGCCATCGTGCTGGACGAGTTCCGCGTGCTCAACGAGGACGGCCTGCGTTACACCAACGAATTCGTGCGGCACAAGATTCTGGACGCCATCGGCGACCTGTATCTGGCTGGCGGCGCCATCCTCGGCGCCTACGAAGGCTTCAAATCCGGCCACGCCCTCAACAACAAACTGGTGCGTGCGCTGTTGGCCGACCAGGCCGCCTGGGAATGGGTCAGCTTCCCGGAAGGCACCGAGCAGCCGCCGGTAACCTACGCCAGCCCTGTCTACGCTTGATGTCAGGGAATGCCCTGGTCGACGTTCGAAGTGTGAACCAGGTCGTATTTCGGGCCCGTTCTTAACATTTATTTAAGGCTTCTCTAACTCCTGCGGGCCACATGCCCGCTAGGATGCGTCGGGTCATGTGCGGTCTTCGCAACTCTTTCACGCACTGGCGGCCGCTCCGGATGGGCGGCACGGCTTCACCGTTTGGTCGGTAACACGTCCTGCAGAGAAGCCAGCGCGTCGCGCAAGCCTTTGTGCGTCGCCTCGGATACAGGTTTGGGACGGTCGCGGTTCTGCTGCGTTGGGGAATGCAGCGGCACGGTTGCGGTCTTGACGGTCACCGCGGTGGCCTTCAGTCCGACGGATCGGGCGGCATCCAGGATTTGGGTTTCGGCAAGCCGCACCTTGGCATGCCAGACCGGCGAATCCACCAGAAAAACGAGCTGTTCGCCTCGGACATTGGCCAACCGGCAACGGGTGGACAGATGAGGTGGTAACAGGGGGCGCAACTGCCGGTCCAGCGCATCGAGCCACAAGGCGCGGCGCAAGGGGTCGCCAGCCTTTTCCCCCAGCGCGGCCTCGATGGCCGGTTGTGGAGTGGAAGGGTTGCGTGCGTTGGACTTGGGCTTGGACATGACACTCATATGGCGTTGAACAAAGTTGTAATCAAATCTCGGCAGACCCGGGCGCAGCGTGTGGCCCGACAGTTCCAGGACTTTGCAGCGGATCGACCGATGGTGGTGCTTGGCGCGGTATTGGGCCTGGGCATGTTGATCGGCGTCGGTGCAAGCACCGCCACAGGCATGGTGACCAATTCGGCGCTGCAGGCCAAGGTTGCGCAGCAGCAGGCCGAGCTGGCCCAGGCGCAGCGCGCCTCGCAGGCGCAGGTCAATGCGCTGGCCGCCCGTCTGGGCGAGCTGCAGGCGCAGGCCACCCGCCTCAATGCGTTGGGCGAGCGCCTGACCGAAATGGGCAAGTTGAAGGACGGCGAGTTCGACTTCGATGAGCCGGTCGGCGTTGGTGGCGGCGATGAGCCGGTCAGCGACATGCCGGTGCAAGACTTCAAGGAGACGTTGGGGCAAGTGGAGCAGCAGTTCTCCGCCTCCGGCCAGCAATTGAACGTGCTGGCCTCGCTGATGTTCGATCATCAGCTGGAGCAGAATTCGGTGCCCTCGCGGATGCCGATCCGCAACACCTACATCACCTCCGGTTTCGGCGGCCGCGCCGACCCGTTCGACGGCGGTTCGGCCTTCCACAAGGGCGTGGACTTCCATGCCAACGTGGGCGACCCGGTGCTGTCGGTCGCCGATGGCGTGGTCAGCTATGCCGGTGTACGCGGCGGTTACGGCAACGTGGTCGAAGTGGATCACGGCAACGGTTATGTGACCCGCTACGCGCACAACTCGCGCCTGGTAGTGAAGGTGGGCGATCTGGTGCGCGCCGGCCAGCAGGTCGCGCGTGCCGGTTCCAGCGGCCGCTCCACCGGTGCACACGTGCATTTCGAGGTGTGGGCGGACGGGCGCGTGGTCAATCCGCGCAAATTCCTGGGTGAAACCACGCCAGTGGGACGTCAGGGGCGCGGTTGACGAGGGCGCGGGCCGCGCTTGATTCGTGAAGGCCCGCCCCAAGCTACAATAGGGTGTTGCCATCGACAGGGCGCAGTGCGCCCTGTTTCGTTTACGGCGGTCGGGTCTGTGGGGACCGGCGTCGGTCAAACCGTTCCTTTTCAACCGGTTTCTTCAATGATCAACAGTCTGCTTACCCGTGTCTTTGGCAGTCGTAACGAACGCCAGCTGCGCCAGCTCAACCGCCTCGTCACCCAGATCAATGCGCTGGAGCCGACGATCGAGAAGCTCTCCGACGCCGAGCTGCAAGCCAAGACCCCGGAGTTCAAGCAGCGGCTTGCCGCCGGCGAGTCCCTGGACAAGATTCTTCCCGAAGCCTTCGCGGTATGCCGCGAGGCCAGCCGACGCGTGCTGGGCATGCGCCATTACGATGTGCAGCTGATCGGCGGCATGGTGTTGCACCTTGGCAAGATCGCCGAGATGCGCACCGGCGAAGGCAAGACCCTGGTGGCCACGTTGCCGGTGTACCTCAACGCGCTGCAGGGCGAGGGCGTGCACGTGGTGACGGTCAACGACTACCTGGCGCGCCGCGACGCTGCGCAGATGGGCAAGCTGTACAACTGGCTGGGCCTGAGCGTGGGCGTGGTGTATCCGGGCATGCCGCACAGCGACAAGCGCGAGGCCTACGGCGCGGACATCACCTACGGCACCAATAACGAATTCGGCTTCGATTACCTGCGCGACAACATGGCGCTGTCGCGCGCCGACCGTTACCAGCGCAATCTGCATTACGCGATCGTCGACGAGGTCGACTCGATCCTGATCGACGAAGCACGCACCCCGCTGATCATCTCCGGCCCGGCCGACGAATCGCCGGAGCTGTACATCCGCGTCAATCGCATCGTGCCGCAGCTGACCCGGCAGGAAAGCGAAGAAGGCGAAGGCGATTTCTGGATCGACGAAAAGGGCAAGCAGGTGCATCTGTCCGAGGCGGGCATGGGCCACGCCGAAGAGTTGCTGTTGCAGGCCGGCATCCTGGAAAACGCCGAAGACGGGCTGTATGCCGCGCAGAACCTGAGCGTGGTGCATCACCTCAATGCGGCGCTGCGCGCGCATGCCATCTATCAGCGCGATGTGGATTACATCGTGCGCGATGGCGAAGTGGTGATCGTGGACGAATTCACCGGCCGCACGCTGTCCGGGCGTCGCTGGTCGGACGGCCTGCATCAGGCGGTCGAAGCGAAGGAAGGCGTGCCGGTTCAGCGCGAGAACCAGACCCTGGCCAGCATCACCTTCCAGAACCTGTTCCGCATGTACAAGAAGCTGTCCGGCATGACCGGTACGGCCGATACCGAAGCCTACGAATTCCAGAGCATCTACGGCCTGGAAGTTGTGGTGATTCCGACCAACCGCCCGACCGTGCGCAAGGATCATCCGGACCAGGTGTTCCTCAACCGCAAGGGCAAGTTCAATGCGGTGCTGGCCGACATCGAAGACTGCGCCAAGCGCGGCCAGCCGGTGCTGGTGGGAACCACCTCGATCGAGACCTCGGAGATGCTGTCCGAGCATCTGCGCAAGGCCGGGGTGAAGCACGAAGTGCTCAACGCCAAGCAGCACGAACGCGAAGCTACCATCGTGGCCAACGCCGGCCAGCCGGGCGCGGTGACCATCGCCACCAATATGGCCGGTCGCGGTACCGATATCGTGCTGGGCGGTTCGTTGGAATCGGAATATCACGCTCTCGGCGAAGACGCCACCGAAGACGCGCGCTTCAAGATCAAGACCGACTGGCAGCGTCGTCATGACGCGGTCAAGGCGGCCGGCGGCCTGCACATCATCGGTACCGAACGCCACGAATCGCGGCGTATCGACAACCAGCTGCGCGGCCGTGCCGGTCGTCAGGGCGACCCGGGTTCGTCGCGCTTCTACCTGTCGCTGGAAGACAATCTGATGCGCATCTTTGCTTCGGACTGGGTCCAGAAGGCGATGCGCATGATGGGCATGAAGGAAGACGACGTCATTGAAGATCGCCTGGTCAGCCGGCAGATCGAAAAGGCGCAGCGCAAGGTGGAAGCGCATAACTTCGACATTCGCAAGAACCTGCTGGATTTCGACGACGTCAACAACGATCAGCGCAAGGTGATCTACGCCCAGCGCGATGAATTGCTGGATGCCGAGTCAGTCAAGGACAATGTCGACGGTATTCGCGGCGACGTGATCTACGACCTGGTCGCACGCTTCGTACCGCCCAATTCGGTCGACGAACAGTGGGACCTGAAGGGCCTGGAAGCCACGCTGGAGTCGGAGCTGGGCATGAGCTTGTCGCTGACGGACATGGTGCGCGCGCAGGAAGAAATCGATGCCGAGCAGATCGCTGCCAAGGTGCAGACAGCGGTGGATGCGCACTTCGCCGAAAAGGAGGCCGCCATCGGCGCGGACACCATGCGCGCGCTCGAAAAGCACGTGATGCTGACCGTACTCGACCAGGGCTGGAAGGAACACCTGGCCAAGATGGATTACCTGCGCCAGGGCATCTATCTGCGCGGCTATGCCCAGAAGCAGCCCAAGCAGGAATACAAGAAGGAAGCCTTCGAGTTGTTCTCCGAGATGCTGGAGAACGTCAAGCGCGAGGTGATCAATTTGCTGGCGCGCGTGCGTATTCGCAGCGAAGAAGAGGTGGCCGAACTGGAAGAGCAGGAACGTCTCCAGGCGCAGGCGCGCTTGATGGCCTCGCAATTCCAGCACCAGGATGTAGGTGGCTACGGCGCCGACGAGGAAGTGGAGCAGATGCAGGGCGGCAACGCGCCTGTGCCGGTGTCGCAGGTCACTCGCGATGAACCCAAGGTGGGTCGCAACGACCCATGCCCGTGCGGCAGCGGCAAGAAGTACAAGCATTGCCACGGTCAACTCAGCTGAGCTGAGTTGACCGTGGGGCCGCCCGCAAGGCGGGCGGCCCACCCAGCGTCCGCGCAGCGGACGCTGGGTGCACGGGTCCTCGCTTCCGATCCCCCGCGCCTTCGGCGCGCCCCCCTTACCAAGGGGGGCTTTGCATTCGGAAATACGGCGATAGTTTTTTGCTAGCTGCGAAGTTGGGGGGGGGTAAGTGCGGTGCTTGTTTGCCGTTGAGGCGGAGATTAGGAATTTGGGATTTGGCATTGGCGATACCGGTGCAACCCCTGCGTCAGCAAATCCCGAATCCCGCATCCCGGCCTGATTGCGCTGCACCGCTCACTCGCGGCACTCTTGCAGCCATGCCTGATTCTCTTCGATCCATTCACGTCGTTGCCGGCGTGGTCACCGACCCCCGCGGGCGCATCCTGCTGACCCGCCGCACCGAAACCCGCGACATGCCTGGCCTGTGGGAATTTCCGGGCGGCAAGCGCGAGCCTGGCGAGACCTCCGAACAAGCGCTGGTGCGCGAGCTCAACGAAGAGCTCGGCATCGAGGCGCAGGTGGGCGATTGGGTGATGGATGTGCCACAGCTCTATCCGGACAAGCGGCTGCGCCTGGAGGTGCGTCATATCACGAGCTGGAAAGGCAGCCCGCGCGGCCGCGAAGGACAGGCCATGACCTGGGTGGCGGCAGACAAGCTGGCGCGTTATTCGATGCCGCCGGCCGACGTGCCGGTGGTGGGTGCGCTACGGCAGCCCGACCGTTACCTGATCACGCCCGACCCGGAGGACGACGCGCGCTGGCTGGAGAGCCTGGAGCTTGCATTGCAGAACGGGATCACGCGGATCCAGCTGCGTGCGCGGCAGCTGGCGCCTGCGCGTTGGCAGGCGCTGTTGCAGCAGGTGATGCGCCTGCGTGGCCGCGCGCGTGCGCAACTGTTGCTCAATCGCGATATCGCACTGGCTGCGGACCTTGGTATCGGCGTGCATCTGGGATCGGAGCAGCTGGCCGGTTTGCAGGAACGCCCGCTGCCCGCAGAGCAACTCGTGGCCGCGTCGTGCCATGGCCTGGACGACTTGCGCCACGCCCAACGGATCGGCTGCGACTTCGCGGTGCTGGGCCCGGTGCAGGCGACCGCTTCGCATCCGGGCGCCACACCCATCGGCTGGGACGGTTTCGAGACCTTGCGCGAACAGGTCTCGCTGCCGATCTACGCGCTCGGCGGCATGCAGGTCGAAGATGTGCGTCAGGCGCGCTCGCATGGCGCGCAGGGCATCGCGGCGATCCGCGCGCTCTGGCCGCAATGAGCGCACCGCAGCGTCTGACGGCCGAACCGCCCGCACAATGCCCGCGATACCTGCCGCGGCGTACAGCGATCCAGCGGTGATCCCACGCAGCCCCGATGCCACGCATACGCCGCTAGAACGTCACCCAGAAGCAGTTGTATTGCCGGCGTAGCCGCAGCACGCTGCGCGCCGGCGTGCCACTGGCGAGGTTCTGTTCCAGCCGCAGTCCCCAGGGGCGCGGGCGGCTGGGCGGAGTAGGGAGCGGCGCATCGATGGCGCTGCCATCCAGCGACGGTGTGGGCGTGGTGGTGTCGGCGTCCCAGGTCGGGGTGTCGCTTTGCGGATACATCGGCACGATGTCCAGCAACGGGCGCTGCACGATGGCTTCCAGGCGGCTGAGCACCTGATTGGCGGCGGCATCGGATTGCCCGCTCCACAGATACAGGCTGGACAGGCGGTTGACGTCGCGGCTGTCGACCGCCAGTTGCAGCAACGACACCAGTTCGCTCAGCCGCCGCGGGCAACCGTAGCGATACAGGCCGGTATTGCCCTGCGGGCGGATGGCAGGCGGTGCGCGGCTGGCCGCGCCGACGTCTTCGCAGCGCCGGTCGGTGAACAGGGTTTGCCCGTCCGGCGCGACGCAGCGATGGATTTCCTGCGCCTGCACGCGCGCGGCGGTACAGGCGCAGAGCAAGAACAACAGGGGCAGAAGGCGATGCATCGGCGCAGCGTAGCCGGGCGCGTGTGAGCTGGCGACATACATGCGCGCGGGTGTGCGAGAGCGAGGACTGGAATGCGAAGCAGGTGCTCAGCGTCCGAGCAGCTGCAACACCTGCGTGGTCGGCTTGGCCAGATTGAGGGTGTAGAAGTGCAGTGCCGGCGCGCCGCCTGCGATCAGGCGCTCGCACAAGGCCGCCACGACCTCTGCGCCGAAGGCGCGCACCGCGTCGGCGTCGTCGCCGTAGGACTGCATCTTCTTGCCGATCCAGCGTGGAATCTCTGCGCCGCACTGCTCGGAAAACCGCCGCAGCTGCGAGAAATTGGAGATCGGCATGATGCCGGGAATGATCGGTATCTCCACGCCCATCCGCTGCACTGCGTCGCGGAAATGAAAGTAGGCATCGGCGTTGTAGAAATACTGGGTGATGGCCGCATCGGCGCCGGCATCGACCTTGGCCTTGAAATAGCGCAGGTCGCTGAGCGCGTCGGCCGCCTGCGGATGGGTTTCCGGATAGGCGCCGACCTCGATCCGGAATGCGTCGCCGTGTTCGGCGCGGATGAAGGCGATCAGGTCCGAGGCGTAACGCAGGTCGCCCGGATGGCCCATGCCCGAGGGCAGGTCGCCACGTAGCGCGACGATGCGGGTGCAGCCGATGGCGCGATACAGCTTGAGCAGCTCGCGGATCTCCTGCCGGCTGCCGCCGACGCAGGACAGATGCGGCGCCGCTTCGAAGCCATGCTTCTGCTTGAGGTGGCGCACCGTTTCGGAGGTGTAGCTGAGCGTGGAGCCGCCGGCGCCGAAGGTGCACGACACGTACTCCGGCGCGTAGCCCTTCAACCTGGCTGCAGTGCGGTCCAGTTGCGCGCGCTGATCATCGGTCTTGGGCGGATAGAACTCGAAACTGAGATGCGTCATCGCGGCGGTTCCGGCGGATCGTCTGGAGATAATATCGCTTCATCGCGATGAATGCATATCGTGCTGCGACGGTTCCGACGCGCCTTGTCGCGTGGCGGCGAGGGCGGCAGCACGCGGAAAGGCAGGTTGGCATAGCCGGCGCGGCCGGCGTCATCGCGGACTTCCACAAACAAACGGTAGTTGCCCGGCGGTGGCGCGATCAAACGCACCTCCTCGCCCGAACCGCGTGCGCCGCTGCGGTCGCCGGCCACGCGGTTCGGCGCAATGGCGGCATCGACCAGCGGTGGCAGCGTCTCGGGATCGCCACCGATGCTGCGCGCGGTGCTTTCGGTGCGCACATGCCAGTCGTAGCGCAGTACGGATGCGCCGCTGGCACGAATGCGTGCGGTCACGGTCTGGCCCGGGCGAAGGCGCACGCTGTCGGTGGCGCGTTGGCCAGCCAGCGTGAGTGCCGACACCGCCGGCGCACGGCTGGCCGGCCACTGGCCGGTCCACAGCAGTTGCAATGTGTCCACGCTGGGCGTGGCCTCGCCCGAAGGCAGGAACAAGCCATACCAGGTGGGCGTGCGCTCCTGCTTGTCGCCCCACAGGAACACGAACGAGCCCAGCCCCTGTCGGGTATCGCTGGCGATGTAGCTGCGGTAGCGCTGTTCCAGCAATAGCGCCTTGCGCGTGCTGTCGTCTTCGATCGGTGCGCCCCAGCGAGTGGTCGGCGATTCCCAATGCCCGGTGGGGCCCCACTCGGTGACCACGTAAGGGCCGCGCCACCCGCTCTCGTGCAGCTTCTGCGGCAGCGCTGCGATATCGCCGTAAAGCTGCACGGCGATCAGGTCCAGTGCCGGCGCGCGCGTCTTGAGTTGGTCGATCAGCTGCTTGTCGAAACCGGCCAGCGTGGTGGTGACCGGATGATCCGGGTCGATGGCATGGATCGCCTCGGCGATCTCGCCGACCGCGTTCCAGACCTTGGGATTGGTGTAATCCAGATTGAGTTCGTTACCGACCACCCACATCAGCACCGCCGGATGCGCCGCCGATTGCCGTACCTGCGCGAGGACGCGCTGCAGTTGCTGTTTTACGGCCGCTGCATCGTCGTAATCGAAGCCATGTCGCTGGTTGCCGAGCTCGATGCCGACCGCCACTTTCAGGCCGTTGCGTTGTGCGCGATCGAGCAGGGCGCGCTGGCGTTGCGGGTCTGGATCCACGCGCCAGGTGCGCAATGCGTTGCCGCCGCGCGCGGCCAGCGTTTCCATGCTGCCATTGCCCAGGCCGGCACCCTTGATCACGAAGGGCGCGCCATCCACCAACAAGCGGTAGCCGTCTGCTTCCTGCGCAATGCGCACCTGCGCCGCGCTTACCTGCGTGCTCGCGGACAGTGCAAGCACGCAGAGGGCGATGACGCGCGCGTTCCATGGCAGTTGCATGGCGACTCCTGGTGGTTAACAAGACACCAGCATAGGCTTGGACACCGAAGTGCGGGCGGCCGCGCAGCATCTGCCTGGTTGGGGTTGCTTGCGGGCAATCGCATCCGGTTCTGGGGGTTTCTGTGCTGCCATCGCGCGCTTGCGTGCTTGAACCTGCGGCGCATTCGGCGAGCGCAAGCATTTCGCTTCATTTAGTCGCAATGCGACATGCAACAAGAGGCGGTGGGTTTGGCGCCGGCTCGGGGGCGCGTTGGCGCACAGCGTCGACGACCGTGTGCCTGCATTGGCCGAGCAATCCAGGGTGGATGGCGCCACGCTGCTGAGCGATGTTGCCGCATGGCGGTTACCCCGTCTCAGGCCCGTCGTCGAGCCCGGCCAACCACTGCGTGCGATGTGGTGTTGGCGGCTGTCGATTCGACGAAGACAGGGTGGACGGCATCTGCATTGCGAACGCATGGCCTGACTGCAGCCGCCCGATTGTGCGCGTTGATCCTTGCGATGCTGTCGAGGATGACCGCTTGTCCAGTGCGCACGGTCTCTGAACACGACGGAGCACCACGACGTTGTCGACGACCCACCATCGCTGGCTTGCTGCTGCTGCGGCAATGCCTGCTGGCAACCGTGGGGTGCATCTGCGCCAGGCGTTGACGTCTGCACGCCTACACTGGGCGCACTTTCCATGGAGCGCTTTCATGAGCGATACCACGATGACCGCCATCGCCATCCGCGACGGCAAGGGCGACGCCGACGCGCTGTACGCCACCGAGCAACCGCGCCCGCGTCCTGCGCCGGGGCAGGTGCTGATCCGCGTGCATGCTGCCGGCATCAATCGCCCCGATCTGCTGCAACGCGCCGGGCACTATCCGCCGCCGCCTGGCGCGCCGGAAACACTGGGGCTGGAAATCGCCGGCGAAATCGTCGAGCCGGCCGGTCGCTGGAAGGTCGGCGACCGCGTGTGCGCACTGCTGGGTGGCGGCGGTTACGCGCAATACGCCGCCGTCGATGCGCGTCACGTCCTGCCGATCCCCGCCGGCATGGATCTGGTGCACGCGGCGGCGTTGCCGGAAACCATCTTCACTGCCTACGCCAATCTGTTCGAACACGGTCGGCTCGCGGCGGGCCAATGGCTGCTGTTGCATGGTGCGACCTCGGGCATCGGCGTCACGGCGATCCAGATGGCCAAGGCGGCGGGCGCGCACGTGCTGGCCACCGCGCGCTCGGCCGTCAAGGCGGCACAGGCACGCGAGTTGGGCGCCGATGTGGCGATCGATTCCACCACTGCGTCGTTTGTCGAGGTGGCCAAGGCGCATGGCGGTGTGGACGTTGCGCTCGACATGGTGGGCGCTGCGGTATTCGCCGACACCCTGGAAGCGCTCAACCCGCACGGACGCATCGTCTACATCGCCTCGCAGGCCGGCGCCACCATCGAGGTGCCGATCCCGGTGCTGATGCGCAAGCAGGCGGTCATCACCGGCTCGACGCTACGCCCACGCAGTGCAGACGAAAAAGCCCGGCTGGCCGCGGAAGTGGAACGCGTGGTGTGGCCCTGGATCGAGCAGGGCAAGCTGCGCGTGCTGCTCGACAAGCGCTTCCCGCTGCGCGAAGCGGCTGCGGCACATCGTTACCTGGAGCAGGGCAGTCACCTGGGCAAGGTGGTGCTGGAGATGTAGAACGAGCCACTCGCCGCATCACCAAGATCGGCGCCAGCGGCTGCAGGGGCCGCGCGCCCGGCGATCGACAAGTGCCGGGCGCACCACCGCCCAACCGCATAGCTACCTCGGCACGAGGTTCGCCTGTCAGTTCGCGGCCGCATCGTTTTACGCACACAGAGTTCGCACTGTCGCGTCTGAAATCACTGCCGCCTCGTGAGAATCCGCAGCCCGTTAACTCACGATCAATGGCGGCAAACGAATGGTGACGCGCTCTTTCTCTCACGCCGTCCTGGCTTGCGCCGTTGCGCTGGGTATGATCGGTATCGCGCCGGCAGCCGAACAGGCACCTGCGCAACTGGCCGTCGGTGGCGCGCTGGCGCCGCAACGCATCCTGCAGGTGGGATTGGTGCTCAAGCCACAGGTGGCCATGCGCCAGCAACATGCGGCGGTGGAGCAGTGGTTGATGCGCGATGGCGGCGATCCGCTGTTGCGCGGTCAACTGGCCCGCGCATCGGCTGCTTCCACCAGCCAGATCGCACAGGTCAAGGCCTATCTGAGCCGGTATGGCATCACCGATGTGCGCCCGGCCACCGATGGACGCTTGCTGCAAGTCCGTGCGACAGCGGCGGCATTGCAGGCCGCCCTTGGCACCCCGCTGCGTGTAGTGAGTGCCGATGGCCGCGTCGGCATTGCCGCCGCGCAGGGCGCGGTCGCAGTGCCGGCAGGCTTGCAGGCAGTGGTGCAAGGCGTGGTTGGCCTGGACGGTACCGCCGGCGCAAAGGTCGCGCCGCACGGGGCGCCGCTGAGCGCCGCGCGCACATCGTTATCGAACAGTAGCGCCGTGGTGGCCGCCAATAGCGGCGGCGCGGAAGTCGTGCGCCACAGCATCGAAGAGCTCAATAGCGCCTACGGCGCCGATACGCTGGCGCCGGCCAGCGATATCGTCGGCGCGGTCATTGCCGCCGGCAATCTGGAACAGACCCTCGTGCGTCTGCAGAGCTTCCAGGCCCTGCACGGCCTGCACACCCCGGTCACGGTGGTGACGGTGGGCGAACCCGGTGCACCGGGCTATCAGTCCAACGCTGCCAGCAAGGATTCCGAAGTCGAGTGGGACATGGATACCCAGTTGCTGGTCGGCAGCGCCGGCGGGTTGAAGCGCCTGATCATCTACAACATCCCGGATTTTTCCTGGAACAGCATGATCGATGGCATGGCGCGCGCGGCCGACGACAACCTGGCCCGCGTGGTCAGCATGTCGATCTATGGGCAGGAAATCCAGGTCGACGACGCGGTCTTCCAGGCCATGGACGCCAGCCTGACCAAGGCGGTGCGCCAGGGGCAGAACTTCGTGATCTGCAGCGGCGACGATGGCGTCTACCTGCCGCTGAGCGCACGCGCCAACGCGCCTTATTACGACACGCTGGCGGGGCGCCCGGACCTGCGCCAGGTCGGTTGGCCGGCCTCGCACCGCTACGCGATCGCGGTGGGCGCCACCGAGTTGCTGACCCAGGGCGGTAACCCCGGCAGCTACGCCTCCGAGCGCGTCTGGAATGCCGGTGTCGGCCGCCAACTCAGCCAGGGCGGCGTGAGCAAGATTGCCTATGCGCCGCAGTGGCAGCGCACCCTGCTGCCGGGGCAGACGGCCTCCGGCTACCGCGCTGTACCCGATGTCAGCTTCAATGGCTCGTTCTACAGCAGTGCGCAGATCCGCGGCACCGATGCGCAGGGTAACGAGGCTGCCTGGTATGTGTGGGGGACCAGTGCCGCCACCCCGACCTTCGCCGGCTATATCGCCCGGCTGTTGCAGTCGCATCCCAATCTGGGCTTCGTCGCGCCGCAGATCTATCAGTACGCGAGCCAGCGCCACGATGCGCAGCGCGCCCATGACGTCGTGGTCGGCAGTAATGGCCTGTATCGCGATGGATACAACGCGAGCTACGGTTGGGACTTCGCGTCGGGCTGGGGCAGCATGAACATCGGCGACTTCGACCGTTTCCTGACGCAGGCATCGCCATGACCTTCATTGCGCGGTGAGCGTGCCGCGCGTGCGGGCCTCCAACCACCGCCATGCCGGTCTTGGGTCACGATGCTGACGCTGAGCGTGGCGGCTTGCGGGCGACCACCGCTTCGATGTGGTGCCCGTCGGGGTCGATGACGAACGCGGCGTACTAATCGTCGCCATCGTCCGGTCGCAAGCCTGGTTCGCCATTGCAACAGCCGCCGTTCTGTAGCGTAGCGCGATGGAAGGCGTCCACCGCTGACGCATCGGTGGCTGCAAATGCCAGGTGACAGCCGGCCCCCGGAGCGCAGCGTGCGGCCTGACGTTGCTGTAGAGCGTGTTATGTCCGTTGAGATGAGATGCGTTGGCCGTCAGCGGTGCGGAGCGGGTGCTGCGTGGCGCCGGCGTGGCTGGCGCCAAGGCAAGCCGCGTGGCGCGTGCTCCGTGCCGCTGACGGCCAACCCTCCGGGAAGTGCCCTGTGGCGCGCCGAGACCGCGTTGCGCGCCTTGCCCAGGCGGCCAGCATGGGCAAGGCGCACGCCTTGTCTCGACGCGCCACAGGACGCTTCGCACTCACCTCAACGGACATGACACGCTCTAACGCCAGGCAGCCTTCGCCGCCGGGCCTGCCGTAGCCGACCGCCTGGTCGCGCGTGCCCGGCTCCAGATCCGACCATACCCGCACATCGCCAAGCGCGCCCAGCGCCGCGTCGTAAAAGGTGGCGGAGGCGTCGATCGCACGAACGCCCAGCGAAACGTGATGCAACATCGGTGCAGCCTGCAAGGGCGACGGCACATCGGCGTGTCGTGGCGATGCTGGTCTGCATGCGTGCTTGCGTCAATCGTGGGCCGCACAGCGGGCCCATGGTGTGCAAGTGAGCCGTCCCCGTGCACGGTGGCCAGCGCGCAGGTATAGCAAAACAAGCAGGAGCGATGTCTCGCAGTGGACTGCACCCTGACCGTACACTGCGCCGTCGCGAGCACCGCCGGCATCGCACCGCCATAGCGGTGACCATGCAGTGTGCGTGAGCAGGCGTTCGTACCCGTTACCACTATCAGCACGCAGGTTTCGATGAAGCATCCAGACGCATTGCGTATTGCCCTTGTCGGGATCGGCAAGATCGCCCGCGACCAGCACGTGCCGACCATCGCGGCACGCGACGATGTGCAGCTGGTGGCCACCGTGAGCCGGCATGGCACGGTCGACGGCGTGCCCGCCTATCACACCCTGGAAGACGCCTTTGCCGCGCAGCCGCAGATCGAGGCAGTGGCCCTGTGCACGCCGCCGGTCGGACGGCACGCATTGGCGCAGGCCGCGTTGGCAGCTGGCCGCCACGTGTTTCTGGAAAAGCCGCCGGCCGCCACGCTCGCCGAAATTCATGACCTGCAAGACGTGGCGCAGCGTGCACAACGCACCCTGTTCACCAGCTGGCATTCGCGCTGCGCCGCCGGTGTCGAGCCTGCCCGTGCATGGCTGGCCGACAAGCAACTCGTGCGTGCGCATATCACCTGGAAGGAAGACATTCGCCATTGGCATCCGGGCCAGGACTGGATTCTGGAACCCGGCGGCATGGGTGTGTTCGACCCCGGCATCAATGCGCTCTCCATCGCGACCCATCTGCTGCCGCGCAGCTTGGCGCTGCGCGATGCCGAACTGCACACTCCGGAGAACCGTCAGGCGCCGCTGTATGCCAGGCTCGCGTTCGTCGACACCGCAGGACTCCCGGTAACGGCCGAATTCGATTTCCTGCAGACCGGGCACCAGCGCTGGGATATCGAAGTGGAAACCACCGCGGGCATGCTGATGCTCAGCGAAGGCGGAGCCAAGTTGCGCATCGAGGGGCAACTGCAGGCGCTGCCAGCGTCCAGCGAATACGACGGCTTGTACGGGCGCTTCGTGCAGCTGGTGCGCGCGGGCCAATCGGAAGTGGATATTGCCCCGTTCGTGCACGTGGCAGATGCGTTCATGCTCGGCGCACGCCAGGTCACCGCACCGTTCGCCTGGTAGGTCGGTCAATCCGCTTGGCCAACGGTGAACGCCGCTGGTCAATGCCAGCAGTCCTGCGGCCGTACGCTATCTGCAGAAGTTGGGTTCGGCGCGCACCAGTCGTGCGCCGCTGCCAGCGTCGTTCGCCCACCGCAGTGCGCGGTGCCGCACGAAACGCGCCGGCTGCAACGCGTGGAGCGGTCCATCGATGCGAGTGCGCATGTGCGCTGCACCCAACGGCATCCTGGTGCAGTCGATCGGCGCAAGCCCGTAGAAACAACCAAGCCCCGACGCCGGTTCGCGTCGGGGCCTGGCCTTGATCGTGGTGCAGCGTCGTCGTGCGAAGTCGCAAGGCACGCCGCAGTCGCCGTTTCAAGCGGAGAGTACACTGCAACGTAGTGTCATCGCCATATTGTGGTGGCCGCTCAGCGGCGCCACATGCGCGCCCCGCGCGCCGGCAGCGTAAAGGTGTAGGAACTACTGGAAATGCGCACTACGTTGCCCGAGCCCAAGGCATCCACGTAATCGGCATTCCAGTACAACACGCTGTTGTTCATTCCCACCGTGGTGGTGACCGGGTTGCCGCACTTGTTGATGCCCACGATGCCCAGGCTGCCGCGACGGAACAGGATGTGGCAGGAGCTGGACGACAAGACCTGCATGTCGGTGCCCTGCACGCCATTATGGAAGCCGATCATGCGGCGCAGATCGTCGCGTAGATAAGCGTTGACCCAGCGATTGTCGCCGCTTTCGTTGTTGTCGGTATAAAGCATCGGCATGCCGCCGTTGCGACCGATCAGGTACGCGTAGGCCAGCGTTTCATCCACCGGGTCGAGAATCGCATAGCGGAATCCGGCGTTGTTGGGAATGTCGTGGGTCACTGCAAAGGTCACGGCGCGATTGCCCGGCAATGCCTGTCCGGACGCGGCGGGATCCACCAGCTGCTGCATGCTGGCGCCAATGGCGAACGCGTTGCGCACCGCATTGAACAGCGGAAAGTCGTAGGCCGCATGCGGCGTGGATTGCAGGTACGGCGCCAGGAACTGGTCGTAATCGCCATTGCCCGTACCGCCGCCGGTGATCACTTCGCCGAAGACATACACACCCGATCGGATGCCGGCATCGAAGACGCGATTGAGATGGTCGAACGTCATGTGCTTGGCCGCATCCACCCGGAAGCCGGTCACGCCCATGCTCTTGAGCGCCTGCAGATAGGCGCGCTGCTGCTGTACCACCCAGTCGTTGCCCAGCAAATCCGGCAGGCCTGGATCGCTGCCGCCGCCGCAGATACGGTAATTGCGCACCTGGTAAGCGTCGTTGTAGTTGCTGATGCACTGCGCCGGGCCGAAATCGCTGGCGCTGAGGAAGTTTGACTGCAGCGTGCCGAACAAGCGCAGCGAATCGTAACGGCCGGGGTTTGCCGCGTACTGCGACAGGACCGCGCCGCCTGGGTAATTGAGGTCCGAGCGTGTGGCCGCTTCGTTGGCCATGTGGTTGAACACGATGTCGGCATAGGTTTCCACGCCGTTGCTGGCCAGCGCCTGGACCATCTTCTTGAATGCAGCGGTGTCGCCGAGCGGATTGTCGATCAGGCGGATGTCCTGGGGTTGATAGCGCGCCCACCAGGCACTTCCTTCGGAGCGGTACGCGGGGGCGACCAATACCTTGCGATAGCCGGCATCGGCAATCTGCTTGGCGCGCGCTTCCACGGTGGCATACGGCCAGTTGAAGGCGTGCAGGATGACATCGGCCTGCGCGTTGGCGGTGGTCACCAGCAGGACCAATGCAGTCAGCAAGAGACGGACACCGCATTGTATCAGTGAGGGTGGAGCATGAGCAGGCGTGTTGCGCATCGGATCGATCTCCAGTGGTAAGCGCAGGCCGACGCGCAGTGCGCGATGCCCGCATCAGGGCTTCCGGCCCCTGTTCCGGAAAGCGCGCGCACGGCGTGCAGCGCGCAGTGATGCTAAGCGCGCATCGCGTCGCAGCATGGGTGTTGTGCATACGTATTCACTGCAGATGGCCGGCAAACTGGGCGCGGGGTTCGGCGCCAACGGCGCGATTGGTCGCAAAAATCAGTGAGCCAGGCGGCCGTTGCAATCTCGCCTGCACCTGCCTTGTCAAATCGAGGCTTGGCGATAGGCAAAGCTCATCGTTAGCATGCGGCGCATGCAACGTGGCCGGCGCATCTGGCCAGAACGTCTCTGTTGACATAGATCAGCTGCTTCGCGTTGTTTACTGCCGGCACCGTGCACGTCACCTTTGCATGCCGCGCTGCCCTCGTGCGGCAAAGCCAAGGTGCCGATGCGCGGCTTGCACGCTGCATCCGCATCGCGCCGAGCAGCAATAGCTCGCCGCAGCGGCGATATGCCCGAACGCGCGGATGGCTGCGTCTGGCAGCGGCACGGCCGCAATCCGGACCACCGGCATTGCCAACGGCCCGGCCCGGCTACGACGATGGGGTGGCGCTGGCCGCGTTAAACTAGGCGCCAGTCCACTGCCCAGCCTCCCGATGCGCAATCCATTGCAAGAACAGCTGCTCAAGGCCGGCCTGGTGAAAAAAGCCCAGGTGGACAAGGTTGCGCGCGAACAGGTCAAACAGCGCCATGCCAAGGGCGCGGCGGTGCAGCCGGCGGCGTCGGACAAGGTCGATGCGGCGCGCCTGCAGGCCGAGCGTGCCGAGCGCGATCGTGCGCTGGCCGAAGAGCGCAACGTGCAGGTGCGCCGGCAGGAAGTGCTCGCGCAGGTGCGGCAGATCGTGGAGACCAACAAGGTCAAGCGCGAAGGCGAGATCGACTACCGCTTCAACGACGGCAGCGTGATCCGTAGCGTGCTGGTGAACACGGTGCTGCGCAGCCAGTTGGCCAGCGGCGCGCTGGTGATCGTGCGGTACGGTGATGGTTTTGAGCTGATTCCGCGCGCGGCCGCCGACAAGGTTTACAGCCGCGATGCCGATGCCGTGGTGCTGGACCACGGACGCAACAGCGCGCCGGCCGCGCCCGATAGCGATGACGACTACTACAGCCAGTTCAAGGTGCCGGACGATTTGATCTGGTAGCGCTGGCGAACCCCCGCATTGGGTGGTTGCCAGACGGATCCAGCTCCACCGCGTGCGCCACACCGCTGCGTGATGCGTACCTGCATGGTGTCGGTGGGTGTTTGGTGACTGCCCGAAACCAGGCTGAGTAGGTGCGCGCGCCAGTCCGATCGCCGCGCGGTCGGCTGATGGTGATTCAACGTAGTCGTGCGGACGCCTGCGCGCTACCCTGGCGCTCTTTGTCGCCGCACAGTCTGCTCATGTCGATCGTCTTGACCCCGTTCGCCCGCACCCGCCTGTTTCCGCGCGATGGGCGTCGCAATGCCATCCAGGACTGCACGCCGGAGCAGTTCATCCAGCGGCTCAACGACGCTGCGCCGCTACGCGTGATCGAGGGCTATGCGCCGTTTTGCCAATTGCATGTGCACCGCAACTGGACTTCGACCCGCTGCCTCACTATTCCCATCACCGATGACAACCGGCACCTGCTGCGTTCCGGCTACGAGGCGCGCAGCACGCAGGAATTGGCCGTGCTGGTGCGTTGGTTCGAAGGTGTCGAGCCAACGGTGGCCGCCTATCTGCTGCCCATCCTCTACAGCCGCGAGCAGTTGGCCAAGGAAGGCACGCCCATCGAGGCTGACTGGGGTGTGGTCGGTTGTCTCTACACCGCAGAGCCGGACGAAATTCCGATGGCACCGATCACCATGTTGCGCAATGCCTTGGGTGTGGAAGAGGGTGGCTCGGGCACGCTGCTGGACCGCGATGCGTATCGGCGTAGCGTGGCGTTCTGGGAGCGCAATGCCAATTGGCGTGGGTGAGCGTGTCGCTCTGGTCCGCGTTCTCGTCCGCCAATTGAATTGCGCGTGGTGCGTGTAGTTGCCACATCCATCCCGACTGCCAGTACCGGGACGTACGCCATGGGTGCGTGCTAGGTTGCCGCCCTGCGTGTAATGGATCGGAGAATCGCCATGTCGTTACAAGTGCTTGGTGCTGGCCTAGGCAGAACCGGAACGCTGTCGCTGAAGTTCGCGCTGGAACATTTGGGATTTGGACCCTGTTATCACGCCACGGAGGTCGCCGCGAACATGCGTACGGCACTGCCGCTGTGGAATGCCGCCGAGCGCGGTGCTGCAGACTGGTCGGCCATCTTCGCCGGCTACCGTTCGAGCACCGACCATCCTGGTTGCTATTACTGGCGGCAATTGATTGAGGTCTATCCGCAGGCCAAGGTCGTCCTGACGGTGCGCGATCCGGACAGCTGGTTCGAATCGGTAACCCAGACCATCCTGATGCCAGGCAGAAAGAGCACCTTCGTCGGCCCCGAAGGCGAAACATTCAGTACGTTTTTGAAACAGCAGATGGGTGGGCGCAGTCAGGACCGCGCCTTCATGGTGGACTACTTCAACCGCTGGAATCAGGCAGTGATCGACGCGGTGCCATCCGATCGGCTGCTGGTGTTCTCGTCTCGGCAAGGCTGGGCGCCATTGTGCGGCTTCCTCAGCGTGCCGGTGCCGCACAAGCCTTACCCACACTTGCATGCACGGCCGCGGCTGCGCTGGTTTACGCGCGGCTTGCGTCTGCCGGATGACGTTGCCGCACGCGAGCGGCATGTACGCGAATATCTGCAGTACCTGCGCGAAGATCTGTTCGGATAAACGCACATTGTGTGTCTTGTTCTGCGACACATGCCTGGTAATTTGATTTTAAAAATAAAATACCAACCATAATGTTGATTGGCCATATGACTATTGCCAGCCTGAATAAGGCGAATGTCAGAGTTCGCCATTTCTGAAACTTCCAGAAGAGGTGCGCGTGATGAAAAATGCCAAAACCATGCTGTCACTCGTGTTTTCGAAGATTCTAAAGATGTTTGGTCCGCGCAAGGTGGCGTATATCTATACGCAGTAACTGCAATGCCAGGGCGGGCTTGGTCGGATGGCCCGCATGCACGCGCATCGTCGGCGACGGCGACGGCGATGCGCGTTGCCGCAGGTCAACGGTGGCCTGCAAGTGCAGTGTGCGGATGTGCAGCGGCGCGTTACGCGGTATTGCCGGGCCTTCGAGCCGGGCGCGGATGTGGATCATGCGGCTGCGAGGTGTTGGCGCGTGCACAGCCGATGAGTCCGATGCGATGACAACCGACAGGACGCCGATGTGGGCATGCCCTCCAAGCAGCGCGAATATTCCAATCGCTTTTTCGACTCGACAGTCTGGAACGACTTCGCCTTTCGTGACGACGATGTCGTCATCGCCAGCTATGCCAAGGCAGGGACGACCTGGGTGCAGCAGATCGTCGCGCAACTGATCTTCGGCGGCGCCGAGGAGATCGAGGTCTCGCGGCTGTCGCCCTGGTTCGACTCGGTGTATCCGGACAAGGCCACCAAGCAGCGCCTGCTCGCCGAGCAGCGCCATCGCCGCTTCGTGAAAACGCATCTGCCCGCCGATGCGCTGGTGCTGTCCGAACGTGCCCGCTATCTCTACGTTGGCCGCGATGCGCGCGACATCGTCTGGAGCCTGTACGACCACCAGCGGGCAGTTAGCGCGGATGCGCAGGCGCGTCTGGATGCGGAGCCGTCCAGCAACGGTAAATTGAGGGTGATGCCGCCGCCCACGTGCTCGGTCGAGGACTATTTCCAGACCTGGATGCGTGCGGACGGTGCGCCGCTGTGGCCGTTCTGGGAGGGCATGCGTTCCTGGTGGGCGCTGCGCGATTACGACAACGTGCTGCTGGTGCATTACGCCGCGTTGCTGCACGACCTGCCTGCACAAGTGCGGCGCATTGCCGCATTCCTGGATATCCCGCTGGATGCCCCGTGCTGCGAGCGCGTGCTGGCGCACTGCAGTCTGGACTACATGCGCGCGCATGCGGCGCGCTACGTTCCACAGGGCGCCGGTTTCTGGCGCAACGGCGGTGGAGCCTTCTTCAATCAGGGTCTCAATGGGCGGTGGCGCGACCGACTGGCGCCGGCAGTCGATACGGCCTATCGGCAGCATGTTGTCGCCGAGCTTGGCGCCGAGTGCGCGCGTTGGCTGGCCACGGGCGATGTTGCGTCGTCGGCGCACGCGACGACCGGGATGGTTGCTTAGGGGTGGCTAGCGAGTCTTTCGCGGAGAACGGTATGGGTGGATCGTCGGCGCACGCCTACGATCAGGTGTCGCAGTACTACGATCGCCTGAGGGACCACTGGGCCGTTGCCAGTGCAGCGCAGTGTGCGCAGGCATTGGCGGCGATGGTCGGCAGCGGCACGGCGCTGGAGTTGGGGGTCGGCACCGGCCGCATTGCGCTGCCGCTGGCAGCTGGCGGCGCGACAGTCTGCGGCATCGACAACTCGCCTGGCATGTTGGACATGCTGCGTGCAAAGCCCGGTGCGGAGCGACTGACCCTGGTCTGCGCCGATTTCGTCGATGTCCCGGTCGCCGGGCCGTTCGACCTGATCTATTCGGTGTACTCGCTCGGCTATCTGTTGACGCAGGATGAGCAGTTGCGTTGCCTGCGCGCCGTGCGCGAGCGCCTGGCAACCTCCGGCGTGTTCGTCCTGCAGACGATGGTGCCGCAGGCGGAGACGTTGCTGGCGGACGGCAAGGTGAAGTCGTTGGAGGCGCCGGCCCTGGGCGAAGGCGACGTGCCGGTGATGCTGATGTGCTCCAGCGCCGATCCGGCCCGGCAACTGATCCAGCAGCGCATCGTGATGATCGGGGAGTCGGCGACCCGCGTCTTCAACGATCGCTATCGCTACCTCTGGCCTTCCGAGCTGGATCTGATGGCACGGATCGCCGGCTTGCGCTTGCGGGCCAGATGGGGCGACTGGAGGGGGCAGCCCTTTACCGCGCGCAGCCGTAGCCAGATTTCCGTGTATGAGCCCGCCGCGATGGATGCAGACGAGGCGAGCGCACGCGGCTGACGGTGCCATCGGCGAAGATCGGCCAAGGGCGGTTGCAGCAAGTGCCACCGTGTTGGTGGCCTTGGCCGCAGGGCGGTCTGCCACTTTCAGCCGACCACAGCGCAGGCGACGACGCGTAGCGCGATGCGTGCGCAGATCCAGCTTCGACGTCGTGCCGATCCTGGCCTTGATGCACAACGGGCGCCTTGCGGCGCCCGTTGATTCACACTGTCGAGGGCGCGCGCCCAGGTCTCAGTAGCGGTAATGATCCGGCTTGTACGGGCCAGCCACGTCCACGCCGAGGTAGTCGGCCTGGTCCTTGGTGAGGGTGGTCAGCTTCACGCCGATCTTTTCCAGGTGCAGACGCGCAACTTCTTCATCCAGGTGCTTGGGCAGGATGTAGACCTTCTTCTCGTAGGTGTCGCGCTTTTCCCACAGGTCGATCTGGGCCAGGGTCTGGTTGGCGAACGAGTTGGACATCACGAAGCTCGGGTGGCCGGTGGCGCAGCCCAGGTTCACCAGGCGGCCGTCGGCCAGCAGGAAGATCGCGTTGCCGTTGGGGAACACGTACTTGTCCACCTGCGGCTTGATGTTGATCTTCTGCACGTCCTTCAGCGCCTTGAGCGCATCGACCTGGATCTCGTTGTCGAAGTGGCCGATGTTGCAGACGATGGCCTGGTCCTTCATCGCCTGCAGGTGCTCGACGGTGATGATGTCCTTGTTGCCGGTGGTGGTGACGTAGATGTCGGCACGGCCCAGGGTGGATTCGATGGTGTTGACTTCGAAACCTTCCATCGACGCCTGCAATGCGCAGATCGGGTCGATTTCAGTGACGATCACGCGGGCGCCATAGGCGCGCAGCGAGGCAGCGCTGCCCTTGCCGACATCGCCGTAGCCGCAGACCACGGCGACCTTGCCGGCCAGCATCACGTCCATTGCGCGCTTGAGGCCATCGGCCAGCGACTCGCGGCAGCCGTAGAGGTTGTCGAACTTGCTCTTGGTGACCGAGTCGTTGACGTTGATGGCCGGGATCAGCAGCTTGCCGGCTTCGGCGATCTGATACAGGCGGTGCACGCCGGTGGTGGTCTCTTCGGAGACGCCCTTCCAGTCCTTGACCACGCGACCCCAGTAGCCCGGGCGCTCGACGGCGACACGCTTGAGCAACGCCTTGATGACGCCCTCTTCGTGCGAGGAGGCTGGTTCGTCCACCCAGGTGCTGCCGTTTTCGAGCTCGTAGCCCTTGTGGATCAGCAGGGTGACGTCGCCGCCGTCGTCCACCACCAGCTCCGGGCCGGTGAGGGTGCCGTCGGGCAGGGTGAAGGTCAGCGCGTCCAGGGTGCAGTCCCAATACTCTTCCAGCGTCTCGCCCTTCCAGGCGAACACGGGGGTGCCGGTCGCGGCGATCGCCGCGGCGGCGTGGTCCTGGGTGGAGAAGATGTTGCACGAGGCCCAGCGCACATCGGCGCCGATGTCCTTGAGCGTTTCGATCAGCACGGCGGTCTGGATGGTCATGTGCAGCGAGCCGGTGATGCGCACGTCCTTCAGCGGCTTGGTCTGCGCGTGCTTGCGGCGGATCGACATCAGGCCCGGCATTTCGTGCTCGGCGATGTCCAGCTCCTTGCGGCCCCAATCGGCCAGGGAGATGTCGGCAATCTTGTAGTCGGTGTGCGGGGTGATCTTTGTGACAGCGTTCATGCAATGGCTCCGGTAGGCAAACGAATGTCTGCAATGCCGGGCGCCGTTGAACGGTAACTGCTGGTCGAGCCTGGCCGTGTACCTGCACCTGTGGTGCAGTGAGCGGATCAGTCCGCCCTACCGGTCGCAGCGCCCCTCGACGAGAGTGCCCGATTATATCGGCACCACCCCCGTGCGGCATGAATTGCGGCCGACCCCCTACCAACGGCAGGGGAGCGGCCGACAGGCGGCTGCTATGGTCCGGAGTCGATCATCAGCGGGGACGGACAATGCGGGCGAAACGGCATGCGCAAGGCTGGCGGCAGCACACATGGGCGTTGGCAGGGGCGCTGGCATTGAGCGCACCGATGATGGCCGGGGCGGCTAGCCCGGCAGTGACCAAGGTGGCAGTCGTGCAACCAGGCCCTGCGTCAGGCAGCGGTTATCAACTTCCCTCCAAGGCGCTGCAGGCGGTGGTGGACGCCCCGCGCGCGCCGCTGCTGCAGCTCTCGCCCAGGCGCGATCTGGCCGCGATGCTGCAACTGCCGGCACTGCCGGACATCGCCGAGGTGGCCCAGCCGGAGCTGAAGCTGGCCGGCCTGCGCATCCATCCGAAGACCTTCGCGGCCAGCCGCTTTTCGTTCGCCAGCAAGCTGTGGCTGCTGTCGGTGGCCGACGGCAGCGAGCGGCAGATCGCCGGGTTGCCCTCGCCGTTGTCGCTGGCCGATTTGAGCTGGTCGCCCGACCAACGCCATCTGGCGTTCCGCCGCGAAGACGCCGCCAGCGGCGCCAACGAACTGTGGCTGGTAGACGTGGCGACCGGGCAGGCGCGGCGTCTGGTGGCCGGCTTGAACACCAGCGTCAACGACGACTTGCGTTGGTTGCCCGATGGCAGCGGTTTGCTGCTGCAGCAGCAGGTCGCCGGGCAGGGCGCGCCACCGACCCGCGATGCGACGCCGACCGGCCCGGCTACCCAGCAGACCAGTGCGGCCGCCGGGGTGCGCTCGCTGCCCACCTACCAGGACCTGCTGCGCAGCGAGGCCGATGCGCGCGTGTTCGAGTACTACGCCACCGGTCAGCCGATCATCGTCACGGTGGCCGGGCAGGTACGTCCGATCGCCACGCCGGGCATCTATCTCAACCTGTCGGTGTCGCCGGATGGCCGTTACATCCTGAGCGAACGCAGCGAGCGGCCGTTCTCGTATCTGGTGCCGGTAGACAACTTCGCGCGCCGCATCGAGGTGCTGGACCTGCAGGGCAAACTGGTGCGCCAGATCGCGCAGCTGCCGTTGGTGGAAGGCTTGCCGACCGGTAACGACGCGGTGCCGACCGGGGTGCGCGACATCGCCTGGCGGCACGATGCGCCGGCCACGCTGGTGTGGGCCGAAGCGCAGGACGGTGGCGACCCGGCACGCGAGAGCAAGGTCCGCGATGCGGTGCGGATGCAGGCCGCGCCGTTCAACCGCGCACCGGTGACGCTGGCGCAGTTGGGCAGCCGGTTCGAAGGCATCCAGTGGGGCCGCGGCGATCTGGCGATCTTGAGCGAAAGCTGGTGGAAGACCCGCCGCACCAAGCAATGGCGCATCGCACCGGATCAACCGCAACGCGCGCCCGAACTGCTGTGGGACCGCTCCTCGCAGGACCGCTACAAGGACCCGGGCACGCCGGCGACGGTGGCCGACGGCAACGGCCGCCCGCTGCTGCAGACCAGCAGCGATGGCAACAGCCTGTTCCTGTTCGGCAAGGGCGCTTCGCCGGAAGGCGACCGCCCGTTCGTGGATCGATTCGATCTGCGCAGCAAGCAGGCCACGCGGCTGTTCCACTCGCAGGCGCCGACCTATTCGGCACCGCTGGCCTTGTTGGACGCGCAGGCCACGCAACTGCTGCTCAGCCGCGAATCGCCGGAGGAACCGGCCAACTATGTCGTGCAACCGCTGGGCGATGGCGCCGCCGCCGCGCGCGCGTTGACGCACTTCGCACACCCGCTGCCGCAATTGCGCGGCGTGCAGAAGGAGCAGATCCGCTACAAGCGTGCCGACGGCGTGGAACTCACCGCCACACTCTTGCTGCCACCTGGTTACGACCCCAAGCGCGATGGCCCACGGCCGTTGCTGATGTGGGCCTACCCGGGCGAATTCAAAAGCGCCGACACCGCCAGCCAGGTCACCGACTCGCCGTACCGTTTCAACGCGATCAGTTACTGGGGGCCGCAGGCGTTTCTGGCGATCGGCTATGTGGTGCTCAACAACCCGAGCACGCCGATCGTGGGCGAAGGCGATGCAGAACCCAACGACACCTATGTGCCGCAGCTGATCGCCGATGCGCAGGCGGCCGTGGACGAAGTGGTGCGGCGCGGCGTCACCGACCGCGAGCACATCGCCATCGGCGGGCATTCCTACGGTGCCTTCATGACCGCCAACCTGCTCGCGCACACGCGCCTGTTCAAGGCCGGCATCGCACGCAGCGGCGCCTACAACCGCACGCTCACCCCGTTCGGTTTCCAGGCCGAAGAGCGCAATTACTGGCAGGCGCAATCGGTGTACCAGGCGATGTCGCCATTCAATTACGCCGACAAGATCAAGGATCCGCTGCTGCTGATCCACGGCCAGGACGACAACAATACCGGCACCTTCCCGATCCAGAGCGAGCGCATGTTCGCTGCGATCAAGGGACTGGGCGGGACTGCGCGCCTGGTCCTGTTGCCCAACGAATCGCATGCGTACCGCGCGCGGCAATCGATCATGCAGATGCTGGCCGAAAGCGAGCAGTGGTTGAAGACCAATGTCGGCGATCCCGCGCAGGCGGAAGTGCCGTCCAAGCGTTGATCGTCGTCGCACGCAATGCGGTGCGAACGCAACGCGGATCGTCGCACCTACGCATTGCTTGCCGGTGCCGGGTGACGGATTCCAATGGCGCGCACGAACGTGGGCGGCGCTTGGTGCAGGATGGTTCGGTCTGAAACCGTCCTGCGCGTCGCGATCATCTAATCCTTTTGGGTTAGTCTTCGACGACTTTGCGCTTGAAGAGGGTGTGCGTTTCCGATGAACGAGTACCGCAGCAGTCTTGTGTTCGCGACCCCCGATCTTCCCTTGCGCGACGATGTGCGTCGGCTCGGCGCGCTGGTGGGTGATCTGCTCGCCGAGCAGGTCTCTGCGGAATTCCTCGATGAAATCGAACGCGTGCGCACCACCGCCATCTCGCGGCGCGAAAGCGATGCCCCACCGTCCACGCTGAGCGAACAACTCGCCGGTCGGCAGCCGCGTGACGCCGAAGCGCTGGTCCGGGCATTCAGTACCTATTTCCAGGTGGTCAATATCGCCGAGCGCGTGCACCGCATCCGCCGCCGTCGCGAATATCAGCGCAGCGGCACCGACACGCCGCAGCCCGATGGCCTGCATGACGCATTGCGCCGGCTCAAGGCGCAGGGCGTGACCCTGGACGAACTCAGCCAATGGTTGCCGCGCATCGACGTGGAGCCGGTGTTCACCGCGCATCCCACCGAGGCGGTACGGCGCGCGCTGCTGGAAAAAGAGCAGCTGATGGTCGCCAGCCTGGTCGACAACCTGGACGGCATGCGCACGCCCAACGAGCGTGCCAGCGATGCCGCGCGCTTCCGCATGGCCTTGACCGCGTCGTGGCAGACCGCCGATTCCTCGCCGGTGCGCCCCACCGTGGACGACGAGCGCGAGCATGTGGGCTTCTACCTCACCCAGGTGCTCTACCGCGTCATCCCGGTGATGTACGAAACGCTCGAACACGCCATCGAAGAAACCTACGGCAGCGTGCCGGCATTGCCGCGTCTGCTGCGCTTCGGCACCTGGGTGGGCGGCGACATGGACGGCAATCCCAACGTGGATGCCAAGACCATCGCCGGGACGCTGGACGCGCAGCGGCGCGCGGTGCTGGACCGTTATCAAAAAGAACTCTGGCAGTTGGCCAGCCTGCTCAGCCAATCGACCACGCTGGTACAGGTGAGCGGCGAACTCACCGCGCAGCTGGAACGCTACCGCGCGCTGCTCCCCGACGCCGCCGCGCGTTCGCGCCCGCGCCATGGCGACATGCCGTACCGCCTGCTCAACGACCTGATGCGCGCGCGCCTGCAGGCCACCCTGGACGATGCCGATGGCGCCTATGCCGCTCCATCGGAGCTCGAACACGATCTGCAGCTGATCCTGGACAGCCTGCAGGCCAACAAGGGCCTGCATGCCGGTTGGTTCGCGGCACGGCGCCTGTTGTGGCGCGTGCGTAGCTTTGGTTTCCATCTGGCGCGGCTGGACGTGCGCCAGGAATCGAGCGTGCATGCGCGCGCAGTGGCCGATGCCCTGGGCCAGACCGACTGGGACGCACAGGACGCCACCCAGCGCGCCGCCGTGCTCGGCCCGTATGCCGCAGGGCAAGACCCCTTGCCGCGCGTGGACGATGAAGGCAATGCACGGTTGGATGCGGTATTCGCCGCGCTTGCCGATGCACGTACCCGCCACGGCGCCGATGCATTGGGCAGCTACATCATCTCGATGGCGCATAACCGCGCCGACGTGTTGACTGTGCTGGCACTGGCGCGGCGTGGCGGCCTGGTCGACGACGCCGGCGCTGTGCCGCTGGATATCGTGCCGCTGTTCGAAACCGTGGACGATCTGCGCGGCGGTACCGGCACCGTGCAGGACCTGCTGGCCGACCCGGTCTATCGCCAGCATCTGGCCGCACGCGGCGATACCCAGATGGTGATGCTGGGCTATTCGGACAGCGGCAAGGACGGCGGCATCGCCGCCTCGCGCTGGGGCCTGCAACGCGCGCAGGTCGAGCTGCTGGAAGCGGCCGCCGAGTTGGGCGTGCGGCTGACCTTCTTCCACGGCCGAGGCGGCTCGATCGCGCGCGGCGGCGGCAAGACCAGCCGCGCGCTGGATGCCGCACCGCGCGGCAGCGTGGATGGGCGCCTGCGCGTTACCGAGCAGGGCGAGGTGATCCACCGCAAATATGGCATCCGCGCATTGGCGTTGCGCTCGCTGGAGCAGATGACCGGCGCGGTGCTGCTCTCGAGCCTGCGCCCGCGTGCGCCCGAGCCGCGCGAGGCGCGTTGGCGCCCGGTGATGGATCTGGTGGCCGAACGCAGCACGGTCGCGTATCGCGCCTTCGTCGGCGCGCCGGAGTTCATGCAGTACTTCCGCCTGGCCACGCCGATCGATGTGATCGAACGCATGACGCTGGGTTCGCGCCCGTCGCGGCGGCTGGGCCAGGACGCGGCGCTGTCCAACCTGCGTGCGATTCCGTGGGTGTTTGCGTGGAGCCAGGCGCGTGCGGTGATTCCCGGCTGGTACGGCGTGGGCAGCGGCCTGCAGGCGGCGGTGGATGCCGGGCATGAAGAGACCTTGCGCGAAATGGCGCAGGACTGGCCGTTCTTCCGCACCTTTCTGGACGACATCGCCATGGTGTTGTCCAAGGGCGATCTGAACATCGCCGAGTTGTTCTCGCGCTTGTCCGGCGACCTGCACACGCGGTTTTTCCCGCTGATTCGCGACGAACTGGCATTGACCAAGGGCTGGGTGAAGGCGCTGCTGCAACAACAGTCGCTGTTGCAGCACGACCCGCGGCTGGCGTTGTCGATCCGCCTGCGCAATCCCTACATCGACCCGATCAGCGTGCTGCAGGTGGATCTGCTGCAACGCTGGCGCGCCACCGATGGCGAAGACGAAGCGCTGCTGCGCGCGCTGGTGGCCTGCGTCAATGGCGTCTCGCAAGGCGTGCAGAACACCGGCTGATCGCATGGCCGGCTGCAGGGGCGGGCACGGAACAGCTCCACCGCAAGCAACGGCAACCACGCCGTTGGTCGGAGAGCGCACGCAAACGGCAAGCGGACTCTGGTGTAAACGGACAAATCTGTCCGATAATGCCGGCATGATGACTTCCCGCCCCGATGCCGCGCTGCGCCGCCGGCAGATTCTCGATGCCGCCGACGAAGTGTTCAGCGAACATGGCGTCAATGCCCCGCTGGAGCTGGTGGTGGAGCGCGCCGGATTGGGGCGCGCCACCCTCTATCGCAATTTCCCCGATCGGCTGGCGCTGATGACGGCATTGATGGCGCGTGGCCTGGATGGGCTGGAGCGCCTTGCCGCCGACCTCGCCGACCGTCCGGATGGCCTGGCGGTGCTGCTGCACGATGTCGCCGAGCACATCGCCCAGTCGTCGCCGCTGGTGGATTTCTGGCGCTCGATCGAACGCGCGCACCCGGCGGTGGAGGCAGCAGATCGGCGTGCGGTCGGCATCTTTCTGCCATTCGTCCATCGCGCCCGCGACGCCGGGCTGTGCCGGGCCGATGTCGACGAGGAGCAAGTGCTGTTGGTGATCGACATGCTGGGGAGCTGTCTGCGCGGCAACGATGAGGCAGAACGCAAACGGCTCGCGCATCGCTCGGCCGATCTGCTGATGCATGCGCTGGGCATGCAGGTGCCCGCAGGCGGCACGCGATGACACCGGCCACCCGTGCCCGCATCGGTCGCTGGGCACTGCGCGTTGCGCTGGTGCTGGCCGCCGGATGGGGTGGCCTGGCGATTTATTACGCACTGACCGGCAACGCCTTCGTACGCGCCGGGTGGGTGGCCTCGTGGTGCGCGATGGCGGTGGCAGCGTTATGGGGGCTGCGTCGTGGCCGCGAGAATTGGGCCCTGGTGGGCATCTTCAGTGCCGCATTCGTGGTGCTGGCGGTGTCGTGGTGGATGATGCAGCCCAGCCAGGACCGCGACTGGGCCGACGATGTCGCCCAGCGTCTGCAGCCGCAGGTGCAGGGAAGCATCGTCACCCTGCACAACGTGCGCAATTTCGATTGGCGCAGCGAGACCGACTATGTGCCGCATTGGGAGACGCGGCGATACGATCTGAACCGCCTGGTCAGCGCAGATCTTGCGCTCTCGTACTGGATGGGACCGGCGATTGCGCACACGCTGGTGTCGTTCGGCTTCGATGACGGTTCGCACGTGGTGTTTTCGCTGGAAATCCGCAAGGAACGTGACGAATCGTTTTCCGCGTTGGGCGGATTCTTCCGCAGTTTCGAAGAAACCCTGGTCGCCGCCGACGAACGCGACATTCTGCGCGTCCGCACCAACGTGCGTGGCGAAGACATGTACCTGTATCGCCTGGCGATTCCCAAGGCCGGATTGCGCCGCATGTTCATGGGGTACGTGGAGCTGGCCAACGAACTCGATCGCAAGCCGGCGTTCTACAACACGCTCACCAGCAACTGCACCACGATCGTGTTTGCGCTGGTGCGGCAATTGCAGCCCACATTGCCGCTGGATCACCGCCTGCTGCTGTCCGGCTATGTCGACCAATACGCCTACGACCATCACGGCCTGATGCCCGGTTATCCCTTCGCCACCTTGAAGCAGCGCGGGCACTTCACCGCGCGTGCGATCGCCGCCGACAAGGCCACGGATTTTTCGGCGCGCATCCGTGCCGGCATGCCGCTGGCGCCGGCGCCAGGCGCAACCGCGACCACGCCGCGATGAGGCCGCGCATGCCCCGATCCCGTGCCGCCGCATTCCTGGCGGGCGTGCTGGCAAGTGTGTGGTTGAGCGGCTGCGCCATGGTGACGGTGCAGTCGCGCAACAGCGGCGACTACATCGCGCAAACGCGTGGCGATGTGCTGAGCACCGGTGAATTGAGTCAGTCCGGCAGCGAGACCCTGCAGGTTGCCGGCCTGCAGCCCAAGGCCTGCCGCACCGCACCGCTGCCGTGCCTGCAGCAGCTCACCAGTGAGGCCGGTATCGGCGATGAGCGGCGTTTGGCCACGCAGGCAGAATTGTGGACCGCGCGTGCCATCGCGCTGAGCGGGCGCAACCCCACCACGATGAGCGATGCCGCGGTGGAGGCCTGGTTGGAAGCGGCGCGGCATGCGTATGCGTACCTGTTTTTTACTGCGCGTGCGCCCAGCGCGCGGGCGTTCGAGAACCGCCAGTCGCAGGTGCGCGATTACTACAATTACGCCGTGCAGCAGGTGGTGGAGCGCCTGTTCGCACGGTCGCAGCAAACCGGCGAAACCACTCCGGCATCCACCACGGTCGGGCGCTGGCAGCTCGACGTCGATCTGTCCGCCTACCGGCTGCCGGGTGACGGCAATACACCACGTGCGATCTTCGCCGCCTCGGCGCTGCGCTTCAATGGCCTGCGCAGCACCTACCGGCGCGATGGATTCGGCGCCGAGCTGGTCGCGGAAGTGGACCCGCAAGTGGTTGGCGACCCCGCTGGGCTGGCGTTGCAGCAAGCCGTCGCGGCGGGCGCGGCGCCCGATCGCCGGTTACCGACGTTCAGCGAAATGCCGTACGCGCCGGCAACGATATTGCTGCGTTTCGAGGGCGAGACGCTCGCTGAGGTGTTGCGCAGCCACCTGGTCACCGTGGTGCCGTACGACCCGTATCGCCAGAACGACGTGGTGCTGCATGGCCAACGCGTGCCGCTGGCGGGCAACTTCACTGCCGCGTATGGATTGTGGCTGGCCAAGTCCGGATTTGCGGAGCAGTCGCTGCGGTCGATGCTGGGCAGCGCACGCGGTATCGATCGTCCGCACCTGTATCTGATGCAGCCCTACGATCCCGACCGACGCGTGCTGCTGATGCTGCACGGTCTGGCCAGCAGCCCGGAGGCCTGGGTCAATGTGGCCAACGAAGTGATGGGCGATGAAACGCTGCGCCAGCGTTACCAGATCTGGCAGGTGTATTACCCGACCAACGCGCCGATGGCGATCAATCGTGCGGAAATCCAGTCGCTGGTGGAACGTAGCCTGCAGCACTTCGATCCGTCCGGCCGTGCGATCGCGTCGCACGAGATGGTGTTGGTCGGGCACAGCATGGGCGGGGTGATCGGGCGGCTGCTGGTGTCGTCCTCTGATGAGCAATTGTGGGATTCCCTGCTGCAGAACTACCGGCTGGACGGCGAACGCGGCGCGCGGATCCGCGCCAAGTTGTGGCCATTGCTGCACCTCTCGCCGATGCCGCAAGTGGACCGCGCCATCTTCATCGCCGCGCCGCATCGCGGTACGCCATTGGCCGAGGGCGGGCTGGGGCGGTTTGTCGGTAAATTGATACGCCTGCCGGGCGCGTTGCTGGATCGCTTCGGCGATGTGATGCAGGACCTGGCCAACAGCGAACGCGACGATCCGGGCGGCGCTCCCCGCCGCAAAGGCCGCGCGTTGGTGCCCACCAGCATCGACAACCTGCGCGACACCGATCCGTTCGTGCGCGCCACGATGGACCTGCCGATCTCTCCAAACGTGCAGTACCACACCATCATCGGGCGCGAGAAGCCGCAGGTACCGCTGGCCGATTCCGACGACGGCCTGGTGCCGTATCGCAGCGCGCATCTGGATGGCGCGGCCTCGGAACTGGTGGTGACCTCCTGGCACAGCGTGCAGGAAACGCCGCAGGCCATTCTGGAGATTCGCCGCATCCTGCATGTGCAGTTGCAGGCGGAGCAACAGGCCTCGCACGCGCCGGGCCGCTAGGCTGCCGGTCGGGCGGTTCCGATTCCGCGTGCTCCAATGCCAAGGGCAGCGATGATGACAACCGGGCGCTGTCCGGGCGCGGCGCCAATGCCGTGCTGGCGGCGTTGCGCGCCCGTGGTGCAGCGCAGTCGGCCAACGCAAAAGGCCATGGCGAATCGCAGCCGGTGGCGCCCAATACCGTCAACGGCCAGGACAATCCGGGTGGGCGGCAGCTCAATCGACGGGTGGAGATCTTCCTGCGTACCTGACGAAGGCGTGGCGGGCGGGGAGAGCGCTTGACGCGTTGGTGCCGATTGCCTTGCGTGCACCGTGACGCGCGTCGGTCGCAGGCTGGCTGGTGGCCGAAGGCTGCCGGCTACACCCGCCGTCCGCGTGCGCAACCATCACATGATTGAGATGCGTCTGCGCCACAACCAGAGCCCGTGCATCGCGTCGCCAGCGCGCATGCCCTGCTGTCGGTGGATGTTTGCGCCAGGCAGACAGCGCACTCCGTCGACAATTTTCGCCTCCATACGGCAACGACTGTGCCGACTTGCGCATGCGTTGCGCGCATTTGTCATGTTCGCAATTACGGTCACCAAACTGACATGCCGCATCACCACCATGCGCGGCGCCTGCTTACAGGCGTGATGCAGTTCCGCCTCCGCTGGCTGCGTCGCTTCCTCACATTCGCGGCGGCGCAGCCTTGGTGCATGTCCATGGCGCGCTGCTGCATTCATCGGATTGGATCATGATCGTTCGTTGTTCGCTGTTGCGTCCTTCGCGGTTGTCGCAGGCGCTGTGTTTGTCGTTGTGCGCCCTGTGCGGCCATGCTGCGGCCCAAGAGACGCAGGCCACCACGCCCGCACAGGGCGAGATGGCAACGCTGGACAAGGTCACGGTCGCTGCCACGCGCTACAACGCGACCGACATGCAGATGGCCGCCACCAATACGGTCAACGTGCTGTCGGCCGACGATCTCAAGACCACCGCCGTGCACAACGTCGCCGAAGCGCTGGGCCTGATGCCGGGCGTCAACGTGATCAATACCGGGCAGTCGTATTTCGGCGGCATCGATGGCGCCGCGCGCGGCGAGGGCATGTTCTCATCGGTGCGCGGCCTCAATGCCGAATACAACGTCAACCTGATCAACGGCATCAACGTCGCGCAAGGCATGCCGTACAGCCGCGGCGTGCAATTGAGCCTGCTGCCGCCCTCGGGCCTGCAGACCATCGTGTTGAACAAGACCTCCACCGCCGACATGGACGGCGATGCGATCGGCGGCACCATCGATTACCGCACGCCCAGCGCATTCGATTCGCCCGATCGCCAGGGCGGCAGCGTGACCTTGAGTGGACGCCTGGAAAGCCGTGCACGCGACTACGGCGATTCCGGGCTGGGCAGTGGCGCAGCCGGCGATTGGCATGCGCGTTTTGGCGATGCCGGGCAGTTCGGCGTGTCGGTCAGTGCGTATTACGACGAGCGCCATTTCGTGAACAGCGAAGTGGCCTCTGCCTCGGCTGCACGCAACGATGGCGCATGGAAATTCGCACGTGCCGATGCCAGCGGCAATCTGGCCGCTGGCGCCGACCCGCAAGAGGTCCTGCAGAGCACCGGCGTCAATATCGGTTACTCGCAGGGCGATACACGCCGCTATGGCGGCAACGCGGCCTTCGATTGGCGCGTGGATCCCAGCTTGCATCTGTACGCACGCATGACCTACGCCTTCGCCAAGACCGAGCAGAACACCGGCTACACGCAGTTCGTGCCGGCCAATGTCAGCTTCACGCAAATCGGCAGCAGCGGCGCGTATCAGCCGCAGATCAATCGCGTCGCAGTGCGTTATTGGTACGAAACCAACCCCGAAGAGGCCGACCTTGCTACCGTGCAGTTCGGCGCAGAAAAGCAGCTCGGCCATTGGACATTCGCGCCCAACATCTTCTACGGCACCGGTAATAACGACCGCCCGGATCACGTGGAAATCTCCGCGCGCAACGACCAGTACAGTTCGACCAACTTCGCCTACGGCGCCAACCGTTTCATCAGCTACAACGGCGACGGTTTCCCGATTCCATTGCTCACCCCGGCCATGCAGGCGCAGGCCTTGGACGTGGGTAGCCTGTATGCGCGACGCACCGGGCAGATTTCCAAGCAATACAGCGGCCAGGACAAGGGCGGCGGCAAGTTCGACGTGGCATATGACCTCGATGCGGGGCTGCTCAACCGCATTGCCTTTGGCGTGAAGTATGTCGACAGCTCGCGCAGCTTTACCGATCGCGATTGGACCAATGCCAAGTACACCGACGGTACCTTGTTGCGCGATACCGGCCTGATCGCGCAGCGCTACGATGCGGTCTATCCAGGCCAATACGCGTTTCCCACCGTACGCCTGAGCAATGCAGCGCTCAACGACCTGATCGCACGCACGCTCACCCCCGCCAGCTTCGACAGTTGCGGCCAGTTGGCGATCAACAATCTCAACTGCAACACCATGCGCGCAACCGAAGCGGTGAGCGCTGCCTATGCGATGGCCACCTTGCGCAGCGGCAACTGGGAAATCCTGCCCGGCGTGCGCTTCGAACATACCGCCATCACCAACACGTTCTGGGCGCAGCCGGTCGCCATCCACGGTGCCGAGCAGGTCGGCGCATTCGCCAACAACCACACGCGCTACAACGTCGCCTTGCCCAGCGTGTTCGTCAATTACCGGCCCGATGGCGATGGCGCGGTGTATCGCGGCTCGGTGTGGACCAGCTACACGCGCCCGGCCTTCGTGCAGCTGGGTGGCGGCCGCTCCACCGACATCTCCAGCGATGGCCAGACCACCATCACCGAAGGCAACCCGGATCTGAAACCGATCAAGTCGCTCAACGTGGACCTGTCCGGCGAATGGCAGAACGACAGCGGCGGCCATGCCATGCTGGCCGGCTATTACAAGCGCCTCACCGATTACATCTACGAAAGCGGTTCCAACGCCGCCAATGCCGGCGAAAGCGAAAGCGGCAATATCCGTTTCGTGCGTCCGCAAAACGGCGGCGACGGCCGCGTGCTGGGTATCGAAGCGGCCGTGCGGCAAACCTTCCAGGGCCTGCCCGCACCGCTGGATGGCTTCGGCATCGGTGCCAACATCACCCGCCAGACCACGCGCGTGGACCTGGGAGAAGAAGGCTTCGCACACGAACGTATCCAGAACGCGCCGAACCTGCTCGCCAATGCGGAGCTGTTCTACGAAAAGGGACCGTGGTCGGTCAACCTGAGCTATCACTACTCCGGCGAATACGTGTCGGTGTACGACTATCTCAACCAGGGCGCAAACTGGGACAACCTGTGGATCAAGCCGATCACCCGCGTGGACCTGCATCTGGGCTATGCACCGAACGATCACCTGCGCGTGGATCTGTCGGTGGCCAACCTCACCAAGCAGCACAGCTACTGGGCGCACGTCGGCCACGAGACCGATGCGATTTCCGACATCGTCGATTCCGGCATGACCAGCCTGTTGACCGCCAAGTATGCGTTCTGATCCCGCACGATTCGCATGCGACGACCTGCCAGGCGCGCAGCAAGATGCAGATGTCATGACGGACGCGCGGCATAGCGCAGGCCGTGCACGCGCCTGCGGTGGAACGGGGCAGTGGGCATTGCAACGCGCGTTGCTGGCCAGCGGTGGGGAGCCGCGATGGGCCGCCCGCGTTGTCGCGAGCGTAGGTGCCGCGATGGGGATCGCGGCACCTACGCGGCAGGCAAGACGCAGGCAGTGCGTCGGCATCGCACCGAGGTCTGGCGCGCCCCGTGCCACGCCGGTGGCAACCGGCAGCGTGCTGTGCCTGGTATTGGCGGCTGCGTTGGCGTTGGGAGGCTGCACCACGTCGATCCCGAGCGTGTCCACAGCGCGCGCATCCACCACACACAGTGGCGATCAATCGACCGTCACTGCCGGCAAACAGGTGGGCACCGGAGCGCCAGCATCCGCGCAGAGCGCGCAACTGGAGCGCGTCGTGGTGGTGTTCCGGCATGGCGTGCGCGCACCGCTGCAAGGCGAGGCCGCCGCCGCGCACTATGCCGACCAACCCTGGCCGCAGTGGTCCACGCCTGCCAGCCTGCTCACTCCGCATGGTCGCCAAGGCGTGCGCTTGAGTGGCGAGTACCTGCGCCAGTGGTTGGTGCAGCAGGCGCTGTTGCCGCGCAGTGGGTGTCCGGCAACCGGCAGCATGTCGGTGTGGGCCAATACCGATCAACGCACCATCGAGAGTGGCGCCCTGCTGGCCGACGCGCTCGCACCTGGCTGCGGCATCGTCGCCGGGCATCGGGAGGCTGGCAGCAACGACCCGCTGTTTCGACCGATCGAAGCCGGCACGTTGCCGTTCGATGCGGCGGCAGCGGTCGCATCGATCCAGCAACAGACCGGAGGCCCTGCCGCCCTGCTGCAAGGCCACGCCGCCGAGCTGCAGGCACTGCAGCAGATTCTGGGCTGCACGCGGACGCCCTGCGATTTCGCGCAGATGCCTTCCACGCTGGCGCCGTCGGCCAACGGGCGTGGGCTTAAGTTAGGCGGGCCCATCGACCTGACCTCCGGCACCGGCGAGGTGTTGCTGCTGCAATACGCAGAGGGCCTGCCGCTTGCGCAGGTCGGTTGGGGACGTGCGACGCCCGAGCGCCTGGCCCAGGTCTCACGCTTGCACGCATTGCTGTTCGACATTTACGCACGGCCGCACTACATGGCCTCGCGTTCGGGCGCACCGCTGGCGCGCGAGGTCTTGCAACGTTTCGGCGACGCGCAGGCGCCGAAAATCTCGGTGTTCGTTGGCAGTGACACCCATATCGCCGCGTTGAGCAGTTTGCTGGGCGTGCACTTTCATCTCCCCGGCTACGGCGCCGACGATCCACCGCCGGGCGGCGCGTTGCTGCTGGAGCTATGGCGCGAACCGAATGGGCAGCAAGTGGTGCGTGCGCAGTATCTTGCGCAATCGCTGGATCAACTGCGGACGCTGGCGCCGCTAAATTTGGAGCATCCTCCGTTGCGGCAGAAGTTGGCGCTTGGCGTTTGCACGGCAGAGCAACGCATGGCGTGCCCGTTGAAGGCGTTCGCCCAGGCGTTGGAGGAACAGTTGCAACGCGAGCCTTGAACGCAATGCTGGGGCTGCGATGTGCAGGCGCCTTCAGCTCATCGAAGCATCCGCATGGAACCGATTGAACAAGATGCAGGCAACGACCAGTTAACCGAAGGCCGCTTTTCTTCCAGTTGTCGACAATGATCGGTGGTGCTTGCGCGCGCACCGGTGTGGGACCTTGAGCGGCATGGATGCCGCGCCAGAGCCTACACGGACGTACTTGCGGCGTGTCCCACGCTGGTACGCGTGCAAGCGCCCGCAGCAAACCGAAGCAATTGCATGAAAATGCCAGATGTCGTGCGCAAGATCGATCGGAGTACGGAGTTGGTCGGCGGCGCGGCGCCGCATCCGGTGTCGGGACACGCCGTGAATCCGTCCCCGGAGGCTCGGTGGCGGCGTCCATGCCGCCACACGGTCCCGCCCCCGGACGCGGCGCCGCGCTTCCAACATTGCCACTGCTGATCGGCAGGCGATGCTTCCCACGCTAGCCTCGATGACTGTACGCATTCCGCCAAAACGCAGATGGGCCGCATGTGCGGCCCATCTCACTTCTTGCCGGTTTCACTCCCGCAGGAGCAGTTGGCTTACTTCAGCTTGGCGGCGGCACGCAGTGCGTCGGCGCGGTCGGTCTTTTCCCACGAGAACGAGGTCGCGCTGTGCTGCGCGCCGGTGCCGTCGGTGTAGGTGAAGTCCTTCGGCTTGCGGCCGAAGTGGCCGTAAGACGCGGTCTGCTGATACATCGGGTGGATCAGGTCGAGCATCTGGATGATGCCGAACGGACGCAGGTCGAAATGCTTGCGGATCAGCTTTTCGATCTGCTCGTCGGCGATCTTGCCGGTGCCGAAGGTGGTGACCGAAATCGAGGTCGGCTCGGCCACGCCGATGGCGTAGGAGACCTGCACTTCGCAACGGTCGGCCAGGCCGGCGGCCACCACGTTCTTGGCCACGTAGCGCGCGGCATAGGCAGCCGAACGGTCGACCTTGGACGGATCCTTGCCGGAGAACGCGCCACCACCGTGACGCGCCCAGCCGCCGTAGGTGTCGACGATGATCTTGCGACCGGTCAGGCCGCAATCGCCCACCGGGCCGCCGATCACGAACTTGCCGGTCGGGTTGATGTGGAACTTGGTGCCCTTGTGCAGCCACTTGGCCGGCAGCACCGGCTTGAGGATTTCCTCGCGCACCGCTTCGATCAGGTCCTTCTGCTTCACGCCCGGGTCGTGCTGGGTCGACAGCACCACCGCATCGATCGCCGTCGCCACGCCGTCTTCATAGCGCAGGGTGACCTGCGACTTGGCGTCCGGACGCAGCCAGGACAGCGCCGAGTTCTTCTTCTTGCGGATCTTGGCCTGCTGCTCGACCAGGCGGTGCGAGAGGTGGATCGCCGCCGGCATGAAGCTGTCGGTTTCGTTGGTGGCATAGCCGAACATCAGGCCCTGGTCGCCCGCACCCTGCTGCTCGGGGTTCTTGCGATCCACGCCCTGGTTGATGTCCGGCGACTGCTTGCCGATCAGGTTGAGCACGCCACAGGTCTCGCCGTCGAAGCCGACGTCGGAACTGTTGTAGCCGATGTCCAGAATGACCTTGCGGGTCAGCGCTTCCAGATCGATCCAGGCACTGGTGGTCACTTCGCCGGCCACGATCGCAACGCCGGTCTTGACCATCGTCTCGCAGGCCACGCGGGCGCGCTTGTCCTGCGCCAGGATGGCGTCCAGCACTGCGTCGGAGATCTGGTCGGCGATCTTGTCCGGATGGCCTTCGGAGACCGATTCGGAGGTGAACAGGTAGCTGGACATCAGGCTTATATCCCTTAATTCGGATGAAAAGATGGGTGCGGATGATACACGCCCCGTGTGTCGGTTGCATTGTGCGCCTGAATGGATCGCTTTGGGGTTAAGCCGACGTCGGTCCCCCGGCTGGAAGCACGGGCCTGTGCGTTGCGGTGACGATTAACTGCCCGGTGACGCAGCGGTACCGGCCGGCCGTACGCCGCGTCGAACATGCCGATCCGTGCATGTCCGGCCTGCTAGCATCGGCCGATGGATTCATTGACCCAGATCGTTCTTGGCGGCGCCATCGCTGCCGCCATCGCGCCGCCCGGACAGCGGCGTGCCGCCTTGTTGGCCGGCGCGGCACTGGGCACCTTGCCCGACCTCGACTCGCTGGCATTGCTGCCGCTGACCGACGACCCGGTCACCCTGATGACCGTACACCGCAGCGTCAGCCATTCGTTGTTCGTGCTGCCGCTGGTGGGCTGGTTGATCTGGTGGCTGTTCCGCCGCTACGGCAATGGACGCGTGGCCAGCGCACCCACGCGCTGGTTCTGGGCGATCCAGCTGGCCTTGATCACCCATCCACTGCTGGACGCGTTCACCGTCTACGGCACCCAGCTGTGGTGGCCGTTGCAGCCGCATCCTACGATGTGGTCGAGCGTGTTCATCATCGACCCGGCGTACACGCTGTGGCTGTTGCTGGCCTGCGCGGTGGCCTGGTTTGCGCGCGCGCGCCCGTTTGCGCAGCACGCGCTGGTGATCGGGTTGGTGGCGAGCACCGCGTATCTGGGCTGGTCGTTGATTGCCAAGCAACTGGTCGACCGCCAGGCCGATCGTGCGCTGGCGGCGATGGGCCTGGCCGATGCGCCGCGGTTCTCGGTACCGATGCCGCTCAACACCTTGTTATGGCGCGTGGTGGCGATGACGCCCAACGGCTATGTCATCGGCGAGCGTTCGCTGGTGGCCGACACCGGCCCGATGCACTTCCGCGGGTTTTCCAGCAACACCCAGGCATTGGGCGAAGTGGCCAGGTTCGATTCGGTGCGTCGGCTGACCTGGTTCAATCGCGGCTTCATGCGCGCGCGTCTGGTCGACGATGACCTGATGCTCAGCGACCTGCGCATGGGCCTGGAGCCGGACTACAACTTCAACTTCGTGGTGGCCCATCGCGACAACGGGACGTGGCAGCCGATCGTGCCGCGGCAGGTGCAGGCGGCGTACCGTGCGCCGGTGGCCCGCGATCAGATCGGCGCGGTGCTGGGCCAGATGTGGCATCGCATCTGGCACGAGCCCCGCAGCACCGTGCTGACCGGCGACCTGGAGCCTGTCGGCGCTCCGGTCGTCGCGCCCCCATCGGCAACTCAATAGACCGTGGCGCGCGCCTGCACGAACGAATAGAAAAACACTGCGTCCGGGTCGCTGTGCACCTGCGCCAGCTCACGGCGCATGCCATCCACGGTGGCGGCCTCGACCGCGCCGGCCTGCAGCAATTGGTCGGCCGCCGATAGCAGCACTTCTTCCCAGAACCCGATCATGGTCTTGCGCCGGCCCGGTTCGCGGTTGTCCAGATGCAGCGTCTTGATCTGCGTGTGCACATCGCGAAAGCCCCCAGCCAGCAACAGGTTGCCCAGCTTGGCACCGACGAACGGGTCGCCGCCCTGGTCGTGCTGGAAATCGTTGAATGCCATCCAGTAGCGCCACAGGCTGGGCGAATACGGATGCAGCAGGAACGAGGCATTCATCACCTCGGTCACGTACACCGGCGAGCCGGGCAGCAGCACGCGCCGCACTTCGTTGAGCACACGCGCAGGCGAGGGCACGTGTTCGAGCACCCAGCACAGAAACGCTGCATCGAACTGGCGCGCTTCGAACGGCAGGTCGCTCGCATCGGCCTGTTGCAGGGTGTAACGCGCGCGGCACCATGCCAGCCGTTCAAGATTTGCGCGCGCCGCATCCAGTTGCGTCTCGCTCAAGTCCACGCCGGTGACATGCAGCTCGGGAAAACGGCGCAGCAGGATTTCAGTCTGCGCGCCGACGCCGCTGCCCACTTCCAGCAGGCGCCGCGCGCCGCTGTAGTCGATCTGATTGAACAGTGTGGTTTCCAGCAAGCGCGCCTGTTTGAGCAGACGCGCCTGTTCGGTGGCGGAAAAGCCGTGCAGATAGGTCGGGGTGTCGCTCGGTGCGCTCATGCATGCAGCTCCAGCAGGACAGAAAACCTCAGGCAGCGTCCGATAGTGCGGGCGGCACGCCGGCGATCAAGGCATCGAAGTAATCGCGCGTCAGGGCCAACTGCGCGTCGGGGGTTTCGGCGCGATTGACCACCGCCCGGAAGTCGGCGCTTTGCGGGTGGTCCTTGGCGTACCAACCCAGATGCTTGCGTGCGATGCGCACGCCTTGCGGTTGGCCATAAAACGCGTGCAGCGCCTCCAGGTGGCCGAGCAAGGTGTCGCGCACGAACGCCAGCGACGGCGGCGGCAATACCTCGCCGGTGGCCAAAAAATGCGCCACCTCGCCGAAGATCCACGGGCGGCCTTGCGCGGCGCGGCCGATCATCACGGCATCGGCGCCGGTTTCGCGCAGCACCTGGGCGGCTTTCTGCGGCGAGTCGATATCGCCATTGGCAACCACCGGGATCTGCAGCGCGGCCTTGATCTGCGCAATCGTCGCGTACTCGGCGCTGCCGGTGTAGTGCTGGTCGCGTGTGCGCCCGTGTACGGCGAGCGCGGCGATACCGCAGTCCTGCGCGATCCGCGCGATCGTCGGGCCGTTGCGGTGGTCGCAATCCCAACCGGTGCGGATCTTCAACGTCACCGGCACGTTCACTGCCTGCACCACCGCGGTCAGGATGCGTGCCACCAGCTCTTCATCGCGCATCAGTGCCGAGCCGGCCCAGGCATTGCACACTTTCTTGGCCGGGCAGCCCATGTTGATGTCGATCAACTGCGCACCGTGGTCGACGTTGTAGCGCGCCGCCTCGGCCAGTTGCTGCGGCTCGGTGCCGGCGATCTGCACGCTGATCGGGTCCGGCTCGCCGGCATGGTCCATGCGGTGCAGCGATTTGCGCGTGCCCCAGAAGCGCGGGTCGGAAATGGTCATTTCCGACACCGCCAGGCCCGCGCCCAGCCGCTTGCACAGCAGCCGGAACGGCTTGTCGGTGACGCCCGCCATGGGCGCGAGGATCACCTTGGGAGCGATGGAGTAGGGGCCGATCTGCATGCCGCTAGTGTAACTTCAGCGATGACAGCACTTGGTGCTGCCAACCCTGCGGCGGCCGGGCCGGCACCGCCGCTGTGGTATCGCTTACTGCGAAACGGCCAGGTTATCCAGGTACAGCTTGGCCTGGGTGCCTGCACTGGCGCGGTACTCGACCACGTTATCGCCGGCACTCAAGGTCGCCGTCAGCAGACTGCTGGCCCAGTCGCTGGCCGAGCTGGTCTGGGCGAAGGCCGGGGTGCCTGCACGCACGCCGTTGACGTACAAGTCTACGGTACCGACGCTTGCGCCCGGTGCGGAATAGCGCGTGGCCAGCGTGTAGGTCCCTGCCTGCGGCACGTTGATGGTGGTCCTAAGGCGCGCGCCGGGGTTGCCGCCGAAGTCGACATAGCCCAGCCCCTGGTAGTTGTGCACCGCGCCGGAGACGCCATTGGCGACAAGACTGCCGATGCGCTGGAAATCGAAGTTCTCCGCTTCGTATTGCCGCACACCGGTATAGGCGGGCGGCGCGGCCGGTGCCTGCAGTGCCGTGACCGCCGCGGCGCTTGCGCGTCCGGTGGCCGAGCCTGAGCACTGGATGGTGATGTCCAGCGGCCCGTTGTGGGCGACGTTCAAGGTCAGGCCGTCGCCGCTGGGCGTGGCGGTCACGGTACTGGCCTGGTGCTCGCCGCGATCGGCGAAGCTATAGGTCGGTGTGCTGCTGGCGCCGCTGATGGTGATGGTGTCGGTCTTGAGCGGGCCGGTTTCGGAATCGAAATTGGTCAGGTAGATCGACAGCGCGTCGGCGAACTCATTGACCACGCCCGTCGTGTAGGGGCCGTAGGTCATGTTGAGCGCGGCGCAACTGTTGTACTTGAGGTTGAACGCGCCGCTGGCGGTCTTGTTGGTCTTGTAGGGGTTGTAGGTGACCCAGGTGTTGTCCTGACGTGCCACATAGAGATCGCCGGTGGATTCCTGCGGGAACAAGGCATTCAGTTCCTGGGTCTTGGCGGCGATGGACGGCCAGCGGGTGGCGTACTCGCTGCGCTTGACCTGTACGGGGAAGGACTTGGCAAGGTCGTCGGTCAACTGCCACACCGTCGGGATGGCGGGGTAGCGCCCGGTCTTCTTGTACCAGCTGTGCTGGTTCAGATAGGTGCCGTCGTCGTCCATCAGATACAGGCCGGAAAACAGCGTTTCCGGCGATGAATACAGGCTTTGATCGTTGCCGCTGGTGGTGTCGTCGACCACCACCAGCTTGGTCCGGTCGATCACCTGCTGGCGATCGAGGATGTGCAAGGTGCCGTCGAGGATCTTGCGGTAGACATCCATGTGGATGTTCTTGAACTGCGGGAAGAACTGCCAGCGCCGCGTGGTGTAGCCGTCGGCGGTGGTCGCGTTTGGCAGGCTTTGGACGGTATCGGTCCAGATCAGTTCCGGGCCGTCGAAGTAGGTTTCGCCGGTCAGTGTCAGGTGTTCGATCAGATGCGGCGCGCCCGCCGCCAGAGGATAGGCGCTGCCATCGGCGGCGTACCAGCCGCTGCTGTCAGGACGGATGCCGTAATGGCCCGCAAATCCCGACAGGAACATGCCCAGGCTGACGCTTTCGATGTCGTGGTAGCCGTAGTTCATCGTGAACTTTTCTTGGATGATGAAATTCTTGGCATAGCTGCCGAGGGCGGTGCGCAAGGCCTCATTGCGCTTGACCATCGCCAGCGGGTTGATGTTCGCGCCCCAGAAGCCGCCAGTGAAGCTCACCGCCAGATAGCCGCCGTACTTGTTGGTCAGCTTGAGCAGGTTGGCCCAATGTTCCCAGCGCTGCGCTGCCGAGACCGAGCAGGCTTCGTCGAATCCCCAGAACTGCTCGGCATAGTTGAAACCGAGGAAGTTCGGGTAGTCGCGGAAGAACTCACCGTAGACCGTCGATTCCAGATCGGTGCCGTTGGGATAGTCGGGGAAGTGGCTGAAGCCGCCGCTGGACGGTTGGACCATCGCCCAGACACCGTTGGCCGCTGCTGTCTTGATCCACGAGCGTGCCGTCTCGATCCCGTTCGCCACCTGGTTCCAGTTGCACTGGTTGTTGGTGGCGCCTTTGTGGCTGATCGAGAGCGAGATCAGCAGTACCGTATAGGGGCGCAGGTCTGCAGGAATCAGGTCGATGATCTTCTGCGGATCGGCGGCGTTCCAGGTGTCGGCATGGATCACGAACATCGGCTTATCGGGCGCGAGGCTGCGCCGGAATGCTGGATCGGTACTGGCGCTCGCCGTTGCCGTGGACGCCTGCGTCGCGGTTGGCGCCATGGCGCGGGGGGCACTCACGGTGACCGTCGCCGACTGCGATAGGGTCGCAGCGGTGCCGGCATCGGCGGCATTCTCGCCGCCACAGGAGCTGAGCAGGCAGGAAAGTAAGACGCAGGGCAGCAGGAGAGGCGTGCGCGATCGACGCAGGATCATCGGTGTTCCGTTGAGCTTGGGGAGGCAAGCCCAGGCACACGCGTGACTGCCATTGCGTGACGCGGCAGTGCGCCAGTCGACGATGCAGGCGCATGTCGGCAAGCCGCGCCGCCAGAGCGTCCTCGCATGACAACAGGAAATGGTCGTGGTGCGCCCGGTGGTGCGGCGATAGTAGGCAAGCGCAGATAACGCGCTAGCGCGTGCAGCCGATCAGCACGCTTTATGCGATGCGCTTTCGTTTTTCGAGCACCCAAAGCAGCGCTGGGTCACATGGCGTCGCGATGGCGCAGCCGGTGGCGTGACGTTGGCAGCAGAGTGTGCGCAGCGCGGCGAGCACACACATGCGCTCGTTGCAGCGTCACATCGCCCGGCGCGGTGGCGCTGCGACGCGGTGCGACGCGACTAGCGCTTGTCGCAATCGTCGTGGAGCGCGAGACATGCGCGCGCATTCCTGCAAAAACCTGGGCACGCCAATCAGGGTGCGGCATCCAGGGCATGCGCGTGTGGCGCACGCCGATCGCAGTGAACCGCGGTCTCAGTCGTCCGCGCGCAGCCGCGGCATCGACACCGCCGCACCTTCCACCTCGGTGGAGCGCGCCGCGTAACGGGTGGCGAAGCGCACGTGGGTTGCGAAGCTGGCAGCCGGCAGCTGCGCCAGCGAGGCAACCAGCGCACCGTTGAAGGCGTCGCCGGCACCGGTGGTGTCGATGGTCTGCGCGCTTTCCGCGCCCACCCGGTAATGCGCCTGGGTATCGCCGCGCAGTTGTTCTTCGGCGTGCGAAATGAAGGCGCCCACCGCGCCCAGCGTCACCACCACGGTACCGCCCGGCAGCAGCTTGCGGCACAGCGAATGCAGCGTATTGCCGTCCAGCGCGGCGACGTCGTCGGCATTGATGCGCTCGCCGACATGGCGACCGAGCAGCGCGGCGAATTCGGTTTCGTTGGGCGTCAGCACATCCGAGAGCTTGAGCAGGCCGATCGATGTCGGCGCATTGGCCGGGGCGGCATTGAGTACCGTCAGCACGCCGCATTCGTGCGCCAGCGCCAGTGCAGACTCGACCGTCTCGGCCGGAGATTCCAGCTGCGCCAGCAGCACTTTTGCTGCAGCCACCAGCGGGCGCTGGTTCTCGATGAAGGCCGGGCTCAACACGGCGTTGGCGCCGGCGCCGATCACGATGGTGTTGCGGCCATGCCCGTCGACGTAGATGCCGCCAGTGCCGGTCGGTTCATTGCTGGGCTCGGCGATCAGCGCAAAGCCATCGTGCGCGGCCAGCGAGCGCGCCAACGCACCACCGGCATCGTCGCCCAGCGCGCACAAGAAATGCGTCCTGGCGCCAGCACGTGCGGCCGCAACCGCCTGATTGAAGCCCTTGCCGCCCGGGCCGGTGCTGTAGCGCCCGGCGATGGTCGCACCCGGCACCGGCAAGGCATCGCAGCGCCACACGTGATCGACATTGAAGGACCCGACAACGACGACCGAACTCATAAATACCTTGCCTTGAATGACTGACTTGAAAGACTGGATGAAACGCGGCGTGCAGTGATTAGACCGTCACGCCGATGAACCCGCACCACCTCAACCGAAATGCGACAGCACGCCGGCAATGGTAGCGGTCATGAAGGTGGCGATCGAACCGCCGAGCACCGCACGCAGGCCGAAGTTGGCCAGATCGTGACGACGTTCCGGCGCCAGCCCGCCGATCCCGCCGATCTGGATCGCGATCGAGCTGAAATTGGCGAAGCCGCACAGCGCGTAGGTGGCGATCAAGCGGCCTTCTGCGCTCAGGCCCACGCCCCGCACTTCGCCCTTGACGATGCGCGACAACTCGCTGTAGGCGACGAACTCGTTGATCACCACCTTCTGGCCGATCAACGAACCGACCGTTGTCGCATCCACCCACGGGGTGCCGATCACCCAGGCGATCGGCGCCAGCACGTAGCCGAAGATCGTCGACAGGTTGGTCGGGCGGCCCAGCAGCGCGGTGGCGCCGGTGACCTCGCCCAGCCAGGTCAGCGGTGCGTTGATCAGCGCAATCAGCGCGATGAAGGCCAGCAGCATCGCGCCGATGTTCAGTGCCAGGCGCAAGCCGTCGCCGGCACCGGCCGCAGCCGCATCGATGACATTGCTGGTGGTTTTTTCCACTTCCATCTTGACCGTGCCGCGGGTCAGCGGGGTGCCGGTTTCCGGCACCAGCAGCTTGGCGACCACCAGCGTGGCGGGCGCGGCCATGATGCTGGCGGCCAACAGATGCTTGGCATAAAACGCCTGTTGCGCCGGATCGCTGCCGCCGAGCATGCCGACGTATGCAGCCAGCACGCCACCGGCGATATGCGCCATGCCGCCGATCATCATCGTCAGCAGCTCGGACTGGGTCATCTTGGGGATGTACGGGCGCACCGTCAGCGGCGCTTCGGTCTGGCCGATGAAGACGCTGGCGCACACGCTGGTGGTTTCCGCACCGGAAACGCGCATCACCTTGGTGATCGCCCAGGCCATCGCACGCACCACCATCTGCATCACGCCCAGGTGGTAAAGCACGCCCATCAGCGCCGAGAAGAAGATGATGGTGGGCAGCACCTGGAACGCAAAGATGAAGCCGTAGCTGTCGATGTTCATCAGGTTGCCGAAGATGAAGGTGGACCCTTCATTGACGAAACTCAGCACCTTGACAAAGCCCTTGCCCAGCGCGTCGAAGACGTCGCGCCCGCCCGGCACCAGCAACACCAGTGCGGCGAACGAGATCTGCAGGGCCAGACCGGTGGCGACCAGCTTCCAGTCGATCGCGCGGCGGTTGCTCGAAAACAGCCAGGTGATGCCGATGAGCACCGCCAGACCGAACAGGCCGAAACCGATCCTTCCCAAACCTTCGACCATTCCAATCCCCGGGCTGCTGACGGCAAAACGGGAAGCCTAGAGCAGGGGGTGACAGGGGGCAAGGCGAGCGGCATTCAGATGCTCCCGGTTGGCCCACAGACGAGAGGTGGCGGGCACGGGCAGGCCCGCGCCGGCGCGCTGTGGGACCGCGCTTGCGCAAAGTCGGGAGTTCGCATGGGCGAGGTGGGCGGCGTTTCGCATCGTGGCGGCGCGGCGGGTGGCGGTCGTGCCGCCCCCGGATGACGTGTTCACGTCATGCGTCAGCGTTGAGGGGACGTGCCGGGCAGCCAGGCGTGGCTGGAGCGCGTGGCGCCGATCTGCGGCTGCGACTGCTACGGCTGTCGTTGCTGCATCAGCTTCATTGGGATGTGGGTTTCCGGCGCAGATGGCTTTGACGGTTGTCGTTTGTGTCTTCGAGTGCTGGTGATTGACGCATGCGTCCGCCGGCGCCATCCGCTGGTCTATCGAGGCACGGTGCCGCATCCGGCGTCCGGGCACGGCGTGAAACCATCCAGGCAAGCTCGCTGGAGGCCTTCATGCCACCAATGGCCTCATCCCGGATGCGGCTCCGCACGCCGGCGATTTTGCTTGCTGATCGGCAAGCGGTCGCTGCAGCAAGGCGGCGCGTCTGTTGCTTGTGGATTGGTGGTGACGCATCGCGCATGCTCACCAGCGACGGCCACCGGGACGCAGATCCAGAACGACGATGATCCACCTGGATGCCGCTTTCCCCTGGCCGCCGACAACGAACGGTGGTGATGACACGCGCATCAGCGTGGGATCTGAGGGGGCATGGAGGCGCGTCAGAAACTTCGTGGATGCACGTGTGGCGTGTCCCGCGCCGGTATGCATGCAAACGCCCATGCAAGCCGAAGCATTCCACGCAGATCACAACCAACCGCAGACCGATACCGACGAAAGCGCCGATCACGATGCATGCGCAGTGCAGGCGGTGCTGCGAACAGACAGTCGCGCCGAGGAGAGGTCGATGCAAGGCGTCGCACATGCCACGCGCTGTGCGGCGCCCGACGCCACGGCCTACACTGCGCACGCCGGTCCGGGGCAGGTGTCCTGGAGGTTGCGGGAGTTCGCCATGCTTTACCGTCGTCTGGGTTCCACCGGGCTGCAGCTGTCGGCCTTGTCGTTCGGGGCCTGGGTCACCTTCGGCAAGCAGATCGGGCGCAGCGAAGCGCGCAATCTGATCGCCGCCGCCTGGGACAACGGCATCAACTTTTTCGATAACGCCGAGGTCTACGCGCGCGGCCGCGCCGAGCAAGTGATGGGCGATGTGATCGCCGATCTGCGTTTGCCGCGCGATGGTTTTTGCGTGTCGAGCAAGGTGTTCTTCGGTGCGGTGGACAGCCCGCGGCCGACCCAGCGCGGACTCTCGCGCAAGCATGTCACCGATGCCTGCCACGCCGCGCTCAAGCGCCTGCACGTGGAGTACCTGGATCTCTATTACTGCCATCGGCCCGATCCGGACACCCCGATCCAGGAAACCGTACGCGCCATGGATGCGCTGATCCGCCAGGGCAAGGTGCTGTACTGGGGCACGTCCGAATGGAGCGCCGCGCAGTTGCGCGAAGCCATCGCCATTGCCGAACGCGAACATCTGCATGCGCCGGCGATGGAACAGCCGCAATACAACCTGCTGCACCGCGAGCGGCTGGAGCGCGAGTACGCGTCGCTGTGCGAGGACGGGCTGGGCACCACGATCTGGTCGCCGCTGGCCTCGGGCCTGCTGACCGGCAAGTACAACGCGGGCGTGGAGGCCGACAGCCGTCTGGGCCAGCCGGGCAACCAATGGTTGCAGGACGAAGTGCTGGGCGCGCCGGAAGCGCGCCGGCTGGAGCGCGCCCGCGCGTTCTGCGCGGTAGCGGCCGAGCTTGGCCAGTCGCCCGCGCAGTTGGCCATCGCCTGGTGCCTGCGCAATCCACATGTGTCCAGCGTGATCCTGGGCGCGAGCCGGGTCACACAGTTGGAAGAAAACCTTGGTGCCTTGAACACCCTGGATCAGGTCGATGACGCCGGCTGGGCGCGGGTGGAGTCGAGCACGCGCTGAGTCATTGAGTCGGACGGGTGCTGCGGTGGACGTCTTGTGCGGTCACCGCAGCCGAGAACAGCGACACCGTATCGATTCGATTGGAGTGATGAATCGAAATTCAGAGTTCGATTTAAACATCAGGTCATTCAAATGAGAATGGCTCTTGATCATTAAATGAGAATGGTTATTATTTGTCTGGCCAACCGACTGGAGAACCAGATCATGACCGCTCACCCCGTGCTGCTTCGCTCCGAACCGGTCAATCTGCGCGACCGCGCCACGCCGCGCGCCGTGCCCGCCGAAGACCTCATCAGCAGCGAGGCGCTGCTCAAGGGCCGGCGTGAAGTGCTGATCCAGCACGGCGACCGCGTCTATCGCCTGCGCCACACCAGCAACGACAAGCTGATCCTGACCAAGTAATTCCAGCCACGAGCTGCGGCTGCGCACAGCCACTGTGCGCAGCTGCTGCCGCAACGATCGCCGTGCGCCATCAGTGCCGATGACGCGATCTTTCTCCGCGCAACGCTCGATCGCCGTCGCATCCATTCGCCGCACTCGCTCAACGCGTGTGCGGAAAGATCGCAGCGGGCGCTGCCGCCGCCGCCCGTCACTCAACTCTATCTTCCCTGCCGCGCGCGGCTTATGCCGCAATGCGCGCTGCCGGGGGGACGCTCAAGGGCTCCTGATGATCCGCCTGCATCCGCTGGTGGTCGCGCTGTCGCTGGCGCTGCCTGCTATTTCCTTGTGTGCCCATGCTGCCGAACGCGATGCCGGAGCGGAGGGTGCGCGTGAGGTGCACGACTTCGACCGGCTACAGGTCACCGCCACACGCACCCAACGCGCACTGGTGGATGTGCCCAGCACGGTGGATGTGATCGATCGCGAACAGCTCGACAACCAACTGGTGCGCGAACTCAAGGATCTGTTTCGCTACACGCCGGGCGTGTCGGTCACCAGCACCAGCGGCCGCTTCACCGGTGCCAACGGCATCCGCATCCGCGGGCTGGATGGCAACCGCGTGGCGATCCTGGTGGATAACGTGCCGGTGTCGGACACCTTCAGTTTCGGCAGCTATCTCAATGCCAACCGTAACTTCGTCGATCTGGAAACGCTCAAGCGCGTGGAAGTGGTACGCGGGCCGGCCAGCTCGTTGTATGGCTCGGATGCATTGGGCGGCGTGGTCGCCTTCGTCACCAAGGATCCTTCGGATTATCTGAGCGCCGACAAGCACAGCTACGTCGGCCTGAAGTTCGGCTACGAAGGCGACTGGAACGGTCTGTTCGCCGGTGCCACCGGCGCGTTCGGTGGCGAACGCTGGAGCGGCATGGTGGCGGTGAGTCATCGCCAGGGCCAGGAAACGCAAAACCAAGGTGATCACCGCAGCCGCGATTTCGCCCGCACCGCGGCCAATCCGCAGCGCATCGATGGCCGCAGTGTGCTCGCCAAACTGGTGTACGCGCCGAGCGCGCAGCAGCGCTTCAAGCTCACCGTGGAAGGCAACGAAGACTATGGCAGCATCGAGGCGTTGACCGGCATCGACCCGCGTGTGACCACGCCATCGCTGCGCATCCTGTCGCAGGACGGACGCGACCATCAGACCCGCGCGCGCGTTTCGCTACGCCACGAACTGGATGCGCTGGATTGGGCGCTTGCCGACGATCTGCAGTGGCAGCTGTATCGCCAGGACAGCGAAAGCCTACAGCGTACCGACGAGCTGCGCGGCAACAACACCCGCCGTCATAACGAACACACCTTCGATCAGCGCGTGTACGGCGTGCTGTTCAACGCGCACAGGGCCATCGACACCGGCACGCTCAGCCACGACATCACCTATGGCCTGGACGGCACCTGGACCGACACCCGCGCCAAGCGCGATGGTTACTCGGTCAATCTGGCCAATGGCGCGATCACCAATCGCGTCGGTCAGGACGTGTTCCCGGTGCGCGATTTTCCCAAGAGCGAGACCACCAAGCTCGGGCTGTATGCGCAGGACGAGATCCGCCTGTTCGATGGCCAGCTGTCGCTGACGCCCGGGGTGCGCGTGGATTACTTCCGGCTGTCGCCGCAGGTGGACGCCATCTTCCGCGAAGACAATCCGGGCGTGGCTGCCGAGACCATCGATCAAACCCAGGTCTCGCCCAAGTTCGGCGTGGTGTGGCGGTTCTCCGATGCATGGTCGGCGTACGCCAACTATGCGCATGGCTTCCGCGCGCCGCCGTACAACGACGTCAATATCGGCTTCACCAATCTGCAGGCGCGCTATACCGCCATCGCCAATCCGGATCTGAAATCGGAGACCAGCCGCGGTGGCGAACTGGGCCTGCGTTTCAACGATGCAGTCGGCTATCTGGGCGTCAGCGTGTACTACACCGACTACCGCAACTTCATCGAATCGTATGCGCCGGCCGGCTTCAATGCCGAAGGGCTGATGCTGTTCCAGTCGCGCAACGTGGACGACGTGGTGATCAAGGGGGCCGAAGCGCGCGGCGGAATCGATCTGGGCGCCCTGGCCGGTTGGCAGGGTTGGTCGCTCAACAGCGCCCTGGCGTATGCGGAAGGCGACAATCTCACCGACGACACCCCGCTCAACTCGGTCGACCCGCTGCGCGGAACGCTCGGCGTGGCCTTCGACGGCGATGCCTGGGGCGCGGAGCTGATCGGCACCTTCGTCGCGCGCAAGCGTCGCCCGCAGCTGGACAGCTATTACACCCCGGCCGGCTACGCCACGCTGGATCTGATGGGCCACTGGGAATTCGCGCCTGGCGCCAAGGTCACTGCCGGCATCTTCAATCTGGCCGACCGCCGCTACGTGGACTGGAATGCGCTGCCCAATGGCACGCTGGCCAGCAGCACGGTGCTCGATCGCTTCACCGGCGCCGGGCGCACTGCCTCGGTCAGCCTGGCGGTGAGCTGGTAGCGGCCATGCCCATCGCCCGCCCGCTGCCGTCGTTGTCGCATGCACGTGCCACCCGCGCCGCACTGCCGCGTCCGCAGCAATTGGCGGCGTTGGGCACGGTGCTGTGCCTGTACCGGCCCGCATTGGGCAACGAGCTGGATGGCTGGCAGCACGCGGTGGATGCGGCGGCGTGCCGGCAGGTCGACAGCGATGGCGTGCGTGAGAGCATCTGGTTCTTCGATGCCGAGGGGCAGTGCTGCTGGCGGATCTGCCTGCTGCCTGACAGCGATTTCCTGATCTGGGATCGCCTGGTCGCGCGGCTGCCACCGTTGCCGATGGAAACCCATGAGCTGGGCGTCGGCGAGCGGCTGTGGCGTCGTCTGGCCGGGCGCATGCGTGGGGAGGCGTGGCGATTGAGCGCGCTGCGCCTGCAGGCCGCCGCCACCCGCGAGCAGCCGTTTGTCGCCAGCCTGGCGACCGTGTCGGCGCTGGGCGCGGAAGTTGCCGCACGCCTGGCGCGTGAAGAGGGCATCGACGGCCGCGTGGCGGTGGACGATTGCTGCTGCGCGCGCGCTGCCGCCTTGCGCACGGCCTCCACCACATCCAGCAACAACAACCCATCCGACATGACGACGTCGCTGGTGCGCCTGCGCCGCTGACGTCTCCAACCACTCCCGAGAGTTCCGATGAGCCGAACGTTTCCCCGTTGTATCGCACTGACGCTGAGCCTGTTGCCGTTGATCGCCGCCGCCGACGCCCAGCGCGATCGGCAAAGCATCCTGGCGATGCAGGGCGAATACGCGGTGGACTTTGCCTTCGACGAGACGGTGTTGCTCAAGCCCGGCTACGAGCGCGCCTCGGCGATGCGCAGCGGTGCCAGCGAAGTGGTGATCGTGGTGGAGGATTCGCCGCGCAAGCTGGTGCTGCAGCATCTGCTGGTCGACGAGAAGACCGGGCATGTGACCAAGCACTGGCGGCAGGACTGGACCTTCGAGGCACCGCAACGGTTTGAATTCACCGCCGAGCAGACCTGGACGGTGCACGCGCTGCCGCCGGCCGTGAGCGCCGGTGCCTGGACCCAATGCGTATATGAAGTCAGCGACGCGCCACGTTATTGCGGGACCGGCCGCTGAGACTACGCCGATGGCCACCCCACCTGGACCAGCGATCCAAGCTGGCGCCCGTTGCCGCGGCGCGAGTACACCAAGCGCAGCGACTACAACGCGCTATCGGTGATCAACCGGCATACGCTGACGCCGAACGGCTGGACCCACGAACAATTCAATACCAAGGTGTTGCGCAAGCCCGACGGCACCCAGGAAGCGATTGCGCGCGAGTTCGGCTTCAACGATTACCGCAAGACCACCGAGGTGGATTTCGCCCCGGCCTATGCGTACTGGAAGGGCACCCAAGCCTATTGGGCCCGGGTGCGCACGCGCTGGGCCTCATTCCTGCATGCACCACCGGGCCTGCATCTGAAAACCAAGCCGGATGGCATGGCGATGATCGTGCCGATGTTCGAGCAGGCCGAGTCAGTGCAGAAGGGCAAGCGGGTCAAGGACGCGCAAATCGATGCGGTGTTCGCGCAGTGGGTCGAACCGGCGAACTAGGCACCCGGATGCCGTAGGAGCGCGCCCGGTCGCGACATGGCATTCCCGATAAGGCCCATCGCGCCGCGGGAGGCTTTGCGAGGTCGCGCCCGGCTGCGCTCCTACGAGCGAGACGGCGCTTTGCCTTTATTCCTTGAACATCAAAAACGCCGCCACCAGGATCAGGCCGAACGCAGCCCAATGGTTCCACTTCAGCGACTGCCCCAGGTAGAAGGTGGAGAAACCGGCAAAGACCAGCAGCGTGATCACTTCCTGCATGCCCTTGAGCTGCGGCGCCGAATACACCGCGCTGCCCAGACGGTTGCCAGGCACCTGCAGGCAGTATTCGAAGAACGCGATGCCCCAGCTGACCAGGATGGCGATCATCAGCGGCGTGGTCTTGTACTTCAGGTGTCCGTACCAAGCGAAGGTCATGAACACGTTGCTGGCGATCAGCAGCAGGACCGGGTACAGGTAGGCGGTGAAGGGGGCGGTGGGCATGGCGGCGAGCGGCAGAGAATGGGGGCCGAAGCATAAGCCAACCTCGTTAAGCGCACGCGACCGCACCGCCGAGGCCGCTCTAGCGCTGCATGCCCCAGCGGCGCACCGTCAGCCGCTCGACCGCCTGGAACACCACGCCCTCCACCAGCAGCCCCAGCACGATCACCATCGCCAGCCCCGCGAACACCTTGTCGGTATAAAGCTCGTTGCGGTTCTGGAAGATGTACCAGCCCAGGCCGCCCTGGCCGGAGGTGGCGCCGAAGACCAATTCGGCGGCGATCAGGGTGCGCCAGGCGAACGCCCAGCCGATCTTCAGCCCGGACAGGATCGCCGGCAGCGCCGCCGGAATCAGCAGCTGCGCCACGTAGCGCGGGCCGCGCAGGCCATAGTTGCGCCCGGCCATGCGCAGCGTGTCCGGCACTGCCTGGAAGCCGGCGTAGGTGGTCAGCGCCAGCGGCCACAGCACCGAGTGCACCAGCACGAACACCAGGCTGCCGGTGCCCAGCCCGAACCACAGCAAGGCCAGCGGCAACAGCGCAATGGCCGGCAGCGGGTTGAACATGGCGGTCAGCGTGCCGAGCACATCCCGGCCCCAGCGTGTGGAAGCGGCCAGTGCGGTCAGCACGAACGCCAGCAGCACGCCCAGCGCATAACCCTGCGCCAGCACCCGCAATGAGGCACCGACCCGGCGCAGCAGTTCGCCGGACAGCAGCCCGTCGTAGAACGCGCGCGCGGTCTGCCCTGCGCCGGGCAGCATCAGATCGTCGCCGACCAGCCGCGCGGCGATTTCCCATGCCGCAACCAAGACCGCCAGCACCAATGTCTTGCGCAGCCACGGCGGTGCCTGCCAACGCGTGGGCGTGGTCGCGGCAACCAGGGCGGGGTCCAGCGGCGTCAGCGCCACTTCGTACTCGGGCCGCACCGGTGGAATCGGTGGCAATGCGCTTGCAGTGCTGCGGCTCATGTCAGCGCCTCGCGCTGGCGCAGGGACGGGCGACGCAGCGGTGCCACCTTGTCGTCATCCAGCGTTTCATCGGGCAGATCGAACAGCAACCGGTGAATGCGTTGCGCGGTCTGCTGGAACGCCACGCTGCCGGCACTGTGCGGGCCGAAGGCATGCGCGTTGAGTTCGGCGCGCACCTGGCCCGGGTGCGGCGACAACAGCAAGACCCGGTTGCCGACCACCAACGCTTCTTCGATGGAATGGGTGACGAACAGCAGCGTGAAGCGCAATTGTTCCCACAATTCCAGCACCTGCTCCTGCATGCGCGAACGCGTCAGCGCATCCAGTGCCGCGAACGGTTCGTCCATCAGCAGGACACGCGGGCGCATCGCCAGTGCGCGTGCGATGGCCACGCGCTGCTTCATGCCGCCGGACAAGGTGTGCGGGTAGGCATCTGCAAATCCGCTCAGCCCGACCTGGGCCAGACTTTCGTCTGCCCGCTCGCGCGCTTCGGCGCGGCCGAGCTTGCGCGCCGCGCGCAGCCCGAACACCACGTTCTCGCGCACGCTTTTCCAAGGCGCCAACTGGTCGAATTCCTGGAATACCACCACCCGGTCCGGCCCGGGGCCGGTGACCGCATGCCCCTCCAGACGGATCTGCCCTTCGCGCGGCGCAACGAAGCCGGCAACCGCCTTGAGCAATGTGGATTTACCGCAGCCCGATGGCCCGAGCAGCACGAAGCGGTCGGCTTCGTGCACATCGAAGCGCACGCGATGGGTCGCGCGCACCACGCGCTGGGCGGAGGCATATTCCAGGCTGACATGATCGACCTGCAGCAGGGGCGTCGACATCGCTCAGCTCCCGCCCGCAATCAGCGGGTCGTCGAAAAAGTAATCGCCCACCTTGCCCGGCGCCTGCTTGATCGCCCCGCTGTGCTGCATGAACTTGCCCAGCCCCAGCGTGTTCTGCGGTGCCACGGTGAACTGCACCTTGGGGTCCTTGAGGATCTGCAGCACCAACGCGCGATCGATGCCCGAGCCATTACGGCGCAGGAAGATATCGGCCGCCTGCTCCGGATGGGCAGTGACGAACTTTGCTGCCTGGTCCAGGGCGGCGACAAATGCGCGATAGGTCTTGGGGTTGTCCTGGCGGAATTTTTCCGTGGCGTACAACACCGTTGCCGACGACGGGCCGCCTTCGATCTCGTACGAACTGGTGACGATATGCGCGGCCGGGTTACGCGCCAGTTCCTGCTCCTGAAACGGCGGGCTGGCAAAATGCGCGGTGATTTCGCTGCGCCCACGGATGATCGCCGCGGCGGCATCCGGATGCGGCAACGCGACCTGCAGCGCATCGAGCTGATGGGTGCCCTTGTCGCCCCAGCGTTGTTGCGAGGCATGCTGCAGAAACCGCGACTGCACCGAGACACCTGTCGCCGGTACCGCAATGCGGTCCTTTGGCGTGAAATCGCCGATGGATTTGATGCGCGGATTGTTGCTGATCAGGTAGTACGGGAAATTGCCCAGCGAGGCGACGCCGCGGACATTCTGGCGGCCGCGCGTGCGGTCCCAGATGGTGAACAGCGGGCCGACGCCGGCACCGGCGATATCGATCGAACCGGTCAACAACGCGTCGTTGACCGCCGCCCCGCCGGAGAGCTGCAGGAACTGCACGTCGATGTCCACGCCGGCGGCCTTGCCCTGCTGTTCGATCAACTTCTGGTCCTGCGCCACGTCCAGCAGCAGGTAAACGATGCCGAATTGCTTGGCGATCCGCAGCTTGCCTTCGGCTTGCGCATGCGCGCTATGCAACAGCGGCAACGCGGCCAACACCAGCAGCGCGATGCGCCGCGAAAAACGCCGGTGCGGCAAAGGAGCGTGGGAAGAGACGGTCAAACGCATGCGGCGCTCCAGTCGAGAAGGGGAAGGGAACAGGTGATGCTCAGAACGGCGCATCGCCTTCGATGGTGGTGCGGTTGAGCCGACGGCGCAGATGATCCGGCGTGCCCGCAGCCAGATGCATCACCGAGCGGTTGTCCCAGAACACCATGTCGTGCGGCTGCCAGCGATGCCGATACACCAGCGCAGCCTGCGTGGAGTGTTCGAACAGCGTCTGCAACAGCGCGCGGCTTTCGTCCTCGGGCAGGCCGACGATGCGAGTAGTGAAATGCTCGCTGACGAACAGCGCCTTGCGGCCGGTTTCCGGATGCGTGCGCACCACCGGGTGCTGCACCGGTGTCACTTCGGCAATCTGCTCCGGCGTCAGTGCCGGGCGCCACGGATTGCGGGCGCGCAGCTCTTCGTACTTGGCCAGATAACTGTGTTCGGCACGCAGATCCTGCACCGTGCGCTTGAGCGATTCGGGCAGCGTCTGCCATGCCAGGTGCTGGTTGGCGAACAGCGTGTCGCCGCCTTCGCTGGGCAGCTCCTGCGCATGCAGCAGCGACCCCAGGCTCGGGGTTTGCTTGTACGACAGATCCGAGTGCCAGTAATGCCCGGCGTCGCCCAGGCCGATCGGCTCGCCGTTTTCCTTGATGTTGGATACCACCAGCACTTCCGGCTGCCCGCGCAGTTGAAAGTTGCGCAGCACATGGATCTGCAGCGGCCCGAAGCGACGGCTGAATTCCACCTGCTGCGCCGGTGTGATGCGTTGATCGCGAAACACCAGCACGTGATGATCCAGATGCGCGCGATGGATACGCGCGAAGGTGGCGGCATCCAGCGGTTGCGCAAGGTCCAGGCCGATCACCTCGGCACCCAGCGGAGCGTCGAAGGGCACGATCCGGACGCTGGAGGTCTGCACGGGGGAAGACGCATCGCGCGGCGTGTGCACACGCGCTGCGGAAGTGATGCTGGCCATGGCGTGGCACCTCGACGGCAACGAAAGGCCGCCTGGGCCGGCGGCCGGACACACCACTCTAGGCCGTCGTGCCACCGCTGCGAACGTACGATTTGCAAGGTGCTTATGCGCTGCAGACATATGCAGCACTCACCGACGGCGAGGCGTCTCACGCGGCGCGCCACGGCGTCCGTCGCCTGGCATGCAGCACAGCCACCAGGCCGCGTGTCGCACGCCGTTGCCCGCATGCGACGCGTGTTACCCGCGCTTACTCGCTCCGCAATGCCAACGCCGGCGGCGTGGACAAGATGCGCCGGGTGCCCGACCAACCCGCCAACAGACTCAACGCCAGCCCGAATGCGCCGCCGAGCAGCAGGCGCGGCCAATCCGGCGTCAACGCAATCTCGAACGCCTGCTTCCCCACGACCGCGCCGATCACGGCCGCAGCGGACACTGCCAGCGTCGCCGCCAGCAAGCCAAGCGCGCCGAATTCCACCAGCACCGCACCGCGTAGCTGGCCACGGCGTGCGCCCAGGGTGCGCAATACCGCGCTGTCGTAACGGCGTTCGCCCGCGGTGGCCTGCAACGCGGCCAGCAACACCAGCACGCCGGCCAGCAGGCTGAAGCCCATCACCAATTGCACCGCCTGTGCCACCTGGTCGATGACCTCGCGCACGCGCCCAAGGATTGCGTCGATATCCAGCAACGAAATGTTCGGATAGGCGCGGCTCAGCGCCGCCAGCTTGGACGCATTGCCCGGCGGCAGGTGGAAGGCGGAAATCAGGTTGTACGGCGCATCGCCGACCGACCCTTGATTGAGCAGCAGGAAGAAGTTGACCCGGAACGAATCCCAATCGGCCTTGCGGATGCTGGTCACGGTGAACGTGCGTTGCTGTTCGCCCAGCAGCAAGGTGATGCGATCGCCCAGTTTGAGCTGGTAGCGTTGCGCCCAGCCTTCTTCCACCGAGGCTTCCGCCGCGGTGCTGTCGGCCGCCCAGAACTTGCCCTGCAGCAGCGTATTTGCGGGCGGGAACGCATGGCGCCAGGAAAAATTCACTGGCCGGTTGTCGCCGTCGCCATCGTCGGCCGGGTCACGCTCGCCGCGCACCGGCGGTTTGTCGTTGATGGCGACCAGGCGCCCGGTGGAAAACGGCTCCACGGCCGCATCGTTCACCCCCAGACCGCGCAGCGTCTGCAGCACCGGCTGGGTTTGTTCGGGCTGGATGTTCATCAGGAAGTAGTTGAGCGTGTCCGCCGGCAGGCGGTCGCGCCATTGACCGAGCAGGCCCGGGCCGACCACCGCCAGCAGCAACAGCGCGCACAACGACAGCGACAGCCCGACCAGCTGCACCACGCTCAAGCCGCGGCGCCGGGTCAGCGAGGCCAGGCCAAGTTTCCAGGCACCGCGCAGGCGGTGCTGGATCGGTCGCAGCAACGCGAGCAGGCCCAGCCCCAGCAACATCGCCACCAGTGCCAGCGCGGCCAGGCCGCCCAGCACCCAACCGGCCAACACCAGATTGCCGGTGGCATAGACGGTGAGCGCCAGCGTGGCGGCCAGGGCTGCGCCATACACCAGCAGCGAGCTGGGCGGCACTGCAGCAAAGCTGCGGTTGAGCACGCGCATCGGCGGCACGTTGCGCAGCCGCAGCAGCGGCGGCAGGCCGAAGCCCAGCAACAGCACCAGGCCGATGCCTGCACCGGCCAGGGCAGGGGTGGCCTGTGGCAGCGGCAACCGGTTCGGGATCAGACTGCCCAGCGCCTGCACCAGGCCTTCCTGCGCGAGCATGCCAAGCCCGATACCGACCAGGCAGGCCGGTATCGCCGTCAGCAACAATTGCAGCGACAGCATCGCCAGGATGTCGCGCTGGCGGGCACCCAGGCAGCGCAGGACCGCCACGGTGTCGATGCGTCGCATCGCAAACCGGTTCGCTGCCAGGGCCGTGGCCACACCGGACAACAGCACCGCCAGCAACGCCGACAAGGCCAGGAAGCGGCCGGCGCGATCAAACGCTGCACGCATGCCGCGCTGGGTGTCTTCGATGCCGACCAGGCGATACTCGCTGGCGCGTGGTTTCAACCAAGCGCGCAAATCGGCGATGGCATCCGGTGCGCCGGCGAACATCAACCGATAGGAGGCGCGGCTGCCGGGGCCGAGCAGGCCGGCGCCTTCGATATCGGCGCGATTGACCAGCAGCGGCGGCGAGAGTTGCATCAGCTCACCGGAGGCATCGGGTTCGGCGCGCAACACGCCGGTGATGGTCAGATGGCCGGCGCCGAATTCCAGTTGCTCGCCTATGTGCAGGCCCAGCGCTTCGAGCAGGCGCGGATCGGCATAGGCCTGGCCCGGCGGCGGTGCGCTGGCGACGCTGCCTTCCGTCCCGGTGCCGTTCTTGGACACCAGCAACTGCCCACGTAGCGGGTAGCCGGCGCCGACGCCGCGGATATTGGCCATCTGGCTGGCATCGCCATGGAACAACACGCTGGGGAAGCTGACCATGCGCGTACTCTGCAGGCCGCGTCGTCTGGCTTCTTCGGCGAAGTCGGCCGGGATTTCCTGCCGCCCGGTCACGCCCAGATCGCCGCCGAGCACTTCGGCCGCGCTGGAGGTCAGCGCGAGCGTCACCCGGTCGACCAGGGTGCCCACCGCGGTCATCACCGCCACGCCCAGCACCAGCGCGGCGAACACGGTCAGCAGGTCCCCGGCCAGGAATTCGCGGCGTACTGCGCGCGCGGCTTGTCGCACGACGTTCATGCGGCCGGACCGGTCTGTGCGTGCAGGCGGCCGCTGTCGATGCGGTAGATGTGGCGACAACGCTGCGCCAGCGTCATGTCATGCGTGACCAGGACCAGCGTGGTGTCGCTGGTGGCATTGAGCGCGAACAACAGGTCGCTGATCTGCGCGCCTGTGGCCTGGTCGAGGCTGCCGGTGGGCTCATCGGCGAACAGGATGCGCGGGCGCGCCACGAATGCGCGCGCCAACGCCACGCGCTGCTGCTCGCCGCCGGACAGCTGGCGCGGATAATGCCGCGCACGTGCGCTCAGGCCCACGGCCTCCAGCACTTCGCGCACCCGCGCCGGATCCTCGCGCCCGGCCAGTTCCAGCGGCAGTGCGATGTTTTCTTCGGCAGTCAGCGCCGGCAGCAGGTGAAAGCTCTGGAACACGAAGCCGACGTCGCGGGCGCGCAGCGCGGCGCGCGCCTCTTCGTCGAGCTGGCCCAGGTCCTGGCCCGCCAGCACGATGCTGCCGCGGCTGGGCAGGTCCAGCCCGGCCAGCAAGCCGAGCAGGGTGGTCTTGCCCGAACCGGACGCACCGACGATGGCGATGCTGTCGCCTTCACTGACCGTCAAGCTCACGTTGTCGAGGATGTGGAGCGTTCCCTCCGGGCCACTGACGGACTTGCCGACCTCGCGAACGTCGATGGCGGTGCGGGTGCTGGAGCGGGGGGCCAGACTGTCGATGAGGAATCTCCGAATGCGTGAAAGAACACTGCGATATGGCGTGCTGGTCCTGTGGCTGCTGACACTCTCCCTGCTTGCGCCGGGGATCGCCTCTGCCAAAAGTCCGGTCGCCACCGCGCCGATCCTGGTCGTCGGCGACAGCCTGAGCGCTGCGCACAACATCCCGGTGCAGTCCGGTTGGGTGACTTTATTGGACCAACGCCTGAAGCGTGACATGGCGACGCCACCGGCAGTCGTCAATGCCAGCATCAGCGGCGAAACCACATCCGGCGCGCTGACCCGGCTGCCGGGCCTGCTGGAAAAGCACCGCCCCGGCGTGGTGGTCATCGAACTCGGCGGCAACGACGCGCTGCGAGGGCTGACTCCGGCCCAGCTCAAGGGCAATCTGGAAAAGATGATTCAGCTCAGCCAGCAAGCCGGCGCGAAGGTACTGCTGCTCGGGATCGACGTGCCGCCCAATTACGGCCCAGCCTACCGCGAGCGGCTCAAGGCGACCTATGCGGACCTTTCCAAACAGTACAAGACCGCGCTGGTGCCGTTCTTTCTGGAAAAGGTCGCGCTGCAGCCCGGCCTGATGCAGGCGGACGGTCTGCACCCCACCGCCGCTGCGCAACCGAAGGTGCTGGAGACGGTGTGGCCGGCGTTGCGCCCGCTGCTCGGCCGCTAAATGCCGGACAACGCAACACGGTATCCAGTCTTCACGCCCTTTCCACCGTCGATCCGGCATGTTTCACAAAGCTGAAGACCGAGGAAAGTCCATGCGTCAGACCAAGGAAACGTCCGGCCTCGTGCTGGTCGTCGAAGACAACCGCAATATCTCCGAAATGATCGGCGAGTACCTGGAAGGCCGTGGCTTCGAGGTCGACTACGCGCAGGACGGCCTGGACGGCTATCGTCTTGCCGCGGAGAACAGCTACGACGTGGTCGTGCTGGATCTCATGCTGCCACGCCTGGACGGCATCGAAGTGTGTCGCCGCCTGCGCAACGACGCACGCAAGTCCACCCCGGTGTTGATGCTGACGGCCCGCGACACGCTGGACGACAAGCTCACCGGCCTGGGCTTTGGCGCCGACGATTACCTGACCAAGCCGTTCGCGATCCAGGAACTGGAAGCGCGCCTGCGTGCCCTGATCCGTCGCGAGCGTCGCCAGGTGGGCTCGGAAGTGCTCAAGGTCGCCGACCTGGTGCTTGACCCGGTGAGCATGCGCGCCACCCGTGCCGGCACCGAGCTGCAGCTTTCGCCGATCGGCCTGCGCCTTTTGACCATCCTGATGCGCGAATCGCCGCGTGTGGTCACCCGCCAGGAAATCGAGCGCGAAATCTGGGGCAACGGCTTGCCCGATTCGGACACCCTGCGCAGCCATCTGTACAACCTGCGCAAGATCATCGACAAGCCGTTCGACCGTCCGCTGCTGCACACCGTGCAGAGCGCCGGCTATCGCATCGCCGACATCGCCCAACCGATGGCGTGATGTCCTGCGCGCCGGCCGCCGTTCTGGCGGCCGGCCGCTGTGCAGGCGCTCACGCGCCGATCGATCTCCTGTGCTGCCGGCTGGTTGCACGAAGGACTCACGGAAGTGCTGCCTATACTCGGGCGCTCCTTCCTGGATGCGGCAATGCCACACGGGCTCCCGAGAAAAATACGTCTGGCCTTCCTGCTGCAGGTCGCGCTGGCGAGCTTGGCGCTCGTGCTGGCCGGGTATCTGGTGTCGTTCGTCATCAAATACAGCCTGGTGCGCACCGTGCTCGCCGACGAGGCCGTGCATTTCTGGCAGATGCAAAAGAGCGTGCCGGACAACCGGCCGCCGAATACGCGCAACATCCAGGGCTATTTTTCGCCCGCCGGTACCGCCGCCGAGGCGGCTCCGGCCGCGCTGCGCCACCTGTCTCCGGGTTTCAGCGAAGTGGCTGCCGCCGATGCGCTGGTGTATGTCGATCAACGTCCGGAGGGGCGGCTGTATCTGGTGTTTCCGCGCTCGCGCGCGGCGCATCTGACCTGGTGGTTCGGTGTGGTGCCGGCGATTGTGGTGTTGGTGGCAATCTACGGCGTGTCATGGTTCACCTACCGGGTTTCCAAGCGGCTGGTCTCGCCGATCAGCTGGCTGGCCCGGCGCGTGTCGCATTGGGACCCGCGCAACCCGGATGTGGACGAACTGGCTCCGGAGCGGCTGCCTGCCGAACTGCAGGGCGAAACGCGCCAGCTGGCCGCCGCGCTGCATGCGCTGGGGTTGCGCGTCAGCGAGCATGTCGCGCGCGAACGCAACTTCACCCGCGATGCCAGCCATGAATTGCGCACTCCGCTCACGGTGATCCGCGTGGCCAGCGACATGGCCTTGGCCGACGACGAATTGTCCGCGCGCACGCAGCGCAGCCTGCGCCGCATCCAGCGCGCCGGCCACGATATGGAGGCGGTGATCGATGCGTTCCTGATCCTGGCACGCGAAGCCGAGATCGACCCGCAGAGCGAAAACTTCGATGTGGCCGAGCTTGCCAGCGAAGAACTGCAAAGCGCGCGTGAGCTGCTTGGCGACAAACCGGTGTCGTTGCGCATGGTCGGCGACCGCAGCCTGCAGATGTTCGCCCCGCCCAGGGTGATGCGGGTGGTGCTCAGCAATCTGTTGCGTAACGCCTGCGCTTACACCGATACCGGCAGCATCGAGGTCGAGGTGACCCACGACCGTATCGTGGTCCGCGATACCGGCATTGGCATGAGCGAAGAAGCGCGGGCACGCGCGTTCGAACCGTTCTTCCGCGCCGACCCTACCCGCCCGCAAGGCACTGGGCTTGGCCTGTCGATCGTCCGTCGGCTGTGCGATCGCTTCGGCTGGCGTATCGAACTGCAGAGCGAAGCCGGCGTCGGTACGTCCGTGGCGGTGGTCGTCGCCTGAGGCGGCATTCAGTGGTGCTGGCGCGTGCTGATGATGTCTTGCTGCCGGCCAAGTCGTCAGGCAGCGATGGCAGGCAACGACGAAGGCCTGCTGCACGCGGTATTGGATCACCGCTTGGACCACTATGTTCCTTGCTCGGCAGCCGGAACGCGCAACGTGGTGTCGATAGTGCAGCGCGCGACGCGTACGCGCTTGCGGCGTGTTTAGCGACGTTGCAGAGGCCTGGCATGGCTGGCATCGCTCGCGCACACCGCCAACGCGTTCGCCGCGGGCCGACATCGCAGATGCCTACGTCAGTTGTGTGTGAGAACAGGACCGGCCGTTTGCCGCCACGATGCAACGTGCCGCCCTGGAGCGGCAGCCAACGTCTCGCCTGCAGACCGGCGATCCGGCGACAGGCGCGCCGGATTGGCTCGGTTGCGTTCTAGCGTTGTTCCAATACCGGTGCCACGACCTTGCGCCAGATCGCGTACCCATCGGCCGTCATATGCAGCCTGTCGGCGCGGAACAGTTCCGCGCGCGGCTTGCCGCTGGCATCGAGCATCGGGGTGTAGATGTCCACGAAGTCCACGCGCGGCAGCGGGGCTAGCGCGTCCTTGATCAGGCGGTTGGCCTTGATCACGGCCGGCAGCAGTTGCGCGCGCGACGGGCTGGGCTTGATCGACAGATAGCTGATGCGTGCCTCGGGCAGGTCGCGGCGTACACGTGCCACGAATGCCAGCACGTCATCGCGCACCTGTTCGGGCGTGCGGCCGCTGTTGAGGTCGTTGTCGCCGGCGTACAGCACCACCTGGCGTGGCGCGTATGGAATCACGATGCGGTCCGCGTACCAGGTGCTGTCGCGCACTTCCGAGCCGCCGAAACCGCGATTGATCACCGGCTTGCCCGGGAAATCCTGTGCCAATGTCTCCCAGAACCGGATCGATGAGCTGCCGACGAACACGATGCCGTGCTTGGGCGGCGGCTGACGCGCGTCGCTTTCGGCGAAGCGTTGCATGTCTTCTTCCCAAGCGGCATTGGAGACCTGCGCCGGCACCGCCGGAGCGGTGTGCAGGGCGTCGGCGTACACATGGCCGGACAGGAGGGCGAGGGCGCACAGCATGATGCGCAGGCGATGGATGGTCATGCAGGAACCTTCAAAGTGAAGCGGGCTGCCATGGTGCGCCAGGCTGGAAGCCGAGGGCAAACCTGGCAGCGGCTGGCGGGGCGGGTCGCCACGGTGCAAGATTCGCACTTTCCCCAGCAGCGACCATGCCATGCGTTCGACTTGTTCCCTTCTTCGCCCATGCGGCAGGACGCGCTGACGCATGGCCGATCAATTGGGGCACGTCCCGCGCGGCCCGCGTCGCATGCTCAAGGCGGCGATCTGGTCATGGCAGGGATTGCGCGCGGCGTGGCTGCACGAATCTTCGTTCCGCCTGGAGGTCTGTCTGGCGGCGGTGCTGGTACCGCTCGGTCTGTGGCTCGGGCAGTCGGGACTCGAGCGCATCGCGCTGATTGCACCGCTGTTGATCGTGCTGGCTGCCGAACTGCTGAACTCGGCCATTGAGGCCGTGATCGAACGCTACGGCCCGGAACACCACGTATTGGCCGGGCGTGCCAAGGACATGGGCTCGGCCGCGGTATTCGTGTTGCTGATCAATGTGCTGCTCTGCTGGGGATTGATCCTGCTGCCGCGGCTGTGGTGACGCACGATGGGCAGGGCGAACCGCTCAGGGGCGTGTGCATGCGGGCTTGACTTGGCACGTGGCATGCTCGGTCTCTCTTCCAACGGAGTCGCCTGCATGCCTGTCCTGATTCGCGCCCTGGTGTTGCTGATCCTGACCGCGTCGCTGTCCGGTTGCGGCTATAACGCGATCCAGCAGAAGGAAGAGGGCGTCAAGGCCGGTTGGTCGGAGGTGCTCAATCAGTATCAGCGTCGCGCCGATCTGATTCCCAACCTGGTACGCACCGTGCAGGGCTATGCCCAGCAGGAACGTCAGGTCCTGACCGAAGTAACCAATGCGCGCGCGCGCGTCGGCCAGATCCAGGTCAACGCCGATGACGAAGCATCGTTGAAGCAGTTCCAGCAGGCGCAAGGCGAGCTGGGTAGCGCGCTGTCGCGGTTGTTGGTGGTCAGCGAAAACTATCCGCAGCTCAAGTCGGACCAGTCGTTCCGCGATCTGCAGGTGCAGCTGGAAGGCACCGAAAACCGTATCACCGTGGCGCGTGGCCGCTATATCCAGACCGTGCAGGACTACAACACCTACATCCGCTCGTTTCCGCAGGTGATCACGGCCAAGATCTTCGGATACCAGCCCAAGCCCAATTTCAGCGTGGAAAACGAAGCGCAGATCTCGCGCGCTCCGCAGGTGGATTTCGGCACGCAGCAGGCGCCACAGCAGACGCCGCAGCAACAGCCCGCGCCGCAGCCTGCGCAGTAATCAGCGGCTGTGCGTGCCTGTGCAGTCGCCGCTAGCAAGCGCAGCACGCGCTGTCGAAGTACGCACAGGCACGCATCAAGGCAACGCATGCCAAGCGGCACATCAGCACGAATCTGCGGACCAAACCACAGAACGTTTGAGGCGAGAGCTAGCCGCTCTGCCGTCGGGGGGAGAGGTTGGGTGAGGGGACGGTGCCAGTCCTCGCAATCGTCCCGACTACCCGTGGCTTCGCTTCGGACGGACCCCCTCTCTGTAAGAGGCACTGTCACGCAGGGAGAGGGCTTGGCAAAACCCAGCGTTGATCGACGAGCGGCGCGCATCACATAGGAGTTGGCAATGCGGCGAATGGTTTTGCGAGTGGTGTGGATGATGGCGTTGTTGCTGCTGCCGGCGTCGTTGCTGGCGCAGGAGTTGGCTGCCATCCCGTCGCTGCGCTCGCCGGTGGTCGACGTCACCGGCACCCTGGATGCGGGGCAGATCCAGCAACTCGAGCAACAGGCGCTGGCCTTGCAGCAGCGCAAGGGCGCGCAGCTGCAGATCTTGATCGTGCCGACCACGCAGCCGGAAGCGATCGAGCAATACACCCAGCGCGTGTTCGACCAATGGAAGATCGGCCGCAAGGGCGTGGACGACGGCGTGCTGCTGCTGGTGGCCAAGGACGACCGTCGCGTCCGCATCCAGCCGGGTTACGGCCTGGAAGGCGCCATTCCGGACATCACCGCCAACCGCATCATCCAGGAGTATCTGGCGCCGCGCTTCCGTGAGGGCGATTACGCTGGCGGCATCGCGGCGGCGACCGCAACCCTGGCCGGCCTGATCGAAGGCGAGGCCCTGCCGGCGCCGGTCAGCGGGCATGCCGAGGGGGGCAACGGCGCGGGCGGCGGTGGCTGGATCATGGCGCTGTTCATCGGCTTGGTGGTGGCCATGGTGGCGCGCGGCATCCTGGGCGCGCTACCGCGCCCGCTGCGCGCCGTGCTGACCGGCGTTGCCGCCGGCGGTGCCGCATTGCTATTGACGTCGTTGCTGTTCGCCAGCGCGGGTGCGGCGGTGATCGGCTTGCTGGCGGGCCTATCCTCCGGCTCACCGGGCCGCTTTGTCGGCGGCGGCGGCTGGGGCGGTGGCGGCTTCGGTGGATTTGGCGGCGGCGGCCGTGGCGGTTTCGGCGGCGGTGGTGGCTGGGGCGGTGGCGGCGGGTCATCAGGAGGCGGTGGCGCCTCGGGGAGCTGGTAATGCGGTGGCTCAGGCATCTCTTCGCGCCCTCGGCGCAGCGCACATTTCCAGCCGCATGCATGGACGCCATTGCAGCGGCGGTGACGGCCAGCGAGCGCTCGCACACCGGCCAGATCATGGTCGCGGTCGAGGCCGACCTGCCACTGGAGGCGTTGTGGCGCGGGCACAGCGCGCGCCAGCGCGCCGAGCAGGCCTTCGCCCAGCTGCGGACCTGGGATACCGAAGCCAACAACGGGGTGCTGATTTACCTGCTGCTGGCCGACCACGCCATCGAGGTGGTGGCGGATCGCGGCCTGCGCAGCCGGGTGCCGGAAGCGCGTTGGGCAGAAGTGTGCCGGCGCATGCAGCAGTTCCTGCGCGAAGGCCAGCACGAAGCGGCTGTCCTGGCCGGCATCGAGGCGGCGACCGAGCTGTTGGCCGAACATTTCCCGGCCACCGACGGCGCGCAGCATGAAGACGAGCTACCTGACCGGCCGCGGATTTTAGGCTGAGCGCGTGCGAGGTGTCAGAATAGCGGCCTCGCTCTACGTGATACGCGGTCCGCATGATCTATCTGCACGCCATCGACCCCATCGCTTTCTCGCTCGGCCCGGTGCAGGTGCACTGGTACGGCTTGATGTACTTGGCGGCGTTTTTCTCGGCCTGGGCCCTGGGCCGTTCGCGCATCCTGCGCGGTCGCTTGCCCGGGGTAGACATGGATGGTTTTTCCGACCTGCTGTTCTACGGCATGCTCGGCGTGGTGTTGGGTGGGCGCATCGGCTACATGCTGTTCTATGCGTTCGAGACCTTCCTGGCCAATCCGCTGATCCTGTTCAAGGTCTGGGAAGGCGGCATGAGCTTCCACGGCGGCCTGCTTGGCGTGTTGATCGCTTGTTGGTTGTGGGCGCGCAAGCACCGGTTGCACTTCTTCGATGTGATGGACTTTGTCGCCCCGCTGGTGCCGCTGGGTCTTGGTTTCGGGAGGCTCGGCAATTTCGTCGGCGGCGAATTGTGGGGAAAATTCACCCAGGCCGGCTGGGGCGTGATCTTTCCGCATGCGCCGGAACTGGCCGACCGGTTGCCCGCGCAGATCCAGGCGCAGTACGCCGCCGGCGCGTTGAACCAGTTCGCACGCCACCCCTCGCAGCTCTATGAAGCTGCGCTGGAAGGGGTCGTGATGTTCGTGGTGTTGTGGACGTTCTCGATGAAGCCGCGCGCACGGTATGCGGTCTCCGGCCTGTTCGCATTGCTGTATGGCGTGTTCCGTTTCATCGTCGAATTCGTGCGCGTACCCGACGCACCGATCGGCTACCTGGCCTTCAATTGGCTGACGATGGGCCAGATTCTGAGCCTGCCGTTGGTTGCGGTTGGCCTGGTGCTGCTGGCGATGTCGCGCCGCGCGCCGGTGTTGCAGCCGGTGCTGCCGGTGCCCGCGGGCGTGGAGGCTGCCAAGTGAAGCCGTACCTGGAGTTGTTGCAGCACGTGCTGGACCACGGCGCAGAGAAGTCCGACCGCACCGGTACCGGCACGCGCAGCGTGTTCGGCTGGCAGATGCGCTTCGATCTCAACGACGGCTTTCCGTTGGTGACCACCAAGAAGCTGCACCTGCGCTCGATCATCCATGAGTTGCTGTGGTTCCTGAAGGGCGACACCAATATCGGCTACCTCAGCGACCACCAGGTGCGCATCTGGGACGAATGGGCCGACGACAACGGCGATCTCGGTCCGGTGTACGGCAAGCAGTGGCGGCGCTGGACCGGCCCGGACGGTGTCGAGATCGACCAGATGCAGTGGCTGGTGGATGAGATCAAGCGCAATCCGGATTCGCGTCGTCTGGTGATCAGCGCCTGGAATGTCGGCGAGCTGCCGCAGATGGCGCTGATGCCTTGCCACAGCCTGTTCCAGTTCTACGTGGTGAACGGCAAGCTCAGTTGCCAGCTCTATCAGCGCAGCGGCGATATCTTTCTGGGCGTGCCGTTCAATATCGCCAGCTATGCGCTGCTGACGCACATGGTGGCCCAGGCCACCGGCCTGGGCGTTGGCGATTTCGTGCACACGCTGGGCGATGCGCACCTGTATTCCAATCACTTCGAGCAGGCACGCGAGCAGCTGACGCGCACACCGCGTGCGCTGCCCAGCTTGCGTCTGAATCCCGAGGTCACCGACCTGTTCGCGTTCCGCTTCGAAGACATCGCCATCGAAGGCTACGACCCGCATCCGGCAATCAAGGCCCCGGTGGCGGTGTGACGAGCGAGTTGCGGCATGGTCCGCTGGTATCCACTTGAGACGGCAGCACTGTGATGGCCAAGCATTCGATCAAGGCACGGGAAAAACTGGCTGATTCGCTGATGGCAATGCAGGCCAGCCTGTTGGTGAATCTCACGAGCATCCTGCTCATCGCACCGATCGGCTTTTTCGGTATTGCCTTGTACAAGGGTGAACCCCTGCAGCTGACGAACGTCTTCGGCGGGCAGTCTTCAGCGGCGCTGGCGGTGATTGGCGTGTTGTACCTTGCGGCTTTCTGCCTTGGAATGATGGGCCGGCACGCGGCGATGAAAATCTACGACACGCTGTATCCGGATCGATGAAACTGACCCTGATCGTCGCCTTCGACCGCAACAACGCCATCGGTCGCGACAACGACCTGCCGTGGAAACTGCCCGACGATCTCAAGCGCTTCAAGGCGCTGACGCTGGGCAAGCCGATCCTGATGGGGCGCAAGACGGCGCAATCGCTGGGGCGTGCGTTGCCGGAGCGATTGAACCTGGTGCTGACGCGTTCGGGGCAGGTGCCGTTCGAGGGCATGCATGCGGTGGCATCGGTGGAACAGGCGATCGAGCGCGCTGCGCAGGATGGCGCGCAGGAGCTGTGCGTGATCGGCGGCGGCGAGGTGTATCGGCTGACCATGCAACGTGCCGATCTGCTGGCGGTGACCGAAGTAGACACGGTAGTGGATGGCGCCGATACGCATTTCCCGCCGATCGACCCTGCGCTGTGGGAGGCCGTGCAGCGCGAATCGCACGCGGCCGATGCCCGGCATGCGTTCGCATTCGACTATGTGGACTATCGGCGGCGTTGACGCCTTTGCGTGAACGATCCAAGCGCGCTGCGTCTGCGGTGACCGCACCCTCGCAGCGCGCCGTGTGAGCCGGCTATGCGCAGCGTGGTCTCGCAAGCAGCCAGGCGTGACTACCCCGGGCGTTTGTTCACCACCAGCTCGCCCAGTTCGATCAGCCGCGCACGCACGATGTTGCGGCTCAGTCCCAGCAGCGCGGCAGTCTTGACCTGGTTGTGGTGGCAGTGCCGATACGCGGCACGGAACAGTTGATCTTCCACCGTCGCATGCAGCGCGCCACCGGCGCTTTCGAACAGGCTGTCGAAGGCGCGTTCGAGCAGGGCCTGGCCGTCTTCGTGGGGGTCGCCGCCGGCCTGGCCTGGCAAGCGCAGTTGCGACAGACGGATGTCTTCGGCGCGCACCACGCCGTCGCGGTGGATCAGCAGGGTGTGGTGGATGACGTTCTCCAGCTCGCGGATATTGCCTGGCCACGGGTACTCGACCAACAGGTGCTCGGCATCCGCGCCGATGGTCACGCGGCCGTGTCCCAGGCGCTGGCTGTAGATATCGACGAAGTGGCGGATCAGCGGCGGAATGTCGCCGGGACGTTCGCGCAGCGGCTTGAGCTCCACGCCCACCACGTTGAGGCGATAGAACAGGTCCTGGCGGAAATACCCATGCTGGATGGCGTGGTCCAGCGGCACGTTGGTGGCGGCCAGTACGCGCACATCGATCGGCACGCTGCGGCGCGAGCCCAGCCGTACCACTTCGCGCTCCTGCAGTACGCGCAGCAGCTTGACCTGGATCGGCATCGGCAGGTCGCCGATTTCATCCAGAAACAAGGTGCCGCCGTTGGCCTCCTCGAACCAGCCGGCCTTGGCGCTCAGGGCGCCGGTGAACGCACCTTTCTCATGCCCGAACAGTTCGGCATCGACCAGCGACTCGCTGAAGGCGCCGCAGTTGACCGCCACGAACGGGTGGCGGGCCCGCGCGCTGCGATGATGGATGTGACGTGCGACCAGCTCTTTGCCGGTGCCGGATTCGCCGACGATCAGCACGCTGGCTTCGCTTGGCGCAACCCGTTCGAGGTGCGTCAGCAATGCCTGGGAAGATGGGTCTTCGAACACGTGCGCGGTGGCGCGCACGGCGTTGCCGGTGAGCGCGTGTTGCTGCGCTGCAGGCAGGGTGAGCAAGCGGACATCGGACATGGGACGGGCTCGTGCGTGGGGGAGGAAGGGCGCGAGGCGGCGTCGGTTCAACACGGCGGGACGCGAGGTCCGAGTCGGAAATGCAGGTGACGCATCGTCGGGCTCAGGAATAGAAACTGGGAGTGGGTGGCTGTTGCCGCAGCGCCCATTCGCCGAGTTCGCGCAGCTTGTAATCGACCGGATCGTGCAGCGTCTGGGTGCGCAGGTTGCGCCAGTAGCGGTCCAGCCGCAGCGCTGCATGCGTGGCACGCGCGCCGGTGACCTCGAAGAGTTTGCTGCACACCTCCAGCCCGACGCGTGTGGTGGCGACCTTGGCGGCGGCCACCGCCAAGGCGACTTGCGCGCGCTCGTCGCGGCCGAGCGCATGCTCCTTGCGCCAGGCGGCGTCGAGCAATCCGGCAGCGCGGTCGGTCAGCAGCCGGGCGCTTTCCAGGCCCAGCCAGAATTCGCCGTAATGGGCCAGGATGTAGGGGTCTTGGCTGGCTTGTTCGACCCCGGAGCGGTGCCAGGCGCGGGCTTCGCCCAGGGTGTAGCTGCGCGCTTCCTCGAATGCGCCCTCGGCAATCCCCAGGAACAGATGCGCGAACAGCAACTGCGCGATCAAGGGGCGCAGACAGGCGAACGGAGTGCTCAACGGACCGGGATCCAGCAATAGCTCGCTTTCTTCCACGCGGACGCGCTCGAAGGTGGTGCTGCCGCTGTCGGTCTGGCGCTGGCCGATGTTGTCCCAATCGTGGCCGAGCGTGATGCCGCTGCGCGCGGTGGGAATCGCACCGATCAACAATTTGCCGCTGCGCTCGTCCAGGGCCGAGGCGATCAGCATTTGCGAATCGATGGCGCCGGAACAGAAACTCTTTCTGCCGGAAAATTCGCGCCAGCCTTCGCATTGCACGGCGACGGTGCGGGTATCCAGGGGGTTGAGCGCATTGCCCCAGAACCACTGCTTGCGCGCGGTCTGCTCCAGCCACGGCTGCCACTGCGCGGGCTGGCCAAACAGCCGCACAGTGGCGAGCATCAGATGATGGAAGCCGAACACATGCGCGATGGAGCTGTCGACCTTGGCGAAGGTGCGCACGACCTGCAGCACCTCGCTCCAGCTTGCGCCGAGGCCGCCGTACTGCACCGGAATGCTGAGCGCGAGCAGGCCGCTGGCGCGCAATGCATCGCGCTCGGCCTTGGGAGTGCCGCCGCGCGCATCGCGCTCGATCGCGGTGTCGGCGAACCCGGCAGCCAGGCGCTGGGCGGTCTGCAGCGGATTGAGCAGGGTCGGTTGCGGTTGGCGGCTGGTCATGTGCGGTGGCCTTGTGCAGATGCGAAGGAGTGGGGCGCTGACCGGACAATGGTCGGCACGTAGTGCGGAAGATCGCCAGCTGGGCATGTCGCATCCGGGAGGGCATTCCAGCGCCGGCCAGCGCTCAGAACACATGGAGGCTGTGCAAGGCCGCAAGCAGGTCCTGGCGGGCCTGCCGCAGCGCCGCCTCATGCGCCTGGCGATCGCGCGGACGCGGCAGCTCCAGCCGCTGGGCATGCGCGATCGTTCCGGGCTGGCCACCGATGACGATGACGCGGTCGCTCAGGTAGACCGCTTCGTCGATGTCGTGGGTGACCAGCAGCACGCTGAAGCCATGTTCGCCGGCCAGGCGCAGCAGCAGGTCCTGCAGCTTGATGCGGGTGAAGGCATCCACCGCGCTGAAGGGTTCGTCGAGCAGCAGCACGCGCGGTTGCCGGTACAGCCCGCGTGCCAGCGCCACGCGCTGCGCCTGGCCGCCGGACAGCTGTTTGGGCAGCGCGGTTGCGTAATCCAGCAGGCCGACCTGGGCCAGCAACTGCTGCACGCGCGCAGATTGCCGCGCGGCCGCCGGCGATAGATCGGCCTCGTCGGCGAAAGCGACATTGGCGGCCACATCCAGCCACGGCAGTAGCCGCGGCTCCTGGAAGATGAAGCCGATCTGCCGGTCCACGCCACGCACACGGGCGCCATCCAGCGCCACCTCGCCGGCGTAGTCGCGCTCCAGGCCGGCCAGGATACGCAGCAGGGTGCTTTTGCCGCAGCCGCTGGCGCCGATCAAGCTGACGATCTCGCCGGGTGCCAGCTGCAGGTCGATATCGCGCAGCACCTGGCGCGTGCCGAAACGTTTGCCGGCGATGTGCAGCTGCAGGCCGGAGCTGCTCACCTAGGGCTCCCAGGGTGGCCGGGCGCGCTACGATTCTGCAGGTTGTCGCGCCAGCGCAAGGTGCGCGATTCGATGCTCTTGAGTAGGCCATCGCTGAGTTTTCCGAGCAGTGCGAGCAATACGATGGCGCCGATCACGATGTCCGGTCGCGAGGTTTCGCGCCCGTCGCTCAGCAGATAACCCAGCCCGCGGGTGGCAGCGATCAGCTCGGCGGCGACCAGGAACATCCAGGCCAGACTCAGGCTGGTGCGCAGCCCGGTGAAGATGGACGGCAGCGCCGCCGGCAGCAGGATGCGCCGCACCAGGCGTGGTTTGGACAGCCCGTAGCTTTCGCCCAGCTCCACCAGCGTGCGGTCGACCTGGCGCAGGCCGCTGACCACGCCCAGATACACGGGGAAGAACGCGCCGATGGCGATCAGGGTGATCTTGGGCGCCTCGTCGATGCCCATCCACAGCAGCAGCAACGGCACCCAGGCCAGGCTGGGCACTGCGCGCAGCGCCTGGAAGCTGGGATCGAGCAGGCGTTCCAGCCAGCGGCTCAGGCCCACCGCCACACCGACCAGCAGGCCGAGCCCGGCGCCGATGGAGAAGCCCGCCAGCACCCGCAACACACTGGCGCCAACATGACTGGCCAGTCCGCGGCTCGCCTCGTCGGCAAGCGTGCGCAGGATCTGGCTGGGCGGCGGTAGCAGGTAACTCGGTGTCCAGCCCAGCGCCGAGGCAAGTTCGAGCCCGGCGAAGAAGACCAGCGGCAGTAGCCAGCCCAGGCTGCTGGCGGGCAGCCTGAGGCGCGGTCGCGGCGGGGTGCCGGCCACGGAGGCGGAAACGCGCAAGGAGGTGTCGTTCATCGCCGTGCTCAGGCCCGCGCCACGCCTGCGCGCTTGGCGTAGCTGGGATCGATCAGCCCAGCCAGCACCTTGCCCAGATCGGTGCCGGGACGGACCAGGCCCTCTTCGAGCAGGATCGGCGCGGCGCTCTGCAGCGCTGCCCTCTCTTCCGGACCAATGACCGGATTGCGCAGGTCGGTGCGCTGCAGCTGCAGCGTGGCGACCTGGGGCGACAGCCGGGCCTCGGCGGCGATCAGCGCGGCCAGTTCGCCCGGGTGCGCGATCGCCCACGTGCGTGCTTTTTCGTAGGCCTGGATCACCAGCGGAATCTGCTCGGGGTACGCGGAGGCGAACGTCTCGCTGACATTCAAGAAGCCGCGCGAATTGAAGGCGGTGTTGCGGTAGATCAAGCGCGAGCCGGCCTCGATCTGGCTCGCGGCCAGGTGCGGGTCCAGGCCGGACCACGCGTCCACGTCGCCGCGTTCCAGTGCAGTGCGCCCGTCGGGATGCTGCAGATGCACGATATCCACCGCGCTCTTGCTCAACCCGGCCTGCCGCAGCGCGCGCAGCAGAAACAGGTAGGCGTCGGTGCCCTTGGTGGCGGCGATGCGTTTGCCTTTGAGTTCGGTCAGCTGCCGGATCGGCGAATTCTTGCCGACCGCCAGCGCGATCCATTCCGGGCGCGAGTAGATATACACGGCCTTGATCGGATTGCCGTTGGCGCGCGCCAGCAGCGAGGCCAGGCCAGCGGTGCTGCCGAAGTCGATGCTGTTGCCGCCCAGATATTCCAGCGCGCGATTGCTGCCGGCCGACAGCACCCATTTGACCTGGGTGCCCTGCGCCTTGAGCGTTTCCTCCAGCCAGCCGAAGTGTTTGAGCACCAGCGAAGTCGGCGAGTAATACGCGTAGTCCATGCGCAGTTGTTTGGGCACTGCACCCTTGGTTTGCGCGAAGGCGGTGCCGGACAGCAACGGCGGGGCGCCGAGCGCGACGCCGGCGAGGGTTCCGAATTTGAGCAGGTTGCGACGCTTCATGAGTGCTCCCGTCAGCGCGCCGAAGCGCGCGGCACGATGGTGTTGGCGATGACTTCGCCGAAGGGTCCGCTCAGTGCCTGGCCAGGAAGTTTTTGCTTGACCGTGCGCGGCAGCAGCGGGAACACCAGCTCGGCGAAACGGTAGGCTTCTTCCAGATGCGGGTAGCCCGAGAAGATGAAGGTATCGATGCCGAGCGCGGCATATTCTTCGATCCGCTTGGCCACGGTCTGCGGATCGCCCACCAGCGCGGTGCCGGCACCACCACGCACCAGGCCGACGCCAGCCCACAGGTTGGGGCTGACTTCCAGATCGGCGCGGGTACGGCGCTGACCGCGGCTGTGCAGTGCGGCCATGCGTCGCTGGCCGACCGAATCCATGCGCGCAAATGCACTTTGCGCGCGTTCCACGGTTTCGTCGTCGAGATGACTGATCAGCGACTCGGCCGCCGCCCACGCTTCTGCCTCGGTCTCGCGCACGATCACGTGCAGGCGGATGCCGAAGGTAAGCGTGCGCCCCAGCGCCGCGGCCTTGCTGCGGACCGAGGCGATCTTTTCCGCAACCGCATCCGGTGGTTCGCCCCAGGTCAGATAGGTATCGACCTGCTCGGCGGCCAGATCGTGCGCAGCGTCGGAAGAGCCACCGAACCACACTGGCGGATACGGCCTCTGCACGGTGGGATACAACAGCTTGGCCGCCTTCACTTGCAGATGTTTGCCGTCGAAGTCGTAGCTCTCGCCGCTGTGGCTGTGGGCGATGATCTCGCGCCAGATGCGGATGAATTCTGCCGATGCTTCATAGCGTTCTGCGTGGTCCAGAAAGACGCCATCGCCTTCCAGTTCGCCGCGGTCGCCGCCGGTGACCAGGTTCACCAGCAGGCGCCCGCCGGAGAGGCGGTCGAAGCTGGCCGCCGTGCGCGCGGCCAGCGCGGGCGCCATCAGGCCGGGACGCAGCGCGACCAGAAACTTCAGCCGGCGCGTCGCATTGATCAGGCTCGATGCGATGACCCACGGATCCTCACAGGAACGGCCGGTCGGAATCAGTACACCCTCATAGCCCAGCGTATCGGCGGCGACCGCCACCTGGGTGACGTATTCGGCGCTGACCTGGCGCGCGCCATCGCTGGTGCCCAGGTAGCGGCTATCGCCGTGGGTGGGGATGAACCAGAACATGTCCATGGTGGGTCTCGGTCATGCGCGTCCCTCGCAGCAGCCCGCACATCATGTGCAGGGATTGAATGGGGAGTTCGTTGCAAGCGTGTTCGGTTTCGACCAGGCGGCTGTCTTCTGGGGCACCGGCAGCTGCGGCGATTGGCTGGCCCCCGTGGTTTGGAAAAGTCCGCATCCTGTGCGTGCATCTGCATCTGCATCTGCATCTGCAGCGTGCAGTCAGGCAATGCGCAACAACGCATCGGTGCGCGCGCCAAGCACGCCGGCGGCGCGCTCTGCGGCCAGCTCGATGCGCTGTCGCACGGCAGGGTTGACCACGCGATACTCGTGGAAATCCGTCTCGGCGGCGTAGATGCCGATCGGTAGGGTCACCGCCTGGAAGAACGAAAACAGCGGGCGCAGTTGGTGATCGATCACCAGCGCATGCCGCTCGCTGCCGCCGGTTGCCGCGAGCAGGATCGGTGTATCGATCAACGCATTGATATCGATCAGATCGAACAGATGCTTGAGCAAGCCCGGATACGAGCCGCGATACACCGGTGCGACCACCAGCAACAGGTCGGCCGATTCGATCTGGCGCAGCGCCTGCTCCGCGGCCTCGTCCAACTCGCTGCGCCACAGGGCGGCGCCCAGCGGCCGGGCGATATCGCCCAGCTGGATGATGCTGGGCCTGATTGCCACGCGCTGCCCGAGTTCGGCCAGGGTCGCCTCGGCTAATGCCAGGCTGCGCGATGGGCGCGAGGTGCTGCCGGAAACGGCGACGACATTCAACGGACTGCGCATGCGAAGAATCCTGTGATGACGATGACGATGGCGGGCGGTCACGCGACCCTGCGTGGCGCCCGCACACCGATGGTGTTGCTGCACAAACACACGCTGGCAGCTGCAGGCTGTTCGTGTGCCGACAGCGAGGCATTCCATCTGACTGCACGGCGGAGGACATGGCAATGGCACAGGGCGCTCAAATGCGTCGATCGCTTATCAGATTTGAGAATGACCTGATGAAAAAACCCTGAAATCTCGGGTTTTTCGGCTTGCGCCGGGCGTTGCTCATGGCGTTTGTGGCATGACGATAGTGCGCGCGGAAATGACCGCGCGAAAAATGTTGGTGGAGAAACACCGAATCAGCATTTCGCCGTCCTGCAGGCACGATGCTGAGCGTTATCGACGGCATTTTTGCGCGTGATTCCATGTGCGACGGCCTTCGCGCGTCGCTGGCACGCGATGTGCGTGTGCAGCATCCAGCCGCGCCACGATGCGCAGACGATCAAGCGGAGAACACGATGTCCACGAACAGACGCGCAGTGCTGTACTCGGCAATTGCCTGGGTGATGGCCGCTTCGGCGCAGCTGCCGGCGCAAGCGCAGCCGACCGATGCCGAGACCGATGCACAGGTGCACACGTTGCAGGCGGTGACGATCAAGGCCGAGCGCAAGCCGGAACAGGCGCAAGCCGAGCAAGCCTTGCAGACGGTTGCCGGCAACACGGCGCTGGTGGACAACGAGCAGGTGGAACGTGGGCGCGCTGCCAGCGCCGAAGACGTGCTGGCTTTCCAGCCGGGCGTATTCGCGCAGTCCACCAGCGGCAACGCGGCCGCCAAGATCTCCATTCGCGGCTCCGGCCTGAATACCTTTTATGGCGGCTACGTGCTGGGCACCAAGTTTCTGTTCGACGGTCTGCCGATCACCGGTCCCGGGGGAACCCAGGAAGATCTGCTCAGCATCGCCGGAGTGAATTACACCGAAGTGCTGTACGGCGCCAACGCCTTTCAATATGCGGCCACCAGTCTTGGCGGCGCGATCAACTTCGTCACCCACACCGGGCAGACCTCACCGGGAACATATCTGCGGGTAGAGGCGGGGAGCTACGGCTATCGCAAGCAGCAGATCAGCAACGGCGGTGCGGCAGGGAATTTCGATTGGTACGTGTCGCTGCTGCACAACAGCCGCGACGGCTACCAGGACCTTACCGACACCAACGGCCGCGAGCTGGTCGCCAATCTTGGGTATCGCTTCGGCCCGCGCCTGGATACGCGCCTGCTGCTGCGTTACCGCGAAGAAGAGTTGATCAACGGCGGCACGCTGACCCTGGCGCAGATCAACAGCGGCTCGCGTGCCAACCCGGCCCCCTATGGCCGCAAGAAAGGCGGCACCACGCTGGTGGGTAGCAAAACCACCTATGTCTTCGACGATGACGCGCGCCTGGAGTTGGGGGTGGACCTCAACAACTATCCGCTCTACAACAGCTGGCGTTATTCCACCACGCCGAACCTGTGGCGATCGACCGACATCAACACCAGCGTGCGTTACTTGCGCAGCGGCGACATCTTGTTCGGCCGCAACCTGGACACCAGCGTGACCTGGAGCGATACGCGGCTGGCGTTCGGCGATGCGCGCACCCACGACCGCGACAGCTGGCGCCTGCTCAAGGAGGTGCGCTATACCGGGTCGCGCGACACCGTGCTGGCGCTCGGTGGCGAGTTGCAACTGGATGCGTCCTCATGGCTGTCGGCAGGCGTGTCGCTGATCAATATCGATCGGGACGTGCGCGTGGTGCAGTCGACCACCGCCAACACCAGCGTGTATCCGCAGCGTTATGCATTGGATACATGGTACGCAGCCCCACGCCTGGGGCTGCGCTATCGGCTGACGCCGGATCTGCAGGCATTTGCCAATGTGAGCCGCTCGATCGATCCGCCGGTCACCTGGCAGATCAGCGGCGGCGGGGTGGCCACACCGTTCGCGCGGCCGTTGGTGCCGCAAAAAGCCACCACCGCCGAAGCGGGCGTCCGCGGTAGCCACGGCATCCTCGATGGCAGCCTCACCATCTACCGCTCCTGGATCAACGACGAACTGCTGACCGTGGTGACCCAGCAGGCCACTGCCAGTACCGATGCGGTGGTGGCCAACGCCAACGCCGGGCCGACCGTGCATCAGGGCATCGAGGCCGCGCTGAGTACGCGCGTATGGGACGGCGACGATGGCAGCGGGTTGAGTCTGCGCCAGGCCTATACCCTCAACGACTTTCATTACCGCCGCGATGCCGCGTTCGCGCAGAATGCGTTGCCCGGCTTGCCGCGGCAGGTCTATCAGGCCGAGTTGCAATACGCGCATGGCAGCGGCTTTTATGCGCATCTCAATGTGCGCGCAGCGTCCAGCTATTACGTCGATTTCGCCAATACGCTCAGGGCGCCCGGTTACGGCTTGCTGGGCGCCAAGCTCGGTTACGGCTTGCCGAGCGGGCGCTGGAGCGCCTGGGTCGATTTACGCAACCTGGCGAACAAACATTACGCCACTGCCACCAGCACCGCCTACGACCTGCAAGGGCGCGATTCCAATGTGTTCTATGTCGGCGACGGTTTCAGCGTTTTTGCCGGCGCATCGCTTCGCTTTTGAGTGCGGCCGCTGCTTGCCGTCGCCGATGAGCGCATGTGTTCGTCGCGTTTCCGAGGTCGTTGCAAATGTGCATGCCATCAGGTGATTTCCGGGGATTATCAGTAAATGGATTTTGCTGCTGTGTGGACGCTGGATCAGCGGCTGATGGCAGGTCATGATCGAAATTGATTACGGAGATTGCTGCGTCGACGCGGCAATTGCTGCAGTTCCGTCCTGCTGGCGTGGGCATGCGATGGGCAGGCAATGGGCCTGCAATGGGCGTGCGGACTGCGATGAGGCCACGCATACCACCGGCGCGCAGCGAGATCCAACACCTGGAGCGATACGAATGGCATTGCTGGAAACCGCAAGAGGTCGACAAGCCCACTTGCATCACCGTACGACCTTTCCTTCGCAGTGCGGCGGTCGGCTGGCAGTGGCATGCATGGGCGATGCATGCCCTGCGGTGGCCGGCGATGCGGTCGCTACGCACGTTGGCGTGCTGGCCGCGATGCAGGTCGATGCTGACGGCGTGGCGGCGAAGGACGCTGCGCACGCCGCTCTGCACGCTGTAGCGGGTGGCGCGATCCCGATCGATCTGCGGCAGCGGCGGCGACGCGTCGCGACCAGACAGGATGTGCTGGCGTATCAGCCCGGCGTCGTTGCGTTGGCCGCAGCTGGCGCCGACGGGTTGAAGAGCAACATGCGCGGTTTGGGCAATCGCCGTGTTGCGGCCACGCTCTGCGCGCAGCTCGGTGCGGATCCGCAGACACGGCCGTGTCCGCGCCACCGCGAGCCCGCGTTCGACAACGCCGGCAGCGCGACGCAGCAGCAGGCCCTGCGGCATCGGCGTGCGGCCATGCCGCCGGCCACGCGTTACGCCTGGGGCCGCACGCATCCCGGCAGCCCCTGGATCGCTATTCCCTACCTTTGGAGCTCCCCATGAATGCTCAAGCTGTCTTTCCCTCCGATACGTCGCCGCAGCTCGGCGCGCCGACCGATGCGGCGCTGGCGCAGCGCTTCGATCCGGTGTTTGCGCGCATCGCCGAGGGCGCACTGGCGCGCGAGCGCGAGCGCATCCTGGCCCATGAGCCGGTTGCCTGGCTGCGGGCGGCCGGCTTCGGCGCCGTGCGCGTGCCGCAGGCCCACGGCGGCCTCGGTGCGAGCCTGCCGCAGCTGTTGCGACTATTGGCCCGGCTCGGCGAAGCCGATTCCAATCTGCCGCAGATCCTGCGTGCGCATTTCGGCTTCGTGGAAGGCCTGTACGGCAGTACTGCAGACGATGCGGCGTTACGCGCGCGCTGGTTTCCGCGCGTGGCCGCCGGCGCGCTCTTCGGGGCGGCCATGGCCGAGCGCGGCCCGGCCACCGAGAACACGCTGACGCTGCGTCGCGACGGGGCGCATTGGCAGCTGGATGGCGAGAAGTTCTATTCCACCGGCACGCTCTACGCCGACTGGATCCTGGCGGCCGCCGTGGACGGTGGCGACCAGCTCGCGCTCGCGGTGCCTGCCGATGCTCAGGGGGTGACGCGGATCGACGATTGGGACGGCTTCGGCCAGCGCCTGACCGGCAGCGGCAGCACCCATTTCAGGGCGGTGCGGCTGCAGGACGAGCATGTGCTGCACCGGCATCCCGCCGGGCAGGCGCGGCCGGACAACTATCTCACCGCGTTCTACCAGAGCGTGCACCTGGCGACCTTGACCGGGATCGCGCGTGCGGTGCTGCGCGATGGCGTGGAATTCGTGCGCGCCCGCACCCGCGTATTCGGCGTGCCCGGGCAAACGCGGCCGGCCGACGATCCACTGGTGCAGCGGGTGGTCGGCCGCTTGTCGAGCCTGGCCTTCGCTGCAGACGCGGTGGTGGAGCAGGTCGGCGTCTCGTTGCAGCAGGCCCACCTCGCGCATCATGCCGGCACCGCGTCAGAGGCCGATTACATCGCCGCCGATCTGGCCGCCTATCACGGCCAGCAGGTGGTGTTGCCACTGGTGCTGGAGGCCAGCACGCTGGTCTTCGAGGTCGGTGGCGCCTCGGCGACCGCGCGTGAGCGTGCGCTGGACCGGCATTGGCGCAACGCGCGCACCATCGCCTCGCATAACCCGGCGATCCTGCGCGAACGTGCGCTTGGCGACTGGCGATTGAACGGTCGTCGTCCACGCGAGGCGTGGTTCGCCGGCACCACATCCCAGAGTGCGGCCGGCGCAGATGCGAGCGTGTCGACGGGAGCGACTGCATGAGCGGCAATGCCGACCCCAAACAATTGCACGTCAACCTGTTCGAAATGAACTGCGTCAGTCACATCGTGCACGGCATGTGGGCGCATCCGGACAACAACCGGCACCGGTTCAACGATCTGGAGTACTGGACCGAGCTGGCACAGCTGCTGGAATACGGCACCTTCGACGGCATCTTTCTGGCCGATGTGATCGGCGCCTACGACAGCTTCGGGCACGGTGCGAAGGCCGCGCTGGAAGAGGCGGTGCAGATTCCCAGCAACGATCCGCTGCTGTTGATCCCGGCGATGGCGCAGGTGACCAGGCATCTGGGCTTCGGCGCGACCTTCTCCACCACCTACGAGCCGCCGTTCGCGTTCGCACGGCGCATGAGCACCCTCGATCACCTGACCCGCGGCCGGGTCGGCTGGAACATCGTGACCTCCTACCTGCCCAATGCGGCACGCAACTTCGGCCTGGAAGGCGAGGTGCCGCACGATCAACGCTACGAGATCGCCGATGAATATCTGGACGTGCTGTACAAGCTGTGGGAAGGCTCGTGGGACGACGATGCGGTGATCCAGGACCGTGAGCGGCGCATCTACACCGATCCGTCCAAGGTGCGCCAGATCGATCACCACGGCGCCTACTTCAAGGTCGCCGGCCCGCATCTGAGCCAGCCCTCGCCACAGCGCACGCCGCTGCTGTTCCAGGCTTCCGGCTCGGCGGCCGGGTTGGAATTCGCCGCGCGGCATGCCGAAGTGGTGTTCACCGGCGGGCTGACCGCCGCCGACGTGCGCGCCAATATCGCCAAGACCCGCGCGCGCGTGGAAGCGCAGGGGCGCGATCCGCGCGCGATCCGGTTCGTGGTGCAGGCCGGGGTGATCGTCGGCCGGACCGATGCAGAGGTCGCGGCCAAACTCGACAGCTACCGCGCGCTGATGAGCGTGCGCGGCGGCCTGGTGCACGCGCAGTCGGACATCGATCTGCTTGCCTATCCTCGCGATCTGGTAATCGGCGAGATCGTCGGCGGGCGCGGCAAGGGCAGCGCCAGCGGGATCGGCCGTGGCGTATTGGCCGGCTTCGACCCGCAGTGGACGGTCGGACAGGTGCTGACGCGGCTGGAGGCGTTCGACCGCGAGCGGTATTTCGTTGCCGGCACGCCGACCGGCGTGGCCGACACCATCGAGCGCTGGCTCGACGAAGACGACATCGACGGCATCAACCTGCGCCAGTATCTGTCGTTCGAGACCGCACGCGATTTCATCGAACTGGTGGTGCCGGAACTGCGCCGGCGCGGTCGCTTCCGCCAGACGTATCGCGATGGCGAGACGCTGCGCGAACGGCTGTTCGGCGCAGGCCAGGCACGCTTGCCGGACGATCATTTCGGTGCGCGTTATCGCGACCCCGCCAATCTCAAGGTGCCACCGCCGCCGCTGCGGTTTCCGGCGCCGTTGGCGGCAGCCGGGAGCGGCGGATGAAGGCGGCGCTCGGCGTGGCGTTGGCGGTGCTGGCACTGGCCGGCTGTCGCCAGCAACCCGCGGCGTCGGCGGGTGCCGCCGGCACCGCTCCGCGCCAGGGCGGCACGCTGATCTACGCCACCGACCGCGAGCCCACCTGCCTGGACCCGCATGTGCAGGGAGACATGCCGCAGGTGTTCGTGGCCCGCCAATACCTCGATTCTCTGGTATCGATGGATGCGCGGGGCCGGATCGGGCCGTGGCTGGCGCGCAGTTGGGAGGTCTCCGCCGACGGGACCGCCTACACCTTCCACCTGCGCGAGGACGTGCGCTTCAGCGACGGCACGCCGTTCACCGCCGAAGCGCTCAAGGCCAACCTGGACCACATCGCCGATCCGCATACCCAGTCCAGCACCGCCGGCGGCTACATCCGCCAGTACCGCCGCACCGAGATCGTCGATACGCATACCGCAATCGTGCATCTCGACAGTGCGTACGCGGCATTTCTGGAAGTCATGGCGCAGGGGTTTCTCGGCTTGCAGTCGCCGGCCGCGCTGGCCCGTTCGCGCGAGCAGAACTGTCAGCAGCCGGTCGGCTCCGGGCCGTTCAAGGTGGAGCGCTGGGACCGCCAGAACCAGCTGGTGCTGGTGCGCAATCCGGAGTATGCCTGGGCGCCGCCGACCGCCCGCCACAACGGCCCGGCCTATCTGGATCGGGTGGTGTGGAAATTCATCGCCGAACCGTCGGTACGCTTCGCCTCGTTGCAGGCTGGCGAGGTCGATGTCATCGACACCCTGCCGCCCGAAGCGCACGCGCCGGCGCGCATCAATCCCGAGCTCTCGCTATTGGTCGCCAATCGGCCCGGCAACCCCACCAACGGCACGCTCAACCTGACCCGCGCGCCGTTCGACGATATCCGCGTGCGTGAGGCCTTCCTGCGCTCGGCCGATGTCGAGGGCGCCTTGCAGAGCGTGTTCTTCGGCGAATTCGCGCGCGCCGGCGGCCCGCTCAGTCCCGGCACGCCGTTCTACAGCGCCGACTTCGAACACGCCGCCGACTACGACCCGGCACGCGCCAACCGCCTGCTCGATCAGGCCGGCTGGACCCGGCGCGATGGCGCCGGTTATCGCAGCAAGAACGGCCGCCGCCTGAGCGTGGATGTGCTGATGCGCAGCCAGACCTGGCCGGCCGAACAGACGCTGTGGGAGCAGGTGCAGGCCACCGCGCGCGGCACCGGTTTCGAGGTACGGCTGCACCTGCTCAGCGACGCGCTCTTGCAGCAGCGCCAGGCAGCCTGGGACTACGACGTGCGCGTGGGCTACTGGAACACCAATACCGCCGACGTGCTGCGGATCATCTTCGGCTCGCAATTCCTGGCCCCGGTCGGCGGCAAGGGCGGCTTCCACCAGAATGGCGCAGGCTTTGCCGATGCGCAGTTCGATGCGGTGGTGGCGCAGGCGCTGGCCACCCAGGACCCGCAGCAGCGTGCGCAGCTCTACCACCAGGCCCAGCGCATCGCGTCCGGCCAGTTCCTGCAACTCACCACCTATCCGCAGAGCACGCGGCTGGGCATCTACAAGACCGCGCACGGCGTGGCGCTGGAGCCAGCGCTGCAGGTCACCACGCTGTACGACGCCTGGGTGAGCAAATGAACGCGATTGCGAGCGAGAGACTCCGCCATGCCCCATGGCTGCGCCAGCTGCGCGCGCTGGCAACGCATCTGCTCGGTGCGGCGCTGGTGCTGTGGGCTGCGGCCACGTTGTTGTTCCTGGTGTTGCGGTTGATGCCGGGCGATCCGGCGCTGGCGATCCTGGGCGGCTCCAGCGCGAATCCAACCGCCGAGACGCTGGCCGCGGTACGCCGCGAGTACGGGCTCGACCAGCCATTGCTCCGGCAGTACGTGGCGCACCTGGGCCGGCTGGTGCAAGGCGACCTGGGCACCTCCTATTCCCAGCACCTGCCGGTGGTGCAGGTGCTGCGCGAGCAGGCCGGGGCGACCCTGCAGCTGACTGGCGCAGCCTTGCTGCTGGCCTGGCTGCTGGCGTTGGCGTCGGTGCTGCCGAGCGTGCGCCGCGGCTGGCGCGACCGGCTGTTTTCCACGCTCGAAACGGTGTCGGCCGCATTGCCGCAGTTCTGGCTCGGACTGGTGTTACTGGCCGTGTTCGCGTTCGGCCTGCGGGTGCTGCCGCCGGCCGGCAGCGATGGTCTGCGCAGCCTGATCCTGCCGGCACTGACGCTGGCGTTGCCGCTGGCCGGCTTCCTGGCGCAGGTCACCCGCGAGTCGATGGCGCTGGCGCTGGAACAGCCGTTCGTGTTGTCGGCGCGCACCCGCGGCCTGGGCGAGGGGGCCGTCCGCCTGCGTCACGCCCTGCGGCACGCCTTGCTGCCGGGGCTGAGTCTGTCCGGCTGGGCAATCGGCGCCACCATCAGCGGTGCGGTGGTCACCGAGGTGATCTTCTCGCGCAAAGGCGTTGGCCGGCAGCTGTTCTACGCGGTGCAGGCGCAGGATCTGCCGCTGGCGATGGGCATCGTGTTGTTCATCGCGGCGGTCTATGTGATCGCCAACCTGTCGATCGACGCCCTGCAGCGATTGGTCGATCCGCGTCTGTCCGGAGAGTCCCGATGAATACCGCAACGCTGTCTCGTGCGCTCCCTCCCTGCGCGCTGTGCGCGCGTGTCCGTGGCGCACTGCGCTGGCTGATCGCGCTGCCTCCCGGGCCCGCGTTGGCGGCTGCCTTTCTCAGCTTGCTGCTCGCGCTGGTGCTGGCGCCAGCCCTGTTCGCCGGCGCCGACCCGCTGGCGGTGGCGCCGCGGCAGGCGTTCCAGGCGCCGAGCTGGGCGCACTGGTTCGGCACCGATGCTTCCGGCCGCGATCTGTGGGCACGCGTGGTCTACGGCGCGCGTGAATCGCTGGCGATCGGCGTGGCCGCCACCGCCCTGGCGATGAGTGTGGCCATCGTCTTGGGGCTGGCCGCCGGGCTCGGCGGGCGGTTGCTCGATCGCTGCATCGGCGCTGCCTTGAACGTGCTGTTCGCGTTTCCGTCGCTGGTATTGGCCTTGCTGCTGGTCGCGGTGTTCGGGGCCGGGCTGGGGCCGGTGATCGTGGCCACCGGTCTGGGCTGTGCGCCCGGCTATGCACGCATGGTGCGTGCGCAGGTGCTGACGGTGCGCGGTTCCGGCTACGTGGAAGCGGCGCGCGTGCTTGGCCATGGGCCGTGGCGGATCGTGCTGCGGCACATCCTGCCCAATGCGATGCGGCCGCTGCTGGTCACGGTCACCCTGGGCGTGGGCCAGATCATCGTGTGGGCGTCGGCACTGAGTTTTCTCGGGCTGGGCAAGCCGCCACCGGCGGCGGAGTGGGGCACCCTGCTGTCGGTGGGGCGCGACTTCGTCGCCCTGGCCTGGTGGATGAGCTTCTTCCCCGGCGTGTTCATCGTGCTCACCACGCTGTCCACCAGCGTGCTCGGACGCTGGTTGCAGCGGCGTCTGGAAGGACGCAGCCCATGAGCACGCCGCTGCTGCGCGTGGATGGCCTCACCGTCACGTTCGCACGCCCCGGCCAGCCTGCGCTCACGGTGGTGCGCGAACTGTCCTTCAGCCTGGCGCCGGGGCGTGCGGTGGCCTTGGTCGGCTAATCCGGCTCGGGCAAGAGCGTCAGTGCGCGCAGCCTGGTCGGCCTGGCCGGTGCGCACGCGCAGGTCAGCGCACGCGTGCTGGCGCATGCCGGCCGCGATCTGCGCGGCTACAGCGAGCGGCAATGGCAGGAGTTACGCGGCAAGGACATCGGCTTCGTTCTGCAGGACGCACTGGTATCGCTGGACCCGTTGCGCCCGGTCGGCCGCGAGATCGAGGAAGCATTGGCCGCACACGGCTGGGGCGATCGCGCACGCCGTCGCGAACGGGTGCTGGAGCTGCTGCAACAAGCCGGTGTGCCGGAACCGGCCTTGCGCGCACGCCAACGCCCGGACCAGCTTTCCGGCGGATTGCGCCAACGCGCGTTGATCGCCTCGGCGCTGGCCAACGCACCCGGCATTCTGATCGCCGACGAGCCGACCACCGCACTGGACGCCACCGTGCAGGTGCAGGTGCTGGCGGCCTTGCAGGCGATCAAGCGACGCGGTGGGGCATTGCTGGTCATCAGCCATGATCTGGCGCTGGTGGCGCAACTGGCCGACGAGGTGGTGGTACTGCGCCACGGCGAGGTGGTCGAGCAGGGGCCGATCGCGCAGGTGCTGCAGCGGCCGGCTCATGCCTATACGCGTGCGCTGCTCGCGGCAATTCCCGGCGGCCGCGGGCCGCGCGTTGCGACTGCCCTGGCCAGTGCAGAGCCCGCCAACGCACCGACACCGCCGTTGCTGGAGGTGCGCGGCTTGCGCAAGGCCTATCGCGGTCCGGATGGCGAGGCGCGTCTGGCTGTCGATGGGGTCGATCTGGTGTTGCAGGCCGGGCGCACGCTGGGGGTGGTCGGCGAATCCGGTTCCGGCAAAAGCAGCCTGGCACGGCTGATTCTGGGGCTGACCGAGGCGGATGCAGGCGAGGTACGGCTGAACGGCCGGCCCTGGATCGGCAGCGCCGCCGCACGCGTGTCCGAAGCGCAACGTCGGCCGTGGCGGCGTGCGATCAGTGCGGTCTACCAGGATCCGCTGAGTTCGTTCGACCCCCGCTGGACGGTGGCCCGCATTCTCGGCGACGCGCTGGATGCGGTCGGCCTGCCGCGTGCTGCACAGCGCGCCCGGATCGCCGAGCTGCTCGAACTGGTACGGCTCGGTACCGCGCTGGCCGACCGCTTCCCGCTGCAGCTCTCCGGTGGCCAGCGCCAGCGCGTGGCGATCGCGCGCGCCATCGCCACCGAGCCGCGCCTGATCGTGCTGGATGAAGCGGTGTCGGCACTCGACGTATCGGTCCAGGCGCAGGTGCTCGACCTGCTGGCCGATCTGCAGGCACACCTGGGGCTGGCCTACCTCTTCATCTCGCACGACCTCGGCGTGATCCGTCAGGTCAGTCACGACATCCTGGTGATGCGGCACGGACAGGTCCAGGAGGCGGGACCGGCCGAGCAGGTGTTCGCACAGCCGCGTGCGGCCTATACGCGTGCGTTGCTGGCGGCGATGCCGCGTCTGCCAGCGCCAGTCGACGCATTGCGGCAGGCCTGACAGGCGGCCGGCATTGCGTCCGGAGCGGCCCGGGCGACCGGCGCCGTTGCAACGTGCAACGCACAACGCGGCAGCTGCGGCCGCACCCGGCCGATAGGCGGTATCGCCTGCAAGCCGCCCAGCACTCCCGTGCCGGGCAGGCGGCGCGACGGCATAGCGCTCGCCAGAGCGCCGGATCAGCCGCCGGCTGGACCGGTCGATGCCGGTGTCGGAGCGGGCCCGGTCTGCGCTTGGTCGCCACCACGCTGCCGCTGCCGGCGACGCGGTTGCCGCGGGCGCTGCGCGGTTTTCGGCGGATGCGTGATCGGATTTCCCGGCACCTGCACCACCCGTAGTTCGTCGGTATCCAGCTGCAACGCGGTCAGCTTGCCGCCCCAGACCGCACCGGTATCGATCGCATGGACGCCCTGGGTGATCGTCAGGCCCAGCGCGGACCAATGCCCGCAGACGATCTTCAGGTCGCGCTCGACCCGTCCCGGCACTTCGAACCATGGATACAGGCCCTGCGCCTGCGTGCCCGGCGTTCCCTTGTCGTCGGTGGCGATGCGCCCACGCGGAGTGCAATAGCGCATGCGGGTGAACAGATTGATGATGGCGCGGCTACGGTCATAGCCGCTCAGGCCCGGCGACCAGCCGGGCTGATCGCCGTACATATTGCGCAGCAGCTTGCGATAGCCGCCGCCCTGCAGTTGCTGCTCGACCTCGCGTGCATGCTTTTCGGCCATCTGCGTGGTCCACTTCGGCGCCAGCCCGGCGTGGATCATCATCCAGCCCAGTTCGCGGTCCACGTGCGCCAGCTTCTGCATGCGTAGCCAGTCCAGCAGCGCATCGCGATCTTCGGCCATCACGATGCGCAGCAGATCCGGGTTGACCTTGCGCTGCTCTTCTTCCGAGCGCGCGCCGATCGCCAGCAGCGACAGGTCGTGATTGCCCAGCACCACCACGCTGTGCGCGCGCAAGGAATGCACCAGGCGCAGGGTTTCCAGCGACTGCCCGCCGCGGTTGACCAGATCGCCGCAGAACCACAGCGTGTCCTGGGCGGGGTCGAAATTGATCTTCTCCAGCAACCGCTGGGTGATGTCGTAGCACCCTTGCAGATCGCCGATGGCCCAGACACTCATTGCGCGCGCTCCCTCACTCCAGCATCCATCAGTGCAGCGTCCTGGGCACGCTCAGCACGAAGGCGGCGATCGGGGCGATAAATTCGGTGCCATCGTCGGCCACCATGTCGTAGTGGCCTTGCATCTGTCCCTGCTCGGTCTCCAGCAGTACGCCAGAGGTGTAATGGAACGCTTCGCCCGGGCGCAGCCACGGCTGTTCGCCGACCACCCCTTCGCCATCCACCTGCTCGGTGCGTCCGTTGCCATCGGTGATCTGCCAATGGCGCGCGACCAGGCGCGCAGGCACCGCGCCCGCATTCTGGATGCGGATGCTGTAGGCAAAGGCATAGCGGCCTTCGTCCGGGGTGGATTGATGGGCGAGGAAGCGGGGCGATACCTCGACCTCGACCCGGTAGCGCGGATCATCTTGCATGGCGAAAGTCTAAATAAAACGGTGTGGGAACGGCGCTCAAGCCAGCTCGACATTGGCCAGCCGGATGAAATCGGCGACCTCAAGTTGTTCGGCGCGTGCATCCGGGCGCACCTGCGCAGCGTCGAAGTGGGCCGGTTCGCAAATGGCGGACAAGGCATTGCGCAGGGTCTTGCGGCGCTGCCCGAACCCGGCGCGCACCACATCGGCGAAGCGGCGGCGGTCGTTGATCAGCACCGTGGCCGGATCGCGCGGCACCAGCCGCACCACTGCCGAGTCCACCTTCGGCGGCGGCCGGAATGCGCCCGGCGGCACTACGAACAGCGCAGTCACCTCGCAATACGCCTGCAGCATCACGCTCAACCGTCCGTACACCTTGCTGCCGGGGCCGGCGGCCATGCGGTCGACCACTTCCTTTTGCAGCATGAAGTGCATGTCGGCCACGGCAGCGGCATGGTCCAGCGCATGGAACAGGATCGGCGAGGAAATGTTGTAGGGCAGGTTGCCGACCAGGCGGATCGGCGTGCCATCGGCCAGTGCAGTGAAATCCACGCTGAGCACATCGCGGTGGATGATGCGCAATGCGCCGATCGGTGCCGCGGCTTCGGTCAACGGCGCGATCAGGTCGCGATCGAATTCGATGACGGTCAGCGCGCCATGCTTGCGCAGCAACGGAAAGGTGATGGCACCCTGGCCCGGGCCGATCTCGACCAGATGCTGGCCGGCGCGCGGGTCTACCGCCTGCACGATGCGGTCGATGTAATACCGGTCGGCAAGAAAGTGCTGGCCAAGCGACTTCTTGGCCGGTGCGCTGAAAGAAGAATTCATCTGCGCAGTTTAACGGAGGCCGCGCCTGCACGCGGTGTCGTTTGCGCGCGCACCGCGCTTGGCGGATAGGCGGCGTGCATCATGCGGCATGCCCGCAGCGAGCAGGCACGCGTGGTTTTAGCGGCGCGCCGCCAATCGCGCGCACAACGCAGTGGCCGCCATCAGGCTGGAGGGGTCCGCGATTCCGCGGCCGGCCAGTTCCAGCGCGGTCCCGTGATCCACCGCCACGCGCGGGTAGGGCAGGCCCAGGGTGATATTCACCGCCTGCTCGAAGCCGCTGTACTTGAGCACCGGCAGGCCTTGGTCGTGATACATCGCCACCACCGCGTCGAAACCACGCAGTTTCTGCGGCAAGAAGGCGGTATCCGCCGGCAGCGGGCCGATCAGCTGCATGCCCTCGCCGCGCAGTTGCTCCAGCGCCGGAATGACGATATCCAGTTCCTCGCGGCCCAGGTGACCATCTTCGCCGGCATGCGGGTTGAGGCCGAGCACGGCGATGCGCGGGTGCTCCAGGCCGAAGTCGCGCTGCATCGCTGCATGGGTGATGCGCAGACACTGCAGCAGGGCATCGGCCGTGATCGCATCGGCCACCGCACGCAGCGGCAGATGGGTCGTCACCAGCGCGACGCGCACGATGCTGTTGGCCAGCATCATCACCACCGGGCAACCGGCTTGTTCGGCCAGCAGTTCGGTGGTGCCGGTGTAGGCAATGCCGCCGGCGTTGATCGCTGCCTTGTGCACCGGGCCAGTGACGATTCCCTGCAGGCGGCCGGCGAGGCAGTCGGCCGCGGCGCTGCGCAGGCCGGCGATCACCGCTGCGGCATTGGCTGGGTCAGGTGCGCCGAAGCGCGTGGCCACGGCTTGGCGAATGGGATGCAGCGGCAGGTCGCCGGGCGCGCGTGCGGGCTGGTCGGGCTCGAGCAGCCGCACGGGCAACGACAGCGCCGTTGCGGCGCTGTGCAGGGTATCTGGGTCGGCGTAGGCAATCAGATGCGCGTCCGAGCGCGGCTGCTGGGCAAGCCGGACGCAGAGTTCCGGCCCGATTCCGGCCGGCTCGCCTGGCACCAGCGCGAGCGACGGGACCATCATGCGATCCGGGCGCCCGCCCTCAGCGCGTCGGCTTTGCCGGCGGCGGCGAGGGCGCTGCAGGGTCTGGCGATTTGGCTGGAGCGGCAGTGGCGTTGTCATCGGCGCGGTCGCCGGTGCGGTAGCTCACATACGCTTCGCCACGCAGTTCCTGCAGATAGCGGTTGTACTCTTCTTCCAGCTTGCGGCGACCGATGGTTTCGCGCACCTGCGCGCGCTGATTCTCGGCGCTGACGTCGGTCTGGCGGCTGCCGACGCGCTGCACGATGTGCCAGCCCGCCTGGGTACGGAAGGGCTCGGAGACCGCGCCGTCGGTCAAGCTTTCGACCTGCTTGCCGAAGTCCGGGCCGAACGCGTCGGCTGGGAACCAGCCCAGATCGCCACCCTGGCCGCGGCTGTTGGTGTCCTCTGAGGACTCCTTGGCCGTCGCCTGGAAATCGGCGCCACCGACGATGCGTGCGCGAATCGTATCGATCTTGGCCTTGGCCTGCGCCTCGGTCTGGTTGTCGCCGATCCGCACCAGGATGTGGCGTGCGTGGTACTCGGTGACCATCTTCTTTTCGCCGCCGGCATTGGCGTCGCGCATTTCCACCAGCTTGAGCAGCTGGAAGCCGCTCGGGCCGCGCAGCGGTCCGGCCACCTGGCCAGGCTGCATGTCGCGGATCAGCTGCGCGAATGCATTGGGAATTTCATCCAGGCTGCGCCAGCCCAGATCGCCACCTTCCAGCGCATTGGGGCTATCGGAATAACGCACCGCAGCGGCCGAAAAATCCAGCTCGCCCTTGTCGATCAAGGCTTTGACGCCATCGACCTTCTTCTGGCCGGTGGCGATCTGCTCGGCATTTGCGCCTTCCGGCAAGCCGATCAGGATGTGCGCCAGGTGGTACTGGCTACCGGTGGCGGCCTGTTGGGCCAGCGCGGTATCCACCTCGCCTTCGCTCACGCTGATGCGGCTCTGCGCGAAGCTCTGGCGCAGGCGCTGCACGATGATCTCGTCGCGCACCGATGCGCGGAAATCGGCGTAGCCCATGCCGTCGGCCGCCAGCTTCTGGCGCAAGCCATCCACGGTCGTGCCGTTCTGCTGGGCGATGCTGGCGATGGCGCGGTTGAGCTCCTCGTCGCTGACGCGGATACCGTTGCCATCGGCGCGGCTGACCTGCAACTTGACCAGCACCAAGCGCTCAAGGACCTGGCGCTGCAGCACATCGTCTGGCGGCAGCTGGTTTTCGCGACCGGCGTACTGCGACTTGACGTTGCGTACGGCGCGATCGAGCTCGCTCTGCAGCACCACGTCTTCGTCGACGATGGCAGCGATGCGATCCAGCGGCTGGGATTGCTGTGCCGAGGCCAACGGCGAAACCGTGCTGGTGATGGCCAGCAGCGAGGCGAGAACAACAGAGAAAGGCTTGGTCATGGAATCAGGTTCGGATCGTAATCGTCCGGATTGGTCGTGGTGTTGCTGGGCGGGACCAGGTAGAGGTCGTCGCGGTAATAGCCGAGAATAGCACGGCGCAAAGTGCGGTCCGTGTTCTGCCCGAACGAGCTCAAGCCCTTCAGCACGAACTCTATCTGGATCGAGTTGTCCATCTCGCCATCGCGGTTGCGCACGAATCGGCGCACCAGTCCGCGTACCGCCAGGCAGCAGCTGTCCCATTGCACGCCACCGATGATTTCCAGCGGCTTGCGGTCCAGAAGCGAGTAGTAATACCGACCGACCGCGCTCCAGCTGGGGTTGATCGGGTAGAGGAAGGAGAAATCGGCCTGTTTGAGCTGGTCGCTGTTGTCGGTGAGGTTGCGACGGTAGCGATACGCCAGGTTGATGATGCCGTCGTTGTTGAGCAGATAGCGCGTGCGCAGGCTGGCCAGATCTTCCTTGCGCGAGTTCGGGTTCCACTGGTAGGTGGCGCCCATCGACCAGCGGTCGTTGATCATGTAGTTGGCGTCGGCCACCCAGGCCGACTTGCCCTGCTCGACGGTCTGCTCGCTGCCGGCCGCCGAGTTGTTGCTGTTGTTGATGGTCACCAGCGAGTCGCTGAAGTACAGGATTTGGCCCGCGCTCAGCGAGAGCTTTTCGCGGCCATCGTCCTGGCGCAGCCAACGCGAGGTCACCGCCAGGGTCAGCTGGTTGGCATCGTTCTGGCGGTCGGCACCGGTGTAGCGGGTGTCGCGGAACAGCTGGCCGTAGCTGAAGGTGAACGGACGGGTGTCGAACACCGGCAGATCGTCCTGGTCGCGGTATGGCACGTACAGGTAGTACATGCGCGGCTCCAACGTATTGAGATAGTTGGTGCCGAACAGCGAGGTTTCGCGATCGAAATACAGGCCGGCGTCCAGCGAGGCGATCGGCAGGCTGCGCGACGGGGTGCGATTGCCGGTCAGCGGTGCGGTGTTGGCAAGCGTGGAATCCAGTTGGTACGCGGTGTAGCGCCATGCCACGGTGGGCGTCAAGAACCACGCTGCGCCCGACAGCGGCATCGAGATATACGGCTTGACGTCCAGGCGCGCGCCGCTGCCATATTCCTTGTTGCGGATATTGGTACGGACGTACTCGTCGTTATCGTCGCGGTTGTTTGTTTCGCCTGGAGCGCTGGGGCTCGGAGGCTGGACGAAGTAGGAGTCGTCATGGGTGAAACGCACGGCTTCGGCGTAGACGCCCGCCTCGAAAATGCCAAACGGCTTTTCCCAGGTGAAATACGCGCGCGGCTGCCGGTTATAGGGCAGGGCCTGCTCGTCCAGCGTGTAGTCGGTGAGCTGCCAACGGTCGGCCATCAGGCCTGCGGTCCAGGTTTCGCCGGTGCCGTAGATGCCCACGGTGCTCTGCAGACTGGAAGCCGAGCCCATGCCGTTCAGACGGCTGGTGAAATCTTCGACGTAGCGCGTGTCGCTGACCCAGGAGATGCTGCTGCGCGCCTGCCAGTGGGTGTTGACGTTGTGGTAGCCGCTGTAGAACACGCTGCCGCGGTCCTTGTCGCGCAACTTGTCGTTGGGCAGGTAATTGCCGGTGACTTCGCCGCGACCGCCTTCGTACAGGTAACGGAATTCGGTGCCGAACATGAAACCGCGCTTGCTCATGTAGCGCGGCAGCAACGTGGCGTCGTAGTTCGGCGCCAGGTTCAGATAGATCGGCTGCAGGTAATCGAAGCCGTTACGACCGGACAAACCGAATTGCGGAAACAGCAGGCCGGTCTGGCGGCGGTCGTCGATGGGGAACTTGAACCACGGGAAGTACAGCACCGGCACCTTGCCGATCTGCAGCACCGCGTTGCGTGCAGTGCCGAAACCTTCCTCGTTGTCGACGTCGATCTCCGGCGCGCGAACGCGCCAGATCGGCTGCGAGGGGTCGCAGGTGGTGTACGTGGATCGATGCATTTGCCCGACCTGGCCCTGCAGGTCCACCGATTCGGCGTCGCCATTGCCGCGGCGCTCCACCAACTGGTACTGGATGTTGGTGACCTTGTGGGTGTCGGTATCCTGATTGCCTTCGGCGCGGTCGGCGACCATGCGGAAAGAGGTGTCCTGGTAGCGGACATTGCCTTCGGCGATGTAGTTGCCCGTTTCGGTGTCCATGCGCAGGTTGTCGGCACCCAGGAACTGGTCGCCGCGCTTCAACGCAACATTGCCTTGGTATTGCGGGGTGGTGCTGGTGCCGGAGAGCTGGTCGCCTTCGATGTCGGTCGGCAACTGCTGGCGCATTTCGGCCGCCTTGGGGTCGGCGGCAGGGGCGCCGTCGAAGCCGGGTAGCGGGTCTACGGCCGGGCACAGTCCCCAGTTCAACGGCTTGTCGGCAGCCATGGCCGGGAGGCAGATGGCGATGCTCAAAGGCAGGGGCAGCAGGCGGAGAGCTCGGCGCACGCGTGGGTTCAACCAATAAAATGGCGACTAGCTTGCCGCATACCCCGCATAGGGGCAATGAAGAGCGCCGGCGCCGGGTGGGCGAGGTTCATCGCCACCGGTGGCGCGACCGGCGCCCCGGCCGGGGTTCAGCGCAGCGCTGCCACGTGCGCCACGCTGCTTTCGCGCAGCGCCTGCAGGTCGTAGCCGCCCTCCAGCATCGAGACCACGCGGCCGCGTGCATGGCGGTCGGCCAGGGTGCGCAGCGCGCCGGTGAGCCAGGCGAAATCGTCGTCGTCCAGCATCAGGTCGGCCAGTGGGTCGGATGCCAACACTTAAATTCATTGCTGTACATACAACGCCTCTATGGTTTCAAGGCGTTGTATGAGTCTATCTCAGTCTCGTTTATCCTATCTCAGTGACCAAAGAACGCCATTTCTGCCGCTAACTCTAAATAAAACAGCAAGTGCCCCATTAGTGCTTAACGACAAGTACGGATCTGTTCCCTGTGTGCCAGTGGACCAAACGGGACTACCTGCAGAATTATATATTACAAAATTCCCGTCGCCTTGCATGACTGCATTCTCTCCTGATCCTGCTGTCCCAGATTGCCATTTAAGAGAGCCGCCAGCATAAAGCTCTAGATTCCCTGAAGCAGTGAAATCAAGTCGTGCAGATCCGTTGGATGTCTGAAAGCTGCTACCTTTAGTAAAAACTGTTCCAGGAGGAAAAGCTATTCCATCTAGCCCGTTTGGAAATTCGCCAGTGGCTCTCCAGGCCGGGCCGAAACCATAGACCACCAAATTTCCATCATCTTGAACTGCAAAGTAAGCGTCCTGAACCATCCCTACAACCGAGGACGGAGCGCATGTTCTGAACAGAGATCCGCCAGATGCGCCATTTTTTTGCAGGCCAGCGCACCTTGATGGCCTTGTTCCGGTTGCGCCCGTAGGTAAAAAGCTAAAGGAGTCTCCTTGAGATACTTGGCCGCTACTTGCCACCCATGTCTGCCTATTATCTGAGTTTCTATAGAGCCTTAATGAGCCATCAGCAAGAAATTTGAGTGAATATGCGCCATTGGGCGACGTCAGGGTTTCTTCTGGGACTAGTCGATTCCCTTGGTTGAGCTGGCCCGGGAAGTTTGCGCGCAGCATTTGGGCATTGACTTGCCCACATGCAATCGTAGCTGCTAGACCCAATACAATATTCAACTTTCTCACTTTTTATCCTTTAAAAGTAAATTGAGAGTGGTTTACTGCAAGAGAACTCTAACATGAGCAATTGAGCATTCTGCAAGCGCCTGCAGGTCGTAGCCGCCCTCCAGCATCGAGACCACGCGGCCGCGTGCATGGCGGTCGGCCAGGGTGCGCAGCGCGCCGGTGAGCCAGGCGAAATCGTCGTCGTCCAGCATCAGGTCGGCCAGTGGGTCGCGCAGATGCGCATCGAAGCCGGCGGAGATCAGGATCAACTGCGGGCGGAAGGCATCGACGAGCGGCAGCATCTCGTCTTCCCAGACATTGCGGAAGCGCAGTCCATCGCTGCCCGGTGGCAGCAGCAGGTTGTGGATATTGCCGACGCCGCGCTCGTAGACGCTGCCCGAATGCGGATACAGCCCGGACTGGTGGGTGCTCAGGTACTGCACGGCGGGGTCGCGTTCGAAGATCGCCTGGGTGCCGTTACCGTGATGGACGTCGAAATCCACGATGGTGATGCGCTCCAGCCCATGCCGGTCGCGCGCATGGGCGGCGGCCACGGCGATGTTGTTGAACAGGCAAAATCCCATCGACACCTGTGCGGTGGCGTGGTGACCGGGCGGACGCACGGCGCAGAAGGCGGTGCGGGTCTGGTCCTGCATCACCGCATCGACGGCGGCGATACCGGCGCCGGCGGCGCGCAAGGCGGCCGCGCGCGAGGCCGGCACCATGCGCGTATCCACGTCCAGCTGACGATAGCCGTCGAAGGCGGTTTCCAGTACCGCATCCACCTGCTCGCGCTCGTGCACGCGGCACAGGTCGCCCAGCTTGGCCAACGGCGCTTCGCGCCAGTCCAGATCCGGGAATGCGCCGCGCAGGGCCTGGACCACCGCTTCCAGGCGGGCGGGGCTTTCCGGGTGCTCAGGGCCGGCGTCGTGACCGAGGCAGGCGGGATGGGTAAAGACCAACATGGGGCAACTCTAGCCTCTGCGCCGACCCGGGCGCATGCTCAACCGCGTCGGCGGTCGTGCCGCCACAGGACTTCCTGCCGACCATCGGCACGCGCCAGCACGCGCGCCAGCACGAACAGCAGGTCGGACAAGCGGTTGAGGTAGCCGATCGCCTCGCTGCGCACCGCTTCCTGGCGCGACAGCGCAACGGTCTCGCGCTCGGCCCGGCGCACGATGGTGCGGGCCAGATGGCAGCGCGCGGCGGCCTCGCCACCGGCCGGCAGGATGAATTCCTGCAGTGCGGGCAGCGTCTGGTTGAAGGCGTCCAGCTGCGTCTCCAGCGCCTGGATGTCGGTCGCGTCGATGGCCGCGTGGCCGGGGATGCAGAGCTCGCCGCCCAAGTCGAACAACTGATGCTGCACGGTGGTCAGCAGTGCGGCGATCGGCTCCGGCACGCCGGGTGCGGCCAGCAGCACGCCGATCGCCGAATTGGCTTCGTCCACGGTGCCGTAGGCGTTGACGCGCAACGCATCCTTGCCGGTCCGGCTGCCGTCGCCCAGGCCGGTGCTGCCGTCGTCGCCGGTCCGCGTATAGATACGAGAGAGACGGTTGCCCATGGCTTAGCCGGCGTAGGGCTGGCGACGCGGTGCGGACAGACGCTCGGCAGCCACCTGGATCACCGCGGCTGCCGCCACGTACAGCGCGGCACTGCGCAGATATGGCCCCAGCCAGTCGGTGTAATTCTTGAACCAGCCGGCCACGGTCGGGTCGGCCACGCTGGCGCTGATCCAGTAGAAACTGCCCTGGGCGATCAGCTGGCACAGCGCCACGGCGATCAGCAGGGCCGGCACCAGCCGCGCCAGCGCGCTCCACTGTGCGCCATGGTAGTGCCGGCGCAGCCATACGCCGCCGGCCCACAGCGCGAAGTACGCCGGGACCAGGCACCAGTACGCCGGCGACACGCAGTAGTGCTGCCAGAAGCTCAGGCCCTGGCCGGTGATCACCAGCCAGTCCACCGCCACGGCCAGCAGCATCAGCAGTGGAAATGCCAGCTTGGTGCGCGCAGCCAGATGAAATCCGCCGATGAAGAACACCGCCCAGGACGCATCCGGAACCGGCGCGAAGTGATTGATCCGCGTGGCCGCCATCAACACGGCGAGCAGACTCAGAATCAGGGTGTCGTGCGAACGAGAAGTCATGCGCGAAGCGGGCCGGATTACAGGCCCTGGAGTGTAGCGTGGAAGTGGTGCTGCCCGCGGCTTGGGTCACGGCAGCTGCAGAACGACTGCGCAGTGCCAAGCGGGCGTGGCCGGCGCCCGGAATCGGCCTGCACCACGCCTGCATCGCCGTTTCTGGGTGCGCCGTCAACGCCCGCCTGGCGACTGCTCGCCAGGTCTTGCCAGCGGCTGCATGCGTTCGGGGAAGGCGTGAAGCCCTGCAGTGCGCGCAAGCCATGCAAGGTGCAGGCGGCAGCGGGCGCGGCAAGATGTCCCGCCCTCCGGCGGCAACGCGCAGGGGGCGAAGGCTTATCATGTGGGAATGACACATCCCCATGACGTTCTGATCGTTGGCGGCGGCCTGGTCGGCTCCAGCCTCGCGATTGCGCTGGACCGCCTCGGCCTGGATGTCGGGCTGGTGGAGGCCACTCCGGCCGGTGCGCCGCCGGCAGTGTTTGATCAACGCAACCTCAGTTTCGCCGCGGCCACCGTGAACGCGCTGGGTGCGCTCGGGGTGATGGCCAAGCTGCGCAGCCCGCCCGGGCCGATCCGGCGCATCCATGTCAGCCGCGCCGGGGACTTCGGCCGCGTGCAACTGGACGCGGCCGATTATGGCCGCGACGCCTTCGGCCAGGTGGTGGTGGCACGCGACTTCGGCGATGCCTTGCAAACGCGTCTGGACGAACTGACCCATCTGCGCCGTTACCGGCCTGCGCGGTGCATCGGCATAGAGCCGGTGCAGGACGATCTGCGCGCGGTGCGCCTGGCCACCGATGCGGGCGAGCAACGTGTGCAGGCCAAACTGGTGGTCGGCGCCGACGGCAGCCATAGCGCGGTGCGCGAGCTGCTGCATATCGGTACCGATGCCCACGATTTCCTGCAGACCCTGTTCGTGGCGCGCGTGCGTGCGTCACGACCGCCCGATGGCACGGCCTGGGAGCGTTTTGGCGAGCATGGGCCAACCGCGCTGTTGCCGCGCGGCGACCGCCATTACGGCGCGATCCATTGCGTGGCGCGCGCCGAGTCCGAAGCCGTGGCTGCGCTCGACGACGCCGGCTGGCTGGCCCGCCTGCAGCGAGCAGCCGGCTGGCGTGCCGGGCGCTTGGTCGCCAGCGGCGAGCGCAGTGCCTATCCGCTGGTGCAGGTGCTGGCCAACAGCCTCATCGCCGAACGCGTGGTGCTGCTGGGCAATGCGGCGCAGACGCTGCATCCGATCGGCGCACAGGGTTTCAACCTGGGGTTGCGCGATGCGCTGACGCTGGCCGAATTGATCGAGCACGATCGCAGCGATGCCGGTGCCGGTGCGTTGCTGGCCGAGTATCTGGCGCGGCGGCGGGTGGACCGCGAGCACACCATCGGGTTTTCCAGCGGTCTGGCGCGGCTCACCGGCAACCCGGCGCCGTTGCTGCGGCCGTTGCGTAGCCTGGGCTTGTTTGCGACCTCGCAGGCGGCCCCGCTGCAATCGATGCTGGTGGGCGGTGCCATGGGCTTCCGTGGCGATGTGCCGCAACTGTGCCGGAGCAGCGCATGAGCCGGCGCAGCACGCGCGAGGCCGTGATCGTCGGCGGCGGCGTTGTCGGCGCGGCCTGCGCGCTGGCGTTGAACGATGCCGGGCTGAGCGTTGCCCTGGTCGAAGGGCGCGAGCCTGCACGCTGGCACGCCGATCAACCCGATCTGCGCGTCTATGCCTTCGCCGCCGACAACGCCGCGTTGCTCGACAGCCTGGGCGTGTGGAATGCGGTGCGTGCCGCCCGCGTGCAGCCTTACCGGCGCATGCGGGTCTGGGATGCTGGCGGAGGCGGAGAGCTGGGCTTCGATGCCGACACGCTGGGACGCGAGCAACTGGGCTGGATCATCGAAAACGACGTGCTGGTGGACCGCTTGTGGGCCGCCGTGCATGCGGCCGGCATCCAAGTGCATTGCCCGGCACGCGTGGTCGAGCTGGAGCAGGACGCTGCCAGCGTGCGCCTGCGCCTGGACGATGGCAGCCGGCTGGAAGCGGCAATGGCCATTGCCGCCGATGGTGCAGCATCCACCCTGCGCGAACTCGCCGGGCTGCCGGTCTCCCGGCATGCCTACGCACAGCGCGGCGTGGTCGCCTTCGTGGAAACCGAACACCCGCATCAGGCCACCGCCTGGCAGCGCTTCCTGACGACCGGGCCGCTGGCCTTCCTGCCGTTCGCCGATGGCCGCAGTTCGATCGTGTGGACCTTGCCGGATGCCGACGCCGAGCGCGTGCTGGCGCTGGACGATGCCGATTTCTCGCGGGAGTTGACCCAGGCCTTCGCGGCGCGCCTGGGCGAGGTACGCGTGGTGTCGGCACGCACCGCCTTCCCGCTGCAACGGCAATTGGTGCAGCAGTACGTCAGCGGCCGCGTGCTGACCCTGGGCGATGCCGCGCATGTGGTGCATCCGCTGGCCGGGCAGGGCGTCAACCTGGGCCTGCGCGATGTGGCGGCGTTGCGGCAGAGCGTGCGCGAGGCGATGGCCAAACGTGCCGATTGGGCCGCGCCGCATCGCCTGCAACGCTGGGCACGTACCCGGCGCAGCGAGAACACCGTTGCCGCCTACGGCTTCGATGCGATCAATACGGTGTTTTCCAACGACGAAATGCACCTGACGTTGTTGCGCGGATCGGTATTGGGCCTGGCCGGCAAGTTGCCGCCGTTGGTCGATGTGCTGTGGAAGCGCGCCTCCGGCGGCGCGTGAGCCAATCGCGCCAGCCGCCGCAATCGGCGTCGGCGGCTGCCTGTCATGCCTTGATATGCCTTTGATGCTATAGCGAAGGCAGCAGGTTCCATACGACGTGCGTGGCTGCCGTGGCTACAGTCGCGCCATGACCTCGTCTGCGCCTCCTTCGTCCAAGCCGGCAGTGCTGCTGTTGTGCGGCCTGCTGTGCGACGCCGCCATCTGGCAACCGCAGCGCGTCGCGCTGCGCGATCTGGCCGACGTGCAGGTGATGGATTTCGCCGGCTTCGACAGCATCACGCAGATGGCCGCGCATGTATTGGCCGTCGCGCCGCCGCACTTTGCGCTGGCGGGACATTCGATGGGCGGACGGGTCGCGCTGGACATCATGCGCCAGGCGCCCGCGCGCGTGCTGCGGCTGGCCCTGCTGGATACAGGCATCGCGCCGCGCCGCGCCGGCGAACGCGAAGAACGACTTGCGTTGGTGCGACTGGCGCACGCCCAGGGGATGCAGGCGCTGGCGCAGCGCTGGCTGCCGCCGATGCTGCACCCCGATCACAGCGCCGACAGCGAGTTGATGGATGGCTTGATGGCCATGGTGCAGCGGCACAGTGCGCAGAGTTTTGCTGGGCAGACCAACGCCTTGCTGGAACGCCCCGATGCGGGGCCGGTGCTCGCGCACATCACGTGTCCTACGTTGTTGGGAGTCGGGCGACAAGACGCGTGGAGCCCGTTGGCGCGGCATCAGGACATGGCACGACACATTCCGCAGGCGCGGCTGGCGATCTTCGAGCACTGCGGGCACATGGCGCCGGTCGAAGCACCTGCCGCCGTCAGCGACGCGCTGCGCGACTGGTTGCAGGCCGCGTGATGGCGCGTCGGCCGAACGCGTGGCACGACGTGACGACTGCTGCCCAAACACGTCGTTCGTCGGGTATCGAGATTGCGTTGGTCACGTCTTGAGGAGCGCTGCATGCACGAAGACGCCTCGATCATCATCGCCTGCGAGCAAGCGATCCGCCGGTTCGCGCTGTACAACGATCGCCATGATCATGCCGGCCTCGCCGCGTTGTTCACCGACGATGGTGTGTTCGCGCGCCCCAGTGCACCGGATGCGCCCGTGCATGGGCGCGAGGCCATCTTGCAGTCGTTTCGCGAGCGTGCGCCGCGCACGACGTGCCACCTGATGCTCGATACCTTGGTCAGCGTCCAGTCGCACACGCTGGCGCACGCGCACAGCCACGTACTGCTTTACACCGCTGGTGATACCGCCGCAGCGCCGCCGTGGACGGCGCAATCGCCGGCATTGCTGGGCAGCTTCGAGGATGTGCTGGTGCTCGAGCAGGGGCGCTGGTTGTTCCAGCGACGGCTCGGGTCGCTGCTGCTGCGGATCGGCACCGGCTGAGTCAGCGCATCCGGGCTGCAGACGACACCCTTACCCATCGCTGTCCTGATGGCGCACGCCGCGCGTCGCCCTCTTGCGGTCCCGTTTTCTCCCCCCTCCACGTCGCGTCGCATCGCAGTCCTCCATTCCCTTTGCATCGGAGATTCGCCTAGTGGAACGCGTCCGTTCGTCTGCTCGTTGTGGTTCGGTGTTGTCGCGTGCGCTGTCGCCTCGTCAACCTGCATTGATCATCGCTGCCTTGCTGGCCGCAGCGTCGCCAGCAGCGTGGGCGCAGGCTGTGCCGGAAACCGCGGCGCCACCCCAAGGCATCAATTTGGGGGGCACCAGTTTTCTAGATGGCTTCGGCTCCATGAAGCCTGGATGGACGGCCATCGAGTATCTGCGGTACTACGATTTCGATGCGATCAAAAATGCCAGCGGCGACAATTCGCCGGCGTTCCGCGACCCCAAGGTTGGGGTCAGCGTCGCGTTGACTCAGCTCATCTACGTCACGCCATACACCTGGAACGGCGGTTCGTTGAGCTTCAATGCGATCGTGCCGCTGGTCAATTACGACACCTCCGTCGCTGCCGATAGCCCGGTGCGCTTGAGCAGCAATGGCTTGGGTATGGGCGATATCTCGTTCGGGCCGGCGCTGCAGATGCCGCCAGTGATGCGCGATGGGCGGGTGTTCTTCTTCCAGCGATTTGCCATCGACGCCTTCGCGCCCGTGGGCAAGTTCGATCGCGATATCGCCATCAACCAGAGTACCGGTTTCTGGTCGGTCGCACCGCATTGGGCCTTCACCGTGCAACCCAGCGACAATTGGGAAATCAGCGGGCGGCTGAATTATCTCTACAACTTCCGCACCAGCCGCGCCGGTGGCGTGACGCCGATTCCCGGGTTCCGTTTTCGCAATGGCCAGGCCGGCGATGTGCTCTGGGCAAACTTCGCCAGCTCGGTCGAGGTTACCGAACAATTGCGTCTGGGCATCAATGGGTATTACCTGCAGCAGTTGAAGAACAACCGCACCAACGACCAGAGCATCCCCGACAGCAAGCGCAGGCAGTTCTATGTTGGCCCTGGGTTGTCCTGGCGGTTCGACGAAAAGAACCTTCTCAACTTCAATGTTTACCTCCCTATCGAGGTCGAGAACTCGGTGGCAGGCAATAGCTATAACCTGATGATTGTGCACTCGCTGTAACGCGCGCCGGTCACCCACATTGCCGGCGCATGCCGGCGTGTGGGTTGGAGCTGGTGCAATGTGCCGAGTGGATCGGCTTGCGCTGTTTGCGCTGTGCACTCCACGTCATCCATCAATATGCGGCACAGCGCGTGCAATGGGTCAACCGCCGCAACACGTGCGTTTCAGATTCCCATGCTGTGCCGTTGCGTGTTGGCGTGTTCGCGGAACAGTAATTCCGCGCGTGCGCCATCGCGTTGTTCGATGGCCGAAACGATCGCGCCGTGTTGCCTGTGTCCGTAAAACAGATCGTCGTAGGCAAGCGCGGCAGTGCGTTGGCCGAACACGACGTTGACCGGGCTGACGAACGGCACCAATGTGCAGCGTTCCACGGTTTCGGTCAGGATCGGCTTGTTGGCCGCCTCCACGATGGCGCGGTGGAAACGGGCGTTCATTGCGCCATACGCCTGCTCATCGTCGGCGCAGAGGTTGCGGCTGGCCAGGATGCGGTCGCCTTCGCCCAGACAGGCATGCAACGTGGCGAGCAGCTCGGCCGGGGCGCCCTGTTCGGCGACGGTGCGTGCGGCCATGCCTTCCATCATTGCGCGCACCGCCAGGGCATCCAGGCTTTCCTGCTGGCTGAAGCGCCGCACGGCGTAACCACGGCTGCCCGCCTGCACCAGCAGGCCTTCCTGGCATAACGCCGGCAGGGCCTGACGGATCGGCGTGCGCGAAATCGCCAGGCGCTCGGCCAGTGCCGCCTCGGTGACGCGCTCGCCGGGCGCGAAGGTGCCGCACAGGATCAATTCGCGTAGCTGCTGAATCGCTTGCAATCGGTGGTTGTTCGCCATTGGCTCCATTCTCTCGCGCCATACCGCAGCGCACGTTCCTTCGACAGGGAAAACTCTCACTTACAGGTATAAAGACCTTGCGGATGAGATCGCTTGATGGCAATTTGGATCCCAAGGATACCGTTTTGGCGATCCGGCGTCGTTGGTCGCCCTTTGTTGGGATCCATTGCGTTGCAGATCCCGAATCACCCACTGACGCGCGCCTGCCCTGATCGGGGCCCGGCCCGCGTCGCAGGAGCGCAACATGGCAAGCATCATCGGCGGTATCGGGACCTCGCACGTTCCCACCATCGGGGTGGCCTACGACAAGGGCAAGCAGCAGGACCCGGTGTGGAAGCCGTTGTTCGACGGCTACACGCCAGTGGCCGCGTGGCTGGCCGCGCAACAGGCCGACGTGCTGGTGTTCTTCTACAACGACCACTGCACGACGTTCTTCTTCGATCTGTATCCCACCTTCGCGCTGGGCGTGGGCGAGCGCTTTCCGGTTGCCGACGAGGGCGCGGGCCTGCGCAACCTGCCGCCGATCCGCGGCGACGTGCAGTTGCAGGCGCATATCGCCGAATGCCTGGTCAATGACGAATTCGACCTGACCGTGTTCCAGGACAAGCCGATCGACCATGGCTGCGCGGCGCCGCTGCCGCTGCTATGGCCGCATGTGCCGGACTGGCCGGGCACGGTGGTGCCGATCGCCATCAACGTGCTGCAGTATCCGCTGCCGACCGCGCGGCGCTGCTATCGCCTGGGCCAGGCGGTACGCCGCGCGATCGAATCGTATCCGGAAGATCTTCGGGTGGTGGTGGTAGGCACCGGTGGGCTATCGCACCAGATCCATGGCGAACGCACCGGGTTCAACAACACCGAATGGGACATGGAATTTCTGGACCGTTTCCAGCATGCGCCCGAGACCCTCACGCATCTCACCCACACCGATTACGTTCGCCTGGGCGGTGCGGAGAGCGTGGAGCAGATCATGTGGCTGGCGATGCGCGGCGCGCTGGATGGGCCGATCCGCAAGCTGCATCAGAACTACTACCTGATGACCACCACTGCGATGACCGTGGTGCTGTACGAGCCGGGCGAAGAAGCAGCCGGCGCGCCGCGTTCGGCCGAACTGCTTGCGCGCACTGCCGCCGCGGCCTGAGGAGGTGCTGATGAATCCGCAAACCCATGGCATGGAGCAGATCGGCGGCACGTACCTGTTCGATCTGCGCACCAGCAATCGCGCGCTGCGCCTGAACCGCTTTTTCTGGCACATGATCCGCGCCCCGTGGCGCGATCGTTTCTTGCAGGATGCAGAAGTATTGATGCAGGAAGCCGACCTCACCGAGCAGGAGAAGGCGCTGATCCGTGCGCGCGACTGGCTTGGCCTGGTGCAGTACGGCGCCAACTTCTTCGTCATCGAAAAATTCGCGCGCGTGGTGCGCATGACCAATCTGCAGGTCTACGCAATCATGCGCGGCGAATCGTTCGAAGACTTCATGCAGACGCGGCGTGTGCCCCATGCGCGCTGAGCTATGCGTACTGGCTGTGCGCCGCATCGCCGCATCACCCGACTTCCCAACGTAAGGCCCACCCCCATGACCATGTCTTCCGTGTTCTTTGAACATCGCATCAAGGTGCGGCACCTGCGTGTCATCGAAGCGCTGGACCGACAGAAAAGCCTGTTGCGCGCCTCACGCGTCCTGAATGTCACCCAGCCCGCGCTCACGCGCGCCTTGCAGGAGATCGAAGAGATCGTCGGTGCGCCGCTGTTCGAGCGGCATTCGCGCGGCGTGCGCCCCAACGCGATGGGCGAGGTGCTGGTGCAGACTGCGCATGTGGTGCTGGGGCAGCTGCGACGTGCGCAGGACACCTTCGAAGGTCTTCTGCAGGACGATGCGCTCACGATCACCGTGGGCGCCTTGCCGGTGGCGGCCAGCGGTTTGCTGCCGGCGGTGCTGGCCGCGTTGTATCGCACCGAACCCACGCTGCGGGTGCGCCTGCTGCACGGCCGCACCGATGAGCTGTTGCCCAAGCTGGCCGGTAACGAGATCGATCTGGTGGTCGGGCGGTTGTATCCGCTGGCCCGCTACGACGCATTGATTCGCAAGGTGTTGTACCAGGACCCGATTGCGCTGGTGGCGCGCAGCGACCACCCGCTGTTCGCGAATGGGCCGGTGCGCATTGCCGAGGCGGTGGCCTACCGGCAGGTGCTGCCGACCTTGAGCCAGCATGTCGAACGCGACGTGGCGCAGGTCATGCGCGAACACGGACTTGCAACGCGCGACCAGTTGCGTTCCAGCTCGGCCAGCTTCACGCGCGAAATCCTGCTCGGTACCGACAGCATTGCGGTGATGCCGAGCATGATGGTAGCCGGCGACATCGCACGCGGCGAGTTGCGTGCCTTCCAGTTGCAGCAACCCTCGCAGGCGCGCGCAGGCGGAGTGATCTATCGCGATGGGAGCGCAATGCACAAGCCCGGCGTGCGCTTGCTGATGCGCGAGCTGGAGCACCAGCTCGCCCTCATGGCCGAACAAGGCGCGGTGTGGGTGGACGACCGCGTTGGCGAAGACGATGTGTTGCTGGATGCGTCTGCGTGATCGCGTAAGGCCGGCGCAACGCACGGCGCTTCGCGATTCCTGCCGAGCTGCCTCAACGCTCAACGGATGTCGAGCGCGGCTGCAGACAGTGGATCGTGCGCCGCGCCAGAGCAACGGGCAGCCCAGGCTGCCCGTTGTGCCCTTGGCGGTGCGCATTCGCGCCGGATGCGATGGCACATCAGGTGTCACTGGCCAAGGTGTCCCTCAAGCGCGCTTTCTGCAATTTGCCGGTTGCCGTGCGCGGCAGTGCGTCCACCAACCGCAGATGCTTGGGCACCTTGTACTTGGCCAGCCGGGTGGTCAGATAATTGCGGATCTCCTCCAGGTCCGGTGCCGCAGCGGCCGGCACGATCGCCAGGTAGCCCACCTCGCCCCATTGCGGGTCGGCCAGGCCGACCACTGCGCATTCGCGGATGTCCGGATGGTCTGCGAGCAAGGCTTCGATCTCTGCCGGATACACGTTCTCGCCGCCGGAAATGAACATGTCCTTCTTGCGGTCGACGACCCAGAAGAAGCCGTCGGCATCGCGCTGCACGATATCGCCGGTACGGAACCAGCCCTGCCCATCGAGCACCTCGGCGCTTGCCTGCGGGTCGCGCCAGTAACCGGGGCTGAGGTTGGGGCCGCGCAAGAGCAGTTCACCGGGAACGCCCGCCGGGCAGTCGTTGCCCTTGTCATCGACCACGCGCGTCTGCACCGATGGCGTTGCGATGCCGGCCGCGCCCAGCTTGTTGCGGATCACATCGCAGTTCACCGACATGCCGAACACCGTGCCCGCCTCGCTCATGCCGAAGCCGCAGACCATCGGGATGCCATCGTCCAGCCAGCCAAGCAGATCGTCGCTGGCGTGCGGCGCACCGCCGCTGACCAATGCGGTGAGATGGCGCAGCGCTGCCGCATCGAAGCCGGGCTGATTGCGAAATGCCTGCATCATCTGCGGCACGCCGACGTAATGCGTGATTCCCAGCGATGGATCGGCAAGCCAGCCCAACGAGCGTTTGGGCTCGAAGCCATTGGACACCTGGATCGAGCCGCCCACCGCCAGAGCCGAGCGCACTTTGGTGACCAGCCCGATGATGTGAAACATCGGCGCTTCGCACAGAAAGCTGCTGCGTGCGTCCACGCGCGTGGTGACGCCGAAGTTATGCGCGGCGTGCTGCAGATTTTGCTCGCTCAGCATCACGCCCTTGGGCTGACCTGAGGTGCCGGAGGTGAACAGGATCAGGCTCACACGATCCGGCGGAATCGATGGCGTGTCGGCGGGCTCCAGTGCATCGGCACTGGCGATAAAGTCCGCCAGGGCGTCCATGTCCGTGCGAGCGGCCGCGACATCGTCGCCCAGCAACACACGCGGCTCGGCGCGTTGCAGCAGCGCATCGAGCTCGCTGGCGCTCAAGCGCCAGTTGAGCGGGACATAGATCGCGCCGACCCGCCCGCAGGCAAAGTGCAGGGCCACCTGCCACACCGAATTGCGCGCCAGCACCGCGAGCCGCTCTCCATCGACGCAGCCACGCCGGCGCAACAAGGCCGCCAGGCGGCCCACCAACGCGTCCAGTTCGGCGTAGGTCCATTCGAGGCTCAGCACTAGGTCGCGTGCGGCAAACTGTTGCGGCGAGAGACGGGCGTGGAGAGCGATCGAGTCGGTCGGCATGGCCATGGCACGGTCTTCTGGGAGAGTGGGAAGTGACTGGGTGTGAGTGCGGCGGCTGGGTGCGAAAGGTTTAGACCGCGCGGAGAAAGTGGTGCGCGAATGCAGGGTGCAGCCACACGTACGCCGGCGAACAGCAGGCAAGCAGTGCGCACTCGGGTGGCGATGTGCATGCCAGCACGCAGGCATGGGCGCGTTCTATCGGCTGTGCGCTAGCTCAGGTAGAGGGTTCTGGTTTCGAGGAAGGCATGCAGGCCTTCGATACCGCCTTCGCGGCCGATGCCCGAGTGCTTGAAGCCACCGAATGGCATGCTGATATCTACCCACATGCCGTTGATCGCATGACTGCCGCTGCGCACGCGGCGCGCGATGCGATAGGCGCGTTCGGCGTCTTCGCTGTAGATGGTGCCGTGCAAACCGTAGTCGCTGGCATTGGCCTTGGCGATGAGGTCGGCTTCGTCGTGGTAGTCGATGAAGCTCACCACCGGTCCGAAGATTTCCTCGCGCGCAATGGCCATGTCGGGCATCACCTCGGCAAACACCGTCGGTTCGACAAAGAAGCCGCGCGACAGGTGTGCCGGACGGCTACCACCCATGACCAGGCGTGCGCCCTCGGCCTTGCCTTTGGCGATGTAGGACTGCACACGTTCGAGCTGGCGGCCCAAGGCCAACGGGCCCATGCCGGTGTCTGCCGCAAACGGGTCGCCCAGTTTCACTGCGCTCAGTGCCGTGCAATACGCCTGCAGGATTTCTTCGCGGCGCTGCGTCGGCACCAGGACGCGCGTCAATGAGAAGCACACCTGTCCGGCGATCGGCATGGAGTAAGGCACCAAGGTGGGCAGCATCTTCGCGAGGTCGGCATCTTCAAGCACGATTGCGGCCGATTTGCCGCCCAGCTCCAGGCCAACCCGTGCCAGGCGCTCGGCGCAGGCGATGCCGATCGAGCGACCGGCCTGGGTGGAGCCGGTGAAGCTGATCTTGTCGACGTGCGGGTGGCGGATCAATTGCTCGCCCACCTCGCGGCCGGCGGGGAGCAGGTTGAACACGCCATCGGGCACGCCGGCGGCGCTGATGCACTCGGCCAGGATATAGGCATCGATCGGTGTCTCCGGCGAGGGCTTGGCCACCACCGTGCAACCGGCAGCCAGTGCGGCGGCGACCTTGTAGCACAGCAATACCAGCGGCGCGTTCCAGGGCGTGATTGCGGCGACCACGCCAACCGGCTCCTGCACCACATGCACGCGGCCACCGCTGGGGCGCACACGCGGTTGGACGAATGCATGGGTGGCAATCAGATCGGCGTAGTAATCGAATAGATCCGGCGCCTGCTGCGACGCGCGCTTGCTGAAGCCGAGGGTGGCGCCCACCTGGCCCGTCCATGCTTCGGCCAACTCCGGCATGCGTGCGCGCAAGTGGTCGGCCACCCGCTTGAGCACTACGCTACGCTCTTGCGGGGAGAGCTGCGGCCAGGGGCCGTTGTCGAATGCGCTGCGTGCAGCGGCGATGGCCGCTTCGGTATCTGAGGGCGAGGGTTCGGTGTAGCGCAGCAGCCGTTCTTCGGTGTGCGGCGCGATCACATCGACGGTGCGATCGCCGGTGCTTGCGCGCCATTGCCCATCGATAAACAGGCCCAGTGGACCCCTTGCGGCGATCCCGCGCAGCGTTTCGGACAAGGCTTCCATACTCCCTCCTCGGTGCAGAAAACCACTGGCAGCGCCAGCGATGCACGCACACCGCGCACCGCTTCGGACGCCGTAGGACGCGCTTACGCGCTGTGTTTGCTGAGGTCGTACTCGCCCAGGCCGGGCTTGTAGCTCTTCTCGTCGATGAACTGACGAATGCCTTCCTTGCGGGCGTTGTTGTCGAACGAGTTGGCCGCTTCCTGCATGCGTACCAGGTAATCTTCGGCTTCGTCGTAAGTCATGGTGCCGACGCGGCGCACCGCATCCTTGGCGTACTTGAGCGCGACCGGGTTCTTGCGCAGCAGCAGTTCGGCCACCTCGCGGGTGCGGGCTTCCAGGCGTTCCAGGGGCACGCTTTCGTTGACCAGGCGCCACTCGGCCGCCTTCTTGCCATCCACCATTTCGCCGGTCAGCGTCATCCACATCGCATCGCGCATCGACAGCAGTTCCACCGCGACCTTGGTGACGCCACCACCGGGCAGGATGCCCCAGTTGATTTCCGACAGGCCGAACTGCGCCTCATCGGCGGCAATCGCCAGGTCGCAGGCGAACAGCGGGCCGAAGCCGCCACCGAAGCACCACCCGTTGACCATGGCGATGGTCGGCTTCTGATACCAGCGCAGGCGACGGAACCAGCCATACGATTCACGCTGCGAGCGCCGCACGCCGCGCAGGCCCTGCGCTTCGGTTTCGCGGAAATATTCCTTCAGGTCCATGCCCGCCGACCAGGCGGTGCCTTCGCCGCCGAGCACCAGCACGCCGACGTTGTCGTCGAATTCCAGCTCGTCCAGCACGTCCATCATGCGGCGGTTGAGCGCCGGGCTCATCGCATTGCGCTTGTCTGGGCGAGCGAACTTCACCCAGGCGATGCGGTTTTCGATGCGAACCGATACCACGTCATGCTCGTTCAAGCGGCGTCTCCTTCGAGTCGTGAGAGTGCTGATGTGTCGATGGGCTCAGAAAGCTTCGGCCAACGCGCTATCTGGCGCGGCGGCGCGCTCCAGTGCAGCGCTGGCGTTCAACTTGCAGAGCAGGCGCAGCAGGGTCTGTTGTTCGCTGGCCTGCAGGCCGGTGCAGGTGCGTTCGCCTGCGCGCGCCAGGCAGCCCTGTGCAACCAGCAGCGTGCGCTCGCCCGAGTCGGTCAGGTACAGGCCCTTGCTGCGACGGTCGCGGCCGGCCAGGCGTTCGATCAGGCCTTGCTCGGCCAGCGCATTGGCGATCTTCATGCCGGCGGCGCGGTTGACCAGCAGACGGTTGCCTAGCTCGGTCTGGTCGCAGCCGGGTTGGTCGCGGATGTGGATCAACGCGGTCACACGCGCCGGGGTGAGCTGTAGCTCGGCCAATTCCTGGCGCGCGGCGTGGCTGGAGGCCAGGGCGGCCAGTTGCAGCTGGTAGCCAAGGTCGGCGGCAAGTGAAAGGCGAGCAGTCATCGGTCCGTCCAGATTGTATCCGTTAAATACAATCTAGCCGACCCAAGCGGGCCCTGCAAGAGGGGGCGATGGCGTGACGCGAAGCGCAGTGCGCGGTTGCGTAGTGCAGCCGCGCCTGCCATACGACGATCAGCGAATCAGCCAGCCGGCGAGCTGTTCGCGGGTCAGGTAACCGCTGTGACGGGTGTCGAGCGCGTCGAATTCATCGGCCAGGGCAGGGTTGGCCTGCGCCTCTGCACGGCTGATGCGCCCATCGCCATCGGTATCCATGGCCTCAAAATCGATGCGATAGCTGCCGACCACGCTGCTGGGCTGGATCGAACGCACGATCACGCTGGATTGGCCGCGCGGGCGCTCCAGTTCGGTTTGATGGGTGACCTCGCCACTGGAGAGCGGCTGGGTGCGGATGGCACTGGGCACGTCGATCAGCGGCATGCTGCTGGCAGGCGTGGGCGCCTGTTGCGCCTGTGCGGCAGTGCAGAGCAATAGCGACAGCGTGGAGACGAGTGTGGCAATACGGCGAGTGGTCATCAGATCCCCCTGATGCGGAACAGTCCACAAGCATAGAGCCTGGCGGCCTCGCGCTGTGCGTGACGGTGACGGTGGCGCGGCGCTTGGCGACGGGATGCGTTTTCGAATGTCACAGCGGGCGAACATGCCTTGTCGCGATGCTGCGTCGTGGCCCTGAGCGAGCACTGCGCAGCGCATCGCGCAGTGCGCTGGTGAGCGCCACTCAGCCGGGGATGAAGGGGAACACGATCTTCAGCAGCCCCTTCAGGCCGCCCTCCGCCGTGCTCGTCACCGCCTTGGCACCCAGGCTGTTGAGTGCGCGACGCACGTCGTCCCAGCGCAGCTGCGCGATGTCCTTCTTGAGCAGATCCGACACCTCTTCTGCGGTGGGCGTGAGCTTCTGCAATGCGCGCACGGTGGCTTGCGGATCCGGTTGCAGGTAGCCCCAGCGCTCGGCGATTTTCAGCAGCGTGTCGAAGCGCACCGCGACCACTTCGCGATTGCGTTCGTACACCGGCAGCGCACCGACATCGAGAATGGCTTGTTCGAACTGTTGCGCGTCGTCGGGATGTTCGATGCGCACCGCCAAAAAGCCTTCCTTGCGGCTGCGTTCGCTGACGTGTTTTGCGCCGGAGCGCAGATTGTCTTCGGTGAGCACGTTGGCAACGATCCGCTGCATCGCGGCGTCGCCCTCTTCGGGCACCAGCGAGCGCCAACGCGCATAGCCATCGCGCCGCAATGCCTTGACCTTGGCCGAAGTCACCCGCAACTGCAAAGCGACCGCTGCGTTGGAGCTGTTGCGCGAGATGGCGCCATCGCGTTCGAGCAGCACGAAGATCAGCAATTCCAGGTCACGCTTGGTCAGCGACTGAAACCCCTGCAACAGGGTCAGGCGCAGAAATTCGCTGCCGAAGGCGGCCGCGTCCTTCAATTCGATCGGTTGCATGGGGAGTCCTCCACAGGTGACCTGCAGGATGCCATCACGCTGTTGCGCGGCCTGAGAACCAATGCGACGCACACGCCAGTTTCAGTGTCCGGTTTCGCGCCCGCGACGATCGGACCTGAACGTTTCAACTGCGCCACGGTCCTGCAAGGTGACGAACACCTGCTTTCCGTCTGTGCCGCCGAAGGCCACGTTGCTGGCCTTGCGCCCCTTCAATGCAACCGTGCGCAGCAGCTTGCCCTGCGGCGACACCACTGCAATTTTCCCGGCATCGTAGCGGGCGATGTACAGATTGCCGTCGGCATCGCAGCGCATGCCGTCCATGCCGAAATCGGGAAAGCTGATCAGCAGCCGTTTGTTGCGCAGGCCGCCGTCGCTGCCGCGGTCGTAGACCCACACCTTGCGCGACATACTTTCGTTGACATACAGCTGTTTGCCGTCGGGGCTGACGTCCAGGCCGTTGGGTGTGGTCATCCCTGCTTCCAGCAGCCGCACCCCGCCGTTGCGACCGATGTGCCACAAGCGCCCGCTATTGTCCTTCCAGTTCGGATCGCTGGCGTAGAAGCTGCCATCGGGCGCCAGCGCCAGATCGTTGGGGCCATCTGCCTCGGGCAACGCCGCGAACGTACTCACCGCGCGCGTCTGCATGTTGACCTGCAGGATCTTGTGGCCGGTGTAATCGGCGACATACATGGTGCCGTCGCGAAAGCGGATGCCATTGCCGGTGCTTCCCTCGGGCAAGGTGACGAACACCTCGGCACGTGCGCTGCCGTCCGCCTGCAGCGCAATGCGCGCGATGGTGCCGTCCTTGCCCAGGTTCACCGCGTACAGCGCGCCATCCGGACCAGTCGCCGGGCCTTCGGCATTGTGCGTGAATGCGCCATCGCCGATCAGATCGCGCGCAACGAACGGTTTGTCGGCAGCGATGGCGAGCGAACTGGACAACAGCAGCGCCAGCGGCAAACGGCCAAGATGGGCAACGACGGTCATGCGCAATGCTCCTGAGTGATCGCCAGCAGTGTGCCAGAACGTGCAGCGCCACCATGGCGGTGATCACACCCGATCAAGTAAGGTGCGCGAGCAGTATGCCCACACTCGCGAAGGAGGTTTGCATGTCCGTGGAATCGATCACACGTCGCCGCTTGCTTGCCGCCTTTGGCGGTGCAGGCATCCTGCTCGCTGCACCGACGTGGGCAGTGCCAAAGAAAAAGCCCGGAAAACCGCTCAATGTCGCGTTGGTCGGGTTGGGTAGTTATGCCAGCGAACAGCTCGCGCCCGGTCTGGCGCTGACCAAGCATTGCAAGCTCGCCGGTATCGTCACCGGCACGCCGTCGAAGATTCCGCAGTGGCAGTCCAAGTACGGCATCGCCGACCGCAATGTCTACAGCTACGAGAACTTCGATCGCATCGCCGACAACGACGACATCGATGTGGTGTACATCGTCACGCCCACGCATCTGCATGCGCCACTGACCCTGCGTGCGGCTGCCGCAGGCAAGCACGTGTGGTGCGAAAAGCCGATGGCGATGCATGCCGGTGAATGCGAGGCGATGATTGCTGCCTGCAAACGCAACAAGGTGGCGCTGACGATCGGCTACCGCATGCAGCATGAGCCAAACACGCGGCGCGTGATTGCGATGGCCAGCGAAAAACCGTTCGGTGCGATGCAACGCGTGCGTGCCGAGGCCGGGTACAACGGTTATCAAGGCACTGCCAAGGCCGACCGCCCATGGCGGTTGCGTTCGCAGTTCGGTGGTGGCGCGATGTACGACATGGGCGTGTATCCGCTCAATGCCGCGCGCTACACCGTGGGTGCCGAGCCGCTGGCGGTGACCGCCAAACGCTGGACCGACCGACCCGATCTGTTCGATGAAGTCGACGAACACATGGACTTCACCCTGGAGTTTCCCAATGCGGTCCGGGCCGAGTGCAAGACCAGCTTCGGCAAGAACATGAATGTGCTGCGTGCCGAATGCGAGCGCGGTTGGTACGAATTGTCGCCGTTCCAGAGCTATCAGGGCGTGACCGGCAAGGCCAGCGATGGACGCGTGTTCGACGCCAAGGTGCCGCATCAGCAGGCGCTGCAGATGGACGAAGACGCGCTGGCGATCATGAACGGCACACCATTACGTGCGCCGGGCGAAGAAGGCCTGCGCGACATCCGCATCGTCGATGCGATCTATCGCTCGGCGCGCGAGGGCAGCAAGCGCATCGTGCTGTAAGGGTGGCCGGCTCCGCCGATGGGCGGAGTGCGGGCGCTGCATGCGCTGAGCAGTGGGCTGGCTCAGCGTAGGCTGCACGATGCAGTGCGGACGCGTTGTATTGCTTGGTGAGCGCTGCTGCGCGCTCGTGGCTGACCACGAGCGCCGGCTATGCGAGTGAAATGCTTCAGTCAGGCTTAGAGCGGCTAACAAAACGACCGCGCAGCCGCCAGGCGGGCGCGGCCTGTGCTCGGAATCGGCATGTACCACCCGTACACTCTGGTTCCGAGCGCGCCGTCCGCGCCCACCTGACAGCTGCTCGCTACGTTTTGTTAGCCGCTCTTATTCGAGAACAGGTGCCCAGCGCACGGCGGACTGCATCGCCGATCGATCGCATGATCGAAGCACTCTTGATGACTCTCCGTCCCAGCCCCACCCTTTTCCGAATTCCGATTCAGCTCAATCCCGCATCGCCAGCACCGTGATCTCCTCGCGATCGTGATACAGCTGCTTGGCGCGCACGCTCAATGATCTCTCGGCCTGTTGCTCGAACAGGTCCAGGCACAGACGGGTCTCGTCCCAGCGCTTTTTCATCGGTAGCTTGAGGTTGAAGATGGTGTTGCGGCACCAACCTTCGCGCACCCAGGTCGCCATGCGTTCGGCCACGCGGCGCGGTTGCTCGACCATGTCGCAGACCATCCAGTCCAGCGGTTGCGCGGGCTTCCAGTGAAAGCCGTCGGCACGCAGGTGTTCCACCAGCCCGGTCTCCAGCACATGCTCGCGCAGCGGGCCGTTGTCCACGCTGGTGACGTGCACGTGCTGCCGCGTCAGTACCCAGGTCCAGCCGCCGGGCGCAGCGCCCAGATCGGCCGCACGCATGCCCGGCTTGACCAGTGCATCGCGTTCTTCGGGCGTGAGCAGCGTCAGCAAGGCTTCGTCGAGCTTGAGGGCAGAGCGCGAGGGCGCTTCCGGCAGCAATTTCAGGCGTGGAATGCCCAGTGGCCACGGGGCGCTGTCGGCGCTGTCGGCCACCGCAAGCAAGGCGTGGTCGCCGTCGAGAAAACAGACGTGCAACCGAGGTTGGCGCGGCTGCGGCTTGTCGGTGAGCAGGCCGGCCTTGCGCAGAGCCGGGCGCAGCGCATTGCCGAAGCTGCGCGCCAGGCCCGCCAGCGGCTTGCCCGCGTCCGAATCCGGGTGTTCCACCCACAGATCGCCAAAGCGCTGCTGCCCGTCCAACGCGGCCAGGATCGGCGTGATGCGGTCCTTGGGGTCGATACCTTTCAGCTCGGCAATCACCACCAGCTTCTGCCGGGCGAAGATCAACTCGCGCCACTGCAGTTTTGCTGCAAGTTGCGCGGCTTCGTCGCAGACGAACAATACATAGCCGTCGTTGCGTTGGGTGCGCGCATAGCCGGCAATGCCGACGAATGCGGCGCGCACACTCAATTCTGCGGCCAGCTCAGGTTCGAAACCCGGCCGGCAGTAACACAGCAGGCCGCTCATCGCTGCACCTGCAGGGCGCCCGCTGCGCCCGCGACATCAGTAATGGTCACCGCCGCCCTCGCCGTAGTTGCGCAGCACTGCACACGCCTGGTCGCGCAGTACGTCGCGCACCACCTCGATGCCGCGGCGGCTCAGTTCACCCACCCAGTCGGCCGGCAATGGGCCTTCGTCGAATTGCGTCAGCGCCATCACGTCGTCGGCGCGCGCGCCGATCAGCAGGCGGTCGATGCCGGCCCAAACGGTGGCGCCGTAGCACTGGCAGCACGGCTGCGCGGAGGTAGCCAGCGTCACCGGCGACAGCACATCGTTCAAACGCGGTGTCTGCAGGCGCTGTTGCGCGAGCATGTAAGCCATGTTTTCGGCATGCGCCAGCGAGGTGGTCTGCGGCACCACACGGTTCACTGCGGCGGCAATGATGCGGTGGTCCGGGCCGAACACCACCGCGCCGAACGGGCCGCCGCTGCTTTCGCGCACATTCATCCGTGACAGCTCGATCGCCAGGGCCACCTTGTCCTCATCGCCGGGATAGGCGCGGCTGTCGTCGACATGCGCATGGATCCAGTCGGGCAGGGTGAGGTGGACGTGCGCGTGAAGCATCAGTGGACCGTTTCTGTAGGGGGAGTGGCGGGGCGCAGTGTATCGGCCTGCGCGTCCTTTGCGGCACATTGGCCGGCGACGCACTGGCAGGCGCTGATCTCGCGGAAGCCGCACACGCTCATCATGCCGCCAGCCTGGCATTGCGCCAGTACGCCTTTGGGGTCGGTGGCGCTGTTGACGTTGACGCAGGCTGGAAACGCACCGCAACAGTTGCCGACGTTCTTCACCGTGCAATCGGCATCGGTGCGGCAGGTGGTGGTGGTGACGATGACCGCTTTGCCGGCTGCCGGGCCGCTTGTCGAGCCGGTTGCCGGAGGCGGCGCGGCGGTATCGGCCGGTGGTGCGGCCACGCAGCCAGTCGACCCAAGACAGGCCAGCAGCACTAGCATGTTCAGGCACCGGGACAAAAGACGCGACATGCGGCCGCTCCGATCAGGATAGGTGAGCGGCCATGGTAAGCCCCGGATGCGCGGATGTGGCGCGCGCTGGATCAGTTACGACCATCACGCGATCCAGGTCTTGCGCGCGTTGCGGCTGATGACGCTAGCGACGGCGTGGCGTGTGGCCGAAACACCTGCAGCCTTGGAGCAGCTAACAAGACTACTGTGCAGCCGCCAGGCGGGCGCGTCCGCTGCTCGGGTCGGCATGCGCCACCCGTACACTCCGGTTGCTCCGCGCCGTCCACGCCCAGCTGACGGCTGCTCGCGAGGTTTTGGTAGCCGCTCTTGGTGTAGTCAACGCCGTCTGCGCAGTGCCCGGTGGCAGCGCGTGGCAACATCCAGTTGCTGCATGCTTTCGTCGCGGCGATCGCTGGGCAGATCGTCATCTGGCCGACCCGGAAGAAGCGTACAGAACACCTCGGCCGGGGTCGCCGCGTTCGAGACGGGCAGCTGCGGCGAGCAGGCCGTCAGGCCGATCGACAGCGAAAACACCGCGCTGCGCCATGTGTTTGCAGGTGGGCGTAAGCATGGCGGTGGGAGGCACATGGCGGCATCGCTGGCTGACACAGCCTGCAATCTAGGCCGATGCGCGCATCAGGTGCCGAGGTCATTTCGCTTCCGCATGCAGTGCTGCGCACCACAGCACGCCGACCAGCAGGCAGGCGATGGCGGCCAGCTCCAGTGGCGTAGGCAGGCGCATTTCCCAGGCGAAGCCGTACAGCAGCGCAAACACCGTCTCGAACACGATCATCTGCCCGACCAGGGTCAGCGGCAGCACGCGGCTGGCACGATTCCACAGCGCGTTGCCGATGATCGAGGCCAGGATGCCCAGCAACAGCGACACGCCCCAGAAACTGGCCCACTCGAGCGGTGCATGCGCTGCACTGCCGATGAGGGCCGCCGGCGCCAGCAACAACGCCAGTGCGCCGGTCACCACGCCGGTCAGCAGCGACCAGTCGCCCCCGGACAGATCCGGGCGCCGCCGCAACCAGCGTGCGTTGGCGATCGAATAGGCCGACCACGACACCAGCGCACCCGCCGCGCACAGCAGGCCGGCGATCCGCGTCAGGCGATCGTTCGCCTGCTGGCCGGAGTCGTCCTGCACTGTGTCCAGTGCCACCAATGTCACGCCGATCACGCACAGCACGCAGGGCGCGGCCAGACGTCGCAATTGCACCGCACCGGCGGCACGCGTCCCTATCACGGTGACCACCACCGGCAACAGCCCGATGATCAACGCAGTTGCCGCGCTGCCCGCCCACTGCACGGCGCTGCCAAGCAGCACGTAATAAACCAGATTCCCCATCAGGCTCAAACGCACCAGTGCCCACCATTCGGCAGCGCCCAGCCGGGCAGCGGTCTGCCGCGCGCGTGGCGCCAGCAGCAAGGCCGCCACCACGCCATACGAGAGATACCGCGCCACCGCCAATTGCAGCGGCGTAAAAGCGCCCAGCAATTGCGGTGCCAGAAACACCAGCCCCCACAGCGCACCCGCACCGATTCCGCAGGCGACACCCACCATCAAGCGTTCACGCATCGTGCTGTTCCTCAGGGCGTGCATTGCAGCGTGCCGTGCGGCAGGGAGTTGAGCAAGACGAGCGCTGCAGATGTATGCAACACCGGCACGCCGCAGCGGTGCGCTGTTCCAGCCGCTGTGATGTCGTCGGCCACGCGCACAGCGCCGCGTGGAAACGATGGCACGGTGCAATGCAGTGGGATGTCTTCGCAGTGCGTGCACGACCGCCAAAACCGTGATGGTCTGGAGCGATCCACGGCGTGGCTGGCAGTGTGCGACGCATCGGCGCTGCGGCGGAGTAGGGGCGTGATGACGCAGATGCCGCCTCTGCAGCCGCGCACCCGCCGCCCGATCTCGGTAGCAGCGACGCCCGCCTTGCAAGGGCGCCGCTGTCCTGCGCGGTTACTTGGCCCAGGTGTCGCGCAAGGTCACGCTGCGATTGAAGACCGGCGTGGCTTCGCTATGGTCGCGACGGTCGGCAACGAAGTAACCGGTGCGTTCGAACTGGAACGCCTGCTCGGGCGCTGCCATCGCAGCGCTCGGCTCTACGTACCCGCGCACGTTGCGCTTGGACTCGGGGTTCAGGTAATCGCGGTAGGTCTTGCCCTCGGACTCGTCGTCAGGCTTCTCCACCGAAAACAGGCGGTCGTACAGGCGGATTTCCGCTTCCACCGCGTGTGCCGCGCTGACCCAGTGGATGGTGCCCTTGACCTTGCGGTTGGCGCCTTCCATGCCCGGGCGCGATTCCGGATCCAGCCAGCCGCGCAGTTCGACGATCTCGCCGTCAGCGTTCTTGATCACCTCGTCCACGCGCGCAATGCCTGCACCGCGCAAGCGGATTTCGCCGCCCGGCACCAGGCGCTTCCAGCCCTTTGGCGGAACCTCGGCGAAATCCTCGCGCTCGATCCACAGCTCGCGCGCAAACGGCACCTCGCGTGTGCCGAAGCTGTCGTCCTTGGGGTGGTTGGAAAACTGCAGCGTTTCGGTGTGGCCTTCCGGCAGGTTGGTCAGCACCAGCTTGAGCGGGTCGATCACGGCCATACGGCGCGGCGCCGCTGCGTCCAGATCCTCGCGCAGGCAACCTTCCAGCACCGAGAAATCGATCAGCGAGTTCTGCTTGCTGATGCCCACGCGGTCCACGAACAGGCGCATCGCCGCCGGCGTATAGCCACGCCGGCGCAGGCCCTGCAGCGTGTACATGCGCGGGTCGTCCCAACCGTCCACCAGCTGCTCTTCCACCAGCGCGGTGAGCTTGCGCTTGCTCATCACCGTGTAGTTGATGTTGAGGCGCGAAAACTCGATCTGACGCGGCTTGGCGGCTTCGCGCGGCAGGCCCTTGTCCAGCAGCGGCTGCAGCAGTTCCGGATGGCCGACCAGGTCCACCTTGTCCACGCACCAGTCGTACAGCGGGCGATGGTCTTCAAATTCCAGCGTGCACAGCGAGTGGGTGATGCCTTCCACCGCATCGCCGAGCGAATGCGCGAAGTCGTACATCGGGTAGATCGGCCAGGCGTTGCCGGTGTTCTGATGCTCCACATGCTTGATGCGGTACAGCGCCGGGTCGCGCAGGTTGATATTGCCGCTGGCCATGTCGATCTTGGCGCGCAGCGTACGCGCGCCGTCGGGGAATTCGCCGGCACGCATGCGCGCGAACAGGTCCAGGTTTTCTTCGACGCTGCGCTCGCGGAACGGCGAATTGCGGCCGGGTTCGGTCAGCGTGCCACGGTATTGGCGCACCTGTTCTGCGGAAAGGTCGCACACGAAGGCATGGCCATCGCGGATCAGCTTCTGCGCGGCCAGGTAATACACCTGGAAATAATCCGAGGCGTGGCGCAGTTGCGCCCAGTCATAGCCCAGCCAGCGCACGTCGTCCTGGATGGCCACCACGAACTCGGGGTCTTCCTTGGCCGGGTTGGTATCGTCCAGGCGCAGGTTGCACAGCCCGCCGAACTCGGCGGCCAGGCCGAAATCCAGGCAGATCGCCTTGGCATGGCCAATATGCAGGTAGCCATTGGGCTCGGGCGGGAAGCGGGTGCGGATGACCGTGTGCTTGCCGCTGGCCAGATCCTCGCGGACGATCTGGCGGATGAAGTCTTTCTTCTCCGCCGGGGCGGTGGCGTCGGTGGCTAGGGTCTCGGACATGCGCGCATCAGCAATAGGTAAACCGCAAGTTTAGGCGGTGGCACCGGTTAGGGGTAGGCGCCGGGTGCGGAGGGGCGGCGTGGGGGCAGTGGTTTCGGCGTGGCCTGGGTGCCGGATAGCCTCTGCAGGCTGCGCCGGCGATGCATGGTTCGGTCGCTGCCAGCCGTCACGATGCAACCCGGGCGCGCCAGGCGGCGCAGGCGGGCCTGGCGAGCAGGCGGTCGGCGCCCAGTGCGCAGCAACCACGGTACAAGGTCCCTCTCACCTCACGCTTGGCCTCTTCACGTTGTTGGCCCGCACGCGCTGCCTTGCGCGCGCGCTGCAGGACAAGGCGTGCTTGCGGCCGGCCATGGCTGGCGGGCATCGGCCGCGACGCGTACGCTGCGCCGACCCCGTTGGAGCGCTCCTGCGATGCCACTGCCCCGTCTGGTGATCGGCGACAAGACCTTGTCTTCCTGGTCGTTGCGGCCGTGGCTGCTGTTGCGACACTTCAAGGTGCCGTTCGAGGAAGTCGCGCTGCCGCTTGCGACGCCCGAATTCCAGGCGCGCATAGCCGGGTATTCGCCGACTCGCCAGGTGCCGGTGCTCTGGGACGACGCCCTGCATGTGTGGGATTCGCTGGCGATCTGCGAGTACATCAACGAGCGTTGGCTGGACGGCCGCGGCTGGCCGGCCGACCTGGCCGTACGCGCGCAGGCACGCGCTGCCGCGGCGGAAATGCATTCCGGTTTTGCAGCCCTGCGCAGCCAACTGCCGATGAATCTGGCCCGCACGCCAGGCCCGGCGCAATGGGACGCGGCCGCCGAGCGCGACATCGCCCGCGTCCAGGCGCTGTGGGCCAGCCTGCGTGCCGAACACGGTCACGCCGGGCAATTCCTGTGTGGCGACTTCGGCATCGTCGATGCGATGTTCGCGCCGGTGGCGCTGCGCTTTTTCAGCTACGGTGTGCCGCTGTTCGAAGCGGCCGGCGATTATCTGGCGGCGCTGGACGCGTTGCCGGCGCTACGCGACTGGCGCAACGGCGCGCAGAGCGAACGCGCAGCGCGCGGCTGAGATGCAGATCGCCTACCGCGCCAGTCACCTCATCGATGCGCATCTGGCCAAGCACGCTCTGGAAGATGCCGGCATCACCGCGTTCGTCTTCGGTGAATCGCTGCTGGGCGGTGCCGGCGAGCTGCCCGCCTTCGGCGTGCTGCAGGTCTGCGTGGCCGACGTGCATCTCAGCCAGGCCCAGGCGGTGCTGGCAGAGATCGGCTTGTGCGGGCAGGTCACCCGCGCGCTGTAGCGCAGCGCCAGTCGTAGGAGCGCACCCGGGCGCGACGAGGCTCTGCCGATAAACGCCACGTCGCGCCCAGGTGCGCTCCTGCGCTGGTGTTATCGGCAAAGCCCCGGTCGCGCCCAGGTGCGCTCCTACGATGTATGCGCGTCATTCCTGCTGACGCCACCCCGGCGGCGCTGCATCCGGCGCGGCCAATGCGCGCAGGCGCTTGAACAACACCGTGGTTTCGGCCACGTTCCAGACCCGCAGTGCGACTTCGAAAGTATCCAGCGGCTTGGTCAGAAAGTCCTTGGCGCCCAGGCCCAGGGCGCGGTGGCGCGCGCTGCGGCTGGGGTCGGCGGTCAGCACGATCACCGGCAGGAACTGGCCCGGGTCTGACAGCCGCGCCAGCTGTTCCAGCAGCGCGTAGCCGTCCAACTCGGGCATCTTCAGATCCAGCAGGATCAGGTCCGGCGCGAATGCCGAGACCAGGCCCATGACCCGCAACGGATCAGTGGTGGCGATCACTTGCTGGAAGCCTTCGCGTTGCAGCAGGTCTTCGAGCAGCCGCACGTTGGCCGGCTCGTCGTCGACGATGAGGATGCGGGAGCCGAGGATTTCATCGTGTGTCATGCCAGCAACCCGTCGATCACGGTGAAGAATTCCGCCACATCGAGTGGCTTGGTCAGATAGGCGCGCACGCCTTGGTTGCCCACGCGCGCCAGCGTGGCGCTCGTGGCATCGGCACTGATTACCACCACCGGGATGGCTGCCATCGCCGGCTGCGCCTGCAGTTCGCGCAACAGCTCTTCGCCGTTGCCATCGCTCAGGTGCAGGTCCAGCAGAATCAGATCCGGCGCGCCGTGCTGCAACAGCTCACGCGCTTGCGCCAGGCTGGCAGCTTCGAGCAGCTGCCATTGCGGGCGACGTTCGGTGAGCGTGCGGATCAGCGCCTGATTGGATGGGTTGTCTTCGATGCTCAGCAGCCGGCACACGCCGCTGCCGGCATTGCTCGGCGGCACCAGCGGCCGCGTTGGTTCGCTGTGCTGATGCTCTCCCTGCGGCAGCGAAATCCAGAACCGCGCGCCATCGCTGCTGCTGTCCACGCCGATCTGTCCACCCATCGCCTCGATCAAACGCTTGCTCAGCGCCAACCCCAACCCGGTGCCTTCCACCGCAGAGCGCTCGGCGCCCAACCGCTCGAACGGGGTAAACAGGCGTTCGATCTGGGCCGGGGTCAGCCCCGCGCCCTGGTCGGCCACGGTGATACGCACCTGCTCGCCATCGGCCTGCGCGCTCACCTGGACCTGCCCGCCAGTACGATTGAACTTGACCGCGTTCGACAGCAGATTGAGCAGCACCTGGCGCAGCCGCTGCGCATCGGCGCGCACCGTCCACGGTCCGTCGATGGATGCCGGTTGCAGCGCAATGCCATGCTTGTCGGCATCCGGTGCGATCAGTCCCAAGGCTTCGTGCACGGCCGCGCGTACCGAGATCGGCTCCGGGCTCAGATCAAGTTGATCGGCTTCGATACGCGCGATGTCCAGCAGCTCGGTGATCAACCCGAGCAAGTGCCTGCCGGCACCCAGAATGTGCCGCAGATGCCGTCGATGACCCGGCTCGGGCAGATCCATTTCCAGCACCTGCGCATAGCCCAGGATCGCATTGAGCGGAGTCCGCAGTTCATGGCTGCTGCGCGAGAGAAATTCGGTTTTTGCGCGGTTGGCGGTTTCGGCCTCGCGCCGCGCCAGCTGCGCTTCGGCTGCGCGTGCGGCCAACAGTTCGCTGGCTTGCGCCAGGCGCTGCCCGACCTGGCCCAGTTCGTCGCCGGCACGCGGTTGCGGTGCCAGCGGCAGGCCTTCGCCCAGCCGGTCGGCGTTGGCGGCCAGGGTGCGCAGGCGCCCGGACAATGCCGAGGCGAACCATGCCACGGCAAATACCGCGCCCAGCCCGCCCAGCATCGCCGCGCTCAAGGTGATGATGAGGTTGCGCTGGCGCAGCCCCTGCGCCTTGGCGGTACGCACCTGCAACTGCGCGGTTTCGTAATTGCGCAATTCGCGCAGCTCCGCACGCAGGATGTCGAGTTTGTACTTGCCATCCCACAGTTGCCGAATCTCTTCTTCGCGGCTCAGATCCGGTGCCAGCAATCGGCGCCAACCCTGCATTTTTTCCGCAAAAAGTGGCTTGATGCGCGCAAAGCGCTGCGCTTGGCTGGGGTCGGTAATACGTTGCGAAAGACGGTCGGCCACGCGCTGCAGCCGCGGCTCGGCATCGCGATACGGGGTCAGAAATTCATCGCGCCGCACCAACCGATAGCCGCGCACGCCGGCCGCGGTTTCGGCTAACAGTGCGTGCGCTTCGTACAGATCGCTGAGCACTTCCAGGGTCTGCCGCACGTCGTTTTCGGCGGCGATGTTCTGCCGTTCCACGCTGTAGATCGCCATCAATGCAACGGCCAGCAACAGCAATGGCAGGGTGACGACCGCCAGGCTTTTGCGGGTAATCGGCCAATCGTTCCAACGCACCGCCAATGCATTCATAGCGCAAGTCCGGATTGGACCGCGTACACCGCGGCCTGGGTGCGATCTTTTACCTCAAGTTTCTGCAGGATTCGCTCCACGTGCACTTTGACCGTGCCGGGAGAAATCCCCAGTTCAGCTGCGAGGGTCGCGTTAGTGAGTCCGCGCGGGAGCAACGACAACACCTGTTTTTCGCGCTTGCTCAGCGCGCCCAGACGGTCGTCCTGCAGCGGTTTGCGCCGCCGTGTGGCAACCGGTTTGGCCGGTTCCGCCACCATCGCCGGCAGCAGCAGCGCGAACGCCTGCAGCGCCTGCACGTCGTCATTGCCGGGGGCCGGGCGGCCTTCGCTCCAGGCCACGCAAAGCATGCCGTGCGTGGTGCCCAGCGCGTGGATCGGCACCCTGGCTTCGCGGATATCGGACGGGCGCGGTGGCATCAACCAGGCCGCCTCATGGCCGTCGCCGGCGGCGCTGGCCCCGGGCGGCAATGCACGGCCGCGGCTGGCCAACACTTGCGCGCGCGGGCCGCGCTGCGCCAGCACTGCGCCGTGTTCCAGGCCCAGTAGCAGCAGCACCCGCCCGAGGACCGCATCGCAGGCCTGCTCGGGACTCTGCACCTGGCGCAGTGCAACGGCAGCTTCCCAAAGCGCCTGCCAACGCGCGCTATCGGAGGCCTCGCGGCGCAAGGTCAGACGCCAATCGCCAGCATTGGTGGGGGTTTCCATAGTTTCGCTCTAGGCCGATCAGCATATTTGAGTATATGCCACTCGGCAGAATTGTTGGGGCTGCTTGATTTCGATACTGAGCCTGCCCGATGCGGCACCCCCATCAATCACACGGAGATTCCCCATGCGTCGCACACTCTTCTCTCTGGTTCTGGCTCTGGCTGCCACCCCGGCGCTGGCTGGCGGCGTGATGCATTACACCGACAAGGCCAAGCTGCCGGCCGGCGGCGAAGAGCGCGAAGTCGCTGCGCTGTTCGACACCTGGAACGCGGCGCTGGCCACCGGCAACCCGCACAAGGTGGCCGACCTGTACGCACCGGACGGCGTGTTGCTGCCGACGGTCTCCAACGAAGTGCGCGCCTCGCGCGAACAGATCGAAAACTACTTCGAGATGTTCCTGACCAAGAAGCCGCAGGGCGTGGTCAATTACCGCACCGTGCGCGTGCTCGATGACGACAGCGCCGTGGATGCCGGCGTGTACACCTTCACGCTGACCGACAAGGCCGGCAACAAGAGCAACGTGCAGGCCCGCTACACCTTCGTGTACGAAAAGCGCGACGGCAAGTGGCTGATCATCAACCACCACAGCTCGGCGATGCCGGAAGTGGACACGCGCGCGGCGGTTGCCAAGGCCAAGTAATGCGGCGCGGACGACAGGCGCTGGCCGGGCAGGCTTGAAAGTGGCTCTGGCCGGCGCCATCCAGCAGGCAATCCTGACGATTGCGGAGCTGCACCATGCTGGGAATCGGCGCCTTCAAACAACGTCTGCCACGCCCGGGCGAAGCACTACCCGGGCGCGAGCAAGCGCTGCCGCTGCATAACACGCACCTGGTCAACGGCCATCCGTTGCGCGGGGAATTCACTGGTCTGGCCCAGGTGCAATTCGGGCTCGGCTGTTTCTGGGGCGCGGAACGCAAGTTCTGGAACGTGCCAGGGGTCTACACCACAGCAGTGGGTTACGCCGGCGGGCAGACGCCGAACGCGACCTATTCGGAAGTGTGTTCCGGGCAGACCGGCCACACCGAAGCGGTGCTGGTGGTGTTCGACGACCATGCGGTGTCGTTCGCACAATTGCTGCGTACGTTCTGGGAAAGCCACGACCCCACCCAGGGCATGCAGCAAGGTAACGATATGGGGACGCAATACCGTTCGGCGATTTACTGCACCACGCAGGCGCAGTACGACGCCGCGCTTGCCAGCCGCGATGCGTATCAGCAACAACTGACCGCAGCCGGTTATGGCGAAATCACCACGGAGATCCGTTTCCCGGCGCCCACGTTCTACTACGCCGAAGACGATCACCAGCAATATCTCGCCAAGCACCCCAACGGGTATTGCGGGCTTGGCGGCACGGGAGTGAGCTGCCCGATCGGGCTGGATGCCTGACGGAAAGGCGGGCCGGATTGAAACGCTGTCATCCACAAGATCGTGGCAGCGTGCCGATGGCCGACAGTGACCGGCAGCGTTATCACGATCAGGCACCGCATGGGAGTGCGTGCTAGGCAACTTGAATGGCTGCGTCGGAGACGGCGCGGCCATCTTTTTTGAGCGGAGGTCGCAACACACGCTGGTGATGGGGCGATACGTTTTTGTAAGGTGAATCGGCTCGGAGACGCTGTACAGCGAATCAGTGGTGTGAGTTGTTGCGGCGAGCGCCGCAGAAGACCGGGCAGCAAATCATCGGAGGCTGCTCAGCGCGGGCAATTACTCCTGATGATTCGCCGCGAACGGTATGGAGACTCGATACGAGCAATCAGCACGGTGAGCCAGGACAGGGCATCAGCTGTACCGGCTTGAATCGGTTGGATCAAACGAATTCTCCGGCAAACATGCCGCGCAACTGGGCAAGCGTGTCGGTGCGCTCCGGATGCAATTGCCGCATGCACGCCAATGCGAACCCCACCGGGCTGGTGCCGGGTGCGGTGATGACGCCGTCGGCGCTGACGACCTTTTCGTGGCGATAGTGCGCAGCGCCTGCGTACGGCACCACGTGCTCCTGCAAGAAGGCCAGCGCGTTGCTGGTGTGCGCGCGCTCATCGAGCAGGCCGGCATAGGCGAAGGCGAGGGTGGCGCCGCAAATCGCCGCGACCGGGCGCTGCTGCTGCACGCGCTCGACAAGCAAACCGCTCAGCCCGGGAATTTCGCCGGCCTGCCAGCGTTCGCTGCCGGGCAGGATCCATAGATCAGCTTCGAGTGGCGCCAGATCGGAGAGGGCGAATTCCGGCGTGATGCGCAGGCCACCGATGGACTGCAGCGGTTGCCCGTCGATACTGGCAATGGCGACCTGGTCGCCGAACCATTCGCGTGCTGCCGGCAGCACCACGCCGATTTCCCAATCGGCCACGCCGTCGACCATCACCACTGCAATGTTTGCCATTGTCCGTTACGCCAGTTGAGGGAATCCGGATTCTAGGCAGTGCGCACGCCGCGGGTGTAAGCGATATGTGGAGAGCAGGGCGTTTGGTCCAAGCGGCACACGGCGCAGGTGTGGCTTTGCTGGGCCGCGGTCTTCTGTCTGTCGTACAGACGCGCTGATATGCGGCTGCGGTTGATCCCGGCACAGCCGGCTGCGGAAGCGACAATCCCCCATTCACGAGCTGCCCGCATCCGTACCCGTTATCGCGACGCAGACCCGCTTGGCCGCACATCCCCATCTAAACCAAGCTCCAAAAACAACAACGCCCGCAGCCGAGCAGCTGCAGGCGTTATGTGCAGAACAGGCTCGCTGCGTGATCAGCCAGCAAGTTTGTCGGCAATGGTCTTGCGCAGTGCGTGCAAGTCCTTTGCGAACGTGTCGATGCCGCCGGCCAGCTTCTCGGTGGCCATCGGGTCGGCGGCCAGGCCCGAAGCGAAGCTATCGCTGTCGATCGGGGTGAACTGGGCATTGTCGGCCTGAGCCGGGGAGAGCTTGCGCGGCAGCTCGCCGTGCTCGGCGTCGAGCTTTTCCAGCAGGTCCGGCGAAATGGTCAGGCGGTCGCAACCGGCCAACGCTTCGATCTGCGCGGTGGAGCGGAACGAGGCGCCCATGACCACCGTGGACGAGCCGCGCTGCTTGAACTCGTTGTAGACGGTGCGCACGAACACCACGCCCGGATCTTCATCGATGCTGGCCGGGGTCTGCCCCTGCGCCACGTAGTAGTCCAGGATCCGGCCCACGAACGGCGAAATCAGGAACACGCCGGCTTCGGCACAGGCCAGCGCTTGCGAGCGGTTGAAGATCAGCGTCAGGTTGCAGTCGATGCCTTCTTTCTGCAGCTGCCGGGCGGCTTCGATGCCTTCCCAGGTCGCGGCGATCTTGATCAGGATCTTGTCCTTGGACACGCCGCGCTCGGCGTACATCGCAATGAACTTGCGCGCCTTGGCGATGGTGGCCTGGGTGTCGTGCGCCAGATCGGCGTCGACTTCGGTGGATACGCGCCCCGGCACCAGTTCGGCCAGCTTGACGCCCACGCCGATGGTCAGGCGGTCGGCGACTTCGTTGACGGTGGCGGTGCGATCGTCGCCGCCGTGCTCGCGGCCCCAGGCCAGCTCGCGTTCGATCAGGTCGGCATAGACCGGCAGGTCCAACGCCTTCTTGACCAGGGTGGGGTTGGTGGTGCAATCGACCGGCTTCAGGCGCTTGATGGCGTCGTAATCGCCGGTGTCGGCGACAACGACGGACAGCTCACGCAGTTGGGCAAGCTTTGAGGGGGATGCAGTCATGCGGGTTCTCTCGAATCGTGGAACGGGTCGGGGATAGGACGCAGCGCGCTACGTTAGCGCGCTGCGCGCCGGAAGTCGCCCGCCGCTGCGGGTTGCTCGTGCACGGCAGTCACGCGCAGGCGCAGGTCGCGTCCGTCGGGCGTGCGCCAATCGATGCGCTGGCCAACCGACAGGCCGAGCAGCGCGCTGCCGACCGGCGCAAGCACCGAGATGCGTCCGTGCTGCACATCGGCTTCATGCGGATACACGAGGGTGAGCGTATGCCGTTCGCCATGCAACTGGTCTTCGCATTCGATGCGTGAGTGCATGGTGACGACATCGCCGGGAATCTGGTCGGGCGGCAGCACACGGGCGCGGCCCAGTTCGTCGCTCAGCGCAGTGGCGGCGGGATGCTTGTTGAAGCTTGGCGAATCGAGCAATGCCTCAAGCCGGGCAAGGTCGCGGCTGGATACCAGAATGGATGGCGGCAAGCCGCTGTGGTGTTGCGAAGTCATGGCAGTCTCCTGACGAATACGGCTTGCCGACATGGCAAGCGTCTCTGACAAGATGAGGGTGCCGGCGGCTGATCGCAATGCATGGATGTTGCGGAACCAAGGCACTGGCAAGGGCTGCCACGCAGGCGCTGCAGGCCTGGTGCAGCGAGCAAGCGCTGCGGTTGAGGCAATCGGAGGGTGAGGGCATCACGGCCGCTGCAAACGAGCCCGCTTCCACCGCATGCCGCAAACACCGCACTATCAGTCTCAAGCAAGCGAACCAAAACGCTGCTCGCAAATCGCATGGTCGCGTGGGCAGCGTGCTGCCGCCAGCCGCGTCCAACAGACAGCGGCGGATTGATGCGCAGCAAACCTGCGGGCAAGAGCGCTGCGCACAAACAAACAAAAAGCGACGCTCGCGCGCCGCCCAATTCCAAACCTCCAACCGGCACTCGAAGCGACCGCAACCGCGATACGCTTTTCCGATTTCCGATTTCCGATTTCCGATTTCCGATTTCCGATTTCCGATTTCCGATTCCCGATTCCCGATTCCCGATTCCCTAAGCCGCCACCGCCTTCGGTCCTGGCGCAGGCTGATCCAGCGTGAACAGGCTCTCGGGCAATTCCTTGAACAGCTGCGACAGCTGCTCCAAAAACGCGGTCATTGCCGAACTGCGCCGCCACGCCATCGCAATGCGGCGGCTAGGCTGCTTGTCTTCACGGAAGCGGATCAGGCGGATGTTTTCCGAGCGCGCAACAGGAGGCTTGACCGCCAGCAGCGGCAGCAAGGTCACCCCGACATTGGCCGCGACCATCTGACGCAGGGTTTCCAGACTTGTGGCCTGAAATTCGGATTTTTCCAGCGCGCCGGCCAGATGGCAGACATCCAGCGCCTGGTCGCGCAGGCAGTGGCCATCTTCCAGCAGCAGCAGGCGCTGCTCGGACAAGTCGTCCAGGGTCATGCTGTCGTGGCGCGACAGCGGGTGGCTTTCCGGCACTGCCAGCACGAAGGGCTCTTCGAACAGGAATTCGGCATGCAGCTGATCGTCCTGCAATGGCAATGCAAGCAAGGCGGCATCCAGGCGACCTTCGCGCAGCTGGTGCATCAGCTGATCGCTCTTCTCTTCGATCAGCAGCAGTTCCAGACGCGGAAAACGCTCGCGGATGCGCGGTACCACATGCGGCAACAAATACGGGGCCAGGGTGGGAAAGATGCCCAGACGCACCGTGCCCGCTTCCGGGTCCTGGCTGCGGCGTGCGGCTTCCTTCATCTGTTCCACCTCGGCCACGATGCTGCGTGCACGCACGGCGGCTTCGCGGCCGGCCGGGGTCAGCATGACCTTGCGCGGCGCACGTTCCACCAGCGACACGCCGAGCTCGTCTTCGAGTTTCTTGATCTGGGTGGACAGCGTTGGCTGGCTGACAAAGCAGGCGGACGCCGCGCGGCCGAAATGCTTGTGGTCGGCCAGGGCTACCAGATATTTCAGGTCACGCAGATTCATATACAGCAGCCTTCATTGCGGTGACGGGGAACCACTGGCGCGTGTTGCAAGCTTAGCGCCCGGGTTGGCCGGGCGCTAAGCGGGCGCTTGCTTATGCGGCCTGGGCCACACTGTCGGCAGTGGCCGGTGCGCTGGTGCGGATCAGGTGGTCGAATGCACTCAGCGCCGCCTTGGAACCTTCGCCCATTGCGATCACGATCTGCTTGTACGGCACCGTGGTGGCGTCGCCAGCGGCGAACACGCCGGGTACATCGGTCTGGCCACGGTCGTCGACGATGACTTCGCCGCGCGGCGACAGCGCCACCGTGCCGCGCAGGAACTCGGTGTTGGGGAGCAGGCCGATCTGCACGAACACGCCTTCCAGCTCGATGTGCTGGATATCGCCGCCGGTGCGGTCCTTGTAGACCAGACCGGTGACCTTCTGTCCGTCGCCGAGTACTTCAGTGGTCTGCGCGCTGGTGATGATGCGTACGTTGTGCAGGCTGCGCAGCTTGCGTTGGAGCACTTCGTCGGCGCGCAGCTTGTCGTCGAATTCCACCAGCGTGACATGCGCCACGATGCCGGCCAGATCGATCGCCGCTTCCACGCCCGAGTTGCCGCCGCCGATCACCGCCACGCGCTTGCCCTTGAACAGCGGGCCATCGCAGTGCGGGCAATACGCCACGCCCTTGTTCTTGTACTGATCTTCGCCAGGCACGTTCATCTGCCTCCAGCGCGCACCGGTGGACAGGATCACGGTCTTGCTCTTGAGCGAGGCGCCATTGGCCAGCTTGATTTCGATCAGGCCATCGGCACCGGCCGGGATCAGCTGCTCGGCACGCTGCAGATTCATGATGTCCACGTCGTACTGGCGCACGTGTTGCTCGAGCGCGGCGGCCATCTTCGGGCCTTCGGTTTCCGGCACGGAAATGAAGTTCTCGATCGACATGGTGTCCAGCACCTGCCCACCAAAACGCTCGGCGGCCACGCCGGTGCGGATGCCCTTGCGTGCGGCATACACCGCTGCTGCCGAACCGGCCGGGCCACCGCCCACCACCAGCACGTCGAACGCTTCTTTTGCAGCGATTTTCGCAGCGTCGCGCTTGGCGGCATTGGTATCCAGCTTGGCGACGATCTGCTCCAGCGTCATGCGGCCCTGGTCGAACAGCTCGCCGTTCAAGTACACGGTGGGCACCGACATGATCTGGCGGGCCTCTACTTCTTCCTGGAACCAGGCGCCATCGATGGCCACGTGCTTGATGCGCGGGTTGAGCACGGCCGCCAGGTTCAGCGCCTGCACCACGTCCGGGCAGTTCTGGCACGACAGCGAGAAATAGGTTTCGAACTGGTAATCGCCATCCAGGTGCTGCACCTGCTCGATCAGCTCGGCGGCGGCCTTGGACGGGTGGCCGCCCACCTGCAGCAGCGCCAGCACCAGTGAGGTGAACTCATGGCCCATCGGCAGCCCGGCAAAGCGCAGCGAGATGTCCTGGCCGGGCGTGGTCAGCGCGAACGAGGGCTTGCGCTGGTTGTCGTCGCGGTGGATGTCCAGGCTGATCTTGTCCGACAACAGCACCAACTCTTCCAGCAGGTCGAGCATTTCGCGCGAGCCGGCACTGTCGTCGATGGAGGCGTTGATTTGAATCGGCCGCGTCACCCGTTCCAGGTAGGCGGTCAGCTGGGTCTTGAGATTGGCATCCAACATGGAGAACTCCTGGGAATGGGCAAGGGGAGGGCATGGCGTCGCTGCGCTGAGGCAGGTCGCCGGGGAGGAAGGGAGTGAACCGCAGCCGGCGCGAGGTCGGGGTGCGTGCTGGCGGCGGCTGGCGGGCAGCCCGGCACCGGCTCCGGTTCACCCCCGGCCCGACTGGGCCGGAGATGACAGCCGGCTTAGATCTTGCCGACCAGGTCCAGCGACGGAGCCAGGGTCTTGGCGCCTTCCTTCCACTTGGCCGGGCAGACCTGGCCAGGATTGTTGGCCACGAACTGTGCAGCGGTCAGCTTGCGCAGCGTCTCGGTGACGTCGCGGGCGATGGAGTTGTCGTGGATTTCCAGCGTCTTGATCACGCCTTCCGGATTGATGATGAAGGTGCCACGCAGGGCCAGGCCTTCTTCTTCAATATGCACGCCGAACGCGCGGGTCAGCTTGTGGGTCGGGTCGCCGATCAACGGGAACTGCGCCTTGCCCACGGCCGGCGAGGTTTCGTGCCACACCTTGTGCGAGAAATGCGTGTCGGTGGTGACGATATAGACCTCGGCGCCAGCCTTCTGGAAGGCGGCATAGTTGTCGGCGGCGTCTTCCACTTCGGTCGGGCAGTTGAAGGTGAATGCGGCCGGCATGAAGATCAGCACCGACCACTTGCCCTTCAGGCTGGCCTCGGTGACTTCGATGAAGTTGCCATTGTGGTACGCATTCGCCTTGAACGGCTGGACCTGGGTGTTGATGAGAGACATTGAGTTTCCTCGTGCGGTAAAAGGGGGCGGGGGATGGAACAGGCGCCATGGTAGGCAGGATCGATAGATTCCTCAAATCGATTGATGGAATTACATAGATAGTCTCTGGCTATCGACTCGTCAGATGGCATCTGGCGCAATCGCGGTGCACGCCATCGTCGATAATGGTCAGCCGATGTTGCGTGTAGGTGAACAGCCCGTATGTCCGACGATCTCGCCGCCATTCCCGCCGATCAGCTGCTTCGCCGCGCCGACGGGCGGATCGAACGCTGCGATGCCGAGGCACTGCTGCTGCACGCGCTGGGCCGCGATCGCGGCTGGTTGTTCATGCACGGGCGCGATGCGGTGCCTCTATCGATCGCGCAGGCCTTCGATGCCTTGGTGCAGCGCCGTGAGGCCGGCGAGCCGGTGGCCTATTTGACCGGCTCACGCGGATTCTGGACGCTGGACCTGGCGGTCTCGCCGGCCACGCTGATCCCGCGCGCCGATACCGAAGCGCTGGTCGAGCTTGCGCTGGAGCGCCTGGACACCCTGCCAGGCCGTCGTGTCGCCGATCTGGGGACCGGCAGTGGCGCGATTGCGCTGGCCATCGCCAGCGAACGTCCGCAGGCGCAGGTGATCGCCACCGATGCGAGCGCTGCGGCGTTGGCCATGGCCCAACGCAACGCCGACAGCCACAGCTTGCGCAATGTCGAGTGCCGCCTGGGCGGCTGGTTCGCGCCCTTGGCTGGCGAGACCTTTGACCTGATCGCCAGCAACCCGCCGTATATCGCCGCGCACGACTCGCACCTGCAGCAGGGCGATCTTCGCTACGAACCGGCCAGTGCGCTGGCCTCCGGCAGCGACGGGCTGGACGATATCCGCCTGATCGTGGCCGATGCGCCTGCGCATCTGCTGCCGGGCGGCTGGTTGCTGCTCGAACATGGCTGGGACCAGGGGGCAGCGGTGGCCGAACTGCTGGTTGCGCGCGGTTTCGCTGCGGTGGCCACGCATCAGGATCTGGAGCAGCGCGATCGGGTGACCTTGGGGCGCTGGTTGCCAGCTGCGGGCCAGGGCGGCTGAGCAACTGCCCGCGCGCTATTGTCGGGAGACGAGGGCCGCGCGTTCCGAAGCGGAGTACGTGCGTTCGATAGAGCGGTTGCGCGCATCGAGTGCGCTCGCCCGCCGGTAAGCGCAGAAGGTTGGGTGCGCTCTTCAGGGCTTGGCCCATCACGGCGAACTCTTCTCTTCGAATCGCATGGCGTTGCCCGTGTGCGTGCGCAGCTGCCGATACACTAGCGGTTTCCCGCAGGACCGACGCATGCGCACGCTCTATCCCGAGATCACGCCCTACCAGCAGGGCAGCCTGAAGGTCGACGATCGCCATACGCTGTACTTCGAGCAGTGCGGCAATCCGCACGGCAAGCCGGTGGTGATGTTGCATGGCGGCCCCGGCGGCGGATGCAACGACAAGATGCGGCGCTTCCACGACCCGGCCAAGTACCGCATCGTGCTGTTCGATCAGCGCGGTTCCGGCCGCTCTACGCCGCATGCCGATCTGGTGGACAACACCACCTGGGATCTGGTGGCCGATATCGAACGGCTGCGCACGCATCTGGGGGTCGATCGCTGGCAGGTGTTCGGGGGCAGCTGGGGATCCACGCTGGCGCTGGCCTACGCGCAGACCCATCCGCAGCAGGTCACCGAGCTGGTGCTGCGCGGTATTTTCCTGCTGCGTCGCTTCGAACTCGAATGGTTCTACCAGGAAGGTGCCAGCCGCCTGTTCCCGGATGCGTGGGAGCATTACCTCAACGCGATTCCGCCGGTGGAACGCGCCGACTTGATGTCTGCATTCCATCGCCGTCTCACCAGCGATGACGAGGCCACGCGTCTGGCTGCGGCCAAAGCCTGGAGCGTGTGGGAAGGCGCCACCAGCTTCCTGCATGTCGACGAGGACTTCGTCACCGGACATGAAGACGCGCACTTTGCCCTGGCGTTCGCACGCATCGAAAACCATTACTTCGTCAACGGCGGTTTCTTCGAGGTCGAAGACCAGTTGCTGCGCGACGCGCATCGCATTGCCGACATTCCCGGCGTGATCGTGCACGGCCGCTACGATGTGGTGTGCCCGCTGCAAAGCGCGTGGGACCTGCACAAGGCGTGGCCGAAGGCGCAGTTGCAGATCAGCCCGGCATCGGGGCACTCAGCGTTCGAACCGGAAAACGTCGATGCCTTGGTGCGTGCCACCGACGGGTTTGCGTAAGCGAGTGCATGCGCATCGATCAGAGTTCGCTTTGGTCGATCGGCATGATCACTCTGCCGGACGCGCTGAGGTGCGATGACATACGCATGACGTGTCGGAGCGCGCTTGCGCGCGACGCGGCGTTACCGGTAACGCTCCATCGCGCGCAAGCGCGCTCCTACTGATTGCAGATGTTCAACGCGGCTGCGATGCAGCCGCCAAACGCTGCTGCTGCTCAACGCACCAGCAAGGCATCCGCCAGCGGCGGCAGAATGCGCGCCAGGCGCGCTGCCCAGGCCTGTTGCCCGGCCGCGTCGGCAATCAGGTCCTGGCGGATTTCCAGTTCGACATGCAGCAGGCCGCGGCCTTCGCCATACACCGGGATGGCGTAATCGGTGGCGTCGCTGACTGCATACGGCTGGTTGTCGCCCACCACCAGGTCGGGTTCTTCACGCAGCGCCTGCAACAGGCGATGCGCCAGCCGCGTATCGCGGTGGTAGAGCACGCCGGCATGCCAGGGCCGCGCGTTTCCGGCCATGACCGGGGTGAAGCTGTGCATCGACACCAATACTGTCGGCTGATTGCGCTGTGCACGCGCCTCCAGTTCGGCCGCGATACGTGCGTGATACGGCGCGAAGATCGCATCGATGCGCTGCTGCCGGTCGCTGTCGGTCAGCTGCTGGTTGCCCGGAACCAAGGTGCCGTCGCTGACCGCAGGCATCAGGCTGGGTGCGTCGTGCGGACGGTTGCAGTCGATCACCAGGCGCGAATACGTCTGCGCGATGGCGAACGCATCCAGCGCCTCGGCCAGCAGCCGCGTGACCTGCGCAATGCCGATATCCCAGCCGATATGACGGTCCAGTTCGTATTGCGGCAGGCCCAGGTCGGCCAGTCGGGCCGGCACGCGCTGGCCGGCGTGGTCGGCGATCAACAGCCACGGCGATGCGGCCTGCGCGTTGTGCACGGCGAACGGCGCCGGATCGTCGGTACTGAGCAATGGTTCGGTGGCTGCGTCAGCCACGCGGGGTGCCGTCCAATGCATGATCGACCAGATACAGGCCGGCCCACAGCTTGGGGTCCATCTGATAGCCCTCGGCCATCTTCTGCACCAGCCAGGCGCCGACCTGCGCGCGCGGGATTGCATGCACGGTGATGTCTTCGCTGGCATCGCCGCCGCCATCGCCGACCTTGCGCAGACCGGTGGCACGCACGAAGGCGATCTTCTCGCTGCTGGCACCGGCCGAGGTGGGGCCGATCATCAGCACTTCGGCATGCTCGGCGGTCCAGCCGGTTTCTTCTTCCAGTTCGCGAATGGCCGACAGTTCGATCGATTCATCGGCATGCACGTCGCCCACCAGCCCGGCCGGCATTTCGATGGTACGTGCCTGCAGCGGCACGCGGAACTGCTCGACGAACAACATCGCATCGTCCGGCGTCACCGCCACGATGATCGCCGCCAGGCCGCCGGCATGCACACGTTCGGAGTATTCCCAGGTGCCACGCACGACCATGCGCTGGTACTTGCCTTCGTAGACCACGGTGGGCGGGGTGTCGTGTCGGTTCATGGGCGGGGACCTTGTGCCAGGGAAGCGGGAGGAAACGGTGCGGGGACGCCGGTGCTGGCGGCCAGCAGACGGCGCCGGGTGAGCGGGCCGAAGCGCAGGCTCTCGCACAACCCGGTCAGCATGTCCGCATCGGCGTGCGCACGCGTGAAGCCGGTCTGGGTGAGCGCCAGCGGCGCGTCGAGCGCGATGGTGGTGAGCTGCCGCCACAGCAATGCGTGTTCGCGCTGTTCGCGCAGCCGCACCGCCATTTGCGCCGCGCCGCGCAGGCGCAGGAAGGGGATTTCGTCGATGCGCTCCAGCAGCGCATCCAGGCTGCCGAAGTGCGCCAGCAGCACTGCTGCCGATTTGGCGCCGATGCCGGTCACGCCGGGAATGTTGTCGATGGCATCGCCGCATAACGCCAGATAGTCGGCGATCTGGTGCGCATGCACGCCATGGCGCGCCTTGACCCCGTCCATGCCCCAGCGCTGGTTGCGCGCGTAGTCCCACTGCTCGTCATGCTCGAGCAATAACTGCGACAGGTCCTTGTCGGCCGACACGATCACCCCGCGCAAGCCGTGCGCCCGCACGCTGTGCAGCGCGCTACCGATCAGGTCGTCGGCCTCGTAATCGCGGTGGGCCAGCACGCTCAGCCCGAGCGCTGCGCACAGCGCCTTGCAATGCGCGAACTGGCGGCGCAGCGCATCCGGCGCAGGCGTGCGGTTGCCTTTGTAGGCCGGGTAGATCGCATGCCGGAAGCAGCTGTCCAGGGCTTCGTCAAAGGCAATGGTGATGTACTGCGGATCCTCGCGTTCGAGCAGGTCCAGCAGAAACCGCGCAAAGCCGTGCACCGCATTGGTCGGCCAGCCCTGCGCATCCTGAAATTCGTCCGGGATGGAGTGCCAGGCACGGAACACGTACAGGCTGGCATCCACCAGATACAGCGGGGTCGGGCGCTGGATTGCCAGTGGCGCAGCGTCGAGCGGGTTGGTCGGCGTGGTCACGGGGTCCAGTCGCGCAGCAGCGCACGCGGGTCCGGGCGCTCGCGTTCGGGCACCTGCATGCGCGGCGTGCCGATGTGGATGAAGCCGGCGATGCGTTCGTTGTCTTCCAGGCCCAGGTAGCCCGTCACCGCCGGGTCGTAGGCCATCCACGCGCTCAACCACTGCGCACCGAAGCCGTGCGCCTGGGCGGCCTGCAGCAATGCAAAACAGACGCAGCCGGCGGTGAGCAATTGCTCCTGCACGGGCACCTTGTGCTCCGGGCGCAGCGAGGCGATCACCACGATCACCACCGGCGCGTCGCTGAAGCGTCCGCGTTCCTTGGCAAGGGTTGCCGGCGATGCCAGCGGGTCGGCGGCCAGGGTGCGCTCGGCAAGAAAATCCCCCAGCGCAGCCCGCGCCTCGCCGCTGATGCGCAGAAAGCGGAACGGCACCAGCTTGCCGTGATCGGGCACGCGCACCGCCGAGGTGAGCATGCGCAGCAAGCTGTCTTCATCCGGCCCGGGGGCGCCGAGTTGTTTGGAGGGAACCGAACGGCGCGCGTCCAGCGCCTGGAGCGAATACGGTGCGTGCATAAATCCGGGTCGGGGCAACGAGGCATTGAATTATAGACGGCCTCTTCCCAACGCCCGCCGCATCATGTCGGCGGGGGCCAGTGGCCCCTCTGCGATTCAACCTCCCGTGCCCATCCAGTGCGTTGTCCAATGACCCAGTTTGTTGCTACCGAACCGCTGCCCAGCCGCAATCCGGACCTGCTCGATCAGGTCCGCGAGGTGGTGCTGGTGCCGTTGGCCGACGCGTTTGTGAATGTGCAGGACGCGCTGGCCGAGGCGTTGTTCCGGCTGGCGGCCGACGCGGGCGCGGCGCAGAACGATTTCATGGAAGCGATCCAGGCCCTGCGCCAGCAGCGCGAACCGATCACCGCACGCTTTCGCGGCCATCTGGCCAAGGCGTGGCAGGGGTTGGAATCCGGACGTCCGCTGTCGGCCGAGCGCACCCTCGCTCGGGGCGCCGCCGGCCTGACCCTGCTGCCGGAGCAGGACCTGGACGTGCGCCTGGCGGTACGCAACCTGGCCGGCGCGCTGCAGCACCAGTGGCGGCCGGAGCTGATGCGGCTCAATCGGTATTTGGGTTTCATCGCCGGTGGGCTGCGCATCGATGGCGACAGCAATCCGTTCGGGCCGGAGCATCTGGGCGTTGCGCTGTACGAGGCGTTCCAGGGCGTGACCCTGGCCCCCAAGGTGCATCTGGCGGTGATCAAGGTCTGCGAGCAGCAGCTGATGGCGCGCGTCGGCCAGCGCTACGGCGAGCTGGAACAGGCGCTGGCCCAGGTCGCGCGGCTGCGCGAGCTGCCGCAGGCACGCCAGCGTCAACGCGGTATTCCGCGCCAGGACGCCGCCGCCAGCGACGAGAGCGCCGAGGCGCCGGACTGGATCGCACGCTTCTTTGCAGACTGGTCGGGCGGGCAGGGCGCACTGGTCGGCGCACAGGTGATCGATGTGCATCTGCGCAGCGACCGCGAGGTGCTGCCGGCGGGCCTGCACCAGTTGCTGCAGCACGCACGCCGCCAGCGCGAGCCGGATGCCGCCACGTTGACGCCGGGGCAGCAGCGGCTGCTGTCGCCGCGCGAGGTGGTGTCGGCGCTGTCGCTGCTGCAGACCATGCCCGGCGCCAGTTTCGAGGTCATCGACGGCACCCATCTGGGCCTGGCGCGCGGTTTGCGCCAGCAGTTGATGCGCGCTGCCGCCTCGCTCGGCGTGGATCCGGCCACCACCCAGCTCAACCCCAGCGACGAAGATGCACTGGATCTGATTGCGCTGCTGTTCGAGGCAATCCTGCTGCAGAGCCATCTGTCGCGGCAGCAACGCGACATGCTCGGCCAGTTGCTGGTGCCGGTGGCCAAGATGGCGATGCTCGATGGCCACCTGTTCGTGCGCGATGGGCATCCGGCCCGGCGCCTGCTCAACCTGCTGGTGGACGCCTGCGACGGCAATGGCGGCGAAACCGCTGCCGAACAGGCCCTGCTCGCCCAGGTTGCGGCAGCGGTGGACACCGTGGTGCGCGACTTCGACGAGCATCCATCGGTGTTCCTGGCGCTGGAAGCCGAATTCGGTGCGCATTACGAGCAGTACCGGCGCCGGGTCGAAATCGCCGAGCGGCGCGCCAACGAATTGCAGCGTGCCGAAGAACGCCGCGAGCGTGCGCGCAGCATCGCCGCGCAGGCGCTGGCCGAGCGCTTGGCGCGCGGGCCGTTGCCGCCGGTGGTGGAACACTTTTTGAGCCGTGTGTGGCACCCGTGCGTGCAACAGGCCGCGTTGCGCTCCGACGGCGCCGGCCCGGCCCTGGACGCCGCGCTGGCGCTCGGCGACGCGGTGCTGCTGCAACTTGGCCGCGTGCACGGCGATGCCGCACTGGAAGCGCATCGTCCCCAGCTGCTGCAGGCCTTCACCCTGGCCGGGCTGGGGCAGCGCGAGGCCGAACAGGCCCTGCAGGAACTGCAGCGCGCGCTGCTGCCGACCCAACCTGCGCCCGCTCCGGAAGCACTCGCGCCGACCCTGACCGCGCTGACGCTCGCGCCCAGCCCAGCCGACCCGGTGGCAGAGCCGCTGACGCCGATGCTGGATGCCACCGCACAGGTGGAATTCGACCGCATCACTGCAGATTTCTTCCGCGTCATGGCAATCGGCACCAGCCTGGACTTCATCGACCGCGAGGGCCGCGTGCAGCCTGGCAAACTGTCGTGGATCAGTCCGATTTCCGGGCGCCTGATGTTCGTCAACCGGCGCGGTGGGCGGCTGTGCGTTTCATCGCCGGAAGAGCTCGCGATGATGGTGTGGCTGGACCGCCTGCGCCTGCACCGCGACGACGACGCCTTCTATAGCGCGATGCAGGACGTGGTGGACGGGCTGGAAGCGCCCCCGAAGCTGAAGGCTTAACACCCGCAGGCGCAGAATGATGATCGGCAAGCTCCACCGCGATGTTGCGAGCTAGGATGGCCGCTTGACACGCAAACCCTGGGCGGTCACGAGTAAAGTGAGTAAAATGTCACACTTAACGGATGCGCGAACCGCCTACCATGCACAGGCGGAATTTGGGGCCGCGTCTGTTTTTTCTCGTTCGAAAATTTTCACGCCTGCAGAGGCGGGGAGCCTTTGCGCATGACTTTTCAGCCCAGTCCGTCGGGACATCCGGGCCGTGACCAACGCTTGCTCGAGCAGGCGCACGACGTTTTCGTGCCGGCGCTCGCGCAGGTTTTTGCTGCTGCAGTTGCGCATTTCGACGATGTGCTGTTCGACCGTGCCGAATCCGCTGGCGCCTCGCAGTTGCTGTTTCTCGATGGCATGCGCGAATTGCGCCGCAAGCGCGAAGAGGTCGCCCGCCAGTTCCGCCAACAGCTGGAAGATGGCTGGCAGGCGTTGGTGCTCGGCACGCCGTTGTCGGCCGAAGTGGTGCTGGCCGGCGACATGGGCACCGGCCCGCTGAGTCTGGTGCCCGAGCACGTGCTCGAATCGCGGCTGGCAGTGCGCAATCTGGCCACGGTGCTGTTGCGCGATTTCAAACAGGTGCTGGCACGGGTGGACCGCCGCCTGGGCTGGATCGCCGGCGGGCTGGAGTTGATGGCCGACACCAACCCGATTGGCCCCGAACATCTGGGCGTGGCGATCCACGAAGCCTTCGCCACCTGCGACCTGGCGCCGGAAGTGCGACTGGTGTTGATCAAGCTGTGCGAGCGCGATCTGGCCGAGCCGATCGGCAAGTTGTACGCACGCCTGGACGAAACCCTGGCCAAGGCCGGGGTGATGCCGGAAATTTCGCAGGCCAAGCGCGCACCGCCGCGCATGCAGTCGCGTGGCGAGATGCCGGATGAGCGCGTCCAGGCCGAGCCGCAGGGCGGTCACGCCGAGATGGGCGGCGACAACCAGGGTGATCAGTACGCACCGGCCTGGGCCAACCGTTTTCTTGACCGCTGGGCACATAGCCGCGGCCGCATGCAGGCCGCGACGCAACGCGGCCATGCCGATGGCGGCGGGGATGGCGGCATGGACGGCGAGGCCGACCATCCCGGCGGCAGCCAGGGCATGCTGCTCGAGGCGCTGCACGAATTGCTGCAACAGACCCGCAGCGTGCGCGACACCGCCGCGTCTGCCGCCACCGTCGCGGTAGGGCAGCAACGCCCGTTGAGCCAGCGCGAAATGATGTCGGTGCTGTCGCTGCTGCAGGCCACGCCCAGCGCGACGCTGCAGGCGGCCATCGGCGACGACACCGAATCGCTTGCGCAGCGGTTGAAGAACGAGGTGCTTTCCAGCGCCACGCGACTGGGCGTGGACCCGGCCACCGCAAAACTCGACCCGATGGACGAAGATGCCATCGACCTGGTCGGCATGCTGTTCGATGTAATGCTGGACGAGCGCGATCTGGAAAATCGTTCGCGCGAAATGATCGGCCGCCTGGTGGTGCCGTTCGTCAAGGTCGCACTGCTGGACCGCAAGATGTTCGTGCAGAAGACCCACCCCGCGCGGCGCCTGCTCAACTCGCTGGCCGAGGCCTGCGAAGGCAACAACGGCGACAGCGCTGCCGAGCGCGTGCTGATGGGCAAGGTCGAAGAAATCGTCGACCGCCTGGTGGCCGAATTCAACGAAAATCTGGCGATCTTCCTCACCCTGGAAGAAGAATTCCGCGACTTCCTGTCGCAGCACCGGCGCCGGGTGGAAATTGCCGAGCGTCGTGCCACCGAAACCCAGCGCGGGCAGGAAAAGCTCGAACTGGCGCGCAGCCGCGCGCTGTCGGAACTGGAGCAGCGTGCGCCCGAAGGCGCGGGCCTGCCCAAGGCGGTGGACGACTTTCTGCGCCAGCCGTGGCTGCATCACCTGACCATGGCGATCCTGCGCGACGGCGAGGAAGGTCCCGGCACCATCGAGGCCCTGGCGGTGGCCGACGGCGTACTGGAAGAACTGGCCGAAGCGCGCCGTCATATCGTCGGCAAGCCATGGCTGCAGGTCTGGCAGCCGGCGTTGCACCGCGTGTTCGCAAGCGTAGGCCTGCACGGGGATGCGGTGGTGGTGGCGATCACCGCCTTGCACGACACCTTGCAGGCGATCGCCGAAGCGCGCCCGGAACTGGAAAAAGCCCTGCCGGAACTGCCGCAGGTCAATCTTCCCCCACCGGCTACCGAAAGCGTCAGCGTGGTGCTGGGTGCCGAAGCGGTCGCGCAGAGCATCGACAGCGCCGATGCCGAACGTTTCCGAGCGATGGATATCGGCACGTGGCTGGATTTTGTCGACAAGGACGGCAAGGTGCAGGCCGGCAAGCTGTCGTGGGTGAGCCCGATTTCGCAGCGTCTGCTATTCGTCAATCGACGCGGCGTGCGTTTCTGCGTCGCCTCGCCAGAAGAACTGGCGGTGATGGTGCGCCTGGGCCGCCTGCGCGAGCACATCAACGACGGCGCCTTCGACAGCGCGATGCAGGGTGTGATCGATCGACTGGATCCGTTGCAGAACAACAGCACGGTGCACTGAGCGGTCCCACGTGCGTATGTGATTAACGGCCGTGCGCTTTCGACGCTGCGGTGCAGGGCGCAAGTGGCTGGACCCATTGCACAACCGCGGTGCGGTGCGTTGAGCGATTCAAAGCGCGTGTGCGGCCGCCAGGCTGCTCGCTTCCCACAGCGCGATGCAGGCTGTGACCGACCTGCCGGCCCGATGACTTGGCGATGCAGTGCCTTGAGCGATCCGGCGTGCGTGCATTTGCCGAGCGGCGCGGTGGAATAGGGAAAGCGCGTTCTGCGGTGCGATGCCTTGCCACTGAGTCCATGCTGCTGAGGTGCTGCGCTCGGAGGCAGCTCACGCGCAGGACAGACACTGCAATTAAATAAATGAGCTGCGTCGCTTGTTTGCCCAAGACCTCATCGATGCGCGCTGCGATGACTGCTGCCTCGGGCTGCGGCCACAATGGCAGAGTTTCTCGTATTTCTTCAGATCATGCCGGCCCGATAAATTGCATCGCCCGCTCGATCACCGAGGTGTGGTCGACCATGCGGTTATGGCCTAGCCCTTCGGTGGTGAACAGCTGCGCGCCCGGCCACAGGCTGGCGAAACGCGCGCCTTCGTCCCACGGCGTTTCGCGGTCGCGACGGTCGGGGATGATCAGCGCCGGGCGATCGAACTGCGGCAAGCGCGGCGTCGCATCGAAATCGGAAAAGCGCTTGCCCGTCAGGTCTGCCAGCCAGTTTTCGAACGGTGCGAACGCGGCAGGCGCAATACCGAATGCGCGAAACTGGCGCTGCGCACTGGCGGCCGGCGCCAGCAACGGTGCGATCAGCACATAGCGCGCAGGGCGCCACACCGGGTCGTCGGCAAATACCACCGAGGCCGCGCCGAGCGAGTGGCCGATAAATGCGGCCGGGCGGCCGAAGCGGCTGCCGATGACACGCAACATTTTCACGAAATGCGGCATGTAGCTGATTCGTCCGCCGCTCAAGCCGTGCGCCGCCTGGTCGAACGCCACGACCGCATAGCCGAGTGCGCGCAACTGCGGCACCCAGGCCGCAAAGCGCAGCGCATAACTGGCCCAGCCATGCGACAGCAGCACATACCGCTGCTGCGCCGGATCGCCCCACTGGTACATGGCGATGTCGATGTCATCGATCCGCAGCGTGTGACGCTGCATGTCGGTCAATGTGGCCGCGATCGTGGCCGCCTGCCGGCGCCCAAGCGCTGCCGGGGTGACGAAGCGACGTGCCAGATAGCGGCCGGTGGGTCCAGGAGCCAACCGACTGGCGCCGGCCAGGGAGCCGCGTAACAGGCGCCTGCGCAGCGTGGCGATGGATGAGCTCATGAGGCATGTCCTGCAAGGAGAGGCGGCATCTAGTCGATGACAAGATGTGCCATCAGTCTGGTGCGCGTATCTTGTCAACGTCAAGATGGTTTGATCCACTGTTGTTTCCATAAGCGAAGCTGCCCATGCCGCCCTCGTCCGCCACTGCTGCCTACCACCACGGCGATCTGCCGGCCGCGCTGCGGCGGGCAGGCTGGGACTTGCTGGGCGAGTCCGGTTTGCGCGGGCTCACCTTGCGCGCCTGCGCGCGCCGCGCCGGTGTGTCGCACGCCGCCCCCGCGCACCACTTCGGCTCGCTGGACGGGCTTTTGGCGGACGTGGCGGCTGACGGTTACGAGCGCATGCTCGCGCGCATCCTCGCCACGCAGCGTGAGGTGGACGACCCGTTGATGGGCTGCGGGCTGGGCTATATCCGGTTTGCGCTGGAGTTTCCGCAGCATTTCCGGCTGATGCTTGGCCTGGATGTGCGTGCGTTGCGCTGGCCACGCTTGACCGAAGCCAGCGCTGCGGCGATGGCGTGCCTGCGCGAGACGGTGCGTGCGCAATGGATTGCCCGGCACGCTAGCGACCCGGGCGCCGCGTTGCTCGAGCAGCGCACCGTGCTCGCTTGGAGCGCCGTACATGGTTACGCCTCTCTTGCCATCGACGGGAAGCATGAGGCGTTGCTGGGCGTTGCCCCCGAGCTGGTGTTTGCGCCGCTGCTGAAAGGGTTGTTTGAGCCTTAGTGCGCCCTCTTCGACGATTTTCGGAGCCTCGACGGTCATGCCGGGACTGCAAGGCGCTAGGAGATGGGCTGGAGCGCGATGAGGCGTGCCTTCAACGTCGGCATTGCCTGCACCTGCACAGCCGCAAGGGTCTCGAATACGATCTGACGCCGGCATGACGTGTTTTGAAGCGGAATGCGCATTCGACGCGGAATACGTGCCGGTTGCGCTCTTGTATGCGGCAGCCGGCCCCCGTTTCCCAGCGAGAGCTGCGGCCACGCGGTCGTTGATTTGCAGGGCAGGGCGATCACGCGTGCGTGTTGACGCCGGAATCAGCGCTGTGCCGCAGGCAACATCCATGATTTGCGTATCGTCCTGCTGGTGTGCCGGCGCGTATCGCGCAGTACAGCTGCAGCGCCGTCGTCCAGAACGATTCTGCGAGTTGCCTCGGGTAACTCCCCGAAACTCGTCATCCAGCTCACGGGTGCCACCAAGCCAAATGCGCGCTGGACCGATGCGTCAGCGGCAGCTCACCCTCGGCCACTGACGCTCTCGCCGAGAGAATGATCCAAGCTTCGCTACCTGCGCGCGCACCGCGCTCTGCTAGCATCGCCGCGACTGGGCGCAAGACCGGAGCAACCCATGGCTGTGCAGGTGCTGGTACTGAAAGAGCAGGCCGCCGGCGAACGCCGTGTGGCCGCGACGCCGGAAACGGTCAAGAAACTGGTCGCGCTCGGTGCCGGCGTGTGGATCGAACCGGGGGCCGGCCGGGCCAGCAGCATGGACGATGACGCGTATCTGCAGGCCGGTGCGCAGCCTGCCGGCGCCGACGCCGTGGCGCAGGCCGAGATGGTGCTGTGCGTGCAGGCGCCTTCTACCGACACGTTGCTCCGGTGCAAGCCGCACGCGGTGGTGATCGGCATGCTGGCGCCGGATGCAGACCCTGCGCGTGCGCAGGCGTTTGCCGCGCGGCAATTGATTGCGTTTCCACTGGAGCGCCTGCCGCGCACCACGCGCGCGCAGTCGATGGATGTGTTGAGCTCGCAGGCCGGCATGGCCGGCTACAAGGCGATGCTGATTGCCGCGCAGCTGGCGCCGCGCTTTTTTCCGATGCTGACCACCGCGGCCGGCACCATGCGCCCGTGCAAGGTGCTGGTGATCGGCGCGGGCGTGGCCGGCCTGCAGGCGATCGCCACCGCCAAGCGGCTGGGCGCGCAGGTGGAAGGCTTCGATGTGCGGCCGGAAACGCGTGAGCAGATCGCCTCGCTGGGTGCGCGATTTCTGGACCTGGGCGTGAGCGCTGCCGGCGAAGGCGGCTACGCGCGTCAACTCAGCGACGACGAACGCGCCGAACAGCAGCGTCGTCTGGCCGAACACCTCACCGGTGTGGATGTGGTGGTGTGCACTGCAGCGGTTCCGGGCCGGCCGGCACCGAAGATCGTGACCACCGAGATGGCACGCGGCATGCGCGCCGGCAGCGTGATCGTGGACCTGGCGGCGGAAACCGGCGGCAATTGCGCGGCCACCCGCCCGGGGTAGACGTATGACCTCGACGGCGTGGTCATCGCTGGCCCGCTCAATCTGGCCAGCCAGGGCGCAGTGCATGCCAGCGAGATGTTCGCGCGCAACGTGTACGCCTTCGTCGCCCTGTTGATCCAGGACGGTGCGTTGACGCTCGACTGGGACGATGAGTTGCTGGCGAAGACGCGGTGGTCGGCGCCGGCCGCAACCACCGCCTAGGCGTCGCAGAAAGCTCGGTGCGCGCAATCCGACAAGGACAGCGCGCTAGCGCATCGCGAGCCGTCGTCAGCCCGGCGCTGACGTGCGATGCGCCAGGCAGGTTGAGGCGTGGCGCGGTCAGTGATTTCGTCGTTGTCGTTGCAACCGACGATGTAGCGAAGCCATCGATGCAACACGGGTGTTGGCGTGCGAGGCGGTTGCTGCGACGTGTTGCAGCTGCGTGCGCTACCAACGTTACGCCACCTCGCGCGCGGGTACGCGGGGTGCGCGTCGCTGCATTGGGTGGCCGTCGCGCGCTGCAAGATGCCAGGCGCGACGGCTGATCAATGGCCACCGCCCATCGCAACCCTGCGCGGCGCTTGAACAGGCGGCATCGTCCGCCGCGTCCGCGGCGCAATTCCTGCCAAACATCAGTCCTCGACCGGCGGATGCTCGCGCAACCAAGCGCTGCGCTCGGCCGGGCTCATCTTCTGCCAGCGTTGCTGCAGTTCGTTGCGCTGTTGCGGGTTGAGCGTGCGCATGCGGTCGAACAAGGCCTTGGCCTCGCGGCGTTGCTCCGGACTCATGTTGCGGAAGCGGTCCATGCCGGCCTTGGCCTGCTTGCGCTGCTCGGGCGTCATGTCCAGCCAGCGGCGGGCGTGCCGGTACATCCTGGGGCGTTCTTCGGGCACGTCGTCCCAGCGCTCGCGCAGCGCATCGATCATGACCTGGCGTTGCTGCTTGGTCAGCTGGTCCCACTCGGGCATGGGCGTCTCGTCACGGGGGCCCTGGCCGCGTGGGCCAGGCGCGTCCATGGGCGCACCCGGTGGAGGAGGTCCGGGCGGGCCGTCCTGAGCCAGCGTGGAGGCGCATGGCCCGGCGCTCAGCAACAGGGTCAACAGCAGGCGGGTGGTGTGGGTCATCGTGCTTATTCCATGGCCAGGGCGGTGTCGGAGCCGAGCCAGACATACAGGTCCGGGTTCTGGGCCAGCAGGTCGTCTGTCTCGGTGGTGGCGCTGGTGCTGGCGCTGGCAACCGACGAGGTCGGCGCGGCGCCAGATGAGACGCTTTGGCTGGGGTGCAGCTGCAGGCCGATGCCGATCGCCAGCAGGCCCGAGCACGCGGTGGCCAGCAACCAGTAGCCGCGCCGGCCGCGCGTGGATGCCGGGGCGTGGCGGGCCTGGCGCAGGCGCGCCAGTGTCTGCGGCGGCAGGCTGGTCAGCGCGGTGGCATGCAGCCGGCGCAGCTGCGCATCCAGCCGGGCGGTGTCGTGGGAGCGGTTCACAGGAAATCCTCGAACTGTTTTTGCAACGCGTCGCGCGCGCGCGACAGGTGGGTTTTGACCGAGCCTTCGGAGCAGCCCATCGCCTTGGCGGTGGTGGCCACGTCCAGGTCTTCGAGCACGCGCAGGGTGAAGGCTTCGCGCTGGCGCGCCGGCAGTGTGCGCAATGCATCGACCAGCCGTTGGTAGGCCTGTTGATGCTGTTGTTCGTCGACCGGTCCGGTGCCGGGGTCGGCCCAGTCGATCGGGCCTTCGTCGTCGGCGCGCTCGGCCGGTGCCCAGAACTTCAGGCGGAAGCTGCGTCGCCGCTGCAGGTCGATGATGCGGCTGCGCAGGATGCTCCAGAACAGCGGCGTCCATTCCTCGGCTGGCCGTTCGCGATAGCCCAGCAGCTTCACCATGGCGTCCTGCACGGCGTCCAGCGCATCTTCGCGGTGCCGCAGGCCGGCCTCGGCAAAACGGAACGCACGCGGCCCGATGCCGGCCAGAAAGGCGTCCAGCGACACCGGCGCGGTGGCGGCCGGTGCGGTAGCTTGCGGATCGAAAGGAGTTCCCACCAGCACAGCGTAGCTTCCGCGGAGACGATACGACGTCAACGGGCGAGCGCGGATTCGGTTGACAGGCGCCCGCACGGGCGTGGCGTGGGTATGATCGGCGGGCCGCACCGACCAGTGGAGCCAGAGACGATGAGCGACGGATTCGTAGCGCTGTACATCTTCATGCTGGCGGCCATTGCCGGCCACGTGATCATCTCGCGGGTGCCGGTGATCCTGCATACGCCGCTGATGTCCGGTTCCAACTTCATCCACGGCATCGTGCTGATCGGGGCGATGGTGGTGCTGGGGCATGCCGACACCACGTTGGAAAAAGCGCTGGGATTTGTCGCAGTGGCGTTAGGTGCGGGAAACGCGGCGGGGGGCTACGTGGTCACCGAGCGAATGCTGGAGATGTTCAAGTCCAGCAAGAAGTCGCCTGGCGGGGATAGGTCATGAACGTCTCCACTGCCGAGTTGCTGTCGTGGGTGGTCAAGTCCAGTTACCTGGTTGCAGCCACCTTGTTCCTGCTCGGTCTGCAGCGGATGGCGTCTCCATTGAGCGCGCGCAGCGGCATCCGTTGGGCCGGGCTGGGCATGTTGATCGCCACGGTGGCCACGTTTTTCCTGCCCGAGTTGCACAACGTGCCGCTGATTCTGGCGGCGTTGGCGATCGGCACCGGCGTGGCGTGGTGGTCGGCCAAGAAGGTCGCCATCACCGACATGCCGCAGATGGTGGCGCTGTACAACGGCATGGGCGGCGGCTCGGCGGCGGCGATCGGCGCGGTGGAACTGCTGCGGTTTTCGTTCTTCGCCAATCGCGACACGGCGCATTGGAGCGCCCAGGCGGTTGCGGAGCTGGCGGCGCGGCAGCCGGACACCGCCATGGTGGTGCTGGCGGTGATCGGTTCGGCGATCGGGGCGGTGTCGTTGTCGGGGTCGATCATCGCGTGGGCCAAGCTCGATGGCCGGCTGGACCGGCGGATGACCTTCCCGGGGCAGCAAGCCTTCAATCTGGCGGTGGCAGTGGCGGTGCTGGCCCTGGCCATCTGGGCGGCGGGCAGCCTGCAGCCGTTGGCGATCATCGCGTTCTTCGTGGTGGCGTTGGCCCTGGGCGTGCTGATGACGCTACCGATCGGCGGTGCCGACATGCCGGTGGTGATTTCGCTCTACAACGCGTTTACCGGGTTGGCGGTGGCGTTCGAGGGGTATGTACTCGGCAACGAGGCACTGATCATCGCCGGCATGATGGTCGGCGCGGCCGGCATTCTGCTGACGCGGTTGATGGCCAAGGCGATGAATCGTCCGATCAGCGGGGTGCTGTTTTCCAACTTCGGCGGTGGCGGGCAGGCGCAGGAAATCAGCGGTGTGCAGAAGCCGATCGAGGCCGGCGATGTGGCGGCGATGATGGCCTTTGCCGAGCGGGTGGTGATCGTGCCCGGCTATGGCATGGCAGTGGCGCAGGCACAGCACAAGATTTGGGAGCTGGCGCAGCGCTTGATGGCGCGCGGTGTCAAGGTGAAGTTCGCGATCCATCCGGTCGCTGGGCGCATGCCGGGGCACATGAACGTGCTGCTGGCCGAGGCCGGTGTGCCCTACGATCTGATCGCCGACATGGACGACATCAATCCGGAATTTGCCAGCACCGACGTGTCGTTGGTGATCGGTGCCAACGACGTGGTCAATCCGGTCGCCAAGACCGATTCGGCCAGCCCGATCTACGGCATGCCGATTCTGGACGTGGTCAATTCGCGCAACACGGTGGTGATCAAGCGCGGCAAGGGAACCGGCTTTGCCGGCATCGAGAATGCGCTGTTCTACGCCGACAACACGCGCATGTTGTACGGCGATGGGGCAGAAGCCGCTGGTGCGCTGGTGAGTGAATTGAAAGCGCTGGATGGCAGCGGGCATTGAGTGTTGGTGTGTCGCCAGGCGCGCTCAGACGCTTGAGGCAACGCAGGGTCGGTCGTGTCCTGTTGCGTTACCGGAGGCGCTTACACGCGCGGATCAAAGCCGGGTGAGTCGAAGGCGCGGCGCCCTCACCGTTTGCGGGACGCGCCGTAAATCCGTCCCTGGAGTCTCGATGGCGGTATCCATGCCGCCACGGAGCTTACAAGGACGTACTTGCAGCGTGTCTGGCGATGGTGGGCAGGAAAGGGGCCCTGCGGCAAACGCGCAGCGCGTTTCCATGTATCTCTGATGAGAGCGATGGCGTTTGACGAGCCGCGGTGCCCGAATCTGTGCAGCTAACGCATCAGCTGCAACGACGTCCGACGTTGGCTACTGAAACAATCGCGCCTGCCTCAGCGCGCCGCCCACCAGGCCACGAGCAGTGCCGCGACATAGCACAGCAGGTCGAAGCCGTTGTTGGCCAGTTGCAGCAGCGTCCAGGCCAGGCCGGTGCCCATCTTCTGGGCCGAGGTCCACGGGTCCAGGCCCAGCGGTCCGCCCAGTTGGGCCGAGGCGATGCCCCAGTTGGCGCCTGCGATGATCAGCGCGGTCGCCACGACGGCCACGCCGATGCGCAGCCGGCCGGCGCGCAGGGTGCCCAGGCGCAGCATCCAGACGATCTCCAGCGCCACGACCACGGCCATCCAGCCGGCCTGGTTGCCCAGGGCCAGGGCGATGAGCAGCCAGGCGATGAGGGCGGTGACGCATCCCAGCAGCAGGAGCGGGGGCCAGAGCCAGTGGACAGTTCTGGCGGACGCGGTGGTGGGCGGCATTGGAGCTCCTGACAGTGCGCACATGATAGACGCGCGCCGGCCTCTGCGACGCACGCCACGCCACGGCAGTGCGGCCGATGGAATGCAGCGTCGTCCCCGGCTGGCACGCTGGCCGGCGGCGGTAGCGTCGTGGTCGGCTAGAATGGCCGACTTGCGCGCGTCCGGCGCGGCCCCATATCCAGCCCATGTATTCCCGTAGCAGCGAACCCGTCCAGTTCGAACGCGATTGCGATGCCGTCATGGTGCCGCAGGGCGATTCGGTGACCCTGCCCGCAGGCAGTTACGGCTATATCACCCAGGCGCTGGGTGGCAGCTATACCGTCTTCGTCGAAGGCAATCTGTTCCGCATTGCCGGCAAGGATGGCGATGCGATCGGCAAGGAGCCGCCGCCGGGGCTGGAATTGCCCGCCAATGCCAGCGACGAAGAGGTGGAAGCGCTGGTGTGGCAGCAGCTGCGCACCTGTTTCGACCCGGAAATTCCGTTCAATATCGTCGATCTGGGCCTGGTCTACGAGGCAGTGGTCAGCCATCGCGAAGAAGACGATCAGCGCCGGGTCGACGTCAAGATGACGCTGACCGCGCCCGGTTGCGGCATGGGCGAAATCCTGGTCGACGATGTGCGCAGCAAGGTCGAAATGATCCCGACCATCGCCGAGGCCGACGTCGAGCTGGTGTTCGACCCGCCGTGGGGCCGGCATATGATGTCCGAAGCGGCCCGTCTCGAGACCGGCATGCTCTGATCGTCACGCGCCATGTCCACGATGTGGCGCTGCGTCCTTTCGCCCGCCATACAGGAATCTCCCGGTGTCCGTGTCCTTCGCTTCCACCCGTTCTCCGTCGCCGCGCAGCGCCGACGAATTGTCCGTGATCCTGGCTGCGCCCGGTTTCGGGTTGCATTTCACCGACCACATGGTCGCCATCTCCTGGAACAACGAGCAGGGCTGGCACGACGCGCAAGTGCGCGCGTACGGCCCGCTGCAGCTGGATCCGGCAGCGTCGGTGCTGCATTACGGGCAGGAGATCTTCGAAGGCATCAAGGCCTACCGGCACGCCGACGGCTCGATCTGGACCTTCCGTCCGCAAGCCAACGGCGAGCGCCTGCAGCGGTCGGCGCGCCGTCTGGCGCTGCCGGAATTGCCGGTGGACCTGTTCGTGGAATCGCTGCGCCAGCTGGTGGCCGTGGATGGCGGCTGGGTGCCGTCGGCGCCGGAGACCAGCCTGTATTTCCGCCCGTTCATGATTGCCGATGAGGCCTTCCTGGGCGTGCGCGCGGCGCACAAGGCCTCGTATTACGTGATCGCCAGCCCGGCCGGCCCGTACTTCGCCAAGGGCGTGGCGCCGGTGTCGATCTGGCTGTCCACCGAATACGCACGTGCGGCCAAGGGCGGGACCGGCGCGGCCAAATGCGGCGGCAATTACGCCGCGTCGCTGCTGCCGCAGCAGAAGGCCTATGCCCAGGGCTGCTCGCAGGTGTTGTTCCTGGACCCGGTGGAAGGCAAGTACATCGAAGAACTCGGCGGCATGAACGTGTTCCTGGTCTACAAGGACGGCACGTTGGTGACCCCGGAACTGTCCGGCAGCATCCTGGAAGGCATCACCCGCGACAGCATCCTGCAACTGGCCCGCGACCGTGGCATGCAGGTGATCGAGCGCAAGGTCGCGATCGACGAATGGAAGCAGGGCGTGGCCTCCGGCGAGATCACCGAGGTGTTCGCCTGCGGTACGGCGGCGGTGGTGACCCCCATCGGCGAGCTGAAGGGCGAGGGGTTCGCGGTGGGCGATCTGTCCGCGCCAGCGGGCCAGGTGACCATGTCGCTGCGCCAGGAACTGACCGATATCCAGTACGGCCGCGTGCCGGACCGCCACGGGTGGTTGGTGCGTTTGTCGTAAGCGGACATATTTCGCCAAACAAGGGCCTCCGTGTGTCAGCACGGGGGCTTTTTTGTTTGCGCAACAGCAAAAAGACCATTTTTCGACCAAGAACAAGTCGAATTCAGCATGAGTAAAGTGTGATTCAAGTCGCGTAGTTAAATTTTGATTTCGAAAAATACAAACTCCGTACTGTCCAGTTCGGTTCCTCTGGGATAGGTTCACTGAACGGATCGATAACAGGGGCGGTCCGGGGCACTGGGCCAGTCGCCATTGCGACGGTTTCGGAACTACCGCTTCGGCGGTTCTCTTGCACTGGAAGGGAATTCGATGTCCAACGCGTCGTTTCGTCCGCGCCACCGAGCGCTCTGCATCCTGGGTGTTTCGGCACTTACCTCGCTGCTGCTGGTAACGCCGGCATTCGCCGGCGATGTCTACCTGGGTGGCCTGGCCACTGCGCAGACCCACCAGAAGTTCATCGTGACCTACAAGGACGGCAGTAGCGCCCTGAGCAGCCCCAGTGTGTTGACGACCTCGTTGCGCACCGCTGCACGTGCGTTGCCGGCCAAGGCCGGCAAGTCGCTGGGCCTGAACAGCGTGCGTCGTCTGGCAGTGGGACCGGAGCTGGTTCAGGCCGACCGCGCGCTGGATCGCGCCGAAGCCGAAACCCTGATGCGCCAGCTGGCCGCCGACCCCAACGTGCAAAGCGTGGAAGTGGACCAGATGCTGTACCCCACGCTGACCCCCAACGACAGCCGCCTGTCCGAGCAGTGGGCCTTCGGCACCACCAACGCAGGGCTCAACATCCGCCCGGCCTGGGACAAGGCCACCGGTGCCAACGTCGTGGTTGCGGTGATCGACACCGGCATCGTCAGCCATCCCGACCTGGACGCCAACATCCTGCCCGGCTACGACTTCATCAGCGATGCCACCGCCGCGCGCGACGGCAATGGGCGCGACAACAATCCTGCCGACGAAGGCGACTGGAACTCGACCAGCGGGTGCGCCACGTCCAATTCCAGCTGGCACGGGACCCATGTCGCCGGCACGGTGGCGGCGCTGACCAACAACACCACCGGCGTGGCCGGCACTGCGTTCAACGCCAAGGTGGTGCCGGTCCGCGTGCTGGGCCGGTGCGGTGGTTCGCTGTCGGACATTGCCGATGCCATCATTTGGGCCTCCGGCGGCACCGTGAGCGGTGTGCCGGCCAATCCCAACGCGGCTGAAGTCATCAACATGTCGCTGGGCGGCGGTGGCACCTGTTCGTCCACGATGCAGAGCGCAATCAACGGCGCAGTCTCGCGCGGTACCACGGTGGTGGTGGCGGCCGGCAACAGTGCCGCCAACGTGTCCGGTTCGTTGCCGGCCAACTGCGCCAATGTGATCGCAGTGGCGGCCACGACCTCGGCCGGTGCCAAGGCCAGCTACTCCAACTACGGCAGCGGGATCGACGTCTCCGCGCCAGGGTCGGGGATCCTGTCCACGCTCAACAGCGGGACCACCACGCCGGGCAACGCCAGCTACGCTTCGTACAACGGCACCTCGATGGCGGCGCCGCATGTGGCCGGCGTTGTTGCCCTCGTGCAGTCGGTTGCGCCCACCACGTTGACGCCTGCCGCAGTGGAAACACTGCTGAAGAACACCGCACGCGCCTTGCCGGGTGCCTGTTCGGGCGGTTGCGGTGCGGGCATCGTCGATGCCGATGCGGCAGTGACGGCGGCCATCGCCGGCAGCAGTGGCGGTGGCGGAACCGGCAACACCTTGACCAACGGCACGCCGGTGACCGGCCTCGGCGCGGCCACGGGCGCGGAGTTGAACTACACCATCTCGGTGCCGGCCGGCAGCGGCACGCTGACGGTCTCCACCAGCGGCGGCAGCGGCGATGCAGACCTGTACGTGCGGGCCGGTAGCGCGCCGACCGACACCGTCTACGCCTGCCGCCCGTATCTGGATGGCAATGCCGAAACCTGCAACATCGCCTCGCCGTCGGGAACCTATTACGTGCGGATCAAGGCTTACAGCACGTTCTCCGGCGTGACCCTGACCGCCAGCTACTAAACGCTGGATCGCTGCACGCGTTCCCTGGCATGACGTCAGGGAACGCTGCCACCATCGCTTCAACCCCATTTGCGATACCTCGCCCAGGTCTGCCGTTTCGGCAGGCGCAGGCGATGTGTTGCCACTTGGCCGGAATGGACGCCGGTCAGTCGCTCCGACGGGCCTGGCGCCCGTGCAGTTTCCGGCCCCGAACCGCAGCCTGCGGCAAAGGGCAGGCCCTCTCGCCGCAGCTGCGGCACCTCTCCAATAAGGAACGATCGATGTCCAATGTGTCGCAACGTCGTGCGCCCACGCGCGCGCTGGTAGTCCTGGGTGTTTCCGCGTTGACCTCGCTGCTGGCCGTGCCGGCATTCGCCGGTCAGGTCAATCTGTCCGGGTTGGATGCGCAGCCCACCCTGGACCGCTTCATCGTCAAATACAAGGACGGTTCCAGTGCGGCGGTCAGCCCCACCTCGATGCGCGCATCGCTCAATTCCGTCGCCGGTGCGATGCCGGCACGCGCCGGCCGTGCGCTGGGCCTGAACCACGTGCGCCGCACGGCGCTGGGTTCGGAAGTGCTCAAGACCGACCGTGGCCTGGACCGCGCCGACGCCGAAACGCTGATGCGCCGCATTGCTGCCGACCCCAGCGTGGACTATGTGGAAGTCGACCAGATCATGTACCCGGTGCTGACCCCGAACGACACGCGCCTGTCCGAACAGTGGGGCTTCGGCACCTCTTCCTCCAGCATCAACGTGCGCCCGGCCTGGGACACCGCCACCGGCACCGGCGTGGTGGTGGCGGTGATCGACACCGGCATCACCAGCCATCCTGACCTCAACGCCAACGTGCTGCCGGGTTACGACTTCATCAGCGATGCCACGCGTGCACGCGACAACAACGGGCGTGACAGCAATCCGGCCGACCAGGGCGACTGGACCACGGCCGGCCAGTGCGGCAGCGGCACCTCGGCCGCCAATTCCAGCTGGCACGGCACGCATGTGGCCGGCACCATCGCGGCGGTGACCAACAACAGCACCGGCGTGGCCGGTACCGCGTTCAACGCGCGCATCGTGCCGATCCGTGCGCTGGGCGCATGCGGCGGCGCCACGTCCGATATCGTCGATGCGATCGTGTGGGCCTCCGGCGGCACCGTGTCCGGCGTGCCGGCCAATGCCAACCCGGCCGAAGTGATCAACATGTCGCTGGGCGGCAGCGGCAGCTGCTCGAGCAGTTACCAGAATGCGATCAACAGCGCGGTGTCGCGCGGCACCACCGTGGTGGTGGCGGCCGGCAACAGCAATGCCAACGTGGCCAACTTCACCCCGGCCAGCTGCGCCAACGTGATTTCGGTGGCGTCGATCACCTCGGCCGGGGCGCGTTCGAGCTTCTCCAACTACGGCACCGGCATCGACATCTCCGCGCCGGGTTCGGCGATCCTGTCGACCTTGAACAGCGGCACCACCACGCCGGGTTCGGCCAGCTACGCCAGCTACAACGGCACCTCGATGGCGGCCCCGCACGTGGCCGGCGTGGTGGCGCTGGTGCAGTCGGTCGCCAGCCGTCCGCTGACGCCTGCGGCGGTGGAAACGCTGCTGAAGAACACTGCACGTCCGCTGCCGGGCGCCTGCTCGGGCGGCTGCGGCGCGGGCATCGTCAACGCGGCCGGCGCGGTCAGCCAGACCCCGTAAACCTGCGCCGACGACCGCGATGCCGGCACGCAGCCGGCATCGCGTCGGGCCTTTCCCGACGCCCGTGTCGGTGGTTTGAAACCTGCACTGCCCCGCTCTATGCGGGGCCCTGTGCGTTCGGGCAGCGGCAATTGCCGCAGCGCCAGCCAGGGCCGGCAGCGATGGCTGAATGAAACGCGCGCCAGTACGGCATGGCCGCTTCAGCGCACCGGCGGCACGCCGATAGCCACCCCACGTGAGGCATGCAACATCTGCATGCACGCGCATCGGGCACGGCGCAGCGCACTGGCGTCAGCGCGTTGCCAACCGGGTTGCCAGATCCTTGGGGAGGGATGGAGTCATGCCGTATCACTCAGTAGGCGTACTGCGCCGCGTTGCATTCGTCTGTGCGTTGTCATGCACGTTTCATGCCGCTGCTGGCGAGGTCAATCTGCAAGGATTGAATTCCAGTAACACCCATCAGCGCTTCATCGTCAGCTACAAGAACAGCGTCGGCAGCAGCCGGGCGACTGGGTTGTCTGCGCCATGGGGCGACATCGCGCGTGCCGTGCCGCAAGCGCGCGGGAAGGCGCTGGGCCTGTCGGCCACGCGCCGGCTCAGTGGCGGGCCGATGTTGCTGGTGGCAGACCGCAAGCTGGACCGCGTGGATTCGGAAAGCCTGATGCGGCGCCTTGCCGCCGACCCGGCGGTCAAACGCGTGGAAGTGGACATCCTGATGCGGCCATTGCTGGTTCCCAACGACCCGGGCGTGCCGCAGCAGTGGGCGATGGGCGCGACCGCCGCCAGCCTCAACATCCGTCCGGCCTGGGACCGTTCCACCGGCAAGGGCATCGTGGTGGCGGTGATCGACACTGGCATCACCAATCATCCGGACCTGGCAGCCAATGTGCTGCCCGGCTACGACTTCATCGTTGATCCGGCCACTGCGCGCGATGGCACTGCGCGCGATGCGAACGCCGCCGACCAAGGCGACTGGGCCGCGGCCAACGAATGCGGGCCCGGAGCGTCGGCGTCCAATTCCAGTTGGCATGGCACGCACGTGGCCGGCATCGTGGCGGCGGTGGGCAACAACGCGGTGGGCGTGGTCGGTACCGCGTTCAACGCCAAGATCCTGCCGTTGCGGGTGCTGGGCCGCTGCGGCGGCTACATGTCCGATATCGCCGATGCGATCGTGTGGGCGTCCGGCGGCAAGGTCACTGGCGTGCCGGCCAACCCGAATCCGGCCACGGTGATCAATCTGTCGTTGGGCGGAGCGGGCACCTGCTCGGCGACGTTGAACAACGCCATCACCGCAGCGGTCACGCGCGGCAGCGCGGTGGTCGTGGCCGCCGGCAACAGCAATATGGACGTCTCCACCAGCGTGCCGGCCAATTGCGCCAACGTGATCGCCGTGGCCGCCACCACCTCGGCCGGCGCCAAGGCCAGCTTCTCCAACTTCGGCAAGGGCGTGGATATCGCCGCGCCCGGGCAATCGATCGTGTCCACGCTCAATACCGGAACCACGGCACCGGGCAATCCGGCATATGCGGTGTATAGCGGCACCTCGATGGCTGCGCCGCACGTGGCTGGCGTGGTGGCGCTGATGCAGTCGGTGGCCCTGAATCCGCTGACGCCGGCAACAGTGAAAGCCCTGCTCAAGGCCAGCGCGCGGCCCATGCCGGTGGCCTGCACGCAGGGGTGCGGGGCCGGGCTGGTGAATGCCGATGGCGCGGTGGCGGCGGTGATCGAGTCGACCACCTTGAGCAGGAATGTGGCACGCACCGGGCTGAGCGCAGCGCTTTCCGATTCGCTGTATTACCAGGTCAATGTGCCGGCCGGCACCCGTTCGCTCAAGGTCACGCTCGCCGATGGCAGCGGCAACGCCGACCTTTCGGTACGGGCCGGAGCGTTACCGACCGACGCCGCGTACAGCTGCCGCAGCATGTTGCCGGGCAATGGCGACAGCTGCACGCTGGCCGCGCCGGCTGCGGGCGTCTATTACGTGCGCTTGAAGGCAACGCTGGGCTTTTCCGGAGTCAGCGTCACTGCGGCGTATTGAGTGGTTCCGGCGCGGTGGTGCTGCCGTGTCCAGAGGCGCTGCTGCCTGCTCTAGTGCGGCAGTGCTGCATGCGTGCAATGCGGAGACATCGGTGGAAGATCGAAATCAATGCAGGCGATCCGCCGAGAGCATCGCGTGAGTCGAGTCCCAAACGCGTAGCGCGCATACCGGCCGATACGCGCGGCATCGCGTTTACGCGTTCACTCGCACAGCGCGCAAGCGCGTGCGGCGAGTGCATGCACCAGCTGGGTGCCGGGCAATTCCAGCAGCAGCCCCCGCTGGCCGGCGTTGATCCACAGCGCCGGTACGTCCAACGCCGTGACTTCGACCAGCACCGGCGCCTGCCGTTGCTGGCCGAGCGGGCTGATACCGCCGACCTTGTAACCGGTGCGCCGCTCGGCATCGGCCACGTCCATCATGCGTGCCGACTTGCCGCCGTAGGCGCTGGCCAGTTTCTTCAACGACACCCGGCGGTCGCATGGAATCACCACGCACACCGCCTTGTCGTCGACCCATGCCATCAGCGTCTTCAACACGGTATGCGGCTGCAGGCCCAACGCATCTGCGGCTTGCAGTCCCTTCGCATCGGCATCGGCCCGGTAGTCGTAAGGATGCAACACATAACCTACGCCGGCCGCGTCCAGGGCCTTGGTGGCGCGTGTGGCCTTGCTCATGCGCTCAGACCGATTCGAAGCGGTTGGCAGCCACGTTCTTGCGCACCTTTTGCGGATTCCAGATGCGGCCGTTCATGGCGATATAAACGCCTGCCGGCAGCGATTGCACCGCACCGACAGCGCAACCGATATTGAATTCGGCATCCGAGCCGCGAAAGCGCGCCGGATTCAATGCGCCGGTCATCACGATGGTCTTGTCGGCGATGGTCTGCAGCACCTTGCCGGTTTCCACCATCGAATCGGTGCCGTGGGTGATCAGCACGTGGCGGGTGGGCTGGGCGGCGATGGTGGCGCGGATCAGTTCGCGGTCGGCATCGGTGATGTGCAGCGAATCCTTGCGGATGATCGGAATCACCGAAAAACGAAACGTCACGCCCAGTTCTTTCAAAATCTGACCGATCTGCGGGTCGCCGATCTGGTAGTCCGATTTGTCGTCGAAGTAGATCTTGTCGATCGTGCCACCGGTGGTGACGATCAGGAGGTCTTCCATTGCTGCGGATCCTGTAGGGCTAACGCGGCGCAGGCCGCGCGCGGGCCGCCATGATACCGCCCGGCCAGGAGAGTGGCAGTAGAACAACGGCCTTGACCAAAGGGTGCGCTGAATCTGCGCTCGCTGTGCCGAATGTGGCGGTGCTACATGTGCTTGGGTTGATCCGGTGCAGGCATGCGTCGACCAGCGGAGCGTGACGCTCGGTTCAACGCGTAGGGATCATGACGCACGCTGCGAGCAGCCTTCGCACATGCAGCGCACGCGCAGACTCTGGATGCGGCGTTAGGTCCGAATCGGAGGCGTTGCTTCAAAGTTGCCTCCGCATCACTGCCTATGCCGCAGTGCAAAACGCTGCGTGATTCATGCAAAGCTCCAACGCACTACGCGCTTGTCCTGCGTCACGAAACCAACAATGAGACGCCACAGAAATTGAACTGCCATCTCCGCAGTCGATAGTCGGCGGGCCGTCCGTACCGCGATGCCGTCGCCATCCCTTTCCGGAGAAACCCATGAAGAAGCCTTTGTCGATGTTGCGCGCTCTCACCTGCGCGATGGCCGTGCTGGTGGCGGGCCAAGCCGCCGCGCAGACGGTGACGATCACGCCCACGCAGACCTACCAGACGGTGCGCGGGTTCGGCGGCATGAACGGCGCCGGCTGGATCAACGACCTGACACCCGCGCAGGTGGATCTGGCTTACGGCAGCGGCACCGGGCAGATCGGGTTGTCGATCCTGCGCATGCGCATCGACCCCTCCAGCTCAGGCTGGGCGACCCAGGTGCCGACGGCAACGCGCGTGCATGCGCTGGGCGGGTTGGTGTTCGCAACCCCCTGGACGCCACCGGCTTACATGAAGTCCAACAACAGCCTGGTCAATGGCGGCAAGCTGCTGACGAACTATTACGGCGCCTACACCCAGCACCTGCTGGATTTCGCCAATTACATGTCGGGCAAGGGCGCACCGCTGTACGCGATTTCCCTGCAAAACGAGCCGGATTGGCACCCGGATTACGAATCGGCCGACTGGAGCGGCAGCGATTTCGTCAACTACCTCGCTGGTGGTACATCCGGCGCAGCTACGGGCTGATCAGCGGAAACGGCGCAGTGAGCAAGCGCGGCTATGCGATGTCGCAGTTCGCGCGCTTCGTGCGGCCAGGGTCGGTGCGGGTCGGCGCCACCGAGCACCCGTATAGCGATGTCTCGGTGACCGCCTACCGCACGCCGGACAACAAGCTGGTGGTGGTGGCGGTCAACACCGGCACCGGCCACCAGCGGCTGGACCTGACGCTACCGTCCGGCACTGCCACGCAGTTCGCCAAATACAGCACCTCGAGCACGCTCAATGTCGGGTTCGGCGGCAACTACAGCGTGGTCAACGGCAAGACCTCGCTGTATGTCGACCCGCAGAGCGTGGCCACGCTGGTCGGAAACTGAGCGCCGAACGAAACGTCGCAAGTCGTCGACAGGTGGCGTGGACGGCGCGCAGGGATCGGAGTGGAGGCGTGTGCACGCCACCCTGAGCCCCGGCTGTGCCCGCCTGACGATGATCGAACTTGGTTGAGTGGCTGCGTTGGGGTGGTCGCGGCTGACCACCTCGGCCGGACGCATGCGCAGCTGCATCGCGCAGTTGCGCATGCGCTTTGTTCGACTCGCCGATCAACGTGGCGGGCGCTTCCTGCCCAAGCGCGTCGCCATGCCGGGGCCGCCGACCAGGCCCACCACGGCCAGGGCGAGCAGCAGTTCCAGCCACGCCATTCCACGTGCCTGCGGCTGGCTCCAGGCGGCCATGACGCCGTGGCTGAACCAGCCCAGTGCGAACACGCCGGCCCAGAAGCGGGCACGCGCACTGCGCACTGCCAGCACGCCGGTCAGCGCGGCCGGCAGCACGAACACGATGAACGCGGCCAGTGGGCGCGGGTCGTCGTGGAACCACACCGCAAACAACGCCGCCAGCGCCAGCAGCGCGGCGCTCAGCAGCCACTGCATGGCGCGCACGCTCACGGGCTTGCCAGCCGCCGCGCGATGTCGGCCACCCGGCGGCCCAGCGCACGCGCCAGCAGCGCTTCGTCCTCGCTCGGTTGCGGATCGCCGCCAGCGCCGGAGACATGGCTGGCGCCATAGGGCGTGCCGCCGCTGGTGGTGTGGCTGAGCGCGGCTTCGGTAAACGGAATCCCCACGATCAGGCAACCGTGATGCAGCAGCGGCAGGTGCATCGACAGCAAGGTGGATTCCTGGCCGCCATGCATCGAGGCGGTGGAGGTGAACACGCCGGCCGGCTTGCCGGCCAGGGTGCCGCTGGCCCATTCGGCGCCCAGGCTGTCGAGGAAATGCTTCATCGGTGCGGCCATGTTGCCGAAGCGGGTGGGGCTGCCAAGCAGCAGGCCGCTGCACTCGGCCAGATCGGCGCGGTCTACATAGGGCGCGCCTTCGTCCGGCACCGGCGGGGCGCTGGTCTGGGTGACCGCGGCCACCGGTGGGACGGTGCGCAGCCGCGCGCTCATGCCGGGCACTTCGCCGATGCCGCGTGCGATCTGCCGCGCCAGCCGCGCCACCGAACCGCCCCGGCTGTAATACAGCACCAGAATCTCCGCCATCGTGTCGTTGCCGCCTGTGTGAGTTGCCGCAGTATCGGCCAAGCCAGCCTGTTGCTGCACGCCGCAGCTGCGGCAAGGCCGCGATGACGGCGCATCGGGTACCCTTGCGCGATGTCGCGTGTGAACAAACTCCACCAATGGAAAGAACGTCTGCGCGACCGCGCGCGGACGGTGAGCTTCGGACGCTTTCTGTGGCGCCGCTTCCTGGACGACCGGTTGTTCCAGGCGGCCGCCTCGCTTGCATACACCACCGTGTTCGCACTGGTGCCGCTGGCGATCGTGGTATTCGGCGTGCTGTCGGCATTTCCGGCCTTCAACGAGTGGAAGGACGCGCTCACCGACTTCATCTTCAACAATTTCGTGCCTGGCGCGGCGCGTTCGGTGCAGAACTATCTCAACCGTTCGCTGGAGGACCTGGGCAAGTTCACCGTGGCCGGTATGGTCGCGCTGGTGGCCTCGCTGCTGATCACCCTGCACAGCATCGAACAAACCTTCAACAGCATCTGGCGGGTCGCCGCTGCGCGCCCCAAGGTGACGCGCTTCCTGATCTACTGGACGGTGCTGACGCTGGGCACGATGCTGGCCGCCGCCTCGATGGCGATGGCGGCCTACGTGTTCGCGCTGCCGCTGTTCCGCACCACCGAAGGCCAGTGGCTGGCCGAATTCGCCTGGCGGCTGGCGCCGATGGCGGTGGAGTTCGTGTGCATCGTGCTGATCTACCGCGTGGTGCCGCAGCACGTGGTGCGGCTGCGGCATGCGCTGCCGGGCGCGCTGCTGGCGGTGATCCTGATGGAGATCGTCAAGTGGGGCTTTGGCTTTTACCTCGGTAATTTCCAGACCTATCAGCGCATCTATGGCGCGCTGTCGGCATTGCCGATCCTGTTGTTGTGGATCTACCTGAGCTGGGTGTCGGTGCTGTTGGGTGCCTCGCTGGCCTCGTCGATGTCCGCGTTCCGCTACCAGCCAGAGGCCATGCGGCTGCCGCCGGGCTTCGAGATCTACGGCCTGCTGCGTCTGCTCGGCCGCTTCAGCCAGGCGCGCGTCCACGGCGATGGCCTGGACGAAGATCGCATCCTGGCGCTGGAGCCGATGCTCACCGACACGCTGATGCAGGAGCTGCTGTGCGAGCTCAAGCGTATTCGCCTGCTGCGTCGCGACGAGCGCGGGCAGTGGCTGCTGGCGCGCGATCTGGATGTGGTGCCGCTGGCCGAACTCTACGAAAACTGCCAGCTGCGCGTGCCGATCGAAGACCGCCCGTTGCCGTGCCGCGACGATGCATTCGGCCAGGCCGCCGCCGCGGCGCTGGAACAGCTGCGCCAACCCTTGCGCAGCGTGCTGGCGCAGCCGGTCGGTGACCTTTACACCCACCTTCCCGGAGATCCTCCATGACCGTGCGTCTTGTCCGCAGCGCCTGCGGGCTGCTGTTGCCACTGCTGTTGCTGACCGCCTGCAAGCCCGCCAGCGAGGCCACTCCCGCTGCCGGCAACGGCGCTGCGCCTGCCGCCACGCCCCAGGCGCCGACCACGCCGGCCACGCCGGCCACGCCGGCCGACCCGGCCGCACCTCCCAACAGCTCGGTGGTGCAGCAGACCGCCCAGATGCCCAGGCTCTCGCTGCCGACCGTGACCGGCGAGACCTACGACCTGGCCGCGCACCGCGGCAAATGGGTGGTGGTGAATTTCTGGGCTACCTGGTGCGCGCCGTGCCTGAAGGAAATGCCCGAACTGTCGGCGCTGCACACCATGCGCGACACCGTCGAGGTGGTGGGTCTGGCCTACGAGGACATCACCAGCGCCGACATGCAGGCATTCTTGAAGGACCACCCGGTGTCCTACCCGATCGCCATCCTCGACCCGTACCAGCCGCCACAGGACTTCGCCACCCCGCGCGGCCTGCCGATGACCTACCTGATCGGCCCGGACGGCAAGGTCGCCAAACAATTCCTTGGCCCGGTGACCGCACGCGATATCGAAGCGGCCGTCGGCATCACCGGCAAGGCGGGTTGATGCAGGCGGCGCGTTTTGTGGTGAGCGGGGTGGTGCAGGGCGTGTATTACCGCGCTTGCACCCGTCAACGCGCAGTGGCACTCGGTCTGGTCGGGCATGCCCGCAACCAGGCCGACGGCAGCGTGGACGTGGTCGCCGCCGGTAGCGCGGCGGCGCTGGACGCTTTGGAAGCATGGTTATGCAGGGCCCGCCGGCCGCCACGGTCGCGGCGGTCACGCGCACGGCCTGCGCGGTTCCGCCGACTGAAGACTTTGTAACTGGGTGAGCGTGCACCACTGAAGCGGGGCAACAGAGTTGGGTTGCCTCGCCGATAACCCTGTCAACGCGATCAGGCGTGCACGGGGAATGTAATGGCCGCTCCATCTCAAGACCGCAACGACGGGCACGACCTGCCCGCGCATCGCCGCCACCGCCAGATGGCGCAGCTGGCGCCGTGGCTGTATCTCGGTGTCCTGCTAGGCAGCGGCTGGTTGTTGTTTCTGCACCCGCCAACCCGCGTGCTATCGACCGGACAGGCGGCAACCAGCTGGCTGCTGGCCTGGATCTTTGGCGGCATCGTGATCGGCGCGGTGGTGTGGAGCCTGCGTCTGGCACGCCAGGGGCTGGCTCAGCCCTCGGCAAGCTACCCGCTCTCGGCGCGCTTGCCCGATTCGTGGGCCGATGCCTACGCCGCACTCCTGCGCCCGGCCACGGCAGCTCCGGTGGCCGCGGCCCGGCCGGACCCGGCCGGCGCCCAGCGTGGCGCAGCCTGGCACCGCTTCGGCGGCGGCATGCTCAGCGCGGAAACCTTCGATCCCAACGACGCCACCCGCGCACCGTGGGACGGGCTGGATGCGCAGTCCTGCATCCTGCGCCTGGACGATGTGCGTCAGGCCTGGCACAACGCCGCCGCCAACCGCACGCTGCAGCAGGAACGCCGCTACTGGCTGGATGTGGTGCTGTCGCTGCTCGACCACGGCGTGATGCGCCCGCTGCAGGACGGCTACCTGCCCGACACCGCGGCCCTGCGTACCGAACGTTTTCTGATCGGCGCCGATGCCGGCCCGATCGTGCTGTCCGAGGTGCCGGCGTTGTTTGCGCGGCGTCTGGCACTGGCCATCGAGACCATGCCGACCGCCCAACGCGAGGCCGCCGGCGTGCAATGGCGCCTGCTGCAGCAATTGCATGCACTGGTCGCCGAAGGGCGCATGCTCGACGAGCGTTCGCAGGTGATCCAGGTGCTGGCATGGAACCCGGATGTGGACCTGGACCAGGTCGAAGTGGCCTACATCCTGGCCGCCGAATACCGCGAAGGCATGCGCGACTGGCTCCGCCGCGCCGCACTGGTGCGCCTGCCCGACAGCGCGTTGCGCCTGGACGAAGTGCTGCTGTCGTCCTGCAGCCCACTCGGTGCGCAGGCCGACGATGTGGACTACATGGAAGCGATGCGCCCGCTGCATCGCGGTTTCATGCAATTGTTCAGCCAGCGTCTGAGCCAGCTGGTGCTGCAGGCCGAGCAGGCCGAACGTCAGGCCGGCCTGCACCCGCTGCCGCGTGCCACGGCCGCCAGCGACGAAGTCTCTCAGGACTGGGCGGCGTAATCGTCGATCGGTTCCAGCACGCCATAGCGTTCCTTGTGCAGCTTGCCGGGCAATGGCGGCAGCTGCACCAGCGCATCGGGCACAGCGATGTCCGGTAGCCGGTCCAGCAGATCGCGGATCAGGCTCAGGCGGCCACGCTTCTGGTCGTTGAAATCCACCAGCGTCCACGGTGCATCGGGCGTATGCGTCGCCTCCAGCATGCGTTCGCGCGCGGCGGTGTAGTCGTCGTATTTGGTGCGTGACTGCAGGTCCACCGGCGACAGCTTCCAGCCCTTGAGTGGGTCTTCGCGGCGTTCGGCAAAGCGCTTTTCCTGCTCGGCCTGGTCCACGCACAACCAGTACTTGAACAGCAGGATGCCGTCGTCGACCAGCATCTGTTCGAAGCGTGGCGCCTGCTCCAGGAACAGGTCGTATTGCGCGTCGGTGCAATAGCCCATCACCTTCTCGACGCCGGCGCGGTTGTACCAGCTGCGATCCATCAGCACCAGTTCGCCGGCCGCCGGCAGGTGCGTGACATAGCGCTGGAAATACCACTGGGTGCTTTCGCGGTCGTTGGGCTTGGGCAGCGCCACCACGCGACACTGCCGTGGGTTGAGGTGGCTGGCGATGGTCTGGATGACGCCGCCCTTGCCGGCGGTGTCGCGGCCTTCCACCAGGACCAGGGCGCGCTGGTTGGTGTGGCGCAACCAGCGCGCCATGTCCACCAGTTCCAACTGCATTGGCGCCAGCAACTTTTTATAAGCCTTGCGTTTCAAGTGCGACATGCGCGTTCCAGCAGCGGTGGAAAGCGCGCAGACTATTCGCCTAAGCGTGGACGCAATGTCGCCAGATTGCAGGGTTTGGTGCGCGCATCCAGCTGCGCGCGCACGATCTTTTCCCAGGCCGTGCGGCAGGCCGAGGTGGAGCCGGGCAGACAGAACACGAAGCTGTGATTGGCCAGCCCGGCAAAGGCGCGCGACTGCAGCGAGGAGGTGCCGATTTCTTCCACGCTGATCGCGCGGAACATCTCGCCGAAGCCAGGCATGACCTTGTCCAGCAACGGGGTGATCGCTTCCGGGGTGCTGTCGCGACCCGTAAAGCCGGTGCCACCGGTGATCAGGATCCCATCCACCTGCGCATCTGCGATCCAGCCGGAGACGATCGCCCGCATCCGGTAACGGTCGTCCGGGCACAGCGCACGTTCGTGCAGGACGTGGCCTTCATGGGTGAGGACATCGGCCAGGTAATCGCCGGAGCGGTCGTCGGCCAGGGTGCGGCTGTCGGACACGGTCAGCACGCACAGGCGCAAGGGAATGAAATCGAGATTGGAAGGCATGCGCGCAGCCTAGCGAGCCTGGACGGCCGGGTACAGCGCCGCGGTGTGAAGTTGCACGGAGCACCTGACTATCGGGCACGGACTGATGCACTGCCGTTAGCCCCTCTCCTGCGGGAGAGGGGTTGGGGTGAGGGTAAGGTTGACCAGTGTGATTGCCGCAGACGTCGCCTCATCCCGCGCTACGCACCACCTTTCCTCCACGAAGGGGAACAATGTCCCGACGCAAGGAGGGAATGCAGCGTCGATGCGTATCGGCCGCTTTGGGCAGCGTTTTCAGCCATGCCATCTCAGGCCAACACAGCAGCGAGGCCAGCTCGCAGCATCCAATGAGCCAAGTCGGGCACCAACGACTAAACCCCCAGCCATCCACGGCGCTGAGCAATGCCACGCAGCAGCGCGGCCAGGTCATCCGCAAATCCATCCATATCGAACAGGCCACTGCGCAGGCGTTGCTCCGCCAGCTGCGCACGCACGCCACGCAAGGCCTCCGCATCGCTCGCCAGCTCGATCGCTTTGGCCACGAACGTAGCGTCATCGGCCACATTCATTTCATCCAGCCCCAGACGATGATTCAGGCTGCCGGCAACGCGCGCGGCAAATGTCTGACCAGGTGTGGTCAAGACCGGGCAGCCTGCCCATAACGCATCGGAGGCGGTGGTGTGCGCGTTGTACGGATGCGTATCCAAGAACAAGTCCGCATGTCGATAGCGCGCCAGATACTGCGGGTGCGGCAGTTTGGGCATGAAGACCAAACGCTGCGCGTGCACGCCCTGTGCCTGCGCTGCTGCACGCAATCGCGCATCCGCTTCACCCGGGCCGGACAGCAGCCACAGCACGCTGCCGGGCACAGCGCGCAATACCGCCAGCATGCGCGCCATGCTGCGTGGATTGAGCTTGTAACTGTTGTTGAAGCAGCACAGCACCACAGCGTGATCCGGCAGCCCGCACTGCGCGCGCGATGGCGCTTCGGCCACCGTGCGCGAGGTGTCCGATGGTTGAAATGCGCGCGGCAGGCGCAGCACCTGTTCGCTGTAGAACGGCTCCAGCCACGTCGGCAATGCGATGGCGTCGCCAAGCACATAATCCATCCACGGCGCGCCCGAGGTGCCCGGATACGCCAGCCAGTTGAGTTGCACCGGTGCCGGCCGCAATGCGAAGACTTCCGGTCGTCCCCCACCCCCCCAGCCGCGCAGATCGAACAGCAGGTCGATGCCCTGGTTGCGGATATGTTGCGCGGTTGCCAGATGCCCCAGCGCAGTGACATCGTGCATGCGCGTTGCCTGCGCCAGGCGCGCGCGAATGTCGCTGCCATCGTCCGGGCTGGTTGCAAACAACTGCACCTGCAGGTCCGGCTGGCGTCGCCGCAACGCTTCGAACAGGGCCACCGTCAGCAAGCCCGTCGGGTGGGCGCTAAAGCCGTTGGACACGAATCCGAGTTGCAGCGTGCCGCGGCTGCGCAGCGTGGCCGCTGGCAGTGGGTGCACGGAGGAGGCAATCGCCTGCGCGCGGGTGCGGGCGCACGCCAGCTGCTCCGCAGCGCTGGCGTCCTCGCTCAGGAACGCGAAAGGCTCCACGGCCGCCTCGCCTTGCGTTACTGCGGTGCGCACCTGTGCAGCCAGGGAGTCCAGCTCGCGCCAATCGCACAGGCGGCGTCGCCAGTTGAGCAGTTGTGCGGTGATGTAGGGCTCGTCGGGCAGCAGCTTGTGGGCGCGCGTATAGGCGGCCGCGGCCTGTTCCGGTTGGCCTGCATCTTCGAGCGCGTGCCCAAGCCACAGGGCGATCCCCGGATGCTGCGGTACCAGGTCCGAGGCCTGTTGGAGCAGCGTGGCCGCTTCTGCATGGCGCTGCTGCGCCCAGCGTACCCGTCCCAGCCGCGCCACCGCTTCCGGATGGCCCGGGTGCAGCGCCAGCGCGCGCTGCACGGCCGTTTCGCCGGCAGCGGTGACGCCCATGCCCAGCTCGGCATCGGCCAGCATCAACCAGGCGACGAAATCGCCAGGCTGGCGTCGCACTTGCTCGCGCAGCTGCAGCAGCTCGCGCGGGACTTGCGCACTCACGGGCTATCGCTCAACCGTGCCAGTTCGTCGGCTTGATGTTCGTGCAGCAGCCGCCCGATCAATGCATCCAGATCGCCTTCGATGATGTTGGGCAGGTCGTACAAGGTCAGCCCTTCGACGCGATGGTCGGTGATGCGACCCTGCGGAAAGCTATAGGTGCGAATGCGCTGGCTGCGGTCGCCGCTGCCCACCTGCAACTTGCGCGTCTGCGCTTCGGCCGCTGCCGCCTTGCTGCGTTCGGTGTCCAGCAACTGCGCCTTCAACCGCTTCATCGCCTTGTCGCGATTGGCATGCTGGCTGCGCTCGGTCTGGCATTCCACCACCACCCCGCTGGGCACGTGGGTGATGCGGATCGCCGATTCGGTCTTGTTGACGTGCTGGCCGCCCGCACCGGACGAGCGGAACGTGTCCACCTTCAGATCGGCTGGATTGATCGTGATCTCTTCCACGTCGTCGGCTTCGGGAATGATCGCCACCGTTGCGGCCGAGGTGTGGATACGGCCTTGCGATTCGGTTGCCGGCACGCGTTGCACGCGATGGGTGCCGGATTCGAATTTCAGCCGCGAATACGCACCGCGCCCGACCACCCGCGCCACCACTTCCTTGTAGCCGCCGTGCTCGCCGGGACTGTCGGATTCGATTTCCACCTTCCAGCCCTGGCGCTCGGCGTAGCGTGCGTACATGCGGAACAGGTCGCCGGCAAAGATCGCCGCTTCGTCACCGCCAGTGCCCGCGCGCACTTCCAGAAACAGGTTGCCGTCGTCGCGCGGGTCGCGCGGTACCAGCAGCGATGCCAGCTGTGCATCGAGTTGTTCCAGGCGCGCCTGTGCAGCGGCAATTTCCTCTTCGGCCAGCTCGCGCATCTCCGGGTCGTTGCGCAGGGCTTCGGCCGTGGCCAGGTCGGCCTTGGCGCGCGCCTCCTCTTCCAGCGCCACCGCCACCGGCTCCAGTTGCGACAGTTCGCGCGAGAGCGTACGGAACGTGTCGTTGTTGCCCACCACATCGGGGTCGGAGAGCAGGTGCTGCAGTTCTTCGCGGCGCTCGGCCAGCGCTTGGAGCTTACGGCGCAGGGTCGGCGTCATCGGTCCTCACGATCGGGGTAGCTATGGGGGGGATGTTGGTAACCCGGCTTTTCCGGAAACAGCCGGTCGGCCGCAGCGGTCAATTCCAGGTCGTTGTTGAGCGCCGCATCGCGCAGTGCGGCGGTGGGCGGATGCAGCAAGCGGTTGGTCAGCGCATGCGCCAACTGTTCCAGCACTTCGTCGGCCGGTTTTCCGTTGTGCAACTGCTGGCGTGCCTTGGCCAGCAGTTCGTCGCGGGTGCTATCGCCAAACGCGCGCAGCCGCTTGAGTGGTGCCTGATGCGCAGTGGCCTGCAGCGTTTCGACATAGCGCGCCACTTGCAGGTCGATGATGGCTTCGGCCTGGTCGGCCGCTTCGCGGCGCCCGCGGCGATTGTCTTCGACCGCACGTTCCAGGTCGTCCACCGTGTACAGGTAGGCGTCGCTCAACTCGCCCACCGAGGCCTCGATATCGCGCGGCACCGCCAGGTCGAACAGCAGCATCGGTTTGCGCTTGCGGGCGCGTAAGGCCTGTTCCACCTGTACGCGGGTCACCAGCGGCTCACGCGCAGCGGTGGCCGAAAACACCACGTCGGCCTCGGCCAGGTGGCGTTCCAGATCGGTCAGCGGCAAAGCGAAGCCGCCGTGCTGGCTGGCCAGTGTCTGTGCATGGGCCAGGGTGCGGTTGGCGATCAGCAGGCGGCGCACGCGGCCTTCGCTCAGATGCTTGGCCGCCAGTTCGATGGTTTCGCCGGCACCGATCAACAGCACCGTGGATTCGTTGAGCCGGGCAAACGAGTCCTGTGCCAGTCGCACCGCCGTGGATGCGACCGACACTGGATTTGCGCCGACACGGGTGTCGGTACGCGCACGCTTGGCCACCGAAAAGGTCTGTTGGAACAGCCGGTCCAACCCGCTGCCCAGCGCGCCGTGCGCCCGCGCCACTGCCCAGGCGTCCTTCACCTGGCCCAAAATCTGGGGTTCTCCCAATACCATCGAATCCAGCCCGGTGGCGACACGAAACAGGTGACGCACCGCCTCGGCTTCCTGGTGCTGGTACAGATAACCGCTCAGGCCGGGCGCGTGGGTTTCCAGCCAGTTGACCAGGCTGTGCGCCTCCTCGGCCATCGCATACAACTCGGTACGGTTGCAGGTGGACAGCAGCGCGGCCTCGCTCACCTGGGGCAGCGCACGCAGCGATTCGAGCGCGCGCGGTAGCGCATCACCTGCGAACGCCGCGCGTTCGCGCAGGTCCACAGGTGCGGTCTGGTGATTCAGTCCGAGCACCCACAACGTCATTGTTCAGTTGCTTGCGATAAGCTGGCGGCCATTCAGGGCCCCATTTTACGGCCCGGTTGCCCCCGATGCCTGTACCGATTCGCATCCTGAGTGTTCTTTTGCTGGTCGCAATGTCCGCCAGTGCCACCGCAGCACCCAAGAAAGCACCGCCCGCTTCGCCGCCAAGCAGTGCCGGCGCCTCGTCGCTGGAACCCGTGCTTGCCGGCGAATTCGCCTTGCAGGCCGGGCAACTGGACGATGCCGCGCGCGCCTACCTGGACGCCGCCAAGGCCGAGGCCGGCGATGCCGGGCTGGCCGAGCGCGCCGCCCGCATCTCCATGCTGGCCAACGACGACCCGCGCGCGATCGAAGCGCTGGCGTTGTGGCGCGCCCGCGCACCGTCGTCGATGTCCATGCGCAGCACCGAGGCCTCGCTGGCCCTGCGCCGCAACGACCTGCGCACCGCACGCCGCGACCTGCTCGGCCTGCTCAAGGAGCCCGACCCGCGTGGCTGGCGCTTTGCGCTGATCGCCCTGGCCAACGGCGGCCGCGAGCCGGAAGCCTCGGCCGACGTGCTCGAAGACCTGGTCAAGGCCGGCGCCATCCCGAATCAGATCGAAGCCTGGCAGGAATTCGGCCGGCTTGCGCTGCGCATGGAGCGCCCGGCGCTGGCCAAGCGCATCGTCGACGAGGTGGTGCGCCGCTTCCCCGAAGAGCCGCGCGTGGCCTTGCTGCACGCGACCCAGTTGCAGCAGGAAGGCAAGAACGACGAAGCGCTGGCGCTGCTGAAGAACATCGAACCGCAAGCGGTCAAGGACTCCGAGCTGCGCGGCGCGCTGGCGTTCGCCTACGACGCCATGGGCCAGACCGAAGCTGCTGCACGCGTGCTCTCGACCGGGCCGCAGGACACGCAGACCTATGGCTTGCGTGCCTCGATGCTGGCCAAGGAAAAAGACCGCAGCTCGCTGGAGGCGCTGTACGCCGAGCTCAAGAGCAACGCCACCAAGCCCGATCCGGACCGCCGTCTGCTGCTGGGCAAGATCGCCGAATTCCTCAAACGCTACGACGAGGCGGTGGAGTGGTATCGCGGCGTGCCGGGTGGTCCGCAACTCAGCGAGGCGCGTCTGCGCGCCGCCAGCGCCTTGTATGAACTGGGCCGCAAGCCCGAAGCGCTTGCCGAAGCCCGCGCCCTGCAGGGCGACGCCAGTGCCGACGATGACGCGCGCCGCGACGCCTACGTGCTCGAAGCCGAGCTGCATCAGCGGGCCGACGATGCACCGGGCGAACTGGACGCGTTCGAACGTGGCCTGGCCGCCTACCCGGACGATAGCGCGTTGCTGTATGCCCGCGGGCTGGCCTGGGAGCGGCGCGACGATGTCCCGCGTGCCGAGGCCGATCTGCGCAAGATCCTGGTGACCGAACCGGAAAACGTCGCAGCCCTGAACGCGCTGGGCTACACCCTGGCCGACCGCACCACCCGCTACAAGGAAGCGTTGGCGCTGATCGACCGCGCCCGCACCGCCGACCCGGACAACCCGGCCATCGTCGATAGTTATGGCTGGGTGCTGTACCGGATGGGCCGTACCAAGGAGGCGCTGGTGCAGCTGCGCCGCGCCTGGGCGCTGGTCAAGGACCCGGAAATCGCGGCCCACGTCGGCGAAGTGCTGTGGGTTAGCGGCAAGCAGGACGAAGCACGTCGCTACTTCGATGAAGCGCGCCGTCTCGACCCCGACAACCGTGCGCTGCAGCGTGCGGTGGAGAAGTTCGGGCTATGAGCAAGACGGTCCGAACGCTGGCCCTGGGCGGGCTGGTGCTGGCCGGGCTGTCGGCCTGCGTCAGCGTGCCGCGCGGGCAGGGCAGCGGTGCGGCGGTGGTCGATCACGTCTCCGACAGTGCGCGCCAGGCCGAAGCCGCTCGCCAGGCCTGGTTGCAGGCGCATCCCCACTGGTCCTTCCAGGGCCGGGTGGCGATCAGCAAGGACCGCAACGGCGGCAGCGGCCGCATCGACTGGCAGCAGGATGGCCCGCGCTACCGCGTGCAACTCAGTGCGCCGGTCACCCGGCAAAGCTGGGTGCTCACCGGCGACACCACCAGTGGCGCCGGCCGGCTGGAAGGGCTGGAGGGCGGTCCGCGCAGTGGCCCCGATGCCGAGCAGGTGCTGCTGGAAGCAACCGGCTGGACCATCCCGGTCAACCAGATGCCGGACTGGGTGCGCGCGCTGCGCATCGCCGGTGCGGGTGCCGCACGCGTCGACCTGGATGCCGCCGGGCGCCCGCGCACCGTGCAGCAGGACGGCTGGACGATCGACTTTCTGGCCTGGACGCCAGCCAGCGCCGAGCAGCCCGAGCTGCCGCAGCGGATCGAAGCCCGTAGCGGCGAGGCCAAGGTGCGCCTGCTGGTCGACCAATGGACCGTATCGCCCTGATGGACGCGCCGGACACGGACTGGTCGGCCTGGCCTGCGCCGGCCAAGCTGAATTTGTTTCTGCAAATCACCGGGCGCCGGGCCGACGGCTACCACCTGCTGCAGACCGTGTTCCGGCTGCTGGACTGGGGGGACACCGTTCATCTTCGCGTGCGCAGCGGCGGCCAGATCCGCCGCGTGGGCGAGAGTTTGCCCGGCGTGGCCGAAGACGATGATCTGGTGATCCGCGCCGCGCGCCTGCTGCAGTCGGCAACCGGCGCCCAGGCGGGCGCGGAGATTCGGGTCGACAAACGCATCCCGGCAGGGGGAGGTTTCGGCGGCGGTTCCTCGGACGCGGCCACCGTGCTGGTGGCGCTCAATGCCTTGTGGGGCCTGGGTCTGGCGGCCGATGCGCTGGCCGAGCTGGGCTTGCAGCTGGGCGCAGACGTGCCGGTCTTCGTGCGCGGCCACAATGCCTGGGCCGAAGGCGTGGGCGAACAACTGACCCCGATTTCCCTGCCGGAAGCGGCCTATCTGCTGGTCGATCCCGGCGTTCACGTGCCGACACCAGCGTTATTTCGATCACAGGAATTGACGCGGGATGCTGCGCCCGCGAAAATAGCGGACTTCGCTTCCGGTTCCCTGCTCGACAATGCGTTCGAGCCGGTCCTGCGGCGCCGCGAACCCGCCGTCGAGGCCGTGTTCCAGGCGCTTTCCAGGGTCGGTACACCGCGCTTGACCGGGTCGGGAAGTGGCTGTTTCGTCGAATTCGCCACGCGCGCTGCTGCAGAGCAGGCGCTGGCGCAGTTGCCGGGCGGCCTGCGGGCGTGGGTGGCGGAGGGTGCATCGCACTCGCCGTTGCTCGACGCACGGGACGCGAGACAAGTTTGATGCAGGGGCGTCGCCAAGAGGCCCAAGGCACCAGGTTTTGATCCTGGCATTCGTAGGTTCGAATCCTACCGCCCCTGCCAGTTTGTCGAGAAAGGCAGGTCCGCCTGCACCAGGTTTCACTGCAGATCCGTCTGCAACACCTCGCGCATCCTTGCGCGGGACTCGAACGAAAGCCCGGCATTGGTTCGGCTTTGTCCTGCTCCACCATCGATCCGCACGCTCTTCGCCGCCGCCCGAGAGATCTCATGCAAGACCAACGTAATCTGCTGGTGTTCTCCGGCAATGCCAACAAGCCGCTTGCCCAGAGCATCTGCAAGGAACTGGGCGTTCGCATGGGCAAGGCGTTGGTCACGCGCTTTTCCGACGGCGAAGTGCAGGTGGAGATCGAAGAGAGCGTGCGTCGGCAGGAAGTGTTCGTCATCCAGCCTACCTGCGCGCCCAGCGCCGAAAACCTGATGGAACTGCTGGTGCTGATCGACGCGCTCAAGCGCGCCAGCGCCCAGTCCGTTACCGCGGTGATCCCGTATTTCGGTTATTCGCGCCAGGACCGTCGCATGCGCTCCTCGCGCGTGCCGATCACTGCCAAGGTGGCGGCCAAGATGATCTGCGCCATGGAGGCGGACCGCGTGCTGACGGTCGACCTGCACGCCGATCAGATCCAGGGTTTCTTCGATGTGCCGGTCGACAACGTCTATGCCTCGCCGCTGCTGCTGGCCGACATCTGGCGCGCCTACGGCACCGACAACCTGATCGTGGTGTCGCCCGACGTGGGTGGCGTGGTGCGCGCACGCGCCGTCGCCAAGCGCCTGGATGACGCCGATCTGGCCATCATCGACAAGCGCCGTCCGCGCGCCAATGTGGCCACCGTGATGAACATCATCGGCGACGTGCAGGGCAAGACCTGCGTGCTGGTCGACGACCTGGTCGACACCGCCGGTACCTTGTGCGCCGCTGCCGCAGCGCTGAAGCAGCGCGGCGCGCTCAAGGTCGTGGCCTACATCACCCACCCGGTACTCTCGGGCCCGGCGGTGGACAACATCAACAATTCGCAGCTCGACGAGCTGGTGGTCACCGACACGATTCCGCTGAGCGAAGCGGCGCGCACCTGCGCCAAGATTCGTCAGCTGAGCGTGGCCGAACTGCTGGCCGAGACCATCCGCCGTATCGCCTTCGGCGAATCGGTCAGCTCGCTTTACGTCGACTGATGCCCCATTCGGTGCCCGGATTCCCGGGTGCCGCCACACGTCTCACCTGGTCGCGGGTGAGACGCTTCATCGCCGCGAGGCGGTGTTCCAACCAGGTAGTGAAATCCAATGGCAAAGACTCATGAAATCAAGGTCGAGCGCCGCGCTGACGAGGGGAAGGGTGCGAGCCGCCGCCTGCGTCACGCTGGCGTCATTCCGGCCATCGTGTACGGTGGCGAACTCGAGCCGGTCAGCATCCAGCTCAACCACGAGCAGATCTGGCTCGCCCAGCAGAACGAGTGGTTCTACTCGTCCATCCTGGACCTGAACCTCAACGGCGACGTGCAGCAGGTGCTGCTGCGCGACATGCAGCGCCATCCGTTCAAGCAGCTGATCATGCACATCGACTTCCAGCGCGTCAGCGCCAACGAGAAGCTCAGTGCTGCCGTGCCGCTGCACTTCATCAACGAAGCATCCTCGCCGGCCGGCAAGTCGAGCGAGGTGGTCGTCACCCACGAACTCAACGAAGTCCAGGTGGTCTGCCTGCCGAAGGATCTGCCGGAGTTCATCGAGGTGGACCTCGGTGCACTGGAAGTGGGCAACGTGATCCACCTGTCCGAAATCAAGCTGCCGGCCGGTGTTGAAATTCCGGAGCTGAAGCTGGGCAAGGAGCACGACGTGGCAGTGGTGGCTGCCAAGCACGTGCGGATCGAAGAAGACGACGCTGCCGGCGAAGAAGGCAGCGAAGGCGCCGAGACCAAGTAATCCGTCGGCCGATCCCCTGCATTGCGCGCGGGATCGGCTGCGGTCACTGGCATGACTGCACTCCGCCTGATCGTCGGGCTCGGCAATCCGGGCCCGGAACACGCGCAAACCCGGCATAACGCCGGGTTTCGTTTCGTCGATGCCCTCATCGAGCGCAGTGGCGCCCGCTGGGCATTGGACAGCAAGTTGTTCGGCGAGACCGCCAAGGTCGAGGTCGCGGGACAACCGGTCTGGCTGCTCAAGCCGGCTACCTTCATGAATCTCAGCGGCAAGTCGATCACCGCCGCATTGCGGTTCTGGAAGATCGAGCCCGAACACCTGCTGGTCGCCCACGACGAACTGGATCTGGCGCCCGGTACCGCGCGGCTCAAGTTCGACGGCGGTCACGGCGGGCAAAACGGCTTGCGCGACACCATTCGCCTGCTCGGGCACGGCAAATTTCACCGTCTACGCGTTGGCATCGGTCATCCCGGTCATAAGGATCGCGTGGTGCCCTGGGTGCTGGGGCGGGCAGGGCGCGAGGACGATGCGGCGATCGGCGCTGCGGTGGACGCCGCCATCGATGTGCTGCCGCTGGCGATGGAAGGCAATTTCAACGAGGCGATGAAACGCCTGCACACCGAAAAAAAATAGAGAATGGGGAATAGGGAATGGACAGGGCGCTGCTCCTGCCATTCTCCATTCCCGATTCTCCATTCACTGGAAAACCCATGGGTATCAAATGCGGCATCGTCGGCCTGCCCAATGTCGGCAAGTCGACCCTGTTCAATGCGCTGACCAAGGCCGGCATCGCTGCGGCCAACTTCCCGTTCTGCACCATCGAGCCGAACGTCGGCATCGTGCCGGTGCCGGATCCGCGTCTCAATCAGCTGGCTGACATCGTCAAGCCGCAGAAGCTGATTCCTACCGCGGTCGAGTTCGTCGATATCGCCGGCCTGGTGGCCGGCGCGGCGAGCGGCGAAGGCCTGGGCAACAAGTTCCTGGCGCACATCCGCGAAGTCGATGCGATCACCCACGTGGTGCGTTGCTTCGAGAACGACGACGTCATCCACGTCAACAACAAGGTCGACCCGATCGCCGATATCGAAACCATCGATACCGAGCTGGCGCTGGCCGATCTGGATAGCGTGGAAAAGGCCCTCAACCGTGCCGAACGCAGCGCCAAGGGGGGCGACAAGGATGCAGCGGCGCGCAAGCCGGTGCTGGCCAAACTGCAGGCCGCGTTAGCGGATGGCAAGGCGGGTCGTGCCGCCGGTCTGGACGAGGAAGAAAAGGCGCTGGTGCGCGATCTGTTCCTGCTGACGCTCAAGCCGGTGCTTTACATCGCCAACGTGCTGGAAGACGGCTTCGAGAACAATCCGCACCTGGATGCGGTGCGCGCGCATGCGGCTGCCGAAGGTGCCGAAGTGGTGCCGGTCTCGGCGGCCATCGAAGAAGAGCTGTCGCAGCTGGACGATACCGATCGCGACAGCTTCCTGGCCGATCTCGGCCTGGAAGAGCCGGGCTTGAATCGCGTCATCCGTGCGGCCTACACGCTGTTGGGCCTGCAGACGTATTTCACTGCAGGGGTCAAGGAAGTGCGCGCCTGGACGGTCAAGGCCGGTTCGACGGCGCCGCAGGCTGCTGCCGTGATCCATACCGATTTCGAAAAGGGCTTCATCCGCGCCGAAACGATTGGTTTCGACGACTTCATCAAATACCGCGGCGAAACCGGTGCCCGCGATGCCGGGCGCCTGCGCCTGGAAGGCAAGGAATACCGTGTCCAGGAAGGCGATGTGCTGCACTTCCGCTTCAACGTGTGATCGGCTGTGCGTGGCGCCTGGCGCCGCGTGTCGTTGAGAGTGAAGGATTGCTCAAAATTTTTGTTGACACTGCATGCGTCCCACAACAAAATAACGGGCTGCTTCACCCCGAACCGAATTCGCCTCGCGGCGCACAGGTCCGGTAGTAAAAGCTGGAGGGATACCCAAGCGGCCAACGGGGGCAGACTGTAAATCTGCTGGCTTACGCCTTCGGTGGTTCGAATCCACCTCCCTCCACCAGTTTCACGTTGTGGCATGCAGTTCCCGGCGCGGGAGTAGTTCAACGGTAGAACCTCAGCCTTCCAAGCTGATGGTGCGGGTTCGATTCCCGTCTCCCGCTCCATTGAACGCAAATGCATGGCATAATGCAAAACTCGCTCACGTAGCTCAGTCGGTAGAGCACCTCCTTGGTAAGGAGGAGGTCGAAGGTTCGATTCCTTTCGTGAGCACCATTACTCAATCGTCTTCAACTCCAAACGATTACCGAGACACGCACCCATGGCAAAAGCTAAATTCGAGCGCACCAAGCCGCACGTGAACGTCGGCACCATCGGTCACGTTGACCATGGCAAGACCACGTTGACCGCTGCGCTGACCAAGATCGGTGCCGAGCGTTTCGGTGGTGAGTTCAAGGCGTACGACGCGATCGACGCGGCGCCGGAAGAGAAGGCGCGCGGCATCACGATTTCGACCGCACACGTCGAATACGAATCCCCGACCCGCCACTACGCGCACGTCGACTGCCCCGGCCACGCCGACTACGTCAAGAACATGATCACCGGTGCGGCGCAGATGGACGGCGCGATCCTGGTGTGCTCGGCCGCCGACGGCCCGATGCCGCAGACCCGTGAGCACATCCTGCTCTCGCGTCAGGTCGGTGTGCCGCACATCGTGGTGTTCCTGAACAAGGCCGACATGGTCGACGACGCCGAGCTGCTCGAGCTGGTCGAAATGGAGGTGCGCGAGCTGCTGAGCAAGTACGACTTCCCGGGCGACGACACCCCGATCATCCACGGTTCGGCGCGTCTGGCGCTGGACGGCGATCAGAGCGACATCGGTGTGCCGGCGATCCTGAAGCTGGTCGAAGCGCTGGATTCGTTCATTCCCGAGCCGACCCGCGACGTCGACCGTCCGTTCCTGATGCCGGTCGAAGACGTGTTCTCGATCTCCGGCCGCGGCACCGTGGTGACCGGTCGTATCGAGCGCGGCATCATCAAGGTGGGCGACGAAATCGAAATCGTCGGTATCCGCGATACGCAGAAGACCACGGTCACCGGCGTGGAAATGTTCCGCAAGCTGCTGGACCAGGGCCAGGCAGGCGACAACGCCGGTCTGCTGCTGCGCGGCACCAAGCGTGACGACGTCGAGCGTGGGCAGGTGCTGTGCAAGCCGGGTTCGATCAAGCCGCACACCGAGTTCGAAGCCGAAGTCTACGTGCTGTCCAAGGATGAGGGTGGCCGTCATACCCCGTTCTTCAAGGGCTACCGTCCGCAGTTCTACTTCCGCACCACCGACATCACTGGCGCTTGCCAGTTGCCGGAAGGCGTGGAAATGGTGATGCCGGGCGACAACGTGAAGATGGTCGTGACCCTGATCAACCCGGTCGCGATGGACGAAGGTCTGCGCTTCGCCATCCGTGAAGGCGGTCGTACCGTCGGCGCCGGCGTGGTTGCCAAGATCATCAAGTAAGTGCCTGTATCCAGCTGCCTGTTGGTGGCTGGATTCAAACGAATGGCGGGCCGGCTGAACCGCGGTCCGCCTTCGTTGTCTTGGGGTTTGCGGTAAACGAGTACATACGCCAGTAGCTCAATTGGCAGAGCAGCGGTCTCCAAAACCGCAGGTTGGGGGTTCGAGTCCCTCCTGGCGTGCCACTCCTCTTTCCGGCCCAGCGACTCGGGTCAGATCGGTAACTAGAGCCGGATGAATAGCAAAATCGAGCCTTCCAAGAGCGCGTCCTCTAGCGCTGATGTCGTTAAATACGTTGTCTCCGCTGCCCTGGTGGTTGCGGGGCTTTTTGTGTGGTTCTGGTTCTCCGCTCCCGAGCGCGCGACCCAGCTGGGCGCGTGGACGCCGCAGCTGCGTGCATTGGCTGTCATCGTCGGGTTGGTGGCGGGTGCATTTGTGTTTTTGGGTACCGGCAAGGGCCGGGAGACCCGCGAATTCCTGTCCGAATCCAGGTTCGAGTTGCGTAAGGTTGTCTGGCCGACGCGCCAGGAAGCTATCCGCACCACCTGGGTCGTCATTGTTGTTGTAATCATTCTGAGTTTGCTGTTGGGCGGCTTCGACTTTGTCATCCAGAAGCTCACGCAGTGGTTCCTGGCTCGTTGAGGAGAATCAAGCAGTGAAGCGTTGGTATGTCGTTCACGCCTATTCAGGCTTCGAAAAATCCGTTGCGCAGGCATTGCGCGACCGTATCGCGCGTGCCGAGATGGAAGATCGTTTCGGCGACGTGCTGGTGCCGACCGAAGAGGTCATCGAAATGCGCTCCGGCCAGAAGCGTCGGTCAGAGCGCAAGTTCTTCCCCGGCTACGTGCTGGTGCAGATCGAAACGCATGAAGAAGCCGGCATTCCGCGCATCGACAACGAAAGTTGGCACCTGGTGAAGGAAACTTCCAAGGTGATGGGTTTCATTGGCGGCACCGCCGACCGTCCTCTGCCGATTCGCGACGAAGAGGCGGATGCGATCCTGCAGCGGGTGCAAGATGGCGTCGAGAAGCCGCGTCCGAAGGTGCTGTTCGAGCCGGGCCAGATGGTGCGCGTCACCGAGGGTCCATTCAACGACTTCAACGGCGTCGTCGAGGAAGTCAATTACGAAAAGAGCAGGCTGCGTGTTGCCGTGCTCATCTTCGGTCGCTCCACGCCGGTCGAGCTCGAATTCGGTCAGGTCGAGAAAGGCTGACCCTGTGGGCGCCGGCTAGGCGCTCGCCCCAAATGCTGCTATAGTGCGCGGCTCGCTGTCCTGGCGAACCGCCTGGAACCAATGGCTGCCGCATGGCGGCCATCTGCGTGTGGTCAACAAACGTGAAGCCGGGACACGTGAATCCCGGTCCGATGGGGAGCCTGCAGGTCAGGCGCTAGCACCCGGAGAGTATTGAAATGGCTAAGAAGATTACCGCTTTCATCAAGTTGCAGGTCAAGGCCGGTCAGGCCAACCCTGCGCCGCCGGTTGGCCCTGCACTGGGTCAGCGCGGTCTGAACATCATGGAATTCTGCAAGGCATTCAACGCGGCAACGTCGAAGCTGGAGCCGGGTCTGCCGACGCCGGTGATCATCACCGCGTATTCCGACCGTACCTTCACGTTCGTCACCAAGAGCACTCCGGCCAGCGTGCTGCTCAAGAAGGCCGCAGGCGTGAGCTCCGGCTCGAAGCGTCCCAACACCGACAAGGTGGGCAAGGTGACGCGCAAGCAGCTGGAAGAGATCGCCAAGGTCAAGGAAGCCGATTTGACGGCAGCCGAGCTGGAAGCGGCGGTGCGCACGATTGCGGGTTCTGCCCGCAGCATGGGTTTGACGGTGGAGGGCTAAGACATGGCACAGAGCAAGCGCGTTAAGGCCATTACGGCCGCTGTCGTTCCGGGCAAGACCTATGCCTTCGAAGACGCAATCAAGATCCTGAAGACCGCCACCAAGGCCAAGTTCGTCGAGTCGATCGACGTTGCCGTGCGCCTGGGCGTGGACGCCAAGAAGTCCGACCAGCAGGTGCGCGGTTCCACCGTGCTGCCGGCCGGTACCGGCAAGAGCGTGCGCGTTGCAGTGTTCGCACCTGCAGGCGCCAAGGCTGACGAAGCCCTGGCCGCTGGTGCCGAGGCCGTGGGCATGGACGACCTGGCCGAGAAGATGCAGGCCGGCGACCTGAACTATGACGTGGTCATCGCGACCCCGGACGCCATGCGCGTCGTCGGTAAGCTGGGCACCCTGCTGGGTCCGCGCGGCTTGATGCCGAACCCGAAGGTCGGCACCGTGTCGGCCAATCCGGGCGAAGCGGTCAAGAATGCCAAGTCGGGCCAGGTGCGCTACCGCACCGACAAGGCCGGCATCATCCACTGCACCATCGGCAAGGCCAGCTTCGACGACGAAGCGCTGAAGTCGAACCTGCAGGCGCTGTTGCTGGATCTGGTCAAGGCCAAGCCGGCCACCTCCAAGGGTACCTACCTGCAGAAGGTGTCGGTCAGCTCGACCATGGGTCCGGGCGTGACGGTGGACCAGTCGAGCCTGTCGTTGAAGTAAGCGAATGCGTCCGGCGTCATGCGCCTGACGTATTTGGCAGTACAGCATTGTTTTTCCGGCCCGGGTCACCGTGTGCTGGGAGTCCGTTCCCTCCTTTGGGGTAACGGACATTTTGAAGGCGATCGCCGGCACGTCCGGCGGTAGCCGTCAAAGACCGCAGGCGCGGTCAGCGCGGATCGACGACGGGCAGGGATGCTCGCACTGGCAAGGAGTCGCCGTCGATGCAGCGGGATCGCTTAATTGGTTCGTTTCGAACCGGCCGGCGTAGATGGTGTCGCCCTTCTGGAGCTTTCTGGTATACGCGCGTCTGGGACATCCCGGATCGAGTCCACTCCAGGTCTAGAACGGCCACCAAAGGAACATCGGTCGATGTTCCCGGCTTCCAGGAAGGAGGCTGCCCTGGACCGCAACCGGCAGGAGCCGCGAGCGGAGTAGTTTGAAGCGGGGATTAGGGATTCGGCATTGGGGATTTGCAGGCTGCTTCACGGCTCTGGCGAATCCCGAATCACCAATCCCGAATACCGGCTTTAACGGAGGAGTGCAATGGCTCTCAATCTGTCCCAGAAGCAAGAAGTAGTCGCCGAGCTGGCAGACATCGCCGCCAAGGCCCACTCCCTGATCGCTGCCGAATACGCTGGCACCACGGTCTCCCAGATGACCGCGATGCGCAAGCAGGCCCGCGAAACCGGCGTGTTCTTGAAAGTTGTCAAGAACACCCTGGCTGCGCGCGCCGTTGAAGGTACTGATTTCGCTGTCGCTGCTGACAAGCTGGTCGGTCCTTTGCTGTATGCGTTTTCGATGGAGGAGCCCGGCGCAGCCGGTCGCCTGATCAAGGAATTTGCCAAGAGCAACGACAAGCTGCAGGCCAAGGTCGTGTCCATCGGCGGGGAACTGTTCCCGGCTGGACACGTCGACGTATTGGCCTCGCTGCCGACCCGTGACCAGGCCCTGGCCATGCTGGCCCGCGTGCTGTCCGAACCGGCTGCCATGTTCGCCCGTGCCGTCAAGGCCGTTGGCGACAAGCAGGGTGGTGGCGACGAAGCCGCCGCGCCGGTCGCCGAGACTGCCGAAGCTTGATGTCCTAGCGTTCGCTAGAACCCCAATCCAGAAAATCATTTAAAGGTAATCACAATGTCCCTTACCAACGAACAGATCGTCGACGCCATCGCCGAGAAGTCCCTGATGGAAGTGATGGAGCTGGTCAAGGCCATCGAAGAAAAGTTCGGCGTCTCCGCCGCTGCCCCGGTCGCTGCTGCTGCAGCTGGCCCGGCCGCCGTGGTTGAAGAGCAGACCGAGTTCAACGTGGTGCTGACCAACTGTGGCACCAACAAGGTCGGCGTCATTAAGGCCGTCCGCGCCGTGACCGGCCTGGGTCTGAAGGAAGCCAAGGATCTGACCGAAGCCGGTGGCATGCTGAAGGAAGGCGCTTCGAAGGACGAAGCCGAGAAGATCAAGAAGGAACTGACCGAAGCTGGCGCGACTGTCGAAATCAAGTAAGCAACACCTTGCATCGCCAGCGTTTCATGGTGATGCACTGAAGGCTGGGAGCGTAAAGCTCCCGGCCTTTGGCCGTTTCGGACGGGAAGTGGGATTGGAGAATCGTACATGCAGCATGGTGCGATCATCCGATTCCCGATTCCCGGCCTCACCGAGTTGGTAGTTGGAAGTAGCGGGAGAAGGCGTGCTGGTGCCGGCAATACCAGCGACTTCCAACTGACAATTTTGTTATTTCAGGGCCGCCGCGATGTGGCCCCCGCAGCCTAGGGTGAAGACCTCATGACGTCTTATTCGTTCACCGAAAAAAAGCGTATCCGCAAGGACTTCGGTAAGCAGCGCTCGATCCTCGAAGTGCCGTTCCTGCTTGCCATCCAGGTGGATTCCTATCGCGAATTCCTGCAGGAAGACGTGGAGCCGAACAAGCGTAAGGACCTCGGTCTGCACGCGGCATTGAAGTCGGTGTTCCCGATTTCCAGCTACAGCGGCAACGCTGCGCTGGAGTACGTCGGTTACAAGTTGGGTCAGCCGGTGTTTGACGAGCGTGAATGCCGTCAGCGCGGCATGAGCTATGGCGCGCCGCTGCGCGTGACCGTGCGTCTGGTGATCTACGACCGCGAGTCGTCGACCAAGGCGATCAAGTACGTGAAGGAGCAGGAGGTCTATCTCGGCGAAATTCCGCTGATGACCGGCAACGGTACCTTCATCGTCAACGGCACCGAGCGCGTGATCGTCTCGCAGCTGCACCGCTCGCCGGGCGTGTTCTTCGATCACGACCGTGGCAAGACCCACAGCTCGGGCAAGCTGCTCTACAGCGCCCGCATCATTCCGTACCGCGGCTCGTGGTTGGACTTCGAGTTCGACCCGAAGGATGCGCTGTTCACCCGTATCGACCGTCGCCGCAAGCTGCCGGTGTCGATCCTGCTGCGTGCGCTTGGCTACAGCAACGAAGAGATGCTGGCCGAGTTCTTCGAGATCAACACCTTCCACATCAACCCGGACGAAGGCGTGCAGCTGGAGCTGGTGCCGGAGCGTCTGCGTGGTGAAACGCTGAACTTCGACCTGGCAGACGGCGACAAGGTCATCGTGGAAGCGGGCAAGCGCATCACTGCGCGTCACGTCAAGCAACTGGAAGCCGCCGGCGTTGCCGCGCTGGCCGTGCCGGACGACTACCTGGTCGGTCGTATCCTGTCGCACGACGTGGTCGATGGCTCCACCGGCGAACTGCTGGCCAATGCCAACGACGAAATCAACGAAGACCAGCTGGCTGCCTTCCGCAAGGCGGGCGTCGATGCGGTCGGCACCCTGTGGGTGAACGATCTGGATCGTGGTCCGTACCTGTCCAACACCTTGCGCATCGATCCGACCAAGACGCAGCTGGAAGCGCTGGTCGAAATCTACCGCATGATGCGTCCGGGCGAGCCGCCGACCAAGGAAGCGGCGCAGAACCTGTTCCACAACCTGTTCTTCACCTTCGAGCGCTACGACCTGTCCACGGTCGGCCGCATGAAGTTCAACCGTCGCGTCGGCCGCAAGGACGTGCTGGGCGAGTCGGTGCTTTACGACAAGAAGTACTTTGCCGAGCGTAACGACGAAGAATCCAAGCGCCTGGTTGCCGAGCACGCCGACACTTCCGACATCCTGGAAGTGATCAAGGTGCTCACCGAAATCCGCAACGGTCGCGGCGTGGTCGATGACATCGATCACCTGGGCAACCGTCGCGTGCGTTCGGTCGGCGAAATGGCCGAGAACGTGTTCCGCGTGGGCCTGGTCCGCGTCGAGCGCGCGGTCAAGGAGCGTCTGTCGATGGCCGAGTCCGAAGGCCTGACCCCGCAGGAGCTGATCAACGCCAAACCGGTGGCTGCCGCGATCAAGGAATTCTTCGGCTCCTCGCAGCTGTCGCAGTTCATGGACCAGAACAACCCGCTGTCGGAAGTGACGCACAAGCGTCGCGTCTCCGCGCTGGGTCCAGGCGGTCTGACCCGCGAACGCGCCGGCTTCGAAGTGCGCGACGTGCACCCGACCCATTACGGCCGCGTCTGCACCATCGAAACGCCGGAAGGCCCGAACATCGGCCTGATCAACTCGCTGGCCGTGTTCGCCCGCACCAACCAGTACGGCTTCCTCGAGACGCCGTACCGTAAGGTGCTGGACGGCAAGGTCTCCGACGACGTCGAATACCTGTCGGCGATCGAGGAAAACGAGTACGTGATCGCCCAGGCGAACGCGCTGACCGATGCCAAGAACATGCTCACCGAGCAGTTCGTGCCGTGCCGGTTCCAGGGCGAATCGCTGTTGAAGCCGCCGTCCGAAGTGCACTTCATGGACGTCTCGCCGATGCAGACCGTGTCGGTCGCAGCGGCGCTGGTGCCGTTCCTCGAGCACGACGACGCCAACCGCGCACTGATGGGCGCCAACATGCAGCGCCAGGCCGTGCCGACACTGCGTTCGCAGAAGCCGCTGGTCGGTACCGGCATCGAGCGTGCGGTTGCGCGCGACTCGGGCGTGACCGTCAATGCGCTGCGTGGTGGCGTGATCGAGCAGATCGACGCAGCCCGCATCGTGGTCAAGGTCAACGAGGCAGAAATCGGCGGCGGCACCGATGCCGGCGTGGATATCTACAACCTGATCAAGTACACCCGCTCCAACCAGAACACCTGCATCAACCAGCGTCCGCTGGTGAATGTGGGCGACGTGATCGCGCGCGGCGACGTGCTGGCAGACGGCCCGTCCACCGACATCGGCGAACTGGCGCTGGGCCAGAACATGCTGATCGCGTTCATGCCGTGGAACGGCTACAACTTCGAAGACTCCATCCTGCTCTCCGAGCGCGTGGTGGAAGAGGATCGTTACACCACGATCCACATCGAAGAGCTGACCTGCGTTGCGCGCGACACCAAATTGGGGCCGGAGGAAATTTCCGCCGACATCCCGAACGTGTCCGAGCAGGCCTTGAACCGTCTGGATGAAAGCGGCGTGGTGTACATCGGTGCGGAAGTGCGCGCCGGCGACATCATGGTCGGCAAGGTCACGCCGAAGGGCGAAAGCCAGCTGACTCCGGAAGAAAAGCTGCTGCGTGCGATCTTCGGCGAGAAGGCGTCCGACGTGAAGGACAGCTCGCTGCGCGTGCCCCCGGGCATGGACGGCACCGTCATCGACGTGCAGGTCTTCACCCGCGACGGCATCGAGAAGGACAAGCGTGCGCGTCAGATCGAAGAGTCTGAAATCAAGCGCGTCAAGAAGGACTTCGACGACCAGTTCCGCATCCTGGAAGCGGCCATCTACGCGCGTCTGCGCTCGCAGATCGTGGGTAAGGTCGCCAACGGCGGCGCCAACCTGAAGAAGGGCGACACCGTCACCGACGCGTACCTGGACGGGCTGAAGAAGTCCGATTGGTTCCAGCTGCGCATGAAGGACGAAGACGCTGCCGACGCCATCGAGCGTGCGCAGAAGCAGATCCAGGCGCACGAGAAGGAATTCGAAGCACGTTTTGCCGACAAGCGCGGCAAGATCACCCAGGGCGACGACCTCGCACCGGGCGTGCTGAAGATGGTCAAGGTGTTCCTGGCCGTGAAGCGCCGCATCCAGCCGGGCGACAAGATGGCGGGCCGCCACGGCAACAAGGGTGTGGTCTCCAACGTGGTGCCCGTGGAAGACATGCCGTACATGGCCACCGGCGAGTCGGTCGACATCGTGTTGAACCCGCTCGGCGTGCCGTCGCGCATGAACATCGGCCAGATTCTGGAAGTGCATCTGGGTTGGGCCGCCAAGGGCCTGGGTCGCAAGATCCAGCGCATGCTGGAAGCCCAGGCCGCCGTCAGCGAACTGCGCAAGTTCCTCAACGACATCTACAACCACGACAACGCGATCAATGCACAGCGCGTGGACCTGTCGCAGTTCAGCGATGAGGAATTGCTCAACCTGGGCAAGAACCTGATCGACGGCGTGCCGATGGCGACCCCGGTGTTCGACGGCGCCAGCGAAGCGGAAATCAAGCGCATGCTGGAGCTGGCCGATCTGCCGCAGAGCGGTCAGACCCAGCTGTACGACGGTCGCACTGGCGAAGCGTTCGATCGCAAGACCACGGTCGGCTACATGCATTACCTGAAGTTGAACCACTTGGTCGACGACAAGATGCATGCGCGCTCGACTGGCCCGTACTCGCTGGTGACCCAGCAGCCGCTGGGCGGCAAGGCGCAGTTCGGTGGTCAGCGCTTCGGCGAAATGGAAGTCTGGGCGCTGGAAGCCTACGGCGCGGCCTACACCCTGCAGGAAATGCTGACGGTGAAGTCCGACGACGTGCAGGGCCGCAACCAGATGTACAAGAACATCGTCGATGGTGAGCACGAGATGGTCGCGGGCATGCCGGAATCCTTCAACGTGTTGGTGAAGGAAATCCGCTCGCTGGCGATCAACATGGAACTGGAAGAGTAAGAGCCGGGCCCGGTCAGCGGCCTGCAACCCGGAAGTGGCGAGCGCTCAGCGCGTTCGCTCTTCCCGGGTACGGTGTCCTGATCGCAGTCCCGTTTGAAGCTGTTCGCGTTTCATCTCAGATACGAAATTCCTCCGACCCGGAGATATCAAATGAAAGACCTGCTCAACCTCTTCAATCAGCAGCGCCAGACGCTGGATTTCGATGCGATCAAGATCGCGCTGGCGTCGCCGGACCTGATCCGTTCGTGGTCCTACGGCGAAGTGAAGAAGCCCGAAACCATCAACTACCGGACCTTCAAGCCCGAGCGTGATGGCCTGTTCTGCGCCGCCATCTTCGGACCGATCAAGGACTACGAATGCCTGTGCGGCAAGTACAAGCGCATGAAGCACCGTGGCGTGGTCTGCGAAAAGTGCGGTACCGAAGTCACCCTGGCCAAGGTGCGCCGCGAGCGCATGGGTCACATCGACCTGGCCTCGCCGGTTGCGCACATCTGGTTCCTCAAGTCGCTGCCGTCGCGCATTGGCTTGATGCTGGACATGACCCTGCGTGACATCGAGCGCGTGCTGTACTTCGAAGCCTATGTCGTCACCGAGCCGGGCCTGACCCCGCTCGAGCGCCGCCAGCTGCTGACCGAAGAGCAGTATCTGACCGCGCGTCAGGAGTACAACGACGACTTCGACGCCGCCATGGGCGCCGAGGCTGTGTATGAGCTGCTGCGCACGATCGACCTGCAATCGGAAATGACTCGTCTGCGCGAGGAAATCGCCAGCACCGGTTCGGAAACCAAGCTCAAGCGTTTGACCAAGCGCATCAAGCTGATCGAAGCCTTCCTGGAATCGGGTAACCGTCCGGAGTGGATGGTCATGACCGTGCTGCCGGTGCTGCCGCCGGATCTGCGTCCGCTGGTGCCGCTGGATGGCGGCCGCTTCGCGACCTCGGATCTGAATGATCTGTACCGCCGCGTGATCAACCGCAACAACCGTCTGCGTCGCCTGCTGGAGCTCAATGCTCCGGACATCATCGTGCGCAACGAAAAGCGCATGCTGCAGGAATCGGTCGATGCGCTGCTGGACAACGGCCGTCGCGGTCGTGCCATCACCGGCACCAACAAGCGTCCGCTGAAGTCGCTGGCCGACATGATCAAGGGCAAGCAGGGCCGGTTCCGTCAGAACCTGCTCGGCAAGCGCGTGGACTATTCCGGCCGTTCGGTCATCACCGTCGGTCCGTACCTCAAGCTGCACCAGTGCGGCCTGCCGAAGAAGATGGCGCTCGAGCTGTTCAAGCCGTTCGTGTTCGCCAAGCTGCAGCGTCGTGGCCTGGCCACCACCATCAAGGCCGCCAAGAAGCTGGTCGAGCGCGAAGAAGCCGAAGTCTGGGACATCCTGGAAGAAGTGATTCGCGAGCATCCGGTGCTGTTGAACCGCGCGCCGACCCTGCACCGCCTGGGCATCCAGGCGTTCGAGCCGGTGTTGATCGAAGGCAAGGCCATCCAGCTGCATCCGCTGGTCTGTACTGCCTTCAACGCCGACTTCGACGGCGACCAGATGGCTGTCCACGTTCCGCTCTCGCTGGAAGCCCAGCTGGAAGCGCGTGCGTTGATGATGTCCACCAACAACATCCTGTCGCCGGCCAACGGCGAGCCGATCATCGTGCCGTCGCAGGACGTGGTGTTGGGTCTGTACTACATGAGCCGCGCCCTGGAGAACAAGAAGGGCGAAGGCATGGTGTTCGCCAACACCAGCGAAGTGAAGCGCGCCTACGACAACCGCGTGGTCGAACTGCACGCCAAGGTCAAGGTACGCATCACCCAGGTGGACGTGGAAGCCGGCGGCAAGCGCAGTAGCGGCACCTCGATCGTGGACACCACGGTCGGTCGTGCGCTGCTGAGCGAGATCCTGCCCGAGGGCCTGCCGTTCCAGCTGGCCAACACCGAGATGACCAAGAAGAACATCTCGCGCCTGATCAACTCCAGCTACCGTCTGCTGGGCTTGAAGGACACCGTCGTGTTCGCCGACAAGCTGATGTACACCGGCTACGCCTACGCAACCCGCGCCGGCGTGTCGATCGGTATCGACGACATGCTGATCCCCGACGAGAAGAAGGGCATCCTCACCGAGGCCGAAGCCGAAGTGCTGGAAATCCAGGAGCAGTACCAGTCGGGTCTGGTCACCGCCGGCGAGCGCTACAACAAGGTCGTGGACATCTGGTCGCGGACTAGCGAGCGCATCGCCAAGGCGATGATGGACACCATCGGTACCGAAAAGGTCGAGAACGCCAAGGGCGAGACCATCGACCAGAAGTCGATGAACTCGCTGTACATCATGGCCGACTCCGGTGCCCGTGGTAGCCAGGCGCAGATCCGTCAGCTGGCCGGTATGCGCGGCCTGATGGCGCGTCCGGACGGCTCGATCATCGAGACGCCCATCAAGGCGAACTTCCGCGAAGGCTTGAACGTGCAGGAGTACTTCAACTCCACCCACGGCGCCCGTAAGGGTCTGGCCGATACCGCGCTGAAGACGGCGAACTCCGGTTACCTGACCCGCCGCCTGGTCGACGTGGCGCAGGACGTGGTGATCACCGAAATCGATTGCGGCACCACCGAGGGGTTGATCATGACCCCGATCGTGGAAGGCGGCGACGTGGTCGAGCCGTTGCGCGAGCGCGTGCTGGGCCGCGTGGTGGCCGAGGACGTGTACCTGCCGGGCAACGACGAAGAGCCGATCGTCACCCGCAACACGCTGCTCGACGAAGCCTGGGTGGCCAAGCTCGAAGACGCCAGTGTGCAGTCGGTGAAGGTGCGTTCGACCATCAGCTGCGAATCCTCGTTCGGCGTGTGCGCACGCTGCTACGGCCGCGATCTCGCACGTGGTCACCAGGTCAACATCGGCGAAGCGGTCGGCGTCATCGCCGCGCAGTCGATCGGTGAGCCGGGCACCCAGCTGACCATGCGTACGTTCCACATCGGTGGTGCGGCGTCGCGTGCGGCTGCGGTGGACAACATCACCGTCAAGACCACCGGTTCGGTGAAGTTCAACAACCTCAAGTCGGTGGCGCATGCCAGCGGTTCGCTGGTTGCGGTCTCGCGTTCTGGCGAACTGTCCGTGCTCGATGGCCATGGCCGCGAGCGCGAGCGTTACAAACTGCCGTACGGCGCGACCATCACTGCCAAAGACGGCGATGCGGTCAAGGCTGGGCAGAGCGTTGCCAACTGGGATCCGCATAACCACCCGATCGTGTCGGAAGTGGCCGGTTTCATTCGCTTCATCGACTTCGTCGACGGCGTCACCGTCATCGAGAAGACCGACGAGCTGACCGGTCTGGCGTCGCGCGAAATCACCGACCCGAAGCGTCGCGGTGCACAGGCCAAGGAACTGCGTCCGATCGTGCGCATCGTCGATGCCAAGGGTAACGACCTGACGATTCCCAATACGGATCTACCGGCCCAGTACCTGCTGCCGCCGCGCTCCATTGTCAACCTGCAGGACGGCGCTGCCGTCGGTGTGGGCGACGTGGTTGCCAAGATCCCGCAGGAAGCGTCCAAGACCCGCGACATCACCGGTGGTCTGCCGCGCGTTGCCGACTTGTTCGAAGCACGCAAGCCGAAGGATCCGGCGATCCTGGCAGAACGCTCGGGCATCATCAGCTTCGGTAAGGACACCAAGGGCAAGCAGCGCCTGATCATCAAGGATACCGATGGTTCGGAACACGAAGAGCTGATTCCCAAGTACCGCCAGATCATCGTGTTCGAAGGCGAACACGTGACCAAGGGCGAGACCGTGGTGGACGGCGAGCCGAGCCCGCAGGACATCCTGCGTCTGCTGGGTGTCGAACCGCTGGCCGCTTATCTGGTCAAGGAAATCCAGGACGTGTATCGCCTGCAGGGCGTGAAGATCAACGACAAGCACATCGAGGTGATCACTCGCCAGATGCTGCGTAAGGTCGAGATCGTTGATCAGGGCAACAGCAAGTTCCTCAACGGCGAGCAGGTCGAGCGGCAGCGCGTCATCGAGGAAAATGCCCGCCTGGTCAAGCGCAACGAACTGCCGGCCAAGTACGATCCCGTGTTGCTGGGTATCACCAAGGCATCGCTGGCCACCGAGTCGTTCATCTCGGCGGCATCGTTCCAGGAGACCACCCGCGTGTTGACCGAGGCAGCCGTGCGCGGCACCCGCGACAACCTGCGCGGTCTGAAGGAAAACGTGATCGTGGGTCGCCTGATCCCAGCCGGTACGGGTCTGGCGTACCACGCCGGACGTCGCAAGGCCTCGGGTCTGACCGACTCGGAAATGGAAACGCTGTCGGGCAAGCCGGCAGTCGCCGAACCGGTCGCCGCAGTGGCCGACGCTGGCGCGGACGAGGAGTAAGCGCTCCGACGGCGGTCGCAAGATCGCCGTAAGCCAAGCGAAAAGGAGGGCAGGACGCCCTCCGTTTTCCGGCCTTGGATGGGCCAGCAGGTTCAGATTTCGTGAAGTTGACGGAGTTTCCTCCTGCCAGCTATACTTCTCTGTCTCGGTGGGCCGGTCTCGGCCTGCCTTTGTTTTCGTGCAGGCCGTCTCGGCCTATCAATCAGAAGAATCAACTGATGACGACGATCAATCAGCTGGTCCGCAAGCCTCGGCAAGCGACCACCTACAAGAGTGCCTCTCCGGCACTGGACAAGTGTCCGCAGCGCCGTGGCGTCTGCACACGCGTCTATACCACTACCCCGAAGAAGCCGAACTCGGCCCTGCGTAAAGTCGCCAAGGTGCGCCTGACCAATCAGGAAGAGGTCATCAGCTACATCGGTGGTGAAGGCCACAACCTGCAGGAGCACTCCGTGGTCCTGATCCGCGGTGGCCGCGTCAAGGATCTTCCCGGTGTGCGTTATCACACCGTCCGTGGTTCGCTGGACGCCGCCGGCGTCGCCAAGCGTCGTCAAGGCCGTTCCAAGTACGGCGCCAAGCGCCCGAAGAGCTAAGGAAATACTCAAATGTCCCGTAAAGGTTCTACTCCGCAGCGCACCGTCCTGCCAGATCCAAAGCATGGCAGCGAAACCATTGCCCGCTTCATCAATATGGTGATGCAGAGTGGCAAGAAGTCGGTTGCTGAGAAAATTGTCTATGGCGCAATGGACGTCATTGGCGAAAAGAATCCGAATGCCATCGAACTGGTGCAGAAAGCACTGGACAACGTGGCCCCGGCTGTCGAAGTCAAATCGCGTCGCGTCGGTGGTGCTACCTATCAGGTGCCCGTCGAAGTGCGTTCCTCCCGTCGCATGGCGCTGGCGATGCGCTGGTTGATCGATTCCGCGCGCAAGCGTGGCGAGAACACCATGCCGCGTAAGCTGGCTGCAGAACTGTTGGACGCCTCGGAAAGCCGCGGCGGCGCGATCAAGAAGCGCGAAGAGACCCACCGCATGGCGGAGGCGAACAAGGCGTTCGCACATTACCGCTGGTGACCTCGGGGGCCTTGGTAACGGGGCCCTTCAGCACCATATGAGTGCTGTTTGCGACGCATCTTGCGTCGCATCCAATCCGAAGGCCGCCGAAAGGCGGCGTTCGGCCATCCGAAATCCAAGAAATTGAGAGGCTCCCCGTGGCCCGCACCACCCCTATCGAGCGTTACCGCAACTTCGGCATCATGGCCCACATCGATGCCGGCAAGACCACCACGTCCGAACGCATCCTGTTCTACACCGGTGTGAGTCACAAGATCGGCGAAGTCCATGACGGCGCTGCAGTGATGGACTGGATGGAGCAGGAGCAGGAGCGTGGTATCACCATCACCTCCGCTGCGACCACCGCGTTCTGGTCGGGTATGGACAAGTCCATGCCGCAGCACCGCTTCAACATCATCGACACCCCCGGGCACGTCGACTTCACCATCGAAGTGGAGCGCTCCTTGCGCGTGCTCGACGGTGCGGTGTTCGTGCTGTGCGCCGTGGGTGGCGTGCAGCCGCAGTCCGAGACCGTGTGGCGCCAGGCCAATAAGTATTCCGTGCCGCGCATGGCATTCGTCAACAAGATGGACCGTACCGGTGCCAACTTCGACAAGGTCGTTGAGCAGCTGAAGGCCCGTCTGGGTGCCTATGCCGTGCCGATGCAGGTGCCGATCGGCGCCGAAGACGGCTTTGAGGGCGTGGTCGACCTGCTGAAGATGAAGGCGATCCATTGGGATACCGCATCGCAGGGCACCACCTTCGAATACCGCGACATTCCGGCCGACCTGGTCGATGTCGCCACCGAGGCGCGTTCGTTCATGGTCGAGGCGGCTGCAGAAGCCAGTGAAGACCTGATGGACAAGTACCTCAACGAGGGCGACCTGAGCGAGCAGGAGATCCTGTCGGGTCTGCGCGAGCGCACCTTGAAGGTGGAGATCGTGCCGGTCTTCTGCGGCTCGGCGTTCAAGAACAAGGGCGTGCAGGCCATGCTCGACGGCGTGGTGCATTTGCTGCCGTCGCCGGCGGACCGTCCGCCGGTGCAGGGTATCGACGAAGACGAGAAGGAAGACACACGCGCCGCGACCGATACCGCGCCGTTCTCGGCGCTGGCGTTCAAGATCATGACCGATCCGTTCGTGGGCTCGCTGACGTTCTTCCGTGTCTACTCGGGCACGCTGAACTCCGGCGACCAGGTCTACAACCCGGTCAAGTCGAAGAAAGAGCGCGTGGGCCGCATCCTGCAGATGCACTCCAACAATCGCGAAGAGATCAAGGAAGTGCGCGCGGGCGACATCGCCGCTGCCGTGGGTCTGAAGGACGTCACCACCGGTGACACGCTGTGTGCGCAGGACAAGATCATCACCCTGGAGCGCATGGTGTTCCCGGAGCCGGTGATCTCGATGGCGGTGGAGCCGAAGACCAAGTCGGACCAGGAAAAGATGGGCATGGCCCTGGGTCGTCTGGCGCAGGAAGATCCCTCGTTCCGCGTCAAGACCGACGAAGAATCCGGCCAGACCATCATCTCGGGTATGGGCGAGTTGCACCTGGACATCATCGTCGACCGCATGCGTCGCGAGTTCAATGTCGAGGCCAACGTCGGCAAGCCGCAGGTGGCCTACCGCGAAACGATCCGCAAGTCTGACGTCAAGTCTGATTACAAGCACGCCAAGCAGTCCGGTGGTAAGGGTCAGTACGGTCACGTAGTGATCGAGCTGTCGCCGATGACCGAGGAAGAGCGCAAGAGCGACAACGTCAAAGACGATTTCTTGTTCGTCAACGACATCACCGGCGGCATCATTCCGAAGGAGTTCATCCCTTCGGTCGAAAAGGGTCTGCGCGAGACGATTACCAGTGGTCCGATCGCCGGCTTCCCGGTGGTGGGCGTGAAGGTCAAGCTGGTGTTCGGCTCGTACCATGACGTCGACTCCTCGGAAATGGCGTTCAAGCTGGCTGCATCGATGGCGTTCAAGCAGGGCTTCGCGAAAGCCAGCCCGGTGTTGCTGGAGCCGATCATGAAAGTCGAAATCGTCAGCCCGGAGGATTACCTGGGTGACGTGATGGGCGACGTGAGCCGCCGTCGTGGCGTGTTGCAGGGTCAGGACGACAGCCCGTCGGGCAAGATCATCAACGCGATGATACCGCTGGGTGAAATGTTCGGTTACGCCACTTCGCTGCGCTCGATGAGCCAGGGCCGTGCGACGTTCTCGATGGAATTCGACCACTACGAAGAGGCACCGGCCAACATCGCCGACGCCGTCACCAAGAAGGGCTGAGTTCGCTCAGCCGCTTCTCACAAATTTTTCAATTAGAGGTAGTTAGTCATGGCAAAAGCTAAATTCGAGCGCACCAAGCCGCACGTGAACGTCGGCACCATCGGTCACGTTGACCATGGCAAGACCACGTTGACCGCTGCGCTGACCAAGATCGGTGCCGAGCGTTTCGGTGGTGAGTTCAAGGCGTACGACGCGATCGACGCGGCGCCGGAAGAGAAGGCGCGCGGTATCACGATTTCGACCGCGCACGTCGAATACGAATCCCCGACCCGCCACTACGCGCACGTCGACTGCCCCGGCCACGCCGACTACGTCAAGAACATGATCACCGGTGCGGCGCAGATGGACGGCGCGATCCTGGTGTGCTCGGCCGCCGACGGCCCGATGCCGCAGACCCGTGAGCACATCCTGCTCTCGCGTCAGGTCGGTGTGCCGCACATCGTGGTGTTCCTGAACAAGGCCGACATGGTCGACGACGCCGAGCTGCTCGAGCTGGTCGAAATGGAAGTGCGCGAGCTGCTGAGCAAGTACGACTTCCCGGGCGACGACACCCCGATCATCCACGGTTCGGCGCGTCTGGCGCTGGACGGCGATCAGAGCGATATCGGTGTGCCGGCGATCCTGAAGCTGGTCGAAGCGCTGGATTCGTTCATTCCCGAGCCGACCCGCGACGTCGACCGTCCGTTCCTGATGCCGGTCGAAGACGTGTTCTCGATCTCCGGCCGCGGCACCGTGGTGACCGGTCGTATCGAGCGCGGCATCATCAAGGTGGGCGACGAAATCGAAATCGTCGGTATCCGCGATACGCAGAAGACCACGGTCACCGGCGTGGAAATGTTCCGCAAGCTGCTGGACCAGGGCCAGGCAGGCGACAACGCCGGTCTGCTGCTGCGCGGCACCAAGCGTGACGACGTCGAGCGTGGGCAGGTGCTGTGCAAGCCGGGTTCGATCAAGCCGCACACCGAGTTCGAAGCCGAAGTCTACGTGCTGTCCAAGGATGAGGGTGGCCGTCATACCCCGTTCTTCAAGGGCTACCGTCCGCAGTTCTACTTCCGCACCACCGACATCACTGGCGCTTGCCAGTTGCCGGAAGGTGTGGAAATGGTGATGCCGGGCGACAACGTGAAGATGGTCGTGACCCTGATCAACCCGGTCGCGATGGACGAAGGTCTGCGCTTCGCCATCCGTGAAGGCGGTCGTACCGTCGGCGCCGGCGTGGTTGCCAAGATCATCAAGTAAAAGAGCTGCAGGTTGACGGTCTAGGCCGTTGGTGCAGTGGAAAAGGGGTCGGCGCAAGCCGGCCCTTTTTCGTTGCTGTCAAGCAGTGGTGGTAAGGATGGCCTGCGGGTCTACCCAAGCATCGGCTTGCGCGCCCAAATCATGTTCGCTACAATGCGCGGCTCGGTGTCCCTGGGTAGGGCGCTGAGTTACAGCGAAAAGAACGGCAGGATGCCGCTCGTGTTCGCCAGACCGGGAAGGTCGCGTTGCATGAAGCACTCAGCAACTCATACGTTGTTGACCGTGCTCTTGTTGCGCATTATACTTTTCCGTCTGGGCAGGCCGGGTTACCGGGCTGCCTCAGTTTTTGGGCGGAGGAAATGCCCTCGCCAGCAGGACGCGCGGCGATTTCATCAACGTCAGGAATATCGGGGCAGGTATCCCAGAGGCCTTGCCCGTCGCTCTTTTAACGAAGGAAGCTTCCGTCATGTCGGAACAAAAGATCCGGATTCGGTTGAAGGCGTTCGATCATCGTTTGATCGACCGTTCGGCCAGCGAGATCGTCGAAACGGCTAAGCGGACCGGCGCGCAAGTGCGTGGCCCGATCCCGTTGCCGACCAAGATCGAACGTTACACCATCCTCGTATCCCCGCACGCTGACAAAGATGCGCGTGACCAATACGAAACCCGCACGCACAAGCGTGTGCTCGATATCGTCGACCCGAACGACAAGACCGTGGACGCGCTGATGAAGCTCGAACTCGCGGCTGGCGTCGACGTCCAGATCAAGCTGACCTGAGGACTACGACCATGACGAAGAAATATTCGTTGGGCTTCGTGGGCCGCAAGGCTGGTATGAGCCGCGTCTTCACTGAAGACGGTCGCTCGGTACCGGTCACGCTGATCGAAGCAACTCCGAACCGCATCGCGCAGATCAAGACCGTCGAGGTTGACGGCTACAGCGCCGTGCAGGTCACCGTTGGCGCCCGTCGTGCCGCGCTGGTCAACAAGCCGGCTGCTGGCCACTTCGCGAAGGCGAAGGTGGAAGCGGGTCGTGGCCTGTGGGAATTCCGTGTTGAAGATGCCCAGCTCGGCGATTTCGCCGTCGGTGGCGAAATCAAGGCGGACATTTTCGAGGTCGGCCAGAAGGTTGACGTCCAGGGCGTCACCAAGGGTAAGGGTTTCCAGGGCACCATCAAGCGCTACAACTTCCGTATGGGCGATGCAACCCACGGTAACTCGCTGTCGCATCGCGCGCCGGGTTCGCTGGGTCAGCGCCAGACCCCGGGTCGCGTTTTCCCGGGCAAGAAGATGTCGGGCCACATGGGCGCCGTGCAGCAAAGCACGCAGAACCTGGAAGTGGTCAAGGTCGACGTCGAGCGTGGTCTGATTGCTATCCGCGGCGCCGTGCCTGGCGCAGCAGGTGGCGACGTGATCGTCCGTCCGGCGAGCAAGGCATAAGGAGAGATGACGATGGAACTCGTTATCACGGGTAGCAACAACAAGGTCTCGGTCTCCGATGCCGTGTTCGGTCGCGAATTCAGCGAAGATCTGGTTCACCAGGTCGTCGTCGCTTATCGCAACGCCGGTCGCGCCGGTACCAAGGCACAGAAGACGCGTTCGGAAGTTGCGGGCACGACCAAGAAGTCGAAGAAGCAGAAGGGCGGCGGTGCGCGTCATGGCGCGCTGACGGCTCCGATCTTCGTCGGTGGCGGCGTGACCTTCGCGGCCAAGCCGCGCAGCTTCGAGCAGAAGGTCAACCGCAAGATGTACCGTGCGGCCATCTGCGCGATTTTTTCCGAGCTGAACCGTCAGGGTCGTCTGATGATCGTCGACGCATTCGACCTCGAAGCGACCAAGACCAAGGGCTTGATCGAAAAGCTCAAGGGGCTGGAAGTGGGCAAGCGCCCGCTGATCGTCACCGAAGAGGCTTCCGAGCACCTGTATCTGTCCGCTCGCAACCTGCCGTATGTGCAGGTGCGTGACGTGCAGGGCCTGGATCCGGTCGCTCTGGTCGGGGCCGATACGGTCGTGATCACCGCTGACGCGGTCAAGAAGGTCGAGGAGTGGCTGGCATGAGCAGCAACGAAAAAATCTTCAGCGTGCTGCGCGCTCCGCGAGTCTCCGAAAAGACCGCGCGCCTGCAGGAAATCTCCAACCAGTATGTCTTCGAAGTTTCGAACGAAGCCACCAAGGCCGATGTAAAGGCCGCGGTTGAGCAGCTGTTCGACGTCAAGGTCAAGGCAGTCAACGTGGTCAACGTCAAGGGCAAGAGCAAGTCCTTCCGTAACCGTGCTGGCAACCGTGGCAATTGGCGCAAGGCGTACGTCCGCCTGGTCGATGGTCAGTCCATCGACGTAACGGCCAAGGCCTGAGGTCCATCCCATGCCATTGATGAAGTTCAAACCCACCTCTCCCGGCCGTCGTTCCGCCGTGCGCGTGGTTACTCCCGATCTGCACAAGGGCGCACCGCACGCGGCGCTGCTCGATTCGCAGAGCAAGTCCGGTGGTCGTAACCACCACGGCCGCATCACCGTGCGTCACGTCGGTGGCGGCCACAAGCAGCACTACCGCATCATCGACTTCAAGCGCAACAAGGAAGGCATTCCGGCGCGTGTGGAGCGGATCGAATACGATCCGAACCGTACCGCTCATATCGCCCTGCTGTGCTATGTCGACGGCGAGCGCCGCTACATCATCGCCCCCAAGGGCCTGAAGGCTGGCGACCAGGTCATTGCCGGTGCCAACGCACCGATCAAGACCGGCAACACGTTGCCGCTGCGCAACATCCCGGTCGGTACGACGGTTCACGGTATCGAGCTGAAGCCGGGTAAGGGCGCTCAGATCGCACGTGCTGCCGGTGCAGCCGTCCAGCTGGTCGCTCGCGAAGGCATCTATGCCACGCTGCGTCTGCGCTCGGGCGAAATGCGCAAGGTGCCGGTCGAGTGCCGCGCCACCATCGGCGAAGTCGGCAACGACGAGCATAACCTCGAGAAGTTGGGCAAGGCCGGCGCCAAGCGTTGGCGCGGTGTTCGCCCGACCGTTCGCGGTGCGGCCATGAACCCGGTCGATCACCCGCACGGTGGTGGTGAAGCGAAGGCTGGTCAGGGTAATCCGCATCCGGTCACCCCGTGGGGTGTTCCGACCAAGGGTTACAAGACGCGCAAGAACAAGCGCACCCAGCAATTCATCGTCCGCGATCGTAGGGGCTAATCGACCATGGCACGTTCACTTAAGAAGGGCCCGTTCGTCGATCACCACCTTGCAAAGAAGGTGGAGTCCGCTGCGGGTAGCAAGAAGCCGATCAAGACCTGGTCGCGCCGTTCGATGATTCTGCCTGAAATGGTAGGCATCACCATCGCCGTGCATAACGGCAAGAACCACATTCCGGTGCTCGTCAACGAGAATATGGTCGGCCACAAGCTCGGCGAATTTGCCGTCACCCGGACCTTCAAGGGTCACGGTGGCGACAAGAAGTCGGGCAGGTAAGGAGAGATGACGATGGAAGCGAAAGCAATCCTGCGCACCGCGCGCATCTCCCCGCAGAAGGCCCGCCTGGTCGCTGACCAGGTGCGTGGTTTGTCCGCCGAGCGTGCGGTCAATCTGCTGAAGTTCTCGGACAAGAAGGCTGCACACCTGATCAAAAAGGTGGTGGAGTCGGCGATCGCCAATGCCGAGAACAATCAGGGCGCGGATGTCGACGAGCTGAAGGTCAAGACCATCATGGTTGATGAAGGTCCCTCCCTGAAGCGTTTCATGGCGCGGGCGAAAGGCCGCGGTACCCGCATCCTCAAGCGCACCAGCCACATCACTGTGGTTGTGGGCGCCGCCAAGTAAGCGGAAAGGAAAAGACCATGGGTCATAAAGTTCATCCGACTGGAATCCGCCTCGGCATCGCCAAGGACTGGAATTCCAAGTGGTACGCAAACAAGGCCGAGTTCGCCTCCTATTTGGCAGCCGACCTGAAAGTGCGTGAAATGCTGCGCAAGAAGCTCGCGCAGGCAGGTGTCAGCAAGATCTTGATCGAGCGCCCTGCCAAAACCGCCCGCGTGACCATTCACACCGCCCGTCCGGGTGTGGTGATCGGCAAGCGTGGCGAGGACATCGAAAAGCTGCGCAAGGAAGTGAGCGAGCTGATGGGCGTTCCGGCGCACATCAACGTCACCGAAGTGCGCAAGCCGGAGCTGGACGCGCAGCTGGTCGCCGAGTCGATCGCGCAGCAGCTTGAGCGTCGCATCATGTTCCGCCGTGCAATGAAGCGCTCGGTCGGTAACGCGATGCGCCTGGGTGCCCTGGGCATCAAGGTCAATGTGGCTGGCCGCCTCAACGGTGCAGAAATCGCCCGTTCGGAGTGGTACCGCGAAGGCCGCGTGCCGCTGCACACGCTACGTGCCGACATTGATTACGGTTTTGCCGAGGCGTCCACGACGTACGGCATCATCGGTATCAAGGTCTGGATCTATAAGGGCGAAGTCTTCGACTTCTCTCAGGTTGGCCAGGAAAAGCAGGACGACAGCCCGCGCAACGATCGTAACGATCGCGGCGACCGTGGTGACCGCCCGTCGCGCCCGGCTCGTGAAGCGAGGTAACGGCAATGTTGCAACCCAAGCGAACCAAATATCGCAAGATGCACAAGGGCCGTAACGACGGCCTGGCATGGAGCGGAAACGCCGTCAGCTTCGGCGAGTACGGCCTCAAGGCCACGGCGCACGGTCAGCTGACCGCACGCCAGATTGAAGCAGCACGCCGCACGATCAGCCGCCACGTCAAGAAGGGCGGCAAGATGTGGATCCGTGTGTTCCCCGACAAGCCGATCACCAAGAAGCCGATCGAAGTCCGCATGGGCTCCGGTAAGGGCAACGTGGAGTACTGGGTCGCGCAGATTCAGCCGGGCCGCATGATCTATGAAATCGAGGGAATCCCCGGAGAAACCGCACGTGAGGCGTTCCGCCTTGCCGCTGCCAAGCTCTCGGTGACCACCACTTTCGTGACCCGGACGGTGCGCTGATGGATATCGAACAACTCCGCGAGAAGTCGGCTGACGAATTGAAGGCCCATCTGACCGATCTGCGTAAGGAGCAGTTCTCGCTCCGTATGCAGCAGGTCACCGGCCAGCTGCCGAAGACCCACGAAACCCGCCGGGTGCGCCGCGAGATTGCTCGCGTCAAGCACCTGCTCGGCAGCACCAAGTAAGGACGGCCGCGATGAGCGACAATAACGAAAAGCAAACGCTGCGCACGGTCGAAGGCCGTGTCGTCAGCAACAAGATGGACAAGACGGTCACCGTGTTGGTGGAGCGCCAGGTCAAGCATGCTCTGTACGGCAAGTACATCAAGCGCTCGACCAAGCTGCACGCACACGACGCCGACAATGCCTGCAACGAAGGCGACGTCGTGCGTGTGACCGAGATTGCTCCGATGTCCAAGACCAAGAACTGGCGGGTGGTGGAAATCGTCACCCGTTCGGCCGAATAAGGGAGATCTGAATCATGATCCAGATGCAGAGCTACCTCGATGTCGCCGACAATTCGGGTGCCAAGGAAGTGATGTGCATCAAGGTGCTGGGCGGCTCCAAACGCCGTTACGCACATATTGGTGACATCATCAAGGTGACCGTCAAGGACGCCATTCCGCGTGGCAAGGTCAAGAAGGGCGAAGTCTACGACGCCGTCGTGGTGCGTACCCGTAAGGGTGTGCGCCGTCCCGACGGTTCGCTGATCCGCTTCGATGGCAACGCCGCTGTGCTGTTGAACAATAAGCAGGAGCCGATCGGGACCCGCATCTTCGGGCCGGTGACGCGCGAGCTGCGTTCCGAGAAGTTCATGAAGATCGTCTCGCTCGCTCCCGAAGTGCTGTGAGCGGAGGACATACACATGGCTAACCGTATCAAGAAGGGCGACCAGGTCGTCATCAACACCGGCAAGGACAAGGGTAAGCAGGGTGAAGTGGTGCGTGTGGACGGCGATCGCGTGATCGTCTCCAACGCCAACGTCATCAAGCGCCACACCAAGCCGAACCCGCAGGCAGGCGTTGCCGGCGGCGTGGTCGAGCGTGAAGCGTCGATCCATATCTCCAACGTCAATATCGTCAACCCGGCAACGGGCAAGGGCGAGCGCGTTGGCTTCAAGGTGCTGGAGGATGGACGCAAACTGCGTGTGTTCCGCTCCAGCGGTGAGGCGCTCGACGCCTGAGGAATGAGATCATGAACACTCGTCTCGAAAAGTTTTACAAGGACAACGTGGTGCCGGCCCTGATGAAGGAGTTCGGCTACACCAATCCGATGGAAGTGCCGAAGCTGGTCAAGGTCACGCTCAATATGGGCGTAGGCGAAGCCGCTACCAACAAGAAGATCCTGGAAAATGCGGTTGCCGACATGGCGAAGATCTCCGGTCAAAAGCCGGTGGTCACCAAGTCGCGCGTTTCGGTCGCATCCTTCAAGATCCGTGACGGCTGGCCGATCGGCTGCAAGACCACCTTGCGTCGCGCCAAGATGTACGAGTTCCTGGATCGTCTGATCAACATCTCGTTGCCGCGCGTGCGCGACTTCCGTGGTGTGTCCGGTCGCTCCTTCGACGGTCGCGGCAACTTCAACATGGGTGTGAAGGAACAGATCATCTTCCCGGAAATCGACTTCGACGCCGTCGACGCGATCCGTGGTATGGATATCGCCATCACCACCACCGCCAAGACGGATGCGGAAGCGAAGGCGCTGCTGGCAGCGTTCAAGTTCCCGTTCCGTAACTGACCGTCGAGGACATCCGAAATGGCAAAGACCTCCATGATCCACCGCGACATCAAGCGTGCGAAGCTGGCGAAGAAATTCGCCGGCAAGCGTGATGCGTTGAAGAAGATCCTCTCCAGTCAGGATGCGTCCTACGAAGAGAAGATCGATGCGTCGACCAAGTTGCAGAAGCTGCCGCGCGATTCGTCGCCGAGCCGCCACCGCAACCGTTGCGAGCTCTCCGGTCGCCCGCGCGGTGTCTACCGCAAGTTCGGCCTGGGTCGCAACATGCTGCGCAAGGCCACGATGAACGGCGACGTTCCGGGCCTGCGCAAGGCAAGCTGGTAACGCATTCCGGCCGTTCGCGGCCGGATTTGAACAGGATCGTTCTGTTCAACAAGGGAGTCCGACGCAAGTCGGGCTCTTTTGTCGTATACTTCCGCTTCTGTCTTGCCCGTGCGGGTCTGGCATGGCGTCAAGGGTCCTGGCCCGTCCCCAGGAAAACACAAGATTTTCGCGAAAGCGGATATCGGTGCACTCAAAGGTACTCACATGAGCATGACTGATCCCATCGCCGACCTGCTGGTTCGCATCAAGAATGCGGCCGCGGTTGGTAAGCAGACGGTGAAATTGCCGTCGTCCAAGATTAAGGTTGCGATCGCCCAAGTCCTGAAGGACGAGGGTTACATCACCGACCTGCGCGTGACCCAGGCCGAAAACAACAAGGCGGAACTGGAAATCGTGCTGAAGTATTTCGAAGGCCGCCCGGTCATCGAGACCCTGAAGCGTTTTTCGCGCTCGGGTCTGCGCCAGTACCGCGGCAAGACCGAGCTGCCCAAGGTCCTGGGTGGCTTGGGTATCGCCATCATCTCCACGTCGAAGGGCATCATGACCGATGCGCAGGCTCGCGAAGCCGGCGTTGGTGGTGAAGTTCTGTGCTTCGTGGCCTAAGGGAAGGAATCGAACATGTCCCGTGTAGCCAAGAAGCCTGTCTCCCTCCCGAAGGGTGTTGAACTCAACGTCCAGCCTGGGCTGGTCAGCGTCAAGGGCCCGAAGGGCACGTTGACCCTGCCGAAGCCGGCTGGTGTCGAAATCGCCATCGATGGCGGCGTTGCCACGCTGTCGGCCAACGATCCGTCGCAGATCGCCCTCACCGGCACCGTCCGCGCCATCCTGGCCAACATGGTCAAGGGTGTCTCCGAAGGCTTCGAGCGCAAGCTCGAGCTGGTCGGCGTCGGTTACCGCGCTGCCATGCAGGGCAAGGACCTGAGCCTGGCGCTCGGTTTCTCGCACCCGCTGGTGTTCGTGGCGCCGGAAGGCATCACGCTGTCGACTCCCACTCAGACCGAAATCGTGGTCCAGGGCGCCGACAAGCAGCGCGTCGGCGAAGTTGCCGCCAAGATTCGCGGTTTCCGTCCGCCGGAGCCCTACAAGGGCAAGGGTGTGAAGTACGCCGGTGAAGTCATCATTCGCAAGGAAGCCAAGAAGGCTTAATGGCGAGTCCCTCGCAAGAGCCCGCACATCCCTGTGCTGACTTTTGGTAGGAGCACGCTTTCCCTTCAGCTTTCGTAGGATAAATATCATGAGCATCAACAAGAACATCGCCCGTCTGCGCCGCGCCAAGTCCACCCGTGCGCACATCCGTGAGCTGGGCGTTGCCCGTCTGTCGGTGCTGCGCACCGGTCAGCACCTGTATGCGCAGGTCTTCACTGCCGATGGCTCCAAGGTGATCGCTGCTGCGAACACCCTGCAGGCCGACGTCAAGGATGGCCTGAAGAATGGCAAGAACAGCGATGCGGCTGCCAAGGTCGGCAAGCTGATCGCCGAGCGCGCCAAGGCTGCTGGCATCGAGAAGGTTGCATTCGACCGCTCGGGCTACCGCTACCATGGCCGCATCAAGGCGCTCGCCGACGCAGCACGCGAAGGCGGCCTGCAGTTCTAAGCACTGCTGCGGAGGCGGTCATCGACCGCCTCCGCAATACCGCCGGCAGGGAAATGCCGGACCGCCCCGTTCTTTTGCAACGGTGCCGGGAACACCGCTTCACTTCACAACCATAAGCGGCTTCGAGCCGTACATACTCAATCAATCAAGGAATCAAGATGGCAGAAGAACGTGCACCGCGGGGTCGTGATCGCGACCGTAACCGCGAAGAGAAAGTCGACGATGGCATGATCGAAAAGCTGGTCGCGGTCAATCGCGTCAGCAAGACGGTCAAGGGCGGTCGCCAGTTCACCTTCACCGCGCTGACCGTGGTCGGCGATGGTCTGGGCAAGGTCGGTTTCGGTTATGGCAAGGCGCGCGAAGTGCCGGTCGCCATCCAAAAGTCGATGGAACAGGCACGCAAGAACCTGGCTACTGTCGATCTGAACAACGGCACCCTGTGGCATGCCGTCAAGTCTGGCCATGGCGCAGCACGCGTCTACATGCAGCCGGCGTCGGAAGGTACGGGCGTCATCGCAGGCGGCGCCATGCGCGCTGTGCTGGAAGCGGTTGGCGTCAAGAACGTGTTGGCCAAGGCCGTCGGTTCGCGTAACCCGATCAACCTGGTCCGTGCGACTCTCAAGGGTCTGTCGGAAGTGCAGTCGCCGGCACGCGTTGCGGCCAAGCGCGGCAAGAAGGTGGAGGAGCTCAACCATGGCTAAGGACACCAACAAGACCGTCAAGGTGCGCCTGGTGCGTGGCCTGCGTGGAACCCAGTCGCGTCACCGCCTGTCGGTGCGTGCGTTGGGCCTGAATAAGCTCAACGATGTGCGTGAACTGAAGGACAGCCCGCAGGTGCGTGGCCTGATCAATACGGTTCACTACCTCGTCAAGGTTGAGGAGTAATCCCATGACTCTGCGTCTTAATGACCTCAAGCCGGCCGACGGCGCCCGTACCGAGCGCACCCGCGTCGGTCGTGGTATCGGTTCGGGCCTCGGCAAGACCGCTGGTCGCGGTCACAAGGGTTCGTTCGCTCGTAAGGGTGGCGGCAAGATCAAGGCCGGCTTCGAAGGCGGCCAGACCCCGATGCAGCGTCGTCTGCCGAAGATCGGTTTCCGCTCCAAGATGGCGCGCGATACCGCAGAAGTGTTGTCCTACCAGTTGGACAAGCTGGATGCCGGCGATGTCGACTTTGCAGCGCTGCGTGCGGCCAATCTGGTCCCGAGCCGCGCCAAGAAGGCGAAGATCGTGCTGAAGGGGGAGCTGAGCAAGAAGTTCGTGCTGAAGGGCGTTGCGGCAACCGCAGGCGCCAAGGCGGCAATCGAAGCTGCCGGCGGCAGCGTAGAGGAGTAATCGGCAGATGGCGCAGGCTGGCATTGGTAACCTCGGCGGCGGGCTCGGCAAGTTCACGGAACTTCGCCAGCGGTTGCTGTTCGTCCTCGGGGCATTGATCGTTTATCGCATCGGCTGCTATGTGCCGGTGCCTGGCGTGAATCCCGATGCCATGCTTTCGTTGATGCAGGCGCAGGGCGGCGGCATCGTGGACATGTTCAACATGTTCTCGGGCGGCGCCCTGCACCGTTTCAGTATTTTTGCATTGAACGTGATGCCGTATATCTCGGCATCGATCGTGATCCAGTTGGCCACGCACATCTTTCCCGCCCTCAAGGCGATGCAGAAAGAAGGCGAATCGGGCCGACGCAAGATCACCCAATATTCGCGCATCGGTGCGGTGTTGCTGGCGGTGGTGCAGGGCGGCAGTATCGCGCTGGCACTGCAGAACCAGACCGCCCCTGGTGGCGCTCCGGTGGTGTATGCGCCGGGCATGGGCTTCGTGCTCACCGCGGTGATCGCTTTGACCGCTGGTACCATCTTCCTGATGTGGGTAGGCGAGCAGGTTACCGAGCGCGGCATCGGTAACGGCGTATCGCTGATCATCTTTGCCGGCATCGTGGCTGGCCTGCCGTCGGCGGCCATCCAGACGGTCGAAGCCTTCCGCGAAGGCAATCTGAGCTTCATTTCGCTGTTGTTGATCGTCATCACCATCCTGGCGTTCACGCTGTTCGTCGTGTTTGTCGAGCGTGGGCAGCGGCGGATCACGGTCAACTACGCGCGCCGCCAGGGCGGTCGCAATGCGTACATGAACCAGACCTCGTTCTTGCCGCTCAAGCTGAACATGGCCGGTGTGATTCCGCCGATCTTTGCGTCCAGCATCCTGGCATTCCCGGCAACGTTGTCGATGTGGTCGGGTCAGGCTGCATCGGGTGGTATCGGCTCGTGGCTGCAGAAGATTGCCAACGCGCTTGGCCCCGGTGAGCCGGTACACATGCTGGTCTTCGCTGCGCTGATCATCGGTTTTGCATTCTTCTACACCGCGCTGGTGTTCAACTCGCAGGAAACCGCCGACAACCTCAAGAAATCGGGCGCGCTGATTCCGGGCATCCGTCCAGGCAAGGCCACCGCAGATTACGTCGATGGCGTACTGACGCGCCTGACAGCTGCCGGTTCGTTGTACCTGGTAATCGTCTGCCTGCTGCCGGAAATCATGCGCACGCAGCTCGGCACTTCGTTCCACTTCGGGGGCACCTCGCTATTGATTGCAGTGGTGGTGGTGATGGACTTCATTGCGCAGATCCAGGCGCACCTGATGTCGCACCAGTATGAGAGCTTGCTGAAGAAGGCCAACCTCAAGGGCGGCTCACGCGGCGGTCTTGCGCGCGGTTAAGTGGTACACTAGATCTTCATCACGTGAAGACGGCCTGGTTCCCGGGCCACGATCTTCCGATCAGAAGGGCGGCTCGCGCGACGTCTCGCGCGCGGGTGTGACGGGGTGGTTCTGTGCGGGAGTAGCACAGGCGATTCGGAGTGGTTTTCTGGATCAGCACCGTCCGGCGCCGGAGCGAGGGCACACTCCCCACGCCGGGTCCATGGAACCTCTGGTTCCACGGGCTTCAAAGCAATCCGAGGCCTTGCTATAATTCCGAGTTCACTTTTGATCCATCCTGCCGGATGGCGCCTGGGCGCTGTCGGGCCATCACTCAGTTGGAGAATCGCGTCATGGCGCGTATTGCAGGCGTCAACCTGCCAGCCCAGAAGCACGTCTGGGTCGGGTTGCAAAGCATCTACGGCATCGGCCGTACCCGTTCAAAGAAGCTCTGCGAATCCGCAGGCGTTACCTCGACCACGAAGATTCGTGATCTGTCCGAACCCGAAATCGAGCGCCTGCGCGCCGAAGTCGGCAAGTATGTCGTCGAAGGCGACCTGCGCCGCGAAATCGGTATCGCGATCAAGCGACTGATGGACCTCGGCTGCTATCGCGGTCTGCGTCATCGCCGTGGTCTTCCGCTGCGTGGTCAGCGCACCCGTACCAACGCCCGCACCCGCAAGGGTCCGCGCAAGGCGATCAGGAAGTAAGGGATAGATCATGGCCAAGCCAGCAGAAAAGAAAACGAAGAAGAAGATCAAGCGCGTCATCACCGACGGCGTCGCTCACGTCCACGCTTCGTTCAACAACACCATCGTCACCATCACCGATCGCCAGGGCAACGCGCTGTCGTGGGCTACGTCCGGCGGCGCCGGTTTCCGTGGTTCGCGCAAGTCGACCCCGTTCGCTGCCCAGGTTGCCGCCGAGAAGGCTGGCCGCGCTGCGCTCGATTACGGCGTGAAGTCGCTGGAAGTGCGTATCAAGGGTCCGGGTCCGGGCCGTGAGTCGGCCGTGCGTTCGTTGAACAACGTGGGCTACAAGATCACCAACATCATCGACGTGACGCCAATCCCGCACAACGGGTGCCGTCCGCCGAAGAAGCGTCGCGTCTAAAGGGAGCGATAAGAAATGGCTCGTTATATCGGTCCTACCTGTAAGCTCGCGCGTCGCGAAGGCGCCGACCTTTCCCTCAAGAGCCCGGCGCGTGCGCTGGACTCCAAGTGCAAGCTTGAGCAGAAGCCCGGCCAGCACGGCGCGGCTCGCAAGGGCAAGCTTTCCGACTACGCCACCCAGCTGCGCGAAAAGCAGAAGGTCAAGCGTATCTACGGTCTGCTGGAACGTCAGTTCCGCAACTACTACAAGAAGGCCTCGACCAAGAAGGGCAACACGGGCGAGAACCTGCTGCAGTTGTTGGAAACCCGTCTGGACAACGTCTGCTATCGCATGGGTTTTGCCGTCACCCGTCCGGCCGCGCGCCAGCTGGTGTCGCACCGTGGCGTGCTGGTCAACGGCAAGTCGGTGAATCTGGCCTCGTACCAGATCAAGGCTGGCGATGCGATCACGCTTTCGGAAAAGGCGCAGAAGCAGCTCCGCGTGCAGGAAGCCCTGACCGTGGCTGAGCAGCACGACATGACGCCGTCGTGGGTTGAAGTCGATTCGAAGAAGTTCAGCGGCGTGTTCAAGGCCGTCCCGGATCGCGCTGACCTGCCTTCGGATATCAACGAAGCGCTGATCGTCGAGTTGTATTCGAAGTAATTCACATTGGAGAACCTCCGGTACTGCCGGAGGTTCGCAGGAGACCCCGCAACATGACGGTTACCGCCAACCAGGTTCTGCGCCCCCGTGGTCCGCAGATCGAACGTCTTACCGACAACCGTGCCAAGGTCGTGATCGAGCCCTTGGAGCGCGGTTACGGGCACACGTTGGGCAATGCCCTGCGTCGTGTGTTGTTGTCGTCGATCCCCGGTTTTGCGATCACCGAGGTCGAGATCGACGGTGTGCTCCACGAGTACACCACGGTCGAAGGTCTGCAGGAAGACGTGCTCGACGTCCTGCTGAACCTGAAAGACGTGGCGATTCGTATGCACAGTGGCGATAGCGCCACGCTGTCGTTGTCCAAGCAGGGTCCGGGTACGGTCACTGCGGCAGACATCAGGACCGATCACAACGTCGAGATCATCAACGGCGACCACGTGATCTGCCATCTGACCAAGGACACGGCGCTGAACATGCGCCTCAAGATCGAGCGCGGTTTCGGCTATCAGCCGGCTGCTGCGCGTCGTCGTCCGGACGAAGAGACCCGCACCATCGGTCGTCTGATGCTGGATGCGTCGTTCTCGCCCGTGCGTCGCGTTGCCTACGCCGTGGAAGCTGCGCGTGTTGAACAGCGCACCGACCTCGACAAGCTGGTGATCGATATCGAAACCAACGGCACGATCGATGCAGAGGAAGCCGTGCGCACCGCCGCCGACATCCTTAGCGATCAGCTGTCGGTGTTCGGCGATTTCACCCACCGCGATCGCGGTGCGGCCAAGCCGGCTGCCAGCGGCGTGGATCCGGTGCTGCTGCGTCCGATCGACGACCTCGAGCTGACCGTGCGTTCGGCCAACTGCCTGAAGGCCGAGAGCATCTACTACATCGGCGATTTGATCCAGAAGACCGAAGTCGAGCTGCTCAAGACCCCGAATCTGGGCAAGAAGTCGCTGACCGAAATCAAGGAAGTGCTGGCGCAGCGCGGCCTCGCTCTGGGCATGAAGCTGGAGAACTGGCCGCCGGCCGGTGTCGCCCAGCACGGCATGCTTGGTTAATGCGTCACCGCATGGGCGTCTTCGGGCGCCCATGCTGTTTTTCTACATCGACGGGCCGAAGCCCGCGATGACATCCGGTCAAAGGACGGCCGGCTCGGACCAACCGCAGTCCATTCAACAGCGCCAGGATGGCGACAACGTCACTGAAGCAGTCTCAATATTCCTTAGGAAACCATACTCATGCGTCACCAGAAATCCGGCCGTAAGTTCAACCGTACCAGCGCACACCGCGAAGCCATGTTCCGCAATATGGCCGCCTCGCTGTTCAAGCACGAGCTGATCAAGACCACCTTGCCGAAGGCCAAGGAACTGCGTCGCGTCGCCGAGCCGCTGATCACCATCGGCAAGGTCGATGGCGTTGCCAATCGTCGTCTGGCATTTGCTCGCCTGCGCGACAAGGAAGCCGTGGGCAAGCTGTTCGTCGAACTGGGCCCGCGTTACGCGACCCGTCCCGGCGGCTACCTGCGCATCCTGAAGGCTGGCTTCCGTGCCGGCGACAATGCGCCGATGGCGTATGTCGAGCTGGTCGACCGTCCGGTCGTTGCCGAAGAAGTGGCCGAGTAATCTGATCGCCTCTATAAAGATTCTTGAAAAGCCCGGCACACGCCGGGCTTTTTTATTGCTGGTCGAAGGGGGGGGCGCTGAACGCTGTCGGCTCTATCGGTCGGCCGACGCGTGCTGCACACGATGAGGCGATGCCGCTAAGCAGGCCTCAAGTGGAAGCGCCTGCGGCTTGGTCGGTGCGTGCCGTTGCCCGAGGGTGCACCGTGCGTCGCGGCGATTGGGTTTTTGTTGCGGTGTTCCTGATCTTGGGGTAATGCGTCCAGGTCTTGCTGGGCTTGCCGCGGCCATGCGGAAGATCCCACCAGTGCCTGGCCCGATGGCCCGCCCGTTCGGACATGCGTGGTCACGGCCGTGGCGATGGCTGATAATCGACAGCCTGACCCAAGGCAAGCAGTGACGATGAATCCATTTCGTTGGAGTTTCCGGGCGCAGTTTCTGCTGGGCTTTCTTGCATGCGCAGGATTGCTGGCTTACGCGATCTATGTGCAGTTGCATCTGGGTCTGGAGCCTTGCCCGCTGTGCATCTTCCAACGGATCGCCTTCGCAGCGCTGGCAGTGTTTTTCCTGCTTGGCGCGCTGCATGGGCCGCGTGCCGCCGCCGGGCGCAAGGTCTATGGGGTCTTGAGTTTCATCGCCGCAGGCGTGGGTATGGGCATCGCTGCGCGGCATGTGTGGGTGCAGATCCGGCCCAAGGACATGATGTCTTCGTGCGGGCCGCCGTTGAGCTTTCTGAGCGAGACGATGGGGCCCTTCGAGGTGTTCCGCACCGTGCTGACCGGCACCGGCGACTGCGGCAATATCGATTGGCGCTTCCTCGGGTTGAGCATGCCGATGTGGAGCATGGTGTGGTTCGTAGGGTTGGCTCTGTGGGCCCTATACGCGGGCTTCAAGGTACGGCGTAGTTCGGTTCATCACTAACAGGTCCGGCGCTTTGCAATGCCCTGCGGCAGCCTCGTAGGCGTGCATCGCGACGGGAACGGCCGCTGTGCGTTATCTAGACGACGCTGATGCGTAATTGACGGGTAAAAGGTGCGCCTTCCGCTGCAGGTCAGGCGCCTTGATTCGTCGCAAGGTGGCTTGCGCTGCGCTCGCTCGACGCGTCTGCTTCCTGGCCTTCATACTTGAAGCCGTTGCTGCGGCTTGCATGCGTCTGCGTCGTGTCGACCGTTAGCGAGAATAGCGACATCGGAGGCGTGACTGATTACTGGCTCTTTCCGCTGGCTAGCGCTGGTGGATCGCAGTTGGATCGTGGCACCGCTCGAATCAATAAGCCGATATGTACACGTCCGCCAAACGATGCGCACCCGCCATGCAGGCGGTACGCAGCGTGGCCAGCCGTGCTGCAGCCTTTCGGCAACGAATGGGCTGGTCCTGTTCCGGTCATTCGCTGCCTCGCACCGCAATCAGAAGTCCTGCTGCAGGCTCACATAGACGCCGCGGCGCGGCGCCCATTGCGGCGCGAACACGCCGATGCCGCCACCATCGCGCAACTGGTAGCTGCGGTTGAGGACATTGACCGCGGCCAGTTGCACATGCAGCGGATGCGTGCTGACGTCGAAGTCGTGACCGACGCTGGCATTCAACTGGAAGTACGACGGAAGCGAAGCGCCGTTGGGTACCGTGTCGGTATCGGTGCGCAAGCCGCTGCCGAACAGATAGTTGAGGCCGACCTTGCTGCCTTCGCTGAAGGCGTAGTTGACGCCGCCGGACGAGGTCAGCTTCTGGTCGTGATCCAGATGGATCCAGTTGTCGTAGGTATAGGCCAGCGCATCCGGATCGAAGTTGTACAGGCTGGTCATGACCCGCTTGCCCATGGCCTTGCTGTAGGCGAGGTTGAAATATGCCGTCACGGGCCCGTTGGTGTAGTCGGCGCTGAATTCGGCGCCGCGGATGCGGCCATAGCGGTAATTGAAGGTGGAATAGACATAGGCGGCACCGAACTGGCCTTCGTCCTGGAGCCGGTCGGCCTCGCGGTAATAGGTGTCCAGGCCAAGCGTCAGATGATCGGTGACCACCTGCGAGATACCCAGGTCGTAGTAGTCGCTACGCTCGCTCAGTGGCGTGGTCGGGCCGTCACCGGCCGACTGCTGATTGGTGGTGCCGTCGTAGAGCGCGATGTCGCTGGTGGAGATCAGCTCGCTGGCCGGTGGGGTGAAGTAACGCGCGTATCCGGCGTGCAGGGTGGTGCTGTCGCTGGCGCGCCAGATGACGCCCAGGCGCGGACTGAGCTGACCTTCGGTCGTGCCGAAGGCCTTGTACTTGTCGCCGCGCAGGCCGTAATTGACGGTCCAGTCCTCGCCGATCTTCCACTCGTCCTGCAGGTAGAGCGCGTAGGTGCTGGCATGGAAGCGGCTGCCGTCGAGAATGAACAGCGGCACGTTGCTGCTCTGGCTGCCGTCGTCGTTGGCAGGGAAGACATACGAATTGTTGCTGGCGATGGCGTGTTCGAAATTGCCGTACACGCCGTAGCGCAGCGTGTGCGATCCGCCCCAGGGCGTTGCGAAGTCCGCCTGCACGGTATTGGCGCGGTTGCTGCGGTCCACTTGCGAGGCGATGCCGTTGAAGATCAGGTCGCCGGCAACGTCGGGGGAGAAGGCGACGCTGCTGTAACGCTGGCCGGCGGAGAGCTGATAGTTGGTGTCGCCGAGCGTGCCTTGCAGGGCCAGGGTGCCGAAACGGGTGTTTTCGCGCTGGTTCTCGTCCAGGCGCGAGGAGTCGAAATCGGTGGTGCCCAGGTAATCGAAGGCCGGCGTCTGCCCCGGATTGTTGGGGATCTGGAAGCGGTTGTTCGCGTAGCCGACCAGCAGGCTGAGACGGGTGTCCTCGTTGACCAGGTAGGTCAGATCGGCGAAGCCCTTGCCCTGATGGGTTTTGTCATGGAGGGGGTTGAGGCTGTCGACCGGGTTTTCCAGGCCATTCTTGTTCTGGTCGTAATCGCCGCTGACGAACCAGCTCAAACGCCCGCTGCTGCCCCACAGCGAGGCGTTGGGGTTGATGGTGCCGTAGGAGCCCGCGGTGATGCCGACGCTGCCGCCATTGCCGAGCTCGGCCCCATTCTTGGTGGTGATGTCGACCACCGCAGCGGTGCGGTCGCCGAACTGTGCCGGCAATGCGCCATCGAGCAGCTTGAGGTTCTTGATGATGCGCGGCTCCAGGCTCTGGCCGAAGCCAGAGATGGATTCGGGAATGATCACGCCGTTGATGCGGTACTGCAGGTTGGCGTGGTCGCCGCGCACGTGGATGCCGCCGTAGGAATCCTGTACCACGCCCGGCGCCTGCAGCAGGACCTGATTGAGTGGCGTCGCCGCGCCGAGCGGCAGGCGATCGATATCGTCAGCGGTGATGGCAAATTGGCTGCTGCCGATGTCCGGCGACAGGGCATTGCGTGCCGCCTCGAGCTTGGCGATCACATTGACCGTATCCAGGTCGGTCGTGCGCTCGGAGTCGGCATCGGCGGCAGACGCCGCACCGATGGGGGCGGCCAGCAAGGCGACGGTGATGGCGGCAGACAGAAGGCGAGGAGTCATGGCGGTTTCGCGCGGTGGGTGAGGGAGGATGTTGTTATTTTGTAACGTTGGGCGCTTTGGCGAGCGCTAGCGTAGGTCGAAAGTCATGGCTCGACGGGCGATGTTGTTTGCTGTTCAGGTCGAAGGGGCCGCCGCGCGACTGCCACGTCGGACCGACGCGGCGGCAATTCGGAGCCACTGGCCTCCCGGCGCTTTGCGTAGCGTTCCGGCTCTGCCAACATCGCAGGCTGCCTAGGAGTCCTCTCATGAATCTTTCCGCTGCCACTTCCGTTACCGATTCCGCCGCCGCAGCGTGGGCGCCGGACAGCTGGCGCGGCAAACCTGCATTGCAACTGCCGGTGTACCCGGATGAAAACGCGCTGCAGGCGGCCATGCACGAGTTGGGGCGGCTGCCGCCGCTGGTGACCTCGTGGGAAATCTTTGCGCTCAAGCGCCAGCTGGCGGAAGCGCAGGAAGGCAAGCGCTTCCTGCTGCAGGGTGGCGATTGCGCTGAGAATTTCAGCGATTGCGAATCGGGCACCATCTCCAACCGGTTGAAGGTGCTGCTGCAAATGAGCCTGGTGCTGGTGCACGGCCTGCATTTGCCGGTGGTGCGGGTGGGTCGCTTCGCCGGGCAATACGCCAAGCCGCGCTCGGCCGATACCGAAACGCGCGATGGCGTGACCTTGCCGAGCTATCGCGGCGATGTGATCAATGCGCCGGCCTTCACCGAGGCCGCGCGCGTGCCCGATCCGCGCCGCATGATCACCGCGCATTCGCGCTCGGCAATGACGATGAACTTCGTGCGCGCGTTGATCGACGGTGGCTTCGCCGACCTGCATCACCCCGAATACTGGAATCTGGATTGGGTGGGCTATTCGCCGCTGGCGGCGGACTACCAAAAGATGGTTGCCTCGATCGGCGACGCCGTGCGCTTCATGGAAACGCTGTCCGGGGCGGAGGTGTACAACCTCAATCGCATCGATTTCTACACCTCGCACGAGGCCTTGTTGCTGCCGTACGAGGAAGGCCTGACCCGTCAGGTGCCGCGGCAGTGGGGCTGGTTCAATCTCAGCACGCACTACCCGTGGATCGGGATGCGGACGGCCGCGCTGGATGGCGCGCACGTGGAATACCTGCGTGGCGTGCGCAACCCGATCGCGATCAAGGTGGGGCCGTCGGTGCAGCCGGACCAGCTGCTGCGCCTGATCGATGTGCTCAATCCTGAGGACGAACCCGGGCGCTTGAGCTTCATCCATCGCATGGGTGCGGCGCAGATCGCCGACAAGCTGCCGCCGTTGCTGGATGCGGTCAAGCGCGACGGGCGGCGGGTGCTGTGGGTCTGCGATGCGATGCATGGCAATACCGAAAGCACCGGAAATGGCTATAAAACCAGGCGTTTCGACAATATCCGCAACGAAGTGGAGACCTCGTTCGATCTGCACGCGGCCGCCGGCACGCGGCTGGGTGGCGTGCATCTGGAACTCACCGGCGAAGATGTCACCGAATGCACCGGCGGTGCGCGGGAGCTCACCGAGCGGGATCTGGAGCGGGCGTATCGCTCCAGCGTGGATCCGCGTCTGAACTACGAACAGTCGCTGGAAATTGCGATGGCGATCGTGCGCAAGCAACAACAGGCGGCCTCGCAGCCGCTGGGCGCATGAGCGGCGTGTGCGCATGACGTGATGCTCATGCCGCGTGCGGCATGCTCTGGCAGCCATCCCTCTTTCCCCCCACAGGAGGAACGGTTTGACTGCCGATTGGAACGTCATCCGCGAATACGCAATTCCGCTCGGTGCCTCGCTGCTGGCGGGCATCGTCACCTGGTCGTTGATGCTGTGGCTGTTTCGCCGCATGCAGGGCCGCGACTACCGCCGTGCGCGCATCATTCGCGTGATCACGCTGCCGGCGGCGTTTATCCTGCCGCTGTTGTTTCTGGGGATCGCCACCGAAGCGACCCCATTGGCCGGCAAGGCGCTGGCAGCGGTGCAGCATCTGCTGCATCTGGGAATCGTCGGCTGCGTCACCTGGTTGCTGGTACGCGCGGTGGCCGCCGGCGAGGCGGCGATCTTGCGCAGCAACCCGATCGAGGTGTCGGACAACCTCACCGCACGGCGTATCCAGACCCAGACGCGGGTGCTGAGCCGCGTGCTGATGGGCACGGTGATCCTGCTCGGCATTTCGGTGGTGCTGCTGACCTTCCCGCAGGTGCGCCAGATCGGCAAGACCTTGCTGGCGTCGGCCGGCATCATCGGGCTGGTGGCCGGTATCGCGGCCAAGCCGGTGTTCGGCAACCTGATCGCCGGCTTGCAGATCGCACTGACCCAGCCGATTCGCCTGGACGATGTGGTGATCGTGGAAGGCGAGTGGGGCCGCATCGAAGAGATCGGCAGCTCGTACGTGGTGGTGCGGATCTGGGACGAGCGCCGCATGGTGGTGCCGCTGACCTGGTGGATCGAAAACCCGTTTCAGAACTGGACGCGCAGCAGTGCCGACCTGCTCGGCACCGCGTTCCTGTGGCTGGATTACCGTACGCCGATTGCAGCGGTACGTGCGGAACTGGAGCGTATCTGCCACAGCGAACCGCTATGGGATGGCCGCGTGTGCGTGACCCAGATTACCGACACCAGCGACAACACCATCCAGGTGCGACTGCTGGTAAGCGCGCGCAATTCCGGCGATGCCTTCGATCTGCGCTGCCTGGTGCGCGAACGCATGATCGATTTCCTGACGCGCGAGCATACGTATGCATTGCCGAGGCTGCGCGCCGAAATCGCGACGCAGGAAAGGCCGCCATCACGCCCTGCCGAGCCGATTGCGCAGGAGAGCGTGCGCTCGCCGGGCGCCGAAGACGGCGAGCCTGCGGCCAGCATCTAGCGCGGCCAAGAAAACAACTGCATGGCCGCCAAGCGGGTGCGGCCGTGCTCGGAATTGGCATTGACTACTCGTACATGCGGTTCCGTGCACGCCGGCCACGCCACCTGACGACGCTCGCTACGATATGTAGCTGCTTTTGTCGGGTGGTATTGCGCCAACTGCCGGCATCACATGTATTCGGCAGGTATTTGCACAAGTACCCACCGGGCCGGTTCTTCCTCTGGGACGCAAGGCGTCACAGCGGTCAATCATGCTGGCGCGACCCCTGCGCCGGCGCGACGGGTGTCGTGCCTGACGTTGCCGGACCTGGCGCAGCCGGCGCACTGGGCGCATAGCCAGGCGTAAAGCGCGCATGGCTGCGTTGTTCGTACGCATACGCCAGCTCGATCAGGCGCGGCTCGCTCCAGGCCGTGCCCATGAACAACAGGCCAAGTGGCAAGCCCTGGGTCTGTCCCATCGGCACGCTCAGGCTTGGATAGCCGGCCACTGCAGCGGCACCATAGCCGGCGCCGGGGAAGGTATCGCCCTTGCCGAGCGTGGTGACCCACGCCGCGCCGGTGGTGGGCACGATCAAGGCATCCAGGCGATCTGCCTTCAAGGCTGCGTCGATGCCTTCCGGCCCGGCCAACCGCTTGGCGTTGGCGCGCGCGCTCAGATACCCCGCATCATCGAGACCGGGCGCTGCCTGCGCCTGTTCGAACAGCTCCTGCCCGAAGTACGGCATCTCGCGCTGCGCATGGTTGCGATTGAACGCAATCAACTGCTGCAGGGTCGCCACGGGCGTGTGGTGGTTTTGCAGATACGCATTCAAGCCGGCCTTGAATTCGACCAATAAGACCATCTGCTCGGCTGCGTCCCACTTGCCATCGGTGACCAGGGCGGTCTCGACCACAGTAGCGCCTGCTGCACGCAGCGTCTGCACGGCGCGGTCGAGCGCCGTGGCGATCGCCGGGTCCTCGCGGAGCGGGTTGCGCAACAGGCCCAGGCGCGCGCCACGCAGGCTGTCGGGTTTCAGGTGGGCGAGATAATCGACGCTGGTCGCCGGTGCCCTGGCGGTGGCCGGGTCCTGCGGGTCGGGTGCGGCGATGGCCTGCAGCACTGCAGCCGCATCGGCGACGCTGCGGGTCATCGGGCCGGCGGTGTCCTGGCTGGTGGAAATCGGGATGATGCCGTCGCGACTGACCAGGCCAACGGTCGGCTTGAGCCCGACCAGGCCGCTGACCGATGCCGGACAGGTAATGCTGCCATCGGTTTCGGTACCGATGCCGACGGTAGCCAGGCTGGCCGCGATGGCCGCACCGGTGCCGGCACTGGAGCCGCAGGGATTACGATCCAGCGCATACGGATTGCGCGTGAGCCCCCCGCGTCCGCTCCAGCCGGAGCTGGATTGGGTGGAGCGGAAATTGGCCCATTCGCTGAGGTTGGTCTTGCCCAGGATCACCGCACCGGCAGCGCGCAGGCGCTGCACCACAAACGCGTCGCGGTCGGGACGGAACTCGGCCAGCGCCAGCGAGCCGGCGCTGTTGACCATCGGCAGCGCGTCGATATTGTCCTTGAGCAGCACCGGGATCCCGTGCAGCGGCCCACGCACGTGGCCGGCTTTGCGTTCGGCGTCCAGGGCGCGGGCGTCGGCTTCGGCCTGCGGATTGAGTTCGACCACCGCGTTGAGCCTGGGGCCGGCGCGATCGATGCTGGCAATACGCTGCAGATACGCGCGCGTCAGTTGCAGGCTGCTGCTCTGGCCGCTGGCCATGCGCGCCTGCAGGCCGGCCACGTCGGCCTCGCTCAGATCGATAGGGTGGGCGGTGGACGCGTCGGCAGTGCCGGTCGCAGAACGCGATGGATCATCGGCATGCGCACAGCCGCACAGCGCGGCAAGCAGCGCGAAGGACAAAAGGGTGAATCGCATGGATGGTCATCCCCGGGGAGAAGTCGCAGGCTAACGGCGCTGCGTCGGGGTGACAACGGAGGGCGTGCCCGCAAACGGGCAGGCAGGCTCAGCGACGGCGGCGTCGCACCAGGTCGCGTGCGAGCACGCCGACCACCAGCAGGTTGATCGCCAACACGCCCCAGGCGGTCCAGCCGGGATGACGCACGATGGCGTAGATATCGAAAGGCAGATAGATGGCCGCCGACAGGCAGCCCAGCACCGAGGCCCACGCCTTGGCACGCCACAGACCCCAGGCTTCCACCACATGCAGCAGGCCATAGGCCAGCATGGCGGCAGCGGCCAGATGCACTGCATCGGGGCTGATGGTCTTGAGCAACGACGGCAGTGCGCCGTGGTCGGGGTCCAGATTGAAGCGGCGGATCAGGGTGATGACCGCGTTCTGCAGCGGGAGCGGGCCCAGAATTTCCAGGCCCGTCGCCGCCAACAGCGCAAGCGTCCCCTTGACCGCCTCAAGCAAGGCGATCACATGCAGTCCCGGATGCGCGCGCGGATCCGGGCTATAGGGTTTGTCACTCACGCGTCAGCTCAACAACTCAGCCCGAACGGCCAGCACGCTTGCGGTCGCTTTCGGTCAGGAACTTCTTGCGCAGGCGGATTTCCTTCGGCGTGACTTCCACCAGCTCGTCGTCCTCGATGAAGTCCAGCGCCTGTTCCAGCGTGTACTTGATCGCCGGGGTCAGCTTGATCGCATCGTCCTTGCCCGAGGCGCGCATGTTGGTCAGCGGCTTGGTCTTGATCGCGTTGACGGTCAGGTCGTTGTCCTTGGAATGGATACCGACCAGCTGGCCTTCGTACACGTTGTCGCCTTCGGCGGCGAACAGGCGCCCACGCTCTTCCAGCGGTCCCAGCGCATAAGCCGGCGTCGCGCCCGGTGCATTGGCGATCATCACGCCGTTCTGGCGCTTGGCGATCGCGCCCTGTTCCTTCGGACCGTAGTGGTCGAACACGTGGAACAGCAGACCCGAGCCCTGGGTCAGGGTGCGGAATTCGTTCTGGAAGCCGATCAGGCCACGCGCCGGGATCATGTAATCCAGACGCACGCGGCCCTTGCCGTCGGGTTCCATGTTCTTCAGCTGGCCCTTGCGGGTGCCCAGCTTTTCCATCACGCCGCCCTGGTGCTGTTCTTCGATGTCCACCACCAGCTGTTCGATCGGCTCCATCAGCTTGCCGTCGATTTCCTTGATGATCACTTCCGGACGCGACACGGCCAGCTCGTAGCCTTCACGACGCATGTTTTCGATCAGCACCGACAGGTGCAGCTCGCCACGGCCGGAGACCAGGAACTTGTCGGCGTCCGAGCCTTCCTCGACCTTCAGCGCCACGTTGTGCACCTTCTCGCGGTCCAGACGGTCGCGCAGCTGGCGGTTGGTCAGGAACTTGCCGCCGGACAGGTCCTTGTTACCGGCGAACGGCGAGTTGTTGACCTGGAAGGTCATCGAGATGGTGGGCTCGTCCACGGTCAGCGCCGGCAGCGCTTCGGGATGATCGAGCGCGCACACGGTGTCGGAGATGGTCAGTTCCTGGATGCCGGAGATGGCCACGATGTCGCCGGCCTCGGCGGTGTCCTGCTCGATACGCTCCAGGCCCAGGAAGCCCAGCACCTGCAGCACCTTGCCCTGGCGCTTCTTGCCCTCGCGGTCGATCACGCTGACCGGCATGTTCTTCTTCAGGGTGCCGCGCTGGATGCGGCCGATGCCGATCACGCCCACGAAGTTGTTGTAGTCCAGCTGGCTGATGCGCATCTGGAACGGGCCGTCCGGGTCCACGTCCGGGGCCGACACGTGCTGCATGATCGCTTCGTACAGCGGGGTCATGTCGCCTTCGCGCACGTCCGAATCCAGGCTTGCGTAGCCGTTCAGTGCGGAGGTGTAGACGATCGGGAAATCCAGCTGCTCGTCGGTGGCGCCGAGCTTGTCGAACAGGTCGAACACCTGGTCGATCACCCAGTCAGGGCGTGCGCCGGGACGGTCGATCTTGTTGACCACCACGATCGGCTTGAAGCCCATCGCAAAGGCCTTCTGGGTCACGAAGCGGGTCTGCGGCATCGGGCCATCCATCGCGTCGACCAGGATCAGCACCGAGTCCACCATCGACAGCACGCGCTCGACTTCGCCACCGAAGTCGGCGTGTCCGGGGGTGTCGACGATATTGATGCGGTTGCCCTGCCAGGTGATGGCGGTGTTCTTGGCCAGGATCGTGATGCCACGTTCCTTTTCCTGGTCGTTGCTGTCCATCACGCGCTCAGCCAACACGGTGCGTTCGGACAGGGTGCCGGACTGCTTCAGCAGGCAGTCGACGAGGGTGGTCTTGCCATGGTCGACGTGCGCGACGATGGCGATATTGCGGAGTTTTTCGATAGACATGCGGAAAGGGCCCCTGTCTGGCGCCAGTCTTGAGATGAGGTAAGCCCGACATTATAGCGGTTTCGTTGCGCTGCCGTTGCCGATTGCCCTGAGTCGATTCAGATCGCCCATTCAGCTGGCGTGACGGGCCGGGTACGTGGCAGGCGGGAGCGTTGGACGATGGTCGTACCCATGCGGCCGGCCACGCACCCGGGTGTATCCTAGCGGGCTATTGATCACCCCAGAACCTGCAAGGATTTCTATGTCCCTGATCGCCACTTTCGACACCTCCCGCGGCCCCATCGTCGTCGAGCTGTACCCGGACAAGGCCCCGCTGACGGTTGCCAACTTCGTCAACCTGGCCAAGCGCGGCTTCTACAACGGCCTGAGCTTCCACCGCGTCATCGCCGACTTCATGATCCAGGGCGGTTGCCCGGAAGGTTCCGGCCGCGGCGGCCCGGGCTACCGTTTCGAAGACGAGACCAACAATGGCGTCGGCCACGAGCGCGGCGTGCTGTCCATGGCCAATGCCGGCCCGAACACCAACGGCAGCCAGTTCTTCATCACCCACACCGCCACCCCGTGGCTGGACGGCAAGCACACCGTGTTCGGCAAGGTCACCCAGGGCCTGGACGTGGTCGATAGCGTTGCCCAGGGCGACACCATCAATACCCTCACCATCGAAGGCGACACCGACGCCGTGCTGGCCGCCAAGGCCGACCGCGTTGCGGAGTGGAACAAGATCCTCGCCGCCTGATCGCATCCCGTCGAACGGCCGCCATGTGCGGCCGTTCGCTTGTCAATGCGCGCCGCCAGGCCTTGCGCCCCGCCAGCGTACGACCCTTACCAACGTTTTTTAGCAGAGGAAACACCCCATGAAAGCACCTGTTCGTGTTGCTGTGACCGGCGCTGCCGGCCAGATCGGCTATGCCCTGCTGTTCCGCATCGCTTCCGGCGAAATGCTGGGCAAGGACCAACCGGTCATTCTGCAGTTGCTTGAACTGCCGATTGAGAAGGCCCAGGCCGCCCTCAAGGGCGTGATGATGGAACTGGAAGACTGCGCGTTCCCGTTGCTGGCCGGCATGGTCGGTACCGACGACGCCGAAGTGGCCTTCAAGGACGTCGATGTCGCCCTGCTGGTCGGTTCGCGTCCGCGCGGCCCGGGCATGGAGCGCAAGGACCTGCTGCTGGCCAATGCGGAGATCTTCACCGCACAGGGCGCGGCCCTGAACAAGGTCGCCAAGCGCGACGTGAAGGTGCTGGTGGTCGGCAATCCGGCCAACACCAACGCCTACATCGCCATGAAGTCGGCGCCGGACCTGGACCCGAAGAATTTCACCGCCATGCTGCGCCTGGACCACAACCGTGCGCTGAGCCAGCTCTCGGCCAAGCTCGGCAAGCCGGTGGCCGGCATCGAGAAGCTGGCGGTGTGGGGTAACCACAGCCCGACCATGTACCCGGATTATCGTTTCGCCACCGCCGATGGCGCCTCCATCGGCGATGCGATCAACGACCAGGAGTGGAACGCTTCCACGTTCATCCCGACCGTGGGCAAGCGCGGCGCGGCGATCATCGAAGCGCGTGGCCTGTCCTCGGCTGCCTCCGCGGCCAATGCCGCCATCGACCACATCCGTGACTGGGTGCTGGGCACCAGCGGTAAGTGGGTGACGATGGGCGTGCCGTCGGACGGCTCCTACGGCATTCCGGAAGGCGTGATGTTCGGCTTCCCGGTCACCACCGAAAATGGCAAGTACACCATCGTCAAGGATCTGCCGATCGACGACTTCAGCCAGAAGTACATCGACAAGACCCTGGCCGAGCTGGAAGAAGAGCGCAGCGGCGTGGCGCACCTGCTGGGCTGAGTTGGTCGATCACGGCAGTCATGAAAACGCCGGGCATTGCCCGGCGTTTTTGTTATTACGCGTCGTGTGGCAAACGGCTGCGCTGCCAGGCCAGACCCTCGGCCTTGAGTGCAGCCTGCACATCGGCATCGGCCAGCATGCGTTGCACGAACGCTTGCAGCGCGTTCAAGCCATCCAGATTCACAGCGGCTTTCTGCGCCCACAGCAAGGTGACGAACAAATACGCATCGGCACCGGTGTGGCTGTCGCTGGCAAGCCAGGTACGACCTTGCAGATGCGCATCGACGCGCGCGTACAGCGTGCGCAATTTGACGCGCGCATCGTCCTGGCTGCGCGCAATCAGCGCCGGGTCTTGCAGATACGCGGTGCTGCCGAAGATCGGCTTGAAGGTGGGGTGCACGTCGGCATTGACGAAGGCGATCCAACGATTGATTTCGGCACGGCTGCGCGCGGTGCCATCGCCGGATAGGCCGGTGAGCGGCGCGATGTCGGCGATGTAATTGAGGATGGCTGCATTCTGGGTCAGTGCCCAATCGTCGACCAGCAGCAATGGCACGGCGCCTGCTGGATTCAGACGCAGGTACTCGGGAGATTTCATCGTCGCCGCATCGACCACACTCAGGTCGAACGGCAGCCCCGACCAACGCAACACGATGTGATCTGCCAGCGAACAAGCGCCGGGCTTGGTATACAGCTTCATGGACGATCCACACGGAAATGAAGACCCAAGCTTAGCGGGCAGACGATGCCGTGTGGAGCGCGCAGCGGGTATTGGAGGCTTGAGCAGGGTGTCGCCCATTGGCCCGTTGGTCGCTGAAGTTGGTGTTATGCCGATACGAAGCTAGCCAGCGCGGCAAGTGGCGACAGCGGCTACAGCTTGGTCAGGGTCTTCTTTGCAACCTATCCGGGTGCGGGAGGCGAGTCGGTGCCTGATACCGCTTTCTGCCACGCCGGTCGATCGTCACGCATGCGGTGTGTCCGTTGTACTGCGACGCATGGGTGTCTCGAGATGGGCGCATCAAGACGCGTCAGACGCATCGGCACTGCATCTCGATAATCAACGACCTCAGCGACGTATGACGCTCAGAGATACCGCGACAGTCCGCGCTCAGGACGCGTTGCGCGGGCGCAGCGATTGCACGCGATAGAACGTGTGGTCGCCGATGGTGGCCACCTGATAGGCATTACGCCAGCTAGGGCTCGCGATTGCGCTGGCGGCAAAGTGGCTGGCGCCCGGCACGATTTCTTTGCGTTGGCCAACCGGCAATGCCCAGTTGCGCTGCGCCGCCAGTGCCACGCCCAAAGCCTTGTTCCAGGCATCGTCGTTCTTCAGCTGCGTGCCTGGCGCCACGATCGTCGGCGCGAATTGCTTGCGTGCAGTGACCACCTGGCACATCGAGTCGCCCCACAAACCGCTATCCAGGCGACGCAATGCAACTTCTGCAACGGCCTGCTGGCCACGCAAGGTCTGGTCGCGCGCTTCCAGATAGACGGTCGTACTCAAACACAGCGAATCTGCAGCTGGCTGCGGCAACACATGCGACAGCCAGAGTATCCAAACAAGTTTCATAGAACTCCTTGCTCCGTATGGGCCGGTCCGCAGAGCATCCAATGTGGATGCACCAGTGCAGAGGGCTTGGCGTCATGGGGAGGCGACCTGCCACCGGTCGCCAAATGCTTCGGCGAAAGACCATCTGCCGAAGGCGCCCACCAAATGCGGTGGGTCAAAAAGTTGGCGCAAGGTAGGCGTCGATCACACAATCGCGGCTGAATGAGAGGGGTTGACGATTCCGACTGCCCGCGATGCATCGCGCTGTGAAACAGCCTAGCGTGCATCGCAACATCGAATCTGCGTCGCATTGTTAAAGCGACTGTTGTGTTTGCATGAATTGTTTGCCACATCGCGCGCTGCGGCATTGCGTATCGGTTCGGATGATCGCCTGGTGGCAAAAAACCGCCTTCCTGATAAGCGCAAATTTCATACACGCACTCGTCACGCGTGGTTGTGCTGTCGAGTGCAGTTGTGCAATTCGGTTTCGTACATCGATCAAGGGTGCGCGAGAAAGACGGGCGTCGCGGAGACGCCCTGGATGGCGAAAGTGCTAGCGTCTGAGATGCAGCGGTGTGTGTGCTGCATCACTGGCGCGTTATGCGTCATCTCCTCTGCGTATGGATACGCAGTCTTGACGCATCTCGCTGATCACGCCATCAGAAGCAGTACAGATGCTAGCTGTTGCAGCGAAAGCTATCTGCCATCACGACGTGATGGCCGTTGTCGCATGATGTTCGGAGGGCACGTAGCGATGTTTCGAAAGCTCGTCGAGCATTCGATGCGCCAGTGGTGTGTCTTATTGCGTTGCGATCTGTTTGCGAGGTCGCATGTTCAAGAGCGCAAGAGCGCGAAGATGCTCAAGTGCAGAAGTGTCAGATACGAAAGTTTTAAGACCAATGGGTGCCAAAACGAAGTAGGCGCTGATACGCCAGGTACTGCACTCAGTGCAGCATGCACTGTCGTCAGAAACGTGCATGCACGTTGCGAAAATCTCTGTCGAAGCGATAAGACACGCGGTGTCATCGCATCCCACAAGCGCACGCTGATGCTGTAGCGGCGATTGCGAATCGACAATGCAGGCAGCAAGCGGTACCTGAGCGCGTTTTAGATGCGCGAAGTGCCCGCGCGTCTACCACACAGGCCCGTGTCGAGATGCGCTGCCGCGTAGGCGCGCAATGCGACAGGCGGTAATGCGTGCGGTAACGATGCATGCGGCACTTATCGCCGATCCGCACGGCAAGAAAAAGAATCGGCGTGGCAGGCCACCACATCCGCATGCATGTCGACGTCGGTAACGCTGCATGCACGGCAGTCGTGCGGCAAGCCTCGAACGCAACGACGGCCTCGTCGTGACGCCGTCCTCGAAAATCCGTTACAGGGTCGCGGCCAGCCGACTTGCCTGGTTGATCGCGCGCTTGGCATCCAGTTCGGCCGCCACGTCCGCGCCGCCGATCAGATGCGGCTGCTGGCCATTGGCCTGCAGCGCGGCCAGCAATTCGCGACGCGGCTCCTGCCCGGCGCACACCACCACCGTACCGACATCCAGCAGCTGTTCGCTGCCTTCCACGCGAATGCGCAGGCCGGCGTCGTCCACGCCCAGATATTCCACGCCGCCGAGCATCTTGACGCCCTTGGCCTTGAGCGTCGCGCGGTGGATCCAGCCAGTGGTCTTGCCCAGGCGTCCACCGGGCTTGCCGGGGCTGCGCTGCAACAGCCAGACCTGACGGGCGGCACGCTCGGGTTGCGGTTTGTTCAACGCACCGCGCGCTTCGAAGCTCGGATCTACGCCCCATTCGGCCATCCAGCGCTGCGGATCCAGCGATGGCGATTGGCCCGTGTGCACCAGAAACTCGCCGACATCAAAGCCAATTCCGCCGGCACCGATGATGGCCACCTTGTCGGCGGCGACGTGGCGGCCCAGCACCACGTCGAGGTAGCTCACCACCATCGGATGATCGGCACCGGGGAAATCCACCTTGCGCGGCTCGATGCCGGTGGCCAGCACGACTTCGTCGAAGTCTTTCAGATCGGCCGCCTGCACCGGGGTGTTCAAACGCAGCTGCACGCCGGTCGCTTCGATGCGATGGCCGAAGTAACGCAAGGTCTCGTTGAACTCTTCCTTGCCCGGAATGCGCCTGGCGACATTGAATTGCCCGCCGATCGCATCGCTTGCATCGAACAAGGTCACCCGATGCCCGCGTTCTGCCGCCACCGTCGCGCAGGCCAGACCGGCCGGGCCGGCACCGACCACGGCAATGCGCTTGGGCGTGGCAGTCGGGGTGTAGTTGAGTTCGGTCTCGTGTGCGGCACGCGGGTTGACCAGGCAGCTGGCCAGCTTGTTGTCGAACACGTGATCCAGGCAGGCCTGGTTACAGGCAATGCACGTATTGATGGTGTGCGACTGCCCGGCGCGCGCCTTGTTGGTCCACTGCGGGTCGGCCAGCAGCGGCCGCGCCAGCGACACCATGTCTGCGGCACCGTCGGCCAGGATGCGCTCGGCCACCTCCGGCATGTTGATGCGGTTGGTTGCCACCACCGGAATGCGCAGATGCGGCTTGAGCTTGGCAGTGACCCCGGCAAACGCGGCGCGCGGCACCGAGGTGGCGATGGTGGGAATGCGCGCTTCGTGCCAGCCGATACCGGAATTGATGATGGTCGCGCCGGCCGCTTCGATCGCCTGCGCCTGGGCCAGGATTTCCTGCCACTGGTTGCCGTCTTCGACCAGATCCACCAGCGACAGCCGGTAGATGATGATGAAGTCCGGCCCGCACGCCTCGCGGATGCGCCGCACGATCTCTACCGCAAAGCGCATGCGCTTGCTCGCATCGCCGCCCCAGGCGTCGCTGCGCCGATTGGTGCGCGCGGCGGTGAATTCGTTGATCAGATAGCCTTCCGAGCCCATGACCTCGACGCCGTCGTAGCCCGCCTCGCGCGCTAGCCGCGCGGCGCGCGCATAGGCTGCGATCTGCCGGTCCACCGCGCCGGCCGACAACGCGCGCGGAGTGAACGGGTTGATCGGTGCCTTGAGCCTGGATGGCGCAACCGACAGCGGGTGGTACGCATAGCGCCCGGCGTGCAGCAGCTGCAGGCAGATCTTGGCGCCGTGTTCGTGGACTGCGCGGGTGACCTGGCGATGCGGGCGTACTTCCCACGGCCACGATAACTTGCCGCCGAATGGCTTGAGCCAGCCCACCACATTCGGCGAAAACCCACCGGTCACGATCAGGCCCACGCCACCGGCGGCGCGCTCTGCGAAATACGCCGCCAGCTTGGGGAAGTCGCGCGCACGGTCTTCCAGGCCCGTGTGCATCGAGCCCATCAGGACGCGATTACGCAGTTGCGTGAAGCCCAGATCGAGCGGGGTGAACAGGTGCGGGAAAGACAAGGCGGAAGGGCCGGTGGCGGGCGACATGATGTGGATACGCTGGCGTACGGATTGCGCACGATGCCGGCAAACCGGCCTGGCGGCAAGTCCCGACGCATGCAGCGGCCCTACCGATGCCCCGGAGACGCCTGGTAGGTAACACGCCTTCGCTGTCGCCCGCACGGGCGCGCGCCGATACGCAGGCGCCGCGCGCATCCATGCATCGCCGCAGCGACGTGAGCCAGACCGCCGCCTTACCAGCCGGCCAGCACCAGCTTGCCGATCGTGCTGCCGCTTTCCAGCCGACGGTGCGCCTCGCGCAGCTGCTGCGCATTGATCGGCGACAGCGTCTCGGTATGCGTGGTGCGCAGCTCGCCGGCATCGATCAGGCTGGCCGCCCGGTTGAGGATGCGGTGCTGCTCGACCATGTCTTCGGTCGCGTAGCGTGCGCGCGTGAACATTAGCTCCCAATGGATGCCGATGCACTTGGATTTGTATGGGTCGCCGATCGACAACGGCCCGCGCGGCTCCACGATCAGGCCCACATGGCCCTGCGGCGCCAGCACTTCGCCCAGTGGCTGCCAGTAGCGGTCGGTGTCGGCCAGATTGAGCGCCGCGTCCACCGTTTCCAATCCCAGCGCCTGCAGTTGCGGCTGCAGCGGTTGATGATGATCGATCACGTGGTGCGCGCCCATTTGGCGAACCCATTCGATGCTCTCCGGGCGCGATGCGGTGGCAATCACCGTGAATCCGGCATGCCGCGCCAGCTGGATCGCGATGGAGCCCACGCCGCCAGCGCCGCCGACGATGAGCAGATGCCTGCCGCGATTGCGTGCACCGTCGAATGAATAGGGCATGCGCTGGAACAGCAGTTCCCACGCCGTCAGGGTGGTCAGCGGTAGCGCGGCCGCCTGCGCGAAGCTGAGCGAGGTCGGTTTGCATCCGGCAATCCGCGCGTCCACCAACTGATACTGCGCATTGCTGCCCGGCCGCCCGATATCGCCGGCATAGTAGACCTCGTCGCCGACCGCGAAGGCGGTGACCTCCGGGCCGACCGCCTCGATCACTCCGGCTGCGTCGTAACCCAGGACCTTCGGCGCCTGCAGGGGCTGCGGCTTGGGCGCGCGCACCTTTGTATCGACCGGGTTCACCGAGATCGCCTCCACCCGCACCAATAAGTCATACCCCGACGGCGCCGCAGGTGCCGGAAGTTCCACGTCAAGTAGCGATTCGGGATCGTCGATCGGAAGATGGCGGGTGAGGGCGACAGCTTTCATTGGAGCGCTCCTGAGCGGGAGGTTCAGGGTGCGTTGTGGGGCAAGTCGTCCGCAACCATCCACCCCACAATTCAGCTCGGACGGGGCTTGGCGTTCACCAATGTAGTTTTCCAGGCAACCTGGAACGCTGAAAACCAGTCGGCACGGAACCGTATTCAAGTGACCTAATTGGGCTGCCGTTCATGCAGACGCGTTGTGCGAATTGGGTGCCCGGTCCTTTCCTTCATGAAGCTGTATACGTAGGATTGCTTGGCGTTGCGGGACCTGGTGATTGCTTTCACATGTTATATGACCGTTAACGCGATCTTCACCGAGGCCGGCTTAATCTGCGCCCCGATGGCTCTGGATGTGACGAGCATCTTTACCAAGCACAACGCCTCTATCGGTTTTATCTCCCAAAGAAGGAGCTGTATAAATGAACAAGAAAATTCTCACTGCCGCGTTGCTCGGCGGTCTGGCAGTTGCCCAGGCTGCTTCCGCGCAGGAGTTCGACGACCGTTGGTACCTGACCGGTAGCGCTGGCTTCAACTTCCAGGACAGCGATCGCCTGACCAATGATGCCCCGTTCGTCACCCTGGGTCTGGGCAAGTTCGTCAGCCCGAACTGGTCGATCGACGGTGAGTTGAACTATCAGAACCCGAACTTCGATGCCAACCAGGATCTGAACTGGAGCCAGTACGGCATCTCGTTCGACCTGCGTCGCCACTTCATCCAGGAAGGCCGCGGCTGGAACCCCTACCTGCTGTTCGGTCTGGGCTACCAGCGTTCGGAAGAAGAATTCGACGCGACCCCGAACCCGGTTTCGCCGGGCCAGCAGAAGGACGGCAACTTTGCCGCCAAGGCCGGTGTCGGTCTGCAGACCACCTTCGACAAGCGCGTCGCCGTGCGTGCCGAGTTGGCCTACCGCGCTGACTTCAACGACCAGAGCGTTGCTGCTCCGCAGGAAGACTGGTTCGGCGACGTGCTGGCTTCGGTCGGCGTCGTGATCCCGTTGGGACCGGCTCCGTCGACCGCTCCGCCGCCGGCTCCGGCTCCGGTTGCTCCGAGCTGCGCCGATCTGGATGACGACGGTGACGGCGTCAACAACTGCGACGACAAGTGCCCGAACTCGCAGCCTGGCCAGACCATCGGTCCGGACGGTTGCCCGGTTCCTGTCTCGATCGACCTGAAGGGCGTGAACTTCGACTTCAACAAGTCGACCCTGCGTCCGGATGCCGTTTCGATCCTGAGCGAAGCGACCGAGATCCTGAAGCGCTACCCCGACCTGAAGGTCGAGGTTGCCGGTCACACCGACTCGAAGGGTACCGACGCGTACAACCAGAAGCTGTCCGAGCGTCGTGCGACCACCGTGTACGACTACCTGACCAAGAACGGCGTCGATGCATCGCGCCTGGTCGGCCCGATCGGCTACGGCGAGAGCCGTCCGATTGCTCCGAACACCAACCCGGATGGTTCTGACAATCCGGAAGGTCGTGCGAAGAACCGTCGTACCGAGCTGAACGTCCAGAACTAATCGGACCGCTAGCTTTATTGCAGACAAAACCCGGCCTTGTGCCGGGTTTTGTCTATGCAGGTCCGGGAAAAGCGCGCTCAAGCGCTGCCGATCCTGTCTGTGTTGCCATCCAGGCACGGTTCCTGTTGAAACAGCGTTCATCGCTGCCTACACTCGCCGCGTCAACACCACACTCATACTTGGAAGAACCCGATGCTGCGTACCGCTACGGCAGGACTGCTCTGTCTCGCTCTGATCCCCGCTGCCTACGCCGCTCCAAACTGCGCCGGCAGCATGGTGTCCCAGCCACTGCCGTTGCCCGCTACTGTCGTTGCACCCGCGGCTGCCGAGTTCTATACCCGTAGCGTGCAGCTGGGCATGCCCACCGGCGTGCTGGCACAGCCCTATAGCAGCGACCAGTCGGTGGATCGTGTGCTGCTGCGCCTGCGCGTGGAAGGTTGCCAGGATCTGGCCAAGGTCATTCCGCCCGGCGGCACCGTCAACCCGAACGACCCGGCGGCCTACAAGGCCACTACCGCGTTCGACAACACCCCGTGGCGCTTTGACATGAGCCAGAACGGCAAGCGCATGACGGCAGAAGAATTCGATGCCTGGATGAAGGCCCGCGGTGTGCGCGTGGTCAAGGCTCGCCCGGCCGCTGGTGCGGCACCTGCAGCGGCAGCGCCCGCAACACCTGCGGCCGACGCCAAGTCGGTCGAAAACAAGTAAGCCCTGCGGTCGGGACGGCATGCCCCGGCGACCTGCGCCGGCAACGTCCCGGCAGCGTCAGCGTGGTCCGGGGGAGGGCGGCGCGGTGCGCCCACCCGCTGCCGCATCCGCCAATGCCGCGCCACGCCATGGGCTGGCGCGCGTGCTGTCCAAGCTTGGCGTGTGTTCGCGCACCGAAGCGGCGCGCTGGATTGCCGCTGGCCGCGTCAGCGTGTCGGCACGTGTGGTGCGCGACCCCGAGTTTCCGATCCGCGGCGATCAGCAATCGTCCATCGCTGTCGATGGGCAACCGCTTGCGGGACTGGCACGCTGCTACCTGATGCTCAACAAACCGCGCGGCGTGGTCACCACCGTGCGCGACGAGCAGGGCAGGGACACGGTCTACCGTTGCTTCGATGACGCCGGCCTACCGTGGATCGCGCCGGTGGGGCGCCTGGACAAGGCCAGCGAAGGCCTGTTGCTTTTCAGCAACGACCCACAGTGGGCGGCGACGGTGACCGACCCGGCGACCGGGCCGGACAAGACCTACCACGTGCAGATCGATTGCCGTCCCAGTGCCGCGCAACTGGTGCAGCTGCATGCCGGTGTGGTCGATCCCGATCCACAGGGCCAGGGCCTACTGTTGCGCGCCAAGCAGGTCAGCGTACTGCGCGAAGGCGAGCGCAATGCCTGGCTGGAGATCGTGCTGGACGAAGGGCGCAATCGGCAGATCCGCCGGCTGTTGGCCGCAGTCGACATCGGCGTACTGCGGCTGGTGCGCGTGGCGATCGGCCCGCTGGCGATGGGGGAGCTGGGCAAAGGCGCGTGGCGGATGCTGAGCGCCGAGGAAGTCAGTGCGTTGGTGCCGGCGGCGCACGCCAGCGCGCCAGACGCGCGCTGAGCAGGGCGCTGACCACGTCGTAAGCGCGGGCGTCGCCGGCGCCGTTGGCATCGTGGCGGCGACCCTTGGCGTGATTGCAGCCGGCACAGGCCAGCGCCAGATTGCGCGCATCGTTGGCATCGTCGCCCACCAATACGCACAGCGACGCGGCCGCGCGCCGACCGAACCAGGCCTGCGGCACCACGTGTTCGAGCGTGGTGTGGCCGAGCGGTTCGCCGTCGGCGCGCATCTGCAGATGCCGACGGCAGTGCAGGCAGCGCGTCTCCCAATGGCCGTCGAGCAGCTGCGCCTGCGCATCGGTCTGCGCCGCCAGCAGCAGCCGTTGGCGCAGCACCGTGCGCATGCTCAGGCCTCGATGACCTTGAGTTCGCGCCCGATCTTGATGAACGCTTCGATCGCTTGATCCAGGTGCTCGCGCGTATGCGCTGCGCTGATCTGGGTGCGAATGCGCGCCTGGCCTTTCGGAACCACCGGGAAGAAAAAGCCGATGGCGTAGATGCCTTCCTCCAGCAAGCGCTCGGCGAATTTTTGCGCCAGCGGTGCGTCGTACAGCATCACCGGGCTGATCGGATGCACGCCCGGTTTGACGTCGAAACCGGCGGCGGTCATGCGTGCGCGGAAATACGTGGTGTTTTCGACCAGCTGCGTGCGCAGCTCGCCGGCGGCATCCAGCATTTCGAAGGCTTTGATGCCGGCAGCCACCACGTGCGGCGGCAATGAATTGGAGAACAAGTAGGGACGCGAACGCTGGCGCAGCAGCTCGATCACTTCGCGCTTTGCGGTGGTGAAGCCGCCCAATGCGCCGCCCATGGCCTTGCCCAGCGTGCCGGTGAAGATGTCGATCTGGTCGAGTACGCCCTTGACCTCGGCCGAGCCGCGGCCGGTGGCGCCGAGGAAGCCGGTGGCATGGCATTCGTCGATATGTACCAGCGCGTTGTATTTGCGGGCCAGGGCAGTGATTTCGTCGAGCGGGGCGATGAAGCCGTCCATCGAGAACACGCCGTCGCTGGTGATCAGCTTGGTCTTGCAGCCGGCGGCGTCGGCGGCCTGCAGCTGCGCTTCCAGGTCGGCCATGTCGCAGTTGGCGTAGCGGAAGCGCTTGGCCTTGCACAGGCGCACGCCGTCGATGATGGAGGCATGGTTGAGCGCATCGGAAATGATGGCGTCGTGCTCGCCGAGCAGCGGTTCGAACAGGCCGCCATTGGCATCGAAGCAGGCTGCGTAGAGGATGGTGTCTTCGGTGCCGAAGAACGTGGCGATGGTGCGTTCCAGTTGCTTATGCAGATCCTGGGTGCCGCAGATGAAGCGTACCGAGGCCATGCCGAAGCCGTGGCTGTCCAGCGCGTCCTTGGCGGCCTGGATGATGTCCGGGTGATCGGCCAGGCCCAGATAGTTGTTGGCGCAGAAATTCAGCACGCTGCGACCATCGGCCAGCGTGATCTCCGCTGACTGCGGGCCGGTGATGATGCGCTCGGACTTGAACAGGCCCTGGGCCTGGATGGCGTCCAGTTCGGCGGCGTAATGGGCGGTCAGCGCGGCGGGAGCGGTGGTCATGGCGGTCGCAATGGCAGAAAGAAGCGCGATTTTAACGATCACGGTGGCATACCACTACGTCATGCAAAATCGGCATAAGCGGCGGCGCTGATGTCATTTCACCGCCTGCGTGCCGCTGCGCAGCATGGCATGCTTGCTGTTCAGCTGTGCTCAACCGGCCAGGAGATCGTCGTGACATATTCCCGTTTCCGTTTTACCTCCTTTCTTTTCGCCTTGCTGGTCCTGGCCGGCCCAGCTGGCGCACGCGAGATCGGGCTGCTCAACGTGAGCTACGACCCGACCCGCGAGTTCTATCGCGACTACAACGCCGCCTTTGCAGCGCAGTGGAAACAGCAGCACCCGCAGGACACGGTGACCGTGGAAACCTCGCACGGCGGCTCGGGCAAGCAGGCGCGCGCGGTGATCGATGGCATCGAGGCCGACGTGGTGACCTTGGCGCTGGCCTACGACGTGGATGCCATCGCGCAGAAGGCCAAGCTGATCGAGACCGATTGGGAAAAGCGCCTGCCCGACAACAGTGCGCCGTATACCTCGACCATCGTGTTTCTGGTACGCAAGGGCAACCCGAAGAACATCCACGACTGGCCGGACCTGCTGCGGTCTGGCGTGGCGGTGGTGACGCCGAACCCGAAGACCTCCGGAGGCGCGCGCTGGAACTATCTGGCCGCCTGGGCGTACGCCGACCACATCTTCAAGGGCGACCGCGAGCGCATCCTGCGCTATATGCAGGCGTTGTTCCGCAACGTGCCGGTGCTGGATACCGGCGCACGCGGCGCCACCACGACGTTCGTGCAGCGCGGTATCGGCGATGTGCTGCTGGCCTGGGAAAACGAGGCGCTGCTGGCGCGCGAGGAACTGGGCAAGGACAAGTTCGAGATCGTGGTGCCGAAGTTGTCGATCCTGGCCGAGCCGTCGGTGGCGCTGGTGGACAAGAACGTCGACAAGCATGGCACCCGCGAGGTGGCCGAAGCCTACCTGCGCTATCTGTATGCGCCTGAAGGTCAGAAGCTGGCAGCCAAGCATTTCTATCGCCCGCGGCATCCGGAATTTGCCGACCCGGCCGACATCGCGCGGTTTCCGGAGATCAAGCTGGTGACCATCCAGCAGGCGTTCGGCTCGTGGGAGAAGGCGCAGCAAGAGCATTTCGCCGACGGTGGCGTGTTCGACCAGATCCAGGCCAACAAGTAAGCGATGTCGATGTCGGTTGCACCTCACCCAGCGCCGTCATCGCGCCGACGCGTGATGCCGGGGCTGGGCCTGAGTCTGGGAATCACCTTGACCTGGCTTGGCCTGATCGTGCTGATCCCGCTGCTGGGTATCTTCATCAAGACCAGTGGCCTGGGCTGGGAGGGCCTGTGGCGGGTATGGAGCGAGCCACGCGTGCTTTCGGCGCTGCGGGTGAGCTTCGGCACCGCGTTTGCGGCCGGTGCCTTCAACGCGGTGATGGGCACCTGGGTGGCATGGGTCTTCGTGCGCTACAGGTTTCCGGGCAAGCGCTTTTTCGATGCGGTGATCGATTTGCCGTTCGCGTTGCCTACCGCGGTGGCCGGCATTGCGCTGACCGCGCTGTATGGCGGCAACGGGTGGGTGGGACGCTGGCTGGAGGCGATCGGGATCAAGGTGGCCTACACGCAACTGGGTATCGTGCTGGCATTGGTCTTTGTGGGCCTGCCCTTCGTGGTGCGGGTGGTGCAGCCGGTGCTGGCCGAGAGCGATCGTGAAATGGAGGCTGCCGCCGCCACACTGGGCGCCTCGCGCTGGCAGACGGTCTGGCGGGTGGTGCTGCCGGGGGTGTGGCCGGCGGTCCTGACCGGGTTTGCGCTGGCGTTTGCACGCGGCGTGGGGGAATACGGCTCGGTGATCTTCATTGCCGGCAACCTGCCCAATTCCACCGAGATCGCGCCGCTGCTGATCACCATCCGACTGGAAGAGTTCGACTACGCCGGCGCGACTGCCATTGCCGCGGCCATGCTGTTGCTGTCGTTCGTGATCTTGTTGGTGGTCAATACGCTGCAGGCACGGCTGCTGCGCTATCAACGCAGGCCCGTATGAACGATGCTGTTTCATCGCTGCCTTCCATGTTGCCGACCCATGCCATGACCAAGCAGGCGCGTCGCATCAGCGATTCGGCCACCAATGAGCCGCGTTGGGTGCAATGGCTGATGATCCTGGGCGCCGTGCTCTTTCTACTGGCGTTCTTGCTGCTGCCGCTGGTGCTGGTGTTCGCCGAGGCGTTGCGTGGCGGTTGGGAAACCTTCCTGCACGCGGTAGTCGACCCGGACGCGTTGTCGGCGATCAAGCTGACCTTGCTGGTGACTGCGATCGTGCTGCCGTTGAATCTGGTCTTCGGCGTGGCCGCGGCGTGGGCCATCAGCAAGCATCAGTTCCGGGGCAAACGCCTGCTGGTCAGCCTGATCGACCTGCCATTCTCGGTGTCGCCGGTGGTGGCGGGCTTGATCTTCGTGCTGATCTTCGGCCGCAACGGCTGGGCCTGGCCACTGATCGACGAAGGCTGGCATGTGCAGCTGCCGGCGCTGGGCGACCTTGTGATCCAGTTGCCGCGGATCGTGTTCGCGTTGCCGGGCATCGTATTGGCGACCACGTTCGTAACCTTTCCCTTCATTGCGCGCGAATTGATGCCGTTGATGGAGCAGCAGGGCAGCGACGAAGAACTGGCGGCACTGAGCCTGGGCGCGAACGGCTGGCAGATGTTCTGGCGGGTGACGCTGCCCAATATCCGTTGGGGCCTGTTGTACGGCGTGCTGTTGTGCGCGGCGCGTGCGATGGGCGAATTCGGGGCGGTGTCGGTGGTGTCCGGGCATATCCGTGGACGCACCAATACGCTGCCGCTGCATGTGGAAATTCTCTACAACGAATACGCCTACAGCGCCGCATTTGCCTGCGCGTCGCTGCTGGCATTGACCGCGCTGCTGACGTTGGCGCTGAAGACGTATCTGGAATGGCGACACGGCGATTCGCTGGCCGCCAACCACCGCCATTGAGGTGACCATGGGCATCCGCATTCACCGCCTGCGCAAGCAGTTCGAGACTTTTACCGCGCTGGACAACATCGACCTGGAAGTGCGCCAGGGCGAGTTGCTGGCCTTGCTTGGGCCCTCCGGCTCGGGCAAGACCACGCTGCTGCGGATCATGGCCGGGCTGGAGCATGCCGATGGCGGGCAGGTGCTGTTCGGCGACGAGGATGCCACCCGCATGAGCGTGCAATCGCGCCGGGTCGGCTTCGTGTTCCAGCACTATGCGTTGTTCAAGCATATGGACGTGTTCGAGAACATCGCATTCGGCTTGCGCGTGCGCCGCGGCAACGCGCGTTGGGCCGAAGCGCGCATCCGTGCGCGCGTGGAGGAACTGCTGGCGCTGGTGCAGCTGCAGGGCCTGGAACAGCGTTATCCCACCCAGCTCTCCGGCGGCCAGCGGCAGCGCGTGGCGCTGGCGCGCGCGCTGGCGATCGAACCGCGCGTGCTGTTGCTGGACGAGCCATTCGGTGCCCTGGATGCGCAGGTGCGCCGCGACCTGCGCCGCTGGCTGCGCGAGTTGCACGAACGTACCGGCCTGACCACGGTATTCGTCACCCATGACCAGGAAGAAGCACTGGAACTGGCCGACCGCGTGGCCATCCTCAATCGCGGCCGCATCGAACAACTCGACACGCCGGCCATGATCTACGACAAGCCGGCCTCGCCATTCGTGTATTCGTTCGTGGGTGCGGTGAACCGGATTCCCGGGGTGTTGGCGCAGGGCCAGATCCAGGTGGCTGGGCACGCACTGCCGTTGGCCAATGCGGCATTGGCGGCCGGGCCGGTCGAGGTGTATGTGCGGCCGGAAGATTTGGTGCCCGACCAGGCCGGCTGGCCGGCCACGGTGGCGTGGTCGCAGCGCAGTGGCTCACGCCTGCGGCTGCGCGCAACGCTGGAACCGTCAGGCAACGAAGTGGAGGTGGAACTGCCGGCCTCTGCCGGCAGCTTTCAGCCAGGGCAGCAAGTGCGCTTGGCAGCACGGCAGTACGGGATATTTCCCGCGTAAGCGGGCGCCGGCTGGGGTCGGGGCTCGCCGGAATGGGTGTGCGAAGCGTGGGTTTCTCCTTGGCTGTGGCGAATCTCCGATTCCCAATCCCAGCTTCCGAACATCAAGATTCGGCGCAAGCGGTCGATGACATCAACACCTGATTCGCGCATGGGCTCTTGAGTGTGTGCGCTGGATCAAGCGAACGCGACTTTCATGTTGCGCTGCAATGACAGTTGGACTAATAAGTCTTTGCAGCCTCGCTTCGCGCCATCCCACCGTTCATCGCTCCAGGAGATGCCCATGAAGTCGTCCCCGCTCGCTTGTTGTCTGTCGTTACTGCTGCTCGGCGTTGCGCCGCTTGCGCAGGCGCAGGACGAAGATGCGTCTACATCGCCGTTCAGTGGCACCTTTGCGGTGACCAGCGATTACCTGTTCCGCGGTATTTCGCAGACAAATGAAGAGCCTGCGTTTCAGGCCGGTTTGACCTACAAGACGCCATTCGGGTTGTACCTGGGGACCTGGACGTCCAACGTCGATTTCGGCGCCGGCGATCCGGATTGGGAAGTGGATGGTTTCGTCGGCTACAACACCGACCTTGGCAGCCACTGGAACTTCGACGTCATGATCAACCGCTACCAGTATCTGGGAGCGGGCGCATCCAACTACGCCGAGCTGATCACCAAGACCACGTTCCTGAAGACCTATAGCGTGACGGTCGCCTACACCGACGATCTCTACGGCAGCAAGACCGATGGCTATTACTACGCCTTCGATGCCAACTGGACGTTGCCGTACGACTTTACCTTCGGCGCGCACGCAGGGCATAGCGTCTACACCTCGTCGCTGAGTCAGGTGGACCACGACTACAACGATTTCGGCGTCAACGTCGGCAAGACGTTCGGCCCGCTGGGTTTGAGCGTGGGGTATTACGACACCAGCAAAGCCGCCGAATTCGGCTTCGGTCGTCAGAATTCGCAGAACCATCTGGTGGCGACGGCGACGGTTGCTTGGCCGTGATGGCGATTGAATAAAAGCGACAAGAAAATGTAGGTGCGCAGTAGTTCTTCTCGCTGCTCCGAAGCTGTTTTGAAGACCTGGCTGTGTCGTTGTGAGGCAGGCAGAGTTGATGCTCGCACTTCTCATTGTTACGTCTGAACAACGGCAGGACGCAAAATCCCGGTTGTGTTGTGTATTGACGCGATTGGCCGTGCGGATCGATCACTCCTAGAGCGCCTGATCTGTGGGGTGGCTGCGCGGCCCTTGCCCGCCACTGTCGCGGGACACGCTGCAATGTAAGCTCTTACGCGGCATCCATGCCGCATAAGGTCCCGCGACGGTGGGCGGACAAGGACCGGTTGAGATGCTCGGTGCGTAGAGTTTCCAGCAAGGCGTTTCGTCGAATCACCTAGCGCAGTGTTTTCGTTGTTCACTGAAGCGACCAGACAAACTGTCTGGTGCGTGTTTCTGTTCTTTAGGTCAACAGCAAACTGTCAGGTGCGGTGTCCTTGCCGATTGCGTGACCGTTGGCGGCATGGATGCCGCCATCGAGCCTACATGGACGTACTTGCGGCGTGTCCCGCGAGCGGCGAGGGCATCGCGCCCTCGACCCACTAGGCTTTTATCCAGACCCTAGCCGACCCCGCGTCGCGTGAGACGCTTCGCCAGCTTCAGAAAATCGCTCGCGCACTCGTCAGCGCGCGTAGCTTAAAAACGCGAAAGGCGCCTCGCGGCGCCTTTCGCACATCTGCAGTGTCAGCCGATCAATTCCAGCTCAGCACGACCTTGCCGGCCTTGCCTTCTTCCATCAGGTCGAAGCCCTTCTGGAAATCGTCGATCGGCAGTTGATGGGTCAGCACCTTGTGCAACGGAAAACCCGACAGCACCAGCTGCGTCATCTTGTACCAGGTCTCGTACATCTTGCGGCCGTAGATGCCCTGCACGGTGAGGCCCTTGAAGATGATCTTGTCCCAGTCGCAACCGGCGCCACGCGGCATGATGCCGAGCATGGCGATCTTGCCGCCGTGGTACATGCAATCGAGCATGTCGTTGAACGCGCGCGAGTTGCCGCTCATTTCCAGGCCCACGTCGAAGCCTTCCATGTGCAGGTCGGCCATGACGTCCTTGAGCGAGGTCTTGGAGACGTTGACTACGCGCGTGGCTCCCATGTCGGCAGCCAGCTTGAGACGGAAATCGTTGACGTCGGTGACCACCACATTGCGCGCACCGATGTGCTTGCAGATGCCGGCGGCAATGATGCCGATCGGGCCTGCGCCGGTGATCAGCACATCCTCGCCGATGACGTCGAATTCCAGCGCGCAATGCGCGGCATTGCCGTAGGGGTCGAAGAACGCGGCAAGCTCGGACGGGATCTGGTCCGGGATCGGCCACAGGTTGCTGGCCGGCATCACCATGTATTCGGCGAAGGCGCCGTTGACGTTGACACCGATCCCGACCGTGTTGGGGCACAGGTGCGGACGGCCGCCACGGCAGTTGCGGCAATGGCCGCACACGATGTGGCCTTCGGCCGACACCCGTTGGCCGATCTGGTAGCCGGTCACTGCCGAACCGAGCTCAGCCACCCGGCCGACGAATTCATGACCGATGGTCAGGCCAGGCTCGATCGTGCGCTGGCTCCATTCGTCCCACAGGTAGATGTGCAGGTCGGTGCCGCAAATGGCGGTCTTTTCCAGCTTGATCAGCACCTCGTTGGGGCCGGGCGTCGGCACTGGCACCTGTTCCAGCCAGATGCCCTTGTTCGCTTCGCGCTTGACCAGCGCCTTCATCGTCTGCGCCATCTGGCGGAACCTGCTGAGTGAAAGTAAGCCGGCGATTATAGGCGTCGCGGCCTGTATGCCATGCGGCGGTGCGGGAATGGACGTGATGCCGCCCTGGATCCACGGTGGGCCAGGGCCGATCCGGCCCATGCCCGTTGAGACGAAGTTGGCACCTCAGCGCAGGATTGAGAGCCGCCGTCCAGGCCTGTCGCTGCCTGCGAGGGCTAGCGCGTTGGCCAAACATCGCAGGCGTGCGTCATCTGCGCCAGCATCGCTCCAATGCCCTTGCTCCGCGCTACGGCCCCATCTGCGATGCGGCGACGCTGGCTTTCACGCATGGCGCCAGCCTGGTCTTTTGGGCCCTGCAGGCGGAAGGAGCAGGCAGCGGGGCCAGAGCAGTCAAAAAAACACTGCACAGCCGCCATGCGGGCGTGCCCACCACTCCGAATCGGCGTGTGCCACGCGTACATTCCGGTTGTGAGCGCGCCGTCCATGGCCCTCTGCCCGCGGCTCGCCACGTTTGTCAGCCGCGCTCAGAACTTCACATCCAGGCTCATGAAGTACTGCCGCGGTGCGCCGACAACCATGGTCTGGTTGTAGCCATCCGGATCGGAGGCGACGTAGCCGTTGGTGCCGGTGCTGGCGAAGTAGCGCTTGTCGGTGAGATTGCTGATGTTGAGCGCCAGCGCCACATCCGCTACCCCGCCGACACGGCCGAAGTCGTAACGCGCGCCGGCATTGAACAGCCAGTACGACGGCACCTGCGAATCGTTGAGGAAGGTGATGTAGCGCTTGTCCACGTACTTGCCGTCCAGATCCAGGCGCAGGTTGCCGATCTGGTAGCTGGCGCTGGAAGAGAACATCAACGCCGGGATGCCGACCACGTCCTTGCCGGAGGTGGCGACCACGCCGTTGTTGAGGTAATCGTCCTGGTAGCGCGAGCGATTCCACGACAACGAGTTCAACCAGCTCAGGCCTTCGGTTGGGCGCCACATCAGCGCCAGATCCGCGCCGGCGCTGTGCACCGCGCCGACGTTGCTCAGGATCGAGGCGCAGGTCTGCACCGCGGTGCACGGCGAGGTGGTCAGCAGGCGGTTGGAGAACTTGGTGAAGTAGGCGTCGGCCGAGAGCTGGAACTGCGCATCCTGCACGCGATAGCCCACCTGCACGGTCTGCGATTGTTCCGGCTCCAGCGTGGAGCGGCTGCGGTCGAAGGCGGCCTGCGAGGTGGCGAACGGGGTGAAGCCAAACGCCGCGATGTTCTTGCTGTAGGACGCGTACAGGTCCTGGCGTTCGTCGAGCTTGTAGTTGATGCCCAGCTGCGGCAGGAAATTATCTTCGGCGCGGATGCGGCCCTGCGCCAGCGCGGTGGTCGGCACCAGCGATTGCGCGCGCGTGGTGGTGCTGAGCGCCTTTGCGCCGTAATTCAGGGTCAGGCGGTCGTCGAGCAGGCGCACGGTGTCCTGCACATACAACATCCGGGTTTGCGTGGTGTAGCGCTGCAGGAAGTCGCGACGGAACGGGGTCTGTGCTTCGTAGACGTTGTAGAGCGAGGTGTAACCTTCGTTGCCGAGCGCGAAGTAATTGCGGCCCTGCGTGGTGCGCGCGTTTTCTGCCCATGCGCCCACTTCCAGATCGTGATTGCCCCACGACCATTTCAATGCGCTCGTGCCGCCGAAGCGGTCCAGGCCGTAGTCGGTGGTGCGCATCGACACTGGAATCTGCGCGGAGGTGCGCACGTACGGTGTCACCCATTGGCCTTCGCCACGATTGCCGTGGTAATAGCCACTGGCATCGAGCGTGGCGCCGCCGAACACGAAGGTGCCCGACAGGCCTGCCAGGTTGTCGCGACGCAAGCCGCCGCCGGCGTAATAACTGGCATCGAGCCAGCTGTAGTCGCTGGGCAGACCGGCAAGCGATTGTGGGTAGCCGTTGGCCACGCCGCTAGTGGCCCCGGTGTTCTGGTAGGCGCGTGCCATCTGCACGGCGGTGGCCCAATCCGGTTGCAGGTAATCGTAGTTCCAGCCGAGCGCGCGCTGGCTGGTCAACGACAGATCCATGTAGTCGTATTCCTTGCGCCGCGAGGTATCCACGAACAGGCTCAGGCGGTTGCCGTCGCCCCACTGGTACACCGTCTTGAGATTGGCCTGTTCGGATGTCTGATCGCCATAGCCCTTCCACTTGTCGGTGCTGGCGTTGGCGTACGACAGATACGCCGACAACCCATCGCGATCGCCGGTGTCGGCACGCACGAAGGTGCGGCGCGTTGCATCGCTGCCCACCGTCTGCACCAGGCGCGCGCCGGGCGTGGTCTGCGGGTCGGCCGAGTAGAACTGCATGGTGCCGCCAAGATTGGTGTTGGAGGCGGTGCCGAGCGCGCCTGCCCCTTGCGCAATTTCCACCGAACCGAGGTTTTCAGAAATGATGGCGCGCGTGATGTGCAGGCCATTGGTCACGCCATAGCTCATGTTGCCCAGTGGAATGCCATCGAGCGTGTAACCCAGGCGGCTTTGGTCAAAGCCGTGCAGGGTCACCTGCGTGGACCATTCGTAGGTGCCGAATGGATCGGCGGACTGGAACTGCACGCCCGGCAGTTTTTCCACGGCCTTGAATGCGCTGCTACCGGGCGTCAGCTGCTCGATGTCCTGCTGGCTGATGCGTTGCACCTGGCGCGTGCTGCCTTGTGACACCACGTTGATCGCATCCAGTTGCGTGGCATTGGCGGCGGCATCGGCGGTCAACGCTGCCTCTGCCGGAGCGACGGCAGCCGGGTCGGCCGGTGTCGCAGCCTGCGAAATGACGGGAAGCAGCGTTGCCAGGGCAAGCGCCAGCGGGGTGACATGAAAGCGACGAGCGGAAGTCATGGGGGAGTCCTGTTCGGGCACGGCTGAGGGCGGACGCACGGTGCAAAGCCGGCGTTTCGCGACGCAGGGTGTCAACGGCTCATGAAACATTGATGACGGTCGCTGTCGCAAAACTGTCGTGCTCGCCCGCTATACGTGTCGTGTCCAGCCGCGCTGCGCGGTGACAAAGGCACCACTTTCTTTGCAGGTTCTGCCGCCATGACGTCTTCCTCCTCGCGTCGCGATTTCCTCAAGCGCGTTGCTGCGCTCACTGCTGCCGGCGCCTTGCCGTCTTCGATCGGTCGCGCACTCGCGCTGCCGGCCAACGCGCGGACCGGCACGTTGCGCGATCTCGAACATGTGGTGATCCTGATGCAGGAAAACCGCTCGTTCGATCATTATTTCGGTGCGCTACGCGGCGTGCGCGGCTTTGGCGATCCGCGCGCGCTGCAACTGCGCGACGGCCATGCGGTATGGAGTCAGCCCACGCCCGACGGACGACGCGTGCTGCCATTCGCGTTCGATTCGCAAAATACCTGCGCGCCCTTGATCAAGAGTCTGGATCATTCCTGGAAGGCCGGTCACGGGCAGGACCCGGCACGCTGGGCCGAATACGATGCGTGGGTGCCGTACAAGGGGGAATTGACGATGGGATATTTCCAGCGTCACGACATCCCGTACTACCACGCGCTTGCCGACGCGTTCACCATCTGCGACGGCTATTACTGCTCGCTGCACGGGCCGACCAATCCCAACCGCATGTATCTGTTCACCGGTACCAGCGGCCCAAGCGTGGGCAACGTCGGCGCGCAGGCGGTCACCAATGCCGACGATGGCAACTGGACCGCCGACATGGCGCGCGACAAGCCCGGCTACGCAGCGCTGCAGTGGACCACGTACGCGCAGCGGTTGCAGGCTGCCGGCGTGGACTGGCGCGTGTATCAGGAATACGACAACTTCGGCTGCAACTCGCTGGCGTATTTCTCGCACTATCGCGATCTACGCACCGACGACGAACGTTACCTGCGTGCACGTGCATGCGTGCCCGGTTCCACCGCGGGCAATGCCGCCACCACCCAGGCCGAGCACCTGGTCGCCGCGATCGCTGCCGATGTGCGGGCCAATCGCCTGCCGCAGGTGTCGTGGGTCATTCCGCCGACTGCGTATTGCGAACACCCCGAAGCGCCGCCTGCCTATGGCGAGTCCCTGGTGGCGCGTCTGATCGATGCGCTCACCGCCAATCCCGAGGTGTGGGCCAAGACGGCGCTGATCATCAATTACGACGAGAACGACGGCTTCTTCGATCACGTGCCCGCGCCGTTGCCGGCATTGGACGCACGCATGGGGCGCAGCAATGTCGACACGCATGGCGAGGTCTACGATGGCGTGCCGATCGGCCTGGGCATTCGCGTGCCGATGCTGGTGATCTCGCCGTGGACGCGTGGTGGCTGGGTCAACTCGCAGGTGTTCGATCACACCTCGGTGCTGCGTTTGCTGGAACGCCGCTTCGGCGTGGCCGAGCCCAACATCAGCCCGTGGCGGCGTGCGGTCAGTGGCGATCTCACCAGCGTGTTCGACTTCCGCAAGCCGGACGATTCGGCGTTGAGCGCATTGCCGTCGGTCGACGACTATCGGGCACGTACCGCTGCCGTGCGCGATAAACCGCTACCGTCTGCGCCTGCTGCCGCAACGATGCCACGGCAGGAACCGGGGCAGCGGCCGGCGCGCGCATTGCCATATGCCTTGCAGGTGCATGCACGCGTGCAAGAGGGTGCCGCCGTGCAGTTGCAGTTCGTCAACAGCGGCGCGGCGGCTGCGGCGTTCAACGTCTACAACAGCGCGGCCGGCGGCGGCCCCTGGTATTACACGGTGCTGCCCGGCACGCAACTGGACGATGCGCCGATTGGGGCCACGCACGAGGGTGCATACGCCTTGCGCGTGCACGGGCCCAATGGCTTCTTGCGCGAGTTCGCCGGGCAGGTGCCGCGCGCCTCTGCGCCATCGGCCGCGCCATGGGTGGAGGCGCGACAGGAGGGCGACGCCTTGGTGCTGGAAATCGGCAATGCCGGGCAGCGCGCCTGCACCGTGCAGCTGCGTGCGCTGGACTACGCAGACCCAAGTGCGCGCACTTTGTCGTTGGCCGCAGGTCAGCGCGAGACCATTCGCCTGGCGCTTGCCGCCAGCGATCACTGGTACGACCTGGTGGTGGAACAACCGGGCAGCGCCTTCCGCCGCCGTCTGGCCGGGCATCTGGAAACCGGCAGGCCTAGCCGCAGCGATCCCGCATTCGGCCGCGTCTAGCCAGCGCTCGGCCGCGGTACGCAGCAGGCGAATCCGCCGACGCCTGCTGCGCGGCAAACGTGCGCGAGTGCGTGTGGAGCGGGCGCGTGCCGACCCTGCCATCGGTCATGGGTTTGCCAGTAGGTATTGGCGTTGCACTGTAACGAAATAACCCGTGGGGCTGTCGATGCGTCCGAACCTGTTCGCTGTTTCCGTGCTGGCCACGCTGGCCGTCGCTGCATCTGCACAGGCCGGCGAGGGGATGTGGGTTCCACAACAACTGCCCGAGATCGCCGGGCCGCCCCAGCAAGCAGGCTTGCGGCTTTCGCCTCGGTAACTGGCCGACCTGACTGGCGATCCGATGGGCGCCGTGGTCGCCTTGGGTGGTTGCACCGCCAGCTTCGTCTCGCCGCAGGGTCTGGTCGTCACCAACCACCACTGTGCTTATGGCGCGATCCAGCTCAACTCCACCGCGCAAAAGAACCTGATCAAGGACGGGTTCAACGCCGTACGCCCTGCCGACGAGCTCAGCGCAGGTCCCAGTGCGCGCATCTACGTGCTCGATGCGATTACCGACGTCACGGCGCCGGCAAAGGCCGCGATGGCAACTCCGGTTCGCCGGTGATGGACGCGCAGGGCAAGCTGGTCGGCCTGGCGTTCGACGGAAATTGGGAGTCGGTGAGCAGCAACTGGATCTTCGACCCGGCAATGACCCGCATGATCGCCGTGGACGGCCGCTATCTGCGTTGGATCATGACCGAGGTCGCTCCGGCGCCACAGCTGTTGAAGGAACTCGGCGTGCGCTGACGCGGGGCGGCCGGCGCGCAGGCGCCAGGGGTTATCATGCGGTCCCGTTTCGCGGTGGCGAGCGGGCCCCTCCCCCAAGGAACCCCCAGCGCATGCGCATCCTGCTTGCTCGTCACGGCGAGACGCCGTGGAACGCCGAAGGCCGTTACCAGGGCCAGATCGATATTCCGCTCTCGCCGGTCGGCGAAGGCCAGGCGCGCGCATTGGGCGAACGGCTGCACTCGCTGCAGATCGACCGCGCGGTGGCATCGCCGTTGTCGCGCGCGCAGGCTACTGCCAAGGCCGCGTTGGGCGCTTCGCGTCAAGCGCTGCTGCAGACCGATGCCGACCTGCAGGAAATTGCGCACGGCGAATGGGAGGGCCTGCTGGCCAGCGAGATCAACGACAAGGATCCCGCACGTCTGCGCGCCTGGCGCGAAGAGCCCGATACCGTGTTGATGCCGGGTGGCGAATCGCTGCGTCAGGTGCTCGATCGCAGCTGGCGCGGCCTGATGCGCGCCGCCGATGGGCTGGGCGCCCACGACACCTTGCTGGTGGTTGCGCACGATGCGGTCAATCGCGTGATCCTGTGCAAGATCCTGGGCCTGCCGTTGTCCAGGCTATGGAGCTTCCGCCAGGCCCCGACCACGCTGAACCTGCTCGAAGGCGATGACGTCGAGCATCTCGAAGTGGTGCGCCTCAACGACTGTGCGCACCACACACCGTTCTTTGGTGAGGCAAAGCATCGGGCGCTTTAAGGCGAGGCAAGGCGCTGGATCACCCAATGGCGCGCCATGCCGTTGCAGTTTCCAATGGCGAAACGTTGTCGCATACACGCTTTTTGCAGGTGCGGTTGATTTGCTGGTGCCTGGGGCGTTCTCCGATTTCCTTCCTGCACCGTTTCCATGCGGGCCGCGGTGAACCGGGCTGCTTCGGTCTGGCCAAGCAATTGCGAGAGCACCGACGTGGCGTGCGACGCGCAAGCGCAAATGGCGATAATGTGCCCCTCTCTGCGCAGCCCTCCCCATGAACGCAACCGACTCCCTCTCCGCCTGGCTCGCCTATATCGAGCAGCAGCATCCCAGCGCTATTGCCATGGGCCTGGAGCGCGTGCGCGAGGTTGCGGTGCGGTTGCAGATCGCCGCGCCGGCCAAGCACGTCATCGTCGTAGGCGGGACCAATGGCAAGGGTTCGACGGTGGCCTTCATCGAGGCGATCGGGCGTGCCGCCGGCTGGAAGGTGGGTGCCTACACCTCGCCGCACCTGCTGCGCTACAACGAGCGCGTGCGCATCGATGGCCAAGAGGCCAGCGACGCCCAGCTGGTCGACGCGTTTGCGGCGGTCGAAGCAGCACGCGGCGACACCGCGTTGACCTATTTCGAGTTCGGTACGCTGGCGGCGCTGTGGTTGTTTCAGCAGTCGGCGCTGGAGTTGGCGGTGCTGGAAATCGGCCTGGGCGGGCGTCTGGATGCGGTCAACATCGTCGATTCGGATGTGGCGGTGATTACCACTGTCGATCTCGACCACACCGATTGGCTGGGCGACGACCGCGAGGCCATCGGCGCCGAGAAGGCCGGCATCATCCGCGCCTGGAAGCCGGTGGTGCTGGGCGAGATCGACCCGCCGTCCAGCGTGCTGCGTCGCGCCTACCAGTTGGGCGCCAATGCCATCCGTGCCGGCAGCGATTATTTCTTCGAGCCGATCGACACACAGCACGCCGAGAGCCCGCAATCCGATGCGCCGCGCTGGCGCTGGCGCGATGTGGCGGTGACGCTGGAATTGCCGATGCCGGCATTGCACGCGCCGGTGCAGCTGGCCAACGCCGCTGCCGCGATCGCCGCATTGCAGGCATTGCCGGTGGAGGTGCCCGACGCGGCCTGGGCGCAAGGCATCGGTAACGCGCAAGTGGCCGGACGACTGCAGCGGCTTGAGGTCGATGGCGTGCAGGTATTGCTGGATGTCGGCCACAACCCGCAGGCCGCGCGGGCGCTGGCTGCCGCGCTCGATGCGCAGGCGCATGCCGGCAGCACCTATGCGATCTACGCTGCATTGGCCGACAAGGATGTGTTGGGCGTGGTGGAGGCAGTCGCTGCGCAGATCGACCGCTGGGCGCTGGCGGGGCTGGAAGGCGCTCGCGGCCAATCGGCGCAGGCGTTGCAGGCCCGCCTGCAAGGCAGTGCCGCCGCGCAGGCGCCGTGTCATCGCGATGTTGCCAGTGCGGTGCGTGCGGTCCTGGACGCGGCCAGCCCCGGCGACCGTGTGCTGGTCTTCGGCTCGTTTCACACCGTGGCCGACGCGCTTGGCGCACTTCGTTCAGCCCGCTGAGGTCGTCGGGGTGGCGCCGGCCTTATAATCGCCGCGGCACCCCGCCACGCCGCCTCTCGTCTCTTCCGTGGATACTGCTCTGAAACAGCGACTGATTGGCGCCATCGTTCTGGTGGCGCTTGCCGTGATCTTCCTGCCGATGCTGGTCAAGGGCCCCGCGCCGTCGAGCGGTGTGGCCGATGTGCCGCTCGAGGCGCCCGCAGCGCCCGCCAATGGCGAGTTCGAAACCCGCGAATTGCCGCTGGTCACCCCGGGCAATGCGCCGGCCGGTGGCGCGTTAGGCATGGCCGGCGCGCCGGCGCCGGTGCAGAACAACCCCGACGCCGCCGATCTGGCCGCCCCGTCCAGCACGCCCTCAGCTCCGGAAGTGGCTGCCGGCAATTACGCAGTGAATTTCGGTGCGTATGCCACCAGCGCCGACGCCGATGCGGTGATTGCGCGGCTCAAGCAGGCGCAGTTGCCCGGCTTCAGCGAAAAGACCCAGATCAGTGGTCGCCCGGCCTGGCGCGTGCGCGTGGGGCCGTATGCCGACCAGGCCCAGGCCGAATCGGCCCGCCTGCAGGCAGTGAAGGTGCGCAGCGACGTCAACGCCCAGGTGGTGACGTTGGACGCCAATGCCGGCGCGCCATCGCCTGTGGCCAGCACCCCTGCGCCCGCACCGGCCCCCAAGCCGAGCAGCAGCGTCGCCGCCGCCAGCACCACCGCACCGACCAAGACCGAGAGCCTGCCGCCGGAACCCGCCAAAGCGGTGGCCGCCGCGCCCAAGCCGGCCGAAGTGGCCAAGCCCGCGCCCACCAAGCCTGAGGTCACCAAGCCCATCCCCGCCAAGCCCGAGCTTGCTGCCAAGCCTGAACCCGCCAAGCCTGTGGTCACCGCGCCTGTGGCGCCTGCGGCCAGCGCGGTCGGGTTTGCAGTGCAGCTGGGCGCGTTCGGTCGTGCCGAAGATGCCGATGCCTTGCGCGACCGCGTGCGCGCCGCCGGCTTCAGCGCCTTCGTCGAGCAGGTGCGGACCGACAAGGGCGCACTCAATCGTGTGCGTGTTGGCCCGGTTGCCAATCGCGCCGATGCCGAACAGTTGCGCGCGCAGGTGGCAGCCAAGGTCGGTATCTCCGGCATGGTGCGTCCGCATCCGTAACCGCCATGCCGGCCGTAAGCAAACGCGGCCGCCGCGCACTTGGCAGCCGCTCGTACACTGCACTGCCGGCGGACCGCCACGTGTCTGTTGACTGCCTGCACTGCGCGCCTGCAGCTGCTGGATTTTCGAACGCCTCGCACCCATGGAGGGGAGGGCAATGACGACCGAGCCCAATTGCACTCACGGCGCGCGCGCCACGCGGAGAGGTTGCCCATGATCGATATGGTGCTGGGCGTCATCATTCTGGTGTCGGCCCTGTTGGGCTTGCTGCGTGGCTTTGTCGCCATCGTGGTGGGCACGTTGTCGTGGTTGTTGGCCGGCTGGGCCACCTTCATGTTCGGCGGCGCGGCCGCGCGCTGGCTGGCCGATGGCAAACACCCGTCTGCGACCGAATCGTTCGGCGGCTACGCCATGGTGTTCGTCGGTGTGCTGATCACCGTGGCAGTGATTGGCATGGTGATCCGCGCGGGCGTGGATGCGATCAAGCTCGGCGGCACCGACCGCATGCTCGGGTTCGGCCTGGGCGTGGTGCGCGGCGCGTTTCTGGCCAGCGTGCTGGTGCTGCTGATGGGCTTCACCCCGCTGCCGCGCGAGCCGGCATGGCGCCAGTCGGTGCTGCTGCCCATGCTGCAGCCGGGCGCCGGCTGGATGCGGGCGCAACTGCCGGCCTGGCGGATGCCGTCGATGGAGATGCCATCAATGGAACTGGGCAACTTGCCCACGGAGTTGGGGAAGTTGCCTTCGGCAGGCGATAATACGGACCTGGGCAAGGCACTTGGCGGTTCCGGGCTGAGCGACACCATCACCCGTGCGCTTGCCCGTGCGCTTGGCAAACCCGGCAAGACGGCTGGCGACGGACGCGATCCGACGCAGGCGATGCCGGCCAACATCGATCCGGCGCAGGTTCGCGGCGGAGAAAGCGACCCGGCTCGGGTCGAATCCCAAGGCCAGGCACGGCCACCTTCACAGTAACGGCGCAAGCCGAAGCGGAGAACGCGCACCATGTGTGGCATCGTCGGTATTGTCGGCAACCAGAACGTCGCCGGGCAGCTGTATGACGGCCTGACCGTCCTGCAGCATCGTGGGCAGGACGCCGCAGGCATCGCCACCGCAGATGGCACGCGCCTGCGCGTGCAGAAGGCCAACGGCCTGGTGCGCGACGTCTTCGACGAAAAGAAGATGGCGGTGCTGGAAGGCCGCGTCGGCATCGCGCATTGCCGCTACCCGACCGCAGGTTCGGAAGGCATGGACGAGGCGCAGCCGTTCTACGTCAACTCGCCCTACGGCATCGCGCTGGCGCACAACGGCAACCTGATCAACACCGAGGCCTTGCGCCAACAGGTGTTCGAAGCCGACCGCCGCAATATCAATACCGATTCGGACAGCGAAGTGCTGTTGAACGTGTTCGCCTACGAGCTGGACGCGCAGCGCATGCTTACCCCCGAAGCGGCGATCCGCGCGGTGGCCGGCGTGCACCGCCGTTGCAAGGGCGGCTACGCGGTGGTCAGCGTGGTGCTGGGCCTGGGCCTGGTGGCGTTCCGCGATCCGCACGGCATCCGCCCGCTGGTGCTGGGCAAGCGCGAGCATGCCGAAGGCACCGAATACATCGTGTCCTCCGAATCGGCAGCGCTGGATATCCTCGGCTACCAGCGCGTGCGCGACGTGCGCCCGGGCGAAGCGCTGGTGATCACCGCGCGCGGCGAACTGTTCTCGGAAGTCTGCGCGGCACCGACCAACAACGCGCCGTGCATTTTCGAGTACGTGTATTTCGCGCGCCCCGATTCGATGATCGACAACATCTCGGTGCACAAGGCGCGCATGCGCATGGGCCTGAAGCTGGGCGAAAAGATCCTGCGCCTGCGCCCGGACCATGACATCGACACCATCATTCCGATCCCGGACACCTCGCGCGATGTGGCGTTGGAGATGTCCAACGTGCTCGGCGTGAAGTACCGCGAGGGCTTCGTCAAGAATCGCTACGTGGGCCGCACCTTCATCATGCCGGGGCAGGGCGAACGGCAGAAATCGGTACGTCGCAAGCTCAATCCGATCCATCTGGAATTTCGTAACCGCGTGGTGCTGCTGGTGGACGATTCCATCGTGCGCGGCACCACCAGCCGGCAGATCGTGCAGATGGCGCGCGATGCCGGTGCGCGCAAGGTGTACCTGGCCTCCGCCGCGCCGCCGGTGCGCTACCCCAACATCTACGGCATCGACATGCCGGCCGCCGAAGAGCTCATCGCGCATGGCCGCAGCGAGCCGGAAATCCAGGAGTTCCTGGGCTGCGACTGGCTGATCTACCAGGATCTGGAAGACCTGGAAGTGGCGGTGCGCGAAGGTAATCCGGACATCAAGCAGTTCGATTCTTCGTGCTTCAACGGCGAGTACATCACCGGTATCGAACCGGGGTATTTCGAACGCATCCAGCAGCTGCGCTCGGACGATGCCAAGAAGCGTCGCCGCGCCTGAGTCACCGAACCAGGGTGGCCGATTGGCCGCCCTGGTTGGCATGCGGATGGCGTCGGCAGCCAGTGGCGAACAAAACACTGCAGTCATCGACACGCTCGATGACGCGCGCCTGCGCAACGGGCAGGTACCTGCGACCGAACGCGTGCAAGCGCAATCCGTTTCTGCAGCGCGCCATTGCTCCGTACGGCCAACGGCATGAGCAGCGATCTGTTCGCAAGCGCGGATCTGTTCGACGCTGCGCGCCTGTGCCTGGACCAGGCCGACCCGCGACAGAAAGTCGCGCTGACCCAGCACTACGCAGCCGCCTTTCGCGAAGGCGTCCTGACGCTCGATCCGTCGGCGCCTGCGCCTGCGCCGATCCGCATGCCGGGGCGTCCGGCGACGCCACTGCTGGTGCATCCGCGCGACTTGCCGCGCCGTGGACTGGGCACGCCGGAAGGGCGCGCTGCGTTTATTCACGCCATTGCGCACATCGAGCTCAACGCCATCGATCTGGCCTGGGATGCGGTGTATCGCTTCCGCGGGCTTCCTGCGGCGTTCTATGCCGATTGGGTCGCGGTGGCCGACGATGAATCGCGCCACTTCATGCTGCTGCGCGCACGACTGCAGGCGCACGACCACGACTACGGCGATTTCGCCGCGCATAACGGGTTGTGGGAAATGTGCGAGAAGACTGCACACGACGGCCTGGCGCGCATGGCCCTGGTGCCGCGCGTGCTCGAAGCGCGCGGCCTGGACGTAACGCCGGGAATGATCGTCAAACTTCGTTCGCTTGGCGACGCTGCCACTGCCGAGGTACTCGAAACCATCCTGCGCGAAGAAGTGGCGCACGTGGCCGCCGGCTCGCGTTGGTACCGCTGGTATTGCGAGCAGGCCGATGTCGAGCCGCGCGCACGGTTCAAGGCTCTGTTGCGCGAATACGCCGGCGGCTATCTGCATGGGCCGTTCAATCTGCAGGCGCGCCTGCTTGCCGGTTTCGACGAGGACGAGCTAGCCGACCTGGTGGAGCAGGCTGGCTGAGCGTGGCCCGCATGCGAGCTGCGAACTTGCGTTCGTGGCCTGTGTCGTGGATCTACCTGACGCATGCGTGCGCAGATTTCAATGACGCCACCCACGCCGCGTCACGTTCCACAGATCGGGGCGCACCTCAACGCCCATGGCCGATGGGAGCGGGCATCGATGCACGCTGCGCCGTGCATGACGACGCGGCGGCGCTCGCCATCTGCACCGGCACCGACGCCGACGCGGACGCGGACGCGGCACGGTGTCCTGCAACACAGGCGAGGATCGACGCAGCCAATCGCGTGGCGGACGCAGTCACGTCCATGCGCATCGATCTGTATGACGACGCGGGATCGCCGCGTTGTCCGGGAAGGTGGCCTGTGCTGGTGTGACACGCTGCTTCCGAACGCGCTCTCCGGAGGACTGTGCGCTGGTTCCCGTTCGAGAGTTGCTGGAATCGCATCCAGGGATTGGTAAACATCACAGAAACATAATTTTCCGTTGCAACAACTTGCATTCGGTACAGTCAAACGCGCCCTAATGGCGTCCCGGGGACAGGGGGCCGGTGTTTCACATCCGTAACTTTCATGTCTTAGGAGAGAAAGACGATGAAGTCGAAGTCGATGTGCACCACGGTGGGTCTGATCGCCATGTGCCTGGCCGGCTCGGCCGCCGCTGCCGGCAAGCCGTTGTATCAAACCGGCCCTGCGCTGAGCCGCAGTGCCACCGCGACCGCTGCAGCCGAACCTTCGCTGCAACGCCTGTTGAGCGCCCCGTCCACGGCCAACGCGCAGGTGGTTCAGCTCGACGCCGCCGCGGTGACCGCCTCGGAAAAATTGCTGGAGCTGCAGCTGGATGGCCAAGCCATCACCGCCACCCAGGCCAAGGTCGATGCCCTGGAGGATGGCGACAGCGTGTGGTACGGCAATCTCGGTCCGCGTGCCGGCACCCGCGCACGCACGCTCTCGGGCGTGGACCCGCTGAACTCGGCCATCTTGGTGCGCAGCGGCGACACCGTGACCGGCACGATTCGCTACGCCGGCAAGCTCTACCGCCTGCGTCCGCTGGCCGATGGCCGCCACGTGCTGGTGCAGGTGGATGAGCGACGCATGCCGCAGGAGCATCCGGCCGACTACAGCCTGCTGCCGAAGTTCGACATGCCCGGCGATGGTCGCGTGACGGCTGCCGCCGCCTCATCAGGTAGCCCGGCCACCATTCGCGTGCTGGTGGTGGCCACCAACAAGGCCGTGACCGCTTACGGCGGCAACATGCAATCGCTGGTGCAACTGGCGGTGGCCGAAGCCAATCAGGGCTACATCAACAGCAATGTCGGCATTACCTTGCAGCTGGCGCGCTACGAGACCACCAGCTACACCGAGACCGGCAACTTCACGACCGACCTGCAGCGTTTCCGCGTGACCAACGACGGCTACATGGACAGCATCCACACCAGCCGCAACACCTACACGGCCGATGTGGGAGTCATCGTGCTGGACAACAGCAGCTACTGCGGCCTGGCGTCGGGTATCGGCTCGAACGCCGCGAGCGCATTTGCGTCGGTGTACTGGGATTGCGCCACCGGCTACTACAGCTTCGCCCATGAAATCGGGCATCTGCAAAGCGCACGCCACGACGCCACCAACGACCCGAGCACCTCGCCGTACGCGTATGGCCACGGCTACCGCTACGGCAACAGCTGGCGCACCATCATGGCCTACGACTGCACCAGCGGCTGCCCGCGCCTGAACTACTGGTCCAACCCGAACATCAGCTACAACGGCGTGCCCATGGGCAATGCCAGCACCGCCGACAACCAACGCGTGCTGGTCAACACCAAGGCCACGATCGCCGCCTTCCGTTGAGTGGTTGCTGACCGATCCAAGCCCGGCCCGGCACCGCAAGTGCCGGGCTTTTTAGCTACACCTGCGCGCATGGATCGCGCAGACTAGGCGCATCGCCGGTGACTGCCGGCCCTGTCCTGTCGAGCGGAGCCCTCATGTCCACGTCCCTGCGTCATGCGCTTGTGTTCCTGGCCGCGCTGACGGTTGCCGGATGCAAGCAGCAACCGGCCGACCCTGTCGCCACGCAACCCAAACCTGCCGTGAGCGCACCGGCGCCGCCCCCCGGCGGCGACGCGCAAGCCCGCGCGCTGCAGGCGCTCGAAGCCCGCTTGCAGGGCGACAACGCGTACCCGGATCATTGCATCAGCATCATGGCCGAGGACGGCGATGCGCCTGCGCCGGACACGTTCGATTTTGCGGTGCGCGAACGCCATGGCGACGGCTGCCCTGGCGACCCGCAGACCAGCCCGGTACGCGACCGTTTCCGCGTGCAGGCCGATGGCACGCTGCTGTGGTACGACGTGGTGAATGCCGATTTTGTCGACTACGCCGAGCGTGCGCGAAGCCTGCAGTAATGCGGCGCGACCATGATTGATTGGCACGCCTGACGATGCTGCGCGTCTCTATCGGCAAGCGCTGTTGATCCATCGCTGCATAGCCGCGCGTCTGTGGCCTCAGGCGCGCTTTCGGTCTTGCTGTGCGCCTTGCGTGCAGCACTGCGTCGCTGCGCCTTGCCATGGCAGGCACGGGATCGGCCGCGTTACAGCGCCAACTGCTCCAGCGACGCGCCATCGGCATCCACGCGCAAGACCGAGCCTTGCTCGTACCAGTCGCCCAGCACGATGCGCGTGCAGGTGTGACCACCGGCCTGCAAGGTATGGATGGCAGGGCGATGGGTGTGGCCGTGGATCAGCCGATCCAGGCCGTAACGCACGAAGGTGGCTTCCACCTCGGCCGGCGAGACGTCGGTGACGGTTTCGAAGCGCGACTGGTCGCCCTGCTTGAGTTCTGCATGCCGCGCCTGGCTTGCCGCGCGCGCCTGCTGCGCGAACGCGACGCGTGCGGCCAGCGGCTGGGCCAGGAATTGCGCCTGGAACACCGGGTCGCGCGTCTGCGCGCGGAAGGCCTGGTAGGCCGTGTCGTCGGTGCACAGCAAATCGCCGTGCATCAGCAGCGTGGTGTGCCCGTACAGATCGATCACGGTGGGGTCGGGCAGGATCCGGAAGCCCGCCCGCTGCGCGTAGGTTTCGCCCACCAGGAAGTCGCGGTTGCCGGCCATGAAGAACACCGGCACGCCGGAATCCGCCACTGCATGCAGGGCCACCGCCACGGCATCGGCGGCGGTGGATGGGGTGTCGTCGCCGATCCAGGCTTCGAACAGATCGCCCAGGATGTAGAGCGCGTCGCTACCGGGGACCTGCGTGCGCAGGAATTCCAGGAACAACTCGGTGATCGCCGGCCGGGCCGGATCCAGATGCAGGTCGGAAATGAACAGGGTCGTCATTGCGCCATTGTACGGCGGCAGCGCGGGGCGGTCAGGGGCGGGGACAGGAATTCGGGTTGCGAGATTCGGGTCAGGATTCAAAGATCATGCAGGCGTGGCGTTCGTGAACATTGCTCGGCGCCAGAGCGTTACGCGCAGCCGCTTTCATGCAAGAGCGAAAACGTAGCGCGCCCCTCTCCCTGCGGGAGAGGGGGAGGGGTGAGGGTACGCGGTGAGGGTACGCGGCGAAGCCACACGCTGAGGCGGCACGCTGTGTGTTTCTTTATCAGCAACAGTTGATCGTGCAAAAACAGTCGACGATAAGTGCATGAGGCTTGGTCGTACCCTCATCCGACCCTGCGGGCACCTTCCCCCCATGACGGAGGACAATGTCCCGCTGGGAGAAGGGTCAGGCGAAGCCGCGCTGCTGCCTGCTTGGTTCCGTCCCGGTTGCTCGTCCGTCCGTCTGTCCGCCTGCCGGTCCGTAAGCCGCGTCCCGCCATTGGCTAGCGCTTACCCCAACACCACCGGCAACCCCCACAACGACAGGCTGGCCAGCAGCACGCCGATCAGCGTGGCGGCCAGCACGTCGCTGGGATAATGCAGCCCCAGCACCACCCGCGAGAGCGCCACGCCTGCCGAAAACGGCACCAGCAAGGGGGCCAGCCAGGGGTAGTAGGCCAGCGCCACGATGCTGAAGGACACCGCGTGCAAGGTATGGCCGGAGGGGAAACTGAACTCGTCCAGCGGCGCCACCCATGCGCGAATACGCACGTCCGCCGCATACGGGCGCGGGCGGCGGGTCCAGCGTTTGAGCGCCTTGTACAACGTCAATGCAAGCACGCCGGTGGCGGCCATATGCGCCGATGCGCGCACGCCGTCCATGCCGTCGAGCACCACCAACAACCCCATCAGGGCGTACCAGAACACGCCGTCGCCCAGCCGGCTGATGGTGGCGAAGACGCGCCGTACCGGGTTGCGTCGGCACCAGAGATTGGCGCGTCGGCACCAGCGCGCTTCGTGGCCGCGCAAGACCTCAAGCCGCGTTGACGACATAACGCCCCCGTGCAGCGCTGATTCCCAGCAACAAGGCCTCGAAGTCGGAGACCACATTGTCTGGATGCAATTTCTTCATCGCCTGCGCCGCCGCCGTGCCCATGCGCCGGCGCAACGCGTCGTCTTCGGTGAGCGCGACGGCGGCCTGGATGAAGGCCTCATCGTTGTCCACCGCCGCGCCGGTATGGCCGTTGCGCAGATATTCGCGCGCCGCCCCGTAATCGAAGGCGACCGTCGCCACGCCGCTGGCCATCGCTTCCAGCGTCACATTGCCGAAGGTTTCGCTGCGGCTGGGGAACAGGAACAGGTCACCGCTGGCGAAGTGACGCGCCAAGGCATCGCCACGCTGGACGCCGCAGAAAATGAAGTCCGGATTGTCGTGCGCAAGCTTCTCGCGCGCCGGGCCATCGCCCACCCATACGAAGCGTGCCTTGGGGCGGATCTGCTGCAGTTTGCGAAAGGCGCGCACGGCCAGCGGCAGATTCTTTTCGCTGGCGATGCGCCCCACATAGATGGCGGCAAAGCCTTCGCCTTCGATGCCCCAATCGGCGCGCAATGCGAAATCGCGACGGTTCGGATCGAATTGCTGGCTGTCCACTGCGCGCGCCAGCAATTGCACGCGTTCGAAGCCATCATTGCGCAGGAACTGCTGCAGCTCGCGCGTGGGCACCAGGGTGGCGTCGGCCTGGTTGTGGAAGCGCCGCATCCAGCGCAACGCGGTGCCCTGCAGCCAGGCAGCGCCGTAATCGGGCAGGTATTCGTCGAAGCGGGTGTGGAAGCCGGTGGCGACCGGAATGCCAAGCCGGCGGGCTGCGCGCATTGCCGACCAGCCCAGGGGGCCTTCCGTGGCCACATAGATCGCGTCCGGTTGCGTACTGCGCCAATGACGGAGGAGGCGTTGCGTGGCCGGGAGGCCAAATTTCAATCCCGGGTAGCGCGGCAGCGATGCGCCACGCACCAGCAGCGCATCGGTCGGCGCGGTATCGGCGCTCTGGCGTGGCCGCACCACATCCACCTGGTGTCCACGCGCGCGCAGACCGGTTTCCAGACCGTGCACGGTCAACGCAACACCGTTGACCTCGGGGGGATAGGTTTCGGTAACGATCGCGTAGCGCATGCCCGTTCTCCCGTTTTGACTAGCTTCCGGGAGCGCGATGGCATTGATGTTGCGCCGAGAAGACGTGGCGGTGACAGCTGTGACGGGAATGGAGAATCGGGAATCGCAAAGGCAGCGTGTTGCACCGGTTCGGCGCCATCGACACCACTCAGAAACTTCTAAGAGCCCCGTGGCGGACTATTCCCGATTCCCGATTCCCGATTCCCGCCTGAGGCCGCAGGCCTCAGGTCACAAACGGTTTGAACGCAATTCCCAGCCCGGCCATGCTGTCGACTTCGCCGATCAGGTCGGCGCGCAGCAGCGGGCGCGAGTCGATCCAGCTTTGCGACAGGATCAACGACAACCGGGTGTCGTCGGCGGTGAGTTCCAGGGTCGGGATCGGGTCGGACTCATGCGCGCGGTGCAGCAACACCGCCAGTCGCAGCAGTGCGGCCTTGCGTCGGGTCGGCAGCAGCAGGCGGTCGGGCAGCGCATCGAAGGCGGTCTTGGGCACATTGCGCCGGTGCGTGCGCACCAGCGAGGCCAGCACCTGCTGTTCCTGCCGCGAAAAACCCGCGATATCCGAGTGTTCCAGGATGTAGCTGCCGTGCACGTGGTACTGGCTGTGCGCAATGATCAGCCCCAGCTCGTGCAGTCGCGCGGCACGGCGCAGTACCTGCGCGTCGTCGCCATCCAGTTGCCAGGATTCGCAGACCTGGTCGAACAGGCGGCAGGCGGTGGCTTCCACGCGCTGCGCCTGTACTTCGTCGATGCCGTAGCGTTGCATCAGCGAGGTCACCGAACTGTCGCGCGGGTCGTTTTCGCCGCCGCGGCCAAGCATGTCGTACAGGATGCCTTCGCGCATCGCCGCCTTGCTGACCATCAGTTTCTCCAGCCCCAGCGCCTGGAACGCAGCTTCCAGCACCAAGATGCCACCGGCGATGATGGGCCGCCGTTCGGCGGCCAGACCGGGCAGCTGGATGTCTTCGATGCGCTTGGCCTTGAGCAACTCCTCGCGCAGCGCCGGCAGCGCCTGCGCCGTGATCGCCCCCTTGGTCAGCTTCATTGCAGCGCACATCTCGCCGATGGCCTTGTGCGTGCCGGACGAGCCGATCGCCTCATGCCAGCCCAGCGCCTTGTACTGGCCGGCGAACTGCTGGAACTCGGCGCCGATCTCGGTCAGCGCGTCCTTCCATTTCTTCTTCGACAATTTGCCGCCCGGGAAAAACCGCCGCGTGCTGGCAATGCATCCGGCCTGCAGACTCTCGCGTTCCAGCGTCTGAAACCCGCGGCCGATGATGAACTCGGTCGAGCCGCCGCCGATGTCGATCACCAGCCGGCGTTGGTCGGGCTTGGGCGGTTGCGCATGCGCCACGCCCAGATAGATCAGGCGTGCTTCCTCGCGCCCGCTGACCACTTCGATCGCATGACCCAGCGCGGTTTCGGCCGGCATCAAAAACGCTTGCGGCGAACGCAGCTGACGCACCGTGTTGGTCGCTAGCGCGCGCACGCGTAGCGAAGGCACGTCGCGAATGCGCTGGCCAAACCGCGCCAGGCATTCCAGTGCGCGCTGACGCGCTTCGTTGGAGAGCCCACCTTTGCCATCCAGGCCATCGGCCATGCGCACGGTCTCGCGCAGGCGATCGACGACACGCAGCTGACCCATCAGGTAGCGCGCAATGACCATGTGGAAACTGTTGGAGCCTAGGTCGATGGCGGCGAGAAAATCGCCATCGCGCAGGGGCGGAATCGTGGGGGAGGGCATTGGCATGGCCGCATGGTAGCCGATGGGCTGTTGGCCACGTGAGAGGCCATGCGTGCGCCCAGCTGCAGGCGCACGCGCTCGGTATTGGAAGCGCTGGGGGCGGGCGGCCGGTCGCCGTGATGGGCATGCCGCATGCCTGCGCAAGCGGCTTGCCACCTTGGTCGCTGCAGTGAGCGCTCAGATCCGCTCGAGCAAGGTCATCTGCGCCGAATGCGCCGGCTCGCCCGGTGCGGGAGTGCGCTTGTGGTACACGCCCTCGGCATCCAGCTCCCAGGCGCTGACGTTGTCGTCCAGATAGTTCTGCAGCACTTCGCGGTAGACGCGCTTGGCCAGGTCCGGTTCCAGGATCGGGAAGCAGGTCTCCACCCGCCGCAGCAGATTGCGTTCCAGCCAGTCGGCACTGGCGCAGTACAACTCGGCAGCGCCGTCGTTGCCGAACCAGTACACGCGGCTATGTTCCAGAAAGCGGCCCACGATCGAACGCACGCGGATGTTGTCGGACACGCCTGGCACCCCGGGACGCAGCGTGCAGGCCCCGCGCACGATCAGATCGATCTGCACCCCGGCCTGCGACGCCGTGTACAACGCACGCACCACCTGCGGTTCGTTGAGGGCGTTCATCTTGGCGATGATGCGGCCCGGGCGACCCTTGCGGGCCAACCGTGTCTCCCGATCGATCCGCTTCAACACCCCCGCATGCAGCGTAAACGGCGACTGCAGCAACTGGTCCAGCTTCATGCGCGGCGCAAGCCCGGACAACTGCTGGAACAGCATGTGCACATCGTTGCCGATCTCGGCATCGGCGGTGATCAGGCTGATGTCGGTATACAGGCGCGCGGTGCCGCTGTGGTAATTGCCGGTGCCCAGGTGTACGTAGCGTTTGAGCTTGCGGCCCTCGCGCCGCACGATCAGCAGCATCTTGGCGTGGGTCTTGAAGCCGACCACGCCGTAGACCACCTGCACGCCGGCTTCCTGCAGTTTGTCGGCCAGGCCCAGGTTGGCTTCTTCGTCGAAGCGCGCACGCAATTCCACCACCACGGTGACGTCCTTGCCGTTGCGCGCGGCCAGAATCAGCGCATCGACAATCAACGAATCCTTGCCGGTGCGATACAGCGTCTGCTTGATCGCCAGCACGTTCGGGTCGACTGCGGCCTGGCGGATGACATCCAGCACCGCGGTAAACGCATCGAAGGGGTGATGCAGCAACACATCGCCTTTTTTGACGATCTCGAAGATGCCCTCGCTGTCGCGCAAGGTGCGCGGATTGAACGATGGGTACTTGAGTTCGGGGCGCTGCACCAGGTCATAGACCTGCGTGACGCGGCTCAGATTGACTGGCCCGGTGATGCGATACACCGCGTTCTCGTTCAGGCCGAAATTCTGCAACAAGGTGCGCAGGATCGGTGCCGGGCAATCGTGCGCGATCTCCAGCCGCACCGCCGGCCGGTAGCCGCGCGTGACCAATTCGTCGCGCAGGGCCAGCGCCAGGTTTTCGACTTCTTCCTCGTCCACCACCAGCTCGGAATTACGGGTGACGCGGAACTGGTACGAGCCCATCACCTGCATGCCCGGGAACAGCTCGTCGACGAATTCGGACAACACCGACGACAGGAACACGAAGCTCTGCGTGCCCTCCGGCGACAGGCTTGCCGGCAGCTGGATGATGCGGGGCAGCGAACGCGGCGCGCGCACGATGGCCAGATGCCCGGCGCGACCGAACGCGTCCTGGCCTTCGAGCACCACCACGATGTTCAAGGTCTTGTTGAGGATCTTCGGGAACGGGTGCGCCGGGTCCAGGCCCAGCGGCGACAGCACCGGCATGATCTCGTTGCGGAAATACGCACGCAGCCAACGTTTCTGGCGCGCCGTCCATGCCGAGCGGCTGAGCACCGCAACGCCTGCGTCTTCCATCGCCGGCCGCAGCACCTCGTTCCACGCGTGGTATTGCTGCTCGACCAACTTGGCGGCGCGATCGTGCACCGCGTTGAGGATGGCGGTCGGGCTCAGTCCGTCCGGTGCCGGCGGCAGCCCGAACTCCTGTGCGTGCCGCACGGTGGCCGCGCGGATCTCGAAGAACTCGTCCAGGTTGGTGCACGAGATGCACAGGAAGCGCAGCCGTTCCAGCAATGGCACCTGCTCGTCGAGCGCCTGCGCCAGCACCCGGAAATTGAAGTCCAACTGCGACAGCTCGCGGTTGATGTACAGCGCCGGATCACGCAACGGATCGGTGGCGACGTCGTCGCCGGGTGTGATGTCGTGCAGTTCTTTGGCGTGGCCCATGGAATCGATCGTCAAGACGGGTTGTGTAATTGCCTGGTGCGCGCAACGCAGGCAATGCGGCGCGTGGCAGACGCGTCCATCGCAGCGCGCTGCGGCGCGCACTGACTACATATCACGCCGAGCGTGACAGTGGCACCGATTGCTCGCGCTGCACGACGCGCGCCGGTACGAAATGACACGAGAATTCGCTGCCGCGCCCCACTTCGCTTTCGATGTCCAGGCGCGCCTGATGCAGCCCCAGGATGTGCTTGACGATCGACAGCCCCAGCCCGGTGCCGCCGCTCTCGCGCGAGCGGCTGCTGGAGACGCGGTAGAAGCGTTCGGTGATGCGCGGCAGGTGCGAGGCGGGAATGCCATAGCCGGTGTCGCGCACTGCCAGCGCCGCACCATCGCCTTCGCGCACGAAACGGATCGTCACCGTGCCGCCGCCGGGCGTGTAGCGCACCGCATTGGTCACCAGATTGGAAAACGCACTGTGCAGCTCCTTGTTGGAGCCGAGCAGGTCCACGCCGGCCTCGTCGATCACCTCCACGGTATGGCGGCCCTGGCTGTGCGCCTCGGCCTCGCGGCGCAAGGTCGACAGCATCGGCGCCATCGCCACGTGTTCTTCGCCGAGTTCTTCCTGCGATTCCAGCCGCGAGAGCGTCAACAGGTCTTCGACCAGCTGCGCCATGCGTTGGGATTGCTTGCGCATTTCCGCCAGCATCGGGCCCGAATCGGGGAAATCTTCCGGGTCGAGCATGTCCAGATAACCGTGCACCACCGTCAGCGGGGTGCGCAGTTCATGCGAGACGTTGGCCACGAAATCGCGGCGCACCTGTTCCAGCCGCAGCAGCTTGCTGACATCGCGCGCCACCAGCAGCCAGTAGTCGTCGGAGTAGGGAATCAGGCGCAGATTCAGGCGCAGATCCGGGTCTGCCGGCGAGGCGGCATCCAGCATCGGCTCTGCATTGCGCCCGGCCGCCAGCCAATGCGCCAGCGGCAACGGCTGCAGCCGCTCCACGATCGACACCCCCATGTCGCCGGGATGGTGCAGGCCGAGCAAACCGCCGGCCGCCTTGTTGAACCACTGCACGCGCTGGCTGTTGCGATCCACGACCACCACCGCATCCGGTAGCGCCTGCGCCGCCGCGCGGTAGGTGCGCAACATTTCGATCAGGCGCCGCTTGCGCGCGCGCATTTCGGCCTGGCTGCGATACAGCAGCCGGTCCAGTTCGTTCCAGGCGCCGATCCCGGCCGCCGGCTCGGCACGCTGGCGTGCGGTCAGCCGCCGCAGCACCTGGCGCAGCCGCCAGTAATGCCAGGCCAGCACGCCCAGGGCGGTGAGCGTCAGCGCCATCCACACATGCCCGATCAGCACGCCGGCGACGACGGCAGCGCCCAACAACAGCGCGAGGGTGCCGAGCGTCTTGAGCCAGGCGGAACGGATGTGTTGAGGCATGGAAGGCGTTACCACGAAGCGTCAGGTAGGCAGCCACCCGGCCGGACTGTGGCCGGGTGGCTTTGCGGCACGTCAGGTCGCCGAAGAAAAACGATAGCCGGAGCCACGTACGGTCTGCACCATGTTTTCCAGCCCGAACGGTTCCAGCGTCTTGCGCAGGCGGCGGATATGCACGTCGATGGTGCGCTCTTCCACATACACGCTGCCGCCCCAGACATGGTCCAGTAGCTGGGTACGCGTATACACGCGCTCGGGGTGTGTCATGAAAAAGTGCAGCAGCCGATATTCGGTCGGGCCGATCGGCACCGGTGCATCGCCAGCGAACACCCGGTGCGCGGCGCCGTCGATGCGCAGCTTGCCTACCGCCACGCTACCGTCTTCGTCGTCTTCGCGGGTGCGCCGCATCACCGCGCGGATGCGTGCCAGCAGCTCGCGCGCCGAGAACGGCTTGACCACATAATCGTCGACGCCGGCTTCCAGGCCGCCGACGCGGTCGTTTTCTTCGCCGCGCGCGGTGAGCATGATGATCGGAATCTCGCGGGTCAGCTGCTCCTTGCGCCAGCGCCTTGCCAGGTCCAGCCCGCTGGTGCCTGGCAACATCCAGTCCAGCAGGATCAGGTCCGGCACGCGGTCGGCGATGGCGGTTTGCGCCTCGCGGGCATCGCCGGCATGGATGGGCTCGAACTCGCCTTTGCGCAGCGCGAACGCCACCATGTCGCGGATCGCGGGTTCGTCATCGACGATCAGAATGCGTTTCTGCACGCGGGGCTTACCGTCTGGCTTTGGTTGATCGCCAGTAGACTACGGTTTTGTGACTATAATGTGACATCGTCGGCGGCGCCTGCGCGGCGGCAACGACCCGTGAAGCGGACTGCGCGGTTTCGTTACCGGCAGGCGGCCGTCCGACCCCCTACTGCCGTGAAGAGCCGGCAATGCGTCAGCGATCAGCGCGTGGACAAATCCGGGTCGCGGATGCCCTGGCGACGCAGCTCCAGCACGGTTGGGGTGATCGCGGCGATGCGCGCGTCCACGCGCGCCCGTGTCACATAGTCGAGATCTTTCTTTTTCAGTGCTTCCAGCTGGATCAGCGCCTGTTCGGCGCGACCGTTCAAGAACGCCGCTTCCGCATACGCCTCGCTGGCGCGCAATGGGTCGCCGGACAGCTCGCAAGCACGGGCGTAGCTCTGTTGCAGCAGCGGGTCGTCGCTGCTCCGGTGCAACAACGGCTCCAGCACCTGGCGCGCGCGCTGGCCGGACTCCTTGCTGGCCTGCTCGTTGAGCGCAGTGGCATAGGTCAGCGCGACCGCGCGGTTGTTCGGCAATTGCTTGAGCAGCGCATCGAAGCGGGCATTGGCCGCTTCTCGCGGACCTATGCGCGCCTGCGCCTCGCTCAGGCCCAACGCCAGCCATAAGTTGTCCGGATGTGCCTCGAGCAGGCTGGTCAGCTCGGCCACCGGCTCGCCCGGCCGCCCGCCGCTGTTGCGCAGCCGCGCCAGCGCCAGGCCATAGCGCTGCGGATCGCTCAAGCCTTGTTTGGAGCTGCGACGCAGGTTTTCGTACTCGCGAATGGCCGCATCCGGCGTGGCTGCGCTGAGCACGCGCAGGCGCTCCTTGGCCCAATCGAAGCCCTGCTGGTCGGCGCCGCGGCTGAGCGCATCCACCGGCAACCGCAGCGCGTAAGGGAGCAGCGCGTTGCCATTGCGGCTGAGCGGCTCCGACAGCGACGGGTCGGCCGGGTCTACGCGCTCCTGGCGCGTCCCGCCCGGCACCGAGGTCGTCAGCACCACGGTGTTCTTCTTCATCTGTTCGGCGCGCGACTTGGCTTCGCTGATGCGGGTGACGGTCACCGGGTGGGTCTGCAGGAAATCCGGCGCGCTGTAGCCACCCTCGTTGGCGCGCATCGCCACCGACATGCGCTCGAAGAAGCCGGCCATCGCATCCACGTCGTAGCCGCTGCGCGCCAACGTGCGGATGCCCAGCCGGTCGGCTTCGGATTCGTTGGAGCGGGTGTAGTCGATCTGGCGCTGCTGCATCAGCCCCATCGCGCTGGTGATGGTGGCCATGGTGGCGTCGCCCTTGGAGTTGCCGCCGGCCTGCTGCGCTGCCACCACCGCCGCCAGCATGCCGAGCAGGATCGGAATCTGGTCACGTTCCGCACGCTCCACTCCACGCAGCACGTGCTGCTGGGTGACGTGGGCGATTTCGTGCGACAGCACCGCCGCCACTTCGTCCTCGCGCTCAGCGGTCAACACCAGCCCGGCATTGACGGCGATGTAGCCGCCCAACGTGGCGAATGCATTGATCTGGCGGTCGCGCAGCATGAAGAAAGTAAACGGTTGCTGCGGTTGGTCGCTGTTGGCGCCCAGCCGGGTGCCCATGGTCTGCAGCCAATCGGTAATCAGCGGGTCGTCCAGCACGTAGTCGTAGTTGCGCAGCTCGGCCAGCATCATCCGGCCGTATTCGGCCTGGCGAGCGGGGGTCAGCAACTCGCCGGCCGACGAACCGATGTCGGGAAGGCGGCTTTCCTGCGCAGGTGCCACACCGATGGCAACGGCCAGCGTGAGCGCAGTGGCGAGCGGTAGCAGGCGCAAGTGGAACTCCCAGGTGGTGCGCGGAGCATGCGGGCAGCCCGGCGCAGAGGCGTGAATCGTCGGTTAACCCACAGTGTTGCGGTGACGACGTGGAAATTCCAGTCGCCCGGTACCATGTGTCAGACCTCACACCAACCACGGAGTTTCCCGTGAGCCAAGACCATACCGATCAGGACGCGGCCTCCGGCCCGCAGATCACCCTGTATTCCTCCGCCATCTGCCCGTATTGCGTGGCGGCCAAGAACTTCCTCAAGAGCAAGGGCAAGACCTGGACCGAGGTGCGGATCGACCTGGACCCGGCCGAGCGCGACAAGATGGTCGCCCTGGCCAAGCGCACCAGCGTGCCGCAGATCTTCGTCGGCGACGTCCATGTGGGTGGCTACGACGACATGATGGCCATGCATCGTGCCGGCAAGCTCGAGCCGCTGCTGGCCGGCAGCGCGGGCGGCCAGGCATGAGTGGTTCCGACGAGGGCAGCGCCGACCGCCTGCGCGAGTTCACGCAATTCCGCCAGCGCATGAACCAGCGCATCCTGGCCGAGCCGAACCAGGTGGTGCGGCGGTTCTTCGCGCTGGACACGCAGACCTACCAAGCCGGCGCGCTGGACGTGAAGACCAAGGAACTGCTCGGCCTGGTCGCCTCGATGGTGCTGCGCTGCGACGATTGCATCAGCTATCACGTGGCCCAGTGCAAGGAAGCCGGCGTGAGCCGGGAAGAGTTCTTCGAGACCTTCTCGGTCGGCCTGGTGGTCGGCGGCTCCATTGTCATCCCGCATCTGCGCCGCGCGGTGGATTTCCTGGACCAGCTCGAAGGTGGCGCGCAGGCGCCGGCCCAGCACGCACACGACTGAGCGTGTTGCTGCGGCGCGCACGTGGGGATCGGGGTTCGTCAAAGCCAGTAACGCACGCGCCGCCCACCGAGGCGGCGCGTTGCGTTCGGGCACTTGCACTCTTAGACCAAGGTCGGTTTGGGCGCCTTCACCGGCATCGGGCATAATTGCCCGTGAAACCTCCTTGCGCCGCTTTGCCGGGTATTGCGGCTGGCGCTCCCCCCTTCAAGTTCGGAAACCCAACGTTATGACGCAGACAATCACGGTCATCCGCGGCGACGGCATCGGCCCGGAGATCATGGATGCCACGCTGTTCGTGCTCGACGCGCTGCAGGCTGGCCTGACCTACGAATACGCCGACGCCGGCCTGGTTGCGCTGGAAAAGCATGGCGATCTGCTGCCCGAGTCCACTCTGGCGTCGATCACCAAGAACAAGGTGGCGCTGAAAAGTCCGCTGACCACGCCGGTCGGCGAGGGTTTCAGCTCGATCAACGTCGCCATGCGTCGCAAGTTCGACCTGTACGCCAACGTGCGTCCGGCCAAGTCGTTCCCGAACACCAAGTCGCGTTTTGCCGACGGCGTTGACCTGATCACGGTCCGCGAAAACACCGAAGGTGCGTATCTGAGCGAAGGCCAGACGGTGTCCGAGGATGGCGAGACCGCGTTCTCCGGCACCCGGATCACCCGCAAGGGCTCCGAGCGCATCGTGCGCTACGCCTTCGAGCTGGCCAAGAGCACCGGCCGCAAGAAGGTCACCGCCGTGCACAAGGCCAACATCATCAAGTCGACCTCGGGCCTGTTCCTGAAGGTGGCACGCGATGTGGCCGCGCAGTATCCGGAAATCGAATTCCAGGAAATGATCGTCGACAACACCTGCATGCAGCTGGTGATGCGTCCCGAGCAATTCGACATCATCGTGACCACCAACCTGTTCGGCGACATCATCTCCGACCTGTGCGCCGGCCTGGTCGGCGGCCTGGGCCTGGCGCCGGGCGCCAACATCGGTCTGGACGCGGCGATCTTCGAAGCCGTGCACGGCTCGGCGCCGGATATCGCAGGGCAGGGCAAGGCCAACCCGTGCGCGCTGCTGCTTGGCGCGGCGCAGATGCTCGACCACATCGGTCAGCCGCAGAATGCCGAGCGCCTGCGCGAAGCCATCGTCGCCACCCTGGAAGCCAAGGATTCGCTGACCCCCGACCTGGGCGGCACCGGCAACACCATGGGCTTTGCCAAGGCCATCGCCAGCCGCCTCTGAGCGCACTGGGTGATCGCTTAAACAAAAGGCGCCTAGGCGCCTTTTGTTTTGCTCGGAAGTCGCTGAGAAGCCGTATCTGCTTATCGATTGCAGGAAATCGCTCTGACGATTCCCAATTCCCCACTCAATTGCGCGACTGCAGCTTCGACAGCAGGCGCAGGAACTCGATGTACAGCCACACCAGCGTCACCATCAGGCCGAATGCGCCGTACCACTCCATGTGCTTGGGCGCTCCGTGCTCGACGCCGCTCTCGATGAAGTCGAAGTCCAGCACCAGGTTCAATGCCGCCACCACCACCACGAACAGGCTAAAACCAATGCCGATCAGGCCCGAGTCGTGGATGAAAGGGATGCGCACACCGAACAAGCCGAGCACGATGGTCGCCAGATATACCAGCGCGATGCCGCCAGTGGCTGCGACCACACCCAGCTTGAAGTTCTCGGTGGCCTTGATCATGCCGCTGCGGTACGCGAACAGCAGCGCGAACAGGGTGCCGAAAGTGAGCAGGACGGCCTGGAACACGATGCCGTTGAAGCGTGCTTCGTACACCGCCGAGATCGAGCCGAGGAAGAAGCCTTCGATCAGTGCGTACAGCGGCGCCGTAATCGGTGCCCAGGTCGGCTTGAGGCTGGTGGCCAGTGCGAACACCAGGCCGCCGATCGCGCCGGCGATCATGTAGATACGCGCGACGGGCAGCGGCATGCCATCGGCGCCGATCGATTGCGACCAGGCGAAGGCGGCCGTGATCACCGCCATCAGCAACAACGCGCCGGTCTTGTTGACCGTGCCGTTGAGGGTCATCGCCTGGCCGTCGCGGGTGACGACCGAGCCGGAGCCGGAGTCGAGGAATGTGGATTCCCGAAGGGCAGGGTTACCGCTACGCATGCGTGTTCTCCATGAAAATAGTGCTCACCCTACTGGCGAACGTTGTTGCGAGGATAGCTGATCGGTCAAGTTGCACAGGGTGATTGACAGCGAGGCCAAACGTTCCCAAAATAGCCGACCTTTCGAGCCTTCGGGATTGAAAGGTCCCGCCGGGGTATAGCGCAGTCTGGTAGCGCGCCTGCTTTGGGAGCAGGATGTCGGGGGTTCGAATCCCTCTACCCCGACCATTCCGAGCTTTCGACGGCGTGGGAATGCGAAGTTCGGTCCGGGCGCCCGTAGCTCAACCGGATAGAGCACCGGCCTTCTAAGCCGGCGGTTACAGGTTCGAGTCCTGTCGGGCGCGCCATCGGCGGTACGGTAGGAAGCAGGTTTTCAGTGGTGGCTGTAGCTCAGCTGGTTAGAGTACTGGATTGTGATTCCAGATGTCGGGGGTTCGAGTCCCCTCAGCCACCCCATCTCTTCAAGCGATTAGCTGGAAACCCTAGGGTTTTCAGTTATTTGCAGCTATTAAATCCCTATTGTGGGCTGTGTTGCAGTCATGGATTTGTCCCTTTTCAGGGATTGGTGCCGCGCTTCCTAATCTTCAGTATTTTGTCGAGCAAGGGGGGAGCATGAAAGATTTCTTCAGCAAAATTCTTGTCGATCTGCTGGCTAAGGTGATCGTAGGCCTGTTGGTGGCTGTCGGCGCGCTGTTGGTTGCGTCGCCGACCCTTCGTGCGTGGGCTGTAAGTGAGTACTTAGTTCAAAAATGGGCGGTGTGGATTTTCTTTCCTATGTTCATCCTCGTAACTGCTGCAGCTAGTGCTTGGCTGGGCCGAGTTAGGGGAAGCAGGGCGGGAAGCGGCCCGCAGAACTTGACACTGACCGATGGTGACCCAACTTATGTGCCGACTGAGCTTGAAGACGAATGCATTGTGCTCATTCGGTTCAGTGATGAGTTGGGCGTCACCGTGAAGACCATGCATGGAGTGATGAACGAGGGGCATGCAGTTCGCGACCTTGAGTACGCAGCGGAGCATCTTATTGATGTGGGCTGGGCAGAGGCGCACTATGGCTTTCTCGGTGAGAAGCTGTACGTTCTTGCAGGTCCTGGGTTGACCTACGCGCGTGAGAAGAATTATGCGGCGGCGACCGGTACTGCGCGCGAATCGTTACGCAAAGCACTTAGGGTTTAACTGTCAGCCAGGGCGCTCAGCTGAAATGTCTAGCGTGCGGGAAAGCGAGGCGGTGCCTAACTAACAGAGTTTTTTTGATTGGGATGGGCTGCTCAGAGGGGAGAGTGAGTGCCGTTCCATTGATACGCCCAGGGTTCCGTAGACACTCAAGACCCTCGTTGCGCGTAGCGCCGTTCAAACTCTACAGGGGACAGGTCGCCAGTTGAACCATGACGGCGTTGTGGGTTGTAGAACATCTCGATGTAGTCGAACACCTCGGCGCGTGCGGCGTCCTTGGTGGGGTAGATCCGCCGCCTGATCCGCTCGCGTTTGAGCAGACCAAAGAAGCTCTCCACCGGTGCGTTGTGCCCCAAGGGCAGGCTTCGCGCTCGTGGCAGTTGCCACGCCGACTCATGCTGCACACCAAGCCATGGGACGCCAGGAAACTGCGCCAGTCATCGCTGGTGTAGACAGACCCCTGGTCCGAATGAACCAGGCAACCAGCGCTGGGTTTGCGCCGCCACACCGCCGACAGCAAGGCCTGCACGACCAACTCGGTATCGGCTCGATCGCGCATCGCCCAGCCGACGACCTGCCTGGAAAACAGATCGATCACCACAGCCAGGTACATCCAGCCTTCATGCGTACGGATGAAGGTGAAGTCGCTCGCCCAGGCCGTGTCCGGCTCGGTCACGTCGAACTGTCGATCCAGCAGGTTGGCTGCCGCCTTGCACGGCGTTCCGCCATGGAAGCGCGGCTTGCGGCCATAGCCCACCTGGGCACGCAGTCCCTCGGTGCGCATCAATCGATGCACCCGATGGCGACTGCAACGCTCACCCAGATCGCGTAGATCCTTGGCAATCTTGCGATGCCCATAGACACTGCCGCTGGCCAACCAGTGGTGCTTGATCAGCCCCAGCAGGCGTTCGTCTTCCTTGGCGCGTTCACTGTCGGGCGACTTTAGCCACGCGTAGTATCCAGCCCGGTTCACCCGCAAAACCCGGCACATCGCGCACACCCTGAATTCTTCGCGGTGGACTTGCATGAAGAGGTACTTTGCCTTTACCCCTTGGCAAAGTACGCGGCGGCCTTTTTTAGGATGTCGCGCTCCTCCGTCACCCGGCGCAACTCGATCTTCAGCCGCCGGACTTCGGCGCTCTGGTCCGCCTCAGCGCGCTGTACTACGCCGGGCTTGCCGAACTTGCGCAGCCAAGCGTACAGGCTGTGCGTGGTGACACCCAGTCGCTCGGCGACCTCTGCCACCTTGAACCCACGATCGGTCACTTGCCGGACCGCCTCGATCTTGAACTCATCCGTATACCGCTTACTGCTCATGGACACCTCCGAATCAGCCATTTTCCATGGCCTTGAGATGTCTAGGAAATCCTGGGCGTATCAAGCGCTGTTTTTGCTTTGCCTAGATTCCAGAGCTGAGTTGCTCGGATGCGTCGTAGCCCTGCGAAAGGCCCGTCCGTATTGTTTGCTTTGCGGCGTTTGAGGATCTGCAAAACACGATCCGTGCATGGAATCGTTCGGATTCGTCCTCCCTTCTGTTCCCCTTTGCGCCAGAACTTAACACCAACCACTCCAGGCTGTAGCTCCCAGTCGATGTCCCTCCAGCGAACTTTGAGCGCCTGGCCGGCACGACAACCGATGTCTGCGAGAAAGGTGAAATAGTCCACGTAGTCTGCAGCATCTCGTACGACGGGGTTGCCCCCCTTTGGACCGTCTTCTCGCTCGTCCAACTTAGCTATGGCATCGAAGATCGCTCGCTCGTCCTGTGCGGTCAACACAAACTGCCGCGCGTTGTCGCCCTCCTTATATGGCTTCCACCTGGGCAAGTCTCCGGGATACTGCTTATGAGCCTTTGCGTAAGCCAGGACGTGCATGAGGGCGAACAGCTTACGGTTGACCGTTGCCTTGGCGTTCTCTTCGTCGTTTATGAGGAAATCGGCGTAGTCCTCGATTTTCTCTTGGTCAACGAAAGCAACCGGTACGTCAGCTGTCAGATATTTCTGCGCCTGTCCACAGTTGACCTTGTAAGTCTCGTTGGAGAGGGTGGTGCCCCATCCACCTTCTCCGCGGTCGCGCAAGCAGGCATCGCAGGCCTCCTTGAGGCTCCAGGACTTCGCTTCATGGCGGCGCTCCTGGATAGCTGCGAGACGTTCGCCGCGGAGAATGCGCTTGAGTTCGAGCGAGGTCACCGCGGGGTCATCGCGCAGTGCATCGATGATATTTTGTTCTTTCTTCTCGGCGAGGTGCCGATCTCGTGTTCCGGTTGAGAGCCGCTCGCGACGATTCCCAACTTGCACATCGATCATGTAATAGCGTCGGTCGGCCTCCCCTGGTCGGGGGGCCGTGCCCTTGAGACGTAGTGGCATCGCATCTCCATTTATGCGGACTTAGCGGCGCGGATACCTCGTTTTTCGAGACTCTTATTCACGCGCTCGGTGAGACTGTTTAGGTACTGCTGGCCCTTCGGCGTAACGAACAGCAGGTTCCGCCGCCGATAGGCGGGGTCAGGACGTTGCTGGACGAACTCCACGCCAGGCTTGCCCTTCTTGTCATACTCGCTCCAGTCCATGACGTGGCGAGATGCAGAGGAGCTGCTGAGGCCCTTGATGTGCTTTCCGAGGTCTAACTGTTGAAGCCCTGGGTGCTCGTAGGTCGTCGTCAAACAGAGCAACTTGGAAGCCAATAAATCCGCGTCCACATCTTCCCGAAGCCCTTCCAGTGCAACCTGCAGGATATGGACGAGTTCGTCGGTCGTAAGTTTGGTCATGGGGTGGTTCCAATGGGTTTCAGGAAGTGGGCGCCACCTTCCCCCAAGGTCGGCGCTATTTCGGGTTATGTCCCTCAATTGCAATAATACCGGGGCCGCACCCGATGTACACCTCGTCGTTCGAGTAATAGTCGATCCAGAAGCCCTTCTGGTTCGTGCTTGCCGCCAAAAACGAAATTCTGGCGCGGAAAGTAACAACAGAGAGAAGGGCAGAAATCAGTCTCACAGATGCTCGGTCTCTATGGCTCGACAAAGGGTCACGTCCCGCAATGGGGCCAATTCCATCACGACTCATGATTGCTCGAAAGCAAGTTTAGGCGGCGCCAAACGGCGCGGCGGCGATAGCGGCCCAGAGGGCGACTCCGCCTAGCAGGAAGCCCAGGAACAACCCCTTTACCACCAAGATGCCGATCTCCTGGACGATGCGGCTGGCGTGCCTCACGCGGCCTCCGCCGGAATCGGGTGGCGGAGCACTGATAGCTCCCAAGCCTGCCCGTTTTCGGTGACGGCGTGTAGTTGGACAGGAGCCTCCGGGGCGGCAACGCGAGCTATCGCAAGGGCGTCGGCAATTGCTTCTAGTAGGTCCTGAGAAGTGCGGTATTCAGTGCGCACAATGCGGGCAATCTGCGGGGTCATGTGGCCTCCTGATCGTCCGTGTCGTAGTGCTTCCGCATGGCGCTATTAGAGCTTTGATCGGTCTCATGGGCGGAGACTAGTGGTCGGCCAGCTAGGTCATAAATAACAACAAACATTGCGATAACTCCTTTTGATTGAGACAGCCGCAGGTCTCTACCTCAGTTGTTGAGTCTGCTGCGTAGTCCACGAGTGGTGTCCCATGTTGGTGTTTTGGGTATGACCGTTCGTCAGTGAGTGCCTAGTGGCACAACGGGTTACAGGAATTTCCCACATTTGGTGTTGACCCCTCCCTGGCACCCCACTATCTTGGGGGCCAGGCGAGGGGGTTAGCCGCGGACAGCGGGTCAAAGGTGTGCAGTGGTCCGCTTGCTGTCATGTCACAGCTGACGAAAGTGCAGCTATTCATGCGCATAGGTATGGGCTTCGCCGCAGTTGGTTTTAACTTGCGACAACAACGTTGTGATTCGATGCGCGACGATTAGCGTTTATTTGTGACGTACATCGCGGTAGGCGTGGCGCAATGCCTCTAGATGGAGTCAGTGAGTTACTTTCCATTCATTTGTGAACGGAATATAAACTATGAAAGTTGTCAACTCTTCTAGAGATCTTCGTATGCGTTTAGAGTTCGTTACATGGACGCAATCAAGGCCGCCACCGAGGAAATTGCTAAGGCTGATCGACAGATCGAGGCCTTGCTCAAGCGTCGGGATGAGCTAGTCAGCTTCTTGAATATGGCGAAGGAGTTGTTAGGTCTGCAGGTCACTTCACTGCCGACCGTCCCGCTGCCGCCTCTGCCCAAACCAATTGCACCAGGCTTACAACCTGGCGTTATTCGGACTGTAGTGCCGGCGGTCCAGGTTGCGGTCGTACCCCGGCCACTCAAGGACAGGGTAGTTGAGGCTTGCTTGGAGTTGCTGAAAGACGGATTTCCCATGAAGCCCGTGACGCTTGTTGAGGCTTTAGAGCTTCGTGGGATTGAAATTGGCGGCGCGAACAAAGCAATGTCGCTTTCTTCGATGCTGTCTAAAGATAAGCGTTTTCAGCCTGATCGAAAGTGGGGCTGGAGCCTGAAGCGAGCCCCCTCTCCAGTTGCAGCTGGAGAGGGAGGTAATACTAAACAGGGTGAGACCCCTGACGCAGACAGCAGCGACAATGAGCTGTGAGGAGGTACGAGATATGGCACACATTCACCATATGACCTTAAGAGTCTAAGGTGGTTCATAGGCCCTGACGTTAGCGTCGGGGCCTATTCTTTGGTGAAAGCGAAATTACGTCAAGTTGTTCCTTGCGGATGACTTGTCCGTGTCTTTCTACGCTGGCTTCGTCAGCATCTCTGTAAGCAACTTCGCGTGTGCTTCGACCGCGCAGTCGGCAATCCAGCCGTCGATGTAGTGACCCGCGTTGTCGTGGTAGTCCACCCAACGGACTTCCCAGTGGTCGGGAGTCTCGCCAGGCTTGGGAGGCTCGGTGTACTCAGTTCGCCGAAGGTGCCCCCGCGGGTGATGCGGGGGCCGTAGGCAAAGACGCGGCCGTCTGAGGTATGGACTGTCTTGTCAACGTGCGGGGCGTAAAAGCTGTTCACCGCCGTCCTCGTAGATTTTTAGGCTGCATAGCTGTGCTCCAATAGCCCCGGATGTCGATCACTGGGGATTCGATGGTTGATGTAATTGAATTCATGAAAGCCACTCTCGGCCCTGCCGTCGCGGCATTGGGCGTGGCGGTAGCAGTTGCTCAGTGGCGCACTGGAACCATCAAACTTCGGCTTGATTCGTATGACCGACGGTTGAGGGTCTACAAGGCCACGATAGGGTTGCTAGATTGCGTACTGGCAGAGGTCCGATGGCGGCGCGGGCCGGCGTACCGACAAAAGAGCAATTGTTTTCACAAGCCGTACGAGGACATCCCGGCGGACGTTCTTGCAGAATTTGACGATTGCCTCCTTGAAGCGTCCTTCCTCTTCGGCAGGGAGGTAACAAGCCTCATGTATGCAATCAGGAGCGATATGGAGCTGATCCGGAGAGAGGCGACAGCTCTTGAGCGCAAGTCGCCTTTCGACCTCTCAGATGCGGTCACGCTGAATGACATGGCAAGCCTGCGGGCAGTGGAGAGAAAAATTGGCAATGCGCGTGGGCGAGTCGAATCAGCCTTCGGGCGCTATCTTCGTTTTCAGAAATTTCGGAAATAGTGGCGGCCAAATCCACGTGTCCCTGCCCCTAGTCGCCTGTCGCAGAAGCACCGTGTGCGTGTTGGTTGTGACAGCCGCTTATGCGGCCCTCCGCAACTCGACAGTGCGCGCCGGCAGCTCAATAGTCGGTCCCCAGTTCACCAGCGCACCGATACTCAGTGCGAGGTCGCAAGCCATCGTGTCAGCGTGTGAACCGTCATCCGCGACGCCCCATAGTTCATCGCTGTAGTCGGTCTTGTTGCCGTCCGCATCAAGCAGCGTGACGATTACGCCGATGTAGCCCCAACCATCGCGGCACCACGCCTTGAGGTGTTCGTAGTCCTCGCGGGCGGCCAGTGCGGCGATCTGGCGCTTGCTCATGCCCGGCTCGGCGTAGCGCGATCCCCAGCCATCACGTAGGGCGATCTTGCAGGCTTCCGCGAAGTCGTAGAAGCGGACCTCCATCGGGCTGTGCTGATTCAACACCAGCTCACCGGGGCGCTTGGTGCGCTTGTGTCGCCACCCGGAGACAGGCCCATGTCCGTCCTCGCGGTCCCAGGGCGTGCCGGCGTCGTGGTCGTGTTCCTTCTCAACGGCGAAGGTCAGGCTGTGCAACTCAATGGTGCTCATGTCAGTGGCTCCAGAAGTAGTGGCCGCGCGATTCGTAGGCCTCGCCACCCGTCCGCATGTCACGGCCATAGCTTTCGTAATCAAAGTAGCGCCGCAGGTTCTCGGGGACGTCCTCAAGAAGCGCAGTCTCGTCCGCGTGGTGCTCGGCCATCTCCGCCCAGCTGTTGAACTCGCCGATGTAACGCTCGCGGAACGTATCCACGTCCTCTTCCCCCTCGACCTCGCAGAAGGCATCGAAGGCTTCGCGTTCGTCGTCACTGAGGTCTTCCAGCTCCTGCAGCCGTTCCACCAGAGCGGCCAGGTCGGGGTGTTCGGTGTCCCGGAAGCTGGTCGGCAGGTCTTCGCTGTCATGGACGGCCCATTCCTCGGCGCTGGGCACCTTGCCTGTGCCACCGCACATGGGGCACGCCTTACGTTCGTTGGAGACGCAGGACGCGGCCAATCCGCCGTCACCGTCGCCACCGCACTCAGGGCACTTCACGGTCACGTTAGGCTCCGGCGACTCGCGCAGCATCTCTGCTATCTCGGCCTGCACGTCGTCATAGTCCAGGCCGTCCAGTTCGATCCAGCGGCCATGCAGGACGCCATTGTTGTAGGAGGCCAGGCAGGCCACGTAGATGCGTGGGGCGGTCACGACGCGTCCCCTTTCGGTGCGTGGAAGTTCAGCGCCACGCTGTTGCCGCTCTTCGTGATGTCGTGATCTGCCTGTTCAACCGCCGCCTCTAGCAGTGCCTCGGCAATGGCGTCGGCATGCTTGCGCGCGGTCTTCTGCGGGTCACCGCCGACTCGGCGCATAACTTGAAGAAGCATCGAAGCTTCGACGTTGGTAAGCAGCAGGACGGTGGCGCCCTTTTCGTAATAGGCGAAGGCCATGCGGTTTCTCCAGGCAACAAAAAAGCCGCCCGGAGGCGGCTTGTGGGAATTTTCGGACAGCGCAACGCGCCTTCCAGTGATGTTCAAAGACCTGCGCGATGCTAGGATTTACTCACCAGCCACCGGGCCGTAGGCAGCCCATCCGGTGTGGCGCTAGGGCAGCGCTCCCGCTGGTACTTCAGGCATTCAGCCGAACAACTTGATGACCGCCGCGACCGCTGCGAACAGCGCCGTGGTGACGACCATCGGATACCAACGAGTCTCAAGCATCAGCTTGTCGGACTCGCGGTTGAGTTTGCGAATCTCAGCGCGCAGCTTGGTGAGCTTCAAAGCGTCCTCCTCGATCATGCGGACGCTCCAGAGTTTACGTCCTGAATGCAGAAGTTCCACCCCTCGATCCGCAGCCACTCCTGCTCGTCAGTGCACCAGGCGCGGAAGTGTCCGTCTAAATCGGTGTCGGGGCGGATCAATAGGTGCAGATCGAGCGTCGTTGTCCTGGCGAATACTTCGCGAGTGAAGCCGGCCATGACTGCGGCGTTGTCGCACTCCAGCCCCTCAGTGATCCCGTCGTGCTCAGCCATGAGTGCGTCCTTCGTGTTCGAGCCGGGCAGCAACAAGTGCGCCCAGAGTCGGATAGATGCCAACCGCAAGGCCGTGGTGCCGCAGCACCCAACGGCCAACGACGCGCAGGCAGGTGTACTGCGCTCTTCTTGCCGGCCTCCCCATGCCGGCTTGAACTCTTCTGTGGTGCGCTTCCTTATACCTGGTCATGTCACGCTCCTTCGTGGGATTTGTGCCAGATGTGGGATGCAGTGGACAGGGCTTCGGTACGGCCGATGCTCGTCCGGTAGCACGCCAGTTCCCACCTCACGGTGTCCATCAGGCGGTCGTCGGGTGCAACGTAGGGGATCGCATCGTGTTCCATAGGGTTCTCCATTGAATCAAGCCACTCAAACACCCCCGTGTGACCGAGGCGCTTGAGTGGCCCGACTCTCCTGCGGTGTGCAGGATTGTCAGGCCGTGCCGGTTTCGGGCCAGTGCCGCTCCGCTGTCGTTGAGGGGTCGTCATGTGGGTGGGTGAAGGCAGAGCCATTCCCGTCCCGGACTTCCCGCAACGACGCCTCATCGCGCCTTAGCTGGTCCAGCCGCACCGTGTTATTTACGACCCCGTGCAAGGGTCGGAATGCGGCGGGAGAGCTTCCCGCCTTGTCAGCTGGCTGCCTCAGCAGCCGTGGGACATATCCTAAATCTGCTAGCGTCCCGTTGTCAAGTCATTTCCCAATAATGGGATGATACGGCCGCGATATCTGAGAGCACCCCGGAACCGTGCGGCCTCTAGCCGCCTTGGCCTCTTTCGGTTCCCCTGCGGTTGCCTCTCGGCTTAGTCGCAGGCCCTTGAAGGCCACCCCAGTAGCGCATCGCACGGGCTGGGGCCGGTTGAATCCGATTGCTTCTCCTAGCGCCGCGCTGGGCGGCTCAGGGATCGCTTCGGCCGGTGTGGCTGGCCGATGGGATATAAGCTAGATCAATTCCTCATATGGGTCAAGTCCCGAATTAGGGATTAAGTAAAAATTGCCTGGGTGATCACAAAGACGGTAGGGCGCTAGCCGTGGTCTGTCAGTGCTATATCAGTGGGGCGACTAGTGCGCCGGCTGCTGGGCTGTGCGGCAGGAGTAATCACGGGGCAGGGTAGGGCCGTGAGCGATCGGCGGGTGCTGGCCTATGGTCGGAAGCAAAACGACAGATAGGGACAGAGAGACGCGAACACATGCGGACAGCTTAAGCGCGCCAGCTGTGCGCTATTGGTGCGCGTTGGGGTAGCCCTTGGATAGGGAATCCAGCGCGGTATGCCTCAAATCAATGACATAGCCCAGCAGGTGACGCCGTAGAAGACGGCTAGGCCAGGCAGGCGTTCGAAGAGAAGGGAAGACGGCACACCGCGACCCCAGAGGGGGGGAAGCGCGCGACGTTTCGGAGTCAGATACCGCCGCGGAAATTTGCGGTGCACATTTCTCCCCTCTTCCGCGCACCTCAAGAGACCTCTAGGAAGGCTGAGACGGCCAGAAGCCCGCTGCCGCCAGAGGGGCGGGAGAGATTATCAGAGGGTGTTAAGAAGGCGGCGCTCTGGGTCGCGCAATCAGTCCCTGGGGTCAGGGGTAGCTTCACCTTTCTCACCGGAGGAGCGGGAAGCGGCTGCAAGGCGCGCCAACGCTGCGAGAATCATCACCACTGGTGCCACGCCGATGATCCAAGCAAACGCGCTGTAGCCTTCATACCGAGCCCAAGCAAAGAGCAGAAGCAGTACGAAGCATCCCGGCCCCAGCATCAACGCTCCGAGGAACGGCGTTAGCCTCTTAATACTCACTAACGATATTCCAAGATAAGAAAATGTAACCAACGGGCGATGGGGTGGTGGCAGATTGATCGCGGTAATCCCAAGGCACTTCCCTGTGCCCTGCAGAAGACTCCAAGCGCTTTAACGAATTGATGTCACACGCGCTTGGATTGCATTCCAAAGATCGGTCAATACGCCGAGCGCTCTACCGTGCAGGTTTGAGTCACGCACACGATTCTGGTGATTGTGCCACCAGTGCCGCCAGACCCTGAAAAGCTCACGGTGCCGCCAAAGCGTTGAATGAGCGCAACCATCGGAGCCAAGTTGTCACCACCGTAGTTGGTCCAAGTGCCCGAAAGTTCGCTGGCCTGCTTCGGAATCGTCTGGCCCGCTGCCGTTCTTTCGCTGCCGGGTTCGGATTTTCCATTCGCCTGGGCCAAATCGACGATCACGCTGACATACGAGCCGTCCTTGAAGACAATTCGGAAGATGAGGCGTGCTTGATCTCTGACGCCAGTGTAATTCGTTACGAGTTGCAGCAGATCGGTCAAAGCCCCCATGACGCTAGAGCCTGTGACCTTATCTATAAGCACGCTGCTACCTGCGGCACCTTCAACCATTCCCCGCAGATTCGTATCGGTTACGTAATCGTATGCGGTCTTCTCCCGTGCATCAGGATTCAACCCCAGCATTGCGACCGGGATGTTGTAGATTGGTCGAATGGTGCCCCCAGCAATCACGTGAAACGTGTGCGCCTTAGAAATCTCTTGAGTTGCACCGCCTGGCGCCGTCTGCTTGCGCACGACTGGTGTCGACGCGGCCCCGGCCCTCGCGGGTACCGTTCCACCGCCACCACCCGACCCAACATACCACTGCTGAACCAAGTTGTTAGAAACGCTGTAGACGATATGCGTGCCCGGGCCAGCCCGCACCGCTTCGGCTCGAAAGTCGCCGTCTACCTGACAGGTTTCGCATCTGATTGCAACAGCTTCTGCGCGATCTGAGACGGCAGCAAAGCCTGCCGCCAGAATGACTATCCATATGTATTTCACAACAGCTCCCTAGCCTCTGCGAATGCAGCATGAACAGCGTATTAGAGAGGCGCTATTGTTGCAATAGAGGCACATGAGTGACCTTCCCGATTTTGACAAATCAAGCGCGTATGCACGTACAGAATCACGAGCACAACAACACAGGTTGGTGTGAAGCAGACTCATGCGGATACCTAGACTGCCCCGTTCGCGCAAAGGCTGTACCCGGGTGGCGCGCAGCGTGTTGTGCAGTTCATTAAGGACCGGCAGGAGGCCAGAAGCATCAGAGGGGACGCTTGAGGTGCTTCAGCGCAACCAGGAAAGCAGTAGCAAGACCGAACGAAGTGATGGCTTCGCTGCAGCACTTACAGAAAGCTCGCTTCATGAGCGCGTTTCCCACATCGCCACGTTCGCCCTGCGGCGGACGATGAGGCCGGGAAGCCTTTTGGCCTTGCCGTTGACCTCACCGTACACCCAACGTGGCAGCTGCGTGGATACTGATGCGTAGTTGCCGGAGTTAAGCAAACGTAGCAGGGTCGAGGTGCGAAGGCGCTCGGCCCCTAGGTTGAACACGAAATCCACTAGGGCAGCCTCCTGCTGCGCTGTGAGGGGCACGTGCACGTACTTCCTTACGCCGGCCAAGGCCTTTGCCAGGTCGGCCTCCAGCAGCGCATCAGCGCGCTCCTGAGTGATCGTCAGTCCAGGGGTTACGTCGTAGCCTGTGTGGCCGTATCCGATGGTCAGCTTGCCGGCTGGGCACACGTAGGAGCGAAGGCGCAAACCCTCACTCAACTTGGTGAGCGGGGTTGCGATGCGGATGGATTCGCTCAACGGACCTGCTTGCGCGGCTTCGTGCCAGTCGAACTGCCGCCACCGCTAGGTGTGCCGGTCGCGGCCGATGCCTTGGCCTTACGGATACGGTTGCGGATGAAGAGGCCGAACGCCAGGAAGACGGCGGCAGTGATGAAGAACTCGGTCATGGGTATTTCCTTTGTTAGTAGTTGTCGTAAAAGTTCGCCTCGTCCACCGCACGGCCAGTGACCGATTGGATGAAGTCGAGGTAGTCCTGCTCTTGGAGTTCCTCCATGCGCCGCTACTCTTCGTCCTCGACATTGCGTGCGAGCTGGTCGGCCCAGTACGCGAGCGCCATGGCGAGTGGTTCCACGCGGTCGTCGTGCTTGACGGCGCCGCGGTCGCGGGTCATTCGGGAGAGTTGGTGGAATAGTTGGTAGTGATGGTTTTCGGTGTCCGCATCGGCGCGGATCACGGCCTTGTCCACGACCAGGCGATGCTGGTTCAAAACCGGCTCGATGGTGTCGCAGATTCGGCGCTCCTTCTGCGTTGAGTGCTTGATTTCCTCGACGGAGCACGGGTAGATCCGCTTAAGAACCGGCTCGAACAGCTTGTTGAACATGCCGTCGCCGAAGTTTGATTCGACAAGGATTAGCTGGACCTTCTCTGCGCGCGCAATGTGCGCTAAGCCCTCCAGCGTGGAGTCCTCGTATCCGCCCTTGAAGCCGCCCGAGCGGCGCAGGTAAATCATGCCGCGCAGCACTTTGGTGACGCAGAAGCCTGTCTCGTCGCCGCCCCGTCCGGACGGATCGACGGTCATCAGCGATCCAGTGAACTCTTCCATTTCGGGAGCCACGTACATCGGCTGGTGCCAGCGGTCGCCCGAGAAGCCCACGGAGGGCAATTCCTCGACTACATGCTGTTTACCGGAGGACCACACGACGCGGATCGGCGCGACCTCGCGGTCAACGTCCATGACGATGAAGTCCGACAGCTTGAGCGGATACTTCTCGGCGTCAGACAGCGTGGTGTCCAGCATGAACTGCAGAGCGAAACCAGCACGTCCGTAGGACGCTTCGCGCTCCATCAGGTCCTTCTCGTCGAAGCGCCTGGAGTCGGTCGGCGTCCAGGCGAGGGCCTGATTGTCGTCGAACGCCGCCGCGATCACTGGAGCGAGCATGGCGCCGTATGCGACGCGCTGCTTCATGTTCTTTGGAAAGCGCGCGGGCCAAATGCGGATGTCGTACCCGCGTTCCGGCAGCTTGTTGTAGAGCGACTCTTCGGTCTGTGGCGTGCCGAGGTAGATCACCTGTCCACCTGGCTTCAGTACCGCATCGAACTCCTTGATGAGTTCTGCGAGCTTCTCCCGCTGCACGATGGTCTGCGAGTTCTTCACGACCTCGATGTCATCGGGAATAATCGTGTTAGCGCGCGAGCCGGTCAGCTGGCCCGTGATGCCCACCGACTTCACCGAAGGCGATTGGTCAGGGAGGGCAGGGCCAACGTCGAAGGCAAGGTTGGAGTTGCGCTGGTCGCTGCGAGGGCGCAGGTGCGAAAGCGGCTCGAAGGTTTCGATGATCTGCTTGACGAACACCGAGAACGCGTCAGCGCGTTCCTTGCTCGCCGATACGACCATGATTTTGTGTTGCGGATCTTTCCATAGAAGCCAGCACACGTATCCTGCTGTGAGGAACGACTTGCCCACGCCTCGGAACGCCTGGACCATTCGACGCCTTGGCCCGTGCTGCAGGTACGAACAGATGTCGTACTGCACGGGCGTTGGCGAGGGCAGGGCCAGGTGCGTCCAGAGGTCGAACGCGAAGTTGCGGAAGTCCTCCCAGGGGTGAATGACGTGCAGGGAAGTGATCCCTGACGCTTCCATCAGTGGTGCTTCAGGCTCTCGGCGGGATCGAAGGGATGCTTCGAGACTGCATCGGCGACCTTGCCAACCGGGTTAGTCTCGGTCGCCACGGAGTCGATGCCGTTGTCCTTTAGGAACTGGCGGGCCACATTAAGCAGCGCGGCCAGCCCTTTGTCGCCGGCCTCCATATTCCGGATGGTGTCGCTCAGCTTGTCTGCGATGGCGCCATGAAGGCGTTCCATCGAATCCTTGCTGGCCTTGCTCATTTCTTCAGGTACTTGTTGAAGGCTGCCTCTAGTGCGGAGGTGCCGAGCGAGGAGAATACGCACGCGATGCCAACGATTGCTGCGGTGCCCAGGCCAGGGATCAGTACCAGGATGCCGGCCGACGCCACCCCGAGGCCGGCGTGTAGAAGGGCACGACCAATCACCTGGCGGGGCTTGAGGGGTTCGTCGGAGACAAGCAATTTTGCGATGCCGATCAGCGCTCCGACAGCACCGAGGGTGCCGAGGAGCGTAAGTTCTTCTTTGTTCAAGGGTTCCTTACACAGTGTTGAAGTAGTCGTAGTAATTCGTCGCGTAGGCGGTAGTGCTGCTCTGTCCGTCACTGACAGTGCACCCCACGGTTACGCTTCCGGTTTGATTCATCGTGGCGGTGACGCTTACATCGCAGTGCGGCCCAGATGGGCCGATCGATACATTCGACACTTGGCTGGAGCCGCTCACGAACCAGGAATAGGTGAGGTTTCCGTTTCCGCCTGCGGTGTAGATGCTTGCGCGTGCCCCCAACTGCCGGGTCATAGGTGTGCGACTGTTTCCGTTGTTGTACTGGGCGGAGCTCCCAGTGGCGTTGCTTGAGAGTGAGGTGTATGCGGTGTAGATGGTCACCCAGCCACCACCCCACCGAAGGCGGACGGCAGCTGGGTTGATCCACGTGCCACCCCATTTCAGGCGCACGATCCAGGGCTTCCGATACGCGCCGCCCCATTTGATAAGCCAGCCACTCATTACGGCTGAATCCAAAGGACACCATCGGCGCCGCCAGGATCTGTCGTCGATACGATGACCATGCCGCATTGCTGACAGGCGCCCCAGCTGCCGCCCTGCCTTTGGCGGCGAAATTGCTTGGGCGGATTTGATGTGAAGTTGATGACCTCCTGCTGCACCCAATCACCGTTGTGGACGGTTACGTGGCCGAGCCACCAATCTGAGTTGTCGGGAGAGTTGGTAGCGCCTACAGCCATCCAGATTCCCTGAGTGACACAAGTGTTCCAGTCACTATGCTGCCGCCCACTCACGCCGTAGTATCCGGTGTTGCCGGCATGCTTGAGTTCCTGTCCCGCCGCCTGCAGGGTGGTGCCGTCCCAACCGATTGTCGGTCCCGTTCCGAACTGCAGAAATCCGATGTTCCCGTTAGCCGTGCTTTGAATAGCCGTGGTGTGGCTTCTACCGATGTCAACTAGGCGCACGTCGTCGCCAATCTGTACGTAAGCTCCGTTGCCGGAGCCACCCGCAATTAAATGGGGCGCGGTGAAGGCGCCAGTGACGCCATTCCACTTGGCATACTTGAAAGACGTGCCATAGCCGAAGCGCAGTACGACGCTCTGATTGGCATCTTCGGCGTAAAAGTATTGATCGTTGTTGGCGCCGACAAAAACGCCGGCGAAGCGCGGCTGCCCGCCCATATCCACCTTGGAGGCAGGATTGAAGTTGCCAGATGTCCACACGGTTCCCGAGGAGTCCAGGGATGCGTTGAACTTGCCTTCAATTTGGAACCTGAAGGCGTCTCCCTGCTTGAAGAGCCAGCTATCGCTTGCTCCGAAATAAACCACGCCATCGTTTGCGATTCCGCCCCAGCCGCTTAACCGGAGAGAGCTATTCCGCACGGTGACACCGCCCGTAAAGGAGGGCTTGTCGATAGGTGCTTTCGTGTCCAGCGCTGCCTGCTGAGCGTTGCTCACCGGCTTATTTGCGTCGGATGTGTTGTCCACGTTAGAAAGCCCAACGTCGCCCTTCGTGTGCATGTGTCCGCTCGGAGGGTATGAAGCTGGCTTGTTTGTGACATGACTGCTGAAATCCACGCTGTCGCGTGTAGCTAAAGTGCCCAGGCCGGAGATGTCGCTCGGTACCAGCTGGACCGCTCCGGACTTGCCTGCCACTGAGGTGACCTGCTCGGTGTTGTCGATGTGGTCCCAGCCGGAGCCGTTATGGACGATCTGGTCGCCGGGGTTGTACTGGCGACCGCCAATGGAGCCGCCCGTAGTGACTTTGTAAAACGCGCCAGTGTTACCGCCCGATGGGAACGACCCGGTACCGGCGTCCCAGCCGCCTCGATAGACCAGCGTGCCCGTAAGGGATGCTTTGGCCTGCTCGGACCAGTGCTTAGCTGAAAAGGCCCCTGGCTCAATCTCAGTTCCAGCCGGGGCGTTCGCCCACGACTGCGCGTGGTCGCTCCAATCTTCCGCCTGGTGTGCGTAGGACGCGGCCTGCGCTTCACTTGACGCGGCTGCGCTTGCGGAAGCCACGGCCTGGGCCTTGGAGTTCGCTGCTTGGATCGCGTCAGCGTCAGCATCGGCTGCGCTTGCGGAAGCGGCGCTATCATGCAGTCCGGCCGATTGGTTGCTCGACTCCGACGCAGACGCGCTTGCGGCACTTGCCGTTGCACTTGCAGCTGACGCTTCTGCTTGGTCGGTCGCGTCTGCGAGTTGCTGAGCTGCGTCTTCGGCACTCGTTTGTGCATCGTTGGCGGAGGCCTGCGCGCCCTCAGCGTACAGCCGGGCCATATTGGCAAACTCGGAAGCGCCGCTAACGGCGCCCGTTAGTTCATCCACCAACTCTGAGACATCCTTGGAGAGCTGGAGGAAGGAAGGCAGGACGTGATCCTTGCCGAGGCCGTCAGTGACCGTTACAGCTCCTTGGGGTTGAGTGAGGAGCGCGATCATCTGGCCCTCGCGCGTGTTCCAGCGATCTACCAATGCCGAGATGCGTTCCGCGAGCTTTGCATTGGAAACGTAGCCTGGTGTTTCTGCCATTAGTTCCTCGTTATCGGAGTCCTTGGATGAATCCACGGACCTTTGTGATGATCAGGCGGTCACCGCGCGAAGAATCGGCGATGGCCACACGGTAGGTGGCTTCCGCCGTTGTCGGGTCTCCGACGTAATTGAGCGCATGGTTGAACTTGTGGCCCGAGCCTTGAATGATGAAGTAGGTATCCACCGTCACCCAGGCCGCACCAACTAGCTTTTGGATGTAAATGAATGCACGCCCGTTGTCTGACGACGCATGGTCCACGCCTGCACTGAGTACGATCAGCGGCGTGTGCGACTCGCCTAGTAGCACAGGCGCCGGGAGTGTGAAGTTGACGATTCCCGTGGTGTTATTCATCGACACCGAGCCAGTCCAATCTACGGGGGCCAAGCGATTGAAGTTGCCGACGATGTTTGGCGCGGACACGCGGCCTTTGAAGCCTGCGTTGCCCGAGCGATCAACCCAGAAGACGGCGTTGTTCTCGTTCTTGTCTCCTGCCCCGACCCAAATGGGCCAAGCGCCGACGTTGGACAACTCGACGCGGAACTCGTGCGCGTCGACGATATTGCCGTTGACATCGAGCGTGTGCGTCTTGAACGTGCCGCCGTTGACGGTTCCCATGTTGGCGGTGATGGCGGCTAGCGAGTTCACTGTCAGCTTGTTCGCGGTGATCGAGCCGTCTACCAGCAATTGCCCAGTGATGCCCACCGTGCTCAGGCCACCCACGGTCCCTACCACGAAGGGAAACTTGCGAGCACCGTAGCCCGCGGTTGGTGTCGTGATGGCGAAGCGATCCGACTGGACTACGAAGTCCGACCCGCCCGGGTATGCACTAAGCGCGATGCCGGCGACGACAGGGTTGTTAGGGTCGCCGCCGTTGATCCGGTGATACGCCCAGGATTTCCTAGACATCTCAAGGCCATGGAAAATGGCTGATTCGGAGGTGTCCATGAGCAGTAAGCGGTATACGGATGAGTTCAAGATCGAGGCGGTCCGGCAAGTGACCGATCGTGGGTTCAAGGTGGCAGAGGTCGCCGAGCGACTGGGTGTCACCACGCACAGCCTGTACGCTTGGCTGCGCAAGTTCGGCAAGCCCGGCGTAGTACAGCGCGCTGAGGCGGACCAGAGCGCCGAAGTCCGGCGGCTGAAGATCGAGTTGCGCCGGGTGACGGAGGAGCGCGACATCCTAAAAAAGGCCGCCGCGTACTTTGCCAAGGGGTAAAGGCAAAGTACCTCTTCATGCAAGTCCACCGCGAAGAATTCAGGGTGTGCGCGATGTGCCGGGTTTTGCGGGTGAACCGGGCTGGATACTACGCGTGGCTAAAGTCGCCCGACAGTGAACGCGCCAAGGAAGACGAACGCCTGCTGGGGCTGATCAAGCACCACTGGTTGGCCAGCGGCAGTGTCTATGGGCATCGCAAGATTGCCAAGGATCTACGCGATCTGGGTGAGCGTTGCAGTCGCCATCGGGTGCATCGATTGATGCGCACCGAGGGACTGCGTGCCCAGGTGGGCTATGGCCGCAAGCCGCGCTTCCATGGCGGAACGCCGTGCAAGGCGGCAGCCAACCTGCTGGATCGACAGTTCGACGTGACCGAGCCGGACACGGCCTGGGCGAGCGACTTCACCTTCATCCGTACGCATGAAGGCTGGATGTACCTGGCTGTGGTGATCGATCTGTTTTCCAGGCAGGTCGTCGGCTGGGCGATGCGCGATCGAGCCGATACCGAGTTGGTCGTGCAGGCCTTGCTGTCGGCGGTGTGGCGGCGCAAACCCAGCGCTGGTTGCCTGGTTCATTCGGACCAGGGGTCTGTCTACACCAGCGATGACTGGCGCAGTTTCCTGGCGTCCCATGGCTTGGTGTGCAGCATGAGTCGGCGTGGCAACTGCCATGACAACGCACCGGTGGAGAGCTTCTTTGGTCTGCTCAAACGCGAGCGGATCAGGCGGCGGATCTACCCCACCAAGGACGCCGCACGCGCCGAGGTGTTCGACTACATCGAGATGTTCTACAACCCACAACGCCGTCATGGTTCAACTGGCGACCTGTCCCCTGTAGAGTTTGAACGGCGCTACGCGCAACGAGGGTCTTGAGTGTCTACGGAACCCTGGGCGTATCACGCAGCTTCTTGTAGTTCACGTCCTGTGCGATGGCAGAGCCGACAGAGCGCGCAACGGCGGTCAACTTAGCCTGCTCACCGGCAAGGGCGTTCACGCATACCACGGCAGTTAGGTAGGCGCAGCCCTCGGGGTCGAGATGCTCCAGCCACTTCACCGCCGTGTGTCTCCGGCCACCGCCGCCCTGTTTGGCCTTCTCGACAAACTCACGGATGGCCTGGCCGGTGGCCGCGACCGCCTGCATGACCAGCTTCTTGCCGGGGCCGGTGTCAGCCTCGTCGGAATTGGCGCGGGCCTTTTCGTAGCGAGCGATGCCGAGGGAGGTTGATTCGGACTCCAGCTGGAGTTGGCGTTCGTGGAGCGTCTGGGCGGTGGATTGCATATTAGGAATGCGTCCCGAAGTTGAGATTGAATGGGCAAACGAAAAACGCCCCCGCCCGAAGGCGGAGGTGTTGGCTGAACAGTTGAAACCGGCACGGCCGGAAGTGTCACTTGAAGCGCACCTCCAGTAGGACTGGAAGAGACCTCTAAGTGGCTCCTCTATAGTGATGTTGAATCATATCCCATATGCGGGATATATGTCCTGACTCAGAGGGGAGGCCTGCGTCCTCCACACTTAAAGTTCGTTTGGTCTATAGCCCCGACTAATTGGCGCGTCACCTGTGACGCCACGGATGTCACCTTTACGTCACCCGCGGCGTCACAAAACCAAGAAAACGTTGTATGCTTACGGGCTGGGGCGGGATTGTGATTCCAGATGTCGGGGGTTCGAGTCCCCTCAGCCACCCCACTGATGACGAGAAATTGCAGGTATGTTTGACCCGATGTGTCACAGGGTGTTGCAACAAAGCAAAAATGCACATACAATGTGCGACCAGTTTCAGGGCCGTTAGCTCAGTTGGTAGAGCAGTTGACTCTTAATCAATAGGTCCAAGGTTCGAATCCTTGACGGCCCACCAAATAAAAGCACTTAGGCACTGCCTAGGTGCTTTTCTTTTTCCAGGATTGAAAGCGGCGCGCGCGCTCGTTGGGCCTGCTGTAAACGAATCGAGACCAGCGATAGGTTGGCGTCGCGACGGCGGTGCTGCAGCTTCGCGATAGCGCCGGCATCGCCAACGTCTGATTTGGATACCAATGGCTCTTCAAAGCCTTTGGGCGACGCTCATCATCGAATGCCTGGCTGGGGTGCGGTTGCCGCAGCCGGCGTCAGCGATCGAACCCCGGTCACATCGTCAGCGATGCCGGAAGTATCGCCGTGCGCCACTGCGGCGCCACGTCATTGCCTGTGGTGAGCGCGTGGCGCGACGTGCTCTGCGATCTGCAAGCAATTGCCGCAAGCAGCCATGTCACCAGCGCCTGCGTGTAAGGCCAGCAATGCAGGCGTCTAGCTTCGCTGCACGCGCGGAAATGCCAGCACGAAGCGCGTGCCCTGGCCAGGCGCCGAGAAGACTTCTACAAAGCCGCCGGCCTGGCGCACTGCGCTATAGACCTGCGACAATCCCAGGCCGGCGCCCTTGCTGGCGTGCTTGGTGGTGAAGTAGGCCTCGAACAAGCGCGCCTGCACTGCGCTGTCCATACCGTGCCCGCTGTCGGCGACGGCGAGGGTCATGTAGTGCCCGGCCGGTCTGGCCAGTTGCGCCTGCTCTTCTGTGACGAAGGTTTCCCCGGTTTCCACGCTGATGCTGTCGCCGCTGGCACAGGCATCGCGGGCGTTGATCACCAGATTCAGGATGGCGCGCTCCACGGTATGACGGTCGACCATGGCACAACACCCGCCGTTGCCGGTGTGCAGCCGTAACCGCAGTTCTGCGCCAACCACCTGTTGCAGTAACGGGCTGAGCTGTTCTGCCAGTTCGGCCAGATCCACCGCTTCGGGGCTATAGGGGTAATGGCGCGAGAAACCGACCAGGCGCCGCGCCATCACCGCGCCGTGTTGAAGCGCCGCGTCCGCAACGCTGAGCAGCTTGGCATCGTGGGCGTCGATCTGCGCGCGCTGCACGACCAGATTGATCGCCGATGTGGCGGCCTGCAGCACGTTGTTCAAATCGTGGACCACGCCGGCCAGCAGTTGTCCTACCGCTTCGCCTTTCTGCGCCTGCTCGGCGATCTTCTCGGCTGCCTTCTGTGCGGCGCGCGCGATGTCCAGGTCGCCTTCGATGCGCTCGTGCGAATCGCGCAGGCTGTGCAGCTCGGTCGACAGCGAGGTTTCGCGTGCGCGCGCCAGCATCAGGCGTTGGTGGAAAACGCGCGTTCTGCCGTCAGGGTGCTGTCCAGGGTGTGAAAGGCTGCTTCCAGCGCGCGGCGGTCGGAGACATTCTTGCTCACCGCCAAGATGGCTTCGACCTTGCCTTGCTCGTCGAACAATGGGCTGGTGACGGCCTGCCAGGTCTGGCGCACGCCGGCCAGGTTCACGCAACTGGCCTCGAATTCCCGGGTTGCGCCCTTCGCCGCCGCGGCCATGGCTGCGCCCACCATGGCTGCCGCTTCGGGTGGCCAGAGTTCGCGCCACGGGCGGGCAAGAACCTGATCCGCAGAACTGGCCCCAAGTCCGACCAGCCCGTTGAGATTGACCGACGTGATCCGACCGTCCAGATCGATCTCTTTAATGCAATCGCGCGACAGTGCCACGATCTGGCGATATCGGTCTCGCATCGCGACTGATGCCCTTGGGCTGAAATTAACGGAATTTTCGCAAATCCTGCTGCTGCGATGTACTGGTGGACAATACGGGCCTTGTCTGGATTCAGGCGGGGGCACTGCACTCCCTTGTTCGGGCAGCGCCTCAAGTCTCCACGTGAGGCCATCACCGTGCCCATCGCGTAGTCACACGTTTCGGGCTTCTCGGCGCTTTTTCTTTACGGGCATCCCTGCAACAATAGCCGGGCATCTACGGCATTGCGAAAGTGGCGGAATTGGTAGACGCACCAGATTTAGGTTCTGACGCCGCAAGGCGTGGGGGTTCGAGTCCCCCCTTTCGCACCAATGCCGCGCGGCCGTGTGGGTTCCGGCCGCTGCACTTCCTGCAAACTGGTCGCTTCTGTCCGTGAGGCCGCTGCGCGCATGCCGCTGGCAGCGGCCGCCGTTATCGGCGAAACTACAAGGCTCGGCGGCATTCTCGCCATCCGTCAACCCGCATCTTCCATCTCGTGCCGACGCTGTGCGCTGTCGGTGGCAGGAGTCAACATGCAAGCATCGATCGAATCCACCGGCAATCTGGAACGCCGACTGACCTTCACCCTGCCGCAGGAGCGCCTGGAGACGCACGTCGGTGGCCGCCTGCGCGAGCTTGCGCGGACCACGCGCATCAAGGGCTTCCGTCCCGGCAAGGTGCCGACCAAGGTGATCGAGCAGCGCTTCGGTCAGCAGGTGCGTGCCGAGGCGATGGAAGGCCTGCTGCGTGAGACCTTCGATTCGGCCGTGCGCGAGCACTCGTTGCGTCTGGCCGGCAACCCGCGTATCGATCAGGGCGAGACCGATTTCGACTTCGTCGCCACCTTCGAAGTGGTGCCGGATTTCGGCGACATCGACGTGACCAAGCTGTCGGTGGTGCGCGCGACCGCTGAAGTGACCGATGCCGACATCGACCAGATGATCGAAAACCTGCGCCTGCAGCGCCGCACCTGGAATCCGGTCGAGCGCGGTGCGCAGGTCGGCGACCTGGTGGCGCTGGAGACCTGGTCGCAGGCCGGCGACGAGCGCCTGCCCGCCGAAGGCGTGGAGACCGGCAGCAGCGTGCTGGGTTCGGGCGTGATGTTCGACCAGATCGAAAAGGGCCTGGAAGGCCTCACCAAGGGTGAAGAAAAGACCCTGACCGTCGATTTCCCCGCAGAATGGCGCGTGCCGCAGCTGGCGGGCAAGACCGTGCAGGTGCACGTCAAGGCGGTCGAAGTCTCCGAGCCGGTGTTGCCGGCAGTGGACAAGGACTTCATCAAGAGCTTCGGCGTGAAGAGTGGCGATGCCGAGCAGTTCCGCGCCGATATCCGCACCAACCTGGAGCGCGAGCTCAAGGGTGCGCTGATGAACCGCCTGCGCCGCGAAGTGGGCGAGCAGCTGATTGCCGCCTACGCGCATGTCGAAATGCCGCCGCGTCTGGTCGAGAGCGAAGCGCGTTCGATGCTGGCCCAGCAGGTCGAGCAGGTCCGCCGCAGCGGTCGCGATCCGGGTCAGGTGCCGGCCGACGCGCACCAGGGATTCATGGATGCCGCCGCCAAGCGCGTGCTGGTCGGTCTGCTGGTGGGTGAAGTGGCGCGCCGCAACGAATTGCGCCTGGAATCCAAGCGCGTCAGCGAAACGCTGCGTCTGATCGCTTCGACCTACGAAGAGCCGGAACAGGTCATTGAGATGTACCGCAACGACCCCCAACTGATGAACGGGCTGCAGAGCCGCGTGATGGAAGAGCAGGTGATCGACTGGATCGCCGAGCGCGCCCAGCACACCGAGCAGTCGCTGTCGTTCCAGGACGCCATCCGCGTCTGATCCGGCAGTAAGAGAAGAACCGCGCCCGCAGTCAGGGGTGCGGATGTCGAACACGGGCAGCGGCACAGGCCGCTGCCACAACGGGAAGACTGATGAGCATTGTGACCAAAGCCCTGAACCTGGTGCCCATGGTGGTCGAGCAGACCAGCCGTGGCGAGCGTGCGTACGACATCTACTCGCGTCTGCTGAAGGAGCGTCTGATCTTCCTGGTCGGTCCGATCGACGACCACATGGCCAACGTGATCGTGGCCCAGCTGCTGTTTTTGGAAGCGGATAACCCGGAAAAGGACATCAGCATCTACATCAATTCGCCCGGTGGCGTGGTCACCGCCGGCATGGCGATCTACGACACCATGCAGTACATCAAGCCGGACGTCAGCACCATCTGTGTCGGCCAGGCCGCCTCGATGGGCGCGCTGCTGCTGGCCTCGGGTGCGGCAGGCAAGCGTTACGCGCTGCCGAATTCGCGCGTGATGATCCATCAGCCGCTGGGTGGCTTCCAGGGCCAGGCGACCGATATCGATATCCACGCGCGCGAGATCCTGACCTTGCGTTCGCGCTTGAACGAGATCCTGGCCAAGCATACCGGCCAATCGCTGGAGACCATTGCGCGTGACACCGAACGCGACAATTTCAAGAGTGCAGTCGATGCGCAGGCCTACGGCCTGGTGGATCAGGTGCTCGAACGTCGTCCGGAAGAGTCGATTCAGCCGTCTTGATCTTCAAGTCATTGAAATTGAAGGAAAAACCGGCAGGGTCGGGCGGGGCGAATGTCCTCCCGACCCTGTGCTATTCTCGAATCGAACCCCCGTGCATCGGGTGGGGTAACTGGGTAACAGAAGCATGAGCGAAGACCGCCAAGGTCGTTCCGGCGACAGCAACAAGATTCTCTACTGCTCGTTCTGCGGTAAGAGTCAGCATGAAGTCCGTAAGCTGATTGCCGGTCCCAGCGTATTCATCTGCGATGAGTGCGTTGAGCTGTGCAACGACATCATCCGCGAGGAACTCGAAGAGAAGGCGCAGTCGGCACGGTCCAGCCTGCCCAAGCCGCGCGAGATTCTCGAGGTACTGGATCAATACGTGATCGGGCAGCTGCGCGCCAAGCGTACGCTCGCGGTAGCGGTGTACAACCACTACAAGCGTATCGAGAGCCGCAGCAAGAACGATGATGTGGAGCTGGCGAAATCCAACATCCTGCTGGTCGGCCCGACCGGGTCGGGCAAAACCCTGCTGGCCGAAACGCTGGCGCGGCTGCTCAATGTGCCGTTCACGATCGCCGATGCCACCACGCTCACCGAAGCCGGCTATGTCGGCGAGGACGTGGAAAACATCATCCAGAAGCTGTTGCAGAAGTGCGATTACGACGTCGAAAAGGCGCAGCAGGGCATCGTCTACATCGACGAGATCGACAAGATCTCGCGCAAGAGCGAGAACCCGTCGATCACCCGCGATGTGTCCGGTGAAGGCGTGCAGCAGGCGCTGCTCAAGCTGATCGAGGGCACGGTTGCCTCGGTGCCGCCGCAGGGCGGCCGCAAGCACCCGCAGCAGGAATTCCTGCAGGTCGACACCAAGAACATCCTGTTCATCTGCGGCGGCGCATTCGCCGGCCTGGACAAGGTGATCCAGCAGCGTTCCAACGACGCTGGTGGCATCGGCTTCGGCGCCAAGGTCAAGAGCAGCGAGCGCAAGCAGGAAGTGGGCAAGATCCTGGCCGAAGTCGAGCCGGAAGATCTGATCAAGTTCGGCCTGATTCCCGAGTTCGTCGGCCGTCTGCCGGTGGTCGCCACGCTCGAAGAGCTGGACGAGCCGGCGTTGATCAAGATCCTGACCGAGCCCAAGAACGCCATCACCAAACAGTTCAAGAAGCTGTTCGACATGGAAGGTGTGGAGCTGGAGTTCCGCCCCGACGCCCTGTCTGCGATCGCCAAGAAGGCGCTCAAGCGCAAGACCGGCGCGCGTGGCCTGCGCACCATCGTCGAATCGGTGCTGCTGGACACGATGTACGAGCTGCCGTCGCAGGAAAACGTCAGCAAGGTGGTGGTGGACGAGTCGGTGATCGAGCACAAATCCGAGCCGTATCTGATCTACCAGGCGCAACCGGCGCCGGCCAAGGCTGCGTCCGGAGACTGAGTCCGTTGGCCGCCTCGCCAGGCCTCGGCCTCGCTGGCGGATAACCGCTTTCCTAACGCTACTTGCAACACCTCGCCGATGGCCCCATAACGGGGCCATCGGCTTTTTACTGCCCCAAAAACCCCCATTCCTGCGGAGTGCCCCATGGCCCAGTCCCAACCAGAAGTTCTCGATCTGCCGGTGTTGCCGCTGCGCGACGTGGTGGTGTTTCCGCACATGGTGATCCCGCTGTTCGTCGGCCGCGACAAGTCGATGCGTGCGCTGGAAAAGGCGATGGAGGCGGACAAGCGCATCCTGCTCGTCGCGCAGAAGTCGGCCGAGACCGACGACCCGGCTGCCGGCGATCTGTATACCGTCGGTACCCTGGCGCAGGTGCTGCAGCTTCTCAAGCTCCCCGACGGCACCATCAAGGTGCTGGTCGAGGGTCTGTCACGGGTCACCGTGGACAAGGTTGTCGAGCAGGACGGCGCATTGCAGGGGCAGGGCACCGAAATCGAAGCCAGCGACGCGCGTGAGCCGCGCGAGGTGGAAGCGATTGCGCGGTCGCTGATGTCGCTGTTCGAACAGTACGTCAAGACCAATCGCAAGCTGCCGCCGGAACTGCTGCAGACCTTGGCTGGCATCGATGAGCCGGGCCGTCTGGCGGACACCATCGCCGCCCACATCGGTGTGCGTCTGGCCGACAAGCAGCGCCTGCTGGAGATCACCGACATCGGCGAGCGGCTGGAATTGCTGGTCGGCTTGGTCGATGGCGAAATCGACGTGCAGCAGCTGGAAAAGCGCATCCGCGGCCGCGTGAAGTCGCAGATGGAAAAGAGCCAGCGCGAGTACTACCTCAACGAGCAGATGAAGGCGATCCAGAAGGAGCTGGGCGACCTGGACGATGCGCCTGGCGAGCTGGAAGAGCTGGCGCGCAAGATCGCCGAGGCGGGCATGCCCAAGCCGGTCGAGACCAAGGCCAAGGCCGAGCTCAACAAACTCAAGCAGATGTCGCCGATGTCCGCTGAGGCAGCCGTGGTGCGCAATTACCTGGACTGGCTGCTGGGCGTGCCGTGGAAAAAGCGCACCAAAGTGCGCAAGGACCTCAAGGTTGCCGAAGACACGCTGGACGCCGATCACTATGGCCTGGACAAGGTCAAGGAGCGCATCCTCGAGTACTTGGCGGTGCAGTCGCGCGTGAAGCAGATGAAGGGGCCGATCCTGTGCCTGGTCGGTCCGCCGGGCGTGGGCAAGACCTCGCTCGGGCAGTCGATCGCCAAGGCGACCAACCGCAAGTTCGTGCGCATGAGCCTGGGCGGCATTCGCGACGAGGCCGAAATCCGTGGCCACCGCCGGACCTATGTCGGTTCGATGCCGGGCCGCCTGGTGCAGAACCTCAACAAGGTCGGCAGCAAGAACCCGCTGTTCCTGCTGGACGAAATCGACAAGATGTCGATGGACTTCCGTGGCGACCCGTCGTCGGCACTGCTGGAAGTGCTCGATCCAGAGCAGAACAATTCGTTCAACGACCACTATCTGGAAGTCGATCTGGACCTGTCGGAGGTGATGTTCGTCGCCACCTCCAACTCGCTCAATATCCCGGGCCCGTTGCTGGACCGCATGGAGGTGATCCGCATCCCCGGCTACACCGAGGATGAGAAGCTCAACATCGCCACGCGCTATCTGGTGCCCAAGCAGATCAAGGCCAACGGCTTGAAGCCGGAGGAGATCGAGATCGCCAGCGATGCGATCCAGGACATCGTGCGGTATTACACACGTGAGTCGGGTGTGCGTAATCTCGAACGCGAGGTGGCCAAGATCTGCCGCAAGGTGGTCAAGGAAATCGCGCTCGCAGGTCCGCAACCGGCGGCCAAGAAGGCGGTCGCCAAGAAGGGCAAGCCGAAGGCGCTGGTCACCGTTAATGCCAAGAATCTCGACAAGTATCTGGGCGTGCGTCGCTTCGACTTCGGCCGTGCCGAAGAAGAGAACGAGATCGGTCTGGTCACGGGTCTGGCATGGACCGAAGTCGGTGGTGAGCTGTTGCAGGTCGAGTCCACGTTGGTGCCAGGCAAGGGCAACCTGATCCTCACCGGCCAGCTCGGCAATGTCATGAAGGAATCGGCATCGGCTGCATTGTCGGTGGTGCGTTCGCGCGCCGAGCGACTTGGCATCGATGTGGATTTCCTGCAAAAGCAGGACGTGCATGTGCATGTGCCCGACGGCGCCACGCCCAAGGACGGCCCAAGCGCAGGTATCGCGATGGTGACCTCGCTGGTGTCGATACTGACCCGGGTGCCGATCCGCGCCGATGTGGCGATGACCGGCGAGATCACCCTGCGCGGGCGGGTATCGGCAATCGGTGGCTTGAAGGAGAAGTTGCTGGCGGCCCTGCGCGGCGGCATCCGCACCGTGCTGATCCCCGACGAGAACCGCAAGGATCTGGCCGACATCCCGCCAAACGTGACCCGCGATCTGAAGATCGTGCCGGTGAAGTGGATCGACGAGGTGCTCGATCTGGCGTTGGAACGTCCGCTTGCGCCGAAGAAGGCCAGCAAGGAAAAGGCACGCAAGGCGGCCTCGCGCGTGACCGTGCGCGGCAAGTCGCGTAGCACGCCCGGTACCCGCGTCAAGCACTAACGAGGGCTGTCTGGGCCTCGCCAAAACAAGCCAAAACCCGCGTCGTTATTGGGTTTTGGCTTGCGTGCTGTTGGGGGCGCTGGTATAAATGCACGACTCGTGGGCGCGGCAAATGTGATGCGTCATGCGATACCACTTGTGTCGGGTTCTTCGCTTACGGCAAGAGCGCCGATTGTCGATTCCGCGGCATCTGCCGCAAAGGGAGTTTCAAGAATGAATAAAACCGAATTGATCGATGGCGTTGCCGCTGCCGCTGACATCTCCAAGGCTGAAGCTGGCCGTGCTGTTGACGCGGTTGTGAGCGAAATCACCAAGGCACTGAAGAAGGGCGACGCCGTCACCCTCGTTGGCTTCGGTACCTTCCAGGTCCGCGAGCGCGCTGAGCGCACCGGCCGCAATCCGAAGACCGGCGACAGCATCAAGATCGCTGCTTCGAAGAATCCTGCATTCAAGGCTGGTAAAGCCCTGAAGGATGCAGTAAACTAATCGACTCGCTAGGGTGCTTAGCTCAGCGGTAGAGCGTCTCCCTTACACGGAGAGGGTCGGGGGTTCGAAACCCTCAGCACCCACCATTAAGCACCAGGCAAACGTTTCAAGCGCGGAGCGGTAGTTCAGCTGGTTAGAATGCTGGCCTGTCACGCCGGAGGTCGCGGGTTCGAGTCCCGTCCGCTCCGCCAGTTACACGCGAAGCCCCTGAGCAATTGGGGGCTTCGTTTTCTCCACGACATTCGTGCTGCGAACGGAATGGAGGCAGACGTCCAAGTTTAAAACGGAGCGGTAGTTCAGCTGGTTAGAATGCTGGCCTGTCACGCCGGAGGTCGCGGGTTCGAGTCCCGTCCGCTCCGCCAGTTATACCAAGCCCTCGGCCTTGTGCCGGGGGCTTTTTTTTTGACTGTCGGTAATGGATGCGGGTCCATCCTGGCATGGCGGTGCGGCGTACTGCCGCGCATCCTGCAGCGGCGCGCTCTGCTGCGTTTGAAGGCGCTTCGGTATGTGGCTCTGGCTTGCGCCGTTCACCCTGGGGCCGATTGGATGCGCCACGACGCCGTCGTCACGGGCATTGGGCTGGGTGCCTGGCGCCAAGCGCGTTACACTGCGCGGCTCGCCCACAGGCCGTGATTTGCCAATGCTGCAGAAACTTCGCGACAAGACGTCAGGCTGGATCGCTACCGCCATCCTGGGGTTGCTGATGATTCCGTTCCTGTTCGTCATCGACAACAGCTACCTCGGCGGCATTGGCGCCAACAATGTGGCCAAGGTGCAGGCGCCGCCGGCCTGGTGGAAATCGGCGCCGTCGTGGTGGCCGGTCTCTTTGCTGTGGCAACACCATGAAATCAGCACGCAGGATTTCCGCACGCGTTTCGAGCAGGCGCGTATGCAGGAGCGTCAGCGTCAGGGCGAGAAATTCGATCCGCGCAGCTTCGAATCCCGCGAAAACAAGCTGCAGGTGCTCGATCAACTGGTCGACGAACAGGTCGTGCGACTGGGTGCGGAAGACGCCGGAATCGTCATCGGCGATGCGACCGTGCGGGATTACATTGCCAACATTCCCGCATTCCAGGTCGATGGTAAGTTCAGTCCGGACCAGTATCGCGCCGCACTCGCGCAGGGCACGCCGCCGCGCACGCCAGCGCAGTTCGATGCGTTGGTGCGCGACAGCCTGCAGCAGTCGGTGATCCCGCAGGCGGTGGCGGAGTCCGGCTTTGCCACCACGTCCGAGTTCGAGCGCCTGCTCAAGCTGATGGGTGAAACGCGCGATGTGGAGTTGGCGATGCTGCCGCCGCCGGCCGCAGATGCTGCGCCGGTGAGCGATGCGCAGATCAAGCAGTGGTACGACGGGCACACGCAGGATTTCCGCCAGCCGGAAACCGTGACGATCGAATACGTGGAGCTCAACGCCGCCACGATGCCGCCAGCCACTGCGGCCGACGAGGCCACGCTGCGCAAGCGCTATGAAGACGAGAAGGCGCGCTTCGTCGAGCCGGAGCAGCGTCTTGCGTCGCACATCCTGATCAGTGCCGGCACCGATGCAGCCGCGCAGAAGGCTGCCGAGGCAAAGGCTGCCAAGCTTGCCGCCGAGGCCAAGCAGACGGGTACCGACTTTGCTGCACTGGCGAAGGCTAATTCGCAAGATCCCGGTTCCAAGGATGCCGGCGGCGACCTGGGCTGGGTCGAGAAGGGCACGATGGTCAAGCCGTTCGAGGACGCGCTGTTCTCGATGAAGGCTGGCGAGGTGGTGGGCCCGATCAAGAGCGAATTCGGCTACCACGTGATCCAGCTGCGTGAGGTCAAGGGCGGCCAGGGCAAGTCGTTCGAGCAGGTGCGCGACCAGCTGGCTGCCGAGCAGCTCAAGGCCGACGCAGACAAGGCCTTTGCCGATGTCAGCGGCAAGTTGGTGGACCAGGTTTACAAGAACCCCACCGCACTGGAGCCGGCGGCCAAGCAGGTTGGCCTGCCGGTGCAGACGCTGGGGCCGTTCTCGCGCAGTGATGCCAGCGGTGTTGCCGCCAACCCGGCTGTGCTGCGCGCGGCGTTCTCCGAAACGCTGGTGCAGGACGGCACGGTGAGCGACCCCATCACCATCGCGCCGAACCATAGCGTGGTGCTGCGTGTGACCAACCACACCGCCGAACAGGCGTTGCCGTTGGACAAGGTGCGCGACAAGGTGACGGCGGCAATCCGCGCGGACCGTGCCGAGAAGGCCGCCGCTGCTGCTGCCGATGCCTTGCTGGCACGCGTGCAGAAAGGCGAAACGCTACAGGCACTGGCCGACAGCGAGAAGCTGCAGGTGCAGCCGATTCCGGGGCTGCCGCGGACGGCGCCGATCCCGACCCCGGCTGCGAACCGTGCGATCTTCAGCGCGCCGCGACCGACCGAAGGCAAGCCGTCGGTTGGCAAGGTGGAGTTGGATGGCGGGCGCTTTGCTGTCTTTGTCATCAGCAAGGCGACGCCGGGCGATCTGAAGCAGATGCCGGCCGAGCAGCAGACGATGCTGCGCGAGCAGTTGAGCCAGATCGACGGAAACAACGCTGCGCAGGCTTACGTCAAGGAAATGCGCAAGCGCTACAAGATCCAGATCGAAGAAGCCCAGCTGTAAGGCTGGATCATCGATTGGTGAGAGCAAAGCCCGGGCAACCGGGCTTTTTCTTTGGGCGTTCGTGATGGAAGACGCAGTCCGGCTGGCGGGCATCCCAGTCAAGCTCCCGCGCGGCGCGTATCGATTTGCCGGCGGTGTCTGCGCGCCTGACGGGAGCTGCGATTCCTGCGCGCAAGTCGCGGGGTTGTCGGCCGGTTCCCTGACGATCTGGCCGTCGTCGCTGCTGACGCTCGATTGTGCGACGGCGCGCGCGGGCAGCGGTCCTGAAAGACATGCGAGGTGTCGCGCTGATGATCTGCGGTGGTCGGGTCAGTTGAATGGCTGGGCGTGATTGACTCAACGAGGAGCGTCGCCAATGTCATGGCGCGCATTGCGTAGGGTCTGCAAGATCGATTTTTGCCGGAGCTCGGCTCGCACGTGGAGCGCCAAGTCGGCTCCCCGGCGCGACGCGCAGCAGGTGCTCACTGCACGTTTGCAACCCGGTAACTTTCAACATCCATCTTTCGCGACCGAAGCGGCCTGACGAAGAAGGCTGGGTTGGTGAGCGAAGTTCAGGATCGACGCGATCATGCTGGCGGCCGCCTGCCTGCGCGTACGACAGCGTCCAAGGTCGCGCCGCACCTCGGCGCATCGCTCAGGGCGAGTCGTCGAACGACAACACCATGCCAGGCTTCAGAATGGCGCTTTTGTCCAGGCCGTTGGTGGCGAGCAGCGTCGTGACGGTGATGCCATAGCGGCGTGCGATCGCCCAGGCCGATTCGCCATTGCGCACGGTGTGGGTGCGTGCTGGCGAGGTCGACGCTTTGCTGGCTGCAGCGGCGACGGCTGTGGGCGCGGCAGTGCTGCTGGCGGCGCCAGTTTCCATCTCCGCAGATGCGACCATGGCGCTATTTGCACCGGGCTGCGGCGGCGCAAGCGGTGCGAGCACGTACACACCGCGCGGTGCGGCGCGTGCGCCAGCGAGGGCGGGATTCAGGCGCGCGAGCAATTGCGGCTCGATCGCGCGCTGTCCAGCCCAGGTGTTGAGGCTGGTGCCTGCCGGTAACGCATGTTCGGTGAGGACAGGCACCGGACGGTCCAGCGAGGTCAGCAGGTTGCCCTGCTGCTGCGCGTGATCGAGCACGCAGGCAAGCGCGTGCAGTTTTTCCACATAGTCGTAGGTGACCTTGGACATGCCCGGCAATTCGGACGGACGCACGTTTTGCGCGTTCATCCCGGCGCTGCGCATCGCCTGCAGCACGCGGTACTCGCCGGCGTTGTAGGCCATCAGGGCCAGGCGCCAGTCTCCGCCGAACATGCCGTAAAGGGTTTTGAGATAGCGTACCGCCGCAGTGGTGGAATCCACTGCCGACAGGCGTCCGTCGTACTGCGCGCCGACCGGCACCTGGTGGTTGCGCGCGGTGGTTGCGATGAACTGCCACAAGCCTGCAGGGCCGCTGCCGTTGCGAGCCCCGGGGCGGTAGCCGCTTTCGACGAACGGAATCAGCGCAAATTCGGTCGGCATGTCGGCCTTGCGCAATTCATCGACGACATAGCCGAATAGCGGCAGGACATCCTGCGCATCGTCTGCCAAACGTGCCGGGGCGCGCGAAAAATGCTGTTCCCAGCGGGCATCGCTATGGGCGCTGTCGCAGCCCGGGTCGGCGCGTCCGTCGAGGAAGGCCGAAAAAATCTCGCGCCCGTTGCGGAGGCCTGGCGCGCTGGCCGGCGCGGCCTGGCCACCTGCGGAGGCGGAGCTTGCGTCGTTGGGCGATGCGGCTGCCGGTGCAATGGCCGAACACGCGGCCAGCACTGCCAAAACCAGGCGCCTCATGCCCGAAATTCGTCTTTCCAGCGCCGAAGTTCGGCAAAAATATCCACTTCAGAGGAAAGTGCGCTGGCTGCGCGTGGTGCCACTGCAGCGCGGATCTCGGGGTGGCTGGTGCGTAAGAACGGATTGGTGGCCAGTTCACTCTTGAGCGAAATCGGCAGGGTAGGACGGGCTGCATGACGCATGGCCTGGGCTTCCTGTTGACGGCGCTGCAAGGCAGCGTTGGTGGGATCGACATGCAGCGCGAAGGCCGCGTTGGCCAACGTGTATTCGTGGCCGCAACACACAAGCGTTTCGCCAGGCAGGGAGGCCAGGCGCTGCAACGAGTCGAACATCTGGGGAGCGGTACCTTCGAACATCCGCCCACAGCCTAGGCTGAACAGCGTATCACCGCTGAACAGGTGGCCGTCAGCGAGAAAGGCGATATGGCTGCGGGTGTGGCCCGGCACCTTGATCACCTGGAACTCGACATCGAGCAGGCGCAAGCGCTCGCCGCGACCCACATGATGCGCGTTGGTCGGGATGCGTTCGTCGGCCGGGCCGAACAGCGCCAGGTCCGGCCAGCGCTGCTGGAGTTCGGCAACGCCGCCGATGTGGTCGCCGTGGTGATGGGTCAGCAAGACGGCGCTCGGCACCAGGCCCTGGCGCTGCGCGGCAGCCAGGACAGGCTCGGCTTGACCGGGGTCGACAATGATGGCGCGGCCATCTGCGGCGACCAGCGCCCAGATGTAGTTGTCGTCGAATGCGGGCAGGGCGATCAGTCGCATAGAATTGGGACCATGCCTGCCCCGCCATTCTCCCGTCAAGCTGGCGTCTCATCCTGGTTTGAAACCGGCGCGGGGCGCGGCCTGCTTCAGCTGGAGCGTCGTCTGGCGTTGGAAGCGCTGCAGACACGGCCGTCGCAGCCGTGGTTGTGGCTGACGCCGACCGCCGACATGCCGGCGCGCGAGTTGCTGCAAGGGCGCGGTTTGCGGCTGCATCGCAGTGCCGGCCGTTTTGCTGGCGACGCGCGCTGCGCGCTGCCGTTTCCGCTGCCGACCGAGAGCCTGCAGGCGATCGTGGCGCAGCATGCGGTGGTTGGCGGGGCGGCGGACTTTCTGGCCGAATGCGAGCGTCTGCTGATGCCCGGCGGCCGCCTGTGGCTGTTCACGCTCAATCCAATGAGCCCCTACCGCTTCCGGTGGGCGCGGCGCGGGCCGGTCGCGTTGCGCCCGGATCGCTGGCGCCTACTGGCGCAGCGTGCCGGGCTGCACAGCGTGCAGGCGGAGCGCTATCTGGGGCCGATCTGGCGCCCCAGCGGCGAGTCCACCGACCCCGGCCGGGCGCCCTGGCGCGCGGTGTATCTGCTGGAAGTGGAAAAGCGCGCTGCCGCGGCGATCGGGCCGACGCCAATCGCCCTGCCTGCCCGCTGGCCACAACCGGTGGCTACGATCTGACCTGTTTACGTTCAACTCTGGAACCTGATGAAATCCATTGAAGTGCATACCGATGGCTCCTGCCTCGGCAACCCCGGCCCGGGCGGTTGGGCGGCCTTGTTGCGTTACAACGGCCGCGAAAAGGAGCTGGCTGGCGGTGAGGCGGTGTCGACGAACAACCGCATGGAATTGATGGCGGCGATCATGGCGCTGGAAACGCTGACCGAGCCGTGTCAGATCGTGTTGCATACCGATTCGCAGTACGTGCGCCAGGGCATCACCGAATGGATGCCAGGATGGGTGCGACGCAACTGGAAAACCGCCGGGTGCGATCCGGTCAAAAATCGCGAGTTGTGGGAGCGGCTGCACGCGGCCACGCAGCGCCACCGCATCGATTGGCGTTGGGTGAAAGGCCACAATGGCGACCCGGACAACGAGCGCGTCGACGTGCTCGCCCGCAATCAGGCCATCGCCCAGCGCGGTGGTCTTGCGACATCGTAAGAGGACACATGCGTCAGATCATTCTCGATACCGAAACCACCGGCCTGGAATGGCGCAAGGGCAACCGCGTCGTCGAAATCGGCGCGGTGGAGCTGCTGGAGCGGCGCCCGAGCGGCAACAATTTCCATCGCTACCTGAAGCCGGACTGCGACTTCGAGCCGGGCGCGCAGGAGGTGACCGGGCTGACCCTGGAATTTCTGGCCGATAAACCGCTATTCGGCGAGGTGGTGGACGAGTTTCTCGCCTATATCGACGGCGCGGAACTGATCATCCACAACGCCGCGTTCGACCTGGGGTTTCTGGACAACGAACTGGCGCTGCTGGGCGATCACTACGGGCGCATCGTCGAGCGCGCCACGGTGGTGGATACCTTGATGATGGCGCGCGAGCGCTATCCGGGGCAGCGCAATTCCTTGGATGCCCTGTGCAAGCGTCTGGGCGTGGACAACTCGCATCGCCAGTTGCACGGCGCCTTGCTCGATGCGCAGATCCTGGCCGATGTGTATATCGCGCTGACCTCGGGTCAGGAGGAGATCGGGTTTGCCAGTGCCGACGCCGGCCAGCAGGCCGACGCCGCGAGCGGCATGATCGCGTTCGATCCGGCGCTGCTGTTGCCGCGTCCGCGCGTTGCGGTGACCGCTTCCGAATCGCAGGCGCACGAGGCGCGTCTGGCGCAGTTGCGCAAGAAAGCGGGGCGTGCGTTGTGGGATCCGCCGGTCGAAGAGATTGCCGTCGCCGGGTAAGGCGTCGGACCCGAGGCACATCGCCGCCGTTGGTCGGCAAAGGCGGTGCATGTGCGCACCTGGGTCGTCCGTTGCGGCGATGGCTGCATGCGCGCACGGCAGGTGTACACAGAACACATCGGCATGTAGTGACGCGCGATGTTCGCCGGTGTGGCTCTGCTTGCCGTCAGAGTGGCTGGCAAGGCGTGACGAACGATGGCGACGTTTCGTCGCAGAAACCAAGCGGCCACATGGGGATTGAACGATGGCTGGCGGTCGCTGCGCTTTGTTGCGCAACTGTCCGCTTGCGCGCAGCGCTCAGTAACTGCGCACCAGGATCGCGGTGATGTTGTCCGAACCGCCGCCATCCAGTGCGGCGGCGACCAGGCATTCCACGCATTCCTGCGCGCTGCAATCGGCCTGCGACAACGTGGCTGCGATGGCGGCATCGTCCACCTCTTCGGTCAGGCCGTCGCTGCACAGCAATAGCTGCATGCCGGATTTGAGTTCGCCTTGCATGATGGCGACATTCAGGTGCGCCGGGTCGGTCACGCCGAGTGCCTGGGTCACCACGTTGCGATGCGGGTGCGCGCGTGCCTGCTCGCTGGTCAGCGTGCCTTGGGCGATGAGCTCCTGCACATAGCTGTGGTCCTGGCTCAGCTGCGCCAGCCGGCCATCGCGCCACAGGTAGGCGCGGCTGTCGCCAACCCAGGCCACTTCGAAACGCTGGCCGAGTACGCGCGCGGCGACCACGGTGGTGCCCATCGGCAGGGTGTCGTTGCAGCGGCGCGAGGTCTTGATGATCTCTTCGTCGGCGATGCGTACCGCCTGGGCGAGCGGGGTCCCGGCGCGAACTTCTCGCACGATGGTTTCGCGCGCCAATGCGCTGGCTACTTCCCCGCAGGCATGCCCCCCCATGCCGTCGGCGACCAGCCACAATCCCAGCTCGCTGTCGCCGTAATAGGTGTCCTCGTTGAGGTCACGGCGCAGGCCGACATGGGTGAGGTGTCCGAATTCGAGCATGGGGCCGGGTCGCCAAGAAGAAGATGCACCACCATCATCGCGGCCCGGCCGGTTAGCGGCAACACGCCGCGCGCGGGCGTCGCAGCACCGGTTCACGCCTGGACGCGCGCTGCCCCTGTCGACGCCGGCCCGGGCCGCTTGTGGCGGGGGCCATGTGCCCGTATGATGCACGGCCCCAGGACACTGGGGACCCATCTGGAGAGGTGGCAGAGCGGTTGAATGTACCTGACTCGAAATCAGGCAGGCGTTTATAGCGCCTCGGGGGTTCGAATCCCCCCCTCTCCGCCAGATTGAGGCGAGCAGTTGTGCCAGTGCCGCGTGAGTTTCGCCGGCGGCATTGGGGGGTGAGGAGCCCCGGGTTCGACAGGCAGCGCAGCTGCCTACACGGCGAAGCCGCCCGCAGGGCGAAGGCACGTCGTGCCGCGTGAATCCCCCTCTGCCGCCAGATTCGCATCGGCCCCCGCAAGGGGGCTTTTGTTTATGTGTAGCCGTCGCCGGCCGCGGCGATGACTACAATCCGCCCGATCCCCGTTGGAGGCCTGTCATGTCCGAGATCCTGGTGCCCGTGTCGTTTGGTGAGCTGCTCGACAAGATCGCGATCCTGCAGATCAAGTCCGAGCGCATGCGCGATGCGGCCAAGTTGGCCAATGTGCGCAACGAGCTGTCTGCGCTGGAAACCAGCTGGATGGCGCATCCGGCCGCCGGGCACGACATCGTGCGCCTGCGCGCCGAGCTCAAGGCCGTCAATGAGCGGCTGTGGGTGATCGAGGACGACATCCGGCTCAAGGAGCAGGCGCAGAGCTTCGACGATGCCTTCGTGCAGCTGGCGCGCAGCGTGTATATCGAGAACGACGAGCGCGCGCGCATCAAGAAAGAGATCAACCTGGCGCTGGGTTCTTCGTATGTGGAAGAAAAGTCCTATCAGGACTATCGCGCTACCGGCGCTTGAGCGCGCCGGTTGACCAATCGCGCTGGCCGCCTGGTCGGCGCCATCGCCCAGTCATGGTGACTGGCATTAAGCGATTGGGCGGTGCCTGCGGTTGTGACGTCGGCGTTGATTGGCGGCATCTGCACGGTGTCTGGCAGTCAGCATTTTTGAATGCAATGCGCCTTCAATCGCGGTGCCGAATCCCTAACGCCGATGGTCGGCGCGATAACGCTCAAAGGCGGCGATCGCGTCATCCACGGTGATCAGCGACATCACCTCGTCGAATTCGATCTTCGTTCCCCAGCTCAGCTGGTCGGCCGGTTTCTGCAGGAATTTGCGCGCAGCGGCGTCGTAACGGTCCACGCAATAGCGCACGTCCGAATACGGGCCGCTCCGTCGCGGGTTGCTGGCGGCATGCAGGCCGAGCACCTTCGTGCCCATGGCGTTGGCGATATGCATCGGCCCGGAATCCGGCGTGACCACCAGGTTCGCGCGCGCAAGCAGTGCGGGCAGCTGTTTGAGGGTGTCCTTGCCAACCAGATCCAGCACCGGCGTGCGTGCGGCTGCGACGATGGCATCGGCAGTGCTGCGTTCCAGGTCGCTGCGGCCGCCGCACAGCACGATCCGCCAGCCCTGCGCGGCGGCATGATCGGCCAGCGCGGCATGGCGATCGGGATACCAGTTGCGACGCGCGTGGCTGGAGCACGGCGAAATCATCAGTACCGGGCGGCCATCGTCGTCCCATTGCGCGCGTGCCCAAGTGTGTGCCTCATCGGGCACCGGCAGGTCCCAGCGCACCTGGGTCTGGCGCAGGCCCAGCGGCTCGGCAAAGCTGCCGATGGCGTCGAGCACATGGATGCCAGGGCGGTCGGCAATGCGCTCGTTGACGAACAGGCCGTGCAGGTCCTTGGAGCGGCTGCGGTCGTAGCCGATGCGTCGCCGCGCCGGCACGAAGGCCGACAGCACATTGGCGCGCAAGGCCACCTGCATCTGCAGCAAGGCATCGAAACGCCCCAGCGGGGCCAGCGACCGACGGAGCGCGCGCATGCCGGCCACGCCACTGCGTTTGTCGTAGGCATGGAACTGCACGCCGGGCAGGCCATCGAGCAATTTGAGCCCGGCCCGGTCGATGATCCAATGCAGTTGGGTTTCAGGAAACCCTGCCTGCAGCGTGCGTACCAGTGGCACCACGTGCGTGACATCGCCCAGGGCGGACAAGCGCAGCAAACACAGCGATGCGGGCGTTACAGCCATGGTGTTGTTAGACTCGATAGATGGTTTCTTTCGATGCCACCGAAGCGCTGGCGCCGTACCGCGAAGGTCGCGGTTATGGCGCCATTCTGTTCGACCGCGAACGGCTGCGGCAAGCCGATGCCAGCCTGTTTTCGCCGCAATCGTGGGGCGACAGGGCGCGTCCGGTGGATGCAGGCGGGCGTGGCGGCGCGTGGTTCGTGGATGCGCCATTCGGCCATAGCGTGTTGCGGCAGTACCTGCGCGGCGGCATGGCCGCACGCGTGAGCCGCGATCGCTACCTGTGGAAAGGGGCGGGGCGCACGCGCAGTTTTGCCGAGTTCCGGCTGATGCGTGAACTGATCAAACGCAAGTTGCCGGTGCCGCGTCCGTTGGCTGCCTGCTACCTGCGCGAAGGCCTGGGTTATCGCGCTGCGCTGTTGATGGAGCGGCTGGAAAACGTGCGCTCGTTGGCCGAGCACGCCCAGGTGGCCGGACGCGGTGCGCCGTGGGAGGCGACCGGCCAGCTGATCGCACGCTTCCATCGCGCTGGCCTGGATCATGCCGATCTCAACGCGCACAACATCCTGTTCGATGCCGGCGGGCATGGCTGGCTGATCGACTTCGACCGCGGCGTGCTGCGCATTCCGGCCACGCGCTGGCGCGAGCGCAACCTCAAGCGGCTGCATCGCTCGCTGTTGAAGCTGCGCGGTAACCGCAGCCGCGAGGACGTCGACAAGGACTATGCGCGCCTGCATCGCGCCTACGAACTGGCCTGGGGCCGGGGCTACTGATGGACTGGGCCTTGCGGGTGCAGGGAGTCGGCAATGCGTCGGCGGTGGCGCTTGGCTCGCCGATGGCCACGCTCGAGCGCGCCGGTGCGCCCTGGCTGACCATCGATTGCGGCAGCGAGGGGCTGACCGCCTATCAGGCCCACTATGGCCAGCTGCCACAGGCAATCTTCATCACCCATGTGCATCTGGACCATGTCGGCGGGCTGGAACGGATGTTCGTCGACAGTTATTTCTCCGCGCGCCGCGGACGCACGCGCCTGTACGTGCCGGCGCCGGTCGTGCCGCTGCTGCAGCGACGCATCGCCGATTACCCGAACGTGCTGGCCGAGGGCGGGGCGAACTTCTGGGATGCGTTTCAGCTGGTGCCGGTCGGCGATGCGTTCTGGCACGACGGCGTGCGGCTGGAAGTGTTCCCGGTACGCCACCACTGGCCCGAGACGGCTTACGGATTGCGTCTGAAGGGCGCGCTGGTCTGGACCGGCGATACCCGGCCGATCCCGGAAATGCTGAAGCGTTATGCGGACGACAGCGAGCTCATCGCACATGACTGCGGCGTTCACGGCAACCCGTCGCATACTGGCGTGGACGATTTGGAGCGGGAATACCCGCAGGACCTGTTGAGCCGCATGCTGCTGTACCACTACGCCAGCGACGCCGACGGCGATGTGCTGCGTGCACGTGGCCACCGCGTTGCCGTGCCCGGTCAATACCTCGCGTTGGCGAACCCGACCGCCGCGACGGTACCCTGATGGGCGCCTTGCTGCAGCCGGATCTCGTGACGGCGCCGATGCAGGACCGCTACGGCCGCCCGCTGCGCGATCTGCGCCTGTCGGTGATCGAAGCCTGCAATTTCCGCTGCGGGTACTGCATGCCGGCCGATCGCGTGCCCGACGATTACGGCTTCGATTCACAGCAGCGGTTGAGTTTCGATCAGCTGGAAACCCTGGTGCGTGCCTTCGTCTCGGTCGGGGTGACCAAGGTGCGCCTGACCGGCGGAGAGCCGCTGCTGCGTCGCGACCTGCCGAGCCTGATCGCACGGCTGACCGCGATCGAGGGCATCGAAGATCTGGCACTGACCACCAACGGCACCTTGCTCGCCCGCCAGGCCGTCGCGCTGCGGCAGGCCGGGCTGCGCCGCATCACCGTCAGCATGGATGCGCTGGAACCGGCGTTGTTCAGGCGCATGAGCGGCGATCGCGGCGAGATTGCGCAGGTGCTGACCGGCATCGCCGCCGCCGAGCAGGCCGGTTTTCAGCGGCTGAAGATCAATTGCGTGGTGCAGCGTGGCGTCAACGAAGATCAGGTGCTGCCGCTGGTGGAGCACTTCCGCGGCACTGGGCACGTGCTGCGCTTCATCGAATTCATGGATGTGGGCAGCTGCAATGGCTGGACCCCGGATGCGGTGGTGACCTCTGCGCAACTGCACGAACGCATCCACGCGCGCTGGCCGCTGGTGGCGCTGGACGCCAATTACACCGGGGAAGTGGCCCAGCGCCACGCCTTCGCGGATGGCGCCGGCGAGGTGGGCTTCGTCAGTTCGGTCAGCGTCCCGTTCTGCGGCGATTGCCAGCGTGCGCGCGTTTCGGCAGACGGGCATCTGTATACCTGCCTGTTCGCCAGCCAGGGGCATGACCTCAAGCCGGCACTGGCCAATGGCGAGCCTGCGCTGGCGACGCATCTGCGGCAGCGCTGGAGTGTGCGTGGCGACCGCTACAGCGAAGTGCGCGCCTCGGTGCCACGGCGCGGCAAGCCGGTCGAGATGTTCTTGATCGGCGGATAAGCGAGGACACGCTGCCGGTGCAGTTGCGCACGCTGGAACAGCGCCTGCGCGATCCGTCGCTGCGTGCCGGTGTACAGGTGTTGGAAGCGCTGCTGGATCCGGCCTTTGTCGAGTCCGGTAGATCGGGCCGCAGGGACATGCGCAGCGAAGTGATCGCGGCCTTACGCACCCGGTATTGCTGCCGATTACCAGGCCGACGGCGTCGAATGGGCGTGGCTGGCGCCGGATCTGGCGCAGTTGCGCTATCGGTCGATGGATCGTCGTCAGGGGATTGAGCGGCGGGCCTCGCGCAGCTTGTTGTGGCGAAACGAGCCTGTTGGATGGCAGCCGCTGTTCCACCAAGGCACCCTGTTCACCGAGAATGCCGCATCCTGATGGCCTGTCTTCGCGTCGCTTCCCATGCCTGCAAACTCCCGCTCCGCCCGCCTGACCCACCTCGACGATGCCGGGCTTCCCACCATGGTGGATGTCTCGGACAAGGCGGTTACCGCCCGTAGCGCCACTGCGGAAAGCCGCGTGCGCTTTCCGGCTGCCGTAGCCGCACAGTTGCGCGCCAATGGCTTGCGTAGCGCCAAGGGCGGCATCGTGGAGACGGCGGTGATTGCCGGCACCATGGCGGTCAAGCGCACGCACGAATTGATTCCGTTCTGCCATCCGCTACCGATCGATGCCTGCCGTTTCGGGATCGACTGGGCGGGCGAACAGGTGCTGGACATCCGTTGCACGGTGCGCTGCGTGCATCGCACCGGGGTGGAAATGGAAGCGCTCACCGGGGCCAGCGTTGCCGCATTGACGATCTACGACATGTGCAAGGCGTTGTCGCACAGCATGAGCATTGGTCCGACCAAATTGGTGTCCAAGCGCGGCGGCAAGCGCGACATCGGAGCGGCACAATGACCGCCACGGTGACGGTGCTGTATTTCGCCAGCCTGCGCGAGGCCGCAGGCATTGCCGACGAGCGTGTGCAGACCGGCGCGCAGGATCTGCGCGGCCTGTATGCAGAACTCGATGCACGGCATGGCCTGCGCTGGGCTCCTGCGCAGTTGCGTGTAGCCGTGGATGGCGCATTCGCGCGCTGGGAGGATGCGCTGCGCGACGGCAGCGAAGTGGTGTTCATTCCGCCGGTGTCGGGAGGTTGAGCATGAGCGAGCAGGGTGTCGCAATCTTTGCGCTTTCCGAGGTGCCATTGCCGATCGATCAGCTGCGTGCCGGGGTGGAACATCCGCATGCCGGCGCGTTCGCCAGCTTCGAAGGCTGGGTGCGCAATCACAACGAAGGCCGCGGCGTGGCCGGCTTGCGCTACGAAGCCTATGCCGCGCTCGCGCAGGCCGAGGGGCAGCGTGTTCTTGACGAAGCAATGCAGCGATTCGCCATCGTGCACGCGCATTGCGTGCACCGCGTGGGCGAGCTGCGTGTCGGCGAGATGGCGGTGTGGGTCGGCGTCAGTGCGGCGCATCGTGGCGCCGCATTCGACGCATGTCGCTACATCATCGATGAGGTCAAGGCGCGCGTGCCGATCTGGAAGCACGAGCATTACCTGGAAGGCGACGCGGGTTGGTTGCATCCCGAATTGCAACCGTAGCAGGTTGGATGCGGTGCGCATCCGCGCGTGAGCAGGCGACCGGCGTTGCATAAGCGCGCGGCGCAGCACGAGCTGCCTGCTGCTTTTCGCTGGATCAATCGCGCGCAAGTCGATGCTCCGGGCGGCTCGCCTGGAATCTTTCGAAGTTGGGGTGGTATCCCCGCCGGTTGACCTCGGCGCCCGCATCGCGCCGTGGGAGACGCTAACGCTGCGGGATGCGTGCGCCGTCGCCACGGCGGGCACCAGTGACTGATGGGCTTTTCGCCTCGGCTTGCGAATGAGCGCAGCGCTGCACGTGATGATCGCTGTTGTTCGATCAATCGCGCCCAAGCCGGAGATTCCAGCTAGTTCGCCTGGCATTGTCGAAAGTTAGGGTGGTGTCCCCGCCGGTTGACCTCGGCGCCCGCATCAATCGATACCGTTGCTGCCTTCCGGCCCTGGCGGGATTTTCGATCTAGCGTCGCGAGGGACCGACGGGGCCACCATAAGACGCGGGCCATTGGCATGACCCTGCGATTTGCGGCGTTGGTGCCTTTGCGCAAATCATAAAACTGGCGGAGAGAGGGGGAGGTACTGATCCCGATCCAACTTCCTGACTCTCCTACAGCCACGCAAACCAGGAGGGTGTCCTGCTTTGTGGTCCGCCATTGTAGCTTCACGGAGGATAAGGCGCTAGCGTAATCTGCTGGGGTCAACGAACAGAGGTGTGGCACTGAGGCTAAGCAAGCGCGGGTAGAAGCGCCCACTCGGTCCGCAACGCGAAAAGTCTGCAACGAGGGAACGAGATGCCAAAGAAAGTTGTAAAGAAAGGTGCGACCGCCAAATCCTCAGGACAAGGGGGAGGGGCGGCGGCGGGCAAGAAGTACACCTTGCAGATTGAGCTGGGCGTTCTCGACCACCTAGCGGGAAATCTTTACAGCAACGTTCCTGCCGTCTTGACGGAGATGGTGGCTAACGCATGGGATGCCGATGCCAAGGAGGTTCGAATTGATGTCGACCTCAAAGCGGGAAAAATCGTTGTGACCGACGACGGATTTGGCATGACGGCGAAGGACATCAACGAAAAATTTTTGACGGTCGGCTATCGCAAGCGGGAACAGCCCGGAGGTGATGTGACCCCCGGAGGTCGGCCCGTGATGGGGCGTAAGGGGGTGGGGAAACTCGCACCATTCTCGATCGCTGATAGCATTGAGGTCTATTCGAGAAGCAAAAATCAAAAGTCCGGCCTGTTGATGACGACCGCCGGCATCAGGACTGCCAAGAAGCGCAAAAAGTCTTATCACCCTGATGTGCGCGACTCGTCTGAGCTCATTCCCAAAAAGGGGACGACAATCGTCCTCACTGAACTAAAGATGGAGAGGTTCCGGCGGCCTAATGATACGCCCAGGATTTCCTAGACATCTCAAGGCCATGGAAAATGGCTGATTCGGAGGTGTCCATGAGCAGTAAGCGGTATACGGATGAGTTCAAGATCGAGGCGGTCCGGCAAGTGACCGATCGTGGGTTCAAGGTGGCAGAGGTCGCCGAGCGACTGGGTGTCACCACGCACAGCCTGTACGCTTGGCTGCGCAAGTTCGGCAAGCCCGGCGTAGTACAGCGCGCTGAGGCGGACCAGAGCGCCGAAGTCCGGCGGCTGAAGATCGAGTTGCGCCGGGTGACGGAGGAGCGCGACATCCTAAAAAAGGCCGCCGCGTACTTTGCCAAGGGGTAAAGGCAAAGTACCTCTTCATGCAAGTCCACCGCGAAGAATTCAGGGTGTGCGCGATGTGCCGGGTTTTGCGGGTGAACCGGGCTGGATACTACGCGTGGCTAAAGTCGCCCGACAGTGAACGCGCCAAGGAAGACGAACGCCTGCTGGGGCTGATCAAGCACCACTGGTTGGCCAGCGGCAGTGTCTATGGGCATCGCAAGATTGCCAAGGATCTACGCGATCTGGGTGAGCGTTGCAGTCGCCATCGGGTGCATCGATTGATGCGCACCGAGGGACTGCGTGCCCAGGTGGGCTATGGCCGCAAGCCGCGCTTCCATGGCGGAACGCCGTGCAAGGCGGCAGCCAACCTGCTGGATCGACAGTTCGACGTGACCGAGCCGGACACGGCCTGGGCGAGCGACTTCACCTTCATCCGTACGCATGAAGGCTGGATGTACCTGGCTGTGGTGATCGATCTGTTTTCCAGGCAGGTCGTCGGCTGGGCGATGCGCGATCGAGCCGATACCGAGTTGGTCGTGCAGGCCTTGCTGTCGGCGGTGTGGCGGCGCAAACCCAGCGCTGGTTGCCTGGTTCATTCGGACCAGGGGTCTGTCTACACCAGCGATGACTGGCGCAGTTTCCTGGCGTCCCATGGCTTGGTGTGCAGCATGAGTCGGCGTGGCAACTGCCACGAGCGCGAAGCCTGCCCTTGGGGCACAACGCACCGGTGGAGAGCTTCTTTGGTCTGCTCAAACGCGAGCGGATCAGGCGGCGGATCTACCCCACCAAGGACGCCGCACGCGCCGAGGTGTTCGACTACATCGAGATGTTCTACAACCCACAACGCCGTCATGGTTCAACTGGCGACCTGTCCCCTGTAGAGTTTGAACGGCGCTACGCGCAACGAGGGTCTTGAGTGTCTACGGAACCCTGGGCGTATCACCGCGCCAAAGGGCATTCGTCCATCGCAGCGGCCGCCTACCGCGCTGGCCTGCTGCTGGAGGACGTGCTCACCGGCCTGCGCCACGACTACCGCCGGCGGGACGGCGTGGTCGAAACGCGCTGCATCGCCCCCGAAGACGCGCCCGATTGGGCCCTGGTGCCCGCTGAGCTCTGGCCGGCGGCAGAAGCAGCCGAGCGCCGGAAAGATGCGACCGTCGCGCGCGAGTTCGAGTTTGCGTTGCCCCACGAACTCGATGACCTCCAGCGGTCCGACCTGGCCGTCGAAGTCACCCGTGCGCTCGTCGGGCGCTATGGTTTTGCGGCGCAGGCCAGCATCCACAGTCCTGGTTCCAAGGATGGGCTGAACTGGCACGTCCACGTCCTGGCAACGACGCGTCGCATCGGACCGGGCGGCCTCACCGACAAAACCCGGGAACTCGACGGCGGGCCGTCGGGCAGGGCAGAGGTGGAGTGGGTCCGCGAGCTGGTCGCTTCCACCATCAATGCCCATCTTGAGAAGGCGGCGCTCGAGATTCGGGTGGACCATCGCAGTCTGGCCGCTCAGGCGGACGACGCGCTGGCGCGCGGCGATTTAGCCGCCGCTGCCGTGCTGTCCCGGGAGCCGACCAAGCACGTCGGCAAAAATGGCACAGCGCTAACCCGGCGGGGCCAGCCGTCGGAGCGTTCGGACGCAAACCGTCGAATCGAAGAGACCAACGAGGAGACCTTCCGAAAACTCATTGCCGTTTTCGAGCAGGAAGGGCGTGTCATGCCGGTGCCCGACGGTCACAGCCCGGCCCAGGCCGAGCGCGAGGCTCGCCGACCTTCTGATGTGCTGTTCTTGCCGCTCAGACGCGGGGCAGGGCACATCGAGGTGTCCCGCAGCATGGCGCCCATTGCCCGTGGGCTCGGACTGATGGAGGCCGAGGAGGCCAAGCCGTCGCGCGAGCCACGTTCGGTCTCGCAGCTCGCGGAGGAGGCCAGCGACGAGTGGGGCGTGGCTGCTCAAGCCGATCCCCGCTTGGCTCAAACGCTCCAAACAACCCTGGACCTGCTGCAGTGGATCAGAGAGCGCGTGACCGCCTTCGCCGAAGCGGCGCAGCTCCGTCCAGACCTCAACGAATTGCTGCGCCGGTTGCGGCGCTTCAAGGCAGCCACCATGAAGTTTGCCCGGCGGCTACTGGCGGTGCGCCGAGCGGAGAAGCTGCACCACATGGCCGAGAACGCGTGGCACGACTTCCTGGCGAACAATCCCGAGCCGGGAGCCTCATGGACGCAGGGAGACTGGAAGCAGCGGCGTGGGCGTCGGTTGAGCACCCTCGAAGCCCGAGCCGCAGAGCTGACCGATGCAAGGGCCAGGGTGACCCCGGAGGAACAAGCCCTCTGCGAGAAAGAAGCGTCGGCCAGCGCGGCGCATCTGGAGGCTTGGAGCCGGGACATGCTTCAGCGCTATCCCCTGCAGCTCGACATGGCGATCGAACCCGATCAGCCCCGGCCAAGCCCTGCCGTCTCCGCCTCCCCTGCTCCCGCCTACGTTCCCAAGCCGCCGCGCCTCCACTGAAAACAAAGAGCCCCGCAGTGTGGGGCTCAATGTTTGCGGGCCCTTGGCCGCCTCAGTGAACCGTTGGGCGCTTCTTGCTGCGGACTGGATCCATCTGCGCGTCTTTCTTCTTCCGGCCCGCGCGCCATTCCTCCACCGACGGGAACTCGCGCACGATGACGGCCTCGCGGGTGCGCACCGGTTGGGAGGGCTGGGGTGGGGTGTGATCCAACGATTGAGCGGCGTTTCCTCCACCTGGTGGCTTCTTCTGGCTGTAAACGATCAGTTCGCCAGCGGAGGCCCAGGCGTTACAGACATTGCGTTGGCGCACCAGCGGTTCGTCCGAAAGCGTCTGGCTCATCAGACCGGCGAGCAGCTGGCCGGCGATTTCGAGCTGTTGGGGATGGGTGGTCATGAAGAACTCCTGCGTGTGGGGGAAGTCCTCATCCAACCAAGAATCGCAGCTTGCGCAAGAGCTCGCTTCGAGCCGTGTTTCACAAATTTGAATGCGCGCCGAAATTCGATGTCTTGTATGCGAATTTAGGAATGGGGGCGGGGCGGGGTGGCGCGACGTGATGCATTAGCCAATCACTTTCCCTGGCCCAGGCTTCTGTTCAATACGATCCGCCGCTAGTGCGAGCAGTCCTGCAATGCGCTCAAGCTTTCCGGCCAAGATAAACACCACGACAGAGCCGATGAGTATGCCAAGGCTTCCAGCGTAAACAAATACTTTGGCGTTGGCTGGGTTAGACCATATGTTGACCTTCTCACCAGCGTCGAAAAGATTGACCAACACGACGCTAATCGCACCAAAGAACGTGGATAGTCCTGCCCGGCGAGTCAATAGTTTGTTTTCAAGGTCTATGTGTTTTGAGCGCTCTCGGAGAGTCTGCGGGTTGCATGTGCCGAGTTCGTCCATAATCTCGCTCTCTCTGGAGATAGCCGTGTCGATTCGGTCTGCCATCGGTTCATAGCCCTCCTTCCACGCCACAATGACCTGAATGATCTGAAGAAGCCCAAAGACGAGAAAGACAGCCACTAATGCCGGTAGTGCCACTATCAAGACATTCTTGGCATTTGTGTTGCTAATCCATGCAAGGTTGCTAGCTGCAACCACCCCGAAGGCAAAAAGTAAAAGAGCCACCATTCCACGAAATATGTATTTTTCAAAGCGCTCAAGCTTTCCTGCTCTCTCGGGGCGCTTGATCTTTTGGAGCATCTGAAAGGTGCTTGGGATTGGACTGTATTTGGGCTCAGTCATTTTTGGCCCCCTGCTTGAATGATCGCGATTTTCGTCAAAACGGTCTCACCGGCTGCGACTAAAATAATCAGCTTATATTTCTACTGCGGCCATCCGTCAGGCGCCGTAGTCTTTGGCGTAAAGCAATACGCTGCATTCGTTTCATTTAGCGCGGTGCCCGCGCGCCAGATGCTTTCCTGTTACCGGGGGCTTCTGAAAGAAGGGGACGAATCGCGTCGAGGCTGAGTCCGTAAGCCAGCACGGATAGCCCAGGCGATACACCCCGAAGCCCGTCCAGCTTCTCCTGGGCGGTGAAGGCACGGCTGTAGGTGACGTGGTGCTCGTCGTCCAACTCGTGACCCACAAGCTGTGCGCGAAGCTCGGAAACCACTCCCGCGCCCTGCAACTCTTGGATCAGGGTTTTGCGCAGCGAGTGGAAACCGCGCTTGGCCGTGGGCCAGTTCTTTCCCACCTCGGCCAGGTGCCGGCTGAAGGCCTTGGAGATCCAGTTGCCTTGGCCATTCTTGGCATCGGCTTTGGCCGCCGGGAACAAGCGCTCCTGGCCCTCGGCGCGCGCCTGCTCGACCCAGCTCAGGAAGCCCAGGGCGAGCAGGTCGGGGTGGACCGGCACCGTCCTCAAGCTCACGTCCGTCTTCACCTTTTGATGCTCGCCTTCGTCCGAAATCTGGATGCAGGGGAGGCCGCCTTCCTCCACCACATCGGCGGTCAACAGTTGGCCCACCTCCGAAGCGCGGGCGCCGGTATACAAGCCAATGAGGGAGGCCCACCGCGCAGCCAAGGGCAGACCTTCGAAGGCCGCCGGCGCGAACAGGGCCTGAACCTGGTGGGCGTCGTAAGCCTTGAAGCCGAACTTGCGCCGGGCGCGTTTCTCGCGAGTGGAGTAGCTCACGTGCCCGGACGCGGGGTTGTCGCCCCGGTGGTAGTGGCCGGAGGCTTGGGCCCACTCGAAGAAGCCGCCCTTGCCGCCGATGTAGGACTGCTTGTTGGTCAGGGTCGGAGTGGAGGCGCCTTTGTCGCGCATATCCTGATACCACCGGGCCAAGTCCGAGCGGGTAACCGTGTGCAGCTTGGTCTTCTCGCCCAGGAAGCTGGTCAACAGCTCGATGGCGGTCCGCTTGATGGTCCAGGTCTTGGGCAAGGTGCTGCCCTTGAGGCTGGTCAGCCAAGCATCACGGGCCTTGCCCAGGGTGATCGTCTCAATGGCGGGCTTCGTCGTCCGCCGTGGTGTCGGAAGAGGCGGCACGTGCTGTTGAATCAGCTCCCCCAGCGCGCTGGGCTGCGGGGCGGTGAGCGCCATGAGTTGCTGGTAGAGCGTGACGTCCTCTGGGGAGTCGATCTGCCATTGCTCGGTGATCGACCCGTCTGCCGAACGCGTCCGGTTCAGCGTCAGCTCCTGCGGACGTTCGGTGCCGGTCAGGCGTGCCAGGAGCGCGTCCAAGTCGTCGTCTCGGCTTTGCATGCGTCGTTCCCTCAACACAATGAAGACCTGAGCATAGCGGGCAGCCAGCGTCAGTGCGCGCAGCCGGGCCTCGCGCATGTCGTAGGTGTGCAGGGTGCGTTTGAAGGTCTGGCGACCGACGATGGGCTGCAAATCGACCGGCACACGCTGGCGGTAGGACCAGAGTCCGGAGGGGGCTCGAACGAGATGATGAGGAATGCGCATGGGGGTCGTGTGTTCCGACTTGCGCAGCTGCCGCCAGTTTTTACGCTAACAAAAAACCCCTGATTTCTCAGGGGTTTGCGTATTCTGGCGGAGAGAGGGGGATTCGAACCCCCGAAGCGCGGTTTAGACGCTTACACACTTTCCAGGCGTGCTCCTTCAACCACTCGGACACCTCTCCGTGCCTGTACGACTGTGGTCGAACAGGGCCGCAAATTCTAGCGGTCGCCGGCCCGTACCACAAGCTGAATCTTCCAGCCGCAGTCGTGGAGACCGGGCGTGGCACAATATCGGCTCAAACAAAGCCGGTTGCCCGATGTCTTATCTTGTTCTCGCCCGCAAGTGGCGCCCGAAGCGTTTTGCCGAACTCGTAGGCCAGGAACACGTGGTCCGCGCGCTCAGTAACGCGCTCGACAGTGGGCGCGTGCATCACGCGTTCCTGTTCACCGGCACCCGTGGCGTGGGCAAGACCACCATCGCGCGCATTTTCGCCAAATCGCTCAATTGCGAGACCGGCACCAGTGCCGATCCGTGCGGGACGTGCCCGGCCTGCCTGGACATCGATGCCGGTCGCTACATCGACCTGCTGGAGATCGACGCCGCGTCCAACACCGGCGTGGACGACGTGCGCGAGGTGATCGAGAACGCCCAGTACATGCCCTCGCGCGGAAAGTTCAAGGTCTACCTGATCGACGAAGTGCACATGCTCTCCAAGGCGGCGTTCAATGCGCTGCTGAAGACGCTGGAAGAGCCGCCGGAACACGTGAAGTTCCTGCTGGCCACCACCGATCCGCAGAAACTTCCGGTGACGGTGCTGTCGCGCTGCCTGCAGTTCAACCTCAAGCGGTTGGACGAAGACCAGATTCAGGGCCAGATGACACGCATCCTGGCCGCCGAACCGATCGAATCGGATCCGTCGGCGATCGTGCAGCTGTCCAAGGCGGCCGACGGTTCGCTGCGCGATGGTCTGTCGCTGCTGGACCAGGCGATCGCCTATGCCGGCGGCGCGCTGCGCGAGGACGTGGTGCGCACCATGCTGGGCACGGTCGATCGCACCCAGGTCGGCGCCATGCTGCACGCGTTGACCGACGGCGATGGCGCGCGCCTGCTGCAGGTAGTGGCGGCGCTGGCCGAATTTTCGCCCGACTGGAGCGGCGTGCTGGAGGCCCTGGCCGAGGCGTTGCATCGAGTGCAGGTGCAGCAGCTGGTGCCCTCGGTGGCCTTTGTCGGCGACGGCATCGACCCAACCCCGTTTGCAGCGCAGCTGCGGCCGGAAGTGGTGCAGTTGTGGTACCAGATGGCGCTGAACGGGCGCCGCGATCTGTATCTGGCGCCCAGCCCGCGCGCCGGTTTCGAAATGGCGGTGCTGCGCATGCTCGCCTTTCGCCCCGCAGCGGCGGTACCGGCTGGCGGCTCGGATGACGGGCGCGGTGCCACTGCTGGCGGTGGCGCGCGTTCGGCCGCTGCCGGCGGTCAGCTTGCTGCTCCAGTAGCGGCGGCACCGGTGACGTCCGCGCCCGCCGTAGTGGCCGCGCCGACTGCGGTGACGGATACGATGCCTGTTGCGGCTGCGGAGGCGTCCTTGCCGGCATCAGGGACCCGGGCAACTCCGGCTCCCCTTGTCGTGCTTTCTCCCCAAGAGTCTTCTCCGGCCAGTCGCGCGTCTGCAGCCAATGCGCGCAATGACGACACGCCGCCCTGGGCAGTGGACGATGCGCCGGTGCGTGCGCGGGCCACGCCTACACCCGACACGATGGGCGTGCTTGCGCCTGAAGCGGCAATGGCTCCGCCGTCTGCACCCGTCGAGCTCGCGCAACCCGATGGGATTGCGTCTGACGCTGCGGTGGAAGCTCCGGCTTCGGTTGTAGTGCCTTCACCGGCCGCGCTTGTCGAGCCCTCGTCGCCTGAAGAGCCAGCGGTGGTCGCGTCAGCGGCAACGGCAGGGGCTGCATCAGACGCGGCAACCGACGCGGCGGCCCTGCTCGATGACGGCCGCATCGCCGATGCCGAGCAATGGCTGGAGCTGGTGACGCGCAGTGGCTTGAATGGCCCGTCGCGCCAGCTGGCCGCCAACGCCGCGTTTATCGGCCATCGCGATGGCGTGCTGCGGCTCGCACTCGCGCCGGGCTTCGAATATCTCAACTCCGAGCGCTCCATCGCCAATCTCGCGCAGGCGCTGGCACCGGTGTTGGGAAACGCGCCGCGCATCGTCGTCGAAACCGGCAGCGCCGACGTCGAAACCTTGCATGAGCGTGCCAGCCGCCAGAAAGGCGAGCGCCAGAGCGCGGCCGAAACAGCCTTCATGAACGACCCGACGGTGCAGCTGCTGGTTCAGCAGCAAGGCGCGCGGATCGTGCCCGATTCCATCCGCCCTTACGACGAGTAACGACCCATGCGTGGAAACATTGCCCAACTGATGCAGCAGGCGCAGAAGATGCAGGAAAACCTGCAGCGCGCCCAGGAAGAACTGGCCAAGCTGGAAGTCACCGGCACCGCTGGCGGTGGCATGGTCAGCGTGACGCTGACCGGCGCCAAGGAGTGCCGCAAGGTGCGCATCGACCCAAGCATCCTCTCCGACCAGGAGATGGCCGAGGATCTGATCGCCGCCGCCTTCAACGACGCCTCCAACAAGATCGACGCCGAATCCAAGGACCGCATGGGCTCGGCGACCGCCGGCATGCAGTTGCCGCCGGGCATGAAGCTCCCGTTCTGAGCGAGGGAGAATTGGGAATTGGGAATGGGGAATCGCAAGAGCGAATGCGGTCTTGCTTTTCACAATTCCCTACTCCCGATTCCCGATTCCAGGCCCAATGTCCACTCTGCTCGAACAACTGATCGAGGCCTTCCGGGTATTGCCCGGTGTGGGCCAGAAATCGGCGCAACGCATGGCCTATCACGTGCTCGAACGCGAGCGTGAGGGCGGGCGTCGGCTTGCCGCTGCGTTGGGCAGCGCGGTGGAAAAGGTGGGGCATTGCGTGCAGTGCCGCGACTTCACCGAATCGGAAATCTGCACCATCTGCGCCAGCAGCAGCCGCGACCGGCAGCAGCTGTGCGTGGTGGAGTCGCCGGCCGACCGCCTGGCGATCGAGCACGCCACCGGCTACCGCGGGCTGTATTTCATCCTGCAGGGGCGCCTGTCGCCGCTAGATGGCATCGGCCCGCGCGAACTGGGGCTGGACCGGCTCAGTGAACGTCTGGCTGCTGGCGAAGTGACCGAAATGATCATCGCCACCAACGCCACCGTGGAAGGCGAGGCAACCGCCCATTACCTGGCGCAGCTTGCCCGCCAGCACGCAGTGCGCCCGAGCCGGCTTGCCCAGGGCATGCCACTGGGCGGCGAGCTGGAGTACGTGGACCGCGGCACCCTGTCGCACGCCTTCGGCACCCGCAGTGAGGTGCTTTGAGGGTCGGGAATGGGGAATGGTGAATAGGAATCGGAGAAGCAAAGTCAGAAGCACGCGCGGTAAGCTCTTGCGATTCCCCAATCCCGATTCCCTATTCCCATCCCATGTCTGACACCATCTTCGGCAAAATCATTCGTCGCGAAATTCCGGCCACCATCGTCTATGAAGACGACGAGGTGCTGGGCTTCGAAGACATCGCGCCGCAGGCGCCAGTGCATGTGCTCTTCATTCCCAAGCAGCACGCTTTTCCGACCCTGGACGATGTCCCGCCGGAGCAGGCGCTGTTGGTTGGCAAGTTGGCAATCGCGGCGGCGACCTACGCGCGCGCGCAAGGGCTGGCGCAAGACGGCTACCGCATCGTGATGAATTGCCGCGAGCATGCCGGCCAGACGGTCTTCCATATCCATTTGCATCTGCTGGCCGGTGCGCCGCTGGGCCGTTTCGGTACGCCGTGATGGGTCGTTGGGTCATGCGTTGCGGGCAAGCCGCGTAACCAGCGATCATCGCGCACAGACAAAAACGCCGCTCCCTGCGAGCGGCGTTTTTGCGAGTCACGCTTAGGTCAGCGGCGCATCACCACCAGCCGCGGCCCCAACCCCAACCGCCGCCCCAGCGCGGACCCCACGGGTCGCCCCACGGGCCATACGGGTAAGCCGGCACGACTTCCACATCGCGCACGATCGGCCACAGGTAGACCACGTCGGCATTGACCTTGGGCAGCTTGTAGTCGTACTCGCCGATCTGGGTGGTTTCGTAGCCTTCGATCTTGCCGATGAAGGTCACTTCGCGCCCCGGCTCGAACACCGCTGGATCGTAGAAGCCAGAGCGGCAGGCCAGGAAGCGGCCATCGCTGGCATCCACGGCATTACGGTCGGGGCGACCGCTGGCATTGAGCGGGCGCGAGATCAGCTCGAAGCAGGTCTGGCCCTGGCCAGGCGTGGTCTTGATGATCTTGCCACCCCAGCGCACGGGCGTGCCGACCTGGGCGCTGGCGGTGGAATCGCTCGGACTGACCGCGGGGAACTGGCCCTGCAGCGGCTTGGGTGCGGTGGCGCAGGCTGCGAGCCCGAGCACAGCGATAAGAGGAACAAGAAAACGGGTACTCATGAGGAAGCTCCGGTTCGCGGGCGATGCTGCAGCAAGTCTTTCAAGAGAGGGGCGCTGTCCGAATCAGCGCCAGCGTATCGCGCGGCAGCGAAACGTTGGCTGAGTGCCAACAGGGGCGTATTCGGGTGTGAGCGGGCGACACGTTGCGCCCACACACTGGCCGGTTCGTGCGGTTCACGGGCAAGGCCGAGCTTGCGGTAGCGGTGGCTCAGTCGGTGCCAGGCGCGCAGCAACGGGTCGCGCTCACGTTCGCCCCGTGCCAGCAGCCAGCCCATCCACGCCAGCGCGCTCACCGCGAACACGCCGAAGATGGCGGCCAGTTGCGAGGTGTCCAGGCGATCGATGCCGAAGGGTTGCAGCAGCCGTTGCTGGCGATCGGCATCGAAGGACAGCACCAGCTCGTTCCAGCCTCGCCGCAGCCAGTCGCTGACCTGGCCCAGGCTGGCCCATGTGCCAAGGTCGGCGAAGTCGTTGCCGCCGCCGGTTTGCAGGCGATCTTCGAGCGTGTCGTAGATGCGTTCCGGCGCCACTGCGGCGGTGGGGTCCACGCGCGCCCAGCCACGCCCGGCCAGCCAGACTTCGGTCCAGGCATGCGCATCCATGCGCCGTACCACCCAGTAATTGCCCAGCCGGTTGTAAGTGCCGCCGGCGTACCCGGTCACCACGCGCGCCGGGATGCCGGCCGCGCGCATCAGCACCACGAACGAGGAGCTGAAGTGTTCGCAGAAACCGGCCTTTTGCTGAAACAGGAATTCGTCGACGCTGTTGCGGCCGAGCAGCGGCGTTTCGAGCGTGTAGGCGAATTCGCGGGTGATCCACTGCAGCGCGCGCTGCACCACCGCATCGTCGTTGTTGCCGGCCTCGCGACGCCATTGCCGTGCCAGCGTCAGCGTGCGCGGATTGAAACCGGGCGGCAGGGCAAGGGCACGCTTGCGCAACTGATCGGGCAGGTCGGCATCGAAGCGCGTTGGCGGTGCCGATTGCAGGTCCCAGCGGGTCAGTGCACTCAACGGCCGTTGCGCGAACAGTTCGTAGTCGGGCGATAACTCGGCGTTGGGCACGCCCTGGGTAGGCAGATCCAGCGACACCAGTTGGCGGCGATCGGTGGGCTCGTAATCCAGGCGGTAACGGTAGGTTTGCGGGCCTGCGGTGACCGAAGCGGGCTGGGCGCGGCCGGTCCAGCGCGCGCGCTGCCAGGTGCGGCCGTCGAAGTCCCACATCACCGGACCGCGCCAATAGCGCTGTTGCGGCGGTGGCGCCTTGCCGGCGAATTGCACGCGCAAGGCCGGGCTGTCGTCGGCCATCAGGTCGATCCATTCGCCTGGCGACATGTTGTCCGACAAGCCAGGCCGGGAGAGCGCGCGTTCGGGCACGCCCCACAGCGGCGCACTCAGGCGCGGCAGCAACCAGAACGTGGCCAGGGCCAGCGGCACGCCGATGGCAACCAGCTTGCCGATACCGCGCAATTGCAGGCGCAGGGCCGGCGTGGCGGTATGGTGTTCTTCGTCGGCCAGCCGCTGCATGCTCAGCAAGGCGCTGACCACCGCCAGCAGCGCCAGGCCCATCGTCGCCGGGCCCTGGTCGAGCAGAAAGGCGGCAAACGGTGCGAACAACGCAAAACCCAACAGGCTGCGTGCATCGCGCAGGGTGCGCAGCTCGGAGGCCTTGATCGCCAGCATCGATGCCAGCACCGCGCAGCCGGTGTCGCGGCCGAAGCGCATGCCGATCTGCCAATACACCGCCGCCAGCATTGCGATCACCAACAACAGCCGCACCGGCGCCATCAAGGTGCCGCGCCAGCTCAGCACGCCGACCAGCACCGCGGCCACCGCGACAGTGGCCGCAAGCAGGCCCGGCAACTGCAACAGCAACGGCGTCAATGCCAGCCAACTGGTGGCCAGCACCCAGGCGCGGCTGGCCTGGCTGATCGGGAGGGCGGGCTCAGTCATGCGGAAGCAGGGCCAGGGCGCGTTGGCACAGGTGGTGGTGCGAAGGTCCCTGCGCGGGACCTAACGGTGGCTGGCCAGGCAGCAGCAGGCGATAACGGCGCCCGTCGCGTTCGGCCAGGTTGACCCAGCGGGCAAGGCGCGCAATGCGGCGCTCATACGGCAGCGCGTTGAGTGCACGCCAGTCCAGTGTGACGTCGATTCCCAGTGGCTGTTCGTATTCGCGCACCAAGAGCGTGTCGCGCCGTGCCGAGTGTTTCCAGGAGATCGTGCGCGGGGCGTCGCCAGCGCGATACGGGCGCAGTTGGTGCAGCTCTTCGCCTTGCGCATGCAGGCGCGTCTTGTTGGGCGAGCCCGCACCATCGGGCAGCGCCGGACCTTGTTCTTCGGGCCTGGGATAGGCCAGCAACGGCGTTTCCGGCCATACCCACGACCAGGCGCGCACCAGGCCCAGCGGCTGGGTGCTGGACAGACGAATGCGCTCGATATCCTGCCAGCCGCGGCGCTGGGTCGGCACCAGCAGATCGACCTCGGCCATATCGTGCTCGATCAACGCACAGAAGCCACTGCGGTCCAGGTGATCCAGGCGCAGCCCGCGTCGTGCGCGGGTATCGCGACGCGCCAACGACACCCGCATGCGCAGCGGTTCGCCGGCGACCACCGGTTCGGCCGATACCGCTTCGATACGCAGCGCCGATAGCTGCAGGTGCGCCATGATGCTGCTGGCGATCCCGGCCGTGGCCAGCAGCAGTGCGAGCAGCAGCGCCGGATTGTTGTTGTAGTTCAGTGCGCCGAGCAGCATCGCCAGCAGTAACGCCGTGACGAACAGCCCGAAGCGGGTCGGCAGCACATAGATGCGCCGCCGATCCAGCACGATCGGCAAGCCTTCCGCGCCCCGCGGCCGCACCAGCAGGCTGAGCCGGCGGACGATGCCGCGCATGTGCCCACGCACCTGAGTCAGTCCACCGGCACGCTGTGCAGCAGCGCCTTGGCCAGCGCCGGCCCGGACGACGATTCGGCTTCCGGCACCAGCCGGTGCCCGGCCACAGCCACAAACAGCGCCTGCACGTCTTCGGGCAGCACGTGCTCGCGCCCGAGCAGCAGTGCGTAGGCCTTGGCCGCGCGCAGCAAGGCGATCCCGGCGCGTGGCGACAGGCCCACGCGCACCCCGGCATGCTGGCGGCTACGCAGCAACAAGGCCTGCACATAGCCGATCAGCGCATCGCTGGTATGGACTTGGTTGACCACCCCGCGCAGCGCGACCACGTCGGCGTCGCTCAATTGCGGGGCGGCCTGGGCGATCAGTTCGCGCCGATCCGTGCCCGACAGCAGCGCACGCTCGGCATCGGCGCTGGGGTAGCCCAGGCTCAGCCGCAGCAGGAAGCGGTCCAGCTGCGAGTCGGGCAGCGGGAAGGTGCCCGACAGATCGACCGGGTTCTGCGTGGCAATCACGAAGAACGGCTCCGGCAATGCATGCGTCACGCCATCCAGCGTCACCTGCTGCTCGGCCATCGCTTCCAGCAGCGAGCTCTGCGTACGCGGCGGAGCCCGGTTGATTTCGTCGGCCAGCAGCACGTTGGTGAACACCGGGCCGGGATGGAACTGGAACTGCCGCGAGGCGGCGTCGTAGACGGACACGCCCAGCACATCGGCCGGCAGCAGGTCGGAGGTGAACTGCACGCGCTGGAAGCCCAGCCCCAGGCTGGAGGCCATCGCATGGGCGAGGGTGGTCTTGCCCAGGCCGGGCAGGTCCTCGATCAATAAATGTCCTCCGGACAGCAGTGCCACGAACGCCAGCCGCACTTCCTGCGCCTTGCCCAGCAGCAGCGAATTGACCTGGTCTTGTGCGCGCCGCAGCGATTGACGCAGCGCATCGGTTAGCATTTCCGTGGAACGCAGCGGTGTCGACATCACAATTCCGTAGGTGGAAAGAAGAGTGCACAGGGCAATGCAGGGGGACCAACGCGCACATCGCACCTTCGTGATCCTGTGGACACTGGCGACAGCCGTCAAGCTGTTGATCGCCGCACGCTTGCCGCTATTCGTTGACGAGGCCTTCTACTGGCAGGAAGGCCAGCATCTGGCGGCGGCGTATTCGGATCTGCCGGGCATGACCGCCTGGCTGGCGCGGCTGGGCGTGGAGCTGGGCGGACATCATCTGCTGGCGTTGCGGCTGCCGTTTCTGGCCATTTCCGCGCTGATTCCCTGGTTGATCGCGCATATCGCCACGCGCTGGTTCGGCTCCACGCTGGGCTGGCAGGCCGGCAGCCTGACCTTGCTGATGCCGCTGTCGGCCACGCTGGGCATTCTGGCCGTGCCGGATGTGCCGATGGCATTGGCGGCGGTGCTGTGCATGGATGCCGGTGCGCGCTTGTTGCGCGAGGTCGATGCCACCAGCGCGCTGGAGCTCGCCATCGGCCTGGTCATCGGTGCGCTCAGCCACTACCGCTTTGTCGGGGTGATCGGGGTGGGCTGCATCGCATTGCTGTGCATCCCGCAGGGGCGTGCGGTGATGCGCGACCCACGCATCTGGATGGCGCTGACCGTCGGCGCGGTGAGCTGGCTGCCGCTGCTGTTCTGGAACACCGACCACGACGATGCCGGGTTGCGCTTTCAATTGGTCGACCGGCATCCGTGGCGGTTCCAGATCGGCGGGCTGTGGTTTGTGCTGATCCAGACGGTGGCGGTGACGCCGCTGTTGGCCTGGGCGATGGTCAAGGTCGGTCTGGCCGGCACCCGCAGCGGCGGCGGCTCGCGCGCGCAATGGCGCTATTTCGGCTTGCTCGGCGGCATTTCGACCGTGGCGATCTTCGTGCTGGGCTTCTTCAGCGATGCCGAGCGGATCAGCTTCCACTGGCCGCTGCCCGGCTATCTGGCGCTGCTGGTGGCGGTGCCGGTGATCCTGATGCGCTGGCCGCATCCGCTACGCCGCACGGCGTGGTTGATCGCACTGCTGGGCATGCTCGGCGCATACGGCTACTACTTGGCGGTGTCGGTGCCGTCGATCCGCGCGCATGCCGCCGGCGAAAAATACTACCCGCGCAACTTCGCCGGCTGGAACGATCTGGCGGCTGCGGTCAAATCGCGGCTGGCGCAGATGCCGCCGGGCACGCGCGTGTTGGCGGAGAACTTCAAGGTTGGCGCCGAGCTCGGCTTCCAGTTGCACGATGCCAAGATCGAGGTGCTGCGTGCCGCGTTGAACGACAAGCACGGGCGCAGCGCGCAGCTGCAGCAGTGGGGGTTGCTCAGCGACGGTACGCGTGACGGGCAGCGGCTGCTGGTGCTCTCGCCCAGCGATCAGCGCTACCGCGACCTGCTCACGCGTTACCACGCCATCTGCGACATGGTCGGCCCGCTGCCGCCGCCCACTGTGGTCTCCACCGATCACGGCTATCAGCGCTTTCTGCTGTTCGCACTGCCCGCGCAACGCCAGCCCGGGCCGTGCGCGACCCCGGCGATGGCGTGGATCGATGCGCCGCTGCCGGATGTCGCCGTGTCCGGCACGCTTCAAGTGCATGGCTGGGCCTTCAAGGATGGCGTTGGGCTAGCGAATGTCGAGCTGCTGCTCGACGGTCGCCCGATCGCGCAGGCCACCTACGGCACGCCGCTGGATGTGCGCCCGTACTGGAAAATCTCCACCGACCCGCAGCATCCCAACGTCGGCTTCACTGCAACGCTCGACACCCACGCCTTGCCGCCCGGCACGCACTGGCTGGGCCTGCGCCTGCATGGCCGCGACGGCAGCGTCGAGGATTGGTGGGAGCAGCCCCTTACCGTTTCAGCACCTCAGAGCACGCGATGACCGATGCCATGCCTGTTGCCCATCCCGCGCCGGTGCCCGGGATTCGAATCGCCGTGCTGGTGCCGTGCCACAACGAAGCGGCGACTGTCGCTGCGGTCGTCGGCAATTTTTCTGCCGCTTTGCCGGGTGCGGTGATTCATGTGCTGGACAACAATTCCAGCGATGCCACCGCAGCGATCGCCGCGGCGGCAGGCGCCCAGGTCTGTCGTGTCGCATTGCAGGGCAAGGCAACGTGGTACGGCGTGGATTTGCCGATGTCGAGGCCGACATCTACGTGTTGGTCGATGGCGACGCCACCTACGATGCCGCCGCCGCGCCGGCGCTGGTGCGCAAGCTGGTCGACGAGCGCCTGGACATGGTGGTCGGTGCGCGGCGCGATCAGCAGCAGGCCGCGTATCGGCCGGGGCATCGGTTGGGCAACGTCTTGCTGACGCGCTGCGCGGGGCTGCTGTTCGGCCGCAGCTTCGACGACATGCTGTCCGGCTACCGGGTGTTCTCGCGGCGCTACGTCAAATCGTTCGCCGCCCACGCGCAGGGCTTCGAGACCGAAACCGAACTGGCCGTGCATGCCTTGCAGCTGCGCATGCCGGTGGCCGAGGTCGAAACCGCCTATGGCGTGCGTCCGGAAGGCTCGCAAAGCAAGTTGAACACCTGGCGCGATGGCTGGCGCATCCTCGTCACGATCGTCAAATTGTTCAAGGCCGAGCGGCCGTTACTGTTCTTCTCGATCGGCTTCGTGCTCAGCGCCACATTGTCGGTGGTGCTGGCGATCCCCTTGTTCGAGACCTATTTCCAGACCGGGCTGGTGCCGCGCTTCCCCACTGCAATTCTGTGCGTGGCGCTGATGCTGCTCGGCTTCCTGCTGCTGGCCTGCGGTCTGATTCTGGATACCGTCACGCGTGGACGGGTGGAGGCCAAGCATCTGGCGTATTTGTCCGAGCCGGGCGTCGGCAGGCTGGTCGCGGTAGAAGACAACAAGGAACGTCGCTGATGGCATCGATTGCGGGCTCTGCACCTGTTGCGCGGCGGCAGCGTGTGTTGCGGTGGGCAGATCGCTGGTTCGGGTTTCATTCGCGGCGCCAGATCGCATCGGCAGTGGTCGCGGTCCTCCTGTTGGGGGCATTGCTGTCGCTTGGCCTGGGGCAGGACGCCAATTGGGATTTGCGCAATTACCATCTTTATATCGGCGATGCCTGGGCAAGCGACCGACTGGGCACGGATCTGGCCCCAGCGCAGATGCAGAGCTATTTCAGCCCGCTGCTCGATGCGATGCATGCCTGGCTGATGCTGCAGCTGCCCGGGCCGGTGGCCGGTGCGTTGCTCGGTGGCTTGCATGCGCTGGTCTTCATCCCGCTGGCGGCGCTGGCGTGGCGGGTATTGTCGAATGAATCCCGCCGCGCGCAGTGGGTGCCGCTGTTCGCGTTGGCTGGAATGTGCAGTGCGGTGTTCCTGTCCGAACTCGGCAACACCATGGGGGACACAGCCAGTGCAATTCCGGTGCTGGCTGCATTGGCGGTTGTGTTGTTGGCGCAGTTCAGGGCGCGCAATGGCTTGCACGTCGTGCATCTGTGGGCCGTTGCTGGTGCGTTGATCGGCCTGGCGGTGGCGCTCAAGCTCACCAATGCGTTGTATGCGTTGGCATTGGTGCCGGCAGTGCTGTGCGACGGTGGCCGCCTGCGCTCGCGCGTGCTCGCGTTGAGTGTGCTGGCGGGCGTTGCGCTGCTGGTGCTGTTGCTGGTGGCTGGCCCTTGGTATTGGCAGGTCTGGCAGCACCTGGGCAACCCGCTGTTTCCACAGTTCAACGGCGTGTTCAAATCGCCGCTGGCCCAGCCGGTCTCGATCGCTGATGTGCGCTGGTTGCCGCGCACTATCGGCGAGCAGCTCATCTGGCCGCTGCTGTTTACGCTCAAGCCGCAGCGCATCGGCGATCTCGGTCTGGTGCAGGCGGGCTGGGCAGTGCTGTATGGGGTGGTGGCGATTGCTGCAGGGCGTGCGTTGGTGCGTCGTCCGGTGCGTGCTGCCGCTGTCGATCGCGCTGCCATCGTGCTGCTGGTGTTCTTTGGCGTGGCGTATGCGCTGTGGCAGGCGATTTTCAGCATCCACCGCTATCTGGTGGTACTGGAGCTGCTGGCGCCGCTGGTGCTGTGGATCGTGTGCCGGCATGCATTTGCCGCGCGCGCAAATCGCAAGGCCGCCTGGTTGATCGGCGCATGCGCGCTGGTTGCGGTGGTCGGCTGGAAGGACTGGGGGCATGAGTCCTGGGCGCGCGAGAGCTTCCAGGTGGAGCAGCCGGTGCTCGGGAATCCCGCAGCGTCCAGTGTGTTGCTGGTCGGCGACGAACCGCAATCCTGGCGCGTGCCGTTGTTGCCGTCGCAGGCGCGCTACATCGGGGTTGCCACCAATATCTCCGAGACCGACCACTACCGACAGCGCGTGCGTGCATTGATTGCCGAGCGACCGCAGCTTTACGCGATGTTGGGGGCGGCGCGTGACAAGCAGCAAGTGCGCATCGATCGCATGAATCGCCTGGCGCAGCAGTTCGGCTGGGAGCGTCAGCCGGGCTGCTCGCGGCTGCGCTGGTTGGTCGCACGCGGTCTACGTGCCGAACTGGATACCTCACAGCCTGATCGCTGCGTACTGGCTATTCCCAAAGGCAAGGCGCTGGATATCGCAGCCGCAGATCAGGCCGTGCGCGAGGCTGCGCAACAGCGTCTGGCAGCGTACGGGCTGACGTTGGATCCCGCGCGTTGCCGCACGCTGTCCTCGCAGGTGGGGCAGGCCGTCTATCCGTATCAGTTCTGTCAGCTGGCGCTACCGAATTAAGAGCAGCCAACAAGCGCCTGCGCTCACCGCCAGGCGGACGCGGCCGCCGCTCGGTGCTGCATGCGCCACGCGTGCACTGCTGTTCCTGCTCGCCGCCGACACCCACATGGCGACCGCGCGCGACGTGTTATTGGTCGCTTCGAAAGTTAGGTGCGAGCCGGCAGCCTGCGCGCGTTTGCGGGGACACGCAGTTGAGGCTGGAATTCGAGCGCGCGCGTGTTCCAGCAGGCCACGTGCGGCCCTACAAATTGGTCCGCCAAACACGCAGTGCTGATCCGTGGCTTACCTCAGGGAATCTGGAATCCCGCCTGCCGCAGCAATCTTGCCAGCGCGATCATCGGCAGGCCCACCAGGGCGGTGGGATCTTCCGAGCGGATCGCGTCGAACAGGCTGATGCCGAGGCCTTCGCATTTGAAGCTGCCGGCGCAATCCAGGGCTGGTTCGGCGTCCAGGTAGCGTTCGATCTCGACGACCGTCAGCGCGCGAAGTTGCACCTCGGTCAGGTCCAGCGCGTGCAGCTGGCGCTCCGGGCCGACCAGGCTGACGGCGGTATGGAAGCGCACGGTCTGGCCAGACATGGCAGTCAGCTGCATCCGGGCCCGCTCGTGCGTGCCGGGTTTGCCCAGCGCCTGGCCGTCCAGGTCGGCGACCTGATCCGAGCCGATCACCCAGGCGTCAGGGAAGCGGGCTGCCACCGTGGCGGCTTTTTCCACGGCCAGGCGGCTGGCCAGTGCGCTCGGGGATTCGCCCGGCCGTGCCTGCTCGTCGACCTCCGGCCGGACGGTGTCGAAGTCGAGCTGCAGGCGGCCGAGCAGCGCGCGCCGATAGACAGACGTGGAAGCAAGGATCAGGCGTGGCATCATGGGGCCGCTGCGAGGGGGGCAGGGGAGTCTGCCGTCCTGCGGGCCGCGCGGCAATCGCATGAATTGGGTCATTTGACAGGGCTGCCGCGGGTCTTTAACATTCTGCGGCTTATGTCCGCGAACGTGCCCGAAATGCTGGATGCTTGGCGGATGGTCGCAGCGCGCAGGCGCTTCGATGGCCGCATCCCGCTATCTGCGATGACCCGTTTGCAGGGAAGCCTTGTCGATACCGACGGCGAATGTGTCTATTCGCTTCAATTCGATCAAGACCCTCTGCTCAAGGTCGCCTATGTCGAACTCAGTATCGATGTGGAGCTTCCGCTGGCCTGCCAGCGCAGCCTGCAACGCTTCCTGTATCCGGTGCAAATCAGACAGCGTCTTGGTTTGATCCGTGACGAGGCCGACGAAGCTGCATTGCCGGCCGAGTACGAAGCGTTGCTGGTGCCGGAAGATGGCATGCTGCGGGCCGTCGACATGATCGAGGACGAGCTGGTGCTCTCAGTACCGGTGGTGCCGGTGGCGCCGGGTAGCGAAGCGATCGACGCCGAATGGGTTCCGACCCAGGAAGAGCAAGACAGGGCCAGTCCGTTCGCGGCGCTGGCAGCGTTGAAGAAACAGTAACCGCCGCTGTTAAGGGCGGTAAGACAGGTCGACGCGGGCGTAGAGCGTGCTGTTCGACTCAACAGACAAGTTATCGAACTAAAGTTGGAGCAATCCCATGGCTGTGCAGAAATCCCGTGTCACCCCGTCCCGCCGCGGCCAGCGTCGTTCGCACGATGCCCTGACCGCCAAGCAGCTGTCGACCGACCCGACCAGCGGCGAGATCCATCTGCGCCACCACATCACCGCTGACGGTTACTACCGCGGCAAGAAGGTGATCGCGACCAAGTCGTCGGCCGTCCAAGAAGATTGATCCGTGGCGCCCGCCGCGTTCGGCGCGGCCGGGTGACTCTCGCTTCTTCAGGAGCCGCCGATCACCGCGGCTCTTGCAATAGGGAACAGTATGAGCAAGCGGATCTATTCCAGAATCGCGGGCACGGGTAGTTATTTGCCCGAAAAGGTGTTGACCAACGACGACATGTCGAAGATTGTCGACACCAGCGATGAATGGATCTTCTCGCGCACTGGCATCCGTGAACGTCACATCGTCGCCGACGACCAGACCACCAGCGATCTGGCGTATTTCGCCTCGCTGAGGGCGATGGAAGCGGCCGGTGTGACCGCCGATGAGATCGATCTGATCGTCATCGGCACCACCACCCCTGACCTGATCTTTCCGTCGACCGCCTGTTTGCTGCAGGCCCGACTGGGTAACATCGGTTGCGGTGCGATGGACGTCAACGCTGCATGCTCGGGTTTTGTCTACGCGCTCAGCGTGGCCGACAAGTTCGTGCGCAGTGGCGACGCCAAGACCGTGCTGGTGGTTGGCGCAGAAACCTTGACCCGCATCGTCGACTGGACCGATCGCACCACCTGCGTGCTGTTCGGCGATGGCGCCGGCGCGGTGATCCTCAAGGCCGACGAAGAGACCGGCATCCTCAGCACCCATTTGCACGCCGATGGCAGCAAGAAAGAGCTGCTGTGGGACCCGGTGGGGGTCTCGGTGGGATTCGGCGAAGGCAAGAATGGCGGCGGTGCATTGCTGATGAAGGGCAACGACGTCTTCAAGTATGCGGTCAAGGCGCTGGACTCGGTGGTCGATGAGACCCTGGCGGCCAGTGGCTATGACAAGCACGACCTGGATTGGCTGATTCCGCATCAGGCCAACCTGCGCATCATCGAAGCCACTGCCAAGCGGATGGAGTTGCCGATGGAGCAGGTGGTCGTCACCGTAGATCGCCATGGCAACACGTCGTCTGCCTCGGTGCCGCTGGCGCTGGACGAAGCGGTGCGCTCCGGTCGCGTGCAGCGCGGCCAGTTGTTGTTGCTGGAAGCCTTCGGTGGCGGGTTTACCTGGGGCTCGGCGCTGCTGCGCTACTGACGGTTCTGCTTCCTGCGCCAGGTAGACGCGCACGTCCACTCAGGCGGATTCGTGCATGGCGGGGACACTCGTCTTCCCTTGCGGTGGGGGCAGGCTTGCCTCCTGGTGCCCGGTGTACGTTTTCGGGGGCGCTTGAAGTCCGCCAAGTGCAGCGCACGTTTTTAGGTCGCGTGATTCGCTCAATGCGACCAGTTTGCGGGCTAGCGCGTCGGACAAGCCGGCCGGCAAGTAAATTCAGCGCATGCACCCCGCCCACGATCCTGTCTTCGTCGCCTTGCTCACCGGCAGTTACCAGCGGTTTGCAGGCCGCCCGCTGGTTGCAGATCGACAGATCGAGCCCGATTGGCTGTATCACGATGCGCCGTTCGCCCTTCTTGCGCACGATACCGCTGTAGACCCGCGGTTTGTCTATGCGAACCAGGCGGCACAGCGCGTTTTCGGCTACAGCTGGGGCGAGTTCGTTGGCATGCCTTCGCGGCTATCGGCAGAATTGCCGGAACGAGCGGAACGTCAGCGTTTGCTCGACGCGGTCGCCCGCGATGGCGTCGTCACGGACTACGCGGGTGTGCGGATCGCGAAAGATGGTTCCCGCTTCCGGATCGCCGAAGGTGTGGTCTGGCAACTCGTCGATGAGGATGGGGTGCTGCATGGACAAGCGGCGACATTCCCGCTGCCAGGCTAGACGAAGCGCAAGCGGCAGCACCGGCTGCGCCCGACCCTTCGGCTTCCTCGCCGGCCTTGCCGGCGCTGGTGCGCCGCCTTGGCCGGCAGCGCTTTCACTATCGAACCCGAACGGCGGCGCGTCAGCGTCACTGCTGCCGTTGTGCGCCCGGCCCGACCAAGCCCGGTGTGCGGTTTTGCGACGTCGCGACACAGTCGCGTGGCCTTCTGCATACGCGGCAGTACAGACGCCGGGGCGATTTCGCACGTATGATCCCGGCTCGATTTTTGTAGGCAGCAACGCGTGACCGAATCCACTCTCGCCTTCGTGTTTCCCGGCCAGGGCTCGCAGTCCTTAGGCATGCTGGCCGAACTGTCCGAACTGCACCCGCAGATTCGCGAAACGTTCGCCGAAGCCTCCGAGGGCGCTGGCGTCGACTTGTGGGCGTTGTCCCAGGGCGGCCCGGAAGAAATGCTCAATCGCACCGAATACACCCAGCCCGCCTTGTTGGCTGCGGGCGTTGCGGTGTGGCGTCTGTGGACTGCCCAGCGCGGGCAGCGCCCGGTGCTGCTGGCGGGACACAGCCTGGGCGAATACACCGCGCTGGTCGCGGCTGGCGCCTTGTCGCTGCACGACGGTGCGCATCTGGTGCGGTTGCGCGGCCAGTTCATGCAGGCTGCGGCACCGGCGGGCGTCGGCGCGATGGCTGCGGTGCTGGGCGCCGAAGACGCCGTGGTGCAGGAGGTCTGTGACCAGGCGTCCGGCAGCGACGTGGTGGTGCCGGCCAACTTCAATTCGCCCGGTCAGATCGTGATCGGCGGCCACGCTGCGGCGGTGGATCGCGCGCTGGGGCTGCTGGCCGAGCGCGGCGTGCGCAAGGCGGTCAAGCTGGCAGTGAGCGTGCCCTCGCACACCCCGCTGATGCGCGAAGCCGCCAATCAGCTCGGCGAGGCGATGGCCGGGCTGACCTGGCACGCCCCGCAGATTCCGGTGGTGCAGAACGTGGACGCGCGCGTGCATGAGGGCAGCACCGCCATCCGCCAGGCCTTGGTGGAACAGCTCTACCTGCCGGTGCAATGGACCGGCTGCGTGCAGGCGCTCGCCAGCCAGGGCATCACCCGCATTGCCGAATGCGGCCCGGGCAAGGTGCTGAGCGGGCTGATCAAGCGCATCGACAAGAGCCTGGATGCGCGGCCGCTGGCAACGCCCGCCGACTATGCCGGCGCGCTCGACGCGTGGGCGCACTGATCCAACGCCGCTGCCGGTCGTGCCGGCATCCCTCGACGTTCGCGGCCACGGTTGCGGCGTCCCCCATCGAGGAACAGCAATCATGAGCAAGCCCCTGCAGGGCGAAATCGCCCTCGTCACCGGCGCCAGCCGCGGCATCGGTGCGGCCATTGCCGATACCCTGGCCGCCCATGGCGCCACGGTCATCGGCACCGCCACCTCGGCTTCCGGCGCTGCGGCGATCGGCGAGCGTCTGGCCGCCCACGGCGGACACGGTCGTGAACTGAACGTCACCGACGCGGCTGCAGTCGATGGCGTGATCGATGCCATCGGCAAGGAGTTCGGCGCCATCTCGATCCTGGTCAACAACGCCGGCATCACCCGCGACAACCTGTTGATGCGGATGAAGGACGACGACTGGCAGGCGATCATCGACACCAACCTGACCAGCGTGTTCCGCACCTCCAAGGCGGTCATGCGCGGCATGATAAAGGCGCGCAAGGGCCGCATCATCAATATCGCCTCGGTAGTGGGTGTGACCGGTAATCCTGGGCAGACCAACTATGCCGCCGCCAAGGCCGGCATCATCGCGTTCTCCAAATCGCTGGCCAAGGAAATCGGCTCGCGCGGAGTGACCGTGAATGTGGTGGCGCCCGGTTTCATCGATACCGACATGACCAAGGCGCTGCCGGACGAGGCCAGGACCGCCTTGCTGCAGCAGATTGCGCTGGGTCATCTGGGCGAGCCGGAAGACATCGCCAATGCGGTGGCGTTTCTGGCCGGCCCGACGGCCCGCTACATCACCGGTGAGACCCTGCACGTCAACGGTGGCATGTACATGCCGTAAGCGCGCGGCGCCGGGAGGCGCTAAGTGGCTGATCGGCCGGGAGTTGTGATGCAATGCAAGGCCCGGTCGCTTCCACTACACTATCCAACGCGGCCATCGCAGCGCCGATGGCGTTTTGTGAGTCCCTCACAGGAGCACCGCACATCCGTGTGCGGGGATCCTAAAACTCGAACCACCACTACTCCAGCTGGAGCGATATCCCCAATGAGCACCATCGAAGAACGCGTCAAGAAAATCGTCGTCGAACAACTCGGCGTCAAGGAAGAGGAAGTCACCACCAGCGCATCGTTCGTCGATGATCTGGGTGCCGACTCGCTGGACACCGTCGAGCTGGTGATGGCGCTGGAAGAAGAGTTCGAGTGCGAGATCCCGGACGAAGAGGCCGAGAAGATCACCTCGGTGCAGCAGGCGATCGACTACGTCAAGGCTCACGTCAAGAGCTGATGCGTTGTTCCTGATCGTGGCGGCGTGCATCAAGCCGCTGCCGCATCAGACATTCCATGGGGCCGCTGATGCGGCCCTGTGTTTTTCAAGTGTCACCCGCAAACCCCAAGCACCGTCCGTTCCGTGGTGAGGAGATCTGCAATGAGTCGTCGTGTTGTCGTTACCGGCATGGGCATGGTGTCGCCGCTGGGCAATGATCTGGCCACCAGCTGGGACGGAATCGTCCACGGCCGCTCAGGCATTGGCCCGATCACGCAGATCGATGCCTCGCAGTTCACCACCAAGATCGCCGGTGAAATCAAGAATTTCGACCCCACGCTTTTTGTGTCCGCCAAGGACGTCAAGAAGATGGATTCGTTCATCCACTACGGTGTCGGCGCCTCGTTCATGGCGCTGGACGATTCCGGACTGGAAATCGACGAAAGCAATGCCGAACGCGTGGGCGCCATTCTCGGCTCCGGCATCGGCGGGCTGCTCGGCATTGAAGAGCAGACCATCAAATTCCATGAGGGCGGCGCGCGCAAGATTTCGCCGTTCTATGTGCCCAGCACCATCATCAACATGCTGCCCGGCCAGGTGAGCCTGATCAAAGGCCTGAAAGGCCCGACGTTCTCGGCTGTATCGGCCTGCGCCACATCCAACCATTCGATCGGCACCGCGATGCGCATGATCCAGCACGGCGATGCCGATGTGATGCTGGCTGGCGGTGCCGAGCGCGGTTCGTCGCCGAGTTCGGTGGGCGGCTTTTGTGCGATGAAAGCGATGTCCACCCGTAACGACGACCCGGCCGGCGCGTCGCGGCCGTGGGACAAGCAGCGCGATGGCTTCGTGCTGGGCGACGGCGCCGGCGTGCTGGTGCTGGAGGAGTACGAACACGCCAAGGCGCGTGGCGCACGCATCTATGCCGAGCTGGTCGGCTTCGGCGCCAGTTCCGATGCGTTTCACATGACCGCCCCCAGCGAAGACGGCGAGGGCGCGGCGCGCAGCATGGCGGCAGCGATGCGCGACGCCAAGCTCAACCCCGAGCAGATCGGCTACCTCAACGCGCACGGCACCTCCACGCCGCTGGGCGATCTGGCCGAAACGATGGCGATGAAGCGCGCGCTGGGCGATCACGCCTACAAGACCATGGTGAGCTCGACCAAGTCGATGACGGGGCATCTGCTCGGCGCGGCCGGCGGTGTGGAAGCGATCTTCTCGGTGATGGCGCTGCACACCGGCATCATCCCGCCGACCATCAACCTGGAAGAGCCAAGCGAAGGCTGCGACCTGGATTACGTGCCGAACGTGGCGCGCCAGGTGCAGGTGGATGCGGTGATGTCCAACGGCTTCGGCTTTGGCGGCACCAACGGCACGCTGGTGTTCAAGCGCGTTTGACCCCGCATATCGGTCGCGTGGCGTCATCGGCGCGCGACCTGCCTGGCTGTCGCATGCACTGCCGGCTTGCGGGTTGATGTTCAATCCTGCGATCAACCGTTGATCCACTCCTCGCGCGTGCTGCGTACGGCAGCGGTGCGTCCGTATCTCACGCCATGCCGGACCGATGACGCTTACCCGATCACTGCACGCGGACATCGACCTGCTGGCGCTGCATCGGCTGTCACCGCAACGCTATCCGGCCCTGCTGGAGTCCAGCGCTTCCGGCACCGAGCATGGTCGCTGGGATGTGCTGCTGCTGGCAGAGGGGCCATGCCTGCGGCTGGATCCGGACGGATGTACGCGCGATGGCGCTGGGCGGTTGCTGGAGGGCGGCTTTCTGGCGGCGCTGGATGCCGCCTGGCAGGCCGAGCGCGTGCCGCACGACGCGGCAAGCCCATGGCCGTTTCGCGGCGGTTGGGCAGTGCTGCTGGATTACGAACTTGCCGCGCAGGTCGAGCCGATTCTGCAACTGCCCACGCGCCGCGACGGCGTGCCCACCGCGCTGGCCTTGCGCGCGCCGGCAGCGGTGCTGCGCGATCGCCTGCACGGGCGCTGTGTGGCGCTGGCAGAGCCGGGCCGCGAGGAGTTGTTGCAGCAGATCGGCGACGACCTTGCTGCCTGCGCTGCACTGCCGCCGCTGCCTGCCTGGGCCGGGCCGCTTGCGGTGGACGAAGAGGCCCCCGAGCGTTTTACCGGGGCAGTGGAGCGCGTGCTCGATTACCTGCGTGCCGGCGATGTCTTCCAGGCCAATATCTCGCGCGCCTGGCACGCGGCATTCGCTGCGGTGGTCGATCCGGCCGCGTTGCATGCGCGCCTGCGTGCGGCCAATCCGGCGCCGTTTGCCGGCCTGTTCGTTGCCGCCGGGCGTGCAGTGGCCAGTTCCTCGCCAGAGCGGCTGGTCTCGGTACAGGGCGATGTGGTGCAGACGCGCCCGATCGCCGGCACCCGCGCGCGGTTTGCCGGGGACGACGATGCCGCACGTATCCGGGAGCTGGTCGGGCATCCGAAGGAGCGCGCCGAGCACGTGATGCTGATCGATCTGGAGCGCAACGACCTGGGCCGCATCTGCGCGCCGGGCACCGTGGAGGTGGACGAGTTGATGTGCGTGGAGAGCTATGCGCATGTGCATCACATCGTCAGCAACGTGCGCGGGCGTCTGCGCGCCGGGGTAACGCCCGGTGAGGTGATTGCCGCGGTGTTTCCCGGTGGCACCATTACCGGTTGCCCGAAGGTGCGCTGCATGCAGGTCATCGCCGAGCTCGAACAAACTGCGCGCGGGGCCTATACCGGTGCATTCGGCTGGCTCAATCGTGATGGCGACATGGATCTGAATATCCTGATCCGCACCGCCGAGGTGGCCGGTCACCATGTGCATTTCCGCACCGGTGCCGGGATCGTGGTGGATTCGGATCCGCAGCGCGAGCTGGATGAAACCCGCGCCAAGGCGCGTGGCGTGTTGCGTGCGATCGAGCAGACATGAGCGCTTCAACGGGACATCACCGGCGCGCGGTATCCTGCGCGGCGCAGGGGCAATGACGAGGTGGGTGTGGCGGTGACTGGCAAACGCGGATGTCTGGCCGTGCTGGGTACGGTAGTGCTGCTCGTAGCGCTGCTGGCGATTGCCGCCGTGGTGGCGTGGCGGCATTACCTGCACTTCGCCGATACCCCCGTGCCTGCGAGCGCGCCCAGCGTGGTGATTGCGCCCGGCGATTCGCTCAAGGCTACATTGCGCAAGCTGCGCGCTGCCGGCCTGGCGCAGGGCACCGAGCTGGAATGGCAGCTGCTGGCGCGCCAGGTCGATGCGGCCGGCAAGCTCAAGGTGGGCGAGTACGCGCTGTCGCCAGCGCTGTCGCCGCGCGAACTGCTGACGCGCATGCGCCAGGGGCGGGTGATCCAGTACCGCTTCACGATCGTGGAAGGCTGGAATTTTCGTCAGCTGCGCGCCGCACTGGCGACCGCCACGCCGCTGCAACATTCCATCGATGCGCTGGACGATGCGGCACTGATGGCCCGGCTGGGAGTTGCCAGGCAGCATCCGGAAGGGCGCTTCCTGCCGGAAACCTATGTGTACCAGCGTGGCGACAGCGATATCGATGTACTCAAGCGCGCGCATGCGGCCATGGACAAGGCATTGGCGCAGGCCTGGGAGCAGCGCGCCCCGAACCTGCCACTCGCCTCGCCGGAGCAGGCATTGATCCTGGCCTCGATCATCGAAAAAGAAACGGCCCTGGCCTCCGAGCGCCCGCTCATCGCCGGGGTGTTCCTGCGCCGCTTGCAGCTGGGCATGAAGCTGCAGACCGACCCCACCGTGATCTACGGCATCGGCAGCAGCTACGACGGCAATATCCGTCGCCGCGACCTGACCACCGATACGCCGTACAACACCTACACCCGTACCGGCCTGACGCCGACGCCGATCGCCATGCCGGGCCGCGAGGCGCTGCTGGCGGCGGTGCGGCCGGCGCCCGGCGAGGCGCTGTATTTCGTGGCGGTGGGCGATGGCACCGGGGCGCACGCGTTCTCGGCCACGTTGGCCGAACATAACGCAGCGGTGGCGCGCTATCTGCAGCGCCGCCGGCTGCCGAGCACGCCGCAGACGGAGCCTATGCCATGACCGCCGCATTTTCGCCCTGGCAGCAGCGCGCCTTCGACCAGACCGTGGCTGCACTGGATGCGGGGCGCCTTGGACATGGGTTGCTGATCTGCGGCCCGGAAGGTCTGGGCAAGCGTGCCGTCGCCCTGGCCCTGGCCGAGCACGTCCTGGCCAGCTCGCCAGACCCGGCACTGGCGCAGCGCACGCGCCAGCTGATTGCCGCCGGTACCCATCCGGACCTGCAACTGGTCTCGTTCATTCCCAATCGCACCGGCGACAAGCTGCGTAACGAGATCGTCATCGAGCAGGTGCGCGAGATTTCGCAGAAGCTCGCGCTGACCCCGCAGTACGGCATTGCCCAGGTCGTGATCGTCGACCCGGCCGATGCGATCAATCGCTCGGCCTGCAATGCCTTGCTCAAGACCCTGGAAGAGCCGTCGCCGGGGCGCTACCTGTGGTTGATCAGCGCGCAGCCAGCGCGTCTACCGGCGACCATCCGCAGCCGCTGCCAGCGCCTGGAATTCAAGTTGCCGCCTGCGCACGAGGCGCTGGCCTGGTTGCTCTCGGAAGGTGTGAGCGAGCGCGCCGCACAGGAAGCGCTGGACGCCGCGCGCGGCCACCCCGGTCTGGCCGCGCAGTGGTTGCGCGAAGATGGCCTGGCCGTCCGGCGTGCGGTTGCGCAGGATCTGGAGCAGATCGCCAATGGACGCGCCGGCGCAGTCGATGTCGCGCAGCGTTGGACCAACGATGGCCAGGCCGACCAGCGCCTGCGCCATGCCGCCGATCTGGCATTGGCACAGGCATCGGCCGGCTTGACCGATCCATCGCGGTTGCACAAGCTTGCGACCTGGTTCGACGCTGCCAACCGCACCCGCGATCTGCTGCGCACCACCGTCCGCGCCGACCTGGCGGTGACGGAATTGTTGCTGTCCTGGCGCGAGGGAGAGCGCCAGCCACGTTCTAGGGGAACTCGATGAGTGCAATGAATGCACGCCAAGGCATTTTGTCGCTGGCGTTGAAAGACAAGCCAGCGCTCTACAGCGCCTACATGCCGTTCGTGAAAGGCGGCGGCATCTTCGTGCCCACGCCCAAGCGCTACATGTTGGGCGATGAAGTCTTCCTGCTGCTGACCCTGCCGGACTCCAGCGAGCGTCTTCCGGTCGCCGGCAAGGTCATCTGGACCACGCCTGCCGGCGCACAGGGCAACCGCGCCGCCGGCATCGGCGTGCAGTTCCCCGACGGCCCGGAAGGCGAGGCGGTGCGCAACAAGATCGAGACGCTGCTGGCCGGATTGACCACCTCGGACAAGCCGACGCATACGATGTAAGCGGCAGAGGCGCGGCAAGACGGCAGCGAGGCTTGCGGTGGAGCCGCTAGGTCATCGCGGCAGACCGGTGCGATGGAGGTGCCATCTCGCTGGCGTGCAAGAGGGCAAGTAAACAATTGTTGACGACCGCCGCCGCTGCCCTATAATGTGCGGCTCGCGTCACCGGGCGGTTAGCTCAGCGGTAGAGCATTGCCTTCACACGGCAAGGGTCACAGGTTCGAACCCTGTACCGCCCACCATTGAAATCCAGGCATTCCATGGGTTTCGACGCGAAGAAGACAGCCGGCCATGCGCCGGTTTTTTGTTGTCTTCCGCCATCCTGCAAAGCCTTCTCTATCGGCCACCTCATCAGGTGGTAGGCCGCAGACGCGATCAACCATGTTGAATGCATGGCGTTGCAATGGACGAACCTGGCTGACCGCAATTGCCGACGCCATCCGTCGTGACAACGCAGTTGGGCGATCAGCACGATGCCATCGTCGGCTGTCTAGACGATCCGGTGCTCGTCATTGCTGGTGGGCGACAGGTGCATTCAAGCCGCCGATGGCTTGGTCAATCGCTTGTGTCTGCTTGTTGCGGGCTCAGCAAGGACTTGCCATCCTTCGATGCCCCGCGTTGAAGAAGGTGTAGCGATGAAGGCGCCGCTTGGAAGTGCTCTGGTTGCGATGGCGTTGCTGGCTGGCTGTGCCCGCGATGTGGGCGAGCAGTACGTGGGCAAGTGGGTCGATGTGAAGTCGGAAAAGCACGTGCTGAGCATCGAGCACAATGGCGAAAGTTTCATCATTCGCGACACCCAGCCGGAACTGTTCGGCAATGGCGTCAAGACGCGCAATCATCCGGCGCTGCTGACCAAGGGGGTGCTGCAGGTGTCCAACGGGGTCGGCACGGTCAACTACGCGATCGATGAGGCGACCGGCAAGCTGAGCACGGGCGATACCGAATACACGCGGGTGAAGTGACGGCGAGACGCTTGGTCAACGGCATGCGATGGGCGTGCGGCGCTGCGGTAGGCGAGGTGATCGATTCACCAGATAGCTGCCTCATGTCGTTTGGATTGCGGCGCATACGGCGATGAGCGTGGGCTGCGCATCCATGCGCTGAGTGCGCCATACCATGCCTTCACTTACCGCCTGAGTGTGGAAGTCATGCATGCATGGGTCGCCTGACCAGTCGTGTAAGTTCGCGCTTGCCCTATGCACGCGCCGCCGCCTGCGCCTGCATCCAGCGCCACAGCGTGGTGCGCGAGACGCCGAGCGCTTGCGCGGCAAGGGCGCGGTTGCCGTTGGCGCGGTCGAGCGCGACGCGGACTGCACTGGCAGTGAGCTGCAGGCGAGAGGTCGCTAAATCGGCATGCTCACGTGGTGCGCCGCGGTTGTCGGCAGGCGTATCGAATAATTCCGGCGCCCAGCGTTCGAGTTGCTCCAGGCTCAGGCTGTCGTGCGCTTGGGCTTTCCAGTGAATGCACAGGCGTTCGACCAGGTTGCGCAGTTCGCGCACGTTGCCGGGCCAGGTGTGTTGCTGGAGGCGTTGCAATGCAGCTGGCGATAGCGGCGATGGAATGCTGCCGAGTTGCTGGAAATAATGCGCAAGCAATAGGGCGATGTCGTGGTGGCGGTCTCGCAACGGCGGTAGTGCAATGCGCAGCGCGGCAAGGCGATAGAACAGGTCGCGGCGGAAGCGGCCTTGTTCGACCAACTGCTGCAGTTCCTGCAGGCTGGCGGCGACCACGCGCACGTCGATCGCAACGGGTATGGTTGCGCCGACACGCAGCACTTCGCGCTCTTCCAATACGCGCAATAGCCGCGTTTGCAGCGGCATCGGTAACTCGCCGATTTCGTCGAGGAATAGCGTGCCGTCCTGCGCGGTTTCGATCAGGCCGGTGTGGCCGCCGCGGCGGGCTCCGGTGAAGGCGCCGTCGCTGTAGCCGAACAGTTCCGCCTCCAGCAACGATTCGCTGATGGCGCCACAATTGATCGCCACGAAACGGCCGCGGCGGCGACTGCCGGCATGCAGTTGACGCGCGACCAGTTCTTTGCCGGTGCCGGTTTCGCCGCTGATCAACACGGTGCCGGCATGCGGTGCGTACAGCTGCACCAACTCGCGCACGTGCAGCATTGCGCTGTCGTCGCCCAGCAGGGCGTCGGCCCGTCGTGCGCGGCGCGTGGCGGTACGGCCGGCAACGCGATCCGTGCCTGGAGCAGTGCCCAGCGTGATGGCCTGTTCCAGCGCATGACGCACCGAATCGGCCGAATACAGCAGCACGCCAGGCAGCCCGGCCTGCTCGGCGAAGTCGATCGCCATGCCGGTGCCGACAATGACCTGGATGCCGCTGGCGCGCAGATCGGCGATGCAATCGCGTGCGTCTTCGGCGGTGACGAAACGGCGGTGTTCGATCTCCAGGTCGAAGCTGTGCTGGAAGGCGTGAAACGACGGCACATCGGTGGCATGGGTGACCACGCCGATGCGCGGCGCAATGCGGCGCGCCCGCGCCAGCGCTTCCATCAGATCGAACCCGGTGGCCTGGATGGGCGCCAAGGGCAGCGCGAGCCGGCTGCGCAGGTACGCTGCATTGGATCCGCCCGCCACCAGCGCGTCGCAGCGCTCGCGTCGCAGCCGCTGGCCGATGACCTCGACCGCTTCGGCAAAGCCGAGGTTGATCTGCTCGATGCGTGCGCGCTGGTCGAACTCGGGGATGACATCGGCCAGCAGGCCGGTCAGGCGCGAGACGCTGACGGTCCAGATGATGGGCAAGGAAGCGTCCGCGGTTTCCGGAAGAGTAGGGCTGCGCATGACGTTGTCGCGTTTCAAGAGTGTTTCAGCGTGAATCATTCGTTGCAATTTTGCAACAATCGATGCCCTGGGTGGTATGAAAATCAACGAGTTACGCTTGGCATGGTGTTTGCGGCTGCACGGTCATCCCATCCAAGGAACCGCCATGACGTTCTCGTCCGCTCCCTCTGCCGGCACGCGGTTTCGCGCCGCACTGGCTGCCGAATCGCCGCTGCAGGTAATCGGCGCGATCAATGCCAACCATGCGCTGCTGGCGCAGCGCGCAGGCTATCAGGCGATTTATCTGTCAGGCGGCGGCGTGGCGGCCGGGTCGCTGGGGTTGCCGGATCTGGGCATCAACACGCTGGAAGACGTGCTGATCGACGTGCGCCGTATCACCGACGTGTGCGAGCTGCCGCTGTTGGTGGATGTGGACACCGGTTTTGGCCCGAGCGCATTCAACATCGAGCGCACCATCAAGTCGCTGATCAAGGCGGGCGCGGGCGGTTGCCATATCGAAGACCAGGTTGGTGCCAAGCGCTGCGGTCACCGGCCGGGCAAGGAAATCGTGAGCCAGGGCGAGATGGCGGATCGGGTCAAGGCCGCAGCCGATGCCAAGACCGATGCGGCGTTCTTCCTGATTGCGCGTACCGACGCAATCCAGATGGAAGGCGTGGAGGCGGCGATCGAACGCGCCATCGCCTGCGTGGAAGCGGGTGCGGACGGCATCTTCGCCGAAGCCGCCTACGACCTGGATACCTACAAGCGTTTTGTCGATGCAGTGCGCGTGCCGGTGCTGGCCAACATCACCGAGTTCGGCAAGACCCCGCTGTTTACGCGCGACCAGCTGGCGCAAGCCGGCGTGGCGATCCAGCTGTTTCCGCTGTCGGCATTTCGCGCCGCCAACAAGGCGGCTGAGGCGGTTTATACGGCGATTCGGCGCGACGGTCATCAGCAGGGCGTGCTGGACAGCATGCAGACGCGCGAAGAGCTGTACGAACGCATCGGCTATCACGAGTACGAGCAGCGGCTGGACGCGTTGTTTGCGCGCGAAGGCGCATGATGACGCGTTGCTGATCATCTTCATTGCCACCTCGCACGCCATACCGCGACACCACACAGTTTGGGAGCTCATCGCATGAACGACACTGCCACTCCTGGTTTCAAGCCGAAAAAGTCCGTCGCCTTGTCCGGCACTGCTGCCGGTAACACGGCCCTGTGCACGGTGGGGCGCAGCGGCAACGATCTGCATTACCGCGGTTACGACATTCTCGATCTGGCCACCACCAGCGAGTTCGAAGAGATTGCGTATCTGCTGGTGCACGGCAAGCTGCCCAACCGCGGCGAGCTGCGCGGTTACAAGGCTAAGCTGCGCTCGCTGCGCGGCGTTCCGGCTGCGGTCAAAACCGCGCTGGAACAGTTGCCTCCGTCGGCGCATCCGATGGACGTGATGCGCACCGGCGTGTCGGTGCTGGGCTGCCTGCAGCCGGAAAAAGACGACCATAACCACCCTGGTGCGCGCGACATCGCCGACAAGCTGATGGCCTCGCTCGGTTCGATGCTGCTGTACTGGTATCACTACAGCCACAACGGCAAGCGCATCGAGGTAGAGACCGAGGACGATTCCATCGGCGGGCATTTCCTGCACCTGCTGCATGGTTTCGCGCCCAAGGATTCGTGGGTGCGTGCGATGCATACCAGCCTGATCCTGTATGCCGAGCACGAATTCAATGCGTCCACCTTTGCGAGCCGCGTGATTGCCGGGACCGGCAGCGATATGTACAGCGCCATCGCCGGTGGCATCGGTGCGCTGCGTGGGCCCAAGCATGGCGGCGCCAACGAAGTGGCGTTCGAAGTGCAGAAGCGCTACGACACCCCGGACGAAGCAGAAGCCGATATCAAGGCGCGCGTGGAACGCAAGGAAGTGGTGATTGGCTTTGGGCACCCTGTGTACACGGTATCGGATCCGCGCAACAAGGTGATCAAGGTGGTGGCGCGCGAGCTGTCCGATGAACAGGGCAGCCGCAAGATGTACGACATCGCCGAGCGTTTGGAGAGCGTGATGTGGGACATCAAGAAGATGTTCCCGAACCTGGATTGGTTCAGTGCGGTGAGCTACCACATGATGGGCGTGCCGACAGCGATGTTCACCCCCTTGTTCGTGCTGGCGCGCACAGCCGGCTGGAGCGCGCACATCATCGAGCAGCGCGTGGACGGCAAGATCATTCGCCCCTCGGCCAATTACACCGGGCCGGAAGATCAGGTGTTCGTGCCGCTGGATCAGCGTTCTTGAGTCGCTATGAGGGCGATGCCGGCCCTCATTGCCTTATTCCCTGGTTTCCCCGTTCCCTCATCCGCCCTTCGGGCACCTTCTCCCGCTTGCGGGAGAAGGACAAAGTGAATGCAAACTCCTCGGCCGCCTTGTGATATCGCCAGCCATGAATAGCCAGTACCGCAAGCCCTTGCCGGGCACCTCGTTGGATTACTTCGATGCACGCGCTGCCGTCGATGCGCTGCAGCCCGGTGCGTATGCGACCTTGCCGTACACCGCACGCGTGCATGCCGAGAACCTGGTGCGGCGTGCAGAGCCGCAACTGCTGGAGGCGTACCTGCGGCAGTTGATCGAGCGCAAGCGCGAGCTGGATTTCCCGTGGTTTCCGGCACGTGTGGTGTGTCACGACATCCTGGGCCAGACCGCATTGGTCGATCTTGCCGGCTTGCGCGATGCCATTGCCGAGCAGGGCGGCGACCCGGCACAAGTCAATCCGGTGGTGCCGGTGCAGTTGATCGTGGATCACTCGCTGGCAGTGGAATACGCCGGCTTCGACAAGCAGGCGTTCGCCAAGAATCGCAGCGTGGAAGATCGCCGCAACGCCGATCGCTTCCACTTCATCGAATGGACCAAGCGTGCGTTCGAGAACATGGAAGTGATTCCGCCAGGCAACGGGATCATGCATCAGATCAATCTGGAGAAGATGTCGCCAGTGATCTACACGCTCGATGGCGTGGCGTTCCCGGATACCTGTGTGGGCACCGACAGCCACACGCCGCATGTGGATGCGCTGGGCGTGATCGCGGTGGGCGTCGGCGGGTTGGAAGCGGAGAACGTGATGCTGGGCCGCGCCTCGTGGATGCGCCTGCCGGACATCATCGGCGTGGAATTGACCGGCCGGCCGGCGCCTGGCATCACCGCCACCGACATCGTGCTGGCATTGACCGAATTCCTGCGCGCGCAACGCGTGGTTGGGGCGTATCTCGAGTTTTACGGGGATGGTGCGCGGGCGCTGACCATCGGCGACCGCGCGACCATTTCCAACATGACGCCGGAATTCGGTGCGACGGCGGCGATGTTCTCTATCGACCAGCAGACCATCGACTACCTGCGGCTCACTGGTCGCGACGATGCGCAGGTCGCATTGGTGGAGACCTATGCGCGGCATACCGGCCTATGGGCAGACGATCTGGCCACCGCGCAGTACGAGCGCGTGCTGCAGTTCGATCTGGCGAGCGTGGTGCGCAACATGGCCGGGCCGTCCAATCCGCACAAACGCGTGGCCACCACCGCACTGGCGGATCGTGGCATTGCCGGTGCGTGGGAGCAGGTGCCGGGGAAGATGCCCGATGGCGCAGTAATCATCGCAGCGATCACCTCGTGCACCAATACCTCGAACCCGCGCAACGTGATTGCTGCCGGTTTGCTGGCGCGCAATGCCAATGCGCGTGGCTTGACCCGCAAGCCGTGGGTGAAAAGCTCGCTGGCTCCGGGATCCAAGGCAGTGCAACTGTACCTGGAAGAAGCCGGGTTACTGAGCGAGCTGGAACAATTGGGCTTCGGCATCGTGGCGTTTGCCTGCACCACCTGCAATGGCATGAGCGGGGCGCTGGATCCTGCGATCCAGCAGGAAGTCATCGATCGCGATCTGTATGCCACGGCGGTGCTGTCGGGCAACCGGAATTTCGATGGGCGCATCCATCCGTATGCCAAGCAGGCGTTTCTTGCTTCGCCGCCGCTGGTGATTGCCTATGCCATTGCCGGCACCGTGCGCTTCGATATCGAGAAGGATGTGTTGGGCATCGACGCCGACGGCGTGCCGGTCACGCTCAAGGATCTGTGGCCGAGCGATGCCGAGATCGACGCAGTGGTGGCGCGCAGCGTCAAGCCGGAACACTTCCGCAGCGTGTACGACCCGATGTTCAAGCGCAGCGCGGGGCAGGGGATCAGCGTGAACCCGTTGTACGAGTGGCGCCCGGCCAGCACGTATATTCGGCGCCCGCCGTACTGGGAAGGCGCCTTGGCCGGCGCGCGCACGCTGCTCGGCATGCGCCCGTTGGCCGTGCTGGGCGACAACATCACCACCGATCACCTGTCGCCGTCGAACGCGATCATGGCCGGCAGTGCCGCCGGGCAATATCTGGCGCAAATGGGCGTGCCGGAGGAGGACTTCAATTCCTACGCCACCCATCGCGGCGACCACCTCACCGCCCAGCGTGCGACGTTTGCCAACCCCAAGTTGATCAACGAAATGGCGGTGGTCGATGGGCAGATCAAAGCCGGCTCGCTGGCCCGGCTGGAGCCGGAGGGCCAGGTGCTACGCATGTGGGAGGCGATCGAAACCTATATGACGCGCAAGCAGCCGTTGATCATCATTGCCGGCGCCGATTACGGGCAGGGCTCGTCGCGCGACTGGGCAGCCAAGGGTGTGCGGCTTGCCGGTGTGGAAGTGATTGTCGCCGAAGGCTTCGAGCGGATTCACCGTACCAACTTGATCGGCATGGGCGTGCTGCCGCTGGAGTTCAAGCCGGGCACCGACCGCAGGACCTTGGGCATCGATGGCAGCGAAACTTTCGACGTGGTGGGTGAGCGCACGCCGGGCGCCACGCTGACGTTGTCGATCCATCGGCGTGATGGCGAGCAGCTGCAGGTGCCGGTGACCTGCCGACTGGATACTGCAGAGGAAGTGTCGATTTACGAAGCCGGTGGCGTGTTGCAGCGGTTTGCGCAGGATTTTCTGGAAGCCTCGGCTGCCTGAGAGCGCTGATTGAAACGCCCCAGTCGGCTTGCACCTGCCGAACGGGGCGCGCACACTTTGGCAATCTTTGCCATCCGGAGGCGGTATGGCCACCATGAACATTTCTTTGCCTGACGAGCTCAAGCAGTTCGTCGATCAGCAGGTGGCGGAGCATGCTTACGGTTCCAGCAGCGAGTACTTACGTGAGTTGATTCGCAAGCAACGCGATATCGAACAGCTGCGTGGTGTGTTGCTTGGTGGAGCGAACTCCGGACCGGCAGTGGCGGCCGAGGCTGGCTTCTTCAACGCGATGCAAGCGCGTGCCAACGCGCGTGCCGGCGAGCAGTGAAGCCTGCGCACTGGCGTCCGTTGGCGCTGCGCGATGTCGAGGCCGCAGCCGCGTGGTACGGCGAACAGGCGGGGCTGGAGGTCGAACTGGCGTTTGTCGACGCACTGGTATCGGCGGTCGACATGCTCGTGCAGCATCCTAGCGCTGGTGCAAGTCGCTATGCGGTGATGTGAAGCTGCAGGATGTGCGCGTGTGGCCGCTCGACGGATTTCCCTACCTACTTTTCTACGTTGAGCGTGATGCCAGCATTGTGATCTGGCGTGTGCTGCAGATGCAGCGCGACCTCCCCGCATGGATGAGCGAAGCACAATGAACTGCATAACGCACGCGTGGTGCTGAGCGCTTGCACTGCTGCAATCGATATCCCCTTTGCTGCGACTCCATCCAGTGAGCTAACCGAGGTTCCATGCCGCATCTTCCCCAACTCCGCATCCCCGCCACCTACATGCGCGGGGGCACCAGCAAAGGCGTGTTTTTCCGTCTGCAGGATCTGCCGACCGCCGCGCAGCAGCCGGGGGCTGCACGCGATGCGTTGTTGTTGCGGGTGATCGGCAGCCCGGATCCGTATGCCAAGCAGATCGATGGCATGGGCGGGGCCACATCGAGCACCAGCAAGAGCGTGATCGTGTCGGCCAGCACGCGCGATGGGCATGATGTGGACTACCTGTTCGGGCAGGTGTCCATCGATAGCGCGTTCGTGGATTGGAGCGGTAACTGCGGCAATCTGTCGGCGGCGGTGGGGCCATTCGCCATCGCCAGCGGCTTGATCGATCCCGCACGCGTGCCACGCGATGGTGTGGCCACGGTGCGGATCTGGCAGGCCAATATCGGCAAGACCATCGTGGCGCATGTGCCGATGACCGGTGGGCTGGTGCAGGAGACCGGCGACTTTGAACTGGATGGGGTGACCTTTCCGGCGGCGGAAGTGCAGCTGGAATTTCTCGACCCGGCCGACGATGCCGAAGGCGACGGCGGGGCGATGTTTCCCACCGGCAACGTCATCGATCAACTGGAGATTCCCGGGCTGGGCACGCTCGATGCCACGCTGATCAATGCGGGCATTCCCACCATCTTCGTCAACGCGCGCGACCTGGGTTACACCGGGACCGAGCTGCAGGACGCCATCAATGGCGACCCGCGCGCCTTGACCATGTTCGAGACATTGCGCGCGCACGGTGCGGTGCGGATGGGTTTGATTGCGAAGGTGGAAGACGCCGCGACGCGGCAACACACGCCCAAGGTCGCCTTCGTGGCACCGCCGGCCGACTACACCGCGTCCAGCCGCAAGCCGGTGCACGCGGCAGAAATCGATCTGCTGGTGCGTGCGATGTCGATGGGCAAATTGCATCACGCGATGATGGGCACTGCAGCAGTTGCGATCGGCACCGCTGCGGCCGTGCCGGGCACGCTGGTCAATCTGGCTGCCGGCGGTGCGGCGCGCTCGGCGGTGCGATTCGGGCATCCGTCCGGCACCTTGCGGGTCGGCGCGCAGGCGCAGCTGGTCGAGGGCCAGTGGCAGGTGACCAAGGCGCTGATGAGTCGCAGTGCGCGGGTGTTGATGGAGGGTTGGGTCAGGGTGCCGGCGCCTGTTGCCGAGGTTGGATAAGCCTGTAAAGGGGGATATGGCCAGCGCCGCTAACGGAGCTTCCCACTTGCCGTCGTATAAATCGCAAGACTGCGTTGCATTAATTAGAACACGTTTTCGAATTCCGGAAACTTTTTCGCACGCGCTCTGCCATATTTGTGTAAATCGTGTTAATTCTGTTGCGCCGCGGCACGCAGGCCGGGCCGCCCCGCCACCAGAATCCGGAGTTCTTCCCATGTCCGCCAGCCGGTCGCTCAAGATCAGCGCGCTTGCCGTTGCCGTCGTTTCCCTTCTTCCGCTCCATGCTGTTGCCCAGCAGACGCCCAGCGACGACGGCGTCGTACGTCTGGATGCGGTCAAGGTCACGGTCGAGCGGCGTTCGGAAGACTCCAAGGACGTGCCGGTATCGGCATCGGTGTTGCGTCCGGAATTCCTGGATGCCATCTCCACCAGCGGTTCGGACATCCGCGTGCTCGCCGGCAAGGCGCCCAGCCTGAACATCGAATCGTCCAACGGCCGTGTGTTCCCGCGCGTGTACATCCGCGGCTACGGCAATACCGACTTCAACACCTACGCCTCGCAGCCGGTATCGTTGATCTATGACGACGTAGTGCAGGAAAACGCGTTCCTGAAGGGCTTCCCGATCTTCGATCTGGAAGGCCTGGAAGTGCTGCGCGGCCCGCAAGGCACGCTGTTCGGCCGCAACACGCCGGCAGGCGTGGTCAAGTTCAATTCGGTCAAGCCGACCATCGGCGCCAATGACGGCTACGCCAGCCTGTCCTACGGCACCTACGGCACCATGACCCTGGAAAGCGGCCTGAGCATCGCGATGGGCGACCATTGGGCGGCGCGTCTGTCCACGCTGGGCCAGCGCCGCGACGACTGGGTGGAAAACCGCGACGGCCGCGATCTGGAAGGCTATACCGATTCGGCCGTGCGCCTGCAGCTGCTGTACCAGGCCAGCGACGACTTCAGCGCGTTGTTCAATGCGCATGCGCGCCATCTGGACGGCACCGCGCGCCTGTTCCGCGCCAACATCATCCAGCCCGGTACCAATCAGCTGGTGGATGGCTTCGATGCGGATAAGTCCTTCATCGACGGCGCCAACCGCCAGGAACTGCAGACCTACGGCGGCAGCGCCAACCTGAGCTGGGATCTGGGCGACATCGCGCTGCACTCGATCACCGCATACGAAGGCATCGGCAAGTACTACAGCCGTGGCGATATCGACGGTGGCTTCGGTGCGGTGTTCGCACCGCCGTCGGGCCCGGGCGTGATTCCGTTCCCGGTGGAAACCGCCGGCGGCATCAAGAGCCTGGATCAGTACAGCCAGGAAGTGCGCGCCGAATCGCAGTACGACGGCCCGCTCAACTGGCAGGCCGGCCTGTACTACTTCCATGACGATGTGGAAGGCGAAAATTACACCTACAACACCCTCAGCGGCGGCGATCTGGCCAGCTACCAACTGACCCGCCAGCGCAATACCTCCTGGGCGGCGTTCGGCTCGTTGAACTACGCGGCCACCGACCGCTTGAACCTGCGCGCCGGTATCCGCTACACCTACGACAAGAAGACATTCGACGTGCTGGCGCTGGACCGCGTCACCCTGGTCGAACCGTCCAGCGGGCAGACCGACAACTCCAAGGTCACCGGCGATCTGGCGGCAACCTTCTCCATCAACGACGACGTCAATGTGTATGCACGTGCCGCACGCGGTTTCCGCGGCGCCAGCTTCGGCGTGCCGTCGGGCACCGCGCCGCTGACCGTGGCCGAGCCGGAGACGGTGGATTCGTTCGAGCTCGGCATCAAGTCGGACCTGTTCGACAACCGCGCGCGCCTGAGCTTCGATATCTACGATTTCCGGGTGAAGAACCAGCAGCTCACGGCGGTGGGTGGTGCGTCCAACGACGTACGTCTGCTCAACGCCGACAAGACCAAGGCCCGCGGTGCGGAGTTCGATTTCGAAGCCTTGCTGACCCAGAACCTGCGCGTTACCGCAGGCGGCGCCTACAACTGGACCCGCATCGACGACCCGAACCTGTCGGTGGGCATCTGCCGCACCTGCACCGTCACCGACCCGATCAATGCGGCCGGCCGCGCAGTGATCGACGGCAACGATTTGCCGCAGGCGGCGAAGTGGATGGCCAACGCCACCCTGCGTTACGGCATTCCGATGGGCAACGACGGCGAGCTGTTCTTCTACACCGACTGGTCGTACCGCAGCGAGGTGAACTTCTTCCTGTACGACTCCAAGGAATTCACCGGCCAGCCGCTGGTCGAAGGTGGCGCCAAGATCGGCTACAACTGGGGCGCGGGTGCGTACGAGTTGTCGGTGTTCTGCCGCAACTGCACCAACCAGATCCGCGTGACCGGTGCGATCGACTTCAACAACCTCACCGGCTTCATCAACGACCCGCGCATCGTGGGTGCGCAGTTCCGCGCCAACTTCTGATCGGCGCTTTGGTGTAGCACTATCGAACCGCCGGCGATCATGCCGGCGGTTTTTTTATGGCAGCAGGAGTGGACAGATGCGGCGGACCTGGCAGCGCGCGTGGGGATTGGTAGCGATGTGGTGCGTGTCCACTGCCGCGTGGGCGCAGCAGTCCGCCGCGGCCGTGCCATCCATGCCGGCATCGGTGCAGACCGAGAAAGTGGTGGTCTCCACCGACATCGGCGACGATATCGACGATGCGTTCGCGTTGGGATTGCTGCTGCGTCGTCCGCAGTTGCAGGTGCTGGGCATCGCATCGGCATGGGGCGACACCACGTTGCGCGTGCAGTTGCTGCAGCGGTTGTTGCAGCAGGCCGGGCGCAGCGAGATCCCGCTGGCGGTGGGCGCGCGTACCACCAGCAGCATTGCGTTTAGCCAGGCAGGCTGGGCGGCCAAGGGACAGGTACCGGCGGCACTGCCTGATGCGGCTGCGATGATCCTGCAGCAGGCGCGCCAGCATCCGGGCGAGGTCACCTTGCTGGTGCTGGGGCCGATGACCGATGCGGCGCTGGCGCAACAACGCGACCCGGCCGGCTTTGCCAAGCTCAAGCGTGTGGTGGCGATGGGCGGATCTGTGCGGGTGGGCTATGGCAAGTCTGCGTATCGTCCGGCCAGTACGCCGGTGCCGGAGTACAACATCCTGGCCGACGTGCCGGCAGCGCAGCGCGTGTTCTCATCTGGTGTGCCGATCGTGTTGTTGCCGCTGGATGCCACGCAGATCACGCTGGAAGAGCCCGAGCGCGTGGCCTTGTTCGCGCACGGTGACGGACTGACCGATGCGCTGACGCAGCTGTACTACCAGTGGCGCAACACCGACCAGCCCTGGGCCAGTGCCACGCCCACATTGTTCGATGTAGTGCCGGTGGCCTGGCTGCTACGCCCGGCGCTGTGCCCGACCACGCCGCTGCATCTGGACGTGGATGCGCAAGGCTATACCCGCGAAGGCGCTGGTGCGCCCAATGTGCAGGCCTGTCTGCGCGTGGATAAGCCGGCGCTGATCGAACTGTACATGCGTGCGTTGCTGGAGTTGCCCTGATAGCGGGGAACAAATGTCGTCAATGCCTGTGCCCCGCGGCGAGTGCTTTTTTTGCAGCTCTTTGTGAGCTAGTCAAAAGCCTGGTTGGTCGACAGCGCGATGCCCTCACCGCTTGCGGGACACGCCGTGAATCCAGCCTTGGAGGCCCGATGGCGGCATCCATGCCGCCAACTGTCCCGCAATCGGCGAGGTCACCGTGCCAGACAGTCAGCTGGCGACCCACTGAAAGCGGGTCATTTCGACTCGGCTAGCGTGCTGTCGCGGATCGATTGCTTGGCATTCGATGGACGCGACGACAGAACGAGCGAGGGGCGATCAAAAAAGCGCTTTGAGCACTGCCCTCAGAGACACCGGCCAATCGTCATTGGTCCTTGCCCGCTCACCGTCGCGGGACCCTGGGCGGCCTGGATGCCGCCACGAAGCTTACATGGACGTACTTGCAGCGTGTCCTGCGATGGCGGGCGCGCAAGGGCCCTGCAGCCAAGTCTCAGCCCAGCTGTCTGCACTAGGCGGCATGACGTGGTTCGGCAGTCGCTCCAAGCGCGGTTACCAATCATGCGCTCACCGCCAGTTTGCCATCGCAACGCTCGCCAGCAGCGCACGCTTGCCGCCCATCGGCAAGCAGCCAGGTCGTCGCTTTGGCGCCATCAGCCAGATGCGCGGCGTCGCTATACTTGCGTTCTCACATTGCGAGTAGCACGAATGGACAGCCAGGGATCACGGATGATGCGGTCGGGCACACGGCGGATGTTGCTGTGGGCGGTGTTGCTGGTCGTGGCAATCGGCGCGGTGGCGTGCAAGCGCAACGAAAGCGGTCAGCTGCCCGCGGCAAGCGGCGAGGCGATCAAGGCCGACAAGCAGGCCATCACCGGTTTCGCGCTGGCGCGTGCCTATCCCGACCAGACCAGCGACGGCCTGTCGCTGGCACTGGAATTCTCGCGGCCGCTGGTCGGTACGCAGGATTTCGATGCGCTGGTGCGCTTCGAAGAGAAGGTCGGCACGGGCGACAGCAGCTGGGCGCTGTCCGAGGACGGCAAGACGCTGCGCTACCCGTACGTCGAAGCGGCCAAGGACTACACCGTACTGGTCGACGCCAACCTGCTGGCCGCCGACGGCAGCCGCCTGGGCAAGCCGCTCAAGCAGAAGGTCTACACCGGCGAACTCAAGCCGGTGGCCGGGTTCGCTTCGCAGGGCAGCGTGCTGCCGGCGCGCGAGAGCCGTGGCCTGCCGGTGGTGTCGGTGAACGTGCCGGAGGTGGATGTCGAGTTCCTGCGCGTGCGCGAAAAATCGCTGCCGGCATTCTTCCAGCAGTTCCAGCGTGGCGGGCGCCGCGGCAGCTGGGATCTGGAGAGCGAGTACAGCGGCAACCAGCCGTTGTCCCAACTGGCCGACCCGGTGTACGTCAATCGCTTCATTCTTGGCGGCAAGCAGAACGAACGCGTGCTGACCTACCTGCCGACGCAGGACATCAAGGAGCTGCAGGAACCGGGTCTGTATTTCGCGGTGATGAAGCGCGCCGGCAGTTTCGAAAACGAATTCGACACCGCGTTCTTTACCGTCAGCGACATCGGCCTGCATACGCGCGCCTACAAGGACAAGTTGTTCGTCCACACCGCCTCGTTGCAGAGCGGCGAGCCGATCAAGAACGTGGAGCTGCGCATCCTCGACGCCAAGGGCGAGTTGTTCCTGAAAGGTGCGACCGACGGCAACGGCAATGCGCTGCTCAACTACACGCTCGACGCCGGCCATGTGCTGACCGCACGCAGCAAGACCGACATTTCGCTGCTGCCGTTCAACCAGCCGGCATTGGATCTGAGCGAGTTCGCCGTGGCCGGGCGCCAGGGCGCGTGGTTCGATGTGTTCGCCTGGGCCGGTCGCGATCTGTATCGCCCCGGCGAAACCATGCGGGTGTCGGCGATCCTGCGCGACAACGACGGCAAACCGACCAAGCCGCAACCGGTGTTCCTGCGCCTGAAGCAGCCGGACGGCAAGACCTTCCGCGAGACCAAACTGCTGCCGGGCGAGCAGGGCTATTTCGAATTCGCCCAGCAGATTCCGGCCGATGCGCCGACCGGCCGCTGGCAGGTGGAATTCCGCACCGATCCGGCCAGCAAGGACGCCGTGCAGGGCATGACCGTGCGCGTGGAAGAGTTCCTGCCCGAGCGCATGAAGCTGGACCTGGACAGCACGCAAAAGATCTTGAGCGCCGGCCAGCCGTTCAAGCTGGTGGTCAATGCCGCGTATCTGTACGGCGCACCGGCCGCTGGCAACCGTTTCACCGCCAAGCTGGCAGTCAGCGTCGAGCAGCATCCGCTTGAAACGCTGCCCGGCTGGTTCTTCGGCGACCCCACGCTGGAGCTGCCGCGCGAAGCCAAGGACGTGATCGACACCGAGTTCGGTGGCGACGGCATCCTGCGCGAAGACATCGCATTGCCGGACGAGGCCAAGCCGGTCAGCACGATTGCCGCGGTCGTCTCCGGCAGCGTGTACGAAACCGGCGGGCGCACGGTCACCCGCACCCTCAAGCGCGTGCTGTGGCCGGCCAAGGCCCTGGTCGGCGTGCGGCCGTTGTTCGACGACGGAGACGGCGCCGATGCCAATGGGACGGCGCGCTTCGAAGTCACCCGCGTGGATGCCGATGGCAAGCCGCAGCCGGCAAAGGGCCTGAAGGTCACGTTGGTGCGAGAGCTGCGCGACTACCACTGGAACTACACCGACAATCACTGGGATTACGACTTCACCCGGCGCTTCGAAAACAAGGACACGCGCACGCTCGATGTGGGCAGCGTCAATGCCAAGATCGATTTCCCGGTGGAATGGGGCGAATACCGCCTGGACGTCTTCGACCCGGCGAGCGGGCTGACCACGCGTTACCCGTTCCGCGCCGGCTGGAGCTGGAACGATGAAAACCGTGGCCTGGATGCGCGCCCGGACAAGGTCAAGCTGGCGCTGGACAAGACCGGCTACCGCGCCGGCGATACGCTCACCGTCACGCTGACCCCGCCGCATGCCGGCAAGGGCGTGCTGCTGGTGGAAAGCGACAAGCTGCTGTACGTGCAGGACATCGACGTCAAGCCGGGCAGCAGCTTCGAGATTCCGGTGACCGAGGCGTGGGAGCGCCACGATGTGTATGTCACCGCACTGGTCTTCCGCGGCGGCAGTGCGCCCAGCAAGATCACCCCGGCACGTGCGGTGGGTGTGGCTTATGTGCCCATGGACCGCAAGGCGCGGCGGGTGGCGGTGGGCGTGTCCGCACCCAAGCAGATGCGCCCCGAGCAGCCCCTGCCGGTGACGGTGAGCGTGCCCGAGTTGGCAGGCAAGGCCGCGCACGTGACCATTTCGGCAGTGGACGTGGGCATCCTCAACATCACCCGTTTCCCGGTGCCCGATGCCAACGCGCAGTTCTTCGCGCAGCGTCGTCTGGGGACCGATGCGTACGACATCTATGGGCGGGTGATCGAGAGTTTCGAAGGCGCCAGCGGCAAGCTCAAGTTCGGCGGCGACATGGCGCTGGAAGCCCTGCCGCAGGCCAAGCGCCCGACCGCGCGCGTGCAGACGGTTGACCTGTTTTCCGGCTCGGTGAAACTCGACGCCCGAGGCAACGCGCGCGTGCAACTGCCGGTGCCGGATTTCAACGGCACCTTGCGGGTGTCGGCGCTGGTGTACTCGGACACGCGTTATGGCAATCGCGACATGGAAACCATCGTGCGTGCGCCGATCCTGGCCGAAGCCAGCATGCCGCGCGTGATGGCCCCAGGCGACCGCAGTACGGTGACGCTGGACGTGCAGAATTTCACCGGCAAGCCGGGCGAGTTCAACGTGCGTGTGGAGGGCATTGGCCCGCTCGCCCTCGGCGAAGCGTCGCGCAGCGTCAAGCTCGGCGTGGACGCCAAGCAGACGCTGAGCTTCCCGCTGAGCGCCACCGAAGGCTATGGCGTGGCCAAGGTGCGCGTGCGCGTTGACGGCAACGGGTTCAAGGCCGACCGCAGCTACGAGTTGCCGGTGCGCGCCGGCTGGCCGCAGGTGTTGCGTGCGCAGACCCGCGTGCTCGATCCGCTGGCGCCGATCACCCTGGACAGCGGATTTGCCGATGGCCTGATGGCCGGCTCGGTGACCGCACGCATGGTGGTCAGCGCGTTGCCGCCGATTCCGTTCGCCAGCGCATTGCAGGGTGCATTGGAGTATCCGTATGGCTGCGCCGAGCAGACCACCAGCAAGGGCTATGCAGCGCTGCTGCTCGACGATGCCACCGCCAGGGCGCTCGGCACCAAGGGGCTGGAGCCGGCCAAGCGCCGCGAGCGCATGGAAGGCGCGTTCGGGCGTTTGGCGTCGATGCAGATCGCCAGCGGGCATTTTTCGATGTGGGGCGACGATGGCTACGTCAATCCGGGCCTGAGCCCATACATTGCCGAATTCCTGCTCGACGCCAAGGACGCCGGTTTTGCGGTGCCCGACAACGTGTTGCAAAAGGCGCTCAATCGCCTGAGCGAAGATCTGTTGTCCGGTGGCAACGAGTTTTACGGGCAGGACCGTCGCGACAACTTGAAGTTCGCCAATCAGGCTTGGTCCGGGTACGTGCTGGCACGCGTCAACCGCGCGCCGCTGGGCACGCTGCGCGCGCTGTACGACAACCAGCGCGACAAAGCGCTGACGGGCCTGTCGTTGGTCCATCTGGGCATCGCCTTATCGCTGCAGGGCGATACCAAGCGTGGCGAAGCGGCGATCAAGGCCGGGTTTGCCAAGGACAGCAGCGAGCGTCCGCCCTACTTCGGCGATTACGGCAGCGCGATCCGGGACGATGCCTTGATGATGGTGTTGCTGCACGAACGCGGGTTGTCCAAGCCCGAGTACGACACCCGCGCGGTGGCCCTGGGCCGCGCCCTGGATGCGCGTCGCGCGACCGGCTGGCTATGGCTGAGCACGCAGGAGCAAGTGGCGCTTGCGCGGTTGGGCAAGGCCTTGATGGTCGGGCAGGGCAAGCAGGTGTCCGGTACCTTGACGGTGGGCGACCAGGTGCAGCAGATCGCACCTGCACGTGTGTTTGGGCGTAGCTTCGACAGCGCCGCCCTGGCGCGCGGTGTGCAGTTCGCACCACAAGGCGAGGCGCCGATGTACGCCAGTCTGGAAGTGGCCGGCATTCCGCGCAGCGCACCGGAACCGGATACGCGCAATCTCAGCGTGGAGCGCAGCTGGTACACCACCGACGGCAAGCCGTGGACCCCGCGCCCACTCAAGGAAGGCGAAGCGTTGATCGTGCGCGTCAGCATCACTGCCAATAGCAGCATGCCCGACGCCTTGCTCACCGACCTGTTGCCGGCCGGCCTGGAAATCGAGAATTTCAATCTCGGCGATGCCAAGCAATGGTCCGACGTGGTGGTGGACGGCATCGGCATCAGCGAGCGGTCCAGCGCCGCCGACGTCAAGCACGAAGAGTTCCGCGACGATCGCTATGTGGCCGCGCTTGCGCTGTCATCTGGCGGCAAGGCGCAGGTGTATTACCTGGTGCGTGCCGTCACGCCGGGTACCTACACGGTTCCGCCATCGCTGGTGGAAGACATGTACCGGCCGGAGCTGCGTGGTGTGGGGCGCAGCACGCCAGCCACGATGACGGTGGTGCAGCCGTAAGGTGACGCGTTCGCCCTTCTCCCGTCGGGAGAAGGTGCCCCGCTAGGGGCGGATGAGGGTACGAGCGAAGCCTCGTGTAGTTGGCATGGCATGAGTGGTTTCGCCCGTACCCTCACCCCAACCCGTCTCCCGCAGGGAGAGGGGCTTTTGCAGGGCGCTTGCGACGTTTCCCGGTAGCCGCTGAGTGCTTGCTTCGCATACCGCGACATCGCTGCGCGTTGTCTTTTCGCTGCGACGCGGACGACACGCGAAGGTCATTTTTACGCTCTACGGTGGCGTGCTTTCTCATCGGCGCAGCGTTAGTGCTGCGCAACTCACGGGATTCCATGCAGCGCTTCGATCCGTACCGTTTGCACCTGTCCGTTCTCGCCGTGGCCATTGCCGCATGCTCGCCTGCAGTGCAGGCGCAAACCGTCGACGTGTCATCCGACGCCTTGGGTCTTGCGTCACCAATACGCCCGGACACGGCGTCATCCAATGAGAGTCAGCGTCCCACAGAGACGGCGTCGGTGGCAGAGCATCCCGCGAACACCGCCTCCACAACCTCGCGCAACGATGCAGCCGGCCGCGGGGCGCCCGCCGCAGACGCGCCTGAAAGCGGCGTAAAGACACTCGATGCCATGCAGGTCACCGGCGTGCGTCGCGCCAACGCGGCTGCGGTGGAAAGCAAGCGCGCGGCGACCAATATCACCGATGTGATCAGCGCCACCGACGTGCGTGCCTTGCCCGACAGCACCATCGTCGAGGCATTGCGGCGCGTGCCTGGCTTGTCCGTCCTGCCTGCCACCGATAACGAGCATCCGCGCGATGAAGCAGCCACGCCGGTATTGCGTGGCCTGGGGCCCTCGTACAACAACGTCACCATCGACGGGCTCACCATCGCCTCGCCCGGCACACCGAACGGCACGCTCGGTTCGATCACGCGCGGCGTGCGCCTGGACCTGTTGCCGGCCTCGATGGTCAGCGAATTGCAGGTGGTCAAGACCTTCACCCCCGACCTGGATCCCAACGCCACCGGCGGTGCGATCAACCTGAAAACCCGCAGCGCCTTCGAAAACGGCGGCAAGCCGTTCTTCAGCGCCGAGGCGGCGCTAGGCCACGCCAACGATGTGGGCAAGCCGCGCGATCAGGACGATCCTGGCTATCGCCTCAACGCCACCGGCAGCCGCACCTTCGGTAGCGAGCAGCAATACGGTGTCACCGTGTCTGCCAACTATCAAACGCTGAGCAGCTACACCGAAACCCATATGACCACCGACACGGTGCACTACGGGTTCTACGACAACAGCGGTGTCTTGCAGACCGGCGACAGTCTCGGCAATGGCTGGGCGGTGCCGCAGCAGGATAAATATTGGTACGTGCAGGATCAGCGCGACCGTTATGGCCTCACCGGCAAGTTCGAGATGCGGCCCAGCGCGGCGCTCGAAGCCTACGCGATGGCCGGCTACTACTATTTCAAGGACGACATGGAGCGCAACGAGGTCATCATCGATCCGCGCAACCGTGGCCGTGTCTTCAATCAAACCGCAACGTCCGGCAGTTATCCCGGTGGCGACATCGAGGTGGGCTATTCAAACCAGGTCGTCACCACGCGTACCAAGGTTGCGCAGCTGGGAACCATCTGGCGGCCCACCGATCGCCAACAGTTTTCCGCACGCGGAGCGTGGTCGGACGCGACCTACGACGAGCCGATTCGCATGATCAAGTACGCCACCGGCATCACGCGCCCGGCACCGGTGCCGGTGGGCCAGACCGGCAGTGGCGTAACCGTCAATGCCACGCCCAACTATGCGTTCAATTACGACACCTCCGGCTTCGATCAACGGTTCGGCGTGTCGCCGCAGGCATATGACAATCTCGACAATTACAGCCTGTCGTACTGGCGCCCGGACTATCAGCGCACCGCGTCCGATCGCATCCTGACCGGTCGGCTCGATTACGGTTCCAACCAAGGCGAAAGCGATCAAGGCATCGGTCTTGCGGCAGGCGTGTCGTATACCACCGACAAGCCGTCCTACGAGATCTATCGCGTCGAGTATCAGCCCAATACGACGGCGCCGGCGTTCGGCCTGGCCGACGTGGTGGGCACCGGCAGGGCGCCGATGCGCTATGCCGGTTTGAACCTGCTGAGCATCGATCCGAACAAGGCCAATCGCGTGCTGGCGGCCGCGCCGTTGAGCGCGTTCAACAGCACCGACCAGCAGGCCTTCAGCAATCAGGATAATTTCACGCATACCGAAAAGACCTTCGGTAGCTATGGCTTGATCAGCTATCGCAGCGATCGTTTGAATGTGCAGGCCGGTGTGCATTTCGACAGCACCAAGCTCGACACGGTGGGCCGCCAACGGCAGCTGGATGCGGCAACCAGTCACTACGTGTACGTCGATAACCCGACCAGTGCGGACTACGACTACCTACTGCCGTCGGCGGTGATGACCTATCACCTGACCGATGCGCTGGATCTGCGCGCCGGTGCAAGCCGCACGTTGGGCCGCCCGCCGTACGATGCCTATGCGGCGCGTACCTCCATCGGCTTCGTCAATACGACAGACGCCGGCAACCCGAACGCGCAGGGCGTCACCGTCACCATCGGCAACCCAGACATCAAGCCGCGTGTGTCCAACAACCTGGATCTATCGCTGGAATGGCGCCTTCCCGGGGATTTCGATGCGTTCGCGTCCGCTGCCGTCTTCGACAAACATATCCAGGACGAGATCTTCACGCTCTCGCGCACCGATAGCTTCACCTTCGACGGCACCACGTATGCGAATGCGTTGATCAGCACACCGGCCAATGCCGCCAAGGCGCGTATCCGCGGTGTGGAGTTCAACGGCATCGTCAACACATTGGGGCCGATCGCGCCGTGGTTGAGTGGCGTCGGTTTCAGCGCAAACCTCGCATTGCTGGATGGCAGCCTGGATGTGCCTTACAGCGTCGGCAGCGGCAGCAGCCTGACCCAGCGTGAGCGCAAGCTCGACAATCTGGTGGGTCAGCCCGATTACACCGCCAACGCAACGCTGTTCTACAACGCCGGCGGGCTGGAACTGCGTGCGGCCTACAACCGGCAAGGCAAGGCGCTGCGTTCCATCGTCAGCAACATCGATTGGCAGGACCTGTATTGGTCGCCGCGTTCGCAACTGGATTTCACCGCCACCTATGCGGTGAGCAAGCAGTTGAGCGTGATCGGCCAGGTCAGCAATATCACCCACAGCCGCATCACCAGCGTGACCGGTCCCGTGCAGAATCTGCTCAAGGACAGTTATTCGGTGCCCACCACCTATTGGGTGGGTTTGCGGTTCACGCCGACGCTGTGAGCGCCACCCGGGCGACAGGTGGGCAATGCCTGCCAGCCTGAAATCGATGCCTGCCGTTTACCCGCTTGATTTCACCAGCGCGTGCGAAGCGCGGCAACGCCCGTCTGCCGCGCTACCGTATTGCAAACATCTGCTTGGAGTCGTTCGATGACATCACGCCCTATTGCCGTCCTCGCCGCCGTGCTGTGCGCGGTCGTGGCCACCGCGGCGAGCGCCGCACCGACAGGCGTGGCCGCGATCCAGGCACGCCTGACCAATCCGCAGGGCGGCCTCGTGGTGGTTGCGCACCGCGGGTGTCATGCCGCCGCGCCACAGCATGGCTTCACCGAGACCGCGCCGGAAAATTCGCTGGCGGCGTTGGAGCGCTGCATCGCCATCGGCGCCGATGTGATGGAAACCGATGTGCGGCGTGCCGCCGATAGCAGCCTGGTGATGCTGCATGACGCCACCGTGGACCGCACCACCGATGGCACCGGCAAGCTGTCCGAGTTGACCCTGGCCGATCTGCAGAAGCTGCGCCTGCGCAGCGACGAAGGTGGCGCACAGGCACCGTTGACCGACCAGCGCGTGGTCACGCTCGATCAGATGCTGGCCAGGGCCAAGGGGCACATCCTGCTCAACCTGGATGTCAAGGACGCGATCTACGTGCAGGTGATCGACGCGGTCGCACGCGCCGGCATGCAGCATCAGGTGATCGTCAAGGCCGAAGCCGGCATGTTCACCGCGCCACTGGCGGCGATGCCGCCGTTCGATACGGTGTACTTCTTCCCGATCCTGATCAACGCGCATGGCAAGGCCGATCTTGCTGCCATTGCAACGGCACAGACACGCAATGCACGGCCGATGGCATTCGAGTTGCCCAAGATGACCGCCGCGCAATTGCCGGCACTGGCAGCGGTAAGCAAGGCGCATAACGTGCGGCTGATGGTCAATTCGTTGTGGGAAGGCTTCATTGCCGGCTATGGCGGCGATGCGGACGCCGAGCGCGATCCCGACAAGGTCTGGGGCCGGATGCACCGCGACGGTGTGTCGATCATCCAGACCGATGCGCCGGAAGCCTTGCTGCGCTATCGCGCCACGTTGGAAAAGCGCTGAGCGGAAGCGACCAGGCCGCCGTCCCAAGCGGTGGCAACGAGGTCTAGCACGGCGCGCCGCGCACCAAACTACTCGACGGACGAGATGTCACGTCTAAACGAGTGCATTGGCGGGGTATCGCGACCACCTGCCGATGATGCGTGCTGCTGCCGAAGGGTGCCGTCCGCACCTTCGGTGTGAGTGCCCTGATCATCGCAGGCACCTGCATGCGGCGACCACAGGCGGGATCAAACGGTTGCCGCGCAAGGATGTCCGCATGTCGCCCAGGGTCTGCGCCTGTCCTTGGGCCAGTCGCTTGTCCGGCTGGCCGTGCAGTTGGTCGTGCGGCTGATCGCGCTGCAGATACGCTGGCCTGGAATCGCGCAGCGGTAGCCGAAACGCGTTTTGCCCTGCATGCTTTGCGCGATGGATGAACAGCCGCAGGCACCAACAGGGATGGATCGGACGCAGTCGCGCCCGCAAACGCCGAACCATCAGGCCCGCAACGGACGCCGCTGGCTGCGGTGGCTGCGCTTGGGTGCGGCTGCCTTGCTGAGCGTCATGCTGCTGCTCGATCTGGCCTTCCCGTTGCCGTTGCCCAAGTCCCGCGACACCTCCGCCTTGGTGGTTGCGCGCGACGGCACGCCCTTACGTGCATTCGCCGACCGCAATGGCGTATGGCGCTACCCCGCCACGCTGCAGAGCGTGTCGCCGTTGTATTTGCAGGCACTGCTGAACTACGAAGATCGCTGGTTCTGGCGTCACCCCGGCGTCAATCCCTGGGGTCTGCTGCGTGCCGGTGGGCAGTGGATCGGGCAGGGCCACATCGTGTCCGGCGGCTCCACGCTGACCATGCAGGTGGCGCGCATCCTGGACCCGCATACGCGTACGCCGTGGGGCAAGGCCAAGCAGTTGTTGCGCGCATTGCAGCTGGAAGCGCACCTGAGCAAGCACGAGATTCTCATGCTGTATCTCGAGCGCGCGCCCTACGGCGGTACCATCGAAGGGGTGGAGGCGGCCAGCTGGGCGTATCTGGGCAAGCCGGCCAAGGCCTTGTCGCACGCCGAGGCCGCGTTGCTGGCGGTATTGCCGCAATCGCCCAGCCGCCTGCGCCCGGACCGGCACCCGGAAGCGGCGCAGCGCGCACGCGACAAGGTGCTCGACCGCATGGTCGAGCTGGGCGTGTGGTCGCGCGCGCAGGTGGACGATGCGCGCATCGAACCGGTGGTCACACGCTCGCTCAAGCCACCGTTGCATGCGGCCTTGCTGGCACAGCGCCTGCACGGTGCGCAGCCGCGTGCGGCGCGTATCGTCACCACGCTGGATGTGGAATTGCAGCGCACGCTGGAAGAGCGCGTGGCCACGTATTTTTCGCAGTTGCCCGAGCGCACCTCCGCGGCATTGTTGGTGGTGGACAACGCCACGATGGAGGCCCGCGCCTACGTGGGCTCGGCCAGTTTCGGCGACCGCAAGCGCCTGGGTCATGTCGACATGGTGCAGGCATGGCGCTCGCCCGGCTCCACGCTCAAGCCGTTCCTGTATGGCATGGCGCTGGACGATGGCCTGATCCATTCCGAGAGCCTGTTGGTGGATGCGCCGCAGAGTTTCGGCGACTACCGGCCCGGCAACTTCGATGCGGCGTTCAATGGTCCGGTGAGCGCGGCCACGGCGTTGCGGCTGTCGTTGAACGTGCCGGCGGTGGATCTGCTCGAGCGCATCGGCCCGGCACGCTTCGCTGCGCGGTTGTCCAATGCCGGGATCGCGCTGCATTTTCCTTCCGGCAGCACGCCATCGCTGGCGTTGATACTGGGCGGCACCGGCGCACAGTTGCAGGAGTTGGTGGGCGCGTTCGCCGCGCTCAATCGCGGCGGTATTGCCGGACGTGTGCGCTACACGCCAGACGATGCGCGCATCGATCGCCGCTTGATGTCGCCGGGTGCGGCCTGGATCGTGCGCGAAATTTTGCAAAGTAATCCGCGCCCCGGATACGGCAGCGGTACCTTCGACACCACTGCACGCCCCGGCGTGGCGTGGAAGACCGGCACAAGTTATGGCTACCGCGATGCATGGGCCATTGGCGGGACGCGGCGTTATACCGTCGGCGTCTGGGTAGGACGGCCGGATGGCACGCCGTTGCCGGGCCAATACGGTGCGGTCACCGCATTGCCGTTGATGTTCGAAGTCATCGATGCCTTGCCGCGCAGCGCCGGCGACAGCGCCCCGTTGCCGATGCCCGCCACCGTGCAGGCAATCAACATCTGCTGGCCGCTGGGCGGCGCTGCCGATCAAACGCCACCGGCTCTGTGCGCACGTCGTGCCGATGCGTATGCACTCGACGGTGCTGTGCCCCCCACCTTTGCCGAACGCGATGCGCGTCTTTGGCAAAGCGGGCAAGTGCGCTTGGAGGTCGATGCGCGCAGCGGTCAGCGGTTGTCGCAGGAATGCAGCCAACCGCATGAGCGTGTGCCGCGCGCGGTCGCGCGCTGGCCGGCGTTGGTCTCGCCCTGGCTCAATACATCCGAACGCGCCGCCGCGCAACTTCCGCCCTTGGCTGAAGATTGTGCGCCGGACGGGCGCATGACCGGTGGCGGGATGCTACGCATCGATGGGTTGAGCGACCGCGCCACGCTTGCGCGGGCCAACGACGCCGCACGCCCGGTGCGGTTGCAGTTACGTGCGTTGGGCAGCGAGGCGCGCATCGATTGGCTGCTGGATGGCCGCTGGATTGCACAGACCAACGGAAGACAAGGATTTCAGCGCGATTTCGAAGAGGTTGGGTTGCACACGCTCACCGCACTGGCCAGCGATGGCGCATGGACGCAGGTGCGCTTTCGGGTGTTGCGTTGATCGGGTCGCCAACGAAGTGCTACCGCCCCGTGCTCAGCGGCAGACACCTGCTGCTTGCGACAACCCCTGTAGGAGCGCACTGGGCGCGAGGAGGCGTTACCGGGGATGCTCCATCGCGCCCGGGTGCGCTCCGACATATGCGTGGGCGAGGGCGGCGGCGCGTCGGGATCTGGCCACCTCGTAGGGTCGTTGCTCCTACGGGGCGCAATCGTATACGCGCAACCTAGCGGCAAAAAAAACAGACAGGGCGCTCAAGGCGCTGCCCTGTCTGTTTCATCATCGAGTCGATTCCGATGTCAACTCGCTGCGATCTTTCATCGCAACGCATCGCTACATCGCAAAACTCAACTCACTCGCCGATCCAGCCTTCCAGCATGTCGGCGAATTCATCGGCATGCTCTTCTTCCTGGGCCAGGATGCTTTCGAGAATGCGCTTGGTGGTGGTGTCCTGGTCGCCGATGAAATCGATCATCTCCCGGTAGCTATCGATGGCGATGCGTTCGGCGATGAGATTTTCCTTGACCATGTCGCGCAGGTCGGTGCCTTCCTTGTATTCGGCATGCGAGCGCTTGGTCAGGGTGTCCGGATTGAGATCCGGTTCGCCGCCCAGCTGCACGATGCGCTCGGCCAGCTTGTGCGCGTGTTCTTGTTCCTGTTGCGCGTGCTCCAGGAACTCGCCCTTCACTGCGTCGGCAAGCATGCCCTTGGCCATGAAGTAGTGGCGGTAGTAGCGCAACGTGCACACGTATTCGGTGGCAAGCGCGGTATTGAGCAACTCGATCACCTTCTCGCGATCGGCGTGGTAGCTCTCGGTGATGGCGCCGTCTTCGATGCTCTGGCGCGCGCGGGCGCGCAAGGTGGCAGTGTCGGTGATACCGGCGGGAGTGTTGGTGGCTGGCTGATCAGACATGGCTGGCCGTCTTCCTTCTGGGTGGATGGGAGAAAGGGGTATTCAATCCGGCAGGTGCTGCAGCACGTAATCGGCTGCAGAGACTTTGAATTCGCCGGGTTCTTCAACAAACAACGCCTTGACCACCGCGTCGTCTGCATACAGCGCGTAGCGGCGCGAGCGCAGGCCCATGCCCGACCCGCTGGCGTCGATTTCAAGGCCCAGGGCGCGCGCCAGTTCGGCGTTGCCGTCGGGTAACAGGTGCAGGCCGTCGGGAATCAACTGGCTGCGTCCCCAGGCCTGCATCACGAATGGGTCGTTGACCGCGGTGCACAGCACTTCGATACCGCGCTTGCGGAATTGCTCGAAGTGTTCCACATAGCCCGGCAGGTGCTTGGCCGAGCAGGTGGGGGTAAAGGCCCCCGGCACCGCGAACAGCAGCACCTTGCGGCCTGCGAACAGGCTATGGGTGTCGACGGCCTCGATGCCGTCGCGCAGGCGCTTGAGCACGACTTCGGGAATGCGGTCACCAACGTGGATGGTCATGCGGCAGGCTCCTGTGGCTGAACGGATTCTAGAAAGGGGCAGGGGAAAAGCGCGTCAACGCGCTTGAAATCCGTCCGGCCACGCCTATCTGACGCACATGGCCGGCGCAGCTGCGCACCTTGCAGTCGCCGGTCCCGTCATCAACCTTTTTGGAGGCTCGCAATGAACATCGTTCGTTATCCCCAATTTCCCACCCACGCGCTGCAGAACGAGATCAAGCATGTGTTCGATCGCTTCTTCGAGCAGAACGGCGACACCGACGAATCGGCCGTGGTGACCGCGCAGTGGGTGCCGCGCGTTGACATCAAGGAAGAGGTGAATCACTTCGTGCTGTACGCCGATTTGCCGGGCATCGATCCGAGCCAGATCGAGGTGCAGATGGACAAGGGCATCCTGTCGATCCGGGGGGAGCGCAAGAGCGAATCCAGCACCGAAACCGAACGCTTCTCGCGCATCGAGCGCCGCTACGGCAGCTTCCATCGCCGCTTCGCGCTGCCCGACAGCGCCGACGCCGATGGCATCACGGCTGCAGGCCGTAACGGCGTGCTGGAAATCCGCATTCCCAAGCGCCCGGCCGCCACGCCGCGCCGTATCCAGGTTGGCAACGGTCAGAACACCAGCGGCAGCACGGTGCAGTAAGCGCAAGAAACGTCGCGGCGGCGCGCGATGCAGGCGCGTGGTGTTCGCCTGGCCGGCCTGTACTGTGCGTGCAGGCTGGCCAGGCGACCGGCAGTTCCGACCGGTACCTCTGCCAGCCGGAACTGGCCGCCGCAGGACGCCGGACCTGGGGCGAGGCCACGGCTTCGCTCCCCGGCGACAGTCGCGCCGTAGAATAGGCGCGGTTGCCCGCCCGGCTGCGAATAGATTGGCCAACAGCTCCATGGCGTGACCGCTTGCGGACGCGGCTGGTATGCGAATTCGGCACGTACGCCCGTACGGTGCAGGGTTGCACGCCTTCCGCGCCGCACACGCGCTGTCCGCCGGAGCGCTGGCCGTTCGAACTGGCTCGTGGCCTCGGCTGCGGGCCGTTTTTTTTCCAGAGGTGATTAGATGGAATTCAAGGATTACTACGCAACGCTCGGCGTGGAGCCCAGTGCAGGCGATGCGGAGATCAAGACCGCCTACCGCCGGCTCGCGCGCAAATATCACCCCGACGTCAGCAAGGAAGCCGGCGCCGAAGACAAGTTCAAGGCGATCAACGAAGCCTACGAAGCGCTGCGCGACCCGGCCAAGCGCAAGGCCTACGACCAGTTGAAGGCGCAGGGATTCCGCCCGGGCGACGAGTTCCAGGCCCCGCCCAATTACGGCGGCGGGCAGGGCTTCGATTTCGAAGAGGTGTTCGGCAACGGCGGCGCTGGTGGCGGCTTCAGCGATTTCTTCGAGAGCCTGTTCGCCGGCCAGCGCGGTGGCCGTCCGCGCGGCCCGGGTGCCGGGCCTGGTGCAGGTGCCGGCCCGCAGGCGCGCGGCGACACCCGCGCCAAGCTTGCGGTGCCGCTGGAAGCGGTGTATTCGGGCGACAGTGTGCGCATCACCATCAACGGCAAGCAGCTGGATGTGCGCGTGCCCAAGGGCGTGCAGCCCGGCCAGGTGATCCGCCTGAGCGGGCAGGGCAACGGCGGCGGCAACCTGTTGCTGGAGATCGAATACGCGGCGCATCCGCATTTCGAGGTGGACGGGCGCAACATCCTGTACACCTTGCAGGTCATGCCCTGGCAGGCCGCGCTGGGCACGACCATCAGCGTGCCCACCCTGGGCGGCTCGGTCGAATTGAAGGTGCCGGCCGACTCGGATGCCGGGCGCAAGCTGCGGCTGCGCGGTCGCGGCCTGCCGGGCACCACCCCGGGCGACCAGATCGTGGAACTGGAAATCCTCGCCCCGGCCCCCACCGACGATGCGCAGAAGAAGGCCTACCGCAATCTGGCCAAGGCGTTCGGCGAGACCGTGAGCTGAGCAGCGCGGGCCAGATCAGCTTTGCGCGCGCAAGGGTTGGGTGAGGCCACGCGCGCTCAGCGCTGAGGCGGTTGATGTCGATCCGCATCGTCGAGTCTTGGCCGCTGGCTCAGCCGGCGCTGGGGAAGGGGGCCAGCCCCTCTCCTTTGGAAGAGGGGCTGGGGTGAGGGTTTGGCTGCCCCGCAACGTGATCATCAACTCGATCAGGATCCCACTTCCTCCAGCGCTACGCGCTCCTTCCCTGCCATAAAAGCGGAGTAGGCAGGAGAGCGAATCAACGCGGCCGCTCGGTGAGTCCTGTATTGAATCCAGTCTGTGATATTGGACGTAATGGCTCCAGCTACTCAAAAACAGCGCGTCGCTCCATATATGTCTGGCCACGCTCGCCGACCACGAACCCTCCAGCAACTCACCTGGCCCAGCTACCGAAAGCGCGGCCGGCGCACTACACTCGCCGCGCACACTAGGGGAAACACATGGCACGTATTTTGATCGTCGACGACTCGCCGTCGCAGCTGCTGGGGATTCAGCGCATCGTCGAGAAGCTGGGGCACGAAACCATCACCGCCACCGATGGTGCCGCCGGCGTGGAAGCGGCCAAGCAATCGCTGCCGGATCTGGTGCTGATGGACGTGGTGATGCCCAACCTCAACGGATTCCAGGCCACGCGCACGCTCAAGCGCGAGCCCACCACCCAGCATATTCCGGTCATCCTGGTCACCACCAAGGATCAGGACACCGACCGCATGTGGGGCATGCGCCAGGGGGCCCGCGCCTACATCACCAAGCCGTTCTCCGAAGACGAGCTGCTGGAAGTGATGGAGCGTGTGTTCAACCAGAAAGAAGAGCCGCCGAAAGCGTAAGTGCACCGGCCAGGCGTGATCGACGTCGGATTTCGGCAACGCAGATGTGGGATTAGCGGTAGACGGTCCAACCCTCTCCCGCGGGAGGGAGTCCGATGAGGACTCTGCAATCGGGCGATGCGGACGTCGACGTCGTTTCGCGCCATCGCATCGCAGCGAGACCTTCAGCCTATGCCGAGCGCCACCTTCTGCCGATGGGCCAGGGCAGAGCAGTTGGGGTGACGCCCGCGGCGCAGCCGTCGTCGCCTTGGAACAACGTGTGGTTGAAAGGATGGGTGCCAAGGACGCAATCGCCGCTTGGCACGCACGCTTTCCGCCTCCCATCGCCTCCCGTGCCCGAAATCCTGCCAAGCAGGCACGCGCCCGGTAAACGGTCTTCAGCCGCCAAGACCAATCATGTGCCCGGCCGCGCGCATTAGACGCGTGCGCAGCGCTCGACAGGGGCAGCCCGTGCCTGCCGCCGGCACGTCGCATCCTGGTCTTCAGGTCCTCAGCGCGAAGGCCCTCGCCGGACAACCATTGCCTGTGTCCCAGCCCAGCCCGATCCGCCCCGCCGGCTAAACCAACAATGCATCGCACCGGGCCTTTCAAAACGGTGTGTCTGCCCCATCTAGTAGAATCGGCGAATCAAACAACATGGCGGCACTGCGGGACTGGCCCGCACAGCCCCTCGATCATGGAGCGTGCATGGCCTGGAACACACCCGGCAACAAGGGCGGAGACGGCCCGGACCCCAACCGTCGCAGGTCCTGGGGCCCGCGCGGTGGTGGCAACGGTGGCGGTTGGGGCAATCTGCCCGCTCCGTTGAAGGAGCTGTTCGATGGCGGCGTGGGGCGCTGGATCCTGGTCGCGGTGGTGCTGATGGTGCTGTTCTCCAGCTTCCAGCTCATCGGCGAGCAGCAGCGTGGCGTGGTGCTGCGCTTCGGCCAGTTCTCGCGCATCCTGCAGCCCGGCCCGAACTTCAAGCTGCCCTGGCCGATCGAGTCGGTGCGCAAGGTCAATGCCACCGAGATCAAGACCTTCAGCAACCAGGTGCCGGTGCTGACGCGCGACGAAAACATCGTCAACGTGTCGCTCAACGTGCAGTACCAGATCAGCGACCCGCGCAAATACCTGTTCGGTTCGCGCAATGCCGATCTGGTGCTGGAGCAGGCCGCGCAAAGTGCCGTGCGTGAGCAGGTGGGGCGTTCGGACCTCAATACCGTGCTCAACAATCGCGGCCCGCTGGCGATCGCGTCCAAGGATCGTCTGCAGGCGGCGCTGGATGCCTATAACACCGGCCTGGCGGTCACCGGCGTGACCTTGCCGGATGCGCGCCCGCCGGAAGAAGTGAAGCCGGCCTTCGACGAGGTCAATGGTGCCCAGCAGGTGCGCGAGCGCCTGATCAACGAAGCGCAGGCCTACGCCGCCAAGGTGGTGCCCGAAGCGCGCGGCCAGGGGGCACGCACCCGTACCGGTGCCGAAGGCTACAAGCAGGCCACCATTTCGAAGGCCGAGGGTGATGCCGACCGCTTCACGCTGTTGCAGGCCCAGTATGCTGGCGCGCCGGAAGTCACCCGCAAGCGGCTGTGGCTGGAAACCGTGCAGAAGGTGCTGTCGGAGAACCGCAAGGTCATCGGTAGCGATGGCCGCCAGGTCATCTACGTGCCATTGCCGGCCGATGCCAGCAAGCCGGCCGCTTCCGGCGGCACTGCCAGCATGCCGTCGATGGTGCCCCAGGACGTGCTGTTGAATCCGCCGCAAAGCGCCAGTAGCGAGACCATCCGCAACCCGGAGCGCGGCCCGCGCCCGACCGGCCGTGAGGGAACCGAATAATGAAGAATTCGCTAGTCATCGGCCTGATCATCGCCGTGTTGCTGACCCTGATGGGCTCGGTATTCGTCGTGCGCGAAGACCAGACCGCCATGGTGCTCAACCTGGGCCGTGTGGTGCGTGCCGACCTCAAGCCCGGCCTGCATTTCAAGATTCCGGTGGTGGAATCGGTGCGCGTGTTCGACCGCCGCTTCCAGGTGCTGGACACCGCTCCGGCGCGTTACTTCACTGCCGAACAGAAAGACGTGAGCGTGGATTTCTTCGCCATCGGTTACATCTCCGACGTGCGGGCGTTCTATCGTGCGACCGGTGGCGAGGAATCGGTGGCCAACTCGCGCCTGGCCCCGATCATCACCGACTCGCTGCGCAACCAGATCAACTCGCGCACGCTGCAACAGCTGGTTTCCGGCGATCGCAGCGAGCTGATCGCCAACCAGCTCAAGGGCATCAACGGCGCCATCAAGGGCCTGGGGATGCAGATCACCGACCTGCGCATCAAGCAGATCGACCTGCCGACCGACAGCCAGGTGATCACCGACGTGTACGAGCGCATGCGCGCCCAGCGCAAGCAGGAAGCCAGCAAGCTGCGCGCCGAAGGCGAAGAGCAGGCCCTGACCATCCGCGCGCAAGCCGACCGCGAGTCCACCGTCATCGTGGCCGACGCCGAGCGCGACGCCCAGAAGCTGCGTGGCGAAGGCGATGCCGAAGCGGCGCGCATCTACGGCCAGGCCGGCTCCAAGGACCCGTCGTTCTATGCGTTCTACCGCAGCCTGGAGGCCTACCGCAGCTCCATGACCGACGGCAACGGCGTGGTGGTGCTGGACAAGAACGACCCGTTCCTGCAGTACCTCAAGAGCGATCGTTGATCGCTCTGGCTTGAGACAAGAACGCCCGCGTAATGCGGGCGTTTTTGTATCTGCCTTTCACCGCCGGGCAGACAGACGCGCGCGCCCCACCGCAGGAGCGCACCCGGGCGCGCTCCTACGCGGGGTATATGTGGCCGATGGATCGGGCGCTGGCGCTTCGTGCACTGCGATGCTGATGGGTATGTCCGGAATCCGCAGCTGCCTGGAGCGCCTCTTCCGTCGCGTTGGCCAGACTCGGCCCGGTAGGAACGCGCCCGGGCGCGACGGGCCTTACCGGTCGACCCCGCTGATGGCCTCTGACAGTCGGTCGCGACATGGATCCCCTAGCGCAGAATGCGGTAACCGCCGATATCACGCGTGGTCCAAGGCCATCAGCATCGCGGCATGGCCAACATTGACTCTCCAGGGCATCGCGCGCTGCGTCGCGGCAGGCGGTCTTCGCCCAACAGCGTGTACCTGCTGACCACCACGACCTGGCAGCGTCGCGCCGTGTTCGCAGATTTTCTGCTGGCAGCAACCGCCTGCCGGGCATTCACCGCAGCAACGCCTTGCGATGCCAGGCTGCTGGCCTGGGTGTTGATGCCGGATCATGCACATTGGCTGTTGCAGCTGGGGAGCGTCACCTCGTTGGCCGACGCCGTGTCTCGCATGAAAGCGTGCGCAGCGCGTTCGGTGAACGATCAGCGGCAGCATCAGGCACCGGTCTGGAGCCGTAGCTACCATGACCACGCGTTGCGCAAAGACGACGACCTGCACGCAGCCGCGCGTTACCTCATCGCCAATCCGCTCCGGGCCGGGCTGGTCACCCACATCGGCGATTATGCGTTCTGGGATGCGATCTGGCTCTGAGCTTCGAGCCGCCAGCAGAGCGACTGCGTGTCCACCGTTTGCCGCGCTCCTAGCGGGTGGGTTTGTCTGGAGTGTTGGGTCGGGCTGCCTGTCGTGGATCGGGCGATGGTGCTTTGGGCGGTCTGCAGGTTTGCCAAGGTTCGCTACGTTGCCGCGTAGGAGCGCACCTGGGCGCGACGGCTTCACCGGTAATGCCCGTCGCGCCCGGGTGCGCTCCTACGATGTAGGTTTGTCAGGGCGGTGATTCGGGCTGCCTGTCGTGGATCGGGCGATGGTGCCTTGGGCGGTCTGCAGGTTGCCAAGGTTCGCTACGTTGCCGCGTAGGAGCGCACCTGGGCGCGACTGATTTATCGGGAATGCCCGTCGCGCCCGGGTGCGCTCCTACGATGTAGGTTTGTCAGGGCGGTGATTCGGGCTGCCTGTCGTGGATCGGGCGATGGTGCCTTGGGCGGTCTGCAGGTTGCCAAGGTTCGCTACGTTGCCGCGTAGGAGCGCACCTGGGCGCGACGGCTTCACCGGTAATGCCTGTCGCGCCCAGGTGCGCTCCTACGACCTCATTGGGATTGTCGCTACGGTGATCTTCCAGGCTAGGGGCCTAGGGACCCTAGTGGCCGGCAGCGCTCGGAGCACCGCGCAAACGACAGCCAGCCGCAATCTGACCCGCCCCCCGATCCGCCGTCGCCAGGGGTAGTGCACGTCACTCGAAACCCGGATAATGCACAAAAGCCGGCCGGGCGCGCTCCAACCAGAGCACTCGGTTCGGCTTTTTCCGTGTCAGGGCTATCGCGCCACTGCAACGCTCCCCGATGGAGTCGCGCGCAGGGTGTCGCGGCCAGCCCTGCAGCGGTCCCATCCCGCGGCCCCGATGGCCGCAGCAAAACGTAGGAGTTCACCCGTCATGGGTCAGTCAGTTGTCGTGCTCGGTGCCCAGTGGGGCGATGAAGGCAAAGGCAAGATCGTCGATCTGCTCACCGAGGAAATCGGTGCGGTGGTCCGCTTCCAGGGCGGCCACAACGCCGGCCACACGCTTGTCATCAACGGCAAGAAGACCGTCTTGCATCTGATTCCGTCCGGCATCCTGCGCGACGACGCGCTGTGCCTGATCGGCAATGGCGTGGTGATCTCCCCGGCCGCGTTGATCAAGGAAATCAGCGAGCTGGAAGACGCCGGCGTGGAAGTGCGTTCGCGCCTGAAGATCTCCCCGGCTGCGCCGTTGATCATGCCCTACCACATCGCGCTGGATCAGGCGCGCGAGAAGGCGGCCGGCGGCAAGGCCATCGGCACCACCGGCCGCGGCATCGGCCCGGCCTACGAAGACAAGGTGGCGCGTCGCGGCATCCGCATCGCCGACCTGCATTACCCGCCGCAGCTGGAAGAGTTGCTGCGCACTGCGCTGGACTACCACAACTTCGTGCTGACCAAGTACCTGGGCGTGGAAGCGGTCGATTTCCAGAAGACCTACGACGAGGCGCTGGCCTTCGGCGAGTACGTGCAGCCGATGAAGTCGGACGTGGCCGGGATCCTGCACGACCTGCGCAAGCAGGGTAAGCGCGTGTTGTTCGAAGGCGCGCAGGGTGCGTTGCTGGACATCGACCACGGCACCTATCCGTACGTCACCAGTTCCAACACCACCGTGGGCGGCGCATTGGCCGGTACCGGCGTTGGCGCCGATGCGATCGACTACGTACTCGGCATTGCCAAAGCATATGCCACGCGCGTCGGCGGCGGCCCGTTCCCGACCGAACTGGACGACGAAGTGGGCCAGGGTATCCGCGACCGCGGTGCCGAGTACGGCGCGTCCACCGGTCGCCCGCGTCGCTGCGGCTGGATGGATATCGTGGCGCTCAAGCGTGCGGTGGCCATCAACGGCATTTCCGGCCTGTGCATCACCAAGCTCGACGTGCTCGACGGCATGGAGAAGCTGAAGATCTGCATCGCCTACGAATATCACGGCAAGCGCACCGAGTACGCGCCGCTGGACGCGCAGGGCTGGGAAGAGTGCACCCCCGTGTACCTGGAGTTCCCGGGCTGGAGCGAAAACACCCACGGCATCACCGTGTGGGACGACCTGCCGCCGGCCGCCCGCGCCTACCTGCGCGCGCTGGAGGAACTGGCCGGCTGCCCGATCTCGATCGTTTCCACCGGCCCGGACCGCGACCACACCATGGTGCTGCAGGACCCGTTCGCCTGATCGGCTGATGCGTGATTGAACCGACGAAAGCCCTGTGAAAGCGGGGCTTTTGTTTGCAGAACGCCATTGCGTTGCCTCATCCACGCGCCCCGCACCTTCCTGACGGCTGCAGATGAAGTGGTGTTGGTCGCCCTCGCCCGATCGATGCGGGGCGGGTTCAGCATGGCCGTGTAGCATGCTCGCGCCAGCCGGGATTGCCTTGCCCTGGTTCGATGCATGCGTGCCCTGTCGTTGCCGTGGCTTCTCTTTGACGTGTGTGTCTTCGCGTCTGTCAGGCAGGCGCATGACTTTCGGCCGTGTGTGGTCTTGCGGGCCGGCGCCATGATGCTGGCCGCTGTACCACTTCGTTTACTTCATTACTCTTTTTAGGAATGTCATGCGCCAGATCCTGGTGACTGCTATTGCGCTGGCCCTGGCCAGCACCTGCGCCGTTGCGCCGGCTCACGCTGCTGTCGCTGCACCGGAGGCGGTCAGCGCATCGGCCGCGCAGGTCACCAGCCAGTTGCCGCGCACGGCCAAGCCCACCCACTACGCGGTGGAGATCACACCGTATGCCGACAAGATGACCTTCGACGGCAAGGTGGCCATCGACATCGTGGTGCTACAAGCCACCGACCGCATCGTATTGCAGGCGGCCAACCTCAGCTTCGCGCGCAGTACCTTGGCGCAGCGCAAGGGGGGCACGCCGCAGACGGCCAAGGTCAGCACCGATGAGCAGGCGCAGACCGCCACCTTCGCCTTCGACAGACCGCTGGCACCGGGCAACTACGTGTTGTCCATCGAGTACAGCGGTGTGATCAATACGCAGGCCAACGGCCTGTTCGCGCTGGATTACGCCACCGCGCAAGGCCAGCGCCGCGCGTTGTTCACCCAGTTCGAAAACTCCGATGCACGCCGCTTCATTCCGTCGTGGGACGAGCCTGATTTCAAGGCTACCTTCGACCTGGCAGTCAATGCGCCGGCCGCGCAGATGGCGGTGAGCAACATGCCGGTTGCCTCGTCCGGCAATGGTGCCGGCGGCATGAAGCGCGTGGCCTTCCAGACCACGCCCAAGATGTCCACGTACCTGTTGTTCCTGAGTGTCGGCGACTTCGAGCGGGCGACGCGCAAGGCCGACAATGGCACCGAGATCGGCGTGATCGCGCAGAAAGGCAAGGTGGACCAGGCGCAGTTCGCACTGGATTCCGGCCGCGATGTGCTGCACGAATACAACGCCTATTTCGGCATTCCATATCCGTTGCCGAAGCTGGACAACATCGCCGCACCCGGGCAAAGCCAGTTCTTCAGCGCAATGGAAAACTGGGGAGCGATCTTCACCTTCGAATACTCGCTACTGCTCGACCCGGCCACCTCCAACATCGACGACAAGCAGGACGTTTTCACCGTTGCCGCGCACGAGATCGCGCATCAATGGTTCGGTAATCTGGTGACCATGGCCTGGTGGGACGACCTGTGGCTCAACGAAGGGTTCGCCAACTGGATGGAGGCGCGCACCACGCACAAGCTGCACCCGGAGTGGGATATCGACAACACCGGCGCAGCCTTCAAAAGCCGCGCGGCGATGCAGCGCGATGCCTATGTAACCACCCACCCGGTGGTGCAGCACGTCGCTACCGTGGAGCAGGCCAGCCAGGCATTCGACCAGATCACCTACGACAAGGGCGAAGCGGTGATCGCCATGCTCGAAGACTATGTGGGCGCGGACAACTGGCGCAGCGGCGTGCGCAGCTATCTCAAGCAGCACCAATACGGCAACGCCGTCACCGATGCGCTGTGGCAGCAGATCGATGTAGTGGCACCGGGCAAGCAGTTCACCCAGGTGGCGCACGACTTCACGTTGCAGCCGGGTGTGCCGTTGATCCAGGTCAGCGCCAGCTGCACGGCCGGCACCACGACCGTGCAGCTGAAACAAGGCCAATACACCGTCGACCGCCCCGACAAACAGCCATTGCGCTGGCATGTGCCCGTCACGGTGCGCGGCGCCAATGGCACGCCGGTGCGCGTATTGGTGGATGGCAGCGCGCAGCTGCAGCTAGCCGGCTGCGATGCGCCTGTCGTGGTCAATGCCGGGCAGAAGGGTTACTTCCGTACGCTGTATGCGCCGGCGCAATTCACCGCGGTCACCAAGGGGTTCGACGCGTTGCCGGTGGTCGATCAGTTGGGCGTGCTGATGGATACCGCTGCGCTGGCACCGGTAGGCCTGCAGCCCGAAGCGGACCTGCTTGAGCTCACCGCCAAGGTGCCGGTCGGTGGCTCGCCGGATCTGTGGAAAGTGGTGTCCGAGACGTATTCCAGCATCGATCGCCTGTTCGCGGGCGACCTCAAGGCGCAGGCCAGCTGGCGGCGCTTCGCGCGCGTGCGGCTTGCTCCCGAGTTCGCCACGCTCGGCTGGGACGAGCGCAAGGACGACAGTGCACAGACCAAGCAGCTGCGTGCCAGCCTGCTCAACAGCCTGAGCGCGCTGGACGATGCACAGGTGATTGCCGAGGCGCAGCGTCGTTTCGCTGCGTTCCAGGCCGACCCGGGCACGTTGTCGCCGGAGTTGCGTAGCACGGTGCTGCGCATCGTCGCCCGCCACGCCGACGCGGCCACCTGGGACGCATTGCATGCCATGGCGAAGAAGGAAACCTCCTCGATGCTGCGCGACCAGTCCTACGCGTTGCTCGCCTACGCCAAGGACCCGGCATTGGCGCAGCGCGCCCTTGAACTTGCGCTCACCGACGAGCCCGGCGCCACCAGTGGCGCCAGCATGATCGGCGCTGTCGCCAGCGAGCACCCGGAACTGGCATTCGACTTCGCCTTGGCGCATCGCACCCAGGTGAATACGCTGATCGACTCCACCTCGCGCGCCCGTTACTACCCGCACCTGGCCGCAGGGTCGAACAGGCTGGAGACCATCGACAAGATCAAGGCGTACGCCGATACCTACCTGGCCCCCACCTCGCGCCGCGATGCAGAAACCGCCATCAGCACCATCAAGACGCGCGTGACGTTGCGCGAACGGCGCGTGCCGCAGATTGCGGCCTGGTTGAAAAAGCGCAACGCCTGACGCGTTGCGTGGAGCAACAAAAAGCCCGGTAGTTTCCGGGCTTTTTGTTTGGTGCATTGGCCACCAGTGCAGATGGAGCGGATTGGCCAGCAACAGTAGCGCAGGGATCTGGCGGGTGAATGCCCGAAAAGTGCACCGCTTGCGTGGTGGTTGCCGTTCCGGTGTCGAGCGATTCCGTGCGATGCTGCGTGCTGCAACTCTGCGCGCCGCACCTGGCTCCGGCACGCCGGCCGACCGGCTGCGGTTGGCTGCGTGCACCACGCCATGCGCATCGACATATTCTCGCGAATCCGATTGTCCATCTCTTGCTGCTGGCTCTGCGCCAGCGCCTGCTGCCACTGCACGCTGGCGGTTTCCAGTTGTTGCAGCGACTGCGCAACCGGTGTGCGCACCGCCACATCGGTGGGCATGGCAGCACGCAAGTGGGCAGGGTTAAGCACCGACCGGATGACATCATGCGCATTGGTCAATCCATTGCTGGGTTTGTCGCGAACGATAGGCAACGCAGGGTCAACAGGGTCTGCAAGGTCAAGCCAGCGATTGCATGTGCAATACGGCGCAAGACATGGGAAGACGATCAATCACGGCCAACGGCATCATGCATGTGGATCACGATGCTGGCGATGCAACAGCAGCTCGCCCTGCACGTCGACGGAGGGCGCTTGCCGCCATCCGTTGCGCTACATGTCGAGCTGCAGTGGCATCAATCCAAGCGACGACGCGTCACGCCCCGAACGCACCATCGATCGTATGCATCGCGCCGGTCACGAAGCTCGCTTCCGGGCCCGCCAGCCAGGCCACCATGCCGGCGACTTCGTCGGCGCGGCCGTGGCGTTTGATCGCCATGAAGCTGTGCATCAGGTCTTTCATCGGCCCGTTTTCCGGATTGGCGTCGGTATCGATCGGGCCCGGTTGCACCACGTTGATGGTGATGCCGCGCGGCCCGAAGTCGCGCGCCAGCCCGCGCGCAAGCCCTTGCAGCGCGGATTTGCTCAGCGCGTAGGACGCCATGCCGGGCAGCGGCATGCGGTCGCCGTTGACCGAGCCGATCACGATGATCCGCCCGCCGGGCGGCATCTGCCGCGCTGCCTCCACGGCGGCGTGGTAGGGCGCGTGCACGTTGATGCGGAACAGCCGGTCCACCGCGTCCGGATCCTGGTCCAGCGCATCGCCGAACAAGGCGATGCCGGAGTTGACCACCAGGACATCCAGCGGCCCGCTGCGTCGCACCGTGTCGATGACCGCATCGCGATCGGCGCTGTCGGCCAGCACCGCGCTGCTGCCGGTGTCGCCGGCCAGGCGCTGCGCCGCCTCGGCGGAGCCGGCGTAGGTAAACGTCACTCGCGCGCCATCGGCTACGAAGCGCCGCACGATCGCGGCCCCAATCCCCCGGCTGCCGCCGAGCACCAATACCGACTTGTCTTTGAACGCTGACATGCATCACCTCGCAATTAATGTAGCGAGTAATACATAATATTTTTCGCCTGCCGTCAAGGATTTTGTAACTATGACTACAGAAAACCCCCGGGCCCGCGGCCGGCCGCGCGCATTCGACCCGGACCAAGCGGTCGCCACTGCGCAGCAGCTGTTTCATGCGCGCGGCTACGACGCACTGAGCGTGGCCGACCTCACCCAGGCGCTGGGCATCAACCCGCCCAGTTTCTACGCCGCCTTCGGCAGCAAGGCCGGCCTGTATGCGCGCATCCTCGACCGCTACGCGCAGACCGGCGCCATCCCGCTGCCGCAACTCCTGGACACCGACCGACCGCTGTCCGACGCGCTGGCCGACGTACTGGAGCAGGCCGCCCGCTGCTACGCCGCAGATCCCGCCGCCACCGGCTGCCTGGTGCTGGAAGGCACGCGCAGCAACGACGCGCAGGCACGCGAGGCGGCCTGCAGCTTTCATGTCGCCGCCCAGGAGTTGATCCGCTCCCACATCGCCAAGCAGTGCCCGCACGACGCAGACCGGCTGGCGGATTTCGTCAGCACCACCATGGCCGGCCTGTCCGCCAGCGCCCGGCATGGGCAGAGCCTGGAGCGCCTGCTGGCGAGTGCGCGCTTGGCGGGGGAGGGGATTCGGGCGGCGCTGCGCGACTAGGCGGGGTGCGAGTGGGCAGAAGGCTTTCGATGGTGTGAGCGCGCCTGCTCGCTAATCGAGGGTGCGCTTGCCGTTACCCAGTACGGTCAATGGGCGGGTGGTACGAGATGGTCGTGATCGGCCGTCGCTCAGGCGAAGTCGTTGTTGGGTGACTGGTGCGGCGAATCAGCAAGGGGCAGGGCAGCGCCTATAGGCATCCATTTCCTAGGCTGGTTTTAACGCGGGCCACTTAGACCTCTTAGTGCAATGCCGGCGATCACATGGAGCCGCACGCAGCGTGTTGGTTGAACGGTCCGAGCCATCCGAATTGCTGCTCACCCCGGACAGTCGCGCTGAGTCCCTACCAGATGGCGTCTTTGCGGGATGCAGGGTCTATTTCGGTCCCGAGATGAGAGTGTCGCCGAACCGTTTTCGTCTGCGATCGGTCACTTGACCGAGCCTGGTCATGCGGCCACAGTCCGGGACGTTCACCCTCTTCGTTCAAGGATGCCCGTGAAGAAGCTGACGCATTGCATCGTTGCGACCGCGCTGGTGCCCATCATGACGCTTGGGTGTGCACGGCTTTCGATGGAACAGGCTGCCGCAAAACGCCTAACTGGTACATACGAAGCATCGTCCTTTCCTCAGGCGCCCGCTGCCACGCCTTCACCTTGGGTGTCCTTCAAAGTGGAACGGCAGATGGGCGCCGTCTGCGTGGACCGTACGCAATCACAGGGCTCCTCACCTGCGCCTTTGCTAAGGGATGGGTTTTGCAAAGGCCCGGCACCTGCGCATATGGCGGCTGCATTGCTTGCCCTGCCTGCAGATGCGGTCGATGCCTCGCCGCAAGCGCGCGAAGCGCGCCTGCGCGATGCCGTATACGTGGCCGCGCCCGGCCTGGGACGGCGCGCGGACTTCACCGTGGTTGCCGGTGACCTGACGATCCGTTCGTTCGAAAGTGCCGATCCTGACAAAACGGTGTACTTGGTCTGGCCGGTGAAATGTGGCGCGGGCGAGGCAGGCCTTGCGTGCCAGTCAGGCAAAGGGCAAAAGGCGTATCGCGTCACCAAGGACGGCACCGCACGCGATGTCAGTGCAGCGGTGTTTCCACCAGCGCCTAGCCTGACTGCAGAAGATGTTGCCCGGCAAAACGACCACGGCGGCTCGGAGCTTTTTCTGTTCGATGACAAGCTGCCCTTGGCGCCGACAATGCGATGGGTGATGGAATTCGACCCTGACCAGCCGCTGGCCACCGATGACCCGAAGCGCGTCGGGTCTTACGCCCATTTTGGTTTTCTTCGTTGGACAGGCGAACGCTTCGAGCTGGTGGAACGGGTTCCCAGAGCGCAGTGGCCGTGCCGCCAGCAGCGCACAGGCGAACCGGCATGTGCGGATTATCCAGATGGTGAGGACCGTTTCGTTGCCCGGTAACGCGGTGTGGCAACGCAGATTGCCAATCCATGGCGTGCGGCATAAGGTGAGTTCTTAACGCGCAGGTCGCGCCAAGCCGGAGCAGTAACCGGTGCAACAGAGCAAAAAAGACGTGGCCTGGCAAAAGTCAGTCGATCCTGACCTAGGCCATCCAGACGGAGCAGAGCATGCAGCATCGCCACTTGAACGGACTGGTTGTGGGGGCCGTGTTCATCGTCGCAGCTGGATGCGTCCAAGACAGCGTCCGCTCGGCACCCCGGCCCCATGCGATGGCTGCCGCCGAGAATGCCTACCCAGCAGTGCCTTCGTCTTCTCCAAAACCTTGGAAGCGCTTCGCGCTGGAGCAAGGTATGGGGGCAACCTGTTCAACCCGGTCGCAGCGAAGCTCTTCCGGTAGGAGCGCGCTGTTGCCTGCCGACGAATGCATCGGCCCTGCGCCGCGTCCGCTGGCTAAGGTCATTCTGTCGCTTCCATCGTCTGATCTGGGGGTTGCCCCCGAGACACGTATGGAAGCCTTGAAGCATGCCGCGTACGTTGCTTCGCCCGGCTTGGGCGCACGCGCAGATTTCACGTTGGCGACCAATACTTTCTGGGCGCGCTCGTTTGAGTCGCGCGAACCGAGTAACACCGTTTACCTGGTTGGAGGGGTGACGTGCACCGATCAGACAATGGACTGCAAGGAGTCGGGGGGCGTCCGCGCGTTCCGGTTCGAAGGGCAAGGCCGGCTGGTAGATGTCAGTGGAGAGGTGTTGCCAGCTGCGCCCACATTGTCCGAAGAGGAGGTTCGGCGCTATCAAGCCTATGCCGAGCCGGTTCCCATTCTGGATGTTTCGCGCCTGTGGCAAGTTCCCGTGTTGCGCTGGGTTATCGAGTCGGATCCCGATGCACCGCTTTCCGATGACCCGCGCTATTACAACGACTGGGCGTATCTGCATTTCGGGTTTCTGGTCTGGACCGGGCAGCGCTTCGAATTGAAGGACAAGGTTGATCGCTCGCGATGGCCGTGCAGGCCGGTGGCCGAAGGAAAGCCTGCCTGTTCCGACGCGCTGGACAGCAGGGGCGATCGCTTTGTAACTCCTTAATCCATGCAGGGGGACCACAGACGGCAAGGGTCATAGAGTTCAATATCAAAGGAAGCGCAGACGACGTTGTGGCGCTGTTCAACGCCAACCGTCCAGCAGATGCCGTGGCATTGCTGGAACGACATCGGCAGGGGCAGCCAGAGGTCGTGCAAGAAAGCTTGGATCGCTATGTCGGCACCCAGGCGCAGCGCGGTATCGCCGCCGGTGCAGAGCGCTCGCAGGCACCAGGCGTTGCTGCAGCGCTACAGCGGTTGCAAGGCATCCAGACTACGGCGCCGCGGTTTCCATCCGAAGATGAGATGGCCGCACTCGCCGACAGCCAGAAGTACGACGTCTACGCAAGCATCGCGCAGGCTCGTGGCAACGCGGCAGCGGATCAAGCGCTGGCAACGCCAGGGCAACGGGTGATTCTTGGGCTACGTCAAGAGAACTCCACACTCGACGCGATGGAGGATTCGGCCCATCCAACCCGACGGCGGGCAGATAACCCGGCGACTGCGCGCGATGAGTCGCGCGGCGGCAGCGGCGTCTACAACGATCGTCTGGTCGTTCTTTGGAAGGATGTGGACGGCACCGCACATGTGGTTGAGTCCAATCGCGCCAATACGGAGCCTACTGCGCAATACGACCACCATGCCGGCAATACGGGAGCCAGGCCGCTGGGCGAAGGCGGCCGCGAGAACCGTAGATTCGATCCATCTCCAGGATTTGAAAGTATTACGCGGCCCCGCAAGATCGAAGGCGACGATGTCAACGCGGACGGTGTGCGTGACCTTGGACGTCTGCGCGAAGGCACGATCGAAATGCAGGGTGCGCAGCATCCCAATCCCTTGCTGGCCGGGACTATGGACAGCGCACTGAGGCCGACCCAGGCCGCAGTCGCCGCAGGGCGCGGCATGGTGCAGCGGGACAGCAACGCCGACGGCTGGTTCGACCAGACCGATGTCAATGGCACGCAGGATCTCAACGACACGTTCAAGATCCATCGCGGATCACGTGGCAGTACCGATTCAGCCGGTTGCCAGACGATCCACGCGGACGACTACGACGCATTCGTGAATGCGGTTCAAGGCAACCCCGCACAGACGCGCTGGCAATACGTGCTGACCAGCACCACACCCGGGCCGGTGCGGGAGCAGCAACGGGACCAAGGGAGGGGGAATGAAGGGGCGCAGCCAGGGGAGGAAGAGCGTGGTCATCCGCCGGCCCAGCCGCAGCGGCAGAACGGCGGGCCTGCAGCGCCGGTGCCTGGGAGGCCACGACAGGCAGACGCAGAAGACGCCCACCCGCGCCTCATCCATTGCATGCACAGGCCAGCACCTTGGTTGGCCGGTTGGACGCCAGCATGGGTCGCGCCAGCGATGCGCACAGCGAGCGGATGAGCGCCAGCCTGGCCCATCTGGCAAAGGAGCACGGGCTCGAGCGCATCGACCACGTAATGCTGAGCAACCAAACGCCGCGTGCAGCGGCCGCTGCCACCGTGTTCGTGGTACAGGGCGAACCCAGCAACCCGGCCCATCTGCGCGCCAGCATGCCCACCGACGTGGCCGTCACTACGCCGGTGGAGCAATCGCTGGCAAAGCTGCAAGAGCTAGATGCGCGTACCTTGGCGCAAGCGCAGAGTCTGGCGCAGGAAAGATCGATGGCGCAGGGGGAGGCGGTCAAGCCGCGAAGTATTGGATGAGGTCGTCCGTTTCCACTGTCTGACTGTAGATCAAGGCTCGGGGTTCGCTTTCGAAAATGCCCACTTGCAAAAATCGGTCGCTCGACAGATATTCCATATTCCGGAATATGGAACAAGGCTTGCCTGGCTGTGGAACTGAAACCTCAGGATCTGGTGGTGCTGTACAAGCAGGTCGCCCAGGCGGGCCAGGCCTGGACGTATGCATCCCTTGGAGAAGCACTGGGCATGAGCGCCTCTCAGGTGCATCGCAGCGTCAAGCGCGCGGTGGCATCCGGCTTGGCGCTGGAAAAAAGCCGCGGCGAGTGGGAGACGGTACGCACGGCGCTGCATGAATTTGCGGTCCACGGCGTGCGTTACGCCTTTCCCGCAGTCATCGGGCCGCCAAAGCGTGGCATTCCTACGGCCTTTGGTGTACCCCCACTGTCCACTGCGATTGCCAGCGCCCCAGGGGATGCACCGGTGTGGCCAAGCGCGCAGGGCACGGCCAAAGGCCCCAGCTTGTCGCCGTTGTCGACCGGTGTGCCCAGCGCTGCGCTGGCCGACCCTGCCTTGCACCAACTGCTGGCGCTGCAGGACGCCCTACGCAGCGGGCGTGCCCGCGAGCGCACGCTGGCAGCGAGCTATCTCAAACAATTGCTGAGGCTTGGCGATGCGCTCTGACGATCCTAATTTGCCGCACCTGCTTGTGATTGCGAATGCATTGGGCGAGCTTTGCGAACACGTAGTCTTCCTCGGCGGAGCAGTTGTTGGCCTGCTGGTATCCGATCCATTGGCGGAAAGCGTCCGCGCCACCTATGACGTCGATGCGGTGGTCAATCTTGATTGGGCCCGATTCCGCGGTATCGAGGCGCGCGTGGAATCTCAGGGATTTGCGCGCGAGATGCGCAGCGGTGTCGTCTGCCGCTGGGTACACCAAGCGTCGGGCATCCTCTTCGACCTAATGCCGGTGGATGCCGGCGTGCTTGGCTTCTCCAACCGCTGGTACGCCCATGCTGTAGAGACGGCCCAAGTGGTGGCCTTGAGTGATCGCCTGTCCATCCGCTTGGTGACAGCCACAGCATTCGTCGCGACCAAGCTCGAAGCCTTCGCTACCCGAGGCAACAGCGACTTTCTTTCCAGTCACGACCTGGAGGACGTCCTCAATGTCGTCGATGGCCGGGCCGAGCTGGTGGAAGAGTTTGCCGTGGAGCATGCAGACTTTCGGCATTGGGCTGCCGACGTGTTCGTGGGGCTGGTGGATAACCCGGCGTTTGTGAACGCGTTGCCGGGATTGGTCGCCGAACCGGAGCGCGCAAGCGTCGTGCTTCAACGCCTACGCACCATTGCATCAGCGTAGCTGCGACATCGTGGGCTTAGGTCTGCAAAGAAAACCTTGAAGCACCACCACCCGCTTGCGATGATGCATCGCAATTGCAACGCACTGGGCCTGCCATGAAATCCGCATCTCTTCCATCGCTCCGGGTAGACCCGGCGCTGCGCGAAGCGGCCGAAGCCGTGTTGCAGGAGGGCGAGACGCTGTCCAGCTTTGTCGAGCACTCCGTCCGCGCCCAGGTGCAGCAGCGCCAGCAGCAGGAAGCCTTCATCGCACGCGGGCTGGCCTCGCGTGACAGCGCCAAGGCGGCAGGCCACTACATCGACGTGAAGGATGTGCTGGCCGGGCTGCAGTCCCAGCTGGACGAGGCGCGCAAGAGCTGATCCAGGGTGCGCTTCAACGTCCGTTTTACCGAGGAGGCGCGTAATTATCTTGCGCGGCTCTACGGCGATTTGTTGCAGCGGGCTGGGACTGATTTTGCTGTGGCCGAGCGCGCTTTGCAGCTCCCTGGTGATGGAATCACCGTACTTGAAGTGGCACCGCTGAGCTGTCGTAAAGTTCGCCAAGACAAACCTTTCCAGCGTGAACTGGTGATTGGCTTCGGCCCCAGTGGCTATGCGCTGTTGTTGGAAGTCTAAGATAAGAAGACGGTGCTTCCGCTCGCGGTGAGGCATCAGCGCGAAGGCGACTGGTGCTAGGGTCTACGGCGAAGAACGTATAGAAATTCGGCGCGCGCGCGCATGCGCATGCGTGTGTTGGTCAAGCGCATCCTGCGTAAGTACGGCTACCCGCCTGATCCACAAGATGCCGCCGTGCGGACGGTGCTGCAACAGGCGGAGGCGCTCTCCGCTGCATGGTCTGCATGACTTGGGCTATTGACGCCGGGTGACTGCGATAGCAGGATTTGGTCACGGAGCCTCGGAACTCCTCGTACAGCGGCTCGTCACCTCCGACAACGGTGGTTTCGCTTGATTGGTACCTGCGAGAGATCCAATGACCGAGGCTTATCACTACTCAGATGCAACCGCTGGCTACTACCTGCCAGAAGGCGCGCAATACCGTCTGCAGCAACTGCGCGACCACATGCGCTTCTTGGCGCGCCTTGCGCAGCCACGCACGCAGGCCGAAGAGCAGGCTAGGCAGCCGGCCATCTGCATGGATGAGTTGGCGTTTTGTCTGGAGCTACTGGCCGAGCAGGTGGGGAGAGTGCTGGACGATGTGGAGTGCGCTGTCATCGAAGGGGCGCATCCGTTGCCATGACGTGTTGTGCCCTCCGGATCTTGTTGACGTCTGGATCACCGCCGAATGGACGCATGATCGGCACGGGTATGGCAGCACGCAGCGATGCCGATCGAATGCCCGTATCAGCGCTCAGACTGCGCGCGTACGTGCACACTTGGCTCACTTGTTTTTCAATCCCGCGCTTTTAGACCCAGCCACTACACCCTGCGTGGTCCGTCGGCTCGCGCTCGCCTGTAACCGTGGGCGCTGCTAAAAATAATTGCTGCTAAAAAGAAGGCAAGCGCGTCAGTTTTTCGAAGGTGCGATGCATCCGATCACGGGGCGGGAGCGGCGGTTCGGTGAAAAAGGGGGCGCGCAGCAGTCTCTCGGCCTTGGTGCGTTCGCCGGTTCCGTCGTCCAGCATGCTGTTGAAGAAGCCGACCACCGTGCGCTTGTGGTCTGCGGGGAGGGCCTGCAACGCATCCATGAAGGGAAAGGTGTCTGCGGTCTTGGGGCGATTGATCCCGATCATGCCCATGTTGTAGTCGGGGCGCTTGAGCACATGCACCAGCAGTTGCGCCACGCTGTAGACGTCGCGCGTATGCCTGGCGGGGGTGCTCAAGTCGTAAAAGCCCGGTGTGCCGCCGCGGTTAGGGTCGCCTTCCTCTGAACCGAGCCCCATGTCGATCAGCCGAAAGATCTTGGTGGGTTGGTCGTACATGACGTTGTTGTGCGAGATGTCCTGATGCACGATGCCGGCGTCTTCGCAGCAGGCGATGCCCACCAGTACATCGGCCATCAGCTGCCGGGCCAGGCCGAGATACTCCATTGCGCTGATGGCGCCTTGCTGCAGCGCCGGGCGTGCGCGGCCAATCATGCTGCGCACGCTGATGCCGTCGATTTTCTCCAGCAAAATTCCGAAGGTATGTTCGATCTGCACCACGCCATGGGCGTGGACGATATACGGCACTGCATCCACCGACCTGATCATTTGATACTCCTGGAAGATCATGGCTCTGCGCTCAGCGATCCGTTCCTGCAGCGTCGGTGCGTCTGCAACGGTGGCAGGGTCGTACAGTGTCAGTGGGATCGGCCGTTGCGGGTTCGTGCACAACAAGGCCTTGAAGATGAAGTCGCGTCCGCAATGTTGCTCGCCCTGCCAGAGATCTTCGGCCAGCCGCACCGCGTAGGTTGAGGCGGATGCGCCGGTGCCGACGGTGGGCATGGCGTCCAGCGTTCCTGCAGTGCCTGCGTGCCCGGTTTCCAGCGTCACCTTGAGAAAACCAGTGTCTACATCCAGGGCGCCTGGCTTCAACGCCGATAACTTCTGGATCAAGTCCGGGCGTTCGGATCGGCTGGTCAGCGATTTCACCAGACGCGGGCTCAGCACGACGTGCTGCCGGGCATGACGCATCTCGCTGACCAGCCGCCGTGCGTTGCGCAAGTTCTGGAATGCGTCATTGCTGTCGGCGCCCGCAAGGGCGGATGTGCGCGCCGGTGTCTCCAGCAGGCAGGCCCATGTCGGTGAGCCGGGCTGCTGGCCGAGACGGGGGCTGCGGCCGGTGACAGGCGTCGTTGGCGAATCGCTACTGGATGAGGACCAGGTGTGCGGTGCCAACGCTGCCTGCAGGTGGGGCACCACGACCTCCAGGCGCTTACGTTCATCGGCGAGCATGCCGGTGGTGCTTCTGCGTTTTTCCAGCAGGTTGAGCGGATGGTCTGCGACGGGATGGGGCGGGGTGTGTTGCTCGGGCGCCTGTGCAGTTTCGGGCGCATCGCGCTCTGCGTCTGCACGTAGCGCCGTGGAAGGGAGAGTGAAGTTGCCGGAGATCTGTTTCATGGTGGAGGCCAGTGTGGTCAACGATCAGGGGAGGTGGCTCTGGCGGTTCGCTTGCAACACGCGGCCATGCGGCAACTGGCGTGCGCCCGTTGGAACCAGGAGCCGCTCAGCGGCGATGTCGGCTGCGTCACCCGGCATCATCATTGAGGCAGTGGTGCATGCGTAGGGAGCAATGCACGAAGCGGTGCAGGCGTGTGCGAAGTTGCGCCAGTGCTGCGTGTCTTGGCATCTGGGGCGGCGGGATCGCCCCGGCGGGTGTGGCCGACGCGCAATGTCCACGCGATCGCCAGCGACTCGGCTCGTTCGCCTGCAGCGATGCGCCGGTGCCGGCTGGAACGCGTGCGCGCTTTGGCAAGCGCCGCGCCGCTTGTTTCGTGTTCGGCAATGGTTTTTCGGCCGGATGCGTCATGCTCGATCATGCTGGGGAACAATGGTGGGCATCGATCGCGGAGAGGTGACCATGCGACCTTTAGCATTGACGTCCGCCACGCGCCGAGGCGCCAGGCGCGAGCAGCAAGAGGGCGCGACCGTGGCAGACGCCGGCCCGTCTGCACCGGCCAGCGACCCGCACGCCAACACGCAATTGGCCCAGAACCTGCCGCGGCGGCCCGTGCGCGAGGCGCCGCTGAGAGCGCCTGGCACGCCGCATGGCGCCCACCTCGCCAATGTGGGACGCTCGATCGCATATGTGGGCGCCGCCGGGGCCGCACTCTGCGGAGGGTTTGCGGCCCTCCAGGCACCTGCCGCGGCGGCATACGGCTATCTCAACGATGATCTGTATTACAAGAATCTCGCTGTGGTCAGTAGCTGCCAGGCAGTAGGAGCGCTGGCCGCATTCCTGGGGATGAGGCTGGCCGATGTGATGGCCGCTCGCTACGTGGAGGCGCAAGCTCGGTGGTACGAAGTGCCGACGAAGGCGCAGCGGGCAAGCGAGTTGGGAACAACCGAGGCCTGCCTGGATGAGGCGGTCGACATGGTGACCATATTCGACGCCGACCATCCTGGGCCTGCCATGGACGGAGGCGAGCAGCTGGTATTGGCCACGGATCTGCTGCACCTCATGACGGTGGAGCGTTCTCGCTTGCCGCCGGAATTGTGGCAAGCGGCCAGCGGTGTTGGCGACGATGCGCACAGGTTGGTCACCCAGCTTTTGCAGGCAGCCAGAGCCCGTGCAGCGGATGAAGCGTCGACGTCGTCGGCAGACTGAGTGAGCGCTGGCAAATGGCGGGAGCATGCGGCCCGCAATCGCGAGCCGGTGCTGCTTGAGGATTACAGCGGCGCCGACTTGAGGATGCCCGACAAACTCTCCCGCAGGATCAGCTGCAGATGCATGCGGTTGAGTTCCATGCCGCTGGTCATCACGCTGTGCAGGCCGCCGCACATGGCAGCGACGGCGAAGACGCGGGCCTGGAATTCGTGTTCGCTGCTGGCGGTGTCGGTGTGGCCGCGGAGCAGGCGCTTGAGCAATGCGCTGAGGTGTTCGATCAGCGATGCGCTCTGCCGGCGCATGAAGGCGGCCAGCACCGGGTCGCGCAGGGTAGCCAGGTGCAGCTCCAGGTCGATGCGGGTGCGCTTGATGTTGATTTCCTGCAGCAGCCAGTCTTCGAGCAGGCCGGCGATGAAGTCCACCACGTGCACGTTGGCCGGGCGTTCCACCAGCCACATCTGACGGATGGCGCGCATGTAGTTGCGTTCGAGCAATGCGCGCACCAGCGCGTCCTTGTCTTCGAAGCGCTGCAGCAGACTGCCGCATGACAGACGGGTGCGTTCGGCGATGAGCTCGAAGCTGGTGGCCGAAAGGCCGATCTCGTCGATGCAGCGTTCGGCGGCGTCCAGTACGTCGTCTACCAGGAGCTCTTCGCGCTGTTTTGCGGTGCGCAGCTGAAGGACGTTGGACATGGGCGAGCGGTGTGTCGGGGGCCTGCAGTATACCGAGACAGGGTTATGCATCCGTTGGAGCCGCGCTGGTCCGTGCTATGGCGCATGTTCCTTGCAGCGTGCGCGGTGTGCGGGCTCATGTATGACACCGGTAGCGCGGCGGCGCATGCCGCGCGCATGGTCGACCACCTGTTCACGGCGGCTGTGCGACACGTGGTGCCGACGTGATGCAGGAGATGGGTGTGAGTGAGCACAGTGCGGTTGCGGGGGTGTCGGCGCAGTGGCCGGCGCGCCTGTGGGTGGTGCGGCATGGGCAAAGCGCAGGCAACGTGGCGCGCGATGTGGCCGAGTCCAATGGCGCGACGTTGATCGACCTGGAGCATCGCGATGCGGACGTGCCGCTCTCGGCGCTGGGCGAGCGCCAGGCCGAGGCCTTAGGCGCGTGGATGGCTGGGCTTCCCGAACACGAGCGGCCGACCTTGATCCTGAGTTCGACCTATGTGCGCGCGCGGCAAACCGCCGCTGCGGTTGCGCGTGCGCTCGGCCAGCCGACCGATGCGGTCAGCGTGGACGAGCGGCTGCGCGAGAAGGAATTCGGCGTACTCGACCGTTACACCACGGCCGGCATCCTGGCGACGTTTCCGGAGCTGGCCGAGCAGCGCAAGCTGGTGGGCAAGTTCTATTTCCGCCCGCCTGGTGGCGAGAGCTGGTGCGATGTGATCTTTCGCTTGCGCAGCATCGTGGGCGACCTGCAGCGCAATCATGTAGGTGCGCGCGTGCTGATCGTGGGGCACCAGGTGATCGTCAATTGCTTCCGTTACCTGATCGAGCGGATGGACGAGGCCACGATCCTGGCCATCGACCGCGAAGGCGACGTGCCCAATTGTGGCGTCACCGAATATGCGGCCGCGGCCGATGGGCAATCGCTGCAACTGGTGCGCACCAAGTTCGTGCCGCCAGAGCTGGCCGATGAGCCGGTGACCACCGAATCCGATCGCCCGGCTGGAGCGCGCTGATGGCTGCCGCACGCCTTCGCACGCTGACCGCTGCCGCACTGCGTGCGATGCCGCTGCCATCGCCCGGCGGCGACAAGGAGCAGCGGGGGCGCGTGTTGGTGGTGGGGGGCTCGATGCGCGTGCCCGGTGCGGCATTGCTGGCCGGGGAAGCTGCATTGCGCGCGGGCGCCGGCAAATTGCAGATCGCCACCGCTGCCAGCGTGGCGCCGGCAATGGCCCTGGCGGTGCCCGAGGCATTGGTGCTGGGGCTGGGGCAGAACGGGCAGGGCGAGATTACGCGCGGGCACCGTGCATTGGACGCGGCGCTGGCAGCCTGCGACGCGGCCGTGATCGGGCCTGGCATGGCGTCGACCACGACGGCAACGGCGCTGGTCAAGCTGGCCGCTGCAAAGGCGGTCTGTCCCTTGGTGCTGGACGCCGGTGCGTTGTCGCGCAGCTTGCGTGCGCCGCCTGGGCGGCCCTTCGTGCTGACGCCGCATGCGGGGGAGATGGCGACCCTCGCTGGCGACGACAAGGCTGCAGTGGAAGCAGCGCCGGGCGAGTACGCGCTGGCCTTCGCGCAGAAGATGCGCAGCGTGGTGATCGTCAAGGGGGCGGACAGTTTCATCGCCGGGCCTGACGGTGCGCTATGGGTGCATCGCGGTGGTGTGCCTGGGCTGGGCACGTCGGGCTCGGGCGATACCTTGGCCGGATTGATCGCAGGTTTCGCTGCGCGGGGCAGCGATGCGTTGACCGCCGCGCTGTGGGGTGTATTTGTGCACGCGGTAGCGGGTAAACAGCTGTCCAGGCGGATTGGCACGGTTGGATTTCTGGCACGCGAGATTCCACAAGAAGTGCCCGGGATTTTGGATCGTTTGTCGCGCAAGTGAGTGAGCCCCTCCCTGCGGGAGAGGGGTTGGGGTGAGGGTACGGCTGCTGGGATTGGTGAAGAGTGAAGTCTTTTACGTTGTTTTGTTCGCGATGCATTACGCGCGCGGCCGGCACCTTTAAGTGCTCACGTACCCTCATCCGGCGCTGCGCGCCACCTTCTCTCCCCATTAAGGGGACAATGTCCCGATGGGAGAAGGAAGTCTGATGTCACACCGCACTGCGCTTGCGCTCGTTTGTCCTGCAATGCTGCGGCGCGTTGGTCGGTTAGGCTTGCGCGATCTACCTGGGAGGGTGCGCGGTGAAGCGAGCGATGACGTGGTCGGTGGTGGGGATGTTAGGGATGGGGCTGGGCACAGTGAGCAGCGCGAGTGCAGCAGCGACGGCTGTTGCATTCGCAGCGACGCCAACAGCGGTAGATGAGACCTCGCCAGCGGTGAGCAGCACTGGTGCACTGCGCGTCTACACCAGTTCTCAAGGTGCCACGCAGCAGATGCGCGTCAGCACGGCTGCTGCTCCTGCCAACGGGCATCCGCTGACCGAAAAAGAAAACTCCATCTTCGTCAATCCGCAACGGCAATTTCAGGAACTGTTGGGCATCGGTGGCGCGATCACCGATTCCAGCGCAGAGACCTTTGCCAAGCTGCCCAAGCGTGCGCAACGTGCGCTGCTCACGGCGTACTACGATCCGCAGCAGGGCATTGGCTACACGCTGGCGCGTACCACCATCCATAGCTCGGATTTCAGCAGCGGCAGCTACACCTACATCAAGGAGGGCGATGCGGCGCTGAAGAGTTTTTCGGTCAAGCACGATGCCAAGTACCGCATCCCGATGTTGCGCCAGGCGATTGCGGCGGCCGGCGGCAAGCTCACCACGTTTGCCAGCCCATGGAGCGCGCCGGCCTTCATGAAAGACAGCAACAACATGCTCAAGGGCGGCAAGCTATTGCCCGAGTACGCGCAGGCCTGGGCAAGCTACTACACGCGGTTTATCGCGGCATACGAAAAAGCGGGCATCCCGATCTGGGGCATCAGCCTGCAGAACGAGCCGATGGCGGTGCAGACCTGGGAGTCGATGCTGTTTTCGGCCGAGGAAGAGCGCGACTTCTTGAAGCATCATCTTGGGCCCACCATGGCCAGCGCCGGCTACGGCGAGCGCAAGATCATCGTGTGGGACCACAACCGCGACATGATGGTGCACCGCGCGCATGTGATCTTCGATGACCCGGAGGCGGCAAAATATGCATGGGGCATGGGCTTCCATTGGTATGAAACCTGGGCCGGATTCGAGCCGATGGTGGAGAACGTGGCGGCAGTGGCGCAGGCGTACCCGGACAAGCACTTGCTGTTGACCGAAGCGGCGGTGGAAAAGTTCGACCCGGCCAAATTGCAGTATTGGCCCAATGGCGAACGCTACGGCACGGCCATCATCAACGACCTCAATCATGGCGCAGTGGGCTGGACGGACTGGAACATTCTGCTCGACCAGCATGGTGGGCCGAACCACGTGGGCAATTACTGCTTTGCGCCGGTGCATGCCGATACGCGCACGGGCGAGGTGATCTATACGCCGAGCTATTGGTATATCGGCCACTTTTCCAAATTCATCCGGCCGGGCGCACGGCGGGTCAGCTCAGCCAGCAGCCGTAGCAATCTGGCGACCACGGCGTTCCTCAACACCGATGGCAGCCTGGCCATGGTGGTCATGAATGCCGGCGACGTTGCGATTGCTTACAACCTGTATGTGGGCGAGGCATCCAGTACGTTGGAGATTCCGGCGCATGCGATCCAGACCGTGGTATTGGCGCAGTAAGCGACCTGCCGCAATTGGTCGAGCTGCGATCTGGCGCAGCCGCATCCGTCTAGCGTGCTCCTTCTGCCGAGTGGAGAAGGAGTTTGCTGCGATAACAACCTGGTGAAGGCGACAGGTGCTGCGCTGCGCTTATTCGCCATCCACGGCTAGCGCTGCGTGGATCAGCGCGAGGTGGCTCAAGCCTTGCGGTACGTTGCCCAGGGCGGCGCGCGTGCTCGTGTCCAGCATCTCGGGCATCAGTGCGACATCGTTGCCCAACTGCTCCAGCAACTGCTCGAACAAGCGCCTGGCTTCGGCACGCTCGCCGAGCAGGCCATAGGCTTCCACCAGCCAGAACGAGCAGGCAATAAATGCCCCTTCGCGTTGTTGCATGCCACTGTAGCGGTGCAGCAATGCATCGCTGCCGAGTTCTGAGGCAATGGCATCGCGGGTGGCGATCATGCGCTCGCGGCGCGGCCCGCCCAACCCAAAGCGCGAGGCCAACAGCAGGCTCGCGTCCAGGTCGTCGGTGCCCGCGTAGAAGGTGTAAGCCTGCTTGGTGTCGGACCAGCAGTGCACATCGATCCACGCCAGAATCCGCGCCTGTTCGCGCTCCCAGCGTGGCAGCATCGCGGTGGAGAGATGGCCGGCCTTGGCCAGCTCGCTGGCGCGGCGCAGCGCCAGCCAGCATTCCACTTTGGACATGGTGTAATGCTCGGCGGCTTCCAGTTCCCAGAAGCCGGCGTCCTTGCGCATCCAGGTGTTTGCGCATTCGTTGCCGAGCTCGAACAACTGGCGTGCGGTTTCCTGGTCCAGGATGTGGCCGGCATCGAGAAAGCGCGCGGCCATTTCGAAGATGTCGCCGTACAGGCACAGCTGCAGCTGGTTGTTGGCGGTGTTGCCGACGCGCACCGGACGCGTATTGCGATAGCCGGGAAGATCGATCACGCGCTCGTCGGGCACCAACGCGCCCTCCAGGGTGTAGCAGGGGCGCACGCCTGGCCGATGCTGGCGGATGGTGCGCATCAACCAGCTAAACGCAGCCTTGGCATCGGCCAATGCGCCTACGCGCAGGAAGGCCTTGGTGGTGTAGGCGGCATCGCGGACCCAGGCATAGCGATAATCCCAATTGCCATTTGCGCCAATCTGCTCCGGCAATGACGTGGTGACCGCGGCGGCAATGGCGCCCGTCGGCGAAAACCATAGAAATTTGAGCGCCAGCGCAGAGCGCACGACCGCATCGTGGTAACCATTGGCGTAAGACAGGTTGCCGCTCCATTCGCGCCACTCCTGGTCGCTGCGCTCGATGCGCCCACCGATGTCTTCCAGCGCGGGCACCGGTAGCGCATCTTCTTCGGCGGCCAGCAACGCGACCACCTGTGTGTCGCCTGCGCCGATCGCCAGCGTGGCGTGCACGCCGCGGTCGTCGCACTGCAGCAGCTGCGCTGCTTCCTTGTCGTAGCGCAGCATGGTCATGAGCGGGCCGACGTGATGCACACGGCCGTTCGGCGTCTCGCTTTGCCAGGGTGTGGCTTCGCCGGCACGGGTGCCGGGCCGGTAGATCAGGTCGAAGACCACGCTGCCTTCGATGCCTTCGATGCGTCGCGCAAGTTCCGACCACGGCAGCCGGCCGGCTTCGCCGCTGTTGAGCGACTCGGTCAGACGTGCGCTGCCGGTTGCGGTGGCGAAGGTCGTTTCGAGAATATTGCTGCCGTCGCGGTATCGGCGTTGTACATGCTGCAGCTGTTGCGGCGTGAGGGTGAAATAGCCGCCTTCGCCTGCATCCAATAGACGATCGAACAACGGCGGCGAGTCCATTTTCGGCACGCACCACCAGTCGATGCTGCCGTCCGCACCGCATAACGCCACCGTGCGCCCGTCGCCGATCGCCGCATACGCAGCAATCGGCAAGGTGCCGGTGGCATCGCGTTGGAAGTCGGCGCCGGTGCGACTCAAGACAGCAGCAGGCCGCCGGTGGCACCGAACACTTCGCCAGTGACGTAGCTCGATTCCTGCGATGCCAGAATCACGTAAAGCGGCGCCATTTCTACCGGCTGGCCGGCGCGCTTGAGCGGCGTTTCAGAGCCGAAATCGGGAATCTTCTCCGGCGGCTGACCACCGCTGGGCTGCAGCGGCGTCCATACCGGGCCGGGCGCGACTGCATTGACGCGGATCCCCTTCTCGGCGACTTGCTGCGCCAGGCCCTTGGTGAAGTTGACGATGGCCGCCTTCGTGGAGGCGTAGTCGAGCAGTGTGGGCGAGGGTTGGTACGACTGGATCGAACCGGTGTTGATGATGGATGCGCCCGGCGGCAAGTGCGGGATGGCGGCCTTGCACAGCCAGAACATCGCATAGACATTGGTCTTGTAGGTAGCGTCGAACTGCTCGGTCGTGATGTCTGCGATGTCTTTCACGGCGGTCTGTTTGCCTGCGATATTGACCAGCACGTCCAGGCCGCCAAGCTCCTTCACTGCACGGTCCACCAGTTCGGTGCAAAACGCCTCGTTCTTGAGGTCGCCCGGAACGCTGATGGCTTTGCGCCCTTCTGCCTGGATCAGTTGCACCACCTCGGCTGCGTCCTGTTCTTCTTCAGGCAGATAATTGAGCACGATATCGGCACCTTCGCGTGCGAAAGCAATGGCGGTGGCGCGCCCGATGCCGGAGTCTGCGCCGGTGACCAGTGCCTTGCGGCCCTGCAGACGACCAAAGCCCTTGTAGCTCTGCTCGCCGTGGTCTGCCTTGGGCTGCAGTGCATGGATGGTCCCCGGCGCCTGCTGGGTTTGTTCCGGAAATTGCGGCTGGGGAAACTGGGTCAACGGGTTCTGCATTTCATACTGATTCTTGGTGCTGGACATGCACACGCTCCTGCATTGGGGGAAGGGCAGGCACGCAGTCGTCGTGCGTACCGATGGCAGCCAGTGTGGAAAGCAGGGCGATGCGTATCGGTGAACGAAAGTTGTGCATCATGTGAATACGTGACGGTGGTGCACGTGGTGCGATCACCTCGGCATCGAAGGCCTCGCATTCGGAAACTAACGGGAGACAAGCGCATGGGTTGTGCAGGAATCGATTGCGCGAGCACGCCGGCAGCCTGCCAGCAGTGGTGGCGCGCGATCCATGCGGCTTGCGCATGCGGATGTACTACTGAGGCAGTAAGCCAGGCCAATGCAGAGGTCCGCTAACGAAACGTAGCGAGCGTCCGGTCGAGCCTGCGCATCCACCTCATGTCCTGCGGACTTGCATCCCTAAAGGATCACCCGGTCGCTCCATCTCGCAGTTGCTCTGGTTCATTGCACCTGCGCCGACATCGAATACGGCCGCTGCGCTGGGTCGGTCGCCCACTGCTGATTCGGTGTCGCCCGCATACGGAAACGCAGTTCGCCGCCGGCCAGGATTTGTTCGTGTGTCACGTAAGCGCGGGTCAACGGTTTGCCGTTGAGCGTGGCGCCGCCCACGTAGCTGCGTGCATCGCTCAAGCCTTCGGCGATGATCGAGAAACGTTTGCCATTGGGCAGGTTGAGCGTGGCGCGCGGCAGGAAGGGGCGGCCGATGATGTACTGGTTGCTGCCAGGCGCCACCGGGTAGAAGCCCAGCGTGGTGAACACGTACCAGGCCGACATCTGGCCGAGATCGTCGTTGCCGGCCAGGCCTTCTGGCCCTGCGTGATATTGGCTGCGCATGATTTGGGTCAGACGCGCCTGCGTGCGCCACGGTTGGCCGGCATACGCATACAGATAGGCAACGTGGTGGCTGGGTTCGTTGCCATGCGCGTACCAGCCGATCAGGCCGGTGATGTCTTCCATATGCTCGAAGACCTTCGGGTCCACCTTGGCATCGAACACCGCATCCAGCCGGGCAAGCAATGTGTCCTCGCCGCCATGCGCGGCAGCCAGGCCGGCCACGTCCTGCGGCACGTACCAGGAGTATTGCCACGCATTGCCTTCGGTGTAGTCGCTGCCGTAGCCGCTGGCAGATGGGTCGAACGGCTCGCGGAAGTTGCCGGCGCGGGTGCGCGCGCGCATGTAGCCGGTGGCCGGGTCGAAGGCGTGCTCCCAGTTGCCGGCACGCTTGGTGAACTCGGCGGCAATCTCGGCCTTGCCGAGCCTGTCGGCCATGCGCGCGATGGTCCAGTCGTCGAAGGCGTATTCCAGCGTCTTGGATGCGGCTTCGCCTTCTTCGTCGATGGGCACATAGCCCAGCTCGCGATACTGCGCGATGCCGTCGTAAGGGCCGTAGTTGGCGCTGGCGACCATCGCTTGCAAGGCCTCATCTGGGTCGAAGCCGCCGATGCCTTTCATGTACGCGTCCGCAATCACCGGGACGGCGTGGTAGCCGATCATGCACCAGGTTTCCAGGCCGTGGAATGCCCATATCGGCAGGATGCCGTAGGCGCTTTCGCGACGCGAGGCGAGCAGCGAATTGACCACATCGCTGCTGCGTTGCGCCGGCTGCACCAGGGTGAGCAGCGGATGCAAGGCGCGGTAGGTATCCCACAGCGAGAAGGTGGAATAGTTGGTCCAGCCAGTCGCTTGATGCACCGCGTTGTCTGGCCCGCGGTAGCGGCCGTCGCTGTCCATGAACAGCGTCGGCCCGAGCAGGGTGTGATACAGCGCGGTATAGAGCTGGGTGCGTTGTTGCGGGGTGCCCTGTGCATCGATCGCCGACAGCGCCTGCGTCCATTGCGCGCGTGCATCGGCGCGGACGCGATCGAAATCGAAGCCAGGCACTTCGGCATCGAGGTTGGCGATGGCACCGGCCTCGCTGACCGGCGAGAGCGCCACCTTCACCACCAGCGGTGTGCCGTCGTTGGCGACATCGAACACACCGACCAGTTGCCGGCCTTCGATCTGCGCGCGCTGCGCAGGATTCTTCTCGCCCGGCGGTGGGAAGCCCTTGTACGGGATGTCCTGTTCGGTGTCATGGAGTTGCGTGGCAGTGAGCGGGCGCGAGAAACGCATGGCGAAATACAGCTGCCGGCCGGGCGCCCAACCGCGTGTTTCGCGAAAGCCGGTCACCGTGCCATCGCTGCGCACACGCAGCCGCGACCACTGCACCTTGCCAGGGTAGTCGTACAGGCTGGTGCGCAGGTCGACCAGCACATGCGCCGGCGTGCCTTCCGGGAACCGATAGCGATGCACGCCCACACGCGCGCTGGCAGTGAGTTCGGCGCGGATGTTGCGGTCGTTCAAGGTCACGGCGTAATAGCCGGGCTGCGCCTGTTCGCTGGTGTGGTCGAACTGCGCGGTATAGCCGCTGCCCGGCTTGCTGGCATCCCCGCGTTCGAGTTTGATGTCGCCAGCTTGCGGCATCAGCAGGATGTCGCCCAGATCCGAATGCCCGGAACCGGAAAAATGCGTGTGCGAGAACCCGACGATGGTGGTGTCGCTATGCCGGTAGCCGGCCGCCCAGCCATAGGCGTCCTTGCGCGGCTTGATTTGCGTATCCGGGCTCAGCTGCACCATGCCGAACGGCACCGTGGCACCAGGATAGGTATGGCCTTCGCCACCGGTGCCAATGAACGGGTCGACTGCGTCGAAGGCAATTGCAGGCGTGCGCGGCGCAGCGTTGCCGAAAACAGCGATGACGGCGGCAAGCGCTGCCAGCCAACGAGCCCGACGTGGGACGATCAAGCGAGACGGCATGCAGAGTGCTCTAGGCGGATGCAGCGCCGGACCGTAGCACAGCCGCGTGGGCGCGCCACACCTGAGGATGTGCGATGGCCATCGCCGTCATGGTTGGGTTCGCTGAGCAGACGCGTCGTCATCGAGGTGTGGCCCATCGGCATGCACAGTGGCGCGCACGCTCGCCGCTGTCGTGTCGCATTGAGGCCGGTCTGCTTCCCACCTTGCCGCAGCGTCTGGAAATCGCTGGCAAGAGCGCGCCACTGTCGCCACCGCAAACGCGGACCTCGGGGACTCACCTGCGTCGTAAAGCCAGCACCGCCAAGCCCGTCACTGCTGCAGCGGCCGCACCGATCAACACCTTGTCGCGCGTAGAACGTGCGCGCAACCTGGGGCGCCGCCGGTAGCCACCGTCGATGCCGCCGGCAATGCTGGGTGCTGCGAACACATTGCCGGTGGAACGCGCCACCCGGGGTGCCTGCGCAAAATAACGCTCGAAGAAGCGGTACATGGCGCGTGCCAGGGCCTGCGGCGCCAGCGCATGGCCTAGGCGCATCGCATGGACGGCAGTGCCCAACACCACCGTGTTGCGTGGCCGGTCCAGCAGGCGCACGACAGCTGCCGCGACGGTGCGGGTGTCCAGCATCAGCGGTGGCCCGCTGATGCGGCGGCCCACGTAATTGGCACCATGGCGCAGGCCCGGCGTATCCACGAAGTACGGGTACACGTCGCACACGTGGATGTGCGGGTAGTCGCTCAACTCGGCGCGCAATGCTTCGGAAAAGCCGCGTTGCCCGAATTTGCTGGCGCCGTACGCCGCCGCAAATGGCGTGGATGCAAAGCCGCCCGACGAGATCATGTTGACGAAGATGCCGTGGCCTTGATCGACGAAGATGGGGATCACCGCATGGGCGTCGTGCATGCGACCGAGCAGGTTGGCGTGGATCACGGCCGCGCTCGCTTCCATCGGTACCTCATGGAATTTGCCGACTGCGCCCACCCCGACATTGCCGAACCACAGGTCGATGCGCCCCAGAAAACTCTGCGCGCTGGTCGCCAGTGCCTCGACCTGTTCGGCATGTTTGACGTCGGTGGGCACCACCAAGACCTCGGCACCTCGCGCACGGCAGCGTTCGGCAACCGCATCGAGGGCGTCTTCGCGCGTGCGGCCAGCACCAGGCGCGCGCCTTGTTCGGCGAATGCTTCTGCAGTGGCTTGGCCGATGCCGCTGGACGCGCCGGAAATCACCACGTGGGCAGGAGGGGTGCGATGCATGGGATGTCTCCACAAGAACGAGCAGGCATGCTTGATCGCCGTGCGTGAACACGGTGCGGCGCTTTGCGTACCGCAGCGTGAAGCTGAACTGGTCGGGCTGGCGCCATGCGTGATGACAGCGTGGCGCTGAAATCGGCTGCAGGCGCCCGCATATCGGGCTGATGGATTTGTTCAACGCTCCCATCGCACCGCTGCAGGTGCTGCACGACCAGCAAGGCGGCGTGCGCTATTGGCCGCACCTGCTGCCGCCTGCACTGGCGCAGGAGGCGTTCGACGCATTGCGCGATGACGCCGATTGGCGCAGCCAGCGCCGCGAAATGTACGACCGGGTGGTGGACGTGCCGCGCCTGCTGGCCTCGTATCGGTTGGATGATGCATTGCCTGCGGGGTTGCCGCTGCAGCGCTTGCTCGATGCGGTGCAGGCGGTGCTCCCGGCGCCGTACAACGCAGTGGGCTTGAACCTGTACCGCGATGGGCGCGACAGCGTGGCAATGCATCACGACGCGCTACACACGCTGGTGGCACCGCACCCCATCGCGCTGCTGTCGCTGGGTACACCGCGCCGGATGCAACTGCGCGCCAAGGACGGCAGCACGCGGGCAGTTGCGCTGGAGCTGGCACCGGGGAGCCTGCTGGCGATGAGCCACGCCTCGCAACACACGCACGTGCACGGTATTGCCAAGAGCACGCGCGCGGTGGGCGAGCGCATCAGTGTGGTGTTTCGCGTGCGCCCGGCCCAGCGCATGGCGGCCGGGCAGCATGGCCCACATTGGGAGCCTGTGCAGTCGTAAGGCACATGCTTGGGCTCGATTGACTGGACAGCTCGCAAACGCCCGTGCAGTTGCCGGACGCGCACGGGCGTTGCTCCGTGCGAGATGCACTACACCTACCTTCGTTTGCCATGTACGGTTGCCGCCGGCCTGACACTGCCCGCTCCGTTATTCGCGTGCTGGATGTCCTCACGCTGAGCGCGTGCGGTCTTCAAAGCAGCTGGGTACGTCTGACCGGCAGCAGCGTTCGCTCGCGTACGCCTGCCTGGCGTCTGCGCGCTGTCGTGGCCATCAGTGACCATTTCGGGTGATTGCCATTGCCGTCACCACTGCCCATGCTTGCATGTGATCCCCTAGCTGCGTCGTCCCTCCATGTCTTTGGACCAGACCCGCCACCATCAGATGTTTCCCGAGCTGGACGCGGGCCAGTTGTCGATCACCCGGCGCTTCGCCAGCGGGCCGGCGCAACGGTTCGGCGCGGGCGATACCGTATTTGAGGTCGGCGATGCCCATGCGCCGGTGTGGGTGGTGCTGGAGGGCGCCATCGAAGTGGTGCGCCGCGATGGATTGGGCAACGAAAAGCCGATCACCCGGCACACGCCCGGCCAGTTCACCGGCGAGGTGAGTCAGCTGGCCGGGCGCGCGTCGCTGGCGGCTGGACGTGCCGGGCCGGACGGCTGCCTGGCGCTGCCGTTCGATACCGCGCATCTGCGCGCGCTGATGATCAGTTCGGCCGAAGTGGGCGAAGTGGTGATGCGTGCATTGATCCTGCGCCGCGTCGGGCTGATCGAGGGCGATGCGTCGGGTTCGGTGCTGATCGGCGAGCCGGACGACCCGCATCTGACCCGGTTGCAGGGCTTTTTGACCCGTAACGGCTACCCCAACACGGTGATGGATGTCTCCGACGACGAAGGCCGCGCGTTGGTGCAGCGCCTGGGTATCCAGGAGCACGATCTACCGGTGATGGTATGCCCGAGCGGGCGCGTGCTGCGCCAGCCCAGCGATGCCGAAGCCGCGCATTGCCTGGGCATGACGCCGGACATCGACCCGGACAAACGCTACGACGTGGCGATCGTGGGCGCCGGCCCCGCCGGCCTGGCGACGGCGGTGTATGCCGCATCCGAAGGCTTGTCGGTGCTGGTGCTGGACCAGCGCGCCATCGGCGGGCAGGCCGGTGCCTCGGCGCGTATCGAAAATTATCTCGGCTTTCCCACCGGCATTTCCGGGCAGGCGCTGGCCGGGCGCGCGTACAACCAGGCGCTGAAATTCGGCGCGGAACTGGCGATTCCGATCGAAGCGGCCATGCTGGAATGCGGCCGCGACGATGGCGCGCTGAAGCTGGATCTTGCCGATGGCAAACAGTTGCTGGCCAGCACGGTGGTGATCGCGTCGGGTGCGCGTTACCGGCGCCCGGAGATCGAGGGCCTGGATCGCTTCGAAGGCCACGGTGTGTCCTACTGGGCCTCGCCGGTGGAAGCGCGCCTGTGCGAAGGCGGCGTGGTGGCGCTGGTGGGCGGCGGCAATTCTGCAGGGCAGGCGGTGGCGTTCCTGGCGCCGCGGGTCAAGGAGCTGCACCTGATCATTCGCGGCGACGGGTTGGAGAGCTCGATGTCGCAATATCTCATCGAACGTATCGCCGCGTTGCCGAACGTGCAGCTGCACACCGGCACCGAAGTGGCCGCGCTGGAAGGCGACCCCGAGCGCGGCTTGCAGGCCGCGGTGTTGCGCACCCGCAAGGACGGTGCAACCGCGCGCGTGGAGTTGCGGCACCTGTTCCTGTTCGTCGGCGCAGACCCCAACACCGGTTGGCTGCAGGACTGCGTGGACACCGACAAGCGCGGCTTTGTCATGACCGGCACCGCGCGTGGCGACGGCGTACCGGCGTGCCTGCCGCTGGAAACCAATCGCCCTGGCGTGTTCGCCATCGGCGATGTGCGTGCGGGCTCGGTCAAGCGCGTGGCCGCTGCAGTGGGCGAGGGCGCCGCCGTGGTCGCGCAGATCCATCAGTACCTCGCCCATCAGGCCAACCCAGTGCCGGTCTCCGAACTTGCCAGCGCCACCCAGGAGTCCACCAGCGCATGAGCCAACGCTGCCGCCATACCGATCAAATCCATGCGGTCACGCCCAGTGCGCGTGGCTGCGAAGAATGTCTGGCCATCGACAGCGAATGGGTGCATCTGCGCCTGTGCCGCAGTTGCGGCCATGTGGGGTGTTGCGACGACTCGCCCAACCGCCACGCCACCGCGCATCACCATGCCACCGGCCATCCCATCATCGAAGGCTACGACCCGCCCGAAGGCTGGGGCTGGTGCTATGTGGACGAGGTGGAAGTGGAGCTGCCGGATCAGACGCCGCAGCTGGGCCCGATTCCGCGGTATGCGTGAGCGGCGCTGCTGCGCCGCTGGGAATCGGGAATCGGGATTCGTAAGAGCGCATTCGGTGCGCTTTGTTTTTCCGTGAAGCCGCAGTAGGTGGTGATTGTTCGCTGATGTTCCCTCCAGAAGTGACTCAATGCCACTTCATAGGTACGCGCGCGCGCACTCACTCCGGCCAATGCACCTTCGGTAGTTCACCGATCTGCGGTCTGGCGAATAGATAACCTTGCTGCAGGTGGATGCCCAGGTCGCGCAGGGCGCGGTATTGGTCGGGTTGTTCGATGCCTTCGGCAATGACGGCGATGTCGAGCTCTTCGCACATGCGCGTCACGTGGCGCACGATGGCCTGGCGGCTGCGGTCGGTGTCGATACCGCGGACCAGGGCGATGTCCAGCTTGAGCAGATCCGGCTGGAACTCGGCCAGCAGGCCGAGCCCGGCGTAGCCGGCGCCGAAGTCGTCGATGGCGGTTTTCATGCCGCGCGCCTGATAGGTGCGCAGGATGCCGAGCAGGTGCGCCGGGTCGGTAAGATGTTCCTGCTCGCTGACTTCAAAGATGATGGCGTTGAGCGGCCAGCCGTATTGCGCCGTGGCCGACAGCGTGGCGCGCAGGCAATGCTCGGGGTTATAGACCGCGTTGGGCATGAAGTTGATCGACAGCAGCGCCGGCAAGGCGATCTGCGCGGCGCATTCGATGGCCTTGATTCGGCAGGCCTGGTCGAATGCATAGCGATTGCGCTCATCCACTGCGGCCAGGATGCTGCCGGCCGACTCGCCGTCGATGCCGCGCACCAAAGCCTCGCCTGCGTAGATGCTGCGAGTGGACACGTCCACGATCGGCTGGAAGGCCATGGTGATCGCGGTGGGGAAGTCCTGGCCGTCGCGGCAGGCATTGCAGACAGGAAGCGTGGTCATGGCGTTAGATCATCGAACGGCGTAGGTGCAGCCTAGACCTATCGGCCGCGATCGCGCAGTATTTAGCCTGAATCGCTCATGGCAGCGTCCTCACCTGTCGGCAGTCGGGCTCGGCGATACTAGGCGCATCGCTCGCATCGGATGCCCCATGACCGCTCTCACCGAACGCTACGCCCTGGCCGTGGACTACGCGCGCATCGCTCACGCCGGCCAGGTGCGCAAGGGCACGCAGGTCCCCTACCTGAGTCATTTGCTGGGCGTCTCGACGCTGGTGCTGGAATGCGGCGGTGATGAGGAGCAGGCCATCGCCGGCCTGCTGCACGATGTGGTGGAAGACTGCGGTGGCGGGCACGAGGCCTCGATCCGTGCGCAGTTCGGCAATGCGGTGGCCGATATCGTGATGGCTTGCACCGATGCCACTGCCGAAGACAAGGCCGAGGTGGACAACAACCAGCGCGCACGCAAACGCGATTGGCGCGAGCGCAAGCAGGCCTATCTTGCGCACCTGCGCAAGACGCCCGAGCGCGCGCTGCTGGTGTCCGGCTGCGACAAGCTCTATAACGCGCGCAGCATCGTGCAGGACCTGGAAAATCCTGCCGTCGGTCAGGACATCTTCAATGTGTTCACTGCCGGGCGCGAAGGCACCCTGTGGTATTACGCCGCGCTGGAAGAGGTCTTCCGTACGCGCAATGCTGCCACTGCGCGCCTGTTCAGCGGCATGGTGATGCGCATGCATGCGCTGGCCGCCACCGGTGAGCAGGTGACGCCTGCGCATGCGCTGGGCTAAGCGCCGTTGAGGGACGGCGTACGCCCGGCAGGCGGGCGCTGGCTACGCGCGGCAGGAGCCGGTACCACGCGAAGATGTGGTTGCAGCGCACTGTTCGCCCCCCCATCTGACGACTGCCTCTCACGCGTGGTCGCCACGCCATAGCATCTGCAGCGCCTGGCAGCTCAGGTGTTGCCTGCGCTCGGTCACCATCGCTGACACCGGCTGCATGTCGCGCGCGCTAGGCTGGCGTCTTGTCGAATTCTGGTTTCGGTAGTCATGTCAAACGCGACGTCTTCCAGTGGCCTGGTGCGCGTACGCGGCGCGCGCGAGCACAACCTCAAGAACGTGGATGTGGATGTCCCCCGCGATGCACTGGTGGTGTTCACCGGCGTTTCCGGATCGGGCAAGTCGTCGTTGGCGTTCGGCACCATCTTTGCAGAGGCGCAGCGGCGCTATCTGGATTCGATCTCGCCGTATGCGCGGCGCCTGATCGACCAGGTAGGCGTGCCGGAGGTGGATTCCATCGATGGCCTGCCACCGGCGGTGGCCCTGCAGCAGGCCCGCGGCGCGCCTAGCGCACGCTCGTCGGTGGGCAGCGTCACCACCATCTCCAACTCGTTGCGCATGCTGTATTCGCGTGCCGGCCAGTATCCGCCGGGGCAGGAGATCATCTACGCCGACGGTTTTTCGCCGAACACGCCCGCGGGGGCATGCCCCACCTGCCACGGCCTGGGGCGCATCTATGACGCCACCGAAGCGACCATGGTGCTCGACCGCAGCCTGAGCATTCGCGACCGTGCGGTCGCCGCCTGGCCGGGCGCATGGCATGGGCAGAACCAGCGCGACATCCTCACCACGCTGGGCCATGACGTGGATGCGCCATGGCACACGCTGCCGAAGAAAACCCGCGACTGGATCCTGTTTACCGACGAACAGCCGGTGGTGCCGGTATACGCCGGTTACAACGTGGCCGAGGTCAGGCGCGCCCTCAAGCGCAAGGAAGAGCCCAGCTACATGGGCACGTTCACCAGTGCGCGGCGTTATGTGCTGCACACCTTCGCCACCACCCAGAGCGCGCAGATGAAAAAGCGCGTGGCGCAGTATTTGCTCAGCACACAATGCCCGCAGTGCGATGGCAAGCGCCTGCGCCGCGAGGCCTTGTCGGTCACCTTTGCCGGGCTGGATATCGGGGAGCTGTCGCGGCGCCCCCTGGACGAGGTGGCCGAGCTGCTGCGCCCCGCCGCCGAAGCCACGCCATCCAAAGGTACGCGCAAGGGTGCGCACCAGCATCCGGAACAGGTGATCGCCGCGCAACGCATCGCTGCGGATCTGCGCGCGCGAATCGCCGTCGTACAGGCACTGGGTCTGGGCTACCTCAGCCTGGAGCGCAGCACGCCCACCTTGTCGCCGGGCGAGTTGCAACGGCTGCGGCTGGCCACGCAGATCCGCTCGCAGTTGTTCGGCGTGGTGTACGTGATGGACGAACCATCGGCCGGCTTGCATCCCGCCGATGCGCAGGCGCTGCTGGGTGCGTTGGATCAACTCAAGGCGGCGGGCAATTCGGTCTTCGTGGTCGAACACGAAGTGGACGTGATCCGCCATGCGGACTGGATCGTGGATGTAGGCCCGGCGGCCGGCGCGCAGGGCGGGCAGGTACTTTATAGCGGGCCGCCCGCAGGCTTGGAGCAGGTGCAGGCCTCGTCCACACGTCGCTATCTGTTCGGCACGCCGCCGCAAGTGCATCGCCCGGCGCGCGCGGCAAACGGTTGGTTGCAGCTGCGCGGCATCACCCGCAACAACGTACGCGCGCTGGATGTGGATCTGCCGTTGGGCGTATTCACCACTGTTACCGGTGTGTCCGGCTCGGGCAAATCCTCGTTGGTGAGTCAGGCGCTGGTGGAACTGCTGGCCGCCCATCTGGGGCAAGCGCAGGCAGAGGACGAAGAAGCGCTGGATCCACTGGAGCGCGGCACGCAGGTGCCGCTGGAGGGTGCGATTGTGGCCGGGCTGGATCGGGTGCGCCGGCTGGTGCGCGTGGATCAAAAACCCATCGGCCGCACCCCGCGCTCCAATCTGGCCACATACACCGGCCTGTTCGATCCGGTGCGCAAGCTGTTTGCGGCCACGCCGGCCGCACGCCGGCGCCGCTACGACCCGGGGCAGTTCTCCTTCAACGTCGCCAAGGGCCGCTGTGCCACCTGCGAGGGCGAAGGCTCGGTGTACGTGGAATTGCTGTTCATGCCCAGCGTCTACGCACCGTGCCCGACCTGTCACGGCGCACGCTATAACGCCAAGACGTTGGAGATCGCGCTACGCGGTCGCAACATCGCGCAGGTGCTGGAGATGACGGTGGATCAGGCAGCCATCTTCTTTGCCGACGATGCCGGCGTGCTGCGACCGTTGCAGGTGTTGCGCGAAGTGGGGCTGGGCTATCTGCGTCTCGGCCAGCCGGCCACCGAACTGTCCGGCGGTGAAGCGCAGCGCATCAAGCTGGCGACCGAGCTGCAACGCGCGCAGCGACGCGACACCGTCTACGTGCTGGACGAACCGACCACCGGCCTGCATCCGTCCGACGTGGATACCTTGATGGCCCAGTTGCAAGGGCTGGTCGACGCAGGCAATACGGTGATCGTGGTCGAACACGATATGCGCGTGGCCGCCAGCAGCGACTGGGTGCTGGACATGGGGCCGGGCGCAGGCGGCGTCGGCGGTCACGTGGTGGTGGCAGGACCACCGGATGTCGTGGCACGCCATCGTGGCAGCCGCACCGCACCGTTCCTGGCGCAGGTGTTGCGCGGGGAATAAGTAGCCGACATGTTGGTCAGCCCGCGCCGCGTCGTACGAAATGCCATGTCATGCCTGCGCTCCCGGTCGGCCCAGGCGGGACGCACACGGATACACCGGAAAAGCGGTGACACGTTGCGGGATGTGTCTGGCATCGCCGTCGATTTGCCGCTGCCTGCCAGGCCGATCACCCACATGCCTGCCTAGCAGTCACGACCGCTAACGCAGGTGCGTGCGGGCGGTACTGGGGCATAAGGCAGGAAAAAAGCTGCGCGCAGCTGGGTGGCAGTGGCAGGTGCTGCATGTGCGGCGCGACGGTACGAGCGGGTTTGTCGCCGACACATGGCAGCGGGCCCAATGCAGCGATGCATTGGGCCCGATGATTGGGATCACTTCATTCACTTCATTTCACTTCACGCAGTGCCAAGCATCCCCTGCAAGCGCAACGTGCAATGCAGGTCAGTCCGCCATCACCTTGTCCGGTGTCATCGGCGTGCTGCGGATGCGCTTGCCGGTGGCGTGGAAGATGGCGTTGCAGATCGCCGCCGAAACGCCGACCAAACCGATTTCGCCAACACCTTTCGCACCCAGGCTGCTCACGACGCGGTCGTCTTCGTCCGCGAAGATCACATCGATGTCGTGAATGTCGGCGTTGGCGGAGACGTGATACAGCGCCAGGTCGTGATTCATGAAGCGGCCGAAGCGATGGTCCGATTGGGTGTGCTCGTGCAGCGCCTGGCCAATGCCCCAGACCACGCCACCAACGATCTGGCTACGTGCGGTGATCGGATTGAGGATGCGCCCGGCGGCAATGGCGCTGACCACGCGGGTGACTCGCACCGTGCCCAGTTCTTCGTCCACCCGGACCTCCACAAACACGGCGCCGTGCGTGGCACGGGTGTATTTGCGTTGCTTGAGTACGTTCGGTAGCAGGAGGAATTTATCTTCGATCTGCTCCAGCCCTGCAGTGCGCAGCAGGTCGGTCAAGGCGAGGGCGCTGCTGGCATCGGCCCGCAATGCCAGCTTGCCGTCTGCAAAGACCACATCGTCAGTTCTGGCCTTGGCAAAGCGCGACTCTGGCAGGGCCTGGGCCAGGCGCAACAGGCGCGCGCGCAGCTTCGCGCACACGCCATCCACTGCCGATCCCACCGTGGTGACGTGCGAGGAGCCGCCTTCGATCGGCGCAACCGGCAAGGTGGAGTCGCCAAGTTGAAACGTCACCTGCTCCAACGGCAGGCCTAATGCTTCGGCAGCGATCATCGCCATCACCGTGTAGGTACCGGTGCCGATATCGCTGGCCGCGCTGCTGACCACCAAACGGCCGTCGGCATGCAGCGCTGCATGAGCGCGCGCGAACATCTGCATCGCGTCCCATTGCCCGGTGGCCATGCCCCAGCCCACCCACTCGCTGCCTTCCTTGCGGGCGCGCGGTTGCAAGGGGCGTTGCGCCCAACCGAAGCGCTCTGCCCCTTGCTCGTAACACTGGCGCAGCGCCTTGGTGGAGTAGGGCTTGTCGTCGGCCGGGTTGACCTCGGCGTAGTTCTTCAGGCGCAGTGCCAACGGATCGATGCCGACCTCATAGGCCAACTCGTCCATCGCCACTTCCAGCGCATGCACACCATGCGCGGCGCCGGGCGCCCGCATGTCGATCGGGCTGTATTGGTCCAGACTCACCAACTTGTAGCCCAGGTGCACGTTGTCGCAGGCATACAACTGCCCGCTCCAGTTGACCACCACCTCCACGTAGTCTTCGATGCGCGAGGTTTCGGCGATGGCTTCATGCCAGACCGAGCGCAAGGTGCCGTCGCGGTCTGCGCCGAGCTTGAGCCGCTGCAGCGTTTCCGGGCGGTGGCCGAAGGTGAACATCTGTTGCCGTGTCAGCACCACACGGACCGATCGATCCAGCAGGATCGACGCCATCACCGCCAGTGGCAGTTGATACTGCGGGCGCAGCCCGGAGCCGAACGCGCCGCCCACGTACGGGTTGCGCACGGTCACCTTGCGCTTGCTGAGCCCAAACACGTGCGACACGTACCAACGGCTGTTCTGCGACCCCTGGGTTTTGTCGTAAATGGTGAAGTGGCCGTCGGCATCGCGGATGACGGTGGAAGCGAACAACTCCATCGGGTTGTGGTGCTCGACGCCGCTGTAGTAGTCGGCCTGTACCTGGCACGCGGCATTGTCGAATCCGCTCTGCGGATCGCCCTTGTCCTTGGGCGGCGGCGAAAAGCCGGCCTTCAACGGCCTGGGTTTGTGCGCACGGTCCAGGTTGGTCATCAGGTTGGTGTCGTGTGGATCCTGCAGCAACTCCACTTCCACCAGGTGCGCCGCATGGCGCGCCGCTTCGAAGGTCTCGGCAACCACCAGCGCGATGGGCTGGCCGCTGTACAAGACCTTGTTGTCGTACAACGGACGGAACGGCGAACCGGCCGGCGCCGTCATGTCCTTGTAGAACAGGTCCATGCCGCGCATATGCGGGCGGTTCTCGTGGGTGACGATCTCCAGCACGCCGGGGACTGCGCGTGCTGCATCCAGATGGAAGGCAACGATCTCACCCTTGGCAATGCTGCTGTTGACCACCACGCCATAGGCCAGATCCGGCACCGGCCATTCGGCGGCATAACGTGCCTGTCCGGTGACTTTTGCGCGTCCGTCGATGCGCGTGACGCCGGTGCCGGTGGGGCGATAGCCGGTGCCGCTGTCGGCAACCGGCGGGGTCAGCTCGCTGTCGGACAGGTCGGTGCTGCGTGCGTTCATGGCGATTCCTCCAGCGCACTGGTGCGCCCGCGGTTGTCGATGGTGCCCTCGCGTGCAACGCTCAATGCGCGCACGATGGCGCGACGTGCCAGCGGCAGCTTGAAGGCGTTTTCGCCCTGCGGTTGCGCACCTTGCAGCAGCGTGTCGGCCAGGCGGCCGAAGGTGTCGGCATTGGCCGGCTGGCCGACCAGCTGTGCTTCTGCATCGGCATTGCGCCAGGGTTTGTGCGCCACGCCGCCCAGTGCAACACGCACTTCGCGGATGCTGCCGTCGTCGGCCAGGTCCAATGCGGCCGCTACCGACACCAGCGCAAACGCGTACGAAAGGCGCTCGCGGATCTTGAGATACGCACTGTGTGCGACGAAGCGCTTCGCGTCGGGGAGGTCGATATGCACGATTAACTCGTCCGGAGCCAAGGTGCTGTCCAGTTCCGGGTGATCGCCGGGCAGGCGATGGAACTGCGAGAACGCAATGTCGCGCTCGCCCTTGGCGCCCTGCACATGTATCACCGCATCCAGCGCAGCCAAGGCCACGCACATATCCGATGGATGCGTGGCGATGCAGTGCGCGCTGGTGCCGAGAATGGCGTTGTATTTGGTCAACCCGCCAATGGCCGAACAGCCGGTGCCCGGGTCGCGTTTGTTGCAAGGGGTGGCATGGTCGTAGAAATACATGCAGCGCGTGCGCTGCAGCAGGTTGCCGCCATTGCTTGCCATGTTGCGAATCTGCGGCGAAGCGCCGGCCAGAATCGCCGCGCTCAACAAGGGGTAACGCGTTTCCACCTCCGGGTGATATGCGGTGTCGGCATTGCGCGCCAGCGCACCCAGGCGCAGGCCGCCATCGGGCAGGGTGCTGATGCTGTCCAGCGGCAGCCGATTGATGTCGACCAGGCTGCTGGGGCGCATCAGCTGCAGTTTCATCAGGTCGGTGAGATTGGTGCCGCCGGCGATAAAGCGTACCGGTGCCTCGGAGGGCACCGGCTGCGTGTCGCCGCTGCGCACTGCAATCGCGCCGAGTGCGGCATCGACGGTGTCCGGGCGTGTATAGGTGAGCGGAATCATGCCGGCACCGTCCCGGGCGTCCACGGGGTGGCCGCGCTGTCGCTGCTGTCGCTGGGCTTGCCCATCACCTCCATCACGGCATCGGTGATCTGCGGATAGGCACCGCAGCGGCAGATATTGCCGCTCATCAGTTCACGCACCTGGTCGCGGTCGTGCGCCTTGCCTTCGTTGATCAAGCCCACGGCCGAGCACAGCTGCCCCGGGGTGCAGTAACCGCACTGAAATGCGTCGTTGGCGATGAAGGCGCGTTGCAGCGGATGCAGTGCGTCGCCATCGGCCAGCCCCTCGACGGTGGTGATGTCGGCACCGTCCTGCATGACGGCCAGGGTCAGGCAGCTGTTGATGCGGCGGCCATCGACCAGCACCGTGCAAGCGCCGCATTGGCCATGGTCGCAACCTTTCTTGGTGCCGGTGAGGTCGAGGCGGTCGCGCAGCAGGTCGAGCAGGCTCACCCAGGCTTCGAGCTGCAAGTGATACGGCTGACCGTTGATGCGCAGGTTGACCGGGTAGGTCGGCGCACTGGTGGTGGCAGTGGCCGGCGCCGTGTCATGGGCAGTGGCGGGTGTGGCAGTCATGCGAACCCCGTGGCGATGGCTGAGGAGAAGGACCACCACCTTGACGGCGCTGTGGTCAACGCAAAGTGACCACGGCTGCGATTGGCGGCGATACAACACGGCGTACGCGCATTCAGGAGCGGCATCCTGGTCGCTGCACGCTCGTGCCTGCATGCGGTGCGCGTAAAGTGCCATGCCGTGCGCTGAATTCGTCAGCTTTCCGCGCGCGTCAGCGCGCTGGTGTCCCAGCTGTTGCGACGTGCCGCCGTTATCCTGACCGCATGAAGAAGAGGCGGCAGCAATGAGCCGGCGTGGTGGCAGTGCGGATCTTCCCTTGCATGGAGGTCGCGTCCCGCGTTGGTTGGGTGAGCGGATGACGCGGCTTGGCGCAGTGATGTGCGAGGCGATCGTGCACAGCTATGGGCGCGATGAATTGTTGCGGCGGCTTGCGCACCCGTTCTGGTTTCAGTCGTTCGGTGCGGTCATGGGCATGGACTGGCATTCGTCCGGCATTACCACCAGCGTGATCGGCGCGCTCAAGCGTGGGTTGACGCCACTGGCCGGCGAACTGGGCATCCATGTCTGTGGCGGGCGCGGCCGGCATTCGCGTGCCACGCCTTCCGAATTGCTGGCAGTGGGCGATGCGGTCGGGCTGGACGGCGCCGCTTTGGCACAGGCCAGCCGCTTGGTCGCCAAGGTGGACAGCGCTGCCGTGCAGGACGGCTTCGATCTGTACCTGCATGGTTTCATCGTCAGCGACGATGGCCGCTGGGTGGTGGTGCAGCAGGGCATGCACGGGCAGCGCAAGCAGGCGCGCCGGTATCACTGGCTCTCCGAAGGCCTGAGCAGTTTTGTGGATGCGCCGCATGCTGCCATCGAGGGTGCGCATCAAGGCAACATCGTCAATCTCGCCGACCACCGTGCCGCTGCCTCGCGCGATGCGCAGGTGGAGCTGTTGCGCAGCACAGCGCCGGACCGGCTGGCACGCCAATGGCAACGGATTGCGGGTGTGGAGGCGCCTGCGGCGCAAGGTCCGCTCACCGGCGATCTGTTCGCCGGCCACGCCTGGGACCCGGCACAACACCCGCATCTGTCCATGCCCGATCATCATGACGTGCGCAGCGAAAACGTGATTACACGACGACTGCACGCCAGCTTGGCCGCCGCTGCCGAAGCGGGACCGCGCGATTTCACCGCGCTGCTGCAAGTGCCTGGTGTGGGTGCGCGCACGTTGCGCTCGCTGGCGATGGTGGCCGAGGTGATGCACGGCACGCCATGCCGTTTCAGCGACCCGGCGCGCTTTTCGCTTGCGCATGGGGGCAAGGACCGGCAACCGTTCCCGGTGCCCACACGCGTGCTCGACCACACCATCGGCGTACTCAAGCAAGCGATGCAGCAGGCCAAGCTGGGCAACGACGAACGCTTGCAGGCGATCGCGCGGCTGGACGCGCAGGCGCGTCGGCTCGAAGCCAGTGCGCAAGGGCCGACGGTGGACGACTACATCGCGCAGGAACGTCGCGATTCGCATCGCTATGGCGGGCGCAGCGTGTTCGGCTGGGAGCCGGCGCCGGAGGATGCGCACGCGGTGCAGCCGGCCCAAGCGCATGCAGGTCGCCGATGAGCGTACGCGCACGTAGCAGCACGCCAGTGGCCATCGACGGACGTTGCTTCACCTATGTGTTCCCGTGCCAGTGGGAAGACCATTGCAAGATCGGTTTCTCGCGCGACCCGCTGGGGCGCATCGCTAGCCTGCATCCGCGCTGGTTCGATTTTTTCGATCTGGAGCACGGGCTGCTGGTGGAAACCGAGCGCGAGCGCGACGCGCGCGATCTTGAGCTGCAACTGCGGCGTCCGCTGCTTGCGCACAACGCACCGGCACCGATGGCGATCCGTGCAGTGGCCGGTGGGCATACCGAATGGTTTCGGGGCGTGGGCGATGCATTGCAACGTGCAGTAGTGCAACTGCAGCAGGGTGGGTATCGCGTGTTCGTGTTGCGCGAGTGGCTGCAGGCGGCGATGGTCCAGCGTATCGATCGGCTCTACGACTGGGCCGCGGTGCAGTTGAGTGCGGACGAACTGGATGGCCTGGCCGGTCCTACGCCAGCGCAACGTGCGCTGCGCGATGTACTCGATGGCTATCGCGCATTGGATTTTCCCATGCAGCACCATCTGCCCGAACACATTTGGGCTTGGTATTGCCGCAACGGCTGAGCATGTTGCCAGCACGTTGACGTGCGTCGCCTCAGCATCGCCTCAACCCTGAGGAGTGCCTGATGCAGATTGCACAACTGACATTGACCGACGCGTTCAAGGTGCTGTTTTCGGTGCGCCAGGTGCAAGCCGCTGAAATGGTGATTGCACCAGGCGAGGGCGAAGGCGGGCCAGACAATCGCCACCCAGGTGCCGATCAATGGCTGTACGTGGTGGACGGCACCGGCGAGGCGGTCGTCGAGGGGCAGAGGCATGCACTGCAGGCCGGTAGCCTGGTCGCCATCGAGCGCGGTGAAACGCACGAGATCCGCAATACCGGGAACACGCCGCTGAAGACGGTCAATTTCTATCACCCGCCCGCCTACGATGCCCAAGGCGAACCCTTGCCAGCCGGTGAGGCGTAGTGATCGCTGGCGGTGTCGCATGTCGTTGAGTGGATCGGTCACTGCGCAGGTGCATGACTTTGGAAAAGCGCCAGGCATGCTTCAACGCCAGGTGAGCACCGCGCCCACTGCGCGTTGACGCTGCGCTTGTTACATCGAGTTGCCATCCACGACAGGGGAAGTGCCATGCCGCAGACCAAGACACGCCGCGCTGCTGCCAAGGACAAGCGCGAAGGAAAATCGGCCAGCACCCAGGCCGGCGAATATGTCAAAGAAGAAATCGACCAGGTGCGCGACGGCGCGCATGGTGTGAGAAGCACCAAGCAGGCCATTGCGATCGGCTTGTCCAAGGCGCGCCGCGATGGTGTGGATGTTGCACCGCGCAGTTCCGCGTCCAAGGCCACCAAGAAAAAAGCCGCGCAGGACAAGGCAGCTGCAACCTCCAAAAAGCCGGTGTCGCCGACGCGCTCGGCCGGTGCCAAGAAAGCCCTCAAGACCGCCAGCAAGGGCACTACCGCCAAGAAGACGGTGGGGAAGAAGGCATTGTCCAAACAGACCACGAGTGCCGCGAAAAAGCGCACAGCCAGCGACCGTTCGACGGCAGCAAAGAAGGCGGCAAAGACCAAGGGCCCGGCAGTACGCAAGGCCGCCGCAAAGAAAGCGGCGGCGACGCGGAAGCGTGCTGAATAAGGGGGGCATGCATCAGACAGCGACGTCGATGCTGACCGAGTTGCGATATGTAGATCTGCTACTTGCGCATGCATGTGCCAATACTGACGCGTTGCTGCCCAGGATTGCTTCAGCCGTAATGACCTTGCGGTTCGTGCACATGCGTGTCTGCACGCAATCGCACGCGCGGCCGTAGCCACTGGGCGAATGTCGCTTCGCTCCACGCGCCATCGGCCAGCCTCATCATGGCAACGTATTTTTCTTCCTGCGAGGCGATGAGCTCGGCACCGTTGAGCAGCAAGAAGACTCGGTAGCACACGTGGGCAGTTCGTTTGTTGCCATCCACGAATGGGTGATTGCGCGCGAGCCCATAAGCCAGGCTGGCCGTCAGCCCAACCAGATCGGGTGGAGGGTCGCCATACGAAAACAGCTGTTGCGGGCGTGCAAGTGCCGAATCCAGTAGCGCTTCGTCGCGCACTCCGCTTGCGCCCCCGTGCTCGCTCAATTGGCGTTCGTGGATGGCCAATGCAAGCGCATGCGTAACCCAGACCAGCATGCGCGTGTTCACTTGGCCAGCTTGTTCAGCACCTGGCGATCCTCACGCATCACCTGTTCGGCAACATCCATCTGCGCCGCCAACGTCGGGTCGAATGCGGTCAGCTTGATGCCGTCGGGTGTTTCCAGTGCATAGAGTTCGTCGCCCTTTCCAAGCCGCAGGCGGGCCAGCAGTTCCTTGGGCAGGATGACGCCAGCGGAATTGCCGATGGCAGTGATCTTGAGTTTCATGGCGGCATCTCGGGTTAGTACTAAAGTTATAACTCTGTCGTCAGCCAGTCGCAAGTGCGTGCTGAAGCCGCTCAGCAAGCCAGTCTCGCCTGCTGCGATCGATGGGTGTACAAATGTACACCTTGTCCCGTTCTGCTGCCGCGTCTCATGCCATCGCTTCCTCCCCAACGTGCCGCCGTGCTGGCGTTCCTGCAGGAGCAGGCCCAGGCAGGCGTCTCGCCCAGTCTGGCCGAGATCGCGCAGGCCTTCGGGTTTGCCTCGCGCAATGCCGCACAAAAGCACGTGCAGGCGCTGGCCGACGCCGGGTTGATCGAGCTGCTGCCCAATCAGAAACGTGGCATCCGTCTGCCGGGAGGCGCCGGTCGCGATGCATTGTTGGCCTTGCCGGTGCTGGGGCGGGTGGCAGCAGGCCTGCCGATCGGTGCGGATATCGGCCTGGAGCGTCAGCTCTGGCTGGACCGCGCGCTGTTTTCGCTGCGCCCGGATTACCTGCTGCAGGTGCAGGGGGATTCGATGATCGATGACGGCATTCTGGATGGCGACCTGGTTGGCGTGCATCGCAGCAATGAGGCGCGCGACGGACAGATCGTGGTGGCGCGGGTGGATGGCGAAATCACCATCAAGCGCCTGGAGCGCGGCGCCGAACGGATCCGCCTGCTGCCGCGCAATCGCGCGCATGCGCCGATCGTGGTGGCGGCCGATGCCGACTTCGCGATCGAAGGGCTGTACTGCGGCCTGATCCGGCAGGGCTGAGATGAGCCAGGAGCCGGCGCGCATCAGCCAGGACGGCAATGCGGCAGTGGCACTGCCGCTGGACGCCCTGCTCGCCGCGCGCACCGTCTGGCGTGCAGGCCAGGGCACGGCCACCGCCAATGGCGGCGAATCCACCGGGCATGTGGCATTGGATGCGTTGCTGCCCGATGGCGGCTGGCCGCGGCGTGCCTTGACCGAGTTGTTGTTGCCTGCGCATGGCATCGGCGAGATCGCCTTGTTGCTGCCCACGCTGGCACGCATGACCGCCAGCAGCAGCCGGGTCGTGCTGGTCGCGCCGCCGTTCATTCCTTACGCGCCGGCCTGGCAGGCGGGCGGGGTGGTGCTGGAGCATCTGGAAGTGGTGCAGGCCGAGCCGCGCGAAGCGTTATGGGCGTTCGAACAATGCTTGCGCAGCGGCGCATGCGCTGCGGTACTGGGCTGGCCGCAAACCGGCGATGCGCGTGCGCTGCGCCGGTTGCAGGTCGCGGCCGATAGCGGCAATTGCTGCGCCTTCGCACTGCGCGACCGCCGTCATGCGGTGAATGCATCGCCGGCGGCCTTGCGGCTGGAATTCCTGCCCGAGCGCGATGCCTGGCAGGTGCGCAAGTGCCGCGGCGGGCAGGTACCGTCGCAGCCGCTGCGGCTGGCGCATTGAGGCGCGCGCATGTTGTGGGCCTGCATAGTGCTGCCGCAGCTGGCGCTGGACGCCGTCCTTCGGCGTCTGGAAGCGCCGCAGGCGCCGCTGGTGCTGGTGGAAGGCCCGGCGCAGCTGCGCAGCCTGCATTCGGTCAATGCCGCCGCTGGCGCGGCTGGGTTGAAGGCCGGCATGCGGCTATCGGCGGCGCATGCCTTGATGACCCAGGTACGCACCATCGACTACGACGCGCAAAACGAAGCGCGCACGCAGCGCTTTCTTGCGGCCTGGGCGTATCGGCATAGTTCGCTGGTCAGCCAGCAGTGGTCGCGCGCCATCGTGCTGGAAGCCGGTGCCAGCTTTCGCCTGTTCGGCCCCTGGCCGCGCTTCGAGCGTCGCCTGCGCGATGAGCTGCAAGCCTTGGGCTTCCAGCACCGGCTGGCGCTGGCACCCACGCCGCGCGCCGCGCGCGTGCTGGCCGGCCTGCGCGACGGCATGGTGGTGACGCAATTGCCGGCCCTGCACAGCACGCTCGACAAGGTGCCTGTGCGCCGCGCTGCATTGCCCGACGATGCCGGCGAGCGCCTGCAGCATATGGGCGTGCGCACGCTCGCGGCGGTGCGTGGGCTGCCGCGCGACGGGTTGCGCCGGCGTTTCGGTGCGGGCCTGCTCGATCATCTGGATCGCCTCTACGGGCAGGTCGACGACCCACTGGAGTGCTACGCGCCGCCAGACCACTTCGACCACCGCGTGGAGTTGGGGTATGAGGTGGAAACGCATCCGGCGCTGCTGTTTCCGTTGCGCCGGCTGATCGGCGACCTATGCACGTATCTGTCCATTCGCGATGGCGGCGTGCAGCGGTTTTTATTACGCCTGGAGCACGAAGAAGGCGCGACCGATGTGGAGATCGGCCTGCTCACGCCGGAACGCGCGCCCACCTTGCTGTTCGAGCTGGCCCGTAACCGGCTGGAGCGGGTGGAGATTCCGCGGCCGGTGGTGGCGATGCGCTTGCTGGCACGGCAGCTGCCACCGTTCGTACCGGCCATGCGCGACTTGTTCGATCAGCGCGCGCAGCAATCGGTGGAGTGGCCGCAACTGCGCGAGCGCCTGCGTGCACGGCTGGGCGATGACGCGGTCTATCGCGTGTTGCCGGCCGACGACCCGCGCCCGGAGCGCGCGTGGCGCCGCGCCATCGGCGATGCGGTGCGCGAAGTCGCTGCGCCGCCGCGTCCGCCGCGCCCCACCTGGCTGCTGCCGCAGCCGGTGCCGCTCCACGACCCGCACCTGCGCATCGTGTCCGGCCCGGAGCGGCTGGAAAGCGGTTGGTGGGACGACGATGAAGCGCGTCGCGATTACTACGTGGTGGAGACCGCACGCGGCCGGCGTGGCTGGGCATTCGCCGCGCCCGGTCGGGTGGACGGCTGGATGCTGCATGGGTGGTTTGCGTGAGCGCAGGGATGCCATTGCAGGATCCGGGCACGGGCCGCCTGGCTGCTGGTCGCGGGTTGGGTGCAGGCTACAGGTGCCGGGCCTCCAAAAAGAACGCAGCAGGAGCTGCAGCGACGCGATCTGCCGCGTATTGCAAGGGCCGTGCGAGACAGCATGGCGCTGTTGAAGTCATCCAGCATCCATGAGCTGGGATGACGCCATCGATGGCGTAGACCGCGACACGCCCGGCGGGCGCATGCCGCGCGCCTGGAATGTGGCTGCACGCCTGCGCGCGGCCAATGACGATATCGTCCACGCGCAGCAGGCCGATGGTCTGCCTGCATATGCCGAACTGCATTGTCTGTCGGACTTTTCGTTCCTGCGCGGTGCCTCCAGTGCCGAACAATTGTTCGCACGCGCGCAGCAGTGCGGCTACAGCGCCTTGGCCATTACCGACGAATGCTCGCTGGCCGGCATCGTGCGTGGCCTGGAAGCGTCGCGCGCCACCGGCGTGCGCTTGATTGTCGGCAGCGAATTCACCCTGGTCGATGGCACCCGCTTCGTGCTGCTGGTGGAAAACGCGCACGGTTACCCGCAGCTGTGCGGGTTGATCACGACCGCACGGCGTGCGGCCAGCAAGGGCGCCTATCGCTTGGATCGCGCCGAGGTGCAAGCGCAGTTTCGCGACGTGGCGCCGGGCGTGTTTGCGCTGTGGCTGCCCGGCGCACAGCCGCAGGCAGAGCAGGGCGCCTGGTTGCAACAGGTCTTCGGCGAGCGGGCGTTTCTGGCAGTGGAACTGCATCGCGAACAGGACGATGTCGCGCGCCTGCACGTCCTGCAAGCGCTGGCGCAGCAACTGGGCATGACCGCGTTGGCCAGCGGCGATGTGCATATGGCGCAGCGTCGCGAGCGCATCGTGCAAGACACCTTGACCGCCATCCGCCACACGCTGCCGCTGGCCGAGTGCGGCGCACACCTGTTCCGCAATGGCGAGCGGCATCTGCGCACCCGGCGCGCGTTGGGCAATATCTACCCGGATGCGTTGTTGCAGGCCACCGTGGAGTTGGCGCAGCGTTGTACCTTCGATATTTCCAAGATCAGCTATACCTATCCCAGAGAGCTGGTGCCGGAAGGCCACACGCCCACCAGCTATCTGCGCCAGCTCACCGAAGCCGGCATCCGCAGGCGCTGGCCGGGCGGCATCACGGCAAAGGTGCGCGAGGACATCGAAAAAGAGCTGGCGCTGATCGCACTCAAGAAGTACGAAGCGTTCTTCCTCACTGTGCAAGATGTGGTGCGCTTCGCACGCGAGCAGAACATTCTCTGCCAGGGTCGTGGCTCATCGGCCAATTCGGCAGTGTGTTATGCGTTGGGCATCACCGCGGTCAACCCGGATGAAACGCGCCTGTTGATGGCGCGCTTCCTGTCCGAAAAACGCGACGAGCCGCCGGACATCGACGTGGACTTCGAGCACGAACGCCGCGAGGAGGTGCTGCAATACGTCTACAGCAAGTACGGGCGCGAACGCGCAGCGCTGGCGGCGACGGTGATCTGCTATCGCGGCAAGAGCGCGGTGCGCGACGTGGCCAAGGCCTTCGGCCTGCCACCGGACCAGATCGCGTTGCTGGCCAATTGCTACGGTTGGGGCAATGGCGAAACGCCGATGGACCAGCGCATCGAAGAAGCCGGGTTCGATCTGGCCAACCCGCTGATCAACAAGATCCTGGCCGTTACAGAGCATTTGCGCGATCACCCACGGCATCTGTCGCAGCATGTCGGCGGCTTCGTCATCTCCGACGAGCCCTTGTCGCTGCTGGTGCCGGTGGAAAATGCCGCGATGGCCAACCGCACCATCATCCAGTGGGACAAGGACGATCTGGAAACCATGAAGCTGCTCAAGGTCGATTGCCTGGCGCTGGGCATGCTCACCTGCATCCGCAAGACGCTGGATCTGGTGCGCGGCCACCGTGGGCGCAATTACAGCATTGCCACGCTGCCAGGCGGTGACGCGCCAACCTACAAGATGATCCAGCGCGCCGACACCGTCGGCGTGTTCCAGATCGAGTCGCGTGCGCAGATGGCGATGCTGCCAAGGCTCAAGCCTGCGGCGTTCTACGACCTGGTCATCGAAGTGGCGATCGTGCGCCCCGGGCCGATCCAGGGCGACATGGTGCACCCCTATCTGCGCAGGCGGCAGGGCCGCGAAGAAGTGAACTACCCGTCGCCTGCGGTTGAAGACATCCTCAAGCCCACGCTGGGCGTGCCGTTGTTTCAGGAGCAGGTGATGGAACTGCTGATGCATGCTGCCGATTACAGCGAGGACGAAGCCGACAACTTGCGTCGCTCGATGGCCGCATGGCGGCGCGGCGGCGACATGGAACAGCATCGCACGCGCGTACGCGAACGCATGCAGGGCAAAGGCTACGCCTCCAGCTTCATCGACCAGATCTTCGAACAGATCAAGGGTTTCGGTTCCTACGGTTTTCCACAGAGCCATGCCGCCTCGTTCGCCAAGCTCGTCTATGCCAGCTGCTGGCTCAAACGCCACGAACCGGCCGCATTCGCCTGCGGGCTGCTCAACGCGCAGCCGATGGGCTTTTATTCGGCCAGCCAGATCGTGCAGGATGCGCGCCGCGGCAGCCCCGAGCGCGAGCGTGTGGAGGTGCTGCCGGTGGATGTGTTGCACAGCGACTGGGACAATACCCTGGTCGGCGGCCGGCCGTGGCGCAGCGCTGCCGATCCCGGCGAACAACCGGCGATCCGGCTGGGCATGCGGCAGGTCGCCGGACTGTCGCAAGTGGTGGCGCAGCGCATCGTTGCCGCACGCACGCAGCGGGCGTTCGCCGATATCGGCGATCTGTGCCTGCGCGCCGCACTCGACGAAAAAGCACGCCTGGCATTGGCAGAAGCAGGCGCCTTGCAAGGCATGGTGGGCAACCGCAATGCCGCGCGCTGGGCAATGGCCGGCGTGGAGGCGCGCCGCCCACTGTTGCCGGGCAGCCCGGAGGAGCGCCCGGTGGAGTTCGAGGCGCCGCGCGCGGGCGAAGAAATCCTTGCCGATTACCGCTCGGTCGGCCTGAGCCTGCGCCAGCATCCAATGGCGCTGCTGCGCCCGCAGATGCGCCAGCGGCGCATCCTGGGTCTGCGCGAATTGCAGGGCCGCCGCCACGGCAGCGGCGTGCATGTGGCCGGCCTGGTCACCCAGCGCCAGCGCCCGGCCACCGCCAAGGGCACCATCTTCGTCACCCTGGAAGACGAACAGGGCATGATCAACGTCATCGTCTGGTCGCACCTTGCGCTGCGTCGCCGCCGCGCGCTGCTGGAATCGCGCCTGCTGGCCGTGCGCGGTCGCTGGGAACGCGTGGACGGCGTAGAGCATCTCATCGCCGGCGACCTGTACGACCTCAGCAACCTGCTCGGCGACATGCAGCTGCCCTCGCGCGATTTCCATTGACGCTTTTTAGGTCCATGGATTGCTGCTAGATTCCGCAATCGGTTTGCCTACAACACGGAGTCGTACATGCGGAAATGGATCATTCCTGCGGCCTTGGTGCTGCTGATGGCGGCCGGCACTGCCACGGCCCAGGTGGATGTCGGCGCCTATATCAAGAAAGACAAGTTCGCCGACATCAAGCTATCGCCCAGCGGCGCGTATCTCGCCGCGACCGTGCCGATGGAAGACAAGACCGCCCTTGCGATCATGCGGCGTTCGGACAACAGCATCGGCGCCACCTTCGTGCTGGAAAAAAACACCTACGTAAGCGATTTCGCCTGGGTCAGCGACACCCGCGTGTTGATCTCCATTGCACAGAAGTACGGCCTGCTCGACAAGCCGCTGCCGACCGGCGAGCTGTATGCCATCAACGCCGATGGCACCGGAGCCGAGTTGCTGGTGGGCTACCGCGCACGCGGCACCGGCCTTGGCACCAACATCAAGGTCAAGAAGACCGAAGCGGTGGCCGCATTCCTGACCGATCCCTTGCCCGACGACGACCGCAGCGTGATCGTGGCGATCTGGCCGATGTCGGGACAGGATCCCTACACCCGCGCAGAAAAGCTCGACGTCACCACCGGCCGTCGCCTGCCGCTGGCGCGTGCGCCGATTCAGCGCGCCAGCTTCACCACCGACCATCATGGGCAGGTGCGCTTTGCGCAGGGGGCGGGCTCGGACAACGTGAGCAAGCTGTATTACCGCAAGGGCACAGGCGACGAATGGGCGCTGATCAACGACGAGCAAGTCAGTGGCCATGTCGAAACACCGCTGGGTTTTTCGCAGGACGAGCGCATTGCGTACTTGCGCGTGCAAAGCGCCGACGGCCCCGATGCGATCGTCGGCTGGGACATCCAGGCCAATCGCCGTGAGCAGGTATTGCGCGACGCGGTGGCCGACCCACTGGAGATCATCTACCGCAACGGCACCACCATCCCGGTTGGCGCCATCTTCATGGCCGACCGCCCCCGCACCCGCTTTTTCGACGAGCATGGTGGTGAAGCGCGGATGTATCACAGCCTGGAGGCGGCCTTCGCCGGCAACGCGGTGCGCGTGACCTCCAGCACCAAAGACGGTCGCTACGTGATGCTGGAAGCCTATTCGGGCAGCAACCCTGGCGACTTCTACGTGTTCGATACGCAACAGAACAAAGCCCAGCATGTGATCAGTCGGCGCGACTGGTTCGACCCCGAGCGCACGGCCACCGTGCAGCCGATTGCACTGCAGGCACGTGACGGGATGCCACTGCATGGGTATCTCACGCTGCCGCGCAGCGCGGGCGACAAACATCTGCCAATGGTGGTGATGCCCCATGGCGGTCCCTTCGAGATCTTCGACAGCTGGCAGTTCGACGACGATGCGCAGCTGCTGGCGCAAGCGGGTTATGCGGTGCTGCAGATCAATTTCCGTGGCTCGGGCAATTACGGGCGCCACTTCCAGCACGCCGGCGCGCGTCAGTGGGGCGGCACCATGCAGGACGATGTCACCGATGCAACGCGCTGGGCGATTGCCCAGGGGTATGCCGACGCACGCAAGATCTGCATCGTTGGCGCCAGTTACGGTGCGTACGCAGCCTTGATGGGTGCGGCCAAGGAATCGGGCCTGTATGCGTGCGCGGCCGGGTATGTGGGCGTCTACGACTTGCCGATGATGTTCACCAGCGGCGATATCCAGAAGCGCGGCTCCGGCGAGAACTATCTCAAGCAATGGTTGGGCGATCCGGCCACCCTGGCCGCACGTTCGCCGGTCAATCTCGCCAGGCAGATCAAGGTGCCGGTGTTTCTGGCCGCAGGGGGCGAGGACGAGCGCGCGCCCATCCAGCACAGCAAGCGAATGGAAGCGGCGTTGCGCCAGGCCGGCACGCCAGTGGAAACGCTGTACTTCGATACAGAAGGCCACGGCTTCTACACCGAGCCCCATCGACGCGCGTTCTACGCCCAGCTGCTGGCGTTTCTATCCAAATCGCTGGGTGGCGCCAAGGCCGACTGAGGGTCACCGAGACGGTCGCCTCGTCTAATTGTCGAGTTCGCTTGCTTCTGCGGTCAGTCGGGCCATGCGGGGAGGTAGTGCGCTGTACAGACCCAGCCAGAAGCCTGAGTGAATCATCCTGCCGTCGGTCATTGGCAGTAAGCCGGTCCGTGCTACACCATGCAGGTCCGCGCAGCCGCGCTGGCTTGTCTTTCACCCACGAGGCGATCATGAAGTTGGAGGCGTTGTTCGACCAGTTGCACACCTTGCCCACCGTGCCCAAGGTGGCGCAAGACCTGATCCGTCAATTCGACGATCCGCAGACCGATATCGATACGCTGGCGCACAGTATCGAGCGCGATCCGGTGATCGCCGCCAAAGTGTTGCGGCTGGCCAATTCGGCGCGCTTCCATGGCTTGCGCGATTCCACCAGCGTGGAAGACGCGGCCATGCGGCTGGGCTTCAACACCCTGCGCACGCTGGTGCTGGCGTCGGCGATGACTGGCGCGTTCCGGGCTGGCCCGGGCTTCGACCTCAAGGCCTTCTGGCGGCACAGTTTCGAAGTGGCCGGCATCTGCCGCCTGCTGGCGCGCCAGCAGGGGGTGGACCCGGAGACGGCCTTCACCTGCGGGATGATGCACAACATCGGCGAGCTCTTGATCCAGTCCGGTGCGCCGGAATACGCCAGCCGCATCAATCACGAAACCTCCTCTGCCGGTCATGCGGCCGAAGAAACCCTGCAACTGGGCTTCGGCTATCCGGAAGTCGGGGCCGAGCTGGCACGGCGCTGGCAGTTGCCGGTGGTGATCCAGGAAGCCATCGGGTATCAGGTCCGGCCTGCCGCGGCCCCGGACGGTGCGCGCATGCCATTGCTGGTGGCCCAGGCGGTACTGGTCTGCGATGCGCTGCATGCGCATGGCGGCGCCAACGCGGCGGCATTGGAAGCGATACGCAGCCCGCTGATGGACGGCGTGGATCTGGACGCGTTGTTCGCCGCGTTGCCGGAGGTCATCGAGGCAGATCGCGCCTTTGCCGAGTTGCTGCACTAACCCTGGGCAGGACGCTGCGTCATTCCCCGCGTAGCGGCGCATGCGCAGTCTGTTGCGCCTTGCGTCGCACGCGCGGTGTCGGGCCGCTGCATGCGGTGATCGCCGCGCCCCGGCGCAGATCCGGACAGGCATTGGCCCGATAACGCCCCCGCTGGGCGGCAGCTGGCGCCAGGTGACAGGCGCGGCGCACTTGTATCGACGTTGGCGTGAACGTGCTTCGAAACGTGCCCGCGTCCTCAAGAGCAACGCGCCGGATACCGCCGCGCTTGGCAGATTGCAACCCAGGCAGCAGCGCGTGCGTCGGGTCGCCCCGGTGAAGCCCACCCGCCACGGCGCGCGCACTGTCACGCCGCGCCGCAGCTGGACTCGCGTGGACGCAGGCGCTAGCGTGGTGCGGATTTTTTGCCTACAGGGGAATGCCCAATGAGCCACGACGCGCAGCCGCGCCAGCTCACCTTCCGTGCCGTCGCGCTGGCCATCGTGCTGGCGGTGGTGCTTTCGGCCGCCAATGCCTACCTCGGCCTGTTCGCCGGCCTGACCATCGCCACCGCCATCCCGGCAGCCGTCGTGTCGATGGGCGTGCTGCGCCTGTTGGGCGGTGGCACCATTCTGGAAAACAACATCGTCCAGACCGGTGCGTCGGCCGGCTCGTCGATCGCGGCCGGAGTGATCTTCACCATCCCCGCGCTGGTGATCATGGGCTATTGGCCGGACTTCAAGTACTGGTGGGTGCTCGGCATCGCCGGTATGGGCGGCCTGCTTGGCGTGTTGTTCTCGGTGCCGCTGCGGCGCTCGATGATCGTCGAAGATCCGCTGCCGTTCCCCGAAGGCAAGGCGGCGGCCGAAGTGCTCAAGGCCGGCGAAAATCCCGGCCCGGGCTTGAAGATCCTGGCCATCTCCGGCGCCATCGGTGCGCTGGTCAAGCTGGCTGCGGCCAGCGGCCTGCGCGTGATTCCCGACACCTGGGCGCAGGCTACCTACCTGGGCAGCAGCCGGCTGGTGGGCTATATCGGCACCAACCTGTCGCCGGCGCTGCTGGGCGTGGGCTACATCGTCGGGTTGAACGTGGGCATCGTGGTGCTGTCCGGCTCGATCCTGTCCTGGCACATCGCCATCCCGCTGTACCAGCAGTTCTTCATGGGCTCGGACCCGGCCCTGGCGCAGAGCCTGGTCGGTGCGTCGGCTGCCGATGCAGCGTTCGGCATCTGGGGCGCGAAGATTCGCTACCTCGGTGTCGGCGCCATGTTGATCGGTGGCGTGTGGACCTTGTTCTCGCTGCGTAAATCGCTGTTTTCCGGCGTCAAGAGCGGCTTTGCCGCTGCGCGCAAGAGTGGCGGCGGCGTGGTTGCAGAGACCGAGCGCGATCTGCCGATGAAGTGGATGCTGGTGGCGCTGGTGCTGTGCACGCTGCCGCTGCTGGGCCTGTATCAGGCCATCGTGCAGCAGTGGCATGTGTCGATCCCGATGACCATCATCATGATCGTGGCCGGCTTCCTGTTCGTATCGGTTTCGGGCTATCTGGCGGGTTTGATCGGTTCGTCCAACAACCCGGTGTCGGGCATCACCATCTCCACCATCCTGTTCGCTTCGGCGGTGCTGGTGTTGCTGCTCGGCAAGAGCGGCCTGGTGCCGGTGGGCATCGGCGCTGCGCCGCTGGGCGCAGTGGCCGCCATCATGATCGGTGCGGTGGTGTGCTGCGCGGCGGCGGTGGGCGGGGACAACCTGCAGGATCTCAAGGCCGGTTATCTGGTCGGTGCCACACCGTGGAAGCAGCAGCTGATGCTGGGTATCGGCGCGTTTTCGTGCGCATTGATCATGGCTCCCGTGCTGAACCTGCTGGCCCAGGCCTACGGCATCGGCCCAGCTACGCCACAGCATCCCAATTCGCTGGGCGCGCCGCAGGCGACGCTGATGGCCTCGGTGGCCAAGGGCCTGTTCGGCGGCCAGCTGCCGTGGAGCATGATCGCGATCGGTGCCGGCGTGGGTGCAGCCATCATCGCGTTGGACGAATGGTTGAAGGCCACCGGCAAGCGCTTTCGTGTACCGGTGCTGGCCGCGGCCATCGGTATCTATCTGCCGCTGGAATTGATGGTGCCGATCTTCCTCGGTGGTCTGATCGCGCATCTGGTGGAGCGCTTCCACAACATCCGTGCCGACGACGAAGACGGCCGTGACCGCGTGCATCGCCCGGGCGTGCTGTTTGCCGCCGGCCTGATCACCGGCGAGGCATTGATGGGCATCGCCATTGCGGTGCCGATCGTGCTGTCCAGCCGCGCCGACGTGCTGGCATTGCCGGCCGCGCTGCAGCTCAACCAGTGGGTCGGCCTGGCGATTCTGGCCCTGGTCGGCTGGCTGCTGTATCGCGTCGGCAAGCGCGGCGAACAGGTCGCCTGAGTGCGATGCCAGATGGCGCATGCGCCCAGCATGCGCCATCTGCAAGCCGCGCGTGGTTGTATGCGTGGCTGATCCATTGCAGGTGTGATGGATCGGGAATCAGCTGTCTGGGCCGCCGGTCTCTACCCGGCGAAGACATGCCAGCGCCGCAATGGCGCCAGGTCCTCCGTACGACGGAAGTTGATTCGCCGTTTCGATTGCATGGCTGCGACTGCGTCCGACGCACCGCATGCGAACCGTGCAGCATTACCGCATGCAGGGCATCTCTGCCTGCATAGCCATCGGCTACCGCCATCGACATTCAATGTCTTTGCGCCGGCTTTACGCCCTGCGCAGCTGCCAGGCATAGCGACTTTATGCCGCTGCTGCTTATCGTGCCGTCTCCCGCACAACGGTGCGCCATGAGTGCTGCATGCCTGGACTGATCCTGATCCCAACCACGCTGTAGAACGTGGCGCGCTCACGCTGTGCATGACGCCGCAAAGCCAGGCACGTGTCTGGCAGTGCAAGCCTGCGCACTTCTCGGCAGCAGGCGTATGCATCGCATCGTGACCGCACTGACGCCGCCCTGAAAAAAACCAGTTGCGGCGCCGCCGACCAAGCGCAGCGCCGCCATGCCGCGCGTCGTAACGCTTTACTCATCCCACTCTTCAACGCTGCACGGTCATGCGATCCGTGCCGCGCTTTGCCCTGGAATCACCGCAATGCCCACCATCACCTCGCGCTCGTCCACCCGCAAGACACCCGCATCGCTGCTCGCCGTCATCGTGACTGTAGCGCTGAGCAGCCTCGCAGTTCAGGCGCAGGCGCAAGACGCCACCGAAGCGGCGCTTTGCACCGATCGGCCGACCAAGGCCAATGCCACCTGCACCGTGCCGGCTGGCGCCTGGCAGCTGGAAACCGACATCGGCAATGACACGCGCGACAGCCAGCCCGGCACACGCACAGAAACAGCGTACTTCACCAATCCCACGCTCAAGTACGGCGTCAGCGACCGCATCGATCTGCAACTCAATTGGGCGCCGCAGCTGCAGGTCAAGACCACCGACCGCGCCACCGGCGCGCGCAGCAGCCTGAGCGGCGGCGGCGATCTCTATCTGCGCATGAAGGCGCGTGTGTACGAGAGCGGCACCGCCAGCGTGGCGCTGCTGCCGTTCGTCAAGGCACCCACCGCGCGCACCGGATTGGGCAACGACGAATGGGAGGGCGGCGTCGCATTGCCGATCAATTTTGCGCTGCCCAACAGCTTCTCGCTGACGTTCGGTCCGGAACTGGATTGGTTGGCCGACAGCGATGGCAGCGGCAAGCATGTCGCCATCGTCAACGTGATCAATCTGGCGCGCCCGCTGACACCGAAGGTGTCGATGGCGGTTGAGCTGTGGTCCTCGATCAACCGCGACCCTGCACGGACCGTCGAGCAGTACTCGGCCGATATTGCGGCGACGTATCTGCTCAACCCGCTATTGCAGCTGGACGTGGGTGCGAATTTCGGCCTCAACGACCGCACGCCCGACAGGCAGGTCTACGTAGGCCTGTCGCACCGCTTCTAGGAGCAGCTCACAAAACGACTGCGTAGCCGCCAGGCGGGCGCGGCCGGTGCTCGGAATCGGCATGTGCCACGCGTACGCCGCGGTTCCTGTGCGCCGTCCGCACCCGCCTGACGACTGCTCGCTACGTTTTGTTAGCCGCGCTAGAGCGCCCAGCCGCCCGTGCCGCGTGCAGGCGGCATGGGCCAGGCGCATGCGCGCGCGGCGCACCACGTCGTGCACGCATGACCTCCTGCCTTTGCGCGTGCGCCGCAGCAACGCCTACCATCGACGTTTTGCCGTTGCCGGAGAGCTCGATGAAGCTGCGTCACGCCGTATTGCCCCTGTGTCTGCTGGCTGCCCTGCCAAGCCTTGCCGCCGCGCGCGGTTTCGATGTGCGCGACATGGTGGCGCTGGACCGGGTGTCCTCGCCCACGCTCACGCCCGATGGCAGCAGCGTGCTGTTCGCCAAGCGCCAGGCCAAGACCGCCAATGGCAAGCCGGCCACCAGCCTGTGGGTGCGCAATCTGCGCACCCGCGATTTGTCGCCGCCCAAGCGGCTCACCCCGGAAGGATGGAACGTCAACAGCCCGGCGTTGTCGCCGGACGGCAAGACGGTGTACTTCCTCAGCAGCAAATCCGGTAGCCAGCAGCTCTACGCGCAGCCGATGGCCGGCGGCACCCCGCAGCAACTCACCGCATTTGCAGTAGACGTGGACAGCTACAAGCTCTCGCCGGGCGGCAAGCGCATCGCCTTCAGCGCGGGCGTGTTCCAGGACTGCGGCTCTGACCTGGGCTGCACCAAGAAGAAGCTGGGCGAGCGCAAGAATAACAAGGCCAGCGGCGTGATCTACGACCAGTTGTTCGTGCGTCATTGGGACACCTGGAACGATGGCCGCCGCAATACCTTGTTCGTCGCCGAGTTGCCTGCGGCCGGTGCCAAGGCAGTGGTCGGGGCGTCGGCGATCAGCGCCACGTTGGCCGGCGACGCGCCGTCCAAGCCGTTCGGTGGCAACGACGATTACACCTGGTCGCCGGATGGCAGCAGCGTGGTGGCCAGCGTGCGCATTCCGCAGCCGCATGGCCCGGAAGCAGGCAAGAACGCCAAGGCCAGCGGCAAGCCCACCGGTAACGACGAGCCGTGGCAGACCAACTTCGATCTGTACCGCCTGGATGCGACCGGCAAGTCCGCGCCGGTCAACCTGACCGCGGCCAACCCGGCCTGGGATGCCGGCCCGGTGTTCAGTACCGACGGCAAGACCCTGTACTACCGCGCCATGAAGCGCCCGGGTTTCGAGGCCGACCGCTTCGGCCTGATGGCGATGGATGTGGCCAGCGGCAAGACCCGCGAGATCGCGCCGAAGTGGGACCGCTCGGCCGGCGAAATCGTGCTGAGCGACGACGGCAGCAGCCTGTACACCAGTGCCGACGATCTCGGCGAGCATCCGCTGTTCAAGATCGATATCGCCAGCGGCGAGGCCGCCAAGCTGGTGGGCGAGGGCAGCGTGCACGCCCCGACGCTGGCCGGCAATACGCTGGCGTTTACGCGCAGCTCGCTCAAGAGTGGCGACCAGGTCTTCGTCAGCGACACGCAAGGCCAGGGCCTGCGTGCGATCAGCCAGAGCGCCGGCGAACTGCTGCCAGAGGTGCAGTTCGGCGACTACGAACAGTTCCAGTTCAAGGGCTGGAACAACGACACCGTGCATGGCTACGTGGTCAAGCCGTACAACTACCAGGAAGGCAAGACGTACCCGGTGGCGTTCCTCATCCACGGCGGCCCGCAGGGCAGCTTTGGCAATGGCTGGAGCAACCGTTGGAATCCGCAGACCTACGCCGGCCAGGGCTACGCGGTGGTCATGATCGACTTCCACGGCTCTACCGGCTACGGCCAGGAATTCACCGACGCCATCAGCCAGCATTGGGGCGACCGCCCGCTGGAGGATCTGCAAAAAGGCTGGGCCGCCGCGCAGAAGCAATACGGCTTCCTCAACGGCGACAAGGCCTGCGCATTGGGCGCCAGCTATGGCGGCTACATGGTCTATTGGATGGCCGGCAACTGGAATCAACCATGGAAGTGCCTGGTCGACCACGACGGCGTGTTCGACAACCGCACCATGGGCTACGCCACCGAGGAATTGTGGTTCAGCGAGTGGGAAAACGGCGGCACGCCGTGGCAGAACCCGGCCGGCTACGAGAAGTTCAACCCGGTGCTGCACGTAGACAACTGGAAGGTGCCGATGCTGGTCATCCACGGTCAGCAGGATTTCCGCATTCCGGTCGAACAAGGCCTGGCCGCCTTCACCGCGCTGCAGCGCAAGGGCATCGATTCCAAGTTCCTGTATTTCCCGGACGAGAACCACTGGGTGCTCAAGCCGGATAACAGCGTCTTGTGGCATGACACCGTCAACAGCTGGCTGAAGCAGCATATCGGTCAGTGACGGACGACCGACACGCCGCCAGGCGCGGCGTGTCGGTTGCTTGAGCGAATGCGTTCTCTGGGCGATGGGCGCTGTCGACGTCACCGTTTCGGCAAGCGAATCCTGACTGTTGCGCCTGAAGTGCTGGCGAGCCGATTGCGCGCACTGCCAGACGCACGCTGCCGGCACTCCACACCGGCATCTGCCGCGCGTGCGCTGCAGTTCTTCCTGGCAGTCCATGCCCGCCTGACACCTGCTCAGTGCTAGCCGCGCTTGGCCAGCTGGCCTTCCACGATGTCCAGAATCTCGGACACCGCAATCCCGAACGAGCCGGCACGCCCGGCGTCGAACGCGGCCTTCCACTCGGCATACCCGGGCAGATACGCCTGATTGGGCGTGCTGTCGCCGACGTGTTCGGCAGCGCTGCGCTCCAGCGTCTGTGCAATGACCGGAATGTGCGGCAGCGTGTCCAGCGTTCCGTTGGGCATTCCCGCATGACGCACCTGGACGTCGCTGATGGTCACGTGCAGGATCTGGCCACCCTGCGGATGCGTATCGATCTGGTTGATCAGCAGTAGCGGCGTTTCGGCGGCACTGCGCCCGCGGCAGCGCCACAGCTGCCCGACTGCATAGGTTGAAGACGTCGTGGTTGAAGAGCTGGCCATGGCCATCGGTGACTCCGCGGGCAAACCCCAATGATGCAGCTTGCTCGCGACGATGGCGACCGGGCAGGCGCTGGTCGCGCCGGTATCGATGCGTCTGCCGTTGGCTGCAACGATGGATGGCGGCGGCGAATGGTGATCTGCAGCGTTGTCAGTTCCAATGACGCGCGCTGGATGAGGACGCTTGAACTGGCCCGGTTGCAACGCCGCTGTCCAGATCACGGGCCAATGCATCCCAAATGCGATTGCCGCAGCGCATCACGGGCATGTCAAACTAGCGCATCTTCCTCTTCCCAGTTCCCTGCCAGGACCGCAAGGACCGTTTGCATGCGCACGTCGTTCCGCCCCGCATTGTGGGCAATCGCTCTGATCTGCAGTCCCGCGTTGGGCGCTGCGTCGCGGCCTGCCGTTGCGCCTGCGCGCGCGCCGGTGGTGCTGCCTGCGTCGTCCGAGCAAGGCGGCGACGCGAGCGTGCCATTGCCGGCCGTGCTGAAATCCGGCATGGGGTATCGCGCGTTTGCGCAGGCGGTGATGGAGCAAGGCTGGCAAGTGGTGGATCCCCTTGCGGCCGATAGCTGCATGGCCGCTGGCGACTGCGAGACCGAGTTCATTGCGCCCGGCGGCAGCGCGCGCCTGCGCGTGCAGGTAGGCTCACAGGCCGGTGCGGCGGTGGTGCAGAGCTGGCGTGCGCGACAGGTGCCGCTGGATCGAATCGGTAACCCGACCGCTGCGGCGGGAGATGCCAAGCCTGCACCGGCGGCAGTGGACGCAGGCAACAACTCGCGCTGAGTCCCCAGGCCGCAGGCAGATCGCGCATGCGGCGTATCATGGCGCGGCAGGGGCGGATTGTTTCGATCGCGCGCCTGGTTTGATGCGCCTTTCCCGGTCTCGAGCACCTTGCCCTGCATGAACCCTTTCGCATGAAGAGCATCGATCCTGCCGATCTTGAAGCGTTGTTCGATGCCGTGCCGGACGTGTTGTTCTTCGTCAAGGATCGCGAGGGCCGCTACACCCACGTCAACCAGACCATGCTGCGGCGGCTGGGGCTGAAGTCGCGCAAGGACCTGATCGGCAAGCGTGTGGCCGAGGTCTATCCCAGTGGCCTGGGCGCCAACTACGCCAATCAGGACGAGCAGGTGCTGGCCGGCGAGGTGATCGACAACCTGCTGGAGCTCCACCTGTTCGCCAACCGTGAGCCTGGCTGGTGCCTGACCTGCAAGCGGCCGTTGGTGGTGAACGGCAAGGTGCAGGGCATCATCGGCATCTCGCGCGATCTGGGCCCGCAGGATGGCCACGAATCGCAATACGAAAAGCTGCGACTTGCGCTGGCGTATCTCAACGCCAATTACGCGCAGAACGTCCGCATGCAGGCTCTGGTGGAGATCACCGGATTTTCCATGTCCAAGCTGCAACGCTCGTTCCGCAAGGTATTCCAGCTCACGCCGCAGCAAGTATTGGCCAAGCTGCGCCTGCAGATGGCGATGCATCTGCTGCACGGAAACAAGAGCCTCACCGAAATCGGCCACGCTTGCGGCTTCAGCGATCAAAGCGCCTTCGCGCGGCAATTCAAGCAAGCGGTGGGTATGACGCCGCGCGAATATCGTGCGTTGGCGAATGCGCAGCAGTTTTCGACCGAAACAGTGTAGAGGTCGGGGCGATCTCAACGTGCATGCGCACGACATGGGGTGCGCCTGAATTCTCTTGAACTGCCCGGTGAGGTGTTTTTCCAACAAGCGCCCTGTGGCGGGCCGATACCGCGTCGCGCGCCTTGCCCAGGCGGCTAGCCTGGGCCGCAGCGCACGCCTTGTCTCCACGCGCCACAGGACGCTTCGCACTCGTCTCACAGTCAAAGGGCGTCGGACGTGTTAGCGGGTCTTGATAGGAGCTCAAAGTAGTTGGAGATGCCTTGATCGCCTTGTCCGGTCCTTGAATAACGGCGTGCGCAGTCGAGTCGTCTTCGTATCAGTCACCAAGCATTCGCGCCGCATGCGAACGGCGCAGCATTCGGTGGTCTACTAAGGCGGCGATGTCACGCACATCGACATGAGTGGGTCGCGCTTCTTGCGTTGAAACGGCAATACGGAGTCGCTGCAGGTCATCCCGCAATTGCATGATGAAGAATGCAGGGTGCAGCGAGCAGTGAGTGACGCAGGCGCTGCAGCATGCAACACGATGAGGCAGGTGGCTCGAGCGCCATGGCACAGGTAACGCGGTTATTGCGTCACGCAGTGGCAACACGCATTGCTGCCGGCTAGCAAGGCTGGGGTGCCGCACCACCACGTTCCACGCACATTCCCGGGCGGGGGGACACTCGGACGCCGTGCGCGAGCAAATTGAATGGCGATATCGGAGGATGCACCGTGCCTAAGATTGAATCGACCAAGCAGGCCCCACCGGATCCCGCGCAATTGATTCAAACTGCACCGACACCATCGGGCTCGGGATCAGCCGCAAGCACGTCTGCCGACAGTGCGGCGCCCTCAGCGCAACTCGGCGGGCTTTCCATCAGGCCGCGGCGGCTGGGCCGGGCTTCCAGAGCCAATCTCCCAGCGGCATCCTCTACCAACGCACAGGACGTCATGGCGGCGCTCTTTGCCGCGCCGTCAGTTCCGCAAGGGCCAGATCCTTTCGAAGTATTGAGCAAGGCCTCGTCCAGGCTGAAACGCTTCAACGACCTGGCACAAAACATAGTGCCGACACAGCCAACGGATATCAGAGCCCTGGAAGCAAGACTCCGGTCCGGAACGTCTGCGATCGAATCCGCTCGACAGGCCTTGCAGGCGCTGGCCGAGTTGAGTATCCAAAAACGCATGCCGGTCGACAATATCGAAGAACACGAGAATTTCCTGGTGACGCATCTCGCCGTAGCCGCATGCCTGCACCACGACTCATGCAAGGAGATGATCGATCAGAAAGTGGCTACCGAATTGGGCCATGTGCGGACCCAAAGGGTCGAGATGGTGGTGTTTTCCCCTGAGGCCCTCCGTCTGCAGCAACCGGAACCATGGCTTGCGTTACGCGGGCATCTTCTGAATGCCCTTGCCGCGATGGAGGACGTTTGCCAGCGCATCAAATCGCCGATGACGCGTCAGGGGCCGCGCGACTCGCTCAAGGTCAATCTTCCGGTCGTCAGGGCGATGATGGGATCGTGCCATGAACGGATGCAGACCGTCCGCGGAATGCTCGTCGAAATACATTCAAGGAGACTTGCCGATGAGGCCTGCAATTGCGGCCTGCCCCAGGTGCTTGACGGTCTGAGGGAGCTCGAAGAAGTCGAGGATCTTGGCCACGCTGAGGTGGGTGAAGCGCTCAGGCATGTGATCCAGGTCCATATCGAACGCCTGTCCTCAACCGAGCACTCACTGACGCCGCAGATGCTGTCCATGTACAAGCAAGTGCTTGTCGAATACGCCGAGCTGCGTGGCCGAGCGGCGACGCAGCTGTGTATGGATGCCGCCGCGCTCATCGAGGACGGGGGGCGTGCCACAGATCATCTATGGCCAACGATGCTCGATCTTGCCCAGGCACTTGCCGACCAACGCCAGGCAATTCTTGACGTGTGTGATTTCGCCATCCAGGACAGGCAGCTGATTGGCGCAGCAGCGGCTACGCCCGAGCAAGCACCGGCGTCGAGCACACCAAGCGTGCCGACAACGACAACGACAGCAGGCAAATCGAGCAGGTCACACAAGGCAGGCACGCGTACGCCTGATGCTTCCAGCTCGGCGGCAGCGCCCGCCGCGCGGCGGGTCATCGATGAGCGCAGCGCAGCGCAAAAGCAGGCCGACGAGATACTGAGAGGCACGCGCTTGGAGTCGTTGCCAGTGGCAGAACTCGGGGGCGATTTCATCGCGCTCGCCAAGCGCCTCGGCAAGGACACCACCGACGTAGAGCGCCTGATCGGCGACTCCAGGCATGACGCGGCGACGGCCTTCGATTTTGCCAGGACCTGCATGCAGGGCTGGTTCGGATCGAGTGAGCGTCTGCTGCAGCTCAAAAGCAAGCTCCGTGCAGGAGACGGGCGCATCGAACAACTCGATACGCGGCTGCGGCTTCTCCAGAGGATCGAGGATGCTTTCGAACGGCGCGAAGCCGATGCGCTCAAGACCGATCCGCAGCCACGGGCGCCGCATCTGGAGCGCCTGTTGGCGATGAATGGAGTGGCACGCGTCACGGCGCCGAAGCGCCTTCGCTCGGAGGGCGACCGTGGCAGGCTATTCGAGGTGCGTATCGAGCACGCGCCGCAGTCAAATGGAGACATTCCCGCGCCCTGGTTCGTCCACGTACATACCGAAAAACCGGTAACCCCCGCCAGGCTGCGCGCGCTCCATTACAAGGACTTGGCCGCCGTCCACCTGAAGACGGCCAGGGAAGTCAACCTGGGCGCACGCTGGGAGGAGATGATGCGCGCCCTCGGAAATACCGAGGCCAAGGTGCACCGGGCAACCATCGGCTCCAAGCTGCTTGGCCAGCTTTGGGCGGCTGGCTCTGGCGGGCAACAATAATCACGACGCTCGGTCGGTCCTTACCAAGGAAGGAGATCGCCGGAATACATGCCCTCAGCGCACGGATCACTCAATGTGAGTGGCCAGTTGCAGCAGGCCTTTTCCCGGTTGTAGCGAAAGCCGGTCCCATCATGCTGAGGACCTTGTAGCGTGCATCTTCTCCGGGAATGACCAGCATATTGTCAGGGCCCAGATCAGACGCTTCGCTCAGGGCCAGCCTGGCCAGCAGCCAGGCGAACAGCCCGTCCAGACCGCTGTTGCGCAGCGTATCGATCAATGCCTGTTTGCCCGAACGAAGATTGACCGGATCGTTCATTCGCGCAGCGCGTGGTCTGCGGTCAGTTCATTTACCTGCGCATCGCTGCCGGCGGCAGCTCTTTTAACACGGACAGCGGCCTGCTTGGCCTGCGCAAGCGAAACGTCAGGCGGCAGAAACGCCTTGGTCAGGAATGTATCCAGCGGCTCTGCATCATGAAGGCGTCGCGAGGCGATCAAGACGTGTTGGGCAGTGCCAGCAGTGATGAGTCCGGAATGTTTTGCCGCGAAAGATGGTGGCCCTGCAGCGCATTGACCAAGTCCTGTGCGGCCGCGACGTTGATGACGTCAAATAAGGCAGGGATACCAAGCGGGTTGCGTAATCGAGGATCAGCGGCAACCAGATTGTCGTGAATCTCGCAGACAGCGTCGATGTCCAACGCACCCGTCTTCGCTTTTCCGTCAATGTCGTCCCTGTTTCGGTATCGAGAAAGGCATGGAAGGCCAGTGTCAGCCATTGTTGCGTGGCCTCTTGTCCATGGTGCCTTCAAGCAGCCTGGCTGCCGAGCCGACGATGTAGCCCAAGCGCTTGTTGGCCTCCGCGCCTTGCCCCTTCGCGCAACATTCCACTGCTTGCCCCAGCAGGCTTCGCGATATTCCGGTTTTGACAAGATGCTCCTGGCCATAGAGCATCCCGACCATGCCGACATCGCTGCCTCCCAACGTCGCCTTGGAGCGCGAAAAGACAACAGCGCTTCCGGACAGGCTCATCGCAGATAAACGTCGCTCACGTCAGGGTGCTATCGCGGCTTGGTGACGAACATTGCTTAGATGCGCATGCTGCTTGCGCGATCGAAGCGGTGGCTAAAGCGAAACAGCTGACCCCTGCCGTGGAAATGGGGGGCGTAACCCACCGCTACCGCGCAAACGCGCGGTAGCGGCGAAAACCGGGTTGCGTGGTGCCGCCAGCGCGGATGTGGCTCCCCTCGGTTTTCAACCGGGTGATCGGGCCTTCCCTAGGGCGGCTACGCCAGCATGCGCACCTTCGGCTCGCGTGCCCACTGGCGGGTTTTTGCTGCGGCAATGAATGCCTTGGTATCGGCGGCGGGAACGACGCCCGCATCCTTGCCGACGTTGCCGGCCTTCAACAACAACTGCGCACCTTCGTCGAACGCGATGGCCTTCAGATGCGCCCAGGCAAAACTCACGAAATCCAGCGCCGCCGATTCGCGTGTCAGCAGCTTGGCCGCTTCCGAGGACAGCAGCACCGCCACCGCGTCGAACACCACCGAGGGCGTCCCCGCCAGCTGCCCGTCGGCGGCCAACTGCTTGCCGTCGTTGAGCTTGGCGCCGCCGAGCTTGGGCGCAACGATCTTGACCGTCGCGCCCGCAGCTTCGGCCGCCTTGCGTACGGCCTTGATCGCCGCTGCGTCCGAGCCGTCGTGAATCAGGATGCCCACCGTGCGCCCTTTCAAGGTGTCCTTCATCTTGCCGATGACCTGCAAGGCAGGCGAGAGCGGCATGTCGATCGGCGCCACGGCAGCCGGCGGTGCTGGCGGCAGGGCGGTCATGCCCATGCCATCGGCCACACGTTGCGCCAGCTCCTGGTCGATATGGCGTAAATGACCCACGATGGCCTCGCGCACATGGGCGGTTTCCACCTTCGACAGTTCGAACACCAATGCCGAGGCGATGTGCGCCTGTTCCGGTGCGGTCTGGCTACGGAAGAACAGGCGCGCCTGGCTGTAATGATCGGCAAAGCTCTCTGCACGCACACGGCCCTTGGCGCCTTCTTCGGCCGGGGTTGCGTGGCTGGGGAAGCCACGCAGCGCTTCGCGCGGCGCATCGGCCTGCAGCGAGCTGGGCTCATAAGCGACGCGGCCCTTCGGCACACCCATCTGCATGTGGCCGTCGCGCTGGTTGTTGGCGAACGGGCACTTGGGTGCATTGATCGGAATCTGGTGGAAATTGGGCCCGCCCAGGCGGCTCAGTTGCGTGTCCAGATACGAGAACAACCGACCTTGCAGCAGCGGGTCGTTGCTGAAGTCGATGCCGGGCACGATATTGGCCGGGCAGTAGGCAACCTGTTCGGTTTCGGCGAAGAAATTGTCCGGCCAGCGGTCGAGCACCATGCGGCCGACGATCTGCAACGGTATCAACTCTTCCGGAATGACCTTGGTCGAGTCGAGATGATCGAAGGGGAAGGTTTCTGCCTGCGCTTCGGTGAACAGCTGCACGCCCAGTTCCCACTCCGGAAAGTCGCCTCTCTGGATCGCTTCGAACAGATCGCGACGGTGAAAGTCTTGATCGGCACCGGCGATCTTGACCGCCTCGTCCCAGATGGTCGATTGCAGGCCTAGCTTGGGACGCCAATGGAATTTGACGAAGGTGCTCTCGCCTTTCTCATTGAGGAAACGGAAGCTATGAATACCGAACCCTTCGATCGTGCGCAGCGAACGCGGAATGGTGCGGTCGCTCATCGCCCACATGATCATGTGCATCGATTCGGGCGTCAGCGAGATGAAATCCCAGAACGTGTCATGCGCACTGGCGGCCTGCGGGAAACCGCGATCCGGCTCCATCTTCACCGCATGAATCAGGTCCGGGAACTTCATCGCATCCTGGATGAAGAACACCGGGATGTTGTTGCCGACCAGATCCCAGTTGCCTTCCTTGGTGTAGAACTTCACCGCGAACCCGCGCACATCGCGCGGCGTATCCACCGAGCCGGCGCCGCCTGCGACAGTGGAAAAACGGGTGAATAACGGGGTTTTTTCGCCAACCTCGGTAAAGATCTTGGCGGTGGTGTACTGGCTCAGCGACTTGGTCAGCTCGAAATAGCCGTGCGCGGCACTGCCGCGCGCATGCACGATGCGCTCGGGGATGCGCTCATGATCGAAGTGGGTGATCTTTTCCCGCAGGATGAAATCTTCCAGCAACGTCGGGCCACGCGGCGTTGCGCGCAGCGAATTCTGGTTGTCGCCAACCGGAATGCCCTGGTTGGTAGTCAGTTGCGGATGCGTACCGCCGGCCTTCTGGTGCAACTCATCGCCAGTACCGCGCGACACATCGGGCGTGGCGCTTGCAGCAGGTGAGACGGCGGGAACCTGCGCGGATTTACTGGGGGACTTGGCCATGGGGACTCCACTGTAGGCGGGCTTGGGATGCGGGCTGATCAATAAAGCCTGGGAGTGGCGCTGTTAATTGCATGTGTCTGTATGCGAACGAATACTCACATGCGCAGCGAACATTGCACCATGTCGCAGTTGGATGTTGCATCGGTCACGCGTTGCACATAGCCATGCACTCGCGAGGCAGCGAACGCGACCATTGCGCCATTTACAGCAGATCCAAGGGCTGTTTGCGCGTAGGCGGCGCGAACGCACGATCGATTTCGGCAAGATCGTCTGCGTGCAATTGCAGCGTGCAGGCAGCGGCATTGGCACGCACATGCGCCGGCGTTCCGGATTCGGGAATGGCGATGACATTGCCGCTGCGGATGGCCCACGCAAGCGCCACCGCAGTGGCCGCAACGCCACGACGCTGGCCGATGGCGTGCAAGACCGGATGATCCAGCAACGCGCGGCTGCCAAGCGGCGAATACGCCATCACGGCTACCTCGTGCGCGGCGCACCAGGGCAGCAGGTCGAATTCGATGCCGCGGCTGCCAGCGTGGTACAGCACCTGGTTGACCAGGCAATGCGGGCCGCCATCGATTGCCCAGAGCTCCTCCATGTCATCGACGTCGAAGTTAGACACGCCCCAATCGCGGATCTTGCCGGCATCGCGTAGCGCTTCGAACGCGTCCACCACTTCGGCCAGATCGCTGCCGCCACGCCAGTGCAACAGGTACAGGTCCAATGTGCGCACTCCCAGCCGTTGCAGGCTGGCTTCGCAGGCACGCGCAATCCCGCGCGCGCTGGCATTGCTGGGCAACACCTTGGACACCACGTAGGGCGGTTGCGTGCGGCCGATGGCCTGGCTGATCAATTGCTCCGAGCGGCCATTGCCATACATCTCGGCGGTGTCGATCAGCTGCATGCCCAATTGCTGCCCGAGTTGCAGCGCTTGGATTTCCTGCTCGGGCGCATGCCGGCCCTGGCCCAGGTTCCAGGAGCCCAGACCCAACGCGGGCACGCGACGCCCGTTGCGCAGGCGCACCTGCGCGCAGGAAGGGGAAGACGATTCGGACATGACGGGTTCCTGCCGCGTTGGAATGAGGGTGATGACCGTTACATCGGTGGCCTTGTCACTGCGACGATGGCTGCACCGATGTTGTCGCAGTGTCTGCATGCGCATCCCAGAACGCACAACGATGACGCTGCACGAAGTCGGGCGTTGCGCCGATCCTCTGCGGCGACAGCGTCAGCGGCGTGTCGCCGTCAAAAAGCGACCACGGCGGCCGCCCGCCGCCGTTGGGGTCGCCAGTGCGTGCGAACGCACCCCAGTAATCCTGCAGCGTATTGGCGAACGCCTGCTGCGCCGGACTGAACTGCGGCTTGCCACTGAGCACCCACGGGCGCTGAAACAGATATACCAGTTCAGAGGCATGGAAAGCGCCCAATGCAGGCGAAAACGGCAGGCGTAACAGACCGTACGGCGCGTGCGGGTCGTCGAACTCGTAGGCATACACCGGCGCATGCGTGCGCAAGGCCCGTCCCAGCCGGCGTGTGGGGCAGGCGAAGCCACCATCGGTCACGATGTCGGCGAACGCCTCCCAGCGCGATTGTGCGGCAACGGCTGCGTATTGCCTCAGGACCGGGGCAGGCGAGGCATGCATGCGTTGCACGCGCGCTTCATAACCGCTGCGCAGGTTGAGCTTGCCGATATAGGACAGCAATTGCGCAAACAGACGTCCTTCGTCGCGATTGGTGCCCATCAGTACCGGCACCTGCACATGCCGGCCGCTGGCGATTGCAGCGGCCGGTGGCAGCGGCAACGCCTGGCCACCGGACATCGGCGCCCACGCATCGCTGCCGGTCAGTCCGCGGCGTTGTGGTGCTGCATCGGCCAGCGTGTCGGCCGGCAGTGCGCGCAGGCATGCGGCCGCATCGGGCGCGTGCGCGCAGCCCAGGCTTTGTGCCATACGCACGCCGCCACTTTCTGCCTCGCGCTGCGGCACGCTGGAATCGCTCGCCAGGCAGCTGCCGCTTTGCAGGATGGCGCGTTGAAACAACCCCGCCGCGCCGGGCGAAGCGAGCTGATAACAGATGCTCCACGCACCGGCCGATTCGCCGAACACGGTGACGTTGTGCGCATCGCCGCCGAACGCGGCGATATTGCGTTGCACCCAGCGCAAGGCCGCCTGCTGGTCGAGCAATGCATAGGCGCCTTCGCCTTCGCCACGCAGGCCTGGATGCGCGTAGAAACCGAATACGCCCAGCCGATAGTTGGGCGCCACCACAATCACATCCTGGCGCGCAGCCAACGCGCTCAGGTCGTAGTCGACATTGCTGCCCAGTTCCAGCGCGCCGCCATAGATCCACACCATCACCGCGCGTGGATGCGCCGGTGCGGGGCCGGGCGGTGCGTAGACATTCAGCGTGAGGCAATCTTCGGACACGTGCTTCTGCCCGACGCGATAGCGCGGCAGACAAGCCGGGCCGGCCTGGGTGGCATCGCGGACCTGCGTCCACGCGGCTGGCGGTTGCGGTGCGCGAAAGCGCAGTTCACCCACGGGCGGCGCTGCGAACGGCACCCCCAGGAATGCCCGACCCTGTGCACTGGCCACACCGCGCACCGGGCCGGCCGTTGTCTGCACCACCTCGGCACGCGCATCAGGCGCGTGCACCAGCGCCGGCACCTCGCCGGGACGGCGCGGTGCGCAGCCAACCAGCAGGCAGGCTGCCACCAGAAAAGCACCAAGGGAGTTCAGTTCACGCATGCGCCAGGGTCTGCTGTGGGATGAAAGCGTCCGTCATCATCCCGATGGCACGTGTAGGCCAGGAAAACGGCCGGCCAGTGCGCTGGGGTGTGCATCGCGCATTGGCATCCACACCCGGCGCAACAAAAAACCCAGCCGTGTTACCGGCTGGGTTTCGTTAACCGTCGCGGGGGCGGCGATCAGGCCTCGGCGTCTTCCTTGTACGCATCCACCGGGATGCAGGCGCACATCACGTTCTTGTCGCCGTAGACGTTGTCCACGCGTGCCACCGGCGGCCAGTACTTCTGCTGCTTGAGGCTGGGCAGCGGGAACGCGGCCAGCTCGCGCGGGTAGGCATGCGTCCACTCGCTGGCCGACACCTGCGTTGCGGTATGCGGCGCGTGCTTGAGCGGGTTGTCTTCGCGGTCCAGGCGGCCGTCTTCGATGGCGCGGATCTCCTCGCGGATCTGGATCATCGCGTCGATGAAGCGGTCCAGTTCGTGCTGCGATTCGCTTTCGGTCGGTTCCACCATCAGCGTGCCGGCGACCGGGAAGCTCAACGTCGGTGCATGGAAGCCGAAGTCGATCAGCCGCTTGGCGATGTCTTCGGCGCCGATGCCGCTGGTCTTCTCCAGCGGGCGCACGTCGAGGATGCACTCGTGCGCGACCAGGCCATTGCGGCCGGTGTACAGCGTCTTGTAGTGCGGCGCCAGGCGCTTGGCGATGTAGTTGGCGTTGAGCAAGGCCACTTGCGTGGCCTTGCGCAGGCCGGCGCTGCCCATCATGGTCACGTACATCCAGCTGATCGGCAGGATCGAGGCAGAACCGTAGGCCGCGGCGCTGACCATGCCGCCGATGCGCGAGGAGTGTCCATTCCCGCTTTCGGAGTTGAATCCGCCGCCATGGATGGCGGCAGTTTGACCTTCGCCGGCATGGATGCCGGCACGAGGCAGGTACGGCGCCAGGTGCGACTTCACCGCGCACGGGCCCACGCCCGGGCCGCCACCGCCGTGCGGAATGCAGAAGGTCTTGTGCAGGTTGAGGTGCGACACGTCCGAGCCCCACTTGCCGGGCTTGGCGACGCCGACCAGGGCATTCATGTTGGCGCCGTCGGTATAGACCTGGCCGCCATGCGCATGCACCGCTTCGCAGATCGCCACCACGTCTTCTTCGAACACGCCGTGGGTGGACGGGTAGGTGATCATCAGCGCCGCCAGGCGGTCGGAATATTTTTCCGCCTTGGCGCGGATGTCATCCACGTCCACATTGCCGTTGGCATCGCACTTGGTCACCACCACGGTCATGCCGCACATCTGCGCCGAAGCCGGGTTGGTGCCGTGCGCCGATTCGGGAATCAGGCAGATATCGCGATGCGCTTGCCCGCGCGAACGGTGATAGGCGCGGATCGCCAGCAGGCCGGCGTATTCGCCTTGCGCGCCAGAATTGGGTTGCAGGCTCACCGCATCGTAGCCGGTGCATTCGACCAGCATCGCTTCGAGTTCGTCGATCAACTGCGCGTAGCCGGCGGACTGCTCGGCCGGAGCGAGCGGATGGATGGCGCCGAATTCCGGCCAGGTCACCGGGATCATCTCGGCGGTGGCGTTGAGCTTCATGGTGCAGCTGCCCAGCGGGATCATGGTGCGATCCATCGCCAGGTCCTTGTCGGCCAGCGAGCGCATGTAGCGCAGCAGTTCGTGCTCGCTGTGGTGGGTGTTGAAGACCGGGTGGGTCAGGAACGGGGTGGTGCGCAGCAGGCCTTGCGGCAGCGCATCGGCCGTGGCCGCATCCAGCGCGTCCACATCGGCCGTGGCACCGAACAGCTGCGCCAGCGCAACCACATCGGCGCGCGTGGTGGTTTCGTCCAGGCTGATGCCCACCGCCTCGCTGTCGATGGCGCGCAGGTTGATGCCAGCCGCGCGCGCACGGGCGTGGATGGCATCGGCATCGATCGCCTTGACGTGCAAGGTGTCGAAGAAGCGATCGCCGACGGAAACGCCAGCGCTGCGCAGTGCGGCCGCCAGGATCGCCGCCAGACGATGGGTGCGGCGCGCGATGCGCACCAGGCCGTCGGGGCCGTGGTAGACCGCATACATCGACGCCATCACCGCCAGCAGCACCTGCGCGGTGCAGATGTTGGAGGTGGCCTTTTCGCGGCGGATATGTTGCTCGCGGGTCTGCAGGGTCAAGCGATACGCCGGGTTGCCGGCGGCATCGATCGACACGCCGATCAAACGGCCGGGCATCGAGCGCTTGTAGGCATCGCGGCACGCCATGAACGCTGCATGCGGGCCGCCAAAGCCGAACGGCACGCCGAAGCGCTGCGAGTTGCCGACCACGATGTCCGCGCCCCATTCGCCCGGAGCGGCGATCAGGGTCAGCGCCAGCAGATCGGTGGCCACCGCGACCAGGCCGCCTTGCGCGTGCACGGCATCGGCCAGTGCAGCGTGATCGCCGATATGACCGAAGCTGTCCGGGTACTGCAGCAGCACCCCGAAGCACTCGGCCTGCAGCGCTTCTTCCGGCGTGCCGACACGCAGCACGATGTCCAGCGGCTCGGCGCGCGTGCGCAGCAGTTCCAGCGTCTGGGGATGCACTGCGTCGTGCACGAAGAACGTGTTGGACTTGGACTTGGCCGAGCGCTTGGCCAGGGTCATCGCCTCGGCCGCGGCGGTGGCTTCGTCCAGCAGCGAGGCGTTGGCGATCTGCATGCCGGTGAGGTCGGCGCACAGGGTCTGGAAGTTGATCAGCGCTTCCATGCGGCCTTGCGAAATCTCAGCCTGGTATGGCGTGTAGGCGGTGTACCAGGCGGGGTTTTCCAGGATGTTGCGCAGGATGACCTTCGGCGTGTGGGTGCCGTAATAGCCCTGGCCGATAAAATTACGCTGCACCTGATTCTTGCTGGCGATGGCGCGGATCTTGGCCAGCGCTTCTTCTTCGGTGATCGCCTCGGGCAGCGCCAGCGGCGCCGGCGACTTGATGTTGCCCGGCACGATGGCATCGGTCAGCGCATCCAGCGAAGCATGGCCGACCACGTCCAGCATCTGGGCGATTTCCGCGTCGTTGGGGCCGATATGGCGCTCGACGAACGCGCTGTGGTGTTCGAGGTCGCGCAGGGAAGACGGGGTCTGGGACATGGCGGGCATCCGGGGTAGGGGCAGACGAATGGTCGACCCGCACCACGGCCGGTATGACGCGCATGCGCGCACCACGACCTGCCGCAGCAGCGGTCTTCCTCGCGCCCCTCTGTCCTTTTGCCTGAGAGTTTAAAAACGCGGCCTGGCGCGTGGCCTGCCTGCGTTTCGTGCCCCTTCGGCGCCGGCATCGGCCGGTCTCTCCAGAGTTGTACTGCGGATGGTATCGGGCCTGAGCGATTACGGGCTGTTGCGCCTTCGGCAGCGGCAGTGCCGCTTCTCCCACCGTGTTGCGGGCCGATTATAGCGTGGCTGCAGGTTGCCCGGCGCGCCCGCGCGCACCCGTCTGCCTGCCGACTGCACTTGGGTTTGCTTAACCTTGCCGGCGCAAGCGCCTATCATCGGCGGCCGTGTGCGCATGCCGGTGCCGCAACAAGCGGACGCCGGCGCGCACTCCATGCACTACCGCCGCGGATCCCTGAATGCCCCCCACCACGCCTTCCACCCGTCGCATGGCGCTGCTGCTGGCCGGGCTGGCGATGTTCGGCCCGTTTTCGATCGACACCATCTTCCCGGCGTTCTCGCAGCTTAGCCGCAGCCTGGCGGTGGACCAGGTGGCGATCCAGCAGACCATCAGCGTCTATCTGCTGGCGTATGGCCTGATGAGCATCGCGCACGGGCCATTGTCCGACGCCTGGGGCCGCAAGCGGGTGATCCTGGGCGGGCTGGCCTTGTTTATCGCCGGCTCGATCGGATGTGCACTGTCGCAAGACTTGCCCACGCTGCTGGCATTCCGCGCGCTGCAGGGCCTGTCGGCCGGCGTGGGCATGATCGTCGGGCGGGCGGTGATCCGCGACCTGTTCCATGGTCCGGACGCGCAGCGGCTGATGAGCCAGGTATCGATGATCTTCGGGATTGCGCCGGCCATCGCGCCGATCATCGGCGGCTGGATCCTGCTCAGTGGCGGCGGCTGGCCGTTGATCTTCTGGTTTCTGGTGGTGTTCGGCCTGGTGCTGCTCATCGCAACCCTGACCTGGCTGCCGGAGACCCATCCGGTGGAGGCGCGTACGCCGCTGCAGTTCAGGCGCCTGTTGCAGGATTACGTGCGCATCGGCTTCAACCCGCGCTTCCAGCGCCTGGCCGCGGCCGGGTCGTTCAACTTCGCCGGCATCTTCCTGTACATCGCCTCGGCGCCGGTGCTGATCATGCAGCACCTGAAGCTGGGCGAAGGCGATTTCGCCTGGCTGTTCATTCCCACCATCGGTGGCATGACGCTGGGCTCGTTCCTGTCCGGGCGCATGGCCGGGCGCATGCAGCCGGTGCGGCAGATCCGCATCGGCTTCGTTTGCTGCGGGGTGGCGGCGCTGGTCAATCTGGCCTATACCTTTGCGGTGACGCAGATCGCGCTGCCGTGGGCGGTGCTGCCGATCTTCCTGGCCGGCGTGGGCATGGCGCTGATCTTCCCGATCCTGGCGCTGGCGGTGCTGGACATGTACCCGCAGCAGCGCGGCCTGGCGTCTTCTCTGCAGGCCTTCACCCAGTTGATGACCAATACGGTGGTGGCCGGGGTGCTGTCGCCGCTGCTGAGTGAACATCCGCGGCATCTGGCGATCGGCATGACCGGTTTTTTCTTGCTGGGCTGGCTATTCTGGCGCTGGGAGCGCCGCAGCGGCCGCCGTCTACGGCACCGCCAGGCCACCGAGGCAGTGCCTCTGGAGCCGGCCGACCACCTCTGACCTCACAGGAGCCTGCATGTCCACCGATTCCAAGTTGCGCCGTGATGCCCGCAAGCGCGCCGCCGAGCGCCAGCGCAACCAGGCCGCCGCCAATCCAGCGCCGGTGTCCCCGATCGAACCGCATGCCGAACTCCGCGACCAGCAACGCACCCTCTTGGCCGGCATCGTCCGCCGCGACGGCGAATGGGTGCTGGGCATGGACGGCCGCATCGCCGGCGAAAGCACCAGCGCCGCCCAGGTGCTGGCGCTGATCATGCGCGCGGCCGAGTTGCACGAACGCCAGGGCACACCGGTGCGGCTGACCTATTCGGATGCGCTCAAGGATGCCGCGCATGCGGAGGCCCGTGCCGACGGCATGGAGTTCGAGCAGTTCAAGACCAGGTTGAGCGAGCGGTTGCAGGGCGGCACCAAGCTCAATTGAGCCTGGTCGCAGAAGCGCGTTCAGCGACAAGGCAATGTGTGTCAACGAGCTGCAGCAGGCGCAGTTTTCGTTGTAACCGGAGCGGCAGCCGTTGCCTGCCACCCGCACATCTGCCCCTGGTTCTGCTGCTTCAGCCAGTCGCTCATCGGCGCGAAGTATTCCAGCATCGGGCCGGCATCGAGTTTGTCGTTGCCGGTGAGTTCCTTGAGTGTGGTTTGCCAGGGTTGGCTGGAACCACGTTGCAGCATCGACCAGAACTTCTGCCCGGCGTCCTTGTTGCCGTAGAAGCTGCACTCGTACAGCGGCCCCTGATGGCCGGCGGCCTGGCACAGGCCTTTGTAGAACTGGAATTGCAGGATATGCGCCAGAAAATAACGCGTGTACGGGGTGTTGCCCGGCACGTGGTACTTGGCGCCAGGGTCGAAGAATTCTTCGCCGCGCGCGCTCACCGGCGCCACGCCCTGGTACTTGGCTTTGAGTTCCCACCAGGCCTGGTTGTAATGCTCGGGCGTGATGGAGCCGTCGAACACGCCCCAGCGCCAGCGGTCGATCATCAAACCGAACGGCAGGAACGCCACCTTGCTCAGCGCCATGCGCATCTGCGAATTGATCAACGACTCGCGGCCGGTCTGTTGCTCGCCCACCATGCCGATCGATTGCAGGTATTTGGGCGTCATCGCCAGCACGATGGTGTCGCCGATCGCTTCGTGGAAGCCATCGTTGGCGCCGTTCTGGAACAGCGGCGGTAACGGGTTGTAGGCCAGGTCGTAATAGATGTGGCCCAGCTCGTGGTAGATGGTGGTGAAGTCTTCTTCGGTCGGTTTGATGCACATCTTGGTGCGCACATCCGCGCCGATGTTCTGGCTCGCCTCGCCGCCCATGTTCATGTCCCAGGCGCTGGCGTGGCACACCACGTCGCGGTCCAGCGGCTTGATGAACTGCGAGCGCTGCCAATAGGTGTCCGGCAGCTTGGGCATGCCCAGCGATGTGTAGAAATCCTGCGCGCGTTCGGTCATCTGCTTGGCGGTGCGCAGCTGCGCTTCGCGTTCGGCGTTGAAGCGTGCGGCCGCGCCACCATCGCCACTGGCGTTGCGTGCCAGCACTGCGGTGAGGTTGCCCTGGTACTGCTTTTCCAGCGCGGAGGTGATGTCCAGATCGCCGGCCCCCGGGTAGGGCTGCAGCAGATCCCACAGATTGCTCCAGTCCTGCTGCCACATATTGCCCATCAGATGTGCCGGCAACAGGCCGCCGGCGACCTCGCCCTTGTCTTTGCCGTATTGCGTGTCGAGTTTGCCGCGCGCATAGCACTGCAACTGCGCATACAACGGTTTGACCTGTTCCCATAGGCGGTCGGTTTCGCTGGCCAGTTGCGCCGGCGGCATGTCGTAGCCGCTGCGCCATAGCACCCCGACGTCGGCGAAACCCAGCCCGCGTGCGCCCTCATTGGCCAGCTCGACGAAGCGTTGGTAGTCCTTGCGCATGGGTTGCGCAGTGCTGTGCCAGCCCTGCCATGCGTCGAGTTGCTCGTTGTAGTCGCGGCTGCTGGCCAGCACTTGCTCCAACTCGCCCAGCTGGCGGCAGCGGCGCTGCTCGCCTTCGCCCACGCAATAGCTGCCGGCGCCGTAATCGCCTTCCATCTTGGCGGCGATGCGGGTGAGTTCGGCCAGCTTGGCAGGGTCGCGCGGTGCGGGCAGGGCGCTCATCAATTTGAGCAACTGCAGCGCACGCGCACTGTCGGCCGACATCGGTGTGCCGGCGTACTGCTTGGATTGTTCGATCCACCGATCCAGCTGCGCCAGCGAGCGTTCGTTGGCCTTGGCCGCCAGCAACTGCGAATCGCCGTTGATATAGGTGGACGACAGCCACTGCGCAGCGGTGGTTTCCGGATAGGCCGCCTTGTATTCGGCGCTGATGCGCGCAACGAACTGGTCGGCGCTTTCGGCCGGCGCGGTCTTGGTCGCGACAGGTTTGTCCGGTGGTGCCGCATCCCGGCGGCAGGCCGACAAGCTCAGGGTGCCGGTAGCCACAGCCAATGCCAGCAACAGCAAACGAGGATTCACGGGTGGTCCTTGCAGTGAAGTCCGCCGAAGGCTAGAGCGCGCCGGGTTTCAGGGCAAGGGGCAGCGCCCGCCACGCATGCGATGGGGCGGGCAGGGGCAGGCGTTGGCGATCAGCGCAGCGTGGTGCCGGTGCATTTGGCGAACAGGTCGCGCTCGGGCGCATAGACGCTGGTCTTGACCTGCATCAACCCAAGCACGGATGGGAACAGCGCATCCTGATCGGTGTATTGCCCTGCACGGTGGCGCAGGCAGGCTTCATCCAGGCCGCGATCGCGCGCGAACTCGGGCGAGAACCACATCACCATCGGCACATGGGTCTGCTCCTTGGGCGCGATGGCGTACGGGACGCCGTGCAGGTACAGGCCTTTTTCACCGAGCGATTCGCCATGATCGGAGAGATAGATCATCGCTGTGTCGTAGTCCGGCAGGCCGCGCAGCGCATGGATGGCCTGATTGAGGAAATGGTCGGTGTACAGGATCGAATTGTCGTAGGCGTTGACGATGTCCTGGCGGCCGCAGCTGCCCAGATCCGCGGTCTTGCACACCGATTTGAAGCGTTCGAATTGCGCCGGGTACCGCTCGAAGTAGCTCGGGCCATGGCTGCCCAGTTGATGCAGCACCACCACGCGGTCGCCAGGTTTTGCGCGCACCTGTGCAGCCAGATCGCTCAGCAGGATCTCGTCCATGCAGCGGCCATCGGCGCACAGGCCTGGTGTGGTGGCATCGTCCAGCTTCTGGATCTCCAACCCGTCGCACACGCCCTTGCAGCCGGACTGGTTGTCGCGCCACAACGTCGAAATGCCAGCGTGCTCCAGTACATGCAGGAACGACTGATGGCCACGGATCATGTCTTCGTTGTAATCGCGACGGCCGTAGGGGGAGAACATGCAGGGCACCGAGACCTCGGTGCTGGTCCCGCACGAATGCATGTCGGGGAAATTGATCACCCCTGCCTGCGCCAGCTCCGGCGTGGTCTGGCGGCCATAGCCGTTGAGACCCCAGTTCTGCGCGCGTGCGGTTTCGCCCAGCACCACCAGCAACAGGCGCGGGCGGCTCCCCGGCGCGCGCGGTGTTGCCGTGGCGTCGTGTTCGATCGGCTGTTTGGGCGCGCGCTTGATCGGCGATTCTGATTTGAGGTTTTGCCGCAATGCCACGATGTAATTGATCGGCGTGGCCAAATAACGCACTTCGCGGTGATTGCGCATCAATGCCGAAATATCCTGCGAGGAGAGCATGGCGCCGGCAGCGCCGACCACCGCCACCACCAGCAGGAAACCCGATCGCGCCAGCACCGTCTTGCCCACGCTGCGTGCGCGCAAACGCGTGCGCCACAGCAATGCGGTCGGAATCAGGAAATAGCACACCAGCGGCAGGATCAGGCCCGGCGTGAGCAACTCGCGCGATTCCTTGTGATCGGTATGCAGCACGTTGCGCAGCATGTCCGCATCCAGATAGACGTTGTAGCTGTCCATGTAGTGCGCGGCCAGGGCGGTGGTGAACAGCAACAGCGTCAGCAGCGGCTTTGCATTCCAGCGCCAGACCAAAACGCCCAGGAGCAGCGCATGCACGGCCACCAGCAGCGCCATCAACGAGATCGCAAACCCGATGCTGCCCGGATGCGTGGCCATGGCCGTGCGCCAGAACAACTGATTGCACGCCAACGCAAAAAACAGGCTCGACAGCAGCACCAGCGCTTCGGTCGACACCGTCGGCCGCGTACTCCATGTCAGCGCGCGCAGGCCACTACGCTTGCGCGGTTCCGGCAACCAGGTACTCATGCTGCATCCCCCAAGGGCAACATCAATCCAAGCGCGCGACGCGGCTTTTGCAGCATCACGCAGTACAGCGCCAGTGCGCTCACCCAGCACACCGCCAGCGACCACAGGTCGTGCGAGAGAAAATGCGCGCCGCGCAGTTGTTGCGCAACACCGAAAATGAGACCTGCTGCCAAGCCTATGAACAAACCTGCAGACCGCCATGCAGGACGGAGCGCCAGCGCACAAAAATACAGCGCCACCCACGCATAGCCGGCACTGGCATGGCCGGCGGGAAAGCAACCGGACGCGGCAATACCGTGGCGCGATTCGAATAGCCCGATCATCGCTTGCGTACCGCCATAGCGGCTCAGATCCCACGGGCAGTCCATCGCCGTCCACGACTTGAGCAGCGACACCAGCGAGGTCGACAGTGCGATAGAGGCGGCCAGGTAGGTCAGCGGCCAGCACAACACCTTCAGGCGTGGCCTGCACCACGCAACAATGGCCAGCACCAGCACGCCGACTCCGGCTGCCGTGCTCAACCATTTACCCACGCGGTGGATCACGCCACTGGTGAACCAGTGGTCCTTGAGTAGCCAGTGCCCGCCTTCCAGCCGATACAGCGTATCGGCAACCCATTGGTCGCCACCGGCGCCCATCAGCAGCGCGCTCGCCAACAGAACGCAGGCCAGGGGCAGCCACAGATGGCGCACAAGGAAGTGCGTCTGCATGCCGCTGGCGGTATGCGCCACGGTCGGCGCACGGATGGGAAGCGTTGTCATCGAGATGGCGGCCTGTGTCAATGCCCGACATCTTCGAAACCCGGATGTCGGAAAGCGGTCGGACCGGGGTTGCTCGGCCGTTAACCCGACACCAAGCGTTCAGTCTGCATCGCCTTCGCTACCGGTTTGTTCGGCATCGGACGCGGTGGCGATGCAACCGGCATGCCATGCCGTGCCCGGCAGCAACTGCCATTGATTGCGATTGGACTCGCCGGTATCGATGCGTTGGGCCGGATCGATACACGCCGGCACCGCCTGCTTGAGCACGAACAGCCAGCGGGTGTGCGGCGCTTGCGCAAGCCATGGGCCGGCCTTGGCCCACTGGTCCTGCCAGCTCGCCTTGAAGCCGAAATCGGTCACCGGGCGATCGGCCTGGAGCAGGTTCTGCTCGCGCCAGGCCAGCATGCCCAGCTCTGCGTCCGCGCCGATGCGCTGGCCCACGCGTTGCATCAGACGTGCGGACGAACTGTAGGGATCCAGCGCCGGCATCAACCCCAGTCCGAACACCGTCCATAGCGTTGCGGTCATTACCACCAGCGCGGCGCCCGCGCGTTTACCGCGCGACCATGCAATCGCGGCCAGGCCGACCACGCCCAGGCCGATCAACCAGAAACCCACCGACTGCAGCGAGGCAAGCTCCATGCCGCGCTTCACTGCAGTGTTTTCGGCCCAGTGCAGATGCAGCGCAATGCCGCCACCCAGCACCAGCCCGGCAACGGCAAGCAGCAGCACATATCCGGTCAGCAGCATTCGCACGCCGCGCCGGCGCAACAACCCGGCCAGCAACGGCGCCGCGGCAATGCACAGCGCCGGCAGCATCGGGAAGATATAGACCTCGCGCTTGCCCGGGCTGGCGCTGAAGAACAGCAGCACCAGCACGCTCCAGGCCAGCAGCAGCACATAGCGCGGGTCGCCGCGGCGCAGTCGCCGCCACCAGGCCGGCAGTAGCCACGGCAACAACAGGCAGCCGGGCAGCCACAAGGTGGCGATCACCTGCAGGTAGTACCAGAACGGTTTGACGTGATGCCAGGCGTGCGCATAACGCGTGCCGGTCTGCTTGAACAACAGCTCGTGCGCGTAGGCATGCAGCTGCGGGGCGTCGCTGTGCCACAGCGCGATGCCCAGCGGCCCCAGCCACACCGCGGTACCGGCCACGAAAGCCGGCAGCACCAGTCCCCAGCTGCGTCCTGCCAGCGCGCGCGCCGGCAACACGCTCCAATGCGTACGCCGCAGCGCCATCCACGGCAACAACAGCAGCAGCGGCAGAAAACCGACGCCCTTGGTCACCGTCCCGACCCCGGCAGCGAACAGGCCCAGCATCCAGGCGCGCCAGTCCGGCCCGCGCAGCAGGTGCCGCAGCATTCCCCACAACGACAGTGTGGTCAGCGCCACCAGCACCATATCGATCTGCGCACGCTTGGCCATCAGGCCGAACTGCAGCACCGTGAACAAGGCCAGCACCGCATAGCCCGCCACGCGCCGAGTCCATAGCCGGCGCGCGATATCCCAGGTCAGCCACAACGTGGCCAGCGCAGCCAGCAGCGACGGCAGCAGGAAGGCCACCGGCCAGTGCGGTATCAGTTCGTAGGTTGCCGCCTGCAGCCACATGAAGACCGGTGGTTTTTCTGCGTACAACTCGCTGCCACGGTGCGGCAGCAGCCACTGACCGGTCTCGACCATGGTGCGCGCGGCCAGCACGAAGCGCGGCTCGTCCGGCGGATTGGGTTGGCGCATGCCCAGCCCGGCCAGCAAGCTGACAACGATCAACAGCAACGCCACCAGCAGCGCGCGCTGGCGGGATGAGGAGGCAGCGATGGCAGGCGACACGCGCACGCCCTGAGTAAATGCGGGCAGACACTATCTGGCAAGTGGGTCGGAAATTTGTCGGAGCCGAGCCCGCATGATCGCGCATCGCAGCGCAGGCATCGCCGTGCGCGGGTGCTGGAGCGCAACCGATTGGAAGGCCGTACCGGCGATGCCGGTCGCGTTTGGCCGGCCTCGGTTAGGATGCGCACACCGTGCCTGCCGGGCCGTCCTGGAAACCCGCTCATGCGGCTGCTGGTCATTGAAGACAACCGCAATATGGTTGCCAACCTGTTCGACTATTTCGAAGCGCGCGGGCATACCCTGGACGCTGCGCCCGATGGCGTCACCGGCCTGCATCTGGCGACCACCCAGCATTACGACGCGTTGATCCTGGACTGGATGATGCCGCGCATGGATGGACCGGAAGTGCTGCGCCGGCTGCGTGAGCAGCACCAGTCCGAACTGCCGGTGATCATGCTCACCGCACGCGACGAACTTCCGGACAAGATCGCCGGTTTCCGCGCCGGCGCCGACGACTACCTGACCAAACCCTTCGCGTTGCCCGAGCTGGAGGTGCGCATCGAAGCCTTGCTGGCGCGTGCGCACGGCCGTCGCCGCGGCAAACTGCTGCAAGTGGCCGACCTGCGCCTGGATCTGGCCACCCTGGAAGCGACGCGCGCCGGACAGGTGCTGCATCTGTATCCGGCCTGCCGCAAGTTGCTGGAAGTGCTCATGCAGGCCAGCCCGGCCGCGGTGACGCGGCAACGCCTGGAGCAATCGTTGTGGGGCGACGACCCGCCCGACGGCGACATGCTGCGCTCGCATATCTACGAGTTGCGCCGCAGTGTGGACGGCCCGTTCGCGCAAAAATTGATCCATACCTTGCCGCGGCTCGGCTACCGGCTGGCGCAGCTGGATGCGGCCGATGCGCCTGGCGCTGGCGACTGCAGCGATGTCTAAACAGCGCCCGTTGGGTCGCCGCGTGCTGGTGTGGTTGTTCGGCTACACGCTGTTGATGACCCTGGCGGTGTTCGGCACCGCGCAGTACCTGCACGAACGTGCCGAACACGGCGTGTGGCGCTCGCTGCTGAATTCCGAACTGGACAGCATCCTCGAGCGCAGCCTGCAGGATCCGGATTACCGCTGGCAGGACTCGGACACCTTGCGGCTGTACCGGGTCGACGACGTCGCGCGCACACCGCCGGTCTTGCGCACCCTGCATCCCGGCTTGCACGACGGTCTGGAGATCGCCGGCCGCCAGAGTGCCGTGATGGTGCGCGACACCGCACATGCCGGCCGCCTGGCCCTGGTGCTGGACATCACCGATTTCGAAGCGTTGGAAAAATTTCTGACCCGCTGGATGCTGGCCGCTGGCATCGCGCTGATCGGCATCACCTTGCTGATGGGCACATATGCGATGGCGCGGCTGGTGCGCCCGCTGGTGGAACTTGCGCGCGACATCGGCGCGTTGCGTCCAGAGCAGCGCGCGCAGCAGATTGCGGTAGGGCCACAGGGCAGCGCCGAGCTGTACGTGATTGCCGATGCGCTCAACGATTATCTGGAGCGCAATAGCCAGTTCGTCGACCGTGAGCGGGCTTTCATCGACAGCGCCAGCCATGAATTACGCACGCCCATCGCGGTGATCGGCAATGCGGTGGAGCTGGCGCTGGACCAACCCGGCACGCCGCCGGCGGTGCGCCACCAGCTGCAGCGCATCGCGCAGACCAGCACCTCGGTCGAGCAGTTGATCACCTTGCTGCTGGTGCTGGCCAAAGATCCTGGCCGGCTGGTGCGCAGCAGCGATGCGTTGCGGCTGGATCAGTTGCTGCCGGACATCGTGGCCGACCACACGCACCTGTGCGCCGACAAGGATCTGCAACTGGTCGTGGCCCCGCTGCCGCCATGCAGCGTGGTCGCCCCGGTCGCCATCGTGCAGACGGCCATCGGCAACCTGCTGCGCAACGCCATCGAAAACAGCGACCGCGGCATCATTCGCATCTCGCTGTCGGCGCCCGGCGTGGTCTGCATTGCCGACCCCGGCCATGGCATGACGCCCGAAGAGATCAGCGCCATCTACACGCGCCTGGCGCGCGGCAACGTCCGCCAGGGGAGCGGTATCGGGCTGGAACTGATCGGACGCTTGTGCGAACACCTAGGCTGGCATCTGCAGCTGGATTCCAATGCCGGGCAGGGCACGGTGGCCACGCTGGATCTCTCCGGCGCCACGGCAACGGAATCCTGAGGGGATCACGTAACCGACTGCACTCACGCCAGGCGGTGCGTCCGCTATTCGATACTGCAGGTGCCACACGCCCGCTGCGGGTCCTGCGAAGGCGCCACACCGGCCTGATGCCTATTCGCTGCTGACGCTGCTGACGCTGCTCGCTGCGGTTGAGCCGCCGCTTGAACGCGCCGCGCAAGCTCAGGCAGGCAACAAGCCGCGTGCGTCCAGCCAGCTGCGCGCGTTCTCCGCGTCCTGCTCGAACCAGGCGCGCGTGGAACCCAGCCGATACGTATAGCCCCAGCTGTCCATGTCCGCCATCAGGCGCGCGCTGCCCACACCAGGCAGTTGCTCGGCCAGCAGGATCTGCAGGTAACAGGTGGCGTCTTCTTCTTCCACCGAATCGGTCGCGTCGGTATGCACCGCAGCGCGTTTTTCCGCAGGCAGCACGATCAGATGCCCGGCTTCGTGCAGAAGCGAATGCACCGGTGTGTCGTCGCGCACGTACACATCGCAGCCGATGATGCCGGCTTCCGGTTCGCCCCAGAAACTGCCTGGAATCGCCGCGTCCGATTCCACGCGGTGCAGGCGCAAGCCATAACGCGCGAGCAGGGCGGCAGGTGCGTCCAGGCCGATATCGGCCACGCGCAGAACATCGGCGGCGGTGGGTATGGCAGCAGTGGGAGTGGTCACGCGCAATGGCTCGCGGTCGGGTCACATGCAACAACGGCACCGTGCGAACGCGGTGCCGTTGTTGGCGCTACTTGTCGCCGTCTTCCGGTAGGGCGACCGAAATATCCAGCACGTCGTGTTCGCCATCCTTGACCAGATCCACACGGACCGCATCGGCATCGATGTTGACATATTTCTTGATCACTTCCAGCAACTCGCGCTGCATCAGCGGTAGGTAATCCGGCCCGCCGCGGTGGTTGCGCTCCTGCGCAATGATGATCTGCAGGCGGTTCTTGGCCGTCTCGGCGGTGTTCTTCTTGCTCTTGAGAAAATCGAGCAGGCCCATGCTTACCCTCCGAACAGCTTGCTGAAGAAGCCTTTCTTCTCCACGGATGTGAATCGCATCGGGCGCTCCTCGCCCATGATGCGGGCGACTGCGTCGTCGTACGCCTGGCCGGCCGGGGATTCGGCATCCAGGATCACCGGCTCGCCCTTGTTGGAAGCGTTGAGCACGTCGCCGGATTCGGGAATCACGCCGATCGCCTTCAGGCCCAGGACTTCTTCCACATCGGTGATGCTGAGCATCTCGCCGCCTTCCACGCGGCCCGGGCTGTAGCGGGTCAGCAGCAGGAACGCCGGCACGGCCTTGCCTTCTTCGGCCTTGCGGGTCTTGGAATCGAGCAGGCCGATGATGCGGTCCGAGTCGCGCACCGAAGACACTTCCGGATTGACCACCACCACCGCGCGGTCGGCGAAGTACATCGCCAGGAACGCGCCTTTTTCGATACCGGCCGGCGAATCGCAGACGATGTAGTCGAAGCCGTCGGCGGCCAGGTCCTTGAGCACCTTTTCCACGCCTTCCTGAGTCAGCGCGTCCTTGTCGCGGGTCTGCGAGGCAGCCAGCACGTACAGGTTCTCGAACCGCTTGTCCTTGATCAGCGACTGCTTGAGCGTGGCTTCGCCGTGCACGACATTGACGAAGTCGTACACCACGCGCCGCTCGCAGCCCATGATCAGGTCCAGGTTGCGCAAGCCGACGTCGAAGTCGATGACCGCAACCTTCTTGCCGCGCTTGGCCAGCCCGCAAGCCAGGCTTGCGCTGGTGGTGGTCTTGCCGACGCCGCCCTTGCCGGAGGTGACTACGATGATTTCAGCCAAAGGATTTCTCCGAATATTTCTGTGGTTGGGCCGCGTCAATCAAGCGCAGCGATCTTGATCTGATCCTGCTCCAGCCAGACCTGGACGGCCTTGCCACGCAGGTCCATGGGAACATCGTCCAGCACCTTGTAGTGGCCAGCGATGGCAACCAGTTCGGCGTGGAAGTCGCGGCAGAAGATGCGCGCGTCGGGGTTGCCCTGCGCGCCGGCCAGAGCGCGGCCACGCAGGGTACCGTAGATATGGATGCTGCCGTCGGCGATGACCTCGGCCCCGGCACCGACCGTACTGAGTACGGTCAGGTCGCAGTTCTCCGCGTACAGCTGCTGACCGGAACGCACCGCGGTGCGCTGCATCCGGCCCGGAGCCGGTCGCGCGGCCGGCGGTGCCGGTTCGGCACGTGCGGGCGGCGGTGGCGGTGGCGGTGGCGGGCTGACCGCGGTCGGCTCGTACTGCGCGCGAAATTTGGCCAGCAGCGGCACGCCCAACTGCTGGGACAGCAGGTCGATCTCGCTGGTGCCGTAGGCCAGCGCCACCGGCAGCACGCCGGCATCGCGCAGACCTTCCAGCAGGGCCTTGGCCGTGGCCAGGTCCGGCACCTGCGACAGCCCGCCGAAATCCAGGATCACCGCCGCACGGCCGAACAACTTGGGCGCGCGGGTCACGCGCTCGCGCATTTCCTGCACCAGCCGCGACACATCCAGGGTGCGCACGCGCAGGTTGGCAATCCCTACTTGGCCGATCTTCAGCTCGCCGGCCTGTTCAAAATCCACATTCACACTTGCCACAACTCAGCTCCCCGTCGATGGGCTAGCGGTGGTGGCGGCATGACGCGGCCGGCCCACCCACGGCAAGTCTTCGGGCAACTTGCCGCCATAGGTCTCTTTGACCCACCGATAGCTGCACATGTCTTTCATCAGCATGCTGGCGCGCACGTCCACATCGGGCATGGTGTTCTGGCCAACCTCACGGAAGCCGAAACTGCCATGGAACAGCAAGGCCGCGTCGGCGCCATGGTCCAGAAACACCTCGCACGCCAGCTGCGGGTAGCGCAGCTCGGTATAGCTCTGCACATCGGCATAGAACGCTCGCCCGACGCCACCGCCGCGGCGGCGGCTGGCGACCACGATGCGGTCGATATAGAAGAATTCCGGGTAACGGTCCCGGAACCAGGCGAAATTGCTGCTGTCGTGCGCACTGCCGCTTCCGAAACCGACCAGAAACCCGGCCAGGTTGCCGTCCCGCTCGGCGACGCGGAAATACTCGGCCTGCTCGTAGAAACGTTGCAGCTTGGTTGAATCCAGCGGCAGGATCGCCAGTCCGGCATTGTTGTTCAGGGCCAGGACGGAATCGAGCTCGTGCTCGCGCACGTCGCGGATGACGATCGACATTGGGACTCCGTGAGGTAACGCGTCGACCCGAAATCGGATCTGCGTCGGATTATTACATGCGTGGCCTGAAGCGGCGACCCAGCGCATGCGATCGGCCGGCGCGCGGCAGGTGCCGGCGTGCAATGGCGCGCCAGCACAGGCGCTGTGCGGGCCCGACATCCGCAACCCGTGCGTGCGCGCCGGCATGCATGACTTCCGGCAAGAGGGCAGCGCGCTCGCTTCCGCCTAAGATGCGGACATGTTGGGATACCTCAGTCATACGCGCGTCCTGCGCTTCGCCGGCCTGTTCACCTGGGCGATGATCGTCATGCCCTTGGTGTACACCTACTGGCCGCCGGCCGAAGAGGGCGACCACCGCAGCGTGGCCGAGGCGGTGATGATGTCGGCATTCTTCATCGGCTTCGGCGCCAGCTACTTCTGGTTGACCCGCGGCTTGAACAGCGGCGGCCACGCGCACTGGTACGACCGGCTGATCCTGTTGCTGCTCACCATCTGCGCGCTGGCGGTGAGCTATCTGAGCGGAACCGGGCTCGGCAGCATTTTGATGATGGTGGCGGCGGGGGTGATCCCGTGGCTGCTGCCGCTGCGCGTGGGCGTGCTGTGGCTGGTGCTGAGCCAGCTGGCGGTGCTGCCGGTGTTCTACTACCTGCGCCCGGACTTCACCCTGTTCGCGGCGCTGATGCAGTCGCTGTTGTACGGCGGCTTTTCGATGTTCATCTTCGTCACCAGCCTGGTGGCCCGCCAGCAGACCGATGCGCGCGAAGAGCAGCGCCGGCTCAACGCCGAACTGCGCGCCACCCGCGCACTGCTGGCCGAGAGCGCGCGCATCAACGAGCGCACCCGCATCTCGCGCGAGCTGCACGACCTGCTCGGCCACCATCTCACTGCGCTCAGTCTCAACCTGGAAGTGGCAGGCCACATCACCGAGGGCCAGGCCCAGGAGCACGTGCGCCAGGCGCACACGCTGGCCAAACTGTTGCTCACCGATGTGCGCGAGGCGGTCAGCCATCTGCGCGACAGCGGCGCGATCGACCTGGAAGCGGCGCTGCGCCCGCTGGTGACCCAGGTGCCGTCGCTGGATATCCACCTGGATATCGCCCAGCCGCTGACCCTGGACGACCCCGAGCGCGCCCACGTGCTGCTGCGCTGTACCCAGGAAATCATCACCAATGCGGTGCGCCATGCCGGCGCGCGCAACCTGTGGATCCAGGTGCGCCGCGATGCCGATACGGTGCTGATCGACGCCCGCGACGACGGCCACGGCGCCGATGCGGTCGCGCCCGGCAACGGGCTGCGCGGCATGCGTGAGCGGCTGAACCAGTATGGTGGGCAGCTCGAGATTCAAACCCGGCGGGGTGACGGCTTCGGCCTGCGCATCGCTGTTCCAGGCGCGCCGGCACTGATGCCTGCGGCCGTGACCCAAGGAGTGTTGTGATGATCCGTGTGTGCCTGGTCGACGATCAAACCCTGGTGCGCCAGGGGATCCGCTCGCTGTTGGCGCTGGACGACGGCATCGAGGTGGTGGCCGAGGCCTCCGACGGCAAGCAGGCGGTGGAGCAGATTCCGCAAATCCAGCCGGACGTGGTGCTGATGGACATGCGCATGCCGGTGATGTCCGGGCTGGAAGCGCTGCAGATGCTTTCGCGCAACGGCGCCCTGCCGCCGACGATCATCCTGACCACCTTCGACGACGACCAACTGGTGCTGGCCGGGCTCAAGGCCGGTGCCAAGGGCTATCTGCTCAAGGACGTCTCGCTGGAACAACTGGTCGGCGCCATCCGCACCGTCGCCGACGGCGGCTCGCTGGTGCAGCCGGCGGTGACCCAGCGCCTGCTGTCGGGCCTGGAGCACATGCGTAACGAATTCGTCAGCCTGGACCGACCCGATCCGCTCACCGACCGCGAGACCGAGATCCTGCGGCTGATGGCGAGCGGGTTTTCCAACAAGGAAATCGCCAACTCGCTGGGCGTGGCCGAAGGCACCATCAAGAATCACGTCTCCAACATCCTCTCCAAGCTCGGCGTACGCGACCGCACCCGCGCGGTGCTGAAAGCGTTCGAGCTGCAGCTGGTGTGAGCCCGGCGCCCGCGCCCGCCTGCAGCAGGGGCGGGACTCGCATTCAGGCCGCTGCAGCGTCGGTCGGACCGCGAGACGGGCGGCCCAATGCCGCCTGGCAGCCGCAACGTCACACGCACGCAGCGCGTGATGTGCATGATAGCGGCGCGCAATCGCCCAAACCCTTGTGCAGGTTGGGATTGCGCATCCCCCAGGCGCCGCGTTGCGCGGTGAATGACACCGCAAGACCGCGCTACCCGTCGCACAACTGAACATCTTTCTCGAAGCCTGCTAGGATGGTGGCTTCGCTTCACTCAACCCGGCCGTGGGATCGGCCCCGGAGACCTCCTGAATGACCCGTATTATCGAGTTCCTGATCGCCTTGGGGATCGTGGCTGGCTTGTTTGTCGTGGTGGGCTTGGTGTTGCCCTCGGAGCGGCAGATGTCCGAGAGTGTTGAGACCAACCGCAGGATGACGATTGTTTACGACACCGTGAACAGCTTCCGTCGTTTCAAGGATTGGAACCCGCTTGTGCTGCGTGACCCGAAGATCCAGCTGAAGCTGGCCGGCCCGGAAGAGGGCAAGGGTGCACGCGTTGAATACAGCTCCAACGAGGGCTATATCGGCAACGGCAGCTGGGAGATCACCAACAGCGTCAAGAACGAGCGTGTTGAGATCGCAATCGAAGATCCCACCAAGGGCTACGACAAGGTCACCAATTTCACCCTGGTGCCGACCGGCAAGAACAACAAGAACGTAAAGATCACCCAGGATTACAGCGTCAAGTACGGCTGGAACCTGTTTGGTCGCTATGCCGGTCTGTACGTCAGCCGCCACGTGGGCGACGACCTGAAGTTGGGTCTGTCGCGTCTGGCGACCGCACTGGCCACCGTGCCGAACTTCGACTACCGCGCCGAGCTTGACGGCAAGCCGGTGTTGAGCGACCTCAAGATCGTCGATGTGCCGGCCGAGGACCTGTTGGTCGTCACCGCGGGCAACATCGATCGTGACAACGAGACGATCAAGAAGTCGATCAAGGACAACCAGGAGTGGATCAAGCGCGTGATGGATTCCAACGGCCTTGAGGCGGTTGGTCCAGTGCGCATCGTGACCACCGACTTCGCTTCCGACAAGTACGCCTTCGACGTGGTGCAACCGGTGCGCAAGCGCGCTGGTGGTGCTCCGAAGACCGACGCCAAGGCCGACGCCAAGAAGGACGACACGGCTGCCGCGGCACCCGCCGATGCAACCCCGGTGGCTGCAACGGGCGAAGAGCTGAAGCTCAACATCCCGTCCGAAGCACCGGTGAAGTACCAGCGGGTTCCGGCGCACCGCTCGGCATTTGCGACCTACGCAGGCCATATGGCCGGCCTGGATGCAGTGCGTAACTCGCTGCGTGCCTGGGCTGCCACCAGCGGCATGGACGTGACCGATCGTCCGTACGAATCCTGGAAGGGTGGCGTGGACAAGTCGTTCACCCAGGACGGCACGTACGACGTCTACTGGGCCATCAAGTAATCGCCTCACCACGATGAGCTGATCCAGACGAAAACGCGCCGCAGTCTTGCGGCGCGTTTTTTTTTGCGCTCCGGCGCTGTCACGGAAGTTGCCTGCATGTCTTTGCTTGATCGTCGTAAGAAACATCCCTCGCTGCTGGCCTTCTGCGGCGGTTTGCTGGCGGCCATTGCCGTCGGTCTATCGGCCTATGCCTCGCACGGCGTTGCCGATGCGGTGATGCAGTCGCGGCTGCAGGTGGCGTCGTTGTATGCGTTCGGGCATGGCGCGGTCCTCACCGTGCTGGGCGCCACCGAAACGCGCGCGCTGGGCCGGGCGGGCTTGTACCTGCTGTTGCTCGGCACCTTGCTGTTTGCCGGCAGCCTGGTCGGGGGTGCGTTGCTGCAGTGGCCGACCACCCTGGCGCCGGTCGGCGGAGTTGGGCTGATGCTGGGCTGGGTGGTGCTGGCCATTGGTGCGTTGAGGCGCTGAGCATGCCGCGCCATGCCCGCGGATTCGATGTGGAGGCTGCGTTCGCGCACGTGTCCCGGCGCGATCGCGCGCTGGGTGCGTGGATGAAGCGCATCGGCCCGATCGCCCCGCAACCGGGGTGGCACAAACCCTTCGACCCGGTGGATGCGCTGGCACGCGCCATCCTGTTTCAGCAACTCAGCGGCAAGGCGGCTTCGACCATCGTGGCGCGTGTGGAAGTGGCGATCGGCGCGCAGCGGCTCCATGCGGACACCCTCGGTCGTATCGACGATGCGGCGCTGCGTGCCTGCGGCGTTTCGGGTAACAAGGCGCTGGCCCTGCGCGATCTGGCACGCCGCGAAAGCGAAGGCGAGATTCCCTCGCTGCGCAGGCTTGCCTTCATGGACGAGGAAGCCATCGTGCAGGCACTGGTGCCGGTGCGCGGCATCGGCCGCTGGACCGTGGAAATGATGCTGATGTTCCGCCTGGGCCGCCCGGATCTGCTGCCCATCGACGACCTGGGCGTGCGCAAAGGGGCGCAGCGCGTGGACAAGCAGGAGCAGATGCCCACCCCCAAGGAACTGGCCGTACGCGGTGAACGCTGGGGCCCGTACCGCACCTATGCCGCGTTCTATCTGTGGAAGATTGCCGACTTCAGCGTGGCGACCAAGGTGCCGACACCGCGTTCGCAGGAGTAGGACGCTCGCACGCGGGGCAGATGCGACGGGCGGTCGGGTCCAGCCGGGTTGCGTGGCGCATGAAGTTCGGCCGGCTCATCCCGCCGACCAACACCAATGCCACGGTTCGTAGACGATGCCGTGCGGGTTGTTGCGTGGGTAACTCAGGCGGTAGCCGAATGCGTGCGCGTTGCTGCACAACCAGGCGAATGCAGGCGTGGCTTCGAAGGACTCTTCGGCCGGCGGCTCGCCCGGTGTGCCCAGATCCAGTGCGTCGCCGCTGTGATGTTCGCTGAAACCCGGCGCTGCGTTGACCGTCAGGATCTGCTCCAGGGTGAGCCCGCGCGCGAACTTGCGCTCGAAGATGCCCAGTTGGTAGTCGTGGCTGCGGTAGCCGGAAATCGCATCGAGCACGATGTCTGCGCGCAGCGCAGCCGCGCGCATCTGTCGCCATGCGCGTGCAGCGCGGGCACTGAGCCACAGCGGGCGGCCGAAGCGATCGCGTCCGGCAAACTGCAGTGCGGCTGGTTCGGCCATCAACTGCAGGCCGGTCCGTTGCACGTAGTCGTCGGCGGCGAGCCCGAGCTGGCTCAGGCGGCGCTGCAATCCGTCGATCGGCAGCGTGGCGTCGTGTACCTGGCCGATGCGGCCGGTTGCGGTCTGCAGACGGTCCAATGCTTCGTCCAGGCCAGGCTCGCATGCCAGCCGCGGGATCAGCGGCATCAGGCCCTGCGGAAGATGTGCAGCCAGATAGCGCCCATCGCGTTTGCGCCGCAATAGCCAGTCGGCCTGTGCCAGCACACGCGCATCCGCATTACCGCGCGCGCGCAGCAGATCGGCCGGCCACAGCTCGATCTCGCTGGTATTGAGGAGTACACGTTGAAGATGACGCATCTACGCAGCTTAGCCGTTGCCGGGTGAGCGCTGCCAGTCCAGCCAGGCGCCGTGACCCCGCGCCGACCCGGACCGGCGAACCGCTACAGCGGTGCGCAGTCGCGTCTGGATGATCGGCGGCGCATGGTCAATTTTCGGATTTTTCTTTTTCGCCCTGCGGCTTCGGTAGCCGGCCAGCCTTGCGTAACGCATCACGCAGCACGTATTCGATCTGCGCATTGAGGCTGCGCAATTCGTCGTCGGCCCAGCGCTGCACGGCGGCCAACACATCGGCGTTGATACGCAGCGGGTAGGCTTTTTTTTCGCTCATTTGCCGTCTCTGCGGCCGCCATGACGGCGCAGGTGCATCACCATCGACACGATCAACGCGTTGACGCCGACGAGCATGCCGATCACCACCGCATAGATGCCGGCGCGGTTGTCGCCAGCCCAGTACAGGCATGCGGCGCCGACCAGAATCACCAGGCTGATCAACGCCCAGCGCAGGCCCAGCCCGCGTGCGCGGTCGTCATCGTCGGCGCCGATGGACGCGGCGATGGCCAGCGCGGGCAAGCCGGAAAGCGCAACCACCAGGGGCACCATGATATTCATCGGATCGATCTCGGAGTGGCTGACGCAACGCAAGCGGGTGGTCGCCAGGTGGACGTGGAGGGCGCGCCCACAAGCGCAGTGTACGAGTGGCGCATGCCGATGCCGAGCAGTGGCTGCGCCCGTCTGGCGGTGAGAGCAGGCGTCCTGTTGGCTGCCCTCAGTACAACGAACCGGCGTTGACTACCGGTTGGGTGCCGCGATCCGAGCACAACACGGTAAGCAGGTTGCTGACCATATGCGCCTTGCGCTCTTCGTCCAGCTGCACCACGCCATTCTTCTGCAACTCCGATAGCGCCATTTCGACCATCCCCACTGCGCCGGCAACGATGCGCGAGCGTGCGGCAATCACGGCATTGGCCTGCTGGCGCTGCAGCATCGCCTGGGCGATTTCCGGCGCGTAGGCGAGGTGGCTGATGCGCGCCTCGATCACGTCCACGCCGGCCTGGGTCAGGCGCTCGTCCAGATGCCGCTTGAGCTGCTCGCTGATTTCGGCCGGATGGCTGCGCAGCGAGATCTGGCCGTCTTCGTGCTGGTCGTACGGATAGCTGGTCGCCATCGCGCGCAGCGCCGCTTCGGACTGGATATGCACGAAGCTCTCGTAGTCGTCGACGTTGTAGACCGCTTCGGAGGCATCCAGCACCTGCCATACGATCACCGCAGCGATTTCGATCGGGCTGCCATCCAGCTCGTTGACCTTGAGTCGTCCGCTTTCGAAATTGCGTACGCGCTGGCTGACGCGACGCTTGGCGTAGAACGGCACATTCCAGCGCAGGCCAGCGTCCTTGACGGTACCGACGTACTTGCCGAACAGGCTCAGCACCGCTGCCTGGTTGGGCTCCAACGTATACAGGCCGGCCAACATGAAAATACATGCCGCCACGACCAGCACCGCGGCGATGAACGCCCCTGGCGTGACGCTGGTGCCGGCCATCATCGTCAGTACGTACCAGGCGGCACCGAGGAGGCCGGCGCCTGCGACGAGGACGACAGGAATGCCGGGCAACGAACCGATCGGCTTTTCTTTCATGAGCGCGAGTCCTTGTGGAGTGGTAAAAAGATATCAATGTGATATCGGTTAAACAATGGCCGTTCGTCGGAGTGGGAGCGGGCAACCGTTAGAATGGCGGCCCCTCTCGCTCTGGACCGCGCTCATGACCACTCTCGGCACGCCGTTATCGCCTTCCGCCACCCGCGTGCTGTTGTTGGGCTCGGGCGAACTGGGCAAGGAAGTGGCGATCGAGCTGCAGCGTTTCGGTGTGGAAGTGATCGCGGCCGACCGCTATGCCAATGCACCGGCGATGCAGGTGGCGCACCGCTCGCATGTGCTGGACATGCTCGACCCCATTGCGTTGCGCACGCTGATCGCCAATGAGCGGCCGCATCTGATCGTGCCGGAGATCGAAGCGATCCATACCGAAGCCCTGGTGGCGCTGGAACGCGAGCAAGGCCAGAAGGTCATCCCGACGGCGCGTGCCGCGCGCCTGACCATGGACCGCGAAGGCATTCGCCGCCTGGCAGCCGAAACGCTGGGCCTGCCGACCTCGCCGTATCGCTTTGTCGATACCGTCGAGGAGTATCGCGATGCAATTGCCGCGGTGGGCTTGCCATGCGTGGTCAAGCCGGTGATGTCGTCCTCGGGCAAGGGCCAGAGCACCCTGCGCAGCGAGGCCGATATCGATGCGGCATGGGAGTATGCGCAGACCGGCGGACGTGCCGGTGCCGGTCGCTGCATCGTCGAAGGCTTCATCGATTTCGATTACGAAATTACCTTGCTCACCGTGCGCCATGCCGGCGGCACCTCGTACTGCGATCCCATCGGGCATTGGCAACAGGACGGCGACTACCGCGAAAGCTGGCAGCCGCAGCCGATGTCGGCCGCTGCGTTGCGCCGCTCGCAGCAGATCGCCAAGGCCATCACCGACGATCTCGGCGGCCGGGGCCTGTTCGGTGTGGAGTTGTTCGTCAAGGGCGACGAGGTGTGGTTCAGCGAAGTCTCGCCGCGCCCGCACGACACCGGCCTGGTCACGCTGGTCTCGCAGGAACTGAGCGAATTCGCGCTGCATGCCCGCGCCATTCTCGGCCTGCCGGTGGGCGCGCAGGACGGCGGCGTGATCCGTCAGGCCGGCCCTTCGGCATCGTGCGCGTTGCTGGCGCACGGCAATGGCGTGCCGGCGTTCGACAACGTGGCCGAAGCACTGCGGGACCCTGACACCGCACTGCGCCTGTTCGGCAAGCCCCGCGTGGACGGCCATCGCCGCGTCGGCGTCACCCTGGCGCGCGCGGACAGCGTCGATGCTGCGCGTGAGAAGGCGCGCGTCGCCGCCGCGGCGTTGACGATCCAGCTGCAGGCCTGAGCGGCGTACGGCAGACGCAGTGCAGCGCATCGCTGCATTGCGTCGACGCGCCAGGGGCGCTCGGGATTTATGCGCACGTCTTCTCGACGCTGCCCGACGCGGGTGATTGATCACACCTGGTGACGCCACGCCATCCGTCACCGCAAGCAGCACTGCGCCTGGCTAGCTGCTCGTGCGCGGATCTTTTTCCGAGCCAGGTGCCGATACCGCAAACGGGCAAGGAACTCGCTGTTCGAAGCCCCAACCCAACTCCTCAATCCCCCGCTACTCAGCCAGGTCGACCCACACCGCATGATGGTCGCTACCATCGGCGATCACCGCTTCCGGCGCGTTGCTGGCCGGCCAGAAAATGCCGCTGCCGATCAGGGTGAACTGGCGCGACGGCAGCACGTAGTCCAGGCGCATGGTGCCTGCCTGCGGGCCGAAGTCGCCGGTGACCTGATGCGGGTCGCCGCTGTGGGCGATGCCCAGCGCGGCGTATTCGGCGGTTTTTTCCGGGCCGCCATCGCTGTGCGGCGTGGGGTACTGCAGCACGCGCGGGTGATGGATCAAGGCGCGGATCGCCTCATGGCGGCCGGCACCATCGACCGGGTCGTTGTTCAGATCGCCCAGGATGACGAAGCGCGCATCGGCAGCCAGGCCGCCGCAACCGCCCTTGTCGTCGCAGAGCCAGCGTTGGCTGTCGGGTGCGTTGTCCAGGTACGCGCGCCACAGCTGCAGTTCGTCGTGGTTGCGCGCGGCGTTGCGTTTCTCGGCACCGTCGAATACGGGCGGGGTAGGGTGCGACACCAGCGCATGCACCACACCCAACGGCGTGCGCACCGGCACATCCCAATGCGATTTGGACGACAGCCGCAGCTGCGCCCAGATGGCATCGCTGTAGTACGACGTCTTGCTGGCCGGATCGATCGGCCGCAGTGCGCCAGGTAGCGCGCTCCACTTCAGCAGCTGGAAGCTCCGCACTGCCTGCGCATCGATCGGGTAACGCGACAACACCAGCATGCCGTACTGGCCGGGATGCAGCCCGTAGCCCCACGCGTCGTTGCCACGCGCGCGTCCTTCGCCTCCGGCGCTGCCGTTGTTGTCCAGATCCAGGCCGCTCGGCACGCCGGTATTGACCGATGCCAGATAGCGGTACGGATACCGCAACGCCTCGCCGCCGCCCGGCTGGGCCACCTGCAGATAACGTTGCTGGAACAGGTCGGCAGCGCGGTGTTCCGGGTCGAAGTCGAATTCGTTCAGCAGCACCAGATCCGGGCGCACGCGCTGCAGTACCGCAGCGATCTTGCGCGCATGCGCGCTATCGCCCTGCAGCTCGCGAATCAGGCCGCCGGCCTCGTCCGAATACAGCGAGGTGTTGTAGGTGGCGATGCGCAGCCGTGCCGCGGCCGGCCGGGCGGCGAGGGTGTCGGTCTGCATCTTGGGCGAGGGCGCGGGGTGGGCGCAGGCCGCGCACAAGGCGGTCAGCGCGAGCAGCAGGAGAGGTTTGATCATTGCCAGATTCTCGCATGCGGGATGCGACACGCCGATGTCGCAATCCGGCGGTTCAGTCGACCGATGCGTGGGCGGGCAAGCCGCGCCAGTGGCGACCATCGTAGGCTTCCAGTGCGCTGAAGCGGCGCTTGTAGTTCATCTTCGCGTGGCCATCGATCCAGTACCCCAGATACAGGTGCGCGCGTCGCTCGCGTTGCGCCCACTGGATCTGCTGCAGGATCGCGAACGTGCCCAGGCTGCGCGCTGCCGCCTCCGGCGCGTAGAACGTGTACACCGCCGACAACGCATGCTCGGTGACATCGGTCACTGCGACCGCCAGCAGCCGGCCGGGCAGGTGCGCGATGGCCGGTTCGCGAATCTCCAGAAAGCGTCCGTGCGACCAGCCGCCGATCAGGAACTGGTCGAATTCGGTGGCGCCATGTTGGTCCATGCCGCCGCCGGGATGCCGGTGCTTGAGGTACTGGCGATAGAGCGCCAGTTGTTCGTCGGTGCGCTCGGCGGCTACCACGCGCACCACCAGATCCCGGTTACGCGCCAGGCAACGGCGTTGGCTGCGGTCGGGGTGAAACGCATCCACCGCGATGCGTACCGGCACACAGGCACGGCACCGTTCGCAGTGCGGCCGGTAGACCAGATCGCCGGAGCGACGGAAGCCCCATGCCAGCGCTTGCGGATAGATCGCCCCCAGGCGCGGATCGTGCGGATCCAGCACCAGATCGCGCGCCTGCCGGCCGGACCAATAGCCACAGGCATGCTCGCCGGTCTGGAACAGGCGCAGGTCGTCGTGGGTGTCGGCATGGATGGCCATGGCCGAAGGATAGCGCCTGCGCGTCGCATCAGCGGCGACTGTCCGCCGGATGAATACGTCCGGCCTGGACGTCAACGCGCGCATCGATGGCTCGTTGATGGGGGTGTTGGTGGCAGCGCACGGGCGATCCGAACGCACCACCCACGCGATGCGGCCCATGCAGGTGCCGCGTGTGGTTCCTATCTTCCAGGAGTGTCTCATGACGTCACGCAAACCCTTTCTCGCCCTGGCCGTGCTGGCCGCGCTGTCCACCGGCACCGCGTTCGCCGCCACCGTGCCGGCTCCCGGCGATGCGCCGCGGCCTGCCAAACTCGACAAGAACGGCGATGGCGTGATCGACCGCAGCGAAGCGGCCGCCGATCCGACGCTGGCCGCGCAGTTCGATACGCTGGACACCAACAAGGACGGCAAGCTGTCGCGCGACGAGCGCCCGCATCATCGTGGCCCGGGTCGCGATGGGCGCGGCGGACGCGGCGAATGGATGGCCAAGCTCGATACCAACAAGGATGGCCGTATCAGCCGCGAAGAAGCCAAGGCCGACCCCAAATTCGCTGCGCGCTTCGACCAGATGGATCTCAACAAGGACGGCTTCGTCGACCGTGCCGACCGTGAATTGCGCATGCAGCAGCATCGCGATGCGTGGTTCGCCAAGGCCGACACCGACAAGGACGGCAAGTTGAGCAAGGCCGAGTTCGATGCCGCATCCAAGTGGCGTGGCGGGCACGGGCCGGGCGGGATGGGCAGGCACGGCGACGATGGCAAGCCGTCACCGGCAACCGCGCCTGCGACCAACCGCTGAGGCATCGCCGACCGCGGCGCTCGTTGCGCATTGGCGAGTGCCGCTCGGGTGAGCGGTGAGTTCACCCAGCTGTTTGCAGTACGTAACAAGGCGCCGATCGACCGCGCCCTTCCGCCTGGCGGGAGGGCGCTTGCGTTTGGAACAGACGCTGAGTGCGGGTACAACGCTCAGTCGTGCTTCCAGGACGTAGGAACCGGATTGGAGACGGTGTTCTTCTCCAGTGTGTACGTGCCGTTCTGCTGCGCGATCGCTTCGCCGGTGTCGACGATGGCGTTCTGGATAAAGACATTCTGCTTGTCGCCGCGCACGAAGGTCAGCTGGTGGAACGCAGTCTTGTTGCCCCAATCTTCCGAGGGCAGGGAGATGAACCGGATGGTGTAGCTCTGGTCGTCGAATGTTCCCTGCAGCACATAGACGCCGTAATGGTTTTCGCCCTGGGAAATGATTTTGTACATGCCGTTGCTGAAATAATAGATTTCCGCATCGGGGAATGGCTTCTTGTCGTAGAGCTTGCGGTAGTGAAGCACCTGCTTGAAGGTCGGTGCTCCGAAACTCACCGATAGCGTCTTGCCATCGGCGGACTTGGTGAGTCCGTCCGCATGCGCGCTCATGCTGACCATCATCAGCAGACTGGTGAACAGACTTGCCTTCACGTCATGACTCCGGGGTCTGGTTGAATCCTGACCGCTTATAGCAGCGCGGGCGCTGCCCGATGACTGCGACAGTCGGATACGAACCCATCACTTCGGATCGCGCGAGGTTGCTCGCCAGGCGCCTGCCTTCGCATGCCATGCGACGCAGGCCGGCAACGGATGTGACCGCGCCGACGAACATGCCTGTGGTACCAGCGGGTGGCCGCGCCGGGGAGCTGGGGTCAGCGGGTCGGCTGGATCCGCACGCGCACTTCGTCGTCTTCTGCTGCCGGTTGTACGGCATCTGGCGCCGGCGCCTGTTGCGATGCCGGCTGGGCCGCTGGTGCCAGTTGCGTCGGCGCGTTGCGATGGCGCATCACCACCACCATCGCCACGGCGCCGATCACCAGCAGCAACACCAGGCGGATACGCCAGGCCCAGCTGCGCGCACTGGAGCTGGAGCCGTTTTCGCCTTCGCGGAAGGTGTATTCCACGTTCGGCAGGTCGCGGCGGGTGGTGTCCAGCAGGCGGGCGTCGCGCAGCAGCTCGCGTGCGCGCGGCTGGTCGTTGGCATGCACGATCCAGACGGTGGGCTGCGCCTGGGCGTTGCTCTGTTCCAGGTAGCTGAACTGGCCGCCGCGCTTGCTTTGATAAGAGCGACCGTTGCTGATGCGGATCTCGATTCCCGCATCGCGCAAGAGATTGGCCACGCCTTCGGCGGTTTCGATACGTTGACTGCTGAAGATCTTGCGCATGGTGGAAAACGCCGTTGGGTCCGGAACAGATGGCGCCGTTGAGGCGCCAGTTCAAGATGAAACATCAAGGTGGGGGTGATGCGGTCAGGGGATCGCATGCGGTGTCTGCAGTGCGCGGGAAGCGGTGCTCGGCTGCCTTCACCCAGCCAGAGTGCGCACTGGCCATCAAGCGGGGTGCCGTGCTGTCGCGATGTGAGATCTATTCCTTGGCCGGCACGGCAATCGCGCTGCCGTCAGGCACCACCCGGATCAGGCCTTCCTGCGTGGTGCTGGCCACCAGCACGCCGTCGCGGGTGAAAAACTGCCCGCGAGCCAGACCGCGCGCGCCCTGCGCGGTGGGGCTGTCGAGCGAGTACAGCAGCCAGTCGTCGGTACGGAATGGACGATGGAACCACAGGGCATGATCGAGCGAGGCCATCTGCACGTTCGGCGTGTAATAGCTGATGCCGTGCGGAAATGTCGAGGTGCCCAGCAACTGAAAATCCGACGCGTACGCAAGGAGCGCTTGATGCAGGCCCACATCGTCTCCGATGGGATCGTTCAAGCGCAGCCACATCTGCTGGAACGGCGGGCGCTTGGGCGGCCTGAGTTCGTCGCGCGGAAAGACATGGCGAAACTCGAACGGGCCACCGCGCGACAGCCAACGCTGCACCTTGGCCGGCAGCTTGGCCAACACGTCCGGTGCCAGCGGTGCGGCCGGTTCGATGTCTTCCGGTGGCGGCACCACCGGCATCGCCGACTGATGCTCGGCGCCTTCTTCGTGCTCCTGAAACGAGGCCGCGCAAAAAAAGATCACCTTGCCGTGCTGGATCGCGGTGACCCGGCGCACCGAGAAACTGCCGCCATCGCGGGTGCGGTCGACGTCGTAGACGATGGGGTGGTCGATATTGCCGGCACGCAGGAAATACGCATGCAGCGAATGCGCCTGGCGGCCGTTTTCCACCGTCGCCTGCGCTGCCGCCAACGCCTGGCCCAGCACCTGCCCACCGAACACGTATTTGGTGCCGATGTCGCGGCTCTGGCCACGGAACAGGTTGTCTTCCAGGCGCTCCAGCGACAGCAGGCTGATCAGTTCGGAGACGACGGGTTCGGCGGTGGCGGACAAGAGGCTGGCCTGGGCATGCGACGGACAGCGAGTATACCGGCCCGCCCGAGGGGCGCCGCGACGGCAGGGCTCAGGCCTTTTGCAGGCGCGCCACCAGGCCATGCAGCGCGGTCTGCGCATCCGGCGCGTACCAGCCATCGATGAAGCGCTCCAGCTGGATCAACTCCGGCGCCAATGCCGCGCGCAGGTCGGCGCGCGCAATCGCGCGCGTGGTCAACATCGGTTGGCGGGGAAGCTGCTGCAGCTCCTGCAGCCACGCCACCGCGCGCGCGGTGACCAGCTCGCCATCGACCAGTTCGTCCACCAGCCCGATCGCGACCGCCTGTTCGGCCGGCAGCAGTTGCCCGGAGATCAGCAGGCGTTCGGCGCGGTGCGCACCCACCACGCGGCGCAACAGGCGTTGGATACCCTCCGGCGCAGCAAGGCCAACCTGCACTTCGTTGAGGCCAATCGTATAGGGTCTTGCGGTATCGGCGCTGCGCGCCATCACCCGGTAGTCGCAGCACAGCGCCAGCACGCAGCCGCCGGCCGGCGCATGCCCGCCGATGGCCGCGACCACCGGCACGCGGCTGTTGGCCAGCGCCTGCGCCGCATCGAAGAACGCGGTCCAACTGGCCAGCAGCGCAGCGCGGTCGGCGCCATGGGCCAGCAGATGCGGCACATCCATGCCGCCGGAAAAAATCCGCTCACTGCCCGACAGTACGATGCCGTCGACCTCCTCGCCGGCCTGCTGCACCGCAACGCTCAACGCCTGGCACACCGCGCTGTCCAGCGCATTGACCGGCGGACGCGCCAGACGGATTTCGCGAAGACGGCCATGGTCTAAGATCTGAATGCTCATTCGGGGCTCCTGGAGGTCGGGTCATGATAGACGGCAGTCGAAGCAGGCGGGTTAGGTATGCCGGCGTGTTGCTCGCGGCGTTTGGGCTGGCGGCAAGTGCGGGCGTGCCGGCGCAATGCCTGCCCGAATTCAAGAATGGCTGGATCCGCATTCCGCCGCCCGGTGGCATGGGCATGGCGGCCGGGTTCGGGCAATTTCATAACGGCTGTGCGCAGCCGCTGACGATCACTGCTGCCAACAGCAGCGTATTTGCCGATGTCTCCTTGCACGAAACCACACAGGTCAATGGCGTCAGCCGCATGCGTGCGGTGCCCGAACTGGCATTGCCGGCCGGCAAATCTGTGCCGTTGGCGCCGGGCGGCCTGCACCTGATGTTGATGGACGCCAGTGCGCCGTTGCAGGAAGGCGCGCAGGTGCCGGTGAGCTTTACCCTGCAGGACGGTCGCCAAATCAAGGCTACCTTGGAAGCACGCAAGCGCGCGCCCGGGTCTTGAGTGTTTGATGGCTGTTGCGCACTTGCGCCAGCATTGAAATGAAAGCGGCGGCTCCACACGGAGCCGCCGCCGATCTTTCGCGTTGCTGCAACCTCAGCGAATGAGTCGATGGGAATTCAGCTGCTGGCCGCGCGCACCGCATCCGGTAGCGCGGCGCTCTTGCCGGTCTGCGTATCGATCCACACCACCACCACGTTGCCATCGGAGTACAGCTTGCTGTCGTCCTTCTGGTCGAAGATGCGGTGGCCGATGGTCACGCTGCTGGTGCCCAGGCGTTCGACGAACAACTCGACGGTGATGTCGTTGGGCCAGATCAACGGCTGCTTGTAGTTGACATTGGTGGCGGCAACCACCGGCGCGATGCGGTCGGTCATCGCCACGCCTTGCACGCCCAGCATCCAGCGCACGCGCGCTTCTTCCAGATAGGAAACGTACTTGGCGTTGTTGACATGGCCCATGCTGTCCATATCGCGCCAGCGCACGCTGATCGGGATGCGTGCCAGAATCTTGTGTTCGCTCATCAGCTTGCCTTCTTCGCAGTCTTCTTGGTGGCGGATTTGGCAGCCTTGGCCACCTTCTCCGGTTTGACCTTGCGCGGCGGACGCGCATCAGGCTTGTTGGCCATTGCCGCCGGACGCGTCTCGCGCGCCTTCACCGACGGCAGCATCTTGGCCAGGAACTGCCCGGTGTAGGACGCCTTGTGTGCAGCCACTTCTTCCGGCGTACCGGAGACCAGGATGGTGCCGCCACGATGGCCGCCTTCCGGGCCCAGATCCACGATCCAGTCGGCGGTCTTGATCACGTCCAGATTGTGTTCGATCACCACCACCGTGTTGCCTTCGTCGCGCAGCTTGTGCAGCACGCCGAGCAACGCTTCGATATCGTGGAAGTGCAGCCCGGTGGTCGGCTCGTCGAGGATGTACAGGGTGCGCCCGGTATCGCGCCGCGACAGCTCCTTGGACAGCTTGACGCGCTGCGCCTCGCCGCCGGAGAGCGTGGTCGCGCTCTGGCCCAGCTTGATGTAGCTCAATCCCACATCGACCAGCGTTTCCAGCTTGCGCGCGATCGACGGCACCGGCTCGAACAGGCGCAGCGCATCTTCCACGGTCATCTGCAGCACGTCGCTGATGTTGAAGCCCTTGTAGCGGATCTCCAGCGTTTCGCGGTTGTAGCGCTTGCCGTGGCAGACGTCGCAGGGCACGTAGACATCGGGCAGGAAGTGCATCTCCACCTTGATCATGCCGTCGCCCTGGCAGGCCTCGCAGCGGCCGCCACGCACGTTGAAGCTGAAGCGGCCCGGCGAATAGCCGCGTGCACGCGCCTCGGGTACCTGCGCGAACAGCTCGCGCAAGGGCGTGAACATGCCGGTATAGGTCGCCGGATTGGAACGGGGCGTGCGTCCGATCGGCGACTGGTCGATATCCACCACCTTGTCGAACAGGTCCAGATTCTCGACTTCGCGATGCGGTGCCACCGTGTGCGAGGCGCCATTGATCTCGTTGGCCGCCAGGGTGAACAACGTGTCGTTGATCAACGTCGATTTGCCCGAGCCGGACACGCCGGTGATGCAGGTCAGCAGGCCGGCGGGAATATCCAGGTCGACATTCTTCAGGTTGTTGCCAGTGGCCCCGCGCAGATGCAGCATCATCTTCGGGTTGGGCTTGTGGCGCTGCTTGGGAATCTCGATGCGGCGCTTGCCCGACAGGTATTGGCCGGTCAACGAGCGTGGCGATTTCAGGATGTCGTCCAGCGTGCCTTGCGCGCAGATTTCGCCGCCATGCACGCCCGCACCGGGGCCGATGTCCAGCACATGGTCGGCCAGGCGGATCGCATCTTCGTCATGCTCGACCACGATCACGGTGTTGCCCAGATCGCGCAACCGCGTCAGCGTGCCGAGCAGGCGTTCGTTGTCGCGTTGGTGCAGGCCGATCGAGGGCTCGTCCAGCACGTACATCACCCCGACCAGGCCGGCGCCGATCTGGCTGGCCAGGCGAATGCGCTGCGCCTCACCGCCGGACAAGGTGTCGGCCTTGCGCTCCAGGGTGAGGTAATCCAGACCCACATCGACCAGGAAGCCCAGTCGCTCGCCGATTTCCTTGACGATCTTGGCCGCGATCTCGCCGCGCCAACCCGGCAGCGACAGGCCACGGAAAAAGCTCAACGCCTCGTTGACCGGAAGCACCACCAATTCCGGTAGTGGGCGATCGGCCACGAACACGTTGCGCGCAGCGCGATTCAAGCGCGTGCCGTTGCAGGCGGGGCAGGGTTGCTGGCTGACGTACTTGGTCAGCTCTTCGCGCACCGCCGGCGATTCGGTTTCGCGGTAACGGCGTTCCAGGTTCGGCAGGATGCCCTCGAAGCGATGCTTGCGCGTGGTGCGCCCGCCCGCATCGGTGAAGTAGGTGAAGCTGATCACCTCATCGCCGCTGCCGAACAGCACCGCCTGCCGCACCTTGGCCGGCAGCGTATTCCACACCGCATCCACGTCGAACTTGTAGTGCTTGGCCAGCGAAGCAATCAGCTGGAAATAATAGGCATTGCGTCGGTCCCAGCCGCGCACCGCGCCGGCCGACAGCGACAGTTCGGGATGCACGACCACGCGATCGGGGTCGAAGAATTCGGCCACGCCCAGGCCATCGCAGCTCGGGCAGGCGCCCACCGGTGCGTTGAACGAAAACAGTCGCGGTTCCAGCTCCGGCAGCGAGTAGTCGCACACCGGGCAGCTGTATTTGGACGAGAACAGGTGCGGCGCGGCTGCCGGGTCGTCCAGCGACTGCACCGCCACCATGCCTTCGCCGAGCTTGAGCGCGGTTTCGAAACTTTCCGCAAGACGCTGCTTGATGTCTTCGCGCGGACGAAAGCGGTCGATCACCGCTTCGATGGTGTGTTTCTGGCGCAATGCCAGCGGCGGCACCGCATCGATTTCGTAGAGTTCGCCGTCCACGCGCACGCGCACGAAGCCCTGCGCACGCAACTGTTCGAACACCTGCGCATGCTCGCCCTTGCGGTCGCGGATCACCGGGGCCAGCAACATGTAGCGCTGCTCCTGATCCTGGGCGAGCATGTGGTCGACCATCTGGCTGACGGTCTGCGCTTCCAGCGGGAAGCCATGGTCGGGGCAGCGCGGCTGGCCCACGCGTGCGTACAGCAGGCGCAGGTAGTCGTAGATCTCGGTGATCGTGCCGACGGTGGAGCGCGGGTTATGCGAGGTGGATTTCTGTTCGATCGAAATCGCTGGCGACAAGCCTTCGATGTGGTCCAGGTCCGGCTTTTCCATCACGCTGAGGAACTGGCGCGCATACGCCGACAGCGACTCGACGTAGCGGCGCTGGCCTTCTGCATAGATGGTGTCGAATGCCAGCGACGACTTGCCCGAGCCGGACAAGCCGGTGATCACGATCAGTTTGTCGCGGGGCAGGTCGAGGTCGATGTTCTTGAGGTTGTGCGTCCGCGCGCCGCGGATGCGGATGAAATCCATCGCCATGGGGGATCCGATGTCGGGCCGGCGAACCGGCAGTGGTGCGAGCGTGCTCAGCAGGAATGAGTGGCAGTCGATCAGCCTACCCGCCGACCTAGGTGAGGGCAATTGCCCCAAATGCCAGTCTGCCGGGGCGGTTGTGGCGGCCGGATGATGCGTTCTACCAGCCCAATGCGGGCGGGTCGCGGCCAGACTGCTTGCGACTTGACCCGAAACCGGCTAGGCCAGTACAATTCCGCTCCTGTCTGCCCCATGGGCAAGTCAGGCGACCATAATAACTACAGAGGAACACCTGGTCATGTACGCAGTTCTGGTAACCGGCGGTAAGCAATACCGCGTCGCGCAGGGCGAAACGCTCCGCGTGGAAAAGCTCGAAGTCGAAGCTGGCAACGAGATCAAGTTCGACACCATCCTGATGCTGGGCGATAGCGATGGCATCAAGCTGGGCGATGCGCTGAAGGGCGCCTCGGTCACCGCCAAGGTCGTGGCCCACGGCCGCGCCGACAAGGTGCGCATCATCAAGTTCCGTCGCCGCAAGCACCACATGAAGCGTCAGGGACACCGTCAGCACTACACCGAAATCGAGATCACCGGCATTGCCGGTGGCGACAAGAAGTAAGGAGAACCAGTCATGGCACATAAAAAGGGCGTAGGTTCCTCGCGCAACGGTCGCGATTCCAACCCGAAGTACCTCGGCGTGAAGATCTTCGGTGGCCAGGCCATCGACGCCGGCAACATCATCGTGCGTCAGCGCGGCACCCAGTTCCATCCGGGCGCCGGCGTCGGCCTGGGTCGTGACCACACGCTGTTTGCGCTGGTCGACGGCAAGGTGGAGTTCTCCACCAAGGGTCCGAAGAAGCGTCGTACCGTCAGCGTGGTTGCCGAGGCGTAATCGCCCGCTCCATGCAGGCCAGTTCGCATGTGCCGCAAGGCTATGCGAACGAGACGGAAAGCCCCGCTTCGGCGGGGTTTTTCGTTTGACGGCTGGGAATCGGGAGTAGGGAATCGGGAATCGGAAAAGCCGGTCCTGCATCCCGTCGCGTTTTTCTACAGCCGTGCTGGCGGGTGTTTTCGCCGGCAGGAATCCGCCGCTTTTGCTGGCCGATTCCCTATTCCCTATTCTCAATTCCCGGTTGTCATCCCATGAAGCTAGTCGACGAAGCAGAAATCCTGGTCACCGCCGGTAATGGCGGCAATGGCTGTGTCGGCTTTCGCCGCGAGAAGTTCATTCCGCTGGGCGGGCCCGATGGGGGCGATGGCGGTGCGGGCGGTAGTGTCTGGATCGTGGCCGACGAGAACGTCAACACACTGGTCGATTTCCGCCATGAGCGCACCTTCAAGGCGCAGCGCGGCGAGAACGGCATGGGGCGTCAGGCCTACGGCAAGGGCGGCGAAGACCGCATCATCGTGGTGCCGGTCGGTACCGTGGTGATCAACGTGCAGACCGATGAAGTGATCGGCGACCTGACCCAGCACGGCGACCGCTTGCTGGTGGCCAAGGGCGGCAAGGGCGGCCTGGGCAACATGCATTTCAAGAGCTCGGTCAACCGCGCGCCGCGCCAGGCGACCACCGGTGAGGAGGGCGAAGAGCGTCTGCTCAAGCTGGAACTGAAGCTGCTGGCCGATGTCGGCCTGCTGGGTTTCCCCAATGCCGGCAAGAGCACCCTGATCCGTGCGGTGTCCGCGGCAACCCCGAAGGTGGCCGACTACCCGTTCACGACCCTGTATCCGAATCTGGGCGTGGTCAGTGTCGAGGCGTACCGCAGTTTCGTCATCGCCGACGTGCCGGGCCTGATCGAAGGCGCGGCCGACGGCGCCGGGCTGGGCACGCAGTTCCTGCGCCATTTGCAACGCACCCGCCTGCTGCTGCATCTGGTGGATATTTCGCCTGCTCTGGGCGTGTATGGCGAGGGCGGTGTGGACGGCGTATCGCCGGCCGATCAGGTGCGCACCATCGAGCGCGAGCTGGAACGGCACGATCCCGAGTTGCTGAAGAAGCCGCGCTGGCTGGTGCTCAACAAGGCCGACCTGATGTTCGAAGACGAGGCGCGTGCCGCTGCAGAAACCATCGTGGCCGAGTTGGGCTGGACGGCGCCGTGGTACCTGGTTTCCGCTCTCGGGCGCGATGGCACCTTCCCGATCATGAAAGACGTGATGGCATTCTTCGATCGCCAGCGCGAAGACGAGCTCGAAGCGCGCAATGCGGGCTGAGTGCAGGCGCAGGCACACAAAAAACCCGGCCAAGGCCGGGTTTTTCTGTATTGCCGGAAGCCAGGCTGCCGGCAATGCGCCAACTGGTCGCTTACGCGGCCTTGATGGCCTTGATGCGCGCGGTCAGGCGGCTCTTGTGGCGTGCAGCCTTGTTCTTGTGGATCAGGCCGCGGGCGCTGAAACGGTCGAGGATGGGCTGAGCAACGGCGAAAGCAGCTTCGGCGCCTGCAGCATCGTTGGCGTCAAGGGCCTTGATCACCTTCTTGACGGCGGTGCGCAGCATCGAGCGCTGACCGGTGTTGCGCTCATTGCGCACAATGGTCTGCTTGGCGCGCTTCTTGGCGGACTTGATATTGGCCACGGTGGTGGGTTCCTGAAAAATCGGTATGGTGGAAAAAGCAAGCGCGAAAGTATGATGGACCCGGATATGTACGTCAAGTCAGTTGTCAAGAGGGATGCAGCGTGAGCAAGCCCGGCATGTTGAGAGGCCTGCTCTCATTCAGCAGTATGACCATGATCTCGCGGGTGCTGGGCCTGATCCGCGACCAGGCGATTTCCACCACCTTCGGCGCCAATGCGGTGACCGACGCGTTCTGGGTGGCCTTTCGCATTCCCAATTTCCTGCGCCGGCTGTTCGCCGAGGGCTCGTTCGCCACCGCCTTCGTGCCAGTGTTCACCGAGGTCAAGGAGACCCGCCCGCATGCCGATCTGCGCGAGCTGATGGCGCGCGTGTCCGGCACCTTGGGCGGGATGTTGTTGCTGATCACCGCACTGGGGTTGATCTTCACCCCGCAACTGGCCGCGGTATTTTCCGATGGCGCGGCCACCGATCCGGAAAAATACGGTTTGTTGGTCGATCTGTTGCGGCTGACCTTTCCATTCCTGCTGTTCGTCTCGTTGACGGCGCTGGCCGGTGGCGCGCTCAACAGCTTCCAGCGTTTTGCCATTCCGGCGCTGACGCCGGTCATCCTCAATTTGTGCATGATTGCCGGCGCGCTGTGGTTGGCGCCGCGGTTGGAGGTCCCGATCCTGGCGCTGGGCTGGGCGGTCCTGGTGGCCGGTGCGCTGCAGCTGCTGTTCCAGCTGCCGGCGCTGAAGGGCATCGACCTGCTGACGCTGCCGCGCTGGGGCTGGAATCACCCGGATGTGCGCAAGGTGCTGACCTTGATGATCCCGACCTTGTTCGGCTCGTCGATTGCGCAGATCAACCTGATGCTGGATACGGTGATCGCCGCGCGCCTGGCCGATGGGTCCCAATCGTGGCTGTCGCTGGCCGATCGCTTTCTGGAACTGCCGCTGGGTGTGTTCGGCGTGGCGCTGGGCACGGTGATCCTGCCGGCGCTGGCCCGCCATCATGTCAAGACCGATCGCACTGCCTTCTCCGGCGCGCTGGACTGGGGCTTCCGCACCACCCTGCTGATCGCGATGCCGGCCATGCTGGGCTTGCTGCTGCTGGCCGAACCGCTGGTGGCGACGTTGTTCCAGTACCGCCAGTTCACCGCGTTCGATACCCGCATGACCGCGATGTCGGTCTACGGCCTGAGCTTCGGTTTGCCGGCCTACGCCATGCTGAAGGTGCTGTTGCCTGCCTTCTACGCGCGCCAGGACACCCGCACGCCCGTGCGTGCAGGCGTGGCGGCGCTGATTGCCAACATGGTGTTCAACTTCGCGCTGCTGGCGGTCGTGTACCAGATCATGGTGCCGCCCGAACTCAAGGCGCAGGGTGTGATGCAGGCGCTGGGCAAGCAGCCGGGCCTGCATCTGGCGTTGGGTATCGCCAGCGCACTGTCGAGTTATCTCAATCTGGGTTTGCTGTGGTACTGGCTGGGCAAGTCCGGGGTGTACCAGCGCCGGCCGGGCTGGGGCGGCTATGCGCTGCGTCTGCTGCTGGCATGTGCGGCGATGGTGGCAGTGCTGTTGAGCTTGCTGTGGTGGCTGCCGTCGTTTACGCAGATGGACAAATGGAACCGCATCGGTTGGCTGGCGGTGCTGGTGGGCAGCGGCGGGGCGACGTATCTGGTTGCGCAATTGGCGCTGGGGCTGCGGCCGCGGCATCTGCGCGAAGGCTGAGGCGACTACCGAACCAGTGCGCTGCAGGTCGCCTGCACTGTCCAGAGATCGCCCATCCCTGCGCAACCGCAGGCGGTGACGCGCCGCCCGCCCGGGTACGCTCATGCGGCTTGACAGGCACGGCTATACTTGCAGGTTATGTATCAACGAGGGCCGGCCGGCCGGCATCTGTTTGGATCGAGGAATGAGCAGGCTGTTTAGAGACGTCGAGGGCGGGACGCTGTTCCCGCGCGGAAGCGTGGTCTGCATCGGCGCCTTCGATGGCCTGCATCTGGGGCATCGGACGCTGGTGCAACACGCTGTGGCACGTGCCCGCGCACTCGGTGTGCCGGCAGTGGCGGTGAGCTTCGAGCCGCTGCCGCGCGAGTTCTTCGCACCCGCCGCGCCGCCGCCGCGTCTGACCCTGGCACGCGCCAAGATCGAAGGCCTGTACGGGTTCGGCGCCGACAGCGTGGGCATGATCCGTTTCGACGGTCGCCTGTCCAAGATGCGTGCGGAAGATTTCGTGCGGCTGGCGCTGGTTGCCCGGCTGCGCGCGCGCGAAGTCTGGATTGGCCCGGAATTCCGTTTCGGCCATCGACGCAGCGGCGACATCGGCCTGTTGCGTACGCTCGGCGAGCAGCATGGCTTTGTGGCGGGCGAGATTGCGCCGGTGCATCTGCATGGGGAGCGGATTTCGGCAACGCGGATTCGCGAACTGCTCGGCGCCGGCGAATTCGCCCGCGCTGGCGACTTGCTCGGTCGCCCGTACGCCATCGGTGGCCGGGTCGTGCGCGGCAAGCAGCTTGGTCGTACCTTGGGCTATCCCACCGCCAACCTGCGCTTTCCGCGCACGCCGGCGTTGTCGGGGATCTATGCGACCTGGGTGCATGGCGTGGCCGAGCGGCCGTGGCCGTCGGTCTCCAGCTTCGGCACGCGTCCCACCGTGGCGGGCGTGGAGCCGCTGCTGGAAGCGCACTTGTTCGACTTCCAGTGCGATCTGTATGGCCGGCACATTGCCGTCGAATTCGTTGCCAAGTTGCGCGACGAAGAAAAGTTCGATGGCCTGGAGGCGCTGACCGTGCAGATGCACCGCGATGCCGAGCAGGCACGTGAGGTACTGGCGGCGCATATGCGTTCTGAGCAACAACCCTCGACTACGGCGAGTCCCTCGCAAGAGCCCGCACGTCCATGTGCGGACTTCTCAAGCAATCCAGCGCAACGGTAGGTTCCTGTGACCCAAGATTACAAAGCCACTCTTCATCTGCCTGCGACGGAATTTCCGATGCGCGGCGACCTGCCCAAGCGCGAGCCGGCGATGCTGGAGCGCTGGGAGCGCGAGGGCTTCTACGCGCAACTGCGTGCCAATGCCGCGGGGCGGCCGCTGTTCGTGCTGCATGACGGCCCGCCGTATGCGAACGGCCAGATCCACCTCGGCCATGCGGTCAACAAGATCCTCAAGGACATCATCGTCAAGTCGAAATATCTGGCCGGCTTCGATGCACCGTATATCCCGGGCTGGGATTGCCATGGCCTGCCGATCGAGATCGCGATCGAAAAAAAATACGGCAAGGTCGGCGTCAAGCTCGATGCGGCCGAATTTCGGCAGAAGTGCCGCGAATACGCCACCGAGCAGATCGATCTGCAGCGGCGCGATTTCAAGCGCCTGGGCGTGATCGGCGATTGGGACAACCCATACAAGACGCTGGATTTCCGCTTCGAAGCCAACGAAATCCGCGCGCTGGCCAAGGTGGTCGATAACGGCCACCTGACCCGCGGCGTCAAGCCGGTGCACTGGTGCTTCGATTGCGGTTCGGCGCTGGCCGAGGCCGAGATCGAATACGCCGACAAGGTGTCGCCGACCGTGGATATCGCCTATCCGGCGCGCGACCCGGCTGCGGTCGCTGCTGCGTTCGGCGCGAGCCTGCCGGCGGGCGTGGGCGTGGCGGTGCCGATCTGGACCACCACGCCGTGGACGCTGCCGGCGTCGCTGGCGGTGAGCCTGGGCGCGGAGCTGGACTATGTGCTGGTCGAAGGTCCGGCCGATCGCGGCCAGCCGCGCTGGCTGGTGATCGCCGAAGCGTTGGCTGCCAAGGCGCTGGCGCGGTACGGCGTGGGCGAAGTCGTGGTGCATGGGCACGCCAAGGGCGCGGCGCTGGAGCACATGCTGCTGAATCACCCGTTCTATGCCGAACGCGAGATCCCGCTGCTGCTGGGCGACCACGTGTCGGCCGAGGATGGTACCGGCGCGGTGCATACGGCACCCGGCCACGGCCAGGAGGACTATCAGGTCTCCAAGCAATACGGGCTGCTGGAGCGCTACGGCGCTGCGCAGATCAATCCGGTGGACGGGCGCGGCGTGTATCTGCCGTCGACCCCGCCGCTGCGCGACACCGTGCTGGCCGGGCTGCATATCTGGAAGGCGAACGACGTCATCATCGAAGCGCTGCGCGAGACCGGCGTGCTGCTGGCGGCCAGCAAGATGGAGCACAGCTACCCGCATTGCTGGCGCCACAAGACGCCGATTGCGTTCCGTGCCACGCCGCAGTGGTTCATCTCGATGGAGCAGGCCAACCTGCGTGCCGATGCGCTCAAGGCCATCGAAAACGTGCATTGGTATCCGTCCTGGGGCCAGGCGCGTATCGCCGGCATGGTCGACGGGCGCCCGGACTGGACCATCTCGCGGCAGCGCACCTGGGGCGTGCCGATCGCCTTGTTCGTGCATCGCGAAACCGGCGAGCCGCATCCGCGCAGCACCGAGTTGCTGCGCCAGGTCGCCGACCGCGTGGAGCAGGGCGGCGTGGATGTCTGGTACACGCTGGACGCGTCCGAGCTGCTGAGTAGCGAGGCCGCAGATTACGAGAAGATCACCGACATCCTGGATGTGTGGTTCGACTCCGGCGTGACGCACGAAGCGGTGCTTCCGGATCGTGGGCTGCCCAAGCCGGCCGACCTGTATCTGGAGGGTTCCGATCAGCATCGCGGCTGGTTCCAGTCGTCGCTGCTGAGCGGCGTGGCGATGGACAAGGCGGCGCCCTACAAGCAGTGCCTGACCCACGGTTTTACCGTGGACGAGCACGGCCGCAAGATGTCCAAGTCGCTGGGCAACGGCATCGAGCCGCAGGACATCATGAAGACGCTGGGCGCGGACATCCTGCGCCTGTGGATCGCCTCGGCCGACTACAGCAACGAGATGTCGCTGTCGCAGGAGATCCTCAAGCGCAACGCCGATGCCTACCGCCGCCTGCGCAATACCGCGCGCTTCCTGCTCGGTAACCTGCATGGCTTCGATCCGCTGCAGCACCTGGTGGCGCTGGACGAGATGGTGCTGCTGGACCGCTGGATCGTGCATCGCGCGCACGAGCTGCAGGAAAAGATCGTGGCCGCCTACGCGCGCTACGACTTCGCCGAGATCGTGCAGGCACTGCTGAACTTCTGCAGCGTGGACCTGGGCTCGCTGTACCTGGATGTCACCAAGGACCGCCTGTACACGATGGCCGAAGACGCGCGCGGCCGCCGGTCGGCGCAGAGCGCGATGTACCACGTGGCCGAGGCGTTCGTGCGCTGGATCGCGCCGGTATTGAGCTTCACTGCCGAGGAACTGTGGGGCTACCTGCCGGGCAAGCATGTCGACAACGTGCTCTTCGCCACCTGGTACGACGGCCTTGCGCCGTTGCCGGCCGACGCTGCGTTGAGCGGTGCGGATTTCGACAAGTTGCTGGTCCTGCGCGAGCAGGTGGCCAAGGTGCTGGAGCCGATGCGTGCCAATGGCGCGATCGGTGCGGCGCTGGAAGCGGAAATCACCGTGGCCGCCGATGCGCAGACCGCTGCGCGCTGGCAGCCGCTGGCCGAGGAACTGCGCTTCTTGTTCATCAGTGGCGACGTCACCGTGACCGCGGCCAGTACCGACGACATTTTCGTCAGTGCGCAGCCCACGACCAAGGCCAAGTGCGTGCGCTGCTGGCACCACCAGGCCAGCGTGGGCAGCGACCCGCGTCACCCGGAACTGTGCAGCCGTTGCGTCAGCAATATCGAAGGTCCGGGCGAGCGGCGTCGCTGGTTCTGAGGCCGCCTCGCCGGCGGCGCGTGGCAGGGACCTGGCCACGCACTGCCGGCGTCTGGCGCTGGCGCAGTCCGCGTCAGACGCCGGGGTAGCCCTGGTTGCTCTGCAGCGACGCGGCCGGTCCCGCCATGCGCCTGGCTTGCTGAAGCTTGGGGCACGCATTGGGGCAGGGCGGCGCGGCTGGTCGAGCTGCCCGTGCCATCCTTGTCCGCCTGCAAGCCAGCATCTGTCGTTTTCTGCCGCTGCCGTCACTCGACCTCCCACCCAGGCGTCTTCTCCGGCATCGGAGCAGCGGCCACCAACTGCGATCTTTCGACATGAGTCAACGCCCCAACCCCTCGGCCCTGATCTGGCTGCTGCTCTCTGCGCTGGTGGTCGGCCTGGATCAGTGGAGCAAGGCCTGGGTGCTGTCCAGCCTGCCCGAGTACACCCCGGTGCCGGTGATCGACGGCTTCTGGAATTGGTACCGCACCTACAACACCGGCGCAGCTTTCAGCTTTCTGAGCGATGCCGGCGGCTGGCAGCTGTGGTTCTTCACTGCGTTGGCGGTGGGCATCAGCGGCCTGCTGGCGTTCTGGCTCTCGCGCACCGCGCGGGGGCAGTGGCGCAGCGCGCTGCCATATGCGCTGGTGATCGGCGGGGCGATCGGTAACGTGATCGACCGGCTGATGCACGGCCACGTGGTGGATTTCATCCAGTGGTATATCGGCAGCCACACTTGGCCGTCCTTCAATATCGCCGACTCGGCGATCGTGGGCGGCGCGATCGGGATTGCCGTGTTCGGCTTGTTCGACAAATCCGACAAGCAGCAGCCGGGAACCGGGAATCTGCGCTGAAGCCTGCCTGCAGGCGCGTGCCGCCCGGTCCGACCCCTCGTCCCTCATTCCCGTAGAATGCCCGCCATGGATGTCCTGCTCGCCAATCCCCGTGGTTTTTGTGCCGGTGTCGACCGTGCGATCGAGATCGTCAAGCGTGCGATCGAAACGCTGGGCGCGCCGATCTATGTGCGGCACGAGGTCGTGCACAACCGCTTCGTGGTCGACGACCTCAAGCAGCGCGGCGCGATCTTCGTCGAAGAACTCGACGAGGTGCCCGACGATGCCACGGTGATCTTCAGTGCGCACGGCGTCTCGCAGGCGGTGCGTCAGGAAGCCGAACGGCGTGGACTGAAGGTGTTCGACGCCACCTGCCCACTGGTGACCAAGGTGCATTTCGAGGTGGCGCGGCACTGCCGGGCAGGGCGCGACGTGGTGCTGATCGGCCATGCCGGGCACCCGGAAGTGGAAGGCACGATGGGGCAGTGGAGCCGCGAGCGCGGGGCGGGCACGATCTATCTGGTCGAAGACATCGAGCAGGTCGCCACGCTGGATGTCCGCCAACCCGATAACCTTGCCTATACCACCCAGACCACCCTGTCGGTGGACGACACCATGGGCATCATCGAGGCCTTGCGTGCGCGCTACCCGGCGATGCAGGGCCCGCGCCACGACGACATCTGCTACGCCACCCAGAACCGCCAGGACGCGGTGCGCGATCTGGCGCGCCAGTGCGATCTGGTGCTGGTGGTCGGTTCGCCCAACAGCTCCAATTCCAACCGGTTGAGCGAGCTGGCCCGGCGCGACGGGGTGGAGTCCTACCTGATCGACAATGCCAGCGAGATCGACCCGGCCTGGATCGTCGGCAAGCAGCATATCGGCCTGACCGCCGGCGCCTCCGCGCCGCAGGTGCTGGTCGATGGCGTGCTGGAGCGCTTGCGCGAACTGGGCGCGGCCGGCGTCTCCGAGTTGGAAGGCGAGCCGGAATCGATGGTCTTCGCGCTGCCCAAGGAGCTGCGCTTGCGTCTGGTCAGCTAAGACGACGCCCTCCGGCAAGGCGAGCACGTTCGGCGATTGACCCAGGGGGCGCTGCGCTCCTACAATTCACGGCTCGCCGGAATAGCTCAGTTGGTAGAGCGGCGCATTCGTAATGCGTAGGTCGTAGGTTCGATTCCTATTTCCGGCACCACGCTCCAAGACTGGGTCGGCTCATGCCGGCCCAGTTGCGTTTTGAGGCGTCGAGAACCCGGCGTTTCACGTAGCTCTCGCATGCATTGCACGCGCGCAAACCTGCCCCATTTGCGAACGCAACGGCGCAATTCTTGCCTCGCGCCGCGCTGCGACAACATGTCGCACAAATTGGCGCGCTTTTATTGCGTCAGATCATTGCCAATGGGTTTCGTGCAGGTGCAGCAAAGACTAAAATTAGCGCGCTAACCCGTGTCTTCGGTCTGCGCAGTTCATCTCCTCCAGGAAGACGGCTGCGTCGGGAACATCCCAGGACCGATACGACGAACGAGGCTGGCGTTCCTTCGCACTTGGATCGACCGATGATTCCGCTGAAACAGCTCGGGCGTTTACTTCGTCCAGGTCTGATGTTGCCCTTCCTGCTGCTGGCAGGCTGCAACTCGGCCATCCTCAATCCGAAAGGCCAGATCGGCCACGACGAAAAGCAACTGCTGATCACCTCGGTGGTGCTGATGCTGATCGTGGTCATCCCGGTGATCGTGATGACGATTGCGTTCGCGTGGAAATATCGCGCCTCCAACACCAAGGCGCGCTACGAGCCGGACTGGTCGCACTCCACCGCCATCGAAGTGGTGGTGTGGTCGATCCCGTGCGTGATCATCCTGGTGCTTGCGGTGCTGACCTGGCGCTCGTCGCACGCGCTGGACCCGTACCGGCCGCTGGATTCGGACGTCAAGCCGATCACCATCGAAGCGGTATCGCTGGACTGGAAGTGGATGTTCATCTATCCCGACCAGAACATCGCCACCGTCAACGAGATCGCGTTCCCGGTGCACACGCCGCTGAACTTCAAGATCACCTCCGACACGGTGATGAACTCGTTCTTCATCCCGCACCTGGGCACCATGATCTACGCCATGGCGGGCATGGAAACCAAGCTGCACCTGGTGGCCAACGAGCCGGGCGAATACTTCGGCCTGTCGACCAACTACAGCGGTCATGGCTTTTCGAAGATGAGCTTCAAGGCGCACGCCGTCGATCAGGCCGGCTTCGAGGCCTGGGTGGCCAAGGTCAAGGCATCGCCGACCGCGTTGAACGCTGCCGAGTACCAGGTGCTGGCAGCCAATCGCAACGACAAGGAACAGTACCCGGTCACCTACTACTCGTCGGTGCAGGACGGCATGTTCCGCTCGCTGGTCGACAAATACATGAATGGTCCGGGCCACAGTAAAGGCCACGGCGACCATCAGGCATCGGCTACGGAGCCGGTCGCCATGTGCACTTCTGGAGACAAGTGATGCTAGGCAAACTCACCATCGAGGCAGTTCCGTACCACGAGCCGATCATCATGGTCGCGCTGGGTGGTGCCGGCCTGCTCGGCCTGCTCATCGCGGGCGCCATCACCAAGTACAAGCTGTGGGGCTATCTCTGGAAAGAGTGGTTCACCTCGGTGGATCACAAGCGCATCGGCGTGATGTACATCATCGTGGCGCTGGTCATGCTGCTGCGCGGCTTTGCCGACGCGGCGATGATGCGCACCCAGCAGGCGCTGGCCGGCGGCGGTGGCGAGGGCGTGCTGCCCCCGCATCACTACGACCAGATCTTTACCGCGCACGGCGTGATCATGATCTTCTTCATGGCCATGCCGTTCATGACCGGCCTGTTGAACCTGATCGTGCCGCTGCAGATCGGTGCGCGCGACGTGGCGTTCCCGTTCCTGAACTCGCTGAGCTTCTGGCTGTTCGTGGCCGGTGCGGCGCTGATCAACATCTCGCTGGGCGTGGGTGAATTCGCGCAGACCGGTTGGCTGGCGTATCCGCCGTTGTCGGGGCTGGAATACAGTCCGGGGGTCGGTGTCGATTACTACATCTGGGCATTGCAGGTGTCCGGCTTAGGCACATTGCTGACCGGCATCAACTTCTTCGTGACGATCATGCGCATGCGCGCGCCGGGCATGACCCTGATGCGCATGCCGATCTTCACCTGGACTGCGCTGATCACCAACATCCTGATCATCGCCGCGTTCCCGATCCTGACCGTGGCGTTGGCGCTGCTGGGTGCCGACCGTTACCTGGGCACGCACTTCTTCACCAATGACGGTGGCGGCAACGCCATGATGTACGTCAACCTGATCTGGATCTGGGGTCACCCAGAGGTCTACATCCTGATCCTGCCGGCATTCGGCATCTTCTCCGAGTTGATCGCGACCTACAGCCGCAAGCGCCTGTTCGGCTACACCTCGATGGTGTACGCCACCTCCTGCATCGGCGTGCTGTCGTTCGTGGTGTGGTTGCACCACTTCTTCACCATGGGCTCGGGTGCCAACGTCAATGCCTTCTTCGGCATCACGACGATGATCATCTCGATCCCGACTGGCGTGAAGATCTTCAACTGGCTATTCACCATGTTCCGCGGTCGCGTGCACATGACCTCGCCGGTGCTGTGGACGATCGGCTTCATCATCACCTTCACCATCGGCGGCATGACCGGCGTGATGCTGGCGATTCCGGCGGTGGACTTCGTGCTGCACAACAGCCTGTTTCTGATCGCGCACTTCCATAACGTGATCATCGGCGGCGTGGTGTTCGGTTACCTGGCGGGCCTGACCTACTGGTTCCCGAAGGCGTTCGGCTTCAAGCTCAACGAAAAGATCGGCAAGGCCTCGTTCTGGTGCTGGATCATCGGCTTCTTCGTGGCCTTCATGCCGCTGTACGTGCTCGGCTTCATGGGCATGACCCGTCGCATGAACACCTACAACCACCCCGAATGGGCGCCGTGGCTGTACGTTGCCGCCGTGGGTGCTGCGATCATCGGCATGGGCATCTTCTTGAACCTGGTGCAGATCGGTTACAGCGTGTGGAAGCGCAAGGAGCACATGGACTACACGGGCGACCCGTGGGATGGCCGTACGCTGGAATGGGCAACTTCCTCGCCGCCGCCGTTCTACAACTTCGCCGTGCTGCCGCACATCGACGACCGCGATCAGTTCTGGGCCGACAAGCAGAACGGCAAGGGCTGGGTGCGTCCGTCCAAGTACGAAGCGATCCACATGCCGCGTAACACCGGCGCCGGCGTCTACATCGGTGCCTTCAGCGTGCTGCTGGGCTTCGGTCTGATCTGGCACATCTGGTGGCTGGCCATCATTGGCCTGGTGGGCATGATCGGCAGCTTCATCGCACGCACCTTCGATGACGACATCGATTACTGGGTGCCGGCCGACGAAGTGGAGCGCATCGAAAACGCACGTTTCGCCCTGCTCGAACAGCAACAAGCGGCGCAGGCCGCGAAGGTGGTATGACCATGGCTTCCTCGACCACGCTTGACCACGCCGCCCACGTGGGCGGCCACGATCACGACCACGAGCATCACGACGGCGGTGGCAACACCGTCTTCGGGTTCTGGGTCTACCTGATGAGCGACTGCCTGCTGTTTGCCTGTCTGTTCGCCACCTATGCGGTGCTCTCCGGCGCCACGGTGGACGGGCCGACTGCCAAGGAGCTGTTCGATCTGAAGTTCGTGCTGGTGGAAACCTTCCTGCTGTTGTTCAGCAGCCTGAGCTTCGGCTTTGCGATGATTGCCGCGCACAAGCGCAAGATGGGCGGCCTGTACGGCTGGCTGGCGGTGACCGCGCTGCTGGGTATCGGCTTCCTGTGCATGGAAGTGTGGGAGTTCAACCATCTGATCCATGAAGGTGCCGGCCCGGGGCGCAGCGCGTTCCTGTCGGCGTTCTTCACCCTGGTGGGCACGCACGGCCTGCACGTGGCCTCCGGCCTTCTGTGGATGGCCGTGCTGGTGATCCAGATTTCCAAGAACGGCCTGACAGCGCGCAACAGCACGCGTCTGGCCTGTCTGAGCCTGTTCTGGCACTTCCTGGACATCATCTGGATCGGTGTGTTCACCGTCGTCTATCTGCTGGGAGCGCTGTAATGGCCAATCACCACCACACCGATACCGCTGCCGACGCGCATGCCGGCGGCCTGAAGTCCTACCTGATCGGCTTTGTGATGGCCGTGATCCTCACCGTCATCCCGTTTGCGATGGTGATGAGCGGCGCATTCTCCAAAGGCGTCACCATCGTGGTGATCTCGGTCATGGCCGCGGTGCAGATGCTGGTGCACATGGTGTACTTCCTGCATATGGACCGCACGCCCGAGCAGCGCTCCAACGTGCAGGTGGGCCTGTTCTCGCTGCTGATCATCGGCATCGTGATCGTGGGTTCGCTGTGGGTGCTGCACAACATGAACGTCAACATGATGCATTGAGACGGCCGCTAGCTGGATCGATGTCCCGTTGAAGAAGAAGCCGCCAAGCAATTGGCGGCTTTTTTTCGCCCGCAGCATGACCAATGGCATACGGGGAAGCACAGGCAGGCGCTTAGCATCGTGGACTTGCCTGTTTCAGGTCACCTGCGGAGTTGCGATGAAAATGCCCACCCTGTTGTCCGTGTCGTTGCTGGCGGCGTTGTCGCTGCCCGCGGCCGCGCAAACCGCACCGCCGCAGGACGTGCCGTTCGACGGCACCTTGAAGATCGACGTGGATGCCACCGATCTGGCGCACCGCATCTTCAAGGTCAAGACCACCATGCCGGCCAAGCCGGGCCCGATGACGCTGCTATACCCGCAGTGGATTCCCGGCAACCATTCGCCGACCGGACCGATCGACAAGCTTGCCGGTCTGGTGATCAAGGTCGATGGCAAGGTGGTGCCCTGGAAGCGCGACCAGTTCGACGTCTATGCGTTCAAGGTGGATGTGCCACAAGGCGCCACCGAGCTGACGGCCGAGTTCAAGTTCCTCTCGCCGCAGGCCGGCAACCAGGGCCGGGTGATGATGACCCCGGAAATGCTCAACCTGCAGTGGAACACCACGGCGCTGTACCCGGCCGGTTATTTCGCGCGCAACATCAAGGCGCAGGCCAGCGTCACGCTGCCGGCCGGCTGGAGCTATGCCACGGCACTGGAAACCGATCGCCGCGTCGGCGACACGGTGAGCTTCAAGCCGATCGATTTCGACGACCTGGTCGATTCGCCGATGTTCGCCGGCAAGTACTACAAGCGCGTGGAACTGAGCACCGGCAAGCAGCCGGTCTATCTCAACGTGTTCGCCGATGAAGCCAAATCGTTGGAGGCCAAGCCCGAGCAGATCAAGGCGCATGCTGCGTTGGTGCAGCAGATGGACAAGCTGTACGGCGCGCGTCATTTCGACCATTACGAATTCCTGCTGGCGCTGACCAAGAAGCTGGGCGGCATCGGCCTGGAGCATCACCGTTCCAGCGAAAACAGCGGCCCGCCGAATTACTTCACCGAGTGGGACAAGAGCTGGACCATGCGCGACCTGCTGGCGCACGAGTTCAACCACTCCTGGAACGGCAAGTACCGCCGTGGCGCCGACCTGGCAACGCCGAACTTCAACGTGCCGATGGGCGACAGCCTGTTGTGGCTGTACGAAGGCCAGACCCAGTTCTGGGGCGAAGTGGTGGCGGCCCGTTCGGGCCTGTGGACGCAGGACCAGGCGCGCGACATGCTGGCCGGCGTCGCGGCAACCTACGAGCGCGGCCGCCCCGGCATGGCCTGGCGCACGGTGCAGGACACCACCAACGACCCGACCATGTCGATGCGGCGTCCGAAGGCGTACCGCAGCTATCAGATGAGCGAGGACTATTACTCCGGCGGCCAGATGATGTGGCTGGAAGTGGATAGCAAGCTGCGCGCGCTCACCAACAACAAGCGCTCCATCGACGATTTCGCCAAGGCGTTCTTCGGCATGAAGAACGGCGATTGGGACGTCAATCCGTACACCTTCGACGACATCGTGAGCACGCTCAACGGCGTGGCCGCATACGACTGGGCCAGCCTGTTGCGCGAGCGCATGGACGGGCACGGTTCGTTGAACGGCGGCATCGAAGCCAACGGCTGGAAGCTGGTCTACAACGACGAGCCGAACCTGGCGATCAAGACCTACGAGAGCAACGAGAACGACGTCAGCCTGACCTATTCGCTGGGCCTGTCGCTGGAAGGCTCGGGTGAAGTCAACGAGGTGTTATGGGACAGCCCGGCGTTCAATGCCGGCATCATCAACGGCAACACCCTGGTGGCCGTCAACGGCCGCGCCTTCAGCGCCGATGTGATCAAGGATGCGATCAAGGCGGCCAAGGGCACCACTGCGCCGATCGAACTGCTGGTCAAGCGCGGCGACCGCTACGAAACCGTCCGCATCGACTACCACGGCGGTCTGCTGTATCCGCATCTGGAACGCGTCGCCGGCAAGCCGGATCGCCTGAGCGAGTTGTACAAGGCGCGCTAAGTGGCGCACGCCCACGTCGTTGACCGGCGTGGGATCGGTGGAATCCAAGCGGCATGGCCGGTCTTCACCGGTCATGCCGCTGTTGTGTGAGCGCAGCTGGTCGATCGCTTGCACTACACAACAGTAAGTCGTCGAATTGCCCGAATCCCGAATCCCGAATCCCGAATCCCGATTCCCGAATCCCGATTCCCGATTCCCGATTCCCGATTCCCGATTCCCGATTCCCGATTCCCGATTCCCGATTCCCGATTCCCGATTCCGCAAAGCCCTGCGTCGCGTACACTGAGACCGTCAGCCACTATCCTGCTGCTTCAGCAACGATGGGCAAGAACGATGGCGAAGGCGAAAACGGCCTATGTCTGCGGCGAGTGCGGTGCCGAGTACACCAAGTGGCAGGGGCAGTGCACCGAATGCGGTGTCTGGAACACGCTGAGCGAAATCGTGCTCGAAAGCGCCACCCCGGGCGGCAAGACATCGCCAGCGGCATCGCGGCGTAGCGGCTGGGCCGGCAAGGCCGAGGCACCCAAGATCACTGCGCTCAAGGACGTGCAGCAGTCCGAGCAGGCGCGCGTCTCCACCGGTATCGGCGAGTTCGATCGGGTGCTGGGTGGCGGGCTGGTGGAAGGGGCGGTGGTGCTGATCGGCGGCGACCCAGGGATCGGCAAGTCGACGTTGCTGCTGCAGGCGCTGGCGAGCATGGCCTCCACGTTGCCGGTGTTGTATGTGACCGGCGAGGAATCGCTGGCCCAGGTGGCCGGGCGCGCGGTGCGCCTGGATCTGCCGCTGGAAGGCCTGAACGCCCTGGCCGAAACCGGCATCGAAAACATCCTGCAGCACGCCAGCGTGGCCCGGCCGAAGCTGATCGTGGCCGATTCGGTACAAACCTTGTGGACCGAGTCGTTGACCGCAGCGCCGGGCTCGGTGAGCCAGGTGCGCGAGAGCGCAGCGCGGCTGGTGCGCTATGCCAAGGAAACCGGCACCGCGGTGTTTCTGGTCGGCCATGTGACCAAGGAAGGCGGCATCGCCGGGCCACGCGTGCTCGAGCACATGGTCGATGCGGTGCTGTATTTCGAAGGCGAGAGCGGCAGCCGGTTCCGCCTGCTGCGTGCGTTCAAGAACCGCTTCGGTGCGGTCAACGAACTGGGCGTGTTCGCCATGGGCGAGAAGGGCCTCAAGGAGGTCTCCAACCCGTCGGCGATCTTCCTGTCCGGCGGTAGCACCCAGCAGCCGGGCAGTTGCGTGATGGTCACCCGCGAAGGCACCCGCCCGCTGATGGTGGAGGTACAGGCGCTGGTGGATGCATCGCCGTTGTCCAACCCACGCCGGGTTGCGGTGGGTCTGGAGCAGAACCGGCTGGCGATGTTGCTGGCGGTACTGCATCGCCATGGCGGTATCGTGGTGGGCGACCAGGACGTGTTCGTCAATGTGGTGGGCGGCATCCGCGTGCAGGAAACCGCGGCCGATTTGCCGGTGCTGCTGGCAGTGCTGTCGTCGCTGCGCGACCGGCCGCTGTCCGAAAAGACCATCGCGTTCGGCGAAGTGGGGCTGTCTGGCGAAATCCGCCCGGTGCCCAATGGCGAGGACCGCCTGAAGGAAGCAGCGACCCATGGTTTCAAGCGTGCCATCGTGCCCCGCGCCAATGCGCCCAAGACCACCAGCATCAAGGGCATGGAAATCATTGCGGTGGAGCGCTTGAGCCAGGCATTGGAAGCGGCGGCGGACTGAAGCCGCGCGGTGCGCGCATGTTGCGATAGGCCAGGCCAGCGACCTGCCGACGCGACGCAAGCACCGCATTGGCCATGTTCGGGAGCAGCATGCAGCCATCGTTCCGACCGACTGCCGGACGACCATCGATGGTCGTCCGGCTTGGTCACTACAGGTGCGGCCGTCCTGTCACCTTCAAAAAACGCTGAGCGCAGAGGCGTCGCGCGCCTTTCAGACCTGCTCCGTGAGGCGGGCACGGCATGCGCCGCGGAGCAACCGGACGCCTGCAAACCGTTTGTCGGACAAACGCCGGGATTTGCATTTGGTTGTCGAGAAAGCGTTTTCAGAAAGAGTGAGGCTATGGCAACATGCGCGGCCCGTTGCACTGTGCACCGGATCACAGACACCGCTCACTGCCGTTTTCAGGAGAATCACGATGGAATGGATGTTGCTGCCGCTCAAGCGCTACGCCGACTTCAACGGTCGCTCGCGTCGCAAGGAATACTGGATGTTCGCGCTGATGCAGTTCCTGGTGCTGTTCGTGTTTGGCGGCCTGTTTGCCGTTGCCGCAGTGGCGATGGGGAACGAGAACGGCCCTGGCGCGCTGGCTTGGCTGATCTGTGCGGTCATGGTGATCGCTTGTCTGGCGTTGATCGTGCCCGGCATTGCAGTCACGGTGCGCCGCCTGCACGACCAGGACAAGTCCGGCTGGTTTTACCTGATCAGCCTGGTGCCGTATGTTGGCGCTTTCGTGTTGCTGGTCTTCATGTGCATCGAAGGCACGCCCGGCCCGAACCAATACGGCGAAAATCCCAAGCAGTAACTCGCGCGTTATGAAAGCGGACAACGGCGCAGGGGTCTCCCTGCGCCGTTGTCGTTTGTGAGTGCGCCAACGGTGCCATTGCGCGTCGCCCATAGGCGGAACGTCACTGCTCCGCAGACGGGTGTCCGGATCCGGATCCCCAGACATGGACGGTGGCGACACAGCGACATGCTTGGGGCGTCTTTCGCTCAGCAGTCCGGGGGCAGCTGACAGTGCCTCATTCGTCGCTGCCACACCGCTGTAGAGATGCAGCGATATCGCTCAACGCTGATCAGCATGTACCCCGCGCTGTGCAGTGAGCGATGCAGTTGCAGTCGTATGGCCCGCACCTGCAGAACTCGAATTGGGACACAGCCTGCGGGCCAGGTGCGCGTGTAGACCGCTCTGCCTTTGAGAGCGTGCCGACGCTCATCGTGTCATCAAACACCCTTCGCTTTAACGCAAGCGAGAGTGCGCAATGCAGATCGCAGATCGGCAGCGGTGCGCTTGCTCAGCAGGCGGCTGCGTGATGTGCAGGGCCAAGGCTTGGGCTCACGGCCTTGCTCATTGTCGTTGCCTCCGTATCGTGCAGCGCGAGCTCCAACTTGTAGCCGTGCGAATAGACGGTTCTGATGCGCACTGCGCTGCTGTCACTGCTCAGCTGCAGTTTCTTGCGCAACTTGTAGATGTGCTGCTCCATGGTGCGGTCGGTGAATTCGGTGTGGCTGCCCCAGACGGCCTTGGCCAGTTGGCAACGCCGGAAACACACGCCGGGGCTGGAAAAGAGCAGCCAGGCAATCGAGAACTCGCGTGCGGTCAATACGATCGGCTTGCCGTCCAGATAAACGGTATTTTCATCGCGGATCAACCGGTATGGACCAACGCTCAGGTGCTGCGTCTCCGGGCAGGCATGCGCCACCGGCGATATCGCCAGCGCCGCGCGCACGTGTAACTCGTGCGAATTGAAAGGCAGCGCAAGGACTTCCTGCGCGCCTGCGCGATACCAGGCCAGAATGTTGTCTGCGCAATCGAAACGTCCAAGCACGATCAACGGGGTGGGCTGGCCGCTATGGCAGCGCTGCCATGCCAGCAGTGAACTGTCATCGGCGGCGACATAGCTGGCATCGAAGATCAGCAGCTCGCACGGCGAATGCCGCAGCGTACGCAAAAGCTCCAGTTCATCGGAAAACGTCGAGACATTGCGCGCAAGCGGTGCGAGGCTGGCGTTGACCTGCGAGACCAGGCGCGCATCCTGCGTCAACAGGAACACCGATCCGGCGTTGGGGGGAGAGTGGTCGTTCATTTAGGCGGCCTTCGCGTGTCGGCGTAGAAGCCACGCATGGGGCGGGCGCCGGTGCTGGTCGGCCAATGCCAGGACAAAATCCATCTTCAAAGATCGCTGCATCGTCGGACCAGTCGGTTGGCGGGGGAGAGTCCAGCGGAGCTGGACGAATGGTATGTACCATTGCCGGGACCAAAAGTTTCACACTTGCGTACGCGGCTTCGGATTTGTCGCCAGCGGCTTTAGCTCGCGCTCATTTAGACGTAACAGAGCTCTTACATAGCGGGCATGTCTGGTCCGAATGCAATCGCTACATGCAGTCATGCAGCAAGGCATGGACCGACACGCGTGACCAGAGACATCGGTCCGCCGAGGTCTAGACCAACCTATTGCGATTGGTCGTGTGATCGCGCGTGACTGGAATAGGTCGGCAGTGATCTGCCCTCGTGTCATGTCTGCTTCTCTCGATCAAATGCGCTTGGGCATACGTGTCCGTACAGTCATCGGGCATCGCCTTGGTCATCGCCGACAGCCATCAATGCGCATGGACGCAGCGCGTTCGCAGACGTTGTCCGACTGTGCCTTGGATATTGGCGCAGACCGGCGACATCAATACTCAACCGGATGGCGCGAAATGTCTGGCGTTACGACGACGTCGACGGTGTGCAACTGCGCTTTGCGCCGCGAAAAAACGCATCACATGGATGTTTGACAGAGTGAGCTTTTTTGATTTTTTCGATGGCTTTCAGAGAGAAATTCTATTGGATCCGCTGCATACAATCGTTTGCGCCAGCGAGTTAGGCGCCTGTTGTCTTTTGCTCCGCCCCCCAAAGAGAGAGACCGGCATGATCCTTTCCACTTACTTTGCAGCGATCTCTGCGTTGTCCTACGCAGAACGTCTTCCTACGTATACGAGCAGGATGCTGGTTGGTGCTTGGCCACAGGGACTGCAACATCTCCAACAGCGACGCGACGGACAGGGCGCTGTGGATGGCGCCGATGATGAGGTCAGTTTGTTCGGTGCCAGCGGCGATGCGTTGCTGATCCTGGAATATCAGGAAGAGGCCGAAGATGCGTATCGGCAGGCCTTGAAGGCAATGCGCGGGCATCAGCGCCAATTGCGCCTGCTGTCGTGCAGGAACACCGCCTGGTTGATGCTGAGCCAGCGGCGCCTGAGCGCGGCGTTGAATTGCTTTGCGCAGTTGGCAATGGACCGCGAAACGTCGCCCAGCCTGTGCGGCGAGAGCCTGCTGGGCAAGTCGCTGACCCACTTCCATCTCGGCCAGAGTACGTTGGCCTTGCAGACCCTGGAGCGCGCCAGCGAGGTGCTGGCCGACCTGGAGAGCGGGGCGTCGGAATGGCTGCGGATCGCCAATGCGCTGCGTCTGGACATGATTGCGCAGCTGCGTATCCGTCGCTCCGATCGCATGAGCGACCATGTGTTCTGGCAAGCCACGCTGCGCCAGGAAGATGCCGCGCATGCCTTCGAGCCCAGCGACCTGCGCGCCTGCATCGCCGATCTGGCAGAAAGCATGCCGGTGCTGGCGCAGCGCATGCGGCATGTGCGTAGCCTGCTGCGTATTGCCGGTGGCGACACCTTCGGCTTCGACGCGCAGATCGACGCATTGCCGGCCGCGGCCACCGGCTGCCCGCCGTGCGCGCGTCAGGACGCGCAGGTGGAGCTGGCGCTGGCGGCATTGGCGGTGGGCCGTGCCGATCTTGCCGAGCGTGCGCTGGCCGGCGCCGGTCGGCATCATGCGCCGCGCTGGAATCTGGAGTTCGAGTACTGCCAGGCCAAGATCAGCCAGGCGATGGGGCGCACCGAACAAGCGTTACTGCTCTACAACCGCTACGCGCTGGACGCGGTGCAGTGTCTGCGCAGCGAAGTGCAAGCGCCGCGCTTGCTGGAAAGCGGCACACCGGCCCACGTCAGCGACGATATCTCCGCCCGGTTGCCGGCCAAGTATCGACGCGCCTACAGCTACATGATCACCAATGCGCATCGCTCGGATCTGTCGATCAACGAAGTGGCCGCACAGATCGGAGTCACCGGGCGCGCGCTGCAGCAAGCCTTCAAGTCGGCTACCGGGCTATCGCCGACGCAGGTGCTGCGCCGTTACCGGATGCAAAGCATCCGCGACGAACTGCTGGCCGAAGGCGGCTGCGGCAGTGTGTTGCAGGCGGCCAGTCGTTGGGGCGTCGGTAGTCGTTCGGCGTTGGCCAAGGGCTATCGCCAGCACTTCAATGAAGCGCCGATGGAGACCTTGCAGCGGTAATTTCCGCAACCCACGGATTGGTAGCGCTACCGATCCGTGGTGGGTCAACCCGACGCGGTGCAGTGCGCGTCGCTGTGCGCAACGGAGGGCAGGGGCCAAACTGAGACGTGCGTGCAATGTGGGGTTCCGGCTATCCTTTCCGGCTGGCACTGGCACCCAGGGGGACGCGTCCGAGGATGGGCGTCGTCGCCGAGGAAACGACGACCGATCATGCAAGATCCCACTCCCGGGGCGACCGACGCCTCGCAGATCCGCCGGGCAGGCGTCGATCTCAATGGACTGATGTCGGTCCTCAGCAAGCACCTGTATTCCACCCCGGTGGTGGCGCTGCGCGAGTTGGTGCAGAACGCGCACGATTCCATCCTGCGTCGTCGTCTGGAACAACCCGATTGGGACGGCGAATCGCGCATCGAGGTGCATGCCGATACCGCGCAGGGCATCGTGCGCATCGTCGATACCGGTGCCGGACTGACCCAGCAGGAGATCCACGACTACCTGGCTACCGTGGGCGTGGGATATACGCGCGGGCTGCGCCAGGGCGGCCACGAGGACAGCGGCCTGATCGGCATGTTCGGGCTGGGTTTCTTGTCCGCCTTCGTGCTGGCGCGGCGGGTGACCGTGCGCACCACCTCCTACCAGTCCCCCACGCTGGGCCATTGCTACATCTCCAGCAACGCCGAGCAGTACACGGTCAGCCCGATTCCTGCGCGTGCGCAGGTGGGCACCGAGGTGGTGCTGGAGTTGCACAGCGACTATCTGTCGTTGGCTCAGGAAGGACGGCTGCGCGAGATTCTGTCGCGCTATTGCGCGCTGTTGCGCGAGCCGATCTGGATCGGCGCTGCGACGCAGCCGATCAATCCCGAGCCGCCGCCGTGGCGCGTGCAGGACGCCGCACCGCTGCATCCGGTGCAGGCCTGGCGCCGTCAACGCGAGTTCGCCGCGCGCTTCGAGCGCAATTTCGAGCCGTTGTGCTGCATGCCGGTACGTGCGGAAGAGGGCAGCGATGCAGTCGGCCTGCTGTGGGTGCAGGACGGTGCGACCTACGGCACCAGCGACAACCGCAATCTCTCGGTCTTCCTGCGCGGCATGTTGCTGGATGACAACGCGCGCGAACTGCTGCCGCCGTGGGCGGGCTTCATCGGTGGGGTGATCGAATCCAATCGGTTGACGCCTACCGCAAGCCGCGAGGATCTGCAGCGCGATACGGTCTATAGCGCGGTGCAGCACGCCTTGTCCGAAGCCTTGGTGCAGGGCCTGGCCGATGTGGCGCGTCAGCAACCGGAGGCATGGCGACGCATCCTGCTGCGGCATAACGAAGCCCTGCTGGGCGCAGCGTTGTGCGATGAGCGCCTGTTCGGATTACTGCTGGAACACGTGCGGGTACCGACATCGCAAGGCGATCTGCCGGCACAGCAATTGCCATCGCGCGGCGCGGTGCACGTGATCCTCGATAGCGACAGCGGTTTCGAAGAAATGCTGTTCCGCGCGATGGGCGTGCCGGTCGCCTATGGCAACCGGTATGCGGTGGTGCCGTTTCTGCGGCGCTGGGCGCAGGCCAAGGGTGTGCGTCTGGTCGAGCTGGGCACCGAGCAGGGCAACCGCCAGCTGTTCCACCTCGATACGCTGCCGGCCGACGAACTGGCCTGGCTGGAACAGCATTTGGGCGATGGCGAAGCGCTGGTGCCTGCGCGTTTCAGTCCGCAGGAACTGCCGTTGGTGGTAGTGCCCGACCGCGAGGCCGAGCTCAAACGCCGCCTGGAGCAGGACGAGAGCGACAAGCGCGTGTCCACCGCCGCGTTGCGCCTGGCGCGGCAGTTCACCGCGCGCATCGAAGCGCGGCAGACCCAGCGGCTGTATCTGAATCTGGATAATCCCGCGCTGCAGGCCTTGCTGGACGCGCAGCGCGCAGGCAACCCACAGGCAGCGGTGGCGGCACGCTTGCTGCGCGCGCTCAAGGTGATCGTCTCGGCGCAAGGGCGCACGCAGCCGCAGGCGGGCAGCACCGAATCGGGCGTTTCCGATCTCAACAAGGCCTTCGGCGATTTCGCTGGGACCGTGACCCAATTGCTGGCGCGCTGAGCGCCGCATCGCAGGAGCGACACGATGGAAATCTGGAACTGGGTAGAAAAGCTGCAGGACGATCTGGGCGAAGCCGGCCAGCCGCAAAATGCGCAGCTGCTGACGCGGCTGACCGACCACATCTGCGATCTGCAGATCGACCGCGCCGAGGCCTTGTTGCCGGAGGCGCGTGCGCTGGGCAAGACGTTGGCCAACCCGTGGCTGGAGGTGTTCGTCGGGCATTGGGAAATGCGTAACCGGGTCGGCAATCTGTGCGAAGGCGAGCGTGCGCTGGGCGATGCGGTGGCGCTGTTCGAGCGTGCGCATCGCGCCGACGCAGTGGAGTGCCCGCAATCGGTCTGCGTGACCCAGGATCTGGCCGCGTGTTACGCCAACATCGATGGCCCGGGCTGGGTGGAAGAACGCATCGAGGTGTGCGACGAAACCCTGGGGCGCATCGACCCGAGCTGGTCGTGTTACCAGTGCCTGAGCTGCGAAAAAGCCGACGCATTGCTCGACGACGGGCGCGGTGACGCGGCGCTGCAGTATCTGGAGCAGCAGTCGCAGACCATCCTGGCCCATGGCGGTGAAATCTACGACGGCGTGCCGGACATGCGCATCTCGATCCTGCTTGCGCTTGGGCGTGCGCAGGACGCGCTGGCGCTGGTGGAACAGCGCGAACGCGACGCCGCGCGCGAAGGCGCCGAGTGGGCCAATTGCAGCCAGCCGCGCCGCCTGCAGAAAGCGCGCGCGTTGGCCCTGTTGCAGCGCGATGACGAGGCCATGGAAGCGCTGCTGCCATGGCGCGAGATTGCGCCGCGTTATCGCCTGCACTGGCTGCGTGCGGTGGCGGTGCTGGTGGCGCGCGCGCCCGAGCGCAATAGCTGGGACCTGGGCAGCCGCGTGCAGCAGATGCTCGACCATTACGCGCAGGTTGGCGCGCATCGCATCCTGATCGAGGCAGCCGAGCTTGCGATCGGGCTGGCACTGCAACGCGGCGCGGTGTGGACCGCGCGCCGGCATCTGGCGCTTGCGCGTGCGCATCTTCCCAAGCTGCGTCACGACCGCGGCGCAACGCAGTTGCTGGATGGTCTGGCCGCGCGCATCGATGCAGCGCCTGCGGGTGAGGCCGCGCCGGCGCCGGCCGCACACCTGCTGGAATGGTTGAACGCGCAAGGCGACGATGTCGTGCGCAATCCCGAGCGCGAAGCGCAGTGGCTGCTGCAGGCCGTTGCGCAGTGTCCGGACGATGCCGAGCTTGTCGACACCGCCGCATCGGCCTTGAGCGCCTGCGCGGCCGACGAAGAAGCCATCGCACTGTTGTGGTCATTCGTGCAGCGGCATGCCGATCGCGAAACCAGCCCCACGTTCCGTCTGATGAATCTGTTGCTCGGCCGCGGCGACGAAGCAGGTCTGCGCCGGTTGACGCAGCTGTATCGCCCACAGGCGCCGGTGGCGGCGTTGTGGTGCGAGGCGCAGCTGGCGCAGCGGCTGGCCGATTGGCCGGCGCTGGAGCAGGCCTGCACCGCACTGCTGGAACTGTCACCCGGCTCGCATGGTGCGCGTGGGCTGCTGGCGCGCATGTATCTCAACGCCGGCCGGTTTGCCGAGGCCGCCGCGGTCTATCGGCAACTCACCGAGCTGCTGGAAGAGCCGCGCTCTGCGCATTGGGACCACATGACGGCGGCCAGCGCGGCGCAGGATTGGGACGCGGTGCGTGCCTCTGCGCAGGCCATTGGCATGGAGCTGAGCAGCACCAGCGGCGTAGTCGAAGAGACCTGGGGCTGGGTGATCATTCGTTGCATGGATGATGGCGAAGTGGCCGAGTACTACGCGCGCCGCACCGGCCCGGTGACTGCGCGTATCGTCGAAAACGCGCCTGCGCATCGGCGCCAGCATGTCGGTGACTGGGTGGTGTTCGATGCCGAATTGCTGTATTCGCCGCCGGAAGACGAAGCCGAACGCGAGCGTTTCGTGCCGACCTACGCGCAGGTGCATGTGCTGCAAGCCGGTGGCTATGCCAATAGCTGGCTGGTGGACGGCGTGCATCCTGGCGACGAGGTCATCGAGGCGATGCGTGCAGACATGGAAATGCGCGGCTGGAAGATGTGGCTGCACAGTCGCGACGACTACCGCGTGGTCGACCCGGACCATCCGGATGCGTTCGACCCGGAGGATGCAACATCCGGACTGCCGGGCGTGTTGTTCACCGTGGCGCTTCCGGAAAACCTCGCCCCGCAGGAACTGCATCGCGTCCTGCGATGCACGACCTCGCGCTGGTCGCATCCGATGTGCTGGCTGCGGCTTGCCGAGGCCTGCGGCCAGGATCCGCAGCCGCATCTGGATGCGGTGGAGCGTTACGGGTTGTAGGGCGGCGATTCGCGTTATCCGGCGGCGGCCGGTCATGCGATCGCCGCCGGGATTGGGCATTCGGGGTGTGTGGCGTGCGTTCTGGCGTCACTTTTGATGCATAGCGATGCATCTGTTGTCGGGGATTCTGCCAATCCATTCATGGGTTTGCTGGCGGCGTTCATGTCGCTATACGGCGCCACCCTGGATGCAACGCCGCGCTTTCAGCGTGCCTTCTGAATTGAGCGTATTGCGTCCGAGCGCAGCGCGCAGGCAGATCGCCTCGTCACTGCCGTAGCGCTTCGGCCGGTGTACGTACCCCGGCGGCGGCCGCAATGTGCGCATGCCCGGCCCGGTGACAACACGCAACCGGTGGCACCACGCACTGCAGGTGATGCGGGGCAGGGATGGCGGCTGTCCGCGGGTATTTCCCGTTTCGCCAGGCACTTGCAGCGGAACAGCGCATGTCCGCAGGCGTGGACCGGCGCACGTTCGGCATGTGCGCGGCAATGTCACACTGCGCTCTTGGGCCCGGATGACTGCTACAGGTTGGCTCGCTGGTTGGCCAATCTGAATTGCTTTATTCTGCTACGCATCGGCGTGGGGGCGCCGCGTCGGTCAGGGCGCAGTCCAGCCCGCATGCCCAACCTCTTTTCTTTTGGTGGGTGATCTCATGGTGGCATTGCAGCAGCGCTCGATCGATGCGATTGGTGACCAGGAACACGCGTTGTTGGCCGCATGGTTGGAGTCCAGCCTGGGCAGCGATGCGCGTCTGTCGCGGCAGGAATTCGAAGCGCAGGCCGGCGAATTCCTGCGCTTGCTGGTGGCGTCGTTGAAGCACGACGGTAGCAGCCTGGACAGTGCCGAATGGAGCGAGGTGCGCCGCTTCCTGGAAAATCTCTCGCGCGACCGCGCCACGCGTGGTTTCGATTCGCAGGAAACCGCCAACTTCATCTTTTCGCTCAAGCGTGTGTTGTTTGCGTTGGTGCAGCGCCAATACGCCAGTCGCCCGGAAGAACTGGGGCAGCAGTTGTGGGCGTTGTCGGAATTGCTCGACCGCCTGGGCTTGTACACCGTGAAGGTTTTCCAGAAGACCCGCGAAGACATCATCGTGCGTCAGCAGGAAGAGATGCTGGAGCTGTCCACCCCGGTGGTGAAGCTGTGGGAGGGCGTGCTGGCGCTGCCGATGATCGGCACGCTGGATTCGCAGCGCACCCAGGTGGTGATGGAATCGCTACTGCAGCGCATTGTCGACACCGGCTCGGAAATCGCCATTATCGACATCACTGGCGTGCCAACCGTGGACACCCTCGTGGCGCAGCATCTGCTCAAGACCGTGACCGCGATCCGGCTGATGGGGGCCGACGCCATCATCAGCGGCGTGCGCCCGCAGATTGCGCAGACCATCGTGCATCTGGGCCTGGACCTGCAGGGGATCGTGACCAAGGCCAACCTGGCCGATGCGTTGGCGCTGGCGCTCAAGCGCACTGGCGTGGCCGTCAGCAGGGCGGACTGACATGGAGCGTATTCCGATCCTGCGGATGGGCCATCTGTTGTTGGTCACCATCCAGGTGGACATGCACGACCAGCTGGCGCTGCAACTGCAAGACGATCTGTCCGAGAAGATCAGCGCCACCTCTGCGCGCGGCCTGTTGATCGACATTTCCGCGCTGGATATCGTCGATTCGTTCATCGGGCGCATGATCAGCACCATCTCCGGGCTGGCGACGCTGATGGGCGCACAAACCGTGGTGGTGGGCATGCAGCCGGCGGTGGCGATTACCCTGGTGGAGTTGGGGCTGACCCTGCCGTCGGTGCGCACCGCGCTCGATGTCGAGCGCGGCATGCGCCTGCTGCAGCAACCCGATGCGGCTCCATGACGGCCGGCTCGCAACCGGTGCGCACCGAGCAGGATGTGGTGCTGGCGCGGCAGACCGTGCGCAAACTGGTGGTGCAATGCGGGCTGCGGCTGGTCGATCAAACCAAGCTGGTCACCGCGGCCAGCGAACTGGCGCGCAATACCGTGATCTACGGCGGTGGCGGCGACATGGACTGGGCACTGGTTGAAAGCGGCATTCGCAAGGGAGTGCAGCTGACGTTCCGCGACCAGGGACCGGGCATTGCAGACCTGGAACTCGCCTTGACCGATGGCTGGACCTCCGGCGGTGGCCTGGGGCTGGGACTGTCCGGCAGCCGGCGGCTGGTGGACGATTTCGTGCTCGACACAGCGCCGGGCGAAGGCACGCGAATCACCATCACCAAATGGAAGTGAACGTTACCGGCTTGGTGACCCGTTCGTTTCGTGTCGACGAAACCAGCCAGGTCGGACAGTCGCGCCGTGAGGCTACCGCCTTGGCGCAGATGCTCGCCTTCGATGAAGCCAGCTGTGGCCGGGTGGCACTGGTTGCCACCGAACTTGCCACCAACATGGTCAAGCACGGGCGTGGCGGCTGCCTGCAGTTGTCCACGGTGGCCGCGCGCGACGGCGGCATGGGCGTGGAGCTGTGCGCCATCGATGACGGCCCGGGCTTCGCGCTTACAGACGGCCTGCGCGATGGCTATTCCACCGCCGGAACGCCGGGCACCGGTTTGGGTGCGATCAAGCGCCAGGCGCAGCTGCTGGATGCGTCTTCCGATGCCAAGGGTGCGATCGTGTTGGCACGCGTGTTCGCCCAGCCACGCGCCGAGCTTGATCTGCCCTACGGCGCGCTACGCGTACCGCTGCATAACGAAGTGGTGTGCGGCGATGGCTGGCATTTGGCGATCGATGCGCAACGGGTGACCGTCAGCGTGATCGACGGCCTGGGCCACGGGCCAGACGCGGCCGATGCCGCCGATGCCGGCACGCGCGCGGCGGCGCTGGCCAGTGGCGAGCCCGGCGAGCGCATCGCGCGCCTGCATGCCGGCATGAGCGGCACGCGCGGTGGCGCGGCGGCGGTCATGCAGTTCGATGCCGGCAGCGGCCAGGTGCGCTTTGCCGGGGTGGGCAATATCGTCGCCTCGCTGTGCGATGGCGATGGGGTGCGCGGCATGCCCTCGCACCCTGGCATCGTCGGGGTTCAGTTCCGCAAGGCGCAACCGTTCGACTTTCCACACGCGGCCGGCAAGTTGCTGGTCATGCACAGCGACGGCCTGCAATCGCGCTGGACCCTGCGCGATCACCCGGGCCTGCTGTCGCGCCATCCACGCATCATTGCCGCAGTGCTGGCACGCGATTACGCGCGCGGCCGCGACGATTGCTGCGTGTTCGTCATGCGCTTGGGAGGCATGCAATGAATTCAACCACCGATCTGCCGGCAGCCGAGATGGCTGAACTTGAAAGCCTGCGCCAGCAGAACCAGGCCTTGCGCGAAGAGCTGGAAGAAACCAACCAAGGCGTGCTGGCCTTGTATGCCGAGCTCGACCAGCAGGCCGAACAGCTGCGCGACGTGTCCGAACTCAAGAGCCGCTTTCTGTCGTACATGAGCCACGAGTTCCGTACCCCGCTAGGCTCGATCCTGAGCATCACCCGGCTGCTGGAGGACGGCATGGACGGGCCGCTCAACGCCGAGCAGCTCAAGCAGGTGCGCTTTGTCAGCGGTTCGGCGCGTGAGCTCACCGAGATGGTGGACGACCTGCTGGACCTGGCCAAGATCGAGGCCGGGCGCATCACCATCTCGCCGGGCTGGTTCGACCTGATGGACCTGTTCGCGGCGCTGCGCGGCATGTTCCGGCCGCTCACCGATATGGGCAGTACCACGCTGATCTTCGAGGATCCGCCGGTACTGCCGATGCTCTACACCGACGACAAGAAGCTGGCGCAGATCCTGCGCAATTTCATATCCAATGCGCTCAAGTTCACCCCGCAGGGACAGGTGCGCGTGTTTGCGCAGCTGGAAGGCGACAGCCATGTACGCTTTGGCGTGCAGGACACTGGCATCGGCATTCCGGCCGAGCTTCACGAGGCCTTGTTCGAAGATTTCGTACAGGTGGACTCGCCGCTGCAAAAACGCCTGACCGGCACCGGCCTGGGGTTGTCGATCTGCAAACGGTTCGCCGAATTGCTGGGCGGCCGGGTGGGGACCAACAGCGTGGTCGGGCAGGGTTCTGAATTTTACGTGGTGCTGCCGGTGACCCTGGCAGCGGAGGAGACACGTGGGCAGTAAGCACCACATTCTGGTCGTCGACGACAACGCGGTGACGCGTTATTCGGTGCGGCGCGTGCTCGAACACCATCAGTTCGTGATCGAAGAAGCCGGCACCGGGACCGAGGGGCTTGCGAAACTGGCCACGCAGACGTTTTCTGCGGTGTTGCTGGACGTCAACCTGCCGGACATGAGTGGCTTCGACATCGTGCGGACGCTGCGTGCCGAGCCGCGCACCGCATTGCTCCCGGTGGTGCATGTCTCGGCGGCCTCGATCGCCACCGGCGACATGATCACCGGGCTGGATGCCGGCGCCGACGCCTACCTGATCCATCCGGTCGACCCCAACGTATTGCTGGCCACGTTGCGCACCCTACTGCGCGCACGCCGCGCCGAGGAGGCGCTGCGGATCAGCGAGGCGCGTTTCCGCGAAATCTTCGAACACATCAGCGCGCCGATTGCGGTGGTGGATGCCAACCTGCACATGCACGAGGCCAATGCCGCGTTCCAGCGTTTGATCGGGAGCGCCACGCCCGGCGCCGCGATCCACGCCGCCGGGTTGGATCAGGCCGCCGCTGTGCATGCCCTGACCACTGCGTTGGCGCAGCGCGAGCGCTGGAGCGGCACCTTGTCGCTGCTGCGCGATGGCAAGCTCTGCGAAACCGAATGGCGGGTGTCGCCCTACCGCGAGCCGGATCTGGGGCTGTTGCTGGTGGAAGACGTCACCGAGCAGCGCCTGCGCGAGCGCGAGCAGCGCCAGGAACTGGATACCGCCACCAGCGAGCTCGCGCATCAGATCGCGCAGCGCCAGCACACCGAAATCCAGCTGCTGCAGGCGCAAAAGATGGAAGCGCTGGGCAAGCTCACCGGTGGCATCGCGCACGACTTCAACAACCTGCTGACCAGCATCATCTCCGGGCTGGACATGATCCAGCTCGCAGTGGAATCCAACCGCATCGAACGGGTGCCGCGCCTGGCCGAGATCGCCACCGGCTCTGCGCACCGCGCCGCCGCGCTGACCCAGCGCATGCTGGCGTTCGCACGCAAGCAATCGCTGGACGCGCAACCGTTCGACGTCAACATCCGCGTGCGTTCGCTGGAAGACATGCTGCAGCGCTCGATCGGCGAAAACATCGCGCTGGAGCTGGAGCTTGCATCCACGCCGCTGGTGGCCATAGCCGATGCCAACCAGCTCGAAAACGTGGTGCTCAACCTGGTCATCAATGCGCGCGACGCATTGAAAGGGCAGGGCACCATCCGCATCCAGAGCGCGGCCTACACTGCGCACAACGATCCGGAACTGGACGACGGCGACTATGTCGCGGTGAAGGTGATCGACAACGGGAGTGGGATCGAGCCGGCCATTCTCGACCAGGTGTTCGAACCGTTTTTCACCACCAAACCCATCGGCGAAGGCACCGGCCTGGGTCTGTCGATGACCTACGGGTTCGCACGTCAATCCGGCGGCACCGCGCGCATCACCAGCACCGTGGGCCGTGGCACCACGGTGGCGTTGTTGCTGCCGCGTGGGCTCTCGGCCAACGAGCTGTTGCCGCCACCGGCGCCCAGCGTGCCACGCACGCGCAACGAGCGCATCTTGCTGGTAGACGACACCGACGTGGTGCGCATGATGGTGAGTGAAGTGCTCAGCGATGCCGGCTACCAGGTCATCGAAGCCGAGGATGCCAACGGCGCGCTGGAACAATTGCGCACCGAGGTGCATATCGACCTGGTGGTCTCCGATGTCGGCCTGCCCGGCATGAACGGGCGCGACATGGCCGATGTGGCGCGCATGCTACGCCCGGGTCTGCCGGTCCTGTTCATTACCGGCTACGCCGAAAACGCGGCCACGCGGCAAGAATTTCTCGCAGAAGGCATGGCCTTGCTGCCCAAGCCTTTCAGCCTCAACGATCTGCTCAACACGGTGGGGCAGATGCTCGACAGCAGCGTCCTGGCGCGGGCGTAGGGCGTTAAGCGGCTGCTGAAATGCATGCGTAGCTGCGGCGCGGGCGCGGCCGGCGTTGGGACCCTGCATGCACCACGCGTGCAGCCCCGTTCCTGCACGCCGCTCAGCGCGCATACGCGTACGGCCCGAATGTGGCGCCAAGAAAACCGCCGGCCGACTCGGTGCTGAGCACACTTGCATCGCCCTGTTCGAGCAGCGTCTGCCACTGCCCCTGGCCGACGGCGTAATCCACGTGCACGCGGGCGGCATCCAGCGCAAAGCGCAGTCTCACCGGTTGCGTGGCATCGGGCAGGGGGGCGCGTGCCAGTTCGGTGCCGGTGCCGGGCTGTTGCGATCCGGCGCGGCGATACAGCACCACCGCAGCGCCGCTGTCCTCGCGCACCAGCATCGCTGCCAGGAAGTTGCTCTCCTTGGCCACGATCGCCAGACCGGCCTGTTCGCCTGGCGCCAGCGCGCTGCCATCCACGCTGGCGACCAAGGTGGCGACCAAGGTGGCGTGATGGTGCTGCAGGCGATGACCCAGATAGGCCGGCGGACCACGGCCGAGATCGCCTAGCGCAACCTTTGCCGGGGTCACGCGCAAACCTTGCGCGCCGGGCTGATACCACGGTCTCGCGGGTGGGTGGATGGTCATCCATTGCATCGGCACGCGCGCATCCTGGAAGCGTTCGCTCCACTGCATCGGCCCGGTGGTCGGCAGGGTCTGCACGCCCGCCGGCAAAGGTGGGCGCGCGGTCACTGCAGGGACCGCGGCGCCATGCGGCAGCACCACCGGCCAGCCATCGCGCCATTGCACCGGCAACAGGAAGGTTTCCCGGCCCAGGTTGTAGTGATTGCCGCGGTAAGGGCGCGTCGCGAGGAACACCGCCCACCATGTGCCGTCCTTGAGTTCGATGAACTGCGCATGCCCGGCCGAGGTGATCGGCGCAGTGCGAGACGGGTCCAGGTCGCGTTGGGTGAGCACCGGATTGCCGCTCCAGGTCTCGTATGGCCCGGCGATCTGGCGGCTGCGGTAGATCATCTGCGCATGCTGCTCGCCGGTGCCGCCTTCGGCCGCGGTAAGGTAGTAGTAGCCATCGCGGCGGAACAGATGCGGGCCTTCGATGTGTTCGGGATTGGTCGCCGGCTTGAAGCCGGAATCCACGATCACCTGACGGGTGCCGACCAACCTCATGCTGGCCAGATCCAGCTGCTGCAGCCAGATGGCGCGGTGCCCGTCGTAGCGCATCTTGCCGGCCGGCACGTCGTTGTTGACCAGCCAGGCGCTGCCATCGTCATCGAAAAACAGCGAGGGGTCGATGCCCTTGGCGTCCAGCCAGATCGGATCGGACCATGGCCCGGCAGGATCGGTGGCGGTGATCAGGAAATTGCCGCCATCGCAGTAAAAACAGGTGTTGGCGATATAGAAGGTGCCAGCGTGGTGGCTGATGCTGGCGGCAAACAGGCCGCGGGTCAGTTCGTCGTTGCCGTAGTTGATCTGGGTTGGACGGTCGATCGCGTTGCCGATCTGGTTCCAGTGCACCAGGTCGCTGCTCTTGAAGACCGGCAGGCCGGGGAAGTAGCCGAAACTGGAATTCACCAGATAAAAATCGTCGCCGACGCGCACCGCCGACGGGTCCGGATGAAAGCCGGCCACGACCGGATTGCGGTATTGCGCGGCAGTTGGCACGGGGCCACCATCGTCGCCTTGGTAATCGATCTGCGTGATCAACGCGGTGCCGGCTTGTGCCAGCTGACAGATCAATGCGGCCAGCAGGCCGGCCATCCATGCGAGTCGTTTCAAGAGATCCCCGTGTGCCATGCCCTGGCGCAACGCCAGTACGACACCAGCATGACAGCACGCAGGGCGGCGTGGCATGACGTTTTGCGATGCCAGCGCTGCGTGATGGCATGCCTGCACGCGCGTGGCGGCGTGCGGTGATCGGGCGCTGCCACTTCGCTGCAACATTGCTGACATATCGTGCGCGCGGCGCCACGCGGCGCCACGCGGCGCCGCCAGCAGGCATGCCATGCCAAATGGCTTCGACGCTGTGTCATCACCTCGTATCACTTCTAGGATCAGTCCGCATGCCGTTGTACTCGCCTGTCTTTTCGTTGCCGGTGTCCGCTATTGCACAGGTCGCTGCGCGCCGCCGCACCGCCTTGCAGCGCACGCCGCTCGCGCGTGCCTGCGCGTGCCTGTTGCTAGCCTCGTTGGCGGCAACCGCGTCTGCGCAGCAAGCGCCGGCGGCCCAGGGCGAAGCCAGCCCCACCGCGCTGGACACGGTCACCGTCACTGCCGAGCACCGCGAGCAGAACCTGCAGGACGTGCCGGTCTCGGTCGGCGTGGTGCAGGGCGCAGCGATGCGCGACTACACCGCCGGTGGCGACGACACGCTGCTGGCGCTTTCCGGCCGCGTACCGGGCTTCTACGCCGAAACCACCACCGGGCGCATCTTCCCGCGCTTCTATATCCGTGGCCTGGGCAATATCGATTTCTACCTGGGTGCCTCGCAGCCGGTGTCCATCATCCAGGACGATGTGGTGCTGGAGCATGTCGTGCTCAAATCCAATCCGGTCTATGACGTGGACCAGGTCGAAGTGCTGCGCGGCCCGCAAGGCACGCTGTTCGGGCGCAACACCACCGCCGGCATCGTCAAGTTCGATACGGTCAAGCCCAGCGACACCTACACCGGTCGCGTCAACGCCAGCTACGGCAGCTACAACACTCTCTCGCTGGATGGCGGCTTCGGTGGCCCCATCAACGATGTGCTGTCGTTCCGTGTGTCCGCGTTGTACCAGCACCGCGACGATTGGGTGGACAACACCTTTGCCGGTAGCAGCGCCGACGGCACGCGCACGCCGCGCAAGGACGCGATGGGCGGTTACAACGACCGCAATGCGCGCTTGCAGGTCTCGCTCAAGCCCAACGATGCGTTCTCGCTGCTGGGCTCGGTGCACACGCGCGATTACGACGGCACGTCCACCTTGTTCCTGCGCAACGCGATCACGCGTGGCAGCGACAAGGTGGACGTGCCGCGCGACCGCGTGGCCTACGACGAAGGGCACGACAACCCGCAGGCGTATCAAACCGATGGCGGCTCGCTCAAGGCGATTTACGACTTCGGTGGCGTGTCGCTGACCTCCATCACCGCCTACGAAACCACTTCCGGCTACAGCCGTGGCGACACCGATGGCGGTGCTGCCGCCAATTACCCGGTCAATGGCGTGCCGAACGGCTTTGGCCAGTCGATGGGGCAGATCCGCGACCTGGACCAGTACACGCAGGAATTGCGCCTGGCCAGCGAAGGCGACGACGCCCTGCAGTGGCAGGTGGGCGCGTTCTATTTCGACGGCCGCGACATCACCGATTTCTATCAGCGTGCCTATTTCCTGCAGACCGCCGCGCGCAACCCGAACAACTGGGTGCGCCTGCGCAATACCAATACCTCGTGGGCCGGCTTCGGTCAGCTCAGCTACAAGGCGACCGACGCGCTGACGCTGACTGCCGGCATCCGCCAGACCAAGGACACCAAGCAAACCCGCCTGCTCAAGACCGCCGATACCGCGGCCGGTGTGGTGACCTACCGCGGCCGGCGCGATGTGCGCATGTCCGATACCCAGCCCAGCTGGGATCTGAGCGCGATGTATGAGATCGATCCGCAGCTGAGTGTGTATGCACGCGTTGCGCGCGGCTTCCGCGGCCCCACCATCCAGGGCCGCAGCGCAGTGTTCAATTCCGATTTCACCACTGCCGATTCGGAAACCATCCTGTCCTGGGAAGCCGGCATCAAGAGCAGCCTGTTCGAGAACCGTCTGCGCCTGAATGTCAGCGGCTTCACCTACACGGTCGACGATATCCAGCTCAACGGCAACGACTCGGACGGCAATGGCGTGCTGTTCAATGCCGACAAGGCCAAGGCCTACGGCATGGAAGCGGATCTGGACTGGCGCCCGATCTCCAACCTGTCGATCACCGCCGGCCTGAGCCTGTTGCATAGCGAAATCCACGACGAGCGCGTCTACGCCCAGGTCTGCGCGCTCAATGGCGTGGTGGTGTGCACGGTCAACGACCCGACCATTCGCGTAGGTGCCAACACCTTCGCCCAGATCGACGGCAACCCGCTGCCCAACGCGCCCAAGTACAACCTCAACCTGGCCGCGCGCTACGACATCCCGGTCGGCAACGACGGCGCGTTCTTCGTGTCCACCGACTGGAACAAGCAGGGCCAGACCAGCTTCGTGCTGTACGACTCCACCGAATTCCGCTCCGACGGCAATTTCGAAGGTGGCCTCAAGCTGGGCTACACCGGTGGCTACGGTGCGTGGGAAGTGGCGGCGTTCGCGCGCAACATCACCAACGAAAAGAACCTCAAGGGCGTGATCGAAAACTACATGGCCGCGGTCTACAACGAGCCGCGTGTCGTCGGGGTGTCGGTCAACGTCAACTGGCAGTGACGGGTTGATCGCCTGATTGCAGTCACTGCGGCGTCTGCGCCGCAGTGATGTTTCCTGCAGGTGGGCAGGCCAGCTGCGTGCATGCGCAGCTGACCTTCGTGTTGCGTCACCGCTTGCTCAGGACAGAGCGCACCCAGGTGACGATTTGCGTGCTGCTCACCGCGCCGGAATGACGGCCCAGTTCCTGGCCACCCTGGATGACCAGCAAGGTGGGAATGCTGCGGATGCCAAAGCGCGTGCCCAGCGCCGGATGCAGGTCGGTATCCACCTTGGCCAGGCGCACCTGCGGTTCCAATGCTGCGGCGGCTGCGGCAAATTGCGGCGCCATGCTCAGGCATGGCCCGCACCAGGGCGCCCAGAAATCCACCACCAACGGCAATGCGCTGCGCACCGCATGCTTGTCGAAATCTGCAGCCGACAAGGCCACCGGCGTCCCCGGGAACAGCGGCTTGTGGCAGCTGCCGCAGTTGGGTGCATCGCGCAGGCGCGTGGGCGCAATACGGTTCATCGCAGCGCAGCTCGGACAGGCGATCAGTAGCGGTGCGTCGGTCATGTGGGTCTCCAGTCGGCGGCGCTGCCTGCGCTATCTCCGGCCATCGCTGGCGGCGCATGCTGCATGCCGCCAGTGTAGCGATCACCACAAACGATTCCGTGCCGAACGCAGCGGCAGTACCAGCCTGCGCATGCCTGATCAACGTCCCGCGGGGCCATCGCGCGCTGCATCGCTCAAGCCGATTGACCCAGCGCCACGATCGGTACGAAGCCACCGTAGACCATGCGCTTGCCATCGAACGGCATCGGATTGACCGACGGGTCCATGCGTGGGTCTTCCATCATCTTGCGCATGCCTTCATCCCGGGTGGCCTTGTCCGGCCATTCGATCCAGGAAAACACCACGGTCTCTTCGGCGGTGGCATCCACTGCGCGATAGAAGTCGGTCCATTGCCCCGCTTGGACATCGTCACCCCAACACTCCACCACCCGCAGGGCACCGTACTCCATGATGACCGCATCGCCCATGCGGGCATGCGCGATAAAGGCTTCTTTGTTGGCCGTGGGGACGGCAAGCACGAAACCATCGATATACGACATAACCACCTCCGCAGATGGGCTGCACGGCGTGCACGTGAGGATGACCAAGAAGGGATATTTGGTGCGACCAACAACTGGAGAGCAGTGGGGCAGGAGCGTGCATCCAGCGCGCTGGCCGCACGAGCATACTGTGCATGGGGTGCAACGGCACTGCTTGAGCTGGCTGTCGCCTGGGCTGTCAGGCGCACTGCCGAGGTCCTGCCTGTCGGGCTCGCTGGCGCGGCGGCCGCGGATCTGTCGTGCCTCGATCGACGGCAGCGCCCTGCAAGCACTTTTGCTGGAGGCCGCGGCAGTGCATCGGCCAAGATGCGCTGGTCGCAAAGCTGCGCGAGCAACGGCAACGCGGTCGCCGCCACAGTGCGGCGGTCAGGCTGCCAGGTTGTGGCGGCGTAATCTTGCCTCGAACACCACGTCGCCGTCCTCGTTGCGCGCCTGCAGCGTACCGCCGTGTGCCTTGACGAACTGGTCGGCGATGAACAGGCCAAGTCCCAGCCCCTGGCTTGCATGGAAGCTGGCCTTGAACGGTTCGAACAGACGCGGCATCAGGCTGTCGGGAATGCTGCCGGCGTTGCGCACCGACAGGCGCAGGGTGTCGTGTTCGCGGCCATCCAGATGCACCTGCACCGGATGGCGTCCGCCATGCAGGACCGCGTTGCCGACCAGATTGGACACGACCTGCGCCAACCGGTCGCCGTCGCCATCGCCATCCAGGTCGCCCTCGGTGCGCAGGTCGATCGTGGTGTGCGGATTGGCCTGCGCCACTTCGCCCACCACGCTGTGCACCACCTCGCCCAGGTTGCATGGGCCGAACTGCATCGGCAAACCATCGGTGCGCAGGCGCGAAAAATCCAGTAATTGCTCGACCATGCGCGACATGCGGTGCGCGCTGTTTTCCAGGTGTTCCAGCGTGCGCGCAGCCGAACTGTCGGCATCGACATCCAGGCCGAGTTTGTCGGCGCACAGCAGGATCACCGACAGCGGTGTGCGCAGGTCGTGGGTGAGCACGGCCATCATGGTCTCGTTGAGCTTGAGCGCGCGTTCGAGCGAAGCATTTCTCGCCTTGAGCAGCCGCCGCTGCTGATACAACTCGATGAATACGTTGACCTTGCTCAGGATGATGTGCGGCTCGATCGGCTTGTGCAGAAAATCCACGGCGCCGGTTTCGTAACCCTGGAAGGCGCGCATCGGATCGTTCGGCGATGCGGTCAGGAAAATGATCGGCACATGCCGGGTGCGCTGCGAACCGCGCATCAATTCCGCCAGCGAAAACCCGTCCATCTCCGGCATGTGCACGTCCAGCAGCGCCAATGCCACGTCGTGTTCGAGCAGTAGTTCCAGCGCCTGCGCACCGGAGGCGGCGCACAGCACGCGGATGCCGTCGCGTTGCAGCAGCGCTTCCATGGCCACCAGATTCTGCGGCACATCGTCCACGATCAGGATCTTGGTCGATTCGGTGTCGTCGCTGCTTGCAGCCAGGCCGGTCGCGGTAAGGTTCATGCGTGAAAAGCTTCCAGTCGGGTGCAGATGGCTTGCAAGGTCAGCACCGCATCGGCGCCGGCGTGGGCGAGAGCGGAGGCGGGCATCAGCGACGCGGCGGCGTCATCGGGGCGCTGGATCCAGGCAATGCCGCCCATCGCACGCACCGCGGCCACACCGGCGCTGCCGTCGCTGCTGGCACCGGTGAGCAGGATTGCCAGCAGGCGTTCGCCGAAGACATCGGCAGCCGATTCGAACAGCAGGTCGATCGCCGGGCGCGAAAACAACACCGGGGCATCCATCGACAACGCCAGGCTGTCGCGGTCTTCCACCAGCAGGTGGTAGTCGGGCGGGGCGATGGTGACGGTGCCGGGCAACAGCGGCTGCTTGTCTTCGGCCTCGCGCACCGGCAGCGCGCAGCGCGCGTCCATCAGCTCGGCGATGTGGCTGGGGCGGTCGCGCGGCAGATGCAGCACGACCAACACCGGCATCGGCAAGTCTGCCGGCAGCCCGGACAACAACGCCTGCAGGGCCATCACGCCACCGGCGGATGCACCGATCACGATCGCATCGAAACGCTGGGCTGCAGACGCGCAGCTCATGCGGCTTTCCGATACAGCCGCTGCTCGCGCGCACAGGCTTCGAACGCCTGCGCGTGCGCGCCGAACTGCAGCGACTCCTTGCTGCCCAACCCGAGAAAGCCGCGATGCACCAATGCGTCGTAGAACAACCCCACCGCACGATCCTGCAAGCTGCGGTTGAAATAGATCAGCACGTTGCGGCAGGACACCAGGTGGACTTCGGAAAACACCGTGTCGGTCGCCAGGCTGTGGTCGGCGAAAACGATATTGCGTTTCAGGCGCCGGTCGAACACCGCACCGTCGTAAGCGGTGGTGTAGTAGTCCGACAGCGAGGTGCGGCCACCGGCGTCCAGATAGTTACGGCTGAACTGCGCGATACGATCGATGCCATAGGCGCCGGCTTCGGCCATGCTCAGCGCTTCGGGGTTGATGTCGGTGGCGTAGATCACCGCCTTTTCCAACAGGCCTTCTTCGTGCAGCAGGATGGCCAGGGACCAGACTTCTTCGCCGGTACTGCAGCCTGCCACCCAGAGCTTGATCGAGGGATAGGTGCGCAACACCGGTACCGCATGCTCGCGCAGGACGCGGAAATATGCCGGGTCGCGGAACATCTCCGAGACCTGCACGGTGAAGAACTGCATCGCCTGCGCAAAGGTGTCCGGCTCGTGCAGCAGACGGTGCTGCAGATCGGCCACGCGCGCGCAGTCGAAACGCGCCATTGCGTGGCGCATGCGCCGTCGCAACGAGGACACCGCATAGTCGCGGAAGTCGTAGTGATAGCGCTGGAACACCGCTTCCAGCAGCACGCGCAGTTCCAGGTCGAACAGCTCTACCGGGTTCATTGCCGCGAGCACCATACGCGGCAGAGCGAGACCAGCTTGTCCACGTCGATGGGCTTGGCGATGTAGTCGTTGGCGCCGGCTTCCAGGCAACGTTCGCGGTCGTCGGCCATGGCCTTGGCGGTCAGCGCGATGATGGGCAGATCCTGCCATTGACGATTGGCACGGATCTGCCGCATCGCGGTGATGCCATCCATCTCCGGCATCATGATGTCCATCAGGACCAGGTCCACCTCGTGCTTGGCCAGGTGCTCCAGCGCCTCGCGGCCATTGCGTGCGATCTGCAGCGTGACGCCCAGCGGTTCGAGCACGCTGGACAGCGCAAAGATGTTGCGCACATCGTCTTCGGCCAGCAGCACGGTGGCGCCGTCCAGCACCGCGTCGCGGCGGCGTGCTTCGCGCAGCAGGCGCTGCTGATCGCTGGGCAACGAGGCTTCCACGCTGTGCAGGAACAGCGTTACCTCATCGAGCAGACGCTCCGGCGAGCGCACGCCCTTGATGATGATGCTCTTGGAATACCGGCGCAGGCCTTGCTCTTCGTCGCGGGTCAGTGCGCGCCCGGTGTAGACGATCACGGGAGGGAAGGCGACCGCATCGTTGCCGGCCATGCGTTCGAGCAGGTCGTAGCCGCTGCCGTCGGGCAAGGCCAGATCGGTGACCATGCAATCGAAGGTGGAACTTGCCAGCTGGTCCATCGCCTCGGCAATGCTGCCGACCGCCACGATGTCCAGCTGGTCGCGCGCCAGCAGCAATTGCAGATTCGCGCGCAAGGCGCTGTCGTCTTCGACGATCAACAAACGACGCACTGCGCGTGCGTTGGTTTCTTCCAGCTGGCGGATCGCACCGGCCAGCAGTTCGCGTGTTGCAGGCTTGATCAGGTAGCCAACCGCACCAAGCTCCAGCGCAATCTGGCTGCGTTCCAACGCGGACACCACGTGGACAGGCACATGGCGTGTGGCCGGATCGCGCTTGAGGCGTTCGAGCACGCTCAGACTGGACGCATCCGGCAAGCCGATGTCGAGCAGGATGCCGCTGGGGCGCAGTTCGGCGGCCAGGCGCAGGGCTTCTTCTGCGTTGGGGGCCACCACGCAATCGAAATCCAGTTCGTGGGCCAGTTCCACCAGCGCTTGCGCAAAGCGGGTGTCGTCTTCCACCGCCAGGATCAGCCGGCCTGGGCGGCTGCGTTGGTCGCGATCGTCGTCGGCCCGCTGGATCGGTGCGGCATTGGGCGATGCGATCGGCACTGGCGCCATGTGGGCCGCCGCAAGAGCAGGTGCGCCGGATTGCGCACCTAGCGTGCTGCCAGTGCGTTGTTGCACGTGGGCTCCAGACGCCGGGGCTGCGACCGCGGCGACGTTCGCAGCTGCATCGGCAGGGCCGATCACCTCCGCAGGTGCGCCATCGGTCGGCAATTCCAGCGTAAAGCAGCTGCCGCGCCCCGGCTCGCTGTCCACACTGATGCTGCCGCCCATGCGTTGCGCCAGGTCGCGCGAAATCGACAAACCCAGCCCGGTACCGCCATAGCGGCGGCGCGTGCTGCCATCGGCCTGACGGAACGCTTCGAAGATCACCTCGCTCTGTTCGCGCGCGATGCCGATGCCGGTATCGGTCACCGCGAAGCGCACGCGGCCCGGCGCAGATGCCTGGACCAGCAGGCCGACCTTGCCGTGTTCGGTGAACTTGATGGCGTTGGCCAACAGGTTCTTGAGGATCTGCTGCAGGCGCTGGTTGTCGACGACCAACTGTGCCGGCGCACCGGCAGCTGCCGTGATCTCCAATGCCAGGCCCTTCTGTCGCGCCAGCGGTTCGAAGGTGTCGCGCAGGCGTTGCAGCACCGAACCGGTGACGACCGTTTCGTCGGCCAACTCCACGTGCCCGGCTTCGATCTTGGACAGGTCCAGGATGTCGTTGATCAGCGCCAGCAGGTCGTTGTTGGACGACAGGATCGCCTGCGCATACTTCACCTGCTCGGCGCTGAGCGTGCCGTCCTTGTTGTCGGCCAGCAGCTTGGCCAGGATCAAGGCGCTGTTGAGCGGCGTGCGCAACTCGTGCGACATGTTGGCCAGGAATTCCGACTTGTAGCGCGAGGCAGTGGACAACTCGTTGCTATTGCGCACCAGCTGATTCTGCGCGATCAACAAGGCCTGCTTCTGCGCTTCCAGTGCCTGGGTGCGCTCTTCCAGCTGCACGTTGGTCTGTTCTAGTTCTGCCTGCTGCACTTCCAGGTCGCTTTGCGACTGCTGCAGGCTACGGCTCTGTTCTTCGAGTTCCTCGTTGGCCACGCGCAGCTCTTCCTGCTGGGTCTGCAGTTCCTCGCTCTGTCGCTGGGTTTCTTCCAGCAGGGCCACCAGCTGCGCGCGCAGCAATGCGGTGCGCAGTGCCAGGCCGATGTTCTCGCCGCAGCGTGCCAACAGTTCTTCTTCGCGCGAGCCGGCGGTGCGTGGGTCGGTCACGCGCCCGAGCTCGATGATGCCGATCACCCGGTCGTCGGCGGTGATCGGCGCCAGCAGCAACTCCTGGCAGCTGCTCTGGCCCAGCCCGGAGGCAATCTGCAGATGACCGGCGTCCATGCCGCGGATGCGACGCACTGTGCCACGTTGCAGCACCTCGCCGAGCTGGCCGGCAGCGGTTGGCAGCGTCTGCGGCAGATCGGGCGGCAACGCCGCACCACCGGTGAGTCGCAGACGGTCGCCCTCGATGCGATAGAGCGCACCGACCTGCGCATCCAGCGTCTGACACAGTGCGCGCACCGCGGCGTCGGCCAGCTCCTGCGGCGCCTGATCGCCGCGCAAACTGGCCTCGACCGTGTTTTCTGCCTGCTGCAGCCACAGTGCGAATTCGGCCTGCCGGCGTGCGCGGATCGCCTGCATCACCACCAACGCCATCGCCAGGAACGACACGCCGCCAATGCTGCGATTGACCGAGGAAAAACTCGAATTCGTGCTCGGTGGCGCAAGCTGAAAACCAATCGCCAGCAAGATACACGACAGCACGCCCACGATGAGCGGCACCTGCGGGCGGTTCTGAAACACCGTCACGCCTACTGCTACGAAGTAGGTCAGCCACACCGCATAACCCAGCGGAGTCACCAGTTCCATGCCCAGCGTTCCCGCCATCAAGGCCCCCGCGATGACCCAAATCCAGCGGTCGCGTGTGGTCGAGATGGTTTGCATAAGGTGCGTGGACCGAACTGGAAGGGCAGTCATGGTAGCCGATAACTTTCACGCACAAATCGCCGGAAATTTGACGCTTTTTGCTGCCGCGTTGGCTTGCACGCAGCCTTCACGCAGCTATCAATATGGTCCCGCGCTTTTCTGGGGGAATCATCGCGCGATGGATGCGGAAACGGCCGTCGACAGCGCAGGGCCGCTTTCTTACGACAGCCGGCAGTGTCAACTGTTGGTGCAGAGCGTGTCCGATCATGCGATCTACATGCTCGATATCGGTGGGCATATTCGCAGCTGGAACCCCGGCGGCGAGCGCATCAAGGGCTACAGCGCAAGCGAGATATTAGGCACGCATTTCTCGCGGTTCTACCTGCCCGAGGATGCGCAACGCGACGAACCCAGCCGCAATCTGGAAATCGCCAAGCGGGAAGGGCGCTTCGCTGCCGAAGGTTGGCGCTTGCGCAAGGACGGCAGCCGGTTCTGGGCCAGCGTGGTGATCGAACCGGTGCTGGAATTCGGCGTGCTGGTGGGGTTTGCAAAAGTCACTCGCGATCTGACCGAGCGCCGTGAGGCGCAGCATTTGCTGCAACAGGCGCAGCAGGCGTTGCTGCAATCGCAGAAGGTCGAAGCCTTGGGTCGGTTGACGCTGGGCATGGCCCACGATTTCAACAACCTGCTCACGGTGATGGTGACCAGTCTGGATCTGATTGCGCTGCGCGCAGGCGAGGACGCGCGCACCCGCATGTTGATCGAAGTGGCGCAAACTGCGGTGGATCGCGGCACCTTGCTGACGCGGCAACTGCTCGCGTTCGCGCGCGGTCAACAACTGAACCCTGAGCGCCACCCGGTCAATGACATCGTGACGCGTTCGTTGGAACTGTTGCGGCGTGCCTGTCCGCCGGGTGTGAGCTTGTCGTTGCAGTTTGCCGACGCACTGCCGCATGTGCGCGTAGACCCCGGTCAGCTGGAGGCGGCGTTGCTCAATCTGGTCTTCAATAGTTGCGATGCGATGCCCTCTGGCGGCAGCATCGCGTTGCTCACTTCTGCTGCGCAGCGATCCGAACCGTCAAGCCCACAAGGCGTCCGTCGCCCATACGTCGCCCTTGCCGTACGCGACGACGGTCCGGGCATGTCCGCGCACGTTGCACAACGCGCCAGCGAGCCATTTTTCACCACCAAGGATGTCGGCAAGGGCTCCGGCCTGGGCTTGAGCCAGGTCTATGGCTTCGCATCCCAGTCCGGTGGCTTCGTCGAGCTTGAGACCGCACCTGGACGCGGCACTACCGTCACCGTGTTTCTCCCGGCCGTCGAGGAGGCCGAGCATGACTGAATCCCTTCGCCTGCTGATGGTGGAAGACCAAGAAGAACTGCGCGAATTGATCGGCGAAGCGCTGCGCGATGCCGGCATCAGCGTCGACACCGCCGATGATGGTCACAGCGCGTTGCGCATGGTGCGCGACAGTGGCCCGTACGACGTGGTGTTCAGCGATATCCGCATGCCCAACGGCATGTCGGGCATCGAACTGAGCGAGCAGGTGGCGCAACTGCTGCCGCAGGCGCGCGTGATTCTGGCCTCGGGGTTTGCCAAGGCGCAGTTGCCGCCGTTGCCGGCGCAGGTCGATTTCCTGCCCAAACCGTACCGCCTGCGTCAACTCATCGACATGCTCAAGGCCACCCCAGCCAACGCGTAGACGTTGGCTGGGCGTGCGGCCTCAACGGCTCTGGTAGTACACCTTGTCGATGGCGATCTCCACCGGTGCAGCCGGTGGATCGGCCACCAGCGTGAAGGGCTGTTTGACCGCCTGCAGATCCAGATCGTAGAAGGCGCTGAACGGGATGCTCACCTCGTGCCAGGCGCCATCGCGCACCAGTCCGTACTGGTTGCCGCCAGCGACAAAATCCACCCAGCTATCGCCGAAGCTGGTGTTGATGCCGATCTTGAATGTCGACGGCGTGGTGGTCTTGACGTGCAGTTTCAATGCACCGCCGGCATATGCAGCGAGATTGCGGTAGTCGCTCTGGATGCCCAATCCAAACCATGCCCCGGCGTTGGCGCGGTAGGCCATGACACTGCCGCCCTCGAAAGGCGCCTGCGCAATCGGGGTGAGATTGTTCCACAGATACAACTCGGCATCCTGGCCGAAGGTCAGCCGTGCACTGGTATCGGTCTGTTCGGTAAACACCCCGAACCGGCCCGCGGGCACGGCATGTTGCGTGCCCACGTACAACTGCGACCCTGGGTTCTGATACAGGCGGATGTAATCGACCTCCATTTTGCCAGGGAGCGGGGCCGTCACCGCAGCAGGCGAGGTCACACCAGTGAAGGTGCCGCCCACCGCCAGGTTGAGCAACAGATACTGCTGCTGATGGAATTCATGCAAGGAAGCGCCTTCGATATTGGGAATCGCAAATTCGAAGTATTGCTGCCCGTCGATCGAGACGCGGATGAATTGCGGGTCCCAGGTCAATCGGTACACATGAAAATCGTCATGCAGATTCACCGGGTTGGTGTAGCTGGTGTCGTAATCGGCCTGCGACCCGTTGTAGTCCCAGTGCACCGCCGCGCCGATGCGACGGTTCGCGGTGCCATTGGCGATCGCGGCGGCCATGCCGGCTTCCATGAGGTCGATTTCGCCGCGACCCGGCCACACGCCGATGGTGCCGAGCATCCAGTACGCCGGCCACAAACCGTTGCCCACCACCGGCGTTTTGATGCGCGCCTCCAGCGTGCCGTACGTGAAGTGCATGCGGCCCTCGGTCTTGAGCCGTGCTGAAGTGAACGGCATGCCGCCGAAGGCTTCGCGGCGTGCTTCGACCACCAACCTGCCGTTTTCGATCCGCGCATTCTCGGTGCGGCTGGTGTAGTACTGCATCTCGCCGTTGCCCCAGCCGCACAAGCCGATCTGGCATCCGTTGCCGACGTCGTAGGTCCATTTGGTGCCGTCGATGGAAGGCCCGTTGAAGTTGTCTTCCCATACCAGCGTCTGCGCACTCGCGCTCGTTGTAAGCGCGACGCCAAGCAGAACAGCGAACTGCACAGTCACAGCGCGTAGTGTGTTCATTGCGAGCCTCTCCTGGTACGGAATCAAATCCGTGGAGGGGCGACGCTGCGTAGCGGCTGCCTGGGTGTCAAAGAAAATGTCGTGCGTGCTTCAGATTCGTGGTGTTCATTCCGGAATAATCAATCATTGGCATGATGCCGGTCGCAAACCCTGCCGGCGACATGTTGCGCGGCAGCAGCCAGTGGCGCGGCGGATCGATGATGTGTGCTTTCCCCAATGCCGATTGCACGTCCGGATACGCGAAGCCGCGACCGCCTCAGCCGAACTCGCTTGCAAGCGGTTGCAAGACCGTGGCCTGTGGTACGCGTGCCCAGTGCGCATGGACGTGGTCTGTGCACGATAGATGCCGCGTACTGCCGATGCGCCGGCACACGTCTTGGCGAGCGATTGCAGTCCAGTGTTTTCAACTCCGAAACCGGGCCTCAACAACAGCGCCATCTGCCTTTAGAAACGGCGCATCGCCTGCAACGCGATACGCCTCCGGTACGCGCCTTGAACCTGTGGTCGCGTCGGCATGGCGACGTGATCACCAGGCACATGCGAAATGCAACGATCGCGCTCCCTTGCAAGGCGCGTCCGAACGAGGCAACCCGGTGCCCACATGGCTGGCCGTGTCCGGCACGTACGCCCTGTGCATTGCATCCGATCGCTCATTGCAGCTTGAGCATCACGATCGAATGCGCCGGCAGCGCCACGTTCACTGTCTTGCCTTGGACACGTGCGCCCTTGAATGCCACTGGCGCAACGGCCTGTGGCTGCGCATAGGTGTTGTACGTGGCGATCGCCGGTGCCGTCAGGATCTGTCCCTCCACCGCACGCAGCGGCAACCCTTCCACCTGCACGCTCACAGTCGCCGACGCGCTCGCGTCCAGATTGGTCAGTGCGATATACACATGGCCATCCTTCGCCTTGACCGCCGAGCCGTGCACTGCCGGCACCTGCGTATCGCCATGACGGTATTGCGGTGTCTGCAATTGCAGCGGCAGGTGGGTGGCGTCCTGGTAGGGCTTGTAAAGCGCAAACACGTGGTAGGTGGGCGTCAGCACCATCTTGTCGCCATCGGTGAGGATCATCGCCTGCAGCACATTGACCATCTGCGCGATGTTGGCCATGCGCACGCGCTCGGCATGCTGGCTGAAGATGTCGAAGTTGAGGGACGCCACCAGCGCGTCGCGCAGGCTGTTTTGCTGCTGCAGGAAACCGGGGTTGGTGCCTGGCAATGGCGCATACCAGGTGCCCCATTCGTCCACGACCAGAGCCACTTTCTTGGCTGGGTCGTACTTGTCCATGATCGCGCTGTGCTTGGTGATCAGCTCGTCCATCACCAAGGTGCGCGACAAGGTCTGGATCCATGCGGCTTCGTCGAACGTGGTCGACGACGCGCGCGGCGGCCAGCCACCGGGAATGGTGTAGTAGTGCATGCTCAGCCCGTCCATGAACTTGGAGGCCTCGCGCATCATCACTTCGGTCCAGTGGTAGTCGTCGTCGCTTGGGCCAGGCGCGATCTTGAGGATCTTCTGGCTGGCCGGCGACTTGACGAAGGTCTGGTAGCGGCGAAATACATCGGCTGCGTACTCCACGCGCATATTGCCGCCGCAGCCCCACAACTCGTTACCCACACCGAAGTAGGGAACCTGCCAGGGCGCATCGCGGCCATTGGCGCGGCGCTCGTTGGCCAGGCTCGAGCGTGTGGGCGCGGTCATGTATTCGGCCCACTGCGCGATCTCCTCCGGCGCAGCATCGCCCACGTTCCCGGCGATATAGGCCTGGGTGCCGAGCAGTTCGGTAAAGTCCATGAACTCGTGCGTGCCGAAACGGTTGGACTCTTCCACACCGCCCCAGTGCGTGTTGACCCTGATCGGGCGCTTGGCCGGCGTGCCGACGCCATCGCGCCAGTGGTATTCGTCGGCGAAGCAACCTCCGGGCCAGCGGATGTTGGGGACGGCAATGGCTTTCAGTGCGGCGACCACGTCGTTGCGATAGCCGTGCGTGTTGGGAATCGGCGACTCCTCGCCCACCCACACGCCACCATAGATGCCGGTACCCAGATGCTCGGCGAATTGGCCGAACAGTTGCCGCGACACCTGCGCGCCGGGCTGGTCCACGCGCAACGTGCCGTTGACCTTGACCTCGGCAGCGAAGCTGGCCGGCACGCTGGCAATCGAGGCGGCGACGAAAACGGCGTTCAACAGCTGCCTGCGCGATGCCTGCAACGCGGGGGAAATCCACTGCATCGGGTCGGTGCTCCTGTGCTGGTCGATGGTCGGGTGGGTGCTGCTGCGATGGGAAACGCGCTGCTAGCGTAGTGCCGGTGGCCGCCCTTTGTATTGCTGCAGCGCGGCCGTTGCAGGCGGGCGCGGCAGTCGCTTCGCCGCCGCAATCGCCTCGCCGGCCAGGATGTGCGCAGCAGCATGGTCGGCAGCCACCGCATGCGGCTATGCTCGCGGGCTACCTCATCGGCAGGACGATCCATGCAGCGAGTGTTCGGGCAGTTGCCAGACGGTGTCGAGATCCACGCGCTCACGCTACGCAGCGAGGCTGGTCTGGAAGCGGAGGTGCTTACCTACGGCGGCATCCTGCATACGCTGCAGTTGATCACCGCACAGGGTGTGGTGCCGCTGGTGCTGAACCTGCCGGATCTACCCGCCTATGCTGCCGACGGCGACAGCCTCAACATTCTGGTGGGCCGCTTCGGCAACCGCATCGCCGGTGCGCGTTACACCCTGGAGGGCGTCACCCACGTGCTGGCCGCCAATGAAGGGCGCAACCAGCTGCACGGCGGGCTGCGCGGCTTCGGACGACGGGTGTGGAGCGTGCTGGAGCAGGCGCCGGACCAGGTGCTGCTGGGCTACGACTCACCCAATGGCGAAGAGGGCTACCCCGGCAATCTGCACGTGCGTGCGCGCCTGCAGCTTCAGGGGTTGAGCCTGCAGCTGGAGTTCGAAGCGCACTGCGATGCCGCGACTGCGTTGAATCTTACCCATCACCCGTATTTCAATCTGTCCGGCGACCCGCAGCTGCGGGCCGCAGCGCAGGTGCTGCGCGTGCCAGCCGATCGCTACCTGCCGGTGGATGCCGAGTCGATCCCCACGGGCGAGATCGCATCGGTGACCGGTACGCCATTCGATTTCCGCCAACCTGCCGCGCTGGCAGACAACACCGACACGGCGCATCCCCAGATCATCCTCGGCAAGGGCTATGACCAGTGTCTGGTGCTGGCCGCCGACGCGGACTGCGTTGCCGAGCTGTACTCCCCGCACAGTGGCGTGGCGCTGCGTATCAGCAGCGATGCCCCGGCGGTGCAGGTGTACGAGGGCCAACATCTGGACGCCCACCATCCCGGACTGGGCCGTGGCGTATGCCTGGAGCCGCAGGATTATCCGGACGCCCCCAATCACCCCAACTTTCCTTCGACCATCCTGCGGCCGGGCGACACCTATCGCCGCCGTATCAGCTATCGCTTTGCCAACGCGGGGCCGGGCCAGCCCTGGGACGCCGTGCGTGCCGCGCTGGATGCGTGAGAGGTTTCAGAGCTGAGGAGTTAGCTGGGCTGCGTCGTGCGGGCGCGACCCAGTGCCGCTGATCGCAGTGTCAGTCTGGTGCGGGTCTATGCCCGTCGCAGGCTGCACAAGATCGATCCATGCGCGCCCGCCCAGCGCACGCGTACGCCCAAGGCGCTCAACGCGGCCCCAGCACCAGCTCGATGACGAACTTGCTGCCGAAGAACGATAGCACCAGCAGCGCCATCGCGGTCAGCGTCCAGTGCACCGCCTTGGTGCCGCGCCAGCCATTGCGCCAGCGGCCGATCAGCAGCGCACCGAACACGATCCACGACAGGATGCTGAGCACGGTCTTTTGCAATAGCCGCTGCGCCAGGAAGTCCTGCACGAACAACAGGCCGGTCAGCAGGGTCAGGCTCAACAGCACAAAGCCCACCGTGATCGTGCGGAACAGCAGCGTTTCAAGCTCGGTCAGCGGTGGCAGTGCGCGCAGCCAGCTATGGAAATCGCGCCGCCGCAGCGCGCGTTCCTGCAGCCACAGCATGATTGCCAGCAGCGCTGCGATGCCCAGGGTGGCGTAGGCCAGCAAGGCCAGCCACGCGTGCAATTCGAGTCGCCAGCCCAGATCCGAGCTGGGCTCGTGGCCGTAGGCGTGGTAGCTGGCCAACAGGATCGCCGAAAGCGGGAACACCACCACACCCACTGCCGCCATCCGCCCGCGGCCACCGAACACCGCCGTCAGCGCAGCCATGCCCAGCCCGCATAACGACAGTGCCGCGAAGAAGTGCATGTCCGGCCCGCCCGCGGTGCGCACCGCCACCAGCACGTGGTAACCGGCGTGCAACGCCACTGCAGCCAATGCGGGCGCCAGCCAGCGCGCAGGCGACTGGTTGCCATCGCGCAACACCGCCCAGGTGAGCAGCGCCGTGGCCAGCAGATACAGGGCGAACGCGATGAGAACGATTGTCATCGTGGAAGTTTCGCATGGTGGGGCGGGGATTGGGGATTGGCGAGTCGGGAATCGGGAATCGGGAATCGGGAATCGGAGAAGCCTGGGCCGCGGGTCGCTTGGGTTTTTGCTGGCAGGCAGGGGGGGCGGTACCTCGCAGCGAGGGAGCGCCTGATCAAGCGGGGTGCGCCGGGCGCCGGGGCAGGCCGCCAGCCGGTGCCGCTATAATCGGCACCCGTTTCCCCTCCGCGGTCCTTTGCGCATGTTCGAGTCTCTTACCCAACGTCTCTCCGGCACCATGGAGCGCCTGCGCGGCCGCGGCCGCCTGACCGAGGAGAACATCCGCGAAGCCACCCGCGAAGTACGCATCGCCCTGCTCGAGGCCGACGTGGCGCTGCCGGTGGTGCAGGCGCTGATCGAGCGCATCAAGGTGCGCGCAGTCGGTCAGGAAGTGCTCAAGTCGCTGACCCCGGGCCAGGCGCTGATCAAGGTGGTACGCGACGAGCTCACCGCCGTCATGGGCGCGGCCGCCACCGACCTCAACCTCAACGTGCCGGCGCCGGCCATCGTCCTGATGGCGGGCCTGCAGGGTGCAGGCAAGACCACCACGGTCGGCAAGCTCGCCAAGCACCTGAAAGAAAAGCGCAAGAAGAAGGTCATGGTGGTCTCGGCCGACGTCTACCGCCCGGCCGCGATCGAGCAGCTCAAGACCTTGGCCGAACAGGTCGGGGTGCTGTTCTTCGCCTCAGATGCGTCGCAGAAGCCGGTCGACATCGTGCGTGCCGCCATCAGCGATGCGCGCAAGTCCTTCGTCGACGTACTGCTGGTCGATACCGCCGGCCGCCTGGCGATCGATGCGGCGATGATGGACGAGATCAAGGCGCTGCACGCCGCGGTCAACCCCACCGAAACCCTGTTCGTGGTCGATGCCATGACCGGTCAGGACGCGGCCAACACCGCCAAGGCCTTCGGTGAGGCGCTGCCGCTGACCGGCGTGGTGCTGACCAAGACCGACGGCGACGCCCGCGGCGGTGCCGCACTGAGCGTGCGCTACATCACCGGCAAGCCGATCAAGTTCGTCGGTACCGGCGAAAAGATCGACGGCCTGGATGTTTTCCATCCCGACCGCGTCGCCAGCCGCATCCTGGACATGGGCGATGTGCTGTCGCTGGTGGAGCAGGTCGAGCACAGCGTCGACCAGGAAAAGGCCGCCAAGCTTGCGGCCAAGGTCGCCAAGGGCAAGAAGTTCGACCTCAACGACATGAAGGAACAGCTCGAGCAGATGCAGAACATGGGCGGTATCCATGGGCTGATGGACAAGCTGCCTGGCATGGGCCAGATCCCGGACAACGTCAAACAGCAGGTCACCGGCAAGGAAGTGCCGCGCATGATCGCCATCATCAATTCGATGACCAAGAAAGAGCGGCGCAACCCGGCGCTGCTCAACGGCTCGCGCCGTGCCCGCATCGCACGCGGCTCGGGCATGCAGCCGGCCGACGTCAACAAGCTGATGAAGCAGTATCAGCAGATGGAAAAGATGATGGGCAAGCTGGCCGGCGGCGGCATGAAGGGCCTGATGCGCAACATGAAGGGCATGATGGGCGCCATGGGCGGCCGCGGCGGCATGCCGTTCCGCTGAGCAACCTGCGCACGCCGCGCTGCGAAGCCATTCGCAGGCGCCCAGTGCGTGCATCTTGCGCTGGCCTGGTGCTTGCGTGGCAGGCCACATCAAAGTGGGCGGCCGTTGCGTCAGGTCTCGTCCTCTGGCGGTGCAACGTACGGGTTGTCGCGGATATCACCGCCTGTTTGCGTGGCGCCTGCGGACGTGCGGACTTCACTGTTCACTGCTGAAGACGCGGGCGACGCCAGCGGTGCCGCGCAGGCGATCGCTCGTCTGGCACAGCTCGACGCAGCAGCTCCATCATCCGTTGCCATTGCCCGGTCAATGCGCCGGTCGCATGCGAGGCGAGGGACGTCTGCTCAAGCTGTTCCGTGGGCCGGAGCTGGGCCATGTGTGGGTGAGCGCAATGCCGGCTAGTTGCAGGCAGCGTATCTGCCCTTTCGATGGCGATTAGTGCCTGGACTTGCGGCTATTCGGGCCACCGGCACGTCGCACCCAACCGGCTTCGGCGTTTATCGATTTAGCGCTTCTGAGGCGCTTATCTACAGCGTCGCAGCGCCGGCGTGCTCCGCGTTGGAGAATGTCTGGGTCCAAGAGTGGTGCCGGCAACGCATGCCGATGCCGGCGCATCAAGCGCAGCGACCATCTGCTGCGCAGCCGCCAGACCGGCGCGGCAGGTGCGCGTGTCCGTGCCGGCATCAGCGTCTGCCCATCGCGGTTACCATGCGCCATCTCATGGTGTGCGAAGTGATTGATGACCAGATTTTCCAACGTCGATGCCTTCCAGCAGCGCTTTGGGCTGCGCTTGCCGATCCTGCTCAGTCCCATGGCCGGCGCCTGCCCGGTGCCGTTGTCGGCGGCGGTTGCCAACGCCGGTGGCATGGGCGCGATGGGGGCCGTGTTATCGCAGCCGCACGACATCGTGGCGTGGATGGCAGCATTCCGTGAGGCCAGCGCAGGGCCTGCGCAGATCAATCTGTGGATTCCCGACCCGGCACCTGCGCGCGATGCGGCCGCCGAAGCGCGCCTGCGCGCGTTTCTTGCGCAGTGGGGGCCACCGGTGCCGGAGACAGCGGGCGATGCGACACCTGCCGATTTCGACGCGCAATTGGATGCCTTGCTCGCCGCGCGGCCAGCAGTCGCCTCATCGATCATGGGCATCTTCCGGCCCGATCAGGTGGCACGTCTCACGAATGCCGGGATCGCCTGGTTCGCCTGCGCCACCACATTGGACGAAGCGCTTGCGGCGCAGGCAGCAGGCGCCGATGCAGTGGTTGCGCAAGGGGCCGAAGCCGGTGGCCATCGCGGTGCGTTCGAGGCCGGTCGCGCCGCGCAGCAGATGACCGGGCTATTGGCGTTGTTGCCGCGTCTGGTCGATCGTCTCGATATCCCGGTGATCGCGGCCGGCGGCATCGCCGATGCGCGCGGCATTGCGGCAGCGCTGACGTTGGGCGCAAGCGCCGTGCAGATCGGCACCGGCTTGCTACGCACGCCCGAAGCTGCATTGCCGAGCGCCTGGGCCGACGCGTTATCTCAGGCAGAGCCGGAGCACACCCAGCCAACCCGTGCGTTCTCGGGCCGGTTGGGGCGCGCGCTGACCACACCATATGTCGGTGCAGCAAACGCTGCAGACGCACCGCCACCCGCGCCATACCCGGTGCAGCGCGGGCTCACCGCACCGATGCGCCAGGCCGCTGCGCGCGACAACCGCCTGGATGCGATGCAGGCCTGGGCCGGCCAATCCGCCTGGATGGCGCCCGCACAACCGGCTGCGCAGGTCGTGACGCAATGGTGGGAACAGGCGCAGGCGTTGTTGTGCCGTTGATCTTCTGTAATGGCATCGCCGCTACCGCGCAGCAGCTCGGTGCTGCGGCGTTGAACAATTACGGTCACTTCACCACGCTGCAAGTGCGCGATAACGCTGTACTTGGTCTGGACCTGCATCTGCAACGTCTGCAGCACGACAGCGCAGCCCTGTTTGGTGCTGCTGCCGATCCCGACGCCATTCGCGCGCAGTTGCGCGTTGCGTTGTCGGCTGCCGGCAGCACCGATGCGAGCGTGCGCATTACGGTGTTTTCGCAGGATTTCGACCTGCGCGATCCATCGCGCGCTGTCGCACTGGATGTGCTGATCTCGCTCTCGCCCGCCGCGCAGATGCCAGCGACCGCTGTGCGCGTGCAGCCGGCCCATTACGTGCGCGAGCAGCCGCTGCGCAAGCACGTCGGCACCTTCGCGCTGCTGCAGCTGCGCCGTCAGGCAATGCTTGCCGGGTTCGACGATGCGCTGCTGATCGATCCGCAAGGCCGGCTCGTGGAGGGTGCGTTCTGGAATCTGGGCCTGTGGCAGCAGGGCAGGGTCGTGTGGCCGCAGGGGCCGGCCTTGCCCGGCACCCGGCAGCGTCTGCTGCAGGCCGGGCTGCAAGCGCTTGGCATCGAGCAGGAGGCGCGCCCGGTCACGCTGGGTGAACTCCAGGCATTCGATGGCGGCTTCAGCTGCAATGCGCGCGGGCAACAAGCGTTGGCGGCAGTCGGGTCTGTGCAGTGGCCGGACGCCGCCGCCCAGCTGGCGATTCTGGAGCAGGCGCTGCAAACGCAGGCCTGGCAAGCGATCTGAGCGGCTCAGGGGTGACTTGGCTTCGCCGCCGGGGTGCGCTATAATCGCCGGCTTACCGCGCCACTCTGGCGACTGGGCAACTCAGGAAAACAACACCATGGTCAAGATCCGACTGACCCGCGGCGGCGCCAAGAAGCGTCCGTTCTACCACATCATCGTGACCGACGTACGCAGCGCGCGCGACGGCCGCAACATCGAGCGCCTGGGTTACTACAACCCGGTTGCCCAGGGCGCAGAACCGCGCATCGTGCTGGACGTCGCACGCGTCGACCATTGGGTCGGCAACGGTGCGCAGCTGACCGACAAGGTGCGTAACCTGTATCGCGAAGCCAAGTCTCAGGCCGCTGCGGCCTGATCTTGAGGGCCGGGTATCGCTACCTGGCCCAGAGTCGACGCAGATGAAGCAGAACGAGCGCCGCATCCTGTTAGGCAGGATTGTCGGCGCTTTTGGTGTCAAGGGTGAGCTGAAGCTCGAATCCTGGACCGAGCCACGGACCGCCATCTTCCGCTATCAGCCGTGGATCGTGCGCTCGCCGTCCGGACAGGAATCGGTGGTCAGCGGCGTGCGTGGGCGCGATCAGGGCAAGAATCTGATTGCGGTGTTCCCCGGCGTCACCGACCGCGACACGGTCGAAGCCATGCACGGGACTGAAATCTACGTCGCGCGCAGTGCGTTGCCGCCGCCCAAGCCCGACGAATATTACTGGGTGGATCTGGAAGAATTGCAGGTGGAAACCGTCGAAGGCGTCAAGCTGGGCACGGTGTCGCACCTGTTCTCCACCGGCTCCAACGACGTGGTGGTGGTGCGTGGCGATCGCGAACGGATGATTCCGTTTGTGTTCCCGGATTTCGTCAAGTCGGTCGACTTCGAAGCCAACCTGATCGTGGTGGACTGGGATCCGGATTTCTGATCAAAGCGGTGCCTCGGTGCTGCTCTTGCTCTCCCATTCCCTAACTCGACTCCCGATTCTCCAGTGCGCATCGACGTCATCAGCCTGTTCCCCGAGTTCATCGCGCAATGCGCGGCGTTCGGCGTGGTCGGGCGGGCGCAGGAGCGCGGCTTGCTGGAATTGCAGGGCTGGAACCCGCGCGAGCATGCGCAGGGCAACTATCGCCGCGTGGACGACCGTCCGTTCGGTGGCGGGCCCGGCATGGTGATGCTGATCGAGCCGCTGCGGGCCTGCCTGGATGCGGTGCAGGCCGCAGACGCGCGGCCAGCGCCGGTGATCTATCTCAGCCCGCAGGGGCGGCCGCTCACGCAGGTGCTCGCACGCGAGTTGGCGCAGTTGCCGCGCATGGTGTTGGTGTGTGGCCGCTATGAGGGCGTGGACGAGCGCTTTCTGGCGCAGGCGGTCGATATGGAAATCTCCATCGGCGACTACGTATTGTCCGGCGGTGAATTGGGTGCAGCGGTTGTCGTGGACGTTGTGGCGCGGTTGCAGGACGGCGTATTGAACGACGCCGAATCTGCCGCCCAGGACAGTTTTGAGGGCCCGCAAGGCCTGCTCGATTGCCCGCATTACAGCCATCCGGCGACCCATGCATGGGGCGATGTGCCGGATGTGCTGCGATCAGGCAACCATGCGGCAATTGCGCGCTGGCGCCGGAAGCAGTCGCTGGGCCGGACCTGGTTGCGCCGCCCGGACCTGCTCGACGAGGCGGGGCTGGAGAAGAACGATCGCCGTCTGCTGGACGAGTTTCGCCGCGAACTCGCCCCGGGCGACGAGAAATAAGGGCTCACCCCTAGCTCTTGCAAGATGGATTGGGGTACAATATGCGGCTTGCTGGCCAGCCTTGCGTCTGGCCCTCCTACGAACCTCGAGCAATCGCCGTGCGGCGACTGCCGGTCCAATATCACCAGACACGCGGTGCCCACCATGAGCAAACTCAACAAGACCATCCTGGCTGACTTCGAAGCCGCCCAGATCCAGCGCAAGCTGCCGGAATTCAACCAGGGCGACACCGTTGTGGTGAACGTCAAGGTGAAGGAAGGCAACCGCGAGCGCGTGCAGGCCTATGAGGGCGTGGTGATCGGTACCAAGAATGCCGGCCTGAACTCCTCCTTCACCGTGCGCAAGATCTCGCACGGCTTCGGTGTCGAGCGCGTGTTCCAGACCCACAGCGCCATCATCGACTCGGTCGAAGTCAAGCGTCGCGGTAAGGTGCGCGCCGGTAAGCTGTACTACCTGCGTGGTCTGGAAGGCAAGGCTGCCCGCATCAAGGAAGATCTGGCCGCCGCTGCGCAGGCCAAGGCCGCTCGCCAGGCTGCTGCCAAGGCGGAGTAAGCCGTATCGGCGGGCCGGTCCCGCCACTGCCAGACAGCCGCCTTCGGGCGGCTGTTTGCGTTTGTGGGAATGCACGTTCGGTTGCGGCATCCACGCATGAGGCACGCCGCACCTTGCGGGAATGCCTGCAGTAACCACGCGCGCTCGATCGGGAGTGGGCGGCGTGCGGAGGGTTAGTACCCATGGTCCCATGACGGTTCCAAGCGAACGCGCCTGGAATGGCTGCGGACCCGGCGGTACGCCTGCCGCAAACGCGACTCGAAAACGCGACTAACGCTGCGGTGCCCGAGGCCCGCCTGGCGCGTCGGTGAGCGGGGCTGGGTCGGCGACCGGCGAGGCCGGATGCGCCGGCACTTCCGCTGCAGCCGCAAGTTCCGCCGGATGCGTGGGTGTTGTCAGCATGCGCGCCTTGCGCCAGCCGCCCCAGCGGTAATACGCCAGCGACAGCAGCATCGAACAGGCCGAACTGATCGGAAAGCTCCACCATACCGCATCGGCGCCCAGATGCGGCAGCAGCACGTTGGCCAACGGCACGCGCACGCCCCACAACGAAAAGGCCAGGATCAACAACGGCGGAATCACCGCACCGGTGGCGCGGACCACACCCGAAACCACGAAGCTGACACCGAACAGCAGGAACGACCAGATCGCGATGTGGTTGAGGTGTCGCGCAACCTCCAGCGTGGCGCTGCCTTCGGGCAGAAACAGGGCCAGGGTCCAGCGATCGAACACGATCAGCAGCACGATCAGCAGGCCCGTCATCAGGAAATTGGCGGCGATGCCGGTACGCGCGACCGCATCCACGCGCGACCACAGACCGGCGCCCACATTCTGCGCGGCCATCGACTAACAAGCGGCGCCCACCGCCATGGCCGGCATCTGTACATAGTTCCATAGCTGCAATCCTGCGCCGAACGCAGCAGCGGTTTCAGTGCCGAAGCCATTGACCAGCGACAACATGGCGATCATCGACAGCGAGATCATCACCATCTGCAGGCCCATCGGCACGCCTTTGACGATCAACGCGCGCAGGATGGCTGGGTCGATGCGAAACAGCCGCAGGTCGCTCCGGCCCAGCCACAAGACATGGCGTTTTTTACGCAAATACACCAGCAATCCGGCCAGTGCGACGACCTGCGCGATCAACGTGGCCCAGGCCGCACCGGCAATGCCCAACGCCGGAAACGGGCCGATACCGAACAACAGCAGCGGGTTGAACACGATGTCCAGCAGCACCGACAGCAACAGAAAACGGAACGGCGTGCGCGCATCGCCGGTGCCACGTAATGCAGCCGACAGGAAGGCGAACAGGTACAGCGTGGGCATCGCCAGGAAGATCACCCGCAGATAGTCTTCGGCCAGCGCTTGCGAGGCGGCGGGCGTGCCCATGGCGATCAGCAAATGCGGTGCCAGGTACCAGCCGAGCACGGCGATCACGGCCGACAGCCCGCCGAAGAAGCTCGCGCTGGTGCCCATCACCTTGCGCGCCTGGGCGATATCGCGCGCGCCCATCGCCTGGCCGATCAGGATGGTCGAGGCCATGCCGATGCCGAACACCGAGCCGATCAGGAAGAACATGATGCTGTTGGCATTGGCCGCCGCGGTCAGCGCTTCTTCGCCGAGATAGCGGCCGATCCAGATCGCGTTGATCGATCCGTTGAGCGACTGGGCGATGTTGCCGGCCATGATCGGCAGTGCGAACAACAGCAGGTTCTTGCCGATCGGGCCTTCGGTCAGGACAGCGGATTTGGGCATCGCAGTCGTATCGTCGCGCAGAAGGTGCGCACACTAGCATTGCCCGGGTGAGCCCGGATGCAGCGCACTTGCGGCTATGTGGCGTGGGGCGCGCCGATCGTGGAGCGCGCTGCGCGCCTTGTCTGGCAGCGGCATGCGAAGCTGCCTAGGGTTTGTGCATGCATCGCAACGCGGCAGGTGGGCCTGGCGAGGATGGGGAAGCGTGTATCGGCTGGGCCGCAGCCATGGTCGGACGTGTTCGACAGCTGGCCTGCTGATGCGCCGGCCGAGCGCTGCATCGCGGTTGGATTCCTATGGATGCGCCCATTCGTCTATGACCCGGATGCCGGATCGCTGTGCGGCCCAAAGCAGCAAGGACGCAAAGCCCACTATGCTGTCGCGATGGTGATCCGTGCGACCCGTTTACTGCATCTGCTCGACGCCCTGCGCGGACGACGTCGGCCCGTGGCCGGTGCCCAGCTCGCCGCTGCGCTGCGCGTCAGCCTGCGTACGCTGTACCGCGATATCGCCACCTTGCGCGCGCAGGGCGCCGATATCCTCGGCGATCCCGGCGTCGGTTACGTGTTGCGTCCAGGCTTCCTGCTGCCGGCATTGAATTTCACCGAGGACGAACTGGAGGCCTTGACCCTGGGCGCGCGCTGGGTGGGGCGCCAGGCCGATCCGGAACTTGCGCAGGCGGCGCAGCGCGCGGTGGCGCGCATCACCGCCACGCTGCCCGGCACCCTGCGCGCATCGATCGAGACCAGCGGGCTGCTGGTGCCCGCGGCCGATGTTGCGCAACCGCCCGCACCGTGGCTGCCGATCCTGCGTCGCGGCATCCGGCTCGAACACGTGCTGCGGATGGACTACGCCGATGCCGAAGGCGCTGCCTCGCAACGGCGGGTCTGGCCGTTCGCGATGGCCTTTCTCGGCGGCTACGGCATGATCGCCACGTGGTGCGAACTGCGCGGCGACTTCCGCCACTTCCGTGCCGACCGGGTGCTGGCCCTGGCCGACGACGGCGAACGCTATCCCTCGCGCCGGCATCTACTGATCAAGCGCTGGCGCGCGGCGACCGGCTACGGAGCCGACTGCTGACAGCACCTGTCAGCAGGGCAGGACCAGACTGCAGGCTGTCCACCAGGGAAGTCTGCCCATGTCCACCGAGATCGTGCTCTACACCCACCCGCTGTCACGCGGCCGTGTCGCCCGCTGGATGCTGGAGGAAACCGGCCTGCCGTACCGGGCGGTCATCCTCGACTACGGCACCACGATGAAGGCGCCGGACTATCTGGCGATCAACCCGATGGGCAAGGTGCCTGCGCTGCGCCATGGCGACACGGTCGTCACCGAGAACGCGGCGATCTGTGCCTACCTGGCCGACCTGGTGCCGGAGCGGCACCTGGCGCCGCCGCCGGGATCGCCGGCGCGCGCCGATTATTACCGCTGGCTGTTTTTCCTGGCCGGCCCAGTGGAGGCGCTGCTGACCGCGAAGGAAAGCGGCGTGCTGGCACCGGCACGCAGCGCCGGCTACGGCCACGAAGCGGACCTTCTGCAGACCCTGGAACAGGCGGTCGCGGGCCGCGAACACCTGGCCGGCGACCGCTTCAGCGCGGCCGACCTATACATGGCGGCGGTGGTGGGTTTCTACACGCGTACCGGCATGCTGGAGCCGCGTCCAGCGTTTACCGCCTTCGCGCTACGGCATGCCGCCCGACCTGCGGCACTGCGTGCCAACGCCACCGACGATGCGTTGATCGCGGCGCATCCGAACCCGGATATGCCGCGCACCGTGGACATAACGAGCAGCTAGCGGAGACGGCGGTCCACCGGCGGTACTGCCCTGCGGTGCGGACCAAGCCGCACCTGGTCCTGCCCGCTTGAGTTTCGCAGCCGTGGCCCAAACATCGGGTGTGGCGCACGCCATCGTCGCCGAAGACGCCGGCAACCGAGCCGGCGTTTGCGCAAGATCGCAGCGCGCGCATGCACTGCGCACTGCGCGAGCCAATGCACGACACGAGACCGCGAAACGAATGAATCTAGAGCTGGAACAGGCGATGACGGTCAGGCTGGATGTCTGGCTGTGGGCAGCGCGCTTTTTCAAGACGCGCAGCCTGGCCAAGAACGCAGTGGACACCGGCAAGGTAGACGTGGCCGGGCAGCGTCCCAAGCCGTCGCGCGCGTTGCGCAGCGGCGAACAACTGCGTATCGACCGCGGCGGCGGAATCTTCGAGATCACCGTTGCCGCGCTCAGCGATGTGCGCGGCCCGGCGCCGGTCGCGCAGGCGCTGTACATCGAAAGCGACAGCTCGCGCGAGGCCCGCGCGCAATGGCGCCAGCAGCGCGCTGCCGAGCGCACCGGCTACCGGGCGCCCGAGGGTAAACCGGACAAGCGTGCGCGACGTTTGATCACGGCATTGGGCGATATCGACGCGTTGTAGCGCACTGTCGCAACAGGCTGTCATGCAATAGACCCGCAAACGCAAACGCCCCGGTGATTCGGGGCGTTTGCGTTACCAGGCACACGCACCTGCATGTTGGCAGGTGGGTGTGAGTGAGGACGCCTAGGCCAGATCGAAGCGATCCAGCTGCATCACCTTGGTCCAGGCGGCGACGAAGTCGTGCACGAACTTCTCCTGCGCATCGGCGCTGGCGTAGACCTCGGCCACCGCACGCAGGATGGAGTTGGAGCCGAACACCAGGTCCACGCGCGTGCCGGTCCAGCGAAGTTCGCCGGTGCTGCGGTCGCGGCCTTCGAACACCTCCTTCGCCTCCGAGGTGGCCTTCCACTCGGTGCGCATGTCGAGCAGGTTGGCGAAGAAGTCGTTGCTCAACACACCGGGACGGCTGGTGAACACACCATGCTTCGAGTCGCCGACATTGGCGCCCAGCACGCGCAGGCCGCCGACCAGCACGGTCAACTCCGGCGCGGTGAGGGTGAGCAGCTGGGCCTTGTCGATCAACAGCGCTTCGGCCGGCACTGCGTAGCGGCGCTTGGCGAAGTTGCGGAAGCCATCGGCCACCGGTTCGAGCACGGCGAAGGATTCCACATCGGTCTGTTCCTGCGACGCATCGGTGCGGCCGGGTGCGAACGGCACGGTCACCTGGTGGCCAGCGGCTTGCGCTGCGTGTTCCACTGCGGCGTTACCGGCCAGCACGACCAGGTCGGCCAGCGAGATCTTCTTGCCACCCGATTGCGCAGCGTTGAAGTCGGCCTGGATGCGTTCCAGCGTTGCGAGCACCTTGGCCAGTTGCTCGGGCTGATTGGCCTGCCACTCCTTCTGCGGGGCCAGGCGGATACGCGCACCGTTGGCGCCGCCACGCTTGTCCGAGCCGCGGAACGTGGAGGCCGACGCCCATGCAGTGGACACCAGGTGCGCCACGCTCAGGCCCGAGGCCAGGATGGTCTGCTTGAGCGCGGCGGCGTCCTGCGCATCGACCAGTGCGTGATCGACCGCCGGCACCGGGTCCTGCCACACCAACTCTTCGGCAGGCACATCAGCGCCGAGGTAGCGTGCGCGTGGGCCCATGTCGCGGTGGGTGAGCTTGAACCAGGCGCGAGCGAAGGCATCGGCGAATTGTTCGGGATGCTGCTGGAAGCGCCGCGAGATGGCTTCGTACGCGGGGTCGAAGCGCAGCGCCAGATCGGTGGTCAGCATCGTCGGGCGATGCTTCCTGGAGGCGTCGTGCGCGTCGGGAATGATGGCGTCGGCGTTCTTGGCCACCCACTGATGCGCGCCGGCCGGGCTTTTGCTCAGCTCCCACTCGAAACCGAACAGATGGTCGAAGTAATCGTTGCTCCATTGCGCAGGCGTGGTGGTCCAGGTGACTTCCAGGCCGCTGGTGATGGTGTCGGCGCCCTTGCCGCTACCGTAGCGGTTATGCCAGCCGAAGCCCTGGCTTTCCAGCTCGCCGGCTTCGGGTTCGGCGCCCACGTAGTCGGCCGGGCCGGCGCCGTGGGTCTTGCCGAAGGTGTGGCCGCCAGCGATCAGCGCCACGGTCTCTTCGTCGTTCATGGCCATGCGCGCGAAGGTGTCGCGGATGTCGCGCGCGGAGGCGATCGGGTCGGGGTTGCCGTCCGGGCCTTCCGGATTGACGTAGATCAGGCCCATCTGCACGGCGGCCAACGGGTTTTCCAGGTCGCGGGTATGCGGCACCTGGCTGTCGTCGTCCTTCACCAGCACCCCGTGCGCTTCGTCCACGCCGGGCGAACCGCGCGAATAGCGCTCGTCACCACCCAGCCACTTGGTTTCGCGGCCCCAGTACAGATCCTGATCCGGCTCCCAGGTATCTTCGCGGCCGCCGGCAAAACCGAAGGTCTTCAAGCCCATCGATTCCAGCGCGACGTTGCCGGTGAGAATCATCAGATCGGCCCAGGAAATGGCCTGGCCGTACTTTTGCTTGATCGGCCACAGCAGGCGGCGCGCCTTGTCCAGGCTGACGTTGTCCGGCCAGCTGTTGAGCGGGGCGAAGCGCTGCTGCCCACGTCCGCCGCCGCCACGTCCGTCGCCAATGCGATACGTGCCGGCGCTATGCCAGGCCATGCGCACGAACAGCGGGCCGTAATGGCCGAAGTCGGCCGGCCACCAGTCCTGCGAATCGGTCATCAACGCATGCAGGTCCTGCTTGAGCGCCTGTAGGTCCAGGTGCTTGAACGCGTCGGCATAGTTGAACGACGGGTCCAGCGGGTTGGATTTGCTCGAATGCTGGCTGAGCAGATCCACGCGCAGTTGCTTGGGCCACCAATCGCGATTGGTGGTTCCGGTACCGACGACGGCGTGGTTGAACGGGCACTTTGCTTCGGTGGTCATGGCAATACCTGTGTGCAGGAGCACTTGGGGAGCTGCGTGCCGAAGGTGCCGGCACGTGCTGGTGGAATCGAAATCGCGGGCGGTGCTTAAGACTGGGTCATCAGGAATGGGGAAGTTGCGTGCGATGCGGGCTGCGCATGGTCGCCTCGGTTGTCGATGCTAGCGCCTGCCTGGGTAGCCCGGAATGCATCGACGGGCAGTTTGGTGAGCGGCGCAAGCAAGCGCATCAGGCGGACTTATCGTGGAGGCGTTCGCACACGATAAAGAGCATCGATCATTTGGTGAATTCGAATTATTCAACCATATCGATAGTGTGCTGCTATGGATAGCACGCGAGTGCCCGACCAGCGTGCCGGATGGTGATCGCGGCGCAGTTGCGGCAATCAAGGCGTTCCCGCAACGGATGCACGCAACGGATGCATGTGACGATGCGTCGGAGACTCAGCGTCTCAGCGTTTGCCGAACAGGCTGCCGCCCAGTTTCATGACATCGCCCAGGCCCAGCTGCCCGTCGCCGTCCTGGTCCAGCACGCTGGTCAGTAACCCGCCGGCGGCGGGATGGCTGCGCACCTGCTGATGCTCCTGGGCCAGCGCAGGCCCGAGCTGGCTGCTGGATGCGGCTTCGCCGCTCAAAAAGCGCTTGGCCAGATACGCCATCACGATCGGGGCAAGCAGTTGCAGCAACTGACTGGCCTTACTGGTCTCCAGCCCGGTGGCCTGGCCCAGGCCGGCAGCGGCCTGCGGCGCCTTGTCGCCGAACAGATGGCCGACGATGCCGGCACCGTTGCCCTGCGCACCGGTGGCCGAGCCACCCAACAGCGAGCCGAGCAAGCTGCCGAGGTCCGGGCTGGCAGCATGGTCGCGTTGCAATGCGACCAGCAACGCATCGGTGCCACCGGCCTGCTGGCTATTGCGGCCCAGCGCGCCCATCAGCAGCGGCAGCGCGGCCTGCACTGCCGACCGCGCCTGCTCTGGCGCAATGCCCAGGCGGCCGGCGAGCTGCTGCAGCTGCGGGCCCTGCAATTGCGCAGCAAGTTGATCGGTCAACGAAGCGGATGTGGTCATCGGAAGGTTTCCTGTCTGGCGAAGCCTTGCGGCAGGGTGCGCCCGTCGCGCCGACAGATCAATCCAGCGACCTGCACACGCCAAGCCTGACGCGACACGATGCAGGACTGGGCAACCACGCAATCATGCGATCACGACTTCCAACCTGAGCGAACAAAACCCGCAAAGCAGGATCAAATCGATCCCCGAGTCCTGCAAGGCAATGCGTCCGAAAGCGCAGCTCACGCAGCTACGCTCTTACGATTCCCGATTCCCGATTCCCGATTCCCGATTCCCGATTCCCAGCCCTCAAAGCAACGCCTTCAACCGATACAGCGCCTCCAGCGCCTGCTTGGGCGTGAGCTCATCCGGGTCGAGCGCTTGCAAGGCTTCCTGCGCAGCGGAGGAGGGTGCGGTGAACAGTCCGAATTGTTGCGGCGCATCCAGTGCGGTGGGCGCCATCTGCGCGCTGTGGCTTTCGCCGCCGCGTTGTTCCAGTTCCGCCAGGCGCCGGCGCGCCTGCGTTACCGCCGCCTTGGGCAGCCCGGCAAGTGCGGCCACCTGCAGGCCGAAACTGCGATTGGCCGGGCCATCTTTCACTGCGTGCATGAACACCAGACGCTCGCCGTGTTCGACCGCGTCCAGATGCACGTTGGCGATACCGCTGGCGCCACCGGCATGCGATGCGTCGGCCAGTGCGGTGAGCTCGAAATAATGCGTGGCAAACAGCGTGTAGCAGCGATTGGTCTGCGCCAGATGGCGCGCGACTGCATCGGCCAGTGCCAGGCCATCGTAGGTGGAGGTGCCACGGCCGATCTCGTCCATCAGCACCAGCGATTGCGGGGTGGCGTGATGCAGGATGTAGCTGGTTTCGGCCATTTCCACCATGAAGGTCGACTGCCCGCGCGCCAGGTCGTCGCCGGCGCCGATGCGGGTGAGGATGCGGTCGATCGGCCCGATCACCGCACGGCTGGCCGGCACGTAGCTGCCGATATGCGCCAACAGCACGATCAGGGCGTTCTGCCGCATGTAGGTCGATTTACCGCCCATGTTCGGGCCGGTGATCACCAGCATGCGCCGATCGCTGTGCAGGTCCAGATCGTTGGGCTCGAACGGTTGCTCGCGTACCGCCTCCACGACCGGGTGACGGCCGCGTTCGATGCGCAGGCAGGGGGCGCTGTCCAGTTCCGGCTGCGACCAATCCAGTGCCTGCGCGCGCTCGGCAAAGCCGGCCAGGACATCCAGTTCGCTGAGTGCACCTGCGCAGCGCTTGAGACCTTCCAGCTCGGTGCCAAGCGCATCGAGCAGGCCTTCGTACAACAGTTTTTCGCGCGACAGCGAACGCTCGCGCGCGGACAGCACCTTGTCTTCGAAACTCTTGAGTTCTTCGGTGATGTAGCGCTCGGCGTTGGTCAACGTCTGCCGGCGGCTGTAGTGCAACGGGGCTTTCTCCGCCTGGCCCTTGCTGATCTCGATGTAGTAGCCGTGCACGCGGTTGTAGCCGACCTTGAGCGTGGCGATGCCGCTGCTGGCGCGCTCGCGTTGTTCCAGGTCGATCAAGAATTGATCGGCATTGGTGGACAACCGACGCAGCTCATCCAGATCGGCGTCGTAGCCGGTGGCGATCACGCCGCCGTCGCTGAGCTTGAGCGGCGGCGTCTCGGCCACTGCGCTGATCAACAGATGCGCGGTGGCATCGTGCTCGCCGAGTTCGGCATGCAGCGCCTGCAGGCGCGGCGAATCCAACGGTGCCAGGATTGCGCGCACCTTCGGCAACAGCGCCAGGCCATCGCGCAAGGTGGAAAAATCGCGCGGCCGCGCCGAGCGCAAGGCCACGCGGGTGAGGATGCGTTCCAGATCGCCGAGCGCACGGAAGGCTTCGCGCAGATCGGCATCGGCAGCTGCATCGATCAACGTGCCGACCGCATGGTGGCGCTGCACCAGCACATCGCGCAGGCGCAGCGGACGGTGCAGCCAGCGCCGGAGCAGACGCCCACCCATCGGCGTGACGGTGCTGTCCAGTACGCCGAGCAAGGTGTTGCGGGTATCGCCATCGACGCGGGTGTCCAACTCCAGATGCCGGCGCGTGGCCGCGTTCATCGAGATGGCCTCGCTGGCCACTTCCATCGCGATCGAGGTCAGGTGCGGCAAGCGCTGTTTCTGGGTCTCTTCGACATACCCGAGCAATGCGCCGGCGGCCGCCGTGGCGCAAGGTTTGTCGTCGATGCCGAAGCCGGACAGATCGTGCAGTTTGAAGAACGCCAGCAGCTGGCGGCGCCCGCTGTCGGCATCGAACAACCACGGCGGCCGGCGCCGCACGCCGATGCGCCCGCGCAGGAATTCGGGCCAGTTGTCTTCGTCGGGCACCAACAGTTCGGCCGGTTCCAGACGCGCGATTTCCGCTTCCAGCGCATCGGCGCTGTCCACTTCATTGACCAAGAAGCGGCCGCCGGCCAGATCGGCCCAGGCCAGGCCGTAACCTTGCTTGCTGCGCGAGATCGCCATCAACAAGGTGTCGCGACGTTCGTCCAGCAGCGCCTCGTCGGTGACCGTGCCAGGCGTGACGATGCGCACGACCTTGCGCTCGACCAATCCCTTGGCCAGCGCCGGGTCGCCGATCTGCTCGCAGATCGCCACTGACTCGCCCAGTGCCACCAAGCGCGCCAGATAGCCTTCATACGCATGCACCGGCACCCCGGCCATGGGAATCGGCGCACCGCCGGAGCTGCCGCGCTGGGTCAGGGTGATGTCGAGCAGCCGCGCAGCCTTGCGCGCGTCGTCGTAGAACAGCTCGTAGAAATCGCCCATGCGGAAGAACAGCAGCAGATCGGGGTAGTCCGATTTGGCTGCGAAGAATTGCTTCATGAGGGGTGTGTGCTCTACAGCCCCACCGGCGTTCTTGGTTTTTTCTTTGGGATCAGTGCTTTGCAAGAAATGTTCTTCCGGGATGTGGCAGTCAATCAGGGCCGATTTCGACGATTCGCCATGCCTTGTTGCACGGCGATTGCGACGACCCACTCAGCGGGACGAAATCCGTGTCGCGGCCAAACGGGCGGGTGGCTGAGGTCACGCAGCAGGTGGTGAGGGACCATGACCCGCCCGTGTCAGCGGGGGCTCCAAGTTTAAGCCCACATGCCGAAAAATCCTTGGCTGTCCGGTCCAGGGGAGGGTCGGACATGCGTCTCGGTGGACGATCGGCTGCCATGTCCAAGCCTCCGGGCGGAGAACGAAAGACCGGCGGGCTTCTGGACGACGAGCGGAAGTCCTCGCTGAGGTTTGCTTCTACATGGAAAAGCGGACTACAACCTACGAACCGGTGCGGCGCCTCCGGCAACGTGTGCGTCGCTTCGAACCGGGGCAGGGTCACCATGATCAGCCTGGCGCAGGTTCGTGTCGCAGCGCTGCAGCGGCTTGCGCTAATGCGAGAACCGCTGACGATTTACCCATCAGCAAATTTGGAATGCCAAGCGAACAAGCTGAGGGCGGTCACAGTGATGCACCTCCGCAGGCAGCTTAGGGCGATTGGTCGTTCGGATTGCCGCGCATCCGGCGCTCATCGCGTACGGCCTCAGCGGGAGACTGCCAGCTCCGCTTGTCTGAAAAGCACTGATGGCTTCGTCAGAATTATCTGATTGCAATGTAGGCCAAGCTCTCTAGTTCTGGGTTATGCGAACCCGAACGCTTTCGCCGTCAGTATCTTGGCATTGCCGTGGTCGTCTGAGAGCGCACTTTCGTGCGTGACAGCGCGTTGACAAGCCCATGGCTCTGAGCAACCTTCGTCAGCGCGAGAGCATTGGGGAATGACTGCTGGTCGCGCTTCGCGCGCTCTCGAAACCTTCTGCCTAGGGCTGGCCATTGCCTGCGTGGGCGAGCGCTGCTGCTTGCTGTGCGCAGCATTGGCCTGCCCATGGACACCGATGAGCTTCGTGCTGGCCTTGGTCAGTCGTCAACTTGGAAGATGCTATGGAATCGGGCAGGACCTCGCGTCAGAGACGCGTGTTTGGATTGGCGCTGGCTGCTTTGGTTGGACTGTCGCCTGCACTGGGTGCGGCCGAGGATGTCTACGACGACTATGGCAAGTTGATCCAATCGGGCGCAGTGGTGAAGAGCCCCGGCGACAAGCTCTTCGGGGACAGCATCAACCTCTATACGGGCTCGATGGAGATCGTCCAGACCGATGTGGATCTGAAGGGCAACAATGCGCTCCAAGTCCGTGTAGGTCGTCGGTTCACGGTGGGGAGCCCGACGAAGGGCCACTTCAAGCTTTGGGATTTGGATATTCCCTACATGCATGGTGTCTTCGGCTTTCCGGGTGGCAACATTGCTCCCGATGGCTGGGTGGTCAACGGGACCAGGGACACGGCCTACAGCCGCTGTAGCCGTTATGAGGTTCCCCCTGCCTTTGAAAATCAAGGTGGCTACTTTGACCCTTCGGAGTTTTGGAGGGGAAGCTTTCTTTATCGGCCAGAGAGCGGGGACCAAGAGCTTTTGCAGACCTCAGCCCAGGCGCTGCGGCCGAACGATGGCAGAACCTATCCCATCGTCTTGAAGGATGGTTCTGCCGTCCGCTGCCTGGCGTCGCTCGATGGCGCCAGCGAGTCGGGTGCTCGTGGCGAAGGGTTCGAACTGGTCGACACGCAGGGCAGCGTGTATGCGTTCAACCACATGGTTTCGCGCACGTATCCAGCCTTGAGCAAGTCGTCGCCTGTTCCCCAAGCCAATTCGGTGGGCACGGCATCTGCTGGCGGGGCGAGCATGACGACAGCAGGTATCGGGAACATTGTTCCCATGGTGGCCAACAACTACATTCTGGTTCGCAAAGAGGTCTTGATCTATCCCACGCGAGTGACCGATCGCTTCGGCAACACGGTGACGTACAACTGGAATCCTGGCGCCCCTTGGCAGCTGCTAAGCATCGTTGCCAGTGACGGCCGTCGAATCGACTTGTCGTATGCCGGGGGAGACGGCAACACCATCACGTCAGTGACCACTGGCGGGCGGACATGGTCTTACGGCTACAGCGACACCCTGGACACGGTGACGTTGCCTGACGGCAGCAGCTGGACCTTCGATTTGCTCGCTTTGTCCCGTGCACGTGTGACTTACGGCCAGCCACCAGGCTGCGACAACATCCGCCCGTGGTCACGCACCAACGTGGTCGGAAGCATCACGGCGCCCACGGGCGCTCGCAGCGATTACACGGTCAACTCGATGCTCATGGGACGGTCGTGGGTGCCCAGGGTGTGCCGGATCCAGGAGGCCTACTCGGACATCCCCTACCAGTTCTACGTCATGGCCGTCACCAGTCGTCGGATCTCTGGCCCCGGGTTGCCCGCACAGGGACTCACGTGGACGTATGACTACGGCACGCCCAATAACTGCTGGCAGCCAAGCCCCTACCCAAATCCCAGCGACCCTGCCAAATACGTCGAATGCAATGCCGGTTCCCCCATCACGCGGGACATCACGGTCAAAGATCCCGCTGGGCAGGTCACGCGCTACCGGTTTGGCAATCGCTACTGGTCCAACGAGGGTCTGCTTTTGCAGCAGGACTTCGGATGGAACGGGTCGACGGCCAAGCGCACAAAAATGAGCGACTACGCAGCGTTCGATGCAGCACCTTACGCGGCGAGGACCATGTATCCAGCCGGCAACTACGGGGACAACACCGTGGCTGCCAGGCAGCGGCCTGTGCGCCAGGTGATCACGATCGACAACGGCGACCAGTTCGTTTGGCGCATCGCGGACTGCAATGGGCAGCCGTGCTTCGATGAGTTCGCGAGGCCAACGCGCACTGAGCGGTTCAGTCCTTGGCACAGCCGCACCGACGAAACCGCGTATTACGACGAACGCGGGGCGTGGGTGTTGGGACAGACCGCCATGGCTCGCAACGTCAACACAGGCATCGCGATCTCTCAGATTGACTATGGTGCCAATGCATTGCCCCAGACGGAGCGGCGCAACGGAAAGGTGGTTGCGACTTATACCTACAATCCCGATGGGACCCTGGCCCAGGTCAAGGATGGCCTAGGAAATGCAACGACCCTGTCCGGTTGGAAGCGTGGCATCCCCCAGACGGTTGCAAATGCCGATGGCACGGCCAAGTCCGCCTCGGTGGACGACAACGGGTGGATCCGCCAGACCACCGACGAGAATGGATTTGCGACCACGTATGGTTACGACGCGATGGGCCGGCTGAATGCCACGAACTACCCATCGGGCGACAGCACAGCGTGGAACTCGACCGCACAGACATTCGAGCGGGTGGGTAGCGACGAATATGGCATCGGTGCCGGCCATTGGCGCCAGACCGTGACTACCGGGAACGCCCAGAAGATCACTTACTTTGATGCGCTGTGGCAGCCGCTGTTGACGCGGGAATACGACGCGGCAAACTTGGCGGGAACGCTGCGGACCAAGCGCTTCGCCTACGACCATGAGGGAAGGGCCGTCTTTGCGTCTTACCCGAGCAGCACCGAAGCGGCGAGCACTGGGATCTGGACCGAATTCGACGTGGTGGGCAGGCCCACGGCGATATCCCAGGACAGCGAGCAGGGATTGCTGACCACGATCACGCAGTATCTGCCTGGCGCACAAACCCTAGTCACCAACCCGCGAGGTGCTCAGACGCGCACGGGTTACCAGGTGTTCGATCAACCGGTCTATGACGCGCCTGTGTGGGTGCAGCTACCAGAGTCCAGCAGGACCAACATTACTCGTGACGTTTTCGGCAAGGCGATCAAGATCGAGCGGGGTGCTCAATGATATCGTGCATGGAAGCAGTGAATTCTGATCGTAGGGACACTCAAAGAATCGCCAATCGAAAGTCGCTCTTCTTCTCCCTCATTTCACTAGTGCTTGGTTTTCTCCTGCTGTCGGGATTTTTGGGTAGGGCCGAGGCTGCAAGGCAGTGCCCGGATGGATCGCCTGCAGGCCGGGGAAATGTATGTCCAGATGTTCCTGACAACGCTGCAGAATGGATCGGGTATAGCACGCCCGGTCAAATGGTCGTCGGGCAGACCTATGCAGTAAGCGCAACCTATAAGAACGTTGGCAATCAGGTGTGGGGTTCAAACCTCGGCTATAAACTGGGATACGCGGGAACTCCTAGTGTTGCGAGTCCCTGGGGGCTAGACCGAGTCCAGCTGCCTAGTGCTGTCTCGATCGACAGCAAAGTGACGTTTAACTTTAGCGTTACCGCTCCAACAACGCCCGGTCAGTATCAGTTCGTATGGCGGATGCTTCAGGACGGAAAAGCGTCGTTCGGTGGGTTCGGCTCCCAGACCGTGCAGGTCATTCCGTCGCTCATCAAAGGCAACATCGACGGCGTCACCTACAGTTCAATCTCTGGCTGGGCGTGTTCAACGTATTTGAACCGCTCGGTCGATGTGCACATGTATCTGGGGGGCTCCGCTGGCTCGGGAACCCTCGCGGGGGCCACTGCAGCCACATTGCCAAGTGATGCCGGTATCGCTAGCGCTTGTAGTGCTTCGGGCAGCAACTACCGATTCTCGTTCCCCCTCGATGAGAACTTCATCATCCAGAACGGCGGTAAGGCTATCTATATCCACGGGCTATCTCCGGTAGGTGCCTCAAACGACACCATTTCCGGGTCGGGCGCAGTGGCCGTGCCTGCATCGGTGATCAAAGGGCGGATCGAGGGTATCCAGGACAACAAGGCGATTGTCGGTTGGGCGTGTTCTGCAGGACTAAGCCGATCGATTGACGTCCATATGTATGCTGGCGGGCCCGCCGGCAGCGGCACGATTGCGGCCATCGCCAGTGCAAACCTTGCCAGCGAACCGGGCGTTGCCAGCGCTTGCTCATCGTCAGGAAGCAACTACCGCTTCTCAATTCCAGTGACCGAAGACCTGATTCGAAGCCAAGGCGGCAAGCCGTTCTATATCCATGGCATTTCTCCGGTCGGTCGGGACAACTCCCTCATTGATGGGTCGGGTGCACTCTCGATTCCTGCTATGCAGCGTAATGCTGCTTTCGTATCTCAAAACATGCCTGCGCAGCTCCCAACCGGACGTTCTGTCACCGGGTCCGTGCGGTTCACGAACACGGGAAATGTCACTTGGCGCCAGGGGCAGGGCTATCGGGCTGTGTTGGTTGGCGATACGCGAGGATGGTCGCCAGGCGAAGTGGGCCTGCCATCCGATGTTCCGCCTGGCGGCAGTGTGGACTTCAACTTCAGCCTCCGCGCTCCCCTTGGTGCGGGCGGCTACAACCTGCGTTGGCGAATGCGCGATGGTGCCGGTGATTTCGGCAATGAATCCAGCAACCAGGTCGTGCAGGTGGTGGCGCCGCCGCCGGTGGAGCATGGCGTTGGCCTGGCGGCCCGTAGCTACGTCTACGATGCGAACCAGCAGCTGTGCAAAGTGATCGAGCCCGAGAGCGGGTCGACCGTCATGGCCTACGACGCGGCTGGTAACCTGGCATGGTCGGCCAGCGGCCTTGACCTCCCCAGCACGACCAGCTGCGACCTGGAAGCCGCTGCTGCCAGTGGCCGCCAGGTGGTGCGCACCTACGACACTCGCAATCGCCTCAAGACCCTGCGGTTCCCTGACAAGAATGGCAATCAGGACTGGTCCTACACCCCGGACGGACTGCCTGCACAGGTCACGACCTGGAACGATGCCGGTAGCTCATCTGTCGTCAATGCTTACAACTACAACAAACGTCGGATGCTGACATCCGAATCGTCTGGTCAGACCGGTTGGTATACCTGGTCCATCGGCTACGGCTATGACGCGAACGGAGCACTTGCAAGTCAGGCCTATCCCACTGGGCTGTCGATCAACTATGCGCCCAATGCTCTTGGTCAGCCGACCGATGTGCGCGATCAATTTGGGAACGTCTACGCCTCCGGTATTGGCTACTACCCCAATGGAGCCGCGCGGCAGTTCACCTATGGCAATGGTGTGAGCCACTCGCTCGTGCTCAACGGGCGCCAGATGCCCCAGCAGGTGCGGGACAACAACGTCGCTTCGTTCGAGTATCAATACGACGCCAATGGAAACGTCGGCGCCATCATCGATCAGCAGCGGGGGACGGGCTACAACCGCTACATGGGGTATGACGGACTGGATCGCCTGATGGAGGCCGGCTCGGAGCGGTTCGGCGGCGACAACTGGAACCGCTATACCTACGACGTGTTGGACAACATCCTCACCGCCAAGCTTCCAGGTGTGCGCGAGAACAATTACTGGTATGACGCCAAGAACCGCTTGACCAATGTCCAGAACAATGCGGGCGCCACCACCGTCGGGCTGAGCTACGACCCGCAGGGCAACCTCAAGAACAAGAACGGTCAAGCCTATACCTTTGACTACGGAAATCGTCTGCGAGATGTCACCGGCAAGGAAAGCTATGCCTACGATGCCTACGGCCGTCGCACGATAGCTGGCCGACCCACGACGCGGACCGTTCAGGTCTATACCCAGGCTGGCCAGCTGTTCTACACAGAGGCGTCGGGCAAGGGCAACATGGAATACGTCTATCTCAATGGGAGCCTGCTTGCCACCCGTAACTCAGGAACCATCAAATTCCAGCACACCGATGCGCTGGGCAGCCCTATCGCTGTGACGGACACGGCGGGGCAGGTCGTGGAGCGAACCGACTATCAGCCCTACGGCAGCCCCATCGGCAAGACGGTCGATGGCATCGGCTACACCGGGCACGCCATGGATGGGGCGACCGGACTGACCTACATGCAGCAGCGTTACTACGACCAGGACCTTGGGCGGTTCTTGAGCGTGGACCCGGTGGCCGCGGACTCGGTGTTTGCAGCGAACTTCAATCGCTACTGGTATGCAAACAACAATCCTTACAAGTTCACTGATCCGGATGGAAGGCAGTCAGCTGCCGATAGGTATTACGGTGCAGCCGTAGGCTACATGCTTCGTAATGACCCGGAAAAGCTGCGTATATGGATGGCTGGCGAAGCTGCTGCGACTACTGAGGGTAGCCAGGCAGAGCAAGGTGCAGCGATGGGCCAAGCCGTAGGCGAGTTCGTCGATGCGGGAGATTTTTCAAACGAAGCGATCGCGGGTGCACTTTTAAAAGCCGCTGCAGCAGGGGTTACGCGTGGAAGGTCAGGCAGGCCGGGAGACTTCACCCGGGGTCAGCGTAACGCGTTCAAGAGGGAAAATGCACAGCGTAACGATGGTCAGATGAGATGTGATGACTGTGGAAGAGAGGTAAGGAATGTCGCCAGTGAAAAGGGCGTCCCGACCCCTCCAGACCAAGCCCAGGTCCATCATGACCCGCCGATCAAGGATGGGGGCGGACGTCACAGCGACGGTAAGGTAGTCTGTCCAGAGTGCCACCAGGACAGACATAGGCGAGAAGAGTAAAGATGAGCGCAGATGAGTTGATGTTCCGATTAGCGGTTGAGGATGCTTGGCCACCAGTTGCTAAGGAGTGCCTTGTCTGCACCGTTGTGTCGTCAGGCTATCGAATTGAAGTTCCACCTTTTTTTATAAAAGAAATGTCTGTAGGTGATTTGATTACTATCCAGCGTGACTCTGAAGGTGACGTCATTTCCTGGTCGCATTTGGTGAAGTCAAGCCGAAGCACCTTGTGGCTAATGGCTTACGGGGACTATTCGGTCGAAGGCGTGCTGGACGGGTTGAAGCGACTGGGCTGCAATGTTGAGGATCTGAAGCAGTTTCGTTACTTCTCTATAGATGTGCCTGAGGATTGCTCTCTTGCGGACTTAGACCAGTGTTTGGATGGGCTAGATGAAGAAAACTCCGCGTTGGCGTATCCGTCGTTCCGGCATTAATGATTGCTCAGCACCATCTCAAGAAGTAGGGGCGGCGGACGTAGTGACCTGCGGCTGGGACTTGTGAGTCCTTGACCGCGGGTGAGCCAATTCTCAGCCAGTGAGTTGTAGCCACAACAACAGCAGCTCGCGCAGCCGAGCCGCGTTGGACTACTGCGGATAGAGCCGCTACGCTGCTCGCGGGCTCCGGCGAGCCAGCAACGGTGCTTGCGGCCAACTTCAATCGCTACTGGTATGCGAACAACAATCCTTATCGGTTCAAATTTCTCGACCCAATACAAAGAGGCCTGCACTGATGCCGGCCTCGCAGTTTCCAGAGCTGATTCCTCTCGGTGACCGGCGTATTAATCGACTCCTCCATGTTTTGAGTTCTGTGCTGTCAGGCAGGAGTAAGACCTTCAGCTGGTCAACTGAAGCCACAACACGAGCAGCACCATGGGAAGTCCGCTGAGCATCGAGCTGACCCAGAAATCTCCCATCACGGTCAGCGGGGTCATCATCCACCCAAGATACCGAATACCCTCGGACGGCAGGCAAGCTGGAACGGCAGCGCCGGTAGCGTCACGCTGTCTTGCTTTCAGCGGTACATGGTGGCTTGTAGGAGCAGATTGGGACGCCTCCCGCGGATGCCATAGGGCTGAAGGCATCAATGTTCTGAGGCAGGCCGCCGTCAAGCCGCGAACGGCTGCGGTTTGCTTCGCACGCTCTCCAACGCCATCCGCCCCGGGGCCAACCCGCACGCGGTCCTTTGCACAACCGCTTTTGGCTTGGTGGGAGGACGCTTCGCCGTTGGAAAAGCTAAGATCGAAACTTGTGCAAAGTCGGAAGTCGCCAATGATCGATCGTCGTACCTTTCTTGCCACAGGTGTGGTGGCCGCTGCCGCCAGCTTCGGCGCGTCGGCAGCGCGCATTGCGCAGACGCCGCGTGCCAACGGTCCGGCGCCGTGGGGTGCGGTGCCCAGCCCGCGCCAGCTGCGCTGGCATCGGTGGGAGCAATACGCCTTCGTGCATTTTGCGATGAATACCTTCACCGACAAGGAATGGGGCTACGGCGACGAGGATCCGCGCAAATTCGATCCCAGCGATTTTTCAGCCGACCAGATCGTCGCTGCTGCGAAGGCCGGCAATCTGAAAGGGCTGATTTTCACTGCCAAGCATCACGATGGATTCTGCCTTTGGCCGACACGCCTGACCGAGCACTGCATCCGCAATTCGCCCTACAAAAACGGCAAGGGTGACATCGTCGGCGAGATGGCCGCGGCGTGTCGACGCGCCGGCCTGGCCTTCGGCATCTATCTCTCCCCCTGGGATCGCAACCACGCCGAGTACGGTCGCCCCGGCTATCTGGACTATTTCCGCAAACAGATCGTCGAACTCTGCACAGGTTACGGCGACCTGTTCGAGTTCTGGTTCGACGGCGCCAATGGCGGCGATGGCTATTACGGTGGGGCGCGCGAATCGCGCAAGATCGATGCGCCTGCGTACTACAACTGGCCGCGGATGATCGAGCTGGTGCATCAGCATCAGCCAATGGCATGTACCTTCGATCCGCTCGGTGCCGATATCCGGTGGGGCGGCAACGAAGATGGCATCGCCGGCGATCCATCCTGGCCGACGATGCCCAATGGGCCGTACACCCAGGAAAACGGCAATTCCGGCGTGCGCGGAGGAGCGCTGTGGTGGCCGGCCGAAACCAACACCTCGATCCGTCCGGGCTGGTTCTATCACGCCGACGAAGACGGCAAGGTGCGGAGCCCGGAGAATCTGGTGCGCTATTTCGACACCTCGGTGGCGCGCGGTACCAACATGAACCTCAATCTGCCGCCCGACCGACGCGGCCGCATCCCCGACCACGACGTGGCGGTGCTGCAGAGTTTCGGCGACGCGATCCGCGCCAGCTTCGCCATCGACCTGGCCAAGGGCGCCAAGGCCAGTGCCAGCGCCTCGCGCGGTGCCGGGTTCGAGCCGGCGCGCGTGCTCGATCGCCAGCCGGACAGCTACTGGTCCACGCCGGACGAGGTCACCACGCCAACGCTGACGCTGGAACTGTCGACGGTGCACAGCTTCGACCTGATCCGGTTGCGGGAGTATCTGCCGCTGGGCGTGCGCGTTACCCGCTTCGCGGTCGAAGCCGAGGTCGATGGGCAATGGCGGCGGCTGGCCGAGGCGCAGTGCATCGGTGCACAGCGGATCGTGCGCCTGGAGCGCCCGATCGCCGCACGCCGGGTGCGCCTGGTCGTGCTCGAGGCGCCGGTCTGCCCGGCGATCAGCGAATTCGCGCTGTTCCGCGCCGTTGCGCCGGTGCCGGTCGCGCGGCCGACGGCGAATGCACCGGACGTGCTGTCCACCGCCGGCTGGCGCATCGTCGAGGCGAGCGCGCCAGGGGCGGAGACCTTGCTCGACGACGATGCCAGCACGATCTGGATCACGCCCGCACCGACGCCGGGCCATCCCGTGCAGGCGACGATCGACCTCGGCGCGTCGCGTCAGGTTGCTGGGTTCAGTCTCACGCCCTCGCGCGCAGTGATGACCGGTGCGGCGCCGCCGAAGGGCTATCGCGCCGAAACCAGCGAAGATGGCCAACACTGGCAGCCGGCCGGCGCCGGCGAGCTCTCCAACATCGCCTATGCGCTCTCGACCCAGCGGCTGAATTTCCCAGAAGTCCGCCAGATCCGCTATCTGCGGCTGTCGTTCGCGGAAACTGCCGTGCCCGCCGAGCGGCTGGCGATCGCAGGGATCGGTGCGTTCTCGCGCTTGCGATGAGCGCGTGCGCTCCCGCGCGGCCATGCGCCGCGTGGGAGGGGATCGCTAGGTGGAGACAGTTCCGCGCGTTGAATGACATCAGGCGAAGCGATGAAGCGGGAACTGGCCGCATTCGCACCACGTGGTGAACCTGAATCTTCAACCTGCCTTGCACGCCACCGTTCCAGAGGGGGCGCTATGGTGCGCGGCGCATGACGCAAGCGAGTTGGTTGGATATGGAACAGAAACAACACGAGTGGATGCAGGCGGTGACCGAGGCGCTCAGCGATCTGCTGGCCGCGCGCGTGGCCCAGGCCACGCTGCTGGAGGCGATGCTGGTCTCGCATCCGGATCCGGTGATGCTCAGAAAGGCGTGGGATGAATTGTCGTCCCAGCGCATCGCCTATGTGGCGCAGAAGAAAGCCCTGGCCGACGACCCGCGCCCGATGGACGCCCAGACATTGGAGCAGTTCCGCGCGTGGGAAGAAAAGCTCAACCGCTATTTTCCGCGCGACCCGGCTGCCGGAGGTGCGCAGACCTGAAGCTGCCGCTGTCACGCAACCGGTAGGGAGCTGCCCCGTCAAGACTGCCGACGATGGCCTGGCCGTGGCCAGAGCCCGCAAGCGATCTTTCTAGCCGGAATCACCTGCTCGATCATCGCCGTCAGCAAACACACCGATGGATGGCCTTCGACTCGCCTATGGCATCGCGACGCTACCGAGGCCACCACTGGCCCAGGTAACGCAGCACGTTCGGTCGCCGTGCGTTTCAAGCCACCGATGCGCGCGATCGCGTGGGCTCGGCAGGCAGGCGTAGCGTGGACGAGGTCAGCCCAGGCGCGGTGGCCTGCAGCACAATTTCGCCGCTGCTGCGCGTGGTTTGCAGCAGTGCCGCACACAGGCCGTTGAACGCCTTGCGCCGCGGCGCCTTGTCGTCCTCGTGGCTGCTGGGATCGCCATTGCCGACCCCAATCAGCCGTGCGGGTCCGCGTAGCGCGAACTGCACCAGGCTGTCGGCGGTCGGAACCAGGCGGCCTTGTGCATCGAGGATTTCCACCTTCACCACGGCCACATCTTCGGCATCGGCACGCAGCGTGTTGCGATCGCAGCTCAAGCGAATCGCCGCCGGGTTGCCTGTGGTTTCGCGACGCTCGCTGAGTACCAGCTTGCCGCCGCGATAGCCGCGCGCTTCGATCGTGCCGGGCGCATAGACCACGCGCCATTCGACATGGCCGTAGGCCGGCACCTGCTGCAGGCCCTGGCTGACGCCATTGACCAGCAGTTCCACCGCCTCGAGATTGCTATGGCACCAGACCGCGATGCGGCCGTTGTCGTCGGGCTCCAGCAAGCCGTCCCAGTTCCAGTGCGGGAACAGATGCAGTACCGGTTCGCTGGTCCATTGCGCGCGGTAGTACCAGTAATTGTCTTTCGGAAAACCGCAGCTATCGAGTACGCCGAATTGCGAAGCCACATTGGGCCAGCGGTTGTAGGGCGTGGGCTCGCCGCGATAGTCGAAGCCGGTCCAGATGAAGCCGCCGGCAATGTAGGGGCGTTGCGCGACATAGCTCCACCAGGCTTCGGCGGTGCTGGCCCACCAGGGGTGGTCCAGGTCGTAGGCGCGGGTGTAACCGCGTTGGTCATCGCGCCGATAGTTGCCGCGCACCGACACGGTGCTGCCGGTTTCGCTGCCGTAGATCGGGATGTTGGGGTATTGCGCGTGGAAGCCGTCCATCTGGCTGGTGCGGTAGTTGAAGCCGACCACATCCACCACCTGGCCCACGCCATCGCCAAAACCTTTGTCCATCGCGAAGGTCGTGGGGCGGGTGGGATCCAGCTGGCGCACGCGTTGTTGCATGCGGGTCACGATGCGTGCACCGCGCGCGGTCACTTGCTGCGGCTCTTCGTTGCCGAGCGACCACAGGATGACGCTGGGATGATTGCGGCCACGCCGCACCATCGTTTCCAGTTCGCCCATCGCTTCCGGGTCGGTGGACATGCGGCGGGTTTCTTCGATCACCAACATGCCGAGGCGGTCGCACAGCGCGAGTAATTCCGGCGTGGCCGGATTGTGCGAACTGCGGTAGGCATTGCAGCCCATCGACTTGAGCTGGCGCAGGCGCCATGCATGCAAGGCGTCCGGAATGGCGGTGCCGACGCCCGCGTGGTCCTGGTGATTGTTGGTGCCATGCAGCTTGAGCGGTGCGCCGTTCAACAGGAAACCGCGTTGTGCATCGAAGGCGATGCTGCGTACGCCGAACGGCGTCACCAGCGCATCGACTGCAGTGCCGTCGCTATGCACGCTGGTAGTCAGGTGGTAGAGCTGCGGGGCGTCGATCGACCACAGCACCGCCTGCCCGAGCGGCAAGGTCTGTTCGACCACCTGCACCTGGCCGGGCGCGACGGTGGCCACTGCGCTGGACGCTTGCGCCACGGTGCGTCCATCCGGTGCGGTGATGCGCGCCTGCACCACGCATCGGCGCGGCGCGCTGCCCTCGTTGCGCACTTCGGTGGAGAGCTGCGCAGTGGCGTTGCCATCCTGCACGGTGCTGCGCACGAACACGCCGTCTTGCGGGATATGGACTGGGTCGGTCTTCTGTAGCCACACGTGCCGGTAGATGCCGGCGCCTTCGTAGAACCAGCCTTCGCCCAGCGTGGCATCCACGCGGATGGCGATGATGTTGGGCTTGCCGTAGTCGAGCACGTCGCTGAGGTCGACTTCGAAGCCGCAGTAGCCGCTCGCGTTGCGGCCGACGATGTGTCCATTGCAGAACACGATGCACTCACGAAACACGCCATCGAACACCAGGCTGATGCGCTTGCCCAGGTCGCTGGCCGGAATCTGAAGCGTGCGCCGATACCAGCCCACGCTGTTCTCCGGGAAACTCGTGCCCAGCGGCTTGTAGCCGTGCGCAGCGGCCGGGTCTTCCTCGGTGATGGAGGCCGAGATGGGCTCCTGCCGAAACGGCAGGCCGACGGCCCAGTCGTGCGGCAGATCCACCTGCTGCCAGGCACTGTCGTCGAACGCCAGTTGCGCGGCGGTCGCGGTGTCCTTGCCGGCCTTGGCGAAGGTGCGTTGGAACGTGCCGAATTCGAAATCGCGCGCCGCATCGCTGCCATGGCCCAGGTGGAAGCGCCAACCGAAGTCGAACAGCAGACGCTCACGCGGTGCCAGCGCTGCGTCGCCTAGTGCCGATGTCGAGACGCTGTTCTTGGCTGCAGGTGCAGCCGTCGCGCCAGCCGACGCCACTGTGCCGGCTGCGCCCACCGGCAGTGCGGCGCTCACCCCACTGGCAAGCATGCCGCGCAGCAACTCGCGCCGATTGATGCCGCTCATGGCTGCGTCCTTTTTTCGGCCTCTGCAGGGACGTGCTGGCTGTCCGCATGACGCTTGCGCGCGTCAGCTTTGATCGCTGCAGGCACACCGGTATACGGGTGGCGCATGAAGTCGATCGCCGGCAGCACCTCGTTGCCGTGCTTGAAGTCGAAGAAGCTGGCGTTTTCCCACGACGAGCCGGTACCCCAGCGCGTTTTGCAACGGCTGCTGGTCCATGCCGGCTCCCAATACACCACGCCGGCACCGCCGGTATCGATCACCAGCTGGGTGAGGTCCACCATGTAGCGTGCCTGGCCTTGCGGCGTGGCCGGGTAGCCGGGAATCAGCGAGTCTTCGCCGAGCAGATTGTGCGAGGTGTCGCCGGAGTCCAGCGTCCACGGATACGCGGTTTCCACCACCACCACATCGGCGTCGTAGCGGCCGCGCAGACGCCTGATGGTCCTGCCCAGCTCGGCCATCGATTGCGTGGACCATTTGCGGTAGTAGCTGATGCCGATCAGATCGAAATCGGTGACGCCGGCCTTGGCGGCGTCGGCGAACCACGGCTCCACATTTTCCGGCTGGGCGATATGCAGCATCACCCTTGGTTTGATCGCCGAGCGTGCGGCCATGTCGCGCACCGCCTTGATGCCGGCGTTGAACAGCTTGGCGTTGCGCTGCCAGTCGATGGGGCGCTTCTTGTCCCAGGGCGTGCTGTCCATCAGGTCGGAATTACTTTCGTTGCCCACTTGTACCAGCTCTGGCATCAAACCGGCGCGGTCGAGTGCGCTGAGCGTGTCGTAGGTGAAGCCATACAGCGTGCGCGCCAACTCGTCGGTGTCGGTGATGCTGGCCCAGGCCTTGGGGATCAATTGCTTTTCGCCGTCGGCCCAATCGTCGGAGTAGTGCAGATCTAACAAGACCTGCATGCCTTGCGCGCGTGCACGTGCAATGGTTTTCTTCACGTCGGACAGGTCGCTGTACTTGGTCCAGCGCGCATCGTTCCACAAGCGTACGCGCACCAGATTGGCGCCGTGGGCGTGGAAGAGTTCGAATGGATCGGTGACCACGCCGTTCTGGCGGTATTGCACGCCGCATTCTTCCATCTCGTTGACGTAGGACAGGTCCGCGCCGAGATACAACGCGGCGGGAGCCGGGGCGGCGTGTGCGAAGGTGGAAATGGCCAGCGCCAGGAGCGCGGGCGTCCAGAGACGGCGTGGTGAGCGCATGCAATTCCTCGACAGGGACAACGTGGAGCGGGTGACAGCATGCCGCAGGCGGCCGTGCTGCTGCGCGGCCGCTGTGCAGAATCCAAACGTGGCTTGCAGATTGGATTCCACACGGCGGCTGCGGTGTTATGCAGGTGTGCAGCGATCAGATCGGCTGCGCAGCAGCATGTGCAGCCGATCGAGCAATGCCTAGAACTTGTAGGTTGCTTCCAACTGGTAACGACGACCGAATACCTGGTAGCCGCCATCGTCCTGATTGGCCAGGCGATTGGGCTTGTTGTCGGTGTAGGCGCGCAGCGGCTCGTTGGTGAGATTGCTCGCCTGGAAGCGGAAGCCGAGCTGCTTGCTGTACTGCCAGTTCAGGCTCAGATCCACCGTGCCTTCGCTCTGCAGGCGCGCCAGCCGCGCGGCATTCCAGCCGTACACCACCGTGTAGGGGCTGTGGTACTTGTAGCCCACGCGCGCTTCGAAGGTGCCGCTGCTGTACCACAGGTCGAAGGTGCCGGTCTTGCGTGCCAGCCCGCTCAACGGCAGCGGGTTGTCTTCCGGCGAGAATTCCTTGAGGTTGGAATCCACCAGCGAATAGTTCGAGTAGACGCCGAAGTTTTCCATGTGCGGGATGAAGTAGAACGGCGTCTGGAAGGTGAGCTCCACGCCATTGATGTAGCCGCCACCGCCATTGAACGGCGCGCTGACCAGGTAATCCAGGCCGTTGATCACTTCGCGGTCGGTGCGGTAGCCGATGCTCGAATCCACTTCCTTGCGATACACGGCCAGGGCGGCGAGCGCTTCGGTATGGAAGTACCACTCGTAAGAGACATCGACCTGGGTGGCCTTGAACGGGTCCAGCTGCGGGTTGCCGCCGCTGCCGGTGAGCTGGCCAACGGTCACGCTGGGGTCGTCCAGACGGCGGCCGGTGCGCAGTTCGTCCAGCGGCGGACGCGCGATGACCTTGGCCACCGCAAAGCGCAGGATGCGCTGGTCGTCGATCAGGAAATTGAGCGTGGCGCTGGGCAGCACGTCGGTGTATTCCTTGCTGCCGGTGCTGGGCTGGATGGTGCTGCCGACCGAATCGAAACCCTCGCTGGTGGTCTTGGTGTTGACCAGGCGCACGCCGACATTACCGGTGACATCGGTGCCGAACAGCTGCGAGCTGAAGACCGCTTTGGCGAAGGCTTCGCGCACGTCTTCCTTGACGTTCCAATGGTCGAGCAGTTGTTCGTCGAGCGTGCTCGGGTCGAACCCGCCAAAGCCGATGCGTGCGATCTCGGCCATGTTGCCGCCGGTCAGCGTGGGCACGTTCAAGTCGGGCATGGTGACCGGGTAGATCAGGTCCTGATACTCCGAGATCGGCTGATCGTAGCCGGACTGGTTGCTGAGGAAGCGGCGGTTCTGTTTTTCGCGACGCGCGGCGCGTGCGCCGAGTTCCAGCGACGTGAACGGGCCGGCATCCACGGCGCGGCTGGCATTGAGTGCCAGCGCAGCGATCTTGTCGCGCAGTGCCTGCGGCTCGGTCTGCCCGGCAATGCCGTATTCGGGCGTGTCCGAGCTGGTGCTGATGGTGGGCGTGACGCTGCGACGGAAATCGAACGAGATGGTGTCCGGGTTGCTGCCGAAACGCACCGCCTGCCAGGTGTTGTCGCGCTTGGCCTGCGAAAACGACAGGTCGCTGCCCAGGGTCCACACATCGCCGCTCCACTTGGCGTTCAAACCGCCGGCGGTGAGTGTCTTGACCTCGTTGTAGTGGCTGACCACATGGTCGACCTGCAGGTTCGAATTGGCCAGCGTGCCGGCCACCACATCGCCATCGACGATGGTGTAGGACGAGCCCGGCGTGGTGTATGGATTGGTGCTGCCGGAGAAGGTGCTGAAGGCCAGCCCGTTGAACCAGTTCTGCAATTGGTCTTCGTCGATTTCGATGCGCGAATACAGGCCGTCGAACTTCAATTCGACATTGCCCGAGCGCCACTGCACGGTGCCCATCGCGCCAGTGCGGGTCTGGTCGATCAGCTTGAGCTGGTCGGCCGCGCCCCACGGGGTCGGGTCCACGGTGCCATCGCCATCCACATCGCGGGAGGTGGTGGCATCGGTATAGCCCCAGCTGCCGATCGACGAGCTGGCGTTCTTCTGCTTCTGGTACGTGGCGCCGAAGGCGACCGCCAGGTTGTCGTTGAGCTTGTGCACCCAGCTGGCGCCGAAGCGGCTGCCCCACGGGCTGTAGCCGTCCACATCCTTGGCGTGGTCGTAGAACACCGGGCCGGCGGTGCCGACGAATCCCGGCCCGGTGTAGTCCAGCGGGCTGATGGTGGAGATGTCCACGGTGGCCGCAAGACCGCCGGCGACCAGATCAGCCGACTGGGTCTTGTAGACCTTGACGGTGGAGACGATCTCGGTGGGGAACACTTCCCAGCGCACGGCGCGGTTGGGCTCGGAGGAGGCGATTTCGCGCCCGTTGACGGTGCCCATGGTCATGCGCGGACCCAGGCCGCGCACGGTGGCCAGGCTCTCGTTGCCGCGGTCGCGGGTGCCGTTGACGCCAGGCAGCCGCACCAGCGCCTCGGCCACGGTGACATTGGGCATCTGACCCATGTTGTCCGCGGAGATCACTTCCACGACATGATCGGACATCTGCTTGGCCTGCACCGCCTGATTCAGGCTGGCGCGCTGGCCGATCACGGTGATGTTGTCCAGCGTCACCGGCGTTTGCCCGTTGCCAGCAGCCGGGCTGGCGTCGCCTGCGGGCGGGGCGGCGGGAGCGCTGTCCTGTGCATGCGCGCCGAACGCGGTGGCCAGCACGCAAGCGATGGTGGTGTACAGGATGGCCGGAACTGGCGTGCGGCGCAGGCGCCGACTGGCCGGGTGGCCGCTATGGTGAACAGGCATCGGTTGATCCCTCCCAGGACAAAGTGACCGAATACGGTGGTAGCTGCTGGTGCGGCCAGCCGCATGGAGCGGGGCTGGCGCGTCCGCGCGGGTGTGGCCAGTGGTGCTGTGCTGCGTGATCAGTGTTGGTCGTTCGTGTGCGTGACGCCGAAAGCGCGCTGCGTCGCGCTGACGTCCCCCTGTCTTGCATGTGTCCGCTTCAGGGTAGAAGCGCAAGCCATTCCATTCCAATGAAGCATTTTGCGACAGCTATCTCGGCTTGGAATGCTGCGCTGCGGCACTCGCGTTTGCTTGTTCCCTCGGAGGTGAGGGCGTGATGCGGCAGAGGCTGCGGCATTGGGGCCGGTACTTGGCTGACGTGGCCCGATGGGATGGCCCAATGATGTTGCCGCTCTTGTGCGCGGCAGGAGCGCCAGATTGGTCGATGCAATCAGGCCAGGTGCAGTGCGTCCGTCGTTGCGATCGCGGGCCAACGCACGGTCACTCCCGACGACCAGATTCCATTCCCACCAAGCCGCTAACGCGCGCGCGCGGGCAGGCGTGGCAGCGCAGGGAATGCGCGCTGCACGCAGTCGCTGCGCTCGCATGTCAGGCAGCCCGGGCCGATCGGTACCGCATCGTCCACCGCGTTCAGATCCCAACCGCGCGCATACACCAGTTGGTCGGCGTGGCGCAGGTCGCAGCCCATGGCCAGGGCAAACGTCTTGCGCGGGCGGCCATACCCGGGTGGACCGCTGCTGACCTGGCGGGCCAGCCAGAAATAGCGCCGGCCGTCGGGCATGCGCGCGATCTGGGTAAGGATGCGGTCGGGCTGGTTGAACGCCTCATACACGATCCACAGCGGGCAGGCACCGCCGACATGCGAGAAATGGAAATCGGTGGCCGAGTGACGCTTGGACACATTGCCGGCGCGGTCCACCCGCATGAAGAAGATCGGCAAACCGGCTGCCCCCCGCCGCTGCAAGGTGCTGAGGCGGTGACACACCGCTTCGAAGCCCACGTCGAAGCGGTCGGCCAACCATTCGATGTCGTAGCGCGAGGTTTGTGCGCTGTGCAGGAACGCGCTGTACGGCATCACCAGCGCGCCGGCGAAATAGTTCGACAGGCCAATCCGCGAGAGCGCGATGCGCTCGGCGTCCGCGAAACCGGCATCGGCAATGCGCGCGTCCAGCAGCGGCGCGCATTCCAGCAATGCCAGCTGCGCAGCCATCTGGAACGCCTGCTGGCCCGGCCGCAAGTGCGCCGGCAGCCACAGCACGCGCGCCTGCGCATCTAAGCTCCGCTTGTCGCGATGCAGCTCGGGGGCGTCCTGCACCAGCAGGCCGTGACGCTCGGCCAGCCGTTGACGCAGCCGCAGCGGCAGATTTTCCGGGGTCAATCCAAGTTCGGCGCAAAGCGCTTCGGCGCGCTCGTCCAGTTCGGGCAGATAGTTGTGCGCGCGGTTGAAGTAGTCGCGCACCTGCTCGCCGGGCGAGAGCGATGGCATCGCGGCGTGCTCGACCCCGATCTGCAGTTCCAGCGCAGCGTTGCGTTCGAGCAGATGTTGATGGGCGCGGTGCAGATCCAGCAGCGCCTGGGCCACCTGCGGCAGGTTGCCGGTCAGCGCACGCAGTTCGGCCGGCAACAGCGTATGGCCCAGGCTGCGCAGCGACTCGTCCAGTGGCTCCACCAGTGCGGCCGGGTCGTCCAGGTCCAGCAGGCCGTCCAGCTCGCCCAGCGCGGTCTTGAGCCGCTGCTGGATGGCCAGGGTGAGTGGGCGCTGATTGCGCTCGATCTGATTCAGATAGCTTGGCGACAGTTCGAGCCGGCGCGCCAGTTCGGCCTGGGTCAAGCCATGGCGCTGGCGCAGCCGCTGCAGGCGCAGCCCGAGCTGGTGGCGGAGTTGAGCGTGCGACTGAGGCATTCGCAAGATTTGCAAAATTTTGTTCCCAGCTTAGCGCAATTAAGCAATCGCGGGCTGGGAATGGAAGGTATCGATGCGAACAATGCGAAGAAATGGCCCGCCACGGCCCGATGTCCTTCTTCACTAGCGAGCCCTGCAATGAGCGAATCCGTCCCCCGCGTCTCCCTGTTGATCGATGGCGAGTTGGTGGTGTCCGCCAGCACGCAGTGGCAGGATGTGGTCAACCCGGCCGACCAATCGGTGCTGGCCCAGGTGCCGTTCGCCACCACCGCCGAAGTGGATGCCGCGGTGGCGGCGGCCAGCCGCGCCTTCGTGACCTGGCGCAAGACGCCGATTGGCACCCGGGCGCGTATTTTTCTCAAATACCAGCAGCTGATCCGGGAAAACATGCCTGAACTGGCTGCGCTACTCAGCGCCGAGCAGGGCAAGACCCTGGCCGATGCCGAAGGCGATGTGTTCCGTGGTCTGGAAGTGGTGGAGCACGCCGCGGCGATCGGCAATCTGCAACTGGGCGAGCTGGCCAACAACGTCGCCAATGGCGTGGACACCTATAGCCTGCTGCAGCCGTTGGGCGTGTGCGCGGGCATCACCCCGTTCAACTTCCCGGCAATGATTCCGTTATGGATGTTCCCGATGGCGATCGCCACCGGCAACACCTTCGTGCTCAAGCCCTCCGAGCAAGATCCGATGGTGACCATGCGCTTGGTCGAACTTGCCCTGGAAGCCGGCATTCCCAAGGGCGTGCTCAACGTCGTGCACGGCGGCGAAGAAGTGGTCAATGCGCTGTGCGATCACCCCGACATCAGGGCGTTGTCGTTTGTCGGTTCCACCAAGGTGGGCACGCACGTTTATCGACGTGCCTCGCTCGCCGGCAAACGCGTGCAATGCATGATGGGCGCCAAGAATCACGCCGTGGTATTGCCCGACGCCAATCGCGAGCAGACGCTCAATGCGATGGTCGGCGCCGCGTTCGGTGCCGCCGGGCAGCGCTGCATGGCCGCCTCCACGCTGGTCTTGGTTGGTGAATCGCGCGCGTGGATTCCGGAGTTGGTAGCCAAGGCCAAGAGCCTGAAAATCGGCGCAGGTAACGCCCCGGGCACCGAGGTCGGTCCGCTGATTTCCTGCGCCGCGCGCGCGCGGGTAGAAGGCTTGATTGCCTCCGGCGTGGAGCAGGGCGCCACCTTGGAACTGGATGGTCGCGCACCACAGGTGCCGGGTTTCGAGCAGGGCAATTTTGTCGGCCCGACCATCTTTTCCGGCGTCAAACCCGGCATGCGGATCTACGACGAAGAGATCTTCGGGCCGGTGCTGGTGATCCTGGAAGCCGCCACGCTGGACGAGGCCATTGCCTTGGTCAACGCCAACCCCAACGGTAATGGCACGGCGCTGTTCACCCAATCCGGCGCGGCTGCGCGGCGTTTCCAGGAAGACATCGACGTGGGTCAGGTCGGCATCAACGTGCCGATTCCGGTGCCGGTGCCGCTGTTCTCCTTTACCGGCTCGCGCGCTTCCAAGCTCGGCGACCTGGGTCCGTACGGCAAGCAGGTGGTGATGTTCTACACCCAGACCAAGACCGTGACCGCGCGCTGGTTCGACGATCAGACGCTGGGCCATGGCGTCAACACCACCATTTCCCTCAAGTGACCCGATCGCCATGAATGCAGCCATCCAGCTCCATCCCAATACAGCCGATTTGAACGACGAGCAGGAAGCCTTCCGCGCCGCCGCCCGCGACTTCGCCGACAAGCAACTCGCCCCGCACGCAGCGCAGTGGGACGCAGAAGGTCACTTCCCGCGCGAGGCCATCGCCAAGGCCGCCGAACTCGGCTTTTGCGGTCTTTACACCGATGAAGGCGTCGGCGGCCTGGGCATGCGCCGGCTCGATGCGGCAGTGGTGTTCGAAGAACTCGCCACGGTGGATCCGTCCACCTCCGCCTTCATCAGCATCCACAACATGGCCACCTGGTTGATCGCCAGCTATGGCACCGACGCGGTGCGCGCGCAGTGGGGCCAGGCGATGACCAGCGGCGCCAAGCTGGGCTCGTACTGCCTGACCGAACCGGGCAGCGGCTCGGATGCGGCATCGCTGAAATCGCGCGCGCAGCGCGACGGCGACAGCTATGTGCTCAACGGCAGCAAGGCCTTCATCTCCGGCGCCGGCGCAACCGACGTGCTGGTGGTGATGGCACGCACCGGCGAAGACGGTGCACGTGGCATCAGCGCCTTCGTGGTGCCGGCCGATGCGCCTGGCATCAGCTACGGTCGCAAGGAAGAGAAGATGGGCTGGAACAGCCAGCCCACGCGCGGTGTGAGCTTCGAAAACGTGCGTGTTCCGGCCGAGAACCTGCTGGGCAAGGAAGGCGAAGGCTTCAAGATGGCGATGAAGGCGCTGGATGGTGGCCGCATCAATATCGCTGCGTGTTCGTTGGGCGCCGCGCAAGGCGCGCTGGATGCCGCGCGTCGCTACATGGGCGAGCGTCGCCAGTTCGGCAAGAAACTGGCCGATTTCCAGGCGCTGCAGTTCAAGCTGGCCGACATGGCCACGCAGCTGGTGGCTGCGCGGCAGATGGTGCACACCGCCGCGCGCAAGCTCGATGCCGGCAGCCACGATGCCACCGTGTGGTGTGCGATGGCCAAGCGCTTCGCCACCGATGCCGGTTTTGCCATCTGCGACGATGCCTTGCAGATCCATGGCGGCTACGGCTATATCCGCGAATACCCGATCGAGCGTTTGCTGCGCGACAGCCGTGTGCACCGCATTCTGGAAGGCACCAACGAGGTGATGCGCATGATCGTGGCGCGTCACTTGCTCAATGGCGAGGAGCAATTGCGATGAGCGATTGGGAAGGACGCCTCCATACCGGTCTGCAGGTCGAGCGCGATGGGCACGTCGCCATCGTGACCTTGAGCAACCCGCCGGCCAACACCTGGACCGTGCACAGCCTGGCGGCCCTGCGCGACCTGGTGCGCGCGCTGGATGCAGATCGCAGCATCTACGCGCTGGTGATCACCGGCGAAGGCGAGAAGTTCTTCAGCGCCGGTGCCGATCTCAAGCAGTTCGCCGATGGCGACAAGGCCAATGCACGTGGGGCTGCGCGCCGGTTCGGCGAAGCGTTCGAAGCCTTGAGCGCATTTCGTGGCGTGTCGATTGCCGCAATCAACGGCTATGCGATGGGGGGCGGGCTGGAATGCGCATTGGCGTGCGATCTGCGCATCGCAGAGCAGCACGCACAGCTCGCATTGCCTGAAGCCAGCGTTGGCTTGCTGCCGTGTGCCGGCGGCACCCAGAACCTGCCGCGCCTGGTCGGCGAGGGCTGGGCCAAGCGCATGATCCTGTTGGGCGAGCGTATCGATGCGGCAACCGCGCAGCGCATCGGCCTGGTGGAAGAGGTGGTCGGCAAGGGCGAGTCGCGCGCGCTGGCGGTTGCCTGGGCGCAGCGTGCCGGTAAACAGAGCCCGGTCAGTGTGGCGGCGTGCAAGCAGCTGGTGCAGTCCACGCGCCATGGCACCCACGCAGCGGCATTGATTGCCGAGCGCGAAGCCTTCGTGGATCTGTTCGAGCACGCCGATCAGGCCGAAGGCGTGGCCGCATTTCTGGACAAGCGCGCGCCGCAGTGGAGCAACCGCTGATGGCGCAGGTCAGCGCAACCGACGAGGCAGCGGTGCTGTTCGAGCAGCGTGCGTGCGCCGATGGGCACCGTATCGGCATCGCTACCTTGAATGCGCCCAAGACGCTCAATGGCCTGTCGTTACAGATGACGCGGCTGCTGGATGCGCAGTTACGTGTCTGGGCTGAGGATACGCAGATCGCCTGCGTGGTATTGCGTGGCGCCGGCGACAAAGCGTTCTGCGCTGGTGGCGATCTGCATGGCCTGTACCAGAGCATGCGCGCGCACCGCGATGCAGTGCCCGACGCTGCAGCGCGACGCGCAGCGCCGCAGGCCAACGTGCATGCTGCGGCATTTTTCGAGGAGGAATACCGGCTCGACTACCGCATCCATACCTATCCGAAGCCGCTGCTGTGTTGGGGCCACGGTATCGTGATGGGCGGTGGCATCGGCCTGATGTCCGGCGCTAGCCATCGCGTGGTCACCGAACGCTCGCGCCTTGCCATGCCGGAGATCAGCGTCGGCTTGTTCCCGGATGTGGGTGGCAGCTGGTTGTTGCGTCGCGTGCCCCAGGGTGCTGGCCTGTTTCTGGCGCTGACTGGTGCGCCGCTGGATGCCAGCGATGCGATGTACGCGGGGCTAGCAGATGTGCGCCTGGAGCATGCGCAGTACGTAGCGGTGCTGGATGCGCTAAGCGCGCACGCATGGACAGGCAATGCCGACGACGACCGCACCCAGCTCGGCGCATTCCTGCATGGCATCGCGCAACCGACCGAACCGGGCCCGTTGCAGCTCCACGCGCAGTTGATCGAACGCCTGGTATCCAGCGAGTCACTGGAGCACATCGTCGCTGCAATCATGGCGCTGCAAAGCGAAGACAGCTGGCTGCAGGCCGCACGCGCCACCTTGGCGGCCGGTGCTCCTGGATCGGCGCGCCTGGCCTGGGAGCTGTATCGCCGTCCGGGCACCACGACGCTGGCCGACACCTTTCGGACCGAATACGTGGTCGCATTGCATGTGGCGGCGCATGGCGATTTTGCCGAAGGCATCCGCGCGCTGTTGATCGATAAGGATCGTCAACCGCGTTGGCAGCCTGGATCGCTGGAAGAAGCCGATGCGCAGTGGGCCGCAGACTTCTTTGTCGCGCCCTGGTCGCCTGCATCGCATCCGCTTGCCGATCTGGGGGCAGGCGAGTTGGGTGTGCATTGAGTGGCTGGCAACTTGCGAAGTACGTTCGGCTCACGCCGGATTGCAGCGCGGTTGCCATGTCGCACCTGCGTCGTCGCAGCTGAAAACCGGCGGTGGCTCCGCGCGCGCCAGCAATCGGTGATGATCCCGGCCATCTATTGAAGATGGTCCTATTTTGGAAACCGACACCATGAGCAAGATCGCTTTTATCGGCCTGGGCAATATGGGCGGGCCAATGGCTGCCAATCTGATCAAGGCCGGGCATCAGCTGCGGGTGTTCGATCTCGCACCGGCTGCCCTGGATGCTGCCTCAGCGGCTGGCGCGCATGCTGCCAGCTCCGTGCAGGATACGCTGGTCGATGTCGAGGTCGTGATCTCGATGCTGCCTGCGAGCCGCCACGTCGAAGGGTTGTACCTGGGCGAATCCGGCATCTTGGCGCAGATCCCGGATGGTGCCCTGGTCATCGACTGCAGCACCATCGCACCGTTATCCGCACGCAAGGTGGCCGACGCGGCCAAGGCGCGTGGCCTGACGATGCTGGACGCCCCGGTCTCCGGTGGCACGGCCGGTGCCGCAGCCGGCACGCTGACCTTCATCGTCGGCGGCGCTGCCGATGCGCTGGAGCGCGCGCGCCCGGTGCTGCAGGCCATGGGCAAGAACATCTTCCACGTCGGCGACAATGGGGCAGGGCAGGTCGCCAAGCTGTGCAACAACATGGCCTTGGGCGTGATCATGGCGGCCACGGGCGAAGCGCTGGCGCTTGGCGTCGCGCAAGGCCTGGACCCTGCGGTGCTGTCGCAGATGATGGCGGTCAGCACCGGGCGCAGCTGGGCTACCGAGGTGTGCAACCCGTGGCCCGGCGTGCTGCCCAATGCGCCGGCGTCGCGTGGGTATAGCGGCGGCTTCGGCAACGACCTGATGCTCAAGGATCTGGGTTTGGTTGCCGAGTCGGCGGTGCAGGCCGGCGTGTCGATTCCGCTCGGTGAGCTGGCGCGCAACCTGTATGCAATGAACAGCCAGGCGGGCAACGGGGCGCTGGATTTTTCCAGCGTGGTCAAGCTGTTCGCCAAGCTCTAACGAGCCACCTGGCTCGCGCCGCGGATTGTTGGAAGGGCGGTGCGGACCAGACATGCTTCCAGGCCGTGACTGCAGGCCTCGCGCCCCGCAGTAGCGCAACCACTGCGCTCTGCGGCCCGCCGCACGGCTCGCGTGATGTGATGTCATTACGCACAGGTGTAATAGTCTCCGCCATCGCGTGCGCCTAAGGTGCGCGCATTGCAGCAGGCCACGATATCCATGGGACACGACCACAACCACGCACCCAGCGAAATCCGTCACGAAGCGCCCTTGTGGTGGGCACTGGGGCTGACCGCCACCTTCCTGCTGGCAGAGATCGTCGGCGCATTCGTGACCAACAGCCTGGCGCTGCTGTCCGACGCTGCGCATATGGCCACCGACACCGTCGGACTGATGATTGCGCTGGTCGCGGTGCGCCTGAGCCGTCGCCCGGCCGACGCGCGTCGCACCTATGGCTATGTGCGGCTCGAAGCGCTTGGCGCATTGGCCAACGGCGCGCTGCTGTTCGCAGTCGGCGCCTATATCTTGTGGGAAGCCGCGCAGCGCTTTCGCGCACCGCAGGACATCTCTTCCAGCGGCATGCTGTTGATCGCCGGCTTCGGCCTGGTGATCAATCTGGTCGCGATGAAGCTGCTGCACGCCGGCAGCGGCGAAAGCCTCAACGTCAAGGGTGCCTATCTGGAGGTGTGGAGCGACATGCTCGGCTCGGTGGCGGTGATCGTCGGTGCCTTGCTGATCCGCTGGACCGGCTGGCAATGGATCGACCCGGTGTTGGCCGTGCTGATCGGCCTGTGGGTATTGCCGCGCACCTGGGTGCTGCTGCGCGAGGCGATCAACGTGTTGCTTGAAGGCGTGCCCAAGGGGATCGACCTGGCCCAGGTGCAGCAGGCGCTGACCAGCCACCCTGGCGTCGAAGACGTGCACGACCTGCATGTGTGGGCATTGGCCTCCAGCACGCCGGCGCTCACCGCGCACATCGTGGTCAACGAGGCCACCGACCGCGACCGTCTGCGTGACGCGCTCGGCGCCCTGTTGCATGAGCGCTTCGATATCGCCCACGTCACCTTGCAGGTGGAAAGTGGCGACTGCGGTACTGAGCCTTGCGGCACACCAAAGCCGGCTGCAGACGCTGGCCATGACGCGCACCATGAGCACGGTCATGCGCACGGGCATTCCCATCATTAACGTCTGGTAGCAGCAGCTCGGCAGGTCATCAAATTAGCGTGGATCGACCGGCACAATCCACGGAAAGGGTCCGGCACTGGCGCAACCTACCTAGCGCAACCTATCTAGATCGACTGCGACTGCCAAGTAATCGGTGCCAGCATCTGCACGCTGCGACCCTGACGCAAAAAGAAGGCTGCCAACGGCAGCCTTCTTGCAAATCAGACTTTGTCGATAGATACCTGCCGGCCTCAGGCCACCGCTTCCCGTAACAACGGTGAGTCCCACCCCGGGCGCGGCGCGAAGCGTTCGCCATAACGGGCATGCAAGGCCTGCAGGCGCTCCAGTAGCGCGTCTGCGCCGACGCTGCGGATGTATTGGATCGGGCCGCCACGGAAAGGTGCGAAACCTGTGCCGAAGATGACGCCGGCGTCCAGCAGGTCTGCGTCGGCCACCACGCCGTCGTGCAGGCACGCTACCGCTTCGTTGAGCAGCGGCAGGATCAAGCGATCTTCCAAATCCGCCGGTGCAGCGTAACCGCTGGCAACCTCGGGTTTGACGGCGCGTCCGTTCTCCCACTTGTACAGGCCCTGGCCGTCCTTCTTGCCGCGCTTGCCGGCTTCCACGGTCGCCAGTGCCGCCGGGATGGGCAAACGCAGGAATGGCGCCAACTCGGCACCCACGCCGGCCGCCACATCCAGGCCCACGGTGTCGATCAATTCGATCGGCCCCATCGGCATGCCGAACTTCACTGCCGTCTTGTCCAGCACGGGGCCGGGAATGCCCTCGGCATACGCGGTGGCCGCTTCGAGCAGGTAGGGGAACAGCACCCGGTTGACCAGGAAACCCGGCGTGCCGGCCACCGGCACCGGGAACTTGTCCAAGGTCTTGCAGAACGCAGCCAGGCGCGCGACGTTGGCCGGATCCAGGCCATCGTGCTGCACGATTTCCACCAGCGGCATCATCGCCACCGGGTTGAAGTAGTGCAGGCCGGCAAATTGCGCCGGGCGCTGGATGTGGCCACGCAAGTCGGTCAGCGGAATCGACGAGGTATTGGTCGTCAGCAATGCATCCGGCTTGAGTTGCGGCTCGATCGATTGATACAGATCGCGCTTGGCCTGCGGGTTTTCGATGATCGCCTCGATCACCAGGTCGGCCTGCGTCACGCCCGCGCCGGCCAGGTCGCCGCGCAGACGCGCCGCCACTGCCGGCCGCTTGGCATCGTCCTTGACGCGCTTGGCGAACAGCTCGCCACCGCGTGTCAGCGCCGTATCGATAAAACGCTGCTCGCGGTCCTGCAATGTGACGTCGAAGCCCTTGTAAGCCGCCCAGGCGGCGATATCGCCGCCCATGACGCCGACGCCGATCACATGCACATGGCGAATTGGGGCTACGGCCACGCCGGCTGCGTCCTTGCCGCCCAGCCCTTTCAGACGCTCGGTCAGGAAGAAGATCCGGATCAGGTTGCGTGCGGTCGGCGTGCTGGCGAGTTTGACCACCGCCTTGCGTTCGGCCGCCAGGCGCGCCTGGATGCCGCTACCGCCCGCCCGCTCCCAGACGTTGATCAAGGCATAGGGCGCCGGGTAATGCTCCTTGCGCGCCTTGCGCCCCACCTGCTTGCGCATCTGCGGCGCCAGCAGTTTGCGCGCCAGCAAGGTGTTGGTGGCCCATGCGGTGGCGCGTTGCTTGAACGCACGGGTGGTGCCGGCGAGCGCCAGGCTGGCGGCCGCATCCACCAGCACGGCAGGCGCGGCGACCTTGTCGACCAGGCCCATCGCGCGCGCGGCCTTGGCCGACACCGTGCGGCCGGTGAGCATCAGATCCATCGCCGCCGGCGCACCGATCAGGCGCGGCAAGCGGGCGCTGCCGCCCCAACCAGGGAAGATGCCGAGCTTGGTTTCCGGCAGTCCGATGCGCGTACTGCCATCGTCGGAAGCCACGCGGTAGCGGCAGGCCAGCGCGATTTCGGTGCCGCCGCCCATGCAGAAGCCGTGAATCGCCGCGACGGTGGGGCACGGTAGTTCGGCTAGCTTCTGGAAGACCTGCTGTCCACGATGGATCGCATCGTTGACCGTGCCCTTGCGGTCGAATTCCTGGAATTCCTTCAGATCGGCACCGGCGATGAAGCCGTTGGGCTTGCCCGAACGCAGCACCACACCCGTTGGCGGATCCAGCGCCAGCCGTTCGACCAAGGCGCCCAGCTCCAGCAGTACCTCCTGCGAAAATGCGTTAACCGGTGCGCCCTGCCGATCGAGGCTGAGCACGACCACGCCGTCCTCGCGCAGATCGGCCTGCCAATGGCTGAATCGGAGCCCGTCGAAACCTGGAAGCATGCGTCTAGCCGTCCGGCGTTAGAATGAAAGGTCGTTATCATCCAGAGGTTGTTTCCTTCACGTCAAATACCCATACCTGTCGACAGGGGAGACCGGCGCTTGCGCGTGGCGTCGCCAGCGGTGCATCGCAGCCGCTACCCTGATGCGTGACGGTCGTACGGATCGGTATGAACTTTTCTTTTCAATGGCGGTCTCATTGCCCGACTTCGGTGGGCTGACAGGAGTGCGGCCCGACATGGCCGAAGTCGATACACCTCAGGAGCTGGACCTGGAACTGGTCCGGCGTGTGCAGCGCGGCGAAAGTGCGGCGTTCGATGTGCTGGTGCGCAAGTACCAGCATCGGATCGTTGCCTTGATCGGGCGCTACATCGCCGACTGGAGCGAATGCCAGGACGTTGCCCAGGACACGTTCGTGCGCGCCTACCGCGCGATCAACAGTTTTCGGGGCGACGCCCAGTTCTATACCTGGCTGCACCGCATTGCCGTCAACACTGCCAAGAACCATCTGGTTGCGCACAACCGCCGCCCGCCCACCGACGACATCGAGATCAGCGATGCCGAACAATTCGATGGAGCGACACGGTTGCGCGACACCGATACCCCGGAGCGCGAATTGATGCGACAGGAGCTGGAACAAACGGTGATGCGCGCGGTCCAAGCGCTACCGGAAGAACTTCGGTTGGCCATCACCCTGCGCGAGGTGGAGGGCCTGAGCTACGACGAAATCGCGCAAAAGATGGATTGCCCGATCGGAACGGTGCGCTCGCGCATCTTCCGGGCGCGCGAGGCCATCGACATCGAGCTGCGGCCTCTGCTGGAGACCGAAAGCGCTACCCGTGAGCGACACCGCGTATGAACCAGAACTCTGCCATGTCCACCACCGACAAATTCGAACTTCACTATCGCCAGCAGCTGTCTGCGCTGGTCGACGGCGAATTGAGTGCCGACGAGTCGCGATTTTTGCTGCGCCGTCTGGCCCACGACGAAGAATTGGCCGGCTGCCACGAGCGCTGGCAGTTGTGCGGCGATGTGCTGCGCGGTGCGGCCAGTGCGCCGGCGCCGCTGGATTTTGCGGCGCGTGTGCGCGGCGCCATTGCCGAGGAGCCGGCACCGCAAGCACAGCCGGCGGCCCGCCCAGGCGCACGTTGGCGCTGGGGCGGCGGTGCAGCGATTGCCGCTTCGGTCGCGGCGATCGCCATGTTCCTGGCGCGCGAGCGCCTGCCCGACACCGCCGCGCCCGGTGTTGAAACGACCCCCGTCTATGCCACAGCTGCCCAGCTTCCGCCTGCCTCGCAAGCGCCGCAGCTGCCTGAGGCACCGAAGGCGCCGGCCGCACCGGCTCCGGGAACGCCGGATGAGGTGGCCGCGCTTGCTGCAGCCGTGCCTGCCGCTGCGCTGGCATCTACTCGGCGCGGCGCGGCAACGCGCAACCAGCAAGTCGCACGCAGTGCGGCTGCGCGTCAGCAGCAGGCGCCGAGCCGCCTGGTCGCTGCGGCAGCCCCGGCACCCACGGGCACCGCATCTGCGGTTGCGGCGACGCCGTCCAACCCGTTCACGCATCCGGATACCACGCTGCAGGCACGCCCGTGGCCGCGCGCGGCCTTGTCCGGGGCTGGCGAAAGCTCGCTCAATGCCAGTTTCCGCCAGAGCCAGCCCGGCACGGCGTTCTATCCGTTCGAACCCGCGCCACAGGCAGTGACCAGCCCGGCGCCGAACCGGCCGGCACCGGCGCAGCCCCCGCAGGACTGACCCTGTCGCCGGCCTTCATCCGTTCGGCTATCTCCCTCCCATTATCGTGCCGGGCCCGTGTTGCTACGCGGGTTCTGGCTCCTGTCGCCCTGCCATCGGAGGCAACCTGATGAACCATCGCATCCGCACCCAGATGTTCGGCCTGATCGCCATGACCCTGCCGCTGGCCGCCTGCGCGCAGCAGCCCGCACCCGCTGCCAAGGACCTCGCCCCGATTGCTGCCAATCGCAGTGCAACGCCAGCGCCGCAGCTGGTGGCGGGGCTGCCGGACTTCACCAATCTGGTCGAGCAGGTCGGCCCGGGTGTGGTCAATATCGAAACCACCATTACCCGCAAGGATGCCATGGCGCGTCAGCAGCGCAGTGGCCCGGGTGGTCGTGGCGGTGGTGCGATGCCGGATGACGATCAGATGCCGGAATTCTTCCGCCGCTTTTTCGGGCCGGACTTCCAGATGCCGGGCGGTCCGCGGCAGGGGCCCGGTGGCGGCGATGACGACGGCGGCATCGCCGGCAAGTCGATGGGCTCGGGCTTCATCATCTCGGCCGACGGCTACGTCCTGACCAATCATCACGTGGTCGATGGCGCCAGCGAGGTGACCGTCAAGCTCACCGACCGCCGCGAGTTCAAGGCCAAGGTGGTGGGTAGCGACGAGCAATACGACGTGGCGCTGCTGAAGATCGAGGCCAAGGGCCTGCCGACCGTGCGCCTGGGCGATTCCAACACGCTCAAGCCGGGGCAGTGGGTGGTGGCGATCGGCTCGCCGTTCGGCCTGGATCACTCGGTCACCGCCGGCATCGTCAGCGCCACCGGCCGCAGCAATCCGTACGCCGACCAGCGCTACGTGCCCTTCATCCAGACCGACGTGGCGATCAACCAGGGTAATTCCGGCGGCCCGCTGCTCAATACGCGTGGCGAAGTGGTCGGCATCAATTCGCAGATCTTCTCCGCGTCCGGCGGCTACATGGGCATCAGTTTCGCGATCCCGATCGACCTGGCCTTCAGCGCGGCCGAGCAGATCAAGGCCACCGGCCACGTGAGTCGCGGCATGCTGGGCGTGGCGGTCGGCCCGATCGACTCGCTCAAGGCGCAAGGCCTGGGCTTGCCGGATAGCCGTGGTGCCCTGGTCAACGATATCCCGGCCGGTAGCCCGGCGGCCAAGGCCGGCATCGAGGTGGGCGATGTGATCCGGGCGGTGAACGGCAAGTCGATCGATGTCGCCAGCGATCTGCCGCCAATGATCGGGCTGATGGCGCCTGGTACCAAGGTGACCCTGGACGTCTTGCGCGACGGCAAGCCGCGCACCGTGACGGTCACCCTGGCACCGTTGCAGGACGGCACCGGGAACGCCGCGCCGCGCACCGCCGCCGAGGAGGCCAAGCCCGGCGCGCCGGCCAGCGTGGAGTTGCTCGGCCTGCAAGTCGCCGACCTGACCGCCGCCGAACGCAGCCGCCTGGGCCTGGAAGTGGGCGAGGGTGTGCGTATTGCCGCGGTCACGGGCGCGGCGGCACGCAGCACCCAGCCGCCGCTGTCGCCGGGGCTGATCATCGCCCGCGTGGGCCGGACCAAGGTCGGCAGCGTCGCCGAGCTCAACCGCGCCCTGTCCAGCTACAAGAAGGGCGACGTGGTCATGCTGCTGGTGACCGACGGCAAGGCGACCAGCTACGTGGCCTTGAAGGCCGGCGGCTAACGCAGGGAATGGAGAATCGGGAATCGGGAATGGCAAGAGCGGCTCCGCGATACGGGAGCACGCCTGGCTTTTCCGATTCCCCACTCCCGATTCCCAATTCCCGGCCCCAGAGGGGTCGGCCGTGCGATAATGCTGCGTTACCCTGACGACGGCTGCGCCGGCGCCCACCTCAATGTCCTCTGATTCAATGCGGAACATCCGCAATTTCTCCATCATTGCCCACGTCGACCACGGCAAATCCACCCTGGCCGACCGCATCATCCAGCTGTGCGGCGGCCTGCAGGCGCGCGAGATGGAGGCCCAGGTGCTCGACTCCAACCCGATCGAGCGCGAACGCGGCATCACCATCAAGGCGCAGTCGGTGTCCCTGCCGTACACGGCAAAGGACGGGCAGACCTACCACCTGAATTTCATCGACACCCCCGGGCACGTCGACTTCTCCTATGAAGTCAGCCGCTCGCTGGCTGCGTGCGAAGGTGCGCTGCTGGTGGTGGATGCGGCGCAGGGCGTGGAAGCGCAGTCGGTGGCCAACTGCTACACCGCGGTGGAGCAGGGGCTGGAAGTGGTGCCGGTGCTCAACAAGATCGACCTGCCCACGGCCGATGTCGACCGCGCCAAGGCCGAGATCGAAGCGGTGATCGGCATCGATGCCGAAGACGCGGTGGCGGTGAGCGCCAAGACCGGTCTGAACATCGATCTGGTGCTGGAAGCGATCGTGCATCGCATCCCGCCGCCCAAGCCGCGCGACACCGACAAGCTGCAGGCGCTGATCATCGATTCCTGGTTCGACAACTACCTGGGCGTGGTCTCGCTGGTGCGCGTGATGCAGGGCGAGATCAAGCCCGGCAGCAAGATCCTGGTGATGTCCACCGGGCGCACCCATCTGGTCGACAAGGTCGGCGTGTTCACCCCCAAGCGTAAGGAACTGCCGGCGCTCGGCGCCGGCGAGGTGGGCTGGATCAACGCGTCCATCAAGGACGTGCACGGCGCACCGGTCGGCGACACCCTGACCCTGGCCGGCGATCCGGCGCCGCATGCCTTGCCCGGCTTCCAGGAAATGCAGCCGCGCGTGTTCGCCGGTCTGTTCCCGGTCGATGCCGAGGATTACCCGGATCTGCGCGAAGCGTTGGACAAGTTGCGCCTGAACGATGCCGCGCTGCGCTTCGAGCCGGAAAGCTCCGAAGCGATGGGCTTCGGCTTCCGCTGCGGCTTCTTGGGCATGCTGCACATGGAAATCGTGCAGGAGCGCCTGGAGCGCGAGTACAACCTGGACCTGATCAGCACCGCACCGACCGTGGTGTATGAAGTGCTCAAGACCGATGGCACGGTCATCAACATGGACAACCCGGCCAAGTTGCCGCAGTTGAACCTGGTGCAGGAAATCCGCGAGCCCATCATTCGCGCCAACGTCCTCACGCCCGAGGAGTACATCGGCAACATCATCAAGCTGTGCGAGGAAAAGCGCGGCACCCAGATCGGCATCAACTACCTGGGCAGCCAGGTGCAGATCAGCTACGAGCTGCCGATGGCCGAGGTGGTGCTGGATTTCTTCGACAAGCTCAAGTCGGTCAGCCGTGGCTACGCCTCGCTGGATTACCACTTCGTGCGTTTCGACGCCGGCCCGTTCGTGCGCGTGGACGTGCTGATCAACGGCGACAAGGTCGATGCGTTGTCGTTGATCGTGCACCGCGGCCACGCCGATCGTCGCGGCCGCGAGCTGTGCGAAAAGATGAAAGACCTGATCCCCCGGCAGATGTTCGACGTGGCGATCCAGGCCGCGATCGGCTCGCAGATCATCTCGCGCTCCACGGTCAAGGCGATGCGCAAGAACGTGCTGGCCAAGTGCTATGGTGGCGACGTTTCGCGCAAGAAGAAGCTGCTGGAAAAGCAGAAAGAAGGCAAGAAACGCATGAAGCAGGTCGGCCGCGTGGAGATTCCGCAGGAGGCCTTCCTGGCTGTCCTGCAGATGGACAAGTAGCAGGGAATGGTGAATCGGGAATCGGGAATCGTAAGAGCCTGCGTGCTCCTGCTGTTCCTATTCCCCATTCGCGATTCTCGATTCCCTTTCCGAAGGAACATCAATGAAATGGTTTGAGATCATCCTGGTTGTCCTGACGCTGGGCAGCGGCTTCATCTGGCTGCTGGACAAGCTGTTTCTGGCCAAGCGGCGTGCGGCGCGTGCCGGGTTGCTGGACAGCGAGCCGGCGATCGTCGATTACTCGCGCGCCTTTTTCCCGGTGCTGGCGGTGGTGCTGATCCTGCGCAGCTTCGTGGCCGAGCCGTACAAGATTCCGTCCAGTTCGATGATGCCCAACCTGCTGATCGGCGATTTCATCCTGGTCAACAAGTTCGCCTACGGTTTCCGCCTGCCGATCACCAATACCAAGTTCATTCCCACCGGCGAGCCCAAGCGCGGCGACGTGGTGGTGTTCAAGCCGCCGCACGCGCCGGACCAGAACTGGATCAAGCGCGTGGTGGGCCTGCCGGGCGACAAGATCGGCTTCCACGGCGATACGCTGTACATCAACGACAAGCCGATGCATTACACGGTCAAGGGCGAGTACATCGGCAAGGGCAAGGGCGCCGAGATGACCGGCACCACGCTGCTGGTCGAGGATCTGCCGGGCCGCACGCATACCGTGCTGGAATGGCTGGACCGCAACATGCCGGCCGGGCAGGGCGACTGGACCGTGCCGGCGGACAGCTATTTCGTGATGGGGGATAATCGCGACAACAGCGAGGACAGCCGGTTCTGGACCCAAACGCACTTTCTGCCGGAAGCCAATCTGCGCGGCAAGGCGTTCCTGATCTGGCTCAATTGCGAAGGATGGTTCTGCAAGGGGAGTTTCGATCCATCGCGGATCGGGACTGGAATCCAGTAAATGCACGCACGGCGTGCCAGGGGAAGCACAATGAAGCGCAAGCAAAGCGGTATGACGTTGACGTCGTTCGTGGTGGTGCTGGCGGTGGTGGGATTCGGTCTGTACATCGGGATGAAGCTGTTCCCGATGTATCAGGAGTATTACGCAGTGCGTACGTCGATGAAGGGCCTGGCGAATGAGGCTGGCAGTGCCGACATGGATCCGTCCAAGTTGCAGGAAATGTTCTTCAAGCGGCTCGATATCAATGCGTCCGAAAGCGTGAAGCGCGAGAACGTCAAGTTCGAGCGGATCGAAGGCGGCTGGCGCATGAAGGTCAATTACGAAGTCCGCCGCGAGCTGGTTGGCAATCTGGATGTGGTCGGCAAGTTCGATACGGCACAGGATCTGACGAAGCGCGGTGTCGAATAGAACCTTCCAACGCGGTGATCCGATCGGGCACGCATTCGCCGATCCGGCTCTGCTCGCCCAGGCGCTGCGGCATCGCAGCGCCGGGACGCCGCACAACGAGCGACTGGAATTTCTCGGCGACGGCATCGTCAACCTGCTGATCGCCGAGGCGCTGTATCACCGGTGGCCCAAGGCCGATGAAGGCGCATTGACCCGTGCACGTGCCGAGCTCGTACGCGAAGGTGCGCTGGCAGTCATCGGGCGTACGCTCAATTTGGGCGAACGTCTCACGCTTGGCCCAGGCGAGCTGAAGTCCGGTGGTCACCGGCGCGATTCGATCCTGGCCGATGCGGTCGAAGCGATCGTCGCTGCCATCTACCTGGACTGCGGTTTCGAGCGTTGCCGTGCGGTGGTGCTGCCGTGGTTCGAAGCCTCGCTGGCGGCATTGCCGGTGGGCAAGGCAGAGAAGGATCCCAAGACCCGGCTGCAGGAATGGCTGCAGGCGCGCCAGCTGCCGCTGCCCACTTACGCGCTGATCAGCGAGAGCGGCGACGAGCATGCCAAGCAGTTCCACGTCGCCTGCATTCTGGAGCAGCCCGTTGCCCGCGCCGAGGGCCAGGGCACCTCGCGTCGCCTCGCAGAGCAACAGGCGGCGACTCTTGTCATCGCACAACTGGATTCAAACACGTGAGCGAAATCACTTCCCCTCACCGCAGCGGTAGCGTTGCGGTGATCGGCCGGCCCAACGTCGGCAAGTCCACCCTGACCAACGCCCTGGTCGGCGCGAAGGTCAGCATCGTCTCCAACCGGCCGCAGACCACGCGCCATCGGTTGCTGGGCATCGCCACCTTCCCGGAAGGACAGCTGGTGCTGGTCGATACTCCGGGATTGCACCGCGAGCAGAAGCGCGCAATGAACCGGGTGATGAATCGCGCTGCGCGCGGCTCGCTCGAGGGGGTGGACGCGGCGGTCCTGGTGATCGAAGCCGGCCGCTGGGACGAGGAAGACACGCTGGCGTTTCGCGTGCTCAGCGACGCCGGCGTGCCGGTGGTGCTGGTGGTGAACAAGGTCGACCGGCTCAAGGACAAGACCGCGCTGTTCCCGTTCCTGGCCCAGGTCAGCGAGGGGCGCACCTTCGCCGCCGTGCATCCGGTGTCTGCGCTCAAGCGCAAGGGCCTGGACGCGTTGGTCGGCGACCTGCTCAAGCTGGTGCCCGAAGCCGAGGCGATGTTCGGCGAAGACGAGATCACCGACCGCAGTCAGCGCTTTTTGGCCGGCGAACTGGTGCGGGAGCAGCTGATGCGTCAGCTCGGCGAAGAGCTGCCGTATGCCACCACCGTTGAGATCGAGCGTTTCGCCGAAGATGGCGCGCTGCTGCGCATCGGTGCGGTGATCTGGGTCGAGCGCGAAGGCCAGAAGGCGATCGTGATAGGCAAGGGCGGCACCCGGTTGAAAGAAATTGGCGGCAAGGCGCGCCTGCAGATGGAGCGCCTGTTCGGTGCCAAGGTGTTCCTGGAAACCTGGGTGCGCGTGCGCGAAGGCTGGTCGGACGACGAGGCGGCGCTGAAGGCGTTCGGGTACGAATGAGGCCGGGAAGGCCGGGACCCGGGACCCGGGTCCCGGGTCCCGGAAAAAAAAGCTGGGTCAGGCTTTTGGTCGGCATGCTGCCGAGGAGAGGTTTTTTCGTTTTTTTCAGATTTGGGTGCTGCGCTGACGGCATTGGCTCGGCGCTCGATCGCCGCGCCGCGCGGCACTTCGACGGCCGATCCGGCGCTTTTCCAGGGTCCCCGGTCCCGGATCCCCAATCCCGGCTTTCCCTCCCATGCTGATCGAGCACGAGCGCGGGTTCGTGCTGCATGTACGGGCCTGGCGCGAGACCAGCCTGCTGGTGGAAGTGCTGACCGAGCAACACGGGCGGGTGGGGCTGCTGGCGCGCGGTGTGCAGGGGCCGCGCAAGCAGGCGCTGCGCGCGGCTTTGCAGCCCTTGCAGCTGATCCAGTTCAGTGCCGTGCAGCGCGGCGAGCTGGCCCAACTGCGCCAGGCCGAAGCCCTGGATACCGCGCCGCGGCTAGCCGGCGACACCATGCTGGCCGGTTTCTACATCGGCGAATTGTTGCTGCGCCTGGCGCCGCGTCACGATCCAGTGCCCGAACTTTATGCCTGTTATGCGCAGGCACGTCGCCACCTGGCCTCCGATCTGCCGTTGGCGTGGGGCCTGCGCCGGTTCGAGCGCGACGTGCTGGAGGGGCTGGGGTTCGCTTTCGATCTGCAGCACGACAGCGAGGGGCAACCGATCGACCCGGCAGCACGATATCGGCTGGATCCGCAGGACGGCGCCTTGCGCGTGTTGAGCGAACGGCTAGCTCAGGATCGCCGCGAAACCGTCACCGGTGCGGCGCTGCTGGCGCTGGGCCAAGACGTCATGCCGGACGCGGACGACATGCCCGGCCTGCGGCGCAGCATGCGCGGCGTGCTGCTGCATCATCTGGGCGGGCGTGGCCTGAAATCCTGGGAAATGCTCGAGGATCTCGCGCGCCGTCGTTGATGGCGCGGAGCGCTGGACGCGCATGCGCGATTGCGCCGGCAAAAGTCCAGCTGCGGCCGGCGATACCACGACCCAGCAGCGAATTGAGCGAAGCGGGTACTCGGAACCGACAGACAGCACCTTGCCGGTCGGTTCCGAAAGCCCTTCGGCATGCACCCGACAACGACCGCCACTCTCGTTCTCCGATGTGGACCGGGCGAGCAGCAAATGCAGGCGCCCTGCGTCGAGCCCGGAGCTCGTCCAGGCAGTCAAGCGCCTGCAAGTGGAGACGGTGCTATCTGCAATACGCAGCTCGATCAGCAAAACGGCGATACATCGACCATGGCGGCGAGCCGGACGCGCACCGACGCCCGCGTCTTGCGCATCTCGTCAGGCAGGAGGCGCTGCGATGGGTTCGCTCAATGCAACAACGCAGCCACCGCCGCATGGAATTGGGTGCGTGCGGTGCGCGAGTGCGGGTCGCCGCGCAGCAGGCGCACCGCGCCGGCAAGCCGTGCCGCGCCGACGAAGCCGCAGCTGGCTTGCAACCGATGAAGATGGCTGCGTAAAGCCTGCTCGTCGCTGATCTGCAAGGCCGAATCCACCGCATCCCGTGTACTCGGCAGCTCGGCCAGGAACAGTTCGCGCAGGGCATTGAGATGATGCTGCTGGCCGTTGAGCGCACTCAGCGCAGCGGTCTCGTCCCAGTCGCTGGCGGCGATGTCCAGCACGCCCACCGGGGCCACGCTGTAGCGACCGCGTGCCAGGCCGCGCCGCACCGCCTGCAGCAGGCGCTCGGAGGTCAGCGGTTTGACCAGCATTTCCAGAAACCCGTCGGACTGCAAGCTGTTCTGCATCGACATGGTCGCGTCGGCGGTGTGCGCCAGTGCCGGCACGTCCGGGTGCAGCAGGCGCAATGCACGCAGCAGACCGCTACCGGTGCCATCGGGGAGGTTGACGTCGATCAGCCAGAGGTCATGGCGACGTTCGCGCGCGCGGTCGAGTGCGGAAGAAAGGGAATCGGCACAGTCGACCGTGGCCGGGAGACTTTCAAGGACAGCCTGTAAGAATCCGCGGCTGATCGGGTCGTCTTCCACCAGCAGTAGGCGTGGGTGGGGTTCCTGGCGTGTGGCCATGTTCATGCTGCCTCCTTGTCAGCGATGCCGCGTCCTGATTTGTCGCGCGCAGCGGGAGTTTGCCTGTGTTTGTGGGGCGCGACAATTGTTGCGCTGACCGGCGCGGCCTCCGTCGATCGCATCTGCGACAATACGCACCCTTTTTGCCCGCAGCTTGTCGCCACGTGGCCAGAACCAGAAACCGTCTCGACCGAACCCCCTTCCAGACCGCGGTCACCGACCTGAGCCATGACGGCCGCGGGGTCGCCCGCCGCGACGGCGAGGGCGGCAAGGTCACCTTCATCAGCGGCGCCTTGCCGGGCGAGTTGGTGCGCGCCGAACCTACCGCCCGTAGCCGGCATTTCGATGAGGCCAAGACCGTGGGGGTGCTGGAGGCATCGCCGCAGCGGGTCACCCCGCGCTGCCCGCACTTTGGCGTCTGCGCAGGCTGTGTGTTGCAGCATCTGGAGGAATCGCAGCAGATCGTGGCCAAACAGCGCGTACTGATGGATAACCTGGAGCGTATCGGTCATGTCACTCCGCAAGCCGTGCTGCCTGCGCTGACCGGCGACAACTGGGGGTACCGGCGCAAGGGCAGGTTCTCGGTGCGTCGTGTCGAGAAGAAGGACAAGACCTTGGTCGGCTTTCGTGAGCTCGACCCGCGGTTCGTGGCCGATCTGTCCGTTTGCTACACGGTGATTCCGCAGATCGGCGAGAAGATCCCCTTGCTTGCCGCGCTGATCGAAGGCATGGATGGCAAGCGCGACATTCCGCAGATCGAATTCATCGCCGGCGACGATGCGGTGGCCTTGACCATTCGGCATATGCAGCCGCTCAGCGAACGCGACCGCCAGGCCTGGATCACATTTGCCCAGGAGCACGGCTTTGCGATTTTTCTGCAGCCCGGCGGGGTGGACAGCGTGCAGCCGCTGTGGCCGCAGGAAGTGCCGCTATCGTTCCGCTTGCCGCAGTGGGATGTGGAACTAGCGTTCCGGCCGCTGGACTTTATTCAGGTCAACGCGTCGCTCAATCAGAAGATGATCGCGCATGCAGTCGCGCTGTTGGAGGCCAAGCCCGACGACCGCGTGCTGGACCTGTTCTGCGGCCTGGGCAACTTCACCCTGCCGCTGGCGCGCGTAGTGCGCGAAGTGGTGGGTGTGGAAGGCGACGCCGGACTTGTGGCACGGGCGAAGGAGAACGCCCAGCGCAATGGCCTGGACAATGCGCAGTTCTACGCCGCCGACCTGACCCAGGATCAGCGCAGCGCACCCTGGATGCGCCAGGGCTTCGACAAGCTGCTGCTGGACCCGCCGCGCTCGGGCGCCCTGGAAGTGCTGCAGCAGTTGCCGTTGAAGACGTTCCAGCGCATCGTCTATGTGAGCTGCCATCCTGGCTCGCTGGCGCGCGACGCCGGTTATCTGGTCAACGAGCAGGGCTTCACGCTGGTCTCGGCGGGCGCGATGGACATGTTCCCGCACACCGCGCACGTGGAAAGCATTGCGGTGTTTGAGAGGCGGTGAATCGGGAGTAGGCAGTAGGGAATCGTAACGGCGAACGGCTTATGCTTTTGCCATTCCCGATTCCCGATTCCCGATTCCCGATTCCCATGCCCACAGAAATCGAACGCAAATTCCTGGTCACCGGCGATGGCTGGCGCGACGCCGCGCATGCGGTGATTCCGATGGCGCAGGGCTATATCAACGACCAGGCGGCGCTGCGCAGCGGCACGCAGCATGCCTCGGTACGGGTGCGCATTCAGGGCGAAAGCGCATTTCTCAATCTGAAATCGCGCGAAGTGGGGCATACGCGGCAGGAGTTCGAATATCCGATTCCACTTGCCGATGCACGCGCATTGCTGGCGCTGTGCGTAGGCGGCCTGATCGACAAACGCCGGCATCTGGTCGCCTACCAGGGCCATGTGTGGGAAGTGGACGAATTCCTCGGCGACAACGCCGGTCTGATCGTGGCCGAGATCGAACTCGAACGCCCCGACGAAGCATTCGCCACACCGGAATGGCTCGGGACCGAAGTCACCGACGACGTGCGCTATTACAACCTGGCGTTGGCCTCGCATCCGTTCAAGCAGTGGAACGGGGATTTGTGATTCGGAATTTGGCACTCGCAAAGGCGGGCACGCGGCTCGGCGCCTCGGAGGCCTGATGCGGGAGGTGCAGTGGGTGATTCGCAAGAACAGATGATGCGCGGCACCAGGGCGCTTTGCAGCGCGACATCATGGCTCCCCAATTTCAGCAGTGGCAAACGCTTTGCGATTGCAGAATCCCGTCTATGCTCTGCCAATCCCGAATCACCACGAACGAACCCCAGCTCATGCGCATCGACATCTGGTCCGACGTAGTGTGCCCCTGGTGCTGGATCGGCAAACGCCGTTTCCAGGCCGCCCTCGCGGCGCTTGGTGCGCAGGCGCCGGCCCTGGATATTCACTACCACGCGTTCCAGCTTGATCCGGATGCCGGCCTGGAGCCGACGCCATTGCGCGAGGCGCTGGCGCTGAAGTTCGGCGGTACGGCACGGGTCGAGCAGATCCTGGCGCAGACCCAGGCCACTGCGCAGGCGGAGGGCTTGCCGCTGGATTTTGGCCGTGGGCAGGTGCAGGTCAGCACGCTGCGTGCGCATCGTTTGATCTGGCTGGCCAGCCACGAGGGCGATGTGGATGCGGTCATGGAAGCGCTGTTCCATGCGCATTTTGCCGAAGGCCGTAACGTCGGCGCGACCGACACGCTGGTGCGTGCCGGTGCGGCCGGCGGCCTTGCGGCGGCCCGTGTGCAGGCGATGCTGGAATCGGACGAAGGCAGCGTCGAGGTACAAGCGCAGCTGGCGCAGGCGGCCGCGTTGGGCATCCGCGCAGTGCCCAGTTTTGTGATCGACGGTCGTGCGCTGATCCAGGGCGCGCAGCCGCCGGAAAGTTTTGCGCAGGCGCTGCTGCAGTTGGCGGCCGAATCGACGCCAGTCGGCGGCCCTGATGCCTGCGGGCCCGACGGCTGCGCGGTGTGACGCATGCCTGCCGCATGCACCGTCACCTGGGCGATGCATGACACCGCCCGACCGCGTGCAGACGATCGCCGTGATCGGCGCCGGGCTGGCCGGGCTGGTCTGCGCGCAGCAGCTGCAGGCGGGCGGCCATGCGGTGACGGTGTTCGATCAGGCCCAGACCCCGGGTGGCCGCATGCGCCACTACAGCGCCGAGCAGTGGCAATGCGATCACGGAGCGCAGTATTTCACCGCGCGCGATCCTGCATTTGCAGCGGTCGTGGATGCCTGGATCGATGCCGGGATCGCCGCGCCCTGGCAGGCACGTATCGCAAGCTGGGACGGCACGCGGTTGCGCCGATCACAGAGCGCGCTGACGCGTTATGTAGGTGTTCCCGAGATGCCCGCGCCGGCGCGTACGCTTGCCGCGCAGTTGGATGTGCGTCTGTGTGCCGAGGTGCACGCGCTGCGGCGCGGCCGGCAGGGATGGCGCGTATCGGTGTCGCAAGACGCTGCAGAGCCTCTGTTCGACACGGTGCTGCTGGCCGTCCCGGCACCGAATGCGGCTGCGTTAGTCGCGCAGGCCGCGCCTGCGTTGCGGACGATTGCCGAGCAGGTGCGCATGCAGCCTGCATGGGCGGTGATGGCGCGCTTCGATGCGCCAATCGATCCAGGTTACGACGCGCTGTTCGTCAATGCCGGCGCGTTACGCTGGGTGGCGCGCAACTCCAGCAAGCCCGCGCGTGCGGGTGCGGAGACCTGGCTGCTGCATGCAACGGCCGAGTGGAGCCAGGCGCATTGCGATGCCATGCCTGGGCACGTCATCGCCAGCCTCGTGCCGGAGCTTGCGGCGCTCGGTTTGCCGATACCGCGGTCCTGCGATGCTTTTTTCTGGAAAGTCGCCAGCAGCGCCCCCGCGTTGCAGATCGGTTGCGTCTGGGACGCGCAGCTTGGCATGGGCATGTGTGGCGACTGGTTGGCAGGCGGCAAGGTGGAGGGGGCATGGCAGAGTGGAATGGCGTTGGCCCAGCTTGTGTCTGCCGGCGACGCGCCGCACAGCGCTTGCGACTGACGCTGTGCCAAGCAGCGCAGAACAGAGGGTGATGCGGTGCAAGTCCATACCGCGGTCATGGCAGTCGTTCGTGCATGCGTTCCCGGTGACTCGAATTTTTTTCGGGTCGAAGGCGTGCCCATGCGCCGCATCGGCCCGGACGCGCCCCGCATCCGGCATGATCGGGCGTCACTCTGATGCATGATTCCAGCGCACTTATCGCGCAAACCAACCCACAAACGCCGGCCCATACGCTGCGTTTGATTCTGGGCGACCAGCTCAATGCGCAACACAGCTGGTTCGCGACGCGCGATGCGGGCGTGGTCTATGTGTTGATGGAAGTGCGGCAGGGAACCGACTACGTGCTGCATCACGCGCAGAAGGTCCTGGCGATCTTCGCGGCCATGCGCGCGTTCGCTGCGGGATTGCGGCGTGCCGGGCATCGGGTGCGCTATGTGACGATCGACAACGCCAGCAACCGGCAGTCGATCCCGCACAACCTCGAGGCGCTGATGGCGCATTACCGTGCCGGAGATCTGGAATACCAGGCCCCGGACGAATGGCGGCTGGACGAAGCACTACAGCATTGGAGCGCCGCGCAACCCTTTGCCACGCGCATGGTCGACAGCGAACATTTTCTGACCGCGCGCAATGAGGTCGCCGCCTGTTTTCCTACCGGCAGCCCATGGCGCATGGAAGTGTTTTATCGGCGTATGCGGCGCCAGCATCGGATCCTGCTCGATGCCGCCGGCGAACCGGAAGGCGGGCGCTGGAACTTCGATCACGACAATCGTGCGCCGTGGCCGGGCGACCCGCCTGCGCCACAGGATTGGCGCACGACTCACGATCACAGCGCGGTATGGCACACGATCGAAGCCGCCGGCGTGCGCAGTTTTGGCGCACCGAACGCGCAAGCCCTGCCATGGCCGCTGGATCGCGATGAGGCCTTGCAGCATCTGGAGGCTTTCATCGCGCATGCATTGCCCGATTTCGGCCGCTACGAGGATGCGATGAGCACGCGTAGCCCGCGCCTGTTCCATTCGCTGCTCTCGTTCGCGCTCAACGTCAAGATGCTGCATCCGCGCGAAGCGATCGCGCGCGCCGAGGCGGCATGGCGGCAAGGGCATGCGCCGTTGGCGGCGGTGGAAGGCTTCATCCGGCAGATTCTGGGCTGGCGCGAATATGTGCGCGGTGTGTATTGGTCGCAGATGCCCGGCTACGCGGAATCGAATCATCTCGACCAGCATGCACCGCTGCCGCACTGGTTCTGGGACGGGCAGATCGGCATGCGCTGCCTGGCCGATGCGGTCGGCAATTCCTTGGCCAACGCGCATGCGCATCACATCCAACGGCTGATGGTGATCGGCAATTTTGCGCTGCTGGCGGGGCTGGACCCGCAGGCCCTGCACCGCTGGTACCTTGGCGTGTACATCGATGCCTTCGAGTGGGTGGAGCTGCCCAATACGGTGGGCATGAGCCAGTTCGCCGATGGCGGCCTGCTGGGCAGCAAGCCGTATATCAGCGGCGCGGCGTACATCGATCGCATGAGCGACTATTGCGATGGCTGTCGCTACCAGCGCAAGCAGCGGGTCGGGCCGAACGCGTGCCCGTACAACGCGCTGTACTGGGATTTCCTGCAGCGCCAGCGCCCGCTGTTGGGCGCCAACGAACGCCTGGCACTGCCCTACCGTCAGCTCGACGGTATGGCCCCCGAGATGCTGGCACAGGTGCGGGCCCAGGCCGCGTACTGGCGGGCCCACCTCGAGGTGCTGTGAGCCTGCTCGCAGCGCCCGCAGGGGCGCGCAGCTGAATGCGCGATCTGACGCTGCCACGCGCATCTGCGACAATGCCGCGCTGCGCCACCATGGCGCCTGGCCCGGGAGTCCCCCAACATGCTTCTGATCGGCGTTGCCGGTACCGAACTCAGCGCACAGGAACGCGATTGGCTGCAGCACGATGCGGTTGCCGGCGTGGTGCTGTTCAAGCGCAACTTCGCCTCGCGCACCCAGGTGGCCGAGCTGTCGGCCGCCATTCGCGCCGCCGCGCCGCGCCCGGTGCTGATCTGCGTGGACCAGGAAGGTGGGCGCGTGCAGCGGTTTCGCGAAGGATTCAGCGCGCTGGCGCCGTTGCAAAGCTTCGGTGCGCAATACGCCCAGGACCCGGAGGCTGCACTGGCCGCCGCGCGCGCGCATGCGCAGTTGATGGCCAGCGAAGTCCGCGCCAGCGGCGTGGACCTGAGCTTTGCGCCGGTGGTGGACCTGGGCCGCGGCAACCGGGCCATTGGCGATCGCGCCTTCAGCGATGAGCCGCAGATCGTGGCCACCTTCACGCGCGCCTATGTACAGGCGCTGCATGGGGCCGGCATGGCCGCCACGCTCAAGCATTTCCCCGGCCACGGCACCGTGCTGGAAGACACCCATGTCGACCACGCCAGCGACCCGCGGCCGCTGGAGGTGCTGCAGGCCGAAGACCTGGTGCCGTTCGTGGCGGGGATCGAGGCCGGCGCCGACGCCGTGATGATGGCGCACGTGGTCTACCCGCAGGTCGCCCCGGAGCCGGCCGGCTATTCGCAGCGCTGGATCGAGCAGATCCTGCGCGGCCAGATGGGCTTCCGCGGCGTGGTCTTTTCCGACGACATCGGCATGGCCGCCTCGTTCAGTGCCGGCGGGGTGGCGGGTCGTGTGCATGCGCATCTGGATGCCGGCTGCGACGTGGTGCTGGTGTGCCACCCGGAACTGGTCGCCGAATCGCTGCAGGCCGTGCAGGGCCGCAGCCTCAATACCGCCGCATTGATCGGCCTGATCGGCCGCGGCGCACTAGGTTGGGATGGCCTGCTCGCCGGCACCGATGCCTCATTTACCACTCCTCTTTCTGCCCATTTCGGAACAACTGCCTGATGTCCACGCTCACCATTTCCCAGGCCCTGGCCCAAGCCGATCTGCTGGTCGACCGTCCGGCCATCGATGCCGCCGTTGCCACCATCGCCGATGCGATCGCACGCGACTACGCCGGCGAAGTGCCGGTGTATCTCACCATCATGCACGGTGCGCTGCCGTTCTCCGGACAGCTGGCGCTGGAGCTGGGCGCACGCGGCCAGGACCTGCAATTCGATTACCTGCATGCCACCCGTTACCGCGGTGAAACCACCGGTGGCGAACTGGTGTGGAAGCACCGCCCGGCCACCGCGCTGTTCGGCCGCCGCGTGATCCTGGTCGACGACATTCTCGACGAGGGTTACACGCTGCAGGGCGTGCGCCAGTGGTGCCTGGAGCAGGGCGCCACCGACGTGCGCGTGGCGGTATTGACCGTCAAGCGGCACGACCGTTGCGTGCCGGGCGTGACGGCCGACTACGTGGGTGTGGAAGTGCCCGACCGTTACGTGTTCGGCTTCGGCATGGACGTCAACGAGCAGCTACGCGGCATTCCTGCCATCTATGCGATGAAGCAGTAACGCTCGAAATCCATGCCCGCATCGTTGCGGGCAGCTTGGCGCGCGCGTGCGCGCCCCATCATGTCTTTCGCTGCAGAGGTCGGTTGTGTCCGCAAATTCCATCGCATTGGCCGTCATCGGCGGCACGGGTGTCTACAAGCTCGCGCAGCTGGACGATGTGCAGTCGCACGACATACAAACGCCCTACGGCGCGCCGTCCGGGCCGATCCGCGTCGGCATGCTGCTCGGCCACCGCGTCGCCTTCCTGGCACGCCATGGCGAAGGGCATTCGCTGCAGCCGCACAAGGTCAATTACCGCGCAAACATCGGTGCACTGCAGCAAATCGGCGCATCGCGGGTGCTGGCGCTCAACACCGTGGGGGGGATCACCGAACAGTTTGGCCCGCGCGTGTTGGCGTGTCCGGATCAGCTGATCGATTACACCTGGGGCCGCGTGTCCACGTTCTGCGAAGAGCCCGGCAGCGAGGTGCAGCATGTGGATTTCGGCCACCCGTATTCGCCGATGTTTCGCAGCAAGGTCATTGCGGCTGCCAAAGTGACCGGCGTCACGCTGGTGGCCGGCGGTTGCTACGGCGCAACGCAGGGGCCACGACTGGAAACGGTTGCAGAGATCGCACGCATGCGTCGCGACGGCTGCGATCTGGTGGGCATGACTGGCATGCCCGAAGCTGGGTTGGCACGCGAAAAAGGCCTGGAATATGCGTGTTTGGCGATCGTGGCCAACTGGGCGGCCGGTTGCGGTGACGCGCAGGAAATCACCATGGCCGAGGTGTTGGCCAACGTCGATGCCGCTTCGTCCGGGTTGCCCGAGCTGATTGGCGAACTTGCACGCGGGTGATTGTCATCGGGGCATAAGCTTTGCATACTCGGCGCGTACGCACCGCCGTACACCACCCATTAATTATTGCAAAGGTCTCGCATCACCATGCCGAACGGTACCGTCAAGTGGTTCAACGACGCCAAGGGATTTGGCTTCATCTCACCGGAGGACGGCAGCGCCGATGTCTTCGCGCACTTCTCCGCGATCAATTCCAAGGGCTTCCGCAGCCTGCAGGAAGGCCAGCGCGTCAGTTATGACGTGACCCAGGGTCCCAAGGGTGCCCAGGCTTCGAACATCACGCCTGTCGAGTAATCTGACTCGATTGTGCGGTTGAAAACCCCGCCACGGCGGGGTTTTTTTTCGCCGGTTGTGCGCGGGCAGCGATAGCCAAACAGAGCAGGGACGATGCTACGAGCACTACGCATTGCGGTAGTGGGCTACGGAACCGCGGGGCAGGCATTGGCCGTGCTGCTGGGCGCCGATGGTCATCAACTGGAGGTATTCGAGCGCGCAGCTGCGCCCGGGCCGGTGGGCGCCGGTTTTCTGCTGCAACCCAGCGGGCTGCAGGTGCTCTGGAACATGGGCTTGCTGCCGCAGGCGCTGGCGCATGGCGCGCCGGTGCGCCGCCTGTATGGCGACACGCCGTGCGGGCGTGCGGTGATGGACATGCAGTACCGCGATCTGGATACACGCCTGATGGGTGTGGGCATGCAGCGCGGCGCGTTGTTTACGGTGCTGCGCGAGGCCTGGCCGCAGCACGCGCAACTGCATGTGGATACGCAGATCACCGCGATCGATCACGCGGGCGTGCGCGTTCAGGATCAACGCGGGCAATGGCATGGTCCCTTCGATCTGATCATCGCCGCCGATGGCTCGGCCTCCACGTTGCGTGCGCAGGCGCAGGGAACGCAGCTGGATCGCGTGTATCCATGGGGGGCGCTGTGGTGCCTGTTGCCGCGCGAAGACTGGCCCTTTGTGGACCAATTGCGTCAGCGCTATATCGGCGCACGCAAGATGATCGGCCTGTTGCCGGTGGGCACGCGCCCGGGCGACGACACGCCGCGGCTGAGTTTTTTCTGGAGCCTGCCGTGCAGCGATTTCGTTGCGTGGGAACAGCGCGGCATTGCCGCCTGGCGCGACGAAGTGGCGCAGATGTGGCCAGAGGCGCACGCGCGGCTTGCCACGGTGCAGGTGCATGGCGCATTGGCACGCGCGAGTTATCGCGATGCGGTGGTGTCGCGCTGGCATCGCGGCCGCTTCGTGCTTGCCGGCGATGCCGCGCATGCGATGAGCCCGCAATCGGGGCAGGGCGTGAACATGGCGCTGCTGGACGCATTGGCGATGCGCGATGCCTTGCGCGCGGGCGCCGATCTGGACGATGCCTTGCAGCGCTACCAGCGCGAACGCCAGGCGCATGTGGCGATCTATCACCGCTGGAGCCGCTGGCTGACACCGCTGTTCCAGTCCGAACGTGATCTCTGGGCACAAGGCCGCGACCTGCTGCTGCGTCCGATGGGACGCGTGCCGGGCGGACGTGGGCACATGTTGCGCGTGCTCAGCGGCACCCAGCATGGCTGGTTCGGCAAGCTGGTCTTGGCGCCGGATTTCGTTGACGCGTTATCGCAGCCGGTTGTGCGTGTGGTGGACGATAAAGCCGAAGCGGCCGCGTCGAGCAGCTAATAAAACGATATGCAGCCGTTAGGCGGGCGCAGCCGGTGCCCGCCGCGGCATGCACCACTCGGACCCCTCGGTTTTGAGCGCTCGGTTTGCAACCACCTGACGGCTGCCTGCCACGTTTTTAACCGTTCTTGGACGAAGCGTCGGCCGGCGCTTCGCGGCGCCGGCTAACGCACCGGCAGTGCCATCGCATCGCCTTCCACGCAGGCAACCAGGCGCTCGCCTTCGCTCAGCGTCGGCACGATGCCTGCGGTGAACTGCGAGAACGCTGGCAGGATGGTGACGCGCTCGCGCAACCAGAACGCTGGCCAGCGCCGTGATAGCCCCGGTAGCTTGGCCAATGGATGCAGATGCCCGCACAGCACGTGGCCGGTGGGATGCGGCAATGGGTCATGACGCAACACGAACGGGCCATCTTCGACCTGTTCGCCGGCCGCTTCGATGTGCAGATCCGCACCGGCCAGGGCGCGGTCGTGATTGCCGCGGATGGCGATCACGCGTAACGCGCAATGCCGTTCGCGCCATGCGCTCCAGCGTCGATGCCAGGCGGCACGCGGCGCGGGTCCGTGCAGCAGGTCGCCCAAAATCCATAGCGCCTGGACATCGCGTTGTGCCAGCAACGCATCCAGTCGCTCCAGATCGTGCGCGGTGCCGCCAGCCGGCAGGCCGATGCCGGCACGTCGAAACACGTCGGCCTTGCCCAGATGCAGGTCTGCGATCAATAGCGCGCGTTGTGCCGGCCGATACAATGCGCGTTCGCCGAGCAATTCCACGGTTTCGCCGGCCAGCTGCAGTTGCACGCTATCGCCCATGCTTGCGTTCCAGTTGTTCGGCAGCGCGCAATACGCGGGCCTTCCAGTCTTCGGTACTCAGTTGCCCACGCACGCGTTCGGCCCAGAGCGGAAACGATAAGGGCGTGAGGCTGCGCGGCTTGCGCAGGCGTAGCTCACGTCGCGCGCAATCTTCCAGGGCATGCGCAAGCCGCGCCAGTTCGAGCTGGCCTTCGAACACTTCGCGTTCGGCCTGGGCGAGCAGCAGGTGATCGGGGTCGAAGCGTTGCAATACGTCGTACAGCAGGCCGCTGGAGGCCTGCAGCTGGCGCAGGCTGCGCGGCGCCCGGCCAGGCAACGAGGGCGACAACAATCCGGCCACGCGTGCGATTTCGCGGAACTGCCGGCGTGCCAGTTCGCCCAGATTGAGGCTGTCGCGCAGATCGTCGAACAGGCCCGCAGGTGACAGCAGGGTCTGCAGCGCATCGGCATCGATGTCGACATCCTGCGCTGGCGACAGCACAAAGCCATAGTCGTTGGCAGCGAAGCTGAAGGTATTGCGGTGGCGCCGGCCCCAGCGTGCCGCGAGCAACGCGGCCAGGCCTTCGTTGACCTGCCTGCCGGCGAACGGGTAGACGAAGACGTGGCGGCCGTCGCGCGCCTTGACGCTTTCCACCAGCAGATGGTCCGGCCCAGGCAGCGAAGAAAGCGACGCTTGCAGGTGCAGCAACGGCGCCAGGGCCTGCATCTCCGGCGCATCGCCGGGATCGGCGAACACCGCTTCCACCTCGCGTCCCAGCGCCGACGATAACGGCATGCGCCCGCCCATCCATTTCGGCACCACGCCACTGCCGCCCTTTGCCACGCGCACGTAGGCGGTCATGTCTTCCAGGCGCACCAGTTCCAGCAGGCGGCCGGCGAACTGGAAGCGGTCGCCGCGGCGCAGACGGCCGATGAATTGTTCTTCCACCGCGCCCAGCCGCCCGCCGCGCAGAAACTGCACGCGCACGCTGCCGTCGCTGGTGATCGTGCCGATGGACAGCCGATGCCGCAGCGCGACGCGTCGGTCGATCACGCGGTACAGACCGTCGTCGTCGCGCATCACCTTGTGGAAGTCCGGGTAATGCGCCAGCGCGCTGCCGCCTTGCACGATGAAATCCAGCACCGCGTTCCACGTGGTTTTTTCCAGCGCGGCGAAGGCATCGGTGCCGCGCACTTCCTCGAACAACGCATCGGCGTGGAAGCCGCCGCCGAGGGCGAGGGTGACACAGTGCTGCGCCAGCACGTCCAGAGATAACCGTGGCGGTGGACGCGCTTCGATATGGCTGTGCACCAGCGCGCGCCGTGCCGCCGCATATTCGACCAGCTCCAGCGCATGCGAGGGTACGCACACCACGTGGCCTGATTCGCCGGGACGATGGCGTGCGCGCCCGGCGCGTTGCAGCAGGCGTGCGATGCCTTTCGGGCTGCCGACCTGCAGCACCTGATCCACGGCCGGGAAGTCGACGCCCAGATCCAGGCTGGAGGTGGCCACCACGCAGCGCAGGCTGCCGTCGGCCAGCCCGCGTTCGGCGGCCGCGCGTAACGCTGGATCCAGCGAGCCGTGATGCAGCGCCAGTGTGGCCAGATCCTCCGGCCACACCGCACTCAAGGCTTGATGCCATAGCTCGGCCTGCGCACGCGTGTTGGTAAACACCAGGCTGGTGCGCTGCTGCATGATCTTCTGCAGCACGCGCGCCAGTTGCGCCAGGCCAAGATGGCCCGCCCACGGAAACCGCTCGCCACTTTGCGGCAGCAGGGTTTCCAGCGTCATGGTGCGCGGTTTGACGCCGGAGACCAGCGCCGCCTCGGGGCGATGTGGCAACAGCACATCGCGTGCCTGCGGCAAATTACCCAGCGTTGCCGATAGCCCCCAGATGCGCAGTTGCGGCGTCCATCCGCGCAAGCGCGCAAGACACAATTGCAGCAATACGCCGCGCTTGTTGCCCAGCAGCTCGTGCCACTCGTCGACGATGACGCAGCGCAGCGCCGACAGTTGTGGCGCGGTATCCGCATACGACAACAGCAACGCCAGCGATTCGGGCGTGGTGACCAGCACGTCGAGCTTGCCGCTGCGTGCCAGCCGCTTGTCGCGCGCGCTGGCATCGCCGGTACGCAGGCCGACCTGCCAGTCCAGCCCCAAGTCGTCGACCGGCTTGCGCAGCGCGCGTGCAGTGTCGGCGGCCAGTGCGCGCAACGGCGTGATCCACAGCACTTGCAGATTGCGTTGCGGCTGGCGGCGCGCAGGCGAGGCGGGTTTGCCCGATTTGCGCGGGGAATTGCGCCCACGCGCGGCCAATGCCTCCAGTAACGGCCCGCCAAATGCCGCCAGCGTCTTGCCGCTGCCGGTAGGCGTGTGCAGCAGGCCCGATTTGCCGTCCAGATAGCGCTTCCACACCTCGCGTTGAAACGGCAGCGGCGCCCAGCCGCGCTGCGCGAACCAGGCACGCCACTGTTGCAACGGTGTGCCGTGCACTTGCTGTGTGGCGCTCACCGCGCCAGTGCCTGCAGGGTGCTCAGATGATCGGCTTCGGCCATCGGCTTGTCGTGACGCCAGCGCAGGATGCGCGGGAAGCGCACTGCGATGCCGGATTTGTGCCGCGCGCTGCGGTTCACCGCTTCAAACCCCAGCTCGAATACATGATGCGCCGTGACCGCGCGCACCGGGCCGAAGCGCTCGGTGGTGTTGGCGCGGATCCAGCGATCCAGCTGCAGGATTTCCTTGTCGTCCAGGCCCGAATACGCCTTGGCGATCGGCACCAGTTGGCCCTCATGCCACAGCCCGAAGGTGTAGTCGGTGTAGAGCGTGCTGCGTCGGCCGTGGCCGGCTTGCGCGTACAACAGCACCGCGTCGATGGTTAGCGGGTCGATCTTCCATTTCCACCAGTCGCCGCGACGGCGACCGGACTGATACATCGAACTGGCGCGCTTGAGCATCAGCCCTTCCACGCCGCGTTCGCGCGCTTCCACCCGCACGTGCGCTGCGGCCTGCCAATCGCTGACCTGCACCAGCGGCGAGGCGACGATGCGCGGATCTGCGAGCGCGAAGAGCACGCCTTCCAGCAGTGCGCGCCGCTCCCGTAGCGGGCGCTCGCGCAGGTCTTCGCCTGCCAATTCCAGTAGGTCGTAGGCCACCACGCGCGCCGGTGCGGCGGCTAAGGTCTTGGGCCCGGGCTTGAGCCGCTGGATGCGCGTCTGCAACGCGGTAAACGGCATTGGCAGGGGCTGTTCGGGTTGCCAGGCCAGCAGCTCGCCATCGATGACGGTGCCGTCCGGCAATTGCATTGCGGCGTGTTCGATTTCAGGAAAACGTCCATCCAGACGTTCTTCGCCGCGCGACCACAGCGCCGCTTCGCCGGCGCGGCGAATCAGTTGCAGGCGAATGCCGTCCCATTTCCATTCCAGCAGCCAGTCATCGATGGCGCCCAGCGTCTCGACCTCCGCCTCCAGCGGCGATGCCAGGAAGAACGGGTAAGGCTGCTGGCGATCGCCAGGCAGCTCTTCGCTGGTCAACAGCTCTGCAAGATAGGTTGGATGCGGCCGCCAACTGCCGAGCATGCGCTGCGCGATGCGCGCGATATCCACGCCCGACAATTCGGCCAGCGCCTGCTGCACGAGTCGCTGCGACACGCCCACGCGCAGCGCGCCGGTCAGCAGCTTGTTGAATGCCAGACGCTCGTCGAAGGCCAGGCTGCGCCATGCCTGCACGATGCAGGCCTTGCGCACGTCCACGTCCTGATTTGCGATGGGCAGTAGGCGCTGTTCGATCCACTGGGCCAGGGGCAGGTCGGCCGCCTCGGTGACCGGGTCGTCCAGCAGCAAGGCCAGGGTTTCGGCCAGATCGCCGACATGGTCGTAGCTGTCGGCGACCAGCCAGTCGGCAATGCCGGCGGTATCGGTGATCCATTCGCGCAGCTCGCCGCTGCTGGCAATGCGCATGCGCGCGCTGGCTACCTTGCCACCGGCCAGCAGGTACAGCGCCCATGCCGCGTCCAGCGCGGGTGCATCGCGGAAATACGCGACCAGTGCCGCGCGCTTGTCGAGCGTACCGGTGGCGCGATCCAGGGTGCGGTACAACGCCGCGAAACGTTTCACGTTAGCGCCTGTGGCGCCGCGCGTCGGTCGGCAGCACGCAGCTCCATTGCGCGTCGGGTGAACGCGGCAAGCGCGCGTGGGCGCCGCAGCGGTCGCGGTGGACCGATGGTGGCCGCCGGCGCATTGCGATGCACGCAAAACGCCAATGCATGACGGCGAAACACGAGCGCACCGCTCAGGCGGATGCGCGGACGCGCGCGAACATAACGACGTGCGGGCAGCGGGTTCATTCCTCGGCTCCGAAATCGGTGCGGAAGGCTTCTGCTGCGACGCCGCGCTCCCGCAAGTGTTGGATCAATGCATCGGTATTGCCATGGGTGGCAATGACGCGCTGTGCGCCGGTTTCTTCGATGGTGCGCAGCAAGTCGGGCCAGTCGGCATGGTCGGAGACCACAAAGCCGCGGTCGTAATTGCGCCGACGGCGATTGCCGCGGATACGCATCCAGCCCGAGGCGAAGCCCTGCTGCGCGCTGCGGAACCGGCGAATCCAGGCGCTGCCGGCCGCCGATGGCGGCGCGATGACCAACTGCCCGGCATAGTCGGCGCCACGCGCATGCTCGCTGACCGGCTGGGTGTCCAGCATCGGGACGCCCGCCTGGCGATAGACCTCCACGCCCACCGCGACCGCGCCATGCAGCAATGCCGGCTGCGTCTCCCAAGCGCGCAATTCGGCCAATACGCGTTGCGCCTTGCCCAGCGCATAGCAGTACAGGATGGCCGCTTCGCCGCGTTCGGCGCATTCGCGGCGCCAGGCAGAAATATCGGCCGCGACCTCGGAGGTGTCGGGCCAGCGATACACCGGCAGGCCGAAGGTCGCCTCGGTGATGAAGGTGTCGCAGGGCACCACTTCGAACGGCTTGCAGGTGGGATCGGCCTGGCGCTTGTAGTCGCCGGAGGCGACCCAGACCTCGCCATCCACCTCGATGCGCACCTGCGCCGACCCCAGCACGTGTCCGGCCGGATGCAGCGACACGCGTGCACGCCCCAGCTGAAACGCTTCACCATCCGCATGCGTGTGATAGACCTGGTCGCCCAGGCGCCATTGCAGGATGGACAGGCTCTCGCGCGTGCAGTGGTACTCGCCCATGCCGCTGCGGGCGTGGTCGCCGTGACCATGCGTAATCACCGCGCGCGGCACCGGCCGCCACGGGTCGATATGGAAATCGCCTTGAGGGCAATAGAGGCCCTCCGGCCCGAGTACCACCAGATCGCCGCGTGTGTGAGATGTCTCGTCGTTGCCGTTGCGCATGCGGCAACTCTGGCCAAGCCGGTGTGCAGATCCTGAGAATGGGAGCCGCGTACGGCGGTGCGTTCGCGCAGCACGCGCGCACCGCAGGTGCCACCACGACGCGGGCAGCCGCCAGGCGGGCGTGGCCGGCGAACGGAGGCGACAGATGCGGGCATGGCACGCGCCGCTCAGCTCACCGGCCACGTGCGTCCGGCCGCGCCCGCCTGGCGGCTGCGTAGTCGTTTTGTTAGCTGCTCTTAATGCCGCGTACGCCGCCCAGGCGAACGGACTGCGCTCGCTTCCACCGCCAGGGTGAAGCCGCGTTCTTCGCCGCCGTGCATGGCGCCGACATCGACCACGTGGCGACGGATCTCCTCGCCCTTACCGTTACGCACCACCACCACCACCGTGTATTCCCACGGATCGCCGTCGGCCGGGTGTCGGATGGTGCCGTCGACCTTGAGCGGCACGATCGGCGCCGGCTGCGCGTGTTGCGCAGCCGCCGAATCGAAGCGCAGGTGGTGCTTGCACGCAGGGCAGACGCTGGCGCTTTCCAGGATCGTCGCCTTGCAGTGCGGGCAGCTGCGCGTGGCGCCGGGCGTGCCCGGGCGAGGTGCACTCATGTGGCGTCGCTGTCTCCGCTGACCACCGGCTTGCTGGTCGTGACCGGCTTGCCGCCATCATCGCCCCAGCCGAAATCGGCCTGGCCGCGCATGCGCGCACCGGAGGCCACCGTGAGACTGCCGGCCTTGACGTCGCCGACCAACACACCGGACGTCTGCAGTTCGACCTGCGCGGCAGATTCGATGTTGCCCTCCAGCTCGCCGGCGATGATCACTTTGTTGGCGCGCACGCCGCCATTGAGCTTGGCGCCGCGTTCGATGGTCAGATCGCCCTTGACGTTGACATCGCCCTTGAAGCGGCCGGCCAGACGCACATGGCCGGCGCCTTCGATCTTGCCTTCGATGCTGATGTCGGCAGCAATCAGCGACTCTTTCGCCTCGCTGTGACGCTGCGTGGGCGCAGCTGCCGGTACGACGCTGGGCGTTGCGGCGGGCACCGGCGGTGCAGGGCTGGCCTCGGCAGTGAACAGCCTGCCATCGGCAGCAGCAACCTCGGGGGTGACCGGAACGCCGTCTTTCTTGTTGGGACCTTGATCGCGCCACATCGACATCGGACTGCCTCGCTTTAGGGGTCGAGGCCGACTATCGCTGTGCCACTGGATCTTTTTTGTGACGAACTCCGCAATCCACGATGGACGGTGTGCGTGCCGAAGCTGTCGGCGAACGCTGCGAGCAGCCGTCGGGCGGGGGCGCGCGGCGTACCAGGGCCGCGGTCTTGAGTGCTACATCCCGGTTTCGGGCGCGGGCGCGGGCGCGGGCGCGACTGGCTGGCTGCCGCGCGGTGGTCTTGGTCGCTGCTCTCAGTCCGCATTGTCCGTCGCAGCACCGTGTCGCTCCACCCGGTTGCGCCCCGCGTGCTTGGCGCGATACAACGCAGCGTCGGCTTTCTGGATCAGGCTCGCACCCTGTTCGCCATCGACCGGGAAGCTGGCCACGCCGATCGAGGCGGTCACCTTCGGCAAGGCGCGCGCACCGTCGCTGACCGCCAGTGCCGCGATGTAACCGCGGATCTGCTCGGCCACGCGCATGGCTTCTTCGCCATCGGCTTCGGGCAGAAGGACGGTGAATTCCTCGCCGCCGTAGCGACAGGCCACGTCCTCGGCGCGCAGGCGGGTCAGCAACAATTCGCCCACCGCTGCCAGCAACAGGTCGCCACCGGCATGGCCCTGGCTGTCGTTGAACTGCTTGAAATGGTCCACGTCCAGCATCAAGACCGGCAACGGCAACCCACGCCGTGCGCAGCGCGCCAACTCGTGGCTCAGCGATTCTTCCAGATAGCGGCGGTTATACAGCCCCGTCAGCGCATCGCGGATCGACTGCCGGCGCAGCGATTCGCGCAGGCGCAGGTTGCTCAGCGCCAACGACAACTGCTCGGCGGCCGCCTCGGCGATTTCCAGCCGCGGCATCGGCCCGGGGCCGGCTGCGGACAGGAACAGAAACCCCAGCTGGGTGCCTTGCGCCGACATCGGCAGGCAGGCGGTGGTGACCGACGCATCGTGTGCGGGTTCTTCGATATGCGCACACAGTGCATCCCGACCCAGGTCTTGGACGATGTGCGGCTGGCCGCGGCGCAGCGCCCAGCACTGCTCCGGCGACAGATGCGGCGCGCTGCGCACCAGCGGCTCGCCCCAGTGGCTGATCGCCTCGGCGCGGTCTTGCGAGGCGCGCAGCAGGTACACGCTTCCCGCCACGCCCGGCAGCAGGCTGGCCAGGGTACGGCTGCTGACCATCAACGCTTCTTCGGCACTGATGCAGCTCTGCAGCAGCCCGGTGTAACGGCTGAGCAGGTTGAGATCGGCGGTACTGCGCTGCAACGCGTCGATGCTCTGGCCCAACTCGCGATTGGCCTGCGCCGCCAGCTGTTCGGCCTGCGCGCGGTGGCGCAATTCGCGCATCAACAGCGCATAGACCATGCCCACCACCACCAGCCCGAACGGAATGCCGGCCAGTGCCAGCGCAAGCAACAGGTTGGCGCTTTGTTCGCTGCTTTGCGCGCGCTGTGCCAGCAGCTCCTGTTCGCGCTGCACCATCGCCAATGCCAGCTCGCGGATCGCGCTGGTGGTGCGGAAGGCGCTCTGCCGGATGTCGGCACGTGCCGGCTCCAGCCCACTTTGCGTATAAATGTCGAGCACGTGCTGAATCTGCCGCAGGCGGGTTTCCACCAGCCGTTGCAACTGCGCCAGGTGCTGCTCCTGTGCGGGGTTGTCGACGATCAGGCGGCGCAGGTTGTCCAGCAGGATCGGCAGACGTTCGACACTGGTCTGGTAGCCCAGCAGGTAGGCGTCGTTGCCGGTGAGCAGGAAGCCGCGCTGCGCCGACTCGGCATCGAGCAGGCGCGCCTGGATCTCGTCGACCCGCCCGATCACCTCATGGGTGTGCGACACCAGCGCGGCATCGGCCAGCGAACGGCGGGCACCGACGAAGATGCCGATTCCGATGACGACGAAGATCAGCGCAGAAAAAATCAGCGCCAGCTGGTTGCGGCGGCGCGACGTAAAAGAAGAGGACATATGCGAATGCTAGCCTGCCGGCCTCGACAACACGAGCCATCCGTCGGCCGAGACAACCGCGCCGGCACATGGCCGGCGCGTTGCGGGTGCTGCGAAAGGGGGGGGCGGACTCAGTGCTGCGCGTGGTCGGCGTCGTGCTTGTCGGCATTCTGTTCGGCCTTGTTGGCCATTTCGCGCGTCTTGTCGGCGGTGGCATCGGCTGCATTGGCGGTGGCGCGGCTGGCGTCTGCGGCCAATTCGCGCGCAGCCACGCGTGCGTCGGCGGTGGCGGCCTTCGCTTCCACTGCCGCGCGGTCGGCGGCCTGTTCGGTCGCGGCGGCGGCGTGCTTGGCGGCAGAAGCGGCATCGCGGCGGGCCTGCTCGGCGTCCGGGCCCTGACAGGCAGCAAGGGTAAGGGCGGCGATGGCGCTCAACGACAGCATGTGGATCGTCTTCATGGGTGGTCCTGTTCCTGTTCCGGTGTTGGAAGCCGGAGCTTATGCAGGAGGCGATGCAGTCTGCGTCAATGCGCAGCCGGCCATTCAGCCGCCGGGGAGACAGGCGCAATCTTGCAGGTTGTTCGTGTTCCTGTCGGCGGGCACGGCGTGCGAGGTTTGAATCGCAGGCAAAGAAAAAGCCGCTGGAAACCAGCGGCTTTTTCCGAACTCGCTTGGAGTCAAGAAGTGATTACTTCTTGGCTTCTTCTGCGGTGTCCTTAGCAGCCTTGGCGGTGTCTTCAGCCGTCTTGGCAGCGTCGGCAGCCTGGTCAGCAGCAGCGTCGGTCGCGGCGCCGGAAGCAGCCTGAGCAGCGTCAGCAGCGGTGTCGGCCGAAGCAGCGGCGGTGTTGGCAGCAGCCTGAGCGGCGTCAGCCGACTGCGAGCCCGAGGCAGCAGCCTGGTCAGCAGCGGTCTGAGCGTCGGCAGCAGCTTCGTTAGCCGAAGCAGCAGCGTCCTGAGCCTGTTCCGGCTTCGAGCAAGCGGTCAGGGCCAGGCCCAGAGCCATTGCGATCAGCAGCTTGTTAATGGTCATTGTTTCAATCCTCGTCGTTAGATTAGGCAACGCGCTATTGCGCGCCCCCGACATGATGACGGCCACAAGACGAGTGTCAAGCACACGCGCATTCAGTTTTGCAAAATCGCCGTTAAAGATAATTAAATCAATTCGATAGCAATGGCAGTGGCTTCGCCGCCGCCGATGCACAGCGTGGCGATTCCGCGCTTGCCTCCGCGGCTGCGCAACGCGTTCACCAATGTCACCACCAAACGCGCGCCGGATGCACCGATCGGATGACCCAATGCGCAGGCGCCGCCATGCACATTGACCTTATCGTGCGCGATGCCGAGTTGCCTGATCGGTGCCATCGCCACGACGGCGAAGGCTTCGTTGATTTCGAACAGATCCACATCGTCCAATCGCCAGCCGAGCTTGCTGACCAGCGACTGGATCGCAGCGACCGGTGCGGTGGTGAACCACTCCGGTTCCTGAGCGTGGGTGACATGGCCAACGATGCGTGCCAGCGGCGTCACGCCACGGCGTTGCGCGTCGTCCGCGCTCATTAGCACGGTGATTGCCGCGCCATCGGAAATACTCGAGGAACTGGCCGCGGTCACGCTGCCGTCTTTCTTGAAGGCTGGCTTCAGCGTCGGAATCTTGGCCACGTCGGACTTGCCCGGCTGCTCATCGCTGTCGACGACGACGTCGCCCTTGCGCGTGGCCACCGTCACCGGCACGATTTCGTCGGCAAACGCGCCGCTGCGCTGCGCCGCGTGCGCGCGTTCCACCGAGGCGATGGCGAACGCATCCTGGTCGGCGCGGCTGAAGCCGAACTTCTCCGCAGTGGCTTCGCCGAACACGCCCATGGCCTGGCCGTCATACGGATTGGTCAGACCGTCCCAGGCCATGTGATCGACCGCCTGAAAATTGCCGTAGCGGTTGCCGGTGCGCGAGTTGGGCAGCAGATGCGGGGCATTGCTCATCGACTCCATGCCGCCGGCCACCACGATGCTGGCCGAGCCGGCCTTGATCAGGTCGTGCCCCAACATGATCGCCTTCATTCCCGAGCCGCACACCTTGTTGATGGTGGTGGCGCCGGTCGAGGTAGGAATGCCTGCGGCGATCGCGGCCTGACGCGCAGGTGCCTGGCCCAGATTGGCCGGCAGCACGCAGCCGACGATGACTTCGGAAATATCGGCAGGCGCGATGCCTGATTGCGCGAGTGCGCCCTGGATAGCAGCCGCGGCGAGCGTGGGTGCCGGCACCGCATTGAATTGGCCGAGGAACGAGCCGATGGCAGTACGTTTGGCAGCAACGATGACGATGTCGGACATGAGCAGATACCGTTTAAAGTGAAACGATTATCTGCCTCATGGCGGCGCCGCGCCAGCGCGCGCCCCACGCGCCCGCTTTCCGATTTAAAGTAAGCAAAGCGTTATTCGGGCCCGGCTTGGGCCCCATCCATGGAATGGGTTCGGGGAGAACACCAATGAAGAAGCAAGACGTCGCCAGAACTGTGCTGGCCTCGGCGCTGGCCGTTGCGTTGTCCGCCTGTGGCGGCGGCGGTGGCGGGGGCGGTATCCGTCCAAGCACCCCGGCCGCACCGCCGGTGACCTCGCCACCGCCGCCACCGCCACCGACCTCGCCGCCGCCGCCGCCAGTAACGACGCCAACGACGCCGGAGCCGGCGATCGATGCGCATCTGGCACTGACCAACGCGCGTGCGGCGCAGGCGCTTGGCTTTACGGGTGCGGGGTATCGCATCGGTGTCATCGATACCGGCATCAATGCCAATCATCCGGCGTTGCAGGGGCGCGTCAGCGACAGCTTCATCTATGTGGATCCACGCACCAACAACACCGCGGTGGGCGATGTGGTCGGGCACGGGACCGTGGTGGCCGAGCTGGCCGCCGGGCGTGCGGTCGGGCAATGGCCCGGCGGCATCGCGCCGGGTGCGGGCCTGGTGTCTGCGCGCATCATCAGCGACCGTGCGCCGGAGGATGACGGCAGCGGCGACGGCAACGAGGTCGATGGGCCGCTTGGTCTGGGGCCGGTGCATGCCGATCTGATCAGCGCCGGGGTTCGCATCATGAACAATTCGTGGGGCGGCCTGTTTTGGAACGACCCGACGGTGACCAATCAGATTGCGCAGGAATACCGCCCTTTCATCCTCAGTCACGATGGGCTGGTGGTGTTCGCGTCGGGCAATGAATCGCGCTCGCAGCCTTCCGATACGGCGGCGCTGCCCAGTCAGCCTGGCCCGAACGGAACGCTGCCGGCGGCCGATCTGGAACGCGGTTGGTTGGTGGTCGGCGCGCTGGATACCGCCAACCCGACGCAACTGGCGTCGTACTCCAACGCCTGTGGTGTGGCGATGCGCTACTGCCTGGTCGCGCCGGGCACCTCGCTGTTCATCGACCCGGACGCCACCGCCGGCAACATCCGTTATTTCTACGGCAGCGGCACCTCGTTCGCAGCGCCGCTGGTCTCCGGTGCGGCCGCGCTGGTGTGGCAGGCATTTCCGTATTTCAACAATGATCTGGTGCGCCAGACCTTGCTGGGAACTGCCACCGACTTGGGGGCCGCGGGTGTCGACCCGGTATTCGGCTACGGCCTGCTCGACGTCGGCAAGGCGGTGCTGGGGCCGGCACGCTTCGATTGGGGCACGGTGGAGGTCGATGTCACCACCTTGCGTTCGACCTGGGCCAACGACATCAGTGGCACCGGCGGGCTGACCAAGCGCGGCACCGGCGCGTTGGTATTGAGCAGCACGGCCAATACCTTCACCGGCGATACCCAGGTACTCGGCGGCACCTTGCAGACCGCCAGCTTGCAGAGTGCGCGCGTGAGCATCGCCAACGGCGCGCGCCTGGTCGGCGCGGGCAGCATCGGTGGTCGGGTCGACAACGCCGGGACCTTGCAGGTCAACGGCGCGACCGCGTCCATTGCCGGCAACTACACCCAGGCCAGCAACGGTCGCCTGGCAGTGAATGTGGGTGACCGTTTGAATGTCGCGGGCACGGCGACCATCGCAGGCGACCTGCAATTGCTCGGTCGGCGCGACTACGTCGTCAACAACACGACCTACGCAGTACTGCAGGCGACCAATGGTCTGCAGGGCACATTCGACACGCTGAGCAGCGGGCCGGCGGTGACCTTTCTGAGCGCCACGCGCAGCTACGACGCCAACACCGCGTATGTGTCGCTGCAGCGCATGGATGTCACCGCGGTCGCCGCGTCGCTGGGCGCGATCGGCACCGCATCGATGGATGCGGCCATCCGCGTCGAGCAGGCGTTCCAGCAGGTCGATGCGCAGCAGTTCCAGGGCAATGGCGCACTCAGCGGCGCCTTCATTCGCGCTGCAGCCGCCTTGCAACAATCGCCCACGGCCAAGGCCGCCGCGGATTCGCTGCGCAGCCTATCCGGCCGTGCGCATGCCGACTCTGCGGCGATGACCTTCGACACCATCGATCTGGGTCGCCGCGCACTGGCAGCGCATTTCGATGGTCTCTCGCAACAGCCGCGTCTGCTGGGCAACTGGCAGCGGGCACTTGGCGGGCCGGGCGAGGGCGGTGCAACCACTTCGGGCTTTGCCACCTCCGGCTGGATGATGGGCAACGATCTGCGTTTGGCCTCCGGTGCGGTCACCGGGTTTGCGTTCGGCGAAACGCGCTCCAGCAGCCTGGGCGACCTGGATGGGGCACGCGGGCGCGATCGTCAGGTGCAGGCGCAGCTGTATTGGGGCACGACATTGGGCGCCGCGTACACGTTGGGCCAGATGGGCTTTGGCAACGTCAATCGTCAGATCGAGCGCACCCTGCAGCTGGGCGAAGACCGCAGCAGCGCCTTCAGCGACTACAGCGGCAGTTACCTCAGCAGCAATCTGGAAACCGGGTACCGCCTGGGCGGTGCGCATGCGAGCCTGACGCCGTATATGGGCCTGGATTATGTGCGTTTGCGCAGCGATGGCTTCCGCGAAAGCGGCGGCGATGGTTTCGGCCTGCGTGCCAACGCGAGTACGTCCTCGCGCGCGCAGGCGCTTGCCGGCGTGCGCTCGGCGTATCACTGGCGCGGTATCCAGTTGGGCGGTTACGCCGAATGGCAGCAAGCGCTGAGCAGCGATGGCTTGACGCTGGATGCCAGCTTCGTCGGGGTGGATGCGTGGGCACCGCTGCGTGGCATGCAACCGGCACGCTCGGGTGGTCTGTTCGGCATCACTGCTGCAGCACCGCTTGGCCAGCAGAGCCAGCTGCGTTTCGGTTACGACCAGCGGGTGGGCGAGCGCGGCGACGACCGTGCGCTGAGCCTGCGATACAGCGCCGATTTCTGATCGGCGCCTTGCCTGGCTGAGGCATGTGGTCCCTGTCCAGGCAGCGTGCCTGGACAGGGTTTCACTCGCCGCGCAGCTTGTGCAGGAAGCGCGGTGCGGTGCGGCCCAGCGGCAGTTTGAGCTTGCTGATGGCTTCGATGCGCGCTTCGGCAATCTGATCGGCCGCCTGCTGCGGCGAAACGTCCAGCTGCGTGGACAGATCGAAAACCTTTTCCAGGTTGTGATAGATGCTGCGGATCAGCCGCATCGCGCGCTCGCGGTTGTAGCCGTCGATCTCCAGCGACACATTCATCACCCCGCCGGCATTCACCACGTAATCGGGCGCATACAAAATGCCGCGCCGATGCAGCTCTTCGCCGATGGCGGCGCTGGCAAGCTGATTGTTCGCGGTGCCGCAGATGATCTTGGCCTTGAGTTGCGGCAGCGTGTCTTCGTTGATGGCGCCTTCCAGCGCGCAGGGAGCAAATACGTCGGCCGATACCTGATGGATTTCATCCGGGCGCACCGCTTCTGCGCCGTATTCGGCCACGGCGCGGTCGACCAACGCCTGATTCAGGTCGGCCACATAGAGTTTTGCGCCGCGCTCCTTGAGCAGCTTCACCAACTCCATGCCGATATGGCCCAGCCCCTGGATCGCGATACTGGCCTTGCCGACTTCTTCGTGGCCGAGCTTGCGGTTGAGCGAGGCCATCAGCGCCTGCAGCGCACCATAGGCCGTAAACGGGGCAGGGTCGCCGGAGCCGCGGTGCACCTGGTGCACGCCGGTGACGTACTCGCTTTCCAGGTAGATCTGCTCCATGTCGTTGACGTCGGTGCCGACGTCCTCGGAGGTGATATAGCGCCCGCCGAGGGTGTCGACGAATCGGCCGAAGGCGCGGAACAGCGCTTCGGTCTTGTCGGTCCGAGGGTCGCCGATGATGACCGCCTTGCCGCCGCCGACATTCAGGCCGGCCAGGGCGTTCTTGTAGGTCATGGTGCGGCTCAGCCGCAGCGCGTCGTTGAGTGCCGCCTCGCTACTGGCATAGGGGCGCATCCGCACGCCACCCAACGCTGGCCCAAGGCGCGTGCTGTGCAGGGCGATGATCGCCTTGAGTCCGGCATCGCGGTTGTGACAGAAAATCACCTGCTCGTGGCCGGTGGTATCGAGGGTTTCGAAAAGCATCGAAGGCTCCGCGGGGCTGCGTGATGTGCCTTCCCTGAAGCCGGGCATGCACCCGTGCCGTGGGAAACAAAAAACGCGACGTTTGCAGATCCTGTCCGATCACGTCGCGCTGCAACATTTTAAACCACGTCGGCAGTGGCTTGTGCATGAATCTGTTCACCAATGCCGATAGCGCTGCTGGCGGAACCACAGCGTCCCCAACCATTTGCTGCCTGCCGTGACCGGCAGACCGGCGTGCAGCGAATCGGCGTCCGGGCGGCCATCGGCATGCAGGTTGTCGAAGCAGACCAGCGTGCCGGGGCGTGGCCGCACGCGAACGCCAGCGATCGGAAACTCGGTGTCGCCACCCGCGCCGACGTCGTTGAGATAGACGCAGACGGTGCGCTGGCGGTTGCCGGCGGTGGGACGGTCGGCGGCGATCGTTCCGGGCGGCAGATAGTCGCGGTGCGCGCGGTACTGCTCGCCCGGCGCGTAGCACAGCACCGAGAGCGGTTCTGCGTGGGCGAGCGGTAGCTGTGCGCAGGCTGCCAGTCGTGCCTGCGCGGCACGCGCGGCGAAGTCTTCGATGATCGGGTCCAATGTCGCACCGCGGCTGGTACGGATCGGTGCGCGCTGGGTGCTGGCATCGTTGGGATCGATCACCTTCGAGGCACGCAGATGCGGTCGCGCCAGCAGCATGAGCAAGCGACATTCGTCGGCCGACAGGACCGCGGCATATTCTTCGATGCGTGGGGCCGTGTGGCGTCGCACCGGGCCAACACGCGGTGCGAATGCGATGCGGTGATCGGCGGTGTCGTCTGCGGGGTCTGGCGGCGCGATGTCCACCGCCGGTAGCGCGGTCATGCCCAGGGGCTGCAACTGCTGCAAGAGCTGTGCAGCGGCATCGGGCTGGGGCGGCACGCCTTCGCCACGCAGCAGGCGCTCGGCCAACAGTGCGGCCGACACGGCATCGCCGCCTGCCGCCGCACGTTCCAGCAAGGCGACGCAGTGCCGTTGCCGCTCCGGATGCGCCACACGCCCGCGCTGGATGGCGATGGCGCGTAGCGCTGGCGGGTAGTCGGCAGCGGCTGCCGACTGCAGTCGATCCTGTGCAGTGCCGGCCAGGGCCAGCGGCTGCTCTCCCACAGCCAGGGTCGCCAGCAGATAGCGTGCTGCCGCAGCGCCCTGCCGCTCGGCCAGCTCCCAGTGCGCACGCGCCTGACCGACGTCCATCTCGCAACCGACGCCATAGGCACGCATGCGCCCGGCTTCGACCTGCGCCAGCGCATCGCCGGCGGCGGCACTGCGCGAATACCAGGCAAACGCGTCTTCCGGCTGGCCGGCACGCACCAGCGCCTGGGCCAGCGCGTTGATCGCGCCGGGTTGCTGGCGTTGCGCGGCGCGGGTGAGGTCTGCAAGAGAGGAGGGTTGCATGCGCGCATCCTAGAGTGGCCGACGCCACGTAGCGAGCGGTTGTCAGGCGGAGGTAGGCGGCGCGCTCGGGACTGCAGTGTACGAGGGGGGACCTGCTCATTCCGAGCACCGGCCGCGTGCATGCTCGCCTGGCGGTGAGCGCAGTGGTTCGGTCAGCCGCGCTTCGTTTTGCACGCGTCCTGCACGATCAGCGATCGGTGGACAGGGCTAATTGCGTCAGGTACAGACGCAGGTCGAATTCCAGCTGGTGATAGTCCGGGGTCATGTGGTTGCAGAGCTGGTAGAAGGCCTTGTTGTGATCGGCCTCCTTCAGGTGCGCCAGTTCGTGCGCCACGATCATCTGCAAGAACGGTTCCGGCGCGTCGCGAAACACCGATGCGATGCGGATCTCGCGGCTGGCCTTCAAACGGCCGCCGTGCACGCGCGAGATCGCCGTATGCGTGCCCAGGGCGTGCTTCACCACCTGCAGGTGATTGTCGTACATCGCTTTGTGCAAGGTAGGCGATGAGCGCATGTAGCGCTCCTTCATCGCCTTGACGTACTCGTAGAGATGGCGGTCGGTGCGGATCGCGTGTCGGTCCGGGTAACGCCGCGCCAGCACGGTGGCGAGCTTGTCCTGTGCGATCAGCTCGCGTACCTGATCCAGGACGGCGGGCGGATAGCCGGTGAGGTAGCGAAGAGTGTCCATGGCGATCGGTCGCGGGCAAGCGCGCATGATCGCCGATGTGTCAGCCACTGACCATCCACGCGTGCGGACGCGTGACTACCGACCAGTTGCGCATGCGCACCGAGAGTCGATGGGGCAAGCGCGTGCATCGGTTGCGCTCAGTGCGGCTTGCACGATGCAATGCGGATGCGGCGCTTCGTCCGTACGGGCGTTCCCGCGCGCATCTTTAATCATTTCTCCAGGAGCGCGCGCGATCGCGTGGGCACGGCGCTTGCTCTGTGAATGCAATGCCCGTATTGCAGCGTGTGTCAGGCGTATTCACGAGTGCGGCACATTCGAATCGTTAGCGTGCGATGCATGTTTTGTGGCGCTGCGCCGCAAGCACACGATCGAACAACGGCACGGTGCCGACGAGGAGACAACATCATGATCAAGTGGGCCATCATTTTCGCAATTATCGGCTTGATCGCCGGTGCGCTGGGTTTCGGCGGCATGGCCGGCGCGGCGATGGGTATCGCCAAGTTCCTGTTCTGGGCGGGCATCATCATTGCCATCGTGCTGTTCGTGCTGGGCATGACGATTGCCAAGAAAGTGACCTGACGCATGCTGCACAGCCGGGTAGGCGCATCGCTGTCCGGCTGTGTTACCTGTGATGCGAAGGAGCGGCCAATGGCCGCTCCTTTCTTCTGCCGAGGCGCTGGCCCGCATGTCAGCTGCAGGCGATCTCAAGCGTGGCGTACGCCAAGCGCGCGCCTGGCTCAAACACCGGTATCCTCGGCAGTGGTATGCAGGGCGATATTGAGCTGATCGATGGTCACGATCCAGTCGGCATCGTCGAGGCGTTCTTCACGCAACAGCTGGGATTGGGCAGGCGTCCAGAACGGTGCTTCTTCCAGGCGCATCTCGCCCGGCAGCGGGAAGTGCTCGGCAATGAAGCTGCGAATGCTGGCCTCGTCGGACGGCAGGCCGAGCTGGGCGAAGAGTTCGGAAAACGGGTGGACGGGCTGTTCCATTGCTGTTCCTTCGTAAGTGCGGATGACGGAGTGCCTGGTCACTTGCCGCGCGTGGCGGCAGTGGCGTTGGCTCGATGCTAGTTCAACCAGCTTGAGCGTACTGTGCACATGCGGCTTGGATTTGCCTGCGCGAATGACCATATGTGTGTCCAGACCAGCGAGGTGTAGCGATCATGGCGACCGGATGGGCGGGTGATGGAGCGGTACAGGACCAGATCGATGCCACTGTCGACGATGCGATCAAGCGCGCACGGAGTCAGTTGCACCACGGGCCGAGCCTGACGCATTGCGAAGAGTGCGAGGCACCGATTCCCGAGGCGCGCCGCAAGGCAGTGCCCGGCGTGCATTTGTGCGTGAACTGCCAAGAAGCGCATGACTTGGAGCAGGCTGCGCAAAGCGGCTACAACCGTCGCGGCAGCAAGGACAGTCAGCTGCGTTGAGTGGTTGAGGGGGCATCTCCACGATGCAATTGCGACCGCGATCCCGGCATACGGCGCCGCTATCGCAAGCGTGCAACGCAGTGGAGCTTGCTGTAGTCGTTGGGGCTTGCCGCTTGCCGCCGTCGACGTGTTTGGGTTCTGCCACTGGCGAACTGGCCGCAGCAGAGCGTCTTCGCCTTGCGCCTAGTTGGCGTTGAAGCTGCCGGCCTCGCGCCAGCGACGCGTGGTGCGCTGGAAAAACAGGCTATTGGGGACTTGCAATACGCTGCCGGCACGCTCGCCGGTTTCTTCCAGCGTGGTGTAGATCACGTTGATATCGATCACACGTCCCTTCAAGCCGGGCTTGTCGCCGCCTTCGAGTACCTCGATGTGATCGTGCAGGCGAAACGGCCGCGTGGTGATGATCAGGAACGTGCAGAAGATATTGGACAGTACGCTCCATGCAGCGAAGAAGGCTACTGCGCCGACGGCTGCGAACCCGGTGAATGCGGTCCATAACGTGCCGCCCGAGACGCCGATGACCCGCAGCACCATCAGCAAGGCACTGATAGAAATGATGAAGCTGCCGACGCGGCGGATACCGATCATCATTTCGGCGGGCACGCTGTAGCGTGTGCACAGCCGCCGCAGCAGTTGCCGGAGCAGCAGGCGGACCAACGCGGCAACTGCCAGAATCAGCACGATCTTGACCGTCGGTACCGCAATCGCCAGCCATTCCGGATTCCAGTGGGGCAACAGGCTGCGGATCATGGCGGGCAACGCATCGGAGGCGGACATCACATCGTGCAGGATCAAAAGGGGCATCCATTGTAGCGGGCCAACTCTGCGCTGTAGGTGCGCAGAGTGAATGCATGCTCATCTGCGAATGCAGGAGTGCGGCAGATGGCAGGCACTCCATGAATGCATGCCTACCCGCGCATGCAGATGGAGTCGGTGGGTGCAAACCCGGCATGTTCGCGCGGATGCGGCGCAAGGTGCCGACGCGCCCGTAGCGTTCGGTCGCCGCGCATCGGCAACCCGTGCGAAGTCATTGCGCAGGTCATCGCCAGATGCGACACGACGTCGCATTGAAGTCGCATTCCTGCGCGATGCGGATGAATGACATCGACGGACGCCAGAAACAAACATGCCACCTTGCGGTGGCACGTTGGTACAACAGTTCGACTTCGCGGCACCATGCATTGCAACCTGCCGCGTGGTTGGCTGCATTAGGCAACCTTGTCGCCGTCGTTGCGCGCCGGGCCGAAGTTGGTGGTGAGCACTTCGATCCGGCCGCCGGTCTTGCGAAACGCAGCGATGTCGGCAGCGATGCGCTCACGACTGAGCGGCTGCGACTTACCTTCGCTGCGAGCGATGCTGGGCTGGGATTTCTGCTTGGTCGCGGGACGTGCCATGTGGCCTCCTGTAGCGGGGAAGTGCGGTGACACCGCATGCGGCTAGGGTGGCGCGCGCGGAAGCGGTGTCGAGAGTGCGACGGCGTTCGGTGCGCCATCGCGTTGGCACGCTGTGCGTGCCGTTGCAGGCAAGACGGCTAGGCGTCGAGCAGCAACCGCGCATTATAGGCAATGAAGTGGCAGCGCGTGTTAATCGTCCGGCCAGCGGGCTGCCTGCGCGGCCGCCCAGGCCAATCCCTGGACCACACCGAACGACGGATCGCCATGCACCAGGCGCGATTCGGGGAACGCAGCGGCCACGGTCTCGCGGATATAGCCGGCCCGCGACATGCCGCCGGTGAGGAACACCGTCGCCGGTGCGGCCGCCATGTCGGCGCGCACCTGTGCCAGCAGGCCTGCCAGTTCGCCCAGATAACTGGAAGCGGACGCGACCAACGCGTCGGCCTGCACGTCCACGCCCAGGCCGCGCTCGATGAAGTCGAGCGCGGCCTGGTGCCGATCCAGCTCGCTGAGCGCGATCTTGCACGCTTCCACGCCGCGATACAGACGCGCGGTGTTGCCGGTGTCCTGCAGGGCCTGCAGGCGCTTGTCGAAGGGGGCGGGCACGTCCTGGTACTTGTGCAGGCGGAATTCGCGCTGTCGCGTCATGTCTTGCACCATCGCCGCCTCTACGTAGTGGTGGGTAGGCACGCGCGTGATGCCGCGGCCGAACAGTGGCATGTAGGCCGCCAGGCTCAGCGCCAGATCGATATCGGTACCGCCACGCGCGATCCCCCAGGCACGGTGTACCTGCGGCGCAGCGCTGCCACCGACGCTGGCATGGGCAATGTCGGTGGTGCCGCCGCCGATATCCACCACCACGGTGTCGTGGCGGCTGTCGTGGCTGACGTGGTAATGCATCGCGGCCGCTGCAGGTTCTTCGAGAAAATCCACGTTGTCGAAACCGGCGGCGATCGCAGCGGTCTGCAGGATCTCCAGCGCCTGCGCATTGCCGGCCTCACCGATGGAACTGCGAAATTGCACAGGCCGGCCCAGGGTGGCGTAACGGATGTTGATGTCGAACTGGCGTGAGGCAGTCAGCCGAATGTGTTCCAGCACATGGGTGGCGATGCCGGTAATGGTCTGGCGCGCGCGCGGATGCAGGTTGTAGCCCAGCATCGACTTGGGACTTTGCACCAGGCTGCCTTCGCCCTCGAGAAAATACGCATCCAGCGCCTCGTCGCCGTAGACGGCGTTTTGCAGCAGGGCGGCGGAGGTGCGTGGCTCACGCACCTGCTCTTCCATCCACTGCCGCCGCACGATGCGGATCGCGTCGCGGCGCAGGCTGTCGTTGTTGGGGGTGCGGCCGGCAGCCAATGCATCGCGGCGGCCCGAGTCGATGAGCCGCTCCACCTCGTACTCCAGCGCTGGCGTCAGGCTGAAATCGTCCGGGTCGCGCATGGTCTCCGGAAAATACACCGTGGTGCGGAACTGCAAGGCCTCGCCGAAGCGCACCGGCACCACTTTCCCATCGACGATCGCCGCGGCGGCGGAATTGCTGGTACCGAAGTCGATGCCGAGTTTCATGCAGACAGGCCTGAGAGCGGGCCGCGCACTTTACTACGCCTGCCGCACCTGCCGTCGAGACCGGCAGCGTCGGTGACGCCATGGCCAAACGCGAAAGGGTTGTGTTGCGCACTGGCCCCGCCGCAGCCACGGGGGCGCGCGCCGGGTCAGGCCGCCAGCTCGGCCACGTGACCGTCGTTCAATTCCTGCGTGGTGGCCTCGCGCACTGCCACCACTTCGACCGCAAAGTGCAGTGTTTGCCCAGCGAGCGGGTGATTGCCGTCCACGGTGACCTGATCCGGGCCAACCTCGGTCACGGTGACCAGGACCGGACCCTGCTGCGTGCGCGCTTCGAACTGCACGCCGGGTACGACGTCGACATCGGTCGGAAACGCATCGCGCGGCACCTGCTGGATGAGCTGCTCATGACGCGGACCATAGCCCTGTTCGGGCACGACGTCGGCGGTGAGCGTATCGCCCAGCTGCTTGCCTTCCAGTGCCTGCTCCAGGCCGGGCACGATGTTGCCGGCGCCATGCAGATAACTCAGCGGCGTGTCGGGCGTGGAGCGGTCCAGCACTTGGCCGTTGTCGTCGGAAAGGGTGTAGTGAATGGTCGCAACGCGACCCTGGCTGATTTCCATTGGAAACCTCCATGACGGATGATCGAAGGGAATGCATCGGCTGATTCACGATGCGAAGAGGTGTCGCACGCACACCGTAGGCAATCGCACCGCATCATGCAACCGCAGCCGGTTTTGCGGTTGAGGCGGGGATCAGCTTGGCGGCACAACCGCCACGACCAGGCTCGCGCCAGATGCGTCGGCACGACCACGGATTGAAGCGTGATGTACGTCGTGCCGACCGTCCGCAGCGCGATCGGCGATTGCGGCGTTGGCGCTGCGTTTGATGGACCAACGCAGCGCCGTGGTGACCGGCAGGCATGCATCCACGACGTCTGCATGCCGCACGCTTCGGTCGGCCTCAGTCCGGCTCTGTTCTACTCTCGATCTGCGCCCGCCGTGCACGCCAGGTTTCCGGGGTCTGCGGCTTGACGAACAGTGCGGTGAGTTCGGGATGTTGCTGCTTGGCAGCGGCTTCGATCCGCCCGACGCAGGCCTCGATCTGCGGTGTGGTGCGGCTGTCTTCGAACTCGGCGCTCAAAGCTGCCACTACCTGGTTGGGGCCCATTTGCATGGTGAGCACGCCATTGGCCGCACGCACGTCCGGGTCGCTGGCGGCGATGCGCAACAGCGAGTCGGTGACATGCGCATGCGCCGGCTCGCCGATCAGCAGGCCCTTGGTTTCGCGCGCCAACAGGAATGCAGTAAACGCCAGTACCCCGGCGATGCCGATCGAAGCGATGCCGTCGAGTTCGGGCATGTCGAACAGTTGCGCACCGGCCAGACCGAGCAGCGCCATCAGCAAACCGATCAACGCAGCGCTGTCTTCCAGCAACACGGTGAAGGTGGTGGGGTCCTTGCTCTGGCGAAATGCCTGGAAATAGCCCATGCGGCCTTTCTTGGAGCGAAATTCGCGCACCGCCACCACCCATGAAATGCCTTCGAACACGATCGAGACGCCGAGCACGCTGTAAGCGACCAGATGGCTCTTGGCCGGCTCCGGGTTGCGCAGATGCACGATGCCTTCGTACAGCGACACGCCTGCACCCATCGCGAACACCAGCAGGGCGACGATGAAACTCCAGAAGTACAGCTCGCGCCCGTACCCGAACGGATGGGTTGGAGTGGGCGGCTGCGCGGCGCGGCGCAAGCCATACAACAGCAGAACTTCGTTGACGGTGTCCACCAGCGAGTGCACGCCTTCGCTGAGCATGGCCGAGCTGCCGGAGATGCCGGCGGCGATGAACTTGGCCACGGCAATGGCCAGATTGCCCGCCAGTGCCACGTACACCACCACGTGCGAACCTTTAGGCTTGCCTGGGCCATTGCCGCTGGCCGAGGGCTCGCTCTGTTCGACGTGAGGGGAGGACGGGTTTGTGCGCGGGGAAGGGGGCACTGGCTGATTGGACACGCGCGACCTGCGGGGCATTCGACAAGCGCCGCACTATCGCGCCATCGCCGTGCCGGGTGCGTGATCGCGTGGCAGGGCGGCTACAATCCACGCCCGCTTCGATCGAGGAATTGCATGCCTACCGTCCCCGCGTGTCCGCAATGCGGACTGGAGAACACCTATGTCGATGGCGCGATGTGGATCTGCGCCGATTGCGGCTTCGAATGGAGCGCGGGCGATGCCGCGGCAGACACGACGGTGGTGCGCGACAGCAACGGCAACGTGCTGCAGGCCGGCGACACGGTGACCGTGATCAAGGATCTCAAGGTCAAGGGCTCGTCGATTCCGCTCAAGCAGGGCACGGTGATCCGCAATATTCGCCTGGTCGAAGACGACGCCGAACACATCGAGGGCAACTCGGAAAAGATCAAGGGCCTGGTGTTGAAGACCTGTTTCCTGCGCAAGGCGTAAGCGCGGTTGACCAATGGCGCTGCAGTGTGCGTTGGCGCGAAGTCAATGCGCGATGTTGCCCGAATGCGCAATGCACCTGCGGATAGGGCATTGCTGGCCAGTTGCGCTAATCGCGCGGATGCACTGATGCCACCATGCAGCCGGTGCCGATGTAGCTGGCAGGCCACAGCCAACGACCGGGCTGCCGAGCAGAACCGCGTCGAGCAGGAGCGTCGCGCTCATCCTTGGCAATGAGAATGTCGCATCGTTGGCCAGCGTTGGCGTGCTGGCAATCGCGACGGTAGCGCGCGCACGCGCCGCGGCGAGGTCACGTGCCGTGATGGGGCGTTGCGGATCAGAAAGCCCAGGTGGCGACTGTCGGGCGCGCGTGGCAACTGGCGAAAGACCCAATGCCAACAACGCACGTGCGTGCGTGCGTGCGATGCGCAGGATGCCAGCAGCGGTTCGCCTGGCAATCGCCGATAGGCCGCATCGCGCCGGCGGCTGGCATGCGAGAGAGGCGGCCGGATATCCGCCACCAGCAGGCATGCAGTGCATCGGCCTCACCCACAGCGACCGCGCCGTGCCAGCCGGCAGGCGCGGTCGCGTGGTCAGGGGCTGATCAGGCGATTACTCGGGCAATGCGGGGTAATCGGTATAGCCCTTGGCACCGCCGCCGTACATCGTTGCCTGGTCGAGCTCGGCCAGTGGCGCGTTCTCGCGCAGGCGACGCACCAGGTCCGGGTTGGCGATGAACGGGCGGCCATAGGCGATCGCATCGGCGTAGCCGCTGCTGATGGCGTGTTCGGACATGCCGCGGTCGTAGCCGTTGTTGGCGATCCAGGCGCCGTCGAACTTGGCGCGCAGCGCGGCGTAGTCGAAGGCGATGTTGTCGCGCGGGCCGCCGGTCGCACCCTCGATCACGTGCACGAAAGCCAGCCCGCCGATCAGGTTGAGGCGCTCGACCGCACGTTCGAACAGCGGCTGCGGGTCGGAGTCGTGCGCGCCGTACACCGGGGTCACCGGCGACAAGCGCACGCCGGTGCGCTCGGCGCCGATTTCATCGGCAATCGCCTGCACCACCTCGGCAAGCAGGCGGGTGCGGTTTTCGATATCGCCACCGTAGGCGTCGGTGCGCTTGTTGGAGCTGTCGCGCAGGAACTGGTCCAGCAGATAGCCGTTGGCCGCATGCACTTCCACGCCGTCGAAGCCGGCATCGATCGCGTTGCGCGCCGCGATGCGGTAGTCCTCGATCAAGCCGGGGATTTCGTCCAATGCCAGCGCGCGCGGCTCGGACACGTCTTCGAACCCGTTTGGGGTGAAGGTCTTGCCCTCCGCGCGAATGGCGCTGGGCGCAACCGGCACTTCGCCCGGGGGCAGCACACTGGTGTGCGAGACGCGGCCAACGTGCCACAGCTGCAGCACGATCTTGCCGCCGCGACGATGCACTTCGTCAGTGACAGCGCGCCAGCCCTCGATTTGTTGCCTGGTATGGATGCCGGGCGTATCGAGATAGCCCTGGCCCAGCGGACTGATCTGGGTGCCTTCGGCCACGATCAGGCCGGCGGTGGCGCGCTGGCCGTAGTACTCGGCAGCAAGCGGCGAGGGCACCTGGCCGGCGACGGCGCGGTTGCGCGTCAGCGGGGCCATGATCACGCGGTTGGCAAGATCCAGTGCGCCCAGGCGCACCGGGGAGAACAAGGGGGATTGAGTGGATTTGGACATCAGCAACCAGTCGATTTGATCACGCGCCAGGCGCGACGCCGCGCCGATCGCGGTGCTTCGTAGCGATGGTGGTGGACTCAAGCAGATTCGAGCGATACAGATAGGACACAGCGTCCCTGTCGCGTTGAAAGCGGCGTAATTGCGATGGATTAGGCGCTGGCGCCCAACCGGGTCGTGGTGTCGCGCTTTCATGCTCTGCTGCATTGCACAATAATAGACCGCCCCCGCATTCCTGGAGTCGGGCATGACCGATACCGATCTTTCTTCGCCACGCGTGTCCCGGCGCGATTACGTGCTGATCCTGCTTGCGCTGGCGATGGGCGGCTTTGCGATCGGCATCAGCGAATTTTCCACCATGGGCCTGATGACGCAGATTGCGCAGGGCTTGCAGATTACCGAGCCGCAGGTCGGTCACGTCATCAGCGCGTATGCATTGGGTGTGGTGGTGGGTGCGCCCTTGCTGGCGATCCTGGGCGCGCGCTGGCCGCGGCGCACCTTGTTGCTGCTGTTGATGGTGTTCTATGCGCTGGGCAACGTGGCCAGCGCATTGGCGCCGGGCTACCACGCCATGCTGCTGTGTCGCTTCATCGCCGGGCTGCCGCATGGCGCCTACTTCGGCGTTGCGTCGCTGGTGGCCGCATCGATCAGCCCACCCAATCAACGTGCCACTGCAGTGGGGCGCGTGTTGTTGGGTTTGAGCGTTGCGCTGCTGGTGGGCAACCCGCTGGCGACCTGGCTGGGGCAAATCGTGAGCTGGCGCTGGGCCTATGCATCGGTGTCGGTGATTGCGCTGGGCACGGTCGCCGCTGTGGCGGTCCTGTTGCCGCCGCAGCCGGAGGAGCCGCGTCAGCAGCCGCTGCGCGAATTGCGCGCGTTCAATCAGCCGCAGGTGTGGCTGGCATTGGCGATCGGGGCGGTGGGTTTTTCCGGCATGTTCTGCGTCTTCAGTTACCTTGCGCCGACGTTGACGGCAGTGACCGGCGTCATCGCAGCGCGCATTCCGTTAGCGATGGTGGCATTCGGCGTGGGCGGGGTGCTGGGAAGCATCCTGGGCGGTTGGTTGTTCGATCGCATGCAGTTCCGCGCGGTGCCGGTGTTGCTGGTGTGGTCGGTGGTGGTGATGTTGACGTTTCCGCTGGCAGCGCAATCGGCCGTGTGGGTGTTCGTCTCCATCGTGGCGGTCGGCACCATGGGGGCGCTGGCGCCAGCCTTGCAGACACGCTTGATGGACGTGGCGGCAGAAGCGCAGACCCTGGCCGCAGCCTCCAACCACGCAGCGTTCAATACGGCCAATGCATTGGGTCCATGGCTGGGTGGCATGGCGATCACGGCAGGCTGGGGTTGGACCTCTACCGGTTACGTCGGCGCGGCCACCGCGCTCGGCGGGTTGCTGGTCTATGCAGCGGCGGTGTGGCAGGAACGTCATCAGCAACGTACGGTATTGAGGAGTTGCTGAGTTGCCGGTGCCGCGATGCGTCGAGCGTCCGCGGCGCCGTTTCGATCGGGTGGCAGCACTTGCGCCGCTGTGCAGCGATCCGCAGCAGACCACGTGGCATCGCTACAGCCATCTCACAGGGCGTCGGCGAGACTTCGCACTCAATCAAGCGGACCGAACAGTGCCATGAACGAGTTCACTCCACCGCCGTGGAAGCGCCCCAATCCCAGGGGCAAGGCGAAGTCGACGCCGTTGACCGATGCGCAAAAGGCAGCCGCCAAGCAGCGTGCTGAAGAGGCGGGGCGGCCGTATCCGAACCTGGTCGATAACATGTGGGCCAGTCGCCAGCCGAAGTGATCTTGACCTGCTGTTGGCATGGATGAATTGCAATTCATCGCCTGCACGATGGCGTGAGGATGATGCCCACATCGCTCACATATCGATTATGCGAGCGACGCGAGGATGAGGCCGTACACAACGCGACGGTACTGCAATCAACCCATCGATTGACTCGCTTCCCGAAGCATGCGCAGTGATCGCACAGCGCAGCGTCGGTCCATCCCAACCAGGAGCCCTACATGAGCATTCAGAGCAAAACCGAGCATAGCCTCAACGACCTCATCGCCATCTCGCGCGACGGCAAGGACTTCTACGAAGAAGCCGCGGCCAAAGTGGGCGATGCCGAGCTCGCGACGCTGTTCCGTCGCATTGCCGGCGTCAAGACCGACATCGTCAGCAGCCTGAGCAGTGTGGTCACCGCCGTTGGCGGCACGCCGGAACAGCACGGCACCCTGGTGGGCAGCATGCAGCAGTTCTACGGCAAGGTCCGCGCGACCCTGGGCGACACCAAGTACGGCTATGTGGCCGAGCTGGAAGAGTCCGAAGACCGCCTGTTGAAGGCTTTCGACGAGACCATCGCCGACCAGGACACCCCTGCTGCCGCACGCGACGCCGCGTTGCGCCTGCTGCCGGAAGTACGCGCTTGCCATGACGTCATGCGTAACCGCAAGCATGCGATGAAGAGCGCCGCGTAAGCTGCGCGTTGAACCGACGTGCATCGTCACCGATCCGATGCAGCTCGGGAGTAGGACGATAAAGGCGGAAACGGGTAGCGCACGCTGCCCGTTTCTTTTTGTGTCGCGGCGCGGCGCGAGTGCAGACCTGACACCGCGATCGCAGTTCCACGCAGTATAAAAAGGTTCCACATCCGCGTCATGCATGCCGGCATATTCGGCACGCGTGGCGTCTGCTAGTATCCGCCGCCCTTCTTCAGGCAGGCCCGCGTTGCGCGGTCGTGGCATCCACCCATGAAGCAACAGTTCCTGTACCTGTCATCGGCCGAGGCGCAGTTGTCGCTCGGGCTTGGGGAAGAGAAAACGACCGAACGTCTGTTTTTCGCGGTGATGGCCGATGCGCCCACTGCCGAACATGCCGCGCGGATTGCCGACGGCCTGTTGCGAGGCGGGCACGCCGAAGGCAAGCCGCTAGCGCGCGAACGGCTGCATGTGACCCTGCATCATCTGGGCGATTACGCCGGTGGTCTGCCGCCCTCGTTGGTGAGCCGCGCCAGCCAGGCCGCGACGCGCGTGCAGATGGACGCGTTCGCAGTGGAGTTCGATCGCGTCGGCACCTTCGGTGGCAGGCGCTCGCAACTTCCCTGCGTGCTGCGTGGCGAAGAGCAGGTGCGCGGGCTTTACGAGCTGCAGGGCGCATTGGGAAGGCAGCTGGCGCATGTCGGCATTGCCGGCGACGCGCAATACACGCCGCACATGACGCTGCTGTACTGCAATCAGGCAGTGCCGCAGCGGCGCTGCGATGCGCTTGCCTGGACCGTGCGCGACTTCGCGCTGGTGCGCAGCTTTCTCGGCCAGTCGCGTTACCAGATCGAAGGCCGCTGGTCGCTGCGCTGATGTGCATGGCCGCGCGTACGCGGTAGCCTGCGGACATGGACATCGCCACGCCATTGCCATTGCACGCCGACCACCTGGCCGCACTCGAACAGGCCTATGCCACGCCGCCGCGCGCTTATCACCACTTCGGCCACGTCCGCGCGGTGTTGCAGCACTACGCCGAGGTCGCAGCCGGGCCGGGCTGGCAGCAGCCGGTAGAGGTCTGGCTGGCGGTGCTATTCCACGATGCGGTGTATCAGCCCGGGCGCAGCGACAATGAAGCGCAATCGGCACTGATGGCGGCCGAATCCATCCCGCGCTGGTGGCCGCAGGCGCAGGTGGATGTCGAGCGGGTGCACGCGCTGATCCTGCTCACGGCCCGGCATGGGCAATTGCAGCCGCAGGACGTGGATGAAGACGCCGCGCTGTTCCTGGACTGCGACATGGCGATCCTGGCCGCGCCTGCAGCTGTGTTCGATGCCTACGATCAGGCCATCGCCGAGGAGTATCGTGGGCACGTACCCAGTGTGCTGTACCGGCTCAATCGCCGTCGGTTCCTGGCGGGTGTGCTCAAGCAACCGCGCATCTTCCTGAGCGATTACTTCCATATCCACCACGACAGTGCCGCGCGCGCCAATCTGCGCCGGCGGCTGGGGCGCTGAGCGTGACCGTCCGGTCCGGGCTGCATGCCCGGCTGAGTCCGATGCGCACGCTACAATGGCCGCATGCACGACAGCGCTGCTTCCAGCCCAGACCCACGCCCGATCGCCCCGCAGCCGCCTGCGCCCAACGAATGTTGTGAGAGCGGCTGCCCGCTGTGCGTGCACGATCTGTATGCCGAGGAGCTGACGCGTTACCGCCAGGCCCTGGCAGCGTGGGAAGCGCGCCAGCCGGCGGTCAGCCGCCCCGACGCGCAATGAGCACGGTCCTGCGCTTCGCGCTGCAGTCCGGAACGACTATCTTTGAACCACTTTTCCCGATGGTGCGACATGCGACGACTTGAAATGTGGAGCGCGCTCTGCGGCGCGGCGATGTTGACGCTGTCGGGCATGGCTGCCGCGCAGGCGCCGGAACCGGTCAGCCACGGCCGTTTCGAGCAGGTGCCGGTGCTGATGCCCAAGGGTGAGCCGCAACGGGTGGTGATCTGGCTGGCCGGTGCGGGCAATGCCGCCACGCGCCAGGCCCAGGCAGAAAGCCTGCGCGCCGACGGTGCGATGGTGGCGGTGGTGGACACCGCGCACCTGTACGCCGTGCTGCGCAAAGCCGGCGGCACCTGCACGTTCTCGGTCGGCGATGTGGAAAATTTTTCGCGCTACGTGCAGGCCTTCTATCACATCCCTACCTACCGTCTGCCGCTGCTGGTGGGCGATGGCGAGGGCGCCGCGTTGGCCTACGCGATCGCGGCCCAAGCCAAGCCGCATGTATTGGCCGGCGTGCTGACCGACGGGCTCTGCCCAGCCACCGTGTCCAACCAGGCGATCTGCCAGCCGGGTGTGCGCCCGGGGACCAACACGCTGTTGCCGGTGCCATTGCAGATTCCCTGGGTGCTTGCGGCCAGCCAGGACAAACGCTGTCCGGCGGCCGCCGAGGAGGGCTTCCTCAAGCAGGTGCCGCAGGCGCGCACCTTCCGGCGCTCAGCGCAAGGCGACATCCTGCCCGGCCTGCGTGCCGCGGTCCGTTCGCTGGGCGAGCAGAAGGGCGTGGCGTTGCCGCCGCCGCCCGGCGGTCTGGCGGATCTGCCGGTGGTGGAGCTGCCGGCCAAGCCGGACGGCGACAGCGACGACGACACGTTCGTGATCTTCGTTTCTGGCGATGGCGGTTGGGCCGGGCTGGACGAAGAAGTGGCCGACGCACTCGCCGCGCAAGGCATTCCGGTCGTTGGCCTGGATTCGCTGCGTTACTTCTGGACCGAGCGCACGCCGCAAGGTTTTGCCGACGACCTGGATCGCATCGCCCGCATCTATGCGCAGCGCTGGGATCGTCAGCGCGTGGTATTGATCGGGTTTTCGCAGGGTGCCGACGTGCTGCCGGCCGCCATCAACAAACTGCCGGCGGCGACCAAGCAGAACCTGCGCATGACGGCGCTGTTGTCGGTCGGCAAGCTGGCCGACTACGAATTCCACGTCAGCAACTGGCTGGGCTCGGATGACGAGGGCCTGCCGATCGCACCGGAAGTTCAGCGTCTGCCGGCCGGCACGACGGTGTGCATCTACGGCCAGGACGACGACGATGCGCTGTGCCCAAGCCTGCCCGCAAACGTGGCCAGGCGGGTCGCACTGCCGGGCGATCACCACTTCAAGGGCGATTACGCGACCCTGGCCAAGACGATCATGGACCAGTTGCACGCGCTGTCGAAGCCGTAAGGCCGGACATCGTTTGATCTGATGGCGCCGACCTTGGTCTTGGTCGGTTGCGCGGTGCCGCCTCCGGTTTCGGGGCAGGCTGTAACTCCATCCCTGGAAGCTCGATGGCGGCATTCATGCCGCCATACAGTCCCGCCCCGAATGGCACACCGCGCTTCCATGATGTGCGGCAGCTTCTTGGCAAACCGGCATTTCAGGAACTGGAATGCGCCTGGGATTTCGATATCCGCGCTGGTGAGCGGCTAGGCAGTGCCGCCAGACCGGCATGCCTGGCGCCAGCGTCGCGCGCGGCCTTATTCCTGCCGCCCGGGATCGGCCGAAATCAACCGGGTGACATCCAGCAAGGCGGCCGGCAAATGCATGCCGCCGGGGGCGACCAGGTAGCGTGGGCGCCAGGTCGGGGCGAACTTCGACTTGAAGCGGCGCAGACCGCTGAATCCATAAAAACGCTCGCCGTGCCGCGCGACCAGGCTGGCGAAGCGGTTCCAGCGCCCGGCCAGGCGATGCTCGGCCAGGCCCGACAACGGCGCCATGCCCAGCGAGAACCGCGTGTAGCCGTTGGCCTGGCCCCATAGGAACAACTCGATGAACAGGAAATCCATGGTGCCCTTCGGTGCCTGCGCGCTGTGCCGCATCAGGTCCACCGAGAGTTCGCCGCCGGCCGGTGCCCACCACACGTTGGCGAATGCCACGATCTGTCCTTCGGCCTCGGCCACCGCCACCGGGAAGCGACGCAGGTAATCCGCATCGAAGCTGCCCAGCGAGAAGCCTTTCTCTTCGCCGGATTTTTCTTCCAGCCACTGTTCCGACACCTCGGCCAGACGCGGCAATACCTCCTCCACCTGTTCGGGCTGCAGCATGCGGAAGCTCAGGCCGCCGCGCTTGCCGCGATTCCAGGCCTGGCGCAGGTCGGCGCGGTCGCGGCCTTCCAGGGTAAAACCTTCCAGCGGCACGATCGCCTCTTCGCCCAGCTTGACCAGGGTCAGCCCCATGTCGAGATAGGTCTGCCAGTACCGTTCGCCGACCTGGTAGAACACCGGGCGCAGGCCCATGTGGTCGGCCTCTTCGCGGAAGCGCCAGATCAGCGCGCACGCCACCTCTGGCGGGCCGACCGGGTCGCCCATGGAAATCAGCGAGCCGCCATAGCGCTGCATCATCACAAAGCCACGGCGCTGCTCATCCAGCAGAAACGCCTTGTCGCCGGTCAGCGCCAGGCAGGCCTGGGTATCGGTGCTGGTGGCCAGGATCGGTGCCAGCGTCTGCAGCGTCTGTGCATCGGCCGCCGGCATCGGCCTGCGCCCACCCCGCAGCAGGCGCGCCATGCCGAACACGATGACGCCCACGCACAGGATCAGCGCGGCGCGCAACGCACGCGGCGCATTGGCCGAGGTGGCGAACTGCCACCACAGATCGTTGCTGTATTCGACATGGCTGTAGACGAAGAACAGCAGCCAGAACGTGGCCACCAGCACCAGGCCCAGGTTGCTCAGCCAGCGCCACGACCAGGCCTCGTCCAGCAGCGCGCCCTGGCGATAGAACTCGCGCCGCGCCGCCCACAGCGCAACCGCTGCCAGCGCTGCCGACAACGACACCGAGATATGGCTGCCGCGCAGCAGCGCCAACGGCGGCAGCAGCAAGCACACGCCCAGCGCCAGCACCCAGGCCGCATGGCTGCGGCGTTGCAGGCCCTGGCCGATCAGCAGCAGCATCATGCCGCCCAGGCTGACCAGCAGATGCGAGGTTTCGATCAGCGGCAGCGGCGCCACTTCCTGGCGCGCGCGCGGTGTCGGCAGGGTGCCGTCGATCACCAGCGCGGCACCCACCGCAAACACCGCCAGCGCCAGAATCTGCGGCAGCCACGGCCGCAGGGCCTTCCACACGGTACGCGCAGTGCTGGCGCCGACGCGTACCGGCGCGCGCAGCCCGGAGGCGGCCGCCATGGCCACCGAGATCAGCAGTGGCACGATGTAATACGTGACGCGGTAGGCCAGCGCCGCCGCCAGGACCGCGGCGGGGGGCACGTGCGGCAGCAGTTTGAGCAGGCTCCACTCGAACACGCCCAGGCCGGCCGGCACGGTGGAGATCAGTCCGGCCACCACGGCCACCAGCCAGATGCCGATGAAGCCGAAGTAGCCGGTACCGGGCTCCGGTGGCAGCAGTACGTAGAACGCGGCCGCGGCCAGGCCCAGCTCCACCACGCTCAGTGCGGTGACGCCCAGCACCGTGGTGCGGTCCGGTAACCAGAACCGGTGGGTACGGATGCCGAACTCGCGGCCCTGTTTGCCGACCAGCACCAGCATGGCGCCGTAGCCGACCAGCAGGACGATGCCGGCGATGCGGATGGCCTGCGCAGTAATCGGCAACGCGCGCGCGGCCGCTTCCGGTTCCAGCAGCAATGCCAGACCCAGCAGCACCCAGGCCCCGAAGATGAAGCCCAGGGTGCTCATCAGCACCACCTGGCCGATCTCGGCCAGGGTCAGGCCCACGCTGCCGTAGCCGCGCAGTCGCACGGCGCCGCCGGTGAGTGCGGCAAAGCCCAATGTCTGCCCGACCGCATGCGCCATGAAGGCGGTGATGCCCACCCGTGCCGGGTGCAACTGCTTGCCGGTGCGCTTGAGCCCCACCCAGTCGAAGCCCACCAGGCACGCGTAGCTGCTCAAGCCGAGCAGCAGCGTCAGTGCGATCTGCCCCGCGCCCAGCGCACGGAACGCATGCCGGATCTGGCGGTAACCGTGGTCGGTGAACTGCGACGACAGCGCATGCAGGGCCATCGCCAGGATCGCCAGGCTGATGACGACCGGCAGGGCGCGACGCCAACCGCTGGCGGACGTTTCGGAAGACGCGGGGGTATCCGTCATGAGGGCAACGGGATCTGCTGAAAGGGAAGGAGGGTGCATGCACGAGGTGTGCCGCGGGCGCGTTTGCAATGCATGGGCCGGTCGGGTTGAAGGTGCATGCAGCGTGGTTGCGAAGGTGCCGACATCCAGTGAACGCGAGGGTTCGATCGTACCGACACAGTGTCTGTGCGGGCCGGCCGCGCGCATCATAGGGCAAAGCCGCACACGCGTGCCGAACGAACACGACAGGACCGCCATGACAGTTGGAAGGCAGACAGGCTGCTGATGCGCAATCCACCCGATTCCCCAACGTTCGCGCCCCGCGCGCGGGCCCTGCCGCCGCGCTGGAGCGGCCACGCCGGCCGCGTCGCCGCCATCGCGGGCATGGTCTTCATCGGGCTGGTGCTGGTGCTGCAATGGTTGCGCCGCGATCTATGGTGGGTGGATGCGCAACTGAGCGCCTATCTGCACGGCCCGTATGGTTTGTTGCTGCGCACCGCCTACTGCCTGCTGGCCGCCAGCATGGCGTGGCTGGCGCGGGGTCTGTATGCGGCGTTGGCGCCGGCTGCGCGTAGCCGCACCGTGCTGGGTTTGTTCTGGATGGCGGCAGTGGGCCTGTGCATGGTCTCGATCGGCGACAGCTGGATGCCCGAGCTGGCGCCGGAGGCGGCCGCGATGGTGCATGTGCTGTCGGCGGATACGACGTTTCTGTGCGTGATTGCGGCGGTGCTGCTGCAGTCGTGGTACTTCCGGCGCGATGTGCGGTGGCGTGCGCACTTTCCTTCGGCCTTCCTGCTGGGCTGGGCAGCGTTTGCTGTGTTGCTGTTCCATGTCACCGTGACCAGCGCACCCTTGGGCATCAGCCAGAAGATCGCCATCGTGCTGATCGTGGTCTGGATGGTGCGCGCGGGCACCGTGTTGGCGCGCTGCGAGCGCGACGGGGCTGCACGCCTGCCGCATTCGCGGGACAATGCAGGGGTCAATCAACCGTAGGAAGCCTGAAATGCTGCAGCGATTCGATGCGGGTCCGCGTATGTCCGAAATGACCGTCCATGCCGGCGTGTGTTACCTGGCCGGCCAGATTGCCGAGGACACCAGCCAGGACATCACCGGGCAGACCCGCCAGGTGCTGGGCGAGATCGACAAGCTGCTGGCGCTGGCGGCCAGCGACAAGACCAAGATCCTGCGTGCGGAAATCTTCCTCGCCGACATCGCCGATTTCGATGGCATGAACGCGGCCTGGGACCAGTGGGTGCCGCACGGCTTCACGCCTGCCCGCGCCACCGTTGAAGCCAGGTTGGCGCGGCCGGAGTGGAAGGTGGAAATCGTGGTGACCGCTGCGGCGGGCTGATCGCACCACCGGGTGCGGCACTGGATGCGGTGCGCGCGATGGCACGCACCGCTTCAGCGCAACCAAGTGACTGCTGCGCGGTTGTCGCGGTGCGCGCACGTACGCGTGGTGCAAGGGTGGCCGGCAGTCATGGTCGCAACAACTGCCGGCGGTGCAGTCAACGTTTGACGAAACGGTAGTGCGCCACGCCCCATTCGCGGCCCTGGTCGTAGCCGAACAATTCCGCGCAGGCCAGCCAGAACATCCGCCAGCGCTGCCACCAACGCTGCGCGTCGTCGCCGTAGGTCTGCTTCAACAGCGGCATGATCTGGTCGCGGTGGCGGTCCTGGTTTTCCAGCCAGGCGTTGGCGGTCTTCTCGTAATGCTCGCCCGACAGCAGCCAGCGTTGTTCGATCACCACGTCCTGCTGGAAATGCAGCAGGGTATCGGCAGCCGGCATCAGCCCGCCGGTAAAGAAATGCCGGCCCATCCAGTTGTCTTCGCCGGCCACTTCGAACGGGTAGGCCAGATCACGGTGGCAAAAAATGTGCACGAACAGCTTGCCGCCCGGTGCCAGCCAGCTGCCGACGCGTGCGAGCAGGTCGCGGTAGTTGCGCATGTGCTCGAACATCTCCACCGAGACCACGCGGTCGAAGTCGCCCGATGGCAGGGTCAGCGCGTTGACGTCGGCAGTGATCACCTGCACGTTGCTCAGCCCGCGCACGCGACACTGCTCCAGAATGTGCGCGCGCTGCGGGCGCGAGTTGGAGACCGCCGTGATGCTGGCGTTCGGATAGCGCTCGGCCATCCACAGGGTCAACGAGCCCCAGCCGCAGCCCAGTTCCAGGATGCGTTGACCATCGGCCAGTTCGGCGCGCTCGCCGTACAGCGCCAGCATGCGTTCTTCGGCGGCATCCAGATTGGGCGTGGTGGCGTCCCAATAGCAGCTGCTGTACTTGAGCCGGCGGCCCAGGCACAGGGTGAAGAACTGCGGCGGCAATTCGTAATGCTGGCGATTGGCCGCATCGGTTTCGATCGCGATCGCGCTGGCCCGCAGGCTGTCGATGAAGGCGCGCTGCCGCTCGCCGTTGACATCGGCATCGTTGCCGCGCTCATCGCGCAGGCGCTGCGCGCACAGGCGACGGATGCCGTGGCGCAAGACGGCATCGGGCAGCACACCGGATTCGGCGAGCCGCGTGGCGAAGGCTTCTTCAGGCTGCGCGGAGGGCGGGACGGTAACGGTAGACATGCAACTCTCCAGGCAACTCAGGACGAAGGGGGAAGTGGAAAGAACGCGCTGGTGCTGCGCTGGTACTGCGCATAGTCCTCGCCACGCGAGCGCAGCGCCTGCTGCTCGGTATAAGGAATGCCGGTGAAGCGATACAGAAACACGAACATCACCACCGGCCCGAGCGCGCACAGCGCCACCGGCCACGGGCCGGCACCGACGGCCAGCGCCAGATACGCGAACCAGTGCACGAACTCGAAAAAGTAATTGGGGTGGCGCGAATAACGCCATAGACCAGTGCGGCAGGTCTTGCCGCGATTGGCCGGGTTGGCCTTGTGCGCCGACAACTGCCGGTCCGCCAATGCCTCGCCACCGACCGCGATCAACCACACGACGATCGCGATGCCTGTCCATGCGCTCCATTCCGCGTGTGGATTGCTCGCAGCGGCCAGGAACGGCACCGCGAACAGCACCACCACCACGGCCTGCGCCAGGAAAAAACCGAGAAATTTGCCCTGGCTGCCATTCCAGTGCTCGCGCAACGCGCGGTACCGGCCATCTTCGTGCGGGTCGCCGAATACGCGCACGCCCAGGTGCAGCGCCAGACGCGCCCCCCACACGCCCCCAAGCACCGCCACCAGCGCGCGCGGTAGCAGTGCGCCATCGGCCATCCATGCGCAATACGGCGCCGCCAGCGCCAGGCAGCCCGCCCACAACACATCCACCGGGCCGGCGTTGCCGCTGCGGCGTTGCCACAGCCAGCCGACCACCATCACCACGCTTGCGAACACGCCCACATGCAGCAGTGACCAGGCAGTCATTGCAGTTCTCCAGTGGGGTCATCGGGCAATGGTCGCGCCAGCCGGCGTGCATACAGCGACAACACGCCGCAGGCCACGCCCCAGCCGATGCCCACGGCGAGCACGGCATGCAGGTAGGGCGGCTGAAATTCCACCGCGTGCCAGCTGCGTTGCGCCAGCCAGTACGAAAATGGCCCGAAGATGGCGCCCAGCACCACAGCCAGCCACGGCCGCTGCATTGCCGTGGCCAGCGAATGGTTGAGGGTGAGCGCAAAGCCCAGCCACAACGCCAGGATCCACGGCGGCGCCAGCAGGCTGCCCGGCCACGGCGCGGCGTAGCGCACCCAATTGCCCGCTGCCAGCGTGGTGTCCAGCAGCAATCCCAGCGACAAGGCTGCCACCATCAACTGCACGTCGCCGGGTGCGCGCCGCGCTGGCCACAGCTGATACAGCGCAAAGACGGCCAGCGCCAGCAGCGTTGGCCAGATGCGCGCATGCGCAGCGGAGCTGACCGCCATCAGCCACAGCACCTGCAGGCCGAGGTAGTTGCCGAGCTGCTTCATGCGTCGGCGGTGAGGCCCGGCACGAATTGCGGCGGGCGTGCACCGGGCTTGTTTAGCCACAAATGCACATCGCCGATCGAGCGTTCCAGAAAACCGGCCTCGCAATAGGCCAGGTAAAACTCCCACATGCGGATGAAGCGCTCGTCGTAACCCAGCGCACGCACCTGCGGCAACTGCGCCATGAAACGCTGCCGCCACGCACGCAAGGTCAACGCATAGCTCGGGCCGATGTCTTCCAGGTTGAACAGGCGCAGATCGCTGGCGCGCGCGACTGCGCCGGTCATCGCCGCGACCGACGGGATGAAGCTGCCAGGGAAGATATGCCGTTTGATGAAGTCCACCGAATGCAGCGCCTGTTTGTAGCGGTGGTCTTCGATGGTGATGGCCTGGATCAGCGCTTCGCCATCGTCAGCCAGCAGGCTGCCGACCTTGGCGAAGTACGTATCCAGATACTGGTGGCCGATGGCTTCGATCATCTCGATCGAGACCACGCGGTCGAAGCGGCCTTCCAGGTCGCGGTAGTCGCGCAACAGCACCGTCACCCGATCGCTCAGACCTGCCGCGGCGATGCGTTGGTTGGCCAGCTCGAACTGCTCGCGGGAAATGGTGGTGGTGGTGACGCGGCAGCCGTGTTCGCGTGCGGCGTGCAGTGCAAAGCCGCCCCAGCCGGTGCCGATCTCCACCACATGATGGTGCGGCGCCAGGCGCAGTTTCTGGCAGATGCGTTCGAGCTTGCGGGTCGCCGCGCGCTCCAGTGCCGCTTGGCCCTGCGCCTCTTCGCCGTCGACAAAGATGGCCGACGAGTACATCAGGTTTTCATCCAGAAACAGTTTGAACAGCGGGTTGCCCAGGTCGTAATGCGCGGCGATATTGCGCCGGCTGCCGCTGCGGGTATTGCGCGCAAACGCATGCAGGCTGCGCATGGCCAAGCCGCCCAGGCGCGCGGTGCCGGTCTCCATCGCGTCCAGCCGCTCGCGGTTGCGCAGCAGCAGCCGCATCAACGCCACCAGGTCGTCGCACTGCCACTGCCCATCCATATACGACTCGCCCGCACCGACGCTGCCGTTGAGCGCCGCCTGCCGATAAAAACCGGGGTCGATCACGCGCAACTGCATCTGCAAGGCCTGCGCGCCAGTGGCCGTGCCAAGCGTGGCGACAGTACCGGCTTCATGCAGCTGCAGCTGTCCATCGCGCAGTTGCCCAAGCGTGGCCAGCAGGCGCTTGCGCAGCAGACGGTCCGTCCAGGAGGCCGCGCGCGGCGCAGCGTGATCGGGCAGGGACGTGGCGTTCATCGGGGTTCTCGCACAGGCGGGTGAGGGTGGTCGTGGACCGGGTTGCCGCGCAGCCACAGGCGCAAGGCCTGCCAGTGGATGGCGATCACCACCCACACCGTCATCAACGGATAAGCCAGCAATGTGCACGCCAGGTTGCGCGCGGTGAGCGGTTGACGTTGCAGCACCAAGGTGGCGTCGAAGCGGCGCGTACTGCTGTTGTCGATGGCACCGCCGGCATCGTCGCCAACGGCGTCCAGCACATCCATATGCACACGCAACTGCGCATCCGGCACGCTGAAGCGCCAGTCGTAGCGCTGCTGCATGCCCATGAACGGCGAAACGTGGAAGCGCTTGTCGAAGCGCCACGCATGCACATCGCGATGCGTGCGCGCCTGCGCCACCGGCAGCACGTAGGTATGGCGTTGCTGCCAGGGCGTGTTGGTGATTTCTGCCACGATCCAGCGCAGGCTGTCGTGGCGATCGAAGCAATAGTAGAAGCTGACCGGGTTGAACACGTGACCGAAATAGCGCAGATGCGTCAGCAGCCGGATCGCGCCCTCGGGGCGCTCGCCGGTGTGCGTGTGCACGCAGTCGCGCACCGCCTGGTCCAGCGGAATGCTCGCATCGCCCAGATAGTCGCTGCGCCGGAACTGCGCCAGATTGGCGCGCCCCACCGACCACAACCAGCGTCGTGCGAACACCTGATCCAGCTCGGACAGATCCAGATACATCAGGAACAGGCGATAGCGGAAATGCAGCGCCTTGGGCATGAAGCGCCGGTGCCGCACCCAGCCGGTGTAGATCGCGCTGCGCAATGGCCTCGCCACGCGACCGGCGCCGCTGCCCTCGGTAGGGGGCAACGGCACCGCGTCGTGGTGGGCGTCGCGCAGCAGCTGCATCACCAGTGCACTCCCAGGCCATGCGCGACGTCCACGCCGCTGCGCAGGCCGTCTTCGTGGAAACCGAAGCCCCACGCGGCGCCGGCAAACCAGGTGTGCTGCACGCCCTGGATCTCGGCCTTGCGCGCTTGCGCCGCCACTGCCGCCGCGTTCTGTACCGGATGGCGGTAGCGCATGCGCCGCAGCACCTTGCCGGGGTCGATCTCGTGATTGCGATTGAGGCTGACGATGAACGGCTGCGGTGACGCGATCGACTGCAGTGCGTTCATCCAGTAGCTCACCGTGCAGGCGGCGTCCGGGTCGGCCGGCACGTGCGCGTTCCATGCTGCCCAGGCGCGACGGTCGCGCGGTAGCACGCTGGCATCGGTGTGCAGCACGGTGTCGTTGTCCTGGTAGGTGATGCCACCGAGGATGTGTCGTTCGGCCGGCGTGGCGTCGCTGAGCAAACCCAGCGCATCGTCGGCATGGCAGGCCAGCACCACGTGGTCGAAATGTTCCTCGCAACGCGAAGCCTTCAGCACCACGCCATTGGGCGTGCGGCGGATTGCCTGTACCGGCGTGGACAGGCGCTCGATCACCTGCCAGCGTCGCCGCAGCGCACGCACGTAGCTGTTGGACCCGCCACGCACCACCTGCCACTGCGGGCGCCCGCTCAGTTGCAGCATATGGTGATTGGCCATGAAGCCGATCAGCTGGCCCATGGGAAATTCGAGAATGGTCTGCGAAGGCGAGGACCACAGCGCGGACGCCATCGGCACCAGGTGCTGGTCGCGGAACGCATCCGAATAGTCGTGCCGCTGCAGATACGCGCCCAGCGTGCTGAAACGCTCGTCGCTGTGCAGCACCGCCGGTGCCTGGCGATAGAAGCGGCGCAGGTCGGCCAGCATGCCCCAGAAGCGCGGGCTGAGCAGATTGCGGCGCTGGCAGAACAATCCGCTCAGGCTGCCGGCGTTGTATTCGAGCCCGCTGCGTGCATCGTGGACCGAAAAGCTCATCGTGGTCGGCTGCGCGGCCACGTCCAGCTCGGCGAACATGCGCGTGAGCAGCGGGTAATGCTGCGGATTGAACACAATGAAGCCGCTGTCCACCGCATAGCGCTGACCTTCCAGGTCGATGTCGTGCGTGTGCGTATGCCCGCCCAGATAATCGGCGGCCTCGAACAAGGTCACCTCGTAGCGCCGCGACAACAGCCACGCTGCACCGAGGCCGGCGACTCCGCTGCCGACCACGGCAATTCTGCCCTCGCTCATCGCTTCACCCGTTCGGCGCGCTGGGTGAGCAGCTTCGGCATCGGCTTGAGGTCCCACACCAGCCCCACCCACGACATCGCGGTGAGTCCGTACCAGGTCATGTCGTATTCCCACCATCGCAATCCCTGGCGCGCCGAGCCTGGGAAGAAATGGTGATTGTTGTGCCAGCCTTCGCCGAAGGTGAGCAAGGCCAGCAGCCAGTTGTTGCGGCTGTCGTCGCGGGTGTCGAACCGCCGGCTGCCGAAACGATGCGCCAGCGAGTTGATGGTGAAGGTGGCATGGAACAACGCCACGGTGGAGATCACAAAGCCCCACACCAACAACTGCGCGCCGCTGGTTTTCAGCGCGGGCGCAGCCACTGCCAGCCAGTCGCCGAGCAGGTACAGGCCCAGCGCCAGCAGCACCGGCATCACGATGTCGAAGCGGTCCAGAAAGCGCAGTTCGGCAAAGCGGCGCAGGTCGGGAATCACTTCCCAGTCGGTGCGGAAATTACGCGGGGTCAGGAACCAGCCGGTATGGCTCCACCAGAAGCCGTGCTGCGCCGGCGAATGCGGATCGCGGCCGGTGTCGGTATGTCGATGGTGGTTGCGATGATGCGCCGCCCACCACAACGGCCCGCGCTGCACGCAGGTGGCCCCGATGGCGGCGAACACGAATTGCAGCACCCGCGACGTCTTGAACGCGCGGTGCGAGAAGTAGCGGTGGTAAAAACCGGTGAGCGCGAACATGCGCAGCGCGTACAACGCCACCGCCATGCCCACCGCAAACCAGGACGCACCGACCCAGAACACCGCCAGGCAGGCCAGGTGCAAGGCGATGAAAGGCACCGCACGTAGCCAGTCGATGCGATCGGCACGCGCTTCGTCCAGGGGCTCGTCGGTTTGCGAATCCACCCAGCGCCGCAGGCTGCCGACGCGTGCGGCCAGCCCGCCACGCGGTGGTGCGGTGGCGGGCTGCGGCGCTGCGGCGTGAGGGTCCAGGCCAGTGCTCGGCACGCGTGATTCTCCATAGAGTAGTCGTGACCCAGTACGGACGCTGCCGGCAAACAGATGCACCAGGCCGCTCGATCGTCGCACGCATGGGTGGGGTTCGCTTGGCGTCGCGAACGAATCGCGCAGCTGCGCACACATTGCCCGCGTCACAGAATACCGGCGCGGATGAGGCTGTCTTGGAGAGCCCCGCCTGCGAAGTGGCCGCAGGCGAGGTCAGGCGCGCTGGATCAGGGAGCCATCGCCAGCGTGCTGATGCCGCCCTTGGCCACCACGGTGCCGGTGGCAACGCCACCGGGTGCGCCGCCTGGCGGCTCCAGCGTGACGGCCAGAATGGCCTCGTTGCTCAACATGGGCATCAACTGATCGGGAATCTGCGCACGGCGTGCACGTTGATCGTCGAAGGTGCCCATCGAATGCGCCTTGCCATCGGGGGTGATCAGCCACAACTCCGGCACCTTGTCGGCGGTGGCGGTGCGGTCCAGCGGCGTCACCGTGATGGTGTGCTTGTCGGCGTCCATCAAGGCCACATAACCCGGGCGACCGTCTTCGGTGGCCAGGGTCGAGGTCATGGCGATCCCGGTCGCGGCAGGTGGATTGGTCGCAGGCGGGGTGACCGGGGTCTGCACCACTTCGCCAGTGTGCGGCGGCTGCACCGGCGCCGGCGGCGTACGCAGGTTGAGCAGGGCGAGCACGCAGACCGCTGCCGTGGCCAGGCCACCGACGCTGGCCCAGCGCCAGAACCGCACGCTGTTCCACAACGGCGCTGCAGGCGCGGTCGTGCTGACCGGCGCTGCAGACGGCACCGCGCGCAAGGGCGTATCGAAGCCCAGCGCCTGACGCACGCGTACCCACACCTGGTCCGGCGGCGTCTGCGCCACGATTTCTTCCAGCAGCGGCGCCAGCAGTTCCTGCCACTGCAGCACTGCCTGGGCGAACTGGCCGTCGGTGGCGATGCGTTGTTCGGCCGCCAGGCGTTCTTCTGCGCTCAGCAGGCCAAGCACGTATTCGCCGGCAAGCACGTCGCGCGGCGGTTCCTGGTCGATGGGAAAGGGCGTACTCATCGTTCCAGACATGCCTTGAGTTTGGCCAGACCCCGACGGATCCAGCTCTTGACCGTGCCGATCGGCGTATCGGTGCGCGCGGCGAGTTCCTCGTAGGTGATGCCTTCGAAGAACGCCGTGCGAATCAACTCGCTGCGTGGCGGTTCCAGTTCGGCCAGGCAGTGATCGATGCGTCGGCGCGTGCTCGCGCGCTCGGTGCGATCCAGCGGCGAGGCATCGCTGGCACGTAGTTCGCCGGCATCGTCCAGCGCCACATTGCGGCGCTGCGGTGCGTTGGCGCGCAGGTGATCGATCGCCTTGTTGCGCGCGATCATCGCCAGCCAGGTGAGCCCGCGTGCGCGGCTCGGGTCGAACTGCCCGGCCTTGTGCCAGATCAGCGTGAACACGTCCTGCAGCACCTCTTCGGCTTCGGCACGTTGCGGGATCATCCGCAGGCACACGCCGAACAGCTTGGCGGAGGTCTGCCGATACAGCGCTTCGAAAGCATGCCGGTCGCCGCCCGCGGTTGCGGTCAGCAGGCGTCCGGTCTCATCGTCGTCGTGGCCAGGAATGGCACTCATGCGGTCGGGCGTTGGGTGAGGTGGGGGCGATGCTACCGGACTGGGCCGAGCGTGTCTTTCACTTACGCTGGAACCACAGCAGCACCGCGGCAAGCAACAACAGGATCTCCACGCCGGCAAGCGCAACCGTGGGTGCGGAGACCGGCCACAAGCGCGAGAGCGAGACGCTGCGGAACAGCACGATGGGGACATAGAACGCCAGGGCGACCACCAAGCCGGTGCGGGCTTGGTCGATCCACGCGAAGTAGCCGAACAGGAACGCCATGCCCAACTGCAACCCGCCGTAGATGACCAGATACTCCGATTGCCCGGCCGGCGAGAGCTGGGTATAGCCCACTGCCGTTGCGGTCTTGGTCGGAGAGAGCGTGCACCACACCGCCAGGACGAAGTAGAGCACTGCATTGATCCAGAGATAGGCTTTTGCCACGACGGTGCTCCTGTACGGGGAATGGGTGCCCGGGCCGTTGTACGCAAGCGCGCGTGGTCGGACGTGAAGATGGCGCGGGCGTGGTTCACGAGGCGCTGCACGAGGTGGCCAGCGGCTGCTCGCGCGCCTGACGTACTTCCTCGGCACTGGCCGCGCGCGCGGGGGTGTCCGGAAAGACGATGCGCACGCGCGGATAGCGGCCGTTCGCATCGCGCAGATTGCCGACTCCGCGGAACTCGAGCAGCCGCTTGTCGGCGAGCGAATAACGCACCTCCAGCGATGGCACCGCCGCGCCGTACCAGGCATCCAGACTGATGCGGAAGCGCCGCTGGCCGGCGGCATCGCCCAGGCGTTCGACCCGGAAGCCCAACTGCCGCTGCAGGCTGGGCAAGACGAAGTCCACCTTTTGCGGCGCGCGTGCAATGGCGTCCCATTGGTCGCGCAGATAGGCGTCGAACCCGGCATCGATCACCCGCGCGCCGCCGCCAGGCGGCAGCGTGGTGCGGCGTTCGGGTTTGCCTGGGGCGAGCTGATACATTTCGCGTGCGCCATTGCGTTGGCGCACGCCTTCGCGATATCCGTCGCGTCCATCGATCAGGCTGAAATCAGGCGAGCTGCCGCCGCCATCGACCTGCTTGCGCGCGAACGCTCGCCCGTCCGGGCAGCGGTACAGCACCAGCCGCCCGCCATCGTCGAGCAACCAGTGCGACTCGCGATACCGCAACGCGCCGCTCTCGCCATCGAACGCATCGCCGTCCACCCGCGTCACCGCGGCTGCGCCGAGCGGCAGGCTGCCCAGCACCAGCAGCAACAACGGCGGAATCGGCCGGCTACGGACGATGAGCGCGGCGAGGGTGGCGGCAAGTGGACGCATCGGCAGATCCTCGATGGGAGTGCCTACCAATACGGGCGCGGCCGCAGCACGGATGCGCCGGCTGCGTCAGGACGTTCCTGACGGCGAGGTGGTTGTGGGCGCCTGGCGCGGCTGGCCTGGCAGTGGTTGGTGGTGGCGTTGATGGCGCTGACGTGCTGACGTGCTGACGTGCTGACGGCGGTGTGCCGTCACGAGTGGTCCTGCCGCAATGCGCGAACGAGAGTGACAACAAGCGGTGCCACATGCCAGGGCGAGCGCGCAGGGTGCAACGTTTCCAACGGTGGGCGCATGCGCGCAGCGCGATCACCTGGCCTGCTTGGGCTGCGGTGGCTCGCGAGAGATGGCTGCCAACGGTCCGCAGCATGGCGCATCGGCATGTCGGGGCGCATGTTTCGTGCGCATGCCGACACGGCGCGCAGCCAAGCGCGGTTGTAACCCGGATAGTCGGACCAATGCCAACCCGCTTGCGGCGGTGTCGATGCTCCTGGTGCTGGCTTTCCGACCTGGATGCGGCAGACCATTGATCGATAGGGGCATCCCCTGCATGTCGCGCCAGCTCGAATCTGCCTTGCGCAGCAGATGACCATGCCGGAATGCACGCCAACCCATGACCACGCAGACATCGGCTGGACGCGGCATCGCGCCGAGCGTCGCGCTCAGGCGGTTGGATGCAACTCGATGCAATCCACCGGGCAGGCCGGCAGACACAGTTCGCAACCCGTGCACAACGGCGCGATCACCGTGTGCATGTGCTTGGCGCCGCCGACGATGGCATCCACGGGGCAGGCCTGGATGCACTTGGTGCAGCCGATGCAATCGGCTTCCACGATCCAGGCCACCTGCGGCAGTTTGTGTGCGCCGCGACTGCGATCGTAGGGACGTGGCGGCACGCCCAGCACCTGCGCCAAGGCGCGTGCCCCGGCATCGCCGCCGGGCGGGCAGTGATTGATCGTCGCCAGGCCATCTGCCATCGCCTGCGCATACGGACGACAGCCGTCATACCCGCATTGCCCGCATTGGGTCTGCGGCAGCAGGCGGTCGAGGCGTTCGACCAGATCGGGTGCAGGGGCAGGCATCGCGGTCATCTCAATGCAGCAGATTGCCGCGATACCAGCGTTGTTGCGCAAGCGCGAGCATCGGTTTGTCTTCGCGGCTGTCGCCATAGGCGTGCACGCAGTCGTACCGAGGCAGCTCGTATTGACTGCGAATCCGCGCAACCTTGTGCGGCCCGCAATCGCCGTCGGCGTAGCGCCCGCTCAGCGCGCCACCGGTGTGTTCGAGCCGGTTGCAGATCAGCGACAGCCCATGCTGCGTGCACCAGGGCTGCAGGTACAGATCCAGCGAGCCGGAGACAAGCACTACCTCATGCCCTCGCGCCTGATGCCAGTCGATGCGTTGCATCATTTCTGCGCGCAACACGCCCGGCAGTGCAGTGCGCGCGTAATCGGCGCCATGCATGGCCATCTCGTCCAGCGAGCGACCACTGAACACGATGCGCGTCACCCGCGTGCGCAGCGCGGCAGCGGACACCACGCCCAGCCGATAGCCCAGCACCCACGGGCCGACCTGCCACTTTGCCGCGGCCAGCTGCGCGGGCGTGGCCACCTTGCGCAGGAAGCGCGCATAGGTGTCGCAGGTGGTGACGGTGTGATCGAAGTCGAACAGGGCGAGGTGCATGGCGCGGGGATGGTGGATTGGAGTTGGTTGAAGCTGTGCCGGATGTCCCTTCTCCCACCGGGACATTGTCCTCCTTCATGGGGGAGAAAGTGCCCCGCAGGGGCGGATGAGGGTACGAGCGGAGCCACGTGCAGTGACAACGACACCAGAGCTTCGCCGCGTACCCTCACCCCAACCCCTCTCCCGCAGGAGAGGGGGCTTGAGAGCGTGCTGTTCGCGCATCCCTCATTACTTCGTGTTTCCCACACGTTTTGTCAGCCTCTCAAGCTCAAATCGGTGTGTGGATGTCGGGTGCGGCGATTCTCAAGCTCGCAATCAGCAGACCTTGCAGACTCCGCTTTTACGATTCCCGATTCCCAACTCCCAATCCCATCACCTGACCGGCATGCCCGGCTGTGCGCCGCTGTCGGCGTCCAGCAGCGCCAGGGCGCCGCCGTCGAAGCCAGCCGACAAGATCATGCCTTCGCTGATGCCAAAGCGCATCTTGCGCGGGGCCAGGTTGGCAATGAACACCACGCTGCGGCCGACCAGCGTTTCCGGTTCGCGATAGCTGGCGCGAATGCCGGAGAAGATCTGCCGCGTGCCCAGTTCGCCGGCGTCCAGTTCGAAGCGCAGCAACTTGTCCGAGCCTTCCACGAATTCGCACGCCAGCACCTTGCCGATGCGCAGGTCGAGCTTGGCGAAATCGTCCATGCCGATGAAGCCGGGAGTGGCGATGGGGGATTGGGGATTCGCCGCTGCAGCGGGCTTTGCGTCCGCCTTGGCCGGTGCAGGCTTGGAGGCGGTAGCCGGTGTTGCAGGTGCGGCGAGGGTGTCCTTGGAAGCGTCGGTCATGGCGTCGATCAGTTTGGGGTCGATACGGGTAAACAGGGCGGTATAGGGCTGGATCGTGTGCGCCGTCAGCGGGCCGATCACGTCTTCCCAACTGGTCATCGGCGCCGACAGGAAGGCTTCGGCTTCGGCGCAGGTGCGCGGCAGGATCGGCTTGAGCGCGGCCACCAGGATGCGGAACAGGTTCAGGCCCTGCGTGCAGACCGACTGCAGCTGCGCATCGGCGCCATCCTGCTTGGCGATCACCCACGGCTTGGTGTCGTCGATGTATTTATTGGCCTCGTCGGCCAGCGCCATGGTCTGGCGGATCGCGCTGGCGGCATCGTTGCGTTCGTAGGCCTCGCGGATCGGTGCCAGGGCGGCGACGAAGCGGTCGTACTGGGCGGCATCGGGTAGGGCGTCGGCCAGTTTGCCATCGAAGCGCTTGCCGATGAAGCCGGCGCAACGGCTGGCCAGGTTGACGAACTTGCCGACCAGGTCCGCATTCACGCGTGCGATGAAATCGCCCAGGTTGAGGTCCAGGTCGTCCACGCCGCCGGAGGACTTGGCCGCGAAGTAGTAACGCAGCGCTTCCGGTTCCAGGCCGACATCCAGGAAGGTCCGCGCCATCACGAAGGTGCCGCGCGACTTGGACATCTTGGCCCCGTCCACGGTGAGGTAGCCGTTGACGTGCAGGCGGGTCGGCGCGCGGTGGCCGGTGCCGTGCAGCACGGCCGGCCAGAACAGGCCGTGGAAATTCACGATGTCCTTGCCGATGAAGTGATGCAGCTCGGTCTGGGTGCCGGCGACAAGATGCGCTTCGAAATTTTCGCCCATCTGCGCGCACAGCGTCTTGAAGCTGCACAGGTACCCGATCGGCGCATCCAGCCACACGTAGAAATACTTGCCCGGCTGGCCGGGAATCTGGAAGCCGAAATACGGCGCATCGCGCGAGATGTCCCAGGCGCGCAGGCCGCCCTCGGCATCCAGCCATTCCTTGAGCTTGGCCTTGACCCCGGGAAGCGCCACATCGCCGGCAAGCCACTCGCGCAAAAATCCGTCGAAATGGCCCACTTCGAAGAAGAAATGCTCCGAATCGCGCAGTTCCGGGGTGGCGCCTGAAATCACCGACTTCGGTTCCTTCAGCTCGGTCGGCGCATAGGTGGCGCCGCACACTTCGCAGTTGTCGCCGTACTGGTCGGGGCTGCCGCAGTTGGGGCAGATGCCCTTGATGTAGCGGTCCGGCAGGAACATGCCCTTGGCCGTATCGTAGAACTGCGCCACCGAGCGCCGGCTGATATGGCCGGCGGCCTCCAGCTTGGCGTAGAAGGCTTCGGTGAGCTCGCGATTGACCGGCGAATTGGTCGAATCGTAGTGGTCGAAGGTCACGCCGAACGCCGCGAAATCGCGCTCGTGGCTGGCCTGGACGTTGGCGATGAAGGCTTCCGGGGTCACCCCGGCCTTCTCGGCAGCCAGCATGATCGGCGTGCCATGGGTGTCGTCGGCACAGACGAACCAGGTCTTGTCGCCGCGCAACCGGCGCGCGCGCACCCAGATATCGGCCTGGATGTAGCCGACCAAGTGGCCGAGATGCAGCGGGCCGTTGGCATACGGCAGGGCAGTGGTGACGAGTGCGGTGCGGGTCATGGCAGGCGTAATGCGGGGGACACGCGATTATCGCACTAGTCGGGAATAGGGAGTCGGGAATCGGGAATTGGTTGAAGCGGCCGGTTGCCGTGCGGCCGGTGCGTTTCGGTGCTTTGCCGGCGTCTGCATGCACGAAGTCTGCCAGCGTCACTGCGTCACTGCGTCACTCGCGCACCGGCATCTCGGTCTGACGAACATGAAAAAGGCGCCCCGAAGGACGCCCGCTCTTACGAATCCCGACTCTCGAATCGGTTACTCGCGCACCCACGTCTGGGTCCGGCCCAGCGCTTCGATGCCGACGTAGCCGCGCATCTGCAGCTTCTTGCCGCCGTCGGTGAGGGTGATCTTCGACTTGTAGGTCTTGCCTTTGGCCGGGTCGAGTACCGAGCCACCGCTCCACACCGCGGTGCCGTCGGGCTTGAGGCCCCACAAGATGGTCATGCCCTTGATCGGCTTGCCCTTGAGCGCGCCATCGCACTTGTCGCAGACCGGGTTGGGCCCTTTGGACGACTGCAGGATCTCGACCACCTTTCCGCTCAGCGTGCCATTGGCGGCCTGCTCGATCTGCACCACCGATTTGGGCTTGCCGGTTTCATCGTCGATGGTCGTCCAGCGGCCCACCGGCGAATCGGCCGCATGGGCCATCAACGAAGCGGCCGCCAGCGGCAGGGCGAGCAACAGGGTCTTGAAGGTCTTGCGCATGGTTCCCCTCCCAGGGTTTGCTTGGGCCACCGTCGGCGGCCTGATCGCGAATGTATACCGTGGAGTATGGTTGCGGAAAGATGCACTGCGGGATGCGTTCATGCGCGCGCTGCAGGCACCGGCGTGGCCCAGGGCGATGACTGACCTTGCGCTGATCGCGCGCCACAGCAGACGCGCGGGAGCAGCGCATGCCGTGCTCTGTCCTACGCATGCTGCTTCGGTGATCGCCGATCAGTTGGCCGCCAGGCTGATCCGCTTCCGATTGTCGTCCGGCACGCGGTCAATCAGCCTGTTGTCGGGGTCGAAGCCGGCTTCGATGGGCAGGGCGTCCACCGTCAGCGTGAAGCTGGGCGTGGCGCTGGTGACGTGCCGCCGCTGTAGCGCCAGCACCGGCGCAGGTGCGGTCTTGCCGGCGGGCTGGCCGTAGATCCCGACCTCGATCCAGTCGTCCATCGGCACTGCATGTTCCTTGCCGCGGCCATCGGCCTGCAACTTGGCCGCCTGCGCCTGCACGGTTACATCGAAGCGTCCATCCGGGCGCTTGCGGGCCTGCGCGCTCACCACACGGTTGTCGTAAAACGTGATCCTCTCGAACAGGTCGGTGATCATTGCTTGCTGATCGGGGCCTGCTTCGGCACGAATGGCCTGTAGCAGTTCGGCCGAGGTGGTGTAGGGCGCTTGCTGAAACGCCTTGGCCTGCAGGAAACGCTGCAACGCGCGATTGAGCGCCTGTTCGCCGATCTCCTCACGCAGGCGATAGAACGCCAACGAACCTTTGCGGTAATGGATGTACTGCTGGTTCTCCACCCGGTACAACGGCAGTTCATCGAGCGTTTCGCCGCCGCGCCCTTCCAGGTAGCGGTCCAGTTCGTATTTAAGGAAGCGGCGCATGTGCGCGCGCCCGTATTCGCGCTCCATCACCATCAGCGCCGAGTACTGCGCCAGCGACTCGGACAACATCGTGGCGCCCTGCACATTCGCACCGATCACCTGATGCGCCCACCACTGATGCGCCACTTCATGCGCGGTGACGTAGAACACGTAGTCGATGTCGTCCTTGTCGCGCAGGTCGGCGATGAACCCGATCGATTCGGAGTACGGGATAGTGTTGGCAAACGACTGCGCAAACCCCGCATAGCCCGGGAACTCGATGATGCGCACCTGATGATGCTGGTATGGGGTGAAATTGGCTTCGTAATAGGTCAACGATTTCTGCACGCCTTCGATCATGCGTTGCACGTTGTACGGGTGCTTGGGGTCGTAATAAATCTCGATCGGAACGTTTTTGTAATAGCCCTTGCGCACCTGCCAGCGCGCCGACAGGTACGCATAGAAGTTGAGCATCGGGCGATCCATCACGTAGCGGAAGCAACGCCTGCCAGCCTGCCGGAATTCCTTCTGCAGATAGCCCGGTGCCAACGCAATCTGGTCCGGTGCGGTGCAGATGGTGCTGGCGAAGCTGAGCCAGTCGGCATCGTCGCTGACGTAGGTGTTGGCGCGTGCGGCCTGGTCTTCCAGTTTGGGCATGCGCGTCGGCTCGCCCAGACCACGCTTGCGGCGGTCGTTGCGGTCGGTGATCTCGGTCTGGGTGTTGTAGCCGAACCAGGGCAGTGCCCGACTATTGAAAAAGCTGCCATTGGCGACCAGATCGGTCTGTGCCTGCCCGGCGGTGATGCCATGCGGGTGCTGGTCCACGCGGAAGCGGAACACGCGCTCTTCGCCAGGTTGCAACGGGCGCTGCAGGCGATAGATGCGGTAGCCAGCCGGGATGTCGTGGGTGATCAGCGTCTGCCCGCCCAGGTCCACGTTGACCAGGCTACGGTCGCCAGCGCGCCCCTGCATGCCGATGTGCACCTGGTTGATCGGAACGCTATGGGAATTACGCACGGTCCAGGTGGCATCGATCACGACCGACTGCGTTTCCGGGTGCAGATCGACATGATTGTCCACGGCAATGATGCGCGGCTGCGGCAGGTCCCTGTACTTGCGGTAATCGCGCTCGTAGCGTGCCTGCAGGTCCAACTGCTGCTCCGGCGACAGGAAACTGTTGTAGACGTTGGTGTTCCAGTACAGCCAGCCGCCGATCGTCGCAAAGCCAAGCAGGCTCACCGCCAATGCCGCGCCGGTGGGGCTGCGCAGGCGCTGCGATGCCAGGCGCAGCCACTGGCGCAGTCCATGGCCGACGCCACGCGGCCAGAACGCCGAGGACAGCAGCAACAAGGCCAGCAGGAACACGCCCCAATAGCCCTGGAACCACAGCTGCCCGGGCAAGAAGTGGCCGAAGCCGTTCATGTCCGAATACGGGGCGTTGGGCCAGCTTCCGAAGTTGTACAGGTTCTGCGTGTAGTCCAGCATCGACAACGCCGATTGCCCGATCAACACCAGCATCAGCATCGCATAGCCGACGAACTTGTTGTTGCTCAAGACCTGCAGCACCAGGGCCATACCGCCCATCAGCACATACAGCACCGAGCCAAGCGCCAGCGTCTTGAGATACAGGAGCGGCTCGATCGTGGTGTAGCCACGGCCAAGTTGCAGCGCGATCGAGGTCAACGCCCCGGCGAGCTGGAAGCTGGCGATCACGGCCAGCAAGGCGACGAACTTGCCGAGCAGGGGAACCCAGTCCGGCACCGGCATGGCATCGGTGATGCCGTCGGTGTGGTTGCTGCGTTCTTTCCACACCAGTTCGCCGGCATAGAACAGCACCACGATGATCAGCAGAAAGCTGTAGCTGTTCTGCAGCGCTTGCAGCATCAATGAGGTGACCGGCAGCACGGCGGTGCCGTACATGCGTGCATTGAACAATGCGGTGGGGATGAAGTTGGCCAGGCCCAGCATCAGCAGCACCACGAACGGTGCGCTACGCAGCACGCCGAGCGTATCGAAACGGATCTGGCGCAGCAGTTGCCGGATTGCGGTGCTGGCCGAGAAGGCGGGCGTCACGCTGAGACGGGTGGTGTTGACGCGCACGCTGGCTGCCTGCGCGCTGGAGGATGCGGCAGGCGCCACGCCGCGACGACGACGCGTGCCGCTGCGTTCGGTGCGGAACAGTGCAAAGGTCGCGGCGAACAACACACCGCTCATGCCCAGCCACAGGGCGCGATTGGCGAGCAGGTAACCCGTCAATGGGGGAAGCTGCAGGTTGCGTTGTTCCGCCGACCAGTAGCGCAGCGTTTGCGACAGTGCGCGGATGCCGAGTGGATCGGACAGGGTCGCAACCCAAACGTTGTCCAGGTCCGATAGCAGCGCCCGGCTCACGCCATACAGCACGAAAAACACGATGACGCCGATGTAGACCCACAGGATGCTACGCGTGGTCACCGCAAGCACCGACAGCAGCGCGGTGGTGAACAGCAGGTTGGGCAGCACCAGCACCAGCAGCGACCACAGGTACGGCAGCAGCGCGACCGGCCCGAGCCGCGCCTGGTCGATCCATGGCATGAACTGCGCCACAAACATGCCCAGCGCGATCACCAGATACATCACCGTGCCGGCAATCAACGCTGCAGCGATGCGGCCTGCCAGGTAATCGCGGCGGCGCACGGGTGTGGAAAATACCAGCTCTGCGGTGCCCAACTCGAAATCGCGCAGCAAGGCATTGCTGACAAACAGCGCAGCCACCAATAGGCCGAGCAAGCTAAAAATCGCCAGCACGCTGGCAATCACGGTTGGCGCATTGCGCAGTACATTGCCGATGCCGCCACCGATCTGCACGGCATCGCTGGACAGCGCGGCGAAGGCCAGTAACGCATACAGCGCGGCCAACAACCACAAAAACGGCGAGCGCAGTTGTTCGCGCAGCTCGAAGCGCAGGAACGCCAGGATCATGGCCGTGCTCCGTCAGGCAGCCAACGCCTGCTTACGCAGGCGCTGGAAATAGACATCCTCAAGATCGGGAGCGACTTGTTCGAAACCCGGTTCCGGGCAGTCCGCACTGAACACGTGGATCACCGGATGGCCGGCGATCAGGCGCGTGGACAACACGGTGAAGCGCGCTTCGTAGTCGGGTAGGGTGCCCTTGCTGACCTGCTTGCGCCAGACCTGCTGGCTGAGCATGTCGATGGCATCGGCCGGCCGCCCGGTCAGCAATACCTGTCCCTTGTTCATGATGGCCATCGTCGGGCACAGGTCGGTGACGTCTTCGACGATGTGGGTGGACAGGATCACCACCACGTTCTCGCCGATTTCGGCCAGCAGATTGAGGAAACGGTTGCGTTCCTCCGGATCCAGCCCGGCGGTCGGCTCGTCGACGATGACCAGCTGCGGGTTGCCCAGCAGCGCCTGCGCAATGCCGAAACGCTGGCGCATACCGCCGGAATAGGTGCCGAGCTTGCGCTTGCGCGCGTCCCAGAGATTGACCTGCTGCAGCAGGCGTTCCACCACTTCCTTGCGCTGTGCCCGGTTGGTGAGCCCCTTGAGCACGGCGAAATGATCGAGCAGGTCGAGCGCGCTCACCTTCGGGTACACGCCGAAATCCTGCGGCAGATAGCCCAGCCGGCGTCGCAACAGGTCCTTGTCCTTGAGCACGTCGATGCTGCTGCCGTCGGCAGCGGTCAGCGTCACGCTGCCCGAGTCCGGCTCCTGCAAGGTGGCGAGCGTGCGCATCAGCGAGGACTTGCCGGCACCGTTGGGGCCAAGCAATCCGAACATGCCGCGGGGAATGTCGAGCGAGACGCCTTGCAGCGCATGCACGCCATTGGCGTAGGTCTTGGACAACGCGCGGATCTGCAACATGGACGGTTCCTTTGCCCTGGGTACTGACGATCTTCACGGCGTCGCCGCATTGCCGCATGCGCCGGAAGTCATGCCATGTTGACGCGCAGATGCAGTGGATGTGACCGTGCCGCACAACCGGCTGCGAGGTCTGCCGGTTCTAAGCGGCCTCGTACAACTCCAGCGGCAACTCATCCGGGTCGGCGAAGAAGGTGAAGCGGCGGCCGGTGTATTCGTCGATGCGGATGTCCTCGGTGGCCACGCCGTGCGCGTTGAGATGCGCGACCGCGCTGTCCAGATCTGCGACGCGAAACGCCAGGTGGCGCAGCCCTTGCGCTTCCGGGCGGCTGGGGCGTGCCGGGGCAGCGGGGAACGAGAACAACTCGATCTGTCCGCCATCGGGCAGCGCCAGATCCAGCTTCCACGAATCGCGCGCCTCGCGGTAGTGCTCGTCGAGCACGCGCAGGCCCAGGATCTGGCAATAGAACTGTTTGGAACGCGCGTAGTCGCCGGCGATGATCGCCACATGGTGGATTCCGGCGAGCATCATGCGGCGCTCCAACGCAGTGTTTCTGGCGATGCGATCACTCTCGACGTGTTCGACCATGCGCAGCGCGTAGGCGCACTGGCAATCGAACGCGCAACAAGCTCGGCATCGCTTGCGCGGGACGCGCCGTTTGGATTGGGCCTGCGCGTAGGCAGGGCCGCGGTGGCGAGGCGGCGCGCGGATGTGTGCAAAGCCGTAAGGCGGTGATGGGGCATGGGAAGGGGGCGAGCAGAAACCGATCAGCAGCATACCCGCGCGCCAGTGAGCGGTAGGTCCTGCATCACAACTCGACTGCGCGCGGCTGTGCCCGTCTGCATGCACGTGGCAGGATGGAGTCCCCCGACCATTCGCCCCCATGCCCGAGCCGTCGTCCGCCACCGCACCGCAGTTCCAGCGCAGCATGCAGGTGCGCCATCTGGTGATGCTGTCGCTGGGCGGGGTGATCGGCACCGGCCTGTTCTTCAACACTGGGTACATCATTGCCAGCACCGGCGCGCTGGGCACGGTACTGGCGTATCTGATCGGCGCACTGGTGGTGTACCTGGTGATGCAATGCCTGGGCGAGCTGGCGGTGGCGATGCCGCAAACCGGTGCGTTTCATGTGTATGCCGCGCGCTACCTCGGCCCGGCGACCGGCTATGTGGTGGCGTGGTTGTATTGGTTGACCTGGACGGTGGCATTGGGTTCGAGCCTGACGGCCGCAGCGTTCTGCATGCAGTACTGGTTTCCGCACAGCCTGGCGTGGCCGTGGTGTCTGCTGTTCTGCGCGCTGATCTTCGGCCTGAATACAGTTTCGGCGCGCTGGTTTGCCGAAGGCGAGTTCTGGTTTTCGTTGATCAAGGTGATCACCATCCTGGTGTTCATCGTGCTTGGCGGCGCGGCGGTGATCGGTCTGTTGCCACTGGCCGACGGTTCGCCCGCACCCGGGCTGCGCCATCTGCGCGCCAACGGCTGGTTCGCGCACGGTACGCTCCCGATCTTGATGACGATGGTGGCGGTGAATTTCGCATTTTCCGGCACCGAGTTGATCGGCGTGGCGGCCGGCGAAACCGCACAGCCTGCACGCGCGATTCCGCTGGCAATCCGCACAACGCTGGTGCGGCTGGTGGTGCTGTTCGTCGGCACGGTGCTGGTGCTGGCGGCGCTGCTGCCTGCCAGACGAGCGGCCGTGGAAACCAGCCCGTTCGTGCGCGCCTTCGAGCTGTTGGGCATTCCATATGCAGCCGACATCTTGAATGCGGTGATCCTCACCGCGATCCTGTCGGCGGCCAATTCCGGGCTGTATGCGGCCGCGCGCATGCTGTGGTCGTTGGCCAATGAAGGCACGTTGCCGAGCGGCCTGGCGCGCTTGACCGGCCGCGGCATCCCGTTGCGTGCCGTGTCGCTGAGCATGCTGGGCGGCTTGCTGGCGCTGCTCACCGGCGTGTATGCGCCCGAAACGGTGTTCGTTGCGATCTCGGCAGTCTCGGGCTTCGCCGTCGTGGTGGTGTGGCTGAGCATTTGCGCCGCGCATTACCGCTTCCGTCGCCAATGGCTGCGCGATGGCGCTGCGCTGGAAACGCTGGCGTATCGCGCGCCGTGGTACCCGTGGACCCCGATTCTGGGCTTTTCGCTGTGTCTGCTCGCCTGCATCGGGTTGGCATTCGATCCGCAGCAGCGCATTGCGTTGTGGTGCGGTATTCCGTTCGTCGCGCTGTGCTATGGCGCCTACGCACTTACCCAATGGCTTGCGGCCCGGAGACTGTACGCATGACGATTCTTCCGCGCCAGCCGCGCGCCAATGCGCCTTTCAGCCAGGCCCTGCAACACGACGGGTATGTGGTGCTGGATGGCGCGCTGGCCACCGAGCTGGAGCAGCGCGGCTGCGATCTCAACGATGCGCTGTGGTCGGCGCGCGTGCTGATGGAGCAGCCGGAGCTGATCTATCAGGTGCATCGCGATTACTTCGCTGCCGGTGCGCAATGCGCGATCACCGCCAGTTATCAGGCCACGCCGCTGGGATTTGCCGCACGCGGACTGGATGTTGCGCAAGCGCAGGCGTTGATCGCTCGCAGCGTAGCGCTGGCGATGCAGGCGCGTGCCGATCATCTGACGCTGCACCCGCATGCCGCGCCTTTGTGGGTGGCAGGCTCGGTGGGACCGTATGGCGCGTATCTGGCCGATGGCTCGGAATATCGTGGCGACTACGTGCTGCCGATCGAGCAGTTGATGGACTTTCATCGTCCGCGCATCGCGGCGCTGGCTGAGGCTGGCGTGGATCTGCTGGCCTGCGAGACGCTGCCCTCGGCCAGCGAAATCGTGGCCCTGCGGCAGTTGCTGCAACACGAATTTCCGCAGCTGCATGCCTGGTTTTCCTTCACCTTGCGCGATGCGGCGCATCTGAGCGACGGCACGCCGCTGGCGCAGGTGGTGCCGGCGCTGGATGCCTGTGCGCAGGTGATCGCGGTGGGCATCAACTGCATTGCGCTGGATCAGGCGACCGCTGCATTGCACAGCCTGTCGGCGCTGACCGCGCTGCCGCTGGTGGTATACCCGAACTCGGGCGAGCACTACGACGCCAGCGACAAGCGCTGGCATGCCGGTCGCGGGGCTGCGCTCACGCTGGCCGACCAGCATGCGCACTGGCTGGCGGCTGGCGCGCGCTTGATCGGTGGCTGCTGCCGCACCGCACCGCGCGATATCGCCGCGCTGGCGGCCGCGCGTGCGGCGGAGTGACTCGGCTGACGAACGCGCGCTCACCCCGCGTGTCACACCCGGCCGGCATCGTTGGGATTGCCACCGCAGCATGCAAAGGGCGAGCCGAAGCCGGGCTTTGCCAAGCACTCCAAGCCTCAACCTGCGCCAATCCCAAGGCCAACCCGCAGTGACGGGTCAGCAGCGTCCAATCATCGCGACGGCGCGCGTCAGCCCTTCTGCGTGGCGATCCAGCGCTGGATCTTGTCCTGCAAGATATCCAGCGGTACCGAGCCGTCCTTGAGCACTTCGGTGTGGAAGGCGCGGACATCGAAGCGCGGACCCAGCTCGCGCTGCGCCTGCTCGCGCAATTGCGCAATCTTCATCTCGCCCACCTTGTAGGCCAGTGCCTGGCCGGGAATGGCCATGTAGCGGTCTACCTCGGCTTCGGCATCGGCGCGGCTCATGGCGGAGTTGTCCACCATGTAGTCGATGGCCTGGGTACGCGTCCAGCCCTTGCTGTGCAGGCCGGTATCGGTGACCAGGCGAATCGAGCGCCACAACGCGTTCTGCAGATAGCCGTAATAGTTGTACGGGTCGTCATACAGCCCTAGCTCGCGGCCAAGCGATTCGGCATACAGACCCCAGCCTTCGATGTAGGCCGTTTCGCCGCCCAGGCGGCGGAACTTGGGCAGGTCGGTCAACTGCTGCTGCAAGCCCAGCTGGTAGTGGTGGCCGGGCACCGCTTCGTGCAGGTACAGGCTTTCGGCCTCCCAGGTCTTGCGCGACGGCAGGTCCGAGGTGTTGACGTAGAAGATGCCCGGCGTGCTGCCGTTGCCGCTGGGGCGCATGTACGAGCCGCTGGCCGCCGATTGCGCACGCTGCGGTTCCACCGCACGCACTTCCAGCGCCGGCATGCCCTGGGTGTTGAACAGCCGCGGCGCCGCCAGCTGCACGCGGCCCTGCAGGCTGCGATACGTACTCAGCAACTCGGCGTCGCTGCGGAAGCTGAAGCGCCGGTCGGTCTGCATGAACTTGTAGAACTTGGGCAGGTTGCCGCGGAATTTGACCTGCTTGGCCAAGGTCTGGATGTCGCCCTGCAGGCGAGCGACCTCATCCAGGCCGATCTGATGCACCTGCTCCGGGGTCAGGTCCGTGGTGGTGCTCTGGCGCACATCATAGGCGTACCACGCCGCGCCGTTCGGCAATGCCGCCAGCCCATCGCTGTCGCGGCAGGCGGGCAGGTATTCGGTGGCGATGAAGCCACGCAAGGCGCGGTAGGCCGGCATGATGCGCACTTCGATCATGCGCTTGTACTCGGCGGTGATGCGCTGCTTGTCGGCCTCGGGCATGTCGGCGGGCAGGTTGCGCACCGGACCCCAGAACAGGCTGTCTTCGGCATTGCGCGCGATGATCGCATCCAGTTGCGGCAACACCTTCTGCATCAGCACCTTGGGCTGCACCACGCCGGCCTGCATGCCCGCACGCATGTTGGCGATGGCCTGCTCGAACAGGTCGGGAATGCCGAGCGCTCGCCGCGACCAGTTGTCGTAATCCTTGACCGTCTTGAACGGCTGCGCGCCGGTACCCGAGCCCAGCACCACCGCGATGCTGGCGATGTTGTAGAACTGGTTGATCGGCAGCATCCAGCTGGGGAACTGCTCGGCGGCCAGCGCGCTGCGCGCATCGCGTACGAAGATCTGGTAACTGAGCAGATCCTGTCCGCTCAGCCCATCGGGCCCCAGCGCCTCGGCCTTGCCCAGCCACAGCACGGTGAAATCGTGCGACTGCTGGCGGAACGCCGGCGACAGGAAGTTCGGCAACTGGTCGTTGTAGCGGCTCTCGCCCTGGAAGGTGGCCTGCAGCGGGTTGAGCTTGAGCGAGGCGTCCCAGTACTGGTCGTACAGCAGGTTGAGCTGTTGCGCCTTGGTCAGCACCACCGGCGCGGCAACCGCGCGTGGCCTCACCTTGGCTGCCTTGCTGCCCTTGCCCTTGGTGTTTTTGGCTGCCGGCTTGGCGGTCTTCTTGCCTTTGCTCGCCTTCGCGCGCGTTTGCGTGGTCTGTGCCTTGGCGGTCTTCTTCTTGGCCGCATCGGCCGGCGCCGCCAGCGACAGGCTCACGAGGGCGGCCATGGCCAGGGACAGCAGGCGGGAAAAGCTGAGGGGCATTACCGGCTCCGGAAACAAGCGAGCGGGGAGCTTGCCCGATCCGCACGGTTACGGCCACCCATTGGCGGCCTACCGCCTATCGGCAATTCATGCGGCGCATGGGCGCGGTGCTGCGCCCGCGCGATGTGATGCGCTGCGACATGGCCAGCAAGGCGGCGTGCAAGTCACAGTTCGGTGGGCTGGCTCGCGGCGCCGCGATGCGGACCACTGTTGGCAAGGTGTTGCCGCCGCACCCCATTGCGGCGCGACGACCCTGGCTGGGAGACAGCCCGGCTCAGGCGGCAGCGGCTTCTTCGCGCAGCTGCTCGGCACGCTCGGCGCCCAGGTACGCAGTAATGCCGCGGCGTGCCAGATACAGCAGCGGGATCAGCAAGACCGCAAAGCCCATCTTGTAGATGTAGTTGAGCGTGCTCACTGCCAGGAACTGGTCGATCGACCAATGCTGCGGGCCGAGCACGAAGGCGATATAGATCACCACGAAGCTGTCCACCACCTGCGAGACCGCAGTGGAGCCGGTGGCGCGCAGCCACACGTGTTTTTCGCCAGTGACGCGGCGGATGCGGTGGAACACCGAGACATCGATCAACTGGCTGAACAGGAATGCCACCAGCGAGCCGCCGATGGTCCACAGCCCTTGCCCGAACACTGCCGCAAATGCCGCCTGGTAATCGGGCACGCCCTGGTTTTGCGCCGCAGTGACCCACCAGCCGGCCGGCGCCAGCGCGATGGCCGCGAATGCGAACACGAAGCCGTAGCCGATCAGCACCACCGCCACCCACGAGATGAAACGCACCCCGCGGCTGCCGAAGAACTCGTTGATGGTGTCGGTCATGATGAACACGATCGGCCACAGCAAGGTGCCGGCGGTGAAGCTGAGCGAGCCGCGCTGGCCGAACAGATTCCAGTTCAGTGGCGCAATGCCGAGCGTGTCTTCCAGCGCGAAGATCTTGACGCCAATGAACTCGGCCAGCGCCGCGTTGACGCAGAAGAAGGCCGCCAGTGCAATGAACAGGCGGACCGCACGATCATCGAGGGTGCGCACATGGTTCATGGTGTCAGCGATCCGCAGTTCGGGTGAAGGGAACCGATTCGGGCGCCACGGCGCCACCGGAAATGATGAAGCTCATCGCCTGATCCACGCTCCAGTCGGTAGGCGTGAGCAGCTCCACCGGCACGATTTCCAGGTAGCCGGAGGTGGGGTTGGGCGTGGTGGGCACGTAGACTGCGGCCAGCTCGCGGCCGGTGCCCTGTTCCTTGATCACGCGGGTGACCAGGCCCACCGATTTCATGTCGCGATGCGGGAAATCGATCAGCACCACGCGCTGGGTGCTGCCGGGCTGGGTCTGCAAAATGTCCAGCAGCTTGCGCGCGCTGTCGTAGACCACGCTGGCCAGTGGAATGCGCCGCATGATGGCCTCGAACCAGCGCAGCAAGCGCTGGCCGATCACGCGCCGGCTCAGGATCCCGACGAACAGGATGACCGCTACCGTGGCGATCAGGGCGATGGTGTTCTGCACCCACAGCGCCTTGAACCAGCCCAGATAATCGGGGAACGAGGCGGCGATGCGTTCGGACAACGGCACCACCCACGGGCTGCTGATGCCCGAAAGCAGCGAGAAAACGAACTTCACCACCACCCAGGTCAACCAGACCGGTAGCAAGGTGAGCAACCCGGTCAGAAAGACCCGTTGCAGGGAAGGGCGGACGTGCGGAGTAGGGGATTCGGACATCGGCATAGTGTAGGCATTCGGCCACGCTCGGTGGAGCTGGGGCCGGGGTTTGGCAGCAGGCATTCGCGATTGGCAAAAGTGTTTCGCGTGCCTCAAGCCTGCGCAATCCCGTTATTCCGGTACCTATATCGACACAGGCGTGGCGGTACCCGCAGCCGAGCGGCAGCGGGCGACCCGTGCAGCCCTTCTTCCATTGGGAAAGCATGGCGCGCAGAGGCGGAGGGGGCGAGGTCTGCAGCGCCCGGATCCTTTCAACGACTTGATGAGACCGTCGCCCATTGCCAGCGCGTGGTGTGGTTGCCCAGTGTCACGCAGGTCGCCAAACACACGGCTGCCGATGGTGCGCAGCCCAAAAGAACGCAATGCGTCTGTGCCCGTCGCGGGCCTGTGCCGATGGCACTAAGATGCGCAGCTCCCAGGGATGGATCGTTCGCACGTGCTCGCCAAATTCCTCAAAGCCGCCTTGCTCGGTGTCTGCATCCTGATCGCAGCAGCGCTGGCGCTCTATGCGATCTCCAGGTATTGGCCGATTCCCGAATCGCAGCGTCAGGCGTTGGCGCAGCTGCGCCAGCCGCTTCCACCGTTGCGCGGGAGCAACATGTTCGGGGCGCTGTGGTCGCTGTCGTACGCGATTCCGGAGGCGCAGCGCGAGGCAGTGCTGGCCCAGGACGTGGAGCGATTCAACCGGCTGCCGGAGCATGCGGCATTCCAAAGCGCCGCTGCAGGCTATCGGCGCCTGCCGGGTTGGCCGTCCGGCGCGCCTGCGCTGTGCATGGCCAGCGCTGGCGGATGCTTGCAGCGCGTGCGCGAACGACCGCAGGCCTATGCCGCTGCGCTGGCAGCACAGGCACCGATGCTGGCGCGGATGCGGGCGTTGGCGCAACACGCCGACTACCGCAGCCCGTTCCGTGCACGTGTCGATACGCCGCTTCCCGAACTGCCGCGCATGTCCTTGTCGATGACGACCAGCGCCTTGGAGTTTGTCCAGGGGCGCACCACCCAGGCCTTGTCCGGGGTCTGCACCGATGCGCAGGTTGCCCGTGTACTGATGCGCAGTAGCGACAATCTGGCGATCACGATGATTGGCGCGGCGATGCTGCGCGGCAATGCGCACCTGTTTGCCGACATGCTGGCCGAATTGCCGGCGCAGCATCCCTTGCCCGCGCAATGCGCCGCTGCATTTGCGCCGCTGCCGGTGGATGAGATCGCGCTGTGTCACGCGTTGCACGGTGAATCGCGGATGGTGTTTTCGATGCTGCAGGAGGATGCGTTGACGCGAGGCAGCCAATCGTCCTGGCAAGACCGGTTCCCGCTACGGTTGCTGGACGACGAACGCACCCAGGCCTTGCTGGCGCCCACCTTTACCTGGGCCTGCAGCGCGCCGGTGCGGACCTTGCTGGCACAAGATCAGCCGGTTCCGCAGACGCTGATCCCGTTGCCGCAGACCGCATCGGTGGCCTGCATCGCCAATGCAACCGGGTGTTTGCTGGCAAGCGTGTCGCGTCCGGACTACGCCAACTATCAGCGCAAGATGCAGGACGCCGCCGCTGCATTGCGCGCGCTGTCTGCGCTGCAGTGGTTGCGCGATCATCCTGCGCAGACAATGCCGCTGACGCAGCGGATCGCCGCGCTACCGCCTGCGTTGCGTGGACAGGTGCGCCCGCTAGGCGCCGGAAACGACGGTAAGAGCCTGACGCTTCGGCAGTACGCACGACCGGAGGGCGGGGCAGGCAATGATCGCTGGCCCGTGCCAGGCAGTGCGATCGCGGCCACACAGGCAGCCTCATCGGCTCGATAAAACAAGCCGCCTTCTGCACTGCCAGGCACAGGTCGCAAGACTGGTGCAGGCGGTCTACGCTTGCATGCGCAACGCTGGTATCCGCAGCAGCTGCCTGACGACCACCGGCGGACAGCCGTCAACGCCGGGCGAGCAGTCGCCAGGTGAGCTTGGAGGCGCGCATGCATCACCGTGCGTGGCATGGCCGATGCGAACCAACGGCCATGCCTGCCTGGGATCTGCGCAGGGGTGGGTTGGCTGCCTGAAGCGGCCGGAGGTCAGGACGACTCAAGGACGTGAATGCACTGCGCGCGTCGCTGTCTCCCGCCGCATGACGCATGCGGCCTTGTTCGCTGTCATCGGCATTCCGCACGTAAAAACGACATGCCGCGTCCTTGCGGGACGCGGCACGTGATGGCGCCACTGTATCTTGGAGATGGACGGCGCACCCAACAGCTGTGTTCAGAAGCGGAAGTTCAACCAGCCCATCACGAAGGTCGAATCGCCGTAGCCGGCCTTCTCCAACGCCGGCCCGGCCATCAGATGTTCGGCGCGGAAGGTCACCGACCAGTTCGGGTCGATGTTCCAGGTGGCGTTGATGCGCGGCATGGTGCCGATGCGGCGCTCGCCGGTGTTCTGAGTGCGTGCGTAGGCGCGCGCCTGGTTGTTGTAGATCGCATCGCTGGTGGTCTGGCGCCACAGCGTTTCCCACTCCAGGTTCACGGTGAGCTTGGAGGTCGGCGAGAACGTCAACGTCGGTGCGGCAGTGACCAGGTTCACCGGGCCGAAGAACGTGGCCCAGCTGAAGTAGATCGTGTTGCCGTACAAGAAGTTGTTGTTGCGCAGCGTGCCGGTGCCGGAGGTGCCGCCGCCACCGGAAGCGATTTCGCTATGGAAGCCCAGGCGTGGCTTCCAGCCCGATTCGCTCAGCGACCAGGCGTTGGAGGTACTGGCCATGTAGGCGCGCAGGTCGCGTCCGCCGAAGCTGCCGCGCTGCACGGTCACGAACGAATCGGTGCGCAGCTTGCCCACGTTGCCCCACAGGCGCAGACCGTAGTAATTGCGGTTTTCTTCTGCGGTCTGACGGCCCCACACCTGGTTGTCGTTGCGGAACTGATAGAAGAACGGCTCCAGGTACATCGGCTTGGCCGTCGCCAGGCGGTAGCCACCGACCACGCCGCGAAAGTGCCGCGAGCGGTCGATGCGATCATCGCCGAGGCCTTCGGTGCCATCGATGTTGAAATTGAAATCGAACAGGTCAACACGCGTCCTGTCGCCGATTGCCCAGGCGCGCGCGCCGTTGAAGGTCACGAAGATATCGGTGTTGTCGCGCAGCGCCATCAGCGTGGTCGGGCCATCGACGAACACCTGACGTCCGACGCGCAGGCCGGTGTCGGCGCTGCCGATACGGCCTTTCACGTCGAAGAACACCTGCTGCAGGATCGCGTTGTTTTCCTGTGTGCCGGTCTTGGTCCCCTCGTTGCGCCCGTCCAGGCTGCCATGCGCCAATTCCGTGTACAGACGGAAGTGCTCGCCCACATGGAAGTCCGCACCGAAGAAGGCGCGCAGCAGATACTGCTGCTGCGAATGGCTGCCGGGAATCAGGCCCGGATTGGTGATGGTATTGCTGCGCACGCGCAACTCGTTGCTGAGCGACACATACACATCGCCGTCGTCGTTGAGCGGGATGTACTTGAGCGGATCGAACGGACTCTTGCGCTTGGACGGATCCTTCAGGTACGACCAGTCTTCGGCCCAGCGCACCTGCCACATATTGCCGCCTTGTTTGGCGCCCCACCCCTGCGCTTCGAGCGGATAGCCCTTGGCGGTCGCCGGTGCGGCGGTGGCCGGCGCTTTCGCTGGCTCGGCCACGACCTGTTCGGCGTTGGCCGGGGCCGGTTGCACCTGCGCAAAACCCAGTGCGGGCAGCGCCAACCCAATCGCAAGGCACAGGCGCCGGGTGGCACCAAAGGAAGTTTCAGCCGTGGCCGGCTGCGCCAAGCGTGTCAATTGCATCGTGTTGCCCCATCGAAAAGTGAAAAACCCCTGAGTGAAGCTTATCGGCGCAGGGGACACCGACTGTAGTGAAGCCGGGCCAGAAAGGCAGTAACCCAAAGGTTCTAAGCTCATGAACGCACTGGGGTTTGCGCAGGCGGGCGCGACAGGAGTCGGGAATCGGGAGTCGGGAATCGCAAGGGCAGCGGCATGCCTACGGCGAAGCAGCCACTTCTGCTCGCCCGATTCCCAATTCCCGATTCACCATTGCCATGACTACCGGCACATTCACTATAGCTAGGTTCTACATAGCATCATCTTCAACCTAGCGGAGATGGCCGATGAGCGAGGCGGATGTCCACCTACGCAAATTTCAGAAGGAACTGAGCGCGGGCACGGTGTCGCTGGCCTTGCTGGCCGTCCTGGCGCAGGCCGATGCACCGCTGTACGGCTACCTCATCGCCAAGCGGCTCGAGCGTCTGGAAGGCGTGCTCAGCGGCAAGCAAAGCGCCCTGTACCCGGTGCTGCGCAATCTGGAAGGGGCCGGATTGCTAGAGAGCCATGTCGAGCCCTCGGCCTCCGGGCCGCCGCGGCGGTATTACCGCATCACCGAGAGCGGGCGTGACTGCCTGCGCGACTGGACCGCCGCCTGGCGTGCCACCCGAGATTCTGTTGATTCAGTGCTGGAGGGGAACCACTCATGAACACGATTGCACAGGCACGTCCGTTGCCGACCACCATTGGCGATTACCTGCTGCAGCTGCGCCAGGCGCTGGCCGGGGCAGATCCGGCAATGATCCAGGACGCGCTTTACGACGCCGAAGACTATCTGCGTTCCGAGCTGGCAGAACAGAAAGGCAAGAGCGAGGCCGAGGTCATTGCCGGCGTGGCCAGCAGCTACGGTGCGCCGGAGGAAGTGGCGGAGATCTACCGCGAAACCGAAGTGACCGTGGCACGCGCGCTGCGCCCCCCGGTGCCACCGAAGCGGGCATCGTGGATCGGCACGTTCTTCGGCGTGGCCGCCGACCCGCGCACCTATGGCGCATTGTTCTACATGTTGCTGTCGCTGCTTACCGGGGTGTTCTATTTCACCTGGGTCGTGACCGGCGCCAGCCTGTCGGTGGGGATGTTGATCCTGATCATCGGCGTGCCGCTGCTGGTGTTGTTCTTCGGCTCGGTGCGGGTGTTGTCGCTGGTGGAGGGCCGCGTGGTCGAAACGCTGCTTGGCGTGCGCATGCCGCGTCGCCCGCAACACCCGGGCCTGCAGGGCGGTTGGCTGCAGCGCATCGGCGCGATGTTCACCGACGCGCGTACCTGGAGCACGATGCTGTACTTCCTGCTGATGCTGCCGCTGGGCATTCTCTATTTCACCGTGTTTTGCACGCTGCTGTCGCTGTCGTTGGGCCTGGCCGCTTCACCGATCGCGGTGTTGTTCGACAACGTCGCAGTGCTGACCTGGGATGGGGTGGACGTCACCAGCGCCTGGCTGACGCTACCGTTGTGCGTGGTGGGCGTGCTGTTGTTGTTCGTTACGCTGCATCTGGCGCGCGCGTTCGGCACGTTGCACGGCATGTTCGCCAAGCAGCTGCTGGTCAAGGGCGGAGAGGCGGCGGCGTGATGCGCCTTCCGAGATGTCGGTATGCGCAGGGTGGTGGTGCTTGCTCGCTGGCATGACCGCTCTGGCGGCTGCAGGCAGACCGAGATGAAAATCCCCGGCATTGCCGGGGATTTTCTTGGGTAACTCAGGCGCGTTTGCCGCGTTTGCGGATCGGGGTCACGGTGGCCAGGTCGCGGCTGCCGACCGGATCCGCATCGTAGCGCGCGATGAATTCGCGGACCTGCGGATACACCACCTCGCGCCAGCGGCGGCCGCTGAAAATGCCGTAGTGACCGGCGCCTTCAACGACCAGATGACGACGGTGCGCCGCGTCGATGCCGGTGCACAGATCGTGCACCGCCTCGGTCTGGCCGAGGCCGGCGATGTCGTCCAGTTCGCCTTCGATGCTCAGCAACGCGGTCTTGCGGATCGCCGATGGCTTGACCAGCTGGCCGTCCACTTTCCACTTGCCCTGCGGCAGCAGAAACTCCTGAAACACCACGCGAATGGTGTCCAGGTAATACTCGGCCGGCATGTCGAGCACAGCGTTGTATTCGTCGTAGAACTGCCGATGCGCCTGCGCATCCTGCAGATCGCCCTTGACCAGATCGGTGTAGAAATCCCAGTGCGACATCACATGCCGGTTCGGGTTCATCGACAGGAAGCCGGCGTGTTGCAGAAAGCCCGGATACACCTGCCGGCCATGGCCCGGATACGGGAACGGCACGGTGTGGATCAGGTTGTTCTGGAACCACTCGATGCCGTTTTCCGTGGCCAGGTTGTTGACCTGGGTGGGGCTACGACGCGCATCGATCGGCCCGCCCATCATCACCAGCGAGCGCGGCGTGGGCTCGTCGTTGCTGGCCATCAGCGACACGGCCGCCAGCACCGGCACGGTGGGCTGGCACACGCTCACCACATGCAGGCGCTCGGCGCCGATATGGCGGATGAACTCCTGGATGTAGGTGATGTAGTCCTCGAGCCGGAACGCGCCGGCTTCCAGCGGCACCATGCGTGCATCCACCCAATCGGTCACATAGACCTTGTGGTTGCGCAGCAGGGTGCGCACGGTGTCGCGCAGCAACGTGGCGTGGTGGCCGGACAACGGCGCAACCACGAGCACGGCGGGCTGCTCCTTCATCTTGCCGATCAGTTCGACGTGGTCGCTGAAACGCTTGAAGCGCAGCAACCGGCAGAACGGCTTGCTCAGCACTTCGCGTTCGATGATCGGCAGCGAATGACCATCGACCTCGACATCGTCGAGCGCCCAGGCCGGCTTTTCGTATTCCTTGCCCAGACGGTGGAACAGCTCGTTGCTGGCGGCCATGCGCTCGGCGCCCGGGAGCGATGCCCACAGGCTGTCCGGGTCGGAAAACATCTTGGCGTTCGCCTGGGCCTGATGTACCCAGGGGGCTAGCAGATTGCGGGTCAGCTCATGCAGTTGATAAAGCATTCCACCCATCCGTGCGGTTTTGCTGCCGCGCAGCATACCGGTTTTGGCGCATTTGCACCTTAATGGGGCTGCGAACAGTTGAGGCTGTCACGGCGTGATGGCCGCCGTCTCTAAACGAGAAACCGGCTTGCCTGCCAGGCGCGACGACAGGATTTGCCCACTACGGATGCGTGCCTCTGGAACGCCGGCGCAGCTCATGTGGGCAGCGGCCCGGAGCGGGGGTGAAGACGCTGGGCGACGTCCCTCGACCCAGCAATGGAGGTGGAGCCACCCAACCGTTCTTCTGTCTAGGCGACGCAGTGACCGGATGCGATGCTCGTTGGCAACCACCTCCCGGTCAGCCGCGCTCCAGCGCCGATGCCTGGTCAGCCAGCTGCGGCGACAGCCAGCAGTGCGACCCCAGCGCAGCGAAGCCCACGCTGGCGAAGCGTTTGCGATACCAGCGCGCCGGTCGCGCCTGGAAGCCGTCGTGATCGCCCTCGAACGCATCTTCTTCGGCGAAGGCTTCCAGGAACGCAACGCCTGCGCACATCTCGGCCAATCCGGGCAGGCCCTGATTGAATTCGCGGGTGGGCACGTAATGCAGTACGTCCGAGCAGATCAGCAAGTCCACCGGCGCGCACGGGCGCAGCCAGGCGAAATCGCCGAAGCGGGCGGGGTGGATCTGGCGGCTGCGGCCATAGCGCTGCACCGCATAGGCGCTGCTGTCGAAACCCAGATAACTCAGCTTCGGCCGCAACGCCAGCAACGGCGCGCGCCACGCGGCTTCGCCGCAGCCGACGTCGAGCACGCTGCGGATCGGCCGTTCCAGGTAGTACTCGGCCTGGGTCACGGCGAGTGCGACCTTGCGTCGCAGGCGTGCGGGGTCGGCAAGGCCGGCATCGCGATACCAGCGGCGGAAATAGTGGGCGTCGTAGTGTTTGGGGTCGGACTGCTGCATGGACGTCGGCTGCTTTCGCGTGCGCGGATAGGTGAAAATGCGGGCCATCCTACGCGAGCCAGCGGAGCCAGCGCATGACCCTGTATTTGTGGATCAAGACCTTCCATCTGTTGTTCGTGATCGCCTGGATGGCCGCGGTGTTCTATCTGCCGCGCATTCTGGTCAACATCGCCGAAGCCGGCAGCGACACCGCGGTGCGCGCGCGCCTGGTGTTGATGGGGCGGCGACTCTACAAATTCGGCCACAGCATGCTTGGTCTGGCGCTGCTGCTGGGCGCGGTGCTATGGCAGGGCTACCGGGTCATTCCGGATTTCCCGACGATGGTCGCTGGCGGCTGGCTGCACGCCAAGCTGTTCGCGGTTGCGTTGATCCTGGCGCACTACATCGTGGCCGGCCGCTGGGTCAAAGGCGCCGAACAGGGGCGTGCAGTGCCCAGCGGTCGGGCATTGCGCTGGTTCAACGAAGTGCCGGTGATCCTGCTGGTCGGCGTGATCTGGCTGGTGCTGGCCAAGCCGTTCTGAGCGCATTGCGCACCGCACCTGCGCACGCCTGACGGTTTCGGCGCGCAGGTGACAGAGCTGCCACTGCTGAAAAAAATGCGGGGCCTTCCGGTATCCCGCCGCGAATGCCTGCGGTGCCTTATCGTTGGGACGGCCAGTGACGTCGAGATGTGCGCGCCGGGCAAGGGTCGATGAATCCTGGAGGCTGCGCTAGAGCGAATGTGAGCTTATGCACCTGTCGGGTGTTGCTTGCGCAGCATCTCCAGATACCGTTTCTGGTGTCCGGCAAATCCCTTCTTGCCGTATAGCGCGTAAATTTTGCCGAAGGCAGCACAGGCGCGTGCCTCATCTCCGAGCTGCAGCATCGCTTCGCCTTCGGTCATCAGCACAAGATGGTCGGTGTGGTCTGGGTCGTCGTACATCAGCGCCATCACCTCGAGCCATCGATGCACGTTTTCCTGATCGTGCAGGTCGGCGTAATCCTTGACGAAACTTGCAGACAGGCTTTGCGGGTAATAGTCCCAGTTCGCTTTGGGTTCGGGGATCAGCGCCCAGGCCTGTAATCCCAGGGCGAGCGATTCGGCCAGGGCGCCGCTGCGAAACCGTTGTGTGGATTGCTCCAGCAGGTGATCGATCTCGGCTCTCAGAACTGCCTCGATTTCGGGCTTCCTTTGCACGGTGATGGCCTTGATCAGGTTGCCGAGCGATTCAATGCATGTGGCCTACAGCTGCGCGGGCGCCTTGTTGGCTGCTCTCAGGCGCCGGTGTCCAGTTCGCGCAGGCCCTTGCGCGCCAGGTCGACCCAGGCGCGTTGCTCGCGCTGGTAATGCTTGGGCGAGGCGGCGGCGTGACGCAGCACCTGTTCGTACACCGCCCTGGCCTGGTCATTGCGTGCGATGCGCTGCAGCAGTTGTGCATAGCGCACGCGTGCTTCTTCGCCCGGATAGCCTTGGGCCAGCGTGTCGTACTCGTGCAGCGCAGCGTCGGTGTCGCCACTGCCTTCGACCGCGCGTGCATACAGCAGGTGCCCGTCATGGGAGCGGAAGCTGGGGTTGGCTGCGATCAAGGCATCCAGGGTCTGCCGCGTCTGCTGCGGTTGGCCCAGCCCGAACTGCGCCTTGGCCAGGCCGAGCATCAGGTGCGGATCGTCGCGATAGAGCCCACGCAAGGCCCCCTGGTAATGCTCGGCGGCCTGGGCGTAATCGCCGCGCGCCAGCAACGTCTCTGCGAGCTGGCGGCGATTTTCCGGAGTGTCGGCCACATCCAGCCGGCGCGAGGCGTCGCGCTGTTCGCGCTGCGGGTCCAGGGTACTGCGCACGCGCTTGAGGCTGCGGCGTGCGTTGGGGTGGTTGCGCAGATCCGGGATGACCGCCACGCACACATAGACCAGCACCGCCAGCAGGGAAAACGCCAGCAGCAGGAAGATCCAGTACAAGGGCCGCCCGCTGCGCACGACGTGGACGCAGCAGGCGGCTTGCAGCAGCAGTGAGATCAGCAGGAGCGGAGACATGCAGGTGTGGCGTCCTTTCCATGGCCGCGCACTTGGCGCGGCCGGCCTTCGTGCGAATCAATGCCCTTCGTAGGCACCATAGCTGCGCAGTCGCTCGTAGCGCTGCTGCAGCAACGTATCCACTGGAATCTTTTCCAGCGCGTCCAGCTCGTTGAGCAGTACCGCTTTCAGACGCTTGCCCATCTGTTCGGGATTGCGATGCGCACCGCCGGTGGGTTCACGGATCACCTTGTCGACCAGGCCCAGGCCTTTCAGGCGCTTGGCGGTCAGACCGAGCTGTTCGGCGGCGTCCTTGGCCTTGGCCGCGTCCTTCCACAGGATCGAGGCGCAGCCTTCCGGCGAAATCACCGAATAGGTGCCGTATTCCAGCATCAGGGTGCGGTCGCCCACGCCGATCGCCAACGCGCCGCCGGAGCCGCCTTCGCCGATCACGGTGCAGATCACCGGGATTTTCAGCTCGGCCATTTCCAGCAGGTTGCGCGCGATCGCCTCGGACTGGCCGCGCTCCTCGGCACCGATGCCCGGATACGCGCCGGGCGTGTCGATGAAGGTCAGCAGCGGCAGGCGGAAGCGTTCGGCCAGCTTCATCAGGCGCAAGGCCTTGCGGTAGCCCTCCGGGCGCGGCATGCCGAAGTTGCGTGCCACCTTGGTCTTGGTATCGCGGCCCTTCTGGTGCCCGATGATCACCACCGGGCGGCCGTCGATACGGCCCAGGCCACCGACGATGGCCTTGTCGTCGGCGTAGGCGCGGTCGCCGGCCAGTTCATGGAATTCGTCGCAGATGGTGTTGATGTAGTCCAGCGTGTACGGGCGCTGCGGATGACGCGCCAGCTGCGAGACCTGCCAGGCCGACAGATCGCGGAAGATCTGCGCGGTGCGCACGCGCAGCTTGTCGCGCAGCGCACGCACTTCGGTCTCCACGTTGACCGCAGGCCCGGTACTGGCCTTGCGCAGTTCCTGGATCTTTGCTTCCAGATCGGCGATGGGTTGCTCGAAGTCGAGGTAGTTAGGATTCATGCAATGGCGTCGTCAACGTAAGGCGGGGAGTGTAGCTGAAGCGCTGCCTTCGGCCCGTACGGGGGCGTTGGGAGCGGAATCGGGAATGGAGAATCGGGAATCAGAGCAAGGTATCCGGCCGCCGTGCTTTTGCGATTCCCCATTCCCGATTCCCCCTTCTCACGCCCACGGAGGGCTGTACTTGATCTTCACCGTCCGCACCGCAGGGTCTGCGCGCAGGCTGTCCATCAGCTGCTGGTCGATCCGCACCGAGTGGTTGCCGTTGAGGTCGAGCATGCCGGCCACACCGCCGCTGGGCGCGCGCAGCAGCAGGTCCAGGCGCAGGGGCGTCTTGCCGGGGCGGTGCTTGGCCAGCAGGGCGTCGATGCGCTTGAAGGCCTGCTTCTCGCGCAGGTCCAGGCGCAGCGACAGCCGCTGCGCGTGGTCGGCGCAGATCTGCTCGTAGTCCCAGCACTGGCGGATGCGCAGGCTGTAGCCGCCGTTGAATTCGTCCTCGCGCAGGCCGCCCTTGACGATCAGGATGCGGTCGCGGGTGAGCAGGTGGCCGAACTCGGCCATCGCGTCGGAGAACGCGCTGCATTCGACCCGGCCGCGGCCGTCTTCGAGCTGCACGAACACCTGGCTGTCGCCCTTGCGGCGCACGCCGACGACCTGGCCGGCAAGAATGGCGCCGACCTCCGGGCGCCAGGCGCGTTTTTCGCCATCGCCGCCGCCCCCACCGCCACCACGCTGTTGCGAGGCCAGGATCTTTTCCAGCGCACCCAGGTCGCAGCCGACCAGCTCGCGGACTTCGTCGCGGTGCGGGTCGAACGGGTGGCCGCTGAGGTAGAAGCCCAGCGTTTCGCGCTCGCCGGTGAGCAGCTGGCCCAACGGCCATTCCTTGCTTTCGGGCAGGTCCAGGCGCATTGCCGGTGCGCTCGGGTCCGGCCCGCCGAACAGCGAGTTCTGCCCGGAGGCGCGCTCACGCGCCATCTGCTCGGTGGCCTTCATCACCTCCGGCAACTGCAGCATCAGCGAGGCACGGTTCTTGCCCAGGCCATCCATGGCGCCGGCATTGATCATCGCTTCCAGCGTGCGCCGGTTGAGCTTTGCGGTGCCCACGCGCGTGCAGAAATCCAGCAGCGTGGTGTAGGGACCGCCGCGCTGGCGTTCTTCGACGATTGCCTCGCAGGCGCCCTGGCCGACGCCCTTGATCGCGCCCAGGCCGTATTGGATGGTGTCCGGGCTGGCGGCCTCGAACATGTACGCCGACTCGTTGACGCGCGGCGGTTTGACGGTGAGGCCGAGGTTGCGCACCTCATCCAGAAAGCCCACCACCTTGTCGGTGTTGTCCATGTCCGAGGACAGCGTGGCGGCCATGAATTCGGCCGGGTAATGCCGTTTCAGCCACGCGGTCTGGTAGCTGACCAGCGCGTAGGCGGCGGCGTGCGACTTGTTGAAGCCGTAGCCGGCGAACTTCTCCATCAGGTCGAAGATTTCGTCGGCCTTGGCTGCGCTCACGCCGCCCTTGGCCGCACCTTCGCGGAAGATTTCGCGGTGCTTGGCCATTTCGGCCGGCACCTTCTTGCCCATCGCGCGACGCAGCAGGTCGGCGCCGCCCAGCGAATAATCGCCGACGATCTGCGCCATCTGCATCACCTGCTCCTGATACACCATGATGCCGTAGGTGTCTTTCAGGATGACTTCGGTGCGCGGATCGGGGTAGACGATCTCCTGCTGGCCGTGCTTGCGCGCGTTGAAGTCCGGGATCAGGTCCATCGGGCCAGGACGGTACAGCGACACCAGCGCGATCAGGTCTTCGAAGCGGTCCGGGCGCGCGTCCTTGAGCAGGCGGCGCATGCCCGAGGATTCGAACTGGAACACCGCACCGGTATTGCCCGAGGCGAACACGCCCTTGTAGGTGGGCACGTCGTCGAGCGGAATGGCGGTGATGTCGACCGGGTCGATGCCGGCGCGCGCATGGCGCACGTTGATCGCCTTGACCGCCCAATCGATGATGGTCAGCGTGCGCAGGCCGAGGAAGTCGAACTTCACCAGGCCCACCGCCTCGACGTCGTCCTTGTCGAACTGGGTCACCGGGTTCTTGCCGCGGCCGTCTTCGTCGTGTTCGGCGAACAGCGGGCAGAACTCGGAAAGCGGATCGGGCGCGATCACCACGCCGCCGGCGTGCTTGCCGGCGTTGCGGGTGAGGTCTTCGAGCTGGCGCGCCAGATCCATCAGGTCGCGCACGTCGTCTTCGACCTGGTAGCGCTGGATCAGATCCGGCGAGGCCATCTCCGAGTCCTTGCCTTCGCCCATCGCGTCCTTGAGCGTGATGCCCAGGATGTTGGGGATCAGCTTGGCCACGCTGTCGACCAACCCATACGAAAAGCCCAGCACGCGGCCGGCATCGCGCACCACCGCCTTGGCGGCCATGGTGCCGTAGGTGATGATCTGGCTGACGCGTTCGCGGCCGTACTTGCGCGCCACGTAGTCGATGACTTCGTCGCGCCGGTCCATGCAGAAGTCGATATCGAAGTCGGGCATCGACACGCGCTCTGGATTCAGGAAGCGCTCGAACAGCAGGTTGTACGGCAGTGGGTCCAGGTCGGTGATCTGCAGCGCCCAGGCCACCAGCGAGCCGGCACCGGAACCGCGGCCCGGGCCGATCGGAATGCCCTGGTTTTTGCCCCACTGGATGAAGTCGGCCACGATCAGGAAGTAGCCGGGAAAGCCCATCTTGATGATGGTGTCCAGCTCGAATTCGAGCCGGTCCACATAGTCCTGGCGGGTCTTGCCCGGCGCGATCGGGTTCTTTTCCAGGCGTGCGGCCAGACCCTGTCGCGACTGGCTGCGGATCCAGGTGTCCAGCGTTTCGTCTTCCGGCACCGGGTAGGCGGGCAGGAAGTAGGTGCCCAGGCGCATCTCGATGTTGCAGCGCTGCGCCAGCGCGTGGGTGTTGTCGATGGCGTCGGGGATGTCGGCGAACAGCGCCGCCATCTCCTCGCTGGACTTCATGTATTGCTGGTCGCTGTAGTCGCGCGGGCGCTTGGGATCGTCCAGCACGCGGCCGGAGGAAATGCAGACGCGCGCTTCGTGCGCATTGAAGTCGCTGGCGTACAGAAAACGCACGTCGTTGCTCGCCACCACCGGCAGCCCGCGCACGCCCGCGGCGTGCAGCGCGAACTGGTTGAAGCGTTCCTCGCCATCGCGGCCGGTACGGGTGAGCTCCAGGTGCAGGCCATCGCCGAACACGCGCTGCCAGTCGGCCAGCTGTTGCTCGGCCAGATCCGCGCGGCCCTCGTTGAACAGGCGCCCGGCCAGGCTGTCGCGGCCGGCCAGCGCAAACAGGTTGGCGTGCCCGGCCTGCAGCCATTCCGGATGGATCGCCACGCCGCCTTCGGGGCGGTGGCCTTCCATCCAGGCGCGGGTGAGCAGCCGCGACAGGCTCAGGTAGCCTTCACGGTCGCGGCACAGCAGGGTCATGCGCCACGGCGTCATGTCCGGCGTGGCGATCATCACGTCGGCGCCGGCGATCGGCTTGATCCCGACGCCTTCGGCGGCCTTGTAGAACTTGACCAGCGCGAACAGGTTGTTGAGGTCGGTGACTGCCAGCGCGGGCATGTCGAGTTCGACTGCCCGGCTCAGCAGGTTGGCCTGCTTGGCTTTTTTCGGGTCAGCCTGATCCGGTTTCTCGGGCACACGGATGGTGGAATCCGCCAGCGAGAACTCGGTGTGGACGTGCAGATGGACGAAGCGGGAAGTGGACATGCGGGACCGGAATAATGCGCGGTCAGGGTACCGGCGGGGGCGGGGGCGAACAAGGCTTGACAGCGGGGGGCGGGACCCGGGACCGGGGACCCGGAAGGGCGGTCAATCGCGTGCTGGGCCGGCGCTGCACAGGCATCGGAGGACTGCAGGGCCGAGACGAGTGGAATGATGTGTGCCTGGAGCTACTGCGCACGGCACGCGATGTGCGGCTGTTCAGGCTCCGACGCGCAGCCGGACACGCCGATGCCGACCCTGGCGTCTCTTACAGCGGCGCAACCAGTTGCCCGACCTGCAACTGCTCCAGGTCCCGGGTCCCGGGATCCGGTTCCAGGCCTTCACGGCCTTGCAGCGCCAGACGCACCGGCGCAAAACTGCGCCGATGTTGCGGGCATGGCCCGTGGGTTTGCAACGCGGCCAGATGCACCGGCGTGCTGTAGCCCTTGTGCTGATCGAAGCGATATTCCGGGTGGCGCGTGTGCAGTTCGTGCATCAGCCGGTCGCGCGTCACCTTGGCCACGATCGAGGCGGCCATGATGGCGCGGTCCAACGCGTCGCCACCGATCAATGCCTCGGCCGGGCAGGGCAGCCCCTTGGGCACGCGGTTGCCGTCGATGCGCGCGAACCCGGCCACATGCGCCACGCCTTCCACTGCGCGCCGCATGCCGAGCATGGTCGCCTGGTAGATATTGATGCGGTCGATCTCTTCGCTGTCGATCAACACCACCGACCACGCCAGCGCCCGGTCGACGATGCGCGCATACAGCTGCTCGCGCCGCTCGGCCGTGAGCTGCTTGGAATCGTCCAGCCCGTTGATGCGCGGCTTGCCGGGGTCGAACACCACGGCGGCAACGGCCACCGGCCCGGCCAGCGGGCCGCGGCCAGCTTCGTCGACACCGGCGATCAGGCGGGAATCGGGAATGGGGAATGGGGAATCGTGGAAAAGCCCGTCCTGCGTCGCCGGAACGACAACCGCGCCATTGGAGGTAGAGCGCCTCATGCGCCGGCTCCTGCCGATTCCCGATTCTCCATTCCCGATTCGCGCTGCGACAGCAGCCCAGCCACCGCATCCGCTGCCCGCGCCGACGCATCGCGGCGCAACTCTGCGTGCAGGGCCAGGTAGCGCGGCTGCAGGGCGGCGACCTTGTCGGGGTGTTTGAACCAGTCCAGCAGTGCCACGCACAGTCGCTCGGGGGTGCAGTCGTCCTGCATCAGTTCCGGCGCCAAGTCGTCATTGGCCAGGATATTGGGCAGGGCGTAGCGGTTGACCTTGAGCAGGCCCAGCAGCTTGACGATACGGTAGGTGAGCGGAGCGACCTTGTAGCCCACCACCATCGGGCGCTTGACCAGCATCGCTTCCAGCGTGGCGGTGCCGGAGGCCAGCAGTACCACGTCGGCGGCCAGCATGGCGGTGCGCGCCTGGCCGTCGAGCAGATGCGAGCGCATCACCGGCAGCGACGAGCGTGACAGCTGCTCGGCCAGCAGTTGCTTGCAGCCCGGATTGGCGGCCGGTACCAGCACATGCAGATTGGGCAGGTGCTCGGACACCAGCCAGGCCGCCTGGAAAAAGGTGTCGCCGAGCCGGCTGATTTCGCCGTGCCGGCTGCCGGGCAACACTGCCAGGACGGTGCTGGAGGCGGAGAGGCCCAGCGTTGCGCGCGCCGCTGCGCGGTCGGACTGGTAGGCGATATCGTCGGCCATCGGGTGGCCGACAAAGCGGGCGTCCACGCCATGCTTGGCATAGATCGGCGGCTCCATCGGAAACAGGCACAGCACCAGATCGGCGCTGACGCCGATTTTTTCGGCACGCTTCTCGCGCCACGCCCACACCGACGGGCTGACGTAGTGCACGGTCTTGATCCCGCGCTGCTTGAGCCAGCGTTCCACCGGCAGATTGAAATCCGGCGCGTCGATGCCGATGAACACGTCCGGCTTCCACGCCAGCACCCGCTCGCGGAACGCGCTGCGCAGCTTGAGCAGGCGCGGCAAATGCCGCAGCACCTCGGTCAGGCCCATCACCGCCAGCTCGCTGGCATCGAACCAGGTCTGGCAACCGACGCCACGCATCGCATCGCCACCGATGCCCACGAATTCGGCATTCGGATAGCGCAACCGCAATTGCTCGATCAGCCCCGCGCCGAGAATGTCGCCAGAGGCCTCGCCGGCGATCAGCGCGATGCGAGGTGCGCGCTTGCGCGCACCGGGAATCGGGAGTGGGGAATCGGGAATCGGTAGCGCAGTCGTAACGCTGCCGACCGACGCGCCGTTGCGCTGGCCGTCCACGATTCCCGACTCCCGATTCCCAATTCCCTTCATCGCAACAAGGGCCGTTCTGCTGCTTCGATGAACTCGAGCATCCCGCGCACATCGTCGCTGCTCTTGGCCTGTTCGGCCAGCTGCAGCTTGGCATCTGCCAGCGGCAGGCCGGCCACGTACAGCGTGCGGTAGGCGCGCTTGATCGCGGTGATGCGTTCGGCGTCGAAACCGCGGCGCTTGAGCCCTTCGCTATTGATGCCGCGCGGACGTCCCAGCGATTCGCTGCCTACCATGGTGAACGGCGGGACGTCGCCGTTGGTCAGCGCGCCCATGCCCAGGAAGGCGTGCGCGCCGATACGGCAGAACTGATGTGCGCCGGCAAAACCGCTGATGATCACGTAGTCGCCGACGGTGACGTGGCCGGCCAGCGTGGTGTTGTTGGAGAACACGCAGTGGTTGCCCACATGGCAGTCGTGCGCCACGTGCGTATAGGCCAGCATCCAGTTGTCGTTGCCGACCACGGTGATGCCGCCACCGCCGCCGGTGCCGCGATTGATGGTGACGAATTCGCGGATCACGTTGCCGTCGCCGATCACCAATTCGGTCCGTTCGCCGGCGTACTTCTTGTCCTGCGGTTCGCCGCCGATCGCGGCATGGCCGATGAAGCGGTTGTTGCGACCGATCCGGGTCGGGCCGTGGATCGAGCAATGTGGCCCCACCTCGGTGCCCGCCCCGATCTGCACATCGGCGCCGATCAGCGAGAAGGCGCCGACGCGCACGTCGTCCGCCAGCGTTGCCGATGGATCGATGACCGCCGTCGGATGAATCAAAGGTGTTGAATCGCGCATCGTGTCTTACTCCGAAAGCGGGTGATTACCTGGCGCCGGCGCACATCACCTCGGCACTGGCCACCACTTCGCCATCGACCTTGGCTTCGCCGTAGAAGCATCCCACGTTGCGGATCAGGCGCTTCATCTGCACTTCCATGATCAACACGTCGCCCGGCACCACCTGCTTGTTGAAGCGGGCCTTGTCCACCTTGACCATATAGAACAGCTGCGACAAGGCATCGCGGCCCAGGCCGAGCTGGGTCATTACGCCGCCGACCTGCGCCAGCGCCTCGATGATCAGCACGCCAGGCATGACCGGACGGTTCGGAAAATGGCCCTGGAAGAACGGCTCGTTGATGCTGACGTTCTTCTGCGCCACGATCCACTTGGTTTCAAGATCGAGTTCGAGGATGCGGTCGACCAGCAGAAACGGGTAACGGTGCGGGAGCAGCGTCTGGATCTGACTGACGTCGATCGGCAGTTCGTAAACGTGGTGGCTCATTCTTTCTCCTTGCCCACAGCCAGGATGCGCCTAGCGAGCACATCAAGCTGCTTGAAGCGCGCGGCGTTTTTGCGCCACGTGCGATTGTCGGTGAGAGGGGTGCCGGACGAATACTCGCCCGGCTCATGGATGGAATTACGCACGACAGACTTGCCGGTGATCACCACCTTGTCGCAGATCTCCAGGTGGCCGACCACGCCGACATGCCCACCCAGCAGGCAGTAACGGCCGATCTTGGCGCTACCGGCAATGCCGGTGCAGCCGGCAATCGCACTGTGCGCGCCGATCCGGCAGTTGTGCGCGATCTGCACCAGGTTGTCCACGCGCACGTCTTCTTCAAGCACGGTGTCTTCCAGCGCGCCGCGGTCGATGCAGGTGTTGGCGCCGATTTCGCAGTCGTCGCCGATGACCACACCGCCGAGCTGCGGCACCTTGATCCAGTGCCCGGCATCCATGGCCAGGCCGAAGCCATCGGCGCCGATCACCGCACCAGGGTGGATGCGCACGCGCTTGCCCAGCCGCACGCGGGTGACCAGGGTGACGCGGGCAAGCAGCTCGCTGCCGGCGTCCACCACGCAGTCCTCGCCAATGATGCTGCCGGTACCGATCACGCAGCCATCGCCCACGCGACTACGCGCGCCGATGCTGACGAACGGACCGACATGCGCGGTGGCCGAGACCTGGGCGGTCGGGTCGATCACCGCAGAGGCATGGATGCCCGGTTCGCGCACCGGTGCCAGATCGAACAGCGCGGCGATCTTGGCGAACGCGGTATACGGGTCCTTGGCGACCAGCGCGGTGCCTTTGGCGGCCTCGGCATCGTCGGCACGCAGCACCACGACAGCGGCCTGGGTGTCGGCCAGTTGCGGACGATAGCGTGGGTTGGACAGGAAGCTCAGCTGGCCTGCACCTGCATGGGCCAGGGTGGCGACGCCGCTGACTTCGGTGGTGCCGTCACCGACGACGGTCAACCCGAATTGTTCGGCAATCGCACTGGCGGTCAATCGCATCAGGGTAAACCTCGCGTAAACGATAAGTGGCTGGTTTAACAGCTCGAAAACGTCGTCAAGAGTTGGCTAAACAATCGAGCGTATTGCTTGCCGGGCCGCAACGATGCGGCGAACCCAGGAAGAAACATATGAAAACTGTTCTCTCCATTTTCGGTAGCGTGATCCTGCTGGGCGCAGTCACCAGTGCATCGGCCGACGATTTCGCACAGCAGCGCACCAACGCTCTGAGCTTCTGGGACCAGCAGGTGCAGTGCGTGGACGCATCCGATTGGGGCGCCACCGCCACCTGCCTGGGCAATGTCTGGAACGACTACTTCTAACGCTGTTTCCTACCAGGGTGTTCAAACAACAATGGCGGCCCGGGCGTCCGGGCCGCCATTGTTTCGCGTGCCAATCTTAGAACTGGCCGCCGAAGGTGAACTGCAGACGCTCGATCTCGTCGTTGTCTTCCTTCTTCAGCGGGAATGCATAGCTGATCGAAATGGGGCCGACCGGCGCGCGCCACAACAGCGCCACACCGGTGGAGGCGCGCAACTCGTTGGCCTTGAAGTTGTCCACGCCGTTGTACACGTTGCCGAAGTCGACGAATGCCGAAACGCGCGCCGACGGGCTGTCGAACAGCTTGGGGAAATACATTTCCACCGAGCCCACCGTCTTGAACGATCCGCCCAGCGGCTGGCCGCGGGTATAGCCATTGATCGCTTCCGAACGCGGGCCCAGGGTGTTGTCTTCGAAGCCACGGACCGAATTGGTGCCGCCGGCGTAGAAGTTCTCGTAGAACGGCAGGCCGGTGGCGGTGACCGTGCGGGTGCTGCCATCCGGGTTGGTCAGCACGCGGGTGCTGTCCTTCCCGTAACTGTCGCCGTAGCCCAGTTCGAAGCGCGTGTTCAACACCAGCGCCGGAATGATCGGCCAGTAGTTGGAGATCTGGTAGTTGAGCTTGTAGTACTCGACCGTGGAGCCGGGCAGGGTGGTCTCCAGACCCACACGCTGGTACATGCCGCGAGTCGGCATGAAGAAGTCGTTGCGGGTGTCGCGTGCCCAGCCCAGCTCGGTGCGCCAGGCATGGAAGGTGCGCGTGCCGATCGCATTGATGTAGTCGATGATCGCCTGCGGTGTGGTGCCCGCGAAAGTGGTGATCTGGTTGCTGTCGATACCCACCATCGCCGAGACGGTGTCGTTTTCGGTGATCGGCACACCGAACACCACCTGCGCCGAACCGTTCTTGCTGTTGAATTGCGCGGTGTTGAAGTCCGAATAATCCAGTGCACGCCAGGACAGGTTGTAGCCCAGCGACACGCCGTCGTCGGTAAAGAACGGGTTGGTGTAGGAGAACGCGTAGCGCTGCTGATAGCTGCTGCGCGAGGCCTCCACTGCCACGCGGTTACCACCGCCCAGGAAGTTGTTCTGCGACAACTGCACCGAGGTGGTCACACCGAAGCTCTGCGAGTAACCCAGGCCGAACACGAAGCTGCCGGAGGTGGTCTCCTTGACGTTGTAGACCACGTCGACCTGGTCGTTGCTGCCGGGCACCGCGGGCGTTTCCACATCCACGCTTTCGAAGTAGCCCAACCGCTGCAGACGGATCTTGGAACGGTCGATCGCCGCCTGCGAGTACCAGGTGTTCTCGAACTGACGCATTTCGCGGCGCAACACTTCGTCGGAGGTGCGGCTGTTGCCCTTGTAGAGGATGCGGCGCACGGTCACGCGCGGTCCGGGCACCACCTGCAGGTTCACTGCCACGGTGCGGTCCTCGCGATTCGGCGTCGGGATCGGGTTGACCTTGGCGAACGCGTAACCGACGTTGCTCAGCGTGTTGGTGATCGCATCGGAGGTGTACTCCAGCAGCGCACGCGAGAAGATGTCGCCGGCCTTGGGGATCACCAGGCGCTCGATGTCGGCCTGCGGCAGCACGGTGTCGCCGGTGACCTTGATTTCGGAAATCTTGTACTGCTCACCCTCGGTGACGCCGGCGCTGATGAACATATCGCGCTTGTCGGGGCTGATCGAGACCTGGGTGGAGTCGATGCTGAAGTCGACATAGCCGCGGTCCAGGTACCAGGAGTTGAGCTTTTCCAGGTCGCCGGACATCTTTTCCTTGGAGTACTGATCGTCGCGGCGGTACCACGAGGCCCAGTTGTGCTCCTTGGATTCCCAGTTGTCCAGGATGTCCTCGTTGGCGAACTTTTCCGTACCGATCAGGTTGACATGGCGGATCTTGGCCGCCTTGCCTTCCTTGATCGCGATGGCCACGTCGACGCGGTTACGGTCCAGCGGGCTCACCGTCGGGGTGATTTCCACGTTGTACTTGCCGCGGTTGTTGTACTGGCGGGTCAGTTCCTGGGTCACGCGGTCCAGGCTCAGGCGATCGAAGGTGCCGCCCTCGGACAGGCCGATGTCACCCAGGCCCTTGAGCAGTTCCTCGGACTTGATGTCCTTGTTGCCGGTCACGGTGAGCTTGTTGATCGCCGGGCGCTCCTTGACCGTGATCACCAGGATGTTGCCCTGGCGGTCCAGCTGCACGTCCTCGAAGAAGCCGGTGCGGTAGAGCGCCCGGATCGCGTCGGCCACCTTTGCATCGTCCACGGTGTCGCCGCGGTTCACCGGCAGATAGGTGAAGACGGTGCCGGAGGCGATGCGCTGCAGGCCGTCGACGCGAATGTCGCTGGCAACGAACGGCTCGACGGCCAGAGCAACGGCCGGCAGGCTGAGGCCGGCGGCAAGAGCGAGGGCAAGCAGGCGGCGAGTGGGAAGACGCGTCATGTCACATCCGGTTGGAGTCGTATTCGGGTGTTGCTGGATGCCGGCGTATGACGACGACAACAGGCGGAAAGAGTGGAGCAGCTTCATCGTGGAACCAGGCCGAGGATGTCGTTGTAGAACGCCAGTCCCATCAACCCGGCCAGGGCCGCCAGGCCGACGTATTGTCCGGCAATCATGGCCCGTTCGCTGATCGGGCTGCCCTTGATCAACTCGATAAGGTAATACAGCAGATGCCCACCGTCCAAGATCGGGATGGGCATCAGGTTGATGATCGCAAGGCTCAACGACAGCAGCCCGAGAAAATACAGGAACCAGTCGAGCCCGCGTTCGGCCGAGGCATTGGCAGCGCGCGCAATGGTGACCGGGCCGGAGATGTTCTTGACCGAGGCCTGGCCGGTCAGCATGCGCTTCATCATGCCCAGCGAATCGGCGGTCATCCGGCCGGTTTCGCGGATCGCGGCCGGCACGGCGGCGAACAGCCCGTACTGCTGGCGGCTGTCGTATTCCGGAGCCGGAGCGGCGGCCGGACGCACGCCGATCATCCATTGGCCCTGCGGCGACTTGCGCGGGGCGATTTCCAGCGCCAGCCGGTCTTCGCCGCGCGCCACCTCGATCATGCCCGGCCCGCCGTGGGCGCCCAACGCCTGCACCTGCGGAATGATGTCTTCGGCCGAGCGGATCGGCTGGCCGTCGATGGCCACGATGCGGTCGCCCGGCTTGAGCAGGCCATCGGCCACCGAGCCCTTCACCACTTCGGCGATCACCGGTGGCTGCAGCATGAATTGCCAGCCGATGCCGGCCAGGGCGGCCACGCGGCGTTCGTCGAAACCGACCGGCAACTGCGACAGGCGCAAGGTGTGTTCGCTGCTGCTCGCAGTGTCAGAGGCAGTCAGGACGCGGACATCGCGCCTGTCCATTGCCGCAGTGGTGAGCTGCATGCTGGCGTCGCTCCAGCTGCTCACGCTGCGGCCGTCGATGCGTACGATGCGCTCGCCTGGCGTCAGCCCGGCTTCGGCGGCCAGGCCATCGGCGCGGCCGACGGTTGCCGAATAATCCTGCTTGCCTACCACGAACATCGCCCACAGCATCGCCATGCACAGCAATAGATTGGCGATGGGACCCGCCGCGACGATCGCGATGCGCTGCCACACGGTCTTGCGATTGAAGGCCTGGTCCTGCTCGGCCGGATGCACGTCGCCTTCGCGCTCGTCGAGCATTTTGACGTAGCCGCCCAGCGGAATCGCGGCAACCACGAACTCGGTGCCGTGGCGGTCGCGGCGCATCCACAACGGTTTGCCGAAGCCCACCGAAAAGCGCAGCACCTTGACGCCGCAGCGCCGCGCGACCCAGAAATGCCCGAATTCGTGAAAGGTCACCAACACGCCCAGGCTGACGATCATCCACCAGACCGAACCGATGAAATCACCCATGGGTGCAACTCGCGTGCGTGGAACGATCAGGCATGAAGGGCGTGGTGGGCGAGGGCGCGTTCAGTGATTTGCCGGGCTTGCGCATCGGCAAAAAGCAGGGTGTCGAGGGAATCGGCATTGTGCCGCTGGAGCGTTGTCAGCGTGTGTTCGACCAACGCAGGGATCGCTAGGAAACCCACCTGGCCCTGAAGAAACGCTGAAACAGCCACTTCATTGGCCGCGTTCAGGATCGCCGGGGCGGTGCCGCCGGCCCGTAACGCGTCCCAGGCCAGGCGCAGACATGGGAATGCGGCGGTGTCGGGGGCCTCGAAATCCAGCCGGCCCTGGCTGAGCAGATCCAACCCGCCGACGCCGGATTCGACCCGCTCCGGCCACGCCAGGCCGACCGCCAGGGTGGTGCGCATGTCCGGCAGGCCAAGCTGGGCAAGGGTGGAGCCGTCGACGAATTCCACCAGGGAATGCACCAGGCTCTGCGGATGCACCAGCACATCGATCTGCTCGCCCGGCAGTCCAAACAGGTGATGCGCCTCGATGACTTCCAGGCCCTTGTTCATCAGGGTCGCCGAATCCACCGAGATCTTCGGACCCATCGACCACTTGGGATGCGCCACTGCTTGCGCGGGCGTGACCGCCGCCAGCGCCGCGCGGTCGCGGCCACGGAACGGGCCACCGGAGGCAGTCAGGATGACCCGGCGTACGCCGCGGCTGGCGTCGCAAGAGCGCAGGCACTGGAAGATGGCGCTGTGTTCGCTGTCGATCGGGATGATTTCAGCGCCGGCGGCGGCTGCGGTGCGGGTCAGCAGCTCGCCGGCCAGGACCAGGGATTCCTTGTTGGCCAGCAGCAGACGCTTGCCGGCGCGCGCCGCCGCCAGCGTAGACGGCAGCCCGGCCGCACCCACGATCGCGGCCACCACGGTGTCGCACGCATCGCTGCTCGCCAGTGCGTCCAGCGCCTCGGCACCGGCGTGCGCCTGGGTCGCAAGGCCCCGTGCGCGCAGGCCATCGCGCAGCGCCGGGTACAGCGTCGCATCGGCAATCAGCGCATGCGCAGGCCGGTGGGTCGCGCACAGCGCCAGCAGCTCATCGACCTTGCTGCCGGCCGACAGCACGCTGGCACGCAGCCGCTCGGGGTGGCGGGCGATCACGTCCAGCGCCGATGTGCCGATCGAGCCGGTGGCGCCGAACACGGCGACCTGACGGGGAGAGGAGCCAGCCATGCCTAGAATCCGAGAATTTCCTTGCCGAGTGCGAACACCGGCAGGGCAGCGAGCACGCCATCGATGCGGTCCAGTACGCCGCCATGGCCCGGAATCAGCGTGCCCGAGTCCTTGGCGCCGGCGTGGCGCTTGAGCAGGCTTTCGAACAGGTCGCCCAGCACCGATGCCAGCACTGCCAGTGCGGAGACCAGCACCAGCTGCGGCACATGTGCCAGCGTCAGCCCGGCCAGCCAGCCGAACGCGCAGGCAACCGCAATGCCGGCGAGCAGGCCTCCGAGCAACCCTTCGATGGTCTTGTTGGGGCTGACCCGCGGCGCCAGCTTGTGCTTGCCGAACGCGCGGCCAGCGAAATAGGCGCCGGAGTCAGCCGCCCACACCATGGTCAGCGCGGTCAGCAACCACAGGTTGCCCTTGTCCGGGCTGGCATGCAGCAGCACCAGCGCCGCCCACGCCGGCAGCACTGCCAGGGTGCCGGCGGCCAGCTTGAGTGCGCGCGCCTGGCCGTTGCCATGATCGGCACCGAAGGTGAAAAAACGCAGCCACAGCAGCGCCAACAGCCACCACGCCACGCCCACCAGCGACGCAATCTGGAACAGCACCATGGAGCCGGCCGAGGCCCACACCATCAGCACCATCAGCAGCAGATTGAGCATCAGCAGCACGGTGCGCGGCAGGCTGTCGTCGATGCCGGAGAGCTTGAGCCACTCCCACAGACCGGTCAGGAACAGGACCGCCGCCAGCGCTGCCAGCCATTGGGTGGGCAGCAGCACGATCGCGCAAATCGCGAGCGGCGCCATGATCAGCGCGGCAATCACGCGAGTCTTGGTCATGCGGAGGAGCTCTCCGTCGCCTTGTCGGCGATCTGTGCGCTGGTCAGGCCGAAGCGACGTTCACGCCCGGCATAGTCGTCCAGCGCTTGCTGCAGCACGCCGGCATCGAACTCCGGCCACAGGGTTTCGGTGAACCACAGCTCGGTGTAAGCCAGCTGCCACAACAGGAAGTTGCTGATGCGGGTGTCGCCACCGGTGCGGATGAACAGGTCCGGCGCGGGCAGGTCGGCCAGGGCGACCCGGCTGGACAGCAGCGCTTCGTCGATCTGCTCTGGCTGCAGGCGGCCGGCGGCGACGTCTTCGGCCAATGCGCGGGCAGCCGAGGCGATATCCTGGCGGCCGCCGTAACTGGCTGCGATGCTCAGCACCAGCCGCGAGTTCGCTGCGGTGCTGCGCTCGGCGCCGGCCATGCGGTCGCGCAAGGGTGCGGCAAAGCGGCTGCGGTCGCCGATGAAGCGCACCTGCACGCCACGTCGCTGCAGTTCTTCGACCTCGCGGTCGAGCGCATGCAGGAACAGCTTCATCAGCGCGTCGACCTCATCCTGCGGACGGCCCCAGTTTTCACTGGAGAACGCGAACAGGGTCAGCGCCGAGACGCCTTTTTCCAGGCAGAAATCGATCGTGCGATTGACCGCGCGCGCGCCGGCACGGTGACCGATGACGCGTGGACGACGCCGACGCTGCGCCCAACGCCCATTGCCATCCATGATGATGGCGATGTGGCGCGGCACAGCAGCAGAGAGGACTGGATGCATGGCAGGCGACGCCACGATCAGACCGTCATCAATTCCTGTTCCTTGCCTTTGACGACCTCATCCACGTCCTTGATGGCCTTGTCGGTGAGCTTCTGGATATCGTCCTCGGCGCTGCGGGCTTCGTCTTCGGTGACGGCCTTGTCCTTGAGCAGATCCTTGACCTGCTGGTTGGCGTCGCGGCGGATGTTGCGGATGGCCACCTTGCTGTCTTCGCCCTCGCCATGCACGGACTTGCTGAGCTCCTTGCGGCGCTCCTCGGTCAGCGGCGGCAGGTTCAGGCGGATCACGGTGCCGACCACGGTCGGGGTCAGACCCAGATCCGAGGCGTAAATGGCTTTTTCCACGTCCTTGATCATGCCCTTGTCGAACAGGCTGATGACCAGCGAGCGGCCTTCGGACACGCTGATGCTGGCAACCTGATTCAGGGGCGTGTCGGCGCCGTAGGCCTTGACCTTGATGCCGTCCAGCAGCGCCGGCGAGGCACGGCCGGTGCGGATGGTGGTGAGGGAATGGCGCAGAGCATCGATGCTCTTGGTCATGCGCGTCTGCGCGTCTTGTTTGATCTGGGTGAGCATCGCCGGGAATCCGTGTGGAGCTGAATCCGGAGATTATAGCCGGGACTGAGGTTTCACGACTCGCGGGCCGTCAACACCCGCGCAGCGGTTCACTTGCCGCTGGAGGCGCTCGACGGACAGGCATCGACGCAGGCGTCAGCACTGCGCTCAACGATTCCCGATTCCCCAATCCCGATTCCCAGCCTCAGCTGCGGCCCTGCACCAACGTGCCGATCTGCTCGCCATGCAGGATGCGCAGCAGCACGCCCGGTTCGCTCATGCCGAAGATGCGCAGCGGCAGGTCACTGTCGCGCGCCAGTGCGAAGGCGGCGGTATCCATCACTTCCAGGCCCTGCAGGATCACCCGGTCGTAGGTCAGGCTGTCGTAGCGCACCGCATCGGTGTGCTTCTTCGGATCCTTGTCGTACACGCCGTCGACCTTGGTCGCCTTGAGCAGCAGGTCGGCACCGATCTCGATCGCGCGCAGCGCTGCGCCCGAGTCGGTGGTGAAGAACGGGTTGCCGGTGCCGGCGGCGAAGATCGCGATGCGACCCTTTTCCAGGTGACGGATCGCGCGGCGACGGATGAAGTCTTCGCAGACGTCGTTGATCTTGATCGCGCTCATTACGCGCACCTTGGCGCCGAGCTTTTCCAGCGCATCCTGCATCGCCAATGCATTGATCACCGTGGCCAGCATGCCCATGTGATCGCCGGTGACGCGGTCCATGCCGCTGGCAGCCAGGCCGGCGCCGCGGAAGATGTTGCCACCGCCGATCACCAGCGCCACCTGCGCGCCGGCCTGCTGGGCTTCGATCACCTCATGCGCCAGACGATTGATGACTTTGGGGTCGATGCCGTAATCCCCGTCTCCCATCAGCGCCTCCCCGGAAAGTTTGAGAAGAATGCGGCGATAGGAAAGTTCGGACATGGGGAGACCTCGGGGGTGGGGGATCGGCAAACGCCGGCAATTCTAGCGGAAGCCTGTCACCTGGCGTGGTAAAAATTCCTTTGTTGGCAGTGGCGTGACCGGTTGCTCAATGCGCGCGCGGGTTCGGCGGCGTTGGTACGTCGGTCGCATCGTAAGCGGTGACGCGGTTGCGGCCGCGATGCTTGGAGCGATACAGCGTGCTGTCGGCGGCCTGCAACAGATGGTCGATGCTGTCGAACTGGCGCTCGGCACCGCCGTGCGTGGCAAGACCCGCAGAGAAGGTGATATGCAGTGGGCCGCCCTGCAGTTGCGCCATCGGCGTGCGCGCGGTTTCGGCCAGGATGCGTTCGATCACCATCAGCGCCGCATCGGCAGGTGTATTGGGCAGGATCACCAGGAATTCTTCGCCGCCGTAGCGCGCCACCAGGTCGCTGGTGCGCACCATGCGTTGCAGCGTTTGCGCGAAATTGCGCAACACTTCATCGCCGACCAGATGTCCGTGCGCATCGTTGACGCGCTTGAAGTCGTCCAGGTCGATGAAGGCGATCGACAGCGGCCAGCCCTGCCGCGAGGCCAGTTCGAACTCATGCGTCAGCGCGGTACCGAGCTGATGCCGATTGAATACCCCGGTCAACGCATCGCGGCTGGCCTGTTCGGCCAGGTGGCGCATGCGGTTTTCCGATTCGTCGGCATGCCGGCGCGCTTCGGCCACGTCCTGCAATTCGCGCAGGCTACGCAGCATCGCCAGTTCACGCGCCTGCTCGAAGATCATCTGGATGTGCTCGGGCTGCGGCACGCGGATGTCGAACAGGGCTTCCAGTTCCGGTAGCGATTCGGCGATGCGTTCGATCACTTTTTCGAAGCGTTCGGCATCCAGCTCCAGCACGTCCTGGGCCTGCTGCTGCGCATGTTCGGTTGCGGCGACCGCACTGGCCGAGAGCCAGATATCGGCCAGGCGCCCGGATAGCGCCACGCAGGCCATGAACGGTTCCAGGCCTGCCGGCTCTTCTTCGCTCTGCGCAATCGCATTCTGCAGATACGGCGGCAGCTGCCACTGATGCGCCAGCCAGGCGCCGACTTCGGCATGCGTGGCGCCCAGCTGTTCGCGTTCGGCATCCAGCAGCGCGGTGTTGTCGGCGGCCTGTTCCAGCAGCGGCCCGTATAGATCCGGCGCACCTTGCAGCAGGGCCAACTTGCCGATGTCCTGCAGCAGGCCGGCCAGCATCAATTCTTCGGGCTTGCGGATGCCGTAGGCCTGGCCGAGGATGCGACTGGCCAGCGCGCATAGGCCGGCGCGTCGCCAGATGCGCTCATGCAAGGGGTGGGCGATGAAGGTGCTGCGAACGCCGTGCACCATCGAAAAGCCCAGTGCCAGGCTCAAGGTCGCGTTGAGGCCGAGCATGGTCAGTGCCTGGCCGAGATTGTCGATGCGGCGGCGACTGGCGTAGAGCGGGGAATTGGCCACCCGCAGCATGCGTGCGCTCAATGCCATGTCCATGCCGATGACCTTGGCCGTGGTGGTCATGTCCACGTCCGGATCCTGCGCAAGTTCGATGATGCGCAGCGCAACGCCAGGCGGCGAGGGCAGGTTGCGGCAGTAGTGCAGGGCGGCCTGGAGATCTGGTTGCATGAGTCATTGCCAACAGTGGCCACAAGCATACAGCTGCGGTCGTTGAGTGGGGCGCGCCATGCTCCGCCATCGCCGCGCCACAAGACATGCGTGATGGAACGCGAAAAGCCTGGTCGGCATCTTGGGGTAACGGCAATGCCGATGACATCTGTAGAGTTGAGGCCGCTTTGCCGCTGTGCCGGATGCGTTCGCTTCAGGTTCGCGCCGGTGTGCGGATGCGCGATCGACAGGCAAAAAAAAGCCGCGGCATGCCGCGGCTTTCCTTCGAGCGGGGAAGATCAGGCCAGGCCGGCCTGCTTCATCACTTCGGCGGCGTAGTCTTCCACCACCTTCTCGATGCCTTCGCCAACGGCCAGGCGCTGGAAGCCGATCACTTCGGCGCCGGCGGCCTTGACTGCCTGCTCGACGGTCTGGTCGGTGTTGAGCACATACGGCTGGCCGTACAGCGTTACTTCGTTGACGATCTTGCTGATCTTGCCGCTGATGATCTTTTCCAGGATCTCGGCCGGCTTGGCCTTGTCCTTTTCGGACATCTTGGCCAGTTCGATTTCCTTTTCCTTGGCAACGAATTCGGCCGGAACGTCGGACGCCTTGACGTGCGGCGGGTTCATCGCCGCGATGTGCATGGCGATGCCGCGCGCCAGCTCGATGTCGCCACCCTTCAGTTCGACCAGCACGCCGATACGGCCGCCGTGCACATAGGCCGCGACGTTGTTGGCGCTGTCGATACGGACCAGGCGACGCACCTGCAGGTTTTCGCCGACCTTGGCGATCACCGCAGCGCGACGCTCTTCGATGGTCTCGCCGCTGTCGAGCTTGACGCTCTTGAGCGCTTCGGCATCGGCAGCGTCCGAGTTCAGTGCGGCATTGGCCACAACCTCGGTGAAGGCCAGGAAGTTCTCGTCCTTGGCGACGAAGTCGGTCTCGGAGTTGACTTCGACCAGCACGGCCTTGCCGCCGGCCTGGGCGGTGGCGATGCGGCCTTCGGCGGCAACGCGGTCGGCCTTCTTGTCGGCCTTGGCCAGGCCCGACTTGCGCAGCCACTCGGCCGCGGCGTCGATGTCGCCTGCGTTTTCGACGAGTGCCTTCTTGCACTCCATCATGCCGGCGCCGGTGCGCTCGCGCAGTTCCTTGACCAGGGAAGCAGTGATTTCCATGGAATTACCTCATATGGACGAATGCGTGCGGCGGAAGTGATTCCGCCAGTAGGAGACGGTGCGGCATGCCGCTGCCCCCGTAGATGTATGCAGTAGCCTCAACGACGGAGCGCGAGGGCGCCGTCGGGACTGCGGCCGCACAGCATGGTGCGGCCGCATTGCACGCCGATTACTCGGCGGCGTCAGCCTTCTTGTCGCCCTTCTTGGCCGGAGCGCGACGGCCCTTGCCTTCGTCGGCGGCGTCGGCCGAGAACTCTTCTTCGCGCACCGACGCCGAGTTCGGCGCAGCAGCCTTGCCTTCCAGCACGGCATCGGCAGCGGCGCGTGCGTACAGCTGCACGGCGCGGATGGCGTCGTCGTTGCCCGGGATGGCGTAGTCGACCAGGGCCGGATCGTAGTTGGTGTCGACCACGGCGATCACCGGAATGCCGAGCTTCTTGGCTTCCTTGATGGCGATGTCTTCATGGCCGATATCGATCACGAAGATCGCGTCGGGCAGACGGTTCATTTCCTTGATGCCGCCGAGCGAGGCGTCCAGCTTCTCGCGCTCGCGACGCAGGCCCAGCACTTCATGCTTGACCAGCTTGTCGAAGGTGCCGTCGGTCTCTGCCGCTTCCAGCTCCTTCAGGCGGGCAACCGACTGCTTGACGGTACGGAAGTTGGTCAGCGTGCCGCCCAGCCAGCGCTGGGTCATGAACGGCATGTTGCAACGCTCGGCTTCTTCCTTGATGGACTCGCGCGCGCTGCGCTTGGTGCCCAGGAACAGCACGGTGCCGCGCTTCTGCGCAACCGAGGAGAGGAAGTTCATCGCGTCGTTGAAGAGCGGAACGGTCTTCTCGAGGTTGATGATGTGGATCTTGCCGCGCGCGCCGAAGATGTACGGCGCCATCTTGGGGTTCCAGTAGCGGGTCTGGTGGCCGAAATGGACGCCGGCTTCCAGCATCTGACGCATGGTGACTTGGGGCATTGCAGTAACTCCGTAAGAGCGGAATCGCCGTGCGCGGCCCTGACTTTTTGAAGAGTCCGCACATGGATGTGCGGGTTCTTGCGAGAGGTTCGCAGTAAACGCACGTAATTCCGGGGTTGGGCTTCCCTGTTGCCTCCGCGACGAACCCCTTGTGAGGGCACCCCGGCGCGGATGGCGGCAGCAGGTGTGAATTCGTCGGTGACGTCCGACGTGGACGACGCAATGCGCAAGAGACGCAAAACAGCCGGCGGAGTATAGCCGGCGAGTCAACGTGATGCAATTGGCGGGAATCGGGAATCGGGAATCGGGAATCGGGAATCGCAGAGCCTGGTGCGCTTGGGCGTTCACGAGCCCGCGATCAGCTAGCGCAATCCGCTTGACCCATTCCCAATTCTCAATTCCCCACTCCCGGCTCCAAGGCCAGCGTGCTTTCGATATCGCTGTTGATACGCGCCACGAAGCGGCCGCTGCCTGCGGGCAGGTTGGCGGGCAGGGTCCATTGGCGGGTCTGGCCGGGGAGGACGTAGCCGGCCAGGTCGTTGCGGATGTTGCGGCGGGTACCGCCGGCATCGATATAGGCCAGGTCGGCCAGGCGCGCATGGCTGGGGCCGGAATTGTAGATGCGCAACGCGCGCTGGCTGCCGTGCCCGGCCAGGCTGGCATGCAGCGCCGGTTGCGCTGCGCGGGCCTGGCTGGGCTGTGCAAACACGGGGGTAGAATAACGCAGCAGGTCGGTCTCGTTGCCGATCGCGTGCTGGGTCACGACGAGCCGGTAGCTGTCTTCGGCCTGCGTGGGGCTGGGGCCGAGGCGGATCACGCGCAGCAGTTGCCGGCCCTGCGATGGTATTTCGAAATGCGCCGGGCTGACGGTGGCGCCGGTGGCCGGCTCGAGGAGTTCGCGCTCACCGTCCTGGCGCCAGCGGTAGAGCTTGGCGTCGGCACGCCATGGCTGGGCGGCCTGGTTGTAAAGCCAGACCGTTACCTGATCGCTGTCGGCCGGGATATGCGCGGTGGTCGGCGCGATGGCGATCTCGGCAGCACTGGCGGCGCCGCTTCCTGCCATACCGCCCAGGACCAGGGCCAACAGATCGCGAAGGTAACGGGCAGTGGCCATGCTCAGAACGCGATGGTGGTGATGCGCGCGCTGCCTGCGGGCATCGGCCCGGCAAGTGCGCTGGCGTCCTGGCCGGTGCTGGTGACAGCGGGTGCCTCATTGCTGCTGGGCGGCTCGGCGATCGCCATCGGCGTGCCCCTGGAGCAACTGGCGCGCGGCGGCGCGGTACGCAGTTCGCAACCGCTGAGCAGGCGCAGGCCGATGTGCAGGGTGGAGTTCTCCGGCCCCCGCGCAGTGGCCGCGTTCGCCACGGTAGAGGTCGCGACGCCAGTCAGAGCAACCAGGGTCAGTCGCTTCAGGAGGGTGACCTGCGTCATGGAGGCAATCGTTTACATTGGAGACGTAAGAAATAGCGACGCCCCCGATACGAACTTTATTAACTGTCAGTAAGTGATGGAGACGGTCACCGTGTCTGTGTAGGCGCCGGCAATCGGCAGTTGTGGGGCCGGCGCGCGTCCATACACCGTGACGGTCTGGGTGGTGCCATTGCCGGTACCGGACAGCGTGTCCACCCCGATGACGGTGCCCCACCGATTGCTGCGCCCGGTATTGCTGTAGAGCTCGTAGTCGATGTAATTGGCGCTGCTGGCGTGACGCATGCGCCGCACGCTGCCGCTGGCATTGCTGCCATTGTCCAGCCCGATATTCCAGGCGGTGCGGTTGGTGCAGGCCAGGCTGATGGTGGAGGAGCGATCGATGGCGGTGTCGATGCTGCCGGCGATGCTGCCGAAGTCCAGATCGGTGGTGACGTAGGCATTGCAGCGAGCCGGCACAGTGGCCGAGGCGGTGAACGGGAAGGCGTTGCTGGCAGTCTTGGAGCCGGTGCCGCCAGCGGTGCAACTGCTCGGCAGCGAGGGCATCCCGGTGATGCTTTCGTTGTAGGAGTAGCGCAGCACGGTGTCGGCGCCGCCAAAGCTGCTGGTGTGGTTGCCGACCGAAAGGATCTGGTTGGCCGGAATCCGCCCATACACGGTGATGGTGGTGGTCTGCGAGCCGCCGGTGATCACCGGGACGGTGTAGGACAGTGTCAATGTCCGCGGCGAGGGAGCGGCCGACCCGGTGGCGCCCCAGATCTGCGTGCGTGTTGCCTCGCTGTAGATCTGGAAATCCAGGCTGTCGCTGGTGGAGTTGAGCATGCGGCGCGGGGCATACACGCCGCTGCTGGCACTGCCGGGGCCAAGGTCCAGGCAGAGGCTGACTTGTGCATAGCCCAGCACGCTGAGCGCGGCCGTCGCGCAGGAGACATTGAGTGTTGCCACTGCATCGGTGGTGCCGTTGGCCGCCACGTTGCCGAATGCCAACGGCGTGCCGAGGGTGACGGTGCAGGTGGTGTCCGCGTGCGCCCGCTCGCTGGGCCAAAGCCACAACATCGCGATCGTCAGCGCGAGCATCAGGCGCCAACACGTGGACATGCTCATGGCGTGGTCTGCTCAGGGATGCACTGCAGCGGGCCCACTCGCGGGATGCCGCCCGGGTCGGCTGGATACGCGAACTGCGCAACGCAACGGCCCTGGGGCAGGTCCACCATGAGGCGGTTGTCGCGTTGCAGGTTGTCCAGATAGGTTTCGCCGTCGTAGCCGACCACCACGCGGTCGGTGCTGCCGTCGCGCTGCACCATGCTGCCGACGGGCAACGGCGCGCCGTGCGCATCGTGCAGCACGATGATGGCGGCGCGCACGCGGGTGATGCCGAAGCGCACCGCCACACCGGATTGCTGGCGCGGTGTCACCGTGGTGTCGACCCGGTCCACGCGCAGGTCCGCCGGCAGGCTCAAGGTGTCGATGGAGAGCTGGTTGCGCTGCCAGGATTGCAGTGGCGTGACCAGCAGGGTGCCGCGCGCGTCGGTGACCCCGATCAAGCGGTTTTCCAGCCGCACCGGAATGCCGGGCTGGCCGTCGGTGGTGACCACCGCGAACGCGTCCTGGATATCGCGCGCGGCGAAGGTGCGGCCGTTCATCCACACCAGGCTGCCGCTGGCGCTGGCATAGCCGAAGCTGTCGCCGTCCTGGGTTGCTGCGCCGAGGTTGTAACGGCCGACCCGGTTCAACCAGCCCAGTTCGGCCAGCCCGCCGCTGGCATCGTCGCCGGCACGTCCTTGCAGGCGCCAGCCGATGCCGCCCAGATCGCCATCGCCAGGCAGCGGCTGGCTGACATCGGCCACCACGCCGGTGCGGTCGCCGTTGCGCTGCATCGATGCGCTGGCCTGACGCACTTCGCCGAAGGTGGTCGACAGCGACAGGTACAGGCTGCGATCGCTGGGGACATCCAGATTCTGATTGCCCGATAAATTGGCCGCCCAGTTGCGCCCGAAGCTGCGCGACCAGAACACGCTCGCATAGCGCGAGGTATCGCCCTGCGGATAGCTCAGCCGCACATAGCTGGTGCCGAGCGAACCGATCGGGTCGACGTTGACGCCGAGTGCTGCGCGGTCGCTGACGCGCGCTGGCAGGGCGCCTTGCAACGCGCCCAGGTCGCGGTAATCGCCATGGGTGCGCTGGCTGCCCAGATTGACGTTGAAACGCCGGTTGTTCCAGGCGTAGCCCAGCACGTACTGGCCGCCACGCAACGCGTCCATCCGGCCGTGCGCGTAGGCGGCGTTGAATACACCGCCCACGCCAAGCAACCACACGCCGCCCGCGCCTGCATTGATCACGCCACCGCCAGTTTCGGCATGCGCTTCGATCGTGAAGTCGTCGCGCAGGCCTTCGCGAAAGGTGGCGCTGGCCACACGACGTTGGTCATAGGAAAACGAGCGCACGCCGTAGTCGCGGCGCAGATGGCCGATGCCGGCCGACCATTCGGAAATGCCGCGCGCCAGCAACTGCGGTGTGCCATAGAACGCAAAATCCAGCCGACGCACGCGGCCGAACGCATCGGTCACCACGATCTGCGCCTGGCCCGTGCCGCTGATGCCCGGTTGCGCGGCCAGCTGAAACGGGCCGGCCGGCACCTGGCCGCTGTACTGGCGCATGCCGTCCACATACAGCTCAACGGTGGAAGGCACCGCCGCTTCGCCGAGAAAGCTCGGCGTGGGCGTCAGTACCCGATATGGTTGCAAGGCGTAATTGCGGCCGATCTGCACGCCGCCCAGGCGGATCGAGCGGCTCCAGTCGACAAAGCCGCTATAGAAATCGCCCACGCTCAGGCTGGTGGCGCTATCCGGGAAATCCATCTGCCAGGCACTATCCAGGCGCACCGCTTCGCTGCGCCAGCGTTTGTCCTGTGGACGGTCGTAGGCCAGAAAGACCGCAGTGGTATCGACCATGCCGCGCCCGATGCCGAAGGCGCGCACTTCGGTGGCCAGCGACGCGCTGCTGACGCCGGCGTTGCGGGTGGCATACAGGTCGTAATTGAGCAGCATGCCTGGCGATGCGCTGGCACTGGGCGGAGCCACTTCTTCGGCTTTCAGCACCGTGGTGGACAACGACAGCTGCGCCAGCGGCGCCTGCAGCGCGAGCCGCTGCAGCGCGGCGTCGTAGCGCACTTCCACGTCGGGCAGGCGGTCCAGATCGACCAATTCGCCAGGGACGCGGTCGGCCAGGATGAAGCCGAGTTTGCGCAGGGTTTCCACCGAGCCGCGCAGCCGCCCGTCGACCAGTTCGAACGGCGCCAAGCCGCGGTCGGCCTGGTTCAAGGTCACGTCCAGATAGAGTGTTTGCGGCTGTGGCGTGGCGCTGGGCGGCGGCGGATCGGGAAGCGACGCCACATCGGCCAGATCGCCGGCTGCGGCGCTGCCCAGGCAGCTGGCGGTCGCAAGCAGCGTCATCGCCAGTCGCGCCGCATCAAGGCGCCGTCGGCGCGGCCAACAAAGTACGTTCGTCAGCCTCACCATTGATCCTTGCGATGATGGTGCCGCGGCCGAACTGCGCCAGCGGCGCACCCAGCGACCAACGCATGGTCTGCCCGGGCAGTACATAACCGACCAAGCCGTTCAATGCGGTCTTGGTTGCGCCATCGACCTGGTGCCGCAGGTCGGCGACCTGCGCATGGCCGGTGCCGGTGTTGCTGATCTGGATCTGCGCCTTGCCATCGCTGCCGGCGACCACCTGCGCGCTCAGGGCCGGCGACGGTTCGGTATTGCCGGGCGGCAGCAGGAAGACCGGCACCGAATAACGCAGCACGAACTGCATGCCTTTGCGGTCGGCATCGGCGCTGGGCAGCTCGTCGACGATGATGCGGTAACACTGCTCCTGCCCGCTCGGGGCAGGCCCGGCGCGGATGACCCGGATCAACTGGCGTTCGCCAGCGGCCAGGGTGCGCATCGGCGGGCTGACCAGCAGATCCTGGGTGGGGTCGAGCTGATCCTGCCCATCGCGCTGGGTCCAGCGATAGGCGCGGGTCTGCACCTGGACCGGCGTGCTGCCGCTGTTGCTCAGCCACAGGCCGTCGGCGGTCTGCTGGGCACTCAGGCTCAGCGATGTAGGGGCCAACTGCAGGCTGGCGGCATGCGCCGGCCTCGGCAAGCCGCCGTTGGCCATGACCAGCGCCGTCGCCAGCCCGGCCGCCATCAGCCAGACCGGTAAACGTGACAACGGGCGGTGATGCACAGGCATGCGCGGACTCAATAGACGATCGTGGCAGTGATCGTGTCCTGGTAACTACCGGTCGCGGGGTTGTTGGCCGACGGGTTGGTCACGCGACCGTAGACCGGGTAGACCTGATTCAGGCCGGTGGCGGTGCGGCTGAGCGTGTTGGTGCCGGTGGTGCTGCCCCAGACCGTGCTGCGGCCCAGATCCTGGTAGAGCTGATAGGCGATGTAGTTGTTGGTGGTCACCAGCGCGTCGGTATTTTTCATGCGGCGGGTGGTGACGTCGTTGGCGGTGCCGGCATTGCTGCCCGCGCTCAATGCGATGTTGTACGGCGTCAGCGCGGTGCACTGGGCGGTCACGCTGCCGTTGGCGTCCGCATTGGCGGTCGAGGTCGAGAGCACCGAGCCGAAGTCGACGTCCGTGGCGGACGCAGCGGTGATCGTGCAGGCCTTGGTGACCGCGATCTTGACGTTGAACGTGGTGGTGTCTGCCGCGCTCGCCAAGCCAATGGTCGAGAGCAGGCCGAGCGACAGCAGGACAGGGCGGACAGTACGCATGGACATTTCCTTGACCGTTCTGGTCATTGATGACGCGACGAGTCGTCGCCTTCCCTGCAATGCATCAGCTGTGCCAAACATAACGCCGAATTCACGCGCTATCTAGTTGTCTTCACTCGTTTTAATCGTAAAAGTGCGATGTCTTACGGATGGCTTCGTTAAGGCAAGTTTTGACGCTGAGTGCACTGCGTCACGCATGAATGGGAGGCCGCGCCGGTTTTTTGCTGTGCGGTCCGCTTGAGGCGACCCACGGCGTCTCATAAAAAACGCAGGCGCGGGTCGTTCAGATTCAGCCCGGATCGGCGATAATCGCGGCCATGAGCGTCAATCTGAAAACCAAAGAAGAAATTGAACTGATGCGCGTCGCCGGCCGCTTGGCCGCCGAGGTGCTCGATGTGGTGGCACCGCACGTGAAGCCGGGCGTGACCACTGCCGAGCTGGACCGCATCTGCCACGACCACATCGTCAACGTGCAGGGCACCATCCCCGCCAATGTCGGCTATCGCGGCTTCCCCAAGAGCGTGTGCACCTCGGTCAACAACGTGATCTGTCACGGCATCCCGAGTGCGGCCAAGGTGTTGAAGGACGGCGACATCGTCAATATCGACGTCACCGTCATCAAGGACGGCTGGCACGGCGACACCAGCCGCATGTACTACGTCGGCACTCCGTCGGTGATGGCCAAGCGCTTGGTCGAAACGACGCATGAAGCGATGTGGCGCGGTATCCGGGCGGTCAAGCCGGGTGCCACGCTGGGCGATGTGGGCCATGCGATCCAGAAGTTCGCCGAAGCCGAGCGCTTCAGCGTGGTACGCGATTACTGTGGCCACGGCATCGGCAAGGTGTATCACGACGAGCCGCAGGTGATGCATTACGGCCGCCCGGGCGAAGGGTTGGTGCTCAAGCCGGGCATGACCTTCACCATCGAGCCGATGATCAACGAAGGCACCTATCACCATAAGACGCTGCCCGACGGCTGGACCGTGGTCACCAAGGACCGCAAGCTGTCTGCGCAGTGGGAACACATGGTTGCGGTCACCGAAGACGGCGTGGATGTGTTGACGCTGTCGGCCAATTCGCCCGCGCCGGTATGACGGACACGCCGGCGGAGCGACCCGACCCGGGCGTCGCCGGCGACGCGGACTGGGCCGCGCAGGCCCGTCCGCTGCTGGTGCATGTGGACATGCGCCTGTGCAAACGCTTCGATCAGGGTGAGCCGATCGAGCGCCTGGTCGCGTTGCGCGCACGCGCGGTCGACCAATTGATGCGCAATGCCTGGATGCGCTGTATTCCGGCCGATAGCGGTTTGTCGCTGCATGCGGTCGGCGGCTATGGACGTGGCGAATTGTTTCCGCGCTCGGATGTGGATGTGCTGGTGCTGGGCGACACCGCCGCGCAACAGCAGCACGAGCAGGCCCTGGCGCGCCTGTTTGCGCTGCTCTGGGATGTGGGCCTGCCGATCAGTCACGCGGTGCGCTCGCCGGCGCAGTGCACCGCTGCGGCGGCCGACCAGACCGTGCTCACTGCCTTGATCGAATCGCGCGCGCTGGTGGCCGACGCCCAGGCGCGCGCTGCGCTGGCCACGGCGATCGCGCCGCCGCAGGTGTGGCCGCCGCGCGATTTCTTCCAGGCCAAGCGCGAGGAATTGCTGGCGCGCCATCAGCGCTTCGGCGACACCGCCGATAATCTCGAACCTGATATCAAGGACGGCCCCGGCGGTCTGCGCGATCTGCAGACGCTGGGCTGGATGGCCTTGCGCGCGTTCGGGGTCAAGGACCTTGAGGCCTTGGTCGGGCTGGGCCATGTCGGCTTCGACGAAGCCGCCGCGTTGCGTCGCGAGCGCGAAGAGCTTGCCCGTCTGCGTTTCGGTCTGCACATCGTGGCCAACCGGCCGGAAGAGCGCCTGCGGTTCGATTATCAAAAGACCCTGGCCGAACGGTTGGGGTTCGCCGACGACCCGGAAAGCCTGGGCGTGGAAAAAATGATGCAGCGCTTTTATCGCAGCGCTGCGTTGATCCGCCGCATCAGCGACCGCTTGTTGCAGCGCTTCGAAGAACAGTTCGATGGCGAAGCGACGCCGGAACCGCTGGGCGGCGGCTTCAGCCTGCGCCGCGGCTATCTGGCTGCCGACACCGAGAGCTGGCCGGACGGCGATGTGCTGCAGGTGTTCGCGCTGTTTGCGCAATGGGCCGCGCATCGCGAGGTGCGCGGACTGCATTCGCTGACCGCGCGCGCGCTGGCCGAGGTCCTGCGCGACCTGCCGGCATACGAGGTTGCCGATGCGACCGCCCGGGAACGCTTCATGGCGTTGCTGCGCGGCCCGCGTGCGGTGGAGACGCTCAATCGCATGGCGCGGCTGGGCGTGCTGGGCCAGTGGATTCCGGCATTCGCCAGCGTTTCCGGACGCATGCAGTTCGACCTGTTCCATGTCTACACGGTGGACCAGCACACCTTGATGGTGTTGCGGAACATTGCGCTGTTTGCCGCAGGCCGTGCCGATGAACATTTCTCGATCGCGCACGAAGTCTGGCCGCGTCTGCGCAAGCCGGAACTGCTGTTGCTGGCGGGCCTGTTCCACGACATCGCCAAGGGCCGCGGCGGCGATCATTCGGAACTGGGCGCGGTGGATGCGCGCGCGTTCTGCCTGGCGCATCGCTTGAGCGAGGGCGATACCGAGCTGGTGACCTGGCTGGTGGAGCAGCATTTGCGCATGTCGGTCACCGCGCAGAAACAGGACATTTCCGACCCGGAGGTGATCCATCGTTTCGCGACCTTGGTCGGCACCCGCGAGCGTCTGGACTATCTGTACCTGCTCACCTGTGCCGATATCGCCGGCACCAGTCCCAAGTTGTGGAACGCGTGGAAAGATCGGCTGTTGGCGGATCTGTATTTCGCTGCGCGTCGCGCGTTGCGCGAGGGCCTGGAACACCCACCGCCGCGCGAAGAACGGCTACGCGAAGCGCGCGAGTCGGCGCGCACCTTGATGCAGGCGCAAGGGCATGACGATGTCACCATCGACCGGCAATTCGCCGGCATGCCGGACGAGAATTTCCTGCGCTTCCGTCCCGAGCAATTGGCGTGGCAGGCGGCCTCGCTGATCGAAGTGGAGATCGGTCAGACCCTGGTCAAGGCGCGTCGCGCGGTGCCGGATAACGACGCGCTGGAAGTGTTCGTGTATTCGCCGGACCGCGACGGGCTGTTTGCGGCCATTGTGGCAACGCTCGATCGCAAGGGCTACGGCATCCATCGCGCACGTGTACTGGACGCGCCACACGATGCGATCTTCGACGTGTTCGAAGTGTTGCCGCAGGAGACCTATGCCGACGGCGACCCGCAGCGGCTGGCGGCAACGCTGCGCCAGGTACTGGCCGGCGATCTGCAGAAGGTGCGCCCGGCGCGCCGTGCAGTGCCGCGCCAGTTGCGGCATTTCCGCTTCGCACCGCGGGTGGAGTTCAGCGAAAGCGCCGGCGGCCGCCGCACCCGCATCAGCCTGGTCGCACCCGACCGCCCCGGCCTGCTCGCCGATGTCGCGCACGTGTTGCGCATGCAGCACCTGCGCGTGCACGACGCGCGTATCGCCACTTTCGGCGAGCGTGCCGAAGACCAGTTCCAGATCACCGACGAGCATGATCGCCCGTTGTCCGAATCCGCCCGGCAGGCGCTGCGCGATGCGTTGTGCGCCTGCCTTGACCCTGTCTAGCTAGCAACTCCGGAGACCCCCATGGCCACCAGCAAGAAAACCGCGCCCAAGCAGAGCGCGACCACCACCAACGCAGCGTCCAAGCGCGCGAATGCTCCGAGCGGCAAGGCTGCCAAGGTGCCGGCTGCTGCCGACTCCGAGCCAGGTGTTGGCGTCGGCAAGCAGGGCGCGGCAGCGGGCGCTGTCGGCAAAAAGACTGCTGCATCTGATGCAGCAAGCCAGAAAACCGTTGCAAAGAAGACTGGCGGCAAGACCGCGACTTCCGCTGCACCGCGCGTGGCCAGGCAGCCGACCAAGGTGGTTGCTGCACCGGCCGCAAAGAAGGCCGCTGCGGCAAAGAAGCTGCCGATTGCCGAGCAGGCCGTGCACAGCGCCTCCACGCAGGTCGGCAGCGACGAACTCAAACTGGGCATCGAAAGCGCATTCGAACGGCGCGCCACGCTGACCATGGACGAGATCGACGGTTCCACCCGTGCCATTGTCACCCGCGTGATCGACGGACTGGAAAGCGGGCAGTTCCGCGTCGCCGAGCCGGACGGGCAGGGCGGCTGGACCGTCAACGAATGGCTGAAAAAAGCGGTGCTGCTGTATTTCCGCGTCAACGAGATGGCAGTGATCGACGCCCAGCCAGCGCCGTTCTGGGACAAGGTGGAATCGCGCTTTGCCGGCTTCCATGAAGCCGAATTCCGCAAGGCCGGCGTGCGCGTCGTGCCGGGTGCGGTGGCGCGTCGCGGCAGTTACTTCGGCAAGGACGTGGTGCTGATGCCGAGTTTCACCAACATCGGTGCCTATGTCGGCGAAGGCACCATGGTCGATACCTGGGCTACCGTGGGGTCGTGCGCGCAGATCGGCAAGCACTGCCATTTGTCCGGCGGCGCCGGCATCGGCGGCGTACTCGAACCGCTGCAGGCCAGTCCCACCATCATCGAAGATCACTGCTTCATCGGTGCGCGCTCGGAGGTGGTGGAAGGCGTGGTCATCGGGCACCACAGCGTGATCGGCATGGGCGTGTTCATCGGCCAGAGCACACGCATCTACAACCGCGCCACCGGCGAGATTTCTTACGGCTATGTGCCGCCGTACAGCGTGGTGGTGTCCGGGCAGTTGCCCTCCAAGGACGGCTCGCACTCGCTGTATTGCGCGGTGATCGTCAAGCAGGTGGATGCCAAGACGCGCAGCAAGACCAGCGTCAACGAACTGTTGCGCGGTCTGGCGGATTAATCCATTTCGCATCCGCAACAGCTGCCGCGCAGCGCCGGCCAAGGATGCGCCTTTGGCGCGCTCGGTTGCTGCAATGACACGCGCGTCCCAACGCGCTTGCAAGTCGCTTGCCGGTCGCTTCGCGCGCAGTTCCATCGCAACCCCTTTCGATAAGCGAGGGGCTCTGCACCGCCCTTGGGGATATTTCGCATGACCACGCTCTACGGACTCAAAAACTGCGATACCTGCAAGAAAGCCACCAAGTGGCTGGATCGTTTTGGTGTGGCGTATACGTTTGTCGACTATCGCGATCACAAGCCGGAGCCGCAGACCCTGGCGGAGTGGGCGGAGCAGGTCGGTGGATTCGATGTGTTGATCAACAAGTCCTCTACCACGTGGCGGCAGTTGCCGGACAACCGCAAGGCGGCGGGCAGTGCAGCCGAATGGAAGCTGTTGCTGCGCGAGTACCCGCAGCTGATCCGGCGGCCGCTTGTCATCGCCGACGATGGCGCCCTGCATCAGGGCTTTTCCGATAACGGCTTCAAGAAGCTATTCGGCATTGGCTAAGCGACTGCGGTTTCCGACGGTGCCGCGGACCGTGTTGCCGCTATCGTCGCGACGCGTTACGTCTCGCACGCTGATCGCGCGCTCATCCGCTGGGCAAGCCGTTCGACGTCGCGCAGGCAATGACGCGATGATTGCCTGCAAACCGGTTAGCTGCCACCGCTGCAACCGCTGCAACCGCTGCAACAGCGACCAAAATACGCCGATCGATGCAGACGCAATCCCTCCATCAACGCCGCAGATGCGGCTCTATTGCGGTGACGTTTCATGAGCGATGTGCTGGAGTTGACCTGTGACCTCATTGCACGTGCCTCGATAACGCCGGCGGATGCCGGTTGTCAGGCCGCGATTGCGCAGCGCCTGCGCGCAGCAGGCTTCAGCTGCGAGCACTTGCGCCTGGGCGAGGTCGAGAATCTGTGGGCAACCCATGGCAGCGGTGCGCCGGTGCTGGTGTTGCTCGGGCATACCGATGTGGTGCCGCCGGGCCCGCGCGAGGCGTGGACCAGCGCCCCGTTCGATCCGCAGATCCGCGACGGCGTGCTGTATGGGCGTGGTGCGGCGGACATGAAAGGCAGCGTCGCCGCATTCGTCGTCGCCGCAGAGCAATTCGTCGCTGCGCATCCATCCCATACAGGCACGCTGGCGGTGTTGCTGACCTCGGACGAAGAGGGCGATGCCATCGATGGCGTGCGCCGGGTTGCCGAGGTGTTTCGCGAACGCGGGCAAACGATCGACTGGTGCATCACCGGCGAACCGTCGTCCACCGAGCGCCTGGGCGATCTGTTGCGCGTCGGCCGTCGCGGCAGCCTGTCCGGTACGTTGACCGTCAAGGGTGTGCAGGGGCATGTGGCGTATCCGCACAAGGCGCGCAACCCGATCCACCTGGCAGCGCCTGCGCTGGCCGAACTGGTGGCGCGGCAGTGGGACGACGGCTTCGAAAGCTTTCCGCCCACCAGCCTGCAACTCTCCAACATCCATGCCGGCACCGGCGCCAATAACGTGATTCCTGGCGAGCTGCAGGTGGCCTTCAATCTGCGCTATACCCCGCACTGGGACGCGCCGCGCCTGGAGGCCGAAATCACCGCGCTGCTCGATCGGCACGCGCTGGACTACGCGCTGCGCTGGCATCGCAGCGGCGAGCCGTTCTACACCCCGGAAGGGCGGTTGCGCAGCGTTGCACGTGAGGTATTGGGCGAGTTCGCCGGCGCGCCGCCGGAAGAAAGCACCGGTGGGGGCACCTCCGATGCGCGCTTCATCGCGCCATTGGGCGCGCAGTGCATCGAGGTGGGCCCGGTCAATGCCAGCATCCACCAGGTCGACGAGCATGTGCGCGTGGCCGACCTGCAAGCGCTACCGGCGCTGTATCGCAAGTTGATCGAGCGCCTGCTGGTCGGGTGAGCGGGCCACGCAGACGCCGTTGTTGCCACTGAAACAGTTGCGTCGGTGCAGCCGAACCGTTAGCGTCGGCGACATGGTCATTCGCCTCGCCAATCTCGATAACGCCAACCGCAACACTCTGCGCGCGAATAATCGTGCGCGGCCGATGCGGGTCTGCGACTAGGCGACGTCCACCAAACGCCCAGGAACCAGAAAAACCCGCATCGGCCGATGCGGGTTTTTTTTATGGGTGTCGATCCGTGCAGCACGCTCTTACCGGCCGCCAATCCACGCAGTTCTTCAGGAGTGTTTCCATGTGTTCCATCTTCGGTATTTTCGGCCTGCAACCCGGTGACGACCTGCAGGCGCTGCGCCGGCAGGCGCTGGAATGTTCACAGCGGCAGCGTCACCGCGGGCCCGACTGGAGCGGCGTCTACGTCGATACCGGCGCCATCCTGGTGCACGAGCGCCTGGCCATTGTCGATCCGGCCGGCGGCTCGCAACCATTGCTCTCCGAAGACGGGCAGCTCGCCCTGGCGGTCAATGGCGAGATCTACAACCATCGCGAACTCAAGGCGGAGCTGCTGCAGCCGTACGCGTTCCAGACCGGCTCCGATTGCGAGGTGATCAATGCGCTGTATCGCGAAGATACGCCTGCTTCGTATCTCAACCGCCTCAACGGCATCTTTGCATTCGCGCTGTGGGACAAGACGGAAGGGCGCGTCATCATCGCGCGCGACCCGATCGGTGTGGTGCCGCTGTACTGGGGGCATGATCGCGAAGGCCGTTTGCGTGTGGCGTCGGAACTGAAATCGCTGGTGGACGACTGTGCCGATGCGGCGCAGTTTCCGCCGGGCCATTGGTACGACAGCGCCACCGGCGCACTGAACCGTTACTACGAACGCGCCTGGCGCCAATACGGCGCGGTGGAAGGTGTACAGGTGCAACTGCAGGAATTGCGCGAAGCCTTCGAGCGCGCCGTGCACCGTCAGCTCATGACCGATGTGCCGTACGGTGTATTGCTGTCCGGTGGACTGGATTCTTCGCTGGTTGCGGCCGTCGCCGCGCGCTACGCCCGTCACCGCATCGAAGAAAACGACATCACCGAAGCCTGGTGGCCGCGCCTGCATTCGTTCGCGATCGGCTTGAAGGGCTCGCCAGATCTGGCCGCGGCCGAAGTGGCCGCCGCAGCGCTCGGCACGGTGCATCACGGTTTCGAATACACCTTCGACGAAGGCCTGGATGCATTGCCCGACGTCATTCGCCACATCGAAACCTATGACGTCACCACCATTCGCGCCTCCACACCGATGTTCTTGCTGGCGCGGCGGATCAAGGCGATGGGCGTCAAGATGGTGCTTTCCGGCGAAGGCAGCGATGAGATCTTCGGCGGCTACCTGTATTTCCATAAGGCACCGAATGCGCGCGAATTCCACGAAGAGCTGGTACGCAAGCTCGACGCGCTCAACAACTACGACTGCCTGCGCGCGAACAAGTCGATGATGGCCTGGGGCGTAGAGCCACGTGTGCCGTTCCTGGACCGCGAATTCCTGGATGTGGCGATGCGCATGGATGCCAGGTTCAAGATGATCGACAAGACCAGCAGCGGGGCGACGCGCATGGAGAAGGGTGTACTGCGCGAGGCATTTGCCGGCTACCTGCCCGAATCCATCCTGTGGCGTCAGAAAGAGCAGTTCAGCGACGGCGTGGGTTACGGCTGGATCGACGGGCTGAAGGCGCATGCGCAGTCGCAGGTCAGCGACCGCGAACTCGCCGCCGCCGACCGACGCTACCCGGTCAACCCGCCGCAGACCAAGGAGGCGTATTTCTATCGCAGCTTGTTCGAGCAGTTTTTCCCTGGCCAGGCGGCGGCGGAAACCGTGCCGGGCGGCAAGTCGATCGCCTGCTCGTCGCCAACGGCGATTGCCTGGGATGCGAGTTTTGCCGCGATGGCCGACCCATCGGGCCGCGCGATTGCCGGGGTGCACGCGCAGGCGCTGGCTTCGTAAAGGCTGCAGTCACTGCAGCGGCCGGCGTGCATCGCTGCACGGCCGGCCGCTGCGTTGACTGGCGCGTCTTATTGCTCGTGCCGCACGCAGTACCCATAGCGCTGCGGATCGATATCCACACCCGCCATGTCGGCCTGGTTATTGCCCCAAAGGTTCGGCTTGAAGTCGGCCGACGTGCAGTTGGCCGCGCGGTCCACGCCGATGGTGTAGGTAAACGGCGTGTTGGCGAAACGGTTGTTCTCGAAGACGTTGTCCTGGCTCATGCTGTTGTCCCAGCACAAAATTTCCGGTGTGCGATAACGAATCGCGCAGGCCAGAAACACGCCGGCCACCTTGTTGCCATCGAATTGATTGTTGCTGAAGCGATTGCGCCTCGCATCGGAGAGATAGATGCCCTGGCTGCCGTTGCGCTCGAAACGGTTGTTGCGGATCTCGCTGTCTTCCAGGTGTTCGGTGGTCAGGCCGGCGGCCACGTTGTCGTGGATATAGTTGTTGACCATCGTGACCTTGGCGGTGCGGTTGAACGAGACGCCGTCCCAGATTGCGCCCGACACATCGTTGTTTTCGATGGTGATCTCGCGGGTGTCGTACTCGCTCAGCAGGCACGCGCTGCGGCACTTGTTGACCTGCAGGCCTGCAAGCCGGATGCCTTGTCCGGACCGCACCACCACCGCGCTGTTGCTCAGGTAGGGGCGCTCGGGCATGAACTCCTTATCGCCTGTGCTCGCTACGATCTGCATGTCTTCGATGCTGACGTTGCGGATCACACCGGTGGGCTGCTGGTTTTCGTAATCGCCGACCACCAGCACCGGCTGCTGCACGCCGTCGGCCATGCGCACGATGGTGCTGGGGCCCTGGCCGCGCAGGGTAAAGTTGCCGCGATGGATCGATACCAAGCCATTGAGCGGGAACTCGCCTTTCTCCAGGCAAAGTACCGTGGGCTTGTCGCTTTGCGGCAGTTTGTCGATGGCTTTCTGCAGGTCCTGGCCAGGACGTACCTTGGCGGTGCATGCAGCCACTGGCGCATCCGGCGGGCCGGATTTGGCTGGCGGCGCGGCCGAGCAGGCAGTGGCAAACATCAGTGGCAACAGGGCGGAAACGGAGCGGGCAAGCAAAGGCATGCGGATTCCGGTCAGTGGGGGGAGGAGGGCGATGTGCGGAGCAAGACTCCACATTCGCGACGGACTCTAGTGTGTCCCACCGGACGTTAAGTTCCAGCCCATGCGCAGCCGTGCGATTCGGCGCAGGTTCATTACGTTCCTGCAGTCGAGGCTGTTTTGCCCATTGCGAGAGGTCGCTTCGCTGACCTGCATCACATTGCAAGCGAAACGCCGTGCAGTCAGCGCCCGATTTGCCTTGCACTGCACGGAGCGCAGTTTCAAGCCACGACTTGCGCTTGTTTACAGCTGTTTTGCACATGCAACCGGTAGAGCGGGCCAGGCGCGCTCTGTCCTTCAACAGAAAGAAACACGTGATTTGAGCGGGTGGCAACCGCAGGCACGATGCGCTGTTTGCGTTGCCATCGCAGCTGGCTGGTGGCGCGCCACATATTCGCCGCGCGCTCGTCAGAAGCTGTAAGCCAGCTGCGCGTAAATGCGACGCGGCTCGCCGGGGAAGTGTCCGGCGCGCGTATTGAACCCGCTCGCCGCATAGACCTTGTCGAACAGGTTCTTGACGTTGATCTGCAGTTTCCACGCGTCCCACTGCGTCTGCCAGCTGATGTCGTAAATGGCATACGGTTTGACGCGTTGGCCATCCAGGCTGACGCGTTCGCCCACGTAGTCGGCACCGAAGGCGATCGCCGAGCGCCACATCGGCAGGTCGTAGCGCGTCCACAGGCCGAAGGTGTTGCGCGGTGCATTGGCGAAGCGATCGCCAGAGGCATTGGTGATGCCATTGGTGCCTGCATCGAGCACACGTGCATCGTTGTAGGCATACGTGAGATTGAGCACCCAGCGCTCGGTCAGGTCGGCCAGCAGGTCGACTTCGAGTCCTTCGCTGCGCACCAAGCCAAGCGCAGAGAGCTGATTGACACCCTCGACGACGCGTCCGTTCGCCTGCACGATGTTGCTGCGCTCGATGCGATACAACGCCGTGTTGAGGGTGAGTCCGCCATCGTTGAGCGCAGTCTTCAGGCCCATTTCCCATTGCGTACTGCGTTCCGGAGCGAACGGTCCGCCCACGCTGCTGTCCTGATTGGCCGCGTCCTGCGGCAGGAAACCGCTGGCATAGCTTGCGTAGGCATTGATGCCATCGCGTAACACCACGGTGCTGCCGACGCGCCAACTGACATCGTTGCCGGTGACGCGCGAACCACCCAGCAGGTTGTCGTCCTTGAAGCCGTCCCAGCGTAGCCCCGCCATTGCATACCAGCGCGGCGTCAGCGTGAGTTCGTCCTGCAGATATGCGCCGTAGCGTTGACTGCGCGTGCTGGTGGCGCGCCAGGGCAGGGCATCCAAACCGTAATCGTAGAAGCCGCTGCGGCCGTATACCGGGTTGAACAAATCGATGCCAGGCACCGGGCCGCGCACGCGTCCGGTGTCTGCGGTGTTGGCGGTTTGCGCGCGGAAATCCGCGTCCAGCCGGTAGTAGTCCGCGCCCATCAGCAGCTTGTGCTCGATCGCCCCGGTACTGGTGCGGAATATCGCGTTGACGTTGCTGGAGATCGCATCGTTGTCGCGGTATTGATTGCGCAGCTGCCGGGTCATCCATTCGGCGGTGCCGTCGCGATCGCGGTCGATCAGACCCATCGGCTCGTGATAGATCTGATGCTCTCGGTTCTTGAACCAACGCAGCGCCATGTCCACCTCCCACGCGCTGGACGGTGCAAACCGATACTGCGCAAGCGCCACCTTGGCACGCATGTCCAGGAAATCGGTAGGTTCGTTGTGGTTCCAGCGCCGGTCGGTGAGGAAGTTGCCGTCGTTATCGACCGGCACGCCGCGCAGTCGGTTGCCGCCCAGGTTCTGGGTGATGTCGGTATATTGCAGGGTGAGCTCGCCGGTATCGCCCAGATCGAAGGCCACCGACGCATCGCCGATCTTGCTCTGGCTGTCGGTATTCCAACGAAACCCGTCTTCGCCATCGACATAGGCGCCGATGCGGTAACGGATGCGGCCATCTTCGCGCGCAGGGCCGGTGGCCTCGAAGGAGGCTGCACCGAAGGATTGATTGCCCAGCTGCAGTTCGATGCGGCGCGCCGCCTGATGACCGGGCTTGCGCGTGACATAGTTGATCACACCCCCGGGTTCGCCACCGCCGTACAGCGCTCCGGCTGGACCCTTGAGCACTTCCACGCGTTCGATGTTGAACAGCTGCGGCACCGAGAACCCGGCATACGGGTCGCCGCGCAGACCGTCGTACAGCACGTTTTCCTGGCGGAAACCGCGCAAGGTCACACCGGCATAGCTGAAGAAACTGATGCCGCTGATGCTGCGATACAGATCGGTGATCTGCCGCGCGGCCTGGTCGTCGATCAACTCGCGCGGCAGCACCTGCACCGATTGCGGCACCAGCGCCAGCGGGGTATCGGTGCGCGTGGCAACAGCGGCGTCTTCGGACTTGTAGAGCGTCTGCGCACGGCCGATGACATCCACGCCATCCAGCTCGGTCACGGCTGGCGTGGTGGTGTGTTGAGCGAAGGCGGACAGGGTGTGCAGAGCGAGCGCGGCGGCGAGCGCGGTGACAAGAAGCGTGGGGCGCATTGGTCACTAATGGGAATGGTTATCAAATGCATCTTAGCATGATGTGGTTGCTTGATCACGGAGATCGCCGAGGTGCCGGGCGCGATGCTTGGTGGAGGATGCATGCGCGCGCGCGCACGCGCGCACGTGTGCGGATCCATACATCCGAGATGCGAAAGATGCAGAACGCGCAAAATGCAGAAGGCATGCGTGCACAGCTTCCCTTCCCCCGCCGGGACATCGTCTCCTTCATTGGGGAGCAGGGCGCCCGAAGGGCGGATGAAGGCGGGTGCGAAGCCTGATGGGCGCGCGCGAAGGGTCACATTGCGCACTAATCAGTAGTGCGTGGTGCCCGTAACCTCCCCCCCCACCAAGGGGAGAGGCGCTTTGTGGAGCAGCGATGCTCGAACGTCTTCCTCCTTCTTCGCTGGACGCTGCGCAGCTGCGTTGCCGCCCGCTCTTACTGCGGACGCGATTGCAGCGTGTAACGCGTGGCGGTGGGCAAAAATGGTGTGGGTCTGCCATGCACCCAATCGTCGTGCCCCGCGCCCCAGAACGGCGACAGCGGGTGGCCGCTCTGGCCGCCGGGCATGTGCACGATGCCGTCCTGCTCGTGGCCGGGCGAAACCACCATGCGCTCGGAGGCGCCAAAGGCCGGGCCTTGCACGCGCGGCATGTCGCGGTCGCCCGGCAGTTGATCGGACGGCATGCAGAGCCAGCGCTTGGCCAGGGCGGGCAGTGCACGCGCGATGGGGTGGCAGATGGCGGCGGTGTTGCGCTGGCCCCAGGTGTGCTGGCCGCGCGGTTCGCTTTGTGCGTCTTCAGCAATCAGGTCTGACTGCGCACTGCGCGCGGCATCGTCGAGTAACTGCTCCCAACTTGCGACGGCGGGCGATAACAGGTGGGCCGGGCGCTGTTGCAGCAACGGCCAGACGATGCCCTCCAGTTGCGCGCGACGTGGCGGCAGGAACTCCGCGCCAAGTGCGGCTTTTGCCGGTGCCAGCAGGCCGGCTTCCACCGCCTCGATGGTCTTGCTGCGAAATTGGCGCACGATGCGATAGCTGGCCGAGTCAGTCGAGGCGCGCCCATCCCAGTGGCGCGTGGCGTGAGCAATCTGTTGCAGTGCCGGGTCCTTGCTGTGCTCGACCACGCTACGCAGCAGTTGCCACTAGCGCGTGAGCAGCACGGCGCGATCGTCGAGCTGGATGGCGAGCAGATCGCGTTCGTTGAAGCGCTGCTTTGCGAAAAGATCCTCGCGAATCTGCTGCGCACGCGCGCCAAGGTCGTAACCTGCGTTGCCAAGCGTGGCCAGTTGTTGCGCATCGACGATACGGTTGTTGGCGGTCCAGAGCCGGTGCGACGGCGGATCGATCAACGCAGGCGCAGCATCGCTGCGCAGCGACCATGGCAGGCAGGTGCCCGACATCGAAGGCGTTGCAGCCGCCTCTGCAGGTGCGCTGGATGCTGCCTCAGGTGCGGGCGTCGATGTCGCCAATTCGGCAATCCCGCTCGGGCCGCACCCGGCATTGCGCGCGGGGCGCGCGCCGATCAGGCGCCAGGCGATGTGCCCGCTGCGATCGGCAAGCAGCAGGTTCTGCGCCGGAATGCCGGAGCGGTCGGCCACCGCAAACGCTGCCTGCAGATCGCCCGCTGTGCTCATCTGGGCGAAGTCCAACCGGATCGCACCGGGCAACTGCGCCGCCCAGCGCAATGCCAGCGCGCTGCCGTCGGCGTTGACGTGCAATACCGGTCCCCACGCCGCTTCACTGACCTCGAACTGCACCGGCGCTGCGCCCGCCACGCGGATGGTTTCCACGTGCCTGGTCAGTGCTTGCGGGTGACCCAGTGTAGGTGCGGGAATACGCGCGAAATCCGCAGTGTCGATGTAACTGTTGGTAAATGCCCAAGCCACATGCCCGTTGCTGCCCACGACCACCGCCGGCAGACCCGGCAGGGTGAATCCGGTGACATCCACCTTGCCCTCGGGCGCATTGCTGTCTGCATAGCGCAGCCGTGCGCGGAACCAGATATTGGGCGCGCGCAGGCCCAGGTGCATGTCGTCGGCAACGATGGCGCGGCCGTCGGCGGTGAGGCTGCCATCTACCGCGAAGTTGTTGCTGCCCGGCGTCGGCGTTTCCGCGTGTGGTGCGGCAGGCGGATGCGGTAGACGCCGTAGGTCCAGCGTGGCCGCATCCGGCACGCTGGCATCGCCTTGTGGCGGCCCGAACAACGGCGCGTCCCAACTGGAGCCCTGATGGTCGAGCAGTGCCGCCAGCGCAGGGGGCACCACGGCACGGATGCGCGCGGCGGCCAGCTCGGTCTGGTTGTCGCTGTCCTGCAGGTCTGCGTACATCGCGAGGCCGGTGAGGATGGAGTCGTCCAGCGTCCACGCACGCGGTGTCTGGCGCAGCAGCAGATAGGGCCAGGGCCGCACGCGCAGTGCTGCCAGTCCTGCATTGACGCCATCGGTATACGCTTGCAATGCGGTGCGCTGGCTGCCGGTGGCGATATCCAGGCTGGCCTGCACGCGCGCGCGCAGGCGATGCACGCGGTTGCGCTTGTCCAGGTCCACGGCCTTTGCGCCAAACAGCTCGGACAACTCGCCGGCCGGTGCGCGGCGCATCAGATCCATCTCGAAATAGCGTTCCTGCGCATGCACGTAGCCGAGCGCACGCATCGCATCGAGCTGGTTTGCTGCATCGATGGTGACCACGCCCAGCCGGTCGCGCTGCACGCTGACCGACGCAGCCAGGCCGCTGAGCGCGCTGTCGCCATCCAACTGCGGCAAGCTGCCGCGCATCAACAGATACAGTCCCAGGCTGGCCGCCAGGACCAGCAACCCGATTCCCAGCAGCAGCCTGCCCAGCCATTGACGCATTGTCGGTTCCTTGGAGCCCGGTGAAAGTGTGGCCGGCGGACATGACCGTGGCGGGTCTGGCCGCAAGCGCAACTGAAAGTGATTCCGATTAGATCATTGCCTGTCCGCTTAGGGCACCATGCGCGCATTGCGTCGCTGGAGCACACCATGAAAGGCCATCCCGAAGTCGTCGATTACCTCAAGCAGCTGCTGCGCGGCGAATTGGCGGCACGCGATCAATATTTCCTGCATTCGCGCCGGTACGAGGATCAGGGCCTGATGGCGCTGTACGAGCGCATCAACCATGAGATGGAAGAGGAAACCGAGCACGCCGACGCGCTGCTGCGGCGCATCCTGTTCCTGGAAGGCGACCCGGACATGCGCCCGGCCGAATTCACCCCCGGCAAGACGGTGGTCGAAATGCTGGAGCGCGACCTGGTGGTCGAGTACGAAGTGCGCGCTGCGCTCGCTGCCGGCATGAAGCTGTGCGAAGAACATGGCGACTATGTCAGCCGCGACGTGCTGCTCAAGCAGCTGCAGGACACCGAAGAAGATCATGCATGGTGGCTGGAGCAGCAGCTTGGCCTGATCAAGCGCATCGGGCTGGAGCTGTACCAGACCTCGAAGATCGATAAGGGCCACGTCGCCGGTTGAGCCGGCAACGACGCTGCCCAGTCGACTGGCTGACTGGCGGGCTGACGCAGCGTGAACCGGCTCGGCATGAAGTACGCGTGCCTGGCCATTCCCGACGATGGTCTGTGCGACCTGCCTGCCACTCCCGCAGCCGGCTGCAGGAGTAGGTTTTGACGTGCTTTGTTGCAGGCCTGCCGCATGGGGCAATGCCGCGCTGGCCTGATCAGCCGGCGGCGCTCGCCGCATGCAAGCCATGCAATTGCGACGTGATGGGCGTGCAACATCCGACGGCCGTTTCAGCGGCGTTGCAGGCGATAGACGGCAGTCGACAACCCAGTGACACCTTCATCGCGGAAGCGTGGTTCCTGATCGAGGATGTCGCGCCGTTCCAACTGGTCTACCTGCCAGGCAGCATCGAAAAGTGCATGCACGTGCGTTGCGTCCACCGAGAATGGCGGGCCGGCCTTTTCTGCCTGCGGATATTCCAGGGTGATCAGCAGGCCGCGGCAGTGTGTGGGCAACTGCACATAGACCGTTTGCAGGTAACGCTGGCGCAGTTCGGCCGGTAGCGCGACCAGTGCTGCACGGTCGTAGACGGCCGTGCAGTCGGCCAGCACGCTGGCGTCCAGCGCGAATGCATCGCCGCAGATGATCTCGATCGGGCCGGCGATGAAATGCTCGCCAGCAGCGCTGGTGTGACGTTGCGGTTGAAGGCCTGCCTCATCGAAGAATTGCGTCACCGCCAGCGGCGACAGTTCCACGCCAAGCACGCGATGGCCTTGCGACGCCAGCCAGTGCATGTCCAGCGTCTTGCCGCACAGGGGCACCAGCACGCGCGATTCCTTCGGCAAATCAAGCGCGTGCCAGTGCTTTTGCAGCAGCGGCAACACCTCTTGCTGATGAAAGCCGGTGTGTCCCAGCTGCCAACGTTCCAACCAGAAGTTCGTGTCCATGCGTTGCCTTGCCAGTGGCTGTCTCCACTGTGGTCATGTGAGAGTGGGGCGTGGTGCGTTCTGAAGCGGTGCGCAGCGTTGGCAGGCCGTTGCGATGGCATCGTTGTGCCTGGAATGAGCGAATACTTGATGCCAGTGCATCAGCAATTTTATTGCCTGGAACGCCCCAGGTGTTCGGACGCCTGGTCGCGTTGCACAGGAGCAGTAGAGGTTCAACTGCCCTGCAGCGGAGACGTGCCGCGTTGAAGAAGAACGAGTTCCTCGGCAAGTGCAGACTCTTGCGTGTAGTGGACAAGGCCGCAGAAATCCATATCGACCATGATGCCCTCGCCAAGGTATCCCCAGCTTTCCTGTCCCGGAAGGTAATCGGCTGTGTCCATGCACGCGATGACCTTGCCACGATACAGCGTGTCGATCTGGATCAGATCACCTGATTTCGCTTCGTGGTTATCCGAATATTGCACATAGCCTCCTGGCTCGATGACGGCGCCCCAGCAGCCTGAGGCGACCGCAATCCCAGCCGCGCCGCTGCGCGCCGCATGGGTGAACAACCGTTACTGCACCTCCAAGCCGTCCACCTTTTGCCGCGCCCCAGCAGCCTGAGGCGACCGCAGTGCCAGCCGCGCCGCCGCGCGCCGGACGAGTGAATTGCCGTTTGCTGCACCTCCAAGCCGTCCACCTTTTGCCGCGCCTCAGCAGCCTGAGGCGACCGCAGTGCCAGCCGCGCCGCCGCGCGCCGCAAGGGTGAACAACCGTTACTGCACCTCCAGGCCGTCCACCTTTTGCCGCGCCCCAGCAGCCTGAGGCGACCGCAATCCCAGCCGCGCCGCCGCGCGCCGCATGGGTGAACAACCGTTACTGCACCTCCAAGCCGTCCACCTTTTGCCGCGCCCCAGCAGCCTGAGGCGACCGCAGTGCCAGCCGCGCCGCCGCGCGCCGGACGAGTGAATTGCCGTTTGCTGCACCTCCAAGCCGTCCACCTTTTGCCGCGCCCCAGCAGCCTGAGACGACCGCAATCCCAGCCGCGCCGCCGCGCGCCGCATGGGTGAACAACCGTTACTGCACCTCCAGGCCGTCCACCTTTTGCCGCGCCCCAGCAGCCTGAGGCGACCGCAATCCCAGCCGCGCCGCCGCGCGCCGCATGGGTGAACAACCGTTACTGCACCTCCAGGCCGTCCACCTTTTGCCACCCACGCGGCAACAACGATCCACGGCTCGCCCGCGCACCCACATACGTGTCCAGGTCCTTGAACGACAGGCTCATGGTACGAGCGCCGCTGCGCACCAGCAGGGTGTTGCCCGGTGCGACCGCCACCACGGCCACCACACGTTCGGTGCCGAGCTTGGCCTTGGGGATCTCGATGATCTTGTTGCCTTTGCCCTTGTCCAGCTCGGGCACGTCGGTGGCCGGCACCGCCAGCAGATTGCCGGCGCTGGTCACGGCGACGATGCGATCGGTTTGCGGGTTGCTCACCTGGGCCGGCGTCAGCACATGCGAGCCGGTGGTCAGGTTGAGCATCGCCTTGCCGGCCTTGTTGCGGCCGGTCAGGTTTTCGAAACGGGTAACGAAGCCGTAGCCATGCGAGGACGCCAGCACGAAGCGGGTGGCGTTGTCGGCACTGGCCATGACCTGGAACGCCGCGCCAGACGCCGGCGAGAACCGTCCGGTCAACGGTTCGCCATTGCCACGCGCCGAGGGCAGGGTGTGCACGGCGGTGGAATAGGCGCGGCCGTCCGAATCCAGGAACGCCACCTGGTGCGTGCTGCGGCTGCGCACCGCCGCCAGCAGGCCATCGCCATCGCGGTAGGACATGCCGGCCGGATCGACCTCGTGCCCCTTGGCCGCGCGGACCCAGCCCTTTTGCGACAGCACCACGGTCATCGGTTCGCTGGCCACCATTTCGGTTTCGTCGATGGCCTGTGCGGCGCCCCGTTGCACCAGCGGCGAACGACGCGCATCGCCGAACTTCTTGGCGTCGGCAGTCAGTTCGTCCTTGATCAGCTTCTTCAGCTTGGTCTTGCTCTCCAGGATCGCCATGATCTGCGCGCGCTCCTCGGCGAGCGCTTCCTGTTCGCCGCGGATCTTCATTTCTTCCAGGCGCGCCAGTTGGCGCAGCTTGGTTTCCAGGATGTATTCGGCCTGTTCTTCGCTCAGCGCGAAGCGCGAGATCAGCACCGGCTTGGGTTCGTCTTCGCTGCGGACGATGCGGATCACTTCGTCCAGGTTGAGGAAGGCGATCAACAAGCCTTCCAACAGGTGCAGGCGACGCTCGACCTTCTGCAGGCGATGGTTGAGGCGGCGGGTCACCGTATCGCTGCGGAAGCTCAGCCATTCGCTCAGCAGGTGCTTGAGGTTCTTGACCTGCGGGCGGCCATCCAGGCCGATCACGTTGAGGTTGACGCGGTAGCTGCGTTCCAGATCGGTGGTGACGAACAGGTGGCCCATCAGCTGTTCGGCATCGACGCGATTGGAGCGCGGCACCAGCACTACCCGCACCGGGCTGGTGTGGTCGGACTCGTCGCGGATGTCTTCCAGCCACGGCAACTTCTTGGCGCGCATCTGCTGGGCGATCTGCTCGATCACCTTGGACGGGGAGACCTGGTAGGGCAGCGCATCGATGAAGATGTTGGCGTGCTCTTTCTTGTAGGTGGCGCGCGCGCGCACGCTGCCGTGACCGGTTTCGTAGATGTTCCGCAGGTCCGCAGCCGGAGTGATGATCTCGGCGGTGGTCGGGTAATCCGGGCCCAGCACGTGCTCGCACAGGTCGGCGACGCTGGCATCGGGATCATCGAGCAGCCGCAGCAATGCACTGACGATCTCGTTGAGATTGTGCGGCGGCACGTCGGTGGCCATGCCCACGGCAATGCCGGTGGTGCCGTTGAGCAGCAGGTGCGGCAGGCGTGCCGGCAACCAGGTGGGTTCTTCCAGGGTGCCGTCGAAGTTGGGCGCCCAATCGGTGGTGCCCTGGCCAAGCTCGCCCAGCAGCACTTCGGCGATCGGGGTCAGCTTGGACTCGGTATAGCGCATCGCTGCGAACGACTTGGGGTCGTCGGTGGAGCCGAAGTTGCCCTGGCCTTCGATCAGCGGGTAACGGTACGAGAACGGCTGCGCCATCAGCACCAGCGCTTCATAGCAGGCGCTGTCGCCATGCGGGTGGTACTTACCGATCACATCGCCCACGGTACGCGCGGATTTCTTCGGCTTGGCGGCGGCATTCAGGCCCAGCTCGCTCATTGCGTAGACGATGCGCCGCTGCACCGGCTTCAGGCCGTCGCCCAGGAACGGCAGGGCGCGGTCGAGCACCACGTACATCGAGTAGTCGAGATAGGCGCGTTCTGCGTACTCGCGCAGCGGTAGTTGTTCGAAGCCGTGGAAGGTGGGGCGGGTCAGATCGGTCATGTAAAGCCAGGTCCTGCGTGAAGAGGAACCCGCACCGGGGTACGGGCTCGAAGAGCGCCGATTATCCGGATGCGGCGGGGGATGCCAAGCCGCGTGCATGGGAGCCGGCCAGATAACGGGTTGGCGGGGCGCCGAAATGGCGATGGAACACGCTGACGAAGGCGCTGGGGCTGCTGTAGCCAAGCTGGTCGGCCACCTGCGCCACCGCATGGCCCTGGCTCAGCCGCCGCAGGCCTTCGGTCAGCCGGGCCTGCTGCCGCCACTGCGCAAAACTCAGGCCGGTCTCGTCGCGGAAATGCCGGCTCAGGCTGCGCGGCGACAAGCCGCCCCAGTCGGCCCAGGCGTCGAGCGGGCGTGGGTCGGCGGGCGTGTCGAGCAACTGGCGGGCGATCCGCAGCAGCCGGCGGTCGGCGGGCATCGGCAGGTGCAGGTGGTCGATCTGCACCTGGCATAGCTCGTCCAGCAGTACCGCAGCCAGGCGTTGCTGGGTGGCATCCAGCGGCTGATCCAGCGGCCAGCTGGCGGCCCGCATGATGGCCTCGCGGGCCAGCCCGGTCAGGCGGATCACGCCGCCCTGCGCAGGCAGGGCGGCGCAGGCATCCGGCCGCACAACCACGCCCCAGCCGCGCATCGGCCCGGCCAGTTCCACGGTGTGCTGCTGCCCGGGCGGCATCCAGCCTGCGCAGCCCGGCGGCAGCGACAAGGCGCCTTGTTCGGTGTGCACGGTGAGCACGCCGTGCTCCACGTACATCAGCTGACCGCGGACATGCGCGTGCCAGGCAGTTTCCGGCGCCCATACCTCGCGCAGCTCTGCCAGGAAGGCGATCAGCACCGGCCCATCGGTCTTTTCGAAGCTGGCGCGTACGCCTGGCGGCAAGGCGTCGATCTGGGTTGGCGGGTTTTCGATACTCATTGGCCCAATTGTATTACCGAGCCAGCGCACGCGCCGCGTAAGGTGGCGATCCTTGCGGGCGGTTTAATCCCCTGTGGAATAATTGCGTTGACAAATATATTTTTCGGAACAAAATGTGCCGCATGAATGTTTCGTCTTCCGCCACACCGTCGTTCGGCCTGTTGCTGCGCCAGGTGCGCGATGCGCTGATGCGCCAGCTCGATGCCGAGATGAAGGGCGAACTGCCCGATTTCGGCTTCAGCCACTACGTGGGCCTGAAGATTTTGGCGGTGCGCTCGCCGTGCACGGCCAATGAGCTGGCGCTGGCTCTGGACCAGACCCCGAGCGCGGTGACCCGCCTGCTCGACAAGCTTGAAGCGCTGGGCGCAGTGCGGCGCGAGCCGCATGCGCAAGACCGGCGCGCGCTGCAGATCGTCATGACCGAGCAGGGCGTGGCGCTATGGGAGCGGCTGCGCCTGCGCGGCGAACGCGCCATCGAGCACGGCCTGCGCGACCTGTCCGCGGTCGAGCGCGAACTTCTCACCTCACTCCTTATCCGTGTCCGCGATGCACTCAACTCATGAACGTTGCTAGTTCTTCGACCCAGATGCTGCGCCCGCGCTCGATGCGCCTGGCACAGCCGCTCGTCATCACCGCCCTGGCACTGGCGTTGGCCGCCTGCGCCAGCAGCCGTGGCCTGAATCCGCAAGGCACCGTGCTGGATCCGAGCACGCTGCATGCAGAGCGCACCCTGGCGCAGCAAACCACGCTGAGTCCGGCCGCATGGCCGGCCAGCGATTGGTGGCGCGCGCTGGGCGATGCGCAGCTGGACGCGCTGATCGCCGAAGGCCTGCAGCACAGCCCCAGCCTCGCGGCGGCCGATGCGCGCCTACACCAGGCGCAGGCACGTATCGGCAGTGCGCAGGCCGAGCGCGGCCCCAGCCTCTCGGTGTCCGGTGGCTACACCGGCCTGCAGCTACCTGAATCCATGGTCGGCGAAGAGCTCGGCGGCAGCTATGGCGGCAGCGCGCAGGTCGTGCTGGATTTCCGCTACGGCGTCGATCTGTGGGGCGGCAAGCGCAGCGCGTGGGAAGCGGCAGTCGACCAGGCGCATGCGGCCGAAGTGGATGCGCAGGCGGCACGATTGAACCTGTCGTCGGCGATTGCCGAAGGCTATGCGCAGCTTGCGTACGCGTGGAGCCTGCACGACCTGGCCAACGACGAATTGAGCCGTGCGCAGAAGACCCTGGAGCTGACCCGGCAACGCCGCAGCGCCGGCATCGACAGCGAGTTGCAGGTGCGTCAGGCGCAAGCGCGCGTACCGGCTGCGCAGCAGCAGTTGCAATCGGCGCAGCAGCAGATCGACGAAGCCCGCACCGCGCTGGCCGCCTTGGTCGGGCAGGGCCCGGATCGCGGTTTGGGCATTGCCCGGCCTGTATTCGGTGCGGGCATCGCCACGCAGTTGCCGAGCATGCTGCCGGCCGATCTGCTGGGCCGTCGCCCCGACGTGGTGGCGGCACGCTGGCGCGTGGAGGCGGCCGACAAGGACATCGCAGTCGCCAAGACCCGCTTCTATCCCAGCCTCAACCTCACCACGCTGGGCGGTGTGATCAACCCGGATGTCGGCAAGTTGCTGGAAAGCGGCTCGGTGTTCGGACTGGTCGCGCCGGCGTTGAGCCTGCCGATCTTCGACGGCGGCAAGCTGCGCGCCAATCTGGCCGGCAGCGATGCGCAATACGACCTGGCCGTGGCCGACTACAACCAGAAAGTGATCTCCGCGCTGCGCGAGGTGGCCGACCAGGTCACCGCCGTGCGTTCGCTGGAGCTACGCGCGCAGGCGCAGAACGACGCCGTGCAGACAGCCACGGCCGCTTTCGATCTGGCGCAGCAGCGCTACCGCGCCGGCATCGGCAGCTATCTGGACGTGCTCAGCGTGCAGGAGCAGTTGCTCGTCGCACGCCAACGCATGGCCGGGCTGCAGTCGCAACAACTTCTGGCCTCGGTGAGGTTGCAGCGTGCGCTGGGCGGCGGATTCACGCCGGAGCCCGCACGCGATACCGCACGCACCGCGCCCACTTCCGCACAACCGAATTCCTGAGACATCGACGATGAGCCAGACGACTTCAACTTCTCCTCAACCCGCACCGGCCGCGCCCAGCAAGCGCCGTGCTGCGCTGCGCATCGTGGCCATTGTGGCGATCCTGGCGATCATCGGCCTGGTGGTGTGGTACTTCCTGGTCGGCCGTTGGCACGAAGACACCGACGATGCGTATGTGCAGGGCAACCAGGTGCAGATCACCCCGATGGTGGGCGGTACCGTGGTCAGCATCGGCGCCGAAGACGGCATGCGCGTGGAGCGCGGCCAGTTGCTGGTGCAGCTGGATCCGGCCGACACCGAGGTGGCCTTGCAGCAGGCCGAAGCCAACCTGGCCAAGACCGTGCGTCAGGTGCGCGGTCTGTATCGCACCGTGGAAGGTGCGCAAGCCGAATTGTCCGCACGCGAAGTCACGTTGCGCAGCGCGCGCTCGGACTTCGCGCGGCGTAAGGATCTGGCCGCCACCGGCGCGATCTCCAACGAAGAACTGGCCCATGCCCGCGACGAACTGGCCGCCGCCGAAGCGGCCGTGAGCGGCTCGCGCGAGAGCCTGGAGCGTAACCGTGCGTTGGTGGACGACAGCGCGGTGGCCAACCAGCCGGACGTGCAGACCGCCGCCGCACAGCTGCGTCAGGCGTATTTGAATCATGCGCGCACCGGCGTGGTGGCGCCGGTGTCCGGCTATGTCGCACGGCGCTCGGCCCAGGTGGGTCAGCGCGTGCAGCCGGGCAGCGTGTTGATGGCGGTGGTGCCGCTGGAGCAGGTGTGGGTGGAAGCCAATTTCAAGGAAACCCAGCTCAAGCACATGCGCCTGGGCCAGGAAGTGGAACTGCATTCTGATCTGTACGGCGGCGGCGTAAGCTACACCGGCCGTATCCAGAGCCTGGGCCTGGGCACCGGCAGCGCGTTCTCTCTATTGCCGGCGCAAAACGCCAGCGGTAACTGGATCAAGATCGTGCAGCGCGTGCCGGTGCGCATTGCGGTGGATTCCAAGCAGCTTGCCAGCAATCCGCTGCGGATTGGTCTGTCGATGAAGGTGGATGTAAACCTGCACGATCAGCAGGGCAGTGTGCTGCCGACCAAGGTCGCCAACGGCGCGGTGTTCGCCACCGACGTGTATGCGCAGCAGCTCAAGGCTGCCGACGCCGACATCCAACGCATCATCCAGGACAACCTGCCGTCGCAGGCTGCCAGCAAGGCGGGCTAAGCCACCATGTCTTCGCAAGCTCCCACCGCGTCCGGCGGCCCGGCGGCACCGGCGCCAGCGGCCGGTTTTCGCCCGGCCAGCGTGGCGTTGTGCACCGTGGGCCTGGCCATGGCCTCGTTCATGCAGGTGCTGGACACCACCATCGCCAACGTCTCGCTGCCGACCATCGCCGGCAACCTCGGCGCCAGTTCGCAGCAGGCCACCTGGGTGATCACCTCGTTCGCCGTCAGCACCGCCATTGCGTTGCCGCTGACCGGCTGGTTGAGTCGCCGGTTTGGCGAAACCAGGTTGTTCGTGTGGTCCACGCTGGCGTTCACCATTGCCTCGCTGCTGTGCGGTCTGGCGCAGAGCATGGGGATGCTGGTGGTGGCGCGCGCGTTGCAGGGCTTTGTTGCCGGGCCGATGTATCCCATCACCCAGAGTCTGCTGGTGTCGATCTATCCGCGCGAAAAACGCGGGCAGGCGCTGGCGTTGCTGGCGATGATTACCGTGGTGGCCCCGATCGCCGGGCCGATTCTCGGCGGCTGGATCACCGACAACTACAGCTGGGAATGGATCTTCCTGATCAACGTGCCGCTGGGCATCATCGCCAGCAGTATCGTGGGTTCGCAGTTGCGGCATCGCCCCGAACAGCTCGAAAAGCCGCGCATGGATTACATCGGCCTGATCCTGCTGGTGGTCGGCGTGGGCGCCCTGCAGCTGGTGCTGGATCTGGGCAATGACGAAGACTGGTTCTCTTCGGACAAGATCGTGGTGTTGGCCTGCATTGCGGCAGTAGCGTTGGTGGTGTTCGTAATCTGGGAGTTGACCGACAAGGATCCCATCGTCGATCTCAAGCTGTTCCGGCATCGCAATTTCCGCGCTGGCACGCTGGCAATGGTGGTCGCATATGCCGCGTTCTTCAGCGTGAGCCTGCTGATCCCGCAATGGCTGCAACGCGATATGGGGTACACCGCGATCTGGGCCGGCCTGGCCACCGCGCCGATCGGCATCCTGCCGGTGCTGATGACGCCATTCGTCGGCAAATACGCGCTGCGCTTCGACCTGCGCATGCTGGCCACCATCGCCTTTATCTTCATGTCCTTCACCAGCTTCTTCCGCTCCAATTTCAACCTGCAGGTGGACTTCGGCCATGTGGCCACGATCCAGTTGGTGATGGGTGTGGGCGTGGCATTGTTCTTCATGCCGGTGTTGCAGATCCTGTTGTCGGATCTGGACGGTCGCGAGATTGCGGCCGGCTCCGGCCTGGCCACCTTCCTGCGCACGTTGGGCGGTAGCTTCGCCGCATCGTTGACCACGTATCTGTGGGCACGCCGTACCCAGGTACACCACGCGCACATCACCGAGCACATTTCGGTGTACACGCCCGGCATGCAGGAGCAGGTCACTGCGATGGGGCAGGGCGACCTGCAACGCGGCGCGGCATCGCTCAATAACATGATCAACCACCAGGCTTCGCAGATGGGTTTCAACGACATCTTCTATCTGCTTGGATGGACCTTCCTGGCGATCATCTTCTTCCTGTGGTTGGCAAAACCGCCGTTCGGTGCCGGGGCCGGGAGTGCGGCGGCGGCCGGGGGGCATTGAGCGACGTTGAGGGTTGAACAACGAAAACCCCGCTCGAATGCGGGGTTTTCGTTGTGACGGATTTGACGAGCTTGGCCGATTGCCGCAGCGTCGAGCCGGTCGATGCGACGCATGGCCTGCCGCAGACGCTGGCAAATGCGGATGTCGCAACCCGAATGCCTAAACGAAAAAACCCCGCCGAAGCGAGGTTTTTACGATCTACCGTGAGTCGTGGTGCCCAGGAGAGGACTCGAACCTCCACGAAGTTGCCCCCGCTAGCACCTGAAGCTAGTGCGTCTACCAATTCCGCCACCTGGGCGACTCAGGGGGCGAATTGTGCAAGCTGCGCGCAAGACTGTCAACGCACGCGGCACATTTTTTTCGTCTCCCCATACGCGGCACGGCAACGAACCAGTGCGATGGTGGCGCACGCATGCATCGGTGCCTGCACCACGTGCGCTCACGGCAACTGTGCCGCCTGCAGCGTGACCTCCGCAGTTTGCACCGGCTCGCTCGTCGAACGCGCCAGTTGCACGCGGTAAGTGCCCGCGGCGATCGTCCAGCGACGTGCCTTGGCATCGAAATCGGCCAAGGTCTTGGGTTCTGCGACGACCTGCACGCTGCGTTTTTCGCCAGGCTTTAGCGTGAGCTTTTGCCAGCCGATCAGCCGCAGCGGGGTGGCGTGGCCGTCGGGCAGGGCGACGTAGAGCTGCGGCACGGCGGCGCCTTCGCGCGGGCCGGTATTCTCCACCTCGAAGCTGGCGGTGAGCTGGCTGCCGCGTGCCTCCACCTGCAGCCCGCCCATGCGGAACTGCGTGTACGACAGGCCATGGCCGAACGGGTAGCGTGGTGTCAGCTTGCGCGCGGCGAACCACTTGTAACCGACATTGGCGCCTTCGATGGCGTAGTCGATGCTGTCTTCGCCCGGTTTGGCCGGCTTGAAGCCCAGCCCCGGAATCGACGGGCGCGGCAGCTGCGACTCGTCCACCGGCCAGGTCACCGGCAGGTGGCCGGAAGGATTCACCGCGCCGGTCAGCAGGTTGGCGATCGCCTCGCCGCCGCCGATGCCCGGATACCACGCCTGCAACACCGCCGGCACGCGTTCGGCCCACGGCATGCGCACCGGTCCATTGGTTTCCAGCACCACGGTGGTCTTCGGGTTGGCCTTGGCCACGGTCTCGATCAACGCGTCCTGGTTGTCGGGCAAGCGCATGTCCGGCAGATCCACCGATTCGGCGGCCCACTGGGTGGCGAACACGATCGCCACATCGGCCGCCTTGGCGGCGCGTGCGGCCGCGGCGCGGTCGGTGCCGTCCAGGTAATCGATCTGCACGTTCGGCAGTGCCGCACGCAGTGCCTGCAGCGGCGAGGACGGATGGATGATCACCGGGCCGGGCCAGGTGGTCGGCGTGATGCCCGGTACCGCGTTGCCGCCGTTGATGGTGTAGTCCACGCGCGAAGAGCCGCCGCCGGACATCACGCCCTTGTCGGCGTAGCCGCCGATCACCGCGATGCGGCGCACGTCCTTGGACAGCGGCAACGCGGCCTGTTCGTTACGCAGCAACACGCTGCCTTCTTCGGCCACGCGCTGCGCAGCCAGAAGACCGGCCTTGCCATCGATGGGTTGACGCTGGGTAGGATGATCGAAGGCGCCGTGCGCGAACAGGCTGCGCAGCACGCGCTTGACCATGTCGTCGAAACGCGCGCGCGGCACCACGCCGGCAGACACCGCCATGCGTAACGGCGCATCGAAAAACACTGCCGCGTCGAACACTTCGCCGGCCGATTGTTGATCCAGCCCGGCCAACGCCGCCTTGGATCCGCTATGCACGCCGCCCCAATCGGACATCACGTAACCGGGGTATTTCCATTCCTGCTTGAGCACCTGGTTGAGCAGGTAATCGTGCTCGCAACCGTAGATACCGTTGATCTTGTTGTACGAACACATCACCGAGGCCGGGTCGCCGATCTTCAGCGCAATCTCGAAGGCCAGCAGGTCCGATTCGTGCATCGCCTGCTCGCCGATCTGCGCGCTATGAAAGTTGCGCCGCGTTTCCATGTCGTTGAGTGCGAAGTGCTTCATCGTGGAAAGCACATGTTCGCTTTGCACGCCGCGAATCGATTCGCCGACCATGGTGCCGGCCAGCAACGGATCTTCACCCGCGTATTCGAAATTGCGCCCATTACGCGGGTCGCGCTGCAGATTGACGCTGCCGGCGAGCAACACGTTGAAGCCCTGCTGCCAGGATTCGCGGCCCATGGTCTTGCCGCCGGTATACGCCAGTTGCCGATTCCAGCTCGATGCGGTCGACGGTCCCGACGGCATCGCGGTGGCATAATCGCCCTTGCGGATGCCGCCGGGGTTGGTCACGCCCACGCCGGCATCGGCCAGTTGCTGGGCGGGAATGCCCAGACGCGGGATACCGGGAACGTAGCCGGCCGAACCGAGCGCGCCTTCGGGCTTGGGAATCTTGTCGGTGCCCAGGCCGAAATAGCTGCGCAGCATCTGGAATTTTTCATCCTCGCTCATCTGCGCCAGCAGGCGGTCGGCGCGCTGGTCCGGGGTCAGTGCGGTGTCCATCCACGGCTGCGAAGATGGCGCGCCCTGCGCGACTGCCAGCGGTGCGGCGAAGGCGACGCCAAGGCCCATCACGACCGCCAGAACCAAGGGGCGCGGACGATTCTGATGGGCTGTAAACGGTTTCATATCGAGCTGTGGCACGGGATTTCCTTGTAGTGCTGGTTCAAGACATAAAGAGGGGCACCAAAATGCCCACAATCGGGAGGGCGCGAGCATTCCGCGCGACGCGTGCAGAATCGGCGGACGGCTAGAAGTCGGTCTGCGCGGTGCGGAGTACCGGGTAGAGCTGGTAGCGCTCATCCCACGATGCGTGGCGCTTGGCGAAGAATTCCAGCCGCGCCTGCGGGTTGTTGGAAAAGTCCGGATCGCTGGCGATGCGCTGTTCGAACTGCGCCCTCAACGCGGCATCGCGCCCAAGCATGTCGCGCGCTACCTCTTCGGCGACGTAGGCTTCCATGTATTCCTTGCGCTCGAACGCGGTATTGAAAAAGCCCCACTGCAGCAGCGAATCCGGCGCCTGCGGTTCCAGGATCGCCATCACCAGACGCGCCTTGGGTTGGGCGATCGGCACGAACAAGGAGCCGGCCGGCACGCTGCGGGTTTCATTGCGCCATTGCCCGCTGAGTTCGACTGTCTGATGGCTTTCGTTGGAGCGTGCCGAGAACTTGACCGCGTCGGCGCGGAAGGTTTGCACCGGCCGCTCCGCCGCATTGCCGATGGTCGTGAATTGAATGCCATGCAGGCGCAGTTTTCCGCCGACCAAGGCGGCTTGCGCAGCCGGGACCAGGTAGCCGCCGCGTGGCGCATCCACCACCGCATCGGGTTTGATCTGATCGCGCAGCGGCACCTTCCAGACTTGCGGCTTGCTCTCGTCGTAGCGCGTCATCAGCGCGCCGGAAATCGGCGACGGTGTGCGCGTATACGCGTAGCCACGAAACGCGACGGTGCGTGCGTCTGGGCCCGCAGCGAAGCTCAACGGTTCGGTCGTGCCGGCCAAACGTGTGGCGCGCTGATCGGCAGCCAATGCATCGGCGCGCCACTGGCTGCCATGGCGTGCGGCCTGCTGCAGCACCGAAACGATGGCATTGCGGGTGATCCGCACACGCGTGGGGTAATCCTTCCACGAATGCGTTTCCACCAACATGCCGAAGCGGTTGCGTAGCAGGAAATAGCCGTGCGAAAAGCGCGGCGGCGACACATCATCGGCGAAGCCGGAACTGGGGTCGTCTTCGTGCACGAAGGACGGGTAGTAGGGCAGCGGCAGCGAGCCCTGTTTTTTCAGGTCGGCAAGCACTGCGTCGCGCCAGCGGGTGCCATCGCGCTGCAAGGTCGTATCGCCGGCATGCACCGGTTCCACCTGCACTGACACATCGTGCTCGAACTTGGCGCCGTCGGTGACGTGCAGGTCTACGACCATCAGCGGGTCCCACTGCTGCACCAGTTGCAGCATGGCCTGCATTTCCGGCGCGTCCGCTTTGACGTAGTCGCGGTTGAGATTGAGGTTCTGCGCGGTGGTGCGCCAGCCCATCTGTTCGGGGCCGCGCTGGTTGGGGCGGTTCCAGGCACCGAAGCGCTCATGTCCGTCGACGTTGAATACCGGTACGAACACCCACACCAGCTTGTCGAGCACGCCGTTGCCGGCCTTGCCGTCGAGCAACTCGCGCAGAGCGAGAAAGCCCGCATCCTTGCCATCGATCTCGCCGGCATGGATGCCGCCCTGGACCAAGACCACCGGCAACTTGCGTTGCGCGGCCGATTGCGGGTCGAGCGCGCCACTGGTGGAGGCGATCAGGGCCTTCATCGGCCTGCCCTCGGGCGTAGTGCCGAACTGGATGCAACGCACGGCCTGCGGGTAGCGCTGCGCAAACGCATCGCACAATGCAATGACTTCGTCGTAGCGGCCGGTCTGGATAAAACCGCTGCGCTCTGCCTGAGTGGTCAGCGGCGCGGCAGCCAGCGCGGCGGGGGCGGAAGTCAGCAGCAACAGGCTCAGGGCCAGGCGAGTGAAGCGGGGCATCCAGCGGTCCAGTGTTCCAGGAAAACGTTTGCAATGTAGCCGAGCCAGCGTGCAAGGCCAATCTGCACTGCGTCATGATCCTGCTGTGATCGGTGCCATGTGCGTGGGTTTCACCTGGGACGCGGGGCCGGTTTTCGTTGGCCAGCTGAGCGACATTCGAGGTAGGCGCAAACGACGCGGAGGCTGTGCAACGCTTGGAGCAATGTCGTTTCCGGCCGGCCTGTAGGTCATCGATCATGCCGAAGTGAGGTCCGCCAGGCGCATCCGCTCGGTGCCCGCGTCCGGCACTCCCGGGCGGGCGATGGCGGCCGGCGGGTGGGCGCCGGTACGATAGGGCCTGTTTTCAGCATGACCGGACTGCCTTTGACCACCTCCATCTCGCCAGGCGCATCTGCCGGCGCGCGGCTGCCGCTCCAGATTCCTTTCATCATCGGCAACGAGGCCTGCGAGCGTTTCAGCTTCTACGGCATGCGCAACATCCTGGTGCAGTTCCTGATCACCTCGCTGTTGCTGCAGGAAATCAGCGGGCCGGGACGCGAGGCCGAGGCCAAGCACATCCTGCACAGTTTCATGATCGGGGTGTATTTCTTCCCGTTGCTGGGCGGTTGGCTGGCCGACCGCTTCTCCGGCAAGTACAACACCATTTTGTGGTTCAGCCTGGTGTATTGCGCCGGCCACGCCTGCCTTGCGCTGTTTGAAGGCAGCCGCGACGGGTTTTTTCTCGGTCTGGGCCTGATCGCGCTGGGCGCAGGCGGCATCAAGCCGCTGGTGGCGTCGTTCATGGGCGACCAGTTCGACCAGTCCAACAAGCACCTGGCCAAGGTGGTGTTCGACGCTTTCTACTGGATCATCAATTTCGGCTCGCTGTTCGCCTCGCTGCTGATTCCGCTGGCGCTGAAGAATCTGAGCCCGGCCTGGGCATTCGGCATTCCCGGCATCCTGATGTTCGTGGCCACGCTGGTGTTCTGGCTGGGGCGCAAGCGCTATGTGCTGGTGCCGCTGCCGCCGAAGGACCCACATGGGTTCGCTGCGGTGGTGCGCACCGCGTTACTGACGCACGCGCCGGGGCAGGGGCGCCCGGGCCTGCTGCTGGCGGTCGTCTCGGTGCTGCTGGCGCTGGCTGGCTTCGCGCTAATCGAGCCATTGGGCATCGTCGTGTGCCTGTGCATTGCGCTGGTGCTGTTGCTGGCCGGGATCGGCGGCGGGACCTGGTGGCAGCTGGAACGCGCGCGTGGCACCCATCCGGATGTTGCGGTGGAAGGCGTGCGTGCGCTGTTGCGGGTGTTGGTGATCTTCGCGCTGGTGATGCCGTTCTTTTCGTTGTTCGACCAGAAGGCCTCGACCTGGGTGCTGCAGGGGCGCGAGATGACCATGCCGGCCTGGTTCACCGCCTCGCAGATGCAGGCGCTCAATCCGCTGCTGGTGATGCTGCTGATCCCCTTCAACAACCTGGTGCTGTACCCGCTGCTACGCCGTGGCGGCTGGGAGCCCACCCCGTTGCGCCGCATGACCAGCGGCATCGCCTTCAGTGGCGTGGCCTGGATTGCGGTGGGCGCGATCCAGATGATCATGGATGGTGGCGAGCCCATGCACATCGCCTGGCAGATCCTGCCGTACGCACTGCTCACCTTCGGCGAGGTGCTGGTGTCGGCCACTGGCATCGAGTTCGCCTACAGCCAGGCGCCGCCGTCGATGAAGGGCGTGGTGATGAGTTTCTGGTATCTCACTACCACCGTCGGCAATCTATGGGTGCTGCTGTCGAACGTGGCGGTGCGCAATGCGACGGTAACCGCGCATATCGCCGATACTGGACTCAGCGAAGCGGCCTTCTTGATGTTCTTCTTCGCGGCCTTCGCGTTCCTGGCGGCACTTGCCTTCGGCTTGTACGCACGCCGGTATCGCATGGTCGACAATTACCGTACTGCCTGAGGTCTGCATGATTACCCTGATCCTGATCGCCATCACCGGCATCGTCTCGTGGATGGCGTTCAACAATCGCAAGTTGAGCGACCGGCTGATCCTGTGGCCGCCGGCGGTAGACAAGCACAAGCAATACGACCGCCTGGTGACCTATGGCTTCATCCATGCCGATCTGGGGCACCTGATCTTCAACATGATCACGCTGTTCTTCTTCGGACGGGTGATCGAGAACGTGATGGCCCAGCTCACCGGCAGCGTGCTGACCTATCCGTTGTTCTATCTGGCCGCACTGGTGGTCTCGATCCTGCCGAGCTACCTGAAGAACCAGAAGAATCCGAATTACCTCAGCCTGGGCGCGTCCGGTGCGGTGTCGGCAGTGCTGTTTGCCTTCATCCTGCTGCAACCGTGGACGATCATCCTGGTGCTGTTCATTCCCGCCCCGGCAATTCTCTATGCGGTGTTTTATGTGGGCTACAGCCTGTGGATGGACCGCCGCGGCGGCGATCGCATCAACCACAGCGCACATCTGGCCGGCGCCGCGTTCGGCGTGATGTTCATGCTGATCATGGAGCCGCGCGTGTGGCAGGTGTTTCTGGAGCAGCTGTCCAATCCGCGCTTCGGCTGAGCGCGGCCGGCGGCGGTTAGGTCACCCAGGCTCAGCGCGCTGGACGCCGTCGCAGGTGGGCGTGGACTTTCGTGCGCGGCCGGCGCATGCCTTCTGCAAGCCGAAAGCGTGGTTGCAGCTAGCGCAGTGGCACGCCCGACGACTGCTGGCGTGTACGGACTGGACCGTTGCGGGAGCGGATCAAATCCGGGGCCTGATGAGGCCGAGCCAGGTCAGACCCGCGCGATGGCACGGTCTCGACAGACTTGCCAGATGAGAGCAACGACTGCACAGCGGATGAGACCGCTGCGCAGCGATGCGCCAGCTCAAGCCGCGTTGCGTTCCTGGTCGGCGCTGGATGCCACGCCGTAGGCCTGCTGCAGGCGCTCGTACACCGTATCGTTGAGCTGCGTGAAATCCGGATTGTGGGTGTCGCCCTTGAGAGCGAACTGGAACAAGCCCTCCAGCAACGAGCTGTCGCTGTCTGCGCTGTGTCCTGCCGAATCGTTGTTCATGCGGTGGCTCCCTCGTAGGTAAGGCGAAGACGTCGCTGCTTCCGCACACCGGTTGCCGCGATTGCCTTCAGGTCAGCTATCGGCGCCCCCCCGGGAGAACTTGAGGGCGCGTTGCGCAAGCTGCGCGGCCGATCACAGCAGCGATTCACTTTCACGCAGGCGCGGCATCGCGCTGGTCACACTGACGCCACTTCTTGCAGGCGCAGAACATGACGGAGGCGTCGACAGTGCACGTAGAACACGATCCGGTCCGGCAGCGTTTCAACGTGGACACCGATGGACATCGTGCCGAACTGGCCTATCGGCGCGAAGGCGAGATCATGACCATCACCCACACGCAGGTGCCGGACGCCGTCAGCGGACGCGGAATTGCCGCGGCATTGGTCGAGGACGCTTTGGCATTCGCACGGCAACATGGTTTGAAGGTGGTTCCGGCATGTCGCTATGCCGATGCATATGTGCGGCGACATCCGCGGTATCAGGATCTGCTGGCCTGACCGGCATTGGCCTTTCGTAACACGATTCAGACAGGGGAGCGGGCGGTAATGGGGCGGTTGCTTGAAGTGAAGGCAGTGCAGGGCTTGCTGGTGCTGGCCGTGTTGGCAGGGTGTACGCAGCGCGCGCCGACAACGGCAGAGCCGAACGCGCCTGCGGCCGATTCGGCGCCTGCGGCAGCGCCGCCTGCAGAGCCGACCGTGGTACAGAGCGGCCCGCTGGAAGATGTGATCGAACATGCACCGGCCTATATGGTGGGCATCAGCTATCCGCACGGGCTGGATGCATATCCGGAACTCACTGCGCTCATTCGCGGCTATGCGCAGGACGCACGTGCCGAACTGATGCAGGCCGTGTCCGGTCTGGGCAACGACAAGCCGCCCGCGCCGTATGAGCTGTCGCTGGCATTCGAAACCGTGTTGCAGACCCCGGATCTGATCGTGATTTCCGCCGACGGCAGCAGATACACCGGCGGTGCGCATGGCGAGCCGCTGGTGGCGCGCTTCGTCTGGCTGGTCAAGGAGCACAAGCAATTGGCCGCGCAGGCGCTGATTCCGGATCCGGCAGCCTGGGAAAAGATCGGCCGGGAGGTCGCAGCGCAATTGCATGCAGCAGCGACCCAGCGTGTCCAGGCCGATCGCGTGCCGGTAGAAGAGCAGGCTGAGCAGGTGGCTTCGGCCGATCGCATGATTGCCGAAGGCACTGCCGCGCAGGTGGACAACTTTGCGCAGTTCGTGCCCGTGTTGAATGCAAATGGGCAGATCACTGCCGTGCGCTTTGTGTTTCCGCCCTATCAAGTCGGCCCCTACTCGGATGGCACGCAGATGGCAGAGGTGGCTGCCTCCACATTATTGCCTTCGGTCGCACCGGAATATGTACATCTCTTCGCGCGCTGAGGTGTCGCATCGCGCATGTTGTGATTGAATGGCCCGGCCATTCAGCAATGTACTCGACGGGTGATATGAGTAGTTTCGATCCGACCGCAAGTCGCGTGGACCACACCTGCGTGCGTTATCCGGCGTTCCCACGGGAGCCGGCAATATTGGTGAGACTGATCAAGCATCTCTACAAGCGCCTGCATACGCTCGGGTGCGTGCGGCTCAAGCCTTATGGCATCAGTCCGCCGGAATACGAGATCTTGATGATGCTCTATGGCACACCGGAGCAGTCGATCACTCCGACCGAGGTGGCCGAAGCCGCCAGCGAAAAGCCGGCCAACATCACCCGGCTCACCGATCAGCTGTGCGAGAAAGGCCTGATCACGCGCACCAGCAGCCCCGAAGATCGGCGCAAGATCGTACTGACGCTGCAACCGGCAGGCTCGGCCTTGATCGAAAGCCTGTTGCCCGATGCCTGCACGCTGTTGCATGCAGAGACCGCCAGTATGAGCGAGGCCGAGCAGCTACGGTTGGAGAAGCTGCTGAAAAAGCTTCTGGATGGCGTGGACGCGGTCGAACTCTGAGCGGCGCGCGTTGCGCGTGCGATAAGCGCTGCAAACGCAGCACGCAAAAAAACCGCCCTGGTCGCCCAGGGCGGCGTTGTCATCTCATCGGTTCTCAAGCAAAGACTTGTCGATCGCGAGCATTTGATGTCTCGTCTGATGTCCAAGATCGGCATGCCCGAAGGGGATATGCCGATCCTGCCGCCACACGCGCGGCCTCACCACCGCGCGCGGATCGTGCAGCCGATTTACGGCCTGGACTGCGGCGCTTCCGGTGTCGCACCATCGCCGCCTTGCGCGCTGAGACCGCGCTTTTCGAGCAGCGGCTCGATCTGCGGGGCATGCCCGGCGAAGTTCTGGAACAGCTCCATCGCATCCACGCTACCGCCGCGCGAAAGCAGGGTTTTGCGGAAACGATCGCCATTGGCGCGGCTCAGGCCACCGTGCTGCTTGAACCACTGCTGGGTGTTGGCGTCCAGCACTTCCGACCAGATGTAGGCGTAGTAGCCTGCCGCGTAACCGCCCATGATGTGGCTGAAATACGGGGTCTTGTAGCGCGGCGGCACCGGTGCATAAGCAATGCCGTCCTGCTGCAGCGCCTTGGCTTCGAATGCCATCACGCCAGCGGCGTCTGGCACCTGGTTGGCGCTGACCTGGTGCCAGTTCTGATCCAGCATTGCCGCACCCAGGTACTCGGTGGTGGCAAAGCCCTGGTTGAACTTGGATGCGGCAATCACCTTGTCCAGCAATGCCTGTGGCATCGGCGTGCCGTTCTGATAATGCTTGGCGTAGTTCTTCAGGATGGACGGCTCGTCGGCCCACATCTCGTTGACCTGCGAGGGGAACTCGACGAAGTCGCGCGGCACGCTGGTACCGGAGAAATACGGGTATTTGACGTCGGAAAACATGCCGTGCAGCGCATGCCCGAACTCATGGAACATGGTGGTCACCTCATCCCAGGTCAGCAGCGTCGGCTGGCCGGCCGGCGGCTTGGGAATGTTGAGGTGGTTGGCCACCACCGGCTTGAAGCCGGTCAGGTCCGACTGCGACACATAGGAGTTCATCCATGCGCCACCGCGCTTGGATTCGCGCGCATACATGTCGGCAATGAAGATCGCCAACTGCTTGCCGTCCGCGTCGAACACGTCGTAGACGGTGATGTCGTCGCGGTAGGTCGGCAGGTCGGTGCGCTGCTTGAAGGTCAGGCCGTATTCCTGATTGGCCGCATAGAACACGCCGTTTTCCAGCACGTTCTTCAACTCGAAGTACGGCTTGAGCTGCGATTCGTCGAAGTTGTACTTGGCCTGGCGCACCTTCTCGCTGTAGTAGGCCCAATCCCAGGCTTCGAGCTTGAAGGTCGGCTTGCGCGCGGCCTTTTGTTCCTTGTCGATCATCGCCTGCAGATCGGCGGCTTCGCGCTTGGCATTGGCCACCGCGGCCGGTGCCAGTTTGCCCAGCATCGCGTTGACCGCTTCGGGGGTCTTGGCGGTCTGGTTTTCCAGCGAGTAGGCGGCATAGGTTGGGAAGCCCAGCAACTTGGCCTTGTCGGCACGCAGCTTCATGATGCGCGCCACCAGCGCGGTGTTGTCGTACTGGCCGCCGTGGCTGCCGCGCGACACCGAGGCGTCGTAGATCTTCTTGCGCAGCTCGCGATTCTTCAGCTGGGTCAGCGGCGGTTGGCCGGTGGTATTGAGCAGCGCGATGACGTACTTGCCGTCGAGCTTGCGTGCCTTGGCGGCTTCGGCGGCAGCGGCAATCTGCTCCTGCGACAAACCATCCAGTTGCTTGACGTCGTCCACGACCACAGCGGCAGCATTCACTTCGGCCAGCACGTTCTGGCTGAAAGTGGTGCCCAGGTTGGCCAGCTCGGCATTCATAGCCTTGAGCGTGGTCTTGTCGGCGTCGGAGAGCTTGGCGCCGTCGCGCACGAAGTCGCTGTAGTACTTCTCGACCAGGCGCACGCCCTGCGCATCCAGCCCCAGCTTGGCGCGTTGGTCGTACAAGGTCTGGATGCGTGCGAACAGCTTGCCGTTGAGCGAAATCGCATCGCGGTGCGCTGCGAACTTCGCCGAATAGTCGGCTTGCAATTTCTTGCGTGCGTCGTTGGTGTCTGCGCCGACCAGGTTGAAGAACACCGTGGTGGCGCGGTCGAGCGTGGCACCGCTCTTTTCCAGCGCGATGATGGTGTTGTCGGAACTGGGCTTGGCCTTCTGGCTGGCGATTTTTTCCACTTCCTTCAACTGCTCGGCCATGCCCGCATCGAAGGCAGGTGCGAAATCGCTGTCCTTAATTTTGTCGAACTGCGGGTAATGCAGCGGCAGCGTGCTGTCGGCGAAGAAGGGGTTGGCTTGGGTGGCGGCCTGCGTGGCAGCGGGGGCGGCGATGCTGTAGGACGGCATGGCAAGTCCCAGGGAGGCGGCCAGGGCAAAAGCGAGACGGGTGGTCAAGAGAGTTGCTCCAAAGTGCGAACCGCCGAGGCTAACCCAGCCAGTCGGGACAGGCGTGTGACAAAAGGCATGGCTGCCAAGCCAATGCAACGCCATCAGGCGGGCACAACCGTCGCTCGCGTTGCATGGTACGAGTCGATGCAAGCGGAGCATGGACCGCCGCAGGACGTGCGCCCGCTGCACTCCGTGGCAGGCCCGAGCTGGCTGTCTTCGGCTGGCTTTGGAAGATCCCGGGCCGTCTGTTTGACGATCCCGGCCTGTCGCGCGGAAGGCGATCTGTCGCACGACTGACCTCTGCCATCCTTCTTCCGCCGCGTGGCCGCCGTGCAGGCGGCTACGGTACGCTGCCCGTCTCGCACATTGCAGGGCAACCATGAGCGACATCTCCACCTTCGCATTCACCGACCTGGAAGGTCGCACCCAGTCGATGCGCGATTATGCCGGCAACGTACTGCTGGTGGTCAATGTCGCCTCCAAGTGCGGGTTTACGCCGCAATACGCGGGGCTGCAGGCCCTGTGGCAGCGTTATCGCGAACGTGGACTGGTAGTGATCGGTTTTCCATGCGATCAGTTCGGGCACCAGGAGCCGGGCGATGCGGCGCAGATCCGCCAGTTCTGCTCGCTCGACTATGCGGTGGATTTTCCGCTGGCCGCGAAAATCGACGTCAACGGCAACGGCGCGCATCCGCTGTGGCAATGGCTCAAGCACGAACAACGCGGCGTGCTCGGGTCCGAGGCGATCAAGTGGAACTTCACCAAGTTCCTGATCGGCCGCGACGGCCGCGTGCTGGAACGTTATGCGCCCACCACCAAGCCGGAGGCATTGGCTACCGAGATCGAGCGCGCGCTGGACGCATGATCCGGCAGGGCGTGGTGCTGGAATCGTAGGGGCGCACCCGGGCGCGACGAGGCGTTACCGGGAACGCTTCGTTGCGCCCGGGGGCGCTCCTACGACAGCGGGTTTTTCAGACGAAACGCCGCGCCGCACGGGTCTTGCATGCGCGGCGCGTCACTTTTCGACGAATGCGCGCTCGAACACGTAATGCCCCGGCGTGCCGATGCGCGGCGAGGTCTGGAAACCGCGGCTATCCAGCAGGCTGCGCAGGTCGGCCAGCATCTGCGGGCTGCCACAGATCATGAAACGGTCGTTGGCCGGATCCAGTGTCGGCAACCCGAGCGTCTGCTGCATGCGTCCATCGGCCATCAGCTCGGTCAAACGGCCTTGGTTGGCGAAGGTTTCGCGCGTGACGGCCGGGTAGTACAGCAATTTTTCGCGCAGCAGGTCGCCGAGAAATTCGTGCTGCGGCAATTCGCGTTCGAAGTAATCGCGGTAGGCCAGATCCTGCACGAACCGCACGCCCTGGGTGAGGATCACCTTGTCGAAACGCTCGTAGGTTTCCGGGTCCTTGATGATCGACAGCCACGGCGCCAGACCGGTACCGGTGCCCAACAGATACAGGTTGCGCCCGGGGTGCAGATCACTGATCAGCAGCGTGCCGGTGGGTTTCTTGCCGACCAGCACCTTGTCGCCGGGCTGGATGTGCTGCAGCCGCGAGGTCAGCGGGCCGTCCGGCACCTTGATGCTGAAGAACTCCAGATGTTCTTCCCAATTGGCGCTGGCGATCGAATACGCACGCAGCAACGGACGCGTTTCGGTTTCCAGCCCGATCATCACGAACTGCCCGTTTTCGAAACGGAAGCCGGCATCGCGGGTCGTGGTGAAACTGAAGTAGGCATCGGTCCAATGACGGACCTCAAGCACCGTTTCGGCGCCAAAAGCGGAAGACATACCGGTCGTGTCGTGGGAGGAGTACGCGCCAATTCTACCTCAAGCTGGCCAAATGAGATGAACTCTCATTTGGGCGGGAATCGGGAATCGGGAATTGGGAATCGGGAATGAGGTGCAGTGCCGAAAGATCTGTGCCCCTTCAGGATCCGCAGGCTCAGTACCTGGCAGCCGCCGGGGCGCCGCTTCTAACAATTCCCCATTCCCCATTCCCAGCTTCACCGATACCCCGCCGCCTGCAATTCGAACAATTCCGCATACCGGCCGCCCTGCGCCATCAGCTCTTCGTGGGTGCCATTGGCTTCGATGCGGCCGGCAGCGAGCACCAGGATGCGGTCGGCCATGCGCACGCTGGAGAAACGGTGCGAGATCAGCACCGCGGTGCGGTTATCCGAGAGTTCCTTGAAGCGCTGGAACACCTCGAATTCGCTGCGCGCATCCAGCGCGGCGGTGGGTTCGTCCAGGATCATCAGCTGCGCATCGCGCATGTAGGCGCGGGCGATGGCGATTTTCTGCCATTGCCCGCCGGACAGATCCACGCTGTTCTTGAAACGCCGCCCGATCAGTTGGTTGTAGCCATCGGGCAGGCTGTCGATCAGCTCGCCGGCCATGGCGCGTTGTGCGGCGGCGCGGATGCGTGCCGTATCGTCCATCGCGTCCACCTGGCCGACGCCGATGTTTTCGCCAACGCTCAGGTGATAGCGCACGAAGTCCTGGAAAATCACGCCCAGGTTGGCGCGCAGCTCGTCCAGATCGTAGTCGCGCAGATCCTGGCCATCGAGCAGGATGCGGCCTTCGTCGGGGTCGTAGAGCCGTGCCAGCAGCTTGACCAGGGTGGTCTTGCCGGCGCCGTTTTCGCCGACCAGCGCCAGCACTTCGCCGGCGCGCAATTCGAAATCCAGATGCCGCACCGTCCACTGTTCGGCATCCGGGTAGCGGAAGCCGACATCTTCGAACACGAAGCCCTGGCGGATCGGGCGCGGCACCGGCAGCGCGTTCGGGCGCGAGCGGATTTCCGGCACGATGTTGAAGAACGAGTACAGATCGTCCAGATACAGCGCCTGGCCGGCGACCTGCGAAAAGCCGATCAGCAAGCCTTCCAGCAATTGCCGCAGGCGCAGGAAGCTGCCGGCCAGAAAGGTCAGATCGCCGATGCTGAAGTCGCCGCGCACGGTGCGCCAGGCGATGTAGCCGTAGGCCATGTAGTAGCCCAAGGTGCCGAGCGCGGCCAGCAACGCCCCCCACATTGCGCGCTTGCGTGCCAGCGCACGGTTGGCCTGAAAGAACTTGTCGGCCAGCCGGCGGTAGCGCGCAATCAGGAAGCGGTGCAGGTTGAGGATTTTGACTTCCTTGGCCGTCTCCACGCTGGCGCCGACCTGGCGCAGGTAATCGAGCTGGCGCCGTTCCGGCGTCCACTGGAAATTGAGCGAATACCCCAACGCATTGAAGTGTGCCTCGCCGATGAAGGCCGGAATCAACGCAACCGCCAGCAGCACGATCAACCAGGGCGCGTAGACCACCAGGCCCACCGCCAGGCTGATCACGGTAATGGCGTCCTGCACCTGGCCGAACAGCTGGCTCATCAGGTTCATGCGGTTCATGGTCTGGCGTCGCGCGCGATCCAGCTTGTCCTGCCGGTCCGGGTCTTCGAAATCCTCCAGATCCAGCTGCGCGGCATGTTCCATCAGACGCACGCTGGCGGCGTTGTTGAACAACTCCGACAGCAGCGCATCGGCGTAGCCGACCAGCCGGCCGAGCAGGTCCGAGCCGATCGCCAGCGCCAGTTCCAGCGCCAGCAGTTCCAAAAGCCGGTTCAGGCGGCCGCTGCCCAGGGCCTGCGCGAACGAGTCGAATGCCGACGGTTGGCCGACCAGATGGATCGCCTCGTCGATGATCAATTTGCCGATGTATAGCGTCGCCACCGGCATCAGCGCGCGCAGCACGCGCAAGCCGATGCTGCTGGCACTCAGCCAGCGGCTGGTCTGCCAGATCTGCTGCAGGAACGGCGGGAGATTGCGCAGCGCATCCAGGCGCTCGCGCAGGGTAGGGCCGGTACGGGGGGCGGCAGGCGCAGTAGCGCCGGAACGGGAAGCTGACATCGCGCCAGTGTGCCGCGCCCGGCGTGGGCGCGGGGTGTTGGGCTGGGTGACTGGCTGATGGGGCTGGGCGCGGGCCAATTACGTGCCTGCCCACGGCGCGCCGAGATACCGCCAGCCGCTGCAGGGGCAACGGTCGGCGCATTCGTCGCTGGCTATCACCCGAGCGCCACCGCAGTGGCGCACTGACGAAACGCACTCTCCGGCAACGCTCAATCGCATCGATTGACATTGCGCCCGGACGCGCCTGCGGTTTGCTCTAAAATGGCCGGATTGCCCCCGCCAGCCGTAGAGCCAGCCGTGACCTCGATCAAGCAGGAAGACCTCATCCAGTCCGTCGCCGATGCGCTGCAGTACATCAGCTACTACCACCCGGTCGATTACATCAAGAACCTGTCCGCCGCCTACGAGCGCGAAGAATCGCCGGCCGCCAAGGACGCCATTGCGCAGATCCTGATCAATTCGCGTATGTGCGCCGAAGGCCACCGCCCGATCTGCCAGGACACCGGCATCGTCACCGTGTTCCTGGAAATCGGCATGAACGTGCGATGGGACGACGCCACGCTGGGCGTGGAAGACATGGTCAACGAGGGCGTGCGCCGCGCCTATAACCACCCCGACAACAAGCTGCGCGCCAGCGTGCTGGCCGATCCGGCCGGCAAGCGCGCCAACACCCGCGACAACACGCCGGCGGTGGTCAACACCAAGATCGTGCCCGGCGACCATGTCGAGGTGATCGTCGCGGCCAAGGGCGGCGGCTCGGAGGCCAAGAGCAAGTTCGCCATGCTCAATCCGTCCGATTCCATCGTCGACTGGGTGCTCAAGACCGTGCCGACCATGGGCGCCGGCTGGTGCCCGCCGGGCATGCTCGGCATCGGCATTGGCGGCACCGCAGAGAAGGCGATGCTGCTGGCCAAGGAAGCCTTGATGGAGCCGATCGACATCGTCGACCTGCAGGCGCGCGGCCCCTCCAACCGTGCCGAAGAGCTGCGTCTTGAGCTGTACGAAAAGGTCAACGCGCTGGGCATCGGCGCGCAGGGCCTGGGCGGCCTGACCACGGTGCTGGACATCAAGGTCAAGGATTATCCGACCCATGCCGCCAACCTGCCGGTGGCGTTGATCCCCAACTGCGCCGCCACCCGCCATGCGCACTTCACGCTGGACGGCAGCGGCCCGGTGATGCTGGATCCGCCGTCGCTGGAAGATTGGCCCAAGCTCACCTACAACCCGACCAATGCGCGCCGGGTCAATCTGGACACCATCAGCAAGGAAGAAGTGGCCAGCTTCAAACCGGGCGAGACGATCCTGCTCAATGGCAAGCTGCTGACCGGCCGCGATGCCGCGCACAAGCGCATGATCGACATGCTCAACCGCGGCGAAACCCTGCCGGTGGACTTCACCAACCGCTTCATCTACTACGTCGGCCCGGTCGATCCGGTGCGCGACGAAGTGGTCGGCCCGGCTGGCCCGACCACCGCCACGCGCATGGACAAGTTCACCCGGCAGATGCTGGAACAGACCGGCCTGCTCGGCATGGTCGGCAAGTCCGAGCGCGGCGATGCGGCGATCGCCGCGATCCGCGACAACAAGGCCGTCTACCTGATGGCGGTTGGCGGCTCGGCCTATCTGGTGTCCAAGGCGATCAAGGCCGCGCGCGTGCTGGCGTTCGAGGATCTCGGCATGGAGGCGATCTACGAATTCGAGGTCAAGGACATGCCGGTGACGGTCGCGGTGGATTCCAGCGGCGAATCGGTGCACAAGACCGGCCCGCGCCAATGGCAGTCGCGTATCGGCAAGATTCCGGTGGTGGTGGAGTAACTGCGACGATCCAACCGGCTGCACCTGCGTTGCGCAGGCGTGGCCGGTGCCGGTGAGTTGCAGGGACGATGCGCGCATGCGGCACCGCGTTGAGGGCGTTGCGATATCGAGGCGCGTGCCGGTGCAGCGGGGATTGCAGCACACAGGTCTTCGACAGCCCGGTAAAAGCAGCGACAATTGCAGTGACCCGCGCAGGCGTTGCCCGCCTTGCGCACCTGTCCCTACCGATCCCGGAGCCCGCATGGTCGCCACGTTGTACCACTCCCCCAGCACCGCAGCGTTGGTGGTGCATTGGCTGCTGATCGAACTGGATATCCCGCACGCACTGCACCCGCTGGATTTCGAACGCGGCGAACACAAATCGCCGCAGTATCTGGCGCTCAATCCGGCCGGCGTGGTGCCCACGCTGGTGCTCGACGGCCAAGTGCTCACGGAAGCCGCAGCCATCGTGCTGCAGCTGGCCGATCTGCATCCCCAGGCCGGGCTGGCCCCGGCAGTCGGCACGCCCGAGCGTGCGGCGTACTACAAGTGGATGTTCTTCTGCGCCAACACCCTGCAGCCGGCGTACCGCGCCTGGTTCTATCCGAGCGAGCCTGCCGGGGCCGGGCAGGCCGAGGCGGCGCAGATGCACGCCCGCCGCAAGCTCGAAGCGGCCTGGACCCAGGTCGATGCGCATCTGCAGGCCCATGGCCCGTATCTGCTCGGCAAGACCGTGTCGGCGGCCGATTTCATGTTGACCATGCTGATGCGCTGGTCGCGCAACATGCCGCGGCCGACCGATACCTGGCCGGCGCTGCGGGCGCACGCAATGCAGATGAAGGCGCGCCCAGCATTCCAGGAAACCTATCGCCGGGAAGGCCTGACGGACTGGACCTGAACCTGCGTCCGCGCAATGCGTCGGCTGATCGCAGATGCCCATCCGGCCCGTTGGGTCGCGTCCGCCACATAGTACGATCGCGACACCAACCACACAGCAGGGGGGCTCGTCCATGTCGCATTCCGCATCGCGTCGAAAATTGCTGCAGTGCGCCTGTTGCGCGCCGATCGCGGCCGCTGCGGCGTCCCTGCCGTTCGCCTTACGCGCGGCGCCGTCCAAGAAAACCGATTTGAATGCCGAGCAGGCGCTGGAGATTCTGCGTGACGGCAACAATGCATTCGTCCAAAACCGGCCCAGGAAAGTGATCTCCGACAGCAAGCGCCGTCTGGAGCTCGCGCTGGGCCAGACCCCGTTCGTCGTCCTGGTGTCGTGCTCGGATTCGCGCGTGCCGCCGGAGCTGCTGTTCGGCCGCGGCCTGGGCGAAATGTTCATCGTCCGCAACGCCGGCAATACCGTCGATACCACCGCGCTCGGTTCGATCGAATATGCAGTCAGCCAGCTCGGCGTGCCGCTGGTGGTGGTGATGGGCCACGAAAGCTGCGGTGCGGTGGCGGCGGCAGTGTCGGTCGTGGAGAACAACACGTTCTTCCCGGGCGCCATCGGCTCGATGATCGAGCCGATCGTTCCGGCGGTGCTGACCGCCAAGGCCAAGGGCGGTACCGACCTGCTGGCCGATTCGGTCAAGGCCAACGTCAAGCGTACCGTCGACCGCTTGCGCGCGGCGTCCGAACCTGCGTTGCTGGAACCATTGCGCGCCGGCAATGTGCGCGTGGTCGGTGCGTACTACACCTTGCAGGACGGCAAGGTGGACTTTTTCGACGTTTGAGTCGGGCGCAGGCAAGCCTCGGCCATCGCAATATGCTTTGGTCCGCCGGTAACGTGTCCTGCAGCATGGTTGCGTAAGACGAAAAGGCCGACATGCGCACATGCCGGCCTTCTATTTGATCGGCTCGGTACAGTTTGCCGATCAACTCCCTCGCACGATGCGCCGCCCGTGATGCAGGCGATCATCGGCAGCAGCGCTTGTCGTGAGCACCTACAAGACCATTGACCGCTGCCAGAGCGATCAAGAAAAGTGGCCGGCAGTGGGCACGGGCGCATCGGGCTCGCAAAGTTGAAGTAGTACACACCGAACACCGACACCGGCTGCGCCCGCGTGGCAGTGAGCGCAGCCGGTGCTGGGAGTGCTTAGAACCACTCCAGCAACGACACGCCCACACCGATGTAGGTTGCCTTGTGGTTGTAGTCGATCATGCTTTCGCCGTAGCCATCGAACACCTGCACATGGCCGCGCAACAGGTTGGTGATCGGGAAGCCGTAATCCAGCTGCACCGAACCGTGCGAGCGGTCGCCGCCACGCAGCGAATGGCGCGCGATCAGCGCGAATTCGTGGCCGTCCTTGTTGTACACCAGCGTTGCATCGCCGCGGCCCATGTAATCCTCGATATCGGGATTGTTGTCGTCGGCGCGGTCTTCCTTGATGCGGAACCACGGGCGCAGTGTCAGCGCCCAGTTCTCCCGATCCAGCCCGAAGTTCAGGATCACCCGATTCCACGAGCGCGACAGCGGGTCGGCGCGCCCGTTGGACATGTGATTGAGGCTGATGCCGCTCATGCGGCCCTTCCAGCCGAAGATGCTGTAGTTGTTGCGAAAGAGCAGCATCGCTTCGGGCTCGTAATTGGTCTCGCGGAACGGGCGCGACGCATCGGTGTTGTAGGCCTGCCAGCGCGAGCTCTGGGTGTAGCCCATCCAGATATCGCCGTTGTCGCCGAACAGGTCTTCCACCACCTTGGTCTTGAAGCTGAGCTGGAACTTGAGCTCGGTGCTGTCCAGCTGCTGCGGGGTATTGACCGAGTTGGCCGGATTCGGCGACTGCGGGGTGCGGTTGGTGTCGCTGGTCCAGAACGCCGGCAACAGGTACACCGGCTTGTAACCGCGTAGCTGGAAAGTGCCCAGCTTGGAGTCCTTGGCCAGTTCCCAGCGTCGGTCCAGCAACGAGCCGCGGCCGGCATTGGCCACGGCTTCTTCTTTCGGTTGGTCCTGGCCGTCGGCGCGGAAGAAATCGCCGACCCGGCTGATCGCGCGCGTATCGTCGGGCTTGGCCTCCTTCTGCTTGGCCAATTGCGCTGCGGCATCTGCCTCTGCGGTTTGCTGTGGCGTATAGCCCAGCGCCTTGTCGTAACAGGCCAGACGAGCGGCATCGGAGGTCACCGAGGTGCAGGCTTGCGGCGAGGCCGGCTGCGGTGCGATTTCCTGCGCATATGCCAATGGCGCGGCGGCCAGTGCGATCAGCATCAGGGGGCGGGTGTGGTGCTTGGACATGGGCAGTCTGGCCGAAGTGAAGGCGCCAGGCAGGCGCAGAGATGCGCAGCTTAATGGTCGCGTCTGCATACGCAGTGTGTACACGGCGGCATAACATTCGACCGAATCACCTCAACTCGGCGTTTGCTTGCAACGTGCCGCCCTAACGCGGGCATGTGGATGGTCTGCCCCGCCACGCGTCAGCCACTGAGCGCATGTGGCCGTCACGCGCTCATGGACAAAGAGCGCATGCACCGACCTCAAGCTTTTCCGAAGCCCTAGAAAAACCAGCCGATGGCGAACGCGCCCAGCATGCACAGGCCGAGCGCCAGCTTGGTGGCGGTGCCGAGCATGATGCCCACCCAGGTGCCGATCCCGACCTTCGTGGCCTGGCCGGACTTGCGTGTCTGGTAGTACTCGCCCAGCCAGGCGCCAGCGAACGGGCCGATGAACAGCCCGATCGGCATGAAGAAAATGCCTGCAATGCCCCCAATGACCGAACCCCACAACGCCATCTTGCTCGCACCTACCCGCTGCGCTCCGTACAGCGTTGCCAAGAAGTCGACCAGGTACGACAGCGCAGTGATCAACCCCAGCACGACCAGCGTCACCCAGCCGATGTGGGTGAAATTGTCGGCCCAAGCGGCGACCAGCAGGCCGGCGAACACCAGCGGCAGGCCCGGCAGGGCCGGCAGGATGACGCCAGCCAGGCCGATCAGCACCAGCGCTGTGGCCAAGACGTAGTAAACGACGGCGGTGTCCATGATGGTTACACAGGTCCTGATTCAGGCTTGACAAAAAGGCGCAAGGGGTGCTTGAAAATTCATTTTGCGCAGGTTAAGTTGCAGCCGCTGCTGTTTGCAAAGGTCACCGTGAATCGTGGCCTGATGCGGTAGATCGTCTGATCCGCTACATCCTTGTACCTCGCTTCCTCCTTGCAATCACAGCCACCACCGCTAGTCCATCACAGTGTCGTAGGGAGTCAGTCGAGATGTCCAATATCGAACGCGAAAATGGTGTCGTGAAGTGGTTCAACGACGCCAAAGGCTTTGGATTCATCAGCCGCGAAAATGGCGAAGACGTCTTCGTGCATTTCCGCGCGATCCAGATCCAGGGCTTCAAGAGTCTCAAGGAAGGTCAGAAGGTCAGCTTCACGGTCGTGCAAGGCCAGAAGGGCCTGCAGGCCGATGCAGTGCAGGTGGTCTGAGCCGGCTGCGCGGAGCGCGGTAGCCACGCAACAAAAAGGCCCGTCGCCGGGCCTTTTTGTTGCGTGGCGACTGTGTTGTCGCGGCCGTTGCCGAAGGGCACTGCAGTGGCGGCACGTCTACGCCACCAAGCCGATGGATCAGCGCAGCACGACCTTGCCGTTGACCACGCGCACATACGCGTTCTCGCGCACGCCCGCCAGGTCGCGCTGGTTGACCACGATCACGCGGCCGTCGTCCATGCGCACCTGCACGTCGAAGCTGGCGCTGGTGACGTTGTTCTGGATGGCGTTACCTGCCAGCGCGCCGGCAGCGGCGCCGGCCACGGCCGAAACGTTCTTGTTGCCCGTACTGCCGCCGGTTTCCTTGGAAATCTGGCGGCCGGCCACCGCGCCTACGATGCCGCCGAGCACGGCGCCAGTGCCGGTCGGCGCGGTGCGGGTCGGGCCGACTTCGTCGATCCGGGTCACGATGCCGCAATCCACGCAACGCTGCGTCTGCGGGTAGCCCTGGTCATAACCGCGATCGCCGCGATAGCTGCCGTATTGGGGTTGGGAGGTGGCGCAGCCTACCAGGGTCGCGGTTGCAGCCAGGCCAATGACGAGCAGTCGGGTCTTCATGAGATCTCTCCGGGGTGGTTCGAAAAGGCGGCCGGGGCCGCGGCGACGTCATCCTGTGATGGTCCAGGTGAACGGCCCGCCAACTACGGCACTGCAGGCTTAACGAAACCCGAGCGTCGTATTCATCAAACCTCAGCGAAAGTCGCGATGGCAGGCCTCGCAAGCATCGGAAACGCGGGTGTGGAGTTGGCCTAGCTGCCTGCAATCGGTCGGCGTCACGCCCTGGGCCCGATCCAACACGGCACGCAATGCCTGTGCGTGCTCGCCGAAGCGGCGGTCCTCGCCAATCGCGGGGAAGGCCGGCTCGACTTCGTCGGCCAGCAGGCGCAGCGATTGCAGCCGCCGCTGTTGCTGCGCCGGCATGCAGGCGGCGCCTGCGTCCGGCCGCAGCGTGCGTAGCTGGTAGGCCATGATCTGCATCAGGCTGTCGGGCACCGGGTCGCGCCGCGCTCGTAGTGCGTTGGCCACCATGACCGTGGCGACCAGGCCGATCAGCAGGCCCAACACCAGCATGAAGGCGTAGCGGGCCGCGCGGGACTGGGTGGGAGGCGGGGCGTGCATGAGGTGGCTCCTGGGACGCAACGTTCGTTGCGGCAGCGTGGGCGCGCCCTGAGCGGGGCGCGTAAAATAGGCCGATGAAAGCACAATGGCGTGAACGCTTTGCCGGTATCGACCGGCTGTACGGGGTCGGCACGGTCGAGCGCTTGTCGGCGTGCCGCGTGGCGGTGGTCGGCATGGGTGGGGTGGGCTCGTGGGTGGTCGAGGCATTGGCACGCACCGGGGTGGGGCACATCCGCCTGATCGATGCCGATGACGTGTGCGTGTCCAACACCAACCGGCAGCTGCCGGCGCTGGCCGGGCAGTACGGTCGCAACAAGGCGCGGGCGATGGCCGAGCGCTGCGTGGCGATCAACCCGGACATCGAAGCCGACGCGGTCGAGGCTTTCCTGACCTCGGGCAATATCGAAACCTTGCTGGGTCAAGGCTTGGACCTGGTGATCGATGCCTGCGACAGCTTTCGGGTCAAGGTGGAAACCATCGCCTGGTGCCGTCGGCGCAAGTTGCCGCTGCTGACCGTGGGTGCGGCCGGTGGGCGCACCGACCCCACGCTGGTGCGCGTGCGCGATGTCTCGCGCACCGAGCACGATGCGATGCTGGCGCTCACCCGCAAGAAGCTGCGCAGCGAATTCAATTTCCCCAAGAACCCGCAGCGCTACTTCGGCGTGCCCGCGGTGTATTCGCTGGAAAACGTGAAATACCCGCAGGCCGATGGCAGCGTCTGCGGCATCCGCCCACAGCTCGATGCCGATGCCACGCTCAAGCTCGATTGCGGGGCAGGGCTCGGTGCGGCCACGCATATCACCGGCACCTTTGCATTCGTGGCGGTGGGCAAGGCGCTGGACATGTTGCTCAAGCCCAAGGCTGCGGTGGCGATGCCGGCAGCCGAGGCGGTTGCGGCGTCGTGATGCGGCCTGCGCGCTGTCGTGCTGACCGCGCGCGCTAATGCGCACGCTGCGCTCAGTGCGGTAGGCCGAACAAGTTGCGTGCGTTGGCCGACGTCTGCGCAGCAATGTGCGCAGGATCTTGCCCGCGCAGCTGGGCGATGCAGTCCAATACCGTGCGCAGATACGCCGGCTCGTTGCGTTGGCCGCGGATGCCGGCGTCGGGCTGATCCGGCGCGTCGGTTTCCAGCAACAGGTGCTGCAGCGGCATGCGGGCCACCAGCCCGCGCAAGCGATTGGCGCGGGGGTAGGTCACCTACCGCCTTGATGCGCGCGATGACCTCCTCGGTGGCGCGGCGTGCATGCACGATCAGCGGCAGGTCGAAGCGCTTGGCCAACTGCAGCTGAGCATCGAAATAGTCGCGCTGCGCGTGTGCATCCAGTCCGTCGACGAAAAAGTCCAGGCCGCATTCGCCGATCGCGCAGGGCCGCTCGCGTTCGATCCACTCGGCCAGCTGCTGCAGGTGCGCAGGGCGGTGCTGCTCCAGAAACAGCGGGTGCAGGCCGTAAGCGGGGTGGAGGCCAGGCGCCTGATCGCAGACCGCACGCAGGCCCGGCCAACTGGCAGCGGTGATCGCCGGCACCACTTGCTGCATGACGCCGGCGGCCTGCGCGCGCGCGATCACCGCCGCGCGGTCGTGGTCGAACTCGCCTGCATCCAGATGGCAATGGCTGTCGATCAACCGCATCAGTCGCGGCGCACCGGTGCCGGCACCGGCGCCTTGCGGGTTTTCCAGTTGGCCAGCAGCAGCGTGGCCAGGCCGAACAGCAATTCGTCCAGGAACGGGATCGGATCCGGCATCACCATGTCGATCAGAAACAGCGCGGCGGCCAGCTTGAACAGGGTGGGATATCGCAGCGTGCTGGCCCAGTCCAGCGCGCGTGCGGTCAAGGGATTTCGCATGCGAATGCTCCGGCTGTTAGAGATGCATGAAGTAACCGCTAGCTGAACTTAACCGTCGTGTTCATGAGCGAGCGCCTTTTCGTTCAGGGTTCCCATGCTGGAATCACGGCCGTCAACAACGCGGTGCGTCCGCAGGGAGCTGGTTATGAAGAGCAATACGACAACTATACTGGTCTCTGCTGGTGCCTTGCTGGTCGGAGGCGTCGCCACTGCCGCTTTCATGAACAACCGCCCATCGTCCGGCGATTTTGTCGCCAACGGCCAGCCAGCGCCGCGCGGCCTGGAATATGCCGATGTGGTCAAGGTTGCCCCCATCACCCAGCGCGAGCCGCAGTACGCGCAGGTGATCAACAGCAACGCCGTCCGCGAGACCACCACCAGCACCTCGCCGCGTGAAGTGTGCCGCGATGTCGTGGTGCAGGAGCGCCTGCCCGAGCGCGACGGTAACGTGGGCGGCACCGTGGCCGGTGCGGTCATCGGCGGCCTGATCGGCAACCAGGTGGGCGGCGGCAACGGTCGCAAGCTGGCGACCGCCGCAGGCGCGGTGGGTGGCGGCTTTATCGGTAACCGCATCGACCGCAACCACGTTGGCGGCCGGGTGGTCGATCGCACAGAGCGCCAATGTCATACCGAAAATGCCAACTCGCAGTCCTCGCGCGTGGTGGGCTACGACGTGACCTATCGCAATGCCGATGGCACCACCGGCACCATGCGCATGGACAGCAAGCCGGGCGAACGCATCTCGCTGGGCGACGCCGACAACGTGGTGGCCTATGACGTCACCTACCGCTACGACGGCTTCGAAAAGACCGTGCGCATGAACGACAAGCCCACCAGCGACCGTCTGCCGGTGGTCGATGGCCAGCTGGTGACCCAGATGGCATCGACGGCGGGCGATTCCAACGTGCGCCAGGACGGTTTGAGCACCCGCCAGTAACGGGTAGGCCGAAGCGACGCGCAGTCAGCGCAGTGGTAAGAAAAGAGCCGGCATTGCCGGCTCTTTTCGTCTGCGCCATCCCCTGGAGCGGTGCACTGCCATGTTGGTCCGGCAACTGGCAGATAATCGCGCTTTCAGCTTGCGATGGAAGCCAACATGCCGGTGCACCCCGATGACCTGTTCGACGTACGCGCGCTGCTCACCGACGAAGAGCGGGCGGTGCAGGACGCGGTCGCGCGCTTTACCGATACGCGGGTTGTACCGGCCATCGGCGACGCCTTCGATGCCGGGCGCTTTCCGCGCGAGTGGATTCCGGAGCTGGCGGAACTGGGGCTGCTGGGTGCCAGCCTGCCGGTACGCGACGGCGGTGCGGGCCTTGGCGCGGTGTCCTACGGATTGATCTGCCAGGAACTGGAGCGCGGCGACAGTGGCCTGCGCAGCTTCGTCAGCGTGCAATCGTCGTTGTGCATGTATCCCATCCACGCCTACGGCAGCGACGAACAGCGGCAGCGCTGGCTGCCGGAGATGGCGGCAGGCCGGGTCATCGGCTGTTTCGGCCTGAGCGAGGCGCAGGGCGGATCGGACCCGGCCGCGATGACCACCCGCGCGGTGCGCGAGGGCGAGGGCTGGCGTTTGAACGGCGCCAAGATGTGGATCACCAACGGCAGCATCGCCGGGCTGGCGATCATCTGGGCGCAGACCGACGATGGCGTGCGCGGCTTTCTGGTCCAGACCGACAGCGCCGGTTTCAGCGCGCACGACATCAGCCACAAGATGAGCCTGCGTGCGTCGGTCACCTCGGGCCTGTTCCTGGACAACGTGTTCGTGCCCGAGCAGATGCGGTTGCCGCAGGCGGCCGGTTTGAAGGCGCCGCTGAGTTGCCTCAACCAGGCACGCTACGGCATCGCCTGGGGCGCCATTGGCGCGGCAGTGGCCTGCCTGCGCGAGGCGCTGGCCTATGCCGGCGAGCGCATCCTGTTCGGCCGCCCGTTGGCGGCCACGCAAAGCGCGCAGATCAAACTGGCCGACATGGCGCGGCGGATTTCCACCGCCCAGCTGCTGGCATTGCAGCTTGGGCGCTTGAAGGAAGCCGGGACGCTGCAGCCGGAGCAGGTCTCGCTGGCAAAATGGAATAATTGCCGCATGGCGCTGGATGTGGCGCGCGAATGCCGCGACCTGCTGGGCGCGGCCGGCATCACCACCGAGCATGTGGCGATCCGGCATGCGCTGAACCTGGAATCGGTGATCACCTACGAAGGCACCGAAACCGTGCACCAGCTGGTGGTGGGCCGTGCGCTGACAGGACTCAATGCGTTTTGACGAGGAGTGGGGGTTTGATCAGCAAGGATGTGATGCGACGCCTGTTCGGCGTCTTCTGGACCATGTGTCTGCTGGTCGGCGCGAGCCTCGTGCCAGCACGGGCCAACGAGGCGCCACGCATGGCTCCGACGCCGGGCTGGGTGGTGGCAGATGCCGTTTCCGAGAACGTGCCCGGCGCTGCGGGGCTGCGCTACGAGCTGGTGTCAGACCAGGTCGATCTGACCGGCCGCGTGCCGCAGGCTTACCGCCGGCTCAGCTACACCGTGCAGCGCGCCAAGAGCTTGGAGGAAGCCGGGCAGATTTCCATCGACTATCAGCCGCAGTACCAGCAGCTGGAGCTCAACAGCCTGGATGTCTGGCGTGCCGGCAAGCGCATCGATATGCGCACGCAGGCGCATTACGCCAGATTGCGGCGCGAGAGCGGGCTGGAAAATGGGTTGATCGATGGCGCGCTGACGCTGTCGATCACCTTGCCGGACCTGCGCGTGGGCGATCGCGTCGACTATGGCGTGACCATCAGCGGCAGCAATCCGGTGTTCGGCAAAGGCTATTACGACGTGTTCGAAGCGCGCTACGGCGTGCCGCTGGGCGAGCGCCGGGTACGTGTGCGCTATCGGGCCGACATGCCGCTGCAGTGGCGCATCAGCGCCCCGGGGTTCGGCCGGAACGTGCGTACGCTCGATGGGGTGACGCAGTTGGACATCGGCGCCCGCAACATCGCGGCGGTGCAGGAAGAAAAAGACGCGCCGGACGATGTGGACCCGTATGGCGCGATCGAAGTGTCCACCGCCGGCAGTTGGGGCGCGGTGGCGGCCTGGGCGTCGCAGCTGTATCCGCGTGCATTCAACCAGACGCAGGTGGCCGCCAGGATGGCGCAGAGCCTGACGTTGCGTCGCGGCGACCCGCAAGGGGCGTTGCTGCGCGCCGTGGCGTTCGTGCAGGGCGAGATCCGTTACGTCGGGCTGGACATGGGAGAAAACTCGCACGCCCCGCACGCGCCCGAAGTGACGCTGCGCAACCGCTATGGCGACTGCAAGGACAAGGCGACGCTGCTGATCGCACTGCTGCAACTGGCCGGCATCCGCGCCGAGCCGGTGCTGGTCAACAGCGACAAGGGGCATGGGCTGGAAAAGCGGCTGCCCAGTCCGTACGCCTTCGATCATGTGGTGGTGCGTGCGCATCTGCCGCAGGGGGAGGTGTGGGTGGATGCCACGCGCGATCGCGAAGAGGGCCCGTTGGCACAGCGGCGGCCACTGCCGTTCGTGCGCGGATTGCCCGTGATTGCAGGGCAGGACACGTTGGTTGAAGTGCCTGCGCCGATGCCCGCGTTGCCACAGATCGAAGTGAACGAAGAAATCTCCATTTCGCTGCGCACGCCGCAGCGCTGGGCAAGCTTCACGGTGGACACCATCTATCGCCAGGGCCGCGGCGAGCGTGTCGCCAGCAGCTTCGACGACGATGGTGCGCAGACGGTGGGCGAGCACTATCTGGAATTCATGCAGCAGTACTACACCGCACTGACCCAGGTGAGCGTGCCAAGCATCGACGCTGCCGACCCGCTGAATGTGCGCACGCACGAGGCCTACCGGCTGGAGTGGCCAGCGAAGGAGGGCGATGAGCTGGGTTTCCCGTTGTTCCAGCTTGGCGAGTGGATGGATGCGTTACCGAAAGAGGCGCGCAAGAGCCCGCTGGCGCTGGGCGGGCCGCGGCTGGCGCGGCAGACCGTAAGCGTTCAAAGCGACCCGGCGACTCAGGTGGCAGCAGACACCCAAGTGGTCGCCAATCCGTGGTTCCGCTTCTCGCGCAGCATCGCGATGCGCGACGGAAAGCTGGTCATCGTGGGCGAGTGGCAGCGCTTCACCGACCGTATTCCGGCCAGCGGCGTGGCGCGTGCGGCTGCCGACATGGAACGCGCGCGCGACCTGCTGTATTTCAATCACGATCTCGCGCCGCGGCGGCGCACGCAGCCTCCGGACTGGCGTGCGCTCGGCTACCCTGTGGCCGGCTTGGCGGCCTTGGTGTTGTTGCTGGTGGCATGCTTTTTCTGGTGGCGCGGCGGTGGCCTGGGCGGAATCGTGTTCGATCCACATGCCACGGTGACGCGGATGCCGCAGCATGCTCGGATGCGCCGGAGCGCCTGGGCGGTGTTTGCGGCCACCACGCTGCTGTCGGCGTGGGTGTGGCTGCATGCGCTGCCGCTCTGGGCCAAGGCCGGTGGGGTCAGTGTTGTGGTTGCAATCGCCTTGCTGGGATGCGTGTTGCTGAAGCAGATCCTGCGTTGGGTGGGCAGCAGCGCCCGGCTTGGGACGGTGTTGCCGGCAATGGCCGGCTGTGCGTTGCCGTGGCTGGTGTGCCTGCTGGCGGCCGTGGTCGCGCTCAAGGGCCAGGTCGCATTGCTGCGCATCGGCGCGACCGATCCGGCCGGCATGGCGCAACTGGCGACATGCATCCTGCTGCTGATGCTGGGGGCGCTGTGGTGGTCGGTCTGTTCGGTACAGGCCGCCGCCGCCGCCGCCGGCTGTGCGCGCACGCGTGCGTTCGGCGCCTGGGCGCTGACGGTGGCGGCACTGGGCATCCTGATCGCGGTATTGAGTGTGCCGGTGGCGGTAGTGGTCCTGGCCTGACGCAGGTCGGCGCGGCAGTGCACGCAAAGCTGGCATCGGTGCGTCGCTGCTGCGTGGAGGGCTTTGCAAAGGCACGCGGGGCTGTGACACTGCCAGCCCCTCGTTGCTGCCGCGGAGCCAGCCAGATGTCGACCGTGCGTCCCCCGTTGACCGTGCATGGCATGTCCGGTTCCGGCAATTGCTACAAGGTGCGCCTGCTGCTGGAACAACTGGGCAGCCGCTATCACTGGGTCGAGGTGGACAGCGTGGCCGGGCAGACCCGCACGCCCGACTATCTGGCCAAGAACCCTAACGGCAAGGTGCCAATGGTCGAGCGCGACGATGGCCGCGTATTGACCGAATCCAACGCGATCCTGTTCTGGCTGGCCGAAGGCACGCCGTATCTGCCCACCGATGCGTGGCAGCGTGCGCAGGCATTGAGCTGGATGTTCTTCGAGCAATACAGCCATGAACCCTATGTGGCAGTGGCGCGGTTCATCAGCCTGTGGACGCCGCGCGATGCCGCACGCCGCGCCGAGTTAGCACAGCTGCGCGCACGCGGCGAGCAGGCGCTGGCGGTGATGGAGCAGCACCTGCAGCAGCACACCTGGTTCACCGGTAGCGACTACGGCATCGCCGATATCGCACTGTTCGCTTACACCCATTGCGCCGAAGACGGCGGTTTCGATCTGGAGCGCTGGCCGGCGATCACCGCCTGGTTACAACGCGTGCAGGCGCTGCCGCGTTATGTGCCGATGCCGGCAGCTGCATCGGTGGCGGCATGAGCCGTCTGCGCGATCTGCACGTGGCGCGCTGCGTCAGCGCTGCGTGCTCGGCGGACGGCTGTCTTTACTCTCCGGCATCGGCATCGGCATCGGCATCGGCATCGGCATCGGCATTCGCCGTGCGCCTGTTCGGGCGCGTACGACGCGTCGTGCGTGCCGGCGCCGCCCGGTTAGTCGCGGCCGGCCGGCAGGAGCGCTGACGATGTGCGGATTGGCAGGAATGTTGCTGGCCTCGCCGCGCCTGCATGGCGAACAGCTCGATGCGCTGGTGCGGCCGATGGGGGCCGCCTTGCGCCACCGCGGCCCCGACGATGCCGGCACCTGGTGCGATGCGCAGGCCGGCGTAGCGCTGGCGCATCAGCGCTTGAGCATTCTGGATCTGTCGCCGCTCGGCCATCAGCCGATGCGCTCGGCTGACGGCCGCTACGTGCTGGCCTATAACGGCGAGGTCTATAACTTCGCGCAATTGCGCGCAGCGCTTTCCGCGCTTGGGCATCGCTTTCGCGGCCATTCCGATACTGAGGTGCTGCTGGCGGCCGTGGTGGAGTGGGGGCTGGACGAGACGTTGACCCGCTGCAACGGCATGTTCGCCATCGCGTTGTGGGACGAGCGCGACAACTGCCTGTTCCTGGCCCGCGACCGCGTCGGCAAGAAGCCGCTGTACTACGGGTGGGCCGGCGACACCTTGGTGTTCGGTTCCGAACTCAAGGCCTTGTGGCAGCACCCGGATTTCGACAACGGCGTGGATCGCGATGCGCTCACCCTGCTGCTGCGGCTTGGCTATATCCCGGCGCCGGCCTGCATCCACGAGCACACCTTCAAGCTGATGCCCGGCCGCGTGCTGCGCATCGATGCACAAGCCGTCGCAGCCGGCGCGGCCGCGCATCGTCCCGATCAGGCGCAGCAACCGTTCTGGAACGCGCGCGAAGCGATGCAACGCGCGCTGGCGACGCCGTTCACCGGTACCGACGCGCAGGCCGAAGAGCAATTGGATCGCGTGCTGCGCGATGCGGTGGCCTTGCGCATGGTGGCCGATGTGCCGGTTGGCGTGTTTCTCTCCGGCGGCACCGACTCGTCCATCGTCACTGCGATGATGCAGGCGCAGAGCGCGCAGCCGGTGCACACCTTCAGCATCGGCTTCGAAGGTTCGCATCACGACGAAGCGCCGCTGGCGCGCGAAGTGGCCACGCATCTGTGCACCGACCACACCGAACTGTATGTCAGCGGCGCCGATGCGCTGGCGGTGGTGCCGAACCTGCCGGACATGTTCGACGAACCCTTCGCCGATGCGTCGCAAGTGCCGACGGCGTTGGTCGCACGGCTGGCGCGCGGCGGAGTCACGGTGGCGCTGTCCGGCGATGGTGGCGACGAATTGTTCTTCGGCTATGGTCGGTATCAGCGCGCACTGCGCAATTGGCGCATGCACGGCCTGGTGCCGGGCCCGCTGCGGCGGTTGATGGCGGTGGCGGCGCGCCGCAACGGCGAGTCCTCGCGCACCGGCGGCCTGGCCGCGCTGGTGGCCGAGGCCGGCGCACGCGGCATCGGCGATATCTACCGCAACCGCATTTCGCGCTGGCGCGATCCGGCCGCGGTGGTGCTGGGCGCCACCGAGCCCGACAGTTTCTACAGCCTGGCCGACCCGCTGCATGGGTCCGGTACGCCGGCCGACGCGATGATGCTGGCCGATTTTGCCGCCTACTTGCCGGACGATCTGCTGTGCAAGGTGGACCGCACCACCATGGCGGTGGGGCTGGAAGCGCGTGCGCCGCTGCTGGATTGGCGCGTGGCCGAATTCGCCTGGTCGCTGCCGCTGTCGCTGAAGTATCGCGATGGAGTGAGCAAGTATCTGCTCAAGCGCGTGCTGTGCCGCTACCTGCCGGACGCGATGGTCTACCGCGGCAAGCGCGGCTTCGGCGCACCGGTCAGCGCATGGCTGCGCGGCGATCTGCACGGCTGGGCAGACGATCTGCTGGCGCACGGCGCCCTGCAGCGCGAGGGCGTATTCGCCGCAGACAGCGTGGCCCGCCTGTGGCGCGACTTCAACGGTGGCGAGCGCAAATGGCATACGCATCTATGGACGGTGCTGATGTTCCAGGCCTGGCAGGCACACTGGCGCGAACAGCGGGCGGCCGTGGTGCGCTGACGCCTGGCGCTGCGGTGTGGACGCTGGTCGGCAGTGGGCGAAGCCTCCTGCGAACGTTGCCGCGCTCGCGTGTACGCACCGCCGCTTGCGCCACAGATGCCGGCGGCGTTTCACCAGCCCTGAGCATCCGGCTGGTTAGGGTGGGGCTCTGTTTTCCACGGAGCATTCCCCATGAGCAAGCTCACCATTGCCGTACTGGTCGGCAGCCTGCGCGCCGAGTCGTATAACCGCCAGCTGGCGCGCGCGCTGGAGCATCTGGCCGGCGACAGGGCCGTGTTCGAGTACCTGGAGATCGGCGATATCCCGTTGTACAACCAGGACCCCGATGGCGATTATCCCGCCGAAGGCACGCGCCTGAAGCAGCAGATCCGCGCTGCCGATGCGGTGCTGTTCGTCACTCCCGAATACAACCGCTCCATTCCCGGCGTGCTCAAGAACGCCATCGACACCGGCTCGCGCCCCTATGGCGATAGCGCGTTTGCCGGCAAGCCGGCGGCGGTGGTGGGCGTCTCGGTCGGCGCGATCGGCACTGCCACCGCGCAGCAGCACCTGCGTAACGTGTTGGCGTATCTGGACATGCATGTGCTCGGTCAGCCGGAAGTGTTCCTGCAATACAAGGACGGCCTGTTCGGGCCCGACGACCAGGTCGCCAACGCCGACAGCCGCAAGTTCCTGCAGGGCTTCATCGACCAGTTCCTGGGCCTGATCGGGCACCTCAAGCGCTGAGTTGACCACAGCGGCGCCGTGCGCACGTGCGGCGCCACGTTGGGACCTGAGTGAGGGCGGAAACCCAAACGGCGCAAGGGTCTCGGTACTTGCGACGGCCGGCGCGTAGAACGCTGGTGCACTGGCTATACACCAGTTATCCACAGAGTTGTGCATGGTCGCCGGCTGCGCCGATGACTATGCTTCCTGCCCTCGTCTCCTCGCGTCAGGTTTGTTTGTCCATGTCCGCTCGTCCTGGTTTCCGTTCCAAGCGCAGTCGCGATCGCGACGACGACGATTACGATCGTCCCGAGCCGCGTCTGGACCAGCTGCGGGTACCGCCGCATTCGGTCGAGGCCGAGCAGGCGGTGCTGGGTGGCTTGATGCTGGCGCCGGACGCGTTCGACCGGGTCAACGACCAGCTCACCGAAAACGACTTTTACCGGCGCGACCATCGGCTGATCTACCGCGCGATTCGCGAACTCAACGAGAAAGACCGCCCGTTCGATGCAGTGACCCTGGGCGAATGGTTCGAGTCGCAGGGCAAGCTGGAGCAGGTGGGCGATGGCGCGTACCTGATCGAGCTGGCCAGCACCACGCCGTCGGCGGCCAACATCGCCGCGTATGCGGAAATCGTGCGCGACAAGGCGGTGCTGCGGCAGTTGATCGAAGTGGGCACCACCATCGTCAACGACGGCTTTCAGCCGGAAGGGCGCGACAGCGTCGAGTTGCTGTCCTCGGCCGAAAAGGCCGTGTTCAAGATCGCCGAAGCCGGCGCGCGTGGGCGCACCGATTTCGTGGCCATGCCCGGGGCATTGAAGGATGCCTTCGAAGAGCTGCGCAACCGCTTCGAAAACGGCGGCAACATCACGGGTCTGCCGACCGGCTACACCGATTTCGATGCGATGACCGCCGGCCTGCAGCCGACCGACCTGATCATCCTGGCGGCGCGTCCGGCGATGGGCAAAACCACCTTTGCGCTGAACATCGCCGAATATGCGGCGATCAAGTCCAAGAAGGGCGTGGCGGTGTTTTCGATGGAAATGTCGGCCTCGCAGTTGGCCATGCGCCTGATCTCCTCCAATGGCCGCATCAATGCGCAGCGCCTGCGTACCGGTGCGCTGGAAGACGAGGATTGGGCGCGCGTGACCGGCGCGATCAAGATGCTCAAGGAAACCAAGATCTTCATCGACGACACACCTGGCGTGTCGCCGGAAGTACTGCGTTCCAAGTGCCGCCGGCTCAAGCGCGAGCACGACCTGGGCCTGATCGTCATCGACTACCTGCAGCTGATGTCGGTGCCGGGCAACAGCGAAAACCGCGCCACCGAAATTTCGGAAATCTCGCGCTCGCTGAAAGGCTTGGCCAAGGAGCTCAACGTGCCGGTGATTGCGTTGTCCCAGCTCAACCGCTCGCTGGAAACGCGCACCGACAAGCGCCCGGTGATGGCGGACTTGCGCGAGTCGGGCGCGATCGAGCAGGACGCGGACATGATCGTCTTCATCTACCGCGACGACTACTACAACAAGGAAAATTCGCCGGACAAGGGCCTGGCCGAAATCATCATCGGCAAGCACCGCGGCGGACCGACCGGCTCGTGCAAGCTGAAGTTCTTCGGCGAATACACCCGGTTCGACAACCTGGCGCACGACTCGGTGGGCAGTTTCGAGTAAGCGCTGTCGTGGAACGGCCGGGTGGTCATCCGCCGCCCGGCATCGCGCCATCGTGGCGCCCGCTGGCTTATGCTGCGCAGCCTCATTGTTTGCTGCCGAGTTCGTATGTCATACGCCATCGTCTGGTTCCGTCGCGATCTGCGTCTGGAAGACAACCCGGCCTTGCGCGCCGCACTCGATGCGGGGCATCACCCGATTCCGTTGTACATCGACGCGCCGCACGAAGAGGGCGAATGGACGCCTGGCGCCGCATCGCGCACCTGGCGGCATCGCTCGCTTGCAGCGCTGGACGGCGCCTTGCGCGCGCTCGGCAGCGGGCTGGTCATTCGCGTCGGCAACAGCGCGCAGGTGCTGGATGAGGTGATCGCGCAGACCGGTGCGGTGGCGGTGTACTGGAACCGCAAGTACGAGCCGGCCACCCAGCCGCGCGATGCGCAGATCAAGCGCGATTTGCGCGAGCGCGGCATCGAGGTGCAGAGCTGCAATTGCGCATTGCTGTTCGAACCGTGGCAGTTGTCCACGCAGCAGGGCGGCCCCTACAAGGTGTTTACCCCGTTCTGGCGCAACGCGCTGACGCAGTTGCAATTGCCCGCCGCGATAGGTGCGCCGCGCAGTCTGCCGCCATTGCCTGCAAGCTTGAAGACCGATGCGCTCGACACGCTGCAATTGGTGCCGGGCCTGCAGTGGGACCAGGGTTTCTGGGAGCACTGGCAGCCCGGCGAAGCCGGCGCGCACGAAATGCTGGAGATCTTTATCGACGGCGCGTTGTCTGGATATCGCGAAAACCGCGATCGCCCCGATCGCGTCGGGACCTCGCAACTGTCGCCGCATCTGCACTTCGGCGAAATTGCGCCGTGGCGGATCGCCAACACCCTGGAGACGCATCGCACTGCGCGCAATGGCGCAGAAATCGATGCCTATATCCGGCAGCTTGGCTGGCGCGACTTTGCCTATCACTTGCTGCATCACTTCCCGGACACCACCAACCAGAATCTCAATCCACGCTTTGCAGGATTCGATTGGGCAACGGTCGATCCGGTTGCATTGCAGGCCTGGCAGCGGGGCCGCACTGGCATTCCGATCGTCGATGCCGGCATGCGCCAGCTCTGGCATACCGGTTGGATGCACAATCGCGTGCGCATGATCGTCGCCAGTTTTTTGTGCAAGCATCTGCGCATCCACTGGATCGAAGGCGCGCGCTGGTTCTGGGACACGCTGGTGGATGCGGACCTGGCCAACAACACCCTGGGCTGGCAGTGGGTGGCCGGCACCGGCGCCGATGCGGCGCCGTATTTCCGTGTGTTCAATCCGGTCACGCAGGCGGAGAAGTTCGATCCGCAGGCCGCCTACATCACGCGCTGGGTACCTGAGCTCGGCAAGCTTGCGGTGAAGGAACGCTTCGCGCCGTGGCTGCATCCGTTGTCGCTGGCGCGGCTGGCACCGGAGTATCCGCGCACGCCGATCATCGGCCTGGCCGAAGGGCGCGATGCGGCGCTGGCGGCGTATGCGAAAACGCGCGGCTAGGCGCGCGGCAGGGCGAGCGAGCTCCTGATTGCGTGGTCAGCGGATGCTCGCTTCTGCGCGTTTTCTTCTGCAAGGCTGAGGCGTTGCACGCGTGTGCTGCTACGCCTGTTTCATGCATCAGTCAGTGCATTAGGCGCGGGCATGCCGCTGTCCAAGCAGAAAACGTTTTCCTGAATGTAGCACTAGCTGGGCGCGATTGGAGGCTGGTTTCATCATGCGCCAGTCGCGTGGGCCTGTTTATCCTCGCGCACACGATTGAGCGCCGGATGGCCCGGCCATAGGAGAACACCATGTCCCCAGCAGCCACCAAGAGTCTTGCCGTTGCATTGGCCAGCGCCATTGCGCTGTCCGCTTGCGCCACCGGCGGCTCGTATGTGCAGCGCGACCAATACGGCGAGCAGACCCAACAGCAGAATCGGACCGGCCGCAACGCCCTGATCGGTACCGCCATTGGTGTGGCTGCAGGCCTGCTCACCGGCGACAGCGCTACCGAGCGTCGTCAGCACGCAATGGTCGGCGCCGGCATCGGTGCACTGAGCGGCGCGGCAATCGGCCAGTACCAGGATCGCCAGGAGCGCGCACTGCGTGAGCGCACCGCTAACACCGGGATCGAAGTGCAGCGCCAGGGCGACAACATCACCCTGAACCTGCCCGACGGCATCACCTTCGACTTCGGCAAGTCGGCATTGAAGCCGCAGTTCTACAGCGCGCTCAATGGCGTGGCGTCTACCCTGCGCGAGTACAACCAGACCATGGTGGAAGTGGTCGGTCATACCGACAGCGTCGGCAGCGACGCGGTCAACCAGCGTCTGTCCGAAGAACGCGCCGGCGCGGTCGCACAATATCTGACCGCACAAGGCGTGCAGCGTGAGCGCATGGAAACCATGGGCGCCGGCAAGCGTTACCCGATCGCCGATAACAGCACCGATGCCGGCCGCGCACAGAACCGCCGCGTCGAAATCCGCCTGATCCCGCTGCGTGCGGAAGGCGCGGCCAGCAACGCCGGCATGCGTTGATGGGATGCAGTGAATCGTGGCGGGTCGGATGACTCACCCGCGATGTACTGATGTACGCAAAACAGGCCGCGAAAGCGGCCTGTTTTTTTGCTGCATGGTGTGATCAAGAGCAGCTAACCAATCGCTTGGGCTTAGAACGGCTGGTCTGCACGCTTTGAGGTCTCGATCTTTCTCACGTCATCGGCGCTAATGTGTCGGCGTAACTGTGGAACTTCAAGGCGCGGATCTGAGTGTTGCTGCAGGGCCCTTGCCCGCCCACCATCGCGGGACACGCTGCAAGTACGTCCATGTAAGCTCCGTGGCGGCATCCATGCCGCCAAGGGTCCCGCGACGGTGAGCGGGCAAGGACCAGTCGAGTTGGTCGCTGTATTTGTGCAAGCGATAGATGCGTTCGCTAGCGATTTAAGGAGGCGCGGCTAGCTCGCAGTGCTCAGGCGAGAAGGTATCTCCACCACCTTTCCTGCGATGGGCCGCTTTCCGAGCGACCGACCAACGTTCTGGCGCGGTGTCCTCGCCGCTTGCGGGACCGTTGGCGGCATGGATGCCGCCATCGAGCCCCCATGGATGGGTTGACGGCGTGTCCCGCGAGCGGCGAGGGCACCGCGCGCGCGACCGAGTCGGCTTTGCACTCATCGGGTGATCGCATCCGACGACGCCACGACTGACGTCTCGATCTTTCCCAACTCACCGCTTACGGCAGTGAGATCATTTGCAAAGCGAACGAGCTATCGTCGGCTGTACGCGTGCGGTGACAGAAATGCATTCACTGCGTTGCAACGATGAACTTATGGCCTGCGCCAGACGGCAACCACCGCCGGCGCAGTCGATCCGGCACTACGCCGTGACGTTCTCCAGGATGCGCTTGCCTTCCGCACGCAATTCCGCCTCTGCGCCCACTTCGACTTTCGCATCGTTGTCGGCCTTTTGTGCGGCTAGACGGGCAGGGCACTGCGCCATCATGTAATCCGCATCGAAGTTCATGCGCGTCACCAAAAAGTCCACGAACGCACGCACTTTCGGCGACACCAATCGACCGCCCGCAAATACTGCATTGAAGTCCACCTCAGGCCCCGTCCACCCGGCCAGCACGCGACGCACCAGACCCGATTGCACGAACGGCTTGGCCATCACGTCGCCGGTGAGCAACAGGCCTTCACCGCACAATACCGCACCGTTGAGCGCAGCCGGATCGTTGGCCACCATCAGCGGATTGACCGGGAAATCGCGTACATCGCTGCCGTCGCTGAGCGACCAGAAAAAGCGGTTGTTGTGCACGTTGCGGTTCTTGCGCAAGGCCAGCGTGCGATGGAATTGCAGTTCGTCCGGATGCAGCGGCTCGCCATAGCGTTCGATGTAGGACGGGCTGGCGAACACCTGGGTGCGCAAGCTACCGAGCTTGCGCGCCACCAGGTTGGAATCGGGCAGCGCGCCGACGCGCAATGCCAGATCCGCTTCGCCACCGATCAGGTCCAGCTTCTCGTTGCCCAGATGCATGTCCAGCTGGATTTCCGGATATTGCGCATGGAATTCGCCCAGCAACGGCGCGATCCAGGTAATGCCCAGCGAATACGGCACGGTAAAACGCAACCAGCCACGCGGGCCGGATTGCAGTTGTCCTACCGCGCTTTCGGCTTCTTCCAATTCGCGCGCGATGCGCTGGCAATGTTCGTGGTACACCGAGCCGGCTTCGGTCAGGCCGATGCGGCGCGTGGTTCGATGCAACAGGCGCGCACCCAACCGGGTTTCCAATTCCTGCACCTTGCGGCTGACGGTGGTCTTGGGCAGGCCAAGCGCATTGGCGGCCGCGATGAAGCTGCCTTGTTCGACCACCTTGACGAAGATCAGGGTGTCGTTGAGATCGTGAGTCATGGGATGCCTTCCGGGGGGGCAGGAGGGATTAGACCGCTTGCGGGACGATTATTCCCCTAAATCCGGACTAATCAAGTGCTGCTTTGAAGCCTAACGTATGCGGCATCCCCTCCATGCAGGAGCACGGCCATGTGGTTGTGCAACGTTTTCGGCGTGTCCTCCAGTCACCGCAGTGCGATCGAAAGCGCCTTCGATCCAGTCGTTTCCGCGGAAAATCGGCCCCGCAACAGTGCCTTGCGCGGATTCTCCAGCTCGCCACGGCGGCAGGCTGGTGGCGCGCCGGCGCAGCGAACTGGACTGCAGGCGCGATGGGCACGGCATGGAATTATCCCGATCTCGGGAGCAAAAATCCCATGAGTGGGATGGTTCAATCCGAGACGGCCGTCATTGGCGGCGCGGGCAACGTCGGCATGGGCATCGTCGCCGCGTTGCTCGACGCCGGCATGCCAACCGTGGTGATTGGACGCGATGCCGCCAAGCTGGACGCACTGCGCGCGCAGCATGGGCACTCGCCGCTGCTGGACATCGTCCAGGGGTCGGTGGCCGACGATGCGTCTGCGCGCCGCCTGGCCACTGAGCTGGCCCAGCGGCACCGACCGCTGGGCGCGGTGATCGCCAGCCTGGGCAGCCCGCCCAAGGCAGGGCGGCTGTTGGATCGGCCAGTGGCTGTCCTGCGTCGCCGCCTGGAGCGCGACGTGTTGCCGCATCTGGCTGCCGCCCGCCATCTGCTGCCGCTGCTGGCCGAGGCCGACGGCGGCGGTCGCTATCTGCTGCTCGGCAGCCCGTGCGCGCTGCGTGCCTGGTCGGCGCATGGCGATCGTTCGGTTGCGGCCTCCGCCACGCGCATGCTCGCGCAGGTGTTGCACGAGGAAGCCAAGCCGTTGGGCGTCCGCGTGCAGCTGCTCTCGGTCGAGCAGCCGGTCTGCACGCCCGGCCGCGCCAAGGACGCCTGTCCGGAATGGATCCGCGCCGTGGACGTCGGCCGCGCCGCTGTTTCCCTGATTGCCGGGCCTGGCCAGCCCGGACAAGCCATCGTGACCGTGAGTCGTCGCCCACATGCCGCACCGTCGGCGAGCCGGCTGGCCGGTCTGCACGTTTCCATCCCCACCCGAGAGATTTCCCCATGACCACGAACGCCACCCCGTTCCGTTTTCCCTTGCGTACCGTGCTGGCGGGCGCCGTGCTGGCGGTCGTGCTTGCCGGCTGCGGCAGCAAGGCCGCCGAGACCGGCGCACCCCCGCCGCCCAGCGTCAGCGTCGCGCCGGTGTTGATGAAGCAGATCAGCCAGTGGGACGAATTCAGCGGCCGCATCGAGCCGGTGGAAAGCGTCGAACTGCGTCCGCGCGTGTCCGGCTATATCGACAAGGTCAACTACACCGAAGGTGCAGAGGTGAAGAAGAGCGATGTGCTCTTCACCATCGACGAGCGTAGCTACCGTGCCGAGTTTGCGCGTGCCAACGCTTCGCTGGTGCGTGCCCGCACCCAGGCCACATTGGCGCGTAGCGAAGCGGCGCGTGCACGCAAACTGTCCGAGCAGCAGGCCATCTCCACCGAAACCTGGGAGCAACGCCGCGCCGCCGCCGACCAGGCCGACGCCGACCTGCAGGCCGCCCAGGCCGCGGTGGACACCGCCAAGCTCAACCTGGATTGGACGCGCGTACGCGCTCCCATCGATGGCCGCGCCGGGCGTGCGATGGTCACCGCCGGCAACCTGGTCACGGCCGGCGACAGCGCCAGCGTGCTGACCACCCTGGTGTCGCTGGACAAGGTGTTCGTCTATTTCGACGCCGACGAAGGCACCTTCCTGCGTTATTCGCAGATGGCCCGCAACGGCGAGCGCCCGGACGAACGTGGCGGCGAGTTGCCGGTGCGGATCGGGCTGGTCGGCGAGCAGGGCTTCCCGCACACCGGACGCGTGGATTTCCTGGACAACCAGGTGACCCGCAGCACCGGCACCATCCGGGTCCGCGCGGTGCTGGACAACGCGCAGCGACAGTTCACGCCAGGCCTGTATGCGCATGTGCAATTGCTGGGCAGCGGCCAGTTCAAGGCGATGCTGGTCGACGAAAAGGCCGTGCTCACCGACCAGGACCGCAAGTACGTGTACGTGGTGGACAAGGACGGCAAGGCGCAACGCCGCGACGTGGAGCTCGGCCGCAATGCCGACGGCCTGCGCATCGTGCGTAGCGGCCTGGCCGCCGGCGACCGCGTGGTAGTCGATGGTGTGCAGAAGATCTTCATGCCCGGCATGCCGGTGGAGGCCAAGACCGTGGCCATGGCACCGGCGACGGACAAGCGCACCGCTTCCAACTAGCGATCGCCACGCCTGTTGCGCGCCGTCGCGCCTAGCTGGCGACGGCGTAACACCTGCAATGGCTGTACTGCTGTATCGCTGCATCGCAGCCCAAGACTGCCGGCCTCGTCACCAGGTCGGCCCGGGCCCGCCGTGCCGCGCCGCCACCCGGCGGCAACCTCTTTCAGGACCATCCCAATGGACTTTTCCCGTTTTTTCATCGACCGGCCGATCTTTGCCGCGGTGCTGTCGATCATCATCTTCGCGGCCGGCCTGATCGCCATGCCGCTTCTGCCGATCAGCGAATACCCCGAAGTGGTGCCGCCGAGCGTGCAGGTGCGCGCGGTGTATCCAGGCGCCAACCCCAAGGTCATTGCCGAAACCGTCGCCACGCCGCTTGAGGAAGCCATCAACGGCGTGGAAAACATGATGTACATGAAGTCGGTGGCCGGCTCGGACGGCGTGCTGGTGGTCACGGTGACCTTCAAGCCCGGCACCGACCCGGACCAGGCGCAGGTGCAGGTGCAGAACCGCGTCAGCCAGGCGCAGGCGCGTCTGCCCGAAGACGTGCGCCGCCAGGGCGTGACTACGCAGAAGCAATCGCCGACGCTGACCATGGTCGTGCATCTGACCTCGCCCAAGGGCAAGTACAACTCGCTGTACCTGAGCAACTACGCCACCTTGAAGGTCAAGGATGAGCTGTCGCGCCTGCCGGGCGTGGGCCAGATCCAGATCTTCGGTGCCGGCGACTACGCCATGCGCATCTGGTTGAACCCGGACAAGGTGGCCGCACGCGGGCTTACCGCCAGCGATGTGGTCGCCGCCATCCGCGAGCAGAACGTGCAGGTCTCCGCCGGCCAGCTCGGCGCAGAACCCATGCCCAACAAGAGCGATTTCCTGCTCTCGATCAATGCGCAAGGCCGCCTCACCACCGAAGAAGAGTTCGGCAACATCGTCATCCGCAGCGGCAACAGCGGCGAGATCGTGCGGCTGAGCGATGTGGCGCGCCTGGAGCTGGGCGCCGGCAACTACACCTTGCGCTCGCAGCTGGACAACCAGAACGCGGTGGGCATGGGCGTGTTCCAGTCGCCCGGTGCCAACGCGATCGAATTGTCCGATGCGGTGCGCGCCAAGATGGCCGAGCTGGAAAGGCAGTTCCCGCAGGACATGGCCTGGTCCGCTGCGTACGACCCGACCGTGTTCGTGCGCGATTCGATCAGCGCGGTGGTGCACACATTGCTGGAAGCGGTGCTGCTGGTGGTGCTGGTGGTGATCCTGTTCCTGCAGACCTGGCGCGCCTCGATCATTCCGTTGCTGGCGGTGCCGGTGTCGGTGGTCGGTACGTTCGCTGCGTTGTACCTGCTGGGCTTTTCGATCAATACGCTGAGCCTGTTCGGTCTGGTGCTGGCGATCGGCATCGTGGTCGACGACGCGATCGTGGTGGTGGAAAACGTCGAGCGCAACATCGAAGAAGGGCTGAGCCCGCTGGCGGCAGCGCATCAGGCCATGCGCGAAGTGTCCGGGCCGATCATCGCCATCGCGTTGGTGCTGTGCGCGGTGTTCGTGCCGATGGCGTTCCTGTCGGGCGTGACCGGCCAGTTCTACAAGCAGTTCGCGGTGACCATCGCCATTTCCACGGTGATTTCGGCGATCAACTCGCTGACCCTGTCGCCGGCGTTGGCGGCGATGTTGCTCAAGTCGCACGACGCGCCCAAGGATGGCCCGTCGCGGTTGATCGACCGTCTGTTCGGCTGGTTGTTCCGCCCGTTCAACCGTTTCTTCACCACCAGCTCGCACAAGTACCAAGGTGCGGTGTCGCGTGCGCTGGGCAAGCGAGGTGCGGTGTTCGTGGTCTACCTGCTGCTGCTGGTCGGTACCGGTTTCATGTTCAAGCTGGTGCCGGGCGGCTTCATTCCGACCCAGGACAAGCTGTATCTGATCGCCGGCACCAAGCTGCCGGAAGGCTCGTCGCTGGAGCGCACCAACGAAGTGATCCGCCAGATCACCCAGATCGCGCTGCAGACCGACGGCGTGGATCATGCAATCGCGTTCCCCGGCCTGAATCCGCTGCAGTTCACCAATACGCCCAACACCGGCACGGTGTTTCTGACGCTCAAGCCGTTCAGTCAGCGCAGCCGCACCGCCGCGCAGATCAATGCGGAAATCAACGCGCGCATCAGCCAGATCCAGCAGGGCTTCGCGTTCGCCTTCATGCCGCCACCGGTCCTTGGCTTGGGCCAGGGCTCGGGCTACTCGCTGTACATCCAGGACCGTGCCGGCCTGGGCTATGGCCAGTTGCAGAGTGCGGTGAATGCGATGTCCGGTGCGATCTCGCAAACGCCGGGCATGCAGTTCCCGATCGGTACTTATCAGGCCAACGTGCCGCAGCTCGACGCCAAGGTCGACCGCGACAAGGCCAAGGCGCAGGGCGTGCCGTTGACCAATCTGTTCGACACGCTGCAGACCTATCTGGGTTCGTCCTACATCAACGACTTCAATCGCTTCGGTCGTACCTATCAGGTGATCGCCCAGGCCGATGGACAGTTCCGCGATAGCGTGGAAGACATCGCCAACCTGCGCACGCGCAACGCCAACGGCGACATGGTGCCGATCGGCAGCATGGTCACGCTGGGCCAGACCTACGGCCCGGACCCGGTGATCCGTTACAACGGCTACCCGGCGGCCGACCTCATCGGCGAAGCGGACCCGCGCGTGCTGTCGTCCACCGAGGCCATGCAGAAGCTGTCCAGCATGGCGCCGCAGGTGCTGCCCAACGGCATGAACATCGAGTGGACCGACCTGAGCTATCAGCAGTCCACGCAAGGCAACTCGGCATTGATCGTGTTCCCGATGGCAGTGTTGCTGGCGTTCCTGGTGCTGGCTGCGCTGTACGAAAGCTGGACCCTGCCCCTGGCGGTGATCCTGATCGTGCCGATGACCTTGCTGTCTGCGTTGTTCGGTGTGTGGCTCACCGGCGGCGACAACAACGTGTTCGTGCAGGTGGGTCTGGTGGTGTTGATGGGCCTGGCGTGCAAGAACGCGATCCTGATCGTGGAGTTCGCCCGCGAACTGGAAATGCACGGCAAGGGCATCGTCGAAGCCGCACTGGAGGCCTGCCGCTTGCGCCTGCGTCCGATCGTGATGACCTCCATCGCCTTCATCGCCGGCACCGTGCCGTTGGTGTTCGGCCATGGTGCTGGCGCCGAAGTGCGCTCGGTCACCGGTATCACGGTGTTCGCCGGCATGCTCGGTGTGACCTTGTTCGGCCTGTTCCTGACTCCGGTGTTCTACGTGGCGCTGCGCAAGTGGGTGACCCGTCGCGGGCCCGCGACACCGCCCGCAGTTGCGCACGATCACGCGCACGTCAACGCCTAAGCGCGTTGCTTCCCCCTGCATACATTCGAAGGATTTACACATGAGCAACACCAAGATCGCATTGGTCACCGGCGCAACCCGCGGCATCGGCCTGGAGACCGTTCGGCAATTGGCCACCGCCGGCGTGCACACGCTGCTCGCCGGCCGCAAGCGCGACGACGCCGTGGCCGCCGCACTGAAATTGCAGGCCGAAGGCCTGCCGGTGGAGGCCATCCAGCTCGACGTCAACGACGACATCAGCATCGCCGCCGCGGTGGGCACGGTGGAGCAGCGCCATGGCCATCTGGACATCCTGATCAACAACGCCGGCATCATGATCGAGGACATGCAGCGCGCCCCGTCGCAGCAGAGCCTGGAGGTGTGGAAGCGTACCTTCGACACCAACTTGTTCGCAGTCGTCGAGGTAACCAAGGCCTTCCTGCCGCTGCTGCGTCGCTCGCTGGCCGGGCGCATCGTCAACGTGTCGAGCATCCTCGGGTCGCTGACCTTGCACAGCCAGCCCGGCTCGCCGATCTACGACTTCAAGATTCCTGCCTACGACGCTTCCAAGAGCGCGTTGAACAGCTGGACGGTGCATCTGGCCTATGAGTTGCGCGACACCGCCATCAAGGTCAATACGGTGCATCCGGGTTACGTCAAGACCGACATGAACGGTGGCGGCGGCGAAATCGAAGTGGAGCAGGGTGCGCATAGCAGCGTGCAGATGGCGTTGTTGGATGCACACGGCGCCACCGGCAGCTTTACCCATCTGGGAGAGGTGTTGCCATGGTAAGAAACGTCCTGAGTGTGGCCCTGGCCGCGCTTGTGCTCAGCGGTTGCGCGGTCGGGCTGGATTACCGTCCCGATCCGCCGGCGGCGGTGACGCTGCAGGGCGCGCAAGACCCGGCATACAGCGCACAGTCGCCGGTGGGCAACTGGTGGTCGCAGTTCGACGACCCGGTGCTGGAGCAGTTGGTGCGCGACGCCTTGTTCGCCAACCACGACCTGCGCATCGCCGTGGCGCGCGTCAAGCAGGCGCGCGCGGTGTTCGTCGAGCGTCGTCTGGATCAGGCGCCGCATATCACTGCGCAGGGCAGCTTCGATCGCCGCGAACAGCAGCAGGTGATCGCCGGCAATCAGCGCTTTCTGACCGAGCAGACCACGCTCGGTCTGGATGCGGCCTGGGAGCTGGACCTGTTCGGCCGTCAGCGGCGTGCATCGGAGGCCGCGCGTGCCGACCTGGATGCCGAGCAGGCCAACCTACAGGACGTGCAGGTCACCGTTGCTGCCGAAGTGGCGCGCAACTATTTCGAACTGCGCGGTACCCAGAAGCGGCTGGATGTCTCCAAGCGCACGCTCACCAACCTGCGCGACACCCAGAAGCTGACGCAGACGCGTTGGGATCTGGGGGCCGGCAGCGAGCTGGATGTGCAGAGCAGCCTTGCGCGGTTGAAGGCGATCGAAGCGGATATTCCGCTGCTGGAAACCGCCGAGGCGCAATATCGCCATCGTCTGGCTGTGTTGCTGGGTCAGCAACCCGATGCCTTGGATGCCACCTTGGCCGCGCGCGAGATGCCGGCGTTCGCGCGCCCGCTGCCGCTGGGCGATACCGCCGGCTTGCTGCGTCAGCGTCCGGATGTGCGCGGCGCCGAGCGCCGGCTGGCGGCAGCCACCGCGCAAGTGGGCGTGGCCACTGCCGACCTGTTTCCGCGCATCAGCGTGAGCGGGTTCGTCGGCTTCCTGACCGGCGACGCGGCCAGGTTGACCGAAGGCAACGCCAAGGCCTGGTCGGTCACCCCGTCGATCAGCTGGGCCGCCTTCGATTTCGGCACCGTGCGTGCGCGCTTGCGTGCCAGCAAGGCGCAGGCCGAAGGCGCGTTGGCGCAGTATCAGCAAACCGTACTGCTGGCGCTGGAAGACACCGAAAACGCGTTGATCGGCTATGGCCGCCAGCAGGCGCGTCTGGCCATCGTGGTGGAGCAGGCCAATGCCGCGCGGCGTGCCGAGCAGCTGGCGCAGATCCGCTACCGCGAGGGCTCGGAAGACTTCCTCACCCTGCTGGATGCGCAGCGCACCCAACTGGCTGCCGACGATGCGTTGGCGCAGGCCGAAACGGCAGTGAATGTCGGCGTGGTCGGCGTGTACAAGGCGCTCGGTGGTTGGAAGCAGGACCAAGCACCCGCTGCACCGGTGGCCGTGGTCAATCGTTGAGCGATGCGTGCGGGGCGGCCAGTGGGTCGTCCCGCAGTTCTGGCTGCAGCGTCAGAGCCAAGCGGGGCGGTCGAACGTGTGCGGCTGATGGCTGGCGATGCTGGCCATGCATCCGACGCCATCAGTGCGCGCACCTCGGCTGACAGGCGCGCTACCGGCGCTTTCGTCAACCCCATCGCATTCGCGACCAATGCGTAACCCATCCGCCAGGTGCGTGTGCCTACGCAGACCCGGACGCTTACATGCCGCCAGGCGCTTATTCGGCAACCCGCACGCTGTCGCGTCCGCCGTTCTTGGCCAGATACAGCGCTGCATCGGCACGCGAAAACCAGTCCTGCCAATGCGTTTCGCCATCGTGGCGCGCCGCGCCCAACGAGACGGTGATGCGCCCGCCGGGTCCGCGCAAGCCGTTGCGTATCACCTTGCGCAAGCGTTCGGTGGCCGCTTCCAGTTCGGCCAGCGAGCCGGCACGCAGCAGCACCACGAATTCTTCGCCGCCAAAACGGAAGACCTGGTGCGGTTCGCGTACTTCGAAGCGCAGGATGGTAGCCAGATCCGAGAGCGCCGCATCGCCGGCGGCATGCCCGTACAGATCGTTGACCTCCTTGAAGTGATCCAGATCCAGGATGATCAGGCTGTTGAGCCGGTCGTGCGGTTGGCGTTGATCGATCTGGTGGGTCAGCGCACGTTCCAGCATGCGACGGTTGGGCAAGCCGGTCAGCGCATCCAGCGAGGCCAGTTCTTCCAGGTGCACGCGGTCGTCCTGCATCCGCAGCGAAAACGCGTAGCCCACCGCCAGCGTCACCAGCGTCACCACGATCGTCGACACGCCCTGGCCAGGGCTGGTAATCAAGCCTGGCAAGAACAACAAGGCGGCCAGCAGCGGCAAGCTCAACAACACCGCGCGTCGCGGCCCGCACAGGAAATAATTGGTGGCCAGCACCGGGAACAGCCAGGGCAGGGCGCCGTCGCCACCGGTCCAGCACGCCACCAGGCACCCGCCGACGTTGATCGACGCCAGCCACACGCCGCCGGCGCCGGTGTCTTCGGCACTGCGCATCTGCCAGCCGCGCCATACCGCGAGCACGCCCAGAGCGGCGGTGACCAGGCACGCAACTACCTGACCGGTCATGGCCAGGTACACCGCATAGAGGCAAAGCAACAGCGCGGTGATTGGCCCGAGCATCTTGACGATGCCGAGTCGAAAATCCCGCCGCAGGTGGAGGATCACAGGGAAGGTTCGATAGGAGTCGGCATCATTATCGGCGGAGTGCGGTCAAAGTTGAGCGTGCCTTCATGGCCGCAACGGGTAGGAAAGTGAAGCGTTGCAGCGCAACGCTTCGCACATCCTTGACGGCGCTGCCGCAAACGTATCGTTTTGGTTGTCGGAGTCTGGCATGCCCACCCGCGAAGAACTGGCCACGCGCCTGGACGCGTTGCAGGAAGAGTTGCCCAAGTTGTCGGCAGATGAAGATGCGGATTTCGACTACCTGGATTTTCAGGCGCGTGCCGAAGCGATCCTGAGTAGCGCCGCGCAGGACGATGCCGTCTATGTGCGCACGCGTATCGACGGCATGCTGGCCGGTGCGGGCCTGATCCCCACCGACGACGCGGGCCACGCCTGCGGCTGAGGCCTCGTCTTGGCATGAGCGCATCTGCTTGAGCGTTTGTCGCTGCAATGCGCGCGCCGGCGAATGATCCGAGCATCTTCGTTAGGCGCTCGCACCCGGGTTAGCCAAGCGCGTGCGATGCGGATCTGAGCGTCGACTGCGCGACACAGGCCTCTGCGACAGACCGCAGCAGCACGCCCGGCTGCTTGCGTTCAGGCCACGGATGCAAGCCCATCCGCGCTCACGACCTGATTGCGGCCACCCTGTTTGGCGCGATACAGCGCCGCGTCCGCCCGTTGCAGCAACGAGGCCACGGTGCTGGCGTGAGCGGGAAAGCTGGCCGCGCCGAACGAGGCGGTGACCTTCGGCAGACAGACGCCATCGCCCATGACCTGCAGGGCCTCGATGCCGGCGCGCAATTTCTCCGCCATCATGCACGCGGTTGGCAGATCGACTTCGGGCAGGATGATCGTCAATTCTTCGCCGCCGTACCGGCAGCAGATGTCTTCGCCACGCGTCTGCGCCAGCAACAATTCGCCAATGGCCGCCAGCACGCGGTCGCCGCCGCTGTGCCCGTGCAGGTCGTTGAACCGCTTGAAGTGATCCACATCCAGCATCAGCACCGACAAGGGCAGCTCGCGGCGCGTGCAGCGCGCCAATTCGTGACTGAGGGTTTCTTCCAGATAGCGGCGGTTGTACAGGCCTGTCAGCGGGTCGCGGATCGATTGCTGGCGCAGCGTTTCGCGCAGGCGCAGGTTGTGCAGCGCCAAGGAGAGTTGTTCCGCTGCCGCCTCGGCCACGGTCAGCGAGGCAAGATCGTCAGGGTCTTCGCTACGCAATGCCAGCATTCCCAACTGCGTGCCCTGCGCCGATAGCGGAATACAGGCCGTGGCCGCATGCGCCGGAAGGTTGACGCCGGCATGCTGGCACAGCATGCCCTGGCCGGCGTCCATCACCACATGGGTGCGGTCGCGGCGCAGCGCCCAGCAGTTATCCGGCGCGATGCTGGCACTGGCGTCGTCTGCCATCTCGCCCCAGGCGACCACCTGTTCGGCGCGATCGCGCGAGGCGCGTAGCAAGTAGACCGCGCCGGCAGCACCGGGAATCAGCGGTGCAATCGTGCGTGCAGTGATTTCCAGCGCTTCTTCGGCATCGCGGCAGTTCTGCAGCAACCCGGAGTAGCGTGCCAGCGCCTCCAGGCCAGCGGAGGTGCGTTCGAGTGCGGAAAACGACTCGATCAGGCGCTCGCTGGTCCGGCTGGCGTCGTCTTCGGCACGCGTACGCCGTTCCAGCTCGCGCGACAACAAGCGGTAGGCCAGCAGCATCACCAGCAAGCCACTGGCAATGCCGATCACAGTCACCCACAGCACCCACTGTGCGCTGCGGGTGGTGGCTGCGTTGCGCCGGATCAGTTGCTGCCGCTCCAGCTCCGTCATGGTCTGCACCTGGCGGCGCAGCGATGAAGAGGTCTGGAACACCCCGCGCGCGATGGCAGCACGCGCGCCATCCAGGCCTTGCTTGCGATAGCTATGCAATAACTCGTCGATCTGCACCAGGCGCGCGTCCACCAAACGGCTCAGCACGACCACATTGCGCCGCTGCGTCGGGTTGTCCTGCACCAGGGCATCCAGCCGCACGATGCGCTCGGGCAGGCGGCCGATCGCATCGGCATACACGCCCAGAAAGGCCTCGTTGTCGGTCAAGACATAACCGCGCGCCGACGATTCCGCCGACAGCATGCCCGCCTGGATCTCGTCGATGCTGGCAATCACTTCCTGCGTGTGCGTCACCCAGCCGGCGTCCGACAGCGAACGCTGCGTCGTGAGATACCCGCCCACGCCGATCAGGACAAAGATCAGCCCGCCCACCAGCAAGGCCCCGGCAGCGCGACGTTTGGTTCTTTTGGTCAACACCGCGTTCCCCCGGCACGATTGTCTGGTCGAGGCCGATGCAAGCCGCGTGCCTACGCTCCACTTCGCTTGCCGAGTCAGCTGGCAGACGGCACATCGCCCCCGGCCGTAGCGTCGTGGCGGTATGCTGGCAAGCAGTCACCGAAAAGGGCGCCCGTTGGTCATTTTTCTAGGCAATTACCAGCTCACCTGTCATGCCGCCAAAGGCGATACCCCCGCCCATGGCTGGGTGGCCGGCTGGGATATCGCGCAGATCGGCATCGGCCGCGGCGCGAACTTGGCAGCCGCTGCGCTGTCGTCGACCTTTCCCGACCATCGTAGCGCCATGGCAGCCGCCCGCATTGCCGGCATGGTCACGCTGGAAGCCATGCACGCCAAGGCGCAAGAGCAGCGCGAGTACGCCTGAGCGACAGGGTCTGACGGCTGGCACGCGATTTGCTCCGGTCTGATCAGGGCGCCGTCGAGCGTTTCTGGAGCAAGTGCAATGGAAGAGCCCAATAAAAGCGCACTGGCGTTGCTGCAACACGAAGCAAGCGCGTTGCTGGCCTTGTTCGATCAACTCCGCGGCGATGCCGCCCCGCGGTGTGCAACTGCCGACGACTTGGCAGGCGCCCTGGTTCGTCGCGATGAGCACGAACATGCCGCGCGCGTCACTAACTGACGCAGTGCGTGCAGTCTGCATCGGTCCTTCGCAATCTCCAAAGCCTGGACCTCTGCATCGGGGAATCCCGGCCTTGGCCGTTTTGGTCATGAGTCCTTCCCCAAGTTCCATGGCAATGTCCATAGAGAGAACGCGCTCGCCTGGGGATCCGACGGTCAGCTGATCCATGGGTGTGTCATAGATCGTGGGGTACTCCATGGAGCCAAGCACGGCGCAGTGGGGGTTTCGCCAATGCGAGACTCTGAGCAGGTAGCTCTCTTCCACCGAGCGGCTGATCGTCTCCCCTAGGGCCGCTCGCCATCCGCCCAAACGGGCCGACTCCTTCGTGTAGAGGCCCCGGCGACGCAGCAAACGGCGCAGAGTGTCCGGGATCATGGAGGTCAAGCGCGCATTGCGCAGTGCACGCGCACAAGCGGCATGGCCGAAGAATAATTCGTCGCCTCCATCGCCTCCATCGCCTCCATCGCCTCCATCGCCTCCATCGCCTGTCAGCATGTGACTGACGTGACGGCGCGCGGAGCCTGCTGCAAGCAGCGTCGGAATCTGGGACGAGTCAGCAAAAGGTTCGCAAAACGCCTCCGATATCTCCGGCAGAATGGCCATGGCCTGCTCATCGCTGATGCGTTGTTGGAATGCCGCGTACCGAGATGGCTCGCGACCTTCTGCGCCCAATGCATTTCGTCGTGATCGGCATCCTCAAATCCGATGGTCACGGTATCGACAGGCGTTGAGCGTTGCGACTGCAGGAGGGACGTGATGAGGCTGGAATCGGTTCCTCCCGACAGGAATGAACCAGTCTTGCGATCGCCGACGCGGTCAACCGCCATCGAGAGCGCATCCTGCAGGCGGCTGATCGTACGCTCTTCGGCGACATGCTCTCTTGCTTGGATCAAGTTGCTCACATTGCTTTTTGCATGCCAGTGGCGCGATCCCACGTTAGGGTCGTGATGAGGCGCACCGCGTTCCACATCCAGCGTGCTGAAAACTTGAATGGTTCCTGCCGGTAGTTTGAAGATGCCTCGATGGATGCTGTAGGGCGATGGAATGTAGCCGTATCGCAGCAGAGTGTCAGCGCATTCCGATCTAGCGAGTTGCTAAAGCCGTGACACGAAGCGATTGCTTCGAGTTTAGAAGCAAACACAAAACCCTGATGTGTCCAGCCATAGTACAGGGCTGCATTGACCGATGCGGTCGCGCACTAGCGACAGCGTCTGTGATCGACGATGAAGGATGGCCAGGCAGAAGCTGCCATCGATGAGCTCTGGGGTTCGCCGGGGCCCCAGCGACTGAACGCGCTGCGCGATCCTTGCGGCAGAGGTGTCGTTTCACAAGCATCTCGTGTCCTGTAAAGCGGCGAGAGGCCATTGGCGCGTCCAGCGAGGGCAACAAGATAGGGATCATAGGCAGAAAAGCCCATGCGAGACCCCGGGGTGCCAGAGCTCCCGCGTGCGGCAAGTACCAGGGATGCGTCAACAACGGTTGCCACACACGCTTTATCTCCCCGGTGCTTCATCACAGCAACCATCGCACTCCCAAGCCGTCTTCGCTTGCCGCTGTCTTTGTGAGAACTTGGTTCCAATCACAATCCACAGATGTCCGACATCTGACCCGTCCGCCCTTGACCATAGAGAGGTGCACTGGGCCGGGCAACGCGACTTGCTGGCGACGTCGTTCCCGATCCGGTGCGGCGCGCATGGTGGGCTGGCCGTATCTGAATTCCGCCTGGAAATCGATCAAGGAACGGTTGAGAGGGCTCTGTTTTTTTGAGCGCTTTGCATCGATGTCGCTCCGGTGCGCTGCGTCATGTCGAGCGCGTGGATGGCCGCGTGCAACCAGGCGCAGGGATGACTCGAACAGGTGGCAGATGGCGCTGGCCCGATCGATCTTTCGACCGCCACGCCGCCGGCAGCCAATATCTGCCCCTATGCGGAGATCGTGGCGGACAAGGCGCGCAGGCATCCGCTGATCGAAGTCGATACCGGGATATCGGCCCGCTTGCCGGCGCTGGCGGAGTCCGAACGCAGCGTTGGCACGGCCTATCGCAACGTGGGTGAGGGCATTGTGGGGGTGTCGACGTTGGCCATCGACTGCATGCCCCCAAAAGTACCCCCAGCGTCGCATGGCCTGCTACGTTCACGTACGCACTGCGTCGCACATGAAAAAGGCCGAGAACCCTTGTTTTACGGGGGTTCCCGGCCTTCTCAGGACCTTGTGGGTCCGCTCATTGGTGGAGGTGGGCGGAGCCTGTAAACGCCCTCAGACAAACCCTTGAACCTAAAGAAATTAGAAGTCAATGGATGGGTTTGCTTTGATACCTCGGATGATACCTCTAGATGGAGGAAGCTACTGGCGTCGCTTAATCCAGTCCCAGACATTTTCATTGAGCCATCCGTCGTTCTGGCTAGCGTTTAGCTTGCTCACAAAAATGCGGTCATTGTCGTCGAGCTTCTGACGGAGATCGTCTCTTAAAGCCAACGCGCTGCCTGTGCTTTCCACCCAACGAACGCTTTCCAAGCCCCTGTCCTGCACATTGGGATGGCGTTCCAAGTGCTGGATGAACTGACGGCGCGCAGCATCATAGTTGCTGCGTTCTTTGTTCAGGTTCCAAGTTACGACGTAGACAGCCATTGCGCTTCCTCCCAGATCAAATTGCTGCGGATTTTTGTAAGCACCAGTCGTCGCTGATCACTGATCGAAGATAGAGGGGCGTTAGCTGGCGGCCCACCGCCCCTCTGTTCTCTTAGGCGTGCTGTTTCAACACCCAAGTCACGGCTTTTCCATCGTAGGGCGGCATGCGATTGCCCTTGGCGATGGGAGCGGTGGTGCTGTAACCAGAGGGCTGCCACACACCGCTCTCGGGGCAAGTTTCGCCAGTCTTGGCGGTCGTTCCGATTGGCTTACGGGTGCTCATAAGACTTTCTCCTGCCAAGCCAGTCAGAAGAATTCCGACTACAAAGACTTGACGGAAGCGACAATACGCCCCCCTTGTCGACTTCGTCAAGTATGATTTGTCGCCCACCACAATTTAGGATTACCCGATGTCTGATCTCTTCCCAGCCCGTTTGAGAGAGGCCAGGGATAGGCGAGGTCTGACGCAAGCAGAACTGGGCAAGGAAGCAAGTCTGCCGTCAACGACCATCTCCCACTTTGAAAGTGGATCAAGGAAGCCCTCGTTTGATAATTTGCGTCGTCTAACGAAAGTTTTGGGCGTGAGCACCGACTACCTGATGGGTCTCGTTGACAGCCCCGATGACATGGCAGCAGCATCAAGAATTGCTCGCCATTTGGGGCAAGCAACGGAAGACGACATCAAGATGCTTGAAGCCGTCGCTAAGTCATTAGCCGATACAAGGAAGAGGGATGGATAGCTACCGAAGACAGCAGATCGAAGCCAAAGCGCAGGACATGCTTAATGATGCAGGAGCGCTGTCACTCCCCATCAATCCAATGGAGATTGCCAAGCACCTGGATATTCAAGTGCATGCGAAACCAGCCAATTCTTCTGGCGCGTCTGGATGGCTTGTGAGGCAAGGCAATAATTTTGCCATTATTTATGCTACCCACATCGAAAGTCCTGGGTTTCAGAATTTCAGCGTGGCCCATGAGCTAGGCCACTATTGTCTAGACGGCCATCCAGAACATATTTTTAAACAAAGTGAACAACATGCTTCTCGCGGTGGATTCGGGTCTTCGGACCCCATCGAGCGAGAGGCAGATTATTTTGCGTCATGTTTAATGATGCCCAAGTCGCTGTGCAAGTCGATTGTTAATAAAAGCGGCGATGGCATGGTTGCCGTTTTATCATTGGCAGCCACATGTAATACGTCTTTAACAGCGGCAGCGCTGCGTTACGCAGAGATCGGGCATCTGCCCACGGGGGTTCTACAATGCTTAGACGGTAAAGTTGAGTTTTGTGCGATTTATCCCCTTCAATCTCATGTGGGTTGGGCAAGACCGTTGGGACGCGGCTCAAAAGTTCCCCCGGATAGTGCGACACGAAGATTGGCTGACGATCCGGATGGCGTAAGACGGGCCTTAGAGGACAGTGATAGCGCGGAAGCAAGCGATTGGTTCTCTGGTGCCAAGAGCGGGATCTATCTCATCGAAGAGGTGATTGGACTAGGCTCTTTTGGCAGAACTTTGACGTTATTGACCTTGGAAGAAAATGACGAGGACGAGGATGATTAAAGCTATGATGGTGTCTGTAATTATCTAAGATTGTCCCTCGTTTCATTTTTCAAACAAGGAGATTGTGATGGGTGGTTTTAAAAGTGGGAAAAAAAAGCGCTATCGTGTTGATGTGATAAAGCGGCCAGGCAAGAAAGATGGTTATCAAATCTTCGACATTCAATTGGGCAAGCACGTGGGCCCTGTGTATGACAGTCGAGAGGAGGCGGACAAGATCTGTGCGGAGGCCAATTTAGGTCTTAGGCTCTGACATTTTTGTAATTCTGAGGAGTGATCCGGGTTCGATATCATTGAGCGTTGGGCATTGAATAAAAGATGGAGTAGTGCTCAGCTGATCATCTGCAATTACAAAGCAATGGAAGAATTCTGGAGGCGAATTTGTGTCAACAAACCCTTTTTCTTCAAGTTGTAGGGTGAGGCTGCTTGGATAATCCTTTTTCGGAATGACCTCGATCAAAAATTTCATGCATGTGCTCAGTGGGATGAGATATTATTCATAAGGTGCCTGACAATCTTGTCAAGTCTACAAATTTTGCAAAAGCTTATAGCTTGCTCTTAGAAGCGGCATAGGACCTTTTACTTTAAGCGATTGAATGATCTATCATTCAAGAACTTACCAAACGAGATATCCTCTGATGTCCAAATCAACCCTAGATTCCATTGCTACGGCCAAAGCCAAGCTTGCAGAAGAGCTGAGAAAGCTGGAAGAGCAAGAAGCCAATCTGTTGGAGGAAGAGGCATCGAACGCTTTTCAGCAAGCCTCAGATCTGCTGACCCGCTTCGGCCAGCACTTTACCGCCAAGCAGAAAGCAGATCTTGCAGCTCAACTCGGGGCTTCTGTTGGCGGATCTGGCCGCCCGAAGAAAGCAGCCGGCACTCGCAAGGAAGTGGCCCCGAAGTATTGGCTTCCCCACACGCAAGAAACTTGGTCTGGTCGGGGTAGGACTCCACGCGCTTTTGCAGCTTACGAAGGATCGGCGGCTTATAAAGAATGGAAGGCAAAGCATCCGGATGAAAAATTTCCGAAGTTTCCAGGATAAAAAAGGCCCCGAAAGGGGCCTTTTTACTGATCCGTCTGGTGTCAAATTGTTGCTCTTTGAGCTAACTTCTCAGCTTTTTAACCGTCGCCCTCGTAAAGGGACGAACGCAGATTAGTGCTAGGATTCCGGAGGCTATAACACCGATGTATGCGGCGTAAACTTCATGGCCAGAATCAATAAAGTGGGATCGCCAAATCGTCAAAACGCTAAATATAAAAATACTCAGTAAGGCGGAGGGGAAAAGCCAAAGAGCAGTTTTATCTTTAATCCACATAATTCGCTAAACTCCGTGCTGAGCGGCATTGGCACATGCTAGCACAAGTAGAAACCAAAATCGCCTTTTACTTGGTGTTCCGCTAATGCTAGTCTTCGCAATCCTTTAAATCGATACTAGGTGCGGATCCTATCCTTAGCCAAGCAATGTCCCTTGCAGAGGGCAAGTTAATTTTTCCAATAGTGCTTACCCTTTCGCGAGCTTCATAGTCAGACTGCGATCTTTGGAGAGCCGACGCCCGCCTATCAAGCTTTTCGATTTGATCATCAATAAAACGACTGACCTCCTGATCACTACCTGTGGCAGCCATTTTTGCCATTTTATACAGCGTGAGAGACTGCTGAATGTCAGCTCCCACCGCTTGTGACAGGTATGACCGAATTCCCACTTGGTTCTCAGGCTGATAGGCTGCTGCTAAACTCAGGAGAGCTAACCCACTTCCACGATTAATTGCCGACCGGGAAATCTGCGGCGCGATCTTTCGATAGATAATCAGCTCCTCAGCAGTATCTAAGGTAGAGGCTACGGAAAATGCATTACCTGCTGCGTAGTTGACCATGGCGGCTAAGTTTCCATTTTCGGCAGACCGCCGCCACATCCTGGAAATTTCTGAAGCATTGACCTCTTCAGTGCCTTCGCAATGGGCCAAGTTGGCGTAAAATTTCGCCTTATCTAAGGGCAGAGCGATTTCTGGCACACCGTCGCTTTCGTCCTGACTTGTAGACGTTACATCATCTGCATGGCTGATCTGTTGCTGAGCCAAATTGCATTTTTGATACTCCAATGCCAGGCGGCATGCAGCACCGGCATCGCCTTTAAGCGCGCGTGCTTTCAAGTTGTCGGCCACTAGACGGAAGGGAGTATTTCCCGGTGGCAGTGGGGCGGTTGCCCGAGAAGGTTTAGCGGGTGACTCGTGCGAAGCTCGTGCTTGCACGTTAGCTTCAAAGTTGTGTTCTTCTTTTTTTGAACGCTGATAAATTAATCCGCCTGCGCTAGCTAGCACGATAACGGAAAATATTACTGCAATGGATAAATTTCTTTTTTGCATAATTAAAAAGCTGGGAGGCATTGCCTCCCAGCGATCCTCATTAATAAATCATGATCTCACAAATTGGAGGGCCGTTGTTTACGGAGGAGCAGCCAATCTTAACTCGATTGCCTGTGCCACCAGCAGTTCCGACAGGCACACCCATGTGGGTGAGACGAGCAGTGAATTGCGTCAAGTCGTTGCTGCTTCCTTGGCCAAACACATACTCGCGATAGCCGCCACCCGTGATATCTTGCACCGTTTCTGGAATGATATTGTTGAAGTTGTCACGTGCAGTCCCGGGGATACGAGTCCACATCTTCGTCTCAGGTTTCCAGATATAGCGCGCCGTAGTTCCATCAGCAAATACAACGCGCACAGATATCGGAACAGCCGCAGCATTGAAGCCCTTAATGAGGGGCATAGCTAACAAACCTTGCTGATACGAATTAATAGCGCCTGCCAAAGACCCTTCTACGCGATTGTGAATAACTACGTCGTATGATGGGCTAGCGATTGCTTCATAAGCTGATTGTGGATAGTCAGCTGCTGCTGCTGCGCTGATCCTGCTACGAGACGCCGATGTCGCCGCTGCGGAAGAGCCAAGCACCACCTGCCCGCCAGGCGGCATTTGAGCATGAATTGCGGATATGAACTGACCGACTTGTGGTTCTAGGGGAGAGTTGATACCCCAAGCCCTGAAAACATCGGTTTCCCAATTAAAGTTCTGATTTACATTGTGGCCATACATCACCTTGATAACAGTGCCATCTTGTATGTTGGTAATGTAAACCGGGGGGTGAGCGCTGCGGTAAGCAACCTTAGTTACTAATGATTGCCCTTGTGCGAACATCTCTGCGGCTGAACAGCCGTCACAAGCTACCTGAGCTTTTGCTTGGCCACATATCGCCATGGCCGCAACAATTAAAACTCCTAATTTTGTGCGCATATCTCTCCAATGCATCCGTTAGCGGAAAATAAAATGAATATTTGAGTTGAGGCGAGGGGGATTTTTTCCAATCCAAGTTAATCATGCAAAGGGCGCATATGAATTATTTTAAATCAGATGCATCTTTTAAGGAGATGTTGTCGCCCCTGATCATTATAAGGAAATATCTGCTTAGGTTTGTTAATCTTCCAGTCAGGGATTGTCGCATGGAAGTGTAGGGATTTTCTGACATCAATTATCTGTCCAAGGTCTTGTTAGGGCCTGGTAAATTATTTGATAATTGATTTTTTCATGCTTTAAACAACTTTTTATTTGATAATGCTTTTGCAAATTGTCCAGGGGTGTAGGCGGGCAATTCGACGCCTGGATTAAATCTCGAAACTGTCGAATATATTGCTTTAAGTTCGGGAGGACATTGATCCCGGTCAATGTAGGTTTGTAGTCCTGGAACATGCACGCTGTCTGGCTTCGATCCTTGAACAGCGTGGCCGGTAACCAAAGCCACTTCTGCCACACCGATCCCATGTTTGGTTAAATTTGTTGAAAAGGTATGGCGGAAAGCATGGGAGCCGATGCCTTTATCAAACCCCATTTGTTTAAGGCGCTTACAGAAGTCCCGGATAACTTTGTCACCATAACCCAGGTAGAAGGCTTCACCCTCATAAAGCTTATAGCCGGCATCGAGATGGGGGAACAGGCGCGGATGTTTGGTTGCTCTAACTTCTTCGACATAGATAAGGAAGCCTGCATCGATCAGTGGTTGAGCCAGTGGAATGACGCGAACAGAGGGCTTATTTTTGACACGCTGTTCTTTTTGAGTAACGCGAATGGTGATGCAGCTGATGCCATCAATGGTAGCAATATCGGCAAGTCGAGGCTGGGCAATTTCGCTGGCTCGGGCACCTGTGTAGAGACAAAGCTGCGGCACCCACCACCGTTCTGGACGATCTTTAACCCAACGCTTAAATTCAATCGGTTCAAAAATCGCAGCTAATTCTTCGATGTAGAGCGGCCTTCTGCTTTTTCTCTCTGTTGACGTGTCAATTCTCGTGGCGACGCCAATGCAGGGAGAATTTTTGATCACACCCATTACAATTTGTCGTTGAAAGAATGCACAGATCCTCGCGAGATGGTTGTTGTAAGTGCTAGCTGCAATGGTCACTGGTTTGCGTGACCGGCCTATGGCAAGAACCTCCGTGGTGCTCATGCCACGAAACTCTTTTCTGGACTTTGCATTTTTGGGCCACCACTGAAAGCTATCGAGCACTGAGCGAATGTGGTCTTGGTTGATCTGATCGACAGGAATGTTGCCAATAACGCTAGCAGTGATGCTGAGGGTTTGGGTAAGTCCGACGATGCCGCCAAGACCTTTTTTCTCTCGTTTGATGTCTCGCCGATACTTTTTGATTTCGTCTTCTAGAAGATGGAGATCGCCAGAAGTATTCGGGGAAGATGAGTTGGTCAAGCCCTGTGCCATACGCAGTTGCTTGATCATTCTTACGAAACGCTGATCGGCGTTTGGCCCTTGAACCGTGAAGCCTTCGAGCACCAAGTTGCCCGATATCACCCGAGACACACTGCATTGCCGTTCGTTTAAATTATTTTCGATTTGATCTTTTTTCATGAGCCACCTTTGAACACCAAACTTAATGAGGAGCAGAGGTGTGTCAATGGGGAAGCCTTAAAATCAACCAAACTTCGTATCTATGAGGCGGTTTAATTTATAACCATATTGGTCCTCTTGGTAGAGCTGGCGTGGGTTTCCGTGTTGCGTTTAACTAATTAAATAGTTTTTTGACTTTTTTCTACTTAGTGGATTGTGCCGCCTTCAACGAGACTTTCGAGTTCATCTGCGTCAATTTCACCTTCAATGAAAAGCTGCGCCAGCTTTTCTGTTGGTAAGGATATTTCGTCGCCCGTTAACGCAAGCGCTTCCTTCGCGCGCTGAACTTGATTTGCTCGCTCTCTTCTCTCTTGTTCGCTGATTTTATGTGTCGCCATTTGGATTCCTCCTGCGAATCGCTTTGTTTCAATAGTTATAATGCGAAATTGCGGTCGGTCAACTATGCTAGTGGCTGTTTTGCTGTGCTGTTCAATCACTTAGAAACGCGAGCGTTCAATAGTGCGCTCAGCTCTTTATCGCTAATTAGGCCATCGACATAGAGTTGGGATAGGTGCTTCACCCGCTTGGGTGGACGAACATTGTTGGCTCTGAGGACTTTATAAGTTGTTTCTACCATTTCAGTCCGGAACGCTCGCTCTTCTTCACCAATAAGAGGCTTGGTGAGATGATACTCAGTCGGCGTCGCTTTTCTGCCCATGCTAGATTTATAATCCAGAATCAGCTCCAGTCAACGTGATTCCTGAGTCCATGCAGGAATCGCCGCGAGGCGGCATAGCCCGATCCGATTCTTGTGAATTAGGTATCATCTAAGGCTGGGGCTAGTTCTGCCTAGTAGAGTTGAGACTTCACTCTTCTGCTGCTTTGAGATCGGCCTTTTTTTACATCATGGCTTATGGCCGATTTGAATGAGATAGATGAGAATTTTTGTGGCGAGGCTGCAAATTTGAACGAAATGAAGGATGAGTGGGAGAGGGGGATTTCTAACTAGTCGTGCAGGTTGACTGTCTTGTTTAAAAAAAGAAAGGCCCCGACTGGGGCCAACTTTTACTGTGTCAAACCATATTATTTAGAGCTTTAGTCCCTCATTGACGGCTTGTCGAATGAGTTCATACCATTTGTCCATCTCGCGCTCGTTTCCAAATTTGACCGTCCAACTCGGGTGGTCGATGTCCCGGACATTCACAGTAATCGTTCCCACATGCTTCGATCGGTGCCAATGCTTATCCCATGAGCGAACATCCGAAAACTGATAAGTCTTTGAAACACTGGCCATTTTAAATTTGATGGATGAGCGAGCTGTGGAAATGGCAATAGCGGTGCGCTTATTAAAATGGAATCGCTGATAATTTTCTTTAAAACCCGCACGCTCACCGTGCAGCTTCAAAGCCACCACCGATCCAATAACAATAAAAAATGCGCCGCCAACCAGCAGGAGAAGGAGGAAGGTCCAGACCGTCATCGAAGTTCCAAAATGGGGAAGGAAATATCAAAGAGGTGGTCGTCACTGGATGCGACGGGTCACCTTCCAAACGCCGCCCACTTGGGTAAAGGTATAGACCCCGTCCATTTCGTGCCCAAAATCGCGGCCCATCGCCCGAACTTTGGCACTGACATCGCAAGAAAAGCTGGGTGCGTCTTCTGCCTTTGTGCACTTGCCACTCTTGAAGTCTTCAATCCTGGCGTCGTCGCTGCCGTTGTCTTTCACATATTGCAGAAATGCATGCTCTCTTTCGGTCTGAGCCGGGCCACCTGCCAAGCAGGCTGTCAGCCCCGCAATGAGCAAGGTGACGAGGGAGACATGAAGCTTCGACATGGTTGGGTCCTTTGCCTTGGGTGGGTGTAACCACGGGGGTTGCAACGAAGCAAAAGATACGCTAAACGTAACATACGGGCAACGTAATTTACGAACAACGTAGCTTACGTTCATCCTTGGGGTATGACTTCTCCCAACGCTCGCAGTGTTCGTGTCGTCTTCGCCGCCCGTATGAAGAAGCGGAGGAAGACACTTCGGCTCAGCCAAAAGGCCTTAGGAGTGCTCATGGGACTACCAGAAGATGTCGCAGGCGTTCGCATCAATCGATACGAGCGGGCAGTGCATGAGTGCGATAGTGAGACGGCTCAGAAAATGGCAGACGCTCTTGGCGTCTCGCTTGCCTACCTTTATGCAGAGACAGACGAACTGGCAGAACTCATCCAGGAGTTCATGCAGCTTCCCGCCAAAGACCAGCACGCGCTCTTGGCTGATATCAAGTCTCGCTCCAAGACAAATCGTGTGCGCTAACTGGCATCACGTTTGTCGGTGAAGTGCGCAGTGGTTGTAGGGGTTTTCTGATAATCATCGAGTTTTGATGATTTATGTGACGCGTATCACTTTTCGTGTGATTTTTGCCTTGCTTTGACATAGTTGTCAGGGCATGTTGCCCGGGCTTCGTCAGTGCGTCGAAATTTTATGGATGGAAATTTTGAGTTAGCGCCGCTTGATTTGGCCTTTGCGCCACTTCCAGGACGACGCGATGCGCCTGACGCTTCTGTTTGGCTCGATGCGTCCTTTTCGGTCTATACGCCAGCGCTGTTGGAGCCACCACTTCGAACCCATGAAAAAATAGGGGATTACCAACGCTTTGAGTCAGATGCACAATGCGTCGGTTACCTTTCAGCCATATCTTCCAGGCTAATTCACGTATGCAGAGGGAGTTGGAAGTTCGCCTCGATTCCTGATTTGAGGGCAAGTCGCCAAGCGGCGTCAGCCATCAATGCGTCCCTCAGAGCAGGACTTCCAGATACGCATGGTATTTTAAATTGGTCATTAAATTTGGCCAAAAATTTAGGCAATAGCCAAGTCAGAAGCCGTACAGATAATGCATGGGTTGGTGGTAAGAAACCGTCAGAAGCGTGGCTTGTTTTACCGCAGGCAGATCAACTGCCTTCTCTTTTGAAAAACCTTGAAGATTTGCTACAAGGCAAGAGCGCCCAGCCGGTCAACTGCGCATTTTTCGAAGCCATTGCGTATCAGATAATCTGTATCCATCCGCTCAGTGACACCAATGGACGGGTGACTCGCACTCTCTTGATTAATCTTGCGGGACGCTATCGAAATTTTTATCCACTATACATTGCTCACTGCCTGGTCTTTGCCAAACAGCGAACAGGTCAAACCTGGATGCATGCATCCTTGACGGCAACAAGTCGAAATCTCAGTAATTCAGAAGCGTGGTTGGATCAAATCAAATTGATCTTGCAAAAAATTTCTGACTTAGCAACAGCTGGTTTAGATCCGAGAGCGCTGTGGTCGCTTCTCTCATACGGATATGTATCCGTAGAAACGCTTAGTGCTGGCAAAAATGCATGCAGTCCAGCGCTTGCTGCAAAAATTATGGGGCGTCTACCGGCGCTTTTGGAACAGGAACAGGGGATATTTTACTCAGCCGAGCTTGAAATCCTGATCATGGGAATTGATCGCTCTATTAATAAGGATAGTTATGAAATTGAATGAGTCGCAGGACGGCAAGCCCAAGCAGCTTAAAGCTGCGATCAGGCGAACCATTTATCTGACATTGATCTTGGCTGGTGCAGCAAGCGTGTTGTCGCCCTTGGCATCAGCCTCGGACACCGACGGGACCACAACAATGCCGCCTGTTGAAGTGCCGCCTCCCTACATACCACCACCGATTGAAAATCCGCCACCGCCTTACTATCCAGATCCAGGCGATGGTGGCGGTGACAATGGTGGTGGTGGCGGTAGTGGAGAGGATCCTGAGGTGGTTTGCGCAAACCTGAGAGCCACTAAACCGGCTATGTGTCCGAACCCGATCCCGCTTCCAACTGGCGCGACCTACGCCCAAGATAAATTGCCAGGAGCAAGCATTAACGGCAAATCGACGGTGCTCATGGCCATTGGCTACTCTCAGGGCAGGGCATTTGGCCCTAACGGGACGACAGCTGCCCCCAATGCAACTGCCGCTTGGCTGATGGACTTCGCGTTAAATAAACAGACGGAAAATTACGCAAATCCAGGCATGTCTTTTAAGGATGCGACCAAGGTTTTTCGAGAAGACATAAAGCAAGTCTGCGAGTTGGAGAGTATTGAGTCTAGCAAGTATCGAATTCCCGGCCAGCTGACCGTTCCTGAGTATTATTGCTTCGAGATTATGAAGGCGCTTGATATTGAAGCAGACGATCAGATGAATTTTGTGCAGTTTTTCATCGATTGGTCAAAGCGCTATGCAGTCAATCTTGAAAGCTATGTGCCAGGAGCAGTGATAAGTTCAGGGAGCTTGGACAACTCAATCGGCGTAAAATGGAAAGTCACATCTGCTGACGGTGCATGCTCCGCATGGTGGACCAACTTCCAGCAAAATCAGTGCAGTCTATGATGGATATAACTATGAAAGCAAAAATGATCTTGTCCATGGCACTGCTTTCCGGCGCGCTTGCTGCGTGCGGAAAGGCCGACAAGCCAGCGGAAAACAGCAACACAGCATCATCCCCGGCTGAAACTTCTATGACTGCAAATGCTGACCACGGCACAGCTGTGGATGGAGCGCAGCAGGCGGCAAAGGTAGCCCAGCCTAGCGGCGTGCAAGATGCTAAGCAGTATTTGTGTCAGGGTGGCAACAGTGCCTGCAAGGCAAGTGGCCCGCTGGTGGCCAACTCGGATGCCGAGGCAAATTGGCTTTTGTCTAACGGTTATCCGACTGAGGCCGAACTTGCACGACTGGATAAGTTGACTTTGGATCAGCTGAAAGCAGAGTCGCAGGCAGGTAATAAGGCCGCAACTGTTATTTATGGAAAGAAGACGGCAACGAGTGGCCATTTCCAAGAGGGGCTTGGCATTTTAAGGAATGCGGCATCTGCTGGAAACTTGTATTCGTATTATGGGCTGTCGGATATTTATGCCAGCGACACAAAGGATAAAAATCTGATCGATAGCGCCGCGTATCTACGCCTAGCCTATTTGTTGGGCGACGGCAAAGCGTCTGCCGACATTGCTCTGCGAGGGCTGAGCAGTGTAGAAAGCGTTGCTGCCGATGAGCGCGCAGCCTCGCTTTACAAGACATTTTCTAAATATCAGCGTCCGTCTCCAAGGCCTGTTGAGTAAAAGAGTCTAGCTAATAAACGAAAATGAGGAGGCGAAACCCTCCTCATTTTTTTTTTGCGTAGTTTAAGCTAGATGCGATGCTTAATGGCTTGTGCCTAGCTGACGCTCGGTAATCCCCCCACAGGTTAGCTGACGCCAGAAGTGGAATTTTCTCGTACCCTTTTCTGAGGAGGTTCCATGAAGACATCCCGTTTCACCGACAGCCAGATCATCGCCGTCCTCAAGCAGGCCGAGGCCGGCGCGTCAGTGCCGGAGTTGTGCCGAGAACACGGCATCAGCTCGGCAACGTTTTATAAGTGGCGCAGCAAGTTCGGCGGCATGGATGCGTCGCTGATGTCCCAGCTCAAGGAGCTGCAGGACGAGAACCGGCGCCTGAAGAAGATGTACGCCGAATCGCAAATGACTGCCGAAGTACTTCGTGAGGCGATGGCAAAAAAATGGTGAGGCCATCTCAACGCCGGGAGATGGCCCGATGGGCGGTGGCGAACAAGGCGATGAGCATCCGGCACGCCTGCCAGGCGTTTGAGGTCAGCCAGACCTGCTACCGCTATCAAGCCAAGGCCAGCGAGGAGAACGTCCAGATTGCCGATTGGCTTGTCCGGTTGACCACGACCTATCGTGATTGGGGGTTCGGCCTATGCTTTTTGCACCTGCGTAACGTGAAGGGCTTCGGCTGGAACCACAAGCGGGTGTACCGCATCTACCGGGAGCTGGAGTTGAACCTGCGGATCAAGCCAAAGAAACGACTGGTACGTGAGCGGCCAGAGCCGTTGTCGGTACCGGAGGCGATCAACCAGGTCTGGTCGATGGATTTCATGCACGACCAGTTGGCCGATGGTCGCAGCTTCCGGTTATTTAACGTGCTCGACGACTTCAATCGCGAGGGTCTGGGCATCGAGGTCGACCTGTCGCTGCCATCGGCCCGGGTGATCCGCTCGTTGGATCAGATCATCGACTGGCGCGGCAAGCCAAACGCCATTCGCTGCGACAACGGCCCGGAGTACATCAGCGGCGCGCTGCTAGCTTGGGCACAGCAGCGCGGCATTCGGATCGAGCACATCCAGCCGGGCAAACCGCAGCAAAATGCCTACGTCGAACGTTACAACCGCACCGTCCGCTACGCCTGGCTGGCCACAACATTGTTCGACACCATCGAGCAGGTTCAGGACAAGGCCACGCGCTGGCTATGGACGTACAACCATGAGCGCCCCAACATGGTGCTCGGCGGTATCACCCCAGCAATGAAATTGGCGATGGCCGCGTAGCTCCACTTTTGGCGAACGCTAAAAGCGGGGGGATTACCGCTCTTCAAGAAGATCTTTAAGTTTATTTGCAGAAATCAACTCTCTACATATGGTATAGAAGAGCCAGGCGCACCATAGCGAGACCGCGAAGGCAAACAGCGATGCATGTCTTTGCTTGGGCACTTCTTTTGCTAGATGCGGTTTAAGTGTTGGATCTGCCCAAACCTGGCAAAGAATTTTAAGATCTCGGGGGTCGAAGGTTGCAGGGATGACTTGTTTGTCGGCAGTGTTTTTGCACTGGTCGATAGTTAAAGTATCTCTCCTGCTTGAAAAAAGTCCTGTCGTTTTTGCTTCGGTTTCAGCAATATATAAATCTGTCCCCGTTTCTTTTAAGCTAACTAGTAAGCTATCTTTTGTGGCAATCATGCACAATATGGCAGCAAGAAAAATAGATGCCACGAATGGGATCAATGGCAAAATCATCCACCACTTTGAGTGAACTCGTTTTGGGTGGATGACATGGCTTTTGAGATCAAACGCCCACCCTGCATGTCCAATCAGTTTGAGCGGGATGTTGTGTAAATCCGAAAAGGCAATGAGGGCCTTAGCGTCTTTAAGAGTTTGGGCGCGAATTTGATGTGCCATTCGAAATCCCGCAAGTGCAGAGTGATCCGCTAAATTCTTGCGAATGACTTCGTCTTCAATATCGTCTTTGCTAATAAAAAGGCGCAGCACACGGGTGTTGATAGGATGGAGAGAGCCGGAGCGCCAGCATGCAAATACGGCTGCTAAGAGAAACGCGATGATGGAGCCAGCAGCGATCTCGCCTGTTGAAAATTTAAGCCATTCCATTTGTTGTAAATGCCTTCTGATTGTAGTCGGTGGTTTTTTAGTTAATGCAATTGTTTGGAAAGTATTTGTGACACCTAATCATTTTTTGATCCGTACAGGTTTTGTTCATCTAGTTCAGGCGTTGCCAAATTTTGTTGACAACCCACGACCTATGTCTTATCATTTATATATTCAAATACTTTTAAGGAATATCAAAAAAAGAGAGAGGTAAGGGCCCACATATGGTTATTTGCTTCGCAAAAACCGTGGGCATCGCTTTCGCGATGAGAAGCCGTCTCTGACGAGACGAATAAGCCGTTGTAGCATGCGAATAATAGTAAAAAACACCGTGACGTATCTCTCCGATTTATAATCGTCCTTATCATCTAGACGGACAAGCAATTCGCCATTTTGATATTCCCACTATCAACCAACCTCAACCGGGAATCAATGGCAATTTATCATGTCAGCATCAAATCGTTTAGTCGTGGCAAAGGTCAATCATCAGTGGCTGCGGCCGCTTATCGTGCAGGGATCAATCTGCGGGATACAACTCACAAGACAACGCACAAATATGGGAAAAGATCGGGCGTTGTTTCACAACAAATGCTTGCTCCCGATGGGGCACCGAGATGGTGTCTCAATGTTCGAAGCTTCTGGGATATTAATGAGCAGCAAGAAACGAGAGCAAATGCTCGCGTGGCGAGGGAAGTCGAAGTTTCCTTGCCAAACAGTTTAGACGCTCCACAGCGCAGAATGCTTGCGGTTGCACTTGGCCAGCTGCTTGTCGATCGTTATCAAGCTGCTGTGCTGGTGGCTGTTCACTCACCTGGTCGAAGAGGAGACCAGCGAAATCATCATGTGCATCTCCTCGTCTCAGCCCGAAAAGTCGATGCCAATGGACTAGGGGAGCGGGCCTGTGCCGAGTTAGATGCAAGGCAGGGGGCAGGAGCCACTGAGATGAAAGTCTTACGGGGCAAGATTGCATCAGTGATCAACGCGCACCTTGTCATGGCCGGCGTTGAAGCACGAGTGGACCACCGAACACTGAGAGCCCAAGCGCAAGATGCGTTCAAGCGAGGCGATTACGAGAAGGCCAGAGCACTCGCCAGAGCGCCGAAAAAACGCATCTCTCGTGGGGAATTCTTCCAGGCCAAACGCCATCAGAAAGCTGTGGTCTTGGGAGAAAAGGTAACATCAGCGGATCGACGCTTTGCTCAACTTTTAAAAGAGTGCCAGTCTTCCCGGGAAAACCGTCTAGTCCATGATGTGCCTGCTAGCCACAGTCATGAAGCAGCGCTTCGGGATCGCGCGAGAGAGAAAGGGCAGGGAAGCTTTGTTCGGCAGGAGAGTGGTCGTTTTGATGAGCAACTTTATTCGAATGGCCACAGACCAAGTCAGCAGGTTCTAAACCGTATCCATACTCGATATAGCCCATTAACTAGGCAAGCCAGCAAGGTCACACGATTGGCAAGAGCGACCGGAAAAGATGCAGAGGTTTTAAATCAAGAGGCGGAGCTGATTGAGCAGTGGTTAGAAGCGCAGCATGAGACCGCTCGGCAAGCGTTGGATATCCTCAACAGCATCCCTGGCATCCAGATTGAAGACTGCTTTAACCGAGCGTATGACGCTTTGATGTGCCGGAGAGTGGATCACTACGCGACAAAGCCATTTCTGTTCGAAGACACTGAGCAGCTCGGTGAATCCATGGTGCGTTATGCGAGGATGCTGGTGAGCCCTTACCGTGCGCAGTGCGATTACCTCGCTGCAAAGGCCAGACTCTCGGAATTCGATGGTGAAGCGCCAACGGCTGAATCAGCGTTGGCCGCTCGTCAAGCTCAGAAGGCAAGGCACATGGTCTCGAAGCGAGTCATGAAGTTGAGAGAATGGCGGACCGACCGAACACGCGAATCGATGATAAATATCTGTCAAAGCTTAATAGGCCGTTTTCAGGTCAATAATGTTAGTGCTTCGGTTTTTTTAGATAAGACGATCGAAAATGGAAGTGCGACGGCGGGCCCCCAGTTCAAATTTAAGCCTCGTATATGATGGAGTCCGGATATAGGCCATTACTAGTGCAAGTGGTTTTAAATGTTTCTTTTCGTGTTGACATGGCTGAAAAACATATTAAATTTCTATAATGGAAAATTTATTCAATACTCCAGTGACCGCAGTAGAAATTTGGGGGCGAGCATACCTCGTCTCCCTTCATAGCTATTCATCAAAGAAAGCGAGAAAAAAAGCGGACAAGGCGCTGAAAATATATCTTAAACGGATGACTTCTTTAAATTCTGCTGAAAATAAGGTTTCTCATGAAAATCCTCAGTATCGGCCATCGTTTGGAAGCTTGTGGGATTTTGTTGAGTTTAAATCAGAAGTTCCCGAGGGTGTCGGTGCTGAGCAACACGAAGCATTTGTGCGTGCTGCGAATGCCTCGCAAGCTAGATGTCGGCAGGCGAGACTTTAGTTTCAAGAGGGGCTCTTTTTCGCAGTCTCGTATAAAGAATTTTTATTAAATTGTGGTGTGCTATTAGGTTCTACTTGTTTGTGGTGGATAGCGCTTACAATTTTTTTTAAGTCAGAGGTGTTGAGGGTTTCTACGAAAATATGACCACTATCAGACGTTAGTAAACATCTTGTTTCATAGGATCGGTTTTTGCAGATAAAGCCAACATAATCTTGAAGTTCTTCTAGGCTGAGTCCCAAGTGGTTCCAATACCTCGTCTTACTAATAAGACCTGAGATGAGTCTGGCAGATTTATCCAGGAGCATCTCCGGAGTAATACTACTAATTTGCTCATACTTAATGTCGCCGCCTTCTTGCCAAACTGGCGATTGGGATGCTCCTAGGCAATGCGAGGTTATAAATAGTGTTGCTGTGTTCATATGAGGAGCATCTATTCCAAGCTTACTCAAATCTTTAATATTTAACTTGTGCTCTTTGTATATCGCGAAAATATAGGGTTTGATCGCGAAATGGCTGATTGTTGGGTCCCAATAGAGGAAGTGGTGCCCTCTCATTGATTGAGATAACCGGTGCCAATTCTTTTCTTGGGTTTTCGAGTCCTTGTCATTAATTGCTTTGCCATATTCGTTTAGTGTTTGGCAAATTGTTTTAAATAGCGTTTTTGGTTTTGGTTTTTTATCAACGGTTTTGTTCCACTCCTCTTTGATGGTGGATGAGGTCGACTTTACTTCGAATAAGAAGAATTTTTCATCGAAGGCGACTTCTAAGTCTCCTAGATATGTTTCTGGATTTCCTTCAAGCGAAATCATTATATCCGGCTTTGCTGCTTTTGCGCGTCGATTTATCCACTGCCAGTCCCGAAATGCTATAACAACTGAGCTTTCAGCTAAACGTGCCATTGATTCCTCTCATCATTTGAGTGGGTCTTATTCGCTAGGTTGCTTTTGAGTGCGCGTTGCTAATGTCTCTGAGGATGGAATCAACCGATGGCGATAGGGCCACATGATTAACCGCAACAATGTCCACCAGAGCACGATGGTTGCCGTCGAAGCAAGCTGCTCATCTTTAATCAGGCCGTGACCATAGAGATTTCTCAGGTTGTGACCCGATCGGTGCGTAAGAATGGCTTTCAGCTCTATCACGATGTCTTCGTGGAAAACCTGAGCGATGTCTTCGTGGATCAATAACTCACTTAAAGATTTCTCTTGCTCTACTCCATCTTTGATGGCGAGCGTATTGATGTTGTGCCGCTTAAACGCAGCACGCACAAATGGCTCAGCTTGTGGAATTAGAAAGATGGCAGCCTCTTCCCAATCGTGTTCCAAACCCGCGAGGAAGCCTCTCGCCAAGGACCACTCGTGTCCCTCGGGAACCATTGGGGATGCATGAGTAAGTGCCAACAGGTCATTGAGCGTTGGCTCGCATCGATTACGAACCAGGCTGGTGGCGTGCATGACCGCAACATTGGCAAGCAGCGGATGATGAAAACGACAGATGTTTTCGATCATGTGCTGTTCTAAATTGGTTGGATCGTTGGCATCGAACGCATCTCCTCGTTCCACTGGAACGCCTTCATCGTTATAGACGACTCTCGCAAAGAGATGTTGGAAAACATATTTCTTAGAAGTCTCGATGACTTCTGCTTTTATTTGCTCGACCGAAGTGAAATCCGAGAACGCAAACGCTATTTGGAAGAGTGCCGTAGGGAGATCGGGGCTTGTGACTTGCTGCTCGATGAAAGCAATGAGGTCTTTGGTATCGATGGCGTGACTGACGGAGTGCATCTCATCCGAGATGGTCCTTCGGATCTCAGCTAGCTCTGATTGCAGTTCTTTAATTTTAGTTCTGTCACCTCGGTGCCTTCGAAGCAAAGCGATGCCTTCTGCCATCCAATCGGCTCGCACCATGGCCTGACGATCACCACGAGCTTTGAGAATCAATGCATCGGCAGCCTTGTGATAACACGCCTCAGATCGAGCACTGTTCTTAGCGGCATGCCAAAGCCTGGCCGCTTTTTTGTAGAAGCTTGGGATGTTATCAACGACTGCTTCGTGATCCTTGCTAAACCAAGTATCAACGGCCTTTTCTAGCTTTTCAGCGGTGCCTTCTGCGTAGGCATGTTGTCTTCCAAGGATTTCTTCTTTGAGTGCTGAAATGATTCCAAGATGTTGTCTTTTGATCGCATCATCGATTGCATCAATGGTCGTTCCCCAAACTTCCTCTCGGAACGCATCTTCTTTTCTGCGAAATTTCCAGCCCAAATGCATGGCCCGCTGCAAGCACTCCACAGAGTCCATCGCCCTGAGGGGCTCCTCTCCGGTGAGAAATTTCGTTGCGTGATCTAAGTAGGCACGGGCAGCGATTGCTCCCATTTCTCCCATTTCCCGGCCTTTTAAGCCAACCAGCGGCCCTGCAACGCAGGCCACATCAGCCAACCGCGCTTTAAGCCAAGGATTTTTTGCTGACCTTGCCATAGCTTGAAGAAACTGCACATCCAGTTGGCTAAGGTGCTGTGGTGCCGGCGAGCAGCGATTATCGCGCTGCCACATAGGTTTAAATGGCTCAGTCACGTTGCCAACGAAGTGCATCGAAATGACTGAGCTGAGTAACTTCAAGACCAAGGCCTCCTGTTGGTGACCTTCCTTAGCCAATTCTTCGGATCTTTGATTCGTTAGCTGAGTAGCATTCCAACGATGGTCGGTCCAGTCATAATCAGTAAGATGAGACTGCCAATCCATAATCTCCAAGATTTCAAGCGGAACAGGTTTGTTGATGATGGATGGAATTGGGGGAGCGATTGCAGTTTGCTCCTTTTCCACCTGATCTCGATCTTCCATGCGCAAAAGCCTCGTGTCTAATTTTTCCAGCCAGTTTTATTTTTTACCGCAACTACTTCTTGCTTTGCAGTCTGTCGTCGCCGTTCCATGTGACGAACTTGCTTAAACGAAAGATCAAATTGCTTGGGCTGATAGGCTGGCAAATCGACGGGTGGGCCAAATTTTTCCAAGGCTTGCAACCGGGCTGGAACCGTGGGCGGATCAACATAATGTTTCAGCCCAGGTGGGAGCGTCAGATCATGCCCTGTAATCTGCTGAGTGGTCATCACCGAAACGCCATGCTCATTGATCAACGCATTGGAAATGGTGTGGCGAAAGCAGTGGAAGCTTTTGAGTCGTTGCGTCAGTCCGCATTTTTTAGCATAGGACCGGAATTGATCGCCCAATGCGTCCCCGTAGCCATGTTCACTGTGATACGGCAAATGTGGAAAAAGTCTCTCAAAACCTGCGGCCTTGACCTCATCGCGATAGATCAAAATTCCTGCTTCAATCAGCGCAGAGGGAAGGGGCACAAAGCGCGAGGAATGCGCATTTTTCAAACGCTGATCGGCTCGTGCCGCACGAATGTGGATGCCCCAACATCCTCCAACGTGATCGAGATCATCCACATAAAGCTGTGCGACTTCATTGATGCGGGCACCTGTGGTCAATCCCAACAAAGTGCCGAACCAACGATGAGGATACTTCGAAGCCCAGATTTTAAATTTTGAAGGCTCGAACAAGGCATTGAGTTCGTCTTTGGAAAATGGATTGCGACTCGGCTCATCGGTGCTTGCCTTGGACCGATTGATAATAGCCTTATGCGGTGCTTTGCTGATCAGATCTTCGCTGGCCAACGCATTAAAAAATGCAGCCAAACGGTCTCGATGCTTTTCTTTTGTGCGCATCCCAAGCTTGGCGTAACTGCCTTTTTTGGCTTTCTTCAAAATGTCAGCAGGAGCCAGTCCTGCAAATTCTGCCTTTTTACTCGCGTTGCTGGGGTAGTGCTCGATGGCTTCCAAGAAGCTCCTCACATCATCGGCCTTGTAGTCTTCCACAGGCTTGTCGCCTACCAATGCAACGAACAATCCGAGGCTGTATTCGGTGTCGAAGATGTTGGTCGCACTTCGACCGACTCGTTTCATCTCACGAACATGGATGGCTGCGCGTTCAGAAAATAACGGCCCGTCCTTCTTCCTCACTTCGGTGGAAGAGGGCAGCGGGAGATTTTTCAACGCTTCGAGCAGCCGAGCATGGTCTTCGGCTCCGTTAGCAGACAGTTCCATCCCACCCACCTTGATGGTGTAGGGCCGAGCTTCGTTGCCTTTCAATGCGGCCAAAGCCTGGCTCAGCAAATCGTCCTTCATGCTGCTTGCCCCCCGCCGCATCCGATCGAATGCTTCCGAGAGTGCCACAGCAGTTCGAGCTACGGCCAGTCGGGCAGCATCACCCAGGCACAAGCGAACGGGACGGACAAGGTAGCGCGAGCCAACGAGAGCTTGGAGGTCGGTCGGGACGAAGAAGCGCACATAGAGCCCAGCAGGGCGGCGCAAAAAATAAGGCTTCGGCACGGGGTTTGATACCTCGTTTGATACCTAACGCAGGCTCAAACTGAACATCAAACCCCGGGCCTAACCTTCGCGAAATCAAGCACTTACTGCTCTTTTCCGCGATCAGATGGTGGAGGTGGGCGGAATCGAACCGCCGTCCGGAAGCACTCCATCCCCAGCACTACATGCTTAGCCCTCCGTTAGATCTCGTTCCCAGGCAGCACGGTTGGCAAAGCGCACCTGGAAACCAGCCTGCTTTATCTGACCGGTAGCTGACAGGCAGCCACTACCGATGGTTCCGTGATAATGACCCTACACCTACGAGCACGGGCACAAGTAGGTTCGGGGGTTCGCCTTAGGCGGCTGTAGAACTACAACTAAAGCCAATTAAGCGGCGATAGCGAAGTCCGAACCGTAGTTGTCATCGTTGGCAACTAAAAGTTTGCTGCTGGATTAACGAGGAAAGCTGCCCCCTCGGCATGCGCCAAGCGACTTCGCGACCCCCGTCGAAACCAGTGCACCCCCGGGGAAAGCAATAAAACGCCGACCGGGTCAGTGTAGGGATCGGCGCGCCCTGTCACAAGTGGTGAGATGCGCAACGCTTACAGTGGCTTCAGTCCCGTACCGAACGGAACAGTCTGCAAACGAAGGAGCGAAGCGATGGCGACAAGCAAGCCCCCACGTTCGAAACCTGCACGCGCGCTACCGCGCAAGGCTGCTGCAAGCACGCAACAACCGGCGCGGCCGCGCACTGCGCGTGCGCAGCAGGCCGGGGCCCAGGAGTCCGCGGCGACCCGCGTGCAGGGCAAGGCGCGCACGGTGATCTACATCCATGGCATCGGCAACAAGCCGCCGGCTGATGTGCTGCGTTGTCAGTGGGACAAGGCCTTGTTCGGGCGGCCCATGGGCGAGCGTACGCGGCTGGCGTACTGGGTCAATCGCGAGCGCTATCCAGTGGCCGAGCCGGGCAATTGCGATGCGCGCGATGTGGGTCCGGCGCTCAATCAAAGCGTGCAGCGTGCCTTGAGCACGCTTGGCCTGGTGCCGGGCGAACAGGACCTGCACCTGTTGGCAGACGCGCTGGCGCAGAGCGAGCAGGAACGTGCCGATCTGCATCGGCTGCTGGACGAGCTTCAGGGCGCGTCCGTGCGCGGCAGCGTGCAGGCCAAGGGGGCCATCGATGCGATCAACCGGGTGTTGCTGCGGCTGATTTCCGCTGCATTGTTGCAGGACGTGCATGACCTGTTCTTCGTGCCGGAACGTGCGGCGCTGATGCGCGAAAGTCTGGCGCAGCGGCTGCGTGCAGGCGGCGGGCCATTCGTGGTGGTGGCGCACAGCCAGGGTTCGATGATCGCCTTCGATGTGCTGCGCCAGCTGAAGGCTGCCGACTGCGAGGTCAGTTTGTTCCTCACCCTGGGCTCGCCACTGGGGTTGCCGCAGGTGCGGAGCATGTTCAAGCGCTGGACCGGCACGCGCAAACTGCCGTTCCCCGGGTGCGTACAGCGCTGGATCAATGTGACCGAAACGCGCGACCCGATCGCGCTGGACCCGGACCTCACCGACGACATCGCCAATGCAAAAGGACGTTTCGAAAACCTGGCCGCTGCGCGCTTGAATCCGGACTGGCAGCACAACCCGCATTCGGCTTCGGGCTATCTGTCGATTCCGCAGGTGCGCGCCGCGGTGCGCCAAGCCGTGGGTGTGGGCTTCGATCAGCCGGTGTCCAATGCAGTGCTGATCAAGGACCTCAGCGAGCAGCTCGAAGCGCATGGCCCGGAGCACCGACACGATGTGCTGATCGAGCTGGATCGGCGCGTGTTGGGTAACGACCCTGCCGGTGCGCGCGCATTGCTGTTGCAGCATGTGCGCCAAGCCGCTGCGCGCACCACCGGCTTGAGTGGTGATGCGCTGGATGAGGCGATCGAGCTGGAAGACAGCCTGCAGCGTTTCGTGTCTGCGCGGCTCACCCGATTCGAGATCGAATCGCTGCAGGATCGCTATCGCACATTGGGCTTTCGGCGGGTGTGGCGCAATGCCGGAAAACGCGCGTTGATCCATGTGTCGGGCAATGTCCTGCATGCCGATGCGGCACGCACGGCGTATCGCGCGCGCGGGCAGCAGATCGGTTGGGCGGTGATGGATACCGGCATCGCGGCCGGTCACCCGCATTTTTTCCTCAAGGGTGAGCGCGACAACGTGGTGGCACAGTGGGATTGCACGCGGCGCGGTGCGCCCAAACGGCTGACCCGCGCCGACGGCACTGCGTTTACCCGGCTCGATCGGCATGGGCACGGCACGCATATCGCCGGCATCATCGCCGGGCAGTGTCGCGCTTCGATCCCGGATGCGAGCGGCACGCCCGGCCGTACGCTTGAATTTTCCGGCATGGCGCCGGATACGCAGCTGTATGGCTTCAAGGTACTCGACGATGCCGGAAACGGCCGCGACTCGTGGACGATCAAGGCGGTGCAGCAGGTGGCCGACATCAACGAGCGCGCCGGCGAGCTGGTCATCCATGGCGTCAATCTGAGCCTAGGCGGCTGCTTCGACCCGGAGAGCTACGGCTGTGGGTTTACGCCGTTGTGCAATGAATTACGCCGGCTGTGGCGGCAAGGCGTGCTGGTGGTGATCGCTGCCGGCAACGAGGGCCTGGCCTGGTTGATGCGCAACGATGGCGATGCGTATGCGGCCAACATGGATCTGTCGATCAGCGACCCGGGCAACCTGGAAGACGCCATCGTGGTCGGCTCGGTGCACAAGAGCAGCCCACACAACTATGGCGTGTCGTATTTTTCCTCGCGCGGGCCGACTGCCGACGGCCGCAGCAAGCCGGATGTGGTCGCGCCAGGGGAGAAGATCCTGTCGGCCTACTACGACTTCGACCCAGGCGACCCGGCCGGCCTGATGGTGGAGATGAGCGGCACCAGCATGGCCGCACCGCATGTCTCCGGCGTGCTGGCGGGTTTCCTATCGGCGCGCCGCGAGTTCATCGGCTTCCCCGATCGGGTTAAGCAACTGCTGCTGGATACCTGTACCGACCTGCAGCGCGACCGCTATGTGCAGGGCAGGGGAGTGCCGAATGTGATGCGGATGCTTGGAGCGACGTGATTCGGGAAGCGGCAGTGGGGAGTCGGGAATCGTAAAAGCGACCAGCATCCACGACCTCAGCTCGTGCTCAGCCGGCTATATCGCTGCCGCTGCGGGAAAGGATCTTGCCGTTGCGATTCCCGATTCCCGATTCCCAATTCACGCATCGCGATTATGCCGCCGCATCACGCGCTGCTTGTCGCGCTGCCAATCGCGGTCCTTGGCGGCGTCGCGCTTGTCGTGATTCTGTTTGCCCTTGGCCAGGGCGATTTCCAGCTTGACCTTGTTGCTGCTCCAGTACAGCGCGGTAGGCACCAGGGTGTAGCCTTCGCGCTCCACGCGGCTGAGCACCTTGTCGATCTCGGCCCGGTGCAGCAGCAGTTTGCGGTCGCGCCGTTCCACTGGCACCGTGTGGGTGGAGGCCTGGATCAACGGCGTGATCTGCGCGCCGATCAGGTAGATCTCGCCGGAGCGCACATAGGCATAGCCGTCGACGATGTTGGCGCGGCCGGCGCGGATCGCCTTGACCTCCCAGCCCTGCAGTGCCAGGCCGGCTTCGTAGCGTTCTTCCAGGTGGTATTCGTGGCGCGCACGCTTGTTCAACGCGATGGTTTTCGTGGCCTTCGCGCCGTTTGCTTTATCCTTGGTCTGTTTCTTGCTCATCCGCCCATTGTCGCCGATTCGGTGTCGTCAAACGATCTTCCGTCTTTCACAAGTTAGCGAATGCCTACCATCCGTCGCAGCGCCCTAGTCGAACACAGCGCCACCCGCATGTTCGATCTGGTCAATGATGTCGCCGCCTACCCGCGCCGTTTCGGCTGGTGCGACGCTGCCAATGTGCTTGAGCAGGACCAGGCGCACATTGTGGCGCGCCTGGATTTGGGGCTGGGGTCGTTCCGCACCTGGTTCACCACCGAGAACATCCTCGAGCGCCCGGAGCGCATCGTCATGCATCTGCGCGACGGCCCGTTCAAGCGCCTGGAAGGCTTGTGGGAGTTCCAGGCGCTGGGCGAGGGCGCCTGCAAGGTGAGTCTGACCCTGGAGGTGGAGACCAGCTCGCGGCTGCTTGGCCCGGCGCTGGCGCTGGGCTTTCAGGGCTTGGCCGACCGCATGGTCAACGATTTCGTGCGCGTCGCCGATCGCGGCGACGTCTAGGTTGCGCGGCGGCATGCGTATCGAAGTGGTGCTGGCCTGGCCGGATCGCTACAGCTCGGTACAGCTGGAATTGCCTGAAGGCGCAACGGTGGCCGAAGCCGTCGCCACGTCCGGTTTGGCGTTGCAGCAAGCCCCTGCCGCGCATGCGGTGCACGGGCTGGTCGCGCGGCCGGAGCAGGTGTTGCGCGACGGCGACCGGGTCGAATTGCTCAGGCCGCTATTGCTGGATCCCAAGGAGGCGCGGCGCAGGCGTGCCGGACCAAGCAAGAAAGCCGGCCACAACAGCTAGCGACTTCCAACGCTGCGACGCCGTACTCGGTCTCGCCGCAAACCAAGCGCTTTTGGCCGTCGTCTTGAAGACTTCATGATGTGTTCGATGAGGTCGAACGAGCGCGCCTCGACCTAAGGCTGCAACAACAACAAGCGCGACGGACCGGTCCTGGGCCCGGCGCTGCGGGATCACTGAAGCGCTCTTTGGCATCCGGCAAAACGAAAAACGCATCCGTTTAAGGGGATGCGTTTTGGTCCGGTCAGGCGATCACGACACCGCAGAGCAACCGCATCAACGGCCGCGTTGCTTCTTCTTGTCGCGTGCCAGGTTGCGGCCGAATTGCTTGGGCGCGGCTTTGGCCAGCTGCTCGTCCTGCGACGGGAAATAGTCGCCTTCCCAGCGCACGACCTGTTCGTTCTCGAAGAACACAGTGAAATTCTTGATCTCGGTACGCGCCAGACGGTCCACGCGCTGCGTGGAGGTATAGTCCCAGCGCTGGGCATGGAACGGGTCGGGGATCGAGGGCGTGCCCAGCAACGCGCTGACCTGCTGCTTGCTCTGGCCTACCTGCAGTTGCTCCACGGCGTTCTGTTTGATCAGATTGCCCTGGTAGATCGGCTGCTTGTAGATGATGCCGCAGCCAGCGGTGGAAAGAGCAACGGCGGCGACCAGCAGGAGATTACGCATCGGGGATTAAGTGCTGAGGAAATCACGCCGATGATACACTTCCGCCGGTCGCCGCGACCCGTTTGATGGCAGCTGGCGCTAAATCGCCAATGAACGGAGAACGTATGGAAACCCACGACCTGCGCAAAGTCGGGCTCAAGGTGACCCATCCGCGCATGCGGATCCTGGAACTGCTCGAACAGAAGAGCAATCAGCATCACCTCAGCGCAGAAGACATCTATCGCCAACTGCTCGACCACGGCGACGAGATCGGCTTGGCCACGGTCTACCGCGTGCTGACCCAGTTCGAGGCGGCCGGCTTGGTGCTGAAGCACAATTTCGAAGGCGGGCAGGCCGTCTACGAGCTGGATCGCGGCGGTCACCACGACCATATGGTGGACGTGGATACCGGTCACGTGATCGAGTTCGAGAGCGAGGAAATCGAGGCGTTGCAGCGCCAGATCGCCGCCAAGCATGGCTATGAACTGGAAGAGCACTCGCTGGTGCTGTACGTGCGCAAGAAGCGTGCGCGCTGAGCTGGGGCGTAGCTAGCGCTAGTGCGAATGACAAGGCGGCTTCGGCCGCCTTGTCCGTTGTGGGGCGGTTGGTGGATTCGATGCACGGCTTCCCCCATCCGCCCTTCGGCACCTTCCCCCGCGGGCGGGGGGAGGGAGCCGGCGGGCGACCGTTCGCAGTGCAGCCGACAGATCGCGCTCAGCCAGACCGCGCTTCTCCCGCTGGCGGGAGAAGGTGGCGCGCAGCGCCGGATGAGGGGCAATCGCATGCGCCTGTCGTGGTCGCGTCGCAGCGATGTCGCCCCCATCCGCCCTTCGGGCACCTTCCCCCGCAGGCGGGGGAAGGGAGCCTTGTCAGACGGCGGAGGAACGGGGGAGTCTGAATTTGCGGCCGACTCGCCCGCTCAGGCGCTCTGCAGCAGCTTGCGGGCGGCCGCGCGCGCTTCCTTGCTCACTTCCACACCACCCAGCATGCGTGCCAATTCTTCCTGGCGGGTCTGCGGGCCGAGCAGTTCGACCGCGCTCTGGGTCATGCCGTCCACCGGCGCCTTGCTGACCCGGTAATGCGCATGGCCCTTGGCGGCGACCTGCGGCAGGTGGGTGACGCACAGCACCTGGCGCTCTTCGCCCAACGCGCGCAGCTTCTGCCCGACGATGTCGGCCACCGCGCCGCCGATGCCCGAATCCACTTCGTCGAACACCATGGTGGGCACGCTGTCCAGGCCCAGCGCCGCCACTTCGATGGCCAGCGAAATGCGCGACAGCTCGCCACCGGAGGCAACCTTGCGCAAGGCGCGCGGGGGCTGCCCGGCGTTGGCGGCGACCAGGAATTCCACCCGTTCGGCGCCATTGGGGTCCGGCCGGGCGCTCTCGTGTGGCTGCAGCTGGATCAGGAACTGCCCGCCACCCATGCCCAACTCGCCGATCAGCGCCGTGGTCGCGGCCGACAACGCCTCGGCAGCGGCAGTGCGGCTGTCGCTGAGCGCACCGGCCGCGCTGCGCCAGGCGCCGGTGGCGGTTTCGATGTGCTTGTCGAGCTGCTGCAGGCGCTCGTCGGCGCCGCGCAGGCTCTCGACTTCGGCGCTCAGATGGTCGCGATGCGCGGCCAGCTCGTCCGGTGTGACGCGGTGTTTGCGCGCCAGATCGTGCAGACGGCCGAGGCGGCGCTCCATGGCCTCGAACTGGGCCGGGTCGGCCTCCAGGTCGTCGCGCACGCGGTCGAGCAGGGCCAGCGCTTCCTCGATCTGGATCACTGCGCTGTCCAGCAGCGCGTCCACCTCGCCCAGCCGCGGTTCGTGCTCGGCCACGCGCGATAAATCGTGGCGGCTGTCCTGCAACAGGCCCAGGGCGCTGGCGCCGTCGTCGCCGTTGAGCTGCTGGGCGACGCTGTCGCAGGCGCCGATCAACGCGGTGGCATGGGCCTGGCGGCGGTGATTGACGTCCAGTGCGGCAATCGCGGCCGGGTCAAGGTCCTCGCGTTCCAGTTCGGCCAGTTGGTGTTCCAGAAAGCCGATCCGGTCGGAGACATCGCCCTGCGCGGAGAGGGCGTCGCGCTCGTCCAGTAGCGCCTGCCAGCGTTGGCTGGCCTGGCGCACCTGCTCGCGCTGTGCGCTGTTGCGGGCGTAGGCATCGAGCAGTGCGAGCTGGCTGTGCCGGGCCATCAGCGCCTGGTGCTCGTGCTGGCCGTGAATTTCGACCAGCTTCGAGGCCAGTTCCGCCAGTTGCGAGGAGGTGACCGGACGGCCGTTGATCCACGCGCGCGAGCCGCCGTCGGCGCGGATGATCCGGCGCAGCTGGCATTGCGCCTCGTCGTCGAGTTCGTTGTCGGCCAGCCAGCGCAGCCCGGGATGCTCGGCTGGCAGCTGGAATTCGGCCGACAGTTCGGCGCGCTCGGCGCCATGACGGACCACGCCGCTGTCGGCGCGCAGGCCGGACAGAAAGCCCAGCGCGTCGACCATCAGCGACTTGCCGGCGCCGGTTTCGCCCGAGACCACGGTCATTCCCGGCCCGAATTCCAGTTCGGTGGCACGGACAACGGCGAAATCCTTGATCGAGAGGTGTCTGAGCATGAGGTCGAGTGTGAACGCTTTGGGGAAGCTTAGGGTGGCAGGGGCAAACGGGGAATCGGATGCTTGCCATCCCCGGGGCCAGACATTATCTATGCGCTGTCTCACCGGATGATCCCATGCGCGCGTCCCAGTCCCCAATGCTCGACCCCCGCGCCCGTCAGTTGCTGCGCACACTGATTGCGCGCTACATCCGCGACGGCGAGCCGGTGGGCTCCAAGACGCTGGCCCAGCATGCGGGCCTGGACGTCAGTCCGGCCACCATCCGCAATATCCTGGCCGACCTGGAAGACGTGGGCCTGCTCAGCTCCCCGCATACCTCGGCCGGACGCGTGCCGACCGCGCATGGCTACCGGGTGTTCGTCGACAGCCTGGTGCAGATGCAGCCGCCCGGCGAAGAGGAAGTACGTCGCCTGCGCGCGGAGCTGGCCAGCGGCAACGGCACGCAATCGTTGCTGGGCAGCGCCTCGCAGATGCTGTCGGCGATGAGCCACTTCGTCGGCGTGGTCAGCGCGCCGCGCCGCGAGCAGTTCGCGTTTCGGCATATCGATTTCGTGGCGCTGGATGCGCGCCGCGTGCTGGCGATCCTGGTGTTTGCCGACAACGAGGTGCAGAACCGGGTGATCGAGCCGCGGCGCGCCTACGAGCCGGCCGAGCTGGAACGGGTGGCCAACTACCTCAATGCGCAGTTCGCCGGGCGCGCGCTGGCCGACATCCGCGCCTGCCTGCTGCGCGAGCTGCGCATGGCCAAGAGCGAGATGGAACAACTGCTGGCGCACAGCGTGGAGCTGGCCAGCGAGGCGCTGGTGCCGGCCGATGCCGACGACATGGTGATGGCCGGGCAGACCCGGCTGATGGGCGTGCAGGACCTGTCGGACCTGGATCGCCTGCGCGAACTGTTCGAGGCCTTCGCCAGCAAGCGCGAGATTTTGCAGCTGCTCGAACGCACCATCCAGGCCCCGGGCGTGCGCATCTTCATCGGCGAGGAAACCGGCATGGTGTCGCTGGAAGACGTCTCGCTGGTCACTGCACCTTACGCCGCCAATGGCCAGGTGCTGGGCGTGCTGGGGGTGATCGGGCCCAAACGCATGGCCTACGACCGGCTGATTCCGCTGGTGCAGACCGCCGCCGACGTGCTGGGTGCGGCCATGCAGTCGCCCGGCGCGCGATAACCGGCATCGATCGGCGCGATCGTGTTTGCTTGAAACGCGCGCAGGCGCCCATATACGGGGTGACGTTGGGGCGGGCGTTCCGCTTGCCCGGGAACTGCACATGAACCAAGACCACCCCGAATTCGACTCCGAAGACCTGTCCCAGAATCCACCAGAGACCGATCCGCTCAAGGCCGAGATCGAATCGCTGCGCAGCGAGATCGCCCTGGTCAAGGCCGACGCCCTGCGGGAGCGCGCCGACCTGGAAAACCAGCGCAAGCGCATCGCCCGCGACGTGGAAAACGCGCGCAAGTTCGCCAACGAGAAGCTGCTCGGCGAGCTGCTGCCGGTGTTCGATAGCCTGGACGCGGGACTCACCGCCGCCGGTACCGAGCCCAGCCCGCTGCGCGATGGCCTGGACATGACCTACAAGCAATTGCTCAAGGTGGCCGCGGACAACGGCCTGACCCTGCTCGATCCGGTCGGCCAGCCGTTCAACCCGGACCAGCACCAGGCGATCAGCCAGGGCGAGGCCGAGGGCGTCGCGCCGGGCCATGTGGTGCAGGTGTTCCAGAAGGGCTACCTGCTCAACGACCGCCTGCTGCGCCCGGCCCTGGTGGTCGTGGCCAAGCATGACTGAACCGCAGCGCCGGCTGAACTGCCAGGCGCAGGCATGAAACACAGATGTGCGCCGGTGGCTTGAACACCTGCGCACCACCCCCACATCTCAGCCAGACCCGGCGTCGCCGGACACAGCTACAGAATCATCAGGAGCGTATCCATGGGCAAGATCATTGGTATTGACCTCGGCACCACGAACTCGTGCGTGTCGATCATGGACGGCGGCAAGGCCCGCGTCATCGAAAACTCCGAGGGCGATCGCACCACGCCTTCGATCGTCGCCTACACCAAGGACGGCGAAGTGCTGGTCGGCGCTTCGGCCAAGCGCCAGGCCGTGACCAACCCGAAGAACACCTTCTACGCGGTGAAGCGCCTGATCGGCCGCAAGTTCACCGACGGCGAAGTGCAGAAGGACATCTCGCACGTGCCGTACGGCATCCTGGCGCACGACAATGGCGACGCCTGGGTGCAGACCAGCGACGGCAAGCGCATGGCGCCGCAGGAAATCTCCGCGCGCGTGCTGGAAAAGATGAAGAAGACCGCCGAAGACTTCCTCGGCGAGAAGGTCACCGAGGCGGTGATCACGGTGCCGGCGTACTTCAACGACAGCCAGCGTCAGGCCACCAAGGATGCCGGCCGCATCGCCGGTCTGGACGTCAAGCGCATCATCAACGAGCCGACCGCCGCAGCGCTGGCCTATGGCCTGGACAAGAACGGCGGCGACCGCAAGATTGCCGTGTACGACCTGGGCGGCGGCACCTTCGACGTCTCGATCATCGAAATCGCTGAAGTCGATGGCGAGAAGCAGTTCGAAGTGCTGGCCACCAATGGCGACACTTTCCTGGGCGGCGAAGATTTCGACAACCGCGTCATCGAGTACCTGGTCGATGAATTCAACAAGGATCAGGGTATCGATCTGCGCAAGGATCCGTTGGCGCTGCAGCGCCTGAAGGACGCCGCAGAGCGCGCCAAGATCGAGCTGTCGTCCAGCCAGCAGACCGAAGTGAACCTGCCGTACGTCACCGCCGATGCCTCGGGCCCGAAGCACCTCAACATCAAGTTGACCCGTGCCAAGCTCGAAGCGCTGGTGGAAGACCTGGTCAAGAAGTCGATCGAGCCGTGCCGCACCGCGTTGAACGACGCCGGCCTGCGCGCCAGCGACATCAACGAAGTGATCCTGGTCGGCGGCCAGACCCGTATGCCGAAGGTGCAGCAGGCGGTTGCCGATTTCTTCGGCAAGGAACCGCGCAAGGACGTCAACCCGGACGAAGCCGTGGCCGTGGGTGCGGCGATCCAGGGCGGCGTGCTGGCCGGCGACGTCAAGGACGTGCTGCTGCTGGACGTGACCCCGCTGTCGCTGGGCATCGAGACCATGGGCGGCGTGTTCACCAAGATCATCGAAAAGAACACCACGATCCCGACCAAGGCCTCGCAGACCTTCTCCACCGCCGAAGACAACCAGTCTGCCGTGACCGTGCACGTGTTGCAGGGTGAGCGCGAGCAGGCCCGCTTCAACAAGTCGCTGGCCAAGTTCGACCTGTCCGGCATCGAGCCGGCGCCGCGCGGCATGCCGCAGGTGGAAGTGTCCTTCGACATCGACGCCAACGGCATCCTGCACGTGTCGGCCAAGGACAAGAAGACCAACAAGGAACAGAAGGTCGAGATCAAGGCCGGTTCGGGTTTGTCGGATGAAGAGATCCAGCGCATGGTCGCCGACGCGGAAGCCAACCGCGAAGAAGACAAGAAGTTCCAGGAGCTGGTGCAGGCCCGCAACCAGGCCGATGGTCTGATCCACGCTACCCGTACCGCAATCACCGAGCATGGCAGCAAGGTCGGTGGCGATGTGATCGGCAAGGTGGAAGCGGCTCTGTCGGATCTGGAAACCGCCATGAAGGGCGACGACAAGGCGCAGATCGAAGCGCGCACCAAGACGCTGGAAGAAGCCGGCCAGTCGTTGTACGCAGCAGCTGCGGCAGCAGAGCAGGGCGGCAACGCCGATGCGGCCAGCGGCAACGCCCAGGCCTCCAAGGCCGCCGATGACGTGGTGGACGCCGAGTTCACCGAGGTCAAGGACGACAAGAAGTAAGCCGTGATTTGGGAGTCGGGAGTGGGGATCGGCAAGCGCTAAAGCTAGCCGTTCCCCATCCCGATATCCTTTACGCGTCGCGTCGCCAGGGCGGAACAGCACACGCTGTCCGCTTTTGCGTTTCAACGAATCTCAAATCACGAATCCCGAATCCCGGCTTATGAGCAAACGCGATTACTACGAAGTGCTGGGCGTTGCCCGTGGCGCCAGCGACGAGGAGCTGAAGAAGGCGTACCGGCGTTGTGCGATGAAGCACCACCCGGACCGCAATCCTGGCGATGCGGCTGCCGAAGCGGCGTTCAAGGAATGCAAGGAAGCCTACGAAGTGCTGTCCGATGGCAATAAGCGGCGCGCCTACGACGCGCACGGCCATGCGGCGTTCGAGCACGGCATGGGCGGTGGTGGCGGGCCGGGTGGCCCGGACATGGGGGATATCTTTGGCGATATCTTCGGCAATATTTTCGGCGGTGGCGCCGCCGGTCCGCGCGCTGCGCGACGTGGCGCCGACGTCGGTTACGTGTTGGAACTGGATCTGGAAGAAGCCGTCGCCGGTATCGAGCGCCGCATCGAGATTCCCACGCTGATCGAATGCGCGCCCTGCCATGGCAGCGGTTCGGAAGACGGCAAGGTCGAGACCTGCGGCACCTGCCATGGGCGCGGCCAGGTCCGCATCCAGCGCGGCATCTTCGCCATGCAGCAGAGTTGCCCGCATTGCGACGGGCGCGGCACGCTGATCCAGAACCCCTGCAAGACCTGCCACGGTGCCGGACGGGTGGAAGAAGACAAGGTGCTGTCGATCAAGGTGCCCGCCGGCGTGGATACCGGCGACCGGATTCGTCTTGCAGGCGAAGGCGAGGCCGGCCCGGCCGGCACGCCACCGGGCGATCTGTATGTGGAAGTGCGCGTGCGCGAGCATGCGATCTTCCAGCGCGACGGCGACGATCTGCATTGCGAGGTGCCGATCCGCATTTCGCAGGCGGCGCTCGGCGATACCGTGCGGGTGGCAACCCTGGGCGGCGAAGCGGAAATCCGCATCCCGGCCGAAACGCAGACCGGCAAGTTGTTCCGTCTGCGCGGCAAGGGCGTACGTTCGGTGCGCAGCCGCAGCGAGGGCGACCTGTATTGCCGCGTGGTGGTGGAAACGCCGGTCAATCTCACCGCCGATCAGCGCGAACTGCTGCAGCAGTTCGAAGCGACGTTCACCGGTGAGGATGCACGCAAGCATTCGCCCAAGTCGGCCACCTTCATCGATGGCGTCAAGGGGTTTTGGGATCGGATGACGTCCTGACCCAGGCGGCGTGATGTCACGATGGCCCGGCATGCGGCATGCGGCATGCGGCGCGTTGGGCTATTTTGGGGCTGCTCCGAAGGCCGCCCGTGATGCGGTCAATGTGTCGAGTTGCGGATGGAACGCGATGTCAGCGCGAGAATTGCCGGGCCAGCCGCGCGTGCGTTTCATTAGCGCCACCGCGTGAGATTGCCAGCGACATCTCCGCCCATCGCACGTGCGTCTTGAAGCGTCGCCATTGCCTTCAGGCGCAGCACGTTGTTGCCCGCAACGCGAGCAAAGCCAAGCCCTGATCGTGCGGTCGGGCCATTGGCCTGCAGCATCGGCCGAGCGCCTTTTAGCGTCTGACCTTGCTCAACGACGGTATTGCCAAAACTGCCGGTGACGTCGTTCATCCACGACATCCTTGCAAGGTTACGCGGATAATCGGTGCCCTCTTTTCCAGCACGGCCGCCCGCATGAGCGATGCAACCGACAGCCACCTCGTCCATGGTCGCCGCCAGCGTCCGGATGGCCCTTCGCCGATCGACGTGATCTCGGTGCAATCGCAATTGGTCTATGGCCATGCCGGCAACAGCGCTGCGGTGCCGCCGCTGCGCGCGCTGGGACTGCGTGTGGCCGAAGTGCCCACCACATTGCTGAGCAACGCGCCGTTCTACGCGACCCTGCGCGGGCGCATCCTGCCGGCCGACTGGCTGGCGGATTTGCTGCTGGGCGCCACCGAACGTGGCCTGCCGCAGCGTGCACGCATGCTGGTGTCCGGCTATTTCGGCAGCCTGGCCAACGGCGAAGCCTTCGCCGACTGGCTGGCGCAGACCTTGCCGCAGGCCCCGCAGCTGCGCTACTGCCTGGACCCGGTGATTGGCGACACGCACACCGGCCCATATGTGGAACCCGGGCTGGAGCGCGTGTTCGCCGAGCGTTTGCTGCCGCACGCCTGGCTGGTGACGCCCAACGCATTCGAGTTGGGGCGGTTGACCGGCTTGCCGAGCCTGCAGCAGGACGATGCCATCGTCGCCGCGCGCGCATTGCTGGCACGTGGACCGCAGTGGGTGCTTGCGCACAGCGTGGCCGGTGCCGCGGGCGAGCTGGTGACGTTGGCGGTCAGCGACACGGCGGTGTATCGCTGGGCCAGCCCGCACCTGCCGGTGGATGTTGCCGGTACCGGCGATGTGCTGATGGCGCTGCTGATCGGCCTGCTGTTGCGCGACGTGCCATTCGAGCAGGCGGTGGGCCACGCACTCAGCGGCGTGCATAGCGCGCTGGAAGCGACCCTGGCTGCGGGGTTCGAGGAGTTCGACGTGCTGGCAGCGGCGCCGGCCGCACTTGCCGCAACGCCACGATTTGCCGTCGAGCGCTTGGCATGATCGCACAGCCGGTGGTCGGCATCGTCGGCATCGCCGGTGCGTACGGGCGCTGGCTGGCACAGTTCCTGCGCACGCGCATGCAGCTGGAAGTGATCGGGTCCGATCCGGCCGACAGCGACAGCATGGATGAGGCCACGCTGGCGCAGCGTGCCGACGTGCTGATGTTCGCCGCGCCGATTCGCCATACTGCCGCATTGATCGAGCGGTATGTGGAACTCACCGGCGCACGCGCTGCAGCGCAGCTGTGGCTGGATGTCACCTCGATCAAACAGGCACCGGTCGCTGCAATGCTGACCTCGCAGGCGGACGTGGTCGGCCTGCATCCGATGACCGCACCGCCAAAATCGCCGACCTTGAAAGGGCGCGTGATGGTGGTCTGCCAAGCGCGGCTGCGACACTGGTCGGGATGGGTGCAGAGCTTGTGCAGCGCGCTGCAGGCCGAATGCGTGTACGCAACGCCAGAGCACCACGACCGCGTGATGGCGCTGGTGCAGGCGATGGTGCACGCCACTCACCTGGCGCAGGCCGGCACCTTGCGCGACTACGCACCGCTGCTGGGCGAGCTGCGCGCGCTGATGCCGTACCGCTCGGCGTCGTTCGAACTGGATACCGCAGTGATCGCGCGTATTCTTTCGCTCAATCCCTCGATCTACGAAGACATCCAGTTCGGTAACCCGTATGTGGGCGAGATGCTCGACCGGTTGCTGCTGCAGTTGCAGCAGCTGCGTGCCCTGGTCGGGCAGGGCGACGATGCCGCGCGTGCGCAGTTCCGCACCCAATTCCTGCACGACAACGCGCAAGCCCTGCAGCACGACGCGCTTGCGGCAGGCAATTACACCTACGAGCGCGTGGGCTATCTGCTGGCCGATCTCACCGAACCGCTGACTTTGAGCGTGTATCTGCCCGAAGACCAGCCCGGCTCGCTGCGTGCCTTGTTGCATGTGTTCGAGCGGCATGGGGTGAACCTGTCGTCGATCCACTCATCGCGCACGCCGGTTGGCGAGCTGCATTTCCGTATCGGCTTCGAGGTGGCAAGCGATCGTGCGGCATTGGCGCAAGCAGCGAGCGAGATCGATCGCAGTGGGATCGGTCGGGTGCTGGAGCGTTCCGGTGACTAGTGGCGCAACGAAGCCCGTTCCCGTCGCCATCGTTTCATCCACACAAGGTGTGGATGAAACTTGCACAAGCATGTGGATAACTGCGCGCAGCCCTTGCAGCGCAAGGGGTGTGCGGTGGCTGGTCAAAAATTGACCAGTGCCGTTTGAGGTGGCGAGCTGGACGACGTCGTCGTTTTTGGCAGTCGCGTCCCTGAATCGGCATCTTCTCCTCGTACACCCCGCGCCGCCCAACGCTGCAAGATGACGACGCGCGAGGTCTTGGGGCCGTTCCTAGAGTGCGGACAGGCGCAGCTCACCGCCGTCGGTGACGAAGCGCTGCCCCTGACGTTGCAGATGTCGGCCATCGGGAAGCTCGTAACGCGGCGCCGACTGTGGGGTTGCGCGGGGTTGTTGCTCGTCGCGAAATTCGATGATGACGTAAGGCTCGCCATCTGCGCCGATTGCGGGAAATTGCCGGAAAGACATACGCACCTCCGAAAGTTCCTAAGGTTGCAGTGCGGATCGCGATGGATCCGCACGCCCGGCGCGCGGGCCGGTACCGCGAGCATGCGCACGCAGGTGTTATCCAAACGTCGTCATGCGGTGAGGGATGCAGACCTGTTGGTTGAGCTCGTCAGGCGAGGCGAGGCGACGACGTGATTGTTCACGTCGACAAGCTGCCGTGCACGCGTGCGTTGCAGAGGCGGCTGCCTAGCAGCGAGGGAGCAGACAGCTGCAGCCTCGGGTTCGACAAGGCTTCAAGGGCGCTGAAGCGTCGCTGGGCACGACAGCCAGCCACCTGCGTGGCGGTTGAGTGCGTCCGCTGCGGAGGCTTTGCTTCAACCCACAGGATGCCAAGCAGCGGCATCGCGAGGTCGCTCGCACAACCGCGCAATTGCCCCGCATCACCGCGTCCGCCCGACGCGCAGCCGACCCATCAACGACTCAGCTGCAAGGCATCCCGGTCGGCGGTGGCCGCCGCCAGTTCGGCACGCGCGGAGGCGATGCGTGCCTGCGCATCGATCAGGCGTACGCGCGCGTCGTTGGCGGTTTCCTCGCGCTGATTGACCAGGAAAAAGTCACCCGAGCCCAGCTCGAAGCGCCGCCGCTCGGCGGCCGCCAGGCGGTCTGCCAGGCCGCGTTCCTCATCGGCGATCTTGGCCAGCCGTTCGGCGCCATTGAGCGAAATGACGATCGATTCGACCTCGATCGAAATCTGGTCGCGCAGAAAACGGCTGCGCTGATCCAACGCTTCGATCTCGGCGCGCGCTTCGGCCACGCGGCCCCGGGCGGCGCGGTTTTCCAGCGGCACGCTGAAACGAAAGCCGATGATGGCGTCGGTCAGCGACCGGTTCGGGCCGCCGACGCCGGGCGGGCCCAGATCCTTGCTGACTTCCACGCTGACATCCAGGCGCGGTTTGAGATCGTTCTGCGCCAGCATCAGCCGCGCGGTGGCCTGGTCGATGCGGGTCAGCACGGCGCGGTAGTCCGGGCGCTCCACCGGCGTGGTGATCTTGCTGGCGCCGGCCAGTCCTTCCAGCGCCGAGGTGTCGGCCGGCAGGCGTTCGGCGGAAACGACCAGCGGCATGCCGGCGTCGTCGCGCAAATACAGCGACAAGGCGTTGGCCGCGTTGGCGAAGTCCTGTTCCGAGCGGACCACCAAGGCGCGACGGCGCACCAGGTTCTGGTCGTTTTCGGTCAGCAAGATGGTGGGGCGCGCACCGAGCGTGACCTGGCGCGAAATCGCATTGCGGCGTTGCTCGGCCAGTTGCAGCAGCTCGTTGTAGGCGCGCAACTTCAGCCCGGCGGCGACCCAGTTCTGGTAGGCATCCACTGCGCGCCGCTGCACGCCGATGGCCACCATTTCCGCCTCGTACTTGGCCACATCGATGTCGGTGCTGGCGATGCTGCGCTTGGTGCGGCGTTCGTCGATCACGCGGTCGCGCAGCAGCGCGTACAGCGCGCCGACCTTCACTTCGCCGCCGCGATCGGTATAGGACTTGTCTTCGTAGATCGGGAAGGAGCCGCGCGAGGAGCGGTAGCCACCGTAGTAATAGCCGCCGTTCTCTTCGAAAGGCCGCTTGACCCCGGTTTCGATCGTACTGCCGTCGTAATAGCCGGCCTCGCGCGAGCGGCCTTCGATGTCGAACACCGTGTCGAAGGCGCCATCGGCCGAGATGCCCTTGCCTTCGGCCTGGCGCACCTTGGCCAGCGCTTCGACGATCTGCGGTGCCGAGCGTGCCGACGACTGCAGCACCTCATCCAGCGTCAGCGCAGCGGCCTGGGCGAATGCCGCACCGGGGCAGAGTGCGATCAACAGGACGACAAGACGGCCGATCATTTCTTGCCCGTCGCTTCGTCTTCGGACTTGGGTGCGGCCGGCTTGGCCTTGCCGTCTTCCTGCGTAGCCGCAGCCGGGCGCCGGCCGAATTCCAGCGGGAAGTTGTTGAGCTGGCGCCACAGCTCGTAGCCGACCTTGACCGTTTCGCCCTGCACCCAGCCGCGCACCTTGCCGCCCTGGCGGGCGAATTCCTGCGCCGGCCACGCCGGCTTGCCCGGCATCGGCTCCACCAGAATGCGGAACAGCCCATCGGGCGCGGCGTTGGGGTCGATGGCGCGCACCCGGCCGTCGAACATGCCGTGCGCCACCGACGGCCAACCGCTGAATTGAATCGCCGGCCAGCCTTCGAATTCCAGCCGCACCGGACGGCCGGGACGGATCAGCGGCACGTCGCGGCCGTCGATGTACAGCTCGACCGCGCGTTCCACCCGTTCCGGCGCGATCACCGCCAGCACGGTGCCCGGCGAAACCATGGCGCTGCCGCTGGCGGCATTGAGCTGCTGCACGCGGCCGTCGCGCGGGGCGCGGACCAGCTGTGCAGACTGGCGATTCAACTGGATGTCGATGCGGGTCAGCTTGGCGCGCGATTCGGCCAGCTTGGCGTCGGCTTCGGCTACTTTGATCTGGGTCAGCTCGTAGTCGCGGCGGCCGGCCAGGCCTTCGGCCAGCAATTGCCTGCTGCGCGCCACATCGATGCTGGCCACCGCGCGCGATTGCTGGATGGCGGCGATTTCCGCCTGCGCCTGCGCGCGCTCGCTGGCCAGGCGGGTGAGCAGGTCCGGGTCCAGATCGCCGACACGCGCGATCGGGTCGCCCTTGGCAACATGCTGGCCGTCATGCACGTACCAGCGCTCGACGCGGCCCGGCACGAAGGCGGTGACCGGTTGTTGCCGGTCGCTGGGATCCAGCGACACGACCTGGCCTTTGCCGCTGGCGGTCTGCACCCACGGCGCCAGTGCCAGGATCGCCGCAGCGATGCCGATGCCGATCAACAGCATCCAGGCGACCGCCTTGGCGATGCTGGGCGGTCGCATTGCCGCCAGGGTCGGGAAATGCGCCATGCGATCAGGGGCGTGCGGCATGCGGCACCTCCTGCGTGGATGCGATCAACTCGGCGCGTGTGGCGTAGCGTTGCTGGCGCTGCGGCTCCAGCCGGAACCAGCCATCCAGGGTGATGTCCTCCGGCCGCCCGGTGCACAGCAGCACGGTGGTTCCTGCATCCTTCAACCGTCGCAGAACCCGGGTCAGGCGCTCGGCCGGGATCAGGTCGTACAGCTGCGACAGCATCAGCACGCGCGGGCGCACCAACAGTGCATTGGCCAGCTTCAGCGCCATGACCTCGCCGATCCACAACGGGAACCCGGACGCGGCAAGCCGGGTGTCCAGGCCTTGCGGCAACGCGGCGATGCGCGCGCGCAAGCCCACCGCGTCGATGGCTTGCAGCATCGCTTCGGACGTCACATCGGCCGAGGCCATCGCCAGGTATTCGCGAATGGTGACCTCCACGATGGTCGGGCGGTCGAGCACGGTGACTTCCGAACGCAGCAGGTACATATCGAAGGTGGCCATGTCCGCGCCGCCCACCATCACCAGCCCGCGGTCGGGGACCACGTGGCGCTTGAGCACCATGGCCAGCAGGCGCTCGGCGCCGCCATCGGCCAGCGTGACCAACTGCTCGCCGGCTTCCAGCGCGAAATCGAAACGCGCGCCCTCGATCACCACGCCATCCAGGCGTACCCCGCTGTTGCGCGGCGCCTCGCCGGCGGCAAGCACCGGGCGCTCCTGGGGGATGGCGTACAGCAGCGACAACTCCTCCGCACTGGCCACCAGGTCGTAGAACATGTCCAGGTAGCTGCCCAACTGTGCGATGCCGTAGAACACCGCGCTCAGGATCAGCTCGGCTGCCACCAGCTGGCCGATCGACAGCTCGCCGCGCAGGATCAGGCTGCCGCCCAGTGCCAGCAGCGCCGCGCTGGCGACCGCATAGGTGAGCAGGAACGCCAGCGTCTGGGTGAAGGTGTAGCGGAAATGGCGCCGATGCCGGTCGACATAGTCGGCGGTCACCTTTTCCGAGCGATCCATCGCAAAGTTGAGATGGCGGCTGGATTTATAGAACCCGTTGGAGCCGCCGACGCTTTCCAGCCAATGCGCGGCATTGTGCTTGGCCTGGCTCAGTTCGACCGCCGAGCGGATCGAGCCGCGCGACCAGATCATCCAGATCGAGAAGATGGTCAGCAGCAGCAGCGCGTTGAAGCCGAGGAAAAACGGGTGATAGAAGCTGGTGACGATCAAGCCGACCGCCGACTGCAGCACGATGGTGAACGCACCGACCGCCAGGCTGGGCACTGCCTTTTGCACCACCACCAGATCGAAGTAGCGGTTGAAGACATCGCCGCGGTTCTGGTCGGCGAAGAACGGGTTCTGTGCATGTACCGCGCGCACGGTGATCTCCGCCACCACGCGTGCGAACAGGCGACGTTCGAACAGCGCCATCACCCACACCCGCATCGCGCTGAGTGCCGCCACCAGCAACAGCAGGCCCAGCAGCAGGCCGGACAACGTCCACAGCGGCGTGGGCAGCGCGGTGTTGGCAACGCTGTTGATCAGCAACTGCACCGAGATCGGCGTGGCCAGCGAGAGCAGGCTGATCGCAACGCCGTACACCAGGGTCAGGCGCACATACGGCATGTCCGGTCCGACAATTTCCGTCAGCCAGCTCGCCGCTTCCCGCCATCCAATCCGCTTGGCCGCCATTCGATATCCGTTGATGAGTTCAGTGAAGCATTGACGAGTTGCCGGCCCGCAAACAAGGCCATGGCGCTTATTCGGCACATAGGATTTTCCTATGCAGCCACCGCGCGCAGCAGATTGGCGATCAAACCGAAGGCCGGTGCGCGACCGGCACCCTGGCGCCAGAGCAGACCGATCTCCCTATAGTAGCGCCCGCCTTTGACCGGCCGAACCACCACCTCGTCGCCTTCGCGGATTTCCTGGCGCACGTACAGGTCCGGGAGCAAGGCAAGACCCATGCCCATGCCGGCCATCTGGCGGATCGCGTCCAGGCTGGTGCCTTCGTAATCGCGCAAGACATTGGCGCCCACATCCATGGCGATCGCGGCAACCTGTTCTGCCAATCGGTATTCCGGCATCAAGGTCAGCAAGTTGGCGCCGCGCAGATCGGCCGGGGTGATGCAGACCTTGGTGCGCAGCGGATGATCGGCAGCCATGGTCACATGCAGCAATTCGCGAAACAGCCGCTCGCTGTGCAGGCCGCGGCCGGCCACCGGCAGTTGCGCGAGGACAAGATCGTGCGTGCCGTTGCTCAGGTCGGCGGCGAGTGCGGTTGGCAGGCCTTCGCGCACATGCACGCGCAGGGCCGGATGCTCGCGATGCAAACGTGCCACCAGGCTGGGCATCAGATAGGCGCCCAGCGTGGGCGAGACGCCGAGGCGGATGGTGCCGATCAAGGTATCGGCGGCGGTGGCGCGGACCTCTTCCAGATCGTTGACATCGAGCAGGATGCTGCGTGCGCGGTCGAGCAGATCGCGCCCCAGCGGGGTCAGGATCGCCTGCGTGCCGCGCTCGAACAGCGGCGCGCCGATGATCGCTTCCAATGCGCGGATCTGCTGCGACAACGATGGCTGCGAGACGCCCATCTGCTCGGCGGCGCGGGTAAAGCTGCCGGTATCTGCCAGCGCGACGAAATAGCTCAGCTGGCGAAGGGTGGTTCTGGGGCGCGGCATGGGGTCACATCGGATTGCGTGGGAGCGCACGGCCGGCGTGGCCGGTGAGACCAGACAGGCGAAGTGGGGCTAGCGAGTGCAGCGGCAACTCGTCCGGCGAGGATGGACGAGCCGCGGTAACCGCAGTGTACGAGCGGTGCATGCCGATTCCGAGCACCGGCGCGCCCGCATCGCGGTGAGCGCAGTCGTTTCGCTAGGTGCGCCAGGTGCCATCGCTGGAACCACGGCGCCTGGCGGGGCTCATTGGTCGATGAACTGCAGCCGCGCCAGCTCCGCATACAGACCGCCTTCGGCGATCAACTGCGCATGCGTACCCTGCGCGACGATGCGGCCGGCATCCATCACCACGATGCGGTCGGCTTTGAGTACGGTGGCCAGGCGATGCGCGATCACCAACGTGGTGCGGCCTTCCATCAGCCGCTCCAGCGCCTGCTGCACGGCGCGCTCGCTGTGCGCATCGAGCGCGCTGGTGGCTTCGTCCAGCAGCAGGATCGGGGCATCCTTGAGCAGCGCACGCGCAATCGCCACGCGTTGCTGCTGGCCGCCGGACAGGCGCGTGCCGCGCTCGCCCAGTTCGCTGGCGTAGCCCTGGGGCAGGGCGCGGATGAAGACATCGGCTTCGGCCGCCGCCGCCGCCGCTTCCACCTCGGCATCGCTGGCGTGCAGGCGCCCGTAGCGGATGTTGTCGGCGGCGCTGGCGGCAAACAACGTGGGTTGCTGCGGTACCAGCGCGATGTGCTCGCGCAGCAGGACCGGGTCGGCGTCGCGCAGGTCGATGTCGTCGATGCGCACCTTGCCGCTGACCGGGTCGTGGAAACGCAGCAGCATCGACAGCACCGTGCTCTTGCCCGCTCCGGACGGGCCCACCAGCGCCACGGTTTCGCCGGGGCTGACATGCAGGTCGAACCCGTCCAGCGCCGGCGCGTCCGGGCGGTGCGGGTAATGGAAGACCACCTGGTCGAAATGGATCGCGCCGCGCAGCGGCTGCGGCAAGGCCTGCGGCGTGGCCGGCGCCACGATCAGCGGTTGTTCGTCGAGCAATTCACTCACCCGGCCCATGCCGCCGGCGGCACGCTGCAACTCGTTCCAGACCTCGGCCAGTGCACCGACCGAACCGCCGCCGATCAGCGCGTACAGCACGAATTGGCCCAGCGTGCCGGGCGTCATGCGGCCAGAAATCACATCGTGCGCGCCCAGCCACAACACCGCGACGATCGCACCGAAGATCAGCATGATCGCCACTGCGGTCACGGTGGCCTGGGTGCGGATGCGCACCTTTGCGGTGTCGATGGCGGTCAGCAGTGCCGTACTGAAACGTTGGCTTTCGTAACGCTCGCGCGCATGCGCCTGCACGGTGCGCACGGCGCCCAGGGTTTCGGCCGCCAGCGTATTGGCGTCGGCCACGCGGTCCTGGCTTGCGCGCGAAATCTTCTGCAGGCGGCGTGCGCCCAGCACGATCGGCAGTACCGCCAGCGGGATGCCGATCAAGGTGAAGCCGGCCAGACGCGGGCTGGTGACGAACAACATCACCACGCTGCCAATGACCGTTGCCACGCTCCGCAAGGCCACCGACATGGTGCTGCCGATCAGCCCACGCAGCAATTCGCTGTCGGCCGACAGGCGTGACACCAGTTCGCCGCTGCGGCTGCGGTCATGAAATCCGGCGTCCAGGCCGATCAGGTGTGCGTACAGCCGGCCACGCAGGTCGGCGACCACTTTTTCGCCCAGCAGTGCGACGAAATAGAAGCGGGCAGCGGTCGCCACCGCCAGCACCACCGAGACTACGAACAACAGCGCGAACGCCTGATTGATCTGCGCATCGCCGGAGAAGCCTTGATCGATCATGCGCTTGACCGCTGCCGGCAGGCTCAGTGTGGCGGCAGCGGAAATCGTCAGCGCGACCATCCAGGCAACGAACAGGCCGCGCTGGCGTTGGATGAAGGGCCACAAGGTGCGCAGGCTGCCCAGCTTCCGCAACGGGCTGGGACGTGCAGCGGCTGGCTGGGTCATGCGGCTTCCGGGGTTGAGAGGTGGACACGATTGCGAGTGGCGTCGCACAGGCGGGTTTTCAAGCCGGCGAGCTGATCGGCAGGCAGTTGCACACGCAACGCTGCACCTTCGGCGTCGAAGCGTTCGTCCAGTTTGTCGGCATGGAAGGCCGCCAGTGCGGCGTGCACCAGGCCCAGATCGTCGAACCGGCACTGCACCTGCACCCGCGACAACGCGATCAATGGCTGTCGCGTTGCCAGCCGAAGGCACTCGGCCGCGGTACCGCCGTAGGCACGCACCAGCCCGCCGGCCCCGAGCTTGATGCCGCCATACCAGCGCGTGACCACGACCACCACCCGATCGAAGCCCTGGCCGTCGATGGCGGCCAGGATCGGCCGGCCGGCGGTGCCGCTTGGCTCGCCGTCGTCGCTGGAGCGGTAGTCCTGCCCGAACCGGTAGGCCCAGCAGTTGTGGGTGGCATCCGGCACTGCCACGCGCTGCACGATCTCCAGCGCATGCGCGGGAGTCTCCAGTGCGGCAGCGCGGGCCAGAAAGCGACTGTGCTTGATGTCCAGGCTGTGGTGCGCGTCAGCGGCGAGGGTATCGAGCATCGCCGCCATTCTATGCGAGGCGGTGTCGCGGGTTGCTGCGGCCATCGTGACTGCCGTTGCAAGCTGGCAGATCGAGGCGATGTTGTGCGACCGCGCTGCGCGCGGTCTGAACCTCGCCGTGGAGTGCGTCGCTGGCCGCCATCGCGCTGGTCGATGCCGTGGTGATGCGCGCAGTGCCCCGCCGCGCGGATGCATGCAGTGCCGCAGCGTCGAAGAGACGGGGCGGCTAACGCTTACACCAGGGTGGAGCGACGCTTCTCGTCGATCCACTTCGACGCCTGCGCCGGAGTGTAGTGCTGCATCCATTCGAGCATCTGCTCGATATCGGCGCCGTACCACAGGTCGGCGCGCTGGTCTGGATGCAGGAAGCGCTCTTCGACCATGCGGTCGATCATGCCAATCAGCGGTGCGTAGAAACCTTCGATGTCCAGAAAGGCGCACGGCTTGTTGCCGATGCCGAGCTGGCGCCAGGTCAGCATCTCGAAGATCTCTTCCATGGTACCGAAGCCGCCGGGCAGGGCCACGAACGCATCGGACAGCTCGAACATGCGCATCTTGCGCTCATGCATGGAGCCGACGATTTCCAGCGTGGTCAACCCGCGGTGCGCCACTTCCCAATCGGCCAGTTGCTGCGGGATCACCCCGGTCACTTCACCGCCGGCCGCCAGCACTGCATTGGCCACGGTGCCCATCAAGCCAACGTTGCCGCCGCCGTACACCAGGCGCAGGCCCTGCTTGGCGATGCGATCGCCCAACGCAATCGCGCGCTCGACATAGGCGGGTTTGTTGCCGGCATTGGAGCCGCAGTAGACGCAGATGCTTTTCATGGGAACCGGAATCGGGAGTGGGGAATCGGGAATGGGTCAACGCAACTGCAGAAGCCGGAACGCATGACGCCGGACCTGGGTCCGGCGTCAGCATGAAGAGTGAAGTGATGGGAGCGCTTCTACGATTCCCGATTCCCCACTCCCGATTCCCGACTTAATTGGCCTTATGAATCGCGCGCTTGCTCACCGCCATCGCGGCATCGTGGATCGCTTCGGACAGCGTCGGGTGCGCGTGGCAGATGCGGGCCAGGTCGTCGGCCGAGCCGCTGAACTCCATGGTCAGCACGCCTTCGTGCACCAGCTCGGAAACGCCCACGCCCACCAGGTGCATACCCAGCACGCGGTCGGTTTCGGCATCGGCGATCACTTTGACGAAGCCGGCCGGCTCGCCCATCGCCACCGCGCGACCGATCGCTGCGAACGGGAAGCTGCCGGCCTTGTAGGCGACGCCCTCGGCCTTGAGCTGCTGCTCGGTCTTGCCGACCCAGGCGATTTCCGGCTCGGTGTAGATGACCCACGGAATGGTGTCGAAATTGACGTGACCCGGCAGGCCGGCGATCAATTCGGCCACCGCGATGCCTTCCTCGAAGCCCTTGTGCGCCAGCATCGGGCCGCGCACGCAGTCGCCGATCGCCCACACGCCATCCACGCCGGTGTGGCAATGCCCGTCGACCTCGATCTGGCCGCGGTCGGTGACCTTGACGCCCGTGCCGTCGGCCAGCAGGTTCTTGGTGGCGGCCTTGCGGCCCACGGCCACCAGCAGCTTGTCCACGGTCAGGGTCTGCTCGCCGGTCGCGTCGGTGTAGCTGAGCACCACCTGCTTGGCGTCGTCGCTGCCGGTGATCTCGGTCTTGCCGACCTTGGCGCCCAGCTTGATGTCCAGACCCTGCTTCTTGAATTCCTTCAAGGCGGTCTTGGCCACTTCGGCATCGGCCAGGGCCAGGAAGTCCGGCAGCGCTTCGAGGATGGTCACCTCGGCGCCCAGGCGCTTCCACACGCTGCCCAGCTCCAGGCCGATCACGCCGGCACCGATGACGGCCAGACGCTTGGGAACGGCGGTGAAATCCAGGCCGCCGACGTTGTCGACGATGGTGTCGCCGTCGAACTTGGCGAACGGCAGTTCGATCGATTCCGAACCGGCCGCCAGGATCACGTTGGTGCCCTTGAGCTCGATCTCGCCGCCTTCATGCTGGGTCACCTTGACGATGTTGCCCGGCTGCAACTGGCCGAAGCCGTAGTACGGGGTGATCTTGTTGGCCTTGAACAGCATCGCGATGCCGCCGGTGAACTGCTTCACGATCTTGTCCTTGCGGCCGATCATGGTGGGCACGTCCATCTTGGCGTCGTTGAAGCTGATTCCGTGGTCGCCGAACAGGTGGCCCATGTTCCAGAACTGGCGCGAGGAATCCAGCAGCGCCTTGGACGGAATGCAGCCCACGCGCAGGCAGGTACCGCCCAGTGCCGGCTTGCCGTCCTTGCCCAGGGCCGCGTCGATGCAGGCGACCTTCATGCCCAGCTGCGCCGCACGGATGGCGGCGTGATAACCGGCCGGACCGGCACCGATGACGACGACGTCGAATTGTTCGCTCATTTCATTTGCTCACGGGAATGGGGAATAGGGAATGGGGAATCGCAATAGCGCACGCGCCCTTGGCGTCCCATCCAGGTCCAGGCGGGAATGGAGCGGTCCATGGGCGCTTGTCCCATTCCCGTATCTCCATTCCCGATTCCCGGCGCTTACAGGCCGAACAGCATGCGGCCCGGGTTTTCCAGCTGGTTCTTGATGTCGACCAGGAACTGCACCGAGTCCTTGCCGTCGATGATGCGGTGGTCGTAGGACAGCGCCAGGTACATCATCGGCGCGATCACGACCTGGCCGTTCTCGGCGATCGGACGTTCCTTGATCGCGTGCATGCCCAGGATGGCGCTCTGCGGCGGGTTGATGATCGGGGTGGACAGCAGCGAGCCGAAGGTGCCGCCGTTGGTGATGGTGAAGGTGCCGCCCTGCAGGTCGTCCAGGCCCAGCTTGCCGGCGCGCGCCTTGGCGGCGTAGTCGGCAATGCCTTGCTCGACATCGGCGAACGACTGGCGCTCGACGTTGCGCAGCACCGGCGTGACCAGGCCCTTGTCGGTCGACACCGCGATCGAGATGTCGCTGTAGCCGTGATAGATGATGTCGTCGCCGTCGATCGAGGCGTTGACCAGCGGGAAGCGTTGCAGCGCGTTGGCGGCAGCCTTGACGAAGAAGCTCATGAAACCGAGCTTGATGCCGTGCGCCTTCTGGAACTCGTCCTGCAGCTCCTTGCGCGCGGCCGACACCTTGGCCAGGTTGACTTCATTGAAGGTGGTCAGCATCGCGGTGGAGTTCTTGGACTCCATCAGGCGCTTGGCGATCGTCTTGCGCACGCGGGTCATCGGCACGCGCTCTTCCGGGCGGGCACCAGAGGCCTTGCCGACGCCGCCGGCCTTGGCGAAGTTGACGATGTCTTCCTTGGTCACCGCGCCACGACGGCCGGTGCCTTCGACCTGCGAAGGATCCACGCCCTGGGTGATCGCGGAGAAACGCGCGCCCGGCGGCAGCGAATCGGCAGCGGACTTGGAAGCAGCAGGCGCCGCGGCGGCTGCCGGTGCCGGAGCGGCAGCCGGTGCCGCAGCAGTCGCAGCCGGGGCAGCGGCCTGCTTCTCTTCAGCTGGTGCCGCCGCAGCCACAGCGCCTTCTTCGATGATCGCCAGAATCTGGTTGCTGGTGACCGTGCTGCCGGTTTCGAACTTGATTTCCTTCAGTACGCCGTCGACCGGCGAAGGAACTTCCAACACGACCTTGTCGGTTTCCAGGTCGACCAGATTCTCGTCGCGCTTGACCGCTTCGCCGGCCTTCTTGTGCCAGCTGGCGATGGTGGCGTCGGAAACGGATTCGGGCAGTACCGGAACTTTGACTTCGGTGGCCATTCGGGGAGCGTCCTAGGGTTTTCGTTCTTTGGGGAAGAGGAGTTATTCAGCGACTTGGTCGTTGAACGGGTTGAGCAGCGCATCGGCGACCAGCTTCTGCTGCTCGATGATGTGGTCGGCCATGTGGCCGGCGGCAGGCGAGGGCGAACGGGCACGGCCGGCGTAATGCAGGCTCTGACCGCCGGCCAGGCAGAAGTTGAGGTGGTGGCGGATCTGGTACCACGCACCCTGGTTCTGCGGTTCTTCCTGGCACCACACCACATCGGTGGCGTTGGCATAGGCCTTCAGTTCGGCCGCCAGCTGCGCGCGCGGGAACGGATACAGCTGCTCCACGCGCAGGATGGCGACATCGTCCTGGCCACGCTTGGTCTGGTCTTCGAGCAGGTCGTAATAGACCTTGCCCGAGCACAGCACCACGCGCCTGACCTTGGCCGCGTCGGCCTTGGCGTCCGGGATCAGATGCTGGAACTGCCCGTCGGCCAGTTCTTCCAGGCTCGACACCGCCAGCTTGTGGCGCAGCAACGACTTGGGCGTCATCACCACCAGCGGCTTGCGGGTCGTCATGCGCATCTGGCGGCGGATCATGTGGAAGCACTGCGCCGGCGTGGTCGGCACGCAGACCAGCATGTTCTCCAGCGCGCACAGCTGCAGGAAGCGCTCCAGACGTGCGGAGCTGTGTTCCGGGCCCTGGCCTTCGTAGCCATGCGGCAGGAACAGCGACAGGCCCGCGATGCGGCCCCACTTGGCCTCGCCGGCGGCGATGAACTGGTCGATCACCACCTGCGCGCCATTGGCGAAATCGCCAAACTGCGCTTCCCAGATGCACAGCGCATTCGGGTCGGTGGTGGAGTAGCCGTATTCGAAGCCCATCACCGCTTCTTCGCTCAGCAACGAGTCGATGACAGTGGCGTCTTCCGGGTTCTGCACCAGTTGGCGCAGCGGCAGGTAGTAGTCGTCGGTCTTCTGGTCGTGCAGGATCGCGTGACGGTGGAAGAACGTGCCGCGGCCGGCGTCCTGCCCAACCAAGCGCAGCTTGTGGCCTTCGGCCAGCAAGGTGGCGTAGGCCAGGTTCTCGGCAAAGCCCCAGTCGCCGAGCTGATCGCCGGCGGCCATCTTGACGCGATCTTCGTAGATCTTCGCCACGCGGGCGTGCAGTTCGACGCCTTCGGGGATGGTGGTGATCAGCTTGGCCAGGCGGTCCAGCTGGTCGCGCTTGACGCGCGTGTCCACCGGATCGGCAGCGGTGCCGACCAGGTACCTGGACCAATCGATGGCGAATTCGTCCGGCTTGCGCTTGGCCAGTTCGGTGGTGTACTCGCCCGAATCCAGCTTGTTGCGGTAGCCGTCCACCAGCGCCTTGGCCTCGTCGGCGCTCAGCACGCCTTCGCTTTCCAGCTTGGCGGCGTACAGCTCGCGGGTGGTCTTGTGCTTGCGGATGGTCTGGTACATCACCGGCTGGGTCGCTGCCGGTTCGTCGGCTTCGTTATGGCCCCAGCGGCGGTAGCAGACCAGGTCGATGACCACGTCCTTCTTGAACTGCTGGCGGAACTCATAAGCCAGCTTGGACACGAACATCACCGCGTCCGGATCGTCGCCGTTCACGTGGAAGACCGGCGCGCCGATCATCTTGGCCACGTCCGTGCAGTACAGCGTGGAGCGGGCGTCGTCGCGGGTGCTGGTGGTGAAGCCGATCTGGTTGTTGACGACGATGTGCACGGTGCCGCCGACCGCGAAACCGCGCGCCTGCGACATCTGGAACAGCTCCATCACCACGCCCTGGCCGGCGAATGCGGCATCGCCGTGGATCAGGATCGGCAGCACGCTCTTGCGCTCGGCATCGCCGAAACGCTCCTGGCGCGAACGCACGCTGCCGACCACGACCGGGTCGACGATTTCCAGGTGCGAGGGGTTGAAGGCCAGCGCCAGGTGGACCTGCTTGTCGGTGCCCACCGCGATATCGGCCGAGAAGCCCATGTGGTACTTGACGTCGCCGGTGTGCGCACGGTCGTCATGGGCATGCTCGAACTTGCCTTCGAATTCGTCGAACAGCTTGCGCGGGTTCTTGCCCAGCGTATTGACCAGCACGTTGAGGCGGCCGCGGTGGGCCATGCCGATCACGATGTCCTTGACCTGATCGTTGCCGGACTGGCGGATGATCTCGTCCATCATCGGGATCAGCGAATCGCCGCCTTCCAGCGAGAAACGCTTCTGGCCGACGTACTTGGTGTGCAGGTAGCGCTCCAGGCCCTCGGCAGCGGTGAGCCGCTCCAGGGTGCGCTTGCGGCTGGCCGCATCGCCGGCAATCTTGCCGCCGGCGTCTTCCAGGCGCTTGTAGATCCACTGGCGCTGATCGAACTCCTGGATGTGCATGAACTCGGCGCCGATGCTGCTGGCGTAGGTCGCCTTCAGGCGCGTCAGCAGATCCTTGAGCTTCATCCGCGGCTGGCCGCCGACACCGCCGGTGCTGAACTCGCTGTCCAGATCGGCCTGGGACAGGCTGTGGAACGGCAGGTCCAGGTCGGGCGGGTTGACCGGCGGGACCAGGCCCAGCGGGTCGAGCTGGGCGCCGAGGTGGCCACGGGCGCGGTAGGCGGTGATCAGACGGCCGACATTGCGCTCGCGCTCGTCACTGGCGCCTGCGCCGGTGCCGGCATTGGCAGCCTGCTTGGAGGCGGCGAGGATGTGGGCGATGGCCGCCGAGTGCGGCACATCACCGGCACCGCGACCTTCGAAACCATCGAAGTAGCTCTTCCACTTCGGATCGACACTGTCCGGGGCGACGAGGTACTGCTCGTACAGATCCTCGATATAGGCGGCGTTGCCGCCGGCGAGTTGCGATGACTGCGCGAACTGCTTTAGGAGATTATCCACGATGGTAAGTCGGGTCTGCTGTGGGGATGATTGTGCGGAAGCGGCAGGGCGAGATGCCCTATCGGTCGGTCTCAAATCTCGAAAAATTATACCCCCTTGCGCTAGTGAGGGGGCGTCTGCAAGCTGACCGACGGGGTAGACCAATCGCGCGCGCGCCTACGTGCAAGGGGCGCTGCGGCATCAGATGCCGAGCGCGCGCGGCTCGTTCCAGAGCGCGCTGCGCTCCCATATCTGCGCGAATTCGCGCTCCAGCTGGCGGCTGCGCGCTGCGCCCGACAGCCAGGTTTCGCCATCATCGAAGCGATGACCTGTTGGACGAAAGTAGTAGGCGTCGTCGCCGACAACATAGACCGATGCAAAACTTGCATCGACCGGGTCGCTGACCGCGCGGAACCGGAACACGCTGGGCAGGCGCTGTGCCAGGCGCAGCATCGCGCTGCTGCTGGCCGCGGCACTGGCGGTGTCTTGCACCAGGACATGTACACGCTTGTCGTGGCGGGCGGTGGCGAAACGACGCAGCGCGTCGAGCACCGCGGCGTTGTCGAACAGGGCCGGGTCCAGGGCGCGGGTGTAGATCAGCACCTGGCGGCGCGCGGCGCACAGCAGCCCGGTGGTGGCGGCCAAGGCTGCGGTGAAGGAGTCCACTGCCATCGGGCCGTCGAGGCGACGGTGCACGACGGTACCGGGCGCATCGTGGGTCTGGCCAATGCGCTCGGGTGAGGAGAGGGTGCCAGCGTCGGGCAGAAAGCCCAGGCGCGCGAAGACCGCTTCCGCAGCAGGGCTGGGACATGCGCGCAGGCCAGGCCAGCCGCGCTGCCGTGCCGCGTCGACTGCGGCAGCGAGCAGTTGGTCCGCCACGCCACGGCGGCGCCAGTTGGACAGAACGCCGAGCCGGTCGAGGCGGCGGTCGGCGGTGAGCCGCACCGAGGCGATCAGCTGGCCCTCGGCGCGTACGGCCAGATGCAGGCTGAGCGGGTCCAATGCATCCCACTGGACACCGCCGGTGGCGCCAGCGGTGTCGGTGGCGCAGGCCAGCCGCAGCGCACGCAGCGCCGCGGCGTCGGCGGCCGGGTCCAGCGTGACGATCTGCGGTCTGGCGTGCGCGGTCATGCAGGCTTGGTGGTGTCGTCGCTGTCGTCGGAATCGGTCTCGTCGGCGATCGCACTGTCGACGTCCTGCTCGGCTTCGGCATCGTCGCCGGGTTCGACATCGGCCTCCAACGCCTCTGGCGGGGTATCGGCAGCGTCGGCAACCTGTTCGACATCGGCGTCGGCATCGATGTCTTCGTCCGCCTCCGGCGCGTCGTCCTCGGAGTCTTCGTCGTCGTGGTCGGCCGACACGCTCAGCGCATGCGCGTGGTCGTCGTCTGCGATGGCGTCCTCGGCATCTTCGTGGGCGCGCTGGTAGTGGCCGTGTGCCAGCAGCTCCAGTACCACCTCGCGGCCACGCGGGGACAACTGCGCGTACAGCGTGCCGTCGATCTCTTCGGCCGCGGCCAGACGGGACGCATCCTTGGCCGACAGCGCAAACTCCAGGCCGCTGCAGAACAGCGTGGCGCCGCGCTTGGCGCGCCGCCAGGCCAGCCGCGACCACGGGTGGCGGTGCAGCAGCACGCCTTCTTCCAGCGCCTGCTCGACCGCTTCGCGCGGGATCGGCTCGGGCGCCGGCACCACGTCGCCGGAGGCGCGGTAGGTGGTCATGAAACGGCCGAACCAGTCGCCCAGACGGTCGGGGTCGTTCATGCGCAGCGCATTGAGCGCAGCGACCACGCGGTTCATCGCGGTGACGTCGATTTCGTAGGGGTCGGCCGGCACCTTGAGGTCTTCGTCGTGATAGCGCACGGCCTCGTCGGCATCGGCAATCAAGGTGTCCAGGTAATCGCCGATCAGCTCGGCCGAGGACGGTGCGCGGGTGCCGATGGAGAAGGTCAGACAGGCGTCTTCGGCCACACCGTGGTGCGGGATCAGCGGCGGCAGGTAGAGCATGTCGCCCGGGCCCAGCACCCAATCGTGGGTGGGCTTGAACTCGCGTAGCAGCTTGAGTTCGACATCGTCGCGGAACGCCAACGGCGTGGCCTTGCGGCCCTGGACGGTGCGCGCGTCGATCTGCCAGCGGCGGTGGCCCTGGCCCTGCAGCAGGAACACGTCGTAGTGGTCGACATGCGCGCCCACCGAACCGCCAGTGGCGGCGAAGCTGATCATGATGTCGTCGATACGCCAGCGCGGCAGGAAGCGGAAGTGCTCCAGCAGGGCACGCACGTCGGCGTCCCATTTGTCCACGTCCTGCACCAGCAAGGTCCAGTCATGGGCGGGCAGGCCGGGAAAATCGGTTTCCTGGAACGGGCCGGTGCGCACGTCCCAGCCGTCGGTGGCGCGGTCGTGGCTGATCAGGCGTGCCAGCACGCCGTCTTCGCAGGCCAGCCCGGCCAGATCTTCCGGCTGCAGCGGCGAGGCGAAATCCGCGAACGCATTGCGGATCAACAGCGGGTGCTTGTGCCAGTAATTGCGCAGGAAACGCTCGACCGGCATACCCAGCGGCTGTCCCGGACGGGCCTGGACTTCGATGGCAAGTGGGGTCGCTTTACGTACGGCCATGTGGGGTCCTTACACGATGTAGATAGAGAGTGCGGTGCGCGGCATCGGCCGGCGCCAATGGCCTATTGTCGACTGCCCGAGCCGGATGTGCACCTGTGCGGCGCGCAGCGAGCCGGCTCCCGTTCGCCGCTGCGGGGCTGGCCAGCGATTCCGATCGCTTCTTCGTGCTGATGGCCGTGCGAGCGGCATGGTGGCGCCTGCCGCGCACGCCGATCGCCGCGCGCGCGGTAGCGCACCGGCGCGCATCACATCACCTTGTTGCCGCTGCCGCGATCGTCCCGTAAGGGGTTGCTGGAAGGGTTGACGGTGTTGTCGTTGCCGGAAAACCGCACCTGTTTCACGGCGCGCGCCAGCACCAGATTCCTGTTGCCCTGTATGTCCACGCGATCGACATCGGTCAGATTGAGCGTGTTGTCGTGACCGCTCACGCTGAGCTGACCGAGTTGCCTGTTGAGTACCGTGACGTTGCTTCCCTCCAGCCGAATGCTGCGCGCGGTGTCCAGATTCATCGCGCCACGCGAGGCGGTGATGGTGACCGTGCCGCACGCGCCGTGCAGGATCCATTCGCTGTCATCTCGGGTCAGCCGGACATCTTTGCCGGCACAGTCTGCGCCGCTGGCCGGAGCAGGGACAGTGCCGTGTGGGTGACGCGCATCGCCGGTCTGGTGAAAAGCAAGGCCGGCACGATAGCAGTCCGGTCAGGTCACCCATGTGCAGGTCCTCGCCAACCATCCAGTCCGCTAAGGCCGTGCGACGCATCCGACGCGAGGCGTCGTCATCACTGGCCTTGATCGTGCGTCATCGGCATGCGCTGATGCCGATGACGCCTCGCCGATGAGGTCGATGACGTGGCCCGCTTCGCAAGCTCCCACCGAAGCTCGCGGTTCGGTCAGCTCAGATCGCGCGCGCCAGCTGCTCGGCCAGCCCGGTGTAGGCGCCCGGGGTGAGCGCGCGCAGGCGCTGCTTGTCTTGTTCCGGCAGTTGCAGACTTTCCACGAAGGCCTGCATCGAGGCGGCGGTGATGCCCTGGCCGCGGGTCAGCGCCTTGAGTTGTTCGTAGGGGTTCGGCAGGCCGTGGCGGCGCATGACCGTCTGCACGGCTTCGGCCAGCACTTCCCAGGCCGCATCCAGGTCGGCATCCAGCCGCTCGGGGTTGACGGTGAGCTTGCCCAGGCCCTTGGCCAGCGAATCCAGCGCGACCTGGGTATGGCCGAACGCGGTGCCGAGTGCGCGCAGCACGGTGGAATCGGTGAGGTCGCGCTGCCAGCGGCTGATCGGCAACTTGGCGGAGAAATGTTCGAACAGCGCGTTGGCGATGCCGAAATTGCCCTCGGCATTTTCGAAGTCGATGGGGTTGACCTTATGCGGCATGGTCGAGGAGCCAACTTCGCCCTCTTTCAGCTTCTGCTTGAAATAGCCCAGCGAGATATAGCCCCAGATGTCGCGCGCCAGGTCGATCAGGATGGTGTTGGCGCGGCGGCTGGCATCGCCGATTTCGGCCACATTGTCGTGCGGCTCGATCTGGGTGGTGTAGGGGTTGAACACCAGGCCCAGGCTTTCCACGAAACGCTGTGCGAACGCCGACCAGTCCAGGTCCGGGTACGACACCAGGTGCGCGTTGTAATTACCGACCGCGCCGTTGATCTTGCCGGTCAGTTCGACCGCGGCGATCTGCTTGCGCTGGCGCTCCAGGCGCGCGACCACGTTGGCGATTTCCTTGCCCAGCGTGGTGGGCGAGGCGGTCTGGCCGTGGGTGCGCGAGAGCATCGGCTGGGCGGCCTGGGCGTGGGCGAGGGTGCGCAGCGCGGCGGTAATACCATCCAGGCTGGGCAGCAACACCTGACGGCGTGCCTGCTCCAGCATCAGCCCGTAGCTCAGGTTGTTGATGTCTTCGCTGGTGCAGGCAAAGTGCACGAATTCCAGCGCCGGGCCGAGTTCGGCATCGTCCTTGAGCTGCTCCTTGATGAAGTACTCCACCGCCTTGACGTCATGGTTGGTGGTGCGCTCGATTTCCTTGACCCGCGCGGCATGGGCCACGCCGAAATCGTCGGCCAGGGCGCGCAGCCGCTGCGTGGCAGCCGGCGAGAACGGCGCCAGTTCGGCGATGCCCGGCTCGGCGGCCAGTGCCAGCAGCCATTCGATTTCGACCTTGACCCGCGCCTTGATCAGGCCGTATTCGGAGAAGATCGGGCGCAGCGCATCCACTTTGGAGGCGTAGCGGCCGTCGAGCGGGGACAGGGCGAGCAGAGCGGAATCCGACATGGGCAGGAGAGGCAGCGGTGACGGTGGGGCCAGCATTCTACGCCGCCGAGGCTGCGGGCAGGCCCGGTGCCCTGCAAAACGGGTTCCCAAGCCCACGGCAGAATGGCTGAATGGCGGGCTACCTGCGCGGCAGAGGAGCCCGACATGGCGCGACCTGCACTTTATGGTAGAGCTCCCTGCGCTGTTCCGGCTGCCATGCGCCCGATCTTCGCTCGCCTCGCCTTTGCGATCTTTACCGCCGCGCTGCCCGCCGCCGCGCAGGATCCCGACTTCGCCGCGCAGGCGGCGGCGCTGTATCGCACCCCGCCTGCGATCGCCAGCTGCCGCGCCGGAGACCTGCAGCCGGCGCAGCGGCAACACGTGCTGGCGCTGATCAACGACATCCGTCGGCTGCACGGGCTCGACGCGGTCGACGACGACCCGGCGGCCGAGCCCGAAGCCACCCAGGCGGCCTTGGTGATTGCCGCCAACGGCCGCCTCAGCCATACGCCGACGCCGGACTGGCGCTGCTATTCCGACACTGCAGCCAAGGGCGCGCGCCGTAGCCTGATCTACGGCGGAGTCAGCTCGCCGCTGCTGCGTTTCTCCAGCGCCGAACAGATCGTGATCGAGTGGCTGACCGACGCCAACAACGTCAGCGCCGGTGGACTGGGGCACCGGCGCTGGCTGCTGGATCCGTTTCTGCAACGCGTCGCCTTCGGCATGGTGGCCGGTCGCGACGGCGCCACGTTCAGTAGCGGTGCCGCGCTGCGCTTCGTTCCGGCGGTCGGCGTCGCGGCGCGGACGCGTGAGGATTTCATCGCCTGGCCGATCGGCGAGTACCCGGGCCGCTACTATTCCGACGATGCGCTGTTGTCGTTCACCGCATTGCCGGACCGCAAGCGCAAGTTCGCCAATCGCGATGTCGACTACGCCGATGCGCAGGTGCAGATCCGCGAGCGCGATGGACGCCAGCTGCAGGTACGCAACCTGAGCGACGACCACGAAGGTTTCGGGGTGCCCAATAGCCTGCAGTTCCGGGTGCCGCGCCTGCAGCCGGGTGTGATCTACGACGTGACCATCCGCGGGGTGCGGTTCGGCGGGCAGTCGCGCGATTACCGTTATTGGTTTCGCATCGGCCAATCGGCTCGCGCGTCCGCCGACTGAATCGACGGCATCAGCTGGCCGCGTCGACGGCTTCGCCCACCGGGCGCACCGTGACTGCCTGGATGCGATGGCCTGCCATGCGCCGCACGGTCAGCAGGTGACCATCCAGCTCCAGCGTTTCGCCTTCCTCGGGCAGGCGCTGCAGCTGACACAGGATCAGCCCGCCGACCGAATTGACGTGGTCCGGCGCGCTCAGGTCCTGACCGAGCAGGCGTTCCAGGCGGAAGATCGAGGTGCTGCCGGCGACCAGCAGCGAGCCGTCCTGGCCACGGATCGGGGCATCGCGCACCACGTGTCGGTGCTCGTCCTCGATGTCGCCAACCACCACTTCCAGCAGGTCTTCCAGGGTGAAAAAGCCCAGGATGCGGCCTTCTTCTTCCACGCACAGCGCCAGATGGGTGGTGCCGGTGCGGAATTGCTCCAGCGCGTTGGGAATCGGCGTTTCCAGGGTCAGCACGGTGGGAGGGCGCAGCAGCGGGCGCAGATCGTCCAGGTTCTGGCCGCGTGCCATCGCCACCAGCAAATCCTTGGTGTGCAGGATGCCGAGTACCTGTTCGCCATCGGCATCGAACCAGGGGTAGCGGCTGTAGCGCGACTCACTGAATTCGGCCAGCACCGTCTCCAGGGTCATGCCTTCGCGCAGGCTGCGCATGTGCTCGCGCGGGCGCATCAAATCGCCGGCGACCAGATCCGGCAATTCCAACGCGTGGCTCATCAAGGCCAGCCCCTGGTCGGGCGCAGCGGCGTTCGGGTCCTGGCGGCCGACGATCAGCATCAGTTCCTCGCGTGAGTAACGATGCGAGTGATGTTCCACCTCGCCCCAGCCGAGCAGGCGCAGAAAGCGGTTGGCGCTGGTATTGAGCACCCAGATGGCCGGGTACATCAGCCAGTAGAAAACGTACAGCGGCGCAGCGGTCCACAACGACATGCGTTCCGGGCGGCGGATCGCCATGGTCTTGGGCGCCAGTTCGCCCAGCACGATATGCAGGAACGAAATCAAGCTGAAGGCGATTGCCAGCGCAGTGAATTGTGCCGCTTCCGGCGACAGGCCCAGCGTATCGAACAGCGGTTGCAGCAGATGTGCGAAAGCCGGCTCGCCGACCCAGCCCAATCCGAGCGAAGCCAGCGTGATACCGAGCTGGCAGGCCGACAGATACGCATCCAGATGCGCGTGTACACCGAGCAACAAGCGCCCGCGCCAGCCGTTGGTTTGCGCCAGGCCCACCGCTTGCGTGTGCCGCAGCTTGACCAGCGCGAACTCGGCGGCGACAAAAAATCCATTCAACAGCACCAGCAGCAATGCCACCAACAGCAGCAGGACGTTACCCAACATGGCCGCCTCCATGCGCTGCAGGAGCGGTCCATCCGCGTGCCACCGCATGTGCGGTAGCGATGAGCAGTGTCGCGGCAACCGATGCGGAACGTGCGTTTCTACAGTCAGGCTCGTCGCCCATGGCGGCTTGGTATCTCGTCATGATCAGCAGGCAGTCTAGCCGACAGCGTGCGACGACATCGTCGCAACGCGGCGTGCGAGTATCGTAGACAGTCTCGCCAGCGTGGGTACGCCCGCCGCCAGCCATCCATCACCACAAATCAGCAATGTGCGGAGAGTGCAGATGAGCGAACGTTTCAGGACCGAACACGACAGCATGGGCGAATTGCAGGTGCCCGCCGACGCGTTGTGGGGCGCGCAGACCCAGCGCGCGGTGCAGAATTTCCCGGTGTCCGGGCAGCCGATGCCGCGCGGTTTCATTCGCGCGCTGGGCTTGATCAAGGCCGCGGCAGCCGGCGTCAACGCCGAGCTTGGATTGCTGCCGAAGTCGATCGGCAAGACCGTGCAGGCCGCTGCATTGCAAGTGGCCGAGGGCAGCTTCGATGCGCAGTTTCCCATCGATGTGTACCAGACCGGTTCGGGCACCTCGTCCAACATGAATGCCAATGAGGTGATTGCCACCCTGGCCACGCGTGCCGGCAAGGATGCGGTGCATCCCAACGACCACGTCAATCTGGGCCAGAGTTCCAACGATGTGGTCCCCACCGCCATTCGCGTGTCGGCATTGCTGGCGGTGCAGGAACATCTGCAACCGGCGCTCAAGCATCTGCGCAAGACCATCGACAAGCGCGCCAAATCGCTTGATAAGATCGTCAAGACCGGTCGCACGCATTTGATGGACGCGATGCCGCTCACCTTTGGTCAGGAGTTCGGCGCGTGGTCGGCGCAGCTGAGTTCGGCGCAGGAGCGTATCGACGACGCGCTCAAGCGCTTGCGACGCTTGCCGCTGGGCGGCACGGCGATCGGGACCGGCATCAATGCCGACCCGCGCTTCGGTGGCAAGGTCGCCAAGGCCTTGTCCACCCTGAGCGGAGCCAGGTTCGAGAGCGCGGAAAACAAGTTCGAAGGACTCGCCGCGCAGGACGATGCGGTGGAGTTGTCTGGCCAACTCAACGCGCTGGCGGTGGCACTGATCAAGATCGCAAACGACTTGCGCTGGATGAATGCCGGCCCGTTGGCGGGCCTGGGCGAAATCGAACTGCCGGCGCTGCAGCCTGGCAGCTCGATCATGCCAGGCAAGGTCAATCCGGTGATTCCCGAAGCCACCGTGATGGCGTGCGCGCAGGTGATCGGCCACCACACTGCCATCACCATCGCCGGGCAAACCGGCAACTTCCAGTTGAACGTGACGTTGCCGCTGATCGCCTACAACCTGCTGGATTCGATCACCTTGCTGGGCAACGTTTCGCGCCTGTTGGCCGACACCGCCATTGCCGGTCTGAAGGTGCGTCAGGAGCGCGTCCGCGAGGCGTTGGACCGCAACCCCATCTTGGTGACGGCACTGAACCCCATCATCGGTTACGAAAAGGCCGCGGCGATCGCCAAGCGTGCCTACAAGGAGCAGCGGTCGGTACTGGATGTGGCCAAGGAAGACAGCGGGCTCGGCGAAGCGGAACTGCGGCGATTGCTCGACCCGACGGCATTGACACGCGGCGGTATCCATGCCGGCGGCGGTAGCGGGGGCTGATCACCGCAGCGCATATGTAGGAGCGCACGTGTGCGCGATGGGGCATTATCGATAACGCCCTGTCGCGGCGCGCTCCTACCGATTTTGCTGATTTGTCGTCGCTTGGCCAAGCCGGCTAAGCGTCAGTGCCGCTCGGCCTGCACATTGCCGAAGCTCTCGCGATACGGCTGCAGCGACGGAATTTCATCCAGCAATTGACCACTGAGCGTCTGGATCTCGGGCGTGGCGGTCAGCTTGATCGACTTGTATTCCGGATCCGGGCCGGCCTCGTTGACCGCCTGCTGACGCAACATCTGCAGGTGGCCGAACAGCAGCTGCAGCTTGGCGCGTGTCGGCTCTTTCTGCGGCAGCGCGATGTCGTCGATCTTGAGCGTGCCATCGGGGGTGATTTCGGCATTGGCAGCTGGCGGGCGGCGGATCATCACCGACTGCGTGGTGACCGCAACGCGCGGCTTGCCGCGTTCGGCGCGGCGAGACGATTGGTCGCCACAGGCAGCAAGCGTGCACAGCAGAAGCGCCATGCAGAGCATCACGAACTTGTTCATGGGGTCGATGGAGTGAGGAGAGCGCATTAGTGTAATCCCGCTCCGGTCTGCGGATCGGCAAAGCGGCAGTCCAGTGCCTGCCAAAATGTCGCAGGGCATCGGTCTGTTTGGTCGCCGTGCACGCATCGTCGGCTGGGGGCGCTTTCCGGCCGGCCAATCAGCAGCGGCGCGCGCCCTGCGAACAGCTGTGCAGGCGGTGCGATACGCAGTTGCCGAACGGTGCTGATGGAAGCGCTGCCACCTCCCCGCGACTAGTCGTCGACCAGGCGTGGGGCGCACAGGCGCCGCAGTGTACGAGCGGCACATGCCGCGCCGCGTACCGACGACGCCCGCTTGTCGGTGGGCGAAGTCGGTTTGTCGGCCGCTCTACTTGCGGCAATCGTCGATGTCGTGCTGCGTCAGGGTCGAATACGGCGCAAACGCCGGCACCAGGTGCGCGGCTGCATCCTGCGCGGTGCGCAGCGTGGCCAGCTGGTCGCAGATCTGCAGGGCCTTGTTCTTGAAGGTGTCCGCCTCGGCCTCGATCTTGTCGCCGATCTGATCGGAATTGCCGCTGAGCACGCCCTTGATCGCTTCGCCCGCCGCATGTGCGCCGAACGCCGCGCCCTGGGTGCCGATGTCGATGCCCTTCTTGGCCACGCCTTGCACCTGCGCGTAGTAACTGCGCATCGCCTGACGTTGCGCCTCGTTCAAGTCCACCGGCTTGCCGTCGACGCTGAGCGCGCCATCGGCACTGATGGTGGCGGCGGGCAAGCCATTGCGCTTGAGCGTCAGGCTCTTGCCGGTAAAGGTCACGCCGGCACCATTGGCCTGGCCGGAGACGTTGACGGTCGGTTCGGACTTGCCGCAACCCGCCAGCAAGACGCTCATCACTAACGCCGAAACAAGCAATTTCATCAGCAATTCCCCCGCATCCTGAAAGAAGTCGTCATTTGTCTGCCGGTACCCGCGTGCTGCCGGAGACCTCGCTCACATCGATATCGCCGCTGCCTTTGTGCGCCACGCTCAGATCGCCACGCACCTTGCGTACATTCAACGCGCCGGAAGCGACCAACTCCACGTTGACATTGCCTTGCACATCGCGGATATCGACATCGCCCGAGCCGATCGTGCCGATCTTGATGTTGCCTGCGACGCCGTGCAGCTTGACCTCGCCGGACTGCACTTTCGCCACCTCGACCGCGCCGTGCACCTCACGCGCCTTGAGGTCGCCCGAGCCCACTGCCAACACGCGCAGAGCGCCCAGGTCTTCCAGCTCGACATCGCCGGAGCCCACCTTGGCAGTCACGCGGCCCTTGGTGCGACGAATCGTCATGTCGCCGGAACCCACATCGGCGCTCACTGCGGCGGCGCCGTTGATCTGCGCATCGCCGGATCCCACGTCGAATTGCACCAGCACCGTGTTGGGCACGCTGCCGCGCAGATCCAGGTAGGAGTAGCTGTTGCCGAAGGAGAACCGGCGGTCATCGTTCAAGGTCACCACCAGCTTGTCGCCGACGCGTTTCTGGGTCACGGTCAGGCTCTTGAGCAACTCAGCCCTGGCAGCACAGGCGCGTCCGCTCAGTTTTCCGCCGCCGCTGGGCGAGGCGTCCAGATGCAGGTCGTTGGAAGCGACCTCGAACAGGACCGACTTCACGCCGGTCAGCTGCAGGTCCAGGCTGCGTGGTTCGGAGAATTTGCACTGCTCCTCTGCCGCTGCGACACCGGGCAATGCGAGCAGGATGGCCAGGCTCAGGGTCAGGCGCATGGGACGTCCCTCAGGCTTCGGAGCGCCGACGGCGCAGATAGATGGAGGCGGCGATCAACGCAACGCCGATGGCTGCGCCGATCCAGATGTCAGGGCTGCCATACACACGTGTGCTATCGGTGTGCTGCAATGCCCACTGCACCAGATCGCTGGGGTTCTGGATCATGCTGCTGTCCAGATTGCCGCTGACGGCAAGCGGCGACCAAGTGCCGGGCAGGGCGCTGAGCAGGCCGCGATAGCCGACGATGTACCAGATCCAGCCGATCGGCAGCGACACGCCCGGCATCGCCGAGAGAATGCTCAGCATCACGCAGGCCAGCAGCGGAAACAGCACCGCCCACAGGAACGGCTTGCTGTTGGCCCAGGCCGAGCAGAACATCAGCCAGCCCACGGTCGGCAGCGCCCACAACAGGCTCATCGGAACGGTCTTCAGCAACAGCCATAGCAGCGAAAACGGGTGCGAATGGGTCGCCAGCGCCCATGGGCTGGGCACACCTGCAATCAAGGCGCCAACGATGGCGATCAACCACAGCGCCATGCCGACCGCCGCACCGATCGCGATGGAAATCAGCGGCGCCAGCAGCAACGCCCAGGCGGCCTTGGACAACACCGTCTGCACGTCCGACACCGGCAACGATTTCCAGAACAGCACGCTGCGGTCGCGGCGGTCGTCGTACAGGCTGCCGAGCGCATAGAAAAACACCACGAACGCCAGGACTACCGACGCGATGCCGATGCCGCCCAGCAGCAGGCCGTCGCCGACCTGGCCCAGCGTGCGGGTGTATTCGGCCAGGTCGTCCATGGCGATGCTGTCGCCGACCATGTTGCGGCGCGCACTGATCGCACCGATCACCGCGCCCAGCAGCGCGAAGAACACCGCAATGCCACCGGTGATGAACTGCGCCCACACGAAGCCGCCACGGTGCTCCCAATATTCGCGTTTGAGCAGCCAGGCGAAGGTGCGTGCGGGTGATGCTTTGTTGGTCACTGCATTCATGCGTAGGTCCCCTTCATGACCGCAACGAACAGGTCGGCTAGGCCGGGATTGCGGGTTTCGCCAAAACGGGCGAGCTGCTCTTTCGGCGCGCCATCGAACAACATCACGGTCTTGCCGAACGGCAGTCCGCGCTCGTCGATCGGCTTCAGCGCGCGTGCTGCATCCAGCTGATCGGCACCGACCAGGACTTCGGTGTAGCGCTCGGAGACGCTTTCCATATCGGCGGTGAGCACGATGCGGCCGTCGCGGATGAACATCACATCGGTGAGGATGTGTTCGATCTCCTCGACCTGGTGGGTGGTGACGATGATGGTCTTCTGCTCGTCGAAGTAATCCTCCAGCAGGCGCTGGTAGAACTGCTTGCGGTAGAGGATGTCCAGGCCCAGGGTCGGTTCGTCCAGCACCAGGATGCGTGCGTCGATGGCCATCACCAGCGCCAGATGCAGCTGCACGATCATGCCCTTGGACAACTCGCGCACCCGCGATTTGCGGTTGAGCTGGGTATTGGCCAGGAAGCGCTCGCACTTGGCGCGATCGAAACGCGGATGCACGCCGGCGACGAAATCGATCGCTTCGCCGACCCGCAGCCAGCGCGGCAGCACCGCCACATCGGCAATGAAGCAGACCTCGTTCATCAGCGCGTTGCGCTGCGTGCGCGGATCCATGCCCAACACCTGCAACTCGCCGGCGAAATCGGTCAGGCCCAGCACCGCCTTGAGCGCAGTGGTCTTGCCGGCGCCGTTGGGGCCGATCAATCCAATGATGCGGCCAGCGGCGATGGTGAAGCTGGTGTTGTCCAGCGCGAGCCGATGCTTGTAGGCCTTGCGCAGGCCACGTGCATCGACCACATGGTCGGAGGAGACGGCGGTCATGGTGTTTTTCCCTGTGGCAACAGATCGTCGATGGACAGTCCCAGGCGCTGGATCCTTTCCAGCACGGCGGGCCATTCTTCATTCAAGAAACGCTCGCGTTCGCTGCCACGCAGCTTCTGTGCGGCTTCCGGGGTCATGAACATGCCCAGGCCGCGGCGTTTCTCCACCAGATTCTCGTCGGCCAGTTCCTGGTAGGCGCGCGAGACGGTGATGGGGTTGAGTTGGTAATCGGCCGCCACCTGGCGCACCGAGGGCAGGGCATCGCCGGGCTTGAGAATTCCATCGAGCATCATGGCAATCACCCGTTCCTTGAGTTGGCGGTAGATGGGAGCGCCGTCGCTCCACTGAATGTCGTTCATGATCAGCTCCGTGGGCGCAGGGCCTGCGCGAAGGAGAAATAGGGCATCGACAGCGAAGCGCGCACATGCCGGCCAGGCCGGGAACGCGCTTCGGGGGGAGTTGTCGCGTTTTCCGTAACCGCCTCCGACACGCCATAATCGGCGCCGGACTCCGTCACCTGACTGGAAGCGGCTCCCAGGCAACCAATGGCAAACAGGGTGCTGCCGAACAGCAACAGCGGAACTGGTCGCGTGAAGCGTGTGCTGTTCATGCTTTCCCCTGCGTTGGATGACTGGTGTTGTATTCAACTATAACACCGACACGCAGGTAGTCAACTGTTTGTCATCCCCAACTGATGGCACCCCTTTATCGGTGCGCCGCCTCAACTATCGAAGGGCATTGCTCATGTTGCTCAATCGTCTGCTAGCTCTTGTATTGACTGGCTTTTTTGCAACGCCTGCGTTCGCTGCCGGCACCCCGGTACTGGATGTGGAGTACCGGCCGCTGGCCGGCAAGACGCCGATCAACCTGAACCGTACCTACGGCGGCAAGGTTGTCATGGTGGTCAACACCGCCAGCAAGTGCGGCTTCACCCCGCAGTACGAAGGTCTGGAAGCGCTCAACCATCGCTTCGGCAGCCGCGGCTTCACCGTGCTGGGCTTTCCGTCCAACGATTTCCAAGGACAGGAACCGGGATCTGAGAAGCAGATCCAGGAATTCTGCACGCTGACCTATGGCGTGAAGTTCCCGATGTTTGAGAAGGTCCATGTGCTGGGTGCCGAGGCAACGCCGCTGTATCAGCGCCTGACCCAGGCCACTGGCGTGGCGCCGGGCTGGAATTTCCACAAGTATCTGATCGGTCGCGATGGCCGGGTGGTTGCGCAGTTCCCCAGCAAGATCAAACCGGACGATCCGAGCGTGCTGGCAGCAATCGAACGCGAGCTCAAGGCGCCGGCGCGCTGAGCGCAGCGCTCGCATCGCCGCGCGCGCGTGCGACAATGCGCATTCAACGCCATCGGTGGCGTGTCTTTTCACTTTTGGGAAGTGCATCGAATGAAGATGGGAAAGCGCGGCGCGGCGGCGTCGTTACTGATGGTGGCAATGGCGGCGTCGATGCCGGCGATGTCGCAGCAACCGGCCGCAGCGGCCACCAAGGAGAAGCCAGCTTTGAATGCATCGTCTGATAAGAGCACGCGCGACAACGTCAGCTACGCCATCGGTATGGACGTGGCACGTTCGTTCGAGCCGATCGCTCAGGACATCGATGTGAACGCGATGCAACGCGCCATCGAAAATGCATTCAAGGGCGGCAAGCCGCTGTTGTCGGATGAGCAGACCCAGGCCACCGATACTGCATTGCGTACCGCGCTCGCTGCCCGCAACGGCCAGCAGGTGCCAGGCATGGCGCCGGGCGCCGCGCCGGCTGCACCGTCCAAGGAAAATGTCGGCCTGATGCTCGGCGATCGCGCGGTTGGTCCGTCGCTGGCCGGTATCAAGGACGAGATCGATCTGTCGATCCTGATGGAAGCGGTGCGTACCGTGTTCGCCAAGGGCACCACGCGTCTGACCCAGCAGGAGGCCGCAGCCACCATGCAGGCATTCGCCTCTGCCAAGCAGGGCGCTGCCGCTGCCAACAATCGCCAGCAGGGCAATGAATTCCTTGCCAAGAACAAGACCGAGACGGGCGTGATCACCACCGCGTCCGGCCTGCAGTACATGGTGTTGCGCCAGGGTAGCGGCGAGCGCCCGATGCGGACCAGCAAGGTGCGTGTGAACTACGAAGGCAAGCTGCTCAACGGGCAGGTCTTCGACAGTTCCTACCAGCGCGGCCAGCCGGCGGAGTTCGGTCTGGATCAAGTCATTCCCGGTTGGACCGAGGGCGTGGCGTTGATGCCGGTCGGTTCGAAATACCGTTTCTGGATTCCATCCAACTTGGCCTATGGCCCGAACGGCACGCAAGGAGGGCCGATCGGACCTGACGCAACGTTGACGTTCGATGTCGAACTGATGGGTATCCTTCCCTGATCTTCCGCAGGAGGCAGTTCATTCCATGCGCGTTGCGATCTTCGGCACCGGCTACGTGGGTCTTGTGACCGGTGCCTGCCTGGCGGAAGTGGGGCATCAGGTCGTCTGTGTGGATATCGATCAAGCCAAGCTTGATGCCCTCAATCGCGGGCTGATTCCGATCTACGAGCCCGGCCTGGAGCCGATGGTGAAGGCCAACCATGCCGCCGGCAGGTTGCGCTTCACCAGCGACGCGGCTGCCGCGATCGCGCATGGCGAGATCACCTTCATTGCCGTAGGCACGCCGGCCGACCAGGATGGGAGTGCCGACCTGCAATACGTGCTGGCAGTTGCGCGCACGGTGGGCCGGCATATCGACGGCCCGGCGATCGTGGTCAACAAGTCAACGGTGCCGGTCGGCACGGCCGATCGCGTACGCGTGGCGATCCAGGAAGAACTGGCCGCGCGCGGAGTGGCGCACGACTTCGATGTCGTCTCCAACCCCGAATTCCTCAAGGAAGGCGACGCGGTGGCCGACTGCATGCGCCCCGACCGCATCGTGATCGGCGCCAAGAAGCCGGCAGCCATTGCGCGCATGCGTCGCCTGTACGCACCGTTCAATCGCAACCGCGATCGCATCGTCGAAATGGACGTGCGTTCGGCCGAGCTGACCAAGTACGCGGCCAACGCGATGCTGGCGACCAAGATCAGTTTCATGAACGAGATCGCCAATATTGCCGAGCGTGTCGGTGCCGACGTCGAACAGGTGCGTAACGGCATCGGCTCTGATCCGCGTATTGGCTGGCACTTCATCTATCCCGGCGCCGGTTACGGCGGCTCGTGCTTCCCGAAGGACGTGCAGGCATTGGCCAAGACGGCCGAGCAGTACGGCATGCAGCCGACCCTGCTCAACGCAGTGGAAAGCGTCAATAACGCGCAGAAGGGCCATCTGTTCGAACTGGTGCAGCGGCATTACGGCACCGAGGGTGCCGGCATTGTGGCCGGCAAGACCTTCGCGGTGTGGGGTCTGGCGTTCAAGCCCAATACCGACGACATGCGTGCTGCGTCCAGCCGTCGCTTGATGGAACAGTTGTGGGAAGCCGGTGCCACCGTGCGCGTCTACGACCCTGAAGCCACTCGCGAAGCCAGGCGCATCTTCGGCGAGCGCGATGATCTGACCTTCTGCGACAATGCCTTTTCTGCACTGGAAGATGCCGACGCACTGGTCGTGGTTACCGAGTGGAAGCAGTTCCGGAGCCCGGACTTCGGCAAGATCAAGCAGGCCTTGAAGGACGATGTCGTCTTCGACGGCCGCAACCTTTACGACCCGCAAGAGATCGAAGCCGCAGGTCTGGCGTACTACGCCATTGGACGAGGCCGTTCGCTGTATGCATGAGCAACTCCCGCTGCAAGACCGCGCGCTGGAAGCGCGGTTGATCGAATTGGAAACGCGCCTCTCCTTCCAGGAGCAGGCGCTCAACGAACTGAGTGAAGCACTTGCAGACGCCCGTTTGACGGGCGCACGCAATGCCGAATTGATCCGCCACCTGCTCGAGGATCTGGGCAAGGTGCGCTCCACATTGTTTGCCGATGCAGTGGACGAACCGCCGCCTCCGCACTACTGATTGCAGATTGCCACCGCCATGAGCGATACCTTACGTGACCAGTTGCTTGGGTTGGGCTTCAAGTCCGCGCCCAAGCCCGAACGCAAACCCGATGCACGTCCTGCAGCGCGTGCGCATGGCAATGGTGGCAAGCCAGCACCCGGGGGTAATCGGCCGGGCCAGGCCAGGGGGCCGCAGCGTCCGCATGCCGCTGCGGCGACCGATGGCCATGGCGAGCGCAAACCCGCTGGCAGGCCCGAGCGTCGTCATGACGGCAAGCCCGGTGCAGCGCCGCGTCCGCAGCATCCCGCTGCAGATCGCCGTGGCCCCAGGCCGGCGCGCACGCGCGAAGATATCGATCTGGCCAAGGCCTATGCGATCCGTGCGCAGCGCGAGAAGGACGAGCGCATCGAAGCCGAGCGAGTGAAGCAGGAAGAAGCACGTCTGCGTCGCGAAGCCAAGGCCAAGCTCGAAGCGCTAGTGAAGGACAAGGGCCTGAATGATGCCGCTGCGGATATCGCCCGGCACTTTCCGTATGGCGGCAAGATCAAGCGCATTTACGTCAACGCCGATCAGCTCAAGGCGCTCAACACCGGGGAGCTGGGCGTGCTGCAACTCAACGGACGCTATCTGCTGGTGACTGCCGAGCTTCTCGCCGAAGCCGAAGCGGTGTTCGCCCCATCGGTGGCATTGAAAGTGGACCCAAACGCACCAGCGGGCGAGGACCCGTACGCTGATCCGAAATATCAGGTGCCCGACGATCTGGTCTGGTAAGACGCGCGCTGCGTGGTGTGTGTTGTATACGGGCGCCTACGGGTGCCCTTTTTTTAGGCATTTTTCCGAAGGCAGCAAGCGCGCAGCCGCCGCGTAAGCCAGAGGGCGGCCATCGGATTGTCGGGCGTAGAACGCATGCTGGTTGTCTGATCATGGTGCCGCGCTGCCATCGGGGCTCACCCTGACCGCTAACCCGGCAGACAACAACCAGAGCGCCGCTATACAAGCCGGTCACAGGCGGCGCGGCACCATGCGCGCCGTTACGTATCGATGCAGGCTGGCGCCTCTGCCGTGGCCTCGTCCCTGCGTGGTTGCTCTGTCCTGCCAATGGTGCTGCATATGTCCCTGTGGTCGAAATCCTTGAAATCCAACGCCGTGGCGGCCGTCGTCTCTCGTGCGCCTGTTCGCGTGCCGGTGCGGGCGCGGCGCCGAACGCCGTCGGCTTTGGCGATGCTTGCGCTGTGCGTCGCTAGCGGGCACGCCGCCGCGCAGGCAGACGATGCGCCAGCGTTCGACCGGCCGGGCATTCCGTTCGCTGCGGAGGCGTTGCAGCCAGGTGCGTTTGCGTGGGAACAGGGCTTGCCGGATGCGAGTACCGATCGCAGCGGCGGGCAGCGCACGACCCAATACACTGCCGACACGCTGCTGCGTCTGGGGTTGTTCCAGGATGTGGAGCTGCAACTCGGGAGCGACAGCTACAACTGGCAGCATGGCGGTGGCGCGCGGGTGCGTGGCGGTGGCGACAGCAGTGTCGGGTTGAAGGTGGCCTTGCCATCGCGCTCGGAGAACTTTCATTGGGCTGCGTTGGGCACTTACAGCATCCCGACCGGCAGCCCGGCCTTCAGCGACGGCTACTCGCGCGAACTCGGGGTGACTGCATCCTGGGATCTGGCGCAGCAGCGCGCCCTCGCGTTATACGTCAATTACGCGCGCGACGACGACGGGCACACCTGGACGTTCTCTCCCAATTACACGTTTTTCTCCGGCGACCATTTCAGCAGCTATGTGGAAGCGGGCTTGGACACCGGCAGCGAGCATGCGCGTGTGGCTGGCGCGGGTGGCGCATGGCAGCTGCCGCATGCGATGCAGCTGGATGTGTCGGTGTTGCGCGGACTGACCTCGGAAAGCCCGGACTGGGAGGGTGGCATCGGACTGTCGATCGCGTTTGAGTGAGCGGCGCGAACCGCCGCTGCTGGGTCACTGACCAGTCGGCGCGTTGCCCTGGGCCTCTCAGCCTGGTGCCAGATGAGCTATGTTGCACTGCCGCATGCATTGGCTGCGCGGAAAAGGCCTAATTGGATCGATCCAATTTGATGCCACTGCATGCGTCTTTCTTCCACCGCAAGGCTTGCCACGTGACGCCAGCCAAGCCGACACCCGAGATGACGGCGGACGACGCGACGCCGGGCGCGCGGCGCGGCGCGGTGACGTTACGCGATATCGCCGGCGCCATTGGTGTCTCGCGCGCAACGGTGTCGCTGGTGCTGCGCGGTAGCCCGCTCGTGCATGCGAGCACGCGCGCGCGCGTGGAGGCCGAGCTGGATCGGCAGAATTACGTCTACAACCGCGCCGCGGCGAACTTACGCCAGCGCACCTCGTCCAGCGTCGCGCTGGTGATCAACGATTTGTCCAACCCGTTTTTTGCCGAGTTCGCCGCCGGCGTCGACGAAGCACTGGGCGCAGCCGGCTATGTCACCTTGCTCGGTAGCACCGGCGAATCGACGCAGCGTCAACAAGCAGTGCTGACCTCGCTGATGGAGCACACGCCGGCGGGCATCATCCTGTCGCCGGCCGAAGGCAGCCAGGCGCAGGCGCTGAGCCAGGTGCTCGGCCGCCAGCGCAACGTGGTGCTGTTCAATCGCGAGGTGGAAGGCGCGCAATGGGATCTGCTGGCGCTCGACAACGCACAAGGCGCGTTCGTGGCCTGCTCGCATCTGATCGCGCAAGGTCATCGGCGTATCGTGTTCTTCGGTGGGCATGCCGCATCCAGTTCCTGCCGCCAGCGCCGCGCCGGCTACGCGCGTGCGATGCAGGAGGCGGACCTGGAAACGCATTACGTCGAGTCGGCTCCAAATCGCCAGGACGCCGCAGTCTGCGGGGCGCGCTTGCTAAACAGTACGGCGCAGGCAGCGACTGCGGCGGTCTGCTACAACGACACCGTTGCGCTCGGCTTGATGGCGGCACTGGCCAAGCACGGCCTCGTACCCGGCCGCGACTTCGCGGTGACCGGCTTCGACGATATCGCCGAAGCGGCGCTGTTCACGCCTGCATTGACCACCCTGGCTGCAGACCCGCGTGCGCGGGGCAGGCAGGCTGCGCAATTGGTGCTGCAACGCATCGGTAGCCCCGAGCTTGCCGCACAACAGCTGACCGCCGCAGTCGCACTGAATATTCGTGCGAGCAGCGCCTGCGGACCCACAACGCGAATGTCACCACCTCCCCCAAGCGGTCCATCCGCCCATTCCCCCACCAAGGCCTCAGGCCGCTGACCAGGCAATCCCTATGGTTTCCCTTTCCACGCAATCCTCCGTGCCCAGCGGCAACAAGGCGCCCGTCAACAACGGCGTCGCGTTGTCGGTGGTCACCACGATCTTTTTCATGTGGGGCTTTCTGACCTGCCTCAACGACATCCTGATTCCGCATCTGAAGGCGGTGTTCGAGCTCAACTTCGCGCAGGCGATGCTGGTGCAGTTCACCTTCTTCGGTGCCTATTTCCTGATGTCGCTGCCGGCCGGTTGGCTGGTGAACCGGTTGGGCTATAAGCAGGGTATCGTGGCCGGCTTGGCGGTGGCGGCGGTCGGCGCGCTGGGCTTCTGGCCGGCGGCGGAATTGCGCGTGTACAGCGCATTTCTCGGCGCGTTGTTCGTATTGGCCACTGGCATCACCATCTTGCAGGTGGCGGCCAATCCCTACGTCGCCTTGCTGGGGCCAGAGCGTAGCGCCTCCAGTCGCTTGACCCTGGCCCAGGCACTGAATTCGCTCGGCACTGCAATCGCGCCACTGTTGGGCGGCTGGTTGATCCTGTCCAACACGGTAATGAGCGGCGACCAACTGAAGGCCCTGCCGGAAGCTGAGCAACTGGCTTATCGCGTGCAGGAAGCGCAGGCCGTGCAAGGCCCGTACATCGGGCTGGGCATCGTGCTGTTCCTGTTGGCGATCTTCGTGTTTTTGTTCCGTCTGCCGGCTCTGACCGACGCCAGCGCACAGAAAGACGACAGCACGCATTCCTTGCTCGATGCCTTGCAACACCCGCATGTGCGCTTCGGTGTGTTGGCGATCTTTTTCTACGTTGGCGCCGAAGTGGCGATCGGCAGCCTGATGGTCAATTACTTCTCGCTGCCGCAGATCGGTGGGTTCACCGAGCGCGAGGCAACCAAGTATGTGTCGGCCTACTGGACGCTGGCGATGATCGGCCGTTTCATCGGCTCGGCGCTGCTGGCCAAGCTGTCGCCGCGCGTGTTGTTGTCGGTGTTCGCTGCAATCAACGCGGTGTTGCTGGGCCTGACCATGACCAGCGGCGGCATGTTGGCGGTGTACGCGCTGGTGGCGATCGGCCTGTTCAATTCGATCATGTTCCCGACCATCTTCACCCTGGGCATCGAGCGGCTTGGTCCGCTGACCGGGCGCGCGTCGAGCCTGCTGATCATGGCCATTGTCGGCGGCGCAATCGTGCCGTATCTGCAAGGGTTGCTCGCCGACAGCATCGGCCTGCATGAGTCGTTCGTGCTGCCGTTGCTGTGCTACCTGTACATCGTGTTCTACGGTATCTGGGGCTCGCGGTTGCGCGGCGCACTGGCGGAGGCACGCGCATGAGTGCGAGCAAGCATCAGGTGGTGTGTTTCGGCGAAGCGCTGATCGACATGCTGGCGTTGCCGCAGGCCCGCCCGGACGAGGCGCGCACCTTCGCGCAATATGCCGGCGGTGCGCCGGCCAATGTCGCCGTTGCGGTGGCGCGCCTGGGGGGCGCTGCGCATTTTGTGGGCATGCTCGGGCGCGACATGTTCGGCGATTTCCTGCTGCAAAGCCTGCAGCAATCCGGCGTGGCGACCGACGGCATCGTACGCACCGATCAGGCCAAGACTGCGTTGGCGTTCGTTGCGCTGGACGACGCGGGCGAACGCAGTTTCAGTTTCTACCGTCCACCGGCAGCGGACCTGTTGTTCCGTCCCGAGCACTTCGCTGCGGACGGGTTTACGCAGGCAGCGGTCTTGCATGTGTGCTCCAACAGCATGACCGAGCCGGAAATTGCCCAGTGCACGCTCGACGGCATGCGCCGTGCGCGCGCCGATGGCGCCATCGTCAGCCTTGATCTGAATCTGCGCCCGATGCTGTGGCCGCAGGATGTCGAGCCGGCGCCGTTGCTATGGGAGGCGCTGGCGTTGGCCGATGTGGTCAAGCTTTCGCGCGAGGAACTTGAGTATCTGGCGGGAACGCTCGATAGCGACGCCAGTGCGGTCACGCAAAAGCTGTGGCAGGGCAGGGCCAGTTGGTTGCTGGTCACCGATGGCGGCGGGCCGGTGCATTGGCAGACACGTACCGATTCAGGCCAGGTGCCGGCGTTCCAGGTGCAGGTGCGCGATAGCACCGCCGCCGGCGATGCGTTCGTCGGCGGGCTGCTGTATCAGCTGGCGACGCGTGCTGCATCGCTGGAGCAGCTGTGCGGTGATCCCGCGGTAATCAATGAGGTGATCCGGTTTGCTGCCGCGGTCGGCGCGCTGGCGGTGACGCGCAAGGGCGCGTTCGCGGCAATGCCGAGCATCGATGAAGTCCATTCCTTGATCCAGGAACAATCATGAGCCGTTTGCCTGCAACACCCGCACCCGATTTCCGTTCGGCCGACGTCTTGCGCCAGCACATCGCCGACACCATGGCGTTCTATCATCCGCGCGCGATCGATCCGGCCGGTGGGTTTTTCCAGTATTTCCGCGATGACGGTTCGATCTACGATGCAGGGCATCGGCACTTGGTCAGCAGTACGCGCTTCGTCTTCAACTACGCGATGGCCTACCGCGAGTTCGGCGATGCTGCGTACCTGCAGGCGGTACGTCACGGGCTGGACTATCTGCGCAACGTGCATCGCAACCCGCAAACCGGGGGTTATGCGTGGACGCTGCGCGATGGCGTGGTCGAAGACGACATGAATCACTGCTACGGCGTTGCCTTTGTGTTGCTGGCGTATTCGTGCGGCTTGAAAGCCGGCGTCGATGAGGCGCGTGCGTGGATGGACGAAACCTGGCAACTGCTGGAAAAACACTTCTGGGAAGCAGGCTTCGGCTTGTATCGCGACGAAGCCGACGCGCAGTTCAACTTCACCAGCTACCGCGGTCAGAACGCCAACATGCATATGTGCGAGGCGATGATTGCTGCGTACGAGGCCAGCGGCGAGCAGCGTTATCTCGATCGTGCACTGGTGCTGGCGGAGAACATGACCCAACGCCAGGCTGCCAAAGCCGATGGGCTGGTGTGGGAGCATTACGACCTGCAGTGGAATATCGACTGGGATTACAACCGCGATAATCCCAAGCACCTGTTCCGCCCGTGGGGCTTTCAGCCGGGCCATCAGACCGAATGGGCCAAGCTGCTGATGCTGCTGGATCGCTATGCGCCGGCCGACTGGTTGCTGCCCACCGCGCAGCACCTGTTCGATGTGGCGGTGGAGCGCTCATGGGATACGCAGCGCGGCGGGCTGTATTACGGCTTCGACCCTGAAGGCAATGTCTGCGACGACGACAAGTATTTCTGGGTGCAGGCCGAGTCGTTGGCCGCTGCCGCATTGCTGGCGCAGCGCAGCGGCGACGATCGCTACTGGCAGTGGTACGACACGCTGTGGGCCCATTCGTGGGCGCACATGATCGACCATCAGTATGGCGCGTGGTATCGCATCCTGGATGCGGACAACCGCAAGTACAGCGATGAGAAAAGCCCGGCGGGTAAGACCGATTACCACACCATGGGCGCGTGCTACGAAGTCTTGAACGTGTTGCGGCCGGCTGCTTGATGCTGGCGTGATCCAAGCGCCGCCGCGCAATGCGGTGGCGTTGCAGCGTAGGAGCGCACCCGGGCGCGATGAGGTTCTACCAGGAAAGCCTCATCGCGCCCGGGTGCGCTCCTGCGATCTGCGGACTGCAGATGCCCTTACTCCGGGTCGTAATCCAGATTCAATGCCAGCCAACGCTCGGCCAGTGCCAGCGTGATGCCCTTGCGCTTTGCATAATCGGCCACCTGTTCCTTGCTCAGTCGCCCGACCACGAAGTACTGGCTCTTGGGGTGGCTGAAGTAATACCCGGAGACCGCGGCAGTGGGCAGCATCGCGAAGCTTTCGGTCAGCGACATGTCGGCGTTGCGCTCGGCATCGAGCAGATCGAACAAGGTACGTTTTTCGCTGTGTTCGGGGCAGGCCGGGTAACCGGGTGCCGGGCGAATGCCGCGATAGCGCTCGGCGATCAAGGCTTCGTTGTCCAACGCTTCGTCCTCGACATAACCCCAGAACTCGGTGCGCACGCGTTGATGCAGGCGCTCGGCCAGTGCCTCTGCCAGACGGTCGGCCAGAGCCTTGAGCAGGATGGAATTGTAGTCGTCGTGCGCGGCTTCGAACCGGGCCACATGCGCATCGATACCGATGCCGGCAGTGACCGCGAAGGCGCCGATCCAGTCCTGCGTGCCGCTGCTTTTCGGAGCGATGAAATCGGCCAGGCAGAAATCCGGGCGGTCGATGGGCTTGTCGACTTGTTGGCGCAAGAAGTGCAGGAGTTGCCGGGATTGGGGATTGGAAATTCGGGATTGGCTTTGCTTCTGCCAATCTCCAATCTCGACTTCCGAATCCCGGGGGTCCGTCAGGATCACCTCAACATCATCCCCAACGCTATTTGCCGGCCACAGCCCGAACACGGCCTTGGCCGTCAGCCACTTCTCTTCGACGATGCGCTTGAGCATGCGGCGTGCGTCGCGATACAGCTCGCTGGCCTGGGTGCCGACGATTTCGTCGCTGAGAATCGCGGGAAACTTGCCGGCCAGTTCCCATGCCTGAAAGAACGGCGTCCAGTCGATGAGTTCGATCAGCTCCTGCAACGGGTAGTCATCGAAGACGTGGATGCCTGGCTGGCGTGGGGCCGGTGGCGTGTAAGTGCCCCAATCGCCGTCGAAGCGTTGCGCACGCGCTTTTTCGAGCGACACCAAGCGCTTGGCATCGCCGCGATTACGGTGGCGTGCGCGGATTTCCGCGTAATCGGCATCGTTGGCGGCGACGAAGGCCTGGCGCAGGTCGCGCGAGATCAGCGACTGCGCCACGCCCACGGCACGCGAGGCGTCCTTCACCCACACGGTGGGCGCGGTGTAGTGCGGGTCGATCTTCAGCGCGGTGTGCGCGCGCGAGGTCGTTGCGCCGCCGATCAACAACGGAATGTCAAAGCCCTGCCGCTGCATCTCGCGCGCCACATGCGACATTTCTTCCAGAGATGGCGTGATGAGGCCGGACAGCCCGATCAGATCCGCGTTTTCTTCGCGTGCGCGATCCAGGATCACCTGCGCCGAGACCATCACGCCCAGATCCACCACGTCGAAGTTGTTGCAGGCCAACACCACGCCGACGATGTTCTTGCCGATGTCGTGCACGTCGCCCTTGACGGTGGCCATGATGATCTTGCCGTTGGACTTGCCGACATCGCCGGTGCGCAGTTTTTCCGCTTCGATGAAGGGCAGCAGATACGCCACCGCTTTTTTCATCACGCGCGCGGACTTGACCACCTGCGGCAAAAACATCTTGCCGGCGCCGAACAAATCGCCCACCACGTTCATGCCGTCCATCAGCGGGCCTTCGATCACGTCCAGAGGGCGTGTGGAATGCTGGCGCGCTTCTTCGGTATCGGTTTCCACGAATGCGTCGATGCCATGCACCAGCGCATGCGCCAAGCGCGCGCGTACCGGCTTGTCGCGCCAGGCCAGGTCTTCGACTTTTGCCGCGCCCTTGGTGCCCTTGTAGCGCTCGGCGATTTCCAGCAGACGTTCGGTGCCGTCACGGCGTCGGTTGAGGATCACGTCCTCCACGCGTTCGCGCAGTTCCGGGTCCAGTTCGTCGTAGATCGGCATGCCGCCGGCGTTGACGATGCCCATGTCCATACCGGCCTTGATCGCATGGAACAGGAACACCGAGTGGATTGCCTGGCGTACGGTTTCGTTGCCGCGGAACGAGAACGAGACATTGGAAACGCCGCCGGACACATGGCAGTGCGGCAGCGTGTCCTTGATGATGCGGGTAGCTTCGATGAAGTCCACCGCGTAGTTGTCGTGCTCTTCGATGCCGGTGGCCACGGCAAAGATGTTCGGGTCGAAGATGATGTCTTCCGGCGGAAAGCCCACCTGCTCGGTCAGCAGCGTGTAGGCGCGCGTGCAGATCTCGACCTTGCGTGCGCAGGTGTCGGCCTGGCCCGCTTCGTCGAAGGCCATCACCACCGCGGCGGCGCCGTAGCGCAACACCTTGCGGGCGTGTTCGATGAACACCGCTTCGCCTTCCTTGAGCGAGATGGAATTCACTACGCTCTTGCCTTGCAGGCACTTCAATCCCGCTTCGATGACACTCCACTTGGACGAATCCACCATCACCGGAATGCGCGCGATATCCGGCTCGGACATGATCAGGTTGAGAAAGCGCGTCATTGCCTTCTCCGAATCGATCAGGCCTTCATCCATGTTGACGTCGAGGATCTGCGCACCGCTGTCCACCTGCTGACGCGCGACCTCCACCGCTTCCTCGTAGCGCTCCTCCTTGATCAGCTTGCGGAACTGCGCACTGCCGGTGACGTTGGTGCGCTCGCCGACGTTGACGAACAACAGGTCCGGCGTAATGACCAGCGGCTCAAGGCCGGACAAGCGGGTGTAGCGGGGAGTGCTCATGCAAGGCTCTGCTGGAAGGCGACGCCGACGGCGCGATCGGTCGTGGTGAGTCGGTGTTCACGGCCCGGCCCTGGGGCGCGGTGCAATGCGGCCCTCATCCGGCGCTTCGCGCCACCTTCTCCCGCAAGTGGGAGAAGGCAGGTGGACTGCGCACGGCGCGTCCTTGCGGCAATCCAAGCGCCGCGCTGTCCTTCTCCCGCTAGCGGGAGAAGGTGCCCGAAGGGCGGATGAGGGTGAGCCTGACGCATCACGCCGCCAGCTCTTGTGCGCCCGGCAATTGCCGCGGTGGCAGATCAGCGACCGCCTCGGCAATGGCGCGGATATGGTCGGGCGAGGTGCCGCAGCAGCCACCGACCAGATTGAGCAGGCCGGCCTGTGCGAATTCGCGCAGCGTCTGCGCCATTTCTTCCGGCGTCTCGTCGTATTCGCCGAAGGCATTCGGCAAGCCGGCATTCGGATGCGCACTGACATAGGTGTCGGCGATCTGCGCCAGCGTTTCCACATGCGGGCGCAAATCCCTGGCGCCGAGCGCGCAATTCAGGCCGATCGACAACGGCCGGCCGTGCGCGACCGATGCATAAAACGCTTCGGCAGTCTGTCCCGACAAGGTGCGACCGGATGCATCGGTGATGGTGCCGGAGACCATCACCGGCAAACGCCCGCCGCGCGCGTCGAAGACCTCTTCGATCGCATACAGCGCGGCCTTGGCGTTGAGCGTGTCGAAGATGGTTTCCACCATCAGCGTATCCGCGCCGCCATCGATCAGGCCCTCGATAGCCTCGCGATAGGTTGCGCGCAGCGCATCGAAACTGGTGTTGCGGTAGCCCGGGTCGTTGACGTCCGGGCTGATCGAGGCAGTACGGCTGGTGGGGCCGAGCACGCCGATCACAAAGCGCGGCTTGTGCGGGGTCAACGCCTCGACGTCGTCGCAACAGGCGCGCGCGACCTGTGCGCCGGCCTTGTTCAACTCGTACACCAGATGTTCCAGGTGATAGTCGGCCTGGCTCACCGACGTGGCGTTGAAGGTATTGGTTTCCAGGAGATCGGCACCTGCCTCCAGGTAGGCACGATGAATGCCGGCAATGATTTCCGGGCGGGTCAACAGCAGCAGATCGTTGTTGCCCTTCAGGTCGTGGCCCTGCGGTACGTGCGCGTGGTCGCAACCGGGGCCGTGCACGTGCGCACTGTCGTAGCCGTCGGCAAAGCGGGTGCCGCGGTAATCGGGCTCCTGCAGATCGTGGCGCTGGATCATGGTGCCCATCGCCCCATCGATGATGAGGATGCGCTCGGCAAGCGCGGCAGTGAGCTTGGCTGCGCGTTCTGGATGCAGCCACGGCAATGCAAACCGGATTGGAGATTCGGGATTAGGGATTCGCACGTGCGTCATGGTCCGGTTCTCCGCGCAGCGGTGTCTTTGTTTTTCACTAATCCCGAATCCCGATTCGCCATTCCCGGCTTCACCGCAATCAGCGAGATCACTTCGAAATGGGGCGGGCGTTTTTCGCGTGTCACCGTCTCCAGGCTGGAGACGTCCAGCCCGGCTTTTTCAACGAACTTGCGCAACTCCTTGGCCGCAAAGCCCAGATTGACGTGGCCGTACGCATGCACTGCGGCGCGATGTTCGTGCTTGGCCAGGCTGCACAGCAGCAGGCGGCCGCCCGGGCGCAGCACGCGCGCCGATTCGGCTACCGCCTGCGCCGGTTTGGCCGCGTAGGTCAGTGCATGCATCAGCACCACCAGGTCGAAGCTGGCATCGGGGAATGGCAGCGCATGCATATCGCCTTCGCGCACTTCCACGTTGCGTAGTTTGCGCAGGCGCTCGCTGGCGGCCGCAACTACGCGCGCGCTGGTGTCGATGCAGATGTAGCGGGTGGCGTGCGGTGCCACCAGTTCGGCCAGCACGCCGTCGCCGGCCGCGATATCGAGCACGTCGCCGGTTTCCAGCAGGGGCAGGGCGGTGCGCGCCAGGGCCTCCCAGGTGCGGCCCGGCGAGTAATGCCGCTCCATGTCGCCGGCCACCGAATCGGCCCAGTTCTGGTCCGCAGCACGGTTGGCCAGCACGGCGGCCACGCGCTCGGCATCCTGGCGCAACAACGGGTCGTCGCTGCCGGTGCTCAGTGCCAGCCACAGCGCCCGTTGGGCCGGGTCCAGCGACACTTCGTCGAAGCGGTAATACGCCGACACCCCGGCGCGACGGTCGCGGACCAGCCCGGCTTCCTTGAGTTTGGCCAGGTGCGTGGACACCCGCGGCTGCGCCAGGCGGGTGATGGCCGACAGCTCGGCCACGGTGAGTTCTTCCTGCTCCAGCAAGGCCAGCAGGCGGACTCGGGTGGCGTCGGCGAATACCTTCAGGCGTGCCGACCAGTCTTCCAGATCCATGAATATCTCTATATCGCGATATGGAGATATTTTCGACCCGGCGCCAGGTGCGGTCAACTACATACGCATGCGAATGGTTGGCGCTACAATGGGGCTCAGCTCAGGCCTGAAGGGGTGCGACGTGGATTTCAGCTTCACCGAAGAACAATTAATGATCCAGGATGTGGCGCGCCGCATCGCGCAGGAAAAGATCGCGCCCAGCGCCGAGCAATTCGACCGTAGCGGCGAATTCCCGCTCGAAAATATCCGCCTGTTGGGCGAAAACGGCCTGATGGGCATCGAGGTGCCGGTCGAATACGGCGGCGCCGGCATGGACCCGATCAGCTACGCGCTGGCGATGATCGAAATCGCCGCGGCCGACGGCGCGCATTCCACCATCGTTTCGGTCAACAACTCGCTGTTTTGCACCGGTATTCTGAAGAACGGCAGCGAAGCGCAAAAGCAGCTCTACGTGCGCGCGATCGCCGAAGGCGCGCACATCGGTGCGTTCGCGCTGACCGAGCCGCAGTCCGGCTCGGATGCCTCGGCAATGCGCTGCCGCGCGGTCAAGCAGGCCGATGGCAGCTTCCTCATCAACGGCAAGAAGAGCTGGATCACCTCCGGCCCGGTGGCCAAGTACATCGTCTTGTTTGCAATGACCGAGCCGGACAAGGGTTCGCGCGGCATCACTGCGTTCATGGTCGACACCGATCGCGCCGGTTTTCATCGCGGCAAGACCGAGCCCAAGCTCGGCATTCGCGCCTCGGCCACCTGCGAAATCGAGTTTGCCGATTACGTTGCGCAGCCCGATGAAGTGCTGGGCGTGGAAGGCGAGGGCTTCAAGACTGCGATGAGCGTTCTGGACGCCGGGCGCATCGGTATTGCCTCGCAAGCGGTCGGGATTGCACGTGCGGCTTATGAGGCCACGCTGGCCTACGTCAAGGAGCGCAAGGCATTCGGCGCGGCGATCGGCACGTTCCAGATGACCCAGGCCAAGATCGCCGACATGAAGTGCAAGCTGGATGCAGCGCTGCTGCTGACGCTGCGCGCCGCGTGGTTGAAAGGGCAGGGGCAGAAGTTCGGCACCGAAGCGGCAGTGGCCAAGCTCACTGCATCCGAGGCGGCGATGTGGATCACCCATCAGGCCGTGCAAATCCATGGCGGCATGGGGTATTCGAAAGAAATGCCGCTGGAGCGCTACTTTCGCGATGCAAAGATCACCGAAATCTACGAGGGCACCTCGGAAATCCAGCGCCTGGTGATTGCACGCGGCGAGACTGGCTTGCGCTGAAGTCGACCGCGCTCCAGCGCTGCCGCCACGCGCGGCAACGCTGGAGCGCTCTCCGCGATGCAAAGATCACCGAAATCTACGAGGGCACCTCGGAAATCCAGCGCCTGGTGATAGCGCGCGGCGAGACTGGCTTGCGCTGAAGTCGACCGCGCTCCAGCGCTGCCGCCACGCGCGGCAACGCTGGAGCGCTCTCCGCGATGCAAAGATCACCGAAATCTGCGAGGGCACCTCGGAAATCCAGCGCCTGGTGATTGCGCGCGGCGAGACTGGCTTGCGCTGAAGTCGACCGCGCTCCAGCGCTGCCGCCACGCGCGGCAACGCTGGAGCGCTCTCCGCGATGCAAAGATCACCGAAATCTACGAGGGGACTTCGGAAATCCAGCGCCTGGTGAATGCGCGCGGCGAGACTGGCTTGCGCTGAGGTCTTGCCGCGCTCCCGCGCTGCCGCTATACGCGGCAACGCTGGAGCGCGCTCGGGTCGCAGCGATGCGGCAAGGTCCGAGCGCTTGCTGCAGTGCGTTGTGATCACCAAGGGCGGCTACGCCAACGCTTGTCCTGCGTTGCAGGCGCGGACCACAATCGACGCCTCTCCCGTGTCTGGTGCGCGCATGTCCCGGTCTTCGCACGCTGCTTCGTCCCGTGTTTCACGCTCCGGCTTTGCATATACGCTTTGGTGCTGGGGGCTGCTGCTGTTCTGCACGATGGCAAGCGCGCAAACGCCGCCACCGTCGATCGTGCCGACCGATCGTCTGCAGGAGTCCTGGTGGGCGCAGCGGCATGCCCAGGTGCTGGAACAGGTCAAGCAGCACCCGGATGCCAAGTTGCTGCTGATCGGCGATTCGATCACCCAAAACTACGAAAAAGCCAAGGCGCCGGACGAAGACTTCCAGCCGACCTGGCAAACCTTCTACGGTAGCCGCGGCGCACTCAACCTGGGTTTCAGTGGCGACGGCACCGAAAACGTGTTGTGGCGGCTGGCCAATGGCGAAGTCGACGGGCTGCAGCCGAAGGTCGCGCTGGTGCTGATCGGCACCAATAACACCGGCCATCTCGGTCAAACCGCCGAGCAGACCCAACTCGGTATCGATGCGGTGGTCGCAGCGATCGAGCAAAAGCTGCCGCGCACGCACATCCTGCTGCTGAGTGTGTTGCCCAGCGATCTCTCCAGCGAAAAATCGCGGCGCGATGCGCAGATCAATCAGGGCCTGGCCGTGCGTTACGGCGACAACCCACGCGTGACCTATCTGGATGTGAGCTCGGTCTTCCAGCGCGACGGCAAGCTGCGCACCGAGCTGTTTTACGACACCCGGTTCCGTCCGGCGGCCGGTGCCTTGCATCCGGACACGCGGGGGCAGCGCATGCTGGCCGAAGCGATCGAGCCCACGCTCGCGCGGCTGCTGGGCGAGCCGCCGGTCAAGCCGGTGGCCGAACTCGGCCGTGACGCGGCGACCTCGCTGATGCCGGTCGACTGGCTGGAGCAGGATTCCTACGACTGGTACGCACGCCACCACGCAGCGCTGGCCATCGCGCGCAGCCTGAAGCCGGAGGTAGTGATGATCGGCGACTCGATCACCCATTCCTGGTCTGGGCCGCCGCAGGCCACGCGCGTCAGTGGCCCCGAATCGTGGCAATGGTTGTATGGCATGCGGCCGGTACTGAATCTGGGCTTCGGCTGGGACCGCACGCAAAATGTGCTGTGGCGCATCCGCCAGGGCGAACTCGATGGTCTGGACCCGCGCTGGGTGGTGCTGCATCTCGGCACCAACAATCTCAGCGGCACGGCGCAATCGCGCGCCAGTACCCCGGCTGAAGCGGCGTTGGGTGTGCAGGCGGTGGTGAGTGAGGTGCGCCGCCGCCTGCCCAACAGCAAGCTGATCCTGATGGCGATCATGCCGCGTGGCCGCAACCCCGACGATGCGCGGCGCGCGCCGATCGCCGAGACAAACCGGCTGCTGGTCGCGCGCTATGCCAAGGATCCGGCGGTGCAGTTGGTCGATATCGGCCCCAGGCTGCTGCAGCCCGACGGCACGCTGCCCGAAGCGCTGATGCCCGATGGCACCCATCCCAGCGAATCCGGCTACCGCATCTGGGCACGGGCGCTGCGCGAGGCAGGAATTACCGCTGCGCCGTGACGGGGGCGGCGCGCGCGCGTTCGTCGAAAGGCGAGCGCGGCTGGTGAGTGTGGCACTGCGGCCGCCCGCGCGCTGCTGCGTTGTGCGTGCCGACAGTCGCGTTTGGTTTTTTTAGCATTGCGCGGGCCCACATTCCGCGTGGAGCGTGATGACGGCCGACGGGCTCAAGCGAGGCTATCTGCCGCGTCCGACGCCAGGAAAGCGAGCCCGGGTCGAGGTGCCGGCAAGGGCTCGGCGCGGCGATCGAGTACAGAGCACTGCATTTTCGAGCCGCAGAAACCAGAAGACCCCCGATTGCTCGGAGGTCTTTTTAAACTGGTGCCCAGAAGAGGACTCGAACCTCCACGAAGTTGCCCCCGCTAGCACCTGAAGCTAGTGCGTCTACCAATTCCGCCACCTGGGCAGGTGAGCCGCGAATTTTGCAGGCTCCCGGCAGGCTTGTCAATGGTTTCTGTGCAGCAATCGTCGGCGGTCGCGCCGGCCTTGCTGCCCATCTCGCCGCGCCACGCAGTACCATGTAAGCAATGACAAAGAAAAAAACCCCAGATTCCGATCGGCCGAGTCGCCGCAAATCCACCGGCGCAGGCGATTCCAGCGCTGCCGAACAGCAGAAGTTGCCGGGCTGGATGCCAGACTTCCTGGTCCGCGCCGCAGCCGGCGCATCGACCAGGTCCGCCAACAAGCGCGCTGCCGACAAAGCATCCAACGCCTCCAAAGCCTCGCCACAGCCGGCGACCGCGCCGCCTGCGCCGCGCGCTCCGCATCCGCGCAAGAGTGGCCCGTCTGCGCCGCCGCCGGAACGCTTCCAGACCGCCGCGCCCGCGGCTGCCGAATTCAAGGATCCGCATGCCGAGCGCGAGGCTCTTCGGTATGCCGAGCCGATCGCCAGCCGCGAGGCGATCCTGCAGTTGCTGGAAGCCTGCGACGGTCCGCAGACCGCCGAAGAAATTGCCGAGCAGCTCAATCTGAGCGATCGCATCGACGCACTGGGCAAGCGCCTGGCTGCGATGGTGCGCGAAGCACAGCTGGTGCAGAACCGCCGCGGCGGTTATGCGCCGGTGCAGCAGACCAGCCTGATCGCCGGCGTGGTCATCGCCAATCCGGAGGGGTTTGGTTTCCTCAAACCCGACGAGGGCGGCGACGATCTGTTCCTGCCACCGTTCGAAATGCGCAAGGTCATGCATGGCGACCGCGCGCTCGCCAATGTCACCGGCATCGATCGCCGCGGCCGTCGCGAAGGCGCCATTGCGCGCGTGCTCGAGCGTGGCATGTCGCGCATGCTGGGGCGCTTCTTCTATGAGCACGGCGTGGCTTACGTCGACCCCGACGACAAGCGCATCCAGCGCAATGTGCAGATCGCCCCGGACGGTATCGGCGAGGCACGCGAAGGCCAATTGGTGGTCTGCGAACTGATCGCCCCGCCGGACGCGCGCCGCCCGGCGATCGGCAAGATCATCGCGGTGCTGGGCGACAAGCTGACGCCGTCGCTGGTCGTGGAAATGGCCATCCACGGCCATGAATTACCGCACGAATTTCCGCAAGAAGTACTGGACGAAGCGGCGGCCGTGCCGTTGGTGGTCGAGCCGCAGATGATCGGCGGGCGCGTGGACCTGCGGCAGATGCCACTGGTCACCATCGATGGCGAAGACGCCAAGGATTTCGACGACGCGGTGTATTGCGAACCCAACGCCGACGGCTTCCGTCTGGTGGTGGCAATCGCCGACGTGTCCAACTATGTGCGTCCCGGGACGCCGCTGGACGACGAAGCGCAAAAGCGCGCTACCTCGGTGTATTTCCCTGGGTTCGTGGTGCCGATGCTGCCGGAAACGCTGTCCAACGGCATCTGCTCGCTGATGCCCAAGGTCGACCGCATGTGTTTCGTCTGCGACATGCAGGTGGGGCGCGATGGCGAAGTGACCGGCTCGCGTTTTTACGAAGCGGTGATGAATTCGCACGCACGCCTGACCTATAACCAGGTCTGGAAGGCGGTGGGCGAAGACGATGCGGATACCAAGGCCTTCATCGGTCCGTTGCTGCCGCAAGTGCAGCGCCTGCATCAGCTGTATCACCTGCTGTCGAAGGCGCGCACGCAGCGCGGCGCGATCGAGTTCGAAACCTCCGAAGTGCGCTTCGTGCTGGACAATACCGGCGAAGTCACCCAGGCCGGCATGCTGGTGCGCAACGATGCCCACAAGCTCATCGAAGAATGCATGATCGCCGCCAACGTCGAGGCGGCGCGCTACCTGCTGAGCGTGCATGTGCCCGCGCCCTACCGTGTGCATGAGCGCCCGCCGGAGAGCAAGTACGAAGACCTGCTGGAGTTCCTCAAGGAATTCCAGCTGAGCTTGCCGGCATGGAGCAAGGTGCGACCCGGCGACTACACCAAGCTGCTGAAGAAGGTGCGCGCGCGCCCGGATGCGGCGCTGCTGGAATCGGTGTTGCTGCGCAGCCAGAGCCTGGCGGTGTATTCGCCGGAGAACAACGGCCATTTCGGTCTGGCGCTGGAGGCATACGCGCATTTCACCTCGCCGATTCGGCGTTACCCGGATCTGTTGGTACACCGCGCAATCAAGCACGCACTGACCGGCGCCAGCCCGCAGACATTCATCTATACCCCGCGTCAGATGGCGGCGCTGGCATTGCAATGCTCCGAGCGCGGACGGCGTGCCGATGAAGCCGAGCGCGAAGTGGACGAGCGCTACCGCGCAGCGTGGATGGAAAAGCACGTCGGTGGCCAGTTCGATGGCGTGATCAGCGGTGTGACGGGATTTGGCCTGTTCGTGGAGTTGACGCAGTCCAAGGTCAACGGCCTGGTGCACGTCACGCAGCTGCCGCAGGACTATTACCAGTTCGATCCGATTCGCAAGACGCTCAGCGGCGAGCGCCGTGGCCGCGAGTTCCGCCTCGGCGACCCGGTGCGTGTGCTGGTGCTCAAGGCCAGCATGGAAGAGCGCAAGATCGATTTCCGCCTGGCCGAAGAAAATGGCGGAGCGCCCGAAGCGCCGCTGCCGCCGCGCGAGAAGCCGACCAAGCGCAAGAAGAAATCGTACTGAGCTGCAGGACCATGTTGCGGGCGACCGAAACGGCAGCCCGCAGCACGTTTAGTGGTGGCAAGAGCAGCCACTAAAATATAGCGAGAGTCGTCGGATGGGTGCAGATGGCGCTGATCCATCGCAGCGTGCCGGCGTTTCCGGCCGATTCCCAATCCCGCTACCGGCCGCGTCCGCTTGGTGGTGAGCGCAGTCGTGTTATTAGCTGTCATAGAGGCAGGTGGGGCCGTTGCAGGTGTGTGGGTCTGCAATGGTGTCCGTAACAGACTGACGCGGAGCAGGGCATGGACACTTCAAGCGAATACAGCGGCGGCTGCCAGTGCGGGGCGGTGCGGTTTCATGTGCGTGGTGCGTTGGTGGACGCTTCCATCTGCCACTGCCGCATGTGTCAGAAAGCATTCGGCGCGTATTACGCGCCGCTGGTGTCTGTGCGAGGCACCGAGTTTCGCTGGACCCGTGGCGAGCCCAAGCGCTTTGCATCGTCGACGGTCGTGCAGCGCGGGTTTTGCGCCGATTGCGGCACGCCATTGACTTATGAGGCACCCGACGGGATCTCGGTTGCAGCAGGTGCCTTCGACACGCCGGAGCGGTTGCCGCCGCATATCCAGTATGGGTTGGATCGCAAGCTGCCCTTCGTCGATAGCTTGGCGCAGCTACCCACGCGTCCACCCGAAGACGATGCCGCCGCGGAGGCTTTTTTGGCCAGCGTGGTGTCGCGGCAGCATCCGGATCACGACACTGCGCATTGGCCCGCGTGAGAAGTCGCCCCGGTTTGGTTGTGCTACTGATCGCGGCATGCGAGCAGTGACGGTATCACCTCGCTCGCGGCCGTCTCGCCGCGCCAAGACGCGCTGGTGCACGATATGGCAGGCTTCCATCGGCACGATGGGTTGCACGGCCAGCATGCGTTCACTGCAGGCGCGCCATTGGCCCCGGGCGCTGCGTGTCCAGCACCGGTGCCCCTTGCAGCAACGCTTCGCTGGCATCGCCCGGGCTCCCATGCACCGGCCGTGACGTGACAGGCCGCAGGCCCTACCATTCCCTCTTTACCTCTTCGTATGCCCACGCAATGAGCAAGCAGAACCAGTGGATCGTCGGCGTCAACGCTGTCGCCTCGTCCGTCGAGAACGACGCCGACAACGTGCGCGAGGTCTTGATCGAAGCCGGCAGCAAGAATCCGCGCCTGACCGAGATCGAGGAACAGGCGCGCCGCAAGGGTATCGACGTGCGCCGGGTCAACACCCAGGCGCTGGACGGTGTGGGCGGGCAGGTGCGCCATCAGGGCGTGGCCGCGCGCTATGCCGCCGCGCGGCTGTGGGCAGAGAACGAGCTGGAAGGGCTGGTCGAGGCCGCCGCAGGGCGCGCGCTGGTGCTGATCCTCGATGGCGTGCAGGACCCGCACAACCTTGGCGCTTGCCTGCGCAGTGCGGCAGCGGCCGGGGTCACCGCGGTGGTGATTCCCAAGGACAAGTCGGCCACGGTGAACGCCACCGTGCGCAAGACCTCCGCCGGTGCCGCCGACCGTATTCCGGTGGTGGCGGTGACCAACCTGGCGCGCTGCCTGCGCGACCTGCAGAAGCAGGGGGTGTGGCTGTATGGCTTGGCCGGCGAAGCAGAGGCTTCGTTGTACAGCGTGGATCTGCGCGGCAATGTCGGGCTGGTTCTGGGTGGCGAGGCCGATGGCCTGCGCCGTCTCACCCGCGAGCACTGCGACGGCCTGGTCAAGATCCCGATGCCCGGCGAAATCGAAAGCCTCAATGTGTCGGTCGCGACCGGTGTGACCTTGTTCGAGGCCGTGCGCCAGCGCCTGGGCGCCTAACACCTGCGTGCATCAGGCGCGAGCGCAGGCGTGCCGGCCTGGGTATCGCACGCGCGTTACGCGATGCACATCAGCTCCAATTCTTGATCGTGGCAGTGCCGATGGGCATCTGCGCAATGTTCCGCGCAGATGCAGCTCGCAGACAGTGGCCTGACCCACGCGCAGGGAGTTGCAGCAAGGCTTTCCAGAGGTGCGCTTCCATCGTCGAACGCCGCGCGGCGTTTTTGCCTACCATATCGCCAGCGAACGGCGCGTTGTGTGTGATGAACGATGGGGTGGGCGCCTGGCAAACAGGCGAGAGCAGTTGCGGCGTCCAGGCGTCAGCACGACGAAGAAATAGACAGCAGCAGCGCTGGTTCGGTGTCGGCGCCTGCCTGCTGTTGGCGCTGTGTTCGCTTGTTGCGGTTGCCTCACCGGCCGGAACGGCACGCTTGCGCGATTACGCCATCGATAGCTGGAGTTCGCGCAACGGGCTGCCGCACAACTCCTTGCGCGACATCGCCCAGACCCGCGACGGGTATCTGTGGTTTGCAACCTGGGAAGGCCTGGTGCGCTACAACGGGCTGGAATTCAGCGTGATCGACCGCAGCACGCGCCCTGGGCTGCCCGATAACGGCGTCGGCGCACTCTACGTAGATCGCGATGGCGCGCTGTGGCTGAGCGATGCACGCGGCAACCTGGTCCGGCATGCTGCCGATGGGCAATGGCGGCAGTGGCAGTGGCAGCGGCAGGGGCAGTGGCCGCAGGCGTTGATCCATGCCATGACCATGGACGCTGAAGGCCGCATGTGGCTGTTGTTCGAAGGGCATGGGCTGGGCTGCCTGTGGCCGGATGGGCACTTCGACTATTCCCCGCCGCACGATGACGCGCCACTGCAGAGCAGCTTTCCGCGCATGGTGTTCGATGCGCGGGGGCGCTTGTTGATCGGCACCTTCGATGGATTGATCTACCGCGAACCGGATGGGCGCATGCACCGCGCGCCGGCTGCATTCGGGTTTCCACCGGGGTTGGCATGGCCGTATCGCGCAACGGACGGCACGGTGTGGGTGGTTGCGGGCGATCAGCTGTATCGCCTGCAGGGCGAGCGCGCCGAGCTGGTGCATCGGGTGCCGGGGCACGGCCACTTCACCGCGATGCTGCAGGATCGCCGCGGCGATCTGTGGCTGGGCAGCGAAAACCAGGGGCTGCTGCGGATCGGGCCGTACGGCGTGGAGCAGCTGCCGGCCGGTCGCAGCCTGCCGACCGGACGTATCGTCAGCCTGCGTGAGGACGCAGAAGGCAGTATCTGGGTCGGCGCCAACGGCGGTCTGTTCCGGCTGCGCGAGACCCTGTTCAGCAGCTACAGCCAGCGCGATGGATTAAGCGGCGACTACAGCCGCGCCATGTTGGAAGACCGCGACGGCAGTCTGTGGATCGCCGGAACCGCCGGCCTGGACCGGATGCTGCCGGACGGGCGCATCGTGCCGGTGCCGGTGGTCACACCCTCCGGGCGACGCCTTTCGGTGCTCAGTCTGGCGCTGGACCGGCACGGCGATCTTTGGGTGGGCACCTATGCCGATGGCGTCTTCGTGTTGCGCGCTGGGCGCGTGCTGAGCCATTACGGCGAGGCCGAGGGCATTCCCGGCGGGCATATCCGCGCGATCGTGATCGACGACCACGATGCGGTGTGGCTGGCAACCCAGCGTGGCGTGGCGCAGCTAGTGGATGGCAGGCGCGCGCCGTTGGCCATCGAAGGCCTGCCTGCCAGCGTGGTGACCGCATTGGCCAGCGTCGATGGTGCGTTGTGGATCGGTTCGGTCGATGGTGCGGCAGTGCTACGCAACGGCAAGCTGCGCCAGTTGAATCTGGAAAAACTGGGCGGCGCGCGCAGCGTGTTCGGTTTTCAGCCCATCGGCGATGCCATGTGGATCGCGACCGATCGCGGCCTGTATCGCGAGCGCAATGGCGTGCTTGCACGCGTGGGTCTGGAGCAGGGTATGCCGGTGGATACGGTGTTCCAGCTCATCGACGACCGGCGTGGCAATGCATGGATCAGCAGCAATCGCGGTGTGCTGCGTACCGAACTTAAGACCCTCAATGCCGTTGCCGACGGGCACGGCACGCTCGCGATCGAACGCTATGGCGAGATCGATGGCATGGGCAATGCGCAGGCCAACGGCAGTTCCGGCCCCAGCCTGCTGCGGCGTGCCGACGGCACGGTGTGGGTAGTGACAGCTGGCGGCGTGAGCAGGGTCGACCCCTCACGCCTGCAGCGCTTTCGCGAACGTCGCCCGCCGCCGGCAGTGATCGAGAATGTGCAGCAGGATGGCCAGCCGTTGGTGTGGCGCCAGCGCGCACAACTGGCTGGCGGGCATCGCTTGAACGTGTCCTACGTCGGCATGAGCTTTCTGCTGCCGGAGCGAATCGAGTACCGCACCCGACTGGAGGGTCTGGACGCTAGCTGGACCGAGCGCGGCCGGCAGCGCAGCGTGGAATTCATCGGCCTGCCGCCGGGCAGGTATCGTCTGCACGTGGCTGCGCGCCATCCGGGCGGGGCATGGAGCCCGCACGAAGCGGTGTGGGCGTTCGAGGTATTGCCGCTGTGGTGGCAACGCCAGGATGTGCGCTTGGCCGCGGCGCTGGGGACGCTCTTGTTGCTGGCCTTGCTGTATCGCGTGTTGCTGCATCGCTACAAGACCCATAACGCGCGCCTGGCCGAGCTGGTGCGCAAGCGCACCGAGGACCTGCAACGGCAGGCGCAGCGCTTGCTGCAGGCCAACCAGGAAAAGAGCGAGCTATTGACGCGTTTGCGTATCAAGTCCGACGTGTTCGAGCGTCAGGCGCACGAAGATGCGTTGACCGGGCTACCCAACCGTCGCCATTTCGACGAAGCGCTGGCGCGCGATATCAGCCGTGCACGGCGCAGTGCGCGCCCGCTGGTGCTGGCGATTCTGGATATCGATCACTTCAAGCGCATCAACGACCATTATTCGCACGCCAGCGGCGATGCGGTCCTGCACGAGGTGGGGGTGCTTCTCACGGCGGCCGCGCGCGCCTCGGATCTGCCGGCACGCCTGGGCGGCGAAGAATTCGCGCTGCTATTGGCCGACACCACGCTGGACGAGGCACAGGCACTTTGCCTGCGCATCCGCGCGCTCTTCCATGCCCGTCACAACTGGGGCAGCGTCGAGGGCTTGCAGGTGACCTTCAGCGCCGGTGTTGCCGCACTGCGCGACGAAGACACCGGCTCGTCGCTGATGCAGCGCGCCGATCACGCCTTGTACGAGGCCAAGAGCGCCGGGCGCGACCGGATCTGTGTGGGTTAGGGGCGGGGAATCGGGATTCGGGAGTCGCAACAGCAGTGCAGACATTCCTCCTCCTGCGGGAGAAAGTGCCCGCAGGCAGAGGAGGTAGATGCGCTACTGGCGCGCCACCTTAGAGTGCCACCTGTGCAAAGCTCTTGCGATTCCCGATTCCCGATTCCCGATTCCCCAACTCAAACCGGCCCGGGCCAGGCGTTGGCGATCTTGCAGAACAGGCGTGCGGTCTGTTCGGTGTCGTAGACCGCGCTGTGGGCGTCGGCTGCATTCCAGTCCAGGCCTGCGGCCTGGGCGGCGCGTGCCAGCACGGTCTGGCCGTAGGCCACGCCGGCCAACGTCACCGTGTCGAACACGCTGAAGGGATGAAACGGGTTGCGTTTGTGGCCCACGCGCGCCACGGCCGCGTTGAGAAAATTCAGATCGAAATGCGCGTTGTGGCCGACCAGGATTGCGCGCTGGCAGCCGTATTTCTTCACTGCTGCGCGCACCGGCGCGAACACATGGTCGAGCGCTTCCTTTTCCTGCTTCGCGAATCGGAATGGATGGTCGAGCACGATACCGGTGATTTCCAGCGACTTCGGGTCGATCTCCAGCCCGGGCGCCGGCACCAGGTGTGCGCTGGCGGTCTCGCCGGGAAAGAAGCGTCCGTCGGCACCCATTTCGATCGGCACGCAAGCGATCTCCAGCAGTGCATGCTTGTTCCAGTCGAACCCGCCGGTTTCTACGTCCACCACCACGGGCAGATAGCCACGAAAGCGGCGCGACATCGGCAAAAAGGAGGGGGCAGGCTGTGCATCGACCGGTTCGTTCATCCGCATAGCCTAGCAGGTCGCACGTCGGGCTCTGCCTTGGCTGCAGGCTTGCAGATTCATACCTGCGGCGGCTGCGGCCCGCATCACCCGGTGCATGACCTAACACCATGCCGTTGGCGCGCACGATCGCCCCGTGTTGGCGAGCATTTTTTTCGAACCGGGCGGCTGTGGACCATATGCGTCGGTCGCCCCCACACCAAATAGGAGAAGCCCGATCCGCGTTGCCACGGACCGGGCCTCACTGACGACACGGTGAGCAAGCGCTTAGTGCCCAGCGACGACGCTGGTGATGAGCCCGGTGGCCACTGCGATCAGCACGTACGTGTTATCCACGCGACGCCATTCGTGTCCACGCGGCGGCGGCTTGAGATGGTGCTTGTGGTAGTCGGCAACGCGGCTGCCACGATGGTCCGGCGCCAGCCGCTCGCCGCGACGATACGGCGGGCCGCGCCGGTCGTTGCGGTGATCGCCGTGATCCGCCTTGCGGCGATCGTCGCGCCTGTCGTCATGCCTCTCGTCGCGATGGTCGTCATGGCGGTCAGGGCCATGGTCGTCGTGATGCTGCGCGTTGCGGTCACGGTCGTGATCGAGGTCGTGCTGCTGCGGCGCTGCAAACGCTGCGCCAGAGGTCAGCAGCGTCAAGGCCATGAAAGATCCAACGAAGCGTTTCATCAGCGGACTCCTGGGTCACAGGAAATGCCTGTGCACCTGCACGGTAGAAGTTTCAAGCTGAATACGTAATGAGAAGGCGTTCCGGCGCCTCACGGCAGCGCTGCCGGGGTCTAGACGACGCCGGTACTGCTGGTGTCGTCGCGCTTCACGCGCGGAGGCAAGGGTTGCTCGCCATGCACCAGGAACCACACGTTCTCGGCGATGTTGGTGGCGTGGTCGCCAATGCGTTCCAGATTCTTTGCCATGAACAGCAGATGCGTACACGGGGTGATATTGCGCGGGTCTTCCATCATGTAGGTGAGCAGCTCGCGGAACAACGCGGTGTACTGCGCATCCAGGCGCGCATCTTCGTCGCGGACACGGATCGCCGCATCGGCATCCTTGTTGCGATACGCCTGTACGGCTTCTCGCACCGCATCGGCCGCCATCTGGCCGAGCGCGCGCAGGCCCACGGTCTGCGGCAGCGGCGGTGCGGAATTGAGCGCGATCGAGCGCTTGGCCACGTTGGCCGCGTAATCGCCAATACGTTCGATATCGGCCGGAATCCGCAGGCCTGCAAGAATTTCGCGCAGATCGCGCGCCATCGGGCCGCGCAATGCAAGTCGCATCACGTCGTGGCTGATCGCGTGCTCCAGCGCATCGATCGCCTCGTCGTTGACCACGATGCGGTGCGCGGCATTGTCATCGCGACGCTCCACCACATCCAGTGCGGCTTCCAGCTGCGCCACCGCCGTCTCGCCCATGCGCACGATCTCGGCGACGAGACGGTGCTGCTCCTCGTCGTAGCTTTTGACGATATGGTCGTTGAGGTGCTGGTTCATCGTGATCTCGATTCGTGGCAGTGGTGGATGTCCGCCGTAACCTTGGCGACATGGCACATGATGCAAATGTCGTGCCGGGCGGTGTGGCGGAACTGCGTCAATGCGGCGTTGCGCTGGCGCGCCTTACATCAACCGAAGCGGCCGGTGATGTAGTCCTCGGTCTGTTGCTTGGACGGCTGCGAAAAAATGGTTTCGGTGCGGTCATGCTCGATCAGATCGCCCAGGTACATGAAGGCGGTGTAGTCGGACACGCGCGCGGCCTGCTGCATGTTGTGGGTGACGATCACGATGGTGTAGTCGCGCTTGAGCTCTTCCACCAACTGTTCGATCCGGCTGGTGGAAATCGGGTCCAGCGCGGACGTCGGTTCGTCCAGCAACAACACATCCGGGCGCAGCGCTACCGCACGTGCGATGCACAGGCGCTGCTGCTGGCCACCGGAAAGACCCAGCGCGCTCTGCCCCAGCTTGTCCTTGACCTCGTCCCACAGCGCGCCCTGGCGCAAGGCCTGCTCGACGCGGTTCTGCATGTCGGCTTTGGACAGTTTTTCGTGGTGGCGGATGCCGTAGGCCACGTTTTCGAAGATGGTCATCGGAAACGGCACCGGCTTCTGGAACACCATGCCCACCTTGCTGCGCAGGCGGTTCATCGGGTACTTCGGCGACAGGATGTTTTCGTTGTCCAGCAATACCTCGCCGCGCGCTTCCATCTTCGGATACAGCGCGTAGATGCGGTTGAAGATGCGCAGCAAGGTCGACTTGCCGCAGCCGGAGGGACCGATCAACGCAGTGACGCGCTTTTCGGGGATCTCGATGTTGATGCTCTTGAGCGCGTGGTACTTGTCGTAATAGAAATCCAGATTGCGTGCGGCCACCTTCACCGGCGCCTGCGCCGTCGGCGCCCCCGTGGCGGCCGGGACAGCGATGCGATGCATCGGCTTGGCGTTTTGGAGATCGTTCATGTCGGGTGTCCGGAAGGAAAGGTCAGTCATTGGAGATCTTGTTGCGCAAGAGCAGGGCGCGCGCGCCCAGGCTGACCAGCAACACGAACACGGTCAGCACCAGCGCGCCGGCCCAGGCCAGCGTCTGCCAGGTGTCGTACGGGCTGCCGGCGAATTGATTCATGATCACCGGCACGCTGGCCATCGGCTGGAAGATGTTGCTGTTCCAGTACTGGTTGCCGAATGCGGTGAACAGCAGCGGTGCGGTTTCGCCGCTGATGCGCGCCAGCGCCAGCAGCACGCCGGTGACGATGCCTGCCGAGGCGCTGCGGTACAGCACCTGCACCGTGACTTTCCACTGGGGAATGCCCAGCGACAATGCCGCTTCCCGCATCTGCGCCGGCACCAACCGCAGCATTTCGTCGGTGGTGCGCACCACCACCGGCAGCACGATGAAAGCCAGCGACAGCGCACCGGCGAATGCCGAAAAGCGTCCGCCGGTCTGCATCACGTACAAGGTGTAGACGAACAGGCCCAGCACGATTGAGGGCGCCGACAACAGGATGTCGTTGACGAAGCGCACCACCACGCCGGCCTTGCGCGCGTTGCCGTACTCGGCGAGCCAGGTGCCTGCAGCGATGCCCAGCGGCGTGCCGATCGCCAGTGCCAGCCCGCACATCACCGCACTGCCGAAGAAGGCGTTGAGCAGGCCGCCTTCCTGCATCGGCGGCGGCGTCATCTTGGTAAACAAGTTGAGATCGATGCCCGGCACGCCCTTGGACACCAGCGTCCACAGGATCCAGGCCAGGAAGAACAGACCAAACAATGCAGTGACGCACGAGAGCAGCAACGCGATGGCGTTGGTGACCCGGCGGCGGTTGTACAGCGATTGCGACACCGAAGCGGCGGACATCAGTTGCCCTCCCGACGCGACAGCTGCATGAGCATGAAGCGCGCGATGGCCAGCACGATGAAGGTCACGATGAACAACACAAAGCCCAGCAGCAGCAATGCCGACCGATAGGTTTCAGTGGCCTCGCCGAAATCGTTGGCGATCAACGCCGCGATAGTGGTGCCGGGCTCCAGCAGCGACGGCGACAGGCGCACCGTGTTACCGACCACGAAGGCCACCGCCATGGTTTCGCCCAGCGCACGCCCCAGACCCAGGAACACACCGCCGATCACCGCAGAGCGGGTGTAGGGCAGCACGATGTCCCAGCTCACTTCCCACTTGGTGGAGCCCAGCGCGTATGCAGATTCCTTCAAGCGCGTGGGCACGGTCAAAAACACTTCGCGCATCACCGAGGAGATGAAGGGAATCACCATGATTGCCAGCACGAAGCCGGCGGTCAGCAGGCCGATGCCCAACGGCGGGCCCTGAAACAACGGGCCGATCAGCGGCAGCGTGCCGAGATGATCGTTGAGCCATGGTGTGACGTGCTCGGTCATCACCGGCACCAGCACGAACAGGCCCCACATGCCGTAGATGATCGACGGGATGCCGGCCAGCAGTTCGATGGCGGTGCCGACCGGGCCACGCAGCCAGCGCGGCGCCACCTCGGTCAGAAAGAACGCGATACCGAAACTCACCGGCACCGCAATCAGCATCGCGATGACCGCGGTGACCAGGGTGCCGTAGATGGGTGCCAGCGCACCGTATTTGTTTTCGACCGGATTCCAGTCGGCCGAATAGAAGAAACTCAGGCCCTGCATCTGCAAGGCATGGCGTCCGCCCCACAGCATCGACAGCGCCGCGCTGCCGAGCGCCAACAGGACGAAAACGACCGTAGCGGCCAGCGCAAGCTTGAACAGGCGATCGGCGCGTGCGTCGCGCAGGTCGCGGCCGCGTGGCGCGGTCATCGCTTCGGGAATGGCGGTGGCATTCATTCGATTGGACTCGTCACCCGCGCAACGGCGGGAGCGTGAGACAGCAGGAACGGCGAGGCACCTTCAGGTACCTCGCCGCAGCGCAGCCCGCCGCATGGGCGGGTGCAGGGCATTACTTGAACTCGCTGCCCCAGTAGGCTTCGATCTGCTTCACCAGCTCCGGCGGCAGCGGCACGTAGTGCAATTCGCTGGCCTGGGCCTGGCCGTTTTCCAGCGCCCACTTGAAGAAGTCCAGCGTCGCCTTGCTGCGCGCGGCGTCCTTGGGCTGCTTGTGCATCAACATGAAGTTGGTCGCGGTGATCGGCCATGCCTTCTCGCCCGGCGCATTGGTGATCACCAGATTGAAGTCACGGGCGTTGGCCCAGTCGGCGCTGGCAGCGGCGGCGGCAAAGCTTTCCGCATTCGGCTCGATCCATTGGCCGGCCGCGTTCTGCAGCGAGGTGTACGGCATCTTGTTCTGCAGAGCGTAGGCAAGCTCGACATAGCCGATCGAGCCCTTGATCTGCTGCACGTACGACGCAACGCCCTCGTTGCCCTTGCCGCCCACGCCACCCGGCCACTGCACCGAGGTGCCTTCGCCGACCTTGCTCTTCCACTCCGGGCTGACCTTGGACAGGTAGTTGGAGAAGTTGAAGGTGGTGCCCGAACCATCCGAGCGATGCACCAGGTTGATCTTGGTGGCGGGCAGGGTCACGCCCGGGTTGGCCGCGACAATGGCCGCGTCGTTCCACATCGTGACCTTGCCCAGGAAGATGTCGCCCAGCAGGGCGCCGGTCAAGCGCAGCTTGCCCGGCGCGATGCCTTCCAGATTCACCACCGGCACCACGCCGCCGATGGCGGACGGGAACTGCCCCAGGCCAGCCTGTTGCAGTTCGGCGCTGTCCAGTGGCTTGTCGGTCGAACCGAAATCCACCGTGCCGGCCTTGATCTGCGCAATGCCGCCGCCGGAGCCGATCGATTGATAGTTGACCTTGTTGCCGGTGGCGGCGTTGTAGTCGGCCGACCACTTGGACACCAGCGGATAGATGAAGGAAGCACCGGCGCCGGAAATTTCAGCACCCTTGCTGTCGCTGGCGGCGGCGCCTGCGGCTGGCGCGCCCTTTGCGGCGTCTGCGGACTGCGCGTCCTTGCCGGGCGAGCACGCGGCCAGGGCGAGGGCAATGGTGAGGGACAGGGCGGTCAGGCTGGCCGACTGCAATTTCATGGAAGCTCCGAGGCTGGATTGGCCGGTGTCTCCGGCAGACCACACTATGAAATGATGTTTTTGTTACACCCGCATGACAGCGCCTTCTGGCCAACGCATCACAAAAAAGACGCGGACCACGGAGGGCGTTGCACCCTCCGGGATCCGCGTCCCGGGGCCGACGCCGGGGAGAGAGACGGCATCGTTCCTTCACGCGTTTTCGTGCTTGCTGCCAGGCCCTAGTGCACGGCGCCCATTGCCAGTTCCAGGTGGGCGGGCGGCTCGCCGGCATGGACCAGACAACGGCCCATGCCGTTTTAGAGCATGGCTTGCCCCACCAGGCCGCTGCAGCAGAGGCCTGCGCCGTACTCTTAGTGCGGCAGATTCTTGGCCCAGTACGCCTCGATCTGGGTCACCAGCGTGTCCGGCAGCGGCACGTAGTCCAACTGTTTGGCCTGCGCATCGCCCTTGGTGTAGACCCAGCGGAAGAATTCCAGCGTGTTCTTCAGTCCAGCCGGATTCTTCGGCTTTTTCTGCACCAGGATGAAGTTGGTCGCCGTGATCGGCCAGGCGTTATCGCCGGCCGCGTTGGTCATCACCAGATAGAAGTCCTTGGCCGTGCCCCAGTCGGCGCTGTTGGCAGCGGCGGCGAAGGTTTCATCCGACGGCTGCACGAACTTGCCGGCCGCGTTCTTCATTGCGGTGTAGGCCATCTTGTTCTGCAGCGCGTACGACAGCTCGACATAGCCGATGCCGCCCTTGATCTGCTTCACGTAGGCAGCCACGCCCTCGTTGCCCTTGCCGCCGATGCCGGTCGGCCACTGCACCGCCGTGCCTTCGCCGACCTTGCCCTTCCAGTCCGGGTTGACCTTGGAGAGGTAGTTGGTGAAGTTGAAGCTGGTGCCCGAGCCGTCGGAGCGGTGCACCACGGTGATCTTGCCTTCCGGCAGTTTCACGCCCGGGTTGAGCGCGGCGATGGCCGGGTCGTTCCAGGTGCTGACCTTGCCCAGGAAGATGTCGCCCAGAGTCTTGCCGTCCAACTTGAGCGTACCGGCGGCAATGCCCGGCACGTTGACCACCGGTACCACGCCGCCGATCACCGAGGGAAACTGCGCCAGGCCGGCAGCGGCCAGTTCTTCCGGCTTGAGCGGGGCATCGGAAGAGCCGAAGTCCACGCTGGCCGCCTTGATCTGGGCAATGCCGCCGCCCGAACCGATCGATTGGTAGTTGACCTGCTTCTTGGTGGCCGCGTTGTAGTCGGCCGACCACTTGGACATCACCGGGTAGATGAACGACGCACCGGCACCGGTGACGTCGGCAGCCTGGGCGCACAGTGCCAGCGAAGCGGCGAGCACGCCGACGGCCAGACGGGTCTTGAAGGAGTGGATCACGGAACAGCTCCTGTAGCGAAGGGATGAGGACGTCCCGCCGTGGTGCCATTGCAGGGCAACGGCATGACCATGCGGTGTCTGGGACATGACAGGCCGATGACGGCGTTGCGCCGTCGGATGTTCGGGCCGGCAGGAAGTGGCGGCTACCACCGCGTGCCTCGACCGAGCGCACGCGGCAGCGACGCACTTACCAGTAAAACTGCGCGCGTGCTTCGATGATCGACGGATTGTCGTCGACCAGGCCGCGCGTGCTGCTGTTGTAGCGGGTGCTGTCGACCTTGGCGTAGTCGAGCGCGAACTTGAAATTGGAGCGCCAGTACCAGTTGGCGCCGACCGTCCAGATGTTCATCTTGCCGCCCAGCACGCCATCGACGAACGGCGTGTTGCCGTTGGCGACCAGGTGGCCGTCGTTGAGGTCGAGGGTGTCGTAGCGCACCGCCAGCTGCCACATGCCCGATGCCGGCTCGTTGGGTAGCGGGGTGGTCGGCACGCCAGCCTTGTAGCCCCAGGTTTCGCCGGTGAGGTTCCAGACGCCGCTCACGTACCAGCCGTCGCTCTTGTAGTCGTGCGCATTGGCACCGATGCGGTTGGCGTTTTCCTGGAAGTACTCGCTCTGCAGTTTGAACGGCCCGGTGATCCACATCGCCTCGGCACCGGCCACGCCGACGTTGTCCACATTGGTGATGGCGCCGCTGTCGATCAGGCGAACCGTGGTCAGGTCCGCGTCGGGGCGTGCGCGCAGGCGCAAGGTGTCGTCGTCGGTGTCGTAGGCCAGGTAGCTCAGGCCGAAGTGCAGCACATTGCCAGTCTCGTTGATTGGCGCCCAGGTGCCACGCGCGCCATAGCCGTTGCCGTGCGCCTGGTTACGGGTCAGCTCGCGGCCGAATGCACTGGCGGTCACGCTCCAATTGTTGTCGCCCATGCCATAGGCCACGCCCAACCGGCGCGAGATGCCATAGGTGTTCGTCACCGACGCCTTCGACACGAAGTCGTTGTTCTTGGTGCTGGACAGTTCTTCCAGGCTGTTGGGCTGCTTGAACTGGCCGATCTGCAGGTAGTTGTTCGCGTTGCCGCCAAACTTGTACTTGATGTTGTTATCCAGGAAGCGGCCGGTGCTGCGAATGGTGGTGCCACGGATGGTGACTTCCTTCAGCACGCTCGGGTCATAGCCGGCGACCCATTCGAAGTTGCCCGGGCCCTTGCCCTTGAGGACCAGCTCGGCGCGCCGGATGCTGAATTCGGAATTGTCGCCATTGGCACCGATCGGACCATTGAGGTCCTGCACATCGTTGTGGAACCAGTTGCCGTCGGCCTGGACCAAGCCTTCCAGCGAGATTTCCGAACCGCCGATTACATCGATGGCGATCTCGGCATGTGCTGCAGGAGCGGCCAGTGCCAGCAGCAGCGCGGAACCAAGCAGGGTGGGAGCGAGTTTCATAGATGCCTTGCGACCTGAGAAAGTGGGCGCAGGCTAGGGCGTGAAGGTTGCGTTAATGTGACAAAACAACAGAAACGTAATAAGTGATTTTTGCCAATAAAGACAAGAGTTTACGGGTGTTTAAACTATGTCATCGTGTGTCAAAAAGCTGAACGGCAATGGTTTATGACAGCGCCGCGCGCCGACCCAAATCCTTGAATTCGCAAGCTGCGCCGCTGACGGCCTGAACTGGAGCCACGCCAGCCTGAACACATGCGTCAGTTTGTGCGGCGCACCACTTGCATACGCGGCGTCAGAATTGTTAGCTTCGAGGCCATGTTTCCTCGATTCCTCCAATTGCTGTTGGTCTGCCTGCTCGCGCTCTCCGCGTGGTCGGCAGCCAACGCGCACGCGCGCATGCAGGATGCGTTCGTGGGCGACGGCTTGGCGGTCATGGTGGATGCTGGCGAAGAACGCGATGCAGTTGAAGATCCGCAGGACGACGGCGATGCACAGAGCCAAGTCGACACACAGCCTGCAGACGATATCCCCTTGCTCTCCCAGGCATGGCCGATGCTGGTGCGGTATTCCCCCTCGTGGCATGCGCATCACGCGCCGGCAAATCAAAAACGCGACCTGATTCCACAGCTGCGTCCTCCAAACGCACTGATTGGCTGATCCCCGCTGTCGCTGCACCCGGTGCGTTCCGCGCCGGATTCCTACCTGATTTGTTTGTCTTTGCAATTCGCGGCGTGCGCCGCGGACTGCTATTCGTTGCCTAGAGGAATCTCCCATGGAAAGTTTGCTAGAAGGTTTTCGTCATTTCCGTAAGGAAGTCTATCCGCGCCAGAGTGCGCGCTTTCAGGAGTTGGCGGGCGGCCAGAGCCCGCATACGCTGTTCATCACCTGCGCAGATTCGCGCGTCATGCCGGAGCTGATCTTCTCCGCACAGCCAGGCGAACTGTTCGTCTATCGCAATATCGGCAATGTGGTGCCGCCTTACTCTCAGCACGTCAGCGGCGTGGTGGCGGCGATCGAATACGCCATCGCTGTGCTGGGCGTGCGGCACATCGTGATCTGCGGGCATACCGACTGTGGCGCGATGAAGGCCGTGCTCAAGCCGGAGTCGCTGGAAGACGTGCCCTCCGTGGCAGCGTGGCTCAAGCACACCGATGCGGCGCGTCATGTCACCGCGCATCACGGGCACGATCCACAGAGCCCGGATGCGCTGAACTGCATGACCGAAGAGAACGTGGTCTCGCAGCTGGACCATCTGCGCACGCAGCCGGTGGTGGCAGCGCGCCTGGCGGCAGGCACCTTGCGCATCCACGGCTGGATCTACGACATCGCCCACGGGGAGATCCGCGCCTTCGATGCCGAGAAGGGTGGCTTCCGGCCACTGCTGGCCGAAAGCACCCCCGAAGCCACTCCACGCCCGCGACTGCAGCAAGTCGTGCGCGCTGAACTCGCCTGACGGAGCCTGCCATGAACACATCAGGTATCGGCGGATATTTCCGTCAGGGACTGTTTGGGCGTGATTTATTGGCGTCCGTAGTGGTCTTCCTTGTCGCGCTGCCGCTGTGCATGGGTATCGCGATCGCATCCGGCATGCCGCCCGCCGCAGGCCTGATCACCGGCATCGTTGGTGGTTTGGTCGTCGGCTTTCTGGCGGGTTCCCCGCTGCAGGTGAGCGGGCCGGCCGCCGGCCTGGCTGTGTTGGTGTTCGAACTGGTCCGGGAGCACGGCGCTGTTGCGCTCGGGCCGGTGATCTTGGTGGCCGGTGCGATTCAGCTGATTGCCGGTCTGTGCCGCGCAGGCGTCTGGTTCCGGATGACATCGCCGGCCGTGGTGGCCGGCATGTTGTCGGGCATCGGCATCCTGATCGTGGCCTCGCAGGCGCACGTGTTGATGGATGCCGCGCCCAAGGCACGCGGTCTGGAAAACTTCGCCGCATTGCCTGGCGTGTTGTGGCAGGCCATCAGCGAGGGGACCGGCCGTAATGCGCTGTTCGTGGGTCTGGCGACGATCGGCATCATCCTGGCTTGGGACAAGCTGCGCCCGCAGCGTCTGCGGTTTCTGCCGGGTGCATTGATCGCGGTGGTGGTTGTCACGGCGACCGTGCAGTTGCAGGGCTTGAATGTCAACAAGGTCGACGTGCCGACCAATCTGTTCTCTGCGATCAGCATCCCCAGCATTTCCGACATCTTTGGCGTGTTCAACCACACCTTGCTGGTCTCGGCTGTGACCTTCGCCTTCATCGCCAGCGCCGAAACCCTGCTGTCGGCGGCAGCGGTGGACCGTATGCATCAGGGCGCACGGACGCAATACGACCGTGAGCTGGCGGCGCAGGGCGTGGGCAATATGCTCTGCGGCTTCCTGGGTGCTTTGCCGATGACCGGCGTGATCGTGCGCAGCGCGGCCAATGTGCAGGCCGGTGCGGCAACGCGTGCATCGACCATCCTGCACGGCAGCTGGCTGCTGGTGTTCGCCATGCTGTTGCCGTGGCTGTTGCGGATGACGCCGGTGGCGTGCCTGGCTGGCATCCTGGTCTATACCGGCGTGAAGATGATCAAGATCGGGCAGGTCAAGGAACTGGCGACCTACGGCCGCGGAACGGCTGCGATCTACCTGGCGACCACCTTCGCGATCGTGGCTACCGACCTGCTGACCGGCGTGCTGATCGGCTTCGGTCTGTCGCTGTTCCGTCTGGCACTGCATTCTTCGCGTTTGAAGGTGGAGGTGCGCGAGCACGCCGACAAGAAGGACGAAATGCATCTGACCCTGCAGGGTTCGGCCACCTTCCTGAAGGTGCCGGCGATGGCACGTACGCTGGAAAGCGTGCCGCCGAACACTGCGCTGCATCTGGATGTGGCCAAGCTGCACCACGTCGATCATGCCTGCATCGAGTTGTTGCGCGACTGGAGCCGGAATGCGGCCTCGCGCGGCTGCGAACTGGTGGTGGACTGGAAGGAACTGGATCGACGTGTCGAAGGTCAGCCCACGGTGGATGGCGTGCTGGTGGAACAGCGCGTCGAGCAGGCGAAAGCTGCGTAAAGTGTCGTAAACGCCCGGCGTTCGCGCCGGGTGACCCCATCGTGATCGGATGATGCATGGCGCCGAACGACGCATCATCCGGTCACGATTTTTTTTGGCGCGAGTGGGGATTCGGGATTCGTAAAAGCTTGCGGCTTTGCGGTTGCTGCGCGTGGATCAGGGCGCGCGGTTGCGTCGTTGCTCCGGCTACATTGCTGCATCAACTCCTGGTTTTTGTTTGCCGCTCAGGGGCCGGCGGCGTCTTGTCGCGGTAGCGGCATAGATCGTGGATCACGCAGCCCGGGCAATCCGGTTTGCGTGCCTTGCAGACGTAGCGTCCGTGCAGGATCAGCCAGTGATGCGCATCGTGCAGGAATTCGGACGGAATCACCTTGACCAACTTGTCTTCGACCGCGCGTACGTCCTTGCCTGGCGCAAGACCGGTGCGGTTGGAGACGCGAAAGATATGCGTATCCACGGCCATGGCGGGCTCGCCGAAGGCGGTGTTGAGCACCACGTTTGCGGTCTTGCGGCCAACGCCGGGCAGCGCTTCCAGCGCGGCGCGATCATGCGGCACGTCGCCGCCATAGCGCTCGAGCAGGATGCGGCAGGTGGCGATGACGTTCTTGGCCTTGGCGTTGAACAAGCCGATGGTGGAGATGTACCGCTTCAGGCCTTCTTCGCCGAGATCGAGAATGTCGCGCGGGGTATTGGCCACCGGATATAGCTTGCGGGTCGCCTTGTTGACGCCGACATCGGTGGCTTGCGCCGACAGCAGCACCGCGATCAATAACTCGAATGGGGTGGTGTACTCCAATTCGGTGGTGGGGTGCGGATTGAGTTCACGCAGGCGCTCGAACATTTCCTGTATCTCGGGCTTGCGCATGCTGCCGCCACGACGCGTCGGCGCCGTTGCCTGAGGTATGTTCATGGCTGCGCTCCGCCAGCGGCTTTCGCCTTTGCGCGCGCCAGGATGGCAGCGGCCAGCGGCGGCAGTGCGGGCGTTGCCGGTTGGCTGGGTGCCGGGGCGGGGGCCCTGCGCGCGTCGCGTTCGGCAGCCCGGCGGTGCAGGCGCGCGGAGCGCGCGCGATAGCGTTCGCGCGCGGCCCAGGCGTCTCGTAGACGGCGCTGCGCGCTTAGCAACGTGGCGCAGACCTGCGGGCAGTCGGCGTCCAGCGTATCGTGCTGCGGGTCGGGCAGATACGCCATCAAGCCGAGTGCCAGCGCACGATCCAGGTCGTCGGCCTGCACACAATCGAACAACAGCAGCGGCCATGGACGCGATTCCGGAATGAGGTCGAGCGTCATGGCGATATCAACGATTGCGGAACTGTGCAGGGCGTTTGTCGAGAAACGCGCGAGTGCCTTCGCGCATATCGTCAGTGGCGAATAACAACGCAAATTGCGCGGCTTCCAGCTGCAGGCCTTCTTCGATGGCGCATTCGCCGCCGAACATCACCGCATCGAGAATGCCGCGCAGCGCCAGCGGCGCCGCGTTTGCCAGGCGTTGCGCGAGCGCCAGCGTCTCTTCGTGCAAGGCATCCGCTTCGACCACGCGATTGACCAGGCCCAGTTGCAGTGCGCGGGCTGCGTCGATCGGCAGGCCGAGCAGGCACAGTTCCAGCGCTGCGGCGCGGCCGGTCAGACGCAGCAGGCGCTGCGTGCCGCCAAAGCCAGGGATCAGGCCGAGATTGATTTCCGGTTGCCCCAGGCGCGCTGTTGCTGCGGCGATGCGCAGGTGGCACGCCATCGCCAGCTCCAGGCCGCCCCCCAGCGCGAAGCCATTGATCATCGCGATCACCGGCTTGGGCATGCGTTCGATCCGGCGCATCAGCCGCTGGCCCAGCAGCGAGAATGCGCGGCCCTGGATTGCCGACAGATCACTCATTTCCGCGATATCCGCACCCGCCACGAAGGCCTTGGGGCCGGCGCCGGTGAGAATCACGGCGCGTACATCGTCCGCAGCGGCTGCGTCTTGGAACGCCTGATCCAGCGCCTGCATGGTCGCCTGGTTCAAAGCGTTCAGTTTGTCCGGCCGGTTGACCGTAATCGTCCGGACGCTGGCGTGATCGGCGATCAGAATGACGTGATTGGACATGTGAACCCTTGCGAACGTAAAAAAATAGTAAATACGGAACTTCCGAAAGCCTTGCTGGTCCTAGCTTTCGCGATAAGTAGCGGTTCGGTATCGCGGCCGTTATCCTAGCGCGTCATCTCAGGCGGCAGACCCGTCCTGTGCCACCACCCTGGAGAATTGTTTGATGAAGTTGCGTTCTATCGCGGTCGCCGTGGCGGCCCTGGCCCTGACGGGCAATGCACTGGCCCAGGACACGACGTCCGAGAAGGGCAAGTTGAGCTATTACTTCGGCTACGACTACGGCAACAATCTTGCCGAGCTCACCGGCCGCGGCGAGCAGCTCGACATCAACTCGGTGGTAAAGGGGCTGCAGGACGCCTATGCCAAGAAGCAGCCGGCGATCACTGCCGACCAGCTGAAGCCGGCGGTTGAAGCGTTCCAGAAGCGCGAGCAGGGCCGTGCCCAGCAGGCCAAGGCCGAGTACGACAAGGCCGCTGCGGCCAACAAGACCAAGAGCGACGCGTTCCTGGCCAAGAACAAGAGCACCGCCGGCGTGCAGACGCTGCCGAGCGGCGTGCAGTACCGCGTGATCGAAGCCGGCAAGGGCGCCAAGCCGACCCAGGCCAGCACCGTGCAGCTGGAAGTGGCCGGTCCATTCCCGTTCGGCGACCGCGAGAAGGCACGTCCGGCGCAGCAGATCCCGGCCATCAAGGTCAGCGAGGTCGAAATGCAGGCCATGCGCGACACGCTGCTGCAAATGCCGGCCGGCTCGAAGTGGGAAGTGACCCTGCCGCCGGAAAAGGCCTACGGCGCCGATCCGCGTACCCCGTTCCCGCCGAACGTGGCTGTGCAGTTCGAGATCAAGCTGGTCAGCGTCAAGTAATTGCACGCGATGGTGCTGCGATAACGCCGGCCACCAGGCCGGCGTTGTCGTTTTGGTCTGGCGATTGTCTGAAGAGAGCGATGCAACGATGCAGCGGCCGCAGGACCAGCGATGAGCGGCAATGACGTCGGATCCGATGATGGTCCCGATTTCGCTGCCGGCCCTCTGCCCAGTCCGTGTATCGGTGTATGTTCGCTGGACGCGCAGTCGCACTGCGTCGGCTGTTTGCGCAGCCTGGATGAAATTGCACGCTGGATGAGCATGAGCGACGCCGAACGCCAGGACTATCTGCACACGGTGCTGCCCGCACGCGCGCTGACGGCACGCCTGCCCGAATACGCGCAGTTGAGGCGGGCGCTGTATCCGCTGGACACCGCGCCGGCCGGGCCGGGTTGGAACCATGCCGAGCTGATCGACCTGACCGACGGCGACGCGTCTGCCGAAGCGGCGGTGCTGTGCGGGCTGGTGCCGCGGGAGCAGGGAACGACGGTGTTGCTGACGCGGCGTACGGACAGCTTGCGCCATCACGCCGGGCAGGTCAGCTTCCCTGGCGGACGGATGGAGCCGTCCGATGCCGACGCCGCCGCTGCAGCGCTGCGCGAGAGTTGCGAAGAAATTGCGCTGGGTGCGCAGCAGGTGCATGCCATCGGATACCTGGATCCGTTTCTGACCGTCAGTGGATTTCGAGTGACGCCCGTGGTGGCGGTCATCGCCCCGGGGTTCGTGGCGGTGCCGCAGCCGGATGAAGTGGCGGACGTCTTCGAAGTGCCGCTGGGCTATCTGATGGACCCGAACAATCTACGCAGTGTGGAACTGGAATTCCGCGGGCGCCCGCGGCGCGTGCTCGAATACGACTGGCCTGCCCACCGCATCTGGGGCGCTACCGCCGCCATTCTTCTCAATCTTCGTCGTCGCCTGGAGCAGGTTGCATGAGTGCCGATCCGAACTGGACCACGTTGGTCGATGCCGCCGTGCTGGCGGCCGCGTTGCAGCATCCGCAGCTGCGTCTGCTGGATGCGCGTGCCGCCCCACCGACCGCGCCAGACCCGCACGCAGCGCGCAAGGCGTACGCGCAGGGGCATCTGCCCGGCGCGTACTACGCCGATCTCGACCAAGACCTTGCAGCTCTTTCGCGGCCGGCGCAGGGGCGGCACCCGTTGCCGCACGGCGCGGCATTCGCCAAACGTCTGGGCGAATGGGGCATCGATCCGCACACCCAGGTCGTTGTCTACGACGCGGCCGATGGCAGCATGGCGGCTGCGCGCGCGTGGTGGATGTTGCGACTGATGGGGCATCGCCGGGTGGCGGTGCTGGACGGCGGCTTGGCCGCTTGGCGTGCTGCCGGGTTTGCGGAAAGCACCGAGTCACCTGCAGTGCGTGATGGCGCAGCGTATCCCGGCAGTTTCGATACCGCCGAGGTCGTGGATGCCGAGCAGATCGTGCAGCGACTGCAGCAGGCGCCGGGCTGGTTGCTGGACGCGCGGGCAGGCGAGCGTTTCCGTGGCGAAGTCGAGCCGATCGATCCGGTGGCCGGGCATGTGCCGGGTGCGGTGAATCGTCCGTTGGGGCTGAACCTGCGTGATGGTCGCTTCAAACCAGCTGCCGAACTGCGCGCCGAGTTGTCCGCGTTGCTGGGTGCGTACCGGCCCGAGCAGGCGGTGGTGATGTGCGGGTCGGGTGTCACGGCATGCCATCTGTTGCTGGCATTGGAAGTGGCCGGGTTATCAGGAGCGCGCGTCTACGCCGGTTCCTGGAGCGGTTGGCTGCAAGACGCCGCGCGGCCGGTCGCGACCGGCGCCTGATTGCAGGCACAATGGCGGCAGGAACGGTGACCTGTGGGGACGCGGGTTCGCTGCGCGGAGCGCAGTTTCTTGCAGTGCTGGGTGAGCCATGCGGTTGCAGTTACGGGTTGGCGCGCTGTGCGTCGCGGTGTGGACGTTGGCTGCCTGTTCGGCGGAGTCGTCCGCCGATGTCAGCGATAGGCCTGCTGCCGGTCATCGAAATGCGGCGCAGCACGATGTGTACCAGGTCGCGCTGGAACAAGCGCGTGCGGAGCGGCTGAGGCAGCTGCGTGCGCCCGACGGGTGGTTGAGCTATACCGGTTCGGGGCGCGTGCGCGCCGGCCAGTACCGTGTGGGCAGCGACCCGCATAGCGATATCGTCCTGCCTGCCGGCCCTGCGCAGCTGGGGCAACTGACGTTGGATGCTGCAGGGCAGGTGCGCTTTCGCGCAGATGCCGCCGCGTCGGTGGCGCTCGATGGGCAGCGCGTCGATGAGGTGCGCCTGGAACCGGAGCGGGCAGGGCAGCGCGGCGACCGGCTGGACGTGGGTGGCCGGCAGTTCTATCTGGTGCAGACCGGCGCCTTGTACGGCTGGCGCTTCCGCGACCCGGCAGCGCCGGCGCTGACGCAGTTCGACGGGCTGGACTATTTCCCGACCGATCCGCAGTGGCGCATCCAGGCGCAGTGGCAACCCTATCCAACGCCGCGCACGACGACCTTGCTGACGTCGATCGGCACGCCGCTCACCGTGCAGGTGCCGGGAGAAGCGGTGTTCTCGCGCGATGGCCGCCAATACCGCTTGCGGCCGCTGCTGCAGGAAGATGGCCAGGGCCTGTTCTTCCTGTTCGCCGACCGCACCAGCGGCAAGGAAAGTTATGGCGGCGCGCGTTATCTGTTTGCCGCGTTGCCCCGCGATGGTCAGGTGGTCCTCGATTTCAATCTGGCCGAAAATCCGCCATGCGCGCTGACGCCCCATGTGGTCTGCCCCATCGCGCCGCCTGAAGACCGGTTGGACGTGGCAGTCAATGCCGGCGAGAAGACCTACCGTGCGACCGAACGTTGAGCGTGCTGCAACGGGTTGACGGTGCGCGAAGGAAGATGTTTTTCGGGTCATCAAAGCATCCGAGAGCTATCACGTGCGTGTTCTGCAGGCGACGCTGCCTTTCGACGGCAAGATTGGCGCGCATGTTGAACCGCTTCTCGTCGATGTCGGCGCCGTCGGGCGCTACCGGGCATGACCGACGTAACGCAGCGAGGCGCCCACCGGCGGCGGCAGACGTGCATGAGCCGGAGTGTTGGCGGGTAGCTGCCGATCCCGCGCCCGTCACGCCGGTGCGGTGGTTGGGCAGCGTCTTTTTGTAGCCGCTCCAGATGGACCGTCAAACACCTGTCGGATGCAGGCGTCGTCCGGTTTCTACAACTGCCTCCTAACGTGGCGTGTGCGACCAGCTCACCGCCGCTTCGATACGTGACCACGGAAACAACGGTCCGGGGTCGAGCTTGCGTTGAATCTTGCGCGACGGGTCGTCGCTGGCCGCTTCCTGGGTGGTATCCAGGGCCTGATGGCCGGCGATGCGCCGCACCGACGGCAACTGCTGCTGGAGCCATTGCAACAAGGTGATCAGCGCCGCGATCTGTGCTTCGGGATACGGTTCGGTCATCTCCTGATACCGCGAATCCAGCCAGTGTGGATAACGGCCGCGGTTGACCAGTTCGATGCCCAGCGTATGCGGGTTGTGCCCGCGCACATGATGCGCAACGCGCTCCAGGGCGACGTATTGCTGGATGCTGCCGTTGCGATCGAGGTAGTAATGCCCGCTGTTCCCGGTGCCGCTGTCATAAAGCACGCGTTCGCCGTATTCGCGCGCCATCGCCATGTCCGGCAATTCGGTGCAATGGATGACCACCATGTCGATCTGGGTGAGCGCGCGCCTGGCCAACCGCGATTCGTAGGATAACGGCGCGTAGGTGATTGGCGGCGACGGCAAGACGGCATCGGACATGGAGCGGATGCTAGCATTGCCCGATGGCTTTGAATCCCGACAGCCCCCTGGGCAAATTGATGGCGACGCTGCCGCAGACCGGTCAGGTCACCTGGATCGGCGTGCGTCCGGCGCGCGACGTGGCGATGCTGGAGGTGGACGCGGCGCAGGTCACCACCGGTATTGGCCTTGTGGGAGACCGCTACAAGGGCGGCAGCGGCAAGCGTGGCGTGACCCTGATCCAGGCCGAGCATCTGCCGGTGATCGCGGCGTTGTCAGGACACGCGACCATCGCGCCGGCGACGCTACGGCGCAACCTGGTGGTGTCCGGCATTCCGTTGATCGCGTTGAAAGGGCGGCGATTCCGGATCGGTGAAATTGAACTGGAAGGCACCGACCCTTGCGACCCGTGTTCGCGCATGGAAGATGCCCTGGGCGCAGGCGGCTACAACGCCATGCGCGGCCACGGTGGGCTGTGCGCACGCGTCCTGCGCGGCGGCGTGCTGCGCATCGGCGATACGGTGCAGGCGCTATGAGTCGCGGCCATTGCATCCTCTCGCACGGCTTCGAAAGCGGCCCGGACGCCTTGAAAGTCACCGCGCTGGCCAACGTGGCCGAGCAGTTGGGCTGGACCCACGAACGCCCGGATTACACCGACCTGGATGCACGCCGCGAGGTGAGTACGCTGGGCGACGTGCGAGGCCGGCTGCAGCGCCTGCTGGAAATCGCGCGGGCGGCGGCCGAGAGGGGGCCGGTGGTGCTGGTCGGCTCCAGCCTGGGCTCGTATATCGCCGGGATGGTGTCGTTGCAGGTGCCCACCCGCGGCCTGTTTTTGATGGTGCCGCCGACCAAGATGGGCCCGATGCCGGCGCTGGACGCCGCACCGGTGCCGATCTCGATCGTGCATGCCTGGCGCGACGAACTGATTCCGGCTGCCGACGTGATCGCCTGGGCGCAGGCCCGGCATGCGCGCCTGCTGCTGGTCGACGACGACCATCGCCTTGCCTCGCACGTCGACGCGTCGGCACGCGCGTTCGCAGAGTTGTTGCAGAGCCTGTGATGCGGACGGTTCCCAGCCACGGCTGCGCGTGGTGCCACCGATGAACGTGTTGATCCGCGAAGCCACCGAAGGCGACGCCGCCGCCATCGAACTGCTGACCATGGTGGCCTTCATGCGCGCCGAACGCAGCCGGCATGACGAGCACCAGGTGATTGCAGGATTGCGTCAGGACGGCGCACTGGCGTTGTCGTTGGTGGCCGACCACGACGGCTATGTGGTCGGGCATCTGGCCGTCTCGCCGGTGGCGCTGTCCGACGATTCGCCCGGCTGGTTCGCGCTTGGCCCGCTGGCCGTGGGGCCCGGCCACCAACGGCAAGGGCTGGGCGCGCGGTTGGTGCAGGCAGCGCTCGCCACGTTGCGCGAGCGCGGCGCCGCAGGCTGCCTGGCGCTGGGCGAGCCGGCGTTTTTCCGGCGCCTGGGTTTCGCGGTCGAACCTGGCTTGGTGTTGCCCGAGGTGCCTGCATCGGAACTGCAAGCCCTGGCATTCGGCGACCGGCTGCTGCCGCTGGCCGATGTGTCTTACCACCCGGCGTTCGGGCTGGGTTGAGCGAGCTGCGTTCGCCCGGCCTGTTGCGCCGGTGTCGCGGCCGGTGCGGCGGGTTAGACTGGGCACACTTGACCTTTTTGGGATTGGTTCGATGCGCCATTGATGCCGCCGTCGAGATGACGGCCTTACCCGCTGCTGGTCCGGTTGGATCGGCGCGTGTGCTGGCATGCAATGGAGACCGGTATGCCCTGTCCGTCGCTGACGCTGGAACGCGTTGCGTATGTGCTGCCCGATGGCAGCCCGCTGTTTTCCGATCTGAACATCCATATCGACCAACGCGCTACCGGCCTGGTCGGGCGCAATGGCGTGGGCAAGAGCGTACTTGCGCGCCTGCTGGCCGGTGAGCTGCTCCCCAGTGCCGGGCGGTGCGTGCGCAGTGGCAGCGTGCACTACCTGCCGCAACGGGTGAGCGTGGCGACGGGGCAGCGCATTGCCGACCTGGCTGGTGTCGCGCCGCTGCTGGATGCGTTGGACCGCATTGCCGCTGGCAGTACTGCGCCGGCCGATTTCGAACGCGTTGGGGAGCGCTGGACGGCCCATGCGCAATTTGCTGCCGAACTGGAACGGCAAGGCCTGGGTGGACGCGATCCGCATGCACCGGCCGCGCAACTGAGCGGCGGCGAAGCGATGCGCGTGGCGCTTGCCGGTGCGTTTGTGAGCCAGCCGGATGTTCTGATTCTGGACGAGCCCAGCAATCACCTGGATGGTCCGCAACGCCAGCGGCTGATGGATCGATTGCTGGCCTGGAGCGGCGGCTTGCTGGTGATCAGCCACGACCGCGGCGTGCTCGAGGCGATGCAGCGCATCCTGGACTTGTCCGCGCACGGGCTGCGCAGCTACGGCGGAAATTACGGATTCTATGCGCAGCAGCGCGCCAGCGGGCAGCGGGTCGCCAGCGATCTGCTGGCCCAGCGCAAACATGCACGCGCACGCGGCGAGCAGGTGTTGCGCGCGCAACTGCAGCGTCAACAGCACCGCCAGGCACGCGGCGCGCGTGCTGCGGGGCAGGCCAATCAGGCCGCGATCCTGCTTGGCGGGCAGAAGCAGCGCAGCCAAGTCAGCGCAGGCCGACTGCAACAGCAACGTCAGGCCGAGCAGGCGCGGCTGAGCGAAGCGGTGGTGCAGGCTGCAGCGCAGGTGGAGGTCGATCCGGCGATCGCTGCGTTGGCGCCGACCTTGCCTGCCAACACGCCGCGGCGGCTGGCGACGCTGCGGCAGGTGGAAGTGGCGGACGCGCGGCTGGGCGGGCGACGCGTGGACCTGCTGCTGCAGGGGCGGTCGCGGATTGGTCTGGTTGGTCCGAACGGCAGCGGCAAGTCCGCCTTGCTCCAATTGCTGGCTGGGCGCCTGCAGCCAAGCGCAGGGCATTGCCAGGTGCACGTGCCGGTGGCGTATCTGGATCAGGACCTGGGGCTGCTGGACCCGGCGCGCTCGGCCGCTGCGCAACTGCAGGAGGCAAACCCGGGTGCGCCAGCCCACGTGCAGCGGCTGCGCCTGGCGCTGCTGGGGCTGGACCAGACGCGTGCCGACCTGCCCTGCGGCCAGCTCAGCGGCGGCCAGCGGCTCAAGGCTGCGCTGGCCTGCGCGCTGTACCGGGCGCAGCCGGCGCACCTGCTGTTGCTGGACGAGCCCACCAACCACCTGGATCTGGCCTCGGTGGAAGCGATCGAGGCGCTGCTGTACGACCACCAGGGGGCGCTGATCGTCGCCTCGCATGATGCGGCCTTCCTGCAACGGTTGGGCCTGCAGCAGCGCCTGGACACCGCGCAGGCGCAGTGGCGGTTGGCGCCGTGGTGAACCGTGCAGTGTGCGACGCTGGCGCCGGGCTGGTAATGCCGGTCGCGATGGCCGACCATTTGCGGCCCGTCCACGGCGGCCGCGGCATTGCCCACCAGGGAGCCGGCCCGCCGTCCTGCTTTCACGCTCGCCGCCGCGGCCAGCGTCTTTATCGATACCTGCCCACGTGAAATTCTTCGCATCCTGCGCCAAGGGCCTGGAATACCTGCTTGCCGACGAGCTGCTTGCGCTCGGTGCCAGCAGGGCCACTGCCACTATTTCCGGCGTCAACGTCGAAGGCGAACTGCGCGATGCGCAGCGCGCCGTGCTGTGGTCGCGCCTGGCCAGCCGCGTGCTGTGGCCGCTGACCGAGTTCGATTGCCCGGACGAAGACGCGCTGTACGCCGGCGTGGCCGAACTGCCATGGGACGCGCATCTGTCGGTGGGGCATACGCTGTCGGTGGACGCGCATGTGTCCGGGACCGCCATCACCCACGCCCGCTACGCGGCGCAGCGCATCAAGGACGCGGTGGTCGACACCATGCGCCGGCAGGGGCTGGAGCGCCCGTCGGTGGACGTGGAAAACCCGGACCTGCGCCTGAACCTGTCGCTGCGCAAGGGCCGCGCCACCATTTCGGTGGACCTGGGCGGCGGCCCGCTGCATCGTCGCGGCTGGCGCATGGCGCAGAACGAGGCGCCGTTGAAGGAAAATCTGGCCGCAGCGGTACTGATGCGCGGCGGCTGGCCGCGCGCCTATGCCGATGGCGGCGGTCTACTCGACCCGATGTGCGGCAGCGGCACGCTGCTGATCGAAGGCGCGCTGATGGCCGCCGACGTCGCGCCCGGTCTGCAGCGCTACGGCAGCGATGTGCCCAGCCGCTGGCGCGGTTTCGACCGCGACGGCTGGCAGCAGCTGGTCGGTGAGGCGCGCGAACGCGATAGGGTCGGCCGCGCTGCGCTCAAGCAGGTGATCCATGGCAGCGATATGGACCCGCACGCCATCCGCGCTGCGAAAGAGAATGCGCAAGTGGCCGGCGTGGCCGAGGCGATCTGGTTCGGCGTGCGCGAGGTCGGTGAATTGCAGACCCCGCCGCAGGCCACCGGCGTGGTGGTGTGCAACCCGCCCTACGACGAGCGCCTGGCCGCCGATGCGGCGCTGTATCGCCGCCTGGGCGACACCTTGCAGCGCGTCGCGCCGCAGTGGCGTGCCAGCCTGCTGTGCGGCAATGCCGAGCTGGCGTATGCCACCGGCCTGCGCGCGGGCAAGAAATACCAGCTGTTCAACGGTGCGATCGAATGCGCGTTGATCGTCTGCGACCCGATTGCAGTGCCGCGGCGTACCCCGCTGGCGGCACCAACCGCGCTCAGCGAGGGCGCGCAGATGGTGGCCAACCGGCTGCGCAAGAATCTGCAGAAATTCAAGAAGTGGCGCGCGCGCGAAGGCATCGAATGTTTCCGCGCCTACGACGCCGACCTGCCGGAATATTCCGCCGCCATCGACGTGTACCAGCAGGCCGATGGCGACCGGCGCATCTTCCTGCATGTGCAGGAATACGCAGCGCCGGCGACGATTCCCGAGGCCGATGTGCGTCGTCGCCTCAACGAATTGCTGGCCGCCGCACGCGAGGTCTTCGAGGTACCGGCCGAGCGCGTGGCGCTGAAGTCGCGCGAACGCGGCAAGGGCGGCAGCAAGTACGGCCGCTTCGAGCAACGCAACGAAATCGTCCACGTGCGCGAACACGGCGCGTTGCTGCGCGTGAACCTGTTCGATTATCTGGATACCGGGCTGTTCCTGGACCATCGCCCGCTGCGCGGCACCATGGCGCAGCAGTGCAGGGGGCGCCGTTTCCTCAACCTGTTCTGCTACACCGGTGTGGCCAGCGTGGAAGCGGCGGTGGCCGGTGCGGCCTCCACCACCAGCGTGGATCTGTCTGCAACGTACCTGCAGTGGTGCGCCGATAATCTTGCGTTGAACGGGCTGGCCGGGAGCAAGCACAAACTGGTGCAGGCCGATGCATTGGCCTGGCTGGAAGCCGAGCGTGCGCACTTCGATGTGATCTTCTGCGACCCACCGACCTTCTCCAATTCTGCGCGCGCGGAAGATTTCGATATCCAGCGCGAGCACGTGCGTCTGTTGCGCGCGGCCGTGGCACGGTTGGCGCCGGGGGGGGTGTTGTATTTCTCCAATAACTTCCGTCGCTTCAAGCTGGACGAGGAAGGGGTGGCGGAGTTCGCGCAGTGCGAAGAAATCAGCCCCCGCACCATCGACCCGGACTTCGAGCGGCATGCGCGCATCCATCGCGCCTGGCGGTTGACGGCCTGAGCTCGGGCCGGTTGCGTCCGATGGCGGGCCGGCATGGCCCGCAGGCGCCAGCAGACGCAGTTGCCAGGATGCCATGCGTGCAGGCGCGGGAGCGGTGCTTGCGACGACGCAACTGCTGCCGTGCATGAGGGGGAGGGTGGGACATGAGCGCAACGGACCCACAACAAGCCCAGCACGGGGCTGCGGTATGCTGATTCGCATGCTCTGGAGTCAACGATGACCGCACCACCTCGCATCGCTTTTCTTGCCAGCCCCGCCGAGCCGGCGGTGGCCGCGCGTGCGCGCCTTACGCAGCGCTATGGCGACCATGCGCTGGACAGCGCCGACATCGTCTGTGCGCTGGGCGGCGATGGGTTCATGCTGCAAACGCTGCACCGGCATGGCGCCTCCGACAAGCCGGTGTTCGGCATGAAGCTGGGCTCGGTCGGCTTTTTGATGAACCAGTACCGCGACAACGAGGACGACCTGCTCGAGCGCCTGCAGCGCGCCGAGCCGGCGTATCTGCGGCCGCTGGAAATGCAGGTGCAGACCGAATCCGGGGCCAGTGCTGGCTCGCTGGCCTACAACGAGGTCTCGCTGTTGCGGCAGACCCGGCAGGCCGCGCATCTCAGCATTGATCTCAACGGCCAGACCCGCATCGCCGAGCTGATCGGCGATGGCGTGATGGTGGCCACGCCGGCCGGCAGCACGGCGTACAACTATTCCGCGCACGGGCCGATCCTGCCGCTGGGCTCGCATACGTTGGCGCTGACGCCGATCGCACCGTATCGTCCGCGACGCTGGCGCGGCGCCATCCTCAAGGCAGATACCGAAGTGCGCTTTCGCGTGCTCGACCCGTACAAGCGCCCGGTCAGCGTCACCGCCGACTCGCACGAAATTCGCGACGTGGTCGAAGTGACCATCCGCGAATCCGCGCAGCGCCAGGTCACGTTGTTGTTCGATCCCGAACACAATCTCGAAGAGCGCATCTTCAGCGAGCAGTTTGCGGTATGAAAGGCGGGGATCTGGGATTCGAGATTCGGGATTGGCAACGGCAGCAGCGTGCCACGTCGTCTTTAGAATCGCGCGCACGCGCTACGATGCTGCGCGGATGGGCGATCAAATCCCGACCTCCAGTTCCCGCTTTAAACCAACCCCGAATCCCGAATCCCGAATCCCCGCCCCAATGACCGATAACTCCCCCAGGCTCCTGACCGTCGCGGTGACCTCGCGCGCCCTGTTCGATCTCGAAGAAGGCCATGCGCTGTTCGAGGCCGACGGAGTGGAGGCGTATTCGGCGTTCCAGCGCGAGCATGAGGACGACATCCTGCAACCTGGCGTTGCGTTCCCGGTGGTGCGCAAGCTGCTGGCGCTCAATCACGATGTGCCCGAGGACGCGCCGCGGGTGGAAGTCATCCTGCTGTCACGCAATTCCGCCGATACCGGTCTGCGCATCTTCAACTCGATCCAGCATTACAACCTGGGCATCGTGCGTGCCACCTTCACCTCGGGCGAGCCGACCTGGCCCTACGTCAAGCCATTCGGGACCGATCTGTTCCTGTCGGCCAATCCGGAATCGGTGCGCCGTGCGCTGAGCCATGGCATCGCGGCGGCGACCATCATGCCGCGCGCACTGGGCGAACGCGCCGAGGCCGCCGCGGCAATCGTGGACAACGACGAAAGCCGGCTGTCGACGCAGCTGCGGATCGCCTTCGATGGCGATGCGGTGATCTTCGGCGACGAGAGCGAACGTATCTCGCGCGAGCAGGGCGTGGAGGCCTTTGGGCGTCACGAGCGCGAACGCGCGCGCGAGCCGTTGTCGGTGGGGCCGTTCCGTAATTTCCTGTCGGCGCTGCATACCTTGCAGGCGGCCTTTCCGCCCGGCCAGGCCTCGCCGATCCGCACGGCGCTGGTCACCGCGCGCTCGGCACCGGCGCATGAGCGGGTGATCCGCACGTTGCGCGAGTGGGGTGTGCGTCTGGACGAGGCGCTGTTCCTTGGCGGGCGTCACAAGGGCCCGTTCCTTCAGGCGTTTGGTGCGGATATCTTCTTCGACGACTCGCAGCACAACATCGACAGTGCCCGCCAGCATCAGCATGTGGCTGCCGGCCATGTGCCGCACGGCGTGGCCAACGAAGGGTAAGGCGAAGGCGGCTACGTCGCTCAACCGGCATCATGACGCCGGCGACATCTCCAACTGGAGGTCCACCACCTTCCAGCGCAACCCCTGTGGTTCCAGCACCACCTTCAGTGGTGGTTCGCCGGGGGCGCGTTCGACGTCGATCACGAAGCGGTCCAGTGCCTCGAAGCGGTGTTTGGCGTTTTTCAGCGGTCGTGCTGGCTCGGTGGGGCCGAAGGGATCGCCGCCCTGCAGTTCATTGCGGCCGCGCTTCCACAGCACATGCCCCTGCAACAGTGCACCGATGCCGATCGGCGTCACCAGCGTATCCACTGCTGCACCACCGAGTTGGTTCCCCAGGCCATACAGCAACGTGCCCCACGGACTGGCGGCGAGGTCTGGACCGGCTTGCCGCACCAGATAATCGTTGAGCTGGGCGCGCAGGCTGCTGCGCACACGCGGGAAGTCGACATAACGTTCCAGTGCAGCGGTGTCGCGTTGCTCGATGGCCTTGGACAGGCCATGCATGGTCATGTAAGGCCCGCCGAACCACCACGCAGTGACGGTCAGCAGGAAAGCGATGAGGACGCCGATGGCTTTTTTCATGCCGCCCAGACTGCCGCAATCGCGGCCGCGACAGGTGAAGATCAGTGACTGGGGGAGCCGAGGCCATCGCCGACTGCAGCGCGTTGTAGTCCAGTAGCACCCCATCGAAGACGTCAGGATTGGCGATCATCCAGTGCAGGGTCGATGCCGAATGCGTATTGATGCCGGTGTGGCGGATCAGGCCGCGTTCGCGCAGGCGCTGCATAGCCAGCAGCAGGTCGTCGTTGATGTCGTGCTCGCTGGCGCCATGTGGCTGGCAGATGTCGAGATAGTCCAAGCCAAGATTGCGCAGCGATGCTTGGCAACTGGCCCTGATCGCTGCAACAGAGAAGTCACGCCGTTGCGCACCACTGGCACCGGCCTGGCCGGTCAACGTACCGCCCTTGCTGGACACGACAAGCGAATCCCGCGAACGCTGCGCCAGCAGGGGGCGCAGGATCCGTCGCAGGCGCGGTTGCGCACATGGAAGGCGGAGTAGTGGTGGCCGGTATCGAGCAGGTTCACGCCCTGCGCCAGCGCGTGCTCGACCACCCGTGCGGCGGCGCCTTCGTCGAAGCGCCGGTGGCCCCAAGAGCCGGAACATCCCTAACCGATCGGCGAGACCAATAGCCTGGTGCGGCCCAGCGTCCGGCGCTGCTGGCCTAGCGGTAGATCCTGTGTCATCAAAATTCCAGGTCCAAGGCCGCGCACAGGTAATCGACGAACGGCGCCAGGATCACCAGGTCCGCCTCGATGGTCTGGCGCAGTCGCGGCCCGGTCATGATGCTGTCGTCCAGGTGACGCAGATACGCCCAGTTGCGGTGCTTGAGATCGTCGATGAACTCGAAATCGTTGGGGAAGCCGCGCGGTGCCCGCACCAGTTTTTCGCTGTCGTCCAGGCTGAATTTGCGCAGCAATTTCGGGTTATGCGCAGCGGCCTTCCAGCTGCCGGGGTTGTCGAAAATGAACTGGCGCAGCTTGCGTTGCGTGTCCGGCTCCGGATGCCACAGGCCGGCGCCGACAAAACTTTCGCCGGGCTGCAGATGGAGATAGAACGATGGCGCCGGCATCTGGCGGCGGCGCTCATGGAACAGGCGCGCGCCTTGCCAGTTCTTGTACGGCGATTTGTCGTTGGAAAACCGCGCATCGCGATAGATGCGGAACAGCGAGCCGCCCTGGGTCCTGGGATCGGCGCGATAGTGTTCGCTGACCTGTGCCAGTGCAGGCTGCAGATCGGTGATCAGCTGCAGGAACGGCTGGCGCACATGCGCTTCATACTGATGCCGATGGTCGTTGAACCAGGTCTTGTCGTTGTGGCGGGCCAGGGCGCGCAGGAACTTGAAGCTGGCGTCGGAAAAGTAGGTGGTCATAGCGTGCGTTGGAGGTCCGAACCCCAGGCGGCGAGCTGGTCGAGTAGGGCTTGCTTGGTAGCATCGTCGGGGTGAGCACCCCGTAAATCCGCGATCTGCGCGTGGTATTGCTCCAGGGTGACTTCGCCCAGGCCGCGGTCTTGGAGCAGGCGCTGGCGGCGATACACGTTCCAGCGCTCCTGTTCCTCGAACGAGAGTGTCTGCGGCCAGTTGCGCGCGCGGTAGCGAAACAGCAGCTCGATCAGGCGCGGATCGCGAAAGCGCGCTTCCAGCGCGCCCAGTTCGTCCGGCGCGCTGGCGCGGACCTGCGCAAGCAGGCGTTTGTCGCCTTCGGCCAGAAAGCCATCGTAGAGCGAGGCGTCGGCATCGTTGACCGCCGCGGCCGCGGCGCGTTCGCTGCCGTAGACCTGGCGCACCTTCTCGGCAAGTTCAGGGCCCAATGCGCGCAACCGTGCCGCCTTGGCCACTACCGCGTCGTGATCCACACCCAGGCGCTCGAAATCCGCAGCGCGCAGATGCTGCCAGGCTACCAGCGCGGGCGACTTGTTCAGATGCACTTCCTTTAGCGGGATACGCTGTTCGCCTTCCGGCAAATCCGCGGCGCGGATATACAGGCGGTCTGCAATATCGTCGGGGCTGAGCCGCAACAGCACCTCCGGGTCGCCCTCCAGATCGAATACGATCACGCGGCTGTCGATGCGCGGGTGGCGCGTCAGCGGCAGTACCGCCGCAGCGCAAAGGCGCGAGGCGGGGTAACGCTGCGAAACATGCAGCACCGGTTGCATCGCAATGACATCCAGCAAGGCGGCTGCAAAGCGCTTGTCGCGCAGGCGCAGCGCGTAGTCCCACAACTTCGGCTGGTGCTGCTGGAATTTGCGCGCCATGCCGATGGTGGCGTACACGTCCGACAAGGCTTCGTGCGCATCGCCTTCGCGCACATCGTTGGCATCGGCCAGGTGCTCCAGCTTGAACGAGGTGGCGCCATCTTCGCGCTGTGGCCAGACGATGCCGTCCGGGCGCAGCGCGTGTACCAGTCGCAGCACATCCAGCAAATCCCAGCGGGAATTGCCGCCACGCCACTCGCGCTCGTACGGGTCGTAGAAATTGCGGAACAGGCCGCAGCGGATGAATTCGTCGTCGAAGCGGATCGAGTTGTAGCCCAGCGTGCAGGTCTGCGGTCGGCCCATCTGTTCGGCGATGCGTGCGAACGCCTCGGCCTCGGTGACGCCTTCGCGCAGCGCGTGCTGCGGGGTGATGCCGGTCACCATGGTGGCGTAGGGCGAGGGCAGCAGATCGTCGGCCGGCTGCACGAAAAAGCTGATGGGCTCTTCGATCACGCGCAGTTGCGCGTCGGTGCGCACTGCAGCGAACTGTGCAATGCGGGTGCGGCGTGGATCCTGGCCGAAGGTTTCCAGGTCGTAGAAGAGAAAGCTGTCAGGCATGCGGGTACGACATCCAGATGCGCGGCGCACGGCGTATGCGCTGCCGGGGTCGCCTAGTATCCCCCATCGCGGCAACGCCACGCGAAGAGCAGCTAACAAAACGACTGCGCAGCCGCCAGGCGGGTGCGGCCGGTGCTCGGAATCGGCATGTACCACTCGTACACTGCGGTTCTGAGCGCGCCGTCCGCGCCCACCTGACGGCTGCTCGCTACGTTTTGTCAGCCGCTCTAAGGCGTGGCCGTGCGGGAGGTGAGCCACGTCCACGGGCGAAGCGCTCGCGTAGCGGGCCGGGTGCGGCGTTGTCAGGCGCTAGCCACTACACATGGGGCGCTTGCAGGTGCTGGCAGCTGCAGCACCGCACCGAAGAGACATCCTTTCCGCACGCCAATCGCAAGCCTGCTCGTCACCGTCGCCGCTGCAAGCATCAATGCCGTCCTCCGCATCCTCCGCAGACGTCAGTGCGCGCCGTCCAGCGGCTCCAGGCGTGCGTGCACAACCGCTTCCAAGGCGGACCAGTCGATGCGCGACAGATCGCTGTGCCCGCGCGTGGCCTGCACCAGGATCTCGCGCTGGATCTCGCTGCGCGCCAGCGCAATCGAGTAGCGCGTGCGCAGGAACGTCACCATGGTGTAGTGCGGCACGAAGCGGGTGGGCCAGCGCGCCTGCAACTGCTGTTCGAGCTCGCGCTGCAGCAGGAAGTCGGGGTCGTCGACGCGGTCGCGCATTTCCAGGTAGTTCTCCAGCGCCATCTGCTGGATGGCGGCCGCATCGTCGCGACGCGCAGCCTCGAAGGCCGCGAACGCGCTTGCCAGGTCGTCGTGCGCGTCCAGTTGATCTGCCAGTGCCACGCAATCTTCGAATGCGCAATTCATGCCCTGGCCATGGAACGGCACCATCGCATGGGCGGCGTCGCCGATCAGCAATGCGCGGCCATCCAGATGCCAGCGATCCAGGGTCAGCGTGCCGAGCAGCCCGGGCGGATGCTCTTCCCAATGTTCCTTGAGTTGCGGAATCAGCGGCAATGCGTCCGGGAAATCGCGTGCGAACAAGGCGAATGCTTCATCGCCGGTACGCGTGGTGGCGAAGCTCGGCTCGCCGGCGTTGGGCAGGAACAGGGTGACGGTGAACGTCCCGCCATCGTTGGGCAGCGCGATACACATGTAGCGCCCGCGCGGCCAGATATGCAGCGCGTTGCCTTCGATCCGGAATCCGCCACCCGGCTGCGGCGGAATTTCCAGTTCCTTGTACGAGTGATCGAGGAATTCGGTGCGTTCGCCCAGCGGCGATTTGCGCTGCATCGCCGCGCGCAAGGCCGAGCCGGCGCCATCGCTGCCGATCAAACTCTGAAAGTGGATCTCGTGCGGCTGGTCGTCGCGGTCGTCGATGAAGCGCGCATAGCCGGCGTCGAAATCCACGGTATGCAGGCGGCGATAGAAGTGCACGCGCGCGCCGGCCTGTTCGGCCAGATCGAGCAGGGCGACATTCAGCGCGGCGCGATGGATCGACCAGATCACCTCGCTGTCGTCGCGCCCGTAGCGTTGCAGCTGCGGTTGCCCGACCAAGGGGTGCACCATGCGCCCACGCATCATCACCGCCTTGGCCATCACCGCATCTTCGGCGCCGGCCTGGCGCAGCGCATGCCGGCCGCGTTCGGCCAGCGCCAGATTAATCGAGCGGCCGGACTCGTAGCCCTTGATGCGCGGGTCGCCACGCCGTTCGTACACGGTGACCTGCCAGCCGCGACGCGACAGCAGGATGGCCAGCAGACAACCGGCCAGACCGGCGCCGATCAGGGTCAGGGAACGCTGAGAAACTGGGCTCAATGCAATGTCCGGAAGCAGCCGGACGCAGCGCCGGCGAAAAGGGGAAGACAGCGACTGGCAGCAACGCCGGGCGGGCTGGGAGTGTACGTGGGCGCGCGGCGATTCCGCGTGCCATACAGGTGCGCTGGAGGCACTGCAGTCAGACTGCCGCGCTCAAGCAGCCGCCCAGGCTTCCACCTGCTCCACGAAGGTATGCAGATCGCTGAAGCGGTTGTACAGCGGCACGGGCGCAATACGGATCACGTCCGGTTCGCGCCAGTCGCCAAGCACGCCGGCTGCGTGGAGGTGCTCGAACAGCGCGCGGCCCCGTGCGCGTCCGCCGGCCACCCGCAGCGAGAGCTGGCAACCGCGTCGCGCTGGTTCTACCGGCGTGACGATCTGCAGCACCTGCGGCACCCGCGCGTGGATCATCTGCTCCAGATGCCCGGTGAGCTGTTCGGACTTGGCGCGCAATGCAGCCATGCCGGCCTGGTCGAACAACGCCAGCGAGGCGCGCAGCGGTGCCAGCGCCAGCACCGGTGGATTGCTCAGCTGCCAGCCTTCGGCACCGGGCGAGGGCACGAACTGCGGGTCCATGCGGAAGCGGGTCTGCTGCTCATGTCCCCACCAGCCGGCCATGCGCGGCAGGTCGCTCGTCGCATGCCGCGCGTGCACGAAGCAACCGCCCACCGCGCCGGGACCGGCGTTGAGATATTTGTAGTGGCACCACACCGCGAAATCCACGCCGTCGTCGTGCAGGGTCAGCGGGAGATTGCCCACCGCATGCGCCAGATCTAAACCCACCGCCGCGCCCTGCGCGCGCGCCAGCCGCACGATTTCGGCTAGGTCGAAGGCCTGCCCGGTGCGGTACTGGATGCCCGGCCACAGCACCAACGCCAGGTGCGGACCATGCTGCGCAATGGCCTCGGCGATGGCCGACATCGACACGGTGCCGTTGGGTTCGTCGGCTTCCACTTCGATCAGATGCGTGGCCGGGTCCAGCCCGTGCAGGCGCAGCTGCGATTCCACCGCATGGCGGTCGGACGGAAATGCGCCAGCTTCGATCAGGATCGCGCCGCGCTCGGCAGTGGGACGATAGAAGCTCGCCATCATCAGATGCAGATTGACGCTGAGGGTGTTCATGGCCACCACTTCGCCGGGTTGCGCACCGACCACGCGCGCCAGCGCGTCGCCCACCAACTGGTGGTACGTCAGCCATTGGGTCGGGCCGGTGAAGTGGCCTTCCACCGCCAGCGCACCCCACTGGTCGAGCACCTCGTCCACCATCGCGCGGGCCGCGCGCGGCTGCAGGCCGAGCGAATTGCCGACGAAATAGGTCTGATCGTCATCGCCGTGCTGCGGGAACACGAAGGCATCGCGCAGGTTGCGCAGCGGGTCGGCGGCATCCAGTGCAGCAGCATGGGCGCGGGACAGCGGGTCGGTCATCGTCGGGCTCGCAACACGGATCAGGGCGGCAGTTTACCTGCCGGCATCGTGCACGCCGTCATGCACGGCCGGCGCGCCGGCCGAGGCCGGTCGGGCAGGGCGCAGCAGGTGGGTGAGCGTGCCGATGCTGTCGGTGACGCGGTCGATGGTGTCGGCCAGCGCGGCGGTGGCTGGGGAACTGTCGGGCAATGCGGCCAACGCATCGGAAAGCTGGCGCTCGGCGTTGCGCAAGGTAGCCGCGGCAGGGGTGCCGCCAGTGCGCAGGCCGTCGATCACCGCGGACAGCGCCTCATCGGCCTGCTGCGCAAAGCTGGGCAACGCGTCCAGCGTGGGTAGCGGATGGCCATCTCGCAGCACCGCTTCCAGCAACAGGCTGGCGCGGATCAGCCGGTTGCCATTGGCCAGCAGCGATTCGGCCAGCTTGAGCTCCTGCAGATTGCGACGGCTGCGCGGTTCGCCACGCAAACGCTCGATCGAGGCCTGGGCATTGGTGCGTGCAACACGCGCGGCGGCACGCGTATCGCTCAGGCCCTCCATCTGGCCGAGCAGCAAATGGCGCAGATGGTCGCGATATGCGCTGAGCAATTGCGCCAGCGAGGCGCGAATCTGCCGGCGTTCGCGGGTGGGCCACAATGCATAGGCGACCAGCGCCAGCGCGCTGCCGGCCACGGTCGCCTGCAGGCGCGCGCCGACCGCTTCGCCCGGTGCCACGCCTTCGAAGGACAGCAGCAGCACCAGCATGCCGGTCAAAAACGCCACGCCGATACCGTAGTTCACCTGCGTCAGCAACCGAAACCCAAGGCAAAACAGCGCCAGCAGGGCCATACGGATGCTGGCGCCGTCCATCGCCAGATGCGCGAGCAAGGTGGCCAGCAACAGGCCGACGAAGGTGCCGGCCACGCGCAACGCGCCAAAGCTGAAGGTGCCGCCGAAATCCGGTTTGAGCACGATGGCGGTGGTCATCGGAATCCAGAAGCCGTGCGGGATTTGCTGCCAGCGCTGGAAGGCGATGGCCAGCGCCAGACACACGCCGCAACGCAACGCGTGCCGGAAGGCGACCGACGACAGGTCAAGATTTGCGCGCAACGTGGCCCAGGTCGCGGCCGGGCGCAGCGCCGACGGCAGCCGCGCTTCGGCCAGTTGCGCCTGGATTTCGCCACGGCTGCTGGCCCAGTGCGCGTTGCGGATCAGCGCGCGTAGCTGGCCGCCCAGGCCCTGTGCGCGCGCGACGGCGACGCGCACCAGGCGGCGTTCGCGCGTATCGGCATTGTCGTGCTGAAACCGTGCCAATGCCCCGACCAGGTCGTCGAACCCGGTCATCGAGGCATTGGCTGCCTGCGGGTCTTCGCCCATGGTCATCGCGTGCGCGAGCTGTTCCAGCACGATGGCGCTGCGTTCGAGCACGCGTTCGATCGCCGGGCGCGCCTGCGAGTCGGTCAGGCGCGTCTCGGCATCGGCCAACGACAGCAGCTCCAGCCGCACGCGATCGCACAGCTCGGCGATGATGCGAAAGCTCTGCACCGCGATCGCGCGCGAGCGATGCTCGCCGTGCAGCATCACCATCGCGTCGAGCACTTCCTGCGTCGCCGGCGGCGCCGCACTGGCGTCCGGGCGCTGCCGCGCGCTGCCGGCCAGCTGGCGCATCAGCTCTGCCAATGCAAAGCGTTCCGGGCGATAACGCTGCAGCGGCCACGCCGCCAACGCCAGCATCACCTGCAGCAGGCCGCCAGCGAAGATCAGCGCCGCCACACCGGGTGCCTGCTGCACCGGCAGCCGCATGTCTGCGCTGACGACCAGCAGGATCATGCTGGTCAGGCCCACCCGCGCGGCCACCGGTCCGAGCGCCACCAGCAAGCCGCCGCCCAGGCCGAGCAACAGGCCGGCCACTACCAGCGCCGGCGTATTGTGCCCGACCCAGATGCCGAGCAAGGCAGCCAGGCCGGCCGCCAGGGCTGCCATCAACATGCGTTGCAGACGCGCACGATACGGCCCGGGCTGGTCGGAGAACATGGTATTGAGCGCGCCGCTGCACACTGCCAAACCGGCGGCAACCTGCCCGGTCGCCACCCCGATCGCCAGCGGCAGGACGACTGCAGCGGTGTTGCGCAGCGCGACGCGCAAGGGCACATCGCGTGGTTTGAGGTCGATCAGTGCGCGCAGCATGGTGCCGGTTTCGGAGCATGCGAGCGCCAGACCTGCTGCGCGCGATCGCGTGCGGTTAGGTTGTCAACCCTCGACCGTGGCATAGCGCTCAGGCGCAGGATGCAGGTGCCCGCACTGCGAACAGGTGCGCAGTGCGGGCGAGCGGTAGAAGCGATCGAACACCGGCGGGAAGTCGGTTTCGATGTTTTTTAGCGGAAACATCGCTTCATACAACTTGTGATTGCACTGCGGGCAATACCATTGCAGGCCGTCCTGCTCGGTGGGCAGGCGCTCGCGTTCGATCACCAGGCCGATCGAGCCGTCCGCGCGTTGCGGCGAATGCGGTACCTTGGGTGGCAGCAGAAAGACTTCGCCGGCACGGATCGGGATGTCGCGCGCCACGCCCTCGTCCTGCACCTTCAACACCATTTCGCCCTCGAGCTGGAAGAACCACTCCGGGCCTTCGTCGTAGTGATAGTCGGTGCGCGCGTTCGGTCCCCCGACAACCATGATGATGAAGCCATCCTGCTGGATGCACTTGTTGCCCACCGGCGGTTTGAGCAGGTGGCGGTGTTCCTCGATCCAGGCGTGCAGGTTGATTGGCGGGGTCAGCATCGACGTTTCTCGGCAAAGAAGATATCCGGTTCAGTCGGCCGCCGATGTGCGATGGACGCTGCGGCCGGCCACGTGTGCGTACGGCTCAGCGCTCGGTTTGATCGGCCTGGATCTGCGCCAGCGCTGCGTCATAGCGTTCCTGCAGCAGCTCGGGGCGGTCGATCGACATGCCCAGGTCGTGCGCGCGGCCATCGCGCAGGCTGTATACCCAGCCATGCACGCTCAATTGCTGGCCACGCTCCCAGGCGTCATGCACGATGGTGGTGCGGCACACGTTGACCACTTGTTCGAGCACGTTGAGCTCGCACAGGCGCGCGTGCTGCACCGACAGTTCGCCCGCGTTGTGCAGGCAGGCTTCGTGCTTGTCGGCCACGTCGGTGACATGGCGGATCCAGTTGTCGACCAGCCCCATGCGCTTCTGGGTCAGGCTGGCGAACACGCCGCCGCAGCCGTAATGGCCGACCACCAGCACATGCTTGACCTTGAGCACATCCACCGCGAACTGGATCACCGACAGGCAATTCAGGTCGGTATGCACCACCACGTTGGCGATATTCCGGTGCACGAACACTTCGCCCGGCGCCATGTCGATGATCTGGTTGGCCGGCACGCGCGAATCGGAGCAGCCGATCCACAGATATTCCGGCGTCTGTTGAGTCGAGAGTTTGGAAAAGAATTCCGGATCCTCGCGGCGGATACGCTCGGACCAGGCGCGGTTGTTTTCAAGCAAGTGGTTAAGCTCGTTCATGCGCGCAGTATTCCAGAAAATGTGGTCGTGGCGGCTTCGATGAGCGCCCAGGATGAATCAGCTTTCAGGCTTCCCAGTCTCGGCGAACGACCGATGTCCGGCCAGCGCACCCCTGGGGAAACTGGCGCCACCGATCAACTCAACAGGTGGCGCCGATGGCCGACTTCAACGCGTTCTTTCCGACCTTGCTCAAACACGAAGGCGGTTTCGTCAACGATCCCGTCGATCCGGGCGGAGCCACCAACAAGGGCATCACCCTGCTGACCTTCAAGGCCTGCGCGCAGGACCTGCTGGGCATCGAGCCAAGTCTGGCGAACCTGCGTGCGTTGACCGACGCTCAGGCTGGGGTCATCTACAAGGCGCAGTACTGGGACCGGCTGCGCGCCGATCAGATCGCGCTGCAGCCGTTAGCCAACATCGTGTTCGACTTCTACGTCAACGCCGGCAACAACGCCATCAAACTGCTGCAGACCGTGCTCAACAGCCAGACCGGCGGCAAGTTGGTCGCGGACGGCCGCATGGGGCCGGCCACCTTCGCGGCGCTTGCTTCCAGCAACCAGCAGGACCTGTATGCACGCTACAAGGCAGGCCGCAAGGACTATTACCACAGGCTCGTCGCCGCGCGACCGCCGCTTGGCAAGTTCCTGAAGGGCTGGCTGGCGCGCGTGGATTCCTTTCCCGACTCGGTCTGAGCCGATAACGGCCCAGCGACACTTCCGACTGACGAGCCCGACATGGCGCAGATATCCCTCAATGATCTGATCGAAGCACTGGCCGGCGCGGTCATCGACGCCCAGGACCGGATCGAGCAACACCAGATGGCCAACCTGGGTGCGTTCTTCGACGAAGACAACCGTCCCAGAAGCGTCCTGATCCGCTTGCCGTCGCAGCACCCGGAGGCGGGTGAGAACGACGAAGACCTGTATCGGGCACCGCTGTTGCCGCTGGTGTCGTCCAACGTCCTGCGGATCAAGGATGTAGAGATCAGTTTCGATGCACAACTGGGTGAACTCAGCGAGCTGGACGAGGCAGTCGTGCCGGACGCGTTGGCGGTTCCGGCGGTCGTCGAAGACTGGCATCCCAAACCGCCGGCGCTGCCGGGCCAGATCGGCATCGACCTCGGCTCCAATGCAAAAAATGCGCGAAACAGTGCAGTGCACGTCGTGTTGCGGGTGGAAGGCAGCGAGCCGACCGAGGGCGTGGCACGTCTCATCAATCGCCTTGCGCAGTCGCAAGGTGTGTTCAAAACGGTCAAGGGAGAGTAGCTCCCGCCGTCATCGTTTTCTTCATAAACAACCACTCTTCAGGAGAACACCATGAGCGATATCGTCAACATGTCCGACCAATTCAAGGGCCTGCCGATGGCAGACCTGATCGGCGCCCCGTTGCGTGCAGCCTGCGATGCGCAGGTCATGCTGGCACGGGCCACCGCCGACTTCATCAAGGTCATCGGCTTTCTGCCGCCGACCGACCCTGCCGACCCCAACGGGAACGGCGGCACGCGCACCGCGCAGTTCAAATTCAAGCGCCCGGTCGAGGACCCTAGCGGTACCGGGATGGCTGAGGAGGAAGTCGAGATCGTTGTACCGTTGTTGACCCTTGTCAACGTACCCAACCTGAGCATTCAGACCGTGGACGTGACCTTCGATATGGAAGTCAAATCCTCGTTCTCGGAAAAGGAAGCCGAAGACAAGAGCCTCAAGGTGGATCTGGAGGCCAGCGTCGGCTGGGGCGTCTTCAAGGCCAAGGTCAACGTGCAGGGCTCCGTGTCAAGTCATAAGGAAAATACCCGCTCTTCGGATAACTCGGCCAAGTATCACGTCGCGCTGCACGCCGAAGATCGCGGCACGCCCGAAGGCCTGTCGCGTGTGCTCGACATCTTGCAGACCGCTGCGGCCCCACGCAAAGTCACCGCGCCTGTGCCGGTGCCGTAAGCGTCGCTGTTGCGTCCCGTACTTTTCCCTCACCCGAGTCTTTGCCGATGATTGATTTGTCAGAAGTCAGTTACATCAAGCGCATCGTCGTCGGCAGCGACAACCCGGCGAAAATGCAGACTGCCGAGCAGGTCGAAGCTGCGCAGCAGTTGCTCAATCGCTGCCTCGGCGAAGCGCCCAAGGGGGCGATTCTCGGGATCGAGAAGAGCTTCAATATCCTGCAGTTGGGCGAGCACCAGGTCGTGCTGCAATGGTTGTGCTACCACGTCGGGTTCAAGCGCAAGCCGGTCTGGCTGACGGAGGCATAGATGGCACGTGCAAGCTATTGCCTCGACGCCTTCGTGGAGCTGCTCGACCAGGCCGTCCGACGCGCGCAACAGCGGTGCCGCCAGCGGCACGCTGCAGTTGTAAATGCCGCGGCGGCCGCATGCGACATGTGGGCACATTGCGTGGATGGTGAGCAAACGGCGCAGGCCGAAACGGCACCCCTGTTTTCCATTCCTGTCTGCCAATTGCGTGCGCTGCGGCTGCAGCAAATCAGCGAGTTTTCGTTGACGCTGCAAGTGCAGATAGAGCCGGTCACGCGGACCGATGGTGCTCCCGGGTTGGCATTGCGTCTTGCGCCTCCAGATGGCCGTACGCCTGGGCATACGCTGAAGATCAGCTATCAAGGAACCGAGCGTCCGCGTGGCGTGCTTTGGTTCGATGGTGTCGCGTTGAAGGAGTGGATACTGCATCCGTTCATGGACGTGCCACTATCCGATCCAGGAGAACTGCGATGAGGCTGCTGCTGTCGGACGCCGATGCCCGTGCGGTCGCCGAGCGGCTGGGAACCGATGTGGCCACCTTGCATGCAGATCTCTGTCGGCAGTCCCGGCGCAAGCTGCGATCCATCTCCATCATCTGCTTGGTTGTTGTTCTGGTGATCGCTGCGTTCGCTGTGCTGAGCGGCAGCGGGATCGATCTTTCCACTATTTCCAATTTCTTATCGGAGCGTTTTCATGGCTGGTCAGCATCGCTATCGTCATCGCATTTTGCGCATCACCTCCGCACTTGCCTTGTGTTTATCGCTGACTGCAGCGCAGGCGGCTCCCGCTGGCGGGATTCCGGCTGGTGACTGGCGCGGCATCCTGTCCGCCAGCGGCAGTACCGGCCCGGTCTATGTCCGTCTGAGCGCGCGTGCGGCTGGAGTCGAGGGCACCCAGGTGGCCGATCTGCGATTCGGGCCTCCCTACAATTGCGCGCTCGAGTTACGCGCGCAGCCGGATGGGTACGCGTTGCTGTCGCGCAATGGCGGCAAGTTCTGCGAGGCGCTGACCGGTGGGGTTGCCCAACTCCAGATGGCGGATAGTGGGGCGCCTGGGATGCAGCTCACCTTGCCTGGCGGCGCCTCGCCGTTGGTCGTTGCCCTGAATCAGAGCAGTGCTGGATTGGCCGAAGCCGGGCGCTGGCGCGCGGCGGGCCTGATGTCCGCGCAGCTGGAGATCGTGGCGACCACCGTCCGTCCGGGAGACGTGCTCGGTCGCCTGCGTTACGGTGCCCCACGGGACTGCCAAGTGGAATTGCGCTATGCCGGGCGTGCAGCAGGTGCGTTGAATGCCTGGGTCGTGGCCAACGATAGAGGCTATTGCCGTCAGCTCAGCGATGCCCAGGCCAGTCTGCAGGTTCGTGCAGATGGCAGTGCCGAGCTTGCACTGCTGTTGAAAGGTCAGCGAGAGACCGCACTGTTCGAGCGGATGCCGTGAGGTGTCGTCGCTGCGTGTCTGCCAGTAAGGACGTCATCTATGTGGAAGCGAGCCAGTAGGCGCGCCGGCCTACGGCGACGCGCAGTGGCCCAGCCCGTCCCGCCGGCGGAATTGGGCGGGACGGCATTTTCCAGCGTGCTCGAACAACTGGAGCTCGAATGCCGGGCGATGGTCTCCTACGCACTGAAGCAAGGGCTGGCAATGTCTCCCGATCTGCCTGGCCGGCTAGCAGAGCTGCGCGTGATGCCTGGCGCCTCCTTGCACGGCGAATCCGGTGCGCGCGAATTGGCCGGTCTGCACCGGCAGCTGGTGCGTGCGATCCAGCCGGCAACGCCGCAGGCGGTGGTGCTGATCGAGCGCGAGCGCCTGCGCGGTGGTTGGTTGCGCTGGCTCGGGCCGATTCCGTTGATCCGCACCTTGACCTTGACCTCGGTCGGTTGCCTGGCCTCAGTGGTCGGGCTGGCGATGTCCAGCCTGGTGAACGAGCGCAACATCACGCTGGGCTTCCTGGATTCCTCAGGAAGCACGCTGGGCTGGAATGTGATGTTCATCCTGGCCTGCGCCGGACTCGGTGCAGCGTTTTCCGCGTTGTTCCAAGCCCATCGTTACGTTGCCGACGCAACATACGATCCGCGCTTCGATTCCTCCTATGCCGCGCGTATGATCCTCGGTCTCATCGCTGGCTGATCCTGGTGGAGTTGCTGCCGGAGAATCTCTTCGCTGAAAGCAGTCTGGGTGCATTCGGAAAGCCCGCATTGGCGATGATGGGCGGATTCTCGGCAAGCGCGGTGTATCGCCTGCTGCAACGCATGGTCGAGGTCATGGAAACGGTCGTGCGCGGCGATTCCGGCCAACAGGCCGCTGCCGCGATCCAGTCGCAGCGTGCGTCGGCCGAATCCGAAAGCATCCGCGCGCGTGGCGAACTTGCCGCAGCTCTGCTGGACCTGCAGCGCGAGATGCAAGCGGACCCGCGTCTGGATCAGGTGCGCCAGCAACTGACCGGCCTTGCCAGGCAGATGATGTCAGACGATTCCTGATCTTTCGCCCATGAGCTGCGCTCAGACGCGCGCGCCTTTTTTTTTCTGCCCGTCCGTAGGGTGCGGTTTGGCACAGCCTGCGGGCATCAGGTGGCAGCGCGCTTCGCGTCGTGCGGCATAGCTCGCTTCGGCATCGGCGTAAATTGCCTAACACGCTTCAGGCAGGCGCACCCGTCACGGTGCCTCAGCGACATCGGCAGCGTTGTCGATACCGGCATCTGATGCTCGCCAAATCAGTTCAAGACCGATGGCCCGGAGGTGAGCGTGTGACAAGCTCGCTCAAGTGCTCCTGCCGAGCATCTGCCGATTCGCTGCAGCGCGCCGCGTGCAAGCCGCTGCGCACTCGCGGCCCCCATTCGTGCACCAGAGCGTATGATGAAGACACGTATCGTCGTCGCTGCCGATCGCACCATCCTCGTGGAAGGGATGGTCGCTTTGCTACAAAAGGTTCCGGGTATCGAAGTGGTAGGGCATGCGGAAGACGGGCTGGCATGTCTTCAGATCGCCGCCAGAGAACGGCCCGATATCGTCCTGGTGGATGTCCTGCTGCCCGGCCTCAATGGTATCGATCTGACGCGGCGCTTGATGCAGCGCAGCCCCAACAGCCGGGCAATCTGTATAGCTCCGTCCGATGCCTGTACGCAGTCCAGCGCAGTCTTCGAAGCCGGCGCCAAAGCATATCTGGCGCGAACCAGCCGCTTCGCCGAATTGCTGCGGGCAATTCAATGCGTCATCCAGGATCAGACCTACATCAGTCCGCAGATGTCGCGTTCGCTGATCGCCGGGCTGCGTCGTGCTGCCAAGGCCGATTCTGCGTACACCCGACTCACCTCGCGCGAGCGCGAAATCGTGCAGCTCTATTCGGAGGGCCTGTCCACCAGGCAGATCGCCAACCGCTTGCACCTGAGCGTGAAAACGGTGGGGACGCATCGCGAAAACTGTATGTTGAAGCTCAATATCCAAAGCATCGCTCAGCTGACCCGTTATGCGATCGCGCAGGGCCTTTCTCCGCTTGAAGCAGCAATCGGCGGTAGCGGTGAGCCATCCGATGGATGCGTAGCGCGGCACATGCGCCGTGCCGGCTGAGGCGTCCTGGCTACGCGCAGCGGCACACCGGCCGCATGGACGCTGGTGCATGTACTCAGGTGCGAGGCGATGGCTTGCGCATATCAGCATCGCCGGTGGCCGGTACACCGCCGCCACAGCGTGTACAACGCTAGCGCATGCAGAGCCTGCTCCGTTTCTAACCGGTCCGGATCTGCGGTCTTGACCGATACCCGGTGATGGGTGCGATTCGCACACTGGTGTTGCGTCCATTGGCGCAGGCGGCGCAACCAGCGACGCACCATCATTGACAGGAGATTTTCATGAGAACCACGTTGAAACTTGAAGCGGAGAGCTATGCCAAGGCGCTGAAAGATATACGGGACGCCAATGCGAATGCGCAGTCTATCGAGGTGTCCTACGTGCCTGGCGAAGCACATGAAGAAGTCTCACGCTACTTTCTCAAATATCCCAACTTCGAGTTGAACGCCTATGCTCTCAAAGATCGGAAGTACGATCTGAGCAAGTATCAACACACGGGTAAATTTCCGAGTGTCACAAGCGTCGACTTGGCTGCCGCGTTGTCCAAAGGCGGCGAAGGCAAGACCGCCATGAACGAACGGTTGAGCGTCGTGGTGTGTCTGATCTGCGAGGCCGCGCGTTCCGAGCCGATCGAACAGGCGATGCAGGCAGCCATCGCGTACGAATACGTCGACTTGGAGCGCTATCGTGTGTTGATGAACATGTACGACCACACGCTCACGTTCAAGCGCGAAAAGCGCACTGCAGACGCGTTGCTGCCGCTGCAGTTGCAGGACTACATCGACTACGTCAAATCCACGAAGTACACCGGCGATAAAGGCATCGAAAAGACCATTAGCGACCTGGGGTAGTGCGTTATCACGTCCATCAAACCGCAACGGCGGCAGACGCCGTTGCGCATCAAGAGCCGCTAACAAAACGTCGCGAGCAGCCGCTAGGCGGGCGTGGATGGCGCTCAGAGCCGGAGTACACGGGGTACATGCCGATTCCGAGTGCCGATCGCGCCCGCATGGCGGTGCGCAGTCGCTCTGTTGGCTGCTCCAAGGAGAAAGCTATGGGTATGTCCGAAGATGCCGCTGCCGGCGGGCAAGGCGGCAATCTGGAGTTGATTCAAACGCTGGAGCAAATGCTCGAACGTGACCAGACCGGCAAGCTACTGCAGCCACTTTCCGGCATGGCGGTCGCGCGGCCGATCTATCAGGTGCCGGCCATTGCGCTGGCGGAACCGCTGAAAACGCTGGTCGCCACCATCTTCCGCTCAGCGGGTGTCTACGATGCAGTGCCTGAATCCAGGCACGGCGAAAATGTGCACGGTTCCATGCGCGATGTGCACCAAAATAACGACAATGGCCGCCGCTATCTTCCGGTGCTCGATTATCCCGTCGCACCGACAGGCCGCGCCGGGCGTTATCACGACTATATCGTGCAGCGGAGCAAGGCAGATGTGCAAAACCGGCAACGCCAACGCTCGGGCATCAGTGGCGTGCTGACTGGTTATGTGGAATACACCGTGGTACTGGAGGGATGTAGCAACGTACGATTGATCTTCGACTATCTCAACACGCGTTTCTTTATCTCTCCCAATCACTACAAGCCCTGGGCCAGGCCAGAGGCATTGGTTGCACGCCGCAATTTGGGCGCCGACCCGGCGCGCTATCGGCTTGCACCGCACGAAGCAGGCATGGACGAGCAGAGCTGGCGCGACGACGAGTTATACGGCCCCCATCTGCTGATCATGCTCTGAGCACGGCGAAGGGCGATCCCTGGTGAAGTAGGAGTCCTGCAATGACCTGTGCCCAGGTCGTTGCAGGTGTCGGCCGACAGCCTGGCCGATGTGTCCGTCTATCTGTGACACGCGTCCGACAATGCGCCTGCGGCTTCTCAGCGCCTGGTTTCGGCATGCAGCGCCGCCTGCATCAATGCTGCGATCGCGTGCGCGTCTTGGTCGGCTTGCTGCGTCAGGAACTGGGCGACACTGCGTTGATTGCCCGCCGGGTGGTTCTGGCTCAGTTTGAAGGTGAGCTCGATGCGGCTTGGAACGAAGCGGAAGCCGACCAGGCCGCGCAATTGTCGGCGATGACTGTCGCGCTCCATTTCGAACTGCCAATCGCTGCCCACGCGCTGCTCGAAGTGCGCGCTCATGCGCGCGATCAAACTGCCCAGCGCCTCCTCATCGCTCACCTGGCTGCAGCGTCCATGCAGGTGCGCGACAGCGTAGTTCCAGGTGGGCACGCGCGCAGCCGCGTCCTTGTCCAGGTACCAAGTGGGCGAGACATAGGCATGCGGGCCCTGCAACACCATTACCGCATCGCCAGGAGCGCGCGCCTGCGGATTGGGGCGTGCCCAATGGCCCTCGATCACGACATCCTGGCCATCGCGCTGATACAGCACCGGCAGGTGCGAGATCGCCAACTGCCCGTCCTCGCGCTGGCTGATCAGGGTGACGAACGCATCGCGCGCGAACAGCCAGTCCAGCAAGGCCAGATCGGTCTGCGCAAATGCGCGTGGGGCGTACATGTCAGGCGCGGCCACCCATGTTCACGACCATGCGCGCGCGCAGCTCGGCATCGTCGTTACCTTGGGGTGGCGAGACTTCATGCAGCGAAAAGCCGCGGATGAGCGCGTCTTCTTCGTCCAGCCCGTCCAGCGCCACGAATTCGGCATCGAACAAGGCCGCGCGTGCGCTGTCTTCGCTGTCGTAGGGCAGCGTCTTGCCGTCGCTGTCCAGCACCTCGGCGGTGCCGGCTTCATTGATGCGCAAGCGCGCCCAGATCAGCGTGCGGCCGATCGTGGCCAGCCACCAGGAGTCGTGGGTGCCCTGCAGTGTGTCTTCGTAACTGGTCATTGCATTACCTTGGAAAGCAGGCCGAGCAGGGCCGCCATGCCCAGGCCGAAAAAGATGGTGAGCAGCGAAAGCCAGGCGGGTGTGGCCAGACCGGACAGCGCGCTGTCGCGGTAGCTTCGGTAACCCCGCGCCAGAAGCCAGCGCAACGCCACGGGACTGATGAAGGCCGGGTCGCCGAAGCTGGCCAACGCATCCGGATGGCGGTCGCGCATGTGCACCAGGGTCAGCGGCCAGAAGATCAGCAGTGCGGTCAACCCGGCGACGGCGACACCGACAAAACACAGTGCGAAGAACAGCGTCATGTGGCCGCCAGCAGTAGTGCGCGTTTGGGGAGTGCCGCGCCAATGACCAACGCTGCGAAGGACCAATGCATTGGAACCGTGGCATGCCGGGTTGCGGCACGCGCGGTGTCGGTCTGCCACCGGCGTTGCGGCTCTAGTTGGCGCGATGCCAGCCGCGTCAGCAACACGCTACGTACCGCCGTCAGCCCGGTCATGATCGCCGCAAGCCAGAAGGCCAGCGATTGCAGCAGGGGGGCGGCGGCCGGCAAGCTCACCTCAGAACTCCGCGCTGCCAGGCGCACGCGGGTAGGGGATCGCGTCGCGGATGTTGCTCAGCCCGCACACGTACACCACCAGCCGCTCGAAGCCCAGGCCGAAGCCGGCATGCGGCACCGAACCGTAGCGACGGAAATCGCGGTACCAGCTGTAGTGCTCCTTATCCAGGCCGAACTGCGCCATGCGCGCGTCGAGCACATCCAGGCGCTCTTCGCGCTGGCTGCCCCCGATGATTTCGCCAATGCCCGGCGCCAGCACGTCCATCGCCGCGACGGTCTTGCCGTCGTCGTTCAAGCGCATGTAGAACGCCTTGATGTGCTCGGGATAGTTGGTCACCACCACCGGGCGGCCGATGTGTTCTTCGGTCAGCCAGCGTTCGTGCTCGGTCTGCAGGTCCAGGCCCCATTCCACCGGGAAATCGAATTTCTTGCCGGAGTTCTGCAGCAGCTTCACTGCGTCGGTGTAGTCGATCTGCTCGAACGGTGCATTGATGAACGCTTCGAGCTTGGCGATCGCGTTCTTGTCCACGCGCTCGGCCAGGAACGCCAGGTCGTCGCCACGCTCATCGAGCACCGCGCGGAACAGGTATTTGAGGAACTGCTCGGCCAGGCGTGCGTCTTCGGCCAGATCGGCGAAGGCGATTTCCGGCTCGATCATCCAGAACTCGGCCAGATGACGCGTGGTATGGCTGTTTTCAGCGCGGAAGGTCGGGCCGAAGGTGTAGACCTTGCTCAGCGCCAGGCAATACGCCTCCACATTGAGCTGGCCGGACACGGTCAGAAAGGTTTCCTTGCCGAAGAAATCGCGGCTGAAATCCACTGCGCCGCTGGCATCGCGTGGAAGGTTGACCATGTCCAGCGTGGAGACGCGAAACATCTGCCCGGCGCCTTCGGCATCGGAGGTGGTGATGATCGGTGTGCTGATCCAGTTGAAGCCGTTCTGGTGGAAGAAGCGGTGCACGGCCTGCGCCAGGCAGTTGCGGATGCGGGTCACCGCACCGAACAGGTTGGTGCGCGGACGCAGGTGCGCCACTTCGCGCAGGAATTCCGGCGTCATCGGCTTGGGCTGGATCGGGTAGGTCAGCGGGTCTTCGACCCAGCCGACGACGTCCACGCCACTGGCCTGGATCTCGAACGATTGACCCTTGCCCTGCGATTTCACCAGCACGCCCTTGGCGATCAGCGAGCAGCCGCTGGTCAGGCGCTTGATCTCGTCGAAATTGGGCAGCGTGTCGTTGGCCACCACCTGGATCGGAGCAAAGCACGAGCCGTCGGTCACGTTGATGAAGGCCAGTCCGGCAGATCCGCGCAAGGTGCGCACCCACCCCCGTACCGTGACTTCGCCGCCTTCCGGGAGCTTTCCCGCAAGCGCATGTTCAACGCTGACCACCGTCATGACTGTTCCTCGCCGTAGCGACCTTGAATGGCCTGCGAGTTTACTGGCTGCGGCCGCGCCGGCGCGAGCATCTGAACAGCTTGCCGAGCGCTGTGCTTGTCGCAGGCGCGTACTGCCCCCACCTATTGCAGATGCCGCAGCTCCGCGTTCTGCCTGGTTGTTGCGGCCTCGCTATACTTGCCGCCACTGTTTCGGAGTGCCTCCATGGCCGTCAGCCTCACCCCCGCCGCGCTGGAGCGCGTGCAGCGTTTCGTGCAGCAGACCCCAGGTGCGTTGGGTCTGCGCTTTGGCGTCACCAAGACCGGTTGTTCCGGCTGGGGCCATGTCACCGACCTGGCACGCGAGGTGCGTGACGACGACGCGGTCTTCGAGCAAGACGGGGTGCGCATCTTTGTCGACCCCGCCAGCCTGCCGCTGGTGGATGGCACCTGCATCGACTTCGGCAAGCACGGCCTGAGCGAGACCTTCACCTTCAGCAATCCCAACGCGACCGCCGAATGCGGCTGCGGTGAGAGCTTTACCACCGCGGACGAGCACCGCTGATTCCTTCTCCCTCGGGAGAAGGTGCCCGAAGGGCGGATGAGGGGGCGCCTCGGAGATCTGCCAACGCATGTACTGACAAGCGCGTCGCTACGCGCCGCCCAGGGTGAATCGCCGACTGCTCCATCGATTTGCTCCGCACCCTCACCCCAACCCCTCTCTCTCGGCGGGAAAGGGACTCTAAGCGGTAACTGCCAGCTGTTTGCTGCCTCATTGCCCAGCGAGTTGCAGCTAAGCCCCTGAACTGCCATACTTTCCTGCTTCCTGCCCGATTCCGGGTGGGGAACCCTTGCTCCACCGGCCGCTTGCGCGGACCACCGGGGAGCTGTCCGGCCCACGTGGCCACATCCGAAAGGTAAAACAACATGAGTCGTCATTACGAAGTCGTGTTCCTGGTCCATCCGGACCAGAGCGAGCAGGTCCCGGCCATGATCGAGCGCTACAAGTCGCTGATCGAGGGCGGTAACGGCACCATCCACCGTCTGGAAGACTGGGGCCGTCGTCAGTTGGCCTACCCGATCCAGAACCTGGTGAAGGCGCACTACGTGCTGCTCAATATCGAAGTCGACCAGGCCGTGCTGAGCGAGCTGGTGGAAAGCTTCCGCTTCAACGATGCGGTGCTGCGTCACCTGGTCGTCAAGCGCGATGGCGCCGACACCGAGCAGTCGCTGATCATGAAGAGCAAGGACGAGAAGGGCGACAAGCCCGAGCGTAGCGAGCGTCGTCGTCGTGACGACGAAGAGGGCGAAGCGCCCGCCGCCAACGATAACGACGGCGACAACGCCGAAGCCGCTTAAGGAGCGCTGACATGTCCAAGTTCTTCCGTCGCCGCAAGTTCTGCAAGTTCACCGCCGAGGGCGTCAAAGAGATCGACTACAAGGATCTCAACACCCTGCGTCAGTACCTCACCGAGAACGGCAAGATCGTGCCGAGCCGCGTGACCGGTACCAAGTCCAAGTACCAGCGCCAGCTGGCCACGGCCGTCAAGCGCGCTCGTTTCCTGGCGCTGATCCCGTACACGGACAACCACGACGTTTAATCCGAGTCCCTCGGAAGAGCCCGCACATCCATGTGCGGGTAATTAAAAATATAAAGGCCGGTCATTCGAGATGCGGTGTTAATCGTTCTTTTACGATTCCCAAATCCCGATTCCCGAATCCCGTCTTTTCGGACAGCACCCGTTGCGCCCGCTACATGCTGGCGCTAACGAATAACGGAGTACCACCATGGATCTGATTCTTCTGCAGAAAGTGACCAACCTGGGCAACCTGGGCGACAAGGTCAGCGTCAAGCCGGGTTACGGCCGCAACTTCCTCGTGCCGCAGGGCAAGGCCGTGCCGGCCACCGCTGCCAACGTTGAAGCGTTCGAAACCAAGCGCGCCGAGTACGAAGCCAAGGCCAACAGCATCCTGGCCGAGGCACAGAGCCGCGCCACCAAGTTCGAAGGCGCCAGCGTCACCATCGGCGCGCATGCGTCGACCGAAGGCAAGCTGTACGGCTCGGTTGGCCCGCGCGATATCGCCGAGGCGTTCACCGCCGCCGGCCTGCCGCTGGAAAAGAGCGAAGTAATCCTGGGCGAAGGCGCATTCCGCAATGTCGGCGAATACGACGTTGTGCTGCACCTGCACGCGGATGTGGAAACCACGGTCAAGGTCATCGTCGAATCCGACGCCTGATCCAGGCCATATGTGTCACCCGAAGGGCGCCTTGTGAGGCGCCCTTCGTTTTTTGGGGCGCCGCCGCCAGCGCTGGCATGCCCGTTATACTCATGCCCCATTGCCGGTTCCACGGCCCGCGGATCTTATGGATCAAGGGCTTGGGCGCTGGCTTCACAGGAAAAGCGCCTGCCGGCCTCGTCCGTGCGGTGCCCGGAATCTCCAGCCCCATGCGCCTGTCCACGATCAAGCTGTCCGGTTTCAAGTCGTTCGTCGACCCGACCACGTTGCACCTGCCCACCAACATGACCGGCATCGTCGGCCCCAATGGCTGCGGCAAGTCCAACATCATCGATGCGGTGCGCTGGGTGATGGGCGAGAGCTCGGCCAGCCGCCTACGTGGCGATTCGTTGACCGACGTGATCTTTTCCGGCTCTTCGGCACGCAAGCCGGTGTCGCAGGCGACGGTGGAGCTGATCTTCGACAACTCCGACCACACCATCAGTGGCGAGTTCGCCTCGTTCAACGAGATTTCGGTCAAGCGCCTGGTCAGTCGCGACGGCAATAGCGCCTACTACCTCAATGGCACCAAGTGCCGGCGCCGCGACATCACCGATCTGTTCCTGGGCACCGGCCTTGGGCCGCGCAGCTACTCGATCATCGAGCAGGGCATGATCAGCCAAATCATCGAAGCACGCCCGGAAGACCTGCGCGTGTATCTGGAAGAAGCCGCCGGCATTTCCAAGTACAAGGAACGCCGCAAGGAAACCGAAACGCGGATTCGGCATACGCGCGAAAACCTCGACCGTCTGAGCGACCTGCGCGAAGAAATCACCAAGCAATTGGCGCATCTGCAGCGCCAGGCGCGGCAGGCCGAGCAATACCAGGCGTTGCAGGAAGAGCGCCGGATCAAGGATGCCGAGTGGAAGGCGCTGGAATACCGCGGCCTGGATGGTCGGTTGCAGGGCCTGCGCGAGAAGTTGAATCAGGAAGAGACACGCCTGCAGCAATTGATTGCCGAGCAGCGCGATGCCGAAGCACGCATCGAAACCGGCCGCGTGCGCCGCGAAGAAGCCGCCGAAGCGGTGGCCAAGGCACAGGCCGATGTCTACCAGGTCGGTGGCGCCTTGGCGCGTATCGAGCAGCAGATCCAGCATCAGCGCGAACTCTCGCATCGCCTGCACAAGGCGCGCGATGAGGCGCAGAGCCAGCTGCAGGAATTGACCCAGCACATCAGCGGCGACTCGGCCAAATTGAGCGTGCTGCGCGAAGCGGTGGCCACTGCCGAACCGCAACTGGAGCAGCTGCGCGAAGACCACGAATTCCGCCAGGAGTCGCTACGCGAAGCCGAAGCGCGGCTGGCCGACTGGCAGCAGCGCTGGGAAACGCATAACCGCGACACCGGCGAGGCCTCGCGTGCCGGTGAAGTGGAACGCACGCGCGTCGATTATCTGGATCGCCAGGCGCTGGAAGCCGACCGCCGCCGCGAAGCGTTGGTCAATGAGCGCGCTGGGCTCGACCTCGAGGCATTGGCCGAGGCGTTCGAGCAGATCGAACTGCGCCATGAAACCCAGAAGACCTCGCTGGACGGGCTGACCGAGCAGGTCGAGGCGCGCAAGCACGCGCTCGCTGGGCTGCAGGAACAGCAACGCGCCAGCCAGGGCGAGCTGGCCGAAGTGCGCAAGCAGGCGCAGGCCGCGCGCGGTCGGTTGTCGTCGCTGGAAACCTTGCAACAGGCCGCGCTTGGCCAGGAGCAGGGCGCCGCAGTGGCGTGGCTGAAGTCGCGCGGACTGGATTCGTCCGCGCGCGTGGGCGAGCGCATCAGCGTCGAGAGCGGCTGGGAAAATGCAGTCGAAGGCGCCCTGGGGCAGTTGATCGAAGGCGTGCTGGTGGAGGCGCCGGAACAATTGGTCGATGCGCTGGGCGAGTTGGGCGATGGCCGCATCGCGTTGGTGTCCAGTGCGACTGACAATGCGAGCTTCGCGCCGACCTCGCTGGCCGCCAAGGTGCAGGGGCCGATCGCGATCCGTCGGCTGCTTGCGCGTCTGCACACCGCCGAGGACCTGGACGCTGCGCGCACGCTGCAACGCAGCCTGCCCGAAGGCGATTCGGTGATCACCCGCAATGGCGAGCGGCTAGGCGAGGGTTGGGTGCGGGTCTCGCGCTCGGGCGCGGCCAAGCAGGGCGCGCTGCTGCGTGAGCGCGAGATCCAGGAGCTGCGCACCCAGATCGAAACCCTGCAAGAGCGCGAAGCCGAGCTTGAGCACCAGCTGTCCAGCTTCCGCGAACAACTGCTGGCGGCAGAGCAGCAGCGCGAAGACGCGCAGCGCCAGCTGTATATGGCGCACCGCAGCGTCTCCGAACTGGCTGGGCAATTGCAGAGTCAGCAAGGCAAGGTGGACGCGGCGCGCACGCGCATCGAGCGCATCGAAACCGAATTGGCGCAACTGCTGGAAACGCTCGATACCAGCCGCGAGCAGGCACGCGAAGCGCGCGCCAAACTCGAAGACGCGGTCACCTTGATGGGCGATCTGCAGGGCACGCGCGAAGCGCTGGAAAGCGAGCGCCGTCAACTCACCGATGCACGCGATCAGGCGCGAGATGCCGCGCGCGGCGTGCGCGATGCAATGCATGCATTGGCGCTGACGCTGGAGTCGCAACGCACCCAGATCGCATCGCTGAGCCAGACCCTGGAACGCATGGACAGCCAGCGCGGGCAGCTCGATACGCGCCTGGAAGATCTGGTCGCCCAGCTGAGCGAAGGCGATTCGCCGGTGGAAACACTGGAACACGAACACCAGGCCGCGTTGAGCGAGCGCGTACGCACCGAGCGCGCGCTGGGCGAAGCGCGCACCCTGCTCGACAGCATCGACAGCGAGCTGCGCAGCTTCGAACAGACCCGCCAGCAACGCGACGAACAAGCGTTGGCGCAGCGCGAACGCATTTCGCAACGCAAGCTCGATCAACAGGCGCTGGTGCTCAATGCCGAGCAACTGGAAGCGGCGGTGGTCAAGGCAGGCTTCGTGCTGGAAGAGGTGGTCAACGGGTTGCCCGAGTCGGCCAACGTGGCCGAATGGGAAGCGGCCGTTGGCCAGATCGACGGGCGCATGCGTCGCCTGGAGCCGGTGAACCTGGCCGCCATCCAGGAATACGGCGAAGCCGCGCAACGCTCCGAGTATCTGGACGCGCAGAACCTGGACCTCAATACCGCGCTGGAAACGTTGGAAGAGGCCATTCGCAAGATCGATCGCGAGACCCGTGGCCGCTTCAAGGACACCTTCGACCGGGTCAATTCCGGCGTGCAGGCGCTGTACCCGCGCCTGTTCGGCGGCGGCCATGCGTATCTGGAACTCACCGGCGAAGACCTGCTCGACACCGGCGTCACCATCATGGCGCGCCCTCCGGGCAAGCGCGTGTCGAGCATTTCGCTGCTGTCCGGCGGCGAGAAGGCGATGACCGCGGTGGCGCTGGTGTTTGCGATTTTCCAGCTCAACCCGGCGCCGTTCTGCCTGCTCGACGAAGTGGACGCGCCGCTTGACGAAGCCAACGTCGGTCGCCTTGCCAACATGGTGCGCGAGATGAGCGAGAAGGTGCAGTTCCTGTTCGTCAGCCATAACAAGGCCACGATGGAGGCCGCGCGCCAGCTCTCCGGCGTGACCATGCGCGAGCCCGGCGTCAGCCGCCTGGTCAGCGTGGACCTGGAAGAGGCCGCACGTTTGGCGGGTGCGGCATGACGTGCCATGCTTGCCGGAATATCGACACCTGTCACTCTTATGCGGAGGCACGCTGAATGTCCGACATGGCCATGATCCGGATCGGGATCCTGATCGCTGGACTGCTGCTGGTCGCGGCCATCTTCCTGTTTGGTCGCCCGAAGAAATCGCCGCAAGGGCGCCGGGTCGACAAGGGCGAGGGCCAGCCGCGTGAACGGCGCGAACCTGTGATTTCCAGCGAGTTCGGTGCGGAGGGCGACGCTGCAGAACGCGCAGAAGGCGTCGAGCAGAGCGAGCTCAATCTGGAAGGGCAGGATGCTTCCGGCGGCAACGAGGTCGGCAAGCGCCCGAACCAGGATTTCGACAAGATCGTGTCGTTGTTCGTGGCCGCCAAGGCGGGCCAGGTGCTGCGCGGCGAAGATGTGGTGGTGGTGGCCGAGAAGACCGGGCTGGTGTTCGGCCACATGAACGTGTTCCACCGCCTGGTGGAAGGCCATCCGGAACGCGGGCCGATCTTCAGCATGGCCAGCATCCTCAAGCCCGGCAGTTTCGACATGGCCAACATCCGCGAGATGCAGACACCGGCGATTGCGTTTTTCCTCACCTTGCCGGCGCCGATGACGGCGCTGGACGCCTGGGAAAAAATGCTGCCCACCGTGCAGCGCATGGCCGAACTGCTGGATGGCGTTGTATTGGACGACAGCCGCAATGCGTTGGGCCGCCAGCGTGTTGCGCACATCCGCGACGAACTACGCGCCTACGATCGCCAGCACCAAGCACCGCCGCTGACCAAGTCGCCGCGCTGGTGAGTTGACATGTTGAGCCTGCAGGGCGTGTTGGCGGTGGTGTTGCTGCTGGTGCTGTGGGCGATCTTGGCGATGCCGTTGTTGTGGATCTTTACCAGGATCGCCGCACGCCTGCGCAAAAGGCCGCGACATTCGCCCTGGGTGATCGTGGGCTTTGCTGCCGCGATCACGTTGCTGGTCGCGCCTGTGCCAACGCCTTTCGTCAGCGTGTTCGTGCCGCACGCCATCGCGCTGCTGGACCGCCGTTATTACCTGCATCTCCTGCAAGGGCCGCCGATGCTGCACGAGCTGCTACTGTGGAACGCCGGCTCGATGGCGCTGACCTTCGCCATCAGCTATTTCTGGATCCGGCGCACGCTGCGCGCTTCGGAGCCTGAGGCGTTCGATCAGTAGACGTCCAGAGCCCCTCTCCCCACGGGAGAGGGGTTGGGGTGAGGGTACGGGCGAAGCACTCGTGCAGTTGAACAACCTCAGGCTTCGCCCGCACCCTCATCCGCCCCTACGGGGCACTTTCTCCCCCCATAAAGGAGGCAACGTCCCAAGGGGAAAAGGGTTAGCGCTTGGCCTTCCCGAACGCCTCACGGAACCGCAGCATTTCCGCCTCGGTCCCCACGCTGACGCGCACCCGCTTGGGCCAGATCGGCCAGCTGCGGCCGACGATGACGCCCTGCTTCTGCATCGAATCGGCGAACACGCTTGCATCGCGCTTGACGTCCAGCAGGAAGCAGTTGGCTTGCGAGGGCAGGCAGGTGTAGCCCTTGCCCTTGAGCCAGGCGATGGTCTCCTCGCGCACGCGGGCGTTCTCGGCGCGGCGGGTCTGCACCAGCAGCGGGTCGCGCAGGCTGGCGATGCCGGCGGCCATCGCCGGAACCGACGACGGGTTGCTGCCGAATGCGGCAAGCTTGGTCTGCAGGCCGGGCGGGGCCAGGGCGGCACCCAGGCGCAGGCCAGCCATGCCGTAGAGCTTGGAGAAGCTGCGCAGCACGATCAGATCCTGGCGCTGACGCACCAGATCGGCCACCGAGGGCTCGTTGCTGTAGTGGATGTACGCCTCGTCGACCACCAGCACGGCGCTGGCCGGCTTGTTGGCCAGCAACCATTCGATGTCGGCGCGTGGGGTGATGGCGCCAGTGGCGTTGCCGGGGTTGCACAGATACAGCATGCCGGCAGTCGGGTCGGCCTTGGCCATCGCCTTGACGTCGTGCGCGCCATCGGCACGCAGCGGCACCTTGCGTACGGCCACGCCGCGGGCGGTGGCGCTTTCGATCAGCGGGTCGAAGCTGGGGTCGGCGACCACCAGCCCCGCGCGCGCGGACGTCAACAGGCTGCCGGCCCGGTTCAGCGCGTCACGCGAGCCGGGGAACAGCGATAGATGATCGTTGGGCAACTGCAGCTCGCCGGTCATCAGGTTGCGCAGATCGTGCTCCATCTCGAGCAGGTAGCGGCCCGAGCGTGCCAGCGAACGTGTGGCAGCTTCAATCGCTGCCGGGGCGGGCCCGAGCGGATGCTCGTTGAGGTTGAGGTAGACCGTGCCGGCCGCCGCGGCCACGCCCGGCGTTGCCGGGGCCGCGGCGCGCTTGCGGGCCGCCTGGGCTGCGGGTGCCAGCCCCAGTGCGGAAACCGCCACGCCGGTGGTAGCGAGGCTGAGAAACGAACGGCGCGAGACGGGCAACGACACGGGCGAACTCCATAGGCGGCGGGCAAAGAGGGCGCCACGCTAGCCGGTTTGTGTCTGTCTGCCTATCGGGGAATTGCCATAAAACTGGTTGGACGCGTGCGTGCAGGCGTTGGACGGCAAAGACAGGTGGCTGGGTGCGATGGCCGGCTCCTGCCGGGCTCGCTGTCGGCCAGAATGCCGATGGGCGCTGGCGCACCTGGTGCGCATCGACGCAAACGACTTCATCCATCGCTCAGTCATCGCGAACGGCGCCCGCGCCGCTGACCTTGGCATCGGTGTGGCCCGTTAGAATGGGCGGCCCAGAGCCAGCCCTGCGATCGTATGACTGCCAGCCCGGATCCCGCTCAGCGCATCGATGCCCTGCGCCGTCGAATCGAAGACGCCAACTACCGGTATCACGTACTCGACGAGCCGCAGATGGCCGATGCCGATTACGACAAGCTGATGCGCGAGCTTGAGGCCTTGGAGCGCGCGCACCCGGAATTGGCCAGCGCCGATTCGCCAACCCAGCGCGTCGGCCATCTGGCCGCCTCGCGGTTTGCCGAAGTGCGGCATGCCATGCCGATGCTGTCGTTGGGCAATGCCTTCAGCGATGAGGAAGTGACCGAGTTCGTGCGGCGCATCAGCGAGCGGCTGGAGGTCAGACAACCGCTGTTTTCGGCCGAACCCAAACTCGATGGCCTGGCGATCAGCCTGCGCTACGAAAATGGCGAGTTCGTGCAGGGCGCCACGCGCGGCGATGGCGCCACCGGCGAGGATGTCAGCGCCAACCTGCGCACCGTCAAAGCGATTCCGTTGCGTCTGCGCGGCGAGGGTTGGCCGCGGGTGCTGGAAGTGCGCGGCGAGGTCTACATGCCACGTGCTGCGTTCGAAGCCTACAACGCGCAGATGCGTGCCCAGGGCGGCAAGATACTGGCCAACCCGCGCAATGGCGCGGCCGGCTCGCTGCGGCAGCTGGATGCGCGCATCACCGCGCAGCGCCCGCTGAGCTTCTTCGCCTACGGCGTTGGCGAAGTGAGCGAAGGCGCATTGCCTCAGGCCCATTCGGCGATCCTGGCGCAGCTGCGCGCGTGGGGTTTTCCGGTCAGCGCGCTGGTCGAGGTCGTGCAGGGCAGCGATGGTCTGCTGGCGTATTACCAGCGCATCGGTGAGGCGCGCGATGGCCTGGCCTTCGATATCGATGGCGTGGTGTACAAGCTCGACGATCTGGCCGGGCAACGCGAAATGGGCTTCGTCTCGCGCGCGCCGCGTTGGGCGATCGCGCACAAGTTCCCCGCACAGGAGCAGTCCACCACGGTGGAGGCGATCGAGATCCAGATCGGCCGCACCGGTGCGGCCACGCCGGTGGCGCGCCTGAAGCCGGTGCATGTGGCCGGGGTGATCGTCACCAATGCCACGCTGCACAACGCCGACCAGATCGCGCGGCTGGATGTGCGCGTGGGCGACACGGTGATCGTGCGCCGCGCCGGTGATGTCATCCCTGAAGTGGCCGCGGTGGTGGCCGACCAGCGCCCGCCCGGCACCCAGGCCTGGCAGATGCCCACGCAGTGCCCGGTGTGCGGTTCGGAGATCGTGCGCGAAGAAGGCCAGGCGGTCTGGCGCTGTTCCGGCGAGTTGACCTGCCCGGCGCAGCGCAAGGAGGCGTTTCGGCATTTCGTCTCGCGGCGCGCGATGGATGTGGACGGCCTGGGCGAAAAATTCATCGAAGTGCTGGTCGACAGTGGCCTGGTGAAGGGCGTGGCCGACCTGTATCTGCTGAGCGTGGACCAGCTGCTGCAATTGCGCCTGATCAGCACGGCCGACAGCCCGCACGCGTTCTTGCGCGAGGCGCGCGAGCATCTGGCCAGCGGTGCATATGCGCAGCTGGAAGCCAGCGTGGTCGGGATCGGCGTGGACCTGGCCGGGGAGCGCGACGTGCCGCAGACCTGGCAGGCCGATCTGCTCCGCGCAGGCTTGCCGAGCTTCGACTGGAACCGCAAGAAGATCGCCACCAAGTGGGCGGAGAATCTGATCGAGGCGATCGAAATATCGCGCGATACCACGCTGGAGCGTTTTCTGTTTGCGCTGGGCATCGAGCATGTGGGCGAAAGCACGGCCAAGGCCTTGTCGGCCTGGTTCGGCGATCTGGAATTGATCCGGCATCTGCCGTGGCCGCTGTTCAAGCGCGTGCCGGATATCGGCGGCGAAGTGGCGCGCTCGCTGGGGCACTTCTTCGATCAGGCCGGCAATCAGAAGGCCATCGATCATCTGCTGGCGCGCAAGGTGCGCATCGGCGACACCCATCCGCCTTCGCCGAAGCTGCGCGGCGAGCTGAGCTTGGCCAATTTGCTGGAGGACCTGGAGATTCCCAAGGTGACGCCGATTCGCGCCGCCCAGATCGCGACTGCGTTTGGTTCCATCGATGCCCTGCGCAATGGCGGTCCCGAGCCTCTCGTCGAAGCCGGTGTACCGCAGTCAGTGGCCGAGTCGCTCGCGGCCTGGCTGTTGGTGCCGGCCAACGATACGCTCGCGGTTAATGCCCAGAGAAAGCTTTCCGAGCTGCTGGCGATGCTGCCGGAGGCCGGCGAGGAAAAGACCGGCCCGCTCGATGGCCAGACCGTGGTCATCACCGGGACGCTGGCTGCGCTGACGCGCGATGCGGCCAAGCAGCGGCTGGAAGCGCTGGGCGCCAAGGTCGCCGGTAGCGTCTCCAAGAAGACCGCGTTTCTGGTGGCCGGCGAAGAAGCCGGTTCCAAGCTCGACAAGGCGCAATCGCTGGGCGTGGAGATCTGGGACGAAGCGCGTTTGCTGGCCTTCCTGGGCGACCACGGCCAACAGCCATGAACACGGCGCAGGTCGATCTGGCCGCGCTGCAGTTGCGGGCGCGGCTCAACGCCGCGATCCGCGACTTTTTCGCCGAACGCGGCGTGCTAGAGGTGGAAACGCCGGTGCTTTCGGAGGCCGGCAATACAGAACCGAATATCGAGAGTTTCAGTACCCGCTTCACCGGCCATGTCGATGCCGGCGCGCCGCTGCGCTGGTTGCGCACCTCGCCGGAATATCCGCTCAAACGCCTGCTTGCCGCCGGCGTGGGCGATTGCTACGAACTGGGGCGGGTGTTTCGCAATGGCGAAGCCGGTGGCCGTCACAATCCCGAGTTCAGCATGCTCGAATGGTATCGGGTGGGTTGGAACGATCGCAGTCTGGCGCAGGAGACCATCGAACTGGTGCGTCGCGCGCTGGCGCTGGTCGGGCGCCAGGCGAGGGTGCAGGTGCTGACGTATCGCGCGCTCTTCGTGCAGACGTTGGGCATCGACCCATTGTGCGATCCGATCGAAACGCTACACGCCGCCTTGCATGACGTGGCGATCGATCCTGTGGGTCTGACCCGCGACGATTGGCTGGACCTGCTGATGACCCATCGCATCCAGCCGGGCTTTGCCAGCGATACCCTGACGGTGGTGCACGATTGGCCGGCCAGTCAATGTGCGTTGGCGCGGATCCGCCACGACGACCCACCGGTGGCCGAGCGCTTCGAGCTGTATCTGGGCAGTTTCGAGGTGGCCAATGGCTATCACGAATTGAACGATGCGCAGGAGCAGCGTGCGCGCTTCGTGCGCGACAATGCCGTGCGTGCAGCACGTGGATTGCCGCAACTGCCACTGGACGAACGCCTGCTGGCGGTGTTGTCGCAGTTGCCCGACTGCGCCGGTGTGGCGGTGGGCGTGGATCGCCTGTTGATGGCCTTGCGCGGCACTACGCAGATTGCCGACGTGCTGGCGTTCGACTTCGCCCGCGCCTGAGTCATCTGGCTGTCATCGGCGCCGTATTGCTATCTTCACATCGATGATGCTCTCATCTTCGCGTCCACGGGGGCGCGACGAAGATCGTTCGGGGTGAGGATTGTCGGCATGAAGTGGCTGGTCAGCTTATGCGGTTTGTGGTGCTTGCCGCTGCTGCTCGCCGATGCGCGCGCGTCCGACCGCGCAGCCGGCGTGGTGCGCTGCGAGTCCAAGGACCTGGCGCGCGTGCATTGCGCGATGGAGACCGCCCAGGGCGTGCAACTGGTGCGCCAGCTCTCCGAAACCAGCTGCATCCGCGGTAGCGAATGGGATGTCGAACGCGATGGCGTGTGGGTCGAACAAGGCTGCCGCGCGGAATTCGCAGCGACCCGTGCGCAGACCGCAACCGTGATGCGCCGCGTGGTCCGCTGCGATTCCAATGGCGGCACGGTGGCGTGCCCGGTGGTGCTGCGTGGCGCGCCGGTGCGTCTGCTGCGGCAACGCTCGATGTGGCCGTGCAAGGAAGGGCGCACCTGGGGCGTTCGCCGCAACGAAATCTGGGTCTCGCGTGGATGCGATGGCGAATTCGAGGTGGGTGCAGAAGATGGCTCCGGCTTCGTCGCGGTGCCGCGCATGGTCACCTGCGAATCGAAGAAAAGTGCGCGGCGCACCTGTGGCGTGTCGGTGGAACGCGCGGTGCGCCTTGGCCGGCAGATGTCCAAAACGCCATGCGTGGAGGGCCAGACCTGGGGCTGGAGCCGCGACGGGGTGTGGGTGAACGACGGCTGCCGCGCCGAGTTCATCGTCGACTAAGAGCAGGTGACACAACGTCGCGCGCAGTCGTCGGGTGGAAAGACGACGCGCAATAGCCGCAGTGTACGAGTGGTACCTGCCTTCCGAGCAGCGGCCGCGCCCGCCTTCCGGCTGCACAGTGGTTTGGTCGGCCGCGCCAGGGCCGCGCGGTCGTGCAGCGGCGCAGGCGCTGCGCGCGCCTTACAATGGACGCATGAACGACAGCGCCCATATCGATTACGCCCGCTACGACCACATCCGGCCACTGCTGTGGACCGGCGATGCCCTTGAATTGCTCGACCAACGCAAACTGCCCTTCGAGGTGGCGCATGTGCGGTGCGACAGCAGCGACGCGGTGGCCGAGGCGATCCATTCGCTGGCCGTGCGCGGTGCGCCGGCGATCGGCATTGCGGCCGGGTGGGGCGTGGTACTGGCCGCGCGCGACATCGCTGCCGACGACGGCAGCGCTGCGCTGCAGAAGCTCGAGCCGGCGCTGCTGCGGCTCAACGCGGCGCGTCCGACCGCCGTCAACCTGGCCTGGGCGCTGATGCGCATGCGCCGGGTGCTGGGCGCGGCGGGCGCCGATTGGCGCGAGGTGATCGCGCGCGAGGCGCAGGCCATCGCCGATGAAGACCTGGCCGCCAACCGCCACATGGGCGCGCTTGGCGCCGCACTGATCGCACCGGGCAGTGGCGTGCTGACCCATTGCAACACCGGCTCGCTGGCCACCGCTGGCTTTGGCACCGCACTGGGCGTGATCCGCGCCGGCATGGCGCAACAGCGCATTGCCAAGGTGTTCGCCGGAGAAACCCGGCCGTGGCTGCAGGGCGCGCGCCTGACCGTGTGGGAGCTGCATCAGGACGGTATCGACGCGACCCTGATCGCCGACTCGGCGGCCTCGCATCTGATGAAATCCGGGCTGGTGCAGTGGGTGATCGTCGGCGCCGATCGCATCTGCGCCAATGGCGATACCGCCAACAAGATCGGCACCTACCAGCTGGCCATCGCCGCCCGCCACCATGGCGTGAAGTTCATGGTGGTGGCGCCGTCGTCCACGGTGGATATGGCAACGGCCAGCGGGGACCAGATCGAGATCGAGCAACGCGATCCCGGCGAGTTGTTCGGCGTGGGCGGGGTCAGGACGGTGGCCGATGGCATCCACGCCTGGAACCCGGTCTTCGACGTGACCCCAGGCGATCTGATCGACGCGATCGTCACCGAACGCGGCGTGATCGCGCAGCCGGACCTGGCGCGGATGCAGGCCGCCTTCGGCAGCTGAGCCCGGGGCCGGCCGCCCGGCTTCCAACGCCGCCCAAACTCCCTGCAAGTGCTTGTTTCTGGCTGGTAAAGCGGAGGCGTCGGGATGCCCTGCCGTGGTACAATCCGGCGCTTGAATCGATCGGCGGGAGCGTGGGGTCGGCAGCCTGATGCAAGGGCGCTCCCGACGCGGCTTTCCGGCTCGCCCGCCACCTCACTTACGGAACCCGAATGGCAGAAACCGCCAAGGAAATCATCCAGGTCAACCTGGAAGACGAGATGCGCAAGAGCTATCTCGATTACGCCATGAGCGTGATCGTGGGCCGCGCACTCCCCGATGCCCGTGATGGCCTCAAGCCTGTGCACCGGCGCGTGCTGTACGCGATGCACGAGCTGGGCGCACACAGCAACAAGGCCTACTTCAAGTCGGCGCGTATCGTCGGCGACGTCATCGGTAAATACCATCCTCACGGCGACCAGTCGGTGTACGACACGCTGGTGCGCATGGCGCAGCCGTTCTCGCTGCGTTACATGATGGTCGACGGTCAGGGTAACTTCGGTTCGGTCGACGGCGACTCCGCCGCGGCGATGCGATACACCGAGTCGCGCATGTCGCGGCTGGCGCATGAGTTGATGGCCGACATCGACAAGGAAACCGTCGACTTCCAGCCCAACTATGACGAGAAGGAACAGGAGCCGACGGTCATGCCGACCCGGTTCCCGAGCCTGCTGGTCAATGGCTCGGCCGGTATCGCGGTGGGCATGGCCACCAATATCCCGCCGCATAACCTGACCGAAGCGATCAATGCCTGCATCGCGCTGATCGACACGCCCGAGCTGGATGTCGAAGGCCTGATGGAATACATCCCCGGCCCGGATTTCCCCACCGCCGGCATCATCAACGGTACCGCCGGCATCGCGGCCGGCTACCGCACCGGCCGTGGCCGTGTACGCATCCGCGCCAAGGCCGATGTGGAAGTGGCCGACAACGGTCGCGAAGCGATCGTCGTGACCGAGATCCCGTACCAGGTCAACAAGGCGCGGCTGATCGAGAAGATCGCCGAGCTGGTCAAGGAAAAGAAGCTCGAAGGCATCAGCGAGCTACGCGATGAGTCCGACAAGGACGGCATGCGCATCTACATCGAAGTCAAGCGCGGCGAATCTGCCGAGGTTGTGCTCAACAACCTGTATCAGCAGACCCAGATGGAGGCGGTGTTCGGCATCAACATGGTGGCGCTGATCGATGGCCGCCCGCAGTTGATGAACCTCAAGCAGATGCTGGAGGCGTTCATCCGCCACCGCCGCGAGGTGGTCACCCGCCGCACCATTTTCGAACTGCGCAAGGCGCGTGCGCGTGCGCACGTGCTGGAAGGCCTGACCGTTGCGTTGGCCAACATCGATGAAATGATCGAGTTGATCAAGACCTCGGCCAACCCGCAGGAAGCGCGCGAGCGCATGCTGGCCAAGACCTGGCAACCGGGCCTGGTGGGTGCGCTGCTGGGCGCGGCCGGCGCAGAAGCCTCCAAACCGGAAGATCTGCCGCCGGGCGTGGGCCTGATCCAGGGCTTCTACCAGCTCAGCGAAGTGCAGGCTGCGCAGATCCTGGAAATGCGTCTGCATCGTCTGACCGGCCTGGAACAGGAAAAGCTGACCGACGAGTACAAGCAATTGCTCGGCGTCATCGAAGGCCTGATCCGCATCCTGGAAAACCCGGATGTGCTGCTGCAGGTGATCCGCGACGAGTTGATCAATGTCCGCGAAGAATACGGCGATGAACGCCGCACCGAGATCCGTCACAGCGAAGAAGATCTGGACATTCTGGATCTGATCGCGCCGGAAGACGTGGTGGTGACGCTGTCGCACGCCGGGTATGCCAAGCGCCAGCCGGTGAGCGCGTATCGCGCGCAGCGCCGTGGTGGCCGTGGCCGCTCTGCCGCAGCGACCAAGGAAGAAGATTTCATCGACCAGCTGTGGCTGGTCAACACGCACGACACGCTGCTGACCTTCACCAGCAGCGGCAAGGTGTTCTGGCTGCCGGTGCATCAGTTGCCGGAAGCCGGCTCCAATGCGCGCGGCAGGCCGATCATCAACTGGATTCCGCTGGAATCGGGCGAGCGCGTGCAGGCCGTGCTGCCGGTGCGCGAATACGCCGACAACCGCTACGTGTTCTTCGCCACGCGCAACGGCACGGTCAAGAAGACGCCGTTGAGCGAATTCGCCTTCCGTCTGGCGCGCGGCAAGATCGCCATCAACCTGGACGAGGGCGATGCGCTGGTCGGTGTGGCCTTGACCGATGGCGACCGCGACGTGCTGCTGTTCGCTTCCAACGGCAAGACCGTGCGCTTTGGCGAATCCACCGTGCGTTCGATGGGCCGTACCGCCACCGGTGTGCGCGGTATCCGTCTGACCAAGGGCGAGGAAGTGGTCAGCCTGATCGTGGCCGAGCGTGCTGGCGGTGTCGAAGAAGAGATCGAAGGCGACGAGGTCGATGATGTGGTGGAAGCCACCGATGGCGGCGAGTCTGCCGTGATCGAGGTCGCCGACGACGGCAACGTGGCCTACATTTTGACGGCCACCGAGAACGGCTACGGCAAGCGCACCCCGCTGACCGAATACCCGCGCAAGGGGCGTGGCACCCAGGGCGTGATCGGTATCCAGACCACCGAGCGCAACGGCAAACTGGTGCGTGCGGTGCTGCTGGGCGCCACCGACGAAGTGCTGTTGATTTCCGATGGCGGCACGCTGGTGCGCACGCGTGGTTCGGAGATCTCGCGCGTCGGTCGTAACACGCAGGGCGTCACGTTGATCCGTTTGTCCAAGGGCGAAAAGTTGCAGGCGGTTGAACGCCTGGATGCATCGCTGGATGAAGTGGATGAGGGAGTGGACGAAGCAAGCGCAAGCGTGAGCGAAACGCCGCCGACCGACGCGTGATTGCAGCGCTAACGCGACGCAGTTGACCAAAAACGCCGGTGAAAACCGGCGTTTTTTATTGCGCGAAGTTTTTTGGATCGCCACGCTTTATGGCGGGCGTTGACATCTGCAACGCAGTGTCTTCATGCGTTCGCCGCAAAGATCGCGACTCTTTCACTGACACGGGTCGAAGGTTGTGGGCGGTGCGGCGGCGTTGCGTCGCCGCCGAGTCGAAGAGGAACAACGGATGACGATTCTGGATCGTCCTGCCGGTCGCGGCCATTGGGCGCTGGCGACCTTGGGAGGCGTGATTGCACTACTGGGCGCGGTGCTGCTTGCCGGTGGCGTGTGGCTGGCTGCGTTGGGCGGCTCCTGGTATTACGCACCGGCCGGTGCGGCGATGCTCGTTGCCGGCGTGCTGCTGTTTCGTGGCCGCAATGCGGGCGCCTGGTGGTTTGCCGGCGTGGTGGCGGTTTCGTTGCTGTGGACGTGGTGGGAATCAGGCAGCGATTACTGGCGCTGGGTGCCGCGTCTGGGCCTGATTGTCGGCCTGGCATTGGTGCTCGCCTTGCTATTGCCGAAATTGCAGCGCCCCGTGTCGCGCACGGTATCGCGCAGCCTGGCCGGTGCGCTGGCGGTGGTATTTGTGGTGGCGTTCGCATTGGCGTTCATGCCGCATGGCGTGACTGAAGCCGATGGCGCGCTGGCGCATGCGGCAGGCGTGCTCGGGGGCCTGGTCACCCGCGACACATCCGCCCCGGTTGCGGCGTCTGGCGCGCAGCCGGCGAATGCACCTGCCGACGGCGATTGGGCCGCGTACGGACGCAGCCAGGCCGGCCAACGCTATTCGCCGCTGCAGCAGATCAATCGCGACAATGTGACGCAGCTGCAGCAAGCCTGGCTTTTCCACACCGGCGATTTGCCGAACAAGCGCTGGGGTGCGGAAACCACGCCGCTGAAGGTGGGCGACAGCCTGTATCTGTGCACTGCGCGCAACCAGGTGATAGCGCTGGATGCCGCCAGCGGCAAGCAGCGCTGGCGCTACGATCCCAAGGTCAAGGACGAGGCGATCCCGTACACGGCGGCATGCCGTGGCGTCTCGTATTACGAAGTACCGGCGGCTGCCGACGTTGCGGATGCTGGAGCAACGACAGCGCTATGCCGCACGCGCGTGATCGAAGGCACGCTCGACGGGCGCTTGATTGCGCTGGACGCACGCAGCGGCACGCCGTGCCCGGATTTCGGCAGCAACGGTCAGGTGGATATCACCGTCGGTATGGGCGAGACGCCGCCTGGCTATGTGTCGATCAATTCGCCGCCGGCCATCGTGCGCGGCGTGGTGGTCACCGGGCATCAGGTGCTCGACGGGCAGAAGCGTTACGAGCCCTCCGGTGTGATCGAAGGTTTCGATGCGGTGACCGGCAAGTTGCGCTGGGCCTGGGACATGACGCATCCGGAATGGAACGGCGCACCGCCGCCGGGCCAGAGCTGGACGCGCGGCACGCCCAATATGTGGACCACCGCCGCAGCCGATGAGCAGTTGGGCTACGTGTATCTGCCGATGGGCAATTCCACCGCCGATTACTGGAGCAGCTCGCGCACGCCGCAGGAGAACCGTTATGCGACCTCGCTGGTGGCGCTGGATGTCACCACCGGCAAGCCGGTGTGGAATTTCCAGACCACGCACATCGATGCCTGGGATTACGACCTGGGCTCGCAGCCGAGCCTGATCGACTTCCCCAAGGACGGCGTCAACGTGCCGGCGGTGCTGTTGCCGAGCAAGCAGGGCGAGCTGTACGTGCTAGATCGGCGTACCGGCAAGCCGCTGGTGGGCGTGGAAGAGCGTACGGTGCCAGGCGGTGGCGTGGAGCCTCAGATGCGTGCCAAGACGCAGCCGTTCTCGCTGTATCACACGCTGCGCAAGCCGGACCTGAGCGAGCGCGACATGTGGGGCATGACTCCGATCGACCAGCTGGTTTGCCGGATCCAGTTTCGCAAGGCCAGTTACAAGGGCATTTACACGCCGCCGGAAGCGGACCGGCATTCGATCGAGTACCCCGGTTACAACGGCGGTTCGGATTGGGGCAGCGTGGCGGTGGATCCGCACCGCGGTGTGATCGTGGCCAACTACAACGACATGCCCAACTACAACCTGCTGGTGCCGCGCGCCAAGGCCGACAAGCTGGGCTGGGCACCGCGCGATGAAGTGCGTGGCGATGCCGGCGGCGCGGAAGGCGCAGGCGACCCGCAGACCGGCACGCCGTATGCAGTCAACGTCAATGCCGGCTGGCGTCTGCCGTTCACCAAGTTGCTGTGCAAGGAACCGCCGTACGGCGGCATCCGCGCCATCGATCTGGCCAGTGGCAAGACCCTGTGGGACCGCCCCTTCGGCAGTGCGCGTGGCAATGGCCCGTTCGGCATCCGTTCCGGCCTCCCGATCGAAATCGGTACACCGAACAATGGTGGCGCGGTGGTGACGGCAAGCGGTTTGATCTTCATTGCCGCCGCCACCGACGACCTGATCCGCGCGATCGATCTGGCCACCGGCAAGGAGCTGTGGCATGCCAAGTTGCCGGCCGGCGGCCAGGCCAACCCGATGGTGTACGAATACGGTGGCCGCGAGTATCTGGTCATCATGGCCGGCGGGCACCACTTCATGGAGACACCGGCAGGCGATGCGGTGATCGCCTACGCGTTACCGCTTAAAGCGCAGTGATTTCGGAGACGAGCGAGATCGGCTGCTAAAGCGGCACGCAAACGCCTGCGTAGGCGCCATGCCACGTGGCCCGTGTCTGGAATCGGAGTGTGCCAATGCAGACAGACATTTTGATTTCGGGCGCGAGTCGTCCGCCGACAGCTAACGATGGATCGCATCATTCGTCAGGGGCTCAGGAACGTTGAAGCATGAAAAAGCGCACCGCAAGCGGTGCGCTTTTTCGCTGAAGAAAATCGCGGGGTAAGCGCTCGGCTACCTCGGCAAGACAACGCTGATGCGCCCAGCGCTTGCCCACATGACGCATCGCGCCGCACGCTTTCCCGGTTCCCGGTTCCCGGTTCCCGAATCCCGAATCCCGAATCCCGGTTCCCGGTTCCCGGTTCCCGAATCCCGAATCCCGAATCCCGAATCCCGAATCATCCGACGTTCGCCGCCACCTCATCGTCCTGCACCGCATCGCGCACATCCTGTGCCAGCGTCGCCTTGACGATGATCGAGCGGATCGCATCGGTGGCCTCGGACAGCGGCACATCGTTGCTCAGGCGCTGGAAGGTGTCGCGGCTGTTGTAGCCGGAGCCATCCTTCAGGTAATGCTCGTACATCGACAACAGATCCTGGCAGGCCGTGATCAGTGCAGCGACATTGCCACGCACCAGTGCGTGACCGATCTGATCGAAACTGTGCAGGCAATCGGCAAGCCAGTGCAGGTCGTAGCGCGCGGTGGTCGGCTCGGGGGCGTTGTGGCCGCGGCTGTAGGCGCTGTAGCGACGCAGGCTACGTGCCACGCGCGCCACATGCGCGAACAGCGTGCCGATCTCGCTGGCGATATCCAGCCGCTGCACCAACACCATGGGAATCACCTGGCCGGCAGCGGCCGCCTGCTGCTCGGAGGCGTTCTGCTCATGCTGTTCCAGCGATTGCTTGAGCACGGCATAGCTACGCTGCAGCGATTCCAGTTCCAGCGTGGTGGCCGCCGCACGCGCCTTCAGTTGCGACAGCGCCGCCTGATAGCGGCCAAGGCTGTCCTGCGTGCTGGCAAGCTCGCCGGATTCGGCACGCAGCTGGCGGCCACGTACGAACGCCAGCCCGGTAGCGATCAGCGCCCAGAGTGCGAATGCAGGCACCAGGTAGATCAGGATGCCCATGGGGATTCCTCGAAACGTTGCATATCTTGTCGGCCTGCAACGCGCAGACTTGAGGCTGATCCTTGGCGCGTGCCCTGATTCGGGACGTCGTGCTCAGACACGGCAACGACATGTTGCCGGCGCACAGGATCTCAGGTGGCGAATGGCACCCGGAAGAGGCCCGACAGCGCGCCACTGCGGGGTAAGGGAATGCACGAAGAGGGGGCTGCGCGCGGGAGCGGCCCGGACGATGCAGCGGTGCCCCCAAGCGCGCTGTTCGGCTGGGTCAGCGCAGAATGCCCGGCAAATCCAGCCCTTTTGCCTTCGCGCAATCGGTTGCAATGGCGTAACCGGCATCGGCGTGGCGCATCACGCCGGTGGCCGGGTCGTTCCAGAGCACGCGTTCCAGGCGCTTGTCGGCGGCCTCGCTGCCGTCGCAGACGATCACCATGCCAGCATGTTGCGAGAAGCCCATGCCGACGCCGCCGCCGTGGTGCAGCGATACCCAGGTGGCGCCGCTGGCGGTATTGAGCAGGGCGTTGAGCAGCGGCCAGTCGGAGACCGCGTCCGAGCCGTCGGCCATCGCTTCGGTTTCGCGATTGGGCGAGGCCACGCTGCCCGAATCCAGATGGTCGCGGCCGATCACCACCGGTGCCTTCAGCTCGCCGCTGCGCACCATTGCGTTGAAGGCCAGGCCCAGCCGGTGGCGGTCGCCCAGGCCGACCCAGCAAATGCGCGCGGGCAGGCCCTGGAAGGCGATCTTGTCGGCCGCCATGTCGAGCCAGCGATGCAGATGCGCATCGTCGGGAATGAGTTCCTTGACCTTGGCGTCGGTCTTGGCGATGTCGTCCGGGTCGCCGCTGAGCGCGACCCAGCGGAACGGGCCAATACCGCGACAAAACAGCGGGCGGATGTAGGCAGGCACGAAGCCGGGGAAATCGAACGCGTTGTCGACGCCGGCCTCCAGCGCCATCTGGCGCAGGTTGTTGCCGTAATCCACGGTAGGCACGCCCAGTGCGTGGAAGGTGAGCATGGCGCGGATGTGGTTGGCCATCGAATCGCGCGCCGCCGCTTCCACTTCTTTGGGCGCGCTCACGCGCTTTGCGTCCCACTCTTCCACGCTCCAGCCCTGCGGCAGGTAGCCGTTGACCGGGTCGTGTGCAGAGGTCTGGTCGGTCAACAGATCCGGCCTGATCCCGCGCAGCAGCAGTTCGTCCAGCACGTCGGCGACATTGCCGAGCAGGCCGACCGACAGTGGCTTCCTCGCGGTGCACGACTCTTCGATCAGGCGCAGCGCTTCATCCAGCGAATCGGTCCAGGTATCGAGATACCCGGTGCGCAGGCGCATGTCGATGCTGGAGCGGCGGCACTCCACCGCCAGGCACGAGGCGCCGGCCATCACCGCCGCAAGCGGTTGCGCGCCGCCCATGCCGCCGAGACCGCCGGTGAACAGCCACTTGCCGGCCAGGTTGCCGTCATAGTGCTGGCGGCCCATTTCCACGAAGGTTTCGTAGGTGCCCTGCACGATGCCTTGCGCGCCGATGTAGATCCAGCTGCCGGCGGTCATCTGGCCGTACATGGCCAGGCCCTTTTGATCGAGTTCGTTGAAGTGGTCCCAGTTGGCCCAGCGCGGCACCAGGTTGGAATTGGCGATCAGCACGCGCGGCGCATCGGCATGGGTGCGGAACACGCCCACCGGTTTGCCGGACTGCACCAGCAAGGTGTGGTCCTCGTCCAGACGCGTGAGCGCAGCAACGATCGCGTCGAAGGATTCCCAGTCGCGCGCGGCGCGGCCGATACCGCCGTAGACCACCAGTTCCTGCGGGCGCTCGGCCACGTCCGGGTCCAGGTTGTTCATCAACATGCGCAGCGGCGCTTCGGTGAGCCAGCTCTTGGCGGTGAGCGTGGTGCCGGTGGCGGCGCGGATGACGCGGGTTGCATCGTGACGGGTCATGCCGGGTTCCTTGCAATCAGCGGTTGGCCGCAGGCGGCGCGGTGTCGGAAGAGGGCGCGTTGGCGAAGTGCAGGCAGGCCTGCAGCACGTGGCGCAGTACCGCGCGCAGCGCGACGGCGTGTACCGGCTGCCACGGCGTTGGCCAGTTGTCGGGAGTGAGGCTGTCGGGTTCGCGCATGTAGCCGCGGCAGGCCAGTTCCATCTGCAAGGTGTGCACGCCGTGCTTGGGCTGCGCGTAGTGGCGGGTGATCCAGCCGCCCTTGAAACGGCCGTTGCGCACCGTGCTGGAGCCGCTGCTGCGGCACAGGCTCTCCACCGCATCGACCAGGTGTCGGTCGCAACTGCGGTCCTCGTTGCTGCCGATGTTGAATTGCGGCAATTCGCCATCGAACAGATGCGGGATGAACGAGCGGATCGAATGCGCGTCGTAGACCACGATCTTCGCGTGCCGCGCGCGCAGGCGCGCGATTTCTCCGGCAAGCGCGGCATGGTACGGGTCGAACCAGCGCGTGCGACGCAACGCGATCTGCGCCTGATCCGGTGCCGCACCAGCTGCATACAGCGGCTGATTGTCGAAGGTGGTGAGCGGGCACAGACCGGTGGTGTTCTGGCCCGGATACAGCGAAGCCCCGCTCGGGTCGCGATTGACGTCGATGACCGAGCGCGAGATGGCGGTCCGCAGCGTGGTGGCGCCCAGCGACTGTGCGAAGTCGTAAAGCTGGTGTACCCACCAATCGGTATCGCGGCGCGCCAGCCACGGCGACACGAACTGGTCGGCCACGTCCTCCGGTAAATCGGTGCCGGTATGCGGAAAACTGATGATCAACGGCGCGTCGCCGCGGTGCAGTTCCAGCCAGTCGGGCAGGGCGTTCATCGCTGCGCTCCATGTACGCGTGCTGCGAGCGTGCGGCATGCGTTGCGCAGCTGTGCGTTGCGGATGCGTCGCGTGTACGGCGCGGCGTCATCGCAAGTGCGTGTGCTTGGGGAGACAGCGAAAGACCGCAGTTGCGACCGTGACGATGCAGGTATCGATTCGCTGCATAAGCGCTGCCCACTCATACGTCCTGCTCCACACCCGGCAACGGGATCGCCACTGTCTGCGCCAGCGCGCCCGAGCGCACCAACGCGCTGGCAGCCAGCATATCCGGATGGAAATAGCGGTCGTCCTGCAACGTGGGCACCTGTGCGCGCAACAGGGCACGTGCCGCTTCCAGCGCAGTGCTGGAGCGCAGTGGCGCATGGAAGTCGCAGCCTTGCACGGCAGCCAGCAGCTCGATGCCGATCACGTGCGCGGCGTTCTCGGCCATCGCCAGCAACCGGCGCGCACCGTGCGCAGCCATCGAGACGTGATCTTCCTGATTGGCCGAGGTCGGGATCGAATCGACACTGGCCGGATACGCGCGCTGTTTGTTTTCCGACACCAGCGCGGCGGCCGTCACCTGCGGAATCATGAAGCCGGAGTTCAAGCCCGGGCGCGGTGTGAGAAAGGCGGGCAGGCCGGACAGCGCCGGGTCGACCAGCATCGCGGTGCGGCGTTCGCTGATCGAGCCGATTTCGCAGACCGCCATCGCCAGCATGTCCGCGGCAAAGGCGACCGGCTCGGCGTGGAAGTTGCCGCCAGACAGCGCTTCGCCGGTATCGCTGAAGACCAGCGGGTTATCGGACACGCCATTGGCCTCGATCTCCAGGGTGCGCGCGGCCTGACGCATCACATCCAGCGCCGCACCCATCACCTGCGGCTGGCAGCGCAGGCAGTACGGGTCCTGCACGCGCACATCGCCAAGCCGATGCGATTCGCGGATGGCCGAATCGGCCATCAGGGCGCGCAGCGCTGCGGCAGTGGCGATCTGTCCAGGCTGCCCGCGCAGCGCATGGATTCGCGCATCGAAGGGCGTATCCGAGCCCTTGGCCGCTTCCACCGACAATGCACCGGTGACCAGCGCGGCCTGCAGGACGGTTTCGATCTCGAACAGACCGGCCAGGGCGCAGGCGGTGGAAAACTGGGTGCCGTTGAGCAGGGCCAACCCTTCCTTTGCGCCCAGCACGCGCGGCTGCAGCTGCGCATGTGCAAGCGCGTCGGCAGCAGGCAGACGCTGCGCGCCGACGAAGGCCTCGCCAACGCCGATCATCGCCGCAGCCAGATGCGACAGCGGTGCCAGATCGCCGGAAGCGCCCACCGAGCCCTGGCACGGCACCACCGGCGTGATGCCGGCGCGCAGCATCGCGTCCAGCAGTGCCAGCGTGTCCGGCTGCACGCCGGACGCGCCCTGGGCCAGGCTGGTGAGCTTGAGTGCCATCATCAGCCGTACCACCGGCACCGGCGTGGGCTCGCCCACGCCTGCCGCATGCGAGAGCACGATATTGCGCTGCAGGGCCTGCAGATCCTCGCGCTCGATACGCACGCTGGCCAGCTTGCCGAAGCCGGTGTTGACGCCATACACCGGCTCGCCACGCGCCACGATGGCCTCCACCGTTTGCGCGCTGCGCAGCACCGCAGCAGCACATGCATCGTCCAACGCGACTTCGGCACCGCGATACAGCGCACGCCATTGCGCCAGCGTGACCTGGCCGGGTTGCAAGACAATAGAAACACTCATGACGACTCCGGATTCAGCACGGATGCCCGCGCCACACGCGGGCATGAAGAGGATTGAAGCCCATGCGATAGACCAGATCGGCCGGCGCATCGATGTTCCAGATCGCCAGGTCGCAGTCCATGCCGGCGCGCAGCTGGCCCAGGCGCTCGCTGCGCCCAAGCGCACGCGCAGCCTCGCGGGTGAACCCGGCGATGCATTCGTCCACGGTCATGCGGAACAACGTCGCCGCCATGTTCATCGCCAGCAGCGGGCTGGTCAGTGGCGAGGTGCCCGGGTTGCAGTCGGTGGCCAGCGCCAGCGGCACGCCGGCCGTGCGCAGCGCGGCGATCGGTGGCAGCTGGGTATCGCGGGTGAAGTAGAACGCGCCTGGCAACAGCACTGCCACCGTGCCGGCAGCGGCCATCGCCGCAACGCCGTGCTGGTCCAGGTACTCGATGTGATCGGCCGACAACGCGCCGTAGCGTGCGGCCAGTTCGGCGCCGTGCTGGTTGCTCAATTGTTCGGCGTGGATCTTGATGCGCAAACCATGCGCTTGCGCCGCGATGAAGACCTGTTCGGCCTGCGCCTGCGAGAACGCCAGATGCTCGCAGAACACGTCCACCGCCTCGGCAAGCCCTTGTGCGGCGATCGCCGGAATCATCTGCGTGCAGACCTGGTCGATGTAGGGCTGCGCCTGCTCGCCAGGCGGCACGGCATGCGCGCCCAAGAAGGTCGGCACCACTTCCACCTTGCGCTGCGCGCCGAGCTGGCGCGCCACGCGCAGCTGCTTGATTTCATCGTCCAGCGCGAGCCCGTAGCCGGACTTGATTTCCAGCGTGGTCACACCTTCGGCCAGCATCGCATCCAGGCGCGGCAGGCTGGCGGCCAGCAGTGCCGCATCGTCGGCGGCGCGGGTGGCGCGCACCGTGGCCACGATGCCGCCGCCGGCTGCGGCGATGTCGGCATAGCTGGCGCCGCGCAGGCGTTGCTCGAACTCGTTGGCCCGATTGCCGGCGTACACCAGGTGCGTGTGGCAATCGATCAGGCCGGGGCTGATCCAGCGACGCTGGCAGTCGTGCGCAGTGTCGGGCTGCAGTGCGGGCGCCTGTGCGGCCGCGCCGGCGTAGACGATATGGCCGTGCCGGCAGGCGACGATGCCATCGTCCACGATGCCCAGGCCGCCAGCGGCCGCATCCAGGGTCATCAGTTGCGCGTTGTGCCACAGAACGTCGCAATGCATGGCGCAGGCTCGTGGTGTCTGATATGTATATACAATAGATTCGGCGATCGAGGGTGTCCAGTGGCAGACCAACAGATGCAGGTGTTCTGGGCCGCCCGGGCATTGTTGCCCGACGGCTGGGCGAGCGGCGTGCGGATCGCACTAGCGCAGGGCCGTATCGGCGCGGTGCAGGTCGATGCGCCTGCTGCCCCCACCGACACGCGTTGCGAGGTATTGCTGCCAGGCCTGGGCAACCTGCATAGCCATGCCTTTCAGCGCGGCATGGCGGGGTTGACCGAAGTGAGTGGGCGCAGCGGCGACAGCTTCTGGAGCTGGCGCGAGCTGATGTACCGCTTCGTCGACCGGCTCGACCCGGACAGCCTGCAGGCGATCGCCGAGCAGGCCTATGTGGAAATGCTCGAAAGCGGCTTCACCCGGGTCGGCGAATTCCATTACCTGCACCACGCGGCGAGCGGTGCGCGGTATGCGCAGGCCGGCGAAATGTCCGAGCGCATTGCCGCCGCTGCCGCCAACACCGGTATCGGGCTCAGCTTGTTGCCGGTGTTCTATGCGCACTCGGATTTCGGTGGTGCCGCCCCCAGCCCGGCGCAACGCCGTCTGATCCACGACATCGACGGCTTCGCGCGCTTGCTGGACGACTGCAGACACAGCCTGAAAGCGCTGCCGGACGCGGTGCTCGGGCTGGCGCCGCACAGCCTGCGCGCGGTCACTCCGCAGCAACTGGCAGCGCTGGTGCCGCTTACCGATGGCCCCATTCATCTGCATATCGCCGAGCAACAGCGTGAAGTGGACGCCTGCCTGGCCTGGTCCAAGCAGCGCCCGGTGCAGTGGCTGCTGGCCAACGCGCCGGTGGATGCGCGCTGGTGCCTGGTGCACGCCACGCATGTGGATGCACGCGAACTGCAGGCGATTGTCACCAGCGGCGCGGTGGTCGGGCTGTGCCCGATCACCGAAGCGAACCTGGGCGATGGCGTGTTCCCGATGCAGGCCTTTGCTGCTGCGGGCGGGCGTTTTGGAGTGGGTTCGGATTCGAATGTGCTGATCGATGCAGCCGAAGAACTGCGCCTGCTCGAGTACGGCCAGCGCCTGACGCTGCAGGCGCGCAATGTCCTGGCGCAGGGGCCTGTCTCGAGCGGGCGCTGGCTCTACGATCAGGCTGGCATGGGTGCCGCGCAGGCGCTGGGCCTCGCGCAGACCGGCATCCGTGCCGGCGCAGCGGCCGATCTGATCGAACTGGACGCCGCGCATCCGGCCCTGCTGGCGCGCAGCGACGACGCCTTGCTGGACAGCTGGCTGTTTGCCGCGCGTGGCACCGCGGTGCGCAACGTCTGGCGTGGCGGGCGCTGGGTGGTGCGCAACGGGCAGCATGTCGACCGCGCCCGTATCGCCATACGGTTTGCCGCGGTGTTGCGCAGCCTGCTGGGCCAGTGACATTGGCCATCGCACGATGCAAGAGTGGTCAGGTGGATGCCCAACGGCGCGCAGAAGTCGTGGTGTACGCTTTACACCTGCCGATGACGGGCCCCGGCCGCAACCGCCAGTGGCTGCGCCTGAGCCGCTTCAAACGGATGCGCGCGCAGTGCTGCTCCAGGAGCCGCTGCAGAGGCAGCAGCGTCGGCGGTGCAGGTGCACCAGTGCCCTCGTCCATGCAGCGTGCATGGTGCATGTCGCAACGTGCTGCTGGCGCACGCTGCCGACCATGTGGCATGCCGATTGAATAGCCGCTCTTTCCGGAGACCCGCGCGTTGAACGCCATCACCACCATCGTGCCTGGCACCTTGCATCAGCGCATCCGCCAGGATCTGGAACAACGCATCCATAGCGGCGACTGGCCGCCCGGGCACCGCGTGCCGCCCGAGCATGAGTTGATGGCGCAGTACGGCTGCTCGCGCATGACCGTGAACAAGGTGCTCGGCTTGCTGGCCGATGCCGGCATGATCGAACGCCGCCGCCGTACCGGTTCATTCGTGGCACGGCAGCACCCGCATCTGGAACAGGTGGCGCTTTCGATCCCGGACATCGAAGTGGAAATGACCACGCGCGGCCATGCGTACCGGTTCTCTTTGTTGTCGCGGCAGCTGCGCAACGTGCGGCAGCGCGTGCCGCAGGAACGTGCGCTGGGCAGCACCGGCAAGGTGCTGGAATTGCAGAGCGTGCACCTGGCCGACGGCCGCCCGTTTGCGCTGGAGCACCGCGTGATCGATATCGCCACCGTGCCCGACGCATTGGACCAGCCGTTCACGGAGGTGGCGCCGGGCAGCTGGTTATTGCGCAACGTGCCATGGACGCGCGCCGAGCACCGCATCAGCGCTGCCAGTGCCGATGCCGCGCAGGCCGAGCAGCTCCAGGCGGACGATGGCGCGGCCTGCCTGGTGATCGACCGCCACACCTGGCGCGGGGACCTGCCGGTCACCTACGTGCGCCAGATGTTTCTAGGCGGGTCGTACGATCTGGTGGCGCGGTTCGCGCCGGGGCTGCGCTGAGGTGATGTCGGCAGGCGACGGACGCTACCGCAGCGCTCAAGTCGCCGGGGATTGTTGGCTGAACGGTTATCGGCCGTGTTGAAGTCGCACGCCAAGATGGCGGCGACTGCGCTTCACGATCAGGTGCCCAGCTGAGCAGGCCAAGCCGCGCGGCACGATGACAGCCGCCAACGCCCCAGGATCAGATCGTGCTGCACTGACGCCAGCGCACCGGCTCGGCGGTGCCCGGGCGCGGGTTGAGCTGCACGCGCACCGTGCGCAGGTAGGGGTAGCGTTCCAGCTCGCGGCAAATCAGCGGCCATGCCGCGCCGTCTTCCACCGTCCGGTCCACGACCAGGGTCGCCTGGGTCAGCCAGATGCCGCGCACCAGCCCCGGTGTCTGCGCCAGCGCCTTGGAGACCTCGCGCTGATAGCCCTGGATGGTGGCCGCATCCGGTTCTGCGCCGGCTGCCACCGCGGCCGGGGCCGCCGCGGTGGGTGACGGCCCCGGCTGGGCGGGACTGGCGGAAGGCCTAGCCGCAGCAATCACGCGAGCCGGCGCGGGAACAGGCGAAGACACCGCAGTGCGCGGTGCAGCCGGCGTCGGAGCCGGCGGGCGCAGCGCCAGCACCGCCATGGCTGCCAGCGTCGCCAGCGCGGCACCGGCGATGATGCTGTGGCGGATCGCGCGGCGGCGCGCCGCACCGACCACGCCGGCTTCCACGTCGCCAGGCAGATAAGGTTTGAGCAGCGGCCACAGACGCACACCGTCCAGGACTTCGATCGATTGTTTCTCCGCGGCGGCGATACCTTCGCGCTCCATGCGGCCTTCGGTCACCATCACGCCGCCGTTGGCGCCAGCCAGCCGCGCCATCGCGCCGCCGTTGGCGCCAGCCAGCCGCGCCATCGCGCCGAGCTCGTTCACTGCCGCCACGCCGATGCGATAACCGCGCCCGTGCTTGCAGGCCACCAGCCGGGTGCCATGCTCGGTCTGCATCATGAAATCGGCAGTGGGCAGGCCGTCCTGCGGCAACTGCGTGGGCTGCCATCCGCGTTGATCCTGCAGAACGCGCAGCACCACGGCGGAAAAATCGCGCCAGTGCATGATGGCTAGCGCACGTACGCCTTCATGCACTTCATTGGCGCGTCGTCGCACCAGCCAAAGATAGGCAGACACGGCCAGCCAGAGCAGCAGTGCAGCCAAGGGCGCCAGAATCCAGGAAGGCATGAGCATCAAGCAATGGCGCGTATAACGAATCGTGCGTGTAGAAGAATCCTTCGCGAAAGATTCGTCAATGGATCGTGCGCGGCGATATCGCGAGCCGTGATCCAGATAGCGAAAGACCCGCCAGTCCGAAGCCGTGAGGGGAGGGGAGCAAACGGACTTCGTAACGCAGGACTGGCGGGTCGTCCCCGATTGTCTGAAAAATCATGTTGCTTTGCAACATCGGGAGGTAGGGCTGTGTCGAAGCGCTAAGGTCCTGATTCCAAAGGCTATGCGGATCTGACTCGCCTCCTGGCTTCACGTCGAACCATCGCCAATGCCGGGCTGCCGCTTCAACAAGCGCACCACGCAGGGCAATTGCCCGCACCAGGTCAGGTGGCGCAGCCGGCGACACTGCTTGGGGTGGCTGGGGGCGACCACGCCGGCACGCATCTCGAAGCGTAGTCTGCACACCAGCACCAGCACCAGCACCAGCACCAGCACCAGCACCAGCACCAGCACCAGCACCAGCACCTGCACCTGCACCTGCACCTGCACCTGCGATGATTTTCTCACCGTCCCGGGCGACAACCGCGCCGTCCCATGACAGCGTGGTTGCTTTCACCGTTGCGCTTATTCCGGGTCGAACGCACCGGGATTGCTGGACGACGATGCCGCCCCGGCGCCCGCGCCGCCAGCACCGGTCGTCTCGCTGGCAGCCTGCGCCGCCTGGTTGGCGGTGCGGTTGGCGCGCTTGGTGGCCGCCGTATTTGCGCGGACCTGGGCCTTCAGCGACTCGACCTCGCGCCGCAGGTTTTCCAATTCTTCCTGCTCGGGAATGTTGAGCGTGCGCAGGACACCCTTCACGCGTTCGTCGAAGGCCTTGCCCAGTTTGTCCCAGCCGCGCACCGCAGTATCGCGGGCCTGCTCGAACTGGGTTTCCACCTCTTCGCGCAACTCATCCACGCTCTCGGCCGCCCTGCGCTGACCGGTGCGTTCATAGGCGGCGCCTTCGCGTACCAGCGAGTCGAACAGCTTGCTGCCTTCGTTCTGCACGCGCCCGAGCGCGCCCAGGCCAGCAAGCCACACGGTCTGAGCCGATTCGCCAAGCCGGCGCGAGATCTGTTCCGCCTGCGCCTGGAAGCCCTGGGCCGCGTTGCCGCGGTTACCGTTGTGATCGTATCCGGTCGTCATGCGATGCTCCTGTAGGTTGCCAACGTGACATTGCGGTCACCCTAGTGCCGACCCTGCATCGGGCAGGTGAAGCAGTGCCCGATCAGGCGGACTGGAAGCATCTACCCGCACGCGCCCGAGCAGGTGACTTGAGGCTGAAGCAGCGCAGCGCCAACGGCACGATCAGGCGAGTTTTTCGGCCAGCAGGCGCCGGATTTCCGATTCCACCATCGGCTGGACGGCCGATAGCAAAAAGCCGAGCTCGGCGGTGACGTGCACTTGCTGCGGCAGCAGCGCGATCGCCCCGTCCACGCCGGCACGTGCGATACGCAAGGTGTCGCCTTCCCAATGCGAGGCGACGCCGTAGCGATCGGTCAGCTTGCGCGCCGCCTCGTCGATGGCCGCGCGGGCCTGGGCCGGCGTCAAGGAATGGTCGTGGCGGATATCGATGTTGGACATGGGTGCGATGGGTCAGGCGAAAAGTGAGGGCGCATTGTGCGCATGCGCGGGCCAGGCTCCAAGTGCGGCCACGCGTGGCGTCGCTGTCGATGTCAGACATGCGGGTCTGCGAGCTGCCGCCGCGGCGCCTGCTCAGCCGACGGCAGCGCGCCAGCACGCTCCGATCACTCCTGGATGGCCGCGCATGGGGGCAAACCTGCTAGGCTGCGGCGGGTGCGCGACCTGCAAGTTCACTTCACCCACCGGCAGCAGCCGGATCATTCCCTCAAGCCCGGCGTCCACCGGATCGTCCGTCATGCCTCCGGCAGCGTGCGGGTGGTCGGCGATGCGCAGGGCGCATTGCTGTTGGCGCAGTTCTGCCTGGACCAACGCGGCCTGTGGCTGCAGGTCGCCAACGGAATCCGCGGTATCCACGTCAATGGGCGCCCGGTGCGCCGCATGGCGCTGCTGCGTGCGGGCGATGCGATCTATGCCGATGGCGTGGAAATGCTGTTGCGCAGTGCCCCGTCCAGTGCGCCGGCCAACGATACCCAAGACGACACGGCCAGCCTCGGCGAGGTCTGCCTGCTGTTGCGCGGCATCGGCGGGCGTCATCACGGTCGCAGTTTCACCCTGGATCGCGCGCGTCTGGTCGGCAGCGATGCCGCCGCCGATATCGTCATCGACGACCCGGCATTCGCGGCGCAGCATGCGCGCCTGGAACGGCACGGCGACCGTGTGCTGATCCGCGATCTGGGTTCGGAAGAGGGGAGCTGGATCAATGGCGTCCAGGTGCGCGACGGCTGGCTGCAGGCGGGCGATCAGGTCGTCTTCGATGCGCGCCACCGCTTCGTGGTGGAAGTGCCGCGGACGCACCACAGCACCACCTGGGATCTGCCCGATACCGAACCCCTGCCGCCGCCGAGCGCCGTTGCAGAGCCGACGCGCGCACCGGTGAAGGTGGCACGCTGGCCCTGGTTGCTGCTCAGCGCGGCGTTGCTGGCGGCGGCGTTGAGCGCCTTGCTGTGGTTTGGCGCGCGCTGAGTTTTTTCCAGACGCGCCAGCCCAGCAACACCGCAAGAATGCCGGCGTACAAGGCCGGCTCGCGGATATCGGATTTCACCAGCCACCAGAAATGCAGCACTGCCAGCAGGCCGATCGGGTAGATCAACATGTGCAGGCGGCCCCAGTTGCGCTTGAGCCGACGCATCCACCCCTGGGTAGAGGTGATCGCCAGCGGCATCAGCAACAACCACGCCGCAAACCCCACCGTGATGTAGGGGCGTTTGAGGATCTCCTCGAAAATCTGCGTCCAGAAGCCGCGCAGGTCCAGCGTGAGGTAAGCCGCCAGGTGCACGGTGGCGTAGAAGAACGCGTACAGGCCCAGCATGCGGCGGAAGCGGATCACCACTGCCTGCCCGGTGAGTTGGCGCAACGGCGTGATCGCCAGCGTGATCAGCAACAGACGCAGCGCCCACAGCCCGGTGCGATGTTCGATCTCGGCCACCGGGTCGGCGCCCAGCGCATCGCTGCCGCTTTGCCACACCTGCCAGAATTGCCAGCCGAGCAGGGCGATCGGCGCCAGCGCCGCGGCATGCACCAGCGTCTTGGCAGCGATCACGGACGTGGATGTCTTGGCCATGCGAACTCGAAAAAGGAAACGATGCTGAAGCGTAGGAGCGCACCCGGGCGCGACTGGCATGACCGATAAAGCCAGTCGCGCCCGGGTGCGCTCCTACGCCGGGTCGATGTCAGAGTGTGTGTTGCCTAGAACCACTTCTTCAGATCCATGCCCGCATACAACGAAGCGACCTGATCGGCATACCCGTTGAAGGGCTTTGTCGCGATGCGTTCGGCAAACAGCTTGCTGGCGGTGCCGGCGATGCGGCGTTCGGTCTTCTGGCTCCAGCGCGGGTGGTCCACCGCTGGATTGACGTTGGAAAAGAAGCCGTATTCGGAAGGTTGCAGATCGTGCCAGGCGGTCTCGGGCATTTTTTCGACGAAACGGATTTCCACGATCGATTTGATGCTCTTGAAGCCGTACTTCCACGGCACCACCAGCCGCAGCGGCGCGCCGTTCTGCTGCGGCAGCGGCTTGCCGTACAGGCCGGTGGCCAGCAGGGTCAGCGGATGCATCGCCTCGTCGATGCGCAAGCCTTCGCGATATGGCCAGTTGATCGAACGGTAGCGCACGCCCGGCATCTGTTGCGGGTCGGCCAGGGTGGTGAATGCCACGTACTTCGCCTTGGAGGTCGGCGCGAAGCGCTTGAGTACCTCGCCCAGCGGCACGCCCGTCCACGGGATCACCATCGACCAGCCTTCCACGCACCGCAGCCGGTAGATGCGTTCTTCCGACGCGATGCCCTTGAGCAGTTCGTCCAGCGACAGGCTGCCGGGCTTCTCGCATTCGCCGCCCACCTTCACCGTCCAAGGCGACAGCTTCAAGGTCTTGGCCGCCTTGGACGGATCGGTCTTGTCGGTGCCGAACTCGTAGAAGTTGTTGTAGCTGGTGACGTCTTCCAGCCGGGTCAGTTCCTCTGCCGTGCGGAACCCGCTGCGCGCCTGCGCCGGCGTCACCACGGTCTTGGGCGGCGGAGGCGGGTCGGCCTCGGCGCACCCGGCCACGCCCAGCGCCGGGGTCAGCGCCAATAACTGCAGCAGCCGGCGACGGTCGCGGTAAACGGACTCGTCGGTGATCTCGCTGGACGGCAAGTTCAAAGCATCGCGAAACGACATGGCAGGCTCCGGCAGTGGCTGCAGCGGTAAGAGTAACGAACCAGGACACAAGTTCGCCTTGGCGCATCGCTACGTTACGTCAGGCTCAGTCAAAAGGATGCAGCTGCAACTTTTTTGTCCGCTGCCAAGCCCGATGCGCTGCGGCATACTAGAAGGCTAGCTCGACAAGGTATGCCATGACACGCGCGTTCAATTTCAGTGCCGGCCCCGCGACATTGCCGGAATCGGTCCTGCGCCAGGCGCAGGCAGAGATGGTGGAGTGGAACGGCGTTGGCGCCTCGATCGTGGAAATCAGCCACCGCAGCGCCGATTTCATGGCGGTGGCCGCTGCCGCCGAAGCCGATCTGCGCAGTTTGTTGTCGATTCCCGACGACTATGCGGTGCTGTTCACCGCCGGTGGCGCCACCACCATCCAGGCGCTGCTGCCGCTGAATTTCGCCGCGCCCGGCCAGGCGGCCGACTACGTGATCACCGGGCATTGGGGCAAGACCGCGATCAAGCAGGCGGCCACATATGTGGATGCGCGCATCGCCGCCGACGCGCAGGCCGATGGCTTCGTCGACATTCCCGCTGCGGCCAGCTGGACCTTGTCGCCGCATTCGGCCTACGTGCACATCACCGCCAACGAAACCATCCATGGCGTCGAATTTCGCGACACGCCGGACGTGGGCACGCTGCCGTTGTTTGCCGACTTCAGTTCGTCGATCGCCTCCGAGCCGCTGGATATTTCGCGCTACGGCCTGATCTACGCCGGCGCACAGAAGAATCTTGGTCCGGTCGGCATTTCGGTGGTGATCGTGCGGCGCGATCTGCTGGAACGTGCCGGGCAACCGCGTGCGGACATCTTCAATTACGCCTCGCAGGTCGCGCGCGATTCGATGCTCAACACCCCGCCGACCTGGAACTGGTATCTGCTCGGGCTGACCGTGAAGTGGATGCTGGAGCAGGGCGGAGTGCAGGAGTTTGCGCGCCGCAATGCAGAGAAGGCCGCGCTGGTGTACGGCGCCATCGATGGTTCCGGCGGCTTCTATCGCAACCTGATCAAACCGGCAGTGCGTTCGCGCATGAACATCCCGTTCTTTCTGCCGGACGAGCGGCTGGATGCGCTGTTCGTCAGCGAATCCAAGGCAGCCGGGCTGCTCGCGTTGAAGGGTCACAAGGCAGTCGGTGGCATTCGGGCGTCGCTGTACAACGCGATGCCGGTGGCGGGCGCGCAAGCGCTGGCCGCGTTCATGCACGACTTCCAGCAGCGTCACGGCTGAGTCTTCATCTACCTGCGGCGTCTGCCGCGCAGGCGCATGCGCTGCCAGCGCACATGCGCCGCCATTTTAGGAATGCCCAGCAATGGCCCCCAAGTCCAACAAGCCCACGGCCGCCACAGGCGGCAACAAAAAGCCGACCAAGACAGCGACGAGTGCTTCAGCCGGCAAGCCTGCAAACACGCCGGCTGAAAAGGCCGCGATCAAGACCGCCGCGCCGGTGCTGGCCGATGTGCGTGCCAAGATCGACGAGATCGACCGCAATATCCAGGCGCTGATTGCCGAGCGCGCCAACTTCGCGCATCAGGTCGGCAAGGCCAAGGGCAAGCTTGCGGCGGCGGTGGATTACTACCGCCCCGAGCGCGAGGCGCAGGTGCTGCGCATGGTGGTGGACCGCAACGAAGGCCCGCTCAGCGACGAAGTGCTGGTGCACGTCTACCGCGAAATCATGTCGGCGTGCCTGGCCCAGCAGGAGCCGCTGAAGATCGGTTATCTCGGCCCGGAAGGCACCTTCAGCCAGCAGGCGGTGCTCAAGCATTTCGGCCGCTCGGCGGTGGGCTTGCCGATGGCGACCATCGAAGAAGTGTTCCAGGAAGTGGAGGCAGGCAATGCCGACTTCGGCGTGGTGCCGGTGGAAAATTCGGGGCAGGGCACCATCCAGGTCACCCTGGACATGTTCCTGACCTCCAACCTGAAAATCTGCGGCGAAGTCGAGCTGCGAGTGCATCAATATCTGCTCTCGCGCAACGGCCGGCTGGAAGATATCGAACGCATCTACGCGCATTCGCAGTCGTTCGCGCAGACCGCGGGTTGGTTGCGCTCGCATTTGCCCAAGGTGGAAAAGATCGCAGTGTCCAGCAACGCCGAAGGCGCACGCCGCGCACGCAATGCTGAAGATGCCGCGGCCATCGGCGGCGAAAGCGCAGCGCATGTGTATGGCTTGAAGAAAGTCATCATGAAGTCGATCGAGGACGACGACGACAACACCACGCGCTTCTTGGTGATCGGGCGGCAGATCTTTCCTTCGTCCGGGCACGACCGCACGTCGGTGCTGGTGTTCATCCACGACAAGCCGGGTGCGTTGTTCGACGTGCTCAGCCCATTCGCACGCCACGGCATCAGCATGAACCGCATCGAATCGCGGCCCTCGCATCAGGCCAAGTGGGAATACGGCTTCTTCATCGATCTGATCGGCCATGTCGAAGACGATGCGATGAAGCAGGCGCTGGCCGAACTGAAAGCGCACTCGGCACAGATCAAGGTGCTGGGTTCGTATCCGGTGGCCATTCCCTGAGCATTGAGGCTCGATACGACAATCCATGCCGGCGCGCCGCAACCTTGTATCGACGGCGACGCCGCACCCTTCTTCAAGCGCATCGTCGGCGTTGGCGATGCCGCAGCCATCGGATCACATGCATGAGCAGCAGCACGCACCACTGGATTGCCCGACGCGGCACCGCACTGCAGGGCAGCCTGGCCATTCCTGGCGACAAGTCGGTTTCGCACCGCGCGGTCATGTTCGCCGCGCTCGCCGACGGCGTTTCGCAGATCGATGGGTTTCTTGAAGGCGAGGACACGCGCTCTACCGCCGCCATTTTCGCCAAGCTGGGCGTGCGCATCGAAACGCCGTCGGCGTCGCAGCGCATCGTGCACGGTGTGGGTGTAGATGGTCTGCAGCCGCCAACCGAGGTGCTGGATTGCGGCAATGCCGGCACCGGGATGCGTCTGCTGGCCGGCCTGTTGGCTGCGCAGCGCTTCGACAGCGTATTGGTGGGCGATGCGTCGTTATCCAAGCGGCCGATGCGGCGCGTGACCGGCCCGCTGGCGCAGATGGGCGCGCGGATCGAGACGCAGGACGACGGCACGCCGCCACTGCACGTACGCGGTGGGCAGGCGCTGCACGGCATCGATTTCGTCTCGCCGGTTGCCAGCGCGCAGGTCAAGTCTGCGGTGCTGCTGGCCGGTCTCTATGCGCAGGGCGAGACTTCGGTGACCGAGCCGCATCCCACCCGCGACTACACCGAGCGCATGCTGTCGGCGTTCGGCGTGGAGATCGATTTTTCGCCTGGCAAGGCCCGTCTGCGCGGTGGACAGCGTCTGCGCGCGACCGATATCGCGGTACCTGCGGATTTTTCGTCGGCTGCATTCTTCATCGTCGCGGCCAGCGTCGTTCCCGGCTCGGAAGTGGTGCTGCGCGCGGTCGGATTGAATCCGCGCCGCACCGGGCTGCTGGCCGCGTTGCGCCTGATGGGCGCAGATATTGGCGAAGAAAACCATGCCGAACACGGCGGTGAGCCGGTCGCCGATCTGCACGTGCGTTACGCGCCATTGCGCGGTGCGCAGATTCCCGAGGCGCTGGTGCCGGACATGATCGACGAATTCCCGGCCTTGTTCGTGGCTGCCGCTGCAGCGAGCGGGCAGACCGTGGTGACCGGCGCCGCCGAATTGCGCGTCAAGGAGTCCGATCGCCTGGCGGCGATGGCCACCGGCCTGCGCACGCTTGGCATACAGGTCGACGAAACGCCGGATGGGGCGACCATCCATGGCGGCAGCATCGGCAGCGGCGTGATCGAAAGTCATGGCGACCATCGCATTGCCATGGCGTTCGCCATTGCCGGCCAGCTATCCATGGGACAGGTGCAGGTGAACGACGTGGCGAATGTGGCGACCTCGTTCCCGGGCTTCGACACCCTGGCACAGGACGTCGGATTCGGGCTGGAAACTGCCGGGCATCGGTAACGCGTCTGTTCTCCGCCGAGTGGCTTGGCAGGGTCTGCCAGCGAGTCAGGAGTCAAACGACGCCCGCGACATCTCTACCGTTGAGGGCAAACGTTGAGGGCAAAAAGCCGCAGCGCTGAGCAAGTCCTCACCGCTGCGCGGTGAATTCCACCGGCACCTGCACGCTGCTCACCACTGCGTGGCCGTCGCGCGTGGCGGGCTCGAAGCGCCACCGATGCAAGCTCTCCATCACCGCTGCATCCAGCCGCGGGTCGTCACTCCCGCTCCGCTCGACGATGGTCACATCGCTCACCCGGCCCTGTACATCCAGTTGCAGACGTGCGGTGCGGCTGCCCTGGATGCCGGCACGCGCCACGGCGGCGGGGTAGCTCGGCATTGCGTTGCCCGGGAGCGGCTTGGCTTCTACGCTGCTGATCGCTGGGCGAGCAGGCTGGTGCGCCACCATCGTCATCGCGCGCGGGCCATCGGTCGTTGGCAGGATCTGCCGACTTTCCACCGGCAGCGGCCGCGTATCGGGAGCGAATGACTCATCGCTGTGGCGTGCCCACCACCAGCTGGGCACCACGACGAGCAGCGCCACCAACGTTGCCCACATCCAGGGCGACGCGCCGTCGCTCGCCACGTTCTGCTGCCGCTCTTGGGGGCGCCGGCCGTGTCGCGGCAACGACGATGGATGAGTGGATGAAGGATTCGAAGTGACGGACATGGCCGGCCTCCTGCGCATCTGGGGATGACGGGACCAGTCTGGTTGGCGATACCTGAGGGAGAGCTAAGGCAGCCGGTAGAGGAAGCGCTAGAGCTTGCCGGATGTTCAGCTTAGTCAAGCTGACATTGCGGCGCGGTTAAACAACATGGCGCTTCCGGCTGCGGGGCGTTCACAGAGCCTGCCACCTCAGGCCTGGATACGCGCAACGCAGTGACAAGGATCAGCTGCGAAGGGTTAGCTGCGCTTACTGCGCCGGCTTGAACTCGAATGGGATGTCCATGCTGCCAGCGACCGGCTGACCATTGCGCTGCGCCGGGTGGAAGCGCCAGTGCCGCACCGCTTCCATGGCCGCACGGTCCAGATCGCGCGAGCCGCTGCGCTGCACCAGGGTCACGCCACCGGGATTGCCGGCGGCATCCACGTCGACCCGCACCACCACATCGCCGGCATCGCCGCGACGCAGCGCAGCGGGCGGGTAGCGGGGCGGCGGCATCTGGCCCTGGATCGGTACCGGGCGATCTCCGCCAGCCACCGGCGGGTTGACCGGCACGGCGCTGCCAGCGGCACCTGGCACCGCATTTTCCGGCAGCGGCGTCGGAGCGGGTGGGGCCGGTGGTGCGGTGTCCACCAGGGTGGGGGTTTCGGCTGGCGGCTTGGCCTGCGGCATGTCGCTGGCACCGTCCTGGGCGGGCAACGGCGCCGGCAGCGGCGCGATGGTGTCGTCGGTCTGCGCGCCTGCGGTCGGCTGCGCCGGCGAGGCCTTATAGAAGTCGTCCTTGCGGCCGGTGGCCCAGACCAGCAGGAACAACAGCAGGCCGGCAGCGAAGGCGATGCCGGCGATTTTCAGCGTGTGGCGGGGCAGACGCAGAACGATAGGGCGATCGGACGCGGGACGGGGCGCGGGCATAGGACTCACCTGAAGAATCGTCGCAATTCTGGCATAGCCGTAGTGAATCGATCGCAGCAGGTGGCGGAACAGGCGATAATCTCGCGCTATTCCACTGACGCACATATTCCGATGCTAGATCCGGCCCTGCTTCGCCAACACCCTGCCGACCTTGCCGAGCGCCTGCGCAGCACGCGCGGTTTCTCCCTGGACACTGCGGAACTGGAGTCGCTGGAGAGCGAGCGCAAGCGTATCCAGGTGCGCACGCAGGAACTGCAGAGCCAGCGCAATTCCAAATCCAAGGCGATCGGGCAGGCCAAGGCCAAGGGCGAAGACGTGGCCGCGCTGATGGCCGAAGTGGCCGGGTTCGGCGATGAGCTCAAGGCGTCCGAAGACGCGCTGGATGCGATTCGCGCCAAGCTCGAAGGCATCGCGCTTGGCCTGCCCAATCTGCCGGCCGAGGGTGTGCCGCTTGGCAAGGACGAGAGCGAGAACCTCGAGCAATCGCGTTGGGGTACGCCGCGTCAGTTCGATTTCGCCGTCAAGGACCATGTGGAACTCGGTGCGCCGCACGGCTGGCTGGATGGCGAAACGGCAGCCAAATTGTCGGGTGCGCGGTTCACCGTGCTGCGTGGTCCGGTCGCGCGTCTGCACCGTGCGCTGGCGCAGTTCATGCTGGACCTGCATGTGGGCGAACACGGTTACGAAGAAACCAACGTGCCGCTGCTGGTCAATGCCGATTCGATGCGCGGCACCGGTCAGCTGCCGAAATTCGAAGACGATTTGTTTCAGACCGAAGTGGGCGAGTCGCGCCGTTATCTGATCCCCACCTCCGAAGTGCCGCTGACCAATATCGTGCGCGAGGAGATCGTCGACGCCGAGCGTCTGCCATTGCGCATGACCGCCCATTCGATGTGTTTCCGCGCCGAAGCCGGCAGTGGTGGCCGCGATACGCGCGGCATGATCCGCCAGCACCAGTTCGAAAAGGTGGAGCTGGTGACCGCCTGTGCGCCGGAAGACAGCGATGCCGAGCATCAGCGCATGACGCGCTGCGCCGAAGTGGTGCTGGAACAACTCGGTCTGCCGTATCGCAAGGTGTTGCTGTGCACCGGCGACATGGGGTTTTCCGCGATCAAGACCTACGATCTGGAGGTGTGGTTGCCGTCGCAGAACACCTATCGCGAAATTTCGTCCTGCTCCAATTGCGGCGATTTCCAGGCGCGGCGCATGCAGGCGCGCTGGCGCAACCCGGTCAGCGGCAAGCCGGAGTTGCTGCACACGCTCAACGGCTCGGGCACTGCCGTGGGTCGCGCGATGATCGCGGTCATGGAGAACTACCAGAATGCCGATGGCTCGATCGATGTACCGCAGGTGCTGCGTCCGTACATGGGCGGGATCGAGCGTATCGGCTGAGCGCCGCTAACAGGAAGGCGGCGCCCATCAGCAGGCGGCGTGGGCGGTGTTCGGTGCGCATGTCGCGTTCGGGCACTGCGGTTGCCCGGCTAGACCCGCGCTCACCAAACGCGTGCTCGCGACGCTTTGGTAGCCGACAACTGCGAGTGTGGAGTGCAGTCTGCGTTGTCTGGCGCACATCGTTTGAGGCGTTTGAGCGCGAGCTCCTTTGCTAGTGGAGATTGACGAAAAAAAACGGGACCAGCGCTGGTCCCGTTTTTCGTTTACGGCATGTCGCCGTCATGACGATCTTTCGATGCGTCGACGCATCACGCCGCACGCTTACGCGCCAGCAGCAGCCTCTTCTTCAGACAGCCCGGCCAGCGCCGAGGCCAGCGCATCGGCGCGATGCTGCGGCGAATACGCCACGCCTTCTGCGCGCACGAAGCTGATGTCGTCGACGCCCAGGAAGCCCAATACCTGGCGCAGATACGGCTCCTGAAAATCGTTCGTGGGATCGGCATACAGGCCACCACGCGCGCTGGCAATGATGACGCGCTTGCCGCCGGCCAGGCCTTCCGGACCATTGGCGGTGTACTGGAAGGTGCGCCCGGCGACTGCAATGCGATCGATCCAGGCCTTGAGCGTGGAAGGGATGGCGAAGTTGTACATCGGTGCGCCAATCACGATGACATCGGCCTGCAGGAACTGCTGCATCACCGCTTCGGCGGCCGCGGCCTCTGCCGGATCGGTCTGCGCCAGCGTTTGCGCGGTCAGATGCGGAATCGGGTCGCGGTCGAGGTCGCGATACGACACGTCCACCTCGGGATGGAGCCGGCGCTGCTGCTCCACGACGGCGGCACTGAGCTCGCGGCTGATGGAATTGGCGCCGAGCGCGCTGGAATCGAGGTGCAGCAGTTTCATGACGGTGACCTGTGGCAAGCGGCATCGCCGCGGAGGTGTGCAGCCTAGGTCGTTGCTCTGTCGGAATAAAGGTGATTAAATATCACTTATCGTTCTATCCATGGATACATGCGCCATGCACGACCTGAATGACCTGTATTATTTCGCGATGGTGGTGGATCACGGCGGCTTTGCCGCTGCCGAGCGTGCGCTGGGCATCCCCAAATCGCGCCTGAGCCGCCGCATCAGCCAGCTCGAGACCGACCTGGGCGTGCGCCTGTTGCAGCGCTCCACGCGCCGTTTCGCGGTGACCGACGTCGGCACCAGCGTGCACCGGCACGCGCAAACCATGCTTGCCGAGGCCCAGGCCGCGCGCGAGGTGGTGGATCGTCTCAGCGCCGAGCCGCGCGGTCTGGTACGTGTGAGCGTTCCTGTTTCGCTTGCGCAGATCCAGTTGCCCAAGTTGTTGCCGGAATTCCTGGCCAAGTATCCCAAGGTGCGGCTGCAGCTCAATATCAGCAATCGCCGCGTGGATGTCATCAACGAGGGTTACGACATTGCGCTGCGTGTGCGCTCGCGCCTGGACGACGACGGCAGCCTGGTGATGCGCAGCTTCGGCCAGGTGCAGGAACTGCTGGTTGCCAGTCCCAAATATCTGGATCGCGCCGGGCGTCCCAAGGACCCCAGCGAGCTGGCCAACCACACCACCATGAGCACCAGCGAAGACGAAGCGCATCAGCGCTGGGAGCTGCACGGCCCGAACGGCGAAATGCGCCGCGTCGATCTGCAGCCACGGCTGGCCGGCTTCGACTTCCCGCTGCTGCAGTCGATGGCGCGCGACGGCTTCGGCATCACCATGCTGCCGGAAACCGTATGCGCCGAAGCGGTGCGGAGCGGCGAGCTGGAAGTGGTGTTGCCGCACTGGTCGCTGCCGCAGGGCATCTGCCATGCCGTGTTCGCCTCGCGTCGCGGCCTGCTGCCGGCGGTGCGGGTGTTCATCGACTTCCTGGCCGAACACCTGCCCCAGGAAATCGAACGCTCGCGCCTGGATTGCGGCGGCAATTGCGCCGAACTGGCGGAAAAGCTCAAGCGTGCCACCGGCACGGCGCCGCGCCTGGTGGTGGCCGAAGCGGGCTAAGCGTCCGTGACGAAGCTGGCCAAGGCCTAGGTTGACGGCCGAGGCTGGCCGGCATGTTGTCTGGCAGTCCCCTTGCTGTTCAGCAGTCAGTTCGCTTCAGATGTCCGGCGGGTTGCGTGCTTAGACGCCGTCGGCCGACCACACCGTGTAGCAGCCGAGCGGCATGCGTGGTGCAGCCCGCTGCGCCGGCCAGCGGCGGCGGTGCCACTGAGCAAAACGCGCCCGGGCATGCGAGAATGCGCGCCCGGGAGCGATCCTGGGAGAGCGGGCCGCACAGGATGTTCGTGCGGCCACAGCCAGGCCACCCGCGCGAGGCGGGTCGCCCGCGTGGCATCCGACGCCTTCGGCGGTCACGCGCAGCAGCATCGGAGAGATGGCCGAGCGGTTTAAGGCACCGGTCTTGAAAACCGGCGAAGGGTCAAACCTTCCGTGGGTTCGAATCCCACTCTCTCCGCCATACGTCGTTGCAAATCGCAGAGGTGCCGTGACGTTCCGCCGCGCACACCGCTCGTCCCATCCGCTGTCCCATACTCGGTGCGATGGTCGTCTGACGATCAATGTGTCAGCGCACGGATCACTCAGCGGCGCGCTCGACCGTGCAGTGCAGGTGGTCGCGCTGCCGGCACCTGCATCGCTGCTATCGCTTTCAGGACGATCCGGAGCGAGCAGCGCTCACCTTGCTACGGGAGCTGCACGCGCTTAAAACGCAGATGAGCCAGATCCGCGTCTGGGCATAAGCCCCTGTCCATCACTTGCTGTGGGCGCCGGCAGTGATAGTGCTGTATTGCCACTCCGCTTAGCTATTGCTGCGATGCATGACACTTCCCCCTCGATCAACGCCGACGCACCTGCGCTGCAGGCCGCTGGCGATGCGGCCGGGATACTCTGGACGATCGGTCATTCCACCAGGACCTGGGAGGCATTCGTTGCGCTGTTGGGCGCGCATCGGATTGAGGCATTGGTGGATGTGCGGCGCTTTCCAGGCTCGCGTCGCTACCCTTGGTTTGCCAGCGACACGATGGCGCAGGCATTGGACGCGGCGTCGGTGCGCTATCTGTGGCTGCCCGCGCTGGGCGGACGTCGCAAGGCGCAACCCGGATCGCCCAATGGCGCGTGGCGCAACGCGGCGTTTCAGGGCTATGCCGACCATATGACCAGCGCCGACTTCGGCGCCGGGCTGGAGCAAGCGACGGCCATGGCACGGGAGCGGCGTACGGCCCTGATGTGCGCCGAAGCGCTCTGGTGGCAGTGCCATCGCCGCTTGATTGCGGATCTGTTGCTGCACCGCCGGTGGCAGGTGCTGCACATTCTTGGCGAGACCGCGGTGCAGCCGCATCAGTTGAATGCCGATGCGCGCCCGGTTGGGCGCGATCTGATCTATCCGCCGCGGCAGGTTGGTCTGTTTTCCGCCGAGTAGGCGCCTGCGGTAAGTCGAGGCCCAGACGATCGCCGCGACCGTCGCTTGTCTATCGAACGCGATCGCGCGGGCTCACAGCACCGTTGCGTTGACCTTGAAGACGTCCACTGCGCGGGTGAGTTGCGTGGAATGCTGCTCCAACGCATGCGCGGCGGTGCTGGCGGCTTCGACCAGGCGCACGTTGTGTTGGGTGGTCTCGTCCATCTGCGCGATGGTGTGATTGACCTGTTCGATACCGCCGGCTTGTTCGTTCGAGGCGGCGGAGATGTGGGCCATGATGTCGGTGACGTGTTGGACGCTGGTGACGACTTCGCCCATGGTGGTGCCGGCCTTGTGCACGAGTGTGGAGCCGTCGGCGACGCGTTGTACGGAGTCGTCGATGAGCCGCTTGATTTCTTTTGCTGCATCCGAGGAGCGGTGCGAGAGCGTGCGCACTTCCGATGCGACAACGGCGAAGCCGCGGCCTTGTTCGCCTGCGCGTGCGGCCTCCACCGCGGCGTTGAGGGCCAGGATATTGGTCTGGAAGGCGATGCCGTCGATGACCGAAATGATGTCGGCGATGCGCCTGGAAGCGGCTTCGATGCCGGACATCTGTTCGATGACCTGGCCGACCACGTCGCGGCCTTCCGTGGCGATCGCGGCGGCGCCGCGTGCGAGCTGGTTGGCGCGGGCGGCGTGCTCGGCATTCTGCTTGACGGTGGAGGTCAGCTCTTCCATCGAGGCGGCGGTTTCTTCGAGGCTGGCGGCTTGTTGTTCGCTGCGCTGCGCCAGCTCCTGATTGCCGCTGGCGATATCTTCTGCGGCGAAGCCGATGCTGTTGGAGGTTGTCTGGATGCGGGTGACGATGTCGGTGAGGCGGTGCACGGTGCTGTTGGCGTCGTCGCGCATGGAGGCGAACACGCCGTGGAAATTGCCGGACATGCGCACGGTCAGGTCGCCATCGGCGATCGCGCGCAGCAGCCCGGAGAAGTTGGCCAGGTTGGTATCGGAGGTGGCCATCATGGTGTTGAGGTTTTCCACCATCAGGCGGAAGTCGTGCTCGAACTTCTCCGGCTGGCCGCGTAGCGCGAAGTCGCCTGCGCAGGCGGCCTGGGTCAGTTCCTGGATCTGCGCGTTGATCGCCTGCAGGTTGCGCTTGACCTGCTGCATGGTGGCAGTGATGGCGGATTTTTCGCCGGGATACTGCTCGATGTCCTGGGCAAGATCGCCAACCGCGTAGCTGCCCATGACCTCGGTCATGCGCAATTGGGTCTGCACGTGGGCGTGCACGAGCGCGTTGGTGTCTTGCACCATGTCGCCATATTCGCCGGGGAAACGCCGTGCGTCGGTGCGGTAGCTGATCTCGCCGGCGTCGTGGCGCGCAGCCATGCTGCGTTGCGCGGAGATCACTTCCTGCAGGCGCCGCTGCATCTGCTGCATGGCGCGCAGCAGTTGCCCGGATTCGTCGTTGCCGGTCGCTGCGTCCTGGCTGCGCAGGTCGCCGTCGTTGATGCGCTGGGCCAGGCGCAGCGACTGGCGTAGCGGCAGCACCACACTGCGCGTGAGCAGGAACGCGATGGCGGCGCCCAGCAGCAGGGCGACCACGGTGGACATCACCATCAGCATCGCAAAGCCGCGCGCGGTGGCAACGGCCTGCCTGGCGGCTTGGCGGTTCTTGGCTTCCTGCAGATCGATGAAGGCGTTGATGCTGGCCAGCCAGGCAATGAAGGCCGGGCGCGCTTGCTGCAGCAGGTGCTGTTGTGCCTGCGCCTTGTCGGCCGCATCGCGGAACGCGCGCACTTGCGCGATCAGCGGCAGGGTGCGCTGCTCGATGGTCTTGATCTGCTGGAGAATGTCTTTCTCTTCCGCATCGGTCGAGCTGGCGATCATGTCGTCGAGCGGTTGCGCAGAGCGTGCGTAATCGGCAGCGAGCTTGTCGATCGATTGTTCGGCGGCGTGGCGGTTCGCGGGGTCGTCCATGAGCACGACATCGCGCAGCGCGATGGCGCGGTCGTGGACACTGCCGCGGAAGTTGATCGCGTAGCGCTGCTTGACGCTGTTGACTTCATTGATGGCAGTGAGCTGCTGGTCGATGCTGCGAACGCGTTGGATGCCGACCACGGTCAGGATCACCATCAAGACGATGATCGCGAGAAAGCCCAGGGCCAGGCGCTGTCCAATGCGCAGATTCGGGAAGAAATGCATAGGGGTTCGATCGGTGTTCCGACTGGCGGAAGAGCGGGGGAGTCCCGGCAACTGCAGGGAGACGAAGGCGCGCGCGACACTGCAGGAGCCAGCGCAACGGCCGCCGCTCTAGTGGTGTCTCGACATGTTCGTTAGCGACCTCTAGCTTTGGAACTGAAGCCGTAGCGTCTGCCGGTTCAGGTGCTGGTGGGGCTGTCCACTGCGTGCCGAGCGATCTCCTCGCTCGCAGCGGCAGCGCTGCCGCGCACGGCGCACCGGCGACTGTCAACGGCGCTTTTAGGGATAACGCGAGAGATCCGGCGCCTTGATCGCAGGCGTCATCCACTTCGCAGCGAGGTTCTGCACGCTTGGCTGGCTGGCGAGTTTGAGGGCGCCATGCAGCAGATGGATGCCGAGCCGGCTATGCGGGTTCATCAGGCGTGGGCCGATCTTCGGCACGCCCTGGGCCTGCTCGACCATCGGACGCATGGCGGTGGCGTAGGCCGCGAAGGCCGCGTCCAGTGTGTCCGCCTGGGCGATCTCGTTGGCCAGCACATACGCGCCGGTCACTGCCAGGGTGGCGCCGATCCCGGCCAATGGCGTCGCGCACCAGGCCGCATCGCCGGTGAGCACGGTGCGGCCGCTGTGCCAGCGTTGCATACGCACCTGGCGTAGGGCATCGAAGTAGAAATCGTCGGTGCCGTGCATGCCATCGAGTACGCGGGCCGCTTGCCAACCGGCGTCGGCAAAGCGCTCGTGCAGGTAGGCCTTCTGGGCGTCGACGCTCCAGTCCTGTTCGCCCTCGGGCGGTTTCTGCAGCGAGAGCATGGCGCGCGTGGTGCCGTGCCGGTCGGGTCGCAACGAGATGCTGCGCCCGCCGGTGGTGTGGTACCAGCGCCACAGCCGGTCGTCGTCGGCGCTGCGCGGGATGGTGAAATAGGCGATGGTCAGATCCATCCAGCGCGGATCGTTTTCCCCGGGGAAAACCTGTTCGCGCGTCGAAGAGCCCACGCCTTCGGCGACGATCACTGCGTCGAAGCGTTCGCTGCATCCGCTTTCGAAGGTAACGGTTGCGGCATCGCTGCCGGCAGCGTCTTCGATGCTGGCGATGCGGTCGCCGAAGCGATATGCCACATGGCTGCGCGCGGCATCGTAGAGCAGGCGGGCCAGATCGCCGCGCAAGATCTCCAGTTCGGCGGTAGGGCCATCGCCATCGACGTCTTCGGTCTTGAAGGTGGCGACGGCCTGGCCGTGCGCGTCGATCCAGGCGGTGCCTTCTTCGCCGGTTCCCTGGGCCAGCGCGGCACGTTCCAGGCCCATGCGTTGCAGCACCTCACGGCCGACACCACGGACATCGATGTTCTGGCCGCCATCGCGAAACCGGGTGGCGCGTTCCGCCACGGTGACATCGAAGCCGCGATGGGCGAGTGTCCAGGCGGCAGTGTTGCCGGCGATGCTGGCGCCGGTGATGAGGATGCGACGCGGCATTGCAGTCACCGTGGGCAGGAAATATCAGGCATGATATTACACGTCTTGCCCGTGACGCTCCATGTTCGCGATCAGCCGGTGCATCAACGCGACGGTCTGCTGCACCTCGTCGGTGGAAAAGCCTTCCAGCGCCACTGCGTTCATACCCAGCAGCGCACGCCCACCGAGCTCGGCAATCTTGCGCCCGCGGGCGGTGAGCGCCACCAGCGCGGCGCGGCGATCCTGCGGGGTCGGGGTGCGCTTGATGAGCTTCAGTCCCTCCAGCTTGTCCAGCAGCGCCACCATGGCCGGCTGCTTCACGGCCGAGGCGATGACCAGGTCGCGTTGCAGCATCGGGCCTTTCCAGGACAGCAGCATGATCGGGCCGATCAGCGCCAGCGACACGCCGTGCGGCCGCAGCTGGGCGTCGACCAGACGGTTGAAGACCCGCGCCGCATGGTTGGCCAGGTACCCTGGCGCGACCGCAGCCTGCGGATGGATGAGTTCATTCTGATCAAGCATTTGGACGACCGTGCGTTGCCCTGGGGGCCATCGGGCAATGTTACGTCTCCTGCAGTGCGGCATGGCGGTCGGCGCCGCGTGGCAACGTGCGCAAGCCTGGTGGCTTGGCTGTCAAGGCGATATCGCGCTGCTGTGCTGCCGAAGACGGCACGGCCCCATGCGCGCAGGCCAACGGCCGTACCGGCCGTGGCGTAGGCTGCGTGCAGCCGCAAACGCAGGCGGGGAAGCTGCCTGGTTCAGTCGCCGCAGACGGGTGTGGCTGGACGCCACCTGCCATAGGCCAGATGATGGGCGACCGCGCGCCGCTTGGTCTTGCCGACGAGTCGTGCGCCTGCGGCGACCTGGTCTTTTCAACGGTTGGACATGATGCACGGATGGGTGATGGAGAAGCTCACGGCAGGCGACCTCGCGGTCGTGCGCGGCGCGTGCCGTAGCGGCGACCTGCGTGTGGACGCACAGCGGGTACGCCGTCTATGAATGCGGAATTTCCGCACGGCAACAGCGTCATGGCGCAGGCGGTGCGCAACCACCCCTGGGCGGCGAGCCCGCTGGGACCCACCGCACAGTGGCCATCGCCATTGCGCAACGCGGTCGATCTGATGCTGGGTTCGCCCGAAAGCATGTATCTGGTGTGGGGCGATGCGCTGACCTTTTTCTACAACGACGCCTACACGCCGATCCTGGGGCCGCGCCAGGCGCAGGCGCTGGGCGCGCCGCTGCGCGTGCTGTGGGCCGATGCCTGGGAGGCGGTGCGCGAGCCGATCGAGGCGGCATTCGTCGGCCAGGCATCGCGCTTTGAGGAAGTGCCCATCGGCATGAACCGTTACGGCGTGCCGGAGCAGACCTGGTGGACGTTCTCGTTCTCGCCGATCTACCTGGACGATGGCCGGGTGGGCGGCGCGTTCTGTGTCACCAATGAAGTCACCGCGCGCAAGCTGGCGCAGGCGCGGCTGGCCGACGAACACGAGCGCCTGATCCGCCTGTTCGAGCAGGCGCCGATGTTCATGGCGTTCCTGAGCGGGCCGCAGCATCGGGTGGAGTTCGCCAACCCGTGTTATTCGCGTCTGATCGGCCACCGCGATGTGATCGGGCGGCCGTTGGCCGAGGCGCTGCCGGATGCGGTGGAGCAGGGGCATGTGCGTCGCCTGGACGAGGTGTACCAGTCCGGGCGCGCGTTTTCGGCCAATGCGCTGCCGTACATCGTGCAAGCGGTGCCGGGTGGTCCCACCGAGCGACGCTTGCTGGATCTGGTCTATCAGCCGATCGCAGGCGCCGACGGCACCATCTCCGGCATCTTCGTGCAGGGTCTGGACATCACCGACCGCATCAGCCTGGAACGCGCGGTGCGCGAGGCCGAAGTGCGCAACCGGCAGATCCTGGACAGCGTGATGGACTACGCCATCATCGCCACCGATATGCACGGGCGGGTGACGTCGTGGAACGAGGGTGCCCGGCGCATTCTGGGCTGGAGCGAGGCCGAGATGCTCGGGCAAACGCTGCAGCGCACCTTTACTCCGGAAGACGTCGAACAGCGGCAACTCTTGATCGAAGCGGCGGCAGCGCTGGAAAGCGGCAGCGGCATGGACGAGCGCTGGCACGTGCGCAAATCCGGCGAGCGGTTCTGGGCCAACGGCTCGCTGATGGTGTTGCGCGAAGAAACCGGCGAGGCGATCGGGTTCGTCAAGGTGTTGCGCGATCGCACCGCCGAGCGGCTGGCCAGCGAGGCGCTGCAAAAGAGCGAGCGGCGCCTGGACGCACTGGTGCGCGCGTCGTCGCAGTCGATTTTTTCCGCCAGTGCCCACTGGCGCGAATTGCGCCAACTGGTGGGCGACGGCGTGCTGAGCGACGCGGTGTCGGCCACGCCCGACTGGCAGACGATGGTGCACCCGGACGACCGCGCGCGGTTGGCGCAAGCGCTTGCGCAGGCGACTGCCACCAAGTCTGGTGTGGATGTGGAATACCGGGTGCTGGGCGCAGATGGGCATGTGGGTTGGACCTTGATGCGCGCGATTCCGTTGCTCGATGAGCGCGAGCAGATCGCCGAATGGTTCGGCACCTCTGCCGACATCACCGACAAACGCGTGGCCGAAGAGCAGCTGCGTCAACTTACCGAGACGCTGGAAGAGCGCGTGCGCGAACGCAGCGCGGCGTTGTTGCTTGCCGAAGAGAAGCTGCGTCAAAGCCAGAAGATGGAGGCGGTGGGGCAGCTGACCGGCGGGCTGGCGCACGACTTCAACAATCTGCTCACCGCCATCAGTGTTGGCCTGGAACTGCTGCAGACGCGCATCGAGCAGGGCAAATACGACCGGCTGGAGCGCTATGTGGAAATGGCACAGTCCAGCGCGGCGCGCGCCACCGCACTGACCCAGCGGCTGCTGGCGTTTTCGCGCCGGCAGACGCTGGCGCCCACCGCACTGGATGTGGAAGCGCTGGTGCGTGGCATGCACGACATCATTGCGCGCACGCTGGGGCCGTCGATCGCGCTGCAGCTGCGTCCGGCGGACCAAGCATGGCAGGTGCTGGTGGACGCGCCGCAGCTGGAAAATGCGCTGCTCAATCTGTGTATCAACGCGCGCGACGCCATGCCCGATGGTGGGCAGCTCACCATCAGTCTGCACAACCGCGCGCTGGATGCCGCTGCCGCGCAGCAGCTGGAGCTGCCACCTGGCGATTACGTGTGCCTGAGCGTGCAGGACACCGGGACCGGCATGACGGCCGAGGTCATGGCCAGGGTGTTCGAACCGTTTTTCACCACCAAGCCCATCGGCCAGGGCACCGGGTTGGGCCTGTCGATGATCTATGGGTTCACCCGCCAGTCCGGCGGGCATGTGCGCATCGATTCGGAAGTGGGCGTAGGCACCACAATGGCCTTGTACCTGCCGCGTTTCACCGGCGTGCTGGCGCAGGACGACATGGCACCTGCCGATGCGCCGCTGCAGCGCAACGCGGCGCACAGTCGCACCGTGTTGTTGGTGGAGGACGAAACCGCGATTCGTGTGTTGATTTCCGAAGTACTCACCGAAGCCGGATACCGCGTGATCGAAACCGCCGAGGGCAGTGCGGCGGTGGAGCGCTTGCGCTCGCAAGAGCACATCGATGTGCTGGTGACCGACGTCGGCCTGACCGGCGGCCTCAACGGGCGTCAGGTTGCCGATGCCGGGCGGCAATCGCGTCCTGCATTGCCGGTGCTGTTCGTCACCGGCTATGCGGCCAGTGCCGCAGTGGGCGCGGGCCAGCTCGACGATGGCATGGAGGTGTTGACCAAGCCATTCCAGGCCATCGAGCTGGAGCGGCGGGTGGCGCAGTTGCTGGAGCGTCGCGCCCACTAAGCGTTGCGGGTGCCAGCTGAGAGTGGCTGGCTGCACCGACATTCATTGCTTGAGACATGCGTATGCCCGTGCAAGTCGCTGGACAGATGCGGAGTGCAGACGCGGTTGCGTCTGCCTAGAGCGCCGTCTGTACGATGCCCAGCAGATCGCGCAAGGAAAATGGCTTGGTCAAAAGACGCATGCCGGTATCCAGAAAGTCGGCACGTTTGGCGATTTCGCCCGCGTAGCCAGTCATGAAGACGATGGGCAGCGCCGGGTAGAGCATGCGCGCCTGATCGGCAAGGTCGCGCCCGTTCATGCCAGGCAGGCAGATGTCCGATAACAGCAGATCGAACGGACATGCCCTGGTGAGTTGCGTCAGCGCGTGTTCGGCGTCGGCAGAGGCCACCACGTGGTAGCCCTCGTCGCCAAGAATGTCTGCAGCCATTTCGCGGATTGCGTCGTCGTCTTCGACCAACAGGATGCGTGCGTTGGGTAATGCGTAAGCCACTACGGTCCTCGAGCGATCGCAATGCTGCGATGCTTCGCCCTGCACGGTAGGCGCACCCGCGTGACGGCAGTGTGGGACAGTGCAACACGATGCGTGCACCGCTGCAGCCCTGGTCATGCACTAGGCTTGGGAATCATCGTAAAAACACGGCAATTCTGGTGATTTGCGATACCCGCAACAGCCATGACGTGCCTTGCGTCAAGTAAAGCAAACTGATCAGTTCAGTCGCTCCCACCGGGTCATACTGTCCGCGTGTTAAATTCAGTTCCATGAAGAACGTGACGCAGATGATCGCAAACCGCATCACTACTGGCAGTACCGGGCTCGACACTATCGTGCGAGGTGGGCTGCCCGCCAACCGCTTGTACCTGCTCGAAGGCCAGCCCGGTGCCGGCAAAACGACTTTGGCGCTTCAGTTTCTGTTGGATGGTGCGGCCAAGGGCGACAGCTGCCTGTATGTGACCTTGTCTGAAACCATCGACGAGCTCACCGAAGTGGCCGCTTCGCATCATTGGTCGTTGGAGTCCCTGCATATTTTTGAGCTGGCATCCGCCGAGGCGTTCTTGGGCGAACGGCGGCAGCAATCCATCCTGCATCCATGGGAGATGGAGCTGGATGGCACCATCAAGCTCATCCAGGCCGAAGTGGATCGGGTCAAACCGACGCGGGTGGTGTTCGATTCGTTGTCCGAGTTGCGCCTGCTTGCGCAGGATTCGCTGCGCTATCGGCGCCAGGTGCTGGCGCTCAAGCAGTATTTCGCGCCGCGCAACATCACGGTGTTCCTGGTGGACGATCTGACCGGCGAGCACGGCGAGCGCGATGCGCATCTGCACAGCCTGTGCCATGGGGTGATTTCGCTGGAGCGCATGACGCTGGAGTTCGGTGCGGCGCGGCGCCGGATGCAGGTGCAGAAATTGCGTGGCGTAGATTTCATCGCCGGCTATCACGATCTGGCCATCGTCACCGGCGGTATGCGCATCTATCCGCGTTTGATCGCCTCCGACCACCACCTGCCATTTGTCGGCGAACCGGTAGGCAGCGGAGTGGAGCGCATCGATGCATTGCTGCATGGCGGCCCGTTGCGCGGTACCAGCACGCTAGTGACAGGGCCAGCCGGCTCGGGCAAGACCAATCTGGCATTGCAGTTCGTGGTTGCCGCGTGCGAGCGCGGCGAGCATTGCTGCGTGCTGGAGTTCGACGAGCGCACCGGCACCTTGTTGAAGCGTGCCGAAGGCCTGGACATGGATCTGCGCAAATATATGGACGCGGGTCTGCTGGAGTTGCACCAGATGGATCCGGCCGAAGTCACGCCGGGCGAGTTTGCCTGGACGGTACGCGGCAGCGTGGAGGAGCGCGCGTGCCGCATCCTGGTGATCGACAGCCTCAACGGGTATCTGGCGTCGATGCCGCAGGAAAAGCAGCTGATGTTGCAGATGCACGAGCTGTTGTCGTATCTCAACCAGAGCGGGGTGACCACGTTCCTGATCAACCCGCAGCAGGGGCTGGTCGGCAGCATGGCGACCAGTAGCACCCTCAATGTCTCCTACATGGCCGACACCGTCGTCTTGCTGCGCTTTTTCGAGGCGAAAGGACGCATTCGCAAGGCCTTGTCGGTGATCAAGAATCGCAGCGGCGCGCATGAAGATGCGATTCGCGAACTGCGCATCGGCAGCAGCGGCCTTCAACTGAGTGAGCCGCTGGAGAAATTCCACGGCGTGTTGACCGGTACGCCGCAGTTTGTCGGAGACGACGGCCCGTTGCTGGATCGTCCCGTTGACTATCTGTGACGCGGACGGCTCCATCGTTCATATCATCGCGCCGTTCGGACGCGATGCGCAGAGCATTGCCGGCATCGTTGGCGAACGCGGGCTAGCGCGCCGGGTCCATGCCACGCTGGACGCGCTGGCGGGCGACCTGCACGATGGTTCCGGCGTGGTGGTCCTGACCGAAGAAGCGATCCGCGGCGACCTGCATGCGTTGTCGCACATCCTGCAAGGCCAGCAGGCCTGGTCGGACATTCCGTTCGTGTTGTTGCGCACGCCGCGGGGTGCGCACAACCGCCGGCAGGTGCGTCTGCCGGCCGAGATGACCAACGTCATCGAGTTGGAGCGGCCGCTGAGCTCGGCCTCGTTGCTGAGCGCCATCTCCACCGCGTTGCGCGCACGGCAGAAGCAGTTCGTCATCCGCGACCAGCTGGCGCAGTTGGCCGAAAGCCGCACCGCGCTGGCGCAGAGCGAGGCCGAACTGCGCCGGGTGACCGATGCGCTGCCGGTGCTGATCGCTTTCATCGACAAGAACTTGGTGTACCGCTTTGCCAATCGTTCTTACGAAGACTGGATTGGTGTGCCGCCTTCCAACGTGATCGGGCGGCCGTTGGCGGATGTGGTCGGGCCTGCGGTGGTTCAAGAACGCCGCGCCTGGATCGAGGCCGCGTTGGCCGGTCAGACGTTGACCATTGAAACCAGCTGGCCGCATGCCGATGGCCGCCGCCGCGATGCGGAAATCCGCTACATGCCGCGCTTTGATGCGGACGGCAAGGTGGATGGATTCCATGTGTTCGCCACCGATGTGACCACACGTGCGCTGGCGCTGGAATCGATCCAGCAACAGGCCAACCTGCTGGAGGTCAAGGTGGCCGAGCGGACCGCCGAGTTGCAACAGCAGATGCTGGCGCGCGAATCCAGCGAAGCGGCGCTGCGCCAGGCGCAGAAGATGGAAGCGGTAGGCCAGCTTACCGGTGGCATCGCACACGATTTCAACAACATGCTCACCGGCATCTTGTCTGCGCTGGATCTGGCGCGGCTGCGCATCGACCAGGGGCGCACCGAAGGGCTGGGCCGCTTTCTGGATGTGGCCTCCGCCTCGGCATTGCGCGCAGCTGCGCTCACCCAGCGCCTGCTGGCATTCTCGCGGCGTCAGTCGCTACAGGCGCGGGATCTGCAGTTGAACGATCTGGTGGCGTCGTTGCAGGAGTTGCTGGCGCGCACGTTGGGCGAATCGGTGCGTCTGGAGATCGATCTGTGTGCGGAACTGCCGCAGGCATACGTTGACGAAAATCAGCTGGAAAGCGCACTGATCAATCTGGCCATCAACGCCCGCGATGCCATGCCCGACGGCGGGCAGCTGCGTATCGCAACCCGGCAGCTGCAGGTGGAAGATCAGCCGCTGGAACTCGGCCGTGGCATTGCCTTGGCGCCGGGGCGTTACGTGGTGGTGTCGGTCGCAGATACCGGGACCGGCATGCCCGCCGACGTGCTTGAACGCGTGTTCGAGCCGTTCTACACCACCAAGCCGATCGGCCAGGGCACCGGCCTGGGCATGTCGATGATCTACGGCTTCATACAGCAGTCCAACGGCCAGGTCTGGGTGGAGTCGCAGCCGGGCGCGGGCACCACGGTCAGCCTGTATCTGCCCGCCGGGGTTGCGGCGCAAACCGCAGTGCCGCAGACGCAGAGCGATGCGGTGCTGGCAGGGCAGGGCCAGCAGGTGCTGGTGGTGGAAGACGACGAGCAGGTGCGGCTGCTGGTCACCGAACTGCTCAGCGAGCTGGGTTACCAGGCCGACGTGGTGGCCGACGCGGACGCGGCGCTGCCGATTCTTGCCTCGCCACGGCGGATCGACCTGCTGGTCACCGATGTCGGCCTGCCGGGCCTCAACGGGCGCCAGTTGGCCGAGATCGCGCGGCAGTCGCGGCGCGATCTGCCGGTGATCTTCATGACCGGCTACGCGGAAACGGCACGCGACCGTGGCGAATTTCTCGGCGAAGGCATGAGCATGATCGCCAAGCCATTCACGCTGGGCGAGTTCAGCGGAAAGCTGCACGAAGTGCTGGGGCCTTCGGCCTGAGTGCGGCTAACGCGATGTAGCGAGCCCGTTGAACGTGGGTGATCCATGGAAGCGGTGGGTACGAGTGGTTGCTTTCGCTCTTGCGTGCCGACCTCGCCTGTGTCGCGATTGCCTGCCTTTTCGTCAGATGCACTCAAGCTGGCGCAAGACGCGGCAATGCGATGACGTGCGTGCCCTGCAACTGCATGGCACGGCACGGCACGGCACGATGCGTAGCGCTTGATTGCATGATGCGATGACGCGGATTGTTTGCGCCAAGTGCCGCGTCTATCGCGTGAACCGGCTGCTTGGCAGTTTGCACGCGCTGTGCAATTGCACTGCATTGCAGCCATCGCCAATCAGACCGCATCACGCGGGGTTGCCACTGTTCAGCGCGTCCCACGCGCAGATTGCCGTGCGCTGGCCATCGATTCGGCCACCGCGATCTTGTCTGCCACCGCTTTCTGCATCGGCGATCCGGTTTCCAGCAAACCGTGCAGATGCCGCCAGTGCGCCGTGGCCGCGGCGAAGTCCTGCTGTTGAAAATCGCTGATGCCCAACAACCAGAGTCCACGCTGGTTGTCCGGCTCGCGTGCGATCACCTGCTGCAGGCGTGCGCGCGATGCGGCGTCGATGGCGAAATCGTCGTGCGTGGCCATATCCGCCGCGACCCAGCCCACAATGGCGGCGCTGATATCGGGAGCGATTCTGAGCACTTGTGCATATGCCTCGCGCGCCTCGGCGGGGCGGTCGTTCTGCTCGAACGTCTTGGCCTGCTGCATGAAGCGATCCAACGCCAGCTCCTGCGCGTCGGCGATGGCGTTTGCCGCTCGCGCCTGCCCTGCAACTGCGGATGGTGGCAGCGGGGCCACGTGTGCTGGCTGCGCTGCATCCACATGCGTGACGATCGCCTCCGGCGCGCCCACCAGCCGGTACAACCCGGCCGTGGCCAGCGGCAGGCCCAGCGCCAGCAGGATTGCCAAGCGGTCACGCGCATGACCGCTGCCGGTGGGGCGGCGCAGCAATGGTGCCAGCAACAGCAGCAAGGCCAGCGCCACCAGCACGGCGCTTGCGACATAAAAACCTGCCATCACCATTCTTCCTCCGCGTGCGGCGCCACCGGCGTGCCGGCGCGCGCACGTTTGCGCACGGTGTGGATGACCACGCCCGCACCAGCAAGCAACATCAGCGCCGGCCCGAACCACAGCAGCCAGGTGCCGCGTTTGACTGGCGGGTCGTAGAGCACGAAATCCGAATAGCGATCGACCATGTACTGCTTGATCTGCGCATCGCTCCTGCCGGCCTGCAGTTGCGCGAACACCTGATGACGCAAATCGCGCGCCAGGCTGGCGTTGGAATCGGCCAGGTTTTCGTTCTGGCAGACCAGGCAACGCAGTTGCGCCGTCAAGCGCTGGTAGCGCGCTTCATCGCTGCGGTTCTTGAACGGCAGCGGGTCCACGGCCTGCGCCGCCAGCGAGGGCGCCAGCAGCACGCCAAGCAGCAACACCAGCAGCAGGCGCACACGGCGGCCTTGCGTGCGCCACTGCCAGCGCCAATGCCACAGGCGTGTGTAGCGCGCCGACGCCATCACGGCGCGGCCTTGGGAAGCGATGCGATGGCCGGCAGCAGCTCGTCGTTGATCGCATCGGGGGTCAGCACGCCGATGTGTTTGTAGCGGATCACGCCCTGCGCATCGATCAGGAACGTCTCCGGTGCGCCGTAGACGCCGAAGTCGATGGCGGTCTGGCCGGCTTCATCGGCGATCACCACTGCATACGGGTTGCCGAGTCGCGCGAGCCAGGCGGTGGCATCGGCCGGAACATCCTTGTAGTTGTAGCCGATCAGCGGCACGCCGAGCCGGCTGGCCTGGGCCATCAACACCGGATGCTCATGCACGCATTCGGCGCACCAGCTGCCGAACACATTCAGCACGTAGGGGTTGCCCAGCAATTGATCGCGGCTCACGCGCTGTTCGGGCTGATCCAGCCGCGGCAACGAAAACGCTGGTGCCGGCTTGCCGATCAACGGCGAGGGCACATCACGCGGACTGTGCTGCATCGTCCGCAGGATGCCGACGCCGAACAGCGCCGCCAGCAACACGAAGCCCAGCAAGGGCAGCAAACGATTCACGGGCGCGATTCCTGTGCGATGACGCGCGCTGGTTGCGCCGGAGAGGCGACCGAGGTGTGTGCAGTCGCCGGCGCACGCAAGCGGCGTGCGCAGGCGCTGACGAAGCCGCCCAGCATCATCAGCAGGCCACCGGCCCAGATCCAGCGAATGAAGGGTTTGTAGTAAAGGCGCAGCGTCCAGTCGTGTTCGATGTGCTCATCGTCCAGTGGCTCGCCCAGCGCCACATACAGGTCGCGGGCGATGCCGGGATCGATCGCCGATTCGGTCTGGATCCGCTCGCTGCTGTACAGGCGTTTTTGCGGATGCAGTTGCGCGACCACCTGGCCGTCGCGGCTGACCTGCACGCTGCCTTGTTCGGCCTTCCAGTTCGGCCCATCCACCAGCTGCACGCCATCGAAGCGGAAGTTGTAGCCGGCGATCTGCGCGCTCTGGCCGGGCGACAGCCGCACATCGCGTTCCACCGACAGGCTTTCGGAGACCAGCACGCCGGCAACGAACGCCGCCACGCCCGCATGCGCGATCAGCATGCCGGCCATTTCCGCCGGAAAGCGCCGCCCGCGCGGCATGTCGCGCCAGCGTTTGACCACGTACAGCGCGGTGCCCGCGGCCACCCATGCGGCCACACCCATGCCGGCCATCGCCTTGGCCTGGCCATCGGCAAACACACTGCCGACCAGGGCGCAGGCGATCGCGGCAATGCCGGCACGCGTGCCGAGCGCTTTCAACGGTGCGGCTTCGGCCTTGCCCCAGCGCAGGTACGGGCCGAACGGCAGCAACAGCACCACCGGCAACATCAACAACGGAAACAGCAGGCCGAAATAGGGCGGCCCCACCGACACCTTGCCCAGCGCAAACGCGTCGGCGATCAGCGGAAACAAGGTGCCCAGCAAGACCATGGCCGCGGCCACGGTGAGCAGCAGGTTGCCGATGAGAATGCCGGTTTCGCGCGAGGCAGCGGCAAACGGTTTGCCGCTGGCGATCTTGGGCGCACGCAGTGCATACAACAGCAACGAGCCGCCGACGACGGCAACCAGAAAAATGAGGATGTACAGGCCGCGGCGCGGATCGGCCGCAAACGCGTGCACCGAGGTCAGCACGCCCGAGCGCACCAGGAAGGTGCCCAGCAACGACAGCGAAAACGCCAGGATCGACAGCAGGATGGTCCACGCGCGCAGGCTGCCGCGTTTTTCGGTGACCGCCTGGGAGTGGATCAACGCGGTGCCGACCAGCCATGGCATGAAACTGGCGTTTTCCACCGGGTCCCAGAACCACCAGCCGCCCCAGCCCAGTTCCGCATAGGCCCACCAGCTGCCGGCGACGATGCCGGCGGTGAGGCAGGCCCAGGCCACATTGGTCCACGGCCGAGCCCAGCGTACCCAGGCCTGTTCGAGGTCGCCGCCGATCAATGCCGCCACTGCGAATGCGAATGCCACCGAAAACCCGACATAGCCGGTGTACAGCACTGGCGGGTGGAAGGTCATGCCCGGGTCCTGCAACACCGGATTGAGTTCGTTGCCATCCAGCGGAATCGGCGACAGCCGCCCGAACGGATTGGACGTCAGCAGTATGAAGGCCAGAAAGCCCAGCGAGATCAGCCCCAAGACCGCCAGCACGCGGGCGGCGAAGCGCTGCGGCAGGTGCCGGCTGAAGGCGGCCAGCAGCACCGTCCAGGTGGCCAGGATGGCGATCCACAACAACAGCGAGCCTTCGTGGGCGCCCCACACCGCCGCAACGCGGTAGTACCAGGGCAGGGCGATGTTGGCGTTGGCGGCGACGTAGGCCACCGAAAAATCCAGCGACAACAACGACCAGGCGAGCAGGCCGAACGCCATCCACACGAACACCGCCTGGCCCACTGCTGCAGGCCGCGCGATCCCCATCAACGCGGTGTTGCCGCGCCACGCACCGATCAAGGGCAGTACGCCCTGGGCGAGCGATAACAGCAGTGCCAGGATCAGTGCGATCTGGCCGAGTTCAGGCGTCATGGGCGGATCGCAAGGTGAAACGGAAAGAGGACGTCATCGACGTGCGTGGCAATGACCGCAAGCGCATCAACGCGGCGCGGTCAGCGGTGCGACGGTGGCGGGAACTGGCTTGCCAAGGTGGCCCTGCGCCATCGCATCCTTCAGCTCTTTCGGCATGTAGGTCTCGTCGTGCTTGGCCAGCACTTCGTTGGCGACAAAGCGCCCGCCCTGCATGCGCCCGTTGGCGATGACCGACTGGTTATCGCGAAACAGGTCCGGAAGAATGCCGGTGTACTCCACCTGGGTCGCTGCGTTTTTATCGATGACGATGAAGCTGACCTTCAGCGAATCACCGGCACGCTGGATCGAGCCGGCCTTGACCATGCCGCCGAGCCGGAATTGCTGGTAGCCGGCGGCTTCCCCCGCGCGGACCTGGCTTGGGGTGAACAGGTAGCTCATGTTCCGCTGCAAGGCGAACACGATGAGCGTGACGGCCAGCGCGGCGGCGGCCAGTACGCCGATCACCAGCCACAGACGTTGTTTGCGCGTGGCGTTCATGGCGCTTCGCGGTCCAGTGCCGGTGCCGGTTGATCGCGTACACGCCACGGTGCCTGCCGCTGCAACTGGCCGCGCAGTTCGCGCGGCAGCCGGCGGCGGCGCAGCCAGGGCGCTGCAAGATCGGCCAGCAGCGCCAGCACGAACAATGCGTAGGCGGTCCACACGTACTGGCCGTAGCCGCCCATCGCCAGAAAGGTGCTCATGCGGTGCGCTCGGTCAATACGATGCGGCGGACCCAGTCCTTGCCGCTTTCCAGTGCCAGCAATTCCACACGCACGCGGCCGAACAGGCTCGCAACGTAATAGCACTTGGTGGCCAGCATCATGGTCAGCAGCGGCCACAGCATGTCTGCGCTCATCTTGGAGGGGCCGAGCAGGCGCACGGTGGACCCCTGGTGCAGCGTGTTCCACCACACCACCGAGTAATGCACGATGGGCAGATTCACCAGGCCCACCAGTGCGAGCAAGCCGGCGGCGCGCATCGCCTGGCGGCGGTCTTCCACGGCGTGATACAGGCCCAGCACGCCCAGGTACAAGAACAGCAGCAGCAACTCGGAGGTGAGCCGCGCATCCCAGGTCCACCAGGTGCCCCACATCGGCTTGCCCCACAGTGCGCCGGTGCACAGGGTGATGAAGGTAAACGCCGCACCGATCGGCGCCGAGGCCATGGCGACCACTTCGGCCAGCTTGATTCGCCACACCAGCGCAATGAACGCCGAAACGCCCATTGCCGCATAGATGAAAAGACTCATCCAGGCACTGGGCACGTGGATGAAGATGATGCGGTAGGCATCGTGCTGCTGGTAATCCGGCGGTGCCAGGACCAGGCCGCCGTAGGCTGCGACCGCGCCGAGCAGCGCGGCCAGCCCCAGCGCCCACGGGCGCACGCTGCCGGCGACACGATAGAAGGTCGGCGGCGAGCTGAGTTGATGCAGCCACAAGGGAATCCACTTGGCCATGCCGGTGCCGTCAGTTGGAGTGTTTGGCGGGAGGCGCCAGCGCCTGCACTGCGGCGCCTGCGTTGACCTGCAACTGCCCGTCGGAGACCTTGCTGGTGCGCTGCATGAGCTCGCGCAACGCCTTGGCATCCATCGATGGTTGCAGCGACAACAGCAGCGCGGCCATGCCGCTGACATGTGCGGTGGCCATCGACGAGCCGGAGGTGAAATCGTAGCGGCCGTTCGGTTGCGTGGTCAGGATGTCCTTGCCGGGTGCGCTGAGCACGCCGGGCATGGCCGGTGTTGCGCTGCTGCTGCGCACGACCAGCACGCCGGGTACGTCATTGGGAAAGCCATCCAGACGCCCGTTCGGTGGCATTGCCGCCACCACGATGCGGCCCTGTTGCACCAGCTGCTGCAGCATCTTGCTCAACAGCGGATCGGCGGGGCCACCCAGGCTCAGGTTGATCACGCGCGCGGAGCTGTTGTCGATCGCCGCCAGCGCCTTGGCCAGGGTGAAGGTATTGCACCGTGCGGTGGCGCCGACCGTGGGCGCGTACCAGCACGCCTTGTAGATACTCAGCATGGCCTTGGGTGCCATGCCGACGATGCCCTGGTGATTGTTGCTGCCGGCGGCAATGATGCCGGCCACTTCGGTACCGTGCGAATCGGTGCTGGTCTTCACCGGTTTGTCGTCGACCAGATCGTGCACGTCGCGGATGCGCGCCTTCAGATCGGGGTGGTCGGTGTCCACGCCGGTATCGACGACCGCGATCACCACGCCGCGGCCCTCGGTCACGGTCTGTGCGCTGGCGGCATCGGTGTCGATGAAGCCGCGTTGCATGTCCACGTACGGGTCGTTGTAGCTGGACAGCGAGGTCGTCTTTTCCGACGCATCGGTGGAGAACACCGAAAAATCCTGCACTGGCTGCACCAGCTCCACGCCTTCGTCGTCGGCCAGTGCACTGACCAGTTCATCGCGCGACACGCCCGGCGGCGGTTGCAGCACAGCGCAATACAGGCCCAGCGAGGTGATTGGCCAGGCCGAGACTTCGTGCAGTTTGTAGCGCTGCTTGATGCTGTCCATGCGCGCGGCAGCCTTCTGGCCGGCGCCGTAATAGCTGGATGCGTAGCCGATCAGGCTGGAGCCGGCGCGGGCCGGTGGCGCGGCGAGCGGGTTGGCCACCGCCAGCAGGATGTCGCGGCTGCTGTCGGGCGTTTGCGCATCGGCCAGTGGCGGGGCGGTGCCGGCAACATCCGTCGCCGGCTCCTGCAGGGCTGCGGCAGCGTGCGCGTTGGAGGGCGCGCCCAGGCCGGTGAACGCGGCGATCAGGCCAATGGCGAACAGGCGATTCATGGGGCCGAGACGATCTCCGCCAGCCGGATGCCTGGGGTGGCGCGTAGTTGCTGCACGGTCTGCTGCGGTTGGGCCGGGGGCTGCGGGGCGGCAGGCACCACGGTGTAGGCGCCCATTTCGTTGGGGCCGCCGACCACCTGCAACTGCTGCGCATGCAGCAGCCGGTCCCAGTCGGCCACGGTCATCCTTGCGTCCGGCACCACGCGGATGGCGCCCTGCGGCACCGGCAGGGCCGCCACGCTGCTGAGCGTGCGGTAGTCGTGCGATGGCGCAGGCGAGGCCAGCTTGACGCCCATCACGCCCAGCCCGATGGCCTGGACCAGCGCGGCGGCGGCCAGGGCGCGTACCGTCCAACTGCCGGAGCGGCGTGCGGCAGGCGCGCGCGCAGACGCGCTGTGCTGCTCCGGTGCATCCAGGCGGCCGAGCAGGCGTTGCAGACCGGCGCTCGGGTCCAGCTTCACTGTCGACGGCAGCGCCAAGGCCTGGCGCAGGCGGTTCTGCTGGGCGAATTCGGCGCTGCACGAGGCGCACTTGGCCACGTGCGCGATCAGCCAGGTGTTTTCTTCCTCGGTGGCACTGTCCAGCAGCACCGCCGGCATCAATTCCCAGGCGTGCGAGCATTCCTTGCCAGGCGCGATGAAAAACGTCTTCATTGCATGGTCTCCGTGTAAGGGGCGCCGCCGGCCAGGCCGGGCAGCACATTGCGTAATTTGACCCGGGCGTGGAACAGCCGGGCTTTGATGGTGCCGACCGGGCACTGCATGATGTCGGCCACTTCTTCGAGCTTGTGGCCGACGCCGTAGACCAGTTCGACCACCAGGCGCTGGTCCGGCGACAACCGTTCCATGCCCTTGTCCAGCCAGTCGCGCAGTTCGCGGTCGTCGTTGTCGTCGGCGCTGGGGGCGTGGTCTTCCACCAGGGCAGTGTCGTCGATGGCTTCGCCGTCATGCTGGCGCAGGCATTTGAGTCCGCAGCGGTAGGCGATGCCCATGATCCAGGTGGACACCTGCGAGTCGCCGCGGAAGTCGCCGGCCTTTTGCCAGGCGATCCAGAAGCAATCGTTGATGGCCTCTTCGATAATGTCCGGGCGGCGGGTCAGCCGCGACAGGAAGCGGCACAGCCGGCCGTGATAGCTGTGGTACATGCTGGCCAGCGCGTCGCGATCGCCCCCGGCCATGCGGCGCAACAGCATGCGATCGGTGGCATCGCCCAGGGTGTCGGTATCATTCATCGGTGCAGGCATGGCGGGTCACCCACGTCAGTGCGCGCTGGCAGGCAAAAGGTTGCGTGTGGATCAGAAGGTTCTGGCGACCGTGCCCAGCCACGGCATGTCGCCGGGGCCGCCCTGCATGCGCGGGGTATTGCCGCTGGTGAGGATGCGCTCGGCTTTCAGTGTCCATCCGGCGCGGTTCCACTTCAGGCCCACCTGGCCGTACTGATAGCGGCTGGAGCGCGCTGCACCGTAGGCCATGGCTGGAAAGCGCGACGAGCCGGCACCGAGCGACAGGCTGACATCGTTGCGCAGCGGGACGTTGGCGGTGATATCGAACGCCACGTTCCACGGCGACCGGTCGGCCCGCGGGAAATTGAAGGTGGACAGCGAAAACGTCAGCAGGTCGCGGTAGGACCAGGCCAGGCTGGCTTCCTGGCGGTCGAAGGTGCGCGTGGCGCGGTCGGTCGGGTAGGCGTAGTAGAGCAGGCTGGCCTGCATCTGCCAGCGGTCGTCCAGCATCCAGGCACGTCCGAGCTGTGCGGTGACCGCGACCGGATCACTCCAGGCGGGGGACTGCAGCGCCACCGAGGTGGAAACCGACCAGCCGGGGGCGGGCAGCCAGTAGCCGGCGGCCTGCACGGTGACCTTGTTGGGGGCGATCGAGATGCCGCGGTCGATCAGGCTGGAGGTCAGCGCCACGGCACCACCGAAGTCCTTGGCCGGGGCGCTGCCGCAGGCGCCGGCTGCCAGCGTGAGCAGCAGCCACTGCAGCAGCGTGCGGTGCCGGTATGGTTGGCGACGCACCCGCGGTTGGCATGGTTGCTGGGCGGACACGGGCGGTCGCGCTTCGCAAAGCTGGCGACGTGCGGCACTGTCCGACAGTGCGCCCACGTAGAAGCCCGCGTGGGCGCAATGCCGTCGCGGTCGGGAGGGGAGCGGCTTGGAAGCTGGAACGGTGGGCAATGGCGTGGGGCGGTGTGTCAGACAGGGACGCGATGGTGCCCCAGGTCGGCGGACGAGACCACCGCAGCGACGGCGATTGCGTCCGGATACGCGAAGGCACCGCGTCGGGCAACGCGAATCCATCCTGGCCGGCCGGTGGCGGCCGCCTGCAATACCTGGCTGTGCAGGCGGCCGCCACCGGCAGGTGCCACGGCTGGGCGCATTGGCAACCGACGCAGCCACGCCACCGGCAGAGCAAGCGATGCAGGTGGTGCCCGCAGGACAGACGACCGGGACCGCGGGCATGCACGCGCGGTGCGATTGGCGCGCCATCCGTCCGCCCCCTCGGGCGACGACGCGCCATGCCGCGTAGGCCGCGCCTATTTCAAGGTGTTGAGGTAGGCGATCAGCGCGTCGAGCTCCTTGGGGTCGTCCAGGCCGTCGTATTTCATCTTGGTGCCCGGCAGCGCCTTGGACGAGGATTGCGATAGATAGGTCTTGAGCTGGGCCGGGGTCCAGGTCCACTTGCTGTTCTTGAGCGCGTCGGAATAACCGCCGAAGTCGGCGACGGTACCGGCAGGGCGTCCTGCCACGCCGAACAGCGATGGGCCCTTCTTGTTCTTGCCCGGTTTGACGCTGTGGCATTCACCGCATTCGGTGAGGAAGACGTTGGCGCCGTCGGCAGCGTATGCCGAGGGCACAGGCAGTGCGCCTGCCAGCATCAGCCCGGCCAATGGGGCGCACAACACGGAGAGTTTGCGTGGTGAGTTCATGTGGATCCGTACAGGTGCGGGAGGGGTCAGAAGGCCAGGTTGACCGACAGGGTGAAGCTGTCGAGATCGCGCGGATTGGTGATCGGCGGGCCACGGAAGACGTTGGAGGTACTGCCGTTGAACTTGTCGAAACGGAACCAGCCGGCGGACACGCGCAGATTGGCCATCGAGGTATAGGTGCCGTCCTTGCCGAACGGGGTCCAGTACAGCAGGATCAGATTGCTGGTGGTGTCCGGGATACCCACCGGCGAATAGCGCGCCGCATCGAACGAGCCGCTGTTGATCATGTGCGCGGCCAGCACGCCGTAGGTCTGCTTGAAGGCGTAGTTCATGCTGAGGGTCTGATCGCGCACGCTGCCCCGGTCCAGCGCCGGCAGGGTGGGATCGGTCGGCATCAGCGGGCTGCCGTATTTGCGACGCTCGTAGATGTTGACGTAGGCCAGCGACAGCACGTGCTCGCGGGTGCCGAGGAATTGGTAGGTCAGGTCGTAGCCGAAATCGGTGAGGTCGTCGCTGGGCCCGGTGCGCAGCGGCTGGCGGCGCGTAGTGAGCGCGGTCAGGCCCACCGAGAAGAACTGGCGCTTCATGTCCTTCATGTAGGCAAGACGCGCATAGCTGGTATCGCTGAGCTTGCCCGGGTCGCCGTTGACCGGCCAGCCGAGGCGGTCCTGCGCAGACGGCGACAGCGCGCTGTAGCTGCCCACTTCGCCGTACCAATTGCGGTCGTACAGGCCGTAGACGCTGGCGCCGACGACGCGGTTGGACAGCGCCGAGGAGCTGAGCATGGTGGAGGCACCGCCATTGGAGGCAGGGGTGAGCGTGGAGGCGTTCGGCAACACATGCACCGGGTCGGAAATGCCCGGGTTGTTGTTGACGCTGACACCGATCATGGTGTCCTTGCCCGCTATCTGGAACGGCTTGCCGACAAAGCGCAGATCGACGTCGTCCAGGCGCGTATCGAAGGTCGCATTGCCGCTGTTGTTGGAGCGGATCTTCGAATAGCCACCGATGTTGTCGTTAAGGCGGCCGCCCAGATACAGATCGGCTTCGCGCAGGCGCGAGGTGCTGTCGCCGCGGCTGGGGTTGTTGCGCGACCAGGTGAGCTGGCCGGACACCGGGATCTTGGTGCCTTCGCCATCGGTATCGGTAAAACCGCCGAGCTTGAAGCGCATGCCGTAGGGCGTGAGCGAGGGGCCATAGGAACCGACATGGCAATCGGCGCAGGACGAGCCGGTCTGGCGCGCGAACGAGGGAATCGCCTGCGCCTGCGTGCTGGCCAGTAGCAACAAGGGGCCGGACACGCACAACAAGGACGTCAGGCAGGCAGTACGCGTGGCGGTGCAACGCGGGGCGGGCTGGAAAGCGGGCATGGAAAGTCCTTGTTCGACGGTGCGGGATGCAGTGGTGCGGGAATCGGCGAGAAAACGAATGACAGACGGCGGGGGGCGGCGGCTCATGCGCGCTTGCCCGGTAAGACGCGACGCAGCAGACCGTCGCGCAACACCAGGTGATGCCAAAGCGCGGCGCCGATATGCAGTAGCACCAGCGCCAGCAGCGCCCAGGCCGCATTCAAGTGCCAGGTGCCGAGGGTGTCGCCGAGGTCGCCGTCCGGCGCGACCAGCGCGGGCAAGGGGATGCCGAAGAAATACACCTGCTTGCCGTAGGCGCTGCTCAGCGACCAGCCCAGCAATGGCAGCGCAAGCATCAGGCCGTACATCGCCACATGCGTGGCGCCAGCGGCCAGGCGCATCGGCAGCGATGCGGGCGGACCGGGCGGCAATCTGCGCAAACGCAGGCGTAACCCGATGCGTAACGCAAACAGCACCAGCACCAGCAAGCCAAAGTGGCGGTGGCCTTCCAGCAGCCACTGACGCAGTGCGCGGCCATCCAGTTCGGCGCGCAGCAGGATCAGCGTGGCGGCCATGGTCAGGCACAGCACGGTGAGCCAGTGCAGCACGCGCATCGCTTTGGGCAAGGGCGGTACCTGCGCGGCTGCGGGCGCCCGTTCTGCCGGGGGCAGCGTGTCTGTGCCGTTGACGGGAGCGCTGGCGGGCGCCGGGGGGGAGGAACGCATCTGATCTGTCTTCCGGTGGTGGTCGTTGGTTCCGGCTGCGCGCTGCGCGGCCAGGCCTGGCTCCCCACGCCGGCCCAACGGCGGCCAGGCGAACGTGCACCGATGGGTGCGGCGATGTCGGAAAAAGGTTGCGTCGTTGCGGCACCTGGTTCGCACGTGCTGCACATCGAAGCGCTGCGACACGATCGGTTGCGCTTGCGCGCACGGCGCTTCGCAGGGTCGCGGGCGCGCGCAACCTTTCGCGCAACCCGGCGCACTCAGGCATGTCGCACTACGTGCAGTCGGCGGTTACGCCTTTCCGATCATGGCTATCGAACGCATCCAGTTGCATACCCACGGTGACGATCGCGGCCTGCTCATCTCATTGGAGCAGCAGCGCAATGTTCCGTTCGAGATCCGCCGCGTGTATTACTTGTTCGGCACGCGCCACGACGTGCATCGTGGCCAGCACGCGCACCGCCAGCTCAATCAATTTGCAGTGGCCTTGCACGGCTCGGTGACGATTCTGCTCGACGAAGGCAACGGCAATGGCCCCAGCGAAGTGGTGCTGGACGACCCATCGCAAGGCCTGCTGCTCGGCCGCATGGTGTGGCGCGACCTGTACCGCTTCAGTGCCGACTGCGTGCTGATGGTGCTGGCCGACCAGCCTTACGACCCTGGCGATTACATCCTGGACTACGACCAGTTCGTGAGCGAAGTGCGCAATGGCACTGCGCTGCAAGCCCGCAGGCTGGAAGCATGAGCGTACCGAGGCAACTGGTGATCGTCGGCGCGGGCGAGTTCGCGCAGATCGCCTGCGAGTACTTTCAGCACGACAGCCACTTCACGGTGGCGGCCTTCAGTGTGGAGCGCGCTTTTCTGCTGCAGCCCACAGTGGCCGGGTTGCCGGTGGTGGCGTACGAAGAACTCGAGCAATGCTATCCGCCGCAACACTACGCGGTGTTCGTGGCGATTCCGGCAACGCAACTCAATCGCCTGCGCACCCGTTTCTTCCAGGATGTGGTGCGGCGCGGCTATCGCTGTGCGACGTATGTGAGCTCACGCGCGTTCGTCTGGCATAACGCGCAGATCGGCGCCAACTGCTTCATCTTCGAGGGCAACGTCGTCCAGCCGTTCACCCGCATCGGCGACAACTGCGTATTGTGGAGCGGCAACCATCTCGGCCACCGCACGGTGGTGCAGGATCATGTGTTCATCGCCTCGCATGCGGTGATTTCCGGCTATTGCGAGATCGGGCAGGGCAGCTTCATCGGCGTCAACGCCACGCTCAGCGACAAGGTGCGGATCGCCGCGGACAACGTCATCGGTGCCGGCGCGCTGGTGACGCGACATACCGAAGCCGAGCGTGTGTACGTGGGCTCGCCGGCACGCGCGGTGGCGGGCAGATCCAGCTTCGATGTGGAGCTTTGAGCGGTGTTCGCCTGGAACAAACGCGGACTGGTGTTCGACGTCGCGCGCCATGGGGTGGGCGGCTGGATGCACCATGCCGCGCTGACGCCAACACCGCATCGCCTGTCTGCTCAGGTGCTGCGGGTGTACGCCGGCTTTCGCGATGCGCAGGGCGTGAGCCGGATCGGCTACGTGGATGTGCGCGCCGATGCGCCAACGCAGATCGTCGGCGTCAGCAAGCAGCCGGTGCTCGACATTGGCCGTGACGGTTGTTTCGACGACAACGGCATGATCCTGGGCGATGTGGTGGCCGGGCCGGACGGGCTATACCTGTTCTATGTCGGCTTCCAGCGCGTGGCCAAGGCCAAGTTCCTCGCCTTCACCGGCCTGGCGGTCTCCCACGATGGTGGCGAGCGCTTCCAGCGTCGGCAGGAAACGCCGCTGCTGGATCGCGCACCGGGGCGCAGCACGATTGCGGCGGTGCATTCGGCACGCTACGAACAGGGCCGCTGGCGGCTCTGGTACGCAGTGGGCGACGACTGGGAAACGATCGGCGGCCAGCCGTATCCGCGTTACCACATCCGCTACGCCCAGACCGACGACCTGCATTGCATCCCCACCGACGATGCTGTGTGCCTGCTTCCACGCGGCGACGAGTACCGCATCGGGCGTCCGCGCGTGTACCGGCTCGGCGAGCGCTATGTGATGTATTTCACCCGTGGCGACCTCCAGGGCGGCTACTTTCCCGGCATCGCCTTCAGTGGCGATGGGGTGCACTGGGAACGCGACGACCGTCAGTTGGGGCTTGCGTTATCCGATGACGGCTGGGATGCGCAAGTGCTGTGCTACCCCGCCTTGATCCAGCACGGCGAGCGTGTGTTGATGTTCTACAACGGCAACGCGATGGGGCAGGCGGGCTTCGGCCTGGCAGAGGCGGCGTTGCCGGTTGCGTTACAGGGCTGCCATGTTTTCGGTTAGGTCCTACGTGCCGGCCGATGCGCCTGCGTGGGATGCCCTGGTGGTGGCGTCGCGCAATGGCAATCTGCTGCATCGGCGTGACTATATGGACTATCACGCCGAGCGCTTCGTGGATGCGTCCCTACTTGTCCAACGTGGGGACGCGGTGGTGGCGGTGTTCCCGGCGAATGTGCAGGGCAATTGCGTCAGCAGCCACGCCGGGCTCACCTATGCCGGGCTGCTGTCGTCGATGGCACTGCGTGCCGGCGCCGCCTTGCAGGTGTTCGAGCAGATTGCCGCGCACTACCGCGCGCTTGGCGTGCGCGAGATCATCTACAAGCCGGTGCCGCATATCTTTCATGCGTACCCGGCCGAAGAAGAGCTGTACGCACTGCATCGGCTTGGCGCGAAGCTCTGCCGGCGCGATTTGTCGTCGGTGATTGCGCTACGCGAGCCGCCTGCATTCAGCACCGAGCGGCGGCGGTCCATTGCCAAGGCGCGCAAGGCCGGGGTACAGATCCGGCGCGGGACCGAGCTCGATGGATTTCATGCGCTGCTGACCCAGGTCCTGCAGCGGCATGGCGTGGCACCGACGCATCGGCTGGATGAGCTTGAACTGCTGCAACGCCGGTTTGCGCAGCAGATCGTATTGCATGAGGCGCGCGCTGATGGGCAATTGGTCGCCGCCGCGTTGGTCTTCGACTTTGGCCGCTGCGTGCATACCCAATACCTGGCGGTCTCCGAGCAGGGCCGCCAGTTGGACGCGTTGAGCCTGCTGCTGGCCGACCTCATCACCGATGTCTATGCGCAGCGCGAATATTTCAGTTTCGGTATCTCCACCGAACAGGGCGGGCAGGTACTCAACGAAGGCCTGGTGGAACAAAAGGAACGCTTCGGCGCGCGCGCCGTGGTACAGGATGTCTATCGATGGTTGATGTAATGGATGTGCCTTTCCTGGATTTGCGTGCAGTCAATGCACGCTATGCGGATGAGCTCAAAACCGCAGCGGCACGTGTGATCGATGCCGGCTGGTATGTGCTCGGTCAAGAGCTGGCCGCATTCGAAGAAGAATTCGCCAGTTATTGCGGCACCACGCATGCAGTCGGCGTGGGCAACGGGCTGGATGCGTTGGGGTTGATCCTGCGCGGCTACCGTGAGCTGGGGGTGTTGCGCGAAGGCGACGAAATCATCGTGCCGGCCAACACCTTCATCGCGACATTTCTGGCGATCAGCCAGAACCATCTGGTGCTGGTGCCGGTCGAGCCGGACCCGGTCACTTTCAACATCGACCCGGCAAGGGTGGAAAAGTCGATCGGGCCACGCACACGCGCCATCATGGCAGTGCACCTGTATGGGCAATTGGCCGAGATGCAGGCCCTGCAGACCCTGGCCCATCGCTACGGCCTGCTGCTGATCGAGGATGCCGCGCAAGCGCACGGGGCAAGCGCACGGGGGCAGCGTGCCGGTGCCTTCGGCGATGCGGCGGCCTTCAGTTTCTTCCCGACCAAGAATCTGGGCGCATTGGGCGATGGCGGCGCAGTCACGACGTCGGATGCGCGTCTGGCCGAGCGCATTCGCGCGCTGCGTAACTACGGCTCGGAAGTGAAGTATCACCATCTCTGCCAGGGGGTGAACTCGCGTCTGGATGAAATGCAGGCTGCTTTCCTGCGCGTCAAGCTGGGCTATCTGGAGGACGAGATCGCGCTGCGGCGTGCAGTGGCACGGCGATATCTGCACGGTATCTGCAACCCGCTGATCGTGCTGCCCGCGCCGGTGGCCGAGCAACAGCACGTCTGGCATCTGTTCGTGGTACGCAGCCTGCAGCGCGATGCCTTGCAGGCACATCTGTTGCGGCAGGGCATCCACACGCAGATTCATTACCCGGTGCCGCCGCACCGGCAGCCGGCATACGCCACTTTGGGCGAGGCCTGCCTGCCGCTGAGCGAACAGCTGCATCGGGAAGTCCTGAGCCTGCCGATGGGGCCGGCGCTGGACGATGCAGCAGTTGCGCATGTGATCGCGGCCTGTCAATCGTTCGGCAGCAACATATGAATCTCATGCGCAGCAGCGCCTACACCGGCGTTGCGACGCTGGCCAAGCTGCTGGCGGCATTGGTGGTGATCAAGCTGGTCGCCGTCTATGCTGGGCCGCAGGGTGTGGGCCGGCTTGGCCAGTTCCTCAACCTGATGTCGGTGCTGGCGGTATTGGCCGGTGGCGGCATCAGTACCGGCATCGTCAAGTATGTGGCGCAGTACCGCGACGATGCCCCCGCATTGGCGCGCCTGCTGAGTGCGGCGCTGTGGTACGCATTCTGCGCGGCCTGCGTGATCGCACTGCTGGCGATGGCGTTCAGTGGAGCGATTGCCGAGCGCCTGTTGGGCGATGCGAGCTACCGTCCGCTGATCTGCGTGTTGGCGATCGCGCAGCTGGGAATCGCACTGCTCAATTTCATATTGGCGCTGATCAACGGCTTCATGGATGTGCGACGGCTCGTCTTCGTGCAAGTGACAGGCGCCGTGCTGAGCGTTGCCTTGGTGGCGTGGCTCTCCAGCCGGGCGCAATTACATGGAGCGCTGCTGGCGCTGGTCCTGGGGCAGGTGCTGTGGCTGCTGGCTGCGGTCCCGGCGCTGCGGCGTAGCCCCTATTTTCAGCCTGCAATGTGGCGGATGCGCTTTGACGCGCAGATGACCCGTCGGCTGGCGGCATTTTCGCTGATGACGCTTACCTCGACACTGATGCCGCAGCTGGTGACCCTTGCGGTGCGCAATCATCTGGCGCTGCGGTTCGGCTGGGAGCAAGTGGGTTACTGGCAGGCGGTAAGCCGGGTTTCCGATGCCTATCTGCTGTTCTTCACCACCGCCATCAACGTGTACTACCTGCCCAAGCTGGCCTCGCTGCAAGGCGCTGCGGCGCTGGGCAGCGAGCTGCGCAGCGCGTATCGCCACGTCATGCCGGCGGTGATCGTGGCGGCGCTGGGCGTCTATGTATGCCGCGATTGGGTGACCTGGCTCCTGTTCGATCCCCAATTTGCCGCTGCGGCGCCCTTGTACGGCCCGCAGCTGCTGGGAGACGTGGTCAAGATCGCGGCGTTCGTGCTGTCGTACGTGATGCTCGCCAAGGCAATGACGCGGCTGTTCGTGATCTCCGAATGCGTGTTCGCAGCGAGCTATCTGGCGCTGGTGTACGTGTTCACCGCGCGGTTCGGGCTGATCGGTGCGATGTATGCCTTCGCCGCCAACTACGTGCTGTATCTGTTGTTCAACATCGTGGTGGTGCGGCGCTATCTGGAGCGGGCGGCATGAACGATCGGGCGTGTGTATCGGCACGTACACGCTGGCCGCTGGTGTCGGTGCTGATTCCGGCGTTCAACCATGCGCGTTTCGTGCAGCGTTGCCTGGATAGCGTCCTGGAAGACCCATATCCATGCAAGGAGATCGTGATCATCGACGATGGCTCCCGTGATGCCACCGGCGAAAAGATCAGCCAGTGGATCAGCGATCATGGACATCGGCTACCGGTGCACTTCGTGCAACGCGAGAATCGGGGAGTGGCCGCCACGCTCAACGAGCTGGCATTGCGTGCGCGGGGAGAGTATCTGCGGCTTGGCGCAAGCGACGACTATCTGTTGCCCGGCGGGCTGGATGCGCAGGTGCGCTATCTGCGCGGACATCCGCAAAAACTTGCGGTGATCGGCGATGCCTGCGTGGTCGATGCGCATGGCCAGTTGATGCATGCCAGCGCCATGCGCGATCTGCACCGGGTCGACAAGGATCTGTATCGCTCCGAATCCGGCATCCGGCATGCGGTGATACGGCAGTGGGCAGTCAGTGGCGCCGTGGCCCTGCTACGGCGCAGCGCCTTGGACGCGCGCAGCCGGTGGGACGAGTCGCTACGAATCGAAGACTGGGACTTCTTCCTGCGCCTGGTTGCGGGCAATGCGCTGGGTTTCATCGATCTGCCGGTATGCGCCTACCGCTTGCATGGCAACAACCTCAGCAAGACCGCAGACGTGCCGGCGCGCATCGCCAACCTGTGCGAGTCGCGGCAAGTGGCATTGCGCTGCGCACCGCTGTTCGATGAGCCCGATCGCATGCTGCTGCATGCGCAGGCGCGTTACATCGCTGCCAAGGTGGAATTTCTGCGGCGCCGGCCGCACCGGATTGCCATGCATCTCGCGGTCTACGCAGGGTTGTCGCTGTCTGCCAGATGGCGTCCGAAACGCGTCGCGCGCGCGGCGGAGCTTGCATGAGCACGCTGTTGCGCCGTCCGGCGACCTATCTGGCATTGCCCATGTTGCTCAGCTGCGCGTTGACGTGGCTGACCTATGCGCTACCCGACGGCTACCTGGAAGGCATCGTGCTGCTGGCGCTTGCGGCAGCGGCCACCTTCGCGCTCGATGCGGTGCTACGCATACAGGTGCCGTCGGTCGAACGCTTTCGCCACTACCGTTACCCCGGTACCCGCGATGCATTTCTGGCGATGGGACTGGCCGCGGCGGTGACGATGTTCTGCATCGCCGATGTGGTGCTGTTTCCGATTCCGTTGTTCAGCGATCCCGCGTCGTACGCTACCTTGAGCCCGCTGCGTGCGCATGTGCGGCACATCTCCAATATGTGCTGGATCCTGCCGCCGATCGCCCTGCTGTGCGTGCGCCATCGTGGGTTGCGTGCGGCGATGGTGATGTTGGGGTTGGTGTTCCCGATCGTGGTGATCGATCGCAACCGCATCTTCGCTGGCCTGTTCTCGTTCGTGCTGGTGATGCTGTTGCGGCGCGACCCGGCACGTCGGTTGCCGTGGAAGACCGTTGGCCTGCTCGTGCTGGCCGGCGGTGGCGTGTTTTCGATCCTTGGCGCGTTGCGCTCCGGTTCCCTGGCCACCGTGGCGTTGCCGTTCAGCGCGTTCTACCGTGCCATGCCGCAGGGCGTGCAATGGTTGCTGCTCTACATCAGTGCCGGGCCGTATAACTTCGGGGCGATGCTGGCCAAGGGCTACGTCAACGCCAGCTTCCTGGTCAATCAACTGGTGCCGTTCACTGGTTCGATTGCCACCGCGGGGACCAGCATTCCGCTGGATGCGCCCAACATCAATGTAGGCACCGAGTTCTTCCCGTTCTTGATGGCGTGGGGCGCTCCCGGTGCCCTGCTTGCGATGTTGGCCTTGTACGCCGGGCTGGTGTGGAGCGTGCGGCGGCTCGATGGTTCGCTGTCGATCTTTCATGTGCTGATCTTCCTGCGCATCGCCTATGCCTGCCTGATGTCGCCCTTCGCGCCACAGGCGTTCACCTGGACCAACTTCGGCTTCGTCGCGCTGTGCCTGGTGCTGCATGCCTGCACGGTGCTGCTGCCCAACCGGCTGTCCCCACATCCGTCTGCCGCGTGAGCGTGCAGCACGCCCCTTATCGCCCCGTTGTAGAGCCGCGCCCATGAATCAACACGACGAAATCTATCTGATCGACCTGTGGCGCATCCTGCGCCGGGAATGGCGCTGGGCAGTGGCAGCGCTGGTGGTGGTGCTTGGCCTGACCTTCGCTTTTACACGCCTGGCAAAACCGCAATGGGAGGCCACCGCGTGGATCCAGGTTGGCGAAATCGGCCCGACCCCTGCTGGCCGCGACCCCAAGGTCGAACCGTTCCAGCGGGTGATCGATCGCATGAAAACGCGGCTGTTTCAGGATGCGGTGTTGCGTCGGGCGCAGGTGCCGCTCAATAGCCGCGCCGCGCAGCTGTATCGCGGTAGCCTGAAGCCGGACCCCGACCCGTACGCCAATCTGATCGGTGTGACTATCCGCGCGGAATCGGCGCAGCAAGCGCGCACGCTGGCCATGGCCACCGTGAGCCAACTGCAGACGCTGCACGGCGACACCCATGCAGCTGCGCTCGATCTTACGCGCGCCCGCCTGCAAGGCTTGAGCGAGGATCTGCGCGCGGCCACCACCAACCGCGAGCAGCTACAGCGGCAGTTGCAGGCCGGGCACGGGGCGTCTTCCGCCACGCCAACGCAGGTACTGGCGGGCGTGTTGCTCACCGACAGCAACACCACCATTCGCGCCTTGAAGAGCGAGCGCGACGACCTCGTTGCCCGCCTCACCGCGCGCTACACCTACCAGACCTCGCTGGCGTGGCCGCTGTACGTGCCCGACCGCCAGGCGTTTCCAAATGCGGTCACCGCCTGGGCGGCCGGCATGCTGGCCGGGGCGGGACTGGGCGTATTGGTCGCCGTGCTGCGCAATGCGGTGCGCCGTCGCGCGCGGACTCCTGCACACGCTGGTGCATGACGGTTGCCGTGGGCAACGGCGCATGCAGGGGGGATTGAGTTTGCGCAAGCAGCAGGCCCCAGGCGATACGAGAGCGAACGCCGGGCCGTATATCGCATGCGGCGTGTTGAGCCAATGCATGCCTGTTGGGCGTGATCGCCTGAGCCAGCTCGGCCAGCAGTCGCCACGCTGCAACCAAACCGGCAACACCGCGCACTCACGGGTCTATCAAGCGATGCCGCACCGGTGGCGTTGCGACCGGAGAGCGTGGTGAAAACAACAGGACGGGTCTGGAAGGCTGTGCATGTCGTCAATCAGTGAGCATGCGGCGCGGGGCGGCACGGTCGCGCCGGAGCAGCTGCTGGAAACGCAACGTGCGTTCGACAGCGTTGCTCCCGACTACGATGGTCCCCGCGGCAACAACGCGCTGATCCAGCGCATGCGCACCACGCTGTGGGACACGGTGGCGAGCGAGTTGCCGATAGGGTCGCGGCTGGTCGATCTGGGCTGCGGTACCGGCCTGGATGCTGGCGAATTCGCGCGCCGCGGATATTCCGTGCTGGCGACCGACTGGTCGCCGGCAATGGTCGAGCGTACCCGCCACCGCGCGGCCACGCACGGTCTGCAAGAACGCCTCACCACCGCGCATGTCGGCATCCAGCAACTCGATCGGCTGGAAGGCAGCTTCGATGGCATGTACTCCAACTTCGGCCCGCTCAATTGCGCGCCGGATCTGCCGGCCGTCGCCGCGCAATGCGCGCGCTTGCTGCGCCCGGACGGCTGCCTGGCGTTTTCGGTGATCGGGCGGATCTGTCCGTGGGAAATCGGCCATTACGCCTTGCGCGGGCGCTTCAGGCGCGCGGCGGTGCGTGCCGCCAAAGGGGCAATTGCGGTGGGCATGAACGGCCACACCATCTGGACCTGGTACCACCTGCCGCGCGAGTTCTACCGCGCATTCGAAGCGCATTTCGTGCTGGACAGCTACCGCGCCTTGAGCCTGTTCCTGCCGCCGCCGTATCTGGTGGAGTTTTGCGAACGCAATCCACGCCTGTCCGAGCGCCTGGGGCGCTGCGACGACCGGTGGGGCGGGCTGCCGCTGCTGCGCGACATGGGCGATCACTTTTTGATCGTGATGCGCAAGCGCTGAGTGGAGCGGTCGATGGCCATGGCCGATGTCTGCCTGCAAGGCGCACGCGCGATCACCCAGGCGGGTCCGTCGCGTGCCGCAGTGACGATCCGCGCGGGGCGCTTCGGCGGCACGCTCGGCACCGGCACCGTGCGCCTGGATCTGCAAGGGCATGTACTGGCGCCGGGCCTGATCAATGCGCACGAACATCTGCAGGTCAACTGCGTGCCACCGCTGCCGCAGGCCACGCCGTTCGCCAACAGCTATGCGTGGATCGAGTCATTTCAGGCGCATTTTCAGCACCCGGACGTGGCCGCCGCACTACGCGTGCCCAAGGCGGTACGGCTGCGCCATGGCGGTTTGAAGAACCTGTTGGCCGGCGTCACCTGCGTGGCCCAGCACGACCCATGGCATGCCACGCTGGACGAGGCGAATTTCCCGGTGAGCCTGCTGCGCGACTTCGGCTGGAGCTACGCATTGGGGTGGGCAGGCTATGGCCCGCCCGTACAAGGCAGCTTTGCCGCAACCCTGCCAGCGCATCCCTGGATGATCCATCTGGCCGAAGGCACCGATGCGGTGGCGCGTGCCGAGCTCGACGAACTCGACCGGCTCGGCTGCCTGGCCGCCAACACGGTGTTGATCCACGGCGTAGGCATGGGTGAGCACGATATCGAGCGGGTGATCGCGCGTGGCGCGGCCGTGGTGTGGTGTCCTTCCAGCAATCAGGCGCTGCTCGGCCGCACGCTCGATCCGTGGCGCTTGTGCATGGCCGGCCGACTGGCGCTGGGCAACGATTCGCGCATCAGCGGCGCGCGCGACCTGCTGGAAGAACTGCAGATCGCCAGCCAGAGCGGGTTGGCACCGGACCAATTGCTTGGCATGGTCACCGGTGACTGCGCGCGTATCCTGCGCATGGCAACGCGTGGGCGTATTGCGCCTGGAGCCACTGCAGATGTGTTGATCGTGCGCGACCGCGGTGGCGAGCCTGCCAGCAGCATCGTCGGTTGCACGCGCAGCGACTTGCGTGCGGTGATTCGCGATGGCAGGCCGCGCATCGCCGATCTGGATTTTGCGTCGTGGTTCGACGCGGCCGGCATCCGGACCGTGCCGGTGTTGCTGGACGGACGGCCCAAATTGCTCGATGCCACGCTGGCCGATCCGGCGGTGCTAGCGCTCGAGCCCGGTCTTAGAGCGTGTTATGTACGTTGAGGTGAGTGCGAAGCGTCCTGTGGCGCGTCGAGACAAGGCGTGCGCTGCGGCCCAGGCTGGCCGCCCGGGCAAGGCGCGCAACGCGGTCTCGGCGCGCCACAGGGCACTTCCCGGAGGGTTGGCCGTCAGCGGCACGGAGCGGGCGCCGCGCGGCTTGCCTTGGCGCCAGCCACGCCGGCGCCACGCAGCACCCGCTCCGCACCGCCGGCGCCCAACGCATCTCATCTCAACGTGCATAACACGCTCTAAGCGTTTAACGCGGGAGCAGCCGGCGCAGGCCACCGCGCAGGTGACCCATGCGCTGGCTGCCAACCGAGCGCTTTCGTGAGCGCAGTGCCGGTGCTCGAGCCCGCTGCTGCGTACGCACTGTGGGCGCAGGCGTATCCACCGCATGCGCACAACCCGGTGATGCTGGCCGAAGAGCGCGCCATGCTCGCATTGATGCCGTCCAGCCTGCAGGGCCAACACGTGCTGGACGCCGGCTGCGGCAGCGGCCGCTACATGCTGCACGCACTGCGCCGTGGCGCCCGGCAAGTGACCGGTGTCGACCTGTCGCCGCAGATGCTGCACCGTGCCGGTGCCGAGCTCGCACAGGACTGGCCGGCCGCACGCATCGTTTTGCAACAAGGCAGCCTGGATCAGTTGCCGTTGGCCGATACGGTGGCCGACCTGAGCGTGTGCGGTCTGGTGCTGGGGCACCTGCAACAGCTGTGGCCGGCGCTGGAAGAACTGCATCGCGTCACCCGCGTCGGCGGCATCGTGCTGTGCAGCGACGTCCACCCGATCGGCCACGCATTGGGCTGGCGGCGCGACTTCAAGGCCGATGGGCAGCACTACGCGGTCCGCCACACCCAGCATCTCTATAGCCACTGGCATTCGGCATGCACCGCACTCGGGTTCGCGATCCAAGCCGTGTCCGAGCCGATGCTGGACCCTGCGGATATCCCGGCCGGGGCGCGTTTCGACCAGATGGCGTTGCAGGTGCCGGTTGCGCTGGTGCTACGGCTGAGACGGATCGCGTGAGCAAGATCTTGCACACCGCAGCGGCTGTCTGTGCGTTGGGCGCTGCCGATCAGTGGCACGCTGCGGTCGCAGCGGCACACGGCAACGACGTGGCGTCGATCGCCATCCAGGGGCTGCCGGCCCTATGAACCTGCACGTCGCACACCTGAATCTGGTTCCCACGCCCGATGGCCTGAACGTGGAGCAGGTATTCGCGCATTGGCCAACGTTGGCAGATATCGCCGAAGCTGTCGCCAGTGCTGGCGTGCAGGTATCGGTGATCCAGGCCTCCGCCTTGAATACCCGACTGCGCCGCCAGGGCGTGGACTATCGCTTCGCCGATCTGCACCAGCGTGGCAGCGCAGTCCGCGCCCGGACGCTTGCCGCCTTGCTGCACGAGATCGATGCCGATGTGCTGCATGTGCATGGTCTGGAATTCGCCGGCGATGCGCGGCGTCTGGCGCGCCTGCTGCCGCAGCTGCCGATCCTGCTGCAGGATCATGCCAACCGGCCGCCACGCTGGTGGGCCAGAAGCCTGTGGCGCGCACGCTATGCTGCCGCAGCCGGCATCGCGTTCACCTCGCTGGAACTGGCGCAGCCGTTCGTGCGCGCGCGCCTGTTTCGCCGCAGCACGCAGCTGTTTGCCATCCCCGAATCCAGCAGCCGCTTTACCCTTGGCGACCGATTGCAGGCGCGCGAGCAGACCCGCGTGCACGGCGACCCCTGTGTGGTGTGGATCGGCCATTTCAGTCCAGCCAAGGACCCGCTCTGTGTACTCGATGCGGTGGCCACCGCTGCGCGTCTGTTGCCCGGTCTGCGGTTATGGTGCGTGTTCGACCAGGCGCCACTGCTGGCGCAGGTGCAGCAGCGCCTGCGCGCCGACCCGCAGCTGGCCAGATGCGTGCACTTGCTCGGCAAGGTCGGGCACGCACACGTGCAGGAGCTGCTGCGTGCGGCGGACGTCTTCGTTTCTGCCAGCCATGCAGAAAGTTGCGGTTATGCCGCACTGGAAGCCTATGCCTGCGGGTGCCTGCCGCTGCTGACGGCCATTCCGTCGTTTCGTGCGCTCAGCGATGACGGCGCAGTGGGCGAGTTATGGCCGATTGGCGATGCATCGGCACTGTCGGAACTGTTGTTGCGCGTCAGCCGGCAACGTCCCTCGCGTGCACAGGTGCGTGCCCATTTCGAGGCGCGCCTGTCGTTTGCCGCAGTGGGCCGGCGCTGGGCGCAGGCGTATACGCAACTACGCACGACCCCGCCGGAGCGCACCGCATGAAGCTGGCATTGGTGGTGCCGGGTGGTGTGGATCGTAGCGGGGAAGTGCGGGTGATTCCGGTATTCCTTACCTTGATCGAGTGGCTGGCACGCAACCATGACGTGCACGTGTTCGTGCTGCATCAAGAGCCGCAACCAGGCATCTGGCGCCTGCGCGGTGCCACGGTGCATAACATCGGCGCGCGTCGCACGCGGCTGCGCGCCATCGCCGCCATCTGCGATGAGCACAGGCGCGCACCATTCGCTGTGATTCAGGCGATTTTTTCCGGCTATTGCAGTTTGATCGCGGTGATCGCCGCCACGCTGTTGCGCCGTCCCAGCATGGTGCATATCGCCGGTGGCGAGCTGGTCGCCTTGCACCGCATCGATTATGGCGGCCGCCGCAAATGGCGCGGGCGTTTGCGCGAGGCGGTGATCCTGCGGCTTGCCGATCAGGTAACGGCTGCCAGCGCGCCCATTATCGATTCGCTGCAGGCGCTGGGCATCGCTGCGCAACGCGTGCCGCTAGGCGTGGATCTGCGCGCCTGGCCGCCTGTAGCGCCGCGCGCCCGCACCGGGCCGACCGCGCGCCTGCTGCATGTGGCAAGCCTCAATCCGGTCAAGGATCAGACCACCTTGTTGCAGGCAATGCGCGCACTCAAGCGCGCCGGCGTTGCCTTCACCCTGGACATGGTGGGCGTCGACACACTGGGCGGTGCCATGCAGCGCCTGGTGCAGCAGCTCGGCTTGCAGCGACAGGTACGTTTTCTCGGCTTCAAGACCCAGCGCGAGTTGCGGCCGATCATGCTGTCGGCCGATCTGCTGGTGCTGTCCTCGCTGCACGAAGCCGGGCCGCTCGTGCTGCTGGAAGCTGCCGTTGCAGGGGTTCCTACGGTGGGAACTGCGGTCGGGCATCTGGTCGAGTGGGCCCCCGTCTGCGCATTGGCGGTGCCGCCGGGCGACTGGGCCGGAATGGCAGAGGCCATCCGCCAGGTCCTCGCCGACGACGAACTGCGCTTGCGTCTTGCCTGGGCGGCGCAGTGCCGCGCCGTCCGCGAAGATGCTGCACTGACCACGCGCCTGTTCGAGCAGTCGTATCGCCAGTTGTGCGATCAGCGACCAATGCGGCGAGTGCGCTGACGCGCGTGGCAACGCAGCGAGTTGTTCGCAGCGCCCTTGCGCTCACCGTTTGAAGGCTGCCGGTGGCGCCTGCGGAACCCTCACGTACTGGCTCGCGCCGGCTGCAGATAGCCGTCCAGTGCCGCACGCACCACGTACAACATGTCCGTGCGCGGCACCGGTCTGGTCAGGCGCGTCACCAGGCGGCGTGCCTGGGTGTGGCGCACCCACGGCTGATCCTGCAGCCATAACTGTGTCTGCAGCATGTCCGCGCGCTCCTTGCGGCTTTCTGCCGAAGGCACCACACGGCTGTGCAGATACCGCCGCGCTTCGCCCAACGAGCGCGACCATTCGATGCCAGGCAGCGCCGACAGCCACAGGTTCGAGCACGATGCGGCGGTGAGCGTTTGCCGGGCTGCACGCATGCGCAGCAGCGCAGGACAGTCAGCATGCAGGCGCGCCATCACGGCAGGCGGCACCAGTGCGCGGTAATAGCGCTGCAGCAACAGCAGTGGCGGCAACGCCCACCATGGGGGCATGGCGCTGTCTTCCCACAATTGCTCCCAATCGCGCGGGCCCATGCGCGTTGCCAGCAAGGCAAGATCATGCAGATGCATCAGGCGAATGGTGCGGTGGCAGATGCCGCCGGCCGCATGCAGCAGCAAATGACACATCAACGCACCGACCGATGGATAAGGGTTCAAGCCCGGTTGCGGGCGCTCTGGCCGGATTCGTGCAGTGATCTCCACGCTGCTCACTGGCAGACGTTCCTGGATGCGCGTGTGTAGCTCGATATTGATCGGCGCATCGCGGTGTTCGCCCAGCCCGGCCACTGCCTCGCCCTGCTGCGGCTTGAATACCTGATGCTTCCACTGCTCGAAGGAGGCGACATAGCCCAGTTCGCACAACAGCGCCGCCGCTGCAGGTGCGTCGTCGGGTTCCACCAGCAAATCGATATCGGCCATTGGTCGGTCGCCAGGCAGATACACCCCCAGCCGATGCAATGCGGTCCCTTTCAATCCCACCAGCGCGACGCCGGCACTGCGCGCAGCGGCATCGATGCGTGTCAGCAGCAGCGCGATATGCCGATGGCGGTCTTCGACATGGTTGCGCTGTTCGCTCAGGAAGGCATTCCATTCGGCGTTCTTCCACAACGAGCGGCGCTGCAACAATGGCGAAACGCCGTGCGCGGCCGCCGCCGCTGCCGCCAGCTGCCACTGCAGCCGGTCCCACTGCGGCAATGCATCGCCCGGCTGGGCCAGTTCCAGAGCCAGCCGTTCGGTCGCCGTCTGCAGGCGGTGCTTGATGGTGCGAAGGGAAGGCTGCATGCGCGTGGTCCGGTCAGGCAAGGTGTCGAAGGGACGGTGTGGGAACGAGCGAGCGCTAGCCCACCAGGACGGTGCTCAGTTGCCGTGGCTGACGCGCAGCACGGGGGGGCATCGGCTCGCTGCGGTGCTGGGTTTCACTGGCGATCAAGGCAGACCAGCGTGCTTCCAGTTGGTCCGATGCCTGCGCGAACGCATCGGCTGTCATCGCAGCACGCGCCTGTTGCAGGTCGACCTGCGTGTGCAGCAGATCGCGGACGGCGCGATAGAACCCGGAGTCGTACGCGCCACGGAACATCATCGCCAGGTCGTCGCTATCCTGCCAATGGGTCTTGCTGCCCAGCTGAGTCTTCACTTCTTCGTAGAACTTGGTGCCGGGCAGGGGATACGACACACTGACACCGATGATGTCCGGATTGGCCTGCGTCACCAGTGCGCGCGTGGCCAGGATGTCCTCGAGTTCCTCGCCCAGATAGCCCAGCTGGATGAAGAAGCCCACGCGAATGCCCTGCGTTCCCAGGCGCTCACGCGCGGCGATGACCTCGCCGACCTGGGTGCCCTTGGTCATCTTGTCAAGAATGCGCTGGCTGCCGCTTTCCGCACCGATCCAGGCCTCCACGCAACCGGCGCGCGCCAGCGCTGCGGCCATGCGTTCGCTGGCAAGGTCGGCGCGGGTCTGGATGCTGAATGGAACCGCGCCGTCGGCATCGCGCAATTGCTGCGCAAAGGTCTCCACCCAATCGATATGAAAGCCGAAGATGTCGTCGGCCATCCAGATATGGTCGGGCCGATACCTGCGTTTGAGGTGAATCATTTCTGCGGCCACCTCTTCGGCGCCTCGGCGCTTGTAGTGATTGCCCCAGATCGGCTTGGCGCACCAGTTGCAACGGAACGGGCAACCGCGCGAGGCTGCCATGTTCAAGCTGAAATGGCCATGCCGTTGTTGCCAGAAGCGCCGGTAGCGCGGCATGTCGACCAGGTCCCATGCCGGCAGGCCGCTCAGGCGTGCGTCCGGTGGTTGCGCGCCGGGATGTACGCGCATCGCCGTAGGCTGGCTGGTGGCGATTTGCGCAACCCCTGACAGCCAGTGTTCGGTGGTGACGTCCGGCTTCGCTTCGATGCGCTCGAGCAAGGAGATCAACGGGGCGATGCCTTCGCCGATCAACACCGCATGCGCGCCTGCGGCCAGGAATGCATCCGGATTGTCGGAGGCATCCGAGCCGGCCACCAGCACGCGGCAGCCGGCGGCGCGGGCCTGCCCGATCATGCGGCAGGCGGCCTCGCGCATCCGGCTCAGGCACATCTTGGTGAGGAAGTTGAAGTTGTCTTCGTAGAACACCACCAGAGCCGGCTGCGCAGCGCACAGTGCAGCGGTGTAGTCCTCCACATCGTCGGCCAGCATCGCATCGAACAGGCTCACTGCATGCCCACGTTCGCGCAGCAGCGCTGCGACCTGCAGCGTCGCCAACGGTGGATAGGGCTTGCCGCGCTCCCATTGCTTGGGGTCGTAACGCAGGAAATACGAATGACTGACCTGGATCTTTACCATCTGCACAAGGCTCTCGTTCTCTCGCCAGGTGGGCGCAGCAGCGGCGTGCGCAGACACCGGCATTCGGCTCGGCAGTAGGTGCGCATGCAGGCGGCTTTGGTTGCGCCGCGTCGCATGCGGACACGGCTTGGGCGATGCAACCTTTCTGTGGAAAAGCAGCACACATCGGCTGATTCAGCGCATCGGATGAAGGCATGCCGCAGTCGGCTGCATGGGTGGAAGACACGCCGCTGAGCGATGGCTCCGCCGCCATCGCAACAGGGGCCGCAGTGGCGGCAGATCCGTTCGGCGAGCATCGCCCGAGGTGCTGGGGCGTGCGCCGGCAGATTCTCGGTGCGCTGTTCCATTTCCAGAGCGATAGCCAAGCACTGCTGGCGCTTGTCGATGCCGCCTACGCTGGGTTGCCCGCGCATCGGTTGCCGGGCGCTCCGGAATTTCATGTCACGCTGGACCTGCTGCCGCGTGCGCCGGGCCGCACCGATGCAGAGCCGCCACCTGTGCGTACGCACGCCAGCGGCGGCCTGCTGTGCGGCATCATGGATGCCTGCAATTACCTGATGCTGTCGGTGCCGCAGCGCCGCGCGATGCTGGTGGTATCCGAGGACATGCTTGCCCACGCGTATCACGTGCGTTACGAACTGATCGAATTCGCCGTGTTCCTGCTGGCTGCGCGTGGGCTTGGGCTGGTGCCGTTGCATGGCGCGTGTGTGGGTCGACGCGGACGCAGCGTGTTACTGCTTGGCGCTAGCGGTGCGGGCAAATCGACCGTGGCCTTGCACAGCCTGTTGCATGGCCTGGACTTTGTCGCCGAAGACGGTGTCTTTGTGGCGCCCAATAGCCTGCTCACCACCGGCGTGGCCAATTTCCTGCACCTGCGTGCCGAAACGCTGGGCCTGGTCGACCCGCCCACGCGCGCGTGGATCAGCGCATCGCCGGTGATCCGGCGCCGCAGCGGCGTGGAAAAATTCGAGGTCGATCTCCGCCATCGCCACGCGCATCTCGCACCCAAGCCCATGCAGTTGCGTGCGGTCGTGATGGTGTCCAGGTCGCCGGCCATCGCATCGGCACCGCACCTGGTCGCGGTGCCTGGCGAGCAAATCGCCGCCTACCTGGCCCAGGATCAACCGTACGCCGCCGGTCAGCCCGGCTGGCAGCGCTTTGTCGAACAGGTGCAGCGCATCGGCATGTTCACCTTGCACCGTGGCACGCATCCGCAGGCCTCGGTGGATGCGCTGCTGCAGCTGTTGCAATGAGGGGTTGTATGCAAGCGTCCCTGGACGCCACCGGCCCGCAGACCCTCGTCGCGCGCTGGCGCCTGCATGTTGCGCACGGATGAGCGGCCGGCGATGACAGCCGGCCAGCGCATGCGCGCTGCATTGCACCGGTTCGCGAGCACTCTGGTGCCGACAGACATGCCGACGATTGCACTTTACGTCGGGTTATCGCTGGCTGCCGCGTTGGCCGGCAGCGTGGTGGCGGTGTGCCTGCTGCCGCTGGTGCAACCAGGCCACAGCGTGCAACTGGCGGGCTATCGTCTGGCCTTGCCGGGCGGGCTGGCGATGCAGGCGGGCGTGTTCATTGCAGTGAGCCTGCTGTTTGCCGCGCTGCGCTGGCAGAGCGCACGGCTGGCCGCGCAGCTGACCAGCCGCTATGCCATCGGTCTGCGCGGACGCGTGCATGCGGCGTTGATCGATGCGCCATTGCCGGCCTTGTCCGGGGCCAGCTCGGCAGAAATCGCCAACGTGCTCACGTATAACATCGAGATCGCCACGCAAGGCTTCAGCGCTGTGCTGCAGCTGCTGGTCGCGGCCATCACTGCGCTGGTGAGCGTGTGCATCGCGGGCCTGATCGCACCTGGGCTGTTGATCACCACCCCATTGCTGGCGGTGCTGGCATGGTTGGGTCTGCGCTTTTCCCGCAGTCACGCACACGCACGCATCAGCCGCGCGTATGTGGCGGACATGACGCGGCTGTTCTGGCTGAGCGAAGATTTCCCGCGTCGCTTGCGCCACGTACGCTCGTTTCAGCGCGAAGATCTCGAAACCCGCCGTTACGAGCGCATTTCGGCGCGACTGGGGCACGGGTATGCGCAGCAGCAAGCACTGGTTGCCGGCAGCCGCCTGCTGCTGGAACTCATCGCGGTGGTCGCTATCGCCGGCATCCTGGTACTGGCCAATCGATGGCAGGGGGGCGATCGTGCTGCCCTGATCGCCGTCAGTCTGTTGCTCGGCCGTCTGTTGCCGTACCTGGTCACCACGCGGCAGAGCATTCAGCAATTGCGTTCGGCGTGGCCGGCGCTGCAGCTGTGGCGCCGCTATGTCGACCTGGGCGCTGCGCGTGTGCACGTTCCGGAAGAAATGGCCGAACCATTGCCGGCTGCGCTGCATATCGAACACATCGGGCTGGCGCTGCCGCTGCCCCAACTCGCGATCGAATCGATATTGCTGGTGCCAGGTCAGATGACCCTGGTGGTCGGTGCCTCCGGCGTGGGCAAGAGCAGTCTGATGGATGTGCTCTCCGGTCAGGCGCCGCCGGCGCAGTTCGTGGCGCACATGGGCGGACGTCGGCTGACATTCTCGGCATATCGACATCTGGTGCGGCACAGCGCCTACATCGGCCAGGGCGTGCGGCCGTGGCAGCACACAGTGCGCGAATGCCTGCAGTGGGCGTTGCCGGGTGCCTCTGACGCTCGCATGTGTGAGGCGCTTGTAGATGTCGGCATGTGTGCACGGCTGCAGCGCGACGCGCAAGGTCTGGACACGCCGATTCATGCGCAGGGCGGGCGCCTGTCCGGCGGCGAGTTGCAACGCTTGCTGCTGGCGCAGGTATTGCTGCGTCGGCCGACGCTGGCCGTCCTGGATGAAGCAACCAGCGCCCTGGATGCCGATGCCGAACATCGGGTGCTGAGCACCCTGCGCGCGCGCCTACCGCAGAGCGCGCTGGTCGTGGTGTCGCATCGCACTAGCCTGGCCGCGGTGGCAGACCGCACGGTGACACTGGGCAGCGCACCTCTTGAACCGGGGCATGCCGGCACGGCGGAACTGGCGGCGAAGCTCGGCGCGCGATGACGCGTCATCGGCTGGCAACCGGTCGGGGGATCAACCAGGGGCGGGGGCGGTGCAGCGGCCTGTGGCGATAGAGAGGTGGCGGATCAGATCCGCCGGCTGATCATTGATCCGCTATCGCTGACAGAACCGAGACCGTTGTCGGGCACGCACCGACGTGCGCTAAACCACACGCAGCACGATGGCTTACACGTCTGGCCTTCCGCAGGCGTTTCATCATCCGTACTCACCTGCAATGTCTTCCAGTGCACGATTGCGCGTGCGTGGGCCGAACACCGCAATCACGCTCGCCACGATCGACATGCTGAGCGCGATGAAGGCCAGCACGCCATGGCTGCCAACCTGCGTCAGCAACCAGCCGATCAGCACGCTGCTCACTGCCGTGGAGAGGCGACTGAAGGAATAGCAAAAGCCCACTGCACGTGCACGTAAGCCGGTCGGGAACAGCTCCGCTTGATAGCCGTGATAGGCAAAGCTCATCCACGCGTTGCAGAACGCGACCATCGCCCCGCACAGCACCATGCCGACGGCGTGATGCTGCACCGCGAACAGCCCACCGAACAGAACAGCGCCCAGCGCCGACGCGGTGATCTGCCATTTGTTTTCCCAGCGCTGCGCAAAACGCAGCAACAGCAATGGCGCCAGCGGGTAGGCCAACGAGATCGCAAACGAATACGCCAGGCTCTTGGTCACCCCGGCTCCGGTGCCCTGCGCCGAGATCAGCGCAGGCAACCAGTTACCGAAGCCGAAGAAGCCGATCGCCTGAAACACATGGAAGACCACCAACATGCCGATGCGCCCGCGATACGGCGCACGCCACAGCGGCGCGCTCAGCATCACGCTGGCCTGCGTGGCTGTGGCCGCCTGCGGCGCGGGCAATGGCGCACCCACATCGCGCGTGCAGCGCGCCTCCAGTTCGGTCAGCACGGCATCGGCTTCTGCGTGCCGGCCGTGCGCGGCCAGCCAGCGCGCCGATTCCGGCAAGCGGCTGCGCAGCCACCAGATCGCCAGCGCAAACGCGCCGCTGAGCAACACCACCCAGCGCCAGCCGCTCACCCCCAGCGGCGCAGACGGCACCAACATCCATGCGGTCAGCGCGACCGTCGGTACCGCCAGAAATTGCACGAAAAATGCAAATGCAAACGCCGCACTGCGCATGTGCCGCGGTACCAGTTCGGATAGATACGTATCGATGGTGACCAGTTCGATTCCCAACCCGATGCCGACCACAAAGCGCAGCACGATGACACCGCTGGCAGTGCTCTGCAGACCCATCGCCACGGTCGCAGCGGTGTACCAGATCAAGGCGAAGGTAAACACCGGGCGACGCCCGAACCGGTCGGCAAACGGGCTCAATAGCGCGGCGCCGACAAACAACCCAAGGAAGGTGGCCGCCGCAAATGCGGCTTGATCGGACATGCCGAACGCGCCGTCGGCGCCGTTGGCAAAAATGCCGTCGCCAATCAGCCCGGGGCTGATGTATGCGGTCTGGAACAGGTCGTACAACTCGAAGAACCCGCCCAGCGCCAGCAACCCCACCAACCGCCACAGTGTGGCGCTGGCTGGCAACCGATCGATCCGGGCGGCGATCTGCGCAGAAGACGAGGGCTGTTCGGGGCGCGCTGAAGCACTCGCAGACATGGGAAGACAGGGGCAGACGGGACCGCGTCATCATAGCCAGCGTCCAGATGCCGCAGCGGGCACGCTTCGTCGCGCGGTCGATGCGTTCGTCTGTGATGAGCGGACACTGGGCATTCAAGGTGCGCCCAACTGAGCAAGGACCAGCGCTCTTCACCGCAGCCGCAACCGCACCGCCCTCGCCAACAGCAAGCGCAACAATACGGGTATCGCGAGTCGGTCAGCCCGTGCGCCCAATGCGTTGTCCGACTGCTGGAATGCTGTAATCCCTCACGGCACCCAACACGCCGCTGGCAATGCCGCCGGGCCAGCCCCATCTCTGGCATATCACTCTTCCCGGAGTCATCCGATGACCCCCATTTCCGTGCTCGACCTGGCGCCGGTCTGCGAAGGCAGCGACACCACCCACGCCTTCGCCAACATGCTCGATCTGGCCCAGCACGCCGAGCGTTGGGGCTATCAGCGCTACTGGCTGGCCGAACACCACAACATGCCAGGCATCGCCAGCGCTGCCACCGCCGTGCTGATCGGTCACGTCGCCGGCGGCACCAAGGCCATTCGCGTGGGTGCCGGCGGCATCATGTTGCCCAACCACGCGCCGCTGCAGGTGGCCGAACAATTCGGCACGCTGGCATCGCTCTATCCGCAGCGTATCGACCTGGGCCTGGGCCGCGCGCCGGGCACCGATCAGCCCACCGCCCGCGCATTGCGCCGCTATTTCGACAGCGCCGATCACTTTCCGCAGGACGTGGCCGAATTGATGCGCTATTTCGCGCCGGCGGTGCCGGGGCAGCTGGTACAGGCCGTGCCCGGCGCCGGGCTGGAGGTGCCGGTGTGGCTGTTGGGATCGAGCCTGTTCAGCGCACGCCTTGCCGCCGCGATGGGCTTGTCGTTCGCGTTCGCCTCGCATTTCGCGCCGGACGCGATGGACGAAGCGGTGGCGATCTATCGCCGCGAATTCCGCCCGTCCGCACAGCTCGCCAAGCCGCACGTGATGCTGGCCCTGAATGTGGTGGCGGCCGAGACGCAAGCGCAGGCACGGCGTCTGTTCACTACCCAGCAGCAAAGCTTCGTCAATCTGCGTCGCGGCAAGCCGGGCAAGATCCCGCCGCCCATCGACGATATCGACAGCTTCTGGCAACCGCATGAGCGTGTCGGGGTGGAGCGTGCACTGGCCTGCACGGTGCTCGGCGATGCCGAGCAGATTGCGCGCGGCGTGGCCGAGTTCATCGAGCGCCACACGCCCGACGAGCTGTTGTTCACCGCCAACATCTACGACCACGCCGCGCGTCTGCGCTCCTTCGAAATCGCCGCTGCCGCGTGCCGCGAGCTGGACGTGACCTTGGTGTGATTCACGTCGCTTTGCGCAGCGATCCGCTGTGATGCGTGCACATCCATCAGGAAAACCAGCATGCAATTTCAAGAACGCAGCGAGAGCATCAAGCAGTTGGCCGAATTGATTCGCGGGGTGGACATCGCGATGTTCACCACCGTCTCGGCCGACGGCAAATTGGTGAGCCGCCCGCTGGGGACGCAGGAAGTCGAGTTCGATGGCGACCTGTGGTTCGCCACCGCCGCCGACAGCCCGAAAGTAGCCGAAATCGCCGCCGATCCGCGCGTCAACGTGGCTTATGCGTCGGCGTCGAAGAACACCTATGTCTCGGTGGCCGGCACTGCACGCGTGGTCCACGACCGGGCCAAGATCGACGAGCTGTGGTCGCCGGCGATGAAGGTGTTTTTCCCGGCCGGCAAGGACGATGCGAACCTGCGTTTGATCCACGTGCGTGCCGAATCGGCCGAATACTGGGACGGCCCCAGCGGGTTGCTCGGCAAGGCGCTGTATTTCGTGATGACGGCGGTCACCGACGATACCGGCAGCCTGTCGGACAACCGCGTGGTCGATCTGAAGTAACCGCGTCGCAAGCGACGCGCCGGACGCGCTGCGCTCAGCGCCATGCGTCCGGCCACCAATCGCGAATCAGATCCACCAGCTGGTCGGAGGTGACGCCGAACACGGCCACCGAGATCAGCGCAGCTGCCCAGCCCACCAGCATGAGCGCGCCGTCGCGCTCGAGCAGGGCCAGCGCGAACAGCAGCAGGATCAAGCCGAAAATATAGTTGGTGAAGGGGATCGGCAGCGTCAGCAAGATGCCGACCAACACCAATAGCAAGCCGGTGAGTAGTTGCGCCGGCATCCCATCCAGCATGCCGTGCAACCGCGGTTTGAGCAGGCGATCCAGGCGTTGCAGCGTCGGTCCCAGTTTGGCCACGAAGCGCTGACTGGTCCGACGGCGCGGCCCACGTTCGCCGATGAAGCGCGGTACCCACGGCTTGCGCAGGCAGCACATCATCTGCAGCCCGATCAGTATCGTCAGTGGTCCGCTGATGCCACCGGCGACGCCGGGAATCGGAATGAACGAGGGCAGGATCGCAAGAAACAGGAACACGCCGAAGGCGCTTTGCTGCAGGTCGGCCAAGATCTCGCGAACGCGCAACACCTGGTCCGGATCACCTTCGCTGAAGGCTGCCAGCAGGCTGCGGATGCCTTCGTTGCGGTAGCGCATCTGCTCGTTGGCATCATCGCGCGGCGCACTGCCGTCACCCGACGATGTCATCGCTGTCCTCGTCGCCCACCCGGCTCAGCAGCAACTTGTCCACGCGCGCACCGTCCAGGTCGACGATCTCGATGCGCCAGCCGGCCCAATCGAAGAATTCGCCGGCCTGTGGAATGCGCCCGAAATAGTAAATGCACAGGCCCGCAAGCGTGTGGTAGTCGCCTTCGTCGGCGTCGGGCAATTCGGCACCGAGCACTTCGCGCAATTCTTCCACCGGCAGCGATCCATCGATCAGCAGCGAACCGTCCGCGCGCGTGACCACCAACGCGTCTTCGTCGGTATTTTCCACCGCCTGCAGACGGCCGACCACCGCGCCCATCAGGTCGCTGATGGTCACCAAGCCACGGATTTCGCCGTATTCGTCGACAACCAGCGCCATCGACTGCTGTTCTTCGCGAAAGATTTCCAGCAGCTTCATCGCATGCGTGGATTCGGATACGAACAAGGTGTCGCGCAGCGCCTGGAACAGGTGCGCGCCGTGGCCGTCCATGCGCGTGACCAGCGATTTGACTTCCAGCACGCCGGCGATGTCCTGGTCGCTGCCGCGGTATACCGGGTAGCGCGAAAATTCGTGCTCGCGCATGATCTGCAGATTGCGTTCCGGCTCGGCGTTGGCGTCCAGCCAGGCGATGCGGTTGCGCGGGGTCATCAGGCTGTCGGCGGTACGATCGCCCAGCCGCATCACCCGATTCATCATGTCGCGCTCGTGCGCGTCGATCACCCCGGCCTCGTGGCTTTCGGCCACCAGCATGCGGATCTCTTCTTCGGTGACCGAGGCCGACTCGTCCTTGCCCATGCCCAACATGCGCAGGACCAAGCGAGTGGAGCGCGCCAGCACCCACACCCCGGGCGCGGCGATCTTGGCCAGCCAGGCCATCGGCACTGCGACAACGCCTGCGATGTCTTCGGAATTGCGCAGCGCCAGCCGTTTGGGCACCAGCTCGCCGAAGATCAGCGTCAGGAACGTGATCAGCGCCACCGCCAGGGTGCTGCCGATGACCACCGAATACGGGCGCGGCTTGCCGACCAGTTCGAACGTGCCCGCCAGGGCCGGGAACACACCCTGCAGCCAGCTGGCAATGGCTTCGCCGATCGCTTCGCCGCCGAACACGCCAGTCAGGATGCCGATCAGGGTGATGCCGATCTGGACCGTGGACAGGAAGTTTTCCGGGCTTTCGGCCAAGGCCAGGGCCCGCGCGGCGCGCTTGCTGGAACCGGCCATCTGCTTCAGGCGGCTCTTGCGCGAGGTCATCAACGACATCTCAGACATGGCGAAGAAGCCGTTCAGCACGATCAGGGCGATGACGATCAAAAACTCAACCACGGGCGTCTTCCCCGGTCAGTGAAGGGGAGGGCGGGGGAGCACTGGAGCTACCGGCGGGCGCACGGGCCGGGCGGCAACACGGGGGGATAGGGTCGTCTTCCATAGGGTGCGCCCGAGGGCGCGGTGGCATGGTAGCAAACCACAGGGTGGTTCGAGCCGGGAAATGTCGATGTGAAGGCCGCTCCCGGCGCGAGATACCCAGAGAGGTCATGGAACGGTCATAATTCGCGTCTGGCGCCGTCTCTCCCTCGACGGCAGGAAGTTGTCCACCCATGTTCTCGTTGCAGACCATCTTCGGTTCCGGCAAGCAGTTCTATGCGCTTCTGAACGAAGCGGCGCAGGCCGCCTACGACAGCACCAAGGCGTTGCACGCCATGATGCGCGAGTCCGACCGCCAACCCGCGCTGGACGCCTTCAAGCTGGCCCGCCTGCGCGAACGCGCCGCCTCCGACAAGATCGGCCAGGCGCTGGTGGACAGCTTCATGACCCCGATCGAGCGCGAAGACATCGAAGCGCTGGGCTCGGCGCTGTACAAGATTCCCAAGCAGGTCGAGAAATTCGCCGACCGCTATTCGCTGGCCACCAAGCACCTGGAACACATCGACTTCGCCCCGCGCGCCGCGATGCTGGAGCAGGCCGCCGGTGTGGTCGTCGAGATGGTGGCCGACCTGCCGGACATGAACATCGACCGCATGACCGCGCTCAACGACAAGCTGCGCATGCTCGAAAACGAAGCCGACCGGCTGATGCTGGAGCTGTACCGCGACATCTATTCCGGCCGCCTGGACACGTTGCAGATGTTCCTGCTCAAGGAGTTCTTCGAGATTCTGGAAAAGGCCATCGACCGCTGCCGCGAGGCCGGTGTGGTGGTCTACCAGATCGTGCTGAAGAACAGCTGAGGTCGCCGCGTGCTTACCTTAGTTCTGGTGGTGATCCTGGCCGCGTTGGTGTTCGAGTTCATCAACGGCTTCCACGACACCGCCAACTCCATCGCCACCGTGGTTGCCACCAAGGTGCTCTCGCCCGGTTGGGCGGTGATGCTGGCAGCCGGCATGAACCTGATCGGCGCGCTGACCGGCACCGCCGTGGCGCTGACGATTGCTTCTGGCCTGCTCAACACCAACGTGGTCGAGGTCACCCCGCAGGTGATTTTGTGCGCGCTGCTGGGCGGCATCATCTGGAACCTGATCACCTGGTGGAAGGGCCTGCCGTCGTCGTCCTCGCATGCCTTGATCGGCGGCCTGTGCGGCGCCGGTCTGGCCGCGGCGCACAACGACTGGGACGCGCTGATCTGGTCGGAAAACATCGGCAACTGGGCCAAGAACAAGGGCCTGTTGTGGAAGGTGTTCGTCCCGATGATCACCTCGCCGATCGCCGGTTTCGTGCTCGGTATCGTGGTGATGGTGCTGCTGTGGGCGATCATTGCCGGCATGTCCAAGATAGGCGGCCCGATCGGGCGGCTGGCGCGGCCGCGCTGGGTCAATGCGTTCTTCGGCAAGGCGCAGATCGCCTCGGCCGCATACATGGGCTACGCGCACGGCCACAACGACGCGCAGAAGACCATGGGCATCATCGCCATGACCCTGATCGGCGCGCAGTCGGCCGGCGCGCTGGACGACCTGCCGAGCTGGTTGTCGTTCCTGCATCCGGGCACCGGCCTTGCGGCCGGCGCCGGTATCCCGATGTGGATCGTGCTCACCTGCGCGGTGGTGATGGCTGCAGGTACCGCGTCGGGCGGTTGGAAGATCATCAAGACGCTCGGCCACAAGATGGTCAAGCTGCATCCCATCCACGGCTTTGCCGCAGAAACCAGCTCGGCGACGGTGCTCACCGTGGCGGCGCATTTCGGCATGCCGGTGTCCACCACGCACAGCATTTCCACCGCCATCATGGGGGTGGGTTTCGCCAAGAATCCGCGTTCGCTGCGGCTGGGCGTGATCGAGCGCATCGTCTGGGCCTGGATCCTGACCATCCCGGCTGCTGGCGGCGTGGCGTACCTGATCCTGACGCTGTTCGAGCTGTTGGGCTGGACCTGAGCGGTGCCGCGGTGCGGTCACGCACCGTTGGCAGACTGCGATGCCCTTGCCGTATGGACCTGTTTCCGGCAGGTTGCCCGCATGCCATGAGTGAGACCCTTTCTCGATGATGCTTGCCCTGGTGTGCGTGTTGTTCGGGTTTGCCTGGTTGATCGACCGACGCGGATTGCGGCGGTTTTCCCGCGTGTTGGGCCTGGCCAGCTTGCTGCTGGTGTTCGCGGTGGGGTGCGGTCCGTTGCCCTCCTGGATGCTGCAACACCTGCAACGCACCGGGGTCAACGATTTCAACGCGTGGGGCGCGCGCAACGTCATCGTGCTGCTGGGTGCCGGCACCGTGCGCCCGGAAGGCCGCGACGCGGTGGCCGAAGCCAACCTGTTCGCCTATGGCCGCATCGTCGAATCGGCGCGGCTGTATTGGCAATGCCGGCACAGCGGTGGCGATTGCAAGATCGAGATCAGCGGCGGCGATGCACGCGGCCTGGGCCTGTCCGAAGCGGTGGTCTATCAGCGTGTGCTGCTGGGCCTGGGCATTCCGCGGGCAGATCTGATCATGGAGCCGTCGAGCATGAACACCTGGCAGAACGCGCAGTTCAGCCAGCCCTTGCTGCGCGACTACCGGCCCGATCGCATTGCGTTGGTGTCCTCGGCCACGCATCTGCGTCGGGCCGAACTGTATTTCCGCCACTTCGGCATCGATGCCACACCCGTGCGCGCCGACTGGCTGACTGCCACGTGGTCGATCCTGCCGCAGAGCTACAACTTCACCCTGGCCGATGTGGCCCTGCACGAATACCTGGGCATTGCCCGCTATCAAGTCTACCAGTGGTTGGGGTGGAACGTGCAGGCGACCGCCCCTGGCGCGGTCTGAGCGCGGCACGACGCGGCTGATCCATCGCCGAGCGTCCACACGCCCGGCGATGCGAGCAATCAGCGCGTTTCGTACATCGCCTCGACGTCGTTACGGAACGCGGCCTGGCTGTCGGCACGGTTGTAGAACATGTGGCCGCCCGGATATTCGCGCACCTGCACGCGTTTGCTGTCGCTGCCCATGGCCGGCATCTGGTCCACCGTCAGGACCGAACCCATGAACGGGCAGGAGAGGTCGTTCCAGCCGTGCGCGATCAACACGCGCAACTTCGGATCGATCGCCACCGATTGACGCAGCTGGGTCACTGCGCCCTTGCGAAGCTCGTCGTTCCAGTCCCAGAGCTTGTTGACGTCGTAGTTGAGCGCGCGATACTGCGCATCGATCTTCCAGCCGACCACGCGGGTCACGAAGTCCACCATTGCGGTGGTGGTGGGCGCAATGATGCTGTCCAGCAGCGGGTCGTTGGCGCGTTGTTCGGCATCGTTGGGAAACGGGTCGAAGGCGGTCACGTTGGAGTCGTAACGGCTGCCCAATTCGCCCTTGTCGCGAAACACCTCGCGCAGATAGGCCTGGGTTTCCAGGCGCCCGCCGGAGCGTCGCACATACGCCGGGTCCAGCCCGGTCATGCGGGTGACCTGCTGCAGCATCGCTTCGGTAGCCTGCGGGTCGGTGCGTCCTTTCATCAGCGCCACCGCGTAATCGCTGCGGGTGTAGTCGATCACCTGGCGCATCGCGCTGTCGCTGAGCTGGCCCTGGCGCTCCAGGTGCGCAGCAGCGATCGAGGGAAGCGTCAGCATCCATGCCAGGGGCGACACATCGCCGTTGTCGTCCAGGGTCGGGTTGAGGTACGGCGACACCAGCACCACGCCGTTCATCGCCACGCCCAGCTGCGTCTGCAGGTAGTGGGTGATGCGCGGGCCGCGGAATCCGCCATAGCTTTCCCCGACCAGATATTTGCGCGCCTGCAGGCGGCGGTTTTTGAGCAGCCAGTCGTAGATCACCCGAGAGAGATATTCCACGTCCGCCTGCGGGTTGTAGAACTGCTTCTTGGCATCGTCGTCGCCGATCAGCGCGCGGCTGAAGCCGGTGCCCACCGGGTCGATGAAGACCAGGTCGGTGAAGTCCAGCCACGTGCCCGGGTTGTCGCGCAGTGTGGCCGGTGCCGACGCACTGTCGCCTTCGGCGCCGAAACCGACGATCTTCGGCCCGATCGCGCCCATGTTGAGATACACCGATGCGGCGCCCGGCCCACCGTTCAATGCGAAGGTCACCGGGCGGTTCTTGCCATCGACGGTGTAGGCGGTGAATACCACCTCGCCCATGGTCTTGCCCTGCGCATCGCGTACCGGCAGCGTGCCGACCGTGGCGGTATAGCTCAGGCTACGGCCAGCCACGCGCGTGTTCTGACGCACGCTGGCGTCGGCCGGCAATGGCGCCTGTTTGGCGGCGGCATCGGATTTGGCGTCGCTTTGCGCATCGCTTTTATCGGCTTTGTCTGGCGCTTCGGCCAGCGCCGTCCCGCTGAGTAGCACACAGGCCAGCAGGCCGGCGCGGAGAAAGAAGGGCATGGGCATCGATGTGGAAGCAGGGGAGTGCCGATGCTAGGCCCCGGCAGCACTCGGTGGATGTGCACAAAGGCATATGTGTCGCGTCGACCGATGTGGCTTGCCTGGCTTGGAGCAGTATGTGCCGCAGCAGGCAGCCGTCTGACTCAAGGGGAAAGGTTTGCGCAGTCCGCTGAAACAAGCATCGACATCAAAGAAAATCGATAACACGCCCTTCTCCCATCGGGACATTGTCCTGCTTTATGGGGGGAGAGGTGCCCCCGCAGGGGCGGATGAGGGTACGGGCGAAGCTCTCGCAATGTTCGATTGCACGAGGCTTCGCCTGTACCCTCCCCCCAACCCCCGCTCCGCGCCCCGGCCCGCGCTCGCAGCGCGGGCGCTCCAAGGCACGCGCGCCAGTGGCGCGCAACCCGTGCCTTCTCGCCCCCGGCGGGAGGGGGGCTTTCAAAGCTTCCGGGTTTTTAAACTTCCAGCGACGCCAGATCGCCCTTGGTTTCCAGCCACTGCTTGCGGTCGCTTGCGCGTTTTTTGGCCAGCAGCATGTCCATCAACGAACGCGTCTGCTCGCCGTCGTCGATGGTCAGCTGCACCAGCCGACGCGTGTCCGGGTGGATGGTGGATTCGCGCAGCTGCTGCGGATTCATTTCGCCCAGGCCCTTGAAGCGGGTGACGCTGATCTGGCCCTTCATCTTCTCGCGCGCGATCTTGTCCAGCAGCGTGGTCTTTTCTTCTTCATCCAGCGCGTAGAACACCTGCTTGCCCACGTCCACGCGGAACAGCGGCGGCATCGCCACGAACACATGGCCGGCGGCCACCAATTCGGGGAAATGCTGCAGGAACAGCGCCGTCAGCAGCGTGGCGATATGCAGGCCGTCGGAGTCGGCGTCGGCCAGGATCACCACCTTGCCGTAGCGCAGCCCGGTGATGTCGTCCTTGCCCGGGTCGCAGCCGATCGCGATCGCCAGGTTATGCACTTCTTCGGAGGCCAGCACGCTGCCGGAAGCCACTTCCCAGGTATTGAGGATCTTGCCACGCAGCGGCAGGATCGCCTGGAAGTCCTTGTCGCGCGCCTGCTTGGCCGAGCCGCCGGCCGAATCGCCTTCGACCAGGAACAATTCGGTGCGCGACAGGTCCTGGCTGATGCAATCGGCCAACTTGCCGGGCAGGGCCGGGCCCTGGGTGACCTTCTTGCGGACGATCTGCTTCTCGGTCTTCAACCGTGCGCTGGCGCGATCGATGGCGATCTGCGCGATCTTCTCGCCGATCTCCACGTTCTGGTTGAGATACAGGCTGAAGGCATCGTGTGCGGCGCCTTCGATGAAACCGGCGGCCTGGCGCGAAGACAGGCGTTCCTTGGTCTGCCCGGAAAATTGCGGATCGGTCATCTTCAGGCTGAGCACGAAGGTGACCCGGTCCCACACGTCTTCCGGCGCCAGCTTGACGCCGCGCGGCAGCAGATTGCGGAAATCGCAGAACTCACGCAGCGCATCGGTCAGGCCCGAACGCAGGCCATTGACGTGGGTGCCGTGCTGCGCGGTGGGGATCAGGTTGACGTAGCTTTCCTGCACCAGCTCGCCTTCCGGCACCCAGGCCGCGGCCCAGTCGACGATTTCGGTGTCTTTTTTCAGGCTGCCGACGAACAGGTCGGCCGGCAGCAGTTCGTGCTCGGCCATCTCACCTTTCAGGTAATCGCGCAGGCCGTTCTCGAAATACCAGCTGTCCTGCTCGCCGGTTGCCTCGTCGTGCAATTTGACGGTCAGGCCGGGGCACAGCACCGCCTTGGCGCGCAGCAGGTGCCGCAACGCACGCACATTGAATTTGGGCGTATCGAAATACTTGGGGTCGGCCCAGAAGCGCAGCCGCGTGCCGGTATTTTTCTTGCCGACGGTGCCCACCACTTCCAGCTTGGACGCAGCGTTGCCATCGCGAAACTCCATGCGGTGCTCGCTGCCTTCGCGCTTGATGAACAGCTCGACCTTGGTCGACAGCGCATTGACCACGCTCACGCCCACGCCGTGCAAGCCACCGGAGAAGGTGTAGTTGCGGTTGCTGAACTTGCCGCCGGCATGCAGCCGGGTCAGGATCAGTTCCACACCCGGAATCTTTTCTTCCGGATGGATGTCCACCGGCATGCCGCGGCCGTCGTCGGACACTTCGCAGCTACCATCCTTGTACAGCGTGACTTCGACCTGCTTGGCGTGGCCGGCCAGCGCCTCGTCGACCGAGTTGTCGATCACTTCCTGCGCCAGATGGTTCGGGCGCGCAGTGTCGGTATACATGCCGGGGCGGCGTTTGACCGGGTCCAGGCCCGACAGCACTTCAATATCGGCGGCGTTATAACGGGTGTTCATGCATCTCGTTGGCACGTGAAACGACGCGCAAGTGTGGGGGCTGAGCCGATTTTTTGCACGCGACCGGCGTTCAGTGGGTGGCCGGGCAGCATTGGCTACCCTGGCGTTGGTTTCGAAATCAAACGTCCCCACCTGAGGATGTCACCGAAGCCAAAGAGGACGCCATGAAGTTCAAGCACATCCTGATGCTCACCCTCGGTGCGGCCGCAGTGGCAGCGCTTCCCGCCATGGCCCAGGCCGCTCCGCAGCAGACCGGACAGGGCGCCGCCGCTCAAAAGACCGACGACGCGAAGGCCAAGACCGAAGCCGAGCGCAAGGCCGAACGCCGCGCCGCCGCTGCCGCGCAGAAGCCCAAGGCCGATAGCGCCCCGCGCGAGGAAGAGGAAGAAGAAAAGCCTGCACGCTGATCGCGCGGCCTAGCCGCCGGATCTTAACGACGCCCCGGCATTGCCGGGGCGTTTACTTTTGGAACATGTCAGACCACTCAGCAGTCGCCCTGCCGGTTGTAGCCGATGCCGGAAGTGGCATGTGACGCGCGTGCTTCCGGTTCCTGCAGAGAGCCGGCAATCGCCTGGCGACTGCCCCTCATCTCTGTCGGTCGCTCAGGCCTGCGCGGCATGCACTGTTTCAACGTGTGATGACCTTGTCGTCACGCAACCCTTGGGCATTCGCCCGTCACCCGCTAAACTATGGCTTTCCGGGAGGCTTCAAGCCCCATGACCCCCCTGATTTTCGTTACCGGCGGCGTAGTGTCCTCGCTAGGCAAGGGCATTGCCGCCGCTTCGCTTGCGTCCATTCTTGAAGCGCGTGGCCTGAAGGTCACGATGATGAAGCTGGACCCGTATATCAACGTAGACCCGGGCACGATGAGCCCGTTCCAGCATGGCGAGGTCTACGTCACCGACGACGGTGCCGAAACCGACCTGGATTTGGGCCACTACGAGCGTTATGTGCGCACGCGCCTGTCGCGCAAGAACTCGGTGACCACCGGCCGCATCTACGAGAACGTCATCCGCAAGGAGCGTCGCGGCGATTATCTGGGCGCCACCGTGCAGGTGATTCCGCATATCACCGACGAAATCCGTCGCTGCATCGACGAGGCCACGGCCGGGTTCGATGTCGCGTTGATCGAAATCGGCGGCACCGTCGGCGACATCGAATCGCTGCCGTTCCTGGAGGCGATCCGCCAGGTGCGCACCGAGCGCGGCGCCGAAAAGGCAATGTTCATGCATCTGACGCTGGTGCCGTACATCGCGGCAGCCGGCGAGTTGAAGACCAAGCCGACCCAGCATTCGGTCAAGGAACTGCGCTCGATCGGCATCCAGCCGGACGTGCTGCTGTGCCGGTCCGAGCAGGCGGTGCCGGATTCGGAACGCCGCAAGATTGCGCTGTTCACCAATGTCTCCGAGCGTGCGGTGATCAGTTGCCCGGATATCGACGTGCTGTACGGCATGCCGCTGGAGTTGCTGCGCCAGGGACTGGACGAATTGGTCATCGACCAATTCAAGCTGCGCGACAAGGTGGCTGCAGCGGATCTGTCGGAGTGGGCGGCCGTGGTGGACGCGGTCAAGCATCCGCTGGACGAGGTCAACATCGCCGTGGTCGGCAAGTACGTCGATCACCAGGATGCCTACAAGTCCGTGGCCGAAGCGCTGCGTCACGGCGGCCTGCGTCAGCGCACCAAGGTCAACCTGAAGTGGCTGGAAGCGCAGGATCTTGAGGGCAGCGACATGTCTGCCTTGCAGGACATCGACGGCATCCTGGTGCCGGGCGGTTTCGGCGATCGCGGTTTCGAAGGCAAGGTGCAGACCTCCAAGTTCGCGCGTGAGCAGAAGGTACCGTATTTCGGTATCTGCTACGGCATGCAGGCGGCCGTGGTGGACTATGCCCGCCACGTCGCCGACCTGGATGCGGCCAACAGCACCGAGAACGATCGCCAGTCGCCGCACCCGGTGATCGGCCTGATCACCGAATGGCGCACCGCCACCGGTGAAGTGGAAAAGCGCGACGAAAAATCCGACCTGGGCGGCACCATGCGCCTGGGCCTGCAGGAGCAACGCCTGAAGCCCGGCACGCTGGCGCGCGAGGTGTACGGCAAGGACGTTGTGGCCGAGCGGCATCGTCACCGTTACGAGTTCAACAACCGCTATCGCACCCAGCTGGAAGACGCCGGGCTGGTGATCTCCGGCAAGTCGATGGACGACACCCTGGTGGAAGTGGTGGAGCTGCCGCGCGACACGCACCCGTGGTTCTTGGCCTGCCAGGCGCATCCGGAATTCCTGTCCACCCCGCGCGACGGCCATCCGCTGTTCATCGGCTTCGTGCGTGCGGCGCGCGAGAAGAAGGCCGGCGGGAAGTTGTTGAAGGAAGCGCGCGCGTGAGCAGTCCCTTCTCCTGTCGGGAGAAGGTGGCGCGAAGCGCCGGATGAGGGGGCGCCGCAACGCACTGGAAGATGACAGCCATGACGAGCGCGTCACCACGCGCCAGCCAGGGCAAACCATGGGGCTTCACAGGCGCTTCGCCAACCGAACCCTCACCCGACCCCTCTCCCGATGGGAAAGGGGCTCAGATGACTGCCTTCTCCCGCCGGGAGAAGGTGCCCCGTAGGGGCGGATGCGGGTACGGGCGAAGCCTCATGTGCCTAAATCATTCAACTATTACGTGCCAACCGTACCCTCGCCCCAACCCCTCTCCCAACCGGAGAGGGGCGTCAATCGAAATAAGGTGACCTGATGAAACTGTGTGACTTTGAAGTTGGCCTGGATCAGCCGTTGTTCCTGATCGCCGGCCCCTGCGTGATCGAATCGATGCAGCTGCAGCTCGACGTGGCCGGCAAGCTCAAGGAGATCACCGGCAAGCTCGGGGTCAACTTCATCTTCAAGTCGAGTTTCGACAAGGCCAATCGCACCTCCGGCACCAGCTTCCGTGGCCCGGGCCTGGAAGAAGGCCTGAAGGTGCTGGATGCGGTAAAGAAGCAGATCGGCGTGCCGGTGCTCACCGACGTGCACGAATACACCCCGATGAACGAGGTCGCGGCCGTTGTCGACGTGCTGCAGACCCCGGCATTTTTGGTGCGCCAGACCGACTTCATCAAGAACGTCTGCGCCGCCGGCAAGCCGGTCAATATCAAGAAGGGCCAGTTCCTGGCGCCGTGGGACATGAAGCCGGTGGTGGACAAGGCCAAGTCCACCGGCAACGAGCAGATCATGGTCTGCGAGCGTGGCGCGTCCTTCGGCTACAACAATCTGGTCAGCGACATGCGCTCGCTGAGCGTGATGCGCGACACCGGGTGTCCGGTGGTGTTCGACGCCACCCATTCGGTGCAGTTGCCGGGCGGGCAGGGCAGCAGTTCCGGTGGTCAGCGCGAGTTTGTGCCGGTACTGGCGCGCGCTGCGGTGGCAGTCGGCATTTCCGGCCTGTTCGCTGAAACCCACCCGGATCCGTCCAAGGCGCTGTCCGATGGTCCCAATGCGTGGCCGCTGGATCGCATGGAAGAACTGCTCGAAACCCTGATGGAGTTGGACACCGTCACCAAGAAGCATGGGTTTGCGCGTTTTGCGTGAGTTCTGAATCAGTGCGCGGCCGCTGCGGCGCACCGCCAGGATCGGCGGTGCGCCACTGGCCGGGGGGCGTGGACATTGGCCGCATCGATCGCGGCGTGGGCGTGCATGGCGGTGATGGCCGTTCTGCTTACCGCCAGCATCGGCATGCCGGGCGATGGCGACCATGCCATGCAAGCCACGCGGCTGCCGATGCGCATCACGCTGGCGGTGGCCATGATGGCCGCCGTCGGGAGCCTGGCCACCGGCTCGGCTGCGTTGCGGTTGGGTCGCCAGCCTGGTGTGGCGATCGCCGCGCTGACCTTGCTGCTGGTCGTGCTGTTGCTGTCTGGTCTGTCGCTGCTGGGCCTGATGGCGTAGCGGTCCGCCCGCGACGTGCTGCGTGTCGCGGCTGCATGCGATTTGGCAATGGACCGGTGTGCGGCGATAATCCGGCAGCTTGTTTCCGGTGTACTTCCCCCCTTACTGGTAACCGAACGGACCTATGACCACTATCGCCAAGATCCTCGCCCGCGAAATCCTCGACTCCCGCGGCAATCCCACGCTGGAGGCCGAAGTCACGCTGGACGACGGTTCGTTCGGCCGCGCGGCTGTGCCGTCGGGTGCCTCGACCGGTACCAAGGAGGCGGTGGAGCTGCGCGATGGCGACAAGACCCGCTACCTGGGCAAGGGCGTGCGCCATGCGGTGGACAACGTCAACGGCACCATCGCCGAGACGCTGAAGAACTTCGATGCGGCCGACCAGCAGGGCCTGGACCGTCGCCTGATCGATCTGGACGGCACCGAGAACAAGGGCCGCCTGGGCGCCAATGCGCTGCTGGGGGTTTCGCTGGCTGCCGCGCATGCCGTGGCAGCCTCGCGCAAGCAGCCGTTGTGGCAGTACCTGTCCACCATCACCGAGGCCGATGTGGCGCTGCCGGTGCCGATGATGAACATCATCAACGGCGGCGCGCATGCCGACAACAACGTCGACTTCCAGGAGTTCATGGTGCTGCCGGTCGGCTGCAGCTCGTTCTCCGAGGCGCTGCGCGCCGGTACCGAAATCTTCCATTCGCTCAAGTCGGTGCTCAAGGGCCACGGCCTGAGCACGGCGGTGGGCGACGAAGGCGGCTTTGCGCCGGACTTCCGCAGCAACGTCGAAGCGCTGGACACCATTCTCGAAGCGATCGGCAAGGCCGGTTACACCGCCGGCGAAGACATCCTGCTGGGTCTGGACGTGGCGTCCAGCGAGTTCTACGACAACGGCAAGTACAATTTGGTCGGCGAGAACAAGCGCCTGACCAGTGAGCAGTTCGTCGATTTCCTGGCCGACTGGGTCGCGCAGTACCCGATCATCAGCATCGAAGATGGCCTGGCCGAAGACGACTGGGCCGGCTGGAAGCTGCTGACCGATCGCGTCGGCAAGAAGGTGCAGCTGGTGGGCGACGACCTGTTCGTCACCAACCCGAAGATCTTCAAGCAGGGCATCGATTCGGGCACCGCCAACGCGATCCTGATCAAGGTCAACCAGATCGGCACGCTGACCGAAACGCTGGAAGCCATCGCGATGGCGCACGCGGCCAACTACGCTTCGATCGTGTCGCACCGTTCCGGCGAAACCGAGGACACCACCATCGCCGACATCGCCGTGGCCACCACCGCCACGCAGATCAAGACCGGCTCGCTGTGCCGCAGCGACCGCGTGGCCAAGTACAACCAGCTGCTGCGCATCGAGCAGGCGCTGGGCTCCGGCGCGCGTTACGCCGGCCGCGACGCGTTCGTTTCGATCAAGCGATAAGCCGTGCGCAACTGGCGCTGGCTACTGCTGGTGCTGGCGGTACTGCTGGCTTGGCTGCAGTACCGCTTCTGGTTCGGGCCTGGGAATTCCGGCGAAGTCATGATGCTGGAAGCCCAGGTCGCGCATCAGACACAGGACAACGAAGGTCTGCGCCAACGCAACCAGGCGTTGGCAGCAGAGGTGAAGGATTTGAAGGACGGCGAGGCGGCAATCGAGGAACGTGCGCGCAGCGAGCTGGGCATGATCAAACCGGGCGAGACGTTCTACCGCGTGGTCGAGGATGCGCCGCTGCCGGCACCTGCATCGGCTGAGGCGTCGGCCCCCGCACAGCAAGCGCCTGAGCCTGTCGATCCGGTGGATCACCCATGACCGGGTCCATCTGGGCAATCGTGCCGGCCGCCGGGCGCGGCACCCGTTTTGGCGGGCCGCTTCCCAAACAATATTTGCAGGCCGGCGGTCAGCCACTGATGGCGTACACGTTGGCGGCGCTGGCCGCGCATCCGGCGCTGGCCGGCATCATGGTGGCAATCGCCCCCGGCGATGCCGATTGGCCCGGCTGGACCGCGGTGCAGTCCAAGCCCGTGCTGACCTGTCTGGGGGGGGCGACCCGCGCAGCCTCGGTGCTGTCTGGTTTGCTGGCCTTGCCCGAGAGCGTGCGTGCCGACGATTTCGTGCTGGTGCACGATGCCGCACGGCCGAATCTGGCGCTGGCCGATCTGGATCGCCTGCTGGAAATCGGTCGCGGCGATCCGGTCGGCGCAATCCTGGCTGCACCGGTGCGCGACACGCTCAAGCGTGCCGGCGACGATGGCGGTATCGACGGCACCGAACCGCGCGAACGCCTGTGGCGCGCACTCACGCCGCAGTTGTTTCGTCGCCATCAACTGATCCGTGGACTCACCGAGGCCTCGGCGGCCGGTGTCGAGGTCACCGATGAAGCGATGGCGATGGAGCGGATTGGGCTACGCCCATTGCTGGTGGAAGGCGCCGAAGACAACTTCAAGGTGACGACCCCTGCGGATCTGGCGCGCTTCGAGTTTGAACTGGCCAACCGGGACTGTGGACCCGGGACCCGGGACCCGGAAAGCGCGCATCCCCAGTCGTCCGTTTCGGCCTCTGCTTTCTCCGGTCCCGGGTCCCGGGCCCCCGGTCCCGAAGAGATCTAATCCATGTCCTTCAATTTCAGAATCGGCCAAGGCTACGACGTGCATGCGTTCGGCCCTGGCGACCATGTGATGCTTGGCGGCGTGCGCGTGGCGCACAGCCATGGCGTGCTCGCCCATAGCGATGGCGATGTGGTGTTGCACGCCCTGTGCGATGCGATGCTGGGCGCGCTGGCGCTGGGCGATATCGGCCGGCATTTCCCGCCTTCCGATGCGCGCTGGAAAGATGCCGATAGCGCGCAGTTTCTGCAGCATTGCGATGGCTTGCTGCGCGAGCGCGGCTGGCGCGTCGGCAATGCCGACATCACCGTGATCTGCGAGCGCCCCAAGGTCGGTCCGCATGCGGTGGCCATGCGCGAGCGCATCGCCGACCTGTTGGCGATTGAACTCGATGCGGTCAGCGTCAAGGCCACCACCAGCGAACAATTGGGCTTCACCGGCCGCGGCGAAGGCATCGCTGCACAGGCCGCGGTGTTGCTGGGCAGGATCGCTGCGCCTCATCAATAGCGACACGTGCAGCGCTTGGCGCCGGAGCGGCGCCGATGCTGCCCGATGCAATCACCGCGCCGAACCACCCGGCGCACAGCGCGCCACCTCCGGCGCGAAGGCGAACCACACCATGAGCGAGACCTCTTTGCTGCCGCGTGCGCATGGCGCCGCGGTGCTCAGCGCGGCGATGCGCAGCACCCCGGACGATTTTCAGGTCGACGAGCTGCCGGCATTCGAACCCTCCGGCGAAGGCGAGCATCTGCTGCTCACCGTGCGCAAGCGTGGCCAGAACACGGCCTATATCGCCAAAAAGCTCGCGCACTGGGCCGGCATCGCCGAGATGGGCGTCAGCTATGCGGGTCTGAAAGATCGCCATGCAGTGACCACCCAGCGCTTCAGCGTGCATCTGCCCAGGCGCATCGCGCCGGATATCGCCGCGCTGGATGATACGCAGATGCAGGTGGTCGAGAGCAGTTGGCACAATCGCAAGCTGCAGCGCGGTGCGCTGCATGGGAACCGCTTCGTGCTGACGCTGCGCCAGGTGCAGGGCGAGCGCGATGCGATCGAGCAGCGGCTGCAGGCGATTGCTGCGCGTGGCATCCCCAATTGGTTCGGCGAACAACGTTTCGGTCGCGATGGCGGAAATGTGGCGGCTGCGCTGGCGATGTTCGGTCATGTGCAAGCTGACGACGGAACCTTGCTGCCGGCGCCCACATCCAGGCGGCGGCTACGCCACGATCAGCGCTCGATGTTGCTGTCGGCAGCGCGCTCGGCCTTGTTCAATCGCGTGCTCGGCGCACGCGTGGCGCAGGGGAGTTGGGATGGCGCACTGGAGGGCGAGGCGTGGATGCTGGACGGCTCGCGCAGCGTCTTCGGCCCGGAGCCGTGGAGCGAGGCCTTGGCCGAGCGACTGGCGCGTTTCGATATCCATCCCAGTGGCCCGTTGTGGGGCGCTGGCCAGTTGCGCTCGACCGACCAAGCGGCAGCGGTGGAGCAGGGCGCATTGTCCGACCCGCCATCCATCGCATTGCGCCAAGGCCTGGAAGCTGCGGGATTGAAGCAGGAACGCCGCGCCCTGCGCTTGCGTCCGCACGGTCTGGAGTATCAATGGCTGGAGCCGCAGACCCTGCAGCTCGCCTTCGCGCTGCCGCCCGGTTGCTATGCCACCGCAGTGCTGTGGGAATTGGGAGATGTCGCCGACGCCGGTCGCTTCAACGTCGACGTACGCGCCGATGCGTGATCGCGTGCGGGTGCTGGTCGATCTGCGCGGGACAGCATGTGACGGCCCAATCTTGCTGTGCGCGCAGGAGCGGCCTTGGCGGTCGCTGAGGCGATAGTGGATCAATCGTGGCGCGACGAAGCAGTGCCAGCTCCCTAAGGGCGCAACAAGACTTGGTTCGCATCAGGCGAGCCATGCGCGAAAGACTTTCCAGACAACACGTCGCCGCGCGCAATCGCTGCCATTCCGAATCAATCGCGCGTCACCATCGGCCTATCGCCGCGCCAGCAACACCAGCAGCGCCCCGGTGCCGCCCTGCGTCGGCGGCGCGGAATGAAACGCCAGCACATCGTTGCGTTGACGCAGCAGCCGGTCCATGAGGTTCTTCAGCACAGGCGCGCCGTTGTCCGATTGCAGTCCCTTGCCGTGGATGATGCGTACGCAGCCATGTTCGTGCGCATGTGCTTCCAGCAGGAACTGGCGCAGCAACGATTCGGCCTGGGCTGCGGTGGCGCCGTGCAGGTCCAGTTCGTCCTGCACCGAGAATTGCCCGCGCTTGAGCCGTTGGAACACGCGGGTGGGAAGGTTCTCGCGCCGATAGCTGGCGGTGTCGCCCGCTTCCAGCGGCGCGCTGTCGCGCAGCAGGCGCGCAAATTCGGTGTGCGCTTCGGCGTCATCGCGCTCGGCCATGCGCGCGCGGGGCTTGGGCCGCGGCTTGGCATTGGCCGGTGGGGCGACTTCACGAATCGGCTTGACCGCGCCGATCGCTGCGCGGAACAACGCGCCGTCGTCTTCGTCTTCAGGATGCGACATTGGCACAGCGTACCCGGTCCAAGCGCAGACGCACGCGAAGATCAAGCGCGAAGGCGCGGGACGCATCCGGTATCATGGCCCGGTTTTCCGAGGAGTCCCATGCGCGTACTGGTTAGCAACGACGACGGTGTCGACGCCCCCGGCATCCAGGTTTTGGCCGAGGCGCTGCGCCATGCCGGTCATGAAGTGATGGTGGTCGCGCCCGACCGCGACCGCTCCGGCGCCAGCAATTCGCTCACGCTGGATGTGCCGATCCGCACCCGCCGCATCGACGCGCAGACCTGCGCAGTGGCCGGCACGCCCACCGACTGCGTGCATCTGGCGCTCACCGGCATGCTCGATTACGACCCGGACATCGTGGTCTCCGGCATCAACAACTCGGCCAATCTGGGCGACGACGTGATCTATTCGGGCACCGTGTCGGCCGCAATGGAAGGCCGCTTCCTCGGCTTGCCGGCGGTGGCGGTGTCGCTGGTCACGCACAACCACCAAGCGCACAACTACGACACCGCCGCGCGCGCTGCGGTGGAAATCGTGGCGCGGCTGAAGGCCGACCCGTTGCCTGCCGACACCATCCTCAACGTCAACGTGCCGGATCTGGCATGGTCGGATGTGCTCGGTTTCGAAGTCACCCGGCTCGGCAATCGCCACCGGTCCGAGCCGTGCGTGCCGCAGCGCGATCCGCGCGGCCACACCGTGTACTGGATCGGCCCGGCCGGTCCCGAGCAGGATGCTGGCGCCGGTACCGATTTCCACGCCGTGCGTACCGGACATATCTCGATCACGCCGATCCACGTCGATCTCACCCGTTACCAGGCACTGGACACCGTTGCCGGCTGGGTGGGTGGGCTGACCGCAGCGCTGGACGGCCCGGCATGACGCCGAGGCTGCGCCTGCAACCGGAATCGGTCGGGATCGGCATGACCTCGCAGCGCGTGCGCGACCGCCTGGTCGAGCGCCTGCGCGAGGCCGGCATCCAGGACGAGTCCACGCTCAATGCAATGCGCACCGTGCCGCGGCATCTGTTCATCGATGAAGCGCTGGCCTCGCGCGCCTACGAAGACACCGCGCTGCCAATCGGCCATGGCCAGACCATCTCCCAGCCCTGGGTGGTGGCGCGCATGACCGAAGCGGTGCTGCAGGTTGCCCCGACCAAGGTGCTCGAAGTGGGCACCGGCTCCGGCTACCAGGGCGCGATCCTGGCGGCGCTGGGGTTGGAGGTCTACACCGTCGAGCGCATCGGCGACCTGCTGCGGCAGGCGCGCAAGCGCTTCCGGCATCTGGGCATGAATGTGCGCAGCAAGCACGACGACGGCCGCATCGGCTGGCCCGAGCATGGTCCGTACGACGCCATCGTGGTGACCGCCGCGGCACCGGCGTTGGTCGATGCACTGATCGATCAGCTGGCGGTCGGCGGACGCCTGGTCGCGCCGGTCGGCGGTGCTTCCTCGCAATCGTTGGTGCAACTCACCCGCGGGGCCGATGGCGCGATCGAACAACAGGTTCTGGCGCCGGTCACGTTCGTCCCGCTGTTGTCGGGCATGCTGGATTGAATCCATGAGAGTCCTTCGATGAAGATTTTTGGGCCGTTGTACGACGTGGCCATCCGTTGGTCGCGCCATCGCCGCGCACCCGCGCTGCTGACCGGTCTCAGTTTCGTTGAGGGCTTCATCTTTCCGGTGCCGCCGGAAGTGATGTTGGCACCGATGTCGCTGGCCGAGCCCAAGCGCTCGCTCTGGTTTGCGACCTTGAGCCTGATCGGCTCGATCTGCGGCGCCCTGGTCGGTTATCTACTCGGCCATTTCGCCTTCGCCGCGCTGCAGCCGCTGATCGAATGGCTGGGCTGGAGCGCGAAGATCCAGCAGCAGATCGAAACCCTGCGCACGCTGGTCGCCGATTCGCCGTGGAAGGCGTTCTGGGCGCTGGTCCTGGTCGGTTTCACCCCGATCCCGCTGAAGATCTTTACCTGGGCCTCGGGCGTGGTCGGCGTGCCGATCCTGCCGTTCATCGCCAGCATGCTGGTCGGGCGCGGCAAGCGCGTGTATCTGGTGGCCGGCGCGATCCGCCTGGGCGGTGCGCGCGCCGAAGCGGCGCTGCATCGCTGGATCGAGCCACTGGGCTGGGTTGCAATGGCGGTGCTGGCGGTCGGTGCGGGGTGGTTGGTGTGGAAGACAACGAACGGATGAGCAAGACGCAGATGAATTCGGCACGCAAGACAGCAGTCATGCTCGCAATCGCCATCGGGCTGACCGCCTGTAGCAGCGCAACGGTGGTGCGTTCGCCCGGAGCGAGCGGTAGCGGGGCGTCGTCGCGTCCCAGTGCCGCGCCGCGCCCTTCGGTGCCGCGTCCGGGTGCCACCGTCACCGTGCAGCGCGGCGATACCCTGTACGCGATCTCGCGCCGTACCAATATCACCGCCGCGGATCTGGCCGCCTGGAATGGCCTGTCTTCGCCGAACACCATCTATCCCGGTCAGACGCTCAAGTTGTATCCGCCCGGTGCCAGCAAGCCGGGTGGCAGCGCGCCGGTGGCTGGCGGCACTGTGGCGCCGCCGCGCCCTGCTGTGCCGATCGCCGCACCGGTCAGTAGCGGATTCTCCTGGCGTTGGCCGGCCGATGGCGTCGTGGTGGGCACCTTCGTCACTGGCGAAACCACCAAGCAGGGCGTAGACATCGCCGGCACCAGCGGCCAGGCCGTACGTGCTGCCGCCGATGGCGTGGTGGTGTATTCGGGCGCCGGCCTGGTCGGCTACGGCGAACTGATCATCATCAAGCACAACGACCAGTGGCTATCCGCATACGGTCATAACCGCAAGCGCCTGCTCAACGAAGGCCAGAGCGTCAAAGCGGGGCAGCAAATTGCCGAAATGGGCCGCAGCGGCGCCTCCCGCGACATGTTGCACTTCGAGATCCGCTACAACGGCAAGCCGGTCGATCCGTTGCTGTATCTGCCTAAGAAGTGAATGGGGAGTAGAGAATAGGGAATGGGGGAAACGCGCGCCGCGGCAATCTGGGGGCGCGGGCAACGAGGTGAGTGCTTACTGATACTGTTCGCGCAAATTCTGCTTGACAGCGAAAGCGTGCTCCGCCTGCTCTCCCGATTCCCGATTCAGCCCGGCAACACCATCGCCAACGCCACCCGCCGGCCTTCGCTGGCCAGTACGTTGTAGGTGCGTGCGGCGGCGGAATTGGTCATCGCTTCCAGGCCGATGCCGCGGGTCAGGCAGGCCGCCAGCACGTCGGTCTTGGGGAATAACTGGCGCTCGCCGGTGCCGAGCAGGATGACGGCTGGATTGAGTGCCAGCACCGCCTCCATATGACTGGCCTGGAGTTGCTCCAGCGCCTGGACCGGCCAGTAGTCCACCAGCTCATCCGGCATCAGGATAAAGCTCTGCTGCAGGATCTGGTCGTTCACCTTGGCGTGGCGGCCGTCGGCCGCGCGCAGCGCATAGGTGTAATCGGGGTGTTCCTGACTTAAAGGCATGACGAACTCGTTGGCTCAGCCGCGCGGCAGCACGATCTGGCGCTTTTCCTTGCTGGGGCGGTACAGAATGGCGACGTGGCCGATGCGCTGCACCAGCGCACTACCAGTCTGCTCGACCAGCTCGGCAATCATCGCATCACGGGTCTCGCGATCTTCCGATGCCACCTTCACCTTGACCAGTTCGTGGCGCTCGAGCACTTCCTCGAGTTCTGCCAGAAATGCCGGCGTGACCCCTTTGCCGCCGGTCTGCAGCAAGGCTTTGAGGTCGTGGGCCTGGCCGCGCAGGAAACGGTTCTGGGCGGAGGTGAGAACAATGGACATGCAGGATCGAAGGGAAGCAAAGGGTGTTCAGGGTATCATGGCGACCCGTTCGGACCCCTCTGCCAATGCCTTCCCGCAGTAAAAGCAGCCAGCGCTGGCTCAAGGAACACTTCGCCGACCCTTACGTGAAGAAGGCCCAGGCCGAGGGCATGCGCTCGCGCGCGGCCTACAAGCTGGAAGAGTTGCTGCAGCGCGACCGCCTGCTCAAGCCGGGCATGGTGGTGGTCGATCTGGGCGCGGCGCCGGGTGGCTGGTCGCAACAGGTACGCAAGTCAATGGGCGACAGCGGCCGGGTGGTGGCGCTGGATATCCTGGACATGCCGGCCCTGGCAGGCGTGGAGTTCCTTCACGGCGACTTCAGGGAGCAGGCCGTCCTATCCCAATTCGAAGCGATGCTGGGCGATGTGCCGGTGGACCTTGTGCTGTCGGATATGGCCCCCAATAAGAGTGGCATGGATGCGGTCGACCAACCGCGGATGATGCACCTGGCGGAATTGGCCATGGAATTTGCCGACACCCACCTCAAGCCGGGCGGGGCGTTCCTGATCAAGCTGTTCCAGGGTGTCGGGTCCGACGACTACATTCGCGAGCTTCGCCGCCGCTATGAAAAGGTGACGATTCGCAAGCCGGCGGCCTCGCGCAAGCGCTCCCCGGAAGTTTATGCGCTCGGTCAGGGCAAGCGTGTCCAGATCAAGTAAGCTGCCAATGACCGCCGTATTTCAAGCATTGAAGAGTAGAGGGCACCGGAGCCAATGAGGATGAACGACTTGACCAAGAATCTGCTGCTGTGGGTGGTCGTCGCAGTTGTGCTGATGGTTGTCTTCCAGAGCTTCTCGCCGCGGATGGCGGGCGGCGTCGGTGCCGACTCGATCACCTACACCCAGTTCCTGAAGGAAGTGGACTCCGGGCGCGTCAAATCGGTGGATTACACCGACGAGACCAACCTGGCCGTCAACGCGATCCGCTTCAAGCGCACCGACGGCAGCGAGGCCACCGTCTACGGTCCCCGCGACGACAAGCTGGTCGACGTGCTGTACAGCAAGAACATCGAAATGACCCGCCAGAAGCCCTCGACCGGCCCTGGCTTCTGGTCGCTGGTGCTCAATTTCCTTCCCGTCATCCTGATCATCGGCTTCTGGCTGTTCATCATGCGCCAGATGCAGGGGGGTGGTGGCGGCGCGAAGGGCGCGATGAGCTTCGGCAAGTCGCGCGCCAAATTGCAGGGCGAGGACCAGATCAAGATCACCTTCGCCGACGTCGCCGGTTGCGACGAGGCCAAGGAAGAAGTGGGCGAATTGGTGGACTTCCTGCGCGACCCGACCAAGTTCACCAAGCTGGGCGGCAAGATTCCGCGAGGCGTGTTGATGGTCGGCCCGCCGGGTACCGGCAAGACCCTGCTCGCCAAGGCGATCGCCGGCGAGGCCAAGGTGCCGTTCTTCAGCATCTCCGGTTCCGACTTCGTCGAAATGTTCGTCGGCGTGGGTGCCAGCCGCGTGCGCGACATGTTCGAGCAGGCCAAGAAGCACGCGCCATGCATCATCTTCATCGACGAAATCGATGCGGTGGGCCGTCATCGCGGTGCCGGTCTCGGCGGCGGGCATGACGAGCGCGAGCAGACCTTGAACCAGCTGCTGGTCGAAATGGACGGTTTCGAGGGTGGCGAAGGCGTGATCGTGATTGCGGCGACCAACCGTCCCGACGTGCTGGATCCGGCGCTGCTGCGTCCAGGCCGTTTTGACCGTCAGGTCGTGGTCGGCCTGCCGGACGTCAAGGGCCGCGAGCAGATCCTGCGCGTGCACATGCGCAAGCTGCCGCTGGCCGACGATGTCGTGCCGATGGTCATCGCCCGCGGTACCCCGGGTTTCTCGGGCGCCGACTTGGCCAACCTGTGCAACGAGGCAGCATTGTTCGCGGCGCGTGGCAGCGAGAAGGAAGTCCGCATGGACCACTTCGACCGTGCCCGCGACAAGATTCTGATGGGTGCCGAGCGCCGCTCGATGGCCATGAGCGAGGACGAGAAGACCCTTACCGCGTATCACGAGGCGGGCCACGCCATCGTCGGCCGTCTGGTGCCGGAGCACGACCCGGTCTACAAGGTCACCATCATTCCGCGTGGCCGCGCGCTCGGCGTGACGATGTATCTGCCGGAAGGCGACCGCTACTCGATGAACCGTGTCGCGATCGAGTCGCAGCTGTGCTCGCTGTACGGTGGTCGCGTTGCCGAAGAGCTGATCTTCGGCGGCGACAAGGTCACCACCGGTGCGTCCAACGACATCGAGCGGGCCACCAAGATGGCGCGCAACATGGTCACCAAGTGGGGCCTGTCCGACGAGCTTGGCCCGGTGGCCTATGGCGAGGAAGAGGACGAGGTGTTCCTGGGCCGTTCGGTGACCCAGCACAAGAACGTTTCCGACGAGACCGCGCGCAAGATCGACGAAGTGGTGCGTTCGATCCTGGACAAGGCCTACAGCAAGACCAAGACCATCCTCACCGAGAACCTGGACAAGCTGCACGCGATGTCGCAGTTGTTGCTGCAGTACGAAACCATCGACGTGCCGCAGATCGATGCCATCATGGAAGGCCGCGAGCCGCCGCCGCCGGCTGGTTGGGGCAAGTCCGACAAGGACGGTGGCAACAACAACGACAAGGGTAGTCCGCGTCCATTGCCGCCCATCGCCGGACCCGCCGAGCAACTCTAAGCCGGCCATGCACTGATCTGCGAGGCATCCATCAAGGCCGGGGAGCGATTCCCGGCCTTGATGCGTTATCGGGCTGCGTCGATGCCCACGTATGGGCGACCATAATCATCCAGGAGACACCGCCGATGTTCGAGACCGCCCTCACGCTGGATTGCGCCGGCCGCAGCCTGCGACTGGATGCGCCGCAGGTGATGGGTATCGTCAATGTCACGCCCGATTCGTTCTCCGACGGCGGCCAGCATGCGACCTGCGCAGCGGCGATCGCCCATGGGTTGGTACTGGTTGAGCAGGGCGCTGCGGTGCTGGATATCGGTGGTGAGTCCACCCGCCCGGGCGCTGCGGCGGTCTCGGTTGAAGAAGAATTGCAGCGGGTCATCCCGGTCATCGAAGCGCTGGCGCAACGTACCAGCGTGCCGATCAGCGTGGACACGTTCAAACCGGAGGTCATGCGCGCGGCGGTCGCAGCCGGCGCCGGCATGATCAACGACGTCTATGCCCTGCGTTCGCCCGGTGCGCTGGAAGCGGCGTCGGATCTGCGCGTGCCGGTGGTCTTGATGCATGCGCGCAGCGCGCCGCATGCCATGCAGGACGCGCCGCACTACGACGATGTCGTCGGCGAGGTGCACCGGTTTCTGGCCGAGCGCATCTTCGCCGCCGAGATGGCCGGAATCGACAAGCGCCGGCTGGTCCTGGACCCGGGCTTTGGCTTCGACAAAACCACCACGCACAACCTCACCCTGCTTGCGCAGCTGCAGCGACTGCAGGAGTTCGGTTTGCCCGTGCTGGCCGGGCTGTCGCGTAAGCGCAGCATCGGCGAGCTGACCGGGCGCGAGATCGCCGCCGATCGTGTGCACGGCTCGGTGGCCGCGCATCTGATCGCCGCGCAACATGGCGCGCTGCTGCTGCGCGTGCACGATGTGGCGGCAACCGTGGATGCGTTGAAGGTGTGGAAGGCGATGGCGGCCATTCCCGTCCCGCGTGTCAGCGCGCCCGCCACGCCCGCGATGCGTTGGCCGGACGAGGACTGATGGCTGTCGACCAACGCCCGCTGGCGATCGCCGTGATGGGCCCCACTGCCAGCGGCAAGACGGCGCTGGCGCTTGAGGCTGCAGAGCGCTGGAATGGAGAAATCGTCAGCGTCGATTCGGCGCTGGTGTACCGCGGCCTGGAAATCGGCGCAGCCAAGCCGGATGCGGCGATGCGTGCGGCGGTTCCGCATCATCTGCTCGACCTGCGCGATCCCTGGCAGGTGTATTCGGCAGCGGAGTTCGCCGCCGATGCACGCCAGGCGATCGCGCAGATCGTGGCGCGCGGCAGGTTGCCGATTCTGGCCGGCGGCACGGGGCTGTACTTTCGTGCGCTGCTGGAAGGTTTGTCGCAGCTGCCCGAGGCCGACCAGGCCGTGCGTGCATCCATCGCCGCCGAAGCTCAGCAGATCGGTTGGGCCGGCTTGCACGCACAACTGGCACGCGTGGACCCGGTGGCAGCAGCGCGCATCCATGCGACCGACCCGCAGCGCATCCAGCGGGCGCTGGAGGTCTACCGCATCAGCGGGCGGCCGATCAGCGCGTGGCAGGCGCTACCGCCAGGGCCGCGCCTGCCGGTGCGCGTGTTGAAGGTGGTATTGGCGCCACGCGAGCGCGCGGTGCTGCATGCACGTATCGCACACCGGCTGGATGCGATGCTGGCGCAGGATTTTCTGACCGAAGTGCGGCGCCTGCGGGCGCTGCCGCAGCTCCAGGCGGTGGCAGCCCCGCTGGATCTGCCGGCCGTGCGCGCGGTCGGCTACCGCCAGGCCTGGCAGTATCTGGACGGGGCTGGCAGCCTGGCCGAGTTCCGCGACAAGGCGATCCAGGCGACCCGGCAACTGGCCAAACGCCAGCTCACCTGGCTGCGCGGCGAGCTCGACGCGCGCTGGTTCGACCCGGAGCGTGACCGCCATCAATTGGAGGACGCAATTGTCGGCTTCCTCGCTGATCGTCCCGCTGTACGGCAGGCTTCAGGCGTGTAACATCCCGTTTCCGGGACCGGCTGGGGATAGCAGGTGTCGACCGGAACAATAAGAACAATAATGAAGAGGATTTTTCGATGGCTAAGGGGCAATCTTTACAGGACCCATTCCTCAATGCGCTGCGGCGCGAGCGAGTGCCCGTGTCGGTGTATCTGGTCAATGGCATCAAGCTGCAGGGCACGATCGAGTCGTTCGACCAATTCGTGGTCCTGCTGCGCAATACCGTGAGTCAGATGGTGTACAAGCACGCCATTTCCACGGTGGTGCCGGCGCGCAACGTGCGCGTGGGGCCTGGTGGTGGGTATGTGCAATCCAATGAAGGCAATCAGGCGGAAGATGACGACGTCGAGCAGTAACGGAGTAGTGCGTGTTTGATCGGTCCCGCAAGGGTGAACACGCGTTGTTGATACAGACCCACTCCGGCGGGCCTGCCGAAGACGATGTGTTGGAGGAGTTCGCCGACCTTGCCAAGTCGGCGGGCGCCACGGTGGCGGCCACGCTCACCGCACGCATCGATAAGCCCAGCCCGTCGACCTTGATCGGTAGCGGCAAGCTGGAAGAGGTCAAGGCCGCAGCCGAGGCCACCGGCGCCGATCTGGTGTTGGTCAATCACACCCTGTCGCCTGGCCAGGAGCGCAACCTGGAGCGGTATCTGGAGCGGCGTGTGATCGACCGCACCGGGTTGATCCTGGACATCTTCGCGCAACGTGCGCGCAGCCACGAAGGCAAGTTGCAGGTGGAACTGGCGCAGTTGCGCCACATGGCCACGCGGCTGGTGCGTGGCTGGACGCATTTGGAGCGTCAGCGCGGTGGCTCCATCGGCCTGCGCGGCCCCGGCGAAACCCAGCTGGAAACCGACCGCCGCCTGCTGCAAAAGCGCGTCGAACAGTTGCAGCAGCGGCTGGAAAAGGTCGAGGTGCAGCGCACCCAGATGCGTCGTGCGCGGATGCGCAGCGAACTGCCACGGATTGCACTGGTCGGTTACACCAATGCCGGCAAGTCGACGCTGTTCAACGTGTTGACCGGTGCAGAGGCTTACGTGGCAGATCAATTGTTCGCCACGCTCGATCCCACCGTGCGACGCATTGCGTTGCCGGGCGGCAGCGCGATTCTTGCCGACACGGTCGGCTTCGTGCGTGATCTTCCGCACGAGCTGGTCGCCGCGTTCCGCTCGACGCTGTCGGAGGCGCGCGATGCCGATCTGTTGCTGCACGTTGTCGATGCGGCAGACCCGTTGCGCGAAGAACGCATCCTGCAGGTCGACGAAGTGTTGCAGGCCGTCGGTGCCGGCGATCTGCCGCAGCTGCTGGTATTCAACAAGATCGACAAGATCGCAGGCGCCGAAGTGCGCCGCGACGCGCAGGACGGCATTCCTGACCCGGCCCGCCGCGAACGTGTGTGGGTATCGGCGCGCGACGGGCGCGGGCTGGAAGAATTGCAGCATGCGCTCGGCCAGCGGCTGGACCTGCGCCACCTGACCGGCCAGCTACGGCTACCACCGTCTGCCGGCCGCCTGCGGTCCAGGCTGCATCAGCTGGAAGTGGTGCGCAATGAGCAATCCGACGAAGAGGGTTGGTTGCTCGAGGTCGATCTGCCGATGGTCGAGGCAGAGCGGTTGGCTGCCGGCGAGGACGGTGCGCCACTGCGCGCAATGCTGCCGGATCGTCGCGAAGACTGGGAAGCGTGAAGAACGCAGCACGCTCGGTATGACGAGAGCGTGCTGCTGCTTCAAGGCGAATGGGGCAGGGTGTACCGCATCGCCGTGCGGCAGTTGCCAGGCCTCGTCCTGGCCAGCCGGAACTTACAGAAAACCCGTAGAGCAGTGGGTGCTGCGGAAGAGTGCAGTCGTGCGCTCATGCAGCGCATCACATCTGTCCTCAGTAATGCAGTGCCATCGTTGCGGTGCTTAGGTGGCTTGAAGGCGGCGCTGCACGTTGACCGCGTGCGGCCGGCATCTCGGCGCACATGCAAGCCCGGCCAGACCCGGCGTACCGCATATTGGCCACACATCGCCACTGAACCTTGGCCGCCTGGCGCCCAGGCGGAATCGGCGCCAGCGGCAGACAGGCGCGACGAATTGGGCTAAAACGTCCGCTGCCCCCTCCTTGCCGTGCCCATGTCTTTTTCCGCCGATTCCGAACTGCAGCAGCTGGCCGAAGCCCTCGGGCAGCAATTGCTTGCCGCGCGCGAGCGCCTGGTCACTGCCGAGAGTTGCACCGGAGGCTGGATCGCCAAGGCAGTGACCGATGTCGCCGGCTCCTCGCATTGGTTCGATTGCGGGATGGCCGCCTACAGCTATGAGGCCAAGCAGGCGCTGCTCGGCGTCCGCCCACAGACCCTGGAAGTGCATGGGGCGGTCAGTCGCGAAACGGTGATCGAGATGGTCTCTGGGGCCCTGGTGAATTCCGGCGCAAGCATCGCAGTGGCGGTGACCGGCATTGCCGGGCCCGGCGGCGGCAGTGAGGACAAGCCGGTCGGCACGGTCTGGATCGGCTGGAAACGTCGCGGTGGTTACGCCACGGCGCAACTGTTCCAGTTCAATGGCGACCGCGATGCGGTGCGTCGTCAGACCGTCGCTGCAGCACTGCGCGGATTGAGCGCGCTGCTTTAGCACTCGTTGGGTCCACTGGATGGGGTTCGGTAGCAGATCCGCAACGCCCTATTGTCAACGCAATCTCGCCCAGCATGGAAACCCAAACGCTGTAGTTATGGACCTTCCCAAGAAACTGGCGGTGGCTCGTTGTCGACACGCCGCTGCAGCACGCTGAGCGGACGCGTTATCTGGCACATGCAACGAGGCTGCGAGGTGGCAATGGCGCAACCGAGGTGCATGCGCTGCGCACGCGTTGCAACCTGCACTGAGCTTGGACGGGGCGGGGGCGCGACAGCGGAGGGCAGATCGGCTACAAACAAGGTCTCCTCGCCGCCCAGCGTGCCAATGCATTCGTTTCTTGCTCCTGTCCCATCGGTCGCCGCGTTGCAGGCTGCTCTGTACTGCAGTGTCACGCAGCGCCTGAGCGCAACGCGCTCGCAGGCGGTGTGCTGATGTGGGAAGCGCTAGGCACGGTACGTGATCTTGGGCGTCTGCAGGAAATCGCCTCGGTCCTGATCCGCTACGGCTTCGGCGATGTGGTGCGTCGTATCGGCCTGGCCGATGTGCTTGAGCGCGCCGGCAGGCTGTTGCATTGGCAGAATGCCGAGGGCCGGTTGCGCATGTCCGCAGCGATGCGCGTGCGGCGTGCACTGGAAGAGCTCGGGCCAACCTTCGTCAAACTGGGCCAGGTGTTGGCCACGCGCGTGGACCTGCTGCCGCCGGAGTGGATCGAAGAATTGAGCGAGCTGCAGAACGCGGTGCCGGCGCTGCCATTCGATCAGATCCGTCCGCAGCTGGTCGCCGCGCTGGGTATGGAGCCGGAAAGCGTCTTCGCGCGCCTGGACGAACAACCGCTGGCGGCCGCATCGCTGGCACAGACGCATCGCGCGTGGCTGGTCGATGGCACCCCGGTGGTGTTGAAGATCCGTCGTCCCGATATCGGTGACACCATCGATGCGGATCTGCGCCTGCTCGCCCGGCTTGCTGAAATCGTCGAAACCCGCGCACCGGATCTCAAGCGCTACCGTCCTTCCGAGGTGGTACAGCAATTTACCGTCTCGCTGCGACGCGAGCTGGACTTCGCTGCCGAGGGGCGCAACGCCGAACGCATCGCCGCCAACTTCGCGCACGATGCGCAGGTGGTGGTGCCGGCGGTGTACTGGGAGTGGACCAGCGAGTCGCTCAACGTGCAGGAATTCATCGATGGGATTCCGGGGCGCGATCTGCTCGCCGTCGATGCGGCCGGCCTGGATCGCAGGGCGCTCGCACGTGCCGGTGCCGGCATCGTGCTCAAGATGGTGCTGCAGGACGGCTGCTTCCACGCCGACCCGCATCCGGGGAACATTTTTTACCTGCGCGACGGGCGCATCGCGGTCATCGATTTCGGCATGGTCGGGCGCGTCTCCGAGCAGCGTCGGTTTCAGGTCGCACAGCTGCTGCACGGCATGGTCAGCTACGACGCCGAAGCGGTGATCGACGTCTTGCTGGAATGGGCGGGCACCAGCCTGGAGATCGACGAGGCGCGTTTGCAGCAAGACATCGGTGCGTTCGTCGACGAGTATCGCGGCGTGCCGCTGAAAGAATTGCGTATTGGCGCAATGCTTGGCGACGTCACCTCCATCCTGCGCGATCACGGGCTGACGCTGCCATCGGATCTGGCACTGATGATCAAGGCCTTTCTCACCCTGGAAGGCATGGGGCGCCAACTCGATCCGGATTTCGACATGGCCACCGAGGCGCGCCCGTACCTGGAGCGCGTGGTGCTGCAGCGCTATGCGCCGCGCGCCATCGTGCGGCGTGGCCGGCGGACCGTGACTGGCGCGATCGACCTGATCGGCGATCTGCCGCGCGACCTCAAGCGCCTGTTGCAAGCCGCACGCCGCGGCAAGCTGCAGCTGCAGGTCGAAACACGCGCATTGCGCGAGTTCGGCGAGCAGGTCGACCGCGCCGCCAATCGCCTCACGATGGGGATCGTGACAGCCGCCTTGGTGATCGGCTCCTCGATCGTCATGAACAGCGTCGGCGGTAGCGCCAGCCGCTGGTTGCTCGCGCTGGGCGTGGGCGGTTTCATCGGCGCGGCGCTGTGCGGCATCTGGATCTTGTTTTCGATCTGGCGAAGCCGGCGCTAGCGCGCGACGCGTCGTCCTGATGGCGTGCGGGCAAGACGCGGCGAAATACTTGCGCAGGCGATCGTTAGTAGTAATACTACTAAACATGGACCTGACCGATACCCAGCAAGCAATCCTGGCCCTGATCGCCGAGCGCATCGACGCCGATGGTGTTCCGCCTTCGCAGACCGAAATCGCGCGCGCGTTCGGCTTCAAGGGCATACGCGCGGCGCAATATCACCTGGAAGCGCTGGAGCATGCGGGTGCGATCCGGCGCGTCCCAGGCCAGGCGCGCGGGATACGGCTGGCCGGGCAGGGTGCGCAGACACGCACGGCTCCTGTGAGCGAGGTGGCCCGCGACGATGTGCTGCGTCTGCCGGTGCTGGGCCGCGTGGCCGCGGGTCTGCCGATTGGCGCCGATATCGGCTCGGACGACTTCGTCGTGCTGGATCGTGTGTTTTTCTCGCCGTCGCCGGATTATCTGCTCAAGGTGCAAGGCGATTCGATGCGCGACGAAGGCATCTTCAACGGCGATCTGATCGGCGTGCACCGTACCCGCGACGCGCGCTCGGGGCAGATCGTGGTGGCGCGGATCGATGAGGAAATCACGGTAAAGCTGCTGAAGATCGGCAAGGACCGCATCCGGCTGTTGCCGCGCAATCCAGACTACGCGCCCATTGAGGTGCTACCGGATCAGGATTTCGCGATTGAAGGCCTGTATTGCGGGCTGTTGAGGCCTAACCGCTGAGCTCTGTGCCGATGGCCGTGCTGGCGTTTCTCCGAGCCCGCACTGCAGGATTTCCCGCTGCCACGGGACTTGCCGCCTTCTTAATCTGAGTGTGTCGCCTGCGGTCTCAGCCTGTGCGATACACCGCCGCTACATTAGCCCCATACCGAAATCACTGACGAGGATCACCCAGATGGACGAGAACAAGAAGCGCGCCCTTTCCGCCGCACTGAGCCAGATCGAAAAGCAATTCGGCAAGGGCTCGGTCATGCGCATGGGCGACCGCGTCATTGAGGCGGTCGAAGTCATCCCGACCGGCTCGCTGATGCTGGATATCGCCCTGGGGATCGGCGGCCTGCCGAAGGGTCGCGTGGTCGAAATCTACGGCCCGGAATCCTCCGGCAAGACCACCTTGACCCTGCAAGCCATCGCCGAGTGCCAGAAGAACGGCGGCACCGCTGCCTTCATCGATGCCGAGCACGCACTGGACCCGATTTATGCGGCCAAGCTGGGCGTCAATGTCGACGACCTGCTGCTGTCGCAGCCGGATACCGGTGAGCAGGCACTGGAAATTGCCGACATGCTGGTGCGTTCGGGTTCGGTTGATATCGTGGTGGTCGACTCGGTCGCTGCACTGACGCCGAAGGCGGAAATCGAAGGCGAGATGGGCGACCAGCTGCCAGGTTTGCAGGCTCGCTTGATGAGCCAGGCGCTGCGCAAGCTCACCGGCAATATCAAGCGCTCCAACACGCTGGTGGTCTTCATCAATCAGCTGCGCATGAAGATCGGCGTCATGATGCCGGGCCAGAGCCCGGAAGTGACCACCGGCGGCAACGCGCTGAAGTTCTACGCCTCGGTGCGTCTGGATATCCGCCGTATCGGTGCGATCAAGAAGGGCGACGAGATCATCGGCAACCAGACCAAGATCAAGGTGGTCAAGAACAAGCTGGCGCCTCCGTTCAAGCAGGTCGTGACCGAAATCCTGTATGGCGAAGGCATCAGTCGCGAGGGCGAATTGATCGACATGGGCGTGGAAGCCAAGCTGGTCGACAAGGCCGGCGCCTGGTACAGCTATGGCGATGAGCGCATCGGGCAGGGCAAGGACAACGCGCGAACCTACCTGCGCGACAACTCGCAGGTTGCGACCCGGCTGGAAGCGGAGCTGCGTGAGAAGTTCCAACCTGCCGAAGCACCGCGTGAAGCCGGCGACGACGAAGACAAGGAGTAAGTTGCAGCTGCACAACATCACCATTCACCGGAGTTGGTTTGCCGGGAATTTATTTGCCGTGAGTTGGTGACGGTGATGCTGTCGGTGAGCGGTTGGGGGAACCTCGCGCGATTCGTGGCCGCTCCATTGCCACCCACGTCAGCCCGGCGCTGGGGCAACAAGTTCGAGCGTGTTTGAAGTTTTTCTATCGCGAGGACGGCGGAGTCAGTGCTGTCGCTTCTCGCGGTAGATCTATCGAAGGCCAGGAGGGCAGGCGCCATGGACGGCGCATTGATGTCGTAACTGATTTTGGCGATTCGGGACACCTCAACGATGGACGAGCAAGAGCCTGCACCAAAGCGGGGGCGCCGGTTCAAGGAACAGACGCCGGTCCAGCGCGCACTCGGCCTATTGGTGCGGCGCGAACATTCCCGCAAGGAATTGAACCGCAAGCTGCTGGCCCGCGGGATCGAGCCAGATGCGGCGCAAGCGGCTGTCGATCGGCTCACGGACGAGGGATGGCAGGACGACACCCGCTTCGCTGCTGCAGTCGTGCGCAATCGCGCCGGTTCGGGCTATGGCCCGCTGCATATTCGTGCCGAGCTCGGAACCCATGGCCTGGATAGCGAGGCCATCAGTGCCGCCTTGGCGGCCTTCGAAGGGGATTGGACCGAAAACGCGCGCGATCTGATCCGCCGTCGGTTTGGCGAACAAGGCCCAACCGACCTTCCGCAGCGGCGCAAGGCCGCCGATCTGCTGGCCCGGCGGGGTTTCGAAGGCAACAGCATTCGCGCCGCCACGCGCTTCGACCTTGAGGACTGAGGGCGTCAGGCCTGCTACCCTTCGTGGTTTCAGGTTGTTCCGCTCATCTGCGCCCACATTTCATTGGGTGACCGGGACTGCCGCCCGCCCAATGCCAGCACATGAACGCACCTGCCAAATTCAGCACTTCCCAGATCCGTAGTGACTTCCTCGCGTTCTTCGAGGGGAAGGGCCACACCATCGTGCCATCCGCGCCGCTGGTGCCGGGCAACGACCCCACCTTGCTCTTTACCAATTCCGGCATGGTCCAGTTCAAGGACGTCTTCCTCGGCGCGGAGAAGCGTAGCTACGTGCGTGCCGCGGACGTGCAGCGCTGCCTGCGTGCCGGTGGCAAGCACAACGATCTGGACTCGGTGGGCTACACCGCGCGCCACCATACCTTCTTCGAAATGCTCGGCAACTGGTCGTTTGGCGACTACTTCAAGAAGGACGCCATCGCCTGGGCATGGGAACTGTTGACCCAGGTCTGGAAGCTGCCGGCCGACCGTCTGCTGGTCACGGTCTACCACACCGACGAAGAAGCCTTTGCGTTGTGGCGCGACGTGATCGGCATCCCGGAAAGCCGCATCGTGCGCATCGGCGACAACAAGGGTGCGCCTTACGCCTCGGACAATTTCTGGCAGATGGCCGATACCGGCCCCTGCGGCCCGTGTACCGAAATCTTCTTCGACCACGGCGATCACATCGCCGGTGGTCCGCCGGGGTCGCCGGATGAAGATGGCGACCGCTTCATCGAGATCTGGAACCTGGTCTTCATGCAGTTCGATCGCCAGCCCGACGGCACCCTGGTGCCGCTGCCGGCGCCGTGCGTGGACACGGGCATGGGTCTGGAGCGTCTGGCTGCGATCCTGCAGCACGTCCATACCAACTATGAAATCGACCTGTTCCAGACGTTGATCGGCAAGGCCGGTTCGCTGACCGGCGTCGCCGATCTGGAGAACAAGTCGCTGCGAGTGATCGCCGATCACATCCGCGCCTGCTCCTTCCTCATCGTCGATGGCGTGCTGCCCTCCAATGAAGGGCGCGGCTATGTGCTGCGTCGGATCATCCGGCGTGCGCTGCGCCATGGCTGGATGTTGGGCGTGCGCCAGCCGTTCTTCAGCAAGATGGTGCCCACGCTGGTCGAGCTGATGGGCGAGGCCTATCCCGAGCTGGTGGTGGCGAAAGACACGGTGGCGCGCGCGCTGTCGGCAGAAGAAGAGCGCTTTGCCGAGACACTGGACGCCGGCATGAAGATCTTCGACGAGGTCGCATCGCGCTCGCAGGACATCATCCCGGGCGCCGACGCGTTCCGGCTGTACGACACTTACGGCTTTCCGGTCGACCTGACTGCCGACATCGCGCGCGAGCGCGGCATGCGCGTGGACATGGAGGGCTTCGAGTTCGCGATGGAGCGTCAACGCGAGACCGCGCGTGCGGCTGGCAAGTTCGGCGGCGGCGTCGCATTGCCGGCGGACCTGGTCGCCAGCATGTCGCCGACCGTGTTTCTGGGTTACGAGGCGTACGATGCCGACGCCCTCAAGGTCGTGGCCATTCTCAGGCAGGGCCGCCCGGTCGAACGTGCGGAAGCGGGTGATGAGGTGATCGTGTTCACCGATCGCACGCCGTTCTACGCCGAGTCGGGTGGCCAGGTCGGCGACAGCGGCCAGCTGAGCGGCCCCGGCGTGTCGGTCGAAGTTGCCGATACGCAGAAGTTCGCCGGCCAGTTCCATGGGCATGTGGGTCGCATCAGCGAAGGTGCGCTCGCGCTTGGTGATGTGCTTGCCGGGGAGATCGATACGCAACGTCGCGGCAAAACCATCCTCAACCATTCGGCCACCCACCTGCTACACGCAGCCCTGCGCGAAGTACTGGGAACGCATGTGCAACAGAAGGGCTCGCTGGTCGCGCCTGATCGACTGCGCTTTGACTTCTCGCACTTCCAGCCGATCACTGCTGACGAGCTCGCTGTGATCGAGCGCAAGGTCAATGCTGAGGTCCGCACCAACCATGGCGTGGAAGTGCACAACATGGCCATGCAGGAGGCGCTGGATTTCGGCGCGATGGCGCTGTTCGGCGAGAAGTACGGAGAAAACGTCCGCGTGCTCAAGATGGGCGGCTATTCCACCGAATTGTGTGGCGGTACCCACGTCACCCGCACCGGCGACATCGGTTTGTTCAAGATCACCTCCGAAGGTGGCGTGTCGTCGGGTGTGCGCCGTATCGAAGCAGTGACTGGGCAGGGCGCGCTGGACTACGTGGCTGACGAGGAACGTCGCCTGCTCGAAGCAGCCAATCTGCTCGGCGGCAACACCACCGAGGTGGTGGATAAGGTGCGCGCGCTGACCGAGCGTCAGAAGCGGCTGGAGCGCGAGCTGGAATCGCTCAAGGCCAAGCTGGCGTCGGGTGCGACTGCGGATCTGGGCGCTCGTGCAATCGATGTTGCCGGAGTCAAGGTTGTCGCGGTGCGTCTGGAGGGATTCGATGCCAAGGCGCTGCGCGATGCGATGGATCGCCTGAAGCAACAGCTCGGCGATTCAGTGATCGTGCTGGCTGGTGCTTCGGGCGGCAAGGTGGCGCTTGTCGCTGGCGTGAACGGCAGCCCAACTGGCAAGGTGAAGGCAGGGGAACTCCTCGGCCACATCGCCAGTCAGATCGGCGGCAAGGGCGGTGGCCGTCCGGATCTCGCCCAGGGTGGTGGCGAGGACGGGCCCGCCCTTGCGACCGCACTCGACGGTGTCCCCCTCTGGGTCAAGCAACACTTGGGCTGAACACTTGTCCTGCTATGCCTTGCTGGCTAGCAGGATGTCCCGCTACCATTTCTGGTCTATTCCCTTTACGTAGGGCGCGTCTCACTCAGGAGGCCGTCGATGCTGGTGGGAAATCCACCGGTTCCAGGAGATTTGCAAAATGTTGATCCTCACTCGCCGGGTAGGCGAAACCTTGATGATCGGCGACTCGGTCACCGTGACCGTTCTCGGCGTCAAGGGCAATCAGGTGCGCATCGGTATCACCGCACCCAAGGATGTGGCTGTGCATCGCGAAGAAATCTATCAGCGCATCCAGCGTGGGGATGAGCCTGTCGCCTCCGGCGCACATCACGGCGACGATTCTTCGAATTGATCGTTGTCAAGGGTTTACGTTAGCCCCTCTTACCCGGTATTCTTCGCGGCCTGCCACGGACATCGCGGCAGGCAGCAAAAACTGGAGCGATGCCCGAGCGGCTGAAGGGGCTCCCCTGCTAAGGGAGTATAGGGTCAAAAGCTCTATCGAGGGTTCGAATCCCTCTCGCTCCGCCAGTGTTCTAAACGCCCGCAAATCACTGATTTGCGGGCGTTTTTATTTGTGCTACGCGTTCGTCGATAAGGCCGTACTGGTTGAAAGCGTCGTCTGGCGCTGCGACGCTGAGCGTCGTCGGATTCTGGGATCCGTGGGTGCTCGCTGACGCTAGTTCAACTCTGCAGGCGCGTCCGAGCGCACTCAGGCCAGCAGTGAGTACGGCGAAAGGGTCGCGCTGTGCACGTGTCGTCAGTACCCATAGTGCTTCAAGAAGGTCGGCTCTGAGCTCGGCTGCTAGCCGGAGGCTTGCAACTAGCCTTTGCGTCTCTCACCAGCTCACATCTGAAGCATGGGATGTGCTGGCTAGCGAAGGCCCTTGTCTTGCTCGCATCGCTCGACGGTCGATAGCGACGCGTCAGGCGCCTGCAGCGCGATCGCGAGCTGCGTTGTCGCATTACGAAGAGGCCGCGCCCTGTTTGCTTGGTGCCAGTCCGCCAGATTTCGGCGCAGCTCTGCGACATGTCATTCCATCCGCATGGTTGTGGGCATGCGCTTGCAGGCATTGTGCGAGACACAGGGCGAGGCGGCACTCCATTGCCGTGTGCGCCAGCGTGCCGTATGACGCATCGAGCGAGGCGCATCGACGTGAGCGATAAATCCTCGTATCGATGGTGTCTTGGGCACTCCGGGTTTTTGCCATCTTGCGCATGCAGGCGGGTGGCATACGAAGACACTGCTTCTGCGCGCGAGATTGCAGCGTTTGGATCTGTTGCTGCTGCAAATAGACCGGCGCACCAATCCACTCCTGTGGACCATCAAGGAGTAAGGATCAAGACCAAAACCAAAACCAGGGTCGAAGGCCCAGAGCGAAAGGCCTATCGATGTTCGGCGTTCGAGGTCGGCGGCGCAGCGATCGAGGTCTTACACCCCATTCGCTCGCCTGCCCGGGCTGCCATGAATGGCACTCAGGACGGGCGTCATTGCCGCTTCGCGAGCACGCGTCGCCTCTGTCCTACACATCTGAACCGCCCTGTCGATGCGGCATGTGGTGGGGGGTCAAGTAACCGGCACCTGGGTCGCTAAGGACGTAGACCATATCTCGGATGTTGACGTGATGCGCCTATCGAACCTGCTTGGACGCGTGTTCTCCTTCTGGGGTCGCGGGCTGCGCCACAAGGTCGCAGCGGTGGACCGGGTGATGGCGGTCATCGAGTTCGACCTGGACGGCCGCATTCTGGATGCGAACCCGAACTTCCTGGCCCTGATGGGGTATCGACTGGACGAGGTGATCGGCCAGCACCACCGCATGTTCGTGACGGCCGCAGATCGCGACAGCGAAAGCTATCGGCACTTCTGGGAGGGGCTGCGGCGCGGAGACTTCAATGCCGGGCGCTTTTGCCGGCTGGATAAACGCGGGCACGAGGTGTGGATCAATGCCTCCTACAACCCGTTGCTGGATCGATCCGGCAAGGCGTATCGCGTGGTGAAGTACGCCACCGACATCACTGCGCAGGTACGCCAGACAGCCGATTTCGAGGGGCGCATCGACGCCATCGACAAGGTGATGGCGGTCATCGAGTTCTCGCTGGACGGCACGGTGCTCGCGGCCAACCAGAATTTCCTGCAAGTGATGGGCTACCGGCTCGAGGAGATTGTCGGCAAGCATCACCGTATGTTCGTCGATGCCGGCACGCGCCAGTCGGCGGAGTACCGCGCGTTCTGGGATTCGCTCGGGCGCGGTGCCTTCGATGCAGGCCGCTATCGGCGCATCGGCAAGGACGGCAGGGAGGTATGGATCCAGGCGTCCTACAACCCGGTGCTCGACGAGCATGGGCGCCCGTACAAGGTGGTCAAGTATGCCACCGACGTGACCCGCCAGGTGATCGATTCGGCCGATGCGGATGGGCGCATCCGGGCGATCGACAAGGTCATGGGCGTGGTCGAGTTCGACCTGCAAGGGAACGTGCTCGGTGCGAACGAAAACTTCCTGACCATCATGGGGTATCCGGCTGCCGAGGCGATCGGCCAACACCACAGCGTGTTCGTGGATGCGGCCTACCGCGCGTCCGAGGAGTACCGGCAGTTCTGGGCGAAGCTGGCGAGCGGCCAGTTCGATGCGGGACGTTATCGCCGATTGCGCAAGGATGGCAGTGCGGTGTGGATCCAGGCTTCCTACAACCCGATCCTGGATGTCTCCGGGCGGCCGTACAAGGTGGTCAAATACGCAACCGACGTCACCGATCAGGTGCGTTCGGCCGAGCGGATGCGCGATTTGATGCTGCAGACCATGAGCATTGCGCAGAACGTGCAGCGCGAGGCGCATCATATTTCAGTGAGCAACCAGGAGCTGGTCAGTCGCGTGTCTACGCAGTCTGCCGCGGTTGCGCAGACCTCGAGCACGATCGATCAGCTGGCCGCAACGGTGCGGGCCAATTCCGAGAATGCCGGTTCGGCGCGGCGCATGGCCGAAGACTCGGCCACGGTGGCGCGGCGCGGTGCCGACGTCATTGCCGATGTGGTCAAGACCACCGCCGGCATTCGCTCGGCGACCGACCGCATCGGTCAGATCATCGAGGTGATCGACGGCATCGCGTTTCAGACCAACATTCTGGCCCTGAACGCTGCGGTCGAGGCGGCGCGTGCGGGCGAGCAGGGGCGCGGTTTTGCGGTGGTGGCGACCGAAGTGCGTAGCCTTGCGCAGCGCTGCAGCGTGTCGGCCAGGGAGATCCGGTCCTTGATCGACCACGCGACCGATCAGGTCGGCGATGGCTCGCGCCTGGCCGAGCAGGCCGGTGTAGTGATGCAGGAGATGGTGTCTTCGGTCCTGCGCGTCACTGCGACCGTGGAGCAGATCGCCGCCGCCAGCCATGATCAGGCGCTGGACATTTCCAGCGCCAATACCGCGTTGCAGTCGATCGGCGTGCAGGCGCGCGACCAGGCGCAGATGGTGGGCGACTTGGCGCGTTCGGCGCGCGTGCTGGAAGACGATGCGGATGCGCTGTTCGCCTTGGTCAACGGCGATGCGGATGGCGGGGCGGATCGTGCGCCAGTGCAGGTCGATGCGCAGGCTGCGCGGCGCGCGACAGCGAAGGTGGCGTGATGATGGTTGACTGCGTCCCGCACGCGAGATCGTGATGTTCCCTTAGATCCTGCACTTCCTTGTAGTGGATCTCGGCGCAAGTGGCCGAACCTGCGGTGCTGGGGCGTTCGCTGCCATCAGCGCCGCTGCGATGACATACAGACCGTCGCGATGATGGGGCGAGCTGCAATTGGCAACTCACACATCGCAGAGCGCGCAACTCGCAGCGCGAGTGGCATTTTGCGTCTCGCGGCTATTGGCTGCCAAGCTGCAGGATGCAAGTCGCCTGCCATGAGCTGCCACGTCACGGCTGGCCAGCTCCACGAGACTGCGCACAAGACAAAGCCCGCGTACGCGGGCTTTGTTTGCTTCGGCACTGGCCAGCGCATCGCACGCCAATCCTGGAAGGTACGCCATCCAGCCCGCCCTGGATGCTTACTTGGGCAGGTCGAACACCAATACTTCGGCATCGCGTGCATCGGCCAGCACGATTTCCGGCTCGCCGACGATCTGCACCGCGTCGCCAGCCGACAGCGCCTGCCCATTGACGCTCAGGCTGCCACGCGCCACCTGCACGTAGCCGATGCGTCCTTCGGCCAGCGGCTGCTGCAGACGCGCCTGGCCATCCAGGATCGAGGCATACAGACGTGCGTCCTGGTGCAGGCGCAGGGAGCCGTTGTCGCCGCCTGGCGAGGCGATCAGGCGCAGTTGATTGCGCTTGCTGTCGGCATCGAAGTGCTTTTCTTCGTAGCTCGGCTCGATGCCGGCACGCTCGGGCATTACCCAGATCTGCAGGAAGTGCACGGGCTCGCTGGCCGAGTGATTGAACTCGCTGTGAGTCACGCCGCTGCCGGCGCTCATGCGCTGCACGTCGCCGTAATGCAGGACCGAGCCGGTGCCCATGCTGTCCTTGTGCTCCAGCGCGCCGCCCAGCACGTAGGAAATGATCTCCATGTCGCGGTGTGCGTGGGTGCCGAAGCCTTCGCCTGGCTGCACCTTGTCCTCGTTGATCACCCGCAGCGGGCCAACGCCCATGTGGCGCGGGTCGTGATAGCTGGCAAAGGAGAAGGTGTGGCGTGAGGACAGCCAGCCATGTTCGGCGCGGCCACGGGTTTCGCTCTTGCGGACATTCAACATGCTGCTTCTCCTTGAAAGGTTCGAAATTGGCGCTGGAAGGAATCGGGGTCCAGCGGCTTGATGCGTAGTCTCCGCCTCTATCTTCGCCACAAAAAGCGAGTAGATTTGGTCATTACCATCGAAAATTTCGAACAATGAAAATCAGCCTGGAAGCGTTGCAGATCCTGGATGCCATCGACCGGCGTGGCTCGTTCGCTGCCGCGGCCAAGGTGCTGTTCAAGGTGCCTTCGACGATTTCCTACACGGTGTCCAAACTCGAAGAGGATCTGGGCGTGCAGCTGTTCGAGCGGGTGGGGCCGAAGGCCACGCCTACCCAGGCTGGCCGCGAGCTGTTGCGCGAGGGACGCCACTTGCTGCGTGCCGCGCAAGAGCTGGAGGTGCGGGTGCGGCGCGTGGCTTCCGGCTGGGAGTCGGAGTTTGCGATCGGGCTGGATGCGGTGCTGCCTGCGGCCTTGCTGCAGTCGCAGATCCTGGACTTCTACACCGTGGCCGACAGTACGCGGCTGCGTGTGCTGAGCGAGTCGTTGTCGGGCAGTTGGGAGGCGCTGCTGGACAGGCGCGTGGACCTGATCGTGGCGGCGGGCGAGGGGCCCAGCGGTGGCGGCTATGTGGCCGAGCCGATCGGCACGTTGCGGTTCGTGTTTGCCGTGGCATCCACCTCTCCGCTGGCGAATGCCGGCCTGCTGGGCGCGGCCGAGTTGGCCGAACACCGTGCGATCGCAGTGGCGGACTCGGCGCGGCGCCTGCTGCCGCGCACGGTCGGGCTGCTCTCCGGACGCGATGTGCTCACCGTGCCCGACATGCGCACCAAGCTGCTGCTGCAATTGGCCGGTGTCGGCTACGGCTTTCTGCCCGAGCCGTATGCGCGCGGGGCGCTGCAGGAAGGCCGGCTACGCGAGGTGCAGGTGGAAACCCGCAAGCCCGACGAAACCTTTTATCTGGCATGGCGGCCGGGCGAAGAGGGGGAGGCATTGAGCTGGTGGCGACGTGCCTTGCGCAGCGAGGGCCTGTTCGAGCGCTGGTTGCACGCCTTGGCCGCAACGTATCGTTCCGTCGCTGCCGGGCAGTCGCCGCTGTGAGGGAAGACGGATAATGGTCGCCCGCCATCGCGCAGGGTCGTCGCATGCAAGGCTTGATCGAACAGTACGGATTGGCGCTGGTGTTCGCCAACGTGCTGGCATTGTCGCTCGGGCTGCCGGTGCCAGCGTTGCCGACCCTGGTGCTGGTCGGCGCCAGCTATGCGTTGCAAGGTGGCAGCGATGCCTGGCTGGCCGGGCTTGCAGCGTTGGCGGTCTCTGTCGCGGCAAGTCTCTTGGGCGATCTGGTCTGGTATCTGGCCGGTCGCCGCTTCGGTAACCGCACCTTGCAGTCGCTGTGTCGGCTGTCGTTGTCGCGCGACAGCTGCATGAAGCAGACCGAGCGCTTTTTTTCGCGCTGGGGCGTGCGCGTGCTGGCGGTCGCCAAGTTCGTGCCGGGCCTGTCGATGGTCTCGGTGCCGATGGCCGGGGCAATGCGGGTACGTCCTGCGGCGTTCCTGCGATACGACGCCGTCGGTGCATCGTTGTGGGCATTGGTCGGCTTGAGTGTGGGTGCTGCGTTCGCGCCTCAGGTGCAGGACGTGCTTGCCTTGCTGTCCGAACTCGGCGCGGGCGCGATCGTGGTCTTGGCCGCGTTGCTGGCCGGCTATGTCGGTTGGCGCTGGTGGCGACGGCAGAGCCTGTTGCAATCGCTGGAGCATGCGCGCATCGCGGTAGACGAGTTGGTGCCGTTGCTGGCCGGCGAAGAAAGCCTGCGGCCGACCGTGCTGGATATCCGTGCCCCGGGCTATCGCCAGTTGCAGCCATACACCATTCCTGGCGCCGTGTTCGCCGACGAGCGTCAGCTGGCGCAGATCCTTGCCAGCGTGCCGCGCGATCGCAGCGTGGTGATCTACTGTGCGTGTCCGGACGAGGTGTCTGCAGCATGGCTGGCTGCGCGGATGCGCGAGCGCGGGTACCGCGATGTGCGGCCACTGCTGGGTGGTCTGGACGCATGGCGCGATGCCGGGCACCCGGTGACATCGCTGGTGCCGGTGATGGTGGTTGCCGACGCGAACGCTGCTGCTGCCACGGCCTGATTGCGCGGGAGGCGGTGCGTGCGGTGACGGCGGCGCGCGTTCTGCTGAGAGATCGGCATCGCCCGACGGGCCGGCGCACTGCAATGCAACGCACTGCGCACCAGCGTCTGCTTCGGCAGAAACGACGGGTAAAAAAAAGACCAGCAAGCTGGTCGTTTTCTTCAAGATTGGTGCGCCCGGAGAGATTCGAACTCCCGACCGCCTGGTTCGTAGCCAGGTACTCTATCCAACTGAGCTACGGGCGCATATCTTGTTTTGACTTGCAGATCTGACGCGGGGCGATCGGATCTTTTTAACTTAAAAACAGCGCGTGAGTGCTGTCTTCTTCTTGTTCTGAGGATGGTGCGCCCGGAGAGATTCGAACTCCCGACCGCCTGGTTCGTAGCCAGGTACTCTATCCAACTGAGCTACGGGCGCCTCGTCAGGAGCGGAATTATGCGGATGAGCGACGGGTCCGTCAATCCCTTTGTGAAATTCCAGCGTCGTTGCGGTCGTGGTCAGGCGCGCGACGCAGCGCAGCGACCACGGCCGCAGGCGTTTTCATCCAGGCGAAATGATCGCTGCGTGCGCCGAGGTGCACATCGTCCAATCGCACATGGTGTGGGTGTGTTTGCGGCATCTTGTCGAGTAATGCGCGCAGCGCATCTGCTGGGCCCCACGTGTCGCGCGCAAGGGTGACTGCGCGGATCGGCACGCGCAGTTGGCCCAGCGCCTGTTCCAGATCCCATGGCGCGCCTGCCGCGCGATAGCGATTGCTGCGGCCGACCTGTGCCCAATCGGCAATCAGACTGCGTGCTTCGGTGCCGCCAAAACCGAGCTTGCGCCCGTGCAGTACGCCCTGCCTGCGCGCCAGCCATGGCAACAACCGAAACGCCAAGGGCAGGCCGTAACGCATGGGGCCGGGAAAATTGCGCCAGTACGGCGAGCCGCTGGCCACCAGCCAGAGCTGGGCGAATTGCACCGGATGCAGGGCGGCGTAGCAGCACGCGAGCTGACCGCCAAGGCTGTGTCCACCGATCATGCGCGGCAGCTGCGGGTCGTGGATATCGAGTAGGGCGTGGCTGGCGGGGAGATCGTCTGCAAGCAGCGTGCGATAGCCCCAATCGTGCTCACGCGACGGGCGCAGCGTGCTGCTGCCATTGCCGCGCCATTCGTGCACATACACCGCAACCCCGGTGGACGCGAGCGCTTGTGCGAACGGTTGGTAATGCCGCGCTGCCACGCCCAATGCCGGCAGCCACAGCAGCGTTGCGGTCGGGTGCGGCGGCGCGCAACGGATGATTTGCCAGCGGTGCCCATCTGCAGCGCTGGCGAGCAGGGTGTCGGTCTGCACGCTCATGCGCCGCGCGCGGCGCCGAAGTGGTCGAGCACCAGCACATCGCTCTGGCCCGGGCGTTGGCCGATGCGAATGGCGCGGGCAACGTAATCGATCGCCGCTTCGCAGGCATTGAGCAGCGACAGGCCCTGGCACAGCTGCGCGGCGATGGCTGCCGACAGGCTGCAGCCGGTGCCGTGCGCATCGACCTGCAGGCGCGGATGCATGAACACGTCCTGGGTCACGCCGTCATCGAAGCGGTCGAGCACGCGTGCGCCCTCGTGCAGATGTCCGCCCTTGAGCAGCACCGCGTTGGCACCCAGGTCGAGCAAGGCGGCGGTGGCATGTTCGGCGGCGTCGGCGCTGTCGATGCGGTGGCCTGTCAGCAGCTCGGCTTCGGGCGTATTGGGGGTCACCAGGGTGGCCAGCGGCAGCAAGCGCGTGCGCAGCGCATCCAATGCCGCATCTTCGAGCAGGCGCGCGCCGCTGGTGGACACCATCACCGGGTCGAGCACCACGAACGGCGGGCGATACCGCTCAAGCAGGTCGGCCACGCAATGAATGATGTCGGCATTGGCCAGCATGCCGAGTTTGACCGCCTGGATCTCGAAATCGGCGAAGCATGCATCCACCTGCGCCTGCAGAAAGGGCAGTGGTGGAAGATGCACGGCGGTGACGGCGCGGGTGTGTTGCGCGGTCAATGCGGTAATCGCCGACAACCCGTGCACGCGGTGCGCGGCGAAGGTCTTGAGGTCGGCCTGGACGCCGGCGCCCCCGCCGGAGTCGGAGCCGGCGATGCTCAATGCAGACAGCGTACTGGGCGTAGTCATGTGGCGATTCTGCACTGCTGGCTGGAGGATGTGCACATCATCCTGTGCGCCAGCGACGCCATTGCAGGTAGGCGACATAGCCAGCGCCGGTCGATCCGGTGAGGCTGGCGGGCAGGTAGAGCGCGTCGTACTGCCAGCGCTGGAACAGCAAGGTACCGAGGATGCTGCCGCCCAGAAAGCCGCTGATGATCAGCGCGCTCAGCGCGAGGCGGCGCACCTGCAGCGGGCGCCCGCGCAGCAGGTGTCCCAGGCCGATGCCCAGGTCGGTGAACATGCCGCTCAGATGCGTGGTACGGACCGCGGCGCCGCTGAGGCTGGTCGCCATCGCATTCTGCAGGCCGCAGGCGCCAGCGGCGCACAGGACGCCGCCGAGATGATGCAACTTGAACAGCGCAGTCGCGCCCAGCAACGGCAGCGCCTCGATCATCAGCGCGGCGCCGTAGCGCTGTCCAAGCCGCAAGACATCGTCCTCGATGATCAGTCCGCTGAGCATGGCGCCTGCGCAGAAGGCGATGAGGACGCCGCAGAGAAAGCCGATGTCCGGTGCGGTGTTTTGCGCCAGGGCAACGCCAAGCAGACTGGTCGTGCCGGTGAGGTGGCTGACCACCTGGTGCTCGGAGCCCAGGTAGCCCACCACATTGACCATGCCGGCCACGGCCGACAATGCCACCGCGCCAACCCAGACCCAGCGCGGCAGCAGGATTCCCATCTCGGGTTCAGGGGCTACCGTTGATTGCAATCTGCGAGAACGCGCCGGTCTGCGGCTCGTACAGCGCGCCCCAGAACATGCTGCCGCCGTCGCAGACCTGGATCGCTTCCATAGCCGCTGATCCGGCCTGGATGCCGCGCCGGGCTGTCGCGCGAGCAGGTCTGCAACACCTGTTCGGCCACGCTCTGCCGGGTGATGATCCAGGACTGTCCGTTCTTGAGATTGGTCGGCACGCTGGATGGCCCCTGCGTGCTGGCGCAACCGGCCAGCGCGATCGCGGCGAGCGCCGCCGCGCCGCGATATGCGCGCATCACAACACCTCCGAAGCGAAGTCGGCCAGACGCGAGCGCTCGCCGCGACGCAGCGTGATGTGCGCGCTATGCGGCCACGCCTTGAAGCGATCCACCGCGTAGGTCAGCCCCGAAGTGGTTTCGGTGAGGTAGGGGGTGTCGATCTGTTCGACGTTGCCGAGGCACACGATCTTGGTGCCGGGGCCGGCACGGGTGATCAGCGTCTTCATCTGCTTGGGCGTGAGGTTTTGCGCCTCGTCCAGGATCAGATACCGCGACAGGAAGGTGCGGCCGCGCATGAAGTTCATCGAGCGGATCTTGATGCGACTGGCGAGCAGGTCGTTGGTGGCCGCTCGGCCCCACGAGCCACCCTCCTGGTTGTGCGTGAGCACTTCCAGATTGTCGGTCAGTGCGCCCATCCACGGCGTCATCTTTTCTTCTTCGGTACCGGGCAGGAAGCCGATATCTTCGCCCACGCTGACGGTGGCGCGGGTCATGATGATTTCCCGGTAACGCTGCTGGTCCATGGTCTGCGCCAGGCCTGCAGCCAGTGCGAGCAAGGTCTTGCCGGTGCCGGCGGTACCGAGCAGGGTGACGAAGTCGATCTCCGGGTCCATCAGCGCGTTGAGCGCGAAATTCTGCTCGCGGTTGCGCGCCACGATGCCCCAGACCGCATGCTGGCCGCTGCGGAAATCGTCGACCAGGCACAGGGTGGCCTTGCCGCCGCCAACCTTGGCCACGCGCAGCTCCACCTCGTCTTCGCCGGGCAGGTACAGGTACTGGTTCGGATACCAGTCTTCGTCCTCGGCCAGGACGATTTCGTAATGGGTGCGGCCGCGTTCGTTCCAGCTGCGCAGATCTTCGTTGTGCTTCTGCCAGAAATCTTCCGGCAGCTCGATGGCGCCGGTGAACAGCAGGCTGAAATCGTCCAGCGCACGGTCGTTTTGGTAGTCCTCGGCGACCAGGCCGCTGATGTAGGCCTTGATGCGCAGGTTGATGTCCTTGGACACCAGGATGACCGGCACATCCGGATTTTCTTCGCGCAGCGCCAGCACCGAGGCAAGGATCTTGTTGTCCGGCAGCATTTCGCCGAAGGTCCGGCCCGGATCGATCGGCTTGATCTGGAAAAACAGCCGGCCGATCGCGGCCTGGCCTTTAAGCTGGATGCCCTGCGGATGGCTGAGCAGGATGCCGGCCTGGATTTGCTCGGCGTTGGTGTTTTCCAGCAATTCGTCCAGGAAACGGCTGACCTGGCGTGCATTGCGGCTGACTTCGGAGGTGCCCTTCTTGGCGTTGTCGAGCTCCTCGATCACCTGCATCGGCAGGAACACATCGTGTTCCTCGAACTTGAACAGCGCGGTGGGATCGTGCATCAGCACGTTGGTGTCCAGCACGTAGATGCGCTTGCCTCGGGTCATTGGGTCTTCCAAGTGATGGAGCAGGGGCGAGCCATCACGCCTGCAGCTGCAGGGTGATGGAGGACGCGGGAAGCGAGGGATGTCACTGTTTGGCGTGCGCCTTTACTGCGGCCAGCACGGCCTCGGCATGGCCGGCGACCTTGACCTTGCGCCATTCCAGCACGACATGCCCTTCGGGCGACAGCAAGAAGGTGCTGCGCTCGATGCCGAGCACCTGTTTGCCGTACATGTTCTTTTCCTTGATCACGTCGAAGGCGCGGCACAGCGCTTCATCGCTGTCGCTGATCAACGGGAAGGTGAAGCCTTGCTTGGCGCAGAAGTTGTCGTGCGACTTCACCGAATCGCGCGAGACGCCCAGCACCATCGCACCTGCTTTTTTGAACTGCGGCAGCAAGGCGTTGAAGTCCAGGCCTTCGGTGGTGCAGCCGGGCGTGCTGTCTTTCGGATAGAAGTACAGCACCAGCCATTTGCCGGCATAGTCGCGCAGGGTGGTCTGGGTGCCGCCGGACAGCGCCAGCGGCAGGTCGAAGGTTGCAGCAGGGAGTTCGAATACAGCGTCGGTCATCGTTGCTCAGCCCAAAGTGGAGGGGCGTACGGCGCGGTCATGCCGGGCCGACGTCCATCCCATCATAAGCAGCCACATGGAAGCGTTTGGCAAGTGCGTCGAACTGCGCATTGCGCTGATTCAGCGACTCGATGGTGTGGTGTTCTTTCTTGTCCACATGCAGAAAGTACGACTCTTCGTCGTCGCCATCGTCTTCGTCGCGTTCGCCGAGGAAGATGTCGATGACGCGATAGCCGTCCTGGGTCAGTTGCTCGGCGAGTTTCTGCAGCGGCTCCTGCGCGGGATCGGCGAAGAAGTACTCCCAGCGCAGCGGACCGTCGAGATTCCAATCGGTCTCCGAGCGGATGTGGTCGAACATCTGTTTTAGCGCAGAGATCGCGATGGCCATGGTTGGTGCCTTAGAACTTCATCGGGTCCATGATCGCGTCGAGATTGAGGTGATCACAGAATTCCAGGAAATCATCGCGCAAGGCGGCGATGTGCATGTTGGCCGGCACGCCGATCGTCACCTGCGCCGAAAACATCTCCGCGCCGGTCTGCATGGCGCGGTAGCGGGTGCTTTGCAGGTTTTCGATGGTGATGCCCTGGCGGTCGAAGAAATCGGCGAGCTGGAACAGGATGCCCGGCTTGTCGGCGGCGATCACTTCGACGATGTAGGGCAGCAGGTTGGACTGGGTCTGCTTGGGGCCGGTGCGATACCACACCAGCTTGAGACCTTCCTCGCGTTCGAGCCGGGTCAGCATGGCTTCGAGCTTGGCGACCGAATCCCAGGAGCCGGTTGCCAGTGCGGTGACCGAGACGTCGCGCCCCACCGTGGCCAGACGGGCGTCCACGAGATTGCAGCCGCTGTCGGCGATGCGGCGAGTGACGGGCAACAGGGGGGACTCCGGATGCGTCGTGTAGGCGTTGATCAGGAGGTGATTTTCGGTCGGCGAAGGCCGGGGTGTAGAGTCGGTCAAAGGGGCTTCCGGCATTGCATCAGGCTGAATGGCCGCCCGGGCAGGCGCCCTGGCGGTGACCAGCATACTTGCCCGTGGTTTCGCGCCGCAAGTAACATGCAGGCGGTCGCAACCCGCGCGTGCGCGGGCCTTTTCCTGTCACGTAAGAGCAGCAGAATCTTGTCCCTTTCCGGCATCATCACCGCGCTGGCGACCCCCTTCGGTCCCGATGGCGCACTCGACCTGGATGCCTGGCGGCGGCTGCTGGAGCAGCAGTTGCACGGTGGCGTGCAGGGACTCGTGGTTGCCGGCTCCACCGGCGAAGCGGCGGCATTGAGCGACGACGAATACGACACCCTACTGCGCGCTGCCGCGGCGCAGGTGGCCGGTCGCGTGCCGGTGCTGGCCGGCACCGGCTTGTCCGGGACGGCAAAGACCATTGCGCAGACCCGTCGCGCTGCAGCGCTGGGCGCGCAGTACGCGCTGGTGGTGACGCCGCCCTACGTGCGTCCGACCCAGGCCGGGTTGAAGGCACACTTTCTGGCGGTGGCCGATGAAGGTGGCCTGCCGGTGGTGCTGTACAACGTGCCGGGCCGCACCGGCTGCGACCTGCTGCCGGAGACGGTGGCCGAGCTGGTGGGCCATCCGAACATCGTCGGTATCAAGGAAGCGCGTAGCGAACCCGAGCGCGTCGCCGCGTTGGTGGCCTTGCGCAGCGACAGTTTTGTGGTGCTCAGCGGCGACGACGGCAGCGCGGCGCACGCGATGCTGTCCGGCGCTGCCGGGCTGATCTCGGTCGCCTCCAACGCCTTGCCGGCGGCGTACCGGCGCCTGTGCGATCTGGCCCGCGATGGCCAGCGCGATGCTGCCGCTGCCTGGGACGCGCGGCTGAGCGAATACCACAACTTCTGCGGCATCGAATCCAATCCCATCCCGGTCAAGGCGCTGCTGCAGCGCGCCGGGATCGGCCACGGCCTGCGCTTGCCGCTGCTGCCTCTTTCTGCGGCGCACCAGCCTGCCGCCGACCGCCTTGCCGCCGACGCCATTGCGTTGGAAGCGCTTTCCAGCCGCGAAATGCTCGCGGCCTGACCCAGGAGATCTATCGATGCGTCATTCCGTTTCCCCCGTCCGCGTGCTGTCGCTCGCGTTGCTGGCGACCGCCACCGTCGCTGCCACGAGCGGTTGCAGCTGGTTTCACAAGGGCGCGCGCGGCGACTATGCGCTGGCCCCGGAAGCCCGCCCACTGGAAGTGCCGCCGGATCTGAACCTGCCCGACACCTCCGGTGCGATGAAGGTGCCGACGCTGGCTTCGACCACCCAGCAGCAGACCAACACGCCGCCGTCGGCAAGCGCCAATAGCGGGTTCACCGTGCCGGGCGAGCGCGACGAGGTGTTCGGCAAGGTGGGCGCGGCATTGGCCGACATCCCCGGCCTGACCATCGCCAGCAAGGCGCAGATGCTCGGTTCCTATGACGTGAGCTACGAGGGTTCCAGCTTCCTGGTGCGCGTGGTCAAGGTCGACGCCGGCAGTTACGTGTCGGCCGTGGACCCACGTGGCATGCCGGCGACGGCGGCAGCGCCGGTGGCGGTGATCGCTGCGCTCAAGGGCAAGCTGGGCGGCTGAGGCCGGTGCGGTTTGCTGGATAGCAAAACGGGCGCCTTGGGCGCCCGTTTTGCGTTAGTGCGGAGTTGATGGCAACTGCATTGTGAGGTGCGGCAGCGGTGCGGCTCCGGGCCGCGCCCGGTCATGCAGCTCAGCGCTGCAGCAGCGGCAATTTGTTGGGCTTGCCATCCCATTCGGCGGCATCCGGTGCCGGCTCCTGACGCACGGTCAGCACCGGCCAGGCCTTGGCGAGCTCGGCGTTGAGCGCCACGAAGGCTTCCTGGCCCGCTGGCACGTCGTCTTCGGGATAGATCGCGTTGGCCGGGCATTCCGGCTCGCACAGGGTGCAGTCGATGCACTCGTCCGGGTCGATGACCAGGAAGTTCGGCCCGACGTGGAAGCAATCCACCGGACAAACCTCGACGCAGTCGGTGTATTTGCACTTGATGCAGTTTTCGGTGACAACAAAAGGCATGGCGGAATCCGGCGTTTAGCCTTCCAATTCTAAAGCAGTCGCGTGATGGGTGTGGAGTTGTCGGCGTTTTTGCTGCTGGCCTGTCAGGCCAGCCCGCGCTGCCTGGCCAGCGCGAACAACCCTGCCGCAGCCAGATCTTCCGGATGCAGCCGGCTTTCGACACCCAGGTGCTGCAGCGCCAGTGCGTAGCGCTGGGCCAGGGCGGGGCTGCCGACCAGATGCACGGTGGCGTGACCGCCGCGGTGCTCGCGCAGTTCGTGGCCGATCAGCACGCCCGAGAGGTAGGACGGCAGCGCCGCCGAGGACAGGCGTTCGAACAGGCCGAGCGTGCGGGTGCCGAACAGGTGGTGGCTGAGGCCGCCAGGGTCGTTGCTGCGATCGACACCTTGGAGGAATGCGTCAGCGTCCAGCGCAGCGTGGTCGTCATCCATCAGCTTGCCGAGGATGCTGTGCCGACGCAGCACGGCGTACAACTCGCCGGTCATGACCGTGGCGAAACCTGTGAGCTGGCCGTTGGCGATCCGCGCCCACTTGCTGTGCGTGCCGGGCAGGCAGGCGACATGCGCGCCGTCGCCGAGCGCGGCGATCAGCCCGACCAGTTGGGTTTCTTCGCCGCGCATCACATCGGGCACGCCGGTCTGTTCGCCGGTACTGACGCCAGGCACGAACCACAGCGCGCGGCCCGGCAACAGCGCGTCGTAGCAGCGCATCGCCTGGGCGAGCGCGGCGGTGTCGGCCGGGCAGGGCAGGTAGGGTTGCTCGACCCAGCCATTGCGGCTGCCGATCATGCCCGAGAGCAGCAGCGGGCCGTCCCAGCCATCGATCAGGCCAGCCAGCACTTCGTCGAAGCGGCCCTGGCAGGCCAGGATGCCGTCGCTACCGCGGCGCTGCGCACGGACCTTGCCGTCGGCACCGAGCAGATAGCCGCGCAGGCTACTGGTGCCCCAATCGATGGCGATCACGCGCTCGCCACCCGAGTTTCGGGCAGGCCGGCGATGGCGAGGTCGCAGACGAACAGGCTGCCGGCCTCGGGCATGCGGGCCAGCTCATCGGCGCTGTGGTCCAGACGCGAGGAGATCACGTGCAGTCTATCCAGCGCTGCACCGCCGAAGGCGCTGCAGGTAGGGTGCTTGACCGGCAGCTGCACGACGCGCTCCGCGCTGCCATCGGGGCGATAACGCACCACGCGCGACGCACGCCATTGTGCATTCCACAGGTAGCCTTCGCTGTCGATGATCGAGCCGTCCGGCTCTGCGTCATCGCGGTCCAGGCTGGTGAACACGCGCATGTTGCTGGTTTGTGCAGTCTCCGGGTCGTAATCGCAGCACAGGATCTGCGGACGCACCGAATCGCAGTAATACATGGTGCGGCCGTCGAGGCTGAAGCAGATCGAATTGGGAATGGATACACCCGGCAGCGGAAGGGCGCGCAAGCCGTGCTTCAGCGAAAATTGGTAGAACGTACCGCGCGCGGCCTTGCTGTCGTGTTCGTCCATGGTGCCGAACACCAGATTGCCATGCCGGTCGACGCGGCCATCGTTGCTGCGCGTAAGCGGGTTGTCCGCTTCCACGTCCGCCAGTTTTTCGAAGGGCAGCACGTCTTCTTCGATGGTGTCCGGATCGACAATGCCGATCGCCTTGGCCAGCGCGATCAGCACGCGGCCATCGTCCATCAAGCCGATGCAGCCGGGACGGTCGGGCAGTGTCCAGTGGCGCGTGTGCGCACTGGCCGGATGGTGCCGCCACAGGCGTTTTTCGCTGATGTCGACCCAGTACAGCGCCTGGCGTTGCTCGCACCACAGCACGCCTTCGCCATGTGTGCAGCGGCTGTCGACCGCCAGCACGGCGGTGTGTTCGGGCGTGCTTACCATTCGGCGATGCTGCCATCGCTGTGGCGCCATACCGGGTTGCGCCAGTCGGGCGGGTTTTCGTTTGCGCGCTTGAGCATCTCTTCGTCGATCTCCACACCGAGCCCGGGTTTGGGCAGTGCGGCAATGCTGCCATCCACGCAGTGAAAATCGTCTTTGTTGACGACGTAATCGAGCAGATCCGCGCCTTCGTTGTAGTGGATGCCGATGCTCTGTTCCTGCAGCACGGCGTTGTGCGAAACGAAGTCCACGTGCAGGCACGCGGCGAGTGCGATCGGGCCGAGCGGGCAGTGCGGGGCGAAGCCGACGTCGTAGGCTTCGGCCATCGCGGCGATCTTGACGCATTCGGTGATGCCGCCGGCATGCGACAGGTCCGGTTGCACCATGCCGATGCCGCCGGCGCACAGCACGTTCTTGAATTCGAAGCGCGAGAACATGCGTTCGCCGGCGGCGAGCGGAATCGAAGTGCTTGCGGCCAGACGCGGGTAATACTCGGCCTGTTCGGCCAGCACCGGCTCCTCGACGAACAGGGGCTTGAACGGTTCGAGCTCGCGCAACAACGCCTTGGCCATCGGCGCGCCGACGCGGCCATGGAAATCGATGCCGAAGTCGATGGTGTTGCCGAAGGCTCCGCGAATTTCAGCCACCTTGACCACCGCCGCATCGACTGCGCGCGCGCTGTCGATCAGCTTCATTTCTTCGGTACCGTTGAACTTGAAGGTGTCGAAACCCAGCGCGCGGTAGTCGGTGATCTGCTGGATGATCGCGCCCGGGCGGTCGCCGCCGACCCAGCGATAGGTCTTCATGCGGTCGCGCACCAGCCCGCCCAGCAATTCGTACACCGGCACGCCCAGCGCCTTGCCTTTGATGTCCCACAGCGCCTGGTCGATACCGGCGATGGCGCTCATCAGGATGGCGCCGCCGCGATAAAAGCCGGCGCGGTACAGGGTTTGCCACAGGTCGTTGATGCGCGCCGGATCCTTGCCCACGACATAGCCGGCCAGTTCGTGCACGGCGGCCTCCACCGAACGCGCGCGGCCTTCGATGACCGGCTCTCCCCAGCCGGTGATGCCCTCGTCGGTCTCGACCTTGAGGAACAGCCAGCGCGGTGCGGCGTGGTAGGTGGTGAGGCGGGTGATCTTCATCCTTGCAGTTCCTGGTAGGCCTGCACAAAGGCGCGTGCATGCGTCTGGGTTGTTTCGAGCGATTGGCCGGGTTTGTACAGTTCGCCACCGATGCCGGCGCCGGCGGCGCCCTGGGCAACGAAGCCGGCCAGGGTCTGCGGGCTGACGCCGCCCACCACATAGACCGGGATGTGCGTGGGCAGCACCGAGCGCAGCGCGCGCACATGCGCGGCGCCATAGGTCGCTGCCGGAAATAGCTTGAGGATGGTTGCGCCGGCGTCGATGGCGTCGAACGCTTCGCTTGCGGTGGCGAAGCCGGCCACCACGGTCAGGCCGCGCGACACCGCATGACGGATCAGCGATGGCCGCGTGTTCGGCGTAACGATGAAGCGCGCACCGATCTCGGCCAGGGTGTCGACATCTTCGTTGCGCAACACCGTGCCCGCACCGATCCAGGCGCGCGCGCCGAAGGTCTGCTGCGCCAGTGCAATGCTCTGCTCCCAGCGCGGCGAATTGAGCGGGATTTCGATCGCATCGAAACCGGCGTCGATCAGTGCGCCGACATGGTCGAGCGTCTCTTCCGGCGTGATGCCGCGCAGGATGGCGACCAGGGGCAGGACGAACGGGCTGGCGGTGGTATCTGAAGTCATGCGGTTACTCGCGGTAGAGCGGAAAGCGGCGGTTGGCGGCCGGAGGGCCGGCAACGTCGGGGGAGGCTGCGCGACTGCGTGTCGTGGCATGGCGGCCGACGCGCAGCGTGGGAGGAGGACGTGTGCCGAACAAGGCGATGGATTCCGACCTTGAGGGAGCGTCACCTGGACACGCATGCGCCGTCCTACGGCCTGCAATCGGCGGGCATGATGCCGTCATCGTCGTCCACCTCCGCATATAGGGCGTGCGTGTTGCCGCCCGAGGACGGGCAGGTCACGTCTGTTCTGACCGCGCCCGGGAGGTAGGGGCTCCTGCTGCGGCGTTCGATAGCCTCGCGCGGGGAGATATGTGCTGCAAATGAAATTTTCGGCATATTCTATTCCTCCGACGAATACACGGTCGCAACCGCACGCTATGGCAAATTCCGGTACTCCCTGGTTCAACGCAGCCCGGCTCAAGACGCGCCAGCTCCTGCTGCTGCTGCATTTGCACGAACAGCGCTCGGTGTTGCGCGCGGCTGAGGCCGCTAGCATGACGCAACCGGCCGCGTCCAAGTTGCTGGCGGAAATGGAAGACATGCTGGGGGTGAAATTATTCGAGCGGCATGCCCGTGGCGTGGAGCCCACCTGGTATGGCCACGTGCTGATCCGGCGCGCACGCGCAGCGATGTCGGAGATTGGGCGGGCGCAGGAAGAAATCGCCGCGCTGCGCGCCGGCCGCATGGGCCAGGCTTCGATCGGCACGGTGGTCAATCCGGGCACCAACCTGGTGCCGCAGGCCATCGCCGAGGTCAAGCGCGAATTTCCGGACATCCTGGTGCGGGTGGAAATGGACTACAGCCGTCCGCTGGTGGCCAAGTTGCTGGACGGGCAGCTCGATATCGTGATCGGGCGCATCCTCGGGCCGGAAGGGGTGGGCGAGCTGGAGTTCGAGCCGCTGGCCGACGAGCCGCATTCGGTGATCGCGCGTGCCGGCCATCCGCTGGCCAGCCGCGCCGGCCTGCAGCACGCCGATCTGGTACGGCACGGCTGGATTCTGCCGCCGGCCGACAGCGTGTTGCGCGCGCGCCTGGATTCGATGTTCATGGAGCACGGCGTGCAGACGCCGACCAATGCCATCGAAACCTCATCGCTGCCGGTCACCTCGACCCTGCTGCGCGGCACCGACATGCTGACCGCCCTGCCGGTGGAATCGGTGGCGCCGTTGATCCAGGCGAAATTGCTTACCGTGCTGCCGATCGAACTGGGCGTGCGGATGGAATCGTTCGGCATCATCCGTCGACGCGATTACGTCCTGCCGCCCGGTGCCGAGCGCATTTTGCAGGCGTTGCGCACCACTGCACGACGTCTGTATCCCGCGCTGCGCGTGCCGGACTCCCTTGCCTGACCAGTGCGCTCATCGCTATTCCGCAGTGGAATAGCAGCCTGTGAAATTTTCATTGGCTGGCGCTGCGTGGTGCGCCTATACGTGTGAACCAAATCGCACGCTGAAGCGCACGTAACGTCGGGCACGCGATCGGCGGCCAAGCCGCCTGCTGAAGGGAATTGACGGGCGACATCGCCCGTTTTTTGCGTGATCACGCCGCGCGTCTGCGTTGCGACAACTTGTTCAATCGTCTTGCGTCCTGGGAGGGATTCAGATGTACCAGTGTTCCAGCCATGCCTCGGCAGGTACGGGCGTGCTCGCCCGTCGTTTGCCTTCGTTGCGCCGTTCCGCCATGGCCATCAGCATCGGGCTCTTGCTCGCTGCGCCGGTCTATGCGCAGCAGGCGCAGTCGTCCCAGAATGCCTCCTCGAGCACCGCAAGCAAGGCCACCGACCTGGATGCAGTGGAAGTGCGCGGTGTGCGCGCCAGCCTGATCAAGTCGCAGTCGATCAAGCACGATGCCGAACAGATCGTCGATTCGGTCAGCGCCGAGGATATCGGTGCCCTGCCGGATCGCAGCGTTACCGAAACCCTGCAACGGGTGAGCGGCGTGACCATCGATCACTTCATGGCGCGTAACGATCCGGACCACTTCTCTGCCGAAGGCAGCGGCGTGATGATTCGCGGCATGACCCAGGTGCGCGGCGAGCTCAATGGCCGCGACAGCTTCAGCGCGGCCAGCGGACGCGGCCTGAGCTTCGAAGATGTGCCGGCCGAACTGATGGCGGGCGTGGACGTCTACAAGAACCCGTCGGCCGAGATCATCGAAGGCGGTCTGGGCGGCACGGTCAACCTGCGCACGCGCATGCCGTTCGACCAGCCGGGCCGGATCATCGGTGCGACCGCCGACGTGAACTACGGCGATTTCAGCAAGACCTACAAACCATCGGGCTCGTTTCTCTTCAGCGATCGCTGGAATACCGGCCTCGGCGAGATGGGCTTGATGGTGGATGTGGCGCATTCGGAACTGGCCACGCGCAGCGATGGCATCCAGGTCGAGCCGTTCGTGCGCCGCACCGATGCGGCGCTGCTGGAAGGCACCAGCTTCGACAAGGTCTACGTGCCCGGCGGCGTCAATTGGCGGCAGCTCGATTTCGAGCGCAAGCGCAACGGCGTGGCCGGCGCGTTCCAGTGGCGGCCCAGCGACGACACGGAGATCTACGTGCAATACATGCGCTCCAGTTACGACATGAACTGGCAGGAGCGTGCGGCGTTCTTCAACGACGACACCAACGCGATTGGCCCGGCGCCCGGGACGCAGTTTACCTACGATGCCGACGGCCGCTTCGTCAGTGGCTCGCCGGCATCCAGTTCCTGGCGCGGCAACGTCACCGGCAACGATGGTGTGCGCTTCTACACCAATAACCGCTACGCGCAGCAGAGCACGACCACCTCGGATTTGTCCGGCGGCTTTACCCACAAGCTCACCAGCAACCTCACCGTGCGCGGCGATATGCAGCTGGTGCGCTCGGAGAGCGATTCGCTGGACTTCACCCTGTTCGATTCGATCTACCTGCCGGGCCTGACCTTCGATCTGAGCGGCAAATATCCATCGGTCGGGATTGCCGACAGCACCTACACCAGCAACCCCTCCAATTATTTCTGGAGTGCGGCCATGGACCATCTGGCGAAGAATCGCGGCCGCGAACTGGCCACGCGCTTCGACCTGGAATACGCATTCGACGGCAGTGCCTGGCTGCGCACCTTCCGTGCCGGCATCCGCGCCACCGACCGCACCCAGATCAACAAGAACTCCGGCTACAACTGGGGTGTGATCAGCGATAACTGGGCGCAGATTCCCGGGACCGCCAATGGGACCGGACTGGCCGATCTGGCCACCTACATGACCGGCACCTCGCAGCTGTATTCGTATTCCAATCTGTTCCGCGGCAAGATCGATGTGCCCAACAGTCTGTATTTTCCGAGCAACGCCGCAGTCAAGGACTACGCAGGTACCTCGAAGATGATCGAGCAGATCGTGGCGCTGCGCGGCTCGGGCTGGGCGCCGGACCAGTACCAGCTGCAGGACATCAATCGCCAGTTCGAACGCACCCAGGCCGCCTACGCGGTGATGTACTTCGGCAACGACGAAGCATTGGGCGTGCCGGTGGACGGCAATATCGGCGTGCGCATCGTGCAGACCAAGACCGAAGCCAATGGCTACGGCCAGTTCCCGGACCTGTCGGGAAGCGCGGGTTCGGAAGCGCTGCGCGAACAGTACACCGGGCAGTACTTCGCCAACAATGCCAAGGGCAGCTATACCAACGTGCTGCCGAGCTTCAACATGCGCTTCAAGTTCTCCGACGCGCTGCAGTGGCGTATCGCCGCGTCCAAGGCGATGGCGCGCCCGGACTACACGCAGTTGCAGCCGTACCTGCTGCTCGCGGCAAACACCGAGTCCAATGGCACTGTTTCCAGATGGACCGGTACTGCCGGCAATCCGAATCTGCAGCCGATGAAGGCCAATCAGTACGACACCGCACTGGAGTGGTACTTCGACACCAGCGACATGATGTACCTGACGCTGTTCTACAAGAGCGTCAAGGATTACTTCTCCAACCAGACCGTCACCGAAAACTACGGTGGGCAGGACTGGCTGGTGACGCGCCCGTACAACATGGACAAGGGGCGCATCCGCGGCTTCGAATATGGCTGCACGCAGTTCTTCGATTCGTGGCCGGGTTGGCTGAGCGGGTTCGGCGTCAATGCCAACTTCACCTTCGTCGACAGCAGCGGCGGCGTGAATACCGCCACCGACCCGTACACCCAGACCACCGTCACCGGTGTGAGCCTGCCGCTGGAAGGGCTGTCGCGGCGCAGCTACAACCTGGCCGGCATCTACGAGAAAGGACCGCTTTCGTTGCGCCTGGCCTACAACTGGCGTTCGCGCTACCTGCTCACCGCCAGCGACGTGTCGACCAAGTTGCCGACCTGGTCGGACGACTACGGCCAGCTCGACGCCTCGGCGTTCTACCGCTTCAACCCGCATGTCCAGCTCGGCATGCAGGCCAACAATCTGACCAACACGGTGACCAAGGTCTTGATGGGGCCGACGTCCTACACGGGCGGCGAGGTCGACTACCATTTGTATACGCGCAGCTGGTTCGTCAACGACCGGCGTTACTCGCTGGTGCTGCGCATGAACTGGTAAGTGCGGGCGATCACGCAGGTGACGTGCGCGGGCTCTCAGAGTTGAGCCCGCCACGTTCAAATCAGTGCCATGTCCCTACGATGCCAGAGTTGCCGGGTTTTCTGGGGTTGTTATAGGTTTAGCGAATACCTTTCCAGGAATATTTCATTGGTCTGGCATGACGGCCGCGCCCTATGCTCCGGCCGCAGCTACCAGGTAAGCCCGATCGGGTTTACACCGCATCTACCCAGCCACGGCACTTGCCGTCGGCAGATGCCAAGCCAGCACAACGACGGGCAGGGCGCTCGCGCACCGGCCCGCTAAAAACTAGAAGTACATGCGTCCTGGGAGGGAGCACCATGTCAGTGCAACATCGCCACGTTCCGGCAGGCCGGACTGTGGGTCAGCGTTCGATCCGTGATTTCCGCCGCTCCGTGATGGCCATCAGTGTGGCCACGCTGCTGAGCGCGCAGGCCTATGCGCAGGATGCGACCACCACTGCCGCGCCGGCATCGGATGCGACGACGCAACAGCTGGACACCGTGCAGGTCACCGGTACCCGCAGCAGCGTGACCAAGGCGCAGCTGGTCAAGCAGAACGCAGAGCAGATCGTCGATTCCATCGTTGCCGAAGACATCGGCAAGCTGCCCGACAACAACGTGGCCGAAGCGCTGCAGCGCATCTCCGGAATCCAGATTTCGCGCAACTACGGCGAAGGCAGCTCGATCGCCATCCGCGGCCTCACCCAGGTGCGCACCGAGCTCAATGGTCGCGACATCTTTACCGCCAACGACGGCCGTGGCCTGAGCTTCGAAGACGTGTCTGCCGAATTGCTCGGTGGCGTCAATGTCTACAAGAATCCGTCTGCCGACATGATCGAAGGTGGCCTGGGCGGCACGGTCGACCTGCGCACGCGTCTGCCGTTCGACTACGACGGCCGCAAGATCGCCGGCAGCGTGCAGTACAACTATTACGACCTCGCCGACGACGGCAAGCCGGCGTTCTCGGGCCTGTTCAGCGATCGCTGGCAGACCGGTATCGGCGAGATCGGCATCCTGGTGAACTACTCGCAGCAGAAGAGCCCGTTCCGTCAGGACACCATCTCGATCGAGCCGTGGTACACCCAGACCGATCTGCCGGGCTACGAAGGCCAGGGCGTGTCGGTACCGCACGGCGCCGGCATCAACACCACCGTCGGCGAGCGCGAGCGCAAGACCGGCGCGTTTGCGATGCAGTGGCGTCCGAACGATGCAGTGGAGGTCTATACGCAGGTGCTGCGTTCGGACTACGACTTCAGCTGGCACGATTATTCGTTCTTCGCGCTGACCGGCGCCAACCCGATGCAGGGCTTGCCTGGCATCCAGGTCAATAACCGCAACGAGTTCGTCAACGGCTCGTTCCAGAATGTGCCGACCGAATCCAATACCAGCTTGACCGAGCGGCATTCGGTGACCACCGATTACTCGCTGGGTGCCAAGTGGACGGTCAACGAAAAGCTGACCCTGAGCACCGACTTCCAGTATGTCGATGCCACCACCACCGGCACGCGCTACATCCTGTCTACCGGTCAGGTCACCAGCCCGCAGTTCAACGTGGATTTCCGTGGCGATCTGCCGCGCTTGTCGGTGACCGATGCCAGCGGTGCGGAAGGCTACCTGGCCGACGTCAACAACTACAACGGTTGGCGCTATCACCTGGACAACAAGGACGACAACACCGGCACCGAATTCGCCTGGCGTTCGGATATGGATCTGGCCTTCGATAGCGACTTCGTGCGCAGCTTCAAGGCCGGTGTGCGTTACACCGACCGCGATGCCGAAACCAAGGGCAACATCTATCGCTTCATGTGCATCAACAATTGCGCGGGCGCACCGTTTTCGCAGTACCCCGGCATCGGCGTGATGACCAATCCGATCACCGACTTCTTCCGCGGCGAGAGTCATGCCTTCGGGCCGACCCTGACGGCATCCGATGCGGCAGTGGCGAACTATCAGCAGACCCTGGCTGCCTTCGGTGCCACCCCGCTGGAATTTGCGCCCAACAACATCAACACGCAGAGCGAGAAGACCTACGCGGCGTATGGCGTACTGCGCTTCGGCGTGGATGGCGACATTCCGTTCGATGGCAACATCGGGGTGCGCGTGGTGCGCACCGAAGTGGGCTCGCAGGGCGTACGCACCGGCACCGATGCCGAAGGTGGCGGCCTGATTCCGGTGGATGCGCAGCAGACCTACACCGACGTGCTGCCCAGCTTGAATCTGCGTTGGATGCTCAGCGATCAGCTGCAGTGGCGGTTTGCCGCCTCGCGCGGTATTTCGCGCCCGACCTTCGACAAGCTCAACCCGAACCTGAGCCTGAGCACCGGCACCTCGAACGGCGCTTCGACCTTCACCGGCACCGCGGGTAACCCGAGTCTGGAAGCGGTCAAGGCCGACCAGTTCGACACCGCGCTGGAGTGGTACTTCGGCCAGGGGTCGATGATGTACGGCACCCTGTTCTACAAGAAGGTGGAAGGCTTCATCGCCAATGCCGTCTTCAACGAGGTGTACGACGGCCAGGTGTGGCAGATCACCCGTCCGGTCAATGGCGATTCGGGCAAGATCCGCGGCGCCGAATTGGGTTACACGCAGTTCTTCGACTTCCTGCCGGGCTGGTTGAGCGGTTTCGGCCTGCAGACCAACTACACCTACGTCGACAGCGAAGCGCCGAGCCCGACCGCCACCGACACCAACGGCCAGTCGCTGACGGTGCCGCTGGAGGGCCTGTCCAAGAACAGCTACAACGCGATCCTCAGCTACGAAACGGCGCGCTTCCAGGGCCGTGTGGCCTACAACTGGCGCAGCGACTGGCTGGTGACCACTGCGGGCAACGGCACCGGCAACCTGCCGGTCTACAACAAGGGCTTCGGCCAGCTGGATGCCTCGCTGCGTTTCAACATCAATGATGTGTGGTCGATTTCGCTCGATGGCGTGAACCTGCTCGATACCCGTCGCGAAAGCTATCTGGGCACCGAGTCGCGCTACCGCGATTTCGTGATCAACGATCGTCGGTATGGCCTGACCTTGCGGGCCAGCCTGTAGAACGCGCCGTAGGAAGTGCGTCGCCGGTCCGGCGAGCTGTGCAGGCAGCTCGTTGGGCCGGTGTTTTTCCTATCGATGGCCAGGCCATCGATCGCGAGGGGAGCCGGAGGAATGATCGCCGTGATCGATCCGCCTACTAAGCGCCGTTTTTCTGCAGCACATGCGTGGCTGACTGCCGTCTGCCTGACGCTGGTGCTGCTCTTCATGACGTCCGAGGCATCCGCGGACGAGCCCGGTACGCCAGACCCGTATCAGTGGCACAGCGTGGCCATCGGGGGGGGCGGCTTTGTCACCGGTGTGCTGTTTCATCCCGCCGAACGCGATCTTGCCTATGCACGCACCGATGTCGGTGGTGCCTATCGCTGGGACGCGCAGGCGCAGCAGTGGGTCGCGCTGACCGATTGGTTGGGCGCCGACGATTGGAATCTGATGGGAATCGACGCTTTTGCGGTCGATCCTGCCGACCCGAACGCGTTGTACCTGGCTGCTGGCACCTACATGCACGAACGCGCCGGCAATGCCGCGGTGTTGCGTTCGTTCGATCGCGGTAAGCAGTTCGAACGCGCCGACCTGCCGTTCAAGCTCGGTGGCAATCAATTGGGCCGCGCCAATGGCGAGCGGCTGGCCGTTGACCCGCACGACGGCCGTGTGCTGTTGCTTGGCTCACGTGATGCGGGCCTGTGGCGCAGCGACGATCGCGGCGCGCACTGGGCGCGGGTGGAAGGATTTCCTGCCGATGCATTGGCTGGCGCCACGGCGCGCAACCATGTCGGAAGCGAACAGGCGGTGGGCATCGCCTTCGTGGTGTTCGACGCCGCCAGCGGCCATGCTGGCGCTGCGACACCACGCATCTATGTGGGCGTTTCGACTGCGCAAACCAGCCTGTATGTCTCCGAAGATGCGGGGCGCACCTGGTCGGCCGTGGCCGGGCAACCCAAGGGGCTGCGCCCCAGCCACATGGTCGGTCACAACGCTGGGCAGTGGTACTTGAGCTATGGCGATCGCCCCGGCCCGGATCTGATGGCCGGTGGCGCGCTGTGGAACTACGACGCGACGCAAGGCCGCTGGCGCGAGATCAGCCCGATTCCACAACCAGCCACTGGCGATGGTTTCGGCTGGGGCGCGGTGGCGGTGGATCCGCAACATCCGCAGGTGCTGCTGGCCAGCACGTTCCGCCGCCGCACGCCGCGCGATGAGGTGTTTCGCAGCGGCGATGGCGGACGCAGCTGGGTTCCGCTGTTGGCGGCTGCGCAGTTCGATCACAGCGCCGCGCCGTGGACCGCGCACGCAACACCGCACTGGATAGGCGCGCTGGCGATCGATCCGTTCGATAGCAACCACGCCACGTTCGTCACCGGCTACGGCATCTGGGCCTCGCGCAATCTGCAGACGTTTTCAGAGCAGCAGCCGCTGCAGTGGTGGTTCCAGGACCGTGGGCTGGAAGAAACCGTGCCGCTGGATCTGCTCAGCCCGATGGCCGGCGCGCATCTGCTCAGCGCGCTGGGCGATATCGATGGCTTCCGGCATGACGCGTTGGACACCGCACAGTTGCAGTATCTTGGTCCGCGCCTGACCAATGGCGAAAGCATCGATGGCGCCGGCCAGGCGCCGCAGTGGGTGGTGCGCAGCGGTACCGTGCGCGATCGTCGCAACAACGAGATTCGCGCGCTGTATTCGCAGGACGGGGGCACGCACTGGGCTGCATTCGCCAGCGAGCCGCCGCGCGGGCAGGGGGCCGGCACCATTGCCATTGCCGCCGATGCATCGCAGGTGGTGTGGGTGCCGGACCAAGGCGGGGTGTGGCGCACTGGCGATTTCGGCAAGCGCTGGCAGCGCGTGCAGGGCTTGCCCGATACCGCGGTGGTGGTGGCCGACCGCGTCGATGCGCAGCGCTGGTATGCGGCCGATCGGGTGAGCGGGCGCCTGTACGAGAGCAGCGATGGCGCGGCCAGCTTTCGCGATACCGGACAGCAGGTTGGCAGCCCGGCGCGCGATGAACGTGCGCGCCCGCAACTGCGTCCCGACCCCTGGCGTGCGGGCGTGGTGTATCTGGCCAGCCCGACGCTGGGCGTGATGCGTTGGCAGAACGGCCAGTTGCGCACGCTATCCAAATCAGATGAAGCGCGCTCGCTGGGCATCGGCAAGGCGCTACGTGCCGGCGCGCCGCCGGCCCTGTATCTGGCCGGGCGCGTGGCGGGCGTGGATGGCATCTTCCGCTCCGACGACGAAGGCGCCCATTGGCGACGCATCAACGACGATGCCCATCGCTTCGGCAAACCGTATAGCGTGACCGGCGACCCGCGGATTGCCGGCCGCGTGTACTTTGCCACCGGCGGCCGTGGCATCTTCTATGGCGATCCACGATGAGCGCGGCCGCGCTGCGCGCGTCATCGCGCTGTCTTACCGTGTACGGCGCTGTGCGGCGCCTGGCTGCGCCAAATTTGGAGATCACTGCATGACCGCTTCTTTCGTTCGTCGTGGCTGCCTGCTGGGCCTGGTGCTGGTCAGTCCGTGTGCCTGGGCGGTGCCGACGCTGCCGCTGCTGCTTGCCGATGGCGCCGTGCTGCAGCGCGATCAGCCGATGCCGGTCTGGGGCTGGTCTTCGCCCAACGCCGCGATCGCGGTCAGCTTCGACGGCAAGCGCGCCACCGTCAAGGCCGACGCAACAGGGCAATGGAAGGTCAGGCTGCCTGCGCATGCAGCCGGTGGTCCGTACGTGCTACGTGTGCAGGGCGACGGGGGCGAGCTGCAGGTGCGCGATGTGCTGGTCGGCGATGTGTGGCTGGCCGGTGGGCAATCGAACATGGAATGGCCGCTGGCCCAGGCCAGCGACGGCCCGCAAGCGGTGGCCGCTGCCAACGATGCGCAGCTACGGCAGTTCAAGGTGCCCAAGTCGTGGTCGGTGCAGCCGCAGGCGCGCCTGACCGGTGGCGAGTGGAAGGCCGCAACGCCTGCCAATGCCGGTGAATTCACCGCGGTTGGCTATTTTTTCGCCAAGGAGCTGCGCGCCAGCACCGGCGTGCCGATCGGCATCGTCAACAGCACCTGGGGCGGCAGCGCGATCGAAGCGTGGATGGACGCTGCGTCGTTGGGCCTGAATGCCGATCAGAACCAGGGCGCGATCGAGGCGATCAAGCAACGCGACGCCGCAGCGCAGGCGGCCACCGGCAAGCGCATCGCGCGTTGGCCCAAGGTGGAGGACGAGATGCCGCAATGGCGCGAAGCGGCGTTCGACGACAGCGACTGGGACAGCATCCCGGTCACCAAGCAATGGGAATCCAGCGGCTACGACGGCATGGACGGCATCGCCTGGTATCGCACCACCATCACGCTCAGCGCTGCCGAGGCCAAGGCCGGCATCACCTTGGGCGTGGGCCAGATCGACGATTCGGATACCACCTACGTCAACGGCCAGCAGGTCGGCAGCACCGAAAAGCAATGGAACCTGCCACGCGTGTATCAGGTGCCGGCTGCGGCGCTCAAGGCCGGCGTCAACCACATTGCGGTCCGCGTGGAAGACCTCAGCGGCGGTGGCGGCATGCATGGCCCGGACGAGCAGCGCTTCGTGCAGACCAGCGCCGGTGCCAAACGCGCGTTGGACGGCTGGAAATTCCGCCCGGCCGCAGTGAGGGTGTCGTTGACCGACAACAAGAATCAGCTGCCCACGCTGCTCTATAACCAGATGATCCATCCGCTGCAGCCGTTCCCGGTCAAGGGCGTGATCTGGTACCAGGGCGAAACCAATGCCACCGACACCGGCGCGGTGAAATACCGCGAGCAGTTCGCAGCGATGATCCGGCAGTGGCGTGCCGAGCGTGGCGACAAAACGCTGCCGTTCCTGTGGGTGCAGCTGGCCAACTTCAAGGCCGGCGGGGACAAGGGCGAGCTGAGCCCGTGGGCGCTGTTGCGCGAATCGCAGTCCAAGACGCTGGCGCTGCCGGCGACCGGGCAGGCGGTGATCATCGATATCGGCAACCCCACCGACATCCATCCCACCAACAAGCGCGATGTGGGTCATCGCCTTGCACTGGCGGCGCGGCATGTGGCGTATGGCGAAACGCTGGTGTACAGCGCGCCGGTGTTCAAGCGCGCAAGTTTTGACGGCGGCAAGGCGGTGCTGGGCTTTGATTTGCAGGGCAGCGCGCTGCAGGTGCGTGGCGGCGGTGCTGTGCAGGGCTTTCGAATTGCCGGCGCCGATCAACGCTTCCACCCGGCCACCGCGCAGATCGATGGCGACCGCGTGATCGTGCGCAGCGATGCCGTCGCCGCACCGGTCGCCGTGCGCTACGGCTGGAGCGAAAACCCGGACGACGCCAATCTGATCAATCGCGACGCCCTTCCTGTTTCCCCTTTCCGCACCGATACCTGGTGACACGGAGCCTTATGTCCATGCATTCCCCCGTTGCACGCGTGATCGCTTCTTCCCCTGCACGCCGTCGCCTGCGTCCGCTGCTGCTGTCCGCGTTGGCGCTGGCCCTGGCGGCGTGCCAATCCGGCGAACAGGACGACAAAGCCAAGCCAGCCGCAGTCGCACCGATTGCCGGTAGCGCAGCGACCACGCCTGCCACGGCAGCGGCGCCGGCGGCGCAGACGCCGATGCCGCAGTTCGTCAGCAAGGACGGCAAGCATGCGTTGATGGTCGATGGAGCGCCGTTCCTGATCCTGGGCGCGCAGGTCAACAACTCCAGCAACTATCCCGGCATCATGGACAAGGTGTGGCCGGCCATGCAGGTGCTCGGTCCCAACACCGTGCAGGTGCCGATCGCCTGGGAACAGGTGGAGCCTGAAGAAGGCAGGTTCGATTTTTCCTTCGTCGATACGCTGCTCAATCAGGCGCGCGAGCACAAGGTACGGCTGGTGCTGTTGTGGTTTGCGACCTGGAAGAACAACGGCCCGCAGTACGCGCCGCATTGGGTCAAGACCGACAACCAGCGCTTCCCGCGCGTGGTCACCCGCGAAGGCAAGTCGATCGGTTCGCTGTCGCCGCATGCGCAGGCCACCCTGGATGCCGACCGCAAGGCATTCGTCGCCTTCATGCAGCACCTGAAAAAAGTGGACCCGCAGCACACCGTGATCATGATCCAGCCGGAGAACGAGGCGGGCACCTACGGCAGCGTGCGCGACTTCTCGCCGATGGCGCAGAAGCTGTTCGACGGCCAAGTGCCGGACGAGCTGATCAAACGGATGAACAAGCAGCCGGGCACCTGGGCGCAGGTGTTCGGTGCCGATGCCGACGAGATCTTCCACGCGTGGTCGATCGGCCGCTACATCGACCAGATAGCGCAAGCCGGCAAGGCCGAGTATCCGTTGCCGATGTACGTCAATGCTGCGCTGCGTGGCCCGTTCAATCCGGGCCAGCCCGGCCAGTACGCCAGCGGTGGACCCACCGACAACGTGCTGGATGTGTGGAAGGCGGCCGGCCCGCACATCGACCTGCTGGCGCCGGACATCTACATGCCCGAATACCGCATGTACACCACGGTGCTGGAACGTTACGCACGCCCGGACAACGCGCTGTTCGTGGCCGAAACCGGCAACCGCCCCGAATACGCGCGCTATCTGTATCCCACGCTGGGCCACAACGGCATCGGCTGGTCGGCCTTCGGCATCGACTACACCCGCTATTCCAACTATCCGCTCGGTGCCAAGCACGTCAACGAAGAGACGCTGGCGCCGTTCGCGCTCGGATTTCAGGCGGTCAGCATGGGGATGCGGCCGTTCGCCAAGGCCGCTTCCGAAGGCAAGCTGCATGGCACTGCCGAAGAACCCGGCCAGGCCGTGCAGGAGCTCAAGCTCAACGACCGTTGGAGCGCCACCATCACCTATGGCGTGCCGCAGTTCTGGTTCAAGGGCGAGCCGCCGGGCAATCCCGAACCGATCGGCGCCGCATTGATCGCCGAACTGAGCCCGGACGAATTCCTGGTCACCGGTTACCACGCGCGCGTGACCCTGCATCCGGCCAGCGACGCCACCGCCAACATGATCTACGACCGTGTCGAGGAAGGTGTGTACGAAGGCAACGATTGGAAATTCCAGCGCAACTGGAATGGCGACCAGACCGATTACGGCGTCAATTTTTCCAGCGTGCCGCAGCTGCTCAAGATCAAGCTGGCAACCTACAAATAAGCGCGCCTGCCACCACGCCGCGACGCCGCCGCGACGGCATCGCCTCGCCTTACCCATGCGCTGCCGCCCCCGCGGCACCGTTTCGTCATTCAAAGGGAGTGATCATGCAAACCACCATCCGTTCTGCCGGCGCCATGCCTGCCAACCGACGTACGTCACTGGCCCAGTGCCTGGCGTTGTCGCTGGCCTTGCTGGCCAATGCCGCACACGCGCAGGAAGTGCGCAAGGCCGCCGATGGCGTCACCGTGGTGCCGAGCGCCAAGGGCGCCGCACCGGTGCGCCTGCAGGTGGTCGATGCCGGCATCATCCGCGTCAGCGCCGATCCGGACGGCGACTTCGCGCGCAGCCCCAGCCTGATGCGCGTGCCGGTGCAGGGCGACACCGCGTTCCAGGTTGCCGAGCAGGGCGACAGCGTGCAGCTGAAGACCGGCAAGGTCACTGCCAGCATCTCCACCGTCGATGGCCATGTCAGCTTTGCCGATGCCAACGGCAAGCCGGTGCTGTCGGAAGTGGCCGGCGGGCGCAGCTTTGCGCCGCTGAACGTGGAGGGCAAGCAGTACCTGAGCGTGCGTCAGCGTTTCCAGTCGCCCGACGACGAAGCGCTGTACGGCTTCGGCCAGCACCAGCAGGGCTGGATGAACCAGAAGGGCCGTAATGTCGAGCTGCAGCAGAACAACATCGACATGGCGGTGCCGTACCTGGTGTCCAGCCGCAACTACGGCCTGTTGTGGGACAACAATTCGATCACCCGCCTGGGCGACCCGCGCGGCCTGCAGCCGCTGCCCAAGACGTTGACGTTGTACGACGCCAAGGGCAAGGCCGGTGCGCTGACCGCGCGTTATGCGATCAACGGCAAGCACATCCTCGAACGCCGCGAGAGCGAGGTGAACTACCAGTACCTCAGCGACCTGACCAAGTATCCCAAGAAGGCGATCACCAAGGACAAGAACAGCCGCATGCAAGTGACCTGGGAGGGCGAGATCGAAGCGCTCACCGGTGGCGAGCACACCTTCTCGCTGTATTCGAGCGAGTACGCCAAGCTGTACGTGGACGGCAAGCTGGTCGTCGATCGCTGGCGCCAGAACTGGAATCCGTGGAATCACGAATTCAAGCTCGATCTTGAGCCGGGCCAGCGCCACACCGTCAAGGTCGAATGGGACCTGATCGACCCCAGCTACATCGCGCTGCTGCACCGCGACCCGCTGCCGGCAGCCGAAGCGAAGGACCTGTCGCTGTGGTCCGAAGCCGGCCAGATGATCGACTACTACTTCGTCTCCGCCGATTCCTACGATCAGGCCGTTGCCGGCTACCGCGCGCTCACCGGCAAGTCGACGATGCTGCCCAAATGGGCCTACGGCTTCTGGCAGAGCCGCGAGCGTTACAAGAGCCAGGACGAGTTGGTCGGCGCAGTGGCCGAATACCGCAAGCGCAAGTTGTCGCTGGACAACATCGTGCTGGATTGGTCGTACTGGCCCGAGAATGCCTGGGGCTCGCACGATTTCGACCCGCAGCACTTCCCCGATCCGGACGGCATGGTCAAGGCGGTGCACGACATGCATGCGCAGATCATGATTTCGATCTGGCCCAAGTTCTATCCCACCACGGCCAACTACAAGGAACTGGACGCGGCCGGTTTCATGTTCAAGCGCAACGTGGAAGTGGGTGAGCTGGACTGGATCGGCAAGGGCTACAAGAACTCGTTCTACGACCCGTATTCGGAGAAGGCGCAGGCGATCTATTGGCGCCAGATCAACGAAAAGCTCAACAGCAAGGGCTTCGACGCCTGGTGGATGGACGCCGACGAGCCGGACGTGCACTCGAATCTGGACATCGCCGAGCGCAAGGCACGCACCACGCCCAACGCGTTGGGTTCGTCCACCGAATACTTCAACTCCTACCCGTTGCCGCACACGCATGGCGTGTACGTGGGCGACCGCGCGGCCGACGACAAGCGCGTGTTCATCCTTTCGCGCAAGGGCTATGCCGGCACCCAGCGCAATGCGGTGGCAGTGTGGAGCGGGGACATCGTCTCGCGCTGGGACGACATGCGCGACCAGATCTCCGGTGGCGTGAACATGGCGCTGTCGGGCCTGCCCAATTGGACCTTCGACATCGGCGGCTTTGCGGTGGAGAAGCGTTATGAAGACCAGGACCCGGCCCACCTGCCGGAATGGCGCGAGCTCAACACGCGCTGGTTCCAGTTCGGTGCGTTCGTGCCGATCTTCCGTTCGCACGGCCAGTTCCCGTATCGCGAGATCTGGAACATCGCACCGGAAGGTACGCCGTTCTACGAGAGCATGGCCTACTACAACCGTTTGCGTTCTGCGTTGCTGCCGTACATCTACAGCCTGGCCGGCGACACCTACCAGCGCGATGGCGTGATCATGCGCGGCATGATGATGGACTTCCCGAACGACCCCAAGGTCCGCGACATCAACGACCAGTACCTGTTCGGGCCGGCGTTCCTGGTCGCACCGGTGACCCGCTTCGGCGCCACCTCGCGGCAGGTGTATCTGCCGGCCGGCAGCAGCTGGCTGGAGTTCGCCACCGGCAAGCGTTACGAGGGCGGCCAGAGCATCGAAGCTGCCGCGCCGATCGAGCGCATGCCGTTGTTCGTGCGTGCCGGTTCCATCGTGCCGACCGGCCCGGTGCAGGAATACGTCGACCAGGTGGCGGACGCACCGCTCACCGTGGTGGTCTACACCGGCGCCGATGGCCAGTTCTCGCTGTATGAAGACGATGGCAAAGGCTACGGCTACGAGAAGGGCGAGTTCAGCCGCATCCCACTGGTCTGGAACCAGGCCAAAGGCGAGTTGAGCATCGGCAAGCGCGAAGGCAGCTGGACCGGCATGCAGGCCAAACGCACCATCAACGTGCGCTTCGTGGACGGCCCGCGCGACGATGCCGGCGCGCTCGCGCCCAAGACCGACGCCAGCATCCAGTACGACGGCAAGCCGGTCAGCGTGTTGCAGCGCAAGATTGCGTCGGGCAAAGCGCGTCGTCGATGATCGCAGGCCGTTTTCAGTCGATGAGCACCCAGATGCCGGAACGCCGCAAGGCAGGTGCGCGCGGTTCCGGTCAGTCAGCACGGCGGTTGCCGTGCTGACCCGTCGTGAGCTGTGCAAGGCGACCGGGGCCGCCATCGCGGTCCTGGGCGCCGTGCCGGCAGCTGCACAGGCCACGCAGGCTTCGAAAACAACCGCGCTCCCGCCCGTCGCGGCTGCCGAGGCCCTGCAGCTGTGGTACCGCGAACCGGCCAATGAATGGGTAGAAGCCTTGCCGGTCGGCAACGGGCGATTGGGCGCGATGGTGTGGGGCGGTATTGCCCATGAGCGCCTGCAGCTCAACGAAGACACGCTGTATGCAGGCGGGCCCTACGATTCAACCAGCCCTGACGCGCTGGCGGCTTTGCCGCAGGTGCGTGCGCTGATCTTCGCCGGTCGTTACGCAGAAGCCGAAAAACTGGCCGATGCCAAGCTGCTTTCGCGTCCGCTCAAACAGATGCCGTATCAACCGTTGGGCGATCTGCTGCTGGATTTCGATCGCGCCGACGGCATCAGCGACTATCGCCGTCAGCTTGATCTGGACACGGCGGTGGCAACCACCACGTTCCGCTCCGGCGGCGCGGTGCATCGGCGCGAGGTATTCGTCTGCGCGCAGGCGCAATGCATCGTGGTGCGGCTGTCGTGCGACCGCCCCGGCGGTATCTCGCTGCGTGTGGGCATCGACAGCCCGCAAACCGGCGAGGTCACCGCGGAGCCGGGCGGTTTGCTGTTCAGTGGTCGCAACGGCAGTTTTGCAGGTATCGAAGGCAGGTTGCGGTTTGCATTGCGGGTGCTGCCGCAGGTCAGTGGCGGCAAACTGAGCCAGGTGCGCGACCGTCTACGCATCGACGCGGCCGATGAAGTGGTGTTGCTGCTCAGCGCAGCAACCAGTTACCAACGCTTCGATGCGGTCGATGGCGATCCGCTCGCATTGACCGCCGCACGCCTGCGCAAGGCTGCCAAGCTGGATTTCCCCGCGCTGTTGCGTGCGCATCTGGCCGATCATCAACGCCTGTTCCGGCGCGTGGCGATCGACCTCGGCAGCAGCGAAGCCGTGCAGCTGCCTACCGACGAACGCGTGCAGCGGTTCGCCGAAGGCAATGATCCGGCACTGGCTGCGCTGTATCACCAATACGGACGTTACCTGCTGATCTGCAGCTCGCGGCCCGGCACCCAGCCGGCCAACCTGCAGGGTATCTGGAACGACCTGATGCAGCCGCCGTGGGAAAGCAAGTACACCATCAACATCAACACCGAGATGAACTACTGGCCAAGCGAGGCCAACGCATTGCACGAATGCGTTGAACCGCTGGAAGCCATGCTGTTCGATCTGGCCCAGACCGGTACGCACACCGCAAGGGCGATCTACGACGCGCCGGGTTGGGTGGTGCACAACAATACCGACCTGTGGCGCCAGGCCGGCCCGATCGACGGCGCGCAATGGAGCCTGTGGCCGATGGGCGGCGTATGGCTGCTGCAGCAACTGTGGGACCGCTGGGATTACGGCCGCGACCGCGCGTACCTGAGCAAGGTCTACCCGTTGTTCAAGGGCGCCGCCGAGTTCTTCGTTGCCACGTTGATGCGCGATCCGCAGACCGGCGCGATGGTGACCAATCCGTCGATGTCGCCGGAAAACCAGCACCCCTTCGGTGCGGCCGTGTGCGCCGGGCCCAGCATGGACGCGCAGCTGCTGCGCGATTTGTTCGCGCAATGCATCGCCATGAGCAAGTTGCTCGGCATCGATGCGCAGTTGGCCCAGCAATTGGCCGCCCTGCGCGAGCAATTGCCGCCCAACCGCATCGGCAAGGCGGGGCAGTTGCAGGAATGGCAGCAGGACTGGGACATGCAGGCGCCGGAGATCAACCACCGCCACGTCTCGCATCTGTACGCCTTGCATCCCTCGAGTCAGATCAATCTGCGCGATACCCCGGAACTGGCTGCGGCCGCACGCCGCTCGCTGGAAATCCGTGGCGACAACGCCACCGGCTGGGGCATCGGCTGGCGCTTGAACCTGTGGGCGCGGTTGGCCGACGGCGAGCATGCCTACCGCATCCTGCAACTGCTGATTTCGCCAGAACGCACCTATCCGAACCTGTTCGACGCACATCCGCCCTTCCAGATCGATGGCAACTTCGGCGGCACCGCCGGCATCACCGAGATGCTGCTGCAAAGCTGGGGCGGTAGCGTGTTCCTGCTGCCGGCCTTGCCCAAGGCCTGGCCACGCGGCAGCGTGCGCGGTTTGCGCGTGCGTGGCGGCGCCAGCGTGGATCTGGAATGGGAGGGCGGTCGCTTGCAGCAGGCACGCTTGCACAGCGATCGTGGCGGGCGCTATCAACTGTCCTACGCAGGGCAGACCCTGGACCTGGAACTGGGCGCAGGCCGCACCCAGCAGGTGGGACTCAACAACAACCGATTGGTGACGCAATGAGCTTGTATGTAGGACTGGATGTGGGCACGCAGAGCGTCAAGCTGGTGGCCTACGATCCGCAGGATCGCGCCGTGGTCGCCACCATCGCAGCGCCCATGGGGCTGATCAGCCGCGACGACGGCACCCGCGAACAACAGGCGCAGTGGTGGATCGACGGCATCGTGCATTGCTTCGCGCAGCTCGATGGCGAACAGCGTGCGCGCGTGCGCGGCATCTCCGTCTCCGGCCAGCAACACGGCTTCGTGCCGGTGGCCGCCGACGGCAGCGTCACCGCGCCGGTCAAGCTGTGGTGCGATACCAGCACCGCGCTGGAATGCGATGAAATCATGGCCGCCGTCGGCGGCGCCGCAGGCAGCGTGGCCGCGGCAGGCAACCCCATCATGGCCGGCTATACCGCCTCCAAATTGCCGTGGACGCGCAAGCATCGTCCCGATGCGTATGCCGCGATGACCACGGTGATGCTGCCGCACGACTACGTGAACTTTTGGCTCACCGGCGAGCGCTTTGCCGAAGTGGGCGATGCCTCCGGTACCGGCTGGCTGGACGTGCGCACGCGGCAGTGGTCCGAGCGCATGCTGAGTGCGGTCGACGCACAACGCGACCTGCGCGAGGCGTTGCCGCCGCTGGTGGACACGGGCGCGGTCTATGCCTTATCCGATGCCGCCGCCCAGGCATTGAATCTGCCGGCCGGCGTGCGCGTCACCACCGGCGGCGGCGACAACATGATGGCCGCCATCGGCACCGGCAACGTAGTGCCCGGGCGCCTGACCATGAGCCTGGGCACCTCGGGCACCTTGTTCGCCTATGCCGATCACCCGGTGGTGGACGATGAGGCGCGCTGGGCCGCGTTCTGCTCCTCCAGCGGCGGCTGGCTGCCCTTGATCTGCACGATGAACTGCACCGTCGCCACCGAGGCGGTGATGCGCATGTTCTCCATCACCCGCGACCAGACCGAAGCGATGATCGCCGACACCGCGCCGGGCGCCGACGGGCTGGTGCTGCTGCCGTTCTTCAACGGTGAGCGCACCCCGGATCTGCCGGCTGCGCGCGGCTGCCTGTTCGGGATGGATCTGCACAACACCACCGCCGCGCATTTCTATCGCGCCGCGATGGAAGGTGCGACCTACAGCCTGCGCAACGGCTTCGATGCCTTCGTTGCTGCGGGATTGCAGTTCGATACCATCCTGCTCACCGGCGGCGGCAGCAAGAGCGCGCAGTGGCGGCAGATGGTGGCCGACATCTTCAACCTGCAGGTCGTGGTGCCGACCCAGCCCGAAGGCGCTGCGTTCGGTGCCGCGCTACAGGCATTGTGGGCCTGCGAGCGCGCCGATGGCGGCGATGCGGCGTTGGCCGACGTGGTGCTGGAGCACCTGCAGGTGGACGATGCGCTTGCCGCACAGCCCAACCCGCAGCATGTGGCCCAGTATCAGCAGCACTATCAGACCTTCCTCAAGCACCTGCATGTCGTCAGCCCGCTCTACGCCGGTTGATCGATAGTTTTTCTACAACTCCCCCAGCAGCAAGGACTTCACACCCCATGAGCAACACCGTGTACATCGGCGCGAAAGAATATTTCCCCGGCATCGGCAAGATCGGTTTCGAAGGCCGCGATTCGGACAACCCGCTCGCGTTCAAGGTCTACGACGCCAACAAGACCATCGGCGACAAGACCATGGCCGAGCATCTGCGCTTTGCCGTGGCCTACTGGCACAGCTTCTGCGGCAATGGCGCCGATCCGTTCGGCCCGGGCACGCGTGCGTATCCGTGGGATGTGGGCGATACCGCGTTGAACCGTGCCGAAGCCAAGGCCGATGCGGCGTTCGAGTTCTTCACCAAGCTCGGCGTGCCGTACTACTGCTTTCACGACATCGACCTGTCGCCGGATGCCGATGACATCACTGAGTACGAGAGCAACCTCAAGCACATGGTGGGCGTTGCCAGGCAGCGCCAGGCCGACACCGGCATCAAGCTGCTGTGGGGCACGGCCAACCTGTTCTCGCATCCGCGCTACATGAATGGTGCCTCGACCAACCCGGACTTCAATGTCGTGGCGCGTGCGGCGGTGCAGGTCAAGGCCGCGATCGATGCCACGGTGGCGCTGGGCGGCGAAAACTACGTGTTCTGGGGCGGGCGCGAAGGCTATGCCTGCCTGCACAACACGCAGATGAAGCGCGAGCAGGACAACATGGCGCGCTTCCTCACCCTGGCGCGCGACTACGGCCGCAGCATCGGCTTCAAAGGCAACTTCCTGATCGAGCCGAAACCCATGGAGCCGATGAAGCACCAGTACGATTTTGATAGCGCCACCGTGATCGGCTTCCTGCGTCAGCATGGCCTGGACCAGGACTTCAAGCTCAACATCGAGGCCAACCACGCCACCTTGTCGGGCCATAGCTTCGAGCACGACCTGCAGGTGGCATCCGATGCCGGCCTGCTCGGCAGCATCGATGCCAACCGCGGTAACGCGCAGAACGGCTGGGACACCGACCAGTTCCCGACCGATCTGTACGACACCGTCGGCGCCATGCTGGTGGTGCTGCGGCAGGGCGGGCTGGCACCGGGCGGCTTGAACTTCGATGCCAAGGTGCGTCGCGAATCGTCCGACCCGCAGGACCTGTTCCTGGCCCACATCGGCGGCATGGACGCGTTCGCCCGCGGGCTGGAAGTGGCCAACGCGCTGCTGACCGCCTCGCCGCTGGAACAGTGGCGCGCCGAGCGTTACGCCAGCTTCGACAGCGGCGCGGGCGCGGACTTTGCCGCAGGCAAGACCACATTGGCGGATCTGGCCAAGCATGCGGCCGGCAATGCGCCCCAGCAGATCAGCGGCCGCCAGGAAGCGTATGAAAACCTGATCAATCAGTATCTGACGCGTTGATGTCCCGTGGCCGGCGGCGCATTGCGTCGCCGGCCGATGGCGGCCACCCCCGTGGACGCTCCCTTGCATGTTCCCAGGTGAACCCATGTCCAGTGTTTCCATTGACGGCGCCCCCGATGCCGGCGAGAACACCCGTTTCATCATCCTGATTAGTTGCGTGGCCACGATCGGTGGCTTCCTGTTCGGCTTCGACAGCGGCGTGATCAATGGCACCGTCGACGGCCTGAAACAGACCTTCCAGTCCACTGCCGCAGAGACGGGCTTCGAGGTCGCCTCGATGCTGCTGGGCTGCGCCATCGGCGCCTTCTTTGCCGGCCGCCTGGCCGACCGCTGGGGCCGCCGCGCGGTCCTGATCATTTCCGCGGCGCTGTTCCTGCTCTCGGCCATCGGGGCCGGCGCCTCGCACAGCTCTGCCTTTTTCATCTTTGCGCGCGTGATGGGCGGCTTTGCGGTGGGCGCGGCCAGCGTCATTTCGCCGGCCTACATCGCCGAGGTCGCCTCCGCGCGCTACCGCGGCCGGCTCGCCACGATGCAGCAGATCGCCATCATCAGCGGGCTGTTCTGCGCATTCCTGAGCAACTACCTGCTGGCCAACGCCGCCGGTGCCTCCACCGAGCCGCTCTGGGCCGGGCAGGCCGCCTGGCGCTGGATGTTCTGGATGCAGGCGGTTCCCTCCATCCTGTTCCTGTTGCTGCTGCTGGTCATCCCGGAAAGCCCGCGCTATCTGGTGGTCAAGGGTCGCCGCGAGCAGGCGCTGGTGGTGCTCAAGCGCCTGTACGGCAACGCCGCCGCGCAGACCAAGCTGGGCGAGATTTCCGCCTCGATGGCGGCCGACCAGCACAAGCCCAAGTTCTCCGACCTGATCAACAAGGCCACCGGCAAGATCCGCCCCATCGTCTGGATCGGCATTGGCCTGGCGGTGTTCCAGCAACTGGTCGGCATCAACGTGGTGTTCTACTACGGCGCGGTGTTGTGGCAGGCAGTGGGCTTCTCCGAGCAGGATGCGCTGTTGATCAACGTGCTTTCCGGCGGCCTCAGCATCGGTGCCTGCCTGGTCACGGTGATGCTGGTGGACAAGATCGGCCGCAAGCCGCTGCTGTGGATCGGCTCGGCCGGCATGGCCGTCTCGCTGGCCTTGGTGACCTACGCGTTTGCCACTGCCTCGCTGGATCCCAACGGCAAGCTTGCGATGTCCGATGCCATGGGCATGCTCGCCCTGGTGGCCGCCAACGTCTATGTGGTGTTCTTCAACGCCTCGTGGGGCCCGGTGATGTGGGTGATGCTGGGCGAAATGTTCCCCAACCAGATCCGCGGCTCGGGCCTGGCCATTGCCGGTGCCGCGCAGTGGACGTCCAACTTCGCCATCACCGTCAGCTTCCCGATCCTGCTCGGCAGTATCGGTCTGGCCGGTGCCTACGGCATCTACACCGTCGCCGCCTTCATCTCGGTGTTCTTCGTACTCAAGTACGTCTACGAGACCAAGGGCAAGGAGCTGGAGCAGATGGAGGGCTGATGGCCCCGGTTGTGCCGATATCGGCATCGAAAACGAAAAAGGCCGCGCAGTGCGCGGCTTTTTTCTTGTGCAATTCCTCATAGCCAATCGTTTTGTCCGCGGATTTGAGCGTCATCAGCAAGCCGACTCATGTAACCGAGGCTACCCTTGATTGCATTGCATGCTTGTCGTACTTCGGCAAGGGAAGGCCAATCCAGCACTTACCGGCCGCCCTCGACCGCATCGTGCATCAACGGATGAAGCAAATGCACCAGCAAAGTGCAATGCGCGTCGTTAAACGCACATGCTGCAAGCCAAACCTGCAGCCTTTATCGCAATGTGTGCGCCATCGCTATACTCCATCCGGCAGTTCCCTCCAGACTAGGATGCATCGTGGAACCAAGGAGTGGTGGTATGGCGGTAGCGAAAGAGCTTGTCAGGGGCATGCTGATCAGCGTGTGCTACTGCTTGGTATTTTTGATGCTTTGGCGTTTTTCCCTTGACCAGTGGTACCTGCCAGTTGGACTGCGGGTTGTCACTTTGCTTTATCGACCTTATCGAGAGTGGCCGTTTCTGTTGGTAGGGGACGCTGCTGCGATGCTTTTCCTGCGAATTCCTCTGGGCGAGCTGCAGGGGTTCAGTCCGCTCTGGTCGTACTTGAGCCCTCTATTGCATGCGCCCTTGATCGCCTGTGCGATTGGAGTGCTGCGTTACCGTGCTCCTTACATTGTCAAGAGGGAGCAATGGCTCATCCCCGCTGCTCTCGCGCTAGCACTTTGGAATGCGTTGTGCAGTCTGCTGTTGAATGGGTTGCTTGGTGGGCCGCAAATTTATCCTGTCATCGACCTGATGTTGCGATATGGGGCGGGCAGCTATCTCGGCGTGATTACCCTGTTGTTGCCGGTGATGTTGTGGGCCAATTGGAATGCCGGTCCGGTGCGCTCCAGTTTTCCGCGGGATGTTGCCATCGCCGTGGTTGTGATCCTCGGTCTGTTCTTCATTCTTGGCGTTTTGAATGATCCATCGATTCGAAACGTTTTGATGGTTGCGATGCTCGTGCCGATGGCTATACTGACTTTTAGGCATGGGTGGAAAGGGACTGCTTTAGGGGCGCTGCTGGCGAGTTTTTCGATTGAGTTCTCAATGCCCAAGGTGTATCAGGTCGGGTTTTTCGATCAAAATGTTTTTAATTTCCAACTGCTCTATGCAGTTGTAACGACGCTTCTGTTTATCTTCGATGCTCGTCTGCGTGAGCCTGTTCCCCACAGTAGATCGAATCAGTCCAACACTGATGTCTATGAATTTGCCCGTAAAAGCTACGCCAGCGCCGAGCGCTTGCTTCGAAATCGTGTGCTTGAATACACCGACATCAATGTGCAGATCAATAGAATGCGCAAAGATGTGGTGGCCGATTTAAGGGCAAAAGGGCAGCATTCGGTTGCAATGGAGATGACACGAGTGAGCGTCATCGAATCGCAACTACTGCAGCAATACGTCGCCGCGCTGTATCCGCTTGAAATAGAAACCCATGGCTTGTATCAAGCGTTACGTTCGCCGGCGCTTGAGCGCTTCTGCGGTTCTCAGTTCGAGTGTGTGTTTCGCGGCAACTGTCGTAACTTGTCTTTGGAGATGCAGCTGAGCGCCTATCGCTGCGTTCTCAATTGCGTCGAGATTTTGCCTCCAGCGGGCAGGCACTTTATCCAGGTGCGTGCATGGGCAGCAAGGGAGACTCGTGGTGTCGCGGTGCGTGTTATTGCTGATTCCTCATCGGCTGAAGCGGCTCGGCGCGACTTGAATGACGTCGAAGCTGAGCTAAAAGCAAGATTGAAAGCGCATGGCGGCATGTTTCATCGCCGCCATGCATTAGTTTTGACATTCCTGGTTACTGAGGCAAACCCCATGCAGGTCAGGGAGACACGATCCACTGATCCCCGGCTGCTTCGCGCCATGTGAGCACTGTGAAATTTCTTGTCTTATAGACAAGTTGCGCTTGGTTGCGCTTGGTTGCATCGCTTCCAGTCGGCTCGTTCAAGCGTGCATCTGAGGAAATTTTATTTTCCTTAGGCAACACAACGCGGTCCACGTCCTTCCCCATTGGTAGAGTCCACAACGCGTCATCCACTCTGGCAACAACAGCATGGACTACGCCGGTTATATCGTTGATTTGCAAGTATGTCACGCCATCACGATGGAACTCATAGATGGCAAGCGAGGAGTCCATGGCGAGGTTGGCTGCTTTGGGATTGCTATCGCCGAGCCCGATTGCAGGTGCGCCGACGCCACCACTGGGACAGCAGTCAGCCAGTGCCGCGCTCGATGCGAAGAGTCCGGCGATTAAACAAAGACCCTTAAGCGAATTAGCTATGTTTTTCATGATTTGCCTTCCCCTGCGAGGGGCAAGTCCGCCTGCGATTCAGGCCCTTGTACGGTACGTGCTGGCGAAGAATTTTTGTTGATTGTTTGTCACCAAAATCGGCGAGTAATGCCTAGTCGGTAAGGCATTGATTACTCGATCGATTTAACGCGTTATTGGTCGCCTCTGGGCCTGTCTTCCTCAGTGTGGAGGGGGCTCCAACTCGCGGCTTGGCATCAACTCGTTGCCGGCACGCTCAAACTACCCAATTACCTGCCGGTGATGCGCTGGCCCCCCCAGTGACGCAGAAACTGTTGGGTGGGGTGATCGGCAGGGTCATGGAGTGCGGCGAGACGCTGGGCGATGAAGGCCGTTGTCAGGGGGAGGCGCAGTCGACCTCGATGCAGTGATGCCAGGCGGCATAGCTCTCAGGGAAATGCTGGGACATGGGCGGCTTTGGGACGAGGAGATGAACGCGGCAGCGCAGGGCGAAAAATGACAATTTGCTTTCGCTGAATTGATGTTACTTTATAACACTTGTCCGCCGCCGCGCAGTCTTGCCTCCCGTGTCCTGCCTCCCCTTGTGTTGGATGTGCTGTCTGGAATCGCGCCGCAGTCGGTGCTGCCGTCTGCTGTGTCGCGTCGACTGCTTGGGTTTTGAGGTGCAGGCATGAAGCGCCGTCAACTACTACAGGGAGGCGCTGCCGCGGTGATGCTTTTGCCGGCGTTGGGGGCTGCACAAGGACTTCCCGTCCTGCGGGGATGCAGCGTGCAGCAGCAGGGCCAGTCGCTGCGCCTTCGGCTGGAACTGGGCGCACAGGTTGCCTATCGCAGTTTCCGGTTGACCGATCCCGAGCGGGTGGTCATCGACCTCTCTGGCGTGTCTTCGCAGTCGCCGCGCATCGATCCGATGCCTGCCGGTGCTGCGGTGGCCCGCATACGCAGCGCGCCACATCTGGATGGTCTGCGCGTCGTGCTCGACCTCCAGCAGCCATGTTCGACCAACATGCACTGGGAAGGTGGCGCGCTAGTGCTGGAGCTTGCCGCCGCTGGCAGCGTCGCGTTGTCCACGAGCGACGCCGCTGCAGCGGCAGCGCCGACGGAGCCGACCCGCTCACGCCTGCGCCCCTACGTGGTTGCGATCGATGCCGGCCACGGCGGCAAGGATCCGGGGGCGGTCAGTGTCGATGCGCGTTACGAAAAACATGTCGCCATGGCGGTCGCCGGGCGGCTGCATCGACGCCTGGCGGCCGATGCGCGCTACCGGCCGACCATGATCCGCAGCGATGACCGCTTCGTGCCGTTGCACGAGCGCGTGTTGATCGCGCATCGCCACAATGCGGACCTGTTCGTCTCCATCCATGCCGATGCCGCACCAACGCGCCAAGCGCGCGGCGCCTCGGTCTTTGCGCTGTCGCAGACTGGCGCCAGCTCTGCGCTGGCGCGCTGGATCGCCGATAGCGAAAACGCTGCCGACGACATGGGCGATATCGCGCGCCGGCTGCGGGTGCCGAGCAATCCGGTGTTGTCGCAGGTGCTGGCCGATCTGTCGCTGAGCGGCACCATCGCCAGCAGCCTGGCATTCGGCACGTTGATGTTGGAGCGCCTGCAGCAGGTGACGCGCCTGCATCAAAACCAGGTGGGGCAGGCCGGTTTTGCGGTGTTGAAGTCGCCGGACATTCCGTCGCTGCTGGTAGAAACCGGCTTCATGAGCAATCGCGACGATTGCAGCCGCCTGTGCAGCGATACGCATCAGGACGAACTCGCGCAGACATTGCATGCGGGAATCGACGATTACTTCGCTGCGTTTCCTGGCCGCGCCTGAGGCGCGGTCGTCACCTTTATCTTCGACGAGACCCCGATGTCCCCTACGCTTCCCGATGTTGCTGTGACCGAACCATCAACGCTGAGCGCGCCCCTGCGATGGGTGGGCATGCAGGACATCGCCATTCCCGTGCAGTTGGAGACCGGTAGCAGCCAGCTTGCCGCGCGCGCCAGCGTGCAGGTCGACCTGCCGCGGGCAGAGCTGAAAGGCATCCACATGTCGCGGCTGTACCGCCTGCTGGATACGCATCTGCAGCAGCCATTGTCGCCGGCCATGCTCTCGCAGTTATTGCAGGCGCTGATCGACAGCCATGCCGATTGCGCGAGCCGCGCCGCTCGGCTGACGCTCAGCTTCGAACTGATGTTACGCACGCCGGCATTGCGCAGTGAGGGACTGAGTGGCTGGCGTGCCTATCCGGTGCACATCGCCGCGCAATGCAGGGCAGGGCGCACCACGATCCAGCTCCAGATCGAGGTGTTGTACGCCTCCACCTGCCCCTGTTCGGCAGCCTTGTCGCGGCAGCTGCTGAGCGATGCATTCGTGCAGCAACATGCCGGGCGCGATACGCTGCCGCTGCGCGATGTTGTGCAATGGCTGCAGGACCACGGTACCTACGCCACGCCGCATAGCCAACGCAGCGTGGCGCAGGTACGCGTCGAGCTGCCCGCCGATGCGCAGCGCTTGGCCATCCAGCAACTGGTCGGTCTGTGCGAGCAGGCGTTGGCGACGCCGGTGCAGGCAGCAGTGCGGCGACCAGACGAACAGGCATTTGCGCGCCTGAATGGCGCAAACCTGATGTGTGTCGAAGATGCGGCGCGACGCCTGCGCAAGCCGCTGGCAGAGCACTACGCGGCCTTTCATGTAGCGGTACGCCATCTGGAAAGCCTGCATGCCCACGACGCCGTCGCCGAAACCGGCAGCGACGACGCGGTGCTTGGCCCGACAACCATGTGAGCAGACGCGATGCACTGCAAATTCCCAAGGCGGTCGGCACGCATGGTGCACAGACACAACACGTCGACTCACGTCGCCGCGCAGCGAATGCGCACCGCCGAGCGCGCCGCGATGAGGTCCGTTCTCCTTGTGCTGGTGTGGCTGATCTGAGCCGCGTTCCTGAGATCGACACATCGTCGAACGCTTGCCGTGCGATGCCTGCGAATCTGCATGCGTTTGTCTGCGGCCAGGTGAGGGCATGGCCGTATCGCATCCCGATAAAGCGCTGCCGCGTCGCGGGCGTGAGATGGAATCCGGCGCCGTGTGGGCGGCAACCAACCTCGACTACTTCCTGGGCCCGGCGGTCCTGACCAGGCCAGGATGTGAGACGGAGATGGTTGCGGCCTGCCCGATGCCACACAGACCAACGCATGTGCGCATGCCTGCGCTACAACGCAAAAGCCCCGCAATGCGGGGCTCTGGCGTTTTGCAGTGAGGCGCATCGTGGTGCTCCCTAGGGGACTCGAACCCCTGTTTTAGCCTTGAGAGGGCCACGTCCTAACCATTAGACGAAGGGAGCGCTTTTGTCACGTCTTGTGCGGCGCGCTAGTATAGTGAGGTAATAGCCGTTGGGCAATCCTGCAACACAAGACGGAAGCGCCATCATCGAACCCTCAGTTACATCTCCGTTCACGCTGCGCGTCATTCCACGCGACCAGCACACCATCTCGCGCAAGGACATCAGCCCCAACGCGTTACGCGTGTTGTACCGCCTGCGCGAATCGGGCTTTGGTGCCTATCTGGTCGGCGGTGCGGTCCGCGACCTGCTGGTTGGCGGCCACCCGAAGGATTTCGACGTGGCCACCGACGCGACGCCGGAAGAGGTCAAGGCGCTGTTCCGCAACTGTCGCCTGATCGGCCGCCGTTTCCGTCTGGCACATGTGGTGTTCGGTCGCGAAATCATCGAAGTGGCCACCTTCCGCGCCAATGTCGACGATGGCAGCGGCGACCGCGAACTCGATAACGGCCGGCTGGTGCGCGACAACGTCTACGGCACCATCGAAGACGATGCGATCCGCCGCGACTTCACCTGCAATGCCTTGTATTACGCCATCGAGGATTTCTCGGTACGCGATTACTGCGGTGGCTTCGAAGACGTGCAGGCGCGCCTGATGAAGTTGATCGGCGACCCGCAGTTGCGTTACCAGGAAGACCCGGTGCGCATGCTGCGCGCGGTGCGTCTGGCTGCCAAGTTGAATTTCGACATCGAAGCCGGAACCGCCGAACCCATTCCGCGTCTGGCCGGGCTGCTGTCCGAAGCTGCGCCTGCGCGGTTGTTCGAAGAAATTCTCAAGCTGTTCCTGTCCGGGCATGGTGTGGCCAGCTTCGAAGGCCTGGAGCGTTACGGCCTGCTCGGTGCGCTGTTCCCGGAAAGCGCGGCGGCATTGAAGTCCAACCGCAGTGGTGCGTTGCGCGCGATGGTGCTGGAAGGCCTGCGCAATACCGATGCACGCGTGGCCAACGACGAGCCAGTGTCGCCGGCCTTCCTGTTTGCGTTGCTGCTGTGGCCTGCGTTCTGCCGCACCTTGATGGGGCTGCAGGCGCAAGGTGTGCAACCGGAGGATGCGCAGCGCCGCGCGGCCGATCGCGTCACCTTGCATCAGTTGGAGCGCGTCGCGTTGCCGCGCCGTTTCTCTCTGCCGATGCAGGAAATCTGGTTGCTGCAGACGCGTTTCTCCTCGCGTCAGCGCAAGCGGGTATTCCGCACCTTGTCGCATCCGCGCTTCCGCGCGGCATTCGATTTCCTGGTGTTGCGTCAGTTCGCGTCGCCCGATCACGCCGCCGATGTGGAGTTCTGGCGCGAGGCGCAGAAGTCGTCCGGCCAGGAGCTGGTGGATGCGATCGAATCGGCGCAGGCCGACCACGAGAGCGATGAGGGCGCACCGCGCAAGCGTCGCCGACGCCGCCGTCGGACCGGCGCACCGGCCGGCGAGTAGGGCATGCAGACCGCCTTTGTCGGCCTGGGTGCCAACCTGGGCCCGGCCGAGGCCAGCGTGCGCGCGGCCATCGCCGCGCTGGGCGCCGTGCCGCAAACCACGCTGATCGCCGCATCGCGCTTGTATCGCACGCCGGCCTGGGGCCGCGAAGACCAGCCCGACTTCATCAATGCCGTGGCCCAGCTGCGTACCGAGCTTGCGCCGCTGCCGCTGCTGGAGGCCTTGCTCGGCATCGAACAGGCGTTCGGCCGCGAGCGTCGCGCCGGCGAGCGCTGGGGCCCGCGTACGCTCGACCTGGACCTGCTGCTGTACGCCGATCAGGTGATCGACCTGCCGCAGCTGCAGGTGCCGCATCCGCATCTGCACGCGCGCGCCTTCGCCCTGCTGCCGCTGTCGGAGCTGGCGCCGGAGGCGATCATTCCGGGGCATGGAACAGTGCGGCGCGCCCTGCACGCCATCGATACCTGCGGGCTGGAGCCGATTGGGTAGATAATGGCCGGCTTATCACCCCACGTAATGACTTCATGAGCAGCCACGCCGACAGCAAGCCCTGGACCGTGCCCGCCTTGGCGCAGGCCAAGCGCGAGGGTCGAAAACTGGTCATGTTGACCGCGTACGACGCCGGTTTCGCGCGCACCTTCGACGCCAATGGCGTGGACCTGATCCTGGTCGGCGATTCGCTCGGCATGGTGGTGCAGGGGCACGATTCCACCTTGCCGGTGACCACCGCCGACATGGTCTACCACACGGCTTCGGTTGCCCGTGCGCTCGATCGCGCCTTGCTGGTGGCGGACCTGTCGTTCCAGGCCGACGCCACGCCTGAGCGTGCATTGGACGCCGCCACCCAGCTGCTGCAGGCTGGCGCGGAGATGGTCAAGATCGAAGGCGCCGGGCACAAGCTGGAGGTCATCCGTTACCTGGTCGAGCGCGAGATCCCGGTCTGCTCGCACCTGGGCCTGACCCCGCAATCGGTGCTGCGGTTCGGTGGCTACAAGGTGCAGGGGCGCGGCGAGGCTGGCGAGCAGCTGCGTCGTGACGCACAGGCCGTGGTCGACGCCGGTGCCAGCCTGTTGGTGCTGGAATGCGTGCCGACGCCGATCGCCACGCAGATTAGTGCCGAGCTCAGCGTGCCCACCATCGGCATCGGTGCCGGCCCCGGTTGCGACGGCCAGGTGCTGGTGATGCACGACATGCTCGGGCTGGACAGTGGCCACCGCCGGCCCAAGTTCGTCAAGGATTTCCTGGCCGAAGGCGGCTCGGTTGCCGGCGCGGTGCGCGCCTATGCACAGGCGGTGCGCGACGGCAGTTTTCCCGATGCAGAGCACGCGTACGCCGCATGATCCAGACCCTGACCGATCTTTCCGCACTGCGCGCCCTGGTCAATGGCTGGAAGCGCGAGGGCTTGCGTGTGGCGCTGGTGCCTACCATGGGCAACCTGCACGCCGGGCATTATTCGTTGGTGATGCTGGCGCGCCAGTACGCCGACCGCGTAGTGTCCAGCGTGTTCGTCAACCCGACCCAGTTCGGCCCGAATGAAGATTTTGCGCGCTACCCGCGCACGCCCGAGGCCGACCTGCGCGGCCTGGAAGACGCCGGTTGCGATGCGCTGTGGCTGCCGGACGTGGACACCATGTACCCGCTCGGCACCGCGCTGGCCACACCGATCCACGCGCCCGGCGTCAGTGATGTGCTGGAAGGCGAATGCCGGCCCGGGCATTTCGATGGCGTGTGCACCGTGGTGGCGCGATTGTTCAACCAGGTGCAGCCGGACGTGGCCGCCTTCGGCAAGAAGGATTACCAGCAGTTGGCGGTGATCCGGCAGATGGTGGCCGACCTGGCGTTTCCGACCGAAATTTTGGGCGGCAGCATCGTGCGCGAGGCCGATGGCCTGGCGATGAGCTCGCGCAACCAGTATCTGTCGGCGGAAGATCGCCCGATCTCGAGCACGATCCGCAAGGTGCTGCTGCAGATGCGCGACAGCTATGCCGCCGGCACGCCGCGTGCGCAGGTGGAAGATGCGGCCAGCCACACGCTGGAACAGGCCGGTTTCCGGGTCGATTACGCGGTGGTGCGGCTGCCTGATCTCAGCGAGCCGGGCGACAGCCACGCCGGCGCGCGCGTGGCCTTGATCGCGGCCCGGTTGGGCAACACGCGCTTGATCGACAACCTGGAGTTCTGAGCAGGCCGACGCGCCGTCGGAGCCGTCCGGCAGCGCCAGCGAACGGGGCGCGCGTTTGCGCGCGCTGCGCAGGCCTGAAGCCCTCACCACCGGCCGCAGCGCAAACCGGTGGGGACGGGCGCTTTCCGCTAAAATGCCGGCTTTCCTTTTGTCGTTGCCTGCGTCCATGCATCTGTCCCTGCTGAAAGCCAAGATCCACCGCGCCACCGTCACCCACTCCGAGCTCAACTACGAAGGCTCGATCGCCATCGACGGCCTGCTGCTGGAAGCGACCGGCATCCGCGAGTTCGAACAGGTCCATATCTGGGACGTCACCAACGGTGCGCGTTTCAGCACCTATGCCATCCGCGCCGAAGACGGCAGCGGCATCATGTCGCTCAACGGTGGCGCGGCGCGTCACGTGCAGGTGGGCGATCTGATCATCGTGGCGGCGTTCGCCAGCATGAGCGAAGACGAAGCCAAGACCTTCAAGCCCAATCTGGTATATGTGAACGCGCACAACGCGATCTCCCACACCAACCACAGCATCCCCACCCAGGCCGCATGACACAGACCAACGGATTCGACGCGCTTCACGCCCACGCCCAGCGCCTGCGCGGCGCTGCCATCCCCGCATTGCTTGCCGCCGAGCCGGAACGGCCGACGCAATACGCCAGGCAAGTCGGTCCGTTGTATTTCAACTTCGCGCGGCAAAAGTACGACCGCGCCGCGCTCGATGCGCTGTTCGCCATCGCGCGCGAGCGCGATCTTTCCGGCGCGTTCCAGCGCCTGTTCCGTGGCGAGCAGGTCAATGTCACCGAACAGCGCGCTGCATTGCACACCGCATTGCGTGGCGACCTGACCGATGCGCCGGTGGCCTCCGAAGCGTATGCCACCGCCGAGGAAGTCCGCCAACGCATGGGCTCGCTGATCCAGCAGCTGGAAGCCACCGACGTCACCGATATCGTCAGCGTCGGCATCGGCGGTTCGGACCTGGGGCCGCGGCTGGTGGCCGATGCCTTGCGGGCGCCGTCGGGCGCGCGTTTCCGCGTGCATTTCGTCTCCAACGTCGATGGCGCGGCGATGCAGCGCACGCTGGCCACGCTGGACCCGGCACGCACCGCCGGTATCCTGATCTCCAAGACCTTCGGCACCCAGGAAACCCTGCTCAACGGCAGCATCCTGCATGCCTGGCTCGGTGGCAGCGAGCGGCTGTACGCAGTCAGTGCCAACCCCGAGCGTGCCGCCAAGGCCTTCGATATCGCACCCGGCCGCGTGCTGCCGATGTGGGATTGGGTGGGCGGGCGCTACTCGCTGTGGTCGGCAGTGGGTTTCCCGATTGCATTGGCCATTGGTTTCGAGCGTTTCGAACAACTGCTGGAAGGCGCCGCGCAGTTCGATGCGCATGTGCTCAACACGCCGCTGGAAGAAAACGTTGCGGTGTTGCATGGCCTGACGGCAGTGTGGAACCGCAACCTGCTCGGTAGCGCCACGCACGCGGTGATGACCTACGACCAGCGCCTGGCACTGCTGCCGGCTTACCTGCAGCAGCTGGTGATGGAGAGCCTGGGCAAGCGCGTCAAGCTCGATGGCTCGGCGGTGGACAGCGACACCGTGTCGGTGTGGTGGGGCGGTGCCGGCACCGATGTGCAGCACAGCTTCTTTCAGGCTCTGCATCAGGGCACCAGCGTGGTGCCGGCCGATTTCATCGGCACCGTGCACAACGACGACCCGTACGCGGAAAACCATACTGCGCTGATGGCCAATGTGCTGGCGCAGACCGAGGCGCTGGCCAACGGCCAGGACAGCAGCGACCCGCACCGCAGCTACCCGGGCGGCCGCCCGAGCACGGTGATCCTGCTCGATGCGCTCACCCCGCAGGCGCTGGGTGCGCTGATCTCGATGTACGAGCACAGCGTCTACGTGCAATCGGTGATGTGGGGCATCAATGCGTTCGACCAGTTCGGCGTGGAGCTGGGCAAGCAGCTGGCCAGCCAGTTGCTGCCGGCGCTGAAAGGCGAATCGGTCGATGTGGCCGACCCGGTGACGCGCGAGCTGCTGAACAAGTTGCGCGGCTGAGCATTTGCGCATCGCGCTTAAAAAAACGGGGCCTGCGGGCCCCGTTTTGTTTTGGACGGCATGGTCGACCGCATTGTTTGGACAAAATGGACAAATTTCCTAAATTGGGAATTTGAGAGTAGGCTGATCGCCAGCACTCCGCCCCGGATTTCTCCATGTCGCGCTTCCAGGATCTGCCCGAGCTCGAAAAATCCCCCGCTGCCGACATCAAGGTGAAGGGCTGGCCCAGCCTGATGCGCAAGGTGCGCTCGCACGGGGCAGTGGTGATCACCAACCACAATCATCCCGAAGCGGTGGTGGTGGATGCCGAGGAGTATCGGCGCCTGGTCAATCAGGCCAGTGCGGCGGCCGCAACCTCGGCGCGCGCGCAGTCGCTGCAGGCACTGCAGGCGAAGTTCGACGCGCATCTTGCGGTGACGACTGAGGGTGCGGGCCTGGCCAAGGCGATCGCCACACCGGCACGCCGCGGCCGCAAGGTCGCCCTGGGCCCGTCGCTGTAAGCGATGGGCCATCTTCTGGTGCTGGCCGGCGTCAATGGCGCGGGCAAGAGTTCGTTACTGGGTCGTTTTCTGCTGGAGGACGGCGCCACCTGGTTCAATCCTGATGCCTTCACCAAGGAACTGGTGGAGCGGGGCTGGGCGGCTGCAGAGGCGAATGCGCAGGCCTGGCAGGAAGGCGTACGGCGGCTGCGCCAGGCCATGGCCGATGGCAGCGATTTCGCCTTCGAAACCACGCTGGGCGCGACGACCATTCCGCGCCTGCTGCGCGAGGCTAGCGCGCAACAGACGGTAGCGGTCTGGTTTTGCGGGTTGGCGACGGTGGATCTGCACATCGAGCGCGTGGCGGCGCGGGTTGCGGCCGGCGGTCATGCCATTCCCGAACACAAGATCCGCGAGCGTTACGATGCCTCGCGTGCCAATCTGATTGCGTTGCTGCCGCATCTGGCCGTGCTGCATGTCTACGACAACAGCGCACCGGCCGACGCCGCGGGTCAGGCATCGCCCACGCTGGTACTGGAACTGGACCGCAGCGGCCTGCATTACCCGCAGACGCCGGACGAGCTGGCGCAGGTGCCTGACTGGGCCAAACCCATCGTGATGGCGGCGCTGGAGTTGCGGCAGTCTTGAGCCGCGCGTGCGGTCTGATCTGATTCTCACCGACGCGGCCAGACATCCATCGACCTCACGCGTAGGAGCGCACCCGGGCGCGACAGGCCATCCGGGCAACGCTCCTCGCGCCCAGGTGCGCTCCTACCGGCCTTGCGACAGCAGCGAGAACGCCACGCTGCACGGGTCAGCCTCACCCGTGGGAGCGCACCCGGGCGCGACAGGCCATACCGGCAACGCTGCTCGCGCCCAGGTGCGCTCCTACCGGCCTTGCGACAGCAGCGAGAACGCCACGCTGCACGGGTCAGCCTCACCCGTAGGAGCGCACCCGGGCGCGACAGGCCATACCGGCAACGCTGCTCGCGCCCAGGTGCGCTCCTACCGGCCTTGCGACAGCAGCGAGAACGCCACGCTGCACGGGTCAGCCTCACCCGTGGGAGCGCACCCGGGCGCGACAGGCCATACCGGCAACGCTGCTCGCGCCCAGATGCGCTCCTACCGGGATGCGACAGCAGCCAGAATGCCTCGCTGCACGTGTCGGCTGTAGCGGCATGCAGCGCCGCAACGCAAAACGGCGGCGCTTACGCCTTGCTCAACTGCACGGCCACCGGGTCGCCGGTGAGATAACCCACCGCTCCACCGAAGCGGTCCTTGTAGTTGGCGCGGACCAGCGGATCCAGCGTGGCCTTGACGGTGTCGTGCAACGGGCTCTCCCAGTCGCCGGGATGCTGGAAGTTGCTCATCACATAGGTCCAGCCGTGGATCTCGTCGACCGCGTGCAGGCCGGTCGATTCGGCGCCCGCCGGCACCGACAGCACGCGCGTCAGCGTGCCGCTGTCCACGTTGTAGGCCCACAGGAAATTGTTGACGTGCAGGCTGCTGTCTTCGCCGATGAACAAGGTGCGCAGCGATTCGGAGAACTTGAGGTTGTCCGGGTTGGCGATCCGTTCCGGGTCGGCCAGATTGCCGAGCGCATCGGCTTTGGCCAGGTTGTGTCCGGTGAGGGCAGCCGGGGCGGCCATGTCGATCGGCACCCAGTCGCTATGGATCGGGGCGCCTTGGCTGTCGCGCTGGCCGCCGCGCAGGTTCAAGGCATACACCGCGCCGGCTTCCGGACCCTCGACTTTCACATCGCCCGAGCCGTTGAGCATGCTGGTGACGATGTAGGACATCGCCATATAGGCGACCTTGTCGTGCGCGTTGACAGTGGTGCCTTCGAGCTTGGTGAAGCCCAGGCTGCCGCCGGCCAGCGCGGCATAGCGATGGGTTTCCAGGTACGTGGCGGCCTTCTCCATGCCGGGCTTGATGCGGATCCAGTTGAAGGTGCCGTTGAACGGGATCTTGGTGAACGAGGCATCGCCCGGGTCGCTCAGGTGCACGTCGAGGATGTCGGCAGCGGTGAGGCGGTCGGCCATGGCCTGGATCTCGGCACTGGTGGCATGGCCAAGCTTGATCCAGCGCAGCGTGGCCGCGCCCGGGCCGAAGCCCGAGGTCTGGTGCCACTTGCCGACATACAGGGTGCCGGCGGAGAGGTCGGCCTTGCGGTCGGCAATGAACATGAAGAGCCCGCCGTTGGTCGCGTCGTCGCCCATCAGCACGGTGCGTTGGTCGGGCATGACCTGCACCAGCTCGTGCGAGATGCGGCCCAGGCAGTAATGCTTGCGCACGCTGCCGGTGCCGTCCGGGTGCACGGTGATTTCCGGCAGATGGCCGTAGTGGTACGGGTTGGCTTTATTCGGATCGCCGTACAGATGCGTGCTGTAGCTGCGGAACTGCGTGTTGCCGGCCAATGCCGTGGCATCGGGCTCGTACTCTTCGCTGGACAGGTGGGTATTCCACGGCGACAGGCTTGCGCCGCAGGTGGTCCACAACCCATGGACCGGTGCGGTGTCGACATTGTGGTACTTCACCAGCGACAGCTTGCCGGTGGCCGGGTCCTGATCCAGCGTCAACACGGCGATCGGCGCAGGCAGGTGACGGTTGGTGTCGTTGCCGGCCAGGTCGCGGGTGGTGTATTCGAACTGCACCACGGCGAACACGTGGTTGCCCTTGACGCCTGGCACCTTGGCATTGGGCAGGGTCAATAACGAGGAGCCGTCCGGGCAATCGGAAAAGAACGGACGTTCGGAACCGGGTTTGGAGCGGTCGATGATCGGGCGATGCTGGATGTCGTAGTACCCGCCGGCCAGCACGGTGCCGCCGTTGCCGTCCGGCAACTGGTCGCCGGTGACGAAGAATGGGTGGTAGGCCAGCGCATAGCGCTGCGTGCTGCCGTCGCTGCGCGTCACGCTGAGTGCCGAACCGACCGTGGTGGTGGCCATTGCGGCCGGGTCGGCCAGGCTCGGCGCCGGCATGCCGTGGAAGGTGGCCGAGACCAGGCGGGTCGGGTTCTCCGATGGCCGCAGTGGGCGCGCGGCCCACGCCGCACCGCCAAGCTGTTGCAGGGCGGCAGCGCTGGCGTTGCCGAGCGGCAACAGGGGAACGGCCGCCAGCAATTGCATCAGGCGACGACGGGAGGGGTCGGGGGAGGGGGACATCGAAACTCCAGGCAAAGGCAACGATCAACGATGGCAATGGCGCATCGGCAAGCCGGTCACGCTAGGCCGCTGGTATGACAGTTGTTTGACAGCAAGCTCACCCGTTGGCCTGCGTTCGAACGTGTCGTGGCAAGCGAGCGCTGCCAGAGACCCTCGACATGCCGATACTGCGCACTAGCCTGAGCTGCAGGTGGTGCGATGCAGCAAAGTGGATCTGCTCGCGCTGTCAGACGCGGCAGCGGATTAGGTGGTTTTGCGCGGTTTCACAGGTGCTGCCGGTATTCCAATGCTATAGCCGCGGCCAATAAGTTGCCCGGTATTCGGCATACGGGCAGCCGTTGTTGACAGGGTAGGGGAATCACGCAAGCGTACGCCGCCTAATGGCCTGCGGCGCAACGCATCGCCGTGGGAGAACCACCCTGGAGAAACGAATCTTGGACAAGCTGCTCCGTCGTACCGCCGCGCCCGTCGCGCGTCGCGCCCTCTGCCTGGCCACCGCTGCGGCGGTGCTGATGTTGGCCGCCTGCCAAGGCAAGGACACTGCTGCCGAGGCGAGCAAGGCGGCTCCGGCCGCCGCACCTGCCGAGGCGTCGACCGCCATCCATCCGGACCAGTGGCCGTCGCCGAAGTGGCCATTCGCGCAGGACGCGGCGCTGGAGCAGCGCATCACCGATGTGATGGCCAAGATGAGCGTGGAAGAGAAGGTTGCCCAGACCATCCAGGGCGATATCGCCAGCATGACCCCGGACGACGTGCGCAAGTACCGTATCGGCTCGGTGCTGGCCGGCGGCAATTCCGATCCGGGCGGCAAGTACAACGCCAGCCCGGCCGAATGGTTGAAGCTGGCCGACGCGTTCTATGAGGCGTCGATGGACACCTCCAAGGGCGGCAACGCGATTCCGATCATCTTCGGCATCGATGCGGTGCACGGCCAGAGCAACATCGTCGGTGCCACGCTGTTTCCGCACAACATCGGCCTGGGCGCAACGCGCAACCCGGACCTGATCAAGAAGATCGGCGAAGTCACCGCTGCCGAAACCCGCGTCACCGGCATGGAGTGGACCTTCGCGCCGACCGTGGCCGTGCCGCAGGACGACCGCTGGGGCCGGACCTACGAAGGCTATTCCGAGTCGCCGGACGTGGTGGCCAGCTTTGCCGGCAAGATGGTCGAAGGCGTACAGGGCGTGCCGGGCACGCCGCAGTTCCTGGACGGCAGCCACGTCATTTCGTCGGTGAAGCATTTCGTCGGCGACGGCGGCACCACCGACGGCAAGGACCAGGGCGACACCAAGGTGTCCGAAGCTACCATGCGCGATATCCACGCCGCCGGTTATCCGCCTGCGATTGCCGCTGGCGCACAGAGCGTGATGGCCTCGTTCAACAGCTTCAACGGCGAAAAGATGCACGGCAACAAGGTCATGCTGACCGACGTGCTCAAGGGCCGCATGAATTTCGGCGGATTCGTGGTCGGCGACTGGAATGGCCACGGCCAGGTCAAGGGCTGCACCAACCAGAATTGCCCGGCCTCGTTCATCGCCGGTGTCGACATGGCGATGGCCGCCGACAGCTGGAAGGGCATCTACGAAACCGAACTGGCGGCGGTGAAGTCCGGCCAGATTTCGGCCGAGCGTCTGGACGATGCCGTGCGCCGCATCCTGCGCGTGAAGGTGCGCCTGGGCCTGTTCGAGGCCGGCAAGCCGTCCAAGCGCCCACTCGGTGGCAAGTACGAATTGCTCGGCGCACCGGAACACCGTGCCATCGCCCGCCAGGCGGTACGTGAGTCGCTGGTGCTGCTGAAGAACCAGGCCGGCATCCTGCCGCTGAATCCGACCAGACGCGTGCTGGTGGTCGGCGATGGTGCCAACGACATGGGCAAGCAGTCCGGCGGCTGGACCCTGAACTGGCAGGGCACCGGCACCAAGCGCAGCGACTACCCCAACGGCACCACCATCTGGGAAGGCCTGGACAAGCAGATCAAGGCCGCCGGCGGCAGCGCCGAGCTGGCCGTGGATGGCGCCTACAAGACCAAGCCGGACGTGGCCGTGGTGGTGTTCGGCGAAAATCCGTATGCCGAATTCCAGGGCGATATCGCCACCCTGCTGTACAAGCCGGGCGACGAAAGCGAACTGGCCCTGATCAAGAAACTCAAGGCCGAAGGCATCCCGGTGGTGGCGGTGTTCCTGAGCGGGCGTCCGCTGTGGATGAATCAGTACATCAACGCCTCCGACGCGTTCGTCGCTGCCTGGTTGCCGGGCTCCGAAGGCGAGGGCATTGCCGATGTGCTGCTGCGCAAGGCCGATGGGTCGGTGCAGAACGACTTCAAGGGCAAGCTCAGCTTCTCCTGGCCCAAGACCGCCGTGCAGTTCGCCAATAACGTCGGCCAGAAGGACTACGACCCGCAGTTCAAGTTCGGCTTCGGCCTGACCTACGCCGACAAGGGCGACCTGGCAGCACTGCCGGAAGAATCCGGCGTGTCCGGCGAGCAGTCGGTAGGCGGGATGTACTTCGTGCGCGGCAAGCCTGCGCTCGGCATCGCCATGCAGCTGTCCAACGCCGGCCAGGCCAACATGCCGGCAACCACGCTGCCGGTGGGCTTGTCCGATGGCAGCCTGAAGATGACCGCAGTCGACCACAAGGCGCAGGAGGATGCGCGCCGTCTGGTGTGGTCGGGCAGTACCGCCTCCAGCGTGTTGCTGGTGTCCGCCAAGCCGGTGGACGTCTCGCGTGAAAGCAACGGCGATGTGCAGTTGCAGCTGACCCTGCGCCGCGACAGCGCGGTGACCGCGCCGGTGTGGCTGGGCGTGGGCTGTGGCGACAAGTGCGGTGGTCGTGTCGACGTCCAGAAGACCCTGGCTACGCTGCCGCAAGGCCAGTGGAAAGTGGTCGGCGTGCCGTTGAAGTGCTTCGCAGTGGCCGGCGCGGATGTGACCAAGCTGACCCAGGTCGCCAGCATCGAAAGCGCTGCCGCGCTGGACCTGTCGGTGTCCAGGGTGTCGCTGGGCGCGCTCAACGAAGCCGAAGTCACCGTCGACTGCCCGGTCAAGTAAGCAGCATTCCAGCTGGCGTGCGTGCGCGCCTGGGGGATGAGACCAAACAGCTGCGTCGCCAGTGCTGGCGGCGCGGTACAGCGGCCACCCTGATCGGTGGTGTCATCAGCCGCCGCGGGACGCGTGCGTCGATCGGCCGGGATGGCCTGCAGCTGCGGTTCGCCGCGTTGCCGTGGCGCATGCTGTGCGTTGCGGCGGCATTCTGCAGGCCTGTCTGGCGTTCGACGCACACCCCAAAGCCAGACAGGAGAGTGCAGTGGGTTTGGCGACGTTGGATATCGTGATCGTGCTGGTCTATCTGGCCGGCATCTTCGTGCTCGCGCAGTGGGTCTCGCGCGAGAAGGCAGGCCATAGCAAGAGCGCCGAGGATTATTTCCTGGCGAGCAAGTCGCTGCCGTGGTGGGCGATCGGCGCATCGCTGATCGCTGCGAACATTTCGGCCGAACAGATCATTGGCATGGCCGGTTCGGGCTATGCGATCGGTCTGGCGATCGCCTCCTACGAATGGATGGCGGCGCTGACCCTGCTGATCGTCGGCAAGTTCTTCCTGCCGATCTTCCTGCGCAACGGCATCTACACCATGCCGCAGTTTTTGGAGCAGCGTTACGGCACGTGGATCCGCACGCTGATGGCAGTGTTCTGGCTGCTGCTGTACGTGTTCGTCAACCTGACCTCGATCCTGTGGCTGGGATCGATCGCGGTCAGCCAGGTCACCGGCATGGACCAGACCCTGGCGCTGGCGTTGATCGGCGTGTTCGCGCTGGTCTACCAGCTGTACGGCGGGCTGAAGGCGGTGGCGCTGACCGACATCGTGCAGGTCACCCTGCTGGTGCTGGGCGGCCTGCTGGTGGCGGGGCTGACCCTGGCGCGCATTGGCGACGGTGCCGGCGTGCTGGCCGGCTTCCAGCACCTGTGGACTGCGCACCCCGATCACTTCCACATGATCCTGACCAGGGACAACCCGTTCTACAAGGATCTGCCGGGCCTGAGCGTGCTGCTCGGCGGGCTGTGGGTGATGAACATCAGTTACTGGGGTTTCAATCAGTACATCATCCAGCGCGCGCTGGCCGCCAAGAACATCGGCGAGGCGCAAAAGGGCATGGTGTTCGCCGCGTTCCTGAAGCTGCTGATGCCGTTGGTGATCGTGGTGCCGGGCATTGCCGCAGTGGTGCTGGCGCCGGATCTGGCCAAGCCCGACCAGGCCTACCCGACCATGATGCAGTTGTTGCCGACCGGCATCCTGGGCCTGGTGTTTGCCGCGTTGGTTGCGGCGATCGTGGCCTCGCTGGCCTCGAAGATCAATTCGGTGGCGACGATCTTCACCCTGGATTTCTACGCCAAGTTCCGTCCGCAGACCGAGCAGAAGCAGCTGGTGCGCGTGGGGCGTCTCGTGGCCGCCGCCTCGGTGCTGATCGGCATCCTCACTGCGCGGCCGTTGCTGGGCAACTTCGATCAGGGCTTTCAGTTCATCCAGGAATTCACCGGCTTCTTTACCCCAGGCGTGGTGGTGATCTTCATGCTTGGCCTGTTCTGGAAGCGGGCCAACGAAGCCGGCGCGCTGACCGCGGCGATCGGCTCGGTGGTGTTGTCGTTCGCGCTCAAGTTCGCCTGGCCCGAACTGCCGTTCATGGACCGCATCGGTGTGGTGTTCGTTGCCGCGCTGGTATTGGCGGTGGTGGTGTCGCTGCTGACGCCTGCCACGCAGGCACGCGATCTGATCCGTACCAACGACGTTGCCTACGGCACCACGCTCGGCTTCAAGATCGGCGCCGCCGGCGTGATCGCGATTCTGATCGTGCTGTACACCGTGTTCTGGTAAGCAGCGATGTCTTGAAACGCAGCGCGGCGTGGCACCTTGGTGTCGCGCCGCGCTGCGTTGACAGCCTGCCGTTTCGGAGGCGCCAGCCCTCGTCAAGCGGGTTTGGATGGCCCACAGGAGCCACTGCGCACGCGTGGGAGATGCCGCTCGAGTACCGCACGCGCCACCGAGTGGTGGACGCGGTTGGTTTGTTGGCTGCGCCTAGACGCGCGCCGCGGCCAAGCTGGCGGCAAGCAGGTTGACCGGCGCGGCATGTTGCTCGTGCCACGGCGTTTCCAGCCAGGTTTCCAGCGCGGCGGCCGGCATCGGTTTGGCGATCCAGTAGCCCTGGCCTTCGTCGCAGCCCCAGGCGCGCAATTGCGCGTACGCCTCCGCCGATTCGATGCCTTCGGCGACCACGCGCTGGCCCAGACTGTGGCCAAGCTGGATCATCGCCGGTACCAGGGTGCGATCGGTTCGGCTGTCCGGCAGCGAGCGGATGAAGGATTGATCGATCTTCAACGAACTGGCCGGCAGCTGCTTGAGATAGCTGAAATTGCTGTAGCCGGTGCCGAAGTCGTCGATGGCGATATGCACGCCCAGCGCCGCAATGGCGGCCAGTTGTTCGGCCAGGTGATCGGGGTGGCGGATCATCGCGCTTTCGGTGAATTCGATCTCCAGCCGGCGCGGGTCCAGCTTGTGACGATCCAGGCCGCGCCGCAACAGGCCGGCAAAACCGGGGCGATCCAGATCGGCAGCCGACACGTTCAAGGCCAGGTTGAAGTCCAGGCCTTGCTGCTGCCAGCGCGCTGCCTGCGCAATGCCGTTGTCGATGACCCAGGCGGTAATGCGGTTGATCAGCGCAGTTTTCTCGGCCATCGGAATGAAATCCGACGGCATCACTGGGCCGATCATCGGGTGCTGCCAGCGCAGCAAGGCTTCCACGCCTACGCAGCGGTGGTCGTGCAGATCCACGCGCGGTTGAAAGTGCAGGCGCAGTTGGCTGGAGCTGTCCAGGGCAGCGGGCAGGGCGGCGAGCAGGCGGAAGGTGTTGCGCTGGGCGACATCGTGCTTGCGCTCGTACATGCTCCACGGCAGGCAGCGCTCGCGCGCGATATCCACCGCGGTGGTCAGTGAGCGGATGGTATCGGCGGCGCCGTAGCTGGACTGCAGCGACACCGCGCCGATCGAAGCCACCGCGGTATGCGGAATGCCCTGGTGTTCCAATGGCTCGGTGAACGCCTTGGAGACCTTGGTGCATAGCGTGGCCAGACGCTGGCCTTCCGCCTGGGCCAGGAAGCCGAAGGTCGTCGGGTCCAGCCGATACAGCAGGGTGCCGCCGGGCAGATAGGCCGCAAGGCGACGCTGCGCCAGGGCGATGTAGCCGTCTGCGTATTCCCAGCCCAGCGCCTTGACCATATCGCGGAAGTAGTCGCTGCCGCAGACATCGATGGCCACCGCCGTGGTCGCCGGCGCAGTGTCGCGTTGCGACAGCCAGGTATCCAGGTCTTCGCTAAAGCGCGAGCGATTGGGCAGCCCGGTCGGACCATCGCGGTAGGTGGTACTGCGCAGGTTTTCCACGCGCAGCACGGCCAAGTCGCGCAGGCCTTCCAGCTGCGTGATCGCAGCTTGATCCAGCCCTGGGCGCGGACTGGTGCCGATCACGCACAAGGTGCCGATGCGATGGCCGTCGCGCAGCTTCAGCGGTGCGCCGGCATAGAAGCGAATGAACGGCGGGCCCAGCACCAGCGGGTTGTCGCAGAAGCGCGGATCCAGTTGCGCATCCGGCACCACCATCACCTCGTCCGAGCGGATCGCATGCGCGCAGAACGCCTGGCTACGCGGCGTTTCGCGCGCTTCCAGGCCGATGCGCGCCTTGAACCACTGGCGGTGCTCGTCCACCAGCGAGACCACCGCAATTTCCGCGTCCAGGCTGCGCGCGGCCATCGCGGCCACGGTGTCGAACACCGGGTCTGGCGGCGAATCCAGCAGGCACAGGCCGCGCAGCACCTCGAGCCGGGTGGACTCGTCGAGCGTGGGCGGAAGAAGAGACTCGGCAGAGGCGGGCAGGGAAGGCATGTGCTCGTATCGGCCTGAAGCGTAATCCCTTGACCGGCGGTGGCTGGCTCCGTTCAGTTGCAGTACGGGACGCAGCACGCCTTGGAATTCATGAACGGTGCCGTCGCCGCGTCAGCCGTGCGCCGCACGCGATTCGACTGCGATCTGCGCGGCGCTGTCGCGGCCATGCGCCGTCTGCCGGAGCTGGAATGCGTGCCCACACCAACGCGCGTGGCGCATGTGTCCTCCGGTGACAGCGCCTAAATATCTCGCGTGCGCTGCCGATCACCTTTTGACCACAGCAGTGCTGACGCAACCATCTGCATCGCACACGCGACCAATGATCTTTAATCGATGTTTGCTTTTGTGATGTGCATTCGACTCATGGGTGTCACGAATCGACACAGTCTTCACCCGTGCTGTGAATCTCGCCATCGCGGTTTTGTCACTTCTATTTTGGAATCATCGTGAATTCATTGCTGTCCTTTGCACAACGCACGCTCCTGGTCGTCGCCGGTCTGGCCGCGTCGTCTGCCGCCCATGCAGGGCTCACGGTGTCCGGCACGCAGTTACGCGAGTCCAATGGCAATGCATTGGTGCTGCGCGGCGTCAACCTGCCGCATGCCTGGTATGCGGGCCGCACCGATGCGGCGTTGGCAGCCATCGCGGCCACCGGCGCCAACAGCGTGCGCGTCGTGCTCAGTTCCGGCTACCGCTGGACGCGCACACCGGAGGCCGATGTGGCCCGCATCATCGCGCGCTGCAAAAGCCTGGGCTTGATCGCCGTGCTGGAGGTCCACGACACCACCGGCTATGGCGAAGACACCGCCGCTGCGAATCTGGTCAATGCGACCAATTACTGGGTCGGCATCCGCAAGGCGCTGATCGGCAACGAAGACCATGTGGTCATCAATATCGCCAACGAACCGTTCGGCAACAGTCTTGCTGCCAGCGAATGGGTCAACGGCCATGCCACCGCCATCGCCACCTTGCGCAAGAATGGACTGACCCACGCCTTGATGGTGGATGCGCCCAACTGGGGCCAGGACTGGAAATTCTACATGCGCGACAACGCCGCTGTTCTGCTGGCGCGCGACAGCCGCCGCAACCTGATGTTCAGCGTGCACATGTACGAAGTGTTCGGCAGCGATGCCACGATCAACAATTACTTGCGCGCCTTCAACGATAAAAAGCTGGCGCTGGTGATCGGCGAATTCGGTGGGGACCATCGCGGTGCGCACGTGGACGAAGCGGCGATCATGCGCCGCGCGCGCGACTACAACGTCGGCTACATGGGCTGGTCATGGTCGGGCAACGACAGCAGTACGAAGTCGCTGGACATCGCGATCGGCTGGAATGCGGCACAACTGAGCACCTGGGGGCGCAACTTGATCCTGGGCACCGATGGCATCGCAGCAACCTCGCGTCGGGCGAGCGTGTTCGGCCCGCTGTGAGATTGAAGTCCTGCAGTCGGCGGCTGTAGTTTTCCGAAACGCATTGAAGCGCACTGCAAAGCTGTCGAACTGCGGCCCGTTGCGGGGCCGGTGCCGGCACCTGGGCGCGTGACACGCTCGCACGCTCGCACGCGCGTCCCTGCAGGCCCTCGCGCGGCATCCATGCTGCGTGGGGTCCGGCGACAGGGGGAGACGGCTAGCGTAACGGCCCAGGGCTCGGGCGCTTGGTCAGCTTGCGCTGCAGCGAGCGGCGATGCATGCCGAGCAGGCGCGCGGCCGCCGACACGTTGCCGCCGGTTTCGTGCAGCGCCTGCTGGATGTGCTCCCACTGCAAGCGGCTGAGCGGCGTCATCATTTCCTGCGCGCTTTCTTCTTCGTCCGGCTCTGGCAGGTCGTCATCCTCTTCGCCCAGCGCCCGCATGATGGTGGGGATATTGGCCGGCTTGGGCAGGTAATCATCGGCGCCGAGTTTGATCGCCTCCACCGCAGTGGCGATGCTGGCGTAACCGGTGACCAGCAGAATGCGCATGTCGGCACGGATCTCGCGCAGCGGCTGGATCAGGCTCAAACCGGAGTCGTGGCCGAGCTTGAGATCGATCAACGCAAAATCCGGCAACGCGCTGCGTGCCGTGGACAACGCACTGGCCGCATCGGTGGCGGTGAGCGTTTCCACGCCGCGGCGTGCAAGGCTGCGTTGCAGCGTGCGCAGGTACAAGGTGTCGTCGTCGACCAGCAGGCCGGTACGGATCGGGGGACTTGTCATGCGAGTGCCTCGTGGTCGGAGAGCGGCAGACGGAAACCGACGCGCGCGCCGCTGCCTTCGGCGGGCAGCATCCACAACTCGCCCTGCAGGCGTTCGACGGTGGCATGCGAGAGCGCCAGCCCGACGCCCATGCCGTCGTGCTTGCCGCTATTGAATAGCGTGCCCGGCAGCATCGCTTGCGCGGTGTCGAAGCCGGGTCCGTAGTCGCGCACTTCGCCGCTGAGATGGTCGTGTTCCACGCGCAGGGTCAGGTCGATCTGCGGGCGTCCGGCGCGTTCGCCGGCATCGGCGGCATTGTTGAGCAGCACCATCAGCAGGTGGCTGACGCCGGGCTGCAGCATCAGGCGCATTGGCGCGTCCTCGTTGCGGCGCAGCTCGATGGTGGGCCGCACCAGGCGCCATTGTTCCAGCACTTCTTTCACGGCCACCTCGCGGCTCAGATGGCCGTTGTCGGCAGGTGCTGCCAATGCCAGCACGCGCTCGTGGCACTGCACCAGCAGCTCGCGCAAGGTGTCCAGGTCCTCGCGCAATTCGCCCTGCTCGCACTGATCGGCGATGTCGTCCACCAGCAGGGTCATGGTGGCCAGCGGCGTGTTCAATTCGTGCGCCACCGAGGCCGCATGCGTGGCCAGCGCGACGATGCCTTCGTTGCGCGCAAAGCGCTCGCGCAAGGTCGAGATTTCGCGCTCGCGCTCGCGCATCGAAAGAGCCAGCCGTGTCGCGAACGCCAGCACCACCACGGTGGACAGCAGGAAGTTGGCCGCCATGCCCCACATGTGCAGGCTGAGCGGGTCGAAGCCGCCGTAGGGCAGCGGCAGACCGAACGCTGCGCTGATCACATAGCCGGCCACGCACGATGCCGCTACCGCCATCGCCCAGCTCAGCGGCAGCGCCAACGCGGCCAGCGCAATCAGCACCAGGAATAACGAGCCGAACGGGTTGGCGATGCCGCCGCTCCAGCCCACCATCCAGGTCAGCACGGTCACGTCGACCAGGATGTGGCCGAACTCGGTGGCCGGGCTGACTGCGCCGCGGTGCGCCACGCGCAGCTGCGCATACAGGTTGAAGACCGCCAACGCGGCCACGCCGGCCCACAGGGGTTGCTGCGGCAGGTTCAGGCCCATCAGCCCGGTCGCGACCAGGATGGTGGCGGCCTGGCCGGCAGTGGCCAGCCAGCGCAGGCTGCAGAGGGTCCGCAGGAAGGAAGCGTCGGAGCTGTTCATCACGGCAATGCTATGCGCTTGGAAAGACGGTGGCCTGCGACAAACCGTCGCATCGGCCTAGACCGTCGCATCGGCCTAGAGCGTGTTATGCACGTTGAGATGAAATGCGTTGGCCGTCAGCGGTGCGGCGCGCGCTCCGTGCCGCTACGGCCAACCCGCCGGGAAGCGCCCTGCGGCGCGCCGATACCGCGTTGCGTGCCTTGCCCAAGGCGGCCAAGCCTGGGCAGGCGCACGCCTTGTCTCGACGCGCCACAGGGCGCTTCGCACTCACCTCAACGTACATGACACGCTCTCCAGATCGGTGCGCATCCCGCTTCAGCTGTGAGCGCACGGCGGACAGGCTAAAATAGCCCGATGCATGACGCCGTGACCCGCCCAACCCCTCCCGCCGACGCCACCGCCTGGCCGCGCCGCATCACCCGGGCCGTCAAGATCGGCAGCGTGACCGTGGGCGGGGGCCATCCGGTCGTCGTCCAGTCGATGACCAACACCGACACCGCCGACATCGCCGGCAGCGTCAAGCAGGTCGCCGATCTGTGGCGCGCCGGCTCGGAAATGGTGCGCCTGACCGTCAACAATGCCGAGTCCGCTGCTGCCATTCCGCGCATCGTCGACAAGCTGCGCATGATGGGCATCGAAGTGCCGTTGATCGGCGACTTCCATTACAACGGCCATCAATTGCTCGCTGCCGAGCCGGCCTGTGCCGAGGCGCTGGCCAAGTACCGCATCAACCCGGGCAATGTCGGATTCGGCAAGAAGAAGGATCTGCAGTTCGGTCAGTTGATCGAGTTCGCCATCAAGTACGGCAAGCCGGTCCGGATTGGTGCCAACTGGGGCTCGCTGGACCAGTCGCTGGCAGCGCAGCTGATGGACGAAAACTCGCAACGCGACACCCCGTGGGACGCCGGCCGGGTGCTGCGCGAGGCGCTGATCCGCTCGGCGGTGGATTCGGCCGAGCGTGCGGTGGAGCTGGGCCTGCCGCGCGAGCGCATCATCCTGTCGGCCAAGGTGTCCGGCGTGCAGGAGCTGATCGCGGTATATCGGGACATGGCCAGCCGCTGCGATTTCGCGCTGCATCTGGGGCTCACCGAAGCCGGCATCGGCAGCAAGGGCATCGTGGCTTCGGCGGCGGCACTGAGCGTGCTGTTGCAGGAAGGCATCGGCGACACCATCCGTATTTCGCTGACCCCCGAGCCGGGGCAGTCGCGCACCCAGGAAGTGGTGGTGGCGCAGGAACTGTTGCAGACCACCGGCCAGCGCGCGTTTACCCCGATGGTCACCGCCTGCCCGGGCTGCGGCCGCACCACCTCCGAGTTCTTCCAGGAGCTGGCCGGCGTGGTGCAGAACCACGTGCGCGCCAAGATGCCGGAGTGGAAGATCACCAACCCCGGCGCGGAAAACATGACCCTGGCGGTGATGGGCTGCGTGGTCAACGGGCCGGGCGAATCGCGCCACGCCAATATCGGTATTTCGCTGCCGGGCACGGGCGAGGCACCGTCGGCGCCAGTGTTCATCGACGGCGAAAAGAGCGTCACCTTGCGCGGCGAAAACATCGCGTACGAATTCATCGAGTTGATCGATCAATACGTCGAACGCACCTATGTCCGCCGCGCCGGCTGAATCGCCGGCCGGGTTCAAGGGATGGTTGCGTAGCAATGCGTGGCGCATGGCGTTGCTGTTTGCCGGGGTGCTGCTCCCATTGGGCCTGTTCGTGGACCTGGCCGACGAAGTCCACGCGCTGGAAAATGTCTACTTCGACGAGCCGCTGCTGTGGAGCATGCGCAGCATCGCCACGCCGGGCCTGGATGCGTTCTTTGGCGCGATCTCCAAGGCCGGCTACCAGTACGGCGTGATTCCGGCCGATATCGCCATCGTGCTGGTGTTGCTGGTCTTGCAGCGCTGGCGCGAGGGCACGTTTGCCGCGCTGGGATTCGGTGGCTCGGCGCTGCTCAACATGGGCGCCAAGCAGTTTTTCCAGCGCGACCGCCCCAGCTTGTGGGAATCGATCGCGCCGGAGAGCACGTTCAGTTTTCCCAGCGGCCATGCGATGGGCTCGATGACGCTGGCAGCGGTGGTCATCGCGCTGGCCTGGAGCACGCGCTGGCGCTGGCCGGTGACCATTGTCGCCAGCGTGTTCGCGCTGCTGGTGGGCATCTCGCGCATCTACCTGGGCGTGCATTACCCGTCCGACATCCTGGGCGGCTGGTCGGCCGCGCTGGTGTGGGTGGTCGGGCTGTATCTGGTGATGTTCCGCGGCGCGCGGCGGCCGCATTGGCGCACGCCGGCTGGAACGGTAGTGGAGCAGCCCGGGCGCGTGCCGTTTTCCGATTGAGAGCAGCTAACAAAACCACTGCACAGCTGCCAGGCTGGCGTGACCGGTGTTCGGAATCGAGCAGGTACCACTCGAACACTCCGGATCTAGGCGCGTCGTCCACGCCCACCTGACGACTGCCCGCCCCGGTTTTTTTAGCCGCTCTACCAGCGACTGATACGCTCCCGTTGCGATAGCCGGGCGCCAACGATGGCGCCGATGGAAGCCAGCAAGATCACGTAGTACGCCGGCCCCATCGGGTGCAGCTTGAGCAGCATCACCACCAGCAGCGGAGTCAGGCCGCCGAACACGGCATAGCCCAGGTTGTAGGCGAACGACACGCCGGACAGGCGAACCACTGGTGGAAACGCCTCGACCATCACGCGCGGAATCGCCCCCAGCACGCCTAGCGCAGCGCCGAGCAGGGCATACAGCGGGAACAGCAGGTACGGGTCGCCCGCAAGGCGGTAGAACAGCCATGCGCTGACGCCCAGAAGCACGCTGCCGGCCAGCAGCACACGCCCATTGCCCCAACGATCCGACAGTGCCCCGGCCACCACCGAGCCGACCGCCTGCAGCAGCACTGCCAGGAGATTGGCCTGCAACGCCACCGGTGACGGGTAGCCGTATGCGCTCTGCAGCAGCGTAGGTGTCATCAGCGACACCACCAGCACTGCAGCGGCGATCACCCAGGTCAGCCATAGCGACATTGCCAGACTGCGCGGGTGATCGCGCAGTACCACCTTCAATGGTGTTTCGCGTGCCAGCGCGCGCATGGCAACCAGTTCGGCGAACACCGGCGTTTCATGTAGCCAGCGCCGCAAGTACACCGACAGCAGCCCGAAGATGCCGCCGGCCAGAAACGGCAGGCGCCAAGCGTACTCGGCGATTTGGTCCGGAGAAAACGCACGATGCAGTGCGCCTGCACTCAGCGAACCAAGCAGCACGCCGGCAGCCAGGCCAGCGGTCAAGGTGCCGCAGGCCAGCCCTGTGCGCCGCGCCGGCACGTGCTCTGCCACGAATACCCATGCACTGGGAACTTCGCCACCGATGGCGGCACCCTGCAGCAGGCGCATCGTCAACAGCAGCAGCGGTGCGGCCACGCCGATCTGCGCGTAAGTCGGCAGCACGCCAATGGCCAATGTAGGCAGTGCCATCAATCCGATGCTCAGCGCGAACATGCGCTTGCGGCCAAGCAGATCGCCGAAGTGGGCCATCACGATGCCGCCCAACGGGCGGATCAGGTAGCCGGCCGCAAAGATGCCGAATGTCTGCAGCTGCCGCGTCCACTCCGGAATGCCTGGCGGAAAGAACAGCTCGCCCAGCACCTTCGCGAAAAAAATGAAGATGATGAAGTCGTAGAACTCCAGCGCACCGCCCAGCGCGGACAAGCCCAGCGTCTTGTAATCGCTGCGGGTGAGCTGCGTTGGTGGGGCATGGGTCGTCATGCAGTCGTATCCTGTCGCGGGTGGCGCGCATTGCCATTGACGCCTGCTGATGCGCCGAGCAGGCAATGCTAGCTGCCGGGCGGGGCCGTCGCTACGCCGTTTTCGGCGATGAAATGCCGATGGCACCTATCAGGCCTGGTGCGAGCACGCCTGCGGGCGTCGGTTGCCGCACGCGTCCGGGCCTTCGCTGCGAATCAGCCGGACACGCTCGCCAGCGCCGCTGCCTCGGCGTGCAGTGCGGTGGTGTCGAACAACGGCAGTTGCGCATCGGTGCTGCTCACCAGCAGCGAAATCTCGGTGCAGCCCAGGATGATCGCTTGCGCACCGTGCTGGCCGAGTTCGTTCATGACCTGGCAGACGTATTCGCGCGATTCGGGCTGGATCACGCCCTGGCAGAGTTCGTCGTAGATCACGCGATGCAGCTGCGCGCGTGCTTCGGCCGGCGGCACCAGCACGTCCAGGCCACGTGCCTGCAGGCGCTGGCGATAGAACGGCTGCTCCATGGTGAAGCCCGTGCCGAGCAATCCGATCCGGCTGAGGCCCGCTGCGACGAGCGCGTCGGCGGTGGCATCGGCGATATGCAGCAGCGGCAGTGGCGTCGCGGCGGTAATCGCGTCGGCAACGCAGTGCATGGTGTTGGTGCACAGCACGATGAAGTCGGCGCCTGCTGCCTGCAGCGCACGCGCGGCGGCTGCCATCGCCTGGCCAGCGCCATCCCAATCGCCGGCGTGCTGCAGTCGCTCGATCTCGTGGAAATTGACGCTATACAGCAGCAGTTTCGCCGAATGCAGGCCGCCGCATGCATGGCGGACGCGCTGATTGATGATGCGGTAGTAGGGCAGCGTGGATTCCCAGCTCATTCCACCGATCAAACCGATCGTTTTGCTTGGAACCGGCATGCGAACTCCATGACAGGACAGCGGATGAGGTTGCACAGCGACGGCACGCAGCGTGCGTTGCGCTTGGGGACTGAAGTGTATGTCGGCGGTCCCGACCGGATACGTTCCCGATCGCGCTCCGGCAGCTCAGGATCTCGGCTCACTCGCCCGGCTTGGCGCCTTCCACCGGTGCGTGCGTGGCGGCGCGGCGTGCCAGCACGGTTTCGCGATGGGCGATATAGACGTTGGCACCGATGATGATGGCCGCACCGATCACGGTGTGGCGTTCGATCGCCTCGCCGAACAGCCACCAACCCAGCAGCGCCACCAACGGCAGTTGCATGAAGCTGATCGGCTGCAGCGCAGAGACTTCGCCCAGCTTGAGTGCGCGCGTCCAGAACAACTGCCCGGCGGTGCCGAAGATGCCAGTGGCCACCAGCCATACCCAGCCGATGCCCTGCGGCCATGTCCATTGGAACAGCGCCGGGATCAGCGACATCGGCACCCAGAACACGTAGGTGTAGAACACCACCGTGTCGGAGTCGTCGCTGCGCGAGAGCTGTTTGATCTGGATCGCGACGATGGCGCTGATGACCGCAGCCAGCAGCGCAATCAGCAAGCCGGGCGTGAACGTGGACGAGCCCGGCCGCAGGATCACCAGCACGCCGATAAAACCGGCCGCCACCGCCAGCCAGCGCCGCAGCCGTACCTGCTCATGCAGCCACACCACTGCCAGCACCGTGACGAATAACGGCGTGGAGTAGGAGAGCGAGATGGCCTGCGACAGGGGTAGATGGCCGATCGCCCAAAACCCGCACAGCATCGAGGCCAGGCCGATCAAGGTACGGGCGAAGTACTGCGGCAATTGCCGCGTGCGCGGCAGCGGCTTGCCCGGCCGCAGGATCAACGGCAACAACGCCAGCAACCCGAACGCATTGCGGAAAAATGCGATCTCGGCGGTGGCAATGGTGCTCGAGGCCAGGCGGATGGTGATTGCCATCAGCCCGAAGGCGACGGTACTGGTGAGCATCCACAGCGCGGCTCGCCGCGCAACCTGCGCTGGCGTCACCAATGCGCCCCGATGATGCGCGGTTCCGGCTCCAGAATCACCGAATAGCGCTCGCGCACCGACTCGGCGATGCGTCGTGCGAAATCCAGCAACTGCGCGCCCGTGGCGGTGCCGTAATTGACCAGCACCAGCGCATGGTCGGGCGACACGCCGGCGTCGCCTTCGCGCTTGCCCTTCCAGCCGCATTGCTCGATCAGCCAGGCGGCCGACAATTTGCCCTGGCCGGCATGCTCGCCCGGATACACCGGCATGTCGGCAAAGCTGGCCTGCAACGCGGCAATCTGTTCGCTCGGCAGCAATGGGTTCTTGAAGAAACTGCCTGCATTGCCCAGCACATCCGGGTCCGGCAGCTTGCGGCGACGGATGTTGATCACCGCCTGCGCCACATCGGCCGCGCCTGCCAGCTCGGCGCCCATGCTTGCCAGTTCCTCGCGAATGCCGGCGTAGTCCAGCCGCAGTTCGTGCAGCAGCGGTAGATTGAATTCCACCGCCACGATCAGATAACGCTCGGGCTGCTGCTTGAACACGCTGTCGCGGTAGCCGAACGCGCAGTCGGCCGCATCCAGCCGCACGAACTGCTGGCTATGCCGGTCGAAGGCCTCCACCACGTGGATGAAGTCGCCTACCTGCGCGCCGTACGCACCGATGTTCTGGATCGGGCAGGCGCCCACGGTGCCCGGAATCAAAGCCAGGTTCTCCAGCCCCGACAAGCCCTGCTGCAGCGCGTACAGCACCAGCGCATGCCAGTTCACGCCGGCGCCGGCCCGCACGATGGCGTGGTCGGCACGGTGCGCGATGATGGAGGTCTCGCGGTTGTCGAAACACAGCACGCAGCCTGGCGGATCGCCGGCCAGCAAGACATTGCTGCCGCTGCCCAGCACCAGCAACGGTTGTCCGGCGATCTCGGGCGCAGCCAATGCCTGCGGCAATGCCTCAGGCGCTTGGACATTGAGCAACCAGCGCGCGGTGGCTTCGACATGGAAGGTGTTGAGCGTACGCAGCGGCGCCTGTTCGCTCAGCTGCCAGCCTGTCTGCACTGCATCGCTCATAATGGCGACACCGCACCGCCGCTGGGTGCTTCGCGGCGGCGTCGGATGGCGTTGACGCATTCGCCGATGAGCTGCGGGCCGCGATATACCAACCCGCTGTAGCACTGCACCAGGCTCGCACCGGCTGCCATCTTGGCCACCGCATCGGCGCCGGAGTTGATGCCGCCCACGCCAATCAACGGAATCGATTCGGGCAGGCGCGCGCGCAGGCGCCGCAGCACCAGCGTGGATTGCCCCAGCAGCGGCGCGCCGGACAGACCGCCGGCTTCGGCAGCTAGCGGGTGATTGGCCACCAGCGTGCGCGTCACCGTGGTATTGGTGGCGATCACGCCATCCACCGCCAGGTCGGCCAGCACGCGTGCGGCGGCATCGATGTCGCGGTCGTTGAGGTCCGGCGCCACCTTGACCAGCATCGGCACACGTTTGCCGTGTTGCGCGCTTAGCGCTTCCTGGGTTTCGCGCAAGTCGGAAATCAGGCGGCGCAGCGATTGTTCTTCCTGCAACTCGCGCAAGCCTGCGGTGTTGGGCGAGGAGATGTTGACCGTGATGTAGTCGGCCAGCGGATACACGCGCTCCATGCAGTAACGGTAGTCGCTGGTGGCCTCTTCGTTGGACGTGTCCTTGTTCTTGCCGATGTTGATGCCGAGCAGGCCTCCCGTGCGGCGTGCGCGCTGCACGTTGGCCACCAGCGCATCCACGCCCAGGTTGTTGAAGCCCATGCGGTTGATCACCGCCTGGTATTCCGGCAATCGGAACATACGTGGCTTCGGGTTGCCCTCCTGCGCGCGCGGCGTCACCGTGCCGATCTCGACAAAGCCGAAGCCCAGCGCAAACAACGCATCGATGTGCTCACCGTTCTTGTCCAACCCGGCACCCAGCCCGACCGGGTTGGGGAACATCAGGCCGAAAGCCGGGGTGGGCAGCGGCACCGGGCGCCTGGCCAGCAACGCCGTGGTGCCGGTGCGGTAGGCGGTGTCGATGGAGCGCAACGCCAGCGCGTGGGCGCGCTCGGCATCCAAGGAAAACAGGAAGGGGCGGGCGAGCGAATACATGCGGGTCAGTTCAATCTCCCGGCGAACACGCGGGTTTGGTATTGGAAGTCGATCAGCCCATCGTGCGCATACGCATCGAACAACGTGCGTAGCGCGGCGAGCATCGGGGCATGACGTGGGTCGTGCGCAAGCGGGGCGTACGAGGACGATAGCAGGCGGCCGCGCAAGCTCTCGAAATCCAGCCGCTGCACATTCGGGAAGCGCGCCATTGCGCGGAAACCCTCGCCGAACCACGCCTGCATGGTGGCATCGTCCTGATACCGCTCGGCCACTGCGGAATAGTCGGTGCCGTAATCCAGCAGCAACTGCTCGTAGCCGCGCAGGAACGCGGTGCTGTCCAGTTCGCGCGAATTCCAGTACACCACCGCCAGCCCACCGGGTTGCAGGATGCGCGCCCATTCGTCGCGCACGGCCTGCATGTCGAACCAGTGGAAGGCTTGTGCCGCAGACACCAAGCCCACGCTGGCATCGGCCAGCCCGGTGGCTTCGGCGGTGCCGTCGATCGCCTGAAACTTGGGAAATTCCGCCAGCCACTGCAGCGCCGCTTCGCGCATGGCCTGGTTGGGCTCCACCGCCGTCACCGCATATCCGGCTTCCAAAAACAGGCGGCTGGAAATGCCGGTGCCGGCGCCGATGTCGGCCACTGCCGTTGCGGGCGTCACGCCGAGTTCTCCGTGCAGCCAGCGCAGCAACTGCGGCGGGTAACTGGGCCGGTAGCGCACATAGGCCGCCACGCGATCGTTGAAGCGCTGGGCGGAGGAGGGCGTGGCCATGCTCAACTGTTGGCGGCCGCAAGCCAGGCCATGCCGCCGAAGAACAGCAGGAAAAACGCGATTCCCACGACCCAGAGCGCCACCGCCAGCCAGCCCATGATGAGGCCGCCGATGGCCAGGCCGTCGCCGTCCAGGCCATGTGGATTGCGGCGGATTTCCGCGCGGGCCAGATGCCCGGTAATGATGGCGCAGATGCTGCCCAGGAACGGGATCAGCGTCCAGCCGAGAATGCCGGCAACCAGGCTGACGATCGCCATGGCGCTGGTCTGTCGAACGACAACGTTCATCATGAACTCCTTGAAAAAGGCGGGCAGCCGAAGGCTGGCGTTGCACGATTATCCCAGAGCCGTCGGGCAAAAGGCGTGCCGTTTGCGGCCAAACGTCGTTGCGGGGCTGGTTTTGCGGGCGGGACCGGCTCCAATCGCCGCTCGTGCGGGCAGGGCATGGTCGGTCATGCCGGTCGAGACGCGTCCTGCAGTTCGCTGGCCTTCGGTGGTGCCGACCGGGCGCCGTGCGGGTCGGCGGGTTCGAGCCGGGCCGGTGCCATGTGGCGACTGCGTTGTGCCACCGGGGCGAACGCTCCGCCTCGCGCAGACGTGGCGTACTTGCACAGAGCCGGATTGCTGAGCGTCGCCTGCAGCCGCCGAGTCTTCACTGGCTGCCACTGCCACTGCTGCCGCTGCCGCTGCCGCGAAAGCGAGAACCGCCGGGTTGCGTGCGTCGGGTACGCCACGACGGCCGTTGCAGCAGGCCCGTTGCGACCACGCAGCGCGCCGAGCATGTGCCCGGCGCGCCATGCAACCTCGATCAAAGATCGAACTTGATGCCCTGTGCCAGCGGCAACGAATCGGAGTAGTTGATGGTGTTGGTCTGGCGACGCATATAGACCTTCCACGCATCCGAGCCGGACTCGCGCCCGCCGCCGGTTTCCTTCTCGCCGCCGAACGCACCGCCGATCTCCGCACCCGAGGTACCGATATTGACGTTGGCGATGCCGCAATCGCTGCCCGCCGCCGACAGGAACTTCTCGGCCGCCTTCAGGTTCTGGGTGAAGATCGACGACGACAGGCCCTGCGGCACGCCGTTCTGCAGCTCGATCGCCTCATCCAGCGTGCTGTACTTCATCACGTACAGGATCGGTGCAAAGGTCTCGTGCTGCACCACCGCGTCGCTGTTCTGCAGCCCCGTGACAATCGCCGGCAGCACGAAGTTGCCCGGGCGATCGATCGCCGTGCCGCCCACTTCGACCGTGCCGCCGGCCGCCTTGGCCTTGGCGATCGAGTCCAGGAACTGCGCAACGGCGCCCTGGCTGTTGAGCGGGCCCATCAGGTTTGCCGGGTCGGTCGGGTCGCCGATCTTGCTGTCGAGCTGCTTGTACGCCTTGACCAGCGTTGCCAGTACGGTGTCGTAAATGGAGGCGTGCACGATCAGCCGGCGGGTGGTGGTGCAGCGCTGCCCGGCAGTGCCGACGGCGCCAAACACGATGCCCGGGATGGCCAGCTTCAGGTCGGCGGTTTCGTCCAGGATGATGGCGTTGTTGCCGCCCAATTCCAGCAGGCAGCGGCCCAGACGACGGGCGACTTTCTCTGCCACCACGCGGCCGATCTGGGTCGAACCGGTGAAGCTGATCAACGGCACGCGGGTGTCTTCGACCAGCTTCTCCGACAGCGCCGTGCCGGCATCGTTGATCAGGAAGAAGATGTCCGGGAAGCCGGCATCCTTCAGTGCCGCGTTGCAGATCTTCATCGTGGCGATCGCGGTCAACGGCGTCTTGTTGGAGGGCTTCCAGATGCAGATATCGCCGCAAATCGCAGCCAAAAACGCATTCCACGCCCATACCGCCACCGGGAAGTTGAACGCACTGATGATGCCCACCAGGCCCAGCGGCTGGTACTGCTCGTACATGCGGTGGCCGGGGCGCTCCGAATGCATGGTGTAGCCGTACAGCATGCGGCTCTGGCCCACGGCGAAGTCGGCGATGTCGATCATCTCCTGCACTTCGCCGTCGCCTTCGGGCTTGCTCTTGCCCATTTCCAGCGCCACCAGCGATCCCAGCGCATCCTTATGCGCACGCAGCGCCTCGCCACATAGGCGTACGGCTTCACCACGGCGCGGTGCCGGCGTGGTCCGCCACACCTTGAACGCGGCCTGCGCACGCTGCACGATCAGCTCGTAGTCTTCCGGCGTGGTGGCCTGCACCTCGGCGATCACCGCATTGGTGGTCGGATTGAGCGGCTGCAGCACCCCGGCGCCAGTGGCCTGCGACCAGGTCGCCTCGCCAAGATAGGTGCCGGAATTGGACGCAGCGAGGTCGAGCGCCTTGAGCAGGTCAGCGGACATGGGATCTCCTGGAAACAGTGGCGGTCGTGGTGGCAGAGCCACCCGCAACACGGTAGCCGCCGATTTTAGCAGGCTCCGCCGGCCGCCTACCGCCACCGGCTTGGCAATCGCAACGATCATGCGACAATGCCGCCCTTGGCCCCGTAGCTCAGCTGGATAGAGCGTCCCCCTCCTAAGGGGAAGGTCGCCCGTTCGAATCGGGCCGGGGTCACCAGATCGAGGTCGGCAATTCTCAGGGCCGCTTCTCACTTGCGCAGCCGCCGGATGCCGTGCCTCATGCGCATGTCTGCAGACTGTACTCATCAGGTTGCGTGACACATGGCTGACTGACACCGGATATCTGCCGACCGATCTAGCCTCGATTCTCATCCGCGCTCAGGCAGCGCCGGGCGGGGGATCAGCCACAACTCCCCAGAACCCCGCAATTCTAATGAGTCAGATTTGAACGGGCTGCTCAAAAATTTGCAGCGGGCTTGGCAGTGGCAGCCTCACAACCTTCAAGCTTGACCAGTGTTCGTAAACGAAGGCCTGCCTGCGCAGGCCTGCCACGTGGTCTTCCACCGGCCCTCGAATACTGCGTCTGTTACCGATGCCGCACCACCCGCACCGCCACCGGTCGTGCAAACTTGTCCATCGCCACCGAGGAGATGCGGCTATGCCGCAGCAGGGTGCCGAGTTGTTCGGTGGCGCCCAGGCGCTGGTCGACGTCGGGTTCGGCGACGGTGCGCGGACGCCTGCGCTTGTCGGCGTTGACGAAGCGTAGGCGGTTGTATTCGGCCCAGCCAACCGTGGTGATCGCGCTCATCAAGGCGATTACCGGTAGGGAGCCCAAAGCGAACGGGTCCAGCGCGTTGTGTTGCAGATAGAGCTCGGTGTAGGCACTGCGCAGGCCGAAAAACCAGGCGATCAGCGTTGCCAGTGGTGCCCACAGATAGAAGTAGACCATCCATGCGCCGGCGGTGGCGGCGCCGTAGGCGAGGCGGCGCGAGCGGCCGAGGCGTTGCGGCAGGTTGATGATGGGTGGGGTCATTGGATTCCTCGGTCGGGGCTTTTCCAGCGAGCGCGCTTGTTGCGGCGCGCGAGCAGGGCACGTGGGAAGGCGATGACGGCGGTGAGCATGCCGATCATCCAGAACGCGGCCGGGTACCAGATCACCCAGAAGAACTGGCGGGCCAGGCCTTTTTCGTAGCGGCGTTCGATCATCAGGCTGGTGGCGAACTGCAGCAGGCAGACCACGGCCAGCACCAGGCCATGCCAGCGCGGCAGGATGGTGTCGACATACAAGGCCGGCGGCAGCGCAATGAACTTGCCGAGCAGCCACAGCACGATGATGAGCAGCATGGTGTACGCCCAGGCCAGGCTCAGCGCGTATTCCAGCAGCACCGCCCACATACGCCGGCTGCGCCATGCCAGCGCACGGCGGCCGTGGCTCAGCAACACCTCGACACCGCCGCGCGCCCAGCGCAGGCGCTGCATCCACAGGCCGCGAAAGGTTTCCGGCATCAGGATCCAGCACAACGCATTGGGTTCGTAGCGGATATCCCAGCCGTCCAGCTGCAGACGCCAGGAGATGTCGATGTCCTCGGTCACCATGTTGTCGGACCAGAAGCCGACGTGATGTAGCGCCGAGCGACGGAACGCGCAGATCACACCAGACACGGTAAACAGCCGCCCGTACACGCGTTGCGCGCGCTTGATCAGCCCGACGATGGCGGAAAATTCGCCTACCTGCATGCGGCCCATCAGTGTGGTGCGGTTGCGCACGCGCGGGTTGCCGGTAACGCCGCCCACGCGTGGGCCGGCGATCAGGTGGCCGACCATCCAGCGCGTGGCGTTCGGGTCCAGGATTGCATCGGCGTCCACGCACACCAGATAGTCCGAGCGCGCGGCCAGCGTGCCGACGCGCAACGCGTTGGCCTTGCCGTGGTTCTGCTCCAGATGCACCACGCGCAGGCGCGGGTGGTGGTGGGTGAGGTCGTCGAGTACTTCGGCAGTGCGGTCGGTGCTGCCGTCGTTGATGGCAATGATCTCGAAGTCTGCGTACTGCTGCGCGCTCATCGCCGCGATGGTTTCGGCAACGTGCTTGGCCTCGTTGTAGCAGGGCATCAGGATCGAGACGAACGGCTCGCTGGCCATCGGCGGTGGCTTGGATGGCCTGTGCGTGCCGCGCTCACGGCGCAGGTAGTAGTAGATGCCGCCGATCATCCAGAAGAACGCCATGATGATCGGGTAATAAAACGCAAAGTTGAACAGGGCGGCCAGTAGGAGGCTGGTCGTCATCGGTCATCGCTCGAGATAGGGGAATTGGCGAGCCGAGATGGCTTCGCGCGCTTCGGGCAGAAACGGATGACCACCGATGAAATCGTCGGGGTAATACGCCAGATGACGCACGCCGGCTGCCAGCAGCAGCTTGCTGTGCGCGAGCAACACTCCGTCGGGCAGCGGTTTGCCGCTGCGCCAGTCGAACGTCTGCAGTTCGAAGATGGTCTTGTCGAAACCGCGCGGCTGTTGGCCGACGCGTGTGGCCAGCTGCGTGAGCCAGGCATTCGCGTCGTTGGCTTGCTCCATGTACGGCATCGCCATCAGCGCGGTGTAGTCGTACGCGCTGGCAAAGGCCTCCAGACGCTGCGCGAACCAGGCCTCGCTGTGCGGTTCCAGCACCGGCTGTGCGAACAGATTGCGCACCGTCACCAGCTTCGGCCGCCAGCGTTCGGCGGCGGCTTTCAGTTCCTGGGTGAAGCCGATCAGTTGCTGCGTGCGCTTGGCCGGGTCGCCATTGCCGTAGGCCGGTATTTCGTCGTCGCGCAGGTAGGCATCGTCATGGAACAACAGACCTTCGAAGTAGGTATTGGCCGCGAGGTCTTCGTAGATGTCTGCCACCAGCTGGCGGGTGCGCGGGTTGCCTGGATCCAGGCGCGGCACATCCTTGGGGTCGTTACCATGAATCTGCAATGCGGCTTGTTGCTGCGCGTCGGGCAGATGGAAGCCGAGCACCGGCAACCAGGCGAAGACACGTACGCCGGCACGCGTGCGCAGCTGCCAGGCGACACGCCCGAACAGATCCGCGCGCATCGGGAGATGGCGGTTGGGGAAATACAGCGCATCTGCAGCGCCATCCCCATCCGGGTCGGCAAAGGCTTGCAAGAACACATGGCTGGGGCCGATGTCCTTGACGCGCTGTACCAGCACATCGAGGTTGCGCTCCAGCTGTGCCGGGTCCGGGTCGTAGACATAATCCAGATCGACCTGGATCGCACGCACGCCGTCACGCGACAGATCACGCCGCAGTTCGCCAGCGAGATCGCGTACGTCGGGATTGTTGAACAGCAGCAGGCGGCCCAGGCTGGCCAACGATTGACCATCTACACGGTCGCGACCCTGCTGGCCGATATCGGCCTCGTGCGAGCGGCCTTCCAGGTCGAAGCTAAGCGTCATGCCCAGGCGCGCGGCGATCTCGTTGCTGGCGCGGTTGTAGGCAGCGTAAGGCCACACCATGGCGCGCGGCGGTTTGCCCAGATGCGCCACCATTGCGTCGCGACTATGGCGTAGATCGGTCTCGATCCGCTGACGATAATGCGCTTCGCTTTCGTACCCGTTGCCGACATCCCAGCGCCGCGTGACCGCTGCCGGGGTTTCATTGCCGAACGGATTGCCCGGGATACCTTTATGCAGGTCATCGCTGTGCGACCCGATTTCGACCAGGCCGCTGTCCTGCATCTCGCGCAACTGTGCCCAGGTGACGAAATCGTCGCGGGTGAAATCGCGCGGGCCATAGGGCACGACCTGACCAGCCGGCAGTTCCACCCAACTGGTCACCGGTGCGACCAGCGCCGGATAGCCGTAGGCCTGCAGCAACGGGAACACCCGTGTATAGACACTGCGCAAGCCATCGTCGAAGGTCAGCAGCACCGGCCGCGAGGGCAGGTCACGCTTGCCGGCACGTGCATCGAGCACCTGTTGCACGCTGACCGGGTGGTACGCATGCGAGCGCAGCCAGTCCAGATGCGCGGCGAAATTGCTGGTGGACACCGCATAGCGATCGGGGTCGCCCTTGGCGGCGACGTCGTCGCGAATATCGTGGTAGCTGAGCACGAGCAGGCCCGCCTGCGCCGACGAGGCAAACGTCATCAGCAACAATGCGACCAGCAGCAGCGGCAGGCGGATCACGGCGTACCTCCCCATCGGAAATCAAGGTCCAATCCAAGTTGTTGTTCGCGCTGGCCGTCGTAGACCGGGCGCGACCAACTCACGCCGTAGCTCAATGCGCTGCCATCGCCCAGCGACCACAGATGGCGATAGGCAAGCGCAGGTACCCAGCGGCTGCCGAAGCCGGACTGGTAGGTCGGCCCGGCAGTCACTTCCAATCGCTGCCGAAACGCGTCGTCGTACCGGCGCCAGCCGATCTGTTCGATCCGTACGCCGGCGGCAACTGCAGAGCTATGGCGTGGATTGAAGTAATCGACCGCGCGGTCGTCTTCGGCGCGCCCGGCCGAGGCGGCGAACAGCCCATCGACCAGGACATGCGGGTTGGCCCACAGGCGTTGGCTACCGAAAAGATCCAGCTGATCGCGTCGATTGCCGTCGCTATAACGCAACTGGCGTGCCTGCAGTTCCCACCGGCTTTCGTCGCTGGGCGTCCAGCGCACGGCAGCACCGATGCTGTCGCCGGTGATGCCCAGGCGGCGCGCCTGCAGCGAGGCCTCCGGGTCGCGTGTGCGCCAGGCGACGCTGCCATACCACGCATCGGAAAAGCGCCAGCCGGCATCCAGCGCCCAGGCAGTGCCGTCGCGATCGAAATCATCCAGGGCGCGGCCGCCGTACGCGCTGAAATCCAGGCGGTCGTAGCGGTAATGCGCACCCAGCCAGAAGCTGCGGTAACGCACGCGGGTGGCCTGGAAATCCGCCCAGTCATCGCGCGCGCGCAGGCCCACCCGCCAACGCTCGCCGAGTAACGGCGATTCGGCTTCCAGCAGCGAACTGCCGAAGTGATTGCCGAGCGGCGAGGTGCTGTTGGTCAGCGTGTCATTCTCGCTGCGTCCCCAGGCATGGCTCAGGTGCACCTGCCAGCCTCGTTGACGTTCCAGCGATGCGCCAAGCCGTTGCAGGCCGGCGTCGTCCGGATACTCCTGTTGCAGCGACGCGAACGCGGCATCCGCAAGATCCAGGCGATCAAGATCGCGTTGCGCTTCCACCACGCCGCTGCGCGCCTGTTTCTGATGCGGATCCAGCGTCAACGCCATCCGATTGCGCTGCAGTGCCTGCATGGTCTGGCCGCGACGCGCTTCGATCGATGCCAGTGCCGCTTGTAGCTCGGCATTATCCGGGCCAATGGCCGCACGCTCGCGCAGCAATGCCTCCGCACCGCGATTATCGTTGGCCGCAGAACGTGCGGTAGCCAGCGCGATATCGGCGCTGAAGCGGTCCCAGTTTTCGTAACCGCTGGTGGCACCTTCCCGGCGCGGCCATGGGGCTTGCGTGGCGGCCAGGGATTCGAATAGCGGCATTGCTTCGTCGAAGCGTTCCTGCTCCAGCAATGCGTAGCCCAGCAGCAATTGCGTATTGAAGTCGTTCGGTGAGTGCTGCAATGCTTGACGAAGCACGCTTTCCGCTTCGGCAGGGCGGCGCAGCCCCATCAGCGAATCGCCCACCGTCGGCAGCACGTATGCCGGCACATCGACGCCTTCGGCACGCAGCGCCTGATAGTTGGCGATCACATCGCGGTGCCGCTGGCGTTGATTGAGCGCGACCAGGCTGTCCACGCGCAATCGTGTCGCTTCCCAGGCAGCCTGTGGAGGCGCGTCGCGCTGGATGCGGGCTGCATTGGCCAGCGCCTGATCGGTCTCGGCATAGCGATGCGTAGCATCCACCGGCTCGGCGCTGGCCCAGCCGATCATGCGTGCGACGCGGTCGTTATCCAGGCGCTCGCGTTCCTGCTGCGAAAACCAGTTCGGATGCCGCCACATCGCCTCGGCCGCGAGTTGCGCGCTGCCGAGGTCGCTGAGCGTGAGCGCGCGCATCGTGTAGGCGCCTCTATCGCGTGGGTCGGCATGCAAGACCCGCTCGTAGATGGCCAAGGCGTCCGCGTAGCGTTGCCGGCCGCGAAATTGCTCGGCCTGCTGCATGGGGGTGAGGGCAGTGGAGGCACCAGACACGTCCGCAGACCGCACTTCGCCGCTGTGCGCCTGTGGCACACATGCGGTGAACAAAGCGAGGCTGAGCAGAGGAGTGAGTGCGCCTGTACGGTCAGGACGACCGCGCTGCACGTGATTGCGTGAACAGGGGGAGGGGGAGATTCACGAGCGATCCCGGCTATGAAGTCCGGCGATACTGGGTATGCCGCAGTAAAGAGCATGTCATCACAATGTGGATGAGATGTTCATTGCTTCAGTTTGTTTGGCCTGGAACTGGTCTTGCCGTTTGAATGCGCGCGGGGGTTCATGGCAGGTGGCTAAGTTTGTCCGCAGCGGGTTTCTATTCCTTATCTTCATTCAGAATTAACATCCTGGGGATGATTCCATGCCCCTCATATGCCTGAAGAAGCATCTAACAGATGCTCCGGCTTATTTGCACGATGGCAGACATTGCGGGTACGTAGGGTCACTGATCATTGATTTGATGACGTGGGCGAGTCGTCGCTAATCCGCTTTTTAAGTGATTTTCGTCACAAAATTAGAAAGGTCGGGTTTTTCTTACAGGGTGGCCCCTACATGGCGCGTTGACCGTTTTTTAACATTCCGTCACAGTCGCACCGCATTTCAGCGTGCTGACGGATTGCGCCGCCGCTTTGGTGGCCAGGTACGTTGATGCGGGTGACGGCGCGCAGTAGCGCGACCGCCGCACAGGGGGCAGGACAGATGTGGATGCGATCGGCGCCCTTGGCGCTGGCGGTTTGCCTATGGTCAATCGCCGGGCTGGCGGCTGCACAACAGTCGGCACCGACAACGCTGGATCGGCAGGAGCAATTGCGCCAGGCCGAGGAGATTCAGCGTCGCCAGGAACAGGAGCGCCAGGCGCCCTTCGCCGGCCCGCGCGAGGAAGCCGACCGTGTGGACGCGCGCAGCACCGTGCTGCCCAAGGAAGACCTGTGTTTTTCGATCACGCGCGTGCGCCTGTCCGGCGCGGGCGATGATGCGGCGCGCTTTGCGTGGTTGTGGACGTCGCTGCGCCGTTACCAAGGCCGCTGCATCGGGCACGCCGGTATCGACATCATCCGGCGCCGCGCATTGGATCAGTTGGTTGCACGCGGATTGGTCACCACCCGCATCGGCGTGCCGGAACAGGATCTGTCGCGCGGCGAGCTACGTTTCGAACTGATGCCCGGCCGTTTGCGTGCGGTGCGCGTGGTCTCCGATACCGAAGGCGCGCACTGGAAAACCGCATTGCCGCTGCGTACGGGCGATTTGCTGGATTTGCGTGCCATCGAGCAAGCGGTAGAGCAGTTCAAGCGGCTGCCATCGCAGGACGCCAAGATCGATATCGCGCCGGGCGAGGCACCGGGCGAATCGGATCTGGTGATCACCTTGCAGCATGGGCGGCGCTGGCGCGGTGTGGCCAATGCCGACGATTCAGGGGTGGAGGCGACCGGTCGCGTGCAAGGTGGATTGGACGTTTCGCTGGATAACCCACTGGGTCTCAACGATCTGCTCAGCATTGGCTACAGCCATGACTTGGCCACGCGCGACGAAGAACGCGGCACACGCGGCAACAGCCTGAGTTACAGCCTGCCATGGGGATGGTGGACGTTTGCGCTGTCGGCATCGTCGTACCGCTATCACCAGCGCGTGGATGGTTTTTTGCAGACCTTCCGGTCCAGTGGCGAGTCCGGTAACGCGCAGCTGGATATTCAGCGCGTGCTGCATCGCGATGGCACCAGCAAGACCTCGGCCGGTGTGGTGATTGGCCGGCGGCGTGCGCGCAGTTATCTGGATGGCGTGGAGATCGGCATCCAGCGGCGCGATACCAGCAGCGCGGAGTTCTACCTCACGCACCGGCGCTATCTGGGCACGATGCAGCTGGACATGCGTCTGGCGCATCGGCGCGGCACGCCGTGGTTCAACAGCCAGTGGACCGGCTACGCCCCGCAGATCGGCTTCCCGACATTTCGCTATGGGGTGACTACGCTGGACATCAGCACGGCCCTGCCGTTCAAGCTGGGCCCGGTGCCGATGGCGTGGGAAAGCAGCCTGCGTGCACAGACCGCTGGCGAACTGTTGCTGGGTTCGGAGTTCGTCACCATTGGTGGCCGTTACAGCGTGCGCGGTTTCGACGGCGAGGCGACGCTCGGGGCGGAAAAGGGCGCGTACTGGCGCAATACCTTCAGCTTCCCCGTGCAGCAGATCGGGTTGACGCCCTACCTGGGCCTGGACGCCGGCCGCATCGATGGCACCAGCGCCAACGGGCTGCGCGGCCGCAGTCTGGTCGGTGGCGCGGTGGGTCTGCGTGGCGGTTGGTTCGGCGCCAGCGTGGATGCATTTGCTGGTTGGGCGATTCACCGTCCCGACGGATTTGGAAGTGCGCAGCCGGCCTACGGCGCGCGTGTGATTTACCAGTTTTGACACGGATCGCGTCGCCAGCCGGCTGCGCGTTTGTTGATGGATGACGCCAACCGGCGGCGAGAGAGAAACGATGGACAACGAAGCGATGCGCGTGCGTGGTTACCTGGCCGAGCAGGGCAAGCGTGCGCTTGCACTGTTGCTGTGCTGCACGACCACCTGGACATCGTTTCCAGCATGGGCGCAGGTTGCGCCAACCGCCAACCCTGCAGGGCAAACGCCCGGTCAGCAGGTCGCTGCCAATGGCGTGCCGGTGGTGGACATCGTCGCGCCCAATGCGCGCGGTATTTCGCACAACCGTTACAGCAATTTCAATGTCGGCCCGAACGGGTTGATCCTCAACAACAGCGCGCAGATCTCCAAGACCGAGCTGGGCGGTTACGTTGCCGGCAACAACAACCTGCAGCGCAGCGGCGCTGCGTCGTTGATCCTCAACGAAGTCACCTCGGGCAGCAGTCGCCTGCAGGGCTATACCGAAATCGCCGGTGCGAAAGCGCAGTTGGTGATCGCCAACCCCAACGGCATTTCCTGCGATGGCTGCGGCTTTCTCAATACCTCGCGCGTCACCCTGACCACCGGCACACCGAACCTGGGCAGCGATGGTGCGTTGAACGGTTTCAGCATCACCGGTGGTGCGCTGAGCATCGGCCGCAACGGTCTGGACGCGTTCAACGTGGATCGACTGGATCTGCTGTCGCGTCAGCTCAGCGTAGATGGCTCGGTCTGGACCAGGGAGCTGGTCGCCGCCGCTGGTGCCGGACGGGTGAATTACGACGGCATGCTGCTGGACGTCCTGCCAGGTGCCGACGGCGCCGCTCCTGCGATCGGCATCGATGTGGCGCAATTGGGCGGCATGTATGCCGAACGCATTCGCCTGATCGCCACCGAAGCCGGCGTCGGCGTGGTGAGCCGCGGCACGTTAGCCGCGCAAAGTGGCGACCTGCAGATCGACAGCGCTGGGCAATTGAGCCTGAGTGGAACCAACGTGGCACGCGATGGCGTGAATGTGCGTGCCACCGGGGCGCTGGATCAGCGTGGCGTGCTCGGCTCGCAGCAAGGCGAGGTGTCCCTGCGTGCGGCCAACATGACGCTTGCAGGCGACCTGGTCGCCGCCGGTGCGCTGGATGCGCAAGCCGGTGGTGTGGTGAACCATGTTGGCCGCAGTAGCGCGGGGGCGATCCGTCTGTTCGGTTCGCAACTGAATGCCGATGGCAGCTTGCACACCAACGGTGCGCTGGACCTGGGCGCTGATGGATTACTGAGCAGCAGTGGTGTGGCCTATGGCGGCGCGGGCGCGAATTTGCGCGCAGCGCAGATTGCATTGTCCGGTACCTTGCAGAGCGGCGCGGCGATCGCGCTGAATGCCACTGCCATCGACGCGCTAGGCACGCTGGATGCGGCAACTGCGCTGCAGATCAACGGCAATGGCGATGTGCGTGTGGCTGGATTGGCGCAAGCCGGGCAGGGGATTGATGTACGTGCGGGTGGGCGCCTGGAACTGCAGGGGCAGCTGATCGCAGCCGATGCGCTTGCGTTGAACGCAGCGTCGATCGACATCGCACAGCGCGCTGCGGTGTCTGCAGGCAACGAGCTGGATCTGCATAGCGCCGGTGCAGTCAACAACGCCGGTAGCGCGTATGCCGGCCGCGATCTGCGGTTACAAGCTGCCAGTGTCACCACTGCAGGCAGTCTGTCTGCCGCACGCGATGCGCAGCTTTCTGTTGAAGGCCAATTGCTCAATAGCGGCACCATTGTCGCAGGCAATGCATTGAGCGCGGACGCGGCGCAGCTGGAGAGCAGCGGCGATATCGGCAGCCAGCGTGGCGATGCCACGTTGCGCAGTCGCGGCAATCTGGGCCTGAGCGGCAATACCGTTGCAGGCGGTGCATTAGCATTGGATGCCGCAAGCGGCGCCCAGGTGTCGGGCACGGTGAACGCGGCCAGCGTCGACTTACGTAGCGGCGGCGATGCCAGCCTCTCCGGCGCGCTGCACAGCACGCGCGGCGCGCTGACGGTTGCCGCGGCAGGTGAGCTTGCAAACGATGCCGTCGTACGTTCGGCAGGCGCGCTCGATCTGCAGGCCGATGGCGTGGTGCGTCAGCGCGGCCAACTGCACAGCGATGGCGGGTTGCAACTGCGTGGCGGCAGTGTCGCCCATCACGGCCTGATCGATACTGGCGGTGACCTGCGCATCGCCAGCGTTGGGGCGCTGGCATTGGACGGCACCGTGCAGAGCGCGGGCAGTACGACCTTGACGGCGGCCGGCGCACTGGATAACAGCGCAAGGGTGGTCGCTGCTGGTCCACTGCAGGTGGATGCGGCCAGCCTGCGCAACGCGCAAGGCGCGGCATTCTCGTCTGGTGCCGATGCGCAGTTGCGTATCGGCGGCACGCTTGAGAATGCCGGCAGCATGTACGCTGCCAACGCATTGCAGATCAGTGTCGATTCCTTGATCCAGAACGGAACCGTCGGCTCAGGCAACACGCTGTCCGCAACGGTTGCCGGCACGTTCGACAATGCCGGCAATGTGGTGGCACGCAATGGGCTGCAGATCGATGCCGGCGACTTGCGCAGCAGCGGCCAGCTCGGCAGTGAAGCTGCAGGCGTCGTCTTGGGCAGCCAACGCAATATCGCATTGCAAGGTGTGGTGGCTGCCGCAACCACCTTGCAGGCCAGTGCCGCGCACGATCTGGAGCAGTCCGGCTCGCTGGAGGCGCAATCCGTAGCGCTGCGAGCAGGCCGCGACCTCGGCGCGAGCGGCACGCTGCACTCTGCCTCGACGTTGGACCTACAGGCGCAACGTGCATTGACTTTCGCTGCGCAAGCCCAGGCTGATGGCGACATCAGCATGCGCGCTGCCACGCTGACGACAAGCCAGGATGCGGTCCTGCAGGGCGCCGGTGCGATTGCATTGGATAGCGGCACGATTCATAGCCGCGGCAAGCTCGATGCAGGCAGCGATCTGCGTGTACGTAGCCTGGGCGACCTGACGCTGGCGGGCGTTGCGCAGGGCAGCGGCGATGTTGAGCTGACGGCTACCGGGGCGCTGACCAATGCAGCACAGGTCTTCGCCGGGCGCACCCTGACCGCGCAGGCACAAAGCCTGGAGAACACCGCTGCCGGCGTATTGGCCGGCGATGGGGATGTGGCACTCACCGCGGCAGCACAGTTGAGCAACGCCGGCCGCGTGCAGGCAGCCGGCGACCTGCAGATGACGGCGGCAAGTCTCGATCAGAGTGGCAGCGCATCTGCCGGCAAGACCTTACGCGGCACGGTTGCCGGCACGCTGGATAACCGCGGCAACCTGATCGCCAGGGACGCGCTGCAGATCGATGCAGGCACGTTGCGCAGCAGCGGCCAATTGGGCAGCGAGCTGGCCAGTGTTGCATTGAGCAGCCAGGGCGCGATGCAGCTAGACGGTGTGGTTGCAGCCGCGACCGCATTGCAGGCATCGGCTGGCGGCGACCTGCAGCAAGCTGGTTCGCTCAAGGCGCAGTCGATTGCGTTGCAGGCCGGGCAAGACCTCACTGCCAATGGCAGCCTGCAGTCCGCATCCACGCTGGATCTGCAGTCACAACGCACGCTTGCATTGAACGGTCAGGCGTCCAGTGCGGCCGATGCCACGCTCAATGGCGCAACCATCGCGGCCAGCGCTGCGGCGGTGCTGCAGAGCGGTGCGTCGATTACCTTGGCAGGCGACAGCATCGAGAGCCGTGGTGCGCTCGATGCAGCGAATGATTTGACTCTACGTAGTGCGGGCGATTTGACGCTGGGCGGCGTAGCGCAGGCCGGTCGCGACATTGCGCTGACCGCAACAGGTAACTTGAACAACGGTGCCCAGGTGGTCGCCGCGCGCGATCTGGGCGTGCAGGCTGCCAGTGCCACCAATGCGTCTGACGCAACCCTCGGTGCCAAGCGCGATTTGCGCGTCGACGTTGCCGGGGGGCTGGACAATCTCGGTAGCCTGCATGGAGAGCGCGGACTTTCGCTGACCTCCGGGTCGCTGTTGCAGCGCGGTCGTGTCTATAGCGGCGATGCGCTGTCGATCGCTTCCAACGGTGCGTTCGAAAACGCAGGCCAGTTGGTTTCTGGCAAAGCGTTGAGCATCACCGCCGGCAGCATTGTCAGTAATGGCCAGCTGGGCTCGGTGACCGGCGCGCTGACGCTGACCAGCCAGAACGACATCGCGTTGCAAGGCGTGGTGTCTGCCGCGACCACGTTGCAAGCCACGGCAGGGGGCGACCTTTCACAGGCAGGGACGCTCAGCGCACAGACCGTCGCGCTACAGGCTGGCCGTGATCTCGTTGCCGGTGGCACCCTGCAATCGGCTTCCACGCTGGATGTGCAAGCACAGCGCACGCTGAGCTTGAACGGGCAGGCGCAGGCCGGGACAGATGCCAGCCTGCATGGCAATCGCATCGCAACCGGTCGCGATGCCGTGCTGAAAAGCGGTGGTGCCATCACCCTGGACGGCGCCGCAATCGACAGCCGTGGAACGCTGGATGCCGGGACGGATCTTGCAGTCCGCAGCACAGGCGATCTTGCCCTGGCGGGTGTTGCGCAGGCCAACGGCGATGTCGTGTTGAGCGCCAGCGGTGCACTGGGTAACGCCAGCCAGGTCTTCGCGGGCCGCGACCTCTCGCTACAGGCAGGTTCGATCAATAATGCAGCAGCCGGCGCACTTGCGGCAGCGGGCGGCGTCACGCTGGCGACAGGTACATTGCAGAACGTCGGCAGCCTGCAGAGCAGCGGCGATCTGCGGATCACTGCAGCCAGCATGGACCAGAGCGGCACTGCTGTCGCTGGCAAGGCGTTGACCGCCACAGTCACCGGCACGCTGGATAACCGCGGCAGCCTCATCGCCAAGGATGCATTGCTGGTCGGAGCGGGCACGTTGCGTAGCAGCGGCCAACTCGGCAGCGAAGCGTCGACGGTGACGTTGACCAGCCAGGGCGATATGACCTTGCAGGGCGTGGTCGCAGCAGCCAGCACGCTACACGCCGACGCTGGCGGCGATCTGCAACAGGCCGGTTCGCTCAAGGCGCAGTCCATCGCGCTGCAGGCCGGGCGCGATCTCACTGCCGCAGGCTCGCTGCAATCGGCATCGGGGCTTGATCTGCAGGCGCAGCGCGTACTTACGTTGAACGGCCAGGCGGTGTCCGCAGCGAATGCAACCCTGCGTGGCATGCAGATCGCGACCGGGCAAGCGGCAGTGCTGCAAAGCGGCGCTGCGATCAGCCTGGACGGCGCAGCGATCGACAGCCGTGGTGCACTCGGTGCCGTCACCGACATCGATCTACGCAGCACCGGCGATCTGGCGGTTGCAGGCGTGGTGCAGGCAGACCGCAACGTGGTGCTGAGCGCAACCGGCGCGTTGACCAATGCCGCGCAGGTCGTGGCCGGCGATGGATTGACTGCGACCGCAACCAGCGCGAGTAACACCGCGACGGGCGTGCTGCTTGCGCAAGGCAATGCCACGCTGTCCATTGCTGGCCTGCTCGACAATGCCGGTGCCGTGCGCGCCGGTCATCAACTCTCGCTTGGTGTCGGATCGCTACGCCAGACCGGTCAGGCCTATGGGCTCCAGCGGCTTGGTGTCAGCGCCAGCGGTGCGGTGGATAACCGGGGCGATCTGATCGGCGGCAATGCGTTGCGCGTGGAAGCAGCACAGCTGAGCAGCAGTGGTCAGTTGGGCAGCGAGCGTGGCGATGTGGCATTGATCAGTCGTGGCAACCTGCAGCTCGATGGCCGCTTGGCATCGGCAGGGGCGCTCACGGCACAGGCCGATGGCGCGCTGACGCAAAACGGCAATTTGAGCGCAGCCAGCACACTCGACCTGCGATCCAAAGGTGATTTGACCGTAGCCGGCCAGGTCGCGGGTCAACAACTCACACTCGTCAGCGATGCGGTTGTACGCCAGCAGGGCACTGTCAGCGGGACCACGGTCGATGTGCAAGGCGCGCGCATCGAGAACGCCGGGCAAACCACTGCAGCGGGCAATCTCAGCCTTCGTGCAGGCGAGATCGGCATCACCGGTACGGTGGGTGCTGGCATTAACGCAGACGGCAGCCTGGGCAGCGGAAGCATGCTCAGTCTGGTTGCCGATCGTCAGCTCGCTGCCTCCGGCACACTGTTGGCAGGCGGCAACCTCACCGCGCAGGGCAGTCAGCTGCAGTTGGCCGGCGCCACCACGCGCGCCACCGGCAATGTGGCACTGACCAGCGGCGGTGCCCTCGATCACCGTGGCGGCAATCTGCTCGCGGGCGGCACGCTTACCGTGCAGGCCATCGGCGCTATCGACAATGGCCGCCTCAACAATGTGGGTGGGCAACTGCAGGCTAACCAGCTGAGCATCGATGGCGGAAGCCTGAGCAATGTCGGCGGTGGTCTGGTGCAGAGCGGCACTGGCGCGACCCGCGTGGTTATCGGGGGTGCCCTCGACAACACCGCCGGCACGCTCGCCAGCAACGGTCAGGACCTGACCATCACTGCTGCCAGCATCGAAAATGCGCAGGGCCGCATCGAGCATGCTGGCGCCGGCACGCTGTCGGTGACCAGCCGCGCTGCATTCGGCAACAGCAGTGGACGCATCCTGACGCAGGGTCAGCTGACCCTGGGTGCCAGCGGCGCCTTGAACAACCAGAGCGGCGCCATCGCGGCGGCAGGCGACGCAGGCGTGAGCGCAGCCAGCCTCAATAATCTGGCCGGGTCGGTGTCGGGACGGACATTGAACGTGCAAACCAGCGGCGCAGTCGATAACCGTAACGGTCTGCTGCAGGCAAGCGGTGGTGCGTTGGCCTTGCGTGCCGACAGCCTCAGTAATGCCGGCGGTACCGTGCAGGCGGTTGCCAATGCGGGCGCAGGCGGCGGTTTGCGCGTGGAAGTGAACCGCAGTCTGGACAATGGCAACGGCACGATCGGTGCCAGCACCGATGCAGTGATCATTGCAGAAAACATCAGCAGCATCGGCGGCAATCTGCAGGCCGGTCGCGACCTCGGCATCACCGCACGGGGCCAGTTGGACAATCATCAAGCCGGCAAGCTCAGCGCCGGCCGTGATCTGAACGTTGCGGTCACCGGCGCGTTGCTCAATGGCGGCGGCCAGCTCGATGCCGGCAATACCTTGACCGCCTCTGCCGGACGGATCGACAACGCCCAGGGCAGCATCGTCAACAACGGCAGTGGCCTGACCCGCATCACCACTGGCGGCGCATTGACCAACACCAGCGGCAATCTGGGCGGGCGCGGCAGTGTGGTGATCGATGCCGCCAGCATCGCGAACAATAGTGGCCAGCTGGTGGCAGGCGGCGACCTGATCGCCAATACCAATGCCTTGAACAACCAGGGCGGCAGCGTTTATGCCGGCGCCAGCTTCCTGCTGCAGCGCGCGGGTGCCACGCTCGACAACCAGAGCGGCAAGATCAAGGCCGAGCAATCGGTTCGCCTGAATCTGCAAAACCTGAGCAATGCCGGTGGCCAGATTGGCGCCGGCAGCGTGATCGGCGGCGCTGGCGATGTGCTTATCGACACGGTCGGCTTCGACGGTGGCGGCAGCATCCTGGCGCAGAACCTGCTTGATCTGACGCTGCGCAGCGACTACACGCACCGCGCCGGCGCCGACTTGGTCAGCAACGGGAACTTCAACCTGCGCGTGGGCGGCAACCTGGTCAACGAGTCCACGCTCAAGGCTGCGCGTACCCTGGATATCACCGCCAGCAGCATCACCAATCGCGGCGGCGCCAACATCGTCTCCAACGATACCCGTCTCAACGGTGGCAACGTCATCGACAACGCCGGCAGCGTTTCCGGCAACGGGGCGTTGTCGCTCGTTGCCAGCAGCGTTTACAACACCGGCAGCATCGTCGGTGGCAATGTCTCGGTGAATACCGGCACGCTGGTCAATGGCGCCGATCTGGGTGGCGCAACCGACAATGCGGCCTATGGTTCGGCCCTGCTGGGTTCCACCGGCAACATGAACCTGATCGTGCGCGATCAGTTGCTCAATCGCGATGCGCGCATCTTCAGCCTGGGCAATATCGCGATTGGTGGGGCGCAGGATGGTGGTGGCACCTTGGTATCGCGCACCGGGGTGGTGAATAACCTGTCGGGCAGTATTGAGGCCGACGGGAGCATCTTGATTGCGGCCAACCAGCTGAATAACCGGCGTCGTGTCGTTAACACAACCAGCGTTTCTACCGATCCCGGTAACGATGGTGTGTATGCGGGTGGTGAGCTGATCGAAGGCAAGGCGATCCGGAACATCCAGGGCGCCCGGGCCCCCTATCCTTACAAGGGGCTCGCGCCGGGTATTTATCGCAACTATCAGGTGATCCAGCAGGAGCAGCTGTCTTCGGCAAGCGCAGAGGGACGCATCGCGGCGGGCGGAAACATCCTGCTGTCGGGAAGCGTGACGAACAATGCCTCCACCATCGCTGCAGCAGGCGTGTTCGCTGCCAACCAGCGCGGTCTTGGCGGGCTCTCGGACGGGATGATCGTAGGCAGCGAGCAGCTACTCAACCAGGCGCTGGCGTTGAATCAGACGGTTCGACAAAGCGACGTGGAACACATCGTCACCGCGATCACCAACGACTGCATGCAGCCGGTCGGGCAGAAGGTCGTTTGCTATTACGAAGAAGAAGACCAGCGGCTGAGCTCCTCAACGGTCAGCAGCAGCTATATCGCCCTGGCCGCCAGCATGACCGGCAACCAAGGCGTCAGCCTCAACGGCGCCAACATCAGCAACGGCGCGGTCGGCAGCGATGGTCGCAGCATCAGTGGTGCCTCACTGAATGGTGTGGGCGCGCAAGGCGGCTTGAACGGTCGCACTACGCAAAGCGCCGTTGGTGTGGGTGGTCAGGCCGTGGTTGGCCGCGCCAACGGCGGCGCCGGCAGCATCCGAGTTGCGACAGGCACCAACGGCAGCACCGGCACGCAGGTCGGCGCCGACACGCAGGACGCCACGCTCGCCACCTCGGGCGGCATCGTCAAGATGTCGGTCGCACCGGTGATGTCCAACGACAGCGGCCTGGTGCGTAGCAGCGTCGATCAGACGAAGGTGCAGACCACCGCCGCCGGTACCGGTGTCACCGCCGGTGCGAACCAAACCCGCACGCATGTCGATCCCGCCACCATCCCCGTCACCAACATCGTCGGCGGCGGGCAGACCTCGCTGACGCAGATCGATCTGCCCATCGGCGGCCTGTATCGCCTGTCCAGCGGCACGGCCACCGACCGCACGGCGATGGGCCGCGCGGCAACCGGTCTGGGCGGCATCAACGCCTGGCGCAGCAACGGCCCGGGCCGTCGCTACCTGATCGAGACCGATCCGCGCTTCGTCAACTACGACAACTTCATCAGCAGCGACTTCCTGCTGGACAAGCTGGGTGTGGACCCGGAGTGGACCCAGACCCGGCTGGGCGATGGCTTCTACGAGCAGCGCCTGGTGCTGGACCAGATCACCCAGCTCACCGGCCGCCGCTATCTGGGCAACTACGCCGACGGCGTGGCGCAGTACCGCGCCTTGCTGGAATCGGGCGTGGCCGCTGCAGGCCAGCTGCAATTGAGCATGGGCGTGGGTCTCACCGCCGCGCAGGCCGCTGCACTCACGCAGGACATCGTGTGGATGGTGGAGCAGGAGTACCAGGGCCAGACCGTGCTGGTGCCGGTGGTATACCTGGCATCGAACTCGCTGCAGTTGCGTGGCAATGGCGCCTTGATCGCCGGTGGCAACGTCGAGCTCAACGCCACCAACACCCTGAGCAACCAGGGCGTCATCGCAGGCGCCGACGTCAGCATCACCGCCGGCAACCTGCTCAACCAGGGCCGCATCAGCGGCACGGGCAGCGTGGCATTGGAAGCGCGCAACGACCTGCTCAATCAAGGCCAGATCCAGGGCCGCGATGTCGCGTTGGTAGCCGGCAACAACCTGGTCAGCGAAGCATCCAAGGCCATCAACGGCGTCGGCATCCTGTCCGGCATCAGCGCTAGTAACACGCTGCAATTGATGGCCGGCAACGATATGACCCTGACCGGCACCCGCGTGCAGGCGGGCGGCAGCGCGGCGTTGATCGCCGGCAATAACCTCAGCCTGACGCCCAGCGCCTTGCGCGACGACAACGGCCTGCTGCGTGGCGGCGATGCCGTGTCGGTGACCACGGGCAAGGACCTGATCGTCTCTGCCGGCAACGACCTGCAACTGCATGGCGTGACCATCGCCGCTGGCGGCAGCGCAGCCCTGCAGGCGGGTAACGATCTCTCGCTGACCCCGACCACCGGCCTGGATGGCAAGGTCGCCACCCGTACCAGCCTCAGCACCGGCGACAGCCTGCAACTCACTGCAGGCAACGACCTGACCATCCGCCAGGCCGAAGTGAAGGCCGGCGGCGACCTGATCGCGGCAGCAGGCAACAACCTCAACGTCGAATCCGTCGTCAACGACAGCCAGAGCAACAGCGACAACTCCCGCAACGGCAAGACCCGCGTCACCACCACCACGACCACGCAGACCATCGACCAGCAGGCGCTCACCGCTGGTGGCAACCTGATCCTCAGCGCCGGCAACGACGTCAACCTGGTCGCCGCAAAACTCGATGCAGGCAAGGGCTTAGGGATCAGCGCCGGCAACGACATCAATGCCAGCACGCTGACCACGGTCGACACCAGCGACACGCTGGAAACGCGCAAGCGCTTCAAGCAAACCACCGCGACCCGCGACGAAACCGTCCACGGCACGGAGTTCAGTGCCGGCGGCAACCTGGCGATGCAGGCCGGCAACGACATCACCCTGACCGCCGCATCGGCCGCCACCAAGGACGGCGGCATCACCCTGGCCGCCGGCAACGACGTCAACCTGCTCGCCGCCAGCGAGCAGCACGACGCCGTGCAGGACATGACCAAGAAGAAGAAGGGCACGTTCAGCAGCAAGACCACGACCACGCACGACGAGTGGCACGACAACGTCGCGGTCACCACCACGCTCAGTGGCGATACGGTGCAGATCGCGGCGGGTAACGATTTGCTGTCGCAGGGCGCGCAGGTCGCCAGCACCGGCGATGTGGTGCTGGCCGCCGGCAACAACCTCACGCTGGACACGGTGCAGAACACGCACAGCGAGGAACACGAAAAGACCGTCAAGAAGTCCGGTCTGTATGGCGGTGGTGGATTTAGCGTCGCCTTGGGCGCGACCAAGAAGACCGATGGATTGGACGTCACCGAGGTCACCAACACCGGCAGCCTGGTCGGCAGCACCGACGGCGCAGTGACGATGACCGCCGGCAACAAGGTGGCCATCACCGGCAGCGATGTGCTGAGCGCCACCAGCACCACCATCGTAGGCAAGGAAGTGACGATTGCTGCGGCGGAAAACACTGTGGATACGGTGCAGACGTCCAAGCAGCAGAGTGCGGGTATCACGTTGGGCTTGACCGGTGGCGTGGTTGCAGCAGCGGAAGCGGCCTACAGCGCGACAAAACGTGGTTCAGAGGTCGAGGATGACCGTCTAAAAGCACTCTACGCCGCCAAGGCGGGTTACGCCGTCAGCGATGGCGTTGCCGAGTACCAGGCAGCTGCAGCCGCTGGCAGCAGTATGGGGGGCGTGAGTTTACGCATCGGTATCGGTGCCAGCAGTGCGTCGAGCAAGACGACCACGCACGAGGAAACCACTGGCGGTAGCCGAATCCTAAGCGACGGCAACGTCACCATCGCAGCGACCAGCGGTGACCTGAATGTCATTGGTAGCAAGATCAATGGTGAAAATGTCGCGCTATCTGCGGCGAACGACTTGAACTTGCTGAGCAACTTGGAGACCAACACCAACAAGTCGGAGAACAAGAACGCTGGTGGCGAGATTGGTGTAAGCGTCGGGACCACGACAGGTGTGTATCTGACTGCCTATGCCGGCAAAGGAAGTGCCAAGGGTAATAGTGACGTACACGCTGAGAGCGTGGTGACCGCCAACGACAGGTTGACGTTGATTAGTGGTAACGACACTACGATCAAGGGCGCGCAAGCAATCGGCGACAAAGTGCTGGCCGACGTTGGCGGTAACCTACTGATCCAAAGTGAGCAAGACACCAGCGACTACAAGAGCAAGCAGCAGCAGGCAGGTATGACGTTGGTGTGGGGCTTTAGCGGAAGCAGCGCGAGCTACAGCCAGCAGAAGGTCAACAGCAGCTACACCAGCGTGACCGAACAAAGCGGCATACAGGCTGGCAATGGCGGCTTCGACATCACGGTGGGCGGCAATACCCACCTCGTTGGTGGCGCAATTGCAAGCACGGCGGATGCGGCGCTCAATCGCCTGTCTACGGAAAGTCTGACTGTAGATGATCTTCAGAACGAAGCCAAAGCAAAGGCATCGAACATCGGTGTGGGCGCAGGAACCAGTGGTGCGGGATTAGCGCAATCGGCCGCAAGTGCAGGACTCAGTGCTCTGGGTAACGCCAATAGCAATGCAACAAGTACGACTCGCAGTGACATTGCTGCGGGTGCTATTGAAATACGTAATAAAGATCTCAGCGCCCTGGAAGGTCTAGAGCGCAGCGCCTCAGTACTTGATGGCAATAGCGTCAAGGCGATTGATACGAACAAGTTGCAGGAACAGATCGAACTGAGCCAGGTTGCAGGCGAGGTCGGATTCCGCACTGCAAAGGAAGTAATTGCTGCACGGCGCGACGCGGCAACAGAAGAGCTGAAGGCAGCCGCCGAGGATTATCAAGCAGCCACAACCGATGAAGAACGTGCGGCAGCAGTGGTGCGGCGTGACGCAGCTCAATCCAGCCTCAAGCAGTGGTCCGATGGCGGCAACGCCAAGATGGCGACGCAGGTGCTGGCAGGCGTATTCCAGGCGAGCCTGGGCGGGGGCAGCGCTCTAGGGGCTGCTGCTGGTGTGGCTGCCAACGAAGGATTCCTGACCAAGCTATCAGCAATTATCAACAAGGGTGTGGATGGCGATGGTATTGCCCACGAAGGGGCGATGAACCTAGCCAGCATCGGCTTGGGTCTGATCGCTGGTGGTCTGGTGGGGGATGCCACGTCGGGCGCCATCGCTGCCAACATGTCCCAGCAATATGGCTACTACGACTACCGGGATGGTAAGCGACAGCTGTTGGCCTCCGATGCTCTGCGTGAGATGGCCGGGGGTGATGAAGCCTTGCTGCAAGGCATGCGTACGCTGATCAACGAGGCCATCAAGAATGGTGCAGATCCGGCCAGCCTTGCGGCTGCGCTGACAACGCCTGGCGTCGCCAACAACATGGCGGGCATGGCGCTGGTTGAAGCATCGGCACAGAAGGAATACGGCACGAGTTTTGGTGCGCTTGGCTTGGAGGATCAGAAGATTCTTCTTGGAATGGTGGGCAAGGTCTATGTTGAAGGTGTGCAGAGCATTGGCCTTGATGGACAGCCTCTTGCTGCTATTGGAAATGTCGAGAAGCTACCAACAGTAGAGGTAGTCGGTAAATCGTCCGGTGGGCTGCTGCACGCTGGCCAGCTTGTCAGCGGAGTCATCGAGAGTGGTGGTCGCGGCGTTGAGAAGGCAAGCAACTGGCTGGGTCAAGACACGGCATTGGCGCTTGCTTACGTCGCGATGGCAGCTGCTGGCGGCCCGGTCAAGACCGTTGCGAGTACTCTGTTTGAAAACTCTGCGCCAGGAGAGTTCCTGCAGAACAAGAAACAACAGTATCTGGTTGATCCGTTTGGAAACTTTATTGGGACTTATGGCTTAGGAGCACAGGGCGAGCAGCAGCTTCAATCGGTACGGCCTGCCACCAGTATGATGGCAGGAATGGGCGTCGATTCGATGGCGTCGGTTATCGGTGTTATCAGTACAGGGAAGGCAGCCAACAGCCTTCTTGAAAGTTCGCAGGGTATCGGTCAAAAAATCGATTCCGCTAAGGAAGTTAAGGCTGCTGTGCAGGAGCTTGATGTTGAGTCTTTTGGTGGATTAAAGTCTAGGGAAATAGTAGGTGATAATCTTGAGCATGACCATATTCCATCTTTTGCAGCTGTGCGTTTCGCAAAAGAAAAGGAACTTGGCCGAAAGTTATCAAAAGAAGAGGAGCGTATTTTATATAACGAGTCCACTGCTATTGAGGTTCCTAAGGACGTACATAGAGAGAGTCCTACGTATAAAGGAAGGAACACTCCTGCCCAAATTGAGAAGGATGCCAGTGATTTGTGCGCGGCGGCTTGCAGGGATATAGACGCCCTCAAAGCCAATCTTCTCAAAAGAGGCTACAATGAAGATGATGTTGAAGCTGCAGCTAAGAAGATCGTTAAGCGTAATGAGGAGCTTGGAATAAAATGAATATTTTGGATTCATTAATTTCGATGTTGGGGCAAGAGGAACAGGTTGTAACCAATATTTTTGGCGAAGATTTTATTTCAGGGTCCGGGGTGAGTAGGGACGTCGGACCTTTGGGTGATCGCGTATATTATTCCTTGGTTAATGATGGAATTGAGTTGATATTTAGTGATAATAGGCTTGCGCAAATTACGCTGCATATCAAGCCTGGCGACGATTTTAGATCATATGATGGCAATCTTCCTGCAGGGCTGTCAAATGAAATGTATTTTGATGAGGTAGTCGGTCTGCTTGGGTCTCCGGATGTTAGTGGTGGTGGAAATGATGACCCTTTGTTGGGGCGTATTTACCCTTGGATTAAATATGAAAACATGTGTCCTAAAATACATATTGAGATGGGATTTAAAGGGGGGATTGAGAGGATTTCATTGAGTTAATTTGTGTGTGCAAAAATAAGGTGGTTAAGAGAAAGTGGCGAGAATAATTTTCAAAAAAGAGAAACTTTCTCTAAATATCCGTGACGCATAGTCAGCAACGGCCCCGGCCGTCGCTACCTGATCGAGACCGATCCGCGCTTCGTCAACTACGACAACTTCATCAGCAGCGACTTCCTGCTGGACAAGCTGGGCGTGGACCCGGAGTGGACCCAGACCCGGCTGGGCGATGGCTTCTACGAGCAGCGCCTGGTGCTGGACCAGATCACCGAGCTCACCGGCCGCCGCTACCTGGGCAACTACGCCGATGGCGTGGCGCAGTACCGCGCCTTGCTCGAATCCGGCGTGGCCGCTGCAGGCCAGCTGCAACTGAGCATGGGCGTGGGCTTGACGGCAGCCCAGGCGGCTGCGCTCACGCAGGACATCGTGTGGATGGTGGAGCAGGAGTGCCAGGGCCAGACCGTGCTGGTGCCGGTCGTATATCTGGCCTCCAACTCGCTGCAGCTGCGTGGCAACGGCGCATTGATTGCCGGCGGCGACGTCGAGCTCAATGCCACCAACACCCTGAGCAACCAGGGCGTCATTGCAGGCGCCGACGTCAGCATCACCGCCGGCAACCTGCTCAACCAGGGCCGCATCGGCGGCACGGGCAGCGTGGCATTGGAAGCGCGCAACGACCTGCTCAATCAAGGCCAGATCCAGGGCCGCGATGTCGCGTTGGTAGCCGGCAACAACCTGGTCAGCGAAGCATCCAAGGCCATCAACGGCGTCGGCATCCTGTCCGGCATCAGCGCTAGTAACACGCTGCAATTGATGGCCGGCAACGATATGACCCTGACCGGCACCCGCGTGCAGGCGGGCGGCAGCGCAGCGCTGATCGCCGGCAACAACCTCAGCCTCACGCCCAGCGCCCTGCGCGACGACAACGGCCTGCTGCGTGGCGGCGATGTCGTATCGGTGACCACGGGCAAGGACCTGTTCGTCTCTGCCGGCAACGACCTGCAACTGCATGGCGTGACGATCGCCGCTGGCGGCAGCGCAGCCCTGCAGGCGGGTAACGATCTCTCGCTGACCCCGACCACCGGCCTGGATGGCAAGGTCGCCACCCGTACCAGCATCAACACCGGCGACAGCCTGCAACTCACTGCAGGCAACGACCTGACCATCCGCCAGGCCGAAGTGAAGGCCGGCGGCGACCTGATCGCGGCAGCAGGCAACAACCTCAACGTCGAATCCGTCGTCAACGACAGCCAGAGCAACAGCGACAACTCCCGCAACGGCAAGACCCGCGTCACCACCACCACGACCACGCAGACCATCGACCAGCAGGCGCTGACCGCCGGCGGCAACCTGATCCTCAGCGCCGGCAACGACGTCAATCTGGTCGCCGCAAAACTTGATGCAGGCAAGGGCTTAGGGATCAGCGCCGGCAACGACATCAATGCCAGCACGCTGACCACGGTCGACACCAGCGACACGCTGGAAACGCGCAAGCGCTTCAAGCAAACCACCGCGACCCGCGACGAAACCGTCCACGGCACCGAGTTCAGTGCCGGCGGCAACCTGGCGATGCAGGCCGGTAACGACATCACCCTCACCGCCGCATCGGCCGCAAGCAAGGAAGGCGGCATCACCCTGGCCGCCGGCAACGACGTCAACCTGCTCGCCGCCAGCGAGCAGCACGACGCCGTGCAGGACATGACCAAGAAGAAGAAGGGCACGTTCAGCAGCAAGACCACGACCACGCACGACGAGTGGCATGACAACGTCGCGGTCACCGCCACGCTCAGTGGCGATACGGTGCAGATTGCGGCGGGTAACGATTTGCTGTCGCAGGGCGCGCAGGTCGCCAGCACCGGCGATGTGGTGCTGGCCGCCGGCAACAACCTCACGCTGGACACGGTGCAGAACACGCACAGCGAGGAACACGAAAAGACCGTCAAGAAGTCCGGTCTGTATGGCGGTGGTGGATTTAGCGTCGCCTTGGGCGTGACCAAGAAGACCGACGGATTGGATGTCACCGAGGTCACCAACACCGGCAGCCTGGTCGGCAGCACCGACGGCGCAGTGACGATGACCGCCGGCAACAAGGTGTCCATCACCGGTAGCGATGTACTGAGCGCCACCAGTACCACCATCGTGGGCAAGGAGGTCACGATTGCTGCGGCGGAAAACACTGTGGATACGGTGCAGACGTCCAAGCAGCAGAGTGCGGGCATTACGTTGGGATTGACCGGTGGGGCTGTAGACGCCGCGCAGGCGATCTACGGCGCAGCCAAGCGTGGATCGGAAGTTGAAGACGACCACTTGAAGGCGCTCTACGCCGCGAAGGCGGGCTATGCGGTCAGCGACACGGTGGGGCTGGTCAGCAACGGCCTGAAGGGCTACGACGGTCAGGCCGTTGCCGGAAATACAACCAAGACCGGCGCTGCCGCAGCGGATGGCGCTCAGGGTGCAGCCAATGCGGCGGGCGTGAGCTTGCGCCTTGGCATCGGCGCCAGCAGTTCGTCGAGCAAGACGACCACGCATGAAGAAACCACCGGGGGAAGCCGCATCCTCAGCAATGGCGATATCACCATCGCCGCGACCGGCGGCGATCTCAATATCATCGGCAGCAAGATTGCAGGTGAAAACGTGGCCTTGGCTGCGGCAAACAATCTAAACCTGCTGAGTAACAAAGAAACCAACACCACTAAGTCGGAGAACAAGAACGCAGGCGGTGAAATCGGCATCAGTGTCGGTGCGGTCACGGGCTATTACCTATCGGTGTCTGCAGGCAAGGGCAGCGCCAAGGGCAATAGCGATCTGCGTACCGAAAGCGTGGTCACTGCCAATGACACCTTGACCTTGGTGAGCGGCAACGACACCACCATTCAGGGCGCGCAAGCGATCGGCAACAAGGTCCTGGCCAATGTAGGTGGCGATCTGCTGATCAAGAGCGAGCAGGACACCAACGAGTACAAGAGCAAGCAGCAACAGGCCAGCCTGACCCTTGCCACAGGAACGGGTAGCGGCGGCAGTTACAGCCAGCAGAAGGTCAACAGCAGCTACACCAGCGTGACCGAGCAGAGCGGCATCCAGGCAGGCAATGGCGGCTTCGATATCACGGTGGGCGGCAACACGGCCTTGGTCGGCGGTGCCATTGCGAGTGCAGCCGATGCCAGCCTCAATCGGCTGTCCACCGGCAGCCTGACGGTCGAGGATCTGCAGAACAAGGCCGAGTACAAGACCAGCGGCGTCTCGGTGGCTGGCGGTACGGGCAGCAGCATGGCCAGCATGGCCATCGGTACGGGACTGAGCATGCTGGGCAATTCCAGCGATAGCTCGAGCAGCACGACCAAGAGCGACATCGCCGCCGGCACGATCCAGATCCGCAATGGAGATGAGTCTGCGCTCGCAGGGTTGGATCGCAGTGCAACCGAGTTGCAGCAGTCTGGGCTGAAAGAGATTTTCGATCAGAAGAAGATCGAAGATCAGAAAGAACTGATGGGGCTGGCTGGGGAGATTGGATTCCGGGTAGCGGGTGATGTTGCCTCGGCTATGTATCAGAAAGCCCAGCTTGATTTGGCTAGCGCACCGGATGAAGCGTCGAAAGCTCAGGCACTGGCACGTCTGGACGCATGGAGCGATGGGGGTACGAACAAGATTTTGCTGCATGGCCTGACAGGTGCGGCGATTGCGGCACTCGGCGGCGAAAACGTTCTGCAAACAGCAGCTGGTGCAGCGGGTGCTGAAGCAGCCAAGGTTGCGATGTCGGATTATTTGGTCAAGAACGGCGTTACCGACCCAGCCACTTACAACGCACTTATGGAGCTAGGAAGTGCGGCGCTTGGTGGTATTGCGGGTGGGCAGGTTGGCGCAACAACCGCGCTGGCGGGAGATCAGTTTAATCGGCAGCTCCATCCTGATGAAGTGACATGGATTCGCCAGAACGCTGAAGCTTTCGCATTGCAGGAAGGCATTAGTGTCATTGAAGCGAAGCAGCGTCTGACTGTGGAAGCTGCGGCGCAAGTGGATGCAGTGATCGCAAAGAAGGTCGGTATCGAGAATATCGACACAGAAGCACTAGCGTTTCTGAATTCCAATAAAAATCAATACAAGTGGGGACAGGCCTTCAAGGCAACTGATGACGAGTATGCCAACTTCCACCAATATGGAAATATTCTTGCGAATAATCCTGATCAATTTCGCGAGGTATATAACGCTCTCGGTGCATCTGGAATAGCGAAGGACTCCTTACAGCAGGTGTATCAGAGCGAGCTGTTGGCTTGGTCTACTGCGACGCGTGGGTCGGACGGTGTGGCCATGCTCGAGACGTTTACCGGTGATGTAGGGATGGCGGCAGGCATCATCCGTAATATTGCACAAGGCGACACCCAGGCTGCCGGCACGAGCATCGCTCTTGCGGCGATGCCGACAATTGTAGGCAAACAGTTGGTCCCCTGTTGCGCCCACTGGCGAAGGCGGCTGATGAGACGCTCTGGCTAAATGGTCAAGTAATTAGTAGTACTTGGATGAATGCCAAGAATGAGCTGACTTGGATCAATCCACTAACTGGTGTGAAGGAAGCGGTGCCTGCAACGGCTAAAATTCATGTGGATCACGTCTTGCCACAAAATGCTATTCGGCAAATTGAAGGTTTTGATTCTTTGCCAAAAGGCGTTCAGAATGAGATTATGAAAGACCCTGCGAACCTGCAACCAATGATCAAATCAGCGAACTGTTCAAAGGGGTGTAAGGTAGAGGCCGAGGGTGCGGGGTGGATGACGTGGAATGGAAAGCCGGTTAGTGAAAAGTACAAGATGTACTTGGAAGAGGCGCAGCAAGATTTTCGGACGAAAGTTTCAAAGATTATTGATGATAATAATGCGTTAAAAGGAAAATAAATGAAGAATTTGTCGGGTCGAAGCGATCGGCCATGGGAGTTGATGGGTGTCTTCAAAGATGAGTTTATTTTAGAATTCAATGGGGGTATTTATTCTGATGTGAATGGTATTTGTGATAAATATAATTTTTTGCATGAGCGAGATGGTGCTGGATATAGAAATGTTGGCTATTCTGGATTGCTTTTAAATGGTAAGAGCTGGATTATAGAACCTTTGCGGCTGCTCCAGCCGAACTCCTATCAAGCTTTTCAAGAAGCTGCGGAGCCATTGTTGCTCGGTGTTATGTTAATCGAGGATTTGAGGAACCCAGGAGGTCCTCCGATGGTTCGGCCAATTTTGTTCCTAGAGGTGCATGGTAGGATGGTGGAAGTCTTCGCAACGTTCCCAGGCTCGACTTACGAGGACGGTAACGACTGCTTCGGTTCTTTGCTCAGCTTGCCGGATGGCTTGGCGAAGTCCTGGTTGTGGCGAACCGACGGATGGCGTATTCCAGGAAGTGTAGGTGAAGGTCCTATGACCAATCGTCAGTTGATTGGGCATCCTTCATCAAGGTGGCGGGATGCGGATACTTATTTGGATAGCCTGGGTAAAGGGTGGAAAAAGAAGTATTTACCGAAAATAAAAGAATTATTCCCTGACGCAGTGACGAATATAAATGGCGTAAAAAGAATTAAGTTTAGATGCTTTTTGGATACGAGGCCGGTAGGCGTCGGTGGTCCAGAGGGAGATCAATTCTTCGTTTGCTCGACCCGTCAGGATCAGGTGGTCTACCATGTCCATGAAGGGGATGTTGAAAATTTACGCGTGTTGTGTAATCCGGAGGATGCGATAGATCGTTATTGCGCACATGTATTGCGCCGCAAACCGGGTCAATTTGACTTCAGCGATTGGAGCGAGCCATTTCGCCCTTGATAGTGGGACGGTGGTGGATTCGATATTGGTTAGATATGGCACTCATAGTGCTGGACCCAGCAAGTAAAGTTCCTCCGGAATTTTCTCTTTGAAAATTTAGTAATAGCCAGCTCAAAATTATGCTCGGTGGGTGTGGTTATGATCGGTACGGCTCTAGCCATCAATCTGATCGCTGAGGCCGGAGTCTGTAAATTGCAGCCTCCGTTTGCGGCGCGTGCATTGACCACTTGGCACCGATTTCACCGCAAATGGGCCGCGCGGCAACCAGCCTGGGCGGCATCAACGCCTGGCGCAGCAACGGCCCGGGCCGTCGCTACCTGATCGAGACCGATCCGCGCTTCGTCAATTACGACAACTTCATCAGCAGCGATTTCCTGCTGGACAAGCTGGGTGTGGACCCGGAGTGGACCCAGACCCGCCTGGGCGATGGCTTCTACGAGCAGCGCCTGGTGCTGGACCAGATCACCGAGCTCACCGGCCGCCGCTACCTGGGCAACTACGCCGATGGCGTGGCGCAGTACCGCGCCTTGCTGGAATCGGGCGTGGCCGCTGCAGGCCAGCTGCAATTGAGCATGGGCGTGGGTCTCACCGCCGCGCAGGCCGCTGCACTCACGCAGGACATCGTGTGGATGGTGGAGCAGGAGTACCAGGGCCAGACCGTGCTGGTGCCGGTGGTGTACCTGGCCTCCAACTCGCTGCAGTTGCGTGGCAATGGTGCCTTGATCGCCGGTGGCAACGTCGAGCTCAACGCCACCAATTCCATGAGCAACCAGGGCGTCATCGCAGGCGCCGACGTCAGCATCACCGCCGGCAACCTGCTCAACCAGGGCCAGATCCAGGGCCGCGATGTCGCACTGGTGGCCCGACGTACCCCGATTTTAAGTAGCACCTCAGTTTTGGAGTCCAACTCGCCCGGAGATTTGGACATGACGTTACCAATCCGTACGGCCTTAGTAGAGCTTTGACTTGCTCAGTTGCGTCGTCATGGCTTGCACACATGCTCTGGCAGGCTGGCGAACGTTGACAACTCACCTCGACCGTCATGACGCAACATCGTTTAAACACATCGCAATGGTTCGGTCTTCTCGGCTGGCTGGTGCTGTGCTACGCGGTCGCCGCGCTGGGCGCAATGGCATCAATCCAGGCGGCCAGCTTTTATGCGCAGCTGCAGCGGCCGGCATGGGCGCCGCCGGGGTGGTTGTTCGGGTCGGTGTGGACGGTGCTGTACGGGATGATGGCGGTGTCGGTGTGGTCGGTGTGGCGCCGTGGGGGATGGGCTGGCGCGCGTGTGGCGCTGACTCTTTTCTTGGTGCAGCTGGCGCTCAATGGGCTGTGGAGTTGGTTGTTCTTTGCATGGCATCTGGGGGCGTGGGCGTTTACGGACATCGTGGCGCTGTGGCTGGTGCTGGCGGCGACCATCGGTGTGTTTGCGAAGAGGCAAGCTCTGGCGGCGTGGTTGTTGGTGCCGTATCTGGCATGGGTGAGCTTTGCGGCGGCGCTTAATTTCTCGGTCTGGCAACTCAACCTTCAGATGCTTGGCTGATCTTCGCTGCTGACCTTGGCTCGCACCGATTCGGGTTTCCGATAGCGACGATCTGTTGCTTGATGCGAAGTGGCCTGTTGCTCGAAGCAACCTGATGCCTGCAGCGATGTGATGCCTCGGGCGCAACCGATCCAGCTAGCTATATGGCTTCAGCCAAGCACATGACTCGACCAATGAAGGTCAGAAACCTGCGCAGCACGGCTCTGCAAGGCCGATCCAAAAGTTTCCATAGCAATCAATTGCTTGCGCGCTCAGTGCTTAAATCCCTGAGCGGCAAGGTTTTCTGTTCCATGCGCCGGGCGCGTGCACCTGCCCATTCACGCAACGCTTGACAGGCCTCGTCCCGGTGATGTCTTTTGCATGCATGGGTAACGCCTCCGCCATCGCTTCGCTTCTCTGCCAGCCGCTGCTGCGGGTCGGTGCATGCGTGACTGGCATTACCACCATCATTACTACCGCCACCATTCGCCCGGTGCGGTCCGTCGTCTTCGCGTAACTTCCGAAAACAACGGCCCCGCACCCGGATCAGGATGCGGGGGCTTCCCTCTCTCATCCGATGCGGACGGGGCCTCCCCAACGAGGTCTGTCGATGTCATCGCATGCTGTTTCGTTCGAACCCGCTGCTGTTCTTGCGTCCTCTGCGCGCACTGTCGTGCACAAATTCGGCGGCACCTCGGTGGCAGATGCCGAGCGTTATCGGCATGTGGCGCAGCTGCTGCTTGCACGCGACGAGACGGTGCAGGTCACCGTGGTCTCGGCGATGAAGGGCGTCACCGATGCCTTGATCGAACTGGCCGAACTGGCGGCGAAGAATCGCCCCGAATGGCGCGAGCGGTGGCACGAAACGCGCGCACGCCATCGCGGTGCGGCGGTCGCCTTGCTCGGCGAGCATTCCGGGCCAACGGTGGAGTGGCTGGACGAACGCTTCGCGCATCTGTCGCAGATCCTCGGCGCGCTGGCGGTCATCGGGGAATTGCCGCGCGAAGTGCTCGACCGCGTGCAAGGACTGGGCGAGGTGTATTCGGCGCAGTTGCTGGGCGATCACTTTCGCGCGATCGGCGAAGACTGCGCAGTGCTGGACGCGCGCGATGTGCTGGTGGTCAATCGCGGCGAACTCGGTGTGGATGTGGACTGGGAGGCGAGTGCGCAGCGCCTCGCAACCTGGCGGCAAGCGCATCCGCAGACGCGCGTGGTGGTGACCGGATTCGTGGCGCGCGACCGTGCCGACCGCGTCACCACGCTGGGCCGCAACGGCAGCGATTATTCGGGTGCCATCTTCGCTGCATTGTTCGATGCAGACGAACTGCATATCTGGACCGATGTGGATGGCGTGCTGTCGGCCGACCCGCGCGTGGTGCCCGAAGCGGTGCAACTGGAAACACTGAGCTACGACGAGGCCTGCGAGCTGGCATATTTCGGTGCGAAGGTGGTGCACCCGCAAACGATGTCGCCGGCGATCGAGCGCGGCCTGCCGATCATCATCCGCAACACCTTCCAGCCCGAGCATCCCGGCACGCGCATTACTGCCAGTAGCGCGGTGAGCGGGCCGATCAAGGGTCTGACGTTGAGCCCGGATCTGGCGGTGCTGAATCTGGAAGGCACCGGTCTGATCGGTGTGCCGGGCACGGCCGAGCGCGTGTTCGCCGCGCTGCGCACCGCGCAGGTGTCGGTGGTGATGATCTCGCAGGGTTCGTCGGAACATTCGATCTGCTGCGTGGTCAAGCAGCACGAGTCCGAGCGTGCACGCAACGCATTGTTGCAAGCGTTCGCGCATGAACTCACGGTCGGGCAGGTGCAGCGCGTGCAGCTGACCACCGGCATCAGCGTGCTCGCAGCAGTAGGCGATGGTATGGCCGGTCAGCCGGGTGTGGCGGCGCGCTTGTTCGAATCGTTGGGGCGAGCCCAGGTCAATATCCTGGCAATTGCGCAGGGCTCCTCCGAACGCAATATCTCGGTAGCGATCGATGCGGCGCACGCCACCAAGGCGTTGCGCGCGGCGCATGCCGGTTTCTGGTTGTCGCCGCAGACGTTTTCTGTAGGCGTGATCGGTCCGGGCAATGTGGGCGCGGCATTGCTGGACCAACTGCGCAACGCGCAACCGCAGTTGTTAGGCAAGGCCAATCTTGATCTGCGCCTGCGCGCGGTGGTCTCACGCGGTCGCATGCTGCTGGACGAACGCGGCCTGGTCGGCGACTGGCGCGATGCGTTTGCATCGTCCGCAACGCCCACCGATCTGGAACGCTTCACCACGCATCTGCTGTCTGCGCATCTGCCGCATACGGTGATCATCGATTGCAGCGGCAGCGCCGAAGTCGCAGACCGTTATGCGGGCTGGCTGGCAGCCGGCATCCACGTGGTGACGCCGAACAAGCAGGCGGGGTCCGGCCCGCTGGCGCGCTATGAGGCGATTCGCGCAGCGGCCGACGCCAGTGGTGCGCGCTTCCGTTATGAAGCCACCGTGGGCGCCGGTTTGCCGGTGATCACCACACTGCGCGACCTGGTGGACACCGGCGATGCAGTCACGTCCATCGAAGGCATCTTCTCCGGCACGTTGGCATGGTTGTTCAACAAGTACGAAGGCAGCGTGCCCTTCGCCGAACTGGTGACGCAGGCGCGCGGCATGGGCTATACCGAACCGGATCCGCGCGACGATCTGTCCGGCGTGGACGTGGCGCGCAAGTTGGTGATCCTGGCGCGCGAAGCAGGGCGCTCCATCAGCCTGGAAGATGTGCAGGTTGAAAGCCTGGTGCCTGAAGCGCTGCGCCAGGCCAGCGTGGACGATTTCATGGCGCGCTTACCGGAAGTGGATGCGTCCTTCGCGCAACGTCTGGCCCAAGCGCATGCGCGTGGCAATGTGCTGCGCTATGTCGCGCAGCTGCCGCCGGACCGCGCGCCCAGCGTGGGCCTGGTCGAGCTGCCGGCCGATCACGCGTTCGCCAATCTGCGTCTGACCGATAACGTGGTGCAGTTCACCACGCGGCGCTACTGCGAGAACCCGTTGGTGGTGCAGGGCCCGGGTGCCGGTCCGGAAGTGACCGCGGCAGGCGTGTTCGCCGATCTGCTGCGCGTGGCGGCAGGCGAGGGCGCGCGGCTGTGACGCATGCTGTTGTCAGCCAGGCCGGCGTGAGCCAGGCGGCGGTGGCGCAGGGGCAGGGCAGCGATCACGCTTCCCTGGGCAAGCACGGCTTGCACGAAGCGCGCGCCTTCGCGCCGGCATCGGTTGCGAATGTCGCGGTGGGATTCGATCTGCTCGGCTATCCGATCGATGGAGTCGGCGACACAGTGACCGTGCGCCGTATCGACGCGCCAGTGGTGCGCATCGCTGCGATTCGCGGCACGACGGTGGCGCTGCCACTGGATGCCGAGCGCAACACTGCAGGCGCTGCACTCATTTCGCTGCGTGCCGCCTTGCAACTGCCTTATGGATTCGAAATCGAGATCGACAAAGGCATCGCGTTGAGCTCGGGCATGGGCGGGTCTGCCGCGTCATGCGTCGCGGCGTTGGTGGCGGCAAACGCGCTGCTGGCCTCGCCGTTGGATCACCACCAGCTCTACCAATACGCGCTCGATGGCGAAGCGGTGGCCAGCGGCAGCTGCCACGGCGACAACCTGGGGCCGCTGTTTGTCGGTGGCTTGGTGCTGTGCACGCTGGAGCGCCTGGTACCGATCGCGGTGCCGCCAGCGTGGCATAGCCTGCTGGTGCATCCGGATGCAGTGCTGGAAACGCGGCGCGCGCGCGAAGCCTTGGCAGGAAACTATCAATTGCGCGAATTCGTCGCGCAGAGCACCAATCTGGCGTTGGTGTTGGCCGGTTGCCATGGCGGCGATGCAGACCTGGTACGCGCAGGCTTGCGTGATGTGCTGATCGAACCGCGTCGCGCCCCATTGATCGCCGGCTTCGCCGAAGCCAAACAGGCAGCGCTGGACCACAACGCCTTCGGCGCCAGCATTTCCGGCGCCGGGCCGAGCGTGTTTGCCTGGTTCGAATCGCGCGCCGCGGCCGAAGCTGCGGCACCGGCAGTGCAGGCCGGGTTTGCGGCCGTAGGGTTCGATAGCCAGGCCTGGGTCTCGCCGATCGCAAGTCCTGCGGCGCGGTTGCTCGAATGAATCGGGACGCACGCAATGACAACGCGCCGCAGGCAGCCGGTAGCAGGTCTGGCCTGCAGCTTGCCACACGTCATTTAGTCGACGACGACTTCGCTGATCTGCATGACCGGGGTCAGGTCGGTGTAGTTGGCGATGTCGGCGAGGATTTCCTGTGCATGCGGCCCGAAGCTGGCGTTGAAGGTCTCCACCGACTCGCAAAAGATGTGGCACATGCCGATGAACGCCGGCGGGCTGCCGGCGTCGCCGCCGCTGATGCCTTTGTCCACGGTGTATTTCAAACAGGCCGCGCCCATGCGCGCGCTCACCAGCGGCATGTGCCGGTCGCGGTAGTAGGCGTGATCGAAGCGGGCGCCGTCGCGGTACGGGTACATCACACTGACCTTGATCATCTGCCGACTCCACGGAAGGGTGCGCGCAGCATAGCCCCGCGCCATCGACCGTACGCAACCCTGCGGCCGAACGCCGGCGCAACGCGACGCCCGGCGACGTCACACGCGGCACCGCTTGTCACGGGCACCGCCCAGCCTTCGCTTTATCTGGAGTCATGCTGATGTTTATCTCCACCCGTGGCGGTGCCCCCGCCGCAAGCCTGAGCCAAGCCATTGCCGCCGGGCTGGCGCCCGATGGCGGCCTCTACGTGCCGCAGACCCTGCCACCTGCCCGTACGCTGGTTGCGGGCGCCGGCCTGGCCGACACCGCCACTGCGCTGTTGCAGCCATTTTTCGAGGGCGACGCACTGGCGGCCGAACTGCCTGCCATCTGTGCCGAAGCCTTCGATTTCCCGGCGCCATTGGTGGCGCTGGGTACGCCGGGCGATTACGCGCTGGAGCTGTTTCATGGCCCCACGGCGGCGTTCAAGGATTTCGGTGCGCGCTTCCTGGCTGCCTGCCTGACCCGCTTGCGCCGCGCTGAAGACCGCCCGCTCACCATCCTGGTCGCCACCTCCGGCGACACCGGCGCCGCCGTGGCCGCCGCGTTCCATCGCCAGCCCGGCCTGCGCGTGGTGGTGCTGTATCCGGACGGCCGCGTGTCGCCGCGGCAGGCGCATCAGTTGGGGTGTTTCGGCGACAACATCCAGGCCCTGCGCGTGGCCGGCTCGTTCGACGACTGCCAGGCGATGGTCAAGCAGGCCTTGAACGATGCCGCGTTGCAGACGCAGGTGCCGCTGAGTTCGGCCAACAGCATCAGTCTGGGCCGGCTGCTGCCGCAGATGAGTTACTACGCGCATGCCGCCCTGCAGCATCATGCGGCGTCGGGCAGCGTGCTCAATCTGGTGATACCCACCGGTAACCTGGGCAACGCGCTGGCGGCGATCATCGCGCGCGCGCTCGGGGTGCCGTTGGGCCGCATCGCGCTGGCGTCCAACGCCAATCACGTGTTGCCGGACTATTTCGCGGGCGATGCCTACGCACCGCAGCCCAGCGTGTCCACCCTGGCCAATGCGATGGACGTGGGCGCGCCGAGCAACTTCGAGCGGCTGCGGTGGCTCTACAACGGCGACGATGCCGCCTTGCGTGAGGAATTCCGGGCCTTGTCGGTGGACGATGCGGCGATTCGCAACACCGTGCAGCAGCGCTTCGCGCGCTACGGCGAGGTGCATTGCCCGCATACCGCCACCGCGGTGCATGTGCTCGAACAACTGCGTGCCGAAGGCGCGGAGGGCGGCACTGGCGACTGGGCGGTAGCGGCCACCGCGCATCCGGCAAAGTTCGAGGGCGTGGTGGAGCCGCTGATTGGCCGTTCCGTAGAGGTTCCGCCGGCACTGGCCGCACTGCTGCAGCGCCCAGCGCATGCCGAAGCACTGGCGCCGGACTACGCCGCCCTTCGGCAGCGCTTGCTTGCCGATGCCACCTGACCCAACGCGTTCAGCCACCGGGGTTGGAAAGTGGCCCATATGCGGCTATTTCTAGGGGGTGCGGCCCCGCTGTGGCGCCGCGTCCGCTGTGGGTTGTTGCATGTCTGATCGAATGATCGCCGTTGCCGCCGTCTTGTGCGGGTGGGCAGCGGCCGGTGCGGCCAGTGCGGCCGATGCATTGGCTGGATCGCCGGTCCCGCCACTGGGCGCCCCGCGTGTGGGTCTGGTCGAGGCGCTGGCGCGCCAGGCGCCGTCGCTGGACCGTCAGGTGCTGGCCCTGGCCACAGAGGCGCTGCAATGCGCCCGCCAGCACCAGCAGGTGGGTGCCGAACGGGTGCTCAGCGTCATCGACTACAGCCGGCCCTCGACCGAGCGCCGGCTCTGGGTGTTCGATCTGGACAAGCAACGCCTGTTGTTTCGCGAATGGGTCGCGCACGGGCGCAATACCGGCGAGAACCTGGCGGCGAAGTTCTCCAATAACGACGGCAGCTTCCAGTCCAGCCTGGGCGCATTCACCGCGCAGGAGTCGTACACCGGGCACAACGGTTACTCGTTGCGGCTCAAGGGTCTGGAGCCGGGGTTCAACGACCACGCGCGCGACCGCGCCATCGTGATCCACGGCGCGCCCTATGTCAGCGAAGCCATCATCCGCACGCAGGGCCGGCTCGGCCGCAGCCTGGGCTGCCCGGCGGTGCGGCCAGCGGTGGCCAAGCAGTTGATCGATACATTGCGCGACGGTGCGTTCGTGTTCGCCTACTACCCGGATCGCGCCTGGCTGCGCCAATCGCGGCTGCTGAGCAGTGGCTGTGGCGGTGCGGCAGCGCGTGCAGTGGCCGGGCGCTGAGTGATCGCAGGCGGGTGCCCGACGCCAGTGTGCGCTCGGCGTGAAGCACGGCGCCGCTTTCGAATCGGTCGGTAAGTCGCTGCGCGGCTGTCAGCATGCGGATGGCTTGCATCATTTTGGAGCGGCTGCCTGCAAGCAACTGCGTCGCCTCAGGCGAGCGCTGCCGAGCGGCACCGACGCCGACGAGTGCGCAATCATGCGTGATATTGGCGGGCTGTTCCGGATCGACCGCCTGGACACTGGGCGCCGCCGTGTCAATCGGTCAACCAGTCGCACGGGTAAGCGCACACTGGCGCTCACGCGATCCCAACAGCCTCACACCGTATCGCCGGCGAGACGGCGCAGGGCGGCGTAATCCAGGATCTGCACCACCTGCAGTTGCGGTAGCGCGATCAACTGCTGCTGCCGCAGCTTGGTGAAGGTGCGGCTCACCGTTTCCACGGTCAGCCCCAAGTGGTCGGCGATGTCGCTGCGGCTCATCGGCAGCGCCACGGTATCGCCGCTGGCGCCAGGCTGGGTGGAGCGGGCTGCAAGCCGGAGCAGGAAATGCGCCAGCCGTTCGCTGGGTTGCAGGCGCGCCAGCAGCAGGCCGGTGTCCTGCGCGGCGGCCAGTTCCATGCTGGCGCGTTGCAGCAGCTTGCGTTCCAGCTGCGGGTAGCGCTCGCGCAGCTGGCGCATGTGCGCCATCGGCGTGCGGCACACCCGGCTGTCGACGATGGCTTCGATATCGTGGCGGTGCCGCGCGGTTTCGGTGAGCCCGACGTAGTCGCCGGGCAGCACGAAGCCGGTGATCTGGCGACGTCCGTCGGCCAGCGTGCGCACCATGCGCAACGCGCCGGAGGTCACGGTATAGACGTTGTGCCGGGTCTCGCCCGCACGTACCAGGGTGCTGCCGGGCGCATAGGCCGCTGCATGGGTGACCTGGTCCAGTGCGTCCATTTCCTGCGCCGAGAGCGCCGCACAAATGGCCCGGCCGCGCACGGCGCAAAGGGCGCAATCTGAGGTGGGCGTGCCGCTGGCGGATGCCGCGCTGGGCGCCGGGCAGGTCGCGCTGGGGTCGGAAAGCTGCCGGTACATGGGCCACGCACTGCTGGGACGCATTGAATGATACGCCATGCGGTCAGCGCGGCCGCCCAGCCGTTAGAATTGTGCGTTCGCCACATTGTCCTGCAGGAGTTTCGCTCGTGATCAAGCCCCGTACGCCGCCCGGCATCATGGAATTGCTGCCGCGCGAGCAGATCGCGTTCCAGCGCATGCTGGACGTCATCCGCCGCAACTACGAGCGGTTCGGGTTCCTGCCGGTCGAAACGCCGGTGTTCGAGCTGTCCGATGTACTGCTGACCAAATCCGGCGGCGAAACCGAGCGCCAGGTGTATTTCGTGCAGTCCACCGGCGCGCTGGCCAATGCCGCCGCTGCGGCCGATGAGGGCGCCGAGAACGGCGGCTTGCCGGAGCTTGCGCTGCGCTTCGACCTGACCGTGCCGCTGGCACGCTACGTCGCCGAGCACGAGCATGACTTGAGCTTCCCGTTCCGGCGCTACCAGATGCAGCGCGTGTATCGCGGCGAGCGCGCACAGCGTGGGCGATTCCGCGAGTTCTACCAGTGCGACATCGACGTCATCGGCAAGGATGCGCTGAGCATCCGCTACGACGCCGAAGTGCTGGCGGTGATCCATGCGGTGTTTGCCGAGCTGGGCATCGGCGACTTCAAGGTGCAGTTGAACAATCGCAAGCTGCTGCGCGGCTTCTTCGAAAGCCTGGGCGTGGCCGAAGGCGAGTTGCAGCTGGCGGTGCTGCGCGAGGTCGACAAGATCGACAAGCGTGGCGCCGATTACGTGCGCGACACACTGGTGGGCGAGGGCTTTGGCATTCCTGCCGAGCAGGTCGCCAGGATTCTCGCCTTCGTGGCGGTGCGCTCCAACGGGCATGCCGATGCGCTGGCGCAGTTGCAGGCGCTGGAAGGCTCGGTCGGGGCCAGCGCGACGCTGGGCGAAGGCATCGCCGAGTTGCGCGAAGTGCTGGAGCTGGTCAAGGCGCTGGGCGTGCCGGAGAGCGCGTACTGCCTGAACTTCTCGATCGCGCGCGGGCTGGACTACTACACCGGCACCGTCTACGAAACCACCCTGACCGACCACCCGCAGATCGGCTCGATCTGCTCGGGCGGCCGTTACGACAGCCTGGCCAGCCACTACACCAAGTCCAAATTGCCCGGCGTGGGCATCTCGATCGGCCTGACCCGCCTGTTCTGGCAGCTGCGCGAGGCCGGCCTGATCCAGGGTATCGCCGAAAGCAGCGTGCAGGCGATGGTGGCGCTGATGGACGAGACCCGCCTGGACGACGCGCTGGATATCGCGCGCCGGCTGCGCATCGGCGGCATCAACACCGAAGTGCAGATGGAGCCGAAGAAAATCGGCAAGCAGTTCCAGTATGCGGCTCGTGCCGGCATCCGCTTCGTGGTGCTGGCCGGCGACGACGAACTGGCCCGCGGCGTGGTGGCAGTGAAAGACCTGGTGCGCGAGCAGCAGTTCGATGTGGCCCGCGATGAGCTGGCCAGCACCTTGCAGGTGGAGCTGGAGCAGGCCAGGGCGATGCTGGTGGCTGGCAGCGTCCAGGGCGACTGATCCTGTCAATTTGAAGATTTCACGGGTCTGGTGACCATTTCGCCGGCCAACTACGCGCCGTCGCGCAGAACGCGCCCACTGACATCCGGATGTCAGTGGGCGTTTTCGTAATGGGCAGGTGCGCGAGCAGTTCCTCCATGAACGCTTCGATGCGGTCGACTTGCCCCAAAGTCGGTGTTTGCGTTAATGTACTAACACGCTATTACATTAACGCAATGAAACAACGACCTGCCCCCCGCGAAAATACCGACGTTGCCGCCTCGCTGACGATGCTGGCCGACGCACTGGCATGCCTGCGCGAGCCCGAGGCTGTCGAAGCGTTTCTGCGTGACCTATGCACGCCCGCCGAGCTGGAAGCCATGGCCGACCGCTGGCGGGTGGTGCCGCTGCTGGTCAAGGGCGTGCCGTATCGCGAAATCCACGAGCTGACCCAGGTCAGCGTGACCACCATCGGGCGCGTTGCGCGCACCCTGGACCACGGTGCCGGCGGCTATGCCGCGGCCCTGCGCGAGCAGTCGTCGCGCCCCGACGACTCCCACTGAGAGAACAAGATGAGTGCTTCCACGGCAGCGCCGGCACGTGACCGGTTGCGTATCGCCATCCAGAAGAGCGGCCGCCTGGCCGAGCCGGCGCGCAGCCTGCTGGCCGCCTGCGGGCTGAGCTGGCGGCAGAGCCGCGACAAGCTGTTCTGCTACGGCGAGTCGTTGCCGGTGGACCTGCTGCTGGTGCGCGACGACGATATCCCCGGCCTGATCGCCGATGGCGTCTGCGACTTGGGCATTGTCGGCCAGAACGAGCTGGAAGAGCAGGCCGCCGAGCGCCGCCGTCATGGCTTGCCGGCCGCCTATCACGCGGTACGTGGGGTCGGCTTCGGCCAGTGCCGCCTGATGCTCGCCGTGCCGGAAGAATGGGACTGGCACGGCGTGGCGCAACTGGCGGGCAAGCGTATCGCCACCAGCTACCCGGCGATCCTGGCCGATTGGCTGGAGCGGCAGGGCATCGAAGCGACGGTGGTGGAGTTGTCCGGTTCGGTGGAAATCGCGCCGCGCCTGGGCACTGCCGATCTGATCTGCGATCTGGTCTCCAGCGGCGCCACCCTGGCCGCCAACCAGCTCAAGCCGGTCGAACTGGTGATGGAAAGCGAAGCGGTGCTGGCCGGCGCGGTGCGCGAACCTGCCGATGCGCGTGCCGGCCTGCTGGCAATGCTGTTGCGGCGCATGGACGGCGTGCTCAAGCTGCGCGACAGCAAGCTGCTGATGTTCCGTGCCGAACAGACCAAGGTCGATGCGTTGCGCCGCCTGCTGCCCGATGCTGATCCGCTGGTGCAGTTGCCCGACGATGGCAACGGCGCGCTGCGCTTGCAGACCATGTGCCACGGCGCGGTGACCTGGCAGCGCCTGGAAGAACTCGAACGCGCAGGTGCGCAAGGCTTGATGGTGTTGACGGTGGAGCGCTCGCTGGCATGAAGATTCTCGATTGGTCCCAACTCGACGGTGCCGCACAGACCGACGCATTGACCCGCCCGGTGCAGACCGTGGCCGCACGAACGCGCGATGCGGTCGCCGCGTTGATTGCCGACGTACGCACGCGCGGCGATGCCGCATTGCGCGAGATCACCGCGCATTTCGATGGCGTGTCGCTGGACAGCTTCGCAGTGAGCGAAGCCGAATTCGCCGCCGCCGAAGCGGCCGTCCCACCGGAGCTGCGCCAGGCCATGCAGGATGCGGTTGCACGCATCGACACCTTCCACCGCGCCGGTATGAGCGGGGGCTATGCGGTGGAAACCGCGCCCGGTGTGGTGTGCGAAAAGATCGTGCGTCCGATCGGTCGTGTCGGTTTATACGTGCCGGCCGGCAGCGCGCCGTTGCCGTCGACGGCATTGATGCTCGGCGTGCCTGCGCGTCTGGCCGGATGCCGCGAGGTGGTGTTGTGCACGCCGCCGCGCAAGGACGGCAGCGTGGACCCGGCGGTGCTGGTGGCCGCGCGGCTCACCGGCGTGCGCCGCGTGTTCAAGCTCGGCGGTGCGCAGGCGATCGCGGCGATGGCGTATGGCACCGAATCGCTGCCCAGCTGCGACAAGCTGTTCGGCCCGGGCAACAGCTATGTCACCGAAGCCAAGCAGCAGGTGGCCCAGTCCGGTGCGGCGGCGATCGACATGCCGGCCGGCCCCTCGGAAGTCTTGGTGATCGCCGATGCGGGCGCGCAACCGGCGTTCGTGGCTGCTGACCTATTGTCGCAGGCCGAACACGGGCCCGATTCGCAGGTGCTGTTGCTCTCCGACAGCGACGCGTTGATCGGTGCGGTGCGAGCGCAGCTGGAAGTTCAGCTGGCGCAACTGTCGCGTGCCGACATTGCGCGCCAGGCGCTGGCGCAATCGCGGCTGATCAAGGTGCAGACGCTGGATGAGGCGTTTGCGATCAGTAATCGCTATGCGCCGGAACATCTGATTCTTGCGCTGCGCGAACCGCGCGGATGGTTGGCGCAAGTCGAAGCGGCCGGATCGGTGTTTCTCGGCGATTACACGCCCGAAGCGCTTGGCGACTACTGCAGCGGCACCAATCATGTATTGCCGACCAGCGGTGCGGCGCGCGCCTACAGCGGCGTGAGCGTGGCCAGCTTCCAGAACATGGTCAGCGTGCAGGCAGCCAGCAAGGCCGGCATCGACGGTATCGGCGCATGCGCTTTGGTCCTCGCGCGGGCCGAGGGGCTGGATGCGCATGCCAACGCGGTGGCGCTACGCATGGGAGTGGCGGCATGAGCGCGTCGTCGATTCTGGATCTGGTACGCGAAGACCTGCGTGCATTCGCGGGCTATTCGTCGGCGCGCACCAGCGCGTTGCAGGGCGATGTGTGGCTCAACGCCAACGAGTCTGCCTGGGCCAATCCCGCCGATCCCGACGCCAGCACACGGCGCTATCCCGACCCGCAACCCAAGGGCCTGCGCAGCGCGCTTGCGGCGCTGTACGGTTGCGCACCGGAGCAGCTGTTGATCGGCCGCGGCAGCGACGAGGCGATCGATCTGCTGGTACGTGGCCTGTGCGTGCCAGAGCGCGATGCGGTGCTGGTCACGCCGCCGGTGTTCGGCATGTACGCCGTGTGCGCACGGCTGCAGAACGCGCCGCTGGTGGACGTGCCGCTGGTCGACGGGCCCGACGGTTTCCATGCGGATATCCCGGCGATCGTGGCAATGGCATTGTCTTCGAACGCGAAGTTGGTGTTCCTGTGTTCGCCGTCCAATCCTGCTGGTTCGGCCATCGCGCTGGACCAGATCGAACAAGCGCTGCAGGCCTTGCAAGGCAAGGCGCTGGTGGTGGTGGACGAGGCCTACGGCGAATTTTCCGATGTGCCTTCGGCGGTCGGCCTGCTCGGGCGTTACGACAATCTCGCCGTGTTGCGCACGCTTTCCAAAGCGCATGCATTGGCGGCGGCACGTATCGGCACGCTGATCGCCAATGCCGAGTTGATCGCCTTGCTGCGCCGCTGCCAGGCGCCGTACCCGGTGCCCACACCATGTGCAGCCATGGCCGAGCAGGCTTTGTCTGCGCCAGCGCTGGAGGTTACCCGCCGCCGCATCGCCGAGGTGCGTAGCGAACGCGAACGTATGCACAAGGCGTTGGTGCAGCTGCCTGGCGTACGTCAGGTCTATCCCTCGCAAGGCAACTTCCTGCTGGTGCGTTTCGACGATGCCGAAGGCGCATTCCAGGCGCTCCTGGAGGCCGGGGTGGTGGTGCGCGATCAACGCGCAGTGCCGCGCCTGGCCGACGCGTTGCGGATCACGCTGGGCACGAACGAACAGAACCAGCGCGTGCTGAGCGCGCTGCAACGCACGCAGGAGGCCGCCGCATGACCCCGATTCTTTTTGTCGACCGCGACGGCACGCTGATCGTCGAGCCGGCCGATTACCAGATCGACGCCTACGAAAAATTGCGCTTGGTCGATCACGTGATTCCGGCGATGCTCAAGCTGCGCGATGCCGGCTATCAGTTCGTCATCGTCAGCAACCAGGATGGGTTGGGCAGCGAGAGCTACCCACGCGCGTCCTTCGACGGCCCGAACAATCTGATGCTGCAGATCTTCGCCAGCCAGGGCATCGAATTTCGCGAAGTGCTGATCGATTGCAGCTGGCCTGCCGACAATGCGCCCACGCGCAAGCCCGGTATCGGCCTGATGGTGCCGTATCTGCAGGACCGCACCATCGACTGGGCACGCTCGGCGATGGTGGGCGACCGCATCACCGACATCCAGTTCGCGCAGAATCTGAATATCCGCGGGTTTCAGCTGCGCACCGATGAGTTCGGCGGCGAGTGGGACTGGTCCGGCATCGCCCACGAGCTGGCCGATGCGCCACGCCGTGCGCTGGTCCAGCGCAATACCAAGGAAACCAGGATCCGCGTCGAACTGGATCTGGATCGTGTCGCCGAGCCGAAGACTGCCACCGGTCTGCCGTTCTTCGACCACATGCTGGAACAGATCGGCAAGCATGGCGGTTTTGCGCTGGAGATCCGTGCCGAAGGCGATCTGCATATCGATGAGCACCACACCATCGAAGACACCGGCCTTGCGCTGGGCCAAGCGCTGCGTGAAGCGCTGGGCGATAAACGCGGCATCGGCCGTTACGGCTTCGATCCGGAAAGCAGCCCCTGGCGTGTCGCTGGCGACACGCCGCAGCACGGCTTCACGTTGCCGATGGACGAAACCATCGCAAGTGCGGCGCTGGATTTCAGTGGCCGCCCGTATTTCGTCTTCGAGGGCGAATTCAAGCGCGAGCGCGTCGGCGACATGCCCACCGAACTGGTGCCGCATTTCTTCCGTTCGATCTGCGATGCGTCCGGCTTGAATCTGCATCTGACCGTGCGTGGCGAGAACGATCACCACAAGGTGGAAGCCTGCTTCAAGGCCTTGGCGCGGGCATTGCGTCAGGCGATTCGCCGTGAGGGCACCGCGTTGCCGACCACCAAGGGCACGCTATGACCGACGTTGCGCTGATCGATGCCGGTGGCGCCAACCTGGGCTCGGTGCGCTATGCATTGGAGCGCTTGGGCGTCGACGCACGCTTGGTGCGCGATGCGGCTGGCCTGCAGGGCGCGCAGCGGGTGATCCTGCCCGGCGTCGGGGCGGCGCCAGAGGCGATGTCGCGTCTGCGCGCGCAGGGCTTGGTCGAGCCGTTGCGGGAACTGCAGGTGCCGTTGATCGGCATCTGTCTGGGCATGCAGTTGCTGTTCGAACATTCCGAAGAAGGCGATGTCGAGTGCCTGGGTCTGCTGCCGGGCATCGTGCGGCACATGACGCCTGCGCTTGGCATTCGCATTCCGCACATGGGCTGGAACCAGCTGGTGCCGATGCGCGACTCCGCGTTGCTGGCCGGTCTGCCCGAGCGCGCCAGTGCGTATTTCGTACATGGTTACGCGGCGCCGGTGACGGCCGACACCGTGGCCGCCTGCGATCACGGCGGGTTGTTCACCGCCGTGGTGCAGAACGGGCTGCGCTGCGGCGCGCAATTCCACCCTGAGCGTTCGGCCGAGACCGGTGCACGCATCCTGCGCAATTTTCTTGAGATGAGCTTCCCATGAGTTTCACCGTTTACCCGGCGCTGGATATCCGCAACGCTCGCGTGGTGCGCCTGCTGCAAGGCGATTACGCGCGCGAAACGCAGTACGGCGACGACGTGCTGCCGCGTGCGCAGGCATTCGCCGATGCCGGTGCGCAGTGGATGCATCTGGTCGATCTGGATGCGGCCAAGGCGGGCGGCTACACCCTGGCCGGCACACTCGGCGAGATTGCGCGAGCCACCGGCTTGCGCGTGCAGACCGGCGGCGGTGTGCGCTCGCGCGAGGATGTGGCGCGCATCCTCGACGCAGGCGCCGCACGCGTGGTGATCGGCTCATTGGCAGTGCGCAATAGCGAGATGGTGGTTGGCTGGCTGCAGGAATTCGGCGCCGATCGCCTGACGATTGCGCTGGACACGCGCCAGGACGCCGATGGCATCTGGCAGTTGCCGGTGCACGGCTGGACCGAAGCTGCAGACGCCACGCTGGATCAATTGGCCGTGCGCTACGCGCGAGCCGGGCTGCAGCATTTGCTGTGTACCGACATTGCCCGCGACGGCATGCTGTCCGGCCCCAACATGGCGCTGTACGGGCATTTGCGCGCGCTGACGCCGCAGTTGCAGGTGCAGGTCTCCGGGGGCGCGCGCAATCTGGCCGATGTCGCAGCTGCCAAGGCCGCGGGCTGCGCCGGCATCGTGCTGGGCAAGGCCTTGCTCGAAGGGCATCTGAATCTCGACGAGGCACTGGCATGCTGAGCCGTCGCATCATTCCGTGCCTGGACGTGCGCGATGGGCGCGTGGTCAAGGGCGTCAAGTTCCGCGATCACATCGACATGGGCGACATCGTCGAACTGGCATTGCGCTACCGCGCGCAGGGCGCCGACGAGCTGGTGTTCTACGACATCGGTGCCAGCCCGGAAGGACGCTCGGTCGACTACACCTGGGTCGAGCGGGTGGCGCGGCTGATCGATATTCCGTTCTGCGTGGCCGGCGGTATTGGCGATGTGGAAACAGCGCGCGCGGTGCTGCACGCCGGTGCCGACAAGATATCGATCAACTCGCCCGCGCTTGGCCGCCCGCAATTGATTTCCGAGCTGGCCGATGCCTTTGGCGTGCAATGTGTCGTGGTCGGCATCGACTCGATTCGTGAGGAAGATGGTCAGTGGCGCGTGCGCCGCTACACCGGCGATCCGAGCAAGACCCAGGCGTTGCCGATGCGCACGCTGGATTGGGTGGCCGAAGCGCAGCGGCTGGGCGCAGGGGAAATGGTGCTCAATTGCATGGACAACGACGGCGTGCGTCGCGGCTACGACATCGCCCAGTTGCGGCAGGTGCGCGCGTTATGCCGCGTGCCGCTGATCGCCTCCGGCGGTGCAGGCGACATGCAGCACTTCGCCGATGTGTTCGACCAGGCCGATGTGGATGGCGCACTGGCGGCCAGCGTATTTCACAGTGGTGCGATTCCGATTCCGGAACTCAAGCAATTCTTGCGCGCGCAACAGATCGAGGTACGCGATGGGCAGTAACGAAGTGGCGACGGGCGACCCGCTCGCAACGCTGGATTGGAACAAGGGCGAGGGCCTGTTGCCGGTGATCGTGCAGGACGCCGACAACCTGCGCGTGCTGATGCTGGGCTACATGAATGCCCAAGCGTTGGCCGTGACCCAGCAGCGTGGTGAAGTCACCTTCTTCAGCCGCAGCAAGCAGCGCTTGTGGACCAAGGGCGAGAGCTCGGGGAACGTGTTGCGCGTGGTGTCGATCCAGACCGACTGCGATGCCGACACATTGCTGGTGCAGGCGCGCCCGCATGGCCCGACCTGTCACCTGGGCCGCACCAGTTGCTTCCCGTCTGCGCCCGGGCAGTTTCTGGGCAGCCTGGATGCGCTGGTGGCCGAGCGCGAGCGCGAACGCCCGCACGGTAGCTACACCACCAAGCTGTTCGAGCAAGGCATCCGTCGCATCGCGCAGAAGGTAGGCGAGGAGGGCGTTGAAACCGCGCTGGCCGGTGTGGTGCAGGACGATGACGCGTTGCTCGGCGAATCGGCCGATCTGCTGTATCACCTGATCGTGCTGCTGCGCGCACGTGGGCTGGGGCTTGGCGATGCGGCGGCGTTGCTGGAGTCGCGGCATCAATAACGCGGTCGCGTAGGAGCGCACCCGGGCGCGGCGCGTTATCGGTAACGCCCATCGCGCCCGGGTGCGCTCCTACAGGGTAGGTGTCGGCGTGTCCTTCGCGCTGTGCGCCTGGCGATGGCATGTACAATTTCCGCTGATCTTCGCGCGGGAAAACGCATGCAACCTCGCTTCGCTTTGTTGGCCATCGGCTTGCTCGCAGCAAGCGCTTACGCGCGCGGCACCACGGTCGATGGCATCGTCTATGAAGAACGCGACGGGCGCGCCGGCCGCAGCGCGGATGAGCCGGGCGTCGCCGATGTGGCGGTTTCCAATGGCGATCAAATCGTACGTACCGACGCACAGGGGCGCTACCGCCTGCCGGTGCGCGACGGGCAGACGGTCTTCGTGATCAAGCCGGGCGACCGCCGCTTTTTGCCCGCCGCCGACGGTCTGCCTGCATTCTGGCGCCACTACGCACCGCGTGGTTCTGCCAAGCATCGGTACAGCGGTGTCGCCGCGACCGGCCGCAACACGCGCAACTGGGATTTCGCGCTGACGCCACGCGCAAACACCGCGGCCGATGGTTTCCAGATGCTGGTGTTTGCCGACAGCCAGACCGCCAGCCTTGCCGACGTTGGCTACTACCAGCGCGACATCGTGCAACCGATCATCGGCAAGACCACCGCCAGGCTGGGCACCACGCTGGGAGATATCGTCAGCGACGATCTAAGCTTGTATCCGGCTTTGAACAAGGTCACCACGCAGCTGAGCGTGCCGTGGTTCCACGTGCCGGGCAACCACGATCTCAACCTGGACGCGCACGACGATGCGCAGTCGCTCGACAGTTGGCATGCGGTCTACGGTCCGGACACCTATGCGGTGGAAGAGGCCAATGCCAGCTTCGTGTTCCTGGACGATGTGATCTACACGCCGGGCGGCAAGCAGGCCTACATCGGTGGCCTGCGCGAAGATCAATTCGCGTTCCTGCAGAATTACCTGGCGCAGCTGCCACGCGACAGGCTATTGGTGCTGGGCATGCACATCCACCTGTTCGATGCAGTGCCGGGACAGGAAACCTTCCGGCATGCCGATCGCCGTCGCCTGTTCGCATTGTTGAAAGAGTTTCCGCATGTATTGGTGCTCAGCGGCCATAGCCACACCCAGCGCCAGGTGGATCACGGTGCGGACGAAGGCTGGCAAGGTGCACGCCCGCTGCACGAGTACAACGTCGGCGCTGCCTGCGGTGCGTTCTGGTCGGGCGCCAAGGATGCCGACGGCATTCCCGATGCGACGATGAGCGATGGCACTCCCAATGGCTATGCGGTGCTGCAGGTTGCCCCCAGCGGCAACTACACGCTGGCTTATCACGCCGCGCGCGCGGCCGACGATGCGCAATTGCTGCTGCACGCGCCCAAGGTACTGCGCAAGGGCGCGTATGCGGCGTGGGGCATCTACGCCAACGTCTTCATGGGCCAGGACGACACCGTGGTCGAGATGCGCATCGATAACGGCGCATGGCAGCCGATGAAGCGGGTAGAGCGTGGCGATCCGCGCGTGCTGGCAGAGAATGTGCGCGACGATGCGGCGGACGCGTTGCGCGGTTACGACCGCTCGCCGGAGGCCACGCCGTCCACGCATCTCTGGCGCGGCGCATTGCCGACCACGCTGGCGGTGGGCGAACACACCGTCCAGGTGCGCGCGACCCTGCCCACTGGGCAATACAGCGCGAGCACGGTGTACCGCCTGCAAGCCGCTGAGCCGTAAGACGGCTTGCAGTGACAGTCGCCTAATGCCCTTCCCCCACAGGCAGAAGGCGCTCAGAAGGGTGGATGAGGGGACGCGCAATGCCTGACATCACCCAATCCTGCGGCACCTCGCGCCAAGCATCCAATCGCACCAAACGGTTGCTTGTTACCTTGCTCTTGATGCAGCGACAGGGCGCTGTGTCTGCGTGATCCAGCATGGACACAAGCGCGGCTGCGACATCGCGACGTTGAAGCATGCGTCAGCTGCGACGCAGCCTCCCTGATCGCCACCAACACAAACGCCTCCACAAGGGAGGCGTGTTGGGATCCGGGCTGGCAGGCGTTGGCGCGCTGGCGAAGATCGGTGCTGGCTGGCGGTTGCTGGCTGGCTGGGCGAGTGTAGCGATGCCCGGTCAGTGCTGCCGAAATGAGAATTAGTCTCAGAAATCGTCGTGGTTATCGCTTGGATGCTGCAGGTGCAGTTGGCGGCGTGGTTGGCGGGTTCGCGAGTGCCGGGGCCTTCGAACCAGGCGCGGCGTCCACGGGCGCATCGTCCGGTGAGTCGGTTGACTCGACGCCCTGGTCCGACTCGGTCTCCATGTCCACTGGCGGATACGGATACGCCACTGCCGGACCGAGATGCACGCCGGCACGCCAGCGCGCCAGCACCGGCGCGATGCGCTTGCCCAACGACTGCTGCGGCAACGAGGGCTGCTCGCCTTCCTGCTTTTCGCGTGCGGTGATGGCGGCTTTGGCGATGTCGAATGCGGCCAATGGGTCGTCGCTCTGGTTCATCGCATCGATCAACCAAGCTTGCCCGAAATAAGTGGCGTTGGAGGTATTGCCGCAACCGAACGAGGGCCGGTCGGCGCGCGCAGCGGTGAGGATCAGCGTTTGCGGCGAACGCAGTGCGGGAATGAAACCTCCCGAATAGCAGGCCGACAGCACGATGACGCGATTGTCGATGCCGGCTTCGTCCAGCGCCTTGCGCAGATCCTGCGGGCTGATGAAATCCTCTTCCTTGTCGTCCACCTGCACGTACAGGCTGTGGTCTTCGGTACCGTGGGTGGTGACGAACAGCAGCAGTGCGTCTTCCTTGCGATCCATATGCTTGCCGATCGCGGCAAGCGTGTCGTAGAGATTGTCGTAGGTCGCCAGTGGGGCGTAGGGATGTTCGCCCAGGTTGTCCGGGTTGTTGACCAGCGTGACCACGCGCCCGCGCGCATCGAAGCGTTGCTCGAACAGCTGCTTGAGGTAGAGCGTCTCGTTGCGGAAGACATCGTCGCTGGCATCGCCGGCAAAACCGACCACGTACAGATCGGTGACGCCTGGGCGCTGCGGTTGCAACGCTTTCAGCGCTTGCGCCAAGGCGGCCTGATCGACCGGATCGGCCTCATCGTGATTCTCGGCAGGCTGAGCCTGTAACGCCGCACCAGCGTCCGGATGGCAGCCGGCCATCAAAGCCACCACGACGATCAGCGTGGAAAGTCGACGCCATACTGCATGTGGTGCGAAAGGGGAATGCAGCGACATGGCGCGCCGAGGTCCAGAGAAGACAGGGTGGAGCGGCGGAGCACGATGCCCGCAGCGCAGACCATCACCCCGACAGAGATGCATGCATGCGGCGCATAGCAGCTGGAACATCTCAGCGGCCTGCGCAGCGCCAACGCCCGATCGCGCTCAAACGGCCAGGAGCGCAATCGGCTTGCAGATCGTGCTTACAGCACCAGCTGGCTGAAACTCTCCACGCGCTGGTGGCTGCCGACCTCGTCGGCCGAACGCGGCGTGGGGTAGTCGTCCAGGCGATCCAGCAGCGCGGTGCGCATGCCGGCACGCTTGGCGGCATCGAGCTCTTCGATCACATCCGACAGAAACAGGATCTCCGGCCCCGGCACGCCAATGCGCTCGGCGATGCGGCGGTAGCTGGCGCTTTCGCGCTTGGGGCCGACTTCGGTATCGAACCAGTCGGTGATCAGTCCGCTCAGGTCGCCCGCGTCGCTGTGCGCGAAGAACAATTTTTGCGCCGGCACCGAGCCGGACGAATACACATACAGCGGGATGCCCGCTGCGTGCCAGGCTTTGAGCTGGATCGCGGCATCGGCGTAGATATGCGCAGTGAAGTCGGCCGTCTTGTAGCCGTCGCCCCAGATCAGGCCCTGCAAGGCCTTGAGCGCGGTGTGCTTGCGGTCCTCGTCGATCCAGGTCTGCAGCGTGGTGATCAGCACCTCGTCCGGCACGTCCTCGCCGATTTCATCGGCCACCTGGTTGAGCCAATGGCGCACCTGCGGATGATTGCCGTGGTCGCGCACGTAGGCCGGCATTGCACGGCGCGCATACGGGAACAAGACGTCCTTGACGAACGAAATGCTGCTGGTCGTACCTTCGATATCGGTGAGGATCGCTTGCGGTCGTGTCATCGTCAGCTGGCCTTGTGAGGTTTCTTGGGGGCGTAGCGGGGGAATTGTTTGGCGATTTCGGTGCCGGTGAAGTGCCCGACCCAGCCGTCCGGCTCGGTGAAGAAGCGGATCGCCACGAAGTGCGGTTCCGGTCCCATGTCGAACCAGTGCAGGGTGCCGTCGGGCACGGCAATCAGGTCGTCCTTGACGCATTCGATCTCGTAAACCTTGGCATCGACGTGCAGCGTGAACAGGCCCGAGCCGGCGACGAAAAACCGCACTTCGTCTTCCTTGTGGAAGTGTTCGTCCAGAAACTTGGCGCGCATTTCTTCGCGCTTGGGGTTGTCCGGCGCGATGCTGACCACGTCCACGGTCTTGAAGCCGCGCTCGGCACTGATGCGGTCGATATCGGCGCGGTAGGCATCCATCACCTGCTCGGGCGTTGCGCCCGGTTCGACCGGCGCGCTGGCATGCCAGCGTTCGAAGGTCACGCCGATCTTGACCAGCTCGGCGGCGATCGCATCGCCGTCGCGGCTATCGAACTCGGGTGTGGCGGGATTGGTGTCGGCAAAGATACGCAGTCGGCTCATGGCGGTCTGGCTACGAATGGGGGGGCGGGCATTACTCAGCGCGTGCCGCGCAGTTTCAGCAGTTCGAGTTCGCAATGCAGCAGGAATTCGAACGCTTCCAGATGACGACGTGCCTCGGCCATGTTGCGGCCCCAGGCATACAGGCCGTGTCCTTCGATGAGATACCCCCACATGCTCTGTTTGTCCAGCAAGGCATCGACCTGCGCGGCCAGCACCTGCATGTCCTGGGTATTGGCGAACACCGGCACTTCCATCGCGGTTTCGTGGGTGGTGTTGCCATCGAAGGCCTTGAGCAGTTCATAGCCTTCCAGCCGAATCACGCCGCTGCCTGCATACAGGCGGGAGGCAATCGTCTGCATCGGCGAGTGCGTGTGCAGTACGCAACCGATCTCCGGGAAACGGCGATACAGCTGGGTGTGCAGCAGGGTTTCGGCAGACGGGCGCAACGGGCGGCCGACGGCCAGGCCATCGAAGTCCACCACCATGATGTCTTCTTCGACCAGGCGACCCTTGTCGCGGCCGGAGACGGTGATGGCCGCGTGCTGTTCGTCCAGACGGTGGGAGAAATTGCTGCTGGTCGCGGGTGTCCAGCCGGCATGGGCCAGCTCGCGGATATTGGCGATCAGCAGATGCGCCAGCTCGTGCAGACGCGCGGCGCTATAGGGCAGGGGGGCAGTGGTCGCATTCATGGACCTATTCTACTGCGCCCCCGGTGCATGGGCAGGTGCAGCGCAGCAGGCGTCGTCCTGCCGCGCCCGACGCCGGATCATGCGTGGGCTCAGCGGCCGTCGCGCAGACGGCTGTGGCGATACCCGTAGCCGAAGTAGATCACCAGCCCGACCAGCGTCCACAGGCCCATCAGCATCCAGTTGTGCAGCGTCATTGCCGACAGCAGCGCAAGGCAGCTCAACACGCCGGCGGTGCAGATCAGCCAGGCGGCCGGCATGCGGAACGGACGCGGCAGTTCCGGGTGCGTGCGACGCAGGATCAGCACGCCGGCGCAGACCGCCGCGAAGGCGATCAGCGTGCCCATCGACGTCAGTTCGCCCAGCACATCCAGCGGGAACACCGCTGCCAGCAGCGCGATGCCGACACCGGTGATGACGGTATTGACATGCGGGGTGCGGTACTTGGGATGGATGCGGGTGAAGATCGAGGGCAGCAGGCCATCGCGCGCAATGATCATGAAGATGCGCGGCTGCCCGATGATCATCACCAGCACCACCGACGACAGCCCGATCAACGCGCCCACTTCCACGACCACGCGCAACCAGGCCAGCTGCGGATGCGCTGCCACCGCGGTCACCACCGGCTCGTCGGTGCCGAGCAAGGTGTACGGCACCAAGCCGGTCATGACCGCCGCCATGGCGATGTAGAGCACGGTGCAGATCACCAGCGACAGGATCATGCCGATCGGCAGGTCGCGTTGCGGGCGATGCGATTCCTGCGCTGCCACCGACACCGCTTCGAAGCCGATATAGGCGAAGAACACCATCGCTGCGCCGCGCAGCACGCCTTCCATGCCGTATTTGCCCGGGCCTTCGTTGGCCGGAATGAACGGGTGCCAGTTGGAGGTGTCCACGTATTTCCAGCCCACCGCGATCACCAGCAGGATCAGGCCGGTCTTGAGGATCACCATGGCCATGTTCATTGCCGACGACTTGCGGATGCCGACATAGCACAGCCAGGTCAGCAGCAGCACGATGCCGGCCGCCGGCAGGTTGGCGATCGCCCCGGTGGGTTGCAATTTGCCGTCCAGCGGCGCGCTGACGAATGCGGCCGGCAGATGGATGTCGAAATGCTCGAGCAGGCTCAAGAAGTAGCCGGTCCAGCTGACCGCCACTGCCGAGGCGGACACGCCGTATTCCAGCACCAGCATCCAGCCGATGAACCACGCGGCCAACTCGCCGAAGGTGGCGTAGGTGTAGGTGTAGGCGCTGCCGGAGACCGGCACCATCGCAGCGAATTCGGCGTAGGCCATCGCACAGAACGCACAGCACACCGCTGCGAGCACGAACGAGAGCATGATCGCCGGGCCGGCATGGTCGGCCGCCGCTTGGCCGGTGATGACGAAGATGCCGCCGCCGATCACCGCCCCAATCCCCAGGGCGGTCAGCCCCCAGGGGCCAAGCGCGCGTTGCAGGCCCAGCCCATCGGCCGCCTCATGGCTGGCGTGCGGGTGTTTGGTGGCCCAAAGTTGTTTGAACATGAAGCGGTTCCGGCTTGGCGCTACGCGCGATCATTGAACAAGAAGACCGGCGTCGCGCGCCGGTCTTGAGAGAAGGTTAGGCCCGTTTCGCGAGGCGACTGTGGTGGATGCCGTAGCCGAAGTAGATCGCCAGGCCAATCACGGTCCAGCCCACGAACACCTTCCAGTGTTCCTGGAAGGCCTGGAAGAACAGGAACAGACAGGCCAACGCGCCCAGCGGGCAGATCACCATCGCCAGCGGCACCCGGAACGGGCGCGCCAGGTCGGGCTTGGTGAAGCGCAGCACCAGCACGCCAGCGCAGACCGTGGCGAAGGCGAGCAGGGTACCCATCGAGACGAGTTCGCCCAGCACGTTCAACGGGATGACCCCGGCCAGCAGCGCGGCGACCACGCCCACGAAGAGCGTGCCGACGTAAGGCGTGCGGAATTTCGGGTGCACCTTGCCGAACAGCTTGGGCATCAGCCCATCCTTGGCCATGGTGTAGAAGATGCGCGGCTGTGCCATCAGCATCACCAGCACCACCGATGACAGGCCGGCGATGGCACCGATTTCCACCGCGGTCTTGAGCCAGGTCAGTTGCGGATGGGCTTCCAGCGCGGTGGCCACCGGCTTGGCGGTGCCGAGCTGGGTGTAGGGCAGCAGGCCGGTCAGCACTGCGCAGACGATGATGTAGATGATGGTGCAGATCGCCAGCGACACCAGGATGCCGATCGGCATGTTCTTCTGCGGGTCCTTGGTCTCGCCGGCCGAGGTGGAAACCGCGTCGAAGCCGATGTAGGAGAAGAACACGATGGACGCGGCGCGAAACACCCCGTCCCAGCCGAACTGGCCAGGGCCGGTATTTTCCGGGATGAAGGGGTGCCAGTTCGCCGGGTCGATATAGGCAATGCCGAAACCCACGAACAGGCAGATCACCACGACCTTGATCGCAACCACGATCGCGTTGGCGAACGCCGACTGAGTGACGCCGACGTAGCACAGGATGCTCACTGCGGCGACGATCAGCACGGCCGGCAGGTTGACCAGGTTGCCGGAGCTGACAAAGCCGTGGCCGTCCCAGGCCAGCGGCGCACCCGCCAACTCTGCGGGGAACGGCAACCCCAGGGTCCCGGTGATGAAGCTGATCAGGTAGGCAGACCAGCCGACCGCAACGCTGGAGCCGGCGAACAGGTATTCCAGCACCAGACACCAGCCGATGAACCAGGCGATGCCTTCGCCGAGCGTGGCGTATGAATACGAATAGGCGCTGCCGGAGACCGGCATCATCGCGGCGAATTCGGCGTAGCACAGGCCGGCGAAGGCGCAGGCGATACCAGCGAACACGAACGACAGCATCACCGCCGGGCCGGCGTGATTGGCCGCGGCCTGGCCGGTCAGCACGAAGATGCCGGCGCCGATCACCGCGCCGATACCGAGCATGATCAGGTGCTTGGCTGTGAGGGTCCGTTGCAACGTGGCTTCGCCTTGCAGGCTACCTTCGACCGGTTCGCCCGCATCGACGTGGCCGGCGGGCTCGATCGGTTTGACCCTCAACAGAGACTTCAGCATTCGGTACATCCCTAAGTGGCAAAGCGCAGGCGCAGGCGCCCGGACGAATTGGTGCGCCGCATCCCGATGGGACAGGCAAGCGGCCTACCTTGCCAAAGCTACACGCTCACGACAAGCGCGTACGCAGCATGAATGGCGATAATGCCCGCCTGGCCCGCACCGGGCGACCGAGAAAGAGCGATGGTGGATGCAACCCTGCAGCAGCAATTGGCGGTCTACCGCCTGCGTTGGCCGGAGGAAGCCGCGCTGACCGAGCAGTTCGCGCAACTGCTGGACGATGCCACCGATCCGTTCGTGCGCGAGCGTGTCGAAGGTCATTTCACCGGCTCGGCGTGGGTGGTGAGCGCCGACGGCACACGCACCTTGCTGACCCATCACCGCAAGCTGCAGCGCTGGCTGCAACTGGGTGGACATGCCGACGGCGACCGCGATCTGGCCCAGGTGGCATTACGCGAAGCGGAGGAGGAATCCGGGCTCGGTGGCCTGCGGCTCGCCGATGGGCAGCTGTTCGATCTGGACCGTCACTGGATTCCGGCGCGCGGCGACGTGGCGGGGCATTGGCACTTTGATGCGCGATACGTGGTGGTGGCCGGTGCGGACGAGGCATTCGAGGTCAGCGAAGAATCGCTGGCACTGGCATGGCGCCCGATTGCCGAGCTGCTTGCCGAGCCCGAGCTCGATCCGTCGCTGCGTCGGATGGCGGAGAAGTGGCTGGAAAGCAGGGATTAGCGATTCGGGATTCGGGATTGGCAGAAGCGGTGGTCCGGCGCCGATCTACCTAGCCGGCCCCCATGTTCTACCTCCTACAGCGTGATTGGACCGGTGAACCCACAGGTTGCCGCGCAGCGCTGTTGCGAATCCCGAATCCCGAATCCCGATTCCCCAATCCCGCTCAATAAAGGATCCGGGTCCGCAAGGTGCCGGTGATCTGCCCCAGCTCGTCCTTCAGTACGCCGGCAAGTTCCTCGCTGGCGCCGACATCGATGACCACGTAGCCCACCTTGGGGTCGGTGCGCAGGAACTGGCCATCGATATTGACGTTATGGCGCGAAAACAGTTCGTTGATCTGCGACAGCACGCCCGGCACGTTGCGATGGATGTGCAGCAAACGCAGGCTTTCAGCGTGCTCGGGCAGGGTGACCTCCGGGAAGTTCACCGCCGACAAGGTGCTGCCGTTGTCGCTATAGCGCACCAGTTTGGCGGCGACCTCGATGCCGATGTTGTCCTGCGCTTCCAGCGTGCTGCCGCCCACGTGCGGGGTCAGGATCACGTTGTCGTGCGCAGTGAGCGGCGATTCGAACGCATCGCCATTGCCCTTGGGCTCGATCGGGAAGACATCCACCGCCGCGCCGCCGATCTGGCCGGAGGTGAGCGCCGCATCCAGCGCGTCGATGTCGATGACGGTGCCACGCGAGGCGTTGATGAGATGCGCGCCGGGTTTCATGCGGGCGATCTCCGGCGCGCCGATCATGTCCTTGGTCGACGGCGTTTCCGGCACGTGCAAGGTCACCACGTCTGCGCGTGCCAGCAGGTCGTCCAGATCGATCGCCGCGCGGGCATTGCCCAACGACAGCTTGGTTTCGATATCGTGGAAGATCACCTGCATGCCCAGCGATTCGGCCAGCACGCCGACCTGGGTGCCGATATGCCCGTAGCCGACGATGCCCAGCACCTTGCCGCGCGTTTCGTGGCTGCCGGCGGCCGATTTCGACCAGCCACCGCGATGGCATTGCGCGTTCTTCTGCGGAATGCCGCGCAATAGCAGGATCGCCTCGGCGATGACCAGTTCGGCCACGCTGCGGGTGTTGGAGTAGGGTGCGTTGAATACCGGGATGCCAGCCAGCTCGGCCGCGTCCAGGTCGACCTGGTTGGTGCCGATGCAGAAGCAGCCGACTGCGATCAGGCGCTTGGCGTGCGCCAGCACGTCGGCGCTCAGCTGCGTGCGCGAGCGGATACCGACGATATGCGCGTCTGCGATGCGGGCGATCAACTCGTCTTCCGGCAGCGATTTGGCGTGCAGTTCGATCTGCGAGTAGCCGGCGGCGCGGAACACGTCCACGGCGGTCGGGCTGATCCCTTCCAGCAACAGCACGCGGATGTCCTGCTTGGGAAACGAGGTTTTCTTCGGCGACATGGGGGAACGCAATGCAGCAATCGGGTCGGCAACTATGCCAGATGGGGTGCGCGATTGGGTGGCCGCAACGCAGTGTTCGCACCGGCCAAGCCCTTGCGGTGCAACGGTTTCAGCTGAATCCAACGCGGCGTCGGCCGGGAGTGCGCCGGCTGGACGAGGCAGGCCGGCGCTGGCACGCTGTGCGGTTCCTACCGCAGCGCCGCGTGCCATGACCGATCCCCGCATCCTTTCGTTGCAACAGGCCGTGCCTGCGTTGCGTTTGAAGACCGAGCCGGCCGACCTGGAGCATTACGGGCGCGACTGGACACGCCGCTGGACGCCGAACCCGCTCGCGATCGCCTTGCCCGGCTCGGTGGAGGAAGTGCAGGCGGTCGTGCGTTGGGCGAACGCGCAAGCCGTGGCGGTGGTGCCGTCGGGCGGGCGCACCGGCTTGTCCGGCGGCGCAGTGGCGGCCAACGGCGAGTTGGTGTTGAGCCTGGAGCGTTTGAACAAACCGCTGGATTTCAACGCAGTCGATCGCACGCTCACTGTGCAGGCCGGCATGCCGCTGGAAGCGGTGCACAACGCCGCGCGCGAGCAGGGGCTGGTGTACCCGGTGGATTTTGCGGCACGCGGCTCGTGCTCGATCGGCGGCAATATCGCCACCAATGCCGGCGGCATCCGGGTGATCCGCTACGGCAATACGCGCGAATGGGTGGCCGGGTTGAAGGTGGTCACCGGTAGCGGCGAGTTGCTGGAACTCAACAATGCGCTGGTGAAGAATTCCAGCGGCTACGACTTCCGGCATCTGATGATCGGCTCCGAGGGCACGCTGGGCATCGTGGTCGAGGCCACGCTGCGGCTGACCGACCCGCCGCCGCCCAGCAATGTGATGCTGCTGGCATTGCCGTCCTTCGACGTATTGATGCAGGTGTTCGCCGCGTTTCGCGCGCAGCTGCGCCTGGAGGCTTTCGAATTTTTTACCGATCGCGCGCTGGAGCATGTGCTTGCGCATGGCGCGCAGGCGCCGTTCGCCGAGGTTCACCCGTATTACGTGGTCACCGAATTCGCGGCAGGCGACGAGGCGCAGGAAGCTGCCGCGATGGCGGCCTTCGAGACCTGCATGGAGCAGGGCTGGGTCAGCGATGGCGTGATCAGCCAGAGCGATGCGCAGGCCGCCCAACTGTGGCGCCTGCGCGAAGGCATCACCGAAGCGCTGGCGCGCTACACGCCGTACAAGAACGACGTGTCGGTGCGCATCTCGGCGATGCCGGCGTTCCTGGCCGAAACCCAGGCGTTGCTGCACGATGCGTATCCGGACTTCGATGTGGTGTGGTTCGGGCATATCGGCGATGGCAACCTGCACATCAACGTGCTCAAACCCGATGCTACCAGCCAGGCCGATTTCGTTGCGGCCTGCGATCAGGTCACCAAGTTGCTGGCGCAGGCCCTGCAGCGTTTCGACGGCAGCATTTCCGCCGAACACGGCATCGGTCTGGTCAAGAAGGCCTATCTATGGAGCACGCGCTCTGCCGAGGAAATCGCCTTGATGCGCGGCATCAAACATGTGCTCGATCCTCATCTTTTGCTGAATCCCGGCAAGCTGTTCGAGACCCATGACGCACCTGCCAACACGCCCGCCGGTTAGTCTTCCAGCACCTTCACACGGAATCGATCAGCCCATGATGCGCTCCCTCGTGTTCTGCGCTTTGACGCTGCTGCCGCTGGCAGCGTTCGCATCCAGCCTGGCCGGCACTTCGGCAGGTGCCTCGTCGGCTGGCTCGTCCAATTCTTCCGGCAGCAGTTCCGGCGACGACAAGGTGGTGGCCGACGCCCGCGAAGATGCGGCCGGCTTTGTCGCCAGCGATGGCGTCATCCGCGGCGCGCGTCTGGAAGCGGCGTTGGTGCAGTTGCGTAGCCGTAGCGACGCGGCGCGGCTGGCCAGCGACCTGGAACTGGCGCAGTCCATTCTGGCCCAGTGAGTCTGCGCCGGTGGTGCGGTTGGCTGCTGCTGGCCGCCTTGATCGCACCGCCGGCGCAGGCCGAACTGTTGTTCGAGGTTGTTCCGTCGGATTTGCCAGCGGCGGAAATCGAAGCAAGTAATGCGCTGGTACAGCAGGTCACGCAGCGATTGCCGCAAGGCTGGGCGCAGCGGATGACCGCCCCGATCCAGCTGCAATGGCGCACCGATCTGCCGGCGCAGGTACACGGCCGTGCAATCGGCAATCGCATCCTGCTCGATCGCGCGCTGTTGCAGGCGTGGAGCGCGCAATCAGACGAAGCACGTTCCGATCGCAACGCGGCTGCCACGCGCGCGGCGATGGCTGCGCTCATACACGAACTGGCGCATGTGCTCGATCGCGGCGCACACAGCGCGTTGTCGCACGATCCGCGCCTGCGCGATCTTGCCGGCTGGCAGGTACGGCCGTGGCGGGTAGGGCGCGGCGCAAATCGGTTCAGCGACCGTAGCCCGGACGCGTACGAACGTCGCAGCCCGGCCGAGTTCGTTGCGGTCAATCTCGAGCATTACGTGCTGGACGGCGACTACGCCTGCCGGCGCCCTGCGCTGGCGGCCTGGTTTGCGCAGCGCCTGGGTACGCCGCAGGGCGCTACGCCCTGCGAGACTGCGTTGCCGTACCTGCAGGCCGACAACGATGCCGGTGCGATGTCGTTGCTGTCGCTGGATCCGGCGCGCGTGTACGCGGTGGACTATCTGCTTGCAGAGGGCAACGAGCAGCCGATGAGCCGCTGGGGCCATAGCATGTTGCGCCTGGTGATCTGTGCACCCGGGCGCGCACCGGGCCCAGCATGCCGGCTGGATCTGCAGTACCACCGTGTGCTGTCGTTCCGCGCGTTCGTGGGCGATGTGCAGATTTCCAGCTGGCGTGGGCTCACCGGCTCGTATCCGTCGCGGCTGTTCGTGCTGCCGTTGAACCAGGTGGTCGACGAATACACCAAGGTGGAATTGCGTGCCCTGTCGTCGGTGCCGCTGACGCTGGCGCCCGATGAGATCGCGGCCCTGCTCAAGCGCGCCGCGCAGGTGCATTGGAGTTACGACGGGCGCTATTACTTCATCGGCAATAACTGCGCGGTGGAGACCTACAAGTTGCTGCATGACGGGGTGCCGCGCCTGGCTGCAGCGAACTTGTCCTCGATCACGCCGCGCGGAGTGCGGCAGCGATTGCAGCGTGCCGGCATCGCCGATCTGCGGGTGCTGGACGACCCTGCACAAGCCATCCGCCAGGGCTATTACTTCGAATCGGCGGCGCATTACCAGGCCATGTTCGATGTCCTTCGGCGCGGCATCGCGGTGCCGCAAACAACTGTCGCGCAGTGGCTGGATGCCGCGCCCCAGGTGCGCGCGCAATGGTTCGAACGCGGCGGCCTGCGCGAGACTGCAGCGGCATTGTTGCTGGAACAGGCGGCCCTGCGTCGTCAGGAATTACTGGCGCGCGATGCGCTCAAGCGCCTGTTGCAACCGGGCATGGCCGCGCGCGACGCGGTGCAGGGACAGCTGCAAGCGCTGTTCGCGCGCCAGGCGCAACTCAGTCGTCCGGCGGTGCTGCTGGGCAGCGCGGGGTATGGCTTGCCGCAAGCGGACGAGCAGCAACAGCTGAGCGCGCGCGTGGCGCGGGAAAGCGCGGTGTTGGTCGGCGGCTGGAAACAGCTGCAGGTGGCTGGACGGCAGCAACTGCCGGCCAACGTGCGCAATGGATTGGAGCAGGGCGAAGCGAATGTGGAACGTTTGCGTGCGCGCCTGCGCGTGCTTGCGCGCGGTGATGCGGCCGCCGCCGATGTGCTCGCCCCCGCGCATGCGCAATCGCGACCCTGATTGGAACGGATGAACTGCTTGGCCCTCTCCCATTGGAGAGGGTTGGGGTGAGGGTAGGGCAGCCAGCAGTCTCCCGAATTGCCTCGCCCTCATTGAGGGGGCGGCGCGCCATCTTCTCGCGGCGAGAAAGAAAGGGCGGCAGTCCGCAGCTGTGAGTCCTGACGACGCTGCGACCAGCAGGAGTAACCCATCGCATCGGCACACAGCTGTCATCTCAGCCGATGTATCTCAGCCGGCTGGTTGCAGATCCGCTTGCTTTGCATACTGACGCAGCCATTGGCTGACATGCGCATCGTTGCGGTACTGCTGCATCAACTTGGCCAGGCGTGCCGGTGCCGGGGTGCAGAACTGTGCCACGGCCACTTCGATCTCATGCCGGCGGTCGGCGTCATACGGCTCTTCGCCGGCGAAGTGCTCGCAGGTGTCGTAGTCCTCGACCAGTTTGCGCACCTCCTCGGGCATGCCGCACAGGCCTGCCGGATGCTGCAGCCATTCCTCTTCCACCTTGGGATCGGTGCAGGCCACCGGCGCAGGCGTTGCGGCCTGCGTCGGTGCTTGCTGCACGCTGCAGGCCGCCAGCACACCTACGGCCACGACAACAGCCACGCGACGCATCAGTCGGCGCGACCGGCAAATTCGCCCGTGGTGGTGTTGACCAGCACGCGTTCGCCGTTGGTGATGTACTCGGGCACCATGATTTCCATGCCGGTGTTGAGCTTGGCCGGCTTGGGCCGCTTGGTGGCGGTGCCGCCCTTCAATTCCGGCGGAGTCTCCACCACTTCCAGCGTCACCGTCTGCGGCAGTTGGACGGCCACCGGCTGCTCGTCGATCACTTGCACATAGATGCCGGTCAGACCATCGGTGATGTAGCCGGCGTCGGTGCCGATCACGTCCGCATCCAGCGTGTACGGGGTGAAGTCTTCGTCGTCCATGAACACGAACGCCTCGCCGTCCTTGTACGAGAACGTGGACTGCCGGCGCAGCAGCTCGACTTCCGGCAGGTTGTCGTCGGCATCGAAGCTGGCATCGGTTTTCACCCCGCCCGGCACGCTGTACATGATGAAACGAAAGCGCACATTGCCGCCGCGGCCCTGCGGCGAGCTGCGTTCGATGTCGCGGATCTGGTAAATGCCGCCGTTGTATTCGACGACGTTGCCTTTCTTGATGTCGTTGGCTTTCATGGGAATCGGGAGTAGGGAATGGGGAATCGAAAAACCGGGGTCCGGGGTGCTGAGAGCAGGGCGCCGTTACGATTCCCCATTCCCGATTCCCCAATCCCCGCTACTTGGGCGCCAACCGCACGCCGCCGTCCAGGCGGATCACTTCGCCATTGAGGTAGCGGTTGCGCAGGATGAAGGCGACGGTGTCGGCGTATTCGTCGGGCTGGCCGAGGCGCGAGGGGAACGGGATGGAGGCGGCCAGCGATTGCTGCACGGCCTCGGGCATGCCGTCGACCATCGGGGTCCAGAACACGCCCGGCGCGATCGTCATCACGCGGATGCCGAAGCGGGCCAGTTCGCGCGCCATCGGCAAGGTCATGCCGACCACGCCGCCTTTGCTCGCCGCATATGCTGCCTGGCCGATCTGTCCCTCGAATGCGGCGACCGAGGCGGTATTGACGATCACGCCGCGCTCGCCGTCATCGCCGGTGGTGTTGTGTTGCATGACATCGGCCGCGGCCTTGGCCACATTGAAGCTGCCGACCAGATTCACCAGCACGGTGTTGCGGAAGGTGGCCAACGGCATTGGCGCTTCCTTGCCCAATACGCGGCCGGCGCCGAGGATGCCAGCGCAATTGACCACCAGATTCAATCCGCCCAGCGCCTGCGCGGCTTGCGCCACATTGGCCGCGACCTGGGCCTCATCGGTGACATCGGTGGCGAGGTAATGCGCGTTGCCGGCACCGAGCAGCGCCAGCGCCGCCTCGGCCTTGTCGGCGTTGACATCGAACAGCGCGACCTTGCCGCCGTCGGCCACGAGACGCTGTGCGACAGCCAGGCCGAGGCCGGAGACGCCGCCGGTCACGATGGCAAGGACAGAAGATGGCTGCATGCGGTGGTTCCCTGAGTCGCGTTGATGGCCGGTGGTGGCGGCAAACGAACGATCGGCGGAGCGGTCGGCCATTCTAGCCCAAGCCCCTGCGTGATCGCGGTGGTAGGTGATGCACGATGCGCGGGCAGGCAGATCTCAGCCGGCGGCAGCCAACGCCTTGCCGACCTTGCTGCCGGTGTCGCGACCGAGCAGCCGCGCCAGCCAGCGGCCGGTGCGGGCCAGGGCGGGCAGGTCGATGCCGGTGGGCATGCCCAGCCCCTGCAACAGGTACACCACGTCTTCGCTGGCCACGTTGCCGCTGGCGCCCCTGGCATACGGGCAGCCGCCCGCACCGGACACGGCCGCATCGATCACGCGTACGCCTTGCTCCAGGCAGGCCGCGATATTGGCCAGCGCCTGCCCGTAGGTATCGTGGAAATGCACCGCCAACGCCGGCATCGGCACGGCCTGCGCCACTGCGGCCAGCATCCGACGCGCCTTGACCGGCGTGCCCACGCCAATGGTGTCGCCCAGCGAGATTTCATAGCAGCCGAGCGCGTGCAGACGTTGCGCCACATCCACCACGTCGGTCACCGGCACCTCGCCCTGGTACGGGCAGCCCAGCACGGTGGAGACGTAGCCGCGCACGCGTATCCCATCGAGCGCGGCCTGCTGCAGGATTGGCCGAAACCGTTCGATCGATTCGTCGATGCCGGCGTTGGTATTGGTGCGATTGAACGCCTCCGATGCTGCGGTGAATACCGCCACTTCCTGCGCCCCCGCGGCGCGTGCGCGTTCGTAGCCCTGCAGGTTGGGTACCAGCACCGGATATTCGATGCCCGGCGCCTGCGCGATGCCGGCAAACACCTCGGCGGCGTCGGCCAGCTGCGGTACCCAGCGTGGGCTGACGAAGCTGGTCGCTTCGATCGTGCGCAGCCCGGTGGCCGAGAGTTGATCGATCAACGCGATCTTGTCGGCAGTGGCGATCGGCTGCGCTTCGTTTTGCAGGCCATCGCGTGGGCCAACTTCGACAATGCGGACGAAGTCGCTCATGCGCTCACATCGCGGCGCGCATGACCGCATACAGGCATCGCCACAACCGCATGCGTGGTGGCGGCCGAATGCGCGAATAAGGAATCCAGGGACATCGGAAAGAGACTCATGCGGGGAGGTGGCAGACCGCTTCGCAATTGTGGCCATCAGGGTCGAGCACGAAGGCGCTGTAATAGTCTGGGTGGTAATGCGGGCGCAGGCCGGGGGCGCCGTGATCGCGGCCGCCGGCGGCCAGCGCAGCACGATGAAACGCATCGACGCTGTCGCGGTCGGTCGCCGTCAGCGCGACATGGGTGGTGCCCGGCGTCTGCGCGTGGGAGCCCAGCCAGAGAAACGGGCGTTCGGTGCCGAAGCCGGCATGCGCGCGGCCGCCGGTCTGCGCGGCCGTCAGTTCCACCAGCAGCGCGATGCCCAGGGGCGCGAGCGCGGCCTGGTAGAACGCGGTGCTGGTTTGCGGATCGCTGCAGGCCAGGCCGATATGGTCGATCACGCCATGCTCTCCGGCACCCACGCGGCGCTGCGCTTGTCGAGGAACGCCCCCAGGCCTTCCTGGCCTTCGGGCGACACGCGCAGACGGGCAATCAACGCCGCATTGGCGGCATCGATGGCATCGCGGTCGGCAGGTGGCAGCACCGAGCGCACCAGCGCCTTGGCGCTGCTGGTGGCCAGCGGCGCTGCAGCCAGCAGCAGACGGACCTGCCGCTCCACGGCGATATCCAGCTGATCGGCGGCCACCAGTTGGTGCAGCAGACCCAGCAACTGCGCGGTGCCGGCATCGAAGATCTCGGCGGTTGCGAACCAGCGCCGCGCCTGGCGCGCACCGATCGCTGCAACCACATAAGGCGAAATGACCGCCGGCAGCAGGCCGAGCTTGCTCTCGGTCAGGCCGAAGCGCGCCTCGGTACAACCGATGGCGATATCGCAACACGCCACCAGGCCGACACCACCGCCGAAGGCGGCCCCGTTGACGCGCGCGATGGTGGGCTTGGGCAGTTCATCCAGGGTGCGCATCAACTGCGCCAGCGCCAGTGCGTCGGCGGCGTTCTCCGCTTCGTTGGCGCTGGCCATGCCGCGCATCCAGTTCAGGTCTGCGCCGGCCGAAAAGGCCGCGCCATCACCGGTCAGCACGACGATGCGGATCTGCGAGGCCCGGCCAGCCTCGCGCAATGCATCGGTCAGCGCGGCGATCAGCGTCGCATCGAAGGCGTTGTGGACTGCGGGGCGATGCAATCGCAAGGTGCGGACCGCTCCGTGGTCTTCGACAATCAAGCCGGTGTCCTGCATTGCGTACGTCCATGAATGGGATGCGAACCATGATAGCGGGCCGGGTCGCCGGAGCCATGACGCGGTGCGTCGATGCTAGAATTGAGAACCATTCCTAACAATCAGGCCGTCTTTGTGACGCTGTCCGACATGCCTTTGCATCGCGCCGCCATCGTGGATTCCGTGGAGGATCGTCTCCCCAACGACACGATCGCCCGGCGCTTGCGGGAGTTGGGGTTTGTCGCAGGCGAGGAAGTCACAGTGCTGGCCACCGGGCCGGTCGGTCGCGAGCCATTGTTGGTGCAGGTGGGCTACACGCGTTTTGCCCTGCGCCGCAGCGAGGCTGCGCGCGTGCAGGTGCGCCATGCGGGAGGATCGGCATGAGCGCGGCCAGCGTTCCGCTGCGTCTGGCGCTGGTTGGCAACCCCAACAGCGGCAAGACCGCACTGTTCAACCAGCTCACCGGTAGCCGGCAAAAAGTGGCCAACTACACCGGCGTCACCGTCGAGCGTAAGGAAGGGCACTTCCGCGCACCGTCGGGGCGCGACTTTGCGGTGCTGGATCTGCCCGGCGCCTACAGCCTGCAACCGGCGAGCCTGGACGAGGCCATCACCCGCGACCTGTGCCGTGGCTTTTATCCGGGCGAGCCGGCGCCGGATGTGCTGGTCTATGTGATGGACGCGACCAATCTGCGCCTGCATCTGCGCTTTGCGTTGGAGCTGCGCGAGCTCGGCCGACCGATGATCGTGGCGCTGAACATGATGGATGCCGCACAGCGGCGCGGCATTGTCATCGACCTGCCGGCGCTGGAGCAGGCGCTCGGCGTGCCGGTGGTCGAAACGGTGGCGGTGCGGCGCGGTGGTGCCAAGGTGCTGGTCGAGCGACTCGATGCGCAGGCGGCGCGCCTGGCGGCGCCCGCCGCCAATCCGCCGGCCGACGGTAATTATCACGCGCTGGTGCGGCAGATCCTGGGCGCAGCGGTGACCATGCCCACCCGCACCTCGCGCGTGGACGATGCGCTGGACCGCTGGCTGGTGCATCCGATCTGGGGCCTGGTCACGCTGGCGGTGGTGATGTTCCTGATCTTCCAGGCGGTCTATGCCTGGGCTGCGCCGGTCATGGACCTGATCGACGGCGGCACCGCTGCCTTGGGCGATTGGGTCGGCGCGACCCTGCCGGAAGGTCCACTCAACAGCTTGCTCAAGGATGGCGTCATCGCCGGGCTGGGCGGGGTGATCGTGTTCCTGCCGCAGATCCTGATCCTGTTCGCCTTCATCCTGGCATTGGAAGAATCCGGCTATCTGCCACGTGCGGCGTTTCTGCTCGATCGCATGATGTCGGTGGCCGGTTTGTCGGGGCGCTCGTTCATTCCGCTGTTGTCGAGTTTTGCATGTGCGGTGCCGGGCATCATGTCCACGCGCAGCATCCAGGACCCGCGCGACCGGCTCGCCACCATCATGGTCGCGCCGCTGATGACCTGTTCGGCGCGGCTGCCGGTGTATGCGTTGTTGATCGGCGCCTTCATTCCGCAGAAGACCGTGTGGGGCATCTTCAACCAGCAGGGGCTGGTGCTGTTCGGTCTGTACGCTGCGGCTATCGTCAGTGCGCTGCTGGTCTCGTGGACGATGAAGAAATGGCGGCGCGACAAGAGCGAGCACCCGTTGATGCTGGAGCTGCCGTCCTATCGCGTCCCGCAGGTGCGCGATCTGGCGCTGGGGCTGTGGGAGCGCGCATGGATCTTCCTCAAGCGCGTGGGCGGCATCATCCTGGCGCTGACCATCCTGCTGTGGTTCCTGCTGTCGTTTCCCGAGGCGCCGGCCAATGCCACCTTGCCGGCAATCGACTACAGCTTCGCCGGTCGTATCGGTCACGCAATGGCAGTGTTCTTCGCACCGCTGGGCTTCAACTGGCAGATCTGCATCGCGTTGATTCCCGGCCTGGCTGCGCGCGAAGTGGCGGTGGCCTCGCTGGCCACGGTGTACGCGTTGTCCGCTGCCGACGACGACGCGGCAGCCCAGGCGCTGTCGCCGCTGATCAGCGACGGTTGGTCGCTGGCCACCGCGTTGTCGCTGCTGGTCTGGTACATCTACGCGCCGATGTGCATCTCCACGCTGGCCACGATCAAGCGCGAAACCAACTCGTGGAAGCAGATGACCATCAGTGCGGTGTACCTGTTCGCGCTGGCCTACCTGGCGTCGCTGGTGACCTACCAGCTGGCCGTGCTGCTGGGAGCCGGCTGAGATGACGCTTCCGCTCACGCTGCAATACCTGGTGATCGCCATCGCAGTGCTGGTCAGCCTGTGGGTGGTGATGAAGAAACAGTTTCCCGGTGTATTGCGTCGCCTGCGTGGCGCGCTTGCGCTTGGGCTGCTGCGCCGCGGGCGGCCGGCATGGATGCAGGCACTGGGGCGTCGCGTGGCGCCGCCTGCCGCCCAAAACGTCTCGGCCTGCGGCGGTTGCGACAGCTGCGGCCCGACACCGCCCCGCAGCCACTGATCCCCGGCGTCTGGTCTACACTTGCGCGGCCGCAGGACGCGGCCAGACAAGGGGGCGGTGATGCGTTTGCTGGTGTTGTTGGCGGTGCTGGCCGCCGTTGCGGGTGTTTATCACCATGGCGGCAACGCGCTCGACGAGAAGCAGGTGCGCGATTTCTATGCCGCGCACGACAAGGCGATGTTGAGGCAGGACGGCGAAGCGCTCTGCGCGATGACCGCGCCGGAATTCGAAATGGTGATGCTGTACCGCATGGACTCGCATCAGCAGCGGCAGACCGCCAACCGCGAGAAATATTGCAAGTCCAACGGCGAATGGGCACAGGTGCTGCGGCAGATGAGCCACGTGGCCGATCCGGAAGAGCTGATCGACTATAAGCAGTCGATCACCAAGATCGACCTCGCCGCGGACCAACAATCGGCGATGGTCGAAACCCGCGCCACGCTCGGTCTGCCGGGCGTGCGCATGACCTTTCGCACACGCGACAAGGTGATCCGCAAGCGCTGGAAGACGCTCATCGCCCACAGCGAAGGCACTGCCTGGGTCGGCCCGGCGTATCAATAAGCGCAGTTGACCAAACGACTGCGCTGGCTGCCCGGTGGCGCGATCGTCGCTGGTTGCGGCTTGTGTCGTGCGGCCAGGGCAGCTGCAGTGCACCCTGCACGGTTGCCTGGTGATGGCCGGCGACGTGCTGCCGGCCTTTGGACTCCGTGCCGGGCGAGGCAAGCGGTCAGCGATCCGTCGCTGCACTGCACAGCGCCGCAGCCACTTGCGTTCGCTATGCTTGCGCCATGACAACTTCCTTCCAGATCTCCCGACGTGCGCAGGCGCTGACCAGTTCGGCGATTCGCGAAATCCTCAAGGTGACCGAACGGCCGGAGGTCATTTCCTTCGCCGGCGGCCTGCCGTCGCCGGCCACCTTTCCCGTGGAGCGCATGCGCGCAGCCAGCGACCAGGTGCTGCGCGACGCCCCGCAGGCGGCACTGCAATACGGCCCAACCGAAGGTTATGCGCCGCTGCGCGAATGGGTGGCCGCGCGGCTGAGTCGCGATGGCGCCAGCATCCGGCCCAGCCAGGTGCTGATCACCACCGGCTCGCAACAAGGCCTGGACCTGCTCGGCAAGGTCTTCATCGACGAAGGCAGCAAGGTGTTGGTGGAAACGCCGAGCTACCTGGGCGCATTGCAGGCGTTTTCGTTGTTCCAGCCGGCATTCGTCGGCATGCCTTCGGACGAGGGCGGCGTGGTGGTGGATGCGCTGGATCCGTCGCTGCTGGCCGATGCGCGCTTTCTGTATTGCCTGCCGAATTTCCAGAATCCCACTGGCCGGCGCTTGCCGTTGGCGCGTCGCCAGGCCTTGGTGGCACGCGCGGCCGAGGCAGGCGTGCCGATCGTCGAAGACGACCCGTATGGCGAGCTGTACTACAGCGGGCAACCGTTGCCGAGTCTGTTGTCGATGAACCCGGAAGGCGTCATCTACATGGGCTCCTTTTCCAAGGTGCTCGCGCCCGGCCTGCGGCTGGGCTATGTGGTGGCGCCCGAAACGGTGCTGGGAAAACTGATCCAGGCCAAGCAGGCGGCCGATCTGCACACTCCATCGTTCACGCAGCGCGTGGTGTACCAGACGCTGCAGGACGATTTTCTCCAGACCCATATTCCGCAGATCCGTGCGCTGTATGCGCGTCAGTGCAGCCTGATGCTGGAGGCGCTGGACCGGCACTTCCCGCCGCAGGTGCAGTGGAATCGCCCGGAGGGCGGCATGTTCTTGTGGGTGACCTTGCCGCCGGGTCTGGACGGGACCGCGTTGCTGGCGCGGGCCATCGCGCGCAATGTCGCGTTCGTTCCCGGCGCGCCGTTCTTCGCCACCTTGCCGCAGACCAATACGCTGCGCCTGTCGTTCGTCACCGTGCCCGGCGAGAAGATCGATGCCGGCATCCAGGTGCTGGGGGAGCTGTTGCGCGAGGCGCTGGCCGAGTCGCCAGGGTTGGGCGGGTGACGGTGGCGACGGCGGAGCAGGGTGCGCCGATCGCGATCAGGATCGATCATGTTGCCATCGGCAGCGCGCGCGACTTCACTCGCCCTGGCAGCCGCAGCGCGATCGACAAGCGCGCGCTGCAGGGAGTGGTGCAGGTGGGCCTCGAAGGCCTGGAGGGCGACGAACAAGGCGACCGGCGCGTGCATGGCGGGCCGGACAAGGCCATCCATCATTACCCGCGCGATCACTACGCTGCCTGGCGCGATGAACTTGGTCCGCACGTATTGCTTGAGGCTGCAGGTGCGTTTGGCGAAAACCTCAGCAGTGTGGGCGTGACCGAAGCCGATGTCTGTCTCGGCGATCGCTTCACCTTGGGCACGGCGGTGGTGGAGGTGTCGCAGTTGCGACAACCGTGCTGGAAGCTGTCGGACCGTTTTGGTGTGCGCCAGCTGGCGCGGCGGGTGCAGGAGACCGGCCGTACCGGCTGGTATTACCGCGTGCTGCAGCCGGGCAGCGTCGCGGCCGGCGACCTGCTGACCCTGCAGGCGCGGCCGCATCCGGATTGGCCGCTGTCGCGTCTTCAGCAGGTGCTGTACGCGCGCCAGGTCGATGTTGCAGTTGTCACCGCGGCATTGCAGCTGCCGCTCGTGCCGTCCTGGCGCGCGCTTTTCGAACGCCGCCTGCAGCGCAGCGAAGTGGAAAGCTGGAGCAAGCGGCTGGATGGTATTGGCGACTGAGGAGGGATAACAAGACTACTGCGTAGTGTCAGGCGGATGTGGTCGCTGCGTACGTCGGCCAGTACAGCACGTGCACGCGCTTGCGCCGCGCAGTCCGCGCCTGCATGACGATTGCGCGCTATGTTGCGATAGCCACGCGGAGAGCGGCCGACATCATCGCCTCATAGGGTTGGCTGCGTGCCGGCTTGCGGAATCGGCAGAGTCCAGTCGCATCTGCGGCTCTCCGTTCGGCAGTACATCTCCAGGAACCGTTCGCCACGCCTCGCCCGCCTCGAAAGTAACCGGTCGCATCACTGCGCAACGCCGCATCGCGCGCAATGGGGCACCGCAGTGACGAATCGCTAATCCCAGATCCCCAATCCCGGCTATCGTGTACCACCCACATCGCCAAGCCAGCCTGCCGCCATGACAACCTCTGCTGTGAAAGTTCTGATCCACGGCGCCTCCGGGCGGATGGGCAAGGCGTTGCTGCGATTGGCTGCCGAAGACCAGACCTTGCAGGTGGTCGGCGCCGTGGTGGGCCGCTCGCCCTCCCAGCGCGTGGTCGATGGGGTGCCGTTTTTCGCTGCCAGCGAACTCGGCGGCGCGCCTGCGTTCGATGTGGCGATCGACTTCAGTTTGCCGCAGGGCTTCGCACCGATCCTGGCGTTGTGCGCGCAGCGCGGCAAGCCGCTGGTGTCCGGCACCACCGGGCTCGACGAGGCGCAGCGTGCGGCCTTGCGCGATGCCGCCCAGCAGATTGCGCTGGTCTGGGCGTCCAACTTCAGTCTGGGCGTTGCGGTGCTGACAGAGCTGGTGGAGCGCGCGGCCGGCACCTTGCCGGGGTGGGACTGCGACATCCTCGAATCGCATCACGTGCACAAGCAGGACGCGCCCTCCGGCACTGCATTGACGCTGGGCGAGGCGGCGACCGGCAGCGGCGCGCAGCCGCGCTATGTCAGCTTGCGTGCCGGCGACATCGTTGGCGAGCACACCGTGCAGTTCACCGGGCTGGGCGAGCGGGTCGAGCTGGTGCACCGCGCGACCAACCGCGACATCTTCGCGCGCGGTGCCTTGCATGCGGCCAAGCGGCTGATCGGCAAGCCGGCAGGCAGCTACCGCGTACGCGATCTGGTGCTGTAGGCGCGCCGCAGCCATGCATGAACGGTAGCCGCACGTCGCGGCCTATTCATGCCTCAACGTTGATGCCGTGACGGCATCCGATGCTCTTCAGACTGGCATGGCGGGGCAGTTGCCTTTACAATTCTCGCTTGCCCGAACCAGCGTCGGACCGGTCCCCAGCACCGCGTCCGCGCTTTGCTGCAACCGGAATTTGGCCGGGAGCGCATCGGAGTCCCAGGCAGCCAGAGCGAGACCCCCACGTGACCCAACCCGCAATCCTTGTCCTCGAAGACGGCACCGTGTTCGAGGGCGAATCCGTAGGCGCCAACGGGCTTTCCGTCGGTGAAGTGGTGTTCAACACCGCCATGACCGGCTATCAGGAAGTCCTGACCGATCCCTCCTACGCCCGCCAGATGGTCACGCTGACCTATCCGCATATCGGCAACACGGGCTTCACCGATCAGGACGACGAAGCCCGCAAGATCTGGGCGGCCGGCCTGATCGTGCGCGATGTGCCGCGCCGCCCCAGCAACTGGCGCAGCCAGGTGGCCTTGCCGGAATGGCTGCAGGCCCGCGGTGTGGTCGCCATCTCCGGCATCGACACCCGCAAGCTGACCCGCCTGCTGCGGCAGAAGGGCGCCCAGAACGGTGCGCTGATGGCCGGCGACATCGACGTCGAAAAAGCGCTGGAAGCCGCACGCAAATTCCCCGGCCTGAAAGGCATGGATCTGGCCAAGGTGGTCTCGACCGAGAGCACGTACAACTGGAAGGAAGGCTCGCTGGATCTGAACTCAGACAGCTTTTTGGGTCTGGGTGCGTTGAATATTGGAAAGTCCGCACATGCAAGTGCGGGCTCTGGCGAGGAACTCGCATTCAAGGTCGTGGCCTACGACTACGGCGTGAAGCTCAACATCCTGCGCATGCTGGCCGAGCGCGGCTGCGACGTCACCGTGGTACCGGCGCGCACGCCGGTGGCCGAGGTGTTGGCGCTGCAACCCGATGGCGTGTTCCTGTCCAACGGCCCGGGCGACCCGGAGCCGTGCGACTACGCGATCGATGCGATCAAGGAACTGATCGCGCAGAAGGTGCCGACCTTCGGCATCTGCCTGGGCCATCAGCTGCTGGCGCTGGCCGCTGGCGCCAAGACGCTCAAGATGACCACCGGCCATCACGGCGCCAACCACCCGGTGCAGGATCTGGACGGCGGCCGGGTGATGATCACCTCGCAGAACCATGGTTTTGCAGTGGATGAAAGCACCTTGCCGGCCAATGTGCGGGTGACCCATCGGTCGCTGTTCGATGGCACCAACCAGGGCATCGCGCTGACCGACGCACCGGCGTTCTCGTTCCAGGGCCATCCGGAAGCCTCGCCCGGCCCGCGCGATGTGGGGCCGTTGTTCGATCGGTTCGTGGATCTGATGGCGGCACGCGCCTGATGAAAACAGGGCTGGCCTCGCTGCCGCGCACACGCCATTGGCGGGTGTTTGCGTTGGCGATGCTGGCGCTGTCGATGTATCCGGCGTTCGTGTTGATTGCGGTGTATTCGCAGTGGTTGGGTTCCGGCCTCCCCGGCGGGCGCAACGGCCCGGCCGATGCCTACCGACACAGCCTTGCGAGCGCCATCGTCGCCTACACCTTGTCTCCGCGTTGCGTGGATTGGGTGACTGCCGTGATGGAACGCGGTGGCGTTGGCACGCCGAGCCGCGCGATGGATGCGCATAACAACGGGATTGGCGCGCGCATCGGCGCCGCCGCTCCCAGCTGGGCCGCGATGCAGCGAGAGGTTCGCGCCGCGGTCGACCATGGCGCGATCGATGCCCGATCGCCCGACCAAATTACCTGGCTCGCCGCTACGGCGTGGCAGGACCGACTTTACTGAGGACCCCCATGCCAAAGCGCACCGACCTAGAAACCATCCTGATCATCGGCGCCGGCCCGATCGTCATCGGCCAGGCCTGCGAGTTCGACTACTCCGGCGCGCAGGCGTGCAAGGCGCTGCGCGACGAGGGTTACCGCGTGGTGCTGGTCAACAGCAATCCGGCCACCATCATGACCGACCCGAACATGGCCGACGCCGTGTACATCGAGCCGATCAACTGGCAGACGGTCGAAAAGATCATCGCCAAGGAAAAGCCCGATGCCCTGCTGCCGACCATGGGCGGCCAGACCGCGCTGAACTGCGCGCTGGACCTGGCCGACCACGGGGTGCTGGAGAAGTACAACGTCGAGCTGATCGGCGCCAAGCGCGAAGCGATCCGCATGGCCGAAGACCGCGAGCTGTTCCGCGTGGCGATGGGCGAGATCGGCCTGGACTGCCCGACGGCGGCGGTTGCCCACACGCTGGAAGAAGCGCTGGAGATCCAGACCCGCGTCGGTTACCCGACCATCATCCGCCCCAGCTTCACCCTGGGCGGTAGCGGTGGCGGCATCGCCTACAACCGCGAAGAGCTGATCGAGATCGTTGGCCGCGGCCTGGAACTATCGCCGACCACCGAAGTGCTGGTGGAAGAGTCGGTGCTGGGTTGGAAAGAATTCGAGATGGAAGTGGTGCGCGACACCGCGGACAACTGCATCATCGTGTGCGCCATCGAAAACCTCGACCCGATGGGTGTGCACACCGGCGACTCGATCACCGTTGCGCCGGCGCAGACGCTCACCGACAAGGAATACCAGCGCCTGCGCGATGCCTCGATCGCGGTGTTGCGCAAGATCGGCGTGGATACCGGCGGCTCGAATGTGCAGTTCGGCATCAGCCCGACCACCGGCCGCGTGGTCGTCATCGAAATGAATCCGCGCGTGTCGCGTTCCTCGGCGCTGGCCTCCAAGGCCACCGGCTTCCCGATCGCCAAGGTCGCCGCCAAGCTGGCCGTGGGCTACACGCTGGACGAATTGAAGAACGAGATCACCGGCGGTCTGACCCCGGCCTCGTTCGAGCCGTCGATCGACTATGTGGTCACCAAGATTCCGCGCTTTGCGTTCGAAAAATTCCCGCAGGCCGATGCGCGCCTGACCACGCAGATGAAGTCGGTGGGCGAGGTGATGGCGATGGGCCGCACCTTCTCCGAATCGCTGCAGAAAGCGCTGCGTGGCCTGGAAACCGGCAAGATCGGCCTGGATCCGACCGGCCTGGACCTGAGCAGCGAGGACGACATCGCCACGCTCAAGCGCGAACTGAAGGCACCGGGCCCGGAGCGCTTGTTCTACGTCGCCGATGCCTTCCGTGCCGGCATGACGGTGGCCGATGTGTATGCGCTGTCGTTCATCGACCCCTGGTTCCTGGACCAGATCGAAGAAATCGTCAGCCACGAACAGCAGTTGGCCGACGACGGCATGGCGGCGCTGGATGCACCGCGCCTGCGCATGCTCAAGCGTGCCGGTTTCTCCGATGCGCGCATGGCGCAGCTGATCGGCAGCAACGAAGAATCGGTACGCACGCTGCGCCGCGCGCTGAAGGTACGCCCGGTCTACAAGCGCGTGGATTCGTGCGCTGCCGAATTCGCCACCAGCACGGCGTATCTGTATTCGACCTACGAGGACGAATGCGAGGCGCTGCCGACCGATCGCGACAAGATCATGATCCTGGGCGGTGGCCCCAACCGCATCGGCCAGGGCATCGAGTTCGATTACTGCTGCGTGCACGCGGCACTGGCGCTGCGCGATGATGGCTTCGAAACCATCATGGTCAACTGCAATCCGGAAACCGTCTCCACCGATTACGACACCTCCGACCGTCTGTACTTCGAGCCGCTGACGCTGGAAGACGTGCTGGAAATCGTCGAGCTGGAAAAACCCAAGGGCGTGATCGTGCAGTACGGCGGCCAGACTCCGCTGAAGCTGGCGCGTGCGCTGGAAGCCAACGGCGTGCCGGTGATCGGCACCTCGCCGGACTCGATCGACCTGGCCGAAGACCGTGAGCGTTTCCAGCAGCTGGTCGACAAGCTCGGCCTGAAGCAGCCGCCGAATCGCATCGCCCGCAATGCCGAAGAAGCCTTGGTGCTGGCACGCGAAATCGGCTACCCGCTGGTGGTGCGCCCGAGCTACGTGCTGGGCGGCCGTGCGATGGAAATCGTCTACGGCGAGTCCGACCTGGCGCGCTACGTGCGCGATGCGGTCAAGGTCTCCAACGATTCGCCGGTGCTGCTGGACCGCTTCCTCGACAACGCGGTGGAAGTGGACGTGGACATCATTGCCGACAAGGACGGTAACGTGCTGATCGGCGGGGTGATGGAACACATCGAAGAAGCCGGCGTGCATTCGGGCGATTCGTCCTGCTCGCTGCCGCCGTATTCGCTCTCGCCGCAGACCCAGGCCGAGCTGCGTCGCCAGGTGGTGATGCTGGCCGAAGGCTTGAACGTAGTCGGCCTGATGAACACCCAGTTCGCGGTGCAGGTCAACGAGGCGGGCGACGACATCGTGTACCTGCTGGAAGTGAACCCGCGTGCCTCGCGCACGGTGCCGTTCGTGTCCAAGGCGATCGGCATGCCGCTGGCCAAGATCGCCGCGCGTTGCATGGCCGGCAAGACGCTGGCCGAGCAGGGCGCCACCAAGGAAATCGTGCCGGACTACTACTCGGTGAAGGAAGCGATCTTCCCGTTCGCCAAGTTCCAGGGCGTGGACCCGATCCTCGGGCCGGAGATGCGCTCCACCGGTGAGGTGATGGGCGTGGGCCGCAGCTTCAGCGCTGCGTTCGCACGCGCGCAGGAAGCCGGTGGCATCAAGGCGCCGCCGCTGGGCAAGGCCTTCGTCTCGGTGCGCGACCCGGACAAGCAACGCGTGCTGCCGGTGGCGCAGGCGCTGGTGGAGCGTGGCTTCACGCTGGTGGCCACGCGCGGTACCGGTGCCTGGCTGCAGCAGAACGGACTGAGCTGCGAAATCGTCAACAAGGTGGCCGAAGGCCGCCCGCACATCGTCGATTCGATCAAGAACGGTGAGATCGTCTACATCGTCAACACCACTGAAGGTCGCGCTGCCATTTCGGATTCGTTCTCGATCCGCCGCGAAGCGCTGCAGCATCGCGTGACCTATTCGACCACTGTCGCCGGCGCCAAGGCGCTGGTGCAATCGCTGGAATTCCGCGGCACCGGCCCCGTGTGGTCGCTGCAGGAACTGCACAAGGAGCTGGAAGCATGAGAGCACCCATGACATCGAAGGGCGCGCAGCGCCTGCGCGAAGAGCTGGAACACCTGAAGTCGGTCAAGCGCCCGGAGGTGATCAATGCGATCGCCGAAGCGCGTGCGCATGGCGATCTGAAGGAAAACGCCGAATACCATGCGGCGCGCGAGCAACAGAGCTTTATCGAAGGCCGCATCAAGCAGCTGGAAAGCGAGCTGTCGCATGCCGAAATCATCGACATCACCAAGTTGTCGGCCGGCACCAAGATCGTGTTCGGCGCCACGGTGACGCTGGCCGATACCGAGACCGACGAAGAGAAGCGCTACCAGATCGTTGGCGATCTGGAAGCGGACATCAAGATGGGCCTGATCGCGATCTCCTCGCCGTTGGCGCGTGCGCTGATCGGCAAGCTGGAAGGCGATTCGGTCACCATCGATGCGCCGGCCGGCCAGCGCGAGTACGAAGTCGTCAGCGTCGCCTACCTGGACTGACCGGCATCACTGCGCGATGACCACCGCCACATTGCTGCTGCCGGAAAAACGCCGCCTGCCCGGAACCCTGGGCGATACGGCAGTGGCGCGTGCGCTTGCGCGCGCCGACGGGCACACCGCCGACGCCGGCGAAGTGGCGCAATTGCAGCGCCATTTCAGTCTGACTCCGGCGCACTGGCCGGTGGCCGCGTTGACGCGCCAGCTGGATGCCGGCGATGCCGCCGGCGCCACCTGGGTGCGCGCGGATCCGGCCTATGTGGTGCCGGATATGCAGGGCGCGCGGTTGATGGGCTACGGCGAGGCGCTCGGTCCCACCGCCGACGATCTGGCGGTGCTCTTGCCCATCCTCAAGCCGATGTTCGGCGATGCTGGTTTTCTGTTGGACGCGCCCACGCCATCGCGTTGGTATCTGCGCCTGTCGCCGGATGCGAAATTGCCGGACTTCGCGCCGCCCGATATCGCCATTGGCGACGACTTGTTCGAGCACCTGCCGGCCGGCGATAGCGGCCGCCGTTGGCGGGCCTTGCTGACCGAGGCGCAGGTGCTGCTGCATCAACATCCGTGGAATGAAGGCCGCATCGCCAGCGGCAAGCCGGCCATCAATTCGCTGTGGTTCTGGGGTGGCGGCGTCCTGCCGCACGCGGTGAGTTCGCCGCATCGCCAGGTGCGCAGCCGTGAATCGCTGCTGCGCGCGCTGGCGCTGGCGGCAGGTGCCGACGCGCAGGGCGAACAACGCGTCGATGCGCTGGTGGATCTGCGTCATCTGCGTTCGCTGCAGCAGTTCAGCGACGATGCGGTGGCGCCGCTGTTGGCGGCGATGGCGCGCGGCGAACTGGATCGGTTGGTGTTGGACTTCCAGGACGGCGAAAGCGTGTCGCTCACGCACGCCCAGCGCTGGCGTTTCTGGCGCAAGCCGCGGGTACAGCTGGCGCAATGACTTCGAGTCCGCGGATCGTCCGGCGCTCCTCCGGGCAGGCCGGCAGTTGGCCCGATACCATGTTGCCGCTGCTGCGCCGCATCTATGCAGCGCGCGGTGTCACCGATGCGCAAGGCGCGCAGCCGCGACTGGGCCAGCTGTTGTCGCCGGAATTGCTGCACAACAGCGGCGTGGCCGCCGAGCTACTGGCCGACGCGATCGCGCAGCAACGGCGCATTCTGGTGGTGGGCGATTTCGACTGCGATGGTGCCACCGCCTGTGCCGTCGGTGTGCGCGGCCTGCGCATGCTCGGTGCGCTGGATGTGCACCACGCCGTGCCCAATCGCATGGTGCATGGCTATGGCTTGTCGCCTGCGTTGGTCGACGAACTGGCGGGGTTGCAGCCGGATGTGCTGGTCACCGTCGATCACGGCATCGCCTGTCACGCTGGCGTCGCCGCAGCCAAAGCGCGCGGCTGGACGGTGCTGGTCACCGATCACCATCTGCCGGGCGAGGTGCTGCCGCCGGCCGATGCGATCGTCGACCCGAACCTGGCCGAAGACACCTTCCCCAGCAAGACCCTGGCCGGGGTCGGGGTGATCTTTTACGTGTTGTTGGCATTGCGACAGGTGTTGCGCGCACGCGGCGCCTTCGCCCAGCGTGCCGAGCCTGACCTGTCGGTGCTGCTGGATCTGGTCGCAGTCGGCACCGTTGCCGATTTGGTACCGCTGGACACCAATAACCGTGCGCTGGTGTCGGCTGGATTGCGTCGCCTGCGCGAGGGCAAGGGCTGCATCGGGTTGCGTGCCTTGATCGATGCCAGCGGCCGCGATGTGGCGCGGCTGAGCGCCAGCGATATCGGGTTTGCGCTCGGGCCACGCCTCAATGCCGCCGGGCGGCTCGAGGACATGGCGCTGGGTATCGAACTGTTGCTCAGCGAAGACTGGAGCCAGGCCCGCGAGATTGCCGGCACGCTGGAAGAGATCAACGCCGAACGCCGCGCGGTGCAGCAGTTGATGACCGACGATGCCGAGCACGCCGTCACCAAGGTGGTGCTGGATGGCGATGGTGCATTGCCGATCGCCGCATGCCTGTTCGATGCCGAATGGCACCCGGGCGTGATCGGTCTGGTGGCCTCCAAACTCAAGGACCGCCTGCACCGTCCGGTGATCGCGCTGGCACCGGCCGAGCCGGGCAGCAGCCAGTTGCGGGGTTCGGCGCGTTCGATTCCCGGCCTGCATATCCGCGATGTGCTGGCGGCGGTGGACGCGCGGCATCCCGGATTGATCCAGAAGTTCGGCGGCCATGCGATGGCGGCCGGGTTGAGTATCGACCATGCGGCATTGGCCACGTTCGAGCAGGCCTTCCAGGCGCAGGTGACGGCGATGGTGGATGCCTCGCTGCTGCATGCCCAATTGCATAGCGACGGCGAACTGGCCGCGCACGAACTCGATCACCTGCACGCCGAAGCGCTGCGCGTGGCCGGTCCATGGGGGCAGGGCTTTCCCGAGCCGCTGTTCGATGGTCAGTTCGAGGTGCTGCAGCACCGCGTGCTCAAGGAACGCCATCTCAAGTTGACACTGCGGTGCCCCGGACGCGCGGAACCGCTCAATGCCATCCACTTCAACGGTTGGCGCGGCAGCGATCCCGCGCGCTTGGTGCGGCTGGCCTATCGGTTGGTCGCCGACGACTATCGCGGCGGCACGGCAGTGCAGTTGATCGTGGAGCATTGCGAGCCGGTGGCGTTGGCGTAACACATCGCCGGAATCCGGCGTAGCCATGGCAGGGCTGTTGCCGATGAGACCGCTATTGCATTTCGTAAATGTTGCTGAGAAGCTCCCGATGGCTGCCGCGCTGGGGAGCACGGTCGGTTGTGTCGGTCTGGTCATTGGATGTGCAAGCGCATGCTGCAGGCGTCGTCGCTGCCTGTCGGGCGTCGCTGCGTGTCCATGAGGGCACTGCAAACCTCGCTGCGCACTGCCAGAGCCGTCTGGCATGCAACGCCGTGTCTGCCTGCACGGCGAGCGCACCGACAGGATGTGGACCGTGTAACGGGAGCCGTTGCAGCGCCTTTGCGCGACTGTACGGCGTGATTTTCGTGCTGTCGGTCGTTCAAGGACAAGGAACAACGTGTTCAAGCAAGCGTCACGCCTGATGGGCGTCGTGGTGGTGGTGGGGATGGCGTGTGGTCAGGCGCTGGCGCAGGACGACGCGAAGGCGCCCTGGGAGGAGTACGACAAGCTGATCGGCAAGCGCTCCACGATCGCGGCGCTGGGGCCGACGCTGCTCGGCGACCAGGTCGATCTGGTCAGCGGCGCGCTGTCGTTCCGGCACGCCGACGTCGAGTTGCCGGGCAATGACGCGTTGCCGGTGGCGGTGGCGCGAACGTTCCAAGTCGATGTGCGCACGGACGTGCCATATCACGATCTGCCCTTCGCCGATTGGGACCTGGACGTGCCGCGGCTGTCGGGCAGCTTCGCCAGCGACTGGCCCGATGCACGGTGTGCGGTACCGTCGGTGGAGGCCGCGGCACCGCCGACGGTGCAGGTTGGCGACAAATACTTCTACGCACCCGACTACTGGCACGGCCTGCGCGCGGACATGCCCGGTGGCGGCGAGATGCTGGTGCTCGGCCAGGACGGCGCGCGTCCGGCCAGCGGCGGCCCGTATTACTGGACCACGGCCGGCCGCACGGTGTTCGCGTGCCTGGGCGCGCTGAAGAACGGCAGCGGGCAGGGCTTCCTGGCCACCACCGCCGACGGCACGCGCTACTGGTTCGACTGGATGGCGCAATATCACGAGCCCTCGCTCAAGGGGACGGTCAAGAGCGGAGCCACCCACTACCTGGCGCGCCGCACCAACGTGCTGTACGCGACCCGGATCGAAGACCGGCACGGCAACTGGGTGACCTACGACTATGCCAACGCCTGGAACGCGCCGGCGCGGTTGACCGCGATCGCTAGCGGCGACGGCCGGCGGATGACGCTGGCCTACAACGGCAGCGGGCAGATCCAGAGCGTCAGCGTGGGCACGCGCACGTGGAGCTATGCGTACAGCGGATCGGGTGTGGACAAGCACCTGTCCAGCGTGACGCTGCCCGATGGCAGCCAGTGGCGGTTCGATCTGGCCGCGCTGTCCAACGCGCTCATCCGCTACGAGAAGGGCCAGGCCGGCGATCCGGTGCGCGCCTGCGGCGATCCGGGCGGTGTGATCAGCGGCGGCTTCAGCGGCAGCGTGACCCATCCGTCCGGCGCGGTGGGCACGTTCGCGGTGCAGCCCTGGCGGCATGGGCGCAGCAACGTGCCGCGGGTCTGTAACGAATACACCACGCCCAGCAACGATCCCAACGACGACGTCGCCGTCTATCCGTGGGCCTACGACGCGTTCTCGCTGGTCAACAAGACCCTGTCCGGTCCCGGCGTCGCGCCGTTGCAGTGGCAGTACGACTACACCGCGCAAATCTCCTTCGCGCCCGGCACCGGGCCGGTGTGCACCTCCGGCAACTGCGCCGCGCCCACCTGCCTGTCGGACGATTGCGCCGGCACGGCGGTGACCACGGTGACCGCGCCGTCCGGCGAGTGGACGCGCTACACCCACGGCAACAGCTACCGCTACAACGAAGGCAAGCTGCTCAAGGTCGAGCGTGGCGCCGCCTCGGCGGCCAGCGCCAGCGTGACCACCACCAGCTATGCATTGGCGCAGACGGGCATGCCGTACGTGCAGCCGATCGCGCGCAGCCCGCAATGGCGTGGCGACGGGTTCGTGTCCGAATACCCGCGGCCGGAGAACAAGACGGTCATCGTGCAGGACGGCACCACCTACCAGGCAGTCGTCAATGCCTTCGATGGTTTGGCCCGTGCGCTCAGCGTCACCCGCTCTGGGCCTGGCGGCAACCGCACCGATGCCACCGAGTATTACGACCATCTGTCGCGGTGGGTACTGGGCCAGACCGCGAAGGTCACCAATGGCGATAGCGGCCGGGTGGTGTCGCAGGTGGGCTACGACGACAGGGCGCTGCCGGTGCAGCGCTGGGCGTTCGGCAAGCTGCAGCAGACGTTGAGCTACAACGCCGACGGCACGGTAGCCACGGTCAAGGATGGCAACAACGCAACCACCACGCTGTCGTCGTGGAAGCGCGGCATGCCGCAGGCGATCGCCTATGCCGATGGCAGCACCGTGTCGGCCAGCGTCGACGACAACGGCTGGATCGCCTCGGCGACCGACGAGAACGGCTATGTGACCCGCTACGGCTACGACGTGATGGGCCGCATTGCGAGCATCGCCTATCCCGACGGCGACAGCAGTGCCTGGAACGCCACCACGCAGAGCTTCCAGCAGGTCGCAGGTACCGAATACGGGCTGGGCGCCGGGCATTGGCGGCAGACCGTGGCCACCGGCAACGCGCGCAAGGAGACGTATTTCGACGCCTTCTGGCAGCCGATCGTGACGCGCGAGTACGACCTTGCCGCGGTGGGTGCGACCCAGCGGTTCCAGCGCTTCGCCTACGACCATGCGGGACGCCAGGTGTTCGCCTCCTACGCAGGTGCCAACGACGCGCTCAGTACCGGCGTATGGACCGGCTACGACGCACTGGGCCGGACTACGTCGGTCTCGCAGGACAGCGAGCTGGGGCTGCTGACGACCCTGACCGACTATCTGGCGGGCAACCGGACCCGCGTGACCGGCCCGCGGGGCCAACAGACGCTGACCAGCTACCAGGCCTTCGACCAACCCGTCTATGACGCGCCGGTGGCGATCCAGCATCCGGAGGGCGCATTCACCGAGATCGCGCGCGATGTGTTCGGCAAGCCGCTGTCGCTGCGCCGGCGCAACGCGGACCAGACCCAATCGGTGACCCGTAGCTACGTCTACGACGACATGCAACAGGTGTGCAAGACCATCGAGCCGGAGACCGGTGCCACCGCCAATGGCTACGACGCCGCCGGCAACCTGGTGTGGAGCGCCGGCGGCCTGGCGTTGCCGAGTCCCACGGCGTGCGACACCAGCACCGCCTATGCCTCCGGTCGCCGCGTCGACCGCAGCTACGACGCGCGCAACCGGATCCGGTCGTTGACCTTCCCCGACGGCAACGGCAACCAGACCTGGAACTACACCAGCGATGGCCTGCCCACGCAGATCGTGACCGCCAACGATGGCGGCGCCAGCCAGATCGTCAACACCTACGGCTACAACAAGCGCCGGCTGCTGGTCAGCGAGAGCCTGCAGCAGAGCGGCGGTGCGCTGTGGTCGCTGGGCTATGGTTACGACGCCAACGGCGCGCTGTCCGGCATCACCTATCCGAGCGGGCTCTACGTCGACTATGCGCCCAACGCGCTGGGGCAGCCGACCCAGGCCGGTCCCTACGCAACGGCGGTGCGCTACTACCCAAATGGTGGCATGCAGCAGTTCGCCTACGGCAACGGGCTGGTGCACGGCATGACCCAGAACGCCCGTCAACTTCCGGCCCGCGTGGTGGATGGAGGCGGCGTGCTGGACAACAGCTACGACTACGATGCGTCCGGCAACGTGGCGCGCATCGGCGACGCCCTCGACGGCGCGCGCACGCGCACGATGGAGTACGACACCCTGGAGCGTCTGACCAAGACCTCCTCCAGCGCCTTCGGCGGCGACGGCGTGATGCGCTACAGCTACGACGCGCTGGACAACGTGCGCAGCGCCAAGCTGTTGGGCAGGAAGGAACACAACTACTGGTACGACGCCAATAACCGGCTGAGCAACGTCACCACCGACAGCGGCGCCACGACGGTGGGGTTGAGCTACGACGCGCAGGGCAACCTGAGCAACAAGAACGGCCAGCAGTTCACCTTCGACCTGGGCAACCGGCTGCGCGAAGCGGTGGGCAAGGAAGGCTATCGCTATGACGGTCATGGCCGTCGGGTGCAGTCGGGCACGGCCGGTGGCAGCCGGATCCTGTCCTTCTACGGCCAGGACGGGGTGCTGCGCCGGCAGAACAACGAGCGCCAGGGCAAGACCATCGAGTACGTCAGCCTCAACGGTAGCCTGGTCGCCAAGCTGACCACGGTGGTGGCGCCGGTGACGCCGACGCTGTCGGTGCCCAGCTACAGCAGCAACGGCAGTTACACCGTCAGCTGGAACGCAGTGGCCTTCGCCACCAGCTACGAGCTGCAGGAGCAGGCCAATGGCGGCGCCTGGAGTGGCACCTACAGCGGTGCCTCACAGACCTGGTCGGCCAGCGGCAAGCCGGGCGGCAGCTACAGCTATCGGGTGCGCGCGTGCCAGGCGGCGGCGTGCAGCGGTTGGAGCGCGGCGGCCACGTCGACCGTGCAACTGCCGCCGTCCAGCGCCCCGGCGCTCACTGCCCCGGCGCAAGCGCCCAACGGCACCTACACGGTGGGCTGGAGCGGCCCGGCGGGTGCGGACACCTACCGTCTGGAAGAGAGCGTCAACGGCGGCGGCTGGAGCGAGGTGCAGAGCGCGGCCGCCACCAGCAGGGCGTATACCGGCAAACCCGCGGGCACCTATGGGTACCGCGCCCGTGGCTGCAACCCGGCCGGCTGCGGACCGTACTCGGGCACCACACCACGGTGCAGGCGTTCTATCCCCCTGGCGGAACCCCGAGCCTGTCGGCCCCGGGCCAGAGCCTGGGCGGCAGCTACACGGTGGCGTGGAGCGCGGTGAGCGGCGCCGCCAGTTACCGGCTGGAAGAAAGCGCCAACGGCGGCGGCTGGACGCAGGTGCAGGAAACGGCCACGACCAGCACCGCATTCTCGGGCAAGGCCGCGGGCAACTATGGTTACCGCGCGCGTGCCTGCAATGGCGCCGGTTGTGGCGGCTATTCCGGCACCGCGACGGTCTCGGTGCTGTATCCGCCCTCGGGCGCACCGTCGCTGACGGTCCCGGGGAGCAGCAGCACCGGCAATTACACGGTGAGCTGGAGCGGGGTGGCCACGGCCGACAGCTATCGCCTGGAAGAGCAGGTCAACGGCGGCGGTTGGAGCGAAGTGCAGAACGCCGCTAGCACTTCCTGGGGCGCTGGCGGCAAGGGCAACGGCACCTACGGCTACCGTGCACGCGGTTGCAACGCGGCCGGCTGCGGCCCGTACTCGGGCAGCGGCAGCATCCAGGTGAGCCTGCCGCCGCCGATCCCGGCGGTGCCGGGTGGAGTGGCGGCGTCCAGCTACTGGGACCGCGAGGTGCGCCCGGCCAAGCGCTACAACGAGGTGATCTGGAACGCGGTAGGCGGGGCGACGGCGTACGAAGTGCAGGCCCAGCCGGGTAGCGCGTCGGCGAGCATCTACTACCGCGGCGCCGACACCAATTACCGCGACACCCTCACCGCCACGCCGCTGCGGTACTGGGTACGCGCGTGCAACAGCAGCGGCTGCTCGGCCTGGAGCGGGATGGTGCAGCCATGAGCCCATGGATGAAAATGGGAAGGTTGAGTGCGCGTTTGCGCGATTGCGTCCGTGCAGCCGCACTGGGTTTGCTGTTGGTTTCGGCGAGCGCCGTGGCGCAGACAACGGTGGAATACATCCATACCGACGCACTGGGCTCGCCGGTGGCGGTGACCAACGCGTCCGGGCAGGTGGTGGAGCGGACGTTTTATGAGCCGTACGGTGCGCAGGTCGACGGGACGCCGGACGATGGTCCGGGGTTCACGGGGCATGTGGAGGATGCGGCGACCGGGCTGATTTACATGCAGCAGCGGTACTATGATCCGGCGATTCCGCGGTTCCTGTCGGTCGATCCGATGACCGTTGACACCAGCAGCGGTGCCAACGTCAATCGTTATTGGTATGCGGCCAACAACCCTTATCGGTTTACCGATCCGGATGGGCGCTGCGAAAAGCCCACTGGCTCGAACATCTGCGCAAGCGGCGGATACTCGGGCTCCACAACCCAGGGCGGCGCTGCTGGGGAGAAACGATCTGCCAATGCTGGCTTGGCGGCTACCTCATCGAACAACGGATTCGTCTCTGCTTTCACCGATCGGAACTGGCTTACAGGTGATGGAAGCCTTACCGATTTCGGTGCGATTGCGCATGATGTCTGGTACCCCTTGCTCGATATGCCGGAAGGGGCTGGCTTCAAGCTGGTGGGCGGCGGCTTGATGGCTGTCAGGCTTGGTAAGATGGGCGAGGACGCCGTACGGGCCACATACAATATTGGTGGGAAAGGATTTTTTGTCGTAAATGGAAGGCTTCGAATAGCTGACGGATTGAATAAAGATCTCAGGACAATCAGCGAAGTTAAGAGCAAGCAGTCCCTAGACTATACTAGGCAGCTAAGAGACTATGTTGATTACGCCAAGCTCAAGGGGTTTGATTTTTATCTCTACGTGAGGCCCGGCGCAAAACTTTCAGGGCCGCTTCGTCAAGCGGAAGCGGCAGGCGATATTGTGATAAAGGATATTCCGTGAAAAAAGATAAATCCGGCTGGATGACTCTTGATGAGCATCACGCGCAGCTTAAGGCTGAGGGTAAATGGGACGATTATCTTGCAATGAGGGCGGCCAAGGAGGAGGCTCGTCAGAAGGCGGTAGAGAAATATGCAGAACAATGTGCTCCTGTGGTTGCTGCATTGAGGCAGGCTGGCGTTGATGTAAATTCAATCGGCGAGCTCGGCAAGGATGGCAAGTCTTATCCGGAGGCCGTCCCTGTGCTACTTGAACACTTGGGATATTCTTATTCGGATGATGTGCGAGAAGGAATACTCCGAGAATTGGCAACGCCCCATGCACGCAAGTACTGGGATCAGCTCGTTGAAATCTTCGAGAAGAACACCCTCAGCCTTGCGCCGGAAATCCGTTATGTGGCAGCGCTTGCCTTGAGTGGCGCAGCGGACGATACGGTGCTGGACGATGTGATCCGGTTGTTGGGCGACAAGAGTCTCGGGCTGGATCGCGCTCCGCTGTTGATCGCCTTGATCCGCTCCAAATCGCCGAAGGCGAAGATGAAACTGCTGGAGCTACGGGATGATCCTGATCTTGGCAAGCAGATCAAGATCTTTCGTCGGCTGGAAAGACATCAAAAAGCGAGCGGCACACTCTCCCTGTGAGGAGAGCCAAAGGATCTCATCATCGTAATCGCCAGAGCAACCGTTCGCCCTGCTTCGGCGGCGCCGGCACAGCTACGACGGACAGGACAACCTGCGTACGCATGTGACGAGAACGACGAGTTACGACTACTACTACGACAGCGCCAACCATCTGACCAACCTGACGGAGACCACGACCGGCGCGAGCGTAGTGGGCATGGGTTACGACGCGCAGGGCAACCTGAGCAACAAGAACGGCCAGCAGTTCACCTTCGACCTGGGCAACCGGCTGGGCGAAGCGGTGGGCAAGGAAGGCTATCGCTATGTCGACTCCCCATAATTCAATGCCAGCCAAAACTAGAGGTCTGCGGTTGATGTTGATCACGGAACTCAGCGGGCGTTAGTCCGCCCAGGCTGTCGTGTGGGATCTGTTGGTTGTAGTCGGCAAGCCAGTGTTCGGTCTGTTCGCGGACCTCGCTCAGCGCGCGGAATATATGCATGTCCCGCACGCCGCGCCTGTAGCTGCCGCTGAAGCGTTCGATGAAACCTTTCAGCCCACTCGGTCAAGTCCAACGCGACAAATTCCGGCCCGTTGTCCAAACGAAGCTTGTTCGGATAGCCGCGCCAGGCCGCGCTGCGTTCCAACGTGCGGATGACGCGGGCTGCTGGAAGATTCAGGTCCACTTCGATCGCTAAGGCGCACACGCCAGACCCTTTTGTGATTCCATACATGTCCACGACGGCGGATGATCTGAAAGAGCTTTCCAAAACCACGCTCGGGAAACGCTCAGCCAATTCGGACAACAGCGCAATGACCTCCTCGTCGCGATCGGGACGACACCGATAGCGCGCTGTTGAGCGAGCTAGGCCAACGACCGAACAGGCCCGACGCTCGCTCCAGCCATGCTGCTCGACGAGCCAGGCAAGAAGCGGCCGCTTGTGCGTCGGGTCCACAGCTTTTTTAACGATGACATCCTTCAATGCATGGTTTTCCATCGCCAGCTCGGCGTACACGCGTTTGAGCTTGCTGTGCTCCGTCTCCAGGTCGCGAAGGCGTTGCACATCAGCGGCCTCCATGCCGTCGTACTTGGACTTCCAGACGTAGTAAGTCGCCTCGGAAATGCCCAGCTCGTGACAGACATCCTTGACCTGGCGACCGCCCTCGACCTGCTTCAGCGTGGCGACGATCTGGCTCTCGGTGAACTTGCTTTGCGCATCGTTTGTCTCCTAGGGGGCTAGTGTGCCCGGAGACCTCTAACTATGGCTGGATCAATCTCCTTCGCCAACGTCTGAGCCGGAATTGCAGGGGATTCGGTCAAGTCGACCTCTTCACCGTCGCCAGCAACGGTTGAGCGCCGTTTGCGCCTGAGCGATGCAATCCAAACAACGGCCGCAGCCAACCCACCCGGCGGATCACGTACTCATGCAGTGCCAGGCAGCCGACCACGGTTGCGGCGATCACCAGCGCCGGCTCCAGCCAGGCATTCAGATGTAGCGGGGCCAGCCAGTACAGTGCCACGATGATCAGGCTCTGATGCAGGATGTACCAGGGAAACACCGCTTCGGTGCAATACGGCAGCCAGCGGTACGGTCGGTTCAAGCGGTGCCTGGCCCAGCCAAGAAGCGTCAGCAGCGCGAGCCAGGTATAGGCGGAACGCGCGATGCGTTCGATGCGGTCCCACGGCAGGCTTGCCAGCAGCGCGTCGAGTTGTGCGGGAGGCAGGTGCCTGCCGACGTAGCGGATCGATAGTTCGGTGCCGATCGCCAGCAGGGCGCAGCCCAGGGTGGGCCAGCGCAGTTGCACGGTCCAGGCCCAGAAGCGTTGGTTGCGTGCCAGCAGATAGCCCAAGAGAAAGAGCGGGAACGATTCGGCATGCACGAACCAGTCGCCAACCAACGCATGGGTCGGCGGATGCCGCGGCATCACCCACATCACGCAGAACGCCTCCCGCAGGATCGGCAACACCAGCAGGGCCGGCACCGCCACGGCGGCGGGAAGCGGTGGTAAGGCCGGCAGCCGCACCAGCCTGGCCAGCGACACCAGCGCCATCAACGCCACGGTGTAGGGCAGCAGGTAGGCCAGGTACCACAGGTGATTCCAGGTGATGCCGTGTTCCCAACCATCGAAACTGCCGGCCGGCCACGGGCGCACCTGCCAGTAGCGCAGCAGGAAGCTGCCGAACCCGGTGGCGACCTTGCCGTTGCTCACGCCCTGGCAGTAGGCCTGCACCGCCACCACCACGAACATGCCGAACAGCAAGGGCGGCAGCAACCGCCCGCAGCGACGCAGCGCGAAGCGCCAGGGCGCGGCTTGCGGCTGCGACAATCCGATCGCAATGCCGGAGATCATGAACAGCAACGGCATTCGCCACCGGTTGAGCACGATCATCGGCCACTGCAACCACTCGGCCGTGTGCACGCTCTTGAGGTGGAACCCCCAGTCGGCCACATAGGCCATGCCCACGTGGTAGAGGATCAGCAGGGCGAAGGCGAAAACGCGCAAGGCATCGATATCGTGGCGGCGCTCGGTCATGGTCGGTGGCTGGTGAAGGAGTGGCTGCATCCTGCCCGCGGCCCCGCTCCAGCAGTGGTGTCAGGGGCGGAAAGCCCGGTCCGCGGTGACCAGTTGTGCCCACCCAGGGACGAATAGGGCCGGCAGGGATGGCGGTTTCGCCTTGTAGCGCAGGCCTCTATGATCGGCAGCTGCCAACTGCGGACGTGTGCAATGCAATCGATCGGGGCGCGCCCGCCAATCCTCCACGACAGTGCCGGCCGCGCTGCGACACGCTGGGCGGTGGTGATCTGGTCGCTGGTGTTCTATGTGAGCGCGCTGGGCAACGTCTGGACCGCCTGGCTTGCCGCGCGCCGCGATGGCCAGCCCATCGTGGTGTGGCAGGTGCTGAGCTGGGAGCTGAGCAGCGCCACCGCAGCGCTGCTGCTGTTGCCGGCGGTGGTGTGGCTCTGCGCACGCTGGCCGTTGCATGCCGATGTCTGGGTGCGACGCCTGCCGGCGTATGTGATGGCTGCACTGGGCTGGTGGCTGCTGCATGTCGCCGGCATGGTGGTGCTGCGCATGCTGGTCTATGCCCTGGCCGGCGCACACTACGACTTCGGCGGCTGGCTGCAGTGGGTCTACGAGCTGTCCAAGGACCTGCGCACCTTTGCACTGCTGGTGGCGGTGCAGCACGCACTGGCCTGGTACGCACGGCGTCGTCAGGGCGAGGCGCACCTGCTCGCCGCACCTGACGAAGGCCCGCCAGTGGAGCCGCTGGATCGCCCGGAGCGTTTTCTGGTGCGCAAGCTGGGACGCGATTTCCTGGTCGCGACCGCCGATATCGAGTGGATCCAGGCCTCGGGCAACTACGTCAACCTGCACGTGCGCGGTCACGATTACCCGTTGCGCAGCACCATGGCGGCGATCGAGGCGAAGCTGGACCCGGCCGTGTTCGTGCGCATCCACCGCAGCTATCTGGTCAATCTGGGGCAGGTGCAGGCGATTGAGCCGTCCGATTCCGGCGACGCACGCGTGCATCTGCGCGATGCCAGCGTGCTGCCGTGCAGTCGCAGCCACCTGGCCGGTTTGCGTACCCATGCCGGGCGGGGCGCCGCTGCGCCGAGATCCGACGCACTGGTGGCATAACCCCCGCTGGGTGCCTGGGGTGACCAGCCTCTGGTCCCAAATTCGTCCCTGGCCCAGGCGCCGCAAGGTCGCAACTGCTGCGACACCGACACGCCATGGTGGCCACCAGCCGAGCCTGCGGTCGCGCGGCAGCCAGGAGCCTGGGGTGTCGCAGGTGTCCCCGCACGCGCGGCCGCAGTTCCATTGCGTTCCGCCGCCGCCGCCCGCTTGCTAAACTAGCCCGCTTGTTTGCCGGAAGTCCGTCATGATCGAAACCAATCCGATCCGCCAGCGCATCACCGATCTCAACGATCGCGTGCTCTCGCTCAGGGGGTATCTTTGACTACGACGCCAAGAAAGAGCGTCTAGAGGAAGTCAGCCGGGAGCTCGAGAGTCCGGATGTGTGGAACGACGCCGAACGCGCGCAGGCCCTGGGCCGCGAGCGTTCGATGCTGGAAAAGACCGTGATCGGCATTGCCGATGTGCTGTCGGGCCTGGCCGATGCGGGCGACCTGCTGGAGCTGGCCGAGAGCGAACAGGACGAAGACACTGCGGTGGCGGTGATCGCCGATCTGGACAACTACCAGGCGCATGTCGAAAAGCTGGAATTCCAGCGCATGTTCTCCGGCCAGATGGACGGCGCCAACGCGTTCGTCGACATCCAGGCTGGCGCCGGCGGCACCGAGGCGCAGGACTGGGCCGAAATCCTGCTGCGCATGTATCTGCGCTGGGCCGAGTCGCGCGGCTGGAAAACCGAGTTGATGGAAGTCTCCGGTGGCGAAGTGGCGGGCATCAAGTCGGCCACCGTGCGCATCGAGGGCGAATACGCCTACGGCTGGCTGAAGACCGAGATCGGCGTGCATCGGCTGGTGCGCAAATCGCCGTTCGACTCGGACAACCGCCGGCATACCAGCTTCACCTCGGTGTTCGTGTCGCCGGAAGTGGACGACAACATCGAGATCGACATCAATCCGGCCGACCTGCGTACCGACGTGTATCGCTCGTCCGGTGCCGGTGGTCAGCACGTCAACAAGACCGAATCGGCGGTGCGTATCACGCACATCCCGACCAATACCGTGGTCGCCTGCCAGACCGGCCGCAGCCAGCACCAGAACCGCGACAACGCGATGAAAATGCTGGCCGCCAAGTTGTACGAGCTGGAAGTGCAAAAGCGCAACGCCGAGAAGGATGCCTTGGAAGCGACCAAGTCCGACATCGGCTGGGGCAGCCAGATCCGCAATTACGTGCTCGACCAGAGCCGCATCAAGGATCTGCGCACCGGCATCGAGCGCAGCGATACGCAGAAGGTGCTGGACGGCGACCTGGACGAATTCGTCGAGGCCAGCCTGAAGGCCGGTCTGGCAGCGGGCTCCAAACGCCTGGATGCCTGACCGCCGCGCCAGGTGACCGTCGCGACGGCATCCTGGCGCATCGCCGCAGTGCCTGTGACGCAGCGGTGGTCATGCGCTGCGGCTTTAGGGTAACCCGATAACCGCCTGCCTCCGTCACATCCTCGTTCTAATAAGCGTGCCGGCACCGCCGGTTCCTCATTCCCCACCGGGCACCCGCCCGACCCACAGCAGACCGATCCCGCCATGACCGAGCAGACCCCCGCGCCGCAGCCCCCCGCCGACGAGAACAGCCTCATCGCCGAGCGCCGCGCGAAACTGGGCGCGTTGCGCGGGCAGGGCATCGCCTACCCGAACGACTTCGTGCGCGAACACTTCGCCGGCGATCTGCAGGCAGAATTCGCCGACGCCGACACCTGGACCCCGGAAGCGCTGGAAGCCAGCGGGCGCACGGTCAGGATGGCCGGCCGCCTGATGGCCAAGCGGGTGATGGGCAAGGCCAGCTTTGCGCAGATCCAGGACGAATCCGGGCGTGTGCAGCTGTTCCTGCAGGGCAATGTGCTCGGCGATGCCTATACCGCGTTCAAGGGCTGGGATGTGGGCGACATCGTGGCGGTGGAGGGAGGGCTCACCCGCACCAAGACCGGCGAGCTGTCGGTCAAGGCCAGCGCGCTGCGCCTGCTGACCAAGTCGCTGCGCCCGTTGCCGGACAAGTGGCACGGCCTGTCGGATGTTGAGCAGCGTTACCGCCAGCGTTATGTCGACCTGATCGTGACACCGGAAGCGCGCGAGGTCTTCATCAAGCGATCCAAGATCATCCGCGCCATGCGCGCCTGGCTGGACGCGCGCCGCTTCCTGGAAGTGGAAACGCCGATGATGCATTACATTCCCGGCGGCGCCACGGCCAAGCCATTCACTACCCACCACAATGCGCTGGACCTGGACTTGTACCTCCGCGTCGCCCCAGAGCTGTATCTCAAGCGTCTGGTGGTCGGTGGCCTGGAGCGCGTCTACGAGATCAACCGCAATTTCCGCAACGAAGGCGTGTCGACCCGGCACAACCCCGAGTTCACCATGCTCGAGCTCTACGAGGCTTATGCCACGTACCACCAGATCATGGACCTGACCGAGCAGGTGATCCGCGACACCGCGCAGTCGGTGTTGGGTACCACGCAGGTGAGCTGGGATGGCGCGGACATCGATTTGGCGCCGGCTTTCCGGCGCTGGCGCATGGATGAGGCCGTTCGTCACCATAATCCGGAGATCAGCGCTGCCGACTGCACCGACCGCGAGGCGCTGCTGCGCCATTGCGAGCGGCTCAAGATCCGCGTGAAGCCGTCTTACGGCTGGGGCAAGCTGCTGCTGGAGATTTTCGAGGCGACCGTGGAGCACACCCTGGTGCAGCCGACCTTCATCACCGACCACCCGGTCGAAGTGTCGCCGCTGGCGCGTTCCAGCGACACCGAGCCGGGTTACACCGACCGCTTCGAGCTGTTCATCAACGGTAAGGAGCTGGCCAACGGCTTTTCCGAGCTCAACGACCCCGAAGACCAGGCCGCACGTTTCCAGGCGCAGGTGCAGGCCAAGGACGGCGGCGACGACGAAGCGATGCATTTCGATGCCGATTACATCCGTGCCTTGGAGTACGGCATGGCGCCGACCGGCGGCCTGGGCATCGGTATCGATCGTCTGGTGATGCTGCTGACCGGCAGCACCTCGATCCGCGATGTCCTGCTATTCCCGTACATGCGTCCGGAAGCCTGATTTTTTTGTGCCGGCGGTGTGCCGACGGCACAGATACTGCATATGCTAGGGCGGTTCCTCCGGACGGCGTATCGTCGGAGGTAGCCGGCGCGGGGGCCGGTGTCATCGCTTTCCCGTTCTCGAAACCGAGGAGTAACGGATATGCAGGATGTTTTAGGGAATCCGGCCGGTGTATCTTCGGCGGATACATGGGGAAGCTGGTCGGAAAAGGCGGATCTGGGATTGAACATCGTCATTGTCGATGACCAGATGTCCGCGCGGACGATGCTGCGCCACGTCATCGAGGACATCGCGCCGGAGTTGAAGGTCTACGATTTCGGCGACCCGCTCGATGCGCTGGCGTGGTGCGAGGCCGGGCGCGTGGATCTGCTGTTGCTGGACTACCGCATGCCCGGCATGGACGGGCTGGAGTTCGCGCGCCGCCTGCGCCGGCTGCCGAGCCACCGCGATATCCCGATCATCCTGATCACCATCGTCGGCGACGAGCCGATCCGCCAGGCGGCGCTGGAAGCGGGCGTCATCGATTTCCTGGTCAAGCCGATCCGTCCGCGCGAACTGCGCGCGCGCTGTTCCAACCTGTTGCAGCTGCGTCAGCAGAGCGAAAGCGTCAAGCAACGCGCGCTCTCGCTGGAGCAGCGGCTGCTGGCGAGCATGAACGAGGTCGAGGAGCGTGAACGCGAGACCCTGTCGCGGCTGGCGCGCGCCATCGAGTACCGCGACTCCGGCACCAGCGCGTTCCTGGAGCGCATGTCGCACGTGGCCGGGTTGATCGCCGAGCAGCTGGGCCTGTCGGAGGAGGAGGTGCGCATCATCGAGATGGCCGCGCCGCTGCACGACATGGGCAAGATCGCCATTCCCGATGCGGTGCTGCTCAAGCCGGGCAAGCTCACCGACGACGAGATGAGCGTGATGCGCCGGCATCCCCGGATCGGCTACGAACTGCTCAGCGGCAGCCAGAACCGGTTCATCCAGGTCGGCGCGTTGATCGCCCTGCGCCATCACGAGCGCTACGACGGCAGCGGCTACCCGGACGGACTGGTCGGCGAGGCGATTCCGCTGGAGGCGCGCATCGTGGCGGTGGCCGATGTGTTCGACGCGCTGCTGTCGCCGCGCCCCTACAAGGATGCCTGGACGATGGATGCCGCGCTTGCCTATCTCTACGCGCAACGCGGGCGTCTGTTCGATCCGCGTTGCGTGGATGCGCTGCTGCGCGGACGGGCGCAGTTGGATCAGGTCTGCAACCAGTTCTCTACCGCATCGGTGCGTCCAGGAGCATAGGCCATGAATCCGTTCGCCAGGATCCGGCAAACGCTGATGAATCGGCCCGATAGCGAACATGGCCAGGCCATCGTCCGTATCGTGCTGATCACCCTGATCCTGTCGTATGTGTTGTTGCCGCACGTGCGCAACAGTTTGCCGATGCACCAATACACCGATGTGCTGGCCGTGGTGCTGGTCGGGCTGAGCCTTGGGCTGGGACTGTTCGTGTGGTTGCTCTCGCGGCCGGGCCGCTCCGACCCGCGCCGGATCATCGGCATGCTGGCCGATTACGGCCTGATGGCGGCCGGCATGGTCCAGATGGGCGAGCCGCTGGCCTGGGTCTACGTGGTGGTGATGTGGGTCACCGTGGGCAACGGCTTGCGCTACGGCAACCGCTATCTGTATCTGGCCGTCGGCATGGCGGTGAGCAGTTTCGCCACGACCCTGGCCATGACCGAGTACTGGCATGAGAATCTCAGTCTTGGCATCGGTCTCGCGGTTGGCCTGGCCGCGGTTCCGCTGTACTTCGCCAGCCTGCTGCGCCAGCTGACGCGCGCCACCGTGGAAGCGCGTCGTGCCAGCGAAGCCAAGAGCCGGTTTCTGGCCAACATGAGCCATGAGTTCCGCACGCCGCTCAACGGCCTGTCCGGCATGACCGAGGTGCTGGCCACCACGCGCATGGACAGCGAGCAGCGCGAATGCCTGAAGACCATCCAGGCGTCCACGCGCAGCCTGCTCGCGCTGGTGGAGGAAGTGCTGGACATCTCGGCCATCGAAGCCGGCAAGCTGCGCATCAACACTTCCGACTTCGCGCTGCACGACACGCTGCAGGCGATTGGCCTGATTCTCGAGCCGCAGTCCAGGGCGAAGGCGCTCAACTACCAGGTGAGCGTGGCGGCGGACGTGCCCGCCCGCCTGCATGGCGATGCCGGGCACCTGCGCCAGATCCTGCTCAATCTGGTCGGCAATGCGGTCAAGTTCACCGACCAGGGCAGCGTCCAGCTGAAGGTGGCGGCAACCGGAACCAATGGGCGCGTCGGTGTGCTGCTGCGCTTCGAGGTGATCGATACCGGCATCGGCGTGCCGGTGGACATGCGCCCGCGGCTGTTCGAGGCATTCGAGCAGGCGGACACCGGGCTGGCGCGGCGTTTCGAAGGCAGCGGCCTCGGCACGACGATCGCCAAGGGGTTGGTGCAGTCGATGGGCGGTGCGATCGGGTTCGAGGAGAACCCCGAGGGCGGCAGCCAGTTCTGGTTCGAGCTTCCGTTCGGCCTGGCGGCCGCCGTGCCCGCATCCGCGTCGCTCCCCGCGTTGCAGGATGCCGACACCACCGCCATTCCCGGCAACGTCATCGCTTTCGCCGATCCGTTCCTGCGCCATCGTGCCCGCGTGCGCAGCATGCAGATCCTGGTGGCCGACGATCACCTGGCGAACCGGCTGGTGTTGCAGCGATTGCTGCAGAAGGCCGGGCATCGGGTCACCTGCGTCGATGGTGGCGAGGCGGTACTGGATGCGCTTGCCGACACCGATTACGACGCCGCCATCGTCGATCTGCACATGCCGGGCGTCAGCGGGCTGGACATGCTGAAACAGCTGCGGGTCATGCAGGCCGGCGGCGCCTCGGTCACGCAGGTGGTGGTGCTCAGCGCCGATGTCACCCCGGAGTCGATCCGCAGTTGCGAACAGGCCGGCGCCTACGCGTTCCTGGCCAAGCCGGTCGCGGCGGTCAAGCTGCTCGATACGCTGGCCGAGATCGCCCTCAACCAGAAGGTGCGCCAGACCGATGCGGCGATCGGCAAGCGCGGTCCGGCCACGAACGGAGCCGTGCTCGATCCGGCGGTGCTGGACGAGCTGGCGGAACTGGGGATGGGCGAGGAATTCGAGCGCGAGTTCATCCAGCAATGCCTCAGCGATGCGACCGCGTGTGTCGTCGAACTCGGCAAGGCCGCCGCGGACGAGGACTGGGGGCGTCTGCGCGAGCATGCGCATGCGGTGAAAGGAGTGTCCAGCAATCTGGGGCTGGTGATCCTGGCCGAGCAGGGCGGCGAATTGATGCGGCTGCCGGAAGCGCAATTGCGCAGTGAATGGCGGCAGCGGCTGGAACAGTTGAAGACCGGACTGGCGCAGGGGCGCGAGGCGTTGGCGCAGCGTGCGCGACGCAAGACCGAGGGCGGGGCCAGCGGTAATGGCGATCCCTGATTAAGTAAAGCCCGGCATCCGGCCGGGCCTGATTCCCCCTGAAGATGCGACGTATCAAAAATCAGGCGACGCCCATGCCGACGCGCCGGTTCTGCGCCTTGACCAACCGGTCCATCGTTCGCAGCGACTTTTCATTGAGCGCCAGGGCCGTGTCCACCCACACTTCGGTGATGCGCAGCAGTTCCTCGTAGGGAACCGACTGCGCCAGATTGCGTGCCGCATTCATGGCCAGGTACGCGTGCGAAATGCGCTTTTGCTGGCGGATCAGGTTTTCGGTCGCAACGACGCCCTGTCCCTTCGGCACCAGCACGTCGACGATGCCCATCGCGTGCATTTCTTCGCTGCTGTAGATGCGTCCTTCGAGAATGATTTTCTCGGCCAGTTGAGGGGCGACGCGGCGGCACAGGAAGGAATATGCGCCCATGCCGGGAAACAGGCCGAACATGACTTCGGGAAGTCCCATGCCGATGCCTTCCTCGGCCACGATGGTGTGGCAGGCCAATGCCATTTCCAGGCCGCCTCCCAGCGCATCGCCCTGCAGCAAGGCGATGCTGCGCACGTCGCCGCCGAAGCCGACATGCAGATGGTGCACGCCTTCCACGCAACGCTTGGCGTAGCGCAGCAACTGCTCGCGGTTCTGTTCGCGGATCAGCCGTGCGAACAGGTCCAGATCCCCGCCGAGATTGAAGGCGCTCGAATCGGAGGCGAGGATGAAGTGGCGTAGTTCGCCACTGCGGCGCTCGTGCGGAGCGCGGGTGATGGAGCCCATGACATCCCACATTTCTTCCAGCAGTTCGGGGCGACAGCAAGGGCGCACGCCGACCCGCGCATCGGCATGCATGAACAGCCAATGGGTACCGTCGACGGCCGACGAATCAACACGAATGGTGGAGTGGGGGCGGCCGAGGGAAATCTTTTCAATCGTGTTCATGGGTTTGATCCTGGAAAGGCCCGCGGTGGGAGAGCGGATGTCGGCGGGCACGCACGATCCACTCCCGATCGATGCTACACCGGCACTATCTCCATGAACGCAAAGGGCTTTCCCGTGACGGGAAAGCCCTTTGGCCAGACTGCTGCGCAACCCTCCGGCGGCGTGCCGGACACGATTATGGGCGTGCGGAATCTCGCAGTTCGCGACGCAGGATCTTGCCGACGTTGGTTTTCGGCAACTCCTTGCGGAATTCGATCACCCGAGGCTGCTTGTAGGCGGTCAGGTTGGCGCGCGCGTGCGCTTTCACGTCCTCGGCCGTCAACGCCGGATCCTTCTTGACGATGACCACCTTGACGATTTCGCCCGACTTTTCGTCCGGTACGCCCACCGCCGCCACTTCCAGCACGCCCGGCAGCGCGGCGATCACGTCTTCGATCTCGTTGGGATACACGTTGAAGCCCGACACCAGGATCATGTCCTTCTTGCGATCGACGATATACACGAAACCTTGTTCGTCCATGCGCGCGATATCGCCGGTGTGCAGCCAGCCCTCGGCGTCCATCACCTTGGCGGTTTCCTCGGGCTTCTTCCAGTCGCCCTTCATCACCTGCGGCCCCTTGATGCACAGCTCGCCGATCTCGCCCAGCGGCAACGCGTTGCCGGCGTCATCCTTGATGCAGGCGTCGGTCGACGGAATCGGAACGCCGATCGAACCGTTGTAGTCCTTCAGATCCATCGGGTTGATGCATGCGGCCGGCGAGGTTTCGGTCAGGCCGTAGGCTTCGACCAAGGTCAGGCCGGTGACTTTCTTCCAGCGCTCGGCGACCGAGCGCTGGACGGCCATGCCGCCGCCAAGGGTCATCTTGAGCGAGGAGAAACCCACCTGATCGAATCCGGGCGTATTGAGCAGCCCATTGAACAGCGTGTTGACGCCGGTGAACGCGGTGAAGCGGGTCTTTTTCAGCTCCTTGACGAAACCTGGCATGTCGCGCGGGTTGCTGATCAGGTGATTGCAGCCGCCGATCTTCATGAAGACCAGGCCGTTCGCAGTCAATGCGAAGATGTGGTACGGCGGCAGCGCGGTGATCACCACTTCGTTGCCTTCTTCCAGCTTGCCGGTGCCCGCCAGCCACTGGTGCGCCTGCTGCATGTTGGCGACCAGATTGCGGTGGGTCAGCATGGCGCCCTTGGCCACGCCGGTGGTGCCGCCGGTGTACTGCAGGAAGGCGATGTCGTCGGGTTCGATCTGCAGCGTCGGCACGCGGTGCTTGCGGCCCAGCGCCAGCGCCTCGCGGAAGCGAATCGCGCCGTTGATGCGGTAATCGGGCACCAGCTTCTTGACGTACTTGACCACGAAGTTGAGCAGCGCCGCCTTCGGGAAGCCCAGCATGTCGCCCAGGCCGGTGGTGATGACTTGCCTGACCGGCGTGTCGGCGATGACCTGCTGCACGGTGGTGCCGAAGTTGTCGATGACCACCAGCGCGCTGGCGCCGGAGTCGATCAACTGATGCTTGAGTTCGCGGGGGGTGTACAGCGGATTGACGTTGACCACGGTCAGGCCGGCACGCAGCACGCCGAATGTCGCGATGGGGTATTGCAGGCAGTTGGGCATCATCAGGGCGACGCGGTCGCCTTTCTTCAACTGCAACTCGCCAAGCAGGTAAGCAGCGAAGTGCTCGACCAGCTGATCCGCCTCGCGGTAGGTGATGGTCTTGCCGAAGCTGTGGTACGCAGGCCGGTCGGCGAAGCGTTTCACGGAGGTGGCAAACACCTCGGCCACCGTGCGGAACTGCTCAAGATCGATTTCGGCGGCAACGCCGGCCGGATAACTTTGCAACCAAGGACGTGCCTGATTCATCTGCCCCCCTCCAGGGTGTTCTCGACGCGCCGCAGTGTGTTCCACGGCGCTACAACAGCTGGCAGCATACCGTCATGCATGGAAAAGGCGAAGCGTGATGCAGAGCAGCATTCAAGGGCAGTGGCGCGTGGTGTGGGTGGGGTTTTGCATGCTGGTCTTGCTCGGCTGCACACGTGCTGCGCCGGAACAACGTCTGCGCGCGACGCTGGAGCAGATGCATCAGGCAATCGAAGCACGCGAGATCGGCGATGCGATGGCGCCGGTGGCGGAGGATTTTGTTGGCGAAAACGGATTGGACGCCGACGGGTTACGGCGCTTGATGCGAGTGCAGATGCTGGGCAACCAACAGATCGGCGTGACCATGGGACCGGTCGACGTGGCGCTCGCCGGTGATACCGCCACGGTGCGCTTCACGGCGTTGTTGACGGGCGGCAGCGGGCGCTGGGTGCCCGATCAGGCGCAGACCTACCAGGTCACCACCGGTTGGCGATGGCAGGGCAGCGACTGGCAGCTGTATCACGCGCAATGGGTGCCGGCAGCGCGCTGAACGCGCCGACGCAGCGGGGGCGCGGCTGGCCGTGTGGTACGGCCGACCCCTGGTGCCGGTGCATGGACGGGGCGCGTGGGGCATTCGGTCCAGGCGCGGGTCGCCCGGTAATGCCGGCGCGTGGCGCTGAGCTCGGAGGTGGCTCATCCGGCTGGCCGCCGTTAGCTGGGTCATCCAAGGGTGTCGCCGCCATCTTCTCGGCCAAGCATTTCGGCGGTGATCGATGTCCGTGGTGCCGGCGATGGCATAGGGCAACACCAACGGCGGGGAGGCCATGCGCGCTTTGCTTACCGCGGCGTGATCGCCGGTTTCACAAGGCCTGAAACGCCGCTCCCGCCGAGCGGCGGGAGTGCGTTGCATCGTTGGAGCGCGATACGCGTTGTGGTCAGGCGGCCTTGCGTGCCGCTAGCTGACGCAGCACATACTGCAGCAGGCCGCCGTGCTTGAAGTACTCCACCTCCTTGGGTGTCAGCAGCAGCACCTTGACCTGGAACTGTTTGACGCTGCCATCGGGCTTTTTCGCATTGACGGTGGCACGGCGGCTGGCGCCGTCCTGCAGGCCGGTGATGTCCAGCACTTCCGAACCATCCAGGCCGAGCGTCTGGGCGTTTTCGTTTTCCAGGAACTGCAGCGGCAGCACGCCCATGCCCACCAGGTTGGAGCGATGGATGCGCTCGAAGCTTTCGGCGATCACGGCCTTGACCCCGAGCAGGTTGGTGCCCTTGGCCGCCCAGTCGCGTGAGGACCCGGTGCCGTATTCCTTGCCCGCCAGCACCACCAGCGGCACGCCATCGGCCTTGTACTTCATCGCGGCATCGTAGATGGCCAGTTTTTCCGGCTGGCCGCCGTTGGCTGGGTAATACAGCGTGTTGCCGCCTTCTTCGCCGCCGAACATCAGGTTCTTGATGCGGATGTTGGCGAAGGTGCCGCGCACCATCACGTCATCGTTGCCGCGGCGGCTGCCGTAGCTGTTGAAGTCGGCCGGCTGTACGCCGCGTTCCTGCAGGAAGCGGCCTGCCGGCGAATCTTTCTTGATGTTGCCGGCCGGGGAGATGTGATCGGTGGTGATCGAGTCGCCGAACAGGCCCATGATGCGCGCGCCGTGCACGTCGTCCACGTTGCCCACCTGCATGGTCATGCCGTCGAAGTAGGGCGGGTTCTTGATGTAGGTCGAGGCTGCGTCCCACTCGTACAGCGCGCCATCGGGCGAGGCGATGGTGTTCCAGCGCGTGTCGCCCTTGAACACGTCGGCGTAGTTCTGCTTGAACATCTCCGGGCCGACGGTGGCGGCGATGGTGTCGCCGATTTCCTTGTTGCTCGGCCAGATGTCGCGCAGATACACCGGCTGCCCATCGCTGCCGGTGCCCAGCGGCTCGGTGGTGAGGTCGATATCGGTGGTGCCGGCGATGGCGTAGGCCACCACCAGCGGCGGCGAGGCCAGATAATTCATCTTGACCTCGGGGTGCACGCGGCCTTCGAAGTTGCGGTTGCCCGACAACACCGAAGTCACCACCAGATCGTCCTTGGCAATGGCTGCAGACACGTCTTCCGGCAGCGGGCCGGAGTTGCCGATGCAGGTGGTGCAGCCGTAGCCGACCACGTAGAAACCAAGCTTTTCCAGGTCGGCGAGCACGCCGGCCTTTTCAAGATAGTCGGTGACCACGCGCGAACCCGGTCCGAGCGAGGTCTTGACCCACGGCTGCGCCGTCAGTCCCTTGGCTGCGGCATTGCGCGCGAGCAGCCCTGCGCCCAGCATCACCGCCGGGTTGGAGGTGTTGGTGCAGGAGGTGATCGCGGCGATGACCACCGAGCCATCGCGCAGCTGCCAACCGGCACCGCTGGCGCTGGCGCTTTCTGCCTGCGACGCCTTCGCACCGACGGCGGTGCCGCCGCCACCTTCGTTCTTGAGGCGGTCTTCCTGCTTGAGATCGGCCAGCTTCTTGCTGCGCGCGTCGGCGAACGGCTTGAGGCTTTCGCGGTAGTTGGACTGCATGTCTTCCAGCAGCACGCGGTCCTGCGGGCGCTTGGGGCCGGCCAGCGATGGCTTGACCTGGCCCATGTCCAGTTCCAGCGTGGCGCTGTACCGGGCGGGTGGGGAGGCGGCGTCGTGCCACAGGCCCTGCGCCTTGGCATAGGCCTCGACCAACGCAATCTGCTCCTCGCTGCGGCCGGACAGGCGCAGATAGGTCAGCGACTCCTCGTCGACCGGGAAGATGCCGCAGGTGGCGCCGTATTCGGGCGCCATGTTGCCGATGGTGGCGCGGTCGGCCAGCGGCAGGTGCTGCAGGCCGTCGCCATAGAACTCGACGAACTTGCCCACCACGCCGAGCTTGCGCAGCATCTGGGTGACCGTCAGCACCAGGTCGGTGGCAGTGGCGCCCTCGGGCAACTTGCCAGTGAGCTTGAAGCCCACGACCTGCGGAATCAGCATCGAGGAGGGCTGCCCCAGCATGGCCGCTTCGGCCTCGATGCCGCCCACGCCCCAGCCCAGCACGCCGATGCCATTGATCATGGTGGTGTGGCTGTCGGTACCGAACACGGTGTCGGGGTAGGCGACCAAGGTGCCGTCCTTGTCGGCGCTCATCACCACGCGCGCCAGGTTTTCCAGGTTCACCTGGTGAACGATGCCGGTGTTGGGCGGCACCACCTTGAAGTTCTCGAACGCCTTCTGGCCCCAGCGCAGGAAGCCGTAGCGTTCCTGGTTACGCTGGAATTCGATCTTGCCGTTGAGGTCGAGCGCGTCCGGCTTGCCGAATACATCCACCTGTACCGAGTGGTCGATGACCAGTTCGGAGGGAATCTGCGGGTTGATCTGGTCGGCATTGCCGCCGAGCTTGACCACCGCATCGCGCATTGCGGCCAGGTCGACCACGCAGGGCACGCCGGTGAAATCCTGCAGCACCACGCGCGCCGGCATGAAGGCGATTTCGGTATCGGGCTCGGCGGTGGGGTCCCACTTGGCAACCGCTTCGATATGGTCCTTGCCAACGGTCACGCCGCCGTCTTCATGGCGTAGCAGGTTCTCCAGCAGGATCTTCATCGAATAGGGCAGGTGGCCGATATCGAAGCGTTCGCCCAGCTTCGGCAGGCTGTAGTACGCGTAGCGCTTGCCGTGGACCTCAAGTGAGGTGCGAGTGGAAAAGGAATCGCTCATGCATCACTCCTATGGCATCGAAGGCTTTAGGTAGGCGCTCATTCTGAGCGATTCAGTGTGTACGTACGGTGTGTCCAGACAGATCTGCGAACTTGAGTAGGACGGCGTAAGTACGTATCATGCATGCATACTTTCTGGAGCATGCTCATGGAAGCCACCGTTGCCGAACGCGGACAGATCACGCTGCCAAAGGCCGTGCGCGATGCCCTGGGCCTGACCAAGGGCACCACGTTGAAGATCGAGCTCGACGGCGGGCGCATCATCCTGCGCAAGGACGTCAGTGAGGCGCTGCGCAAGGTGCGCGGCAAGTTCAAGCTGGTCGACGGCCTGACCAGCACAGATGCGGCGATGCGCGTGATCCGTGGCCGCGCCCCCGGAGACCCGTTCGACCCATGATCGCCCTGGATTCCTCGGTCCTGCTGGACATCCTGATCGGCGACCCGGTCTATGGCGAAGTGTCGGAGATCTGCATCGGCGACGCCCTCGCGCGCGACGAAGTGGTGGTCTGCGACGCGGTGGTGGCCGAGGTGCTGGCCATGCTCGACACCCAGGTCGACCTGATGGAAACCCTGGCCTCGATCGGCGTGCGCTACGAAGCCACCCAGGAAGCGGCGGCAGTGCGCGCCGGCCATATGAACAAGCGCTTTCGCGCGCGCGGCGGCAAGCGCGAGCGGGTGGTGGCCGACTTTCTGATCGGCGCCCACGCGATGCTCCAGTGCGACGGGTTGATCACCCGCGACGAGGGCTTCTTCCGCGATTACTTCAAGGGTTTGAAGATCGTCGTTCCCAAACCCGCCCCCTGATCCACGTTTTGCGCTTTACCACCTTCACCGCTGCTTTTTTGGAGAACCCGCATGTTGGAAGCCTATCGCCACCACGTTGCAGAGCGCGCCGCGCTCGGTATCCCGCCGTTGCCGCTGACCGCGCAGCAGACCGCCGAGGTCATCGAGCTGCTCAAGGCGCCGCCTGCCGGTGAAGAGGAGTTCCTGGTCGAACTGCTCAGCCAGCGCGTGCCCGCCGGCGTCGACGACGCTGCCAAGGTCAAGGCCTCGTACCTGGCCGCGGTGGCCTTCGGCACCGAGACCACCGCGCTGATCAGCCCCACGCGCGCCACCGAACTGCTCGGCACCATGCTGGGTGGCTACAACATCCAGCCGCTGGTCGACCTGCTGGACAACGCCGAGCTGGGCGCCACCGCCGCCGAAGCGCTCAAGCACACCTTGCTGGTGTTCGATGCGTTTCACGACGTGCAGGAAAAGGCGCAAGCCGGTAATACGCATGCCAAGGCCGTGCTGCAGAGCTGGGCCGATGCCGAGTGGTTCACCAGCAGGCCGGAAGTGCCGCAGAGCCTGACCGTCACCGTGTTCAAGGTGCCGGGCGAGACCAATACCGACGACCTGTCGCCGGCGCCGGACGCCACCACCCGCCCGGACATCCCGTTGCACGCGCTGGCGATGCTGAAGAACAAGCGCGACGGCGCCGCGTTCGAGCCGGAGGAAGACGGCAAGCGCGGCCCGATCCAGGCGATCGCCGAGCTCAAGGACAAGGGCCATCTGGTCGCCTACGTGGGCGATGTGGTCGGGACCGGTTCCTCGCGCAAGTCGGCGACCAACTCGGTGCTGTGGTGGACCGGCGAAGACATTCCGTACATCCCCAACAAGCGCTTCGGCGGCGTGTGCCTGGGCAGCAAGATCGCCCCGATCTTCTACAACACCATGGAAGATGCCGGCGCCTTGCCGATCGAGCTGGACGTGTCGCAGATGGAGCATGGCGATGTGGTCGAGCTGCGTCCGTACGACGGCAAGGCGCTGAAGAACGGGCAGGTGATCGCCGAGTTCGCGATGAAGTCGGACGTGCTGTTCGACGAAGTGCGCGCCGGCGGCCGCATCCCGTTGATCGTCGGCCGCGGCCTCACCGCCAAGGCGCGCGAGTTCCTCGGCCTGCCGGCCTCGGACCTGTTCCGGCTGCCGATGGACCCGCCGGACACCGGCAAGGGTTTCTCGCTGGCGCAGAAGATGGTCGGCCGCGCCTGCGGCCTGCCCGAAGGCCAGGGCATGCGCCCGGGCACCTATTGCGAACCGAAGATGACCTCGGTGGGCTCGCAGGACACCACCGGGCCGATGACCCGCGACGAGCTGAAGGACCTGGCCTGCCTGGGCTTCTCCGCCGACCTGGTGATGCAGTCGTTCTGCCACACCGCCGCGTACCCGAAGCCGGTGGACGTCAAGACCCACCACACGCTGCCGGAGTTCATCTCCACCCGCGGCGGCGTGTCGCTGCGTCCGGGCGATGGTGTGATCCACAGCTGGCTCAACCGCATGCTGCTGCCCGACACCGTCGGCACCGGCGGCGACTCGCATACCCGCTTCCCGATCGGCATCTCGTTCCCGGCCGGCTCCGGCCTGGTGGCGTTCGCAGCGGCCACCGGCGTGATGCCGCTGGACATGCCCGAGAGCGTGCTGGTGCGGTTCAAGGGGCAGATGCAGCCGGGCGTGACCCTGCGCGACCTGGTCAACGCGATCCCGCTGTACGCGATCAAGCAGGGCTTGCTGACCGTGGCCAAGCAGGGCAAGAAGAACATCTTCTCCGGCCGCATCCTGGAAATCGAAGGCTTGCCGAACCTGAAGGTGGAGCAGGCGTTCGAGCTGTCCGATGCCTCGGCCGAGCGTTCGGCGGCCGGTTGCACCGTGCACCTGGACAAGGCGCCGATCATCGAATACCTGACCAGCAACATCACCCTGCTGCGCTGGATGATTGCCGAAGGCTATGCCGATGCGCGCACCCTGGGCCGCCGCATCAAGAAGATGGAAGAGTGGCTGGCCGATCCGCAGCTGCTGCAGCCCGATGCCGACGCCGAGTACGCTGCGGTCATCGAGATCGACCTGGCCGATATCCATGAGCCGATCGTGGCGTGCCCGAACGACCCGGACGACGTCAAGACGCTGTCGGACGTGGCCGGTGCGGCCATCGACGAAGTGTTCATTGGTTCGTGCATGACCAACATCGGCCACTTCCGCGCAGCGGCCAAGCTGCTGGAAGGCAAGCGCGACATCCCGACCCGGTTGTGGGTGGCACCGCCGACCAAGATGGATGCCTCCGAGCTGACCAAGGAAGGCCACTACGGCACCTTCGGCGCGGCCGGGGCGCGTATGGAAATGCCGGGCTGCTCGCTGTGCATGGGCAACCAGGCGCAGGCGCGCGAGGGCGCCACGGTGTTCTCCACCTCCACGCGTAACTTCCCGAACCGTCTGGGCCGCAACACCAATGTGTACCTGGGCTCGGCGGAACTGGCGGCAATTTGTTCGCGCCTGGGCCGCATTCCGACCAAGGACGAGTACATGGCCGATGTGGGCGTGATCAAGACCAGTGGCGAGCAGATCTATCGCTACATGAACTTCGATCAGATCCAGGAGTATCAGAACGTGGCGGAGACCGTCGCCGCCTGATTCATCCAGCAGGTTGGTCGTTCCGAAATGCCCGGCACTGCCGGGCATTTCGTTTTCTAGGCAATGGCTTCGTGTTGTGCATCACGATGCCCGGCGTTAACACAAATACCAGCTGACTGGATTGTGGCATTGCAACAAAAATCTGAAGTGCGCAGGTCTAGAGTCCGGCCGCTCTACCACTGCCCGTTGATGCCCATGCCCACTTGCACAATCTCCGGTCAAACCCTGCATTACACGCAACACGGCCGCGGTTTCCCGGTCTTGCTTGGCCACAGTTATCTCTGGGACGCTGCGATGTGGGAGCCGCAGATCCAGGCGCTCTCGCAGCACTACCAGGTCATCGTTCCCGAGCTGTGGGGGCATGGGCAGTCAGGTCCGTTGCCGCACGGCACGCAGCAGATCGGCGATCTTGCCCGGCACATGCTGGCCCTGCTGGACGCACTGAAGTTGCCGCAGTGCGCGGTGGTCGGCCTGTCGGTGGGCGGCATGTGGGCCGCCGAGCTTGCCCTGATGGCGCCGGAGCGCGTGTGCAGCCTGGTGTTGATGGACACCTTCCTGGGCGCCGAGCCAACCGCCACGCGTGCGCGCTATTTCGGCCTGCTCGATGCGATCGAGACGGCCGGGCAGGTGACGCCTGCGTTGATCGAGGCGATCGTTCCGATCTTCTTCCGCCCCGGCATCGATCTGAGATCGGCACTGCCGGCCGCCTTTGCGCAGCGTCTGGCTGCCATGTCGGCCGAGCAGTTGCGCGCATCCATCGTGCCACTGGGCCGGCTGATCTTCGGCCGAACCAATCGACTGGATGCCCTGTCTGGACTGGATCCGGCCAACACCTTCCTGCTCGGTGGCGCCGAGGATATTCCGCGCCCGCCCGAAGAGGTGTGGATGATGGCCGAGGCAATCTGCTGCGATTACGAGCTGATCCCGGACGCAGGACATATCGCCTCGCTGGAGAACCCGGCCTTCGTCAACGCGCAGTTGCTGGGATGGCTGAAGCGGACGGTGGGTGAGACCGAGGTGGAGCTGATGCGTGTGGGATGAGGGCGATGACCTCGCCTGGTGCCCGCGGGGCGGATGCGGGTACGGCATCGGCGCGCTGCGTGGTTGGCCGTACCCTCACCCCAACCCCTCTCCCGCGGGGAGAGGGGCTTAAAGCCCTCTTCCGTAGGGAAGGGCTTGCAGCGCTGCTCTCCTGCAGCAGGGAGGCTCGTTCCTTGTCACGCCATGGCCCGCCTTTCCTGGCTGGAAGGGAGTTCGAAGCTGCGCGATTACGGTTGCGCGTCCAGCCAGGCTTCCAGTGCCGGGGCGGGTAGGGGCCGCGAGAACAGATAGCCTTGCAGCACCTCACAGCCCAGGTCGGCGAGGAACAGGCGCTGCGCTTCGTTTTCCACACCTTCGGCGACCACGTGCTTGCGCAGGTGCTCGCCGATGCGCAATACCGAGGTGGTGAGCGCGCGCGCGTCTTCGCTGTGTTCGATATCGCGGACGAAGCTCATGTCCAATTTGAGTTCGTCGATCGGCAGGCGATGCAGATGGCTCAGGCTGGAATAGCCGGTGCCGAAATCGTCCAGCGACAGCGAGATGCCGGCTTCGCGAATGGCATGCAGGTTTTCCAATACGCCCGGTTGCCCGGACAGCATCACGCTTTCGGTCAGTTCCAGGGTCAGATCGGAGGGCTGTACGCCCGTCTCGGCGATGAGCCGGAGCAGATCCGACAGCATGCGCGGACTTTCGAAACCACTCGCCGACAGGTTCACCGACACGCGTGCGACCGGCACGCCACGCTGGCGCCAGTCGGCGACCTGCTGGCAGGCGCTGCGCAGGACCCACGCGTTGATCTGCGGCATCATGCCTTGTTCTTCGGCCACGGGCAGGAAGCGCGCCGGCGACACTGCACCCAACTGCGGGTGATTCCAGCGCAGCAGCGCTTCCACGCCATAGAGCGTGTGCGGCGCGGCGCTGTGCATCTGCGGTTGGTAATGCAATTGCAGTTGATCGCGGTCGATGGCCTGACGCAGTTCCGCTTCCAGCGCAACGCGTTCTTGCGCCATGCGGTTCATGTCGGAACTGAAGAAACGGAAGCGCCCACCGCCTTCCTTCTTGGCGCGATTCATCGCCAGATCGGCGTGGCGCAGCAGGATGTTGATGTCTTGGCCATCCTCGGGAAACATCGCCACGCCGATACTGGCCGACGAATGCACGGTCATGTGGCCGACCGGCAGGGGGCTGGCGATGCTGACCAACAAACGCTCGGCGGCGGCACTGGCCTGCTCTGCGCTGCATTGCGGCAGCGCAAGCGCGAATTCGTCGCCGGAGAGTCGCGCCAGCATCGCCGTGGCGGCGACCTGGTCGTTGACGCGCAAGGCGATATCGCGCAGCAGCCCATCGCCTGCGGCGTGTCCCTGGCTATCGTTGATGAGCTTGAAGCGATCGATGTTGATGAACATCAACGCGGCCGGTTCGCCTGCGTATTCGGCCTGCGTCAGCGCCTGCTCGGCACGCGCGCTGAACATGATGCGGTTGGGCAGGCCCGTGAGCGTGTCGTAGAACGCCAGTTGATGCACGCGCTGGCGGATCTGCTCGCGTTCCAGCGCCAAGGTGCACAGCTGCTGGCACAAATCGGTGAGCCGCATATGCCAGGCATCGGCACGTTGCGGCTTGCGGTAATACAGCGCGAAGGTGCCAAGCACGCGCGCGCTGTTGGAGCGGATCGGCGTGCTCCAGCAGGCGCGCAGGCCCCAAGGCAAGAGGGTGTCGCGATACGCCTCGAACAATGGGTCGGTGGCGATGTCTTCCACCATCACCGCGCGACCGCGCCAGGCCGCGGTGCCGCAGGCGCCTGTGCCCGGGCCGATCTTCAAGCCGTTGACCGCATCGGCGTATTCGGGCGGCAGGCTGGGCGCAGCCAGCGAATGCAGGCGACCTTGATTGTCCGCACTCATCACCGTGGCCAGCACGTCCGGTGCGATGCGTTCGACCTCGGTGCAGATCAGCGTCATCACCTCGATCAACGGGCGTTCCTGCACCAAGGCTTCCAGCACGCGGTGCTGCAATACCTCGTGCATCTTGGTGTCGGTGATGTCGGTCAATACCGCCACGTAATGCGAGGGAGCGTGGTTGGCGTCGTAGATCGGGTTGAAGTTGAGCGAGATCCACAGCGGTGTGCCGTCCTTGCGATAGACCAGCAAGTCGGCGCGGGTGTGCTGCAAGGCATCGGCGCGATCGCGAACGCGGGCGACCTCGCTTTGGTCGCTTTGGGCGCGGGTCAAGACATCGGAGGGACGCAGACCGACCAGCTCGGCTTCGGTGTAGCCGAACATGCGCTGGAAGCCGTCGTTGGCGTACAGCAGGCGCGATTGCAGATCGCAGATGAGAATGGCGCTGCTGCTGCCATCGAGGGCTTCTGCGAGCAGGCGCGAACGGCGCTGCTCGGGCTGCTCGCCGGCCTTGGCCATGCCGGCGGTGACCGGGCCGGGCCTGACCAGACCAGCGCTTGGGGCGTTGGCATGGATTGGCTCAGCCGTCAGCGGCATGCCGTCCATCGCTGCATCCACGCCAGCGCCCGCCGCGCTTCCCGGTGCTGGAGGAAGCGTTTGGTTGGTCGGGTGCGAGGGATGCGCGGCCATGCCGGATCAGCGCGCCTGCGCCGACAATGCGAGCAAGCGCTCGGCTACGCGGTCCAGCGGCACCACTTCCTGTGCGGCGCCAAGCTTGTACGCCGCACCGGGCATGCCCCAGACCACGCTGCTGGCTTCGTCCTGCACCAGCGTCGGCGCGCCGGCCTGCAGCATTTCCAGCAGGCCGCGTGCGCCGTCGTCGCCCATGCCGGTGAGGATGGCGCCCACCGCATTCGGGCCGGCATTGGCGGCAACGGAACGAAACAGCACGTCCACTGCCGGTTTGTGGCGATTGACCGGCGGGCCGTCGTCGATACGGCAGCGCCAACGCGCTCCGTCGCGAATGATGCGCAGATGCTGGCCGCCCGGCGGCAGATACGCATGACCTGGCAGGATCGCCTCGCCATCGGTGGCTTCGCGTACCGACATGGCCGAATGGCGGTTGAGGCGCTCGGCGAATGCGGTGCTGAAGCTGGCAGGCAGATGCTGGGTCATCACCACCGCGGGCGCATCGGCGGGCATGTGTTCGAGCACCACGCGCAGCGCTTCGGTACCACCGGCGGAGGCGCCGATGGCGATCAAACGGTCGGTCGTGCGAAAGCGCAGCGCGCTGCCGGCCACCGGTGCCGATTGCATATCCAGCGTGACTTTGGGCGCGCTCGGGCGATTGAGTGCGCTGACCTTGGCCTTGGCGGCCATTTTGACCTTGCTGACGATCTCTTCGGCGTAGCCTTCCAGCCCGCGTGCAACGTCGATCTTGGGCTTGGACACGAAGTCCACGGCGCCCAGCGACAAAGCCTGCAAGGTGGTGTCGGCGCCGCGCTCGGTCAGCGATGAAATCATCACCACCGGGGTAGGGCGCAGGCGCATCAGGTTTTCCAGAAACACCAGGCCGTCCATGCGCGGCATTTCCACATCCAGCGTGATGACGTCTGGATTGAGGCGCTTGATCTTTTCGCGCGCCAGCAACGGGTCGGCGGCCGAGCCGACCACTTCGATGCCGGCGTCGCGCGACAAAATTTCGGTGAGCATCTGACGCACGACCGCCGAATCGTCGACGATCAATACACGCACAGGAGTTTCCAGCGTCATTCGAACAACTCCACTCCACCGGTGACCGGTGCTTTGGACAGACGGGCGCGCACGGCCGATTCGGTGGCGGCGACTTCGGCTTCGTGTGCGTGCGGCAAACGCTGCACGACGACGCGGCCAGTCGTCGCGAAGAACCACACCTTGCGCGGATGGATGCCACACAGGTCTTCAGCGATGATGGGAATATGTTCGGCCTGCAGGTACTGGCGCACGAACTCGGCGTTGCGGGTGCCGACCGGGTTGCTGGTGAAGCCCTTCAACACGTTGGCGCCACCGAAGACCTTGGCTTCGATGCGTTTGCGGTGCGCGCCGCGCTTGAGCATGTCGTTGATCAGCAGCTCCATGGCATAACTGCCGTAGCGCGTGGGTGCGCCATCGCCGACCTGGCCTTCCGGCAGCAGAAAGTGGTTCATGCCGCCGATCTTGAGCACCGGGTCGCGCAGGCAGGCTGCAACGCACGATCCCAAGGTGGTCGTCAACGCGGTGTCGTCGTCCACCACCAGGTATTGGGTGGGCAGCAGTTTGGCGGCAATGGTCTGGAACCGCGAATCGCGGTAGCGCATGACGTCGTCGACTTGCACGGCAGTACTCATGCTCACGCTCCTGCGCGCGGTGCGCGCCGATACAGCGTGCGCCCGCACGGCTGGATCAGATCGGCCGCGTGCAGGTAGTTCTCCGAATGCCCGGTGTAGAGCAGGCCGTCGTCGCCCATGTGGCTGACCAGGCGCGACAGGATGCCGCGCTGGGTGGGCTTGTCGAAGTAGATCATCACGTTGCGGCAGAACAGTGCCGCATACGGACCGCCGACATCGTAACGCGGCGCCAGCAGATTCAACTGGCGGTATTCGATGAGCTGGCGCAACGCCGGAATGACCCGACATTTGCCTTCATTGGGGCCGCTGCCGCGCTGGAAATACTTGCGCTTGATCGCGGCATCCAGCGAGGCGACGCGGTCGATGGCATACACGCCGCGCGATGCGGTTTCCAGTACCTGGGTGTCGACGTCGGTGGCGACGATGCTCACTGGCGGGGTCAGCGTGCCGAAGGCTTCGCAGGCGGTAATGGCGATGGAATAGGGCTCCTCGCCGGTGGAGGCGGCGCACGACCAGATCTTCAACGGCGCCTGCGAGGCGCGCTTTTGCAGTTCTTCGCGCAGCTTGTCGAAATGGTGCGGCTCGCGGAAGAACGAGGTCAGGTTGGTGGTCAGCGCATTGGTGAATGCCTGCCATTCTTCTTCATCGTTGCCGGCTTCGAGCTGGTCGAGGTAATCGCGGAACGAGCGCAGGCCGAGCACGCGCAGACGACGCGACAGGCGGCCATACACCATGTCGCGCTTGGCTGGCGCCAATGCGATGCCCACACGCTGGTAGATCAGGTCGCAGACGCGCTTGAAGTCGCGGTCGCCGAAATCAAATTCGCGTGTGTCTGAAGCGGAAGTCGTAGTCGTCATATCCATACGCGTCGTTAGCTATAACTGGATATCGGCCACGGAGCCGCGCAACTGAAGCGCCAATGCGTGGATCGGACGCGGTTGTGTTCGCTACCTCGTCCGATGGGGACGGCGGCTGTTGATGGGATGCTTGGAGGGCAAAGACGCCCCATCGGCGTGCTGCCGCATCGTACGCGCGAGGACCAGCGTCGGTGCCTGGCCTAAATGCACAACGCCCCGGCAATGCCGGGGCGTTGTGGGTGACAGCGGTGAATCAGAACTCTTGCCAGTTACCGTCGGCCAGCGCGGCCTGGGATGTGGCTGGCCGTGAGGCGCTCGCTGCTGCGCGCGCTACCGGCCTGGCGGCGCTTTTCACTGCAACCGGGCGCGAGGTGATCGGGCGTACGCGTGCGCTCTGCGGCGCCTGCGCAGCCGAGTCGTCCAGCTTGAACACCGACACCGCTTCGGCCAGATGACCTGCCTGCTCTTCCATCGAGCGGGCGGCGGCAGTGGCTTCTTCCACCAGCGCGGCGTTCTGCTGGGTGGCTTCGTCCATGTGGGTGACGGTCTGGTTGACCTGTTCGATACCCGCGTACTGCTCCTGCGAGGCCGAGGAAATCTCGCCCATGATGTTGGTGACGCGCTGCACGCTGGCGACGATCTCGGCCATGGTGGTGCCGGCCTGATCGACCAGGGTTGCGCCTTGCGTGACCTTTTCGACCGAGTCGTCGATCAGGTGCTTGATCTCCTTGGCGGCACCGGCCGAACGCTGCGCCAGCGTGCGGACTTCAGACGCGACCACCGCAAAACCACGGCCCTGTTCGCCGGCACGCGCCGCTTCCACTGCCGCGTTCAAGGCCAGGATATTGGTCTGGAACGCGATGCCGTCGATGACGCTGATGATCTCGGCGATCTTCTTGGACGAGCCCTGGATGTCGGACATGGTGGTGACCACCTTCGCCACCACGTCGCCGCCTTGCGAGGCGACCGCAGCGGCGCCAATGGCGAGCTGGTTGGCCTGGCTGGCGTGTTCGGCGTTCTGCTTGACGGTGGAGGTGAGCTCTTCCATCGAGGCCGCGGTTTCTTCCAGGTTGGCGGCCTGCTGTTCGGTGCGCTGCGACAGATCCTGATTACCGGAGGCGATTTCGCCCGAGGCCAGACCGATCGCATCGGCCGCGATCTGGATGCGGCCGACGATGCTGGCCAGTTGTTCGGCGGTGGCATTGGCATCGTCGCGCATCTGCGCGAACACGCCCCGGTATTGGCCGCTCATGCGCGCGGTGAGGTCGCCGGCAGCGATCGACTGCAACAAGGCCGAGAGCGATTGCAGGTTGCCGTCGGCGGTGGCCATCAAGGTGTTGAGGCTTTCCACCATGATGCGGAAATCGAACTGGAACTGCTCGGCATCGCCGCGCGCGGTGAAGTCGCCATTGGCCGCAGCCTGCGCCAGCTGCTTGATCTCGGTGTTCATGGTCGACAGGTTGTGCTTGACCTGGTTCATTGCCGCGGTGATGGCCGCCTTCTCGCCGGGCAACTGCTGCATGTCTTCGGACAGGTCGCCGATGGCATAACGCTCGATCAGGTGGATGGTCTGCATCTTGACCTTGATGTGCGCGGCCACCAGCTCGTTGGTGTCATGGGCCATGCGGCCGAAATCGCCCGGGAATGCGCCGGCATCCATGCGGAAGCTGATCTGGCCTTCTTCATGGCGCTTGGCCATGCCCAGCTGTGCGGCAATCAGATTGCGCAGCTGGCCCTGCATGTCGTTCATGGCATGCAACAGGCGACCGGTCTCGTCGTTGAAGTTCGCGCTGACGTCGTTGTCCAGTTTGCCTTGGGCAATGGCTTCGGCGGCGCGCGTGGCGCGTGTCAGCGGAACCACCAGGCTGCGCGTGATCAACCAGGCGAGCACGCTGCTGATCAGCACCACCGCCAGGCCGCCACCAATCAACATGGCACGACCGCGGGCCATCGCCGTGGTGGCCAGCGCATTGGCCTCCTGGGCGCGTTGGCGCTGCAGCGCCGAATATTCCAGCAGCGTGTCCTGCCATGCCTGCGTGGCGGGTGCGGCACGTTGCAACAGCAAAGGCAGGGCCTGGTCCGCCTTGCCGGCAAGACCCAGGTCGATCACCTGCTGGTTGAGCGCGCGGGCGGCCTTGTTGTTGGCATCGATCCTCTCACGCAGCGCCTGGGCGGCAGGCGTTGCCGAGAAGGTGTAGAGCTTCTCGCGTGCATCCTTGTAGATGCTGCGCTGGTCTTCGATGATCGCAGCGAAGCGACGATTCTCCGCATCGCTGGTCGGCAACACGATGTTGCGTAGCTGCACGGCAATCACCGACACCGCGTTGTTCATTTCCTGCAACCGCTGGACGATCACCATGTTGCGGTTGGTGAGCGTGTCAAGGGTCTGGCGCGCCTGCGCCAGCGTGTACAGGCCAGCCACGACCAGGGCGCAGGACAGCAGGATCAGCGTGCCGAAGGCGAAGCCCAGGCGCTTGCCGACGTTGTAGCGTTGAAGAAGAGCAATCATGGTTGGGATCTCGAGAGCGATGGGCAGGAAAGAGGCAATGCGCTGGGCGGGGAGGCGTACTGGGTACGCTGGTGGCGCCGAAGCGGGCGTGCGTCGAACCGATCCATCGAGCGTTGCGACATCTAAAGGGTCGTGACGCTGGCGATTGCAGGGCAGGTACGCGTGCTTGGGGTTGGTAACGGCACCGTGTCGGTGCTGCTGAACTCGCTAGGCCAGGCGCGTATGGGTCGGCGTCACCGAGGTGAGGCTGGTGTGCACAACCGCCTGGAAATGCCTGTCAAAAGAGGCATCTCAGTGAATCCAAAGACTCGTGCTTTCACTTCTTGCTCACGCGCCTGACCGTCGCTCAGCCCTTCGAAATCCAAAGCGGCTTGGCGTCTGGCGTGTACCTGCGCCATCGCGCAGGGCTGATCGACGCCTGCGTGCGTGTCGTAGAGTTCTGCTGATCGCACTGGGCAAAACGCATGCGCGTTAGCGATGTGCGGAGTTGCGCCGTTGCCTGATCGATGCGGGCAGCGGGCAGTCACTAAGGTGGGACGCATGCGTGCGCGCAGCGTCCCAGGGCAGATCGACCGCCGGTCGCTCTAGGCAGCGTGGCCCAGGCGGCGACGCGCAGGCCCAGCCTGCAACTGGAACACAGAGACCGCATCGCGCAATTGCTGCGCCTGTTCTTCCATCGAACGGGCGGCGGCGGTGGCTTCTTCCACCAGTGCGGCGTTCTGCTGGGTGGCCTGATCCATCTGCGCGATGGTCTGGCCGACCTGTTCGATGCCTTGCGACTGCTGCTGCGAGGCCTCGCTGATCTCATGCATGATGGTGGTGACGTTCTGCACCGAGTCGACGATGTCCTGCATGGTGCGACCGGCCTGGCCCACCAACTGGTTGCCGTGTTCGACCCGGCTGACCGAGTCCTCGATCAGTTGCTTGATCTCTTTTGCCGCACCGGCCGAGCGCTGCGCCAGCGTGCGCACTTCGCTGGCCACGACTGCAAAGCCGCGGCCCTGTTCGCCGGCGCGCGCCGCTTCCACCGCGGCGTTCAAGGCCAGGATATTGGTCTGGAAGGCGATGCCGTCGATCACGCTGATGATGTCGGCGATCTTCTTGGATGCAGCCTGGATGCCGGCCATGGTGCCAACGACCTCACCCACTACCGCACCGCCTTGCGAGGCGACCGTGGCCGCACCGACCACCAACTGGTTTGCGCGGCGCGCATGCTCGGCGTTGTTGCGCACGGTGGAGGTGAGTTCTTCCATCGAGGCAGCGGTTTCTTCCAGATTGGCCGCTTGCTGTTCGGTGCGTTGCGACAAATCCTGATTGCCGGTGGCAATTTCGCTGGCGGCGTCGTTGATGGCATTGGTGGACTGCTGGATGCGCCCGACGATATTGGCCAGCTGGGTCACGGTAGTATTGGCATCGTCGCGCATGCGCGCGAACACGCCGTGGAAGTCGCCGTGCATGCGGGCGGTGAGGTCGCCCGCCGCGATCGCCTGCAATACCGTCGAGAGCGCGTGCAGATTCGCATCGGAGGTGGCCATCAATTGATTGAGGCTGTCCACCATCGCGCGGAAGTCGTACTGGAAGCGCTGTGCGTCGCCGCGCACGCTGAAATCGCCATTGGCTGCGGCCTGCGCAAGCAGCTTGATCTCGCTGTTCATCGCCGACAGGTTGGCCTTGACGGTATCCATGGTGTCGGTGAACACCGCCTTTTCGCCAGGCAGGCGCTCCATGTCCTGGCTCAGGTCGCCGATGGCGTAGCGCGACATGATCTGCGCAAGTTTCATCTTGACTGCAATGTGCGAGCCCACCAGCGCGTTGGTGTCGCGCACCATGGTGGCGTAGGCACCGGGGAAACTGTCTGCCTGCATGCGGTAGCTGATCTGGCCGGCGTCGTGGCGCTGCGCCATTTCGCTTTGCGCGCTGAGGACGCGCTGCAGTTGCCCTTGCATCTGGCGCATGGTGTCGAGCAATTGACCGGTTTCGTCGCGGCCGGCGGCACTGACCTGATCGTCCAGCTGGCCCTGCGCGATATTGGCTGCCACCGTCGCGGCGCGGCGCACATTGCGGGTCAGGCGCGACAAGGTATACCAGCACAGGGCGGCGATCAGCAGCGCCAGCACCGACAGGCCGGCGATCGCTTGCCACATCGCGTTGCGTGCGTCGACCAGGTGGCGCTCGGATTGCCGCTGCAGCGCCTGCAGGGACACGTTGCTGAGGTCCCGCATGCTCTGGCCAAGCGCATCGAGTGCGGCATTCCACTGCGCGTCGGCCTTGGCATCGCTGCCCTCCAAGGCGGTACCCAGTGCGGCCAGTGCGGCGCGTGACTGGGTGGCTTCGACCTTGGCGGCATCGGCCAGGGCAGGGTCGGGCTGCTCCAGCAGGCCCATCGCCTTGTCCAGCTCATGGCGGAAACGCACATGGTTTCGGGCAAGTTGATCGAGCTGCTCGCGCAGCATGGCGCGGCTGTCGCCCGCCTGCGAGGGGTCGCTGGCGGCGTCCAGACGGGTCAGCGATTCGGTGGTCTCGGGGCTGTAGATCAGCGTGGAGACCACCAGGTGATAGCTCTCGATGTACGGGGTGTAGACCAGCTGGCTGTCGTCGCGTAATGCATCGAGCGCGGCAAAGGCCTGTTCGCTCACGGCGGCGTAGCCTTCCGCGGCGGCACCGGCAACATGGCGCTGCTGCAGGGCCAGCAATTGCTTCTGGCTGCGTTCGAAGCCGGGAAGCTTGGCCGTGGTGGCGAGCAGTTGGGTGAGATCGCGCTCGGCGCGCTGGGCGGCGTCTTTGGCGGTGCTGCCGCTATCTACGTGGGCTGCGTGCAGGTCGGTGATCAGGCCCAGCATTTGCCCAAGCGGCGCATAGCTGCGCAATTCGTTGCTGCTGATGGCGACGCTTTCGTTGAGCTTGCCGCGATAGAGCAGCACCGGAATGACCAGCCCCACCAACGCAAGCACGCCGATGATGCCGAGTTTTCTGGCGATGGCCAGGTCGTCCCAACGGCGGGTCCAGCGGCGTGGGGACGCTGGAACGGTCTGCGGCGACAGCGTGGGTGAGGTGGTCATTGATGCGTCTCATGGATGTAAGCAGGCTATCGGCTAACGACGCGTACGCCTTTAGCGGGTCGGCAGCGCTGCCGACCAGTCCGGTTCAGTCAGTGCTGGCGATCTGTTCAGAACTCCTGCCAGCTGCTGTCGTTGCCTGGCGCAGCGACCACGGCGCGCAGCCTGGGGGCAGGAGCGCGGCCGGCTGCCACCGCCTTGGCCGCAAGCGCCGGCGTTGCTGCCGGGCGTCGTGATGCTGCACGCGATGCGTCGTTGCTGTCGGTCTTGAAGACCGCCACTGCCTCGGTCAATCCGAGCGCCTGTTCTTCCAGTGCGCGGGCGGCGGCGGTGGCTTCTTCCACCAGTGCGGCGTTCTGCTGGGTGGTTTCGTCCATCTGGGTGACGGTCTGGTTGACCTGCTCGATGCCGGCCGACTGCTCCTGCGAGGCCGCGGAGATCTCGCCCATGATGTCGGTGACGCGCTGCACGCTGGACACGATCTCGGCCATGGTGGTGCCGGCGCTGTGCACCAGCAGCGAGCCTTCGGCGACGCGTTGCACCGAATCGTCGATCAGGCTCTTGATCTCCTTGGCCGCGGCGGTGGAGCGCTGCGCAAGCGTACGCACTTCGCTGGCCACCACGGCAAAGCCGCGGCCTTGTTCGCCGGCACGCGCCGCTTCCACCGCGGCGTTGAGCGCCAGGATGTTGGTCTGGAACGAGATGCCATCGATGACGCTGATGATATCGGCGATTTTCTTGGACGAAGACTCGATCCCGCTCATGGTCTCGACCACCTTGCCGGCGATCTCGCCGCCTTGCGACGCAACGCGGGCGGCGCCGATGGCGAGCTGGTTGGCCTGGCGTGCGCTTTCGGCGTTCTGCTTGACGGTGGAGGTGAGCTCTTCCATCGAGGCAGCGGTCTCTTCCAGGTTGGCGGCCTGTTGTTCGGTACGCTGCGACAGATCCTGGTTGCCGGCGGCGATTTCGCCGGTGGCCGCGCCGATGTTGCCGGCCGCGCCCTGGATCCGCACCACGATACGCGTGAGCTGTTCGGTGGTGGCGTTGGCGTCGTCGCGCATCTTGGCGAACACACCGTGGAAGTTGCCGTGCATGCGGGCGGTGAGATCGCCGGCGGCGATGGACTGCAACAGCGCCGACAAGCTGCCCAGGCTGGTGTCGCTGACCTCCATCATCGCGTTGAGGTCCTGCACCATGCGCAGGAAATCGTGCTCGAACCGCTGCGCATCGCCGCGTGCGCTGAAGTCGCCGGCAGCCGCCGCGCTGGCCAGGCGCTGGATCTCGGTGTTGATCGCCAACAGGCTGGTTTTGGCCGCATCCATCGATTCGTGCAGCACCGCGCGGCTGCCCGGCAGGCGCCGTGCATCGCGGCGCAGATCGCCACGGGCGTATTCGTTGAGCACTTCGACGGCATCGACGATGGCGTCCAGGTGCTCGAACATCATGGTGTTGATGCCCTTGCTCAAGTCGCCATACACGCCGGGGAAGTCCTGCGGCATGCGGTGGCTGATGTCCTTGTCGGCGTGCAGCTCGATCATCCGCGCGGTTTCGCTGGAGAAACGTTGCAACTGCGTCTGCATCTTGGCCATGGCGCTGAGCAGCCGGCCGGGCTCGTCGGTGGCGGTGGTATGCACATTGCTATCCAGGCGGCCCTCGGCGATGGCCTCGGCGGCACGGGTGGCGCGGTTCAAGGGCTGGGTCAGGCTGCGGGTGATCAGCCAGGCCAGCAGGCCGCTGATCACGACGACCGCAATGCCGCCGGCGATCAGCAACGCCCGGCCATAGTCCATGGCGGTATTGGCATCGTCATAAGCCGCGGCGCCACGGCTGCGCTGGCGCGCAGCGTACGCATCGAGTGCGGCCTGCCATTGTTGGTTCGCCGGTACCGCCTGCTGCATCAACACCTTGAGTGCCTCATCAGGCTTGTAGTTCAAGCCCAGGTCCATGACCTGCTGATTGGCGATACGCGCTTTTTCGCGCGCAATATCAATCTGCCGACGCATCTCCGCGCCGGCAGCGTTGGACGGCGGGCGTGCGTAGAGCTTTTCGCGGTTTTGGTTGTAGTTCTGCCGCTGTTCCTCGATCACCTTGGCAAAACCGAGGTTTTCTTCCTGCGTGGTCGGCAGCACGATGTTGCGCAGATTGATCGCAATAGCTGCACTGGCGCTGCGCATCTCGCCGACATATTCGAGGATCGCCATATTGTGCTTGACGATCGACTCCATGCGCCCACGCGCTTGCGCCAGGGTCATCAGGCCAGCGGCCACCAGGCCGCAGGACAGCAGGATCAGGAAGCCGAACGCAGCGGAAAGGCGGGTGCCGACGTTATAGCGCTGGAGAAAGCCGATCATGAAACATACCTGCCGGAAAGGAGGAGAAGGAGGCGGTTCGAGGCAAACGGCGGCGGCCTCGCGATCACGGTCGGCACCCGCTGCAAGCGGGGGACGGCCGCGTGACGCCTTGCGCTGGTAGCCCGCGTCGGCTCCGTCCCGATTGCAGGGCAGGTAGCGGCGACTCGGTCGTATACTTGAGCTCGCTATTTAGCGTTTGTTATAGCTGGCATCGTCACGGAAGCAGGCAGCAACGTTTGCCGATGCACGGCCATACCGCGTGAGATGCAGTGGCGATGAACGCGCGTGCGCAGGGAAGGGCGCCCGACGTGCATGCCGGTCGTGGCGGCGTTGCCGCCGTGCGACTGGTGTTCCAGTTGCTCTTTGGGAAGCGACCGATCAGAAAATGGGCAAGCTGGCCGACGCGTGCCGGCGGCATCGACTGCAGGCGAGACTCGCCTCGGCGGTTCGACGTCATCCAGGGCGCATCAGTCTGGCCCATCGCCAGCGGCTACCATCAATGCAATGAGGGCCCGAGCTAGCGCATGCGGGTTGCATGTGCTTGGTCGGGCCCTGCGTGTTGCAACGACCGATGTGTGGAGCGGTCGCCTGGCGCAGATGGCATCGGTGAATATTCCCCGCCGATGCCAGTGCGTGCTGGTCAGAACTCCTGCCAGCTGGTCTCGACGGTCGTCGATGCAGCGACCGCGCGCGGCTTGGCGGCAGCGGTGCCGCCGATCGAGGTCAGCTTGGCGCGCACGGCGGGCGCGGCCTTGGCGACCGATGCCGTGCGGACAGTGCTGGCGGTGCCTTGCTCGGTCTTGAAGACCGCCACGGCCTCGGTCAATCCGATCGCCTGTTCTTCGAGCGAACGCGCGGCGGCAGTGGCTTCTTCCACCAGCGCGGCGTTCTGTTGGGTGGTTTCGTCCATCTGGGTGACGGTCTGGTTGACCTGTTCGATGCCAGCCGACTGTTCCTGCGAAGCGGCGGAGATCTCGCCCATGATGTCGGTGACCCGCTGCACGCTGGTCACCAGCTCGCTCATGGTCCTGCCTGCGGTATTGACCAGCACCGAACCGGCGGCCACACGTTCGACCGAGTCGGCGATCAGGTCCTTGATCTCCTTGGCGGCGCCGGAAGAGCGCTGTGCCAGCGTACGCACTTCAGAAGCCACCACGGCGAAGCCGCGGCCTTGCTCGCCGGCACGCGCCGCTTCCACCGCGGCGTTCAAGGCCAGGATGTTGGTCTGGAAGGCGATGCCGTCGATGACGGAGATGATATCGGCGATCTTCTTCGACGAGGCCTCGATGCCGGCCATGGTCTCGACCACCTGGCCGGCGATCTCGCCGCCCTGCGTGGCCACGCTGGCCGCGCCGATGGCGAGCTGGTTGGCCTGTCGTGCGCTTTCGGCGTTCTGCTTGACGGTGGAGGTGAGCTCTTCCATCGAGGCGGCAGTTTCTTCCAGGCTGGCGGCCTGCTGTTCGGTGCGCTGCGACAGGTCGCTGTTGCCGGCAGCGATTTCGCTGGCAGCGCCCTTGATCGAGATGGCCGAGGCCTTGATGCCGGTGACGATTTCGGCCAGCTGCACGGCGGTGGCATTGGCATCGTCGCGCATCTGCGCGAACACGCCGTGGAATTCACCGCTCATGCGGGCGGTGAGGTCGCCGGCAGCGATCGCCTGCAACAAGCCCGAGAGCGACTGCAGGTTGCCGTCGGCGGTGGCCATCAAGGTGTTGAGGCTTTCCACCATCACGCGGAAGTCGTGCTGGAAGTTTTCCGCATCGCCGCGGGCGCTGAAGTCGCCATTGGCGGCGCATTGGGAAAGATGCTTGATGGCGTGATTGACCGAAGACAGGTTGCCCTTGACCTTGGCCATGGTGTCGCTGAGCACGGCCTTGTCGCCGGGCAGGGCTTCCATGTCTTCGCGCAGGTCGCCGATCGCGTATTGGCCCATGATCTGCGCCAACCGCATCATCACGGCCACATGCGAGGCGGCCAGGTCGTTGTTGCCGCGCACGATGGTGGCGTAGTCGCCAGGAAACGCTGCGTCGTCCAGGCGGAAATTCAGCTCGCCCTGATCGTGCCGGCGCTTCATTTCCTGCTGGCCGTGCAAGACCTTCTGCAACTGCTGCTGCATCTTGCTCATGCTGGAGAGCAGGCGACCGGTTTCATCGGTGCCGCTGCTGTCCACGCTGACCGACAGATTGCCAGCGGCGATGGAATCGGCCACGTGCGAGGCGGTGCCCAGGCGATTGACCAGGCGACGACGGATCAACCAGCCGCTGGCCAGCGCCACCAGCACGGCGATGCCGCTGCCGATGATCATCGACCAACGGTTGCTGGCCTTCGCGGCCTTCAATGTTGCGCTGCGCTTGACCAGCAATTGGTTTTCCTGCGCTTCGAAGTCGACCAGCAGCTGACGGATCTGCCCCATCGCCGCACGTTCATGGCCGGCCTTGAATTGCGTCAGCAGCGCGGACAGCTCGGTGTCGCTGCTTTTGCCACGCAGCGCGATCAGGTTGTCCTCAAAGCCCATGAACTGCTCATACGCCGCATGCAGGCGCTGCAGGCGTTCCTGCTGAACCGGGTTGTCGGCGGTCAACGTCTTGGCGTTGGTGAATTCCTGTTCGAACTGCACCTTGCCGTTGTTGTACGGTTTGAGATGCGTTTCCTGCCCGGACAGCATAAAGCCGCGCGCACCGGTCTCGATATTGACCGTGGCAATGGACATGGCGCGGCCGGTGCCGATGACCTGATAGGTGTGGTCGTTCATGGCCACCGCGTCCGACAGCTGGGACTGCCCACGTAGCCCCACCGTTGCGACGATCAAAAGCACAAGAACAACTGTGCCGAAGCCCAGTGCCAGTTGTGTCGAAAGACTTAGCTGTTTCATCGAATGTGCCTTGAGCTGGTGACAATCTGAGTAGTGGGAGCCATCCGTTCGGCCCCCCGTGATCGGCCGTGTGGTGGCGCGGTGCAGTGAGGCGTTTTCGCGCTCGCATGCGTGCCTCGTTGCTGACATAGCTAGCGGCGCTACCGCTCGCGACTGAAGGGCCTCGTCACAAATTGATCACGCGGTTTCGATGGCATTTATGTTCGAAACCGGGTTCTGACGATGCAGCCTGTTGGTAATCGCAACTTGGTCTGCTGAAGCGCGTCCCAAGGCCGGCGCAGGGCGTCAGTGCAGGCTCTGCCTGTGGCCCAATGAAAGCGTTCGGGCGCGTGCGCAAGACGTCGCTGCCATGCTGCAGTGTCGGGCGCGATGCCCGCCGATGCGCCTCGTGCTAGAAGTACCGCCCATAAAGAGACACCGCGCTCGCCAGCGAACGCGGTGTCTAGGTGCAGTCTCTGGGCCGATATTAGAACTCGGCCCAATTGGATGCCTCGGATGCGACCGACGCAACAGTGGGGCGTGCCGTCGGGCGTGCGACATGCGGCTTGATCGTCGGCTTGTTGACCGCAACCGGACGCTTGGCGGCAATCTGGCGCACCGCCGGCGTGGTGCGGGTCATCGCTCCTGCGTCGGCCGATAGCCGAAACAGCGCCACCGCTTCGGTCAGTTGCTGGGCCTGTTCTTCCATTGCGCGTGCCGCGGCGGTGGCTTCTTCCACCAGCGCGGCGTTCTGCTGGGTGGTTTCGTCCATGCTGGTCACGGTCTGGTTGACCTGCTCGATCCCGGCCGACTGCTCCTGCGAGGCCGCAGAAATCTCGCCCATGATGTCGGTGACGCGCTGCACGCTGGCCACGATCTCGCCCATGGTGGTGCCGGCGCTGTGCACCAGCACCGAGCCTTCGGCCACCCGCTGCACCGAGTCGTCGATCAGGTCCTTGATCTCCTTGGCCGCGCCCGAAGAGCGCTGTGCCAGGGTGCGCACTTCCGAGGCGACCACCGCAAAGCCGCGGCCCTGTTCACCGGCGCGTGCCGCTTCCACGGCCGCGTTCAAGGCCAGGATATTGGTCTGGAAGGCGATGCCGTCGATGACGGAGATGATGTCGGCGATCTTCTTGGACGAAGCTTCGATCCCGCTCATGGTGCCGACCACCTTGCTGACGATCTCGCCGCCCTGCGAGGCCACGCTGGCCGCGCCGATGGCGAGTTGGTTGGCCTGGCGTGCGCTTTCGGCGTTCTGCTTGACGGTGGAGGTGAGCTCTTCCATCGAGGCCGCGGTTTCTTCCAGGTTGGCGGCCTGCTGTTCGGTGCGCTGCGACAGGTCCTGATTGCCGGCGGCGATTTCGCTTGCCGCACCCCTGATCGACGTGGCCGAGGCCTTGATGCCGCTGACGATCTCGGCCAGCTGGGTGGCGGTGGCATTGGCATCGTCGCGCATCTGCGCAAACACGCCATGGAACTCGCCACTCATGCGTGCGGTGAGGTCGCCGGCAGCGATCGACTGCAACAAGCCCGAGAGCGATTGCAGGTTGCCATCGGCGGTGGCCATCAAGGTGTTGAGGCTTTCCACCATCACCCGGAAGTCGTACTGGAAACGCTCGGCATCGCCGCGGGCACTGAAGTCGCCATTGGCCGCCGATGTGGCCAGGTGCTTGATCTCGGTATTCATTGCCGACAGGTTGAATTTGACCTGCGCCATGGTGTCGGTGAGCACGGCCTTTTCGCCGGGCAGCTTGTCCATGTCCTCGCTGAGATCGCCGATGGCGTAGCGGCCCATGATCTGCGCAAGCTTCAGTTTCACCGCGATATGCGATGCGACCAGATTGTTGGTATCGCTTGCCATGCGGCCGTAGTCGCCTGGGAACGCATCGGCATCGATGCGGTAGCTGATCTGGCCTTCATCATGGCGCCGGGCCATGTCGGTCTGCGCGCTCAGCAGATTGCGCAACTGTTGTTGCATCTTGCTCATCGCCTTGAGCAGGCGCCCGGCCTCGTCGTTGAACTGGGTATCGACATCGTTATCCAGCCGGCCGCCGGCGATGGATTCTGCAGCGCGGGTCGCGCGGCTCAACGGCTGGGTCAGGCTGCGGGTGATCAGCACGCCCAGGGCGCCGCTCAGCAGCACGACCAGCAGCGAACCGCCGATCAGCAACTTGCGCGACTCGTCCATGGACTGCAGCGCAGCAGCGGAGGCGTCGCCCGCCAGCTTGTTCTGCAATGCGATGTTTTCTGCGATCTTGTCCTGCCACTGCTGCATCGCCGGTGCAGCCTTGGTCAGCAGCAAGGGCAGGGCGTCGTCGCTATGGCCAGTCATCACCAGCTCGATGACCTTGTCGTTCAAGCCCTTGACGATCTCTCGGCGGCGATCGATTTCTGCACGAATTTCCTTGCCTTCTTCCGAGGGCGGGGTTGCGTACAGGGCCTCGCGTGCCTTGACGTAGTCTGCACGGGCATTCTTGATGTTTTCGATAAACTTGAGATTGTCCTCGTTGGAGGTCGGCAACACGACATTGCGAATCTGCGTGGCAATGACGGAGTTGGCATTCATCATGGTGTTGGACAAGCGGATTTTCACCATGTTCTGATTAACCAGGTGATCCACCAGCGCACGCGACGCGCTCAGGCCACGATAGCCGATAAAGGCAATCAGCCCCGACAGCACGATAAGAACGGCGAAGGCGGCGGCCAGTCGTGGGCCGACGTTATAACGTTGGAGAAGGTTAGTCATGGCTGGTTCCTTGGACGCGTTGAGCAGCGGGAAGAGCGATACGCTGACGGCAGCGATACTCGCCTGACCTGTCGCTATGTGCTGTAACGGCGCCCACGTATATTCTCTGAATACCTCGATATCTAAAAAATATAACTCAAGTTAGGCTTGTGAAATAAGCCGATGATTTATTGAATCGAATCCATCAAAATAGCCCATGGATAATGCGAGCTCTACTGATCATTCATTTTTTACATTTATAAAATGTATCCGGATAATCCATTTTGACGTGCCGATGGGTTTATTCGATCTGGCGACGCAATAAAAAAGCCGCGCTCCAGAAAGCGCGGCTTGCATGGCGGCGACTATTTCAGCCGTGCGGGATGTTCGACTCGATGACCGGCACGCTGCGAACAGCTGCCCCGGCGCCGGTCGCGCCCACCTGGCGGCGAGCGCAGCCGTCTCGCCGCTTAGAACTCGGACCAATCGGATTCGTTGGACGGTGCCACTGCTGCTGCGGCACGGCCCGCCGGGCGCGCAGCATGCGGCTTGCTGGCCGGCATGCTGGCAGCAACCGGGCGCTTGGCGGCGATGTGGCGCACCACCGGCGTGGCACGGGTTACCGCTTCCAGCTCGGCCGAGAGGCGGAACTGCGCCACCGCTTCGGTGAGCTGCTGCGCCTGCTCTTCCATCGAGCGTGCTGCGGCGGTGGCTTCTTCCACCAACGCGGCGTTCTGCTGGGTGGCCTCGTCCATGTGGGTGACGGTCTGGTTGACCTGCTCGATGCCGGCCGACTGCTCCTGCGAGGCGGCAGAAATCTCGCTCATGATGTCGGTGACGCGCTGCACCGAGGAGACGATCTCGGCCATGGTGCTGCCGGCCTGATTCACCAGTGCCGAGCCTTCGGCTACCTTGCTGACCGAGTCGTCGATCAGGCCCTTGATTTCCTTCGCTGCACCGGCCGAACGCTGCGCCAGCGTGCGCACTTCCGAGGCCACCACGGCAAAGCCACGGCCCTGCTCGCCGGCGCGCGCCGCTTCCACCGCGGCATTCAAGGCCAGGATGTTGGTCTGGAACGCGATGCCGTCGATGACGCTGATGATCTCGGCGATCTTCTTGGACGAGGTTTCGATGCCGGACATGGTGGTGACCACCTGGCCGACCACGTTGCCGCCGTGCGATGCCACGCCTGCCGCGCCGATGGCGAGCTGGTTGGCCTGACGCGCGTGCTCGGCGTTCTGCTTGACCGTGGAGGTGAGCTCTTCCATCGAAGCGGCGGTTTCTTCCAGGTTGGCCGCCTGCTGCTCGGTGCGTTGCGACAGGTCGTTGTTGCCGGCGGCAATCTCGCCGGCGGCCGTGTTGATGGCCAGGGTGGAGTGCTTGATGCGGCCCACGATGTCGGTCAGGCGCTGGGTGGTCGCATTGGCGTCGTCGCGCAGACGTGCGAATACCCCGTGGAATTGCCCGTCCATGCGCGCGGTCAGGTCGCCATCGGCCACCGCGCCGAGCAGCTGCGACAGCTTGCCCAGGTTGCGGTCGCTGACTTCCATCATCGAGTTCAGATCCGACACCATCACGGCGAAGTCGTACTTGAAGCGCTGCGCATCGCCACGCGCACTGAAATCGCCGGAGGCGGCCGCCTGCGCCAGATGCTTGATCTCGGTGTTGATCGACAACAAGCTGGCCTTGGCTGCATCCATTGCCTCATGCAGCACCGCGCGGCTGGCGGGCAGGCGACGCGCATCTTCGCTAAGGTCGCCCTGGGCGTATTGATTGAGGATGCGCACTGCATCGACGATGGCATCGAGATGCTCGAAGATCATCGTATTGATGCCGGTGGCAAGGTTGCCGTAGACACCGGGAAAATCTTCCGGCATGCGGTGGGTGATGTCTTCGGCAGCATGCAGGTGCGACATGCGCGCGGTTTCGTCGGAGAAACGGCGCAGCATCTGGGTCATGCCACCAGTGGCATCGAGCATCTGGCCGATCTCGTCCTTGCTGGTCTTGCCGACCTGCACGCCCAGATCGCCGCGCGAAACCGCCCGGATGGCGCCCAGTGCCTTGGCGATCGGGCTGGTGATGCTGCGCGCGATCAACCAGCCGAAGGTCACCGACAAGGCGGCCATCAACAAGGTGCCGATCAGCAGCACTGCGCTGGTCAGCTTGAACGAGCTGGCGCTGGCACTCACCATGTCGCCCAGCGCCTTGGACTGCTGTGCATACAGCTTGTCCACCGAGGCGAACAGTTCCTTGCGGATCTCGCCCGATTGCTTGCGCGAAAACTCCATCGCGGCGGCGCGGTCGGGCTCCGCATAGAGCTTGCGCAGTTGCTGGTTGGCCGCGAAATAGCGTGCGCTGGCATCGGTCAGCTTGTCGTACTCGGCTTTCAACGGCGAGGCCGCATCGATCTTGGCGTCCAGCTGCTTCTGGGTATCGGCGTACTTGGCCTGGATTTCATCCATGCGCTTGAAGAAATACGCGTAGCGCTCCGGGTCTTCCAGATTGAGGAACTGGCCCACTTCGTAGACGCGGAATTCGCCGGCAAAACCGCGCAACTCGGACAGGCGGCTCAACACCGGCACCACGTCCTGGTTGATCAAGGTGGTTTCGCTCTGCATCTGCTTCATGCGCGAAAAACCCAAACCGCCCAGTAATGCGGTGAGCACGGCGCTCAGACAGAAGGCAAACATCAGTTTGCGGCGAATCGGCCAGTCGTTGAACTTATTCATCACTTGCTCCGGAGCATTGCCTGACGGCGTTATCCAGCACGCTAACGGCCGAAACGCCACATTCTTTAATTGTGAAGTATTAATGCGTACGCAAACGCCTGCCGATTCCGGCCAACGCTGCAATACAGCTGTCGCGGCGATGGGGCCGGGTCGCAGGGCCGCTAAACAGCGCTATGCGTCACTGCGCCATATCCAGGCCGCAGTTGCAGAGCGGCCTTGCTCAGAAGTCCTGCCACTGGCCGTCGTTGCCGGCGGTGGCCGCGGGTGCGTTCACTGCCGGCTTGCGTGCGCCCGGCGCACGCGTGCTGGTCTTGCTTGCCCGGGCAACTGCGACGACGGCGGCCTTTTTGGCCGCAGGCGTTGCAGCCTGCGACGGCGGCGCATCGGCCAGGGTAAAGCGCGACACTGCGTGCGCCAGCTGGCTGGCCTGGTCTTCCATGGTGCGCGCAGCGGCAGTGGCTTCCTCCACTAACGCGGCGTTCTGCTGGGTCGCTTCATCCATCTGGGTGATGGTGAGGTTGACCTGCTCGATGCCCGACGACTGTTCTTGCGACGCGGCAGCGATCTCGCCCATGATGTCGGTGACGCGCTGCACGCTGGCAACGATGTCGGCCATGGTGGTGCCGGCCTGATGCACCAGCTGCGATCCCTCGGCGACCTTGCTCACCGAATCGTCGATCAAATGTTTGATCTCTTTTGCGGCACCGGCCGACCGCTGCGCCAGCGTGCGCACCTCGGAGGCCACAACGGCAAAACCCCGGCCCTGTTCGCCGGCACGCGCCGCTTCCACGGCGGCGTTGAGCGCCAGGATGTTGGTCTGGAACGCGATGCCATCGATGACGCTGATGATCTCGGCGATCTTTTTCGATGAAACTTCGATGCCGGACATGGTGGTGACCACCTGCGCCACCACCGCGCCGCCCTGCGAAGCCACGTCAGCCGCACCGATCGCCAGCTGGTTGGCCTGGCGTGCGCTCTCCGCATTCTGCTTGACGGTGGAAGTGAGTTCCTCCATCGAGGCGGCAGTCTCTTCCAGATTGGCCGCTTGTTGTTCGGTGCGCTGCGACAGGTCGTTGTTGCCGGCGGCAATTTCGCTTGAGGCAGTATGAATGCTGCCGGCGGCCTGCTGGATACGCCCGATCACCAGTGCCAGTTGCTCGGCGGTGGTATTGGCGTCGTTGCGCATCGTGGCGAAGACGCCATGGAAATCGCCCTGCATGCGCGCACTCAAGTCGCCGTCGGCCAGTGCGCTGAGCAGGCGCGACACTTCGGCGATGCTGACCGCGTTGGCATCGAGCAAGGCATTGAGCTGTTGCGCCAGTTGCAGGAAAAAGCCCTGCTTTCCGGCACTGTCGATGCGCTTGGAAAGATCGCCGGCAGCGGCGCTACGCACCACGTCGGCAACGTCGATTTCCACGCGCGCCTCGGCCGTGCGGTCGCGCCACTCGCAGACGAAGCCCAGATGCGCGCCGGTCTCGTCGCGAATTGCCGAAACGTTCTGTGCGATGCAGGTGCTGCGGTACTGCACCTCGCGTTGGGCAGCGCCCTGGCGGTCCAGACGCTGATAGATCTCTGCGTCCTGTGCGTTGCCCACTTCCAGCAGCGAGACCGGCTGGCCGACCAGGTTGGCCGTGCGATGGAACGCAGGCGCGCAGGCCTGAATATCGTCCGCGTAGGTGTGCAGCAGGTCTTGCAGCGCACCATTGGTGTAGATGATGGTGAGATCCGGGTCGGCGATGTACATGCCGGTGGATGCGTTATCCAATGCGGTACGGATGCGCAGGTTTTCGGCCGCGATGCTGCGCTCGCGCTCCAGGCGCTCGCGCAGGTCGCGCTGCATGCGCGCCAAGGCGGCCATCAGGCTGCGCGAGTGCTTTGCGGCGACCGGGATCGGTTGATCCAGGCAGCCTTCGGCGATGTGCTGCGCGGCCGCCATGGCCAGCTGCGGCTCGCCGCCAAGCAGGCCGAACACCGAGCGCAGGATCCAGCCGGCCGCCAGCGCCAGGCACACCAATGCCAGCACCACGGCACTGCCTTGCTGCCACATCACGCGGTGGCTGTCTTGCTCGGCCTGGCGGCGGCTGGCCTCGTTCAAGGCCAGGATGCGCTCGCTGATGGCGCCCATGCGGGTTTGAAGCTGGCCGAACTTGTCGTTGAAATCCGCGTAGGCCGCTGCGCTGTCCGCATGCGTTTCGGCAGCGTTCACCACGTGGTCGGCGGATGCGATATAGGCCTGCAATGCCGGCGTCACCGCGTCCAACTCGCCGCGCAATGCAGGGGCCAGCGGCAGTTTGCGGTTGGCTGCCAGCGACTCGCGGAATTCGCCAGCGTGTTCCCCCAATGCGGTGCGTGCGGCTGCAACCGCTTTATCGTCTTTCGTGGAGGCAGCAAGCAACGCCGCGGTGACATCGCCGCGCAGGGCGTCGTGCATCATGTCCGCCTGCATGTGGTTGCGCAGCGCGTCGGAGGAAATGACCTGTGCGGCAATCGCATCGAGCAGGCCGCGCTGGCCGTTATAGCCCACGCCACCAAGCGCGAGCAGCGCCAATGCGGCCACCAGCACCAGGACGCCCAGCATGTGCATGATCTTCATGGTGCAACCCGTGTCAGAAGCGGAAAGACAGGCCCACGCCGAGCGCGTGATCCGGTGAGCGGTCGTTGAGTCCGCGGCTGTAGACAGCGTCCAGTTGGACGTCGTTGCTCAGCAGCCAGGCCGAGCCGATATCGAGCAGGGCGACGGTGCCGCCATCGTCGCTGTTGGCGATCTGCGGCAACGCCACTTCGACGAACGAGCGCACGCGGTCGTTCCAGGCCTTGCCGAGAACGGCGCCGAAAATGCCGGCGGTATACCGGTTGCCCTGGCCATCGTCGTCCCAGATCACCCCGGGCATCATGCCCGCGGAAATGCTGTCGCTGAGCTCCCATTCGGCCACCAGCCGGAACGAGGGGCGGGCGCCATGGCCGCGCAATGCCTGCGCGCCGCTGGGCAGATCCACATGCAGCAACCAGGCCAGCGAGGTCTTGCCATCGTCGGAACTGGCCAGGTGATGCTTGATGCCGAGCGAGACGTCGGACATGCCGCTCACCTGCGCATCGCCAGGCAGGTCGATGCGCTGCCAGCCATCGGTTTCCATCCGCAATTCCCAGGTCTGGCCCAGGCCGTAGCGCAGCAGCGTGGGCGTGGAATATGCATCCACGGCGTCGTCGCGTTCCCACGCGACGCTGGTTTCCACCTGCACGCGGCGGTCGCCGACGGTGAGGCTGGATTCCACGAAATCCGGGCGGTCGGTCGCGATCGGGTCTTCAGCGCGGGCCTGACCCATCATACCCAACAGCACAAAACAGCTGGCGATAACAGACGGCTTCATGGCATCCCTTGCGTGGCAACCTGCGGGAACGAATATCCGGATGCATGCGTGGCTGTGCTGGCTGCAACAGCACGCATGCATTGCTGGACCGGCTGCTGCGGTGGGGCGCAGGCAATCGATGTCATCCACCCTAACGGCAACGCTGCATGATTCTTGATGCGCGTCGGACGGGCGGAAGGGCAGGGCATGCGCAGCGCGCCCAGATGCGCCATGCCGGATGCAGCTGTGGAATGCAGGTAACGCTGCGTACGTACGGTGACGCTTGTGTACGCTTGCATCCACTGCGCACGGGGCGGTTAGAAATCCTGCCACTGGCTGTCGTTAACGGCAGTGCCGGACGACTTGCCCACGGACTGACGCAGCGGTGTCGCTGCGCGCTTGCCGCGGGCAGGTGCCGGCTTGGTGGTGGCCACCGCGCGCACCGCTGGTGTGCCAGTGGGCGCAGCCAACACCGGTTTGACTGCATGGTTGAGCCTGAAGACCGCCACCGCCTCGGTCAGCTGGCCAGCCTGTTCTTCCATCGCACGCGCTGCGGCAGTGGCTTCTTCCACCAGCGCGGCATTTTGCTGCGTGGCTTCATCCATCTGCGTCACGGTGAGGTTGACCTGCTCGATGCCGGACGATTGTTCCTGCGACGCGGCGGAGATTTCGCCCATGATGTCGGTGACGCGCTGCACGCTGGCCACGATCTCGCTCATGGTGGTGCCGGCCTGATGCACCAGCGACGCGCCTTGTTCCACCTTGCTCACCGAATCGTCGATCAGGTGCTTGATCTCCTTTGCAGCACCAGCCGAACGTTGCGCCAGCGTGCGCACTTCCGAAGCGACCACGGCAAAGCCGCGGCCCTGTTCGCCGGCACGCGCCGCTTCCACGGCGGCATTCAAGGCCAGGATATTGGTCTGGAATGCGATGCCATCGATGACGCTGATGATCTCGGCGATTTTCTTGGACGAGGTCTCGATGCCCGACATCGTGGTGACGACCTGCGCCACCACCGAACCGCCGTGCGATGCCACGTCGGCCGCGCCGATGGCCAGCTGGTTGGCCTGACGCGCGTGCTCGGCATTCTGTTTGACGGTGGAGGTGAGTTCCTCCATCGAGGCTGCGGTTTCTTCCAGATTGGCGGCCTGTTGTTCGGTGCGCTGGGAGAGATCGTTGTTGCCGGCAGCAATTTCGCTGGCGGCTGCGCTGATCTGCGTGGCCGAGGTCTGGATGCCGGAGACAATGCCGGTGAGCTGCGCCACCGTGGCGTTGGCATCGTCGCGCATGCGGGCGAACACGCCCTGGAAATCGCCGTCCATGCGTACGGTGAGGTCGCCTTCGGCCAGCGCACTGAGCAGGCTGGAAATCCGTTCCAGGCTCAGCGAGGTGGTTTCCAGCAGGCCATTGAGCTGGCGGCCGAATTCCAGGTAGAACCCGTGCTTGTCTTCCAGCGCCAGGCGCTGGCCGAAATCGCCCATCAAGGCGGACTGCACCAGTTCGGCCACTTCCTGCTGCGTGCTGACTTCGGCACTGATATTGCGCCACAGCAGCATGCTGCCGCTGCGGCGGCCATCGGGGGCGTACAGCGGGGTCATGGTCAGATCCAGTGTCACCGGCCCGAAGCGATAGCGTTCGGTGCTGGTGGACTGCAGCTGACGCAGGCGCTGCGTGCGCGCGGTGCCTTCGCTGTCGTTGCCGAACACGTAGTCCATCGGCTTGCCGACCACCGCATCGGCACTGAAGCCGGTCTGGCCCTTGGCATGGAAGGCGGGCTCGCCCTGCTTGAACGAGGTGTGCAGCGCTTGGGTGATGAACACCGCGTTGTGCTGTTCGTCGGCCAGCAACACTTCCATTTCCGAGTGTTCCAGTGCGGTGCGGATGCGCAGGTTTTCGTTGGCGACCTGCGCATCGCGCTCGATGCGCTCGCGCAGGTCGCTCTGCATGCGTTGCATGGCGCCCATCAGGCGGCCCACTTCGTCCTGGCGCTGCACGGTGATCTGGTTGTCGAGCTTGCCCGAGGCGATCGCATCGGCCACGTGCGCGGCGGCCTCCAGCGGCCGCACCACCTGGCGACGCAGCAGCGCGAACAGCGCCACGCTGAGCACCAGCGCCGAACCAAGGCCGACGGCAAGGATGGTCCACAGCAGGTGATGCGCCTGCTGCATGATCGTGGCATACGGCACCACCACGCCCAGCGCGAAGCGCTCCTGCGCCTTGCCGATCTGTAGCGGAACGTAGGCGCTGACTGCGCCGTCTGCATCGGGGGTGAAATCCAACGCGTCCTTGCCGACCTTGATCGCCTCCAGCATGGTGCGGTGGCGTGCGTCGGTGACCTGCTTGCCTATACGCGTGGTGTCGTGCGATGCCAGCACCACGCCGGCGGGCGACAGCAGTTCGACATAACCGTCCTGCATCGGGCGCAAGGCGCCAAGGCGCTGCTGCAATGCCGCCAGTGCCACGTCCACGGTGACCGCGCCCAGATACTTGCCGTCCTGCAGGATCGGCGTGGACAAAGTAGTCATCAGCACGGTCTTGCCGCCGATCTTGTAATCGTAGGGTTCGGCCACGGTCTGCCGCAGCAGCGCCCGCGGTTTCAGATTCCAGTCGCCCAGGCCGGGGGTTTCGTAATCGGTGAGCGGCTCGCGGACCAGTGTCTGGTCGCTGCGTCCCCAGTAGGTCATGAAGCGGCCGGTGGCGTCGTGGCCCGTAGCATTGGCGAATGCGCTGTCCTTGCCATCGAAGGCCTGCGGCTCCCACAAGGTGCCCATGCCGACCCACTCGGGGTGATCCAGCAATTGGTCGTGCACCACGGCTGCGGCACTGTCGCGGCTGATGCCGCCATTGGCGCGTTGCACCAGCAAGGTGGTGGCCAGCGATTGGCCGGTCGTCAACGCCTGGCCAAGGTCGCTGCCGATCTGCTCGGCCTGGTAGCGCGCGGCATTTTGCATCGTGGCCTGCGCTGAGGCGCTCAATGCGCGACTGCTTTGCCAATAGGTGATGGCCGCGGTCAAACCGAAGCACAGCGAGGCAATGACCGCCGTACCGAACATCAGGCGGTACGCCAGGCGTCCGCTGAAACGTGAGTGGGTGGAAGGCGAGGTCATGGCGTAGCCGCGGAAGGGAAGGGAAAGGGGGGAGCGGAGAAGACAACCCCGCCGTAGCGGGGCGTCTGCGATCAGTGGGCGGCCAGCGCAACCCGCGTCGGCGCGCGTGCGCCTGCATGGCCGAATTGGTTGGAGGCGGCAGCGACGATCCGGAAGCTGGACACCGCTTCATCCAGCTGCTGCGCCTGCTGTTGCATGGCATTGGCCGCGGCGGTGGCTTCTTCCACCAACGCCGCGTTCTGCTGGGTGCTCTCGTCCATCTGGGTGACGGTGAGGTTGACCTGTTCGATCCCGGCCGACTGTTCCTGCGAGGCGGCAGAAATTTCGCTCATGATGTCGGTGACGCGCTGCACCGAAGAGACGATCTCGGCCATGGTCTTGCCGGCCTGATCCACCAGCAGCGAGCCCTCGGAAACCTTGCCCACCGAATCGTCGATGAGGTGCTTGATCTCCTTGGCCGCACTGGCCGAACGCTGGGCCAGCGTGCGTACTTCCGAGGCGACCACCGCGAATCCGCGGCCTTGTTCGCCGGCACGTGCGGCTTCCACCGCAGCATTCAACGCCAGGATATTGGTCTGGAAGGCGATGCCGTCGATGACGCTGATGATCTCGGCGATCTTCCTGGACGAGGTCTGGATGCCGGACATGGTGTCCACCACCTGGCTCACCACCTGGCCGCCCTGCGAGGCCACGCTGGCGGCGCCGATCGCCAACTGGTTGGCCTGACGCGCGCTTTCGGCATTCTGCTTGACGGTGGAAGTGAGCTCCTCCATCGAGGCGGCGGTTTCTTCCAGACTGGCGGCCTGCTGTTCGGTGCGCTGCGACAGATCGTTGTTGCCGGCGGCGATTTCGCTGGCCGAGCCGGTGATGGAACTGGCGGCCTGCTGGATGCGCCCCACGATGCCGGCCAGCTGGGTGGCCGTGGCGTTGGCGTCGTCGCGCATGCGCGCGAACACGCCATGGTACTGGCCGTCCAGGCGCGCGGTGAGGTCACCTTCGGCCAGGGACGCCAGCAGCTCGGACAGCTTGCCCAGGTTGCGGTCGCTGACCTCCATCATCGCGTTGAGGTCGTTGATCATGCGCGCCGAGTCGTGCTTGAAGCGCGTCGCATCGCCGCGCTGACTGAAGTCGCCGTTGGCCGCGGCCTGGGCCAGGCGTTTGATCTCGGTGTTGATCGCCAGCAGGCTGGCCTTGGCTGCGTCCATCGCTTCATGCAGCACCGCGCGCGTGCCGGGCAGGCGCGCGGCATTGCGCGACAGGTCGCCTTGCGCATACTCGTTGAGGATGCCGATCGCATCGACGATGGCATCCAGGTGCTCGAAGATCATCGTGTTGATGCCGGTGGCCAGCTCGCCGTAGACGCCCGGGAAATCGGTCGGCATGCGGTGGGTGACATCGTCGCCGGCATGCATGTGCACCATCACCTTGGTCTGCGCGGAGAAGCGCTCCAAGGTGTGAACCATCTCATCGGTCGCCTTGAGCATCTGGCCGATTTCATCGGTGCCGTGTTCGGCGGTACGCACGCTCAGGTCGCCGCGCGCCACACCCTTGATGGCTGCCAGGGCCCGCGACACCGGCTCCAGGATGGAGTTGCCGATCATCCAGCCCACCAGCAGATTGATCAGCACCAAGGCGCCTCCGGCGATCGCAACGATGCCGGTGAAAACCAGCGCCTGCGATTGAGTGTCGTCCAGGTACACGCCGGTGCCGATCACCCAGCCCCACGGCTTGTACAGCGCCGCGTACGAGGTTTTCTGCACCGGATCCTTCTGCCCTGGCTTGGCCCAGGTGTAATCGACATAGCCGCCGCCGGCCTGCGCTGCGGTGACGAACGCCGGAAACACGCGCTTGCCGTCCGGGCTGAGCACATCGCTCAACGGCTTGCCGACCAGGTCGGGCCGGGTGGGGTGCATCAGCATCGTCGGCGTCTGGTCGGTGACGTAGATGTAATCCACACCGCCACGTGCGCGCATGGTCGACAGGGTATGCAGCGCACTTTTCTTGGCGGTCTCCACGTCGATCTCGCCCTTTTCGGCGCGCTCGGCGTAGCCATTGACCACTGCAATCGCCATCTCGATCTGGCTCTTGAGCCCATCGCGGCGCGTATCGGTCAGATCGACGTACTGCATGCGTGCGGCGATCACCGCCAACGCAATGATGCCCAGCGCAACCAGAGCAGTCTGGGCGAAGAACTTGCGCTTGAGCGGCACATTGGCCAGCGTTTTTGCAACCGTGGTCTTCAGCGTCATGGCAGATATCCAGCAAAGGAATGTGACCGGCGTAAGTCGAATAGCGACCCGACTCCGAAAATGTTGAGCCGGGCGCACCGCAGGGTTGCGGACGATGTGTGGCGCAGGCCACGTGCGAATGGCCTGACTTTGCTCAGTGCGTTAACCCGCTGGCACGGCGCGTTGCGTACCCGATGCACTGGCAGCGCGTTGGGCATCACAGCGGACCAGGCAGTGCCTGGAAGACATGCTGTGACGTGATCGCCGACGGCGCGCGCAACGGTGGCGGTTGCACTATCGGCGAGCATCGAACGGCTCACATCTGCCTGGCGAATTCATCAGGCAATGTGGTGGAGGCGCTGCGCGTGCAGCATCGAGCATCGGGCACGGCGTGACCCGCAGCGGCAGGCGGCCCGGCGTGCTGTGCAGGCGTTTCGCCGATTACCTCGGCCGCACAGGGCGTGACGGTTCAGCGTGAAGCGCAGCGTACTGCTCGTGATGTTGCCCGGTCGCTCGTGGCCACCGTTGCGTTGCCTGCAGCGGCTCAGTTGCGCTGCGCAACGTTCGCGCTGGCGACCGATTGCTGCAGGCTCTGCAGTTCGGTCCACAAGACATGGCGGGTATCGCCGCTATGGCCCAGCGACAAGGCTTGTGCGTATTGCAGGTCGCCCTCGTGCAGGGCGCGATTGGCCTGGCGGTGCTGTGCCAGATACTTGCCCAGCAGCTGCTGCACCAGCGCGAATTTGCGTGCCTGCTCGCCCTGCGGCGCGGTGGCCTGGAAGTAGCCGGCGTGCCGTGCGATGCGCTGGTGCAGATTGCCCAGACGCTCGTCGTAGGCGTCGATACGCGCCGCATCGTGCCTGGCGGCAAGCTGTGCACGTTGATCGTCGCGCAACTGCGCCAGATCCACCGCCAGCGACTGCAATGCGGTGACCGGCACATTGTCCAGAAGCACCGAGACCGGCGCTGCCGGGGCGGCGAAGGAGGGCGGCAACGAGACGCCGGCAGCCAGCAGCGCGACGGTGAACACACAGCCCAGCACGGTGCGTGCAGAGCGGTTGGAGTTGGCGGTGTGCATGCGGACGTCCTTCGATCTAGCGCGGGCAATGCGGCCCTCAGTGCTTGCTGTATCGGCCGCAAACGCCTGCGCTTGACCGATTTTCGACCAGCGGCACACTTGCATGGGCGTCGCAGCGACTTCCTTTTCCTGCGGGAGAAGCTGGCGCACAGCGCCGGATGAGGGACGCACGCCGCCTCACGCGCCCAACTGCAAGCTGTCGACAACGACACGCGAAAACGCCTTAAGCAGAGTTTCTCGCCAAAAAAGCCCCGACATTGCTGCCGGGGCTTGGGGTGCACGTGCCGCCTGATCCGGCAGCCGTGCAGCTGCAGTGCGCTTAGAACTCCTGCCAGTCCGACTCGCTGTTGCCAGCTGTGGCAGCCACCGGGCGTGGCGTGGCTGTGGCTTTGGCCGCGACACCGGCCGGTGCGGGTGCGCGCTTGGTCGTGGTCGGTTTGGTAGCGCCTGGCTTTGCGGCGGCCAGGCGCAGCGGCGCAGGGCGCTTGGCCGCAGGCGCCACGGCGGCGACCTGCTGGACCTTGAAGATCGACACCGCATCGGACAGCTGACCGGCTTGCTCTTCCATCGCACGTGCCGCGGCGGTGGCTTCTTCCACCAGCGCGGCGTTCTGCTGGGTGGCTTCGTCCATCTGCGTCACGGTGAGGTTGACCTGCTCGATCCCGGCCGACTGTTCCTGCGAGGCGGCAGAAATCTCGCCCATGATGTCGGTGACGCGCTGCACGCTGGCGACGATGTCGGCCATGGTCTTGCCGGCCCGATCCACCAGGACCGAGCCTTCGGCGACCTTGCTCACCGAATCGTCGATGAGGTGCTTGATCTCCTTGGCTGCATTGGCCGAACGCTGGGCGAGCGTGCGCACTTCCGAGGCAACCACGGCGAAACCACGGCCCTGTTCGCCGGCACGCGCCGCTTCCACCGCAGCGTTCAAGGCCAGGATGTTGGTCTGGAAGGCGATGCCGTCGATCACGCTGATGATGTCGGCGATCTTCTTCGACGACACCTCGATGCCGGACATCGTGGTCACCACCTGCGACACCACGCTGCCGCCTTGCGAGGCAACCGTGGCCGCACCGATGGCGAGTTGGTTGGCCTGGCGCGCATGCTCGGCGTTCTGGCGTACGGTGGAGGTGAGTTCCTCCATCGATGCGGCGGTTTCTTCCAGGTTGGCGGCCTGCTGCTCGGTGCGCTGCGACAGATCGTTGTTGCCGGCCGCGATCTCGCTGGCCGCGGTATTGATCGACAGGGTGGCGTGCTGGATGCGCCCAACGATATCGGCAAGTTGCGCCGTGGTGGCATTGGCATCGTCGCGCATCTGGGCGAACACGCCATTGAACTGGCCTTGCATGCGCTCGGTGAGATCGCCCGCGGCGATGGCCTGCAACAGCTTCGACAGCGAGCCGAGGTTGGCATCGGCGGTCGCCATCAGCTGGTTGAGGCTCTCCACCATCGCCTGGAAATCGTACTGGAAGCGCTGCGTGTCGCCGCGCACGCTGAAGTCGCCGTTGGCGGCGGCCTGCGCCAACAGCTTGATCTCGCCGTTCATCGCCGACAGGTTGGCCTTGACGGTATCCATGGTGGAACTGAGCACGGCCTTCTCCCCGGGCAGGCGGTCCATGTCCTGACTGAAGTCGCCGATCGCATAGTGCGACATGATCTGCGCGAGTTTCATCTTGACTGCGATATGCGAGCCGACCAGGCTGTTGGTGTCGCGCACCATGGTGCCGTAGTCGCCTGGAAACGCATCGTGTTCCATGCGATAGCTGATTTGGCCGGCATCGTGGCGCTTGGCCATTTCCGATTGCGCTGCGAGCACGGCCTGCAGTTGCCGCTGCATGCCTTCCATGCTGTGCAGCAGTTGCCCGGCTTCGTCGCGGCTGTCGACGTGGATGGCGTTATCCAGTTTGCCCTGTGCGATGGCACTGGCCACCCGCGTGGCGCGACCGAGCGGGCCGGCGATGCTGCGGGCGATGAACCAACCGGAAAATGCAGCCAGCAGCACGAACAGCGCCATCGCCACGAGCATGACGTGCACCGAACGCCGGTAGGTTGCCTCGGCCTGCGCGATCTCGCTGTCCATGTGGGCAACGTTGAACTTGGTCAGCTCCACCAATTTTGCGAACAGGTCGCGCCGCGCCGGACGCGATTGCTCGTCGGAAACGCGATTGGCAGTGACCAGATCGCCGGCACGCACCGCGGCGCTGAGCGCAGCATTGGCCTTGTAGTAATCGGACAGTTTCAGTTTGACCTCGTCGTACAACTCGGTCTCTCTACCTGCCGTGGTGGTCTTGGCGTAGGCGTCCTGCGCCGTCGCGACGTCGGCGCGCGCCTTGTCCATGCGTTCGAAATAATTCTGCACCGCCTTCGGATCGTCGGCGTGCGCCAGCTGAGCGAGTTCGTAGGTGCGGAATTCGCCGAGCAATGCGCGCATTTCGCTCAGTTGCTGCACGGCCGGTGCCCACACGGTGCCGATCTCGCGCAACAGATGCGCGCTCGATTGCATGCGCGCAAGCGCAAACCCGCCCAGGCTCAGGGTGATCAATGCGGTAAATGAAAACGCCACGGCCAACTTGCGGGCGACGGCAAGATTGCGGAACCAGTTCATCGTGTCTTCCCGTATTGCAGAGACGACTGGCCTCGTGGCGCCCGCCAGCAGGTAGGCAAAGACGTGGCGAAGTCGACAGATCCGGACAAAGGGCCAGAATCTACCGTCGGTCGTGTCGGGACGGACGGGTGTTGCTGATGCCGGCAGTCCCCATACTGCCGGCGATCGCTCCAGCAACCATCGTGCGTCGATGGCGTGGCGGAGTCTTGCGCCGCGGCATCCACGCCGCGGCGACTGCATTACGCGGCTTGCGGCACCTTGAGCGAGCGCACCAGACCGCCGATGTCCACGATCAGCGAAACCCGCCCATCGCCGAGGATGGTGGCGCCGGAAACGCCCGGAATGCGCCGGTAATTGTTCTCGATGTTCTTGACCACCACCTGCTGCTGGCCGAGCAACTCGTCCACTTCCAGCGCGATCTTCTGGCCGTCGCCTTCGACCACCACCACCAGCGATTCCTTGGAGGACTGCTGCCCGCCGAAGCCGTAGTAGTTGGTGAGCGAGAGGATCGGCAGATATTCGCCACGCACCCGCAGTACCCGACCGTCGCCGGCCATCGCACGGACGTCTTCTGGTGCCGGCTGCAGGGCTTCGAGCACGTAGGACAGCGGCAGGATCAGGGTTTCGCCGGCGACCGACACGGTCATGCCGTCCAGGATGGCCAGGGTCAGCGGCAGACGGATCAACACGCGGGTGCCGCTGCCGGCATTGCTTTCCAGCTGCACTTCGCCACCCAGGCCCTGGATGTTGCGGCGGACCACGTCCATGCCCACGCCACGACCGGACAGGTCGGTCACCGCATCGGCGGTGGAGAAGCCCGGTGCGAAGATCAAGTCCCACACCTGCGCATCGGTCGGGTTGTCCGGCACGGCGATGCCGCGCTCGGCCGCTTTTTCCAGGATCTTGGCGCGATTGAGGCCACGGCCGTCGTCGCTGACTTCGATCACGATGTGGCCGCCCTGGTGCGAGGCCGCCAGGGTAATCGTGCCGGTTTCGTCCTTGCCGGAGGCGCGGCGCGCATCGGGCATTTCCAGGCCATGGTCGATCGAGTTGCGCACCAGGTGCACCAACGGATCGGCAATCTTCTCGATCAACCCCTTGTCCAACTCGGTACTTTCGCCAATGGTGCGCAGGCGCACCTGCTTGCCGAGGCGGCTGGAGAGGTCGCGCACCAGGCGCGGGAAGCGGCGGAACACCGCATCGACGGGCAGCATGCGCACGCCGATGACCGCTTCCTGCAGATCGCGGGTATTGCGTTCGAGCAGATCCAGGCCGGCGAACAGTTGTTCGGCATGCGCTGGGTCCAGACCGGTGGAGACCTGCTTGAGCATGGCCTGGGTAATCACCAGCTCGCCGACCAGGTTGATCAATGCATCGACCTTGTCGACGCTGACGCGGATCGAGCTTTCAGCTTCGGCAGCGGCGGCCTTGGCCGGTGTCGCCGCGGCGGCAGGTTCGGCAACGGCACTCGGTGCGGCAGCGACCGCTGCAACCGGTGCGGCACCCGGAGCGTCCACGGCCAGGCTCGGCGGCGGGCCGGGCACCGCCATTGGGCGGATGTCCAGCTCGCAATCGTCCACCACCCAGGCGAAGGTGTCTTCGATCTTGCTGCGCGGAATCTTGCCGATCAGGCCCAGGTCCCACGCCAGATACGCTTCCAGCGGGTCGATGTTCTCAAAGCCCGGCATGCGCTCCAGACGCGCGGCGATCTGCAGCGGGCCCAGGTGTTCGAGCTCGCGGATGATGCGCAACGGGTCGTTGCCGCTCATGAACAGCGACGGCGCCGGGGTGAAACCGATGTGCCAGGCTTCGGGTTCTTCTTCCTTCGGCTTGGCGACCGCTGCGGCCGCCGGCGCTTCGCCAGCAAGCACGGCATTCAACCGGGTGTGCACGGCCTTGACCGCAGCCGGGTCGGCCGGGGTGCCGTGTTCGGCTTCGCGCAACAGGGCGCGCAGCACGTCGACCGAGCCAAGCATGGCATCGACCGCATTGGGTTCGAGCTGGCGCTTGTTGGAGCGCAGCTCGTCCAGCAGCGTCTCCAGCACGTGGGTCAGGCCGGCGACGGCGTCGAAGCCGAAGGTGGCGGCGCCGCCCTTGATCGAGTGCGCGGCGCGGAACACCGAGTTGATGATTTCCGGGTCGCGGTTGCCTTCTTCAAGCGACAGCAGCCCAGCCTCCATCGCGTCGAGCCCTTCACGGCTTTCCTCGAAAAAGGTGGCGTGGAAACGTTGCAGGTCCATGCTCATGGGCGTGAAATCCGAAGCTGAAGCGAGAAGGGTTTAACCGAGAACTTTCTGGACGGTGGCGATCAGCTGTTCTGGATTGAACGGCTTGACCAGCCAACCGGTGGCGCCGGCGGCCTTGCCTTCGGATTTCTTGTCGGCCGCCGACTCGGTGGTGAGCATGAGCATGGGGGTGAACTTGTAGTCCGGCAGCTGGCGCAGCTCGCGGATCAGCGAGATGCCGTCCATGTTGGGCATGTTCACGTCGGTGACCACCGCATTGAAGCGCTGGCCCTTCGCGCGGCCCAGCGCAACGGCGCCGTCTTCGGCTTCTTCGACGGCAAAGCCGGCAGAGGTGAGGGCGAAAGAGACCATCTGGCGCATCGACGCCGAATCGTCCACCACCAAGATACGTGCGCTCATGCGGCGTTCTCCACAGATTTCAGGTTGTCATTGGATGCCGGGAGTCCGAGCGCGTCGGTGACGCCGAGCAGACGCGCTGCATCCCTAAAAGTGTCGTTGCAGCCATCGAATTCGGTGTGCAGGCCGGCCTGGCGGCGGCTTTGCACAAAGGCGCAGAGCAACTGCACGCTGGCGGTGTGGATGCGCCGGACTTCACCGGCGTCAAGCACCAGGTCGCCGTCCTGGGTGAGGAATCCGGCAAGCTTTTGCTTGAGGTCGGCGCTGGTCTCGATGCCGAGATCCTCACCCAATGTCACTGTGCTCATTGTTGCTCCGAACGGATGGTTCTATGCGTACTAACGGCGGGGGGCGGAAAAGCTTTAACGGTGAATCGTCGTGCGTGCAGGTGCGGGCAAGCTAGGCGCGCATCAATGCAGCAGATGGGTGGCATCGAGCAGGATCATCGGCTGATGGCCAAGACGTGCGACACCGCGGAACAGGTTGTTGTAGATGCGGCACAGGCGCGCGTTGTCCGGCGGCTCGATCTGCTGATCGGTGAGGCTGGTGACGTCTTCCACGGCCGACACGCGCAGGCCCATGGTTTCGCCGTTTTCTTCCAGGACCACCACGCGGGTCTGCAGATCCATGTCCACCGGCGAGGAGCCCAGGTGGATGCCCAGATCGATCACCGGGACCACCTGGCCGCGCAGGTTCATGATGCCGAGCATGGCGCTGGGCGTGCCGCGCAGCGGCAGCAGCGGCACCGGCAACACCACTTCCTGCACCTTGAGCAATTCCAGCGCATAGGTCTGTTCGCCGCAGCGCAGACGCAGCCAGCGGGTGCTGCGTTCGCTGGCGCGGCGTTCGGCGTGAATCTTGTCGGCCTGGCCAGGCGCCAGCAGTGCCTGCAGCCCGGTCGGTGCCGGAGCGCGTGCCGGCGCGGGTGCTGCACGCGGGGGCAGGGCGGGCGCTGGGACCGGGGCTGGTGCGAGCGCCGCGACCGGTGCAGCCTCCAGTCCGAAGGCGGGGTCGGCATCCATTTCTGCCAGCAGATCTGCGGTGATCAGGTCCACTGCGGTGGGTGCGGCTCCGAACGCCGGGTCGGCATCCATTTCGGCCAGAAAGTCGGCGGCGATGTCGGCAGCGCTGGGCGCGGCGTTGACCGGCGGAGCGAACGCCGGGTCGGCATCCATTTCGGCCAGAAAGTCGGCGGCGATGTCCGCAGCGCTGGGTGCGGCCTTGACCGGCGGAGCGAATGCCGGGTCGGCATCCATTTCGGCCAGAAAGTCGGCGGCGATGTCGGCGGCGCTGGGTGCGGCCTTGACCGGCGGAGCGAATGCCGGGTCGGCATCCATTTCGGCCAGAAAGTCGGCGGCGATGTCGGCAGCGCTGGGCGCGGCCTTGACCGGGGGGGCGAATGCCGGGTCGGCGTCCATTTCTGCCAGGAAATCGGCGGCGATCGCATCGGCGCTACGCACCGCGGCAATCGCGTTGGAGGTGGCAGCCTCGGAGACAGTAGCGGCTTCGGGAAGTGCGGCCGTCTCGACCGGCGGCTCGGCCAGCGCGAGATCGGCATCCGCAATTGGCGGCGTATCGACCGTCGCTGCGGTGGCCGCGGGCGGGGCGACGATCTCCACGCCCGCATCGTGCAGCAGGCCTTCCAGATAATCGTCCAATTCACCGTTGGCGGTGGAGTTGCTCATGCGGCTTGCTCCATACGCATCGCGTCATCGGCCAGCACCCATTCCAGCGCGCGGCGATACGCGGACAGACCGCGGCCCTGATAGTCGCCGCCAACGGCAGGCACGGTCAGGGCGGCGGCGTTGCAGATTCGGGTATCCACCGGCACCGCGTCTTCCCAGACGACCGGGCCGTAGGTGGCCTGCATTTCCTTCAGCGTTTCGGTGCCGGCGCGGGTGCGGCGGTCGAACAGCGTGGGTAGGATCGACACCGGCAGCTCGCGGCGACGCGAACGCTGCACCATGTCGGCAGTGCGCACCATGCTGGCCAGGCCATGCAGGGCAAGCGGCTCGGCCTGGGTCGGCACCACGACACGGTCGCAGGCGGCCAGAGCGTTGATCATCAGCAGGCCCAGGGTCGGCGGGCAATCCAGCAGGATGTAATCGTGCTGGCCGGCATGCCGGGTCATGGCGTTCTGCAGCGCCAGGCCCAGGCCGGGCTGGTTGGCGCTGCGGCGTTCCAGCGTGGCCAATGCGGCTTGCGCGCATACGTACGACAGGCCTGGGATGCTGCTTTCATGCGCCAGGCTGGCCAGGTCGCTCGGCGGGGTGCCGAACAGGTCCAGCACCCCGCGCGGCGGCGGGTCGATCGCCACGCCGAAGGCGCGGGTGAGCGAGGAGTGCGGATCGAGGTCGATCAACAAGACCCGGTGGCCGAGCGCGGCCAGGCCGCGACCCAATGCCAGCGTCGTGGTGGTCTTGCCGACGCCGCCCTTTTGGTTGGCGATTGCCCAGATACGCATGTCACTGCACTCCTTGAATTACGGCGGGGACGGAACTTGTGCCGCTTTCGGTGGTGACGGCCGTTTGGCCGCCGTCAGACTTGGGAAGCTTGGGCGCCCCGGCGGCGGTCGCATTTAATTGCGATGGCGGATCGGGTGCGAGTGAGCCAGCCGAGTCAGCGAGGATGATCAACACCACACGCCGGTTCGCATTCCGTCCCGCCTCAGTGCTGTTATCGGCACGTGCGCGGAATTCTCCATAGCCCACCATCGCCAATCGTTGCGGGGCGATGCCGTCGTCGGCGAACAGGTGCACCACGCTGGCCGCACGCGCCGCCGACAGTTCCCAGTTGGAGGGAAATTGCGCGGTGGCGATCGGCTGGTTATCGGTATAACCCTCCACGCGCACGCCATTGGGCGCCTCGCGCAGCACCGCGGCCAGCGTGGACAACGTCCCGCGGGCGCGGCCGGCCAGGGTGGCCGAGCCGGTGCCGAACAGGATGTCGCTGTTGATCTCCACCTCGATCCACAGATCGTTGCGGCGGATGGTGATGAGTTGCTTGTCGATCAGCGGGGCCAGCGTCTTGCTCAGCTGCTGCTCCACTGCATCCATCTGCCGCTGTGCGCGCGCCAGTTGCGCCTGGTTGCGCAGCGACACCGGCATGCGCATCTGCGCGGCCATCGACGGCAGCAGGGTAGGGTCGGTCGGGCCATTGGAGGCCGCCATCGGCGCCCCGGCCTTGATCACGGATGGGCGGTCGTAATCGGCGCCCAGGCTCTGGGTCTTGCCCAGCTGCACCGGGCTGGCCTTGTTCGACGAGCCACCGAAGGCGCTGGTCAGCGCTTGCGCCATGACCTTGTATTTGCCTTCGTTGAGCGAAGAGATGGCGTACATCACCACGAAGAACGCCAGCAGCAGCGTCATCAGATCGGCATACGGAATCGCCCACGCTTCGTGGTTGCCATGTTCTTCGTGGTGTTTGCGACGACGGGCCATAACGAGCTAATGCAAGTAGCCTGCCAATTTCGATTCGATGTTGCGCGGGTTCTCGCCCTGGGCGATCGCGATCAGGCCTTCGATCGCCATTTCGCGCTCGTTGGTGCTGCAATGGATCACGCTCTTGAGCTTGGCAGCGACCGGCAGGAACAGCAGGTTGGCCGAGGCGATGCCGTAGATGGTGGCGGTGAATGCCGCCGCGATGCCGTGCCCGAGCATGGCCGGATCGGCCAGGTTCTTCATCACCGCCATCAGGCCCAGCACCGCGCCGATGATGCCCAGCGTGGGCGCATAGATGCCCATGCCCTCGAATACCTTGGCCGCGGCAAGATCCTGGCGCTCCTGGTTGTCCACTTCGATTTCCAGCATGTTGCGCATGGCTTCCGGCTCCACGCCATCGACCAGCATCTGCAGGCCTTTGCGCAGGAAGGCATCGTCCTGACGCGGCAATTGGTCTTCCAGGCCCAGCAGGCCCTGGCGACGGGCGATATTGCTCCACTCGACGATACGCGCCACCAGTTGCGGGCGATCGCTGGCCGGCGGCTGGATGACCCAGCGCAGGATCTTGAACGCGCGCCGGAAAACCGCCGGCGAGGTGTGCAGCAGGATCGCGGCCACCGTGCCGACGATGACGATCACGAAGGCAGCCGGCGACCACAGCGACGAAATGCCGGCACCTTTCAACACGCTGCCGCCCACGATCGCCACGATCGCCAGCACCAGTCCGATTACGCTGAGTCTGTCCATGCATGCGGTATCGGCCCAGGCCCGGCGGACTTGATAGGTGCGCCCGGTTGGCGCGCCAGAAAGTTGTCGTTCTGGGGAATGGGTCTGCGAACTGCCGACTTCGTTGGGGGCAAGAGCGCGGCCGGGGACCGGTTCCTCGGCTCGAAAGACATCCTGTCCGACTCGCCGTCGCGGCACATTCCCGTGCCGCTCTCCGCCGATCTCCGGCCACGCTGCTGCTTCGGCACGTTACTGATGTGATTTCGCGGAGTCCTGAGTCCGGCGCGGAACTAAAGCCCCTCTCCCGCCGGGAGAGGGGTTGGGCGAGGGTACGTCCAGGCGCGGACTGTTGATTGCGGCTTCGGTGGGCGGCGCGAACGTGCCCGGGAATTGGCTCTTCGGCGCGGCAGACATCCTGTCCGACTCGCCGTCGCGGCACATCCCTGCCATGGCGATGGCAGCCAAGCAGCGCGTGGCGGGACATGTCCTGGAGTGCGTCAACACACGCATGTCGACCCCGTATATCGCTGAGCTCGGTTGCAAATAACGGGGAATGTGCAAGCGCTTCGGTAAACCGCTTGCGCCCGGTTGCGGGCGAGGGCGTTTTGCGGGCGGCCATCGAGCTGCTGCTGCTGCCGCCAGCCTGTACCGTGCCGCGCGCAAGCGTGGCGAGCCCGACCGCTCGTGGTGACGCTTGCAACGCCGCGGGCCTGCTGCGCGGCAGAATGCGCTGGCGCATGGGCTGTGCTACTTAGCTTCCCACTGCATTAGAACGATCTAATCGCATCCGCGCAGGAGGGAGAGAAGGTAAGGGAAACCGGGCGCCGCAACGGTGCCGGATATTTTTGCGTTACGTCGCGCGGCGTTCTGGTCCGATCGTTGGATCGATACAAAGCCGCCGAGGCCGATCACCATTGGGAGAGCACGATCGAAATGAACTGCACGCCATTCGCACGCAACCGCAGCACGCTGTACGCCGGTATCGCCATCGCCTTGTTCGCGAGCGCCGCCTCTACCTCCGCCGCCGCCCAGCAGGCCGACGGCACGCCGGCGCCCACGGACCAGGCCGCGGTGCAGGCCACGGACCTGGACGCGGTGACGGTGACCGGCTACCGCTACGCGATCGAGAAGAGCCTGGAGCAAAAGCGCAACGCCAACGCCGTGGTCGATGTGATCACCGCCGAGGACGTGGGCAAGTTCCCCGACAAGAACGTGGCCGATGCGCTGCAGCGCGTGCCTGGCGTGGTCATCAGCCGCGACGGCGGCGAAGGGAAGAACGTCAGCGTGCGGGGCCTGTCCTCGGAGCTGGTGCTGACCGAATTGAACGGCAACTACATCGCCACCGCCGAGTCCAACGGCGACCCGACGCGCTCGTTCAACTACACGTTGCTGCCATCGAACCTGCTGGGCAGCGCAGAGCTGTACAAGACCCCGGAAGCGCGCATCGACGAAGGCGGCATCGGCGGCACGGTGATCCTGCAGACGCGGCGCCCGCTGGAACTGGAGCCACATTCCGGCTTCGTCTCGGCAGAGGGCACCTGGTCGGATACCAGCAAGAAGACCGACGGCCAGTTCTCCGGCTCCTACTCGTGGCACGACAAGGACAACCGCTTCGGTGTCTTCGTTGGCTACACGCAGCAGAAGCGCACCGCGCGCACGCTCAATGCCAGTACCGAGAGTTGGCAGTGGTACGGCCGCGACGAAGGCGGCCCGGCGGTCGACGTGAATGGAAATCGGTCGGACTTCAACGCCAACTGGTGGGGCGGCACCGGTTTCTGGAACCAGGACGGCAATTACTACACCGGTTTCATGATGCCGACGGCGGTCAGCCTGGAGGCCAAACGCGAGGAGCGCGAGCGCAAGGGCGGGCAACTGACCTTGCAGTTCAAGCCCACCGACGACCTGACCCTGACCGCCAACTACTTCCGCTTCGACCTGTCGCAGGACTCGCAGACCAACACCATCAAGATTCCCGAGTGGAACATCGCGCGCTATTACGGCGACGGCAACTGGCGCGGCGGCCGTCTGCTCGACGGGCTGCAGTTCGATCCCAGCGGCACGATCGTCACTGGCGCTGCCTATAGCCTGCGTCCGGGCAAGACCTACTATTGCAGCGAGGCGCAGGCCGCCGCGGCCGGCCTGCCGCCGGGTGGCTGGGGCTCGGACGACTGCACGGTGCCGACGCCGCAGATCACCGGCAGCTACAACATCGAAAAATCGCAGTCGCAGACGGTGGACCTGGGCGGCGAATGGCGTGGCGAGCAGGTGGACGTAGCGTTCAAGGCCGGCCGCACCTGGGCCAAGGGCGGGCCGGAGCTGCAGTTTTCCCTGCCGATCAAGCCGCGCCTGCAGAACGCCGACGGCAGCTGGACCAATGGCAACTTCGCCAGCGCCTGGGACCTGACCGGCACCCCAAGCATGACCTTCTCGCCGGAGCTGATGCAGAACCTGCGCGACGGCATCCTGCAGGTCGACCTGGGCTCGACCGGCTCGTCCTGGACCCGCAACACCAACCAGCAGCAGTACGCGCAGATCGATACCACCTGGCATTTCGACGGCGAGGTCTTCGACTCGCTGCAGTTCGGCATCAAACGCCGCGACGGCGGCATCCACCGCAATACCGGCAACAACTACTGGGTATGCCCCGGCACCGACCCGGGCGACTACGACAACCGCTACTGGAACGGGCGCTGCAATGCCATCGCCACGCAGTTCTCGCCGGGCCTGCTGTTCGCGCAGGACAACCTGGCCGGTGGCGTCAACGCCAGCGCGTTCCCGGCGATCAACTTCCCGGGCTACATCGGCTACTTGAACCAAACCTACGGCGCGATGCAGACCCGTAGCGAAGACAACTTCGTCTACAACGTCGACGAAGAGATCTATTCCACCTACCTGCAGCTCAACTTCCACACCGAGCGGCTGCGTGGCAACGTCGGCGTGCGAGTGGCGCGCACCGGCCAGCGTGCCGATTCCACCGACAAGGTGACCGCCTACAACGACTATTTCTTCGACGGCGCCGACGGCAATCCGCTGGCCTGCCAGCAGGGCGCCGCCACGCCCGGCGGCGCCCCGGCCGACACCTATTGCGGGACCGAAGGCTATTGGCGTTTGGCCGACAGCGTGCAACGCACTGAGTCGTTCGTGGTGAGCGGGCTGGACCGCAACTACACCGACGTGCTGCCGAGTTTCAACCTGGCCTACGACCTGACCGAGAACCTGCTGCTGCGCGCGGCGGCCTCGAAAGTGATCGCACGCCCCAGCTACAACGACATCGCCGCGCCTGGCAGCCTGGAGTTCTACAGCCCCGAGTACGTGGCCGACCGGCGCCTGACCGGCGGTGCCAGCGAGCAGGGCTGGTACGGCTCGGGCAGCAACAAGAACCTGGAGCCGTACAAGGCCAACCAGTTCGACCTGGGGCTGGAATGGTATTTCCACCCGGGCTCGGTGGCGGGTGTGGGACTGTTCCGCAAGAACGTGGAGAACTTTGCGGTCGACGTGATCAGCGACGTCAACATGATGGTTGACGGGCAACTGGTCACCGTGCAGAACTACAGCACCCAGGCCGGCGGCCAGGATGCGGTCTCGCAGGGTGTGGAGCTCTACGCGCAGCACACGCTGCCATTCGGTCTCGGTGTGCAGTTCAACTACACCTACAACGATGCCAGCAAGGCCGCGGTGCGGCTGGAGGACGGTACCGAGGCCGGCAAGACCTCCATGCCGGGCAGCGCCAAAAACCAGACCAACCTCACCGTGTTCTACGAGACCGACAGCCTGCTGCTGCGCGCCTCGTACAACCGGCGCGGCGAGTTGGTGCAAGGCCTGGTCAACGGGTTGAACGTCTTTGAGGAGCCGTACTACCAGATCGACGTGAACGCGGCATACAACATCACCCCGGCACTCAGCCTCACCGCCTCGGTGTTGAACCTGACCAAGCAGGAGTTCCGCTCGCACCTGGGCGACGACACCCGCGCCCGCTTCTACACCGGCGGCTACGCAGGCCGGCTGGCGTACCTGGGGCTGACCTACAAGTTCTAGACCCAACGTGTCGCGCCCATGCCTGCCGCGTGGCGGTATGGGCGCGATGGTTCGGTGACGGCTGGGTTGTAGTGGAAGTGAACCTGGAATCGTTATTTCGATAGTGTGGTCGATGTGGGGTGCTTGTTTCCTAGGCCTCCTACTGTTGGCGTATGCGCTGGTTTGCCTTACCGAACGGGCTGCCGCTAGTTGGCCAAGTATTGGTAAACTACACAACAGTAGTCAGTGAAGCGCCTCATGTCTCAAGCCACTGCCCCAGCGATAGACCGTGACGATTTTTCAACCGAGTCAGACTTTGTCGACAGCTTCGTAGGTAAGCTATCGAAGGGTCGTACATCGTTTGGAAAGGTAGAAATCACCAAGGAATGGGATCACCGCGCTGGGGTCGTTGATGTTCTCGCTCGGCATCGGCGCAAGACACTAGTAGCCTTCGAAGCCAAGTTAAATAATTGGAAGCGAGCATTTCATCAGGCATATCGCAGCACTGCTTACGCCAACAAGTCATATGTGATCGTTCCTGCACATGTGGCCGCTAGAGCGCTGAGGAACCGAGACGAGTTTGAATTACGGGGGGTGGGACTGTGTTCATTCGATGGAAAATCCGTGGAGGTGCTCATCGAGGCCTCCGAACAGGACGCACTACTGACCTGGCTGCGGGCGCAAGCGCACGAGCATTTCGATTCGCTAAAAGATGATGAGCGCGCAGCTAAATCTAGATCTGGTTGCCGAGCAGCTGTGTCAGCAATGCGGATTTGAATTCAAAGGATTGTTGGGCAAAGGGGCATTCAAGAGCGCCTATCTTTCTGTCCACAAGTCGTATCCATTCGCGCTTAAGATTGCTGCGATAGCGGGTGATGCTAACCGCCTTGTGCGTGAGGCCGATGCGCTCAAGGAGTGCTCGCATGCATCGGTTGCGAAACTTCTGCAAGCATTCTCCTATGCGCACGGAACCCACCACCTGTGGGTCGTCTATGAGGAATACTTGGGCGGCGGAACGCTTGAGGCACGCCTTAAGCTAGGCGCTCTGCCTCCAGCAGTTGTCCGAGCTCTCGGTGTACGGCTAGCAGAAGTCTTGGAACATCTTGAAAGTAAGCGACTTGTTCACCGGGACATCAAGCCCGCAAACATCATGTTCCGCGATGATAGGGACCCCCACCCCGTACTAACGGATTTCGGAATTGTGAGAATGTTGGATCAGCCAACTCTCACGCATGCCTTCATGCAAATGGGGCCGGGAACGCCTGCATATGCAGCCCCTGAGCAGCTAACCAACGACAAAGCACTCATTGACTGGAGAACTGACCAGTTCGGGGTCGCCATAGTGCTGGCAGAATGCCTTCTTGGACATCACCCGTTCCTTGAGCCGGGAAAAACTATAAATGACGCCATCATTAGTGTAGCCGCGAAACACGAAATGCCGGCTACAAATGCTCAGCGCCTTACCGCAATGGGGTTCGGCTGCATAACTAGGGCGCTCAAACCGTGGCCCGTTTCCAGATACCGCAGGCCTTCCGATTTCATCAAATCATTGACCCAAGCCTAGGAGAAATCAATGGCGTCCTATCTGCAGTTCGGCCACGATTCCTGGAACCTCCTAGAGGAAGCTGACATCGGCGCCTATACCGGGCTAATCCTCAGCCCGGTCAACGATGGACCTACAGACGTTCAAACTCGACTTGCTCGCCTAGGTACTCTGCGCGATAGGCTTGAGGTGATCCTTGACCCGCAAATGTATAACCCTGCGGTCGAAAAAGGAAAGATGGACCAATGGTCCTACTTTCCGGCCGATTTTGCGACAGCCGATCATGCAGATATCGGCTGGTGGACAACGCGCACGCGCGCGATTGTTGATGAAGGAGCCCGTCTCGGCGTAGATGCGGTGTGCTCCCCAGCGTTGTTTCCGAGAGCATTTACGGACGACTATTACTCCTTGATGGTAGAGGTCGCTGACGCGACTAAGCAGTACGCAGATCAGCATGAAATCCAGACGATGCTGACAGCCGTAGTGAGCTTGCGTGACCTCGCGAACCCAACAAGGGCGATGGCTATCGCATCGATCCTTTCGCGAAGTTCCTGCGAACGCGTCTACCTCACGTTTGTAAATGAGGATGTGCCACCACGTGAGCCCCTGAAGGATGGCGCTGGCATTCCCACTGCCGTGCATCTTGTGCGTCTCCTTTCTGCGGAGATGCGAGTGCATGTTGCCTTCGTGAGTCATGACTTGATTCTGTGGAAGCTCGCTGGAGCAACCGACATCTCCACAGGAAAATTCATGAATCTACGGCGCTTCTCCCCTGGGCGATGGCAGGACGAAGAAGCTGGGGGACGGCAAGTGGCCTATTGGAACGAAGGGCCCTTGCTAGCTCGATTGCGGGAGGCTGACGTGGCGTTGCTACTTCGTCATGGATGGTTCGAAGGCAGGGATATGTCCGGCAACCCATCGGAAGCGCGAATCTTGGAAATCATCCGCGGTGGTACTCGTACTGCCTGGCTGAAGCTATCCTGGATGCAGTACCTGCGATGGGCTAGTAACATGGAAGCTCTATGGCACGGCAATCCCACTCTCGCTGAGGCCTCGTTGGACACCGCTGACCGGAATTGGAGTGAGATTGTCGACCGACGGAAGCTCCTCTTCCAAGATAGATTCAATAACGGTGACCATGTCCGCGCATGGATGAATGCCGTTCGGGAAAGCCGAATTCGGTGAAGTGGAACTTGTATTTAAGTGACATCCAATGGTTAAGAAGTAACGGCTCGAAGTAACGGTTCCAGGTTCACTTCCACTGCAGCCTGGCAGTCGCCAAACCACGCGCCTATGCCTGAAACGCGGCGGTATGGGCGCGACGCTCCCGCGCTCGCATCGGACCGTGAAGGGTCAGGTGCACTTAATCAGGCGAGGGCGCTCGGCTTGCGTGGCCCGTATGGAACTGCTTCAGCGGCGCACACAGCCGCGCGAGACCCGCCAGCGTGTCTTGACACGCCAGACCGTGTACTTGCAATCTAGTCCCAAGGAGCGTCGAAACTCCTCTAAGAGCGGTACCCACCTCCGTCAAACCGGTGGGTTTTTTGTGCCTGCATCCTGCAGGTACAAGCCGATGCGATGCCTGCGTCGGGAGGGCGGCTAATACAACACCCGCAAGGGGAATACGCCCGCCGGCTCTTAGCGGTTTCGAACCTCCCGACATCCCGTCGCCGTTGGCGGCGGTTCTTGGGTTGTTCCAGGAGGGCGTTGCCATGTCTACCGCACCATCCATGCTGGCATCTGTGCCGGTTGATCTGTTGTCAGCCTCCGCTCACCGCCCGCGATGGGATGTGATCGAAATGCTGCGTCGGCTTGCCGCACGCGCGGTTGTTGAGCAGGCGCGCGAGCATCCCGCACATTCGCTGAGTCGCCGGTTCGATATGTTGCCGCACACCTCCAGCCGCCGGTTCGCACGCAGGGCCGTGGCGTTGCAGCAGCGCGTTGCCGCATCCACCATCCACCACCGGGAGGCGCCATGACACGCCGCCGCCCACCCACGGCATCTGCCAGCGCACGGCCCACCCGCACGCGTGCGCGCCCCACGCCGCCTAAGCGGGTGCAGTGGGTTGTTGTGGAACCCGACCGCACCAAGCTGCCACCGATGCTGCCGCCCGACCCGGACGCCTCCCCGCAAGGCCCCGGCACGCTACGCGCACCCCGCCGCGCCCGCCGCCCGCGCCAATGCACCGTCAGCTACACCCATTACCCCGGCGCCCACGACCACGCCGGCGACCAGCACGTGCCCCACGTCCGCCTCAGCGGCCTATGGCTGGAACAACTGGGCTTCGCCATCGGCACAAAACTGCGCATCACCGCCAGCGAAGGGCAACTGCTGATGGAGGTGTTGCCGCCGGTGGAGACGCCGGCCAAGGCGCGCAACGTGCGGCGATGATGCTGCGGCTGCCAGACCCCTTGCGATTGACCTCGGTGCCCGATGCCACTAGCGTCGCAGCCACACCAGCGCACAACGGACGCTTCATGATCGCGCGCCCCCTCTACGCCTTGCTCGCCTCCCTCGCTCTGGGCGCATGCGCCCACACGGCGGCCACCCCAGCCCCGGCAACCGTCACGGAGACATCTGCCATGAATTCCTCAGCCGAATCCAAAGTCACTCCCGCTGGCGGTGAACCCAGCGGGCCGATACGAACGGCAGAGGATGCGCTCACCCGCATGCTTGCATTGATTCAAGCTATTGATGGACTGGACGATCTGACACCTGACTACCTGCAGTCCAAAATGGGGGTTCCGGTGACGCATGCGGCAGCTGATCCCAAGCGTTATGGCGCCAGTGCTCCGCTTACCAGTGAGTGGGGTTACAGCTTTGGCATGGACCAGACGCCGACTGCGGGGCGTTGGTTCGAGTTCACTTTTATTCCAGCGCAAGCGGGTGCTTCCCCGTCAATGACGGAGATCTGCGGGATCGATTTCGAGACGTTTACGAAGAAGCTGGAAAACATCGGGTTTGTACGTCAACGGAACATGGTGGAAGACGGGCGATGGATGAGTGATTTCTTTACGCGCCCAGGAATGCGAGTAGAGGTTTTTCCGCGTGGTGAGGCTGCGAAACCGCAAGTGTTGGTAGCGCACAAATGCATCGAATGGGTCTACATCTGAGGTTTCCCCACATTTCTTCCTGCGAGATCAAGCGCTTGGTGGGCCAGGCGGTGGAAGAAGGTGCGCGCATGGGGCACGCTTCAAGGTGATTAAGCCAGAGAAGAGTGCCGACCATGCGCGCCAGCGAAGTATTGCAGAAGTGCCTGTCTAACTCACTCTCCGGGATGCATGCGTTACGCCAACGTACCTTGCTGGGCGCGGTTGAAGCGCTAGTGCACGGGGGCCGACTGACGCTGATCGACATCGCACGCGCGTGGCCTGGCGCGACGCGGGTACGTGCGCCCCTCAAGGCATGCGACCGCCTGCTGTGCAATCGCACGTTGCAGGCCGAGCGATCCATGATCGAGCGGGACATGGCGCATTGGCTGTTGCGCGGCGACCAGCCGGTGATCGTCATCGACTGGAGCGATTTGAGGCCGGACAAGTCATGGTGTCTGCTGCGCGCAGCCGTGCCGATCGGTGGACGCACACTCACCTTGCTGGACATGGTGGTTGCCGGGAAACAGCAGGGATCGCCCGGCGCGGAAAAACGCTTCTTGCAACAGCTCAGGCGAATGATTCCAGACGATGTGCGTCCGATCCTGGTCACGGACGCCGGATTCCGCACGCCATGGTTTCGCGCGGTGTCGGCGATGGGCTGGGATTGGGTCGGGCGTCTTCGCGGACGCACGCAGGTCAAACCGCAAGACGTGCCCGATGATGCAGCGCAATGGATCGATAGCCGACGCCTGCATGCATTGGCGTCCAACCGTGCATGCGAATTGCCACCGATGCAGGCCAATCGCAGTGATCCACTCGATTGCCGTCTGGTGCTCTATGCCAAGACACGTCTGGGACGTCAGCAACGCAACCGCCGCTCGCCAGCGAAGGTCTCGCGTGCATCCTCCAGCTTGAAAGCAGCGGCGCGTGAACGCGAGCCGTGGTTGATCGTTGCCTCCCCACAGTTACAAGCACCCAGCGCGAAACACTTGGTCAATCTGTACGCACGAAGGATGCAGATCGAGCTGGCATTTCGTGATCTGAAGTCGCATCGCTACGGTCAGGCGATGGAAGACAGCCTGACCCGTCGCGGCGAGCGGTTGCAGATCCTGTTGTTGCTCAACACACTGGCCACCTTTGCCAGTTGGCTGGCAGGACTGGGATGCGAAGCCACCGGTATCGCCCAGTGGCTATCGCCACGCAGCAGTACACGCAAGCTCTACTCGACACTGCGTGTCGGCCGCCAGGCGCTGGCCAGGCGCTGGCCGATGGAACCTGTCTCACGCTGGCTAGAACGCTTACGTACACTGCCCGAAGCAGTGCGTGAGCAGATGACGCTGGTGCTTTAAAAACGTGGGGATACCTAAGGGTCTACATCCGTTAAGTGACCCACCCCCAATAAACCGGACCACCGTAAAGTAGAGACTTCGTCCCGCGTGGGCTCCCGTGGATTACGAGGAATCAGGCGATGAAGAAGTCCCGTTTCACCGAGGAGTAGATTGCGTACGCGCTCAAGCAAGCCGAGCTTGGGATGACAGTCGGAGATCTGACGCAAGCTGGGTATCGCGGAGGGAACGTTCTATGTGTGGCGCAAGAACTACGGCGGCGGGGCCCGTCCGAGCTCAAGCGCCTGTGGTTGCTGGAAGAGGAAAGCCGCAAGCTAAAGCAGCTGGTGGCCGACCTGAGTCCGGACAAGGCGATGCCCCAGAAGTGGTCAATGATGTTATTCACACGCAAGGAGTTTTCATGAAAATAAAGTCTGTTGGCTGCGTGGCGCTTGCGCTCTTCTTCATCACAGGATGTACGGTGGTATCCGCGGGCGCGGACATGCGTGCTCCATCCGGAGCCTCGCTTTGTGAGGAGTCCCGTGGTTGGGAGGGCGCAGGTTCGACGCAAGCCATACAAGTCAATCCACAGGTCTCCGAAGATGATAGCGGGCGTTCTTATCGCTTTGATCTTGGCGGTCGAGGCGGGTTGAAGCGCTTGGGTGCTAGTTGTGGATGGGGCTCATATGCGGAATGTAGCTTTGAGGCAGTCCGGTCAGATGGAGCAAGTTATCGCTTCTCAGAGATGTCCACGTTTGGCCTCTGGGAGACGAAAGAAGGGTTGTATCTTGTTTACCGTATCGTCGCGCCAAAGGAAAAGGCCGCAGAAGCAAAGCGGAGAGTCGTGAGGGTGGGTAATCCGCCTGCAGAGATCTGCAATCAGATCGGGGATTACTCTAACTTAATGTAGTTTTAGATAAGGAGATCAGAAATGCCTATCAACTATCGCGAGCTTACCCAAGAGCAGTACAACGCGCTCACCGGTGATTTGGTCAAGCTCACCGAAAGCTTGCACGCGCGCTCCCAGGATGTAGGCGATGGTCGGGCCACGATTGGCTATGGATATACATTCAATCGCTCAAACAATGCTGCGATCTGGGCTGAGTCCGGCATCGAGCTCTCGGATGCACAGCGCAGACAATTGTCAAGGATCGATGCTGCAGCCCCTGGGGACCGCACAAGGCTGGGTCTGCAGTTTGATCGTACGCTCAATGCTGCAGAAGGAGACCAGCTACTAGCCGCATCAATGCCTGAGTACGAGCGGCCGATCAATGCGTTGAACATGCCAATGTCGCAAGAGCGGGCGGCGCTTGTGTCGCTCGTCTACAACCGTGGTGCGGGGTCGTATAACGCCAACATGCAGTCATTTCGGGATGCTGTAGTGGCCGGCGATCGCTCCGAGGCCTGGTTTGAAATGCGTTACAACGCGTGGGGAAGCAATGCTGCTGCGGAAGCGGGTCTTCGCAAGCGTCGTGTACTGGAGTCCGAACTCTTTGGCCTCTACAGCGATCCAAACAACGTCACAAGCGACGAGGCGCTGTCTACTTACCAGATGTATCAGCAACATCGCGAGCGCATCAATCGTGACGAAGCTCGCTGGGGGGTGGATATCGATGGAAATCCTGGGCAACGTAATTTGATTGCGGAGGCGAATCGGGACTATGCAACCTTGCTGGAAGGGCGAGGCAATGTGCAAACCCTTGCGCAGTCGTTGGACCCAGCGCGTTTGCGCCTGCTTTCTGATTTGCGGGAGCAGCATCCTGAAATTGCAGATCGCTTGAGCAACGAGGCATTCAACGCAGGCTCGATCCATGTAGATGCGGGGCGAGATTCTGCGCGCGTTGCCGTGGATGCCGATCACGCCGCGACAATCGATGCAACCCGCCGGAGGAACGGCGCAGAGGTCAGCAGTAACGATCTGCTCCTAGGGGGGGGAGGTAATGACACCCTGATTGGCGGGCAGGGCAACGACGTGCTGATAGGCGGGCCGGGTCATGACGTGCTGCGTGGTGGGGCTGGTAATGATATCTACATCGTTAACGATGGTGATGTAGTGCAGGATGCCGACCGAAATGGTCAGATATTTTGGGATGGCCGGCAGCTGACCGGAGGCACCCGGCAAGGGGACGAACCAGAAGGTGTCTTTCGTAGTGCGGATGGTCAAACTACTTACCGAATCCAAGGTGCCGATCTATTGATTGGTAACGAACGAGGGCAATCGGTAACCGTGCAGGATTTTCAGTCAGGAAGCCTAGGCATCGAGCTCGGCCAGGCGCATGTTCAGCGCGAGCACGGTGCATCGCAGACTGAGCAGGGTGCGGTCAAAATCTCGGAAAGCGGGAGATATCAGCTGGCATCGCTATCCCAAGACCCGCTCCATAGCCAAGCCGAGGATGCAGTTCGCCGCCTTGAGCAAGGCCTCGGTCGAGAGTACGACGACAACAGCGCCCGCCTTGCGGCAAGCAGTGCATATCTTGCAAAAGAGAACGGGCTGTCGCGAATCGATCATGTCGTACTGAGCGAGAACACAAAATCCGTGCGACAAGGCGAGAACGTCTTTGTGGTGGAAGGCGCGTTGAACGACCCCGCTCACAAGATGGCGCATATGAAGACGAGCGATGCGATTGCGCAGCCTGTCGAGCAATCCTTAGCGCAACTGCAGGCCTTGGGCGAAACGCAGCGCCAACAGCAATCCCAGCAGCAGGAGCAGCAGCGAGAGCAATTGATCGCACCTCAACACCGGATGGTGTGAGGCCTGGCGCAAGTTGTCTGGGGGCTATTGCACAAATCCGCCCCTTTTTACCTTGTAGTGAATAGCGGTTCTGAATCGCGGTTCCAGGTTCACTTCCACTGCAACGTGGCCGTCGCCAAACCATCGCGCCCATGCCTGCGCGCTTGGCGGCGTAGATCGGTAGCGCTGCGGGTAGTGAAACGACAACGGCCGCAGTACGCCGCCGCTATCGTTAGATCAGGCAGCCAGGATCGTCTTGACGATTCCCGATTCCCGATTCCCGATTCCCCAAACTCACTGATCGCTGGAGCGCAATCCGTCCACGTCCAGGATGAGTGCCATGCGGCCGTCGCCGATCAGGGTGGCGCCGGCTTAGCCGGGGAGGCCGCAAAGGGCGTGGGGGTAGGGGTTTTGATCACGAAGGAAGTGAATCTGGAACCGTTACTTGATCGAACCGTTACTTGCCCCATTGTTGACGGGGCCAAAGCGCCAGCACTTCTTACCCCGCTTTTACTTGAAGGGTTTCACTAGGGACGATCAATTGTTGTCGGTATACGACCGCACTACAGGCGAGGTGCGCAGACAATCGCCCGATAATACTGCGGTAACCGGACACCTTTACACGCTGACTGATGATCAGGGGCGCAAGCGCTTTGAGTTGGAGGGCGACGCTAGCCGCTATTGAAGGCGACGCTTCTAATCACCTGCCAACTCTCATAGAAGGGTCGCCACTATCGGAAGAAGCACGTCTAGCTCTGTCTTATTTTTTTGCGGCTATGGCAGTACGAACTCCGGATTTTATCCAAAGCATTCAGCGCGCCAATGGCCAACTACTCAAGCGCGTTTCGCAAATCATGCTTAGCACTCCCGAGCAGGCTATGAAAGCACTGAGAGCTAAACCGGCTAACTTCGAAAAAAGTGATGCTGAGCTCTTCGATGAGGCGCTCAGGCTTGTGGTGATACGCCCAGGGTTCCGTAGACACTCAAGACCCTCGTTGCGCGTAGCGCCGTTCAAACTCTACAGGGGACAGGTCGCCAGTTGAACCATGACGGCGTTGTGGGTTGTAGAACATCTCGATGTAGTCGAACACCTCGGCGCGTGCGGCGTCCTTGGTGGGGTAGATCCGCCGCCTGATCCGCTCGCGTTTGAGCAGACCAAAGAAGCTCTCCACCGGTGCGTTGTGCCCCAAGGGCAGGCTTCGCGCTCGTGGCAGTTGCCACGCCGACTCATGCTGCACACCAAGCCATGGGACGCCAGGAAACTGCGCCAGTCATCGCTGGTGTAGACAGACCCCTGGTCCGAATGAACCAGGCAACCAGCGCTGGGTTTGCGCCGCCACACCGCCGACAGCAAGGCCTGCACGACCAACTCGGTATCGGCTCGATCGCGCATCGCCCAGCCGACGACCTGCCTGGAAAACAGATCGATCACCACAGCCAGGTACATCCAGCCTTCATGCGTACGGATGAAGGTGAAGTCGCTCGCCCAGGCCGTGTCCGGCTCGGTCACGTCGAACTGTCGATCCAGCAGGTTGGCTGCCGCCTTGCACGGCGTTCCGCCATGGAAGCGCGGCTTGCGGCCATAGCCCACCTGGGCACGCAGTCCCTCGGTGCGCATCAATCGATGCACCCGATGGCGACTGCAACGCTCACCCAGATCGCGTAGATCCTTGGCAATCTTGCGATGCCCATAGACACTGCCGCTGGCCAACCAGTGGTGCTTGATCAGCCCCAGCAGGCGTTCGTCTTCCTTGGCGCGTTCACTGTCGGGCGACTTTAGCCACGCGTAGTATCCAGCCCGGTTCACCCGCAAAACCCGGCACATCGCGCACACCCTGAATTCTTCGCGGTGGACTTGCATGAAGAGGTACTTTGCCTTTACCCCTTGGCAAAGTACGCGGCGGCCTTTTTTAGGATGTCGCGCTCCTCCGTCACCCGGCGCAACTCGATCTTCAGCCGCCGGACTTCGGCGCTCTGGTCCGCCTCAGCGCGCTGTACTACGCCGGGCTTGCCGAACTTGCGCAGCCAAGCGTACAGGCTGTGCGTGGTGACACCCAGTCGCTCGGCGACCTCTGCCACCTTGAACCCACGATCGGTCACTTGCCGGACCGCCTCGATCTTGAACTCATCCGTATACCGCTTACTGCTCATGGACACCTCCGAATCAGCCATTTTCCATGGCCTTGAGATGTCTAGGAAATCCTGGGCGTATCACTGTTCGCGCGTGATGATCGGCATGCAGTAGCTGTCAGTCGTGCCGCACGAATGAAAGAGAATAGTTGGAACCAAGGTTCCACGTCGGGTGACGTCGCACTTCTATGTAAAGTGTGCTTTCGGCTGAAACTGTTATTCCAACCGTTATATGTCTGAGATTCTTGAGGTTCTTAGGGAAGTGCGCCCCCCCCCCCACCCCCTAGAAGCATGCATATTCGGTAATAGAGTGGTATTTTCAAAGTTTTTTCAGCGCCAACTAATTTATTTCTTGTATTACCTGAAAATCTATGAACTTGACACTGGCACTAATGGGTTGCTAAACCGTCAATTGCTAAATGCTCACACAACTGGACTTAAAAGGTTCGCGCATCCATGTAACGCATGTAAATCAACTATTGTACTATTTATGAAAATTACATTTATAAAAATGATAGTTTTGGGGGTGTTGGTTGGTAGTAGTGCTGGGGCTGGGGCGGCTCCGCCATCTAGCGATGGTGAATTGCTCAAGAGTTCTTCGATTCTTCAAGAAGAGGTGGATTTGGCTACAGCTCGGATTCGTTCAAGCAAGCAATTTGAAGCTTATCTAGCTGCCACCCCGTCCTCTGTCGCTTTCAAACTTCCCCCAAGCGTGCTTAGTAAGTTCCGCCGTAGCATGGTTTTTACGGAGAGGGGTCTCGCTTCCTTTTCTTATGACGGATTGATAGACTACCTTAATACTAAAGAGCTATACGAACTGCTTGGCCTGTTTGGGGTCCAGCGAACTATCTCGTCTATTCCAGGGATTGTCGGAAAAAACGAAATAGAAAGGAAGATTATCGAAGTTAATGATATCAACCCTAGGCAAGATTCTTATTGCTTAATTAATCAAGGCAGTAACTCTTGCAAATATGAATATAAAAGCATGTGCTCTCAGGCCTGTTCTTCATCAGGTAATGGTAGGTAGAATGTGCTTACAAGTTTTTTTGCGGCGGATGCTCGTCGCATTCGCCGCTCTTGCGTGCGGTCACGCTTTCGCGCAAGACTCTGATATAAAAATTTCAGTTGAAGAGATTGGCAAGGCTAGAGTGGTCCGTCGAAGTGATGCCATGCATGGCTTCACGCTTATGGTTAAATCTTATCAACGCCTTGTCAGGCCAAAACTTTTATCGATTGATGCGCTTAGCATGGAAGATATTCATGTTGTATTTGATCTTTCTGCTGAGCTTGCTTTCTATTCGAATCTATATAAAGGAGGTTTGGACGTAAGTTACCTCCGGGATATGAGTCGGGCTTACGCCATTCTGTCAAAGAATGGGAGGCTGACAGAAAGCGATAAATTCGCAATGCGTGAAACTCTTGAGCAATATAGAGACTTTAGATCCGCCGAAATTATTTCAGGGCACAGGAGTGATGTTATTCTTAAGACGGATGGTTTAGGTTATGTTATCAATCCGGCGCCGTATCGTGGAAATTCTTCTAGGCCCGTGTTGTCTTTTTCTAGCGACTCGAAAAAATTCGAGATTTCGGAAAAAAAGGTTTCTAAGGAGTTTCAAATAATCGTGCTTGGCGGATGTCACTTTGCAAGTGACGCTGCCGCACGTATAGATGCTGACGATGAGATTAGCTCAGCTTTTGAAAAAGCTAATGCCATATGGATTGCATCAAGTACTACTCCTTTGAATGTGGAAGATTTTTCAAATTGGCAATCAGACCATCCAAGGCAGAAGCTGGTAATTGCTTTCAGCAATCTGGATTGGCCTGGCGTAAGATTTGACTCTATTCCAACATTCCACCTTTTCAGAAGAGGGCATCTGGTGGCCGTTCTCACTGGCTGGTCTTCTGATGAGAAAAGTTTGAATGACTTAAGATCTATTCTGGCGAAGAATGATTTTCTCCTGCCTCGCGCAGACTGATCTGCTGGCGCAGGTCAAGGTAGTTGTCGCCTGAGGTAAGCATCAAGAATGGGCCGGGTGCTTGGGTATCTCCATGTTTTACAGCATCGATGTCATCTGCTAAGGAAACTCTGCAGGAAACGGGGCAAATTCACTTCCCACCCGCTAGTCGCCCGCCATTGCGTAAGCTCCCCCGTCAAGCAGGCAGTTCAAAAGTAGAGCTTTCGGCGTACTTGTTGCGGTACTCGACCGGGGTCATTCCGCCGAGCGAATCATGGGATCTTGCTTGGTTGTAGTCGATCATCCACCAGTGGGCGGCTTCGCGCACCTCGTCGAGGCAGGCGAAGAGATTCAGGTCGAGCACTTCCTCGCGGAACGTGCGATTGAAGCGCTCGATGAAGGCATTCTGATTTGGCGCGGCACCTGGTCGGTCACATGGCCGCCCGTCCGCACTGCCGACCCATGGCCTGGCGCGGCCGCGCCGCCCATGGATCGGGTGTTGCACCGCGGGCGCCGCACCGCGCGGCTCAGCCCGTCAACAATTCGATGATCTGCGCGATGGCAACACGTTTGCGCTGAGATGCGCGCCGTAAAGCGACCAAGACGCTGCTTTCCAGCTCGTCGCGCGCGAAGTCGCCGCTTTGCACGGCCGCATCCAGCAGGCCCTCCTGTGCCCGGGACGGGCCGCGACCGGTGGCCAGCCATTCGAAGCACACTGCGGTCTCGCAGGCGATCTGAATCAAGTGGCCGACGCTGGGGGTGGTGCCGGCAGTGCATTCCCATTGGGTGACTGCGCTGCGCTGGACGCCGACGCGCTTGGCTAGTTCTGCCTGACTGATGGCGGCGAGCGCGCGCGCGCGGCGAATACGAGCAGACAGGGACGTCACCGAATCACCTGCGTCGGGTTGAGGTAAGTGCGTCTTCCGGGGCAGCAAGAATTAGCACATTTTGGCTACTTCCGCTGTCCGGACAAGCCTACACAGCCTGCTGGCAACGGCGGCGCATGCGCCGCCCCGCAGTGAGGCAGCGTGGCTGCCCGTGCCGCGGGCGCATGCGGGCTGCCCGGGTTGCCGCCCGTCATGCATGCTTCGAGCCACACCGGGCCGGGAGGAATGGGACAGGACGGCCAGCAAGGCGCGCAATTCCCTTAATCACATCAGGTGAGTCATGAAGACAACCAGGACAGGCACCAAGGAAATCAGTTTGACGCTGGCAGTGGAGGTGACCGAAGACACCGCGGCCGAGAGCGTGGCCGAGCAGTTGGAGAAGGCGCTTTCGCATCTGGACGGCAAGGTCGGACGGCTTTCGGATGTGGTGGTCCGGACGGTGCCGCGCATCGTCAGCAACGCGGGCGCAGGCTACGAAAGTCGTATCTGGGAAAAGGCGACCTGCAAGATTGCCGACAACCCGCGCGACCGTCTGATCGATCCGGTAGTGGATCTGGAAAAGCTCTCCGAGCAAGTCATTCAGCTGGAACGGCAACTGGGGGCAGTGCGCGAGGGCCTGGCACGGCTCCAGACCGGGGCGAGGGGTTGAGCCGTGGCCGGTTATGCGTGGGCCAGCCACCGTGTGCTTCCGCTGGACGGTGACGATCTGGCAGTGCTGGCGGACGGCAGTTCCGGCTGGTGCGTGTTGACCCGCGACGCCTACCGGCAGCTGCGAGCGGAGCTGCCGCTGGAATTGGACGATTCCATCCAGCTGCAGCCGCTGACGCAGTTGTGGGAGTCGGCATTGCTGACGCGCGATGGACGCTGCATCGACACCGCGCAGTACCGTCAGGCCCAGTCCCCGACCGCGGTGCTGCTCAAGCTCACCGGTACCTGCAACATCGACTGTGATTATTGTTACGACTACGACGCCGAACGGTTCCGCGCTCAGCAATCTCTCGGCACCATCCAGACTACGCTGGCGCCGCTGTTGGAGCGCGGTGAGCCGCTGTCGATTGCCTTCCATGGCGGCGAGCCATTGCTGCGGTTCGGTCTCATCCGCCAGGTGGTGCAATGGCTGGAACCGCACCGCGCCCGCGTCGGTTTCTCGTTGCAGACCAACGGGACGCGCTTCACGCCGGAGATTCTCGACTTTCTGGAGCAGCACGACTTTTCGGTCGGCCTGTCGCTCGATGGTCTGGATGAAGCGAGCAATGCATTGCGCCGCACGCGGGGGCCGCGGACGCCGCTGCAGTGCATCCTGGCGCTGATGCGCGAGCGTCCACAGTTCGTGCGTCAGCGCTGCGGTTTCCTGGCCGTTGCCTCGCGTACCTCGGCACCCGGGCTGCCGGCGTTTGCGCGCTGGCTGCAGGACTTCGGTGTGCAGGGCATGTCGATCACCTTCCTCGACCTGGCCGGCCGCGGCGCCGATCTCGCCGACGAGCGGCTCTCGCCCGAACAGGCCGTGGATCTGTATGCAGGGCTGCTGGAGATGATCCGGAACGGTCAGCTCCATAGCCTGGCGTTGCGCAACCTGGTCGCACGCATGAACAACCTGTTTACACTGCAGTCCCGCGATCTTTGCTATCGGGGGCCCTGCGGCGCGGCCGGCGATTTCCTGGTGCTGGACGCGCAGGGCGGCAAACGGACCTGCGACTGCGTCTATCACCCGTATTTCGAACTGAAGGCAGGCCAGGACGGGGGCGACGCGCCGGCGCGCGCTGCCATCGTCGCGCGTCACAGCTGGCTGCGGCTGCATGGCCAAGGCTGCAGCCGCTGTGCACTGTTCGGACTGTGCGGCGGCACCTGCGTGGCCAAGGCACTGGTGCGCACTGGTCACGACCGTAGCGTGGATCCGGTGGAATGCGCATTGTCGCGGTATCTGTATCCCGAACTGCTGCGCGAGTTCACGGCTGCCGAACGGCCTTTGTTCGCGTACTACGCGCGGCATGCGCAGGGCGATGCGCTCGCCGAGGCGGCATGACACTGGCCGTACCGGGCTGGCGGCCCGACATGCCGCTGGACGACGATGCGCTGGTGGCCCACCTGCGTGCACGTGCCGAACCGACAAGTTGTCACGCGCTGGCCAACTGGCTGGCTGGCCCGTTGGAGCACGAGACCCGCAAGGCGTACTGGAGCTATGCACAGGCCGCGCAGCGGTTGGGCTGGCGCGTGCGGCCCACCTTCTCGGCGCACTACCTGCAGCGACAGGCGGAGTACTACTTGTCGGCTGCGTATGCGCGACCGGCGGCGCCGGCGTTCGCGGTGCCCCCGGCGACGCTGATACTGACCTGGCACCATCCTGCAGCTCCCGTGCTCATGGCTGGCGTGCGGGCGACAGGTGTTCTGACCTTGATCGCCCAGCGGGCGGAGTGGATGGGCGTGCTCATGGGCGAGGGCAACCTGCTTGCGTTCCGCGATGCCGGAAGCAGCATGCGGCTGCTACGCGCCTTCCGTCAGCAGCGCGTGGTCAGCTGCATGATCGATTTCTGTTACGACGACACCGCGTACGTGGAAGGGCCATTCCTAGGCCATCGGGCGCGCACGCCGCGGGGAGTATTCGCCTTGGCCGAACGCTTCGGTTATGTGGTCTGGCTGGTGTCCTTCGCCGATCATCGGCCCTATGTGGCGGCGCGATTCGCCGCCGGCACGCATGGCGTCGCCGCGCTGGTGGCGCAGGTCAACGCATTGCTGGAAGCAGAGATCCGAAGCGACCCACCGGCCTGGCTGCTGTGGCCGGCGCTGGATCGGCGGGTGACCGATTTCGATTATGGGCAGGCGCGCTCGGGCCGTGCTGCGGTGCCCGCGGCCTGACCCGCCGCCCGCATGGCCGTGGAGCCGGCGGCGCATCGTGACCATTGGGCTGATGCCAAGAGACTGGTGCGCTTCCGTCGAGAGAGCGCCTGCGTAGATCGACTGTCGGCGGGATTGCTGCCGGCGATGTCTCCCCCCATCCGCCCTTCGGGCACCTTCCCCCGCAAGCGGGAGAAGGGAGCAGCGCTAGCGGTAGAAGGGACCGGCGCACGCGGGAAGGGACGAACGCATGCCGAGAAAAGAAGCGATTCGTCTGTACGAGCCCCTCTCCCGCCTGCGGGAGAGCTGCTGGGGTAAGGGTTGAGGTTGCACGGAATGTCTTCCGCCACGCACCTGCACCCGCGCGCAGCGAGATCTACGGAGATAACGGTTCCAGGTTCTTAGGTATCCCCACGTTTTTAAAGCACCAGCGTCATCTGCTCACGCACTGCTTCGGGCAGTGTACGTAAGCGTTCTAGCCAGCGTGAGACAGGTTCCATCGGCCAGCGCCTGGCCAGCGCCTGGCGGCCGACACGCAGTGTCGAGTAGAGCTTGCGTGTACTGCTGCGTGGCGATAGCCACTGGGCGATACCGGTGGCTTCGCATCCCAGTCCTGCCAGCCAACTGGCAAAGGTGGCCAGTGTGTTGAGCAACAACAGGATCTGCAACCGCTCGCCGCGACGGGTCAGGCTGTCTTCCATCGCCTGACCGTAGCGATGCGACTTCAGATCACGAAATGCCAGCTCGATCTGCATCCTTCGTGCGTACAGATTGACCAAGTGTTTCGCGCTGGGTGCTTGTAACTGTGGGGAGGCAATGATCAACCACGGCTCGCGTTCACGCGCCGCTGCTTTCAAGCTGGAGGATGCACGCGAGACCTTCGCTGGCGAGCGGCGGTTGCGTTGCTGACGTCCCAGACGTGTCTTGGCATAGAGCACCAGACGGCAATCGAGTGGATCACTGCGATTGGCCTGCATCGGTGGCAATTCGCATGCACGGTTGGACGCCAATGCATGCAGGCGTCGGCTATCGATCCATTGCGCTGCATCATCGGGCACGTCTTGCGGTTTGACCTGCGTGCGTCCGCGAAGACGCCCGACCCAATCCCAGCCCATCGCCGACACCGCGCGAAACCATGGCGTGCGGAATCCGGCGTCCGTGACCAGGATCGGACGCACATCGTCTGGAATCATTCGCCTGAGCTGTTGCAAGAAGCGTTTTTCCGCGCCGGGCGATCCCTGCTGTTTCCCGGCAACCACCATGTCCAGCAAGGTGAGTGTGCGTCCACCGATCGGCACGGCTGCGCGCAGCAGACACCATGACTTGTCCGGCCTCAAATCGCTCCAGTCGATGACGATCACCGGCTGGTCGCCGCGCAACAGCCAATGCGCCATGTCCCGCTCGATCATGGATCGCTCGGCCTGCAACGTGCGATTGCACAGCAGGCGGTCGCATGCCTTGAGGGGCGCACGTACCCGCGTCGCGCCAGGCCACGCGCGTGCGATGTCGATCAGCGTCAGTCGGCCCCCGTGCACTAGCGCTTCAACCGCGCCCAGCAAGGTACGTTGGCGTAACGCATGCATCCCGGAGAGTGAGTTAGACAGGCACTTCTGCAATACTTCGCTGGCGCGCATGGTCGGCACTCTTCTCTGGCTTAATCACCTTGAAGCGTGCCCCATGCGCGCACCTTCTTCCACCGCCTGGCCCACCAAGCGCTTGATCTCGCAGGAAGAAATGTGGGGAAACCTCAGTTCCAGGTTCACTTGCACGGCAGCTTGACCGTCACCAAACCATCGCGCCCATGCCTGCGCGCTTGGCGACATAGATCGGCAGCGATGCCGGTAGTGAAACGACAACGGCCGCAGTACGCGGCCGTTGTCGTTAGATCAGGCATCCTGGATCGTCTTGACGATTCCCGATTCCCGATTCCCGATTTCCCAATCCCGAATCCCGAATCCCGAATCCCGAATCCCGAATCCCACAAATCAATGATCGCTGGAACGCAGCCCATCCACATCCAGGATCAGCGCCATGCGGCCGTCGCCGATCAGGGTGGCGCCGGCGTAGCCGGGTAGGCCGCGTAGGGCGCGGGGCAGGGGCTTGATCACCACTTCCTCGCGGCCGCGGACCTGGTCCACCACCAGGCCGAAGCGGGTTTCGCCGGCCTGCAGCAACACCACGGTCAGCAGCGGCGGTTGTTCGGCCGGTACGCCCAGCCAGCGGCGCAGGTCGATCAACGGCAGGGTGTGCGAGCGGCGGTCGAGCACGGCGCGGCCGTCGAACCAGCCCAGCGAGGTCTGCGGTGCGTGCAGCACTTCGACCACGCGGGCCAATGGCAATGCGTAGACCGCTTCGCCGGCCTGCACCAGCAGGGTCGGCAGAATCGCCAGCGTCAGCGGCACGCGGATCATGAAGCGGCTGCCACGGCCCAGTTCGGACTGGATCTGGATCTGCCCGCTGAGTTCGCGGATACGCGACTGCACCACGTCCATGCCGACGCCGCGGCCGGAGATGTCGGTGACTTCCGCCTTGGTCGAGAAGCCCGGCATGAAGATCAGATGCAAGCACTCGTCAGTGCTCAGGCGGGCGGCGGCTTCGGCGTCGATCAGGCCCTTGTTGCGGGCGATTTCGCGCAGGCGCTCGGGGTCGATGCCGGCGCCGTCGTCCTGGATTTCGATGCTGACGTAGTCGCCTTCCTGCTGCGCCGACAGGCGCACATGGCCGCTACGCGGTTTGCCGGTGGCTTCGCGCAGGGCCGGCGATTCGATGCCGTGGTCGATGGCGTTGCGCACCAGGTGCACCAACGGGTCGGCCAGGGCTTCGACCAGATTGCGGTCCAGCTCCGTTTCGGCGCCGATCAGTTCCAGTTCCACTTCCTTGGACAAGGTGCGCGCCACATCGCGGGCCACCTTGGGGAAGCGGGCGAACACCTTGCTGACCGGTTGCATGCGGGTGCGCATGACCGCGGTCTGCAGGCGTGCGGTGGCGATGTCCAGCGTGCTGACTGCGCGGTCCAGTTCTTCGTCGCGCAGGCGGGTGCGCAAGGTCTTCAACCGGTTGCGCGAGAGCACCAGTTCGCCGATCAGGTTGACGATGGCGTCCAGGCGCTTGGTGTCCACGCGCACGGTCTGTTCGGCTTCGGCGCCGGTCTTGGCCGCGCCCTTGCCGGCCGCCTTGGGGGCGGGCGCATGCGCATCGTCGCCGTGTGCGGCAGCAACCGGCTTGGCAGCGGCCGCCTGCGGCGCGGCCTTGATCGCCGGCGGGGCGCTCTTGGCGTCGAACTGCGCGATCAACGTGGCCGGCGCGTGCGGCACGGCTTCGCCCGAGCCCATGGCGTCCAGCATGGCCTGCAGATAATCCAGCGATTGTTGTGCGGCATCGAAGTGATGCGCCTGCAGCACCGCCTGGCCCGAGCGCGCCATGCCTAGGGTTTCTTCCGCGGCGTGGCACAGCTCCACCATCGGCTTGATTGCCAGGAAGCCGGCGCCGCCCTTGAGCGTGTGGAAGCCGCGGAACACCGCGTTGAGCTGGTCGGCTTCTTCTGGCGCCTGTTCCAGCGACACCAGCTGTTCGCCGAGGCGATCCAGGATTTCCTGGGCCTCGACGATGAAATCGGCAGCAATATCGTCTGGAACAGCACTCATGGTTACAGCCCCAATCCGGACAGCAGGTCGTCGGCATCGTCCTGCGACACCGCGTGACGGTCCAGGCCCTTGACTGCAGGACCGGCAAGACCGCCGTCGTCTTTCTTCGGTTCGATGTTCTTCGGCGGCAGGCCGAGCGCACCGAAGCCTTCGTGCACGCGCCGCACGATACCGGCCACGCGCCGGATGATCTGGCCGCTCAGGTCCTGGTAGCTCTGCGCCAGCGACAGCTCGGTCAGGTTGTGGCGCATCTTTTCCAGCAGCGCGCCCTGGTCCTGATTGAGCCCGCCGTTGCGCAGCTGGTTGGCCAGCTCGCGGCATTCTTCGACCAGATCCAGCGTGCGATGGCTGGCCTTTTCGGTCATTTCCACCACGTGGTCCAGGCGCGAGCAGGCATCGTCCAGTTCGCCGGCTTCTTCAGGGATGGTGGGCAGCTCGCCCAGCGCCTGGCCGAGTTCGCGGGCGAGCCGGCTCAGGCTCTGCATCATCGGGCGCGTGCGCAGGGCGGCGAGATGATCCACCTCGCGACGCCAGGCGACCTGGTCACCGCTTTCCAGTGCATCGAGTGCGTTCTGCAGGCGCTCGATCAACGCGGCACGTTCGGCATCGGTTTCCATGGTCGCGTTCATCAGGCGGTCGCCGCCAGACGTTCGAACACCTTGCCCAGCTTTTCTTCCAGCGTCTGGGCGGTAAACGGCTTGATGATGTAGCCGTTCACGCCGCACTGGGCCGCTTCGATGATCTGCTCGCGCTTGGCTTCGGCGGTCACCATCATCACCGGCAGGTGCTTGAGCTTGGCGTCGGCGCGGATGTTGCGCAGCAGGTCGATGCCGGTCATGCCGGGCATGTTCCAGTCGGTGACCACGAAATCGAACGGGCCGGCACGCAACGCCGCCAGGGCGCTGTTGCCGTCTTCGGCCTCTGCGGTATTGGTGAAGCCGAGATCGCCCAACAGATTCTTGACGATACGTCGCATCGTCGAGAAGTCGTCCACGATCAGGATCCGCATGTTCTTGTTCACATCAAGCTCCTAACACAAAAAATTAGTCGTCAATTTCGACACCGGCATCGGCCAGTTCGAAGACTTTGAGGCGGCCACGCAAACGCACCACCGCCTGGCCGTGGATCTGGCACACGCGCGATTCGCTGACGCCCAGCACGGCGCCGATTTCCTTCAGGTTCAATTCCTGTTCGTAGTACAGCGACAGCACCAGTTGCTCGCGCTCGGGCAGTTGGCCGATGGCCTTGCCCAGCTCGCGGCCGAATTCGCCACGCTCCATCATCTGCTGCGGATTGGGGCCGCCCTTGGCGGTGGTGTCCAGCTCGCCGTGGTCTTCGATGCGCGATTCCAGGCTCAGCACCTGGCCACGTGCCGCATCTTCCATCAGGCGCAGGTAATCGGGCAGCGGCATTTCCATGGCGGCGGCCACTTCGGTGGCGGCGGCGGCGCGGCCGGTGTTCTGTTCGATCTTGCGCACGGCGGCGGCGGCATCGCGGGCGCGGCGGTGCACCGAACGCGGCACCCAGTCGCCCCTGCGAATCTCGTCGATCATCGAGCCGCGGATGCGGATCGAGGCATAGGTTTCGAACGACGCGCCCTGTTCGGAGTCGTAGCTGCGCGAGGCTTCGATCAGGCCGATCATGCCGGCCTGGATCAGGTCGTCCACTTCCACGCTGGCCGGCAGACGCGCTGCCAGATGGTGGGCGATGCGGCGGACCAGGTCGGCGTGCTGGGTCACCACGTCGTTGGCGTTGTTGCGCTGCACGGCGCGGTACTGGGCGCTGGCCGTGGTTGCGGTAGCGGTGCTCATGCGGCCACTCCCCGTTGGATGATGCGTTCGACAAAGAACTCGACGTTGCCGCGCGGCACGGTCGGGGCCTGCCAGCGCGAGGTACGGCGTGCGATTTCCGCGATGGCCTGCGCCGACGGACTGGCGGGGTAGGCCTTGATGACCGGTTGCTGGCGCTGCACCGACAGGCGCAGCCAGTCGTCCTGCGGCACATGGCCGAGATAGTTCAGCGAAACATCGCCCAGGAACTTTTCGCACACGCGCGAGAGCTTGTCGTACAGCAGGCGACCTTCGTTGGGGTCGCGCACCATGTTGGCGATGATCTGCAGGCGGTCCACGCCGCGTTCGCGCGAGAGCACCTTGATCAGCGCGTAGGCATCGGTGATCGAGGCCGGCTCGTCGCAGACCACCACCACGGTGTCCTGGGCGGCCTGGCAGAAGGTCAGCACGCTGTCGGTGATGCCGGCGGCGGTGTCGATGACCATCACGTCCAGGTCGCGTTCCAGTTCGGAGAACACGTTGACCAGGCCGATGTGCTGGGCCGGGGCCAGTTCGGCCATGTGGCGGCGACCGGAGGCGGCCGGCACCACCAGCACGCCGCCGGGACCTTCGATGATGACTTCATCGAGCGTGCAACGGCCGGCGATCAGGTCGGCCAGGGTGTACTTGGGCGCCAGCCCCAGGACCACGTCCAGGTTGGCCAGGCCGAGGTCGGCGTCAAGCAGCAGCGTGCGTTTGCCCATGTCGGCAAGCGCCACGGCCAGGTTGGCGGAGATGTTGGTTTTCCCCACGCCGCCCTTGCCACCGGTCACGGCAATGGTGCGCACCGGGCCCAAAGGCTCGGGACGGGTCGCCGACAGGGGGAAGGCGTTGGTCAGCTTGGCGTATTCACGCGACTGCATGGTTGTGCTCCGGAGTACAGGGCTTATCGGCAGCGCGCCGCAAATCTTCAAGGCGAAGAACGAGACTGGCGGCATTGGCGCGGTGCAGGTCGTCAGGGACCCGCTGTCCGTCAGTCACCCAGGTGATGGGCATTTGGTGATCGACCACCACCGACAAGGCGCTGCCGAAGCGGCCGGTCTCGTCGAGTTTGGTCAGCACCACGCCTTGGGGTTTGGCGTGGGCGAAGCGGCGTACGACCTCGTCGAGGTCGGAAAAATGGGCGTTGGCGGGCAGCACCAGCAGCGAGGTGACCTGCTGGGCGGCGCGCAACCAGTTCAGCTGGGCGGCCAGGGCGCGGTCGCGCTGGCCCATGCCGGCGGTGTCGATCAGCACCAGCTTGTAGTCGCGCAGGCGCTCGAGCAGGTCCAGCAGGCTTTCGGCGCTGTCGGCCTCGTGCACCGCGATGCCGAGCTGGCGGCCGTAGCTGTGCAGCTGTTCGCGGCCGCCCACGCGCTGGGTGTCGGTGGTGACCAGGGCCACGTCGCGCGGGGCGTGCTGGGCGGCGAAGCGCTGGGCAAGCTTGGCGATGGTGGTGGTCTTGCCGGCGCCGGTCGGCCCGACCAGGGCGATCACGCCGCCACGTTCCAACGGGTCGACCGGGGCCACCGGCAGACGCTTGGACAGCAGGCCCAGCATCAGGCCGCGGCCACGGTGCAATTCGGTATCGGCCGGGATCTGCAGGGCGATATCGCGGGTCAGGCCGGCGTCGAAACCGTAGTCGTCCATCAGTTCCAGCGCCTGGGCGCGCACCGGCGAGCCACGCAGGCGCTCGTCGGTGAGGCGGTTCATCTCGCGCTCGATCATCTGCCGCATCAGCGCCAGTTCGCCGCGCAGCTGCTTGAGTTCTTCGTCGTTCTGCGGCGCGGGCGTGGCGGCAACCGGCACGGCGGCCAGGGCCGGCGGGGCGGGCGGGGCGACCACGATGGGCGGCAGCGCGGCCGGCGGCAGGATCTGCGGCAGGGCATCGTCCAGATCGAAGTCGGCTTCATCGGCGAAGGCGTCGTCGTCCCGGCCTGCGGCAGCGAAGGCCGGGGCGTTGGCCATTGCCACCGCGACCGGCGCGGGTGCCTGCACCGCCGTGGCCGGGACGGCCGGGCGCTGCACCGGGGCAGTCGTCAAAAAGTCGGCGAACAACTGTTCCGGCACGGCCGACAGCGCGTGTTCCTGGCGCGGCGCAGCGGTGACGGCAACCGCGTGGGCGAGTGCCTGGGCAGCGGGCGAAGGAATGCTGGCGGTGCGCACCGGAGCGGCGACCGGCGCCTGGCGCGGCACGCTGACCGGCTGGCGCAGCGCCATGGCGGCGATCATGTCGTCGGCGGCGCTGGCCACGCGCTGGCGCTGGCTGGCCTCGGCGTCGGCAGACGGCTTGAGCAGCGCGTGCACCGGTGCAGCGGGCTTGGCCGGGACTTGCGGGGCCGGCGCCTGCTGCGCGGGAGCCTGCTGGTGCTGTGCGGAGGCCGGGGTGTCCGAGCGCGCGGTTTCCAGGGCGCGCTGCACGAGCTCTTCGTCGTAATTGCTGGCAGCGACGATCTCGATGCCTTCGGCGGTGCGACGGTTGGACAGGATCACCGCGTCCGGGCCGTGTTCTTCACGCACCATGCGGAATGCGGTGCGCATGTCCGGGGCGACGAAGCGTTTGATTTTCATGCGAAGTGCCTCCAGGAACGGGACCCGCCGGACGCCGGACGGGTATGCGATGAATGTGGGTGTGTTGCCAGCGTCATGAGTTGCCTGTCCCGTTCGTTCGTCCAGTTCCGCAGCGGTGGTGCTGGCTGTGGTCTCGGCAGAGCTAATGCATGCGGTGTGCCAAAACGCGGTGCCGGGGTTCCGGCGCGTGGAGCTGGAGCATTGGGGCAGGGTGGGCGCTGTGCGTGTGATCCGGTCCGAACGTTTCAAGTCGATGGATTGATTGACGTTTTTCCGGAAGGGCCAGGCGCAGACGCCTTCGGGCGGGCGGATGCGCTCGCAGGCCGGAGGCCGAGCCGGGCGCGCCTGGAACGCCCCGAAGCGGCCGGCGCCACGCAATCGATTGGAGGTCCGGGCCGGTGGCGGCTTTCCGACGCCGGCTAGGGTCGTCGGTTGCCGGCAGGTATCCATCGCTGACCGGCATGCGGCCGGGCGCGGGAATCGCTTGGTAGGAGCGCACCTGGGCGCGATAGGCCGTTCCGGTAACGCCGGTCGCGCCCAGGCGCGCTCCTACGGGGGTGTCGCGTGGGCGGCATTGCCTTCAATGTCGTAGGAGCGCACCCGGGCGCGACGGGCGGCCCCGGCAAACCCGGCGCGCGACGGGTGCGTGGTTGCCGGGGCGGTCTCAGCTGATCGTGCCCACCAGCTTCAGGCGCTTGTCTTCCGGGACTTCGCTATAGGCCAGCACCGATAGGCTGGGCACGCTGTGGCGGACCAGGCGGGCAAGTGCGGCGCGCACCTGCCCGGGGACCAGCACCACCGCCGGTTCGTTGCGGGCTTCCTGCTTGCCCACGCAATCGGCCAGGCTTTGGTGCAGGCGTTCGGCCAGCCCGGGCTCCAGCGCCACGCCGTTGCCGTGGGTGGATTCCTGCAGGACGCGCTCCAGCTGCGGGGCCAGGGTGAACACCGGCAGCTCGGCCGACATGCCGGCGATTTCCTGCACGATGAAGCGGCCCAGCGAGGTACGCACGGCGGCGGTGAGGGTGGCCGGGTCCTGGCTATGCGGGGCGTGTTCGACCAGCGCTTCGACGATCTTGCGCAACTGCCGCACCGGGATTTTCTCGATCAGCAGGTTCTGCAGCACGCGCACCACCACCGACAGCGGCAGCGCCTTCGGGGTGAGGTCTTCGACCATCTTCGGCGCGGTCTTGGCCAGGGTCGCCAGCAACTGCTGGACCTCCTCGTGGCCGAGCAGTTCGGGGGCATGCTCGCGGATCAGGTGCGACAGGTGGGTGGCGACCACGGTCGCCGGGTCGACCACGGTGTAGCCCATCGATTCGGCATAGGCGCGCTGGTGCGGCTGGATCCAGGTGGCGTCCAGGCCGAATGCCGGGTCCTTGCCGGGGATGCCGTCGAGCTGGCCGAGCGCACCGCCCGGGTCCAGCGCCAGTTCGCGGTCGGAATAGATTTCTGCGGTGGCCACCGGCACGCCATGCACCAGTAGCCGGTAGGCATTGGCCGACAGTTCCAGGTTGTCGCGGATGTGCACCGGCGGCACCAGGAAACCGATGTCCTGGGTGAGCTTGCGGCGCACGCCCTTGATGCGCGCCATCAGCTCGCCGCCCTGGTTCTTGTCCACCAGCGGGATCAGCCGATAGCCCACTTCCAGGCCCAGCGGGTCGATCGGGCGCAGTTCGTCCCAGCTCAGTTCGGCGCTGGCCTGGGCGGCGGTCGCAGCGGCGGCCGCCTGCGGATCGGCCGCCGGATCGCCGGACGCCGGTTTTGCCAGGCTGCGCTTGTACAGCTTCCAGGCGATCACGCCCAGGACCAGGCCCAGCGTCAAAAACGCGACGTTCGGCATGCCCGGCACCAGGCCGACCAGCCCGAGGATGGCCGCAGCCACCGCCAAGGCGCGGTGCTGGCCGAACACCTGGCTGACCATGGCCCCGCGCATGTCCTGCGCACGCGAGGCGCGGGTCACCAGCAAGGCGACCGACGAGGAGACCAGCAAGGCCGGCAGCTGCGCCACCAGGCCGTCGCCGATCGACAGCAGGGTATAGGTGGAGGCGGCGTCCATGAAGCTCATGCCGTGCTGGAGCATGCCCACCGCCATGCCGCCGATGAGGTTGATGAACAGGATCAGGATGGCGGCGATGGCGTCGCCGCGGATGAACTTGTTGGCGCCGTCCATCGCACCGTAGAAGTCGGCTTCCTCGCGCACTTCCTCGCGGCGGGCCTTGGCCTCCTCGCGCGTCAGCAAACCGGCGTTGAGGTCGGCGTCGATGGCCATCTGCTTGCCGGGCATGGCGTCCAGGATGAAGCGCGCGGTCACTTCCGACACGCGTCCGGCACCCTTGGTGATGACCACGAAGTTGATGATGGTCAGGATCGCGAAGACCACGATACCCACGGCGTAATTGCCGCCGATCACGAACTGGCCGAAGGCCTCGATGACCTTGCCGGCGGCGGCGTGACCGTCCTGGCCGTTGATCAGGATCACGCGGCTGGAGGCGACGTTCAGCGCCAGCCGCAGCATCGTGGTCATCAACAGCACGATCGGGAAAATGGTGAATTCCAGCGGGCGCTGCACGTACACCACCGCCAGCAGCACCATCAGCGAGATGGCGATGTTGAAGGTGAACAGCGCATCCAGCACCGGCGCGGCCAGCGGCACCATCAGCATGGCCAGCATGGCCATCAACGCCAGCGGGGCGCCCAGGCCGTTGCGCAGCAACTCCATGACGCGGCGGGCATTCATCGGCGCTGGGCGGGCGCTCATGCGCTGGCTCCCTTGCCGAACTCGTCCACCTCAAGCGACGGCAGTTCCGGCATCGGGCCGCCGTTCCAGCCACGCAGCTGGTAGACGTAGGAGAGCACCTGGGCCACGACCGAATAGAGTCTCACGGGAATTTCCTTGCCGATTTGCGCTTCCCTATACAAGGCGCGTGCCAAAGGCGGCGCGGTGACGATCGCCACCCGGTGCTGTTCGCCGGCTTCGCGGATGCGGAAGGCCATTTCGTCCACCCCCTTGGCCACCACGATCGGGGCGCGCATCTTGCCGCCTTCGTACTTGAGCGCCACCGCGTAGTGGGTCGGGTTCATCAGCACCACGTCGGCCTTGGGCACCGCTTCCATCATCTGGCGCTGCGACATCTGCATCTGCATCTGGCGGATGCGGCCCTTCACTTCCGGGCTGCCCTCGCTTTCCTTCATCTCGCGCTTGATCTCTTCGCGCGTCATCTTCAGCTTCCGCAGCCAGTTCCACTTCTGGTAGGGCGCGTCGATGGCGGCCAGCAGCACCAGCGCGCCGGCGGTGTAGAACAGCAGGCTCTTGGTGAAGTCCAGCCCGTTGCCGATGGCCTGTTCCAGCGGCTGGTTCACCAGCGAGCGCAGGCCGTGCAGGCCCCTGGAAATGCAGAAGCTGGCGGCCAGCCCGACAAACAGCAGGCGCAGCACCGACTTGATCAGCTCGGCCAGGCTATTGCTGCCCCACATGCGCTTGATCCCGTTGGCGGGATTGAGCTTGGTGAGGTCGGGCATGATCGCTTTGCCGGAGAAGCGCAGGCCGCTCATCATCAGCGGGCCAGCCAGCCCGGCAGCCAGGCAGATGCCGATCAGCGGCAGCATCACCCACAGCAACTGCAAAAGCAGATCGCCGAAATGGCCGAACAGCGCCATCGGGTTCTCGCGCATCTTCGGGTCCGGGCTGAGCGCGGTCTTCATCCACACCGCAGCGCCATCGCCGATGCCGCGGGCCAGCACCATCAGCGCGAACACGCCGGCACCGAACACCGCCGCGGTCGACAACTCGCGCGACTGCGGGATGTTGCCCTGCTCACGGGCCTCGCGCAGGCGTTTTTCGGTGGGAAGCTCTGTACGCTCGCCGCCGTCTTCGGACTCGGACATGGAGGTGCCGGTGGGGGATCAGCCCAATCGATGCAAGCGGCGTTCCAGTTTGTGGAGCTGGGAATCGGGATTGGGCATGGGGGAATCGGCACAGCGGGGGCCGCGGTGAACCGGTGGCGCGAAGTCGGGGCGGCAGTGAGCGGCTCAGCTGGCCAGGCGGCGCGGGCCGTCGCGCTGGGCGACCACGGTGGCGATGAAGCGTTCGGCGTCCATCGGGCGGCCCAGCAGATAGCCTTGCAGCTGGTCGCAGCCCAGCCGTTCCAGGGTGTTGCGCTGGGCGAGGGTTTCCACGCCTTCGGCCACCACTTGCAGGCGCATGGTGTGCGCCAGCGCGACCACGGCCGCCACGATGGCGATGTCTTCGGCGCTGCCATCCATGGCCTGGACGAAACTGCGGTCGATCTTGAGCTCGTGCGCCGGCAGCTTGCGCAGGTAGAGCAGATTGGAATAGCCGGTGCCGAAGTCGTCGATGGCGATGCGCACGCCCAGCGCATTGAGCTGGCCCAGGGTGCGCAGGCAGGCCTCGGCGTCGCGCATGGCCATGGTTTCGGTGATTTCCAGGGTGAGCTGGCCAGGGGCCAGCGCATATTCGCTCAGCGTGGTGGCCACTTCGTCCAGCAGGCTGGGCGAGGCCAGCTGGAGGGCCGACAGGTTGACCGCCACCCGCCAGTCGCCGTGCCCGGCCTGCCGCCAGTCGCGCATCTGGCGGCAAGCCTGCCGCAGCACCCAGCTGCCGAGCAGGCCGATCATGCCGCTGCGTTCGGCCAGCGGAATGAAGCTGTCCGGCGGCACCAGGCCGCGTTCCGGGTGCTGCCAGCGGATCAGCGCTTCGGCGCCGATCGGGCGGCCGTCCTCGGCGCAGTACTTGGGCTGGTAATGCAGCACGAACTGTCCCAGTTCCAGCGCGCGCGGCAGTTCCTGCAGCAGCTGCAGGCGGTCGCGGGTGGTGGCCGTCATCGAGCGTTCGAAAAAGCTGTAGCGGTTGCGGCCGGCATGTTTGGCATGGGTCATTGCCGCATCGGCATGCGTCAGCAGCTGGTGCTCGCTACCGGCGTCTTCCGGGTACAGCGCAATGCCAATGCTGCTGCTCAGGCGCAGCTCGTGGTTGGCAACCAGGAACGGTACCGCCAGCGCCTGCACCAGATGCGCGGCCAGCGCAGCGGCATCTTCCGGGTCTGCGATGTCGGCCACCAGCACGAATTCGTCTGCGCCCAGCCGCGCCAGGCTGCCATGCGCGCGCCGGTGTGCGTTCAAACGCTCGGCCACCACCACCAGCAGGCGGTCGCCCAACGCATGACCATAACCGTCGTTGATCACCTTGAAGCCGTCCAGGTTGATCAGCATGACCGCGAAGCGCTGCCCCTGGCGCTGGGCGCGTTCGATGTTCTGCACGAGATGCTCGTGCAGCAGGATGCGGTTCGGCAGCCGGGTGAGTGGGTCGTGCAGCGTCGCCAGTGCCAGTTCGGCATTGGCCTTGGCCAGCGATTGCGCCAGCACATCGGTGCGCTGCTGAAAGCGGCGCGACAGCAACGAAATGACCAGCGCCAGCATCAGCAGGACCAAGGTCACCAGCACCACCACCGCCGTCAGCCACGACAACGGTAGATGCGTCTCGGCAACCGCGCCGCACACGCTACCGGGCGCGAACCGGGCGGCGGCCATGCCGGTGTAATGCATGCCCACGATCGCCACGCCCATGATCGAGGCGGCGATCAGGCGCAGGCTGGAGCGTTGCCCAGCGTGGCGCAGCCGGAACGCGATCCACAACGCGGCGCCGGAGGCGCCGATGGCGATGGCGATCGACAGCCCGAACAGCAGCGGGTCGTAGCGAATGGCCGGCACCATGCGCAGCGCATCCATGCCCATGTAATGCATCAGCGCGATGCCAAGCCCCATCAACAGCGCACCCAGGCCCAAGCGGAGCAACGGCAGGTTCGCGCGCGAGGTCAGCCAGAGCGCCAGCGCCGAGGTCAGGATCGCCGCCAGCATCGAATAACACGTCAGCGCCAGGTCGTAGCCCACCGGAATCGGCAGGCGGAACGCCAGCATGCCGACGAAGTGCATCGACCAGATGCCGATGCCCATGGCAATGGCGCCGCCCATCAGCCAAGCGGCCGCGATGCCGCCGCCACGGGCAGTGGTGCGTGCGGCCAGATACAGCGCGGTGTAGGAAGCCAGCACGGCCACCACCAGCGACAGCATCACCATGCCAGGGTTGTAGGTTCCGACCACCTATCCAGTTCCTACGTCGAAAGACGCGTTGCCCAAGACCTAGCGACCCCTTGCGCGACTTCTTGAGCGCGGGGAAGCGGCCAATGCCATCAACCCCGCGTTGCCGCCAAAGACGGCACGCTTCAAGGTCCTGCGGCCGCCCGCGTACGCAGCCGGCGTACGCAATCGCGGCATGTTCGCCCACATCGACTGCCGGCGCGCCGTGGCTTGCCAATGGGACGCGTGCGCTTCCTCCCTGCGCGCGCCGGCATGGCCTGGCCGCCGGCGCGACTCATGCCACCGAACTTTCCGGTTCCTCCGGTTCGATGCGGTTACGGCCCGAGCGCTTGGCCCGATACAGCGCCTCGTCCGCACGCGCCAGCAGCGAGGCGGCGGTGTCGCCGACGCGGAACCAGGACACGCCCACCGAACAGGTCACCTGCAGCGGGCGTGCGGCACCCACCTCGTACGGAGCAAGGCTGAGCGCTTCGTGGATGGCGCGCAGCCGGTGCTGGCTCTGTTGGCTCATGCCTGGCAGCAACAGCAGCAATTCTTCGCCGCCGTAGCGGCCAACCTTGTCCGAATCGCGCAGGCAGGCCGTCAGCCGCGCGCCCACCTTGGCCAGCACCGCATCGCCGACCAGGTGCCCATGTTCGTCGTTGACCTGTTTGAAGTGGTCCAGATCGATCAACACCACCGCCAGCGGATGCTCGCCGTGCGCGCAGCCCTGCAGTTCTTCGGCCATCGCTTCCAGGATGCCGGAGCGATTGAGCAGGCCGGTCAGCGCGTCGTGGCTGGCCTTCAAGGCCAGCGCCGCACGCGCGTTTTCCAGTTCGCGTTTTTCGCGCTCCAGTTGGTAAGTGCGCTCGGATACCAATTCGGCCAGCATGCGTTCGCGCGCCACCAGATGGCGGTGCCGCCAGCGCCACAGGCCGATCAGCAGGCCGCCGCCGATCAGCACATACAGCGCGATCGCCGGCGGGCTGCGCCACCACAGTGGCGCGACCGCGAAGGGCAGGTCGACGATCGGCGAAGCGGTGCGACGGTAGCGGTCCAGCACCTGTACCTGCAGACGGAAATGCCCGGAGGGCAGCGGTGGCTGGTCGATGGACAGGTTGTCGCTCTGGATCCACTGGTCGTGCAGGCCGAGCAGGCGATAACGCACCGTCAGGCGGGTGGGGTCGTCGTAGACCTCCATCGTCGACAGCTCGATGTGCAAGGGCTTGTCGCTCCAGCCCAGCAGCTGCCCGCGCTGCACCGGCATGCCGCCGCGGCTGACGCTGTCGATGCGCACGCTGGGCTGGCGTTCGTCGAACAGGCGCGCCGGGTCGCTCACGTGGCTCACGCCGCGTGCGGTGCCGATCCACACCGAACCATCCGGATCTTCGGCAAACGCAGCCTCGGAAACGTCATCCCAGATCAGCCCCTGCGACTGCGACAGATGCGCCCAGCGCTCGCCGTCGTAGACCTCGACGCCGCGTGCATGGCCGACCCAGACCCGGCCGACGCTGTCGCCGCGCAGCAGGTACACGCCGACATCGCGCAGCGCCTCGTCGCTGATTTCCTGCAGGTCAAGGCCGTCGTGCAGCAACATGCCGTGCCACAGGCCGGGGCGATAGAACGCCAGCCACACCTCACCGCTGTCGCTGATGTGGAACTTGGCGATCCATGGCTCCGGCGTGCCGCCGTTGACCTTGACCTTGACCTTGACCTTGGACCACTGCCCATCGCGCAGCCGGAACAAGCCGTTGGAGCTGGAAATCCACAGCGTGCCGTCGGCGGTTTGCTGGATGTCGGTGTAGGCGATGGCAGGCACGTCGGCCACCTCCTGCAGGCTGCCGCCGTCGAGCGGGCGTTCGATCACGAACAAGCCGCCGACGCTGAGCATCCACAGCCGGCCCTGGCGGTCGATCAGCAGGCGACGCGCAGTGCGCGGCAGCTTGGCGATCTGCGCGCTGTGCCCGTCCGGCCAGGTGCGGCGCAGGATACCTGCCGAATTCAGCGTCCACAGGCTGCCGTCCTGGCTGCGCTGCATGCCCACCACCTGAATGCCCGCGCTGTGTAGGGCTGGGACGAAGCGCTCATCCGGTTCGGCCTGGCGGCCGATGCCGTGCTCGTTGCCGACCAGCAGCGCGCCTTGCGCGTCGCGGGCGATCGACCAGGTCGGCGCGGCCGGCATGCCTTGCGAGGCGTCCCAGTTTTCGATCCATTCGTAGCCGGCCCAGCGCACCAGCCCTTCGCCGTCCACGGTCATCCAGATATCGCCATCGCGGTCCACCAAGATCGCATCGCTGCTGCCGGGCGGTAGTCCATTGTCTGCGCCGAACGTGCGCCAGTGGCCATTTTCCCAACGCGCCAGGCCGTCGTTACGACGCACCAGCACGCGTCCTTCGCGGTCCATCACCAGCGATGCCGGCCGCCCGACCGTGCTGCCATCCAGCAGCGGCAGCGAGCGAACACTGAAGGCGGTCGTCCCGCGCGCGCGATAGAGCACGGTGCCCGCACCGCGCACCCACAGCCCGCCATCGTGGTCGCGCAACACGCTGTACCACCGGTCGTCCGGCACTCCGTGTTCGGGCCCGAACACCTGCACCTTGCGCTGCGCATCGATGGCGCACAGCTTGCGTGCGCAGCCCACCCACAGCGTGTCGCCGTCCACCGACAGGCTCAGCGACTTGGACAACTCGGGAACGCGTACCCGGGTTGCCGTGTCCAGCAACGGTTCGCTGTGCCAGCGATCGTTGGCGCGGCCCTGGAGGATTTCCAGCGTGCCGCCATTGGCCAGCACCGTGCCCCAGGGCAGGCTGGCGAGCTGCATCTGCTCCCCGAGGTGCTCGGCTTCATCCGGCCGCAGTTTGCGGAAGCCGTGCTCGTCGCCGACGAACAAGGCCTGGAAGCCGGCCACCCATAACCGCCCATCGGCGGTTTCGGCGATCGAGGTGGTGGGCTCGTTGCGCAGGCCATCCAGCGGGACCTGTTGGAAGATGCGCCCGTTGTAGCGATACAGCCCGCTCTCGGTGCACACCCACAGCAAGGTGGCGCGGGTCTGCAGCAGGCAGGTGCCGGCAAGACCGAGCAGGCCCTGGTCGTGGGCATAGCGGCGGATGCTGGCGCTTTGCGCACCGGCCAGATCGGCCAACGACAGCAACGCAAACAGCAACACCATGGCAAACGGTGCACGCCGGTGCGACGACCTCCATTGGCGGTGCTCAAACCCCACGGACGTTGCAGTCTCCCACGCATCGGCAATGCGGTCCGCGCCCCTCGCGCGGTGTCTCAGGCTTGCCTCGGCAACCCCCCATCGCAGGCTGCATTGGAACAACTAGCGGCGGCCGACGCGTATTTCTTTAATGCTTCAGCGAGCATGACGGCGTGAGGATCTGGCGAACGCGGTTGTTTGCTCGCGTGTTGTAGGACGCTGGTCACACGTTTGCGCAAGCACGATTCACCTGCAATCCCTGCAGGGCTTTCCGCGCGTGGTCATTGGCAGGAGCAGCTGGTGTTGATCGAAGGCTGCACTCGGTTGTCAGCGCTCAGGTGCCTTCAGCGTCCGCATTGAACGGGTGCGGCGCGCGGCTTAAGTCACCTGCGCTGCCGTCACACCTGATCGAGCGTGTCCAGCGGCACGTGGTCGTAATCGACACGATTGCGGCCACTGCGCTTGGCCCTGTACAGCGCCGCGTCGGCGCGCGCCAGCAGTTGCTCAAGCGTTTCGCCACGCTGAAACCAGGCCACGCCGACCGAACAGGTGACATGCAGCCAGCCGCCATCGATGGGGTAGTCGCCGCAGATGCCGCGGTGCAGGGCGTCCAGCCGATGCGTGGCATCCAGGTTCAGGCCTGGCAGCAGCGCCAGCAATTCTTCGCCGCCGTAACGGCCGATGCGGTCGTCGCCGCGCATCAGCGTGTCCATACGGCGGCCGACCCCAGCCAGGACGGCGTCGCCGGCCAGATGGCCATGCTGGTCGTTGACCAGTTTGAAGTGGTCCAGATCGATCAACACCACCGCCAGCGGACGCCCTTGGTGTTCGGCATGCAGCAGCATCTCGCGCAACGCGGCCAGGATGCCGGCGCGGTTGAGCAGGCCGGTGAGTTCGTCGTGGGTGGCCTTGAGCGAGAGTTCGGCGCGCGCCGCTTCCAGATCGCGCTTGTCCTGTTCCAGCTCGGCGGTGCGCTTGGCCACCAGCTGCTCCAGTTCGCGCTTGCGCCGCAGCAGTTTGGCGGTGCGCCAACGCAGCAGAGCGATCACCGCCGCGATGCTCAGCAGCACGTATCCGACAATGGCCGGAACGCCCCGCCACCACGGTGGCACCAGCTCGAACCCGAAGCGGGTGATCGGGCTGCTGCTGCGCTGGTAGGCATCCATTGCCTGCACTTCCAGCGTGTAACTGCCTGGCGGCAGCAGCGGGTAGGTCAGGTGGCTGAGCGAGGTGCTGGTCCAGCTGGCCTGATGGCCTTCGACCCGGTAACGGAAGCTGACGCGGTCCGGGCCGCCCTCCGCCCCCGGGGTGCTGAGTTCCACATCCAGCGGCACCCGCGACCACGCCACCCGGGCTTGCGGCAGCAGCGGTTGGCTGCCGCGGCGCACATGCAGGATGTCCACCCGCAGCGGCGCCGCGGCGAACACGCGCATCGGATCCAGCAAGTGGGTCAGGCCACGGCTGCTGCCGAGCCAGACGCTGCCATCGGTATCTTCGAAAAATGCATTGGCCGACATGTCGTCCCACAACAGCCCTTCCGTGCGCGTGGCCCGCGCCCAACGTCCGTTTTGGTACACATCCAGGCCCTGGCTGCTGCCCAGCCACAGCCGGCCCCTGCTGTCGTGACGCAGGATGAAGGGCATCACCCGTGCCACCAGCGGGTCGTCCACGGCGGCAAGCGTCAATATGCCGTCGGCCTGCAGCCGGCCATGCCACAGCCCGGTATCGCGCAGCGACAGCCAGACCTCGCCATCGGCGCTGAAATCGAGCAGGAAGAAATCCTGGCTAGGCAGGTCGCCGCGCACCTGCACGCGCTGCCAGTGGCCGTCTTTTGCCTGCAGGAACAGGCCTTCGCGCGTGCTGGCCCACAGCCGCCCCTGCGGATCCAGGTCGATATCGCCTACGAAGGCCGCCGGCAGCGCCGTTTCGCGCTCGGCTCTCGGCGGGGTGCCGCGCTGTACGCGGTACAGCCCGCGCGGGGTAGTGATCCACAAGGTGCCGGCCGTATCGAACATCAGCCTGTTGATCGGCAGGTCGAGCTGCAGCACATCGGTGGTCTTGCCGCTGCGCGGGTCGCGCCGCGCCACGGCCCCGGACGAGCGCGCCACCCAGGCCGCACCATCGTCCGGCGACAGCGCAATGGAAATGGACTGCAGCAGGGGTTGGCCGTTCTCCAGCGTCCACGGCTGCATGCGCCCGCTACGCGGATCGAGCACATTGGATCCCGCATCGCCACCGACCAACAGCTCACCGCTGGGCAGCCGCTGGCTCACCCAGGTCGGCGCTTCGGCCAGGCCCTGGCTTTCGTCCCAGTGTTCGATGGCGCCGTAGCCCAGCCAGCGCTGCACGCCCAGGCCGCGCGTGCCGATCCACAGCTGGCCGGTGCTCTGCATCATCAGCGGGCCGACCATGGGGCTGATCTGCAGCCCCTGGCTTTGGCCGAAGTAGCGCCAATGGTCGCCTTCCCAGCGCACTAGGCCGCGGTCCGAGCGCGTCAGCAGGCGGCCCTGCGCATCTTCCGACAGCGTCGTGGCACCGGAGAGGGTGTCGAATCGGGTGCCCGCTGGCGCCGGACGATTGCGGAACACGTGCTCGCCGGCAGCACGTGAGAGCACCAGCCCGCCACCGCGCAACCACAGGGTGCCCAGGCGATCGCGAAAGATCGCGCGCCATTGCCGTTCGGGCACGCCGTCGTTCTCGGCCAGCAAGGTGATCTTGCCGCCGGCATCGATCCGGCAGACGTGCTGGCCGCAGCTGGCCCATAACGCGGTTCCATCGGCCAGCAAGGCCCTGCCGGCCGGCAAGAGGCGTCCATCGTCCAACTGCAAGGGCAGGGGGTGGACCGACCAGCCGCCTGCGGCACTGGGCGACAGCCGCAGCAGGCTGTTTTCGCTGACCACCACCACGCCATCGGCGTAGGCGGCAACGACATTGCCGCTGTCGGCGCGGATCGGCTTGCCATCGCGCAGCACCTGCACGAAGTCGTTACCCTCGCGCACGAACAGGCCATTGGCGCTGGACACCCACAGGCGTCCGGCCGCATCCAGCCCGAGCGCGCGGATATAGCGCGCATCCAGCCCGCTCTCCTTGCCGACCGGGGTAAAGCGTTCGCGTTCGAAACGGTGCAGCGCCAGCTCGGTGCCGACCCAGACCACGCCCTGGCGGTCTTCGAGCAAGCTGTTGACGGTCATGCCCTGCAGGCCATCGGCCTGGGCGTAATCGCGGAAGCTGTAGGTTTGCGCCCAACTGGTGCCGCAGATCAGCACCGCCGCCAGCAACAGCCACGCCCTTGCATGCAGGCGAGCGCCTTGCAATCGCATCGGGGCCAACAGCGCAGGCACAGTAAGCATCGATTTCCGTGGATGGGTAAGTGTCGGACGACGATACGCAGCGTCAATCGTGTAGGGGCTTTAACGGCTGCGCGGCCAGAAAATTGAGGTGTGTCACGGTTTGGGGGTGCAGGATGGGGAGGCCCGTCGTAGTGGCGTCGGCGCCGGCAACTTGGCGGCCTGCCGTGCTTGCAGTGGTCGACCGTTGTCTAGTGTGGATCAGGCCGTCAGCTCTCTTGCGGCATCGAAGGCGGTATCGAACATGCGTTGCACCGGCGGGGCGAACTCGCTGGCGAAACTCGACAGCAGGAACAGCCCCAGCAATACCGTCAGCGGCAGGCCCAGTTGCATGGGGTTCAATGCCGGCGCCGCCTTGGCCAGCGCGCCGAAGGCCAGGTTGACCGCCAGCATCGCCACCATCATCGGCAAGGCCAGGGTCAACCCGCCGCGCAGGATCTGCAGGAACAGGGTGGGCGCCACTTCGGCGAATGCGCCGGCATCGGGCAACGCGGTCCCGATCGGCAATGCCTTGTAGCTGTCCACCAGCAATGCGATCACCGCCAGATGCCCGTTGGCCGCGAAGAACAGCAGCCCGAAGCCGATGTAGAACCACTGCGCGATCACCCCCGACGTCACGCCGCGCATGGGGTCGGACATCTGCGCGAACGACAGGCCGGTGGACTGCGACACCAGTTCGCCGGCCAATGCGCCGGCTTCGAACATCAGCTTCAGCATGAAGCCCATGCTGGCCCCGACCGCCAGCTCGCGCGCAATGCTCAGCACCGCCTGGGCGGTAAAGCCGTCCCACTCCGGCACCGGCGGCAGGATCGGCGCCAGCACCATCGCCAGCGTTCCGGCCAGCATCACCCGCACCCGTCCGGGCACCGCCCGCGTCCCGATCAACGGCATTGCAGTCAGCAACGCACCGGTGCGCAGCATGGTCCACATGATCGCTCCGACCATCGCGAACGCGCGCTGGCCATCGATCACCATCTGGGTTGCAGAATCCATCCGCTCTGGCCCGCTAGCCGATCAGATGCGGAATGCGCTGGAACAGCGCAATGGTGAACTCCACCAGATGCCCCAGCAGCATGCTGCCGGTGGCGAACAGCGTGGCCGTCAGCGCCACTGCCTTGGCCACGAAGGCGATGGTCGGTTCGTTCAACTGGGTGGCGGCCTGCACCACGCCGATCACCACGCCGACCACCAGCACGGCCAGCAACATCGGTCCGGCAATCCACAGGACGGTGACCAGGCCACCACGCAATTCAGTCAGGGCGATTTCAGGGCTCATGGGAGGTGCTGATGCAAGTGGGATGCCAAAGGTGTGGGATTGGGGATTGGGGATTGGTTGGCGAACGGGGATCTGAGTTGCCTCGTGTTGCACTGGCTGTCGCTGTCGCTGTCGCTGTCGCTGTCGCTGCGCTCTGGCTTTAGTTTGCTGTTGCTCTGCTTTCGGCTTTTCGGGCCCCCATACCGCAGCGGCAGGCCACGTGGGTCAAACCCCGAAGGGGCGGCGCGCAAGGATGCGCGACGTTTTTCTAAGGGACATGGATGTCCCTTAGAAAAATTCCCACGTGGACTGCGTACCCGGAGCGCCTTGGCGCGGAGGGGCGCGAGGACGGGGTGTGTTTCTTTGGTTACTTTCTTTGCACAAGCAAAGAAAGTGACTCGTTCCCCGAAGGGGAGCGAAAGCCCTGTACTTGCGTTTGCTCGGTTTGCAGTTTCGTTTTTAGTGTGAGACAGAGAAATCAACGGCTTTCACGCCCTGCGGGCGCGAGTCACTTTTCTTTGCTTGTGCAAAGAAAAGTAACCAAAAGAAAGCACACCCCGTCCTCGCGCCCTCCGCGCTACGCGCTCCAGGTCCGCAGGCCATCCGGGAATTTTTCAAAGGGACGTCCATGTCCCTTTGAAAAACGTCGCGCATCCATGCGCGTCGCCCCTGCGGGGTTTGACCCGAATGGCCTGCCGCTGCGGTATGGGGCCCCTGAGAAGCAAGAACCTAGAAGCAAGAAGCAAGAACTAAGCACTAAGCCGCAAGCGCCTGGGCACTACAGCTGTGCTGTGCGGCGGCTCCAACAAACACACTCAACCGGCTGGCAAGTGCTACAGCGCGCAACGCACGCCACCCCTACGACGCGTTAAAGCTCGCAGCCAGCGTCCCCACCACCAGCACCCAACCATCCACCAGGATGAACAACAGAATCTTGAACGGCGCGGAGATCAGCATCGGCGACAGCATCATCATGCCCATCGACATCAGCACGCTGGCCACCACCAAGTCGATGATCACGAACGGGATGAAGATCAGAAAGCCGATTTCGAAAGCGGTCTTCAGCTCGCTGGTCACGAACGAGGCCACCAGCACCGGGAATGGTACCGCGTCCGGGCCGGCGTACTTGCCGTCGCCGGCCATGCCGGCGAAGGTCATCAGATCGGTCTCGCGGATCTGCGCCAGCATGAAAGCGCGCAGCGGCTGCGTGGTGAGCGTCCAGGCAGTGGAAAAATCGATCTGGTTGTTGAGGTACGGCTGTAGCCCGGCGCCCCACATCTTCTGCCACACCGGCATCATCACCAGCGCGGTCAGGAACATCGCCAGGCCCAGCAGCACCTGGTTGGACGGGGTCTGGCCGGTGCCCAGCGCCTGGCGCAGCAGGCCCAGCACGATGGTGATGCGGGTGAAGGCGGTCAACACCAGCAGCATCGACGGCAGCAGGGTGATCGCCGTCATCAGCAGCAAGGTCTGCAGCGGCAGGCTCACGGGCTGGTCGCCGATGCGGCCCACGCTCACGTTCGGCAGCGACGGCAACTGGTTGGAACCGGCCGGTACCGCGGCAGGGGTCGCCGCCGGTGCCGCGGCCTGCGCCATTGCCGGCAGCGCGGCCGGGCTGGCCGCGGCCAGCAGCGGGCAACTCATCACCAGCAGGATCAGCACCAGGCGCACACTGCGCCCCCAACGATTCCAACGGCTCAACATGTCACGGGTCCTTGCGCAGCTTCTGGGCGAGCAGCTGGGCGAAATTGGGAAGTTGCTTGAAAGCGGGCAGGGTGGGGGCGGGCGCGGTCGGCAGCGGCTCGGGCAGGGTGTGCAGGGTGCTGATGCCGCCGGCGGTCACGCCGAGCAACAACTGCTGGCCGTTCACCTCCACCACCACCACACGTTCCTTGGCACCGACTGCCAGGCTGGTCACCACACGCAGGCCCTCGGTGCTGCGGAATCCGCTGCCGGGCATGCGCTTGAGCAACCAGCCCAGGCCGACGATCAGCGCGAGCACCAGCAGCAATGCAAAGACTGCGCCAAACAGGCTGGGCGAGGACGGCGCCTGCGCGCCGACCTGGGTCGCCTTGGCCGCGACCGGCGCGGCAGCGGCCAGCAGGCCGATCACCGCAGCCTCCGGATCCGCTCGCTGGGGCTGACCACGTCGGTCAGGCGAATGCCGAAGCGGTCGTTGATGACGACCACTTCGCCGTGCGCGATCAGGGTGCCGTTGACGTAGACGTCCAGCGGTTCGCCGGCGCCGCGTTCCAGTTCCACCACCGAGCCCTGGTTGAGCTGCAGCAGGTTGCGGATCGGAATGCGTGCGCGGCCCACTTCCAGCGACAGGGTCACCGGCACGTCCAGGATCACGTCCAGGTTGAGGTCGGCCGCGTTCTGGTCCTGCTCGGCCTGCAGGCTGTCGAAGGTGGCAGGCGAGGCGTCGAGGATGTCGGAGTTGATCATTTGCTGGAGTCCTGGGAGGGAACGGCGCGTGGGGCTTGCACGCCGGGCGGGCGTACGGCGGTGATCTTGACGGCGTTGTTGCCATTGGAAACGCCGAATTCGCCGGTGAATAACGGGATGTCTTCCACGCACAGCGGCACCTGGGCGGGCAGGTCGATCGGCAGGATGTCGCCGACCTTCAAACCGGTGAGCTGGCGCAGGCTCATGCGCTTGCTGGCCAGCACGCTGGACAGGGTCACCTCGGCGGTGTCCAGCTGCTCGCGCAGCATCACGTTCCAGGAGTCGTCGCGGTCGTTGCGGTCGCTCTGGATGCCGGCATCGAGCAGTTCGCGGATCGGCTCCAGCATCGAATACGGCAGGGTGATGTGGATCTCGCCGCCGCCGCCTTCCAGCTCCACATGGAACCGGCACACCACCACGTACTCGCGCGGGGTGACGATGTTGGCGAAGTGCGGGTTGATCTCCGAGTTGATGTACTCGAAGTCCACGTCCATCACCGGCGCCCAGGCTTCCTTCAGGTCGGCGAAGGTCTGCTTGAGCATCAGCTGGATCACGCGCATCTCGGTGGCGGTGAATTCGCGGCCTTCGATGCGGGTGTGGAAGCGGCCGTCGCCACCGAAGAAGTTGTCCACCACGGTGAACACCAGGGTGGGTTCGAACACGATCAGGCCGGTGCCGCGCAGCGGCTTGAACCGAATCAGGTTGAGGTTGGTCGGCACGTACAGCGAGTGCATGTACTCGTTGAACTTGACCAGGTCGATGCCGCGCACCGACAGGTCGGCCGAGCGCCGGATCAGGTTGAACAGGCCGATCCGCCACAACCGCGCGAAGCGCTCGTTGACCATCTCCAGGGTCGGCATGCGCCCACGGATGATGCGGTCCTGGCTGGACAGATCGTATTGGCGCGCCTCGCCGGGCAGCGGCTCCGGCTCGGTGTTGACCGCGCCCGAATCCACGCCGTGCAGCAGGGCATCGATCTCGTCCTGGGAAAGCAGATCACTGACGCTCATCGGGCAGGCCTTACTGGGTCACGAAACTGGTGAACAGCAATTCTTCGACGCACTTCTTGCCGGTCTCGCTGGTCATGACCTTCTGCGCTTCGGCCAGGGCAGACTTCTGCAGCTTCTGCTTGCCGGCCAGGTCGGCCACGTCGGTGGCCTTGACCTGCGACAGCAGCATCAGCAGGTGCGCGCGGATGGCCGGCGCGTTCTCGGTGATGAGCTTGAGCTCTTCGGGGTCGCGGGTGACCAGCTGCACTTCGACCTGCAGGTACTGCGGGCCATCGCCGGGGTCGGCCAGGTTGACCACGATGGCCGGGTCCATGGGGAAGTACTGCGCCGGCTTGGGCACTTCGGCCACCTTGGGGGCATCGTGCTTGCCGCCCTTTTCCTCGCCCTTGTGGCCCAGGAAGAACCAGGCGCCGCCGCCAGCGGCTGCCAATACCACCACGCCGATGGCGATGAGCAGGATGGGCTTCTTGCCGCCCTTCTTCTTCTCGCCCTTGTCGTCTTTATCGTCGGTCTTCTTGGGTTTTTCAGCCGCTGCCACAGTCTGCTCCAGGGGAATGCTTACCCTGTCGATGCAACTGGCATGCCAAAACCGCGTCGGTTTCCTGGCGCAGGCGGTGTGGAAACCAAAAAGCCCCCGCAGCCCTTGCGCTGCGGGGGTGGAGGGGCGTCATCGGCTACCGGCCGAGCGCGCGGATCGGCGGCGCCGGGGTATGCCCGGTACGTCGTTTCAGGCGTAGGCGTCCAGCAATCCACGCTGGCGTAACACCACCGACGGAATTCCGACGGGCGGGGCGTCGTCCAGGGTCAGGCCGTTGCCGTTGTCGTTGCCGCCATTGCGATTGCCCGCCGAATTCTGCTGTTGCTGACCGACATCGGCCTGGCCAAGTTGAAAGCCGTTCTGGCCGAGCATTTCGCGCAGCCGCGGCAGGCTCTGTTCCAGTGCCTGGCGGGTGTCGGCATTGGCGGCGGTGAAGCTGGCATTGACCTTGTCGCCCTCCAGATGCAGGCGCACCTCGACCGGACCCATCTCGTTCGGCGTCACCTTGATGTGGGCATGACCGATCTTCTGGTCGGCCAGCCAGCTCATGCGCGCGCCGATGGCGTCGTCGAAATTGTCGCTGCCCAGGTCCGGGGTGGGCGTGGGCGAGGCGCTGAAGATCGGTGCCGCTTCCTGCAGACGGGTCAGCGCCGGTGCGGTAGTGGTCGGCAACACGAACGCCGGGGCATCCGGCGTTGCCGGGGCGGCGCTGTCGTCGGCAGCCGGTTCCAGCGCCTTGGCGGCCATGCTCATCAACGCGGCGGTCTGCGCGTCGCCGCTCACGGCGGTGGTCGAAGTCGGCTTGGCGCCTGCGACGGCAGTCGGCACCAGCGCTCCCAGCGCGGGCAGGGCGGTGCCAGCGTTTGCAGTGGCGGCTGCGGTTGCATCGGTGGGCAGTGCGGTGGCCGTCGCGGTAGCGCCGTTGGCACCGGCCATGCTGGCCGTCAGTGCCGCCGCTGCGGCCGCCAGCACATCGCCACCCGGCAGCGCCTGTGCCAGCAGGCCCATGCCGAAGCCACCCAGCCCAGCCGGCGGCCAGCCGGCATCGGTCGCGGTGGCTGTCTCTGCGGGCGCGTCTTCGCTGGTAGCGGTGGCCTTGGCGGGTTTGCCCGTCTTGGTGGCGGTGGCCGCCGTGCTCTTATCGGTCGTTGCCGCGTCCTTGGCGGTACTTGGCTTGGCCTGCTTGGCATCGCCGTCCTGCGCCCGCGGCCGGGCGGTGGCATCGCCGGCCGCATCGTCGCGGGTGTCCTCGTCGCTGCGGTTCTTGTCGGACTGGTTGGGCTTGGGCGCGGACTGCTTGGCAGGCACGCGTTCGGGTGCCTGCGGCGGGGCCTGGTTCGGCGTGTTGGCCGGATTGAGCATGCGCGCAAACTGGTCCTGGCCTGCGTCCGGTTCGGACGACGGGTCGCTGTAGCTGGATTTCTTGCCGGTGCCGGCAAGCGCACCAAGGCCGGCGGCGAAGGCGGACAAGGGATTCATGCGGATTCTCCGTGGGTGTCTTGGCTGCGGGCCAGGCGCGAACGACGCGCGCCGAGATCGTCCATCTCACGCTGGTCGCGGCGTTCGATCACTTTGTTTTCCTGGGCGCGGTAGCTGGCGGCCAATTGCTCCAGCACCTGCTTCTCGCGGCTGGCCAGCAGCAGGCGGGTGCGCTCGGCTTCGACCTTGGCGATATTGCTTTGCACGGTCTGCGCCTGCTGCAGCACGGCGCTGTCCAGCCGGTCCAGGAAGGCGCGGCGGTTGCTCAGCGCCACCGCGCTGGTGCCGGCCATCTGGCTGTTGGCGTATTCCTCGGCGTAGCGGCGCAATTCTTCCAGGCGCGACTGGTGGGTTTCCAGGACGCGCTGGCGCTCGGCCAGATCGCGGGCGACCTTGTCTTCCTGTTCCTGCGCGCGGCGCAGCAGTGGGTCGATCCGTTTGGACTGCATCATGGATTAGTTCTCGGGTTCGACCAGTTGTTGCAGGGCGGACAGGCTGTCGCTCAGGAGCGAGGCCTTGTGCACGTCCTGGCCGAGGAATTCGACGATCTCCGGCCAGCGCGCCAGCGCTTCGTCGGTGGCCGGGTCGCTGCCGCGCTGGTAGGCGCCGATGGCGATCAGGTCGCGGTTGGCGGTGTAGGCCGAAAGCAGCCGCTTGAGCTTGCGGATGCGCAGGCGCCAGGTGTCGTCGGCGATGTCCTGCACCACGCGGCTGACCGAGGATTCCAGGTCGATGGCCGGATAAAGGCCGCTGTCGGCAACCCGACGCGAGAGCAAGATGTGGCCGTCGAGAATGGCGCGGGCGGCGTCGGCGATCGGGTCCTGCGGGTCGTCGCCTTCGGTCAGCACGGTGTAGAAGGCGGTGATCGAACCGCGGCCCTTGGCGCCGTTGCCGGCACGTTCCACCAGCGCCGGCAATTTGGCGAACACCGACGGTGGGTAGCCGCGGGTGGTCGGCGGCTCGCCGACCGACAGGCCGATCTCGCGCTGCGCCTGGGCGAAGCGGGTCAGCGAATCCATCAGCAGCAGCACGTTCAAGCCCTGGTCGCGGAACCATTCGGCGATGGCGGTAGCGCGGTAGGCGCCATGCAGGCGTGCCAATGGCGGGCGGTCGGCCGGCGCCGCCACGACCACGGCGCGGCGCAGGCCTTCTTCGCCCAGGGTGGTTTCGACGAAATCGCGTACTTCGCGGCCACGTTCGCCGATCAGCCCGACCACGATGACGTCGGCCGAGGTGAAGCGGGTCATCATGCCCAGCAGCGTCGATTTACCGACACCGGAGCCGGCGAACAGGCCCACGCGCTGGCCGCGGCCGATCGGCAGCATGGCGTTGATGGCGCGCACGCCGACGTCCAGCGAGGTGGTGATGGGTTCGCGCGCCAGCGGGTTGATCGACACGCCCGCCATGCCGATGCTGCCTTCGGCGCGGATCGGGCCCTTGCCGTCCAGCGGGGTGCCGTCGCTGTCGATGACGCGGCCGAGCAGGCCTTCGCCCACTTCCACGCCGCCGCGGCGCCGCGAGGGCACCACGCGCGCATTCGGCAGCAGGCCATGCAGTTCGGCGCTGGGAATCAGGTAGGTACGTTCGCCGGCGAAGCCGACCACTTCGGCATCGACCCAGCCGCCATCGACCTCGACCTTGCAGGTGGCGCCCATCGGCGCCTCGCAGCCGGTCGCTTCCAGGGTCAGGCCGACCGCGCGTCGCAGGATGCCTTCGCGGATCAGGGTGCGGCCGGCGGTGGGCTCCAGGCCGAGGGTGCCCAGGCGCGTGGCCAGGCGCAGATTGCGTGCATCCAGCCAATCGGCCGGGGTGGCGCCGAACAGGGCGCTCACAGACCCGCTCCGGATTTGCGCATGACCGTCTCCAGCGCAGCTCGCAGGCGTGCGTCCAGGGTGCCGTCGATGCGCACGCTTTCGGCGTGCACACGCAGGTCGCCGCGGCTCAGGCTCATGTCCGGGGCCACGCGGGTGGTGCTGCTGGGCGCCAGATGCGGCAGCAGCGCGGTGATGTCGTCCGGGTGCAGGCGGACTTCGACTTCGCGGCCGGCACCGCCAACCGCATCGACTGCCTCGCCGACCAGGTCGGCCAGCAGCTGCGGGTCGGCCTGGTAGGCACGGCCGACCAGCTGGCCGGCGATGCGCACGGCCAATTCGCCGAGCGCGCCGACCACTTCGTTTTCCAGCCGCGCCAGCGGGCGGGTGAAGTTGTCCAGGATGCCGTCGATCTGCGCGGTGAGCCGGCGCACTTCCGACTGGCCCTGGGCGAAGCCTTCGGCATGCCCGCGCGCGAAACCTTCGTGCTGGGCGGCATCTTCGATGGCCTGGATCGCTTCCAGGGTCGGCGGGCGCAGCACCGGCTCGAGCATGGCCGGTTCTTCGTAGTCCGGCTCCGGCAGGGCCGGGGCAAGCTGCAGGTCCGGGGCCAGCCAGCGGGTGACCACCTCGTTCATACCATGGCCTCCGCACCGGCGCCGCCCAGGCTGATGGCGCCCTCGTCAGCCAGGCGGCGGACGATGGTGAGGATTTCCTTCTGTGCCGCTTCCACGTCTGCAAGGCGCACCGGGCCGCGCGCTTCCATGTCCTCGAGCAGGATTTCGGCCGCGCGCTGGGACATGTTGCGGGTGATCTTTTCGCGCACCTTGACGTCGGCGCCGCGCAAGGCCAGGCCAAGGCGCTCGCCGGAGACTTCGCGCAGCAGCGTCTGCAGGCCGCGGTCGTCCAGGTCCACCAGGTTGTCGAACACGAACATCAGGTCCTGGATCTTGCCGGCCAGGTCGGCGTCGATCTTGCCGATCTCGCCCAGCACGCCCTGATCGGCGCCGGTGTCCAGGAAGTTGAGGATGTTGGCCGCCACCTTGATGCCGCCCACGTTGGACGACTTCAGGTTCTGGTTGCCAGCGAATTGACGCTCCATGATGTCGTTGAGCTCGCTCAGCGCATTCGGCGGGATGCCGTCCAGGGTGGCGATGCGCAGCAGCACGTCGGCGCGGGTGCGCTCGGGCAGCAGCTTCAGCGCCTCGGCGGCCTGGTCGCTGTCCAGATGCGCCATGACGATGGCGATGATCTGCGGGTGTTCGTTGCGCACCAGGTCGGCAACCGCACGCGGGTCCATCCACTTCAAGGTGTCCAGGCCGGTGGTGTTGCGGCCCAGCAGGATGCGGTCGATCAGGCCACCGGCCTTGTCGGCGCCCAGCGCCTGGATCAGCACATTGCGGATGTAGTCGTCGGCGCCCACGCCCAGCGAGGTCTTGCCCGCCAGTTCGCCGTTGAACTCGTCCATCACCTTTTCGACCTGGTCGCGCGAGATGCCGGTCATGGTGGCCATGGCGATGCCGATCTTCTGCACCTCCTTGGGATCCATGTGCTTGAGCACTTCGGCCGCGTCGCTCTCACCCAGCGACAGCAACAGCACCGCGGCGCGCTGTACTCCGGTCATCGGTTGTGTATCAGGCTTCACTGGCGACCCATCCCTTCACGACTTGTGCGACACGTTTTGAATCGGCTTTGACTGCCTCGCGCGCCAGGCGCATGCGCTCTTCGTAGGCGTCTGGCAGAGCGATCGGGGTCTTTTTGTCCTGACCGATCTGCGCGGTGTCTTCTTCCAGGCGGGGCATCAGGTCGTCATCGTCGTCGACCATCCGCACGTCGGCGCTCTGTGGAGTGCCATCCTTGCCAGCCTTGCCTTGCTTGTCCTTGACCGCGGTCACGCCGGTGAGCTGACGCAGGGTGGGGCGCACCACACCGAACAGCAGCGCCAGCACCACCACCGCGCCGACCAGCAGGCGCAGACCGTTCTGCACGCGCGGATCTTCCCACCACTTCGGACCTTCTTCACCAGCCACCGCTTCGCGCACGAACGGGGCATTCATCACCGACACCGTGTCGCCGCGTGCCGCGTCGAAACCCACTGCCTGCTTGACCAGGCCTTCGATACGGGTGAGCTCGGCGGCGGTGAGCGGCTGTTCGACCATCTTGCCCTTGGCGCCCGGGCGCGGGACGTTGTCCAGCAGCACCGCCACCGAGACGCGCTTGATGCGACCGGCCGGCTGGCGGGTGTGTTGCAAGGTTCGGTCCAATTCGTAGTTACGGGTGGCGCTCTTGGAACTTTCGGTGGGCGTGGCTGGGGCGGCGGCCTGGCCGTTGGCGGCCGCCGGAGTGCCCGGCGCGCCGGCGACTGCCGGTGCCGGCGGCTGGCCGGGGCTATTGCTGGTGGCGCCCGGAGGGCCCTGCGGGCCGGTAGCGCTGGTGCTGGTGTCGCTGACCTGCTCGCTGCGCAGCTTGGCCGGCTCGCCGTTGTAGAGCTCGCGGGCCTCTTCGACCACCGAGAAATCCATGTCCACGCTGGTTTCCGGATTGACCCGGCCCGGGCCGGTCATCGGCTCCAGCAGTTCGCGGATGCGCTGGTTGTAGGAGCTTTCCTGGCGGCGCACCTGTTCGAACTGGGCAGCGTGCTGCGCCGCATCGCTGTTCGGGTCGGCGATGGAGAGCATGCGGCCGCTCTGGTCGACCACGGTGACGCGTTCGGGGGTCATGTCCGGAATGCTGGAGGCCACCAGATTGACGATGGCATCGACCTGGTTGCGCTCCAGGCCCTGGCCGCCGCGTAGTTCCAGCACCACCGAGGCGCTGGCCACATCGCGCTGGCGGGTGAAGGCGCTGGGCTTGGGAATGGCCAGATGCACACGGGCCTCGCGCACCGGGCGCAGGGTGCCGATGGTGCGCGAGAGTTCGGTTTCCAGCGCGTGCTGGTAGCGGGCGTTTTCCACGAACTGGCTGACGCCGAAGCCCGGGTCCTTTTCCATCAGTTCGAAGCCGCCGCCGGTTTCCTTGCCGGTCAGGCCGGAGCCGGCCAGCTTGAGGCGGGCGTCGTACAGACGGTCCTGCGGCACCGAAATGGCGCCGGTGCCCTGGTCGATCTTGTAGGGAATCTGCGCGGTGCGCAGCAGGTCGGCCGCTTCGGCATTGCCCTTCTCGTCCAGGCCGGTGTACAGCGATTGATAGCCAGGCTTCTGCGACCAGAAGAACACCGCCAGACCGGCCGCGACCGCCAGGGCGATCATCGCCATCATGGTCAGCTTGCGGGTGATCTGCAGGCTGCGGACACGGTCGAACCATTGCCCCGCCTTTTCGGCGTTCTGGTTCATGTTTTCTTTGCTGATCGCGAGTGCCATGTGTCGTCAACCTTTACAGCGGCATGTTCATGACGTCCTGATAAGCCTGGACGAGACGGTTGCGGACTTCCACGGTGGCGCGGAAGGCCACCTGGGACTGCTGGGAGGCGACCATGACCCGTGCCAGATCGGCCTTGGGGTCGCCCATTTCGAATGCTTTGGACAGTGCGCCGGCCTTCTGCTGGGCCTCGTTGACGCCGCCGATGGCGCCGCGCAAGGTCTCGCTGAAGCTCGGTGCCTGCGTCGCCGGTGTTCCCTGCGTGCCGGCCAGTCCCTGGATCTGGTTGCCACGCGCCGCATCGCCTACCGCGCCCATCGAGCCTTGGCCCATCTGCGTCTGGTAGCTGCGGATCTGCGAGAGGATGGAGGTAACGGAGTCGCTCATGGGTGCGGTCAGCCAGGGAGGCAGTGACACCAATGCAAGCGGCGTGCCGAAATGGCGCCGGGATTCCGGCGCGGGTACGTTTCTGTCGCGCCTGTCGTGGCCGGGGCGCAGCGTGATGGCCCCCGTCCTCCCTTCGGGCACCTTCCCCCGCAAGCGGGGACGGGAGCCGGTGGATGGTCAGTTGCAGTGCAACCGACAGATCAAGCGCAGCCGGGCATTTCTTCACGCGGCGCCAGCGTGCGGACCCACGCGCCCATCCGCCCTTCTGGCACCTTCCCCCCGCAAGCGGGGGACGGGAGCCGGTGGATGGTCAGTTGCAGTGCAACCGACAGATCGCGTGCAGCCGGGCTTTTGCAGTACACCCTGAAAATCAAGCGCACCCAGGCTTTCCTTCTCCCGCTAGCGGGAGAAGGTGGCGCGCAGCGCCGGATGAGGGCAACACCGTCAAAACCAGCGTAACCGCGCGCTAGCCCGGCAACCAGGCGGCGCGCCAGGTATCCAGATGGCTGCCGCTCAACATCCAGTCGCGGTGCACCGCCTCGCGCAACGCTGCGCCTTTCGCCGCTGACGCGTCCGGGTCGGCCAGATGCTCGCGAATGGCGCCGATCCAGTCGCGGTAGCGGTTCTTCACCAGCGTCACCGGCAGGCTGCCCTGGTAGCAGCGCACGTCGCTGGCGATCACCGGATACCCGCAGGCCCCATATTCGAGCAAGCGCAGATTGCTCTTGCACTCGTTGAACAGGTTTTGCTCCACCGGTGCCAGCGCCAGATCCAGGTCCAATGCTGCCAGCGCGGCCGGGTAGCGGTCGATCGGCACGCCGGGCTGGAAGTGATGGATGTGCTGGCGCAGCGCGAATGGGTACATCCCCATGAACACCCATTCCACTTCGTCGGCCAATTCCCGCACCACATCGGCGATCAGCTCCAGGTCGCCGGTATGGCTGGCGCCGCCGGCCCAACCCACCCGCGGCTTGCCACCCTGGCGCTCGCCTCGCGCCGGCAGATGTTCCCACCAATGGGGCGGCAGGCGGTTTTCGGCCACCCGGATATCGCTGTGCAACCCGGCGAACGCCTCGGCCAGGGCAGGGGTGGACACCACGAAACGGTCCACCATGCTGAGCCCGCGCCGCACCGTCTTCAGGATGTCCTTGGGCATGTGCTCGCGGTGCGCGTTCTTCAGCGGCAGATTGGGCAGGTAGTCGTCCAGTTCGTACACCTTGAACGCGCGCGACAACGACTTCATCCGCCGCATGGCGTCCAGCCGCGCTTCGCCGACCTGGCGTTGCAGGATCACCACGTCCGGATCCTGGCGCGCCAGCTCGCTGATCTCCAGGTAGCCGTTGAACAACACCCCTTCGGCCATTCCGGCCTCCCGCAAGGCGCGCAGTGGCTGGATCACCCGGTAGTGGCCGCAGCCTTCGATATCGGCCGGCAACGCGATCACGCTCGGCAGCGGTCGCCACGACTGCAACGGCCGCCAGCTCGCGCGCGGGTCGGCCAGCGCGAAGCCGGCACCGGGGTCCAGCGAAAATCCCGGGTTATAGGCTGGGTCGTTGGCCATCATCGGCAGCCACCGCGCGTACATCGCTTCCTCGTCGAGTGACGTGGCGGGCGTGGTGTCGAACGGATCGATCAACAGCTGCGCACGTGCCGCGAAGACATTGAGATAGCCGGCCTGCTGCAAGCGCAGGCACAGGTCGACATCGCTCCACTGCGCCAGCGCCGGCTCCAGGTCGAAGCCGCCTGCGTCCACAAACAGCTGGCGCGGCAGCATCAGGCATTCGCCACTCAACGCGCTGTAGTTCTGGTCCAGTTGCAGACGCTGCAGATAGCCCGATTCATCGAATGCCGCACCTTCGAACGCGCGCGCTGCAGGTGCCCCCAGGCCCAGTAGCAGTCCGGCGTGATGCACGGTGCCGTCGCCGCGCAGCAGCTTGCCCGCGACCGCACCGATCTCCGGGCGCAGCGCGTGGTTGAGCAATTGCTCCAGCCAATCGGCCTTCATCACCGCCGCACCCGCTGCCAGCCACAACACCACCTCCCCACATGCGTGCTCCACCGCGGCATTGCATACCGCCTCACGCGGTGGTTCGGCGGCAAAGCGCAGCACGCGAATCTGCTGCATGCCCAGATTCTCGATGCCGCTCAGCCAGCCATGCAGATCCGGCTCGGTGGTGCCGCGATCCAGCAGCAACACCTCGTAATGCGGATAGCTGGTCTTGGCAAGAATGCTTTCCAGGCAGCGCTGCACCTGCAGCAGCCGGCCATCGACCAGCACCATGATGCTCACCAGCGGTTGCTGCGCATGGCGGTAGTCCACCGCATGCCGGCCGGGACCGGCGCTGTGCACCACGGCGTCCACGTAACCGCGTTCGGCGAGATGGCGCGCAATCGCCCGGCGTTCGTCTTCGTCGTCGTGCTGCGGCGTGGCCGATGCGATCAGGATGGGTTCTGCAATATGACGGATGCAGGCCAACCCGTAACGCTCGATCAGGCCGAGCTGGTAATCCAGCTCGAATGCCGCGCCGGGCCCGGTGGGAAAACCGCCATCGGCCAACAGCGCGCGGTGCCGGAACGCCCAGTGCCGCGAAAGCGTCGCCGGTGCGCTCAACAGCATGTCCAGATACAGCGCCGGCCGCAGCGCCAGCCCCAACTGTCCGTTGTCCAGCGCCATCACTTCATCGGCGTAGACGGCTTGGCAGTCGTCGGGTAACGCCAGCATTTCCAGCGCCAGCATCATCAACCCGCTGGCGGTGAACAGGGTGCCGGCAGCGACCAGCAGCACCCAATCGATCGCATCCTGTGCGGCGATCACCCGGTTGAGCGTTGCTGCCAGGCCGTGCGCCTCGATCAGCACACCACGCTCGCCGTGCGCGGCAACCTGCTGCGGCGAGCTGCTGACGACCCAGGTTCGATGCTGTTGATAGCAAGCGACCGCCTCCAGGCTGTCGCGCGTTGCAGCGACCGCTGCGGCATCGCCGTGACGGTCGATCAGCAGCACCGCGATGCGCGGCCCGCCGGAATGCGCCCGCAGGCGCGCCTGGATCAATGCACGTTGCACCGTGCTCGGATGGCGCACGCCCAGCCAGGTCGTCGGCGACACGCGCTCGGCCATGCCGGCGCTTTGCATCAACGCATTGACCAGATCCACCGGCTTGAACACGCGCGCCTTGTGCGGACTGAGCGGGGCCACGCGCACCTGCCGGTTATCGCCGCTCTCGCGTCGCCAGCCGAGCTGGCGGATGCCCTGGCGCAAGTCTTCATGCCCCTGATCGCCGATGCCGGGCTGGTCGCGCCCCCCTTGACTGAACTGCGCACTGGAGACCCGAAACTGCGTGAGCGGGCTGGCCAGCATCGCCAGGTTGCCGTGGCGCAGCAGCTTGACGTAGATCGCCAGATCGCCGACCCAATGGATGGCCTTGCCGTTCAAGGCCATCAGGTCGTTGCCCAACGCCAACAGATCCGCACGCCGCGCGAGCACGCAACTCGGCTCACCGATGAAATTGATGGTGTGGTCGGCCAGAAACGACACCAGCTCCGGCCCGTCGATCAGCACGTCGTCGGCAAACGGGAAGCAGGTGGCCAGAATGTCCGGCAGCGGCTGCCCGTCGTCATCGATGCGCACCCGTCGCGACGATGCCATCGCCGTGCCCGGGTTGCGCTCGATCGCCTCGACCAACTGCGCAATGCAATCGGACTGCAGCACATCGTCGTCATGCAGGAACTTGATGTACTCGCCCTGCGCCAGGCCAATCCCCTTGATTTTGCTGCCGAGCTCGCCAAGGCGAACTGGATTGCGGAAATAGCTGATCGGAAAAGGACATTTCAGCGAATGCCCTGCGACGCACTGTTCGATCAACGCATCGGCACTGTCGTCGCAGACGATCAGTTCGAGCCTTGGGTAAGACTGCAGAACTACGCTCCTAAGCGCTTCATCGAGATAGCGCAGCTTGTAGGCAGGCATCACGACGCTGACAAGCGCATAGTTGGCGGAGCGATCTTCTGGCTGGTGCATCACAGCTCAATGAGTAGTTCGAAACATAAGGGGCTTAGCAGAATCAGTAGCGCGCATGGCAAAAAATATCCGGACACGCAGTAGCGGTCTACATCATGGCGTGGAGGCGATTTGGCGCCTTCCACCATTGCCTTATCTTCCTGGTAGTGAATTCTCCAGGACCTACTCCGCCCAAGGCGGCGGTGCGGCACCGGCGACGGGGGATGCATACAACACGAGATCGTAGTAGTGGCCGGGAGAGTGCTGGCGTAGGCGGAAATGATAGCCCTCCACCAATTTATCCAGTTGTTCCACGATATCCAATAAATCCTGGGCGTAGTGGTAGACACAAATAGCCATGCGGGGGAGCTGGGTACGGATGAGGTGAGATGCGCCTTCCAGTGCCCTGGCTTCAAATCCTTCGATGTCCAACTTCAGCAGCGTCAGCTTTTCCAATTCGTCGTCCAGGCGTGTGGTCGCCACGGAGATTCCGCCATCCGGCGATACATGGCTGGAGACGGTGCCTGTCTCCTCGAAGCGCAGCGTTGTCTGTTCGTTGGAGATGGCTTTTTTTAGTGCCTTGAAATTGTGTGGAGGAAGGGGGAGGGCGCTCGCAATGCTCTCCAATTTCTGAAAGTTGATGCGATCGGGTTCAAAGGCGGTGATGCTTTCGTAGCAGTGGCGGGATGCCTCGAGAAACTTGTGCACGATGGGTCCCTGGAAGGCACCGCCATCGCAGAAATGTTCACGCTGGCCAAGCTGGAACGTGCTGGTGTCTGCGTATTCTGAAAAGTACTCGTTGATCGGCGTCGCCCAGCAGTCCAGCAGCAAGCTGGAATCGTAAGTCAGGCGGAACAACAGGTTGCTGTAGAGCGTAAAAACGCTGAGATCGTCGTCCAGTCGATCCGCAATACGCAGAAATTCGTCCAGGCGCAGAAGCGTCCGCTGACGGTATACCTGGGCAGGCTCGTATACGGCGGGAAGCCCGCAGTGCGCAACGGCAAGGCAGGCACCGACCCTTTCAATGCCTGCTTGTTCGCAGAGCTTGCGGGCCAAGCCCGACTCTCCGGGGCTGTAAGAAAAATCGATGGCCAATGCCTGGGAATGCTGGGCCGCTTGTTCGATGAACTGGCGCGAACTCCAACGCGGCACCCCATGAACGGTATCGCTGTCGCTTGGCTCGTCATCAATGGCGGCAATGACATGACTGGAGCGCTGGACAATCTGTGGGCCATAAATGTTGCCAAGGCCCGAGCGCGGCTGAAGCAGAAACAGGGGGCGCTGTTCGAAACCTGGGATCGGCGGATCCACGGAAGGCGCAACGCTCAATTGCTCAATGTCCGCGCTTGCGCACAGGTCATTTGCAAACGCCCGTCCGCGCGGACTGCAAGAGAAATCGATAGCGATTGCATCGGCATACTGGCCTGCCTTGGCCAGGAACTCCTGGCTGCTCCAGCGCGGCGCGCCGTGGATGTGGTCCAGATGGATGCTTTGGTCATCAATTGCGGCAACAACATGGTGCAGGTCGGCAACGACCCGGGGACCGTGCACCATGCCGACATGGGACTCGGGAGCGACGAGGAACACGGGGCGGTTGGCGATCGCGGGTAGGCGCGCAATGACATCCTCGAGTGCAGGGCGCTCCTGCTCCGCAATACGTAGAATCCGTTGGCGAAGCTGCTCATTTCTTGAGTTCATGAACGTCATGTCCCGAAGGTATGAATGGGGTTGTGGTAACGGGCGTCGAAATAGGTTTTGGCAGGCACGTCCTCGCAGTAGACACGCGGCCACCCAAGTTCGCAGCTTCGTCCCACCTTGATGCCTCCGCGCACGATGGCGCCGGTTCGCAGGATGCTATTGCCGCCGATCTCGACGCCCGCGCCGATTTGCACACCATTCTCGATCCAGCATGACGATTTGATGCGGCATGCCGTTCCGAGGTGCGCGCCGGCATGGATGACGGTGTTGTAGTCGATCTTGCACCCGTGCCCGACGACAGCATGGGCACCCACGAATGTGTTGAGCCCGATGACTACGTCAGTGCCGATAGCTGCGCTGGAGTGGATGTAGGACTCCAGCTTGAAGCCGCGTTCCATCGCTGCCTGCATCAGTTCTACGCGCTTGAAGTTGCCGAAGCGTTCGTCGAACGCCACGAACATCGCCCCGTCGGTCGGATTCAATCCATCCAGCACGCCAAGATCGAATTCATGTTCGGAGTCTTGTGGCACCTCGATCCTGATGACCGTCTCGTCCTGACGCGCCTGCTTCCAGGCGTGAAAGGCCAGGTCGAGGTATTCGCTGCGGCCGATGATCCACCTAGATTTCATGTTCGGTCTCCATCAGCAGCGTGTACCAGCGTTCGACCAGTCGATTCATGGATTCGTAGGCACCCTGGGTTGGCAGGGGCGCGTCTGTGTGCAAGGCCGCCTGCACCCGCTCCATGATGTCAACGTCTTCGCCCACTACCACCCTGCTGCCGTGCATCTGTGCCAGTAGCACTTGGTTGGAAGAAACATAAGGCTGTTTCTTCCGTGCGCTAAACCAATAAATTTCAAGGTCGGTGCGGTCCGGCGCGACGGGGATGTGGTGTTCCAGCGTGAAGGAATAGCCGCCGTTGGAACTGGCGATATGCATGTTCGGAAAGGCCAACCAGTTGAAGTAGGCATTCTGCTCGCCCCAGCGTTCCACTTTATCGTGCCAGCCGAAGTGTTGAAGGTTGGGAATGGGTGCTTCCGGGCCGCCGAAACTGAAGCGGCGCATCTCGTGCCTCAAGGCAGCGGGTGAGCTGTCTTGCAAAGCTTTCATGGACTCCTTGGCTTGTTCCTCGTCTACTTGGGGAACGAAGCTGACGTTCTTGGCCAGGGTCTTGGGGTGGACAAAGCGCGGGTGGTTCGCGTCCCGCAGATTCTCGTAGGCCAGCTTCCAGTTGTACCGGCCATGCCAGGTAGTCACCATGACCTCGGTGTCATAGGCGTTGGAACTACTTTCGAGCAAGGCGATGAAGTCAGGCGAAAACTGATCCTGAATCGGCATCGGGTCGGGATCGAGGTTGACGAACACCAGGTTTCCCACCTCATGCAAGGCGAACTCCCGCAGTTGGAGGCCGCGTCTTTCCTCCTCGCCGAAGCCATAAACGGCATCGCATTCGGGGATGTTCTCGACCCGACCGTCGGCATCGTACTTCCATGCATGGTAAGGGCAGACCAGCGACCGCTTTCCCACCGGCGCTGTCTGGAGCAGTGCGCTGCGGTGCAGGCAGACGTTCTCGAACGCGCGCAGGCGACCCTGGAAGTTCTGGATCAGTACCGGAATGCCGGCAAGGCTGCGGGTGATGAAGCAGTTGTTATCGGGCAGCAGCGTCTTGAGGCCGGCGAACAGCCATACCTTGCGGAAGATCTTGCGCTGTTCGCGGGCGAAGATGTCCGTGGACAGGTAGTAGCCGGGGTGCATTCGCGATCGCATTGGCGGGCTTCCTCAGGAATCCTTGTGGTAAATGACCCGCGCAGGGTTACCGAATACGCTGGCACCGGCCGGCACGTCCTTGACCACGACCGAACCGGCACCGACCACTGCAGCGTCGCCGATATGGATGCCGGGCAGGATGGTGGCGTGTGGGTGCACGATCGCATGCTTACCGATGCGCGCGCCGCCGCCGACGAAGGCCATTGCCCCGATGTGCGCGTAGTCGCCGACATGGACATCGTGCCCGAGCATGGTGTTTGCCTGCACGTTGACAAAGTCGTCCAGCCAGACGTTGGGGCTGAGCTGCACGCGGTGGCACAGGAAGCAGCCCTGGCCGATGTGCACACGCGGGCTCAAAAACGCGCCGGTGAGGATGGGGATGAACTGCGCGCCTTGTTCCAACAATGGCTGCGCATAGCGCTGGCGCGCATGCGGATCGCCGATCGCGCAGACGAAGCGTTCTTCGTCCTGCGGCTGATATGCGAGCGGGCTGCCGACGATGGTCAGATCGCAGTCCAGACCATCCAATATCTGCGGGCGCGTGTCGAGAAAGCCCACCGGATACCACTGCGTTCCGCATGCTGGATCGCCCTGCATCTGCGCCAGGACCTCGCGCCCCCATCCGCCGGCACCAACGATCAACACCGGGTGGATCATAGGATCGAGCCGCCGTCCATCACCAGGCTAGTCCCGGTGACCCAGCGGCTGGCATCGGCTAGCAGATAGATCGCGGCGTTGGCCACGTCCTGCGGCTCGCCCAGGCCTAGAGGATGCCGTGCCTTCTGCGCATCGAGTTGATCTGCGCCCCACATCGGCGTGGCCACAGCGGATGGAGAAATGCCGTTGACCCGAATCCTGCGTTTGGCTTGTTCTAGCGCCAGGCATTTGATGATGCCGATGAGGCCCGCCTTCATTGCTGAATATGGCCCTACGCCGCGCGTGCCGAGGTGTGCGGCAGTGGAGAGCATGAACACGATCGATCCCTGTGAAGCGATGGCATTTGCGTGCAGCAGGCGCTGCGTCAGCATCACAGGAGCGAGAAAATTGACCGTGTACATCTCGGTCATCGCCGCTTCGGTCAACTGCCGGATCGGGCAATGCTTTTGCATGCCAGCGCAGTGCACCAGACCATGTAACGTCGCACCCGCTGCAGCAGCCAGTGCTTCGCGATCGGCGGTACCCGTGAGATCGCCGAGCACGCTAACGTGGCCCGTGCCCTGCAGCTGCGCCTGGGTCTGCGCGAGACGGTCTTTGTCGCGGCCGGCGAGAACGATGCGGGCACCTCGCTGTGCGCAGGCGATGGCGATTTGCCGGCCCAGCCCCGACGACGCTCCCGTCACCAGGATCGTCTTTCCGTTGAGCGAAAACGCACTGTGAGCCGGCGTGTTCATGCGTAGATGTCCATCGGCACGGTGAGGCCACCATCCACCACGAAATAGTTGCGCGTGATCCAGCGACTTGCATCGGCCAGCAGGAACGCGACGGCGTAGGCGACGTCCTCCGGCTCGCCCATGCCGAGCGGTGTCAGTTCGAAAAGCCCTTCCATATTGCCGCCGCTGCCTTGTAGGCCGTCCAGCAGCGGCGTGCGCACGTAACCCGGCGCAATGCAGTTGGCGCGGATGCCGTTCTTGGCAACTTCCTGCGCCAGCGATCTCACCATACCGAGCAGCGCGCTTTTGCTGGCCGCATACGCGCTACTGGCCATCGGCCCGATATGCGAGGCGACCGAAGCGACGAACACCAGCGAGCCTTGCGCGGCGATGCGTTTTTTTGCCAGCAGTCCCCGGGTCAGCAGCATCGGCGCGAACGTGTTGCTGGAGAACATGTCGTCCAAATGCGCCCGATTGACCAGGCGCAGCGGAACCAGCCGAGAGATGCCAGCCGCGTGCGCCATCCCATCCAACACGCCAACGTGGGCGACCAAGTGATCGATGTCCTCCTGCCGGTCAAGGTCTGCCGCGATCGTCACGTGTCCTTCGCCTGCCAACGCCTCTAGGGTCGAGGCCAGTCGCGCGCGGTCGCGCCCGCTGATTGCCACCTGGGCACCGAGCTCGGCGCAGGAAATGGCGATCTGGCGGCCAATACCCGAGGATGCGCCAGTGACGAGGATGCGCTTGCCGGCAAGCGAGAAAGGGTCGGGGGGGATACTCACGATTCGATCAGATCCGGAAAAACGGCCCCTTCGATGTCGAGCAGACAGCTGCCCCACGACAAGCCAATGCCGAAGCCGCACAGCAACACGCGCTTGGACCCGGATTCGAGCTCCTTGTTGATGCGCGCGGTCATGGTCACCGGCAGCGAGGCGCCGCTCGAGTTGCCGAAGTCGCGCAGCGTCGAAGGCACTTTTTCCACCGGCAGGCCGAGTTTCTTGCGAATGGTCTCGTTGATCATGCGGTTGGCTTGGTGGAACACAAAGTAGTCGATCTCATCCTTGGAAGCGCCGGTGTAGTCGAGCAGTTTCTGTACCGCTGGCGGAATGCGCTGAGTGGAGAAGCTCAACACCGCCACGCCGTCCAGGATCAGATCCGTGCCGCGTCGCCACGGGCCGTTGGGTTCTTCGCGGAACGGCATCAGATGCTGTATGGCAACCGGTTCGCGTTGGCCGCCGACCGGCAAGATGATTGCCTTATAGCCGCTGCCGTCGCTATTGAGGTCGAAATACATCGGCGGCGCGTCGGCGCTGAACTCCAAAGCGGTGGCAGTGCCCGAGTCGGAGAAGATCGGGTCTTCCAGGTTCGCGCTACGGTCGCCGACCAGTAGCAGGCCTTTCTTGACGCCGCCGGCGGCGATCATCGAGCCGAGCAGGTTGATGCCGAACGGGTAGGCCGAGCAGCCCAGGTTGACGTCGAAGGCGACGGTGGCATGCGACAGCCCCAGCCTGTCTTGCAGGATGATCGCGGTGGCAGGAATCGGATAGTCCGGCGACTGCGTCACCACGATCAGTGCATCGATCTCCTCGCGCTTCCACTGCAGACGCTCCAGCAGCACCTCGGTCGCGTCGAAGGCCAGATCGGAAAAACATTGCCATTCAGAGGCCATGCGGCGGGTCTCGATGCCGATGTTGCGCACCAGCCGCTCGCGCTCGGTGCGGATTTGCGGGCGGCAATCGGTGAGATTGGACACCACGCGCTTGGGCACGCAGGTCGCCATACCGGCAAAGCGGACGTTATGCAGCGTGGAGGTCGGCATGGTGCTTACGCCTCGGTCAGTTTGTAGAGATCGCCGACGGTGATGGCAGCGTTGAGATCTTCGCCGGTGATGGTCTTGCCGTATTCCATATCGAACATCACGATCACGCCCAGCGCAGCCAGCGAATCCCACTCAGGCAAGTCGGCCAGCGCGGTGTCCATGGTGACCTCCACCGGCTCCTGGAAGTCGGTGGCGGAGAGGAAGTTCTCGATAAATGTTGCCTGGGTCATGCGAGCTCGCCTGGGTGCCTGTTGTGGAGATGTGAGGTTGAAATGCAGGTGCAGCGTTGTACGGTCATGTCGCCTGTTGGCCGGCGATGAGATCGGCGATGGTATCGACCTGATCGCGACTCAAGCCAGGAAAAATCGGCAGGCACAATACCTGCGCCGCCACTGAGCGCGCCACCGGCAACCATGCCGGCGCCGACGAGGGCAGAGCACGGTACATCGGGAAGTCGCTGATCAACGGATAGAAATAGCGCCGCACCAGAATGCCGTGCTCGCGCATCAGTTGGTACAGCGCATCGCGCGACAGCGGGTAGTCGTCCTGCACCAGTACCGGGAAATACGCATAATTGGGGCGGGAATGTGAGGGCCGCGCAACGCAGCGGATGCCGCGCACATCGCTCAACCGTTGGCGGTATTGCGCATCGATGGCGCTGCGCTGGGCGATGGCGTCGTCGATGTGCTGCAGCTGCAGCAGGCCGAACGCCGCGCTGATCTCGTTCATCTTGCCATTGATGCCCGGTGCCACCACCGTGGTTTCGTCGACGAAGCCGAAGTTCTTCAGATGCCCGATGCGCTGGTAGCTCCTTTCGTCGGGACAGACGATCGCGCCGCCTTCGAAGGTATTGAAGACCTTGGTCGCATGGAAGCTCAACACGCTCAGGTCGCCATGGCGCAGGATCGAGCCGCCGTCGTCGCGCACACCGAATGCATGCGCAGCGTCGTAGATGACCTTGAGGTTGTAGATGTCGGCGATACGCGTGATGGCTGTCGTATCGCAGGCAGTGCCGTAGCAATGCACCGGCATGATCGCGGTGGTCTGCGGGGTGATGGCCGCTTCGATCTTCGAAGGGTCCATGTTGAGCGTCACCGGGTCGATGTCCACGAACACCGGCGTGATGCTTTTCCACAACAGCGAATGCGCGGTGGCAACGAACGAGTAGGGCGTGGTGATCACTTCACCGGTGATGCGCAGCGCCTGCAGCGCGGTGATCAGGGCGGTAGTGCCGTTGGTCAGCAATGCCAGGTGCGGCACCCCCAGGTACTCGCACAGTGCGCGTTCGAGTGCATGGTGCATCTCGCCACCGTTGCTGACGATGCGGCTGGTCCATATCCGCTCCAGATAGGGCAGAAATTCTTCCAGCGGCGGCAGCAGCGGACTGGTGACGGGGATGGGCATCAATGCCTCGGCAAGTGCTGGTGAAGGTCGGGATTCCGTTCGCAGCCGGCGGCTGCGAACGGAGTGATCCTGCTGAAGCAAGCGCTATGCCAGCGAGCCGAACCTGAGCGCGTGCTGGCTCAGTTGGCCAGCTCGGTCTGCTCGCGATCGATGCCGTACTTGCGCAGCTTCTCCACCAACGTGGTGCGGCGCAGGCCCAGCAGCTGAGCGGCATGCGCCACCACGCCCTGCGTGCGCTCCAATGCTTCGTTGATCAACGCCAACTCGATATTGGCCATATGCCCACGCAGATCGATGCCGTCGTCCGGCAGGCTGGACGTCGCCGCCGGCTCGGCATCGGCGGTCTTCGGTTGCAGCGTCACCACATTGCTCGGCAGTGCGCTGACCTCCACCGGTGCGGCCACCAACTCCGGCTCCGGCGGCAGCTCGACCGGAATGGCCGAAGCGAAATCGCCGCGATAACGCGCCGGCAGATCCTGCACCCGCACCAGCCCGCCGGGATGCAGCACCGCCAGGCGCTCGACCAGGTTGGTCAGCTCGCGCACATTGCCTGGCCAATCGTAGCTGCGCAGCGCCTGCAGGGCCTCGTCGGCAAAGCGCACTTCGCCGCGACCGGTGCGTGCCAGCTGGCCTGCAATGGTCTGCACCAGCATGGCCAGATCGTCCACGCGCTCGCGCAGTGCCGGCATTTCGATCGGAAACACATTGAGGCGATAGAACAGGTCCTCGCGGAACTGGCCATCGCTGATGCGCGATTCAAGATTGCGGTGGGTCGCGGCGATCACGCGCACGTTGCAGCGGATGGTCTGCCCGCCGCCGACGCGCTCGAAGCTGCGCTCCTGCAGCACGCGCAACAACTTGACCTGCATCGGCAGGCTCATGTCGCCAATTTCGTCCAGCAGCAGCGTGCCGCCTTCGGCCATCTCGAAGCGACCCTTGCGGGTGGTCAGCGCACCGGTGAAGGCGCCTTTTTCGTGGCCGAACAATTCGCTTTCCAGCAGATCCGGCGGGATCGCGCCGCAATTGATCGCCACGAACGGCCCGTCGCGCCGCGGCGAGTGCTGGTGGATGGCGCGTGCCACCACTTCCTTGCCGGTGCCGGATTCGCCCAGCACCAGCACTGTGGTGTCGAATGCGGCCACCTGGTCGATCAGCCGGCGCAGGCGGGTCACCGCCTCGCTGTTGCCGGTTGGGCCGGAGTCCTGCTGCACGCCGGCCTGATGCTCGGCGTCCAGCCGCTTGAGGCTTGCGCGGCGCAGCAACGCTTCCAGCTGCGCATGACGCAGGGGAGTGTCCAACGCCCACACATTGGCTTCGTGCAGGCCGTGGGTCTGCGCAAACGCGCTCGGGCTGCCCTCCATCAGCAACACCGGTGGCGGCAGCTTGGCATCGGCCAGCCAGTCGAAGAATTTGTCGGCCTGTGCGGCGTCCTGCGCCGAGCCCACCATCACCGCCATCCACTCATCGTGGCGGTGACGGCCAGGATTGATGTCGGCGCCGTCGGTGACCCAACGGGGATTGAAGTCCATGAACTCAAGCAGAGACACGGTGCGCTCGGCGCGCACGGCGTCACTGTCGATCAACAGAATGCGGGACTCACTCATTCCTGGCTCCTTCCGTCAGGCCCTCCAGGATTGGCATGACTTCCTGGATATAGGACAGCTTGCTGACAAAATTGTCAGCACCCGCGCGAAGAGCGTGTTCACGATGCTCGGCATCGTCGAAGTGGCTCGCGATGACAATATACGGCGGATCGTCCTGCGTCTTGATCAGACGCGTGGCCTGCAGCCCACCCATCTCCGGCATGGCCAGGTCCATCAGCACGACATTGGGGCGCAGCGACTCAGAGCGCTCGATCGCTTCCAGCCCATTGGCGGCACTGCCCACGATATTGAGCCAGTCGACCTTGCGAAAATGACGCATAGCAGCGTTGATGAAGCCCTCGTGGTCATCGACCAGCAGCACGGTGAGTTTGCTCATAGTAGTCCTTATCCTGCCCGGGCAAGCAGCGGTTTAGTGGTGCGGCGGCGCTCGCGTGCCGGTGCGATATCAAGTTGTTCGCGATATTTGGCCACGGTGCGGCGCGCGATGTTAACGCCTTGCCGCGACAGCAATCCGGCAATCGCCTCGTCGGCCAGCGGCCGGCCGGCCGGCTCGCTTTCGATCAAGCGGCGCACCATCGCCTTGACGGCCTGGCCGGAGACGCTGGCGCCTTCCAGCCGCACGGCGAAGAAGTGCTTGAGCTCGAAGGTGCCGCGTGGGGTCTGGATGTACTTGCCGGTGGTGATGCGCGAAATAGTCGATTCGTGCATGCCGATCTCGTCGGCGATTTCCTTCAGCGTCAGCGGTGCCATCGCTTCTTCGCCACGCGCCAGGAAGGCGGCCTGGCGTTCGACGATGGCGCGCGTAGCGCGCAGCAGGGTCTCATAGCGCATCGACAGCCCGCGGGTCAGCCAGCGCGCTTCCTGCAGCATGTCGCGCAACGGCTGCGCGGCCTCGCCGGCGTCGGCCAGCGCGCGTTCGTGCACCGGGTTGATGCTGACGCGATGGGTGGTGGCCGGGTTGAGTGCGACGCGCCAGCTGTCGTCGGCATGCCAGGCGAGCACATCCGGGATCACGCTGGCATTGCTTTCCTGCAGCAGGTCGTCGCCCGGGCGCGGTTGCAGCGACAGGATCAGCCGCACCGCTTCGCGCGCATCGTCCACTTCGGCATCGTGCGCGCGCGCCAGTACCGTGTAGTCGTGCGCGGCCAGCAGCTCCAGATCGCCGTCGAGGATGCGCGCAGCCAGATGGCGTGCCGGCACGCGGCCGGGCAGGGCGCTCAACTGGGCCTGCAGACACTCGCGCAGATCGCAGGCGGCCAGACCGGCCGGGTCGCCGTGCAGCAACCGCTGCCGGATCGCTTCCACCGCCTGCGCGGTCATGCCCAGACGGGTGGCGCCCAGCTGTTGCAGCGTCGACAGCGCTTCGGTCAGATAACCGGCGTCGTCGGTCTGCTCCAGCCAGAACGCAGCGGCCCCCAACGCCGCCTCGTCCAGGTCCAGCGCCAGCTCGCGCAGGATGCGCACATGCGGGTCGGTCGACTCGCCGGCCGCCACGCGCTGCATGCGATCGTCGTCCCCATCGTTCCAACTGCTGCCCTGCACGTCCCACATCGTGCTTTCCGGCAGCTCGTCGAACGCGGCGATATCGCTGGCGCCATCGTTGTTGGTGGCGGTCTCGTCCCCGTTATCGGCCAGCTCTTCCAACTCCAGCAACGGATTGGTTTCCAGGGCACGACGGATTTCCAGTTCCAACTGCATGCCGTCCAACTGCAACAGACGGATCGACTGCAGCAACTGCGGGGTGAGGTGCAGTTGCTGGCCAAGCTGGGCGGAAATGGTCGTCTTCATGGAAGCGCTTCCGATGGGCGCTGCACACAGCAGCGATGGAATGCATCTTGCAGGACAACGCGACGGGTTTCTAATCAGGGAGTCGGGTGAGGTGACTCGTGATTTTCCTGACAGCCTGTCGGGAACTTCCCGACGTTTCCGGCGGGCTCAAGCATGCCCGCCGGAATCCCGTCACTGTTTTAACCGTCGCTGGCCCACGCGTGCCCGGCGGGAGCGTCAGACCAACTCGTTGTGATGTTTGGCGGCCAGGAGCACCAAGTCGTTGGCGCGCCGGCACCCGAGCGACTCCATCATGCGGGCGCGGTGGGTTTCCACGGTCTTGACGCTGATGCCCAAATCGGCCGCGATTTCCTTGTTGCTCTGGCCGCGGCCGATTTCACGCAGGATCTCGCGCTGACGCGGCGACAGTGCGGCAATGCCGACCGGCTTCTCGCGGCCCAGCATCGGCGCAATCATCTTGGACGAGATCTGCGGGCTCAGGAACACCTGGCCAGCGGCGGCAGCGCGCAACGCCAGCTCTAGTTCCAGTGGCGCGGCGTCCTTGACCACGAAGCCGACGGCGCCGCGATCGAGCGCGTCGCGCACATGCACCGGGTCGTCGTGCATGGACATCATCACCACATGCGTACGCGGCGCGGCGCGCAGCACGTCGGTCATGGCATCCAGGCCGCTGCGGCCGGGCAAAGACAGGTCCATCAGCACCAGATCGGGCCGGTGCAGGGACGTCATGTCCAGGGCTTGTTGCGCGTTGCTGGCTTCGCCCACGACATCGATGCCGGCGAAGGTTTGCAGCAGCCTGGACAGGCCGGCACGGACAAGGGTGTGATCGTCGACGATGATGACTCGCACGGCGCAGAAGAGACCTTTTTCAGTAAAGGGCACCTTAGCCGACCCGGCGCCCCGCGCCAACCATCGGATCAACGCTGGCGGCGGGCGTCGGCGATCTGACGGCGGTGCAAGCGAAACAGGTGGCGTTCCAGGGCGTCCTGCAGTCCCGGGGCGAGCGGTGCAAACCGCAGCCACAACCAGACATCATGGCCATCGCTCGCGTTCGCCAGCACGGTGGCAGGAAGCTGTACAAGTTCAGGAAGCCAGTCGGACGGCTGCAGGCAAACGCTGCCGGTTGTGCCCGGTGGGTGGCTGGTTGCGCAACTCAGGCGGATGCCGCGTACCGACCAATGCACCATGCCCTGGCTCAGCCCGCTGTCGCCCTGGCGCACCAGGCGGCCGATCAGCGCCAGCATCAAATCCAGTTTGGCGTCCATGCGCTGCACCAGCAGCGGTAGTTCGCCGCGGTCTTCGCCGGTTTCTTCGCTACGCAGGTCTTCGACCTGGCCGAGACTGCGCAACAGGGTTTCTGCGGCGCTTTGCGCGCCTGCATCGCTCCCGGCGCGGAAGCCGGCCGGTAACTGCAATTGGCAACTGAGCGTGTCGGCAAACAGTTCGGCATCGGCGGATGGCGCGAGTGTGCCGAGCGCGCTCATCAGATCCGTCCGACCCGCGCGTAGGCGCGGCTGGCCGACGATGAGGTGCGCTGTGCGCGGATCAGCTCCAGCAGCTTGCGCTGCCGCTCGCGCATCATCCGCATCAAGTCCTGATGCATGGCGAGCAAGGCCTGCAGCGCGTCGCGGTCCTGCTGGATGTCTACCTGCTGCGCGTATTCGCGCAGGTGCAGGTCGTGGTTGTCCAGCATTTGCGGCATTGCCTCGAATTCCTCTTGCGCCATGGCCAGGCGGAGGTCGGCGATTTCTGCTTGAAGGCTTTGCACGCTATGCATGGCAGGACTCACGAAACGGCGGTAAGGCCGCGTTGTTCGAGGGGGATGGAGTTCCACGCCGAGTCGATTTCGCTGAGCAATCCCAGCGCTTCGGTCAACGCGGTCTCGTCGTTGTGCAGGTTGGCCGCGGTCAGTCGCTGCATCACGTAGTCGTACAGGGCCGAAAGGTTACCAGCGATCTCGCCACCGGCTTCGTGATCGAGCGAGCCGTTCAAATGACCGACGATCGCGCACGCCTCGCCAATGGCCTTGCCCTTGCGCGCCTGGTCGCCCTGCGCCAGGCAGGCCTGGGCCAGACGAATGCGCTGGCAAGCACCGGCAAACAGCAGCGAGACCAGCTTGTGCGGATCGGCTTCGGTCACGCTGGTGGACACGCCGACCTTGCGATATTGCTCGGCATACTGACGATTGGAACCGTACATGGATGACTCCTCAATGGGCTGACCTTCGCTGGTCCCGGAGCGCTGCGCTCCTGCGACGACGCTCCTGCCGGAAGGCAAGGCCGAAATCACGATAGGCCTTACTTGTATCGGCAATACCCTGACAGGACTTGAGGATCGTCATCACGGAAATCAGCTTGTCAGCAGGCTGCTGAGCGAGCTGGTGCTGCTCTGCAACTGGGTGATCATGGTTTCCATTGCGGTGAATTGGGCGGTGTAGCGGTCGCTGAGTTTCTCCATGCGCGCATCGAGATCGTCCAGCTCCGACTCATAGCCCTTGATGGTCTTGTTCAAGCTGTCCGAACGCAGGGTCAGCGTGCCGTTGGTGACATTGACGTTGCTATCCAGCACCTTGCTCAGGGTGCCGCTGAACTTGCTGTCCTTGCCGAACACCTCGGCCGCGGCGCCACCATCCGACGCGATGGCGGTGTCGAACTTGGCGCCGTCGAAACTCATCACGCCATCCTTGTCGATGGTCAGGCCCAGGGCCTTGAGTTCGTTGACGTTGCCGCTGACCTGGCCGCGCAGTTGTTGCTGCAGATTGCGCACCAGCGAATCGCCGGTCAGCGCCGAAGCGGTCTTGGTAGTGGCGTCGTAGCTGCTGCTCTTGGCCAGCAATGTGTTGGCGGTGTTGTAGGCCGCGGCGAACGCGGTGAGGTTGCCCTTGAGGCCGCTGGTGTCGGCTGCCACGCCCAGATTGAACTTGGTGCCTTCAGCGGCCTTGGTCAGGGTGAGCACCACGCCGGGCACGAGGTCGCTGACGGTGTTGGAGCTGGACGTGCGCTCGAAACCGTCAACGCGTACCAGCGCGTCGGCGGCGGCGACGGTCTGGTTCAGCCCGCCGGTGACGCCGGGGCCGTAGCTCAGGCTGCTCAGGCTAGGGTCGCTGGCGCTGATGGTCAGTGCGCCCTTGGTGCCGGAATCGACCGCATTGAAGACCAGGTGCTGGCCATCGTTGGCGGTGACCACGCTGGCGGTCACGCCCTTGCCGCCGGCAGCTTTGTTGATGGCCGCGGCGATGTCGGTGAGCTTGTCGGTGCCGCTGATGTCTACGGTGACGCTCTGATCGCCATAGCCGATGGTCAGCGTGCCGCTGCCCACCGTGGCATCGGCAGTGAACGCACCGGAGGCCAGTTTCTGCGAGGTCGCCAACGAGACCACTTCCACCGAATAGTTGCCCGGCACCGCCGAGCTGGTGGTGGTGGCGGTGAAGCCGGCATCGGTTGGCACCGTGGCCTTGTAGGCGTTCGTGTCGGCGCTGCTGATCACCTTGTCCAGCGCAGACTTGAGCGTGGTCATGCTGCTCTTGATCTGGCTGATCGCCGACAACTGCGTGGTCGCGGCGGTGCCGGCCTTGTTGATGCGTGCCTGCTCGGGGTCTTTCTGCCGGGACACCAGCGTGGACACCACGGTAGGGATGTCCAATCCGGAGCCAGAAGTGCTGATCACCGATGCCATGTTGCATTCCTCGTCTGGGCGCCCGAAACAGACGGACGCATGGGATTACGTGACGGGTATCGGCCGCATCCGCGAGGACTTTAGCGGCAGCGACGGGTCACGCACGACGGCTATCGATGCAAGTTCCATGCCTGCCGAATCGGCGGCGCGCGTCAACAATCCGTCCAAGGCTGGCGCGGCCGGGCTGCGGCCACAAAAAAGCCCCTCCGAAGAGGGGCTCTGGACTTGCTGCGGAGCGCTGCCGCATTGCTGCGGCAGGTAACTGCCAGTTACTGCAGCAGGCTCAGCACGTTCTGCGGAACCGACTTGGCCTGGGCCAGCATCGCGGTACCGGCCTGCTGCAGGATCTGCGTGCGGGTCAGTTCGGCGGTTTCCTTGGCGTAGTCGGTGTCGCGGATACGGCTACGCGAGGCAGACAGGTTTTCCGAGGTTGCGCTCAGGTTGGCGATGGTGGAGGTGAAGCGGTTCTGCACCGCACCCATGTCGGCGCGCGATGAGTTGACCGCGGTCAGCGCCTTGTCGACGATTTCCAGGGCCTGCTGCGAGCCTGCGAAGGTGGAAATATCCAGGTCGGTCAGGGTCACGGCGGTGGAGCCGGAGGCGGCCGAGGCAGTCTGCAGGCCTGCACCGACGGTGACGCCGGTAGCGCTGGAGGTGCCCATGGTCAGGGAGGTGAAGTCCTGGCCGGCCTTCAAGGATTCCAGCTTCAAGTTGCCGCTGGTGTCGATGGAGGCGTACATGCCGGTCTGGTCCAGCTTGTCGTTGATCGCCGATGCGACCTTCTTGTTGATCGTCGCTGCGTCGTCGCCGTTGGCGATCTTCACGTCGCCAATGGTGACGGTCTTGGCGGTGCCGCTTGCGTCATTGAAGGCCAGCGAGATGCCGGTGATCGAACCCGAAGCGGTGGCGGTGCCGGTGACGCCGGCGCCGGAAACGGCGGCAGCGAAGTTGGCCTTGCCCAGCGAATCGACGTTGGCGTCGACGATGCTGTTGATGCCGATGGTCTGGCCGGCGTCGGCGCCGACCTGGAACAGCGCGCCGGAGAACGAACCGTCCAGCAGCTTGGTGCCGTTGAAGTTGGTCTGGTTGGCAACGCGGTCGATTTCAGAGGTCAGCTGCTTGACTTCCGAGTTCAGCGCCTCGCGATCGGTGGCCGAGTTGGTGGCGTTGGACGACTGCACCGACAGCTCACGAATACGCTGCAGGTTGTTGCCGATTTCCACCATCGCGCCTTCGGCGGTCTGGGCCAGCGAGATACCGTCGTTGGCGTTGCGCGAGGCAACGTCCAGGCCGCGGATCTGCGTGGTGAAACGCTCGGAGATCGCCAGACCCGCGGCGTCGTCCTTGGCGCTGTTGATGCGCAGACCAGACGACAGACGCTGGATGCTCGTCGACATGCTGGCGCTGCTGGTGTTGAGGTTCCGCTGAGCGTTCAGCGACATTACGTTGGTGTTGATTACCTGTGCCATTTTGATTTCTCCTAAGCGATTTTTCCGGCAAGGGGGACTTGCCTGGAGCCTCCGCAGGGGGGCCATCAAGTTGGCCGTTGCCGCTGCTGAGATGAATAACGGCGTTGCGTCGGGAACCTTTAGCGAAATTCAGTATTTTTTACTGTCTTTCTGCGTCGGGACGAAATACGTAAGCGTTGCGTATCAAGGGGTTTGGTTTATTCGGCAGCACCCCGCCAATCTTTAGCGTTGGTATAACTCTTCGAAAAATAAACTCCGTCCGCCTGCGCAAGTGCGCACCCGCAGGAGCGAAGAAAGCCCAAGTTTTCTGCGGCAAAATCAGCGGATGATGTTGAACAACGACGACGACTGCATCTGCTGAAAAATCGTTTGAGCGGCCTGCAACGAGGCCTTCTCCAGTTGGTACTGCCCGATCGCCGAGGCGTAATCCAGGTCGCGGATCGACGACAGGCTGGTCTTGAGGGTGACTTCGTTGGATTCGAGCAATGAGTTGGCATTGTCGATGGCCGACAACTGAGCGCCGCCGGAGGCGCGCGCATCGATCATCTTCGAGGACGCCTGCGTGATGTCGCGCATCGACGACTGCAGCGTGTTGATCATCGCTGCCTTCTGCGGCGCGGTCAGCGTGTCGGAATTGAGCGCGCCGACCAGGTCGTCGATGGTGGAGAACACATCCTTGGTACCGGAGGCGCCAATCTGGAAACTGTCGCCCACCGCCGGTGCGCCGCTGATGCGCATGCGCACGCCGGCGGCGTTGATGTCTTCGCCCTCTTTGTACGTGCCGGTGCCGACCACCGTATTGGTGCTGTCGCGCACTTCATAGGTGTCGGCGGCGGTGAACTGCACGCTGTAACTTCCGCCGTTCCAGCTGCCGGTGCTGGCATCGCGGCTGAAATCCAGCAGCAAGCCGGTCCCCGTGTTGGCGGCGTTGGCGTGCGCATCCACGGTGCCGTCGCCGGTGCGGATGCGCATGAAGATTTCGCTGCCGGGCAGGGTGTCGCTGACGAAGGTGTCCGGCGCCACTTCGACCTGCTTCTGGGTCTGGTCGCCGTTGTAGGTGACGCTGCCATTGCTCTTGATGAAAGGCGCACTGCCATCGGCGGTGCCGCCGAACAGGTAGCGCCCGGTGCCGTCGGTGCTGTTGGCCAGGCTCACCATGCTCTCGCGCAGCGCAGTCAGTTCCGAGGCGATCGCCTTGCGATCGTCGGGGCTGAGCGAAGAATTGCTGGCCTGCACCGCCAATTCGGTGACGCGCGCCATTTTGTCGCCGGCTTGCGAAAGCGCGTTTTCCTGCAGCCCAAGCCGGTTCTGCACGTTGTTGGCGTTTTCGCCGAAGCGCGTGATCGCCGCCAGGGCGCGGTCCAGGCCGACCGCCGTGCCTGCAGCCACCGGGTCGTCCTTGGCGGTGACCAGGCGCTGCCCACTGGAGAGCTGCGATTCGAGCTGGTTCAGCCGCGACTGCTTGGCGCCCATCGAGGCGACCGACTGGCTGTACATCATGCTGGTGGAGATACGGTCGGTCATCAGCGTACGGCACCCAGGATGGCTTGGAAGATGGTGTCGGCGGTAGAGATCATCTGTGCGGCGGCCTGATAGGCCTGCTGCAGTTTCAGCATGTTGGCGGCTTCCTCATCGAGGTTGACGCCGGAAATCGAATCGCGGCTGGCCTGCGCCTGGTCGTTGATGACCTTTTGCGCATCGGCCGAATAGCTGGCCGCACGCGCGGCCGAACCCACCGAGGTGGTCAAGCCGGAGAGCGCGCCATTGAGGGTCACCGTGCCACCGCTGAGCGCCTTGGCATCGTCGATGTTGGCCAGCAATTTGGCATTGCCGTTGTCGCTGGAGCCGGCGCCCATCGGGCCGACGCCGAAGGTGTCGCCGGCCTTGGGTGCGCCGTCCAGCGCGAAGCTCCAGCCATTGGCGCTGATGGTCTGGCCGGCGGTATAGGCGAACGGGCCGGCGCCATCGATGGTGTACTGGTTGGCGTCGATGAACTCGATCGACGAAGGGGTCAGCAGCGCGGGGTTCTGCGCATTGGTGACCTTGACGTCGCTGATCTTGCCGGTGCCCAGGTTGGCGACCGTGGCGGTGGCCTTGACCGGAGTGGCCGCGGCGATGCGCGAGGGATCGGTAATGGCGACCGACAGGCTGCCAGCCAGCCCGGCGGTGGGCTGCAGCAGGAACTTGTCGCCGCTGGCCGGCGTGCCGCCCACCACCATGCTGACGCCATTGAGCACCAACGGGTCGGCGGCGGTGCCGGTACCGGTCATCGGCACGGCAGAGCCGGTACTGGCGTTGATGGCCTTCCAGTTGGTGCCGTCGAAGCTGAGGGTGACGTTCTGGCCGTCCACGGCACTGACGTTGCTGAAACTGGCGCTCAGCGATGCGCTGCCGGCATTGCTCGGATTGGCGGCAACGGTGGGCGAACCGATATTGAAGAAGTTGCCGCCCATCGCGCCATACAAGTCCATCCCCTGGCTGTGGCCGGCATTGAAGGTGCTGGCCATGCCCACGGCCAGCCGGCCGAGTTCGGCCTGGGTCGGCTCGAGCACGCTGCTGCGGAATTCCAGCAGACCGCCAATCTGGCCGCCCAGCGAACTGGCGCTGAGGCTGACGTTCTGGCCTTGGGTCTGCATCGCCACCTGCAGCTTGGTCGGCTGATAGGGGTCGGCAACGGTGGTGAGTTTGGAAGAGGTGGTACCGACCACCAGCGGTTGGCCGCCGGCGGTGAAAACGTTCATGAAGCCGCCATCCTGGATTACCGCGGTACCGCCGGTAAAACCGACCAGCTTGCTCACCAGCGCGTCGCGCTGATCCAGCATGTCCGGCGCTGCCGCCTGGGCACTGCTGCCGATGGTGCCGTTGAGCTTGGCGATCTGCTGCGTCAAGCGATTGACTTCGTCCACCGAGGAGGTCAATCCGCTGTTGACTTCGTTGCTCAGGCTGTCCATCTGCCCGTTGAGCTGCTTGAAGCGCGTCGCCAGCGAATTGCCGCTGTCGAGCATGCTCTGGCGCTCGGCGGTGGAAGAGGCGTTGGACGACACCGCGCTGGTGGAATCGAAGAAATTCGACCACAGCCCGGCCACGTTGGTGGCGGTGTTGGAGTACAGCGCGTCGACGCGGTTGGACAGCGAGGACAGCTGCTGCAGGCGCGAGAGTTCGCCGCCGCTGTCGAGCAGGCGCGAGATGGCCAACTGGTCGGCCACCCGGCCCACATCGGTGATCTTGGCGCCATTGCCCACGAACGCGTAGCCCATGTCGGTGGGCGTGCGCGTTGCAAATTCCACACGTTGGCGGCTATAGCCTTCGGTATTGATGTTGGCGACGTTATGGCTAACGGTCGACAACGCCCGTTGGAAGGCGATGAGCGCGCTGGTCCCGGTGGACATGATGGACATGAGCGTTTACCTCAGCGACGGATGGTGCCGAGTCCGGCCGGCTCGGCGGTACTGGCATAGCGGTTGGACAGATCGGCCGCCGCGTTGCCGATGGCGGCCACCGCACGGTCGATGGTCGGGCCGTTGGCGATCGCCGCGATCTTGGCCGCATAGCCCGGATCGGTGGCGTACCCGGCTTGTTGCAAGCCGCGTGCAAAACCCTTGATATCGGTGCCGGCCTGCAGCGCGGTCTGGTAACGGCTGTTGTTCTTCAGCAGCCGCACGTAGTCGGCAAAGCTCTCCTCGGCCGAGCCATAGGCGCGGAAATCGGCGGTTTCGGTGGTCTTGACGCCGTTGACGTATTCGTGGGTGCCGGTGGTGACCTTGTCGCCGCTCCAGCCGGTGGCCTTGATGCCGAACAGGTTGTTGGAGTCGCCACCGTTGCCGATGCCGCGACGGCCCCAGCCGGTTTCCAATGCGGCCTGTGCCACCAGCGCGCGCGGGTCCACCCCCAGTTCGCGCGCGGCTTTTTGCGCATGCGTCCAGATCTTGGCGACAAAGCCTTCCGGCGTGCGCTCGCCCAGGCTGGCAGCGGCGCTGCTGGCGGCACTCGCATTCACCGCGGCATTGGCATCGGCCGCATCGCTGGCGGCTACGTCGGCCCAGCGATCGTTGGCCGACGGCCAGCTCAGCGCGGCAGCATCGTCGCTGCCGGCTTCGCCAGCGCCGGTACGCCCGGCAATCAGATCCAGCACCTGGCTCATGCCGATGCCGCTCAGGTTGCCTGCGCCCAGGGCCGCCTTCGCCACGCTGCTGGTCGTGGTGCCGGTGGCCGCACCATCGCGGGCGGGCAGCGGCAACGAGGCATCGCGCTTGCCGGCGACCAGGGCGTACGCCTTGGCCGCTTCAGCGGTGTTCAACGAAGTGTTCAAGGCCGGGCCGCCCGTGTCGCCACTGAGCTGCTTGGAAATCATCGCCGACAGACCCAGCCCCTTGCCGTCGGTCAACGCCTTGGCCATCTGCTGGTCGTACATTTCGCGGAACATCTGGTTCTGGCCCGGAAACATCGGGTCGCCGGAGCTCGCATCGCGCATGCTCTTGACCAGCATCTGCGCGAACTGACCTTCGAGCTGACGGGAGACCTTGTCGATCTTTGCGGGATCGGCCTTGGTGCTCGGGTTGAGATCAATGGGCGAGGCTGCGATACGCATGTCAGATCACCTCTAGCTCCGCGGTGAGCGCACCGGCTTGCTTGAGCGCTTCCAGGATGGCCACCAGGTCGCCGGGCGCGGCGCCCACTTCGTTGACTGCACGTACGATCTGATCGAGCGTGGTGCCGCCTTCGAACTTGAACATGCGGCTGCCTTCGGAGGTGGCCGTAATCGTCGATTGCTGGGTCACCGCGGTGCGGCCGCCACTGAAGGCGCCCGGCTGGCTGACGTTGGTGTTTTCGCTGATGGTGACGGTCAGCGAGCCATGCGCGATGGCGGCCGGCATCACCCGCACCAGCTGGCCGATGACCACGGTGCCGGTACGTGCATTGACCACCACCTTGGCCGGTGCATCGCCAGGGGAGAGTTCGACGTTTTCCAGTCGCGACAACAGGCCGATCCGCGCACCCGGGTCGGTCGGCGAGCGCACCGCCACGGTCACGCCGTCGACCGCACGCGCGGTGCCGGCGCCGAAGCTGCTGTCGATCGCCGCGACCATGCGCGAGACGGTGGTGAAATCGTTCTGATGCAGGTTGAGGGTGATCTCGCCGGTGCCGGCGAACACGTCCGGCAACGCACGTTCGACGGTGGCCCCGTTGGGAATGCGACCGACGCTGGGCACATTGACCGAGACGCGCGAGCCGTCCTTGCCCTGCGCACCGAAGCCGCCGACCACCAGGTTGCCCTGGGCCATCGCATACACCTGGCCATCGGCGCCTTTCAGCGGCGCCATCAGCAGCGAGCCGCCGCGCAGCGAGACGGCATTGGCGATCGAGGAGACGGTGACGTCGATCGGCTGGCCGGGTTTGGCGAACGGCGGCAATTCGGCATGGATGGCCACGGCCGCGACGTTTTTCAGCTGCGGGTTGACGTTCGCCGGAACATTGACGCCCAGTTCGCCAAGCAGGTTTTTCAGGCTCTGCACGGTAAAGGGCGCCTGGCTGGTGCGGTCGCCGCTGCCGTCCAGGCCAACCACCAGGCCGTAGCCGACCAGCGCATTGCCGCGCACGCCGCCGACCTGGGCAAGATCCTTGATGCGCTCGGCGCTGGCCGGCGCGGCAATCGCGCACAGCGCGACGGCGGCAGCCAGCAGACGGAAGGGCAGGGAAGACAGGTTCATGGTCGCAGGCTCAGTAGGGCGACAGACGGGAATTGAAGAAGCGGCTCAGCCAGCCCATCGCATTGGACTGCGCGATTGCGCCGCGGCCGCCGTAAGCGATGCGGGCGTCGGCCACCTTGCTGGAGGGCACGGTGTTGTCCGGGGCGATGTCGGCGGCGCGCACGATGCCTTGCACCTGCACCAGTTCGTCGCCCTGGGTCAGGCGCAGGTTCTTCTGCCCCTGGATCACCAGGTTGCCGTTGGGCAGGCGTTGCATCACGGTGACGGTGACGCTGCCCTGCATGCGGTTGCTCTGCGCGGTGTTGCCCTTGCCGGCAAAGCTGCGGTCGCCGCTGGTGCTGTTCTCAAGCACGTTCAAGCCACCGACGGTGAGCGGCGCGCCCAGCAAGGTCGGCGCGGCCATAGTGGTGGCGTCCTTCTTGCTGATGCTGGTGTTGGCGGTGGACGAGGCGGTGGTGCTTTCGACCAGGTTCACCGTCAGCAGATCGCCGACATCGCGGGCACGGCGATCGCCATACAGGTTCAGGCCGGGGCCGGCGGCGTAGATCGCACCGGCCGTCGGCTGCGCCACCGGTGCCACGACCGGCACAATCGGCGCCATTTCGGCGAACGGACGTACATCGCCGGCGGCCACGCAGCCACCCAGCAGCGCGCTGCAGGCAATGGCGAGGCACGGGCGGGAGAGAGAAGGCAGGCGTGACATGGCGTTGATTCCTGAGAGGGCGAGGAGCGGCGAGCCGATCAGACGTTGTTGTTCAAGTAACCGAGCATCGAGTCGGTGGTGGAGATGGCCTTGGCATTCATTTCGTAGGCGCGCTGCGTCTCGATCATGCTCACCAGCTCTTCCACCGTATTGACGTTGCTGCCTTCCAGTGCGCCCTGCACGGTGGTACCCAGGCCGTTGAGGCCGGGGGTGCCGTTTTGCGCGGGGCCCGAAGCGGTGGTTTCGACGAACAGGTTCTCGCCCTTGGCCTGCAGGCCCGAGGGGTTGATGAAGTCGGTCAGCGTCAGTGCGCCGATTTCCTGCGCGGCGGCCTGGCCGGCGAGGGTCACGCTGATAGTGCCGTCGTTGCCGATGGTCAGCGACTGCGCGCCTTCCGGCACCTGGATGCCGGGCTGCAGCGGGTAGCCGCTATTGGTGACCAGTTCGCCCTGGGCATTGATCTGGAAGGTGCCGTCGCGGGTATAGGCGGAGGTGCCATCGGGCATCTGCACTTCGAAGAAGCCGCGGCCGTTGACCATCACGTCCAGCGCGCGGCCGGTCTGCTGCTGGCTGCCCTGGTCGAAGCCCTTGAACGTGGACACCACGCGCACGCCGGTACCCAGTTGCAGGCCGGTCGGCAGCTGCGTCTGCGCGGAGGTCGAGCCGCCGGGCGCACGCACCTGTTGGTACAACAGGTCTTCGAACGCGGCACGGTCGCGCTTGAAGCCGGTGGTATTGGTATTGGCCAGGTTGTTGGAAATGACCGACATGCGCGTCTGCTGCGCATCCAGTCCGGTTTTGGCGACCCACAAAGCCTGATTCATGACCCGATTCCTCGTTAGACCCGGGGATGTGTTCCGGGCACGGCTGGGTATATGCACGTGCCGTGCCAAACCCGCGTCGAATTTCTGCCGGGTGTGCGGTGGGTCACGTGGAGTGGGGTTGCTGCGGGCGCGTAGGGCAGGGGCGGCAGCTGGGAGCAGGTGTCAGCGGCAGCGGTGGGGCTGGGCATGGATCCGCTTTGAAATCTGTTGCCGGTTGCGCGCCCGATCAGGGGCGGACGCGCGCTTGGCGGCAAGCGGGTGCGTTGTTGGCCGTGTCTTGCTTGAGCTTGGTCCGGGCTTGAGGCAAAAGCTGGGTCTGTCGAGGGCGCGGTGCCCTCACCGTTTGCGGGACACACCGTGAACCCATCCATGGGGGCGCGATGGCGGCATCCATGCCGCCAACGGTCCCGCAAGCAGCAAGGGCACCGCACCAGACAGTTGGCTGGTGGTTCTACCGAAGAACGAAGACACCGCGTTGCACGGTTTGCCTACTGCTTTGTTGAAAGCTCGACCCATCGACCAACTGACTGGTCCTTGCCCGCCCACCGTCGTGGGACCCTTGGCGGCTTGGATGCAGCCATTGAGCTTGTAGGGACCTACTTGCCGCGTGTCTGGCGATGGTGGGCGGGGGCAAGGGCCCTGCAGCGAGGGCGAAGATCAGCTCGTCTGCAGCGTAAGCCCAGATCATTCGCTCTGCAGAAAACCTGCCAAGCTGGCTTTCGATTGCCAACAGCGCTGGCTGGCACGAAGGCGCAGCCCGCATGAGCTGCGCTTAGCCGCTCACCCGCAACAGCGAATTGGCCGATTGCGCGTTGTCGTCGCCGTTCTTGATGATCTTGACCTGCATTTCGAACTGCCGTTGCAGCTGGATCATTTCCACCAGTGCGCCGGCCGCGTCCACGTTGCTGCCTTCCAGCATGCCGCTGTTGATGGTCTTGCCGGTGGCTACCGCAAATGCCTGCGCCGGGTCGGTGCTGGTGTTGCGCATCAGCCCGTCGGGGCGCCGCGTCAAACGGTCGGCGGGCGCATCCACCACCTTCATCTTGCCGACGATGGCCATGGTCTGCGGGCCTTCGCCCTGCGGAATGATCGAAATACTGCCGTCGCTGCCGATCTCCATCGCCTGGTGCGGCGGGATCGTCATCGGGTTGCCGCCTTCGTCCAGCACCGCATGCCCGTTGGCGGTAACCAGTTGGCCATTGGCGGTAAGCGCCAATTCGCCGTTGCGGGTGTAGGCCTCGCTGCCGTCGGGCGACTGCACCGCCAACCAGCGGTCCTGCTGCAGCGACACGTCCAACGGGTTGCCGGTGACCTTCTGATGGCCCTGGCTACGATCGAAGCCCTGGTCCACATGCAGCGCATCGATCCGCGACGGATAGCCCTTGCCCTGGATCTTGAACGCCTCGGTGTTGGCCAGCGCGGCCTTGAATCCCACCGTATCGACGTTGGCGAGATTGTGCGAGACGGTGCCTTGCGCCTGCAGGGAGGCGCGGGCACCGGTCATCGCGACGTAGAGGGCTTTATCCATGGGACACCGGGAATCGGGAATGGAGAATCGGGAATCGCAAAAGCGGGATTGCGGGGGCTGGGAGGGTAGGGGAAGACCGGCATCGGTGACGCGCGACGCCGGCTCTTACGATTCCCTACTCCCCATTCCCCATGCCCGGCTTTTAACGAATATTGATGATCGTTTGAGTGACCTGGTCCTGGGTCGAGATCATCTGCGAGTTGGCCTGGAAGTTGCGCTGGGCCACGATCATGTTCACCAGCTGCTCGGTCAGGTCCACCGTGGAGGCTTCCAGCGAGCCGGATTCGATCTGGCCCAGGTCCGAGGTGTCCGGCGCGCCGGTGCGGGCGGCACCGGAGGTGTAGCTCTCGGCCCACATGTTGTTGCCCTGCGACTGCAGGCCCTGCGGGTTGACGAAGCTGCTCAGCGCGACCTGGCCCAGCGGTTTGTCGGCGCCGTTGGAATAGCGTGCGAACACCACGCCGCTGGTGTCGATGCTGATTTCGTTGAGCTTGCCGCTGGCGTAGCCGTCCTGGCGCGTGTCGCGCAGGGCGAAGGCTTCGCCGTACTGGGTGGAGCCAGTGACGTTGAGCTGCATGTTCAGCACGCCTGCGCCGGTGCTCGGGGTGAACGGGTCCATCGCGATGATGCCGTTGGCCGGGGTGGTCAGCGCGCCGGTATCGGAGAACTGCAGGGTGGTCGGGGCGCCGACCGCAGCGCCGTCCACGTAGTTGTAGACCTGCCACTCGTTGGGGTTGGCGGTCTTGACGAAGTAGGAGGTCTGCACATGGCTGACGCCCAGCGAGTCGTAGACATTGATGCCGCCGGTGGAGTGGCTATAGGTCTTGTCGTCGGCCGGATTGAACGGGGTCACCGTCGGCGCGGTGGCATTGCCGGGCAGGGTGAAGGCCAGGTTGACCGTGGAGGTGGATTTCGGCGGGCTGTCGGTGGTCAGCAACTGCAGGTCCGACAGGCGGCCCACGTCGAAACCGTTGCCGCTGGGGTTGGGTGCGAATACCTGCAGGCGTGCGCCCTGCGGGTTGACCACATAGCCGTTGGCATCGGTCTGGAAATTGCCGGCGCGGGTATACATCTTGGCGCCGTTGGACGAGACGGTGAAGAAGCCTTCGCCGGAGACCGCCAGGTCCAGGCTGCGTCCGGTCGGGTCGATATTGCCCTGCGAGAACTGCTGGGCCACGTTGCTGACGCGCACGCCCGAACCGACCGCATTGCGCGACAGGCCGTAGCTGGTGCTCTGGAACATGTCGGCAAACTCGGCGCGCGATTCCTTGAACCCGGTCGTGTTGACGTTGGCGATGTTGTTGGAGGTGACGTTCAGATCGGCATTGGCTGCGTTGATGCCGGACAAAGAGGTATTGAAGCCCATGGACGAGTTCCTTTAGGTGTTGGTTGCCGGCTCAGCTGACGCGGAGCACGTTGGCGAGCGGGGAAGTGCCTAGCCCGGTCAGGTTGAGATACAGACCGTCCGAGCCGATCGTGACGCTGTCCACCGGTGCCTGGACATAGGTAGACAACTTGCTTTTGGAGCCGGCGGTGTCGGTCTGGGTGGCAGTCACGCCGTACTTGCCGGCCGCCATGCGATTGCCGTTTGCGTCGGTGCCATCCCAGTCAAACGACACCTCGCCGGCAGCGCTGGCCGGCACGCTGATCTGTTTGACGAAGGTGCCGTTGGCGTCGGTGATTTCGAAATTGACGAAACCGGCCGAGGTCGCGGCGACCACGCCCTTGGCCGAGCCGGTGGCATCGATCGCGACCTGCGCCGAGGGCACCAGCACGTTGTGGCCAACCAGCGCTGCGCCCTTGAGCACCTGGTCGCTGTTCATCGAGTCGGAGAAGTTGCTGACCTTGGTATTGAGGTCGCCAATGCCCTGCACGGTGGAAAACTGCGCCAATTGCCCGAGAAACGCGCTGTTTTCCATCGGTTTGAGCGGGTCTTGATGCTGTAGCTGTTCGGTCATCAATTTGAGGAAGTCGGCCTGGCCGAGTGCATCCTCCTTCTTGGCGACGGTGCTGCTGGTACTCAGGCCAAGGCTTTTGTAGAGATCGCTGCCGATCGTGCTCATGTGGAGTGTTCCGTTGGTGAGGGTCAGCTAGGAAGGGTCAGCGACCCATGGTGAGGGTCGCGAGCGCCAGTTCCTTGGCGGTATTGAGCATTTCCACGCCTGCCTGGTAATTGCGCGAGGCGGAAATCATGTTGACCATCTGCGAGACCGGGTCCACGTCGGGCGAGAACACATAGCCCTCGGCGTCAGCCAGCGGGTGGCCGGGTTCGTAGCGGCGGATCGGCGGCGCATTGGTGGTGGTGATCTCTTTGACGTTCACCGAGGTCAGGCTGGGGTCCTGGCGGCTTTGCTGGGCCTGGAAGATCGGCTCGATCGGCTTGTAAGTGGCCTCGGCCGAGCCTGCGACCGAATCGGCATTGGCCAGATTGGACGCGATGGTGCTCAGGCGCACCGACTGCGCGTGCAGGGCCGAGCCGGCCACATCGAAGATGGGAAGATTGCTCATGACTTATTGGCCCGTGATCGCGGTGAGCATCGAGCGCACCTTGGATTCGAGGAAGCTCAGCGACGCGCGGTATTCCAGCGCGGCGCGGCCGTAGGCGGCGCGTTCGGCATCGGGATCGACGGTATTGCCGTCAAGGCTGGGCTGATCGGCTTCGCGGGTGAACTGGAAGGGGTTGAGCCCGGCGCCGCCGCCTACTTCGTAATGCTTGGCGTCGGTGGTCTGCAGCAGACCGCCATCCTGCTCGCCCTGCGCCGACTTCAGCGCCGCCTCGAAGTTCAGGTCCTTGGCCTTGTAGCCGGGCGTGTCCACATTGCTCAGGTTGCTGGCAATGAGCTTCATGCGCTGCTCGCGCAGCGTCAACGCGTCGCCATGGACGCCGAGGAACGAAGAGAAGGGACTGGACACGGTGCTCTCCCGCGAAGTGTTGCCAGGGAGGAAGCAATGTTTGTGCCAAATCGAGGGGGGGCAGGGGCCGCGCCGGGAGAGCACCCGAACCAGCGGAAAAACGGGCTTGGCAGGCAGAGATCGCGACGTAGGTCGCCCGCTAGGAAGCTGCAGGTGTTAGCTGGGCAATTTGCAGGCCGACCAGACTGTCTGGCAGGAATCAGGACCTAGCGAGGGGGGCTCACGCCGCCGCAATTCCGCCACCAGGCGCCCTTGTGCGGGGAACAGGCGCGGGAGATGTCCGCCCGCGGCTCAGCGACTGCACGGCCCGAACGTATGATCAGGCCGCTTCGGCGACCACTTTCAGGCGGGCCAGCACATAGTCGGCCAGTTCATGGGCGCTGTACTTGGCCACGAAGGCGTTCGCGCCCACCTGCTCGACCATGGCGTTGTTGAACACGCCCGACAAGGAGGTGTGCAACAGCACATACAGGCCTTGCAGGCCCGGGGTGCGCCGGATTTCCGTCGTCAGCGTATAACCGTCCATTGCCGGCATCTCGATGTCGGAGATCACCATGGCGTAGCGGTCGGCCGGGTTTTCGCCCGAGGCAGCCACCTGCAGCAGGTGGTCCAGCGCCTGGCGGCCGTCCGACAGCAGGGTCGCCGAAACGCCCAACTGGTCGAGCACGCTGCGGATCTGCTGGCGCGCCACGCGCGAATCGTCCACCACCAGCACCTGGAACTGGCGGTCGTAGGCCACCAGCTGCAGCGAGGGATCCAGTTGCACGTCCTTGCTGACCTTGGCGATATCGGCCAGCACGCTCTCCACGTCGATGACCTGGATCAGTTCGCCCTGGAAGCGCGTCACCGCCGTCAAATAAGTGGCTTCGGCGCCCAGTTCCGGCGGCGGGTGGATATCTTCCACCGCGATATTGACGATGCGCTCCACTCCGCTGACCAAGAAGCCCTGGACCGAGCGGTTGAACTCGGCAACGACCAGATAGCCGGGACCGTTTTCCGAATGCGAGTCGCGTTCCGGGTGGCCGATGGCCAGGCCCAGATCCAGCACCGGCACCGAGCGCCCGCGCACGTCGGCCACGCCGGCGAACTCGGTCGGCAAGCCAGGCACCTGGAACAGTTCCGGCCGGCGCAGCACTTCCTGCACCTTGAAGACGTTGACGCCAAAAAGCTGGCGTCCGCCCAGCCGGAACAGCAGCAGGGCCAGTCGATTGTGGCCAGCCAGTCGGGTGCGCTGGTCGATGCGGTTGAGCAGATCGTGGGTCATGGGGCAGATATCGACAGCGCCCTTGGAAAACTTGAGTGGTTTTACGGTTGGCGTGGGGCGCTGTCGGGAATGGGGAATGGGGAATCGCAAAGGCATTAGGACTTCCCGCAGCGAGCCCGAGGCGAAGGGCCGTGCTCTGACGTCCTTACGGTGTTCGCTAAGCAAATCGCACAGCAGCAACGAAGGCCGACCCAGACCCAGTCCCCCCGACCGCTTCCCGCTTCCCGCTTCCCGCTTCCCGATTCCCGCTTCCCGATTCCCGATTCCCGATTCCCGATTCCCGATTCCCGATTCCCGATTCCCGATTCCCGATTCCCAAACAGGCACACCCCTTGCATCACAGCTCCCGTCTTCTTCCGGATCCGGTCCCATGCGCCTGCTCCTGCTTGTCATCTTGTTGGCTGCCGCTCCGGCCTGGGCCCAGAGCTATCAGTCCGTCGATTCCATCCGTGCTGCGGCGCTGGCGACCGTTGGCCCGGACGCCGAAGCCGAGGCCACGCTCGATCCGGGCCTGCGCATGCCGGCGTGTCCGGTCGCGCTGCAGGCGCAGCCCACCGGCACCAATACGGTGGAAGTGGCCTGCCCGCAGCCTGCCGGCTGGCGCTTGTTCGTGCCATTGAAGGTGCGTCGCAACCAGGACGTGCTGGTCTTGCGGCGCGGCATCGGCGCTGGAGAAACCATCTCGCTGGCCGATATCAGTATCGAGAAGCGTGACGCCGCGCGCATCGTCGGCGCGGTGCTGGCCGACCCGGTCGCTGCCGTGGGCAAGACCGCCCGTCGCATCCTTCCGGCCGGCTCGCTGCTTTCGGCCAACGATCTGGTCACGCAGCGGCTGGTCCGGCGCGGCGACACCGTGCCGCTGGTCTCGCGCAATGGCGGGCTGGAGGTGCGCATGACTGGGCGCGCCCTGTCGGACGCCGGCGAAAACGAGCGCGTGTCGGTGGAAAATTCGTCCTCGCGCCGGGTGGTGCAGGGCATCGTTGAAGCGAGCGGAACCGTTGTGGTCTCCAGGTAAAAAATTTCTATAAAGTTTTTTTTCTGGGTGCCGTTATCCCCTACGACCTGTAGAGGAGTTCCTGACATGACCCAGAAAATCGAAGGCAATCTACCGACCGCTGCCACCCTTCGCACCACGGCCACCAGCAGCAAGATCGCTTCGGCCGGCGAAGATCGCGCGTCCCCGGTTGCCGCAACCCCGCCGACCGACAGCGTCAAGTTGACCGGCGAAGCCACCAACCTGCAGAACCTGCAGCGCGAGCTTTCGCAGTCCTCGGCGATCGACACCGGTCGCGTCCAGGCGGTGAAGGATGCATTGCAGAACGGCAGCTATTCCATCAACCCGGACGCCATCGCCAGCCGCATGATGGATCTGAATCAGCAACTGGCGGGTTGATCCCCGACTGAAAGGATGAACGTGAACGAGTTCCTGCAACGTCTCAGCGATGCGCTGGCCGGCGAACGCCAGGCATTACTCGAGAACGACATCGACGGGCTGATGCGACACACGCAGGACAAGCTCTCGGCGCTGCAAGCGCTGGAAGCGGCGATGCCTGCAGGCGAAGAAGAGCGGCTGCGTGAGCTGGCCGAAGCCAATCGCGCCAATGGTGCGCTGCTGGCACGCCGGCGCCGCGAAGTGAACTGGGCGCTGCGCCACCTCGGCCGCACCGAAAGTGCGCCGTCCTACGATGCCAAGGGGCAATCGAGCGTACTGCGCGGCGGGCGTTCGTTGGCCGTGGCCTGAGTTGCACGCTGTTTCGTGGCACACCCGGTGGCAGATGGTGAGGCAGGCTTAGGCGAGCAGGCAGGTGCCGTTCGCTCTGCGACGCGCCGCCGGCTAATGCAAAACGACAATACGGAGCGTCAATGGTTCGGCGTATATTGAGGCATCCTCTACGCCGCCTGCTCCCGTGACCGCCAAGTTTTTTCTCAATCAAGCCTTATTGCCGTCCCCGGATATCCTGCGCGCCTTCGGCGACCAGATGATGGAGGGGCTGCTGCTGTTCCGCGCAGACGGAAAGCTGATTCTGGCCAATGCCATCGCACGCCAGAGCCTGTGCAAGGAAGACCCCACCGACGATCGCAATCTGGGCGAGCGCATCTCGCAGGTATTGCCATCGGACGCACTCAATCAAGCGCGCAGCAAGGGCAGCTGGACCGGCAGCCTGCCGGTCGCCGACCGGGTGGTCATTGCGCACCTGTATTACAACGAAGAGTGCGGGCCCGGGCATTTTCTGGCGCTGTTCCACAACATCGAAGGCCAGCAGGATTACGAGCGCGAGCTGCAACAGCGCCACGCCGAATTACGCCAGGCCTATCTGCGCTTGAACGGTGCGCAGGACAAATTGCTGCAATCGGAAAAAATGGCGTCCATCGGCCAGTTGGCCGCAGGCGTGGCGCACGAAATCAATAATCCGATCGGTTATGTGCACTCCAATTTGGGCAGCCTGCAGGAATATCTGCGCAGCCTGTTCACCCTGATCGAAGCGTATGAGCGCGCGCTGCAGGCGCCGGACCCCAAGGCGCTGATTCCGGAAATCGACGAGATCCGCAACCGCGCCGACATCGACTTCATCAGCCGCGATCTGCCGCAACTGATGGCCGAATCGCGCGAAGGCATCGAGCGGGTGACCCGCATCGTGCGCGACCTCAAGGACTTCTCGTACTCGGACCGGTCCGAGTCGTGGAAGATGGTCGACCTGCATGCGGGCCTCGAATCCACCATCAACATCATCTGGAACGAGCTCAAGTACAAGGTCACGCTGGAGCGCAACTACGCCGAGCTGCCGCTGGTGGAGTGCCTGCCATCCGAGCTCAACCAGGTCTACATGAACATGCTGCTCAATGCCGGCCAGGCCATCGTCGAGCGCGGCACGATCGCCGTGACCACCGGTCGCGACGAAGCAGAAAACGTCTGGATCCAGTTCCAGGACAGCGGCGCCGGCATTGCCCCGGATCTGCTGCAGCGCATCTTCGACCCCTTCTTCACCACCAAACCGGTCGGCAGCGGCACCGGCCTGGGTCTGTCGATTTCCTACGGCATCATCAACAAGCACCACGGCCGCATCGACGTGGAAAGCACGCCGGGGCAGGGCGCCAGTTTCAGGATCACGCTACCGATCCGGCAGCCGCGGTAGCGCTGACGCGCTGGGAATGGGGAGTTGGGAAATGGGGAATCGGGAATCGGTAAAGCAGCTTTTCGCTCGCTTGATCTGGCTGCGTGTCTGAGAAGCAACAAGACGCAGAGGTCTGCTCTACCGATTCCCCAATCCCGATTCCCTATTCCCGGCCGTTACGCAACTCATCATGCGTGCGGAACGCCTGGCGAATATGCTCGCGCAGTTCGTCGTCATTCCAGGGTTTGGTCAGGAAACGGTAGATCGCGCCGCGGTTGATGGCCTCGGTGACGGTGGCCAGGTCGGTGTAGCCGGAGAGCACCAGGCGCACCGTGTCGGGGTAGAGCATCTTGACCCGTCCCAGGAATTCGGTGCCGCTCATGTCGCTCATGCGCTGGTCGGACAGGATCACCTGTACATCGTTGGTGGCCAGCAGGTCGAAGGCGTCGCGCACGTTGCCGGCCGCCAGAATCCGGTAACCGTCGCGGCGGAACAGGCGCACCAGCGAGCGCAGCACGTTTTCTTCGTCGTCCAGCAGCAAGAGCGTGCGGTCGGGGCGGCTCTCGGCGAACGATTCCGGGCGCAGGTAGCGCCGCCGTAGTGCCATGCCCGCCGACTCGGCCGACATCGGCTCGCCGAACAGGTAGCCCTGGAAGATGTCGCAATCGTTACGGCGCAAAAAGCCCAGCTGCGCCTGCGATTCCACGCCATTGGCAATCACCGTCATGCCGAGCTGGTGGCCCATGGCGATGATGGCGCGCGCGATCGCCGCCTCGCGGCTGCCGGCCGGTGCGCTCTTGATGAAGCTGCGGTCGATCTTGAGCCGGTCCACCGGGTAGCGCACCAGCGCGCTCAGGCTGGAATCGCCGGTGCCGAAGTTGTCCAGGCTCAGGCTGATGCCTTCGTTGCGCAGGTTGGCCATCGTCTCGTGGACGAAGTTGACGTTGTTGGTCAACGCGCTTTCGTTGATCTCCAGCGTGACGAACTGCGCCGGTACACCGGCAGTCTGCAGCATCGCCATCACTTCGTTGAAGAAGCCCGGGCGCAGCAACTGCAGCGTGGAAACATTCACTGCGATGCTGAAATCGTCGAAACCCTGGTCGCGCCACAGCCGCGCCTGGCGCACCGCGTTCTGCAATACCCATTCGCCGATCTGCACGATCACGCCCAGGCGCTCGGCGGTACGCATGAAGCGCTCCGGCACCAGCATGCCCAGGGTGGGCGATTGCCAGCGCAGCAGCGCTTCCATGCCCACGATGCGGCCATCGCGCGCACTCACCAGCGGTTGGTAGCGCAGGCGCAATTCGCCGTGCGGAATCGCATCGACGATCTGCCGCGCAATGATGCTTTCGCTATGCGCGTTGGTGGCCGAGTTGCGCGTGTACAGCCGCACCGTGTTGCCGCCTTCGCGCGCGGCCTGGTAGCTGGCTTCTTCGGCGTAATCCAGCAGCGTGGACAAGGAGGTGGAATGTTCCGGACACAGGCTGATGCCGACCTTGCCGGTCATGAACAAGGTATACGGCAGCACCGACAGCGGCAGTTCCAGTTGCTGGCGGATTTCCTCGGCAAAATCTTCCGGCAAGGGCGTGTCGTCGCGGCGCACCGCCACAACCACCATTTCATCGCTGCCGTGGCGCCACAGCTTGCCGCGCGCGCCTAGAAATTCCTGCAGCCTGCGCGCTGCCAGCGTCAGCGCCTGGTCGCCGACCTCGCCACTCATGTTCTCGTTGATCGAGGCGAAGTGATCGATATCGACGTGGAAGATCATCAGCGGCGGACCGCCGGACGCGGCCGCATCCACCAGGTGCAGCAATTCGGGATTGCCCGCGCCAAGCCGGGTGGGCTTGACGATTTCCAGTCCGGGCGGGATTACGGGGCTCCACATGACTCAACGTCCACCATCGTCGTGGACGGACTCGCCGACCGGGTGATAGGGCAGGCGCAACGTCACGCGCGTGCCTGCTCCGGGAGCCGATTCTATCGCGAGCGTGCCGCCGACGGTTTGCGCACGCTCACGCATCACGATCAGCCCCAGCCCACGCGGACCCTCCGGCTCGAAGCCATCGCCGTCATCGCTGACTTCCAGGCGGAAACTGTCGCCGTCGATCGAATGCAGACGCAGGTGCACTTCGCCGGCGCAGGCGTGCCGCAACGCGTTGGTCAGGCTTTCCTGCGCGATCCGGAAGCAGGCCTGTTCGATCTCGTTGCCCGGCCGTTCGTCGAGCGCCTGAATATCCAGCTCCAGCCGCACTTGCGAGGCGCGGAACAGCATCGACGCCTGCCAGCGCAGCGCTGCCTCCAGGCCCAGGGCATCGAGTTGTGGCGGGCGCAACAGCATCGACAGATTGCGCAGCTTGGTCACCGTGGTATCGGCCAGCGACACCACTTCCAGCAAGTCCTCGCGGCGCGCGTCCGCGTCCGGCTCATCCAGGGCCGCATGCGCGGACAACTTCATCGCGGTGATCGCTTGCCCAATGTCGTCATGCAGGTCGCGCGAGATGGCGCGCCGCTCATCTTCCTGCAACGAAAACAGACGTTTGGCCATCGCCTGCAGCTCGACATTGCTCTCGGCCAGGGCATCGCGCATGCGCTCGGGTTCGCCCAGATCGCGCACCACCAGCAACTTGCAGCTGCGTCCGCCATAGCGGATGTCGCCGGCCGACAGACCTGCGTAGAAGGTGCTGCCGTCGCGACGACGCATCGCGCGTGCGCTGGAGACCGGCTCATTGCGATCGCTGCCTGCGCGCAGGTAGTCGCGCACCACCGGCAGGTCGTTGTCGCCCACCAGGGTCTGCAGCGGTTCGCCCAGGATGGTTTCGCCCTGGAAGCCGAACTGGGCCGAGCCGGCCGCGTTGGCGTACATCACATGCTCGTCGGCGAGAATCAGCACCCCGTCGGGCAGCACGCGCACCAGTTCGCGAAACTGCTCCTCGCGTTCGCGCAGCAGCCGGCGCGATTGCTCGCGTTCGCTCACATCCTGCAAGGTGCCGTGCACATGGCGCACGCCGCTGGGGCTGGTCACGCTTTCGGCGCGCAGATGCACCGTGCGCGGTTGCGAATCGCCACCGGTCAGCGGCAGCAGCACATCGATCTGCACCTGGCCACCGGTACACATGTCTTCGATCATGCGTTCGATGCGCGCCTGGGTCGCGCTGTCGGAGGCGGTCAGCAATTCTTCCAGCCGATGCTCGCGACGATGCATCGGTACGCTGCGCCCCAGCAGGCGGTAGACCGCTGGCGAATAGCGGCCCAGGCCGGTCGTGCGATCCAGTTGCCAGGAGCCCAGCCGCGCGATGCTCTGCGCCTCCTCCAGCCGTTCGAGTGCCTCGTCGCGCAGATCTTGCGCCTGGCGCTCTTCGCTGCGGTCAACGGTGACGACCAGGCGGGCAGGGCCGCTGGCCAGATGCAGCTGGTTGCTCCGCACCTCGACATGCCGCGTGCCGCTGCGCGTCATCAGGTCTTCGTTCAACACGCAGGTGGCATCTCCCTTGCTGCGGATCTGCGCAATGATCTCTTCCAGCCGCTCGCCATCGGCATTGGGCCAGATCGCCTGCAGCGTCTGCTGCAGGAACTCGTCGCGTTCCCAGCCGAAGAATTCCAGCGCCGCCGGATTGGCGTCGAGGATGCGCATGGTGGCCAGGTCGTAGATGAAGGCCGGGCTGGGCAGTGCCATGAACTTGGCTTGCAGCAACGCCTCGGACTGCGCCAGCTGGGCGTACTCGTCCACGATCAAGCCCGTGAAGCGGCGCAGCACCAGGTGGATGACGATGCTGGACAGCACCAGAAAGCTCGCATCAGACCAGCGCTCCGGCATGGCGGCGCCGGCCAGGTAGAGCAACCGGTTGCCCAGCAGCAGCCAGATCACGCCAACCAGCAGATACAGGCCGGTCAGGGTCCACAGGCCTTGGTGCAGGCGCTCGGCGAGACGAAGACAGGAGACGGGGGCTGACGAAAATGCGGGCGCGGCGACGGGCTGTTGCATGGATCCGCGGACGACCTTGAGTGCTGGCGATGCGGCCATCTTAGCCGTAACTCGGGCCGGTTCGGTCCAGCTCGCAACAGGTGGCTCAACTATTCGCCGGCACTGCCGTTATCCATTGCGACCCCGAAGGCCGGGGTCGATTCTTCGGAGTGTTCCAGAGTGGACTCAGGCGTCATTGCAAGCATGCTGCAGCACCCGCTGACCTCGGCGGTGGTGTTGTTGGATGCGCATGGCCAGCCTCTGGCGGCCAACCGCGTTGCGCAATCCCTCGGATTGCCGGCAACCCTTGGCGCATACGCCGATGTGTTGGAAAGCAGCCGTGCCCAGCTGGCCGACAGCGGGGGCATGGCGCCCTGCGTGTTGCCGGGCAGCGGCGGCGGGCGGCTGGAGGGCTGGCTGCGCGCGGTCTGCGACGAGCAGGGCCAGATCATGGCGTTCACCTTGAGCATTCCAGAACCGAAGGGTGCCGATGGCACCAGTCGCTGGGAGATGGGCCTGGACAGCGCCGACCACGGCTTGTGGGATTGGGATATTCCGGCCGATGTGGTGTATCGCTCCGAGCGCTGGACACGCATGCTCGGTTATTCCGAGCAGCCGCTGCCGAACAATCTCACTGCCTTGTCCGGGCTGATTCATCCGGAAGACCACGCGCATGTCAGCGCGGCGGTGCAGGCGCATCTGGAAGGCCGCACCGATACCTATGTGGCCGAATTCCGGCTGCGCCAGCACGACGGCCAGTGGCGCTGGATCTTGGATCGCGGCCGCGTGGTATCGCGGACCGCGGACGGACGTCCATTGCGCATGGTCGGCACGCATACCGACGTGCACCATCAAAAATTGCTCGAGCAGCAGCTGCGCGATCAGCAGGCACAGCTCGAAGAAGCACAGCGCATCGCCAGCATGGGGAGCTGGAGCTGGGATTCGCATCACGATGCCCTGTGGGTGTCGCAGGATTTCCTGCAACAACTGGGCATGACCCATGTTCGTCTGCAAGGCATCCGCGACATCCTGCGCCTGCTGGCTGGGCCTTCGGTCGCGCAACTGCGCAGCGCCTGGCGCAAGATCAAGCACGAAGGCATGCCGGTGCATTTCGAACTGGAAATCAACGGCCTGCTCGGTGCCAACCCGCATCATCTGCGGGTGTGGGCACAGCCGGTGTTCGATGGCGACGGCAGCATGGTGCGCGTGCTTGGCCAGCTGCAGAACGTCACCGAACAACGCCAGACCGACGCGCTGATCCGTTGGCGCACCGAATTGCTCAATCGCGTGTCCGCGCTGGGCAAGATCGGCGGCTGCGAGATCGAGGTCGACACCCGGCGCATGCAATGGACCGAGGAGTGCTATCGCATTCACGGCCTGCGCAAGGAAAACATCACCCTGGAGCAGGCGCTGTCGCTGTATACGCAGGATTCGCGCGACGCCTTCGAGGCGGCGCTGCTGCGGATCTCCGATGGCGGACTGCCCGAACAGCTGGAGCTGTGTTTCTATCGCAACTCCGGCCAGCGTGTCTGGGTGCAGGTACTGATCGAGCTGGATCGTCGTGAGGGCTTGCCGCCGCGGTTTGTTGCCTTGTTCCGCGATATCACCCGCGAACGCGAAGCCAACGAGCGCATCGAGCTGCTTGCCCATTACGACCGCCTGACCGGTTTGCCGAACCGCTTCCTGTTGCGCGAGCAGGCAGAAAACGCCATTCGCGAAGCGAACGAGCGCGGCCAGACACTGGCGATGCTGTTGATCGATCTGGATGGCTTCAAAAGCATCAACGATTCGTTTGGCCATGCCACCGGCGACAACCTGCTCAAGCTTGCCTCGGCGCGCCTGCATCAGCATCTGCGTAATAGCGACCTGTTCGGCCGCTTCAGCGACGACGAATTCATCGTGCTGCTGCGCGATATGTCCGAGCCCGAAGATGCCGGCCACGTGGCGCGCAAACTGATTGCTGCGCTCGGCGAGCCGCTACGCAAGGAGCACGTCACCCTCAAGCTCGGCGCCAGCATCGGCATCGCGCTGCAGGGCGAAGGGCTATCGGATTTCGACAGCCTGCTGCGCGCCGCCGACGCGGCGATGTACGCAGCCAAGGAGTCCGGGCGCAATACGTACCATTACTACAGCCAGGACGTGCTGCTGCGGGCGCAGCGCCGCCTGGAGCTGGAGCATGCGCTGCAAGGCGCGCTCGACCGCGAAGAATTCACGCTGGTCTATCAGCCGCTGGTCAACACCGTGGACGATGCATCGCCGGCGATCGAAGCGCTGATGCGCTGGAATCGCCCTGGCCATGGTCCCTGCAGCCCGGTCGAATTCATCCCGATTGCCGAAGAATGCGGCGAGATCGTGCGTCTGGGCGAGTGGGTCATCGGCGAAGCGTGCCGTCAGGCCGTGGTCTGGGATCGTGCCGGCCTGCATTTCAGCCGCGTTGCGGTGAATGTGTCTGCCGTGCAATTGCGCGAGCGCGGTTTTGCCGAGCGCGTGCTGGAAATCTGCCGCGACAATGGCTGGCCGCCGTCGCGCCTGGAGCTGGAGCTGACCGAATCTGCCCTGATTCGCGACTCCGATTCGCTACGCCGCTGCTTCGAATTGTTCGAACAGAATGGCGTGTTGCTGGCGGTGGACGACTTCGGTACCGGCTTCTCGAATCTGCATTACCTCAACCGGTTCCCGGTGCAGCGTTTGAAGATCGACCGCAGCTTCGTGCAAGGCATGCTCGACGACGCCAATACGGCCGAAGTCACCCAAGCCATCGTGCATCTGGGGCATGCCCTGGGCATGCAGGTGGTCGCAGAAGGCGTTGAAACCGTGCAGGAAGATGCGTTGCTGCGCCAGCAGGGCTGCGACGAAATCCAGGGCTATTTCTACTCACGTCCGTTGTCGCCACGCGACATGGCGCAGTGGTTGCGCGAAGCCGACGCCGGCATCCGGTTGGGCGCGCGTCTGGTCATCGCCAACTGACGCAGTGTGCAGCGTTGCGTGCTTTGAGCCGCAGCGCAGTCGTCGTGCAAGTCGTCGGTGTGTACTGCCCAATGGCTTGAAGACATCAGAGCTGGCGAGCCGTAGCGGCGTTCGAATGCCGCTCATCACTTGTTGGGTCGAGCACGCAGCGCCTCACCAGCGACGGGGCAAACCATGAGGGCGTCCACACATGGTTTGTGGCGGCATCAACGACGCCCAAGCTGACGCTAGCTGCAGGACCATCAACAACGTACTAGCGTCGAAGGCGGCGCTTGGCCTCACCGCGCGCGGGACCCGGTGTGGCCCATCTATTGAAGCTCAATGGCCGCATCCATGCCGCGCCGGCGGTCCCGCACTGGGCGAGGCATCGCACCGGAGAGTTGGCTGGTCGATAAGTGAAAAGCAGGGATCGATGCCACGCACATCGCGCACCGACCATCTCGATAGTCGCTGCCCGCCCAGCGTTGCGGTACCTCGAACGGCATGGATGTCGCATGAGCTCTACAGGGTGTAGTTGCATCTGTCCTGCGATGAGGCGCGCAAGGACCCCGAAGCCAAACTACGAATCAGCGTCGCTGCAACCGACGGGGCCACGTCCACCGCTGGACTGATTCGGGTCGCTCAGGCGGCAAAGACGCACTTCGAGTGTGCACCGCAATAGAGAGAAGGAGTTCTGCAGCCACGTAGCAGACGCGCAATTCCCTTGCACATGCTCATTCCAATATTGCCGTACCGATCGAAGACTCACGTCAGTCATAAGAATCGCTGAGCAGACGGGCAGGGGAGAGCTCACCTTGACGCTGCAGTCGATCAGTGCCGCGCGCGCAGGGCACTGCTTATCGGTACGGCATGATGCAGAACCACCTTGGCGGCAAGGCGTGGCGCAATCGCATCACTCTCGGGCAGTGGAGACAACCAGCGGGGCGCCTGCCGAGGCACGCCCCGCTGTACGGCGCTGGGCTTACCGCGCCGATCCGCTGACCGCGGCACCATCCAGACCCAAATCCCAGGCCACCGTGGCGAACAACAGCTCCTCTTCGCTGCATGCGCGGCGCGGGTTGATCAATGCCAGCAGCTCTGCGCGTGCGCTGCTTTCCAGCCGTTCCAGCGCGGCCGGTATGCGCACACGTCGCAGTGCAGGCCTGGCCGAATCGCTTTGCGCGATGCGCTCGGCCTGTGCGGCTGCCAGGGCAGCGGCCTGCAGTGCGGCGGTAGGGGCGTCGATGGTCGGGGCAAGAAGTGTCATGGGCGGAACACCAGGTCGTAACGGAACGACAAATCCCCGGAAGGCCGGGGAATGTCGGAATCAGCAGCTGCGTGGCGGCATCGGTCTCAGAACAACTCGACCGTGCCGGCGCCCATGCCCTGCTGTGCCACCGGCTTGTGCGGCGGGCGTTCCCACTCCACGCGCATGTCGCGCAGGCGGTTGGACACCTTGGCCAGCGCGGCGACCAGGTCGCTGTCGTACACGCCGCCATTGCGATGCAGCAGTTCCTGCAGCGCCACCGCTTCGCGGTTGATCGCGGTCAGGCGATCCAGGTGGGTGTGGATGCCACTGAGCGTCTGGGTGGCGATGTCCTCGAACTGCAGGGCACGCACCGCTTCTGCCACGCTGCCATCGATCGAGCGTGCGCATTCGGAGATCTCGCGCATGCCATCGCCCAACGAGGCGTTGATCTGGGCGACGTTCTCCAGCATGGCGGCCGATTCATGGCGCGCCTCGCGGGAGCGGTCCATATGGCGCGATGCCAGCTGCGAGACCGTTTCACGCACCTTGGCGATCGATTCCTTGGAGCTGTGTGCCAGCTTGCGGATCTGCTCGTTGAAGGTGGTGGAACGCTCGGACAGGTTGCGCACTTCGTCGGCAACCACGGCGAAGCCGCGACCGGCTTCACCGGCACGCGCTGCTTCGATGGCGGCGTTCAGGGCCAGCAGGTTGGTCTGGTCGGCGATCGACTTGACATCTTCCAGCAGCGCGAAGATGCCATCCAGATGCTGAGCCATCTCGTCGATGTGATGGACGGTATTGGTGCTCTGGCCGCTCACCTGTTCCAGCGCTTCCACCAACTGCTCCATGCGGGAGCTGGCATGCTGGGCGAAGCGGGCGACGTCGACGCCGGCGCTGCCATCGTCGCCGGCGCGGTCGACGATGCGGGCCAGTGCCTGGCTTTGCTGACGCGATTTGCGATTCATCGCTTCGAAGCTGCCACCCAGGCCGGACACGGCCTGGCGGATCAGTTCGCGGGCACGCTCGACTTCCGAGCGCGATCCGTCGACTTCGTTGCTGACGAACGTACGCAGTTCGTTGAGCAGTTGGTCCTGCTCGCGCAGGATGCGGGCCTGGTCCGGATTAGGCCGGAACTGGGAATACGTCACCCAGGCAGCGAAACCCAACCAACTGAGGGTCATGGTCGCCAGGATCGCCCAGCGCACCGAAGCGGGCCAGTCGAATCCGACAGCGAAGGGGAACAGCAAGGTCAGAGCCAAAGGAGCGGCTAGACGGATGAGTGGACGTGAATACATGGGCGTTCTCGGCAGAGTCACGGTTGCTGTATCGGCACTGCCCCCATTGTCTTTAGCGACGATCGCCACATCGCCTGGTCCATTCGACCGCCGTTGGCGCGCCTCAGCGGCCGCCAGCGCGCAGATGTAAGCGGTTTTTCGCGCCGATTAGCGCAGCGCGCGGTCCACCGCCTCGATCATCGCGCGTTTGGCGAACAGGAAATCCCACAGGCTGCCGCCCATCTGCCGCCACAGCACCGCCGAGCGCAGTGCCGCCAGCAACAGTGCGCGGATCTCCGCGACCACGCCAGCCTGGCCCAGGTAGTGCGGGTTGCCTTGCACCATGACCTTGGGCCGCAAGTGGCTGATGGTCTGCGCGTACAGCCCGCCGAGCGAACCCAGCACGTCGGGATGGCTGCTGTCGCCCAGCTGCTGGGCCTGACGCGCTGCCGCGTCGATTCCGCTGGCAACAGTGGCGACGGTGCTGGCATCGCGCACGAACCGGCGCTCCAGCTGCAGCACGGCCAGTGCCAGACGCGGCAGCACCTCGTCCTGGCCCTGATTGCGGAAGTAGTTGTGCAGCAGGCGCAGGCCGGGCGCCAGCGCCGCTGCCGAGCCATAGACGGCCTCTGGCGAGGCGGCGTCCACACGGAACACGCTGTCCATGGCAGTGCGCACCGTCGCAGCTTCCGAATGCCCGGTCTCGGCGATCCGCCGCACCTGTTGCAGGGCCTGAGCGACGCCGGCAAGCGCCAGCACACGATGATCCATGGAAACACTCATCAAGCCACTACCTCAGAGGAAAAAGAAGATCCCGCCAACTGGCGTTCCAGCGGCGCGTCGGTGGCGGCGATGACCGCGCCGCCCAGGCACTCCTCGCCGTCGTACAGCACCAGCGACTGCCCCGGCGTCACCGCCCGTTGCGGCCGTTCGAAGCGCACCTGCACGCTGCCATCGTCCTGCACATCCACCGTGCAGGACTCGTCGGGCTGACGGTAGCGCGTCTGCGCGGTGCAGCTGAACCGGCGCGCCGGCGGCGCCCCGGTCACCCAGTGGGCTTGTTCGGACTGTAGCCAGCGCGATTGCAGCAGCGGGCTGTCGCGGTCCTGGTCCACATACAGCACATTGTTCGCCACATCCTTGCCGACCACGTACCACGGCGCGGCCGCCCGCCCGCGCACGCCGCCGATGTTCAGCCCCTCGCGCTGGCCCAGTGTGAAATAGAACACCCCCGGATGCTCGGCGATGCGCTGCCCCTGCGGGTCGCGGATCTCGCCGGTGCGCGCCGGCAGGTAGCGGCCCAGAAACTCACGGAAATCGCGCTCGCCGATGAAACAGATGCCGGTGGAATCCTTCTTGGCATGGGTCGGCAAGCCGGCATCCTGGGCGATCCGGCGCAACGTGCTTTTTTCCAGGTCGCCGATCGGGAACAGGGTGGCGGCCAACTGCGTCTGCCCCAGTTGATGCAGAAAATAACTCTGGTCCTTGCCGCGGTCGGCGCCACGCAGCAGGCGCCACCGCCCACCGCGATGCGCCACCTGCGCGTAATGGCCAGTGGCGATGCGCTCGGCACCCAGCGCCTGTGCTGCATCCAGAAAATGCTTGAACTTCACTTCGCGGTTGCACAACACGTCCGGGTTGGGCGTGCGTCCGGCCGCATATTCGGCCAGGAAATGCTCGAACACGTCGCTCCAGTATTCGCCGGAAAAATCGCGGAAATGAAACGGGATGCCCAGCACGCCGCACACCGCCACCGCATCGCGGCGATCGTCTTCGGCGCGGCAGTCGCCGCTGCCGTCGTCGGCCCAGTTCTGCATGAACAGCCCCGCGATTGGCTCGCCCTGCTGCGCCAGCTTCCACGCCGCCACCGACGAATCCACGCCGCCGGACACACCCACCACAATGCGCGGCGTACTCATGCGACGTGCCGCACCAGGGAGAGTGGATGACGCTGCCCGGCCAGGTAGTCGGCAACCACCTCCCACACCAACGGGCTGCGCAGGCGCTCGATCGAGGCGCGTAGTTCATCCGGGGTCATCCACAGCGCGCGCACCACGCCGGTATCGAGGCTGCGATCGGGGTGATGGGTCAGCGCATCGGCAACGAACGCAAAGCGCAAGAAGCACTGCCCATTGGGCGCAACCCATTGGTAGGTGCCGATGAACTGGGTCAGGCGCACGTCCCAGCCGGTCTCCTCCAGGGTTTCGCGCACGGCCGCGTCCAGCAGGCTTTCGTTCGGCTCCAGATGTCCGGCAGGCTGGTTCAACAGCAAGCGGCCGCCGATGGCTTCTTCCACCTGCAAAAAGCGTCCATCGCGCACCACAACTGTGGCAACCGTCACATCGGGATGCCAGCGTTGCTCGGTGACACTCATCAAATTTGCTCCAGCGCGAATGGTGGCGTGTGTGCTGCCTCTGCAGCGGGACTAGCACCGCGGTGCCACCCTGGCACGGTTGCGCCGTCGTCTGCCGTGCGCGTCCGGGCATCGGCGGTAGACGGCGGCGCCAGCAGCGGCGCGGTCATAGAATCGGTCATCAAGGGCCAGCCAGGAAATTGGACACAAATTGTGCGGGGCACAGCGCAAATCGTCCAATGCATGCAAGGTTGAACCGTATAATGGCCGGATGCCTCGGAATACCTCACACGAACACGACCACGGCCTGATGGTCGAAGCCAGCAAGCCCGAAGTGGCGCCACCGCCGCGCTACCAGGTGCTGTTGCTGAACGACGACTACACCCCGATGGACTTCGTGGTGACCGTCCTGGAGCAGTTTTTCAACCTGAACCTGGAGCAGGCCACGCAGATCATGCTGCACGTCCACACCCGCGGGCGCGGCGTGTGCGGGGTCTACAGCCGTGAGGTTGCAGAGTCGAAGGTGGCCCAGGTCAACGAATTTTCGCGCATGAACCAGCACCCGCTGCTGTGCACGATGGAACAGGCCTGAGACGCGCTGTAGATCATTCCAGCAGCGCAACAGTGTGGCTGCGATCACGTGCTAACGCTGTCTGAACATGCCTATCCGATAGGGTTGTGGAAAATCCCAACAAAAGCCGCATATTGTTGGCAACAGCCGTGCGGAGTTACCAATGTTCAGCAAAGACCTAGAGCAAACCATCGGCCAGTGCTACAAGCGAGCACGCGAGGCGCGTCATGAGTTCATGACCGTCGAGCACCTGCTGCTCTCGCTGCTGGACAATCCTTCCGCCCAGGCCGTGCTCAAGGCCTGTGGCGCAGACCAGGTGCGCCTGCACAATGACCTGGAGCAGGCAATCGAGGCCTCGGTCTCGCGCCTGGCCGAGGACGACGGGCGCGACACGCAGCCTACCCTGGGATTCCAGCGGGTGTTGCAACGCGCCGTCTACCACGTGCAGTCCTCGGGCAAGAAGGAAGTCACCGGCGCCAACGTGCTGGTCGCCATCTTCGGCGAGAAGGACTCGCACGCGGTGTACTTCCTGAACCAACAGGACATCACCCGTCTCGATATCGTCAATTACCTTTCGCACGGCATTGCCAAGCTGGGTGAAGACGGCGAACAGCCGTCCGCGCCGGACGGCGAGTCCAAGAGCGAAGGTGGAGAGGGCGAGGCCAAGGGCGACGCGCTGGCCGAGTTCGCCAGCAATCTCAACGAGCAGGCGCGCAACGGCAAGATCGACCCGTTGGTCGGCCGCAGCGACGAGATCGAGCGCACCATCCAGGTCCTGTGCCGCCGGCGCAAGAACAATCCGCTGTACGTGGGCGAGGCCGGCGTCGGCAAGACCGCGATTGCCGAAGGTCTGGCCAAGCGCATCGTCGACAACGACGTGCCGGAAGTGCTTGCCGATGCAGTGATTTACTCGCTGGATCTGGGCGCACTGGTGGCTGGCACCAAGTATCGAGGCGATTTCGAAAAGCGTCTCAAGGGCGTGCTGGCCGCGTTGAAGAAGGTGCCGAATGCGGTGCTGTTCATCGACGAGATCCACACCATCATCGGTGCCGGCTCGGCGTCGGGCGGCACCATGGACGCCTCCAACCTGATCAAGCCCGCGCTGTCCTCGGGCGAGCTGCGCTGCATCGGCTCGACCACGTTCCAGGAATATCGCGGCATCTTCGAGAAGGACCGTGCGCTGGCGCGTCGGTTCCAGAAGATCGATATCGTCGAGCCGACGGTGGGCGAAACCTTCGAGATCCTGCAGGGCCTCAAGCCCAAGTACGAGGCGCATCATGGCGTGACCTACGCCGACGACGCGCTACAGGCGGCCGTTGACCTGTCGGTGAAGCATATCGGCGACCGCTTGCTGCCGGACAAGGCGATCGATGTGATCGACGAGGCCGGTGCGCGTCAGCGTCTGCTGCCGGAAGGCACGCGCAAGGAGCTGATCGATATCGAAGAGATCGAGACCATCGTGGCCAAGATGGCGCGGATTCCGGCCAAGCAGGTCAGCGCGACCGACAAGGACGTGCTGCAGCACCTGGAGCGCAATCTGAAGATGGTGATTTTCGGGCAAAACCCGGCGATCGAAACGCTGGCCGGTTCGATCAAGCTGGCACGCTCGGGCCTGGCGAACCCCGAAAAGCCGATCGGCAATTTCCTGTTCGCCGGTCCCACCGGTGTCGGCAAGACGGAGGTCACCAAGCAGCTCGCGCTGCAGCTGGGGATTGAACTGGTGCGCTTCGACATGTCCGAGTACATGGAAGCGCATTCGATCAGCCGTCTCATCGGTGCTCCCCCGGGCTACGTCGGTTTCGACCAGGGCGGTTTGTTGACCGAGAAAATCGTCAAGACGCCGCACTGCGTGCTGCTGTTGGACGAAGTGGAGAAGGCGCACCCGGACATCTTCAACATCCTGTTGCAGGTCATGGACCGCGGCATCCTCACCGATACCAACGGGCGCGAGGCCAACTTCAAGAACGTGATCCTGGTAATGACGACCAATGCCGGCGCCACGCAGGCGTCGCGGCGTTCGATCGGCTTTACCAAGCAGGATCATTCCACCGATGCGATGGAATCGATCCGTCGCGGCTTCACGCCCGAGTTCCGCAACCGTCTGGATGCGATCGTGCAGTTCCAACCGCTGGCGTTCGACCACATCCTGCGGGTGGTGGACAAGTTCATCATTGAGCTGGAAATGCTGTTGCAGGAAAAGCACGTCTCCCTGTCGGCCACCCCGACCGCGCGCGACTGGCTGGCACAGCATGGCTTCGATCCGCTGATGGGTGCGCGGCCGATGTCGCGGGTGATCCAGGAAAAGATCAAGCGCCCGCTCGCCGACGAACTGCTGTTCGGCAAGTTAGTGGACGGTGGCCGGGTCAACATCGACGTCAAGGATGGCGAATTGGTGGTCGAGGCGCATCCGGAACCGGAGCGCCTGCTGCCCGCGACGGTGGACTGATCGCCATAGGATGTTTGGCAGGTAAGAAAAGCCGCTCGAGAGAGCGGCTTTTTACGTTTTCAGCGGCCCTCGCAATCACGCGTGCCGACGATGGCAGTGCTTGACGCGAGTGCCGGATGCGGGACGCAGCACATGGTGCAAGGCACCGACCGAAGAACCGCCGCCCTGTCTCGCACCGGTTGCTCTGCGGAACTTGCCGGCAGTAGAAACGCATCACTGCTCGAATTATGGGCACGACAAAAAGCGGCCAATGGCCGCCTCGCGCCTCGGCACCAGAACCGCTTACTTCATGCGGTAGGTAATACGACCCTTGGTCAGGTCGTAGGGAGTCATCTCAACTTTGACCCGGTCGCCGGTCAGGATGCGGATGTAGTTCTTGCGCATACGGCCGGAGATGTGGGCGATGATTTCATGCCCGTTCTCCAGCTTGACCCGGAACGTGGTGTTGGGAAGCGTCTCGCTGACGCTGCCTTCGAATTCAATGGAGTCGTCTTTCGACATGTAATCCTGTGCAATCACGGCTGGCCCGGCAGGGCCGTAAGGGACGGCATTTTACGCGCCATCTCCCCGTGGTGCAAATTTTATGTTAAGCGGGCTTCACCAAGTGAGCTGGCGGGGCGTTGTCCGTAGCGTCCGGACCACGTGCCGGGCAGGGCGGGGCGGGCGACCTGCAACTGTACCTGTTGCAGAAACTGCGCGCGCGGCAAGCGCTGCGCTCCCAGGCTGAGCAGGTGCGGGTTTTCCACTTGCGCGTCGAGCAGCGGCCAACCTTCGGTGTGCAGATGCATCGCTAGCGCGGCCAGTGCCACCTTGGAGCCGCCGCTTTGGGCGCTGAACATGCTTTCGCCGAAAAACATCTGGCCGATCGCCACGCCGTAGATGCCGCCCACCAGGCGCGTGCCGTCGAACACTTCCAGTGAGTGCGCATGGCCCAGCTCGTGCAACGCGATGTATGCCTGCTGCATCTGTGCGGTGATCCAGGTGCCGTCCTGGCCAGCGCGCGGAACCGACGCGCAAGCGTCGATGACTTGTTCGAAGGCGGTGTCGGCACGTACGGTCCAGCTGCTGCTGCGTAGCTGACGCCTGAAACGCGACGACAGGCGCAGCGCATCGGTGCGAAACACCATGCGCGGGTCCGGACTCCACCACAGGATCGGCTGGTCCTGCGAAAACCACGGGAAAATGCCATGCGCATAGGCATTGAGCAGCCGCTGCGGCGCCAGGTCGCCGCCGATGGCGAGCAGGCCGTCCGGGTCGCGCAGGGCCTGTGCGGCCGGCGGAAACGGTGCCGTTGGATCGGCATCGAGCAGAAAGGGGAGATGGCGCGCCATCTGCGCAGTGTAGGGCAGCTGGCAAGCCGACTGCGCTGACCGCGGCACGAGCCTGCCGCAAGGTGAGTCTGCGACCGTTTCACGGAATCGGCGTGCACCGGAGCGCAGACTCCGGTTCCTGCGCACCGTCCGCGTCCACCTGGCGACTGCCCACGCGGTTTGTCGGTCGCTCCAGCGTGTGCGCTGCTCGACGATTGCGCCGTGCATGCACGCCGCAATCGTCGAGCATTCAATCAACGTCGCTCATACCGCCTGACTTGGATCAATCGCGAAAAGGGCTGCGCTCGGACAGTTCCCGTGCATGTTGGGCCACAGCATCGCGCTCGTCCGCACACCACTGTGCCAGGGGTTCGCGAAAGCCCGGGTCGGCGATCCAGTGCCTGCTGCGCACCAGCGTTGGCAGAAAGCCGCGCGCGATCTTGTGCTGGCCTTGGGCGCCAGGCTCGAAGCGGGTCAGGCCTTCGCGCAGGCAATATTCGATGCCCTGGTAATAGCAGGTCTCGAAATGCAGGCCGGGCAGCGCTTGTCCGCCCCAATAGCGGCCGTACAGCGTGTCCTGTCCGCGCAGGCATAGCGCGCCGGCGATGGGGTGCCCCTCGAGCTCGGCCAGGAACATCACCAGCTGGCGCGGCATGGCCGTCGCCAAGTGCTGCAGGAACTGCGGCGTCAACGCGGGCGAATTTCCGTATTCGTTGAACGTCTTGAGATAGAAGCCATACATCGCATCCAAATCCGCATCGCTGGCCTCATCGCCATGCACCACGCGCAGTTGCACGCCAGCGCGTTGCACCTTGGCGCGTTCCTGGCGAATGTTCTTGCGGTGCTTGTGATCCATCGCCGACAGGAACGTCTCGAAGTCGTTCCAGCCGCTGACGTTGTGCCAGTGGTACTGCAGGTCGTTGCGCTCCAGCCAGTCGGCATCGAAGCCGGCATCTTCATTTGCAGGATAAAAGTTCACATGCGCCGACGACAGCCCGCTGCGCTCCACCAGCTCGCGCATGGCAGCCAGCAAGTGGCCGCGCCACTTGGGTGCACCGAGCAGACGCGGGCCGGTGACGGGCGAGTAGGGCACCCCGCACAGCCACTTGGGAAAGTATTCCTGGCCATAGCGCTCGTACGCATGCGCCCAGGCGTGGTCGAAGACGAACTCACCGTGCGAATTGTTCTTGAGGTACCCGGGGGCCGCGGCTACCAGGGTGTCGCCCTCCCACAAGGTCAGGTGCAGCGGGTTCCAGCCCCAATCCGGGCGCAGGCAGCCCTCACGTTCGAGGCCTTGCAGAAATGTGTGGCTGATGAAGGGATGCGTGCCATCGTGCAGCGCATCCCAGGCGCCGGCCGGCAACTCGTCCAGCTGGCGACACCAGCGGGCGGTTATGCCCATGCCGGCAGCCCTTTGGCGATGCTGGCCGCGTGGCGCGGCCGGCAATCAGGCGCCATCTCAGGCGCTCTTGTCGAGGAAGCGTTCGGCATCCAGCGCGGCCATGCAGCCGAAGCCGGCCGAGGTGATGGCCTGACGGTAATGCTGGTCGGCCACGTCGCCGGCGGCGAACACGCCGGCCACCGAGGTTTCGGTCGCCGCGCCGTTCAGGCCGGAACGAATCTCCAGGTAGCCGTTGTTCATTGCCAGCTGGCCATCGAACAACTGCGTATTCGGGTGATGGCCGATCGCCACGAAGAAACCATGCGCATCGATATCGCGGGTGCTGCCGTCGATGGTGGACTTGACCCTCACGCCGGTGACCCCGGCATCGTTGCCCAATACTTCGTCGATGGCATGGTGCCAGACGGTCTCGATCTTGCCGGCGGCCACCTTGGCGAACAGCTTGTCCTGCATGATCTTTTCCGCACGCAGGGTGTCGCGGCGATGTACCAGGTAGACCTTGCGGGCGATGTTGGACAGGTACAGCGCCTCTTCGACCGCGGTGTTGCCGCCGCCGACCACCACCACATCCTGGTCCTTGTAGAAGAAGCCGTCGCAGGTGGCGCAGGCGGAGACGCCGCGGCCCTTGAAGGCTTCTTCGGTGGGGATGCCCAGGTACTTGGCGGTGGCGCCGGTGGCGATGATCAGTGCGTCGCAGGTGTACTCGGCACCGTCGCCGATCAGCCGGAACGGGCGTTGCGACAGGTCTGCCGTGTGGATATGGTCGAAGATGACCTCGGTCTCGAAGCGCTCGGCATGCGCCTGCATGCGGCTCATCAGGTCCGGGCCCATCAGGCCATGGGGGTCGCCCGGCCAGTTGTCCACTTCGGTCGTGGTCATCAGCTGGCCGCCTTGTTGCAACCCGGTGATGACCACCGGCTTGAGGTTGGCGCGGGCGGCATAGACCGCGGCGGTCCAGCCGGCCGGGCCGGAGCCCAGGATCAGCAGGCGGGAATGCTTGGCGGGGCTGGCAGAAGAGGCGCTCATGTATACTCGCGATCTAGGAATTGGTGGGGAAGGCGAAGTCATTCGCGTCCCCGTGGCGGCATAGAGTGGCGGTCCCCACCTGGTGAATCAAGGCGGCGCGATGGAACTGCTTGAACCGCAGATGGCATGGTCCGCTCAAACCACGTGCTCGACGCCGCCTTGTGCGGCGTTTTTCGTTGAGCCGCGCCTGGCTGCATGACCAGGGGGCATGCAACTGCTGAAACCGTGGCTCCGGTCGTTTATTATCAAACACTAACAGCATTTTTCTAAGGTCTGGCTACAGGTGGCAAAGCAGGTTCCCGAACGCAGCAGCAAGCCCGCAGAGGGCAAATCGTCGTCGCGCAAGACGGCGGCGGCGGACAATCCGCGGCGGCAGAAGCTCTGGCGCGATCTGGCCTTGATCGCGGTGGCGCCATTGCTGCTGTATCTGCTGGCCAGCCTGTTCACTTATTCGGCGACCGATCCGGGTTGGTCGCGCACCGGCAATCTGGTCGCGCCCATCCACAACATGGGCGGCCGATTCGGCGCGCTGGCGGCGGATGTGCTGCTGCAGCTGTTCGGGTATGTGGCCTTCCTGCTGCCGGTACTGTTGGGGGCGGTGGCCTGGATCGCCTTGATCGGTGACCGCGAAGAGCAGACCCAAAGCGATCTGGGGCCGGCGCTGCGCCTGGTCGGCATGGTGGGGTTCCTGATTTCGTCGACCGGCTTCCTGCACCTGCGCCTGTTCCAGGGCGAGGTGGCCGAGGCCGGCGGCATCCTGGGCAAGTTGGTCGCCGGCTCGCTCAGCTCCGGCTTCGGTGCCTTGGGCGCGAACCTGTTCGTGCTGGTGCTGCTGCTGGTCTCCATCACCCTGGCGACCGGCTTGTCGTGGTTTGCGGTGATGGAGCGCATCGGCAAGTGGGTGCTGGCGCTGGGGCCGCTGATGCAGCGCAAGACCCATCAGGCCACCGAGTGGCAGCAGACCCGGGTGATGCGCGAGGAACGCGAGGAAGTGCGCAAGGTCGATGCGGTCAAGCAGGCCAAGCGCGAACCGGTGAAGATCGAGCCGCCGCCAGCGCCGGTAGTGGAAAAAAGCGAGCGCGCCAAACGCGACACCCAGATTCCGATGTTCCAGGGCGTCAGCACCGACGGCTCGGACTTGCCGCCGCTGGCGCTGCTGGACGACCCCAAGCCGCAGACCAAGGGCTATTCCGAAGAAACCCTGGAAACGCTATCGCGGCAGATCGAGTTCAAGCTCAAGGACTTCCGCATCGAGGCACAAGTGGTCGGCGCCTATCCGGGACCGGTGATCACCCGTTTCGAGATCGAGCCGGCGCCGGGCATCAAGGTCAGCCAGATCAGCTCGCTGGACAAGGACATCGCCCGCGGGTTGTCGGTGAAATCGGTGCGTGTGGTGGACGTGATCCCTGGCAAGTCGGTGATCGGGCTGGAAATACCCAACGTCAGCCGCGAGATGATCTTCCTCTCCGAATTGCTGCGCTCCAAGGAGTACGACAAGTCGGCCAGCCCGCTGACGCTTGCCCTGGGCAAGGACATCGCCGGCCGGCCGACCGTGGCCGACCTGGCGCGCATGCCGCACTTGCTGGTCGCAGGTACCACCGGCTCGGGCAAGTCGGTGGCGGTCAATGCGATGGTGTTGAGCCTGCTGTTCAAGGCCTCGCACAAGGAACTGCGGATGCTGATGATCGACCCGAAGATGCTCGAGTTGAGCGTCTACCAGGGCATCCCGCACCTGCTGGCGCCGGTGGTCACCGACATGAAGGAGGCCGCCAACGGCTTGCGCTGGTGCGTGGCCGAAATGGAGCGCCGCTACAAGCTGATGAGCGCGGTGGGCGTGCGCAACCTGGCCGGCTTCAACAAGAAGGTCAAGGACGCCATCGACGCCGGGCAGCCGATGATGGACCCGCTGTTCAAGCCGAACCCGGAACTGGGCGAAGCGCCGCGGCCGTTGGAGACGCTGCCGTTCATCGTCATCTTCATCGACGAATTCGCCGACATGATGATGATCGTCGGCAAGAAGGTCGAAGAACTCATCGCGCGCCTGGCGCAGAAGGCGCGCGCGGCCGGCATCCATCTGATCCTGGCCACGCAGCGGCCGTCGGTGGACGTTATCACCGGCCTGATCAAGGCCAATATCCCAACCCGCGTGGCGTTCCAGGTCAGCTCCAAGATCGACTCGCGCACCATTCTGGATCAATCCGGCGCCGAAGCGCTGCTGGGCAACGGCGACATGCTGTATCTGCCGCCAGGCACGGCGCTGCCGGATCGCGTGCATGGCGCCTTCGTCAGCGACGAAGAGGTACATCGCGTGGTCGAGCATCTCAAGGCGAGCGGGCCGGTGTCCTACGTCGAAGGCGTGCTGGACGAAGTCCAGACCATGGGCGATGGCACCGTGGTCGGTGCGACCGGCTTGCCGGAAAGCAGCGGCGGCGGTGGCGACGAGTCGGACCCGTTGTACGACGAAGCCTTGCGCATCGTCACCGAGACCCGGCGTGCCTCGATTTCCGGCGTGCAGCGGCGTTTGAAGATCGGCTACAACCGCGCCGCGCGTCTGATCGAAGCGATGGAAGCGGCCGGCGTCGTCAGCCCGCCCGAGCACAATGGCGACCGTACCGTGCTGGCACCGCCGCCGCCCAAGTAGGCGCCGGCGATGTCGTGACGCGTTTCAGGTGCAGCCCCCGGTTGGGCGCCTGCAGCAATGCCGCATTGTTGGAAGTCCGTGCCTGTCATTGCCGGGCACAACGGCTACCCTGTGGGCGAGGGCCGCTCCGGCCCGCCGTGATCGAGACCCATGTTGCATCGTCCCTCGTTAGTGCTCGTGCTGCTCCTCTGTATTCCGCTGCTTGCCCAGGCACAGCAACGGCCCGCACCCGCTGCCAGCGCTGCAACACGCACGCAGGCCGACACCAATTACAGTTTCGTGCGCTACCGCGCCGACTACGAGGTGCGCGCAGACGCCAGCAGCGTTGAAACCGACGAGTACGAGATCCTGCTCAAGACCAAGTCGGCCGTGGAGCAGTTCAGCCAGGTCCGGTTGAGCTATAGCGAGAAGATGGAAACGCTCGAAGTGCTGCAGGCGTATACCGTCACGGCCGAAGGGCTGCGCCAGGACGTGGCGGCCGACAAGATCTATACCCAGGAAAGCTATTCCAGCGCCTCGGCAGCGATGTATGCCGACCGCAAGGTGAAAGTGGTGGTGTTCCCGAATCTGGCGCCGGGCGCGCGCATTGTGTACCGCGTGCGGCGGGCGCAGAACACGCCGTATTTCCCCGGTTACTTCAGCCTGTGGGAGACCTTCAGCGTGTTCGCGCAGTACGACGATGCCGTGATTACGTTGGTCGCGCCCAAGGGTCTGCCGATGCATCTTTCTGCACGCGGGCTGCAGGGCGGCACCAAGCCAGTGGTGCGCGGCGACCAGGCACGCTGGGAGTGGCGCTACCAGCGCAGCGCGCCGATGAAGAACCAGAACTGGAGCGCGGCCACCTGGGAGTTCAGCCCGACCTTGATGGCCAGCACCTTCGATAGCTGGTCGCAGATGGGCCTGGCTTACCACGTCAAAGGCGGGCGCGCCGCGGCGGTGACGCCGGCGATCCAGGCGCTGGCCGATGAGGTCACGCGCGGTATCGATGCGCCGCGCGCGCAGGCTGCCGCGCTGTATGCATGGGTGGCGCGCAATATCCGCTATGTGGCGGTGTATCTGGGCAATGGCGGGCTGGAACCCAACAGCGCAGAGAGCATCCTGGCCAACCATTACGGCGATTGCAAAGACCACACCGTAATTCTGGAGGCCCTGCTTGCGGCCAAGGGAATTGCCAGCACACCGGTGCTGATCGGGGCAGAGGGTGGCCCGACCTTGCCGGAAATCCCGGTGCTGGGCCGCTTCAATCACGCCATCACCTACATTCCCGCATTCGATCTGTACGTGGACTCGACCAACCCCTACGCGCGCTTCGGCCAGTTGCCGGCCGGCGATCTCGGCGCGCCGGTGGTGCATACGCGCGATGGCAAGGTCACGCAGACGCCGCCGAACGACCGCAAGGTCAATCGCTATGTCGCCCGCACCGACTACCGGTTCACGCCGCAGGGCGATCTGCAGGGCACCACCACGCTCGACAGCGGGCAGACCGGCGAAGTGGGCTTGCGCGCGATGTTCGTGCAGCTCAATGCGCAGAATCGCAACCGGATCGAAGGGTCGATCCTTGCCCAGTCCGGTTTCGACGGCACCGGCGATCTGCTGATTCAGGGCGACCCGCTGGATCTGGATGCACCGTTCAACTACCGCTACACCTTCCAGGCCAAGGACGCGGTGGATTTCTCGGTGGTCGGCGGCATGACCTTGCCGGACATGCCCGGCGCCGAGTCAACGCGCGCCATCTACACCACCACCTCGGCCGAAAACAATCTGACCCCGTTTTACTGCAACGACAGCGTGCGCGAGGAAACCTACGTGGTGACCTTTCCCGAGACGGTGCCGATCATCGCCATTCCGCGCAGCAGCACCTTTCGCAATGCCGCCGGCCAATACCAGGCTGAGTGGACACGGCAGGGACAGACGGTCACCGCCGTGCATCGCCTGCAGCGCGCCGCCGTGCGCGGGCCTCAGGCGCTGTGCCAGCCGCAGGATTACCGTGCGTTTCGCGAACTCTATCAACAGGTGAGGCGCGGCTTTCGTGGGCAGATCGTCTATGGCGATCTGACCAGGGTGCAGACGGCACAATGAGGCGGATTGCCGCGCACACGCTGCCATCTGAACACGTCGTGCGATAGCGCTCGCCCATTCATCTATGAAGTATCAGAATCTACGCATTCCCTTCTGGAAGACCGCGATGCATCGCCAGCTCCGTTATGCCGTCCTTGCCACTGCTCTGTTCGCCAGCACTGCGTTTGCCGGTGCGCGCCAGGAGCTGGATACCTTCACGCGAGGGTTGAAGGGTCTGGATGGGCAGTTCAGTCAGCGCGTGACCGACGCGAATGGCCGGGTCAAGGAGACCTCGAGCGGGCGGGTTGCACTGGCAACGCCGCGCCAGTTCCGTTGGGAATACGCCAAGCCCTACAAGCAGCTGATCGTGGCCGATGGCAAGAAGGTCTGGGTATTCGACCCGGATCTGGAGCAGGTCACCGTGCGCGCACAGGGCAGCGAAGAACAGAACAGCCCGCTGGTTGCGTTGATCGACCCGGCGCTTCTGGACAAGAAGTACGACGTCAGCGAAGAAGCCGCGCCACGCGACGGCCTGCAGTGGCTGTCGCTGACGCCCAAGGTAGACACCGACGCCAGCTTCCAGATCGCCTCGCTGGGGTTCGGCAGGGAAGGCCTGGCCAGGATGGAAGTGGTAGACGCGGTCGGCCAGCGCACCGCGATCGGCTTTAGCGGCTGGAAGCGCAATCCGGCGTTTGCTGCAGACACCTTCCGCTATACGCCGGCCAAGGGCGTGGATGTGGTGGGCGACGCGCAGTAAAAGCGTCTGCGGCACGCTCGGATGAAGGCATGGCGTAGCGAGCGGCGGCTGTGCCTGTGAGGGCCGCGGCAGTCGCTGTGGCTCGACCGAGACGCCCTACACAGGGGCGATGCCGGCAGCGCTACGGGACTGGCTCGTACGGGATCCACTGACCGACCGTCCGCATCGCCTCCGCTGCCTGGTTGGTCTGGCGTTTGATGAAGAAATCGATGCCACGCTCGCGCTGGCGTTTGCCCTTTTCGCGCAGGATCAGGATGGTCGGTTCCCAGATGCCTGGGTGGCTGATCAGCTCATCGAAGGCGCGATCGGCCTCCGCCGCCTGCGCTTCGCATCCGGCGACCCGCAATAGCTGGGCCTGCGCGCGCAATGCGTCCAGGTGCGGTGCAGCCTCCGCCTGCAGCACCCAGTCCACGATCAGCGAGGCGAACTTGTTGTCTTGCATGTGGAGGCGGACCCGGTCGATGAAGTCCTGTAACTGGCGCTCGGCCACCATATAGAGCCGCTGCTCGTCGACCTTGCCCTGCAGTTTGGAGATTCCGTAGTGGGTCCATAGCTGCCAGTTGCGTTTCACCTCGCGTTCGAATGAGGCGAAGTTGAAGAATTCGAAGCCACGATCCGTGCGCACAGGATCGATTTCGTTGTTGAACATCCACAAGGTGGAGAACGTATTGCTGCCGGCCGAGCGCAGTTCCCTGCTATAGCCGAGATCGAGCGTGGCCATGGACAGCCGCGCCACTGGCGTGGGCGGCGCATTGCCGGTGCTTGGGTGCGTCCACTGCTGGGCGACGAGACTGGCCGATGCGCGTCCTGCAATCTCCACCCTGGATTGCGCGCTCGAATCCTTCAGCACCATCGTCATGTAGCCTTCGATCGGCGTCTGCGAACGGGAGGTTTCCCGCCGTGCTTTCAGGCCGAGCGATGCCCCCAGGGTGGCGCGGCGCGGTCGGCCGTCCATGTTTCCCACGCGCACGCCGGCAGCGACGCTGAGGCTGGATTCGGTGGCCGTAGCGTTGCGCTCGGCATGGCCGATCAAGCCGACGGTGATGCTGGGGTGGTGCGCCAGCAGCTCCCCCAGAAAGTCGCGCTCGCTCAACTGGCCTGCATCGCCGCCGGATTGCTCGGCGAGTTGCAGCAAGTGTTCAAACATGGCCAGGAATTGCGCGCGCTGCTCCAGCTCCTGGCCCTTGCCCCGCCGTGGTACGCGGATCTGCACGCCGTGCTCGATGCCCGATTCCTTTTTCATGCGCCACTCGGCTGCGCCTGTGATGCCCACCGGTGCGTGTTCGGTACCCGGCAGCAGCACGCCTGCGCTAATGCCGGTGCTGGCGTTGAACTGCCGCGCCTTCTGCCGCCCGATCTGCAGCGACAGCCCGGTTCGCCCCATGTAAATCTCCACCGAGCGATCGGAACTGGTCTGGCCGCCCGCGGAGAGTTTCAGTCCCAGGCCGCTGGGGATGATCGCAAGCGCAGCCGACAGCGGCGTCGTATTGAGTCCGATCACACGTTGCTCGGTGAGACGCAGCTTGTCGCGCCATTCCAACCGTTCCATCAGGTTGCGCAGGCATTCGAATAGCGCGCGTGGCGACTTGACGCGGGAGGTGTCGCCTTCATGCAGAAAGCGACTGGCATGACCCACGGCCCGATGAAAGTGGTCGCGCGCGACCGACGCCAGTTCTTCGTCCAACGGCGCTGCACCGACCGGCAGGTCGCTCGGCTGTCCGGCGTGGTCGAGCAGGCCGCGTTGGATCAGACGCAGCGTTTCCGGCAGACGCATGCGGCCCGCGCGTAATGCAGCCCAGGCGGACGCGATCGCTGGATGGCACGCCGCCGGCTGCAGGTCGTCGGCCTCGTTCACGGAGGCAGCCACCGAGCGCTGAAGCTCCTGGGCACGCCGTTCGATCGTGCCCAGCACCTTGGCAGTGAAGGTCAGGTCGGTCGCGTTCTGCTCGTGTGGGAGCCATTGCGCGTATTCCAGTAGCGCCTGCATTGCCAGTTCGTCCTGCGACGGCATTCGCCCGCCCGCCCGCTGGATCTGGCGGCGCGCGACGAGCCAACTGGTCAAGTGGCCGGCCGCCTCTCGGAAAGCGTCGTTGGCACGCCGCTCAGCGGTAGGAAGCGCTTCGGAGGCCCCAACCTTCATTCCCAACGCAAGTGCGTTGAAGGGATTGAGGGCGCGCTTGCCGCGCGGTGCGCTGCCTGCTACCGCCCATTGCGCAAACATTTGCAGGCATGCGTTGACGCGCGCATAGGGTGAACCTGCTCCGGTGGTTTCGTAGCCGTTGCGGAACGCATGAAAGGCGCCGCGCTGGGCATCGGTTGCAGACTGCAGGCCCTGCAGCGGCGAGTCTCCATGCACGGCATGGCGCGCTCCCATTTGCGCATCGCCCAGCCAGGTGCGTTCAGCCTGTTCTGCGTCCGGGGTGAGTGCAAGCCGGTGGCTTGCACGCAGGTGGATCTGCGCCGCCTCCAACCATTCCCTGGAGGGGGGCGTGGGTTCTTCGCGCAGCATGTGCGAAAGAACCTGCATGCCGCGCGGAACGCTGGCCAACAGGCCGACGCAGGCGGTGACCGTCTCCATCGTCGGGACCGCCTCGGCAGCGATGGAGACCTGTGGCGGCGGGATCAGCTCACGCAACTGCACCACGCCCAGGCGTTGCAGCGTGCTGGCCGCTGCCGTGGCATCGCCGTCGCTGGCGATGGCCAAGGCTTGCAGGGCGATGCGCAACGCGTCGACCGGCTGCAAGGCGTCGCTCCCGAACGCAGCGCTGCGGCCATGCAGACCGTCAGCCCAGGCGCGTAGTACCTGTCGATTCACGGGGTCGATGGTTTGCTCGCGAAAGCCGGGTAGGGCCTCGAGCAGTGCCTCCATGGTGTCGGCGACGATATCGGCAGCGACGGGCAGGGCCTCATCGGCCGGCGGATGTGCGGCTGCATGTTCCACCACGCGCTGCATGTCGCCGTTCGCTGCTTCCAGCGCGCTGACCGTCTGTTCGTACTGCCACAACTCCTCTGTGTTGATTCGCGACGAATGCCGCGCCTGCTGCAGTTTCGCGTCGACCTGGGCGAGGCGCTCCTGTAGGCGCCGCGCATTTCGCTGACAGCGCTCGGCATGCGTGCGTTGCAGGGTCAGCATGTTCTCGTCGCGTCCCAGCCGTGTGCGCAGTGCCTCGATTTCCCGGTTTCGCTCTGCAGCAAGGTGCGAGCCGAGCGTGCGAGGCGCCGGCCTGTTGGCAGAGCTGCTTGCTTGATCCGACTGCAACGCATCGCGCGCTTGCGCATACGCGCTCCGCAATTGATCGATCTCCGCGTTAGCATCCGCAAGTGCTTGCTCTGCTTGTGCTGCCTGCGCCGAGCCGCGGCCGAAAAAGACCGCTTTGGCCAGCGTATCGCCGCGCGCGCGCGCCTGCTGCACTGCGTGTTCGAGCCGAGTGCAGGTGCGCCGCAGCTGTAAGCGATCGACGCCTTGCTGCGCGTCGGCCGAGGATGGGCCCGCGTGCGCTGCGACAGCGCGCGACGGCTGATCGTCCGGTAGCGCGTTCAATGTCGCGCGTGCGGAGAGGATGTCCGACTCGAGATCGTGGATTGCGGCCGCCACTGCATCAGTTTGCAGATGACATCCCTGCAGCTGTCGCAGCAGTTCGGCGCGTTCGCGCGTCAGCACGTGGATGCTGTCGCTGAGGTTGGCGGCGCGCCGGGCTCTCAAGGCCAACTGCCCGCGTGCAGCCTGTAGCGTTTGTGCATGTGCGTAGATCAGTTCGTCCTGGCGACGCCGGGAGATGCGTGCGGCCAGGTCGTTGTTGGATTGCGCCAGGCGGGCGATCAGCGCCTCATTGAGATCCTGGGTGGCATTGGACAGTAACGGGGCTGCTTGCAGATCACGGGCGGTAGTGGCGTTGCGATCCGATTGGCCGGCTGGTGTGTCCCGCTCGTACTGCACCGAGGAATAGCGCAGCAGGCTCGTATGTGGTTCTGGCGAACCGCTACTGAGCCCCAATTGCTCTGCGGCCTTCCTGCAGGGCCGCAGGAGAGCGTGTTTGCGTTTGGGAGCGGCTTTCAATCCTGGGTCGACGACACTTGGCTGTCTCGCTTGCTCAAGCAGCGTCGCGGACCAACCCAGCGGATCGTCCTGGGCCTGGATCAGTTCCGCCTCGAACGCGCATGGGTCCGGAGTCGCCAATTTGTTGTGCGTCTGCCGCCGCGCAGAAGGCTTGGATGGATGCGAGATGGTCTCGGCCATCCCTGGAAGGCAAGCGGTGATGGCAGAGGGGCGAAGCGGAATGCGGGGCATGGTGAAATCCGTACGCTGAACGTGCCGCTTGCGCTGGCGCAGCTCGTGGCCGATGCGAGGTGCAGGCAAGCGATGACATGCGATGACTCGTTACTCAGTAACAGTATTGCGCTGCGCAGTCGATGCGGTGCACCTGCGCGAAGTGGTCGCTTGGAAAGAGAACGTCGACGTCCCTGCCAGCGACGGCCGAACACTGCGTTGTGGAACGTCCATCAGGCGCAGGCGGTAGAATAAAGGGGTGAGCAAAGCCAAACGTCCCGACTCGATCACACCCGATCTGCTGCATGTCGATCGCAGCGCCATGGGGCCCCTGGCAGAGCGGATGCGGCCGCGCACGCTTGACGAGATGGTGGGGCAGAAACGATTGCTGGCTCCCGACAGCGCCTTGCGGCGCGCGGTCGAATCCGGGCGCGTGCACTCGATGATCCTGTGGGGTCCGCCGGGATGCGGCAAGACCACATTGGCCTTGTTGCTGGCGCACTACGCAGACGCCGAATTCAAGGCGATCTCGGCCGTGCTGTCCGGCCTGCCGGACGTGCGGCAGGTGCTGGCAGAGGCCGCGCAGCGTTTTGCCGGTGGCCGCCGCACCGTGTTGTTCGTCGATGAGGTGCATCGCTTCAACAAGGCGCAACAGGATGCGTTCTTGCCGCATATCGAACGCGGCACGATTCTGTTCGTCGGTGCGACCACTGAAAACCCGTCCTTCGAGTTGAACTCAGCGTTGTTGTCGCGCTGCCGCGTGCATGTGCTGGAAGGCGTGTCGCCGCAGGACATCGTCGAAGCCTTGCAGCGTGCCTTGCGCGATGCCGAGCGCGGCTTGGGGGCCGAGACGATCCAGGTCAGCGAAGCATCGCTGCTGGAAATCGCCAGCGCCGCCGACGGCGATGTGCGTCGGGCCCTGACGCTGTTGGAAATTGCTGCGGAACTGGCGGCAGGCGAGGGTGGCGAGATTACGCCGCAGACGTTGCTGCAGGTGCTGGCCGACCGTACGCGCCGCTTCGACAAGAACGGCGAGCAGTTCTATGACCAGATTTCGGCGTTGCACAAGTCCGTGCGCAGCTCCAACCCGGATGCAGCGCTGTACTGGCTGACGCGCATGCTCGATGGCGGGTGCGACCCGGCGTATTTGGCGCGTCGCTTGACCCGCATGGCGATCGAGGACATTGGCCTGGCCGATCCGCGCGCGCAGAGCATGGCGCTGGAAGCCTGGGACATCTACGAGCGCCTCGGCAGCCCGGAGGGCGAGTTGGCATTCGCACAGCTGGTGCTGTATCTGGCCAGCACTGCCAAATCCAACGCCGGCTATGCTGCCTTCAATCAGGCCAAGGCCGAAGTGCGCGCCACCGGCACGCAGGAGGTGCCGCTGCATCTACGCAACGCACCGACGAAGCTGATGAAGACGCTGGGTTACGGCCAGGATTATCAGTACGACCATCATGCCGAGGGCGGTATCGCGCTGGATCAGACCGGCTTCCCGGATGCGATGGGCGAGCGCGTGTACTACAACCCGGTGCCGCGCGGAATGGAGATCAAGCTGAAGGAAAAGCTCGATCGGCTGCGCGAGGCGCGCGCGCAGGCACGGGCTGACAAGGCCGGCAAGCCCACGGCATAATCGGCCGCACAGGAGATGGCATTCCTCCTCGAACCGCACGCACCCGCGCGCTGATGATGCCTGCCCACCCCGCCGGGGCGGCAGGTCTGTGCCCCGGCATCGCTCTTGACTCAGGAAGGATGACGCCGATGTCGCACACTATTTTTTCGAAAGCACGCTCCGGTCGCGGGGTGCGCGCATGAATGCACCGGTGTGGTGGCAACAGCTGTTGCTGGCGATGACCGGTGGTGCGCTGGGATCCGGTTTGCGTTTTGCGATCGGTGCCTCGTTGATCCAGCGCTTCGGTAACGTCTTCCCGTGGGGAACGCTGACGGTGAACCTGCTCGGGTCGTTCGTTGCCGGCGTGTTGCTGGTCTGGCTGGATGCACGCGGGCCATCGAGCTGGCCGCTGCGGGCCTTGTTGATCGTTGGGGTGATCGGTGGGCTGACCACGTTTTCGTCGCTGATGATGGAGTGCCTGGTATTCGCGCGCACCGACCGCTCGACGATGATCGGCATCTATCTGGCGGTGACCTTGCTGGCTGGACTGGCGCTGGTCTTCGCAGGTGCGCGGACCGGTCAATGGCTGGTGACGCGCTGAGCGCGACCGCCTGGTCGCGGTGTGTGCGGCGTGCCCATTGCCGTATCTACATCGCCAGCTTCAATCGCCGCGGCGAGATGACCGATGCAGCAGAATGCAATGCATCGCGTTTCAATGACGCGGGGGGATATGCGTTGGATCGCCTCGCCGCGACGTTGGCGAGACCGCGTTGACCGGCAGAGCAAAGGGCGTGCTTGCGCACGCCCCTTTGGCGACAGCATGGAAATTTGATCGCTGACCTGATATCCGCAGGTCGATGACACCGATGGAGACACCAGATCGACCCGGAAGGCCGACCCGGCGCTCCAGCGCGCCTTACAGCGCTTCGATGATGCCCGCAGCGCCCATGCCGGTCCCGATGCACATGGTGACCATGCCGTACTTCTGCTGACGACGGCGCAGGCCATGCACCAGCGTGGCCGCACGGATCGCGCCGGTGGCGCCCAGCGGGTGGCCAAGGGCGATTGCGCCGCCCAGTGGGTTGACCTTGGATGGATCCAGCTCGCTGTCGCGGATGACCGCCAACGCCTGTGCCGCGAAGGCTTCGTTGAGCTCGATCCAGTCCAGCCGGTCCTTGGTCAGGCCGGCCTGCTTGAGCGCCTTGGGAATGGCGGCGATCGGTCCGATACCCATGACTTCCGGGCGCACGCCAGCGACCGAGAAGCTGACGAAGCGGGCCAGCGGAGTCAGGCCGTAATCCCTGATCGCCTGCTCGGAGGCCAGCAGCACCGCGCCGGCACCATCGCTCATCTGCGACGAATTGCCGGCGGTGACGCTGCCGCCGAACTGGCCGTTGCGGAACACCGGGCGCAGCTTGGCCAGGCCCTCGAGCGAGCTGTCCGGACGCGGACCTTCGTCCGTATCGACCAGCTTCTTGCGCAAGGTGATGACGTTGCCGGCCAAGTCGGGCTGGTGCGAGTGGATTTCGTACGGGCTGATTTCGTCGCGGAACTCGCCGGCCGCAATCGCCGCGATCGCTTTCTGGTGCGAGGCCAGCGCGAACGCATCCTGGTCTTCGCGCGACACCTTCCACTCTTCTGCGACCTTCTCGGCAGTGATGCCCATGCCGTACGCAATGGCCACATGGTCGTCGGCGAACACGCTTGGCGACATCGCCACCTTGTTGCCCATCATCGGCACCATCGACATCGACTCAGTGCCGCCGGCCAGCATCAGGTCGGCATTGCCCAGACGAATCTGATCGGCCGCCATGGCGATGGCCTGGATGCCGGACGAACAGAAGCGGTTGATGGTCTGACCGGCCACCGAATTGGGCAGGCCCGCCAGCAGCACGCCAATGCGCGCCACGTTCATGCCTTGCTCGCCTTCGGGCATCGCGCAGCCGATGATGGCGTCGTCGATGCGCGAGGTATCGATGCCCGGCGCCTGCGCGACCACGGCGCGCAGCACGTGCGCCAGCATGTCGTCGGGGCGGGTGTTGCGGAACACGCCCTTCGGCGCCTTGCCTACCGGCGTACGTGTGGCGGCGACGATGTAGGCTTCTTGAATCTGTTTGCTCATTTGGCTATCTCCGAAAGCCGGGAATGGGGAGAGGGGAATCGGGAATCGCAAGTGCGGATTCGCCTGGGTTCGCCATCTTCATCACCCGGCAGATAATTGGGAGAAGCGGGGAGTAGGCTGGGCTTTTACCCATTCCCGATTCCCCGCTCCCGATTCTCAGTTCCTCAACGGCTTGCCCGTCTTCAACATGTGCCCAATCCGGGCCTGGGTCTTTTCCTGCTGGGCCAGTTCGACGAAGTGCTTGCGCTCCAGCTTGAGCAGCCATTCTTCATCGACCAGCGCGCCGCGATCGACTTCGCCACCGCACACCACCGTGGCGATGCGGCTGGCGATTTCATAGTCGTATTCGCTGATGAAGCGACCTTCCAGCATGTTGACCAGCAGCATCTTGAAGGTGGCGATGCCGACGTCGCCGGCAACCTGGATATGGCGTGCCGGCAGCGGGGCGCGGTAGCCGCCCTCGGCCAGTGCGCGCGCTTCGGCCTTGGCGATGTGCAGGCTCTCGTAGCTGTTGAACACCACTTTGTCGGTGGCGCGCAGCAGGCCCAGTTCCTTGGCATTGACCGCCGAGTTGGAGACCTTGGCCATTGCCACGGTTTCGAAGGTCTTTTTGAGCTCGGCAAACACGTCGCCGCCCGGGCCTGCGGCGATCGATGCACGTACCGCGATTTCCTTCAGGCCGCCGCCGGCCGGCAGCAGGCCGACGCCAGCTTCGACCAAGCCGATGTAGCTCTCCAGCGAGGCCACCGTCTTGGCGCTGTGCATCTGGAACTCGCAACCGCCGCCCAGTGCCAAGCCGCGCACGGCCGAGATCACCGGCACCTGCGCGTACTTGATGCGCTGGCTGGTGGCCTGGAAATTGGCGACCAATGCTTCGAAGGCATCGACCTTGCCAGCCTGCAGCAGGCCGAGCGCGCCGGCCAGATCGGCGCCGGCGGAGAAGGGCTCCTTCTGCTGCCAGATCACCAGGCCAGCGAAGTCCTTCTCGGCGCGGCCAACGACGTCCTGCAAGCCGTTGAGCACGTGGTCGGAAACGGTGTTCATCTTGGTCTTGAAGCTGACCACCGCGATGTCGTCGCCGTCGTGCCACATGCGCACGCCGTCGTTTTCGAACACGGTTTCGCCCGGCGAGAACTGCTCGCCAAGCAACGGATCGGGGAAGCGCTGGCGTTTGTACACCGGCAGCGACGAGCGCGGCAGCTTGGCGTCGCGCGCCGGGCTATACGAGCCTTCGGCGCCATGCACGCCATCGCGACCGTCGAACACCCAGTTAGGTAACGGTGCGCTGCTCATGCTCTTGCCGTTGGAGATGTCTTCGGCGATCCACTGCGCCACCTGCTTCCAGCCGGCTGCCTGCCAGGTCTCGAACGGGCCCAGCGACCAACCGTAGCCCCAGCGAATCGCCAGATCCACATCGCGTGCGGTCTCGGCGATATCGGCCAGATGGAAGGCGCTGTAGTGGAACAGGTCGCGGAAGCTCGCCCACAGGAACTGCGCCTGCGGATGCTGGCTCTCGCGCAGCTTGGCGAACTTCTCGGCCGGATTCTTGATCTTTAGGATCTCGACCACTTCCGGCGCGGCACTGCGATCGGCGGCGCGGTAGTCCTGCTCGTGCAGGTCCAGCACCACGATGTCCTTGCCGACCTTGCGGAAGATGCCGGCCCCGACCTTCTGGCCCAGCGCGCCCTTGGCGATCAGCGCCTCCAGCCACTTCGGCGACTTGAAATACTGATGCCACGGGTCGTCCGGCAAGGTGTCGCCCATGGTCTTGATGACGTGCGCCATGGTGTCCAGGCCGACCACATCGGAGGTGCGGTAGGTGGCCGACTTGGGACGGCCGACCAGCGGGCCGGTCAGCGCATCGACTTCGTCGAAGCCCAGGCCGAATTCCTGCGTGTGATGGATGGTGGACAGGATCGAGAACACGCCGATGCGGTTGCCGATGAAGTTCGGCGTGTCCTTGGCATACACCACGCCCTTGCCGAGCGTGGTGACCAGGAAGGCTTCCAGGCCCTCGAGCACGGCCTTGTCGGTGCCCTTGGCCGGAATCAACTCGGCCAGGTGCATGTAGCGCGGCGGGTTGAAGAAGTGCACGCCGCAAAAACGATGGCGCAGCTGCTCGGGCAGCACATCCGACAGCTTGTTGATGCCCAGGCCGGAGGTATTGGATGCCAGCACTGCATGCTCAGAGACGAACGGGGCGATCTTCTTGTACAGGTCCTGCTTCCAGTCCATGCGTTCGGCGATCGCTTCGATGATCAGATCGCAGTCGCGCAGTTGCTCCAGACCGCTCTCGTAGTTGGCTGGCGTGATCGCCTCGGCCAGCGCCTTGCTGGCGAGCGGGGCTGGGCTCAGCTTGCCGAGATTGGCGATCGCCTTGAGTACGATGCCGTCGGCCGGGCCTTCCTTGGCAGGCAGGTCGAACAACACGGTGTCGACACCGGCATTGGTGAGGTGGGCGGCGATCTGCGCGCCCATGACGCCGGCACCGAGCACGGCGGCACGACGGACTAGCAACGGGTTGGACATAGCGATAGGCCTCTTGTGGAACGTTTACGGTGTGGAATGAGCACGGAAACCGGGTTCCGCGAAACGAATGAGTTCTCGCGCCGCGCGCGCGCGGTGGTCGGCCTCGCTGACGCCCGCAGGCCGCTTGATGAGTCCGAAGTCGGCCATGGCATAGGTCAGTGCGCCGGCAAGAAAGTCCAGCCGCCAGTACAGCTCTTCCTTGCTCAGGCCCGGCACGCAGCCGGCAATGGCCTTGCCGAATTCGCGCAGGACATGCCCGTAGTGGTCGGACAGGAACTTGCGCAGGTTGTCGTTCTTTTCGGCATACGCGCGTGCGATCACGCGTACGAACGCGCCGCCGTTCTGGCGGTCCTGCGCCATCGCCAACGCCGGCTCGACGAAGGCAGCGAGCACGGCCGTCAGCTCGCCGGGCTGCGACTTCTTCGCCGTTTCCAGCTGCTGCAGGCGCGCTGCGGTCATTTCGTCCATGCGCCGGCGGAACACCTCGTTGACCAGGTTTTCCTTGGAGCCGAAGTGATAGTTGACCGCGGCGATATTGACGTCGGCCTGCGTGGTCAGCTGGCGCAGCGACGTGCCTGCAAACCCGTGCTGGGCGAACAGCTCCTCGGCCGCACCGAGAATGCGGTCCTTGGTGGAGAAGTGGGCGGGCTTGGGCATGCGCGAAGACAGGACTCAATCAAACGATTGTTTGAGTCTACGGGCTCGCCCGCTGGCAGGTCATGTCGCAACGCAGCACGATTCAGGAGGCGGTGTGCAAACGCGGCGTTGACGAGATAGAATTGACCATCGCAAAGAAGCCTAAGCCCGCGTTTTGTCGCGGGTTTTTTTCATGATAACCTCGGGCCTTCAGTGGCCCGCCCAACGGAGAACTTCCCATGGCGCTGGAGCGCACCCTGTCCATCATCAAGCCCGACGCCGTTGCCAAGAACGTCATCGGCGAAATCTACAGCCGCTTCGAAAAGGCTGGCCTGAAGGTCGTGGCCGCCAAGTACAAGCAGCTGTCGCGTCGTGAAGCCGAAGGCTTCTACGCCGTTCATCGCGAGCGTCCGTTCTTCAACGCGCTGGTCGAGTTCATGATTTCCGGCCCGGTGATGATCCAGGCGCTGGAAGGCGAGAACGCCGTCGCCGCACACCGTGACCTGCTGGGCGCGACCAATCCCAAGGACGCTGCGCCGGGCACCATCCGCGCCGACTTCGCCGATTCGATCGATGCCAATGCTGCCCACGGCTCGGATTCGGTCGAGAACGCTGCCAACGAAGTCGCGTATTTCTTTGCCGCCACCGAAGTGGTCTCGCGCTGAGGCCGAGTGAGTCGAATCGTGAATGAGGTCGTGATCCCTTCCGTGCTGCAGGACGGCTCCGTCCGTACCCCGGAGCCGCGCAAGCAGAACCTGCTCGACCTCGATCGCGAGGGGCTGGAGCGCTTCTTCGCCGATACGCTTGGCGAGGCGCGTTACCGTGCCCATCAGGTGATGAAGTGGATCCATCATCGCTACGTCACCGATTTCGACCAGATGACGGACCTCGGCAAGGCGCTGCGTGCGAAGTTGCACCAACACGCCGAGGTCCTCGTCCCGAACGTGGTGTTCGACAAGCCTTCGGCCGACGGCACCCACAAATGGCTGTTGGCCATGGGCACCGACGGCAAGAACGCCATCGAAACCGTGTACATCCCCGACAAGGGCCGTGGCACGCTGTGCGTGTCCTCCCAGGTCGGCTGCGGCTTGAACTGCAGCTTTTGTTCGACCGCTACCCAGGGCTTCAACCGCAACCTCACCACGGCCGAAATCATCGGCCAGGTGTGGGTGGCGGCGCGCCATCTGGGCAATGTGCCGCACCAGCAGCGCCGTCTCACCAATGTGGTGATGATGGGCATGGGCGAGCCGCTGATGAATTTCGACAACGTCGTGCGCGCGATGAGCGTAATGCGCGACGATCTTGGCTACGGGCTGGCCAGCAAGCGGGTCACGCTGTCGACCTCCGGCCTGGTGCCGATGATCGACCGGCTCTCCACCGAAAGCGACGTCTCGCTGGCGGTCTCGCTGCATGCAGCCAACGATGCCCTGCGGGAAAGCCTGGTGCCGTTGAACAAGAAATACCCGATCGCCGAGTTGATGGAGTCGTGCGCACGCTACTTGCGCGGCAGCAAGAAACGCGATTCGGTGACATTCGAATACACGCTGATGAAAGGCATCAACGACCAGCCGGAGCATGCGCGCCAGTTGGCCAGGTTGATGCGGCAGTTCGACAACGCCGTGCAGTCCAAGGACGCCGGCAAGGTCAATCTGATTCCGTTCAATCCGTTTCCTGGGACGCGCTATGAGCGCTCGGGCGAGACCGAGATTCGCGCGTTCCAGAAGATCCTGCTCGATGCGCAGGTGTTGACGATGGTTCGCCGCACCCGTGGCGACGACATCGACGCCGCATGCGGGCAGCTCAAGGGGCAGGTCATGGACCGTACCCGTCGCCAGGCGGAGTTCCGCCGCACATTGGAAGGGCAGGCCGATCGAGATGCGGCAGCGTGAACTCGCGTTAATGGCGGCCGTGGCGATCGCGCTGAGCGCGGTCGGTTGCGGTGGTCGCAATGCCAAGGCCGGCTCGGCCAAGAGTGTGGAGGAAGTCGCGCCGGTGTATTCGTTCCGCGACGACAAGGCCACCAAGAATCGCCTGGCCGTCCAGGAGAAATTGGGTCTGGCCCGCAACCGGCTGCAGACCGGCGATTACGCCAGTGCCGAAGAGCAGGTGCGCGCCGCCTTGAAAAAGGACCCGCAGTCGGTGGATGCCATCGGCCTGCTGGCGCTGATTCAGGGCGCCAGGGGCGATGCGGCGGCAGCTGGTGCGTCGTACCGGCGGGCCGCAGAAATCGCGCCGCAACGCGGCGACGTGCTGAATAACTATGGCGCCTGGTTGTGCGCGAATGGCTCGCCCAGCGAAGCGTTGACCTGGTTCGATCGCGCACTGGCCGACCGGACGTACGCTTCGCCTGCGTCTGCATTGGGCAATGCCGGCGGTTGCGCGCTTAAGGCAGGACAGCCTGAGCGAGCAGCAGGCGATCTGCGCAAAGCGCTCGATCTAGACCCGAATAATCCGTATGCGCTCGAATCGATGGCACGTCTGGAAGCCGGGCGCCGCAATTATTTCGAAGCCCGCGCTTTTATCGAACGCCGCCTTGCGGCTGCACCGGCAACTGCTTCCGTGTTACAACTCGCCATTCAGATCGAGCAAGGGCTAGGCGACAAGGTAGCTGCCGGCCGTTACCAACAGCGGTTGGTCAAGGAATTCCCTGACGCAGCGACCGCTACTCCCGGGGCCAATGCATTGTGATCAGTGATTCCAATCCGAACCTTTTCGAGCAGGAAAAGGGCTGCGGACAGCATTTGCGCGAAGCGCGCGAGGCGGCAGGCCTGAGTGTGGACGAGGTGGCCGGCAAGTTGCGCATGCCGGCACACGTGGTGCACGCGTTGGAGCAGGAGGACTGGCAGCGGCTGGGCGCGCCGGTGTTCGTACGCGGGCAGCTGCGCAGCTATGCGCGCTTGTTGCAGGTCGATCTGGAGCCGCTGTTGCGGCAGGCCACGATTGCGCCGATCGAGCCGGTCAAGCTGGTGAGTCACACGCATACGCCGCGTGCGCGGCGCATTCTCGAAAGCACCGCGCGCAAGGCCATGTATGTGGTCATTACCGGCGTGTTTGCGGTACCGGTCTGGTATGCGACGCGCTCGCATCTGGATGGCAAGGCGCCAAGCACGGTGTCCTTGGACAGCATGCCGGAGGCTGCAAAGTCCGCTGCGCCACGCAATCCAGCAACGCAGGCCGCCGCAGCGCCGCGCGAACAGCCGGCGCCGTATATCGCATCGATGACCCCGGTGCCGCGTGCTACCGCCGACGTCCAGGCGCCTGCGGAGGCAGTTGCTCCTGGCGGCAGTTTGTCGTTGAGTTTCAGCGGCGACAGCTGGGTGCAGATCCTGGCGCCGGATGGCAGTGCGGTCGAAAAAGCCCTGATACGTGCCGGTGAACAACGCACGTATTCGCCCGGTCAGGTGGGGCGCATCGTGCTCGGCAATGCTTCGGCGGTACAGGTTCAGCAAGGCGGCAGTATCGTCGACGTGAAACCGTTCCAGCGCGCTAACGTGGCCCGTTTTGCGGTATCCTCCGACGGCTCCGTGGTACCTGCTTCCGAGTGAAGCGGACTGCGGTTTTTCATTTATCCCTTTTGATGTTCCGCGCCTCCGGGATGACGGAGCGAGAGTACGCATGGCGATCGACGATCTGCTGGACGAACACGAACAAGGTGAACGCGTTCGTTCCTGGTTGAGAAAGAATGGCGCGGGTCTGGTGGGCGGTGTCCTGCTTGGTCTGGCGCTGATCCTGGGTTGGCAGTGGTGGCAGACGCGCACCAACACCGCATTGGTCGAGGCCAATGGCCGCTACGAGGCGGTGGTGAAGTCGATTCAGGCCAAGGACCTGGACAAGGCCGCCAAGGACATCGTGGCGCTGGACGACGGCAAGGGCGGCATTTACGCCGAGCTGGCGGCGCTGCGGCTGGCCAAGGCCCAGGTGGATGCCGGCAAGAATGACGAGGCGATCAAGACCTTGCGCGACGTGCCCGCCGAAGGCGAGCTCAAGCAGATCGTGCAGCAGCGCCTGGCGCGCCTGCTGACTGAAAGCGGCAAGCCCGACGAAGCGATCAAGCTGCTGGCCGATGCGCAGGATCACGCCAGCCTGGAGATCCGCGCCGACGCGTTGGTCGTGCAGGGCAAGCCGGATGAGGCGCGAGCGCTGTACGCCAAGGCCCTGACCACGGTGGATGTGGCCTCGCCGCAGCGCCGGTTGCTGGAAACCAAGCTGATGGATGTGGGCGGCAAGGTGCCCGATCCGGCGGAGCAGATTTGATGAAGCAGGTTGATATGTACAAGCGCATTGCGTTGATTGCCGTGATGGGTCTGTCGCTGGCTGGCTGCAGCACCGTCAAGGGCTGGTTTGCCGGGAAGGATGCTGCCGCCAAGAAGGCGCAGGAACCTGCCGAGTTGGTGAAGTTCGAGCCATCGGTCAAGGTCGAGAAGATCTGGTCTGCCGGCGTCGGCAAGGGTGAAGGGCATATCGGCGTCCGTCAGCGCCCGGCAGTGGCCGACGGCAAGGTATATGCAGCGGCGATCACCGGTGGCGTGGAGGCACTCGACCTGCAGACCGGCAAGCGCGTCTGGGAATACAAGCCCAAGAAAGAAGAGCGTAACGACCGCAAGTTCAAGCAGCGTCTGTCCGGTGGTCCCGGTGTGGGCGAGGGCCTGGTGGTGATTGGTAGCCTGTCCGGCGATGTGATCGCCCTGAACCAGGCAGACGGCACTGAAAAGTGGCGGGCCAAAGTGCCGAACGAAGTGATCGCTGCGCCGGCCATCGCACAGAACCTGGTGCTGGTGCGTAGCAACGACGGTCGGGTGACCGCGTTTGATGCCGCAACCGGCGAGCGTCGCTGGTTCCACGCCGAAGAAGGCCCGACCTTGTCCGTCCGCGGCAATGCGCCGATCGTGACCGGCCCGGGCGTGGTGTTCGTCGGTAACGACAGCGGTACCTTGAGTGCGCTGGCGCTGCAGGACGGTCGCCCGTTGTGGGAGCAGGCCATCGGCGTGCCGGAAGGCCGTACCGAGCTGGAGCGCATGTCCGACGTCGATGGCGCGCCGGTGCTGGATGGCACCACGCTGTACGCGACCAGCTTCAAGAATGAAACCCTCGCACTGGAAGGCCCGAGCGGCCGTCCGCTGTGGACGCGCGATCATGGCGGCGCCGGCGGCGTTGGTGTGTCGTCAGCGGTCGTGGTCGTATCGGACAATGCCGGATCGGTGTGGGGGTTGGACAAGAGCAGCGGTGCGGCGATGTGGTCGCAGGCTGCGTTGGCACGCCGTTCGCTGACCGGTGTGGCCATCCAGGGCGATTACGCCGTGGTCGGCGACTACAAGGGCTATCTGCACTGGCTGAAACTCAGCGACGGCGCACTGGCTGCGCGCGCACGTGCCGGACGCGATACGCTGCTGGCGCAGCCGCAGGTGGTCGACGGCATTTTGCTGGTACAAAACACCGACGGCGATCTCACCGCCTTCCGGTTGGCACAATAAGGACCTTGCGATGCTGCCCCTGGTCGCCCTGGTTGGACGGCCCAATGTCGGCAAGTCCACCATCTTCAATGCGCTGACGCGCACCCGTGACGCGCTGGTTCACGACCAGCCAGGCGTCACTCGCGACCGCAACTACGGGGTCTGCCGTCTCGACGAGCAGCAGCCGTTCATCGTCGTCGATACCGGTGGTATCGCCGGCGACGAGGAAGGTCTTGCCGGGGCCACGGCCCGCCAGGCACGGGCCGCCGCCGGCGAAGCCGATCTGGTGCTGTTCGTGGTCGATGGCCGCGAAGGCGCGTCCTCGCTCGATGACGAGATTCTGGCCTGGTTGCGCAAATTGGCGCGGCCGACCGTGCTGGTGATCAACAAGATCGACGGCACCGACGAAGAAACCGTGCGCTCGGAATTCGCGCGCTACGGCTTCTCCGACGTGGTGGCGTTGTCTGCTGCGCATCGGCAGGGCATCGACGAATTGCTTGACGAGGTGGGTGCGCGCTTGCCCGAGGAAGGGGCCGGCGAGCTGCTGGACAACGACCCGGCGCGCGTACGCATCGCCTTCGTGGGGCGCCCGAATGTGGGCAAGTCGACCCTGGTCAATCGCCTGCTGGGCGAAGAACGCATGATCGCCTCGGAAGTGCCGGGTACCACGCGCGATTCGATCGCCGTGGACCTGGAGCGCGATGGCCGTCAGTACCGCCTGATCGACACCGCCGGCCTGCGACGGCGCGGCAAGGTGGAAGAGGCGGTCGAGAAATTCAGCGCGTTCAAGACGCTGCAGGCGATCGAACAATGCCAGGTCGCGGTGCTGATGCTGGACGCCACTGAAGGCGTGACCGATCAGGACGCGACGATTCTCGGCGCAATCCTGGATGCCGGGCGTGCCTTGGTCGTGGCGATCAACAAATGGGACGGGCAAAGCGATTACCAGCGTGCGCAGGCCGAAGATCTGCTGTCGCGCAAGCTGGGCTTCGTCAACTGGGCCGAGGCGGTGCGGATTTCCGCATTGCACGGCTCGGGCATGCGCGAGCTGTTCCAGGCGATTCACCGCGCCCATGCATCGGCCACGCATGAGTTCAGCACCAGTGAAGTGAACCAGGCGCTGGAAATCGCTTATGAGACCAACCCGCCGCCGAGCATTCGCGGGCATGTCTCCAAGCTGCGGTATGTGCACCCGGGCGGCGCGAATCCGCCGACCTTCATCGTGCATGGCACGCGCCTGAAGGTGCTGCCGGAATCGTACAAGCGCTATCTGGAAAACTTCTTCCGGAAGCGTTTCAAGCTGGTTGGTACGCCGGTGCGTTTCATCTTCCGTGAGGGCGCCAATCCGTACGAGGGCAAGAAGAATCCGCTTTCCGATCGTCAGGTGGCCCGCAAGCGGCGCCTGATGCGGCATGTCAAAGGGAAGTAACGGCGCGCAGGCCGCCTGAGGCGTGATGTCCAGGCGGTGCGGGAGGCGTGTGGCTCTGTGGCCTGTGCGCGGTAAGTCGTTCTTAGAGCCCGGGATTTGCACGTTCCGTGCATCTTCCTGAGCGTCCGATCGAGGCCGTATGCAGTCCTGCCGCATGCACGCGGTCGTTTGTGGGCACGGGTGGCGGCGCGCGTGCAGGTGCAAGCGAAAGTCGCTCGTAGCGCAGCGCGTCATTAAGGCCCATCTCCTGCTTCGGCGGCCGAGTGATGCCGCCATCCTTCGCGTTGGCGATGCGCTGGTATCCTGCGCGGCATGACCGATTATCCTTCCCGCATTCCGTACGCGCAGGCGCTGCAGATTCTGCACAGTGTGGCGACCAGCAACCGTTCGCCCGATGAAAACATCGCCATCTCGCGTGCCGATGGGCGGATCTCTGCAGGCGACCTGATCGCACCGCTGGCGCTGCCGCCATTCGCCAACAGCGCGATGGATGGCTTTGCGCTGCGGCACGCCGATATTGCGGCCGGCGACGCGTCGTTGCAGCTGGTTGGCGAACAGTTTGCCGGCGAGCGCTGGGCTGGCACACTGGCTGCCGGGCAATGCCTGCGTATCACTACCGGCGCGCCACTGCCCGATGGCGCCGATACCGTGATTCCCAAGGAAGATGCCGACGAACGCGACGGCATGGTGCGGTTTCAGACCGCGCCTGCACCGGGCGCAGCTGTGCGCCTGGCCGGCAGCGACGTACGCGCCGGCGATCTGGTGATCCAGGCCGGGCAGGTGCTGACGCCTGCACGCATCGGTCTGGCTGCTGCGCTGGGGGTGTCGCGGCTTGCGGTCGCGCCGCGCCCGACCATTGCGGTGCTGGCCACGGGCGATGAGCTGATCGAACCAGGCATGCCGCTCGGCCCGGGACAGATCTACAACAGCAACCGCGACATGCTGATGGCGCAACTGCGTGCATTGGGTTACGCGCCGACCGCCTGGCCGACATTGCCGGACGACCCGCAACGTATCGGCACCATGCTGGAAGATGCGGCCGCGGCGTTCGATGTGGTGATCACCTGCGGCGGCGTTTCTGCTGGCGAAAAGGATTATCTGCCGCGTCTGATCGGCGAATTGGGGCGCATCCATTTCTGGCGTGTGCGAATGCGCCCGGGAATGCCGGCGGTGTTGGGGCAGATTGGTCGCTGCCTGGTCTTGGGCCTGCCGGGCAACCCGGTCTCGGTGCTGGCAACGCTGATTGCCTACGGCGTGCCGTTGCTGGATGGATTGCAGGGACGCAGCGAGCCGCACCCGGTCTGGCATGCGGCCTTGGCAAGCCCATGGGAAAAGCGCCATGAGCGGCTGGAATTCCTGCGTGGGCGATTGGAATGCGGCGAAGATGGGCGGCTGACCGCACTGCCGCACCGCGGCGACGCCTCACATCTACTGCGTGGCGCGGCCGACAGCAATGCATTGATCGTGCTGCCCGAGCAGGCGCGGCGCTTCGAGGCCGGCGAAATCGTGCGGGTGATTCCGTACGCGTTGTGAGCGCTTGCTTGATCGATAGTGCCCGGCAGGATGACGCGCGCCTGGTTGGAGTGTTTACGCAATGCGCAGGGCATGCGACGTGCGGGCGCGACGCGTCAACGTGCAGGATAGTTGCGTAAGCGTTTTGGTCACGGCGTAAAAGCGAACGCTTCGAAAAAGCGAACGCCTCGACATTGAGAGCGAATCGCTCGATAGCCGCTCTCGGCAGGAGAAGGGTCGGGTGAGGGGACGGCGAAAGACAGCCGTCCACGCCCACCTCGCCAAATACTCAACGCAGCGATACACCTCGTTGCTTCGGTGGCAAGGCAATCGGCCAACCGACCGACACCACGCCACCGCTGTGAGCTGAACTCAACCGACCGCACTACCGCAGAACGCCGCGTAATCCGCATAACCGGTAAACACAGCGCCAGGCGCACAGACCGGGCAGTGCGGGTCCGGCGGCAAGCGGATGTCGCGGAAGCGCATCGCCAACGCATCGAAACTGAGCAGGCGGCCAGTGAGGCCGTCGCCGATGCCGAGCAGCAACTTGATCGCTTCGGTCGCCTGCAGGAGTCCGATCACCCCGGGCAGTACGCCGAGCACTCCAGCTTCGGCACAACTGGGCGCGAATTCCGGCGGCGGCGGTTCGGGAAACAGGCAGCGGTAGCAAGGCGCATGACCACGGTGGCGGCCGGCATCGAATACGCTGACCTGTCCTTCGAACTGCTGCACGGCGCCGTAGACCAGCGGTTTAGCGAACTTGACGCAGGCATCGTTGAGCAAATACCGCGCGGGAAAATTATCTGCGCCATCGACCACCACATCCACGTCCTGCAGCAGCGCTTCGACATTGTCGGCCGCCACGCGCGTTTGCACCGCCTCGATGTCCACGCGCGGGTTGAGCGCGGCGATGCGCCGTGCGGCGGAGTCGACCTTTGCAGTGCCGACGCTGTCTTCGGTGTGCAGAATCTGGCGTTGCAGGTTGCTGCGGTCCACCACGTCGTCGTCGGCTATGCGTAGATACCCCACACCGGCTGCGGCGAGGTAGAACGCTGCAGGCGAGCCTAGTCCGCCTGCGCCGATCAGCAACACCCGTGCACGTGCCAGGCGCCGCTGACCTTCCAGGCCGACCTGCGACAGACGCAGATGGCGTGAATAACGCTCAAGAAAATCCTGCTCGTCCGCCGGCAATGTCGGGCGTACCAGGGGCAGGCCGGCGCTGGCCCATGCGCTGGTGCCGCCGGCCACCGATGCCACGTGCGCATAGCCGTGCGTGCGCAAGATGGCGGCCGTATGCGCCGAGCGTTTGCCGCTCTGGCAGATCAATACGATTGCGCGGGTTTGCTCGGGCAGATGGACTGCAGGCTCCGTTTCCAGGGAGTTCTGTGCGATCGCCAACGCGCCTTCGGCCTGGCCGCTGGCGCGCTCATGCAGTTGCCGGATGTCGACCAGCAAGGCGCCCTGCAGGGCGCGAGCACGGGCGTCGGCGGGAGAGATGTCGTGGCTGCTCATGCGGCCATTGTCGCGCAAACGCAGCAGCTGCGATGTGCAATCTTGCCCACGACACGCACGCACCTCGCTGCCGATGAAAGGCGCGTCATGATCGCGGCGCGATGGCGGATGCGATCACGCTGCACTGCGAGCGGCACCGCTGTAATTCGGCCTTGTTCAACACCTCGCGGCTCGTCCGGCCCGGTTTGCCTGTCTTGCGCAGCGCGCCCAGCCGCGTCGTCGCAGTGCCTGCCTCAGGAGGCCATGATGCTTATTCCATCCCAGCACGCGTACGTTGCGCGACGTGCCAACACGTATCGACCGCTGGGTTTGTGCATCGGACTGGCCCTGAGTTGCAACGCGGCGGCGCAACAGGCCGCGTCCAACGCCGATGGCGCGGCGCCGGCCACGTCCACGTTGGAGACGGTGCAGGTCAAAGGCGTGCGCAGCAGCGTGGAAAGCGCCATTGCGATCAAACAATCGAATGCGGAAATCAGCGATTCCATCGTGGCCGAAGACATCGGCAAGCTGCCCGACAACAGCGTGGCTGCGGCCTTGCAACGCGTGACCGGCGTGCAGGTGGCGCGCGCTGGCGGCGAAGTGGGGCAGGTGCTGGTGCGCGGCTTGCCGAACGTCATCACGACCCTGGATGGGCGCAACGTCTTCACAACGGTGGGGCGCGACATGGAGCTGGCCGATGTTCCGGCCGAATTGCTGCGCAGCGTGGAGGTGTACAAGACCACCGGCGCGCAATTTCAGGAAGGTGGCATCGCCGGGGTGGTCGATGTGCATCTGCGGCGACCGTTCGATTTCGATCAGGACAGCACGATTGCCGGCAGCGTAAGCGCGTTGCGGGGCGATCAGTCCGGCAAGACCGTTCCCAATGGCAGCCTCACCATCAGCCAACGCCGCGACACCGCGATGGGCCGCATGGGCTGGATGGGGAGCGTGTCCTATCAACGCCGCCCGTATCAGGAATCCAACACGTTGTATGGCACTTACGATGCGAAGCCGAACCCGCTCGATCCGGCCCAGCAGATTTACGAGCCTTACAGCGCAGGGGGATTGATGGCGCGTGGGGATCGCAAGCGCAAGTCGGCGAATTTTTCGTTTCAATGGGCGCCGAGCGAGAACAGCGAGGTGTATTTCGACACGCTGTACATCGGTTACGACAACCGGCCCCAAGTGAATTACTGGTTGCCATTCCCGGGGCTGGCGACGCCAGAGAACACCGAATCGGTCGGTCTGCGGCCGGGCAGTGATGTGCTGGCCGGCCTGGTGGCGCGCGACATGCGCACGCTCTCCAGCACGCAGGCGCACAAGAACGCATCGGACACCTACCAAGCTGCGCTGGTCGGGCGTTGGAGTGGCGAGCGCATGCGTGCGAGCAGCGAGCTCGCCTATACCTATACCACCGCCGAGAACCGCTCGTTCACGCTGGACATGAACACGCAGGCGCCGCGATTGAACATGCGTTCGGCGGGAGGCGCTGCAGATGTCTGGATTACCCAGGCCGATGGCAGCGCGTACGACATCACCGCGCCAGGCAATTGGGAACTGAGTCAGTACTACGACAGCTGGAACGCCCAGAAAGGCGAGGAGTGGGCGTGGCGGGCCGATGCCACCTTCGATCTGGAGCTGGGGCCGTTGCGATCAGTGGACGTGGGTGCGCGCGCAAGCAGGCGGACGGCGACCAATCATTCCGGGGATACCGGCGCGCGCGACAATCCGAGCGGCGCACCGATCTACTTGAGCGACGTGCCCGGCCTGGCATCGGTAACGCCCGGCAACATGCTCGACGGTGCGCGTGCATTCACCAGCGATCGCTGGGCATCGGCCAACCAGGATTTTCTGCTGCAGCAAAGCATCCAGGTGCGTACCTCGATGGGGCAGCCGCCGGGCCCGCCCGATGAAAACCCTGACTTGTTCTTCGACGATCGCGAAGACAGCTATGCGATCTACGCGCAGGTGAATTACGGTTTCTCGCTTGGGTCCATCCCTGTGGATGGACGTGTCGGCGCGCGCGCGACGCGATTGGATTCGCAATTGCAGGGCAGCCAGTCGCTGGATGGCGTGCTGAGCCCGGTCAGCATCGATCGGCGTATCGACAAGGTGTTACCCAACTACAGCGCCAACCTCAGCTTGCATGAAAACCTGATGCTGCGGCTCGCCGGCAGCACGACGATCACGCGACCGGAATTTGCCGATCTCAATCCGCAGCTGGCCTTGTACCAGTCCACCGAATCGTTGCCGGCACGCGGCAATGGCGGGAACCCGCAGCTGCGTCCGGTGGAATCGCGCAATGCCGATGTGTCGCTGGAATGGTATTTCCGCCCCGGCTCCTTGCTGTCGGTTGCCGGCTTTCATCGCAAGATCGATGGCTATATCCAGAATTACGCAGCCGATGAATCCATCGATGGCATCGTCTATTCGATCAGCCGACCGCGCAATACCGGCGAGGGCAGCTTGAAGGGCGTGGAGGTGGGGTATACGCAGTTCTACGACTTTCTGCCGGGTTGGTGGTCCGGCTTCGGCAGTCAGCTCAACTACACGTATCTCTCGGCCGAGGCCGATTCGCCCGAGGGTATCGGCCAGCCGTTGACCAACGTGTCCAAAAATTCCTACAACGCGATCCTGATGTACGAATACGCGCGGTTCTCGGCGCGGGTCGCCTACAACTGGCGCGGCGACTATGTGGTGAGTTTCAACAGCTCAGGCGATCAGCCCGAGCAGATCAGTCAGGGGCGGGAGAAGTGGCTGGATGCGGCCTTCAATTACGAGCTCAACAAGCATGTGACCTTGTTCGCCGAGGCCACCAATCTGCTCGGCACCACGACCAACAATTATTTCGGTCAGCGGCATGGCGACTTCCCGCGCGAGATCGCATCGCCCGAACGCACTTACACGCTGGGTTTTCGCTTCCGTTTGTGATGCGGATAACGCGGTCTGCGCGAGACGTTGGCATCAGGCTCACCGGCGCAACGGTAGCGTGAGCCCAGCAGAGGAGACCGTGATGACACCTGACATCGATGCACAACTGAAACAGCTTGCCGAAGGATTGCCGGACATGCGCAGTCAGCACCCGGACGACTTCTGGGATGTGTTCCGAGCCCGTTCCGAGAAAATCACCGGCGCGGCGCAGTCGCAGGAGCAGGCCGCGCAGATCGTCAAACGTATCGACGAGATATTGGCCGCCAACCAGCTGGGACCGGCCGATCCTGGGGCGTGACGCGGAACTGCTGACGGGATGCGGTAGGTCGAGCGAATGCCGTGAAGTCGACGTTGCAGCGCTGCAGCGCGAGGTTCACTTGAGGTGGCTGTGCAGGTGATGCGGGGCAGGCCGGCTCGTGGTGCGCATGCAAGCGATTACGTCCTTCCGGAACAGGATCTTCGTTACCCGATGACGCGTTTCCCGCGTTGCCGCGCGGTGGCGTGTTAGTCCGCGAATTCAAGGCTGGAGAAAAAACGTCAGCTGCACGACCTTCGCACAATGTGACGATGCGTTGCGCTGCAGCAGGCGTCCTTCGCCAGGTCTCGACGCTGGCGCGACGATCGAATCACGCAGCGAAGCCCAGCATCGAGCCACATCATCCAGCTGGAGACTTCCATGAGCACGCGCCGCCCGATCATTCTTGTCCTGGCCTTGTGCGTTGGCGTTGGCGTATCTGCGCAGGCGCAGAACGCGACACAGTCTGCAATGGCCGCTGGGCAGCAAACCGCAGGTGCAGCGACACCTGGCGAGCGCGAGGCGCTCGGCATCTTGAGTGCCATCAACACCAGCGAAGTCAACGCGGCAAATCTGGCATTGCAGAAGCAGGTGCAGGGCGGCGCGCGCGACTACGCCACGCGCATGGTCAAGGAGCATACCGACAACAACCAGAAGATCGCCAAGTGGCAACCGGACACGTCCGCCACGGGGGCAAAGCTGCAAATGACAAAGGGCAAGGCGGAATTGGCCAAGCTGCAGAAGCTGGACGGTCATGCGTTCGAAACCGCCTATATCACCGCGATGGTGAAAGACCACAGCGATGCATTGACGGCGCTCGACAAGAAGCTGATCCCGCAGGCGAAGACTCCGCCGGTGCTCGAACACCTGCAGACCACGCGCCATCACGTCGCCGATCACCTGAGCACTGCCAAGGCGCTACAGGCCACCGGCAAGAACGTAGGAGCCCTTTGAGCCATGGCTGCTTTATCGATCAATCCGGTACGCACCGACGATGAAGGCACGCACATCGTGCGCAGCATGACCATTCGTGCCGAACCTCACCAGATACTGGATGCCTGGTGTGATGCAAATGTGCAGCAACGCGTGCTGGAAGGCGCCGCCGAGCTGGTCTCCGGCGACGGCCAGGCGTCACGCTGGAAGCTGCATGCACCACTGCATCAGGATGTGGAGGTGACCCTGCGCCGCGCCGATGCGCGGCTGGGCGAGTCGGTGCGTTACGACGCCGAGGGCGAGCATGGGCTGCAACTCACCATCGTATTGCAGGTGCACCCTGCACGTGGGCGCAAAGCCAGCGAAGCGACGCTAAGTCTGCACTACGCGGTTGAAGGCGTGCTGGCGCAGGTGTTGACCAAGCTGGTGAATCCCGCGCCGTACGTGCTGGCCGGCAAGGGACTACGGCGACTGCGCGCATGGCTGGAAGCCGGCGAGGTGCCGACCTTGTTGCATACCCCAGCGGCGCGTGCGTCGACGCACGCGCATTCTTAAGGAGGGCTTTTCCATGCGAGCACTTTGCTGGAATGGCGTTAACGATTTGCGCGTGGAAACCGTGCCCGACCCGGCGCTGGTCAACCCACGCGATGTGATCCTGAAAGTCGGGCTTACCACCACCTGTGGTTCTGATCTGCATTTCATCGACGGCTACCTGCCAACCATGCGCGAGGGCGATGTCATCGGCCACGAATTCATGGGTACGGTCGTGGAGATAGGCACCGCGGTGAAGAACGTGCGTGTGGGTCAGCGCGTGGTGGTACCGTCGTTTATCTCCTGTGGCGGTTGCTGGCATTGCGAGCGCAAGGAATTTTCGCTGTGCGACAACACCAACCCTAACTGGGAGATGCAGGAGCCGCTGCTTGGGCATCCAACTGCCGGCATTTACGGCTATACGCACGCCTTTGGCGGCTACGCAGGGTCGCACGCCACCTACATCCGCGTGCCGCACGCGGATGTCGGGTGTTTCGAGGTGCCTGATGGTGTGTCCGATGAGGACGCGCTATTTCTGTCGGATGCGGGGCCGACCGGTTTCATGGGCGCAGACTTCTGCGATATCCAGTCCGGCGACACGGTGGCGGTCTGGGGTTGTGGTGGGGTGGGGCTGATGGCGCAGCAAAGCGCACGCATCCTGGGCGCAGAGCGGGTGATCGGCATCGACCGGTTACCTGAGCGTCTGGCGATGGCGCGCGATGTGTTAGGTGTGGAAGTGATCGACTATTCGGCGGTCGACAGCGTGGTGGATGTCCTGCGCGAAATGACCGGAGGGCGTGGTCCGGATGCGTGTATCGATGCGGTCGGCATGGAGGCGCATGGCACCGGCATCGGCCACACCTACGATCGGGTCAAGCAGGCCTTGCACTTGCACACCGATCGCGGCCAGGCGCTGCGCGAGGCCATCCTCGCCTGCCGCAAAGGCGGCATCCTGTCGGTTCTGGGCGTGTACGGGGTGATGGACAAGTTTCCGCTGGGTGCGGTGATGAACAAGGGCCTGACGGTACGGACCGCGCAGCAGCATGGGCAGCGATACGTGCCCAAGTTGCTGGACCTGGCGCAGGCTGGACGATTGAAATCCGGCTTTCTGCTGACCCATAAGATGCCGTTGGAAGACGCCGTGCGGGGCTACGACATGTTCAAGCACAAGCACGATGGGTGCGTGCGCGCGGGGTTTGTTCCCTAGCGCCAGAGGCCTTGGCAGCACCGAGTTGCCCTGCGAGCGCGGCAGGGAATCGCTTGCCATCTGCGTGCGTAACAAGCGCATGGTGCGCGCATGCTGCCAGCTGCATCGCGAGTTCTTCATGACTTGAATGCATTGCCAAGCACGTGCACCACGTCTGAGCCTGCTGCACGTGTGCAGCAGGGCCTCTTCTGGGCTCAAGGGTGGTTGCCCCTTGCGTCCGTGACGCCAGGAATGGGTTGGGCATCTGGAAAATGTGCATGCAATGCATCCACGCCCTCTTGTGGCTTTGCCAGCGGCACAAGATCTTGACGGTTGGCGCGGCGTTCTGCGGTGGACACCGAGACGGCCCGGTCGCGTTGTGCAACCAACGGCTGCTGCAGTTCCCCATCGCGATTGAACGACCACGCCAGCATCGGCTCGCCCAGCGGCAAGGTGTCGCCGGGCGTGGTGCCCTTGCGCGAATGCCAGGTGTGCCAGGTCTTGCCGTAGCTATTGATCTTGCTGCGCATCAATTCCTTCTCGGCGAACTGCGGCAGGTTGGGGGCGGAAAGCTGGCCAGAAAGGATTTCCCCGTTATGCGGATGCCAGAAGCTGCGCTCGTGTTCCGGCAACTGCGCAAATGACGTCTCCGAGATGATGTATTCGATACCGGTGAGGTTGGCGCGGTCGGTGTTGCCGTCGTAGAGCGCGCATTGCGCAAGATCTTCGTTGACCTGCTGGCAATAGTGATGGGCCTGCATTTGCTCATCTGGTGCGTCCTTCATCGGATGAAAGCCAACCAGGTAGATGTCCAGCTTGCCGACCGGGCCGCTGGGTTGCAGCACTTTCGCGCCGGCTTCCAGCACATTGGTCTTGGCACTTTCCGGTGCGCCCGGCGGGGTGACCGACGGCGGGCTGCGCGAGCAACTGGCGCAGAGCGCAACGCAGATCAACAGTGCGGAATGTCGCATGGCGCTTCCCATCAATGAGTGTGCTTCAAGCTAAGATCGCGGGCGGTCTGCCAGGCGTGAGCGCGGGCCGTGTCACGCAGTGCAGCTTCACCTCGCTTGAGCATCGGCTTCATCAGGCGGCGGTCATGCTGTTGCACCACGGAAGCGGCCCCTTGCATGCCCATGTCAGGCACCTCACGTAAGATCGCGACGTTCAACGTCAATGGTATCGCCAGCCGTCTGCCGCACCTGCTGGAATGGTTGCAACGCGATCAGCCGGACATCGTGGGCCTGCAGGAATTAAAGTCGACACAGGTTGCGTTTCCTGAGCAGGCGATTCGCGATGCCGGGTACGGTGTGATCTGGCAGGGCGAAAAGTCCTGGAATGGCGTGGCACTGCTTGCGCGGGGTATCGAGCCAGTGGAGATTCGCCGCGGGTTGCCCTGGGATCCGCGCGACACGCAAAGCCGCTATCTGGAGGCGGCGATTCATGGCGTGGTGGTGGCCTGCCTGTATTTGCCCAACGGCAACCCGCAGCCCGGGCCGAAGTTCGACTACAAGCTTGCATGGTTCGAGCGCCTGATCCGGCACGCGAAAACGCTGGTGGACCTGCCGCATCCCGTGGCGCTGATCGGCGACTTCAATGTGGTGCCGACCGATGCGGATATCTACGACCCCAAGGGCTGGCGCAAGGATGCCCTGCTGCAGCCGGAAAGCCGTGCGGCCTACCAGACCCTGCTAGCGCAGGGGTGGACCGATAGCTTGCTGGCAATCCACGGCCAGACGCCGATCTATACATTCTGGGATTACTTCCGTCAGCACTTTGCGCGCGACCGTGGGTTGCGCATCGATCATCTGCTGCTCAATCGCACGCTGGCGCCCGGCTTGCAAGATGCCGGCGTCGACAAGTGGGTACGTGCGCTGGAGAAGGCCAGCGATCATGCACCGACCTGGATCAGCGTGCGCGTGCCGGATGCGCCCGCTGAAGCGGCGCCGGATACCACGCCTATGGCGAAGGTGCGCAAGCCGGGCGCAGCGAAAAAGGCGGCCGTGCCCAAGGCGGCGGCCAAGAAGACGTCCAGTGTCACTGCAAAAAAAGCGGTGAAGAAGATCGTCGCAAAGAGGGCCACAGCCGGATCGGCGACACCACGCAAGTCGGCGAAAAAGAACAGCTGACTAGCTCACCGGCCGGCCGGAGTCGACGCAGCCTATCTACGCTGCGCGTTCGAGCTTGCGGCGCTTGACCCGCTGCAATGCGTAGCCGGTCAGGGCCGTCAGCAGGATCAGCACGTTGCTGACGATAAACACCGCGTTGCCAACCAGATAGCTGTAGAGGATGAACAACACCGAGGCGCTGATCTGGCCGAGGAACAACCAGCGCGAGACGCCCTGCGCGGCATCGGAGCGCCATTGTTTGTAGATCTGCCGGATCAAGGTGGCGATCAGGATGATGCTGGCGAGCCAGCCCAGGACGTCGACGACTTGCATATGTGCGGTTGATCAGTGACGGCCTGCAACCTTGCAGCGCACACTGTCTGCGTACCGTTCGAGCAGCTTCAAGCGTGGTGCCCCGTGATGCACACCACGATCGCTAGATACACGACGGCGCCGCATTAGCCACGCCTGTACCTGCTGCGCCAGGGGCCGGTATCCTAGCCGGGTCATCCATTGGTCGGCACTGTCCTGCACATGATCAGCTATGCCGAAGCACTCGCGCTGGTCCACGCGCACGTCGCAACCCTGTCCAGCGAGTGGGTGGCAAGCGACGATGCCGAGGGCCGCGTGCTCGCCGACGCCTTGTCGAGCCAGGCAGAGTTGCCGCCCTTCGACAACAGCGCAATGGATGGGTTTGCACTGGCGACCGCGGGCATGGGTGCGTTGGCAGACAGCGAGCACGTGGTGAGCGGCACCGTTGCGGCAGGGCAGGATGCCGGTGCGGCCGCGATCGGCGCGGCCTGGGAAATCATGACCGGTGCCGGCGTGCCCCCGGGTGCCGATGCGGTGGTGCCGATCGAGCAAGTGCAGATCCTCGAACACGACGGCGAGCGCCCCAGCCGCATCCGCCTGCATCGGCCGGTGCGTGCGGGCCAGCACATCCGTCGTCGCGGCGAAGACGTGCGCTTGCACGATCGCGTGATCGATGCCGGCACCGTACTGCGCGGTGCGCATCTGATGCTGCTCGCCGGCCTGGGCTGCGCGCAGGTGCAGGTGCTGCGGCGACCGCGCGTGGCCTTGATTGCCACGGGACGCGAGCTGATCGGCGACCCCGCACAACCTCTGCAGCCGGGCCAGATCCGCGACGGCACCAGCAGTTATCTGCTGGCTCGGTTGCGTGCCGCCGGCGCCGATGTCGTGTGGCGTGGGCAGGTGGGCGACGACGATGCTGCCTTCGATGCGGCACTGGCCCAGGCCCGCCATGCCGGTGCCGATCTCATCCTGAGCACCGGCGCCGTTTCGCGCGGTCGTTACGATTTCATCCCGGATGCGTTGGCACGCCACGCTGCGGAAGTGCTGTTTCATAAGGTCGCGGTGCGACCGGGCAAACCGGTACTGTTTGCACGCTTCGGCGATGGCGCGCTGTACGCGGGCTTGCCCGGCAACCCGATGGCCAGTGCGGCCGGGCTGCGCTTTTTTGTCGAGCCGGCATTGCGCGGTTTGTTGGGCATGCCGGTCGAGCGTGGCTTGCGCGTCGCGTTGGAGGCGCCGATGCAGGCCCGGCCGCTCTGGCGGCAGCATCTGCGGGCACGGCTGCTGTGCAGCGTGGCCGGCGAGTTGTCGGTGCAGATCCTGCCGCAGCAGGAATCCTTTCGTGTGGCGCCGTTGCTGCAGGCCAACGTCTGGGCCGTGCTGGAGCCGCAGGACGAAGGCGCCGCAGCGAGCACGCATGCCGAGGTCTTCGGCTTGGGCCATCTGCAACCGGCCGCGCCGGCCATCGCGCCATGAACCTGCCTGTGCGTGCCATCCATCCTGGGGCTGTTGCATGACGCTGCTGCGGCCGTGGACGGGCGTAGTGCTGGCCGGTGGACGTTCGTCGCGCATGGGGCAGGACAAGGCGTTGCTGCCCTGGCATGGGCGCCCGTTGCTGGAACAGATGCAGGCGTTGCTACGCCGGGCCGGTGCGCAGCACGTGGTGGTCAGCGGCAACCGGCCTGAGTACGCCGGCATTGCCGACCTCCAGCCCGATCTGGGTCCACTCGGCGGGCTGGCGAGCGTGATCGCGGGCGCGAACGACGCGACCACGCTGGTGGTGGTGCCGGTGGATATGCCGCTGTTGTCGGCCGCGTTGCTGGGCAAGCTGCTGGCGCCGTCGCAGCACCGCTGTGTGGCCTTCGAGGACCAGATGCTGCCGATGTGCCTGCGCCTGGATGCCGGCGTGCGCGAGGCGTTGGCGGTGTTGATGGCGGGCGCTGCATCGTCACGCTCGCTGCGCGCCTTGCAGCATTCACTGCAGTGCCATCGCGTGACTGTCACTGCCAGCGAACGCGCCGCGTTCGTCAATTGCAATACGCCCGAGCAATGGAGCCGGCTGATCCATGAAAATCCAGATTGAAGGCCAACATCTGCGCTTTCGTATCGACGAAGACGAGCTGGCCAACCTGCTGGCCGGGCGCAGCGTCGACAATCTCAGCCGGTTGCCGAGCGGGCAGGGCGCACGATTGGTCAGACACAGCGTGAGCCTCACCGGCGGTCACGCCGCGTGCAATTGCGCGACCGATCATTGGCAGCTGGCGATCCCGCGCGATGCGCTGGAGGAACACGCACGCCAGTTACCGCGCCGCGACGGGCTTCAGTTCAGATTCGATGCGGGCGCTGGGCATGCCGAGGCGATGACCTTGCAGGTCACCTTCGACGTGGATGTGCGCGACAGCACGCGCAAGCGATTGCCGCGGGAGTGATGACTTGAGGCGTCGCTCCGCGCTCCGGCGATCGGTGTGGCGAATGCACGCGCCGGCAGCAGCGCACGGCGCGCCGAGCGTTGCTCGCGAGCCGTGCGCAGTCGCGTCCAAGCGCGTCGAACCCGGATCTATCAACTGCAAGGTGCAGATATGAGCGCACCGTCGATACGGCCAGACAACAAGCTGTCTGAGTGCGTGAGCTGTTCTTGTACGATCCCTAACGCCAGATCAAAAAAGGCCGGCTCTCTCGAGCCGGCATCTCGCTGATCCATTCAACCTCGATCAGGCTTTTGCGAACGCCAACAGATCCTTGTTGAACTGGTCCGCATGGGTGACGGTCAGGCCGTGCGGCGCGCCGGCATAGATCTTCAATTCTGCATTCTTGATGATCTTGGCCGACATCTTGCCGGACGCATCGATCGGCACGATCTGATCGTCGTCGCCGTGTACCACCAGCGCCGGCACATCGATCTTCTTCAGGTCGGGCGTGTAATCGACTTCGGAAAATTCCCTGATGCAGTCGTACTGGCCCTTGTGCCCACCCAACATGCCTTGCAGCCAGAACGCATCGCGCATGCCCTGGGTAACCTTGTTGCCATCGCGGTTGGCGCCGAAGAACGGCGTGGTCAGGTCCTGGTAAAACTGCGACCGATCCTTGGCCACACCGTCGCGAATGCCGTCGAACACGCTCATCGGCAGGCCGCCCGGGTTGGTCGGGCTCTTGACCATCTGCGGCGGCACGGCGCCCACAAGCACCACCTTGGCCACGCGCTTGCTGCCATGCCGGCTGACGTAATGCGCCACTTCGCCACCGCCGGTGGAATGGCCCACCAGGATTGCGTCTTTCAGGTCCAGCGCCTCGATCACCGCAGCCAGATCGTCGGCGTAGGTATCCATATCGTTGCCGTCCCAGGTCTGCGATGAACGGCCGTGGCTGCGGCGGTCATGCGCAATCACGCGATAGCCGTGCTGGCCCATGAACAACATCTGCGCATCCCAGGCATCGGCGCTGAGCGGCCAGCCGTGCGAAAACACGACCGGTTGGCCCTTGCCCCAGTCCTTGTAGAAAATATTGGCGCCGTCGGGACGTTTGACGAAATTGGACATCTGCTTGACTCCGTGAGTGGACGAGTGGGGCGGCGAGGTGGATGGCATGCGCGTGGCCGCGGCAGCGCTGGCGAGATGTGGCAGCGATAACGCTGCCACGGCTGCCGTGCCGGAAATGAGAAAGTGGCGGCGCCCGGCATCGGCCGGATGCGCCTCGAACGGATCCATAAGAACTCCTGCGGGCGAGGGCATGCAGCCCGGCGGTCGCATGCGCGCGTTGGCGCGTCATGTCAGGCATGCCCAAGCAGCGCAAGGCCACTGCAGACAACGGACAGACCGGTGCATGCGCCAAGTAGAGCGCGTGAGGCACAAGGCAGATTGCACGCGCGTGCGCAGTGCACCCACTAGCGCAGAATGTAATCGATTCGCGCGATGCGCGGCCGTAATGGAAGAAGCGTAAACATGCGCACAGCGCTTGCAGCTGCCTCAAGCAAGTCCGGCGCGGTACTTCGCTCTTCAATAAGGTCACCGACACTTGTCTGGTTCGGCGTGCGCGCTGCTTGCAGGACCGTTGGCGGCATGGACGCCGCCATCGCGCCTACACGGACGTACCTGCGGCGTGTCCCGCGAGCGGCGATGGCACCGCGCCCTGAACTCAGTCGAGTTCGCTGAAGAGACCTTGCTCACCCATCCTTGCAGGACACGTTTTGTAATCTCTCAAGCATCACCAATAGCGATCGTGCGCGTTGAAGGGAAGAAAGCGCGACATCGTCTTCCACTTGTCCGGGCGATACGAAACAATTGATCGAACGCTGGCGCAATACCCGCGCCGATGCCGCATCTCAATGCAGCGCGGTATCCCACAGCAGCTTCAGATTGAGGCATACGATCACCGCAGCGATCACCCACGCGATGCGTACCAGCCATGCTGGCGCTACCAGCGCGCCCATCAACTGCCGATCGGACACGAAGCGCACCAGCGGAATCACCGCAAACGGCAGCTGCATCGACAACACCACCTGGCTGAGTACCAACAACCGCGCGGTACCGGCTTCGCCATACAGCCAGGTCACGATGACCACCGGCACGATCGCGATGCCGCGGGTGAGCAAGCGCCGTATCCATGGCGGCAGGCGTAATTGCAGGAAGCCTTCCATCACGATCTGCCCGGCCAGCGTTGCGGTCACGGTGGAGTTGATGCCCGAGGCGAGCAGCGCCACCGCAAACAGCGTCGAGGCCAGGCCGACGCCCAGCATCGGCGCCAGCAACGCATGCGCCTGTTCGATCTCCTGCACGTCGGTGCGGCCCTGCGCATGGAACACCGCCGCGGCCAGGATCAGGATCGAGGCATTGATGAACAGCGCGAACATCAACGCCACCGTGCTGTCGGTGACCGCCCAACGCAGCGCGGATTTCCGGCCGACATCGGTCCGTGGATACGCGCGCGTCTGCACGATCGACGAGTGCAGATACAGGTTATGCGGCATCACCGTCGCACCGATGATGCCGATCGCCAGATACAGCGCCTGCGGGTCGGTGACCACCTGCGCACGCGGGATGAAACCGCCCAGTACCGCCGCGATCGGTGGCGCGGCCAACGCGATCTGGATCCCGAAACACGCGAAGATGATCAGCAGCAGCGCGATCACGAAGGCTTCCAGCGCGCGGAAACCGCGGTTCATCAGCAACAACACCAGCACCACATCCACCGCGGTGATGATCGCGCCCATGGTGAGCGGAATCCCGAACAACAGCTTCAACGCAATCGCGGTACCGATGACCTCTGCCAAGTCGCAGGCGATGATGGCCAGCTCGCAAATGCCCCACAAGGCCAGATTGACGCCACGCGGATAACGCGCGCGACAGGCCTGCGCCAGGTCCAGCCCGGTGGCGATACCCAGCCGCGCCGACAGGCCTTGCAGCACGATCGCCATCAGGTTCGACAACAGGATCACCGACAGCAGCAGGTAGCCGAACTGCGAGCCGCCGGCCAGATCGGTGGCCCAGTTGCCCGGGTCCATATAGCCCACCGACACCATGTAGCCCGGTCCCAGGAAGGCCAGTAGGCGGGACCACCAATGGCCGCTGTTGGGCACAGAGACGCTGGCTTGGTGGTCGCCCAGACCGCCGATGGCGGTGGTTGACGATGGCGCTGAGGCGGCGGTGTCGGCGGACATGCACTCGGGTCGAAACGGGTTAAGCGCATGATATAGCAGTTGCTATGCTGTTGAGCATTGGCAATTTCAATCGTATTGATCTGCTGTGTGCTTCAAACTATGCGTCCCGGCATCGACGCCGGCGACGATGACGAGGAAGAGGGTGGGCAAGAGCGAAAAGGTGGAAGCGGCCGCGCCGGTCCTGATCGATGCGCAGGTGCACATGGAGAGCTTCCGTCAGGTGCGCGAAGCGCGCCGCGCCGAGCTGGTCGAAGACTACGTAGAGCTGATCTCGGATCTGCTGGTGGATGGCGGCGAGGCACGTCAGGTCGATATCGCTGCGCGCCTGGGCGTAGCGCAGCCCACCGTGGCCAAGATGCTCAAGCGGCTAGTGCGCGATGGTTGGGTCGTGCAGCGGCCCTACCGTGGGGTGTTCCTGACCCCGGCCGGTGAGGCGCTGGCCGCATCCAGCCGGCAGCGCCACCAGATCGTGGAGCGCTTCCTGCTTGCGCTGGGCATCGATGAAGCCACCGCGCGTCGCGACGCGGAGGGCATCGAACACCATGTCAGCGAAGCCACGGTTGCCGCGTTCGCCGCGTTCCTCGACCGCCAGGGCGGTTCGGCCACGTGAGCATGCCCACCGATGCGCCGACCGATACGCCGCACGCGGCGATCGACGTGCACTGGATGCAGCACGCCTTGCAATTGGCCGAGCGTGCCGAGCGCGACTATGACGAAATCCCGGTCGGCGCAGTGCTGGTCGATGCGCAAGGCAACGTGCTCGGCGAAGGCTGGAACTTCAATATCGCCAGCCACGATCCCAGCGCGCATGCCGAAATCGTGGCGATGCGCGAAGCCGGGCGCCGGCTGGCCAATCACCGCCTGATCGGCTGCACGCTCTACGTCACCCTGGAGCCGTGCGCGATGTGCGCGATGGCGATGATTCATGCGCGGATCGCGCGCGTGGTGTTCGCCGCCAGCGATCCCAAGACCGGCGCCTGTGGCAGCGTCTTCGACCTGCTGGCCGACCCGCGCCACAATCATCGCGTGCAGGTGTGCGGTGGCGTGCTGGCGGCCCAGGCGAGCTTGCGGCTGACCAACTACTTCAGGGCCAAGCGCGGCAAGCCGCCACTTGCGCCCTGAGCGACGTGGCCGCGGTATGATGCGCGCCCTCTTCAGCATCCGGCCGGCGACGGCCTCCACAGGACGGCGATATGGCAGAGAACCTTGCAGGCAACGACCGACTGATCTGGATCGATCTGGAAATGACCGGCCTGGATACCGATCGCGATTCCATCATCGAGATCGCCACCATCGTGACCGATGCGCAGTTGAACGTGCTTGCCGAGGGACCGGAACTGGCCATTGCGCATCCGCTGGAAACCCTGGAAGCGATGGACGAATGGAACCGCAATCAACATCGCCGTTCGGGTCTGTGGCAGCGCGTGATCGACAGTCAGGTGACCCACGCGCAGGCCGAAGCGCAGACGGTTGCATTCCTGAGCGAGTGGATCCGTGCCGGCGCCTCGCCGATGTGCGGCAACTCGATCTGCCAGGATCGCCGCTTCCTGCACCGCCAGATGTCGCGCCTGGAGCGCTATTTCCATTACCGCAACCTGGACGTGTCCACCATCAAGGAACTCGCGCGACGGTGGGCGCCGACGGTGGCCAACGGGTTCGCCAAGAGTTCGGCCCATACCGCCCTGAGCGATGTGCGCGATTCGATCGACGAGTTGCGCCACTATCGTCAGTTCATGGGTGCGCTTGGTGGCGATACCGCAGCGGGTGTGGAGAACTGAGAATCCGCAGGCATGTGTTGCGCACTGAAGTTCGAGCAGCAGGGTGGATCGTGTCGTCGGATGAAGTGTGCAGTGGGCGCACTTGAAGCACTCTCAGCATCGCTCTGCGCATTCCCGCACATACGAGCCTGAGCTATCCACACTCACAAAAAGGCCGCATCAATCGATGCGGCCTCTGTTTTTTCTACTGCGGTAATGCTGGGGACGCCGCATCAACGCGCCAGCGACGGCCCCTTGCTCAGGTCGCCATCGTCGGCGATGCCTTTCAGCAACAGGCCGGAGATCGGCTTGCCATCGGCATCGTGGTGATACACGTGCAGGTCGCGCTGCGGGTAGGGGATGTTGAGTCCGTTTTCCAGCAACTGGTTGCGGATCTGCTCCAGCGTGGTGCTCTTGGCGGCGCCGAAGTTGCCGTTGGTCGCATACGCGAACAACATCAGGTCGACCGTACTCTCGCCCAGGTTGGTCACCTGCACGAATGGTGCAGGCGACTCCAGGATGTTCGGGTTGTCCTTGGCGATCTGCAGCAACAACTGCTGCGCTTTCTTCAGATCGTCTTCATAGCCCACGCCGACCGTCACTTCCAGGCGGCGGTTGGGCAAAGTGCTGTAGTTGACGATGGGGGCAGTGGTAATCGTGCTGTTTGGCAGGGTGATCATGCGTTCGTCGAACGAACGGATCCTGGTCTGGAAGATCCGGATCTCGTCGACGATGCCTTCCTGGCCGGCAATCAATACGTGGTCGCCATCGCGCATCGGCCGCAGCACGATGAGCATCACGCCAGCAGCGATGTTGGACAGCGAATCCTTCAGCGCAAGGCCGACCGCCAGGCCTGCTGCGCCGAGCACTGCGATCAGTGAGGTCGGTGGCACACCGATCTGACTCAACGCGCTGACGAACACCAACACCAGCAACAACGCGTACATCACGTTGCGCAGGAAGTTGGTGAGCGTGATCTCGACGCGTGCGCGGGTAAGCGCGCGGTGCAACCACTGACTGAGTTGCCGGGCCAGCCACATGCCGACCACGACGATCAGCAGTGCCACCCCCCAATTGACCGCGTACTGCGCCCACGGGATGGCGGCCCAATTGAAGGCCGGCTCGCTGGTCGCGGCCGGCTTCGCGGCTGCCGCTCCTGCTGCCGCAACCGGTTTTGCAGCAGCTGCTCCTGCAGCTGCCGCCCACATTGCACCCATCGGTCCCATCAGCCCTCGCTCTTGAGCTTGGCCAGACGCAGCCAGGTGTCGACCACGGTATCGGGATTCAACGACACCGATTCGATTCCTTCCTGCATCAGCCACTCGGCCAGCTCCGGGTGGTCGGACGGCCCCTGGCCGCAGATACCCACGTACTTGCCCTTGGCGCGCGCCGACTTGATCGCCATCGACAGCAGCTTCTTCACCGCCGGGTTCCGCTCGTCGAACAGGTGCGCGACGATCGACGAATCGCGATCCAGGCCCAGGGTGAGCTGGGTCAGGTCGTTGGAGCCGATCGAGAAGCCGTCGAAGATCTCCAAGAACTCGTCGGCCAGCAGCGCGTTGGACGGCAGCTCGCACATCATGATGATCTTCAGCCCGTTCTCTCCCTGCTTGAGCCCGTTCTGCTCCAGCACTTCGATCACCTTGCGACCTTCTTCCAGCGTGCGCACGAACGGGATCATCACCCAGAGGTTGTCCAGGCCCATCTCGTTACGCACCTTCAGCACCGCCTTGCACTCCAGCGCGAACGCCTTGGTGAAGGAGGGATCGACATAACGGCTGGCGCCGCGGAAGCCGATCATCGGGTTTTCTTCATGCGGCTCGTAACGCGAACCGCCGATCAGGTTGGCGTATTCGTTGGACTTGAAGTCCGACAGACGGACGATCACCGTATTGGGCGCAACCGACGCGGTCAGCGTGGCGATACCTTCGGCCAGGCGATTGACGTAGAAGCTCACCGGATCGCCGTAACCGGCAATCTTGGCGTCGATCTTCTTGCGGACGTCGGCGTCCTGCTTGTCGTATTCCAGCAGCGCGTTCGGGTGGATGCCGATGTGCGCGGCGATGATCATCTCAAGACGCGCAAGACCAATGCCGGCATTGGGCAACTGGCCGAAGTCGAAGGCCCGCTCCGGGTTTGCCACGTTCATCATGATCTTGAGCGGGGCAGGCGGCATGTTGCCCAGATCGGTGGTGGTGCGCTCGAACGGCAGCAGGCCATCGTAGATGAAGCCGGTGTCGCCTTCGGCGCAACTGACCGTCACTTCCTGGCCGTCGCTGAGCACGTCGGTGGCATTGCCCGAGCCCACCACCGCCGGCACGCCGAGCTCACGCGCGATGATCGCTGCATGGCAGGTGCGGCCGCCGCGGTTGGTGACGATGGCAGAGGCGCGCTTCATCACCGGCTCCCAATCGGGGTCGGTCATGTCCGCGATCAACACATCGCCAGCCTGGACGCGATTCATGTCGTCCAGCGAGCGCACCACGCGTGCCACGCCGCTACCGATCTTGGCACCGACGGCGCGGCCTTCGGCCAGGATCTTGGCGCCCTTGGCTTCCAGCGCAAACCGTTCGATCTGGGTCGCATGACTGCGCGACTTCACCGTCTCCGGACGCGCCTGCACGATGAACAGCTTGCCGCTGACCCCGTCCTTGGCCCACTCGATGTCCATCGGGCGGCCGTAATGCTTTTCGATCACCAGTGCCTGCTTGGACAGTTCCTGCACGTCTTCGTCGCTGATCGAAAAGGTGCTGCGCAGTTCCACCGGCGTGTCTTCGGTGCGCACCCGTTCGCCGGGCACATCCGAATAGACCATGCGAATGGCCTTGCTGCCGAGCGAGCGGCGCAGGATCGCCGGCTTGCCTGCAGTGAGCGTGGGCTTGTAGACATAGAACTCGTCCGGGTTGACCGCGCCCTGCACGACCATTTCGCCCAGGCCGAAGCTCGATGTGACGAACACCACGTCGCGGAAACCGGATTCGGTGTCCAGCGTGAACAACACGCCTGCCGCGCCTACGCCCGAGCGCACCATCAACTGCACGCCGGCCGACAGGAACACGTCTTCATGCTTGAAGCCGTGATGCACGCGATAGGCAATCGCACGATCGTTGTAGAGGCTGGCGAACACTTCCTTGACCTTGTGCACCACATCGTCGGCGCCGGTCACATTGAGGAAGGTCTCCTGCTGGCCTGCGAACGAGGCGTCCGGAAGGTCCTCGGCGGTTGCCGAGGAGCGCACGGCCACGGCAACGTCGCCGCCGCCGTTCTCGGCGCACAACTGGGCGTAGGCGCTTCGGATGTCGCGGTCCAGGTCCGGCTGCAGTGGGGCATCGATCACCCAGCCGCGGATTTCCTTGCCGGCCAGCGTGAGTGCATTGACGTCTTCGACATCCAGCGTTGCCAGCCTGTCGAAGATGCGCTTGGACAGATCGTTGTGCGCGATGAAGTCCTTGAAAGCTTCCGCGGTGGTCGCATATCCACCAGGAACCGAGACGCCCAACCCAGCCAGGTTGCCGATCATCTCGCCAAGCGAGGAATTTTTACCGCCCACGCGGGCCAGGTCGGCCAGGCGTAGCTCATGCAACCACAGGATATTCTCGTTCAAGCGCGATGCTCCGTAAGGCCATCGCCCGAGCGGGCTGAATGGCCGCGACCGTAGGAAGAAGCCGCTATGATGCAGTGCACAGCGGAACCTGCACAAGCATGAATCCGTAAGTTTTGGACACCAGTTCAAAGAGGTGGTCTTGATGTCAACAATTCGGCCGGTGTTTTACGTCTCCGATGGAACCGGTATCACCGCTGAAACGATTGGGCATAGCCTGCTCACGCAGTTCAGCGGTTTCAACTTCGTCACCGACCGCATGTCGTTCATCGATGATGCAGATAAAGCGCGCGATGCGGCCATGCGCGTGCGCGCCGCAGGCGAGCGGTACCAGGTGCGCCCGGTCGTGGTCAATTCGTGCGTCGATCCACAATTGAGCATGATCCTGGCCGAAAGTGGCGCGCTGATGCTGGATGTCTTCGCACCCTTCATCGAGCCGCTGGAGCGCGAGCTCAATGCGCCGCGTCATTCGCGTGTGGGCCGCGCGCACGGCATGGTCGACTTCGAAACCTATCACCGCCGCATCAACGCAATGAACTTCGCGCTGAGTCATGACGATGGCATTGCGCTCAATTACGACGAGGCCGATGTGATCCTGGTGGCGGTGTCGCGCGCGGGCAAGACACCGACCTGCATCTATCTGGCCTTGCATTACGGCATTCGCGCCGCCAACTATCCGCTCACGGACGAAGATCTGGAAAACGAGCAGTTGCCCCCGCGGTTGCGTAATTACCGCAGCAAGTTGTTCGGCTTGACCATCGATCCTGAGCGGTTGCAGCAAATTCGTCAGGAGCGGCGCGCCAATTCGCGCTACAGCGCGGCAGAGACCTGCCGGCGCGAAGTGGCGATCGCCGAGCGCATGTTCCAGATGGAGCGCATTCCCTCGCTCAGCACCACCAATACCTCGATCGAAGAAATCTCCAGCAAGGTGTTGTCCACTCTGGGCTTGCAGCGCGAGATGTTTTGATCGGGGATCAGGCTTGGCAGCCGCCTCGCGGGTCTTGCGAGCGTGCGCATCGGATGGAGATCTAAAGATGCCATTGCGCGGCGGCTGGGAGAGCAAAGCGGGCGGGGCAGTGCTCCACCAAGGTAGGCCTGTCGTTGGGCCCCCGTCAATGCTGCCCGTGCGGCGGCGCAGCGTGTAGGATCGGTCCATGGCGCAAGCACTGAGCAAACTCGAACGTATTCCCAAACTGAGCCGCTTCGGCTGGCTGATGGGCTTGTACGCAGAAAACTTCCAACATCTGACCCGGTTATTTGCCCCGGCCGATCTGGCGCCGGGCTCCTACGTGTCCTCGATCGGCGATGGCCTGAACCTGCGGCTGGACGTGATCGAGTGCCACCGCTACACGGTGGAACTGCGCCTGACTTACGACCTGTGCGACCCGGTCACCGGCGAGCCGGACCCGTCGGCGTATGTGAGGCTGTACCGCGATGCGCGCCAGGCCGAGACCACGCATTGCTATGTCGGTCGGCGCTGGCAGGACGTGATGGGCATGTTCCCGCCGCCGGCCGAGCTGATCAGCCACCGCATGCGCATGAATACGTTCCTGGGCAAGTGGCTGGAGTACCTGGCCGAACGCGGACACGGCGTTGCGACCCTGCACCTGGATACCGATCGCGTGGCACCGCCGCGCCCGAACCCGCGGGCCGCCGTCGGCTGAGCCGGCGTTGCCGCCGCGTGCGGCGTGCCGCTTCAGTCATACTGATGCGCTTCGTGTCAGATCGCATGCCATGCCCTATACCCCGATTGTCGCCACGCTCGGCTACCTGTTGTCGCCGGACGGCACCCAGGTGCTGATGATCCATCGCAATGCCCGCCCCGGCGACCAGCATCTGGGCAAATACAACGGCCTGGGCGGCAAGATGGAGCCGGACGAAGACGTGCTGGCTTGCATGCGCCGCGAGATACGCGAGGAAGCCGGCGTCGACTGCGGCCGGATGCAGTTGCGCGGCACCATCAGCTGGCCGGGCTTCGGCAAGCAGGGCGAAGACTGGCTGGGCTTCGTGTTCCTGATCCACAGCTTCGAGGGCACACCGCACACCTCCAATCCGGAGGGGACGCTGGAGTGGATCGCGATCGAGCGGATGGATCAGGTGCCGATGTGGGAAGGCGACCGCAATTTCCTGCCGCTGGTATTTGATGGCGACCCGCGCCCGTTCCACGGCGTCATGCCGTATCGCGACGGGCGCATGCAGTCGTGGACATATTCGCGGATCTGATCGCTGCACGTGCACGGCACGTGGAGTGCGTGCCGCCGGCACTGCGCCGGCAGATATCTAGCCGGGCCCGACTGCTGTAGATCGACGTCCTCGGTGCGGGAGATAGATCGGCGCACCAGCGCTTGACGTCCGATCGGCGAGCCGTGCTGGCTGGCAGCGCAGCACCCAATGCCAGCCAGGCTCAACCTTGCGGCGTTGAACATTGAGCGTCGGGGAGCCTCTCGGTTTTCCGCGGAACGGCAGGCCTCGCCCACTTCTCCACACCCCCTGTGGATGGACGCTGCGCAAGTCTGTGGACAAGTGCGCGGCCCCCTTATGCCATCTGGTACGCGTGGCGGCTGGTCAAAATTTCGCCAGCGTGATCATTGTGCCGTCCAGCCCCCATCGATGGCGAGGGCTTGCCCGGTGATATTGCGGGCGGCATGCGACATCAGAAACGCCACGGTGCCGGCCAGCTCGTCGTAGTCGATGAAGGCGCCCTTGGGCATCGGCTTGAGCATCACATCGCGCACCACGGCGTCCTCGGTGATGCCGCGGATGCGCGCCTGATCGGCAATCTGCCGTTCCACCAGCGGCGTACGCACATAGCTGGGGCAGAGCGTGTTGACGGTGATGTCGCAATCGGCGGTTTCCAGCGCGATGACTTTGGCCAGGCCGACCAGGCCATGCTTGGCGGCCACATACGCACTTTTGTATGGGCTGGCCACCAGCGAGTGGATGCTGCCGATATTGACGATGCGGCCATAGCCGGCCGCGCGCATGCCGGGCAGCACGGCGCGACTGAGGCGTGCGGCGCCGGTGAGCATCACATCCACCAGCAGCGCCCACTGCTGCATCGGGAACTCCTCAAGTGCGGCCACATGCTGCAGGCCGGCGTTGTTCACCAGTACCTGCGGGGCGCGTGATGCACTGGCCAGTGCCTGCGCGATGCTGTCTGCATCGGTCACGTCCAACGCCAGCGCCTCCGCCGAGCCGCCTGCCTGGCGCAACGCATCCGCCGTGCGCTCGGCGGCCGCCAGCTGCACATCGCTGACGAGCAGATGATGGCCGTCGGCCGCCAGTTGGGTGGCGATACCGGCGCCAATGCCGCTGCCCGCGCCGGTGATCAGGATGCTGTGCATCGGATGTCCTCGTGAAGTCGTGCGCGGCCGGGAGCGGTCACGCGGATCGCCAGCCTAGCCGAGTGCAGCGAAACGGTCGCCTGCATGGCGCGCGCGCGTTACCCTTTGTGTCTTGCTCACCTTAGGTTCCGCATGAAACGCCATTTTTCGATGCTGCGCGATTTCCAACTCGCGGACTGGTTCACGCTTGCCAACGCGTTCTGCGGCACCGGCGCGGTGTTTGCGGCCATGCGGTTCCTGCAAGAGGGGCATCGCGGCGATCTGCTGCTTGGCATGGCATTGATCCCGCTGGCGTTCGTGTTCGATGCGCTGGATGGGCACGTGGCGCGCTGGCGCAAAGCGTCTTCCACGCTGGGCCGCGAACTGGATTCGTTGGCGGACGTGGTCTCCTTCGGCGTGGCGCCGGCGGCGCTGGGCTATGCCTGCGGCATGCGCGGCGGTTGGGACTGGCTGGTGCTGAGCTATTTCGTCTGCTGCGGGGTCAGCCGGCTGGCGCGCTACAACGTCACTGCCGAAGAGATCGCTGGCGAGGCCGACAAGGTGCCGTACTTCGAAGGCACGCCCATTCCGACCAGCCTGGTACTGGTGATCCTGCTCGCGGTTGCCGCCAGCAGCGGGCATATCGGCGACACCTTGTGGTGGGGCCAATGGCAGCTGGGGCCTTGGCAGTTGCATCCGCTGGTGCTGCTGTTTGCGGTGTCCGGCTCGCTGATGATCAGCAAGACGCTGCGTATCCCCAAACCCTGAGCGGCACACCGCTACGCACGCGGTAGGATGGCTGGGTAGAGGTCACTGGATGGGATGATGGCAAGCAGCGGTTCGGACAACGGCAACTTCGACGACAAGGCGCGCCAATACTGGGCTGCCTGGGGAGATGCCATGCGCCACGGCCAGGCCGGCGCCGCTGCGCAACAACCACCGCCCACGTCCGGTAGCGACGCCCCGCAGGATTGGCGCAAGGCCGTGGATTGGTGGTCGCAATTGCTGCCCACCCAGGCCGCCCCGCAGGCGCAGGAGGCCATCGACCGCTTTCGCACCCAGGCCGGCGACTGGTTTGGCACCATGCAGCAGGTGGCCGCGCAGTTTGCCGGGCGCGACACCTCGGCCAATGAAGTCGCCGATGCCTGGCGCCAGGCCGTACAAGGGCAGGGTGAGCAGCTGATGCAGTGGACGCTGGGTTCGCTGCGCGGCGGCAGCCCGGGCGGGTTCGACCCGTGGCTGCAGGACGCGGCGCAAGCGCTGCAAAAGTGGCGCGAGGAAAATGCGCCTTGGCTGGACATGCCGGCGTTCGGGTTGAACCGCAACCACCAGTCGCGCCTGCAGAAACTGGCACGCGCGCAGCAGGAGTTCCAGGCCCAGTCGGAGGCCTATGGCGAGCAACTCAAGGCGGCGATCGAGCAGGCGTTTGCGCGCTTCGCGTCCAGGCTGAGCGAGCACGAGAGCAGCGGCAGCCAGTTGACCAGCGCCCGCGCCCTGTTCGATCTATGGATCGAAGCGGCCGAAGAGTCCTATGCCGATGTTGCCTTGTCGGAGCAGTTCCGCAAGGTGTACGGCGGCTTTGCCAACGCGCACATGCGCCTGCGCGCTGCGCTGCAGGAAGAGGTCGAGCAACTCAGCGAACGCTTCGGCATGCCCACACGTTCGGAGATGGACGCCGCGCATCGCCGCATTGCCGAACTGGAACGCCTGGTCAGGCGGATGCTGCGTAACGCAGCTTCGCCGGCGAGCAAGCCCGCTGCAGCGGCGCAGCCTGCACCGGTGACACCGGCAGCGGGCAAGCGCGCGTCGTCCGCCGGGGCCAGCGCTGTTGCGCGGCCGGCCGGGGCAGAACGGGCAGTCAAGCAGGGTGCATCGAAGAAGGCACCCGTCGACAAGACCGCGACGAAAAAGGCGGCTCCGAAAAAGGCGCCAGCCGTTTCTAAGCCGACGAAAACGACCTCGCCCAAGAAGCATGGTGGCGCGACATCCTCGCCCGAGCTTGCGGCCCGCAAACCCGTCGCAGCTAAAAAACGTGGAGCGCAGGCATGAAAGGTCCGTTGGGATTCAGCGCCGAAGACCTGATGCAGGAAACCCTGTCGATGCAACGCAAGTTGCGCGAAGGACTCAAGCTGCTGCCGGGCGTGGACGATGTGGATTACGGCGTCACCGAGCGCGAAGAAGTCTGGCGCGACGGCAAGGTGGTGCTATATCGCTTCATCGGCGAGCAGGCGCCGGTGGCCAAGACGCCGCTGCTGATCGTCTATGCATTGGTCAATCGCCCCTACATGGTCGATCTGCAGGCGGATCGCTCGCTGGTGAAAGGGCTATTGAGTCACGGCCAGGACGTCTACGTGCTGGATTGGGGCTACCCGGACCGCTCCGAGCGCTACCTTACCCTGGAAGATTATTTGCTGCGCTACATCGACGGCGCGGTGGATCATCTGCGCGCGCAGTCGGGGTTGCAAGCGGTGGATGTGCTCGGCATCTGTCAGGGCGGAACGTTCTCGTTGTGCTACGCCGCGCTGCAGCGCGACAAAGTGCGCAACCTGATCACCATGGTGACGCCGGTGGATTTCCATACTCCCGACAACATGCTGTCCAACTGGGCACGCATGGTCGATGTGGATCTGTTCGTGGACACCATGGGCAACGTGCCCGCGGATCTGATGAACGCCAGTTACCTGATGCTCAAGCCGTTCCGGCTCAACCTGCAGAAATACGTGGGCCTGCTCGACATCCTCGACGACAAGCAGGCGCTGGAAGATTTTCTGCGCATGGAAAAGTGGATTTTCGATTCGCCCGACCTGGCGGGCGAGGCTTTCCGCGAATTCGTCACGGTGTTCTATCAGCGCAACGGGCTGGTCACCGGGCAGGTGAGCATCGCGGGGCAGGCGGTCGATCTGCAGGCGCTCGACATGCCGGTGCTGAATATCTACGCCGAACACGACCACCTGGTGCCGCCGGACGCTTCACGGGCGCTAGGAGGACTGGTCGGCAGCGACGACTACAGCGAACTGAGCTTCCGTGGCGGGCATATCGGAATCTACGTCTCCGGGCGTGCGCAGCGCGAGGTTCCAGTGGCAATCCATCGCTGGCTGCAGGCACGTGGCGGCAATGCCTGAGATCGCTGCCTGCACGCCGTGCAGGTGACGCTGCGCTGAGCAGGCCAGACGGCCGTCACGATCCGCAGCGGCCGCGTTTTCTAGACTGTTGGCTACGTTCTGCAGGAGGCTTGCCATGTCTACCACCACGCTGTCCCGCTCCCTCAACGACCGCATGATCGCCGGCGTCGTTGGCGGCATTGCGCGCCGTTTTGGCTGGAGCTCCACGCTGCTGCGCATTTTGTTTGTGATCGTATCGATCGCCTCGGCCGCGTTTCCCGGCATCCTGGTCTATCTGATCCTGTGGCTGCTGATCCCCAACCAGGCCGATTGAAGCCGGTAATGCGCGGGCTGCCTGCATTGCAGGCGCTTGGCGCGGTATGGACGCTGCCCAATACCTTGATCGGGCTCGCGATCGGCGCGGCCGGGTGGAGTTTTGGTGCGCGTCCCGTCTGGTCGCCGCAGGAACGCGCCGTGGTCTTCCACGCCTGGCCATGGGGCCCGGGTGGCGCGATGACATTGGGCAACGTGATCCTGCTGAAAGGTGCATCGCTCGACCTGCAGTGCAGTACCTACGCGCACGCTGCAGGCCGTTGCCAGCATCCACCGGTGCGCTTGGGCGACCACGAGCGCGCGCATGTCTATCAGTACATGCTGCTGGGGCCACTGTTTTTGCCCGTGTATTTTCTGTGCGGCGGCATCCACGTGCGCAACCCGCTGGAGCGGGCTGCCGATACGTATGCGATGCATGGCCATGGTTGGTGGCCGTGGGGGCCTCAGCCCAGGCGCGAGAAGCCGAACAATCCGGACAGCGCATGAGGCGTGCCCTCCAGTTGTGCGCGCAATAAGCCCGCACCAATGGCGCTATAGGTAATTCCGTTGCCGCCATAGGCCATCGCGAACGACACGCGCGGCCCGAGTTCGGCATGCGGCCCGAAGAACGGCAATCCATCGGCAGTCTCTGCGAAAGTGCCGGCCCATGCGAACGCTGGGCGCAGTCGCATATCGGGCATGGTCTTGCCAATTTTCTTCAGCAGCGTCTTGAGCTTGCTCTGCACGCGTGCGTCGCGGCGCGCGGGAATGTCGATGTTGTCGTCTTCTCCGCCAGCGACCACGCGCCCGTCCGGTGTGCTGCGCACGTACAGATACGGGCGCGCGGTTTCCCACATCATGGTGTGCTTGAGCGCGCCCATGTCGCTGTCGTGCAGGGGGTCGGTCACGAAGGCGTAGCTGCTGCGATTGCGCGCCACCGGCTGCGAGAGCCAGCGCTGGTTGCCATAGCCGGCCGCCAGGATCACGTGACGGGCACGCACGCTCACACCGTCTTCGGTGCGCAGGTCGACGTGCGGGTCGTGCGGTTCGATCGAGGCGATGGCGGTGCGGTCGTGGATGCGTGCGCCGTACTGCTCGCACTCGGAAAACAGGCGGTAGCAGAGGCGGTACGGGTCCACGCTGGCGGCCAAGCGGCTCAGGATCGCGCCATCCGAATGCACGCCGTAGTTGTGCCAGAGCGGCTCGCGTTCGATCCATTCCACCGGCAGTTTGTGCGCCTTGCGGGTCTCCAGCTCGTTGCGCAGGTCTTTTATGTCGCGCGGGCGGCTGGCGTAGTACAGGCTGTCCTGGCGCGTGAAGTCGGTGCCGCCGAGGGTATTGCACAGGCCCTGCAGGTCGAGGATGGCTTGCGCGCAGGCGCCATACGCCAGCGCCGCGGCGGACATGCCGTACTGCTTGGCCAGTTCGATCATCGGCGTATCGATTTCGTACTGCAGCAAGGCGGTGCTGGCCGAGGTGCTCCCCCAGCCGATGTCGCGCTGTTCGATCACTACGACTTCATGGCCGTGGCGCAGCAATTCGTGCGCGATCAGCGCGGCGGTGACGCCACCACCGACGATGGCGACCTCGCATTGGGTGTCTTGCTCCAGGCGCGGGTAGGCGCGCATCAAGCCGTTGCGGATCGACCAGAACGGGTAGCCACTTTTGAGGTCCATGCGGTGTCGATCAGCGAGCAGGCGGATGGCGATTGACGGCCAAGCGGGGTGAAGCGGCCGTGAGGCGAGCCCGGCCTTGCCGCCGTCACCAAACGGCAAACAGCCGGCGTTAACGTGCGTGGAAAGCTCCTCACGGCGAGCTGGGTATCCTCCCGCCACAACGCAGCAACAGCAGCAGAAGAGGGTGTGGGTATGTCGATTGTCCTGTACGTCGGTGGCAGTAAAGATGGCGACAAGGGCGTGGTGCCTTACGGTTTCAGCAAGTCGCGTGCGATGACCGATGCTGGCCCGGAGGTGTATGTCGAACGCATGGTGCCGCTGAAGGATATGGGCAAGGTGCGCGTGATGGCGCTGGAATCGCTGCAGGAAAGCATTCTGGTCGAACGTGCCGCCACCCATTACGCACGTCAGGTCAGCTGAGCGCGGCTGCATAGGTTTACGGCGGCGTTGTCAACGGGTTTCCGTGGCGGGCCGGCACTGCGAAAATGCATTTTTCAGTGAAGCGGTTCACGCCGCGCCGTCATGCACGATAGCCAGCTTGCCCAGCAGATTGCTCGCACCATCGCCGATGAGATCGGTGCCCAACCCGCACAGGCGCACGCCGCCATCGCCCTGCTCGACGAGGGCGCCAGCGTCCCCTTCATCGCCCGCTACCGCAAGGAAGTGACCGGCGGCCTGGACGATACGCAACTACGCAATCTGGAAATGCGCCTGACCTATCTGCGCGAGCTGGAAGAGCGCCGCGCGGCGATCCTGTCCAGCATTGGCGAGCAGGGCAAGCTCAGCGACGAATTGCGCAACGAGATCGTGGCGGCCGACACCAAGTCGCGGCTGGAAGACCTGTACCTGCCCTACAAGCCCAAGCGCCGCACCCGCGCACAGATCGCGCGCGAAGCCGGGCTGGAGCCATTGGCCGATGGCCTGTTGGCGGACCCGACGCAGTCCCCGGACGTGGCCGCAGCAGCCTTCATCGATGCCGAAAAGGGCGTTGCAGACAGCAAGGCGGCGCTGGAAGGCGCGCGCGCCATCCTGATGGAGCGCTGGGGTGAAGATGCCGCACTGGTCGGTGAGCTGCGCAGCTGGCTAGGCGACAACGGCGTGATCCGCGCACGGGTCGCCGAGGGCAAGGAAGAGGCCGGTGCCAAGTATCGCGATTACTTCGATCACGCCGAAACGCTGGCGAAGATTCCCTCGCACCGCTTGCTGGCGCTGTTTCGCGCACGCCGCGAGGAAATCCTGTACCTGGATCTGGATCCGGGCAGCGACGCCGAGGCCGGGCACCAGTACGCCGAAGGCCGCGTGGCGCGCAATGCCGGTATCTCCAACGAAGGCCGTCCGGCCGATCGCTGGTTGCTGGATGCGTGCCGGCTGACCTGGCGCGCCAAGCTGCATATGCACTTGCTGTTGGACCTGTTCAATCAGGCGCGCGAGAAGGCCGAGGCCGAGGCGATCGCGGTGTTCGGCGACAATCTCAAGGACCTGATGCTGGCGGCGCCGGCAGGCCCGCGCGTGGTGCTTGGGCTGGATCCGGGCATCCGTACCGGTTGCAAGATCGCCGTGGTCGATGCCACCGGCAAGCTGGTGGCCACCGAAACGATTTATCCGCACGAGCCGAAGCGGCAGTGGGATCAGTCGCTGCAGACCATCAAAAAATTGTGCATGCAGCACAACGTGGAGCTGATCGCGATCGGCAACGGCACCGCCAGCCGCGAGACCGACAAGCTGGCCGGTGAGGCGATTGCGCTGTGCGGCGCGGCCAAATTACAGAAGGTGGTGGTGAGCGAGGCGGGCGCATCGGTGTATTCGGCCTCGGAGTTCGCGGCCAAGGAATTTCCGAATCTGGATGTATCGCTGCGTGGTGCCGTGTCGATCGCGCGCCGTCTGCAGGATCCATTGGCCGAACTGGTGAAGATCGAGCCCAAGGCGATCGGCGTGGGCCAGTACCAGCACGATGTGGATCAATACCGGCTGGCCAAGGCATTGGAAGCGCGGGTGGAGGACTGCGTCAACGCGGTCGGTGTGTACGTCAATACCGCCTCGGCGGCGTTGTTGTCGCGCGTGTCCGGGTTGTCGGGCACGGTAGCGGAAAATATCGTGCGTCACCGCGACGACAATGGCCCGTTCAAGCGTCGCAAGGACTTGCTCAAGGTGCCGCGGCTGGGCGACAAGACCTTCGAGCAATGCGCCGGTTTCCTGCGCATTGCCGATGGCGACGAGCCGCTGGACGTGTCGGCGGTGCATCCGGAAGCGTATCCGGTGGTCGAGCGCATCGTGAGCAGCACCGGCAAGCCGATCAAGGCATTGCTGGGCGACGGCAGTTTTCTGCGTGGCCTGAAGGCGGAGATGTTCACCGACGACCAATTCGGTGTGCCGACGGTGCGCGACATCCTCAAGGAGCTGGAAAAACCCGGCCGCGATCCGCGGCCCGAGTTCAAGGCGGCGCAGTTCGCCGAGGGCATCGAGGACATCAAGCACCTCAAACCGGGCATGGTGCTCGAAGGTGTGGTCAGCAATGTGGCCGCGTTCGGTGCGTTCGTCGATATCGGCGTGCATCAGGATGGACTGGTGCACATCTCGGCGTTGTCGGAAACCTTCGTCAAGGATCCGCGCGATGTGGTCAAGGCCGGCGACATCGTCAAGGTCAAGGTGCTGGAAGTGGATGTGGCGCGAAAGCGCATCGCGCTGACCTGCCGTTTGTCCGATACGCCGCCAGCGGCGGGTGGCTCTGCGCAACCGCGCGACGCTCGCGGCAGCGGTCCGGGGCAGGGCAGGCGCGATGGTGGTGGACGCGGTCAGGCGCAGGCCAACAGCAAACCGCGGATCACCGCACCGCCGGCAGACAATGCGCTGGCAGCGGCATTCGCGCGTGCCAAACGTAGCTAAGTCGCGCTTTTGATGGTTTGGTTGATCGGCGTGGTTCGGTGGCGTGGCATGGATCTAACGTCGTAATGGGCTGATCTGCGGTTTGGCTTAGATGTCTTAGCCGCAGATCATGATGAGATAGGTGTCGAGCCCCCCTAGTTGGTTTCTTTGGTAGCGGGTATGCCGCCCAAGGTCCTTGGGGGGATCTGCGGCTTGGCTGCAGGGCCCTTGCCCGCTCACCATCGCAGGACACGCTGCAAGTACGTCCTTGTAAGCTCCTTGGCGCATCCATGCCGCCAAGGGTCCCGCGACGGTGAGCGGGCAAGGACCAGTAGAGTTGGTCGGTATGCAGAGTTTTCAAAGCAGCTAACAACCAACGACGCGGTGTTCCTCGCTTTTCAACAGGCCCAGCAAACTGTCTGGTGCGGTGTCCTTGCCGCTTGCAGGACCGTTGGCGGCACGGATGCCGCCATCGAGCCCCCAAGGACGGGTTCACGGCGTGTCCTGCGAGCGGCGAGGGCACCGCGCATTCGGCCAAGCAAGCTTTTCACTCTCTCAGCGCTGTAGAAAGTGAACGTACCCGATGCCGCGAGGTTTCGTTGATTTGGTCGATCAACGACAAGGTGCTGGCCAGCCATGCTCTGGCGCTATCAGGCCTCATCTCGTACTGCGCGTCGGCAAGATCACGCGTTCGATCAGATCGACCAGGCCGGGTGGTTCCACCGGCTTGCCCATGTGCGCATCGAAGCCGGCCACTACCGCGCGGTCGCGGTCTTCTTCGCGGACATAGGCGGTGAGGGCGACGGCCGGAATATGCCGTGGCAGATCGGCGCGGCCCGAACGCACCGTGCGGATCAGATCGTAGCCATCGCGCAACGGCATCGCGATATCGCTGACCAACACATCGAAGTGCGCGCTCGCCAGGCAGTGCTCGGCCGCGTCCACCGACCCGGCAGCCTGCACCTGCGCGCCGGCCAGCATCAGGAACTGCATCACCGCTTCGCGCGAATCCTGATCGTCGTCGACCAGCAGGACGCGCACACCAGCGAGGCGGTCGCGGCATTCGTCCGGCAGCGCGCCCACGTGGGTGGTATCTGCCGAGGCAGGGCGCAGGTCGCTGACCCCGTGCTGGAACGGCAACACGATGGTAAATAGCGCACCCTGGCCTTCGCCCGCGCTGGAGGCGCCCAGGCTGCCGCCATGCAGGTCCACCAACTGACGCGAGATCGACAGGCCCAACCCCAGGCCGCCCACGCGCCGGGTAGTGCCTGCATCGGCCTGACGAAAACGGTCGAACACATGCGGCAAAAAATCCGCCGCAATGCCGATCCCGGTGTCCTGTACGCACAGGCGCAGGCGCTCGTCTTCGACGTCCATCGTCACTCGCACCGTGCCGCCGGCAGGGGTGAACTTCAGCGCATTGCTGAGCAGGTTGGTCAGCACCTGCTGCAGTCGCCCGGCATCGCCGAAGAACCACAATTCGCCATCGCAAGGCGCATCCAGCTCCAGTGCGATCTTGCGCGTCAACGCGGCCGGCTGCATGAGTTCCAACACGCTGCGCACCAACCCTGCGATATCGAAATGCTCGGCCTGCAGGCGGATCTTGCCGGACAGGATCGCGCTCATATCCAGCAGGTCGTCGATGATCTGCGTCTGCGCGCGCGCACTGCGTTCGATGATCACCAGGCCCCGGCCCAGATTGGCCGGATCTGCGATGTCCGATTGCATCAACCGGGACCAGCCCAGGATCGCGTTGAGTGGCGTGCGCAACTCATGGCTGAGCGTTGCCAGGAATTCGTCCTTGACCCGGTTGGCATGCTCGGCCTGCGCGCGCGCGGCGGTTTCCGCCTGCAACGACAGCTTGAGCTTGGCATCCACCCGGGTGCGTTCGATCACGATGCCGGCCAGGTGCGAAGCCGAGCGCGCCATTGCCTGCTCGCGCAAGGACGGTAGGTGAGGGCGGTCGTAATAGATATTGAGCGTGCCCAACACCTGTCCGTTGCTGGCCAGGATCGGGGTGACGCAACACGCCGCGATGCCCATCGCCGCCGAGATCGCATGGTGGGCGCTGAAGCTTGCATCGGCCTGGATATCGCTGCAGATCACCTGACGACCCAGATGTGCAGACAGGGCGCAGGGCGGACCCTCCGGCCCGATTGGCGAGGGCTCGAAGTGCCCGCGGTACTCGATCGGAAAATGCGGTGCCGAGCCGAAACTCAATGTATGGCGGACCTCATCGCGCACCATCACCGAGCAGTACAACGGGATTTCACCGCGCGCCTCCACGCTCAATGCGATCGCATCCAGCACCACCGGCAACGGCGCACCGGTGGTGATCAAACTCAGGATCGCCCGGTCGGAGGCGGTGGCATCTTCGATGTGCTTGCGTTCGGAGATGTCGGTGAGCGAGCCGATGTGTCCCAGAAAACGTCCGTCGCTGGCGAAGTGCGGCGATGCGGTGTCGATGCACCATCGGTATTGCCCGTCGTGGCGGCGCACGCGGTATTCGGCGAGGAATTCGCCGCGTTGCTCGAGTGCCTGTTCGAAGGCATGCCGCACGCGTGCTGCATCGTCGGGATGCATCACATCCCACCAGCCCTGGTCCAGTGCCTGGTCTTCCCCCTGTCCGGTGAAGTTGTACCAGCGCGGATTCCAGTACACGCAATCGCCTTGCGCGTCGGCCATCCAGATCATCGCTGGCACCGTCTCGCAGAGCGCACGGAAGCGCACTTCGCTTTCGCGTAGTTGCTGCTCGAATGCGCGCCGGTCATGAATGTCGGTGTAGGTACCGATCCACTCGCTGATGCTGCCATCGTCGCCGCGCACCGGTAGCGCGCGCACCAGGTGCCAGCGCGATTGCCCATCGTGACGCAGCAGTTCGCACTCCACCTCGAGAGCGCGCTGGCCCTTCAATGCCAGGCTCCAGGCGTGCTCGGACAGGCGCAGACCATCGGCAGTGTGCGCGCGGTGCCAGGCGGCATCTTCGTTGTTGGAAGGATCCAGGCCGGTGTACTCGTACCAGCGCTGGTTGAAGTAGTGCGGCCGTCCGTCCGGATCGGCGATGAAGATGATCTGCGGGAGCGTATTGGCGAGGCGGCGCAGGCGCGCTTCGTTGGCCGCGAGTTGCTGCTGCGCCTTGGCCCGTTGCATCGATTCCCAGCAGCGTGCCACAACCAATCGCACCAGTTCGATCTCCGCCGACAGCCAGCGCCGCGGTGCGCGTTGATGGACGCCGATCGCTGCCACCAATCGGTCGTGCTTGTGCAACGGAATGGCCAGCGAGGCGCGCAAGCCCGAGCGGCGGTACTGCTCGGCCACATAGTCTGGCGCACCCGGCGCCAGCGCATCGGTCGTGAACCAGGGGCGGTTTTCCAGCAGCGCATCGCGCAGGCCCCGTGCCGCCTCCAGTGGGAAATCGCCTTGCAGGCTCGGCATGTCCTGCACATGGTCGCTGATGACATGCATGGTGCTGCCATCGGCAGCGACCAGGCCGAATGCGCAACGGTTCGCCTGCAGATGCTCGCCGAGCAAGCGCACGCTGGTGTCGATGATCTGCCGCGGATCGGACACGTGCTGCAGTGCGTCTTCGAGCATCAATAAAAAACTGTCGCGGCCATCGCTGCGGCGTTGTTCGTCGACATCAGCCGTTGAAACAGCAACCCCGATGTAGAGCGCGCCCAACTGCTCGCCCGTTTGCAGCACTGGGCTGCATGACCAGCTTGCCAGATCCAGGGCGATTGTCGCTGCTGGCTCGCCATCGCCATCGGATGCACATGTCAGCGCCGCAAGCGGCTGCCCGAAGGCCGCCGGATGGCGTGGCCCCAGTCGTGCAATGCAGGCATCGTTGTAGATGCAGCGGTCGTCGCGGCCCCATACGAGCAGCATCGGAACTTGCGCATGCAGGCAGATCGATAGTGCTGTGCGTAGCGCAGGGCTATCGCCCAGCAGCGCGTCCGCAGGATGCACTGACGCGGCTAGCATTGCTGCGGTTTCGCTCGTCTCCGGCAGCAAGCCGGCCAACGGCGACACGGCGATATCCATCCAGCGACCCGCCCGTCATTCTTCGATGGCAAATTCTAGTAGCAACCGGCCCGGCGCCGCTGATACCGCGCAAACGGCGATTCAGCTAATCGCTGCCCGTACACCCAAAACAGCGCGTCGGTGGCAGGATGAGGGGGTGTTAGAGACGGCATGCGTGCCGCACCGGGCGGTGGCACCTGGGCGGGCTGGCAGGTGCGCCCGTGCTGCTGCTCAGCCCTCAGCGCCGCGCGACTCGCGCGCTTTGGACAATGCGCCAACCAGTTCTTCGGACAGATACGGCTTGATCAGGATGACGCCACGTTCGAAACCGCTCGGGATGCTGCCGATGGCAACGCCGGTCGCCAGTACGAACGGAATACCGCGCTCCGACAACAGGCGTGCGACCGGTTCGCTGGTTTCGCCATTGCCCAAGCGATAGTCCAGCACTGCGATATCCGGTGCGTCGTCGGCGATCAGTTGCAAAGCATCGCGCACCTCGCCGACCGGGCCCATGACGACGGCACCCGCCTGAACAAGCTGCAGATCGAGCAGCATGGCATTCATGTCATCGTTTTCGACCACGAGTACCCGAACTCCACGCAACACCGACATTGCTTACTCCTTCACTAAGTCGGCCAGTATATCGGGACTGCCTGGACACAGCGCTGCAGACCCCGCTTGCACCTGAATTCGTCAGGCGCAAACTGACACTGTTCGTTTCAACAACAAGTCGCTATACTGCGCAGCCACGCCGAAGTGGCGGAATCGGTAGACGCAGCGGACTCAAAATCCGCCGCCCTTAAAAGCGTGTGGGTTCGAGTCCCACCTTCGGCACCAAGTTGTTGCAGCACCAGCGAAAGCCCTTCTGGAGAAGTCCGGTGGGGCTTTTTGCTGTGTGGCGTTTCGGCGGGGTGTGGGGCTTGATCGCGGCGCGGACAGCGAGGCTGGCGACCGTCAGTGCGGTCCAGCTGAGCGCCAAGGCGGGACGTGATCGGCGCGCGGTGCAGGACTGGCTGGCGCCGGGGGCGATTCGCTTGCAAGTGCACCTGCGTGGCGCAGATGCCTGATTGTCCGCACGCCCACGCATCAGGCACACAACTGCCGTGCGCCATGCGGTGCGCAGGTCACGGATGACGTTGCAGGCACGCGACCATCACGCCGCTTGCGTACCTTGGGAGTTTCTTTTGAACAGGTGGCCCCATGGACTTCGATGCTTCGCAACAGCTACGCATCCTGCGCGACATCCACGACACCAAGCCGGTAGCCGACGAAGAGGGAAACTGGGCGGTACGCGCCGGCTATGCCACGCAAGCCGAAGATGGCGACATCGACCTGACGCACGAGGGCCGCAAGGCGCTGGATAGCGGGCAGACCTGAGGTGTTCGGCAGAGTGCACTGCATGGCTGGCTTCGAAATCGAACAGAAACTCTACTCATCTCATCGCAATAGCGTGCGATGGGCCCTGCGCCGCACTCGGAACGGATTGCGAGGTGGCGATGATTGGCTAGCGATGTAGCGGCTTGCGAGTGCGTAGAGAAGTGTTGCATGCGGGCTTCATCAGCGAGAAGCGCTCGCACGACTACTGATCCCACTTCGCAATGGACGCGACATACGTCGTAGACGCAGGTCAGGGACAGGCAAGAAAAAACCCCGGCAGTGCCGGGGCTTTAGATGATTGGCGTCCCCACGGGGATTCGAACCCCGGTGTCCACCGTGAAAGGGTGGTGTCCTAGGCCTCTAGACGATGGGGACGCGTATCAAAACCTCGTTATCCACTTGAGACGGCCTAATGTCTGAAATGGTGGAGCCAGGCGGGATCGAACCGCCGACCTCCTGCATGCCATGCAGGCGCTCTCCCAGCTGAGCTATGGCCCCGCGTTGCTGCGAGCCGGCAATCATAGCGACATCGCCACGCGATGGGAAGTGGCTGGGCAAAAATTTGCAGCAAGAGCGCATCTGCCAGGGCAACTGCAAGGCCGCCCGCGTCGGGTGCGGCGATTGAACGGCAGTGGCGCGCACCCGGAACGCTTCAAGCCGTCAGTCTTTGGTGTTCGCGGCGCAATGAATCGCTGTGACAGCGATATCGGCGCACTGGATGCGTCGATGCCAGTGTGCGCGTGATTCGACAGCTGTCGATTTGCGAGCCAACGGCTCTGACGGGCCGGGCGTCAGGTTCGCTGCATCTGGTTTACAAGCAACACCCGATCTCGCGTCCCTCGCTCGTCGTCATCGACGGCATGCGTGAGCGCGATCATCGCGCACACTGCGCTTTCGGCGTGGCGATCCTTAGCGACGCCGCTGGCAACGTCGCAACGTGGCAACCGCGATGGCGGGCAGAGACATCTCCGGTAGCAAAAAAATCCGCGTGCGAACGCTCATCGGTTTGAGTAACACCGCAACTCGTCAAGCGCTGTGATCGAGCAGGCGTTGGCAAGGGCGGTAATGGTCCGCCGAATGGCCGTGCGCGCGTACCGATGTGTGCACCAGGCGCTACGCTCGCCGCGGCATGGATTCAGCTCTTCTATCCGCTGCATGATGCCAATGAGCCAGGGCATGCCCAACGTTGCGCACAACTGGATTCGGCCCGCTGACAGGCAAAAAAAAGCCCCGGCAGTGCCGGGGCTTTCAGATGATTGGCGTCCCCACGGGGATTCGAACCCCGGTGTCCACCGTGAAAGGGTGGTGTCCTAGGCCTCTAGACGATGGGGACGCATATCAAAACCTGAGTTGTCATTCAGACGGCCTAATGTCTGAAGTGGTGGAGCCAGGCGGGATCGAACCGCCGACCTCCTGCATGCCATGCAGGCGCTCTCCCAGCTGAGCTATGGCCCCACGAAACTGAGAACGAAATGATAGCGGCCTGTTAATGTTCGCGCAAGCGCTTTTTCATTCCGAATGAGACGGTGTGGCGTCGCCTCAGACTCAGTTGACGCCGTGCAGATCGCGCAACTGCGTCTGCCGCGCGCCGAAGTACGCTGCCAGGTCGGCGATGTCCTGATCGCTCAGCGCGGTGGCCTGGGCGGTCATCAACGGATGCTGACGGTCGCCGCTACGGTAGGCCTGCAGCGCATGCGCAAGGTAGTCGCCGTATTGGCCGCCCAGTTTGGGATAGCTGGGATCGATCGGCGCATTGCCATCGGCACCGTGGCAGTCCACGCAGCTCTGGCCGGTCGCCTTGCCCTTGGCATGGGCGAGTTTGTCGCCGGCGTCGGCGCGGCCGGTGGGCAGACCTGCCGACGAGCCGGAGCCGTGTTCGCCGCTGGCGTGACCGGGATCGCCAGCGGAGTGATCGGTGGACTCAACCTGGGATTGGGAGCAGGCCGCCATCATCAGGGCAGCGACCAGGGCGATGGCTAGACGCGGAGCGTGCAGGGCGTTCGGCATGTGGGCGCTTACTTGAGGGTGGACAGAAAGGCGGAGATGTCGGCGATGTCCTGCTCGGAGAAGCTCTGCGCCTGTGCCTGCATGGTTGGATGTTTGCGCTTGCCCTGGCGATATTCGGTCAACGCCTGGGTCAGATACTGGCTGGTCTGGCCGCCAATCTTGGGCACCCGATAACTGGGGTAGGCGTTCTTATAGCCGGTGACGCCGTGGCAGCCCTGGCAGGTATAGGCGAGCAAGCGCCCATTTGACGGATTGCCGGTCGGCGCGGCAGGGGTTGCCGCCGCGGCAGCAGGCACCGGGGTGGCCGGAGCTGCGGGTGTGGCTTGCGGTGTTGCTGATGCGCCCCCAAACGGCAGGAAGACGACCAGAGCGATACAAGCGGCGAGCGGCTGCGGGCGCATGGTTTCGTATCCGGAAGACTGATTGAGCGTCCGCACGTGGGGGCGTGGCGGAACCGGACCGAGTATGCCTGCGATTTGGCGCGGCGCAAACCGGGTGAATAGGCCAACTTGAATAGACCATGACCTTTGGCGCATTGGCGGCATGTGCATTTGGGTGGTCTACTTGCCTACAACACCTGTTCACGCATCCACTAGGACACGACGATGTCGCCATTCTCCTTCTTGCCGGGTCGCAGCGGAACCTGCGCCGCTGCATTGTTGATCACCACGAGCCTGCTGCTGGGCGGTTGCAAGGCAGGAGAGGGGGAGGCCAAGGCGGCCGAGGAAAAGAAGGCGGTGGATGCCGTGCCGGTGGAAATCGCCAAGGCCGCGCGCCGTGCGGTAGCCGCCAGTTACACCGGCACCGCTGCGCTGGAGCCGCGCGCCGAGGCGCAAGTGGTGGCCAAGACCTCGGGCGTTGCGCTGTCGGTGATGGTGGAAGAAGGCCAGAAGGTGTCGGCGGGCCAGGCGCTGGTGCGCCTGGATCCGGATCGCGCGCATCTGGCGGTGGCGCAGAGCGAAGCGCAGCTGCGCAAGCTGGAAAACAGCTATCGCCGCGCCACGCAGTTGGTGGGGCAGCAGTTGGTCAGCGCCGCAGATGTGGACCAGCTCAAATTCGATGTCGAAAACAGCCGTGCGCAGCACCGGCTTGCAGCGTTGGAGCTCTCTTACACCACGGTGCAGGCGCCAATCTCCGGCGTGATCGCATCGCGCTCGATCAAGACCGGCAACTTCGTGCAGATCAACACGCCGATCTTCCGCATCGTCGACGATTCGCAGCTCGAGGCCACGCTCAACGTGCCCGAACGCGAACTGGCCACGCTCAAGTCGGGCCAGCCGGTGACCTTGCTGGCCGATGCGCTGCCTGGCCAGCAATTCGTCGGCAAGGTGGACCGCATCGCGCCGGTGGTGGATTCAGGCAGTGGCACGTTTCGTGTGGTCTGCGCGTTCGGCCAGGGGGCCGAAGCGTTGCAGCCGGGCATGTTCGGGCGCATCCGCATCGATTACGACCAACGCAAGGACGCATTGGTGATTCCGCGCCTGGCGTTGTTGGACGATGGCGAACCGGCAGTCTTCGTGGTGCGCAACGGCAAGGTCAGCCGCGTGCCGGTGAAGCTGGGCTATGCCGAAGGGCCGTGGCTGGAAGTGCGGCAGGGCCTGAAGGAAGGCGATCAGGTGGTGACTGCCGGCAAGGTGGCGCTGCGCGACGGCACTGCGGTGCAAGTGATCGGCCAACCCGATCGCAAGCCGGTCGCGGCCAAGGCCGCTGCGCCCGCACATGCTGAGACGCACGCATGAGCGAGAACGGCAACCCGCACGGACCCGTGCATGATCCGCACGCGCCGCTGCCTGGCGGCGGTGGTCTGGTGGCCTTCGCCACGCGGCGGCGTGTGACCATCGCCATGATCACCGTGACCATGCTGCTGTTCGGGCTGATCGCGTTACGCAGCCTCAAGGTCAATCTGCTGCCCGATTTGAGCTATCCCACGCTCACCGTACGCACCGAATACACCGGCGCGGCGCCGGCGGAAATCGAAACGCTGGTGACCGAGCCGGTGGAAGAAGCCGTCGGCGTGGTCAAGAACCTGCGCAAGCTCAAGTCGATCTCGCGCACAGGGCAGAGCGATGTGGTGCTGGAGTTCGCCTGGGGCACCAATATGGACCAGGCCAGCCTGGAGGTGCGCGACAAGATGGAAGCCTTGTCGCTGCCGCTGGAAACCAAGCCGCCGGTGTTGCTGCGTTTCAATCCCTCTACCGAGCCGATCATGCGGCTGGCGTTGTCCCCCAAGCAGGCGCCGGCCTCCGATACCGATGCGATCCGCCAGCTCACCGGCTTGCGCCGCTATGCCGACGAAGACCTGAAAAAGAAGCTCGAACCGGTGGCCGGCGTGGCGGCGGTGAAGGTCGGCGGCGGTCTGGAAGACGAGATTCAGGTCGACATCGATCAACAGAAGCTGGCCCAGCTCAACCTGCCGATCGACAACGTGATCACCCGGCTCAAGGAGGAGAACGTCAACATCTCCGGCGGCCGGCTGGAAGAAGGTTCGCAGCGCTACCTGGTGCGCACGGTGAACCAGTTCGTGGATCTGGACGAGATCCGCAACATGCTGGTGACCACGCAGAGCAGCAGCGGCAGCGCGGCCGAAGCGGCGATGCAGCAGATGTATGCCATTGCGGCGTCCACTGGTTCGCAGGCGGCCCTGGCGGCAGCGGCTGAAGTACAGAGCACCTCCTCGTCGTCCAGCAGCAGCATCGCCGGCGGCATGCCGGTGCGGCTGAAGGATGTGGCGCAGGTGCGCCAGGGCTACAAGGAGCGCGAGGCGATCATCCGCCTGGGCGGCAAGGAAGCGGTGGAGCTGGCGATCTACAAGGAAGGCGATGCCAACACCGTGTCCACGGCGGCGGCGCTGCGCAAGCGCCTGGAGCAGCTCAAGGCGACCGTGCCGGGCGATGTGGAAATCACCACCATCGAGGACCAATCGCACTTCATCGAGCATGCGATCAGCGATGTCAAAAAAGATGCGGTGATCGGCGGTGTGCTGGCGATCCTGATCATCTTCCTGTTCCTGCGCGATGGCTGGAGCACGTTCGTCATCAGCCTGTCGTTGCCGGTGTCGATCATCACCACGTTCTTCTTCATGGGCCAGCTCGGACTGAGCCTCAACGTGATGTCGCTGGGCGGTCTGGCGCTGGCCACCGGCCTGGTGGTGGACGATTCGATCGTGGTACTGGAAAGCATTGCCAAGGCGCGCGAACGCGGCTTGAGCGTGCTGGACGCGGCCATTGCCGGCACCCGCGAAGTGAGCATGGCGGTGATGGCGTCCACGTTGACCACCATTGCGGTGTTCCTGCCGCTGGTGTTCGTCGAGGGCATCGCCGGGCAGTTGTTCCGCGATCAGGCATTGACGGTGGCGATCGCGATCGCGATCTCGCTGGTGGTGTCGATGACGCTCATTCCGATGCTGAGCTCGCTCAAGGGCGCACCGCCGATGGCGTTCCCGGACGAGCCGAGCCATCCGCAGTGGCAGCCCGAGCAGCGCTGGCTCAAGCCGGTGGCGGCCGGCCGGCGTGGTGCAGGTGCGAGCATGCGCTATGGCTTTTTCGGAGCGGCATGGGCCGTAGTGAAGGTGTGGCGCGGGTTGAGCCGCGTGGTGGGGCCGGTGATGCGCAAGGCCAGCGACCTGGCGATGGCGCCGTATGCTCGTGCCGAGCGTGGCTATCTGGGGATCTTGCCGGCGGCGCTGCGGCGCCCCTGGTTGGTGCTGGGACTGGCCGCGGCGGCGTTCATCGGGACGGCGTTGCTGGTGCCGATGCTGGGCGCGGATCTGATTCCGCAGCTGGCGCAGGATCGCTTCGAAATGACCGTCAAACTGCCTTCCGGCACGCCGCTGGCGCAGACCGATGCAGTGGTGCGCGAGTTGCAGCTGGCGCACGACAAGGACCCGGGCATCGCGTCGCTGTACGGCGTCAGCGGCAGCGGCACGCGGTTGGACGCCAACCCCACCGAGAGCGGCGAGAACATTGGCAAGCTCACCGTGGTGATGGCCGGCGGCGGTAGCCCGGCGGTGGAAGCGGCAGCGACCGAGCGGCTGCGCAGCAGCATGGTCGGGCACCCAGGCGCGCAGGTGGATTTCGCGCGACCGGCGTTGTTCAGTTTTTCGACGCCGCTGGAAGTGGAACTGCGCGGCCAGGACCTGGGCGAGCTGGAACGCGCCGGGCAGAAATTGGCGGCGATGTTGCGCGCCAACGGCCACTACGCCGACGTCAAATCGACGGTGGAAGAGGGCTTCCCGGAGATCCAGATCCGTTTCGATCAGGAGCGCGCTGGCGCTTTGGGGCTGACCACGCGCCAGATCGCCGATGTCATCGTCAAGAAGGTGCGCGGCGATGTGGCCACACGCTACAGCTTCCGCGATCGCAAGATCGATGTGCTGGTGCGTGCGCAGCACAGCGACCGCGCCAGTGTGGACGCGATCCGTCAGCTGATCGTCAACCCGGGGAGCAGCCGGCCGGTGCGCCTGGCGGCGGTTGCCGAGGTACTGGCGACGACGGGGCCGAGCGAGATCCATCGCGCCGACCAGACCCGCGTGGCAATCGTGTCGGCCAGCCTGAAGGACATCGACCTGGGCGGTGCGGTGCGCGAAGTGGAGACGATGGTGCGCAAGGACCCGCTTGCAGCCGGCGTAGGCATGCACATCGGTGGGCAGGGCGAGGAACTGGCGCAATCGGTGAAGTCGCTGTTGTTCGCGTTCGGGCTGGCGATCTTCCTGGTCTATCTGGTGATGGCTTCGCAGTTCGAGTCGCTGCTGCATCCGTTCGTCATTCTGTTCACCATTCCGCTGGCAATGGTCGGTGCGGTGCTGGCCCTGCTGATGACCGGCAAGCCGATCTCGGTGGTGGTGTTCATCGGCCTGATTTTGCTGGTGGGCCTGGTGACCAAGAACGCGATCATCCTGATCGACAAGGTCAATCAGCTGCGCGAAGACGGCGTGCCCAAGCGCGAGGCGCTGATCGAAGGTGCGCGCTCGCGCCTGCGGCCGATCATCATGACCACCTTGTGCACCTTGTTCGGCTTCCTGCCGCTGGCGGTGGCGATGGGCGAGGGCGCTGAAGTGCGCGCGCCGATGGCCATTACCGTGATCGGTGGATTGCTGGTCTCGACCTTGCTGACCCTGCTGGTGATACCGGTGGTGTACGACCTGCTGGATCGCCGCGCCGATGCGTATTACCTGGGGCGTGGCCGGCGCATGGCCGGGCAACGCGCGCAGGCGGCAGGCAACGCCGACGGGCTGGAGGCGCTATGAGCGTTGCCGCCTTCAGCATCCGTCGCCCGGTCACCACCATCATGTGCTTCGTGTCGCTGGTGGTGGTGGGCTTGATCGCGGCGTTCCGGCTGCCTTTGGAGGCGCTGCCGGATATTTCCGCGCCATTCCTGTTCGTGCAATTGCCCTACACCGGCTCCACGCCGGACGAGGTGGAACGCAACCTGGTGCGGCCGGCCGAGGAAGCGCTGGCGACGATGACCGGCATCAAGCGCATGCGCTCGACCGCCACCGCCGACGGCGCGAACATCTTCATCGAATTCTCCGACTGGGACCGCGATATCGCCATCGCCGCATCCGATGCGCGCGAGCGATTGGACGCGGTACGCGACGATTTCCCGGAGGATCTGCAGCGCTTCCAGGTCTTCAAATGGTCCAGCAGCGACGAGCCGGTGCTCAAGGTGCGCTTGGCCAGCCAGACCGATCTGACCGGCGCCTACGACATGCTCGATCGCGAGTTCAAGCGGCGCATCGAGCGCATCCCGGGCGTGGCCAAGGTGGAAATTTCCGGTGCGCCGCCGAACGAGGTCGAAATCGCGATCGCGCCGGATCGGCTCACCGCGCACGACCTCAGCCTCAACGACCTGAGCGAGCGCTTGGGCAAGCTCAATTTCTCGGTGTCTGCAGGCCAGATCGACGACAACGGCCAGCGCATCCGGGTGCAGCCAATCGGTGAACTGCGCGACCTGCAGGAATTGCGCGAGCTGGTGCTCAACGCCAAAGGCGTGCGGCTGGGCGACATTGCCGAGGTGCGGCTCAAGCCGACGCGCATGAATTACGGGCGGCGCCTGGATGGGCGCCCGGCCATCGGCCTGGATGTCTACAAGGAGCGAAGCGCCAATCTGGTGGAGGTGTCGAAGGCGGCGTTGAAAGAGGTTGAAGACATCCGCGCCCAACCGGCGCTGCGCGACGTGCAGGTCAAGGTGATCGACAACCAGGGCAAGGCGGTGACCTCCTCGCTGGCCGAACTGGCCGAAGCCGGCGCGGTGGGTCTGCTGTTATCGATCACGGTGTTGTTCTTCTTCCTGCGGCATTGGCCATCGACGCTGATGGTGACCTTGGCGATCCCGATCTGCTTCGCCATTACCTTGGGTTTCATGTATTTCGTCGGGGTCACGCTCAACATCCTGACGATGATGGGGTTGCTGCTGGCAGTGGGTATGTTGGTGGACAACGCCGTGGTGGTGGTGGAAAGCATCTACCAGGAACGCGAGCGCATGCCCGACCAACCGCAGCGTGCCGCGCTGCTGGGAACGCGCAGCGTGGCCATTGCGCTCAGCGCCGGCACCTTGTGCCACTGCATCGTGTTCGTGCCGAACCTGTTCGGCGAGACCAACAACATCAGCATTTTCATGGCGCAGATCGCCATCACCATCTCGGTGTCGTTGCTGGCGTCGTGGCTGGTGGCAATCAGCTTGATTCCGATGTTGTCGGCACGCATGAAAACGCCGCCGATGGTGACCTCCGAGCACGGCGTGATCGCGCGGCTGCAGCGTCGTTACGCCACGTTGCTGGCATGGACGTTGGCGCATCGCGGCTGGAGCGTGGCCGGCATCATTCTGGTCAGTGCGATCAGCCTGGTACCGATGAAGCTGACCAAGATCGACATGTTCGGTGGCGACGGCGGCAATGAGGCCTTCATCCAATACCAGTGGAAAGGCTCGTACACGCGCGAGCAGCTGGGCGAGGAGATCGGCCGTGTCGAAAACTATCTGGAAGCCAATCGCGCCAAGTACCACATCACGCAGATCTACTCATGGTTCAGCGAGGTGGAAGGCAGCAATACGGTGGTGACCTTCGATGCGAGCAAGGTCAAGGACCTGCCGCCGCTGCTGGAAAAAATCCGCAAGGAGCTGCCGCGCTCTGCGCGTACCGATTACAGCATCGGCAACCAGGGCGATGGCGGCAATGGCAACCAAGGCGTGCAAGTGCAGTTGGTCGGCGATTCGACCGATGCACTGAAAGCGCTGGCCGACGATGTGATTCCGCTGCTGGCGCGGCGCAAGGAGTTGCGGGATGTGCATGTCGATACGGGCGACCGCACCAGCGAGCTGGCGATTCGCGTCGACCGCGAGCGCGCAGCTGCATTCGGGTTCAGTGCCGAGCAGGTGGCCAGCTTCGTCGGGTTGGCATTGCGCGGTACGCCGCTGCGCGAGTTCCGCCGCGGCGACAACGAGGTGCCGGTGTGGGTGCGGTTTGCCGGCGCCGAGCAGAGCAAGCCTGAAGATCTGGCCAGCTTCACCGTGCGCACCAAGGATGGCCGCAGCGTACCGTTGCTGAGTCTGGTGGAGGTGCAGATCCGTCCGGCCGCCACGCAGATCGGGCGCACCAATCGGCAGACCACGTTGACCATCAAGGCCAATCTCGCCGAGAAGGTCACCGTGCCGGAGGCGCGTGCGGCGATGGAGGCGCCACTCAAGGCGATGCGTTTCCCGGCCGGCTACAGCTACACCTTCGACGGCGGCGATTATCAGAACGACGGCGAGGCGATGGGCCAGATGGTGTTCAATCTGGTGATCGCGTTGGTGATGATCTACGTGGTGATGGCGGCGGTGTTCGAGTCGCTGCTGTTCCCGGCGGCGATCATGAGCGGGGTGCTGTTCTCGATCTTCGGAGTGTTCTGGCTGTTCTGGATCACCGGGACCTCGTTCGGCATCATGTCCTTCATCGGCATCCTGGTGCTGATGGGCGTGGTGGTGAACAACGGCATCGTGATGATCGAGCACATCAACAATCTGCGCCGCCGCGGGATGGGGCGCACGCAGGCCCTGGTCGAAGGCTCACGCGAGCGCTTGCGGCCCATCATGATGACGATGGGCACCGCGATCCTGGCGATGGTGCCGATTTCGCTGACCAGCACCACGATGTTCAGCGATGGCCCGCCGTACTTCCCGATGGCGCGCGCCATCGCCGGTGGCCTGGCGTTTTCGACGGTGGTGAGCCTGCTATTCCTGCCGACGATCTACGCGATCCTCGACGACATGAGCAGTGGTGCAGCTGCCCTGGTGCGGCGCGCGCGCGGTGTGCCGAAGACGAGGCCGTCGAGCGCTGCGTTGGAGTCTTGAAACCACAACAGCGCTGAAGTCCCAAACGACATAAGGCGCGTTAAGCCCCTCTCCCCTCGGGAGAGGGGTTGGGGTGAGGGTTAGGTTTCGCCGGCCGGTACAAAGCGCCACCGTGTCAAAGCACCTGTCCATCGGTCGCCGGCTTCGGAGAGTAGGAGCGGCAGCATGGCCGGGAATCGGCTCTTCGGCGCGACAGACATCCTGTCTGACGCGCCGTCGCGGCACATCCCTGTGCCGCTCTCCGCCAATCCCAGGCCGCGCTGCCGCCTCGGTATGTCGTCGCCATGGCTTCGAGTAGAAAAGCCGCGCGTTCAAGGATGCCTGGAAAGATTTTTTCTCGGGCCTACGAGCGAACACTGCAGTGATCGCCGTCGTGCAGGATTACTCGATCTTCATGCCGTCATCGGCGAATCAGCACATCTGTATCGACATGCAGATTCGAAGCCATCCAACGATCGACCTGCCGGATATGGCGCCCAGCCAATCAGCCCGCCCGCACCTGCCGCACGATCGCCGCCGCCTTGGCCGAACTTTCCTTGACCTTGTCCCATTGGCCCTGCGCCAGCCAGTCCTTGGGGACCATCCACGAACCGCCGATGCACAGCACATTCGGCTGCGACAGGAACTCGGCCGCGTTGGACTCGCTGATGCCGCCGGTGGGGCACAGTTTGAGCTCGGACAACGGGCCAGCCAGGCCCTTGAGCATCTGCAGACCGCCCACGGCGGTGGCCGGGAACAGCTTGCAGACGCGGAATCCCAGGCCCATCAGGGTCAGCAGCTCGGTCGGCGTTGCTGCGCCAGGTACGGCGGGAATCGGTGCGTCGGCCAGCAGGCGCGCCAGCGGCGCGGGCGTGCCCGGGGTCACCAGGAAGTCTGCACCGGCATCCACCGACTGACGCAGCTGCAATTCGCTCAGCACGGTGCCCGCGCCGATCACGATGTTGGGCAACTCGCGCTTGAGCATCGCCAGCGCGTCGATCGCAACCGGCGTGCGCAGGGTCAGCTCGATCGCGGGCAGGCCGCCTTCGAGCAGCGCATCGGCGACGCGGCGCGCCTGGTCCAGCGTGTCCACGGTGACCACCGGCAGGATGCCGGCATCGCGCAGCAACTGTTCGGCGGTGTTCTGGGTCTGGGCAATCGTCATTGCAACTCCGGGTGACGGCGACCAACGGAGCGGTCGCAGAGAGGGAAGGGGATCAGGCGTCCTTGGACTCGTGCGGTGCCGCGGCGGCTGCGGCATCGGCACCGAGTTCGTACTCGGCGTCGTAGCTCCACAGCGCACCGTCCGGATGCGTCGGGCCGCATGAAATCGAGATCGCGCCCTGGTCGGCGGGGCCGACGACCTGGCGGTTGATGGCGAACAGATTGCGGCCCAGGTCGTTGCCGGCGACGGACGTATTGGGTGCAACCTCGCGCGATGCCCATTCTTCGGCCGAGACCAGCACTTCCAGGGTGCCGGCTTCGCCGTCCAGGCGCACGATGTCGCCTTCGCGTACGCGGCCGATCGGGCCGCCGCGCGCCGCTTCGGGCGTCAGGTGGATTGCGGCCGGGAACTTGCCCGAGGCACCGGACAGGCGACCGTCGGTGACCAATGCCACGCGCCGGCCCTGGTTCTGCAGCAGGCCCAGCAGCGGCGCCATCGAATGCAGCTCCGGCATGCCGTTTGCGCGCGGGCCCTGGTAGCGCAGCACCACCACGAAATCGTGCGGCAACACGCCGGCGGCGTGCAGTTTGTTGAGCACCTGCGGTGTATCGATCACCACGGCCGGCGCCTGGATGCTGCGGTGCTGCGGCTTGACTGCCGACAGCTTGATCAACGAGCGGCCGAGGTTGCCGCGCAGCAGGCGCAGCCCGCCTTGCGATTCGAAGGCATCGCCGACCGGACGCGCCACGCTGTCGTCGGCGGTGGTGGCGGTGCCCGGCACGTAGGTCACCTTGCCGTCCTGCAGGCGCGGCTCATTGATGTAGGCGCGCATGCCGCCTTCCACCACGGTCGGCAGGTCGTCGTGCATGTAACCGGCGTCCATCAGCTCGCGGAACACGAATGCCGTGCCGCCCGCGGCCTGGAAGCGATTCACGTCGGCTTCGCCGTTCGGGTAGATGCGCGTCAGCAGGGGCACCGTCTGCGAGATCAGGTCCATGTCGTCCCAGGTCAGTACGATGCCGGCCGCACGCGCCACTGCGATCCAGTGGATGGTGTGGTTGGTCGAGCCACCGGTCGCCATCAACGCGACCACGGCATTGACGATGGCGCGCTCGTCGATCAGGCGGCCGAACGGACGGAAGTCCTCGCCCAGCGCGGAGATCGCCAACGCGCGCGCGGTGCCTTCGCGGGTCAATGCATCGCGCAACGGCAGCTCCGGATTGACGAACGAGGCACCGGGCAGCTGCACGCCCATCGCTTCGAGCAATACCTGGTTGGAGTTGGCCGTGCCGTAGAAGGTGCAGGTGCCGGGCGAGTGGTAGGACGAGGCTTCGGCTTCGAGCAGCTCGGCGCGGGTGGCTTCGCCAGCGGCGTAGCGTTCGCGCACTTCGGCCTTCTGCTTGTTCGGGATGCCCGGCGTCATTGGGCCGGCCGGCATGAAGATCGCCGGCAAATGGCCGAACGCCAGCGCACCGATCAGCAGGCCCGGCACGATCTTGTCGCATACGCCCAGGTACACCACGCTGTCGAACATGTCGTGGCTCAGGCCGATGGCTGTCGCCTGGGCGATGTTGTCGCGCGAAAACAGCGACAGCTCCATGCCGGCGCGGCCCTGGGTCACGCCGTCGCACATCGCCGGCACGCCACCCGCCACCTGTGCGGTAGCACCGAGCGTGCGGGCAGTCTCGCGAATCAGCTGCGGGTAGTGCTCGAACGGCTGATGCGCCGACAACATGTCGTTATAGGCAGTGATGATGCCCAGGTTGGGCGTGGCCGCACCGCGCAGGCGCGATTTGTCGCCCGGCTCGGACGCAGCGAAGCCGTGCGCAAGATTGCCGCAGCTCAACCGGCTACGGAACGGGCCCTCACGCAGGGCGGCATCGAGACCGGCCAGATACGCCGCGCGCGAGGGAGCGCTGCGCTTGCGGATACGGTCGGTGACGGCTTGGATATTCGGATGCAGGCTCATTGGCTACCGGCTATGAGAAACGGGGGAAGAAAGCGTTTTTCTTAAATCCCCGCACAAGGATGTGCGGGCTCTTGCGAGGGACTCGCACTCAAGCGCACCAATGCACCCGCAACCGCGGACCGGGCTGCTGCAGCGCCACGCGGATCGGATACTCATTGATGTCGTCGCCGGCCAACGCGGCCTGCAGCACGTCCAGCTTCTGCTTGCCACGCAACAGCAGCAGGCGCGTTGGAATGCTGGCAAGCCCTGCGGGCGTCAGGGTGATGCGCAACGGCCATTGGTTCGAGCCCGGGCAGCCGGTGGCATCCAGCGATGCGTACGGCTGCGGGCTGGCGAGCGCCTTCGGCAGGTCGGTGGCACCCGGGAACAACGACGCGGTGTGCCCGTCGCCGCCCATGCCCAGCACTGCCAGGCAGGCCGGTTCGGCATGCCTGGCCTGCAGGTTGGCGGTGTGCACGCATTCGGGCAGTTGCTTGCCCGGACGGACCAGCGGAATGAAGGTCGCGGCCGATGCGTGGGTCAGGAAGCTGTGATTGACCAGCCAGGCATTGCTGTCCTGATCCTGCGGCGACAACCAGCGTTCATCGACCAGGCCCACTTCCACCCGCGACCAGTCCAGCGGCCGGTGGGCGAGGGACTCGTACACCGGCGCTGGCGTGGTGCCGCCGGACAGCAGCATGCGTGCTTGGCCACGCCGGGAGATCTCCTGTTCCAGCAGGTCGGCCATTTCGCTGGCCACCGCCTCGGTCCATTCGGCCGGGTCGTCGTAGCGCACCAGGGTGATGCGCGGGTTGTCCTGCAGATTCATCGCTGCTCCCCGGGGTGCTGACGTTGTGCATCCACCGCGTAGGCGGCGGCGCCCAGCAGGCCGGCATGCGGGTGCATGACCGCCAGCGATGGCACCTTCGACATGATCGCGGAGAAACGGCCCTTGTGTTCGAAGCGCTGGCGAAAGCCGGAATGCTGCAGCGAATCCAGCACCTTGGGCACCAGCCCGCCGGTGAGGAACACGCCGTCCCAGGCGCCCTGCATCAGCACCATGTCGCCGGCGATCGCACCGAAGATGGCGCAGAACAGATCGATGGTGCGCGAGGACCGCGGGTCGCCCGCAGCCGCGCGTGCGGTGATGTCCTTGGGTTGCAGCGGGCCCGGATCGACCCCCGCGATCTCGCTCAACGCGCGATGGATATTGACCAGGCCCGGACCGCAGATCAGCCGCTCGTTGGAGACCCGGCCGAACTGCTCGGACAGGATTTCCAGGATGCGGATTTCTTCCGGCGTGCCGGGCGGGAAGCTGACATGGCCGCCTTCGGTTTCCAGCGGAAAGCAGCGCCCGTTGCGGATGATCAGGCCGCCCACGCCCAGGCCGGTGCCCGGGCCGATCACGCCATAGTTGCGCGCTTGATCGATCGGTGCCGGACGCCAGCTGGCGCCGCCTACCTGCACCACGTCCTGTGGACGCAGCAGGCTGATCGCCATCGCCTGCGCGGCAAAGTCGTTGATCAGATGCAAGGTACTGAAACCCAGCATGGTGGCGGTGCGCGAGCGCGAGATCACCCAGGGATGGTTGGTGATGCGTGCCTCGTCGCCGTCCACGCGGCCCGCCACGGCGAACACGCCCTGGGTGGCCTGCACGCCGATCTGGTCCAGGTAATAGCGCGCCGCTTCGCCCAGCGAACCGAAATCCACCACCGCAAATTCGCGCGAGGTGTCATCCAGCAACGGCACCGAGGCGTCGACATCGGCCAGCGCGAAGCGCGCATTGGTACCGCCGATATCGGCAACCAGCACCGGCTTGGAAGGAGCGGTCATGCGTTGTTTCCCTGTGCGTCGGTGGCCGGGGGCAGGAAGTGGGCGGCCGATTCGGGACCCCAGCTGCCGGCCGGGTAGGGCTGCAGCGGCAGCGCGGCGTCTTTCCAGGCGTCGCTCACGCTGTCGATCCACGACCACGCCGCCTTGACCTCGTCGTCGCGCACGAACAGCGCGGGGTTACCGTTGAAGGCGTCGACGAACAGACGTTCGTAGGCGATACGACGGTGCAGGCCGGTCGGCACCGACAGTTCCAGTTCCAGCGGCTGCAGTTCGATCGCACCCCATTCCGGGCCAGCCAGGCTGCTCATCAGGCCGAGCTCGATGTTTTCCTGCGGCTGCAACTGGAAGGTCAGGCGGTTCGGCACCGCGTTCTGGCGGTCGGGGCGTTCGAACAGCCAGTGCGTCACCGGCTTGAGCGTCACCACGATGCGGGTGGAGCGCTCGGCCAGACGCTTGCCGGTGCACAGGTGGAACGGCACGCCGGCCCAGCGCCAGTTATCGATATGCGCGGTGACGGCGACAAAGGTTTCCACGTCGCTGCCTTCCGGCGGGTGGTAGGCCTGCGCCGGCTGGCCGTTGATGCTGCCGGCGGTGTAGCGGCCGCGCACGCAGTCGTGCGCGGCGTGCTCGGCGGTCATCGGGCGCAGGGCGCGCAGCACCTTGACCTTCTCATCGCGGATGCGGTCGGCTTCCAGCGAGGCCGGCGGCTCCATTGCCACCAGGCACAACAGCTGCAGGATATGGCTCTGCACCATGTCGCGCAGGGCGCCGGAGCGGGCGTAGTAGGCATCGCGCCCGTCGACGCCTTCGCTTTCGGCGACCAGGATCTGCACCGACTCGATGTAGGTCCGGTTCCAGACCGCCTCCAGCAGCGTGTTGCCGAAGCGCAGCGCGATCAGGTTCTGCACCGCTGCCTTGCCCAAGTAATGGTCCAGGCGGAACACGCGGTCTTCGTCGATCAGCGCGCCGATCGACTGCAGGATGTCGCGGGCGCTGTCCGAGTCGTGGCCGATCGGTTTTTCCAGCATCAAGCGATGCGGTGCCGCCAGGGCGCCACCCAGCGCCAGGCCCTGGCAGGTGCTGATGTACAGGCCCGGCGGGATCGCCAGATAGCTCACACACCGACGGCTGGCCAGTTCGCGGACCGCGTCGGCCACCGAATCGGCATTGCGCAGATCCACCGAGCGATAGTCGACCCGTTGTAGCAGCGTGTCGATCTGTTCGGCGGTCGCGATCGGCAGCGCTTCGGTCAGGCGCGGCCGCAGCACGTCGCGAAATGCATCGGTGTCGTGCGGCGACAGCGCCAGCGCACGGATGCGGAAGTCCTCCGGCAACAGACCGTCGATGAACAGACGCAGCAGGGAAGGAAAGAGATAGCGCTGGGCAAGATCGCCGGTGGCGCCGAACAGGATCAGGGTGTTGTGCATGGACCGCGTTTCAGATTCTGGAGACATCGTTATCAGCAGCTTGGCGGAAAGGCGCCGGTCGGCCGGCGGTCGGTACGTCTGTTCCTGAGCGACACTTGCGTGCGCGCAGCGGGGGATGGACGCTGACACCCAATCCCGGATTGTTGCAGCAACTGGCGATCAGCGGTTAGCGCCATGGCGGCATAGCTGCACTTGCGTGATGGCATGCCATGCTGCGTGCGGCGAGCTGCACTGCAGGCAATGGCGTCATGACTGAGTGGTGGCATGCTCCTCCGGCGATCGATGTTGCCATGTGAAAACGATTACATGTCAGAATAAACCAATGCATTCGTTTGCAGGAAGTTCCTTGCAAGCGCATGCGGCGTCACCGCCATCGGGAAGGCCGAGGGCAGGGCGCACAACTTACGTTGAGGCCGAACGATGGCGAAAGTGCAGTTGGAAGGTGTCCGCAAGGTCTACGACAATGGCCAGGTGGCGGTGCAGGGCGCGAGTTTCGAAGTGGCCGATGGCGAACTGATGGTGCTGGTGGGACCGTCCGGCTGCGGCAAATCGACCCTGTTGCGCATGATCGCCGGTCTTGAAGACATCAGCGCCGGCACGCTGAAGATCGGCGAGCGCGTGGTCAACGACGTGGCGCCAAAGGATCGCGACATCGCCATGGTGTTCCAGAGCTACGCGCTGTATCCGCACATGACCGTGGCCGAGAACCTGGCGTTCGGGCTCAAGCTGCGTGGGCATCCGAAGCAGGTCATCGCCGAGCGCGTCAACAACGCCGCAGAGTTGTTGGGCCTGACCCCGATGCTGGACAAGCTGCCCAAGGCGATGTCCGGCGGTCAGCGTCAGCGCGTGGCGCTGGGCCGGGCGATGGTGCGTGAATCCTCGGTGTTCCTGCTCGACGAACCGCTGTCCAACCTGGACGCCAAGTTGCGCCACAGCGTGCGCACCGAGATTGCGCAGCTGCACCGCAAGCTTGGCACCACCATGATCTACGTCACCCACGATCAGGTCGAAGCGATGACGCTTGGCCAGCGCATCGTGGTGCTCAAGGATGGCGTGATCCAGCAGATCGACAGCCCGATGGCGCTGTACGACCGTCCGGCCAATCTGTTCGTCGCCGGTTTCCTCGGCAGCCCGGCGATGAACGTGCTGCAGGGGCGTTTGGACCCGCACGACGGCCTGCACCTGGTCATGGCCGATGGTTGGCGCGTCCCGCTGGGCGCGGCGCGGGTCGATGCGGGTTGGTTCGGCCAGGACGTGATCGTCGGCGTGCGCCCGGAGCACTTGCAGCCGTCCGACGATGCGGTGCTGGGCTTCGATGCGCGTGTCGATGTGATCGAGCCGGTCGGCAACGAGATCTTCCTCAATCTCGACCGTGGCGGTCAGCCGCTGGTGATCCGTGTCCCGCCGCAGAGCTTGCCGGCGGTGGGCCAGCCGTTGCGCCTGGCATTGCGCAGCCAGGCCTTGCACTTTTTCGATCCAGCCACCGGGCAGCGGCTGGAGGCCGCGTAGGCCGACTGGTCAAACAGCGACGCCGCCAGACGGGCACGGCGGGCGTTCGGAATCGGTGGGTGTCGCTTTGTCACTGAGGTGCTGCACGACGTCGACGCCCGCCTGGCACGGCTCGCGACGGTTTTCGCTGCTAGCGCTCCAGCCCCGTCGTAAGTGCGCGCGGCCGGGCGCCATGCCTGCCCGCCTGCAACGCGGTACCGGCGTCCAGCGTCAACTCCAACGGCAATACCGCCAGCGCAAGGTTCCCGGCCACGCTCACCACTGTGCCGATCGCGCTACCGTCCAACGCGACGGCATCGCCTGCATCCACGGCAGCATCGGTTTCCAGCAACTGCAACGCGCGCTTGGCCTTGCCCAGGAAGTGCGTCCGCGCCACGATTTCCTGGCCCGGGTAGCAGCCTTTCTTGACGCTGTACGCCTGCAGGCGGTCCAGTGCCAACTGCTGCGGCGTCCATTGTTCGCGCTGGCCCTCGACCAGGCGGGCGAGCCCCAGTTGCAGATCGGTCGTCCGCCACTGCGCATCTGCACTCGGCAGTTCGATAGGCGTCGCCAATGCATCCGCGCTGTAGAGCAATAACGTGCGCGGCAGCGCGGTGCTGCCCAGATCCAGCTCGATACGCTGCGTTCCGATCTCGGCCCGTGCGGCATGCGCGTGCTCCGGTGCTGCGAAGCCGCCGTAGGCAAACAGCGTGGCAATACCGATTTTCAGCTTGCGGCGGAACACGAAACGGCTGAGTTGCGTGGCGATCTCGGCCGCGTTGCCGTCCGGCAACAGCATCAGTAAGTGTGCGTCGTCCTCACGCAGGAGTGCGAAGATGGCAATCACGCGCCCTTTCGCCGTCAGCCACGCGTTCCACTGCCACTGCCCGATCGCCAGCGCCTGTACGTCGTTGGCAAATTGGGCATGCGCAAACGCCACTGCATCCGTACCGGCCAGTCGGACGTATTGCATGTCGTGCAGGGAGCCAAAACCCTGCGGAATAAGATTCAGGTTGTCAGCCACGGAAGGGGAGGACTAAAATCGCCAAGTTGTGAGAGCACTATGATAGGCCATCCAACCCCCACCCCAGCGCAGGATTCCGAGACGCAGCCTTCTTCTCAGGAGCATATTCCCGAGAAAAAGCCACTGCCGAAGGAGATTGGTGGGCGCGACGGCCCCGAGCCAACGCGCTACGGCGACTGGGAAAAAAATGGACGCTGCATCGATTTTTGAGCAGCTTTTAGCCACAGCGGCCTAGTGCCGCCCAGCCGAGAAAACGAGCCCAGCGAATGGCGATCCGCGAACGTCCTCTCTCCCCGCATCTCCAGGTATACCGTTGGCAGATACAGATGGTGACCTCGATTCTCAATCGAGCCACCGGCATCGTACTGACCGTCGGCGCACTGGCGATTGCCGCCGCCTTGCTGACCTTGATGCTTGGCCCCGACCATTGGAATTGTTTCCGCGCTCAGGCTGCAACCTGGTATGGGCAGGTCTTCCTGTTCGGCTGGACCTGGTCGTTCGCCTTCCACCTGTTCGGTGGCCTGCGTCACATGCTGCAGGACTTCGGGCAAGGCTACGCCGTGCGCTCGTTCATCAGCATGGGTTGGTTGTCGGTGGTTCTGAGCCTTGTGCTCACCGCTGCCATCTGGGCTTACGTACTGCTGTCCGGAGGTGCCGTATGAGCCGCTACCGTACCCCGCTGAAGAATGTGCGCGGCCTGGGTGCCGCCAAGACCGGTACCGAACATTTCGTGATCCAGCGCTTGACCGCGGCCGCATTGGTGCCGCTGTCGATCTGGTTCCTGGTCTTCGTGCTGAGCCTGATCGGTGCCGATCACGCTGCCGCCAGCGCGGCAGTGGCCAAGCCGTGGAATGCGATTCTGCTTGTCGCCTTCCTCATCGCCTCGTTCTGGCATGCGCAGCTGGGCATGCAGGTGGTACTGGAAGACTACGTGCACGACTCGTTGCTCGCGCTGATTGCGCAGACCCTCGTGCGTTTTGTTGCCGTGCTGGGCGCCATCGTCAGCGTGTTTGCCGTGGCGCGTATCGCGCTGGGCATGAGCTGAGTCGTCAGCGACCAAACAGGAACCCATAATTCGATGTCCGCTTACAAGATCACAGAACACAAGTACGACATGGTCGTGGTGGGCGCCGGTGGCGCCGGCCTGCGCGCCACGTTCGGCCTGGCCCAGAAGGGCCTGCAGACGGTCTGCCTGACCAAGGTCTTCCCGACCCGTTCGCACACCGTGGCAGCGCAGGGCGGTATTTCCGCAGCGCTGGGCAACATGGGCGAAGACGATTGGCGTTATCACTTTTACGACACCATCAAGGGTTCCGATTGGCTGGGCGACCAGGACGCGATCGAGTACATGTGTCGCGAGGCGATTCCGGCCATCATCGAACTCGAGCACTACGGCGTGCCGTTCTCGCGGACCGAAGAGGGCAAGATCTACCAGCGCCCGTTCGGCGGCATGACCACCAAGTATGGTGAAGGCCCGTCCGCGCAGCGTACCTGCGCCGCAGCCGATCGTACCGGCCACGCCATGCTGCATACCTTGTATCAGCAGTCGTTGGCGCACAACGCACGCTTCATGATCGAGTACTTCGCGCTCGATCTGATCTTCGACGAAGAAGGCGTTTGCCGTGGCGTGCTCGCACTGGACATGGCCGAAGGTTCGCTGCATCTGTTCCGCGCCCACGGCGTGGTGCTGGCGACCGGCGGTTACGGACGTGCCTACTTCAGCGCCACCTCCGCACACACCTGTACCGGTGATGGCGGCGGCCTGGTGATGCGTGCGGGCCTGCCTGTGCAGGACATGGAATTCGTGCAGTTCCATCCCACTGGCATCTACGGTGCGGGCTGCCTGATCACCGAAGGCGTGCGCGGCGAAGGCGGCATCCTGCGTAACAGCAATGGCGAGCGCTTCATGGAGCGCTACGCACCGCATTACAAGGACTTGGCTTCGCGCGACGTGGTGTCGCGTTCGATGACGGTGGAAATTCGCGAAGGCCGCGGTGTAGGCGAGCACAAGGATCACATCCTGCTCGACCTGACCCACCTTGGGCCGGAAGTGATCAACGAAAAGTTGCCCGGCATCGCCGAAAGCGCACACATCTTCGCCGGTGTGGACGTGACCAAGCAGCCGATCCCGGTGCTGCCGACGGTGCACTACAACATGGGCGGTATTCCGACCAACTTCTACGGCGAGGTCGTGCGCAAGCGGGGCGACGATGCGGATGCCGTGGTGCCGGGCCTGTATGCCATCGGCGAGGCGGCGTGCGTCTCGGTCCATGGTGCAAACCGTCTGGGCTCGAACTCATTGCTGGACCTGGTGGTGTTCGGTCGCGCGGTCGCCAACCGCTGTGCCGAAACGGTCAAGCCCAATCAGCCGCACAAGACCTTGCCGTCCGATGCCTGCGACAAGGCCCTGGGCCTGCTGGACAAGCTGCGTCACGCCAACGGCTCCACGCCGACGGCCGTGATCCGCGACAACATGCAGCGCACCATGCAGTCGGACGCCGCCGTGTTCCGCACCAGCAAGACGCTGAAAGAAGGCGTGGACAAGATGGCCGAGATCTTCGCCACCTTCGAGGACGTCAAGGTGTCGGACCGCTCGCTGGTGTGGAATTCGGACCTGATCGAGACCTATGAATTGAACAACCTGCTGCTCAACGCGGTGGCGACGATCAATTCGGCCGAACAGCGCAAGGAAAGCCGTGGCGCGCATTCGCACGAAGACTTCCCGGACCGCGACGACGTCAACTGGCAGAAGCACACGTTGGTGACCGTCGACGACAAGGGCAAGTGCGAGTTCGACTACCGCCCTGTGCACATGTACACGCTGAGCAAGGATGTGGACGTGGTCCCGCCGAAGCCGCGCGTTTACTGATCGATGCGCATGCAGCGACCCACCGTTGCCTTGTCATGGCTCGCCATCGCCTCTGCGCGTGGCAGCGAGCCGGTGCAGCAGTTTGGTCGTCGCATGACCCTGGAGCAGCGCCGGCAGGTGGCCGGCCGCTGCGCGACTGTTTCGGCAGTGGCATCCGTCATCTTTACCTTCATGCGCACGGTGCGGTTGTCGTCCGCACCGCGCATCGCCTGAGCCAACGAGAGCAGCTATGGCAGAGTTCACCCTCCCCAAGAATTCAAAGATCGGCAAGGGCAAGCATTACCCTGCAAAGGGCGCCAAGAACACGCGCACCTTCAAGGTCTACCGCTGGGATCCGGACGTCGACGCCAACCCGCGCACCGACAGTTACGAGATCGATCTGGATAAATGCGGCCCGATGGTCCTGGACGCGCTGATCAAGATCAAGAACGAGATCGACCCGACGCTGGCGTTCCGTCGCTCCTGCCGCGAGGGCATCTGCGGCTCGTGCGCGATGAACATCGACGGCACCAATACGCTGGCCTGCACCAAGGCGATTGCCGCGTGCGGCAAGTCCGAGGTGCCGATCTATCCGCTGCCGCACATGAGCGTGATCAAGGACCTGGTGCCGGACCTGACGCACTTCTATGCGCAGTACGCGTCGATCAAGCCGTGGATCCGCACCCAGACGCCGCCGCCGCCGGATCGCGAGCGCCTGCAGTCGCCGGAAGACCGCCGCAAGCTGGATGGCTTGTACGAGTGCATCCTGTGCGCCTGCTGCTCGACCAGCTGCCCGAGCTACTGGTGGAATGGCGAGCGGTATCTTGGCCCGGCCATCCTGCTGCAGGCCTACCGCTGGATTATCGATTCGCGCGACGAAGACACCGGTGCGCGTCTGGACGATCTGGAAGACCCGTTCAAGCTGTATCGCTGCCACACCATCATGAACTGCGCACGGACCTGCCCGAAGGGCTTGAATCCAGCGCTGGCGATCGCCGAAATCAAGAAGTTGATGATGGCGCGTCGCGCCTGATCGCACGGCATTGATTCCCCGCCACGGGGATGTGGTTCGCAGCGGCACCGGCCCTTGGGTCAGGTGCCGCTGTCGTTTTCGGACCGCCATGCGGTGCGGTGGAGAGTGAGATGGACGAACAAACCCTGCTGAAAAAGTTGCGCTGGCGTTGCCGGCGCGGAATGCGCGAACTCGATCAATTGTTCGGGCGCTACCTGGATCAACGCTGGGCGCAGGCCCCCGACGCCGAGCGCGCGGTTTTCCTACAGCTACTGGATTGCGAAGACGATAAGTTGTGGCGCTGGTTCATGGGATACGAGGCCTGCCCCGATGCCGCCAACGCCGCACTCATCGCCGATATTCGCGCCCTGCCGGCTTGAGTGGCGACCCTCGCGCTGGCTGATCTGCGCATTCGGCGTGTTGGTGGCGCTCGCCGTGTGGGCGGTGTGGCGCAGCGGCGTACCGCTGTGGTTGGCCCTGTTGTTGTCTGCCTACGCGGTGCTTGCAGGCGGGCGAGCAGTGCGTCAGCTGTTGCGTTCGCCAGTGAGGCAATTGCTGGTGCCATGGACGCAAACGCCCGCCAGCATTGACGGTGTGGAGGTGGAAGAGCTGCAGGTACGCTGGCGCGGGCCGCTTGCGGTGGTGTCTTGGAAGCGGGCGGATGGTCGGCGCGAGCGCCTGCATTTCTGGCCGGACACCTTGCCGGCGCCGCAACGACGTGAACTGCGTCTGGCCGCTCAGGCCCACGCCATTTCGTCCGGGCGGCCGCTAGTGGCACCATAGCGTCCCTTTCCCGGTTGAACCGCATGTTCAAACCTATTCCGGTTGCCATCGGCTTGCGCTATCTGCGTGCCAAGCGGCGCAATGGCTTCATCTCGTTTATTTCGATGGCGTCGATCCTGGGCATCGCCCTGGGCGTGACCGTGCTGATCACCACGCTTGCAGTGATGAGCGGTTTCCAGAAGGAGATCCGCGACCGCCTGCTGCAGATGGCTGCCCACGCGACCGTCAGTGCAGAAGGCGCGCCGATGCGCGATTGGCAGCATGCGGTCGAGGTCGCCATGTCTGATTCGCGCGTGGCCGGTGCCGCGCCCTACATCGAAACCGAATCCTTATTGCAGGGCCCGCGCAAGCAGCCGGCCATCGTGCGCGGCGTGATTCCTGCCGAAGAAGGCAAGGTGTCGGTGCTGGCCAAGAAGATGCAGCAGGGTTCGGTCGACAGCCTGACGCCTGGGTCGTACAACATCGTCATCGGCAAGGAGCTGGCGTTGTGGCTTGGCGTGGATGTTGGCGACAGCATCGTCGTGTTGCTCAGCGACACCCAGGCGACGCCGCTGGGCGCGATGCCGCGGCTCAAGCGCTTTACCGTGAGCGGTATTTTCGAGGCCGGATACAACGAAATCGACCGCGGCCTCGCCGTGGTGAACATGCAGGACCTGGCGCGCGTGCTGCGCATGGATGGCGTCACCGGCGTGCGCCTGCGCCTGCATGACATGGATCAGGCCTGGCCGGTGGCGCGCGATCTGGCGGTGAGGTTGCACGGCCCGTATCGGGTCAGCGACTGGACCCAGGAAAACGCCAACCTGTACCACTCGTTGAAGATGGAAAAGACGGTGATGGGCATCCTGCTGTCGCTGATCGTGGCGATGGGCGCGTTCAACCTGGTGTCCTCGCAGGTGATGCTGGTGACCGATAAACAGGCCGATATCGCCATCTTGCGCACCCTCGGGCTGTCGCCGGCCGGGGTGATGCAGGTATTCATGGTGCAGGGCTCGTTGATCGGCTTCATGGGTACCTTCATGGGCGTGATCGGCGGCATCGTGCTAACGCTCAATCTTGAACGCATCCTCGGCGTGATCGAAACGATTTTCAGCGTCAAGTTGCTACCCGAAGACGTGTACTACATCACCGGCCTGCCGACCGATATGCAAACCCAGGACGTGGTGGTGATCACCGTGGTGGCATTGGTGATGAGTTTCCTTGCGACCTTGTACCCGGCGTGGCGCGCTTCGCGCACCCAGCCGGCGGAGGCGCTGCGTTATGAATGAGATCCGGGAAACGCTCGTGCAAACACCAAAAAAGGCAACTGCGGTGATCCGCGCCGAAGCGCTGGCCAAGACCTACGCCGAAGGCAAGATGCGCACGCCGGTATTCGATGGCCTGGATCTATCGGTGGCCACCGGCGAAACCGTGGCCATCGTCGGCGCCTCCGGTGCCGGCAAGAGCACCTTGCTGCATCTGCTCGGCGGGCTGGATATTCCCACCTCCGGCGAAGTGTATGTGGCCGGCGAGCGCATGTCGGCGCTGTCCGACGCGCAGCGCGGCAAGCTGCGTAACCAGGCGCTCGGCTTCGTCTACCAGTTCCACCACTTGTTGCCGGAATTCACCGCGTTGGAGAACGTGATGATGCCGGTGCTGTTGTCCGGCGAGGATGTGGCCGTTGCCAAAAGTCAGGCGCTGCAATTGCTGGAATCGGTCGGGCTTGGGCATCGCGTCGAACACAAGCCCAGCGAACTCTCCGGCGGCGAGCGTCAGCGCTGTGCGGTGGCGCGTGCACTGGTCAACAAGCCGGGCTGCGTGTTGGGCGACGAGCCCACCGGCAATCTTGACGACAAGACCGCGGGTACCGTGTTCGAGCTGATGCTGGAACTCAACCGCGCCCAGCGCACCAGCCTGGTACTGGTGACGCACGACCGCGGCTTGGCACGGCGCCTGGACCGCGTGCTGGAGCTGCACCAGGGCAAGCTGCGCGAATTGGCGCCGTCTGCGGTGTAAGCACATGGCGACGCGGTCGATCGGCAGACCGATCGCGTTGCGGATGAGCGTGGCATTTGCAGTGGACCCTGGTGCCGTGCCCGGTAGTCGAAATGGTGGCGCATTTTGAAGTGCAGTGGCAGCGAACGATCGCATGCAGCGCGACTGCCAGGGCACATGCCGCACGATCTCCGCAGGCCAGTGCGGCCTGCGGAGATGCCACAGCATCGGTCAAGGAATGATGCGCAGTGCCCGCAGGCGGGTAAACAGTTCGAAGAACGAGGCGCGGCTGTCGTAGAAGTCGAGGAAGCCCAATTCACGGCTCTTGGTCATGTCGTTGACGCACTCGATCTCGCGGCCCAGGTCGGCATCGGTATGCCACCACGATGCAAGCCGGTTGACGTCGGACTCTACCAACGTGTGTTGCGCGGCCACCTCTGCCCACAGGGCAGGTGCGGTCTGGCTCATGCGTGCTTCCAGCGGTTCCGGCACAGCGGGGCAGGGCGCAGCGTCGAGCTCGAAGAACTTCGCAATCTCACCCCACATCCAGCGCCAGCGGAATACATCGCCATTGACGGTGTTGAAGGCCTGATTGCGCGCCGCGGGGCTAAGCCCGGCCCAGGCCAGTTGGCGGCCAAGCAGCCCGGCATCGGTAAGGTCGGTGAGGCTGTTCCATTGCGCTTGCGACCCTGGGAACACGAACGGTTGCCCGGTGTGCTTGCACAGCGATGCATATACCGCCAGCGTCACGCCCATGTTCATGGCATTACTGCCGTTGGCCATGCCGACCATGGTGTGCGAGCGATGGACGCTCCAGCCGAAACCATGCTGCTCGGCATGCGCGAACAGCAGGTCTTCCAACGTGTAGTAGAAATTTTCGCCCGGCTGGCGCGGCTCGCTTTCGCGAAACGGCGTCTCGGCCTTGCCGCTGCCGTAATTTTCGAACGCGCCCAGGTAGTGTTTGGTGCCGGTGACCAGCGCCATGTGCTGCAGCGGCGCATCGCTGAGCGCATCGCACAGGTGCCGCATCATCGCGCCGTTGGCCTGGACGTTCTCGCGCTCGGTATCGCGACGCGTCCAGGTGCAGAAGAACACGTGGGTAATCGGTAGACCACGCAACGCGTTGTTCGTGCTCTCGGCGTCCAGCAGATCGGCGGCCACCGGAATGACACCGTCGTGGGGCAGTGGCCGACGTGCAAGGCCGTACACGGTCCAGCCGTCGGCGAGCAGCACGTTGGCAAGGTTGTAACCGGAGATGCCGGTCACACCGACGATCAATGCAATGCCTTTACGCATGGGGGAGGCTCCTGAAAAAATGGATCTCACCATAGCGGTGACACCATGAAATCGGGGCGAACGCTGGGCCAGAGGGCGTGCTGCACCGTTGACCGCTCGATCTGCCGCGGCATGCATCTTCACGTGTGCACTGTGCTACGCACCGCATCAAGTGATTGCGGCGTGCCGCAGGACGTCGCTCGTATTCATAATCAGCGACCGCCGCAGCAGTGTTCTTCCTACCCAGGCTTGGGTAGATCTCCGCTGTGCGTGGAAGGTGTCGCGATCTAAGGTGAAGACGTTGATCGATAGGGTCCATGATGGTGACCGACAGCATGGAGGTGTCAGCGCACACGGCACCGCCGCAGATGGGATCGGCGGTGGTCATCGCGGCCGCGTTATTGCTGGGCGTGGTGGCGTGCGCCTGGTCGCCCATACTGCTGCCGCGCATGGTTTATGTCGGCTGCGTGTGCGTTGCGTTGCTGGGCAGCGGCGCGACGGTGTGGCTGCGCCCGTGCTGGAGTGCGCTATTGCTGGCCGGCGCTGCGGCACTTCTTGGATTCGGAGCGATGGGATGGCAGGTGACTGGCGCGCTGCAGGCGCAGTTGCTTCCGCAGGATGAAACACGCGATGCCACCGTGCGCGGGCAGATTGTCGGGCTACCGATCGCCGAGCAACGCCGTACCCGCTTTCAGCTGCGCGTGGACGAGGCTCCGGCCCAGCCGGCGGCACTGCGTGGCAAGCTCCTGCAGGTGGCCTGGTACGACGACTTTGATGCCGAGCGCATCGGCCCGCGCGCGGCGCTACATGCAGGTGCGCGCTGGCAGCTGCGGCTCAAGCTGCGTGCGCCACGCGGCTTGCGCAATCCCGGAGGCTTCGATGCCGAGCGCCAGGCACTGGCGCAGCGCATCGCTGCGACGGGCTATGTGCGCATCCCTGCAACCGCACACCAGACCGTACCGCCGCAAGGCGTGGATGCCTGGCGCGAACGGATGTCGCAACGCATCGCCGAGCGTGTCGGCGGCCCCTCTGCGCCGTACCTGCGGGCGCTCGCGCTCGGAGATACCCGGGGGCTGGACGATACGGCATGGGCAACGTTGCGCGCGACCGGGCTCAGCCATCTGATCGCCATCTCTGGATTTCATGTCGGGCTGGTCGGGGCATTCTTCGCGCTGCTGATCGCTGGCATATGGCGCTGGCAGCCGCGACTGGGCACATTCATGCCGCGTCTGCATGCGGCATCGATTGCCGCGCTACTCGGCGCTGCGGCCTACGCGCTACTGGCTGGCCTGGCGCTGCCGACGGTACGCACCGTATTGATGATTGCGGTGGTGGCCCTCGCCAGGGTGCTGCGGCGACGCGCCTCGACCGCGCATGTGCTTTCGCTCGCCTTGTTGGCGGTGGTGCTGTGGGATCCGCTCAGCGTGCTGGTTGCTGGCTTCTGGCTCAGCTTCGCCGGCGTGGCATGGCTGGTCTGGTGCCTGCCGTCTGACGATCGCGCCATCGTGCGCGGCTTCCTGTCTGCGCAGACCGTGGCCACCGTTGGCCTGCTGCCGTTGACGGTCAGCTTGTTCGGGCAGGCGTCGCTGGTCGGGCCATTCGCCAATTTGGTCGCCATTCCGTGGTGGACTTTCGTGGTGGTACCGCTGTGCCTGTTGGGGACCGCACTTGAGGCGATCTACCCGGGGACCGGCATGTGGGCATGGCAGCTTGCGGGCTGGTGCTTTGAGCTGACCTGGCCGGGGTTCGTCTGGCTTGGGCAGACCGCGTTGGCGTTGTGGTGGGTGCCCGAGTCCGATGGGGTTGCCCTGATCGCCGCCTTGCTCGGTGCGTTCTGGCTGTTGCTGCCGCGCGCGACGCCGGGTAAATCGTTGGCGGCGCTGCTGTGGTTGCCGCTGCTCTGGCCGGATCGCGAGCTACCGGCCGCAGGCGAGGCGGAAGTGCAGGTGCTGGATGTGGGTCAGGGCTTGGCGGTGCTGGTGCGCACGCAACGCCATGCGCTGTTGTTCGATACCGGTCCGGCGGTGCGCGACGGCTTCGATGCCGGCGAGCGCGTCGTGCTGCCGGCGTTGCGCGCGCTTGGTGTGCGCCGGCTGGACGCCATCGTGCTCAGCCATGCCGATGCCGATCATGCTGGTGGCTATGCCGCAGTGCGCACGGGGCTGCCGGTGGCACGCACGGCTGCGCCACCGGGTGCGCCGTTGGACGTCACCGCACGCTGCCGCGCCGGGCAGCAGTGGGAGTGGGACGGGGTGCGCTTTCGCTTCCTGCATCCCGGCGCGGGTTTTCCTTACCTGCGCAACCAATCCAGCTGCGTACTGCGGGTCGAAACCGCGTATGCGAGCGCACTGTTGCCGGGCGATATTGGCGACATCGTCGAGCGCCGCCTGCTGCGCGGGCACGCCGCGGACCTGCGTGCCGAGCTGGTGATCGTCCCGCACCACGGCAGCGCCGATGGCTCGCAAGCCGGTTTCATCGCCGCCACCGGAGCACGCCTGGCGTTGGTGTCGTCCGGTCATGGCAACAGATTCGGGCATCCGCGCGCCGAGGTCGTGCAACGTTGGAAGTCAGGCGGGGCAGAGGTGTTGGACACCGCCCAGGCGGGAGCGATCCGGGTTTGGCTCGGTGCCGCGGGCCTGCAACTGCGCGAGCGACGGCGCTGGCAGCCGCGGCTATGGGATGCTGCGGAACGGCGGCGGTCGGCTGCTATCCTATCGGTCAGCGAACAGGCGGCCGCGTTGCCGGAGGAATCGAATCGTGTTGGAGCTGGTCAAGGCAGGCGGTTGGCCGATGGTGCCGTTGCTGTTGCTGGGCGTGATCGCCCTGGCGATCGTGCTGGAGCGTATGTGGAGCCTGCGCCGCAATGAGGTGACGCCGCCGGGCCTGGGTGAAGAAGTGCGCAATTGGGCCGCGCGCGGCAATCTGGATCCCACCCACATCGAGTCGCTGCGCCGCAATTCGCCGTTGGGCGCCTTGCTGGCCGCGGCGCTTGACGTTCGTGGCCGCCCGCGTGACGTGATCCGCGAACGTATCGAGGACACCGGCCGGCATGTGGTGCATCGCATGGAGCGCTATCTGAACGCGTTGGGCACGATCGCATCGGCTGGGCCATTGTTGGGTCTGCTCGGTACCGTGGTCGGCATGATCCAGATGTTCATGGGCATCCTCGATCACGGCGTAGGCGATGTGAATCAGCTCGCCGGCGGCATTGGCAAGGCGCTGGTGTGCACTGCCACCGGCATGATCATCGCGGTTCCGGCATTGATGGCGCATCGCTTCTTCAAGGGGCGGATCGCCGGTTACATCGTCGAGATGGAGCAGGAAGCCATCTTGTTGCTGGACACCATGGATGGCCGAGTCGTGCCGGCAGCCTTCGCGCCGGCTGCAGCGGGCGGCAAGCCTGTCACGGCAAAGGGTTGACGGATGCGCATCGGCAGCGACCGAAGCCAGGACGAGCCGCATATCGACCTGGTGCCATTGATTGACGTCATCCTCGTCCTCATCATCTTTTTCGTGGTGACCACGACCTTCGACGCACGCTCCACGCTGCAATTGCAGCTGCCGACCGCCAGCGACCAACACAGCAGCACACCGCCACGTTCGCTGAGCGTGCTGGTCAATGCCGATGGGCGTTATTTCATCAACGATCAGGAAGTGCTGCGTTCGGACGTGGGCTCGCTCAAGCAGACCATCGCCCAGATCGCCGGCGATGACCGCGAACAGACCGTGCTGATGCGCGCCGATGCGCGGACCCCGTATCAGGCCGTGGTGACCGCGCAGGATGCGCTGGGCCAGCTCGGCTTCCGGCGCATCGCCATCGCCACCGCGCCTCCGGCCAGCGCCACCGGTACGACTGGCAAGACAAGCACCAACGGAACCCGCCAGTGACCATCTCCATCGACCGCCCGGCGCCAGTGTCTTCCTGGCGCACGTACCGTCGCCTGCTGGCGTTTGCCAAGCCGTATCGTTTGTTGCTGGTGGCCGCGCTGATCGCTGCGTTGATCGAAGCGGCCGGCACCACCGGTTTTCTGGCGTTGATGAAGCCAATCACCGACGAGACCTTCATCTACAAGAACGCCGAGGTCAGTCGCTGGTTGCCGGTGCAGATCATCCTGCTGTTCGTGGTGCGCGGCGTGGCCGGCTACATCACCGACATGGCGATGGGCAAATCCGCACGCAGCATCGCGCGCGATCTGCGCATCAAGGTGATGGCCAAGTATCTGCGCCTGCCAGGGTCACGCTTTGATTCGGAGCCGGTGCCGTCGATGTTGATACGCCTGGGCTCGGATTCGGACCAGGTTGCGCAGGCCGCAGTGGATGCGGTCAAGGTCATGATCCAGCAATCGCTGCAGGTGATCGGTGCGCTGGCGCTGATGCTGTGGCATAGCTGGCAGGTGACATTGACCATCCTGGTGCTGGCCCCGGTGCTGGCCTGGGTGATGGACAAGGTGGCGCGGCGCTACCGGCGTATCAGCCACAGCATCCAGGAAAGCGGTGCGCAGCTGCTGCAGGCCGCCGACCAGACCTTGTCCAGCCATCAGGAGGTCAAGATCTACGGGGCTCAGCAGACCGAAATGGAGCGCTATGGCGCGCTGGCCAATCGCAACCTGCGCCTGGCGATGAAGGTCGAATCCACCCGCGGCATTTCCACTGCCACCGTGCAGATGATCGGCGCGATCGGCTTGTCGGCATTGCTGTTCGTGGCCGGTGCGCAGGCCTTGGCCGGGCGACTGACGGCCGGCGATTTCGTCGTGCTGATGACCTCGATGCTGACGATCATTCCTGGCCTCAAGCAGCTGACCAATGTGCAGAACATGGTGCAGCGCGGCCTGGCATCGGCCGAGCGTCTGTTTTCGGTGCTCGACAGCCCGGACGAGCCGGATCAAGGTACCGTGCCGCTGACGCGTGCCAAGGGCTTGATCGAATTTCGCGATGTCACGGCGCGCTACCCCGGCCAGGTCAATCCGGCGCTGGCAGATGTCAGCTTCGTTGCGCAACCGGGCACCGTCACCGCCATCGTCGGGCGTTCCGGGAGCGGCAAATCCAGTCTGATCAAGTTGATTCCGCGTTTTTACGAAGCCGAGGCCGGGCAGATCCTGCTCGACGGGCATCCGGTGCAGGCGTATGCGTTGGCGGATCTGCGTCGGCAAATTGCGCTGGTCGGCCAGCAGGTGATGCTGTTCGACGGCAGCATCGCCGATAACGTGGCGTTCGGCGAAATGCGCAACGCCGATGCCGGCAAGTTGGAGCGCGCGATTCTGGGAGCCAATGCAATGGAGTTTGTCGCGCAGCTGCCCGAAGGTCTGCAGTCGCATGTCGGCACCAAGGGTGGGCGCCTGTCCGGCGGCCAGCGCCAGCGTCTGGCGATCGCACGCGCCATGCTCAAGGACGCGCCGGTCCTGATTCTGGACGAGGCCACCGCAGCGCTGGACAACGAGTCCGAACGACTCGTGCAAGATGCGTTGCACAAGCTGATGCCTGACCGCACCACGCTGGTCATCGCGCATCGTCTATCCACCATCGAGCATGCCGATCAGGTGCTGGTGATGGACCAGGGCCGGATCGTCGAGCGTGGTACGCATCACCAATTGCTGGCGCAGGGCGGCTTGTATTCGCACCTGCACGGCATGCAATTCCGCGAACGCCAGGCATGAGCAAGCGCGGCACCCGCACCCCGGGTTACTGGTACGACAACACGCCGATTCCGCTGCCGGCGCGCATCCTGGCACCGGTCTACGGCGCTGCGATCGCGTTGCGACGGGCGCTGTATCGCCGCGGCTGGCGCAGGCGCCACGGTGTGCCGGTGCCGGTGATCGTGGTCGGCAATGTCACCGCCGGCGGCACCGGCAAGACGCCGCTGACGATTGCCTTGGTCGCGAAGCTGCAGGAAGCCGGCTGGACCCCTGGCGTCGCCAGCCGTGGCTACGGCCGCGATGACGCCGGTACCGCCCGCTGGGTCGAAGCGGACACGCCGGTGGCGCTCGGCGGCGACGAGCCGGTGTTGATCGCCTGGAAGACCGGTGCGCGCGTGCGCGTCGACAGCGACCGGCTCGCTGCTGCGCGGGCGCTGGTCGAGGCGGGCTGCGACATCGTGATCTGCGACGATGGCCTGCAGCATTACCGTCTGGCCCGCGATGTCGAAATCGAAGTGGTCGATGGCCAGCGGCGCTACGGCAACGGACGCCTGTTGCCTGCTGGGCCGCTACGCGAACCGGCCGCGCGGGCGCAGGATTGCGATTTTCGCGTGGTCAATCTCGGCCAGGCCAGTGCAACTGCCACACCGCAGGCGCCGGATGATGCCGGTTTCGGCAAATGGCAGATGCGTTTGAGCATCGACAGCGTGCAGCCAATGGACGGCAAGCGTGCGCAGCCCTTGAGCATGCTTGCCGGACAGCGCGTGCATGCCGTGGCGGGCATCGCGCATCCGGAACGTTTCTTCGCCATGCTGCGCGCGCGCGGCATTGGCGTGGTGCCGCACGCGTTTGCGGATCATCACGTCTATCGCGCCGCGGATTTCAGCTTCGGAAGCCGCCTGCCGGTGCTGATGACCGAAAAGGACGCGGTGAAATGCCGTCCGTTCGCCGACGAGTGGCTGTACAGCGTGCCACTGAAGGCGGAACTGCCGGCCGCGTTCTGGGTGAGCCTGCTGGACCGATTGAACAAATTGGCGAGCCGGCAGGGCGTGTGAGCGAGTCAGCTTGCAGTTGGACGGTTGCTGGCCAAGCATCCCGAGCCAGGCGTTGAGTGCGCTCTTGCGGCTGCGATGTGTCATCCATGCTGGATGACACATCGCACCACTCGGGTAAAGGTCTACCCGAAAATATTGGTGCGCATCGGTGCAATCAGGGCGCGCGGCGCGGTTTGATGTCGTGCAGCGCAGCGCCAACTGAATACCGCCACTTCGCTCAATCACACATCGGCATCAAGCGATTCGGTTCTCTCGCTTCCCCTACTTCCTACTGCATCCAGAGCGCGCACGTATGACACCCACCACGCCTGCCGATTTCGTTGTCGCCATTCCCGCCCGTTACGCTTCCACGCGGCTGCCGGGTAAACCGCTGCAACTGATCGGCGATCGACCGATGATCCAGCACGTGGCCGAGCGTGCATTGCTGGCGGGTGCGCGCGAGGTGTGGGTGGCCACCGACGACGCGCGTATCGTAGCGGCGATCGAGCATCTGCCAGGAGTGCATGTGGCGATGACCGGCACCGCGCATCTTTCCGGCACCGACCGCCTTGCCGAATGCGCGCGCATTGCCGGATGGGACGACCAGGCCTGCGTGGTCAATCTGCAAGGCGACGAGCCGTTTGCGCCGGCTGCGGGCATCCGCGCTGTTGCAGATCTGCTGCAGCGCTCCGGTGCCCAGATGGCCACGCTGGCCGCGCCGGTGGACAACGCGCACGACCTGTTCGATCCCAACGTGGTGAAGCTGGTGCGCACGGCCGGCGGCGACGCGCTGTATTTCAGCCGTGCGCCGATTCCCTGGCACCGCGACAGCTTCGCCAGCCAGCACGATAGCGTGCCTGCAGAAGGTCAGTGGCTGCGTCACATCGGCATCTACGCCTATCGCGCAGGCTTCCTGCAACGCTTCGCAGCCATGCCGCCCGGCATGCTGGAGCGCACCGAATCGCTGGAACAATTGCGCGTGATGGAAGCCGGCTATCGCATCGCCGTGGCGGTGACGCCTGAGCCGTTTCCGCCAGGCATCGATACCGCGGACGATCTCGTTCGCGCGCAGATGCGGGTGGCTTCTGCATGAAGGTGCTGATCGTCTGCCTGGGCAATATCTGCCGGTCACCGATGGGCGAGGGTGCCTTGCGTGCGCAACTGGACAAGGCACGGCTGTCGCGGCGCATCGAGGTCGATTCGGCCGGGACCGGGGATTGGCATGCCGGCGATCCGCCGGACCCGCGCGCGATCCGCTGCGCGGGCGGTCACGGCGTGGATATTTCGGGTCTTCGCGCGCGCCAGGTGAAGCACTCGGATGTCGAGCATTTCGATTGGCTGCTATGCGCAGACGGCAGCAATCTGCGCGATCTGCAGCGGCTGGCCCCGGCAGCGCAGCGCGACAAGCTCGCCTTGTGGCTGCCCTGGGCCGGCATCGACGCGCGCGATGAAATCCCCGACCCGTATACCGGCAGCATGGATGACTTCGAGCAGGTATGGCAGCTGGTCGACACTGCCGCGCGCCTCACCGTTGCCAGACTCACCCGCGGCTAATCGCGCTTGGGCATAATCACCGCATGAACGCCCAGCTCACCCAGGAACTGCCGGAATTTCCCACCTGGCTCAATGCCAGGCCCTCCACCTTGCAGGAGCATCGCGGGCGTGCGCTGGTGCTGGCGTTCGTCAACGCCAGCTCGGTGTGGTGCGCAGAACGCCTGGCCGAGCTTGCCCACTGGCAGGCGCGCAGCCCTGGCCGGCTCCAGGTGATCGTGGTGCAGGTGCCGCGTTTCGACAGCGAACGCCTGCCGCAACGCTCGCTTAAACAACTGCGCGGACACGGCGTGAGTGCGCCGATCCTGCTCGACAAGGACTGGGAAACCTGGCGTCGCTTCGGTATCGAATCCTGGCCCACGCTGGTGCTGCTGGATGCCTACGGCCGCGAGCGGCAGCGCCTGGTGGGCGTCACCGGCGATCTGGACAAGGCCCTGACTGCCCTGTGCGAAGGCCAGCCGCCGCCGTCTGACGCCGACCTGCACGGCGTGGCCGAGCGCGAGCCCGAGCCGCATCTGGCATTGCGCTTTCCTACTGGTTTGGCGGCGACCGAAGACCGGTTGTATGTCGCCGATACCGGCCACCACCGCGTGCTCGAGTGCACGCACAGCGGGCGCGTGCTGCGCCAGTTCGGGCATGGCAATGCTGATCTCATCGACGGCGGTGTCGGCGAGGCGGCATTTAGGCGTCCGCAAGGTTTGGCGTTGGAACGTGATCAACTGTATGTCGCCGATACCGGCAACCATGCGCTGCGTCGTATCAACCTGCGCAGCGGGCAGGTGGATACCTTGTGCGGCACCGGTCGTTCCGGCGAGCCGGTCGAAGGCCCGCTGGCGTCGCCCGGTGGCTCTGCGCTGAACTACCCGCAAGGTCTGGCCATCGCCGACAACCAGGTGTTGATCGCCATGGCCGGCGATAACCGGATCTGGAGTTATCACCTGGGCCGCGCCGCGCTGACCGCGCGCGCAGGCACCGGTGCCCTTGAAATTCGCGACGGCAGCGGCCATCTCGCTGCTTTCGCACAGCCGGCCGGCTTGGCGTCGGTGCAGCAAGTGGCCTATGTCTGCGACGGACTGGGCTCGTCGATCCGCACCATGCAACTGCGCGGCGATCTGGTGCAGACCTTGGTGGGCGGGCAGGGCACCTGGCAATTTGGAGATCAGGACGGCCCGCGCAGCACGGCGCGTCTGCAGTTCCCACAGGCCATTGCATTGGCGGCCGATTCGCCGCTGCTGTGGATCGCCGACACCGGTAATGGCCGCCTGCGCTGCCTACGCCTGGGCGGCGGCGAATTGACCACGGTCGCGCTGCCGCGTCGTCTGCATGGCCCTGCCGGTCTGGCGGTCGCCGCCGGTGCGGTCTGGATCGCAGAAACCGATGCACATGCCATCTTGCGGTACGACCTTGCAAGCGGCGCACTGAGTGATGTTTCGATAGACGAATGAGCGTCAGACCCCAAAACGATTTCGATGGAAAAGCGTTTGCTGCGCAACTGAGCACCGCGCCTGGCGTCTATCGCATGTATGCGGGCGACGACACCTTGTTGTACGTCGGCAAGGCGGGCGCGCTGCGCAAGCGCGTGGGAAGCTATTTCAACGGGACGCCGAAGAACGCCCGGTTGACCTCGATGCTGTCGCAGGTCGCGCGCATGGACGTCACCGTCACCCGCAGCGAAGCCGAAGCGCTACTGCTGGAAAACCAGCTGATCAAATCGTTGTCGCCGCGCTACAACGTTTCGTTGCGCGACGACAAAAGCTACCCATACGTGTTGCTGACGCGCGAACAATGGCCCCGTATTGCCTTGCATCGCGGTCCGCGTGCGGTGCAAGGGCGTTATTTCGGCCCTTACACGGGCGTCACCGGTGTACGCGAAACGCTGAGCCTGATGCATAAGCTCTTCAAGCTGCGCAGTTGCGAGGACAGCGTGTTCCGCAACCGTTCGCGGCCATGCCTGCAGTATCAGATCGGGCGTTGCAGCGGCCCGTGCGTGGATTTGGTGGCGGCTCCGGATTACGCCGAATCGGTACGCCGCGCTACCATGTTTCTCGAAGGCAAGAGCGATCAGCTCGGCGAAGAGATCATGCACTCGATGCAGCAGGCCAGCGAGGCGCTGGAATTCGAGCGCGCCGCGCGTTTGCGCGATTTGCTCTCGTCGCTGCGCAGCATGCAGAACCGTCAATACGTCGACGGCCGTGCAGCGGATCTGGACGTGCTGGCCTGCGCCACGCAATCCAGCCAGGCGTGCGTCCTGTTGCTGAGTTTTCGCGATGGCCGCAATCTCGGCACGCGCTCGTTCTTTCCCAAGACCAACGGGGAAGATAGCGCCGACGAAATTCTTGGCGCGTTCGTATCGCAGTACTACGCCGAGCACTCTCCCCCGCGCGAAATCCTGCTCGACCGCGAGATTCCGGAAGCCGAGCTGATCGAAGCCGCGCTCAGTACGGCCGCCGAGCACAAGGTGGCGCTGAAGTGGAACGTGCGCGGCGAGCGTGCCGGCTATCTGCTGCTGGCCACGCGCAATGCGCAGCTGACCCTTGTCACCGAGCTCACCAGCCAGAGCGCGCAGCATGCACGCAGCGAAGCCTTGCGCGAGCTGCTTGGACTTGCCGAGCCGGTCAAGCGCGTGGAGTGTTTCGACATCAGTCACACCATGGGCGAAGCGACCGTCGCCTCGTGCGTGGTATTCGACGCCAGCGGCCCGGTGCGTGGCCAGTACCGGCGCTTCAATATTTCCGGCATCACGCCGGGCGACGACTACGCAGCCATGCGGCAGGCGATCGAGCGCCGCTTCCGTCGCGCCGTGGAAGAGAACGGCGTGATCCCCGACGTGCTGCTGATCGACGGTGGCGCCGGCCAGCTGGCACAGGCCCAGGCCGCGTTGGCCGATCTCGGGGTCGAGAACGTGTTGCTGGTCGGCGTGGCCAAGGGCGAAGAGCGCCGGGCAGGGCACGAAGCGTTGATCATGGCCGACGGGCGCGAGCTACGGCCGGGCGCGGCGTCGCCTGCGCTGCAATTCATCCAGCAAGTGCGTGACGAAGCGCACCGCTTTGCGATCACCGGCCACCGCGGGCGCCGCCAGAAGGCGCGCATGACCAGCAAGCTCGAGGATATCCCCGGCATCGGCCCTCGGCGCCGCGCGAGCCTGCTCAAGCATTTCGGAGGACTGGTCGGGCTCAAGGCCGCTGGCGAGGCCGAGATTGCACGGGTGGAGGGGGTCAATGCCGCACTTGCCGCGCGAATCTACGCTAACCTGCACGGGCTGGCGCTTCCCGATGCGGCAGGCGAGGCAAGTCCGCAATGAAGTTGACCATCCCCACGTGGCTGACACTGCTGAGGATCGTGATGATCCCGGTGTTGGTCGTGGTGTTCTACCTGCCCTACACGTGGACGAACTTCGCGTCCGCCGGCGTGTTTGCGCTGGCCGCCATCACCGACTGGCTGGATGGCTGGGTCGCGCGGCGTTATCACCAATATTCCGCATTCGGCGCATTTCTGGACCCGGTCGCCGACAAGTTGATGGTCGCGGTGGCGCTGTTCCTGATTGTGCAGGGCCATCCCACGCCGTGGATGGCGTTCTGGGCGGCAGTCATCGTCGGACGCGAGATTGCCGTCTCTGCACTCCGCGAATGGATGGCCGAGATCGGCCAGCGCGCCAAGGTGCGCGTGGCGGCCATCGGCAAGATCAAAACCACCGCACAAATGGTGGCGTTGCTGTGCCTGTTGTATTCGGTCACCCCAGGGCAGATGCCTACGCATGAAATCTGGCTGGGCAACCTGATTTTTCGTGCGGGCTACTGGACGCTGGCCATTGCGGCCTTGCTGACGCTGTGGTCAGGGTTTCAGTATCTGCAGGCCGCGTGGCCAAGCCTGCGCGCCGACGAGAAAGCAGCGATCAGCAACAAGCCGAAAAAAATCGAAAGCAACAGTTGACAGCTATCCCGTTCACTGTAGAATTTCGCCTCCCAAGCGGGAATAGCTCAGTTGGTAGAGCGCAACCTTGCCAAGGTTGAGGTCGCGAGTTCGAGTCTCGTTTCCCGCTCCAGATGTAGACAGGATCCCGCGTCAGGGGTCTCGTTGTTTCAAGGCAGGATGCCTTGGGTTTGATGTTTCGGCCTGGTGGTAGAGTGGTTATGCAGCGGACTGCAAATCCGCGTACGCCGGTTCAATTCCGGCCCAGGCCTCCACATCGCATGCGGTATTCCTGCCATTGATAACGACGACAGGGCTAGCGCAACGAAGTAATACGCTGTACAATTTTGCTCCACGCGGGAATAGCTCAGTTGGTAGAGCGCAACCTTGCCAAGGTTGAGGTCGCGAGTTCGAGTCTCGTTTCCCGCTCCAAATTCAAGGTGCCGTTCAATGCATCTTCAAAAAAGGACCTTCGGGTCCTTTTTTGTTTGCTGGTGGCAGGCGCTAGGACGGATGGTGTGGCTGTTGCGCGATTCGCGGATCAGCGAGCGCGTCATGCGTGTCGCAGCAACTGTGCTGAGTGCATCAGGGAAGGAGACATCCGTGCAGACGCCTCCTGGCGGGATGACGATGCGGTCCAACGGCAGGCCGCCTGCAGTGTTTTGGTTTTGGGCTCATGCCGTCGTGCTCAGTCGCCGTCTTGATTGCGGGGCCGGGCCGTCGAGGTGTCGCTAGCCGGCGGTCTGCCTGCATGGCAGATCGACCTGATGGCTGTGTGCAGTGGAGGCTAGCTGGAATCGCAATGATTCGGTTGTAGCTATAACGCTAGCATTGCGTTCAATACCTCTTTGCACTTGGGTGCAGGAACGGGCGGTATCGCGCGATTACCGTAGTGTGGGACACGTCCGATCTACAGCAACTGCATCAACGGTCGTTGATGCGTTTGCAAGAGCCAGCAAGTCTCGTCCACTGGCGCCGATGCACGTTTACGCGTGCCGTCAGCTCGGCACTGGGATCAGGTGCTTGAGGAACGCACCTGCGTGGCTCTCTATGCCGAGACCTGCATACGATTTTTTGGCTGCCCTTCGAAACGATGGGTGCACTGTCTTTGCTGCGCCGTGCGGCTATGTGTGGCATCGCTGATGGCGCTAACAGTGGTCAAGCGTGACGCACGAAGAATATGCGACGGTCGTGACGAATGGTGGGAGCTGAATGGGTGGGGCGCTAGACCCTGCGTCCAGTGAGTAATCTTGTTATCACATCGGCAATCGCTCGACCGAGATCTCCAGCCAATCGAGATAAGTTTTGCGCAAAGCGGCCTCGCACGATGGCGCGGTCTGCGTCATACATGCTTGCTTATTATGATTGAGTTTTACCAGACATCATTAATAACAATACGTCGGCCATCCGTACCCCTCGGAAGACAGATCTTCTTCTGATTGCCAGTCGAGCAAAAATGTGACGAACACACAACCATCTATGCTCAGATCTACGCGATGGCCATAAAAATCCGGTGCGAAGCAATCTGATTGATGGCGCAAAGGATTTTCCTGGAAATCGATAAGAAATAAGAAGCACCGGTGGAGTGTGCTTGCGCGACGTTTTTTGTCATTGACGTGCTATCAATGGCGCCGCTCGACACGTGCGATACCCGCCACCGAATCCTTTTGAAGATGCGATTACCATGATCGATACATCGATGGCATTGCCCGCGCCACTCGATAAAGTGAAGTTTTCCAATAGAAAATAAGGGAATGACCTCTCGATGGTGCCAGATCTCGTTCTGGGAGGGTAACTGTGCCTCAATCAAATGGGCAGGCTGGAATATAAAAAAGTAGCGCCCATCATCTCCCCTATCACTTGGGCAACAGTATTCGGTCGCCGCATTCTTCATGCGGAGCGTCACGGGACGAACTGTACCCATCATCAAGGACTATGCAATGCAAACGACCGATCGGTCTGTCTTTCCGCTGAGCAGTCCTCAGAGAGAGATCTGGTTGGAACAACTGATGCTCGGGCAGTCGGTTTCTTCCAACATCGGTGGCTATATCGAGATCGATGGCGATATCGATGTCGGATGCTTGCAGCATGCGGCACAAACATTAGTCGATCAATGCGAAGTCCTGCGGATGTGCATAACGGAAGACGTGGACGAGGAGGGAATCCCGCTGCAGTGCTTCGCTGAGACGATGCATCTGCCCGTGCCATTCGCCGATATTACGTCTGTGCAGGACCGTCAGGGATGGCTGGAGCAATGGATCCAGGAGCACATGGAGACGCCGTTTCAGTTCGACGGCACGCCGCTGATGCGCCTTTCGTTGTGCCGCTTCGATGCTGGCAAGTGGTATCTGATGGTGAGCCTGCACCACATCCTGATGGATGGCTGGTCCTTGTTCCTGACGATAGAAACTCTGGGCCGCCTCTACAGCGAAATGCGTGAGGGCCGTCCGGCGACAGTGGACGTCAGATCCTACCGTGACTTCATCGAGAGCGATCGTTCCTACCAGCACTCCGCGCAGTACGAGACCGATCGTCAATACTGGCTGGCAAAGTATTCCGTGCTTCCAGAACCCCTGTTCTCCACTGCCCCGGGGGCAATGTCCACTGCGGAGGTGTCGGGTGTCAGCGTCAACCTTGTTCATGAATTTCCTGCCGATCTGCTGGATCGACTGACACGGCTAGCCACCGATCACGGCGTATCCCAGTTTCAGATCCTCCTTGTCCTTCTCTATGCCTACTTCTCTCGCACGCAACAGCGTGAAGAGTTGGTCGTCGGCGTGCCGATCCTCAATCGTGCCGGTCACCAGTTCAAGAATTCGATTGGACTGTGCGCACAGATAAATCCGGTGCGCATGCGCTTCGACCCTGCGATGCCTTTCATTGATGCGGTGCGACTAGTGTCGCGAGAATTGCGCAAGGACTACCGTCATCAGCGCTTTCCTGTCAGCGAGATGGGGCGTGCCTGTGGATTGTGGAAGAGTGGTGCGACGCGCTTTTTCGAGATGGTGTTTTCCTTCGAGCAAACCGGACACGTGTATCGCTTCGGAGTCGCGCGAGGAGTTTTTGTCAAGGCATCCAATAATCGCGAATACAATCCGTTGTCGTTGTACGTCAGGCGCAACGCCAATGACGATATTGCTTGGCTCCATGCGATCTACAACAAGGGCTATTTTGCTGCCGACCAGGTAGCACAAATGACGCAGCGTCTGGTCCAGCTCATGATGCAGGTGGTGGCGCACCCGAGCCGTCCTTTGAACCAGATCGAACTATGTACCGCCGATGAGCTGGCATGCCTGGATACCTGGAGTCGCGGCAGGAAAACGCAGATGCCGGTGGCGACGCTGCCTGCGATGTTCGAGGCGCAGGTAGAGCGGACACCGGATGCGATAGCAGTGGCCTTTGGTGACTTGCGCCTGACCTATGCCCAGCTCAATGCAAGGTCGAATCAGCTTGCGCATCACTTGATTGCACTTGGGATTGGGCCGGACCAGCGCATCGCCTTGTGCATGGAGCGCTGCCCCGAATTGGTGGTGGCGTTGCTTGCGGTCCTGAAGGCAGGCAGTGCCTATGTTCCGCTGGATCCGCGTTATCCGTCCGAGCGTCTGGCTTACATGCTGTCCGACAGCACACCGCGTGCGCTCATCGTCCATTCGGCAACGCGCGATCTGTTGGAGGACACAAACGCCATCCTGATCGATGTGGATACGCCTGAGTGGCTGCATCGGCCCACCGATACTCCGCTGGTCGCAGGGTTTGCGCCGTGCCATCTGGCGTATGTGATCTATACCTCCGGCTCCAGCGGTCGTCCGAAGGGGGTGATGGTTCCCCACGACGCCCTGAGCAACTACCTGCATTGGGCGATCGACCACTATCACCCCCGGCAAGGCGCAGTGGTGTCGTCGTCGCTTTCGTTCGATGCAACCGTCACCAGTCTATACCTGCCTTTGCTATGTGGCGGTACCACCGAACTGCTTCCTGAGCGGGACGAGATCGAGGCCTTGTTGAAGCGAGTCTGCGCCGATCAGCCACTGTGCTTGGTCAAGATCACGCCGGCCCACCTGGATGTCTTGACGCAGCAGCTGGCTGCCTGTGGCGGTACTCCGTCGGTGTCGTTGTTTGTAGTCGGTGGCGAGGCCTTGCACGCATCGACGGTCAAGCGATTGCGTCAGCTTGCACCTCATGCGCGCGTGGTCAATGAGTATGGGCCGACCGAAACGGTGGTCGGATGCGTGGCGTATGAAATCCCACTGGATTGGGACGCAGGCACATTAGCCACCATTCCGATCGGGCGGCCGATCGACAATATGCGTGTCTATCTGCTGGATGCGAATAGGCAGACGGTTCCTGCTGGTGTGGCCGGAGAACTGTGCATCGCTGGCAGCCAGGTCACGCGTGGCTATCTCAATCGTCCAGAGTTGACCGAGCAACGCTTCGTGGTCGATCCATTCGGCACTGGGCCGGAGCAACGAATGTATTGCAGCGGCGACCTGGCGCGCTGGATGCCCGACGGAACGCTCGAGTACCTCGGGCGTAACGATGACCAGATCAAATTGCGCGGTTTTCGGATCGAGCCTGCGGAGGTGAGCTCCAGGATCCTGGACAACCCGTTGGTGGCCGATGCGGCGGTGGTGATTCACACTGCCGCATCGGGAGAAAAATGTCTTGTGGCGTACTACGTGAGCGACGCGCCCGAGGTGACTGCCGAGCGTCTGCGCGAGCAGCTGCAGCAGCGGCTTCCCGATTACATGGTGCCTGCGGTTTACATCCGCATGGACCTATTGCCGATGACACCCAATGGCAAGTTGGATCGTCATGCCTTGCCTGCGCCCGATGCACAGGCGTATGCCCAGCAGGGGTATGTGTCGCCTGAGGGACCGACCGAACAGTTGCTTGCCGTTCTATGGAGCGATGTCCTGAAGATCGAGCAAGTCGGTCGATACGATCACTTCTTCGAGCTTGGCGGGCACTCCCTTCTAATCGTCGCGTTATTGGAGCGGATGCGACAGCATGGCCTTGAAGCCAATGTAAAGTCCCTGCTTGCTCGACCCACCGTGATGGGGATGGCGGCGGCGGTTGGCGCCAGTCGCGACGAGAAGATTCCCGAGCCGCGCATTCCAGAAGGGTGCGACCGCATCACGCCGGATCTGCTTCCGCTGGTGGAGCTGTCACAGCAAGCAATCGATACCATCGTCAGCACGGTGCCCGGTGGTGCGCGCAACGTGCAGGACATCTATCCGGCGGCACCACTGCAGGAAGGCATTGCCTACCATCATTTGACAGCGACTCAGGGCGATCCCTATCTGCAATATGCGCTGTTCGTTTTTTCGGATCGGGCTCGCCTGGATGCATTCGCAGCCGCGCTCCAGTGCGTGGTCGCACGTTACGACATTCTGCGCACTGCGTTGATCTGGGAGCAGTTGGATGCGCCGCTCCAGGTGGTCTGGCGGCAGGCGACCGTGCCGATGATCGAGATTGCGGTGGGTCCTGCTGAGGAGGATGTCCTACAACTGCTGCGTGCCCACCTGGATCCGGCGCGCCAGCAACTCGATCTGCGGCAAGCTCCCTTGCTGCGTCTGTGCTATGCCTACGATGGCGTCGGCCAACGTTGGGTGGGCGGGCTACTGTTCCACCATTTGGTCGGAGACGCTGCGTCCCTGACAGGGTTGCTGGAAGAGATCGACAGCCATCTGCGCGGAGACGGCGCACGATTGCCGCCGCCGTTCCGGTATCGCACCTATACCATGCATGCCCGCCGCGATCAGCACGCAGAGGAACACGCGCGCTTTTTCAAGGAAATGCTCGGCGATGTGTGCGAGCCGACCATTGCATTCGGGTTGCAGGATCAAGGTGTGGTTGACCAGCAAGTGCGCAAGGCAGTCATCCAGATCGACGCCTCGATTGCGCAGCGGTTGCAAGTACAGGCGAGGCGATTGGGGGTTAGCGTTGCCACGTTGTGTCACGTCGCCTGGGCGCAGGTGCTTTCCGCAGCGTCGGGGCAGCAGGACGTGGTCTTCGGCACCGTCATGCTGGGGAGAACGCAGGGAAAGGAGATCGAACGTGCCATCGGAATGTTCATCAACACGTTGCCGATCCGGGTTCGCTTGGGTCGGGCCAGCGTGCGTGCCGTCATCAAGCAGACGCATGCCTGGCTGAGTGAGCTGTTGGCGCATGAACACGCTTCGCTGTCGCTGGCGCAGCGTTGTAGCCGCATGTACACACAGCGCGTGTTGTTCAATGCATTGTTCAACTATCGCCGGCTGAGTCGGGCCAATCTCAATGGCACCGTGCTGCAGGCGTGGCCGGGGATTGATGTTCTGGGGGGAGAAGAACGTAGCACCTATCCGGTGAGCCTCTCCATGGATGATCTTGGCGATGGTTTCCAACTGACGGCGCAGGCCTCGGCAGACGGCGTGCCCGCCAGAATGTGTGCCTACATGCAAACCGCATTGCAGCAGCTGGCCGACGCGCTCGAGCATGAGCGGGAGACGCCGATCAGCCAGCTGTGCGTGCTGCCGCCAGCAGAGCGCCAGCGTTTGCTGGGCTTCAACCTGCAGCATCGCGCGGCTGAGGCAGTGGATTCGTTGGCGCCGTGACCAGGTATCACCGTGTTGCAGACGCAGGGAGTCAATCACTACCCGGTGGTGCTCGACGTAGAGGAAATGGATGACGGGATTCGCCTGACGGGTTATTTGCCAACTGGGTATAGCGCGCTACGGCTGTGCACCTACATGCGATCGGCATTGCAGCAGCTGGCCGACGCGCTCGAGCATGAGCGGGAGACGCCGATCAACCAGCTGTGCGTGCTGCCGCCAGCAGAGCGCCAGCGTTTGCTGGGCTTCAACCTGCAGCATCGCGTGCCGGAGCGGATGGACACCGTGCACGGGCTGTTCGAGCGGCAGGTCGCGGCGACACCTGAGGCGGTGGCGCTGGAGTGCGACGGCCAGCGCCTGCAGTACCGCGAGCTCGATACGCGGGCCAACCAGCTGGCGCATCGGTTGCTGCAACTGGGCATCGGGCCGGACGAGCGGGTGGCGATCTGCGTGCAGCGCAGTGCGGAGCTGATCATCGGCCTGCTGGCCATTCTCAAGGCGGGCGCAGCCTATGTGCCCCTGGACCCGACCTATCCGGCCGAGCGGCTGGCGTATCTGCTGCACGACAGCGCCCCGCGCGCGGTGCTGGTGCATGCGCCCACCCGCTCGGCGCTGGGCGCTGCGGCGCTGCCATTGATCGACATCGACAATGCCGCCGCAGGCGAGCTGCCGTGCACCAATCCGCAGGTTCCCGGCCTGACCGCCGCGCATCTGGCGTATGTGATCTACACCTCCGGTTCCAGCGGCCAGCCCAAGGGGGTGATGGTCGAGCATCGGCAGCTGGCGCAACTGGTGGCCTGGCACACGGCGGCCTTCGGGGTGGGCGAGGGGACGCGCAGTTCCAGCCTGGCCGGTCTGAGCTTCGATGCGGCGGCCTGGGAGATCTGGCCAAGCCTGTGCAGCGGTGGCGTGCTGGTGATGCCCAGCGCCGCGCACAGTGCGGATGTGGCATCCCTGCTGCAGTGGTGGCGTGCGCAGGAGCTGGATGTGAGCTTCCTGCCCACGCCGATCGCCGAGCATGCGTTTGCCGCCGGCATGACGCCCCAGCGTCTGCGGTGTCTGTTGGTCGGTGGCGATCGTCTGCGGCAGGTGCCCGAGGGCCTGCCGTTTAGCGTGTACAACAATTACGGTCCGACCGAGACGACGGTGGTGGCCAGCAGCGGCGTGGTGCCCCCTGGGGTGCCTAACCCGTCCATCGGTCGACCGCTGCCGTACCTGCGCGCGTATGTGCTCGATGCCCAGGGGCAGCTTGCGCCGTTGGGTGTGGTGGGTGAGCTGTATCTGGGCGGTGCAGGGGTGGCCCGCGGGTATCTGGGGCGTGAGGCACTGACGGCCGAGCGCTTCATCGGCGACCCGTTTTATCCGGGCGCGCGGATGTACCGCACCGGCGATCTGTGTCGCTGGCTGGACGATGGCCGGCTGGACTATGTCGGCCGCAACGATGCGCAGGTCAAGATCCGTGGCCGACGCATCGAGCTGGGCGAAATCCAAGCGCATCTGCTGGCCCATCCACAGGTGCGCGAAGCGGTGGTGCTGGCCCGCGAGGACGTGGCGGGCGAGCGGCGGCTGGTGGGGTATGTGATCGCCACCGCCGAGGCGCCGACAGCGGCCGAGCTACAGCGGCATTTGCGCGTGCACTTGCCGGAGTACCTGGTGCCCGAGGCTTTTGTGCCAGTGGACGCGTGGCCGCTGACGGCCAACGGCAAGCTGGATCGGCACGCATTGCCTGGGCCCGATGCCGCGCAACGCAACCTGCAGACGTATGAGCCGCCTGCCAATGCGCTGGAGCAGCAGCTGGCCGAAATCTGGCAGGCGGTGCTGGGGGTGGAGCGGGTCGGGCGCCACGATAATTTCTTCCAGCTCGGCGGGCACTCCCTGCTGGCGGTGACGCTGGTGGAACGGCTGCGCCAGCAGGGTCTTGGCATGGATGTGCGGGCACTGCTGGGACAGCCCACCTTGGCGGCAACGGCCGCAGCGCTTGGCCGCAGCCAGGAACTGGAGGTGCCGCCGAACCTGATACCGGCCGGCTGCGCACGCATTACCCCGGAGCTGCTGACACTGGTGGAGTTGTCGCAGGCCACGATCGATCGCATCGTGGCCACAGTGCCGGGTGGGGCGGCAAACGTGCAGGACATCTATCCACTGGCACCGCTGCAAGAGGGGGTGTTGTATCACCATCTGATGGCGCGCCAGGGCGACCCCTATCTGCTGCAGGCACAGTTGGCCTTCGACGACAAACCGTGCCTGGACGCGTTCGTCGCACTCCTGCAGCGCATGGTCGATCGACACGACATCCTGCGTACCAGTGTGGCCTGGGAGGACTTGGCTGCGCCGGTGCAGATCGTCTGGCGACAGGCACGTGTAGTTTGCGATCCGGTGCAGTTGAACCCGGACGATGGAGATGTGCTGGAGCAACTGCAGGCGCGATTCGATCCATGCCAGTACCGTCTCGCTCTCACCCATGCACCCTTGCTGCAATTGCATTACGCGCAGGATCCGCACAATGGCAGGCTGGTGGCGTTACTGCTGTTCCATCACATCGTGCTGGATCACAGCGCACTGGCGGCGATTCGCGAGGAAATGCAGCACCTGTCCGCAGTCGGTGACGCCGGCCTGCCAACGCCCACGCCCTACCGTACGTATGTGACCCAGGCGCTGCGGGGCAAGACCCAGGAGGAGCACGAAACCTTCTTCAGGCAATGCCTGGGAGACATCGATACGCCAACGCTGGCTTTCGACACAGAAGATACGCCCGGCCATCTGCAACCGCTGCAGCAGTCCGACGTACTGCTCGATCCCATGCTCGCCAGTCGGCTTCGCCGGCAGGCGCGAGATCTGCATCTGAGCGTCGCAAGCCTCCATCACCTGGCCTGGGCGATGGTGCTGGGATCGGGCGTGGGTCGCGATGATGTCGTCTTCGGCAGCGTCTTGCTCGGGCGCATGCAGGGCGGCCCCGCTGCCGATCGCGCCTTGGGCATGTTCATCAATAGCCTGCCGATCCGGGTCAGACTCGACGCGCCTGCCGCGGCCGCCGCGCGGCGCACGCACGATGCCTTGACGGCGCTGATGGCACACGAACATGCATCGCTGGCATTGGCGCAGCGCTGCAGCAGCATTCCCGCTTCGACGCCGCTGTTCAACGCATTGCTCAATTATCGGCATAGTCCGCCGCTACCGGCAGACGCGACGACATCCGCTGCCTGGCATGGCGTGCATGCACTTGGCAGCAGCGAGCGCACCAATTATCCGCTGCTGCTGAGCGTGGATGATCTTGGAGACCAATTCGCGCTGAGCGTGCAAACCCGTGCGGACATCGGTGCCGAACGCATGTGCGCTTTCATGCAACGCGCACTTGCGCAGTTGGTCGATGCGCTCGAGCAGTGCTCGGACCTGCCGGTCGGTCAGCTGTGCGTGCTGCCTGCCGACGAACTCGGACAGCTGCTGGACACCTTCAACGCCACCGATCGCGACTATCCACATGCACAGACCGTGCATGCGCTGTTCGAGCAGCAGGCGGCACTGACGCCGGAGGCGCCAGCCGTGATCGATGGAGCGCATCGGTGCAGTTATGCAGCGCTCAACCGCAAGGCCAATCAGCTTGCGCATTACCTGATCGGCCTGGGAGTAGGGGCGGGCCAGTACGTGGGCATTCGCCTTCCACGTTCGCTGGAGTTGGTGGTCGCGCAATTGGCCATCAACAAATGTGCCGCAGCGTATCTGCCGCTGGATGTGCAGTCGCCAGACCAACGTTTGCAGCAGATTCTCGATGAAAGCGCAGCGCGCTGGGTCGTCAGTCGTAGCGACCAGCCGCTTCCCGATGGTGCTGCACGATTGGACATGGATCTGCTCGACTTGAGCGCATCGCCCACGCACGATCCGCAGTTGTCCCAGTCCAGCGCGTCGGACGCCTATGTGATGTACACCTCCGGCTCGACCGGTGTTCCTAAAGGCGTGCGGATCGCGCATCGGGGCATCAATCGGCTGGTGTGCAACAACGGCTATGCCAAGTTCCAGCCCGGCGATCGGGTGGCCTTCGCTGCCAATCCGGCCTTCGACGCCAGTACCCTGGAAGTGTGGGCGCCGCTACTCACCGGCGGCTGCGTAGTGGTGATTGCGCAGGACATCGTGCTGTCGCCAGACCGGCCGCGGGAGTGTTTGCAGAACCAGGCCGTCAACGTGCTGTGGCTGACGGCCGGGCTGTTCCATCACCACGCAGCCGTGTTGCTGCCGGCCATTGCGCAGCTGCGTTATCTGATCGTGGGCGGTGACGTCCTCGACCCGGCAGTGGTAGCGCGGGTGTTGGCCGAAGGGGCGCCGCAGAGGTTGCTCAACGGATACGGGCCGACCGAGACCACGACCTTCGCAACCATCCACTGCATCACCGAAGTCTCCGGCCCCATTCCGATTGGCCGCCCCATCGGCAATACCCGTGTCTATGTGCTGGATGCGCATGGCACGCCGCTGCCGATCGGCGTGGCGGGCGAGTTGTACATCGGCGGCGATGGTGTGGCGCTGGGATACCTGCATCAACCGACGCTGACCGCCGAGCGGTTTATTGCCGACCGCTTCAGCGGCAAGGCGGATGCGCGCCTGTATCGCAGTGGCGATCTGGTGCGCTGGCGGGCGGACGGTGTGCTCGAATACCTGGGCCGCACCGATGGGCAGGTCAAAGTGTGCGGTTTCCGTGTTGAATTGGGAGAAATCGCGTCCGCGCTCCAAACGCATCCGGCGGTTGCGATTGCGGCGGTTGTGCAGCGTGAAGATGTGCGGGGGTCGAAACAGCTGGTGGCTTACTACCAGGTAGACGTGGCAGCGAACCTCGCTCACGATGCACAGGCGTTACGCATGCATCTGTTGACCCGCGTACCGGATTACATGCTGCCGTCTGCGTATGTACAGATGGAGCAATTGCCACTGACCGCCAACGGCAAGCTGGATCGGCATGCCTTGCCGCTGCCGGCACGCAATGATCATGCTGGCCACGACGACACGCCGCCACAAGGCGAGCTGGAAACATTGCTCCATACGCTGTGGTCGCAGTTACTTCGCATCGATCGCATCGGGCGGCACGACGATTTCCTCGCACTGGGCGGTCATTCGCTGCTGCTGGTACGCCTCAATGGCCTGCTGAAGCGGGCAGGGACGGCGGTGCCGTTATCTGTGCTGAGTGCGCATACCAGTCTGGCGGCGATGGCGACAGCGATCGAGCGGTGGCGGGAGACCTCAACGCCACCGGGCGTGGTCACCGTGCGGATGGGCGGCGACAAGCGCCCGCTGTTTTTGGTACATGACTTCAGCGGTCTGGATCTGTATTTTGCGCCCCTGGGCGAGCACCTTGCTCCGGATGTGCCGGTCTATGGGCTGTCCGCTGTTGCGTTGGGCGCGCCCCAGCCACGTACCGTGCAGGAACTTGCGGCGCGTCTGTTACGTCATCTGCGCGCGGTGCAGCCGCACGGACCTTACCGGGTTGCCGGCTGGTCATTCGGCGGGCTGTTGGCGTACGAGATTGCCACCCAATTGCTCGCTGTAGATGAGCTGGTCGAGTTCGTTGGTTTGATCGATACCTATCATCCCTCGCAACTCGATCTCGGTCCAGCCTACATCGATCCTGCGCACGCGCCGCAGCGCCTCCTGCTGCAGCACTGCCTGGCCGCGCTGCCGGATGATGAGCAACGTGCCTCTGCCCAGGCCAACCTGCAGGCACTCGCGGCGCAGGTTGGCCAGTGGGAAGACACGGCATTGATCAGACTGTGCCGCTCGCGCGGCTGGTTGCCGTCCGCGTGGGCCGACCAGGACGACGCCAGCCTGCCGCAATCGCTGGCGCGCGAGTTCGCACACGGCTATGCACAGCGACACTACCTGCCGATGGCCATCCATATGCCGGTCCATCTGTTCGCTGCGGCGCAGGCCCTGGCGCCCCGGTCGGCCAGCGATGCAGCGCTGGCATGGCAAGCGTTGCTTGGCGCAGACATGCTGACCTGCATCACCGTGCCAGGGGATGGTAATCCCCCCACTTCTAGCGGTCGCCAGAAGTGGAGCTAAGCGGCCATCGCCAACTTCATGGCAGGCGTGATGCCGCCGAGCGCCATATTCGGGCGCTCGTGGTTGTACGTCCATAGCCAGCGGGTGGCTTTGTCCTGCACCTGGTCGATGGTGTCGAACAGGGTGCGGGCGAGCCAGGCGTAGCGGATGGTGCGGTTGTAGCGTTCAACGTAGGCGTTCTGCTGTGGCTTGCCCGGCTGGATGTGCTCGACCCGGATGCCAAGCCGCTGTGCCCAGGACAGCAACGCGCCACTGATGTATTCAGGGCCGTTGTCGCAGCGGATCACGGCGGGCTTGCCGCGCCACTCGATGATCTGCTCCAGCGATCGGATCACCCGGGCTGACGGCAGCGACAGATCCACCTCGATCCCCAGCCCCTCGCGATTGAAGTCGTCGAGCACATTGAACAGCCGGAAGCTGCGGCCGTCGGCCAACTGGTCGTGCATGAAGTCCATCGACCAGACCTGGTTGATGGCCTCCGGCACCGCCAGAGGCTCGGGCCGCTCACGCACCAGCCGCTTCTTCGGCTTGATCCGCAGGTTCAACTCCAGCTCGCGGTAGATCCGGTAGACCCGCTTGTGATTCCAGCCAAAGCCCTTCACGTTGCGCAGGTACAGGTAGCACAGGCCAAAGCCCCAGTCGCGATGGGCGCTCGTCAGGCGGACCAGCCAGTCGGCGATCCGGGCGTTCTGCTCGCTGGCCTTGGCCTGGTAGCGGAAGCAGGTCTGGCTCACCGCGAAGGTCTGGCAGGCGTGGCGGATGTTCGTGCGCCCGCTCGTGACTGCCGATTGGGCCATCTCGCGTCGCTGAGATGGCCTCACCATTTTTTTGCGAGCGCTTCCTTCAGCAGGTCGGTACTGAGCTGCGCCTCGGCGTACATCTTCTTGAGCCGGCGGTTCTCCTCCTCCAACTCCTTCATGCGTGCGACCATGGACACGTCCATGCCGCCGAACTTGCTACGCCACTTGTAGAACGTGGCCGAGCTGATGCCGTGCTCGCGGCACAGCTCCGGCACGGGCGCACCGGCCTGGGCCTGCTTGAGCACGGCGATGATCTGGCTGTCGGTAAAGCGGGACTTCTTCATGGAACCTCCTCGGGAAAGGGTACGAGAAAATTCCACTTCTGGCGTCTGCTAATGGGCGGGGGGATTACCTAGACAGACCCCTGGTCCGAATGAACCAGGCAACCAGCGCTGGGTTTGCGCCGCCACACCGCCGACAGCAAGGCCTGCACGACCAACTCGGTATCGGCTCGATCGCGCATCGCCCAGCCGACGACCTGCCTGGAAAACAGATCGATCACCACAGCCAGGTACATCCAGCCTTCATGCGTACGGATGAAGGTGAAGTCGCTCGCCCAGGCCGTGTCCGGCTCGGTCACGTCGAACTGTCGATCCAGCAGGTTGGCTGCCGCCTTGCACGGCGTTCCGCCATGGAAGCGCGGCTTGCGGCCATAGCCCACCTGGGCACGCAGTCCCTCGGTGCGCATCAATCGATGCACCCGATGGCGACTGCAACGCTCACCCAGATCGCGTAGATCCTTGGCAATCTTGCGATGCCCATAGACACTGCCGCTGGCCAACCAGTGGTGCTTGATCAGCCCCAGCAGGCGTTCGTCTTCCTTGGCGCGTTCACTGTCGGGCGACTTTAGCCACGCGTAGTATCCAGCCCGGTTCACCCGCAAAACCCGGCACATCGCGCACACCCTGAATTCTTCGCGGTGGACTTGCATGAAGAGGTACTTTGCCTTTACCCCTTGGCAAAGTACGCGGCGGCCTTTTTTAGGATGTCGCGCTCCTCCGTCACCCGGCGCAACTCGATCTTCAGCCGCCGGACTTCGGCGCTCTGGTCCGCCTCAGCGCGCTGTACTACGCCGGGCTTGCCGAACTTGCGCAGCCAAGCGTACAGGCTGTGCGTGGTGACACCCAGTCGCTCGGCGACCTCTGCCACCTTGAACCCACGATCGGTCACTTGCCGGACCGCCTCGATCTTGAACTCATCCGTATACCGCTTACTGCTCATGGACACCTCCGAATCAGCCATTTTCCATGGCCTTGAGATGTCTAGGAAATCCTGGGCGTATCAATCACCTAATCCCGCCGACACACACGCTGCGCGCCATGGCTTATCGAGCATAGGACCAGTGATCGGAAAGATTGGACCGGTTGTGCGAGCCATGGCCTGAAGCATTTGCGTAACACCGGTAGCTAACGGAACCGTCCTGTTCTCTCCATTCTTGGTGTCGATGAAGCGCGCGGTACGCCTGTCAAGGTCCACGTGTTCCCATTGCAGTCCTAGTAGCTCTCCACGCCTTGCACCGGTAGCCAACGCCAGCCGGACCAAAGGGGCGAGGGGAGCGCAATCCGACGCGTCGCATGCTGCCAACAGCGCCAATCGCTCCGGCTCGCTAAGAAACCGCTCGCGTCCCTTACTCTCCTGCATGCGGGTGACGTTGGGTACTGGGTTCTTGGTCAGCCAGCGGATTGCGGCAATCTTGGCGGGAGTCAATCCAACAAGCGGCACATCGCCGATTTCAGCTTTCCACCAAGCCAGCATCTGAACTTGCTTGGCTGCATCCTTTTGACGCTTGGCAGGCAGTGTCACTTCTAGGTAGCGATCAATGGCATCGCCGACAGTGCGCTTTCGAACTTCTGTAGAAGGTACGAAATCGCCCACGTCTAATTTGTGTTCGATACCGCGTGCCCACTCTTGTGCGTCTGCCTTCCGATCAAACGATTTCGTGAGCCATGGGCCGGACTGCCGCCGCACGCGCACGCGCCAAGTGACCTTGCCACTTGTGCCGGTACGTTTTTCAAAGGTTGCCATTGCCTACTGTCCCAAAGTGTCCCAATGGGGAGTGACGATAGCTCTGCACTTGACTGCACACAAGCGCAAGTCGTTGATTTTCGTGGTGCCCGGGGCGGGGGTCGAACCCGCATAGCCTCACAGCTGAGGGATTTTAAGTCCCTTGCGTCTACCAATTTCGCCACCCGGGCATTGCGATAGCGTGCCTGATTGCGCGGCGATTGTGAATCTTTGCAGCGTACTTCCTGCACTGCCTGGCTCATGCGGCCTGCGTTATGCTGCCGCCGCATAGCGCGCCGCCACCGGCTGCGCACCATTCCAAGGAACCGCATGTCCGGCACCACACTTCTCGGCCCCGCACAGGGGCGCATCGCCGTCATCGGCTTAGGTTACGTCGGCCTGCCATTGGCGGTTGCATTCGGGGAGCAACGCGACACCGTGGGCTTCGACATCGATGCGCAGCGCGTTGCGCAACTGCGCGATGGCCACGATGTCACGCTGGAACTGGACGATGCCGAATTGGGTGCCGCAACGCACTTGCGCTACAGCGCAAACGCTGCGGATCTGGCTGGGTGTCGCATTTTCATCGTGACCGTGCCGACGCCGATCGATAGCTTCGAGCAACCGGATCTGGAGCCGTTGCGTAGCGCCACGGCCTTGATCGCCGCCGCCCTCAAGCCCGGCGATCTGGTGATCTACGAATCCACGGTCTATCCAGGAACCACTGAAGAAGTTTGCGTGCCCTTGCTCGAAGCAACCTCCGGGCTGCGTTTCAACCACGACTTCTTTTGCGGCTACAGCCCCGAGCGCGTCAATCCCGGCGATCGCCAGCGGCGTCTGCGTGATATCCGCAAGATCACCTCGGGCTCGACGGCAGACGCCGCCGATGCCGTCGATGCGCTATACACCAGCATCATCACTGCCGGCACCTGGCGCGCTCCGTCGATGCGCGTGGCCGAAGCGGCAAAGGTGGTCGAAAACATCCAGCGCGACGTCAATATCGCGCTGGTCAACGAGTTGGCGTTGATTTTCGACAAGTTGGGAATCGACACCCTCGATGTGCTCGAGGCCGCAGGAACCAAGTGGAATTTCCTGCCATTTCGCCCTGGCCTGGTCGGCGGGCATTGCATCGGGGTGGATCCGTACTACCTGATGCACAAATCCGAAAGCGTGGGCTATCACCCGGACCTGATCCACACCGCGCGGCAGGTCAATAATCGTGTCGGCCGACATGTAGCCGAGCGCGTGTGCGGCATGCTGGCCATGCGTGGCGTCGCGCTTGCGCAGGCGAGGGTGCTGGTACTGGGCGCGACATTCAAGGAAAACTGCCCGGATCTGCGCAACAGCCGCGCCCTGGAATTGGTGCAGTTGCTGCAGGCCGCGGGCGTGCAGGTGGACACCTGCGACCCGTGGGCAGACCCGGCTGAAGCGCTGCAGCACGGCGGTGTGCGCTTAAGCGAGATGCCGGAAGATGGCGCCTACGATGCCGTCGTGCTGGCTGTGGCGCACGCGCAGTATCGCGATTACGACGTGGAGCGGATCGCCGCGCTCGGCAAACCGGGCGCGGTGGTGTACGACGTCAAATCGGTGTGGCCGCGTGCGGCGGTCAGCGATCGCCTGTAGCGCGTACGTCGCGCTGCGCTAGCCATTGCACAGCGCCGCGTGCGGCGCGTCGGCCGCTGGCGAAACAGGCGGTGAGCAGATAGCCGCCGGTTGGCGCTTCCCAATCGAGCATTTCGCCGGCGCAAAACACGCCAGGTTGCGCGAGTGCCATCAGCTGGTCGTCCAGCGCTTCCAGTCGTACGCCGCCCGCCGAACTGATCGCTTCGGCGAGCGGACGCGGCCGCAACAGGCGCAGCGGCAACTGCTTGAGCGTGCGTGCGACCAACGCCACATCGTCGCCCGCCTGCTTGCCGAGTTCTTCGTAAAGGAGAGCCGCCTTGACGCCATCGATGCCGACCTGTCGGCGCAGATGCTCGCTGAAACTGCGTCCCTTGCGCGGTTGGGCCAGTTCGGCATGCACGCGTTCGAACGAGCGGCCGGGAATCAGATCCAGCACGAGTTCGGCAACGCCGTGCGCATCGATCTGCGCGCGCAGGTCCGCGGCCAAGGCATAGATCAAGCTGCCCTCGATGCCGTTCGCTGTGGCCACGCATTCGCCCTGCAATGCATGCTGCATGCCGTTGCTGTCCTGCCAGTGCGCAACGACCGGTTTCAGCGGCGCACCTGCATGACGCTGCACGAAGTGCGCACTCCAATCGATATCGAAGCCGCAGTTGGCCGGCACCAGGGGCGCTACCGCGATCCCGCATCGCTGCAATGAGGCTTGCCACTGCCCGTCGGAACCAAGCTGCGGCCAGCTGCCGCCACCAAGCGCCAGCACGACTGCCTCTGCACTGCACTCCACCGTGCCGGTGGGTGCGTCGAAACGGAGTGCGCCGTTTTCAGACCAGCCCAGCCAACGGTGCTGCACATGAAACACGACGCCCTGTTCCTTGAGCCGGCGCACCCAGCCACGCAGCAGGGGGGCCGCCTTGCGATCCATCGGAAAGACCCGGCCGGAACTGCCGACGTAGGTCTCGACACCGAGCTCTCGCGCCCAATCGCGCAGCGCATCAGCATCGAAGTCCTGCAACCATGCGGAAACCGGTTGTTGACGTTCGCGATAGCGTTGCGCAAACAGCGGCATCGAATCGGAATGCGTGAGATTCAAGCCGCCTTTGCCAGCGATCAGGAATTTGCGTCCCACCGAACCCTTGGCATCGTACAGATCCACTGCCAGGCCCGCCGCGCAGGCCACTTCCGCCGCCATCAAACCGGCCGGCCCACCGCCGATCACGGCCAGCCGCTGCCTGCTCAGATCAGTCATCATCAGGCACTCAACGCGGCTGCACGCCCAGCAATTCCACATCGAACACCAGCGATGCACCGGGCGGTATCACGCCACCGGCGCCGTTGTCGCCATAGCCGTAATCGGGCGGGATCATCAAGGTGCGCTTGCCGCCGACACGCATGCCGGCCACGCCATCGTCCCAGCCGCGGATGACCTGGTGGCCGCCCAATACGAATTGGAACGGCTCGGCGCGATCCAGCGAGCTGTCGAACTTCTTGCCATGTTTGTCGGCGGCTTTTTCGTCGTACAGCCAGCCGGTGTAGTGCACGGTGACCATGGCCCCTGGTGTGGCCTCTGCGCCGGTCCCCAGGTTGCGGTCGATCCGCTCGAAACTGGCGATGGTCCCGCCGGAGGGCGGCAGGGTGGGTGCGCAGCTTGCGAGCAACAGGGCGGCGACGAGCGTCAACAAAAGGCGCATGGCAGGGTCCATGAAGAAAGGCGGCCATTATCGCACCTGGCTCCCGGTATCATCGCGGCATGGCCAAGCTGCTGCTCAATCTGCGCAATGTTCCCGACGACGAAGCCGACGAGGTGCGGGCGCTGATGCGCGAGCAGCGGGTGCAGGTCTACGAAACGCGCCCCAGCAACTGGGGGATTTCCGCCGGCGGTATCTGGCTTAGCGACGATGCCGACTATCTACGCGCCAAGGCGGCGATGGATGCCTACCAGGCGCAGCGCGGCGCGATTGCGCGTGCCCAGCGACAGGAAGAACTTGCAGCCGGCACTGCGGAGACCTTTGGCGCATTGCTGCGCAGGCGACCGGTGTTCGTGATCGTGACGCTGATCGGCATGCTGATCGTCGCCTCGCTGGTGTTGCTGCCGTTTGTGCTGTTGCGCGGCTGAGTGCGCAGCAGGACGCGGTTGCAGGCGCGCTGCTGCACCGCGTTGGGCGCCCCGCTCACGGCGCTCGCTAGGGGCTGCCCGCGGCTCTAAAATAGCCGCATGATGACCAATACCGCCGCCTACCAGTTCGTGACCATCCGGGATCCGCAGACACTTGCCGCCAGCGTGCTCGCGCAAGCCGAACAGCACGCGCTGAAAGGATCGGTGCTGGTGGCCGAGGAGGGCATCAACCTGTTTCTGGCAGGCGCTGCCGAGCAGATCGGCGCGTTCTATACCTGGCTGCAGGCCGATACGCGGTTTGCGCAGATGCGCATCAAGTACAGCGAAAGCAAGCATCAGCCGTTTGCGCGGCTCAAGGTCAAGATCAAGCGGGAGATCATCAGTTTTCGGCGCGACGATGCATCGCCGCTGCAAGGTCGTGCGCCTTCGGTGACGCCTGCCGTGCTGCGCAAGTGGCTGCGTAACGGGCAGGATGATCGCGGCCGCCCATTGGTGTTGCTGGACACGCGCAATGCGCAGGAAGTGAGATACGGAACCTTCCAGGGGGCGTTGACGCTGCCGATCGACAAGTTCACCGACTTGCCTGGCGCGCTGGAACCGCATCGTGCTGCGTTGGCCGACGCCACGGTGGTCAGCTTCTGCACCGGTGGCATTCGTTGCGAAAAGGCCGCGCTGTGGATGCAGGCCGATGGCATGGACAACGTGCTGCAACTGGAGGGCGGAATCCTCGGCTACTTCGAAGAGGTCGGCGGCGAAGGCTACGACGGTCGCTGCTTCGTCTTCGACGAACGCGTTGCGCTGGATCCCGAATTAAACCCCTTGGTGGACGCCGACCGTACCGCCTAGCCAGTGAAAATCTGACCGAGCGCGACTGCATTGCCCGATGCAACGCTCGCCCAGGCCCCCGCATCATCGGCACACGTTGCAGCATCTTGCCTTGAGACATCGCGCCACGCGCACGTCATGCATGCTCTATTGACGCTGCATAACGCTCTAACTTGGGCGTAATACGTCGCATCGAGCTTGCCCTGAATTATTCACGGAGATAGGCTGCACCAGCCAGCCGCTAGCGAGGAAAACAAGGATGACCATCAGAGTTTTTCTGATCGACGATCATGCACTCGTGCGTACAGGCATGAAGATGATTCTGTCCAAGGAAGTGGATGTCGATGTGGTGGGTGAAGCAGAGAGCGGCGAAGCTGCATTGCCGCAGATTCGTCAACTCAAACCGGACATCGTGCTGTGCGACCTGCATTTACCCGGCGTCAGCGGCCTGGAAATTACCGAGCGCATCGTCAAGGGCGACTACGGCACGCGGGTCATCATCGTCTCCGTGCTCGAAGACGGCCCATTGCCCAAGCGTTTGCTCGAGGCAGGCGCCTCCGGTTATGTGGGCAAGGGCGGTGACGCGCACGAGTTGCTGCGCGCGGTGCGTGAAGTCGCATTGGGACGGCGTTACCTCGGCAACACGATCGCGCAGAACCTGGCTCTGTCCAATCTGGAAGGTGGCGGTTCACCGTTCGATGCATTGTCGCCCCGCGAGCTGGAAGTGGCGTTGCTGCTGACCCAAGGGCTGCGCCAGGAAGACATCGCCAAGCGCCTGAACCTCAGCGCCAAGACCATCAACACGCACAAGGCACGCCTGTTTGAGAAGGTCGGCATCCAGGACAACATCGCGCTGGCGCGGCTGGCCAATCAATACGGTCTGACCGATCCCTCCCGGGTGCTGTGAACCGTTACCTTGGGTGCGCCGCACTGGCTGCGCTGCATCGCAAGGTCGGGGCGAACAACATGGCAGAGAGAGGGCTCATAGCGTGCTCAGAAGCGCGCTTTACGTCGGAACCAGGCGGCGTGCGTCCTGAGGTCCCATGCAATGAGCATGAACACAGGTCTCGCACAGGGATCTTTCCGCGACGATGGTCTTCATGTGCCAGCAAGTTCTGGCGTCGTCGCAATTCCTGGTCGAAGGGTTTTTGCAACCGCTAGGCACGAGCGGCGAAAAACGTCGACCGCTCATGTGGAAGAACGTGGAGTAGATGCCTCACCGGGATCACAGCCGGCGGATGCGGCTTCGCGTTAGTGCAGGTGGCGCATAAAAAAACAGCGGCCCGAAGACCGCTGTTTTCGATGTTGACATGGCCTGCTATCCAACCAGGCCAGCCGATCGGGTCACCTGGCGATCAGTGATCGCCACGCGGCTTGTTGCTGTCGTCATCCCGCGGCCGGTCGGCTTCGGCCGATGGAGCAACTGGCTTGACTGCTTCGGACACAACCACCGTCGGCTTGGGCTTGTCTGCCTGCGATTCCTGCGCTGCTGCAGGGGCTGCCGGAGGCTTGCTGGCCGAGGAGGCCGCTGGCGCAGCCTCGTTCGGGCTCAGCGCATCGAGCATGGTGGTCTGCACCGGAGCATATGGCCTGCGCACGGGCGCGGTGTCTGCACTCGGGCTTGCCTGCACAACCGTCGAGGTAGAGGTCGTTGCCACCTCGGAAGATGGCGCCTGTGAAGCAGACTGCTCGGCGTGCGGCGAAGTGACCGTGACCACCGCGGCCTGCGACGCCGGGGAAGCTGCCGCAGGTGCCGATAGGTCCTCAGCAGGCGTTGCACGTGCCGGCTGCACCGGAGTGGCTTGCACCGAAGGCGTTTCGACGTCCGCCGACGCAGCGGGTTGCTGTTGGTCGGGCTTCGCGGCCTGGGCAGCGGCAGGCGGAGCCGCACTGGCCGGCGCCGAAGGCTGCTGCGGGCTGCTTGTCGCCGCATTGCTGGTCACAGGCGATGCGACAGCCGGTGCCGGAGCCACGGCAGCCGCGACCGGTGCCGTCCCGGCGGCGGGAGCCACTGCAGCTGCCGGAGCGGATACCCCTGGTGCGGGAGCGGCAATCGGTGCCGGGGTAGCGGATGCCTGCTGAGCGATCGTTGCGGGGCGCTGTTCCGCAGCCTGCGCTGCCGCACCCTCGGTGCCGGCAACCGTCGACGCTGTGGCAGCTGGCGCGGGTTTGGCAGTTGCGTCCGTAGCCGCGACGGGCGCAGCAGGGCGCTCGCGGGCGGCGTCAGCGTTGGCAACGGGTGTTGCTGACGGCTGCGATGCCGGCACGGTATTTGAAACCGGCGCAGTGGTCGAGGCCGTATCACTGCCGACCTGTGGCTCTGCACGCTCCTTGGGAACCGGACGCGGCTTGGCGGTTGCCTGGACCGCGGGTTCTGGCTTGGCGCGCACCGCGGGTGCCGGTGCGTCGTCGTCGAAGTCGAATTCCGGCTGGCCAGCGCGCGGTGCGGCCGAGGCATGCGCATGCATACCAGCGTCGTCACCTTCGCTGTCGCCATCGAGATCGTTGTCGGCATCGCTGTCCAGATCGTCGCCCTCCAGACCATCGACGCTGGCACCACCTTCTCCGTTGGCGCCAGCGCCACGACGACGACGGCGGCCACCACGACGACCGCGGCGACGGCGGCTTCCGCCTTCCCCATTGGCTGCATCGTCGCCTGCGGCCTCCTGAGCCGGTGCAGCCGCATTCGCGTCGGCACCGCGATCAGCGGTGGATTCGCTCACTGTGACATCGACCGGATGCGCCTGCGCCGCTTCATGAGCGTTGGTCTGCGCATTGGTGGGTGGAGCGGCAGCGGCATCGGCAATGGCGGACACCACGCTCGACGTGGTTGCCGTTGCGGCAGTGGGGGTCGGGGTCTGCGCCGCTGCCGTGCCTTCATCCTGGCGTGCCGGACGCGGCTGACGCTCGGCCGGCGCGCCATCCTGCTGTGCAGGCGCACGTGGCGGACGCGGGCTCTGGTTCTGCGGCTTGGGCTTCTGCTGCTGCGGCTTTGGCGCCTGCGCTTCGTTGCGCGGCGGCTTGGGCACCTGCACCTGCTGCTGTGCCTGTGCGCCATTCTGCGCGCCCTGGGCGTTGGCAGGCTGACGACGCTCGTCACGGCGTTCCTTGTTGGCGCCGTTGCCGTTGCCGCCATTGCCACGTTGCTGGTTGCCACTGTTGCCGCCGTTGCGGGCATCGCGGCCATCGCGGCGCTGACCGCCACGCTCGCCGCGCTCGCTACGGTTATTGCGGCCGGCATCGTTCTGGCGCGGACGCGGGGTCGACTCCGGGGCCGGGGCAACCGGTTCGACGCCGCCGAAGATCCGCTTCAGCCAGCCCACCACGCCAGTGACCGGTGCCGGAATGGGCACGGTCACCACCGGCACCGGAGCAGCGACGGGCGCGACCGGGGCAGGGGCTTCTTCGCGCACCGGTGCCGGTTGGCTCGGCTTGATCGACGTGACCGCCGGAGCGGCAGGAATGTTCAACTGCGCCTTGGTCAGTGCATGCACCGGAAGCTTGCGCGGGGTGCCTCGCTGGTAGCTCGGCTTGCCGCTCTCTTCGCCCAGCTCGTTCTCGCGCAGGCGCGTGACTTCGTAGTGCGGGGTGTGCAGTTGCTCGTCGGCGACGATGATGATCGGCGACTCATGGCGCTGCTCGATTTCACGCAGCGCACTACGCTTTTCGTTGAGCAGGTAATTGGCGATTTCCACCGGCGCCTGGACCAGCACCTGCCCGGTGTTTTCCTTCATGGCGTGTTCTTCGGCCACGCGGATGATCGACAGCGACAGCGACTCGACGCTGCGCATGCGGCCATGGCCGTCGCAACGCGGGCAGACGATCTGGCTGGATTCGCCCAGGCTCGGACGTAGCCGTTGACGGCTCATTTCCATCAGGCCGAAACGCGAGATACGGCCCAACTGCACGCGCGCACGGTCGTACTTGAGCGCGTTCTGCAACCTGTTTTCGACTTCGCGCTGGTGCTTGGACGAGGCCATGTCGATGAAGTCGATGACCACCAGGCCGCCCAGGTCGCGCAGGCGCAGCTGGCGTGCGACTTCTTCTGCCGCTTCCAGATTGGTCTGGAACGCGGTTTCTTCGATATCGCTGCCCTTGGTGGCGCGCGAGGAGTTGACGTCGACGGCGGTCAGCGCTTCGGTCTGGTCCACCACGATCGAGCCGCCCGAGGGCAGGCGCACGTTGCGCTCATAGGCGCCTTCGATCTGCGATTCGATCTGGAAGCGGTTGAACAGCGGGATATCGTCGGTGTAGTGCTTGAGCTTGCGCAGGCTCTGCGGCATCACCTGCTTCATGAACTCCTGGGCGTCGGCGTACAGCTCCGGCGTATCGACCAGGATCTCGCCGACATCGGCCCGCAGGTAGTCGCGCAGGGCGCGGATGATCAGGCGCGATTCCTGGTAGATCAGGAACGCGGCCGGCTTGCTCAGCGCAGCTTCGGCAATCGCCTTCCAGGTCTGCAGCAGATAGTCCAGATCCCACTGCAGTTCTTCGGCATCGCGGCCCACGCCGGCGGTGCGGATGATCACGCCCATGTCGTCAGGAATGTCGAGCTTGTCCAGCGCTTCCTTCAACGCGGCGCGGTCTTCACCCTCGATGCGGCGCGAAACGCCACCGGCGCTCGGCGAATTGGGCATCAGCACCATGTAGCGGCCGGCCAGCGAGATGAACGTGGTCAGGGCGGCGCCCTTGTTGCCACGCTCTTCCTTGTCGACCTGCACCACGATTTCCTGGCCTTCGCGCAGAAGCTCGCGAATGGTCGACTTGTTATGGTCGACGCCGGCCTGGAAATAATCGCGGGAAATTTCCTTCAACGGCAGGAAGCCATGACGCTCGGCGCCGTAGTCCACGAACGCCGCTTCCAGGGAAGGCTCAAGCCGGGTAATACGGCCCTTATAGATGTTGGACTTCTTTTGTTCCTTGGACGGCTGTTCGATGTCGATGTCGTACAGGGTCTGGCCGTCCACAATCGCCACGCGCAGCTCTTCGGCCTGCGTTGCGTTGATCAGCATTCGCTTCATTGTTGCGTTCCTCACGCGCTCTACCGCGCGGAACGCCGTGACGTTTCGCCTCTGGAACAGCTTGTCGGCCCTTCGCGCAACGCGCGGACAGGCCTGACCAGAGTTTCCAGCGCTGCAACACCACGGCAGGCCGCGGGAGCGCTTGTTTAAGTTTTATAGGTGTTTCAGGGCCGGCAGCCGCGTCCGGACGAACCGGGGCAGCGCACGGGACATGTTCAGCGCAGCGGTCAAAAACCGCCGGCGATGGCCGGGTAGGCCGGTGAGCCGCTAACATGGCCGCCCCGGGGGCGGTGGTCGCGCACTGTGCCGGAATCATCGGAAGTCAGGCTTCTGGCCAATCAACTTCCAACAAAATCAAACCCTTATCTCGCTCGCCGAGTGTAACAGAATAAAGAGCCGGATGACCGACCCCCAGCCCCCCAAGCCGCCGGCCGACCGCGTCGGCGTGCGCATTCTCAAAGTTCCGGAAGACCGTGCTGGGCAGCGGCTGGATAATTTCCTGCTTGGCCAGCTCAAGGGCGCCCCGCGCAGCCTGATCTACAAGCTGGTCCGCAGCGGCCAGGTACGGGTAAACGGCGGGCGGGCCAAGGCCGAGCGCAAGCTCGAAGGCGGCGAAGAGGTGCGGATTCCGCCGGTACGCATCAACGACGAGGACGACAAGGCAGCGCCACCGTCCTCGTTCATGGCGCGGCTGGAAGCGGCGATCGTGTTCGAGGATGCGCGCCTGCTTGCCCTCAACAAGCCGTCCGGAGTCGCCAGCCATGGCGGCAGCGGGATCAGTTTTGGCGCTATTGAGACGCTGCGGGCGCTGCGGCCGAACCAGAGCCTGGAACTGGTGCATCGGCTCGATCGCGATACATCGGGCCTATTGATCGTGGCCAAGAAGCGCTCGGCGCTGACCGAGCTGCAGGCCCTGATGCGTGAAGACGACCGCGTCGAAGGGCGCGGTATCACCAAGCGCTACCTGACCCTGCTGGTGGGCCGCATGCCCGACGGCGTGATGACCGTGGACGCGCCGCTGCACATCGGCCTGCGCCAGGGAGGCGAGCGGCATGTGCAGGTGAATGCGATCGGCAAGCCGTCGCTGAGCCATTTCAAGTTGCTGGAACGGCGCGGCGGGCATTCGTATTGCGAAGTGCGCATCGAGACCGGCCGCACCCATCAGATTCGCGTGCATGCCCAGCACCTGGGGCACCCGGTGGCAGGGGACGATAAATACGGCGAGGCGGACGTCAACAAGCGCCTGCGCGACCAGCTTGGATTGAAGCGGCTGTTCCTGCATGCCGCATCGCTGGAGTTCGCGCTGGATGCCGGCAAGACGCCGTATGTATTGAGCGCGCCGCTGGCGCCAGAGCTGGCCGAGGCGCTGGACCAGCTCGGTCGCTGACGCAGCCGTGGCGGCTGCGCCAGCGCGCTGGTTCAGCCCTCGTGGCGGTGGTCGTGATGTTGCGGCTGCGCCGACGGATGCGGGCGTTGCTGGTGCATATCGGCCTGATGTGTCGGAGCGGCGCGCGGCGGGACGAAGGACGCCATCCGCTGCATGTGCTGCTGCGGCTCTGCCTTCATGACCGGGCGCGGTTCGTAACGCGGCTGCGACTGCTGGGCATGTTCCACACGCGGCAATGCTGCGGATGCGAATTGCTGATGGGGCGGCAGCTGCCGTTGCTCTTGCACAAGCGGCTTCCATTGCGCAGGTTGGGCTTGCGCTCGGAACTGGCTGTCGCGGGTGTCGCGGCTCGCGAATGCATCGTGCGGCGGCATGCCGGCATGTGCGCGGGTGGCTGCAGCTGCTTGCTCCTGCGCTGCCCGCGAACCTGGGTGCATCTGCGCCACGCGCTGCTGTGCGGCCTGCAGGTCATTCACCCGCGCAGGCGCTGCAGCCGATGCGAATGCCGGCGCTTGCACGCGCGGCGAACGCATCCCAGAGGGCAATGGCTGCATCGGACGGGCCGCAGTTATCAGGGGCCCAGCATGCGGCGACTGCGACGCGTTCAGGGCTACCGGGCGGCCTGGCTGCAGCATCTGCGCACTGAAATGCGGTGCTGCCAGATGCGCATAGTCGGGCGGGCGATGCAGCTGGGCGGGCGAGGGCGCCGGCGTGGTGGCTCCTGCAAACCCACCAGGCCCACGTGCGTTGGCAACCGTTGCCGGTAGAGCGGCCACCTGCGCTGCGTGGAAGCTGGCCGGAGACATCCCGGCCGCAGGCGCGGATGTCGGATTGGACCAATGGCGCCGATCCTGATTCACATAGGAGCGCGTATCGATATAGGTATTTCGGTTATTGATGATGGTGGTGCGCGGCGCATAGACATGGTTCTGGTAGACCACGTAATGCGATGCGGCCGGCGGCGCGTTCCAATCCACACCCCAGCTGTTCCAGCCCCAGCGGTGCCAGACAGGCGCCGGCTCGACCCAGCCGAACCAACCGTGATGGTGCTCGAGTGCGCCGCCCACCAACACGCCGACGCCGAACGACACCAGGCCGGTGGTGACGACGTCGCCTTCGTCGTACCGGCGGACCGGGCGGTAGCGATACTCCCGATAGACATCGACCGGCGTGCCGTAGACCACGCCGGGATCGTAGCGCGGTACGTACACCACGTCCGGCTGCGCTGGTTCGATGGTGATCACCTGCGCGGGCGGCGGGATGCGGCCCTCATCCAGAATGGGCGTCACCACCACATGGCGCGCCACCTGCACCTGCTGTTGCGGGGTACTGCGCAGATGGCCGCTGGCCTGAGCGCGTTGGCGCATGATCTGCACCGCGTTGAGCACATCGTTGGGGTCGTGGGCATAGGCATCGCCGAGCGCACGCGTCCAATCCAGATTGCCGGCCAGTTGGGCCACCACATCAGGAAAGGCGGTCAGTGCCTTGATACTCGGATCCCACGATTGCGACACCGTGGCCTGCGCGCGATCGGCAGCACTCAAATCGCTATTGCTGCGTAGCCATTCCTGCGCAGTGGCCACTTGATCGGGATAGACCGACGCCGCCAGCGTTTGCGCCAGCAACTTATCTGGAAACAGGGCAATCGGCGCGACCAATTGGTAAAGCTGGTCCGCCGTGGGCGGCGTGTAAGCCGGCGTTGCCATCGCGCTGGGAGGCGGCGGAGGCTCGGCGGCGGCCGGCGCCGGTGAGTCAGTACGTTGGCACCCGCCAAGCGCGATCAGTCCGGTGGATGCGATCGACAGCGCCAAGGCAAGGCGCCCTTGTGACCATGTGCGTTGCATACGGCACCTCGCTGTGTGCGCGTTGATGACGCGCGTACCATGCGCCGGTTTGAATGTCTGGAACCTTTCTAAAACTGCGCTTCAGTCGACCAGGCGCGACGGTGTTCAGCAGAAGTGCGGGAAGCCATCTGCCACGAAGGTGCGCCGAAACGCACGCGGTTGATTTCAAGCAGGCTGCGCGCATCGACTCGTCATCGACAAGACAGCGATGGTGTCGCTGAAGACGGCTGTCAGCCCCTGGCGCAGCAGACTTTGCGGCCAGGTCATCATGAGATGCCAGCGCACGACGCGCTTCACGGCGTTGCGAAGCGGAACAACACCAGGCTGATCGCCAGCGTTCCCATGCCCGAGACCAAGCCGTACACGGTCTCGTGACCCTGGGCGTAACGCTTGGCAGCCGGCAGTAACTCGTCCAGTGCCAGAAACACCATGACCCCGGAGATCAGCCCGAACACGGTGCCGAAGACCGCGTCCGAGAGCACGCTGAACAAGGCCAGATATCCGATGCCTGCACCGACCGGTTCGGCCAGCCCGCTGAGCAGGCTGGCGCCCACCGCATAGAACTTGTTGCGCGTGGCGAAATACACCGGCACCGCGATCGCAATGCCTTCGGGAATATTGTGGATGGCGATCGCGAACGCCAGCGGCATGCCGACCGCCGGGCTTTCGAGCGTTGCGAAGAAAGTCGCCAATCCTTCCGGAAAATTGTGCGCGGTGATCGCGACGGCGGTCATCAGGCCAACCCGGCGGATATAGGCCCGGTTGTCTTCGCGAAACTGCGGATCGTCGCTGGACAAACTCTGGTGCGGATTCGGCACCAGGCGGTCGATCACCATGATCAGCAGCATGCCGCCCAGAAAGGTCAGTGTGCCGAAGGTAAAGCCGAGCTTGTCGTTGTAGGCCTGGGAAAACGCGGCGATCGACTTGTTGAGGATCTCGGTGAGCGACACGTACACCATTGCGCCGCCGGCGAAGGCCAGACCGAACGCCAACAGCCGCGGATTGGGCTTTTTGGCGAACACCACCATGAGGCTGCCGAGCCCGGTCGCCAGCCCGGCGGCCAGCGTGACCGCAAGCGCGATCCAGAGATTGTGCGATGACACTGCAAGCATGTGGCGCGACGTCCTGGTGGAATGAAGAACTTCCTGCGGAGAGCGTGGCAACTGCAGCTCGCGAGATACGCACGACCTCCGGGGAAGCAGGATGGCCATGCCGCGATGACGAAGACGTGGTGTTGAAGACGAAAAGTAGCGCATCTGCGCCAGCGTCACCCAGGCGCGAAACTCAAGCGCGCCCGAACAGGGCGCTGGCGCTCATGCATTTGTGCCGGTGCGCTCGTGCCGTGCAGAAACGAGGCGTCAGCGACCTGCGCGGTCCTCAGCCGCCGCGGCGTGCGCGTTCCTCGATGGCGAAACATTCGTTTGGACGCGGCACCGGCGGCTTGAACGAGACCGGCACCTGGATGGTCTGCGACACGGCCTGGCCATTGCGGGTGGCAGCCTTGAACTGCCATTCCCGCACGCGCTTCTGGGCCGCTTCGTCGAGCACGGGCTGGCCGCTGCTCTGTGCCACCGACACGTCGGTGGGGGTGCCTTGAGCGCCGACCACGACTCGCAGCACGGTGGTGCCGCCGATACCGGCGCAGGCCAGCTGCGGCGAATATTCCGGCGGTGGCGTCTTCAGGGCAGCCAGTTCGGTGGGCGCGACGGTGGGAGCAGAGGCCTGCTGTGGCGACTTGCCGCAGCCGCCAAGGCCGGTGGCGACGATGAGACCGGCGAGCGCAGCGCGATACATGTTCATGCAGTGATTCCCTGATCGTAGAGCTGCGCGGTCTTGGCCGCGCAGATGAAGTCGTTCTCGCTCAGCCCGCCCACGTCATGGGTGGAATAGCGCACCACGACGCGGTCGTAATGCACGCCCAGGTCGGGGTGGTGGTCTTCGCGGTGGGCGATCCAGGCCAGCGCATTCACAAAGGCCAGGGTGCGGTAATAGTCGGCGAAGCGGAACGTGCGCGTGAGCGCCATGCCGGCCTCGGCCAGCTCCCAGCCGGGCACCTGCGGCAGCAGCTCGGCCAGGCGCGCCTCGCCCAGCTTGTGGTCGCTGCCTTTGCGCGGGAGGCAATGCGCCTGCTCCAGGGGAATCAGATCGGTCATGACGGTCTCGCAGGGGTGGCGGACGGTGCGCCCACCAGGATCACGGTGTTCCATGAGCGAGGGCGCTTTGAGCGGTAGAATAACCCGCATGATCCAGATATCCGACAAAGCCCAGACCTATTTCCGCAAGCTCATCGAACGCGAGGGCGTGCCCGGCATGGGCGTGCGCCTGAGCGCGGTGGATGCGGGCACCCCGCGCGCCGATGCACGGCTTGAGTTCGCCGAACCGGCGGACCTGAGCGGCGACGAATGGGCGATCGACTGCGACGGCTTCACCTTGTATGTCGTCGCCGCCAGCGTGCCCTGGATGGATGGCGCCGAAATCGACTACGTCACCCAGTCCACCGGCAACCAGCAGCTCACCATCAAGGCGCCCAAGATCAAGGGAGAAGCGCCCGCAGAGTCGGCTTCGATGGTCGAGCGTGTGCGCTGGGTGGTGGAAAACGAGATCAACCCGCAGCTGGCATCGCATGGCGGACGCGTGGCTGTGCAGGAAGTCTCCGCCGAGGGCGTGGTGTTGCTGCGCTTCGGCGGCGGTTGCCACGGCTGCGGCATGGCCGACGTGACCTTGAAGCAGGGCATCGAAAAGACCCTGATGGGGCGCGTGCCCGGCGTGACTGCGGTGCGCGACGCGACCGACCACGCCACCGGCGACGCCCCCTACATTCCGCGCGACAGCGCGGCCTGATTCCGCACCACCGGTGACAACGGCTGCCGATCTGCTGCAGGCACTGCGCGCGCGCATGCCCGGCAAGCTCATTGTGGATCGGCGCACCGGCCTTCCGTATGGCTGGGGCATCTGGATGGGCAACCGCAAGCACGTGGCTGCGCCATTCAACGACGACCAGGTCATGGATGTGCTGTTGGCGCGTGGGCAGCCGGCCCGGGGCGGTGTGGCCGGCGTCTCTCTCCTGTCGCCATTCCAGGCGTTCCGCAGCCTGTGGTGGCAACACTGGGACCCGCGCCCGAAGGATCAGCGTCGGCAGCACTGGTTGGCGATGCTTGGCAGCTTTCTCATCCACCTCGGGTTTATCGCGCTGCTCGTCTGGGTGGTCACCGTGCGCTGGGCGCCGGAGGAAACCACGCCCGGCGACGATTCGCGAGTCCGCATGACCTTGATCGGCGATGGGGCGGAGGAGCAGGGCGGCGGGGAAGGGCAACCTGCGGCTGAGGCATCGACGCAGGCGGCTGCAGCTGCGGCGTCTTCGCCAGCGCACGCGGGTGCATCGGCGGCGAAAAGCGAGCCAGCTCCATTGTCGACACCGACACCGACACCAGCGCAGCCAGCGGCCGATCCTGTCGAGCGCCCCGACACGGCCCAGGCACCGGAACATGCGCCGGAACCGGTGCAAGCTGCCAGCGAAACCGTCGCCGCGGATATTCCGCAGGTGACGGTACAGGTGCCGTCGGTGACGATCGAATCGCCGCTGCAGGTCACCGAAACCCAGGTCGCCACCACCGACTTTGTCGTACCACCGCCGCCAACGATCACGCTGACGCCGCGTGCGATCGAACGCGCAGCACCGCAGGTCGAGGTGCGTCAACGCGACATCCAGACGGTGACCGAACGTCCGCAGGTGCGCGAACTGCAACGTCCGGCCACGGATGTAGCGATGCGCACCGCCACGGCCCCAACGGTGCGCGAGCGCGACATCGTCATCCCCGAGCGCCCGCAAATCGCCGCGCCGGCTGCACGCCTGCGTGAGATCTCGCCGACGGTGCGCATGCCTGACGTCGCGGTGCGTCCTGCAGAGCTGCCGAACGTACCGGATCCGACGCCTGCGCCAGTGGCGACACCTGTCGTGCCAGCGGCGCCTGCGCCTGCGCCTGCGACTCCCGACCCGCAGCCGGCCACCGTGGCGGCGCCATCCGCGCAAGCAGCCGCGCAACCTGCGCAGTCGCGGGCCAGTCCTGCTCAGTCCGAGCGTTCCAGCAGCGCGGCGGCCGCTGCATCGTCGCCCGTCAAGCCCGCCGCCAGCAGTCATGCCGGCCCGACGCCTGCCGATCGCAGCGGCGGGTGGGACGTGGCCGCCAACGCCGACGACTGGAGCAAATCCGACCGCAATCGGCAAGGCGACACGACAGGTGCCAACACCCAGCGCAACGGCATGTTCAATGCCGATGGCAGCGTCAAGGTGGCCACCGGAACCGGTGATGCCGGCAAGGCGACAGGTGACCGCGGACCACCAGGCAGTGAGACCGATACCTGGACCCGCGACCAGATTGCGCAGGGCGGCACCTGGCTTAAACGTCCGCCGTACGGCTACACGCCGACATCGCTGGACAAGTACTGGATGCCGAACCAGACGCTGCTGCAGGAGTGGGTGCGGCGCGGCCTGAAGAAGATCGAGATTCCGATTCCGGGCACGACCACCAAGATCAGTTGCGTGGTGTCGCTCCTGCAATTCGGCGGCGGTTGCGGCCTGAGCGACCCCAACCTCAACGATCAACCGGCAACCGCACGCCCACCACCGGACGTGCCGTTCAAGCGGGAGCTGCAGGAAGACAAGGGCGCGCTGCCCCATAACGGCGGGTGAGCGTGACGCACGATGAGGTGCGGCGCTGTCTGCCTGACCGCAGAGATTCGGTGCCTGCGACCCTTCACTCGACGGTGTGCTGGCTCGTCTCGGTGCGCCAGCTGGATTGGATTTCGCAGTGGCGATCCAGTGCATTCGGCCTGCGATCAGCGCAATTTAAAGAAAGTAGGGCAGGCAACTTCGAGCCCGCTGGAAGTGGTCGCTGACGCAAGATGCGGATCGTAGCCTTCAGGGCCTGCTTGACTAGCGACCGCCTTGGAATGTGAAGGTGAAGCGTGCCGCAGCGCGTGCGGCGGTTTCCGGGGCGATGGGCGGGGGCGTGGCATCCACCAGCGTCAATATCCCATCGGCAATCGGGACCGGGATGCCTAATGTGAGGTCAACCTGTTTTGACCATCCGCCACCCAGGACCGTCGCACTCACGATCAGTCGACCTTCCACGATGCATCGAACATCGGCAGGGCAGCGGCTGTCTTCCACCACTCGATCTGGCCGCACTCTGGGACCATCGACCGCCGCAATCTCCCCTAGGCGCACAGGGCCTTCAATGAGATGACCCGTCGCCCGGGGCGTTGTGGCGCATCCGCCAAGCGACATGACGGCGAGCACTGCCAGAGGCAGTAAAGGGACGCGATGGAGGTCATCCTTGCCGACGTTCATCGTCTGGCGTGATTGAGGGTGCGGGTAGCCTTGGAGCGATGCGCGCATTTGTCGACTTCCTTCAGGTGAAACCGCGGTCACGTCTTCGGCCAGCCACTGCTTCAGCGTCAGCGTCTTCGCGCGCCGTCCATCGGATCCACGGGCCTGCCAGCATGGCACTGCACGAGCCGAGGCGGGTGAGCATGCTGGCCCATGGACGCACATCGCCGCTATGTATAATCAAATTGTAATTCCTCCATTGCCAACCGGTGTGTCGCGCCCCGATACTGGCGCTCGCAGCGACTTCAGGAGGAGCCGGCGCTGACGACTCTGCAGCAATGGATCTTGGATCAGATCACCTATCGAGATGGGTTCTTGGCAAATCCACCGCTGCAAGCCATCGTTTACGTGAGCGAGGTGCGTCGTCCCATGTCGATGGGGGAGGTCGACCGACTGCTTGTCTCTTCCAGTGCACACAACTCGCTGGCCGCCATCACTGGTGTCCTGCTCTACGACGGCGATCGATTCTTCCAGTATTTCGAGGGCCCACCTGCCGGAGTGCAGCACACCTATGATCGCATCAAGCGGTCTTCGCGCCATCACCTGATTGCGGAGGTCTACAACGGTTCCATCGTCGAGCGTTACTTTCCCGACTGGCAGATGGCGTGCCGGAAAGTGCTCCCCGGGTCGATCGTCGAGCTCAGTGCGCAACGCTGGTCGCGCACCCGCCTTGCGCTGTCGTCTGCGGGAAACAAGCCAGAGCCTGTGTGCCGGTTGCTGGAGTTCTGGGAGGGGGCCATGCCGCCGGCAGCTGATGTATGACCAGGCGCGCGTAAACGGGCTGTCGCATCGCCAGGGCGCCCAGCCTGGGAGATTCCTGCAGCTGGCTTGCGTGCGCCATGCCTGCAGTGCTCTTGAGGCAAGCGATATCGAAAGCGACGCAGAGCGTTATTTTCGGCGAATAGCAAATAGCGAATAGCGAGCACTCTGTATCAGGCAGGCGCGTCGCGCATCCGGTTCGCTCGCATCACGGTGCAGTGCACTAGGCGTTGAATGGCGATGCCAAGGCCATGGCACACACTGCATCAATCAACAGACGGTCAAGGCATGCGCACGTTGCGGGATTTGAAAGAGGAACTGTCGCGCTTCGGGGCCGACAACGATGCGGTGGAAACCGCGCGTGGCAAACGCATGTTGAATATCACCCCAGAAACCGGCGAACTGCTCGCCCTGCTCGTGCATGCGACGGGGGCGCGGCAGGTGGTAGAGGTGGGCACTTCGAATGGCTACTCCACGCTATGGCTGGCCGAAGCTGTCATCGTCGTCGGTGGACACGTCATCACGCTGGAACATGCCGAGGACAAGGCCGCCCTGGCGGCTGCGAACTTCGTGCGTGCCGGACTACGGGCACACATCACACAGGTGCTGGGCGATGCAGGCGCATGGTTGGAGACTGTCGACGATGGCAGCGTCGACCTGTTGTTCTTGGACGCGGACCGCGGTGCCTATGCGCGGTGGTGGCCGCAGCTGCGCCGTGTGCTCAAGCGCGGTACTGGCCTGTTGGTGGTGGACAACGCCACCTCGCACGCGACGGAGATGGCAGCTTTCATGCAGGCTGTCCGTGCCGACATATCCTTCCGATGCAGCGAGCTGCCGGTCGGCAACGGACAGTTCATGGCAGTGCGCGTCGCAGACTGAATGGCTAGCGGCGTCCGCACGGCGGCTAAGTGCTCGATGATTCCAACCGGTGCTGTTGCGTGGTTGTTCTGCTGAGGGGCAGTCCGTCGATTCTTTGCGGCTCGAAGCGACATTCGGTAGCACGATCGATCATCCGTCTCGGATGAGTCCGGTGACGACGCGTCGCAAAAACTCTGTTCGCTGCCCTTAAACGAACGCAGACACGGCGTGACATTTCTTACGCGCGGTATTGCGATCGGTGCTGATTGTTGAAGCCACGCTCGCATCGTCGACTCGCGTCCCTCGCCAAGCAGCCAAGCACTCTTCCCATCCGGCTGCGGTCGCGGTGAGGGAATTGGTCATCGGCTCACTTGGGATTGACGAGCGATCGCCTAGGTTGAGCTATGTATCAATCAGCACTCGCCCGCGACGATCTGCCGGGCACACCTTCGATATCGCCAAGTCCAGCGCTCGCGCAATGCGTGCGTGAGTACTTGCGACTGACGCCGCAACTTCCCAACCCTGGCGCAGGACGCACGTACGCTCGCTGGCAGGCGCTGAGCAGGCTGGGCGCTGCGAGCTTGCCGCTTGCCAAGGTGCTGGAAGCGCACTACGACGCGGTGTCGATTTTTTCCGAGGCCGGCCAGCCATTGCCTTCGAATGGAGACGTGTGGGCAGTGTGGGCAGCGGGTGGGCCGCATGACACCGTGACGTATGAGGCGAGCTCAAGCACCGTGTCCGGTATCAAACCGTGGTGCAGCGCAGATTTGGACGTTGTGACACACGCACTGGTGACCGTCAGAAAAGGTGATCGGCAGCCGCTTGCCGCAGTGACGCTAGGGCGGGGATGCTTCGAGCTCGATGCAAGTCAGTGGCACGGACCAGGCATGCTCGGCATTCCAACTGGCAACGGCCATTTCGCGAGTGCGCCGGCAAGTTTGCTGGGTGAGCCGGAATTCTATTTGCAGCGGCCGGGTTTTTGGCATGGCGGGGCAGGCATCGCGGCCTGCTGGTATGGCGCCGCCGCAGCCATTGCCGAGCATGTCCGCCGCTCGTTACGCGTGGCAGGCAACCCCTTTGCCGCAGCACACCTGGGTGCCATCGACGAACAGCTGACGGGTGCACGGCTGATGTTGCAAGACCTGGCGAATGCGATCGACAACGCTCCAACCCAAAGCCATCAACTGGCTGTCATTCGGTTACGGAGCGTAATGGATCGCATCTGTCGGGACGTAATCGAACGCGCCGCCTTGGTCCTGGGGCCTGCCTCACTGTGCTGCGATGCCGTGCACGCGCAACGGTGCGCCGACCTGGCTGCCTTCATCCGCCAGTCCCACGGCGAAAAAGACGAGCAGTGGCTGGGGGAGCAGCTGCACGCACGCGAGGTCAACCCATGGCTGCTGTGAGGGGCGAGCAGATCGCAGGGCAAGGCGTCAGCGAACAGCGCTGGCATGCATCGCGTCAGTTGAATGCGCTGCTCACCAGCAGCCTCGAACAGTTGCTGGGCACCGCGACACGTGTGGTGGTGGTTTCTCCGCATCCCGATGACGAGGTGCTGGGGTGTGGCGGGCTGCTTGCGATGGCGATCGCATCGGGAAGGCAGGCCCTGATCGTTTCCGTTACCGATGGCGAAGCGGCCTACCCGCAGGACGACGCATGGCCGCCCGCGCGGCTAGCAGCTGCGCGTCGTGAGGAGTTGCGTGATGCGCTGGCGCGCCTGGGCATCGATCCATCCAGCATCGTCAGGCTGGATGCGGGAGATGGCCAGGTACGTGCGGGAGTCGACGCACTTGGCGCGCGGCTGGCCGATCTGCTGCAACCACGCGACGTGGTGCTGGTGACGTATGCGCGCGATGGACACCCCGACCACGAAGCTTGCGCTGATGCGGCGAGCAACGCAGTTGCACAATGCGGAGCGCGGTTGATCCAGTTTCCGATATGGGCATGGCACTGGGACGACCCCGACCACAGTCAGATGCTGGCATCGGCCACGCGTCTGGTGCTTTCTGCCGATGCTTACGCTGCAAAGATGCAGGCGATGTCCGCGTTCAAGACGCAGACCGGTCACCTCACGCCTGCGCTGCGCAATCCCATCCTTCCCGACTGGGCGCTGGCCAGGTTTCAGCGCGACTTCGAGGTCTTTCTCCCATGAACGCCCAGGCCAACGCCGATTATTTCGACAGCATCTACCGGCAGCTCGATCCGTTCGGCTATGGGACGCGTTGGTACGAAAAGCGCAAACGCGACATCCTGCTGGCAACCTTGCCTCGGCAGGGATTTGCACGGGGATGGGAACTGGGGTGTTCCAACGGCGAAGCAACCTGTGGACTCGCTGCCCGCTGCGAACGCTTGCTGGCAACCGATATGTCGGCAGCTGCGGTGCAACAGGCAAAGCAACGCGTAGGAGAGCGAAGCAATGTCGAAATCGTGCAGGCTTGCCATCCGCAGCAGTGGCCGGAGGGAAGTTTCGACCTGATCGTGCTGAGCGAGATCGGCTACTACCTCGCCGCGTCCGAACTCGACGAGCTGATCGCGCATCTGCAGCAGGCGCTTACGCCGGAGGGACTATTGGTGGCCTGCCACTGGAAGCATCCTTTCGAACAGGCACATCAAGATGGAATCGCGGTCCATGCCGGTATCGCCCGACTGCTCACCTTGCCGCTGAGTTATCGCTATGAAGACAGCGATTTCCTGTTGGAAGCGTGGACCGCGCAACCGTTGTCGGTGGCGCAGCACGAAGGCTTGCGATGATCGCCGTCATCATTCCGGCGCATAACGAGGCCGAATGCATGGCCGCCTGCCTCGCATCGGTCTTTCTCGCCGCGTCGCACCCCGAACTGCGCGAGCCTGTGGAGGTGATCGTCGCAGTGGACCGTTGCACGGATGCAACAGCAGCGCTGGCACAGGCGTTGGGCGCGCGCGTGATCGATGTACCCGTTCCCGGAGGCGTCGGCATTGCGCGGGCCGCAGCAGCCTCCAAGGCCATTGCACTGGGCGCCGATTGGCTGGCCGTGACCGACGCTGATTCCCGCGTTCCCGCCGATTGGCTGGTTGAGCAGCGCAGGGCCGACGCGGATGTGTTCTGCGGTGTCGTGCAGGTGGAGGATTGGCTGGACTATTCCGATGAAGTGCGTTGCAGGTTCGAGCAGACCCAGGCAACTGGACAAGGCCATGGTCGCATTCACGGCGCCAACCTCGGTGTGAGCGCCGCGCTCTATCAACAATGCGGTGGGTTCCCTGCCGTGACCTGCAGCGAAGACGTTGCGCTGGTGCACGCGCTGCAGGCGATCAACGCGTCGATCGCCTGGTCGCCACGCTCGGTGGTGTGGACCAGCGCCCGCAGGCAGGCACGGGCAATTGGCGGTTTCTCGGATTTTTTGAAAAAGCTGGAAGCCTCGACCTGTGTGCCTGCGTAGACGGTAGCGCAACGCTTGGAACTGTCCTTTAGGATGTCATGGCCATGCCGCTTGTATTTGATTCGCTCAGCAGATGCCCTTCAGCCAAAAGGGGCTTCGCTTCAACGACTGCAGGGCTACGGTCTTGCGAGACCGCGATTTGAGTTGCATCCGCGCCGTGTCCATCGCCGCAGTTGAACCACGGCATCTGGCCAACTAATGCCTGACAACTGCTAACCGGCTGTCGACCTCATCTGCACGGGGCGTGGACGAAGCGTGCGCCACCATGCCGAACCGACACACAAGGTGCGACATGGCCAAGCCAACGTTGTTCTTCCTGCATGCCCTCGGCGCCAGCCGGCATGAGTGGAGCCATGTCATCGCACAGTTAGGTACCCGCTTCGACTGTATTGCCCTGGACATTCCTGGATTCGGCGATGCGCCTGCGCTGAGCCACTGCAACACGAACGCGCTTGTTGACTGGTTTAGCGCTGAAGTCATCAAGCGGCAACCGGCATGCTGGTTTGCAGTAGGGCACAGCATGGGCGGGAAGATCGCCACCTTGACGGCGGCTCGGGCGCGCGACGGTGTGGCGGGCCTTGCCGGTTTGGCGGGCGTGGTGCTCGTTGCCGCGTCGCCCCCGGCACCCGAACCGATGCAGGAGTCGCGGCGCCGCACCATGCTTGCCTGGTTCGAAACAGGGCAGCCTACGCGCATGGAGGCTGCACAATTCGTGGATGCCAACTGCGCCGCTCCGCTGCCTGATGAACGCAGGGACGCCGCGATCAACGACGTTCTGCGCACCGCCGCCAGTGCATGGATGGCATGGCTCACCCGCGGTAGCCGCGAAGACTGCACCGCGCAGGCCGGGTGCATCGGCGTGCCGGCAGTGATTGTCGCAGGTGGCCAGGATGGCGATCTGGGCGAGGCTGCGCAGCGGCGCTTGAATGCGCCGCACTACGCGCATGCGCAGCTCGCCATCGTGGCCAACGCCGCGCACCTGATTCCCTATGAGCAGCCGCAGGAACTGGCGCAGTTGGTCGCAGCGCACGTGCACCGCTGCATTGAGAACTGCCTGCCTGAGGACTTCATTGCCCTGCTGAACTCCGAGCGCGTCGCGCCGCGCATGCGCAAGACCTTGCTCGCCCGACACGCGGGTCCACCGGCCTCCGGCAAGGGCGTGTTGAACCCGCGGCAGATGAACGTGCTCGCGGCCGTGGCTGCACGCGTGCTGGATGGCGCGGGCGATGCGGCGCAGATTGCGCGGCGTATCGACCTGCAGCTCGCAGAAGGCGCGGGAGATGGATGGCGGTACGCAGACTTGCCAGACGATCGCCTGGCGATTGCGCTTGGCCTGGATGCACTCGATTCACTGGCCGGGGGTTTTGCCGAACGGTCGGCAGAGGAACAGGACCGTTGGCTGCAGGAGATCGCGTACGCGGTGATGGGCAACACCTCTGCGCACGACCTGGATGCTGGGCAACTGGCGCATTGGTTCGAGGATGTACGTGCCGATGTGGTGCGCACCTGGACCAGCCTTCCCGCCACCATGGCCGCGCTGGGCTACGACGGTTTTGCTGTCGGCAACGACACGGGCAATGGCCCCGTGGGCTATGTAGAGACGGCAGCGGGTCGGGATGAGCACTGGCAATTGCGTGCGCCCGAGACTGCCCAATGAGCAACGCTGGTGGTCAGGACAGCGTCGATGTGGTGGTGGTCGGCAGCGGAGCGGGGGGAGGCCCGCTCGCAGCGCGGCTTGCGCAAGCCGGCGTTTCGGTGGTCGTACTGGAAGCCGGCGCGGCATTTACGCCGGATTCGCACATTCCCGATGAGTTGACCACCGGCATCTATTGGATGGACGAGCGCCTGAGCGGTGGGCAAACGCCCACTGCGTTCGGGCCGAATAATTCGGGCTCCGGGCTCGGTGGTTCGACGTTGCATTGGGGCGCTTTTTGTCCATGGCCGGACAAGCGCGATCTCAGCCTTCTGACCCAGACAGGGCAGGGCACCGACTGGCCGATCCCGCATCATGAGTTGGTCGCTTACGTTCGTCGCGTGGAGACCTTCATCGGGGTCTCCGGTCCCATGCATTATCCGTGGGACCCCGAGCGCAGCTATGCGTATCGGCCACCACAACGCAATGCGTCGGCCACGGCCATGGAACGCGGTTGCGGCGCACTTGGCATCCGGACCACCGATGCACCCGCCGCGTTGGTCACCAGGCCGCATCAGCAGCCGCATTGGGGCCAGCGTGCGGCTTGCAACAACTGTGGTGCCTGTCACCAGGGCTGCAGCAACGCCGCCAAGGTGAGCGTGGACATCACATGGCTGCCGTTGGCCAAAGCGCATGGTGCGCAATTGCGCACCGACAGCCGGGTAGTCGATCTTGAACGCGACAGCCACGGCGCAGCGACTGCGGTGACCTATCGCCAGCATGGGCAGGAGTATCGCCAGCGCTGCAGCACCGTCTTCCTGTGCGCAGGAGGTGTGGAGACACCGCGCTTGTTGCTCAACCTGGGGCTGGCCAACTCCAGCGGGCAGGTGGGGCGCAATTTCATGGCGCACGTGGCGACCCAGGTGTGGGGTGAGTTCGACGCAGACATGCGCATGAATCGAGGGTATCCATCTTCGCTCATTACCGAAGACATGGTGCGCCCGGCGGATGCCAGCTTCATCGGCGGCTATCTGGTGCAGAGCCTGGGCGTACAGCCGGTCACGCTCGCGAACACGCTGGCGCGCGGTGCCGGCCTGTGGGGCAGGGACCTGGTCGCAACGCTGCTGCGCTACAACCGTCTGGCAGGTATCGGCATCAATGGCGAATGCCTGCCGCAGGACGCCAATCGCCTGACCTTGTCCGACGAACGGGACGCCTTCGGGCAGCGCAAGGCGCGCATCGATTTCAGTTACGGTCCCAACGAGCAGGCCATCGACGCCCATGCGCGCGCATTGCTTCAATCGGTCTGGCAAGCCGCAGGCGCCCGCAACATCTTCGCGGCTGCGCGCTCGGCGCATACGCTCGGTACCTGCCGCATGGGGACCGAACCTGCACAGGCCGTGGTCGATCCAGATGGCCGCACCTTCGACGTGCCGAACCTCTACATCTGCGACAACTCGGTGTTTCCCAGCGCACTGGCAGCCAATCCGGCACTGACCCAGATGGCACTCGCGCTGCGCACCGCAGAACGTTTCCTTGCGCGCTAGCAGCACTGCGCCACCACGTACTCAACGACCAGGAGCTCAATATGGATCTCGGAATCAAACAGCGGATCGCCCTCATCAGTGGCGGCGACTCCGGCATGGGCAAGGAGACTGCGCGCCAGCTGCTCGAAGCCGGCGTGCGCGTGGCGATCACCGATCTTCCCAATGGCACGCTCGACCAGGCAGTGGCCGAGTTGTCCGGCCTGGGGGAGATCATCGCCATCGAAGGCGATGTGACGCAGGAACAGGACGTCATCCACATCTGGACCCAGGTGCGCGCGCAACTGGGGGAACCGGATATCTACGTCAACGCCGCCGGCGTCACCGGCGATTTCCTGGAGGTCAGCGATGCCGGCTGGCTCGAAACGCTGGACATCAACCTGATGGGCGCGGTGCGCATGTGCCGCCAGGCCATTCCTGCCATGCGTCGCAAGCAGTGGGGGCGGATTGTGTTGTTCGCGTCCGAAGATGCAGTGCAGCCGTACGTGGATGAGTTGGCCTACTGCGCGTCCAAGGCCGGCATCCTGAGCCTGGCCAAGGGGCTGTCAAAGGCCTATGGCGCCGACAATGTATTGGTCAACACGGTGTCGCCCGCGTTCATCGCAACGCCGATGACCGACAAGATGATGCAAAAACGCGCACACGAGAACGGAACCAGTGTCGAAGAAGCCATTGCCTCGTTCCTGGATGAAGAACGCCCCGGCATGGCGCTGAAGCGGCGCGGCCGGCCAGAGGAAGTGGCCTCCGTCGTCGCATTCCTGTGCTCGGAGCGCGCAAGCTTCATCAACGGCGCCGGCGTGCGCGTGGACTCGGGCTCGGTATTCACCATCGCTGGCTGAGGCGGGCGGCGCGGTGCAGCGGCAAGTGAAATCAAAGAGAAGCACGAACAATATTTGACATAATATACATTATGCGAAGCTCCGAACTGGATCGTCAAAGCGCCTGTGTCTACCAGGTGTCTACAGGGTGTCGACACATCCGGGACCTTTTCACCGGCTGGGCCGCTCAATAAGAGCTCCGTTGTCCTCGATCACCGCACGACCTTCGCAGCTGCAGCCGGCCGACCGCCGGTTGGCCCGAGCAGTAACACGGGCCAAAAGTCTCACCGGAGCCAGGCATGACCGCCGAGGCCCCTACCTCAGCCCGAAAGACCGCTCCCAACGTCCGCTTGGTCGAGCCGCTGAAGAGCGAGGCGTCAGCCAAAGCCAAGTCGCTTGGGATCTCGCTCAACGCGCTTGTCTCGATGGCTGTCCGGCAGTACCTCGATGGCCAGTCCGGCGACCCTGGGCGTGATCCTCTTGTAGCTGCGCTGCTGGCTGAAGTCGACAAGGAGCTTGCTAAGGCACCTGCTCCTCAAAACCGGGCGCCGCGACTGGTCCCTGGAGGGACGATCGGGTCCGGGCGCGGCGCGCGGCCCATCAGAAAGCCACGTAAGGGCGTCTACATCTGTTCACCTCGTCAGGGTTCCCGCCTTGAAATCTTCCTCACCTGTTCCGCTCGCTTCGTCCCGGGCGGCATCCTCGGTGCCTCTTTTCACGTCGAGTACCTCAGAGCCTGGTCGTACTCCGAGCGCCTATGGAACTCCAAAGGCGGCGGCCCCGCTCTTCAGCGTCACACTATCCGTTACGGCACCGACGTCTGATTCCGTGACGCATCACTAAAGGGGGAATCATGCATCCGCGCACCCGATTTCGCGCTCGTTGTCATCGCCGCTTACGCAACTATCGCTATGGTGTTTTGGGCTTCTACGGCTCAGTCACGTTCCCTATCCGCAAGCCTCATTGGTGGGCAATGTGCAAGTTCACGCGGATCTTCTTTTTCTTCTACAAGACGGCCGGTCGACCAGACCTGGCACTTAGCTTCGGTCGCATCTGGCCAGCCAAGCTTGAGATGTGCGTCAAGGTGCTCAACGACGACGGCGATCACCGCGTCGTATTTTTCTGACGCGTCACGAAATTATCTACTCTGGGGTGCGGGGTTCCCCCGCGCAAAGCAGGTCTAAATCCCAATGCCCGCCTCGGCAACGACGCGGGCATTTTCTTGGGCGAAGCACTGGCAAAAACCCGCACCCTGCAGACGTATTTTAATTACGTGACGCGTCACGATAATGCCGATTAAGTGACGCGTCACGAAATTATTTACTCGGAAGATTTTGCATGTGTCGACACTTTGATTTACTCTCAATCCCGCCAAGGGGTTAACCGATGCGACCTATAACTTCCAGATATACATTATGCGAGATTGGCCGTGTTGACGCTCCTGTGCGCCCTGGCGGCCTATCACTGCTGGTCCCTCCACAGGAAGCGGACCGGACAATGACGCTTGATTGCCGCGCAGGAAATGCCCCCGTTCCCGCAGGCATACACCCCATTTGCCGCGGACATACGCCGCACATTTCTCGGAGCCTGGACAAGTCGCCACAGCTTTGATGGAACGACGGAAAAAACGCCCCGGAGTTGACCAGAACAACCGCCAGTACTGAAATCTGGACCTTAAGTTCCAGTTCCTGCAGCTCTGGACCTGGTTCATCAGCGAGCTTCTATCGCTTCGCGGCGGCTTCGATCGCAGCGTGTGCGCGCCATCACTTGGTCGTGCGAAATCGTCGGCCGCGTGTCGGCCACGGCGCGCTCGATCTTCGCCCGGAACTACCAGTCGTAGTCCTCGGCGGCTTCGGTCGACTCAAATTCGGAAACAGGTGGTCGAGTGATACGCCCAGGGTTCCGTAGACACTCAAGACCCTCGTTGCGCGTAGCGCCGTTCAAACTCTACAGGGGACAGGTCGCCAGTTGAACCATGACGGCGTTGTGGGTTGTAGAACATCTCGATGTAGTCGAACACCTCGGCGCGTGCGGCGTCCTTGGTGGGGTAGATCCGCCGCCTGATCCGCTCGCGTTTGAGCAGACCAAAGAAGCTCTCCACCGGTGCGTTGTGCCCCAAGGGCAGGCTTCGCGCTCGTGGCAGTTGCCACGCCGACTCATGCTGCACACCAAGCCATGGGACGCCAGGAAACTGCGCCAGTCATCGCTGGTGTAGACAGACCCCTGGTCCGAATGAACCAGGCAACCAGCGCTGGGTTTGCGCCGCCACACCGCCGACAGCAAGGCCTGCACGACCAACTCGGTATCGGCTCGATCGCGCATCGCCCAGCCGACGACCTGCCTGGAAAACAGATCGATCACCACAGCCAGGTACATCCAGCCTTCATGCGTACGGATGAAGGTGAAGTCGCTCGCCCAGGCCGTGTCCGGCTCGGTCACGTCGAACTGTCGATCCAGCAGGTTGGCTGCCGCCTTGCACGGCGTTCCGCCATGGAAGCGCGGCTTGCGGCCATAGCCCACCTGGGCACGCAGTCCCTCGGTGCGCATCAATCGATGCACCCGATGGCGACTGCAACGCTCACCCAGATCGCGTAGATCCTTGGCAATCTTGCGATGCCCATAGACACTGCCGCTGGCCAACCAGTGGTGCTTGATCAGCCCCAGCAGGCGTTCGTCTTCCTTGGCGCGTTCACTGTCGGGCGACTTTAGCCACGCGTAGTATCCAGCCCGGTTCACCCGCAAAACCCGGCACATCGCGCACACCCTGAATTCTTCGCGGTGGACTTGCATGAAGAGGTACTTTGCCTTTACCCCTTGGCAAAGTACGCGGCGGCCTTTTTTAGGATGTCGCGCTCCTCCGTCACCCGGCGCAACTCGATCTTCAGCCGCCGGACTTCGGCGCTCTGGTCCGCCTCAGCGCGCTGTACTACGCCGGGCTTGCCGAACTTGCGCAGCCAAGCGTACAGGCTGTGCGTGGTGACACCCAGTCGCTCGGCGACCTCTGCCACCTTGAACCCACGATCGGTCACTTGCCGGACCGCCTCGATCTTGAACTCATCCGTATACCGCTTACTGCTCATGGACACCTCCGAATCAGCCATTTTCCATGGCCTTGAGATGTCTAGGAAATCCTGGGCGTATCACCTTCATCCATGCGCAGTTTTCCGGGCTCGGCTGGGAGTTCCCACGCATCATCCAAGCGATGGAAAAGGTGGACGATTTCTACTTCGATGTGCTGCGTCAGGTACGGATGCCACGCTGGTCAAACGGACGAGTGGTGCTGACCGGCGACGCGGCTTGGTGCCCCACCGCCCTCTCGGGCATCGGCACGACGCTTGCGCTCGTGGGTGGCTATGTTCTTGCCGGAGAGCTTTCCAAAGCGGATACGCCGTCAGCCGCATTTGCCCGCTACGAGCAGATCATGCGACCGTTCGTCGAAGAGGGACAGAACATTCCCAAGCTGCTTCCACGCCTGCTGTGGCCGCACACACGCGTTGGGCTGGCGGTGCTGCGCGGTGCCATGCATATTGCTGGCAGTCCGGTCTTCAAGAAATTCATCAACGACCGATTCTCGCGGGACTCCAGATCGATCGTGCTGCCGCGCTATGAGTAGATCGCTGCGGATGGCCTGACCAGGGCACATCGGCCTCAGCAAACAGCCGCGGTGCGCCTGCTGCCTGATCGGTGATGGCATCGGGATGGCGTCTTTGAAGATCGCGTGCAGAGGCGCCGTGGCCCCCCTGTCGAAACAGGTAACACACGACCATCTCAGCGCGTTGTCGACCTGCCTTGGCCGCTCACAAACACGCGATCAATCAAGATTGGGCTTGATTCGTATCATGCTGCTGTCACCGACTTTTTCCCAAGGCTGCCCTTGACCTATTTCTCGCTCTTTGTCGTGTCGCTGATTGCCGCTACCCTGCTGCCGGCGCAATCGGAGGCCGTGCTGGTGGCATTGCTGCTGGACGGCGGTTCCGCGGTTGGCCTGGTGGTGGTTGCAAGCCTCGGCAACGTCCTGGGGTCGTTGATCAATTGGTGGATCGGGCGGGAGGCGGTGCGTTTCCAGGGGCGCCGGTGGTTCCCCATCAAGCCCGACGCCTTGCTGCGTGCGCAAGCCTGGTACCGCAGGTATGGCAAGTGGTCGCTGCTACTGAGCTGGATGCCGGTCATCGGCGACCCGCTCACGCTGGCTGCCGGGGTCATGCACGAGCCGCTGCGTGCGGTGGTGCCGTTGCTGGTCGTTGCCAAGACCACGCGTTATGCCGTGGTTGCATGGGCGACCCTTGCGGTTGCCTGATGACTGGCTGCCTTTGCAGATGCTGCCTGACCTGAAAGCGCCGGATTCCGGTGCCCACGAGCGCTTAACGCAAACCACCTATGCTGTCGGCGCTGCGGGGTAGCTGCAGCGCATGAGCGGCACGACAAAGGAGATTGTATGAAACAGCGACAGACGATGATCCTGGCTGGTTGCCTGATGGCGTCAAGCTCGATCGCCTACGCCGAGGTTGCCAACCTGACCAACAGCGCCGAAGGCGCCAATCGCGATGCGGGCATCGCGGCGGTGAAGAAGAAATTGCAGGAGGCCTGCACATCGCGTAACGGCACGCCGGATCTGGGCTCGTTTGAAGTGGTGTTCGAGAAGACCAGCAAGAATCCGGATGTTCCCAAGCCGTATTACGTCGACGGCAAACTCAAGTGCGATCTACCGCAATAACTTCGGCGCCATTTGCTTGCCCCGTAACGCTGGCTCACTGGAACGTGCAACTGGACTGGCGCCCCTGTTTTGGTGGGGGCGCCTTTTCATGATCTTGACATGCGGGACATGCGCGAGACGCTCTCTCGGACGAAAGATTCATGCTTGTCGCACGAGAATAATCACAGGCCGTTCTACAATTTTCTTGGAAGAAACAGCCGATGCATGCGTGCAGAGCATTACGCATTGGTCGGAGATGCTCGCTTCAATCCTGTCTCCGAAGGGCAGCGGGTTCCTGGATAGATGGCCGCCCTGCCCCATGCGTCGGCGCAGCGGGTTACGGCCCTACACCATCCCTAGCTGCGACCGCGCCACGTCCAATGTCGTCGTGATCTGTACGATCTCGTCGAGCGGGTGCAGCGGCGATTCCATTAGGCCCTGGCCGATATAGCGAGCAGCCGCAGTGGCTTGCCAGGAGAGCGCGCGATAACCACTAACGCCGGTGGGGTCGGTCCAGAGCAGTGGCTCGGTGGCGTAGTCGTTGCCGACCAGACGTAGCGTGGTCGGGTTATGGAAATCGCCTGCCAGATCGATACGGCCAGCGCTACCGGTGACATAGGCGGTGGAGCTGCTACGGGCCACGATGGAACTGATCAGGGTGGATTGCGCGTGCCCGCCATGCGACAGCACCACGGTCGAATAGGCATCGACACCGGTTTCGGTGAGCGCGCCCACGGCCGTGATTGCGCTGGGCGCGCCCAACACCATTGAGGAAAACTGCACGGTGTAGACGCCCAGGTCGAGTAACGCACCGCCACCCAGTGCTGCGTTGCGTTGCCGATGCAATGGATCGCGAGGCCCCGATTGACTCAGGTCTGCGAACACGTGCCGGACTTCGCCCAACGCTCCATCGGCCAGCAGCTTGCGCACTACCGAGATGTGTGGAAGATAACGGCTCCACATGGCCTCCATCAGGAACAGTCCGCGCGCGCGCTTCCTGCACCAGGATGCGGGCATCCTGCGCGCAGGTGGTCATGGGTTTTTCGATCAGGACATGCTTGCCCGCGCGAAGTGCGAGCAGGCCATGTTCCAGATGTTCGCTGTGTGGGGTCGCAATGTAGACGATGTCGACGTCCGGGTGGCGGACGAGCGCCTCGTAGCTGTCGTAAGCGTGTTCCATCGCCCAGGTGTCGGCGAACGTCTGCGCACGTTCGCGGCTGCGCGAGGCTACCGCGAATGGACATTGGCGGGTATTGCGACGCAAGGCATCGACGAATGCGGATGCGATCTTGCCAGGCCCCAGCACACCCCAGCGCAATACAGGTTCGCCGTGGCCTGGCAAGAACAAATCCGGCGTCGGGAATGTCGTCGGCAGCATGATGATGTGCTCTGCATCGGTGATGTTGCGATGCTAGCAAAGTGCCGATGATGTCAACGACGAAGCACCGAGGATGCGTTGCTTACAGGCCATCGATGCCTGCGCGAGCGCCTAGTACCTCAAGGTATGACGATGCATGAAATCGACATCGTGACCTGTTGGAAGCAGCAACCAAGGTTACCGACTGCAGCGACGATCCCCGAGCGTGCACACCGGGATCGTCCCTGCACGGCTGGTCCCGCCTACTGCGGCGCAGCGGCCGTAGTGTCTGGTGTGATGCGCCAGACGATGTTGGCCAGATCATCGGCAACGATCAACGCACCACGCGGGTCGACCGTGACACCGACCGGCCGGCCGCGGGTCTTGCCATCTTCGCCATGGAAGCCGGAAACGAAGTCGATCGGGTCGCCTGCCGGGCGACCGTCGCGGAACGGCACGAACACGACCTTGTAGCCAACCGGCGGATCGCGGTTCCAGCTGCCGTGCTCGCCGACGAAGACACCATCGGCGAACTTGGCGCCCATCGCGCTGGAGGAAAACGCAACGCCAAGTGCGGCGACATGCGAGCCCAGGGCATAGTCAGGCACGATCGCCGATGCCACCTTCTGCGGATCTTGCGGCATGACGCGCGTGTCCACGTTCTTGCCCCAATAGCTGTAGGGCCAACCGTAGAAACCGCCTTCGCGCACCGAGGTGAGGTAGTCCGGCACCAGATTGGGGCCGATTTCGTCGCGCTCGTTGACCACTGCCCACAACGCACCGCTACCGGGCTGGATGGCCAGCGCCGTGGGATTGCGGATACCGGTCGCGTACGGCTTGTGCGCGCCGGTCGCGGCATCTACCTGCCAGATCTGCGCGCGATCGAGCTCGACCGCCATGCCGCGTTCGGTGATGTTGCTGTTGGAGCCGATGGCCACATACAGATAGCGGCCGTCGGCGCTGGCAGTGAGCGCCTTGGTCCAATGGTGATTGATGGCCGACGGCAGGTCGGTCACTTTGGTGGGCGCCCCACTCGCCTGGGTCTGGCCCTCGCGATAGTCGAAGCGCACCAACGCATCCTGGTTCGCCACGTACAGCGCGTTGCCAATCAGCGCCAGCCCATAGGGCGCGTTGAGCTTGTCGGCGAACACCGTTTTCAATTCGTAGGTGCCATCGCCATCTGCATCGCGCAGCAAGGTCAAGCGATTGCCGCTCTTGGCCTTGGAGGTACCCTTGGCCTTGATCGCACCGGCAATGACATCCTTTGGCTTGAGGTTCGGCGCGCCGCCGCCACGGCCTTCTGCCACCAGGATGTCGCCGTTGGGCAACACCAGTGTCTGGCGCGGAATGCCCAGATCCTTGGCGATCGCGGCGATGCGATAGCCTGCCAGCACCGTGGGCTTGCGCTCATTCCAGGCGGTTGGCTCGGCAATCTTCATGTCGGGCAGCAGACCGCGATCCGGCTCCGGTAGTTCCGGCGTTGCGCCGCGCTGACTGACCTCCGGTGCCTTGCCGCACGCGGCCAGCGCTGCAGCAAGAATGGAGACGGTGATGAGGCTGGTGGCCTGACGCTTCATCGTGCACCTCCTACACGTAGACCGGACAATCCTGCCCAGGTCGCAACCAACGCGAACAACGTCGCAATCGCGGACAGCGCCAGGGCTGCCGGCATGACGGCCCATGCGTCGCGGGCATGATGCAAGGCGTCGAAAAAGCCCACGATCCACGCAGCGATCAGCGCAATGATGTAGATCAGGTTACGGCTTCCGCGCACAAGCGCGACGATGGCGCATACCAGCGCGATCGTGGTCAATACCATCGCGCCGACCAACAGCCAGGACGCGAAGTTGCTCCACTGGATCTGATAGCTGCTCCAGTAGGCGTAATCGCTCAGCAACGCGCCGAGAAACAGCGGCCACACACCGCCGAGCACGGCTGCGTGGAATGGGTGGACGGCCCATGGACGGGCCGGAACGGTCGTTGAATTCATAGCGGACTCATTGGGGCAATGGCGAAACGTGCCCCGATGCTGACAGCTTGCATGTGATGAGCGGCGTGATATTTGCGCGATTCATGCGCCTGCAGATGACGGTAGCTGGCGCTGCCTTGTGCCTATCGCACGAACGCAGGGCTGCTCCTGTTGTCGCGTTCGATCCCTGGGCAGCCTGTTGGCAGGACAGCGGCAGCATGCAGGGGTGCACCGCACGCACCTGTAGCGCCCACACCCTGACAACACGCGATGCCCGGCCACGTGCAGCGCAGACCTCCGCTCACGGCGCCTGCTCATCCGCTCCAACGACCGTTCGATGCCCGTCCCGACCGCACGTCATGCATCGCTGGGCGCTGCGCGGCTCCGCTCCCAAGCTGCGCTCCATCCACTGAAGGAGCAGGTTTATGAAGACAATTGCGATGATGCTGCTGGCCACCGCGCTGAGCATGGCTGGCACGGTCCGCGCGACGGAGACCACACCGCCGGCATCAGCCACGGTCGAATTGGCGCGCGAGGCCGCGGCGTTTTTCAAGGACAGCCAGCCCGGCGGCGTGGTGCTGGTGACGCGCGCTGATCAGGTACTGCTGCGCCAGGCCTACGGCATGGCGGACATCGAAAATGGCGTGGCCATGCAACCGGACGCGGCATTGCGACTGGCCTCGGTCAGCAAGCAGTTCACCGCCTTGGCGGTCCTGCAGCTGGTGCAGGCGGGCAGGTTGCAACTGGATGCCTGCTTGGAGTCGCTGGACCCGGCGCTGAGCGGCCCGCTCGCCAAGGTCACCGTGCAGCAGCTGCTCACGCATACCTCCGGCATCAAGAATGTCAGCAGCATCGCCGCCTCGCGCGCGGCGCGGCGGGAGGACACCGATGCGCGGAGCCTGATGAACTACTTCAAGGACCTGCCGCTGGAGTTCGCTGCGGGCACGCGCTTTCGTTACAGCAACTCCAACTACATCGTGCTGACCTATCTGATCGAACGCATCACCGCTCAGCCCTACCCCTTCTACATGCAGCGGTCGGTCTTCCAGCCGTTGGGCATGCTGCATACCCGCTACGATAACCATCTCACCGTGATCGCCAAGCGGGCGCATGGCTATCGCCGCGCCCAGGGCCAATTGCAGAACGCGGACTTCATCAGCATGTCGCAGCCGCAAGGCGCGGGCGGTCTGATCAGCACGGTGGACGATCTGGCGATCTGGCACCGCGCATTGCGCGACGGCTTGCCGGTGTCGGCATCGCTGCTGGCGCAAGCGATGCGCAAGACCACGTTGGCCGATGGCAGCGCCTCGCCCTACGGCTTCGGCTGGATCATCGGCCAGGTAAACGGCATGGCCGACGTAGAGCATGGCGGCTTCATCAACGGCTTCAACAGCTATGTGGTGCGCGTGAGACAGCCGGACGTCTTCGTGACCGTGTTGACCAATGCCGAGTTCCTGGATCCGACCAACCTGAGCGTGCGTCTGGCCGCCATCGCCGCCGGGCATGCCTATGCGGCGACGGTTGCACTGCGCAGCCAGGACCGCGCATGGCTGGGCCGTTACCACTTTGCTGCAGACGATGTACGCGTGCTTGCAGAAGTGGACGGCGCACTGCAACTGCAGCGCGAGGGAGAAGACCCGGTTGCAGTGCTGCCGCATGCCGACGGCCGTTACTACCTGGGCGAGAGCCTGGATGCGTTGAGCTTCAAGAACGGCGGCGATGGCAAGGCAGTCATGACAATGCACGATCGCTTGATGGGTGACAGCAGCGGCACCCGCGAATCGAACAAGGGCAACTGACAAACCAGTGCACAGCTGTCCTCCGGCGTAACCGGTGCCCGGAGTCCGCATATGCCACACGCATGCTCGGTGGTTCCTGTGCGCCATCCACCCTTAGCTGGGCACTGGCAGTTACGTTTGCCAGCCACTGAGAAGCGGCTGGACGCTAAAGGCTAAGCAGCTCTCTGAAGCGCACGCTCTGGCGGCGGGACACGTCCACTTCCAGCCCACCGCGCAGGGTCAGCATCAGGCCACCGTTGCTCCACGGTGCGACCTGCTCCACGAAGTCGAGATTGACGATGTACTTGCGGCTGGCGCGGAAGAATTTGTCCGGCGCCAGTTGCGTTTCAATCGCGCCGAGCGGCCGGTACAGCAATGGCGCATGGTTCTGGAAGTACACCCGGCTGTAGTTGCCGACCGCCTCGATCAACCGCACATCACGCGGCTTGACCAGGAAGCAGTGCTCGCCGTCCTTGATGAAGATGGCACTGTCCATCGCGCGCCGCACCGGGGGGGTGGCAACCGCGTCGCCTAGTTTCTCGATCGCCTGGGCAAGCCGCTGCGGTTCGATTGGCTTGAGCAGGTAGTCCACCGTGTTGTAACCGAACGCCTTGAGCGCATGCGCGTCGAAGGCGGTGGTGAAGATGATGCGCGGTACCCGGCTCAGGCGCTCCAGCACATCGAACGCGTTGCCGCCGGGAAGGTCGATATCCAGAAAGACCACCTCCGGCGTAGCCGATTCGATCAACTGCACCGCACTGTCCACATCATCGGCGTGGCCCAGCACACGCAGCTGCGGGTAGCCCTTGAGCTGGTGCTCCAGTTCGAAGCGGGCCAGCTCAGAATCTTCCACGATCACCGCTTCAATCACGCGCCTTCTCCAATCCATACATGTGCCACCACCCACGTGCCTTCTTCATGTAATTCCAGACCGGCACGTGATCCGAACGAGAGCCGCAGGCGTTGCCGCAGATTCGCAAGACCCGTGCCTCCGCTGCAGCCGGCTTGCAATCGCCCGCTGTTACGCACACGGAGATGCAGCGCATCATCTTGCACCGCAATGCCTACCTGCAGGTCGCCAACGCTGCTGCTGAGTCCCAGGCCGTGCTTGATCGCGTTTTCCACCAGCAGTTGCACACAGAATCGTGGCACCCGTCGCAGCAATGCGGCTGCGTCCACTTGTTCGGCATAGCGCAGGCGCTTGCCGAGTTGCATGCCGACCAAGCCCAGGTAGTCGCGCACGACCCCCATTTCTTCGTCCACGCTCACCAGGGCTTCTTCGCCGCCGGTGAACTGGTAGCGCAGCGTGCCGGCAAAGCGGGTGATCTGTTCGCGTGCCAGCGCTGGATCGATGAGGATGAGCGCTCGAATATTGTTGAGCGTGTTGAAGGTGAAATGCGGGCTGATATGGCCGAGCAGACGTTGCAACTGCGCCTCCTTGAGCGCCAGCCGCAGATCGTTCTGGTGGCGGGTCGCTTCGGCTAGCCGCGTCTGTCTGCTGATCGACAGGTACAGCAGGCTCCAGGCGATGTAGGCCGGCCATAGCAAGGCCGTGCCCGAGATCATCGGCTGCGCCTCGGACAGCGCCATCCACCCCGGCGAGAATCCGCGCAAGCCCAGCAGCACGCTGTGGACCGACACATCCACGCCCAGCGCCGCCAGCAGGCTGGCAACCAGCAACAGGCCCAGCCAACGCACTTGGCCATAGCCATCGGCTTGCAGCGTTCGATAGAGCCGGCGCAGCAGCAGGCTGCCCAACAACCCGCCCACGCTAAAGCCAGCCACTGCGGCCAACTGCAGCCCATCGGGCACCGCGTCCTCGCTGGGCCGAGCCACGTAGGCAATCGCCAGGAACAGCGACCAGCCCAACGTCTGCATCAGCCAGAACATGGGCCCTACTCCACGCATGCCGGGTCTTTCCTTGTCTCTGTCACGCGGCCTCATCTCTGTCCGGCATGCCAGCGACGCATTGCCGCTGATGCCGAGGCCGAGGCCGAGAATAGGGCCGAGTGAAGGCGATTGCACGAGGTGGATGACTGCCGATGCGTTGCTCACCGCAGCGCCGGTCAAACCGGTCGCCAACGCAGTCGCCGTATGCTGGCGTTTGCGCGCTAACCCTGTACGTGATTGGGCGAGGTCGAGCGCGGGCGCGTTTGCTTCTTCAGCAATTCGCCGATGTATTGCTCGGCCAGTTTGCTGCCGATGTCCACGGCGGCCTGCAGCGAACCGAAGGTGGGCGAGCCCAGCAACGGCACCGACTGCCCGCCTACCTGCAAGGTATCCAGGACCACGCGCTGGCGCTCGAGCTGACGGGCCACCACGGCATAGGCAATGCCATGCAGCGTGCCTTCCATCGTCAGCAGATCCTCGGGCGATGTGGTGCTCATCCGCATCGAGCATAACGACGATCGGCCCGGGTGGCAGCAGCACACTTTGAACCGTTTACACGATCGCAACCCGCGCTGCAGCGAGTGTCGCAACCTGGCGCCGGCACAGGTAGCGCTGCGGCGATCGGCCTTGCGTGATGTAGAACCGCGATGGGGCGAGGCAACACTCGGCCGCCAGCGTGCGCCGAACGGCGACACCGGACGCAGCCGCGCAGCGGCAGGCGATGCGCTCCCAGCCCATAACGGCAAGCGCCATCGCTGGCGTTTGATCCAGTCTGCCGTCGGGGAATGGACCTGCGCGTGTCGGAATTTAAATCCACACGTGGAAAAAAATACGCGCCATTCAGCTGCGTCTCCGTCTGAAATATCAACGACCTACAGCTGCTCGCTTTATTTGAAATTCCCGCCCGATCTTTAATCAGAGTGGCGAACTGGTGAATTTGACCCGCCTAACGCACCGGATTACGCACAATGGGCGTCTGCACCTGACCTCGCTTGGTATATTCCCAGAAATATATTGAATGAAACAAAAAAGGGAAATGAGCAAATTAGTATAATTTTGCGGCCAGCAATCTCGCCGCGAAGGCGCAGCGCTAGAGTCCGTTAGATCCGCTAACCTGCGCTTGAATTCGCTACCAGCGTAGTGATTTCACTGACAACGCTGATGCCATTCCCTGATTCACGAAGACCGCAGTCGCATTTAGGATAGCCGCCCCCCGAGATTTGTGATGCCTTATTGTTGAGTACGCTCCCACACCAATCTGCGAACTGACCTGCCAGTGCACTCCTAATTCGTTTTGGCTATGGATTAAATCGGCAGAGCCTATGTGCGCGAATTTTCTCTGAATAGCAACTGTCCATTCACATTTTAGAGAACGTGGACAGCGCCGTTAAACAATCCGCAAGCACTCGGCTAATGCCGAACGCAATATCCGATGCTCCGCGAGCGCATTCCGTAGGAACGAAGGCGCGGCGGTCGAGAATGAATAACGCGTGAAATTAACGCCTTCGCTGGCGATCGTCGGCGCGGGGACCTTCTGCGCCAAATTTGAATCACCAGCAGTAGCGGCGCACTCAATAAACTGGAATCGACAAACCAATGAATCGCTCGCTACTCGCAACCACCATCGCCTCTTGCCTCATCCTGACCGCCTGCGGCGGCGGTGGCGGTGGCGGCAACGTCCGTAGCGACGCGCCGCAGACCACCGTGATCGCACCGACACCGACGACCCCGCCGCCGGCAGCGGATCCGCTGCCCGCGCCCGCACCCGCACCGACGCCGGCCCCGCCACGCTACCAGGGCGTGGGCAGCAATCTGCTGGTGCCGACCAATGCGGATCTGGCGCAGCAGGCTGGCGCGCGTGGCCAGGGCGTGAAGCTGGCGGTGCTGGACGACAACCTGGTGCCGAGCTACGCGCCGATCAGCGGCAAGGTCGACAGCTTCAACGATTACACCGCCAGCCCGGGCACGCCCGAATCGTCGGCCAATGCCCTGCGCGGCCATGGCACGATTGTGTCTGCGCTGGTGCTGGGCTCCGCGCAGGACGGCTTTGCCGGTGGCGTCGCGCCGGATGCGGACCTGTTCTACGCGCGCATCTGCGCCGAAAATTCCTGCGGCACGCAGCAGACCCGTCGCGCGGCGGTGGACCTGGCCGCGGCCGGCGTGCGGATCGCCAACCTTTCCATCGGTGCCTCCTACCCCGATGCCGCCGCCAGTGCCAACGCTGCGCTGGCCTGGAAGTACGCACTGACCCCGTTGGTGCAGGCCGATGCGCTGATCGTGGCCTCCACTGGCAACGAAGGGGCGGCAGAAGCCTCCTACCCGGCCGCAACGCCGGTGCAGGAAGCCAGCGTGCGCAACAACTGGCTGGCCGTCGGTGCGATCAATATCGATAGCGCCGGCAATGCCGCCGGCCTGACCAGCTATTCCAATCATTGCGGCGCCGCTGCGCAGTGGTGCCTGGTCGCGCCGGGCAGCTATACCGCCCCGGCCCTGGCCGGCACCGAATTGCAGGGCCAGATTGCCGGCACCTCGTTCTCCACCGCCGCCGTCAGCGGTGTCGCTGCGCAGGTGCTGGGCGTGTATCCGTGGATGAGCGCTTCCAACCTGCAGCAAACCCTGCTGACCACCGCCACCGACCTGGGCGACCCGGGCGTGGACGCGCTGTACGGCTGGGGCCTGGTCAATGCGGCCAAGGCGATCAAGGGCCCGGGCCAGTTCGCAAGCAACTGGGCGGCCAATGTGACCGCTGGCTACGACAGCACCTTCAGCAACGACATCTCCGGCGCGGGCAGCCTGACCAAGAGCGGCGCAGGCAAGCTCACCCTGAGCGGCACCAATACCTATAGCGGCGGCACCACGATTCAGGATGGCGTGCTGTCGCTCACCGGCAGCCTGCGTTCGGATCTTCTGGTGGCCAATTCGGCCACCTTCGAATCGCGCGGCGGTGTCGTCAACGGCAACTACAGCCTGGTCAACGCGACCGGCACCACGGCCATCGAACTGGGCAAAGGCCTCGCCGTCACCGGCCAGGCCAGCCTGAAGGGCAATCTGCTGTTGCTGCCGGAGGCGGCCGGCTACACCGTCGGCAGCACCGAGAAGATCGTCAAGGCGGGCGTCCTGCAAGGCACGTTCGACCGCGTGCAGTACGCCAACAATTTCTTCTGGACCGCGGCACTGTCTTACGACCCGACCACCGTCACCGCGACCCTGACCCGCAATGCCTCCGCGGCCAGCGCACAGGCGGCCGGTGCGCCGCAGTCGGTGGTCAACGGTGCGAACCAGGCCGACGCGCTGGTCAAGGTGCTGGATACGCGGGTCGCCTCGGGCGACACCGACAACCTGGGCGGCCTGATCAGCGCCACCGGTTCGCTGATTGCAGCATCCGATGCGCAGGTTGCTGCATCGCTGCCGACCCTGACCGGCCAGGTGCACGGCATCGAGCGTACGCTGGGCTTCCAGTCTGCGCTCAACGACGCACGTGTCGCCGCCGACCGCCTGCCCTACCTGGCCGATACCACCACGCTGACCACCTGGATGCAGGGCAGCTACCTGGACGGCGATCTGGGCCGTAGCGGTTTCGATTCGGCCGATTACACCCAGCAGGCCACCACCTTCGGCGTGGATCTGCCGATGGGCAACGCCGGCACCATCGTCGGTGCGGCCGTGACCTCCGGCCAGGACCGTGCGCACATCGCGGCGTCTTCGAGCCGACTGCGCTCGGACCGGTATGCGATGACCGCCTACCTGTACCAGCCGATCGGCCGGGCGTATCTGTCGGCGACCGGTTCGTACGGCATGAGCAACGTCGAAACCGAGCGCAACGTGCAGGCCGGCAGCATCGGCGAGCGCCTGCAGGACCGTCGCCACGACACCAACTGGTCGGCACGCGCGGAAATCGGCCTGATGCCGCAGGCCGGGTTGTCGCCGTTCGTGGCCGCCGGTGTGGTGAGCCAGACCCAGGATGCCTTCAGCGAAGCCTCGGTCACGGGTCTGGGCTTGAGCGCGAACAGCGACACCCTGCGCGCAGGCTATGGCGAGGTGGGTGTGCGTGGCCATCTGGCACGCGGCAAATGGGGCTTCGATGGTCTGGTGGCGTATCGCTCGCTGCTGGGCAACCCGAATTCCGACTTCTCGGCGTGGTTCACCGGCTTGCCGGAAGCGCGTTTCAATGTCGCCGGCGAGCCGGTGTCCAAGCAGTCGCTGCGCGCCTCGGTCGGCCTGCGTTACCAGCTCAACGATGCGTTCTCCATCTACGGCAACGTGGGTGCCGAGCGCGGTCGTTCGGACACCAACAGCATCAATGCCAACGTCGGCCTGCGCTGGCAGTTCTGATCGCAGCCGATGCAGCGGTGCTGCAGGTGACGCACGTGATGATGTCGCGCCCACGGCTGCGCGACAGATAGAAGAAAGGCCCCGGCATGTCCGGGGCCTTTTCGTTGACGGCCGCATGCGAATGCCGAACTGCCAAGCGCTTGGCTGACACGGCGTCCTGCGTGCCGACCGCGCGCAGGCGATACGAAGGTATATCGATGCGATGTCCATGGACTGGCGAAAACGCCCAAAAACCCCTGGTTTCGCGCACTGACGGCTGGCACCATGCACGCCATCGACGCGGCTGCAGCACGCGTTGCAACTGCCCCAGCCCCGATGGCTGGCGCGCAACCTCACACCTGTGGCGATGCGCCATGGGTGCCAGGCGATGCCGATGGACGCCGCTGCCGGCAGCGAGCGTAGATCCCTCGCCGATGCAACCGCGCCCTGCGTTCGCGCATCGCCGACCGCGGGTGCAAGGCCTTCCCTCTCCCCGTTCGAGTCATCGCATGCCGTCCCCCTTCCCGCGTTCTACGCTGGCAGCTGCCTGTGTGTGCAGCTTGCTCGCTGGCTGCGGAGCAACGCCGCCGCCGGCCGCTCCCTCGCCGCTGCTGATCCACACCAACATGCAGGTGATGGTGCCGGCGCACTCGCCCTTGCGTGCCAGCCTGCGCGTGCAGGCGGTGCGCAGCCAACCCATCGCACCGCTGCTGCAGATGCCGGCCGTGATCGAGGTCTTGCCCGAGCGGCTGGTGCGGGTCGTGCCGCCGTTGGCCGGGCGCGTGGTCGCACTGCCCAAGACCCTGGGCGACACCGTGCGTGCTGGCGATGTGCTGTGCGTGCTGGATTCTGCCGAACTTGCCAGTGCCTACAGCGATGCCGGCAAGGCGCGCGCCACGCTGGAACAGGCACGTCTGGAACTTGCCCGGCAGAAGGCGCTGGCAGCGGACAGCATTTCCGCTGCACGCGATCTGCAGGCAGCGCAGCAGGCCTTCGACAGCGCGCAGAACGATGCACGGGCGGCCAGCGATCGCCTGGCCCAGCTGGGTGTTGCTGCGCAGGCGAGCTCGCACCGGCGCTATGTCGTGCGTGCGCCCATTGCAGGCCGCTTGGTGGACCTGAGCGCTGCGCTGGGCGGCTTCTGGAACGACACGTCAGCGTCACTGATGACGGTGGCCGATATCTCGCAGGTGTGGCTCACCGCCAGCGTGCCGGAACGCGAGATTGGCCAGGTCTTCGAAGGTCAGCCGGTCACTGCCAGCCTGGAGGCCTATCCAGCCCAACGCTTCGTCGGCCAGGTGCAACACCTGGATGATTTGCTCGACCCCGCCACCCGCACATTGAAAGTCAGGGTGGCCTTAGAGAACCGCGATGGCCTGCTCAAGCCGGGCATGTTTGCGCGCGCCCAGTTCCACTCGCGTCCCCGACAGGCCCTGCTGGTGCCCGACAGCGCGCTCTTGCAGATGGGACTGTACACGCGGGTGTTCATCGAAACCGCGCCGTTCGCTTATCGCTCGCGCATCGTGGCCACCGGCCGCGCGATGGATGGGTATACCGAGATCCTGTCCGGCCTGAAGGCCGGCGAGCGTGTGGTGATCAAGGACGGAGCCTTGCTCAATGATTGAGGCGATCACCACCACCTGCTTCCAGCGGCGCGGCATCGTCTGGCTGGTCTTCGTACTCATTGCGTTATACGGCACATGGAGCTGGACGCAGCTGCCGGTGGAGGCTTACCCGGACATCGCCGATGTCACCTCGCAGGTGGTCACGCAGGTCCCGGGCCTGGGTGCGGAAGAAGTGGAACAGCAGATCACCGTGCCGCTGGAACGTGCGTTGATGGGCACGCCCGGCCTGCATGTGTTGCGCTCGCGCAGCCTGTTCGCTCTTTCGTTGATCACGCTCGTCTTCGACGATGGAACGGAAGGCTACTTCGCGCGGCAGCGCGTGCTGGAACGCATACAGGCGGTCACCCTGCCCTACGGCGCGATTCCCGGGCTCGACCCATATACCTCGCCCACCGGCGAGATTTATCGCTACACGCTGGAATCGAAAACACGCAGCCTGCGCGAGCTGTCCGATCTGCAATTTTGGACGGTGATTCCGCGCCTGCAGAAGGTGCCAGGCGTGGCCGATGTGACCAACTTCGGCGGCCTTACCACGCAGTTTTCGCTGGCGCTGGAGCCGGACCGCTTGACCCGGTACGGGGTGTCGCTGCAGCAGGTCAAGAGCGCCATCACCAGCAACAACGCCGATGGCGGCGGCAGCGTGATGGACCGTGGCGAACAAAGCTACGTGATCCGCGGCATCGGCCTGCTGCATTCGTTGCAGGACATCGGCAACGTGGTGGTGAGCAGCGGCAATGGCGTGCCGGTCCTGGTCAAGGACCTGGGCGAGGTGCGCTACGACAATGTCGAGCGACGCGGCATTCTGGGCAAGGACGGCAACCCGGACACGATCGAAGGCATCGCGTTGCTGCTCAAGGACAGTAACCCCTCGGTGGCCTTGCAAGGCATCCACAGCGCCGTGGAGGAACTCAACAACAGCGCGTTGCCCAAGGACGTCAAGGTGGTGCCGTATCTGGATCGCACCGCGTTGATCGACGCCACAATGCACACGGTGAGTGCCACGCTGACCGAAGGCATGCTGCTGGTGTGCGTGGTGCTGTTGATCTTCCTGGGTAGCCCGCGCGCGGCGGCGATCGTGTCGTTGACCATCCCGCTGTCGTTGTTGATCGCCTTCATCGTCATGCACCACCTCAAGATTCCCGCCAATCTGTTGTCGTTGGGCGCGATCGACTTCGGCATCCTGGTCGATGGCGCAGTGGTGCTGGTGGAAAACGTCTTGCGCCTGCGCGAAGAAAACAGCCAGCGTGCATTGACGGCGCGCGATGCCATCGACGCCACCCTGCAGGTGGCGCGGCCCATCTTCTTCGGCATGGCGGTGATCGGGTGTGCGTACCTGCCGCTGCTGGCATTCGAGCGCATCGAATACAAGCTGTTTTCGCCAATGGCCTACGCGGTGGGCGCGGCCTTGATCGGTGCGCTGCTGGTGGCGCTGGCACTGATTCCTGGCCTGGCGTGGCTGGCGTTCCGCAAGCCGCGCAAGATGCTGCACAACCGCGTACTGGAAGAACTTGGGCAGCGCTATCGCGCAGTGCTGGAACGCAGCGTGGGCCGACGCGGTTGGCTGCTGGCTTGCGCCGCGCTGGCGCTGTGCGTGCTGGCATTGTTGGGGGGCAGCATCGGCCGCGACTTCTTGCCCTACATCGATGAAGGATCGCTTTGGCTGCAGGTGCAGATGCCGCCGGGCATCACCCTGGACAAGGCCGCCACCATGGCCAATGCCTTACGCAAGGCCACGCTGGAATTTCCAGAGGTGTCGTACGTGGTCACCCAGACCGGGCGCAACGACGACGGCACCGACTACTGGACGCCTTCGCATATCGAAGCGAGCGTGGGCCTGCGTCCCTACAAGGAATGGCCCGCCGGCATGGACAAGCAGGCATTGATCGCTGCGCTCGGCGCACGTTATGCACGGATGCCCGGTTACACGGTGAGCATGATGCAGCCGATGATCGACGGCGTGCAGGACAAGCTCTCCGGCGCGCACAGCGACCTGACCGTGAAGGTGTTCGGCGACGATCTGCAGCAGGTTCGCGGCGTTGCCGACCAGGTGGCCTTCGCCTTGCACAAGGTGCCCGGGGCTGCGGACATCGCCGTGGATGTAGAACCGCCCCTGCCCAACCTGCAGGTGCGTTTCGACCGCGAGGCGGCAGCGCGCTATGGCATCAATGCGGCCGATGTGTCGGATCTGATTTCCACCGGCATCGGCGGCAGCCCGATCGGGCAGATGTATCTCGGTCAGAAGAGTTACGACCTTACCGTGCGCTTTCCGCAACGGTATCGCAACGATCCGCAGGCCATTGGCGCGTTGCGCCTGCGCACCGCTGCCGGCGCCGAGATACCGCTCTCGGCGGTGGCCAACATCGCGACCACCAGCGGCCAGAGCGTGATCGTGCGCGAGATGGGCCGGCGCAACATCATCGTGCGGCTCAACGTGCGCGGCCGCGATCTGTCCAGTTTTCTGAGCGATGCGCAGGCCACGCTCGCGCGGCAAGTGCACCTGGACCCGCAGCACATGCAGCTGGTGTGGGGCGGCCAGTTCGAGAACCTGCAGCGCGCCCAGGCGCGCTTGCTGGTGGTGCTGCCGACCACCTTGTGCATCATGTTCGTGTTGCTGTTCGGCGCGTTCGGCAACCTGCGCCAACCGACATTGGTGCTTGCCGCCGTGCCGCTGGCCATGATCGGCGGATTGGCTGCACTGCATCTGCGCGGGATGACGCTCAATGTCTCCAGCGCGGTAGGTTTCATCGCCTTGTTCGGGGTCGCGGTCCTGAACGCGGTGCTGATGCTCGCGCAGATCAACCGGCTGCGCCAAGACGTGGGCATGTCCTTGCGCGAGGCGGTGGTGGCCGGCGCGGTGAGCCGCATGCGTCCGGTCCTGATGACCGCGACGGTGGCAGCGCTCGGCCTGGCACCGGCGATGCTCGCCACTGGCCTGGGCAGCGATGTGCAGCGCCCCTTGGCCACGGTGGTGGTTGGCGGCTTGGTCACCGCCACGCTACTCACCTTGGTGTTGTTGCCATCGCTGTACTACCTGATGGAAGCCTTCGTCGCAACGCGCCAGGGCCGTCAGGGGACGACACCATGACAGACGTTCGCAACGCATTGCTCGCCAGTGCCGTGGCGGCATCGCTCGCCGCCTGCGCAGTAGGACCGGACTTTCAGCGCCCCGCTGCGCCTGCTGCCGATCGCTACACCGCCAACGCGTTACCGGTAACGACCGCAGCCGCCGACGTAGCACATGGTGGTGCGCAAGAGTTCGAGCCTGGGCAGGAACTGCCGGCCGCCTGGTGGCGCGCATTCGGCTCGCCGCAACTGAATGCTGTGGTGGAGCGGGCATTGCGTGCCAATCCGGATCTGCAAGCCGCCGACGCAGCGCTTCGCCAGGCGCAACAGACGCTGGCCGCGCAACGCGGTGCCTGGCGACCGCAAGCGGATCTGCGTGTGGATGCCAGCCGGCAACGCGACTCGGTGGTGCCGGCGCCGGATGCCGGCATCGACACACCGTATGCGCTACGCACCGCCCAACTCAGCGTCAGCTATACGCTGGACGTGTTTGGCGGCACGCGGCGGCAAGTGGAAGCGGCGGGTGCGCAGGCACAGGCGCAGCGCGATCAGCGCGATGCGGCGTACCTGAGCCTCACCGCCAACGTGGTGAACGCGGCCATCGGCGAAGCGGCCGTGCGCGCGCAACTGGATGCGGCGCGCGCGCAGGTCGCCATCGCCAAGCAGCTCTGCACGCTCACCGCGCGCCAGCAGGCGCTTGGCGCACTCGGCGCAGCGCAGGTGCTGGCCCAACGCACTGCGCTGGCACAGGCGCAGGCCGCGGTGCCGGCACTGGAAAAGCAGCTGGAACAACAACGGACCCTGCTCGCGATTCTGGGCGGGCAACTGCCTGGCGACGCTGCGGGTGAGGCATTTACGCTGGATACCTTGCAGCTTCCGGCGCAACTGCCGTTATCGTTGCCCTCGCGGTTGCTCGATCGCCGCCCGGACATCCGCGCCGCCGAAGCGCAGGCGCATGCTGCCAGCGCATTGATCGGCGTGGCGGCGGCTGCGCGCTTGCCGTCCATTAGCTTAAGTGCGGCCAGCGGCGGCTCTGCATCCGGTGTCGGGCGCATGTTCGCGGCCGGCAATACGCAATGGTCGGTGGCCGGCGGCCTGCTGCAGCCACTGTTCCATGGCGGCGCACTTGCGCATCAGCAACGGGCGGCCGAAGCTGGCTACACGCAGGCCATGGCGCAGTACCGCAGCGTGGTGTTGAACGCATTTGGCGAGGTTTCCAACGCGCTCACCGCGCTGCAGAGCGACGCGCAGAGCCTGCACGCCTGTGCCGATGCGCAAGCGCTGGCGGAGCGCACGCTGGCGCTGGTGCGACGTCAACAGGCGGTTGGTGCGGTGGGCATGGCGGATCTGCTGCAGGCGCAGCAGGCCTACCAGAGCACGCAGGCCGCCACGGTCCAGGCACAGGCCGCGCGCTACACCGACACCGTGGCGCTGTATCAGGCCCTGGGTGGCGGGCCGTGGTGGTCGCCAGCGGCCCGCACGCCCAAGCCCGCGGTTCCATGAATCACGCGCTGCATCCAGCGCCGGTTGCGTAACGGCGGCGCCGCCAGCTGAGACAATCGCCGCCATGCGCATGACCTCTCTCTTCCGCTCGCCACCCACGCGTACCGACCTGCTTGGCATGGTCGGGCTGGTGGCGGGCATGGCGGCGATCTTCGTGGCCGATACCTTCACCGACTATGCGGTGGCGGCTGCCTTGTTCTATACGTTGGTGGTGCTGCTGTCGGTACGTCTGCTGACGCGCACGGGCGTGGTGCTGTTGGCGGGCACCTGCCTGGTGCTGATCGTGCTCAGCTTCCATCTCACCCCGGCCGGCAGCTACCGGGTGGGCGTGATCAACTCCTGCATCAGCGCGGTGGTGGTGGCGGTCACCACGTATCTGGCGGTGCAGATGGAAGCGGCCAAGGCCAGCGCACATGCCGCACAGGCGCGGCTGTTGCGGCTCACCCGCAGCGGCAGCATGGGCGGGCTGGCCTCATCGATCGCGCACGAAGTCAATCAACCCTTGGCCGCCATCGTGACCAGTGGCAATGCCTGCCAGCGCTGGTTGGCGCAGCAACCGCCCAACCTGGCCAAGGCCGCTGCCGCACTGGAACGCATGCTCGCCGACGCCGGCCGCGCCAGCGCCATCATCGCGCGCATGCGTGCGCTGGCGCGTGGCGAAGCCAGCCAACGCCAGCCGCTGGATCTGAACCGCACCGTGCTCGACATGATCGCCCTCACCCGTGGCGAAACCGAGCGTCATGGCATCGCGCTGTCGCTGGAGCTGGACCCTGCCCTGCCCGCGGTGCTGGCCGATGGCGTACAGATCCAGCAGGTCATCGGCAATCTGTTGCTCAACGCAGTGGAGGCACTGGCCACCTTGCCGGACGAGGCGCGCAGCATCCAAATACGCTCGCACATCGATGGTGCGTGGGCATGCCTGTGCATCGACGATACCGGCCCGGGGTTGTCCGACGACGCACTGGCGCATGTGTTCGAGGCATTCTGGAGCACCAAGGACGATGGCATGGGCATTGGCTTGAGCATCAGCCGCACCATCATGGAAGCCAACGGCGGGCAGATCTGGGCCGAGCCGGCCGGTGTACGCGGCGCGCGCTTCGGCCTGCGTTTCCCCTTGGTCGCGACGGAGCGCAGGCAATGAGCGAGCTGGCTCCGGTGGTGTATCTCATCGACGACGATGCCTCGATGCGCGCCGCGCTGGAGGATCTGTTCGCCTCGGTCGGCTTGCAGGTCTATGCGTTCGGTTCCACCGATCAATTCCTCGCGCATCGGTTGCACGAGGCACCCGCCTGCCTGGTGCTCGACATCCGGATGCCGGGCCAGAGCGGGATGGAGTTCCATCGGCGCATGGTCGACTCCGGCTTCGCCCTGCCCACCATCTTCATTACCGGCCATGGCGATATCGCGATGAGCGTGGAGGCGATGAAGAACGGCGCGATCGAATTCCTGACCAAACCGTTCCGCGATCAGGCCTTGCTGGACGCGATTCAGGACGGCATCCGCCGCGACCGCGTGCGTCGCCAGAACGAGGCGGTCGCCGCAGAACTGCGTGCACGTTGGGAGTCGCTGAGTAGCGGCGAGCAGGATGTCACGCGATTGGTGGTGCAAGGCCTGTTGAACAAGCAGATTGCCGCGCGCCTGCATCTGAGCGAGATCACCGTGAAGGTGCGGCGTGGCCAAGCCATGCGCAAGATGCAGGCTGGCTCGTTGGCCGAACTGGTGCGCCTGGCCGAACGCATCGGGCTGTGATGCGCGCGATGTGACCGGTGTGCGAGCGTGCTGTGCTGCATGCCCGCGCACGCGCCATCGGCGGGCATCCCGCCGCCGTGACGGCCTGCGTGCTCCCGGATGACAGCGCGCCATGAAGCGGCACCCACGCAGCGTTTTTTCGGCTCTCGATGTCATGCATTGACCTGGTCACCGCAACGCACACGAATGTTCCGGTGCGCATCTTGCGACGCGCGCGACAGGCACAGGAATGCAGGCAAAAAAACGCCCCGGCATCCGGGGCGTTTTTCTCATTTCCAGTGTCAAGCACGCCGCAAGACAAGGCTCAGAAGCTTACTCCCCAGGTCACCTGACCACCGTACGCCGTCTGCCCGTCGCCGCTGAGTCCTTGCAGCGACAGTGCCAGCCGGCTGCGGGGCGAGGTGATCAGGCTCACGCCCAGCTCGCCGATGGCCGCGTTCTTGGCCAGGGTGACGCTTTGCACCGAGAACTCCGAGGCGGTGCCGACGAAGCCGGCCGAGCGCTGCACGGAACGGTCGCCGAAGGCATGCCGCCAACCTGCCGACGCATACAACGCCGCCTTCTGGCCGAGGTCCCAATGACCACGCATACCCAGCGTGGCGGTACTGAAGGTGTCGCTGGCACTATCCACCGAGAGCCCGGAAATTCCGCCGCGTTCGGTGAAACCGTCGGTCTTCAGGCGGGTGTAATCGGCCGCGATGAACGGGCTGTACACCGCGCCGTTGGTAAGCAGATTCCAGGCCGCTTCCACCGACACCGTCACCGCGGTGGCGTCGTAGCTGCTATCCAGGCGCTCTTCGAGCACGCCGGGCAACATCACCCGGCGCGTGCTGTCGACGCGATAGCTGGCGTAATCCACCGCACCTCGCAGCGAGAACGCAGACCAGTCGGCCCAGCCATACACGCCGGCATGCGTGCCGTCCACGTCGGCACGGTCGCCCCATTCGCGCGACCAGCTCTCGATATCCTGGTTGCCGACCGCAATGCCCACCACGCTGCGTTCGCCGAAGCGACGTTCCGCACCGGCCATCACGCCGTTGTCCTCGCGACGTACCGACACCGCATTGGCATCGCCATCGACGCGGTTGGGCAGGCTGCGCCCGGTGATCCACACCGTGGTGTCGCCGACCAGCGTGTCCTGGCTGTCGCCACGCAGATGGTTACCGATGCCGCTGTTGAGGAAGCGGCTGTCCAGCAACGCGGTTGCGGTGCTGGCATGGCTTTCGCCCGACAGCGAGGCGAACGCGGTGCGCACCGCTTCCGGGTCGTCGGGCAAGCGCACGACGGCCTGATAGATCGGGCTGGTGTTCGGCAGGCCGTCCACAGCCGCCGCAGCGGACTGCTGGTTCGGCGTGGTGACCGCGTCCACCATGCCCACCGTATTGCGCCCGAACGTCACCGACAACGCAGTGGCGGTGGTGCTCACATTCGGCTCGATAAACGCGTAGTCGGAAACGACGTTGGTGAACTGCCCGGTTAGGCCACCGCCGGCGCTGATCACCGGAATCTCCGTAAACAGCGGCAGGTCGGTCGCACGCACCAACGCCAGGGTGGTGCCGGTGGCCACGGTGGCTGCGCCACCGACCGTCACCGGCGTCACCACACCGCCGTCGCCGGGCGTCACCTGCAACGTAGAGCCTGGCGCAAACGTGGCGTTGCCGCCGACGCTGATGGTGCCACCGGCACCGCCGATGGCGACCGTGCCCGACGACACCAGGCTGCCCACACTGCCGCTGCCGGTGAGCGTGCCGCCCGGACCCACCGTCACCGGTCCGCCCAGCGCGGCGCCCGGGTTGGCGGGGTTGCCGACACTCAGGGTGCCGGCATTGACCTCCGTCGGGCCGGTGAAAGTGCTGCTGTTGGCGGTGAGCAACAGCGTGCCGGTCCCCAGCTTGATGAAGCGACCGACACCGAACAATCTGCCTGCATAGCTGCCGGCACTGTTTTGCAGGAAGGTCAGCGTGCTGTTGTTGGTGATGTCGCCCTGCAGGCTGGCGGTGTTGCCAACCAGCGTGCCCGCGTTGACGGTCGTACCGCCCAGGTAACCGTTGACGCCATCCAGGGTGAGCGCACCGGTGCCGTTCTTGACCAGCACGCCGCTGCCAGTGACGTTGCCGGCGTAGGTCCCATCGGTCGCCTGATCGAACACCAGCACTGCGTTGTCGACAATGTTGCCCTGCAGGCTGTCGGTCGTGCCGATCAGGCTGCCACTGGCGATGGTGGTGCCGCCGCTATAGGTGTTGGGCGCCACCAAGGTCAACGCGCCGGCGCCTTGCTTGATCACGCTACCGGTGCCGCTGACCACGCCGGCGAACGCGCCGTCGCTGGCCTGATCGAAGATCAACGTCGCGTTGTCGACCACATCGCCCTGCAGGCTGGTGGTGTTGCCGACCAGGCTGCCGGCGCTGATGACGGTGCCGCCGGTATACGTATTGGCGCCAAGCAATTGCAGCACGCCACTGCCAGTCTTTTCCAGCGAGCCACTACCGCTGACCGCGCCGGCATACACGCCGCCGGCGGCCTGGTTGAACACCAACGCTGCATTGTTGGTGATATCGCCCTGCAAGCTGGCGGTGTCGCCGACCAGGGTGCCGGCCGCAATGGTGGTGCCACCGGTGTAGCCATTGGCGCCGTTGAGCAGCAGTGCGCCGGCACCCTGCTTGATCACAGTGCCAGTGCCGGTGATCGAACCGGTAAACACGCCATCGGCCACCTGGTTGAACGCCAAGGTTGCGTTATCGACGATGGCGCCTTGCAGGCTTGCGCTATCGCCCACCAGCGTGCCGGCGGCGATCGTGGTGCCACCACTGTAAATATTGTTGCCGTCGAGCGTCAGCACGCCGGTGTTGGTCTTGATCAAGGTCCCGCTACCGCTGATGTTGCCGGCAAGCGTGAGGTCGGCCGGGTTGTCGACGGTAAGCGCCGCGCCCAGCGTGACCGCGTTGCCCAATGCCGCGGCAACCGCATTGCTCAGCACCGAATCGCCGGTGACCGACAAGGTGCCGCTCCCCAGGGCGCTGTTGCCGGACACCGCCAAGCTGCCATCGCTGAGCACCGTGCCCCCGGCATAGCTGTTGTTGCCGCTGAGCGTGAGCGTGGACGTGCCGTTCTTGATCAAGCTGCCTGCACCGCTGATCGCACCGGTCAATGCCAGATCGTTGCTGCCCGGCAGCGTCAGCGCGCCATCGAGCACCACCGCGTTGCCGAGCGCCAATGCTTGGTTGGTATCGAGCGTGGTGCCCGCTGCGGCAGTCAGCGTGCCGGCGCCCAGCGCTTGCGCATTGCCCAACACCAGGCTGCCGCCGCCGAGCGCGGTGCCGCCGGTGTAGGTGTTGGCGCCAGACAGTACCAGCGTGCCGGTGTCGAGCTTCTGCAGGGTGCCGGTGCCGCCGATGGCGACATCGATGGTGCCGGTCACGCCGGGGTCGACACGGATGATGGTGTTCGCTGCATTGGCGCTCAATGCGCCACCGCCTGCATCGCTCAGCACATAGCCATCGGTGATGAATTGCATGCCGGTGATGCCCTGGGTGCCTTGCACGCCCACGTTGCCCGCGGCGCCTGCGAAGACCGCAAAGCTGTTCTGCCAATCGCTGTTGGTCAGCCCATCGACCGACGTCCAATTGGTGGCGCCGGCGGTCCACACGCCGGTGCCGCCATCGGCGCTGCCGTTGGCGACGGTCTGCGCGCCATCCCAGAACTGCACGTTGCTGCCAGAAGCCAACAACACCACATTGACCTGCTGCGCCAACGAGGTCTGCAGCGTGAGCTGGGTGGGATCGACCGTGCCCGGCAGTGTGCCGAAACCCATGCCATTGTTGGTCAAGGTGCCGGTGTAATCGATCAGGCGATACACGCCAGTGCCGAAGCCGCCGATGTCGGTGATGTTGAGCGTGCCCCCCAGCGTGAGGTCGCCGTTGACCGCAAGTACCCCGGTCTGGCTGGGAATTCCCAGGAACGCATCGAGCGTGGCATTGGACGCCATGCTCAGGCTGCCGGTGGTCAGCAGCGCACCGCTGGTCACCACCAGGCGGCCACCGTCATTTACCGTGACCGCGGCGTTGACCACGCCGCTGCCGCTCAACGTGCCGCCGGTGCCCACGGTGACGCCACCGGCACTGCCCAGCGTGCCGTCCACATCCAGCGTGCCCGCCGTGATCTGCGTGGTGCCGCCGATCGCGCTGGTGCCGGTGAGCTGCACGTTGCCGGTGCCGACTTTTTCAAGATTGCCGGCGTCGTTCAACCCACCTGCGAAGGTGCTGCTGACGTTGCCAACGCCCAGTTGCAAGGTGCTGCCACCCTGGATCGCGACATTGCCCAGGCCGGTCAGGCTGCTCAACGCGGTATTGCTGCCGAGCGACAGCCCTGCCCCTGCCGCAACATCCACGCTGGCGGTCGTCCCCAACGTGCCGGTGGCGGTGGTGGCAAGCACGCCGCCCTGCACCGACACCGGGCCACTGAACAGGTTGCTGCCAGACAAGGTCAAGGTACCCAGGCCCGTCTTGGTCAGCGCGCCCGCGCCACTGAGCACGCCGGTCAACGCCAGATCATCCGCACTGGCGATGGTCAGGTTGGCGCCCAGGTTGACGTTGTTTCCCAGGGCCAGGGCGATGGCATTGATCAACGTCGCGTCGCCCAGCACCGACAGGCTGCCTGTGCCGAGTGCGGCGTTGTTGCCCACCGCCAGCGTGCCGGCATTCAACACGCTGCCGCCGAGATAGCTGTTGCTGCCATCCAGCGTGAGCGTGGAGGTGCCGTTCTTGATCAAGCTGCCGGCACCGCTGATGGCGCCGGTCAGTGCCAGATTGTTGCTGCCGGGCACGGTCAACGCACCATCGAGCACCACCGCGTTGCCGATCGCCAACGCTTGGTTGGTATCGAGCGTGGTGCCCGCTGCGGCGGTCAGCGTGCCGGTGCCCAGCGCTTGCGCATTGCCCAACACCAGGCTGCCACCGCCGAGCGCGGTGCCACCGGTGTAGGTGTTGGGACCACTCAGCACCAGCGTGCCGGTGTCGAGTTTCTGCACGCCGCCGGTGCCGGTGATGGCCACATCGATGCTCGCCGTGGCACCCGGGTCGACGCGGATGGCGGTCAACGGGTCGATTACCGCCAGTGCACCCGCGCCGGCATCGGTCAGCTGATATCCATCGGTCACGAACTGCAAGCCGCCGATGTTCTGCGTGCCCTGCACGCCCACCGTGCCCGCCGTACCGGAAAACACTGCGAAGTCGCCTTGCCACGTGCTGTTGGCGCTACCGTCCTGGCCGGTCCAGTTGGTGGCCGCACCCCAGGTGCCGGCGCCGCCATCGACAGTGCCATTGGCCGTGGTCTGCACACCATCCCAGAACTGCACGATGCTGCCCGGCGCGGTCACCACAAGATTGAGTTGCTGACCGATGGCGGTCTGCAGGGCGAGCTGGCTGATGTCCACGCTGCCCGGAAACAGGCCGATCAGCATGCCGTTATTGGTGAGCGCGCCGGTGTAGTCGATCAAGCGATACACGCCGGTGCCGAAGCCGCCGAGATCGGTGATGTTGAGCGTACCGTCCAGGGTGAGATCGCCATTGACGGCCAGCAAGCGGGTTGCGCTTGGCGCGGCCAATGCCACATCGACGAATGCGCCGGGTGCCAGCGTCAACGCGCCCACGCTCAACGACGAACCGCTGGTGAGTGCGAGCCTGCCGCCATCGCTGACGGTGACCGCCGCACCCACGTTACCGGCGGCGCCGGTGCCGGTCAGCGTGCCGCCCGATGCAACGTTCAAGACGCTGGTGCCGAGACTGCCGACCACATCGAGCGTGCCCGCACTGACCTGCGTGCTGCCACCGATCGCACTGCTACCGAGCAAACGCACGGTGCCGGTCCCCACCTTGTCCAGGTTGCCGCCACCTCCCAGGCTGCCGGCGAAATCGCCGCCGCCCAATTGCAGCGTGGCGCCGGTAGCGGTATCGACGTCGCCCGCACCGCTGAGCGCGTTGATCAGGCCGCCGTTGGCCAGATTCAACAGCGCGCCTGCCGCGACATCGACAGTGCTGGCGTTGCCCAATGAGGCCGAAGTGCTGGCCACGACGGTACCGGCCTGGATCGCCAGCGGGCCGGTGTAGCTGTTGTTGCCGCTCAAGGTCAGCGTGCCGAGGCCGGTCTTGATCAGGCTTCCGCTTCCGCTGATGGCACCGCTGGCCAGCATGTCTGCGGCGTTATCCACGGTGAGCGCGGCGCCCAGCGCGATATCGTTGCCTAGCGCCACGGCGACGGCATTGCTCAATACCGAATTGCCGAGCACCGACAGGCCGCCGGTACCGAGCGCATTGTCGGCTCCCACCGCGATGGTGCCTGCGGTCAGGCTGGTGCCGCCGCTGTAGCTGTTGTTGGCAGTGAGCGACAGTGTGGTGGCGCCATTCTTGATCAGGCTGCCGGTGCCGCCGATGCTGCCGTTCAAGGCCAGATCGTTGCTGCCGACCAGCGTCAGTTGATCGTTCAACACGACGTTGTTGCCTACCGTCAACGCGGCAGTGGCATCCAGTTCGGCAGGGCCGTTGACCAGCACGTCACCCGCGCCAAGCGCCGCATTGTTCCCAAGCACCAGCCTGCCTGCGTCCAGCGCAACGCCGCCGGTGAAGGTATTGGCGTTGCTCAACGTCAAGGTGGCGTTGCCCTGCTTATCGATGCCACCGATGCCGCTGACCACGCCGTTGAGCGCAATATCCTGCGTGCGTGGCAGGGTCAACGTGCCATTCAAGGCGACTGCATTGCCCAGCGCCACGGCGGTGCTTGCATCCAGTGCGGTACCGCCTGCGGCGGTCAAGGTGCCCGCGCCCAACGCCGTGTTGCTGCCAACCAGCAACGAACCGCTCTGCAATTGCAGCCCTCCGCTCCAGGTGTTGTTGCCGTTGAGGGTCAGTGCTTGCGCGCCTGTCTTGATCAAGCTGCCGGCGCCATCGATCGCGCCGTCGAGCGTGAGGTTTTGTCCATCGATCGTCAGCGCACCGTTGGTGGTGAGCGCGTTCTGCAAGGTCACCGCAGCCGCTGCGGTGAGCAGCGTGCCGTTGGCGGCAGTGAGTGCCCCGCTACCGAGCGCGGTATTGCTGCCCACGACCAGGGCGCCGTCGTTCAACACGGTGCCGCCGGCGTAACTGTTGTTTCCGTTGAGCGTGAGCGCTCCGGTGCCTTGCTTGACCAGGCTGCCAGTGCCGCTCACGGTGCCGGTCAAGCCCAGGGTGTTGTTGCCGATCAACGACAACGCACCATTCAGCACCACATCGTTGCCAAGCGTGGTTGCCGCGGTGGCCTGCAGTTGCGTGCCGCCGGCTGCGGTCAACGCACCGCTGCCCAGTGCCGCGCCGCTGCCGATCGACAAGCGACCCGCGTTGAGATCCATACCGCCAGCGAAGGTGTTCGCGCCGGTCAGCGTCAGCGCTGCAGCGCCGTCTTTGATCAGGCCACCGATGCCGCTGATGCCACCAGTGAGGGTCAGGTCCTGGCTGCCGCCAAGTTGCAGATCCGCATCCAGCACCACGTTGTTGGCCACCACGCGTGCAGCGGTGCTATCGAGCAGGCCGCCACTCACGTTCAGGCTGCCCGCCCCGAGTGCGCTATCGCTGCCCAGAATCAGACTGCCTGCCGTCAGACGGGTGCCGCCCAGATAGCTGTTGTTGCCGCTGAGGGTCAAGCTGGCAGGGCCGAGTTTGTCCAGGCTGCCGGCGCCACCGATGCCTCCGGTCAGCGTGAGCGCGTTGCTGCCACCCACAGTGAGCTGCCCTGCTAGTGCAATTGCATTGGCGAGCGTGCTCACTGCTGCGCTGTCCAACGTCGTGCCGGCCGCCGCGGTCAAGGTCCCGCTACCCAGCGCGGTATTGCTGCCCACCGTGAGCCTGCCGGTGTTGAGCGCGGTGCCACCGGTATAGGTGTTGTTGCCGCTGAGCGTGAGATCGCCGCAGGCCTTGACCAGGCTGCCGGCACCGCTGATGGCGCCGCCCAAGGTCAACGCTTGCGCGCCATTGAGGGTCAGCGCACCGGTGCTCAGCGTCACTGCGTTGCTCAGCGCGGCAGCGGCGGTGTTTTGCAAGGTCGCAGAACCAGTGACATTCAACGCACCGGTGCCCAGTGCGGTGCCGCTGGCCACCTGCAAGGTGCCCGCGTTGAGGCTGGTGCCGCCGGTGTAGGTATTCAGACCAGCCAGCGTCAGCGTCCCGCCGCCGAGTTTGTTCAATGCGCCGGCGCCGCTGATGGTGCCGGTGAGACTCAAACCGTTGCCGCTACCGCCGACGCCCAAGGTTCCGGCCAGCGCGATCGCGTTGCCCAGCGTGGACGCGGCCGTGGCATCGAGCTCACCACCGCTGGCGGTGAGCGTGCCGGTGCCCAGGGCCGCATTCGAACCGACCACCAGCCGCCCGGTGCTGAGCGTGGTGCCGCCGGTGTAGGTGTTGGCGTTGGTCAGCGTGAGATCGCCGGTGCCGCTCTTGATCAAACTGCCGGCACCGTTGATGGCACCGCTGAGCGTGAGCGCTTGTGTGCCGGTCCAGTTCAACGGCGCAGCAAGGCTGATGCCATTGGTCACCGTCAATGGCGCAGTGGTACTCAAGCTGGATGCGCCGGTGACATTCAATGCGCCCGTGCCGAGCGCGGACGCGGTACCCAGCTGCAGCGTGCCCGCTGCGAGCGTGGTGCCGCCGCTGTAGGTATTGGTGCCGCTGAGCGAAAGCGTCCCGGTGCCGGTTTTATTGACACCGCCGACGCCGGCCAGCGTGCCGCTCAAGGTCAATGCGTTGCCGCTGGTACCCAGGCCCAGCGTATTGGTGAGCGCAAAGTTGTTGGTCAAGGTCAGCGGTGCAGTGTTATCCAGCAAACCGCCTGCCGCAGTGACCGTGCCAGTGCCGAGCGCACCGGAGGTCTCCAACAGCACGCTACCGGCACCCAGGGTGGTGCCACCGCTGTAGGTATTGCTGCCGCCCAAGGTCAGCGTGCCGGCGCCAACCTTGTTGAGCGTCCCGGTGCCACTGACCGTCCCTCCGATTCGCAGCGCGTTTGCGCCTCCAATACCAACCGTGTTGCTCAGCGAAAACGCATTGGCCAGGTTCACTGCGGTACCTGCCAATACGCTGCCGCCGGATGCGGTGACCGTGCCGGTGCCCAAGGCGCTGTTGGTGCCCACCGTTAACGCACCACTGACCAGATTGACGCCACCGCTGAACGTGCCGGTACCGGTCAGCGCCAGTCCGCCGGTGCCGGTCTTGGTCAACGCACCGGTGCCGGTGATTGCACTGCCGACGGTCAGGTTGTTGGTGCCCTGTACGGTCAGGCCGCCCGCGCCAAGCGCAACGCCATTGCTCGGCGCAAGGGTCAGGCCCGCAGCCGTGGCTTCGAGCGTGCCGCCGTTGGCGGTGATGGTACTGCCCAACTGCGCAGCATTGGCGAACTGCAACACGCCGCCATTGAGCGCGCTGTTGGCGAAGTTGCTCGCGCCGCCCACCGACCAGGTGCCGCTATTGACGCGCAAATTGCCGAAATTGATGTATTGCGCAGTGCTCAACGTCCCGGTGCCGGTGCTGCCGCTGCCGGTACCGACCGCAGAATTTTGCAGGATCAGCGTGTTGTTTCCGCCCAGGCCTCCATCCACCACACCGGTTTGCGCGAAGCTCAGCAAACCGCCGGGGCCGAGCAATTCCAGGGCAAGGCCTCCCGCGCTGTTGACGCTGCCACCGGTGACTGCGGTGAAGCTGTTGGTGCTGCCCGCCCCCATCGAAACGCTGCCGTTGATGGTGCCCGAGTTGACGAACGTATTGCCGGTGGCCGAACTCTGAAAGCCCACCCGTCCGTTGATGGTGCCGGTATTGACCGCATTGACGATGCCTCCACCGGTCACCGCGATCACCGGCGTGTCCGACCCCAGAATCGAAAGCCCTGCCAAGGGGCGACTATCGATCACGCCGGCATTGTTGATCTGCACCGTCCCGTTGCTGGCCGACGTCAGCCCCAGTGCCATGCCGTCGAGATTGAGCAGATTGGCGCCGAGCAGGCCGCCAGTGCCGTAGAGCGTGCCGCTGGCAAGATTGTTGACGGTGACTGCAGTGGAGCTGGCATTGCCCATGGTCACGCCGCTGCTCAGTACCGAGAGCAGTCCAAGCACGGAAGGGTCGATGGTGCCGGCGTTGTTGAGTGTGGAATTGGTACCGCTCAGGGCAATGGCGGTGCCGCCCAACAAGCCTGCGGTCATCTGGCTGCCGGAGGCGACATTCACGGTCAGGTTGTTGGCGCTACTGGAAAAGCTGTTACTGGTGACCGGCGTACCCGAGCAGGTGACCGTTGCGCCTGCCGCGGGGACGGCCGGCGTGCATGCGGCCCAGGCCAGCATCGGTGCGGCGGCCCCCACCGCAAGGACCACCAGGGCCGGCAATTGACGACGGGTAGAGCCAGGCTTGCGACGCCGACGCACCAATTCATGCGTCACCACCCAATTGCCAATGGCTGCGTTCCAGACCAGCGCAAATGCACGATTCATTTGAATTCCCCCTGATTGCCGAGCAGAGACCAGCGCGCACCCATGCACGCGCCTCCAAAGACGGGATTGGAATGACGGTAGATCCGGTTTAAATAATCCAGGCCAGTTCAACAGTAAGGCCGGTAGACAGAAGCCCCTATACAAGGAAGAGCGCGGTTAATACCAATACTGAGTTACTGCGACGCTAGATTAATAGGCGAATCAATCAGCCTAAAACTGTGTCGAATATCACCAAGCTTGAACTCATCCATGGCACACGCCGATTCTGTGAACTGATTTGCTCGTGCCCGTTAATTGCATTTCGCGACCTCATCAGTAAGAGCTCACGATGTCCGAAGTAATTGCTTCACGATCAAAACAGTAACTTACCGAATTTTTTAAGGGAACAGATTGGATGAGGCTGGATTATTAAAAGCAGACTGATGCGTTATTACGATCCGGCATTGCATTGCCTTATAACAATCGTTTTCAGTGAAACTTGCTGCGTCGCAAAAGTCCGATACATGCACTCGCAGACGTCCCGCCAATTTATGAGCTCGCTCTCATGAGTAAGACCACTTCACCAGTCGACAGCGACGGAGGAGTGCGATATTTGTATATCTCAGGCGTAGCGGCAGCAGTTATTGTCGGGGCTGTCAGCTTGTTTACCGCTTGGAACCACCCAGACGCTGATAGGGAATGTACGAATCGTGCAGACCTCATCACCTATCGATGACCCCGGTTTGTTTCTAGTAGAGGTGCAGTGTGATCTTCGACACGGAACCTGACGCCATGACGCTAGCCCCGGACGACAAACCGCAGGATCGCCACTTCGACTGGTCAGGCGTGCCGATCGACCTGGGTGGCATGGAGCCACTCGAGCAAATCGCACGATTGCTTTGCCATGCCCTGGTTGCGCCGGCTGCTGCGCTGACCATCACCGAGGGCGGGCGCCTACGCGTGCTGGCAGCGCGTGGTATCAGCAGCAGTCATGTCGAGCAGGCCATGGAGTTGTGCAAGCAGGTTCCGCCAGCGCCCAATGGCGTGACCGAGTTGATCGAGCATGCAACGCTTGCGCAAATCAAACTGGGCGATGCCGCCTTCCCCGGCTTGCCTGCGCGTTTTATCGCCTGTGTGCCGGTGGGTGCTCCGCAGACAGGTATTTCCGGCACCCTGTGCGTGATCGACACACGCGAGCGCCGGCTGGCGAGCCAGGAGCACCAGCAACTGCTGATGTTCGCCAACGTGGCTGCCGCACAACTGGAATTGCAGTTCGGTGCAGGCAGGCGCGAACCGCATAGCGGCTTGCTCAATACGCGCCAGCTGCAATCGGATCTGGACGCCCTCGCCTTCGGCAGTCATAGCGTGCCCACCATTGCTGCATTTATTGAGGTCTACGATACCCAGGCCGCCAACGAGGCGCGCCAGGCGCTGGGCATGCAGCCGTTGGAAGAATTGGTTCGCCACGCCAGCTATGTGTTGACGCGCGCTTTGCGCGGCAAGGCCACGGTGTACCACGTGGCCTCGATGCGCTTTGCGTTCTTCCTGCTCAACTCCGCGCCGGACGAGATGGAAGACCTGCTGCTGGATCTGCGCGACATGCTGCACAAGCCGGTGGATGCCGCCGGCGTACCGATGTCGCTGACCTTTCATGCCGGTGTGGTGCGCTTTGCTCCGCAGCAGCCGGACACAAACGACGTGATGCGCAAGGGCCTGGTGGCGCTGGGCGATGCCATCAATAACCATGCCATCGTGTGCTGGTATAGCGCTTCGCACGACGATGCGATCCAACGCTCCTACCGCTTGGCACTGGATGCCGAACAGGCCCTGGATGCCGGTGATTTCCGGCTGGTGTTCCAGCCGCGCATCGATCTTGAAGACCTATCGGTGACCGGCTTCGAGGCGTTGCTGCGCTGGAATCACGCCAGCATGGGCCCGATCGGTCCCGACGAATTCATCCCGCTCTTCGAAAAAACCGCACTGATGTGCACGGTCACCAATTGGGTGATCGAAAGCGCCTTGGTACAGCTGGCGAAGTGGCGTGCCCAGGGCTTGGATTTTTCCATGTCCATCAACCTGTCCTCGCGCGATTTCGGCAACATCAATCTGGCAGCCGATGTGATCAACCGCTGCAAGGATCTGGCGATTCCCACCACATGCATCGAGCTGGAGATCACCGAAGGCCGCTGGCTGCGCAGCAATGTCGAAGCGGTGCCGCGGCTGCGGGCGTTGCGCGATGCAGGCGTGAGCGTGGCCATCGACGATTTCGGCACCGGTTATAGCAATTTCGGCTATCTCACCGAGTTGCCGGTCAATGTGCTCAAGCTGGACCGGTCGCTGGTGACTGGCATCGCCACCAAAACCGGCATGCAGATGCGCGCCGAGGCGGTAGTGCGCCTGGCCAACGCATTGGGTTATCGCACCGTGGCCGAGGGCATCGAGCACGCCGATGAGATCGCCTTGCTGCGGAGTTGGGGATGCGACGAGGCGCAGGGGTATCTGCTGGCCAAACCCATGGAAGCGCACCTGGTGGCCGATTACGTCAAACAAACCGCGGCGCTGCGGCGCCTGCCGTAAAGCCGCGGCGGCGCGCGGAGCCTGCCGGGCAGGCAATCGCACCGCGCCGCTGTGCGGTTGCATGCGCGATGCCTTGTGATGCGATGCACGTCCGAACTCTTGCCTGCAATGCAGCAAAGCCCCGCTCAACTGAGATCGTGCAGGTCCTTGGCTAGCGGCGCACTCAGTGCCCAATCGGAGAACCGCACCTTCAGCCCGGCGCGCTCGGGCGTACAGCACATCGGCCCGACCAGATAGACGCTTGCTGGCGGGAATGGGCACAGCCGCACCAACGGCCAGCGACGGCCGTCCGCAGAGACCTGCAGGCGTAGCACACCGTCGGCAACCGTGGCACGGATCCAGAAATCCTTGGGGTCGGCTTCGTAAGGACCAGTTGCCCAATCCGATACCGGGTTGGTCAACACGCTGCTGAGCATGGCACGCCCGTCGCTGAGTTCGATCCCGGCCTTGACCCAGTGCTGCTCGTCAACGCGCACCATGATGCCGGCCTGATCGTACAAGGCTTCGTACTGCGCGCGCGCACGCAGCTGCGCGGTGAAGCCTGCGCCGGCCCTGATGCCCAGAAAGTGCCCGCTGTCGCGGGTGAATCCGTAGTGCGTCTTGCGCCAGAAGTCGGTCGCCTGGTCGGTCACCACATCCAACGTGTCGCCGTTGATCGCGAGTGTCTTCGGCCGGTTGAGCCAGGTTCCTGCGTGCCAGCTGCTGTCCTGCGCCATGGTGTTCCTCGGGTTGGTCTGTTGTGCACACGCGCCACCACTGAGCGTCATCCCGACCACGCCAGCCAACACGCGCCTGCGTGCGCCATGGAATGCATCGTGTTGCATGGATCTGCGCTCCTGCGACTTATGAAAGCGAAGTTTACGTGCTGTACGCGCAAGGCCGCGTGCGTGCGGCGCGTCCTCTGTTCGCCATGCAGGCAACGCGCCAGTCCGTGCTGCGACGATGCGCGGCCGTGCAGACGCGTCGCATCATGCGACGTCGCCGCAGAACCCAGACCGAAATCCGCACGCGAGCAATGGCTGTACTCGGCGTATAGATATTTGCCGGCCAACCCTGCGGTTCACGCGCCTAAGAGCGGCTAACAAACCGTAGCGAGCAGTCGCCAGGTGGGTGCGGACGGCGCGGAGGAACCGGAGTGTACGCGTGGTCCATGCCGACTCCGAGCACCGGCCGCGCCCGCCTGGCGGCTGCACAATCGTTTTGTCAGCCGCTCTAAGTGCCCTGCCCTCAGTGCTGCGCCAATGCGTAGTCGATTGCCGCGCAAATTGCCGCGACCTGCGCAGCATTGCATTGGTCGGGTGTGGCGCGCGGGCTATCCGGATAGACCTCGGTGGTCGTGCGATACCGCGCATCGGTGACGCCGGCGCACAGGCCCAGTCGCCGCACCGGATAATTGATGACCCCGTGCCCCACCACCGATGCACCGATAAGCCGCCCATCCGCATCGGCGGGCGCGATATGCGTCACCTCGGCCACCGCCGCGATCACCGCCTGCTGGAAGGCGGGCTGCGGATCTTCACTGTCGCCGACCAGATAAAACCCGTCCGGAATGCTCCCCGGCACAAACACCGCACCGTCGCGCGCCGCCAACGCGGGGCGAAACTCGCTCTCGTCGCTATCGGTGGTTTCGTGCAGGTCGATATGCACCAGCATTCGTCCGGAAGTCGCAGCCACCACCCGCATCAGCGCAGCCGACTCTTCGGCCGGGCTGTTGTTGCGAAACGCGCGATTCGGATCCACTGCATCGGCATTCCAACGCTGGATGCGCTCATAACCCCAGGGATTGATGCACGGCGCCACCAGTAGATTGCATCTGCCTGCGTAGTCGAAAGCACGCTGCTGCAGAAATTGCAGCGCACCTTGCACGCCACTGGTTTCGTAGCCGTGTACGCCTCCAGTGACCAACACGCATTGCAGGCTGTCGTCCCACTGCGCGCTGCGTAGTGCCAGCAGGGGATACTCCCCTTGCGCATGGGCAATGGTGCCGTACTGCACGCGCTGGTACTGCTCGGCCAGTGTTGCGATCTGCTGCACGACATCGTCCGCATAACTGCGCTGCTGCAGCTGGCGTGCGCGCCACATGGCGCGTTCCGGCTCGCCCCACGGTTGCCCGGGCGTGCCGATCGGATACGTTAGGTTGGTCGTCATTGCAGGTATCGGTGCGAGGAAGGCGCCAAGGGTAAGCGCTCTGGACGCAGAAGCAAAAAGGCCCCGCACTGCGGGGCCGATGAAACCTGCGCAGCTGACGTTTACTTCTTTGCGGTGACCCCTGGGGTGGCGTCGCGGACCAGGAACTCTTCAGTCAACTCCGGCAGATGCGCCAGCAGCCAGTCGGCCATGGCCTGCTCCTGGGGCAGGATCTGCTCGCACACGCGCTGCGTTTCGGTATCGCCCACCGTCTTGGCGGCACCCAGCAACGCGGTGTAGGTGGCGATCTCCAGGTTCTCGAACACGTAGCTGGCCATCGCGCCCTTGACGATTTCGTCGGAGGTGGTCATGCCGCCCATCGCCTGCCCGAATGCGGCCATCTTGCCCATGGCGTCCTTGATGATCGACGGCGAACCGCCCAGGCGCTCGATACACGACTCGACCAAGCGCTGTTGCCCCAGCGTCTCTTCCAGATGCTGCTCGATGCGGGCTTTGAGCTGGGGGTAGTGCTCGATGCGTGCGGCCTGGGCCTTGAGCATCTGCTCGGCCTGCTGCTCCATTGCATGCGCATCGCGCAGCCAGTCCATCAGGTTTTCTTGGGGTTCGGCCATGGGGTTCTCCTGTTTGTTTGCGATATGTCCAGCCTGCAGCGGCGCGGATGAAAGATGTGACTGTTCCAAGTGAACGCTGCGTGCGCCGTCTACGTGCCATAGACATGGCGTGGAGGGACTGCGACCCCGCCATCCACAGACTGTTTAGATGCGGTCACAACAAACTGAGGACCTTTCCCGGCGATCTCTCGGGACCCGCATACAACGCTGCGCCGCTGACCGCGCGGACCACCTGAGGTCGAATGCGTCCGGCTACCGGTCGCGGGGACTATGCATGCTGCGGCGGTGCGGTGAGCCCGCAATCCAGAGGGCTGCAAATCCTGCCGAGGTTAGGAGCTGCAGCATGGCTGGAGTGAAATTTTTCCATGCAATCGATGTCGGACGTCATGCACGACTGCAAAAATTTCTCGCCTGCGCTCGATGCATTGCACAGCAGGCGCTCGTGGATCTTTCAAGGTGCACAGAACATCACGCACGATGATTGCGTGCAAAAATTTGCAATCGATTGTGCCTCATCGCGTGCACCAATCGGTTTGCTTCGACCAAAAACAGCACAGGCGCTCGGCCGCATGGGCGTAGCGCCTGTGTCCAACCTCCGGCAAGACTCGCTCCCGAACCGGCGCACCATAGCACGCCGATGGCTGGATTAAGCGGATTCTTCCTGCGGCTTGGCCTGCTTGGAACGCCCGCCCTTGCTGCCGATGCGCGACATGTGGTCGCGATCGCGGCTCACGGCCTGGCCGCCCTTACGGCCAGCTTCGCGCGCTTCGTCGCTAGTAAATTCGTGCGCATTGCCGCTGGCATGCGCGGCCTTGCCACCGCTACTCGCCAACAGGCGGCGCTTCTCCGGATCCAATGCGGCAAAGCCGCGCCGGCTACGGGTCGTGTTTTGTCCGTCTTCCACTGTGCCTCCTCTCGATGCTTCGGTTACGCCTGGGTGATGGGCTAACCGCAACATTCGTGCCAACCTCAAAAGGCAGGCCCCACGGTGCACTGCGGATGGATGCAGGAAAAAACGGCTGCGCTCGCTGTGCAAATCTTGCACACCTTCCCATCGCCGGACGATTCGGCCTACCTCCTAGGTGGATAGCGCTATCACGGGGCGCAGCTGCGGTCTGCAGCCGCTAGAGAGATTGCGCAGGCGTCGCAGGATCAGCTGCGGTGCCTGGATCAACCGCCCGCCGCTACTGCAGGCGTGTTCCGATCTCGCGTAGTCTGATTGCCACGCACGGCGAGGAATCAGCCGTCAGCGTTTGGCCCACCAGATCGCCTGCATGAGGCCATCGCCTCGGTGACGGCGTGCGCCGCGCCTCGCAAGGCGCGTGCTGTCGATACCGCAGATCGCTCGGCCGATTCGCTACGGGCAGCTCAGACAGCGGCGCAGCCACAGGTCGAAACAGGCAATGCACGCACACATAACTGCGCACGGATCTGGACGCGCACTGACGCGCCTTCAGTCGCCACGTCGATACACCCTGCGAAAGACTTTGCGGTTGTGTGCAGGCCGGTACCACCGGCCGACGTCGACACTAGGCCGTAACCATTACGCATGCATGCCGTCCACGCGCGGATGCGGCTGGCCCAGAGGCTCGGCAAGGAGTCTTCGGGATGCGCACGCATCATGTCACACGGAAACCGTGAGCCCGAGTGGCCCTGCCCTGCAGCCGCGTCATCGGTGGTGTGCTGTCCCCACCCCACTGCCTGCACCGCCATCGGCCCATCGCGGTCGTCGCACGCTGCAGCAGCTTCGGACAAAGCATCGCCCACCAGCAACAAGGTGGGCAGACCCGGTGGCAGCGCGGCGGCTGTCGTCCCAAGGTCGCCCAGGGCGGTGAGGCGACGTTGCTGCTCCGGCCGCGTGGCGGCCTGCACGATGGCGGCGGGTGTGCCGGCCAGCAATGCAGCGGCCAGCGCATCTGCGCGGCGCAGGCCCATGTAGATACCCAGCGTCGTGCCGCTGGCCGCAAGCGCGCCCCAGTTCGGCTCGCCGTGGTCGTGCGTGTGCGCGGTGACGAAGGTGATGCCGTGGCAGTGGCTGCGATGGGTCAGCGAGACGTCCAGTGCGGCCACCGCAGCGAATGCCGCACTCACGCCGTCGATCACCTGCACACCGACACCGGCACGACGCAGGAAGGCGATCTCTTCGCCAGCGTGGCCGAACAGCAGCGCATCGTCCCCTTTCACGCGCACCACGCGCCGGCCCTGCAACGCGTAGCGACGCATCAGCCGGCAGATGAACTCCTGCGGTGTCGAACGGCATCCGCCACGTTGTTTGAGTTGTGCAACGTGGCGCCGTCGTCGATGGCGTCGTGCATCGCTGCGGCCGAGACATGCATGCAGGTGCACACGATCGGATCGCCAGGCGCTGTGGGTATGCGTGAAGACCGACAGCCGCGCACCACGCCACGGCTTGCCAGCCAATGCGGTCGCAAGCAACGATCGATTGGCGTCGCTGGGTTGCGCGGCCGTCAGCAGCACGCCGTCGATATGGCGATGCCCGTCGTGCATGCGCCAGCCAACGCGGCGCATCGGCCCGCGGCGCAGGTCGCAGTACTCCAGCACATCCGCGCCGGCCGGCAGATGCAACGCGGCGACCAGGCGATCCATCCACATGGCATCGGGCGCGCGTTCGCAGGCGGCATGCAGCACGACCCAACCCCGGCTGTATTCGGCCATGGCCACGATACGGCGCGCCACTTCGGTCAGTTTGACGCCCTGCTTCATCGCCTGCTGGCGTAATGCCGCATAAGCATCGGCCTCGCTCAGGCCACGTTTTTCCATCAGCAAGCCCTTCGCGCGGTCGATCTGCTTGCGGTCCTGCAGCGCCTGCTGCTTTCCTGCGCAAAACGGGCCAGCGCCACCTGCACGATGGGCGCAACCGCGCGGGCGCCAGACCATCCACCACATACGCCGTCACCCCCGCGCCGACCGCTGCATGAATCAACGCATCGTCGCCATCCCCAAAGAACATCACCACCGGCCGCGGCGCGTGCGCATGCAACATCGACAGCTGCTCCAAGGTATCGCGGGAAGGCGAATCCACATCGATCACCACTACATCCGGCTGCTGGCGTTGCACGGCATGCAGCAGTGCAACGACCGAGGCCACGTCATCGAGCATCTGGTAGCCGGCGCGCGTCAGTGGCTGGCGCAGTTCGCCGATCGGCTTTTCGGTATCGTTGACCAGCAAAACACGCATTGACGGCAGCGAGGCATGGACGTGGCCCGATGGGGCCATGCAACATGCTGCTGCGAGCCATCTTTTCGGAGTGTGTCCGATGCCGTTGTTCCCGTTGTTCGCCAACCTGCAGGGGCGCGCCGTGCTGGTCATCGGTGGCGGCGAAGTCGCCACACGCAAGGTGCTGGCGCTGCTCAAGGCGCAGGCGCACATCCGGCTGTATGCGCACGCGCTTTCGCCCGAACTTGCCCAGCTGCTGCAGGCCGGGCGCTTTGAACAGATGACAGGCGAGTTCGATCCTGGCTGGATCGACACCGTGTGGCTGGTCGTCGCGGCCACCGACGATGTGGAGCTGAATCAACGTGTCGCCGCAGCGGCCGGCGCGCGCCAGCGCCTGGTCAATGTCGTGGACGATGCCGAGCTCTCCACCTACCAGGTACCGGCCATTGTCGACCGCGATCCGCTGGTGGTTGCGATTTCGTCGGCAGGCGCGGCGCCGATGCTGGCGCGCCGACTGCGCGAGCGACTGGAGCGCGAACTGCATGCGTCGGTCGGTACGCTGGCGGCCTTGTTCGCCCAGCACCGCGAGCGCATTCGTCAGCAGTTGCCGGACATGAACCGGCGGCGCCGCTGGTTCGATCAGGTGATCGACGGCCAGGTGCCGCAATTGCTGCAGGCCGGCGATACCGCCGCCGCCGAAGCCGCCTTTGCCGCCGCGCTGGAGGCGGTGGACAGCGTTCCGGCGCGCGGCAGCGTGCAATGGGTTGGTGCCGGCCCGGGCGATCCGGGCCTGCTTACGCTCAACGCCTTGCGCGCCCTGAACCTGGCCGACGTGCTGCTGCTGGCGACGGACGTGCCCACCGCGGTGGTGGAACTGGCGCGCCGGGACGCGCAACGGCGCGCCTGGCCGCAGACGCTGGGCGCGCAGCAGGCCGTCGTAGTGGAGTTGGTCGGCGCCGGTCTGCAGGTTGTGGTCCTGCGCATGGGCAGCGGCGATGCCATCCCGGCGGAGCTGGAAGCCGCCCTGCACGCGCAGGGCATCCTGTCAGTGGGGGTGCCGGGGTTGCCGCTCCGCTAGGTTTTGCCAAGCGCGTTGCCGGGTTCGCACACGGCCATGTCTGCCTGATGGTGACAGTCGTTGCTGTTCGCTGCGCTTCGCAGACTTGGTCGAGATCTTGGTTGGCTGAGGGCATCACGCGCTTGCCGCTTGCAGGACACGCCGCGAGCCCCCGACACCGTGCCGCTTCAGCGCAGCACCCAGTCAGCCAGCAGGAACCCGCCGCTCATCGCCACGACGAGCAATGCACCGGTCAGACGTGGCGGAGCGGGCAGCGGCAAGTCGAGCAACCGGCAGCCGATGCCGATCGCCAATGCGAGCAGTACTTCGAGCACTGCCAGGCTCATGCGTCGCCCCGCCGGCCCACGCGGCCGCTGGGCCCGCCGCAATGCCCCAGATTCTTGGCGGCACGCTGGGCCAGAAAGCGGTCGGCCAGTGCATAGCCGCACGTCATTGCCAGCACCAGCAGCGCGCCGACGAGAGCCGTCGGAGCAGGCGATGGAATGCCGGCCATGCGGCAGCCCAAGCCGATTGCCATACCCAACGCGACACCGCTGATGAACTTCCAGTTCATGGGCATCAGATATCCGAGTGCGCGTGCGGCGGCAGCGCAGCACCGCCGCCACCGACGAAGTGGCGCACCACCGGCGCGCGCTCGCCGTGATGCAGGGCGCGGATCTGTTCCTGTAATTGGCGGTCGTCGCCGGTGACGCGTTCGTGCTGCCGCAAATGCTCCAGCCAGGAGGCGAGGATGAAGTATTCCAGTTGCACACCCGGCGTTGCAGCGTCTTCGGCGATGCCCCAGACCACGGCGCCATCGCGGCGGCGCGCATTGCCCAGTTGCGTCATCAACTGCAAGAACGCGACGCGTGCCTCGGCAGCGATACGGTATTCCACTGTCACCAGCACCGGGCCGCGGTCGTGCTCGACGCGATCGACTTGCGCAGGTGCAGGCCAATGCCCACCGGGGGCGAGGTCCAGCTGTTCGGTTCCGGCAATCCGCGCGCGTTTGACCACTAGCGCGGCGATCACTGCACCGGCGGCTGCGATCTGCAGTGCTGTGGCAATCGACGTGCGTTGGGCCAACGCACCCCATAACAGCGAGCCACTGGCCATGCCTGCGGAAAACACCACGATGTATAGCGACAATGCACGGGCACGCACCCACGCAGGGACGGCGGTCTGTGCGGCGATCTGCAACGACGACAGCACCGTGATCCAGGCCAGGCCGTTCACCACCATCACCACGCACAACACGCCAAGCAGCCGCGACAACGCCAACCCCAGCAGCGATGCAGCGCACACCAGGGTGGCAACGAACACCAACAGATCGCGGTCGTAGTGCGCACGCAGGCGCGGCAACAGCAAGGCGCCGCTGATCGCTCCGACGCCGATGCAGCCCAGCAAAACGCCGTAGCTGCCGGCGCCCAGCTGCATGTCGCGGCGGACCACCAACGGCAGCAGCGCGGTCAACGCGCTGGCGAACACAAAAAAGCCGGCGGCCTTGATCAGCACCGCCTGCAGGCGACCGGCGCGCGCGGCGTAGCGCAACCCTGCGCGCAGGCCTGCGCCAAAGCTCTCCGGCGGCAGCGCCGAGGTGTGCACATCGCGGCGCCACCGCCACAGCACGTACAGCATCATGCCAAAGGTCAACCCGTTGAGCAGAAAGGCCCACGGCGGGCCGAATTGCGCCACGATCAGCCCACCCACGGCCGGGCCGATCGATCGCGCGATGTTCATGCCGATCGAATTGAGCGCCACCGCCGAAGCCAGCATCGGGCTCGGCACCAGTTCCGACACGATCGCCGCCTGCGCCGGCATCGCCATTGCCGCGCCCACGCCCATTGCAAAGGTGAGCGCCACCAAGACCCAAGGCGCCAGCAACTGCAGATGCGCCAATAACGCGAGCGTACCGGCCACCAGCAGCATCCAGAGCTGGGTCAACAGCAGGTAGCGACGACGGTCGACGATGTCGGCCAGCGTGCCGGCGACCAGTGCCAATAACACCACCGGCAAGGTGGTCGCCGACTGTACCGCCGCCACCATCAATGGCGAGCCGGTCTGTTCGGCCATCACCCAGGACGCGGCGACATCATTGATCCAGGTACCGATATTGCTGCCCAGGATCGCCAGCCACAAGGCGCGGAAAACCGGCTCACGCAGCGGCGCCCAGGCACCACCTTCGGCAGGTGCGGCAGAAACACTCATCGCGGCAAGACTCCAGCCAATGGGATGAAACAAACGACGCAGAAGTGTGCCGCGTGCAACATGCAGGCACGAAGATGTACCGGCGATACCGCCATCAGAACGCGAAGCACGCGCATCCCAAGGCACCCCAGAAGCGACGTAGATCATCGGTGGGGACAGCATGCAGCCCCGCATGCGCGTGCGCGCCGTGGGCTCGACACGCGTGGCCGCGCGCATGCGCGTGCGGCGCAGCGGCTAGCCCGCTCATCCCGCCTCCAACCTGGTAGCCGCCGAACCGATTCACCGGCGACCAATCCGGCATGGCAGGCGGCAGCGTGGGGGCGAGCGCGGCAAAGTCGCCCTCGCCATGCACGACACGCCCGCCCAGGACGGTCAGCACGCTGGTGATGTCGGAGATGGCCGCGTCGTCGATGCGGAAGTAATCGTCGGACAACACGATGAAGTCGGCCAACTGCCCGCCGCCAGGGTGCCCTTGTTGGTCTCGTCACCGGAAAACCAGGCGCTGCCCTGCGTCCACAACCGCAGTGCCTGTTCGCGATCGAGCAGATTCTCGTCGCCATACAGGGCCAGACCGCCCACCGTGCGGCCGGTGACCAGCCACGACAGCGCCACCCACGGGTTGTAGCTGGCCACGCGGGTGGCATCGGTGCCTGCGCCGACCGGAATTCCCGCTGCGAGCATGCGTCGCACTGGCGGCGTCTGCCTTGCAGCCTGCACGCCATAGCGCCGCACGAACGCCTCGCCCTGGTAGGCCATGCGATGTTGCACGGCGATGCCGCCGTTCAAGGCGCGAATGCGCTCGATATTGCGCGGGGTAATCGTTTCGGCATGGTCGATGAACCAATGCAGGCCATCGAACGGGATGTCGGCGTTGACCTTTTCGTAGACATCGAGAATGCGCGCGATGCTTTCGTCGTATGTTGCATGGATACGGAATGGCCAGCGCTTTTCCACCAGCAGCCGCACCACTTGCTCCAGCTCGGGTTCCAGCTCCGCCGGCAGCTCCGGGCGCGGCTCGCTGAATTGTTCGAAGTCTGCAGCGGAAAATACCAGCATCTCGCCGGCGCCGTTGTGACGCAGCAGGTCATCGCCCTTGCGTAACGGCAGTACTTCGGTCCAGCCGCGGAAGTCTTCGACCTCCCTGCCCTTGTTCTGGGTGAACAGGTTATAGGCAATACGCACGCTCAGTTGATCGGCCGCGTGCAGCTGTTCGATGACCTGGTAATCCTCCGGATAGTTCTGGAAACCACCGCCGGCATCGATCACCGAGGTGACCCCGAGCCGGTTGAGCTCGCGCATGAAATGGCGAGTGGAGTTGGCCTGGTATTCCAGCGGCAGGCGCGGGCCTTTGGCCAGGCTTGCGTAAAGGATCAACGCGTTGGGCTTGGCCAGCAGCAGACCCGTGGGGTTGCCCAACTTGTCGCGCTCGATGCGCCCGCCCGGCGGATCCGGAGTGGTCTTGTCGTAGCCGCAGGCTCGCAGCGCGGCGCGATTGAGTAAGGCACGATCGTACAGATGCAACAGAAACACCGGCGTTTCCGGCGCGATGGCGTTGATCTCCTCAAGCGTGGGCAGGCGTTTTTCAGCGAATTGATACGCAGTGAAACCGCCGACCACGCGCACCCACTGCGGCGCTGGCGTGCGATCGACCTGCGCCTTCAGCATCGCCATTGCATCGGCCAGCGAGCGCACGCCATCCCAGCGCAGCTCCAGGTTGTAATTCAGACCACCACGGATCAGGTGCGTGTGGCTGTCGTTGAGGCCGGGCAGCAGACGTCGCCCCTGCGCATCGATGGTGCGCGCGCCCTTTGCCAAGGCCATGATCTGCGCATCGTCGCCGACTGCCACGATGCGCCCATCGGCAACGGCGATGGCAGTAGCGTTGGGCTGGCGCGGATCGAGCGTGGTGATGCGCGCATTGCGAACGACGAGATCGACCATTGAAGACTTCCCTGATGCAGACGAAGCAGCCGGCAATGCACCCAACGCAAGACCGGCTGCGGCGCCCTGCATCCACAAGCGCCGTCCGGCATCGTGCTTGCCTGGCATGCGGCTCATGCCACACGCCTACGCAGGCGATCCAGCGACCAGTCGCCACCACCGGCTGCAGCGAGTGCCAGCAACACCAGCATCCACATCAGCGGGTATTCCATTCCGCCGTGCATCCAGAACCAGCCCTTGGGCACGGCAACCAGCACGGTGGTTGCGATGAACAGCGCTGCCAGTGCGGCGCTGGCACGCGTCCACACCGCCAGCAAGACCGCCAGCCCGGAGAGGGTCTGCACCAGGGCCAGCAGCAGCGGCAACGGTGCAGCGGATGGAAAGCCGAACTGATGCAACTCAGCGGCAAATCCGGTCAAGCCCGGTCCACCGAACCAGCCCAGCAACTTGCCCAATCCATGCGGCAGCAGGAAGCCGCCGCCAGCGATGCGCAGCATCAGCAACGCTGATGAAAGTCCGGCGGTGCCACGTGGTGCCGATACGTTCAATGCCCGCCTTCCTGCGCAGCGAACATGCTCTTGGCGTACTGGATGCCGATGCCATAGCCACCGGCATGCGCGCGTGCGATGCCGGTGGTCAGCGCATAGGTATCGCCACGTGCCCAGTCGCGCTGCAATTCCAGCAGGTACTGCACACTGGTCATGGGCGCAGCGCCGGCCTGCACCATGCGCGTGACTGCACGTTCGTGCGCTTCATCGCTCACGTCGCCGCAAGCATCGGTGATGACGTACACCTCGAACCCTTGTTCGATCGCCGACAGTGTCGGGCCGACGATGCACACACTGGTCCATAGACCGGCGATCACCAGACGCTGCTTGCCGATTGCGTTGATGCGATCGATTACCCCCTGGTCTTCCCAGGCGTTCATGCTGGTGCGATCGAATACCGGCTCGCCGGGAAAGATGTCCGGCAACTCGGGGAACAACGGGCCGGAGAACGACTTTTCTGCGACGGTCGTCAGGATCACCGGCACCTTGAACCCTTTGGCGCCCTTTGCAACCAAAGACACGTTGTTGCGCAGCGCCGAAATGTCGATGGTGTGCGTGGCGAACGCCATCTGCGATTGATGGTCGATCAGAATCAGGGTGTGATCGCCGGGCGATAGCAAGGATGTGCCGGGTACGGCAGTTGCAGTGGTCATGCAGGTTGCTCCATGGAAAGTGAAACCGATTCACCGCCGCGCCGCTGCGACGAGGGCATGAGGGCAGCGCCGCACGGCTCCATCGCCATCTGCGCGGCGAAACGTGCCGGCGTGCAACCGGTGGCGTTGCGAAAGCTGCGAACGAAGTGGCTTTGATCGAAGAAGCACAGATCGGTCGCGATCTGGCTGATGGTGTGGCCGCCCTCGCGCAACATCGCCTGGGCACGTTCGAGCCGACGAAGACGCAGGTACTCCATTGGACTGGCGCCGACCGCATCGCGGAACACGCGTGCGAAATGGAAGCGGCTCATGCAGGCCGCTTGCGCAAGATGCGCCACGCTGACAGGTTCGTACAGATGCGTGTCGATGTACTGCATTGCGCGCGCAACAGCGCGCACACGCGATGCCTGTATGTGCATGCGCCCTGCAGCACGCGTATCGGGGCAAGCAACGGCAATCAGAGGTGCCATGGGGCGTCTCCGGGGGGAATGACCGTATGGTGCCGGGGACGGCTTTGCTGCCCTACCCCTGATGGTGAGGCGAATCGTTCCCTCTTTCGGGGGAGTGCTTGCACCTGTTCGCCATGGGCAGCAGTTTGGATGTGATGCGCGTTCGATAGAGCGCTGCGTCATGCCGATGCAGTGCCAGTGGAATCGAGAGAACGCAAACGCATCGCCGAACATCGCGCTGATCAGACAGCGCGCAGCTGTTCAATGTCGCGATCACCACGAAACGGCGCATCGAGGCGAGCGGGAAGCAAACGCAACCGCAATGGGGTGCAGTCGAGCTGCAGCATGTCGAGGCGTTGCGCGCTGCCCGACAGTTCCCGCATCACGCGCGCGGCGTGCATCAGTCGCTAAACCAATTCGGCCTGCACGTGCCTCCCCCGAAAGAGGTGGTGGTGCTTCGCCCGATCCCGCCCGACAATGATGCGATGCCGCATGAGCCCGTCATCCGTTCGCTTTGCTTGTCGCGCTTGCGCGCGGCAGCGGTCGTGGCGCTATGGTGGCTACTGATGCTCTGTCGTCCCGCCTGCGCAGCCGGCATTGCCGCGACCCGCGACGGACTGCTGCAGTTCCACCACACCGCCTGGAGCATCGAGCGTGGCGCGCCGGCCGACATCTGGGACATCCAGCAAGCCGATGGCGGCGCGCTGTGGCTGGCGACTGGCTTTGGGCTGTTCAAGTTCGACGGCGAACACTTCACCAGGCAGGCGGCGCCGGAGGGCGAAGCCTATGCATCGCACAATATGACCGCGCTGTCGCTGACCACGGACGACGGCGCGTGGATCGGCTATTTCAATGCCGGCATCGATCGCCTGGCCGACGGCCATCTCACTCATTTCGTGCCTGGCAAGGATGTGCCGGATGGGATGGTGTTCCGCATCGAGCGCGATGGCAGCGGCCGCCTGTGGGCCGCCATCGATGGCGGGCTGTGCTGGTTCGACGGACGGCGCTGGCACCGCGCCGGTGCCGACTGGGGCTATCCGGAATCCAGCGCGCAATGGCTGCTGCGCGATCGCCGCGGCATCCTGTGGGTGAGCGATGGCAGCCGCATCCTGTCGCTGCAACCGGGTGCGCGACGCTTCGAATCCAGCGGCCAGCAGGTCGGGCACTTCACCACCATGGCCGAGCACCCGGACGGCACGGTCTGGGTCGCCGATCCGCACCGCGGCGTGTTCGCGCTCACCGATACGCATGGCACGGTGTTACCTGCTCTGGTTCGCAGCCGGCTGCGGTTTCCCGGCTTGTTCGCCCATCGCATCCGTTTCATGCGCGACGGCGCGCTGTGGGGCAGCGACTACGTCGCAGGCGGGGTGTTCCGTGTCGCCCAGCCCACATCGCCGACGCCGGTACTCGAACGCTATGGCCCGCTGCAGGGTCTGACCTCCTCCACTGCCGGCCCGCTGCTGGAAGACCACGAAGGCAATCTCTGGGCCGGCACCAACCTGGGGCTCAACCGCTTCCGGCATCGCGCCCTGCTGCCACTGGCGGCATTGCTGCCGGGCCATCCCACGGCCGTGGCGATCTTCGCGACCGTCGCCACGCCAGGCGCACCGGTGTTGCTGGCGGTCCTGCGCGACGAGCGTCAGCTGGCCTTGACGCGTACCGGCATCCAGGCCCTGCAACGCGGCGCGCCCGCCAGCGCCCTGCAGGTGCCCGCCAGCGCCAACGGCTGGTTGCTCGGCGACAACCGCCTGCTGCGCCTGCACGCAGGCCGCACGCACGCCTTGCCCCTACCGCAGGACGTGCGCACCGGATCCATCCGCGCGTTTGCCGTCGATGCCCAGGACACGCCCTGGGCGTGTCCCGATGCCAGCGGCCCGCAGCGCTGGGATGGTCATCGCTGGCAGGCGATTGCCAGCTTGCTGGACCAACCCTGTTCTGTCCTGCTCGCCGCGCCGGACGGCGCGCTGTGGGTAGGCAGCGTCACAGGTGAGCTCAGCGTGCTGCGCGGCGGGCAGGTGCGGCACTACACCGCCAACAACGGCTTGTCGGTCGGCCCGATCACCGCCATTTGGCACAGCGCGGCCCTCACCCTGGTGGCTGGCGAAAGCGGGCTGGCAGTGCTCCGCAGCGATGGCCGCTTCCAGCAGGTGGCCGATCAGGCCAATCCGGTGTTGCAGGGCATCACCGGCATCGTGCGCGACCGTCACGACACCTTCTGGTTGAACGGCAATCGCGGCGTCGTGCAAATCGGCAGGCAGGCACTGCTGCGCAGCCTGCGCACCGGCGTGGTCAGCCCCACGCTGCGCCTGTACGACATCATGGATGGCCTGCCCGGCGTCGCCCAGCAGGCCAGCCCGGTGCCTACCGCGATCGCCGCGGCCGATGGCCTGCTCTGGTTCACCACCAACCAGGGCCTGGCCTGGCTCGATCCCGAGCAGACCTACCGCAACCCCACCGCGCCGAAGGTCTTCATCACCGACGTGGTCGCCAACGACCGGCCTTACCCGCGTCAGGACGGCCTGCACCTGCCCGAATGGACCGACCGTCTGCGCATCGGCTACGACGCGATCAGCCTTACCCGCCCGGAGCGCGTGCGGTTCCGCTACCGGCTGGAAGGGGTGGATGCACGTTGGCAGGACGCCGGCAACCGCAACGAGGCCTTCTATACCAACCTTGCGCCCGGGCGTTACCGCTTCCGTATTGCGGCCGCCAACAACGACGGCCTGGAGAATGCGCGCGGCGACACCCTGGACTTCGTCATCGAGCCGGCCTTCATCCAAACCTGGCAATTCAAGGCCTGCTGCGCGCTGGCGTTGCTGCTGGCGCTCGGCATCGCCTGGCGCATGCGTACCCGGCAGGTGGCCGCACGCCTGCGCGCGCGTCTGGAAGAGCGTTACCGTGAACGCGAACGCATCGCCCGCGAATTGCACGACACCTTGCTGCAGGGCACCCAGGGGCTGATCCTGCGGCTGCATGCCGCCAGCCGCTCGCTCCCCTGGAACGATCCCCGCCGGCTGGAGCTGGAACAGGCGGTGGATCTGGCCGAAAACGCGCTGGCCGAAGGCCGCGATCGCGTCAGCGGCTTGCGCGACAGCCAGTCCCTGCACGAAGACCTGGCCGCCGCCCTGCAGCGGGCGCGTAACGCCACCATGCCGCCGCCAACGGCCGCACTGCAGGTCGCTGTCGAAGGCCGGCCCATGCGCTTGCGTCACCTGGTGGCCGACGAACTGTTCCAGCTCGGACGCGAAGCGCTTGCCAATGCCGACCGGCACGCCAATGCCACCGGCATCGCGCTGGAACTGCGTTACGGTTCTCGTGACTTCACGCTGCGCATCCGCGACGATGGCCGCGGCCTGGATCCGGATGTGCTGCACGGCCACGCCCGCACTGGGCATTGGGGCCTGACCGGCATGCAGGAACGCGCGCAGCGCATCGGCGCCAAGATGCAGCTGTGGTCGCGTCCCGGCAGCGGCACCGAAATCCAGATCACCCTGCCCGCGCGTGCCGCCTACCTGCGCGCCAAGCGATGGTGGTGGCCATTTCACACCGCACGATCCACGGAGACTTCCAATGGCTGACATGGTCCGACCAACCGACGTGCTGGTGGTAGACGACCATCCGCTGCTGCGCGATGGGCTCAGTGCCATGCTCGCCGCCGAGCACGACATGCGCGTGGTCGGCGAAGCGGAAGACGGCGAACAGGCGGTGGCCTGCTACACGCGCCTGCGCCCGGACGTGGTGCTGATGGATCTGCAGATGCCGCGCGTGGACGGGGTCGAAGCCATCCAGCGCATCCGCCAGGTCGACTCCGCCGCCAAGGTCATCGTGCTGACCACCTACACCGGCGACGTGCGCGCGGTACGCGCCCTCCAGGCAGGCGCCTGCGGTTACCTGCTCAAGAGCGCGTTGCGCCGTGAGCTGGTCGACACCATCCGCGACGTGCGCCGCGGCCAGCGCCGGCATGTGCCGGCCTCGGTGGCCGAAAATATCGCCGCCCATGTGCTCGATGATGCCCTGTCCGCCCGCGAGACCGAAGTGCTGAACCTGGTCGCTACCGGCTGCTCCAACAAGCAGATCGGCAGTGCCTTGAGCATCTCCGAAGAAACCGTCAAGGCACATATGAAGAACATCCTGGGCAAGCTCGGCGTGCGCGATCGCACCCATGCGGTCACCGTCGCGCTGCGGCGCGGGATCCTGTCGCTGGAGACCTGAGCGGCGGCTTGCCACTCCTGCGCGCCACCAAGGGGGTGGCCTTTGCTATACGGTCGACCATTCTTGAACGCGAGGCGACACGCGCGATAGCCGCGCGCGCTCAAACCGATCGGCTTACGCTATCGTATGCACCGCCAAGCGGCATGGGGGCCGCTTTAGCATCTGGTTCGGCAGCCGATAACGGCTACGTCCAACCGTCGCACTGCGCTGCGGCGGCACTCGACTCAATCATTTAAACGCGTTCAGGGGAATTGCGATGCTTCGTCACTCTTTGCGGGTGCGCCTGCTGTTGCCGGTGCTGGCCTTGGTGCTGGTCGTGGTGGTGGCACTGACGGTCATTTTGGCCATTACCGAAGCGAACCGGGTCAAGTTCGAAACCGGCGACGCGATCGAGCGCCAGTCGGTGTCCTTGCAGACCTTGTTCGCGGTCACGCGCGCGATGATGCTCGACCGCGTCAATTCCTCCATGCGCCAGCTGCGCAGGGAAGCCAACAAGGAGGGCGCGCCCAGCATTGGCGGCGACGTCCGCGTTGCCGATCGCAGCGCCAACGACCTGCTGCTGGGCCAGCGCTCGCAGGCCAATGCCTTCACCTTGGTCGACGAGGTCACCGCCATCCACGAAGGTACCGCAACGCTGTTCTCGCGTACCGGCGACGACTTCGTGCGTATCTCCACCAACGTCAAGAAGGACGACGGCAGCCGCGCCATCGGCACCGTGCTCGATCCGAACGGCCAGGCCGCCGCCAAGCTGCGTAACGGCGAAAGCTTCTACGGCGTGGTCGACATTCTCGGCAACCCGTACGTCACCGGCTACGAGCCGATCTTTGCCGGCAACGACAAGCGCGTGATCGGTGCGTGGTACGTCGGTTACAAGGCAGACACCCAGGCGCTGGAAAACGTGGTCAGCAGCCGCCGCGTGCTCGACTCCGGTTTCATTGCCGTGTTCGACAGCAAGAACAAGCTGCGCTTCCAGTCCACCACCGGCGCCACCACCGATACCGCCACCATCGAGCGGATCGTCAAGGACACCCCGGATGATTGGGTCGTCACCAAGGAACAGGTACCCGATTGGGGCTTCACCCTGGTCTCGGCCTATCCCAGAAGCGACGTCAATGGCGTGATCGTGCGCCAGTCGCTGTGGATCGCCGGCATCGGTCTGCTGGTCTGCGCCTTGTTGCTCGGCCTGCAGTGGGCCCTGATCTGGAGCCGCGTGTTGCGCCCGATCCAGCACTTGACCACCGTGGCCGAAGAACTGAGCCTGGGCAAGTGGAACCACACCATCGCAGAGGTCAACCTCAAAGATGAAATCGGTACCCTGGCGCGCGCCATTTCCCGCTTGTCCAACAGCGTCCGGTTGGCCATGGAGCGCCTCAGCAAACGCTGAGTCGCTGTCACCCATTCCGTACCTGATGCTGCAAGGAAGACGCCATGTCCACTGAATTCCGTCCGCTGATCGAGATCCTGCGCGAGCTCAAAGCGCTGGCATTGAAGAAGGCGTCCGGCTTTCTGTTCATCGTCACCGAGGAAAACCACTCCTGCATCGTCCGCATCAACAGCGGGCAGATCGAAGAAGTGGTGTTCCGCATGCTGCGTAATGATGGGGCGGTACAACGCCTCACCATGGTCAACGCGGCGAAGGCGCGCTTCCAGGTCGACCCCGGTGCCGGCCTGGGCAAACCCTCGCTGTTGAGCGACGACTCGCGGCAGTGGTTGATGGGCGGTTTTGAACAGGATCTCGGCGGCGCACCGTCGCCGGTGCGTGCGCCGGTCGCGCCGACACCCGCACCTGCCGCAGCTGTCGCAAGCGCGAGTGCTGCGCCGGTTGCCACTGGCGCGGGGCCCGACGACAGCGTCCGCGATGCACTGGAAGCGGTCGCACTGAACTATCTCGGCCCAATCGCCGGCATGCTGTGCGATGAAGCCTGGGATGCCTCCAGCGACATCGAGCAGGTGCTCAGCCAGCTCGCCGCCAACCTGGCCACGCCGCAGGAAGCACAGAAGTTCATGGCCGACGCCCGCGTGGCATTGGCCAAGGTCCGCTGAGGAGCATCTTCAGTTCGGCTCATGCATCAGGCCGCGCACTGCGCGGCTTTTTTGTCGGCGCGTCAGTGGCGCTGGCCATGCCTTGCAACTTCAGACCATGTCGACGCAGGCCGGACATCGACTATGCGTTGCTGGTCTGCGAAGCATGCCCAGTGGCCAGCGTGGCGATAGATCATGGGATCCGACGCAGGCTCAGCACGTCGGCCATCAGCAAACGCGCAGCTCTTGCAGATCGCAATGCGCGACGAAGCGCTGCAGATTGCCCGACAGACGTTTGCCGGTGCTGGATCCGGTAGAAGCGCCGCGTCGCGTGCGGGTCTACAGCGCGCCACGCCTTGGACAACCGGGTGGCATTACGGACTGTCTGGCCTGGTCGGGGGCTGAAGCAGAAGCTTGAGCAGAGGATTCGGGAAACGTCGCGACATGGTCACCGCATGGAAGGTCTCCACGATGTCCGGCAATTGATCGCCTTCCATCAGTGCGCCAGCTGCGATCTCGTCCTTGACCACGATCGGCGGCAGAACCGCCAGGCCGATGTCCTCGCGGGCAAGCAGTCGCATCATCGCCATGTCTTCCACTTCCGCCACGATCTGCGGCCGCACGCCCAGGCGGTCGGCCAACGCGTCGAAGCCGATGCGCACGCTGCTATCCACCGTGGGCAGGATGATGGGGTGGCTGCGAAGGCGGTCGGCGAAGCTGGCCGCATGGCCCAGCCGATCCGGCGTGCCCACCAGGCTGACCGGGTACTCCGCGAGCCGGTGGGTGACGAAGGGGGACAGCGCATCGCCGGCAGGTGCCCGATTCAGCAGCACCACGTCGAGATTGAGCGCCTCCAGCGCGCGCAGCAGTTCACCCGCGCTGCCCGATCGCAGGATGAGGTCGATGTCGGTGCGGCCCAGCAGCGGCCGCAGGAACTCCATCTGGAAGTTGCGCGAGAGCGTGGCAAGCGAACCGACCCGCAGTGCCTGCCGCGCCGCACCCGTCTGCCGCAGCGTGCCAAGCAACTCATCGCCGGTGGCAAAAATCGCATCGGCATGGTCGAGCACGATTTGCCCGGCCTCGGTCAGATACAGTTGCCGCCCGCGGCGTTCGAACAGCGCGTGGCCCAGGCGCTCCTCCAGTTTGCGGATTTGCACCGAAAGCGCCGACTGGGTGAGGTTGAGACGCTCGGCAGTACGGGTGAGGTTCCCCTCGTGCGCGACCGCCCAGAAGTAGCGCAGATGGTTGTAGTTCAAGGCGGCCATATCATTCGATAATAACGAACGAATCTGCAATGACAATGAATTTTTATTCAACCCCACCGGTCGTTATCGTGGCGCGGCCCGCCACCACGTTCGTTCTTAGGGGATCGCCTTGTCGCTCTATCTACTCCCACTGTTCGCACCACTCCTGCTGCTGACCGCCGCTGTCGTCGCCCTGGTTCGCGGCGGTCGCCGTCCACTCAAGATCCCCCTCCTCGCAGAAGGCGCCGCGCTCGGCGCGCTCTGCATCGCGATCGCATCGCTGGCGCTGGTGCTGTCGCGAGGCACTGGCGACAGCCCACTGATCGGATGGGGCGACATCGGCCTGTCCGCGCGGCTCGACGCGGTCAGCGTGACGATGCTTTTGCTGGTGACCTTCGTTGGTTGGATCGTGGTGCGGTACGCACGCACCTATCTCGACGGCGAGGCTCGCCAGGGCTACTTCACCGGCTGGCTATGCATGGCACTGGCGGCGGTGCTGCTGCTGGTGCAGGCAGGCAATCTGATCCAGGTCGTCATCGCCTGGATTGCCACCAGCATCGCGATGCATCGCCTGCTGCTGTTCTATCCCGAGCGCGTGGAAGCGCAGCGCGCCGCACGTAAGAAGCGCGTGTTCTCCACCACCGGCGGTATCGCCCTGACCTGCGGCGCGCTGCTGATCTGGAAAAGCATGGGCACGACCGATATCGCCACGATCAACGCGATGGCCGCGCGCGGGCAGCACTCCTGGTCGCTGGTCGCGGCGGCCGCTCTGCTTGCACTTGCTGCGGTCTTGAAATCGGCGCAGTTCCCGACCCACGGCTGGCTCACCGAGATGATGGAAGCGCCCACGCCGGTATCGGCCTTGCTGCACGCCGGCGTGGTCAATGGCGGCGGCTTCCTGCTGATCCGCTTTGCCGACCTGATGCTTGCCGCCCCCGGCGTGCTCGCCGTGCTGGCCATGCTGGGCGGGTTCACCGCCTTGTTCGGCGCGCTGGTGATGCTGACCCAGCCGGCGGTCAAGACCTCGCTCGCCTGGTCCACGGTCGCGCAGATGGGATTCATGATGCTCCAGTGCGGTCTGGCGCTGTTCCCGCTGGCCCTGCTGCATATCGTGGCGCACTCGCTCTACAAGGCGCACGCGTTCCTGGCCTCCGGCGGCGCGGTCGAGCAGGTGGCGGCCATTCGTCGGCCCGGGCCGGTCGCCGTTCCGGATGGGTCGGCGGTCGGCCGCGCATTTTTGATCGCACTGGCGATCTATATCGGCATCGGCACTGGCTTCGGGTCCGCCTTCGGCTTCGAGCACAAGTCGCCGCAGGCGCTGGCGCTGGGCGCGATCCTGATCTTCGGGGTCGCCTATCTGCTGGCCCAGGGCCTTGCCGACGCCGCGCCGCGCCCCCTCACCCGCAGGACGGCGATCTACGCCAGCGCCGCGGCGATCGGCTACTTCGCGCTGCAGACCACCGCCGAATGGCTGACCGCCGGCGTGCTGCCGGCAACGCCGGCGCCGGGACGCCTGGAGTGGACCCTGATGGCGCTCGCGGTGCTGAGCTTCGGGCTGGTGGCGGTCGCGCAAGCGCTGTTTCCGCTCTGGGCATCGCACCCCGCTGCCGCCGGGCTCCGCGTCCACCTCTCCAATGGGCTGTACGCCAACGCCACGATCGATCGCCTGCTTGGCGGCTGGTCCGTTCGCAAGACCTCCTGAACCCCTTCACGCCAGGCCCCCATGCTGATGACCACGACGACCACCGCCATGTCTGTGTCCCTGTCCCACGATGTGATCATCGCCGCCGCCCAACGTGCGGCACGCGCCATCCCGCCGCTGTGGCCGCTCGCCTCCAGCGTTGCGGTCAACCCCTTCCTCGGCCAGGCCAGCGAGCCCCTGGAAATGGCGGCGGCGCGACTGCGACGCGCGTCCGGTATCGCCGTCACCATGCCGCGGCATTGGTACGCAGAACGGCTCCAGTCCGGCGAAATCACCGAAGACGATCTGCGGGCGCCCTTGCAGAACGCGCCGGCCGCGCTGCGCCCGCCGAGCTTGTCCGCGCTCAGACACGCCATCGCAGCCACGCGCCCTTCCCCGCAGGCGATCCCCACGGTCGCCGAGCTGGCCCGCGACACAGCCGCGGTCGACTGGCCCGGCATCGTCAACGAACGCATCGGTCACTGGGCAGCGGGCTATTTCGACCAGGGCCAGGCGCTCTGGGCGGTCGGCCGGTCCGGTGGTGCCTACAGCACCTGGCGGATCATCGCGACCCACGATCTGACCCCGGAAATCGCCGGCCTGGCAGGTTTCGCACGGTATGTGGCGGATGCGCCAGCCAATGCCGAAGACGCAATCGTCGACTGCGTCGCTCGCCTGGGACTTTCGCAGGACGCGCTGGACGGTTATTTCCACCGCTTGCTGACCACGTTGGGCGGCTGGGGACAGCTCGGCCGGTATCGGCTCTGGCAGGCGGAGTTGAGCGGCGCAACCGATGCATGCGTCACCGACCTGCTCGCCATCCGCATGCTCTGGGAGGCCGCGCTGCTGGGCAACGGCGGCTGCGCGCTGGTGCCTGGCTGGCGGACGGCCATTGCCGCCTACGCCGAGCCGGTCGCTGCAACCTCGGACGATGTCATCGACAGCATCCTGCAGGAAGCGGCCGAACGTGCAGCGCAGCGAAAGCTCAACGCCGTGCTGGCCGCGCCATCGCCGGCCCAGGTCGCAGCTGGCCGTGTGAAGCTGCAAATGGCGTTCTGCATCGATGTGCGCTCGGAAGTCTTCCGCCGGGCGCTGGAAAGCCTCGATTCGGGCATCCAGACCCTCGGGTTTGCAGGGTTTTTCGGCTTGGGCATCGGCCATCGCCGGTTCGCCTCGGACGTGGTCGAAGCGCGCCTGCCGGTGCTGCTCGCTCCAGGCGTGATCACCTGCGCAGGTGACGCGACGGCGTCGGCAGCCGCCTCCGACCTCAGCGCACGGATCGCGGCACGTGCCAAACGCGCCTGGGGCCGCTTCAAGCTGGCGGCCATTTCCTCGTTCGCCTTCGTCGAGGCCACCGGCCCGATCTACGTCGCCAAGCTGCTGCGCGACGGGCTGGCGCTCGCCCGCCAGCACGCACCGAACGAGCCTGCGCCACGCCCTGCCGACGGGCTGGACCTGGAGACCCGGCTGACCATGGCCACGCGCATCCTCAAGGCGATGTCGTTCACCGGCGGCTTCGCGCGGCTGGTGGTACTCGCCGGCCATGGTGCGAAAGTGGTCAACAACCCCCATGCGAGCGCACTGCACTGCGGCGCATGCGGCGGCTATTCCGGCGAAGTGAACGCGCGGCTGCTCGCGTCGCTGCTCAACGATAGCCAGGTGCGCGCCGGTCTTGCCGCACGCGGCATCGTCATTCCCGCCGACACGTTATTCCTGGCCGCACTGCACGACACCACGACCGATGCGGTCACCCTCTACACCGCCGATCACCCTTCGCCCGGGCATGCCGAAGATCTCGCCCAAGCGGCGCAGTGGCTGGCCGCGGCCGGAGCGCTGGCGCGGGCGGAACGTGCCGCGCGCCTGCCCCGCGCGCACCGCAGCCAGGACATCGCACATCGCGCCCGCGACTGGGCCGAGATTCGCCCCGAATGGGCACTTGCCGGCTGCCAGGCCTTCATCGCCGCACCGCGCTCGCGCACTGCCGGGCGCGACCTGGCCGGGCGCGCCTTCCTCCACGACTACGACTGGCGCTACGACGACGGCTTCGGCGTGCTGGAGTTGATCCTGACCGCACCGGTCGTCGTCGCCAGCTGGATCAGCCTGCAGTACTACGGATCGACCGTCGCGCCCGAGAGTTTTGGCGCCGGCAACAAGCTGCTGCACAACGTCACCGGCGGCATCGGCGTAGTCGAGGGCAACGGCGGGATCCTGCGCACCGGATTGCCGTGGCAATCGGTGCATGACGGCCAACGCCTGACCCACGAGCCGCTGCGCCTCTCCGTGCTGATCGAAGCGCCGCCCGAAGCGATCGCCAACATCCTCGAACGTCACCCGCAGGTCCGCGCGCTGTTCGACAACCGTTGGCTGCATCTGTTCGCCCTGGACGACGAGGGCCTGATACGCCCAGGGTTCCGTAGACACTCAAGACCCTCGTTGCGCGTAGCGCCGTTCAAACTCTACAGGGGACAGGTCGCCAGTTGAACCATGACGGCGTTGTGGGTTGTAGAACATCTCGATGTAGTCGAACACCTCGGCGCGTGCGGCGTCCTTGGTGGGGTAGATCCGCCGCCTGATCCGCTCGCGTTTGAGCAGACCAAAGAAGCTCTCCACCGGTGCGTTGTGCCCCAAGGGCAGGCTTCGCGCTCGTGGCAGTTGCCACGCCGACTCATGCTGCACACCAAGCCATGGGACGCCAGGAAACTGCGCCAGTCATCGCTGGTGTAGACAGACCCCTGGTCCGAATGAACCAGGCAACCAGCGCTGGGTTTGCGCCGCCACACCGCCGACAGCAAGGCCTGCACGACCAACTCGGTATCGGCTCGATCGCGCATCGCCCAGCCGACGACCTGCCTGGAAAACAGATCGATCACCACAGCCAGGTACATCCAGCCTTCATGCGTACGGATGAAGGTGAAGTCGCTCGCCCAGGCCGTGTCCGGCTCGGTCACGTCGAACTGTCGATCCAGCAGGTTGGCTGCCGCCTTGCACGGCGTTCCGCCATGGAAGCGCGGCTTGCGGCCATAGCCCACCTGGGCACGCAGTCCCTCGGTGCGCATCAATCGATGCACCCGATGGCGACTGCAACGCTCACCCAGATCGCGTAGATCCTTGGCAATCTTGCGATGCCCATAGACACTGCCGCTGGCCAACCAGTGGTGCTTGATCAGCCCCAGCAGGCGTTCGTCTTCCTTGGCGCGTTCACTGTCGGGCGACTTTAGCCACGCGTAGTATCCAGCCCGGTTCACCCGCAAAACCCGGCACATCGCGCACACCCTGAATTCTTCGCGGTGGACTTGCATGAAGAGGTACTTTGCCTTTACCCCTTGGCAAAGTACGCGGCGGCCTTTTTTAGGATGTCGCGCTCCTCCGTCACCCGGCGCAACTCGATCTTCAGCCGCCGGACTTCGGCGCTCTGGTCCGCCTCAGCGCGCTGTACTACGCCGGGCTTGCCGAACTTGCGCAGCCAAGCGTACAGGCTGTGCGTGGTGACACCCAGTCGCTCGGCGACCTCTGCCACCTTGAACCCACGATCGGTCACTTGCCGGACCGCCTCGATCTTGAACTCATCCGTATACCGCTTACTGCTCATGGACACCTCCGAATCAGCCATTTTCCATGGCCTTGAGATGTCTAGGAAATCCTGGGCGTATCAGATTTGCGGAAATCCGTAGTCTCGTACAGACGAGAGCCAACGAACTATGAGCGATGAGTTAAATATAACGTGGTTTTAATTTTCATGGGAATCGACGCTTCTGTCTATGCAGAAGCAACCCATGCAACGTGGCCGGCCTGTCGGCTCTACAACCTTTGATGCCGAACTGGCGCAAGCCTTCGGTGCCGCTGTGCGTGCGGCCAGGACAGAGCAAGGGATAGGCCAGGAGACACTGGCCAACCTGGCTGCGGTCGAGCGGTCTCATATGGGCAAGATCGAGCGTGGCGAACACTTGCCCACGCTGGCGATCATCTTCAAGATCGCCAGGGCGCTCGGGTGCAGTGTGGCCGAGCTGATGGCAGCCACCGAAAGCCTGCTCGTTGTATCCAGGCCGCAGGCTTGAGAGTTGAAGCGCCCCGCCATGCGCGGGGCGCGGTGGGCGGCCGTCAGGCCGCCTTGGGCTTGCTGCGCGACCAGATCAGGTCGTGCGTGCCGTCCGCGTTCTCGATCAGACGGGCATAGACCGTCGCCGGGAACGAAGGATCGTCGAGGCTCATGGACAGGTAATCCCGCCCGCCCTCGCTGGTCTTCTTCCACGCCGCGCCGACCTCGTGGCCGGCCGCCTGAAGGTGGAAGTCGAGGGCATTCTCGCTGTCGCCCTTGTCGTTGGGCACCAGCTTGACCTTGACGTTGAGCGTCAGGGTGCGGAGAGTGCCGGTGTAGCCGTCTTTGTCTGCAGTGAAGATGCCGATGTTGAATTGAGCGACTGGGTGGTGGCCCCTCTCGGGGCAGCATCGTTTCTAATCGCTGGGTATTGGGGCATGGCAGTAGGCGATGTTCTGCCGGAACTGGTCTCGGTGACGAACCGACATGGCCTGACCTGGTTCGGAGCCGCTGCCTTCGTGTTGCTCGGCATGATGGGCGTCACCATTTGGTTCCACGCTCATCTCGCGGCACGCTGCAACGCCGTGTTGAAGCAGCGGCACTTCAGTTGGTAGCGCAGCAGCCCGCAGTGCCGTGCCTGGGCTACCTGGCGCAGCAAAAAGGGGGCCGAAGCCCCCGAAGTCAGAGCAGACCGCGCTCTGCAAATGATGTATTAGCACCGCCAGCGACGATGATGTGGTCCAGCGTGCGCACGTCCACTAATTCCAACGCTGCCTTAAGCTGCCGCGTCAGCGCCCTGTCCGCAGTGCTGGGCTCTGGATGCCCACTGGGGTGGTTGTGTGCCAGGATCACCGCCGCTGCATTGGTCCGCAGCGCCTCCTTGACGACCTCGCGCGGATGCACGGATGCGCTGTCGATGGTGCCGCGGAACATCTCGGTGTACTCGATCAAGCGATGCTGTGTGTCGAGGAACAGGACGGCGAACACCTCATGCTCGAAGCCTGCCAGTTTGGCGCGTAGGTACTCCTTCACCACGGCTGGTGAACTGAACTCGGTACCGCGCTGCATCTTCTGGTCGATAGCCTCGCGTGCCGCTTCAAGGATCTGTTCGACAGAGGCCAGCCGATAGCGGCCTTGGGTATCGCGCACGTGCAGCAGCGAATCGAAAGAGGAAAAGGACAGTTGCGACATGATCGTGCTTCGGTTGCTCGGGCGGAATTGCCCGGAACCGGCGCCTCACGGTGCAGCGCAAGCAGTCAGGGATCGCAGACGGCCGACAGGCCGCAAGCGTGCCAGCACGCGCAGTCATTGACGGCGAGAACGCCGTGATACGGTAAAAGGAACAGCAATCCCGCCCCTCCATCTCCAACGAAGGGACGCTAGGCAAGCGCAGCGCGCAGGCCCGGATCGGCGATCCAGGCCGAAGGCATCAGGGATCAAAGCCGGATGGCCGCGACTCGCAGAGGCGCGGGGCACAGCCCGCGAGCCCGACGGCGGAACGCCGGGATGTTCCTTTCTACGCCCGGCCTTGCTGCAGCAAGTTGTCGTGATCGCTGGCGATAGCCACCATGACGTTCATTGCGAACTCCATGGAATCTGGACGATGGCTGCCGACTTAGAACCGCTCAGGCCCCCAGCACAACCCAATGCTTCCCTGCCCCACCCTGGCACCGAGCGGTACGCCGAGCTTCCGCAGTTCCCGAAGGGCTCGCTACTGCCTTTCCGCCGCACGATCCGCCGCCGTGAGCTGCATCAGATCGTGCCACTGGCGGAGACAACCATCTACGAAATGGAGCAGCGCGGCGAGTTTCCCCGACGCTTCCGGCTGACGCCGCGCTGCGTGGTCTGGGATCTGGAAGAAGTCGAGGCCTGGATCGAAGGCCGCAAGCAAGCCTCGCGATCCGCAGAGACCGACATATCGCCCGGGCCGGACGTGAGGTTGCGTCGGCACCGCCCTGTTCGATGAAACCGCCATCCGACGGCCACAGCGACTACCCGGCATCCACTCGGATCAGTTCCGCCCCAGGCAGCACCTGTGCCCTCTGGGCCGCAGCAAGCGTGACTGCCGCATCGCGATCCGACGCCTCCCGACTGAAGGCCAGCGCGACGTGCCCAGGCCGCCCCCGGCCCACCGTGGCATCGGCACAGTCGCTGACGGCCAACCGGCGCAGCACCTCATCCGGGGAATCCAACTCGGGATTCAGCGCATATATCAGTGTGAAATCGTGAGCCATCGCGATCACCCCATCGCCTTTGTATTACTCGCTGCGTCAGCGCGCCTTGATGCGCGCCAGCACGTCCGTCAACTGCCCACGATCCGCAGCGCGTTTAGCCACCGTGCGCTGCGCCAGGTTGTGCAGCTTGCGCCGCACACCGGGCAGATCGGCCGCATGGGCAAGACCGATCAACCCGAAATCCGGCTGCTCATCCTCGACCGATTGCAGAAAGGCGCTCGACGGCTCGTCCAGCCAATGCGCCACGCGCGCCAACAGACGCTCGCGGCTCTCCAACAAAGCCGTCGCTTCAATGGGCTCAGCCGTCATGCCCATGAAGTGAGCCTCGAAGGTGGCCTCGAAATCCGCAGGTACACGCGGCGCCAGCATTTCCCATGCTGGCTTAGGACTGCATGTCAGGTACACGAGAAAGGTCCGCCAGAGACCTGCATCCGCCCGCTCATCCTCCAGCAGCAAGCCCACGTCGAACAGATCGCGCGGATGCTGCCGCGACAATGCCGCCGCCAGCTTTCCGGCATATAGGTCGGCGAAATCCAGCACCTGGACTTCGGCGAAGCCGAACGCCTCCTCCACCCGTGGCCGCACGACCATGGTTCGCACCGGATGCACCGTCCCGCGCATCACCGGCGTCGTCTCGATCTGCACACGCGCTCGGCCGCGACTGGCTACTAGCCGCGGAACCACCCCACCCTCGCCCACCGAGGCCTGCACCTGCAATTGCAAAGGCCGGGCGCGCATCGCGTCGGCCAGTCGTCCGAGTGCTTCGGCGATCAGCTTCGCATCCTCGGCGTAGTCGTGCACCGGCAGCCAGGCCAGGTCGATGTCCACCGACAGACGCGGCAGGTCATGCTCGAACAGGTTGATGGCGGTGCCGCCCTTGAGCGCGAAGCGCGGCTCCTGGGCCAGCACCGGCAGGATCTCGACCAGCAGCCGCACTCGGTCGGTGTAGCGCCGGTCCCACCGATCAAGCCAGGTGCTCATCGAGGTCTCCTGGCAAGGTGATCTGGTAGGTCGGATGCAGGCGCCCGCCGGGCACCAGCGCACGCTTGCCCCCGCCCAGATCGACGCCATCCAACGGCACATGCGCCAGCCACGCATGCCGATGGCGATCGGCCAGCGCCAGGAACAGCCGCTTGGCCTTGATGCTGCCGCAGTGGCGCAGCAGCAGAGCGACGCGCTGTGGTCGCAGTGTGGTCATGGCCTGCATCAGCGCATCGGTCTCGTAGACCCCAGCCGCATCCGATACGCCATCGCACAACTCCAGCATGGCCCGCTCGGGCGTCGAGCAGACCAAGGCATCGACACCAGGTGCAGCGGAATGCAGGGCCAGACCCACCTTGGATAGTGCCGTCTCGGAGACTTCCGCCGTGAAGGACACGGCCGGCAGATCGAATGGCCCCTTGCCCTGGTACTCGAAGCGCTGCTCCATGGACAGCTTGCCGACCCAGCCCGGCGGCGGCACCGGCCCGTAAAGCGTGATCGTCCCTGCATCGCCCAGCCGCAAGTAGTGCTCGTGCCCTTGCAAGGCCAGCGCGAAGCGTCCCCCGACATGCAGTGGCATGCCCTCCCCGACCTGCAGGCTGCGGACCACCCCATCCCATTGCAGCCGCCCGCCAGCGCGCATGTACACGCCACGCGCCGGCGACACCAGCCAGCCGCTGCCCACATAGCGCGCAACCAGGCTGTTGGAGTAGTCATGCGCGCGCAGCCAGCGGCTGGACACAAGGCGCGTATCGCCCATTTCGGCCAGCAATCGGTTCAGTTTTCCCGAATTTTGAGCATCCATAGTGCTCAAAATATCAGTTTTATAAACCTCCGCCAAGGGCCATGAGTTTGCAAATGCAGGAAAAAGATCATCCAGAGTGATCTTTTTTTGATAAACAAAAACCCCGGGCGACCCACCAAAAGCGTTCCCAGCCAAGGTCATCATGCGCTCCTCCCTCACAAAGCCGGACTGAGCACCGGGACCGACACGTCCTCCGGCACCAGCTTCGGCACATGCGTGCGCCCATCGAGCCACGCCTCCACCATGTCGGCCCACTCCTGGAGCATGTGCCGCCGAGGCCCGGCGTACTCGGCCTTGTTGTAGACCGACCGCGACGTCCGGCTGCCTTCTTCGTGCGCCAAGCACTTCTCGATCCAGTCGCCGTTGAAGCCCACCTCGTTAAGCAGCGTGGACGCGGTGCGCCGCAGGTCGTGCACCGTGAAAGGATCCAGCGGCAACCCGGCTTCCTTCGCGCGCGACCCAATGAGCTGCGTCACCCGGTTAAGCGTTGCATGCGACATGCATCGATCGGGGTCATAGCGCGACGGCAGCACGAACCGCGATCCCGCAGCGCAAGTGTGCAAGGCCACGAAGATGTCCATCGCCTGCCGCGACAGGTAGACCACGTGCGGCTTACGCCCTTTCATCCGCACCTTGGGGATCGTCCAGGTGGCATTTTCGAAATCCACCTCGTTCCACGTCGCTTCGACGAGTTCGCTCTTGCGCACCATCGTCAGCAGGATCAGGCGCAAGGCCAGCCGGATGGTCGGATAGGACGCGATGGTCTCCAGTTGGTGGAAGGCCAGCCGGATCTCCGCCGGCGAGAGCGCCCGGTCCTTGGGAACGAAGGTCGCAATCGAGGCCGCCTTCACATCGTCGGCCGGGTTGGCGAGCCGTTCGCCATGCAGGATGGCGAAGGCATAGACCTGCTTCACGATGTCGCGGACGTGGATGGCCGTGGCCGGTGCGCCGCGCGCCTTCACCTTATTGCACAGCGCCCGCAGGTCGTCAGGGGTGACTTCCTTCAGCTTCCGGTTCTGGAAGACCGGCAGGATGTCGCGGTCGATGATGTGCTTGCGCATCGCCCGGGTGCTGTCGGCCATGCGGGCATCGGCCAGCCAGCGTTCCATCATCTCGCCGAAGGTCCTGGCGGCCGTCAGTCGCCGCTTGGCCCGCTGCTTCTCCAGCGCAGGGGAAAGGCCCTGAACGACGGACCGCTTGGCATCGAGCAGTCGCTCTCGCGCCATGGCCAGCGACATGCCGGCCGGCCCGTACCGTCCGAGCGTGAGCGTCTCGCGGCGCCCGTTGAGACGGTAGTCGTAGCGGAAGGTGATGGTACCGGCGGTCGATACCGCCACGTACATGCCATCGCGGTCAGAAACCTTATAAATCTTGGACTTAGGCTTGAGATTGCGCAGTGCTGTGTCGGTGAGCATTGAGGGTGTTCCTCCTGTTCGTGACGGCTTTTACCGTCAGGGACTTGGAGACCCGTTGATGCTCGGAAAGCCGCATGAAACAAGCTTTCCTCAGGAGTTTTTTACCGTCAAAGACCGGTTCGGTCTCAATAGTAAACAGGAAGGTCTGGATCCGACCTCCGGGGACTTACCGTCAGTTCTGTCGCCGACCCGTTCTGCTGGCCGACGATAGCCACCGATAGAAAACGCAACTTATACTTTTAAGATCAACAATTTAAGTCACTTCTACCGATACCTGACGATAGCCCTCGAAAGACGCTCCGTCATTCCCACTCGATTGTATTTAGTGCGAAAAAGTCATTTAAATTCAACAACATACCAAAAATCATGACAGCAGAACCATGAGAAATACCATCTTCAGACCTAGATGTCTTTCTAGGGCGAAAGGGGGAGCGGGGCTGTCTTGACAGTGACGCAGAATGATATGGGTATGAACAGCCTGTGACTCAGGCTCGGGGCGGGGGTGCTTGCTGCCAGCGAGCTTGTAAGTTGTCACTGCGTCGACTTTTGCCAGCGCCGGGTGAATTCGTAATCGGCGTTGGCAATGCGCATCCCAGCCCAGGTAGGGAAAACGGTCCCTCGCTCGCCTCTTCACTCTAGACAGCGCACAACACGTTCGCCAATCACCAAGGAAGCTACGCCCGCCGAGGATGGCGCCGGCTTCCCATCCATTCCTACGGCGCCCCCCCCCGGACCAGGCATGCAGCTTCGCAGTAAGACCAATAAAGACAGCAGTGCAGAAACAAGACGGCCGAAACGGTGCATCACCGCCGGCTCAGTTCCACCACATCCAGGCCAGACAGGCCAGGGCCATCAACCCGACGCAGATCCCGCGCACGCGCCTGCGGGACGTGCACAACGCATGGGTACCCTGGGTCAGCAGAAGCAACACCAAAATGCCGATGGTCACGATGCGCGCATCTCCGTTGCTCGCGAACGCGTCAGCGGAAGTTTGCGGATCGATGTCCTCCACCCACCGGTATGGGTTGTCCGAGATGACATAGAGCAGCAGCATCCCGGTGGCGTAGCTTCCCCAAGACAGGACGGCGCACGCGATCCAGACCGCTTTTCTCAGACGGGACATCGCCAGGACTCACTTGCACTCGAACGACGCGCCGAGGATGGCCTCGTGCGCCGCGTCTTTCCTCGCCTCTCCCGTGCACGCAGTCACTGGATCGCCAACGCGCTTATAGACCTGGACGCTCCCGACGGGACCATACGCGCACACCAGGTATTTGCCGTAGGGATAAGGCCCTTCGAATCGCCAGATGGAGATCGATCTTCCACGGGGTTTCGGCTCGCCCTCATTGCTCGGAATCAACTGGGCCATGTCCCGCGGATGCCCCGAATACACCCCCATCGAGAACAGCCGCAGCGACCCGTTGCGCTCCAAATCGATGCTGGTCCCAGCCGGCAGGTCCGGGCTCTGCAACACCGCATCGGAAACGCGCAGCGTATCGGGACACTGCAGTGTCTCCTTGGCCGCAACAGGTGTGCAGGTGCCAACCAATGCGAGTGCCCACAGCAGCTTCATTGCAGATCCATCCATACCTTGCTCCCTCATGGTGGTCGCGGGTTTTGCGTCACCGACAAGCCACACCCGGCGCTCTTCGCTTCGCGTCTTGGCGCCACGCGTGGAGGCGTCATCGCCGCACGCCGCACGCCGCAGCGCGCACAAGCTGCCAGCGCTGGCGGTCAACGTCAACGGGCCGGATCAACCCCACGGAAACCCACGACCTTGGCTTTCCCTGCGCGCGCTCCTCGGCACGACCGCGAGTTGCTACGTTGATTCCGATATAGGAAAAAACAGCACCTGGAATCGGATTGAAGCCACGCCCCGACTTTGAGCACAGACTGCACGAGCACCCTACCGCCCGTTCGGGCCGCAATCCCGAACGCATCTCCCCGCCACCCAGGCCAGCGCCCAGGCAGCCCCTTCACCATCCTTCCTGGAAGCGGTGCATACCGCCGCGACCGGATCCTGCCATCGAAGGAGCCACCCTGATGACATACCACCTCCCCCCGCGCCGCTTCCAGCGCCGTGCGCTGCGCACCACGCCCATTGCGGCCATCGTCATGGCCGGCGCGTTCACCACGCCCAATGCGGCAGCGCAAACGCAGGCCACGGCACCCGCGGCTCCCACGGCCCTGCCCACCGTAACCGTGACTGAGCACTCTGATCCAACCCAGCGCAGCTCAACCGGGACCAAAACCGACACACCTTTGATCGAGACGCCCCAGTCCATCTCCGTGATTCCTGCCGATCGCATGGCAACGCAAGGCGCGACCAACGTGAAAGAAGCGCTCAGCTACTCCCCGGGCGTGATTCCCACCCGCTTCGGCGCCGACTCGCGCTATGACTGGATCTCGCTGCGCGGCTTCGATGCGTATGCGCCGGGCTTCTACCTGGACGGCATGCCGCTGCGCAACAACGGCAACTGGGGCATCTGGCCGATCGAGAGCTACGGCGCCGAGCGCATCGAACTGCTGCGCGGCCCGGCATCGGTGCTGTATGGCCAGAGCGGCCCCGGCGGCCTCGTGAACGCGGTGAGCAAGCGCCCGACGGCCGAGCCCCTGCGCGAGGTGCAGGTGCAGGTGGGCGACCACGGGCGCAAGCAGATCGCGGGCGACTTCTCCGGCCCGCTGCGCGAGGACGGCACCCTGCTCTACCGCCTCACCGCGCTCACGCGCGATGCCGAGCTGCCGGCCGGCGGCATGAAGGACGACCGCACGTTCATCGCGCCTTCGCTCACCTGGAAGCCATCGAGCGACACCAGCCTCACCCTGCTTTCGCAGTTCGGGCGCACCCGCGCGGGCGTGTTCTCGCGCACGCGCCCGGCCGTGGGCTCTCTCGTGCCGACGGCCATCGGCACGTTCATCCCGAGCGGGCTCTTCGCCAGCGACCCGACGCACAACCGGTTCGACCTCGACACCTCGATGGTCGGCTATCTGTTTGAGCACCACATCAACGACGCCTTCACCGTGCGCCAGAACGCGCGCTACGGCCACCTCGACGTGGACTACAGCGCCGTCCAGGGCCGCAACTTCATCACCGAGAATCCCGCCAACCCGCGCGATCCGGCCAACTTCACGACGCTGCGCCGCACCGTGTCGGGCAGCAACGAGCGCATCCGCGCGCTGAACCTCGACAACCAGCTGGAGACGCGCCTGCGCTCGGGCGACGTGCAGCAGGCGGTGCTCGTGGGCCTGGACTACCAGCGCACGCGCATCGACCAGACCAGCTACAGCGGCGGCTCGGCCAGCTCGCTCAACATCTACAACCCCGTGTACGGCGGCGCGGTGCAGATCCCGGCCCCGTGGTATGACGGCGTCGCCACGCTGGCGCAGACCGGCTTCTACGTGCAGGACCAGATCAAGTGGCGCGACCGCTGGCTGCTGACGCTGGGCGCGCGCTACGACCGCGCCAGCAGCGAAGTGGACAGCCGCCTGGACGGCCGCCATACCAAGATCTCGGAGAGCAAGGCCACCAAGCGGGCCGGCCTCACCTACCTGGCACCGAACGGCTGGGCGCCGTACGTGAGCTACACCGAATCCTTCGTGCCCACGGCCACGCGCAATCCCGCCACGGGCCAGCCGTTCAAGCCCGAGACCGGCCGCCAGTACGAAGCGGGCGTGCGCTACCAACCCGAAGGCGGCAAGCAGAGCTACAGCGCGGCGATCTTCGATCTGCGCCGCAAGAACTACCTGACCGCCGACGACAACTTCGTGCCGCGCCAGACCGGCGAGGTCCAGGTGCGCGGGCTCGAGCTGGAAGCCTCGGCCGAAGTGCTGCCACGCCTGAACCTGGTGGGCTCCTACACCTACACGCCCACGGCCGAGATCACGGCCAGCAGCACCGCGCGCGAGATCGGCAAACCGCTCACGGCCGTGTCGCGCAATGCCGCCGCGCTCTGGGCCGACTACCGCTTCCCGAACCGCATCAAGGTGGGACTGGGCGCCCGCTTCACGGGGTCGAACTACGGCGACCTGAACGCCGCGCCGGGCAAGGTGCCGTCCTTCACGGTGTTCGACGCGATGATCGGCTACGACATCGATCGCTGGACCTTCGCGCTGAACGTGCGCAACCTGACCGACAAGACCTACATCGGCAACTGCGACCAGTACGGCAACTGCTACTACGGCGACGAACGCCGCGTGATCGCGACCGCTACCCATCGCTGGTGAGTGGCAGGCGCACGCTTCGCCGCCGACCGCAACCCGATTGACCCGAGTCCGGTGGATGGAGCCTCCACCGGGCCAACCTGCATATCGGCCACATGCCACCCGGCCAAACAACGCAATGCGGTTCCGCGTCCGCGCCTATTGCCTGGCGCCCGCCCGTGCTTCGGCCCCCATCATGGCGCGCTGGTCACGAATGACGCCCGAGGCTCGCATGACGCTCTACACGACGGACTACCTGGAGTACTACCTCACCCTCGTGGGTTGGATCGTCCAGAATGGCATCTGGAACATCCTCGTGGCGAGCGGCGCGTTCGCCCTGCCCTTCGTCGCCATCGTCATCCAGGAATGGCTGCGGGCACGCGGGGAAGGCGCGGACGAAGGCAACAAGGGGGTGCTGTCGGCGGCGCGGATCGAGAACCGCGTGTGGGTGGCCGTGGTGGTCATCCTGTTCGCCGGCATCCCCTTCATCGATGTGGACCTCCAGACGATCCAGTTCGACGCCAGCCGCTCCAAACAGTGCAAGGTCGACGTGGCGACACCCCAGGACACGCGCTGGTCGAATGCCTTCACCACGCTCAACAACCAAAGTGCGCGGGTGCCGGTGTGGTGGTTTTTCATGCATGCGATTTCCAAGGCCGTGACCGGCGCGGCCGTCGCGGCCATCCCTTGCGGAACCGACCTGCGGCAGATGCGCATGGACATCGATAGCACGCGCATCAACGACCCGGTACTGGCCCAGGAGGTGGCCGACTTCACCCGGGACTGCTACGGGCCCGCGCGCGCGAAGCTTTTCATGGCACGGCCCGACCTCTCGGGTGCCCAGATGGACGATGTGACCTGGATCGGATCAACGTATTTTGTGGGGACGGGCGGCTTCTACGACAGCTACCACTCCCAGACACCCCGCACCGCCTGGCCCTATGACACGACCCGCGATGCGGGACTGGCACAGGCAACGAATGGTGGCGGCTACCCTACCTGCAGGCAATGGTGGAACGATGGCGAGCGGGGCCTGCGCAGCCGGCTGCTGGCGCAGTTGGACTCGGGGCTCCTCGCTCGTGTGGGCCGCTGGGCAAGCTTCGTGTCCCGACAGCAAGCCGACGACGCGATCATTCGCGCCATCGCCGCGCCCCGCCAGCAGATGATGAACCAGGGTCAGGCATACGCAGACTACGGCGGCCAGGTCGATATGACCCTGCCCAATATTGTCACGCGAGGTGCTGCGGATGTAGGCCTCGCCGCCGGCTCTGTCGGGTTCTTCCCGGCCATGGACGTCGTGCGCCAGGCCCTGCCGATGGTGCTGTCGTTTCTCAAGATGGCCATGGTGATCTGCGTGCCGCTCGTCCTTTTGTTCGGCACCTACGACCTCAAGGCCGTCGTGACGATGAGCTGCGTGCAGTTCGCACTCTTTTTCGTGGACTTCTGGTTCCAACTGGCCCGCTGGATCGACAGCACGATACTGGATGCCCTCTACGGCTGGAGCTCACCGCACAGCAACTTCAACCCCTTGCTGGGACTGAATAACGCGTTCGGCGACATGCTGCTCAACTTCGTGATGGCCATGATGTTCATCGTGCTACCCAGCTTATGGATTGCCGCTTTGGGTTGGGCCGGTGTTCGTGCGGGCAATATCGCTCAGATGCTCACGACTGGTACTGAGGGTGCTCGATCCTCTGGAGGCAAGGGCGGCGACATCGCAATCAACGCGACGAAATCTCTACGTTAGTAATGACCGCCACAGTCATGGTTCTTCTTCCTCGCCTGGATCGATCCGGACTTCGCCCCTGTACAGGCCGTATCCTGCGACGCCATCTCTCCACCGAGCTTCCTCTGTGGTGTCAAGCACATCAATGCGTGTAACAACCCAACTAACGGCCATTGCTGTGACCACCACAGCGCCCAGCCAGAAAGCTGCATAGAGCAGAACACCGACCACCAGCAGCAGAACAAAGGCGCCCACACCTTTTGCCAAACCGGCAGATGCGCCTGCCGCAACCAGCCTTTCCGTGAACTGCTTATTCCGGAAGGTCAGCCAGCGCCATGCCCGTCCAGTCGCCCGCCCTGCCCTGCGGCTCAGTGGTATTTTCGGCTGAGATGTAGGCATGTGGCGCCTCCTGCAGTTCCTCGAAATCAGACGTTGAACGGGTTCCGAATCGACAGGCTCTCTTCGATGATGAGGCCGTGGTGCATGTCTTCGGAGTAGAGGGTCTGGCACCCTTCGATGGCGGCCGCCGCCACGATGCACGCGTCGTAGAACGACAATTGGTGCCGCTCCGCCAGCTGGCGCGCACGGTCGTGAACATCGACCGTCAGAGGCACTATCTTGCAGAACGATCGCACCAACGCAAGGAACTGCCCGACTTCGTCCCAGCCCATCTTGAGCTTGCGAACGCAGACGTGGGTCACTTCATTGAGCACCTGCACACTGATGACGGGCCTGCGCTGCAGCAATGCCTCCGCGCCGTCCGCCTTCACCGCATCCTCCGACAGCAGGTAGAGCACCACGTTGCTGTCGAGAAACACTTTGCCCTTACCCGCGGCCATTGGCCTCGTCCCGGTTGAACTTGAAATCTGCGGGCAACTTGCCCCGGAAGGCACGCAGCCGCTCCAACATGGCCTCCGGACCCGGCTTCTTGCGCACCGCGAACAATCGCGGATCATCGACGACGATCTCGATGTCGTCGCCCTCGCGCAGTTCCAGCGCTTCCACCAGACTGGACGGCAGGCGCACCGCCAGGCTGTTACCCCACTTCGCGACTTGCATGGCCACACCTCAAGATATACAAATCAATGTATATCCTACACCCCTTGCCGACTGGTGCAAGCCGGCCCCGCCGGGCATGAAGGAAAAGGGGCAGCTTCGCCGGTGCATGCAAAGGGAATGGAAGGGGCATCAAGGGGAAAGGCCCTATCCGCAAAAGGCCAAAAGGCTGGAGTCCGGCGCAAGGTGAACGGATTGCCTGAGTGCGCCACAATCCATCCAAACAGGGCCGTACGAGCAACCAAAGGGAGGAACCCGAAGTGCCACATCCCATTGAGCAATGGATGCAGATCGCACCCCACTACCACCGAGGCACGATTCTGCTGGGCAACGGTGCGAGCATGGCAGTCTCTCCCAGCTTCGGGTACGGCTCGCTGCTGCAGCATGCTCAGCGAGAAGGTCTGATCACAGAAGATGTGGATCGCTTGTTCCGCTTTTTCGGGACACCCGACTTCGAGCTGATCCTTCGCCTGGTCTGGCAGGCGTCCAACGTCAACAAGTCGCTGCGAATTCCCGACGATCGCACGCACCAGGCCTATGTGCATGTCAGAGACTGCTTGATCCAGGCCGTTCGCGATGTGCATCCCGAGTACGAGCCGGTGAGCGGCCTGCTGCCCAGCATGTACCAGTTTCTGAAGGGGTTCGACACGGTCATTTCGTTGAACTACGACCTGCTGGTCTACTGGACGATGACCTATGGGCTCAACGTACAAGACGGTCATCGTTTCAAGGATTGCTTCCTCGGAAACGGCACGCACGGTGAGTTCGATGACGAGTGGCAGAAATTCCGTGGGCTCTATCGGGAACAGACCAACACACTGGTTTTCTATCCGCACGGAAACCTGGCGCTCTGCCGTAATAGGGTCGAACAGGAGTTGAAGATCCATAGCGCTGGAGCAGGGTTGCTGGAGGCCATTCTCGAAGCGTGGCGCAGTGAGCGGTTCGTTCCGCTTTTCGTCAGCGAAGGGACGATGCAGCAGAAAGTGTCGTCGATCCAGAACAGCTACTACCTCGCCACCGTGTACCGGGAGGTGCTGACATCGCACCGATCGACGCTGACGCTGTTCGGCTGGGGAATTGGGGAGCACGACCGGCACCTGCTGAAGCGGATGTATGGGACCGGAATTCAGCGCGTGGCAGTGTCTGTCTTTGGCGGCAGCCAGGCCTACTGCAATTACGCATACCAGGTCATTCAGGACGATCTCGGTCCTGTTCGGGTCGATTTCTTCGATTGTGAAAGTCAGGGATGCTGGATGCGTGCGACGCCCCCGCCCCTCCAGGCCTGGGCATGACTTTCGACAAATGGGGTTCTATTCGATTCGGGCTGTCGCCAAACTAGAAGCATCCTTCGGTTGAGAAGTGATGGCGGCGGCGACCGCGAGGCACGGTCGCCTTTTGCAGCCAGCAAGACTCCGCTGACGCTCCTACGGCTTGCCCTGCTGCTCATAATCCGTCAGGTAGTGCTCGGGATTGCTCTGCCCGGAAAGGTACTCGTCGTAGCGCACCCACGCAGGGTTCGGGGATCCGGGAACATAGAGCTCGCCGGCACTTCCACTGAGGATCAGCAACACGTACGGGCGACCATTGAGCTGCACCGTGTAGCGGGTGTCCTTCTCCGTCGCGGTGGTGGTCGCCAACAGAATCTTTTTGTCGATCGCGCTGTCGGAGTCCGTGACCTGGATCAACGCCTGATTCTTCTCGCGCGGTCCATACCGCAGCGTCGATGCCTTGATGCCATCTTTGGACGCATAGGTCTTCACCTGCGTGGCGATTTCGGCGCGCGGCGTGTCCGCGTGTGCGGATGCGACGGCACCGCCGAACAACGCGGTCAGGAGCACAGCCGCTGCCGGGATTTGACGCAGACGATAACGAAGTTTCATCGATCTCTTCCTTGGTGGGATGGGTCAGGAAACACGTGGGCAGATTCAGAGAGGCAGGCTGCGCAGGCCAGTTCGAACTCCAACGGCCGCGCCATGCACTCAGCCGCCCTGCCTGTATCAAGACGAATGAAGAGCCGACTTCCCCACCGCATGCTGCGGGCGATGTGCCCAACCTGCCGCATTCCAGCCGCTCCCACCGATGCAGTAGCGTTGGAAAGCATCACCGTTCCTCAAGGGAAGGATTCCTTGGCAATCCGTTCCGAAAATTCTGCTTGACCCTCTCCCGCAACAGAGCGCCCTAGCGACCAGCGTCGAACGAGCGCGCCATTTCCCTACCCTCCATCGGTGCGCGGACGGTGCTGCCAAGCGCAGCCGTTTGGGCTAATCTGGCCGAATGTCCAGCGCCGTCGACGAATGGTTTGTCCAGCACATCCTCATCCACGAGACCGCCCTGGTCGCTTATCTGAGGCGATGCTGGCCCAACCCCGATGACGTTCACGATCTCCGCCAGGAGGTCTATGCGCGTGTCTACGAGTCGGCCAGCCGCCAGCTTCCCGACATCCCCCGGGCATTCCTTTTCAGCACCGCCAATCACTTGGTCACCGATCGCATCCGGCGCAGCCGGGTGGTCTCCATCGAAGCAGTGGGTGATCCGGACGCCCTGCTCGTCTTAGTGGAGGAGTGCACCCCGGAACGCTGGATGGGAGGGCGCCAGTTGCTCGCCCGCCTGACCCATGCCTTCGATCGGTTGCCGGACCGCTGCCGCGAAGTGGTGTGGCTGCGCCGTGTGCAGGAACTGTCGCAGAAGGAGGTCGCCGTGCATCTGGGTATCAGCGAAAAAACCGTCGAGAAACACATGGCCAAGGGCATACGCCTGCTGGCCGATTATTTCCACGGCTCGGCGGCTCCACCGCTTGCGGCGCCCGCCACGGCACTCAAGTCGACGCGCGATGGACAGCAGGCAGATTGAGCACGCCGCCGCGCAGTGGCTGGCGCGGCGCGAGAGCGAGCCGTGGGATGCGAGCGACCAGCTGCAACTCGACGCCTGGCTGGCGCAGTCCACGGCACACCGCGTTGCCTTCCTGCGCCTGGAGGCTGCGTGGCGCGAGACCGGGCGCCTGAGCGCGATCGCCGCCGGCCTCCCGAGAGGCGGGCCACCTGCGCGTGGCCGTTTCACGGGCCGCGCCCTCCCCGCCGCAGCCCGTGGCAAGTCGGCGCACGCCCGGCCAGCCTCCCATGCCGTCCAGCACAAACGCCGCTGGAAGCTTTCGCTCGCCGTCGCACTGGCCGGTGGCATCACCATTGCCGGCGCGCTGTTCCTGGACCACGCCCCATCCGCACAACGGCAGCAAGCGCATGCCTACCAGAGCCCGCCGGGGGCGCTGCGATCGCTGTCCCTGGCCGATGGCTCGCGCTCCACTCTTGGAAGCGACACGCGTATCAGCGTCGAGTTGGGCCGCCATGAACGGCATATCGCGCTACAACGAGGCGAGGCGTTCTTCGAGGTCGCCAAGGACCGCCACCGCCCATTCGTCGTGCAGGTTGGCGCGCGCCGCGTCGTGGCCGTGGGCACGCAGTTTTCCGTGCGCCGCGATGCCGACGAACTGCGGGTGGTCGTCACCGAGGGCACGGTGCGCCTGGATGCCGACCCGAAGGATGGCAAGCCCCAGCCTCCGGTACTCGTCGCCGCAGGCGGCATCGCGGTGGCCGGCCCCCATGGCGTGCTGGTGCGCAGCAGCACCATCGCGGAGGCAGAGCAGCAGGTGGACTGGCGATCGGGCTACCTCAGCTTCACCGACGCACCACTGCGCGATGCGGTGGCCGAGTTCAACCGGTTCAACACGCGGCCCCTGGTGCTGGCCGATGCACAACTGGGGGAGTTGCGCATCGGCGGGCGTTTCAGCTGGCGCAATACCGAGGGGTTCGCGCGCTTGCTGGAGCACAGCTATCCAATACGCGCCGAATCCCGCGCCGGACAGATGATCCTCCACGCCCGCTGACCGACAGCGGGTGACAGCGGCGCGGTGTCCCGCGTCCCGGATGGGGGATGCGGCGCATTCGTTCGTCTTTACTAGCGGGCGCAACGGAGCGCCGTGATCGTCAGAGAAGGACTGGATGCCGCTGCGTGCGTGCCCGCGATGGCTTGGCTTGATCTGCGGTGCGGTTGCCCTGCAGGCCGTCGCGGCGACCGCCACGATCGACATCCCGCCAGGCCCGCTGGGCACGGCGCTCGATACCCTTTCCCGACAAGCCGGGCTGCAGTTGCTCTACCAGCCGCGGCAGATCCAGGGCATCTCCAGCCGCGGAGCCCACGGGGCATCGAACGCCGATCAGGCGCTGGAGCAATTGCTGCAGGACACCGGCCTGGTGGCGCACCGCGACGTTTCCGGCGCGATCCTGCTTCAGCCGGCACGCCCGAAGGCACCCGCTCGCGCGCAGCCACCGCAAGCGGCGAACAGCCTTCCGCCGGCACCGGTCGCGCTGGAACCCGTCCAGGTCACCGGCTCGCGCATCGCACGCGCGCAGGTGGAGGGATCGGCGCCCCTGGCGGTCATCACCGCCGAGCAGATCCAGGCCGGCGCGTTCGCCACCGTGCCGGACGTGCTGCGTGCCATGACGCAGAACATCGGCCAGACGCAGAGCGAGCAGTCGTTCGGCAGCGCGGACTACAGCCCCGGATCGCAACAGGTGAATCTGCGGGGGCTGGGGCCGAACCACACGCTGGTGCTGGTCAACGGCCGACGCATCGCCGACTTCCCGATGCCCTTCCAGGGCCGCAGCAACTTCGCCGATGTCTCCAACCTGCCGCTGGGCCTGGTCGATCGCATCGAGATCCTGACCGGCAGTGGATCGGCGGTCTACGGCTCCGATGCCGTTGCCGGCGTCGTCAACATCCTGCTCAAGCAGCGGGCCGACGGCACCACGGTGGACGCGCGCGTGGGACAGACGGACCGGGGCGATGCGCAGTCATCGCAGTTGGCGATCTCCAGCGGCTATTCGCACGGCGCCTTCGATGGCGTGTTCGGCCTGGCGGCGGTCTCCCAACAACCGCTGTGGGCCTATGAGCGCACCCGCCAGGATTCGACCCGCGACGCACCGGCCGAACGCGCCGCGGCGCCGCGCCGCACTTTCCTGCGCACCGACGCCAGCGGCACCTACCTGGATCCGGGCGAGGCGGCCTGCGCGCCGCTCGCGGAACTCAATGGGGGCAGCACAGGCTATAGCGCGCGCGCCGGACAAGGCGCCCTCGATCCGGCGACCGGCCAGCGCGGCCCCGGCCACTACTGTGGCAGCTCCACATCGATCGGGTACGGCACCGTCGTGAATCGGCGCCGGGGTTTCAACGCCCATGCCTCGATGCGCTACACGTTCGGCGATTCACTGCAATGGTTCGCCGACCTGCAACTGGGCGTGCATGCGGTTTCGCTGCTTCGCGATGTCCCCGGTTGGTCCTACATGGCGGCGGACGGCAACGAGCAAGGCGAGTTCTACAACCGCGCGACGGGCCAAGTCGAATACTGGAGCCGGCAGTTCACGCCGGAAGAAATGGGTGGACTGAACCGCAACATGATCGAGACGCGGCAGAAGACACTGGGAATCACGACCGGCTTCAAAGGCGCGTTTGGCGAGGCATGGTCCTACGAAACGGCCCTGAGCCATGCCCAGTACCGTGCCCGCATCAGTTGGCCGCGCATCGTGGCCGCGCGCGCGAATGCACTGTTCCTCGGCCAGCCGGCCGGCACGGATCCGGACTCGGGCCACGCCGCGTTCGATGCCGATCCCGCACGCCTCTATACGCCCTTGCGCCGCGCCGAGTACGACGCCATCGCCGCCCGCACGGAGTACGCGCCACGCTCGCGCACCGACACCCTGTCGGCCACGCTGACCAATGCGCAGTGGTGGAGCTTGCCCGGCGGGCAGGCGGCCCTGTCGATGACGGCCGAAGTCGGCGGACAATCCTACGACCTGCGCCCCGATCCCCTGGCAACGCAGTATTACTACTACAGCTGGCGCGATGCCGATGGCAGCGGGGACCGCGACCGCTGGGCGATCGCCAGCGAGTTGCGCCTGCCCGTGGCCGAACGGGTGAATCTCGGCATGGCCGCGCGCTTCGACCAGTACCGCTACGCCGGGCGTCGCACCGGACGCTTCACCTGGAACGCGGGATGGGAATGGCGGCCGCGCGACAGCCTGCTGTTGCGGGGATCCTATGGACCGGGCTTCCGTGCCCCGGACCTGCATTACCTCTTTGCCGGCGAAGGCAACGACGAAGCCACGGGCGTGGACTACTACCGCTGCGCCACGCAGGACGGCCAGGCGAGCATCGCCGCATGCCGCTTCAACGACGAGGCGCTGGTGCGCCGCCGTCGCGGCAATCGGGCCCTCCGGCCAGAAACGAGCACAGCCTGGACCGCCGGTGTGGTGTGGTCCCCGCGGCAGGGCCTGGACCTGTCGGCGGACTACTACGCGATCGACATGCGCGACCAGGTGCAGGATCTGAGCGTGGACCGCGTCCTGCGCGATGAGGCGGATTGTCGGCTGGAACAGCGCGACGCGGATTCCATCGCCTGTCGCGAGGCGATGGGCCGCGTCGAACGCAGGGCGGACGGCGCGCTGTCTGCCGTCTCGGTGGCGCCGATCAACATCGCGCGCGAGACCACCAGCGGCGTGGACGCCGCCCTCCATTACGAGACGCAGACACGTTGGGGTGCGTTCGATCTCCTCATCAACTACACCTGGGTGCATCGTCATCGGATCCAGCGCGATGACGGCGCAGCGCTCGAAAGCGCGTTCGCGGTCAACAGCGGCTACGACGCGCCCCGCACGAAAGCCAACGCCGCACTCCGCTGGTCGCGCAATGCCTGGTCGGCCAGCCTGCAGGGCCAGCGCCTGGGCCGTCTGCCCAGCGCGGACTCCTACCTGGAAATCCAAGCACCGGACAGCGAGACCGGTCCGTGGATCGCGGCGACCTACCGCTTCAACGGCACACTGCAGTATCGCGTCACAGACCGCGCGCAGGTGTCGCTAGCGGTGACGAATCTCCTCGACGCCATGCCGCCGGTGGACCGCAGCGCGACGATCTACCCGTACTACGACGCGTCGTGGTTCGACACGACCGGGCGACGGTTCGCCCTCCAGTACACGCACAAATTCGGTGGCGCGCCTGGGCACTAGCGGCCCGGCGCTCGATTCGCGCCGCTCCAGTGCATTCCCATGCTACTCCACCCGCACCACCCGCCCCGAAAGGGCGTTCATTCACGCCACCCCAAGGAAAGGAAATGAAAGTACCCCGTCCCACCTCCCTCACCGTGATCGCCTGGTTGTTGATCGTCTCCTGCGTCCTGACGGTCGCTTCCTTCGCGATGGCCCATGGCAATCCCGCGGCCGAGGACGTCATGCGCCAGGGATTGCTGCCCCTGTGGGCGCAGTACGCGATCGGGTATTTCGGGCTGGCGGTGCAGTTCGCGTGCGCCCTCGCCTTCCTCAAGGGACTGGCCTGGGGACGCACGCTCTACATCGGCTGGGGCGCCATCGGACTGGTGATCGGATTCGCGACCGCCCCCATGAAGCTGGCCCTGGTTCCGGGCGCCATCTTGTTCGGCGTCGTCGTGTTCTTCCTCCTGCGGCCCGCGGCCCGTGCCTTCTTTGGCAAAGGCGGCCGCGGCGCGGGCCTCAACCACGCCTGAGGCGCTGAGGCCGACGCCCATGCGATGGGCGTGGTTTCCCACCCCGCCCAGCACACACGACGCCCCGTGCGGCCTTGGCGCGCTCCTTCGCTTGCCGCGGCACGGGTACCTGTCGATGAACACCGCCCCCACCCACCGCCCCATCCACTCCACCCGCAGGACATGCACCGATGAATGACACAACCCAAGACTATTCGCAGTACAGCCCCAAATGGCAGTTCCGGTTCGATTTCTACGACCGCTACGGCGAGCCCAAATCCTCCACCTTCAAAACCGCCATGCGCTCGTTGCCGTTCGGCCAGAAGGTCAAGCTCAACATGAACTTCTATGCCTTCTTCTTTGGCTTCATCTACTACTTCATCCTCGGAATGTGGCGCAAGGCGCTGGTCTTGATCGGCGTGTCGTTCACGGTCGGCATCATCTGCTCCTTCTTGCCGGAATACGTGCTGCGCTCATTCGGTCTGGCGTATTCCCTTCTGGTGGGCATGACCGCCAACTACGCCTACTACCTGCACAAGATCAAGGGCAGCACCAGCTGGAATCCGCTGGAAGGCGTGCGCTGGTAGGCCGAACACCGGCAACGGACGCCGGCAACGGACGCCGTGGCGAGCGTCCGCTGTCACGCCAGGTGCCGGTGACCACGCGCTTTCGTGGCGATGGCCGCGGCACCCATCACACCGGGGAGACCAGGGCCACCGCCATCGCGGTGCCACTGGCTGCCCGATTCAGGACTGACGTCGCGGGCGCGTTGCGCGAACCTTCGGTGCCGCGCGCCGTCCATGCCCATGGAAGCGGCGAGCATGCGGGCCACACCGGACGATCCAACGACCGCCATTCCATGTTCCGGCCATTCCAGTTATTCCAGCGCGCGGGCAGGCAGGCGTCCACAATCGCCACGACGTGCTCCCCGGAGACGGTGCCAGACCGTGGCTCCGCGCCGGGCTGGAGGACGCCGCTCTCGGCCTCCGAGTTGCTGGCGCCCGTGCGCCGGCAGCAGCTCATCGAGCACATCTGGCAGCGCACCTCGCTGTCGCGAGCGCAGTTCGATGCCCTGTACCTCGCCCCGATCCAGCGCTACGCCGAAATGGTGCAATTGTTTCCGGCGTCCGAAAGCCACCACCACGCACACCCCGGTGGCATGCTCGACCACGGCCTGGAGATCGTGGCCTACGCGCTCAAGCTGCGGCAGTCGTACCTCTTGCCGGCGGGTGCGACACCCGAATCGCAGGCCGCGCAGGCAGAGGCATGGACAGCGGGGGTGGCCTATGCGGCGCTCCTGCACGACATCGGCAAGATCGCCGTCGATATCGACGTGGAGCAGGAGGACGGCAGCGCTTGGCGCGCATGGCACGGCGTGCTGCGGCAGCCCTATCGCTTCCGCTACCGCTCCGGGCGCGAATACCGGCTGCACGGCGCCGCGGGCGGCCTGCTGTATGCGCGGGTGCTGGACACGGGGATCCTGGATTGGCTGAGCGGCTTCCCCGACCTGTGGTCGCCGCTGCTCTTCGTGCTGGCGGGACAGAACGAACACGCGGGCGTGCTCGGCGAGCTGGTCGTCCAGGCGGACCAGGCCTCGGTGGCGCAGTCGCTGGGCGGCGACCCCGCCAAGGCCCTGACGGCGCCGCGCCACGCGCTGCAGCGAAAACTGCTGGAAGGGCTGCGTTACCTGCTGCGCGAACAGCTTCAAATCAACCAGCCCCAGGCTTCGGACGGATGGCTGACCCAGGATGCGCTGTGGCTCGTGAGCAAGACGGTCTCGGACAAACTCAGGGCGCACCTGCTCGGCCAAGGCATGGACGGCATTCCGTCCAGCAATACGGCGGTGTTCGATGTGCTGCAGGACCATGGCATCGCCCTGCCCACGCCGGAGGGCAAGGCCATCTGGCGGGCCTGCGTGGCGAGCGAAAGCGGATGGTCGAACACCTTCACCTTTCTGCGCCTGTCGCCCGCGCTGATCTGGGATGCGGGAGAGCGCCCCGCACCGTTCGCGGGAACCGTGCGGGTGCTGCAGGACGCGGAGTCGGCTCCGCCACCACCGGCCACCCCGCCCCCAGACAACGACCAGGGCGCCATGGTGGCCGAGGGCGCCATGGCCGATGCCACGCCAACGCCATCTGTGCGACAGGATGGTGTCGACGCGCTGCTCTCATTGCTGCAGCCGGATTGGCCCGCTCCACCTTCGGCAGACCACGCCGGCACCGCACCTGCGGAAGTGCCTGCGCCGCGGAGTCCGCCATGCGAAGCAGCGGAGGAAGAGACTGCGACCGCGACGCGTCCACCCTCCGGCGCTCCGTCCGGACAGGACTTCATCGCGTGGCTCAGGCACGGCCTGCAGCAGCGCCGCCTCATCCTCAACGACGCGAAGGCGCTGGTGCATACGGTGGCCGATACCGCTTATCTCGTGAGCCCGGGCGTGTTCCAGCGCTACGCGCAGGAGCATCCGGCCGTCAGGGCGCTGGCGAAAGGCGAAGACCTTGCCGAGTGGCAATGGGTACAGCGCCAATTCGAGCGGCTGCGTCTGCACCGCAAGCAGGACAACGGGTTGAACATCTGGACCTGCGAGGTCGCGGGTCCCCGAAAAACCCGCCGTCTCCATGGCTACCTGCTGCGCGACCCTCTCTCGGTGCTGTCGGAACCACCGGCCAACAATCCGTATCTGCGCCTGAAGGACGCCCCGCAGAGCGCGCAGGCGCCACCTGGCGGCGCCCGTGGGGATGCACCCGACGCCTCCGGCTCCTGAAGCCAGGAGGCGTCGGGTCACCTCGACTCACTTCCAGTTCGCGGCCAACGTGGTCTCCAGGCTGCTCTGGTAGTTCGCCGGCAGGCTGGTCTGCCCCGCCGCGGGCGGCGAGAACGACGCCATCGCCTGCACGAGGCTCTGCACCTGGTTGGCCTGCAGCGCCTTGCCATCGCCAGCCTGGAAGCGTTCCACTTGGTACTGCGAACCCGCATACCAGTTGCTCATTACCAGTTTGTCGCTCGTACCGATGATGCTCACCTCCAGGTTGTTCCCGCTCTTGCGGAACCACAGTTGGCGCGACGACACATCGTTTGCGAACTTGGCGATGTCGAGGTTGCCGCTGGTGGTGTCGTTCTCCTGCACCGTGTCCGTGCCGTACCCACGAGCGAGCCAGTAGGTGTCGTTGCCCAAACCTCCCGCCAACGTGTCGGTGCCGGCGCCGCCATCCAGGTAGTCAGCCCCCGCGCCCCCCGTGAGCACATTGGCGCCTGCATTGCCCGTCAGCCGGTTGTTCAGCTCATTGCCGGTGCCGTTGATCGCTCCCGAGCCCGCGAGCACGAGGTTCTCCACGTTGGCCCCCAGCGTGAAAGACACGCTGGACATCACCGTGTCGGTCCCGGCGTTCGCCGCTTCCACCGCCTTGTCACCCGTGTTGTCCACGATGTACGTGTCGTCGCCCGCCAGACCGGTCATGGTGTCGGCGCCTGCCAGGCCGTCGATCGTGTCGTTGCCGGTCGTACCCGTCAGGGTGTCGTTGCGGGACGTGCCCGTAATGGTGGACGACTGCACGGTGACGGCAAACTTCTGGGTCGCCTGCGCTCCCCAGGGGTCCTTGGCGCTGACCGAAATCTCGTAGGTGCCCAGGGGTGCGTTCGCTGCGGCCTTGAACGTCTGCGACTGCGCATCGAAAGTCAGCCAGGCCGGGAGCGCCGCGCCATTCGCGAGCGTCGCACCGTAGACCAACGCGTCCTTGTCATCGTCCACGAAGACGGTCGTCGGCACCTTGAAGTTCCAGGCACCGCCCTGCTTGAACGATTGCGCCGCGATCGTCTGCCGCGCCTCGGGCGCCTGATTGACGATCAGCGCGAAGCCGATGTCCATCGACGCGCCCGATGTATCGGTGGCCACGACCTCGAAGTTGAAGAGCTGTCCGCCCACACTGCTCGGCGGCGTGCCCGTGAACGTGCGGGTGGCCGCATCAAAGGAAATCCAGGCCGGCAGCTTCCAGTCCGCGCTGGCGGGATAGCGCACGCTGAACTGCAGCGCATCGCCGTCCGGATCCGAAAACAACCCATCGGGCACCGTGAACCGGAACGCGGTCTGCTCCGTGAAATACTGCGTGCCGATCCAGCCCTCCGCGACTGGCGCGCGGTTGCCCTTGTCCACCACCAGAGAGAACGTGTCCGACACGGCCGCGCCCAACCCATCGGTCGCCGTGACCTGCACGTCGATGGCGCCGACATCACCCTGGGCCGGTGTACCGCTGAACGTGCGCGTGGCGGCGTCGAAACCCAGCCACGACGGCAGCGCACTGCCGTCGGCACGCGTGGCGCGGTAGGTCAACGTGTCGCCCGCGTCCTCGTCCTTGAAAGCCTCCACCGGTACCGTGAAGCTGAAGGCCGCGCCCGTCGACGCGCGGGCATCGGCCAGCGGGGCCGCCAGCACCGGTGCATGGTTCACCGCATTCGGATCCGCGCGGCGCAGCAGGGTGTCGCGCTCCCAAGCCGTGCCATCGGCGAACTCGATGCGCCGCACGCCGCTGGCCGCAGCGTCTTGGTAGAAGGACTTCACGGTGACGGCATCCTGCGAGCCGCGCAGGGACACCTCCAGGGAGTCCCCGTCTCGCCTCAGCACCACGTCCTGTGCCGTGACGCCCGACTTGAACCGCAGCGTCTGGCTGCGCTCGCCGCTCACCCGGCCCGTCCATGATTCGATGACATCGCGGCCGTCGCCGCGACCGAACAGGTAGATGTCGCCGCCCACCAGTACATCGTTTCCGGCACCGCCGTCCATCGTGTCCAGGCCCGCATAGCTCACCAGGCGATCGTTGCCAGCACCGCCCTTCAATTCGTCACGGTCCTGGCCCGCGGACCAGAGCGCCGCGGCGGGGCGGATGGCCGCATATTGGTCTTCCACGACGTCGTCGCCATCGCCACCTTCCACGATGTCGTCCTGGAATGAGCCGCTCACTGTGTTGTTACCGGCATTGCCGATCAGGTGCACGCCTTGCGCGGGATCGCTTCCGCGCAGTCTGCCGTTGGCCGCGAGGTTTTCCACGTTCGCGTAGTCGTCCAGGCGGAAGACCTTGCCGTTGGATCGCCATGCGGCCTGGCCCATCGCCACCACGTCGAGAATGACCCGGTCCGTTCCCCCGCCCGCCACCTCCACCACCACATCGTTGAGTCCCACATAGTAGGTGTCGTCGCCGCCCCTGCCGGTGAGCACGTTGCGCGCGGTGTTCCTGGACGCCCGGATCTGGTTGGCCTGGTCGTCGCCAGTGGCGCTCAAGGTCTGGTCGCCCAGCAGTTCGACATGCTCGACGTTGGCGACGGCCGACAGGTCCACGGAGACGCTGGAGGAAACGATCGTGTCGTTGACTGGAACCTGTTTCCCATTGGCATCGACCCCCGTCTCGACTACCTTGTCGCCCGCGCTGTCCACCAGGTAGAAGTCGTCTTCCACGCCACCGATCAGCGTGTCGTTGCCGCCAGCGCCATCCAGCACGAGGCCGCCGAACGCATCGGAGCGATCCCGCATCATCATGGTGCTGATGCGACCTTGATTGGTGGCGTCGATGACGTTGTCCAGGGCATTGCCCGACAGCCGCACCCGGGTGTCGTCGGACCGGCCGTCGTACAACAGAGAGGAAGACTGAAAACCGTAGTAGGAGTCCACCGGTACGACGCGCGTGGTGTTCGTCCAGTCCACCAGCACGAGGTTTTCGACGTTGTCCGCGAGGGATCGGCTCTTGGCGTCGAGCAGCAGCGTGTCGTTGCCGCCATTCGCCTGCTCCACGATCTCGTCCTTGTTGATGGCGTAGGCATCGCCCGCCATGTCCACGTAGATGTCGTCGCCCGCACCGCCTTCCAGCCGCTCCAGGCCCTCCTTGCCATCGAGCACATTGCTGCCCGCGTTGCCCACGATCACGTTGTTCGCGCCGTTGCCGACGCCCGCGATGTCGAGCGTGCCGGTGAGCGTGAGGTTCTCGACGTCGGTCGGCAGCACATAGGAGACCGCGCTGCGGATGGTGTCCGTGCCCTGACCCGCGCCCTCGGCCACGGTATCGCCGGGGTGGTCGACGGTGAAAGTGTCGTCCGCAGCCGTGCCCTGCTGGGCACCGGCCGCGCCGCGCGCGTCCACGATGCGGCCCTGGATATCCTGCGCATTCCAGCGCGTGCCATCGCTGAATTCGAAGACCTCCACGCCGCCATCCGCGCCGAAGAAGCCCGGAATCCACACCTGTCCGGCGCCGGGCACCACCACCACGAGCGAATCCGTGGCCCCATAGGCCGCGGCACGCCCCGTGGCGTCCGCTGGAGCACTGGAGGTACGGACCAGGCGCACGTCCGCCGCCGCGATGTCCGCACCAAAGCGCAGCGTGTCCGAGCCGCCCGCTTCCGTGATCACGTCGCGGCCGTCGCCCCGGCCGACGAGGTAAGCGTCATCGCCCGCGCCACCCGCAAGCGTGTCGAAGCCCGCACCGCCCGACAGCACGTCGTTGCCGCCCCGGCCCGATAGCACGTCATCGCCCGCCCCGCCCACCAAGCGGTCGTCCGAGAAGTCGAAGCCCGTGAGTCGGTCGTGCCCCGCCCCGCCCACGAGTGCCTGACGCTGCAGATCCTGCAGCGTCCAGACGGTGGCCGGATCGCCCGCGAAGCGCACCTGCGCAACGCCCCCCGGCTGCCCGCTGGAAAACAACCCCGACAACACGACCGTCGTCTTGAGTGCTCCAGTGGGCACATCCCTCACGCTCAGAACCGCCGCGCCGTCCATATGCGCCACCGACACCTGGCCCGGCGTGATCGCGGCATCGAACTCCAGTACGTCCCGGGCCTCGGCATCGTCGCGCACGATGGTGTGCAGACCGCCCGAGGGTCCGATGCGGAAGGTATCCCCCCCCGCGCCGCCGGACAGTTGAGACGGACCCGTCAGCGACGCAACCAGGATGTCATCGCCGGCGTCGCCGTACAGCGTGTCGCTGCCCGCGGCACCGCCCTCTCCCGCGATCAGCACATCATTGCCGTCACCACCGCGCAGGGTGTCCGCACCGGCCCCGCCATCCAGCATGTCGTTGCCGGCCAAGCCGTCGATGGTGTCGTTGCCCGCCAGTCCGCGCAGTTCATCGTCGCCCGGCGTGCCCCGGAGCGCGTCGTCGCCAGGCGTGCCGGAGTTCGCGCGGTTGAACACGTCGCCCCAGCTCCACAAAGTCTGCGGCGCATCATCGAACACGAACCGGAGGCCGCGCTGGCCCTCGGCGAAGTCCATGAAGCCGAGGATGCGCAACTCCTGCGTTCCCGCATTTCCCTCACCAGCCCAGGTGACCAGCAGATCCTTTCGGCCGCCCTCGCCCGGCACGCTGGAAATGCCCACCTGCGCCGGGGTGAGGCCCGCGGCGAAGCGGACCGTGCGGCCAGAGCCGTTCTGGGTCTGGCCGTCCACCAGCAAGGTAGCGCCCACCGGACCGGCCGACCTGCGCACCACCAGCGTGTCGCTGCCCGTGCCGAGCTTCACGCGTGCGCCCGGCACTTCCACCACGTCGTCGCCAGCGCCCGCGTCCACGGAAGTGCCCATGCCCGTGATGCGGTCGTTGCCATCGCCAGCATCGAAGGTGTTGTCTCCGCGCGCATCCGTCAGCGCGTCGTCGCCCGCACCGCCGTACAACATGTCGGCTCCCTCACCTCCATCGATGGTGTCGTTGCCCACGCCGCCGTAGACCGTGTCGCTGCCGGCCAACGCGTCCACCGTGTCCCCCGTGGGCAGCAGATGGATTTCCGAATCGTTGCCCGCGGTCGCCTGGGCCTGGCCCGGCGTGAGGGCAAGGTCCGCGAACGCCACAGCGCGTCCGTCACCGAACTCGATGCGCGACAGCGGCTGCGAGGTAAATGCCGCCTTTACCGTAAGGCGGTCCTGCGTGCCGATGACCCGCACCAGCAGGTCGTCCTCCACGCGCGAGAACATCAGGTCGGACTGCGCGAGCCCTTCCTTGAACCGGATGACATCGCCATCCGCCGGTGCGGCCATTCCGGCGGAATAGCGGTCGACTCCATCGCCCCGGCTGTAGAAGAAGGTGTCGCGGCCTTGGCCCGAATCGACGGTGTCATTGCCCGCTCCGGCATCGATGGTGTCGTTGCCGAGGTCACCCCATATCTGGTCGTCGCCCGCCCCGGCCGTCACCACATCGTCCCCGGCGCCCGCGTAGATCCGGTCGGCGCCGTCGCGGCCCGTGATGAGGTCGCGGTAGGGCGTGCCATCCCCTCGCCCCGCATTGCCGTCGGTGCGCTCGCGCATGTCCAGCACGATGCCGCGCGCGACCAGATCGGTCCACGCGAGTTCACTGCCATCCGCGAACCGTGCGAGGTCGAACGGCCGGTCGTCGCTGCCCGAGAGTCCGTCCAGGCGCACCATGTCGTCGCCGTCTCCATAGCGCAGGTACAGGGCCATGCCTTGTCCATCGAACTTGCGCACCAGCGCCACGCCGTCCGCCGCGATGCCTTCGCCGAACTCGAACACATTGGCAGCGCGAGCGGCCTGCGTCTGCGCGCTCACCGCGCCGGTCACGGTATCCAGGCCGTCGCCCCGCTCGAAGGTCAGCACGGCGCCGCCAGAGTCCCTCGCCTGGGCGATGTCGAAGATGTCGTTGCCCGCGGCGCCTTGCAGCATGCCGCCGCCCGCGCCCAGGCTGAGGCGATCCGCTCCACGCCCGCCGTAGGCCTTGCCGCCCGCTTCGGCCGTGAGGTTCTTGTCCTCCGTTACGTTGGCCCGGATCCACCGCGCGGTGGACACCTGCACGCCATTGACCACCAGCGTCTCGAACGCGCCGGTGAACCCGTTCTCCAGCACCAGCCCCCGCCGCTCGGACACTTCGCCCATGCGCATCGCGAGGTCCTGCCCCTTGTCGGTCCGGGAGGACGAGACCGCGCCCGAGAGCATGACGGTGTCGTCGCCGCCCGCGTCCCGCAGCAGTTCCGCCGCGTCCGACGACCCCTCGGGCAGATCGGCCGCGTCGATCACGTAGGTGTCGTTGCCCAGCCCGCCGTCCAGCAGGTCCGCGCCCGCCCCGCCGATCAGCGTGTCGTGGCCAGCGCCCCCGTAGAGCGTGTCCCGGCCTTCGCCGCCCATCAGCGCGTCGTTGCCGTTGCCGCCCACCAGCGTGTCGTTGCCCACCCCGCCATCCAGTGTGTCGTTGCCCGTGAGCGTGGACACCGCATCCACCGCGTGCTCGTCCTCCCCGGCCAGCCAGTCGTCGCCTTCGCCGCCAGCCAGTCGTCGCCTTCGCCGCCAGCCAGCACGTCGTCGCCGCCGCCTCCGTACATAGAGTCGTTGCCCGCCCCGCCGTCCAGCCGGTCGGCACCATGCCACTTCGCATCCACCTGGTCCGCCGCATCGTCGCCTTCGAGGATGTCGGCCCCCGCGCCGCCCAACAACACGTCCGCGCCGCCCCCGCCCACCAGGGTGTCGTCGCCCTCGCCACCGTCCAGAAAATCGTCACCCGTCTCCGGGCCGTTCATGCGGTCCTGGTCACCAAAGATCTCGTCGTTGCCCGTTCCGCCATAGAGGATGTCGTCGCGTCCGCCCCCCCGCATGCGGTCGTTGCCCGCGCCGCCATCCAGCACGTCGTTGCCGTGACGCGAGGCCTCCAGCACGTTGCGCACCACCATCTGCGCACCGTGGATCGTCAGCGTCTCCACCGCCTGCTGCCCGGCGGCCGGCACCACGTCGTAGTCGCCGTCCAGCCAGTCGTCGCCCGCTCCGCCGTCAATGAAGTCGTCGCCGTCGTAGCCCGCCACCATGTCGTTGCCGGTGCCCGCGAACACGGTGTCGTCGCCCGCGCCGGCATTCACCACGTCGTCACCCGCGCCCGCGTAGATCGTGTCCGCACCGGCCCCCGCAGCCTTGCCCACGTTGCTCATGAACGCCTCGCTGCCGTTCAACTGCGCGAACGTCTCCTGCGAGCCCGCCACGTATTGGGTCGTGTCACCCTCCAGCGGCCGGATGTCCTGCGCCCGCATCGCCAGCAGGCCCGAGGCGTCCACCTCCGACAGCGGGTTGACGCCGAACGTGCGCAGGTCCGTCTTGCGGATGCGCTGGCCCAGGCTGTCGTAGGGGGTCGTTCCGATCTGCGCCAGCGCCATGCTCGCCATCAGCAGCCTCGGCTGGCCCGTGGCCGGGTCGTTCGCGCCCGTGCCATGCGCGTCGGCGGCATTGCCCACCACCAACGCTTCACCGTTGCCGTCGGCCAGGATGATGTCCGCGCCTCCCCCGCCCACGAGGGTATCGTCACCCGCCCCGCCGTACAGCACGTCGTCACCCCCGCCGCCCAGCAGCCGGTCGTCCCCGCGCCCGCCCGACAGGCTCGCGAAGCCGTTGCCGCTGCCCGCCTGCGTCTCCCCGGCCGCGATGGCCGCGGACAGGTCCACCGGCGCGCCCACGGTCAGCACGTCGTCGCCCGCCTCGCCATACAGCCATTGCCGCGAGGATGCCGCCGCCGTGCCGCCCTCCAGCATGTCCGCGCCCGCGCCCCCGGCCGCTCCGTGCCGGTTGCCGCCGGCCTGGAAGGCGCCCGTCACCCGCAGACCGACATCCTGCTGCGCCTGCGTGAGGCGGTCGTAGGCGTCGCGGCCCGCCGAGGTGGCAAGGTTGTAATTCGAGGCTGGCTGTGTCGGTGCCGATGCGACCAGCGATACATCCCAGCGGTTGGAGGCCGCCTGCTGCGGAGTACCTTCGTCGTCCTGGGATTTGCCTTTGTAGGTCGCTTCGATCCGTGCCGCGCCACCCGTCGCTGTGTCTCCTGTCTGCATCAGCGCGAACACGATCTCCGTCTGGCCTTCCACCAGATTCAACACTGCGGGTCCGACAGGCAGGACGGCTCCGGCAGATACGAAGCGGAACTGGTCCTGCATGGCACTGAGCGAGAGCGTCACCGTGTCGCCCGCTTGCGCGGGTCGGTTGAGGTGGACGGACATTACTTCACCGCCACCGTCCTTCACTGTCGAGAGGCCCGCCAGCGCCTGCGGCTCGAATCGAGGGTCTTCGAATGGGCTAGCGCCCGCCTTGTCGCTCAAGGCCAGCCGCATCTTGGATTCCAGCTTGATGCCGAGATAGCCCGCGTCCGTCTTCGCCTTGGTCAGGTCGAAGTTGTCGATCGTGATCGTGTCAGCCACGTTGCCCGCGCGCGTGATGACCAGCTTCTTGCCGGTGGTGGAGGCCGCGTCGTTGTACACGGCCAGTCCGACGCGCTGGCCGTCCAGGTCGGCCACCCATACGTCGGCTTTGCCGGCGCTTTTGGCATCGCCCAGGGTCTTGCCGTCGATCTGGATCGCGCCGAGCCCGTCCTGGTCCAAAACATAGTCGCGGCCGAAGCCGCCAGTGAACTGGTAGGTATCGGAACCCAGTCCGCCCAGCAGCGTATCGTTGCCATCGCCGCCGGCCAGTATGTCGTTGCCTCTGCCCGCGAAGATGAAATCCTGCCCCGCGCCCGTGTTGAGCACGTCGGCACCGTCCGCCCCCAGCGCCAGGTCGCGCTTGTCGTCGGCAACGCTCTGGTAGTTCAGCGCCCCGCTGGTCGCCACCGCCACGCGTTCCGACAGGGGCACGTTCCCTCGTACCAGCGCCGCATAACTGCGGTTGTCCAGTTGGGGAATGGTGGTCTGGGTTTCTCCCAGGATGCCTTGCACGAACGAACCCCAGGAACGGTAAGTCCCCCCCGAAGCCTCCACATCGGCCACCTTGAAAGACACGCCGCCCGCCTCCGATTTGAGCAACGGCTTGAGCGCCCCACCTTCATAGCGATCCGGCGTGGCATCCGGGCTCGTGGCGCTGTAGTAGTGCCGCAGCACACTGGCCAGAACCCCTTCCTGGAAATGCTGGACGAACCCTCCATTGGGCACGCCCAGTTTGCCGACATCCTTGCCAAGGGCATCCAGCATCTTGTCCGCAACCACCGCTTGCGCGCTGTTCGGACTGCCCTGCGATACGCCGAACTGGTGGCGCAGGATGTGCTCGGCCAATGTCGCGTTGGGTTGATCCGTGCGTTGAATACCCAACAAATCCGCATTGGAGAACAGCCCCAGAAACGGCTTGTACCGCTGCGCCGCCAGATAGAAGCCCTGGTCAGCAGACCCATCGCGGCTCTCCAGCATCAGCGTCAGCAATGCCTGCGAGTGCAGCGCCACCGCACTCGCATCCGAGGCGTTCTCCACCAGATCAAGGCCGCTGCCGTAGATGCGCATCGCATCGCGCACCGACACGTCCACCCCTTCGCCCGTCAGCATCTCGCCCTTGAGCGCGATGGCGCGCACGTTCGCTTCCCGCGCCACCGTCACGGGCACCATCACCACGCTGGGCAGGCCGGCGGCCGTGCCCGCCCCGGCCGCCGCCGGACCCAGCAGCCGCAACGCCAGGCCCACCGGCACCGGCACCTGCCCCGAGGTCGTGTAGCTCGCCAGCTTGGCGTCCGGTGCCAGCCCCTGGCGCTCCAGATGGGCGTTGAGCGCTTGGGCGTTCTCCATGCTGGCGGCCGCTCGGAACGGCGCCGGGTCGAATGTCACCGCCTGCACGTCCAGCATCACGCCGATGGCCGAGGCCAAGCCCCCGCCCAGCGAATGCCCGGTCAGCACCATGCTCTTGCCCGCCATCGCGGGATTCTGTTTGAGCCGCACCACGAACTCCGCCGCCTGCCTGAGCTGGTCCGTCAGCTTGCCTCCGCCCAGCGGCACGTTGTTGTCGAACATGTCGGGCTTCAGTTCGCCCTCGAAATACGTGCCCGCGAAGCTGACCACGACCTCGCTGCCTTTTACATATGCCGCCGCTTCGAAGCCAGTCGTGCTGTCTTGCCAGTAGACGCGGCCGGGCACGTTGGTTTCTGGTCGGCGCTGGCTGCCATAAGGCCAACCAGCGATATTCAAGGAGACCCACCCCTCCGGAACCAATATTTTGTTGATATCTGCGCGACTGGATTCATAGCTGGCACCTGCCAGCAAAGCAAGTTCTACGTTGCGATTCATTTATTACCTCCCTCTTTTTTTACCGCTGGATATGCCTGGCAATCGATTGGTCGACCGTGATCGTTCTTCTGCACTAAGCGCCACGTAGTTCCGTACGAACCCGCAGCCTTTCTTTTCTTCGCCTCAATTATTTCTTTAATCTGCTCGGCAGACAGCAATTTCTTCGATCTTCTCAAATCAGGCGAATCGGGACCGTAATCTGTAGCCATGTTTGGTTTATTGAATTCTTTCGGCAAAGCCGAATAACTCACACTTCGCCAAACGCCATTTACTTGAGTAAATGTTTCGTAGGAGCCGATGGGACAGTCTGTGTCCACACTGAATGGCCCAACACTGACGATCAACCAGGGAACACCGTTATCAAAATCAAGCAGCAGATAATTACTGCTGCCGGTAATCTGATGGGTGTATTTCTTCTTGGGGTCATCCGGATCGGAAAAATTAATCGTTCTTTTCTGCGTCGATCCCGATTGCCCCGGCTCCGTCCAGCCGCCCGCCACGTCCTTGCGCTCTGCGATGATCTTGCGGCCGTCATGCAGCAGAATTTCCTCCTTCCACTCGAAGGTGTTCGGCGTGCAGCCCGCCAATGCGGGGAGCAAAAGCGAAACGGACAGGCATCCGTGCACTATGGATTTCATGACTCAACTCCTTTGAACTTATGCTCGATACCTTGAGCGCTCGACAGCTACGCATCGACAAGCCTTGGTCGCTCACCCCAGTGGATTCGCCACCACCGCGCCGAGCGCATCCCGGAAGGCGTCGGAGGCAATCAGCGACTCCCCCGCGCCCTGCGGCGCGAATCCCGCCATCGCCTGGACCAGCTGCTGCGCACTGATTTCTAGTGCAGCCGTGCCCCCACCGATGCGGGCCGTGTCCTGCGCGGAGGTCGTGAGAGACAGGCCTCCATTGCCGCCGATACCGGCCGCCGTCGCCGTCAACACCGCCGCGAGATCCACACGCCCGCTCAGCGCCTGGGCAGCCGCAGGAACGGCATCGCTGCCCTCCTCCACCCTCCAGGGTTTGGCCTCGACCACGACGGGTTGCCCGTCATCTCCGTCTTGCTGAAACAACTCGGGCCGCGTATTGCCCCATCCGTCTGTGATGTCGGCCATGGCCATCGGCTTGGCGTAGCCGATTTCCGCCTCATCCGGCGCGGGAAGGCTGGACGCCTGCGGCAGTGCCTCCATCGCCGCGGCGAATGCGCTCCGCAGCGAACCGTGCAACCCATTCGGGTCGTTGGTCCCGGGTACCGCTGTCTCGTCGTCCTTCCCGGAAACCTCGCCGATTCCGGCCGCGCGCAGCGCGGAAGCGAGGGTGGTTTGTGCGTTGCTGTCCTTCATGCTCTTCTTCCATTCCTTGGTGTTTAAAACTCGTGTGCTCGTGTGTCCTGCCGGACCATTGCCTCAGCGCTCGCGCAGGCTCTCGCTGCCCGCCTTCTGGATGGGACTCAACAGGTAGTCGATCACCCGGCGCTGGCCGGTCTTGATCTCGGCTGTCAGGTTCATGCCGGGGGCAAGGCGGATGTCCTTGCCGTCCACGGCGATGTGGCCCGTACCCAGCCGCAACAACGCCGGGAAAATCGCCCCGCGCTTCTCGTCGTTGACCGCATCGCGCGTGACGGTCTCCACCTGGGCGGGCACCGTCCCATACCGGGTGAACGGGAAGGTCTCCAGCTTGATCGTGACGTCCTGCCCCGGCTCGACGAAGCCGATGTCCTTGTTCTCCAGCGTGACCTCGGCGCTCACCTGGGCGCCGTCGGGCACGATGACCATGAGCACCTGCGCCTCCGTCACGACACCGCCCTCGGTGTGTGCGGCCAACTGCTGCACGGTGCCGCTCACGGGCGCGGCGAGGGTCGCCAAGCGCTCGCGCCGCTCCGCCTTGGAGAGTTCTTGCGCGTTCTGCTCGCGTTTGAGGTCCGCCTGCGCTTGCCGCTCGCTCAAGGCGCGGCGGGTTTCAGCGAGATAGGACATGCGCGCCTGCCGCGCCTCGGCCAGCGTGGCGAGGGCTTCCTGCAGGCGGGCCTGCTGGGTGGCCAGGTCGCGTTCCATTTCCACGCGCTCGCGCATGCGGTCCTGGGTGGCGTGGCCGGACATGAAGCCTTGCGCGGCGAGGGTCTGGAAGTCCGCTTCGCGCTGGCGCACCACGGGCAGCGTCGTTTCGAGCTTGGCGACCATGGCGCGCACCGTGGCGATCTCGGCCTCCCGGCGTTGGCGCTCGGCGTCCAGGCGGGCCGTGCGCGCGGTGATGTCGCTCCATTCGGCCAGCAACTGCGCTTGCGCGTCCGTACGTTCGCGGGCACTCCACGCGGCGGGGATGTCTTGCGGGGACCAGCGGGGCAGTTTCGTGCCGGGGCCCGCCTCACCTGCCAGTGTCGCCTGCAGCGCCCGCACGCGAAGCGACTCCGATTCGGCCGCACGATGCGCCTCGCCGAAGCTGGTGCGATCGGCGTGCGCGGCGGTGGGATCGAGTTCGAGCAGCGGCTGGCCCGCCTCGACGTGATCGCCTTCTCGCACGAGCACGCGCCGCACGACGCTGTTTTCCAAAGGCTGGACGAGCTTGGTGCGGTCGCTGACGATGATGCGGCCCGGCGCCACTGCGACGATGTCGATCCTGCCGAAGATGGACCATACCAGCGCGATCGCGAAGAGCGCCATGACCAGCCAGGCGAGGCGCCGCGGCGCGGGATGGACGGGGGTTTCCTGCAGGCTTAGCGCGGCCGGCAAGAAGGCGCGTTCGTCGGCGAGCCACGGCGGACCGGCCAGCGCCGCGCGTTGCGCCCAGGCCGCGCGGAAGATGTCCGCGTAGCGCTGCAGGAGCAGGTGCGCGGGGTGCCGCGATTCGGCCGCGGCGGGCCCTCTGGGCGTGGAAGCGTTCATGCCACCACCTCCTCGGTGCGCGGACCAGTGCGAGTCATTGGAACCGTGCCGCCGCCCCCGTCCTGCATGCGCCACAGGTGGGCGTAGAGCCCCTGCGGGCGCTGGATGAGCGCGTCGTGCGGGCCGGCCTCCACGATGCGCCCCTTGTCCATCACGATGATGCGGTGGGCCTGGCGCACGGCCGAGAGGCGGTGGGCGATGATGAGCACGGTGCGGCCCTCGCAGATGTGCGCCATGTTGCGCTGGATGATGGCCTCGCTCTCGTAGTCGAGCGCGCTGGTGGCCTCGTCGAGGATGAGGATGCGCGGGTTGGTGAACAGCGCCCGCGCGATGGCGATGCGCTGGCGCTGGCCGCCCGAGAGGCTGCCGCCCTGCTCGCCCACGAGTGTGTCGTAGCCCTCGGGCAGCTCGCTCACGAAATCGTGCGCGCCCGCCAGCCGCGCCGCATGCACCACGGCCTCGATGGGTGCTGCAGGATCGGCGATGGCGATGTTCTCGCGCACACTGCGGTTGAAGAGGAGGTTCTCCTGCAGCACGACGCCCACCTGCCGCCGCAGCTGCGCGGCATCGATCAGGCTGATGTCGATGCCGTCCACCAGGATGCGGCCCTGCTCGGGCACGTAGAGGCGCTGCACGAGCTTGGTCAGGGTGCTCTTGCCCGAGCCCGAGCGGCCCACGATGCCGATGACCTCGCCGGGGCGGATGTCCAGTTGCACGCCGCAGAGCACCGGCACGGCCTCGGGCCGGTAGCGGAAGTGCACGCCATCGAGCGTGACGCGCCCGCGCAGGGCTGGCAACTGCGCGGCGCTGGTGGCGGGCACCTCGGTGCGGGTATTGAGGATGTCGCCCAGCCGGGCCATGGAGATGCCCGTCTGCTGGAAGTCCGTCCATAGCTGCGCCATGCGCATGATGGGCTGCGCCACGCGCTGCGCGAACATGTTGAAGGCGACGAACTGGCCCACGCTGAGCTGGCCGTCCATGACCAGGTGCGCGCCCCACCACAGGGTGGCCGCGTTCACCAGTTTGCCGATCAGGTTCACGCCCTCGTGCGCCCAAGCGGCCAGGTTCTGGGTTTTGAAGCTGGCGCTGACGTAGGCCGCGAGCTGGTTGTCCCAGCGCCGCGCGAACGAGGGCTCCAGGGCGCTCGCCTTGACGGTCTGGATGCCGGTGACGGTCTCCACGAGCATGGCCTGGTTCTCGGCGCCGAGCGCGAACTTCTGGTCCAGGCGCCGCCGCAGCACCGGCACCACGGCCAGGCTCAGCCCGAAATACAGCGGAAGGCTCGCGAGCACGATGAGCGTGAGCGGAACGCTGTACATCACCATCACCGCAATGAAGACCACCGAGAACAGGACATCCAGCACCACGGTGAGCGCGTTACCGGTGAGAAAACCCCGGATGTTCTCCAGCTCGCGCATGCGCGCCACCGAGTCGCCCACGCGGCGCGACTGGAAGTAGGCAAGCGGCAGCTGCACGAGATGCCGAAACAGCTTCGCGCCGAGTTCCACATCGATGCGGCTGGTGGTGTGGCTGAACACGTAGCCGCGCAGGCCGTTCAGCAGGCTCTCGAAGACGACCACCACCACGAGCCCGCCGACCAGCACGTCCAGCGTGGTGAGTCCTCGGTGCACCAGCACCTTGTCCATCACGACCTGGAAGAAGAGCGGGCTCACCAGGGCGAAGAGCTGCAGCATGAAGGAGATGAGCAGGACCTCCCCCAGCAGTCGCCGATGCTTGATGAGGCTCGGGATGAACCACGAGAAGTCGAAACGGGCCAGTTCGCCCGCCAGGCTCGCGCGGCTGCTCACGAGAATGAGATCACCCGTCCAGCGCTTGGCGAACTCTTCGACGGGCTCGATCACCGGACGTCCGGCCGACGCGCTCTCCCCGGGCTCCTGCAGCAGCACACGCTGGCCATCGCATTGCGCGAGCACGGCGGTGCGAACGCCATGGCGAGGGGCGTCGTTGCCCTCGCCCGCAACCCCTGGCTCGCGGTCGGGCTCTCGCATGGACTCTCGCAGCAAGGCCAGCGCGGGCAAGGGTGTCAGTGCCAGCCGCTCCACGCCGCACGACACTTTGCGCGCCTTCAGTCCCAGGCTCTTCGCGGCCCGCAACAGATCCGGCACGTCCACCGGCTCGCTCGGCGACAGGCCCAGCTGGTGCGCCAGCGCCGCCGGGTCCGCCGCCACCTGGTGCAGCCTGGCGATCAGGCAAAGCGATTGCAGTGCCTGCAGCCCCGGCCCGCCCTGGGCCTGAGGAACGATTTTCCCTTCCGACATGCGGATTTCCCCTATTTTTCCTGCTCCGCACGCCATTGGCGGTTCGCTCCTGTGTTAGGGGCGCGATGGTACGAGGCCCCATACACGGGCCAACGTGCCAGTTGCAGTTACCGGACAGAAATATTGTGTTTTTTTGTAACCAGCCCGCAGCGGGCATGGAGCACGCAAAAAATCGAAGGCCGACTCCGTGACGCCTTCCGTAAAGGAAAGGCGGAGCCACGGAGTGAGCCCTCCAGCGGCGCCATTTCGGCTCCATCCATGAAAGACGAGCGAGCGACCGGATTACCCCATGCCGTGCAAGGCTGCATGGAACTGAACCCGGAAAGCCTTTCGGCCCGTCCGACCCGGGTGCCACCTCGCCCAGCGTGGATGGGTCGCGTACGGGATTCCCGGTATGACCGAGAGCACTTCGAAGACGCTGCTTCGGGTCGTCATGCGGGAAAGACCGGTTGCCACATCGGTATACCGAACACGCCACGACCGCCAAACTCGTTTTAAAGGCGTCTTACAGAGCACTGCCTTTCACCGCAGATATTCGAACGCGTGTGGGTCATCGATTCTGTACAAATCTCCCGCGCGAAACGAAACGGTGGGTTCATTCACGCCATTTCATCCGCGCCGAGGATGGACCTGTGCTCCATGACAGGGTGCCCAATCCCGGGGAAAAACCGGTTCCAAAAAGGGATCGCTGCAGGAAATCAGCGGGGGAATTGCCGCACCCGTCCGTCTTCATGGGAAGAGCCCGTGACGGACGGAAACACATGCGCTGCAAGCCCACCGATCGCTCGCCACCGATGCGAAGCAACTCGACAGCAAGCCGTTACAACGCTCCCACCACCGTGGGGTGTTCGGTGCATCCAAATTTTACAATTCTATCTAGCGGAATAAACGACGCCGATGTGCTAGGAGTGTCGATATCCACGCAAACAGAATCATCAAAATTATTATAAATAATACTTATTGATTAGATAAAAGAAGCTTGGCGTCGATCGCCATGCTTTACCGGACGGAGTACGTCTCGCAGATGCCTGTTTTCGGGTTTCGAATATCGGGCGGCAGAGAGGCGCAGGGGGGGAAGTCTGGAGTTCGCATAGGAGTTGCGGATGCTCCCGGAAACACGCGCATTGCAAGAAATACCGTGCACCACCCAAGACCTCGCCCTCGATGTAGCCCCCCGGTCCCTCGCGCAGAATAGCGCCGCCGCTGCGACCGCGCCTATCGCCCCTATGCCGGCCCGGACAGGCGCGGACTCTCGCGGGCTCATGCGCTGCTGCCCACGCGCCCACGCTACCCGCGCTTCTCGCGGTCTTGTATGCAAAGCATCTTTGCGTTGCCGCGCGAACCGGATTGCCGGTGTCCGCCCCGCGCCGGGGCGGGTTCACTGTCGCTGTCCATACAGCGCCAGCGAGCGTCAGGAATGACCACCATGTCGTCACCGGCCACCCCGCCCACCGCCCGGCAAAAAGAGGCGCCAGCCAACCGCCGCGTCCTGCGGCGCGCTTTGGTCGAGGAACGCACGGGCTTCAAGCGCGCGCACATCTACAGCCTGATGAAGGAGAAGAAATTTCCGCAGCGCGTGCGCCTGGGCGTGCGCGCGGTCGGCTGGTACGAGGACGAGATTGACCAGTGGCTGGCGGATCGGGAGCGGGCATGAGCGATACGTCAGCGCGCCGCACCGAGCCTCCCATCGTGGTGTCCATCATCTCGACCAAGGGCGGGGTCGGCAAGACCACGACGGCGGCCAACCTGGGCGGTTTCCTCGCCGACGCCGGCATGCGCGTGCTGCTGCTGGACCTGGACATCCAGCCGACGCTGTCGAGCTATTTTCCGCTGGAGCGCCGCGCGCCGGGCGGCATCTACGAAATGCTCGCCTTCAACGAACAGGATCGCGGCCAGCTCATCTCCACGACAGCCATCGGCGGGTTGGATCTGCTGCTGTCCAACGATGCCCATGGCCAGTTGAACACGCTGCTGCTGCACGCGGCCGATGGCCGCCTCCGGCTGCGCAATCTGCTCGGCATGTTCCGTGCGCACTACGACCTGCTGCTGATCGACACCCAGGGCGCGCGCAGTGTGCTGCTGGAGATGGCGGTCCTCGCCTCCGATGTCTCTCTCTCGCCGGTCACGCCGGAGATCCTGGCCGCGCGGGAATTGCGGCGCGGCACGCTGAGTTTGATGGAGGAGATCGCCCCGTACCGGCGCCTGGGCATCGAGCCCCCGCCCTTGCGCCTGCTCATCAATCGGGTCCACACGGTGTCGGTCAATGCCCGGCAAGTCCAGCAGGCGCTGCGCAGCATGTTCCAGCCGGCCGCGGACGTGCGGGTTCTCGACACCACGATCCCGGCGATCGAGGCCTATCCCGCCGCGGCGCTGCGCCGCCTGCCGGTGCATCGCGTCGAGTACCGGCAGCCGCGTGGCCGGCTCGCTCCGGCAGCGCTGGAGAGCCAGCGCGCGCTCGCGATCGAATTGTTTCCGCAGTGGCGCGACCGCCTCGACCTCGTGACCGGGAGGGCCACGCATGCCGACCCGCATTGAAACGCCCGCGTTGCGGCGCCTGATCGCCTTCGCGCGCCGCGAAGGCTGGCGGATCGTCGTCGCGAACGGGCAACTGCGCAGCCTGCGCAAGCCAGGATTGCCCGCCATCCACCTCGGCACGCCCGATCCATCCGGCGCCCTGACCGCGGACGCGGCATCGCTGCCGGGGCCGCGGGTGGACAAGCGGCACGGACACGACGGGAGCATTTGATGCCCAGGGGCAGCGATCCGGACATCGCCCGCCAGCTGCTGGCGGACACCTTCCAGCGCAGCGGCCCCGACGCCGGGGCCTTGAGCGATCCGATCGCCGACACGCCGATGGTGGTGACGCTGGAGCAGCTGCGTCCCTACGAACTCAATCCCCGCGTCACCGTCAATCCGCTCTACGCGGAAATCAAGGCATCCATCCGCGAGCGCGGACTCGATACCGCCCCGGCGATCACGCGGCGCCCGGGCGAGTCGCACTACATCATCCGCAACAGCGGCAACACACGGCTCGCGATCCTGCGCGAGCTCTGGGCCGAGACGAAGGACGAGCGTTTCTTCCGCATTCCCTGCCTGTTCCGCCCCTGGCCCACGCAAGGCGGCATGCGCGGCGAAATCGTCGCCCTCACCGGCCATCTCGCAGAAAACGAGTTGCATGGAACCCTCACGTTCATCGAGCGGGCGCTCGGCGTCGAGAAGGCACGGGAGCTGTACGAGCAGGAAAGCGGCGGCAAGCCGATGACTCAGGTCGAGCTCGCGCGGCGGTTGGCGGCGGATGGCTATCCGGTGCCGCAGCCGCACATCAGCCGGATGCGCGACGCGGTGCAGTACCTGCTGCCCGCGATTCCCTCGGTGCTCTATGCGGGCATGGGCCGCCATCAGGTGGAGCGTTTGTCGATGCTGCGCCGGGGGGCCGAGCAGGTCTGGTCGCAGCGCGCGTCCGCGGAGGCGACGGCGTTCGCGGACATCTTCCAGGACGTGCTCGCGGGATTCGACACGGCGCCCGCGGAATTCTCCTTCGAGCGGGTGCGCGATGAGCTGGTCGGCCAGATGGCGCAAGCGCTGGGCGCCGACTACGACGTGCTCGCGCTGGACATCGCGGGCCTGGAAGGCCGGCAACGCGTGCTGCACAGCACGCCGACGCAGCATCCGGCACCTGTGCCCCATCCTTCGATGCCGGCAAGCGACGCGGCGGCCGTCCGGCCAACAGTCCCGCCTGCGGCCGCGGGCACGCCCGCCGCTATTCCATCCGCTAGCCCGGCTACTTTTCCGGGCGACGCGCAGCCCGTGGCCATGCGTACCGGCAGCAGCGAAGCGACCGCTTCGCAAGCCTCGCTGCCGCCCGCATCCGACCCGGTCAAAGAACACACCGCCTCGCCGGCCGCGACCACGGAGCGCCTGCAGTCCATCCAGAAGCTGGTGGCGGACCACCACGGCGAGCCCCTGCCCTCCTTCGCCGACAACGTGGTGCGGGCGATACCCGTCCAGGCGGGCGGCCTCTACCCCATCTCCGATGTTTGGCACATCGAACCGGGACTGGACACGCCCGACCGGCTGCGCGCCCACATCGTGCAATTCGCGCGCGAGATCGCGAGCGAGGTGGGCGAAGCCGGCCGCATCGCCGCCACGGACCATGGCGGCGTGGGCTACGCCTGCGACGCGCCTTCAGCAACGGGCGGCGAAGAGCCGCGCTCCCCCGCCCTGCTCGCGCTGCTCAACGCCCTGGGAGACACGGCGGATGCGGGACCACTCGCCGAAGCGCTCGAACCCTTGCTGCGCAACCAGGGCAGCATCCCGCGGCTCAGCGACAGCGGCCTGGTGAAGCTGTTTCGCCTGCTGCGCCTGGCACGGCGTCTCTTCGAACTGCAGGCCGGCACCGGTAACGGCACCGGCGCAATGCCATGACCACGCCGCACCCGCTCAACCAGGCCGTGATCGCCCAGGCGCTGCACGATCTGCGCAACGGGCAGCTGCGCCGCGCGCGTTCCATGGGCTTCGGCGATGCGGAGCTCGCGGCGCTCAAGCGACCGGACCTGGTCAGCGTGCTGCTCAACGCCTCCGTGTCGTGGTGCTCCGTGACCGTGAATGGCGAGGTCGTGCGCCGGCTGCTGGGGCAGACGCAGGATGTGGAGCGAGAAATCTCCACTGTCGACCGCATGCTGCGCCTGGGAGCGAGCACCGAGATGGTCAGCACGTTCTACGGCCTGTCGCACCAGGAGGTGGCGCTGCGCCGCGAGATCCTGGCGCTGCCCAAACGCAAGGGCCGCCACCCCGTGCTGAGCGAAGCCCAGGACGCCGAGCTCTGGGCCCGGTGGAAGCCCGCCGCGCGCGAGCGCGGCATCGATCTGCAGGACGATATGGCGATGCTGGATCTGGCGATGGACTTGTCCGAGGAGATGTCCCTCCCCCTGTCGGTCGTCTGGGCCGCTATTCAAGGCTGGATCGCGCAGGGACTGGTGTAGTCCCATGGCAACCTCCGGGGCGCAGCGGCCGCACGGTCCACGGTCGCTGGCGGAGGTGCTCGATGCCGCGTGGGAACAGGCACCGCCCCCCGCGCAGTCCGCGCCGCGGCCCACGGCTCCCGCGCCCGGCAAACCCGCGTCCCACGACGGCTTCCTCTACAGCGGCAATCGGCACGAGAGCGTTCCGCGGGCGCTGTTCCTGGACCGCCGGCTGACCCCTCTGGAGCGCAACGCCTGGCAGGTCATCCGGATGCAGCTGCATGCCGACGGTCTCACCTCGCTGCCGACCTACGAGCAACTGCGCCCCTTGTTGGCGGGCATGCCCTGCGGCCCCGTGGCTTCCACCGAGACGATCGCGCGCGCCCTGACGCTGCTGCGGCTCACGCGCTGGCTGAGCCTCGTGCGCAGGCGCCGCGATCCGCGAAGCGGCCGCATCCTCGGCAATCTCTACGTCCTGCACGACGCGCCGCTCACCCCGTTCGAGGCGATGCAACTCGACCCCGACTATCTGGGATTGGTCAGCCAGGCGCTGACGCATGCGAGCAAGGCCGTGCAACACGTCGGCCAGCACACCTTGCGGGAGATTGCCGAAGATCCCTTGCTGCGCGGCGGGGTGTTGCCCACGCGGCTGCAGGTGCTCTCGGAGCAACTGGCCCGCGGAGTGCCGCAGCCTTCGCAGGAGGAAGAAAGTTATGCACAGGATGCGCACATCGGCGATTCCGAAGGCGGCCCCGACGACCGGCTTCGGATTCCTTCGCCGCTGTCTTCGGATTCCGAATCGGGCCGGAAACCCGCGCCAAACCACAGTCTTCGGAATCCGATGCAGGGCCGTACCGTACGTAGTTCCGTAGTAGAAGAACGTACGGTACCGCGCGCGAGCGCGCACGGCGGCTTGCGCCTGCCGGCACAGTTCATCGGCTTGAAGGATGAGCAGCAGGCAGGGGCCTTGGTCGCTCTGCAGCAGGTCGCTCAGGAACAGCGGCAAGCCGTGCTGGACGAGTGGGCCGCGCGGTGTCGCGACCGAGGCGTGCGCAATCCAGCGGGCTACCTTTTCGGGATCATCCAGAAGGCCATCCGCGGCGAATTCAAGGCCACGGCAGGCCAGGCGCCGGCGCCGCCACCCCATCCACCGCCATCCCCTGCACCGGCACCGCCGCCCAAGCCCGCGAGCAAGGAAGTGGCGCGAGCGCATCTGGAGCGGCTGCGCGCCATCTTGCGAGGTGCCTGAGCACTGGGTGTTCGTCGGGTGCTCCAGGGGCGCCAGCGCCAGTCGACCACAGCGCTGCGCGGATCTTTATACCCAGGGTATAGCTGGCCGGTCGCTGCTCGCTTCTGCGCCATGCGATCGACTGCGCAGGTGTCCGTCGCGGCGCGCCCCGATGGATAGACCCGCGATCCGGCCGGCCAACGAAGGTCTATACCCAGGGTATAGCCGCCAGCGGGTCAATCAGGCGGCTTCCTGCTGCGGGTTGTTGACGGACAGCCTTCCCTTCGGGCGGCGACGCTCGCGTCTCGTACAGCCCCTTGCGAGTCGCCCATGGCCGAAGATCCCAAACCGCCCGCCCTGCAGCTCAATCTCGGATCGCTGCGCAGCGCGATGTCGCTGACCCTGCACACCCACCACGCCTCCCGCATCTGGCACGGCCGCGCGCCCGCCGACGGCCGGCCCGGCATCGTCGGCCTGAACGGCTATATCGCCGTGATGAACAAGATGAAGCGCGTGCCGAGCAGGACGATCCCTACTCGGATTGGTGGATGCTGCGCATCGAGGAAAAGCTGTCGCAGACGGACACCGCGCTGCGGCAGCTGCGCGAGCAGGTGGACCGGGCCCTCACCGAGGTGCCCGCCGCGCTGTCGCTGGGCGACAACCTCAACGTGCAGCCCATTCGCCTGCCGCTCTTCGTCAATGCGCAGTTGGGCTTCATGGCGGTCTACCTGCTCGCGGACTACGACGAGCTGGCCCGCAAGCTGATCCTGGCGCACCACACCGCACTCATCGACCGCTCCACGCTGGAGCGCTGGCTCAACGAAGGCGCCCACGCCCTGCGCAGCCTGTTCTCGCTCGCGCAGCAGTACCGCTACTCCGGTTGCACGCGCGACGATTTCGCGGCCAGGAACGCCGCGGCCCGCGCGGCGCTGGAGAAGTTCGGCGAGCTGCCGCAGGAAGTGCTCGAAGGAACCCGCCGCTCGCGCTATGCGCCGCCCATCGTGCGCAGATCAGCCCTCGGCCGGACCGCGGGAGCCAGCGACGATACGGGTGGTGCGACCACGCCGGCACCTGCCGCCATCGATGGTGTGGACGCTGTGGACGGTGCGGGCGAAGCGCGCTCGCCCGATGGGAACGAAGACGCGGGCGGGATCGACGTGCCATGAGGGAAACAGCACCACGGCCCGTCACGGCAGGCGGGCGTTTCGTGCCGCTGGAACAGGCGGACTTCCGCAGCCTGCGACAGGCCGCCTCTCTATAAAGGCCTTTTACAGCCCTTTAAAGGTAAGGGGCCTCTGGAGGCCTGGGCCAGCGAGTGCCATGCGCTGCGGGACGACCTCATGGATCTGGCGCAGCAGCGCATCCTGGCGCAGGCGAACCAGTACCCCTTCCTGCTGCTGCCCATCCACCTGGCCCTGCAGAACACCGGCGCGGGGACGGGCTTTCTGCGTTGGCGCAGGCACGATCGCTCCGCGATGGGCGTGGCGCTGTGGCGGGAGCTCATGGAGAGTGCCGCCACGCCGCACAATTTTCTTGAAGATCTGCACGCCATCGAGGTCCAGCGCGTGGTGATCAACATGCAGGTGAGCCTGCTGCACACGCTGGGGCGGCAGGCCCGGGACTGCGCCGTCAAGCTGGAGGATGCCGATGCCTACCTCCTGCGCCGGCACGCGCCTCCCGCCGACCGATCGCAGCCATGACGCTGCGCACAGATGACCGACCTCGCATGCGCGGCGCACGGGCGCATCGCATCCGCGCCGGCGATGCCAGGCAACCACCACGGCTGCAAGCGCTCGCCCGAAGCAGCCTTCCTCCCCCCGCAACGCAACAGGAGATTCCGCATGAGCACCCACTTTCATGGCGAAGGCAACATCGGCTCGCCCCCGAAGTTCGACGAGTATCCCAATGGCAACGAAGAGCCGCGGCGGGTGCTGCGCCTCAACGTTTATTTCGATAATCCTGTGCAGAACAAGGACGGCGCCTACGACGACCGCGGCGGCTTCTGGGCGCCCGTGGACTGGTGGCACCGCGACGCGGAGCGTTGGGCCACGCTGTTCGCCAAGGGCATGCGCGTGGCGGTGCGCGGGCACCTGGAACGCGACGACTGGACCGACGGTGATGGCGAGCCGCACACGACCTACAAGGTGGACGCGCGCAGCGTGGGTATCCTCCCGTACCGCCTGGACGCGGTGCATCTGAGCCCCAAGCCGGGCACCACCGGCGAGTAGGCCACCGCGGCAAACCGGAGCCTGCCGCATGCGCGTTGTTGGCGGCGCCTCCGAGGCATCCCCGCGATGCTGACGGCCATCTGATAACCGTCATGCATTTCCTGGAGGTGGCTTCATGCGCGTGGTTCTGTGCGAGAAGCCGTCCCAGGGCAAGGACATCGCCCGGGTCCTGGGCGCACACCGGCGAGAAGCCGGCTGCCTGGGTGGGCCGGGCATCACAGTCACCTGGGGCAGCGGCCACCTGATCGAAGCCGCGCCCCCGGAGGCCTACGGCGAGCACTTCCAGCGCTGGACGCTGCCGATCGTTCCCCCGCGGTGGCAGTGGGTCGTCAAGGCACGCAGCGCCGCGCAGTTCAAGGTCGTCAAACGGCTGCTCGGCGAGGCCTCCGAGCTCATCATCGCCACCGACGCCGATCGCGAAGGCGAGATGATCGCCCGCGAGATGATCGACTACTGCGGCTACCGCGGCCCGGTCCAGCGTCTGTGGCTGTCGGCGCTCAACGATGCGTCGATCCGCAAGGCGTTCGGCGCACTGCGGGCCTCCAGCGAGACGCTCTCCCTCTACCACTGCGCGCTCGCGCGTTCCCGCGCCGACTGGCTGGTCGGCATCAATCTGACCCGCCTGTTCACGCTGCTCGGGCGCCATGCCGGCCACGACGGCGTGCTCTCCGTGGGGCGCGTGCAGACGCCCACCCTCAAACTGGTCGTGGACCGCGACCGGGAGATCGCGGCATTCGTGCCGGTTCCGTTCTGGTCCATCGATGTGTCTCTTTCCGCGGCAAATGTGCCGTTCTCCGCCCATTGGCTTGCGCCCCGCACCGCAACGGACGATGCGGGACGCTGTCTGCGGCAGTCCGTCGCACGCCATGCGGCCGACGCCATCCGCGCCGCCGGCACCGCGCAGGTCGTGCACACCGAGACCGAGCGCGTGCGCGAAGGCCCGCCCCTTCCCTTCGATCTGAGCACGTTGCAGGAAGTCTGTTCACGGCGCCTCGGCCTGGAGGTGCAGGAAACCCTCGACATCGCGCAAGCCCTCTACGAGACGCACAAGGCGACGACGTATCCCCGCACCGATGCGGGTTACCTGCCCGAGAACATGCTCGCGGAGGTTCCCACGGTCATCCAAAGTCTGGTGAAGACCGACCCCGCGCTGCAGCCGCTGATCGACCGCCTCGACTTCCGCCAGCGTTCCCGGGCCTGGAACGATGCGAAGATCACCGCGCACCACGCCATCATTCCCACGCTGGAACCTGCCGATATTTCTGCGATGTCCGCGAAGGAGCTTGCGGTGTACCGGCTCATCCGCGCCCACTATCTCGCGCAGTTCCTTCCCCATCACGAGTTCGACCGAACCGTCGTGCGCTTCCGATGCGGCGGCGAGACGCTGCAGGCGGTCGGCAAGCGCATCGCCGTTCCGGGCTGGCAGCACGCATTCTCGGCACCGTCGCTGCCGCACGTCGCGGCCGATGGGGCTGACACCGAAGGCAGCGACGAAGCGCCCCGCGAGCAGATGCTGCCGGTACTGCAGGAAGGCATATCGTGTCAGGTGAGCGCGCTGGATCTGAAGTCGCTGAGCACCAAGCCGCCACGGCCCTATACCCAGGGCGAACTCGTCAAGGCGATGAAGACGGTCGCCCGGCTCGTGACCGATCCGCGCCTCAAGCAAAAGCTCAAGGACACCACCGGCATCGGCACGGAGGCAACGCGCGCGAACATCATCAGCGGGCTGCTTTCCCGGGGATTCCTGATCCGCAAGGGCCGCGCCGTACGGGCATCGGACACGGCGATGATGCTTATCGACGCCGTTCCCGCGGCCATCGCGGACCCGGGCACCACGGCGATCTGGGAGCAGGCCCTGGACATGATCGAAGCGCGCCAGATGGGACTGGAGTCCTTCGTCGAGAAGCAGGCCGCCTGGGTCACGCAGCTGGTGCGGCAGCATCTCGGCACCACCCTCGCGATACGCAGTCCCGAGGGCCCGCCTTGCCCGCTGTGCGGCGCGGCGACGCGCCAGCGCACTGGCAGGAGCGGGCCGTTCTGGTCCTGCAGCCGCTACCCGGACTGCAAGGGAACGGCCCCGGTCGCACCCGCGCAAGCGGGCCCGGACGGGCAGAAGCGATCCAGGAGCCGCGGCGCTCGCGCGCAACGCTAGCCCCTCCCTCTGGCGTCCTTACTCCCGTATCGCGTTTCAAGCTTTCCCGCACGCACCCCGGGTGCGGCACACCCTCGCCCACCCGCGAGGTCCCCCAGCATGCACAGCCTTCTGCGAAGCGTGCCCCACGGCCGGGCGAAGCCCCGCCGGAGGGAAGGCGAACTCCTCGACAACGCCCACGACACGGCGCGCACTTGATCGCGTGTTTCCGTCGCCGACGGGTCTCCCGGCGCCTTGCCCCAAGCGGGCCGCCCGGAGACCCGCCGGGTCGACGGCAGTCCTTGCCGGCGCCTACCGGCGAAACCACAGGCTCCCTTTGTGCGCGGATGCGTGCCAGGGATGTTTCGGCCCCAGCCACGACACGGGCCGGGTGATGAGCGGGCAGCACGGGGTTCTTACCGCGACCGCGTGCGTTGTCCCCCCACGGGTGGCCTCTTTCTCGCGAGCCGAAGACCGCGCGGTCTTCGGACCGCGCGGTCTTCGGCGCCTTCCTCCTGACGTCATCCCCACGAACAGGAGCCCCCATGAACCCCTCACCCCCAACGAGCAACGATATCGCGTACGGCAGCGTGTGCAGCGGCATCGAGGCCGTGAGCCTCGCCTGGGAGCCGCTCGGGCTCAAGCCCGCCTGGTTCTCCGAGACGGATGCGTTCGCGAGCGCCGTGCTCGCGCACCGCTACCCGCACGTCCCGAACCTCGGCGACATGACCCGGCTGGCGCAGCGCATCCGTGACCGCAGCGTCCCGGCCCCTGACATCCTGGTGGGCGGCACGCCCTGCCAGTCCTTCAGCGTCGCCGGCGCCCGCCAGGGCCTGGCCGATCCGCGCGGCGCGCTCACCCTGGCCTACGTGGAGATCGCCAATGCCATCGACCAAGTCCGCAACCGTGCCCACCGCCCACCGGCCACGCTCGTCTGGGAAAACGTCCCCGGCGTGCTCAGCGACCGCGGCAACGCCTTCGGCTGCCTGCTGGGCGCACTGGCCGGCGAAGACCATGCGCTCGAACCGCCAGGGAAGCGATGGACGCACGCTGGTTGTGTGTCTGGCCCCCGGCGCCGCATCGCCTGGCGCGTGCTGGACGCCCAATACTTCGGCGTGGCCCAGCGCCGCAAACGCGTGTTTCTTGTGGCAAGTGGTCGAGGGGGCGTCGATCCCGCCGAAATACTTTTTGAGCGGGAAGGCCTGCCGCGGGATCCTTCGCCGGGCGGCGCGCCGTGGCAAGGCGCTGCCCACGCTACTGGAGCAGGCGCTCCGGCAGCAGGCCGATCGTCCGGACTGATGTCCCCCTACGGAAAGGTCTCCATCTCCGTGGGGTTCGGCAACGCCCAGGGGCCCGCCGACGTTGCTGCCTGCCTGCTGGGCGCGCCGCCGCGCTTCGACCTTTCCACCGAGACGATGCTCGTGCAGTCGGTGGCCGGCGCCATCAGCCATACCCTGGATACCGCCAACGGCGGCAAAGGCTCCGGCGAGGACGGCACCGGGAAGGGAGTTCCGATCATCGCTTTCACCGCCCAGGGCAGCGGCGCCGATGCGGACGTGGGACGGTCGCCGACGCTGCGTGCCGACGCACATCGAGCGAGCCACGCCAATGCCGGCGTCGTTCCGGCCATCGCCTTCGCCCAGAATTCGCGCAGCGAATTGCGCTGGGAGTCTGGCCACGGCCAGATCTCCGGCACCCTGTCAACCGGTGGCGGCACGCCGGGACAAGGCCGTCCCATGGTGCTGCAGGCCGCCGCCTACGAGGACCATTACGTCTGCGCGCCGGAGGGTGCCGACACGGCGTGGGGAATGCAGTGGCGCGTGCGCCGCCTGATGCCGCGGGAATGCGAACGCCTGCAAGGCATGCCCGACGACCACACGCTGGTGCCGTACCGGGGCAAACCGGCCGCCGACGGGCCGCGCTACCGAGCCATCGGCAACTCGATGGCCGTTCCCTGCATCGCCTGGATCGGTGAGCGCCTCAGACGCAGCATGGTAGGGAAGTCCTGACGCGCTGGCGGGAGATTCCGCGACGAGCGGCGTACGGATTTCCGATGGCGTGTGTCCCTGCGAGCGCGCGACGATAGCCATGCCGACCCGGGGCCATGAGGCCGCTCGACCCGGGGGCGCCCGAGCAGCGCCGATGCGGCATCCACCGATTCGGCCGGCATCTCAGCCCGTGAGATGCCGGTCGGTAGCATGCCCGCATGGCGCTTTCGGACGACTTCGCGTGGGACACGGACCATTGGGGCACGGCTTGGCTGAAGTGTCGCTGCGCCATCGTCGATGCGTCGGTGGAGCTTATGGTGCCGGGGATGCAGATTAAGCAGCATCGATCCATGACTGAAGCTTTGTGTGCTCAGCCAACGCACTCATCAAAACGGCTGTCCAGTGGTTCCGTCCGTGCACGATTGTTCGGTCGGCAGCGCGGCCGCAGAGGAATATCCGCACCTGAGACCCTCCGGCCTCCTGATGTGTCTTGCAGTCCGAGAGGATCTCCGCAATTTCGTCATTGCCCAATTCATCATACCGGGCAATCAGTTGGAGGCGCCGGAAGTGCACTTCGATGAGACGTCGCTGGGCTGCGGGCACGCTGGCTGGAATGTTTAGGGAGAACGTCGCCCCGACGCCCCGCATTGCGGGATGCTCGTGTAGCGTTACGTGCACGAACTGCACGTCTGGAAGCGCGTCGACATAGGCGTGCAAGTACTGGCGTTCACCGGCGGCACTTAGCCAGTCGTCGTCCTTGATCGAATTGCACAGAGCGCAGCATGGCACTAAGTTCAGCGGGTGTACGGCGAACTCTGGGAACTCTACCGCGGGAAGGTAGTGGTCGTACGTCTTGGGCAACGTTGTGCCGCACATCGGACAATATTTGAGTTGGCGCTGTGGTTGGGCGCCCTTGATGTCCTTCTTGAGCATCTTCAGCGGCTTGGTGGCGCCGCCGTAACAGGCCCGCAGTGGCACGCTCAACTCGATAGCTTGAAGGTTCTTTGTTAGGCTTGACAAGGTACCCAGAGCGATCGCCTCTGCATGATCCTGGTAGCGCTGTGTGAGGAGCGCGTGGGCAGCGACCAACGGCTCACGAGTTTCCTTGTGCTTCTTGTCGCGGATGGCCACATAGCGATCAAGGTAGGACGATGGTATTAACGGCAGTGGAGTTAGGGCCTTCATGTGCGTCCCCCCGCCTTCTTGCTGTACTGAGCTAGCAGGTAGGCTTGCGCCGACAGGCTAAGACCCAGTTCGAATCTTGCCAATACGTCCTCTACCGTGTCCTCCGCAGCTAGTTCCCGCAAGGTGCGCTTGTAAAGGCTCTCTACCTCGCCTGTCTCGAAAACATGGCGTGTCAGCTCTGTCACGCTCTCGCCAAAGCTCTCCAGCAGTAGCGGCTCAGCTATCGTCACATTTCCTTCGCGCCGAAACACGAGAACTCGCTTGGCAGGAATTTCCTGGATAACCACGGGCGAGTGCGTGGCGATAACGGCATAGGAGTCGAATTCCTGCAAAACCTGAGACAGCACCAGGAACAAGCTTGCAACTGCGTTGGGATGTAGATGCGTCTCTGGTTCGTCGAACAGCACCAGAGAGTTGGGCTGGATCCAGGCCAGGAGAGCGGTGACGAAGTGAGCGAGGATCGACTGTCCCGAGCTAAGTGACGAAAGGGCAGAGTCATCGGTCGAGTCGCTGCGGATCTCTTCTTCGAGGCTGGCGGTAAGTTGAGCGCCTTGATCTCCCAGGATGGTCTTCATATGACGCATCCAACTGCGCTGCTCGCCTCGCTCGCGGATGCGAACCTGATTCAGCCGATACCTATCGATCAAGGCGCTACGTGACAGGCCGCCCCTGTCGTTGCGAATACCGCAGTACACGTAGCTGCTGGAACTATCCATCGGCGGGCGCTTGAATCGGTCGAAGGCCGAGTAGGAGATCGCGATAATGCGCGTAAACAGGGGACGGCCGCCCGGAAACCGGGCCTCTCGGGCCTCTAGGGCTTCGGCCGATCTACGGGAGATCTGTGCTAGGTCCGATCCCAAGCTGGCTAGGTAGCGGGTCTTTCCGACTGCGTTGCGCCCGATAAGGCCGACGATGCGACCAGGCACCGGATCAGTTGCGCTGAAGTCGAACTCGCCTTCGACCTTGATATCAGCCCCCTCGATCGTGCCGACATAGTCAAACGCTGGCCTCTCGGTGATCTGCTCGCCCAAAGCCCAGGCTCGACCGAAACGGCGGGCCCGCTGTGCGCCGTTTTCCCGCATCATTGCGTTTCGGAACGCAGGCGTCGGCTCGAAGTCGGAGGCGAAGGCCGGGCGCCAAGCGATATCACGCAGCGCGTCCAGCACCTCACCGGCGCGATCACCGAGCGCTTCGTGCAGTTTTTTGTAGAAGTCGTCGTCCTGACCGAGAGACACGAAGGTGTCATCGAGCTCGACGAATTTGGAGGGCAGTTCGGTGTCAGTGGCCACCATCATCGCCTCGCCCTTATCGCTGGTGCGCTGAAGCACTTTCAAGCTCCCGATTCGCTTCTCTGGGGCTCCAGATACGATGAGGATCAGGTGGAACTGAACTCGATGGCCGAAGTCATCCCAATTGTCCGTTCGGAGTACAAAATAGGGCGCGACCGCGCGAGGTAAGGCAGCGCCTCGGCCCAAGACGTGGAATCGTAGTGTGGATGACAAAAGCCAGCCCCCCTTGTGTTATTAGGCGGGCTCTAAGTGCCCGACGAGTGTGGAGCCTGGTTCGCCTCAGCCCCTCGCTGACCAAGCCCGGTTTTTACATGAATCGGCTGTGAAGCGCCAGGTGCTATCAGTGAGGATGAGAGGTATATCTGTATCCGTCCTGCATGCCGCCGTTCGCCTTTTCGGAGGCACCACGGACTTACGATGTCCCCCCCTCTGCACGGGGTACAAGCTGTTCGTTACCGCGAAAGCGTGCAGCGTGACGAGGCTGGTCAGCGACTACATCGTCGACGATCGCTACGACGAAAACCGCGAAGACGAAGACGAAGACGCAGAAACCATCAGGACTTTCATCGCCATTGGCAGTTCCTCATCGCCGGCCCCTGTGGTTGAAACGCTGCTGCCCCATGCCCTGCGCTATGGGAAGCAACCCAAGCTGGCCGACGCCAGCGTGACCCTGACGTTCGATGCAGAAGGGAAACTGGCGTCGGTCACATCCACCTGATCGCCTCCAGCTACAGCGAACCCGCCATGGCCCCCACTTCGGTGCGGGGCCATTTTTTTGCCCGCAATACGGACTGCGGCGGCATCGGATTCCCCTACCACTCCGAGAACTGCTGGCGAGATGCTGCGCGCATGTGTTGCTGACGTCGTCAGCGCCATGCCAGCAGCCGGGATCCCTGGGCTGCCGCGGGATACGTCCCGCGCGATCCACCAGTCCGCTTCGCATCGGTCCGCGGACGAGCGCCTTTCTGGCGCCGATGCCATTTCATCCACCGCCAGCGGGAACTTCCATCCCACGCGGGCTGGACTGCCTCGCGTTTTCAAGGAGTTTGTCCATGTCCCAGCCATCGCGCTTCGGCCAGTTGGCCCTCGCCTATGCCGGCAAGTTGCTGCCGCTGCAGGTGCTGCACAGCGCCGCCGGTCACTACATCGGCACACGTGACTTCGACGGTCCAGTGTCCCGCGAATCGAACGAGTATTTCCGCAGCGAAGCCACTGCCAAGCGTGCGCTGGAGCGCGGTGGATGGTCCCAAATGTCCAATCCCTGATCCGCAGAAGGAGCCTGTCATGAATTCCACTCTCCCTCCGGAGATCGTCGAGCAGCTGGTTCAAGAGCAACGGCATTTCACCGCGGCGCCCGAAGCGTTTTTCCAGGCATGGAAGCGTGGCGCGGAACTTGCCGGCCCCGAATGGTTCGGCGACGGTACGCAGGCAGGGCTACAGCAAGCCACCAGCAAGTGGGAGTTGCGCCCCAACCTACTCGCCGTCGGCGATGCCCTTGGCGTGTTGAGCGGCGGCCAGCGCATGTTCCTCTCCGCGATGGTGAGCTTCTACAACGCCCGCGAGGGTGCCGCCATGCTGAGGCGGTGCAGGTTCGAGGGCCTGGCCGATTTCGGCGGCCTCGATCTGCCACGTCGGCAGGTCCTTGCAGACCTCGTGCTGAACTATGTCGGATGGTAGGCCTGCTCAGCCGCTGCTCCATGGCTTTCTGCTACCACCCCGAGCGCCATGTGTCCTGCCAAGGACCATGGCCCTCTTTTTTTTGAGCTCACCTTTCATCTCCTGACCGACGCCTGACAGCGTCGGTCGCTTCCTTGCGGATGCCATGTCCGCAAGGGCTGGCTCCGCGTCCAACACCAGGAGCCAACCCATGGCAAACAACCACTACGAGGCCACTGGCGTCCTCGTCCTCGACCGGGTGACCCCGGTCATCCGAGCACTGTTCGGCGGATTCCAACTGGATGCCGACTATCCCGGCAATGGCGATGCTTACATCGCTCTCGTTGCCAGCAACCCTCCAAGCTGGGACGACCTCCGCGAGGAACTGGTCGAACTAGCCAAACCCTTGGGCTACACATCTTCCGCCCAGGCTATCCCAGCGGTCGGCGACGTGCTGCAAGTGCTTGCCCGGCACTTCGGCGCTGAAGGCAACATGGCGTTGATGTCCCTGATCGGGCGGGAACAGTTCGATGATGCCGCCGATCTCCATGCGCTGTTCCTGCTCGCCACGTGCTTCGATGACGGGCACCACCTGCGCGAGATCCGCTTCGAGGGCTGCTGGCGCTGCGACAAGCCGCGTCTGTTCGAGTTCGGCGGCGAAGGCCAGTACCTGAGCCGCGAATTCGACGCCCACAGTGCCTCCGGCCATGCCCTGCAACTGGGCCACCTGGTCCGGGAGGCGTTATCGAGCGGCGACTTCGACCAGGGCGCCACCGTCATCGCGCGCGAAGCGAGTCGACTGCTTGCCGGCATCCACAACGCCGCCCATCGCAGGCAACTGCAACGTCGTGTCGTCTGGCATCTGATCGAGGGCCTTTGCGCTGACGGGGAGCAGTAACCCCAAAGATTGCGCCTCCGATTCGCCGTCGGCATTTCCCCAGCAGCCATGACCTACCAGGCTGCGGTGCGGCTCGCCGCACAGGTCATCCCTCATCGGGCGCGTCCTGCGTCCTTCCACGCCAACCCACAAGGGATCTTCCTCCCTTGCGGGCGGAAGTCCCTTGGATTTCTCAAGGAGTCTTTCATGGATACCCAAGCCATCCGCGCACAGATGCCGACACTGGTGTGTGGCCACGTGCCCTCCAACGTCCACCGATTCAAGTTCCAGATCTTCGACGGCGAACCCAAGGTCTCGATCCTGGGTCTTGCCGTCGATCCGAAGCCCTTCGATGGCAAGGTCATTGCTAGGACCGACGAGGCGATCGTTGTCAAAACGGGCCGTGCCGAGTTCGCAGTGCTCGACCGGACCCTGGTGACCGAAGTGCCCGATGAAGGCGCCAAGGTACATGTCGAGCCCTACGCCAGGCGCCGCTTCGATGGCCTTCGGGCAGACACACCGCAAAAGCGGATCGAACAGACATCCGACGGACACGTCTATTCGGTTGAAACGACGGTACTGGGCTCCGCGCCGGCACCTTTGCCCATTCCGAAGCCCCGCTGCCCAGAGCTGGCCGCGCTAATCGAACAGCTGGAGCAGTTGCCGGCACCGGGCGGGTTTCGTCGCATCACGCACATGCTGGTCGATGCGGGTGCCCGGGACTTCACCTGGGTGGATCCAACGCCCGCCCACATCATCCAAACGCCGCCGGCCATCGGCTTCACTGTCTCCACGGGGAAGTTCGCGGGCGACGTTCGGGTGCTGTACGACCGAGCCGCGGACCAGTACGTGATCGAACTGCACCGTGATGGCGAATGCGTCGATCGCACCGAGGACGTGTTCTTCGACGACCTCGGCCAGGTTCTGGAGCGGCTGATCGACGACGGCAGTTGGCGCCGCATTCAAGTGCGGCGACTGCCTTGATCCCCACCCCACCGGTCGGGGATGGCTTCCTCGCTTCCATTTTCAGGAGTCCAGCATGTCCATTCGATTCCGGGGCACCGATCTGCGCCCTGTCCTTACCGAAGCCCTCGCTCAGCGCTGCAAGCTCGTTCTGGTCAAGGACCAGGGAGTGTACTGGCTCGCGGAGCACGGTGAACGCTGCGCCGATGGGCGCCAGAAGCTGCTCGCCTACGCGATCGGCTGCCACCCCGACGTCGACGACTTCGACGCGTGGTGGCACCTGGCGCAGGGTGAACTCGGCGGCGACGACTTCGCCGAGTTCTTCGATCCCGGCCATGCCGTATTCAAGCAAGTCCTCCACGGCGACTTCGATCTGAGTCTCTCGGCCACAGACCAGCTGCTGTCCGTGCGGGCGATCCCGTCGACCGATCCCCACCGCTGACACAGCGCATCAACCCAGCCCCCGCCATGCGGGGGCTTTTTTTTTTTCACGATGACTCCAGTACCGCAATTCGCTGGACTACGCCAAGGCTCGATACAGCAGGTTTATCAATCACTTAGGCGAGTTCAAGATATGCCGGTGCTTTCCGAAACTTGACCCGGCTTCCCCTCGCGTGGCTCCCATGCGGCTCCCGGAAACCGGGCTTTCCGAGGAGTCATCATGGCGAAGATCAAGCTCACCAAGTCCGCAGTCGATGCGGCACAACCCCAAGACAAGGCCATCGAACTGCGGGATACCGTGGTGCCTGGCTTCCTGTGCAAGATCACACCGGCGGGCCGCAAGGTGTTCATGCTCCAGTACCGCACGAACGCCGGCGAGCGCCGCAAGCCCGCCTTGGGCCAGTACGGAGAACTGACGGTCGATCAGGCGCGCACGATGGCGCAGGAGTGGCTGGCCGAGGTGCGCAAGGGCGGCGACCCCAGCGCAGCCAAGAACGCCGCCCGCAAGGCACCGACCATGAGGGAGTTTTGCCATACCTTCATGGAGGACTACTCCAAGCAGCGTAACAAGCCCAGCACGCAGCGCGGCTACCAGGGCGTCATTGACCGTTGCATCATCCCGATCATGGGCCGGATGAAGGTGCAGGACGTGAAGCGCCCGGACGTGGCCGCGCTGATGAAGAGGCTGGCCTACAAGCAGGCCGAGGCGAATCGCACCTTTGGCGTGCTGCGCAAGATGTTCAACCTGGCCGAAGTGTGGGGGCTGCGCCCTGACGGCACGAATCCGTGCCGCCACGTCCCGATGTACCCGCCCGGCAAGGAAACTCGGCTCATCGTGGATGACGAGTTGGTACGGATCTTCCGTCACCTGGAGCATCTGGAAGCCGAGGGGCTGGAGAACTACGTCATCCCGCTGGCGATTCGCCTGCAATTCGAGTTCGCCGCCCGTCGCTCCGAAATCTGCCCGCTCGAATGGGCATGGGTTGATCTGGAAAACCGCCGTGTCGTCTGGCCCGACAGCAAGACCGGCGGCATTTCCAAGCCTATGAGCGAGGAAGCCTATCGGCTGCTGTCCACAGCGCCGCGCCGGGAAGGTTGCCCCTATGTCCTGCCGTCGCCGAATGACCCGACCCGGCACATGACCCACGGCGAACACTACGGCGGCTGGACGCGCGTGCTGAAGGCTGCTGGCGTGCCGCACGTTGGCACGCACGGTATCCGTCACCGAGCGACGACCGATATTGCCAATTCGGGCGTTCCAACCAAGGTGGGCATGAAGCTCACAGGCCACAAGACTGTGGCGATGTTTATGCACTATGTTCATACCGAGGACAAGCCGGTGCGGGATGCGGCCGAACTGGTGGCGAATCGGCGGCTGGCAATCACCGGGGCTTCCCGCTCTATGGAGGCAACAGCATGAAAAGGAAGATGCCTACGGCGGCGGGGAAAAGCGCCGCCTTACCGGCTGGCTATGCCGGCATCCACGGCGGCATCGTGGAACTGCTGGATGCGGCGCGCCAGGCAGCGGCGCGCAGTGTCAATGCGCTGATGACGGCCAGCTATTGGGAGATTGGCCGCCGGATCGTCGAAGCCGAGCAGAAAGGCAGGCGACGGGCCGGTTACGGTGAACAGTTGATGGAGCGGCTGTCCGCCGATCTGACGGCCCGGTTCGGGCGTGGGTTCGGCGTCAACAACCTGGAGAGCATGCGACGTTTCTACCTCTCATACTCCCAGCCCGAGATTTCCCAGACAGTGTCTGGGAAATTGGGAAATGAGTCGCCTACCGAGAAATCCCAGACAGTGTCTCGGAAATTCGACCTCTCCGAACTGGCCCAGGTCTTCACCCTGCCGTGGTCGGCCTATGTTCGGCTGCTCTCGGTCAAGGATGACCATGCCCGCCAGTTCTACGAGACCGAGGCGCTGCGCGGCGGCTGGAGCGTGCGCCAGCTCGACCGGCAGATTGGAAGTCAGTTCTACGAGCGCACGGCCTTGTCCAAGGACAAGGCCACGATGCTGGTCAAGGGTTCGGTGGCCAAGCCCGAGGATGCGGTCACACCCAGTGATGCGATCAAAGACCCGTATGTGCTGGAGTTCCTCGACCTCAAGGACGAGTATTCAGAGTCTGATCTGGAAGCGGCCTTGATTCAGCGACTGGAAGATTTCCTGCTGGAACTTGGGGAAGGCTTCTGATACGCCCAGGATTTCCTAGACATCTCAAGGCCATGGAAAATGGCTGATTCGGAGGTGTCCATGAGCAGTAAGCGGTATACGGATGAGTTCAAGATCGAGGCGGTCCGGCAAGTGACCGATCGTGGGTTCAAGGTGGCAGAGGTCGCCGAGCGACTGGGTGTCACCACGCACAGCCTGTACGCTTGGCTGCGCAAGTTCGGCAAGCCCGGCGTAGTACAGCGCGCTGAGGCGGACCAGAGCGCCGAAGTCCGGCGGCTGAAGATCGAGTTGCGCCGGGTGACGGAGGAGCGCGACATCCTAAAAAAGGCCGCCGCGTACTTTGCCAAGGGGTAAAGGCAAAGTACCTCTTCATGCAAGTCCACCGCGAAGAATTCAGGGTGTGCGCGATGTGCCGGGTTTTGCGGGTGAACCGGGCTGGATACTACGCGTGGCTAAAGTCGCCCGACAGTGAACGCGCCAAGGAAGACGAACGCCTGCTGGGGCTGATCAAGCACCACTGGTTGGCCAGCGGCAGTGTCTATGGGCATCGCAAGATTGCCAAGGATCTACGCGATCTGGGTGAGCGTTGCAGTCGCCATCGGGTGCATCGATTGATGCGCACCGAGGGACTGCGTGCCCAGGTGGGCTATGGCCGCAAGCCGCGCTTCCATGGCGGAACGCCGTGCAAGGCGGCAGCCAACCTGCTGGATCGACAGTTCGACGTGACCGAGCCGGACACGGCCTGGGCGAGCGACTTCACCTTCATCCGTACGCATGAAGGCTGGATGTACCTGGCTGTGGTGATCGATCTGTTTTCCAGGCAGGTCGTCGGCTGGGCGATGCGCGATCGAGCCGATACCGAGTTGGTCGTGCAGGCCTTGCTGTCGGCGGTGTGGCGGCGCAAACCCAGCGCTGGTTGCCTGGTTCATTCGGACCAGGGGTCTGTCTACACCAGCGATGACTGGCGCAGTTTCCTGGCGTCCCATGGCTTGGTGTGCAGCATGAGTCGGCGTGGCAACTGCCACGAGCGCGAAGCCTGCCCTTGGGGCACAACGCACCGGTGGAGAGCTTCTTTGGTCTGCTCAAACGCGAGCGGATCAGGCGGCGGATCTACCCCACCAAGGACGCCGCACGCGCCGAGGTGTTCGACTACATCGAGATGTTCTACAACCCACAACGCCGTCATGGTTCAACTGGCGACCTGTCCCCTGTAGAGTTTGAACGGCGCTACGCGCAACGAGGGTCTTGAGTGTCTACGGAACCCTGGGCGTATCAAAATGAATGATTATATCATTCATCTATGAGAACTTTTGAATCGCGTTTCCTACGCAAGTCTGGGCCTTGGACCGGGGTCGCTGCTGTCCTGGTATCACTGATAGTCCAGAATATTGGTGCGGCTTTTGCCAAGCAGCTTTTTTCGACCGTCGGTGCGGCGGGCATGACCGCCTTGCGCATTGGTATCGCTGCATGCCTTCTGATCGTTATGAGGCGGGCTTGGAGGCGAATGCCCACAGGCAGGCATCTGCCTGTGCTCCTCGTCTATGGCAGCATGCTCGGGCTGATGAACGTTCTGATCTACCAGGCGTTCTCACGAATCCCCATTGGCATCGCTATCGCTATTGAGGTCCTGGGACCTCTGTCTGTGGTGCTTTGCGGTGCTAGGCGTCCGCTGGATCTGGCGTGGCTTGTGGCGGCTGGTCTTGGCCTGTGGCTGCTGTTGCCCATCAGCACCAACTCGGTTTCGCTGGACCCTGTCGGCATCGCTTTTGCCGCGGGTGCTGCTGGCGCCTGGGCGCTATATGTTGTGTACGGCAAGCAAGTTGCCCGCTTTCCCGAGATGGATGCCGTTGCATGGGGAATGGCTTTGGCTGCTGCCATCACCGTTCCGCTCGGCGCATGGTCGGCCGGTTCCATGCTGCTAGTCCCATCAGTTCTTGCAATCGGACTGGTCGTGGCAGTCTTATCCAGCGCGGTGCCTTACACCTTGGAAATGTGGGCTTTGCGTCGGCTCTCAACAAGTCTGTTTGGTGTATTGCTCGGCTCGTCTCCTGCCGTTGCTGCTCTTGCGGGTTACATCATATTGGGTGAGACATTGTCCAGTGTGCAATGGATGGCAATTGCGTCAATCTCGATTGCCGTCATGGGCAGCACATTAACTACAGGCGAAAGAGATTAGCTTTGTCTCAGAGGCACTACGGCATTGGGCTCTGACCGATCTCGCAAAAGGTACTTGTATTGCCCGCGATCGAGGGATTTCGGAAGGTCACAGCAACTCGGAACACATCATAGAGGTCACCGAAGTAGCGTCGCGCACTATGCCGCAGCGTCAATCGTACGTGCAGCACTTGGGCTGCGCGTTGCGAGCCAGCACAGGATCGAGCCAGCGCAGACCATTGTCGCACCTTGCCAAAAGGTCAGCGGCAACGGCGTGCGCAACACCAGTGCGGCCAACGCTGCCGAAAACACCGGGATGAAGTAGGATGCGCCCACCAGAATCGTCAGGTTTCCTCGCAGGATGCCCACGTTCCATGCGGCATACCCGAAACCCATCGCGGCTGCCGCAAGCACCAGGTAGATGATTGCCTGCGAGCTGAACGTCATGGTCTCCCCGCCTATGAGCAGGAACTTGAGCCACAGGGTCAGTGCCGTGAGCATGAAGAACAGCGTGACGGCATTCTTGCCTTCGGCGATCCGAACAGTGACGGTGCAATAGCCGGCCCAGATCAGTGCGCCTGCCAAGGCCAGCCCATAGCTGAAGGGGTTGGCCTGGACGTTCCCGAGCATTCCCACGAGATCCAGCCCCTGGTTGCCGCCGAGCACCCAACAGATGCCGGTGATGGCGACAGCGAACCCAGGAATGATCAGCCAGGTCGCCTTCTGCCTGTTGAAAAGGATGGCAAAGACTAACGTCAGCGCAGGCCACAAATAGTTGACCATGCCTACCTCGATGGCCTGCCGGCCAGTATTGGCGTAGCCGATTGACAAGGCCAGGCACAGCTCGTAGGCGACGAACAGCACGCCGCCCCAGAGCAGGTAACGCCGCGGAAGCGTGCTGATTCGGGTTGGTCCGATGGTGCACCACATCAGCACAGCCGCCACGCTGTAGATCATGGCGGCTCCGCCGGTCGCGCCAAGGTGTTGGCTTACACTGCGGATCAGGCCGACGACAGCGCTCCACAGTAGCACGGCCATCAGACCAATCAGGGTGGCATTCTTTCTAGTCACTGCAATCAACTCAGCTAGGTTTTGATGGCCGCTTGCTGCGCTGTACCAGAGAGAGAATGACCTCGTACAACTCGTCGCAGGCTTGGTGGTGCGTGATCTCGCCGGACACGGCCGCGGCCGAGAGTGTATCGGCCGCGCCGAGCATGGCCCACAAGCCTGCCAGCGGCAGCCCCTTGGGGCCGGCGACTGGTGCCAGCGCCGTCCGGCACTTTTCCAGGAAGTCCTGCTGGCATTGCCGCTTGAGCACCGCCAACTCTGGCGAACCGTCCAAAGCGGCCAGCACGCCCGGGATTTCCCGGCCTTCGGCCAGCACGCAGTCGATGTAGCTCCGTGCCAGTACGCAGGCCTTGTCTTCCAGACGGGGTTTACTGGCGGCAATAGCCGCGTCGATGACCTGCCGTTGGCGCAAGTCGAAATCCCGATACAGCGCGGCCAGCAGCCCCTGCCGCGTGCCGAAATGGTCATAGACCGTGGGCTTGGTGATGCCGGCCGCCTCGGCCAGCCGACCCAGGCTCAGTGCATCCGTGCCTTCCTGGTGGGCCAGCTGTCTCGCTACATCCAGTAATTGCGCCAGCCGCTGCTCCTTCGTCAGACGCTTGCGTGGGCCGGTTTCAGGACTCATGGTGCTTGCTGGTCCGTCTGTTCGGGAAGCTCGCGTCCGACGCGGCGGGCCGTATCGAAATGCGTCTGAGGAAAACCCTCGTCGGCTTCGGTCAGCAAGTGGGAGGACACCACGCGTGCGCCACAGTAGCCGAAGATGCCGTGCTCGATCTGCGTCTTCATCGCCGTGGCATAGCCATGCTTGTCGTAGGTAGGTTTGCCAGAGGCACCGATGGCGACCAAGTGCACCGGTAGGCGTTTCAGCAGGCCGCCGCTCGTTTCGCTGTAGGCCCAGCCGCCGGTGAACACCCGGTCGATCCATCCCTTGAGCGTGGCGGGGAAGGACCACCAATACACCGGAAAGACCAGCACCAACGCATCGGCGCGTTCGATCCGTGTCTGCTCTGCCAGCACGTCGGCGGGGGGCTGCCCCTGGTTTCGAAACAGTGCGAGGTCGGCCGGGTTGTAGCGCGGATCAAAGCCTTCGGCAGCCAGGTCTGCGACTTCGAAGGTGTGTGCAGCGCCGGCGTCCGCGATGCTCTTGGCGATCTCGGCGGCGACTCGATGGGTGAGTGATCCCGGTTCGGGATGCGATACGACGATCAGTGCATGCATGGTGTTTTTCCTTTCAGCAAAGCGAATGACGATTCTTGATTCGATTCATGTGAGGCATCGGCAGGACGCTCAAGCGGCGCAGGCCACGCCGCTTCTGGGGGCTGTCTCGACCTTGAGCGCGGTGCGCACGGCGGGGCGCTCGGCGATACGCGCCAGGTACCGCTGCACGATCACGAAATCCGACAGATCGAGGTCCACCAGCCTGGCCCAGTGGGTGACCGTGAACAGGTACGCATCGGCCACGCTGAATTGCGCTCCGTTGAAGTACGGCTGCTGGGCCAGGATGCTTTCGATGTAGGCGTAGTGCTTGCACAGCGCCCGCGCAGCCTTGTCCTTGGCTTCCTGCGTGGCGGTTGAGCTGAACAGATAGTCGTAATTCTTGGGCAGTTCGGTGGCGATGAAGTTGAGCCGGCTTTGCAACTGGTAGCGCTCGAAAGTGCCGTTGGCAGGTGCGAGCTGTTTCTCGGGAGCTTGATCGGCGATGTACTGGATGATCGCCACGCCTTCGGCCAGGCGCTGGCCTTCGGAGGTCTCCAGGAAGGGTACATAGCCCAGCGGGTTGATCGCGTAGAAGTCGGCCCCATCGGGCAGTGTGTGCGTCTTCAGATCGACCACGACCAGCTCGTGGTCCAGGCCGGATTCCAGCAGAACGATATAGGGGGAAAGAGCGCAGGTGACGGGGCTGTAGTAGAGCTTCATGGAGTTCTCATGGATGACCAGACGGCGTTGATGTCAAGCGCAGAACTGCACTCGATGCACCTTACATACCAATTGTAGAATACTTTTGGTATGTAATCCCTTGCTGGTTGGCCGGTCAGGACGCCATGCCTTTCTCCTTGGACGCTATGCCAATCTGGTGATTGGTATTTCTGCCAGTCCTCTCTATGGGGTTGACCGCGATGCCCGCTGCAACGGCTCACCGTTTAGCTCAATGCCACGCCCTGCGTGCTTCACCTATCCGCAAGAGTGAACCCCTCCGCGTAGGGATCGGAGGGATCCAGGCCGAGCTGGCTCAGGCCGGAAATCCAGGCTTGGCCGGCGATGCTGGGCACGACTGCGGGATAGTCGCCGACATTGCTCATATCCTCGATTCCGCACTCGAAGCGGCTACCGATAATGGATTCGTGCACCAGGGTGTCGCCCTTTGCAAGCACGCCTTTGGCATGCAGTGCGGCAAGGCGGGCAGAGCTTCCTGCGCCACATGGCGAACGGTCACAACGTCCTGGCGACACGATGGTCGTGTTTCGAGAGAAGAACTTTCCGTCCGCACGACTCAGCGGGCCGGTGAACTGAGTCATCGTAATCCCCGGCATATCGGGGTTGCCTGGAAAGGCGACATCCAGTTGCTCCGCGGCGGCTGCTTTGATCTTCTGACCGTATTCACACAACTCGCGCGCTTCGGCAGGAACGATCTCGAAACCCAATGACGACGCATCGACCAAGGCGAAGGTCATGCCACCGAATGCGATGTCGGCGCTCACGGTGCCAATGCCCGCCACTTCCACTTTCGCATCCAGGTGGTAGACGAAAGCAGGCTGGTTCACCAGTTTCACGCGGGTGACTTTGCCATCTTTGCAGTCGCAGCGAACCCGGATCAGGCCAGCAGGCGCTTCGAGCACCAAGTCCGTGATGGGCTCCTGCATGGGCAAGATTCCGGTTTCCAGAAGCACGGTCGCCACGCAGATGGTGTTGGAGCCGGACATCGCGGGGTATTCCGTGGCCTCCAGGATCACGAATCCCATCGACGCCTCGGGATGGCTGGGGGGAAGAATGATGTTCGCGTTGTGCCAGGTGGCGCCGCGTGGCTCTTGCAGAACCAGCTTGCGGATATCGTCACGGTGCTGTTCGAGATAGAGCTTCTTCTCGAACATCGTTGTACCGGGGATGTTCCCGACTCCGCCGACGATGACCTTGCCCACTTCCCCTTCCGCGTGGCAATCCACGACGGAAAACTGCTTACTCCAGCGCATGACGTCTCCTTTCCAGTCTTCGGTTATCTCTACTTCCGCTGCCTCTATGCCTGCTACTCGACCTCGAAGATCGCTTGGATCTCCACGGGCGAGGCCACTGGCAGCGAGGCGGCGCCCACTGCGGCCCGGGCATGCTTGCCTCGTTCACCAAAGACCTCGACCGTTAGGTCCGAGGCCACATTCAGCAGCTTGGCGTGATCGGCATAGTCGTTGGTGGTGTTGAACAGGCCGGTCAACTGAACCGTGCGCCGAACTCGGTTCAGATCGCCACCCACGGCATCTTTCAGCACCGCCAGCACGTTGAGCATGGTGACGCGGGTAGCTTCCTTGGCTTGATCATCGCTAACGCCCGCGCCAACCTTGCCCGCATGCACGATGGCACCATCCTTCAATGCCACCTGATTGATGAAGACCAGATTGCCAGAGCGTGCAAAGGGGGTGTAATTACCCACAGGCGCAGGTGGCGGCGGAAGAACGATGCCTTTCTCGCTGAGAGCAGTGTTGATATCGACGCGGCGAGATGCCTCAGTGCGTGCCGTCGGCTGGGGACGAACGCATCTCAGTGCGAGTGCTACCTTCGCGAAATGGCTGCCTTGCAGCCGCGCGACCTGGCGCTCGCTGGGACTCGGCCTCGGACTGCCTTTGAGTCCGGCAAGGCTGGTCGCGCCAAGGATGGTATTGCCCTGTGGAATCGTGTTGTCGACCGCTTCGGCGCCACGAATCCCGTTGGGAACCAGCACCATGCCGTGGGCCGCCAGGCTGTTCCTGAAGGATTGAATCGCCAGCTCGTTGCCAGCCCCGCTACCGGCAGACATGAACACGGTTGCGGGCACGCCTTCGAGTGCGTGGCGGGTCCACAAGTCCACTGTTCCCGCAAGAAACGCTCCGATGGCAGGACTGGGATTGGCGAAGTAGACGGGGGAGCCGAATGCAATGCCGTCGTAATTCGTCAACTCCTGCGTGGTGGCGACAGGGATGTCTTTCAAAGCAGGCTTGTCGGAGGCACGCACCTGCTTGATGACAGACTCGACCTCTCCGATGCTTTGGATTCCCGCCGCAACTTCCTTGGCCAGTTCATAGGTTCCTCCGTTCTCGGAATGGATCAGAACGAGGATCTTTGCTTTTTCTTGCGCCATCGCGGTCGCTCCCATGAAAATCAGCGCAACCAGCAGCATCAAACGCTTCATATTTGATCGTCCAAGTGACCGGCCAAACCGCGCCATAAAGGATGAAGCCACGCCTCTTTCGGGGCTCGGCATACCGAGCGCGTTTTGGCATGGGCAGACGGATTTCAGTTGTCGCGCGTCCAACCGATCCGATAGATGCGGCCGGTCTGCGCGCCCTCTACGCTCTTGGCGTAGCCCAGCGCCGCATCAGCGGCGGGTGCGGCTTTGACGCCACGGAAAAACGGCGCGTAAGAAGGCAGCGCCTCCTCGATCACGGTCGGACTGACGGCATTGATGCGAATCCCACGCGGCAACTCGATGGCGGCGCTGCGGATAAAGCCGTCGATGCCGCCATTGACCAACGCCGCGCTCGCGCCTTGGCGAATCGGGTCATCGTTGAGCAGCCCGCTGGTGAGCGTGAACGACCCCCCATCGCGCACCTGCTTCAGGCCGAAGAGCACGAGGTTGACCTGGCCCAGCAATTTGTTGCGCAGGCCGATCTCGAGTTGTTCGGCCGTGAAGTCCTCCAGCGGCCCGAAGTGGACCTTGCCCGTCGCGCTGACCAGCGCATCAAAGGAACCGACTTCCGCGTAAAACCGGCGAATCGAATCGGGATCGGCGATATCGACCTTCACATCGCCGCTGTTGCGGCCGGCGCGGATGATTTCGTGGCGCTGACCAAGTTCGGCGTCAATCGCTTTGCCGATGGTGCCCGTGGCGCCGATAAGGATGATCTTCATGGATAGCTCCTTTACTCTAAGTTGACGTTTCAAAATGGATTCTGGCTTGGCATCATGCGCGGCCGATCTGGCGGTCCCGGCCTGCCAGCAGGCCCATGAAGACGGCGATCAGAGCGAGGACGACGCATACGCCCAAGGGCACACGCCATCCACCGAGCGCATCGTGCAGGGCCCCCATCGCCATTGGTCCTGCTGCGGCCAGCAGATAGCCGATCAACTGCGACATGCCGGACAGCGTGGCCGCTTGGCGCGCATCCCCGGTACGCAGGCCAATGAAGGTCAGGCCGAGAATGATGCCGGCCCCAGTTCCAAGCCCGAACAGGATCGACCAAACCAGTGCCAATTGCGGTGCCACCATCAGGCCCAGCAAGGCAACGACAGAGAAGCCGGCCACTGCCGCTGCTGGAAGTCTCTGGTCGCGCCTGCCACGCAGCAGCACGGCCAAAAAGAGTCCGGGTACGGCCGTCGCCAATTGCAGGACACCGTGCAGCGAACCGGCTTTCGCCGGCGACATTCCCGCCTCAATGAGGATCGTGGGCAGCCAGCCGATGGCGATGTAGTAGATCGTCGAATTCAGACCGAGAAACAGCGTGACCTGCCATGCCAGCGCGGAGTGCCAGACCGCGCCACCATGCGGTGGCGAGGGCGTACCGGGAGGGGGAGCCGTGTGGCGACCCAACTGGGTCGTCCACACCGCCAGCGCCGCCAGGGGCAGTACCAGCAAGGTGGCGAGCGCACCGTTCCATCCCAAGGAATGCGCCAGCGGAACGACCACAGCCGAGCCGAGCGCGGCCGCGATTCCCATGGCCAGCGCATAAGCGCCGGTGAGTGCAGCGATGTTGTGGGGGAAGTCGCGCTTGACCAGACTGGGCAGCAGCACGTTGCCCGCCGCGATTCCCATGCCGATGAGGGTCGTGCCGACGTACAGGCACCAGACGGCACCGGCAGAACGCAGGGCAATGCCAAGAGCGATCGTCACGAGGGCGCCGAACAAGGTGCGTTCCAGCCCGTACTCGCGGGCAAGTAGTGCACTGACGGGGGACAGCAGCGCGAATGCGAGTAGCGGCAAGGTGGTGAGTGCGCCCGCTGCCGTGGTGCCAAGGCCGAAATCCGCTTGGATCTGTGCCAGCAGCGGTGGCATCGCCGTGATCGGGCCACGAAGGTTGGCCGCGATGAGCAGGATGCCAATCAGGAGGGCCGCTTGGGTAGCGCCGTTGGAGCGGGACAAGGTATGCATTTCACAACGTCTATCGGGGCAAATACGGGAATACCCTCAATCTACGCTGCCGGCTTAAGATGTAATAGAGAAGGAAAGACAGATGATCGCTAAATTATGACAATCAGCGTTGCCCTCAACCAATCGGTATGCCAATTCGACCCCGACGCGGACGAGCGTCCGGCCGTTGCACTATTGCTGGACATCGAACAAAACGATGTGGAGCAACCAGTGCACCAGCACAGAAAGGGGCAGTTGGTCATGGCCTTGCGTGGTGGTGTCGTGTGCGAGGTGCCCAAAGCGATGTGGATGGTCCCGCCCCATCATGCCGTGTGGATTCCGGGCGGCATGCCCCACAGCAACCGTGCAACCGACAACGCGCGCATTGGCTTCTTGTTCGTGGAGCCTGGGGCCACTTTGATGCCGGAGACATGCTGCACGATTGCGATCAACCCGATGGTGCGCGAACTTATCCTTTATCTCGCCGGGCAGCCTCCAGCCTATCCACATGAAAGTCCAACGGCCCGCGTGGCAGCCGTGGTGCTCGAACAGCTGGCGACGGCACCCATCGAACGATTGCACCTGCCCGTTTCGGACCACCCGAAAATCCGTCATATCACGAACGCATGGACGGCCGATCCTGCGGACCGCCGCACACTTGCGCAGTGGGCCAGTCAGTTGGCCATGAGTGACCGGTCTCTAGCTCGGCTGGTGCAACGAGAGACCGGGTTGAGCTTCGGGCGGTGGCGCCAGCAGTGGCATCTGATCGTCGCCCTGCGCCAACTTACCGAAGGCGCAGCGGTGCAGCAGGTTGCTGGCAACCTCGGCTATGACTCGGTGACGGCGTTCATCACCATGTTCAAGAAGATGTTGGGCAAGCCGCCTGCCCAGTACTTCGCGTCGTTGCGCTGACCCGGTGCATATGGCGTGCGCGAGGTCGGCCGATGCACCTTCTAGTCCACCAGATTGTGAACCTTGGCGATCTGCCCGCTTGCAGGCCAAAGTCGAGCAGGGTGACCGCGAACACCAGAACCAGCAGCGAGAAGACGCCCACCCAACCGCCCAAAGCGTCGGCGCCAACACCGCGCCATACAGGCCAAACATGCCCGCCGCCGGGCCTTGGCCGAAGACAGTAGTTCGGTACTGAGTCAAGAGCTTTCGAACGAGAATTCGTAAATCGAAATAGGAGGCTGCTCAGTCATCCCTCTGTTTCGTTCTGTAAGACAGAGTCCGATGGGCTAGGATCATGCAGGCTAGACGTTCTCTGGCACTCCCAGCACGACCAATTGCGATCCAGCTTTCTCGCCCGACGCTCCTAATTGGCTCCTAGTCCACGAAGCCGCAGCCTCGCAAAGCGGCCCGAAGTAGAGCTAACACCTTGTCCCGTATAAGCTTTTGAGCCCTCGACGATTTCCACTTGGGGCTTGACGCAGGCACTTTTTTGGGCGCATTTTCGTGTGCGCAACGGGTGCAGTGGGCGCAATACGGTGGGCCGGCCGGTCGGGTTGTCGCTGGTACGCCGGTCGCGCATGCGGGACGCTCACCGCATGCCTGCCGAAAGATTTCGGCGACATGCCAGGCAACCTCCGGTCTTCGAGGTTGCGCGCGGCCCGCAAACTGCGTGACCGAACCAGTTCGCTTCGCATCCTTCGCGCGAACGGCCGCCGGTTTTCCCGGTGGCGGATGCTTTTCGCCAACCCAACCCACCGCGGGGTTACGCACTCTCCCCGCATGCTGGGGTCGGTGTGTCTCAGCTTTCGTCCTATGGAGATCCACCATGAATACCCCATCCCCAACGAAGTCGTACTTCGACCTGCACACGTCCGGCATCGGCTACCTGCAGGATGTCCGCGAAGTCCCCGTCCGGGGCGGCCGGCGCGCCCAGCCGTTCCTGGCCTGCAAGATCGCAGCGCTGGTCGGATCCGCGAATGATCCGGGCTACCGCTATTTCGACATGCGGGTCTCCGGTGCCGAGGCCAAGAAGCTGGTGGAACGCTACCTCGGCGAGAACGATCGCCGCAGCCGACCGCTGGTGCGCTTTCGCATCGGCGACATCTGGCCCGACGCGTACCTCCGCACCAGCGGCGAGCGCAAGGGCGAGGCCGCCGCGAGCATCAAAGGCCGCCTGCTCAAGGCCGAACTGATCGATCGCGCCGAGTTCAATGCCATCGAGACGCACGAGATCATCACCCGGGGCATCGGCTACCTCAACCGTCCCGAGGACGTGCGTCCGAAGGACAGTGACCCATTCCTGTCGTGCAGCATCGCCGCGCTCGCGGGCCCGGTCGACCAGCCCGCGTACCGGTACATCGAGACGAGGGTCGATACGGAAGAAGCCTGCCATCTGGTGCGACGTTGCATCCAGGCCGTGGAGTCCGATCGCAAGGTGCTGATCGCCTTCCGCCTGAACGACATGACGATCGATCCGTACATCCGCACCAAGGGCGAACACGCGGGCGAGCCCGCCGCGGGCCTGGAGTCCAACCTCGTCCATATCGGCCTCATCAAGATCGATGGGCAGAAGGTCTACCCGGCCGGGGAACCCGACCGCGGTGCATCGCCGGACCAGCAAGCGCCCGGGTCCGACAACGCGGACGCGCCCACGACCGACGACCACGCCACCGGGCCCGCCACGTGCGAGCCGGACGGCGAGGCACGGGAGCGGGAGCCGGCTCTGGCCGATTCGTATTGATCCCACAAGGGCCCCTCGCGGGGCCCTGTCTTCTCGTCCCGATACCCAAGGAGAACCACATGGCAACCACCACGGCACACGAGCCACCATCGGTGTCGCCCATCGTCGTCCCAGGCCAGCTCACGCTGCGCACCATCCGCGGCCGCAATGGCCCCTTCACCGTCGGCCGGCTCGCCACGCACCTCGGCGTGTTCGAGGTCAAGGATCCGGAGCTGGAGCAATATCCGGAGGGCAAGTACGACGGGGAATTCGTCATCCGCTACATCTTCCCCAAGTCCTACCCGGTCGGCGGCGGCATGCGATTCGAGATCCGCGCCAGCCTGGATGGCATGGCGCTGCACGGCATCGACAAGCTCAGTCGCGACGATGCCCGCAGCTTTGCGCCGCAGGACGTCGATCCGCTGGACGAGGAACCGGGAGCACCGGCCACGACCGCATCGGCACCCGCTCCCGGGCCGAGTCCCGCTGCTCCCAAGCCCGCACCCGAGCGGGCATCGAGAGACCCACTGATCGATACCACGCCGTTCGGCGTGGAAGCGCTATCCGCTCCCGCGACCGAAGCCGCCACCGCCAGCGGTGCCGACAGCGAGGACGCTGCGTTGTTCGGCGTGCTGTGGCCCCTGGGTGAGTCCGTCAAGCTGGACTCGACCATCGACCGCCGCACGCTGCGCATGCAGATCGCTCGCCTGGGCGCACTCGGCTATGCGCTGGATTTCAGGTCACAGGAATGGCAACGCCCGCCGGAACCCCAGGCGGCGTAGGTCTGTGCACCGCATCCGCGGTGATTTCCTTACCCGCTGGAGCGCTTTCCCGTGCGCAAGCGCACTCCGGCTTCTTTTTGGAGATCTTCACCATGTCCACGATCCATTGCAGCACCGCCTCACCGCACCCTGATGGCATGCCCCACGCGTTCGATGAATCCTCGTGGCGCACGGTGTGCGACGAAGTCGCCACGCGCGCCAACAAGGGTTGCGGCTTGTCTCACGACTACTACGTCGCATGCTTCAGTTCGACCATCGATGCGCTCGCCGGTCGATTGCCCGAAGACCAGCGCGAACAGGCTCTGAAAATCGCCCGGGAATGGGACTACGCCACACCTGCCGAGCGGCGGGAATCCCAGATGTGGAATGCCGAGAACGGCTATTGCTCGCACGGCATCGAACTGGGTTGCTGTCCCGCCGGTTGCGGTTCGGACTGACGAAGGGCCACTCGCTCCAATTGCCGCACACGCGGCGTTTTCACCACCCGCCGGGGGTTCTTCCCCGCGGGGGAGACCTTCGGTCCTTTTATTCCAGGAGGCCTCTCATGGGCTGGTATTTTTCATCCCAATCGCGGTCTGCACTGATCGCGCAACTGATCGCACCACAGGAGACCGAGCGCGCCAGCGTGAAGGTCGTCGCCCATGCGCTGCGCGGCAATGTCCTCTGGTCCGTATCGGAAGTGACCGCCAAGGCCGAAGGCGTGCATCGCGACCTCGCGCCGGGCCAGTCCCTGCGCAGCATCCGTTGCGATCTGCTGGAGCGCAGCGGCGACCAATGGGGTCACAAGCCCTTGGAAGAATGCATGCACCCTTACTACTACTCGTGCCCCCTGTCCTATCTGGACCTCGCGCCAGAACAGTCCGCCGACTGGCGTGCAGGCGTTCGCGCCTACCACGCGCGGCGTCGCACGCCCACGGTGGCCACGGCATCCGCCGCGGCGCCGACCGCCTGAGCGATGGAGCCGACATGGACGCGATCCTGGCGGCGCTTTCGCCCTCGCTGTTGGCACTCGTCGAAGGGAGTTTGTCCAACGACGAAGTGTCCGGCGACGAGGAAATGCGGGAGCACTTCATTCGCCACGGCCTCACCGAGGAACAGGCACGGCAGGCACTGACCTACCGCGACCAGTACCTCCGCCACATCTACCTGGAAGGTTTCACGCCGATCACCTCGGCAAAGGAGGTGCTTCGCTTCGATCCGCACACCCGGCGGTTCTTGCCGGGCTGAGCGGCTTTCTTCCATCCCCTGGGGCAGTGCTTGCCCCGGCGGGCGGTGCTGTTCCCGTTTCATCCTAGGACACAACCATGCCCGCAAACCCTTCTTCCACCCCGCGTCTGTACCCCATCGACGAATGCCCCGACCTGATGGCCGATGCCTGCGTCTGCGGCGCACAGGGCGAACTCGTCTTTCTGTCCGTCTGGGCACGCGATACCGCCATCCAGGAGTTCCTGGCGCGCCTGACATTGCCAGGCGACGCCCAAGGCCTGGACCAGTTCCATCTGGTCACCGGCGACGGTGCATCGCTTCCCGTGTTCGTCGGCAACGCCGAACAGTTGGAAAAGCGCACGACCCGCGCCTACCGCCGCACCCTGTTCGGCTCCATGGTCCACCTGTGGCTGTTCGATCGCCGCTGCGTGCAGCCCGACAAGGCGAACGCCAGCGCGCTCGCACTGATCCCCAAGGCCGATGCCGCATCCACCGAACGGTTGTGGACGCTGGTGCGGCAGACCTGCCCGCTGCCCCTGCTCGACCACTGGCGCGACACCGTGCTGGAGCTGCTGTCCGCCCACGCGATGCTGAGCCGTCTTCCACTGGCCCTCGGGCCGCTCGAAGGCCATCGGCTGGCCCTGGACGTGCCCGTGCTCACCCAAGCGCTTGGCGATTTGATCCGCCGCGGCGTTCTGCGCACCTGCGCGCAGGACGTCCTCCCGGCAGAGCCGCTTGGGCGACGCGCCTGACGCCTTCGATGGGCCTGCGATGCAGGCCCCCTTCCCTTTTTTCTCACCGCACCAGGAGCATTCCATGGCACTCATGTTTCCGCGCCTCGCGCGCAATTTCATCAAGGCCGGCTACTTCCCCACCGACGAGTCGACGCTCGCGCGGGTGCTGTCCGCCCTCGCGCCCGACAGCGGTCCGATGTGCATCCTCGATCCCTGCGCCGGCGAAGGCGTGGCGATCGCCGAGGCGGCCCACGCCCTCGGGCGCGCGCAGGTCACCGCGTATGCCGTCGAGTACGACGGCGAGCGCGCGGCCCACGCGCGTTCGCTGGTGGACCACTGCCTGCACGGCGACCTGATGGACACGATGGTCTCCCGCCAGGCCTTCGGCCTGCTCTGGCTCAACCCGCCCTACGGCGATCTGTCCAAGGATGCCAACGGCAACATCGGCTACCAGGGCCAGGGCCGAGCGCGCCTGGAGAAGCTCTTCTACCAGCGCACCCTGCCCCTGCTGCAGTACGGCGGCGTGCTCGTCTTCATCGTGCCCAGCTACGTGCTCGATGCCGAACTGGTCGGGTGGCTCACGCGCCACTTCGACGGCCTGCGCGTCTACCGGGCGGTGGAGACGCAGTTCAAACAGGTGGTGGTCTTCGGGCGCCGGACACGCCAGCGCGAGCTGGTCTCCGAGCCCGCCGCCGCGGCGCGCGATCTGCTGCTGCGGATCGGGCATGGCGACGTGCAAGCCGACGAACTGCCGATCGACTGGCCGTTTCTTCCCTACTGCGTTCCCACCAGTCCGTGCGAGCCGGAGCATTTCTACCGCGTGACGATGGAGCCCGGGCAGTTCGCCGAGGAAGTCGGACGGCTCCGTGGGCTGTGGCCGATGCTGGACACGCACCTGGGTGCCGCGCAGCAGTCGCTGCGCCCGCCGGCTCGGGCATTGTCCGCATGGCATCTGGCGCTCGCGCTGGCTGCTGGCGCGATCTCCGGCGTGGTGCGCTCCAGGAGCGGCCGCGTGCTCGTCGTCCGAGGGGATACCCACAAGGACAAAACGCTCCAGCGGGAGTTCACCGAGCGCGATGACGGCTCGGTGGCCGAAACCCGCATCCTCACCGACAAGTTCGTGCCGGTCATCCGGGCCTGGGACATGACTCCAGGCTCCGCGACCTTGGGCGAAGTTCTCACCATCCGCTGATCGGTTTGTTTTCAGGGCAGCGCACCGCCGCCCACCGCAGTCGTTCCACGGGGCGCCACCGCCCTGCTCTTCCTCACCATGTCGGCGGACCGCCGATCTTTCTTCCCAGCCGGGGCATGCCATCGCCCCGCAGGGGAGGTGCATGCCCCATTTTTCATGGAGCATCACCATGTCCTTCGAAATCGATACCGCCGCGGACAACGCACCCGTGCAGGGCGACCTGCTCGGCGCGGAGCCTTCTCCCCTGGAGCTGAGCCTCACTGAGTTCGTCGCCGAGTTCGGCGACGAACTGCTGGAGTCCCTCAACCGCGCCAACCCACCGGTCTACAGCGGCCAACCCAGAGCCCATCGCCAGCGCATCGTCGCCGGCCTCAAGCGCAGGCTGTTTCCCGCGCAGGCCGAGGTGGTCCATGCCGCCGCCGAACTGCTGATCGACCGCGGCGAGCGTGCCGCGATCGTCAACGGCGAAATGGGCTGCGGCAAGACGACCGTGGGCATCGCCACGGCCGCCGTGCTGCACGCCGAAGGCTACCGCCGCACGCTTGTGCTGTCGCCGCCGCACCTGGTCTACAAGTGGCGGCGCGAAATCCTCGAAACGGTTGCCGGTGCCAGGGTCTGGGTGCTCAACGGCCCGGATACCCTGGTCAAACTCATCAAGCTGCGCGAGCAGTTGGGCGAGCGGCCCACCGGCCAGGAGTTCTTCGTCCTCGGCCGGGTGAGGATGCGGATGGGCTTTCACTGGAAGCCCGTCTGCGCGGTGCGGCGCACCCGCCACGGCGACGTGGCGACGTGCCCCGACTGCGGCCATGTCGTCACCGACCTCGACGGCGAGCCGGTCCATCCGGCCATGCTGGACGAGGACGAGCACCGCAGAAAGTGCGGCCACTGCGCCGCGCCCTTGTGGACGCTCATGCGGCCCGAGAGCCTGTCCGGCAACGCCCAGTCCTCGGCCGTCGCCAAGGCGCTCCAGCGCATTCCCACGATCGGCGAAGCCACCGCGCAGAAGCTGATGCGAAAGTTCGGCGACGGCTTTCTGGCCTCGATGCTGGGCGACAACATCCACGAGTTCATCAACCTGATGGACGCCAATGGCGAACTGGTGTTCTCTGACCGGCAGGCCACGCGCATGGAGCGCGCCATGGCGAACATGGAGTTCGGTTTCGGCGAGGGCGGCTACCAGCCCACGGAGTTCATCAAACGCTACCTGCCGCAAGGCACGTTCGACCTGCTGATCCCGGACGAGGCGCACGAGTACAAGAACGGGGGCAGTGCCCAGGGCCAGGCGATGGGTGTGCTGGCCGCGAAGTGCCGCAAGGCATTGCTGCTCACCGGCACGCTGATGGGTGGATACGGCGACGACCTGTTCTATCTGCTGTTCCGCGCCCTGCCCGGGCGGATGATCGAAGACGGCTACCGGCCGGCGAAGAATGGCTCGATGACCTCGGCGGCGATGGCGTTCATGCGTGACCACGGGGTGCTGAAGGACATCTATTCCGAGAGCGCCGGCACGGCGCACAAGACCGCCAAGGGCAGCAAGACCAGTGTCCGAACGGTCAAGGCACCGGGCTTCGGTCCCAAGGGTGTGCTGCGGTGCGTGCTGCCGTTCACGATCTTCCTCAAGCTCCGGGACCTCGGGCGTGACGTGCTGCCCCCGTACGACGAGGAGTTCCGCGAAGTTCCGATGGCGCCCGCGCAGGCCAGCGCCTACAGCGCGCTCTCGATCGCGCTCACCAGCGCGTTGCGCCAGGCCCTGGCCCGTCGCGACACGACGCTCCTCGGTGTGGTCCTCAACGTGCTGCTGGCCTGGCCGGACACGTGCTTCCGCGCGGAAAACGTCGTGCATCCACGCACACGCGACACGCTGGCTTTCGTCCCCGCCCAGTTCCACGACGCGCAGGCGATGCCCAAGGAACGGGAGTTGATCGACATCTGCCGCCAGGAGAAGGCGCAGGGCCGCAAGACGCTCGTCTACACGGTGTACACCGGAACGCGCGACACGACCTCGCGTCTCAAGCGGCTGCTCGAAGTCGAGGGCTTCAAGGTGGCCGTGCTCCGCGCCAGCGTGGACGCGAGCCGCCGCGAGGACTGGATCGCCGAGCAGCTGGACCGCGGCATCGACGTGCTCATCACCAATCCGGAGCTGGTCAAGACCGGACTGGATCTGCTGGAGTTTCCGACCATCGTGTTCATGCAATCGGGCTACAACGTGTACTCGTTGCAACAGGCAGCACGGCGCTCATGGCGCATCGGCCAGACGCAATGCATCAAGGTGATCTATCTCGGCTACGCCGCTTCTTCGCAAATGAGCTGCCTGAAGCTGATGGCCCAGAAGATCATGGTGGCGCAGAGCACTTCGGGAGACATCCCGGAGAGCGGGCTCGATGTGCTGAACCAGGACGGGGATTCCGTCGAAGTCGCGCTCGCGCGGCAACTGGTGAACTGATCTTCGTGGCAATCGTTGGCGGCTCCTTCGGGAGCCGCTTTTTTTTTTTGCGCGCATCTCCTTACCAGGGGTTACCTCGGCAATGGACGCTGCCATACACACTACCCGGCTTGTCGAGCCACTTGGAGAGCAGCATGACTTCTTCGCGCACACCACCGACCACCTCCGATCGGGACGCGCTGCCGAGCGCACGGCCCCCGACGCCCGGCCAACCGCTTCCCGATGATGAAATACCCTTCAAGGCCGATGTCTGGAGGGAAAACGGTCGCGTGATCGGGGCCACCTTCAGCGGCCAGATTTCCACCACGAGGTTCAACGGTCGGGTGAAGACCGGTGGCGCCGAAGTCAATGTCGAGCGAGGCAATGCCTTCGGCTCCGCTTCCACCAACGGAAGCTCCATGGATGGCCGTGTGGGTTTCAGGACCGGCATGGAGAACTTCGAGTTGAGCGCATCGTTCGCCCCGGGCGGAGAGCTCAGCGGATCCGGCAGGGTCACCGTGGGCGATGCGTCGTTCTCGTTTTCGAACGACTCCATAGGCACCGAGTTCAAGTTCGCCAGCGGCGCCAGCGCCGCGCTCAGCAGGAACGCTGACGGGGCATGGAACGCGAGTTGGAATTCCCCGACGGCGGGCAGCTTTCAGACGGCGCTGAGCTTCGGCAACAGCGGTGGCAGCTGGGCGATTAACGCCAACTTCACACTCAAGATCGAGTGACGCCATAGCATCGATCCAGCGCGCAAACTGGCGCGCGCAGAGGTTTTCCGGAACCCAGGATGGGCGCAGATGCCGCAGCAATCACTCGTCGCTCGGGCATTCCTGGTCGCGCTGACCCTGGCCTTGGCCGGTTGCGCTTCGGTGGACCGCGGCATGCATCGCTTCGACGATTGGCTGGGTTCCTTCAAGAGCCGCGAGGACGGCAGCTACCTTGCCACCTGCAACGAGCCTGGCAATACGTTCGACGCGACGACCGCGCCTCCTTGCGAGAGCGATCTAAGGCGGCATTGCCCGAACGGGTTCACCGTGGCGAGCGTCGGCGCCACGGTGAACCCCAACCCCAGCAGCTTCACCGAGAAGTACCGGGTGACGGCGCTGGCGTACTGCAAGTGACTCACCTCAGGCGTTTCGCTCGATGAGAACGTGATCGGAATCCCAGCATTCGGTGACTGCGGTGCTTCCCCGCACACAGGCGGACCTTTGCAAACACGGTGACTCGCGTGGTCGAGCTTCCTGCGGGTTTGTGGCAAGCTGACTGGACAACCGGACCTCTGCCTCTGGAGATTTCTTTCATAACGGCTCGCACCGAGACCACCACTGGGGCGAAGACGTTGAGATCGTCAACTTTTCAAGAGGGCGCGACTGTCTTTCGAGGAAGAACCCATCGGGAGCGCACATGTTTTCAGAATGGGAGAAAGCCTTCCGGCGTGGGGTGCGACCGCGTCATGTACGAAGCGATTCGGGGCGCAGGAATCGGAGTGAAGCACAGCTCCGATGGCTTGTGGCGGTCGGATGCCGCTGACTCCAGAGGATAGGAATTGAACGCGGAAATCGCTCAGGTCATTACAAAGGTCAATACCCGATGACGATGAAAAATAAGCCGAAGGTGGGCGAGTTTTATGTTCTCAGCTCCGACGTGCGCGGTGGTGGGCCCGGCCATGGAGTAGTGTTCGAGAACGAGAAAGAACTTCGCCCCGCCGGACAGGGAATCATTCGCCCTAGCAGCGGCGGATTTCCGCCTTTGAGCGAGAAGCCGCGGTTGCGCTATGAAAAACGCCAGGGACGGATGCCGGAGGATCTGCAAGGAGGATTCAGCGGCTATTGGCTGACTTCAGAGCCCTTGAAACAGATCCTCGAATCTGTCGATCCCGATGGATTTGCATTCGTGCCTTGCGAGTTCGTTATGGAGGACGGATCCCAAGGTCCGCCCTACTTCCTATGCGATGTGGTCAGAACGCTGGATGCGCTCGATGAGGCTGCATCCACTCTGAAGATCCTGACGGAAGGTTACCCGGCCGGCAAACACTACAGCCTAGCTGGTGGCGCGAGCCTGGCGTTCATCCAGGACGTGGTCGGAACGGCCCATGTCTTCCGTACGCCATACAACAGCCGACTCATCGTGTGTGATCGCGTGCTGCGCGATGCCCTACTGGAAGGCGGCTTTGGAAAAGCCCCTCGTTCGCGCGGCGTCTGGCTTGAAGACGCCGCGAAATACTGATCCGTCTGCTATCGCCCCCCTTCGGAGCCGAGGCGCATGCCGGCCAACGATGCCATCCTGCAAAGTCATCATGTCATTGAGCAAAGTGTTTTTCGTGACCATGATTTGCTCAAAAAATTGGTGGAACATGGGCTGATCGATGAACACACATCAGCGAATCGTTTATATCTTCCAGTAGACGGTGGACTGGCGGACGCGCTTGAAACCTCACCGCACAGAGGTCGGACTCGCAGTTCTTACACCAAAGGAATTCGGCAAGAGCTCGATAGCATCGCCGATACCGGCGATGGTGTTGCCGCGCTAGCTGACGACCCTGCCGCGCTGCGAAGGGTCAACGCCAGAGTCGCCGAACTCCAAGACACCCTCAAGGTTGCGCTGGTCAACGGCGATGCTCTAGCAACGACGCCGGACAGCCTGACTAAGGACCAGGCGAATGCGCGGAACAACAGAACCTTTTCCGACCTCGACCACTACCGGGCAACGCATGCCGATCAACTGAAAGCCCTTCGTTCCATGGGCTCCGTGGAGTCCGAATGGGCGGCCGTCACCCACTCGGAGCATCGCATTGTGCGGGTGATCGATGCTGCGCGCGCCACCGGCAGCAATCTGGTGGCGGCCCCCTACGAGCCTGCGGTCCGGGAAATCGTCGGACGGGAGGAGTTCCGCCTTGCGATCGCCCACGCGCAGGACGCCGGACGTGTGACGTTATCCGAATCCAATGCGGCCTTGATCCAGCAGGTACTGGATGACACGCCGACGGCCATCGGAGGTGCCGCACGCGGGATTCGCCAGGTAGCTGGCGCATCACCGCCCCCCTACACCCCTCTCTCGCAACGCGGCTTCGCCACCGCCGAGTTGCTGGCAGGCGACCTGTCGGCGGGCCAGGCGCTGCGCAGTGCCGGGCTGCTCGTCACCGCCGCCGACGCGGTGACCTCCGGTCAACGCTCCGTACGCTTTCTCGGCCAGGACAACCCGCTGGCTGCGCAATCGGAGCTGGCGCACTTTGCCGGCCGCAATGCGGGTGGCTGGGCCGGCGGCACCGCTGCCGCCTACGCGTTGGGCAGCTCCGGCGCCGGACCGATGGTGCTGATCGCGGCCGACGCGTACTTCATGAGTGTCGCCGGCGAGAAAGCCGCCGCCCTGCTCGACAACCGCGCCATCTACCACCAGACCGATCGCGACGGAACTGCATGGTCGTTCGATGGCCGTGCCTGGTCGCGGGGCGGCATGGCCGACACGACCGGCGACGGGATCGACAACCCCGCCGCCATGCCGATCGTCGCCAGCTACGCGAAGTCCCGTGAACTCAACTACCACGCCACCAATGCCGCCGCCGCGCTGGCACTCAAAGACGCACCCGCGCCCACAGATCCCTATCGGCAACCGGCCAATGCCGGCGACCGACCGAGCCTAAACGCTGCCGACTGGAGGCGCGATACGGCGGACGGGCAATGGCACCGCCTGGTCAAGACCGAGATCTCCGGTGCCAACGATCGGGGCGGCTATGAGCAGGAGACCGCCTCGCCGCCACGCGCGGCGGAACTGGATGCGCAGGCGCAGGCAGTCATCGCCCACAACATCGCCAACAGCCCCGGCGCGATCGCCGCGCGTTATGAACTGACCTACCACCGAAGCGGCTGGGCCGCCGAAGGTTTGCCGATGTCGCCCGCGGTCCAGCAGGCGCTGCCAGACCCGGATGCCCTGATCGCCTCGAACGGCCAGCGGTACTACCGCAACATGGAGGGCCAGTGGACCGGCCAAGGCGCTCCGCCCGATGCCAATCGCGTGCTGGAACTGGAGACCACGCGCGCGATGCTGCAGCCAGCACTCGCCGAGCAGGCACAGGCGATCGCCACCATCCAGCAATCGCCGCCGTCGCCGCAGGACGTGCAGCGCGAGCAGACGCTGTACCAGTACCGCATCGTGGGCACGGAACTGCAGCCCCAATGGCAAGAGGCCATCGAGCTGGCGACGCAGCGCACCCGCGAAGCGGAAGGACTCGCGGGCGATGGCGCCATGCAGCTGCAACGCGGGCCGGGCGGTCAGTACGGCGCCGACAGTCCGATCACCCATCTCCAACGCGGCCCCGATGGCGTGGAGCGCATCGCAGCGGTCACCAGCACCGAGGACATTCGCCAGGCGCTGCGGGAGGTGCAGGCACGACAGCATTCGGCCGTGCCCATGCAGCAGGTGGCCTCCGCGCAGCGTCCCTCCGAAGGCTCCGCGGATACGGACACCTCGGACGCTTCTCCCTCCAACCAGCACGCGCTCGATGTGCAGGCCCGCGGCCAGGCGGCCAATGCCGCGCAGGAACGCCAGGAGCGGCAGCAGGAGGACCGACAGGCGCAGGAACAACATTTGGCGCAGGTACGCGCGCACGCGCTGCAGGAGCAGGCATCCCATGACGATCGGGCACAGGCCGCTGCGGCGCTGCAGGCGCATGCGGTTTCGGAACTCCGCCAGCAAGAGTCGCAGCAGTTGCAGCAGTTGCAGCAGCAAGAGCAACACCAACAACGGCAGGCCCTCGACGCGCAGCAGGGCGAACAACGTGAGCAGCAGGCAGCGCACGACGCCCGGCAGCAAGAAACCTTGGATCGATAAGCCCAGCAGACTGAGCTACGAGAGGAGGAAGCACGCCGCACCCAGGACGCCGACCAGCGCACGCAAGAACGCCGGCAGGCGCAAGACGCCCAGCATCCAGAGCAAGCCCTGCAGCCGCACCGGGCGGTTCTACGGCACGAGCAGGAGCCGAGGCAGGAGGCCCCATCGGCGGAGCAGGCCATGCCCCCTGCTCACGACACCCAGCCACGCACCCTCGATCCGCATCCCACCCGGGACAGCCTCGCCCAGCATTCCGCGGAGCCACCGGCGGAACACGTGCCAGCCCCTAGCATTGACATCGCGCAGCAGCGGATACAGGACCGACACGCCCAGGAAGAGACTGCCCACAGCGTCCAGTCAGTGACGCTGCAGAGCGCTGCGATCTCGCCCGCATCGCCGGAAGCAGCGCGGCCAGTACCGGATCCGCAAGGGAGCCGATACCTGTCCACACCGCAAGCGCAGCAGCAGTCCGACGAGTCGTTGCACACGCCCACTACGCCCGTATCCGACGCTCCAGCCGAACGATTGCTGGCGGAGCATCCTGGCAAGCAGCACTCAGAGCCGACATCCGAGACTTCGGCGCCGGAAGTCTCCGGCATCACTGCAGCGTTGCCGGCCGTTCCACACCTCGCGCAGGCGCCAGAACTTCCCGTGTCACGGCCCACTGCCGGCCGCTCCGCCGGCGTGCCTGAGAACGAAGCCGATGCACCCCAGCCGCCGTCTGCGGCTCGATCGGATGAGCAGGCGCCTGCGGCCCCGGCTGTGCCGGATCCGGACTCCTGGGAAGAGATTACGCGAACCATGCGCGAGCTGCGCATCCGGCTCGAACAGGAGCTCGAAACGGAAGATCGCATCGCACAGGCCCGGCAAGCGCGCGTGGAGCGCGGCGAGCAGCCATTTACGGATCTGGAGCTGCGTGAAGGGTATGACCCGGATGGCCCTTCTGCACTGAGGAAGCCCCCCTCCATGGCCGCAGAAGCTGCGCCGCCACCTCTGGCGGGTGCGCACCTTGCTGGCGAGCAAGACGAGGATCGTCCACCACCCACCCGCAAGACCATCACTGGTGATCCAGATGTCGATGACCTGCTGTACGCCATCGACAGCAAGAACGATCTGGCCATCGAGCAGGCATTGAAGCGCGTCGCTAACAGCGCGCACAGCGCTGCCCTGGCGGAGCAAGGACATGCGCATCTGGATGCCAAGGCGCAGCAGGAGGCGCAGGAGCAGGTGACGACGCGCCAGGCGCTGGGCATGGACGTCTCGGCCGAGATACAGACCAGCCGCGGTCCAGTGATGGTGATGACGCTGCCCCAGTTCGCCCACGGGCCCGCGATGCAGAGCGGGCCGCAGGGCGATGGAGGAGGAGGCGGTGACGGAGGTAGTGGTGGTGGAGGCGCCGGAGGAGGCGGTGGTGGTGGTGGTGGCGGATAGCGAGAACCCGGAAGGCGAATTGAATCCTCAAGAGACCACGATGGACATGCACAACATCTCAGCGGTGCCAGACGACGAAGGCGGAAAAAGCGCAGCAAAAGAATCGATCCAGGCCATGGCGGCGCTGATCGCGCAGTTGCAGCGGCGGGAACAGGTCCTGGAAGATCAGGTCCGCCAGCAGATGCAGTTGCTGCAGAACGCAGTCAACAACGCCGATCAGCGCGTCCATCGTGTCGTGGAGAACGCGCTTCCGCGGTTGACGCAGCTGACACAACAGGCGCTCTCGGTCGCGCTGGATCCCGCCGCCGAGCGGTTCGACCGCACGATGACCGCGACGAACCAGCAGCTGCAGCAGGCCACCCAGCGCTACGCGCAAGCGCAGCAATCGCTGGAAACCACGGTGATGCGCCGGATGTGGATGGGCACCATCGCGATGGGGGTGGCGGCCATCATGGGGCTGTGCGCCGTGGCATACGCACTCCAAAGCGCCCGCGCAACCCTCGCGGAGGCGAAACAGCGCCGGGCGGAAATCGCCTATCTGGATCGCGTGGCGCGGGCCAACCTCGTCGCCTGCGGCAACGACCGGCTCTGCGCGGACTTCGAGAAGAAGGGGCCTCGCTACGGCGACCGCGGCCAGTACCGTGTGGTCACCCTGCGCGAATCACAACCACACTGATTCCCGCCATCACAGCCGGGCGCCATTGCGGCCTCTTCGGAGTCCGCTTTCCTGCGCCTGGGCAACCGCGATCCGCGTCAAATTCGCAGCGCACGGTGCTTGCATTCAAGCCTTTGCCTGTTCTAGAAAACCCTCACACCCCACGGAAGGAGGAAGCATGAGATTGTTCAGCGCGGCCGTCATCGCCATGTCGGCCTTGTGTGTCCCTCCGGCCCACGCACAGCAGCAGCCCGTGAACACGGGACTTGGCGAGTGCGTGGATTTCGTGATTTTTGCCTCCAGCACGCTCACGGGCCAGGTCAACGGCACCACGTTCCCCTTCGTGTACGGTCCAGCCACCTATCTGGACAAGCCCGGAAGCACCGTCTACATCCAGAACTATTCGTGTGCCTCCAACGACATCCCGGGGCTGTACTCCAGGGTATCCATGGTCAGCCACGAGATGGGCCATCTGTACCTGGACCAGGGTTGGGTGCTCGGCACGCGGGAAGACTACATTGCCAAGGCCTGCACCAATGAAGGACGGGCCGTGCTCAACAACTCCACTGCGCGCAGCGAGATACTGGACACCTCCCAGGGAAGCGCCGACATCAGCCTGATCGCGGCGAATGCCTCGGCGCTGCTGTCCACGATCGCGGCCGGAGGCAACGATCTGGCCGAGCGTGTGGGGGATGCGTTCTGCGAGGCCAATGTCACGTCCACCACCGGTGAGAACTACAAGGTGTACTACGGCAACGAATACGACAAACTCAATCCCCCGTCGCAAGAGGAGCAGTAAGCCATGAAGACTCTCGTCGCCGCTCTGGGCGCGGTCGTCCTCGCGACGGCTCCGCTGGCACCTGCCGCAGCCGCACCGCGCGCTCCCGCCGCTGCCGAAAAACAGCTCTGGGCCTTCTCTGAAAAAATCGCCCTGGCCCTTCCGGGAGACGGGAGGGACGTCTTGAAAATCGTCTCGCCCCGCTCCGCCTCAACCGCTGCATCCAATGGGAAGGAGCCTCGCGGGAAGTCGACGGAAATCGCGCCATCATTGTTCGCGTCGAACGCCGTCGTGGTCATGGGAGCGGACAACCGCGCCGATTCGGCGTCCTTCGACGTGACAGGCAGCTGCATCTCTATGGCAGCGCTGCGGCGCCAGTATCCGAGCCTCATCGTGATGGACTATGCGCGCGGAGCCAATGAGCACGCCGTCTACACCTTGGGCGCGCAGGTCGGCGACGCGATCGTCGCGTACTCGTTTCCTGCCGGCAAACTCGATTGCATGAGCCGCGTGTCCATCACGCCTGCCAAGACGACGAAGAACAAGCTCGGAATTGGATAAGCATGTTGTGAACTACAGGCAGAAGCCAGCAGTCGTGCGGCTTTGGGCAGCATGATCGCTTTCTCTCTGGTTTAGCCTTGGTCCGCCCAAGCCAGCTCGACAGCGTGGCCCGTGGCCTACTGTACTGCGGCGCAGAGCTGGTCGACTTCGGCGTGTTCCTGTGCGTCTGCCGGCGTGAAGTGCACCGCCGGCTTTTGTCTAACTTTTCAAGGATGGAAAAATCCACCAGCGCGAACCGTGGTGGCTTGGTACAGCATCTGGAAGATCAGGTTACTCGTGCGTAGGTTTTTCCATCCAAGACTCGTTTCACTTGATTCACGTCTTTCGCCCCGATGCGCACGTAAATTTCCTCTGGCGTGTGGTTTTTGGCGAGCTCGCGTATCGCCTTGACTTGGACCACGGACAAGCGACCGTCCCGCCCGCAAATCTGCGCTACCGCCCAGTCGTTGTCCCTCCACTTTTCAGCGACCCATGGCGCCGGTAATCCCAAGCGGGGATGGTCATTCAGCCACTTGTGCACAATCTTGTTGCGGTCATCGGGCAGAGGAACGACGCCTTTCGAAAGCAATCCGTTTTCGCGGAGGTAGCGCAGGCCGCTCTTTCCGCCCGGCACCATGTTTAGCCGGCGCTCGTCATCCCAATGCCCTTCCACCAGAAACTCTTCCGCCTCATAGAGCTGCTCCAGATCGTCGGTGATAGCCATTACCTTGTGGTGCACGTACGTGAGACGCCCGCCCTCTTGCTCTTCTCGAAATCGGCGATGGAAAAGCAATGGACTGCCCGCCTCAATCGCGCGGCGGTGCTCGGACCAGCGCTTTTGCCAGCTACGGGTGGACACACCAACATAAAAGAACCCATCGTCGGGGTACGACGCACCAGCGCCGAAGATGTGCTGGTAAAGAACGTATGCGCGTTCGGGGTAGTGCTTGGGCGATAGTAGGAAGTGCGCAGGCACCGAAAATACAAGGCTAGGCCTCCTGATGGTGCTTTGGTCAATCTGCGTAGATCTGCGCATGGCCGCAACCAAGTACGCGGGGTCACTAACGACTTCCACCGAAATCGTAGGCGGGATAGCTAACTCGCCTTCGCTCAGGGCGCCGAGCCCATACGCAAGCTTGCGGTCCACCGTTCTGTGCCCATCCATGAGCTTCGGAGACGGAGAGGTGAATCCCAGACGGTCGCCTATGAAAATCATGTGCACCACAGGTATCACTTGACCTGGCTTGAGCCTAAACACGCCGTGGGGATTCGCAGCCACCCGCGCCCATTCCCACCCGTAGTCGGAGGACCGCACGAAGTCTTCAAGAAGCTGCTCAACCTCGCGCCGCCGTCCAATCATAGACTTCGGTGCCAGATGCTCCCACCAAGCCTTGTTTAGCTTCATCGCATCACCGCCTATCCTTCGAAAGCCGGCCGACCAAACCCATCGTTGGCTTGCCGTTTGATCGCCTAGCTTGCACGTCTGTGGATCCTACTTTCAAACCAGCGCCGAACCCGGCATCGCCAGCGGGAGCATCACTGCACTCTAGCCTCACTCCTATTGCGGCGCTCAAAGTTCAGAACATGCTCTAGTTACGCAGGCTTGAAATGCCGGCCTGCCAACGAAAGCGCATCACCGCAATCCCGTTTGTTGCCTGACCAGAGGAACACATTCCCGCATCGTCCGGCCATCCAAATGCCGGGATGCACTGAATGCCGCCTCCTATCCTGCCCGAGCCCCGCAGCCTTGGCCCTACCGCCACCCTCCTCGCTCTGGCCTTGCTGAGCGGCTGTACCGGTGCGCCGCTGGCGAGGCACATGGCGGCGCCGGCCGCATCGCCCGCTTCCGGCGTCAGCACCGCACCGTCGTTCCCCGCGGTGCCCGTTGTCCGGCAGGGACGCTACACGCTCGTGGAGATCGCCCCCATCGAGGGACAGCGCGACCTGCTGATGCAGACGATCGATATAACGCTACCCACCTCGGACCACGCCACCGTGCAAGACGGGCTGCAGTATCTCCTTCGGCAATCGGGCTACAGGCTGTGCCCGGCCGATGCCGACAGCGCCGTTCTGTACGCGTTGCCTCTGCCCGCGGCCCACGTGCACCTGGGACCGACCACGCTCCTCACGGCCCTTCTGGCGATGTCGGGCAACGCTTGGATTCTCGATGTAGACGAAGCCCATCGAGAGGTCTGCTTCCGCCGCGCCGAGTCGGTCGGCGCTGCCACCGCGACGCCAAGCACTCACCCGCCCGATGCGCGGATGCCGCCGATCAACGCTGCGCCCCGCCATTCGCCCTCGGAGAAGCTGCCATGATTTCCCTCCCACCGGGCGGACGCCCCCGCATGCGCTGGCCTTTGGTCGCCGGGACGGTGGCCGTCCTGGCGCTCGGGATCACGACGGCATTCAACACGGCCCGGCTCTCGCGCATGGAGCAGGAAACGCAGAGCGCCAACCTCGATGCGGAAATGCAGACCTTGGGGGACAGCTTGGCGCAGCTGCGCGGTGCGTTCGAGGCGGCGCAGCATCGACCGCCGTTCGTGAGCGAAGCGGCGTTCTCGGCGGCGCAGCAGGCCATCGGCGAACGCATCACGCGCCTGGAACAAGCCCAGGCCGGGGCGGCCAAAACCGAAGAGCTGACCGCGCTGGCCGCGCGCACCGACGCACTGCAGTCGCAGATGGCGGCACGCCCGTCCGCGGTCCGCAAGCCCCGCGCATCGGACGCATCGGTCCCGGAGCCCCTTCCGCCGAGCCCTCCGCCGTTCGCGCTCCTCGGCACCGAACTGCGGGGGGGCGTGCCCTTCCTGGCGATCGTGCCCACGAACGGTGCGTCGCCCGCCGAAGTCCGGCTCCTGCGCGAGGGCGACCAGGAACGCGGATGGCGGCTGGAGGCGATCGAGCGGGACACCGCGCAGTTCACCGTGGGCGAGCAGGTGCGCCGCCTGCCGCTGCGCTCGCGGTAGGCCGGCATGCGAGCGCCCGGCCCATCCCGCACGTCCCGCTTTGTCCTGCTGCTGGCCGGATCGGTGTGCACGCTGGGTGCAAGCCTGCCAGTCCATGCCCAGGCACTTCGAGGTGAGACCCGCATCGTCGAGAGCGAAGCACGCACAACCACGGACAAACGGGACAATGAGGCACGCGCCCGCGAGTGGAATCTGCGCGCCGAGGACTGGTCCCGCTATCGCACGCTCATGCAGGGTCCGCTCGGCACGTATTCGCCGAACCTCGATCCGCTGACCGCGCTGGGCATTGAAGCGCGCAGCGACGAGGAACGCCGCCGCTTCGCCGAGCTGCAGGTGCAAGCCGAGGCACGGCGTGTCCAGAAGACCCTGGACTATCAGCGCGCGTACGACGCGGCGTGGCAGCGCCTGCATCCGGACCTGCAGCGCGTGGCCCTGCCGGGCGGCCAGGCGGGTGGCGACGTACGCGGCGGCACCGGTGCGGCGGAGCCTGGACGGCTCGCGGTTTTCGTGAAGGAAGGCTGCGTTGCCTGCGACCAGCGGGTGCAACAGCTCCAGTCGGCCGGCACCGCCATGGATGTGTACGTGGTCGGCAGCCGCGGCGACGATAAACGCATCCGCCGCTGGGCACGGCAGGCGGCCATCGAACCCGCGAAGGTGCAGGCCAAAGCCATCACGCTCAACCACGATGGTGGACGCTGGCTCTCGCTGGGCGTGTCCGGTGAGCTGCCCGCGGTCGTGCGCGAGGTCGGCGGCCAATGGCAGCGCCAGTGAAGCCGCCGCGCGGCCCGCTGCTCGGGTCCGGCTTGGCGATCGCGGCGCTCGCAGCCACCTGCACCGCCGGCACCGCCTGGGGCCAGGAAACACCGCCGCCGGCCTACCAGATCGCGGCGGCGCAGGCCGGGGTGCCCTCCGCCGTGCTGTACGCGGTCGCGCTGCAGGAAAGCGGTACGCGGCTGCGGGGCCGGCAGATTCCCTGGCCCTGGACGCTCAACGTGGCGGGAGCTCCGCAACGCCACGCCACACGTGCCGATGCCTGCCTCGCACTGCGCCGGGCCCTGCGGGGCACGCCCGCGCAGCGCATCGACGTCGGGCTGGGCCAGATCAACGCCGGCTACCACGCGCATCGGGTAGCGCAGCCCTGCGCGCTGTTGGACCCGTACCGCAATCTGGCCATCGCCGCGGAGATACTGCGCGAGCAGCACACGCCCGGCGAGGACTGGATCACGGCGATCGGGCGCTACCACCGACCCGCCGGCGGCCCGCCCGCCACGCGTTACCGCGGCAGTGTGCAACGCCATCTTGCGCGCGTGCTGGGCCATCCACAGGCGACAGCCACATTGAACGGACATCGAGGCTCCCAGCCATGAACACCCGCGCATTCCACCACTGGGCCTGCGCGACCCTGCTCGCCGCGGTCTGCCTGTCCGCCGCCGCCTCGCGTGCGCAGACCGCCCCGCCCGGTCCGCCGCCGATCACCGCGCTGATCGTGGTCGAAGACCGTGGAGGCGTCCCCGCGCAGCCCTACTACGACGAATTGGGACTGCCGCCGCGGCGTCCGGTTAGCGGCATGCCGCCCGCATCCACGCCCTCTTCCCCGACGGGCCACGGGGAGGCTGCGCTGCTGCCCGCGCGTTCCACCCTGCTCTCACCCGGTCCCGTCGATGCCCGCCCGCTCGACGCGCCGGGCCTCCAGCCTTTCTTCCTGGTCGGCGACGATCCACGCTCGCGCGCGTGGCTGCGTCAGCGCCACGGCATGCTGCGCGGCCTGCAAGCCGCCGGGCTGGTGGTGAATGTGGAGTCGCCGCAGGCGCTGGATGCGCTGCGCGCCCTCGCCCCCGGTCTGGCGCTGTCGCCCGCATCCGGGGACGACCTGGCACGCCGCCTGGGCCTTCGCCACTATCCGGCCCTGCTGACGGCCACTGGCATCGAGCAGTGACATGGCACAGGCACACGCGATGGAGGTGCTGCTGCGCCCCGCGGTGGAGCTGTACACCGTGGCGGTCTGTACGGCGGCCGCGCTCGCCTGCGTGGCGGCACCGTGGGCGCTGGCGCTGAATCCGCAGCTGGGGCTCGCGAGCGCACTCGCCTTCGCGGTCTTCGGCGGGGTCAGGCTCCGACAGGCGTACGCGATCCTGCGCTACCGCCGCAACATCCGCCGCCTGCCGCGCTACGTGATGACCAGCCGCGATGTTCCCGTCAGCCAGCAACGGCTGTTCCTGGGCAGGGGCTTCCGCTGGGACCAGCGCCACACGCATCGGCTCATGCAGACCTACCGGCCGGAGTTCCGCCGCTACGTGGAGCCGACACCGCTGTACCGGTTCGCGCGGCGCTACGAGGAGCGCCTGGAGTTCGCCCCGCCGCCATTCTCGGGGCTAGCGCGCTGGACGGCGTGGGACCATCCGCTGAACCCGGTGCGCCCCTTGCCACCCGTGGGCGGCCTGCCCCATCTGCACGGCATCGAGCCCGAAGAGATGGACGTCACCCTGCCGCTGGGCGAACGGGTCGGCCACACGCTGGTGCTCGGCACCACGCGGGTCGGCAAGACCCGGCTGGCCGAACTGTTCATCACGCAGGACATCCGCCGCCGCGCGGCGGATGGCGGGCACGAGGTGGTGATCGTGTTCGATCCGAAGGGGGATGCGGACCTGCTCAAGCGGATGTACGTGGAAGCACGCCGCGCGGGACGCGAGAGCGAGTTCTACGTGTTCCATCTGGGCTGGCCGGACCTGAGCGCGCACTACAACGCCATCGGCCGCTTCGGCCGCATCTCCGAAGTCGCCACCCGCATCGCGGGGCAACTGTCCGGGGAAGGCAACAGCGCCGCTTTCCGTGAGTTCGCGTGGCGGTTCGTCAACATCATCGCCCGCGCGCTCGTGGAACTGGGGCAGCGACCGGACTACCTGCTGATCCAGCGGCACGTCATCAACATCGATGCGCTGTTCATGGAGTATGCGGCGCAGTTCTTCGCGAAGACCGAACCCAAGGCCTGGGAGGTCATCGTCCAGCTCGAAGGCCGGCTCAACGACAAGAACATCCCGCGCAACATGATCGGCCGCGAGAAGCGCGTGATCGCGATCGAGCAGTACCTCTCGCAGGTCCGCGTCTACGACCCGGTGCTCGACGGCCTGCGAAGCGCCGTGCGCTACGACCGGACGTACTTCGACAAGATCGTCGCGAGCCTGCTGCCGCTGCTGGAGAAGCTCACCACGGGCAAGGTCGCCCAGTTGCTGGCGCCGAATTACTCGGACCTCGCCGATCCGCGGCCGATCTTCGACTGGATGCAGATCATCCGCAAACGCGCGATCGTGTACGTGGGACTGGACGCGCTCTCAGATGCGGAGGTGGCGGCCGCCGTGGGCAACTCGATGTTCTCGGACCTGGTCTCGGTCGCGGGGCACATCTACAAGTTCGGCGTGGACGACGGCCTGCCGGGTGCGAATGCGAATTCCAAGGTGCCCATCAACGTCCATGCCGACGAGTTCAACGAGCTCATGGGCGATGAATTCATTCCCATGGTCAACAAGGGCGGCGGTGCCGGCGTCCAGGTCACGGCGTACACCCAGACGCTCTCCGATATCGAGGCGCGCATCGGCAATCGCGCGAAGGCGGGACAGGTCGTGGGGAATTTCAACAACCTGGTCATGCTGCGGGTGCGAGAGACGGCCACGGCCGAGCTGCTGACGCGCCAGTTGCCCAAGGTCGAGGTGTTCGCGACCTCGGTGATGAGCGGCGCCACGGACAGCTCCGATCCCACGGGCAACACCGCGTTTACCTCGAACACCCAGGACCGCATCGCCAGTACCAGCGTGCTGATGATCGAGCCCGCGCACGTAGTGGCGTTGCCGAAGGGCCAGGCCTTCGCGCTGATGGAAGGTGGCAACCTCTGGAAGGTGCGCATGCCGCTGCCCGCGCCCGATCCCGACGAGGCCATGCCGCGCGATCTGCAGGAGCTCGCTGCCGGCATGCGGTTGCACTACGTCGAGGCGGGCGCATGGTGGGATGGACAGATCGCGCCAGGGCTGCAGGACGCAACCTTGCCCGACGATCTACTGGCAGGTTTCGCGCCGCCGGAGGACGCAGGCGGAAACCCTGGAGCTGCGGCGCCATGAGCGATGTCGCCGCTACCGCGCAACGCCAGCAGGTCCGCCAGCAGGGACTGATCCTGGGTCTCGTCACCTTGCCCTTCCGTTGCTTCGGTGTGCTGTGCGGTTCGCTGTTCCTCTGCATCGTGATCGAATGCATCGGGATGGCCCTCTTTTGGCCGGACCAGGGCTGGCGCCATGCGCAGGCGATGCTGGGCCACGAGTTGGACCAGTTGTCTGACTACTTCGTTCGCAGCGCTCTGGTGCAGGAGCCGGGACGCACAGCGCACCAGTGGATCCAGCACGCCTACGAATGGGCGTTCGTGCGCAGCGGGCTGCTGGAGTGGATGCAGGATGCGTCGCGCCAGGCGCGCGCGGGTGCCTCCGGCCGCCCATGGAGCCTGCCGCAGGTCCTGGCCACGGTATCCATGCATGCCGAGGGTTACCTCATCGCCGCGGCCTACACCGTGCTGCTGTTCCTGGTGCGGCTGCTGATGCTATGCCTGACCTTGCCGCTTTTTGCCCTGGCCGCGTTTGTGGGACTCGTGGATGGTTTGGTTCGCCGAGACATCCGGCGTTTCGGAGCGGGACGCGAATCGGGATTCCTGTACCACCGGGCAAGGGCCAGCCTGGTGCCGCTGGCGGTGCTGCCCTGGGTGACCTACCTGGCGTTGCCGGTCAGGGTGCATCCAGTGGTCATCCTGCTTCCCAGTGCGGTACTGCTTGGGGTGGCTGTGGATATCGCGGCTGGCAGCTTCAAAAAATACCTGTGATTGTCAGCATTCTTTCCAAGGGGACACCGAATGGTCTTCGACGCAGATGTTAGATCAATCTCAATACGGCTGCGTCCCGAGCATTCCCTGCACGCTAAAGCCCTTCTTGAGAGGCTACTTTGCAGCGGTACCGTCGTCGCCTTCGGTGCCTCCAACGTCTGCATCGAATGCGAAACCCGACACCCGAGTTCGATGAGTGACCTGCTCAGACCTGCCCTAGTATTCACGCAGCCGAAATGAAAGCTCGCCAGTTGATTGGGCCGTTACGGCTGGGTGTTGATTTCCATCTGGAACTGACCCAGTAGCCACCAGGACAAAGCCCGCCGGGTCCAACCAGGCTTTGCGGGCGGGCCGATGTAGGCCTGGGCCTGCTGCACGGTTACGTCGCGATGAAGCCACGGTCGCGCCAGCGGTCGGCGACAAAGTCCTCGAAGTTGTAGCCCTCGCCGAGTTCCAGTCTGTCGGCATGGTCGCAGACGATGATTTGCGGCTTGTTGCCGACCTCCTGTGCCGTGTCATCACAGAACTTGGCCAGAACGGTGAACATCTTGGCGACGGTATTCAAGTCGTCATCGGCCGTCGAGATGCGTGTGTGCGTGTCCAAAGGCGAGTTCGCGGCGCGTGTCGCGGGCTCGTCCGCAGTCTCTTCGGACTGCGGGCTGCCGGGCACGCTGGCGGATGTGTCGTCCTGGTTCGCGCGCAATTGGGCTGCATTGAATTCCTTGCCGTAATCGGCGGAGGGGAAGTAGACCTGCGTCGGTTGGTCGAGAAACAGCACGGGCGGCAGCTTGCAGTCAGCGTAGGCCGCAAACTGGTAGTGCAGCGACAAGAACAGCGTCAGGTGCGAATACAGCCAGTTCGCTCCACTGCCCATCGACCGCAGGAAGACTTTCTTCTCCGGCGCACCGTTTACCCCCGGTGTCTCATGCCATAGGTCGAAGGAATCGATGTCGAACTTCAGGGATCCATTCTTATAGGAGTCCTCGAAGTCGAAATGTGTGCCGATGATCTCCAGGCTCCGGTTGATGTCGCGTTGCAAGGCCAGCAGCCGGGGCGCGACATCGAGCAAAGCCTTCTTCGATTTCAGGTCCGCCACCCGGTCATGGAGCAACTTCACCAACTCCGTAGTTTCCGTGGGCGGACTATCGATGCGGCGCTCAATGGCAAGTTCTAGCTTGATCTTGGCTTTCTGCGCTGCCGCATCGACAGACTTCGAGCGCTGCAGGCGGTCGGCTTCCTGGTCCAGTGGACGCAGTGTGCTTTCGACCTGCCGCAAGGCCTGGCGCGCCTTCTTGAGTTGCTCGTCAATGTCCCGACGCTCCTGGCCAAAGCCCTCGCGGGCATAGGCCGAGACCTTCAGCTCACCGTTGAGCCAGTGGATGGCCGCCGAGAGTCTGTTGGCCTCATCTTCGGCGGCTTCCGAGGGTGACGCACAGACCGGGCACACGGCATGGTCCAGATGGGTCGCCTTCGGGATGGGCAGATCCGTCATGGCTCCGGCGAATCCCTCGACTTGCTGTGTCGAGACGTCAAGCAGGTAGCGCGTGTTCAGGGCCTTCTGGATCTCGGCCATGATCTCGGCCTTGCGTGTGCGCAATTCCTTGCGGATCGCGTCGAAGGTATCGGACTGCCCATCGACCGTGACGGCGATGCCGGTCAAGCGTTCGAGGGCCTGCGCCGGCCGCATCCAGATTTCTTCGGCGCTCAACTCTGTCAGCGGCGTTCCCGCCAGGGCATGGAACTCCCGCAGGTAGCCCGCCATCTCTCCGATGCCGGCCGATTTGATCTGCTCCTGCTTAGGGATGACGGCCAGCGCACGTTTGAGCTCGGTTTCTGCTTCGGCGAGTTCCTTGGCCAGGTCGAAATAGTCCTCGCCCACGATCCCCATGAAGATCTTGAAGTGATCAATAGCCTGTTCGCGCTTTCGCTTTTCGTCGAAGCGGTAAAAGATCGCATGCCGGTTGGCCACCAGGTTTTGATGCTGGAGCATGAACGAGGCAAAACTGCGGATGGAGCGCGTCGGGCTTTTCTGACGCATGAGCTGCTTCTGCAGCGGGTCGGTGTCGATGTCGTCCATGGTGACGCCGAAGTAGCGCCCCAGGCTCTTGGAGAATTCGATCCGGCTAAGCTGGTATTGCGCGATGAAGAAGTTGTCCACGTCCTTGACGTAGGCCAGCACATGCTTGGCCTGCTCGCCACTGACTTCTCGCAGGAAACATTGGTTGGCGTTGCATGCTCTTCGGCCTGCGACCACAGCCATCCCGGAAAAGCGCCATACGGTAAAGAATATCTTCGCCCGCTGGGTGATGATGCCTTGCGGAATTGTATCTTCAGAACTGCCCATGCAGTAATCGAAGATGTCGAGAATGGCACTTTTGCCCTTTGAAGATTTACCGGTAATGATATTCAAGCCTTGCTTGAATTTCACACTGTGCGTCTCATTTTCCTGGTCTATCACGCCGATATATCGGACATAGCATTTCATAGCGACTTCAATCCCAGCATTCTATAAATGGTCACGACACTTTCATTTCTGAATACCATGGCGAGTTGACGCGCACAACGCAGCATCTTGGGGGCTGCATTCTCTGACTGTCGGTTTTCACTGGCGAGAACCGACAGGTCGTCGTTGAGTTGGAGGCTTTCATCCGAGCGCAGTATCACCAGCGCCTTGTTGGTGATGGGCTTATATTCCGAGATGCGAAGCTCCAAGCCGACCAAACGGGAAGAGTCGGATGTCATGGTCCGGATCGAACTGGTTCGATTGGCGGTATGCAAATACTCCTGCATCGCGGGAAAGGACACCAAGGGCAGGACTAAATAGCTCAACAGGATGTCTTTCTCCATTGGCTCCCAGTTCAGGTAGAAGCTCTGGATCACTGGCGCGAGCGCAAAGGCGTTGCGATGCAAGGTATAGAGATGATCGGCGGCGGTATTCATCATTCCCAGAGTTTCCAGTGAAATTCTTCGTCCTTTCTTTTGGGATTCTCGTCTGCCAGCATGTGATAAATGCCATTGCGAAATTCCGGCATGGTGTTGGCCATGGCACAAAAAGGTTCCGTCGAAGCTCTCAGACGTGCCAGGTAGAACCTGAGTGACGCCTTCTTGAGGGCCGCGACGTCCTGCAAGCCGTCGCAATCCAGAATGGCCGCTTCTCGCTCCACAAAATGGTTACTGCGGTGGTTGTGGAGATAAAGGTCAAGAGAGGGCTTGATGGGAATCTGATCCTTGAGGAGCCCGGAGATCGTGTCCTGCGCAAACAGGCGGTGCAGGGCCGCGTGCTTGAGATATTTTTCGCCCTCGATCTCTAGGATTTTCCTGGCGAAGAGCATGGGCCTGATTGCGTCGAGATCGACCTTTTCTTCTAGCGGCCGAAGATCTCTCAAAGGGAACTCTGCCGGATGCTTCATGCACGAGGAGTTCAGAGCAGTCAGCTTGGCGGTGAACGCTTCGTGGGTGATCTTCCAGCCGTTCAGGACGAGTTCGGTGCTGAACATAAAGCCTAGCAGGTCATCCAGGTACTGTTGCTGCAGCGACGGTCGTATGGCTTTGAGGTAGCGGGTCTTGTAGCTGTCGATGCGCTCAGGCAGGGCGTCTTCGTCCGGGATGATGAGCATGCGTTCCAGCACTTCCATCAGCGCCGCGCGGCTCCCGGACGCTAGCACCTCCTGCTGTAGTGCCCGCGCCTTGGACGGCTTGCGGGCCGTAGTTTCAGCAGATTGGACGGCCTCGTCCTGCGGCTCGGGTGGCTCATCCATTTGCGTCTGCGGTGCGCCAGCCCCGTCGCTGCCGATCTCCTGCATTCGCTCAAGCCGCTGCACAGCGGTCAGGATGTTCCAGTCCTTGAGGCGGCTCTGGGCGCCGAACTCCTGAGTCGTCAGGAGCACCAGAGACTTGTAGCTGCTGCGGTCAAACCGCTCATGCAGCCAGTTCCGGATCGTGTTCCAGAAGTTCTGATGGCTGTCGGTCAGCTTGTCGCCATAGTGCTTAACTTCGATCTGCGTCTTGCCCGGCACAGTGACATCGCCCATGGCTTCAATCCATAGGCACTCTCCGGGCATGAGGTAGTGGCACTGTTCTACGGCCACGAGCAACTGGTACTGCAGCGCTACGAAAAGTACAGTTGCATCGACGGGCAGAGCTTGCGTATCAGTCTGCAGCTGTTTGGACGGAGGTGGCATGGGCGGTGTCGGCTGCAACTCGAAGTCTCCTGTTTCCTCTGTCTCTGGCTGCTGGGTTGATAGGCATGCCCGCAGTCACCATCCGGCGCGGCTGCATAGGTCAGGAAACGGCCAGTGCTGCCATTGACTTTTGACATGTAAATAGACTGTATCGGAATGCTTGGGCTGTTGACCACGCTGTCTGCATCAGGTTTTCAGATAAGAGTAGCGAGCCCGGTTGCTCTCAAGTGTCTGCTCTTTCTGGCAGCCGTCATTCATTGGAAAGCGGCCGACTAGCGGCTCACAGCCTGCATCAGCCTTCAGATTCACGATCCTGAAGATCCGGCAGACAATCGGAGAAGTCGGGCTGAATCCTGGACATCGCACTGGCGATCAGGGAGTTGCCGGTTAGCACCGCCAACAGCATCCCGGTCATCGTCACCAAACCGTTCGAATTTCGCAGGATCTGCAGTGCCAGTGGCAGCGGAAACCCTTCCTCAAAACGCCGCAGCGGATGAATTCCGCCATGGACGAACGAGTTCATGGCCGACCAGGTCACGTCCTTGAAGTGCGCGAGCATCTCGTAGGCGCTCGCAGGGATCCCCTCCCCTGGGCCTCCGATGCTCTTTCGCAGCCCCTCCAGCATCTCGTTCACGCCGGGCAGGTTCTTGGCGGCCTTCTCGCTGTCCAAGGTAAGGGGCGACAACAGCTTGACGATCGTTGCCTCAGGAGCCGCATACAGCAGCCATGCCGCTCGCATCAGCGCTTCGAACTGGATCCGCATGAGACCCACGGCCGAATTGGCGAGCGCGAGTGCGATGAGGGAGCGAAGGCCCTGGGCGTGCTCCATGGCCACGAAACACATGCCTGTCGCCACCTGGGATCGGGGAGCACCATGGAAGCCCTCCTTGCCCAGGAGCTCCAGGATGCGCTCATGCATCTGATCGGAACGTGCAAGCGTTCGCGCGATATCCAAGGAGTCACCAGGCTGTACGGAGGCAGTAACCATCCAAGGATGGTAGGGCCAGCCCAACTTCGACAGCAATGCCACTGGCTCAGGAGTCGGCATCTGGCTGCATTCGCAGATCGGAGGCGAGGCCTTGAAGAGAAGGCCGCCAAGTGCGTGGCGGCCTGGGACTTCCCGACATTTTCCGAAGGCCGTCACAGTTGCCGGTGCCACCCGGCGCGATGGCAGGCACGCCTCGCTTACCATCTGCGCCCATAAAGGGGGAGCGAGCGTGGAAGTTACAAGTAAACCGGGACGGCCGGAGGCTCTGCCGACCGTGTCTATCAAGGAATCTTGGCGGGACGTGTGGTTTTGCTTGCGCAAGCCGTTGAGCCTGGAGATTTCCGCCAAAGCCGCGTCGATGGCAGGGCTGGAAGTTCGGTACTGGCAGTTGTCGGCGGTGCAGGATCGGGCGCCGTCGTGGTTCCTGCCGCGTTGGCTGGATCGCGGGCACGTCGTTCTGACCTACCGATCCGGCAAGGAAGAATACCAACGGTCCTTCGTCCTGCGTGGTGCAGCCCGCGCGCAAGCTCGCAAGGACATCCTGCAGCGCGCCCACCGGGAATTGACACGCGCGCTCGATGCGGCCGACCGGGCACTGGTCCCGATTCGATCCGACATCGAGCGCACATACCGGTCGGACCGCTACGTGCGGCATTCTCAGGCAGCGCGGATCACAAGCAACCATGCGGACATGGCTCGGAAGGTAGCGCCAGTCCTGGATGCGCTTCACCGGCACCCATTGCTTGCGCCGAGTGATAGGGAGTTGGCCCGGTCGTTGAAGGACGAACTGGCCGACCTCGCCAAGCGGGTCAACAAACCCGAAGCATCGCGCACGGAGCACAACGAGCAGTATCTCGCGTACCAGATCGAGGCCGAGGCCGATTACTTCAATGCGGTCGAAAGCAGCCCCCTGACCCCGGAGCAGACCGCAGCAGCACTGGTCTTCGAGGATGCGACGCTGGTGGTTGCCGCCGCGGGTTCGGGCAAGAGCTCGTGCATCGTCGGCAAGATCGGCTTCGCGCTCAAGTCCGGTCTGTTCCAGGACCACGAGATCCTCGCGCTGGCCTACAACAAGAAAGCCGCCAAAAGCCTGGATGAGCGGCTGTCCAAGAAGCTCTCGAAGGCCATCGGGCGGAAGGTCGCGGTGGCATCTAAAACCTTCCATTCTTTCGGTCTGTCCGTGATGGTCGAGGCCAATGGGGAAGGCATCCGTCCGCGCGTACTGAAGGAAGAGGCGGGGGAAGAAGGACGTTTCCTGCGCACGGTCATCGACCGGTTGAAGGATGAGGATCTCCCTTTTCAGCAGGCACTCGCCGATTGGCTCCTTTTCGCGCCCTTCGAGGACCCCAGTCCGTCCGGCATTGCTGGCAATCTGGAGGACTGCGAGAAGCGCTACGAAGAATGCTGCCGGCAGCGCATCAAGGCGAAGAGAGAAGAAGGAAAGAAGAGCTACGAACCCACCATTCCCACGCTGGACCCTGCGATCCACGTACGCTCCCTGGAAGAGCGCAGCATCGTGAACTGGCTGTTCCTGCGCGGCATTCCCGTCGGGTATGAAACGCCCGACTGGGACGGAGCCAAACTCCTCGGACTCGGCGTGTCCGAATCGACGAAGAGGCAGCGCCCTTACAAGCCGGACTTCACCTACTGCCAGACCCAGCAATTGAGCAATGGAACCCAGCGCGAGGTACGCGTCATCCACGAGCATTTCGCGCTCGACGGCAACGGCCGGGCACCGGCATGGATGGGCGGTGCCGAGTACGAGGCACAGGCCCGCAGCAAGCGTGCGATGTTCAAGAAGCGGGTGGCCGGCGGCCATCGCAACGGCAAGCCCGTAGTCTTTTTCGAGACCACCTCGGCACAGATGCGTGACGGCACGCTGTGGAACCATCTGGAGCACTCGCTCAAGGCGGCGGGTATCGCGGTGGGTCCACGCTCCCAGGACGTGTACCGCCGGGCCATCGCCAGCTTCGGGCCGATCGAAGGACTCGAGCAGCTCATCATGGACTTCGTGCTGCGCTTCAAGGACTCGGGCCTCACGGAAGGGGAGGTCTTGCAGGAAGCAAAGCAGCAACCCAACTCGTGGCGCGCACTACTCTTCCTGAAGGTGGCTTTCCCCGTGTTCCACGCCTACCAGCAGGCGTTGCGGGATGCAGGCAAGATCGACTACGCCGACATGCTGCGCGAAGCCCTGGCCGCACTGCGCGATGGCCGCGTCAAGACGCCGTACCGATTCGTGCTGGTGGACGAATTCCAGGACATCGCACGTCTGCGCGCGGACCTGGTGAAGTCCGTCCTGGACCAAGCGCCCTACGAATCGATCGTCTTCTGCGTGGGCGACGACTGGCAGACGATCAATCGGTTCTCCGGTTCCGACGTCGGCATCTTCAAGAACATCGGAAACCACTTCGGGCGCCACGAACGCCAGTTGATGCTGTCGCGCACGTTCCGCTGCTCCAGCGGGATCGCCACGCTGGCCCGCGAGTTGGTGCTGAAGAACGACAACCAGTTCGACAAGCCAGTGCAGGCGAGGCCGGACCGACTTTCCCACTGTGTGCGCGTGGTTCTCCACAAGCCCGGCGCCGAGCACCGGATGCCGGCGCTGGAGACGCAGTTGGCAGCATTGATCGAGACCGGTAAGGACCTCGGCATCGCGCTGCCGTCCGTGCAGATCCTCGCCCGCACGACCGTCAAAACGACGGCGCCGCTGGGCTTGGATTCAAAGGATGCGATCAATGCGCTGAAAGCCAGGTACACCGGCCAGTTGGAGGTGGAGGTCATGAGCCTGCATGGCTCCAAAGGGCTCGAGGCGGATTTCGTGGTGCTGGTGGGATTCGATTCCGGGTTCAGGGGTTTCCCGGACGAGCGCGCGCCGGAGCCGCTACTGGACCTCGTCTTGCCCAAACTCTCCCACGAGAACGAAGAAGAACGCCGCTTGCTCTATGTGGGCCTTACGCGGGCCAAACACCAGGTGATCGTCCTGGCCAACGGGGATGCACCGAGCGAATACGTCCTGGAACTATCAGCGCTCTCGGAGCACCACGCCTTCATCGACTGGATCAACCTGGGCGCCCAACGCACAGATTGCCCACGGTGCAAGGTTGGATCGCTACAGCCGCCTCGCAACAGTGAGCTCAAACTCGTCTGCTCCCGCTCGGCGCGATGCGGCTATCGAGGCCAGATCCCCCGGCGTCAGGCGCCGACGGTCAACTCCTGAAGGGTGGCGATCCTGCTGTAAACACCCTTCTGCCATTCGGCGATCACGGCGATGAGGTCCGTGCAGGGAGCGGTAGGGAGCGGGTCCAGGAAGTCCCGGCTCGGCAAGCCTCGCGGGGCTGCGGGACGCACGACGGCTTACGCTCCGGATCGCGGGGGATAGATCTTCTTGGAGCCGTCGCACCTCTTCCCAGCTCTTCTGGCGACGAGATGGATCTCGCATTGACTCCAGAATTGCTGGACCTCGAAGGATGGGCACCGTTGGAGTGCGTCGGTGATCTCCGAATAACCCCAAGCCTGTCCCTCGGGCGGGCGCACCGTCACTCGCGAGGGCAGGTGGCCTCCCCTGCGCATGACCAAATAGCCCCCAGCCGGGAGTTCAAAGCGTTGTGTCGATGCGGGACTTCTGCGATCCGAGTTCATCAACTTCACATGGTCGCGCAGCCTTTTGGCCAAACGGCAAATTTCCTTGAACGTCTCTTCGTTCCACAGGTTGCTCGTACGCCGGTTGATGGCCTCGATCGGCGTCTCTCCCGGATTCGGCTGCGCGGGATACCTCGCCTCCAACGTGACAGCGTTCTTCAGAAAACTCAGAAGATCCCGGGGCGCCACTGCTTCATCGATCTCCAGGTCGCTCGCCAAGCGCACGTAGTCGTGGCCGTACTGCCTGACATCCACATCCAGCAGCGCTTTCTCGCAGCCCACCAGCCACTTGGCCAGGCCCGCCTTGAGGTACATCTCGACGGCGTAGCCCATGAGAAGCACCGATGCGCGGGGATTTCCGGTCAGCGCCATCCACTCGGCATGTCGCAACATCGAGGGCCTGTCCACCCGGATTCGCCGCTTCTGCCGCAGCCACCGAGCCCAGATCGAACGCGCAGCGGCTTCCTGCCCCTCCCCCTCCTGCAGCCAGGCTTTCGCATCGCTGCTGTCCAGGCCGTTTCCGCCGGGCCGCTTGAACTCCGGTACCGATGCTTGATCCATTGCTTCGACCTGCATGCTCCTGGGCTCTCGATCTTCGCAGATCATTGCTGCACCGAGAACGCATGCACTCTACCCATGGGGCCGAGTATTTACGGCGGCTTGGTTCGGTCAGGAACCAGCCATCCGTCCCGAGAGCGCCGAAGGCTGAGGCCAGCGATCTCTAGGTTGCAAGCAGCTCACCGATCCAGGAACAGCGATCGCTTCATTGCTTGCATTGCGGCTGCGGGTACCGGCACGCAGGCGCGCACACGCACCAGGAGATCAGCGTCGCGCTACGGGAAACCGATCCTCGGGCGAGATCACTGGCAATCCCATGCGCCATTCTTCAGGGCGCAGGACCGCCCTGTCGGGCCGATGATGCTGGAAGGTCCGGACCGCTTGTAGAGCGCGCCTGCGGTGTCGTAGCAGAAGCCGGTGTCGCAGTGCGTGATCGTCACGGCCTGCGGCGCGACGACAGTGGGTGGCTCCTGCATCAACGGGGTGTTCGTGCCGCAACTGGCATTGACATGGGCGATGGCCGCGTTGGCACGCATGCGTTTTTCGTCCTGACCAATCGTGCGGATGCTCGTGACGAATTCCAGTTCCTTCTGCGCGGCGCGGCAGGCAGGCGAGTCGGATGCCGCGGTCGGCGGTCCGCCTTGGGCCACGGCCAACGGTGCCTCGTTGCGCTGCGACTGCGAGCCGCGCGCCCCCGATTCTTGCGGAGGCTGGATGGCGCTTTCGGCGGGGCGTGCGGCACGCACCCGGTTGGGTTCGGCGTCGCCCTGGCTGCGTTGGCGCTCCAACGTTTGTCCTGCCTGGTTCGCAGGACACGGCAAATCGGAATAGGCCATCTTGCCGGAAGCGTCGGTGCACCGGTGGACCTGCGCGTACGCCGGGGACGCACCGAGAGCGCACGCGGCAGCGATGGCGAGTGCCAAGAAAGGAGGCGTCATGTGTCGTTCCCCAAGAGTCATCAGGATCAACCCATTCAACGCGAGGACCGCACGGGCGGTTGGCTACCATACCGCCCACATTGCAACAGGGTATTACGGCCTTGTTGAACGTCCTGCTCCGCTCCAGCGCGGAGTCCATCTGCCAGACACCTCCGTCGATGTTGCATCCGGGCTGCTGTAGCACGCGCTACGCAGCCCGGTCGGGAATCACGGCATGTACCGGATGGTGAGCAGGCCGCCGGAGGAAAAGCATCCCGCCCTCTGCCCCACGATGACCCATCCCTCGGGGATCGGCGCCACGTTGCAGATGTCCATCGTGCCCCGTTCCGGCAAGGCCTTTTCGATGTACCAGTAGGCGTAGCCCGGCAATGCGCAGCCCTGCCTGACGTAGGTTGCAACCCATCCCTTGGGCATCTCGAAAGCCGGAACGTTGCACACCGAAAACGGCCCCGAACTCGGCCCCGCGTACTGGATCTGGTAGTACGGAACCCCAGCGACGCATCCGCCCTGGACCGACGTCACGCCCCACCCCTTCGGAATGGCGGTCACGGCGCACATCGCCATCGTGGGATAGCGATCCGGATCGACGCGGCGGATCTCGTAGAGACCGAAGCCGGTGCCACAGCCCGGTCGGATCGATACCACCACCCAGCCGTCGGGGATCGGAACGTTCGCGCAGATCTCCATCCAGTCGGATGCAGCAGGACGCACGGATGCTGACGCCCGAACGGCATTCGATTCGGCACCTCTTCCCTCATTGAGGGTGGACGCCATGGCCGGGGGGATGGCCATCAGGAAGCACAGCGCGATACGTATTGCACGATTCATCGGGATACCTCTTTTTCTGGGCGCGGACGGGTCGTGCGAACGACGCGTTGGTTTCCAACGACATCCTTCGCTGTGCGGCTGCCGCGGGAATCGCACACTGTTCAAAGACGAACAGTCGCCCGACCTCCCCCCAGCGCATGTGCACGCATGCGCCATTCCAAGGACTGCATCACAGGGCTGCGCACGAGCGCGCCCCGCGGCAGCGGTCGGCGCTCGCCAGTGCCTCGATCCACTGCCTCTCTTCCCACCCACCGACATCCACCGCCTCGCGCACAAAGCGGTCGGCACGTCTTCCCCATTGAAAGCGGCGCCCTTCGATGGGCCTCGCCAGCATCGAGTCTCCCCACAGCCCAAGGAGATTCGACATGACCTCGCGTGCCACGGCCAGCCGCGCCGCGCCCTCGCGCCTTCCCCCGTCCGGCGTGCTGGCCGCGGCACTTCTCTGGGTGACGGCATCGGCGCATGCCGCCGATCCCGCGCTGGAGCGCGAACGGCTGGCGGGCGCGGTCCGCCTGCTCGCCCAGGTGGAACGCGTGGGCTTCATGCCGAATACCCGCGCCGAGGATTCCGCAGATTCAACGTCTTCCCGATACCACTTCGACTACGCGCGCCTGCGGGACGACGTGGGCCGCATGCAGGCGGGCATCGCCCAGTACCTGGCGCCGAGGCGCGCGCAGCCGCGCGATCCGTCGTCCCTGGCCGGCGACTACACGCGCGATCCCGGCGGTCAGTCGAAGACCCAAACCAAGACGCAGACGCGGGAGCGATCGCGATGACCGCGACCGCGGATCAGATCGCGGCGTTCCAGGCCAACGGCGGCTTCACGCCCTCGGCCGTCTCGAATGTTGTGCTGAGTTTCGTCTTCGCCGTGTTGCTGCTGTGGGGCGTGTGGGCGATGCGCGCCGCCTATTCCGGCTGGGCGGAGCAACGCCTCTCCCAACGCCAGTTCGCCGCGGTGATCGTGCGCTTCCTCGCGCTGTACCTCGTGCTCGCCTTCCTCCTGCTTTCCTGATGAACCGAGGATCTGCCATGACCGTCCCCAACCCCTTCGGCCGCGGCGCATGGCGCGCCGCGTGCATCGCGATCGCTACCGCGTTGCCGCCCGTCGTGTCTCCCGCCATCGCGGCCGGCCTGCCCACGATGGAAGACCCCTCCCGCGGCGCCGGCAAGGGCATCCTGCAGACGCTGCAGAACTACGGCTACGACATCGTGCTATTGGTCGCGCTGCTGGTCGTCGCCTCGATGTTCGTGGGCGTCTGCTACCACGCCTACACGCGTTATTCGGAAATCCACACCGGACGCGCGACCTGGGGCCAATTCGGCCTGACGGTGGCCGTGGGCGCGATGCTGCTGGTGGTGGGCATCTGGCTGCTCACCAAGGCCACGGCCATCCTGTAAGGCCATGCCGATGGCGCCCCAGGACACGGCACGCGACGGCCTCGTCGCATTCCTCCCGCACCGCCTCAACCGCCAGCCGGTGGTGGTGCGCGGGCTGACGGCCGACGAGCTCTGGGTCTGCGCCGGGCTGTCCGCCGCCGCCGGCCTGCTCGCAGGCCTGCCGCTGGCCTGGATCACGCGCAGCATCGCGATGATGCCCACGATGATCGTCCTGGGCGTCGCCGCGGGCGTGTTCGTCGGCGGCGGCCTCCTGCGCCGCAAGAAGCGCGGCCGGCCCGACATCTGGCTGTACCGGCAGATGCAGTGGCGCCTGGCCCTGCGTTTCCCGCACGGGACGGGACGGCCCGGCACCCATCGTCTGGTGACGCGCAGCGGGTACTGGACGACACGCCGCACGCGGCCGCGGGGCCGGCCATGAGTTGCCACCCATGAGCCGCTTCAAGAACGAAGTAGCGCATCTGCAGGCCCACGTCGCGACGCTGCGGCGGGTCGGGGCGGCGCTGTTCGCACTCGCGCTGCTGATGGGCCTGGGCTGGTGGAACGCGCCGCGCCACCTCACCATCCACGTACCGCCCGATCTGCGCTCGGGCAGCACCCGCAAGTGGTGGGACGTGCCGCCGGAGAGCGTATACGCCTTCACGCTCTACGTCTTTCAGCAGCTCAACCGCTGGCCGACGAATGGCGAGGAGGACTATCCGCGCAACCTGCGCGCCCTGTCGGCCTACCTCACGCCCTCCTGCCAGGCCCTGCTGCAGCAGGACTACGAGACGCGCCGCAACAACGGCGAGCTGCGACAGCGCGTGCGTGGCCTCTACGAGATTCCCGGCCGCGGCTACGGCGAAGACCCATCGACGCGCGTCAAGGTGCTGTCCGAGCGCGACTGGGTCGTCACCCTCGACGTCAGCGCCGACGAGTATTACGGCGGCGAGCAGGTCAAGCGGGCGTTGGTACGGTATCCGCTCAAGGTCGTGCGCCTCGATGTCGATGCAGAGCGCAACCCCTTCGGCCTGGCACTGGACTGCTACAGCGGCACGCCGCAGCGCATCTCCGCTCCCACGCCCTCTCCCGCGCCGACGACGCCCGCCACACCGGCCGATCCACCCGCGGCCTTGCCCGGAGCCACGCCATGAAGCGCACCCATCCCTCTACTCCCCTGTTGGCATTCGCTCTGTGGGCGACGCTCTGGCTGGGCGATACGCCCACGGCCCATGCGGTGCAGATCCTGCGCTGGGAACGCATGCCGCTCGCGGTACCTATGCGCGTGGGCGAAGAGCGCGTGGTCTTCATCGACCGCAACGTGCGCGTGGGCGTGCCCAACGCGATCGCCGATCGGCTGCGCGTGCAGAGCGCGGGCGGCGCGATCTACCTCAAGGCGAGCGAGGCAATAGAGCCCACGCGGCTGCAGCTGCAGGACGCCGACAGCGGCGCGCTGGTCCTGATCGACATCGCCGCCGAACCGGCCCAGGACGGCCAGGCGCCGCTGGCGCCGGTGCGCATCGCCTTCGGCGATGCGCCCGGGCCGCGCTATGGCGCGGGCGACCGGGCATCAGACACCGACACAGGTTACGACGGGCAACCCGCCGATGCGCTCTCGCCCGATGCATCCCAGCGCCTGCGCCACGAAACGCCGGTCGCCGTGGTGCTCACCCGCTATGCGGCGCAGAGCCTCTATGCGCCGCTGCGCACCGTGGAGTCCGCGCGCGGGGTGACCCCGGCGCGCCTGCGCCGCGGGCTCGATCTGGACACGCTCGCGCCCGCCCTGCCGGTGCGCGCGCAGGCGCTGGCCGCCTGGCGCCTGGACGACCAATGGGTGACCGCGATCCGCCTGACCAACACCTCGCCGCGCTGGGTGGACCTCGACCCGCGCATGCTCATCGGCGATTTCGTTGCGGCCACGTTCCAGCACCCGGGACTGGGACCGGCGGGCGATGCGACCGACACCACCGTGCTCTATCTGGTGACGCGCGGCCGCGGACTGGGCGAGGCGCTGCTGCCGCGCATCAGCCGCATCGACGAGGCGCGGAACCTGCCGGCGCCCGCGACCGAGCACTCGACCGAGCCCGCGCCCGTTCCAGCGGTCGCACCGCAGCCGCCTTCGGGAGCCCCCCATGAAAAGTAACGGCCTGCTCAAGTGGCTGATGATTCCCGTGGCAGCGCTGCTGGTCTTTCTTGGCATCCACCTCACGTCCGGACGCTCGGACCAGTCCGCCGCGGGCGGAGGCACCGCCCAGCTCACACCCGAGGAAATGAAGGCGCTCGGCATCGACGGCGACACGCCGCGCGACACCGTGGCGACGCTGGTCGCGCAAGTGAAGCAGCTGCGCGGCGAATTGCAAACGGCCATGGGCGACAACAAGAACCAGCGCGCGGAGAATGAGCGACTTCGCCAGCGCGACAGCTCCATCGACCAGCGCATCCAGTCCGCGCTCGACGGCGAGCGCGGCCGCCTGCTGCAGGAACGCGAGCAGGCGGTCGGTGACAAGCAGCAGACGCAGGGCATGCTGCAGGAACTGCAGCACAAGCTCGACCAACTCGGCGGCAAGGGCGGCTCCACCGACCTGCCGGTCGGCCTCGGCCTGGAGGAAGGCGACGGCAAGGGCTTCGGTGCCCAGGGCGCCCCGGGCGTCCGCTGGGTGGAGCCCGACGATGCGCGTCCCGACGCCGGCAAGGGCCCTGCGGGGGCTTCGGGAAAGGGGGAACGATTTCCGATGCGGTTCGGGCCGGCCGATGGTGGCACTCCCGGCGGCGGCTCCGTATCGGCACCCGAATCCAAGGCCGGCGCGGAGCCTAAGCCCGCCAAGCCGGTCTTCACGGTCCCCACGAATGCGACGCTCATGGGGTCGGTGGCGATGACGGCTCTGATCGGCCGCGTGCCCATCGACGGCACGGTGAACGACCCCTACCCGTTCAAGGTGCTCATCGGCCCCGACAACCTCACGGCCAACGGCATCGATCTGCCGGAAGTAGCGGGCGCCGTGGTGAGCGGCACGGCCTCCGGCGACTGGACGCTCTCTTGCGTGCGCGGCCAGATCCGCTCGGTCACCTTCGTGTTCCGCGACGGCACCATCCGCACGGTCCCCGACGAGAAGGGCCAGGGCGGCACCAGCGGCAACCGTGGCAACGCGGGCAACGGCACTGCCGCCGATGGACAGGGCCCGATCCTTGGGGGCCTCGGCTGGATCAGCGATCCGCACGGCATCCCCTGCGTGAGCGGGGAGCGGCGCAGCAACGCGCAGCAGTACCTGGGCTCGCAAGCGCTCATCACGGCCGCCGGGGCGGGCGCGGCTTCGCTCATCAAGAGCGACAGCGGCAGCGTTGCGGTGGTGAGCAACGGCAACGGCTCGCTGGGCACCGTGGGCATCTCCGGCAACGAGGCCATGGGCCGCATTTTGGCCGGTGGCGTGCAGGAGATGTCGCAGTGGGTGAACAAGCTCTACGGCCAGGCCTTCGCCGCGGTGTACGTGCCGCCCGGCGCCCAGGTCGCCGTCCACCTCGAACAACCCTTGCAGATCGACCACGACGCCCAGGGCCGCAAGGTCCGCCACGCTACCGGAGGAAGCCATGCGATCGACCTGGACTGAGCGCCGCGCGCCCTTGTACGTGTTTTGCGTGCTTCGCGCTCTTCGCGTCCCGCACGGTCTTCGTGCCCTGCTCGCCAGCCTCGCCCTGCTCCTGGCGGGTTGCGCCACGCACAAGGACGACCTGCTGTCGCACGGCGACCGCACGATGCGCGACATCTGGGACCAGGAGACCGGCGGCGCCAGCGGGCCTGGCTCCCCGGTCGCGGGCGCGGCGGCACGCCAGCTGCTGGACGCGCGGCAGGTGCTGCGCCGCCCCCTCACCGCGGCGGACGTGCAGGCCATGCCCGCGGACAACGCGGCCTACACCCGCACGGCGCAAAACGAGATCTACCGCCAGTTCCGCCGGCTGCCCAATCCCGATCTCGTCATGTACGTTTTTCCGCACCTCGCGGGCACCGATCCCGTGCCCGTCCCGGGCTACAGCACGGTTTTCCCGCTGTACCAGCGCGTGCAGTACGCGATGCCCGGCGAACGCGTGGAGGACTACTGATGCCGCGGCCGCCGCGCTGGCGCTGGTCCGAACGCGCGGCGGGGGCGCTGCAGCGCCTGCGCAGCGGCGTCGCGGGGGCCAGGCAGACCTCCACCGGGCCTGCCGACCCCGCCTCTCCAGACGCCCCAGATGCCCCGGATGCCCCGGATGCCTGGGCCGCCCACATTGCCCGGCTTGCCGAGCACGGCATTCGCGCGCCCGGCGCCCACGCACGCCCCGCGGATTCGCCGCGTGCCACCGAGGACGACGAGCGTGCGCTCTACGGCGTATCGCCGTCCTTCGTGGACATGCTGCCCTGGGCGGAGTTCCTGCCCGGGTCGCGCAGCATGCTGCTGGACGACGGCGTGTCCGTCGCCGCGTTCTACGAGCTCGTGCCGATCGGCACGGAGGGCCGCGAGATGGCATGGCTGTGGCGGGCCCGCGACGCGCTGGAGAACGCGCTGCAGGACGCGTTCGACGAACTGGACGACCAGCCCTGGGTGGTGCAGCTCTACGCGCAGGACGAAGCCAGTTGGGACCGCTACCTGCGGGGACTGGACGCCTATGTGCAGCCGCGTGCGCGCGGCACGGCTTTCACGGCTTTCTACCAGCGCTTCTTCGCGCACCACCTGCGCGCGATCGCCAAACCCGGCGGCTTGTTCGAGGACAGCGCCGTGACGCGCCTGCCCTGGCGCGGGCAGGCGCGCCGCGTGCGCATGGTGGTCTATCGGCGCATTCCCGCTGGCGCCACCCGGCGCCGCGGCCTGTCGCCAGAGCAGGCGCTGGCCACGGTCTGCGATCGCCTGCAGGGCGGTCTCGCGAACGCGGGCGTGCGCGCCGAGCGCCTCGGCGCGGCCGACGTCCATGCCTGGCTGCTGCGCTGGTTCAACCCGTGCCCGACACTGCTCGGCGACACCGCCCTGGACCGGGAACGCTTCTACGAGCTGACGCGCTATCCGGAAGCAACCGAGGCAACCGAACAAGTCGAGGAAGGCGAGATCGAACTCGCGAGCGGCACAGATTTCGCGCAACGCCTTTTTTTCGGCGCGCCGCGCTCCGACGTCGCGCATGGGCTTTGGTGGTTCGACGGCATGCCGCACCGCGCGGTGGTGATGGACCGCCTGCGCAACGCGCCGGGCACGGGGCACCTGACCGGTGAGACGCGCAAGGGTGATGCGATCAACGCGCTCTTCGACCAAATGCCCGAGGACACGGTGATGTGCCTGACGCTGGTCGCGACGCCGCAGGACGTGCTCGAATCCCACCTCAACCATTTGGCCCGCAAGGCCGTGGGCGAGACCCTGGCGTCCGAGCAGACGCGCCGTGATGTGCAGGAAGCGCGCGGGCTGATCGGCAGCGCACACAAACTTTATCGCGGCGCCCTCGCCTTCTACCTGCGCGGCCGGGATCTGGAGCAGCTGGACGAGCGCGGCGTGCAACTCGCGAACGTGATGCTGGGCGCCGGCCTGCAGCCGGTGCGCGAGGACGACGAGGTGGCGCCCCTCAACACCTATCTGCGCTGGCTGCCCTGCGTGTTCGATCCGGCGAAGGACACGCGCCAGTGGTACACGCAGCTCATGTTCGTGCAGCATGCGGCCAACCTCGCGCCCGTCTGGGGACGCGGCCGGGGCACGGGCCATCCTGGCATCACGCTGTTCAACCGCGGAGGCGATGCGGTCACCTTCGATCCGCTCAACCGGCTGGACCGGCAGATGAACGCGCATCTGTTCCTGTTCGGCCCCACCGGCTCGGGCAAGAGCGCCACGCTCAACAACCTGCTCAACCAGGTGATGGCGATCTACCGGCCGCGTCTTTTCGTGGTCGAGGCGGGCAACTCCTTCGGGCTGTTCGGCGACTTCGCGGCGCGCCTTGGCCTCACGGTGAACCGCGTGCGGCTCGCCCCGGGCGCGGGCGTCAGCCTGGCCCCGTTCGCCGACGCGCGGCGCCTGGTGGACACGCCCAGCCAGGTCCGCACACTCGATGCCGATGCCCTCGACGAGGCACCGGAGTTACAAGGCGCCGCGCCGGAAGGCGACGAGCAGCGCGACGTGCTGGGCGAGCTGGAGATCACCGCCCGGCTGATGATCACCGGAGGCGAGGACAAGGAGGAAGCGCGCATGACGCGCGCGGACCGCAGCCTGATCCGCCAGTGCATCCTCGACGCCGCCCGCCAGTGCACTGCGGCCGGCCGCACCGTGCTCTCGCGCGACGTGCGCGATGCGCTGCGCGAGCGCGCGGGCGACCTCAACCTGCCGGACACCCGGCGCGCGCGCCTGCTGGAGATGGCGGACGCGATGGACATGTTCTGTCAGGGCGCGGACGGCGAGATGTTCGACCGCGCCGGCACGCCCTGGCCCGAGGCCGACATCACCATCGTGGACCTCGCCACCTTCGCCCGCGAGGGCTACAACGCGCAGCTGTCGGTAGCCTACATCTCCCTCATCAACACCGTGAACAACATCGCCGAGCGCGACCAGTTCCTCGGCAGGCCGATCATCAACGTGACCGACGAGGGCCACATCATCACGAAGAACCCGCTGCTCGCGCCCTACGTGGTGAAGATCACCAAGATGTGGCGCAAGCTCGGCGCCTGGTACTGGCTGGCCACCCAGAACCTCGACGACCTGCCCCGCGCCGCCGAGCCCATGCTCAACATGATCGAGTGGTGGATCTGCCTGTCGATGCCGCCCGACGAGGTGGAGAAGATCGCGCGGTTCCGCGAACTCAACGCCGCGCAGAAGGCGCTGATGCTGTCTGCCCGCAAAGAGGCAGGCAAGTTCACCGAGGGGGTCGTCCTCTCGAAGTCCATGGAACTGCTCTTCAGGGCGGTGCCGCCCAGCCTGTACCTCGCCATGGCGATGACCGAGCCCGAGGAGAAGGCCGAGCGCTTCGCGCTGATGCGGGAGCACGGCATCAGCGAACTGGATGCCGCGATCCTCGTCGCAGAGCGGATCGACCGCGCGCGCGGCATCGAGCCGCTGGCGCACCCTTCCCTGGACTGAAACGGAGACAGAACCATGCTTCGATTCACCCGGCATCTCGCCCGTTGGAGAGCGGCGTTCGCCACGACCCGTTGGTTCATCGCCGCCGCGGTCGTCCTGCTGGTCGCGGCGCTTTTACTCGCCATCTGGCCGAAGGAGACACAGGTACCGGCCGCGCCCGGCGACAGCGCGCAGCCCGCGCCGCCGTTGCTCCAGGGCCCACCCTGGACGCACGGCCGATCGGATGCGCGCTTCACGATCACGGTGTACGCCGACCTGGAATGCCCTTTCTGCCAGACCTACGTGCCCGAACTGGTGCGCTGGATCGACACCCATCCGGACGTCAACCTGCAGTGGCAACACCTGCCGCTCGCGATGCACGAGCCGGCCGCCAGCCGCGAGGCGCGACTGGCCGAGTGCGCGGGCGAGACGCAGGGCCATGCGGGCTTCTGGCAAGCCGTTGCGTGGATCTATTCGCACACCCAGGCCGAAGGCCGCGGCGTTCCCGCCGACGCCCGCTATCCCGGCGAGACACCTGCACTGCGGGCCTGCCTGGACAGCCCGCATTCGCTGGGCATCGTGCAGCGACAGGCGCAGCAAGCCCAGCGTGACGGGATCGGAGGTACTCCGACCCTGCGGCTGCGGGAGGGACGGACCGGCCGGACCATGGTCCTCAGCGGAGCCGTCTCCGCGGACGTACTGCTATCCGCGATCGATCTTCTTGCGTCGCAGGCGCCACTGCGCTGAGGTGGCCGGGACGTGCGAAGCGCTGGATTGCCGCCACCAGCATTTATTCCACCCATAAACGACGACCTCGATCCCATCGCGGTAATGCGCGCTGGACGCGATGAAATACGCGCCTACCACCACATGAGCGCGCCATGCTGCAGTTTCGTCAAATGGAAGTTTTCAGGGCAATGATGTTCACCGGCTCGGTCAAGGGCGCCGCATCGCTGATGCGCCTCTCGCCCTCAGCAGTCAGCCGCATGGTCGCCCAGTTGGAGTGCGACGTCGGCTATCCGCTCTTCGAGCGCGTGAAGGGACGGCTGGCGCCCACGGGCGAGGCGACCGCGCTGCTTCCCGAGGTGGAAGCCTGCTACCGGCATGCGCTGCAGCTATCCGAGTTGGCAGAGAACCTGCGGGTGGGCTCCGCGGGGACACTCAACATCTGCGCCAGCCATTGCCTGAGCCGAGGGCTCGTGCCCCGCGCGATCGCGCGCTTTCTCGCGCAATTCCCCAAGGTGCAGGTGCAGGTGCGCGCGAGCCTGCTCGCGGACATGCCTGGGGAGGTGCTGAGCAACCGCGCAGATCTGGCGGTGTCGGTGCTGCCGCTGCACCACGCAAACCTGCAGGTGACGCCCTTCACCGAGGGCCGCATGGTGTGCGTGGCTCCGCCCGGCCATGCCCTCGCCTCATTGCCGTCGGCGCAGTTCGAGGACATCGCGGCCTACCCGGTCATCACCCACCACCCGAGCATTCCGTTCGGACAACTGGTCACTGCGGCGTTCGAGCGTGCCCATGTCCACCTGCCCTCCCGCATCCACATCTACCACACGGATGTCGCCTGCGCCCTGGTGCGCGCTGGCACGGGCGTGGCGATCGTGGACGAGTTCACCGTCGATGGACTCGCCTGGGGCGGTGACCTCAGCGTCGTGCCGCTCGCGACCGGCATCGTGCTCACCCCGGCCGTGTTGCGCTCGATGCTTGCCGGCGGTCGTCCGCATGCCGATCAATTCGTTGCGGCACTGGAGGAAGAGGCACGGCGGGACCGCCGCGGAGGCGTGGCCGCAACGGCATGACGGGGCACCGCCGTTATTCCTCGGATAAACAGCCGTTCTGCCCCCCAGGCAGCACGGCATCGATTGACGAAACCGCAAGCGCCTCGGCGGATTTCGCAATCGCCAACGGCGCCCTCTGTTCCTAGCATCCGATCCATTGTTGTCGAGACAGGGAGCGGTACATGGACATCGGATTGGTCGGCATGGGAAACATCGGGCGTCATTTCGTGGCGCGGTGGCTGGCACAGGGGCATCGCGTCATCGTGCACGACACGCGGGCGCAAGCGCTGCAACAGGCAAAGGAGGCGGGAGCGACCACCGCGGCCGGCATGGCCGATGTGCTGGCGAACGCGGAGGTGATCGCCCTCAGCCTTCCGCTACCGTCGGTGGTGCTGGAGGTGGCCCGGACCCTTGCCGCGGCAGCCGCTGCGACCGAGATGCGGGACTCGCTGCTCGTCGTGGATCTGTCCACGACGGGCGCCCAAACCACCTCGGAGGTGGGCCATCTGCTGGAGCGCGCCGATGTGTCATTCCTGAGCGCGCCGGTGAGCGGCGGAACGGCGGCGGCCGCGCAAGGTGTGCTCACGGTGATGGCCGCGGGACCACTTGCGGCCTACGAGCGGGCAAGGCCCCTGCTCGATGCCGTGGGGCGCCATATCTTCTACCTGGGCGGGGATGTGCGGCTCGGCCAGACGCTCAAGCTGATCAACAACACCCTGTACGCCAGCGCGATGCTAGCGAGTTGCGAGGCGCTGGTGTGCGGCGCCAAGGCGGGACTCGACGCACGAACGATGCTTGACGTCATCAACCGCTCCAGCGGCCGGTGCTTCGCCACGATGGAGCGCCTGCACGGCGCGTTGGATCGGAGTTTCCCGGTCCGCTTCACCACCGAACTGCTGCGCAAGGACGTGCAACTCGGGCTCATGGCCGCGGACGAACTCGGTGTGCCCATGCACGTCGGCAAGGCAGCGCTGCAGTTGCTCGACCAGGCCGTCGCCGATGGCCTCGGCGAGGCGGACAACATCGCCGCGATCCAGTCTATCGAACGGCAGGCCGGCGCCGTGTTCGGAGCCGCGGCGCACTGATCGAGCACCCGCCGGCCGCTTTGCACTGCCGGCGGCGACAGCACAACAACCAACGACACCCGAGGAGAAACCATGAAACGAAGAATCATCGCATCGCTCATCGCCACCCTGCCCTTGCTGGCATCGGCGTTTCCGGACCGGCCGATCCGGCTGGTCGTGCCGCTGCCCGCGGGCAGCATCACGGACGTGGTGGCGCGCACGCTCGCGGAGAGCATGGCGAACCGCCTCAAGCAACCCATCGTCGTGGACAACCAGGCCGGTGGGAATGCCATCCCGGGCACGATGGCCGCGGTGCGGGCGACCCCCGATGGCTACACCTTGCTGATGGTCGGCGTCACCAACGGAGCAAGCAACCTCGCCACCGTGAAATCCCTGCCCTACGATCCCCGCAAGGATTTCGCGCCGGTGGGACAGATCGCCGAAGCACCGTTCATGCTGGTGTCCCGCAAATCCTTGCCCTTGACCCAGCTGAAGGATCTGATCGCCTACGGCAAGGCGCATCCCGACAAACTCTCCTACGGCAACGGGTCCGGCAGCATCCAGTTGTCCGCGGCACGGATGGTTTCCCAGGCGGGATTCACCGCGACCGCCGTGCCCTACAAAGGCGTGCCGCAGGCGATGACCGACCTCATCGGCGACACCATCGACTTTGCCGTCGTCGATCTGGTCAACGGACTGCAAGCCGCGCGCACGGGGCGTGTGGCGGCGCTGGGCGTCACCTCGGCCCATCGCACCCCGCTCGCGCCCGACCTCCCCACCCTCGCAGAGCAAGGTCTACGGGGGTACGACATTTCCGTGTGGTTCGGCATGGTGGCGCCAGCCAATACGCCTGCCGCCGTGATCGCGAAGGTCAACGCGGCACTGCGTGAAGCGCTTGCGGATCCGGCGATCAAGCAGCGCTTCGACCAGGCGGGGCTGACGCCCTCGCCGTCGTCGCCCGAGGCCTTCAGTCGGCTCATCGACAGCGACATCGCCAAGTGGACGACGATCGCTCGGGATGCCGGTATCGCGCCGCAATGAGTGGGGAGCACCCCCATGCTCAAGATCCGCAAGATCCTTCTCTCCATCGAACGCATCCACCATGAAGGCGGCCCGGCGCGCGCCATCCCCGTCACGATGGGATCGGTCGCGGCGCTGGTGCGCAACCCCTACGCGGGTCGCTATGTGGAAGACCTGTCCGAGATGGCGGCCGCTGCCCGGGAACTCGCCCGCTCGCTGGTGCCTGAACTGCTTGCCGCCCTGGGCGGGAAGGATAGGATCGAGGCCTACGGCAAAGGCGCCATCGTGGGCACCGAAGGGGAGCTGGAGCACGGTGCCGTCTGGCACGAGGCCGGCGGCTGGTCCATGCGCGAGGCGCTACCCCGCGCGAAGTCGCTCGTTCCCGCAGTGAAAGCGGTGGCCTGCGCCGGCACGCGGCTGCATGTCCCCATGCACCACATCGAGGCCTGCTACGTGCGCAGCCACTTCGCCGCGATGGAGGTGGGCGTGTCCGACGGGCCGCGCCCCGACGAACTGCTCTATGCGCTGGTGATGTCCACGGGCGCTCGCGTCCATGAGCGGCTGGGCGGCCTGCGCGCGGACCAGATCGCCGCGGGCGACGGCCAGCGCTGACGTCTCGCCCGGCGACTGTGCCGGGCATCCATTTCCCAGGACCGCATGCCCACGGGAGGCAGGAGCGGACTCGCACCCACCCCTGGCCTGGCAGCTCTCGTGCGGGCGACCGGAAGGAGACACGACGATGAACACCGACTCCGAAGTCCATGGGCTTCTGGCATCCGCCATGGCGCCGCTGGAGAAGACAGGCAGTTTCAAGGACCCGGCGACACGCCAGCAGATGCTGCACGTGGCCAAGGCGATGGAGGTGGTGCGCCAGACGCTGGAAACCCGCGCCCATGCCGTGGCCTTGTCCCGACTGCGCGTCCTGGGCGTCAGCGTGGTGCGGCTCGCCAAGCTCTCCGATCGGTTGAAGCGCGGCCCCTTGCTGGGACTGATCGTGGAGAAAGACCGCGCTGCGGCCCATTGGGCGGCCGGCATGCTAGGGCATGGCTGGCATGGCCTGTCCGCCACCTCCCGGGTCGCGTGCGGCATGGGAGTGCACCACGCCAGTTTCAGCGAAGCCGACGACGACCCGACGCTGCGCTGGATCGCGTCGGGAGAAGTGCCGCTCTACCTGCAGCGATCCTGGCAGGTGCTGGGCGGCGTGATCGACGCAGCACTGCTGCGGTCGTTGAGCGATCTGGCCCGGAGCATGCACGACCACCCCGGTTCGCGCAGCCCGGTCTTCGCCGGCGGCTACCGCGACACGGTGCACCAGCTGGACTGCATGGCGAGCGCCCTGCTGTCGCTCGATCTGCGCCTGCAGGAGTGCGCATGGATGCTGACACGGCTCTCGGACCGGCTCGACCCGCTGGCGCAACGGGTGCTTTCCGCGCTGGACACCCGCTACAGCGGCGCCCCGGGCGAAGCGCCCGCGGAGCACGTGTACGCGGAGTTCGACTCCGAACAGCAGGGCCGCATGCGGATGGGAGCAGGCGTGTTGCTGCAGCTGTCCAGGGCGCGGCTGCTGGACGACACGGGCGCGCTGTCCCTCCAGGGACACACCGCGGTGATCGAGGCACGCAGGCTGCTGCTGGGCGGCGCGCTGGCGCCCCCCTCCCGCCGCCCCGGCGCCATGCCCGTAATCGGAGTGCATGCTGGATCGGATTCCCGGTAGGCAACCGCGCGATCGGCCTCCATCCTGCGGCGCAGGCAGCGGGGACGTTTGCGTCTCCACTTCCCAGCACAGCCGCGGTCTTCGAGGCTGTGGCGCGGGCCACCGCGTCGATCGCTCCCGTCCGCACCGCATCCGACACCGCGGACGCCCAGCGCCCAGGCGCTGGAGGATGCACAACGTTTTCAACCCCAGGGGTCCATCCCCTCGGGGAGTTCCGGACCTCCTTCTCATCCACGCCGGAGGCACCATGGAACAACCTACATCCGATGTGCTGGCAAGCACCAGCACACCCGCCTTCTCCGTCCAGGAGAACCGTCTGATCTACCGCGCCATCGAGGTGCTGGAACGCAAATTGTTCCAGCGCGAAGCGTACATCCCTTCGCCTGAAGCCCTGTTCGATTACCTGCGTTTGAAGCTGGCCCGCGAGCCCAATGAAATCTTCGGCGCGGTCTTCCTCGACAACAAGCATCGGGTCATCGCGTTCGAGGCCCTGGCGCTCGGCACGATCAACCAGGCGATCGTCCACCCTCGCGTGGTCGTCAGACGCGCGATGGAATTGAACGCAGCCGCGGTGATCCTCGCGCACAACCATCCCTCGGGCGAGACCCAGGACAGCACAGCGGACCGGATGCTCACGGAACGACTGCGGAGCGCGCTCGACTTTGTGGACATCCGCGTGCTCGACCACGTGATCGTCGGGAAGGGCACGCCCTACTCTTTCGCCCAGGCGGGCTTGTTGTGATCCAGAGGCGCCCCGGCAACGGGGCGCGCTCTTACTCGAACAACACGGAGCGCCCCGCGTCCTGTTTTGCGATAGCGCCGGACAGGCGCATGCGTTCGACTCGCAGCCCACTGCATGCATCCGCATCGCGTCGGGAGTTTCTAACGTGCCGCTTCGCCTCCGCCCCACGGTCCTGCACACGGGCCGCCTCGCCACCGCGTTGGCAGGCCTGGCTTTGCAGCTCGCCACCACCGCGTTCGCCGCCGATGTTCAGGTGTTCACCGACCGTGCCCATCCGGTCGCCGCGGCCCCTGGCACGACCGTCGTTGAACTGGACGCCCCCGCACGCCTGATCGCCGAGCTCGGCGCGGACCTGCCGGCCGATCCCCGGCGCGCAGAATCCCTGCTGCGCCAGCGCCTGGCGTCTCCAAAGCAGCGGGACTTGCAATCGCGGATCGCCCAGGCGTACCAGCGCGTGGCCGACGCGTACCATCTGGGCGTCGCCAAGCTCCCCGCGGTGGTGGTCGATGGGCGTTACGTCGTCTATGGCGACGCGAACGTGGGGCGCGCCGTCGCCCGCATTGCCGGTCACCGGAATGCCCGGCCATGATGGGCCTGCGCAAACTCCGAGGGACCGTCGCCTGCGTTCTGCTGGCGAGCACCGGACCGTCCTTCGCGCTCAACACGGCGAGCATCGTGACCGCTGCCCTGTCGCCCGACTGCCTGGCCTATCGCATCGCGGGCATCTGCTACTGGCTCTACTGCACATCGAGCGGCTGCACCGTCCGCACGTCGGTCAAGGTACGGCACTACGTCCCGGATGCGGTCGTCTCCAGCTACAGCAACACCGGGGCCAACCCCTGGGTCGAAGTGCGCGCCATGAGTACGCCCAACCCCACCGCCCAGGCCGGCGGCGACGGCACGACGAACGAGGAGCATGAGAACAACCTTGCCAAGTTCAAAAACGCCGACGTGATCGGCCATCCGGCGGGCGCCGTTTTCAGCGCATTCGCCAGCCGCTCGGGATACACCTGCGAGGGGGCGGGAACGCCGTTCGTTCCCTACCTGCTCAGCACGTTCGACACGCTGGCCTGGCGGTACAACGTGCCGGAGGCGGCGTACCCCGAATCGCTCACGCCCGGCGTGCGGGAAATTGGCTCGCGGCTCACGGCCAACCTGTGGGGCAACGTCTATCCACGGGGTGGCTTCCTGCACCAGACCCACGACTACTGGAGCGGCGCCGTGGTTGCGCAACGGGCCGGGGACGTGGTGACGCGCACCGGGCAGCCCCACGTGTACCAGCCGCTGCTCGCGAGTTCCTATGCAGGCTATTGGCCCGCCGGGCCGCTGGTGGAGAGCAATCCCGATTCGGGCAAGTGGCAGGAGCTGACCCCTACCCTGTCGAGCCGCTGCGCGGTGTTTCCGCATTCCGGGCCCTTCGTGCAGGCGCAGCAGGGCGACTACGCCTGGGCGCTCTGGCGCCCGTACAGCTGCTGCCAGCGGCGCGGCCAGGTCTTCCTCGGCAGCGTGGATTTTTGACGGAGGCCCTGGATGAAAGACACCTCACACTCGCTGCGGCGTCGCCACACGCGTGCCCGCAGTATTGCCACGCTGGTCGTTCTGACGGCGCTCTGCACCACATCCACCGCACAGACACGCATCGACGAGGACGGCATCCGCTCGAGCGGCAGCGTCATCGGCAGCGATGTGCTCTACAGCATCGGCGGCGGCCGGGCGGTGTCGATGGGGCCTGCGGGGAACATGCAAAGCATCGGGGTCGGCGTGGGCTGGAACAGCAACCTGATCTGCGGCGACATGAGCATCACGACCACGCTGCGGAACCAGCTCAACGGGGTCACGAACGGCTTCCAGTCGATCATGAGCAACGTGATCCAGAGCGCCACCAGCGCCGTGGCCTCGCTGCCAGCGCTCATCATCCAGCGGGCCGATCCCGGCCTCTACAACCTGCTGACCAACGGCATCCTGCAGGCCCGTCTGGACTTCGACCGCTCCAAGATGACTTGCCGCGCGATCGCCGGGCGCATGGCGGACATGGCCGGTGGTCAGACCGGTTGGGATCAACTCGCGGAAGGCATGGCGCTCAAGCAGGCGGTTTCCAGCACAGACGCCGTCTCAGCGATCGAACGCGCCGAAGGCAACAAGGGCAACAGCGGCGTTCCCTGGGTGGGCGGTAGTAGTGCCGGCGGATCGGGCCAGTCGCCGATCAGGGTCGTGGGCGACGTGACGCGCGCCGGCTACAACCTGCTGAACGGACGCAATGCCACGGACACGTCCTCCATCGCCGCCAGCGCATGCAACGGACGCCTGACCTGCCAGACATGGTCCTCGCCCCAGGCCGCGGCCACCTGGGCGACCCGGGTGCTGGGCGAGCGCGAACAGCGCACGTGCCAGACGTGCACCAAGACCTTGACCACGCCCGGGGTGGGCCTCACGCCGCTGATCCAGGAAGAGTACGAGGTCAAGCTGAAAGCGCTGCAGGAACTCGTGACCGGTGCGAAGCCAACGACTGCGGCGAACCTGGACGCGGCCGGTAGCGCCTCCCTGCCGCTCACGCGCGCTGTGATCGAGGCGCTGCGCGACGAGCCCGACCAGGATCTGCTGGGCAAGCGGCTGGCGTCGGAGGTCGCGCTCGCCAGCGTGATGGAGAAGGCTCTGCTGCTGCAGCGCACGCTGCTGACTGGCCGGAAGGAACCCAACGTCGCCGCCAACGAACTGGCAACCAAGGCCGTGGACCAGGAAAGCGGCGCGCTGGAACAGGAGATCCAGAACCTCAAAACCGAGCTTGAGCTGCGGCGCGAACTCGCCGGCAACTCGCCGATGACCTTGATCCAGCGCTACAGCACGCGTGCAGCCGGCTCGCGCGGAATTTACCAGGGCGACCCTACCCGGGACCGCTTGCAGGAGATCCAGAAGCCGCGGAGCAACCCATGAACGCCGGCAGCCAATTCCGGCGCGTGCAGCATCTGGTGAACGTCTCCGGCGGCAAAGACTCCACCGCGACCTACTTGCTCGGCCTGGAGTCCGGGCGGGATTTTCGTGCGGTCTTCGCAGACACCGGCAACGAGCACGAACTCACCTACGAATTCGTGCGGCGGCTGCCGGAGCGCACGGGCGGCCCCGCGATCGAGTGGGTGAAGGCAGACTTCCGCGCAAGGATGGCGAAGCACAAGGCTTATGTACTGGAGCGGTGGCCGCAGATGGGCATCCCCGATGCACTCGTCCGCGAGGCTGCGGAACTGCACGAGCCCACAGGCAACCCCTTCCTCGACCTCTGCATCACCAAAGGGCGCTTTCCGTCGAGGATGGCTCAGTTTTGTACCTCCGAGTTGAAAGAACTGCCGATCACCGAACAGGTGGTGCTGCCGATGCTCCGGCGCGGCCCCGTCATCCAGTGGCTCGGGATCCGCGCCGAGGAAAGCCGGCACCGCGCCCGGCAGCCGCGCATCAACCGGCATGAATCCGGTTGTTATCTGTGGCGACCGATCTTCGACTGGAAATTGCAGGACGTTTGGAAGAAGCACGCCGACCACGGCATCGCTCCCAATCCGCTGTATGCCCTGGGCATGGGTCGGGTCGGCTGCATGCCCTGCATCCATGCCTGCAAGTCGGAGCTGCGTTCGATCGCCAAGCGTTTCCCGGGGCACATCGACCGCATCGAGCGCTGGGAGCGAGTCGTGGCCGCGGCCAACAAGCGCCATGCGGCGACGTTTTTTCCGGTGCGGAAGGATCCTACCGATGTGGATCGCCCAGGCCGATATTCCGGCATCCGGCACTTGGTCGAGTGGTGCCGCACGGCGCGAGGTGGCCGACAGTACGCGCTGTTCTTCGACGACCAGCCTGGAGGGGGCTGCTCGTCCGATCTCGCACTGTGCGAGCGGAGCAGCCTGTGACCAAGCCTGCTAAGCGCCGCGGCGCGATGTCGATCGTGCGATCAGTGGGTAGCGCGACCATCTGGATTGGCCTTTTGATCGCTTTGGCGGTCGCGATCAACGTGCTGGGGATTCGGGCTGTCGGCGGCGCCGCTGCCTGGGAGCAATGGCTTAGGGCGCACGCGGGCTTCTTCTTGGCTTGGCGCATCCTCCTGTACACGGTGGCCATTCTGTTCTGGCGACGCCTTAGTGTCCGGCTGCAGCAAGCTGGGGCGGGCGTGGAAGAGCTTGCTCGCATTCGCCGAGTGGAAATCGCGGCAGTGCTGGCTGTTCTTCTCCTCGAAGCGAGCAACCTCTGACAAACAGAAATACGGAGCTGGGCACCATCGCATTCTCATGGTGCCGGAGGTGCCCGAATAGCGGATGTACTTCTAGAACAACAGGGAACGCTTCGTATCCCGTTTCACGATGACTCTGAGCGCAAGCATGCGTTTGACTAATAGCCCAATGCACTCACCGCGTCGGAAGTTTTCAAGTGCTCCCCCTGAACAAGGCAGTGGAAGTGAAGAATGGAGCGCAAGAGAGAACTCAAATCCCTGGACACGCGGTGACCGCGGCTACGTCTGACTCAAACACCTGTTCGCGTGTGAATGAAGGAGGCGAAGGAATGCAGGCAGAGACAAGCAAGACACTCATCAACCGCAAAAAGCTCCTGGCGATGATTCCACTGTCTGAGCGCACGATTTTTAACATGGAGCAGCGTGGAGAGTTCCCACGTCGCATTGCACTCACCAGCCGAAATGTCGCCTGGGACTTGGCCGAAATCGAGGAATGGATCGAGACGCGCAGGTCATCCGGTACGCAGGCCATGCGACCTGGATTCAACTCTTCGGCCACCACCTGCGGCTCCGCCCCTTTAACGGATAAAAGCGCTGCGCTGCTCCGGCGACAATAGAACGAAGTCACGCATCGATGTACGGATAGCGTCCCAAAGTGCTCTCTTTGTTCAAGCACTCGGCCGCTTCATTGTCCATTCGTCGATCATGTTCGCCCAGTCCTGCAGCATAGCGGTGCGTTGCTCTCTGTACTCAGCCTTGTTGTAGACGGCCCTGACGCCTTTCTGCTCATGCGCCAGGCACTTCTCAATCCAGTCGGTGTTGTAGCCAGCCTCGTGCAATAGCGTGCTGGCCGTGCGCCGTAGGTCATGTGGCCCAAACTTGGGAAGCGACTTTCCTTCCTTTTGCGCCAGCCGATATGTGAGCGTCAATACTTGGTTGAGCGTGGCGCTGCTCATGGGTAGGTCTGAGTCATACCGCGACGGCAACACGTAGTCCGACCCGCCGGCAAAGGTTTTGAGGGCAATGAAAATGTCCAGCGCTTGGCGAGACAGAAATACCAAGTGCGGATTGCGTCGCTTCATTCGCTCCTTCGGGATCGTCCAAAGCGCGTCGCTGAAATTGATCTCGCTCCAGGTCGCGTTGGTCAGCTCGCTTTTGCGCACCATCGTCAGAAGCAGCAATTTGGCTGCTGCCCGGATGGATGGCGTCGTACCGATGCGCTCCATGTACTGATACATCAGGCCGATCTCATCGGGCGTCAGCGCACGGTCGCGCGGCTCGAACTTGGCGATGGTCGTTGGGCGCACCAGTTCTGCCGGGTTGGCGACCTTCTGGCCGCGTTCGATGGCCCAGCGATAGACCTGCGACATCACCTCACGTGCATGTACTGCGGTGGCCGGCGCGCCGCGCTCCACGATGGCATCGGTGAGCGCGCGCAAGTCCTCATGGGTGATCTCCACCAGCTTCTGATTGCCGAATTTCGGCTTTAACTCGCGCTCGTAGACCGAGCGGCGCATGTCTCGTGTGGAGTCAGCCATCTGGTAGCCGCGCAGCCACTTCTCCGACCATGCCCCAAAGGTCTCCGCATCCTTAACGCGTGCCTTGTCTCGCGCCTTCTCTTTGGCCGGCGACTTCCCGGCCGCGATCATCTTCTTGGCTTCCCCGAGCCGCTCTCGGGCTTCCGCAAGGGTAATTCCGCCAACACCGTAGCGGCCGAAAGTGATGGTCTCCTGCCGGCCATGGATCGAATAGTTATAGCGAAACGAGATCGCACCTGCAGGCGTGACGGCCACATAGAGGCCATCACGGTCGTTCTCCTTGTAGAGCCTATCCCTCGGCTTGAGGTTACGCAGCTTGGTATCGGTAAGCATGTTCTTCGCCCTCATTCGGCTCATATACCATGATCCAGATTCAGCCAAATTTTGCGCAAAAAATAAATGAAATCAAATACTTATGAAGATCTAGTACCATGATAGCCATGAAGATTGCCACATGGTATTGGCAGCATCTCATGGTATCTAAGCGCTCAATGCCATTCATCATGCCATGAAAAAATGGTGCTTGCAGATGCCAAAGATTGCCGGCGAGTGCCAGACGAAATCAAAAGAAAGCCCGCAGTTACGCGGGCTTAGCTGTGTTTCAGTGCTACTTGGTGCCAGTCGTTGCCAGACGTCGAATCACTCCCACTCGATCGTCGCCGGCGGCTTGCCGGAGATGTCGTAGACCACCCGCGAAACGCCGCGCAGTTCGTTGATGATGCGGTTGCTCACCGTGCCGAGGAAGTCGTACGGCAGGTGCGCCCAGTGCGCGGTCATGAAATCGATGGTTTCCACCGCGCGCAGTGCGATCACCCATTCGTAGGCGCGCGCGTCGCCGACCACGCCCACCGACTTGACCGGCAGGAACACCGCGAACGCCTGGCTGGTGGTGTCGTACAGGTCGGCCTTGCGCAGTTCGTCGATGAAGATCGCATCGGCCTTGGCCAGCAGCTCGGCGTACTCGCGCTTGACTTCGCCGAGGATGCGCACGCCCAGGCCAGGGCCCGGGAACGGATGGCGATACACCATGGTGCGCGGCAGGCCGAGCTCCACGCCCAGGCGCCGCACTTCGTCCTTGAACAGTTCGCGCAGCGGCTCGACCAGGCCCAGCTTCATATGCTCGGGCAGGCCGCCGACGTTATGGTGGCTCTTGATCACGTGCGCCTTGCCGGTCTTGCTGCCGGCCGACTCGATCACGTCCGGATAGATCGTGCCCTGCGCCAGCCACTTGGCATTGGCCAGCTTGTTGGATTCTTCGTCGAAGATCTCCACGAACAGGTTGCCGATGATCTTGCGCTTGGCTTCCGGGTCGCGCACGCCTTCCAGCTTGGCGAAATAGCGGTCGGCCGCGTTGACGCGGATCACCTTGACGCCCATGTGCTCGGCGAACATCGCCATCACCTGGTCGCCTTCCTGCCAACGCAGCAAGCCGGTATCGACGAACACACAAGTGAGCTTGTCGCCGATCGCCTTGTGCAGCAGCGCGGCAACCACCGACGAATCGACGCCGCCGGACAGCCCGAGAATCACTTCGTCGTCGCCCACCTGTTCGCGCACGCGCGCGATCTGGTCCTCGATGATGTTGGCCGCAGTCCACAGTGTCTGGCAGCCGCAGACATCCACCACGAAGCGACGCAGCAAGGTCTGGCCCTGCAAGGTATGCGTCACCTCCGGATGGAACTGCACGCCGTACCAGCGCTTGGCTTCGTTGGACATGGCCGCCACCGGGATGCGGTCGGTCGTGGCGGTAATGGTGAAGCCCGGCGGCACCTGCGACACGTGGTCGCCATGGCTCATCCATACATTCAGGCGCGAAGCGCCGGCATGGTCGGTGAGGCCAGCGAACAAGGCATCTGCCGCCACCACATCCACTTCGGCATGGCCGAATTCGCGCTGATCGGCGGCTTCGGTGGCACCACCCAACTGCGCGGCGAGCGTCTGCATGCCGTAGCAGATACCGAACACCGGCAGGCCGCTATCGAACACTTCCTGCGGCGCGACCGGTGCGCCAGGCAACGTGGTCGACTCCGGGCCGCCGGACAGGATGATGCCCTTGGCACCGAAACCGGCAATCTCCGACGGATCGTGATCCCATGCCCAGATCTCGCAATAGACCCCGATCTCGCGGATACGCCGCGCAATCAGCTGGGTGTACTGCGCGCCGAAATCGAGGATGAGGATCTTGTCGGTATGGATGTTGGTCATTGAGAGCCGGGAATCGAGAATCGGGATGAGGGAATCGCAACAGCAAACGCGGCGCCGGCCGCTATCGGACGAGGAAGCGGCGGGCTCTTACGATTCCCGATTCCCCATTCCCGGTTACCCGGCGCGATAGTTCGGCGGCTCTTTGGTGATCTGCACGTCGTGGACGTGGCTTTCGCGCTGACCGGCGCCGGTGATCTTGACGAACTTGGGCTTGCTGCGCATTTCTTCGATGGTGGCGCAGCCCACATACCCCATGGTCGCACGCAGGCCACCGATGAGCTGATGGATGATGCCGCCGACCGGCCCGCGATACGGCACGCGGCCCTCGATGCCTTCGGGAACCAGCTTGTCAGCATCGGAAGCATCCTGGAAATAGCGGTCCTTGGACCCTTTCTCCATCGCACCCAGGCTACCCATGCCGCGGTAGCTCTTGTAGCTACGGCCCTGGAACAGTTCGACCTCACCCGGTGCTTCTTCGGTACCGGCCAACAAGCCGCCGACCATCACCGTCGAGGCACCGGCCACCAGCGCCTTGCCGATATCGCCGGAATAGCGGATGCCGCCATCGGCAATCAATGGAATGCGGTCCTGCAGCGCCTCGGCCACCATATCCACCGCAGTGATCTGCGGCACGCCCACGCCGGCAACCACACGCGTGGTGCAGATCGAACCCGGGCCCACGCCAACCTTGACCGCGTCCGCGCCGGCATCCATCAATGCCAATGCCGCATCGCCGGTGACGATGTTGCCGCCGATCACCTGCAGCTGCGGATAGGTCTTCTTGACCCACGCCACGCGATCGATCACGCCCTGCGAATGGCCATGCGCGGTATCGACAATCACCACGTCCACGCCGGCCGCGGCAAGCAGCTCGATGCGCTGCTCGGTATCGCCGCCCACGCCCACCGCCGCGCCCACCAGCAAGCGTTTGGCGCTGTCCTTGGCGGCATTGGGGTTATCGGTCTTCTTCTGGATGTCCTTGACCGTGATCAGACCGCGCAGCTCGAAGCTGTCGTTCACCACCAAGACCTTTTCGATCCGGTTGCGATGCAGCAGCTCGAGCACTTCCTCATCGCTGGCGCCTTCGCGCACGGTGATCAGGCGGTCCTTCTTGGTCATGATGTGGCGGACCGGATCGTCGAGCTTCTTTTCGAAGCGCATGTCGCGGCTGGTGACGATACCGACCAGTTCGCTGCCATCCACCACCGGCACGCCGGAGATGTTGCGCGCGCGCGTCAGTGCCAGCACTTCGCCGATGGTCGTGTCCGGGCTGACGGTGAACGGCTCGGTGATCACGCCGGATTCGAACTTCTTGACCCGCGCCACTTCGCCGGCTTGCTGCTGCGGGGTCAGGTTCTTGTGGATGATGCCGATGCCGCCCAGCTGGGCCATGGCCACCGCAAGACGGTGTTCGGTCACTGTGTCCATCGCCGCCGACAGAATCGGCAGTTTCAGGCGCAGGTCGCGCGTCAGCCGGGTTTCCAGACTGACGTCCTTGGGCAGGACCATCGAGTGAGCGGGGACGAGCGAGACGTCGTCGTAGGTAAGAGCTTCAGCCTGGATGCGTAGCATCGGCGGACCCGAGTTTGGGGAAGCGCGGCATTTTAACGCATTGGGGCCGGGATTGGGGAGCCGTGATTCGGGATTCGCAACAACGTCGCGTTGCACCGCTCACCGTTTGCCTGTTTGCCGATTGCCGGCCGATCTCGGATGCGATCCGGATCAGCCGATGCAGGCACTTCGCCGTTGCCTTTAACGAATCCCGAATCCCGAATCCTGAATCCCGGCCGCATCAGCGGCCTCGATGGTGTTCTGCATCAGCGTGGCCACCGTCATCGGCCCTACCCCGCCCGGCACCGGGGTGATCCAGGCCGCGCGCTGCGCGGCGGCGTCGAAGCCGACGTCGCCCACCAGGCGGCCATCATCGAGCCGGTTGATGCCGACATCGATCACCACCGCGCCCGGCTTGACCCATTCGCCCGGAATCAGCCCCGGGCGGCCGACTGCCACCACCAGGATGTCCGCATTGCGCACGCTGGCTTCCAGCACATCGGGCGGGGTGAATTTGTGGCAACTGGTGACCGTGCAGCCGGCGATCAACAGCTCCAGCCCCATCGGCCGGCCAACGTGATTGCTCACGCCCACGATGGTGGCATTGCGGCCGCGCACCGGCTGGTCGGTGTGGCCGAGCAAGGTCACGATGCCGCGCGGCGTGCACGGGCGCAGCCCGAATTCGCGCAAGGCCAGATGCCCGACATTCTGCGGATGGAATCCGTCCACGTCCTTGCGCGGGTCGATGCGCTGAATCAGCCGGTTGGCATCGGGAATGCCCGGCAGCGGCAGCTGGATCAGAATGCCGTGGATCTTGGGATCGGCATTGAGCTCATCGATCAGCGACGCCAACTGGGCTTCGCTGGTGCCCTGCGGCAGGTCGTAATCGAAGGCTTCGATGCCGACCTTCTCGGCCGCGCGCCGTTTGTTGCGCACATACACCGACGATGCCGGATCGCCACCGACCAGCACCACCGCCAGCCCGGGGCGCGCCTTGCCGGCCGCCACCCGCGCGTCCACCCGCAGCTTCAATCCGTCGAGCAATTCCTCGGCAATGCGGCGACCATCGAGAAGGCGGGCCGAAGCGGAGGCAGCTGGCGCAGAAGCGGTCATGGGGCGTCAGGTGTAGAGTCGAAGGCCGTCTATTGTCCCCGATTCCGCCATGACCGACACCACCTCACGCACCGATTCGAGCACTACTTCGATCGAAGCGGCAGCATTTCGCCGTCTGCTGCAGCATCTCAACCAGGAACGCGCCGACGTGCAGAACATCGACCTGATGATTCTCGCCGGCTTCTGCCGCAACTGCCTGGGCGATTGGTACCGCGAAGCGGCCGAAGCGCAAGGCCGGGCCATGACCAAGGAGCAGGCGCGCGAAGCCGTCTACGGCATGCCATTTGCCCAGTGGAAACAGCAGCATCAAAGAGATGCCACGCCCGAGCAACTGGAAGCCTTCGCCGCCGCCCAGCGCAAGCATGGCTAGGCAGGCATCGGCGAGCGCGCCTGCCAAGATGTCCGGAGCAATCTGTGACTGGAGATGGGCGCGCTGAGAAGCCGGAGCGCACGCTCTAGTCGCGCGTCTGCGTCTCTACTTGCCCAGCCTGCGGTACCGCATCGGGATTCAGCGTGCGACTTCCGCGACGCGGCCGCGTGAACGGCGTGGGCCGGGGTGCGGTCGGCACGGTGTTGCCATACATCAGCCTGGCACCGGCGCGTGCATCGCCGGCAGCGATCTCCAGTTCGAAACGCTCTGCATCGCGGCGGCGGATCTCACGCGAAATCATGCCGGCTTCGTCCTCGTCCACACCCAGCTCCACCAGCGCCACTTTGCCGAAGATCACCGCCGACTCGAAGGTCTCGCGGATCTGGTAATCCACTCCCGCCGCGACCAACTGCAGCGAATGCTGGCGGTCGTACGAACGCACCAGCAGCTTGGCATGCGGAAACTCTCGCGTTGCCAGCTCGACGATGCGATTAGCTGCCTCTTGATTGTCGACGCACACCGCAATCGCACGTGCGCTGTGTGCGCCGGAGGCGTGCAACACATCGAGCCGGGTGCCGTCGCCGTAGTAGATCTTGAAACCGAATTCTTCCGCGCTTTGGATCATCTCGATGTCGTTATCGATGATGGTCACATCCACATCGCGCGCCAGCAGCGACTGACTGGCCACCTGCCCGAAGCGCCCGAAGCCGATGATCAACACGCTGCCGGTCTGGCCACTGGCTGCTTCCACGCCATCCAGCGAGACCGCCGCCGCAGGCGTCAGCCGCCGTTGCAGCAGCACGAACAACGGCGTCAGTGCCATCGACAACACCACAATGGCGGTCAGGCTGGCATTGACTTGGGCATTGATGACGCCCGATGCCGACGCGGCGGCAAACAGCACGAATGCGAACTCGCCGCCTTGCGCCATCAGCACGCCACGGTCCAGCGCCTGGCGATGGTCGCTACGCATCAGCCGCGCCACGCCATAGATACACGCGCCCTTGCCCACCATCAAGGCCAGCACGCCCGACGCGATCAAGCGCCAATCGGCCGCAACCACGCGCAGATCCAGGCTCATGCCGACACCCAGGAAAAACAGCCCCAGCAGGATGCCGCGAAACGGTTCGATATCCGCTTCGATCTGATGCCGGAATGTGGATTCCGACAACAGCACGCCGGCCAGAAAGGCGCCCATCGCCATCGACAGCCCGCCCACCTGCATCAACAGTGCCGCGCCCAGCACCACCAGCAACGCGGCAGCGGTCATCACCTCGCGCGCCTTGGAGGCAGCCAGGATGCGAAACAACGGATTGAGCAGCCAACGCCCGGCTACCAGCAAGCCAACGATGCAGGCCAGACCGATGCCGATGCCCTGCCAACGCTGCGATGCGGCCTGCGGGTCGCCGCTGGCCCCCATCCAGGCCACGATCGCCAGCAACGGCACGATCAACAGATCTTCGAACAGCAGGATCGCCACGATCTTCTGCCCCGGCGGCAAGGCGACGTCACCGCGCTCGGCCAACAACTGCATCACCACCGCGGTGGAGGTCAGCACAAAACCGGACGCCGCCACGAAGGCCACCGGGAGCGCAAAGCCGAGCAACATGCCGACGCCGGTCAACGCCAGCGCGCAAACCGCGATCTGCAGCGCGCCAAGTCCGAAGATTTCCTTGCGTAAACTCCACAGGTGCGAGGGGCGCATTTCCAGCCCGATCACGAACAGAAACATCACCACGCCCAACTCGGCCACATGCAGGATGGCCTGCGGCGCGTTGAACAGGCCCAACCCGAACGGACCAATGGCAAGTCCCGCTGCCAGATAACCCAACACCGAGCCCAGGCCGAGACGACGGAACACTGGGATCGCAACCACGGCAGCGCCGAGCAGCACCACCACGTTGATCAGTTCACTGGATTCGGCAGGTTGGCTCATGCCCGGATTCTAGCGGCACCGGCGCGGCCTCGGCCTGCATCAGGGTGCGCATCTTTGCCCGCGCTTGGCGTTGCCAAGCCGAGCTCTGCAGACGCGACAACGCGTACGACAAGCTCCCAAACGACGAACGACGCCAGCTGGCGTCGTTCGTAGAAACAGCGATCAGGCAACAATCAGCCGCGCACGTCGGCCTGGGCCAGTGCTTCGCGCAGGATTTCCTTCGCTGGGCCGCCATGCTTTTCGTGCTCGAGCGCAAAATGCACGGTGGCTTCGATCAGGCCGATATGCGCGCCGCAATCGAAACGGCGACCCTCGAAGCGGAAGGCATCGACCTGCTCTTCCTTCAGCAATTCGGCGATCGCATCGGTGAGCTGGATTTCGCCGCCTGCGCCTGCACCGGTGGCTTCGAGCAGGTCGAAGATCTTGGGGCTCAGCACGTAACGACCGACCACGGCCAGGTTGCTTGGCGCGACTTCCGGCTTGGGCTTTTCGACGATCGCGTTGATGCGGCCCTTGCGGCCGTCGAATGCGTCGGTGGAAACGATGCCGTAGCTGGCGGTCTTGTCGTGCGGCACGTCTTCCACGGCGATCACGCTGCCGCCCGAGGCTTCCGCCACGTTGGCCATCTGGGTCAGCGCAGCATCACCGCGGTTCCACATCAGATCGTCCGGCAGCAACACCGCGAACGGTTCGTTACCGACAACGGCCTTGGCACACAGCACTGCATGACCCAGACCCAGCGCTTCCGCCTGCGTCACAAAAATGGCGCGAACGCCGTCCGGCAGCGCATGGCGCACAAGCTCCAGCTGCTCCAGCTTGCCTGCACGCTCCAGCTTCTGCTCGAGCTCATAGGCCTTGTCGAAGTAGTCGGCGATGGAGTGCTTATAGCGGTTGGTCACGAAGATCAGCGTATCGCAACCAGCCTGGATGGCTTCGTCGACGGCGTACTGAATCAATGGCTTGTCGATGATTGGCAGCATTTCTTTCGGCACTGTCTTGGTTGCCGGAAGAAAGCGGGTCCCAAGACCTGCGACGGGGAATACGGCCTTGCGAATACGCTGGCTCATTACAGTCTTCTGACCTCACGTGCGGGGAATGGAACGACCGTATCAGATCGCGCGTCGACTTTCCGTCGAGCAGCCGCGAAATCCGGCATCAGGCTGCCCAATACAGTCTCCATCGCTTTGATGTCGTAGCGGTTAACGGCCTCGCGCAAGCGCATCACCAGCTGCAGCACCTGCTCATGCGAGAACTCGCGCACACCGGCCTCCAGGATCTTGGGGTGCGCGGTGGGGCGATAGGCCTCGTCGGAATAGAACAGCGTCTCGTGCAACTTCTCGCCCGGACGCAGGCCGGTATAGAGAATCGCCACGTCCTTGCCTGGCTGCTTGCCGGCCAGACGGATCATCTGCTCGGCAAGCAGTCGAATCGGCACCGGCTCGCCCATGTCCAGTGTATAGATCGCACCATGCGACGCAGATGCAGCCGCCTGGATGACCAACTGGCAGGCTTCGGGGATGGTCATGAAGTAACGCGTCACATCCGGATGCGTCACGGTTACCGGGCCGCCCTGGCGGATCTGTTCGCGGAACAACGGCACCACGCTGCCGGCCGAATCCAGCACGTTGCCGAAGCGCACGGTGATGAAGCGCGTCGGCGCATCGCGCGCGTCAAGGCTTTGGCAGATCATTTCTGCATAGCGCTTACTTGCGCCCAGCACGTTGACCGGCTCGACCGCCTTGTCGGTGGAGATGAAGACGAAGGTTTCGATACGTGCACGCTGGCAGGCGCGCGCCACGTTCTCGGTCGCCAGGACGTTGTTGCGCACCGCCTCGCGCAACTGCTCTTCCAGCAACGGCACCTGCTTGTACGCGGCTGCATGGAAGACCGCGTCCGGCGTGGCAGTGTTCAACGCATGCGCCACGACCGCCGGGTCGCCGCAATCGCCTAACACTCGCACCACCTCGATATCCGGGAACAGCCGGCGTAGATCCGAGTCGATGGTCAGTAGCGCCAGCTCGTCGATTTCCAGCAGCACGATCCGACGCGCGCCGTGGCGCGCGCACTGGCGGCAGACTTCCGAACCGATCGAGCCGCCGGCGCCGGTCACCATCACGGTCTTGTTGGTCAGCCAGTCGCGGATCAGGCGCCAGTCGGGCGTGACCGGCTTGCGGTTGAGCAGGTCCTCGATCGCGACCTCCTTCAACTCGCCCGGCAACGAGCGCCCCTCCAGCACGTTGATCAGCTTGGGCACCATGCGGAACGGCAGGCCGGTGCTTTCGCAGATCGCCACGACGCGCTGCATGCCGGAGGCGTCCAGCGACGGGATTGCGATCACCAGCAATTTGGCGGCGGTCTCCTTGGCAATGGCGGCGGCCTGATCCAGATTGCCCAGCACATTGAGACCCTGGATCTTGGCCCCATGCAGGTTATTGGCGTCGTCCAAATACCCGACCGGCACAAATGCGCCGGTGCGACGCAGATCGCGCACCAACCCTTCAGCAGCCCGACCAGCGCCAAGGATCAGCACGCGCTGCGCGGCATCGCCGGAGTGCGCAATCTGATAATCCTTCCATGCGCGATACAGCAGACGCGGCGTGCCAAGTAGCGCCGACAACGCAAATGGATAGACCACCAGCACCGACAGCGGCACGCCATCCAGACGGTCGTACGCCAGCGCCAGCACGATTGCGACGAGTCCAAGAAAACTCGCCTTGAAGATGTTCCACAGGTCCGGCACCGAGGCGAAGCGCCACAACCCGCGGTACAACCCCATCTTCCAGAACACCAGGCCCTGCGCCACCAACACCACCGCTGTGCGCCAGTCCCACAGCGGCAGATTCGGCGCGTCGCGTAGCATCGAGTAGCGGCCGGCATGCAGCAGCTGCCAGCACACCCACACCATCAGCAGGTCATGTACCACGACCGCTATCTGCGGCAGCGCCTTGGTCAAACGGTCACGCCAGGAAATCATAAAAGTCCATTAGTCAGGAATTGCGCAATCCATCGCGCAGAAAATGCCAGATCGCAGTGGCGCCCATGCCCCATACCAGCGCGCCGGACACCTGCAGCCAGAACGGATCATGACGGATTAACAGGTACAAGCAGACGGCAATGAGGCTGAAAGCGAAATAAACGCCCGTTACCGGAACGTGCGTCTCAAGACGACGCGCCAGTCGTTGGTACACGTGCTGGGCATGCGGCTCCCACCAGCGTTGCCCGGAGAGCATGCGAGCAAGCAGTGTGAAGCCGGCGTCTACAAGAAAGGCCGTCAACGGGAGCCAGCTGATCCACCAGCTCACCTGACCACCTGCGACGTTCAGCGCCAATAGCGCCGCCAGCACATAGCCGAGCGCACCGCTGCCGCCATCGCCCATGAAGATGCGCGCACGTGGGAAGTTGAACGGCACAAACCCGAGGCACGCTGCGGCAACCGCCAGACCTGCCCACGACCAACCGACAGGCGCTACCAGCGAGAATCCCAGGGCGGCCAATGCCGCCTGGGTGCTGGCCAGACCGTTGATGCCATCCATGAAATTCCAGACATTGATCAACATCACGGACGCAGCGGCAGTCAGCACTCCATCCCACACGCTGCCTGTGCCATGCCAGACCAAGGCGCCCAATGCCACCGAGGCAGCCAGGTGGATCGAGAACCGCAGCCTTGCCGAAAGCGGACGGTGGTCGTCCCACCAGCCCACCCCGGCCACTGCGACCAAGCCCGCCGCGAACCAGCAGACCGTCAGCCGAGATGTCGGCCATAGCGCGCAAGCTGCAACGCAGCCCAGCAAGATCGCCGCCACAATCGCCATGCCGCCGCCGCGCGGGGTTGCCACCACGTGGCTACGCCGTTCACCGGGATGATCGAGCAGGCGGCGGTGCAAGGCATAGCGCCGCAGCCCCCAGGTCCCCAGTGCCGCGACCAGCAGGTGCAGCACGCACCACAGCCACACCATCAGACCACCGCGTAGTTCAACAGCGGCTTGACCGTACCCCATTCCTTGCAGCTCGGGCATTGCCAGTGATGCGTCTTGGCACCAAAGCCGCAGCGTGTGCATCGGTAGCTCGGATTGCGCACCAGCAACTGGTCGGTGATGTGCTTGAGGTCCTGCAAGGTGCCGACCGGGTCGCTCCCCTCAGCCAGGGTGAGGTCGATCAACGCCGACTCACCACGCACCGACGGGCGATCCTTGAGCTGGCGGCCAAGATAGGCCAGCGCAGGTGCGACGCCATCCTGGGCTTCCATCAACTGGGTCAGCGCCAGCACCGGCGCAATGCCACGATAGTGCTCGGTCATCTCCGACAGGAAGTTGCGTGCGCCGGCGATATCGCCGACCCGTCGATACGCGGCCATCAATGCGGGAATGATCTCGGGCAGGTATTCCGGATCATGCCGGGCAGCACGTTCGAAAGCGCGCACCGCCGCTTCGTCGTGGCCGCGCTCGGCTTCGATGCGTCCTTCCAGAATGCCGGCGCGCACGGAGGTGCCATCGGCCTGGTAGGCACGCGCGATCGCTTGTAGCGCATCGTCGGTCTTGCCCAGGCCGCGATAGCGGTCAGCCAGTTCGCATTCGAATTGCGAGATCAGCTTGCCCATCGGCTCGCCGGTCACTTCTTCATAGCGGGTGGCGTTGTCGATCGCCTTTTCCCAATCGCGCTCGGCCTGATAGATGCCGATCAGGTGGCGCAGCGCCTGCGGCGCGCGCTGGTCCAGTTGCGCCAATTCGGTAAAGACCGTTTCGGCACGATCCAGCAGACCCGACTTCATATAGTCCTCGCCGAGCGCCAGCAACGCCTGGACGCGTTGCTGATCGGTCAGGTCGCCACGCTGCACCAGGCCCTGATGCAGGCGGATCGCGCGGTCCACTTCACCACGGCGACGGAACAGATGCCCCAACGCGACCTGGGTCTCGAAGGTTTCCTTGTCCAGTTCGGCGATATGCAAAAACAGCTCGATCGCCTTGTCCGGCTGTTCGTTGAGCAGATAGTTCAACCCGCGGAAATACGTGCTGGAAAGACGACTGACCTGCGTGTCGCCATGACGTTGACCGCCACGACGGCCGACGATCCATCCACCCAGGGCAGCCAGCGGCACGAACAGGAAGAACCAGATCCACTCGGTCAGAAAGTCCATACGTCGTTACAGTCCATCGATGGGGCGCGGCTCGACGGTCGCAGGCGTGACAGGCCTGGCGTCGGCGCGACTGACCGCAACAGCCTTGTTGGCCTGGCGCAGTTTGGAATAGAGGGGAATGACCACGCTGACCAGCACCATGCCGGCACCGATCAACACACCGACCAGCAGCGCGACGATGATCGCGACGACCGAACTGGTATGCACGCTGGAGAACAGGAAATCGAGCGTGACATCCTGGGAATTGACCGCACCAATGATCAGACCGACCAGCAGGAAGGCCAACATCACCAGCAAGCGAAGCACCTTCATGGCGAGACTCCGTCGGGAAGCGAACTAGCTTAACCGAGACGACATAAACGCAGCGCCAGAATGGCTTCAGTCTGCCGTATCGGCCACATCCACAGGCACCACGGAGCTCACGCGCTCACGCAATTCCTTGCCCGGCTTGAAGTGGGGAACATGCTTGCCCGGCAGCGCGACCGACTCGCCGGTCTTGGGATTACGTCCCAACCGTGGCGGACGGTAATGCAGCGAAAAACTGCCGAACCCGCGAATTTCGATCCGATCACCGTCGGAGAGGGCCTGCCCCATCATTTCCAGCAGCGACTTGACTGCCAGATCTACGTCGTCCGACTTCAGATGCGCTTGGCGTCGCGCCAGGATTTCAATCAATTCGGACTTGGTCATGGGAAGACTTGCTTTTTTCGACTGACACATCGGAATCGGCCCGGGCAAGCCCGGGCCGATCCATTACGCTCTTGCGAGCGCTACGCGCTTACTCGGACTTGTTGTTGTTCAACTGCGCACGCAGCAGCGCGCCCAGCTGAGTCATGCCGCCCGATGCGGAAGCGGACTGATAGTCCTCCAACGTTTCGCGCATTTCGGCATCGTCCTTGGCCTTGATCGACAGCTGCAGGGTGCGGCCCTTACGGTCCATACCCACGAACTTGGCTTCGATCTTGTCGCCGACCTTCAGGTGCTGGGTCGCATCGTCGACGCGCTCGTTGGCGATGTCGCGTGCAGCGACGTAGCCTTCGATGCCATCGGCCAGGTCGATCGTGGCGCCCTTGGCATCCACTTCACGGACCACGCCTTCGACCTTCGAACCCTTCGGGTTGGACGCCATGTACTGACCGAACGGGTCCTGCTCCAGCTGCTTGACGCCCAGGCTGATGCGCTCACGTTCCGGGTCCACTGCCAGCACGACGGCTTCCAGCGTGTCGCCCTTCTTGTAGTTGCGCACGACATCTTCGCCGGTGGTGTTCCAGCTGATGTCGGACAGGTGCACCAGACCGTCGATGCCGCCGTCCAGGCCGATGAAGATGCCGAAGTCGGTGATCGACTTGATCTGACCGGACACCTTGTCGTTCTTCTTGTGGGTGGCAGCGAAGGTTTCCCACGGATTGGCGGCGACCTGCTTCATGCCCAGCGAGATGCGGCGACGCTCCTCGTCGACATCCAGCACCATCACTTCGACTTCGTCACCCACCTGCACAACCTTGGACGGGTTGACGTTCTTGTTGGTCCAATCCATCTCGGAGACGTGCACCAGGCCTTCGACGCCCGGCTCGATCTCGACGAATGCGCCGTAATCGGTGACGTTGGAGACCTTGCCGAACACGCGGCTGTTGGCCGGGTAACGACGCGCGATGTTGTCCCACGGATCTTCGCCCAGCTGCTTCAGGCCGAGGCTGACGCGATTACGCTCGCGATCGAACTTCAGCACGCGCACGTCCAGCTCGTCGCCGACGTTGACGACTTCGGACGGATGGCGCACGCGCTTCCAGGCCATGTCGGTGATGTGCAGCAGGCCGTCGATACCGCCCAGGTCCACGAATGCGCCGTAGTCGGTCAGGTTCTTGACGACACCCTTCAGGATCGCGCCTTCCTGCAGCTTGTCCATCAGCTGCTCGCGCTCTTCCGAGTGCTCGCTTTCGACCACTGCACGACGCGAAACCACCACGTTGTTGCGCTTGCGGTCCAGCTTGATCAGCTTGAACTCCAGTTCCTTGCCTTCCAGGTAGGCCGGGTCGCGCACCGGGCGCACATCCACCAGCGAACCGGGCAGGAACGCGCGGACATCCTTGATGTCCACGGTGAAACCACCCTTGACCTTGCCGCTGATGCGGCCGGTGATGGTCTCGTTCTTTTCCAACGCTTCTTCCAGCTCGTCCCACACCATCGCGCGCTTGGCCTTCTCGCGCGACAACACGGTTTCGCCGAAGCCGTTCTCGATGGAATCGAGGGCAACCTTGACCTGGTCGCCGACGCCGACATCGATCTCGCCAGCGTCGTTACGGAACTGCTCGATCGGCACGATGCCTTCGGACTTCAGGCCAGCGTTGATCACCACCACGTCGCCGCGAACTTCCACGACGGTACCGGTGACGATGGAGCCCGGCTTCAGCTTCGCCAGATTGGCTTGACTGGCTTCGAACAGTTCTGCAAAAGATTCTGTCATTTGAATTTACTCAGTTGAACACACGGGCGCCGATCGTCGGAGTGCGACAGATGCGAACCGCCCAGCCTGTTGGTCGACTCCGGACAGCGAGTCGGTTGGAAGTCATAGAACCGCCACGCAGGATGCGCGACGGAGCTTTGGAACGCCTTACGGTCGGCGGGGCAAACCCGCTTGCGAAACGCTTACGACGGCGTGCGGCCTGCGAGCAACCCGACCACACGCTGGACGACATCTTCGATTCCCATTCCGCTGGTATCGATCAGCACGGCGTCTTCGGCCGGCCGCAATGGCGCCACCACCCGCTGCGCATCACGGGCATCACGGGCCATGATCTCGCGCAGCAGGTCATCAAAGATAACCGGAACACCCTTTTCCATCAACTGTTTATGGCGACGACCCGCACGTTCTTCGGCACTGGCGGTCAGAAACACCTTGTAGGCAGCATCGGGAAAGATCACCGTGCCCATGTCGCGCCCGTCGGCAACCAGGCCGGGCGCGCGCCTGAATGCGCGTTGGCGCTCCTTCAGGGCGCTGCGAACCTCGGGAATGGCCGCAATGGCCGAGGCCAGCGCGCCGGTAGTTTCCAGGCGCAGCTCACCGGTCGCGTCTGCGCCATTGACCAGCACGCGCAACCCTGCCTCTCCCGCATCGTCGAATTCCACCTTGGTGTCGAAGGTGCAGCGCACCAGCGCTGCCGGGTCGGAGACATCCAGGTCGGCCCAGCTCGCAGCGACTCCGACAGCGCGATACAGTGCACCCGAATCGAGGTAATGCCAGCCCAGCCGGGCGGCCACGATCCGGCTCACGGTGCCCTTGCCGGCACCGGAGGGGCCATCGATGGTGAGGACGGGCGACAGGTCGGTCATTCAGGTTTCCGGAAGGTCATCAGTCCGTAGTGTAGCGCCGCTCGCCGCGATCGCGCTGCAACCACTTGAAAGCACGACGAAAAGCCGGTTAGAATTGCCGGCTTAATTCCGGGTGCACCCTCGATTGCGGGCACTCTTCCATCGAATCCAACCGTTTACGCCGAGGTGTGCCATGAAAGTCCTGTCCTCCCTGAAGTCTGCGAAGACCCGTCACCGCGACTGCAAGGTGGTCCGCCGCCGCGGTAAGGTCTTCGTGATCTGCAAGTCGAACCCGCGCTTCAAGGCGCGTCAGCGCTAAGCCTTTGCGGCGCGTGCAAGACCCGAGAAAGCCGCCTCCGGGCGGTTTTTTCTTGGCCGCTGCTTCACGGCGGTGGTTGGCACACGCATCTGCCGCCGACCGCCGCCCAGCCAGAACATGGTGCCGCTGCACCGGGGCGCGCCTGGGCAATCGCGGCGGCGCCAGGTCAGCCGTGTCTCAGCAGCGCCTAGCGTCGTTTTTTTGCTGTAATCACCATCTGAAATCTTGTCCACTGGGGAGTAGATGACATGCGTAACCGTTTGTTTGTGATGCCGCCAGCCGTGCTGGCAATCGCGCTGATGGGGATCAGTGCCGTTGCTTCGGCCGATACACTGCTGGTCGACCGCGCACAGCAGAAGCCTGCCGCCGCCCTGCCTTTGCGCGGCGAGAGCATGAGCCAGGTCGAAGGCCGCTACGGCGCGCCACAGGAAAAGCTCGACCCGCGCGGCGGCCAAAAGCGCCAGTGGCCGACCATCCATCGCTGGGTGTATCCGGCCTTCACCGTTTACTTCGAAAAGAGCAAGGTGATCGACGTGGTGGCCAACAAGGCCGATGCCAACGAGATCGGGCCCAAGCCGCCGATCCGCTGAGGCGTTGGTGACGGCTCGGCCGCAGGTGCTGGCATCCGCCTCCGCACGCCGGCTGTACGAGTCGCATCGCAAGGTGTACCGGGTCCGTCAGCAGCCGGACATGCGTTGCTGCAATGCTGTCAGAAGGCCGGGCGCGGCGATCAGCGCCTGGATCGCAAGAGCCCGCATCAACGTGCGGGATATCGTTGAACGTGCGGGCGATGGCCCGCACACCAAGATGAGTATTTGCCTGGCATGACCGACCGTCTTCGCTTTCCCGCCGAGTGGGAACCCCAATCCGCCGTGTTGGTCGCGTGGCCGCATGCCGGTACCGATTGGGCCGAGCGCCTGGCCGACGTGGAAGAAACCTATATTGCGCTGGTCACGGCGATCTCCCGCTTCGAGCCGGTGGTCATCTGTGTGGCCGACGACGACCTGCAGATCTATGCCGAGGCGCGGCTGCGTTCGGCGCGGGTGGACATGACGCGCGTGCGTTTCGTGATCGCCGCCTACAACGACACCTGGCTGCGCGATTCGGGCCCGATCACACTGCGCCAGGAAGCCGGCTTCCGGTTGATGGATTTCCGTTTCACCGGTTGGGGCGGCAAGTTCGAAGCCAGCCTGGACGATCAGTTGGTGAGCTCGCTGGATGCCGCACAGGTGTTCGTGCCGGCGCAGGTGGAGACCGTCGACTTCGCCCTGGAAGGCGGCGCAATCGAGACCGATGGCGCCGGCACCCTGCTGACCACCTGGAAGTGCCTGCATGAGCGGCACCCGCAGCGCACGCGCGAATCGCTCAGCAGCGATCTGGCCACATGGCTGGCGCAGGAGCGCGTGCTGTGGCTGGATCATGGCTACCTGGAAGGCGACGATACCGACGCGCATATCGATACGTTGGCGCGCTTTGCCGGCCCGGATGCGATCGTCTATCAAGGCTGCGATGTGGCCAGCGATTCGCATTACGTCGAGCTGCAGGCGATGGGCGCCGAACTGGCAGCGCTACGCAAGGCCGACGGGCAGCCGTATCGGCTATTTGTGCTGCCGTGGGCACAGCCCATTCTCGACGAAGGCCGCCGGCTGGCTGCGTCGTATGCCAATTTTTTGATCGTCAACGGCGCGGTGCTGATGCCGGCCTATGGGGATGCGGCCGATGCAACCGCGCAGGCGGTGCTGGCGCAGGCATTCCCGCACCACGAGATCGTGCCGGTGCCGTGCCGTGCGCTGATCTGGCAGAACGGCAGCCTGCATTGCCTGACCATGCAATTGCCGGCCGGCCTGCTCGCGGCCTGAGCGCAGTTGCAAACCTCGCCTGCGTTGCGGCCGCACAGACCGCGCGTGGCTCCTGTTCCGGCCGGCAGGCCGGTGTTACGCCATGGCGCGCTACCTTAGTGCGTTACTTACGTTGGATGCTGCCATGACCCGTCATCTCCTTCCCGTCGCGCTGATCCAGGAGCGCAACCACGGCGACGCCGAGGCCAACCTGGCCGTCATCGCATCGCGCGTGGCCGAAGCCGCCGCGCAGGGCGCCAAGCTGGTGCTGCTGCAGGAACTGCATAACGGTGCGTATTTCTGCCAGCACGAGTCGGTGGACGAATTCAACCTGGCCGAGCCGATTCCCGGCCCCAGCACCGAGCGTCTGAGCGCGCTGGCCAAGCAGCACGGAGTGGTGCTGGTCGCATCGCTGTTCGAACGCCGCGCGGCCGGCCTGTATCACAACACCGCGGTGGTGTTCGAAAAGGACGGCCGCCTGCTCGGCAAGTACCGCAAGATGCACATCCCCGACGATCCGGGCTTCTACGAGAAGTTCTATTTCACTCCGGGCGATCTGGGCTTCACGCCGATCGATACCTCGGTGGGCCGCCTTGGCGTGCTGGTGTGCTGGGACCAGTGGTATCCGGAGGCGGCGCGCCTGATGGCGCTGGCCGGTGCGGAGCTGCTGCTCTACCCCACGGCGATCGGTTGGGATCCGGACGACCAGCAGCCGGAGCAGGAGCGCCAGCGCGATGCCTGGATCCTCAGCCATCGCGGCCATGCGGTCGCCAACGGCGTGCCGGTACTGTCGTGCAACCGGGTCGGCCATGAGCCCTCCCCGCTGGGCGCATCGGGCATCCAGTTCTGGGGCAACAGCCATGTGCTGGGGCCGCAGGGCGAGTTCATTGCCGAAGCCGGCCAGGACCCGACCGTACTGATCTGCGATGTCGACCTGCAACGCAGCGAACATGTGCGCCGCATTTGGCCATTCCTGCGCGACCGTCGCATCGATGCGTACGGCGATCTGCTCAAGCGCTACATCGACTGACGCATGCCACTCGAGTTGCGTGCGGTCCGCAATGCGGACATTCCGGCGATCACTGCGATCTATGCGGAGCAGGTCGCCGGGGTCAATACCTACGAATACAGGGCGCCATCGCTCGATGAGATGCGCGCGCGGGTCAGCGCGATCGTGGATGCAGGCTACCCCTATCTGGTCGCCGAGCTCGATGGCGTGGTCGCGGGCTACGCCTATGCAAGCGCATTTCGCGCGCGCGCCGGATATCGCTGGACGGTGGAGAACTCGATCTACCTGTCCGCAGCGATGCAGGGCCGCGGCATCGGCAAAGCGCTGCTGGGCGAGCTGATCGCGGTGTGCGAGCAGCGCGGCTTCCGGCAGATGATTGCGGTGATTGGCGATGCCGGCAATCTGGCATCGCGACACTTGCATGAACGTTTTGGATTTCGCACGGTCGGAGTCTTCAACGGAATCGGCCGCAAACACGGCCGCTGGCTGGACGGCGTGCAGATGCAACGCGCGCTCGGCTCCGGCGACACCGCCCCTCCTCCTGATGAAAAGACCCATGACTGAGCAGCCCCCCCACGTTCTGGACGATGCGCTGTCCGGCCAGCCGCATCGCATCGTCGAACGCGACGGCGTGCGCTATACCTTGCTCGGCACCGCGCACGTGTCGCTGGCCAGCGTCGCCGCCGTGCAACGGGCGATCGGCAGCGGGCGTTACGACGCAGTGGCGGTGGAACTGGATGCGCAGCGCCTGCAAGCGCTCAGCGATCCCGATGCCCTCGCCCGCCTGGATCTGGTACAGGTGATCCGCAAGGGGCGCGTGGCCTTGTTCGCGGCGAATCTGGCCCTGGCGGCGTATCAGCGTCGCTTGGCCAAGCAACTGGGCATCGAACCGGGCGCGGAATTGAAGGAGGCGGTGAACCTGGCGCGCGCGCAAGGCTTGCCGGTGCATCTGATCGATCGCGAGGTCGGCCTGACCTTCAAACGCGCATCCGGGCGCCTGGGATTTTTCGGCAAGATGAAACTGGCCGGCGGGTTGCTCGGCGGCCTGTTCGCTGCCGACGAGGTGGGCGAAGAGGAAATCGAAAAGCTCAAGCAAGGCGACATGCTGGAGGCAAGCTTCGGCGATTTCGCCAGCGAAAGCCCGGAGCTGTACGAAACGGTGATCGCCGAGCGCGATCAATACATGGCCACACGTTTGCGTGAAGAAGTCGGCGCAGACCAGCGCGAGATCTTGGCGGTAGTCGGCGCCGGGCATCTGGCCGGGCTCGCGCGCCATCTGGAACAGGACACCGCTGCCCCCGGCCCGCTGCGCGAATCGCTGGAGTACGTGCAGCAGCGCAAGCGTATCCCGTGGATCACGCTGGGCATCCTGGCGGTGATCATCACTGGCATCGGTATCGGGTTCTGGCGTGGTGGCCTGAGCATGGGCGCGGACCTGTTGTTGCAGTGGGCCATGTACACCGGCGGCATGGCCGCGCTCGGCTGCTTGCTGGCGGGTAGCCACCCGTTGAGCATTCTCACCGCCGCGGTCGTTGCGCCATTCAAACCATTCCGCCTGAGCGTGCCGACCGGTGCATTCGCCGCGCTGGTCGAAGTGCATATGCGCAAGCCGGCCTACGGCGATTTTCTATCGCTGCGCGACGATGCGCAGACGCTGCGCGGCTGGTACCGCAACCGCGTCTCGCGCGTGGTGCTGACATTCCTGCTGACCAATTTCGGCAGCATGGCCGGTGTGTGGCTGGCCGGGGTGCAGATCTTTAACCGTCTGCATGGGTGAGCGTGGCGGCGCTGAATCCGCCAGATCCAGACCGTTCGTAGGAGCACACCCGGGCGCGATGAGGCTTTACCGGTAAATCCCTGTCGCGCCCAGGTGCGCTCCTACGGCGTCCGGTTGATTGCTGGATGCTCCGGCGCGAGCTGCAGGCGTACCCACACCCCATAGTGATCCGATGCCCAGCGGCCTTCGGCATAAGGCGTGTCGAACAGGATGCGGGCTTCGCGGGCCAGCAGGCGGTTCTGCTGGAAAAACACATGATCGATGCGCGCAGGCCTGTCGAAGACGTGCATGTTCAAGGTGCTGACCGTGGCGTCGCTATTGCGATGTACGCTGCCGTAGCTGTCGCCGTAGCCCTTGCGTAGCGCTTGCAGATCGAGCGTGTCGGCGGCGGTGTTGAAATCGCCGGCGATCACCACCGGCGCCTGTGCGCTGTTGGAGGCGATGAAGTCCAGCAGATCGGCCACCTGGCGCGTGCGTATGCCGGTACCGCGTGCGTCGGCGCGTTCGTTGAGATGGGTGACGTAGACGTTGACCGGTTGACCGTCGACATCCACCTGCAGATGCGCGGCGACACGGTAATCGTCCAGGGGCTGCAGCAGGCGCTGCTGCGTGGCGAGCACCCTGCGGCGGCTCAACACGGCGTTGCCGTAGCGTTTGGGGGCGCCGACCGGATCGACCGAGGCGAAGATGTAGTCATAGCCGAGCTTGCGCGCGAGCCAGGCGGCCTGATTTTCCACGCTGCCGCGGCGCTCGATCACTTCCTGCAACGCAATCACATCCGGCGCCAGTCGCTTGAGTTCCTTGGCGATATGCGCGCGTCGCGCCGGCCAGTCTTCGCGATCGTGATGCAGGTTGAGCGTGACCAGGGTCATTTCACGCGACGCTGCGGCGGGTGACTGCGCGACGTTCGCTGACTGATCACGATTGCCGCGCTGCACAGAGGAAACGCCCTGCCCGGCTTGTCCAGCCTGCACGCCGGTGGACAACAGCAGGAGGGCGACCAACATGAGCGGCCGTTCGGAACTTCGCCGTGCTGGCGCTGCCCGGGACAGCCGCCACGCCTGCCTCATTGCGTGGTGCGCTCGGCCCGCCGCACCGCGCTGGGCACATCGATTTGCACGTTCGCCGGCATCTGCTGGATGCGTAATTCGCCGTTCTGCCACTCAGCCGGTTCGCCGTTGATCGTGGCCTTGCCCGGGGTGCCCTGATACGGCCACGGCAGCACCACACCGCCCGGCGGCAGGATCAGACCGGGCTGCAACTGCAGCACCAACTGCTTGTCGGTGCGTTGCAAGGTGTAGCTGAGCCGCCCGTACGGCGTGCGCAGTTCGGCGATGCCAATCCCCTTGCCTTCGAACCAGCGCGTCGGCGTGCCGGCAGCGATGACCAGGCTGGCATCGGATTCGCGGCCGTAGGCGAACATGTCCAGCACCGAGCGTACGAAGTCCGAGGCGACCCAGGCATGCGGCAGATCGCCGACGAAGAACGGTGTGCGCGGCGTGCGCGAGACCACTTCGGCCCATTGGTTCCAGGGTTGTGGCGCGCGGTCCTTGAAGAAGAACGCGGTCGCGTCCCAGGCGCGGTCGCGCCAGCCCAGGCGCACGAATGCGGCCACGTTGCGCCACTCGTAGGGCGTGTAGTCCTTCCATTCGCGCTTGCCGTCGCGGCGGTCGGAGAATTCCTTCCAGTAACGCTCGAAGGTCTTGGTCAGCAGATCCTGCGGCAGGCGTTGCTGCTCGCCGCCTGGCGCCAACGCAATGGTGGTCGAGGTCGCATCGAAGTCGCCCAGTTCCGCCGAACCCGGCAGGAAGTCGAGGTTGTGCTGACGCACCGCCGCACCCAACGATGCGATCAGATCGCCGCTGAATTCATCGCGTGCGGTGCTGAAGCGGGCCACCTCCTCTGGCTTGTCCAGCGCACCGGCCAGCATCGCCGCGTCCTTGTAGCCGCGCAGTGCCCAGAAGTTGTCCCAATACGAATGCACCGGCTTGGCCGAATAGCCTTCGTGACTGATCGACACCGGCATCATTCCGTAGAAGGCCGGGTTACGCATGAAGTTTTCTTCGGTGCGCTCGCTGGCGCGCAGCGTTTCCATGTAGTCGTAGGCACCGGTGACATGCGGCCACATCTTTTCCAGGAAGGCCTTGTCGCCGGTATAGCGGTAGTACTCGGCGATGTTGTAGATCAGCTCACCGTGGCTGTCGTTCTCCGGCACCGGGTCGCTGCCGCGGTCGTCCACGCAGCACGGCACCATGCCGTCGGCGAACTGATACGGCGCAAACCAGTCCACATAGTCGCGCACCACGTCTTCGCGACCCAGCCGCAACAGCCCTTCGGAAATCATCGCGCCGTCGCGGATCCAGCTACGCGAATACGAGCGCGTGCCCGGCTGCAGGCGCGGGCCGATGCGCGAGATCAGCATGTGCGCCAGCGCGGTGCGCAAGGTATCGACCACCGGCTTGCCTTCGGCCGGCACACTGATGCGCACGCGATCGAGCTTGCTGCGCCACTGCTGCGCCACCCGCTGCTGCGCGGTGTCGGCATCGAAGCCCGCCGGCAGCTGCGCGGCGCCGGTTTGCGGAATGACCAAGGCCACTTCACGGCGTTGGCCAGGCTCCAACTTCCAGCGATACAACAGCACGCCCGACGCCAGCCCGGTTTCGTCCTTCACCTGGGTGACTGTCGGCGGCGTGGCCGCAGTGAGATGGCTGACGTCCATGCCGCTGTCGAAGGCGCTCGCAAAGCCGGCATCCGGCCGCTGTGCAGCGAACACCCGCGGCTTGCCGTTGACGCTGACCTGGCCACCATCCACCGCGAGTTGCTCGATGCGGCTGATGCCACCCAGGGTGTTGAGAAACTGTGCCGGCGGGTTGACCTGAAACGGACGCACGGCCAACGCCAAGGTGAACTCGCGCGCGTCCTTGCCGGTGTTGTGCAGTTGGTAACGCGCGACCAGTTGCGCCTGATCGGGGGTGCCCTGCACGAAGGCAGTGACGCGCAGATTCATCAGGTCGTGGTGCCAATCGACGCTGGGAATCGGCAGGTAATCGTCCTGCAGGCTTTGCTCGCTGCTGACATCGGACCAGTGCAACACCTTGCCGCCGGTCACTACGAACGGCTCGATGCTGAAACCGCCCTTGCCGACTTCCACCGCACCGTCTTCGCCAATGAGGCCCTGTTCGGTGCCGCCATCCAGGCCCAGGATGGTCCAGTACGGTTGCTCGCCGGAGAAGCCGCGCGGATAACTCCCGCGCGGTAGCTGCGCGGCCAGCGACTTGACGAAGTCGTTGGGCGTTGCGGCGAATGCCAGCGGCTGCAACTGCACTTCCTTGATGCCATAGCGCCAGTTGGGGCCGTCCTTGAGATCGAAACGCAGGTAGCGTGCCTCGGTATCGGGAAGCGCCAGCCAATCGGTGCCGCCCGCGCCGGCAGTGACGGTACGCAGGTCGCGCCAGCTCCGTCCGTCGCTGGACGAACGCACCACATATTGCGAGGCCTGCAGTCCCGGAACCCACTGCACCACCGCACCGCCGAACTCGCGCACCTTGCCCAGATCCAGCGTGACCGTCTGTTGCTTGACCGCGCCGCTGAGCCAGAACGTGTCCGGCTTGCCATCGGCCAGGCGCTGTTCCAGCGCAGGCGCGGTGTCGGTGATGGCCTTGGCCTGGAGCGGCGAGGTGTCTTCGGGTGGCAGCGGCGTGAGCGTGAGCCGGTCCAAGCACACCGTGCCCTTGCCGCCGACCTTGTTGTAGATGGTGAACTCCACATCGGCGCTGCTGCGCAGCTGCTTGTCCTGACCTGGGCCCCAGGCTTTTTCGATATTGCGCTTACGGTAGCTGACCGTGGTCCAGTTCTTGGGGAAAGCAAAGCCGGGGCGGTTGACCCACCACACGTTGTCGCCGCTGGCATCGATCAGCTTGAGCTGCAGATCGTTGGAAGGCGATTCGCCGCGCAACGCAAACCCGAGCCGGTAATTGTCCGGGTACTCGATGGGCAGATTGCGGCGAATGCCGACATAGCCGGAGACGCCGTTGAAGTTGTAATCCAGACACAAGGCATGCCCACCGGAGGTGGTGGCTACCGGCCGCAGCGAGCCGCTGACCTGGTTGGACACCACCAGGCGCCAGGCACCGATGTCGTTGAAGCCGTCGAGCACGCGCTCCTGCGCCTGCGCCGCGCCCGCAGACGTAACGAAAGCGGCCATGGCACACAGTCGCAGGAACACTGGTTTCACCCCTTCACACTCCCCAGCAGAAGACCTTGGATGTAGTAACGCTGCAGCGCCAGGAACAATAGCAGCACCGGAATCACCGTCACCACTGCACCGGCCATCATCAATTCCACGTCCATGATGTGCTCGCGCGACAGCGCAGCCAGCGCCACCGGCAAGGTGTAGTGCTCCTGGTCGGTCAGCACGATCAGCGGCCACATGAAATCGTTCCACGAGCCCATGAAAGTGAAGATGGTCAAGGTGACCAGCACCGGTTTGAGCATCGGCAACACGATCTGGAAGAAGATGCGCATCTCGCTGGCGCCGTCGATGCGCGCAGCCTCGATCAATTCGTCCGGAATGCTGCGCGCGTACTGACGCACCAGGAAGATGCCGAATACCGTGGCCAACGCCGGCACCACCACCCCGCCGATGTTGTTGACCAGATGCAGCTGCTTCATCAGCAGGAACAGCGGCAGCATCGCCACCTGCGCCGGGATCACCAACGCCGCCATCAGGATCTTGAAGATGCGCTCGCGGCCGACGAACTGCAGCTTGGCGAACGCATAACCGGCCATGGTGTTGACCAGCAACGACCCGAGCGTGATCAGCCCGGACACCAACAGGCTGTTGGCGAAGTTGCGCGCCATGCCGGTGCGCGCGAACAGCTCGTGATAGTTGGCCGTGGTGAACGCCGAGGGCAGCATCGGCGGCGGAAACCGGCTGGCCTCGCCAGTGGGCATGAACGACACCGACAGCATCCACAGCAGCGGCGCCAGGCTGATCACCGCCAGCACCAGCAGGCCGCCGTTGATCAGCACGGCATTCCAGCGTGATTGGCCAACTTCACGGCTCATATCAGGTCCTTCTTGCGGCCAAAGCGCAGCATCACGGTGGTCACCGCCAGAATGATGAGGAACAACAGGAACGCCACCGCCGAGGCGCGGCCGAGGTTCCACCACTTGAAGCCTTCCTCGAACATGAAATACAGCACGCTGACGGTGCTTTGCAGCGGGTCGCCGCGGGTCATCACGTAGGGTTCGGCGAACAGCTGGAAGTAGCCGGAAATGGTGATCACGCCGACCACCATCAGCACCGGGCCGAGCATCGGCACGGTGATGTGCACGAACTGCTTCCAGCGTGAAGCGCCATCGATGCGCGCAGCTTCGTACAAATCCTGCGGGATCGCCTGCAGCCCGGCCAGGAAGATCACCATGTTGTAGCCGAAGTTCTTCCACACCGCGAACAGCATGATGGTGGGCATCGCCCAACGCGGGTCGCCCAGCCAGTCGATTGGGGCGATCCCCAACTGGGCCAGGCCGAAGTTCACCAGGCCGTACTTGATGTGGAACAGGTAGCGCCAGATCACCGCCACCGCCACCAACGTGGTCACCACCGGCGCGAACAAGGCGGTACGGAACAACGCCTTGAAGCGCGAGGCCTTGGCGTTGAGCAACAGCGCCGCGCCCAGCGACACGCCGATCGACATCGGCACGCCCAGCAGCACGAAATATGTGGTGTTCCACAGCGACTTCCAGAACAGCGGCGTCTGCAGCAGGTCGATGTAGTTGCCCAGGCCGACAAAGCGCAGATGGCTGCTGTCGGCCAATGCATACAGGTCGAAGTCGGTCACGCTGAGCACCAGCGCGGCGAACACCGGCACGCCAAAGAACATGCCCAGCACCAAGATCGACGGCGCGGCGAACACCCAGCCGGCGACGGAATTACGCTTCATCATCGTGCGGCTCCCTGGTCCGATGCGGCGGCTGGCGCGGTGGTGTCTGCAGCAGCTGGCCTCACTACCGGCTGGGCCGTGTCACCGGCCGGGCCGACATGCCCGCCCTCCTGCTCGAAGATCCAGCGGCGCTTGGCCAGAATTTCGTCCACGCGTTGATCCAGTTCCTGCACGGCGGCGTCGTGCGACTGCCCGCCGCGCACCACGCGCTCGGTCACCAGACGCATTTCCTGCACGATGCGCTCCCACTCCAGCACCTTGGGCGTGGCCTTGACCCGCTCCAGCTGGTCGCCGAAGGCATGCGCCAGTGCGTCGTTGGCCAGCGAGGGCAGCTTCCAGGTACTGCGACGCGGCGGCAGGTCGCCGATGATGGCGTGGAAACGCGCCTGCACCTGCGGCTGCGACAGATATTCGATCAGCTTCCAGCTGGCGTCCTTGTGTTGCGAGGACTTGAAGATCACCAGGCTGGAACCGCCGGCAATGCCGGCACCCAGGCCATTGGGCCCCGGCAATGGCGCCGTGCCCCAGTTGCCTTCCATGCCCGGCGGCTGGCGCAGCTTGAACTCGCGCACGTTCCACGGGCCGGACAGATAGAACGCGTAATAGCCGTTGAAGAATTCGTACCAGACATTGGAGACCTGGGTCTCTGAGACCTTGGGCGCCCAGCCCTGCTGATACATGTTGTCGTAGAAGCCCAGCGCCTTGCGGAAACCAGCGCCACGGAAATTGCCGTAGTTGTCATGGTCGCGCAGCAGGCGGTCGTCCTGCTGCAGCGCGAACGACAACTGCTGCTCGAATTCGTTGAGCGGCATCAGGATGGCGTAGCGGTCGGGGCCGACCTTGCGCTTGATCGCGGCCATCACCTGTTCCATCTCGGCCCAGGTCTTGGGCATCTGGCTGTAGCCGGCCTCGCGCAGCAGGTCCTTGCGATAGAACAGCAACCGCGTGTCCACATACCACGGCACGCCGTACAGCGTGCCGTCGACCAGATTGGTGTCCCACACGCCAGGGAAATAATCGGCCGGGTCGACGATCTTGGAGCGCGCCACGTACGGCTGCATCGGCTCCAGCGTATCCAGCAGCGCAAATTCCGGCAGCCAGGTGTTGCCGAGCTGACACACGTCCGGCAGGCCGTCGGCGGCAAAGGCGGTCAGCAGTTTTTCGTGCGCCGCGGTCATTGGGATGTTCTGCACATCCACATGGATGGTGGGGTTCTGCTTTTCGAAATCGGCCACCAGCTCGGCGACCACTTCGGCCTCCTTGCCCATCGCCCAGAACCGCACCGTGGTCTTGCCCGGATCGGAGCGTTCGCATCCCGTCGCACCTGCACACAAGGCGACGGCCAACATCAACAGTTTCAAAAGGCGCACGGATTACTCGGGTTTTTGGCGTTGCGAGGGGTCTTGCTGGGCCTGGGCGGCGGCGGCACGCGATTCGGCCATGCCCAGCGCGCGCGCGGCGGCTTTCTGCTCGTCCTTCTGCGGCGCCGGCTGCGGCTCGCCCTCCGGAGTGAGCCAGCCGCCGGTAAAGCCGGCGCGTTCCAGACCCGCACGGATGTAGGGATTCTTCTTCATCACGTTCCAGACGAATTCGTTCTGGTAGTTGGCGATCATCGCCAGGATCGGGCCCTGGTCGATGGCGATGTAGTCGCTGGCCACCCAGCCGCGATCCGGCACCATGCGCCCGGTCTTGAGCGGGATGTCGTAGTTGAAGCTGGGATTGAACGAATCCAGGAAGCCATAGCTGGAATACAGGAAATCGCCATAGCGCTTGTGCATTTCTTCGGTGGCCGGGATCACCACTTCCGGAGCGAACACGATCGAAGAAATCGCCGCCGAGGGCACGATGGTGCCGTCGTCGAAATTCTCGCGCAGGCCGGCGCCGCGCGAAGAGTAATGGCGGAATTGACGCTGCTCGCCGCGGTATTCCTGGCTGGTGTTCTGCGGGCCATCGCTGGCGGTGAGGCCCCAGACGTTCTCGCCGTAGTCCTTCCACTTCATCGGGTTATCGATGGCGTAGTCGCGCTGCGCCAAGGTGGCGCGGCGGCTGTTGAGGAAGTAGTCGATGCCGCGTTCGCGCATGTACTGGTCCTGGATATCGCGGAAATCGATCCAGACATGGCTGTATTGGTGGCCGAACAGCGGGCCGAACGACAGGTATTCCTGGCCCTGGTACACGCCCCAGTCGTTGTTGTAGGTGCGGGTCCAACTGGTCCATGCGTCCGGATCGACCCCATGCGTCGGCGAGCCCAGGGCGAGGATGTACAGCATCATCGCCTCGTTGTAGCCCATCCAGTCGTGGTTGATGAAGCCGCTTTCGGGGAACCAGCCCATCGAGATCAGCGGCGCGCGCTGTTGCAGCCAGCGCCAGTCCACGCGCTTGTACAGCGTGTCGGCGATCTGGCGGATCTCCTTTTCGCGCGGGTCCTCGCCGTCGTAATACGACTGGGTGAACAACACGCCCATCATCAGCAGTGCGGTGTCCACGCTCGACAGCTCCACCCAGCTGTCGTAGCGGTTGCCCTGCTGCATGTCCAGAAAATGATAGTAGAAGCCCTTGTAGCCGGCCCGGCCGGTCTTCTGCGGCCCCATCGGCGCGTCGCGGAAGAATTTCAGCGTGGTCAGGGTGCGGTCGATCGCCTGATTGCGACTGACCCACCCGTTTTCGATGCCGATCGGATAGGCGGTCAGCGCGAATCCGACCGACGCAATGCTGGCGAACGGGCGCGACGGAAACCGGTCCGGAGACAGGCCGTTGACCTCGTTGGTGGTGTCCCAGAAAAACTGGAAAGTGCGGCGTTCGATGTCCGAAAACAACGGCGGCAGCGGCGGCTTGACCGGTTTGGGCGGCAGTTGCGCCTCAACCAGGATGACTTTCACCGGTGCCTTCTTTTCGGCCACCTTGGGTTCCTCGGCTTGCTTGCACGACGCCACGACCAGCGCGCCCAGCAAGAGTGGAATCGTCAACCATCGCGACGTGTTGCCCCTGTCCATCCGCCCCCCACGTGTGTAATCGATTACATCTGACACGCCAACCTACCCTATCCAGGCGCCGAGTTCGACCGCCCTGGCGTTGCGGCCAGGGCGGTCGAGCACCTCACCAGTTCAGGCCGAAAGCCAGACGGAAGGTGCGCATCGGCGACGCCAGCACACCGGTCGGTGTGCCGTAAGCCGTGTTCAAGTCCTGCAATGTTCCGGTATCGCCGTTGAAGGTGGCGTAATTAACCCAGTTGAACACGTTGAGGATATCCGCACGCACATTGAATTTGACACCACCGCCGGTGTCCCACTCTTTATTGGCGGCAATGCTGAATTCCTTGTAGCCCAGCGTGCCATCCGGCTTGAACTGGATGATCTGGCACTGGTCGTTGCCGGCCAGGCAATTCTGGCCATAGCGCGCGGTCTGGCTGGCCAGCGACAGCTTGCCGGACAGCTTGATCTCATACGGCAGCTCGTAGATGCCGGTGACCACCAGGCGGTTCTTCGGGATGCCGCCGGCCTCACGCCAGCCGTAGTCCTGGATGCGTTCGCGGTCCAGCGCATAGTGCTCGCCGAACTGACGGTTCTCCTTCGCATCGGAATAGGTGTAGGCCACGGTCAGGCCCCAGCCGGACTCTTCGTCGAAGGGCTTTTCCACCTGCAAGGCCAGCTGGTTGTTGCGGGTCTCCACGCCATTGGTGCCCAGCACGATGGCGCTATAGCCGTTCGGGCCGTCGGTCGGCACGCCGGAGGTGGTGCCCGGCTGGAAGAACGAACCGTCCGGCAGGCGGTTGCCGCGCACGAAAGCAAAACCGTCGTGGCTCTCGATGCGGCTCAGGGTGACATCGGTGAACCAGTCCTGGCCCCACAACGGCACCATGTTGCGCATGCCGATGCTGAATTGGTCGGAGTACGGGGTCTTGAGGTTGTTGTCGATCAGGTAGACCTCACGTCCGCCACCGCCGGTGCTGTTGGCCGTGAGTGTGTTCAAGCCATCCTGGCTGTTGTACGCCGGATTCCAGGCCGTGCACGGGTCGCCCAGGCAAGTGGGGTTGTTGGCGCTGGTGAAGTAGTAGCTATACGACTTGAAGGAGTTGTTGAGCTGCTCCAGTGCAAGGTAATCGAAGATGTTGCGGTCGTACGCACGACCGGCACCACCATAGATCACGTGGGCCTGATCGCCGAACAGGTCGTAGGAGGCGCCCAGACGCGGCTGCCAGGCATTGTTGAACGCCTTGCGGTTGTTGCCGGTGCTGATGAAGTCGTTGATGTTGTAGTTGGCGTTGCGCAGATTGGGCCAGTTCTGCAGCGCGCTGGCGACATCCGAGGGGGTCACGAAATCCAGGAACGCCGGGGTTTGCTCGTAGTCGTAGCGCACGCCCAGGTTCAAGGTCCAGTGCTCGTTGACTTCCCAGTCGTCCTGCAGGTAGATGCCGTACTGCTTGTTCTTGGACACCACCGAGCCGCCACCTTCCACCAGCGGCGCACCGAAGCGCACGCGGTACGGCGTTTGCACGTCGGTGAGGATGTTGTAGTAGTACTGCGGGTTGGCCGGGTTGAACTGGGTCGAATCCAGGTCGATGCTCTTGAACTTCACGCCCATCTTGACGGTGTGCGCGCCATGCCATTCCAGGCTGTTCAAGGTCAGGTCGTCCTGGAAGGTCCAGCCCTTCTGCCCCTTGCGCTGGAAGCTGCTGCCGGCGCCCGCCGCCAGGATGTCGGTCTCGTTGCCGCGCACCGGCGCGTAGCTGAGGATGTAGCCGTTGCCGTTGTTGATCGGCGCCTGGTTCCAGAACGCGCTTTCGTAGCTCAGGTTGGCCTCGTTGAGGAAGTTGGCGCCGCTGTACTGCCAGCGCAGGTTGGCGCGCTTTTCTTCCTGACCGTTGATGCTGCCGTGCTCGTAGGTCGAGGTGCGGCCGACGTCGTTGAGCTCGTCTTCCTTGCGGTACTTGCCGGTCAGCTCGAACAGGTTGTTCTCGCCGATGGTCCAGTCGATCTTGCCGAAGTACAGGTCTTCCTTGAACGGCGTGCTGGAGGTCACCACCAACGGCTGCAGCTGTGCAGGCAACTGGTCGACGCGGTCCGAATAGATCGAGCCGGGGATCACCACGTTGGGGGTGGTGTACTCCTTGGCTTCATAGGCGATGAAGAAGTGCGCCTTGTCCTTGAGGATCGGGCCGCTGAAGGTGGCGCCGTACTGGGTTTCTTCGAAGTCGTCGCGCACGCCGGCCTTCTTCTCCAGCGGGCTTTCTTCGCGCCAGCTGTCGTTGCTGGTGTCCCAGAAGAAGCTGCCGTGGAAATCGTTGGTGCCGGACTTGGACGAGGCGACGATGGCCGCGCCGCTGACCTGGTCGAACTCGGCCTTGTAGTTGGAGGTGATGACCTTGTACTCGCCGATCGCCGACTGCGGGAACGGGTTGCCGCGGCTGGAATCCTGGCCGCTCACGCCACCGGTGAGCACGTAGTTCTTCTGGCTGACACCGTCGATGTAGACATTGGTGCCTTCGGCCGAGGTCGCGCCGGTGCGCACCTTGGTGGTGCCGTTGGCCTCACGGGTGAACTGCACGTTGGGCACGGTGTCGGCCAGCTCCAGGAAGTTGCGCGTGGCGCGCGGCAGGTTCTGGATCTGCACGTTGGAAATATAGGTGGCGTTTTCGGAGGTGCGCGTCTCCACCAGCACCGGCGGCGCCTTCACCTGCACCGCATCCAGCGTGGTGGCGTTACCACCCGCGGCCGTGGCGGCTTCGCCACCGACGCCCAGGTTCAAGGTCGCCGTCTGGCCGACCTGCACGGTGACGTTCTGCGAACTGGTCTGGCCATTGGCGGCGACATCGATGCGGTACGAACCCGGCGGCAGGCCGCCCACCGAATAACCGCCGTTGCTGACCTGCACGGTGCGGGTCAGGCCGGTGGCCAGATTGGTGGCGGTGACCTGCGCCTGGGCGGCAGGCGCAGCATCGACGGTGACCTGCCCGCGGATGGTCGCAGCGGTGCTTTGTGCGAAAGCCGGTGCGGCGCCGAGCAGCAGGCAGCTGGCAAGCGCGCAGCTGAGCAGCTTGCGCGCCGGACGGGCGGAATGTGGGTGGTGGTGGCGCATGGTCGTCCCTCCAGGGATCGGTACAGATTGTTGTTGTGGCAGTGCAGTGGTGCAGGAACAGCCGCTGCGGGGGCAGCGGGAGCGGACAGAACGCCCGCGAAAGGGTCGGCGGCCCAGAGACGCGTGGCCGGAAAGGTCAGTGAGCCGGTTCGCCGGCACCGCAGGAGGCGCGGATCACCAGCTCGGGCGTGAGCAATTGGCGGATGCCGTCGTCGCGGTCGGGCGTTTCGACCAGGCGCATCAGTCGGGTCATGGCCTGCTCGCCCAGCCGGGCGATGCTCACGCGCATGGTGGTCAGCGCGGGGTGGACAAAACGGGCCAGCGGAATGTCGTCGAAACCCGCCAGCGCCACGTCGCCCGGCACCGACACATCGGCCTGGGCGAACGCGTACAGGCAGCCCAGCGCAGTCATGTCGTTGGCGGCGAAGACCGCATCCGGCAACGCGCCGGCCGCCAGCATCGCCAGCCCGGCGCGGTGGCCGGAGGCTTCGTCGAAGTCGCCCGGATACTCCACGCCCTGCGCCTGCGCACCGAACGCAGCAAGCGCATCGCGGAAGCCGCGCAGGCGTTCGCGCGCGTCGAAATTCAGCGCCGGGCCACCGATGAAGGCGATGCGACGGTGCCCGGCACGCAGCAGGTGCTCGGTCATGGCCATGGCACCGGCGTGGTCGTCGATGCTCAGCACCGGATAGTCGGCACCGGGCAGGTGCGCATTGATCAACACCGTTGGCAGCGACTGCGGCAGGTTATCGGTGAGGAACCCCGGCTGCTCGGCGTAGGGCGAGAGCACCAGCAAACCATCGACGCGTCCGCGCATCGAGCGCAGCGCCCTGCCCTGGGCTTCCGGGTCGCCGTGATAGCTGGACACCAGCAGGTGCTGGCCCGCCACACGCGCCGCGCCGTCGATGCCGCGAATCAATTCGGAGAAGAATTCGCCATACAAGTCCGGCAGCACCACGCCCAGCGTCTGCGAGCGCCGGCTGCTCAGGCTACGCGCGGCCGCATGCGGGCTGTAGCGCAGCCGCTCGGCCACTTCCAGCACTTGCTGGCGCACCGGCCCGGCAACATTGTCGTGCCCGTTGAGCGCACGCGACACCGTTGCGACGGAGACCTGCGCTTCCCGAGCGACATCTTTGATGGTGACCGCACCCTTGGCCATTCGTGTCGCCCTCCGCGACCGACTTCCCAAAACTGGCGCGGACTGTAAGCGTTTTCATACAGAGGCGTAAACCCCTATCTTCACACGCGTGAAAACGCTTACAGATCAACTAGCTGCAGGTGAGGAGCGCGTGAAGCAATGTGCTGCGACGCAACAAATATGTTCCCATGCGTCCACAAGCCAAGCACGATGCAGGTCACGCTTAACAACGAATCGATCCGGCCTCGCCAGGAGTCGCACGACCGGCACCTATCGCCGGCACTGCCACGGCCTCGCCGGCCGCGCCCTGACCTCAGCTGGCGTGAAGGCGATTGCCGTTGTTGCCCGCGCCTCTGACACTGCGCGCATTCGGGTACGACCGTATCCCCTGCTCTACAACGTTCAGCCCACCTCGCCCGGCGCGAGGGCCTCGATCGACAAGGCATGAATATCGGTCTGCATCATCTCGCCCACCGCGGCATACACCGCACGGTGCCGTGCCAGTGGCGGCTTGCCGACAAATGCGGCGCTGACCACGCGCACATTGAAGTGCCCGCGCCCGTCGCGCGCACCGGCGTGGCCTGCATGCCGCGCACTGTCGTCGTCGACATCCAGCTCGGTGGGCGCCAGTGCCGCCTGCAACGCTGCGCGGATCTGGTCGACCCGGCTCATGGCAATACCCGGCGGAACGGCCGGACCTCGGTGCGCGTGTACACACCCGCTTCCACATAGGGGTCGGCATCTGCCCAGGCGCGCGCCTCGTCCAGAGCGTCGAACTCGGCAATTACGACGCTGCCGCTGAAACCGGCCGGACCCGGATCTTCGGCGTCGATGGCCGGGCACGGGCCCGCCACCAGCAATCGCCCGGCGGCCGCAAGTTCCTGCAGACGCGCCAGATGCGCCGGCCGCGCCTGCTGCCGTGCCGCCAATGCGTCCGGCCGGTCATACCCCTCGATTACGTACCACACACGCCACCTCGCCTAAGACTGGAAGATCACCGCGCTGATTCTAGCCGCGTCGGCGCTGGACACCGCCCCCGCGCACGCATTACCCTTGGCACCACTGCACACGCAACCGGACGCAGCGGCCCGTCGGCCCAGGCTCAACGCTCTTCCCGACGACCGATTCGCTGCCCACCGCCGGCCCGCGTAGACGACCTCCTCGCTGTTCCGTCGCCGCATGCCACACGGCGCCTGCTTGCATGTGGATTGGCGTATGTAGATTTGTGGGATCGTGCCGGCACAGGCATGACATTGATCGCAATAACTCAAGGCAAAGCCCTGCAGGCGCGGCTCAGACCTCCGCCGGCGACCGTAAGACCGATGTCGACCTGATGAATTCCGAACTCGCGCACGCCGCGACTCCGCCAGCCACGAGTGCGCCGCCACAGCAGCAGGAAATGCCGCTGGCGGTGGTGCATGGGCAACCGGTCCTGCAGATCCCGCAGGATCTGTATATCCCGCCGGATGCGCTGGAAGTCATCCTGGATGCCTTCGAAGGCCCGCTGGACCTGCTGCTGTACCTGATCCGCCGCCAGAATCTGGACATCCTGGACATCCCCGTCGCCGAGATCACCCGGCAATATGTGGACTACATCAATGTCATGCAGGAGCTGCGCTTCGAACTGGCAGCCGAATATCTGGTGATGGCGGCGATCCTGGCCGAGATCAAATCGCGCATGCTGTTGCCGCGCCCTCCCAGCCAGGATGGCGAAGAAGAAGATCCGCGCGCCGAATTGGTCCGCCGTCTGCAGGAATACGAACGCTTCAAGCAAGCCGCCGAGGATCTGGACACACTGCCCCGCATGGGCCGCGACAGCGCGCCGGTGCAGGCGCATCTGCCCGAGCGCGCAGCGGTCAAGCTGCCGCCGCCGGTGGAATTGAAAGAAATGCTGATGGCGCTGTACGACGTGCTCAAACGCGCCGAGCTGTTTACCGGCCATGCGATCAAGCGCGAGGCGCTGAGTGTGCGCCAGCGCATGGGCGATGTGCTGAGCCGCCTGGACGATGGCAAGTTCTACCGTTTCGAATCGCTGTTCACTGCCGAAGAAGGCAAGCTCGGCGTACTGGTCACCTTCCTGGCGTTGCTCGAACTGGCCAAGGAGCAGTTGCTGGACATCGTGCAGGAAGCGCCGCTGGCGCCGATCTACGTGAAGTCGCTGGCGTTGGGCAATACCAATGCGCCGTTGCAATTCTCCAGCGAATTCGACGACAGCGATGCCGCCAACGAACCTATCTGAAGCCGATCATCGAATGGATCAAGCGCTGATCACCCGCATTATCGAAGCCGCCCTGCTGGCCAGCAGCCAGCCGCTGACGCTGGCGCAGCTGCTGGGGCTGTTTCCGGAAGACGAGCCGGCGCCGCCCGGCAGCGTGGAGCGCGCACTGGAACTGCTGCGCGAGGCCTGTGCCGACCGTGGCGTGGAACTGGTCGAGGTGGCCTCCGGCTTCCGCTTCCAGGTCAAGGCCGACGTGCATGGCTGGGTTGCCCGGCTGTGGACCGAGCGCCGCACCAAGTACACCCGCGCCACGCTGGAGACCCTGGCGCTGATCGCCTACCGCCAGCCGATCACCCGCGGCGAGATCGAGCAGGTGCGCGGCGTGGCAGTGAGCAGCAACATCATCCAGGCGCTGGAAGAGCGCGAATGGATCCGCGTGGTGGGCCACCGCGACGTGCCCGGCAAGCCGGCCCTGTTCGGCACCACCAAGGGCTTTCTGGATTACTTCGGCCTCAAGCGATTGGACGAGCTGCCGCCATTGTCTGAGTTGAAGGACATCGCCGAGCTGGAACCGCAGCTGCCGCTGGACCGCGACGGGCAATTGGATGGCGCAGTGCCGGCCTCGGCAGCGATGGACGCGGCGCAGGATCGGGCGGATGCCGGTGACGCTGAAGGCGGCGATTCGGATGCAGCGGCTGACGCTGCTGGTAATGCGGACGCGGAAGCAGAAACCGACGCTGGCGCCGAGCCCGACGACAGCATCGGCGGCTCCGGCGGTTGGCAAGATGCCACGGATGCGGACGAGGCCGACACCTCGGCGACTCCGTCCCGCAACACCGATGCGCCGAGCGACCGCCAGACCAGCGCCGAACGCAATCCTGAAAGTGAAGCCGACAACGATGCCGATGCCGACCAGCATGCGCAGGAACCGGTCGGCGATGCCGGAATCGACCAGCAAGACCCCGATCTCGACCAAGCAATCGATACGCACGCGACCGACGCAGTAAACGACCAGACACCGCAACACCCCGAGCATGGCTCGGTGCACGAGAAGAACACGCAGGACCCAGACGACGCCCGTGAGGGCGACCCCGACACCGCGCCGGGAACGCGCGCGGATGCAGTGAACGAAGACGAAGACAACGCCGTCGCGACGACGACCGTGGCTGTTGACGAAGCCGATTCCGACCCAGAGGCCGACCCGCAACGCGGCGGCCGGAGCCAGACACATGAGTGACACCCCCCGCAAGCTGTCGTTGAACAAGCTTTCCCTCAAGCGCGACAGCGCGCCCGAAGCGCCCAAGCTGGAAGAGCGCCTGCACAAGGTGCTGGCCCAGGCCGGCCTGGGTTCGCGCCGCGCGCTGGAACAGCGCATCGCCGACGGCCTGATCAAGGTCAATGGCGCCGTTGCGCAGACCGGCATGTCGGTGCGCAGCGGCGACAAGATCGAGTTGGACGGCCGCAGCTTCGTGGCCAGCGCGCTGACCGAGCCCTCGCGCGTGCTGATCTACAACAAGCCCGAAGGCGAAGTGACCACGCGCGAAGATCCCGAAGGCCGCCCGACCGTGTTCGAGTCGCTGCCGGTCCTGAAGGGCTCGCGCTGGATCGCCATTGGCCGCCTGGACATCAACACCACCGGCCTGCTGCTGCTCACCACCGACGGCGAGCTGGCCAACGCGATGATGCACCCCTCCTACGAGGTCGAGCGCGAATATGTGGTGCGCGTGCGCGCACCGGAAGGCGAAGAAAAAGTCTCCGATGCCATCATCGAGCGCCTGTCGCGCGGTGTGCTGCTGGAAGACGGCGGCGCCAAGTTCGACGAGATCGAACGCATCGGCGGCACCGATTCGCACGACTGGTTTCGTGTGGTCGTCAAGGAAGGCCGCAACCGCGAAGTGCGCCGTCTGTGGGAATCGCAGGGTTGCCAGGTCAGCCGCCTCAAGCGCAGCCGCTACGGCAAGATTTCGCTGCCGCGCGAATTGCTGCGTGGGCACTCGGTGGAAGTGGCGCAGGACAAGGTCGACGCCTTGCGCGCCGAACTGAAACTGGAAGAAGGCGCGCCGTCGGCACTGACGCTGCAGCCGGTGATCGGCCAGCGCCGCGCCGCCAAGTCCACCGTGCACGTCTCGCGCGATGGCCGCAGCAATGCCTACGTCAACGGCCAGACCTCCGGTGCCGATGAAGGCCGCGAGCTGCGCCGTTTCGACAATCTGCGCGAAGATCGCGGCCGCGGCGGTCGCGGCAAGCCGGGCGGCTTCAAGGGTGGCCTGACGGTCAGCGGCGAAGCGGCCGCTCGGCAATCGCAGCAGCGCCCGTTCAAGCAGCGCGGCCCGGCCAAGGGCGACCGCGGCGCGTTGCCGGACGGCAATCCGGCCGCGTTCCGCAGCTGGTATGTGCCCGATGGCGTGAGCACCGGCCCAAGCGGTCACCGCAATGCCGGCCCGAGCGGCCCGGGCACCGGTCAGGCACGCCCGTATGCGAAGAAAGGACCAGGCGGCGCGCGTCCGGGTACCGGCGGTCCAGTTGGCGCCCGCTCGGGTGGTCCGGGGCGCGGCGCTGGCGGCGGACAGGGGCAGTCGCAAGGCCAGGGGCAGCGCAAGCACCCGTATGGGCACCCGGGCAACGCACCGAGCTTCCCTTCCGATCACGCCAACCCGGGTTTCAATCCGTATGGTGCGGCACGCCCTGCTGGCCGCCCGAGCGGTGGGCGTCCGGGACCGGGTGGCAATCGCGGCCCGGCATCCGCCAACCGCGGCCCCGGCGGTCCAGGTGGTGGCGCCCGCGGTCCCGGCGGCCCAGGTGGCGCACCGCGTGGCCCGGGCGGCCGTCCGCCGGGCGGCGGTAATCGTCGCCCTCCTGGCGGCGGCAATCGCGGTCGTTGAGCGTCAACTGCTCCGCACAATAGAAAACGGCCCTGCAAAGGGCCGTTTTCTATGGCGGACGGCATCGGCCATCTACTTAAGACCGGGAAGTTGCGGCGCATCCGCGCGTGCAGTCGTTTAACGAAGGCACTCCCTTACACGTCATCGCGATGCAAGGGCCGCACCGATTGGTTGTGCGCAACCCGGATGCTGCGACGTAGACCGGCAGGACGCCTGCGCAGCCGTCGAGTGGGCGCGCCTCGTGCCGGAGATCGACACGAATCACTTGTGCTCGCCGGTTCTGGAGGTGCCGTGCACGCCCACCCGGGCCTGCTCGCTCGGTTTGTCACCACTCTTACTTGCGACGCTCGATCACGAAATTACCGACGTTGACACCCAGGTCCACACCCTCGCCCGTGCCTGCCAGCGCGAGCGAGATATCGCCCTTGGTGACCACCTGCGCGGTGCTGGACTTCACGACGCCGGCATGCGCTTCGGCAGCGGCATAGGTGCCGAACAGGTCGTTGAGGCTATAGGCACCGCTGAAGGTGCCGCGGCCGCCGACGATCTTGGACTTACCGACGGTCAGGCCACCGCCTTTGCTGGAGATCTTGACCGGAATGACCGCACCGTTATCGCACTTGATGGTGCCGGTACCGCTGGCGGTCTTGTAGAACACCGACCAACCGGACAAGTTGAACGACAGCTGGCAATCGATGTTGCCGGCGGCCTGCGCCTGCGGAGCCAGCGTGGCGGCGCCGAGCAGCGCGATGAGCGAAAGTGACTTGATCATGTGAGCAGTGCCAGTGGTGGACGTGGCGCGAGACTAGCAGCGCCGATGTGGCAGCCGCGACAAGATTTCAGTGCGGCGCATGCGTTTGTTCAGCGAGGTCTTAGCTAGCCTCGGCAGGCAGCAGAGCTGCCGCCTGCAGCCGCGCCATGGGATGATTACCGCATGCCACGCACCGTCTACAGCCTGCTCGTCAGCGCACTGCTGCTGCCCACCCTCGCCCATTGCGGCGAGGCAATTCCCACCCAGGGTTACACGGTCGTCAGGACCTATCCGCACGACACCGCTGCCTTCACCGAAGGCCTGTTCTATCTGGACGGGCATCTCTACGAGAGCACCGGCGAGCTGGGCCAGTCCAGCGTGCGCAAGGTCGACCTGGACAGCGGCAACGTCCTGCAGCAGGTCAACACGCCGCCGCCTTTCTATGGCGAAGGCATCGTGGCCTGGAAGGACCGCCTGATCCAGCTGACCTGGCGCAATCAGCGCGGCTTCGTCTACGACCTGGCCACGCTGGCACCGCGTACCCAATTCACCTATTCCGGCGAGGGCTGGGCGCTGACCAGCGACGACCGCCAGCTCTACATGAGCGACGGAACGGCCAACATCCGCCGGCTGGACCCGCAAAGCCTGAAACAGGTCGGCACCATCAAGGTCACCGCCCGCGGCAGGCCGCTGGACAACCTCAACGAGCTGGAATGGGTCAAGGGCCAGTTGCTGGCCAACGTCTGGCTAACCACCCGCATCGCACGCATCGACCCCGCCAGCGGCAAGGTCATCGCCTGGATCGACCTCAAGGCACTGGTGCCAGACCCCGACACCTTGACCGATCCCACCAACGATGTCCTCAACGGCATTGCCTACGACGCCGAGCACGATCGCTTGTTGGTCACCGGAAAGCGCTGGCCGAAGATCTACGAGATCAAGCTGGCTCAGTAGCCGGGATTTGGGATTTGGGATTGGCAGCAGCGGGCTGGCAGGCATCTGTGCGGCAGCGCTTGTACCCATCTCGAATCACCAATCCACAATCTCGAACCGATCGGCATCCAGCATCGCGGGAAAACGGGCGCGGTGCTCGGCCAGCGCGGTGGCGCTGATGGTGGTGGTGACCACCTGCTCGCGTTCGCGGATTTCCACCTGTGGCTGGCCAAGGAAATCGATCACCGCGCTGTCGCCGGCGTAATGCAGTTGGTTGCCATCGATGCCAATGCGGTTGACCGCCGCCACAAAGCACAGGTTTTCGATTGCGCGTGCGCGCAGCAACGTCTTCCACGCATAGGCGCGGGCGGACGGCCAGTTGGCGACGAACACTTGCAGATCGAAATCCAGCTGCCCCGGGCGCTCCACGTCGAAGCGGTTGCGGCAGAACACCGGGAAACGAAGGTCGTAGCAGACCTGCGGATTGATCCGCCAGCCCTTCCATTCCACTGTCAGACGCTCGCGCCCGGCCGCGTAGCGCAGATGCTCGTTGCCGAAGCGGAACAGGTGACGCTTGTCGTAACACTGCAGTGCCCCGTCGGGCGTAGCCCATAGCAGCCGGTTGAATACACCGGCATCAGTGCGCACCTGCACGCTGCCGGCGACCGCTGCACCCAGACGTGCGGCCTGCGCGCGCGCCCACGCCACGGTCGGCCCGTCCATGCCTTCGGCCTTGTCGATGGCGTCGTTGGAGAACCCGCTGGTGAAGGTTTCCGGCAGGATCACCAGATCGGTCTGCCCGACCAGCGGCTCCAGCAGCGCAGCGTAATAGTCGCGATTACCGGCGGGGTCATGCCAGCGGGTGTCGCCTTGGATCAGGGAGATGCGCAGGTCGTGCATGGTGAGACTCGGGAATGGAGAATCGGGAATAGGGAATCGAACAGCGGTTTAATGAGGGCGTTATGTCATCGAGCCAGTGCGAATTCAGATCAAAAAGCGGCCGATCGCTCTTACGATTCCCGAATCCCGATTCCCGGCTCGTCAGAGCCTACGCAGGCGCTCGATCGCCGCATCCAGCGTCGCATCGTTCTTGGCAAAGCACAGCCGTGCCAGGCGCTGCCCTGCAGGCGCGTTCTCGTAGAACGGCGACAACGGGATCGCGGCCACGCCGTTCTCGATCGTTAGCCACTTCACGAATTCGGTATCGGGCAGATCGCTGATGGCCGAGTAATCCACCAACTGGAAGTAGCCGCCGGGCACAGGCAACGGCTTCAAGCGCGTGGCCAGCAATTGTTCGCGGAACCGGTCGCGCTTGGCTTGATAGAACGCGCCCAGTTGCTCGTCGTGTTCGGGTTCGTCGCGGATCATCGCAGCGAAGGCGTGCTGGGCCGGACCGAAGCTGGTGAAGGTGTTGTACTGGTGCACCTTGCGGAATTCGGCCGTTAGCGCCGGCGGCGCGATGGCGTAGCCGATCTTCCAGCCCGTGCAGTGGTAGGTTTTGCCGAAGCTGGAAATCACGAATGCGCGCTCGCGCAGTGCCGGCCAGCGCAGCACCGACTCGTGCCGGCGGCCATCGAACACGATGTGTTCGTAGACCTCATCGGACAGCAAAAAGATCTCGGTGCCGCGCAGCAGTTCGGTCAGCGTCTGCATGTCCTCGGCCGACAGCATCGCGCCGGACGGGTTGTGCGGCGAGTTGATCATCAACAGGCGCGTCTTGGGCGTGATCGCGGCGCGCAGCGCATCCCAGTCCACCGCAAAGGTCTGCGGGTGCAGCGCTACGTGAACCGCCCGCGCGCCGGCCAGATCGATCGCCGGCTCGTAGCAGTCGTAGGCCGGGTCCAGCACGATGACCTCTTCGCCGGCGCGCACCACCGCGTGGATGGCGTTGAAGATGGCCTCGGTGGCACCGCTGGTGACGGTGATCTCGGTGTCGGCATCGACCTGCGCGCCATAGCAGCGCTGCGCCTTGCCGGCGATGGCCTGGCGTAATGTGGCCACGCCGGTCATCGGTGGATACTGGTTGTGGCCGGCCGCCATCGCCTTGCTCAGTTCGTCGACCAGCCGCTGCGGCACCGCGAAATCGGGAAAGCCCTGGCCCAGATTGACCGCGCCGTGCTCGGCCGCCAGCTGCGACATGACGGTGAAGATGGTGGTGCCCACCTTGGGCAGCTTGGTCGTAAGGGGCATGGTGCCTGTCCGGACAAGAAACGGGGGGACCGCGAGTGTACGCAAAGCCGCCAGCAGGTTGCGCCCGGACGCTGCAAGACAGCGTTCCCTGACACACCGCGGCGCCTGCAGCGCTGCCGCAGACGTCCCCGGCATGCCACCATCGTCGCTACAATGCGCGCCCGGTCCGGCGCGCCCTGCCCCGGCCCTTCCCCATGCCGTCCTGCGACCCGAGCCCGCTGCACCGATGATCGAACCGCTGCACACCGCACCGCCGCTGCTGGCGGCGCACGACCTGGCCTTCAGCCGCAACGAGGAGCCGGTGTTTGGCCCGCTGGATTTCCATGTCGATGCCGGCGAGGCGCTGCTGGTGCAAGGCGACAACGGCGCCGGCAAGACCACGTTGCTGCGCGTGCTGGCTGGCCTGCTGCATGTGGAGCGCGGGCAGATCCAGATCGATGGCAAGAGTGCCAAGCGCGGCGACCGCAGCCGCTTCATGGCCTACCTCGGCCACCTGCCCGGCCTGAAGGCCGACCTCAGCACGCTGGAAAACCTGCACTTCCTGTGCGGCCTGCACGGCCGCCGCGCCAAGCAGATGCCCGGCAGCGCGCTGGCGATTGTCGGCCTGGCCGGTTACGAAGACGCGCTGGTGCGGCAGTTGTCGGCAGGCCAGCGCAAGCGGCTGGCCCTGGCACGGCTATGGCTGTCGCCGGCGCCGCTCTGGTTGCTGGATGAGCCGTACGCCAACCTGGATCTGGATGGCATCACCCTGGTTAACCGAATGATCTCCGCGCATTTGCGCGGCGGTGGCGCGGCGCTGGTCACCACGCATGGTGCGTATGCAGCGCCACCGGTGCGCACGCGCATGCTCACGCTGGAGGTTGCGGCATGAGCACGCATTCGCCGCAACCGTCGCTCTGGCAGGCGGCCCGCGCTCTGCTTGCCCGCGACCTGCAGCTGCTGTGGCGGCGCCGCAGCGATGCGTTGCAGCCGGCATTGTTCGCGCTACTGATCGTGGTGTTGTTCGCGTTGGGACTGGGCGGCCGCCCGGACCTGCTCGCGCAGGCCGCGCCGGCGGTGTTGTGGCTGTCGGTGTTGCTGGCTGGCCTGCTGTCGCTGGACGCCTTGTTCCGCAGCGATGTGGAAGACGGCTCGATGGAGCAATGGCTGCTGGCACCGGTGCCATTAGCCTGGTTGATCGCAGTGCGCGTGCTGCTGCATTGGGCGACCAGTGCGTTGCCGCTGATTGCAGTGACGCCGCTGCTGGGCGAATTGCTGCACCTGCCGCATGACCAACTGCCGGTGCTGCTGGCATCGTTGGCGCTGGGAACGCCGCTCCTGAGTCTGCTCGGCGCCGTGGTTGCGGCACTGACGGTGACGATGAAACGCTCTGGTATTCTCGTCGCGTTGCTGGCGCTGCCGCTGTACGTGCCGGTGCTGGTGTTCGGTGCTGGCAGCGTGGCGGCTAGCGGACAAGGGCAGGATGCGGGGGGTGCGTTGTTGTTGTTGGGCGCCGGATTGGTGATCGGTGTGGTCCTGGCGCCGCTGGCTGCAGCGGCCGCGATCCGCATTTCGTTGAGTTGAGCGCTGCAGTCGTTGCATTGTCGATAGCATGCCCCGCACAACGCGTTGTTGCTGTTTCGAGAGCCAATGCCATTCCAAAGGCTACTGCCATCGCATGAACGTCGTCGTCCGCTGGTTCCACCAACTCGCATCGCCCCCGATCTTCGACCGTTTTACTGCGCGCTGGGCGCCGTGGTGCTACGCGCTGGCCGTGTTGCTGCTGGGCGTGGGCATCTGGCAGGCCTTGTTCGCGGTGCCGGCGGATTACCAGCAAGGCGACAGCTTCCGTATCCTCTACATCCATGTGCCGAGCGCGTGGATGAGCCTGTTCGTGTTCGGGCTGATGGCGCTGTATGCGGCCATCGCGTTGATCTGGCGGATCAAGATCTGCGAGATTCTGGCGATGGCGTGCGCGCCGATCGGCGCTGCATTTACCGTGATCACCCTGCTGACCGGCAGCATCTGGGGCAAACCGATGTGGGGCGCCTGGTGGGACTGGGACCCGCGCCTGACCACCGAATTGATTCTGCTGTTCCTGTATCTGGGCGTGATCGGCCTGTACCACGCCATCGACGACCGCCGTCAGGCCGCGCGCGCGGCGGCGTTGCTGGCCATCGTCGGAGTGGCGCTGCTGCCGGTGATCCGCTATTCGGTGGTGTGGTGGAATTCGCTGCATCAGGGCCAGAGCATTCGCCTGCTTGGGCCGTCCACGATCGATGCCAGCATGCTGCTGCCGCTGTGGTTGATGGTGATCGGCACCAAGTTCTGGTTTGTCGGGTCACTGTTGACGCGCGCGCGCGCCGACAACCTGCGCCGCGAGGCCGGCAAGGCCTGGATCGTGGGCGATGCGCAGGAGAGTGCGGCATGAGCTACCTGCCTTACGTCATCGCCGCCTATGCGGTGTTCGTGCTGGTGCTGCTGTGGGACCTGATCGCCGGCCGTTGGCAGGTGCGTCGCGCACTGAAAACCGCCCAGGCGCGCCGCCTGCGCGAGCGCAAGCGCGCGGTGCCCGGCGATGCGGAGCTGATCCGGTGAACCCGCAACGTCGCCGCCGCCTGTGGCTGGTGCTGGCGTTGGTACTGGCCGGCGGGCTGGCAACCACGCTGGTGGCGATGGCCTTGCAGCGCAACGTGGCCTATCTGTACACGCCATCGGAAGTGCTGCGCGGCGACGCCGGCGCGCATTCCCGCTTCCGGCTCGGCGGCATGGTCGAAAAAGGCTCGTTCAAACGCGCCTCTGGCTCCTTGGAAGCGCAATTCCGCGTCACCGATGGCGATGCGCAATTGTCCGTCAGTTACGACCGCATCCTGCCGGACCTGTTTCGCGAGGGGCAGGCAGTGGTGGCCACTGGCCGCATGCAGCACGGCATCTTCGTCGCCGAAGATGTGCTGGCCAAGCACGACGAAACCTATATGCCGAAGGAAGTGGCCGACAAGATGGGCAGCGCGCACCGCAAGCACGATGTGCCAGCCGCGGCCGGTCAAGTTGGAGAGCGGCAGTGATGCCGTGCATCGGGACATCGGCATGCCGGCCGGCAGGTGGCTTGCGCGGTGCGTACGCAGCTAATGATGTCACCGCGCGTGGGCAAGCAGGTGCAACTGCTGCCGGAATTCGGACTCGGCAGTGCACTTGCCGTTGTGGCACCGGCCCATGCTCGACAACGCGCCGACCCGATGCTTCCTGAACTCGGGACGTTGCTGCTGGTGCTGGCCCTGCTGGTGGCGCTGGTGCAGGCCGTGGTGCCGCTGGCCGGCGCACAGCGCGGACGCAGCAGCTGGATGGCCGTGGCGCGACCGGCGGCGCTGGTGCAGCTGGCACTGATCGCATCGGCCTTCGCCGTGTTGACGCACGCCTTCTTGGTGCAGGATTTTTCGGTGCGCTACGTCGCCGAGAATTCCAACAGCCTGCTGCCGGTGATGTACCGCTATTCGGCAGTGTGGGGTGCGCACGAAGGCTCGCTGCTGCTGTGGACGCTGGTGCTGGGGTTGTGGACCGGCGCGGTGGCGATCTGGTCGCGGCAGCTGCCGGCGCATGTGATCGCGCGCGTGCTCGGCGTCATGGCGCTGGTCAGCATCGGGTTTCTGGCGTTCTTGCTGTTCACCTCCAACCCGTTTGCGCGGTTGTTTCCGGTGCCGCTGGAGGGTGGCGACCTCAATCCGCTGCTGCAGGATCCGGGGCTGATCGTCCATCCGCCGATGCTGTATTGCGGCTACGTCGGCTTTGCGGTGCCGTTCGCATTCGCCATCGCCGCACTGCTGGAAGGCCGCATGGACGCGTGCTGGCTGCGCTGGACGCGGCCGTGGACCAATGTCGCCTGGTCGATGCTCACCGTCGGCATCGCGCTCGGTAGCTGGTGGGCGTATTACGAGCTGGGCTGGGGTGGCTGGTGGTTCTGGGACCCGGTGGAGAACGCCAGTTTCATGCCGTGGCTGGTGGGCACCGCACTGTTGCATTCGCAGGCGGTGACCGAAAAGCGCGGCAGCTTCGCCAGCTGGACCTTGTTGCTGGCGATCGCCGCCTTTGCGCTGTCGCTGCTGGGCACGTTTCTGGTGCGCTCGGGCGTGCTGACCAGCGTGCATTCGTTCGCCGCCGACCCGTCGCGCGGACTGTTCATTCTGGTATTCCTGCTGGCCGTGGTCGGTGGTTCGTTGCTGCTGTATGCGCTGCGCGCGCCGCTTCTGTCGGTGGCGGACGATCCGCGTCGCGCATTCGCCGGCAGTTCGCGCGAAACCTTGTTGCTGTTGAACAACCTGCTGCTCACCTGCGCCTGCGCAATGGTGTTGCTGGGCACCTTGTATCCGCTGCTCGCCGATGCCTTGGGGCTGGGCAAGCTGTCGGTTGGCCCGCCCTACTTCGGCACCTTGTTCGTGGTGTTGATGGCGCCGCTGGTGGCACTGCTGCCCTTCGGCCCGCTCACCCGCTGGCAGCGCGAACAGGCCTCGCGGCCGGTGGCGCTGCTGGCGCCGTGGGCAGCCCTGGCGTTGGCTGCCGGCGTGCTGGCCTGGTTCGCCGCGCCGCAGGGGCAGTTGAAAGCCGCCTTCGGTGTCGCCGGTGCAGCCTGGGTGTTGCTGGGCACCGCGCGGTTCCTGTGGACGCGGCGGGCGGCCAAGGGGCGCAAATTCACCGCCGAGATGCTGGGCATGGTGCTGGCGCACCTGGGCGTTGCGGTGTTCCTGTCCGGTGCCATGCTGGTGGAGGGATTGAGCCTGCAGCGCGAAGTGGCGCTGGCGCCCGGGCAACAGGTGCAGATCGGCCGCTATGCACTGCATTTCGACGGGCTGGAAGAGCTGCGCGGGCCCAATTACGTGTCCGACCGTGCCAACCTGCAGGTGTTCAAGGACGATGCGCCGGCGGGCATGCTGCATGCGGAAAAGCGCCGCTACGCCAGTGGCGGCCAGACGTTGACCGAGGCGGCGATCCGCCCTGGCCCGTTTGGCGACCTGTATGTCGCCCTTGGCGAACCGCTGGGCAACCAGGCCTGGGCGGTACGTGTCCACCTCAAACCGTTCGTCCGCTGGATCTGGCTGGGAGCGCTGCTGATGGCGCTCGGCGGCCTGGTGACCGCGGCCGACCGGCGTTTTCGTCGTTCTCCGGAGATCCAAGATGGTTGAGTCACGTTCACCCCGCCTGCCCACTGCGGTTCTCGTGGGCGCCATCGTGCTGCTGCTCGCCCTGGCAGCGCTGCTGGTCTATGCGGTGGTGCGCTCCGGTCAGGACGATCGCGATGCCCTGCCTTCTGCACTGATCGGCAAACCGGCGCCGGAATTCGCGCTGCCGCTGCTGCACGACCCTGCCATCGTGGTGCATGCGCGCGAACTGCGCGGCGCGCCGTACATCATCAACGTGTGGGGCAGCTGGTGCCCTGCCTGCCGCGAAGAACACCCGGTGCTGAGCCGCTTCGCACTGACCAAGCGCGTGCGCGTGATCGGCTACAACTGGAAGGACGAGCGCAACGATGCGCTGCGCTGGCTCGAACAACTCGGCAACCCGTATCTGCTGGTGGTCGCCGATCAAGATGGCCGCACCGCCATCGATTTCGGCATCGCCGCCGCACCGGAAACCTTCCTGGTCGACGGGCGTGGGGTGGTGCGCTGGAAGTACAGCGGCATGCTGACCCAATCCATCATCGACACCCAGTTGATTCCGGCGCTGAGCCAGATCGAACGTTCCCCCACCGCCGCACCGGACCTGCACGCCAAACAATGACGCGCGCCTGGCTGCTGACGCTGCTGTTGCTGCCCTGGCTGGCATTCGCCCAGCCGGTCGGCGATCCGGCGCCGCTGCGCTATGCATCGGCCGAAGAGGAGGCGCGTTTTCACGCGCTTACCGCCGAGTTGCGCTGCGTGCAATGCCAGAACCAGTCGCTGGCCGATTCCAACGCGCAGATTGCGCAGGATCTGCGCCGCGAGGTGCTGGCGCTGATGCACCAAGGTCGCAGCGATGCGCAGATCCGCCAGTTTCTGGTCGCGCGCTATGGCGAGTTCGTGCTGTACCGCCCGCGCGTGGAGTCGCGCACCTGGCTGCTATGGTTCGGCCCGCTGCTGGTGTTGCTGCTGGGCGCGGGCGCCGTGGCGCAGATAGTACGCAAACGCAGCGTGGCCGCGCCTACCGCGCCTGCCGATGAGCAGGAGTGGTGATGGCCGGCTTTGTCATCGCGGGGCTCGTGATTGCGCTGCTGGCGCTCGGCCTGGTGTTGCGCCCGCTGTGGCGCGACGCGCGCGGCCTGGCTGCGAGCGTGGCGGTGTTGCTGCTGGCCGCGAGTGCGGCGTTGTACTGGCTGGTCGGAACGCCAGGCGCCATGACGCAGCCGACCAATCGCCTGCCCACGCCACGTTCGCTGGACGAAGCCATCGTGCAGCTGCGCGCGGCGTTGGTAAGCAACCCCGATCAGGCCGAGGGCTGGGTGTTGCTGGGGCGCTCACTGTCCAGCCAGCAGAAATTTGCCGAAGCCCGCGATGCCTTCGCACGCGCGGTAGCACTGCGTCCGGACGAAGCCGACGTGCTGGTCGCCGCAGCGCAGGCGCGCATGCTTGCCGACGACAGCGGCCGCCCGGATCCGGAAGCCATGCGCCTGCTCGAACACGCGCTGGCGGTGCAACCGGACCATCAACGCGCGCGCTGGTTCCTGGGGGTGGTGCAGCGCCAGGCCGGCGAGCCGGCCAAGGCCAGTGCGACGTGGGAGCCGCTGCTGAGCGTGGTCGATACCAAGACTCGCCCCGGCCTGCTCGAACAGATCAACGCCGCGCGACAGGAAGCCAGGCTAGAGCCGATCCAGGCACCGGCTGCGCCTACCGCCGCTGCAGCGAGTGGCAAACGCATCCAGGTGCGCGTGACGCTGGACGCCGAATTCGCCAAGCGCGCCGGATTGCCCGGCGATACCAGCGTGTTCGTGATCGCGCGCGCGGCCGACACGCCGATGCCGGTGGCGGTGGAAAAACACGCGCTGAGCGAGCTTCCATTGACCCTCACGCTGGACGATGGCGACAGCCCGATGCCGACGCGCACGCTGTCGTCGCTGGACCATGTACAGCTGCTGGCACGGCTGTCGCGCAGCGGCAACGCCATGCGCCAGGCCGATGACGTGGAGAGCGCACCGGTGACGATCGCATTGCCTGCAGCCGCGCCGGTGGAACTGGTGATCGGCCGCTGATGGCTGACGCAGTGTGAGTGACGGGCGACATCATCGCCCTAACTGACGCGGGCACGCACTTGATCTTCGCGCCGCCATGGCGCTGGACTGAAAGCGACATCACGCCGCGTATCGACGGAAGTCAAGCGGAGTTTGCGAAGGTAGGTGCGGAGCCGGATGCTCCGTTGTCTACATGGGGCATGCAGACGAACGTACGCAACGCCGGCCAGCACCATCGCGCAGTGCCAGCTAGAATTGGCCCATGACTGAATTCATCCCTGCCGGCACGCTGTACCACGCCCTGCCCTCGCCATTTCCGATGAAACGCGGTGGCGTGCTGCATCAGGCACGCGTGGCGTACGAGACCTGGGGCACGCTGGCCGCAGATCGCAGCAACGCGATCCTGATCGTCACCGGCCTGTCGCCCAATGCGCACGCAGCGGCAAACCAGGCCAACCCCGAGCCGGGCTGGTGGGAAGCAATGCTAGGGCCGGGCAAGCCGATCGATACCGCACGCTGGTTCGTGGTCTGCGTCAATTCGTTAGGCAGTTGCAAGGGCTCGACCGGGCCGGCCTCGGTAAACCCAGACACCGGCGCGCCGTATCGCCTCAGCTTTCCGGACCTGTCGATCGAAGACGTGGCCGATGCCGCAGCCGACGTGGTTCACGCGTTGGGCATCGCGCAGCTGGCTTGCCTGATCGGCAACTCGATGGGCGGCATGACCGCGCTGGCGCTGTTGCTGCGCCATCCCGGCATCGCGCGCAGCCATATCAATATTTCCGGCAGCGCGCAGGCATTGCCGTTTTCGATCGCGATACGCTCGTTGCAACGCGAGGCGATCCGGCTGGATCCACACTGGAACGGCGGCCACTACGACGATGTGCGCTACCCGGAATCGGGCATGCGCATGGCGCGCAAACTCGGCGTGATCACGTATCGTTCGGCGCTGGAATGGGACGGCCGTTTCGGCCGCGTGCGGCTGGATTCCGAGCAGGCAGCCGATGATCCGTTCGGGCTCGAATTCCAGGTGGAAAGCTATCTGGAAGGCCACGCGCGCCGCTTCGTGCGTTTTTTCGACCCAAACTGCTATCTGTATCTGAGCCGCTCGATGGACTGGTTCGACCTGGCCGAGTATGTCGAGGAAAGACCGGTTGCCGGCTCTGCCATCGACAATGCCCGTGCAGATGCACGGCCCGCTTCCGCCAAGCCACAGACCGGCGTCTCGACCGCCGACACCGTGCTTGCCGGCCTGGCACGTATCCGCATCGCGCGTGCGCTGGCGATCGGCGCCAACACCGACATCCTGTTCCCGGTGCAGCAGCAGGAACAGATCGCCGACGGCCTGCGCGCCGGCGGCGCCGATGCGCAATTCATCGGCCTGGATTCGCCGCAAGGCCACGACGCGTTCCTGGTCGATTTCGCCCGGTTCGGCCCAGCGGTGAGCGACTTTTTGCAGGACTGTTGAGCTCCTTGAAGCTCGCTCTGCGCTGCCGAATATCGGCCGATGTTGCTGCAATACGGTAACCATCACCGCTGTTTTGCCGGCTGAGCAATTGGTGCGTGATACGCGCGCAGACCGCACCGGCAAGCCACGCCATCCAACAGAGCGATGCGAATGCGCTATCAGGGACGTCTCAGCGACTGGAATGATCACAAGGGCTTTGGCTTCGTCACGCCCCATGGTGGTGGCGACCGTGCATTCGTCCATATCAGCGCATTTGCACAGCAGACGCGTCGCCCGCGCGATGGGGAGATCATCACGTATGCAATCGAACGCGATGCGCACAAGCGCCTGAATGCCACGCAAGTGCGTTGGGCAGACCGTACCACCGCCGCCAGAACCGAACAACGTCGCAGCGGGTTGCCGCGCAAGACGCTGGCTGCGGTGTCGATGCTCGCCTTGGCGGCGGCCACGCTGATGCACGTGCTACCGGTGATCGTCCCGCTCTGGTACGCGGCGGCCAGCCTGGTCACGCTGCTGATCTATGCGATGGACAAATCGGCCGCGCAACGCAATCAATGGCGCACACCCGAATCCAGCTTGCACCTGCTGGCGCTGATCGGTGGCTGGCCAGGTGCATTGCTGGCGCAGGAAATCCACCGGCACAAATGCAGCAAGGCGGCGTTTCAGCTGACGTTCTGGCTCACGGTTGCGTTGAATGTCAGCGCACTGGTACTGGCAGTGACCGAGACCGACCTGATGGCCACGCTTCCGGCGGTGTTTGATTGAACGCGATCAACAACGTGTGGTCAGGTGATCAACGCGCATCCCGTGACCACGTTCGAGGACCGCAGCGATTGACTACGCGTTCTGATCGAGCAGCTCCAGCGTTCCTTCACGCATCCGGTAATGCCGTTGCACGACACCGGGCGGTAGCGCGTCGTGGGTGATCATCGCCAGCGAGCGTTCGCCGAGTGCGGCGGCCAGGTCGCGCAGCAGCGCGTCGGCGGTATCCACGTCCAGACCATCGGTGGGTTCGTCGAGCAATAGGATCGGGGCATCGCGCAGCAGTGCCCGCGCGAGGGCGAGCCGGCGCGCCTGGCCGGCAGACAGCGTGGCGCCGTTTTCACCGACCCAGGTGTCCAGGCCGTCGTTCGCGCTCGCCCACGCGCCCAGGCGCACCTGCTCGAGCACCTGCCACAACGCGGCATCGTCGGCAGTCGCGTCGCCGATGAGCAGGTTGTCGCGCACGCTGCCGGCAAACACCGGCGCGTTCTGGGGCAGCCAGGCGATACGCTGGTACCATTGCGCCTGTGCGACGTGACGCAGGTCGATGCCGGCGTAGCGCAGCTGCCCGGCCTGCGGATCCCACAGCCGCAGCAACAACGCCGACAATGTGCTTTTACCGCTGCCGCTGTCGCCGCTGATGGCGATGCGCTCGCCCGGCGCCAGGGTCAGATCGAGCGCATGCAGCACCGGGCGCACGCTACCGGGCCAGGCAAACGACACCTGCTGCAATTGCAGCGTGCCGGTGCGCGGCACGTCGATTGCGTGCGCCGGATCGCTCACCGATGGCGCTTGATCGACGATGGCCTGCAGGCGCCCGGCGGCAACGCGTGCGCTTTGCAGCGCCTGCAACGCCAGCCCGGCACCGGCCCAGACTTCCAGCAACGCCATGGTCAAAAACACCAACCCCGCAGCAAGCTCGGCGGCGATCAGCCCGCGTTCGGCCGCGCCAAGTGCCAGCCACAGCATGCCGGCCAGCCCCAGCCCGCCGCAGAGCGCATGCAGCAGGTTGCCGGTGATCAGCCGTCTGCGCTGGATGTGATCGCCGCCGGTGACGGCGGCAGCGGCGGCGTCGCTGCGCTGCAGCCAGGCGCCCTGCGCATGCACCGCAGCAAGGTCGGCCGCGCCCTCCAGGCCTTCGAAGGCCTGCGTGCGCAAGGTGGTGCGCTGCTGCGCACGCAACTGCTCGCGCTGCGCGCCGCCGCGTGCCACCTGCCACGGCACCAGCCCACCGATCAGCACGCCGAGCACCAACAACAAGCATGCAGCGGGAAGATAGATCAGTGCAGCAGCGACGACACCGCCTAGCCAGATGCCGAGCAACGCGGCCAGCGGTGCCAATGCGCGCACGCTGAGGCCGTCGACCTCGCCGATGTCGGACATCAGCCGCGCCAGCAGATCGCCGGTGCGGGTGGCCGACAATCGCCCGGGTGCCAGCGGTAAGGCGCGACGAAAGAACCACACCCGCAGATCGCGGGCGATGCGCAAGGTGGCATCGTGCCCGATCAACTTTTCGCCGTAGCGCGACACGATACGCGCGAAGGTCAAGGCGCGAATGCCGGCCGACGGCGAGAAGAAATTGAAGCCGGTCCCCATACCGGCAACGCCTGCCAGCGCAGCGGCGGTCAGGAAGCTGCCGGACAAGCCCAGCAGGCCGACACCGGCAAGCATGGTGACCAGCACCAGCACTGCCGACAACAGCAGGCGCCAGGCATGCCGACCGAACACATCGCGCAGACGATCAGGCTGGGCGCGGCTCATGGTGCCTCCAGCGTGACCGTCGCGCCGCGCAGATCGATCACCGTGTCGGCCCAACGCATCACCGCAGCGCTGTGCGTCGCCAAAACGACCGCACGGCCGCGCGCAAAGATGCCCAGCGTACGCAGCAATTCCGCTTCGGTGTCCGGGTCGAGAAAGGCGGTGGGTTCGTCCAGCAGCAACACATCCGGCTCGCGCAACAACAACCGCGCCAACGCCACGCGGCGGGCTTCGCCACCGGACAAACCCAAGCCACGCTCGCCGATCACCGTGTCCAGGCCGGCCGGCAAGTGCGCGGCAAAGCGCAGCACTTGCGCCGCCTCGGCCACCGCGTGCAGGCGCGCATCGTTGGCCTGCGGGTCGGCCAGGCGCAGGTTGTCGGCGATGCTGCCGTGAAACAGGTAGGGCCGCTGCGTGGCATATCCAATGCGCGCACCCGGGTGCACGGCCACGCTGCCCGCCTCGGGTGCAAGCCAACCAGCGAGTCCTTCCAACAGCGTGCTCTTGCCGCTGCCGCTGGCACCGATCACCGCAACACGCTGCCCGGGCTCCAGCGTCAACGCAAACTCCTTGACCACCACCTGCGGCGCGCCGGCAGGACGCAGCGCCAATCCACGTGCCTGCAACAAGGGCGCATGCGCGTGTGCCGGCTCCAGGGCACGTGCGGGTGGCGCACCGGTGTCTGCAACAGCAGGCGGCTGGAAACCCTGCAGCAACCGCTCGGCCTCGGCCACTGCAGCCAAGGCGTTTGCGCGGTCATGGTAATGCGCGGCCAAGCGCCGCAGGGGCGCGAAGAATTCCGGCGCCAGCAAAAGGCAGAACATGCCCGCGCCCAGCGACGGCATACCGTGCAGATGGAGCATGCCCAAATAACTCAAACCGAAGTACAGCGCCACGATCGCCACGCTGACGGAGGCAAAAAATTCCAGCACGGTCGACGACAGGAATGCGATGCGCAACACTTTCAGCGAGCGCTCGCGCACGCCCTCGGCAGCGGCGGCAATGCCCTGCAACTCAGCCTGGCCGCGGCCATACACGCGCAGCAATCCCAGGCCCTTGAGGCGATCGGCAAAATGCCCACCCATGCGCGCCAACTCGCCGAGTTGTTCGCGCCCTGCGGCCTCGGCGCCCCACCCCACCAGCATCATGAAGAACGGAATCAGCGGCGCAGTAAGCAGCAACACCAGCCCGACCACCCAATCGACCGGAAACACCGCGATCAGGATCAGCGGCGGCACCAGCAACATTTCGATGCGCGCGAGCTGGTAGCCGACGAAATAGCCTTCCAGTGCATCGGTATGCGCCAGGCTCAATTCGCCCAGTTCGCCGCTGCGCTGCCGGCGCAACCATAGCGGTCCGTGCTGCACCAGGCGTCTGGCAATGCGCGCGCGCAGTTCGCGTTTGGCCACGTCGGCCGCTTCACCGGTCAGCGATTGCGCCCAGGCGTTGAGTAGCGCGCGCCCGATCAGCGCCAGCAGCAAGCCCGCGCCTACGTTGCGCAATTGCGCCAACGCCAGGTGCTGCACCAGCACCGCCTGTACCAGCCAGGCGATCGCAGCCGATTGCACGAGCAGCAACACACCCGACAACGCCACCGCAACCCCGGCAAGCCGCCGCGCACGCGTGGCAGATGCGGCAAGCGCATCCAGCCAGTGGCCGCGTTGACGGCGCCGGGCGGGCGTTTCGCTGGCTTGCACGCTGGGCTGGCTCACGTCGCTCTTCTGAAGACTGCGCATTGCACGCGATTGTAAGTCGCCGCCTCCCGGTCGGGGGATAGACAGTGTGACGCACCTGTCCAGGGCCGCATTGATTTGGATCAACGCGGCCGGCGCGATCGCGGCAGATGATCGCCACATTCCTTACCGACCCTCAACCAGGCCACCCGCCATGATCGACTCGACAGTTGTCGAATTGTCGCGGCTGCAGTTCGCAGTCACCGCGATGTACCACTTCATCTTTCCGCCGCTCACCATGGGTCTGTCGTTCCTGCTGGGCATCATGGAAAGCGTCTACGTCATGACCGGCAAGCAGATCTGGCGGCGCATGACCATGTTCTGGGGCGTGCTGTTCGGCATCAACTTCGCCATGGGTGTCGGCACCGGCATCGTGATGGAGTTCGAGTTCGGCATGAACTGGTCGTACTACAGCCATTACGTGGGCGACATCTTCGGTGCCCCGCTGGCGATCGAGGGACTGATGGCGTTCTTTCTGGAAGCCACCTTTTTGGGCCTGTTCTTTCTTGGCTGGAATCGCCTGAGCAAGGTGCAGCACCTGGTCACCACCTGGCTGGTGGCGCTGGGCAGCAACTTCTCCGCGTTATGGATCCTGATCGCCAACGGCTGGATGCAGAATCCGGCCGGCGCGGTATTCAACCCGGACACCATGCGCATGGAAGTGGTGGATTTCGTGGCGGTGCTGTTCAACCCGGTGGCGCAAGCCAAGTTCGTGCATACCGTCAGCGCAGGCTACGTGCTGGGCGCGGTGTTCGTGATGTCGATCAGTGCGTTTTATCTATTGCGCGGCAAGCATATTGAAATGGCGCGGCGTTCGTTTGCGGTGGCCGCAGCGTTCGGTCTGCTGTCGTCGCTGTCGGTGGTGGTGCTGGGCGACGAGAGCGGCTACGCCGCCAGTGAACACCAGAAGATGAAACTGGCCGCCATCGAAGCGATGTGGGAAACCGAAGCTGCGCCGGCCGACTTCACCGCGTTCGGCATTCCGAACCAGACCACCCATCGCAACGATTACGCCATCAAGATTCCGTACCTGATGGGATTGATCGCCACGCGTTCGCTGGACGAGCCAATTCCAGGCATTCTCGAATTGGTGGGCCGTGCCGAACACCGCATCCGCGGCGGTCAAATCGCCTACGGCGCACTGCAACGCATCCGCGCCGACAGGAACGATGCCCAAGCGCGCAAGGTTTTCGATGCGCATTGGCAGGACCTGGGCCACGGCCTGCTGCTCAAGCGCTACCGCGACGATATCGGCAATGCAACGCCGGAGCAGATTGCCCAGGCCGCGATGGACACCGTGCCGCGCGTGCTGCCGCTGTTCTGGACCTTCCGCATCATGGCCGCCATCGGCATGTATCTCATCGCGTTTTTCGCTGTCGCCTTCTGGCTTGCCTGCAAGCACAACTTCCAGGAAAAACGCTGGTTCCTGACCTTGGCCCTGTGGACGTTGCCGCTGCCCTGGATCGCGATCGAATGCGGTTGGTTCGTTGCCGAATACGGCCGCCAGCCGTGGGCGGTGGAAGGCGTGCTGCCCACGTTCTACGCCGCTTCCGGGCTGGATCTGTACGAGATCGTGCTGACGCTGGTGGGCTTCACCGCGCTGTACACCACGCTACTGGTGATTGCGATCAAGTTGTCGCTGAAGACCATCAACAAGGGCCCGGATGTGCTGTTCCCGCCGATGCTGCCCAACGCATCGCCCGCCGCCCTGCAAGACCATGCCCCGTCGCGTCACGCACCGCTGAGTCCCGGTGCCGTGGCCGGCAGCGCACCGTAAGCGAAGGAGAAACATCATGGATTTCGTATTGCTCGATTACACAACCCTGCGCGTGATCTGGTGGCTGCTGCTCGGCGTGCTGCTGTCCGGTTACGCGGTGATGGGCGGCTTCGATCTTGGCGTGGGCGCGCTGCTGCCGTTCGTCGCCAACAACGATGCCGAACGCCGGCTGGTGATCAATACCGTCGGCCCGGTCTGGGAAGGCAACCAGGTGTGGTTGATCCTGGGCGGCGGCGCGATCTTTGCAGCGTTCCCGCCGTTGTACGCAGTGAGTTTCTCCGGGTTTTATCTGGCGATGTTCCTGATCCTGTTCGCGCTGATCCTGCGCCCGGTCGGTTTCAAGTTCCGCGGCAAGCTGGCGAGTGCACGCTGGCGCAGCAATTGGGACTGGGCGTTGTTCGTCGGCGGTTTCATTCCGGCACTGATCATGGGCGTGGCGGTCGGCAATGTGCTGCTGGGGGTGCCGTTCCATTTCGACGACAGCATGCGCACGTTCTACACCGGCAACCTGTTGGGGCTGCTGACGCCGTTCGCGTTGCTCGCCGGCTTGCTCAGCGTGGCGATGCTGCTGGCGCATGGCGCCGCGATGCTGGTGCTCAAGACCGATGGCCCGGTGGCCGCGCGCGCGGCGCGGTTCGGCAGCAGCGCTGCGCTGTGTGCGCTGGCACTGTTTGCAGCGGGCGGCGCATGGGTGGCGCTGGGTCTGCCCGGCTATGCGGTGACATCGTTGCTGGCGACCGACGCGGCCACCAACCCGCTCGGCAAGACCGCTGCGCTCACCGCCGCGGGCGGCTGGTTGCACAACTACAGCAGCATGCCGGCCACGTTGATGGCGCCGCTGGTGGGCCTGGTCGGGCTTGCGATGAGCGCGGTGTTGTTACGCGTGCGCCGCGGTGGCCTGGCCTTCATCGCCTCCGGCAGCGCCATCGTCGGCATCGTGTTCACGGTGGGCTTTGCGTTGTTTCCGTTCCTGCTGCCCTCCTCCGCGGCGCCAAGCATGAGCCTGACGTTGTGGGATGCATCCAGCAGCCGTCTGACGTTGTGGATCATGTTGCTGGCCACTGCCGTGTTCATGCCGATCGTGCTGGCGTACACCAGCTGGGTATATCGCGTGCTCAAGGGCAAGGTCACCGACGATGCGGTCACGGCCAATCCCAACGCGTACTGAGCGCCGCGGCAGCGATCGCAATGCCTGCGCTGCCGTTGACGCACCGCGCGCGCCCATCTTTTTCAACGATTCGAGGAGCACACCAATGTGGTATTTCGCATGGATACTCGGCACCGGCCTGGCGGCATTGGCCGCGGTGCTCAACGGCATGTGGTTCGAAGCACGCGAGCCCGAGCGTGGCGAACCGTCTCAGTAAAATAATTTCATCAGATGCTTGCCGATTCCCCATTCCCTATGTAACATACGCGGCTCCTTCGGGGTGTAGCTCAGTCTGGTAGAGCGCTACGTTCGGGACGTAGAGGTCGCAGGTTCGAATCCTGTCTCCCCGACCAGTTTCAAAACACAAAACCGGCCTCGTGCCGGTTTTGTGTTTTCAGGCGTCGTTGCACGCACGTGCGCGACGCGGATGGTCTGTCATGTCCGTTGTCACTGCCGCGTCTTCTTCGTCCGCCCAGTTGCGTGGCCGCGGCCTGGTGCTGTCCGCGATCTTGCTGTCCGCATTCAACCTGCGCACCGCGGTGACGTCGCTGACGCCGCTGCTGGAACGCATCGCCGACGAGTACGCCTTCGGCGCGCCCACCATGGGTGCGCTCGGCATGTTGCCGACCGCAGCCTTCGCACTCACTGGCGTGGCGACGCCCGCGTTGCTGCGCCGTTTCGGCTTGCTGCGCGTGGCCCTGTTGTCGATGGCGCTGGCCACGCTTGGGTTGGTCCTGCGCCCGCTGCTGCCGGGCACCGCCGGGTTGCTGGTCGGCTCGCTGGTGGCGTTGGCCGGCATGGGTATGGGCAACGTGGTGCTGCCGCCGCTGGTGAAGCGCTACTTCGGCGACCGCGTGGGCCGTGTCAGCACGCTGTACATCACCGTGCTGCAGGTCGGCACGCTGCTGCCGGCGCTGCTGGCAGTGCCGGTGGCAGATGCGCTGGGTTGGCGCAGTTCGATGGTGGTGTGGGTGCTGCCGGCTCTGCTGGCATCGGCGGCGTGGGCACTTGTGCACGCCAGCCACCGGCGTATCCGCGCCACCGGCCCGGCACCGGTGACCCCAACCCCCGAGGCCGAAGGCCGCGTCGCGCGTACCGCGCTGGGTTGGAGCATGGCGGTGACCTTCGGCATGACCTCGCTGGTCACCTATTCCATGTTCACCTGGCTGCCGACGCTGCTGCGCGAAGCCGGCGCATCGCCTGCGTTCGGCGGCACCATGGTGGCGTTGTTCGCGGCATTGGGCATGGTCGGCGCGCTGACCATGCCGGCGCTGGCGGTGCGCATGCGTAACCCGTTTCCCATCGTGCTGCTATGCGCAGCCTGTCACCTTGTCGCGTTCGCCGGGCTGTGGTGGGCGCCGCTGGCCGCACCGGTCCTGTGGGTGACTTTGCTTGGACTGGGGCCGAGCACGTTTCCGCTGGCGTTGGTGTTGGTGAATCAGCGCAGCCGCACGGCGGCAGGTTCGGCCGCACTGTCCGGTTTCTCGCAGGGCGTGGGCTATGCGGTGAGCTGCCTGGGGCCATTCCTGTTCGGCTGGCTGCACGCGCACAGCGGCGGCTGGACTTCCCCGTTCGTGTTCCTGGTCATCTGCCTGCTGGTGCAACTGGCCGCCGCCTGGGTGGTCTGCCGCCCGCAGTTGCTGGAAGATGCGTGGGCGCCGCCGGCACGCGGTGCCCGCGCGCTCAACGTACCGGCAGACTGATGTAGCTGGGCTGCTCGGGGGACACGTACACCCGCTGCGTGGCCTTCTGATAATCGCCAGGCTTGGCGAAGAAGATATTGGGCACGTAGGTCTGCGGATTGCGGTCGTACAGCGGGAACAGGCTGGACTGCACCTGCACCATCACCCGATGGCCCGGCTGGAAGGTGTGGTTGGCGGTCGGCAAGCCGAACTGGAATGCCAGCGGCTGATTGGACGTCAGGGGTTTGGGCGTGCTGAAGCTCTCGCGGTAGCGGCCGCGGAAGATCGCCAGCGACACCGGCAACTCATAGCCGCCCATCTTCGGGTTCGACGCCATCTCCTCCGGATACACATCGATCAGCTTCACCACCCAATCGCTGTCGCTGCCGCTGGTGGAGGCCTGCAGATGCACGTCAGGCGCACCGGCGATCTGCAGCGGCTCGGTCAGCGGCTCGGTAACGAAGGTCAGCACGTCCGGGCGGCCATCGACAAAGCGCTGGTCGTGCACCAGCCAGGTGGTCCACATCGCGCGATCGGCAAAATCCACCGGGCGCGGCACGAACGGCACCGGCTTGGCCGGGTCGGACACGTACTCTTCAAATCCCGCCTGCCCGGCCACCGGCGGCTGGAACGACAGCTTGCCGCCGGCTTGCAGATACAGCGGCTTGCTGGTCGCCGCACAGCCCTTGTCGCAACTGCGCGGCCAAGCCTTGAGCCGATCCCAGTGGTTTTCGCCGGTGTTGTAGATGAACACTGGCGGCGTGTCTGCCTTGGGTGCGCCATCGACCAGGTACTGATCGAAGAACGGGCGCAGCACGTCATGGCGGAACTGGCGCGCGGTATCGCCTTCGAAATTCAGCGCACCCAACGCACTGCCGTCGTAGTTCACCTGACTGTGGCGCCACGGGCCCATCACCAGGTAGTTGAGCGTATTGCGCTTGTCGCGCGGCTCCATCGCCGCGTAGCTGTGGATCGCACCCCACATGTCTTCCTGATCCCACAGGCCTTGCAGCCACATCGTGGGCACCTTCAGCGGCGTGCGCGCCATCACCTTGTCGAGCGCCTGCTCCTGCCAGAACGCGTCATAGGCGGCGTGTTCGGTGAGCTTGTGCCACCACGGCAACTGCTCCAGGCCTGCGGCCTTGGCGAAGTCGCCGGCCGAGCCGGCCTGCAGGAAATTGCTGTAATCGTCGTGCCCCTGACGCGCGATGCCGGCGCCCTTGCCGCGCTTGCTGAGCTGGCCGGTGAAGTAATCGAAATTGACCTGGCGGAACGCACCGTAATTGAACCAGTCGTCGCCCATCCAGCCGTCGATCATCGGGCTTTCCGGCACCGCCACCTTCAACGCGGGATGCGGGTTGGTCAGCGCCATCACCACGGTGAACCCTTCGTAGGACGAGCCGATCATGCCGACCTTGCCATTGGATTCGCTGACGTTCTTCACCAGCCAATCGATGGTGTCCCAGGCATCGGTGGCATGGTCGACTTCGCTGGGATTGAGCGGCCCGCGCAGCGGACGCGTCATCACGTAATCGCCTTCGGAACCGTATTTGCCGCGCACGTCCTGAAACACGCGGATGTAGCCGCCTTCCACGAAGACGTCGTCGCCGGCAGACAGCAGGTCCTTCATATGCGGCGAAGCCAGCCGTTCGGTGCGGCCACTTGCGTCGTAGGGCGTGCGTGTCAGCACGATCGGTGCGTTCTTGGCGCCCTTCGGCAGCACGATCACCGTGTGCAGCTTGACCCCATCGCGCATCGGAATCATCACCTCGCGCTTGATGTAGTCGTTGCTCGCATCGGCAGCCACGAACGGCTTGCCGGTGATGTCCGGCGTCATCGGAGAGGTTTGCGCCCAGGCGCTGCCGCTGGCGGCGGCGATGGCGGTGGCGAGCAGGCAGGTGGCAAGGCGGCGCATGGACGACTCCGGAAGTGCGGGGGCAGTCGTCGACTGTAAGCAGGAGCGGGCTGCCGGGGGAGTGTCAAAGGTCGTGGTTGCCGCGGTAGGTGGCGCAGTGGCGGTGGGATGGTGGGCGACCAGGTGCTCAGGCCTGATGCGCGGTGTCGGCTGCTGGATACATGCGCGGCAGCTTGTGTTCGTCAGCAGCACACGCCAGACAACACGCGACCGCGCATCGCTCGACTAGCGCTTCCCTGGCCTGTCAACGCTCGTGGAAGGCCGCCCCACTGCAGGGCTGCTGTTGTGGTGCTGGCGAAGGTGCAGATGGATGCAACGCGCGCAAACCGGCGAGCGTGGTGTTGCGCCTTTACCGATCAGTGTCGAACCTGCCCTTCGCCGCGCACCACGAAGCGCTCGACGGTGAGCGCTTCCAGGCCCATGGGGCCATACGAATGCAGGCGCGTGGTGGAGATGCCGATCTCCGCGCCCAGGCCCAGTTCACCGCCATCGGAAAACCGCGAGGAGGCGTTCACCATCACCACCGCCGAGCGTAGCGCCTGCACGAAGCGCTCGGCGTTGTCGGCATCCTGCGTGGCGATGACTTCGGTGTGGTCCGAGCCGTGCTGGCGGATGTGCGCCAGCGCCGTGTCCAGATCCGGTACCACGCGGATGGCCAGGATCAGGTCGAGAAATTCCGCGGCATAGTCGTCGTCGCTGGCAGGCGCGATCTCGGGCAGCACCGCGCGCGTCGCCGCATCGCCACGCAGTTCCACCTTGCGTTCGCGCAATGCCTGCGCCGCAAGCGGGAGAAAGCGCTCGGCGATGTCTGCATGCACCAGCAAGGTCTCCAGCGAATTACAGGCGGCCGGCCGCGTCGCCTTGCCATCGATCAACAGACGTAGTGCAAGCGCCAGGTCCGCCGACGCATCCACAAACAGATGGCACACACCCTTGTAGTGCTTGATCACCGGCACGCGCGCGTGCTCGGCGACAAACCGGATCAGGCCTTCGCCACCGCGCGGAATCGCCAGATCGACGATATCGTTGAGCTGCAGCAGCTCCAGCATGGTCTCGCGGCGCAGATCCTCGACCAGGGTCAGCGCCGCTTCCGGCACATTGGCTTCGCGCAAGGCGCCCTGCAGTGCGCGCGCAATGGCGGTATTGGAATGGATCGCCTCCGAGCCACCGCGCAAGATCACGCCATTGCCGGCCTTGATGCACAGCGCGGCAGCGTCTGCCGTGACGTTGGGCCGCGCCTCGTAAATCATCGCGATCACGCCCAGCGGCACACGCATCTTCTGCACGCGAATCCCGTTGGGGCGCACCTCTTGGCGGGTGATCTGGCCCACCGGGTCGGGCAGCTGCGCCACTTCGCGCAATGCGGCCGCGATACCGGCCATGCGCTTGTCGTCCAGCGCCAGCCGATCGAGCATGGCACTGCCGGTGCCCTTGGCACGCGCGGCCTCCAGATCGCGCGCATTGGCGGCCAGAATCGCCGCGGCATCGGTTTCCAGCGCGGCAGCCATCGCCTCCAGCAAAGCGTGCTTGGCCTGTGCAGACAATTGCGACACCACCTGCGCGGCGTCACGGCATTGCAGAGCGAGCGTTTTGATGGTCATTGGAGAATCGGGAGTGGGGAATCGGGAATGGTAAAAGCACGCGGCATCACTTTACTGCGACAGAATCGGCGCTGGGAAACGCTCGGTGCGAAGCTTTTGCGATTCTCCATTCCCGATTCTCCACTCCCCGCTACAACACCACCAAATCATCGCGATGCACCACGTTTTCGCCGTAACTGTAGCCGAGCACGTTCTCGATCTCGCGCGAATGGCGGCCTGCGATACGACGGATATCCAGGGCCGAATACTGGCTGACGCCGCGTGCCAGACACTGTCCGTCGCCCGTGGTATCGCGCCGACGGATCTCCACCATGTCGCCGCGACGGAAATCGCCCTGCGCGCCGGCCACCCCGCCTGGCAACAGCGAAGCGCCCTTGCCGGTCAAGGCCGCTGCGGCGCCGTCGTCGATGAGGATCGCGCCCGCTTCCACCGGTGCGTGCCGCAGCCAGTATTTTCGCGCAGCGATGCGCGTGCGTGCGGCGTGGATCCGCGTGCCACGCAGGCGGTCCAGCGCCAGGGCGCGCACCACCTCGCCACTTCGGCCGTTGAACAGATAGGTTTCGATGCCGGCCGCGCCGGCCTTTGCAGCGGCTTCCAGTTTGGTGCGCATGCCTCCGGTACCCACATTGCTACCGCTGCCGCCGGCCATCGCCAGCACCTCCGGAGTGAGCTCGGGCACATCGTCGAGCGGGCGCGCCAACGGGTTGCTGCGTGGGTCGGCGCTATACAAGCCATCGATATCGGTGGCGATAAACAACGCGTCGGCATCGACCAGCGCAGCCACGATCGCAGCCAGGTTGTCGTTATCGCCCAGCTTCAACTCATCCACCGAGACGGTATCGTTTTCGTTGATCACCGGCAGCGCGCCCAGCCGCAGCAACTCGCCCAAGGTGGCACGCGCATTGAGGTAGCGGCGACGGTTGCGCAGGTCGTCATGCGTGAGCAGTACCTGCGCCACCGGTCGCTCGAAAAAGCGCTGCCACAACGCAATCAACTGCGCCTGGCCCAAGGCGGCCAGTGCCTGCCGTGCCGCGATCGGTGCGCCGACATCCATCGCTTTGGGCAGGATGGCACGGCCGGCGGCCACCGCGCCCGACGACACGATCACCAGCTCGCGCCCGGCTGCCAGATTGGCGGAGACGAACTGCGCCAGACCGAGCGCGAAGCGCGGGGACAGCCCCCCCCCATCGGCGGCGAGCAGGCTGCTGCCGACCTTGAGCACCGCACGGCGCCATGGCGGCAATGCCTGCTCGGTAAAGGGCGACGACGTGCTGGCAGGCGTGCTCATGGCAATGACGTCCTCAGTGCGTGTTCCACTCATACACGGTCAGTGCAGAGGCATCGCGCAGCACCAGCGGGTCACGCGCAACGATCTGCTGGGCGTCTTCGAGGGTGGCCACGTTGACCAGCACATACGCCCCACCGCTGCGATCGCTGAAACCACCGGTCAGCTCAAGCTGCCCGGCGGCGCGCAACGCATCGAGAAAGTCCAGATGCGGCTGCACCACATCGGCGGGAAACCCCGGCTTGCGCAGCGCAAGCACCAGGTAACGGGTCGTCATGCGCGCAGCGCCTGCCAGCGCGCCTGCAGCACATCCAGCTGCAGGTCGGCTGCCGCACCGGGCGAGACGCGCGCAGCCAGGCTGCCTTCCGGCGTGCGTCCCTGCCCTGCGGTCTCGGAGGCTTGCGCTGCCGCCTTGTAGGCCTCGCGGAACGGCACGCCGGCCACGGCGGCTTCCACTGCCACGTCGGTGGCGTACATACCCGAATCGATGGCTGCGCGCAGTTTATCGGGGCGCCATTCCAGATTGGCCAACAAGGCCGGCAACAGTTCCAGCGCCGCAAGTCCGCGGCCAAAGCCGTGCACGATCGCGCCCTTGCTACTTTGAAGATCGCGGTGATAACCCGACGGCAGCGACAGCAGCTGTTCGATCTCGGTGCGCGCTGCCGCCACGCTGGCATGCGTTGCGCGCATCAGCTCGATCACGTCCGGGTTGCGCTTGTTCGGCATGATCGAACTGCCGGTGGTGTATTGCGCCGGCAAAGCGACAAACGCGAATTCGCCGCTGGTGAACAGCGACAGATCCCAGGCGATGCGGCGCAGATCCAGCGTGGCGCTGCCCAGCGCTTCGAGCGCGGCCAGTTCGTATTTGCCGCGCGAAAGCTGGGCATAGATCGGCGAGACCAACAGGCGTGCAAACCCCAGTTCGGCGGTGGTATGCGCACGATCCAGCGGCAGATTCACGCCATAGCCCGCGGCCGTGCCGAGCGGATTGCTGTCGACCAAGTGGACGGTGTCACCGGCGCGCACGGCATTGTCGATGAAGGCTTCCGCCCAGCCCGCCCACCACATGCCGGCCGACGACACCACCGCACGCTGGATGTGCGTGTAGCCCGGCACTGGCAGCTCGGCCTCGGCCTGTGCGCGCTCCAACGCCACCTCGGCGATCTCCGCGCTGAGCGTGGCCACGCGCTGCAGCTTGTCCTTCAACCACAAGCGGGTGGCGACCAGAATCTGGTCGTTACGGCTGCGGCCGGTGTGGATCTTGCGGCCTGCATCGCCCAGACGCTCGGTCAATCGCGCTTCGATGGCCGAGTGGCAATCCTCGTATTGCGCATCGAGCACGAATGCGCCGCTGCGGAAGTCGGCCGCCAGCAGATCGAGCTGCTCACTCAAGCCACCCAGCTCCTGCAACGACAAGATGCCGATATGCTGCAGCCCCTGCGCATGCGCCTTGCTGGCGGCGATGTCGTACAGGAAGAATTCGCGATCCAGGATCACATCGTCGCCGGCAAGGAAACTCTGGATCTTGGCGTCCACGGCAACGCCAGGTTTTTGCCACAACAGATTGGTCATCGGAAAGCGTCTCGAGTAAGTCGTCCAGTTTCGATCCCCGCACATGGATGTGCGGGCTGTTGCGAGGGACCCGCATCGTTAAATCCCTGCACAGGGATGTGCGGGCTGTTGCGAGGGACTCGCATCGTTAAATCCCTGCACAGGGATGTGCAGGCTCTTGCGAGGGACTCGCATCAACGAATTGCCATCAACTCGTCCCAGCCCAGCGCCAGGTTGAGGTTCTGCATCGCCTGCGTCGCTGCACCCTTGAGCAGGTTGTCCAGCGTCGCCACCACCACCACGCGCTTGTTGCCGGGCGCCAGCGTCACCCCGCCAATCTGCACACCGTGCTTGCCGGCGATGCGGCTCACCCAAGGCGCTTCGTCGACGATCTCGATCAACGGCTCGTCGGCATAACGCTGCGTATAACGCGCCTGGATCTGCTCGCGCGTCAGCGGCTGCTGCAGCCACAGATTGACGGTCATGGTGATGCCGCGGAAATGCGGCGCCACGTGCGGCATGAACTCCACCGGCACGCCGAGCTGCGCAGACACCTCGCGCTCGTGCATGTGGTTGGTCAGCGCATACGGCATCAAATTATTGGAGAGCAACTCGGGGTTGTTCTTGTCCGAGGGCGTGGTACCCGCGCCCGAATACCCGGAGACGCCGAAACACTGCGGCGGCCCGGCCAACTGGTCGAGCAGTGGCGCGATGGTCAGCTGCATCGCGGTGGCATAACAGCCCGGGTTGCTGATGCGTCTTTGTCCGGCGTAGCTGCCGCGCGTCAGCTCAGGCAAGCCGTAGTACCAGGCCGGATCGAAGCGATAGTCTGCCGACAGATCGATCACCAGCGTCTGCGGCGTTGCTGCGTCGATCGCGGCGACGAAGGGCGCTGCCTTGCCATTGGGCAGCGCCAGGATCACCACGTCGGCAGCCTTGACGGCCACCGCGTCGGCATCCAGGTTCTCGTAGCGCAACTGCCCCTGGTAGGCATCGTTATGCTCGGCCACGCGCTGCCCGGCCAGCTCGCGCGAGGACACGAAGCTCAAGTGCAGCTGCGGGTGCGCCGCAACCAGTTTGATCAATTCCGAGCCGGTATGCCCGCGGGCGCCGACAATGCCGATGGTCTTTGGTTGAACAGTCATGCGTTTGCTTCCAGGCGGAACTGCAGGTGGCGTTTAACCCCTGCCCATTCCGTATCGATGATGGAAAACACCACGGTATCGCGCAGCGTACCGTCGGCGTGGCGGGTGTGGTTGCGCAGCACACCGTCCTGTTTTGCGCCCAGCCGCGCGATCGCCGTGCGCGAGGTGTGGTTGAACCAGCTGGTTTCGAACGCCACGCTCAAGCACCCCAATGTTTCGAAGGCGTATTGCAGCAGCATCAGCTTGGCTTCGGTGTTGACGCCGCTGCGCTGCATGCGCGGTGCGTACCAGGTGTAGCCGATCGACAGCCTCGGCACAGCTGCATCCAGCGCGTAGTAGCGCGTGCAACCGACGATGTCGCCGGCCGCATCGCGCACCGCAAATGGCAACGCCGCGCCATCGGCGCAGGCGGCCAAGGCTGCAGCGATATACGCATCGACCTGCTCCGGTGCGGGCACGCTGGTGTACCACAGCCGCGACAGCGCGCCGTCGCCCACTGCCTCACGCAACCCATCGGCATGCGCTGCCTGCAGCGGCTCCAGGCTCGCGTGCCGTCCACGCAGGCTGGGCTGTTCGCGCCAAAGGGGCGGCAAGCCGACGGCGCTCATCGCACTCAGCCCAGCAAAGTCGGCTGACGCGTCGCACAGTGCGCAACGCAATGCTGGATCTGCTCGAAATTTTCCAGCCCGTACCAGAACACCTTCCACTTCTCCTGCTTGATGCAACCGTCGGATTCGGCGTAGTAAAAGATATTGACCTGGTTGTTATGGCGCGAGCGCCAGAACAGCTGCGGGGTCTCTTCGCGCATCACATTCCACACCGCGCGGCCAAGACCTTCGCCCTGCGCGTCGTCGAGCACGGCGAACTTGTCCAGATAGGTCAACCTGCCCGCACCGAACTGGCCCTCGTCGGTCAGGATCACCGCCGCACGGTAGTTTTCGCTGACATACGCGCGCAGCAACGTGGTGGTGTCGAAATAGTCCGGCACCAGCGTGCGGCCGAAGCTGGATTCGATCAGCGACTTCAGGCGAGGCAGATCCAGTTCGTCCCAGGAGGTCGCGCGCAGCACGCGCTCGCCGCGCCGCACCAGCGTGCCCGAGCCCTTGTGGGTGAACAGCTCCTTGGCCAGGTCCGACGGCCGGGTGATCGACACCGACGACTCCAGCGGCAGACGATCGAGCAAGTCCTTGATCTGCTCGATCTTGACCCGCATGCCGCCATTGATCCACGGCTGCTGCATCAGGTGATCGAACTCGGTAGACAGGTTGATCGAGTCGATCAACTTGCCATCGGCATCCAGCAGGCCGCCGGTGCCGGTAAGGAAAATGATCTTGTACGGCTGCAGCTCCTGCACCAACTCGTTGGCGGCAAAATCCGCATTGACGTTGAGGATCTGCCCGCTGGGCGTTTCGCCCAGGCTGGTGATCACCGGGATGGAGCCGGCCTGCAGACTGGCTTCGATCGGCGCCAGATTCACCGCCTTGACCTCACCGACCAGGCCGTAGATGTCGCGATCCAGATACTCGGCCTCGAACACGCCACCGGTGATCGAGGTCGCACGCGCGCCGTTCTGCTGGAGCGCTTCCACCAGTTTCAGGTTGGAGGCCTGGAACACCTTGCGCACGATCGCCAACGCTTCCGGCGAGGTGACGCGCAGTCCGTTGATGGTGTGCTTTTCGATGCCGGCTGCCGACAGCTCTGCATCCAGCTGCGGGCCGGCGCCATGCAGCACGATCGGGGTCAACCCCACTTCCTGCAGGAACGACAGCGACGAGGTCAGCGCGTCCAGATCGTCGCGCAACACCGCGCCGCCCACCTTGACCACCGCAAAGCGCTTGGCATCGAGCTGCGAAAACCGCTTGAGGTACTGGCTGATTTCCTTCGCGCTGGCCATGCTCGAGAGCAGGCGCACGATGGTCTGGCGGGTCTGTTTGTGGGGCTGTGCGGAAGAGGACATTGCCGTGTTCGAAAGAGGAAAGGGGGCGCCAGGCGCGTGTCGGTTCAGTGGGAACCGTTGATGATGCGATGGACCGATTCGGCGTAACGCTGCAATTGCGCAAGCGTCACGAATTCGTCGGCGGTATGGGCCTGGGCGATGTCGCCCGGGCCATAGACCAGCGCGGTGTAGCCACCGGCCGAAAACAGCGATGCTTCGGTCCAGAAGTCCACTGCGTTGCCGATCGGCAGGTCCAGCGCATCGGCTACATCGCGTGCGGCCAGACGACGTTCTTCTGCGCGTGCGATGTCGCCGGATGGCAGGCTCGGCCCGCGAAAGGTTTCTTCGAAATGCGCTGCCGCCGGTTCGGCGAATCCGGCGAAGGTTGCCAGCAATCCATCCACATCCATCGACGGCAGCGGACGAAAGCCGAAGCGCACTTCGGCTGCCGGCGCGATCATGTTGGCCTTGATGCCGCCCTCGACGCGTCCGATGTTGAAGCGCAATCCGGTCAAACCACCGAAGCGCGCATGCGCCAGCGATTCGACATGGTCCAGCGCCTTGCCGCCCCAGCGCATTGCCTGATGCAAGGCGCTTGCAGAGGGGTCCTGTTTGCCCGAGGCGTGCCCGGCGCGCCCGGCAAACCGCATCAGCACCGAACTGATGCCACGATGCGCCAGCACCGCTTCGCCCATGGTCGGCTCGGCCACCACGACAGCTTCATACGGCACGCCACGCGCCAGGAACGCGGCGATACAGCGCGGATCGTTGGCTTCTTCGTCCGAAGAAAACAGGAACGCGGCATCGCCGTCACCGGTATTGGCCGCGGCAACCAACGCCGCCGCCGCGCCCTTGATGTCGCACACGCCCAAGCCCACCACGCGGTCGTCCAGACGCCGCATTACGTGCGGGTCGGCGCTCCAGTACGGCGAATCCGGCACGGTATCCAGATGCACATTGAACAGGTACTTCGGCGTGCCGCGCACCGCGTACAGGCTCACCGCACCTGCACCGTGATCGACCACCTCGGCCTCAAACCCCGGCAGCTGCGCACGCAGGTAATCGAAGATGCCGCCTTCGGCGGCAATCGCACGCGGCGGATTGCGGGTGTCGAACGCCACCAGCGCCTGCAGGTGGTCCAGCGTGGAGGTGAGCAGGTCAGTCATGTGTGTCAGGCAGCCGTGGTGGTGGTGGTGCGGTAGAGATCGGGATAGGCGATTTCCATCAACGCCTGCGGCCGCGCCGGCGCGGCGAAGCCGTGCTGTGCGTACAGCGCATGCGCATCGGAGGTGGCGAGCATGAGGCGGCGAAGGCCTTGCGGATGCGGATGGGCCATTACTGCCGCCACCAGTTGCTTGCCATAGCCGCGCCCACGGTGTGCATCAAGCACGAACACATCGGCGAGATAGCCGAAGGTGGCACCGTCGGTGATCACTCTAGCGAACGCCACCTGCCCTACGCCCTCGCAATAACCGCCGAAACACAGCGAGCCGTCGATCGCCCGCTGCACCGTGTCCAGCGGGATGCCCAGGCACCAATAGGCCTGCCCGCTGAGGAAGCGATGGATCAACGGCAGGTCGAGTTCCTGCTTGTCGGTACTGATGCGTAGTGCGGGCATGGGTTCCATCGCAGTGGCCCTCTTCTCCCCTCCCCATGGAAGAGAGAGGGGCCTTTTGCTCAGCGGTTGACCTGCGCGTACAGCGTGGAGCTCATCCCGAACAGCTTGATGAAGCCCTCGGCCTCTTCCACGCCCCAGTCGGCCGATTGCGCGTAGGTCGCACCCTTGGTGTTGAGCAGGTGCGGCGAACGCACCGCCACCGCATCGACGCGCCCCCCGCGGGTTTCCAGCGTCACCTCGCCATTGACCTTGGCCTGCGAGGACTTCAGGAACGCCTCGATATCGCTCTTGAGCGGGTCGTGATAGAAGCCTTCGTACACCAGCTCCACCCACTTGCGCGCCACGTCCGGCTTGAAGCGGTTCTGCTGCTTGGTCAGCACCGCATCTTCCAGTGCACGGTGCGCGGTGAGCAGCGAAATCAGGCCCGGCGCTTCGAATACGATGCGGCCCTTCAAACCGATCACGGTATCGCCGGTATAGACGCCGCGGCCCACGCCGTACTGCGCGAACAAGGTGTTGAGCTTGGCCAGGATCTTCGCACCCGGCAGCGGCTTGCCGTCCAGTTCCACCGCTTCGCCTTCGACGAACTTCAGCGTCACCGTCAGCGCTTCGCTCGGCCAGGCGCTGCGCGGCGCGCACCAGCCGCGCGCGCCCTCGCCCGGCGCTTCCCAACGGTCGATCTCGCCGCCGGACATGGTCAGGCCCAGCAGGTTCTCATTGATGGTGTAGGCCTGCTGTTTGGCACGCACGCCGAAGCCACGCGCTTCCAGATACTTCTGCTCATAGGCACGGGTCTGGGTGTGCTCTTTCTGGATCTCGCGAATCGGCGCGACGATCTGATAGTCGCCCAGCGCCTTCACTGCCAGGTCGAAACGCACCTGGTCGTTGCCCATGCCGGTGCAACCGTGCGCAATGATGCGCGTGCCCAATTCTTCGGCACGCTTGAGCGCAGCATCCACGATCAGGTAGCGGTCGGACACCAGCAACGGATACTGGCCCTGGTACCCCTCGCCCGCCCACACGAACGGCTTGACGAAGCCTTCCCAGATCGCCGGGCCACCGTCCACGGTGACGTGGCTGGCCGCGCCCAATTCGGCAGCGCGCTTCTCGATGAACTCACGTTCTTCGGCATCCACACCACCGGTATCGGCAAACACGGTGTGCACCGCGTAGCCGCGCTCCTGCAGATACGGAATGCAGAAGCTGGTGTCCAGACCACCGGAAAACGCGAGAACGATGTCCTTGGTGCCGGAAGTCGCGATGGGGAATTCGGGATTGGTGGAAGCAGCGCTCATCATTGTTCCTTAGTACGTAGTGTGGGGGCCAAGGTGTTGCTGTTGCGATTCTCTATTCCCGATTCCCGATTCCGGCTTGCGAAGCAAGCGCCGCCATGATCGCCTTCTGCACATGCAGGCGATTTTCGGCTTCGTCGATGGCGATGCAGTTGGGCGAATCCATCACAGCGTCGGTCGCCTTGACGTTGCGACGCAGCGGCAGGCAGTGCGAGAACACGCCATTGTTGGTCAGCGCCATCTTGCGTTCGTCGACGATGAAATGCTGGTACTGGTCGCGAATCGGCTTTTCCGGTTCCCAGTTGCCGAAGAACGGCAGCGCGCCCCAGCTCTTGGCGTAGACGACATCGGCGCCGGCATAGGCGCTGTCGATGTCATGGCTGACCTGTAGCGAACCACCGCTTTCGACCACGTTTTGCGCGGCCCAGTCCATGTAGCGCTGATCCAGGATGTAATCCGGCGTCGGGCACAGCAGGGTCACGTCCATGCCCATGCGGGTGGCGATGGTCAGCGCCGAGTTGGCCACCGCTGTGTTCAGCGGCTTGGGGTGGTAGGTCCAGGTCAGCACGTACTTCTTGCCGCGCAGATCCTGGGTACCGAAGTGTTCCTGCAGCGCCAGCGCATGCGCCAACTCCTGGCACGGGTGGGTGATGGTTTCCATGTTGATCACCGGCACCGGCGAATACTTGGCAAAGCTCTTGAGCACCTGGTCTTCGCGGTCCTTGGACCAGTCCACGAACTTCGGAAACGCGCGCACACCGATCAGGTCGACGTAACGCCCCAGCACACGCGCCACTTCGGCGATGTGCTCTTCGGTGTCGCCGTCCATGACCGTGCCCAGATTGAACTCGATCGGCCACGCATCCTTGCCCGGCTGCAAGACCACCGCATGCCCGCCCAACTGAAATGCACCCAGCTCGAAGCTGGTACGGGTGCGCATGGACGGGTTGAAGAACACCAGCGCAATCGACTTGCCCTTCAGCTCGCTTCCCAGCTTGTTGCGTTTGAACAACGCGGCCTGGGTCAACAGCGCGTCCAGTTCGGCGCGGCTCCAGTCCTGGGTGTTCAAGAAGTGCTTCAGTGACATCGATCGATCCTTTGCTGCGTGCTACTGCTGCGTTGGTCCGCCAGGAGCGACGGGGTGCGCGACATGCGCGTTTCTTGCGGTTGAAACTTTTGTGACGCCAAAACGAAAAAACCCAGCCTGGGAGCTGGGTCTTCGACGTCGGAACAGCAAACGCCCCGGCTTACCCAGCGAACATGTGGGATTCCGGTCGGCGGGCACGCGAGGTCATGCCGGAGGCCATCCGGGCGGCGCTGGTGTCGTGCTGAAAGGCGTTTGCTTGCATAGGGCGCGAATCCTCGCACGCATGTGGGCACGGCGCAACCGCTGCGCATCTCATCGCGGCGGCGCGACGATGGCGTCGGGAATGTACGGGGTCACCGAAACCCGGATGCGCAGCCGGTTACCCGGATCTTCCGGCAACCGCGAACGGTATTTGGTGCCCTTGTAGACATAGTCCACGTCGAAGGCGATTGGCCGGCGGAACTCGCGCGGCACTTCCACGACCTTGCAGTTGCGTCGCGTGCTGGTCGGGGGCACCGCAGCGGACGCGGCCGGTTCGGGGCGACGCGAGAACATTTCCTTGACCGAATCCACCATGCGGTTGATGCGGCTCTCGTCCTCGGACGGCGCTGCAGCAGCCTGTACCGCCTGTTCGGATTCACATTGCTCTTCGATACGCGTGGCGCGAAGCGTCTGGTAGACCGGCTCGACGTTGAGCACCTGCGCATAATCCAGCTTCACGTTCTCGATGACCACGACCCGATTCTTGGGGTCGGGCTCTGCCGCGTACGCCGGAATGAGGTGCCCGGCGAACGTACACAGCAGCATGAAGAACGGAGAAGGTCGCATCAGTACCGGGAACGCGCAGCCAGGCAGTACGTAAGTGTATGGAGCTTGCGGCCGCGTGGGCTGAACGCAACCCATCCGGTCGCCATTGTCAGGCTGGCGATTCGCCATCGCGCCACAACGGGCTAGAATCGCGCGATTGCCCTTTTTCGGATGCCGATGAGCCTGCGCCTGCACAACAACCTGACGCGGCGGGTCGAGCCGTTCGCGCCGCTCGATCCGTCCAGCCCCACCCTGTATGTCTGCGGTCCCACCGTCTACAACTACGCGCATATCGGCAACGCCCGCGGCCCGGTGGTCTTCGATGTGCTTGCCGCATTGCTGCGGCGACGCTACGGCGCGCTGCGCTACGCGCGCAACATCACCGACGTGGACGACAAGATCAACGCCGCCGCGCAGGCGCAGGGTGTGCCGATTTCGACGATCACCGACCGCTTCGCGGCGATCTACCGGCAGGACATGGCGGCGCTTGGCGTGGTTCCACCGGACATCGAACCGGAGGCCACCGCGCATATCCCGCAGATCGTGGCGATGATCGAGCAGCTGATCGCCAATGGGCATGCCTACGCCGCAGAAGGCCACGTGCTGTTTTCGGTTTCCAGCTTCGATGGCTACGGCAAGCTCTCGCGGCGCGACCCGGACGAAATGCTGGCCGGCGCGCGCGTGGACGTGGCGCCGTACAAGCGCGACCCCGGCGACTTCGTGCTGTGGAAACCCTCCAGCGCCGACCTGCCCGGCTGGGAATCGCCCTGGGGCCGCGGCCGCCCGGGTTGGCATATCGAATGCTCGGCGATGGCTGCGGCGCATCTGGGCCCCACCATCGACATTCATGCCGGCGGCGTGGACCTGCAGTTTCCGCATCACGAAAACGAGATTGCGCAGAGCGAGTGCGCGCATGGCGGCGCCACCTTTGCGCGGTTCTGGCTGCACAACGGCATGCTCAATTTCAGCGGCGCGAAGATGAGCAAGTCGCTGGGCAATATCGAAACCGTGCACGAGCTCATCGCCAGGCATCCGCCCGAAGCGCTGCGCTATGCGCTGTTGAGCGCGCATTACCGTCAGCCGCTGGATTGGTCGGATGGGCTGATCGAGCAGGCGAAAAACACGCTGGACCGGTTGTATGGCACGTTGCGGGATCTGGCTGCGCTGCAAGCCGATAGCGGCAACGATGTCGCGCCATCGAGGACGATTCCCGTCGAGGTGGAGTCCGCGCTCGAAGACGATCTCAACACGCCGCTGGCCTTGTCGGTTATCGCCAGCATCGCCTCGGAAGCGCGCGCGCTGCGCAATGAGTTGGTTCATGGCGGCGAACCCTCGACGCGTATGAGCGACCTTCATGCGGTGCACGCGAAGTTGCTGGGCGCCGGCTTGGCCTTGGGACTGCTGCAGCAAGATCCGGCCGCCTGGTTCTCGCGCGGCACTGATGCCGGCGACGATGCACGCATCACCGCCTTGGTCGAAGAACGCAGCACGGCAAAAAAAGCCAAGGATTTTGCCCGCGCCGATGCCATCCGCAAGCAACTGGCAGAAGAAGGCATCGTGCTCGAAGACACCCCGCAAGGCGTGCGCTGGAAACGCGCTTGACCTCCTCCCTTCTCCCGCCGGGAGAAGGTGCCCCGCAGGGGCGGATGAGGGTACGGGCGAAGCCACATGGGAGAAGTTAATGCACGTGGCTCCGCCCGTACCCTCACCCCAACCCCTCTCCCATAGGGAGAGGGGCTATCACCGACTGATTCTGGATGTTAGATGACCACCTCCCCCTTCCCGCTTGAACCTACTGCCACCGAGGCGCAGGCCGCCATTGCCGAGGAATTCTCCTTTTTTGGCGACTGGTCCGAGCGCTACCAGTACCTGATCGATCTTGGCCGCAAGTTGCCCACCTTCCCGGAACAATGGAAAACCGAAGAGCACCGCCTGCACGGCTGCCAATCGATGGTCTGGATCGTGCCGGAAGGCAACGCCGAGCGGCTGGATTTCCATGCCGTCAGCGATTCGGCCATTGTCTCCGGGCTGATCTACCTTGCGCTGCGCGTGTATTCGGGGCGTAGCGCGCAAGAGATACTGGCCACCGAGCCTGACTACATCGCCGGAATCGGCCTGGCCAAGCATCTGTCGCCGACCCGCAGCAACGGCGTGGCGGCGATGCTGGCCTTCATCCGCGATACCGCGCGCGCGCAGCAGTGAGCACGCCCGCCCCGTCGCCCGCCGATTCGCTGCGGACGCTGCTTGCCCATCCAGGCTTCGGCCTGGTGCTGCTCTACCGCGTGGCGGCGATGCTGTCCTACCAGATCGTCGCCGTGACGGTCGGTTGGCATATCTACGAAATTACCGGCAACCCGCTCTCGCTGGGGCTGATCGGCCTGGCCGAAATCCTGCCGTTCTTCTGCATCGCCCCCTTCGCCGGCTATCTGGTCGATCACCTGCCGCGCCGCCGGCTGGGCATGGTCGCCGTGCTGGGTTTGGTCGCGACCGCGCTGCTGCTGTTGGCGATCACGCAAGGCTGGCTGCCCGTCGAAGGCGTGTGGCCGATCTATGCCGCCATCTCGCTCACCGGCGCGGCGCGCTCTTTCTTGTCGCCGGTCTACAACGCCTTGTTCGCACGGGCGCTGCCTCGCGAGGCATTCGCGCGCGGTGCCAGCATCGGCAGCGTCACCTTCCAGGCCGGCATGGTGATCGGCCCGGCGCTGGGCGGTGTGCTGGTCGGCTGGGGCGGCAAGGGCCTGGCCTACGGGGTCGCCGCCAGCGTGGCGATGCTGGCGATCCTGGCGTTGGCACTGCTGCGTGTCAGCGAGCCGGTCAGCGAGGGCCCACGTGCGCCGATCTTCCGCAGCATCGCCGAAGGCGCGCAGTTCGTACTGTCCAACCAGATCATGCTGGGCGCGATGGCGCTGGACATGTTTTCGGTACTGCTCGGCGGCGCGGTATCGATGTTGCCGGCCTTCATCCACGACATCCTGCACTACGGCCCCGAAGGCCTGGGCATCCTGCGCGGCGCGCCGGCGCTGGGTTCGATCGTGGTTGGCGTGTGGCTGGCGCGGCACCCGCTGCAGCGCAATGCCGGACGCGTCCTGCTGCTGTCGGTGGCCGGCTTCGGACTCTGCACCATCGCCTTCGGACTGTCGCGCCATTTCTGGCTGTCCGCTGCAATCCTGCTGGTGTACGGCATGTGCGACGGCGTCTCGGTGGTGGTGCGCCAGACCATCCTGCAGCTGGCCACCCCCGATGCCATGCGTGGCCGGGTGTCTTCGATCAACGGCATCTTCATCGGCTCGTCCAACGAGCTGGGCGCGTTCTACGACGGCGTCATGGCGCGCCTGGTCGGCCTGGTGCCGGCGGTGGTCATCGGCGGCTGTGTCACCCTGGGCGTGGTGGCCACCACCGCCTGGAAGGCGCCGCGCCTGCGCAAGCTGGACCTGCGCGATCTGCAGTGAGCTGCGCGATCGCGCGTGATTGCCTGCCCACAGCGCCGCTGCGGTGCGAAGGTGTTCGAGCTGCGGGCCGCAGTCACGTGCCGCCACGCAGCTGCGTGCGACGGCGTCCCACAAACGGCGCTGACTGACCAAGCGCTAATTCGACGTATCAGGCGCCCATAAAAAAAACCCCGCACATGGCGGGGTCTTTCGGCGAGCCAGGCGGACGGTCAGTCGCCCTGCTGCTTCTGCAAGTGCTCCCAACGCTCCTGGGCGTCGATGGTGCGCTCGGCGGTCAGACGCGCTTCCAGGCGGTCCAGGCCAATCTCTTCGCCGGTGTCCACGCAGTAACCGTAGTCGCCGTCTTCCAGACGCTTGAGCGTGCTGTCGATCTTGGAGATCAGCTTGCGGGCGCGATCACGGGCACGCAGTTCCAGCGAGTTTTCGGTCTCGCGGGTGGCGCGTTCGGCTTCGTCGCCGATGTCGCGCACTTCTTCGCGCAGGTTTTCGATGGTCTGCTTGGATTCCTCCACCATCTCGTTGCGCCAGCTCTGCAAACGCTGGCGGAAATATTCCTGCTGCAGCTTGTTCATGTACTCCTCGTCCGCGGCAGGCTTGTAACCCTGCGGCAGGATCGGGCGACCGGTGGCTTCGTCGGTCTTGTACTCGACCACCTTGTACTTGGTCTTGGGCGCCGAGCTGGACGGCTTGGACGTCACGGCCACGGCCACCTTGCCGACCGGACGGGTCGCAGCAGGCTTGGCGGGGGCTTCGGTTTTGGTTGGCGTTTTTGCGGAAGATTTCGAAACGGGCACGGGATTCTTAGATGACGGGGTCGCAGGCTTTGCCGGCTTCGCAGGGACGGCCTTGGGGACCGGTGCGGGCGCGGGCTTCTCGGCCTTGACCGGGACTGACTTGGCCGGAGCCGGCTTGGTGGCCGGCTTCGGTACGGACTTGGACGCCACCGGCTTGGCAGCCGGTTTGGCGGCAGCCGGAGCTGCCTTTTTCGCCGCCGGCTTGGCAGCACTCTTGGCGACGGGTTTCACTGCCTTGGGGGCTGCGGACGCGGTGGGCTTGGAAGCCGGCGCCGGCTTGGCGGCGGCCTTCTTCGCAGGCGCCTTTTTCGCGGGTGCCTTCTTGGCAGCCGGCTGCTTGGTCGCCGGCTTTGCGGCCGGTTTCGCAGCAGCAGACGTCGCTGCCTTTTTCGCAACGGGTTTGGCGGACTTCTTGGCGGCCTCTACGGCCTTTTTTGCAGATTTTTTAGCAGCCACGAAACGCTCATCCTTGGTTCCCCCGGGGCCCGGGAAAGCGGGCCTTTATAACGTACCCCGCGGACCCCCGGCAACCACCTATTAATGCAAGTGGCATATCATTGGCAAGTGATCTCACGCCTGCTCATCGCGCTGCTGCGCGTCTACAAGCTCGTCATCAGCCCCCTGCTCGGGCCGCGTTGCCGTTTTGCACCAAGCTGTTCGGACTACGCGATGACCGCCATCGGCCGCTTCGGCCCGCTGCGCGGCAGCTGGCTCGCCGCACGCAGGCTCGGCCGCTGTCATCCCTTCCATCCGGGCGGATTCGATCCGGTGCCCGATGCGCCCACCTCGCCCTCCCCGTCTTCTTCCTGCAGCTGCAAAGGACCCCATCCATGAGCCGAACCGTCATCGTCAATGCCCGCCTGGTCAATGAAGGCAAGGAGTTCGACGCCGATCTCCTGATCGAGGGCGGCCGCATCGCCAAGATCGACAGCAAGATCGTCCCTGCCCCTGGCGATACCGTGGTGGACGCCGCCGGACGCTGGGTGCTGCCAGGCATGATCGACGACCAGGTGCACTTCCGCGAGCCCGGCCTGACCCACAAGGGCGACATCGCGACCGAATCCGGCGCCGCTGTCGCTGGTGGCCTGACCAGCTTCATGGACATGCCCAACACCAATCCGCCGACCCTGGATGCCGCCGCACTGCAGGCCAAGTACGACGCCGCCGCCGGGCGCGCCTGGGCCAACTACGGCTTCTACATGGGCGCCAGCAACGACAACCTGGCCCACATCCAATCGCTGGACCCCAAGACTGCACCAGGCATCAAGGTGTTCATGGGCGCCTCCACCGGCAACATGCTGGTCGATAACCCCGAAACGCTGGACGCCATCTTCCGCGACGCGCCCACGCCGATCATCACTCACTGCGAAGACACCCCGACCATTGATGCGACGATGGCGCAGTACAAGGAAAAATACGGCGATGCGCTGACACCGGAGATGCACCCGGACATCCGTTCGCGTCAAGCCTGCCTGAAGTCGTCGCAGCTGGCGGTGTCGCTGGCGCGCAAGCACAATACCCGCCTGCACGTATTGCACATCTCCACTGCCGACGAGCTGTCGCTGTTCGAAGCCGGCCCGCTGGTCGATGCCGACGGCAAGCTGCGCAAGCGCATTACCGCCGAGACCTGCATCCACTTCTTGCGCTTCGATCGCAGCGATTACGCGCGACTGGGCAACCTGATCAAGTGCAACCCCGCGATCAAGGACGCCGAAGATCGTCTGGCGCTCATCGATGCGCTGGCCGAAGACGTCATCGACGTGCTCGCCACCGACCACGCCCCGCACACCTGGGAAGAAAAGCAAAAGCCCTATGCGCAGGCGCCCTCGGGCCTGCCGCTGGTGCAGTACGCGCTGGTCGCGGCACTGGAGCTGGTGCACGAAGGCAAGTTGCCGATCACCCGTATCGTGCAGAAGTTCGCGCATGCGCCGGCGCAGTTGTTCGATGTGGAAGAACGCGGCTTCCTGCGCGAAGGCTATTTCGCCGACCTGGTGATGATCGACAACACGCCGTTCACCGTGAAGCGCGAGCAGGTGCTGTCCAAGTGCGGCTGGTCGCCGTTCGAAGGCACCACCTTCCGTTCGCGCATTGCCGCAACCTGGGTCAACGGCCAGCAGGTTTGGGATGGCGAACAGCTGGTGGGCAGCGCTGCCGGCCAGCGCCTGACCTTCGACCGCTGATGCGCGCAGTCCTGTTTGGCGCCTGGTTGATCCTGGCGCCAGTCGCGCTGGTTGCAGGACGCGCCGATGCGCAGAGTGCGGCCGTCGCAACTGATGTCGTGTTTCCGCAAAGCGCTTCGCAAGGTGCGCTGGTAATCGGCAAGGTGCCGGCTGATAGCAAGGTGCAATACGCCGGCCGCAGCTTGCGTGTGAGCGGTTATGGAAGCGTCGTGTTCGGTATCGGCCGCGATGCGACCGGGCCTTTGCAGGTGCAGGTCACCCAACCCGATGGCAGCACGCGGACCGTGAGCATCGCAGTGACGCCGCGCGACTGGCCGGTGGAACGCGTCAATGGCGTGCCGCCCAAGACGGTCAACCCGCCGGCCGAGATTGCTGCGCGCATCAAACGCGAACAGGCGCAGGTCACGGCGGCGCGCGACCGCGATGACGCACGCACCGATTTCGCCCAACCCTTCATCTGGCCGGTGCAGGGACGCATCAGCGGCCGCTTCGGCAATGCACGCGTGTACAACGGCCAGCCCGGCGCCGGCCATTCGGGCATGGACATCGCCGTACCCACCGGCACTCCGGTGAAGGCACCGGCTGCCGGCGTGGTGACGTTCGCGGCGCCGGACCTGTATCTCACCGGTGGCACGGTGCTGCTGGATCACGGCTTCGGGGTAAGCTCGAATTTCCTGCACTTGTCGCGTATCGACGTGAAGGTGGGCGACCGGGTCGAGCAAGGCCAGGTGATTGCCGCGGTTGGTGCCACCGGGCGCGCCACGGGGCCGCATCTGCATTGGGGGATGAATTGGTTCGACACCCGCATCGATCCGTTGCTGGTGCTTGAGCGGACGAAGTAGAGCGTTCGAAAGATCGCCTCTTTGACGCGCGGTGGCATGGAAGACGCTGTTATACGCTTCCTGTAAGAGCCTGCTTGGCCAGCCCGGTCTTCTGCTGACTCGAGTTCCGCTCACACAAATTATCGCGTCTCGGACGTACTGGAACGGAGCCGCAACAGTGGATAGCAATGCAGGCGTGGCCAACGTTGATCACATCGGGTTTGCCGTTTCATCTCTTGACGAGGCTATCCGGTTCTGGACCGAGGCCCTGGGGTTTACGCTCGAACGACAGGCAGAGATGGGCGGCGATTTCCTGCATCAGGTCACCGGCGTGGATGATCCGAGCGTGCGAACGGCAATCGTGAAGGCTCCGGACGGATTCATCGTCGAGTTGCTGCAATATTCCAAAGGTCGTCGGAATGGGCAGTCGCCGGACAGCGCGGGTGCGATCGGGGCTGCCCATCTGGCGCTGACCGTCCGGGACATCCATGCGGCCATCTGCCGTGTCGAGGCGGCCGGATGGAAGGCGAAGGGCAAGCCGCTGCCGATTCCGGGAGGTCCGAGAACAGGAACGCTCACCGCCTACGTGTCTGGTCCCGACCATATTTCCATCGAGTTCATGCAACCCGCTGGACCGCGACAGAACCGGCGCGCCCCAACGACCGGCGCAGTCGTCGGCGGGATGACACCGAATGGTCGCATCCCCGCCCCGTTGATGGACCATGATCCCGATCCGCCTTAGCGTGCGGCTGCAGAGTCATTCTGCGATGACCCCACTATTTGATGCATCGCGACCACTGGATCAGGCCCCCTCAATTTAACAACGGGCCACACCCTGCGGCGCCAGAAGAAAAACGCAACCCACGACCATTGCGCCGGAACGCTACATACCCGGTCGGCGGCGACCCACCCGTCGTGCTTGTGTCCGCCAGCGGGCTTTGGGGTATAACCGAGGCGACCGTCGCGCGTCGCTGCAGCTGAACGCTTGAGTTGCTGACGGTCGGTCCGTCGCTTCGGCGTCGGGCGTGCTTCATCTCCCCTCCCCCGACTGCAGGAGATGTGCGACATGCGCAACGAGCACCTCAAACCGACCCTGGGCACCTGGCAGCTGTGGGGCATCGCGGTGGGGCTGGTGATTTCAGGCGAGTATTTCGGCTGGAGTTACGGCTGGGGCACCGCCGGTACGCTCGGGTTTCTGGCGACCACGCTGCTGGTCGCCGTGATGTACACCTGCTTCATCTTCAGCTTCACCGAATTGACCACCGCCATTCCCAATGCGGGCGGGCCCTTCGCCTACAGCCTGCGCGCGTTCGGCACCTATGGCGGCATGCTGGCGGGCCTGGCCACGTTGATCGAATTCGTCTTCGCGCCGCCGGCCATCGCGATGGCGATCGGCGCGTATCTGAATGTGCAGTACCCCATGCTCGATCCGCGCATCGCAGCGATTGGCGCCTACCTGGTCTTCATGAGCTTGAACATCGTGGGCGTGGCGATTGCAGCGACCTTCGAGCTGATCGTGACCTTGCTGGCGGTGATCGAGTTGCTGGTGTTCATGGGTGTGGTGGCGCCGGGTTTCAGCGTGGCGCGCTTCGCCGCCAACGGCTGGGCCGGCAGCGACGTGTTCGGGCCGGCGGCCATTTCCGGAATCTTCGCCGCGATTCCGTTTGCGATCTGGTTTTTCCTGGCGATCGAAGGGGCAGCGATGGCGGCCGAAGAAGCCAAAGACCCCACGCGCACGATTCCGCGCGCCTACATCGCCGGCATTCTCACCCTGGTGATCTTGGCGCTGGGGGTGATGGTGTTTGCCGGCGGCGTCGGCGACTGGCGCCAGCTGTCCAACATCAACGACCCGCTGCCGCAGGCGATGAAGGCGGTGGTCGGCAACAGTTCCAGCTGGTTGCACATGCTGGTGTGGATCGGCCTGTTCGGGCTGGTGGCGAGTTTCCACGGCATCATCCTGGGCTATTCGCGGCAGTTCTTCGCGCTGGCGCGTGCCGGCTTCCTGCCGCATGGGCTGGCCAGGCTGTCGCGTTTTCGCACGCCGCATCGCGCCATTCTGGCCGGCGGCGTCATCGGCATTGCGGCAATCTGCAGCGACAGCGTGGTCAAGATCCAGGGCATGTCGTTGACCGCAGCGATGATCACCATGTCGGTGTTCGGGGCGATCGTGATGTATGTGATGAGCATGCTCAGCCTGTTCAAGCTGCGTCGCGCCGAACCGGGGTTGGAGCGTAGTTTCCGCGCACCGGGGTACCCGGTGGTGCCGGCCATTGCGCTGCTGCTGGCGCTGGTGTGCCTGGTGGCGATGGTGTGGTTCAACCCGATTGTGGCGTTGATCTTTCTGGGCCTGCTGCTGTTGGGCGCGGCGTGTTGCGTCCTTAGCCTGCGCACCCAGCACACGCCCGCGGCCCGCGCCGGATGAGCGGCTTTGCCTTCACCGCAGGCGGCGAGCGTTTTCGGTTTGCCGATCTGAAGCAGCTGCTGGCCAAGGCGACGCCGGCACGCTCCGGCGACCAGCTGGCCGGCCTTGCCGCCGACTCCGGCCTGCAGCGCGTCGCCGCACAGATGGCGCTGGCCGATCTACCGCTGCAGCATTTCCTGCAGGAGGCGGTGGTGCCTTATGAAGCAGACGAAGTCACCCGGCTGATCATCGACCAGCACGATGCCGTTGCATTTGCCGCTGTGGCGCATCTCACCGTGGGCGGCTTCCGCGATTGGCTGCTGAGTGCGCAGGCCGACGAAGCCGCATTGACCGCATTGGCACCCGGCCTGACGCCGGAAATGGTGGCCGCGGTGTCCAAATTGATGCGGGTGCAGGACCTGATCCTGGTGGCGCAGAAAACCCGGGTCGTCACCCGCTTTCGCAACACGCTGGGGTTGCGCGGACGCCTGTCGACGCGCCTGCAGCCCAACCACCCCACCGATGACGCCACCGGCATTGCCGCCAGCGTGCTCGACGGCTTGTTGTACGGCAACGGCGACGCGGTGATCGGCATCAACCCGGCCAGCGACAGCCTGGCCGCAACCACGGCCTTGTTGCGCATGCTCGGTGCGGTGATCAGCGGTTATCGGATCCCCACGCAATCGTGCGTGCTAGCGCACATCACCACCACCATCGAAGCGATCGGTCGTGGCGTGCCGGTGGATCTGGTGTTTCAGTCGATCGCCGGCACCGAAGCGGCCAACGCCAGCTTCGGCATCAATCTGGCCTTGCTGCAGGAAGGTTACGAAGCGGGCCTGTCGCTGCGCCGCGGCAACGTCGGCGATAACGTGATGTATTTCGAAACCGGCCAGGGCAGCGCGTTGTCGGCCAATGCGCACCACGGCGTGGATCAACAGACCTGCGAGGTGCGCGCCTATGCGGTGGCGCGCCACTACAAACCGCTGCTGGTGAACACCGTGGTTGGCTTCATCGGGCCGGAATATCTCTACGACGGCAAGCAGATCATCCGCGCCGGGCTGGAGGATCACTTCTGCGGCAAGTTGCTCGGCGTGCCGATGGGCTGCGACATCTGCTACACCAATCATGCCGAGGCCGATCAGGACGACATGGATATGTTGCTCACCCTGCTCGGTACTGCCGGCATCAATTTCATCATGGGCATTCCCGGCTCGGACGATGTGATGCTGAACTACCAGACCACCTCGTTTCACGATGCGCTGTATGCACGCCAGGCGCTCGGCCTGCGCGCTGCGCCCGAGTTCGAACAGTGGCTGGAGCAGCACGACATCCTGCAGCTGCGCGATGGCCGCTTCGAACTTGGTAGCGACGTACCGGCGCCATTTCGGCGTGCATTGGCACAGGCCAGCGGTAGAGCGGCGCCATGAGCGTACCCTCCACACCGCCACGCGATGCCTGGGCGCAACTGCGCCAACTGACCCCCGCGCGCATTGCGCTGGGCCGGGTGGGGACCAGTTTGCCGACGGACGCGCACCTGGAGTTCCAGCTGGCGCATGCGCAGGCACGCGATGCGGTGCATCTGGCATTCGACCCGGCACCGCTTCAGGCCGCACTGGAGCAACGCGGGCGCAGCAACATCTTGCTCCAAAGCGCTGCGGCCGATCGTCATCAGTATCTGCAACGTCCCGATCTGGGACGGCGCCTGGCCGAGGAAGCCGCCGCCCAGCTACGCGGCCTCACGGCCGTGCACGGCGGCAGACATGACGTTGCGGTGGTGGTCGCTGACGGGCTGTCGGCGCTGGCCGTGCATCGGCACGCGGCGCGCATGCTCGACCAGATCGACGCACTGGCCTCGCAAGAAGGCTGGTCACTCGCCCCGGTGGTATTGGTGAGACAAGGGCGCGTGGCGATCGGCGATGAGGTCGGCGAGCTGCTCGACGCGCGTACCGTGATCGTGCTGATCGGCGAACGCCCGGGCCTGAGTTCGCCCGACAGCCTGGGCCTGTATCTCACCTACACGCCCCGCGTCGGGCTCACCGATGCAGCGCGCAACTGCATTTCCAACATTCGCGCCGAGGGACTGAGCTACGCCGAGGCGACGCACAAACTGGGATATCTGCTGCGCGAGGCATTCCGCCGAAAACTCTCTGGCGTGCAGCTGAAGGACGAAGCCGAGCAACCCGCGCTGCTGTCAGGCCCTGCCGATGTTGCGCCGCGCACGTTCTTGCTGCCGGACTGACCTGCGCGGCGTGTGCGAACCCGGAATCGACACCGCTCAGCAAGAAATCCATCCGTTACTTCAACGCACCATCCTGCATATTGCTGGCGGCATAGGTGCTGGTCTGCAACTCGTTGTCATGCGGATGACGCAGGGCATTGCGTACATCATCAGGAAGCTTGTCGACATCCAGCATCACCTTGCCCGAATGCACATCGCGCACCACCGATGCAGGCAGCACGAAGTCGCCGCCATTTTCGATATTGATGACCAGCTCGTCCCCCTCGTTGCGGATGTCGCGGATGGCACCGACGCCGACTTCGCCATCGCGTAAAAACACCATCTGGCCAATTTCAATCTGCTGCATGTTCGATCTCCTGGAATGGCGTCATCACGCAAGCGCGCTGTGCCGGTGGCAGATCATCGCGCTGCGGTGCGTTGGCGCGCGGTGAAGCGCAGATCACTGTGGCGTGGGTGCGTGCAGCAATGCGCCGCTCGGCAGACGGGCCGGCTGCCCGGCAACGCGCTCGAACTCGCTTGCATCGTGCGAACAGAACACTTCCACCTCACCGCCGTGCTGTTGCCGTAGAGCGCGCAGACGCTGCTGGTTGGTCAAGCGCGCGGCCCGGTCCTTTTCCAACATCCATTGGTAAGCACGCAGCCCTGGCGTGCAGTAAGGCGCATCTGCATCCATTTCGCGATGGAAGAAATATGCATCACCTGCCAGCAGCAGCCATCGCTCCGGCGTATGCACCGCAACCGCGGCGTGACCCAGAGTGTGACCGCGAAGCGGCACCATCAGCAGTTCTGGCGGTAGTCCATGCAGGTCGCGCACGCACTCCAGCCCCATCCAGTGCTCGCCTGCTGCGCCATCGTAGGTGCGCCACTGCCCGCGCGTAGACCACTGTTGCGGACGAAAGCGCTGGCGATCCATCCAGGTGCGCTGTGCCAGTGCGGCATCGCGCTCGCTCGTCATCAGATGCACCCGCGCATGCGGAAAATCGTCCAGCCCACCGGCGTGGTCGAAATCCAGATGGGTCAGCACGATGTGCCGCACATCGCGCGGATCCAGCCCGAGCCGTTGTATCTGCCGGATTGCGGTCATGTCCTCGCGCAAGTCTGGCTTGACCAGCGCCAGAAAAAATCGACTCAGACGCGCGCGTGGCTCCGCGACATCGCGCAGGCCGAAACCGGTATCGATCAGGACCAACCCGGCGCTGGTTTCCACCAGCAAGCAATGGCAACACAGATGCCCGCGTTCCAGTACGCCCGGCGTACGGCCGTCCATAAGATGGCCGCCCAACGGGCAGGTGGAAATGCAATTGAGGTGATGCACGCGCATCGGCGCGCTCCGCTTGGCGGGCCAGCATTGCAACGCGGCCGTCGCACAGCGGTGAGCGGTACCGATCGCGCAACCAGCGCGCACACGCCACCTTGACGGTGGCGTGTGCGAGGCAGGTTTCAGCGCAGCGGAACGTCCGCCACCTTGTCTTGATAATCCTTCTTCGGGTCTACGCCCAACAACACCTTGATTCCTGCCAGCAGGCTCGACTCGTTGAGCCAGATCTGCGCATGGTCGGCGTCCAGGCGCAGCAGCGCCAAGTTCGGATCGGTCTTGCCGCCTTCGTACCACGCGGCGACATACGGATTCCACAACCGGTCGACCATGGCCGGGTCGGTGTCTTCGCGCAGCGAGCCGCTGATGCTGGCGAACAAATCGTGCCCCTTGCTGCTGAAGGCGCCGATGACGCGGCGGCCCTGCCCCAGCATGGCGATCAGCGCGTTGTCCTTGGATGTAAAGAACCAGATCGGCCCACCGCTATCGCCTTCGATCTGTGCGGTCATCGGACGCGCGTGGCCGTCTTCGACACCGTCCAGGCCCAGCATCACGGTGCGATCTGATTTGAGCGCCTTCCAGAATTTTTCCTGCAACTCTTTGGTGTCTGCCATTTCGATTCCTGACATGCGCGTGGTACGCGGGTGAGCCAGTCTGGAACTCGCTCTGACCACAGCATGTGACGATGCGCACTCTCGTTCTACACATTGCGACAACGCAATTCTGCTTGGGCACCAATACCAACATACCAACATCGTCACCAGCGCGCGCCTTGGCAGAGGATGGTGGCGAACTTCGCACACGCACCCTTGCATTCGCAAAAAAAGAATCAAATAAGCGGATCACGGTTATAGTACAAACGCTACTGATGCAGCGCATCTGCGCGCGAAAGAAAAAACAGTAGCGCCGATGGTAGAAGCGACGAAAATCAGCCATAAACATGGGCACACACTGCGATTTAATCGTAAATTATTTATTTTATATAATTTTAATTAATCCACTCAGATCGCCCAACTCCAAGCAAAACATACAGGTTAAGATAATAATGACATATATGCCTAAAATTACATTCCTGCGTGCTTCCTGCGCGGCCCTAGCCTTCCTAGTGATTACCGACGTGCCTGCAAGCACAAATTCGGTCAACCTCTCCGCCGGCACCATCGTGCAGCACGTTGTTCCGACTGCTCAGCGAGATGAGAGTGCTTCCTACTGGACCCTCGGACGGATGCAAGCTGCTGTTTCCGCATTATTCGTGGATGCCAACCCGGTCGACGGCGACCCGCCAGAGTTGCAGAATTCGGCATTGGCCCATGGGAAAAACCGGAGCGGAAAGTTGAAGTTGGTGACAAGATCGGTGCCAACGCCGAAGACGGTTCCGTCCGTGCCGGTTCCAGGATTCTCCCCCGCAGCCCACCTCGGCGTGGTCTTCTTTCGAGCGAACGGCATAGATCAGCGCTGCACTGGCAATGCGGTCGTCTCCGATTCCGGGAACGTCGTAGCCACCTCGGGGCGATGCGTCTCTGCCCTAGCAGGCAAGTTTGTGTCGGACTTGGTGTTCGTGCCAGCCTACAACGGTACCGCCCCCTATGGTGTTTGGCCTGCGGCGACCATCACGGCCGATGATCGCTGGGTCTCAGAGCGAGCCGTGGACTACGATACGGCCTTCTTCCAGGTGCAAGCTCCCATGACAATGAAGCTCTCTGGCGCCACTTTGTCGAATACTGTAGGAGCGTCTGGCGTTCGCTTTGACGGTCAGCAGGACGACAACGAATATCGGGTAACTGGCTACAACACCGACCCTGGCGCCAATGGGAACACGCCTGTCAGCGTGACCAGCACAGCAGAGCCGAACCCATGGATGAACAAGGACTATGCCATTGAAGGCCTGGAGTGGGACGCACGCTCCGGTGTCAGCGGCTCACCGTGGGTTTCGACCGACGAGGATCCCGTGCAGGACGTCGAAGTCGGCATGACCTCATTTGCCTATAAGCAGTTCACCCACGCTTCGTTCGGTCCTCAGTGGACGTCAGCAATCCGTAACCTGTATCAGACCGCAGCAGCCTCGAACTAAGGAAGCTCTGAACAACGGACCACAGATACGCGACACGACCCGCCTCATGTTGAGGAGTGATCCATGCAACTGACGTTCGGTGACGCTGAGGGCCTAGGCAAGCGCAAACAGACCTTGGGAAGGCGACGCTTTGCAGCGCGGCGTAGGTTGAGCTTCATGGCCTTGTAAACGCGATAGATGCGTTTGGGGTTCCAACCTAGTTGCTGCTTGCGAAGGTAGTCGCTGCACTTCCAGAAGCCACGACTGGGGTGCGCTTCAACGTAACGCGCGATCTCGGCAATCAGCTCGGCATCGCGCACCGTCCAGTCCAGAGGCGGTGCATACCAAGCGGCACGCGACAGCCCGACGCATGCACAGGACCGGCGCAACGGCCGCGCGTGGACCTCGATAAGGAACCGCACCGCCTCGCGTTTACGCGCCGGCCCTAGAGTTTTTTTGCGATCAGGTCCTTCATCGCCGCGTTGTCGAGCGCCAACTCGGCGTACATCCGTTTGAGCTTGGCGTTCTCGGACTCGAGCTCCTTGACCCGCCGCAGCTCGGACGCCTCCAAGCCGCCGTACGTGCTCTTCCACTGGTAATAGGTCGCCGTGCTGATGCCGACTTGGCGACAGATGTCTTTGACTGGAACGCCTGCGTCGGCCTGCTTGAGCGTGGCGATGATCTGTGTCTCGGTGAACTTCGATGTGCGCATGGAACCTCCTGACTTGGGAACGATGCCAGAAAGATCTACTTATGCGGTGTCTGCGGATCGGGGGAGCTTACGGAGTCGACACTGTGGATGAAGCGAAAGCAGTTACTGCCTGCTATGGGGAGCGTGCGCCTGTGATCCGTGGAACTCCCACGCAAAGCGCCAGAAATGGCGAAATTCCGAGGATTCAAACGCCACTCTTCGGAACGACGCGACATCCCGCACTCTCAGGCCTCGTTGTTCAGACCCTCCCTAGAGATTCTACATACATTTTTCTCTTTGCAATAAAGATCCGAATTTTGCATTTACATTTACCTACTATCTCGCTGTTTTTTGCCATTTTTATCACACAGGCTGGTATCGCCAATGCTGATACCGGAGGATTTTCTTCTGCATCTGTATCTGGCGAAACTGCCATTACAGTGACAACACTTGCAGAGCTGCAAACGGCACTCAATGCCAAAAATCACCATATCATCATCCGTGGAAAGATCTACGGCGGCCCCAAATTGACTACCCTGAATTTCTCCAGCACTATTTGGAACAACATAACAATCGAGGGTGCTGCAGGCGGTGGAGCGGCCTTGCAGAATATCCAATTGAAATTTAGCGGCGAGAACTTGCCCGCCGGGATAAACATTCAGAATGTGGTTATCAGAAACATCTCATTCTCTGGCAATATCGGCGACTTGCAAGCCCTGCCTGACCAGGTCAAAGGAACGTCCAACAACACTGGCATCAACTACGTAGGCGTATCATTGCGGCGTATATCCAATGCTTGGATCGACCATTGCGATTTCTATGATATTAGCGATGACCTTTTATCAGTCGGCATGTCATCTAATTACGTCACGCTGTCGTACAATCACTTTTACTTCAGTAACAGCTGGGTCAACATGAATCCGGATCCGGTATGGAACTGGGTCGAAAAAAATTACCATGACCTCGCAAATGAGCGCTTAGCAATCCTTATTGGTCACAACAAGAAAGATTCATATGTATATGGCGGCAATAAGCTGCACGTAACGCTGCACCACAACTGGTTTGGCCCCAATCTTGCCGGGCGCCCCTTACTGCGTGGCTGGGTGCATGCCTATAATAATTACTTTGACAATAGCACATCACCTAATGGTGAGCGAACCGCTGCCGATGGTCGCGGCTATGAAAAGCAGCAGTACAACGCTTTGCAGGTAGGTAGCGGCAGTATTGTTTTTTCCGAATCAAACTATTTCTACAAAACCAACAATAGCAACCAGATTCGACTAGAATCAGACGGTGACATGTACAATTTTTACGAAAAAGAAAACGTTTATGACGCAGTAACAGGCAATTCGGCGATCGGCTCAACCTTCAATAATGCACCAGTCAAATACAGCTACGAGCCTGATGATTCGGCAAGAGTCCCCGGAATCGTTCGGTCCTCTGCGGGGCCGCACTAAACACGATTTCTCCAGCATTCACCGCGCACCAGAAAGAGGCGCCTAAAGAATGTTTGAGGGGCCCCATATATTCAAGGCCAGGGAAGGCATTAACAACTCACCGACCTTTCAATCCTGCTTCTTGTATGTCAATGACTGGCAAAAATGTGAGTAGGGTGCAATTTCTGCAACGCTCTGTCGGTTTTCGCTGCGGCCAGGCAGAGTTACCAGCGGGCCGGCAGCAATTGCCGGCGCACCATCCACAGGTTCGCTAGCTGTGATACAACGTGACCGAAAAACATGTAGGTCGGCCTACATCACGAATGTTTCAAAAATAGCTCGTCCAGCTCTCTTTTCTATGCACGCGATCGATCGACTGCACAGTTCGTCGCGGCGGGCATCTGCAGCACGCGGGAGTCCTGCAAAACACTTGTACTACCTTCGGCGCTGCGGTGCTGAATTCGTGCTGGCACCATCGAACTTCTGCAGGGCTCGCCAAGCTTGCATCCCGTTATCGCTGGTCGACACAGCAACGCAGAGACCACGCATGTGGCAGGGCACCGATGTTCGCAGCGCCTCATACAGGTGCATCTCGCTGCGCTCGTTTATCTGGCGCGCCTGTCGCATAACCGGAGAAAGACCTATGCCGTACCATCGCCTTGTTCCCGCCGTCGCGCCACTGCCCCTTGCCCTGCTCGGCCTGTCCACGTTTCACGCCAGCGCGGCGCTACCGCACGGGCAGGATGCACCCGATACCGCGCACAGCATTTCCACCAGCTGGGGGGAGATCCAGCAGCCAGCATTGCCGACCAAGGTATGCGCCACGCTCAAGGCTGCGCTGACCCCGGTGGGTGGTTCAGTGGATATGCTCGACCAGAACCCTGCCCACTCCAAGCGCGATACCGCGCGCCTGCAGGCGGCCATCGACGATTGCCCTGCCGGCAGCGCGGTGCGTCTTGCCCCCGGCGATGCCGGCGAATCCGGCGTGCTCAGTGGGCCGCTGACCATCAAGAGCGGGGTCACGCTATGGATCGACCGCGGCGTCACCTTGTTCGGCTCGCGCAATCCGCAGGACTACGACAACGGCCTGGGCACCTGCGGCACCGCCACCAGCGACAAAGCCAAGTCGTGTCGTCCGCTGATCCATCTCTCCGACACGGCCAACAGCGCCATCGTCGGCGCCGGCAAGATCGACGGCCGTGGCGGCAGCACGCTCACTGCCGGGCCCAATGCCGGCAAGGCCAGCTGGTGGGATCTTGCCTATCTCAACGTCACCAAGGGCTTGAGCCAGCACGTGCCGCGCCTGTTGCAGATCGACGACAGCGCCGACGTCACCTTGTACGACATCACCCTGGAGAACTCGCCCAATTTCCATGTCATCAGCGACAACGTGGTGGGCCTGACCGCGTGGGGCATCAAGATTCTGGCGCCCAGCCTGGTCTATTCGCGTCCCGGCTACCGATGCCCGGCAGGCAGCACCCCGGACGTCAATCCGCACGCGACCTGCTTCACGCCGGAGACTGCCAAGAACACCGACGGCTTCGACCCGGGCCAGTCGAAGAATGTGCTGCTGGCTTACTCGTACATCGGCACCGGCGATGACGGTGTGGCGATCAAGGCGCACGCCAACAGCAAGCGCAGTATCGCCTCGGAAAACATGCTGTTCGCCTACAACCAGTTCTACTACACCCATGGCTTTTCGCTGGGCAGCGAAACCGATTCGGGCATGCGCCATATCGCCGTGCGCGGCTTGAGCATTGACGGCTTCAACGCCAACGATGTGCAGCGCGATCCCTACTCGGCCAATGGCCTCCGCATCAAGTCCGACGCCTCCCGCGGCGGCCAGGTCTACGACATCAGCTTCGAGAACATCTGCATGCGCGGGGTTGCGCGGCCACTGGTGTTCGATGCCAACTACGCCAATCCCGCCACCCGCGCCGCGCCGCCGCAGTTCAACGGCATTTCGCTCAGTCACGTGCATTCGCTGGGTTCGACCACCCTGGGTGGCGGCGAACTGAGTTTCTATGGGTATCGCGATGCCGGCACCACCCGGCCAATCACCATCTCGCTGGACAATGTCGTGCTGGAAGGCGGCAAGGTGAGCTTCGCGCAGCCGCATTTCGGCGGGCCCGCGAGCAACCCGGGCGCGACGCACTTCACCTTCAAGGGTGGCCCGGTGAGCTTTTACGATCAGCTGACCGAATCGGTGCCCAACGATGTGCAGCTACAGGGCAAACCCGGCCCGGGCACGCCACTGCAATGCAATGACGCCTTCATTGCCTATCACTCGGTACTGCCGGATTCGCCGATTTGAATCCAACGTGCTGAGCGCTAAGGAAATCACATGCGATGCAACGCTTGCTGCAATCTGCCGGTCGCAGCAAGCCATCGGTCCAAACCCAACAATGCAACGGGTCTGTCCGGCAGCCCGCAGGACACACTAGTGCGCTTGCACGTTGCGGCCATGCGGCCGTATCGCTTGCGCTCAGTCCGCGCCGCTGGCAGCACGCCAGCAATGCCAGAGCTGTTGCATCGGCGGTGGGTACGCGGGCTTGCCCGCCAGCTCGCGCTGCAAGCGCAGCCGTGCCAGACGCGACCACACCCGGTGCGGCCGTGCCAAGGCGACTTTGCGCGGCCAGGCCTGCAACAGCTGCGAGCGCCAGGCGGGCGTGGCGATATCGCCCGGCGCTGCGCCGTCGCCGGCCACGCGTTGGCGTGCATCCAGCCATTGCACCGCCACCGCAGTGGCATCGCCAGGCCGCGCCCGTGCGAACAGCACCGCTTCCACCGCAACCACCGCCTCGGCGAACGTGCGCAATGCCCCTAGCGCGTGCTGCAGCGATTGCGGCTGGACGCGTGCGGCCTGCATGGCCGGCAAGGCGTCGGCCAGCTGTGACCACGGCGCACGGACCGGCTCAAGCACGCGCCCCAACGGATGCCGCGAGCGCTGGCTCGACCAGTCACGCAGCTCCTGCTGCCACCACGCCAGCTTGGCATCGGCCGGCAACGGGTCGCCGGCGATATTCATGATGTCTTCCCATTCCTGCAGCAACGCGAACCAGGCAACGGCCAGGCGGCGTTGCGGCTCGGGCACGAACGGTTCGGCAACCGACCATTCCGGCCAGCGGGTTGCCCACTTGTTGAGAAAACTGTCGAGGGCGCTGGATTGGCTCATGGCGGGTCCAGAAAAATACGAAGAAGGATCAGATCTGCGGCCACGTTGCCGGATTCCAGAGCGCCTGCGGCCGCTCGACCAGTACATCGGCCTGCCAGCGCGACGGGTCGTCGTCGTCCATACGATAGCCCCACAATGCCGCGACCGATGGCATCGCCGCCGCGCGCGCAGCCACGATGTCGCGCTCATCGTCGCCGACATACACGCATTGCGCAGGTGCAACGCCGATGCGTTCTGCGGCGACCACCAGCGGCAACGGATGCGGCTTGCGCTCGGCCAGCGTGTCGCCACCAATCAGCACCGCGCAGCGCTGCTCCCAGCCCAACTGCGGCAGGATCAGGCGCGCCAGATATTCGGGCTTGTTGGTGACGATGCCCCAGACGCAGCCGGCATCCTCCAGCCGCATCAGCATCTGCTCGACACCATCAAACAGCTGCGACTGCGTACCAATCAAGCCCTCGTAGCGCTGCAGGAATTCCGGCACCAGCGCAACGCACGCCACGGCATCGAGCTCGGCAAAGGCCACGCCGAGCATCGCACGCGCACCTTTGGAGACCACCGGACGCAACGAAGCCAACGCAACTGGCGCACGCCCACGCGCATCCAGCATGGCGTTAACGGTCGCGAGCATGTCCGGCGCGCTGTCCAGCAAGGTGCCATCCAGATCGAACAACACCGCACGCGGGAAACCCACAGCATCACCTGTCGTCAATTGCGTAGCGCCCGGCACGCCACCGAGATCATCAAGACCCCAACCAACGGCCGTTGCGAATCCCAAATCCCGAATTTCGAACCCCGGCTGCTCACGGTTTCACCGCATACGCCAGGTAATTCACCTCGGTACGCGAAGACAGGCGGGCGCGATTACGCCACGGCTCGTACAGCATGCCGCTGACGTCTTCGAGCTGCAGCCCGGCGTTGCGCAACCATGCCGCAAGCTCGGCCGGCTTGATGAAATCCTTGTAATGATGCGTGCCCTTGGGCAGCAGACGCGCGATGTATTCGGCGCCCACCACCGCCAGCGCGAACGCGGCCGGGGTGCGATTGAGCGTGGACAGGAACAGCTTGCCGCCCGGCTTGAGCAGGCTGGCGCAGGCACGGATGATCGCGGTCGGATCCGGCACGTGTTCGAGCATTTCCATGCAGGTCACCGCATCGAAACTGCCGGCCTGTTCGGCGGCCAGGTCTTCCACCGATTGCACGCGATAGTCGACCTGCACGCCCGATTCCAGGCTGTGCAGACGCGCCACCTTGACCAGTTCCGGCGCCAGGTCGATGGCAGTCACCTGCGCGCCCAGGCGCGCCATCGACTCGCTGAGCAAGCCGCCACCGCAGCCGACGTCGAGCACGCGCGCACCGGCAGGTTCCAGCCGCGCGGACACATACTCCAGACGCACGGGATTGAGCGCATGCAGCGGCTTCTGCGGGCCATCGGCATCCCACCAGCGGTTGGCCAGTGCGGCGAATTTATCCAGCTCGCTCTGATGGAAATTGCTGGATTTGGCGTGCGTATTCGAATTCATGCGGGGGGCTCCGTGATGCGGTAACGCGCGCTCAGGCGCGGACGGTGCGGATGCGTTCGCGCCATTGCCGCGCGTTGGCGACCAGGGCGGCGGTATCCATGTCGATGAGCTCGCGCTGCACCAGTTTGGGCTTGCCGGCGATCCACACATCGGTGACCTGATGGCGGCCGGCCGCGTAGATCAACTGCGACAACACATGGTGCAGCGGCTGGGTTTCCAGTGCAGACAGGTCCACGCAGACCAGGTCGGCCTGCTTGCCGACCTCGATCGAACCGATGGTGTCGCCCAAGCCCAAGGCGCGCGCGCCGCCCAGGGTGGCCGCGCGCAAGGTGGTGGCCGCATCCAGCGCGGTCGCATCGTTGGCCACGGCCTTGGCCAGGATCGCGGCGGTCCGGTTCTCGCTGAACATGTCCAGGTCGTTGTTGCTGGCGCAGCCGTCGGTGCCGATGGCCAGATTCACGCCCGCGCGCTGCAGCGCGCATGCCGGGCAAAAACCCGAGGCGAGCTTGAGATTGGATTCGGGGCAATGCACCACGCTGACGCCGCGCTCGGCGCACAGATGGATTTCCGCATCGGTGAGCTGGGTCATGTGCACCGCGATCAGGCGGTCGTTGACCAGGCCCAGGCGATCCAGCCGCGCCAGCGGGCGCTGGCCGTACTGCTTGATCGAATCGGCCACTTCCTGCGCGGTTTCGTGCGTATGCAGATGCACGGGGATGTCGAGCTGGTCGGCCAGCATGCGCACGCGTTCGAAGTTGGCATCGTTGACGGTGTACGGCGCATGCGGGGCGAACGCGGTACTGATCAACGGATCGTCGCGCCATTGGTCGTGCAACTCGCCGGCACGCGCGAAGTATTCATCGTCCGACGATGCCCATGCAGTCGGGAAATCGATGATCACCGCGCCCACCAGCGCGCGGAAACCATGCTGCTTGTAGACGGCCGCCTGCACATCGGCGAAGAAGTAGTTTTCGTTGACGCAGGTCGTACCGCCGCGCAGCATTTCGGCAATTGCCAGCGTGGTGCCATCAGCTACGAATTCCGGCCCGATCACCGCCGCTTCCACCGGCCAGATGTGCTGCTGCAACCACACCATCAGCGGCAGGTCGTCGGCGACGCCGCGCAGCAGCGTCATCGGATTATGCGTATGCGCATTGACCAGGCCGGGCATCAACGCAGCATCGGGCCGCGACACGGTCTGCTTGGGCGCAAAACGCGCGCTCGCGTCGGCAATCGGCAGCACGGCAACGATGACGCCGTGACTGACGGCCACCGCGTGGTCTTCCAGCACCACCGCATGCGGTTCGATCGGCACGACATAGCCGGCCTCAATCAGCAGGTCGCAGGGTTCGGGCGGGGCATTGGTCATGAGTGGATCCATTGAAGTTAGTTGCCGAACGGCCAGGAGTCGTCGGAGCGTGACACAGGCACATACCGCGTGCCGTCGTAGCGCAGCAGCTGGCGCTGGCGGTGCGTGCGCTCGATATCCTCTGCATCCTCGACCGTGGTCGAAGTCACCAGGTTGGCAGTGAGTGCGATGCCGGCATGGCCCGCATGGACCGGCGCGTCCATCGACAGGGTGAGCGTGCCGCGCTCGGTCACCACACCCGTCGCGCCCCAGTTGCATGGTTCGCCTTGCACCCGCCGCCACACGGTCAGATCCCGCTGCAGCACCGGGCGCAACCGGCGCTGTTCGCGCACCAGCAAGGTCAATGCGTCGTTGCTGTCGAAATCCGGGCAACTGGGCCCGCGCGCAACGCTGTGCACTACCACGCCAACCGCGCGCACGCCCGGCGCCAGGTCATAGCGTGCGGTGTCCAGGCGCAGACTGTCGGCAGCAAGTTCGAAGCCGGCATCCTCGCCCATGTCCTGCGAGTACAACGCGACGACCTGGGCAGTGCGGACATCGAGCATGGCAACCCGCAACTCAAGGTTGCGTTCGCCTGCCTCGGTGGTGGCATCGCCGGCGAACGCAATGGCCGCCAGCCGTATCGATGGGTCGTACGGCCACGGCTTGCAGGTCTGTGCCACCGCATGTTCGACCGGCACCGCCCCTGCCGCGCCGGACGCCGCACCAGCTGCAACCGCCGCCACGCTCTGCGCGTCGCAGGCGGTGGCGGTTTGCGCAAGCACCGGGCAGGCGGCCAGCATGCCGTTCAGCCCGGCCAGCAACGCAAAGCGAACGCCCGTCAGGTGGGTGCGGACGGCGCACCGGACCTGCGGCGTACGCATGCTAGGCGCCGATTCCGAACACGGGCCGCCCGAGCCTGGCGACTGGGCAGTCGGTTTGTCAGCTGCTCCTAACGCCATCAGGACACTGGCACTGCGTACCGCTCGAGCGGACCGGCGTCCCAGGCGCATCTGGATTACTTGACGCGCGCCGAGTATTCGCCCGAACGGGTGTCGACCTTGATGATTTCGTCCTGGTTGACGAACAGCGGCACGCGCACCACCGCGCCGGTTTCCAGCGTGGCCGGCTTGCCGCCGCCGCCGGAGGTATCGCCGCGCACGCCCGGGTCGGTCTCGGTGATCTTGAGTTCGACGAAGTTCGGCGGCTGCACCCAGATCGGCGTGCCGTTCCACAAGGTCACGATGCAGTCTTCCTCGCCCTTGAGCCACTTGTCGGCGCCGCCCATGCCGGCCTTGTCGGTCTGCACCTGCTCGAAGGTGTCCGGGTCCATGAAGTGCCAGTACTCGCCATCGCTGTAGAGGTAGCGCATGTCGGTATCGACAACGTCGGCCACTTCGACATCGTCGGTCGCCTTCATGGTCATTTCGACCACGCGCCCGGACTTGATGAAGCGGTACTTCATGCGGGTGAAGGCCTGGCCCTTGCCCGGCTTGACGTATTCGGTCTCGGTGATGACCGCCGGCTCGTTGTTGACCAGGATCTTCATGCCGTTCTTGACGTCGTTCATGCCAACAGTGGCCATGGTGCAGCTCCTCGATAAGACCACGACCCGCCACGCGGTGGCAGGTCGGATTAGAATGGGGCGCCCGCCGCAACCGGCGGGCATTTGGTTTTGTGACCGCACATGATAACCGCAGCCCCCCTCGCCTTACAGCCATCCCCGCTCCCCGCCCTGCCGCCTTCGCGCTGGCAACAGCAATGGCGCGACGCCGTGCGCGATCCGCGCGTTCTGCTGCAGCTGCTGGGCCTGGATGCGCAGGCGGCGGCGATCAGCGATGCCGCCGCCGCGCAGTTTCCGCTGCGGGTGCCGCGCGCGTTCGTGGCGCGGATGCGCCATGGCGACCTGCATGACCCGTTGCTGCGCCAGGTGCTGCCGCTGGATGCGGAAATGCAGCCGGCTCCCGGCTTCGGCCTGGATGCGGTCGGCGATGGCGCCGCCAGGACCGCTGCCGGGGTGATCCAGAAATACCGCGGCCGCGCCCTGCTGATCGCCACCGGCAGCTGCGCGGCGCACTGCCGCTACTGCTTCCGCCGCCACTTTCCGTATGCCGAGGAGACCGCTGCGCGCGATGGCTGGCGCGACGCCGTTGCCGCGATCGCCGCCGACCCAAGCATCGAGGAAGTGCTGCTGTCCGGCGGCGACCCGCTCTCGCTGGCCACACCCAAGCTGGCCGAACTCACCGACGCCCTGGCCGCTGTTCCGCACCTCAAACGCCTGCGCATCCACAGCCGCTTGCCGATCGTGCTGCCGGAGCGCGTGGATGCGCCACTGCAGGCCTGGCTGCGCAGCCTGCCGTGGCCGGTGGCGTTCGTCCTGCATGCCAACCATGCCAACGAATTCGACTCCGCGGTAGACGCCGCCGCGCAGGGGCTGCGCGAGACCGGCGCACAACTGCTCAACCAGGCCGTGCTGTTGCGTGGCGTCAACGACAGCGTGGATGCGCTGGCGGCGTTGAGCGAGCGCAGCTTCGCCGCCGGCGTACTGCCCTACTACCTGCATCAGCTCGACCGGGTCGCCGGCGTGGCGCATTTCGAAGTGGACGATGCCCGCGCGCGCGCGCTGCATGCCGAGCTGGCAGCGCGCCTTTCGGGGTATTTGGTGCCGCGATTGGTGCGCGAAATTCCGGGCGATACCGGCAAGCGGCCGTTGTAACCGCCCTTACCTCAGCCCAATCCGAAGTAGGAGCGCACCCGCGCGCGATGAAGCTTTACCGGTAACGCCCAATCGCGCCCAGGTGCGCTCCTACGCTGTTATCGGGCACTGCGCGAAGTCCCCGGGATGACCGCTGCAACGACCCAGACACGCGCTTCGTAGGAGCGCACCCGGGCGCGATGAAGCTTTACCAGGAAAGCCCGTTGCGCTCAGGCGCGCTCCCACGGCACTCACCCTGCAGCGATCAGCTTGACCATGTCGGTCGGGCTCAACGGCCTGCTGAACCAATAGCCCTGCCCCAGGTCGCAACCGCGCTCGCGCAACAGATTGAACTGCGCTTCCTGCTCGATGCCTTCGGCAACCACGGTGATTCCCAGCGAGTGCGCCATGTTGATGATCGCGGTGGTCAGCGCCAGATCGTCCGGGTCGCGCTGCAGGTCGGCAATGAAACTCTTGTCGATCTTGACCCCGTCCACCGGCACCTGACGCAAATGGCTCAAGCCGGAGAAGCCGGTACCGAAGTCGTCCAGCCACACCTTCACGCCGGTGCGATGGAGTTGATCGAGCAGGCTGGCAGCCATCATCTCGTCGCCGATCACGGCGGTCTCGGTCAGCTCCAGATGCAGGCGAGCGGCAGGCAGCCCCGACTCGGCCAGGCACCCGGCCACGGTGTCGATCAGCGCACCGCTGCGCAGTTGCCGCGGCGAAACGTTGACCGACACGAACAGGCCCTCGCCCACCACTGGCCACTGCGCCGCCTCCAGGCAGGCCGCGCGCAGTACCTTGGGGCCGATCACTTCGATCAGGCCGCTCTGCTCGGCAATATCGATAAAGGTGGACGGCGCAATCGTTCCCAGCGCCGGATGCTGCCAGCGCAGCAGCACCTCCACCCCCACCAGCACCCGGTCGCTGGTGCGGTAGATCGGCTGGTAGACCAGACGCAACTCGTCGCGTTCCCAGGCCCCGCGCAATTCGTGCTCCATGTGCACGCGGCGCTCCACCGCGTGATCGGCGGCGCGGCTATAGAAGCGATGGCAGTTCTTGCCGGCCACCTTGGCCTGGTACATGGCGATGTCGCCATTCTTCAGCAGCGCGGTGGCATCGCGCGCGTCGTCGGGGAATAGCGTGATGCCGATCGAGGTCCCCAGGAACACTTCGCGGCCCTGCACGTTCAACGGCCGGCTCAGTTCGTGCACCAGCCGGTCGGCCAGTTGCGCCGCCAGCAGGCTGACATCGCCGCTTTGCAGCAGGATCACGAACTCATCCCCGCCGAAGCGCGCCAGAATCGCATCGTCGCCGCCCAGCGCGGCAACTGCGCGGCTGATGCGGCTGGCGAACTGCAGCAAGGCTTCGTCGCCGGCCTCATGGCCAAGCGTGTCGTTGACGCGTTTGAAGTCGTCGATATCGGCGAACAGCAAGGCCAGCTTGCTGTCGGTGCTGCGCGCGGTGTGGAGCAGATGATCCAGACCCTCGCGAAAGCCTAGCCGGTTGGTCAGCCCTGTCAACGCGTCGGTGTAGGCCATATGCCGCACTTCGCGGTCGTGCCGGGCGATGCTTTCGCTCATGCGCCCGAACGCGGAAATCAGCTCGCCGATCTCGTCGTTGCGCGGATGCGGCGGCAGCTGCACCGCGTAGTCGCCCCGTTCGATCTGCTTTGCCGCCGCCGCCAGCAACCGAATCGGCGCCACCAGCGTGCGCTGCACGTAGATGGCCAGCAACACGCCCAGCCCGACCAGCGCGGCCAGCAGGACCAGCAACCAGCCCAGATCGCGCTTGCCGATGGCGTTGAGGTTCTGCACCAGGGTGAGATTGGCGCCGGATTCGATCTTGCGCACCCGCTCGCGCGACATGCCCACGCGCACCCCACCGATGCGCTGGTCGCCGATCTTGATCGGCACCGTCACATCCAGCACCTCCGGCGAGGACTGCAACACCATCGCCTGCGCCGCCAGCGCCTTGGCGGCGAGCGGATCGGTCATGGCCTGCCCGTAACGCTGCAGGGACGGCGTGCCGTCATGCACCAGCCGGCCATGGCGGTCGAACACCAGTACGTAGCTCACCACCTGCTGGCGCGAAGCATTGCGCACCAGCGCCCCCACCGCGCCCAGATCCGAGTAATACAAGGGGTTGGCCAATCCGGAAGCCAGTTCGGTCGCCAGCGTTTCGCCGCGCGTGCGCAGGCTACGATCGAACAGCTCGTGCAGGATTTGCGCACTCAAGCCGCGCACTTCGCGCTGCATCGCGCTTTGTCGCTGCAGCAGCGAAGCCAGAATCGCACCGACCAGCAGCAGCGTCAGCGCCATCACCAAGAGAAAGCGTGCCTGCAAGCCGAAGCGCACCTGAGTCATTCCACGTGATCCCTGACGCGTTGCACGCCCGCGCTCAACTCCTGCAGACGTCGGCGGCTAGTGGGATCCAGCGGACGGAACCCGGTGGTATCGAAAAAGCGCTTCAGCGCCGGGCCCGCCTTGGGGTCGGAGGCAGCCTGCAGCAACACCACCCGCAGACGCTGCTCCACGGCCGGGTCCATTCCTGTGCGCACCATTTCCACCGCGCGCGGCACCGGCGCAGTGCGGTGCACGATGCGGAAGTCGCGCTTGAACACCGGTGGCATGTGGCGCTCGTCGTCCCAATCGACGTTGCTGAGCGCGCCCACGTCGATCAGGTGTTTGTGCACGAACGCGGCCACGTTCAATTTCGACCCCACCATCAGATAGCCGGCCGATCCGCGCGCCGGGGTGTCGTCGGCCGACAGCAGCACATCGCACGCGATGCCGTTGCGCAGCAGTTCGAGCATCGGTAGCAGGTAGCCGCTGGTGGACGAGGCGTTCTGCAATGCCAGGGTGTGGCCGCGCAACTGCGACAGCGAATGGATCGGGCTGTCGCGGCGCACGAAGAACAGCGTGTGGAAGTCGCGCAGCCCGCCACGCTCGGTCATGAGCAAGGGGTGCGCGCTGCCGCGCTGTTCCAGCAGCATCGCCGCACCGGTCGTCTCGCTGACCCAATCGACCCGCCCACGCCGCAGATAGCTGGACATCTGGCGCGCATCGGGCGCCATCAGGATTTCGCCGCGGCGAATCCCGACCTCGCGCATGCGCGGCACCACGTAATCCAGCAGGGGCTTGAGCTGCTCGTAATGGCTGGCGGGATCATCGCTGATCCGTCCAAGCACCAGGACCGAGGAAGGCGCTGCCGCAGCCGTCACGGCCAAGCCCGCCCCGGCAATCAGCCAGCAGGCAATCAGACACCATCGTAGACCGCGCAAAACGGACACTCCCCTAGAGCCGCGGACAGCCTAGCCGAATCTTCGGAGATGTGACAGACGTCAGTTTCCGGCCTGCCTGGCAAGCATGGCCATGCGCTGCGCATCGGACAGGATGCCGCGAATCAGCCGCACCTCCTGCTCGGTCATCTCCGCGCGCAGCAACAACCGGCGCAACTTGCGCATCGCCGACTCCGGCGCACGGCCCTTGTGGAAGTCGATCTCGTCCAGCGTGTCGCCCAGCTGGCCAAACATCCCTTCCAGCTGTGCGTGGCTGGCCGGTCCGTCGCGCAAGCCGGAAGCCGCTGCCGGAGCGGGTTCGGCCTCGCCTACCGCCAGTTGCGCCAGTCGTACTTCATACGCCAGCACCTGCACGGCCGCAGCCAGATTCAGCGAACTGAACTGCGGATCGGAGGGGATATGGACCGCGGCGTGGCACAGCTGCAGCTCATCGTTGGTCAGACCGGTGCGCTCGCGGCCGAACACGAAGGCCACCTCGGCCGGCTCGCCCGCCTTGGCGAGCGCACGCTGCGCGCCCTCGTCCGGCAATAGTTCTTCCAACGCGACCCGGCGCGCGCGCGCAGTGCAGCCAATCACCAGCGTGCAGTCGGCCACCGCTTCGCCCAGCGTCGCGAAGATCGGCGCCTGGCTCAGCACGTCTTCGGCGCCGGCCGAGCGCCGGTAGGCATCTTCATCGAGTGCGCGCTCGGGTGCCACCAGCACCAGGCGCGAGACCCCCATGGTCTTCATCGCACGCGCCGCAGCACCGATGTTGCCTGGATGCTGGGTCCCCACAAGAACAAATCGGATGCGCTGGCTGACGGACATGAACGGAGATTGGGAAGCTGTTCGGCCGTAGATGGTAAACTGCGCGGCCGGCTTTCGCGCCGGACCGCTCTTTTACCTTCGCCATTGTCCGATTCTGCCTTCACGGGAGCTTTAACCATGCAGAAACCCGCCGTCACCGTCATGGTCAAAGCCGCCCGCCTCGCCGGCAATGTGCTGTTGCGCGGTATCAACAAGCTCGATGCGCTCAATGTGGTGCAGAAAGGCCGTATGGACTACGCCAGCGAAGTCGATGCCGATGCCGAGAAGGTCATCATCAAGGAACTCAAGCGCGGCTACCCCGAATACGCCGTGTTCGGCGAAGAAGGCGGCGTGCAGGGCGGCAAGAGTGGCCGCTACACCTGGGTCATCGATCCGCTCGACGGCACCAGCAACTATCTGCGCGGTTTCCCGCATTACTGCGTGTCGATCGCGCTGGTGGAAAACGGCGAACCGACCGATGCGGTGATCTTCGACCCGTTGCGCAACGAGTTGTTCACCGCCAGCCGCGGCGCCGGCGCGGTGCTCAACGATCGCCGCATCCGCATTGCAGAGCGCAAGGATCTGGAAGGGGCCATGGTCCACACCGGCTTTCCGCCGCGCGAACGCGCGCGCGCCAGTGCACAGCTCAAGTGCGTGGATGCGCTGCTGGTGCAGGCCGAAGACGTGCGACGCACCGGCTCGGCGGCGCTGGACCTGGCGTATGTCGCCTGCGGCCGCGCCGATGCCTATTTCGAAGCGGGGGTCAAAGCCTGGGACATCGCCGCTGGTGTGTTGCTGGTGCGCGAGGCCGGTGGCCGCGTCTGCGACTACAAGGGCGCCACCCCGCCGCGCATGGACAACATGGGCCCTGAGACGCAGCAGATCGTGGCCGGCAACATCAAGATCAGCGATGCATTGCAAAAGGTCATCGTCAACACCGGCTACGCCCGCGAGTTCGACGCCAAGTTCTGATCGCCCCCACCCCGGGTTCTAATCGACGCCTGCACAACGTAGGAGCGCGCCCGAGCGCGAGGAGCGTTCCTTGCAAAGCCTCTCGCGACCGGGATCGCTCCCACACGGCGCAATAAACGCACAAGGCCGGGATCGCTCCCGGCCTTGTGCTTTCAATTCGATACCAGGCCAATCCGCGCCGCAAATGTAGGAGCGCGCCAGAGCGCGAGGAGCGCTTCCTGCAAGACCCCTCGCGACCGGGGTCGCTCCCAAACGGCGCAATAAACGCACAAGGCCGGGATCGCTCCCGGCCTTGTGCGTTGGGTGCCGCTGTGACAGCACTAAGCAGTGCCTAGCGCCGATGCAGCACCTCAGGCGATCGCGGCGTGGTAGCGGCGCTCGACTTCTTCCCAATTGACGGCGTTGTAGAACGCGCCAATGTATTCCGGGCGACGGTTCTGGTACTTCAGGTAGTACGCATGTTCCCACACGTCCAGACCCAGGATCGGAGTGTTGCCTTCGAACAGCGGGCTGTCCTGGTTGGCGGTACTTTCCACCACCAGCTTTTTGTCCGGGGTCACGCTCAGCCACGCCCAACCGGAGCCGAAGCGGCTGACGGCGGCCTTGGTGAAGGCTTCCTTGAACTTCTCGAAGCCGCCGAGATCCTTGTCGATCGCCTTGGCGACCTCGCCCTTGGGCTCGCCGCCACCGTTGGGCGACAGCACGGTCCAGAACAGGGAGTGGTTGGCGTGGCCGCCGCCGTTGTTGCGCACCGGGCCCTGCAGGTTTTCCGGCAGGCTCTTCAGCTTGGAGACCAGTTCTTCGATCGGCAGATCGGCGTACTCGGTCCCTTCCAGCGCCGCATTGACGTTGTTGATATAGGTGTGGTGATGCTTGGTGTGATGGATTTCCATCGTCTGCGCATCGATGTTCGGTTCCAGCGCGTCGTAGGCGTAGGGCAACTGCGGAAGGGTGTAAGCCATGCGTATCTCCTGGACTTGCCGCCCGGCGAAGACCGGGCGTTGCGGGGTAGATGGTAAGGACGGCGGCAGCGCTTACCAAGGGTGGTGGCAGGGAAACTTCATCCCATCGCATGCCGCACGACGTTCGCCGCACACCTTGCACCATGTCCCGGTTACTTGGGCGTGAACCGTCCCGGTACCGGCCACGTTCAAAGTCGACACAGTCGCGCATCGGCATACTTGCTCTGCCGTACCCACCTTCGGACCGTCTTCATGCGCAAGCCCGCTTTGCTCATTGTCGCCATCGCGCTGCTCGTTGCCGGCCTGTGGGGCATGCGCGCGATGCAGACGCCCAAGCCGCAGTTCGCGCCGCAACTCAATGCACCGATCGCTGCGTCCGCACCGACGCGCGAGGTGCCGCGTCTGCCCGCCTTTCTGCCGACCGAGGCAATGGCCACCATCGTGCTGATCCAGCGCGGCGGCCCGTTTCCACATCCGCAGGATGGCGGCGTGTTCGGCAACCGCGAGCATCGCCTGCCCGAGCGCCCGCGCGGCTATTATCGCGAATACACTGTCGATACCCCCGGCAGCCCGGATCGCGGCGCGCGGCGCATCGTCACCGGCGGCACCCCGCCCGAGGCGTGGTACTACAGCGACGATCATTACCAGAGCTTCAAAGCCTTCGATGGCCCGACCCCGGACCAGGCACCATGAGCGCTGGCGACTTCGCGCTGGATCTGTCCGATCCGCAGCAATCGGGTGTGTATCAGGCCGAGACCGACGATCTGGACACCATGGCCGCGCTCGCGCGCGATGCCGGCTTACGCATCTTGCGCGTGGATCTGACCACCTGCAGCGACAAACGCATGCTACTGATGCGCCTGGCCACGCAACTGGATTTCCCGGCCAGCTTCGGCCGCAACTGGGACGCGCTCAGCGATGCCCTGCGCGACCTGGCGTGGCTGCCTTCGCCAGATGGCTATGCACTGCTCATCGACGGCGCCCAGGCGCTGGCCAGCACGGCACCCAACGACCGCGACACCTTGCTGGACATCCTCGATGAAGTCGCCAACGCCTGGGCATCACGCGGATTGACCTTTGCGGCGTTCGTTGCGCCCGCAAGCGCCTGCGACTGAGAGCAGCCAGCAGAACGCCTGCGCAGCCGGCCCGAGCGGACACGCCTGGCACCGGCGCCACGCCCATTGCAGAAGCCCTGGCTTCATGCATGCCGCCGCAGACCTGATGCGCGCTTGCGATGTTTCGTAGGTACCGTGCGGCGCTGGCGGTCAGCGATGGTATTTCTGGCGAACACGGATCGCTGCATACCCGCATCCATCTGCGCCTGGGCGCGATCGCACACCACCATCGCCCTGCCCAGCGCCAGAGCGCCACGCGTTAGCGTGCCGGCCAAAGATCAACTATCCAGCTCGCTCCAGCGCGCGTACGCCGCATCCAGTTGCTTTTGCGCATCGCCCAATGCTGTGGTGTGGGCCGCCATCGCTGCACTGTCGCGCTGATAGAAGGCCGGCTCGTTCATCGCCTCAGTGAGCGTGGCCACTTGCTGCTCCAGCGTCTCGATCAGGGCTGGGAGCTGCTCCAGCTCGCGTGCATCCTTGTAGCTGAGCTTGCGCTTGGCAGCAGCGTCCGCCGGCACTGCAGCCACGGGCGCGGTCGCCACCGCGGTAGCCGACGCCTTGGCCACCGCCATCGCATTGCCCATCGGCGTACGGCGCTGGCGCAGCGAATCGCTGTAACCGCCGATGTAATCGCCAATCAGGCCGTCGCCCTCCATCACCAGCGTGGAGGTCACCACGTTGTCGAGGAAGTCGCGGTCATGGCTGACCAGCAGCAAGGTGCCGGTGTATTCGCCCAGCAATTCCTCCAGCAGCTCCAACGTTTCCACGTCCAGGTCGTTGGTCGGTTCGTCCATCACCAGCAGGTTGGACGGCTGCGCGAACAGACGTGCCAGCAACAGGCGATTGCGCTCGCCGCCGGAAAGGCGCGTGATCGGCGCGCGGGCGCGCTCGGGCGTGAACAGGAAATCCTGCAGATAGGCATGCACGTGCTTGCGCTTTCCGTTGATTTCCAGGAAATCGCGGCCCTCGGCCACGTTTTCGATCGCGCTCCAGTCTTCGCGCAGGGTGGAACGGTATTGGTCGAAATACGCAATCTGCAGATTGGTGCCGATGCGGATTTCGCCCTGCTGCGGCTGCAGATCGCCCAGCAACAGCTTGAGCAAGGTGGTCTTGCCGCTGCCATTGGGGCCAATCAGGCCGATGCGGTCGCCACGCTGGATGATGGTGGAAAAATCCTTGACCATCGTGCGCGCACCGAACGCGAAGCCAACCTCCTTGGCCTCGATCACCTTCTTGCCGGACGCCTCGCCTTGCGAGACCTCCATGCGCACATTGCCGGTGAGCTCGCGGCGCTGCACACGCTCGTTGCGCATCGATTCCAGACGCCGCACGCGGCCCTCGTCGCGGGTGCGCCGGGCCTTGATGCCCTGACGGATCCAGATCTCTTCCTGTGCCAGCAACTTGTCGAAGCGCGCATTCTCCTGCGCCTGCGCATTGAGCCGTTCCTCGCGGCGTCGCTCGTAGTTGGCCCAGTCGCCTGGCCAGCTGGTGACCTGGCCGCGATCGATTTCAACGATGCGGGTGGCCAACGCGCGCAGGAAGCGCCGGTCGTGGGTAACGAACAGCACGCTGCCGCTCCAGCCCTTCAGGAAGGTTTCCAGCCAGTCGATGGCTTCGATATCCAGATGGTTGGTCGGTTCGTCCAGCAGCAGCACATCCGGCGAGGACACCAGCGAACGCGCCAACAACACGCGGCGCTTCATGCCACCGGATAGCCGCGCGAACTCCGCATCGCCATCCAGTTCCAGCTTGGTCAGCGTCTCGGTGACGCGTTGATCCAGCGCCCACCCGTCGGCCGCATCGATCTTGGCCTGCACCTTGCCGAACGCATCGGCGTCGAACACATCGGCATGGCTGAGCTGATGGAATTCGGCCAGCCAATGGCCCAACTCGCCCAGACCATCGGCCACCACGTCGAACACGCTGCCGCCGGTCCCCTGCGGCACCTCCTGCTCCAGCCGCGCGATACGCACACCCTGTTGCACGCGCACTTCGCCATCGTCGGGCTTGAGCTCGCCGGCGATCAATTTCATCAAGGTCGATTTGCCGGCGCCATTGCGGCCGATCAAGGCGATACGCTCGCCCGGCTCGATTGCGAGGTCGGTTTTTTCCAGCAACAAGGGGCCGCCGACGCTGTAGTCGACGCTTTGCAGAGTGATTAAAGGCATGGGCCAATTGTACGGGAATCGGGAATGGTGAATCGGGAATGGAAACGCCCTTGCCGCTGCGATTCCCGATTCCCCACTCCCGATTCCCGCTAAAATGCCCCATGAACGAATTCTCCGCGCTGCCGCTGTCGCCGGCCCTGGCCCCCGGCATCGACGCCCTTGGCTACACCGTTTTGACTCCCATCCAGGCGCATAGCCTGCCGCCGATCCTGCAGGGGCTCGATGTCATCGCGCAGGCGCCGACCGGCAGCGGCAAGACCGCCGCGTTCGGACTGGGCCTGCTGCAAAAGCTCGACCCCGCGCTCACCCGCGCACAGGCGCTGGTGCTCTGCCCCACCCGCGAATTGGCCGACCAGGTCGGCAAGCAGCTGCGTAAGCTCGCCACCGGTATCCCCAACATGAAGCTGGTGGTGCTCACCGGCGGCATGCCGCTCGGGCCGCAGCTGGCCTCGCTGGAAGCGCACGACCCGCAAGTGGTGGTGGGTACGCCCGGGCGCATCCAGGAGCTGGCCCGCAAACGCGCCCTGCACCTGGGCGGCGTGCGCACGCTGGTGCTGGACGAGGCCGACCGCATGCTCGACATGGGCTTCGAAGAACCCATCCGCGAGATCGCCAGCCGTTGCGACAAACATCGTCAGAGCCTGCTGTTTTCGGCCACGTTTCCGGACAGCATCCGCACGCTCGCACGCGAGCTGTTGAAAGAGCCCGTCGAGATCACCGTGGAAGGCGCCGATAGCGCACCGGAGATCGATCAGCAGTTCTTCGAGGTCGACCCGACCTATCGGCAAAAGGCCGTCGCCGGCCTGCTGCTGCGCTTCAATCCCGAATCCAGCGTGGTGTTCTGCAATACCCGCAAGGAAGTGGACGAGGTGGCGGGTTCGCTGCAGGAATTCGGCTTCTCTGCACTTGCCTTGCATGGCGACATGGAACAGCGCGACCGTGACGAAGTGCTGGTGCGCTTCGTCAACCGCAGCTGCAACGTCCTGGTGGCCAGCGACGTGGCCGCACGCGGGCTGGACGTGGAAGACCTTTCCGCCGTGGTCAACTACGAGCTGCCCACCGATACCGAAACCTATCGCCACCGCATTGGCCGTACCGCACGCGCCGGCAAGCACGGGCTGGCGCTGAGCCTGGTTGCCCCGCGCGAAACCGCCCGCGCGCAGGCATTGGAAACCGAACAAGGCCAGCCGTTGAAATGGTCGCGTGCACCGCTGGCCACTGCGCGTCCGGCGCAACTGCCGCAGGCGGCAATGACCACCTTGCGCATCGACGGCGGCAAGACCGACAAGCTGCGCGCCGGCGACATCCTGGGCGCCCTGACCGGCGAAGCCGGGCTCTCGGGCGCGGCAATCGGCAAGATCGCCATCTACCCTACCCGCTCCTACGTGGCCATTGCCCGCGCGCAGGTCGCCAAGGCGCTGGCACACCTGCACGCAGGCAAGATCAAGGGACGCCGGTTTCGGGTCAGCAAGCTCTGAACGCAGCGCGGCCGGCGTCGTGCCGGCCGCCGATGTTCAGCAGGAGCAATCCTGGAGGCAGGCGCTGCCACGCACCCAGGGTCGCTTCCAGAGCTTGGACTCAGTAAGAAAGCGTCGCCAACAGCGGTACATCGTTCGCCCATTTCTGGCGACCCTGCAGTCCCTGCAACTCCACCAGCACGGCTGCGCCAACGACTTCAAGTTCGAGTTGGGCAGCAAGTCCCAAGGCCGCACGCAGCGTGCCGCCGGTGGCCAGCACGTCGTCGACAATCAGCACGCGCGCCCCCCGCGGCAGCGCATCCTCATGCATTTCAATGCGATCGGTGCCGTATTCCAGCGCATATTCCTGGATCAGCGTGCGCCCCGGCAGCTTGCCCGGCTTGCGCACCGGTACGAAGCCGGTCCGCAGTTCGCGCGCCAGCGCCGCCCCCAGAATGAAACCGCGCGCCTCGATCCCCAGCACCGCATCCAGCGGCGTGGTCCGCCACGGCTGCGCCATTTCGTCCAGCGCAGAGGCGAAATCCGGACCATCGGACAGCAACGGAGTAATGTCCTTGAAGACGATGCCCGGCTTGGGGAAATCGACGATGTCGCGAATGCGCTCCGGCCAATGGTTGGGTCCGGAAGTATTGGTGCCGGCGCAGCGGCTGCAGTCAGTCATGAGGGCGGTGGCGTGGTGGCCGGTGGGGTTGCGCCTATTCTAGGCTGCGTACGCCATCCACGCCGGATTTACGGCATACCTGCATCTGAGCGCGTCAGGAACTGCACGACAGCATCGAACACCCAGCGCGATCGCGTGCCCATTCCGGCCGCCGCGCCGCAAATGCATCGCGCCCGGGCTGATCGTCGTATGGGTGGCGCATGACCTCCAGCAACTCCTGCACCCCGGACGGGTCCCCTTGTTCGGCGCGGTCGATCGCCTGCTGCGCCAGATAATTGCGCAACACGTAGCGCGGGTTGGCCAGGCGCATGCGCGCGCGGCGCGCGTCCGGCGGCAATGGATCCTGCTGCAGGCGCGCGGCGTAGCGCTGCAGCCATTGCTGCAGCTGCGGCGCATCCGCAACGCGTTTGTCTTCGTCGTAAAAGGCCTCGCGCAGCTGCGCGGGGTCCGGATGGTCGGGCGACAGGTCGATCAGGCCACGGAAGGTCAGCGTCATGTCCATCTCGGATTCGCGCATCAGTGCGCGCAGCGCATCGATCAGCTGCAGATCCTCGTCGCGACACTCTGCCAACCCCAGCTTGGCAGCGGTATCGTGCCGGTCGCACGCCAGGTAGGTATCGCGAAAACGGTCCAGCCCGTGTTGCAGCGGGGCCTGGTCGGGAAACAGCGGCGCCAGCGCCTGGGCAAGCCGGCCCAGGTTCCAGTAGGCCACTTGCGGCTGGGTGCCGAAGCGATAGCGCCGCCCCTGCGCGTCGGTGGTATTGGGCGTCCAGTCCGGGTCGTAGTCGTCGACCCAGCCATACGGGCCATAGTCGATGGTCAAACCGAGGATGGACATGTTGTCGGTATTCATCACCCCATGCACGAACCCGACCCGCATCCAGTGCGCCACCATCACTGCGGTGCGCTCGCAGACCTGCGCGAACCAGCCGGCGTAGAGCGCCTCGCCGGCACCGGCCAACGCCGGGAAATCGCGGGCGATGGTGAAATCCACCCACTGCCGCAGCAAGGCGATATCGCCGCGTGCGCTGGGCAATTCGAAGTTGCCGAAGCGGATGAACGAGGGCGCCACCCGGCATACGATCGCGCCCGGCTCGCGTTGCGGGTGGCCGTCGTAGAACATGTCGCGCACCACCGCATCGCCGGTGCCGACCAGGCTCAAGGCACGCGTGGTCGGCACGCCCAGATGATGCATGGCCTCGCTGCACAGGAATTCGCGGATCGACGAGCGCAACACGGCGCGCCCATCGGCGCCGCGCGAATACGGCGTCGGGCCGGCACCCTTGAGTTGCAATTCGTAGCGACCGCCGTCGGTTCCGATCGCCTCACCTAGCGAGATCGCCCGCCCGTCGCCAAGCTGCCCGGCCCAATGCCCGAATTGGTGCCCACCGTAGTTGACCGCCCAAGGCTGCATTCCCGGGTACAGCGCATTGCCGCCGAACACCTGGGCGAACTGCGCACTGGCGATCTCGGCTGCATCCAGGCCCAGCACCTGCGCCATCTCCGCCGAATGCGCGATCAGGGACGGAGCAGCGACCGGCGTCGGCAGGACTGCCGACCAAGCAACGCTCACCTCGCGCCGGCGCGAACCCTCTTCCGGGTCGCCAGGCAGCTGTTGACGCAGACGATTATCGAAGCGCAGGTGTGTCATGCCGGCAAGCCTAGGCCACCGGCGGTGAACCTGGCATGGGCGATACCGCATCCGGCGCTGCCCGCGCACCGTATCTTCACTCGATTGGCGTGTGCCGAGCGGGCTCGTCCTGCACATGCTTGCGACGTGCGATAGCCGCTAATAGCCGCCGGCTGCGGATCGGATGCGAACCAGATAGCGGCGAACGTTGCCGGCTCGCCACAGTCTCGTCTGCACTTGCCAGCCTGTTGCGTCCGTACCTGATACCCCTTCCCGCCCACCTAACGATATTGCCCATGCCCTCGCGCGCTTCCCGCTGGTTCCGTCCTGCCATCCTGTTGCTCGGTTCGTTGACCATGACGGCCTGCAGCAGCGTCTTCTTTGGGGGCATCAATGCTGCATCCGGCCGATCGGGCATCGTCGAGCATCGCGACCAGGTGTTCGATCCCGCACACGGCCTGGCGCTGGATGTCTACCAGCCGCGCGGTGCAGTCGACGCGCCAATGGTGGTGTTCTTCTACGGCGGCACCTGGAAGCGCGGTTCACGCGCCAACTATCGCTGGGTGGGCCGCGCACTTGCGCGCCAGGGCGTGGTGGCGATGGTGGCCGATTACCGCAAGTATCCGCAGGTCGGGTTGCATGGGTTCATGTCCGACGCGGCGGGCGCCACCGTTTGGAGCTACCGCCATGCGCACGAGTACGGCGGCAACCCGAACCGGCTCGCGGTAATGGGCCATTCGGCAGGCGCGCATATGGCCGCGTTGCTTGGCACCGATGCCCGCTGGCTGCAGGCGCAGGGCCTCAAACCCCACCAGCTGTGCGGCGTGGTGGGCCTGGCCGGGCCATACGACTTCATGCCGATGACCGATCCCGAATTGGTCGAAATCTTCGGCGATGCGCCGGCAGCGCAACGGCAATCGCAACCGGTGCGCTACGTCGGCGGCGACGAACCGCCCATGTTGCTGCTGCATGGCGATGCCGACTGCGTGGTCGAACTACAAAACAGCATCTCGCTGCAGCAGGCGCTCAAGCGCGAAGGCGGCAGCGCCGAACTGAAGGTCTACCCGGGCATGGGCCATCTCGGCATCCTGCTGGCGCTGCGCAAATCTCCCGAGCGCTCGCAGGTGCTGAGCGATACGCTGCAGTTCGTGCGGCAGTGCCGGGCGCCTTGAGCCGCAATCCGCCCTGACGTGTTTGAGTGCCTGCTGCGAACGACTGGCTCCCTGCTCCCCAAAGCCATCATTTGGCCGGCTTGCTTCCCATCAGTTCGAACGGGCCGCCCTTCTTCAGCGCAGCCTGATACGCCGGACGCGCCTGGATCCGTTCCAGAAACGCGTGCAGACGCGGGTATTTCTCCAGACCGCCGCCGCGTGCAGCAGCGGCCTGTACCGGGAAGCTCATCTGGATGTCGGCGGCGGTAAAGCGTTCGCCAGCGAACCAGTTGCCGGCCTGCAACGACTGCTCCATCCAGTTCAGATGCAAGGTGAGCTGCGGCCCGACGAAGCCCGACATCGCCTTGTCCACGATCGCACGCGCGATGGGCTTGGCGAAGAACGGCATCGGCGCGCTGCGGATGCGACCGAAGATCAGCGTCATCAGCAACGGTGGCATCGCCGAGCCTTCGGCGTAATGCATCCAATAGCGGAACTGCAGGCGCTCGGGCGAATCCAGCGGCCGCGGCGACGGCGACAGTGCGCACTCGGTGTCGTAGCGCTCGGTCAGGTATTCCAGGATCGCCCCCGACTCGGCCACCACCAGATCGCCATCGACGAGCACCGGCGACTTGCCCAGCGGATGGATCGCGCGCAGTGCCGGCGGCGCCAGCATGGTCTTGGGGTCGCGCTCATGGCGCACAATCTGATAAGGCAGCGCCAGTTCTTCCAGCAGCCACAGCACGCGCTGGGAACGGGAATTATTGAGATGGTGAACAGTGATCATGAGATGGCTGCGCGCGGAAAGCGCACATCCTACCGATCCAGGCGTCGTCGCTGTGCGCAAGCAGCGCCAGGTAAACGCTCCAGCGAGGCTCACGCCTGTCTTGCAGGCAATAAAAAACGCCAGTCGCTTGCGCGACCGGCGTTTTTGGCAACCCTACGGTTGCAGACGGATTAGACCGCCTGCACCTGGTCAGCCTGCATGCCCTTCTGGCCCTGCACGGCGACGAAGGTGACCTTCTGGCCTTCCTGCAGCGACTTGAAGCCGGTGCCCTGGATGGCACGGAAGTGCACGAACAGGTCCGGGCCGCTTTCCGGGGTGATGAAGCCGAAGCCCTTGGCATCGTTGAACCACTTCACGGTACCGCTCTGACGCTCTGACATTTACTAACTCCTGAACTATTGATGGATAAATCGCAGCGTCCGAAAAGCCGGAGCTGAGACTGAGTTGCAGGCGTTGGTAAAGCGGAACGATGAAGCGAGATCTGTAACGATCCGGCTGCACCAGGCCACGATTCACGGTGACCCTTGCAAACACAGTGCGTGCACAGTACTCGTGTTTTCTGCAAAAAGCGACACCCTGCGTCAAATCTTTTGCAGTCGGGTCCAATCCGACGGTCTGTCGGGACTGCCCCCATCCCAATTGGCCGGATGACAACGCCTGGCGCTCCCATAATTGCGCAGATCATGGGGGCGTTACCGACATCTGCCGGACCGTAGTCCGCGATGTCCTGGCCCGCGCCTCAGCGCCTGTCGCCCCGCCGTGACCCTTGCGGCCAACCGCTCTCTGAGCCAGGCCCACCCTGCCCATGGTACTACTACCAACCAGGTGTCAGCCGGCCCAGACACGGCCGACGACGCACCCCCGCCAGACACGGCGACACCCGGCGCATGAACCGGGCGCGTATCATGAGCGCCCTTTGCAACCGGCATCCAGATGGCCCTCACCGCCACCGTCCGCAGGGCGGAACTTCAGATCAGCGACATGGACCGCGGCTATTACGCCAACCATTCGCTGACCCTGGCCCAGCACCCTTCCGAGACCGACGAGCGCCTGATGGTGCGGCTGCTGGCGTTCGCGCTGTTTGCCGACGACCGTCTGGAATTCGGCCGTGGCCTGAGTAACGACGACGAGCCGGACCTATGGCGCCGCGACTACACCGGCGATCCGGATCTGTGGATCGACCTCGGCCAGCCTGACGAAAGCCGCGTGCGCAAGGCCTGCAATCGCTCGCGCGAGGCGGTAGTGATCGGCTACGGCGGCCAGGCCACCGAAACCTGGTGGAAGAAACACGCCAACGCCATGGGCCGGTACCGCAATCTGCGCGTGATCGAGCTCGACTCGCAGGCCACCGAAGCGCTTGGCGCACTGATCCAGCGCGGCATGCGTTTCGACGTGATCATTCAGGACGGCGAAGTGCAGATGCTGGCCGACCACGGCAGCGTCACCCTGACCCCGATGGTGCGGCAAGCCCCGGCCGAATGAGCATGCGTTGCGACGTGCTGGTCATCGGCGCCGGCGCTGCCGGACTGATGAGCGCCCTTACTGCCGGCCAGCGCGGCCGCAAGGTGCTGGTGATCGATCATGCCAACAAGGTCGGCAAGAAGATCCTGATGTCCGGTGGCGGGCGTTGCAATTTCACCAACACCGGCACCACGCCTGGCAACTTCATTTCGGCCAATCGGCATTTCTGCAAATCCGCACTGGCGCGCTACAGCCCGGCGGATTTTGTGGAGATGGTCCAACGTCATGCCATCGCCTATCACGAGAAAGAGCTGGGCCAGTTGTTCTGCGACATCTCCTCCAAGCAGATCGTGCGCATGCTGCTGGACGAATGCGATGCGGCCGGCGCGCAGATCCGCACCCAGTGCGATGTGCTGTCGGTCCAGCGCGGCAGCGAGGGCTTCGAGGTCCAGACCAGCCAGGGAGGCGTGCAGGCGCAGTCGTTGATCGTGGCAACCGGGGGGCTGTCGATCCCCAGCATGGGGGCCAGCGGCTTCGGCTATACCTTGGCCAAGCAGTTTGGCCATGCGCTAGTGCCCACCCGCGCCGGGCTGGTGCCACTCACGCTGAGCGGCACGCATCAGGAGCGTCTGCAAGCGTTGTCCGGGCTGGCGTTGCCGGTCCAGGCGCAGTGCAATGGGGTCAGCTTTCGCAATTTCATGCTGCTCACCCATCGCGGGGTCAGCGGCCCGGCGATCCTGCAGATTTCCTCGTATTGGCAGCCGGGCGACGACTTGCGGCTGGATCTGCTGCCCGGTCGCGATGCAGCGACATGGCTGCGCGAACAAAAGCAGCAACGCGGCGCCACCGAGCTGCGCAACGTGCTGGCCGACGTGCTGCCGAAACGGTTTGCACAACGCTTGTGCGAGATATGGCTGCCAGACAAGCCGGTGCGGCAGCTGGATCCGCCGCAGCTGAAAGCCGCCGCCGACCTGCTCGGCAGCTTTCCGCTGATCGCCAGCGGCACCGAAGGCTATCGGACGGCTGAAGTCACCCTGGGCGGGGTCGATACCCACCAAGTCTCCAGTGCGACCATGGAGTCGCGTCTGGTGGCGGGCCTGTACTTCGTCGGTGAGGTGCTGGATGTCACCGGCTGGCTGGGCGGCTACAACTTCCAGTGGGCGTGGGCGTCCGGCCATGCAGCGGGGAGCGTGGCGTAACGCCGATGGCGAGGAGTTGCTGGTCGCCCACCGATCACGTCAGGCGCCTTGAACGCGCGGTCGCGGCATGGGCAGCACGCGGTGAAAACGGTCGATGCTCCCGCAAGGCACTTCCACCGTAAATATTGCTCTACGTCTCACACTTGATGCGGCATGCTCCACACACATGGACGTGCCAAACCCCTTCGTGTATTAAAGCCCGTCTCTAGGGAGCCGCGCATGCAAAAAGGCAAAGATCTCACCCTCCGCCTGATGATCGTCGACGACAGCGTGGAGAGTGCAGAGACCATCGTCACCGCGCTGCGCAATGGCGGCATTGCGGTGCGTCCATCGCGACCGCAAAGCCAGGAAGAACTGGCCAGCATGCTGTCGGGCCAGATCGATCTGGCCATCCTGGGTCAGGCGCAGCAGATCCCCATGAGCGCCTTGCAGACCCAGATTGCAGGCAGCGGCAAGGACATCCCGATCCTCTTGCTGGCCGAGCGGATCGAAGAGAACGCCCTGGTCGAGGCCGCTTCGCACGGGGTGCGCGCCATCGCATTGCGCCACCGCCCCGCACACTTGCTTGCATTGGTGCGCTCGGAATGGGACGACCTGCAGGCCCGCCGTGGACTGCGCCGCATCGAAGCACAGATGCGCGAGACCGAGCGCCGCTGCGACGCACTCATCGCGTCCTCGCGCGACCCGATCGCCTACGTGCATGAAGGCATGCATATCCGCGCCAACGATGCCTATCTGGAAATGTTCGGCTTCGAGTCGTTCGACGATGTCGAAGGCATCTCGCTGCTGGACATGATCGCCGCGCAGTACGTCGACGATTTCAAACAGCTGCTCAAGGCGATGTCCAAGGGCGAGCCGCCGCCGGCGCAGTACAAGCTCGATGCACGCCGCGTGGAAGGCGACACCTTCCCGGCCACGATGGAGTTCGCCACCGCCACCTATGAAGGCGAGCCATGCATCCAGGTGGTGTTCCGGCGCCGCGAGGAGTTCGACCCGGAACTGGCGCGCGAGGTCGAAGACTTGCGCCAGCGCGACCAGGTCACCGGCCTGCTCAATCGCCCCACCTTCATGGTGGCGCTGGAACAGGCCGTGGCACAGGCCGGCCGCAGCGAGGGCCAATCCGGCTTCCTGTTGATCGAGCCGGATCACTACGCACGCATCCTGCCGGAGTTCGGGCTGGATTCGGCCGATGCGCTGATTGCTGCGCTCGCCGCGCACGTGGCGAGCGTACTGGACGACAGCGTGTTGGCCGCGCGCTTCGGCGAACACAGTTTCGCCCTGCTGTTGAACGGAAATTACGCGCGCACGCATGCGCTGGCGGAAACCGTGCGCAATGCGTTCGCGCAGCACGTGTTCAGCGTGGGGACGCGCTCGGCCACGGTGACGGTCAGCATCGGCGGCGTGCAGATCGGCGAGAAGATCGCCAGCATCGGACAGGTACTCAATCGCGGCACCGAGGCGGTGCGCACCACTGCCGAGCTCGGTGGCAATGCGGTCAGCATCTACGATCCGGCTGCGGCGGATCGGGCCGAGGAAGAACGCATCGAACGCTGGGTCGAGCAGTTGCGCGAAGCGCTGGTCGGCGACGGTTTCCTGCTGCATTACCAGCCGGTGCTCAACCTGCAAGGCGAGCCGCTGGAGCTGTACCAGGCCTTCCTGCGCCTGGAACGCAATGGCGAAATGATGTCGCCGAACGCGTTCATGGCCATTGCCGAAGAGCACGACCTGGTCACCGAAATCGATCGCTGGGTGGTGGCGCGGGCAATCCGGCAACTGGGCGAACGCCAGCGTGCCGGGCACAAGACCCACCTGCTGGTGCGCATCGGACCGAACTCGTTCTCGGACCCGCAGATGATCGACACCATCCGCGAGCAATTGGCGGTCTACGGCGTTCCCGGTGAACGGCTGTGGCTGCAGACGCCGGAGTCGAAGGTGTTTACGCACCTGCGCAACGCGCAGCAGTTCCTGGCGGCGGTGTCGGCGATGGATTGCAAGGTCGGGCTGGAGCAATTCGGCTCGGGCCTGGACTCCTTCCAGTTGCTGGCGCATTTCCACCCGGCCTTCCTCAAACTGGATCGTGGCATCACCGGCGACATCGCCTCGGCGCGGGACAGCCAGGAAAAGATTCGCGAAATCACCTCGCGCGCGCAACCGGCCGGCATTCTGACAATGGCCGAATTCGTCGCCGATGCGCAGTCGATGAGCAGCTTCTTCAGTGCCGGGGTGGACTACGTCCAGGGCGATTTCGTCGCACCGACCGGGCCGTTGATGAATTACGAGTTCGGCTGAAAGCCTGCAGCGCCCGCTCGTTCGCACCATCGCTGGGCAACAAAAAACCCGCATTGCGCGGGTTTTTTGTTGCCTGCCAGGCAGCCATACACTCGGCAACTTACCTGGCGCTACCGCTGGCCGCGCGCAGCGCAGCGATGCGTTCTGTGAGCGGCGGATGGCTCAGGAACAGGCGGCGCAAGCCCTCGCCCACCCCGCCGGAGATGCCGAACGCCTGCACTTGCGAGGGCAAGGTGTTCTGGCCATGGTTGAGCGACAGCCGCTCCAGTGCAGCGATCATCTTGCTGCGGCCGGCCAGCTGCGCGCCACCGGCATCGGCGCGGAATTCGCGGCGTCGCGAGAACCACATCGCAATCATGGTCGCGAACAGGCCGAACACCATCTCCAACGCAAACACGATGATGTAGTACGCAAAGCCACGACCGCCTTCGCGGTTGCCCGACAAGGTGCTGTCGATGATGCCGCCGACCACGCGGGCGAGCACGATCACGAAGGTATTGAGTACGCCCTGCAGCAGTGCCATGGTGACCATGTCGCCATTGGCAACGTGGGCGATCTCGTGGCCAAGCACCGCTTCGGCTTCATCCTGGTCCATGTTCTGCAGCAGGCCGGTGGACACCGCCACAAGGGCGTTGTTGCGGTTGGCGCCGGTGGCGAACGCGTTGATTTCCGGTCCCTCGTAGACCGCTACTTCCGGCATGCCGATACCGGCAGCCTGGGCCTGACGGCGCACGGTCTCCAGCAACCAGCGTTCGGTCGGCGTGCGCGGCTCGGTGATGACCTGCGCACCGGTGCTGCGCTTGGCCATGAACTTGGACAGCAGCAAGGAAATGAACGAGCCGCCGAAACCGAAGATGGCGGCCATCACCAACAGGCCACTCATCTGCGCGGGATTGACGCCAAGCAACGACATGACGATGCCGGCGAGCATCAGCACCGCAAGATTGGTCAGCAGGAACAGGAAAATGCGGTTGAACATGGCGCGATGGCTCCACGGATGCGGGGTGAACTGTTGCGGATCTGCGGGTGTTGCGGCTTGAAATCAAGCAAGCACCTGACCGACGATTCAGCTGCCCATGCCTTCGCCCCCTTATCTCGGCCGCTTCGCGCCCTCGCCCACCGGCCCCCTGCACTTCGGCTCCCTGCTGGCTGCATTCGGCAGCTGGCTGCTGGCCCGGCATGCCGGTGGGCAGTGGTGCGTGCGCATCGAAGACATCGATCCGCCGCGTGCCGAGCCCGGTGCCTGTGAACGTCAGCTGCGCACGCTGGCCGCATTCGGGCTGCACTCGGACCTGCCGGTAATTCGGCAGTCCGAGCGCGATGCGGCCTACACCGCGGCAATCACCCGGCTGCTGCAGACCGGCCAGGCATTCGAATGCAGCTGCAGCCGTGCCGATCTGGCCGGCATGGGCGGCATCCACCACGCCTGCGTTGCGCCGCTGGGCGAGCGCCGTGCGGTGCGCCTGCGGGTGCCGCCGCAACCACCGGTCGGCTTCGACGACGCCTTACAAGGCCCGGTACTGCAGGATGTCTACGCCGAGGTGGGCGATGTGGTGTTGCGCCGCGCCGATGGGTATTGGGCGTACCAACTGGCGGTGGTGGTGGACGATGCGGCGCAGGGCATCACCGACGTGGTGCGCGGCGCCGACCTGCTCGACTCCACCCCGCGCCAGATGGTGCTGCAGCGCGCACTGGGCCTGCCGCAGCCGCGCTACTTGCACCTGCCGCTGATGCTGGATCGCGACGGCCGCAAGCTGTCCAAGTCACACGATGCACCCGCGCTGGACGACGCCGATCCACTGCCGGCCCTGCACGCCGCCTGGGCGGCCCTGGGTCAAGAGTCCGACGCGCTGCCGCGGCATGCAGCCGTGGAAACCGTGCTGCAGCACGCCGTGCAGCATTTTTCGCCACGGCTGCTTCCGCGCCAACGCGAGCTGGACCTCGATGAGCGCGCATCCGGCCTCCAGCGTGACTAGAATTGCGGCCCAGCAACGGCATCCGGGCGCAGCACCCCGCGCCCCAATCGCCCTCAGCCTCACTTGTTGATTGGAGTCGTCATGACATCTCGCGTCGCATTGGTCACCGGCGGCACCGGCGGTATCGGTACTGCCATCTGCAAGCGCCTGGCCGACCAGGGCCACCGGGTCGCCAGCAACTTCCGCAACGAAGAAAAGGCACGTCACTGGCAGCAGCGCATGCAGGCGCAGGGGTATGCATTCGCCCTGTTTCGCGGCGATGTCGCCTCCTCCGAGCATGCGCGCGCGCTGGTGGAAGACGTCGAATCCTCGCTGGGGCCGATCGAAGTATTGGTCAACAACGCCGGCATCACCCGCGACACCACCTTCCACCGCATGAGTGCCGAGCAGTGGCACGAGGTCATCAACACCAACCTCAATTCGGTCTTCAACGTGACCCGCCCGGTGATCGAGGGCATGCGTAAACGCGGCTGGGGTCGGGTGATCCAGATCAGCTCGATCAACGGGCTCAAGGGCCAGTATGGCCAGGCCAACTACGCCGCCGCCAAGGCTGGCATGCACGGCTTCACCATTTCGCTGGCACGGGAAAACGCGGCATTCGGGGTCACCGTCAACACGGTCTCGCCCGGTTATGTGGCCACCGACATGGTGATGGCGGTCCCGGAGGAAGTGCGCGCCAAGATCGTGGCCGATATCCCCACCGGACGCCTGGGCCGCCCGGAAGAGATCGCCTACGCGGTGGCCTTCCTGGTCGCGGAAGAGGCTGCCTGGATCACCGGATCGAATCTGGACATCAACGGCGGCCACCACATGGGCTGGTAACGTTTGCTGCAACTTTGCGGTGCAGCATGGATTTTCCGCAAAAACCATGCTGCGCAACATTTTTAATGTGTCCGCTTAAGCAAATAAGGCGTTTTGGCTGTTGCAAGCGCTGCTGCGGTGCGCCATCCTGCGCGCATTATCAGTGTGGGTGAACGTTCCATGGCCGGACTTCGCATCATCAAGAAGTATCCCAATCGCCGTCTCTACGACACGGAAATCTCCAGCTACATCACCATCGAAGATGTGCGCCAGTTGATCATCGATGGCGAAGAATTCGAAGTACGCGACGCCAAGAGCGGCGAGGACCTCAGCCGTGCAGTGCTGCTGCAAATCATCGCCGACCGCGAGCAGGACGGCGAGCCGATGCTCTCCACCCAGTTGCTAAGCCAGATCATCCGGTTTTACGGCGATTCGCTGCAGGGCTTCATGGGTAATTACCTGGAGCGCAGCATGCAGGTGTTCCTGGATCAGCAGCAGCAGTTCCGTCAGCAGATGGGTAACCTGCTCGGGCAGACCCCGTGGGCGATGATGAACCAATTGACCGAGCGCAACCTGGAGTTGTGGCAGGAGTTCCAGCGCAACTTCGGCGCCGGCTTCGGTCGTCCCGGTGGCCCTGGCGCGCCGCCGAACCCACCCGGCGCGGGCGGCCTGGGCAGCGGCCCGATGGGAACCGGCACGCATGGCTCGGCCGGTGGCAATCACGGCACGACCGGCAAAGCCCGCAACCGCGGCTGAGAGCGCCCACACTATTGCGCAGCCGCAAGGCAGATGCGGCCGGTGCCGGAATCCTCATGTGCTACTCGTACACTCCGGTTCCGCTGCGCGGGCAATGCCAGCTGACGGCTGGTCGCTCTGTGGTGTCGACCCTTCCAAACATCGAACGCTGCGCCAGGAGCGTCACGCTCCCAGGCGCAGCCGATCAGTGGCCGGCCTGCGTTGTGCAGGCCGAGCAGATGCGCTCCACGTGGTAGCCGCGAACACGCAGACGCTCCACTACCCCGTCATTGCCTAGTAAATGCAGCGCACCGACCACCACCAGCGTGGTCCCGCTGCCTTTGCCGAGCCGCTGTTCCAGCCGCGGCACCCAGCGCGCATTGCGCTCGACGTTGATGTCCTGATACAGCGCCGGATACTGGCGGCGCATGTCGTCGGCCATCTGCGTGGACAGCGTATGCACATCGCCATTGCGCCAGGCTGCATGCAGCTGGCGTAGCTGGTCGGAGGCATCGGCCTCTTCCAGCGATTCTTCCAGCAACTGATGCTGCTCGGTCGGCGACATGCCATCGAGCAAGGCGATTTGCTCGGCGGCGCGTTCCAGGCCGTCGGCCGGTTTGCCGCGCGCCTGCGCCTGTTCCATCAGGTAATGGTCCAGCCCCGCGTTCGGGTCCATGCCTTGCCGGGTCATCTCCGCCAGGCTGATCGTCAGCGCCACGAACCAGGGCTCGAGCGGCTGCAGGCTCGCCAGCGACATGCCGTACTTGCGCGCGTAGGCGCTCAGCGCCTGCCAAGTCTTCGCATCCAGCGTGTCTTGCAGCGTACGCCCGTCGGTGCGCCGCGCCGCCTGCAACATGCGACCGGCCAGCTCGGGCGATTGCGCATCGTCAGGCGGCAACTCGAACAGCAGGCGGTCGGCCCTGGCGAAGGCCTGCATCACATCCGGCGATAGCGGATAGTCGCTGGGCTTGAGCACATGAAACGAGCCCAGCAGATACAGCGTGCCACCCTTGCCATCGACCTTCCACAGCAGCGGCACCGGCGGGCCCGCCGGCGCGTCGCCGGCACCGCGCGCCCACACCGGCACGAGCGCCCCGCTCCACAAGGCCAGGCCGAGCAGCGCGCCGCCGCACCAGGCGGCAACCCGTTGGCGTTTCGACGTCGTCCGTCGCCCGGTCAAGAGGCTTCTCCGCGCGTGTGAATGTCGCGCATGTCAGTGCGGCACCTTGTAGGCCTTCTCGCCTGCCGACACCGCCAGATCGATGCGGTTTTCCGGTGGCGGCAGTGGACAGGTGGCGAACGGAGTGAACGCGCATGGCGGGTTGTAGGCGCGGTTGAAATCGACCATCACATGTCCCGAGGCATCGGGCACGTCCAGATCGAGAAAACGTCCGGCCGGATAGCTGCCGTGGCCGCTGGTACGGTCGGCGAATACCACGAACATCGCCCTGCCTGGCTCGCCGATGGTTTCCAATCGGAAGGTCTTGCCGTCGCGTTCGAACTCGATCGCGCCCGCGTTCGGCTGCTCGCTGCTGATCCCGACGATGTCGACGATCGGGATGGTCTTGCCCACAGCGTTGGGCACGTAGCGGGCGTTGATGCGCCAGGACGCATCCAAGGGCCAATAGTCCAGGCCAGCGAAGTGCGTGCGCGAACTCGCGTCGGCATGCTTGACCCGTAGCGCATACCGGTCGCCGCGATGGATCAGGCTCAACACGCCCTTGCCGTCGTCGAAATGGATCAGGGTGGGCTGCGGATCGCGGTCGGACTGGAAGCGGATCCGGCTGGTCAGCGGCTTGCCATCGAGGGTCAGCGCCGCACCACGCTCGGGCACGAACCAGACCGCGTTGTTCTCGGTGGACACCATGCCCATCTTCGGCGGGCCTACCGCGAGTTTGATACCGCTGTCGGCGCTGCTGCCGATGTAATGCGCCTTCAGCGACAGCCAGTGCAAGCCGACCAGGCTGGTCCAGCCATCGGGGGCGCGCAGTTCTTTCAGCCGCGCTTCGCGCCAGGCGGCGGTGTCGGCAAGAAATGTCTTGTCGAGTGCGACCGGCGCAGCCGGCGGTGGTGCATCGCGCCCGCACCCGACCAATATTGCCGCCACTAACATGCCGAGCAGCCAGCCCTTCCCCCTGTGCACTGCCATCAACGCCCCCTCAAAAACCAACGATCGATATCGCTCAGCGTAAACCGCGCCCAGGTCGGTCGGCCATGGTTGCATTGGCCCGAGCGTTCGGTGGCTTCCATATCGCGCAGCAACGCGTTCATTTCGGGCACGGTGAGGCGGCGGTTGGCGCGCACCGCGCCGTGGCACGCCATGGTGGAGAGCAGCTCGTCGCGTGCGCTGGCGATGCGGCGGCTTTGACCATGCTCGCGCAGATCGCTCAGCACATCGCGCAGCAGCGCCTCCGGTTCGGCATTGGCCAGCAGCGCGGGAATGCTGCGCACGTGCAGCGACTGCGGGCCGGCGCGGGTGATCTCGAAGCCCAGCGTGGCCAACGTCTCCGCTTCGCGCTCGGCGGTGTCGGCTTCGCGCTCGCCTACTGCCAGCGTCATCGGCACCAGCAGCGGTTGCGCGTGCAGGCCGATGCTGTCATGCGCATGTTTGAGCCGCTCATAGCCGATGCGCTCGTGCGCCGCGTGCATGTCGACCACGATCAAGCCTTCGGCGTTCTCGGCCAGGATGTAGATGCCGTGCAACTGCGCGATGGCATAACCGAGCGGCGGCACACCGCTGTCTTGCGCAGTTGCCGGCAATCCGGTGCCGGCCATGTTCGGCATGCCTGCCGATTGCTGCGCGCTGCTCGGCGGTGGTGCATACAGCGCGCTGTAGGCGGCGCGCGCCTCGTCCACACGCAGCCCCAGCGGCGTTTGCGAAGGCGTCCAGCTGGCGTAGCTGTAAGCGCCACCGCTGCCAATGGATGCGCCGCCATTACCTGGAACGCCGCCACTGGCGATGCCGCCCATTCCGCCAGACGTGGCGGCCGTGTAGCCGGTGCCGTCGCCGCCGATGCTGTTCGGCGTCGCGCCGGCGCGGGTGTGCGCCAAGGCATCCTGCAAGGTGCGATAGACGAAATCGTGGATCAGCCGCGCTTCGCGGAAGCGCACCTCGTGTTTGGCCGGATGCACATTGACGTCCACACGTGCCGGGTCCAGCTCCAGAAACAGCACATACGCCGGCTGGCGGCCATGGAACAGCACATCGCCGTAGGCCATCTTCACCGCATGCGCCACGCTGCGTTCTCTGACCGAACGGCCGTTGACGTAGAGGTATTGCTGATCGGTGCTGGCACGCGAGTAATGCGGTTGCGCAACCCAGCCGTGCAGGCGCAGACCGGCGCCGCTGTGGTCCACGCGTAGGGCCTGGCGCGCAAAATCGTCGCCGAGCGTTTCGCCCAGCCGCGCATCCGAATACAGATCGCCCGGCTTGTAACGCCGCGACGGCTTGCCGTTGTGCGAGACGCGCAATTCGACATCCGGCCGCGCCAGCGCCAGCGAACGCAACCACTCTTCGATGTGGCCGAGTTCGGTGCGTTCGGCACGCAGGAACTTGCGCCGTGCCGGCACATTGAAGAACAGTTCGCGCACTTCGACCGTGGTGCCTGGCGCATGCGCGCGCGGCACCACCTCGCCCAGGCGGCCGCCGTCGATTTCCAATGCGGAGCCGTGTTCGGCGTCGTGGCGGCGCGAGGTCAGGGTAAAGCGACTGACCGAGGCGATCGACGGCAAGGCTTCGCCGCGAAAGCCAAGCGTGGCGACAGTCTCCAGGTCGTCCAGCGAAGCGATCTTGCTGGTGGCATGCCGCGAGACTGCCAGCGGCAGTTCGTCCGGGGTGATACCGCCACCGTTGTCGCGGATACGGATCAGCCGGACGCCGCCCTCTTCGAGCTCGATATCCACGCGCGTGGCACCGGCATCGAGTGCATTTTCGACCAGTTCCTTGACCACCGATGCGGGCCGCTCGACAACTTCGCCGGCAGCGATCTGGTTGATCAAAATCTCGGGCAACTGGCGGATCGCCATCAGCGCACGCTCCAGTGCGGCACGCGCGAAACGCGGTAGATCGGCGGTGTGACAGACAAGACGGACATCGGCACGGCAATCCGGCGGCGCGCAGACGCCGTCATCTAAGGAATCAGTGCGGAATGATAGCCGAGCCGGTCAGCGGCTGCCGCCGGCCACGGTGCCGACTGCATCGGCTTCGGCCTGCGCACGCGCGGCGAACAAGGTGCCTGGCGGCGGTTGGCGGGTAAAGAAGGTATCGATGCCGTCCAGCACGGCGCTGGCAATCCTGCGCTGGTAAGCCGGATCGATCAGGCGACGTTCTTCATCCGGATTGGAGATGAAGGCAGTTTCGACCAGCATCGCCGGCATGTCGGAGGTCCGCAGCACCGCGAAGTTGGCGCGTTCCAATTGCGGCTTGTGATTGTTGCCGATGCGCTTGAGCCCACCCAATACATGGCCAGCGGCATCTTCGGAGGCCTTCATGTGGCCGCTCTGCGCCAGGTCCAACAACACGTTGGCCAGGGTGCTTTCGGTTTGCTGCAGGCGCACGCCGCCAACCAGATCGGCGGCGTTTTCCTTGTCCGCCAGCCAGCGCGCCCGTTGCGACGAGGCTCCCTTGGTCGACAGTACGTACACGGAGGAGCCAGTGGCGCTGCGGTTTTCGGCGGCGTCGGCATGGATGGAAATGAAGATGTCGGCCTTGGCAGCGCGGGCTTTCTGCGCACGCATCGGCAATGGAATGAACACGTCGGTATCGCGCGTCAGGTAGGCCTTCATGCCTGGCGTGGCGTTGACCTGGCGTGCCAGTTCACGACCCACCGCCAGGGTGACGTCCTTCTCGCGCTTACCGGTGGGCCCCATGGCGCCCGGGTCCTGGCCGCCGTGGCCTGGGTCGATCGCCACGACCAATGGCCGCATGCCCGGTGCCATCTTGATCCGCGAGGCTTCGCTGGGCAGTACCGGACGCGGCGGCAGGTCGTCGTCGCCTGCGGCAGCCACCACGCCCGAAGCACTATTGGGGGCGATTGCTCCGGCATTACCGGACGTTGCACCCATCGGTGCGCTGCCGCCATTCAAGATCGCAGCTGCAGCTGCGCTACTGCCCGCCACCACTGCGCCAGACGGTACGGCAGCGGCGGCCCCGGCGGCACGGTTCGGCGTGTTGCCGGCAACGCCAGTCGGCGCTGGCGCACCGGTGGTCGCGGAGGTGGCAGGCCGAGGTGTCGGCACACCAGTGGCGATGGTGGTCGGTACCGGGGCCTGAGTGACAGTGGGCATCGCCGATGCCGGCACAGACGGGGCAGGCGGCGGCGTCGACGGCTGAGGCGGCGGCACCGACGAGGCACGTTGCGCAGATGCGGCCAAGGCTGCAGTCGCGCGTGCCGCTTCGGCCTGTGCATTGAGCGGGCGCGGCGCCGGGGCTGCCGTCGGTGCAGCCGCAGCCACTGCGGAGGCCGCCGCCGGCGTCGGATCGCCGGGCCATTCGATCACCAATGTCGACGCGCTGCCCAGCGTCTGCATCTGCGGTTTCAGCGGGGTCACCGGCGTTGCCAGTTCGAACACCACACGGAACGTGCCAGGCACCGGCTGACCGGTGCGCACCGAGGTCACCAATCCGGCAGCAGCCGGCAGCTTGAGACCGCGCACGCCCGAGGATTCTGGAAAATCCACGACCAGGCGCGTCGGGTTCGCCAGCGACAGCGTTTTGAAGCCGCCGCTGCCGGCCAGTTGAATCTCCGCACGGGTCCCGGTGGCTCCGGTACTGACGCCGACCCCCTTGATTTCGCCGCCCCAGGCAGCAAAAACCGCCAGGCTCAAGCTGGCGGTCAGGGCGGAAAGACAGAAGTTGCGGATCCCCGGTGTCATGGCGCTGGATTCAAGCATCCAACTGCGTGAATTGCAAGGCAACTTCCCTTAATAATCCATAACCTGGCGTTCATTCTTCTCGTGAGGCGGCAAAAAGGACCTGCAACTGGGGTTGCCGTGACAGTCTGTCCATCCAGGCATGCCCGATCGCACTTCGGCCCAGCAACCGAACGCTGCGGCCTTCGCCGGCCACGGCCAGTTCAACGTCCAGATCGACCGGCGGCAGCACGCCAGCACCGCGCTCCGGCCATTCGACCAGCCACAAGCTCGCACTGCCCTCGTCGAGCCCGAGAAAGTCCAGCTCTCCTGCATGGCCAATGCGGTAGAGGTCCAGATGCCAGGCTTCATCGCCAGTACTCAGCGGATAGCGTTCGACCAACGTGTAGGTGGGGCTGCGAATCGGCCCGGCGACACCGAGTGCGCGCAGCAGCGCGCGCGCGAGCGTGGACTTGCCCGCGCCCAGGTCGCCATGCAACTGCACCACCGCGCTGACCGGTCGCGCTGCGGCCAGCGCTTGGCCCAGGGTCTCGGTGGCCTGCACGTCGTGCAGTTGTCCGTTGAGGTCGATCATGCGATGGCTCCAGCATTGGCAAGGCGGCGCAGCTCGGGAAGCAGGTCGGTGGGCAACAGGCCGCGCTCGCCTGCGTGCGCGGCCGCATCGCCGGCACATGCGTGCAGCAAGGCGCCAAGACTGGCGGCATCGAATGGCGAGAAGCCCTGCGCCAGCAATGCCGCGATGACGCCGGTCAACAGATCGCCCATGCCGCCGACCGCCATGCCGGGATTGCCTGCGTCGATGATGCGCGGCAAGTTACTTGGCGACGCGACCACGGTGCCGGCGCCCTTGAGTACGACCACTGCGTCGTAGCGTGTTGCAAGTGCAGCAGCAGCGGCCGGACGATCGCGCTGAATCTGTCGGGTCGACAGGCCCAGCAGACGCCCGGCCTCGCCCGGGTGCGGCGTCAAGACGCGCGGACCATGCACTGGAACGTCGTTGGCGGCCAGCAGATTCAGCCCATCGGCATCGAGCACCACCGCCGTAGCGGCGCCCAGCGCTGCGCGCCACAATGCCTGCGCCCAGTCGTCCTGCCCTAACCCGGGCCCGAGCGCAACCGCATCCGCCGCCTCGGCCAGAGTGGCGATGTCGTCATCGGCCTGCACGGCACGCGCCATCGCTTCGGGGCAGCGCGCCAGCAGCGGCGTGACATGCTCGGCGCGCGTTGCGACCTGCACCAACCCGGCGCCGCTGCGCAACGCCGCTTCGGCGGTCAGCATGATCGCGCCGCCGCTGCCGAGATTGCCGCCCACGCACAGCACCCGCCCGGATTCGCCCTTGTGCGTGTTGCGGCGACGCGGGCGCAATTGCGCCGCCAGGGCATCGCTGTTCCAACTGTGTGCGACTGGCGTGAGCCCGTCGAATGCTGAAACCGGCACCTCCAGCGAAGCCACTTCACGCTCGCCGGCATGTTCCAGCGCATCGCCGGTGTAGAGTCCCAGATGCGGCACGATGAACTGCAAGGTCCGCGCTGCGCGTACCGCCGCACCGAAAGCCACCCCATGGTCGGCATCGATGCCGCTGGGCACATCCAGTGCAAACACCGGCACGCCCGCCGCGTTGATGGCGTCGATCAAGGCGGCGGTCGCATCGTCCGGTGCGCGATTCAGGCCGATGCCGAACAGCGCATCGACGATTACATCGGCCTGTCCCAGCGGATACGGAAACAATTCGATTGCACCACCGACGGCGAGGTAGTCGGTACAGGCGCGCTGCGCCAGGTCCGAGCCCGGGCCGTGTTCGGGCAGGTGCACCACGCGGACCTGACGCCCTGCGCGGTGTGCCAGGCGCGCCAGCACATAGCCGTCGCCCCCATTGTTGCCGGTGCCGCATACCACCACGAGGCGGCGCGCCTGCGGCCAGCGTTCCAGCGACCACTGCCAGGCCGCCTGCCCGGCGCGTTGCATCAGGGTGTAGCCGTCGCCGCCGAGCAGCGTGGTGGCCTGCGCATCGAGCGTGCGCGCGGCGGCAGTGTCGTAAAGAGCGAGCGGTGCGTACATGCCGGGAATTCTATACTTGTCGCCATGTCTGCCGTTCTTGCCCGCCCCGACCCTGCCGATGCCGCTGCGCGCATTCGCGTGCTTGCGCGCGAAGCCGGCTTTCAACGCTGCGGCATTACCGGCATTGAGCTGGGCGAGGACGAGGTGCATCTGCGCAGCTGGCTGGAAGAAGGCCTGTACGGCACCATGCACTGGATGGCCCAGCACGGCGACAAACGCTCGCGCCCGCAAGAATTAGTGCCCGGCACCCTGCGCGTGTTGTCGGTCGGCATGGATTACGGCCGCAAGGACGACACCGAGGCCTGGAACACCTTGCACGACGGCAGCCGCGCCTATGTAGCGCGCTACGCGCTGGGGCGCGATTACCACAAGCTGATGCGCAACCGGCTGCAGAAGCTGGCCGAGCGCATCCAGGGCGAAATTGGCGCATTCGGTTTCCGCGTGTTCGTCGACTCGGCGCCGGTGCTGGAGCGCGCGTTGGCACGCAATGCCGGCCTGGGCTGGATCGGCAAGCACACCTGCCTGATCGATCGCAACGGCGGCTCGTGGTTCTTTCTCGGCGAGATCTACCTCGACCTGCCACTGCCGATCGACACGCCCGCCACCGCGCATTGCGGCACCTGCACGCGCTGCATCGATATCTGCCCGACCCAAGCCATCATCGCGCCCTACCGGCTGGATGCGCGCCGCTGCATCGCATACCTCACCATCGAACACGACGGCGCAATTCCCGAAGACATGCGCAAGCCGATCGGCAACCGCATCTTCGGCTGCGACGACTGCCAACTGATCTGTCCCTGGAACAAGTTCGCCAAGCGCACCGACGAAGCCGATTTCCGCGCCCGCAACGACCTGGACGTGGCCACGCTGCCGCAACTGTTCGCCTGGAATGAGGACGAGTTCCTGGGCCGCACCGAGGGCAGCCCGATCCGCCGCAGCGGATACGAGCGTTGGCTGCGCAACATTGCCGTGGGCCTGGGCAATGCGCCTGGTACGCCAGAAGTGCTGGCCGCACTGGAAGCACGTCGCTACGACGACTCGGCACTGGTGCGCGAACACGTTGGCTGGGCGCTGGCGCAACACGGTCTTTGACCGGCACAGGCCACGTGTGAGCGCGTTGCGCATGCGGCAGCTGCAACCTGCACGTGCACGCGTTGGCCAACGCTGCGGCTCTGTTGCCATCGGCGTTCGCCGGCCCATCACCCATCACCGTCGTCGCTACGGGATAATGCAGCGATGGCCGACCGCAACGAACAGATCCTCACTCCCAGCCAGCTCAATTCGCTGGCGCGCGACCTGCTGGAAGGCGGTTTCCCGCTGGTGTGGGTGGAAGCCGAACTGAGCAGCGTCACCCGGCCGGCGTCGGGACATCTGTATTTCACGCTCAAGGACGCGCGCGCGCAGATCCGCTGCGCGATGTTCAAGCCCAAGAGCACCTGGCTGAAATTCCAGCCGCGCGAAGGCCTGCGCGTGCTCGCGCGCGGGCGCCTGACCCTATACGAAGCGCGCGGCGACTATCAGCTGGTGCTCGACCATATGGAAGAAGCCGGCGAAGGCGCCCTGCGTCGCGCCTTCGACGAACTGCGCGCGCGTCTTACCGCCGAAGGCCTGTTCGATGCCGAGCGCAAGCAGGCACTGCCTGCGCATGTGCGGCGGCTGGCGGTGATCACCTCGCCCAGCGGCGCGGCGGTGCGCGATGTGCTCAGCGTGCTGGCGCGGCGTTTTCCGCTGCTCGAAGTGGACCTGCTGCCTTCGCTGGTGCAAGGCGACAGCGCTGCCGCACAGATCACCTCACTGCTGCAACGCGCCGATGCCTCCGGGCGCTACGACGTTATCCTGATCACCCGCGGTGGCGGCTCGCTGGAAGATCTGTGGGCCTTCAACGACGAACGCCTGGCGCGCGCGATCGCCGCCGCGCAGACCCCGGTGGTATCTGCAGTCGGCCACGAGACCGACTTCAGCCTCAGCGATTTCGTCGCCGATGTCCGCGCACCCACGCCCTCGGTCGCGGCCGAATTGCTGGTGCCCGATCAACGCGAGCTGGTCGCGCGCGTGCGGCGTGCGCAGGCACGCATGACCCAACTGCAGCAACACGCCTTGGGCAATGCCATGCAACGCGCAGACCGGCTGGCCCTGCGGCTGCGTGCGCAGAGCCCGCAGGCGCGCTTGCAACTGCTCCATCGCCGCCAGGAAGACGCCGGTCGCCAGCTGCGTGCGCGCATGATGCACGTGCTCGAACGCTTGCAGGCGCGCGTACAGCGTGGGCAAGCACAGCTGCAATCGCACAACCCGCAACGCCATCTGGCCGGCTTGCAGCAACGCCTGCGGGCACTGCATCCGCAGGCGGCGATGCAACGTCGCCTGCAGCATGATCAGCTGCAACTCCGTCGCATTGCACGCTCGCTGGAAGCGGTCAGCCCGCTGGCCACAGTCGCACGCGGCTACGCCATCGTGACCCGTCCTGCCAATGGCAGCGTGGTGCGCAGCGCTGCCGAGGTGGTCACGGGCGAACGCCTGCGCGCGCAGCTGGCCGATGGCAGTATCGAGGTGCGAGTGGAGTCTGGCGAAAGCTGACCGCAAGCCATGCGCGACACCGTGGTTCCTGCAGCAATGCCGGCGCTCCAGCGCTGACATTAACTCTTCGAAGGTGCCCATTCCACGGGGCGCCGGAGAGTGCCTTCGAAGCACGCCACGGGGTCGGGCGAATCCGGGATTTCGCTGAAGCAGGGCCGCCAGTCGCGCTTCAGCGTCGAGCACCTTCGCATGGTGGAAGGTGGTCAGTGGCGATCATTGCTTGTCGCTCTAGAACACGTTACGCAACGCTTTGCGGGTTGCAAGCGGCATTAGGAGCGGCTCGCCGTCTCCGCGATCGGCGTCTGCGCTGCATGCTGCCAGCCCTGCATCAGCAGATTGGCCAGCACCACCGGATCGTGGTCGAAGTGATGCCCACCGGGGCGCGCCAGCACCTGCACGCCGCGTGCGCGCAGCTCCGGACACAGCGTGTCCTTTTCTTCGTCGCCGTAGATGCATTGCAGGCGGTGCGCGTCCAGCGCCTGGATGGCCGGCTCCACATCGCGCTCGGCGTCGTTATGCCAGCCCAGCCAGCCACCCACGCGCACCTTGAAGTCAGCCTCGTGTCCCAGGCCGAGCAGGCTGACGAACTGCACCGAGGCGCGTTGCTGCGGCGACAGTCCTGGATAGGCGAACGGCAACACATCGGCACCGAACGAATACCCCACCAGGGCGACGTGCTGGATATGCCAACGCTGGCGATAGCTGGCAATCACCCGATCCAGATCCGCACCAACCTGCTGCGGCGTGCGGCTGCCCCAGAAGTAGCGCAGGCTATTCCAGCCCACCACCGACACGCCCTGTTGCTGCAGCTGCGCGGCAATGCCTTTATCCAGTTCGCGCCAGCCGCCATCGCCGGACAGCATCACCACCAGACGGTCGCTGCCGGGCGCGTGCATTTCCACCAGCGGCAAATCGCCCAGGCCTTGCGACTGCGCAGCCAGGAAGTGCCCGCGTGTGGCCGCTGCGATCTGCATCGGGCTGGATGCGTCGGCCAGATCGTCCAGGAAGCCCTGACTGGCATTGGGCAGATCGCGCGAGCACGCCAGGCCAGGATCCTTGGTGCCGGCATCGGCAACCACCGCACCGCCCAGCACGTCGGGCGCGGCCGAGGCCACTGCCTGGCGCGCCAGCACCGCGCCATCGCCCTGCCCCACCAACACCGGCGGCAGGAACGCATCGACATGTTCGGCGCGCAACAATTTCTTGCCCAGTCGCTCGGCATCGTCGGCCAGCGAGCTGCAGGCGGCTTGGTGCGAGCGCACGCGTTCGCGATAGTTGGCGGTGTCGACCACTGCCACCAGCGCGCCATCGTTGCTCAGCATGTCGGCCAGCTTCTGGCTGTCTTGAGGATGATCGCCGTCGGGCAGCAGGATCACCATCGCCTTGGGCGTGCCCTCCGGGCGGATAACTTCGACCGAGCCGTAATGCCCAGCCGTATTACTGTCCTGCAGATGCCGCGCCACGGCATAGCTGCTGCCGCCGATCAGCAAGATCGCAATCATCCAACGAAACATTTTGATCCCCATGCCCATGACGGCAGTCCCCGGTTAGCGGTTGCGATTTGACCACAGCAGACACGACCGATTTCACCGCGATTAGACACGGCGTTCGTTGCTGTTAAGTCATCTGAACCCTACCTTGCACACGACGCATGATCGGTGCAGCGCGTGCCCTGCGGGCGCCCGCGGCACGGCTGACGGTCGGGAATTGCCGCCTCGGAAACTTCCGCACTCAGCGGTCGTCCTGGGAACGTTGCTGGATGGACATGGGGGATCCAGGCGCAGTCCGCGCGCACTCGATCACCAAAGGCACTTGCGCGACTGCAGCGCAGTTCTGGCAATCCTCCCGCGTCGTGCAAGAGAGATGCCTGGCTCGTCCAGCCGCGCCCCGCCCGGCCGCCTTGTCGGAGCGAACACGCCCCCGCCGAGACCTCCCCCAGGTCGCAGGGCCGATCCGAAAGCGTTCGCGGCGACAGCGACGGCAAGCAGAAGGCGGCAGTCGCGCAGGACGCGATCGACGCGCCCATCCGCTGCCGGTCGTCGCTAGATTCCGCGTGCGACGCGAAAGCCGATACGGGCACTGGTGGTGTCCGAGTCCTGCGACTGCCGCCAGGCCGCGCGCGTCTGTTGCGGCGAATTGGCCCAGCTGCCGCCGCGGATCATGCGTTGCCGGCAGCCCGGGTTGTACCAGGCAGCGCCATCGGCCGGTGCACGGCGGTAGCTGGCGTGCCAGCAGTCGGCCACCCATTCGCTCAGGTTGCCGCCCATGTCGTGCAGACCCCACGCGTTGGCGCGAAAACTGCCGACCGGCGCCGGGCCCCAAAAGCCATCGCCGTAGCCGACGAAGCCGTTGTTCCAGTGCCGGCCGCTACGCGAGACGTCGTTGCCGCCGGTGAAATTGCCGGCGTCGGCCGGCGGCGAGCCTGCGTTGCCCCACGGGTAACGTCCGGTGGTGCCGGCACGCACCGCATACTCGAACTCGGCCTCGCTGGGCACGTGGTAATGGCGGCCGGTCTGTTCCGACAGCCAGGACGCATACGCTTCGGCGTCGCGAATGCTCACGTGCATCACCGGGCTGTTGGGCGCGGCCTGGGCGCCGTTGTAGTCGGACTGCCAATCCACACCGCTGCGACGGATGAAGTTGCCGCTGCGCTCGTCGTAGACCACCGAATGCCCGCGCCGGGTGGCACGCGGGCGCGCGCCGGTGGCTTCGACGAACTGGCGGAACTCGGCAACCGTGACCTCGGTGATCGACAACGCAAAGCCGCGTGCGAAGCGCACGTAATGGGCGGGGCGCTCGTTGTCGGATGCGCCCGGCTCGGCATCACCAGCTCCCATCTGGAATGCGCCATGCGGCACCACGATCATCTGCGGCCCGCGCCCGCCGACCTTGAGCCCGTCGGTGAATACCTGGCCGGGACGGAAGCTGCCGTAATGCGTGGCCAGCTCCAGCCGGCGGCGCAGATCGCCGGCCACCGGATCTCCGGGGTCGGCGATGCGCAGCACTTCGGCAAGCTTTTGGCCGGCCGCCTTGAGCCCGCGCGGCGAGGTGAGATCGTGCAGACCGGCGTCGTGCAACCCAGCGATCTGCGCCCGGCGCACGCGTTCGACCCGCGCGCGCGCATCGGCGATGGTGGGCGCACGGTCGCGTACCTGCCCGGCCATCTGCAGCCAATAACGGGCACCGATGAAGTCGCTTGCCTGTGCCGCCTGTTCGGCGCGCTCCAACAGGCCGCTTTCCACGGCGGCCAGGCCCTGCCGGGTGCGCGGATTGTCGGGATCCAGTTGTGCGGCATCGCGAAAATTCACCAGCGCGCCATTGCCGTCCTCGCCCAGCCGCCCGCCGCGCAGGTCTTCCTCGCCGGCGCGGTTGAACGCAAGCACGCGCTGCGCGGTTTCCACCTCGCGCTGCAGTGCGCGCACCTTCGGGTCCTGTGGGGCAAGGGCGAGCGCCACGAAGGCCACTTCACGCGCCTGCTCCAACGCGTCGTCCTGGCGCTCGGTTTGTTCGATCAGCGCCGCGCCGCGTTCAAGCAACCGGCCACGCGCCTGCTCCAGGCCGCGACGGCTGGCCGCATCCTTGCCACCGGCGCGCTGCTGGATCGCCAGATACAAGGGGATCGCATCGCCGGCATCGCGATACAGGCGGTCTTCCCGCAATGCCTGGTCCGCGCGTTTGCGCACCTGTGCCGGGGGCTCGTCGCCCAACTCCACCGCCGGCGGTTGCCATTGCGCCACGGTTTCGGCGGATTCTTCGCCACCGATGGACACGTTCGGCTTGCTCGGCACGGTGGCAGGCGCCGGTTGCGGGGCGACCGCAGGCGCGGGCGTCGGTGCGCGCGAACAGGCGCACACACTAAGGGCAGCCAAAAGGGCGGCCAAAAAAACGTAAAGAGCAGCCCTCAGGCGGGTGTGGCCGGCGCGCAGGAACCGGAGTGTATGCGTGCTACATGCCGAGTCCGCACCCTGGCCGCGCCCGCCTGCTGGCTGCGCAGGCGTTTTGCCAGTCGCCCTCAGCGCAACCATTGCCCACGTTGCCATCCGGTCACCGCACTCACCCACCACCTGCTCCTTCCAGTGCTCTGCCGCACGACAGGCGATCGCGACGTTAGGCTATTCTGCGCGCTCTGCGCAAACCCTTGCCGCCGACGGAAATCACGTGCCCCTTTGGATCACCCACCCCTCCGAGCTGACTGACCGCCTGCAGGCAGCGCGACCATCGCGCATCGGCCTGGATACCGAATTCATTCGCGAACGCACCTACTGGCCGCAACTGGCCCTGGTGCAGATGGCCATCGGCGAGGAGATCCTGCTGATCGACCCGCTGATCCCCGGCATGAACGCGGCGCTCAAGGAGTGGTTGATCGCCACCGACATCGTCAAGGTGATGCATAGCGCCAGCGAAGACCTGGTCACGTTCAAATGCGCGTGCGGCGCATTGCCGCGGCCGTTGTTCGACACCCAGATCGCCGCGGCACTGGCCGGTGTCGGCGGCGGCATGGGATACCAGAAACTGGTGCAGGAAGTCACCGGCACCTTGCTGACCAAGGGCGAAACACGCTCGGACTGGATGCGTCGCCCGCTGTCGCCTGCGCAGCTGGAATATGCCGCCGATGACGTGCGCTATCTGTTTGCGATCCACGACGAGCTCACGCGCCGCCTCGCCGAGCAAGGCCGTCTGGAGTGGCTGGCCGAAGATGCCGACCGCCTGCTCGCCACGGTGGAGCACGACGATGGCGAGCGCTGGCCGCATGTGAGCCTGCGCGCAGCACAGTTCCTGGAACCGGCCGCGCAACGACGGCTGCTGCGCTTGCTGCGTTGGCGCGACCTGCAGGCGCGGCAGAGCGATCGCCCGCGCAGCTGGATCCTGGAAAACGAACTGGCCAGCCAGCTGGCGCGGTTCCCGCCCGCCGACCTGGAGGCCTTGCTGCGCCAGTTCGACAAATTCCCCAAGGCGCCGCGCAAGCTCGCCAACGCGGTGTGGGATGCACTCAACACCCCGCTGCCGGACGAAGAGCACGCGCCGCTGGCGCAGGCCGCCACCGACGGCAACAAGGCCGTACTCAAGCGCCTGCAGGACACCGTGGCGCAGCGTAGCCGCGAACTCGGCCTGCCGGACGGCCTGCTGGCCTCGCGCCGCCACCTGGAAACCTTGATGGAACAGCGCAGCTGGCCTGCGGCGCTGGGCCAATGGCGCCGTGCCCTGCTGGAAGCACAGTTGATGCCGCTGCTGGAAGGCACAGCAGCGTAGGATTGCGGCGGTCATGGCGCCAGCGCCCGCAGCGATGCGGCCCTTCGTCAGGTGCACGCGAGTGGCCCCGCACCGGCGCATGCCGCCTCGCAGGCAGTGGTGCAATGGGTCAGGACAATGCGAAGCGCCTGCGTCGCGCGGGAATTTCGACGATCGACCACGCTTGCGCAGCGATGATGCCGGCATTCTTGCCATCGCACCGCATCAGTCCTCGTCCTGCTCCGCCCAGCGCGCCAGGTTCTGCCGAATGCGGTCCATGTCTGCCCAGGGGTCCTTGCGCCGACGGCGCAGCTTTTCCGGCACATCGCGCAAGGTGAATGCATCGGCGCGCTGCAGCTTGGACAGGTCCGACCACGCCAGCGGCAGCGCGACTGGCGCCCCCGGGCGGCCGCGTAACGGATAGGACGCGACCGCCGTGGCGCCACGGCCGTTGCGCAGGTAGTCCACGAAGATGCGCTTGTTGCGCAGCCGCTTGGTGGCAGTGGCGATGAACCGCTGCGGCTCGGCCTGCGCCAGGGCATCGGCGAATCCCTTGGCGAAACGCTTGGTCACCTCCCAGTCGCAGCCGGGATTCAGGGGCACCACCACGTGCAGCCCCTTGCCGCCAGACACACGCAGGAACGACTCCAGCTCCAATTGCGCCAGCAGCTTACGAATATCGTTGGCCGCACGTTTGACCTCGGCGAACGGCACGTCCGGGCCCGGGTCGAGATCGAAGACCACCCGGTCGGCCACATCCGGGCGGTCGGCATGCGAGCCCCAGGGATGGAATTCCAGCGCATTGAATTGCACCAGCTCCAGCAGGCCGGGTGCGTCTTCGATCACCAGGTAATACGCATTGGTGCCGGTCTCTTCGGTCAGTTTGACCGAGCTCACACGCTCGAGGCCGGCGGTGTGGTGCTTCTGGAAGAAACACGGTTTTTCGGCGCCGCTGGGGCAGCGAATGATGGACAGCGGGCGTCCCACGATCTGCGGCAACAGGTGATCCATCACCGCCTGGTAGTAGTCCCAGACATCGCCCTTGGTCGCGCGGATATCCGGGTAGATCAGCTTGGTCGGGCTGGACAGCGTCGGCAGCGCAGCCGAGGAAGGTGTGGCAACCGCAGATTTGCGCGCAGGCGCTGTTGCCCGCGTCGCTGCACGTTTCGCTACCTGGGTTGCCGCGTTTTTGGCAGCACGTGTTTTTGCCGAACGCTGGGTAGACGACGAAGTAGACCGGCCATTTCCGGCATCGCTGTCGGCCAGATCGGCAATGCGTTTATCCGGACGCAGCGCCTTGAACGATGCCTGGCGCAATAACTGTTGCCCACCGATGCCGCGATAGAACACCTCCACCACAAAGCGCGGCGCAAACCAGGTGGCGCCGCGCAGGTCGGTGTCTGGGGTGGGAATATGCGCGGTGGGTTTGCGCCCACCGCCTTCCAGTTGCTGGGTGACCTCGCGCATCAAGGCATCGGAGAAACCTGAGCCCACACGGCCCACGTATAACCAGCCGTGCACCGGGTCCGGCGTGGCCAGCAACAGCGAGCCAAAACCACTGCGGCTGCCCTTGGGCGCGGTGTAGCCGACCACCGCATATTCCTGGCTGGCCAGTTGCTTGGTCTTGCGCCAATCGTCGCTGCGCCCATCGCGATACGGGCGATCTGCGCGTTTGGAAATGATGCCTTCGAAGTGCTGTTCGCCGGCCACCCGGAACGCCTCGGTGCCGTCGCCCTCGACATGCGAGCTATAGGCCAGATGCATGTGGGGTGCAGCCTGCAGCACCTGCTGCAACAGCTGCTTGCGCTCGCGCAACGGTGCCTCACTAATGTCCACCCCGTCCACATGCAGCAGGTCGAATACCGCCAGCGCCAGCGGCACCTGGCGTTCGCCGGACAAGGTGGCCTGCAGCAGGTTGAAGTCTTCCTTGGTGCCGCGTCCGGCGATCAATTCGCCATCGATCTGCGCATTGCGCAGGCCCAGCGACTGGATGGCATCGGCAATTTCCGGTGTCTTGTCGGTCCACTCCAATGCATTGCGCGACCACAGCCGCACCTTGCCATTGGTCACCGTGGCCAGGATGCGATAACCGTCCCATTTGATTTCATGCAGCCACTGCGCGCCTTCGGGCGGGGACTGCACCAGCTTGGCCAGCTGCGGCGCAAACGGGGCATCTTCCATCTCGGCGCGACGTGCGCCGCTCAGCGCCAGCGCCTGTTTCGCCCAGGTGCCACGTTTTTTCGCCGCTGGCGGCGGTACGGTCGTCAGCCCCTTGCGCTGGGTCTTGCCGGCGCCCGCGCGGCGTACATCGTCGGCAGGTGTGGCAGCGACGTCGGCCAGTAGGTCGTCGGCCTCCAGCGTGCCAGCGTAGGCATCGTCCTCTTTGAACAGCAGCCACTGCGGCTGCCGCGCCGGCTTGCCCGAGCGCACCAGATGCCAGCCGCCCTTGAGCTTGTTGCCGAACAACTCGAAGCGCAGATGCCCCTTGGCCAACTGCGCTTCGGGGTCGCCTGCGGTGGCCCACACGCCATGATCGAACTGCGCCACGTGCCCGCCGCCGTATTCGCCCCTGGGAATCTCGCCCTCGAAGCTGGCGTAATCGACCGGGTGGTCTTCCACCTCCACTGCCATGCGCTTGACCTTGGGGTCGTAACTTGGCCCCTTCGGCACCGCCCAGCTCTTGAGCGCATCGCCCACCTGCAGGCGAAAATCGTAGTGGCGGCGGCTGGCGTGGTGCAACTGCACCACGAAGATCGCACGCTGCCCCGGCGGCAGGGTCTTGCCCGGCTCCGGCTCGCGGGTCTTGTCGAAGCTGCGCTTGCGGCGGTATTCGCTCAGGCTCATGGCAGACCTTCCCGCTTATTTGCCCAGGTGCTGGCGTACGCTGACGGCCAATGGCCCCACCTTCTGCACGGCCGCTTTCAGTTCATCGGCACCGACGCCAAGGGTCTTGGTCCAGTACTGCAGCTCATAGGCTTCATTGACGTTGATGCGGTCGCGGTCTGGCGATCCGACGTTGCGTTTGTCGTCACTCATGACATGCTCCTGTATCGTCGTGGTCGGGTCTGCTAACGTGAGCCTTCGGCCCGGCAGCGCCCGTAGCGACAATGCGAAAGCGTTCGAACAGGCGTCGTGAAAGGCCTGTTCACGCCATGTGCAAGCCCCTGCTCCATAACGGCCGTTCCCGGGCCACATGCCATAATGCCGCGCGCCCTTCGGGCGGCGTGTCCACTCTTATTCCGAGGCCATACCTCTGTGAGCAATACCTCTTCGAAACTGGATTCCATCGCGCAAGCCAAAGCCAAGCTGCTGGACGAACTGCAGAAGCTGGAAGAACAGGAGAAAACCGAGCGCGCCAGCGAGGCATCCTCTGCGCATGCCACCATCGTTTCGCTGCTCGAACAGTTCGCCGGCCACTTCAACACCAAGCAGCGCAACGACATCGCCGCTTACCTGGGCACCACTGCCGCGCGCAAGGAAGTGGTCAAGAGCGGCCGCAGCGAAGTGAAGCCCAAGTACGAGCTGCCGCACACCGGCGAAACCTGGTCCGGTCGTGGTCGCACGCCGAAGGCTTTCGCCGCCTGGGAAGGGTCGGTGTCGTACAAGGAATGGAAGGCCAAGAATCCTGACCTCAAGTTTCCGCTGGTTCGCGAGTAAGGCGAAAGCCCGCACGACGGTGCCGCTCCGCACCGTCGGCCGCCTCCTTCGCTTGGCGAACCGCGCGGCTTGTGGGTAGAATCGAAGCACGTGGGGCGGTAGCTCAGCTGGGAGAGCGTCGCGTTCGCATCGCGAAGGTCGAGGGTTCGATCCCCTTCCGCTCCACCAATAAAATCAGGGGCTTAGCCGATGACTAGGCCCTTTTTCTTTGGTAGATTCAATTTATTGCGCCAATTTTGCGCCACTCGGGCTGTCGAAGCCTTGGACGCAACACTTGAGGAGCAGTGAATGGCATCTATCACCCGTCGAGGCGATCTTCAGTGGCAGGCTCGCGTTCGGCGCAAGGGCTACCCCGTACAGATCAAGACGTTCAATACGCGCTCGGAAGCGGAAGCTTGGGCGCGTCAGGTCGAATCCGAAATTGATCGCGGCGTGTTCGTGAGCCGAACAGAGGCAGAGTCAACGACTCTTTGCGAGGCGCTTGATCGATACGAGCGCGAAATCGTCTCCTTGAAGAAGGGGAAGGCCCAAGAAGTTTCCCTGCTGAAGACGTGGAGGGCAACGCCGGTCGCGCAACGATCGATGGCGTCGGTACGCAGTTCGGACATAGCCAAATTGCGCGACGACTGGCTGAGGCAGACCAACCCGGCATTGAAGCCGGCGTCAGTGCTTCGACGCTTGGCCATCCTCTCCCACGTTTTCAGTATCGCCCGCAAGGAATGGGGGATGGAAAGTCTTTCCAATCCCCTCGAGCTCGTGCGCAAACCGCCCGCGAACAATGCTCGCACCCGGCGAGTCAGAGAAACCGAAGGTGACTCTCGGGACGACCGACGCGCGCCCGATGGCGAACTGAAGCGAGTCGTCTCGGCAAGCAGCTCCGACGTGTTGCCGACAATCATTTCCCTCGCGGTGGAGACTGCAATGCGCCGTGGCGAAATTGTTGATCTTCGGTGGGAACATGTAGATCTCAAACGCCACGTAGCCCACCTGCCCCACACCAAGAACGGGAGCTCGCGGGATGTACCACTTTCGCCCCGCGCCGTTGAAGCCCTCAAAGAGTGGCGAAAGGTCGTCGGCAAAAATCCGGGTGACGGGCGCGTTTTCTCAATTCGCGGAGATGCGGTGACGAGAGCGTTCGAGCGCGCGGTAGATCGAGCACGAAAAACCTACGAGCAAGAATGTAGGGATGCGGGTCGGACGCCGGATGCAAAATACTTAATCGACCTTCGCTTTCACGACCTGAGGCACGAAGCCACGTCCCGGCTGGCATCGATCTTTCCGATGCACGAGCTGGCCAAGATTACCGGCCATCGCGATCCGCGGATGCTAATGAGGTACTACCATCCCAGCGCAGAAGACTTGGCAAAGCGGCTTCGATAGTGATCCGGTGCATACGTACGGAATTACGTACATACGTATGTACGCAGCAAGTTGCGCAGCAATGATGCTTGACGCGTATGGAGGATCACTCTAAATTCTTCAATGCAATTCGCGACACTGACTTGCTGCCAGTGTCACGATGACGTTGGTGCCGCTGAGTCAAGTCAGTGAAGGGATAGCTCAGAAAGCGGCTACGCGACCCAAACGCGTAGGAAACCGATAAAGCGTTGCGATAAGCGCGACCTTGCATCGCCTCGTCGGTTCGGAAGTTCGCCAGCCACCCGCAAGGGGCCCTCACACGTGGGGAACGACACCCCACACGCGCTTTTGCTCGTCTGTGAGAGGTAGACGTGCGTCCCTTACCCGCCTCAGATCGCGGATCTCCGCGTGTCATATTCATCGAACAGCTTGCCGAGCTGATCGGCAAGACCCCAGCCACTATTCGCACCTTCGTTTCGAAGGATCGGTATCGGCACCTCATTCCCGAGCCGTTCAAGATGCCACACAGCCGCAGGCTGTGCTGGTACGAACACGAGGTTGTTGCTTGGATTGAACAAAACCGTCGGGGGCTGCAATGACACAGGTTCCCAAACCAAAATTGGCGGCTGATCAGCTTTCCACGAAGAGAACGGTTCTCTTCTGGCTGCTCTTCTCAGTCGTGGGGCTCGTATATGGATGGCCGTTCGCGGCGCCTTCCGTGCTATCAATCCTGCAATACAGAACGACCTGGGCTTTGTTCACGGCGACGATGCTCGTGTGCGCGATGGCCGTCGACGGGCACCTTTGGATGTTGCGAAACCCTGGGAAAACGCAAGCGGACTACTATCGCCGCAAACACTGGTGGCTCCATGCCCTTGACTGGGAATTTCGGTCCGGCAAGGCAAAGAGGGAGGGCCAACAATGAAGTACTCGAAAGTCCTAAGCGGACTATGCGTTGTCATGACCTGGGCCATATCGCTTCCTGCATTCGGGGAAGGCACGACGCTGGGGGAGATCAGTCAAGCAGCCCAGCGCTCCGGCGACAAGTCGCGCCAGGCGCTCGTCGCGATGTACGGAAACGTCGTCAACAATCCCCTTGCGACCGGTAGCGCAGGTGGGGGCGACACGATCTTGGCCAGCCTGTTCCAGGTTACGAACGGCGCACTGCTGGTCATCGGAGCGATCTTCACCTGCTACATGATGTTCCTGAAGGTATCGCAGACAGCGCACGACGGGGCCGTATTCGATCGCGCAAAAAACACGATGTGGGGGCCGATTCGGATCGTTTGGGGCCTTGCGTCCCTCGTGCCGACCGCGAATGGCTGGTCACTCTCGCAGTTACTGATGCTGTGGGCTGCGTCTGTGATGGGCGTGGGTGTGGCAAACATGGGCGTCGATGTCGCTGTCTCGGCGTTTAACGACGGCAAGGCAATGGTGTTACAGCCGGTCATGCCGAGCACCAATGAACTGGCCCACAAGATATTCGAGATGGAGCTTTGCCGTCATGGAATCAACGCGGGCTTGGCCACAGCCTCTAGCGAGGGCGGGTTGGTTGACGAAAGCGGATACGTGCAGACGCAATCGACAGATACCGGCTTCATGCTCGCCAACAAAAGCTTTGTATGCGGCGGTGCCAACGTCGACCCGAATCTCGAATCGCAACCGAGCTCGACGAGATGGTTCTCGAACACGATTGATGTTGCCGAAGTCCGCAAGGCTCACCTCCAAGCGCTCTCAGGCATGGAAAAATCGCTGAGTACGGCGGCGATCGAGTTCGTCAATGCTGTCACGGTGCGGAGCACCGACGGCAGCACAACGATCCCTGACGCAGAAGTAGCGATCCAGGCAGCAGCGCAGCAGTACGAAAACACCGTCAATTCGATCGCCGCTACGAAGCGGGGGAACATTGAGGAGCTGTCCGGTCAACTCAGCTCATCCATCAAGGAAGGCGGATGGTGGACGCTCGGCGAGTGGTATCAGACCTTCGCCGCAGCCAACACGAGGCTTTCTGATGCGGTAGCTGGCAAGGCAACGACATTCGGGCCGTCGATCGCCGGTGACGCTGCCATGAAGAGCGTCTACCAGACGGCGTTGACTGCATATCAGGCACAACAGGGGCGAGCAACGACGACGCACGCTACCCCTCTCGGTACGAAGCAACAGAATGACGGCGGTAACATCATCGCGAAGCTGTTCAGCTCGCCAGGACAAGCACTAACGGAGGCGATCACCAACATCAACGACGGCGGCGAATCGCGCGGCCAAATCAACCCGCTGATCAAGATGAAAAACCTGGGCGACCATCTCACTGGTGTAGCCGAAATCGGTCTTGCAGGATACCTCACAGCCAAGGGGCTCGAGGCGACCAGCGAAAGTTTCAGCATCGCCGGCTTGGCATCACGGGTGGCCGACGCCAGTGGCGCGCTCAGCTTCGTCCGAGGTGCATTGGACGGGGCGGGACCGATCATCATGATGATCATCATCGCCGCCTTGCTACTCGGCCTCGGGCTGTCGACCTATCTACCGATGGTGCCATTCGTTGTGTGGTTCGGTGCGGCCGTGAACTGGCTCGTCGTTGTCGGAGAGGGCGTGATCGCAGCCCCGTTATGGGCGATCACGCATCTCGGCGGAGAGGGCGACGGCCTCGGCCACAAAACCGCCCACGGCTACATCTTCCTCTTGGAGATGATGGTGCGTCCTGTGCTCATGGTGCTCGGTTTCTTCCTGGGAGGCGTGGGAGTCATCGCAGGCGGAACGTTGCTGAACGAGGGGTTCGACATTGCCCTTGCAAACGCTCAGTTCGACTCGCTGACCGGCATCGGTTCGATTCTGGCCTATTGCACGATTTACTTCTCTATGTGTCTCAACCTTGTGCATAGCTGCTTCAACCTGATCTTCCTGGTACCGGACAAGGTGATCAACTGGGTCGGAGGTCACTCGCCAGCTATGATCGGCACTGACCACAGCGATCGGACCAAAGCTGCGGTCAATACCCTGCTGGCAAAATTCGATATTCGCCCGTCAGGTGGCAATGGCAGGCGCCCGCTGGGCGGGACGAATCCTTCGTCCAACTCCGATGGCATCAAGGAATAGGAGAATGCAATGCGATTGCTGAGACTTGCATCCGAGCTGTTCTATATTGCGACGTCCTTGCTGGCCGCGCTCCCCGCATTCGTGTATTCGGCGTGGGGCGGGAAATTCCTGCACTCAGGCGCGGCCCTTGCGGCAATGGTTGCATCTATCGCGTGGGTGGCGGGCGGTGCTCTATTGCTATCGAAATGGCGCCGATCGCGCAACCGCGACATGCGCAGGCTAATCGCCTCGATCGCACCGAGCTTCCGGCCGCAGGTCGAGGTTGCCGACTATCTCAGCACGCGGTATGTCGGCATTGATGCCGTGATGGGCAAAGCCGTGGTCATTGACAGGGAGAAGAACGTCGCAAAGTACGAGCCGATCGCTTACATCCAAAGCGCCGAGGTGAGCGACGCTGGAGACTCGATTCACTCCGCATTCACGTTCAACTTCCGGGACTTCTCCAATCCTTCAATGGAGATTCGCGTCAACAGGCTTCAAGCTGAAGATGCCGGCGCTCGCATTCGCTATGCTTTGGAAAATGCTACGTAGCAGCCGGCGAAGCCGACCAACCGGGTCTGTCGGCCCGGTCTTGCGCCAAATACGAAGCAGTGTCGAATCTCGCGCGGCGCGACGACCTCCCATGCAGGCGGCGAACGTTGCCCCCTAAGCTGTCGTTGGCTGGCAATAGTGCAGTGGCAGCGAAGGCAGGAACGGACTGCGGTAAATTGTCGAACAGACTGGCTCTCGTGACCAGCCATACTTGAGTGGGGGCACTGTCGTCGAGTTCGACCCCCGCCGCCGCCCTAGCGTGGTTCCCCGCCCTGCTCCGCCGGCGGCGCAGAGCCAGCTCCGGGCTACGTCGGTTGCTGCAAGGGTTGCGCGTCACGTTGGCCGCGCTACTTCCGGCCTGGTATTCGCCCTCGCGCCAGCTCAGGATGTAGTGATTGATCGGGTTCGCGCTGCGCGGGGCATCCAGCGCCAATGCGATCATCTCGCCTTGCTGGCCGGCGTGATCGTCGCAAAGGAACCCGCGCGCACCGGTGTACGCGACCTTTCATCCGGGTTCGTCTTCTCTGGATCGCGGATGTAGTCGGTCAGGTCGCGAACGTGTTTCGCTTTCGACTTCACGCGGTCCGGCCACCTTGTGTGTTGCTTCACGTCGCTCGTTGATGGTCGCCGCTATCGACTCTCGGCATTCCGTCCGAACCAACCGGCCGGGCGATGCTACACGCCGAAGGATGGGGGCATTGATTTTTCACGCCCAGGGTTAGACGGGCAGACGTTTCAGATAACGATCGGCAGGACGACAAAAGGAAGCGCCACATGGCTCGCGGCGGAATTCGATGAATAGTCGCACAAGGCACGCAGTAACGCGTGGACTGCTGCGAGACGTAGAGAAACCCGACAGACGCTTTACACTTTGGTCAGGGGAATACCACGACACACTCGATGTTGCCAACAAAAAGGAAAAACGGAATGCATCCTGTCATCGCAAAGACCTTCGGCGGCCTGTCTGGCCAATACTATGTTCGTCAGTTCCTCTTCGGCCTGATCTTCCCGGCGCTTATCCTGTTCGCGCTGAGTCACGGCACCACGCCCCATCCGGTAGCGTTCAGCACCTATGCCCTGCTCGCCGTGAACACGCTGCTCTACCCGTACTCCCGCTTCGTCTATGAGAGCATCGTCGGCTACATCATGGGCGGCAACGTCTTCTTCGTGAACGCCATCCTCATGCTGTCCGTGAAATTGATGACGATGGCGATCTGCTGGTCCTTCGCGATATTCATTGCGCCGATCGGCTTGCTGTATCTGTACGTTCATCACAGCCGACGCTCCGCAAGCTGAAACGCAAAGCATCGGTGAAGTACGATCAGCGTCATCCTTTTTTCTGAGTCCCACCCTTCGCGCTGGCCGGCGGAACGTCCCCGGCCGGCGGCGGCGTAAGACGCGCCAATAGTGCTGCATTCTGAGCCTGCACCGCCTCCAATTGGCCAGCCAGTTTGGCCGCGTTTTCGCGAGCATCTGCGGTTGCTTTAAGCGCCTCATCGCGCTCTGCCGGTGCGCCTCGGTCGCGGCGGCCTTGCGCTGTTCCTGCTGTGCTTGCTCGGCAGCTTCGGCCTTGGCCTGCGCCTTCACTAGCTCGGCGCAGGCGGCGTCGCGCTCGGCCAGCGTGGTGGCGTGTTCCTGGGCCGCAGCCTTGGCCACCTGCTCGGCGACCTCAGCCTTGGCCTTCACGGTCGCCAGATCGGCGCGTGCTTGGTCGCGCTCAGCTAGCGCGACAGCCTGCGCCTGGTGTGCGGCCTGCACATCGACTAGCTTCGATTGCAGCACTTCGGCTTCAGCCTTGGTCTCGTCCAGCTTGCTTTCCAAGTCCTCGACCGTCTGCGAGGCGTCGGCAAGCTCGCGCTCTGACTAGTCGCCCCTGAAAAACTACTCTCAAGCACCAAATGCCATGTTTGCGAGCCACGGGGGGCTTGAGGACGTTGAGGAACGCGCCCGCACCACCTGCAACCAGGCACGCAAAAATGCGATCCAGCGCAGCAGCCACCGCAGGTTGTAGCCGGCGGCGCAGCCGAGCACGTGCAGTGCATCGCCTTGGGCGCCGTTGAGATGGCAGCGATTCAAGCGGCAGTCCTGTTTCAGATGTCCGATCACCGGCTCTACCGCTTGCCTTCGTTTGATCCAGCGCCATTGCCGTCGCGTCAGCGTTCTGGCTTTGCCCCGATGCAGGATCTGCACACCCTCCACCTCGCGCCCGCGATACCCCAAGTCCACGATGGCCATCTGCGGGATCACATTCACATCCTGGAGCAGCCCGCGCGCCTGTTCCAATTGCTCGGCCAACGTGTCGCCGTCGTAGGGATTGCCGGGAAAACTGCGCGCGCCCACGATCAAGCCCTTGCGCGCACTCACCGCAATGCCGACCTTGACGCCGAATTCGTACGGGTTCCTCGCCTTGCCCTTGCTGATGCATTCCACTTCCGGCGCGTGCAACGCGTAGAGTTTTTGGTTGTCCTTGGGACGCTGTGTCAACAACCGGTGTGCGCGCTCCAACCAGACACCGATGCGCTCACGCACCGACGATTCCCGCTGGGCCAGCTTGCGTTGCAGATCGCGTAATACGCGTCCCAGGATCGTGCGTTGGCGTCGCAGCACCTTGCGCATGCGCTTGAACTGGCGCGCATGCGCATAGCGCCCGGACTTGCGGCTCAACGCCGGACCTTGCCGCGCATAGGTCTGTCGCAGTGCGATGCCGTGTCGCTTGGCCAGCAGCACCAGCTTCTTGCGGGCCACCTCCAGCAGCCGGTTGTCGGTGGGATGGGCGATCGCTTTTTCTTGCACGGTGGTGTCCACGATCACTCGCGACAACTCGCGCGCATCCACTGCTTTGACCGCATGTGCGGTGTTGATGGTGTGCGCCAACAGCTCTTCCATCCCGGCTTCGCCCAGGCGCTGTCGCCACCGTGTCAGGGAGCTGGGATCGCACGGCAAGCAGGTCTGGAACACCACCTCGCCGGTGAAAAACTGCCAGTACGGATTTTCCAGCCAACGTTCGCACACCGCTTCATCGGGTAATCCCCCCGCTTTTAGCGTTCGCCAAAAGTGGAGCTACGCGGCCATCGCCAATTTCATTGCTGGGGTGATACCGCCGAGCGCCATGTTGGGGCGCTCATGGTTGTACGTCCATAGCCAGCGCGTGGCCTTGTCCTGAACCTGCTCGATGGTGTCGAACAATGTTGTGGCCAGCCAGGCGTAGCGGACGGTGCGGTTGTAACGTTCGACGTAGGCATTTTGCTGCGGTTTGCCCGGCTGGATGTGCTCGATCCGAATGCCGCGCTGCTGTGCCCAAGCTAGCAGCGCGCCGCTGATGTACTCCGGGCCGTTGTCGCAGCGAATGGCGTTTGGCTTGCCGCGCCAGTCGATGATCTGATCCAACGAGCGGATCACCCGGGCCGATGGCAGCGACAGGTCGACCTCGATGCCCAGACCCTCGCGATTGAAGTCGTCGAGCACGTTAAATAACCGGAAGCTGCGACCATCGGCCAACTGGTCGTGCATGAAATCCATCGACCAGACCTGGTTGATCGCCTCCGGTACCGACAACGGCTCTGGCCGCTCACGTACCAGTCGTTTCTTTGGCTTGATCCGCAGGTTCAACTCCAGCTCCCGGTAGATGCGGTACACCCGCTTGTGGTTCCAGCCGAAGCCCTTCACGTTACGCAGGTGCAAAAAGCATAGGCCGAACCCCCAATCACGATAGGTCGTGGTCAACCGGACAAGCCAATCGGCAATCTGGACGTTCTCCTCGCTGGCCTTGGCTTGATAGCGGTAGCAGGTCTGGCTGACCTCAAACGCCTGGCAGGCGTGCCGGATGCTCATCGCCTTGTTCGCCACCGCCCATCGGGCCATCTCCCGGCGTTGAGATGGCCTCACCATTTTTTTGCCATCGCCTCACGAAGTACTTCGGCAGTCATTTGCGATTCGGCGTACATCTTCTTCAGGCGCCGGTTCTCGTCCTGCAGCTCCTTGAGCTGGGACATCAGCGACGCATCCATGCCGCCGAACTTGCTGCGCCACTTATAAAACGTTGCCGAGCTGATGCCGTGTTCTCGGCACAACTCCGGCACTGACGCGCCGGCCTCGGCCTGCTTGAGGACGGCGATGATCTGGCTGTCGGTGAAACGGGATGTCTTCATGGAACCTCCTCAGAAAAGGGTACGAGAAAATTCCACTTCTGGCGTCAGCTAACCTGTGGGGGGATTACCTCCGCCCGCCAGAAGCGATCCATGGGAATCGGCAGGGCCGACATATGCATTCCTCCATGTATAGCTGCGATCGATATGCCGTTCACCCGCTACCGGGATCGACGTCCCCACGGCGGCCTCAGTGGACGGCGGCCGGGCAAGCTTCAGGTCATATAAGGCTCACCAATCGACCGCAAATGGGTGATCGCCCGCGTGTTGTTGCGGATCGACGTCGATGGGAAACCACCATTCGCCTCCAATTCGTCGGCGTGTTCGATCGAGAAGCCCATATCGTTCAGGGCTGCTTTATCGCCCTTCGCCAGCGCTTTGTTGGCCGCACGCATGAGGGCATTCGCCCATTGAAGGCGAGCGATCTCGAGCCGGATTGCATCCGAGCTGATACGATGTTTAGTTGCCATGTCATCACCTCTATCCAGGTGGTGTAGTGGAAGTCCTGCCCGCGTGTTCCAGCACACGGGCGGGGCGCCTAGAGTAGATCAGTAGACCGTGAGGCCTTCTGATCCGACTGCTGCTCGCCGAGTTCGGCGAGAATATCGGGCCGCAATTCGAGCTCGCCGGTATAGACCAGCGGTGTGCCGCAGCGGACGTAGTTGTCATTCATTGCCTTTTCCGATCCGGGCGAGCAGTTCGGCTCGCTGTCTGGCATGGCTTTTCCGCGCTTCATCGTCAGATATCCATTTCGTATTCGGATAGTGGGCTTCCTCCAACCCCTCTCGAACCTGCTCCCGAAACCATCGATCATGCGCCGCCGTCTCGGCTAGCAATCGCAAAGTCGGCTCATCCCGAACCGTGACCTGCTCGAGCACCAGACAGTAAGCCTGCAGGGGCGACAGCCCCTGCTCGGCCAAGACCGCCGCTGCGTCGTCGTAGAGCACTTCGATCCGCGCTTTGGCCTCGTCATCTGTCATGATCAGTACCCCGCTTCCTTCTGGTGTCGCACGGCCAAAATCGTGACGGTATCGCCAGCGTGGCGGTACCGAGCCACATAGCCACTATCCCCAAAATCGATAAGCCACTCCCGATACTGTTCAGGCAGATCTTCTATGAGCCGCCCCATTCGAGGGTGGGCACCGAGAGCCTGGACGCCGCGCCTAATCGCTTCACCGGCCCGCCTCGCGGCATCGGGACTCTTCGGCTTCAGGAATTCGCGCAGCCGTTGCATGTCCCCGATCGCCGCCGGCGCAAAGATTACTTGTGGCATTCTGGCGGAGGCAGTTCGTCGTCTGTTCCCCAGCTCGCGAGCCACTTGTCCACTTCCTCAGCGGTCACGCGCAGGCCCGTCGCCTGAAATTCATCCCATGCCTTGAGCGTGTCCCGGTTCAACGCCTCACGCTTTTCCTCGCGCTCGACGTACTGCTCAATGGCTTCGCGCATGATCCAATGCGGGGTACGCCGGCGCGCCTCGGCCAAGTGCTGAACCCGCCCTTTCAATTCATCATCAAGCTTGATGGAAGTTGCCGTAACCATGACACGGCCTCCGTAGCAAAAGGTAATCCCTGAGACTACTATAGACCGAAACGCTGACTCCGTCCATGGCACCCCAATATTCAACGCGACGGACTGCCCCTTCGGGGTTTACCGGGACGATGGAGCGTTTGGGGGATGTAAGCCGGAACCCCAGAAAATTCCGTCCCCCTCACCCCAATTCCAACCCCGCCACGAGCGCATCCAGATCGATCAAGTTGCCGTTACTTTGGAAGGTGTAATGCCCGTTCAGCAGAATATGCCGCCATGCCGCTGGCGACATCTGCGTAATCAGCAGCACGGCTTTGGCGTTGCCGCTGGCCTCATACTTCGTCAACAGCCGCGACAGGATCGCCGAGTTGTAGTAAATGATGGCGTTGGCCATCAGCCGTGCGCATTGGTTGCTGATTTCGATTTCGATGTCGGTGTGCCCGGTCAGCTCCTTCTTGCCGCCGACCTGGGCGATGGTCGAGCGTAGCTGGTGGTAGGACTCAATGCGATTCTGCGAGCGGTGCACGCTGCGTTCCCGTTGCGGGTCGCGCAGGTAGCGCAATGTGTAGATGCTGCGCACCAGCTTATCGAACTCGAAGATGGCGCGCCGTGTCGGGTTCGGCGCGGTGTACGTGCATAGCTTGCGGATCAGCGTGCCCTGAGTCATTTCCTTCAGGCCCAGCGTGGCGACGATCCGGTCGATGTTGCTCTTCTCGCTGACGATGAGTTGCCGATCGATTTGGCCGACCGGTCGGATCAAGCACGTCTCGTACAACGCCGGTTCGTCGGCGCAGTACAGATCCTGCAATTGGGCGTCCAAATCGGTGAAGCGCGGCTCGAAGCGCAGTCCGAACCAGTGCAGGATGGCGAAGTTGGCCTTGTTGACGCTGTGCATATCGCCAGTAATCGCCGTTGGCACGATATCTGACGTGTTGCGATACCAGATGTCGAATACGTGATGGGCCTCGTAGTCGTGCGCGCCGATCAGGTAGCCGTTGAGCGGCACGTGGTTGCACAGCAGCGTGTAGGCGACCACGCCTTTCCCGCGCCCGAAGTATTTACGCGAGTAACGCGCTTTCACGGTCGGCCGCTCGACGCCGAATTTCTGGCCATCGACTGCACCGTACAGCGCGCCTAGGTCGAACGAGTAATGCGGGAAGATCGGCAGCACGGCGATGGCGTTGCTGATGCAGTCGTTGGCCGCGTGCAGCGATGCTTGCCGTAGGTATTGCTGGTAGGTGCTCTCCAGCACGTGGTACGGGATGTCGCTGGTACGCGCCATGACCAGATTGCCGTGGTTCATTGCCTGGGCAATGATGACTGCCATCAGGCTGTCAGCGTCGGCCACCTTCTTCGCATAGCGTGGTTGTAACGGAGTGAGCGCCGACAAGAATTGACACTGACCGTTGACATAGCGGAACACGTCGGCCACGTCGCAAAATGGCAGTTGTGAATCGCCCCGGTTTTAGAGGAGGCTCCTTCGTTTGAGAATGGAGCTATGAGGAAGTCCCCGAAGTTTTCCCCGGAAGTTGTAGAGCGCTCGGTGCGCATGGTCTTGGAATCGCAGGGCCAGTACGAATCGCAATGGGCAGCCATCGAGTCCATTGCATCCAAGATCGGCTGCACGAGCGAAACGCTGCGGCGCTGGGTTCGCTAGGCAGAGACGGACCAGGGCCTGCGCCCGGGAGCGACCACAGCCGAGCAACAGCGCATCAAGGAGCTAGAGCGCGAGGTCCGCGAACTGCGCCAGACCAACGAGATCCTGAAGCTGGCCAGCGCGTATTTCGCCAAGGCGGAACTCGACCGCCACCACAAGAAGTGATGGGCTTCATCGACGCACAACGCGAGCACTTCGGGGTCGAGTCGATCTGCAAAGCCTTGCAGGTTGCCCCGTCGGGCTATTGGCGCCGTGCTGCACGCCGCAGCAACCCGGCGTTGCTGCCGGCTAGGGCCAAGGGCGATGCCGAACTGGTGCCGCAGATCGAGCGCGTGTGGACCAGCAACCTGCAGGTCTACGGCTACCGCAAGGTCTGGCGACAGATGCTGCGCGAAGGCACGGCCGTTGCGCGCTGCACGGTCGAGCGGCTGATGCGGCTCAAGGGTTTGCAGGGCGCGCGACGCGGCAAGAAGATCCTAACCACGGTGCCGGATGCCAAGGCGCCGTGTCCGCTGGATCGGGTGAACCGGCAGTTCAAGGCCGACAAGCCGAACCAGTTGTGGGTCAGTGACTTCACCTACGTCTCGACCTGGCAGGGCATGGTCTACGTGGCCTTCGTCGTGGACGTGTACGCGCGGTTCATCGTGGGTTGGCGGGTCAGCCGTTCCATGCGAACGGATTTTGTGCTCGACGCGCTGGAGCAGGCGCTGTACGCGCGCAAGCCCGAGCGCGATGGCGCCTTGATCCATCACTCGGACCGCGGCTTGCAATACGTCAGCATCCGCTACAGCGAGCGGCTGGCCGAAGCGGGCATCGAGCCCTCGGTAGGCAGCAAGGGTGACAGCTATGACAACGCCCTGGCCGAGACCATCAACGGCTTGTATAAGACCGAACTGATCCACCGCCGGGCGCCCTGGAAGAGCAAGGAAGCCGTTGAACTCGCCACGCTCGAATGGGTCTCGTGGTTCAACCATCACCGGTTGATGGAGTCCCTCGGCTACATCCCGCCGGCCGAAGCCGAGGCTAACTACCATTGGCAACTCGCAGGTCAGGCCATGTCGGTCTGACTCACACCAACTGGCCTCCACGAAAGCCGGGGCGATTCAAAAGCGCTTATGTCCGTCTAGACATGGACGAGCAAATTGCGCGCTCGGCTGCTACAAAGCTGATAGACGTCTTGGTCAACACAAAGTGAGCAGACAGCAAAAAGCCCGCGTTAGCAGGCTTTTTGTTAACAGCATCGTAGTGCGGGCCGGAGTCTCTTAACCCCACTCTGGGTGGGACCTTCTTTAGAAGGTGGCCAGCTCCCCCTATACACCGGGTCGGGAGAGCCTGTAACTGCTCAAGGGCAGTGACGCTATCTTGGCCACTCCTGACGCTCCCGTCAACTACAAATGACGCAAACATCAACAAGCGATTCAGGCTCCAGGCTAGCTAGTATCAAGGTAGGTGAGATGCATGCCGCCATAAGCGCATGCCCCCCCCCTACGGAGAACGCCTCACCCGCAGACACGCGGCTTCAGGGCCGAGGACAACGCTCCCGCCGCCGGCAGGGAGCCGCCCTCCCCTGCAAACCCGCTTTTGATGGCGCTGTGAATGGTCCATTTAGGCTGGCCCATTTCAGCTGGTCCGTTTAAGTCCATAAAAATATTGGGCCACCCGCAAATTTGATGGTACGTTTAGGTATGCTCAAAGGAGCCGGCATGAGCAGGATGAAGCCCGCAACCGCACCAATGGTGGCACGGGTCTATCTGCGCGTTAGCACGGACGCGCAAGACTTGGAACGCCAGGAAGGGATCATCACGGCCACGAAGGCCGCCGGGTACTACGTCGCCGGCATCTACCGCGAGAAGGCATCCGGCGCACGCGCCGACCGGCCCGAGCTTCTGCGCATGGTGGCTGACCTGCAACCGGGCGAAGTGGTCATCGCCGAGAAGATCGACCGCATCAGCCGTTTGCCACTGCCCGAGGCCGAGCGCCTGGTGGCCTCGATCCGAGCAAAGGGCGCACGCCTGGCCGTCCCTGGCGTTGTCGATTTGTCCGACCTGGCGGCCGAGGCCCAGGGCGTTGCCAAGATCGTCCTGGAATCTGTCCAGGACATGCTTTTGAAGCTGGCCCTGCAGATGGCCCGCGACGACTACGAGGACAGGCGCGAGCGGCAGCGCCAGGGCATCTATCTGGCGAAGAAGGCTGGCCGCTATAAGGGCCGACGGGCTGATCCGAAGTTGCGCGCCCAGGTCATCGCGTTGCGCTGCATAGGCCGCAGCATCGCGGATACGGCGAAACTGGCCGGGTGCAGCATGGCCCAGGTCAAAAGGATATGGGCCACCCGTGATGTAAGCCAAGCCGAGGCGGCCAGGCACGGCGCTTTCGTGGAGGACGCTTTGAGCGAACCGGATGCTAGAGCGGCGACCGACGTGGAGCAGGGTGCTGCCGAGCTTCCTGAGCCTGCATTCGTGGATGATGAGGGCCCAATGGCCCCTCCGGCTCATGTGTCCACTGTGCGTCTGCGCGACGTGCTGGCGAGCCTCACTGACGCCGAACTCGCGGCCTTGCCCGGTCGAGTGTCAAAGGAGGAGATAGAGCGTCGTCGACACCGTGTGGGAGCACAAAGAGAAAGCGCCCCCGCGCTTTTCCGCTAGCTGGGACGTGGTGATAGGTGAGGTCTCGCAGGATGTCGGCATTTCTGATACTAACGTCTTGAGTCCAAGTGTAAGCACGTTAATATCTGTTTGAACGCTTCCTATGGTCGCTCTGCCAGACTCTTCCGACGGTTGAGTCTTGAGCAAATCAGTGTGCTTGTTTTTATCAATGCTAAGGAGAGAGGGGTTATGGCTGTGTATTCGGTTCAAATAAAAAACTGCAACAGTATCGAGAGCGCAGACGTCTCTATCTCCAAAGGGACGTTGAATATAAAGTATGGCCCCAACGGGCTAGGCAAGAGTTCAATAGCAAAGGCGATTCTTGCATCCGTGGCTGGTGACGGCTCTCTCCAAAGGTTAAAACCTTTTAAGTATCGTGCACTCGATGGGCAGAATGAGCCATCGGTGACGGGCGTGCAGGATATCAATTCGATTTTGGTTTTCGACGACTCCTATGTTTCCCAGTTCGTTTTTCAGAGGGACGAGGTTCTCAAAAACAGCTTTGAGATATTCATCAAGACAGATGCTTTCCTATCGGCCATGCAGGAGATTGAGGCCCTCTTTATAGGGATTAAGTCGGCATTCGATGATAATGAAGATTTAAGTGGGGCCATATCCGACCTGAAAGAGCTTCGCGATGCATTCGGGGTTACGAAGGCTGGGGCGCTTTCAAAGTCGAGTAAGGGCTATAAAGCTTTTGGGTCTGGAAACAAGATTGAGAATATCCCGGAACATCTTAAGCCATTTGAAAATTTCATCAAAAGTGATCAGCCTGCAACTTGGATAGCTTGGCAGGCAAAGGGGAATTCATTTTTGGAGTTGTCAGATAACTGCCCCTATTGCTCCTCCGATTTTCAGAATTCAGATAGAAAGACTGTGGCGCAATCTGTCGCAAAGGAGTATGACTCGAAGGCTGTCGAGCATTTGAGTGCACTTCAGGCAATCATTAGAAGACTAGGCAAGTATTTTGAGCCGGAGTGTCAAGAGAGCTTGGAAAAGATTACAAAATCCAAGATTGAGCTTTCACCAGAGGAAACGAATTTTCTCAGTGCCCTTAGAGGTGACGTTGAAACACTCCTTGCCAAACTCGAAGGGTTACGCTCGATATCTTTCTTTGCGCTTCGTGATGTCGAGAAGATCGAAGATGAAATCGGTAAGCTGAAAATCGACCTCGGCCTCCTTGCGAAACTTAATTCGGCGGATACCAAATCGGTTGTTGATCCCATAAATGCAAGGCTCCAGGAGTTGGGTGAAAAGGTTGGGGAGCTAAAGGGGAAGGTCAATAAACATAAGAAGCAGATCGAGAAATCTGTTGCCGACAATCAAGATGGAATCAATGGTTTCCTGAGGTCGGCCGGTTATAAGTACAGTGTTGTTATTAAGCCTGAGGCTGACTCTTATAAAATGAAGTTGGTCCATCAGGATTTTAATGAGCATATCGAAACGGCTGCTCAGCATCTGAGCTATGGCGAAAAGAATGCCTTTGCTCTTATTCTTTTCATGCACCAGGTTCTGCGGGAAAGGCCGTGCTTGGCAATTTTGGATGACCCTGTTTCTAGTTTTGATAAGACCAAGAAATTTGCAATTTTAAATGAGCTGTTTAGAGGTAAGGCAAGTCTCCGTGATACAACAGTTCTCATGCTGACTCACGATATTGAGCCTGCTACCGATGTTATCCGTGGTGTTAAAAGATTATTCCAGCACCCTAAGCCAACGGCATATTTTCTAGCATCCAAGGCGGGAGTTGTTTCCGAGGTTGAAATTAAAGAAGACGATATTCAGACGTTCGCTCAAATATGCGGTGAAAATATTCGCGGCTTGGCGGATGAGGTTATTAAGTGTATATATTTGAGGCGGCATTTTGAGATCATTAATGATCTCGGCATGGAGTACAATTATTTGGCAAATCTCTTGCATGCGAGAGATGTGCCTATTTTGAAATCCACCTCCGGCGAGGCTCCTATGAGTGCTCAAGAGATCGCTCAAGCCGAAGCTGGGATCAAGAAATTAATTCCTGGATTCGATTACTCTGCGGTACTCGCGGTCATTAAAGATAAGGCGGAGATGAAGCGTCGATTTACGGGCGCTACAGCCGGGTACGATAAGATCCAGCTATTCCGAATTTTCAAAGAAGTGCACGCTTCGCCAGGCGGGGATCAAGACAGCATCCTTCAGAAATTCGTGAATGAGTCCTTTCATATCGAAAATGAATATGTGATGCAGCTAAATCCGCACAAGTTTGACAATGTGCCGGAATATGTTGTCCTGGAGTGTGATCGGGTCATTTCGACAAGCTGACCCCAGCACAGTGGATACACAATGTGTATCCACTGTGCTATCCTATGCCTATGTCACTCAAAGACTCTGGGATGCGCATCAGGGTGGAGAAAGAGCTGCGCGAGGCGTTCGTGCAGGCTTGCCGTGCCCAAGATCGACACGCCTCTGACGTGCTGCGCGACTTCATGCGCACCTTCACGGAGAAGCAGTTGCAAGGCCAGGCTGACCTGTTCGCCGGTTCCAAGGGAAAACAGAAATGAACGTGCAGACAGAACAAGAGCTAGTAGCCTTCTGCCTTGCCCTCATCGGAGGACATGGCGGCCTGTCTGCGGCCGAGCGCAAGCTCGTAAAGACCGCGCCGGCATCGGCGCTCAAGCTTCGGGACATCGAGGCGATCCGCAAGGCGATCTCGCGCGGCACCGACCCGCTCGGCGAAGCCTTTTCGTCGATTCGCTCTGCGGCTGAGCGTCGTGCGGTAGGTGCCGTCTACACGCCTGCGCCAATCGTCCGCTCGATGATGACTTGGCTGGCCAGCCAAGGAACGCCGGCCCGCATCGTCGATCCTGGGGCGGGGTCGGGTCGCTTCATCCTGGCCGCGGGCCTTGCCTTTCCTGACGCGCAGCTCGTGGCTGTGGAGATGGACCCCCTGGCCGCGCTGATGCTGCGCGCGAACCTGAGCGCTCGCGGCTGGACCGATCGGGCGACCGTGCTGGTCAAGGACTATCGGGAGGTCAAGCTGCCGCGCTGCGCCGGCATGACGGCCTTCATCGGCAATCCGCCCTACGTGCGACATCACGACATCGCCGAGGACTGGAAAGCCTGGTATGCCTCGAACTTCGCCGACTTCGGCATCAAGGCGAGTGCGCTGGCCGGCCTGCATCTGCACTTCTTCCTGCAAACGCGCTTGCTCGCCAAGGCGGGCGACGTGGGTGCATTCATCACCTCGGCCGAGTGGATGGATGTGAACTACGGTTCGGCGCTGCGCCGGCTGCTGCTCGACGAGCTGGGCGGGATCGCCCTGCACGTGCTTGAGCCAACCGTCGAAGCCTTCCCCGGCACGGCGACAACGGCGGCGATCACCTGCTTCCGCGTCGGCGAGACGGCCGAGCCGGTTCGAGTGCGCGCCGTCGACGAGCTGGAACGCCTCAACGGCTTGACCAAGGGAACCGACATCCCGCGCGAACGGCTGCATGCCGCGCCGCGCTGGTCGATCATCGTCCGCCCGTCCGAGCCAGCAGCGGCTGGCGACATCGAGCTTGGGGAGCTGTTCCGTGTGCATCGCGGCCAGGTCACAGGCGCAAACGACATCTGGATCGCTGGTGAGCATGCGAACGGCTTGCCCGATCGCGTCAAGCTGCCGGCCGTCACTAAAGCCAAAGACTTGATACAGGCCGGTGCGCATCTGCACTCGGCCGAGGTTCTGCGCCGTGTCATCGACCTGCCGGCCGAGCTGGACGACTTCACCAAGGAAGAGCGGAGACGCATCAGCGCTTTCCTGTCCTGGGCGAAGATCAATGGCGCGGATCAGAGCTATATCGCACAGCACCGCAAAGCTTGGTGGTCCGTGGGCCTCAAAGCCCCGGCCCCGATCCTGTGCACCTACATGGCCCGCCGGCCGCCTCAGTTCACGCTCAACGCATGCGACGCGCGACACATCAACGTCGCGCACGGCCTCTACCCTCGCCAGCCGCTGGCCGATGGAGTGATGGCCCGCCTGGTGACGTGGCTCAACAAGAACATCAACACCGGGAGCGGCAGAACCTATGCCGGCGGCTTGACCAAGTTTGAGCCCAAGGAGATCGAGCGCCTGCGCATCCCAAGCCTGGAAACACTTCTTGCATGACAAGCGCACCGCCTCGATGGACCACTGCCGAACTGGCTGAAGACGCCGCAACCTCCGCCGCGCAGTTCCGGACCGAGCGCCTGGCCGTCACTGACTCCTGGGCAACCCACTACAACCAGGCGCGCGGTAAGTTCGAGTTGCTGTTCAAGAAGCTGAGCGACCTCAACCCTGGTGCGATCACCGATGACAACCTGGCCGAAGCCTACGGCCTGGGACTCGGCGAAGCGCTGCGCTACCTGGCCGGCCCGCCGATCTCCGATGACGATCTTCAAGTCATCGCCGATGTCGAGTCGATCGCCCCGGGCGTCTTGAAGAAAAACTCCGAGGCGCTGCGTAAGGTGTTCGAGGTCATCGAACGCGTGATTGATCCGCATCGGTTCCCGTGGATGGAGGCCGGCGGCGCACCGACCGATCAGCAACGCGAAGCGGCCTTGTTGGCTTCGTCGGTGCTCCTGGCCGCGCAGCGCATCGCCACCGAGCGACGCAACGAGGGCAAGGAGAACCAAGAGACGACGGTGAAGGACTACCTTCGCAGCCTGGGCTTCACCGAGGCCCCGGCCGTGGCGATCAACACGATCGTCAAAGGGCCGCAGGCCATGCAGTTCTGCGCTGAATGCCAGCTCGGTGAGCGTAAGGCCGATGTTGTCGTGCGCTTGCACGACACGCGCCTCATGGCGATCGAGTGCAAGGTGTCGAACAGCGCAACCAACAGCGTCAAGCGTCTGAACAACGACGCGGCCGTCAAGGCCGAGTACTGGATCAAACAGTTCGGCACTGCGCAGGTCGTGCCGGCCGCTGCGCTGGCCGGCGTCTTCAAGGTGCTGAACCTTGAACAGGCACAGGCGCGCGGCCTCTCCCTTTTCTGGTCGCATGATCTCGACAAGCTTGGTGCGTTCATCGACTCCACGAAGTGAGGCAAAGCATGCAGCTTGGAAGAGTCCCTCAGCACGATATTTCCCTTGGCGCCCACCAACGTGTGGACGGGCAGAAGTTCAAGCTGACGGCACGACTGTTCGAGTTGCCTGCGGAATACGACTACTGGCAAGCGACCTATGATGCGGAGCATGACCAGTGGGGCCACATGCGTTTTGTTCTCACGGTCCCCAAGAAGATCGCCGTAACCGTGGATTTTGCCCGCGCCATCGTCGTAGGAGATGCACTTGACCAGGTGAAGTCATGCCTCAATACCGCGACGGACAACGGGCGAGACATGGCCCCGTGCTTCGCCTTAGATGGCTGGGTGTTGATCTAAGCGACCTGCAAAGTTATGAGAAATGGCATTTTTCATGGCATCCATGCTGAGCTATTTTGCAAGTCATTGATTTAATTGGTTTTTTCACGCAAAACACAATCGAGTGGGCGTCATGGGCTGGGAACTAATGCACCTATTCTCATACCAGGACGGGCGCGGCTACGGTAGTCAGATCAGTAGCGAGTTGCGGTTGCGCGATGTATGCCGCGTCGGTGACGCGCTTACCTACACCTACGACTTTAGCGACAACTGGCAGCACCGGGTGACAGTCGAGAAGACAATGGCAAGGCCGACGGGAACCTACCCGCGCGTGATTGCCGGCAAATATGCCTGCCCACCGGAAGATTGTGGCGGGCCGTGGGGTTATGGGGACATGCTCAGGGTACTCGCTGGTCACCGCAACGCCCGCCGACGCGAACTCGTCGAGTGGCTAGGCGGACCGTTCAATCCCAAGACGTTCGATATGGATGAAGCCAGGGAGCGCCTGGCTGAGTACGTCGCGGCGTCTGGGTGACGGAATTTTCTGGGGTTCCGGCTTACATCCCCGTTTGCTTCGCTGCTGCCGCTGCTTTGGCACGCCGCAACGCTCGTTGCTCGGCGTCTCGAAGCCGGGCGTCAATTCCATGTTCCACCATAAGGGCGATCGCGCGTCGCTTGAATTGTTCGCTGCCGGTAAGCTCGAACGCGCCCCCGTAGCTGGCCGATAGCCGCACTATCGCTGGTGGCCGCCTGTTGCTCCACCCATTCGCGATATGACAGCCTACGATTCGTCGTATCAGCGTACAGTGCCTGACACTTCTTTGCGGATCTCGCGCCGCAGTCGATCGCGCTCCCGCAGCGTCTCGGATACGACGACGCTGTACAGCACGTTCCGGGCGGCGGCGTCCGTGCCGGTCTCTTGGATTTCACGGCGCTTCCGCCGAGCGGCTTCGTGGAAAGCCGCCGAGCCTGCGAAGCTCATTGAGAATGTGTGTTTCGATCTTGGTGCGCGTGCGGCGGCCAAGCGCGGCTGCGAGCACAAATTGCCCGACGCTCATACCGCAATCACGTGCCCTTTCGCAGACCAAAGCCTCCTCGTCCTCATAGCACCGTATCGGCGGAAGCATGCCCGTCCTTCGTCACTGTTCGCTCGTACTCACTGTTACGCCAATCTCTCTCGAATTCGGGGTCTCGGGGCGAAGCCCTGAGCAGGGACGGTAGGCTGCGCGTAGGGAGTGAAATGACTGGTGCGCTGCCGGTTGCTAGGACGCCATTTATGGCGGTATAGCAAACCCTACCCTGTCCCCGAAGTTACGCTGTGGTTGTTGGAAGTTTGAAGGTAGCTTGCGTGGACGATTTTTTTCAATCGAAATCGAAGGATGCAAAGAGGAGCTCTGAATAGTTCAAAGCAACTCCTTTCGGCGCACTACTCGTCGGCTGGGAGTGTGTTGTTTCTCCCAGACATGTGCCAATCGATAAGACATTTTTCGTTCATCAAAACGGCACTCTCTCACTGCTCACGGGCTGCATGTAAAGTGCGCAGCCTTAGGAGCAAGCAACGCCGATCGATGGACGATGGGAAGACAAGCGTGACGACGATGGAAGCTCACTCGGCAAGGTCGGCAGATTGTGAAACAAAGTCGATCGTGACAGGCTTTATGAATCGACGAGGACGAGAGGCGATGTGATGACCTGGACGGATGATCAACTGGCGGACTACGAGACGGCACTCGAGACGATCGGCAACGCGATCGCGGTCGCATCGCGCGACATTAGCAAAGAACGGGAAAAGTCACGGCCGGACGTGCGTCGAATTGACGAATTGCTTGAGCTGCAAAAGCGGCTCAGCGACGAGCGCCGGAGCTTGCGTATCGACGATGATGCGGCCGTTCAAGAAGCCATCGAGACTTACGGTCAAATTGTGCGTTCGGGCGAGCTCGTCAGGTAGCTTCCTGGGTGGAGACAAGGTGAGCAGAGCCGTCGATGCTGCCGCTTTTATTGCCGATCGTACGTATCGATAGCTGGGAAAGCGGAATGTGGGCAAAGGCCCGAAGGGGCGGTGCGCGCAGCGCATTGTCCACATGTAGCGAATAGGCCGGTGGACCCTGTGGGCAAAGGCGTCGAACTGTGGGCAACCGCTTGCGGTTGTCCACGGGCCGTCGCTGGTGCGCGAAGCGCATTGTCCACAAGTCCACGGGCACCAACTACCAGAAGAAGTTACAGGAACCTTTACAAGCAAACCTTACAGGTTTAGGGGAGGTCCGATTTAACGCGCCAATGGGGGCTGATTTAACGTGGTAAGCCCCTTGTGAAGGGGGCCGATTTAACGTCTTCGCGGGGGCCGATCTAACGTGGATAATTTGTAGAGTCCACAGGCTTGCTAACAGCATGCACAGCGGGTCGAATCGGTGGTGGTGATGCCATCAATAGCAGGCCGCCTGTTATGCGCTTGACCTTGGCCTGTGGGTAGACCGCCATCACGGCTTGCAACGCTGTCAGGAATTTTTTCTTGAAGTCCTTGTCCGGGTCCTTGCCCTTGTATTCTTGGCCGAATTGCTCACGTAGATTTCGCCAGTAAACCTTCGGCCCGCGCCCCTGTATCTGATGCAGGCGATAGGCCAGCCAAGCGTAGACATCAAGCGCCAATGCTGAACCTTTCAAGGCCATCAGGGCGCGGTTGTCCAGCGGGACTCCTTTCTCCATCAACTCTTGGAAGTAGCTCTCCGACAGCAGCATGACGCCAGGCCACAAAGATCGTTGCCTAGCATCCCGGTTGCCAAGCCAAGCGTCGAATTGCTCGATCGGCTCACCGTTGAACGTGCGCCCTTTGTATCCGAGCTGCAGCCGACACGCCGCCAGTGCATGCATTTGTTTGCGCAGCGTGACGTACCGATTTCCTTGCGAGTCCATTCCAACCAGGCGAAGGAACTCCGCGGCGCTGTCGCCGATCGGTATCTCGCGTGTCTTGTGCCGTTTTGCATAGGTGGACACCCACGCGAGCGCGAGGCGCGGCATCGCTCCATACGGAATGGGCTGGACCACCGGTCCGTTGCCTTCATCGAGGAGCCCAGCCTGCACGCTTAGCCAGACAGAGCCGGATTGCCGCACAAACTCCCGTCCCAGCACCTTGGCTCGCGGAAGACCGACTTGGCAAAAGACGGCATGCGTGAAGGTCATATCGTGGCCACTGGGTGGTTCCGACTCAATTGATAGGCCAAACTTGATCAGCCGTTCTTCCCGCGACGTCGTCGTTGCGTGAGCCGGAGCTGAAGCGACTTGACCGTAGGTAACGGGCTCTTCGCTAGGGCGCTCTTCCAGTGCATCGTGGGCTACCCGGAGGCTCTTCATGCAGCACCTCCAAGGCTATGCTCGAACCCCTGTCTCTTGGCGTCGCCCTCGATCCATCCGGAAAAGTACGAGAACGGGTCAAGATTCTGCGGGCACGGAGTCATGGGGTGACCTGCTTCGCCGGCATCAAATCCGGCTTGCCATGCCGATGGGTCGATTCGAGCCTTCACGTTCATCGCGCCCCCCCTACCAACCCGGATGAGTGGGGCGATTGCGGGGCGCTCGGCCGCGCTTGCAGTTTCGCTACCTGCTGGACCTTCGTCGGCCGGCCGCGTCGGGCTGGCCGATTGGCCGGATTGGACGGGTCAACGGCAATTTGCTGATCGATAAACGCGGCAACATCGATGAGCCGAAAGACGCGCTTCCGGCCAGCCTTCCAAGAGAATATTGGGTACGTGCCTTTGCTGAGGCGATTCCGGATGGTTTGCGGCGCTTCGCTGGTAATCTCCGCCACCTGCGCAATTGACAGGGCGGGAGGGTACAGCGATGACAAGTACGGAAGTGAGCTGCCGGCATGCCCGGCAAAAAACGGAGGTTTGGAGCGTTGCATGGACGTACGCCTTCTGCAATCGCCCCATCGCCTGCCGTACGGGTCAGGTGGCAAAAGGAAACGTACGTATTCGTCAACGGTGCCCCCGCGCCCAGGGGTATGTACAGATGTCGCGGTGTGCGGCGCTGTGTGTTCGTTCCGGTCTTGCAGCTATCCTCTCAGGGAAGCGTCCGCGCGCGCATCTGTACATCGAGTCGGTACTCGCCATCGATCCGTCGATTCATCGATGGTTTTCCTTGCAGGTTCTTCTTCGCTCCGCCGATGCCTGCTCGATCGGTAGAGCGGCCTCAAAGAGGCATCAGTGCTCTGTCGCTGGCTCTGCCCGGAAACGTCAACCGGGGTTATTTCCGGTCTGACGGTCTGCCTATGCAGCCCGAGAAAAAGCTGGCCGTCTAGCGACAGGTAAAGCGCTGACTCGGCCGATTGTACCGGGCTATACTGATATAATCCACTGGGTGCACAGGTCAGGTGCTGATAGCGACGGGGGCGCAGACATGAGTGGCGGAAAAGAACAAGACCAGTTCGAAAACACTCTGAAGGTCAGGGACGATCATCGACCGATATGCTTTGGACCGACTAAGAAGATCAATACTTTTAAGCGTACCCCGGACTCCGATGCCTCTTGGGTAACCGGTCAAGAGTTCGGGCTTAACGACCTCCGAAATCGGGTCGAGCCTTGGCTAACCTCTTTATTTCAATCAGAACATCTATCGCTATTGGCAGGATCGGGTCTGACTCATGCGGTGCATTATCTAGCGACCAGCAAAGCAGCTGCTGGCATGGACGCTGTTAAATTCTCCCGCTACCAAGACGAAATTGACGGCGCGGCTCAGGATGCTGCTAAGGGAGCTGGACGCGCGAAAGGTAATCTGGAAGACCAGCTGCGTGTTGCCAACGAGCTACTGCGTGGTTTGCAAATCCTTGGCATTAGCGACGAAGCCGAAGCGTTGGAGCAGGACCTCACCGGGATCTTAAATGCCTTTTCAAAGTCGATTCTGCAAAGTGAAAGAGGGATCGCGACTGCTGAGGAGGCTAGACGCGAGCAGGCTCTCAATACGCTTGTTGCATTTCTAATGAGCTTCGCGAGCCGAAGCGGCGTACGTGATCGACTGAACATCTTTACCACCAACTATGACAGGCTAATCGAAGCTGGTGCTGAGTTGGCTGGGCTGCACCTGCTGGATCGCTTCCTCGGCAATCTCACGCCAATCTTCCGTTCATCGCGGTTGGATTTGGACATGCATTACAACCCGCCAGGCATTCGTGGCGAGCCACGGTATCTGGAAGGCGTTGCCCGCTTCACCAAGCTGCATGGCTCTGTCGATTGGGTGCAAACGGGCAGTGACATACGTAGAGTCGGCTTGCCCTTTGGCGCAGAAAGTGTCCAACCGTACTTGGAAGCTCCGGGGCTTGAGAGTGCGAGTGCGCACGAACTGATGATTTATCCAAATGCGGCCAAGGACAGGGAGACCTCCGACTACCCGTATGTGGAGCTATTCCGCGATCTCGCAGCGGCGATTTGCCGCCCGAACAGCACACTGGTCACCTACGGATATAGCTTTGGCGATGAGCACATCAATCGCGTGATTCGCGACATGCTCACGATTCCGTCCACACACCTTGTGGTGATCTCCTTCAACGACCCGCTCGACCGAATCATGAAGACCTACGAGGAGCTCGGGCGTCCCCCGCAAATCAGTTTGATGATCGGTCCGGCCTTGGCTGACCTGCAGAAGCTGACCGAGAACTTTCTGCCCAAGGCTGCGATCGATAAGACGACGTTCCGAATGAGTGAGTTGCTCAAACAGCGCTGGCATACCGCGCCTCCTGTGCAGAAAGCGGAGGGGGACGGCTCCAAGGACGATCTTGGCATAGAGGATTTGCCATGACACTGTCGCCGCTCGCATATGCTGATTCACTTCGGATCGAGAACATCGATTTCGTTTCGCCGGATGAGATCAAGGTGCTTCTGGACATTGAAGCCCCAGATAATGTCGCGCTAAATACCGGTACGCCGCGCCCCTTTCCCCGCATTAACGGCTACGTGCTGGTGCCCAGTGACGAAGGCCATCTTGTTGCCCAAGTGGAATGGATCACGGTAGAGCGATCTCAGTACTCGAAACGCAAGGGCATGCAGGACTTCGGACTGGTGGACCTGCCGTACCCATTGCGCAAAATGAGCCTCAATCCCTTGGGCCGCTTGACTTACGAGGGAACCCATGGAGGCACGGAGCGCTACAGCTTTCGCCGTGGCGTAGACGCTTATCCCTCGGTCGGGGCTCCGGTACTGTTACCAACACAGAATCAACTGCGTGCCATTGTCGAGTCCGGGGATAACCGCAGAGTCATGATCGGTATAAGTCCGTTGGCTGCGAACGCCAAGGTGATGATTGATCCTGACCGCTTGTTTGGTCGCCATCTAGCCGTGTTGGGCAATACAGGCAGTGGCAAGTCCTGCTCCGTAGCCGGCCTGATTCGTTGGTCGATGGCGGAGGCGAAAAAGGTCCGTGGCGATGACGATCCCAATGCTCGCTTTATTGTGCTTGACCCGAACGGAGAGTATGCGAATACCTTCCGTGACATGAGCAAGGTTCGCGTGTTTGCCGTGGAGGCCGACCACGACGGCGGGATCAGTCAGTTGAAGGTGCCGCTTTGGTTTTGGAACAGCGCTGAATGGAGCGCTTTTACACAAGCGAGCGCCAAGGCGCAGAGACCTACGCTGATTCAAGCCCTTCGCTCGGTGCGAGATGGCTCAGTCGACACCGCCTCTATGCCGAGTCATGAGATGCGGCGCTTTCTGCGGACACTCGTGAGCATAATTCAAATTGAACGAAACGCAGGAAGACCCTGGGCGAACTTCCCACACCCAAAGAACTTTCTTCAGGGGGCTCTAGTCTGGCAGGAGAGCCTGTCGAATGACGGCAGCTTTACCCCGGACGAGAGCGCGGCATTGGGAGCACTGCGACAGAAAATTTCAGATTTCGAGCAGGCCCGCAAGGCGCAATATTCGGAGCAAAAGTTCACCACTCAGGAAGTCGACGAGTTCCTATCACTTGCTCGTGCGGCGCACGCTGCGTTTGGCGGCAGCGATGCCGATACTTTACCGATCGACGCCGATGTTCCCCGCGCGTTTTCCGGCGATCAGCTATTGCGCAGCGTAGAGGCCAACGCGGAGTTGTTGAATGTGTCCGAGTACGTCGAGACGATGCTGATGCGCATCCGAACGATTCTCTCGGATAGCCGCATGAAAACCATCAGCGGTGACGACGACGGGGTGACGCTGGCCGGTTGGCTGGCGGACTACATAGGCGACGATCGCGGCTCCAATGGCTCTGTGACAGTAATTGACCTATCGCTCGTGCCGGCAGATGTCGTTCATATCGTTACCGCCGTGATTGCCCGCATGACCTTGGAGGCCTTGCAGCGATACCGCAAACTCAGCAAAGGAAAAACGTTACCTACAGTCTTGGTGATGGAGGAGGCACACACCTTCATCCGTCGATACAACGACAATGCCGAAAACCAAAATGCTGCTGCAATCTGTTGCCAGGTGTTTGAGAAAATCGCCCGTGAGGGTCGCAAGTTCGGCCTTGGGCTGGTGCTGTCCTCCCAGCGCCCCAGCGAGCTGTCGCCCACGGTCCTGTCTCAGTGCAACAGTTATCTATTGCACCGCATCAGCAACGATCGCGACCAAGAGTTGGTACACCGATTAGTACCTGACAATCTGCGCGGTTTGCTTAGAGATCTTCCGTCGCTTCCGTCACGGCATGCGATTTTGATGGGCTGGGCCTCGGAGCTGCCCGTGCTGGTGGAGATGAACAAGTTGCCTGAATCGCAACGGCCAAAATCCGACGACCCGGATTTTTGGGCGGTATGGTCCGGCAAGGGGCTGAACGACGTAGGGCAAGAGGTCGCAGTGGAACGGCCGATCAACTGGAAGAAGATCGCGGACGATTGGCAGCAGGTGGAGGCGGCGGACGACTCAGCAGGAGAAAATCTCTGAGTGCGCAGGATGCCTGCTCCAAATCTGCGCCACTCCGGGACGAATTTTTTCGGTAACATGCGAAATCCCGGCGCATACCGGAATCTACCGAAAAACGAAGTGCCCGACGCTTTTGGTGTAACTTCTTGATTTGAAAGGGGTTCGGGTGCGATCGGAAAAGCCCTTTCGAATCAAAACCTTCCGTCAGTGGCGGTGGAAGAAGTCGAACCTCATTCGCATCGCGAAGGTCGAGGGTTCGATCCCCTTCCGCTCCACCATCGAGTCAAACGCACGAGCCCTGGAAACCTCATGTTTCCGGGGCTTGCGCGTTTTGAGGGGGACTGTGGGACCACCTGCGGTGCAGGCGGGCCGGTCGCCGTGGCGTGGGGATCACATCGCGCGCGCTAACGTCCGGCTTCACTCCACAGCGGACCCACACCATGAGCAAGAAAGACCAACAGCCCGACGAGGTCGCCGACGATGCGCACGGCGTGACCGAGAGCCAGCAAGACCGCCGGCACGACGATGCCGCCAAGCAGCGCCCGGGCCAGGAAGATCTGAAGGTGCACGACGAGCAGAGCCGTCGCCCATCTGGCAAGGCTGGTCAGGGAAAGTGAGTTGGCCAAACCTGCAGCCTGGCACCGGGCAGCGCCGCGGCAACGCTGATGCGGGGAACCCCCGTGCTGCATCGCCGGCGGCGCGTTGCACCCTATTGCGCAGCTGAGAATGCTGCGTCTGCGGAACTGGAAGCGGGCGCCGGCCAGCCACGCCGCTCCTGTGGCAAGATCCTGCCAGGCGCTCGCCGGTATGCCGCTGCCCTGGGAAGCAGTGCATTGCCAAGGTGGCGATCGCATCGGCCAGTGCCTTGTCGCATTAACCCTCATCGCCTTGATGGCGCCTTGTTCCCGGTGGTGTTTTGCATGCAGATACCCGACGCACCCGCGTTGAACCTGATCCACGCAACGTTGCTGCCAGGCGGCGTCAACGCCACGATCGGGGCGCGCCTGCCGGCCAACGAAGATGAGCGCGTGGAGGCACTGCATGCTTACCGCCTGCTGGACACCTCACCGGAGCCGAGCTACGACGCGTTCACCTCGATCGCGGCCGCGGTCTGCCGGATGCCGATGGCGCTGATCTCGCTGGTCGATACGCATCGCCAATGGTTCAAGTCCAGGATCGGCATGCAGCAGAACGAGACGCCGCGTGAGCTGTCGTTTTGCGCGCATGCCATTCTCGAACCCGATCAGGTGATGGAAGTCGGCGACACCCATCTGGACGAGCGGTTTGTGGGCAACGCGCTGGTGACAGGCGAGCCGCAGATCCGCTTCTATGCAGGCGCGCCGTTGTTGACCCCGGACGGCATCGCGCTGGGCACCCTGTGCGTGCTGGATCGCGTTCCGCGGCGACTGTCGGTGGCCGAGCGCGACGCGCTGCAAGCATTGGCCAGGCAAGTCGTCAGCACCCTCGAACTGCAACAGGCCGCGCGACTGGTGGAGCTGGATGCACTGCGCGATGCGCTCACCGGGCGATGGAATCGCGCCGGGCTGGAGCACGCCTTGCACGCGCTTGCCGATGCGCCCAGCTCTGCCGCGGATGCGCCACTGGGTTTCATGCTGCTCGAACTGGATGGCTTCAAGCGGCAAAAATTGCAGGCCGGCGCGCCAGCGGCCGATGCCACCTTGCTGCAGGTCGCTACATTGCTGGAAGCGCAGCTTCCGCCTGCCGCAATCGTGGCGCGCCTGGCCTGCGATCAATTCTGCGTGGCGCTGCCGGCGACCGCAGCATCTGCAGCCCTTGCTGCTGCCGAAGACTTGCGCAAGGCGGTGGAAGACGCGCACTGGCCGACCGGCCCGCTGACGCTCAGCGCAGGTCTGGTGGATGTTGCCACGCCAACCTCGCTCGACAGCGCTACCTTGCTGGCCCGTGCGCGGCACGCGTTGCAGCGGGCGCGTGACGATGGCCGCAACCGCGTGCATTGCTTCGACGGGTGGCAGCTGCGGGCCTGATCGACGCAGCCCGCGCCGATCGCCCTGCGGCACGGCTGTCGCTCAGGCCGCCAGTGCGTCGGTGTTTCCGGCGATCTCGTCCACCTGCAGCACCTGCTCCATCTCCAGCAGTACCACAAAGCGCTCGCCGACCTTGCCCATGCCGCGCAGCAGATCGCGGCGGATATGCGTGCCGAACGACGGCGCCGCTTCGATGTCCTGGTCGGCCAGTTCGATCACTGCATTGACCGCATCCACCAGCACCCCAATCACCTGCGTGCCCTGCGCCTGCTCGGTGGCCAGAATCACGATGCAGCTGCGTTTGCCGATCGCGCTGCCCGCGCGCCCCAGCCGCGATTGCAGGTCCACCACCGGCACTACCGCGCCGCGTAGATTGATCACCCCGCGCACGCAATCCGGCATCGACGGCACCGGTGTGGGAGCGCGGTACTGAATGATCTCGCGAATGCCGAGAATGCTGGTGGCGAAGGTTTCGCCATCCAGTTGAAAGGTCAGATATTGCGCGGCGACATCGGCGTCGCCGGGCATCACATCAAGCGTCGGTGCGGTCATTGGTCGCTCTCTCAGAAACGCGCGAACTGGCCTTCGTCGGGGCCCTCGGACATCGCATACGCCGGCGCTGCGTTGCTGCGCCAGCCACGCGTGCCCGCCGCACGCGCCGGTCGCGCGGCGACCTGCTTGCCGCGCTTGGGCGGCGCAGTCGGCGCGCCCTGCCCGCCCAGCCGGAAGAACGCCATGCTCTGCTGCAGCTGTTCGGCCTGCGCGCTCATTTCCTCGGCAGTGGCGGCCAGTTCTTCGGATGCGCTGGCGTTCTGCTGGGTGGTCTGGCTCAACTGCACGACCGCCGAATTGATCTGGCTGACGCCGGAAGATTGCTCCTCGGAGGCAGCGGATATTTCCTGCACCAGGTCGGAGGTGCGCTTGATGCTGGGCACGATCGAATCCAGCAAACGGCCCGCGCGGTCCGCCAATTCCACGCTGGAACTGGCCACCTCGCCAATTTCCTGCGCGGCCACCTGGCTGCGTTCGGCCAGCTTGCGCACCTCCGCGGCGACCACGGCAAACCCCTTGCCATGTTCGCCGGCGCGCGCGGCTTCGATCGCGGCATTGAGCGCGAGCAGATTGGTCTGGTACGCGATGTCGTCGATGATGCCGATCTTCTGCGCGATCTGCTTCATCGCCTGGGTGGTGGCAACCACCGCTTCGCCACCCTCCACGGTCTCCTTGGCGGCCTGGGTGGCCATGCCGTCGGTGATACGCGCGTTCTCGGTGTTCTGGCTGATCGATGCGGTCATCTGCTCCAGCGAAGCACTGGTCTCTTCCACACCGGCGGCCTGTTCGCTTGCCGCCTGCGACAGCGACTGCGCGGTGGCGCTGACTTCTTCCGACGCGCTGGCAAGGGTTTCGGCGCTGGTATTGACCTCGCCGACCACCTGCGACAGCTTCCCGACCATGGTGCGCATCGCTTCGAGCAATTGCGCGGTTTCGTCGCGGCCGTGCACATCGATACGCATGGTGAGATCGCCTTCCGACAAGCCGTTGGCCACCGCCACCGCGCGGCGGATCGGCCCGGTGACGCTGCGGCTGATTACCACACCGAGAATGGCGCCGAGCAACACGCCGCTGCAGATGATGGCGACCAGCAGCCTGGAACTGCGCGCGTGGATCGCACCGGCTTCCGCGTTGGCCGCCGCGGCGCTGCGCTCGCGCAGGCCGCTCAGGTCGGTCATCAGGTTATCCACTTCGTCCGAGCTGGCACGGACCGCGCGCGATAGCGCGGCCAGTTCCGGATTGGCCTCGCGCAGCGCTTCGCGGTTGGCGACCTCGATGAAGCGGCCGCGCTCGTCCAGATACTTCTGCCAGGCGCGATCGAATTGCGCCAGCTTGTTCTTGCCTTCCTCGCTCTGGAAGCTTTCCCGCGCACGGGCCATGTGATCGACCACCTTGGCGGTGTATTTGTCGATGTTCTGCACATGCGACTGGCGCTCTTCTGCACTGCTGGCCAACAACAGGTTGGCGCGCGCGCGGCCGGCATAGATGAGGTTGATGTTGGCTTCCTTGACGTGGGACATGCCGAGCAACTCGCGCTCGTACAACGAGCTCGACAGCGCACTGATGCGGCTGGAGTTGGAATAGCCCACCCACCCGATGCATGCGCCGATGGCCGAGACGATCAGGAATGCCACGATCAGTCTGGTTCCGATTCTGAAGTTGCCTAACATTGGGGAGTTCTCTCAAAAAGGGTGCGTGGGCGACATGCGCTGCAGGATGGCGATGGCGCTGCGCGTATCGCATGGCGCTACGGCTGGTCTAACCCATCGCTAATGGCTATCGGCGACGACAAAACCCGCTTGAGATGCATCCAGGGCCGGAATGCCTATTCATCCAATCGAATCTGCGCTTTTGTGACACATCACGCGCTCGTCACAGCCCATATTCGGAAAAACCCTACCCCCGCCCGTGCGCTGTCCAGGCCAATCCGCTGGGACATCACGTCCACGCAGCTATGCTTTGGCCATGCCTGCAAAGCCCTTGCCCCGCACGTTCTATGCCCACGACGCCCGCCAGGTCGCGCCGCGATTGCTCAACAAGGTGCTGGTCAGTGCTGACGGACGCTGCGGGCGCATCACCGAAGTGGAAGCCTACTGCGGTAGCGACGACCCGGCCGCGCACTCGTTCCGCGGCATGACCCCGCGCACGCGGGTGATGTTCGGTGCGCCCGGGCACCTGTATGTGTATTTCATCTATGGCATGCATTGGGCAATCAACGTGGTCTGCGGCGGTGCGCCCGGGCATGCGGTGCTGATCCGTGCATTGGAACCGCTGGACGGTATCGACCGCATGCAGGCCGCGCGCGGCGCCGCCCCGTTCACTGCGTTGACCACCGGCCCAGGCCGCCTGGCGCAGGCGTTCGGCGTGACCGCTGCGGACAATGGGCTGGATCTCAGCACCGCGGCCGCGCGGCTCTGGATCGAAGACGACGGCGCGCCGCCTCCGTCCAATCCAGTGGCCACGCCGCGCATCGGCATCCGCAAGGCCGTGGATGCGCCATGGCGCTGGGTGGTTGCAGATAGCCGCTATTTATCGCGTCCGCTTCCGCGCGTGACCGGAAAAGGCACGGTGCTTGCCGGCGATTGAGCCAACAAGCGCTCCATCGGCGATTGTTCTGCCGCGCCCGGTCCGCGCTGCAGCAGACGCAGCGCCTGCTCGGCTTGCTCGGGCGTAAGCTCCTGCAAGGCCTGGAAGCGGTCTGCCGCCCAGACCGCCATGGGCAGCCCATCCAGCGAAACGACACGATTGCCCGGCACGCGCGCGACCCGCTCGCCCGGCAGCAGACTGCCGAGCAGATTGCTTGGGTCGCTGGCACTGACGCAGATCCACTGCTGCGGCAATGGCTGCGCGCGCACACGGCGCAAGGCCGCAATCGCGTCCGGCAACGCAAACTGCTCGCCGGACAGCCCGGCGATGAACCGCCCGCCGCGGATTTCGCCGCGCGCTTCCAGCCGTTGATACATGCGCAGCAATTCCCGCCACGGCGGCAGCCATGCGGCCTCGCGTTCGAGCAGCCGCCAGCACACCACGCCGTAGCGCCGCAACAGCGTGCGCGCGAGGTGTTCGAGCGTGTCCTGATGGCGCTGCGCGGCTTCGGCAAGCGGCAAGTCGGGCAGCGCCCGCGCCGGCGCCCAGCGACCCGCATCGCGGATGCCCAGCGCGCTGGCGCGGCGACGCTGCCGCGACAGTGCCGACGGCCGCTTGGACGCCGGCACCAGCAGCGCGCGCAGACCGGCATAGCTGTCGCAATGCGCGCGGCCGCGCATCACCAGCTCGCTTAATGCATCTTCCAGCTCGGTGTTCATCAGATGCGCCGCGTCGGCGATTTCATCGAAGAACAGCGCGCCTTGCTGCTGCAGCACCTGCATGACGCGTTGCGCGCGGGAGCCCAATGGCGCGTCGTCGGCATCGCGCGCCAATGCGCTCCAACGCTGCGCTTCGCGCCGTGGCAGCAGCACGATCGGCGTGCTGCGCAGTGCGCCGCCGCCGCGGCCGCTGCCGGGCCGCAAGCGTGCCCACAGCGTGCGCCCGGCGGTGCACAACTCGTCCAGCCAGGCCGGTTGATAGTCGCGGATGCGCGCCGGCAATAGCTCGCTCTCCCACAGCACCGCAGGCGCCTCGAAGCCTTCGAGCTGCCCCACCACGCCGGCCAGCGCATCCGGCCCAGCCACCCGGCTGCTGCTGTCCACGTGCTGCCACTCGAACAGAAAACGCGCGTAATCGCGCTGCGATACCGGTTCGATCTCGCGGCGCAGACGCCCCAACGTGTAGCGGTGGATGCGTGCCAACAGATGGCGCTCGCACCACTCTTCGGCCTGCACGTGCGCACTGAACCGCCCGGCCATGACGTAGCCCTCGCGTTGCAAGGCCGCCAACGCCAGCACGATCTCTGGCTCGGGCACCTGCAACGCATTGGACAAGGCCGGCACCTGTGCCGGGCCAACGGCGGACAAGCGCCCGCGCAGCAGTTCGCGCACCGCCCAGTCGCGCTGCCAGTCGGCAACGCGGCAATCGGCCGGCGCCTGCAGCGGCGGCTGCGCAGTTGCTTGCCGATACAACGGCAAGAACCAGTCGATGCGCTCGGCGCTGATCCACAGCGCCGGGATGCCATGCATGGCAATGCAGCTGGCACGACCAGCTGCGGCCAGCGCGGCCAACCATGCCTGCCACCGCGCATCGGTGGCCTCTGCGACCGGCAACACGCCCAGCCCCACCAGTGCCTCGTGCATTTCTTCGGCATCGCGCGGCTGTGGCCAGGCTTCTTCGCACACTGCGGCAATCGCTTGCGGATCGAGCTGTCCCAGGTCGTCGCTGGTCTGCGGCGTATAGCGCCGACTTTGCACGGCCTGAGTACGGCGTTCTTCCAGGGGCGCATCGTCGAGAAATGCATAGGGACGCGCGTTCAAGGCTTCGGCGGCCAGCGGCGACGGCGCCGCCAGGTCGCGCGCGACCAGCGTCACCGCGCCCGATTCCAGGCCGCGCAACACCTGCAGCCAGCCTTCGCTATCCATGGCGTGGTGCAGGCAATCTTCCAGGGTCTGTGCCACCAACGGGTGGTCGGGCACCTCGCGTTCGCCGACCAGATTTTCCGCACAGGCCACCTGGTCCGGGAATACCGTGGCGAGCAAATCTTCGGACTTCATTCGTTGCAACTGCGGCGCCACCTTGTTGCCGCCACTGAAGCGCGGCAGCGCCATGGCGTTGGTGGCGTTCCAGCGCCAGCGCACGCCGAACAGCGGCGCATCCAGCAATGCCTGGATCAGCACATGCTCGGCCGACGACGAATGCAGGTAACGGCCAACTTCTTCCAGCGCAAAGCTATGACTGGTCGACAGCGACAGCACAATCGCATCTTCGGTGGCTGCAGCCTGCAATTCGAAATTGAAGGTGCGGCAGAAGCGCTTGCGCAGCGCCAGCCCCCACGCACGATTGATGCGGCTGCCGTACGGCGAATGGATGACCAGCTGGGTACCGCCGCTGGCATCGAAGAAGCGCTCCATGACCAGGCACTGCTGGGTCGGCATCGCGCCCAATCCGGTGCAAGCGTTTGCCAGATAATCCACCAGTTGTCGCGCCGCTTCGGCGGACATCTCCAGCTCGCGCTGCAGCCAGTCGCGAGCCGCCTGGTGCGGCGCGGTGTCCAGCCGCGCGGCAATCTCGCCACGCAGGCGCGACACCGCCGCAGACAGCTCATCGCTACGACCCGGCGCTTCGCCCAGCCAGAACGGAATGTTCGGCGGCGCGCCCTTGGCATCTTCCACGCGCACGCGCCCGGCCTCCACGCGCAGGATGCGGTAACTCGCATTGCCGAGCTGGAACACATCGCCGGTAAGGCTTTCGACGGCGAAATCCTCGTTCACCGTGCCGATCTTTTCGGCCTGCGGTTCCAGCACCACGCTGTAGTCGCCGGTTTCGGGAATGGTGCCGCCGGAGGTGAGCGCCGTCATGCGCGCACCGCGCCGTGCGTGCAAGCGCCGATGCACCGCATCGCGATGCAGATATCCGGCGCGCGGACCGAGCCGAGTGCTGAAGCCATCGCACAACATGCGCACCACGCTGTCGAAGGTGGCACGGCTCAACCCGGCGAACGGCCACGCGCGCCGCACCAGCGCGAACAGCGCATCTTCGTCCCAGTCTTCGCATGCGGCTTCGGCAACGATCTGCTGCGCCAGCACGTCCAGCGGCGCCGGCACAATGCGCAAGGCATCCAGTTCGCCGCGGCGGATGCTGTCCAGCAGCGCGGCGCATTCGACCAGTTCGTCGCGGGTCTGCGGAAACAGGCGCGCCTTGGGCGTACCGCCGACCTTGTGTCCGGAACGCCCGGCACGTTGCAGGAAGGTGGCGATCGAGCGCGGCGAACCGAGCTGGCAGACCAGATCGACATCGCCGATATCCAGCCCCAGTTCCAGCGAAGCGGTCGCCACCAACACGGTGAGATCGCCGGCCTTGAGCCGTTGCTCGGCCAGCAGGCGCGTCTCGCGCGACAGGCTGCCGTGATGCGCCGACACGCGCTGTTTGCCGAGCAGATCGCCCAGATGCCGCGCCGCGCGTTCGGCCATGCGCCGCGTGTTGACGAACACCAGCGTGGTGCGATGTTGCTGCGCCAGTGCGGCCACATCGGCATACACCTGCAGCCACTGGTCGTTGGACATCACCACGCTCAGCGGCGTGGGCGGCAACGCCAGGGCCAGATCACGCCTGCGGGTGTAGCCGATATCGACGATCTCGCACGGCGGCGGCACGCCGTCTGCGTCGACACCGACCAGGAATTGCGCCACCGTTTCGATGGGCTTCTGCGTCGCCGACAGCCCCACCCGCGTGATCGGCTGCGCGACCAGCCGCTGCAAGCGCTCCAGCGTCAGGCTCAGGTGGCTGCCGCGCTTGTCCGACGCCACCGCGTGGATTTCATCGACGATCACGGTGCGCACCTGCCGCAGCGACGTGCGCCCGGATGCCGACCCCAACAGCACGTACAGCGACTCCGGGGTGGTCACCAGAATATGCGGCGGCGTGCGACGCGCCTGCGCGCGCTCGCGCTGCGGGGTGTCGCCGGTACGCACCGCGGTACGAATCGGCACATCCGGCAAGCCGCCGGCGACCAGCGCCGCACGGATGCCCTGCAAGGGCGCGTCCAGGTTGAGGTGGATGTCATTGGACAAGGCCTTTAACGGCGAGACGTAGACCACACGGGTTTCGTCGGGCAACGCACCGCCATTGGCCAGCCCGTCGCGGATCAACGCATCGATGGCGGCGAAGAACGCCGTTAGCGTCTTGCCCGAGCCGGTGGGCGCGGCCACCAGCGTGTGGCGTCCGGCCTGGATCGCCGGCCACGCAGCGATCTGCGCCGGTGTCGGCGCAGCGAAGGTCTGCGCGAACCATGCAGCGACCACAGGATGGAAGTGTTGCAGGACAGGATGCATTGGCAATGCCCGACACCATTGCTCATCATGACGGCAAGGGCTCATCATGACGGCAAGGCGCGCGGATGTAACTCGGTGGGAACCACCATCAATGGGGCTACGCAGCGGTCCAGACAAGCCACGGGCCAGGCCGGTAGTGAACGATTTAGAGCGGCTAACAAAACGACTGCGCAGCCGCCAGGCGGGCGCGGCCGGTGCTCGGAATCGGCATGTACCTCGCGTACACTCCGGTTCTGAGCGCGCCGTCCGCGCCCAACTGACAGCTGCTCGCTACGTTTTGTTAGCCGCTCTTGGCGCAATGGTGACGGCCTCTGCCGTCGACAAGACGACGCCTTCGCAACGCTGCGGCGCCGGCCCGGCGATTGTCCGTCGGCCACGTGCCGTGGCACATTGACGGCATGCCCAGCCTGATTCTTTTCATGATCGCCGGCGCCGCGCTGTTCGCGTTCTGGAACTCCTCGCGCGCGGCTGCCGAACGCGCCGACATTCTTGGCCGCAATGCCTGCCGCGCGGCCGACGTGCAATGGCTGGACCAGAGCGTGCATTCCACCAATATCCGCGTATGCAGGATGCCCAGCGGCTGGCTGGGCTTCGAGCGCACCTTCCGCTTCGACTATTCCTACGACGGCGTGGATCGCCATAGCGGCAAGCTGGTGCTGCGCGGCGATCAACTGATTGCCTTCACCGGGCCGCAGGTCGCTACCGTCAGGGCATTGCACCCGGAGCATGAGCGTCTGGAGTGAGGCGCGCAGTTGCAGGTCACGTGCGCGCTGACACCTGACATACCTGCAGCTTCACATGTCCCGGTTACAGCGATTGGCCCACCAGCTTCCCTGTGGATTCCAGCAATCGTCGAGCTGTCGCTGCGCGCTGTCGCCGTCTGTGCACGCGGCTGGCCGTTGCATCAGTCGGCGGCACTCCACACAGCCGGCCACTTATTCCAAAGACGTCGAATCCGCGGGAACGGGCTCGTAGCCATTGTCCCTGCCGTTCAGCCAGCACAACTGCAGCTTGCCCTCTCGACGCAGCTGCGCCCGGGCGAACAGCCACACCGGATCCGGCAGGTCGGCATCCCTCAATAGACGCGACTTGCCGGCAATTTCGATGCTGAGAAAATGCGCCTCACTCGGCGTGTCGATGTAGCTGCGCGCAATCAGACAACGCTCGCCGTCCACGAAGCGATAGATGTCGTACTCGTACTCGTACGCGTCCTCGAGTGCGCCGGACGCATCCGGCGCGCTGCAATCGACATGACGGGTGCGCTCCACGTGCAATCGAACCCTCCACTTGGCGAGGCTGCAGGTCATATGCTGGCCGCTTTCACCGCAGCCAGCAGAACCTGGGGCGCCGTCACCGTTGACCGTGGACGGCACGCGGGAATCGTCAGTTTACTGGGGCACCTGCCGATTCCGAACACCGGCCTGCACTCGCCTTGCGGCGGCGCAGGGGGCGGTGCGCTGTCCTTACTTCACCACGCGAAGATGCGGGCGCTTGCCACCGCTGGGCGGCTCGTCCGGCGTCGGCGCGCTCGGCGGTGGCGAGCCCGGATCCGGTGGCTCGCTGCTGGTGCCGGGGATGTCGTCCGGCAGCGCCATGCCCTGCCCGGTTTCGCGCGCATAGACCGCCAGCACGGCAGCCATCGGCACCATCACCGGATGGCTCACGCCACCGAAGCGTGCAGTGAAGCTCACGCTTTCGTTGTCCACCTGCAGGCCGACCACGGCACGCTCGGCGATATTCAAGACGACGCGACCGTCCTTGACGGCACTGGCAGGCACCTGCACACCGGGCAGGCCGGCATCCACCAAAACGTGCGGCGTCATGCCGTTGTCGTTGATCCATTCGACCAAGGCCCGCAACAGGTACGGGCGATGGCTGGTCATGCGGGGGAAATCTTCGCTCATTGCGTCATTTTACCCGTACATGGCCCGTCGCGGCGGCCATGCGATCGGAAGTCGGTCTGTTGGCATACAGCCGTCGCATCAGCCCGGCAGATCGCGCAGCTTCTTTTCCTGATCGGTCAGGCTGCGGATAAAGCCCGGGTTGCGGAAGATCCGGTTGCCGTAATCCTCGATCGCCTTGCCGTCCTTGGGCAGGCTGATTTCCAACGCGTCCAGTCGCCAGATGATCGGCGCCATCGCACAATCGGCCAGACTCATTTCCGGATTGAGGAAGAATTTGCTGGCCTTGAACAACGGCACCGATGCGGTGAGCAGTTCTTTCAGGCGCTTGCGGCCGGCCTCGGCCTGCGTCTTGTTGCCGAGCTGGATCGCCTGGACTTGCGGCACCCAGTCATGCTCGATGCGCAACATCGCCAGGCGCAGACGCGCGCGCGAGAGCGGGTCGACCGGCATCAGCGGCGGATGCGGATAGCGCTCGTCCAGGTATTCGCTGACCACCGACGCGGCGTACAGCACCAGGTCGCGTTCGACCAGCGTCGGCACCGAATGATAGGGATTGAGATCGATCAGATCTTCGGGAGGATTTTGCGGGTCGACCGGCACCAGGTCGTAGGTCACCCCTTTCGCCGCCAGGACCAGACGAACCCGGTGGCACAACACGTCGTCGTTGGACGAAAACAAAGTCAAGGTATTCCGCATACGCACACTCGTCGCCATTCAAGGCTCTCCGACGACCGGAATCCGCCGGCCGCATCGGCGCGGCCGGCCCAACGCCGACAGTCACCACGGTCTATCGAGTGTGCAATCACGTCACGCAAAAGCCAAGAGTGATAGGGCTTATTAATGTTCCGATAAGCCGGCTGTTGCGCTGCTCCCAGAGAACCGCAGGACGTGTGGGCGCTGCAACACGGTCGCAGGGATCTACCTGGCCTGGGTAGACGGACTGTTCGCCTGCCAACCATCGCCCTGCCCCCTCTCTCCGCACGGGAGAGGAGGCAAGCGCTTTCCCGTTGGGAGCGGCGCAAGGCTCGGCGATCAGCGAGGTCTCCAAGCACCTGGCGATGCCCGCCCTGCACTGCAATTGTTCGCTCCCGCAGCCGATGACGGCCTACGCAGCGCTCAATGCACGTCCTTCCAGTATTCCTTCTTCAGCAAATAAGCGATGAAGGTGAGCAGCGCCAGGAACAGGACCACCCACACGCCCATGCTCTGGCGCTTCAATGCGGCTGGTTCGCCGGCGTACTCGAGGAAGTTGGCGATATCGCGCACGGTCTGGTCGAATTCCACCGGCGTTTGACGCCCCGGCTGCCCAAGCTTCAATGCCTCTACCGGCTTGTCGCCGGTGGCCTTGTCGGCCGGGCCGAACTGCGCCTGCTGCAGGCCTTGCAACTCCCATAGCGGGTTGGGCATGGAGGCGTTCGGAAACAGCTTGTTGTTCCAGCCCAGCGGGCGGGTCTGATCCAGATAAAACGACTTGAGATAGGTGTAGACCCAGTCCGTACCGCGCACGCGTGCGATCAAGGTCAGATCCGGCGGCGCCTTGCCGAACCACTTGGTCGCCGCATCGTGCGGCATGGTGCCTTCGATGTGTTCGCCGACTTTGGCGCCGGTGAAGTTGAGGTTGGTCATGACCTCCTCTTCGCTCAAGCCCAGATCGCTGGCCATGCGCGAATAGCGCAAATACTTCAACGAATGGCAGCCGGAGCAGTAGTTCATGAACAACTGCGCACCGCGTTGCAGCGATGCGCGATCGCTCAGGTCGTTACCTGCCTGCTGCACCGCCCCGCCTTCGGCCGCCACCGCACCGCCAGCGACCATCAGGCCGCAGAGCAAGGCGACCACGCGCGACTTCCATGACGTCACGTTGGGATTAGTCATGGGTCGTCACCCGCTCCGGCACCGGCTTGGTTTTGTCCAGCCGCGTCCACACCGGCATGGTGATGAAGAAGGCGAAGTACAGGAAGGTCAACACCCGCCCGACATAGGTTTCGTGCGCGTCGGTGCCGGGGCCGGAACCGATCACGCCCAGCCAGACGAAGCACACCACCAGCACGCCCAACGCCAGCTTGGAAATCCAGCCGCGGTAGCGCACCGAGCGTACCTTGGCGCGATCCAGCCAGGGCACCAGGAACAGGATCGCGATGGCCGAGAACATCACCAGCACGCCACCGAGCTTGTTGGGCACCACGCGCAACATGGCGTAGTACGGCGTGTAGTACCACACCGGCTTGATGTGCTCCGGCGTCACCAGCCGGTTGGCTTCGGTGAAGTTGTCGTGCTCCAGGAACAGGCCGCCGAACGCCGGCGCGAAGAAGATGATGAAGGCAGCGATCAACAGCAGGAATCCGACGCCGACCAGGTCCTTGACCGTGTAATAGGGGTGGAACGGAATGCCGTCGGCCGGCTTGTGCGCATCCCAGCGATTGCCCTTCGGACCTTTCTTGATGTCCACGCCGTCCGGGTTGTTGGAGCCTACTTCGTGCAGCGCGCCGATGTGCAGCACGATCAACAGCAGCAGCACCAACGGCAGTGCGATTACGTGCAAGGCGAAGAAGCGATTGAGCGTGGCATCCCCGGGCAGGTAGTCGCCCATGATCCACTCGGTCAGCCCATTGCCGATCACCGGAATGGCGCCGAACAGCGAGATGATCACCTTCGCGCCCCAGAACGACATCTGTCCCCACGGCAGGACATAGCCCATGAAGGCTTCGGCCATCAGCACCAGGTAGATCAACATGCCGAGAATCCACACCAGCTCGCGCGGCTTCTGGTAGCTGCCGTACATCAAGCCGCGGAACATGTGCAGGTACACCACGATGAAAAACAGCGAGGCGCCGGTGCTGTGCATGTAGCGGATCAGCCAACCCCACTCCACGTCGCGCATGATGTATTCGATCGACGCGAATGCATCGGCGGCGCTGGTCTTGTAGTGCATCGTCAGGAAGATGCCGGTGACGATCTGGTTGACCAGCACCACGATAGCCAGCGAACCGAAGTAGTACCAGAGATTGAAGTTCTTCGGCGCGTAGTACTCGCTGACGTGCTTGCGATACATGGGCATCAGCCCGGGCGCGCGCTCGTTGACCCAATCGAACACGCCGTTGGCGGTACGGACCAGAACATTGCTCATCAGGCAGCCCCCGTGGTTTTGGTCGACGCACCGGCATCATCAGGATCGACGCCGATCACCAAGGTGTTGTCGTCCACGTAGTGGTGTGGGGGCACCAGCAGATTGATCGGAGCCGGCACGCCGTCGAAGACGCGGCCAGACATGTCGAAGCGCGACTTGTGGCAAGGGCAGAAATAACCGCCCTTCCACTGCGGGTCGTAAGGCTCGGGGCGGATTTCGGCGACCATCTCCGGCGAGCAGCCCAGATGCGTACATAGCCCGACCAGCACCGAAATGTCGGACTTGATCGAGCGATATTCCGGGTTTTTCAGCACGTACTCCGGCTGCTGATCCTTGTTCTCGGACTTGGGGTCCTTGAGCCGGTCGTCCAGCGACGGGAGTGCGTCGAGCATGGCCTTGGAGCGCTTGACGATCCAAATGGGCTGACCGCGCCATTCAAGGACCATGCGCTGGCCTTCCTGCAAGGCGCTGATGTCGGCGGTGACCGGTGCGCCGGCCAACTTGGCGCGCGCACTGGGATTCCACGACTTCACGAATGGAACTGCAACGAATCCTGCTCCGACCGCACCGACCACGGCCGTTGTCGCGGTTAAAAACCGACGACGCCCGATATCAGCAGGTGCGTTAACCCCATCGTTGGCCATCCGGCTCTCCGATCTTGATTAGGTAGCGTGAGGCTGCCAACGGCTGGCGGGGGGTCCAGCCGCGATGAATCGACCGCAGTGTAGCGGAACGCTTAATGCACAGACAACGCAATGTACGCAGTCGGCCCTATGCGATGCAACGGCCGATGCAGACGGCAGCCGATCAGATGGAGTTCAAGGAGCGTGGGAGACGGATGGCTGTGACGTAGTGCTCTAGCATGGGCTGCAACGGCAATGCACGCGTGCGGTGGATGCGTGGGCATGGTGCAAGCGCAGCAATCACGATCGTCCACGACTGGCTGTGGGCGCTGCAACCGATGTCGCCGATACGGAAGCACTCGCCCAGTCGCACGCTGCGCAGCGCCGTGGCGAATATTCGCAAGAGCGGCGACCCATACGTCAGCAGTGGTCCGGGGAGTGGATCGCGCCGACGCCGCGGCGCTTGCGCCATGTCCGGAGTACCGGCCGCGCCCGCCGACCGGCTGCACGGTCATCCATCAGCCGCTCTAGTTGGCTGCAGTCGCCTGGCCACGATAGCGGCCGGCCAATACGCCCACGCGTTGCACGTACCGCTGGGTCTCGCTATACGGCGGTACGCCGCCATAACGGTCCACCGCGCCCTCGCCGGCGTTGTAGCCGGCAGCGGCCAGGGTGAGGTCGCCATTGAAGCGTTTCAGCAGCCAGGACAGATACTGCACCCCGCCGCGAATATTTTGCGCTGCATCATAGGCATCGCTAACGCCGAACCTGCGTGCCGTGCCCGGCATCAACTGCATCAGGCCTTGCGCACCGGCGCGACTGAGCGCGAGCGGGTTGTAGGCCGATTCGGCGTGGATGATCGCGCGCACGATCGATTCTTCCACTCCGAACTCGCGCGCCGCCGCTGCGATTTCCTGCTGGTAGGCGTTGGTGTTGAGCCGGATCGCACCGAAATTAACCCCGGGCTTGGCACCGCAGGCGTAGCAGGTTTCGATAAAGCTGTAATGGATGGTGCGCAGGCCTTCGATGCTGGCGACCTGGCGCGGACGGGCGCTGGTGTAGTGGCGCACGCCGTCCTTCATATAGGAGTACACCTGCCCGCTGACGACCCGGCGCGGATTGGCTGCTGCTGGCGCTGGCGGCGTGACGACCGAGACGGACGACTCCGTCAACGCACGCGGAGCCGGCGCCGAAGCGACCTCGGCGGCATGCCGCGGCGGCTGGCTGACTGGCTGGCTGATCATGGTGGCCGGCGCGCCGCTGTCGATATTGGCCATGCCGGGCGCGGGGCTGACGGCCAGACGCCCGGCCGAGGGAGATGAAGGCGGGCGGCGGGCCGAACGGTCGGGGGTATAGCTGCTGATGACGCTGCAGGTGGCGCCGCTCTGGCGCTTGCTCAGGTAGCTGGTGATACCGTCAGCGCCGACGCACTTGTACAGCGTGCCGGCGCTGACCGGCGCAGCCGACAACGTGACGAGCATCAGCCCCAGCAATCTTGACATCCCCTTCATGCGCGGAGTGTCCCAGCTTGCCCAGGGCTTGCCAAGTGTCGGCCAGCGCTGGAGCAACCACCGAAGCGCCTGCGCAGCCACCAGGCTGGCGAAACCGGCGCTCACATCCTTGAGTGCCGATCGCGCACTCCGACTCCGACTCCGATCACTAGCGCGCCGCCGCCGACCTGACCACCGCTCGCTGCGGCTTGTTGGCCGCCCTCACTGCGGCGGGCGGTCCAGCTGCGTGCGCAACGTGTCCAGCGCCTGCGTCAAGGTGGGGCGGACTTCGGCCGGCGCAATCGCGTCGAACGGCAGGTCCAGCAACAACAGGTTGGCTGCCAGCGCGGGCAAGCTCGGCGCGCCAAGACCCAGCCAGCAATGTGCGGGACCATCGGCCTGCAATGCACCCAGCCAGGGCGGGATGCGCGCTGCCAATGCCTCGACCGTGCCGGCCAAACGCACCCGCGCCCGGCACGGGAACGGTGCTTCGCCGATCGCCTTGCGCAACAGCTGTAGCGGCTCTTCGGGCAATGCGCGGGGAGCGAACCGCGCGCCGGTGGCGAGCGCCTGATCGATCCGGTCCGCGCGCAGGCTGCGCCAGTCCTGGCGTTCGCAGTCCCAGACCAGCAGGTACCAGCGCCGCCCGTAGTTCACCAGCAGCGCCGGCTCGACGTTACGGGTGATGGCCGTACCCGAATGGCGCCGATAGTCCAGCCGCAGCGTGGCCCGGTCGCGGCAGGCGGCCGCCAACTGGCCGAGCAGGTCCGCATCGACCAGCGATTCCGTTTCGGCAGCCGGCATGCTGGCCATGGCGGCATGCGCGGCACTGGCGCGCTGGCCGCTGCGGCGCAGCAGCAGGGGATCCAGCTTGGCCATCACGCGTGCCGCGGCGGCGTCCATCCCGCGCACCGCTGGCGCGGCGGCGCGCAAGGCGACCGCCACGGTCAGCGCCTCGTTTTCTTCCAATAGCAGCGGTAATGCCGCAGCGCCCTGCCCCAGCCGGTAGCCTCCGCCGCTGCCGGGCGTTGCATGCACCGGGTAACCCGCTTCGCGCAGGCGTTCGATATCGCGTCGCAGGCTGCGCGGATGGATGCCCAAACGCTCTGCCAGCGCCACACCGGACCAGCTCCGGCCACCTTGCAGCAGGGAAAGCAGACGCAACAGGCGGGCAGCGGTGGAAGACATCGCGCCACCGTATTGCGGACAGGAACTGTCCGCAAGTGGCCCGTACAGTCGTGATACCAGCCATCACACCACCCGCTCGCCACCGCAGCCACCTGGAGACCGCAATGTCCGACGACCGCCACGTCACCCTCTTCCACAACCCCCGCTCCCGCTCGCGCGGAGTGCTGGTCTTGCTGGAAGAACTGGGCGCACGCTACCGCCTGCAGCCCATCGATCTGGAAAAGGAGCAGCAGCGCACGCCGGAATTCCTTGCGATCAACCCGATGGGCAAGATTCCAACCATTGTTCATGGCACCAGCGTGGTCACCGAACAGGGCGCCATCTATCAGTACCTGGCCGAGCTGTATCCGGAAGCCGGTCTGTCGCCGGCGCCGGGCGATACCGACCGTGGCGCCTACCTGCGCTGGCTTGCGTTCTACGGCTCTGCCTTCGAGCCGGCGATCATCGATCTTGCGCTCAAGCGCAGCGCCCCGCCGCGCTCGCTCTCGCCTTATGCCGACGCCGACACCGTGCTGCAGGTGGTGGATGCGCAGCTGGCCAAGGGCGATTACCTGCTGGGCGAGCGCTGCAGTGCGGCCGATGTGCTGTGGGGCGGCGCCTTGGCGTGGATGGTGGAGTTTGGCCTGATCGATCCGCCCGCCCCGACCCGCGCCTATATCGCCCGGATGGTCGCGCGCCCGGCGGTGGCGCGCGCCGAAGCCGTCGACGCCGGGCGCGCGCCCGCGGACGGCGCCAGCGCAAGCGGGTAAACTGCGCGGCTCTCTTCTACCCGCCTGGAATAAGCGCCATGCCCGGGACACCCGTTTCCGACCTGTCCGCGGCCACTGCCGTGGACGCAACCGCCCTGTTGCCCTTGCCCGTCGCGCGCCCATCGGCGCCTGCCATGGTGCGCGGCAAGCTCTATATCAAGACCCACGGATGCCAGATGAACGAGTACGACTCGGCCAAGATGGCCGACGTGCTTGCCGCCTCCGAAGGGCTGGAGCTGACCGACGATCCGGAAGAAGCGGATGTGGTGCTGGTCAACACCTGCTCCATTCGCGAAAAGGCGCAGGAAAAGGTCTTCAGCCAGCTGGGTCGCTGGAAGGCGCTGAAGGCCGGCGGCAAGCCGGTGATCATCGGCGTCGGCGGCTGCGTGGCATCGCAGGAAGGCGAAGCCATCGTCAAGCGCGCGCCCTACGTGGACCTGGTGTTCGGTCCGCAAACGCTGCATCGGCTGCCGGAGCTGATCCGCGCGCGGCGCGAATCGGGCAAGTCGCAGGTGGACATCAGCTTCCCGGAGATCGAGAAGTTCGACCGCCTGCCCGAGCCGCGTGCCGAGGGCCCCTCGGCGTTCGTGTCGATCATGGAAGGCTGCTCCAAATACTGCTCGTTCTGCGTGGTGCCCTACACCCGTGGCGAAGAAGTCAGCCGGCCGTTCGAAGACGTGCTGGTGGAAGTGGCGCAATTGGCAGCGCAAGGCGTGCGCGAGATCAACCTGCTCGGCCAGAACGTCAATGCGTATCGCGGTGCGTATGGCGCCGATGCCGGCGACGCCGCGCAGTACGCCGATCTGGGCCTGCTGATCCGCACCATCGCGCAGATCGAGGGCATCGGCCGCATCCGCTTCACCACCTCGCATCCGCTGGAGTTTTCCGATTCGCTGGTGGATGCCTACCGCGATGTGCCGCAGCTGGCCAACTACCTGCACCTGCCGGTGCAGGCCGGCAGCGACCGCATTCTGTCGGCGATGAAGCGTGGCTACACCGCGCTGGAATTCAAGTCGAAGATCCGCAAGCTGCGCGCAGTGCGCCCGGACATCTCGATCAGTTCGGACTTCATCGTCGGCTTTCCTGGCGAGACCGAAGCCGACTTCGAAAAGACCATGAAGCTGATCGAAGACGTAGGCTTCGACCAGAGCTTTTCGTTCGTGTATTCGCGTCGCCCCGGCACCCCGGCATCGGACCTGCAGGACGACACGCCGGAGGCAGTGAAGCAGGCGCGTCTTGCGCGTCTGCAGGCGCATATCAATGCGCACGCGGCGAGCATTTCGCAATCGATGGTGGGCAGCGTGCAGCGCGTGCTGGTGGAAGGCCCCTCGCGGCGCGATCCGAACGAATTGACCGGCAAGAGCGAAAACATGCGCCCGGTGAATTTCCCGGGCAACCCACGTTTGATCGGACAGTTCGTCGATGTGTTGATCACCGAGGCAATGAGCAATTCGCTGCGTGGTCGGATTCAATTGGACGACAGCGCACATTGATGGCGCGTGGGCGCTGCGCAATGCGGCGCTCCTCCAAGCAAGGCAACCACGCGCCGAAGCGTGTCGCGCGAAATGGTCAAGATTTCACCACACAGCTGTCGCGCCTTGCGGCGCAAGGCCTCGTCATACTTACCCACAGGCTTTGCGGAATTCGATCCACATCGCGTGTGGACAACCCTGGCGACACTGGCGATTTTTTCACCACCGCCCCGGCAAACCTTGCGCGAGTAAGCGCGACGCGTTTTATCCACAGGTTAGTGATGCGTGACTCCACAGCGCTTGTGGAAAACCTGCACGCGACTGCGGACGGTTGCATGGCCGGGTGCCGCGCCGTCCGCTGTGTTGGTGGGATCACATGCCGCGCGCTACCCTTTCGCTCCCGCCCTACCGACGCGCACCCAGGTGCGCTGTCCGATCCAACCATGAACGCACCCGCACATCGCGATTTCACCCTGGAACCCGAGGACATCGAGCGCCTGGCCAATCTGGCCGGTCCGTTCGATACGCATCTGCGCCAGATCGAACTCAAGCTTGGCGTCGAGATCGCCAACCGTGGCAACGTCTTCCGGGTGACCGGACCGGAGCCGGCCATCGCCGCCGCCCAGTCGCTGTTGACCGCGTTGTACGAGGAGGCCGCAACCACCACCTTCGACACGCACGCAATCCACCTGCGGCTCAACGAGGCCAACCTCGAACATGTGGCCGAGCGCGCGTACCAGGCCCAGGATGTGGCGATCAAGGTCAAGCGCGGCACCGTGCGCGGCCGTGGCGCCAACCAGGCCAAATACCTGCACGCGATCGCCACCCACGACATCAATTTCGGCATCGGTCCGGCCGGGACCGGCAAGACCTTCCTGGCGGTAGCAAGCGCGGTTGAAGCGCTCAACGAGTCGCGTGTGCAGCGGCTGATTCTGGTGCGCCCGGCAGTGGAAGCCGGCGAAAAACTCGGCTTTCTGCCTGGCGATCTCAGCCAGAAGGTCGACCCGTACCTGCGCCCGCTCTACGATGCGCTGTACGAGATGCTCGGCGTGGAAAAAGTGGTCAAGTTGCTGGAGCGCAACGTCATCGAAATCGCGCCGCTGGCCTATATGCGCGGCCGCACGCTCAACGATGCCTACGTGATTCTGGACGAAGCGCAGAACACCACCATCGAACAGATGAAGATGTTCCTGACCCGCCTGGGCTTCGGCTCCACGGCGGTGGTCACCGGCGATCTCACCCAGATCGATCTGCCCAAGCATGTCAAATCCGGCCTGCGCGATGCGATCGAAGTGCTGCGCGATGTGGAAGGCACCAGTTTCACCTTCTTCGAAGCGCGCGACGTGGTGCGTCACCCATTGGTGCAGCGCATCGTGACCGCCTATGACAAGCGCGATCTGGCCGAAAAGCCTGCCGAACCTGCGGCATGAAGCAGGCTGGCGGGAGGTGACCGCGGATGCCCTGCTCGGCACGACCCGGTGCAACGCGGGACACGCCGGGAAACCTCCAAGTAGCGCGGTCATCGCACAGCGCCTCGCGCCGGTTGGTCTGCAGCGGCACTGAGCCAGACACGCCAACCCGCCGCTTCAGGGCGATACACTTGCGGCATCGTTCTGCACAGGAGGTGCACATGGTCGGTTGTCGCGTGTTGTTCTTCGCCTGCATGCTGGGTGGTGCCCCAGTTGCGTTATCGGCCACGCCGGATGGACCACCGGCATCCTCGCGCGCTTACATCGAGACCAGTTACCTGGCTGCACCGAGGAACGTTGGTCCGTTTACGCTCGCCCGCAGCTCCTACAACCCGGCAGCCAAGGTCTCGGGGGCTGGATTCCATTACGCGATGGCTGAGCATCCGGAATTGAATATCGATGTGTTCGTTTATCCAGCCGGGCAACGCGCTCAAGCCGAGGCCATCGAGCACGGCATGATCGCCTTTCGCGAGGACCTCGCCGCGGCGCGCAAACAAGGCACCTATTCGCGGCTGGACGAGCTGGACCAGAGCAGGTTCGTATTGACCAGCGAGGGTGTCCCGAAAAGCATCCCGGCTAATGCCGTGGATGCCAAGGTGATCGCGGCCATCGCGGACGCCGAACGCATCGTTGGGGAAAAGCTGCAGCTCAGCATGGACCTGTCGTCGTCCGGCATGCCGCTACTGTCCAACGGCTACCTGTTCTACAAGCAGCTGTACTACATCAAGGTGCGGGTATCGGCAGCGCAGCAAGCAGTCGCGCAGAGCAGGTTCGACGCACTCGCCGACCAGGCTGCGCGCGCGCTCGTACCGGCCATCCAAGTCAGCAATGTTGGCGGGTGCACGGACCTGACCGTCCACCTCGATGCCAAGGCCACGCCCGATCAAGGCGCCGTTGAGATGGCGCGCCAAATCAAGACGCATCTTGGCCTCAATTGCCGCGGCTCGACCAAGCAGGCCGGCATCGAAGAGCTGGTCGAGACAGCCGAGGTGATCGAAATCGCCTACGATCCCAGCGAGTGGAAGTCGCAGTGAGGCAACACACGCGCGATACTGTGGCTCCTGTCTGAGCTCAATGCTGGTATCGCCATGACCAAAGGCCCTGTCCGCCTCGACGTTGCCGTCAGCTATGCGCTGCCGCGCGCCGGCCTGCCGTCGGCGGTGAGTTTTCGCAAGTGGGTGGCCGCAGCGTTGAAGGGGCGCATCCGCGAGGCCGATCTGGCAGTGCGCGTGGTCGACGAGAAGGAAGGCTGCTCGCTCAATCACCACTACCGCGGCAAGGATTACGCCACCAACGTGCTGAGCTTCCCCGCCGAACTGCCGGAAGGCCTGCCCAAGGGCATCAAGATGCCGCTGCTGGGCGATCTGGTGATCTGCGCGCCGGTGGTGGCGCGCGAGGCCGCCGAGCAAGGCAAATCGCTGGCTGCGCACTACGCGCACCTGACCGTGCATGGCACCTTGCACTTGCTTGGCTGGGATCACGAAGACGACAAGGAGGCCGAGGCGATGGAGCAACTGGAGCGCGAGATCCTGGCCGACCTCGGCATCGACGACCCTTACGCAGGAGAACACTGATGCGTTTTTGCATTGCCGGCGCCCTGCTGCTGTTGAGCGCGCCCGGCGCCTGGGCACAGACCGCGCCGGTGCGCCCGGACCTTGCCGCCTTGATCGAATGCCGCCAGCGTATCGGCGATTTCAGCGCGTTGGCCCCGGTACTGGCCGACCCGCTCAAGGCGGTGGCGCTGGGCTGGACGCCACTGGATCAGTCCAACCTGTTCATGACCGAGTACACGCTCAATACGCCCATTCGCGTGTTCGGCCACAGTACCGATCACATCGCGTTTTCCGGCGCCAGCATCATGGCGATCCTGGACCTGCCCGACCCGCGCCCGCTCGCCAAGCAGTTGGATCTGGAACTGGGCGTGGACAACGCCGAGAAGGTCATGTACGGGCGCGAGCTGGTCAGCGAAGACACCACCAACCCCAAGACCGGCGAGGCGATGATCGAATCGGTCGTACTGAGCGTGACCAACGTCAAATCGCATCCGGGCAAGACCGTGGTCGGCTGCGGCTACAGCCTGGATCTGCCCTGAGCCGGGCCAGGCAACGGCGCATCCACAGCGCCGTGCCGGCTTCCTGCTAGACTGATGGCTAACGCCTGTTTGCCGGGTGCCCTTCCCCGTCACGATGTCCGAAGACGACAGTAGCCAATCCCTAGAAACACCGGAAAAACGCCGTAGCTGGCTCGAGCGCCTCAGCGCTGCCTTCTCCGGCGAACCCCATACCCGCGACGAACTCGTCGCCTTGCTGCGGACCGCCGAACAGGACGGTCTCATCGCCGCAGACACCTTGCGCATGATGGAAGGCGCGATCTCCGTGTCCGAGCTGACCGTGGGCGATGTGATGATCTCGCGCTCGCAGATGGTCTCGCTGCCGGTGGAAGCGCGCTTCATCGACCTGATGAAGCAGGTGGTCGAATCCGGCCATTCGCGCTTCCCCGTCCACGGCGAGAACAAGGACGAAGTGCTCGGCATCCTGCTGGCCAAGGACCTGTTGCGCGGCGTGGTGGCCGACAACGGCCCTGGCAACGTGCGCGAACTGCTGCGCCCAGCGGTGCTGATCCCCGAGTCCAAGAAGCTCAACGTCCTGCTCAAGGAATTTCGCCTCTCGCGCAACCACATGGCGATCGTGGTGGACGAATACGGCGGTGTTGCCGGGCTGGTCACCATCGAGGACGTGCTGGAACAGATCGTCGGCGAGATCGACGACGAGCACGACGATGCCGAAGAAGAGAATTCGCTCATCGCGATCCAGGCCGATGGACGCTATGTGGTCGATGCGCTGACGCCGATCGAAGACTTCAACGAGCGCTTTGGCGCCGAGTTCCCCGACGACGAGTACGACACCGTCGGCGGGCTGGTCACCGATGCGATCGGGCACCTGCCCGAAACCGGCGAAGAGTTGACGCTGGGGCGCTTCGCATTCCGCGTGGCCAAGGCCGATGCGCGACGCGTGCACGCCTTCCACGTCACCATTCTGCCGCCCGATCCGCAGGACGACGCTTGAACCAGCTGAGCCGCAGTGCCTGCACGGCGCCGCAGCGCGGTGGCGCCTGGCAGTGGATTGCCTGCTGGGCACTGCTCCTGTTCACGCTGCTAGTCGCCCCGCTCGCAGCGGCCCAGGCTGTCCAAGGCAATGCTTCGCAGGAAGCTGCGCTGACCGTTGCACCGGCGCCACGCGTCGGCGTAGTCACCATGCAGCCGGGCGAGGTGTTTTTCGAACGTTTCGGCCACGATGCCATCGTGGTGGTCGACCCGCGCACGCAGCAGGCCACCTCGTACAACTTCGGCTTCTTCGACCCGAGCGAGCCGGACTTCGTACCGCGTTTTGCGCGCGGCGACATGATGTACTACCTGGTCGCGCTGCCGCTGGAAGAAGACCTGTCGCAATATCGCGATGCCGGGCGCGGTGTCAGCGTCCAGTGGCTGGATCTGCCGCCAGACCAGGCGCGCGCGCTGGCCGAGGGTCTGGCGGTACGTAGCCAACCGGAAAACGCGCGCTACCACTACGACTACTTCATGGCCAACTGCGCCACCATGGTGCGCGACACGCTGGACCGTGCGATGGGCGGCGCGCTGAAATCGCAGCTGGCCGGTCGTTCGCGTGGCAATACCTTCCGCAGCGAAGCGGTGCGCCTGGCCTCCCCTGCCCCCTGGATGTGGCTGGGCTTCGACCTGGGCCTGGGGCCGTACGCAGATCGTCCGCTGTCGCGTTGGGAAGAGGCCTTCGTGCCGATGCGGCTGGCAGACAGCCTGACCCAGGTGCACAACAGTGCCGGTCGCCCGTTGGTGCAATCCACGCAGGTGCTGCTACCGCATCGCATCGCGCCGGAGCCCGCCGAACAACAGCGACACTGGTGGCCGTGGCTGTTGACCGGCCTCATCGTTGCAGCCGGCGTACTGGCCCTGGGCCGCAGGCAGCGCTTGTTGGCTGGACTGGCGTTGCCATTCTGGCTGTTATGCGCCATCGGCGGCGGCCTGCTGGTGTATCTGTGGGGATTCACTGCCCACGCGTCGGCGTGGGGCAACCGCAACCTGCTGCTGGTCAACCCGCTATGCATGCTGCTGTGGTTCGGCGGCATACGGCTGCAGCTGGGCCATCGGCCGGGCCGCTGGTTCAACGTGCTTTCCTGGGTTGTGGCGGCGTGCGCGCTGGCGGCCCTGGTGATCCACTGGCTGTCCTTCCAGGCGCAGGACAACCTGCAATGGGTGATGCTGCTGCTGCCGATCCACACCGCACTTGCCATTGCCCTGCGACTGCGTGACCTGCCCGTCCGTACGCGCTGATTGAAGGATGCGCTCATGAACAGCCAAGGCCATCATCCCGATAATCCGTCCTGCGTCATCACGTGCGCTTACTACGACGGCGAAGGCAAGCGCCACGACATCAGCCTGGAGCACATCAGCGATGTGCTCCAGCAGCCGGATGGCTTCGTCTGGGTGGGGCTGTACGAGCCGCAGGAATCGGTGCTGCGCAAGTTGCAGGACGAATTCGGCCTGCACGATCTGGCGATCGAAGACGCGCTCAAGGCGCATCAACGCCCCAAGGCCGAGAGTTACGGCAACTCGCTGTTCGTGGTGGTCAACACGGCGCAGCTGGTCAACGAACGCATCCGCTATGGCGAAACGCATGCCTTCCTGGGAAGGCGCTTCCTGTTGACGGTGCGGCATGGCGCGTCGCTGTCGTACGCGCCGGTGCGGCATCGGGTCGAGCGCGAGCCGGCGATGCTGCACATGGGCGCGTCGTTCTGCCTGTACGGCGTGCTCGATTTCGTGGTCGACAATTACCTGCCGATCATGGACGAGTTCCGCGACACGCTGGAACGCCTGGAAAAAGACATCTTCGCCGACGACTACAAGCGCGAGACGGTGGTGCGCCTGTATGAGCTCAAGCGCGAACTCAACAAGATGCGGTTGGTGGTGGCGCCACTGCAGGACGTGCTCTCGCACCTCAAGCGCAACCCCGGCTCACTGATCCACGAAGAAGTCGGCATCTACCTGCGCGACGTGCTCGATCACGCGGTGCGCACCAGCGATGCCATCGACACCCTGCGCGAAATGCTGGGCACGGCGCTCAGCGTCAACCTATCGATGGTGACGCTGGCCCAGGGCGAAACCGTCAAGCGCCTCGGCGCCTGGGCCGCCCTGCTGGCCGCCCCTACCTTGATCACCAGCTGGTACGGCATGAACTTCGCCCACATGCCCGAACTCGATGCCCGCTACGCCTACCCATTGCTGGTCGCCGGCGTCGTGGGCTCGTGCCTGGTGCTGTATCGCCTGTTCAAGCGCGCCAAGTGGCTGTAGGGCCGCGTTGCGGCCAGGGATTGTGGAATCGAGAATCGTAAGAGCGGTTTCCTTCATCTCCCAGATGTAGGCGGAACGGAGAAAGTGCGGTTGTGCATTCACGCCAACGCCCTAGCGAGCCGCTCTACCGATTCCCGATTCACTATCCCAACTCTCAAGCCACATAGATCGTCTTGACGTTCATGAACTCATGGATGCCGTGCTCGGCCAGCTCGCGGCCGAAGCCGGAGCGTTTGATGCCGCCGAACGGCAAGCGCACATCGCTCTTGACCACTGAGTTGACGAACGCCGCGCCGCACTGCAGCTGCTGCGCCACGCGCTCGCCGCGCTTGGCGTCGGCCGTCCATACGCTACCGCCGAGACCGAAGGTGGTGTCATTGGCCACGCGCACCGCTTCTGCCTCGTCGGCAACCCGGATGATCGAGGCGACCGGGCCGAAGAATTCTTCGTCGTATGCCGGCATGCCGGGAGCGACAGTGTCGAGAATGGTCGCCGGATAGCCGGCATGCGAGCCGGCGACCGGTTCGCCGCCCAACAAGACCTTGGCGCCCTTCGCCACGCTGGCCTGCACCTGCTTGTGCAATTCGTCGCGCAGGTCGGCACGCGCCATCGGCGCCAGCGTGGTGCTGTCCTGCTGCGGGTCGCCCACGACGCGCTGGGCTGCCGCCGCGACGAAGCGCTCGATGAACCGGTCGGCGATCGCATCCACCACGATGAAACGCTTGGCGGCGATGCAGGTCTGCCCGCTATTGTCGAAGCGCGACTGCACGGCCGATGGCACGGTGTGCGCCAGATCGGCGTCTTCGAGCACCACGAACGCGTCGCTGCCGCCGAGCTCCATCACGCACTTCTTGAGCTGGTCGCCTGCATTGGCGGCCAGCGAGCGACCGGCGCGTTCGCTGCCGGTCAGCGTTACTGCAGCAATGCGGTCATCGCGCAGTACATCGGCAGCCTGGTCGTTATCGATATGCAGCACATCGAACACGCCCGGCGGAATGCCGGCGGCGTCCAACACCTCTTTCATGGCGTCAGCGCAGCGCGGCACGTTGCTGGCGTGCTTGAGCAGCGACACGTTGCCGGCCATCAGGCTTGGCGCCAGAAACCGGAACGCCTGCCACAACGGAAAATTCCACGGCATGACCGCGAACACGCAGCCCAGCGGTTCGTAGCGCACATAACTGGATTGCGCTTCGGTAGGAATGTCGCGCGGCGCCAGGTAGTCGGCGGCGTGTTCGGCGTAATAGGCGCAGGCCTGCGCGCACTTGTCGATCTCGGCCAGCGCCTCACGGCGCAGCTTGCCCATCTCGGCGGTCATGATGCGTTGCAGGTCCTCGCGGCGCCTGGTCAGCTCCTCTCCGATGCGGCGCAGCAAGGCGCCACGCTCGGCCAGCGGCAACGCGGCCCAGGCCGGAAATGCCTTGGCGGAAGCAGCCAGACGCGCTTCGATGGCAGCGGCGTCCAGGGTCTGCTGGGTATGCTCGACCTGGCCGTTGGCGGGGTTGACGGTGTCGTAGGACATGACGGTCTCCTGTTGCGAGGCGGTCATGCTAGACGCCGGCAAGTTCGGGGCGCGTCACAATCGCCTGAAACTGCTGCAACACTGTGTTCGCAAGCACCGGCCGCCGGCGCCACCTGGTGCATGCAGTCGCACTGGTTTCGGAAGCTGCCCTGCCCAACGGTCACCCGCCGCTGCACGCATCTACGCCTCGCGCCTTCCTGTCTCGCTCAACCTTCGCGTTGCAGTGCCAACTGCGCATCGCGCAGGCGACGTTTTTCGCTGCGCGCCAGCAGCCACCAGCCGATCAGCGCGGCTACCGACACCGCCAGCACCATAAGCGTGGCCAGCGCATTGATCTTCGGACTGATGCCCAGACGCACCGACGAAAACACCTTGATCGGCAAGGTGGTGGAACTGGGCCCGGCCAGGAAACTGGCAATCACCACATCGTCCAGCGACAGCGTAAAGGCCAGCAGCCAGCCCGATGCCAGGGCCGGCGCGATGATCGGCAAGGTGATCTGGAAAAACACTTTCAGCGGCGTGGCACCGAGATCCATCGCGGCTTCTTCAAGCGAGCGGTCCAGTTCCTGCAGCCGCGAAGAAATCACCACGGTCACGAACGATACGGTGAAGGTGACATGCGCTACCCAGATCGCTACCGCGCCGCGCGGCGCGATGCCGAGCACGCCACCCATCGACACCAACAACAGCAGGATCGACAGACCGATGATGACTTCGGGCATCACCAACGGCGCGGTGATCAGTGCGCCGAACAGGGTTTTGCCGGGAAAACGCCGCATGCGCACCATCGCCATGGCGGCCATCGTGCCCAGCACCGTCGATGCGCAGGCCGTCCAGAACGCCACCTCCAGGCTGACCCAGGCTGCGTCGAGCAATTGCCGGTCGCGCACTAATTCGCCGTACCACCTGGCCGAGAACCCGCCCCACACCGTCGCCAGGCGCGAGGCGTTGAACGAATACACCATCAACAACAGGATCGGCAGGTACAAGAAGCCGAAACCCAGCGCGAGCACGCTGCCGCCGAGCAGGCGCCCACCGCGCGACGCGCGCATCATGTCAGGCGCCCTTCCAGCTCACGCTGCTGGTAACGGTGGAAGATCACGATCGGCAGCAACAGCAGCAGCAACATCACCGTGGCCACTGCCGCTGCCACCGGCCAGTCGCGGTTATTGAAGAACTCGCCCCACAGCACGCGCCCGATCATCAAGGTGTTCGGCCCGCCCAGCATTTCCGGGATGACGAACTCGCCGACCGCCGGAATCATCACCAGCATGCAGCCGGCCACGATGCCGTTGCGCGATAGTGGCAAGGTGATGCGGACGAATGCCTGCCATGGCCGCGCACCCAGGTCGTAGGCTGCTTCGAGCAGGCGCTGATCGTGCTTGACCAGGTTGGCGTACAGCGGCAACACCATGAACGGCAGATAGCAGTACACGATGCCGATGTAAGCGGCGATCGGCGTGTACAACAATTGCAACGGCTGCTCGATCACACCCAGCGCCAACAGCGCCTGATTGAGCACACCATTGCCATCGAGAATGCCGATCCACGCGTACACGCGGATCAGAAACGACGTCCACGACGGCAGCACCACCAGCATCATCGCCACGTTGCGTGTGGCCAGCGGTAGCCGCGCGATCACGTAGGCCATCGGGTAGCCGATCAACAGCGCCAGTGCGGTGGAAATGGCCGCGATCTTGATCGAACTCAGGTAGGCAGCCACGTACTGGCTATCGCGCAGCAAGGCCAGATAGGCGCCCAGATGCAGTTTGAGGCTCACCGCACCGTCGGCAGCAACCGCCAATAGCGGCGTATACGGCGGCATCGCGGTGGCGCGCTCGGCGAAGGAAATCTTCAGCACGATCAGGAACGGAATCGCGAAGAACACCAGCATCCACAGATATGGTGCGGCGATCACGCCCCAGCGCGCGCCCGCTAACCCGCGTATGAACACGCGTTTCATGCGGTGAACACCACGCCGTCGTCTTCGCCCCACCCTACCCACACGGTGTCGCCCCAGGTCAACGCTTCGCTGGCCCAACGCTGGCGATTGGCGAAATTGGCCATCAGCTTGACCCCGCTGGGCAAGCGCACGTGGTACACCGAATGGCTGCCGAAATAGGCGATGTCTTCGATCACGCCCTGCGCCTTGTTGCAGGCCTGCGCCGGCTCGTCCTTGCCGATCGCGAGCTTTTCCGGGCGCAGCGCGAACGCCACCGCCTGCCCTTCGAAGCCGGTGATGCCGTGGCCGATGCGGATGCAGGCATCGAACGCAGGCGTTTTCAAGGTGACGTATTCGGGCGCGTCGTCGGCGATGAGCGCGTCGATCAGATTGACCGAGCCGATGAACTCGGCCGCAAACCGGTTGGCCGGCTGCTCGTAGATTTCATCGGGCGTGCCGACCTGCTGGATCCAGCCCTGGTCCATCAACGCGATCCGCGTGGCCATGGTCATGGCCTCTTCCTGATCGTGGGTGACCATAACGCAGGTCACGCCGGAGGTTTCGATGATGTTGACCAGTTCCAGCTGCATCTGCGAGCGCAGTTTTTTATCCAGCGCACCCATCGGTTCGTCCAGCAACAGCAGCTTGGGCCGCTTGGCCAGCGAGCGCGCCAGGGCCACGCGCTGCTGCTGCCCGCCGGAGAGCTGGTGCGGCTTGCGCCTGGCCAGCGCGCCAAGCTGCACCAGCGCGAGCATCTCGCCGACGCGGGTGGCGATCGCAGCCTTGGACAAGCCTTCCTGCTTCAGCCCGAAGGCGATGTTCTGCTCCACGCTCATATGCGGAAACAGCGCGTACGACTGGAACATCATGTTGATCGGGCGCTCGTACGGCGGCAGCGCGTCGATGGGTTGACCATCCAGGACGATGCGCCCCTTGGTCGGCCGCTCGAAGCCGGCAAGGCAGCGCAGCAGCGTGGATTTGCCGCTGCCCGAACCACCGAGCAACGCGAAGATCTCGCCCTTGCGAATCTGCAGGCTGACGTCGTCGACCGCGACGAAGCCGTCGAACTCCTTGCGGACCGCGTCGATGCTCAGGTAGCCGCCGTCGCCAGCGGTGAGGTGGGGCTGCGGGGTGGCCTCGGGGGATGCCATTCAACCTCTCGATTGCGCAATGCATGCGCCACAACGGCCAATGCCGACCATGATGGCAAAACCGGGACGCGGCCGCGCATGAGCTGCCGCGTCAACGATTGCCTTGGCTGGTCTCAGCGCGCGTCCTGCGCCGGTTCGCTCCAGCCCAGCCCCAGACTCTTCTGCAGGGCCACGTAATTCACCAGCAACTGCACCTGCGCCTGCGCGGCGGCGTCCTGCGCCGACAACTGCTGGCGCTGCACATCCAGCAGATCGATCGATGAGGTGGCGCCGGCATCGCGACGTTGCTGCATCAGCCCGGCCGAACGCGTGGCCGAGGCTTCGGCCTGGCGTGCGACCACCAATTGTTTGCGTGCCGAACCGAAGCGCGCCAAGGCCGAATTGGCATCCTGCAAGGCCGCCAACACGGTCCCTTCGTACGCCGCCGTACGACCGGCATTGCCGGCGCGCGCCTGCTCCACCTGCGCGCGGGTCTTGCCGAAGTCGAAGATCGACCAGCGCAGCATCGGCACCGCCAATGTGGTCCGCGCATCGGAATTGAAATCGCTCGGCGAGCCGGCGACCCAGCTCAACCCGCCCAGCAGACTCACCTGCGGGAAGTAGCCGTTCAACGCTTCGCCGATCTGCGCGCTGGAGGCGGCCAACTCGCGCTCGGCCTTGCGCACGTCCGGGCGCCGGCGGATCAACGCACCGGCATCGTCCACGCGGACCTGTGTCGGCAACATCGGCAAAGGTTGCGGCGCGCTGAGCTGCGCATCCAGCGCGCCGGGCTCGCGCCCGACCATCAATGCCAGCTGGTCCAGCGCCTCCTGCGATTGCATTTCCAGCGGCAGGCGCTGGGCTTGCTGTTGCTGCACCTGGGTGGCGATCTGCTCGACCTGCAGGTCCGAGGCGGCGCCCTGCCCGCGGCGTTGCTGCACCAGCTGCAGCGACTGGCGGATCTTGTCCAGGTTGGCATCGGCAATGGCCAGGCGCGCCTGCAAGCCGCGGTAGTTGAGATAAACCTGCCCGACTTCGGCGGCCAGCTGCACTTGCGCATCGGCGAGCTCGGCCTCGGAGGCCTGCGCCTGCGCCAGCGCACCTTCGGCGGCGCGACGGCGGCGGCCGAAGAAATCCAGCTCCCAGCTGGCATCGAAACCGGCGCTGTAAATCTCGGTCTTTTCCAGATCCAACGCCTGGTTGCCGGCCGCCGGCGGCTGGCCGGGTTGACCCTGTTGCAGCCCGCCGAGCGTATCGACGATGGTCTGCGGCGGCTCGGCGTAGGCATACACCGCGCTGGCGTTGAGCTTGGGCAGGCGTTCGGCGCGGCGTTGCTGGGCCAGCGCGCGGTTGGCGCGCAGCCGCGCCTGCGCCGCGCGCAGGTTGGGGCTATCGGCCAACGCCTGGGCGACCAATTGTGTCAGGAGCGGATCGTGCAGTTCCTCCCACCAGTGATTCAGGGGTGCGGCGGCAACCACGTCCGCGCCGCTGGCGCGGTGCAGGGCGGGTGCTCGCATCGCCGCGTCGGCAACCGCTGGCGGCTTGGTGTAGTTGGGGCCGAGCATGCAGCCGCCAAGCAGCAGCGTACTCAACGCCGCAGCCAGCGGCATGCGGATCAGGCGCATGGAATCAGTGCATTGCAAGGTGCGCCCCCTTGGGTAACGGCTTGAGCAAAAAGGCCAGCGGAATCGTGCAGACCACGATCACGCCGAAGATCCAGAACAGATCGCTATAGGTCATCACCAGGGCCTGCTGTTGCACGACGCGGGCGAACTGGGCGATCGAGCGGGCCGCCGCCTCGCCGCCGGCACTGCCCTGCATCTGTGCGGTCAGGCCGGCCAGCGCCTCCTGCGCACGGCTGGCGTTGGCGGTGATCGAACTGCCGATGGTTTCGGTGTGGAAGGTCATGCGGCGCTCCTGAAAGGTGGAGATCAGCGCCAGCCCGACCGAGCCGCCCAGGTTGCGGCCGGCATTGAACAGGCCCGAGGCATCGCCTGCCAGTTCCGGCGGCACCGACGAAATCGCCGCCTGGTTGAGCGACATCATCGCCAACGCCAGGCCGCAGCCCTGCAGCAGCTGCCCGGCGACGAAGTGCGTGCCCACGGTGTCGGCAGTGAGCGACAGATTGACGAAACAGGCAGCGGCAAAGCAGATCAGCCCGGCAATGACCAAGATGCGCACGTCCACCGTTTCCAGCAGCTTGGGCATCATCGGCATCAGCAACACGGTCGGCAGGCCGGACAGCAGCAGCACGTATCCGGCCTGCTCGGTGTTGTAGCCGGAGATCACTGCCAGGAACTGCGGAATCATGTACATGACGCCGAACAGGATCATGCCCACCGCCATGACCATGATGAAGACCGCGCCGAAGCTGCGCTGCAGCAGCAGCGACAGGCGGATCACCGGAGGGCGCCGCCGGAACTGGCTGATCACCAGCGCAATGAATCCGCTCAACGCAATCAGGCTCAGGGTATTGATCTCGCTGGACTCGAACCAGCGCTCGCGCTGGCCTTCTTCCAGCACCACGGTCAGCCCGCCCAGACCCGCGGTCAAGCCGTAGATGCCCAGCCAATCGGCGTTGAGCAGGCCTGCCCAGTCGCCCTTTTCGTGTTTGAGACCGAGCAGCAGCAACGCGACCAGGCCAACGCAGATCGGCACGTTGATGAAAAACGCGTAGTGCCAGCTGACGTTTTCGGTCAGCCAGCCGCCGAGCAGCGGGCCGATCACCGGACCCATGATCACGGTCATGCCAAACAAGGCGGTGCCCATGGTCTGCTGGCTGGGCGGCAACCGCGTGGCGACGATGGTCAGCGCGGTCGGAATCAAGGCGCCGCCGGCCAGGCCTTGTCCGACGCGGCCGATGATCATCATCGACAGCGACGTCGACAGCCCGCACACCACCGAGAACGCGGTGAACATCACCGCACAGATCAGCAGGAAATTGCGCAGGCCCAGCGTGCGCACGAACCAGCCGGTCAGCGGGATCATGATGATCTCGGCCACCAGGTAGGCGGTGGAAATCCAGGTACCTTCGGTGCCGCTGGCGCCGACCTCGCCCTGGATGGTGGGCAGCGCGGCATTGACGATGGAAATATCCAGCGTCGCCATGAACGAGCCGATGGTGCCGGCCAGCACCGCCAGCCAGGCGCCCGGCTCGGCCTTCTCGCGCTGGGCGCTGCCGCCGGCACGCGGGCCGGTGGCGGCCGCTGCACTCATCGCGCGCGCTCCTGCTCCTGCACGCGGTCGGATTCTTGTTCGGCACGCTGCTTGGCGTCCTTGGCCGAGCGCGTGTCGACAGTGACTTCCACCGACATGCCCGGCACCAGCACCTTGCGCGCCTCGTCACCGGCCAGCACACGGATGCGCACCGGCACGCGCTGGACCACCTTGGTGAAATTGCCGGTGGCATTTTCCGGCGGCAGCAACGCGAACTGCGAGCCGGTGCCCGGCGACAGGCTCTCGACTTTGCCGTGCAGTTTTACGCCCGAAAGCGCATCGACCTCGATCTCGGCCGGCTGGCCGGGACGCATCAGGCCGACCTGGGTTTCCTTGAAATTGGCAACCAGATACAGCGATTCCTGCGGCACGATGGTCATGGTGCGGGTGCCGGCGCCGAGGAACTGGCCCACCTGCACGGTCTTGTCGCCAACCCGGCCGTGGATACGGCTGGTCAGACGGGTGTCTTCCACCGCCACGCGCGCCTGGTCGGCATCGGCGGTGGCCTGTTTCACGCCGGCCTGTGCCTGTTCCAGTTGCGCGCGGCTGGCCTGGATCTGGCTCTCGCCGGCCTTGGCCTGCGCCTGCGCGGCGTCGTACTGGGCGCGTGCGCGTGCCAGATCGTGCTGCAGGCTTTCCTGATGTTCGTGGGTGTCTGCACCGGAGGCGGCCAACGGCGCGAAGCGCTTCACTTCGGCCTGGGCGAACTTGAGGCTGGCAGCAGCTGCGGTGACCTGGGTGCGCGCCTGCAGCAGCGCCGATTCCTGTGCGGAGACATTGGCGGTGGCCGCGACGATATCGGCCTGGCGTGCGGCAATGGCGGCTTCGGCCTGCTGCAGCGTGGCCTGGTAGGTGCGGTCGTCGATCTGCAGCAGCGGCTGGCCAGCCTCCACGATCTGGTTGTCGCTCACCAGCACCTTGGTCACGTAGCCGCTGACGCGCGGTGCCACGGCCACCGAATCGGCCTGCAGATAGGCGTTGTTGGTGTCCTGCATGTAGCGGCCCTTGATCAGGTAATAGGCCACCCACACCACCAGCAGGATCAGCACCAGCACCCCGACCAGGATCAGCGTCCACTTCACCTTGGGGTTCTTCAACGGCGAGGGTTTGGGCGGCTCCTGCTCGCCGCGCGCGCCTGCGCCCTGCGCATCCGTGGCCGAGGACTGGCCGTCATTGGACTGATGGTCGTGGTTGCTCAAAAGGATGCGTCCTGTGTGATGGGCGAGGCGCGCCAGGCAGCGGCCGTCTCGGCGGCGTCGGCAGTGGCGGCGCAACCATACAATTATTTGAACTGCCCGGTACAGATTGCGTGATGGGCCAGTCAGCTGGCAATCGGCCTATCAGGTCCCGACGGTGCACCCCTAGGCCGCGCGCCGGGTCCGTGGCATGGGCCGTTGCACGAGGCAGCACTGCGCTCGGGCGCAGCATCCACCGGCAACGCAGCAGCTCAATGCCCGGTCTTGATCTCGGTCCACAGCCGCGTGTACAGCCGGTCCACGTCAGGCGGATTGATGGCATAGGTGAACATCTTGGCGGTCACTTCCGGCGGCGGGTAGATGGTGGGGTCGTTGCGGATCGCCGCATCCACCAACGGGGTGGCGGTGCGCACCGGGTTGGCGTAATGGATGAAGTTGGTATTGGCCGCGGCCACGTCCGGCTTCAACAGATAATTGATGAAGGCGTAGGCGTTGTCCGGGTGCTTGGCATCCTTGGGAATGGCCAGCATGTCGAACCATTGCGGCGCGCCCTCCTTTGGAATGGCGTAGGCCACCTTGATGTTGTTGCCGGCTTCCGCGGCACGGTCGCGCGCCTGGATGATGTCGCCGGACCAACCCACCGCCAGGCAGGTATTGCCGTTGGCCAGCGAGGTCACGTACTGGCTGGAGTGGAAGTTCTGCACGTACGGGCGAATGGCCTTGATCAGCGCGGCGGCCTTTTCGATCTCGGCCGGCGTGGTGCTGTGCGGATCGAGCCCGAGATAATTGAGCGCGATGGGAATCATGTCCGAAGGCGTGTCCAGGATGGTCACGCCACAGTCCTTGAGTTTGGACAGATTCTCCGGCTTGAACACCAGATCCCAGCTGTTGGCGACATCGGTGTTGCCGAAGATCGCCTTGAGCTTGTCGACGTTGTAGCCGATGCCAGTGGTGCCGATCATGTACGGCACGCCATAGGCGTTGTTCGGGTCCTGCGCGGCGATGCGGCGCATCACGTCCGGATCCAGATTGACCAGATTGGGGATCTTGCTCTTGTCCAGCGGCAGGAAGACGCCGGCCTGGATCTGCCGGCCGAAGAAGTTCAGCGTGGGCACCACCACGTCGTAATCGCTGCCGCCGGCCAGCAACTTGGTTTCCACCATTTCGTCGCTGTCGAAGACGTCGTAGGTCACCTTGATGCCGGTGCTCTTTTCGAACGCGGGAATGGTGTCTTCGGCGATGTAATCGGAATAGTTGTAGACGTTGAGCACCTTGGCCTGCGCGTCGGCGCTGCCGGGCGCGCCAGCGCCGCCACAGCCGGACAACAGGGTGATGGACAGCGTCAGGGCGAGCAGTCGCAGCGTCATGTGGGTCTCCAGGCAGCGCGATGGGGCGGCCGGTCTCGAATCCGGGCTCTTCCCAGCCTACCCACCACGCCCGGATTTGCCCAGCGCAGCGAGGCCGGCACAGAGAGGCCTTGCCGGCTGGCGAGCGCGGCAGCCGCCGCGATGGCACCGATGTGTGCGCATGCTTGGTCGTACTCGTCCTCGTCCTCGTCGCGGCCCGCTGCCGTGCAGTGGGACCGGTTGTGCGGGAGCTATCGGCCCAGCGCCTGCGCAGTGTCGTCCAGCGCGGCCCAGGCCTTGTCGAACAATTCATCGACCTGCGCGGGGGTGATGATCAACGGCGGCGACAGCAGCATGGCATCGTAGGTCGCGCGCAGGATCAGACCGCGGCGCAGCGCGAAATCGCGACACATCGCCCCTACCCGCCCGCGTCTTGGGAAATACGCACCGCGACGCTGTTTGTCCGGCACCAGTTCCAGCGCCCCGACCAGCCCGGCGATGCGTGCCTCGCCGACCAAGCGGTGCTCGCCCAGCGCGGCCCAGCGCTGCGCCAGGTATGGCGCAACCTGTGTGCGCGCGGTCTCGACAATGCCCTCGTCCTGCAGCAGGCGCAGGTTTTCCAGCGCCACCGCCGCGCACACCGGATGCCCGGCGTAGGTGCCACCGTGCGCCAGCTCGCCGCCTTGGGTCTTGAGCACACCGGCCACGCGGTCGTTGAACATGGCTGCCGCCAACGGGATGTAGCCGGAAGTGATGCCTTTGGCCAGCGTCATCACGTCGGGCTGGAAGCCGAAATACTCCGCACCGAACCATTCGCCAGTACGCCCGAAACCGCAGATCACTTCATCGGCGACCAGCAAGACGTCGTAGCGCCGGCAGATCCGCTCGATTTCCGGCCAGTAACTGCGCGGTGGGATGTAGACGCCGGTCGCGCCCATGATCGGCTCGCCGATAAAAGCGGCGACGTTATCCGGCCCGAGTTCCAGAATCTTGTCTTCCAGACGACGTGCCGCCAGCAACCCGTATTCCTCCGGATCCATCTCCCCGCCATCGCCGAAGTGATACGGCGGTGCGACGTGGTGGATATCGGCAATCGGCAACCCGCCCTGCTGATGCATTCCCCTCATGCCTCCCAGGCTGGCGCCGGCCATGGTGGTGCCGTGATAACCATCATGGCGGCCGATGAAGATGCGTTTTTGCGGCTGCCCCTGCACGGCCCAGAAATGCCGCACCAGGCGCAGGATGGTGTCGTTGGCCTCGGACCCGGAGTTGGCGAAGAACGCATGATTCAGATCGCCCGGCGCCAACTCCGCCAGCTTGGCCGCCAACTGAATGGTGGGCTCGGTGGTGCACTGGAAAAAGCTGTTGTAGTACGCCAGCTGCTCCATCTGCCTTGCCGCTGCCTGCGCCAGTTCCTTGCGCCCATAGCCGACATTGACGCACCACAATCCGCCGAACGCATCCAGCAACTGGTTGCCATCGGCATCCCACACGTACACGCCCTCACCGCGCGTCAGGATGCGCGTGCCCTTCTGCGCCAACGCCGCATTGTCGTTGAACGGATGCAGATGATGGGCGGCGTCGAGCTGCTGCAACGCCTTGAGCACCGAAGGATCCACGACCTGCTCCGCGCATGAGGAGTTACCAGCATACCCAGGCCCTGTTGCCGGACCGTGGATGGCTTTGCAGATCGCCCGGCCAATCCCTTGCACGCCGGGCAAACAGGTAGGCCTCGAGAACTTCAACTGCCGCCAAAGTCGCCCTCATCCGCCCTTCGGGCACCTTCTCCCGACGGGAGAAGGAAACCGCTCGGCACGGGTCTCAATCACGCAGCTCACACATTCAACAGCAGGAACTCCCGTTCCCACGAACTGATGACCCGGAAAAACGTCTCGTACTCTTTTCGCTTCACCGAGATGTACGCACGCACGAACCGCCGCCCCAACATCTCCTGCAACGCCTGGCAGCCTTCCAGCTCATCTAGCGCCTCGCCCAGCGAGCGCGGCAAATCGTAGCCTTGCTCCTTGCCATTGCTGCTGATCGGCGCGGTCGGCTCGAGCTTTTCGCCGATCCCCAATAACCCGCAGGCCAGCGTCGCGGCCATGGCCAGATACGGGTTGGCGTCGGAGCCGGCGAAGCGGCTTTCCACCCGCATGTTCTGCGGCACATCGATGGGCACGCGCAGCCCGCAGGTGCGGTTGTCGAAGCCCCACAGCACATTGCTCGGCGACACCTCGCCGAACATCAACCGCCGGTAAGAATTGACGTTGGGCGCCAGCAGGCCCATCGCCATCGGGATGTATTTCTGCAGGCCACCCAGATAATGCGCGAAGGTATCGCTGAAACCGCCCTCGCGCTTGCCGCTGAACACGTTCTTGCCGGTGCCGGCATGCAGCAGGCTCTGGTGGATATGCATCGCACTGCCTGGCTCGGTTTCCATTGGCTTGGCCAGGAACGTGGCATACACACCGTGCCGCAGCGCGGCTTCGCGCATGGTGCGCTTGAACAGGAACACCTGGTCCGCGCGCGACATCGGGTCGGCATGGGTGAAGTTGACTTCCAACTGCGCGGCGCCGGATTCGTGGATCAGCGTGTCCACGTCCAGTTCCATCGCATCGCAATAGTCGTACATCAGGTCCAGGATGGGGTCGAACTCGTTGACTGCGTCGATCGAGTACGACTGCCGCGCCGTTTCCGGCCGCCCCGAGCGCCCGGCCGGCGGCAACAGCGGGAAGTCGGGGTCGGTGTTTTTCTGCACCAGGAAGAATTCCAGCTCTGGCGCCACCACCGGTTGCAGCTCGGCCTGGGCATAGGCATCCAGCACGCGGCGCAGCACGTTGCGCGGGGCAAGTTCGTGCGGCTGGCCATCCTTGGTATAGCAGTCGTGGATGACCTGCGCAGTGGGGTCTGCCGCCCACGGCACCATGCGCACGGTGCTGGCGTCCGGGCGCAGATGCATGTCCGAATCCGATGGCGAGGTCAGCGCGTAGTAGTCGTCCGGGAAATCGCCGGTCACGGTAGTGGCGAAGATGCCTTCCGGCAGGCGCGTGCCGTAATCGTGCGAGAACTTGTCGGCGGGAATGATCTTGCCGCGGGCGTTGCCGGTGATGTCCGGCACCAGGCATTCCACCTCGGTGATGCTGCGCTCCTTGAGCCAGCGGCGCAGCGCGCTCTCCGGCTGCGTGGACGTGGTCTTGCGCGAACGTGTGCGGATGGACATGCAACCTCACTTGCCGCGTCGCGCGGCGTATTGGCGACAGGCCTCGCCGAAGGCCTGAAAGATGGCACGGTAGAACGGATGCTGTGTGACACGCCATTCCGGATGCCATTGCACCGCCAGCAGAAAGCCCGGGCCGGGGCCGTGGAACGCTTCGATCAGACCGTCCGGCGCGGTGGCTTCGATCAGCAAGCCCTCGGCCAGCGTGGCAATTCCCTGCCCGTGCAGGGAATTGACCCACACCTGGGCGCTGTCGCTCATGCCCGCCAGCCAACCGCCGGGATGCAGGTGCACCACATGCGCCGGACCGTATTGCGTGTCTATCGGTGTGCCCGGGTCCTCCCGGTGATCGGCCAGGCCGGGCACGTCGTGCACGCGCTGATGCAGGCGCCCGCCCAAGGCCACGTTGACTTCCTGCAGCCCGCGGCAGATCGCCAGCACCGGCAGGCCACGCGCAAGCGCCTGCGGGATCAGCGCAAGGCTGGTGGCATCGCGCGCCGGGTCGTGCGGGTTGCCTTCCCAACTGGGCTCGTCGCTGTAGTGATGCGGCTCCACATTGCTGACCGCTCCGGTCAACAGCAGCCCATCCAGCCGCTCCAGCCACGCGCCCGCATCCAATGCCGGCTGCAGGCTGGGCAACAGCACCGGCATCGCACCGGCCGCCTCGACCACCGCGCGGATGTACTTCTCGCCGGCGGCCAGGAACGGATGAGGCCCTTGCAGGATGCGATCGGTCGGCAGGCCGACCAGCGGAACGACAGCCATGCGCAAAGATCCGATGCGTTGGGTGGAACGTCGATACGGTCGAAGTTACCGCGCCATCGCCGGCATTGCCAGGCGCGCCAGTGCGCTTGCGATTGCTCACGCGCGCTTTGCTACGCTGCGCGGCGACTTCGCAGGTGTTGCCCATGGCTTCCGAGACTTCCGTCGCGTCCCTGCCCGCTGCCGATGCCCACACCCTCTCTCGCATCGCCGGGTGCGAGTCTGTCGATCTGTTATTGCCCGACACCAATGGCGTGCTGCGCGGCAAGCGCGTAACCGCCGATGCGCTGAGCAAGGTGTATCGCGACGGCGTGTGCCTGCCGATGTCGCTGATCGCCACCGACATCACCGGCAACACCGTGGAAGAAACCGGTCTTGGCTACGCGATCGGCGACGCCGACCGCATCTGCCGGCCGATCGAAGGCTCGCTACGACTGGTGCCCTGGGCGCCACGGCCGATGGCGCAGCTGTTGCTGGCGATGCACACACCCGAAGGCGGGCTGTTCGAAGTCGCCCCGCGGGCGGTGTTGCAGCGCGTGCTGCAGGGGTTTGGCGCACTCGGCCTGACCCCGGTCATCGCCGTAGAGCTTGAGTTCTATCTGTTCGATGCGGTGGCCGATGCGCAGGGGCGCCCGCAAACCCCGCGCGACCCGATCACCGGCGAACGCAGCGACAGCACGCAGGTATATTCGCTGCAGGATCTGGACGACCAGCGTGGCTTCACCGATGCGGTCACCGTCGCTTGCAGACAGCAAGGCATTCCGGCCGACACCGCCGTGGCCGAGTACGCACCCGGCCAGTTCGAAATCAATCTGCAACACCGTGCCGATGCGGTGGCCGCCTGCGACGAGGCGGTTCTGCTCAAGCGCACCATCAAGGCCATTGCGCAGCAACGGGGCAAGCTAGCCAGTTTCATGGCCAAGCCTTTCCCCGGCCAGGCCGGCAGCGGTTTGCATGTGCATGTGAGCCTGCTCGATGCCGCCGGGCACAACGTGCTGGCCAGCGCCGCCGACGCGCCTGCGCAGTCGCTACGCCACGCCATCGCCGGGCTACAGCGGCATGCAGATGCCTCGCTCTTGATGTTCGCCCCGCATGCCAACAGCTATCGCCGCTTCGTCAGCAATGCGTTCGTGCCGCTGGATGCGAGCTGGGGCTTCAACAACCGTACCGTGGCACTGCGCATCCCGCACAGCGATGCGCACAACACCCGCATCGAACACCGCATTGCCGGCGCCGATGCCAACCCATATCTGGCCGCTGCAGCCGTGCTGGCCGCGATGCTGGACGGCCTGCGGCAGCCGGCCGAACCCACCGCGCCGGTCACCGGCAATGCGTACGCACAGTCGGTGTTCGCCCCACGCAGCTGGCAAGGCGCGGTGGATGCGTTCCTCGGCAGCGACTTCATCGGCGAGCAGTTCGGCACGCAGTTCCAGCACGTATTCGGCCAGCAGAAACAACGCGAGCTGCTCGACTACCAGGCGCAGGTACCGGACCTGGATTACGCGCGGTACCTGCGCACCGTGTGATGGCTCGCCCGCACGCGCCACTGCCGCACAGCAACTCGCCGGGCAACGGGTATCCGGACAGCTGGTACGCACGCAGCACGCCAGCCCTACCCCAACAATCGCGCCTGCAAGGCGCCGAGCACGCCGACGTCTGCATTCTCGGCGGTGGCTATACCGGCCTCACCGCTGCGCTGGCGCTGGCCGAGGCCGGTTACGCCGTCACCGTGCTGGAAGCCCGGCGTGTGGGCTGGGGCGCGTCAGGGCGCAATGGCGGCCAGGCCATCGTTGGCTACGGGTGCGAGCAGGAAACGCTGGAAGCGCTGGTCGGCAACGACGATGCTCGCCTGTTGTTCGATTTCTCGCGCGACGGCATGCGCCTGCTGCGCGCACGCATCGCCGGCCATGCCATCGCCTGCGACTGGCGCGACGGCCACGCGCATGTGCCGCTGAAGCCGCGTCAGGTACGGGCGCTGCAGCACGGCATCGTGCGCATGGCCGAACGCTACGACTACCCGCTGCAGTGGTGGGACCGCGCACGCACCCGCCAAATGCTGGACAGCCCGCTGTACCTGGGGGCCATGTTCGACCCCGCCAGCGGCCATCTGCATCCGCTGGCCTATGCATTGGGCCTGGCACGGGCCGCGCTGGCCGCCGGCGTGCGCATCTACGAAGATTCGGCCGTGACCAGGCAGCAACCCGGGGCGCGCGTGGTGATGCATACCGCCCACGGCAGCGTGACCGCCGCGTTCGGCGTGATCGCCGGCAATGCGCTGCTGCACGGCATCGCCCCGCCCCTGGAGCAGCGCATCATGCCGGTCGGCACCTATGTCGGCGCCACGCCGCCATTGGGACAAGCGCGTGCGCGCGCCCTGATCGCCAACGACATGGCGGTAGCCGATACCAACTGGGCACTGGATTACTATCGGCTCAGTGCCGATCACCGCCTGCTGTTCGGCGGGCGTGCCAGTTACTCCTCGCGTCCGCCTGCGGGCTTGCAGCGCCTGATGACCCGGCGCATGCACACGGTATTTCCGCAGCTGCACGCTGTGCCGCTGGAAACGCTGTGGGGCGGCTACGTGGACATCTCGCGCAACCGTGCACCGCACTGGGGCCGGCTGGCGCCCAACCTGTACTTCGCACAGGGCTTTTCCGGACATGGCGTGGCTGCCACCGGCCTGGCCGGCCAGGTCATTGCCGAGGCCATCGCCGGCCAGAGCCGGCGCCTGGACGTGTTCGAACGCATCGGCCACCGCCCGTTCCCTGGCGGGCAGCGGCTGCGGACCCCGCTGCTGGTGGCGGCGATGAGCTGGTATCGGCTGCGCGATGCGCTGTGGTGACCGCCACGCTTTGGAACGTGGTGCTCAAGTTTTGGCGAGCAGGGCCGTTAGCTGACCTGACGGTTCGATCCAGACGGCCAGCCGATGTCCCCAGGTACCCTACATCGCAATAGTGAAAGTGCAGTCCTACCGCAGCGGGTGCTGTTGGTGGAGAACTCGCGCACGTTCACCAGCATGCTGCGCGAAGCCATCGAGCAACGCGTGGAACTCCCGGTCACGGTCGTCTCGACCCTGGCCGAAGCGGCGCGTGTATTGGACGAAGAGGACGGCTGGTTTCTGGTCCTCACCGGCCTGGTGCTGGTCGATGGCGACCGCGACAAGGTCGTGGAATTCTTTCTCTCGCGCAAACTGCCCACCGTGGTGGTCAGCGGCGTGTACGACGAAGACCTGCGCCAGCGCGTGCTGCAGCAGCAGATCATCGATTACGTGCTGAAAAATGCACCGGGCAGCATCGAGTACCTGGCATGGCTGGTGCAGCGCCTGGAGCGCAATCGCCGGATCGCCGCCCTGGTGGTGGACGATTCGCTGTCGGCACGCACCTATGCCGGCGCCCTGCTGTCGATGTACGGCTACCGCGTGGTGCTGGCGGCCGACGGCGCTGCCGGGCTGGACGCGATCGAACGCGACCCCGACATTCGCCTGACCATCGTCGACCAGGAAATGCCTGGAATGGATGGCGTGGAATTCACCCGCCGGCTGCGCGCGATCCGCTCGCGCGACAAGGTGGCGGTGATCGGCATATCCGGCAACAGCGATTCGTCGCTGATCCCGCGTTTCCTGAAGAACGGCGCCAACGACTTCCTGCGCAAACCCTTTTCGCGCGAAGAATTCTTCTGCCGCGTGTCGCAGAACGTGGACCAGTTGGAACTGATCGGCACGCTGCAGGATCTTGCCACCCGCGACTTCCTCACCGGCCTGCCCAACCGGCGCTATTTTCTGGAACAGAGCCAACGGGTCATTCCAAAGCTGTTGTTGGAGGACCAGACGGTGACCGCCGCGATGGTGGATATCGACCATTTCAAGCACATCAACGACACCTGGGGCCATGAAGCCGGCGACCAAGCGTTGCGTGCGGTGGCCGCGTCGGTGTCCGGGCATGCGCGGCCGCAAGATCTGGTCGCACGCTTCGGTGGCGAAGAATTCTGCCTGTTGGTGCCCGGGCTGGATGCCGCCAACGCCACCAGCTATTTCGAAACCCTGCGCGAGCGCATCAGCGCCCTGCGCGTGCGCGTGGGAGACGAGACGTTGAGCATGACGGTGAGCATCGGCGTATGCATCGCCAGCGAAAGCGACCAGTCGCTGCATTACCTGCTGAACGAAGCGGACAAGCACCTGTATCTGGCCAAGGCCGGCGGCCGTAACCAGGTGCGTCTGGCAAGCTGATCCCGCATCGTCTGCAGGCCCAAGCGGCGCGTGCGGATGACGCGCCTGCCGACATGCCTTGATCCAGATCAACGCCCGGCCGGCGCGCGTGGCTTACCGTATGCCCATCGCATTGGGCAAGGGACTTCGATGGCACTGCTGGTCTGGCAGGACGACCTCAACACCGGGATCGAGGTGATCGATCATCAACACCGGCGCATTGTGGACATGATCAATCAGCTGCATGTTGCGCAGACCAGTCTGCAGCAACTGGCAGTGGCGGAGGTGATCGACGAACTGATCGATTACACGCTCTCGCACTTCGCCTTCGAAGAAGAATTGATGCAGGAAGCGGGCTATCCCTTCAGCCAGGCGCACCAGCGCGTGCACGCGGTATTCGGCAAACGGGTCGGCGAATACCGCCTGCGCTTCCAGGCCGGCGAAGACGTCAGCGACGAGCTGCGCAACATGCTCTCGCGCTGGCTGTTCAACCATATTCGCGGCGACGATCAGGCCTACGCACCGCAGGTGATCGCACACCTGGACCGGTTTTCGCGCACCCATCAGCACGGTGGCTGGCTGGGCCGCACGCTCAAGCGGATCTTCGGCTAGAAGCCAGATCAGCAGCACGGCGCTGCGGCAGCGCACTGAGGCGTGCCTGGTATCGCGTCATCGTGCGCCGCCGTGCTGCTGCACGATCCGGACACTCCATAAACCGTCGCGATCTCCGGTCAGCGACGCCAGCGCCGCGCCACTACCAGCGCGACCAGGCTCAGCACCGCCGCCCCGCCCAGGTAATACCCCACCGATTGCACGCCGTAACTGGCCGCCAGTTGCGTGGCCACGTAGGGCGCCGGCGCCGCACCCAGGATGCTGGCCAGATTGAACGACAGCGACGCGCCGGTGTAGCGCACCTCGGTGGGATACAGCTCGGCCAGCAGCGTGCCGCAGGGACCATAGGTCAGGCCCATGAAGAAAAACCCTAGCGACAGGAACGCCAGCACCTGCAACGGGTGGCTGGCCTGGAACAGCGGCGCAAACGCCAGGCCGAATGCCACGATGGCGATGCTGGCCAGCATCATCGCCAGCGGCGCGCCGTGCCGGTCGCCAAACTTGGCCGACAACGGAATGCCCAGCGCAAAAAACACGATGCCGGCCATCTGCAACAACAGGAATTGTTCCTTGTCGTAACCCAGCGTCTTGGTGCCATAGCCCAGTGCAAAGACCGTCATCAGATAAAACAGCACGAAGGTGGCGAACGCGCCCAGCGTGCCGACGATCAGTGCCGGCCAATGCTGCCAGACCACGGTGCCCAGCGGCAGCCTGACACGCGTCTTGCGGTCCAGCGTCCTCTGGAAATCTGGCGTCTCGGTGATGCTCAGGCGTACCCACAGCCCCGTCAGTACGTGCAAGGCACTGGCCAAAAACGGCACGCGCCAGCCCCACTGCATGAACTGCGCATCGTCCAGCACTGCGCCCATGCCCAGAAAGGTGCCAGTGGACAACAAAAACCCCAGCGGCGCGCCCAGTTGCGGAAACATGCCGTACCACACGCGCTTGCCCGGCGGCGCGTTCTCGGTGGCCAGCAGCACGGCCCCGCCCCATTCGCCGCCCAGCCCCAACCCCTGGCCGAAGCGGCACAGCGCCAGCAATGCGGGCGCAAATACACCGATCTGCGCGTAACTGGGCAGCAGGCCGATCGCCACGGTGGACAACCCCATCGTCAGCAGCGCCGCCACCAGCGTGGCCTTGCGCCCTACCCGGTCGCCGAAGTGACCGAACACCGCCGATCCCACTGGCCGCGCGACAAACGCCACCGCAAAGGTGGCCAACGACTGCAGCATCGCCGCACTGCCATCGCCGGCGGGAAAGAACAGTGTGGGGAACACCAGCACTGCGGCGGTGGCGTAGATATAGAAATCGAAGAACTCGATGGTGGTGCCGATCAGGCTGGCGAACAGCACGCGCGCGGGTGAATTGGTGGGTGTGGCGAGCGGCGCGGCGGCAGTCATCGTTGATCGACATCCAGAAAAACAAGACGGCCGATTCTGGCAGATCACAGCACTGCTTTGCGCAGGCGAACCGGGTGGTGAAAAGTTACAGGCGTGACTGACGGTGCTGTAGATCGTGTCCCACTCGTCTTGAACCAGATGTTCGCAGCAGTGTCGGCAAATCGTAGCCGGAGATCGTCGACTGCTCAGCCTGCAAGGTGTGGGGCCTTCGCGTTTGCTGCAGGGCCTTGCCCGCCCACCATCGCAGGACACGCCGCACGTACGTCCTTGTGGCTCCGTGGCGGCATCCATGCCGCCAAGGATCCCGCGACGGTGGGCGGGCAAGGACCAGTTGAGTTGGTCGGTCTACAAAGCTTCCAATAAGGCAAGCAGCGACACGCTGCCCCCGTTCTTCAACAAGCACACCGCGCACTCGACCGTCGAAGCTTTCGACCTTCGCCCGTCAATGGATGCCAAATCCGTAGACCGCCAGATCCTCATCAAAGCGGCAATGACTCGCGCAGCCGCCCTACGGCGCCTGCGCCGCGGCTTGCCGCGCATGCTCGGCCAAACCAACTGGCGTCAGCACCGCACATTGCCGCTCGCCGCGATCTTCCACGCGCACCCAATCCGGACCCGGTTGACCGTCCAGGTTCGCCGTCCCCAACCAGGCGAGCGTGCGCAGCAGCACGCTCATCCGCACGCCCAGGTGCTTGCATAGCCGCGCCAGCGACACGCCATCGGGCGCGTCGGCAAGCACACGCAGCAGCTGCACGGTGAGCTGTGGATCAGCGGACAAGCACCGCTCCGATATCGCGCGGTGCCGCATCAGCGGTTTCGGCGCGGTGCGGCAGCACGATCACCGGAATCGACTTGGAGGTCGGCGTACGCGCCTCGTCGGCGAAACTGGACAACGGCACCAGCGCGTTGGTTTCCGGGTAGTACGCGGCCAGGCAGCCGCGCGGGATGTTGTAGTCCACCAACAGGAAACGCCGCGCCTCGCGGCGCACGCCGTCCTCGCACAGGCTTTCCAGGTCAACCCAATCGCCCGCCTTCATGTTCAATGCCGCGATGTCCGCCCCATTGATGAACAGCACACGGCGCTCGCCGAACACGCCGCGATAGCGGTCGTCCAACCCATAAATGGTGGTGTTGTATTGATCGTGCGAACGCGTGGTGGCCAGCGTAAACACCATCTGCTCGGCGTGGCCACGACGCGCGCGATGGATGGGGTTGTCGGTGGGCACCGCATGCGGCTTGAACACCGCGCGTTGTTCCGGCGTCACCCACTGGCGATCGCGGGCGGTGTTGGACAGACGGAACCCACCCGGCGTACGCACGCGCTCGTTGAAACCGGCAAAGTCCGGGAACACCTGCGCGATGAGATCGCGCACGCGGTCGTAATCGCCTACCAGCCAACGCCAGCGGATCGCGCTGCGTGCGCCCAACGTGGCTTCGGCCATGCGCGCCACGATCGCCGGCTCCGACAGCAGGTCCGGCGAGGCCGGCGGATTGATGCCGGCCGACAGGTGCACCATGCTCATCGAATCTTCCACCGTCACGCCTTGCGAGCCGGCATCCTGGATGTCGATCTCGGTGCGCCCCAAACACGGCAGGATCAACGCATCGCGCCCATGCACCAAGTGGCTGCGATTGAGCTTGGTGGTGACATGCACGGTCAATTCGCAGTTGCGCAACGCGCGGTGCGTGGCATCGGTATCCGGCGTGGCGGCAGCAAAGTTGCCACCCATCGCGAAGAACACCTTGCCGCGCCCATCCAGCATCGCCTCGATCGCACCCACGGTATCGAACCCGTCTGCGCGTGGCGGCGCGAAACCGAACACCGATTGCAGCTTGTCCAGGAACGCGGCCGGCGGCTTTTCATAGATCATCATCGTGCGGTCGCCCTGCACGTTGCTGTGCCCGCGCACCGGGCAGACGCCCGCGCCGGGACGGCCCAGGTTGCCGCGCAGCAGCAGCAGGTTGGTGATCATGTGGATGGTCGCCACCGAATGCTTGTGCTGGGTGATCCCCATGCCCCAGCAGGCAATCACGCGCTCGGCATTGAGATAGATCTCGCCGGCTTTGCGCAGCGCAGTTTCGTCCAGCCCGGATTCTTCGACGATGGTGTCCCAGCTTTCCGCATGCACGTCGGCAGCGAAGGCCTCGAAATTGGCGGTGTGCGCCTGGATGAACTCCAGGTCCAGCAAGCGCGGCGTACCATCGCGCTGCGCCTGCGCATCGCGCTCCAGCACATGCTTGATGATGCCCTTCACCGCAGCCAGGTCGCCGCCGATCTTGAGCTGGAAATAATCCGAAGCGATGCGCGTGGAACCGTTGTGCAACATCTCCAGCTTGTCCTGGGGGTCGGCGAACTTTTCCAGCCCGCGCTCGCGCAGCGGGTTGAACGCCGCAATCGCCGCACCGCGCTTGGAGGCCTGACGCAACTCGCCCAGCATCCGCGGGTGATTGGTGCCCGGGTTCTGCCCGAAGATGAAGATGGCGTCGGCCAGCTCGAAATCGTGCAGCGACACCGTGCCCTTGCCCACGCCGATCTGCGAACGCAGCGCCGTGCCGGAGGGCTCGTGGCACATGTTGGAGCAATCGGGGAAGTTGTTGGTGCCGAACTCGCGCACGAACAACTGATACAAGAACGCTGCCTCGTTGCTGGTACGCCCGGAGGTGTAGAAGATCGCCTCATCCGGCGTTGCCAGGCCATTGAGATGCCGCGCGATCTGCGCAAAGGCATCGTCCCAGCTCACCGGCACGTAGTGATCGCTCGCAGCGTCGTAGCGCATCGGGTGGGTCAGTCGACCCTGCCCTTCCAGCCAGTAGTCGCTGTATTGCGACAGCAGGCTGACGGTGTGCGAAGCGAACAGCTCCGGCCCGGCGCGACGTGCGGTGGACTCGGCCGCCACGGCCTTGGCGCCGTTTTCGCAGAATTCGAAGGTGGACGTATGGTCGCGATCCGGCCAGGCGCAACCGGGGCAGTCGAAGCCGTCCGGCTGGTTGGCGTGCAGCAGCGTCTTGGCGCCCTGCACGGCGATGTCCTGTTCCATCAGGTGCTTGGCCACCGAGCGCAATGCGCCCCAGCCGCCCGCGGGATTGTCGTACTGCTTGATGGTTTTCTTGCTCATGCGGGCTCTCCCACGGCAACGCCCAGATCCAGGCGCTGCGGATGGCTGTAAACGACACAATCGTGATCGCGGGCAAACCCGATCAGGGTCAGTCCCGCACTTTCGGCCAGGCTGATCGCCAGCGCAGTAGGCGCCGAAATCGCTGCGAGCAGCGGAATTCGGGCCTGCGCGGCTTTCATGGCCATCTCAAAGCTGGCGCGGCTGGTGACCACCGCAAACCCGTGCGATGCATCGATGCGCGCGCGCGCCAATGCACCGATCACTTTATCCAAGGCGTTATGCCGGCCCACGTCTTCGCGGACCAGCTGCACATTGCCCTGCGCATCGGCCCAACCGGCCGCGTGCACGGCGCCGGTCTGCGCGGCGATGGGCTGCCGTGCGTGCAGCGCATCCAACGCATGCGCCAAGGCATCCACGTCGATCTGCAGGGACGATTGCAGCACCGGCGGCACACGCAGCACCGCTTCGATGGACTCGTTGCCGCACACCCCGCAACCGCTGCGCCCGTCCAGATTGCGCCGCCGCTGGTGCAACGCGGCTGCCCGCTCGGGCGGGATTTCGATCTGCAGCGAAGCGCCTTCCAGAAACGTCTCCACCGCGATCACGCGCAAGTCCTGCGCGTGATCGACGATGCCTTCGCTCAATGAGAACCCGAGTGCGAAATCCTCCAGGTCCTCCGGCGTGGCCATCATCACCGCGAACGGCACGCCGTTGTAGATGAAGGCGACCGGCATTTCGGCCGCCACCATATCCTGCACCGTGGCGCTGCGGCCGCCGCGATGGCGACGGACCGTGCGCACCACACTGCCGGGACGCACGGAGCGGGAAGACGGACTGGTCATCTCATCTCAATGGAACAGCACGAAGGCTTTTTGCAGCGTGACCCAGATACCGAACAGCATCGGGATACCCACCGCCAGCCACGCAAACGCGACCAGGACGGGATTGCCGCCATGACCGATGCGTGCCATTTGTTCCGGTGGAATCACCCCGTGCCCGGTGCGGTCGACCTTTTCGTGCGCCAGCTGCTTTTCGCGTGCCAGTTCGTCGGGCGTCATGAAGTGACGCGCGGCCACCGGGCGCACCAACAGATTGCAGATCAGGCCAAGCACGAGCATGCCGGCAAGGATGTACATGGTGGTGTTGTAGACCTGTGACGGCGGGCTGCCATGGGCCAGCTGGTATTCGCGCATGTAACCCACCACCACCGGGCCCAGGATGCCGGCGGTCGCCCAGGCGGTCAGCAGCCGGCCGTGGATGGCACCGACCATCTGGGTACCGAACAGGTCGGCCAGATACGCCGGAATGGTGGCGAAGCCGCCGCCGTACATCGACAGGATGATGCAGAAGATGCCCGCGAACAGCGCGATGCCGCCGATGCCGCCAGCCGACGGAGCCGCTGCGTACAGGCAGATGCCCAGTACGAAGAACAGCGTATAGGTGTTCTTGCGGCCGAGCTTGTCGGACATGCTGGCCCAGAAGAACCGGCCGCCGATGTTGAACAGGCTGAGCAACCCGGTGAAGCCGGCCGCGATGGCCGCGATGCTGGCCAGTTGGGTCGGATCCAGGCTGGCGAAGCCCACATCCACGCCGATCAGACGGCCACCGAACACTTCCTGCAACATCGGCGAGGACATGCCGATCACACCAATACCGGCCGAGACGTTCAGGCACAACACGCCCCACAGCAACCAGAACTGGGGGATGCCCCAGACCTTTTTCACGTGCACGTGGTTGGCGGTGATCATGGCATTGCTGCTGGCCACCGGCGCGGTCCAGCCGGCCGGGGTCCAGCCGCTCGGCGGCACGCGATAACCGAACGCGCCTGCCATCATGAAGACGAAGTACAGCGCCGCCATCACCAGGAAGGTTTCCATCACGCCCACCGAGGTGGGGGTCGCAAAATGGCGCATCAGCGCATCGGCCAACGGGCTGCCGATCATCGCGCCGCCGCCAAAGCCCATGATCGCCATGCCCGTCGCCATACCGCGACGGTCCGGGAACCACTTGATCAAGGTCGACACCGGCGAGATGTAGCCCAGACCCAGGCCGATACCGCCGATCACACCCGAGCCCAGCCACAGCATCCAGATCTGATGGAAGTGGATGCCCACCGCCGAGATCACCAGCCCACCGCACCAGCACAGCGCCGAGACCACGCCGGCCTTGCGCGGGCCGGCCCGTTCCAGCCAGCCGCCCCAGATTGCTGCCGAGCAACCCAGCAACACGAAGAACAGCGTGTACATCCACTGCAGTTCGCTGATCTTCCAGTCGCAGGTGGTGGCCACCATGCGCGCGAACAGGCCCATATCGGCCGGGCACGCGATCGACTCGGTGATGCCCAGCGCCTTGGACAACGGCAGCCAGAACACGCTGAAGCCGTAAGCCATGCCGATGCACAGGTGGATCGCCAATGCTGCCGGCGGTACCAACCAACGATTGAACCCCGGCCGCGCAATGATGCGCTCCTTGGACAGTAGACCGGCGTCTGCGCCGCTGGCTGTCGCCACGGTGGACCCTTGCGTCATTCTCATTTCCCCCAAAAAGACAACGATGAACTGCGAAAGCACGGCTGACAGGACTCACCACCAACGCCTGGCGGGCGATGGCGACGTCCTGTCGGCCGTTCCGAATACGATTGATAGCTGCAATCAAATAACGCGTTGCGATATGGGCAGCGACACCGACCAGGCCCAACTGGCGGTCGTCTGGCGCATCATCGGCGATCCTTGCCTGTTTGCAATGCTCTCCAGCGCCTTGCAGTGTTGCAAAGCGCCGCCGATACCCATGTCGCGTAAGCGTGCCTTGGGGTTAGCGGCCGCAGCTGCGACTAATTGACTAGTCCGTCCGCACTTCGCCAACCGCGTCGCGAAACCGCTCCCGGCACCGGCTGTACGCGCAGCACTGCGGCACGTGCTGGCATGGTCCAGTCCTGGTGTCGCTCGACCGGGGGATGCACGACGCGCCTGCTTGCTGTGCGTCTGCGGGCGTCTCAGGTGACGGCCCAGGCGCCAGCTGCGTACAGTCGGGCGATCCCGAACGACGGAGCCTGCCATGCCCGACCACCTTCCCAGCGATGCCGCCGATGCGCTGCAGGCACCGACGCAGCTGGATGCCTTCTGGATGCCGTTCACCGCCAATCGCCAGTTCAAGGCACGGCCTCGCCTGCTGGCCTCGGCGCAGGGCATGTATTACCGCGATGTCCAAGGACGCCAGATTCTGGACGGCACGGCAGGCCTGTGGTGCTGCAATGCAGGACATAGCCGCGAGCGCATCGTGGCAGCCATCCGCGACCAGGCCGGCACGCTGGATTTCGCGCCGACCTTCCAGATGGGCTCGCCGCTGCCCTTCGTGCTGGCGCAGCGGTTGGCCGCAATCGCCCCGCCGGGCCTGGGCCATGTGTTCTTCACCAACTCCGGCTCGGAAGCGGTGGATAGCGCGATGAAGATCGTGCTTGCCTACCACCGGCTGCGCGGCGAAGGCCAGCGCACCCGCTTCATCGGTCGCGAGAAGGCCTACCACGGGGTCGGCTTCGGCGGCATGTCGATCGGCGGGCTGCCCAACAACCGCAAGTGGTTCGGCCCATTGCTGGCCGGCACCGACCATTTGCCGCATACGCTGGATCTGCAGCACAACGCCTACGCGCGCGGGCTGCCTGTGCATGGCGCGGAACTGGCCGACGATCTGGAACGGCTGATCACCTTGCACGATGCGTCCACCATCGCGGCGGTTTTCGTCGAACCGGTGTCCGGTTCGGCCGGTGTGATCCTGCCGCCGGAGGGCTACCTGCAGCGGTTGCGCGCCATCTGCGACCGCCACGGCATTGTATTGGTGTTCGACGAGGTGATCACCGGCTTCGGCCGCGTGGGCGACGCCTTCGCCGCACAGCGCTTCGGCGTCATCCCGGACATCATCACCGCCGCCAAGGGCCTGACCAGCGGCACCGTGCCGATGGGCGCGGTGCTGGTGGCCGATGCGATCCACGATGCCTTCATGCACGGGCCGCAAAACGCGATCGAGCTCTTTCACGGCTACACCTATTCCGGCCATCCGCTGGCCTGTGCAGCGGCGATCGCCACGCTGGACACCTATGCCGAGGAAGAGCTGTTCACGCGCGCGATCACGCTTGGCCCGCAGTGGGAAGACGCATTGCACGGCCTGCGCGGCTCGCCGCATGTGATCGACATCCGCAACATCGGCCTGATCGGCGCGATCGAACTGGCACCACGCGACGGCGCCCCGGGCGCGCGCGGTTACGACGTCTTCGAGCGCTGTTTCCACGAGGGCGGCCTGCTGGTGCGCGTCACCGGCGATGTCATCGCACTGTCACCGCCGCTGATCGTCACCCCGGAGCAGATCGGGCAGATGGTGGAGACGCTAGGCAAGATTCTTCGCCAGGTGGACTAAGCCCGGCTGGCCACGGGCGATGACCACAAACTGCGCTGGCGACGGGCGCCCGCGTGTCACGCATGCAGGCACCCGTCAAGCGCGCAAAGCCGGGGCAGGCTCACTACAATGCCCGCCCCGTACCCCAGCAGTTGCCGTATGAACATCGTTGTCAAAGAAGAACTCAAGGCCTATATCGACCCGCTGACGCCCGACGAACACGAGGCGCTGGAACGCAGCCTGCTGGCCGAAGGGTGCCGCGATGCGTTGGTGCTGTGGGGCGATGTGCTGGTGGATGGCCACAACCGCTACGGTATCTGCCAGAAGCACGGCCTGCCGTTCCAGACGGTGCAGAACCCGCGCTTCCAGTCCATGCAGGACGTGCACCTGTGGATGATCGAACAGCACCTGGGCCGGCGCAGCGTGTCCGACTTCCAGCGTGGCGTACTGGCGTTGCGCAAGCGCGAGATCCTGGCCGCGCGCCAACGCAGCCAGCGCGACGCCGACGCCGCTGCCGAAGCGCCGGCCGTGGCCGACGACCAGGCCGACACTGGCCTGGACCAGAGCAGCGCACACGCCGCTGACGACAACGACAGCCCGCCGTGGGAAGAAAGCTCCAGCCCGGTGAGCCGTGCCGAGCTGGCACGCGAAGCGCGCCTGAGCAGCAACCAGGTGGTGATGATCGAACGCATCCATAAGCAGGCCGCGCCGGAAGTGGTGCAGGCGGTCAAGGCGGGCGAGATTTCGATCAGCGCCGCCGCTGCGGTGGCCACGCTGTCCGAGGACGAACAACGCGCCGCCGCGCAGGCCGGCAAGGCCGAGCTCAAACAGGCCGCCAAGCGTGTGCGCGACGCCAAGCGCAAGCCCAAGGCCGACGAAGCCGAAGGTGGCGGAGCCGAACGCCGCGACATCAAGGCCCTGCAGCGCCGCGTCACCGAACTGGAAGACGAAAATGCCGCGCTGCAATCGAAGGTGACCGCACTGCAGGCCCAGTTGGAACGCCTGCGCGGCTGAGTGCACCCGACAGTCGACGGCAACACGTAGGAGCGCACCTGGGCGCGAAAGGCATTCCCCGATAAAGCCCGTCGCGCCCAGGCGCGCGCCAACGGCAGCAACAGCCGCTGGGTCGCCCCAACCCACGCGCAGCTGGAGCACAAGGCACGCAAGACGCGGCCACCAACTTGGGCGCGCAATGACGCCAGCTGCCGTGGACATGCCCTGGTCAAACGACTGGGTACACTTCACTGATGGAACCCAGTCTCAGCATTCCCCGTCCGAACGATCCTCGTCGTGCCCAGTTGCAGCGCATGAAGCTGTTGGCGGTGGCCTTGTTGCTGGCGATGTTCGCCGGCTTCGTCGTCAGCCACCTGATGGGCGAACACGGCATCTGGGCCTGGGTGTCGGCCTTCTGCGAAGCGGCCACGGTGGGCGCATTGGCCGACTGGTTTGCAGTGGTGGCGCTATTCCGCCGCCCAATGGGCCTGCCGATTCCACACACGGCCATCCTGCCGCGCGGCAAGGAACGGCTGGCCGATGGGCTGGCAGTGTTCGTGCGCGACCAATTCCTCGCCCCGGATGCGTTGATGGAAAAACTGCGGGTATTCGATCCCGCCAGCCGGCTGGGCGATTGGCTGGCCAAACCTGAGCAGGCACGCATGCTGGCGCAGATGACGCGCGGCTGGATGTTGCAGGCGCTGGAACTGCTCGACGAGGCAGCCGTCCGCCGCGCGATTCAAGGTTTCGTGGTCGACCGCCTGCGCAAATGGAACGCCGCTGCCACCATCGGCGATGTCATGGCCCTGCTCACCACCGACGGCCGCCATCAAAAGCTGCTGGACGAAGTGTTGCTGCGGCTGGGCGAATGGCTGGACCAGGAGCAGGTCAAGACGCGCGCTTCTGCATTGATCGTGCGTTACGCGCGGCGCGAATGGCCCAAGCTGGTCGGCACGGTGAATTGGGTCAAGCCGATCGAAGAGATCGGCGACAGCCTGGCCGACCGCATGGCGCGTGCGGCGATCGAAGAACTACAGGACATCCTCACCACGCCCGAGCACCCCATCAGGCTCGACTACGAAGTGTGGCTACAGCGTTACATCACGCGCTTGCGCGACGAACCGGAAATGGCCGTGCGCGTGGAAGAACTCAAGCAACGCGCCATCGAACACCCGGCGCTGCAGGACTATGTGCAGGGGTTGTGGGGCGAAATTCGCGACGCACTGCGCAATGATCTGGCGCGCGAGCAATCGTCGATGGCCGCACACGTGGAGCGTTCCATGCAATCGCTCGGCCGGGCCTTGTCGCAGGATCCCTCGCTGCGTGACGCGCTCAATCAACATATGTTGCAGGCTGCCGACAAACTCACCGCGCGCCTGCGCACATCGGTGACCGACCATATTGCATCGACGATGAAAAGTTGGGACGAACGTCACCTCGTCGAACAATTGGAATTGGGGGTGGGACGCGATCTGCAATACATTCGGTTCAATGGAACATTGGTCGGTGGACTGATCGGACTGATTCTTCACGCGTTGTCGATCTGGCTGTCGTTTTGATGCGGGAACGTTGATCGCCTATCCCGAAAATGACGTGCAGGCTTAGGGGACTGCGCACAGCCGTCGCATGTCGGGCGGTACCACGGGGTCGACGCAGGTCGGCCAGCACTCTGGGCACGTAACAGGCAAGGCGAAGGGACGAACATGCCGAAGGGCCGCTGGGATTTGCGCAGGACATACGGGCGGCGCGCATTCTTTGGTGCACTGCTGATTCTGAGCGCCGGCCTGGTTGCCGCCATCGTCACCGGCGTATGGCTGCAACGGCAAAACGAGCTCGAGCGCCAGCAACGGTTCGACTACGTGGTGCGTACGCTGGCGCGCAACATCGGCGAGCGCATGTCCACCTTCGAGCATGGCTTGCGCGGCGCACGCGGTGCGGTGATCGGCGCAGGCAGCGACATCATCAGTCGAGAACGCTTCACCTTGTACAGCCGCTCGCGGGATTATCCACGCGAGTTTCCCGGGGTACTGGGTTACGGCTACATCCATCGGGTCGCCCCGGCCGACGAGGCCGCATTTCTGCAGGCCGCGCGTGCCGACGGTGCGCCGGACATCCATCGCCGGCCGTTGGCGCCGTGGGATGGCGAGCGTTACATGGTGCTGTATTTCGAGCCGGAATCCTCCGGCAACCGCCCGCTCGGCATCGATATCGCCTCCGAGCCGCGCCGGCGCGCCGCCGCCCTGCAGGCCGCACGCAGCGGCGAGCCGGTCATGACCTCGCCGATCTCGCTGTCCGGTTACCGCATTCCCAACGAAAGCGGCTTTCTGGTGCTGTTGGCGGTCTATCGGGAAGGCATGCCGTTGCAGACCCCGCAGCAGCGCATGCTCGCCACCAGCGGCTGGGTGTATGCGCCTTTCAGCGTCGAACAGATGGTACGAAGCGCATTGGGTGAGCGCGACGACGTGGCGCTGGACCTGTCCGATCGCAATGAGCCGACCCACAATTTCTATCGCAGCGGCACGCCAGCCAGCGACAGCGCGCTGCGTCCGCCGGTGGTGCGGCTGTTGCCGATCTACGGCCGCACCTGGGTCATTACCGCCCACCCCACCGCCGGCTTCGTCGCCTCGCTCAACCAGAGTTCGCCCTGGTTGATCGGCGGGCTGGTGATGGCCGCCTCGGTCCTGTTCGCCGCCCTGCTGGTGCTGTATTTCAGCAACGGGCTGCGCCGCGAGGAAGTACTGCGCAAGCAGATGGAGCTGGCCGCGCTGGTCAGCCATTCCAGCGAAGCCATCGTTGCGCAAACCCCGGATGGACGTATCACGCACTGGAACCCGGCCGCCGAGGCGATGTTCGGCTACACGGCCGACGAGGCGATCGATCAGGACCTGACCACGCTGCTGTCGCCGCAGCCGTATGCGATGTCTGAGGTCGACCATGCCGATGCTGCACTGGCGGGCAACGCATCGGCGGCGCAGACCATGCGCCATCGCGACGGGCACCAGGTGCATGTGCTGGCCAGCAAGGCGCCGATCATCGAGAGCGAAGGCACGCTCAGCGGCCATTCGCATTTCTTCCGCGACATCTCCGACCGAGTGCGCTCGCATCAACGCATCATCGACCTCAACGCCTCGCTCGAACACCAGGTCGCCGAACGCACCAGCGAGCTGGTGAAGTTCTCGGTGCTGCAACGCGCGATCCTGGCGCACGCCGGCTATGCCATCATCGCCACCGACTCCGGCGGCTTCGTCACGCTGTTCAATCCGGCCGCCGAAAAACTGTTGGGCTACAGCGCGGCAGAAGTGATCGGGCGACGCAAGGCCAGCCAGTTCGTCGAGCAGGAGGAACTGCAGGAGCGCGCGCACATGCTGGCCGAGCAGACCGGCACACAGGTGGCGCACACGCTGGAAGCGATCGCCGCGCTCACCAGCCTGGGGCGCAGCGACACCAGCGAGTGGACCTACGTGAGCCATGACGGGCGTCGCCTGCCGGTGCTGCTGACCTTGAGCACCCTGCGCGACGACCACGACCAGGTGATCGGCTATCTCGGCGTGGCGGTGGATCTCACCGAGCAGAAGCTGCACGAAAAACAGCTGCGCCTGGCGATGGATGCGGCCAAGAGCGCCAACCAGTCCAAGTCCGATTTCCTGGCCAACATGAGCCACGAAATCCGCACGCCGATGAACGCCATCCTGGGCATGCTGTACCTGCTTCAGCGCAGCGAACTGCCCGGCGCAGCGCAGGACATGGTCGCCAAGATCGATCGCTCCGCTCGCACGTTGCTGGAAATCATCAACGACATCCTCGACTTTTCCAAGATCGAGGCCGGGCGTATCGACCTGGAATGCGCACCGTTCGATCTGAACCAGCTGTTCGACAACATCGCCGACCTGATGCGCTCCTCGCTCAGCGCCAAGCCGGTGGAAATGATCGTCGAACCCCTCCCGCGCGACAGCCGTTGGCTGCTGGGCGATGCGCTGCGCATCAACCAGGTGTTGGTCAACCTGGTCGGCAATGCGATCAAGTTCACCGAACAGGGCGAAGTGGTGCTGTCGGTACGCCGTTTTCCCAGCGGCGACCCCAACAAGTTCAAGCTGCTGTTTTCGGTCCGCGACACGGGCATCGGTATTTCCAAGGAAAAGCAGAGCGTGATCTTCTCGCCGTTCCTGCAGGCCGACACGTCCACCAGTCGGCGTTACGGCGGCAGCGGCCTGGGCCTGACCATTAGCAGGCGCCTGGTCGAATTGATGGGCGGCGAACTGGAAGTGGAAAGCGTGCCCGGCCGCGGCAGCGAATTCTATTTCGTGGTGACGCTGGAAAAATCCGCGCCACTGCAGGCACAGCGCGAATTGCCGGTCTTGCCGCCGGAAGCGATGCCGCGCGTACTGATCGCCGACGACCACGATGCAGCGCTCAACAACCTGGTGCGCATCGCCACCGAACTTGGCTGGCGCGTGGATGCCGTAGCCAGCGGACAGGCCGCGCTGCAGGCCATCGAACACGCTGCAGAGCCCTACGATATTTTCCTGCTCGACTGGCGCATGCCCGATATCGACGGGGTGGCCATTGCACGCGAGATTCGTGCACGCGCCACGCCCGGCCCGCATCCGGTCATCGTGATGGTCACCGCCTACGAACGCCGCCTGCTGGAACAACATCCCGAACAGCAGGATCTGGATGCGGTGATGACCAAGCCGGTGACCGGCGCGGCCCTGCACCGGCTGGTCGAGCAACTGCTCGAGGAACGCCCGGGTGCCCGCCCTGCCACGCCGACGTTTGTTGCGCGACGTCTGGAAGGCGCGCACCTGTTGCTGGTCGACGACAGCGACATCAATTGCGAAGTCGCCCAGCGCATTCTGGAGGGCGAAGGCGCCATGGTCACCGTCGCCCACGATGGCGAACAGGCGGTGAGCACGCTCAAACGCGCGCCTAACCTGTTCCATCTGGTGCTGATGGATGTGCAGATGCCGGTGGTGGACGGTTATGAAGCCACGCGCCGGTTGCGCCAGATCCCGGCTCTGGCCAGCCTGCCGGTGATCGCGCTGACCGCCGGCGCCTTCCGCCCCCAGCAGGAAAAAGCGCTGGAAGCGGGCATGAACGGCTTTATCGCCAAACCATTCAACGTCGAAGAACTGGTCACTGCCATCCGTCATTTCTTGCAGCCGGGCACGCGGCGCATTCCCTCGCTTCCGCACGAGGCGCAGGCGCACGCCGGTCCCGAATGGAAATACAGCGACCCGGAATTGCTGGACGCCGCCCGCGCGCGCAGCCTGTGGCGCGAGCGCGAACCCTATGCGCGCTATCTGATCAAGCTGCTACGCGACAACCCGGACCCGGGCGAGATAGCCGCCGAGCATCTGCGACGCAACGAACTGCCGGCCATCGGCGCGATGGCCCACAAGCTGCGTGGCGCGGCTGGATCGCTCGCGCTGCCGGCCCTGGCAGGTGCGGCCGGCGACCTGGAGACGCGTATCGAGGAAGGACACGACATCACCGGATCGCTGATTGCGTTGAAGGACGTCATGCAGCGCACCGCCGAAGCGATCCGGGCATTTTTGCAGCATGGCGACAGCGACGTTGCCGCCGACGAGGATGGCGCTGCGTTGGATGCAGACAGTGTGCAGATCCTGACATCGGCCTTTGCCAGCGACGATGCCGACCGGATCGATCACGCGCTATTGATCTGCGCGCCACGCTTACCGCACGCACTGCAGGAAGCCTTGCAACGCGCGGTCGAAGATTTCGACTTCCGCCGCGCCGAAACCACGTTGCGCGAGTGGCAAACCACCCACCCGCACTAATCGCGCTCCCCGAGCGTTTGGCAAGGATCGACGATGCCGTCCCGCCCCCTGCTGTGTGTCGACGACGAGTCCAGCAACCTGGCCACCTTGCGCCAGCTGTTGCGCGACGACTTCGCACTGGTCTTCGCCAAGTCCGGCGGCGAAGCCCTGGATGCGGTCAGCCGCCACGCCCCAAAGCTGATCCTGCTGGATGTCGAATTGCCCGACATGGACGGCTACGCGGTGGCGCGTGCGCTCAAGCAACAGCCGTCCAGCAACGCCATCCCCATCCTGTTCGTGACCTCGCGCAACAGCGAACACGACGAACGCCTCGGGCTGGAAGCGGGCGCGGCCGATTACGTCAGCAAGCCCTACTCGCCGGCGCTGCTCAAGGCACGCATCGGTACCCAGTTGAAGCTGGCCGAAAACGCACGTCTTGCCCAGCAATACCGCGACGCGATCCATCTGCTCGGCACCGCCGGCCAGGGCCAGGACGCCGACACCGGCGCGCATATCTGGCGCATGGCGGTGTATGCGCGGGTCCTGGCCGAAGCGGTGGGCTGGTCGCCGCAGCAGGCGCAGACCCTGCAGGACGCCGCCCCGCTGCACGACGCCGGCAAGATCGCAGTGCCCGGCAGCATCCTGCAAAAGCCCGATGCGCTGGACGAACACGAACGCTCGGTGGTGCGCCAGCACCCGCAAGCCGGCCATGATCTGTTGCGCCACGGCCGCGGCCCGGTGTTTCGGTTGGCAGCGGAAATCGCACTGCATCATCACGAATGCTGGGACGGCAGCGGCTATCCCCAAGGCTTGTCAGGCGATGCGATTCCCGAATCGGCGCGCATCGTGGCGGTGGCCGACGTGTTCGATGCACTGTGCGGGCGACGCGCCTACAAGGCGCCGTGGACGGTGGAGGACGCCATGCGCAAGCTCGACAGCATGGCAGGCAAACAACTGGAACCGCGCCTGGTGCAGCATTTCCACGAGGCATTGCCGCAGATTCTGCAGATCAAGGACGCTTGGGACAGCCCAGTGGCGTAGCGCTGATCCGGGCAGGTCCCCGCGCTGATGCAGGCAGGCGAACGATCGCGAAACGCGATTTGATGTCGGCGGTCCTTCGCCGCAGCCTCATCCAAACCCTTTTTACAGCAGGAAGGGGCTCAGCAAGGCGCCCGCCTGATGCCCTTCTCTCATTTGGAAGAAGCCTCGAAGGGACGGATAAGCGTGCGCGCGCCGCGGCCGCGTTCCCCGGCATGTACGTTTCCTCACGGCCGTCCCTCGCAGCGCACAACGCCTGGCCTGCCCCCAACAAACGTACGCAGCGTTGCTGCCATTGGCTTGAATGCAACGCTGCAGAGGCAGACAATGGGCATGTTGCGCCGCACAACACCGTGCGACGCGGGCCGACCCTGCAGTCGTCTGCGACGCAGGCGGCGCGGCCCCGCAACCGAGAGTCCGATGTCCTCCAGCGTGTCCGAGGCCGGCGCTACGCCGCCGCGTTATCCCGATTACCGCATCATCTCGCTGATCCTGGCTTGCGCCATTTTCATGGAGCAGATGGATGCCACCGTGCTGGCCACCGCGCTGCCGACGCTGGCGCGCGATTTCGGCGTGGCGGCGCCGGCCATGAGCATCGCCATGACCAGCTACCTGCTGGCCCTGGCGGTGCTGATCCCGGCCAGCGGCGCCATCGCCGACCGCTTCGGCCTGCGCCGCGTGTTCGGCGCCTCCATCTGGGTGTTCGTCGGTGGTTCGATCCTGTGTTCGCTGGCCGACAGCCTGCCCACCATGGTGGCCGCGCGCGTGCTGCAGGGCGCAGGCGGCGCCATGATGGCCCCGCTGGGCCGGCTGATCCTGCTGCGCACGGTGGAACGCCGCCATCTGGTGTCGGCGATGGCCTGGACGCTGGTGCCGGCCTTCATCGGCCCGATGCTCGGCCCGCCGCTGGGCGGCTTTTTCGTCTCGTACCTGGATTGGCGCTGGATCTTCTATATCAACGTGCCGATCGGTATCGCCGGCTTCCTGCTGGTGCGGCGCTTCATTCCCGAGATTCCCACCGAATCGGGGCCAGCGCGCTTCGACCTGCGCGGCTTCGTGCTGTGCGGCACTGCGCTCGGTTGCCTGCTGTTCGGCCTGGAAATGGTCAGCCAGCAAAACGGCATCGGCACGGCCAGCTGGTTGCTGGCGATCGGCGGCAGCGCTGCGCTGGGGTATCTCTGGCACGCGCGTCACCACCCTGCTCCGCTGCTGGATCTGAGCTTGCTGCGGATCGACTCGTTCCGGTTGTCGGTGATCGGCGGCGCATTGATGCGCATCACCCAGGGCGCGCATCCGTTTCTGCTGCCGCTGCTGTTTCAGATCGGCTTCGGCATGAGCGCTGCGCACAGCGGCCGCCTGATCCTGGCCACCGCGCTCGGCGCGTTGTTGATGCGCAGCATCACCCCGCAATTGCTGCGCCGCTTCGGTTATCGCAACAGCCTGATCGGCAACGGTGTGCTCGCCAGCCTGGGCTACATGGTGTGCGCGTTGTTCCGCCCCGATTGGCCGCCGGCGCTGATGTTCGGCCTGTTGCTGTGCTGCGGCGCCTTCATGTCGTTCCAGTTCGCCGACTACAACACCATCGCCTACGAGAACGTGCCTGCCGCGTGCATGAGCCGCGCCAGCAGCCTGTATACGACCTTGCAGCAACTGATGCTCTCGGTGGGCGTGTGCGCCGGTGCGATGATCCTCAAACTGGCGATGCTGGCCGGCGATCACAGCCAGCCTGCGCAACGCGATTTCTCGCTGGCGTTCTGCGTGGTCAGCCTGATCTCGCTCAGCGCCACCTGGTGGCATCTGCGCTTCGACAAGCATGCCGGGCAGGAAATGAGCGGGCATCGGGCGTGAGGTAAGGGGAGATATCGCTGACGCTCCAGCCGAGCCGCTTCGGCTGTGTGACGAACCCAACTCCAACCTCTTCTTGCGTGCTGCATCAAGCAGACGACTATCGGTCGGATGGGCGATCGCCTTCTCCTGCACCGTGGTGTCCACGTTCACCCGCGACAGCTCGCGCCGATGCCGTGATCGGGCTAGCCTGGTTTTTTTTGGAGACAACTAAAATGAATACCCTCCAAATTTATCCAAGCCAAAAAGAATCCACTTTTCAGTGGACCCTTTTAAAAGCTAGCAGGTAATTACCGACATCAGGCTCCCCCCGTACCGCAACTCCTTGTTCGGTTGTACGTATAAGAAGTCAACACCCAGCCACCACCGCTGCCGTTAGCGCCAGACTGCCACGTATATGACCATGTCCTAGAGACGCCGCCCGCACAGCTGGAAATTCCAAATGTTTGACCATTAGAACCACTTGCAGGAAGCGGGACAGGTGGCGCTTCCTGAAGAGCGCGGATTCCACCGCTATTGACACTGGCAAGACGCACGGTGACATCCCCGGAAAATGTCACATTCGAATCGAAAGATTTCCCTGCCCCTGGTGCTGTTGATAGCCACTGCGCAATCTGTTCCGCTTCAAGCGAGCCTGCCGCATAGGTAATTTCGCTGGTTATTGACGTTCGGGAATGATTTTCCTGAGCGAAACCCAGTACCGGGAAGGAAACAGAAGTAAAAAGCAATAATTTAGCTGCGAATGCAAATGCCTTTTCCATAAATTCTCCATGAGTGCTTTACCGCAACGCAACTATTTCCCTATAAAAATTAACGAAAGCTGAACAAAATATAACAGATAAGATCAGGGATTTTATTTGTTTGATTTCGTAATTTAATTTATTCAAGTTACACGCAACCGCAGCTAAAGACCGCGCTACTATGCCACCACCCGAGTTGCTTCAATAATTGATTTTTATACACGAAAAAAGGGCAGCCATGGCCGCCCCTCTTCGTCAATATTGCATCTACATAGCCGCCCTGAAAAATCCCGTTCCAGGAGCGACTAAAGAGAACCGCGACGACGGGTTTTACGTTCCGTCAGCGCGGTTCGATCAGCACTTACACCCCGTGCGCAGCCAACTGCCCAAGCCGCTGCACCGCCACCGACACGGTCGGGTAGTCCAGGGTCTTCTGCTCGGCGACATCGGCAAGCATGGCCAGGGTGAAACGCAGGCTGGAATCGTCGCGCTGCATCCAGTTGGCCACCTTGGCCTCGGCACTGCTGCCGGACATGGTCAGCACCTGGCCGACCAGCGCGCGTTGGTGTGCGGCCAGTTCGTCGCGCAGCACGCCACGCGCCACTGCATGCCAACGGCCGTTGACCTCCAGCGCGTCGATCTGTTCGAACAGCCACGGCAGCCGCAGCGCTTCGCCCAGGCGGAAATGCACCTTGGAGACGTCCACCGGTTTGAGCTTGCGGGTGCGCGCGGTTTCGATGATGTCGAAGGCCGGTTCCAGATAACGCAGTTCGGACAACTGCTGCGCCAGTGCCGGGGTCAGGCCCTTGTCCTGCCACTCCTGCACGCTGGCTTCGTACTGCGGGCGCTGTGCATCCGACAGCACGCCCGACGCCACACGGATGTCGTTGAACGGGCCGTGGTAACGCTCCACCGCCGCGGTGATGCCGGGCATCTGGCCGGGGCGCAGCAGCAACCAGCGCACGAACGAGCGCTGCAGACGCCAGATCACTTCCAGCGCGTCGATCTGCACCGACTCGGGCACCTTGCCGTCCAGCGCATCGATCTGCGTCCACAGCGCGCGCGCATCCAGCGTTTCGCGGCTGATGGTATAGGCCTTGGCGACCTCGCCGATGCTGCGGCCGGTATCTTCCTGCATGCGCATCAGGAAGGTGGCGCCCATGCGGTTGATGGTGGTGTTGGTGACCGCGGTGGCGATGATCTCGCGCTTGAGGCGGTGACGCTCCATCGCATCGGCGTACTTCTTCTGCAACGGCTGCGGGAAGTAGCGCTGCAATTCCTTGGACAGGTACGGGTCTTCGGGAATGTCAGATTCCAGCAGCTGCTGGAACGCCACCAGCTTGGAGTACGACAACAGCACCGACAGCTCCGGCCGGGTCAGGCCCTGGCCGCGCGCCTTGCGTGCCGACAGCTCGGCATCGGAGGGCAGGAACTCGATCTGCCGATCCAGCAGGCCCTGGAGTTCCAGCGTGCGGATGAAGTGCTGCTTGGAGCCGAGCCGCTTGACGCTCATGCGCTCCATCAGGCTGATGGCCTGGTTCTGCCGGTAGTTGTCCCACAGCACCAGGTCGGCCACTTCATCGGTCATCGACGCAAGCAGCTTGTTGCGTGCGTCATAGGTCAGCTTCTTGGCCTGCACCATGTCGTTGAGCAGGATCTTGATGTTGACCTCGTGATCGGAGGTGTCCACGCCGGCCGAGTTGTCGATGAAGTCGGTGTTGAGCAGCACGCCGGTCTGCGCCGCTTCGATGCGGCCCAGCTGGGTCAGGCCCAGGTTGCCGCCCTCGCCCACCACCTTGCAGCGCAACTCGCCGCCATTGACGCGCAAGCCGTTATTGGCGCGGTCGCCGACATCGGCATGCGACTCGCTGGCCGCCTTGACGTAGGTGCCGATGCCGCCGTTCCAGAACAGGTCCACCGGGGCCTTGAGGATGGCGTTCATCAGTTCGTTCGGTGACAGCTGCTTGACGCTGGCGCCCAGGCCCAGCGCTTCACGCACCGGTGCACTGATGTCGATGGATTTGAGCGTACGCGGATAGATGCCGCCACCAGCGCTGATCACCTTGGCGTCGTAGTCGGCCCAGCTGGAACGCGGCAGCTTGAACAGGCGATCGCGCTCGGCGAAGGACAGCGCTGCCTCCGGGTTCGGATCCAGGAAGATGTGGCGGTGGTCGAACGCGGCCAGCAGGCGGATGTGCCTTGAGAGCAGCATGCCGTTGCCGAACACGTCCCCGGACATGTCGCCGATGCCCACCACGCTGAAGTCCTGGCTCTGGCAATCGCGGCCCATGGCGCGGAAGTGGCGCTTGACCGATTCCCACGCGCCGCGCGCAGTGATGCCCATGCCCTTGTGGTCGTAACCGACCGAACCGCCGGAGGCGAACGCATCGCCCAGCCAGAAGCCGTGGTCCAGCGCCAGGCCATTGGCGATGTCGGAGAACGTGGCAGTGCCCTTGTCGGCCGCGACCACCAGGTACGGGTCGTCCTGGTCATGACGCACCACCTGCGGTGGCGGCACGATCTTCCCGCCGACGATGTTGTCGGTGATGTCGAGCAGGCCCTGGATGAAGAGCTTGTAGCAGGCGATGCCTTCTGCCTGGATGGCATCGCGGTCGCCGCCCACCGGCGAGCGCTTGACGTAGAAACCGCCCTTGGCGCCAACCGGCACGATGACGGTGTTCTTGACCATCTGCGCCTTGACCAGGCCCAGCACTTCGGTACGGAAATCCTCGCGGCGATCCGACCAGCGCAGGCCGCCACGCGCCACCGCGCCGAAGCGCAGGTGCACGCCTTCCACGCGCGGGCCGTAAACGAAGATTTCGCGATACGGACGCGGCTTGGGCAGATCCGGCACCCGCGCCGAATCCAGTTTGAAGCTGATGCAGTGTGGGTGCTTGCCGTTCTTGTCGGTCTGGTAATAGTTGGTGCGCAAGGTCGCATCGATCACATCGATGAAGCTGCGCAGGATGCGGTCTTCGTCCAGGCTGGACACGCGATCCATCAACTTCAGCAAGGTGGCGCGGGTAGCGTCCTGCTGCGCGTTGCGATCGCCGCCGCGTGCTTCCAGCACGGCTTCCAGCGCCTTGAGCGTGGCCTCGTCGCCGCCTGCCAATGCAAACAGTTCTTCGCGCAGGCGCTCCTGGCCGGCGAAGATCTGTGCCTTGGTTTCAGCGCCGGTGGACGGATCGAAGCGTGCTTCGAACAATTCCACCAGCAAGCGCGCCAGCAGCGGATAACGGGTGAAGGTGGCTTCGACGTAGGCCTGCGAGAACGGCACCGCCGTCTGCAGCAGGTATTTGCAGTAGCCGCGCAGCAAGGCCACCTGGCGCCAATGCAGGCCGGCCGCCAGGATCAGGCGATTGAAGCCGTCGTTTTCGGCGTCGCCGTTCCAGATGCGCTCGAACGCTTCGCCGAAGCTGGCATCGGCGTGTGCGGCATTGATCTTGCCGGAGGTCGATTCGACCTCGAAATCCTGGATGTAAACCGGCGTTTCGCCGACCTGCAGCCGATACGGCCGCTCGGAAATCACGCGCAGGCCCATGTTTTCCATCATCGGCATCGCATCGGACAGCGGAATATCGTCGAGCTGGCGGTACAGCTTCAGGCGCAGGCCTTCGCCCGCGTCCAGACGCACGCCATCGTCGCGACGGATTTCCTGCAGGCTCAGATGCAGATCGTCCGGGCCGTCCAGCGAGGCGAGATGCTCGACGTCGGACACCGCCGATTCGATCGACGAATCTTCGATATAGCCGGCCGGCAATGCGCGGCCGAAGTTGGCCGCCATACGCAGGCCATTGGCCTCGCCATGCCGCGCAACCAACGCTTCGCGCAGGGCATCGCGCCAGTTGCGCAGCAGGTGCGCCAGCCGCGATTCGAGTTCGGTGGTGTTGAACTCCAACGCCTCGCCGCTCTTGGGACGCACGATCAGGTGCAGCTGCGCCAGCGGCGATTCGCCCAGCACCACGCTGGAGTCGATGTATTCGCCGTGCAGCGCGTCCTTCAACAAGGCTTCGATGCGCAGGCGCACATCGGTGTTGAAGCGTTCGCGCGGGATGTACACCAGCGCCGAGATGAAACGCCCGTACTTGTCGCGGCGCAGGAACAGGCGGCTACGCACGCGCTCCTGCAGCCCGAGGATGCCCATCGCGGTGCGGTACAGCTCTTCTTCGTTGGACTGGAACAGCTCCTCGCGCGGCAGCGTTTCCAGGATGTGGCGCAAGGCCTTGCCGCTATGGCTGCTCGGAGTCAGCCCCGACTTGCTCATCACATATTCGTGGCGCTGACGCACCAGCGGAATTTCCCATGGGCGGCGGTTGTAGGCGCTGGACGTGAACAGGCCCAGGAAGCGCTGCTCGCCGACGATGCGGCCCTTGGCGTCGAATTCCAGGATGCCGATGTAATCCATGTAACCGACCCGATGCACGCGCGAGCGTGCATTGGTCTTGGTCAGGATCAACGCATCCTTGAGCTTGGACGAGGCGTTCAACCCATGCGCGGCCAGCGTGGTCACCGGGCGCGCCGGCGAGGTGTCGCGTCCGCGCAGCAGGCCCAGGCCGGTCTCTTCCAGCGGCGCCAGCACGTCCTGGCCATCCTGCTTCTCCACCCGATACTCGCGGTAGCCGAAGAAGGTGAAGTGGTCGGCCGCGGCCCAGCGCAGGAACTCCTGGGCCTCATGCCGGCTGATGTCGTCGATCGGCAGACGGCGGGTCGCCAGATCGTCGGCCAGCATGACCATGCGCTCGCGCATCGCCGACCAGTCCTGCACGATGGCGCGCACCTCGGCCAGCACCTTGCGCACTGCCGCTTCCAGCTTGGGCATTTCTTCCGGCGGCTGGCGGTCGATCTCCAGCACCATCAGCGATTCGCTCTTGCCCTCGCCCACTGCGGTGAGCTTGCCGGACTTGTCGCGCGCGATGCGCAGCACCGGATGGCCCAGCACGTGCACGCCGATGCCCAGGTCGGCCAGGGTCATGCTGACCGAATCCACCAGGAACGGCATATCGTCGTTGACGATCTGCAGCAGGGTATGCGGCGACTCGTAGCCGTGGCTCTTCAAGGTCGGGTTGAACACCCGCACGTTGACCGTGCCGGCCTTGCGCGCGCGCGCGAACTCCAGCATGTCCGATGCCAGCGCCGCCCACTGCTCTGGCGGATGGTTCGGGAATTCGTCCTCCTCCATGCGCCGGTAGAAGTCGGCGGCGAACGCCTGGACTTCGGCCTGACGGGCGGCCGGGTAGCGCTTGCGCAATGCGGCAAACACCGGCTCGAGGGTCACCGCCTGCGGTTCGGTGGCAAGCACGGGGACGGCACGTTCGGCGACCGGTTTGACCGACGTCGTGGACGATTTCGAAGCGGCTTTCTTGGCTGTCATGAGTAGAGCTGGAATGCTCGGTGGAAAACCTGAATTGTACCGGTGCGCCGTGACGACGCCTTGCTGCATAGCGCAAATGTGTGGGCTGCGATGGCCTCTGGCGGCATGCAAAAGCGCTACATGTCTGTATGGACGAAGACGCGACTGCAGGAAGGCGGGGCTGGATCGCCACAACCGGCAAAGTCCGGCCAAAGGCTTGGCACACAAGGTGTTGTGCAGACAACGCTGCGGCCGTCAAGCCTGTTTAAAAACTAAACTGGACGGTATAGTCTACCGCCATGATTCCTCGTTCCCACCGTGCTGCCCGGCGTTCGGACTGCGACCGCCGCATCCATGCGGCCGTGCATGCGCTGCTTGCCGAGCGTGGCATGCGGCTGAGCATGGATGCGGTGGCCGAGCGGGCCGGCTGTTCCAAGCAAACCCTGTACAGCTACTACGGCTGCAAGGAAAACCTGCTGCGCGATGTACTTCAGGACCACGTGCGCCTGGCGGCCGGGCCGCTGGGCACGGTCTCGGGCGATCTCCACGCCGATCTGCTGGCCTTCGCGCTGGCCCATCTTGACCGTCTGAACAACCCCGATGTGTTACAGACCTGCCGTCTGGTCGAAGCCCAGTCGCACCGGTTTCCCGACCAGTCGCAGCAGATCTTCCACGACGGCGTGGTCGGCATGCAGCAGCGCCTGGCGCATCGCTTCGAACAGGCGATCGACGCCGGCCAACTGCGGCATGACGATCCGCACTTCATGGCCGAACTGTTGCTGAGCATGATCGTCGGGCTGGATTTCGACCGCCAACGGTTTCAAGTTCCCCATCGCGCCGGCCTCCCCGCCAGGCAGCGGTGGGCGCAGTTCGCCGTGGACACCTTCCTGCGTGCGTTTGCTCCGGCTCCTGCCGCGCCGACGCCGCCACCGCCTTCTCTTCTCACTTCAAGACCCTAACGGAGTTCCTCCTGATGATTGCCCCGCTCCGCACATTCGGCCTGGCCTGTGCCATCACCGTGGCGCTGGCTGCCTGCAGCAAGCCCGACCAACAGCAGGCACCGCCGCCGCCGGAAGTGTCGGTGCTGGAGATGAAGCCGCAGACGCTGCCGCTGGAACGCGACCTGGTCGGCCGCCTGTCGGCGTACCGTTCGGCGGACGTGCGCGCGCGCGTGGACGGCGTGGTGCTCAAGCGCCTGTACACCGAAGGCGCCAACGTCACCGAAGGCCAGCCGCTGTTCCAGATCGACCCGTCGCAGCTGAAGGCCACGCTGCTGCAGGCGCAGGGCCAGCTGGCCGCCGCCGAAGCGACCTATACCAACGCCAAGATCGCCGCGACGCGTGCGCGCAGCCTGGCGCCGCAGCAGTACGTCTCGCGCGCCGACATCGACACCGCCGAAGCCAACGAGCGTTCGTCCGGTGCCAACGTGCAACAGGCGCGCGGCGCGGTCGAGGCCGCGCGCATCCAGCTCGGCTTCGCCACCGTGACCTCGCCGATCACCGGCCGCGCCGGCATTCAGCGCGTGACCGAAGGCGCACTGGTTGGTGCCGGCGAAGCCACCCTGCTGACCACCGTCGACCAGATCGACCCGCTGTATGTGAACTTCGCCATGAGCAGCGAAGAACTGGCCGCCCTGCGTCAGGCGCAGAGCAGCGGCAACGTGCAGCTCAGCGGCGACGGCAAGTCCTCCATCAACGTGGAGCTGGGCAACGGCACGCAGTACCAGCACCCCGGCACGCTGGACGTGTCTGCGGTGACGGTGGACCCGAGCACCGGTGCGGTGTCGCTGCGCGCCACCCTGCCCAACCCCGAACAATCGCTGCTGCCGGGCGCGTTCGTGACCTTCAAGGCCAGCCTGGGCCAGCGCAACAATGCCTACCTGCTGCCGCAGCAGGCGGTGCAGCGCGATGCCACCGGACCCTATGCCCTGGTGCTGGGCAAGGACGGCAAGGTGGTCCGCAAGAACCTCACCGTCGACGGCCAGCAGAAGGGCCAGTGGATCGTCACCGGCGGCATGACCCCGGGCGACCAGGTCATCGTCGATGGCGTGCAAAAGGCCAAGGAAGGGCAGCCGGCCAAGGGCGTGCCGTGGGATCCGAACAAGCCGGCACAAGGCGGCCAGCCCGGCGCAGCGGGCGCGGCGCCCGCCGCGGCACAGGGCGGCGACGCGCAAGCTGCACCGTCGGCCGACAAGGCCGATGCAGCGGCGCCGGCCGCCCAGCAACAGCCCAAGCAGGATGCGGCCGCGCAGCCGGCCGACTCCCAGTCCAAGCAGCAGTGACGGAACCCGGACATGCCTAAGTTTTTTATCGAACACCCGGTCTTTGCGTGGGTGGTGGCGATCCTGATCTCGCTTGCGGGCGTGATCTCGATCCTGAATCTGGGTATCGAGTCGTACCCGACGATCGCCCCGCCGCAGGTCACCGTCACCGCCAACTTCCCCGGCGCCAGCGCCGACACCGCCGAGAAGGCGGTGACCCAGGTCATCGAACAGCAGCTCACCGGCATCGACCACCTGCTGTACTTCAACTCGTCCTCGGCCGCCAACGGCCGCGTGACCATCACCCTGACCTTCGAAACCGGCACCGACGCGGATATCGCCCAGGTGCAGGTGCAGAACAAGGTGTCGCTGGCCACGCCGCGCCTGCCCTCGGAAGTGACCCAGCAAGGTGTGGTGGTGGCCAAGGCCAACGCCGGCTTCCTGATGGTGGCCGCGTTGCGCTCGGACAACCCCTCGATCAACCGCGACGCGCTCAACGACATCGTCGGTTCGCGCGTGCTCGAGCAGATCTCGCGCGTGCCCGGCGTGGGCAGCACCAACCAGTTCGGCGCCGAGTACGCGATGAACATCTGGTTGAACCCGGAGAAGCTGCAGGGCTACAACCTGTCGGCGACCCAGGTACTGACCGCGGTGCGTAACCAGAACGTGCAGTTCGCGGCCGGTTCGGTGGGCGCGGACCCGACCCCGGAAGGCATCAGCTTCACCGCCACGGTGTCGGCGGAAGGCCGCTTCAGCTCGCCCGAGCAGTTCGAAAACATCATCCTGCGGACCGACAACAACGGCGCCACCGTGCGCTTGAAGGACGTTGCACGCGTGACCGTGGGGCCGAGCAACTACGGCTTCGATACCCAGTACAACGGCAAGCCCACCGGTGCCTTCGGTATCCAGCTGTTGCCGGGCGCCAACGCGTTGAACGTCTCCGAAGCGGTCGGCGCCAAGCTCGACGAACTGCAGCCGACCTTCCCGCAGGGCGTGACCTGGTTTGCGCCGTACGAATCGACCACCTTCGTGCGCATCTCCATCGAGGAAGTGATCCACACGCTGGTGGAAGCCATCGTGCTCGTGTTCCTGGTGATGCTGCTGTTCCTGCAGAACTTCCGCGCCACCGTGATTCCCACGCTGGTGATTCCGGTCGCGCTGTTGGGCACGTTCTTCGGCATGTACATGATCGGCTTCACCATCAATCAGCTGACGCTGTTTGCGATGGTGCTGGCGATCGGCATCGTGGTGGACGATGCGATCGTGGTGATCGAGAACGTCGAACGCATCATGAGCGAGGAACACCTCGAGCCGAAGGCGGCCACCCAGAAGGCGATGACCCAGATCACCGGCGCGGTGGTGGCCATCACCGTGGTGCTGGCAGCGGTGTTCATCCCCTCCTCGCTGCAGCCTGGCGCCTCGGGCGCGATCTACAAGCAGTTCGCGTTGACCATCGCCATGTCGATGGGGTTCTCCGCCTTCCTCGCGTTGAGCTTCACGCCGGCCTTGTGCGGCGCGTTCCTCAAGTCGACCCACTCCACCAAGAAGAACTGGGTCTACCGCACCTTCGACAAGTACTACGACAAGCTGGCGCATCGCTATGTCGGCGTGGTGGGCCATACCCTCAAGCGCTCGCCGCCATGGATGATTGCGTTCGTGGCGCTGCTGGTGCTGTGCGGCTTCCTGTTTACGCGGATGCCGGGCAGCTTCCTGCCGGAAGAAGACCAGGGCTTTGCGGTGGCCATCGTGCAGCTGCCGCCGGGCGCGACCAAGATCCGCACCAACGAGGCGTTCGCGCAGATGCGTGCGGTGCTGGAGAAGCAGCCGGCCGTGGAAGGCATGCTGCAGATCGCCGGCTTCAGCTTCCTGGGCTCGGGCGAAAACGTCGGTATGGGCTTCATCCGGCTCAAGCCGTGGGAAGAACGCGACGTCACTGCCGAGCAGCTGATCCAGCAACTCAATGGCGCTTTCTATGGCATCAAGGGCGCGCAGATCTTCGTGGTCAACCTGCCCACCGTGCAGGGCCTGGGCCAGTTCGGCGGCTTCGACATGTGGCTGCAGGACCGTTCCGGTGCCGGCCAGGAGGCGCTGATCAATGCGCGCAACATCGTGCTCGGCAAGGCCGCGGAGAAGCAGGACACCCTGGTGGGCGTGCGTCCGAACGGCCTGGAAAACTCGCCGCAGCTGCAGTTGCACGTAGACCGCGTACAGGCGCAGTCGATGGGCCTGGATGTCAGCGATATCTATAGCTCGATCCAGCTGATGCTGGCGCCGGTGTACGTCAACGACTACTTCGCCGAGGGCCGCATCAAGCGCGTCAACATGCGTGCCGACGATCAGTTCCGCGCAGGCCCCGAGTCGCTGCGCAACTTCTTCACTCCCAGCGCCACCGCCACCGGCACCGACGGTCAGCCGGCCATGATCCCGCTGAGCAACGTGGTCAAGGCCGAGTGGAACTACGCCTCGCCGGCCCTGAACCGCTACAACGGCTATTCCGCCGTGAACATCGTCGGCAACCCGGCTCCGGGCGGCAGTTCCGGCCAGGCGATGAGCGCGATGGAAGATATCGTCAACAACGATCTGCCGCCGGGCTTCGGTTTCGACTGGAGCGGCATGTCGTACCAGGAAATCATCGCCGGTAATGCGGCCACGCTGTTGCTGGCGTTGTCGGTGGTGGTGGTGTTCCTGTGCCTGGCCGCGCTTTACGAGAGCTGGTCGATTCCGGTGGCGGTGCTGCTGGTGGTGCCGATCGGCGTGCTGGGTGCGATCACCTTCTCGATGCTGCGTGGGTTGCCGAACGATCTGTACTTCAAGATCGGCATGATCACGGTGATTGGCCTGGCGGCGAAGAACGCGATCCTGATCGTGGAATTCGCAGTGGAGCAGCGGGCGGCGGGCAAGACCCTGCGCGAGGCCACCCTGGAAGCGGCGCACCTGCGGTTCCGCCCGATCCTGATGACCTCGTTCGCGTTCATCCTGGGCGTGTTGCCGCTGGCCATCTCCACCGGTGCCGGCGCCAACTCGCGTCACTCCATCGGTACCGGCGTGATCGGCGGCATGGTGTTCGCCACCGTACTCGGCGTGATCTTCATCCCGCTGTTCTTCGTGGTGGTGCGCCGCATGCTGGGCGACAAGCTGGACGAACAGTCCAAGGAATACCTGGCCGTGCAGAACGAGGGTGGCACCCACCGCCCGGATCGCTGAGTCAGGCAGTCGTTGCAAACAAAAAGCCCCGGCACTGCCGGGGCTTTTTTGTGCGGCATCGTTGAAACCATTGCGAAATCCGCCACTTGTAGGAGCGCACCGGGCGCGAACGCATTCCCGATAACGCCCGTCGCGCCCGGGTACGCTCCTACGAAGGTGCGATGGTCGGCAGGTTGCGGTGATCGGCGCGATGGCGTGAACAATCACGCCCAGTGACACCTCCGGCTCACCGACATCGTGCAGGTCCGCAATGCGCGGCAGACGGCCATCCTTGTAGGAGCGCACCCGGGCGCGAACGCATTCCCGATAACGCCCGTCGCGCCCGGGTGCGCTCCTACGAAGGTGCGATGGTCGGCAGGTTGCGGTGATCGGCGCGATGGCGTGAACAATCACGCCCAGCGGACACCCGGTTCGCCGACATCGTGCAGGTCCGCAACGCGCGGCAGACAACCATCCTTGTAGGAGCGCACCCGGGCGCGAACGCATTCCCGATAACGCCTGTCGCGCCCGGGTACGCTCCTACGAGGGTGCGATGGTCGGCAGGTTGCGGTGATCGGCGCGATGGCCTGAATAATCAAGCCCAGTGACACCTCCGGCTCACCGACATCGTGCAGGTCCGCAACGCGCGGCAGACAACCATCCTTGTAGGAGCGCACCCGGGCGCGAACGCATGACCGTTAAAGCCACCGCACCCAAAAGCCACCGCCCTACACGCCCGCAATACGCGCGCCGGTCGACCCACGCACCACGCAGCGTCCTGTCATCACCATGCGGCGGATCGGCAATTGCGGATTGCTTAGCCGTTCCAGCAGCAGCGACATCGCCGCCCGGCCCATGTCTTCCACCGGCTGCTCGACCACGGTGATGCCCGGCTCGACCAGATCGGTCCAGCGCTCGTTGTCGAACCCGGCCAGGGCCAGATCCTGCGGCAGGCGCAGGCCGGCGGTGCGTGCGGCCTTCAGTGCGCCCATCAGCAGCAGGCTGTTACTGGTGACGATGGCCTCGGGCCGCCGGTCGTTGGCCAGCCATGCCCCCAGCTCGGCGATCGCCGCCTCGGCGGTAGGCGCCACTTCGCGGTAATCCGGCTGCAGCCCCTGTGCGCGCATCGCTGCCAGGTAGCCGTCGCGGCGCTCGGCCGCGGTGGTGCTGGTGCTGCCGAACAGCCCGCCGATGCGCCGATAGCCCTGCGCCTGCAGATGCGCCACCAGCTCGGCCATGGCCGCGCCGTTGTCCAGCACGACGCTGTCATAACGGCTGCCAGGGCCGGCGCGGTCAACCAGCACGGTGGGGTAATCCAGCGCCAGCTCGTGCATGCGCCCCACCGTGACGCGGGTCGGCGCAAAAATCAGCCCGGTGATGCGTTCTTCCTGCATCAGCTCCAGGTATAACGCCTCGCGCTCGGGATCTTCATCGGTATTGCACAGGGTCACGCGCATACCGGCCTTGTAGGCGACCTCTTCCACCGCACGGATCAGCGCCGTGAAGTACGGGTTGCGGATGTCGGCCACGATCACCCCCAGGATGCCGGATTGCTGGGATCGCAATCGACGCGCCATCAGGTTGGGCCGATAGCCGGTCTGGCGCACCGCCGCTTCCACCTTGGCCCGTACCTCGTCGCTGACAGGGCCGCTGCCCAGCGCGCGCGACACCGTGGACTTGGATACGCCGGCCACGCGGGCCACGTCATTGATGCTGATACTCACTGGGACCGTTCCCGCTCCATTTTGCGCACCTTGACCCAGGCGCGGTGTCGGCCCTGATGCTAACCCGAAAGCACTACAGCGTTTTTGTGCACCGCACATTGACCTGAATCGTGGGAACGTTCCCACTATACTTCCCAGCCCCACCTCATCCGGAGCCCGCCTTGTCCTCTCCGTCGCCCGCCCCCGTCACCCCCGACCTTGTGCGCCTGCGCGCCTCAGCCCGCGACAAGGACGACGCCATCGCCCAGGCCGCCCAGTTACTGGTCGCGGCCGGCTGCGTCGCGCCGGGCTACGAGGCCAGCATGCGGCGGCGCGAAGGCCTGGCGAACACCTTCCTGGGCCACGGCCTGGCGATCCCGCACGGCGTCGGCGAAGACCGCCACCTGGTGCGCCGCGACGGCATCGCAGTGCTGCAGCTCCCCGACGGCGTGGAATGGAACCCCGGCCAGATCACCCGGCTGGTGGTCGGCATCGCCGCGCAATCGGACACCCACATCACCTTGCTGCGCCGGCTGACCCGGTTGATCCAGGATCCGGCGCAGCTGGAAGCGCTGTTCAGTACCGACGACCCCAGCGTGATCGTCGCCGCACTCACCGGCGACCGCGCACCCGAGACCAGCGCCGCGCCGGCCACCGACCTGGCCGAAGCATTCGAGTGGACCATCGCCTACCCCAGCGGCCTGCACGCGCGCCCGGCCACCCGCTGGGCCGAGACCGCACGCGGCTTCTCGGCACGCGCGCAGGTACGCGCCGGCGACCAGGCCGCCGATGCCAAGAGCCTGGTCGGCTTGCTGCAGCTGGGCCTGCGTGCCGGCGACAGCATCACCGTCTCGGCCGAAGGCAGCGACGCAGCGGAGCTGCTCAAGCGCCTGCGCGCCGTCATGGACAGCCTGACCGCGCAGGAAAAGGCCGATGCCGAGCGCGCCGCGCAACGTCGCGCCGCCCCGGTGGCCGGCTGGACGCCGCCGCAAGCGCAGCCGGCCATTGTCGGCATTGGTGCCAGCCCGGGCGTGGCGATCGGCATCGTCCATCGCCTGCGCGCCGCGCAGACCGAAGTGGCCGATCAACCGGTGGGCCTGGGCGATGGCGGCGCGCAACTGCACGACGCGCTGACCCGCACCCGCCAGCAGCTCGCGGCGATTCAGGACGACACCCAGCGCCGGCTCGGCGCCTCGGACGCGGCCATCTTCAAGGCCCAGGCCGAACTGCTCAACGACACCGACCTGATCACCCGCACCTGCCAACTGATGGTCGAAGGCCATGGCGTGGCGTGGTCGTGGCACCAGGCGGTGGAACAGATCGCCTCCGGCCTGGCCGCACTCGGCAACCCGGTGCTGGCCGGTCGCGCGGCCGATCTGCGCGATGTCGGCCGGCGCGTGCTGGCCCAGCTCGACCCGGCCGCGGCCGGCGCCGGTCTCACCGACCTGCCCGATCAGCCGTGCATCCTGCTCGCCAGCGACCTGTCGCCGTCGGATACCGCCAATCTGGACACCGCGCGCGTGCTCGGCCTGGCCACCGCGCAGGGCGGCCCAACCTCGCACACCGCCATCCTCTCGCGCACGCTCGGCCTGCCGGCGCTGGTCGCGGCCGGCGGCCAGTTGCTGGAAATCGAAGACGGCGTCACCGCCATCATCGACGGCAGCAGCGGGCGTCTGTACATCGACCCGTCCGAGCAGGATCTGGACGCAGCACGCACGCATATCGCCGAGCAGCAGGCCATTCGCGAACGCGAAGCGGCGCAGCGCGCGTTGCCGGCCGAAACCACCGACGGCCACCACATCGACATCGGCGCCAACGTCAATCTACCCGACCAGGTCGCGATGGCGCTGACCCAGGGCGCCGAGGGCGTTGGCCTGATGCGCACCGAATTCCTGTTCCTGGAAAGCGGCCGCACCCCCAGCGAAGACGAACAGCACGCCACCTACCTGGCAATGGCGCAGGCGCTGGATGGCCGCCCGCTGATCGTGCGTGCGCTGGATATCGGCGGCGACAAGCAAGTGGCGCATCTGGAATTGCCGCACGAAGAAAACCCGTTCCTGGGCGTGCGCGGCGCGCGCCTGCTGCTGCGTCGCCCCGACCTGCTGGAGCCGCAACTGCGTGCGCTGTATCGCGCCGCCAAGGACGGCGCGCGGCTGTCGATCATGTTCCCGATGATCACCTCGGTGCCGGAACTGGTCGCGCTGCGCGCCATCTGCGCACGCATCCGCGCCGACCTCGACGCACCGGAAGTGCCGATCGGCATCATGATCGAAGTGCCGGCCGCCGCCGCGCAGGCCGACGTGCTGGCGCGCCACGCAGACTTCTTCTCGATCGGCACCAACGACCTCACCCAGTACGTGCTGGCGATCGACCGCCAGAACCCGGAACTGGCGGCAGAAGCCGACAGCCTGCACCCGGCGGTGCTGCGCATGATCCGCAGCACCATCGAAGGCGCACGCATGCACGACCGCTGGGTCGGCGTCTGCGGCGGCCTGGCCGGCGATGCGTTCGGCGCCAGCCTGCTGGCCGGCCTGGGCGTGCAGGAATTGTCGATGACGCCCAACGACATCCCGGCGGTCAAGGCACGCCTGCGCGGCGCCGCGTTGAGCCAGCTGCAACAGCTCGCCGAACAAGCGCTGGCCTGCGAAACCGCCGAACAGGTGCGCGCATTGGAAGCCAAGCGCGAGGACAAGGCATGAGCCTGCAGGCCATCACCGTCACGCTGAACCCGGCGATCGACCAGACCATCCAGCTCGAACACCTGCAGCCTGGCGCCGTGCACCGCGCCAGCAGCGTGCGCAACGATGCCGGCGGCAAGGGCATCAATGTGGCCGCGTGCCTGGCCGACTGGGGCAGCGAGGTTGCTGCGCTGGGCGCGCTCGGGGTCGGCAATGCCGGCGTATTCGAAGCCCTGTTCCGCGAACGCGGCATCGCCGATCACTGCCAGCGCGTGGCCGGCGAAACCCGTACCAATCTCAAGTTGGTCGACGCGCGCAGCAACGACACCACCGACATCAACCTGCCCGGCCTGCGCTTAGGGCCTGCGCATCTGCAAGGCGTGGCCGATCATCTCGCCCCGCTGCTGCGCCCCGGCCTGCCGGTGGTGCTGTCGGGCAGCCTGCCGGCCGGGCTGCCGGACGACAGCTGGGCGCAATTGCAGGCCCAGGCCAGCGCTGCCGGTGCGCGCGTGCTGCTGGACACCAGCGGCATGCCGCTGGTGAGCGCGCTGGATGCCGCGCGCGAGGCGCTGCCGTATGCGGTCAAGCCCAATCGCGACGAACTCGCGGCCTGGACCGGCCGCCCGTTGAACGACCGCGGCGCACTCAGCGCCGCCGCGCACGAACTGATCGCACGCGGCATCCAGCTGGTGGTCATTTCGATGGGCACCGAAGGCGCCCTGTTCGTGCAGCGCGACCAGCGGTTGATTGCCCGCCCGCCACGCCTGGCGCACGGCAGCAGCGTGGGCGCAGGCGATGCGATGGTGGCCGGTCTGGCCGCCGCCTCGCTCGATGCCGCGACCACGCTGGAGCAGTGCGCACGGCTGGCCACGGCGTTTTCGATGTGCCGGCTGGAAAGCGGCGACGCGCGCCGGATGACCCCAGAGGGCGTGCGCCGCGCCGCAACCGACGTCGTGATCGAAATGCTGTCATGAGCCGCCATTGGCCACTGCCGATGCATGCACCCAGGTGGCCGTCGGGCCGGCAGTTGCAGACAGCGGCAGATCGCGCGCATCACCGCCACGCATAACGCTTGAAATTCCCCCGCCGACAACACCGGCGACCGCAACACAGCAGGAGTTTTGCCATGTCCTCTTCCATCGTGGTCATCGCCGCTGGCGAACGCAGTACCGAAGCCGTGCTGGCGGCCGAAGCGCTGCGCCGCGCGGCCACTGCCGCCGGCCGTCGCGTGACGATCGAAATCCGCAGCGACCAGGGCGTACTCGGCGCCTTGCCGGGCGAACTCGCCAGCGGTGCCGCCCAGGTCCTGGTGGTCGGCGACGCCGATGCCGACACCACTCGCTTTGGCGATGCGCAACTGGTGCGCCTGAGCCTGGGCGCGGTGCTGGACGACCCGGCCGCTGCGATCGGCAAGCTGGCCGCCCACGCCGACCCGGCCGTCGCCGGCAGTCCCGGTGGCGCCGCCAGCGACAGCAAGCGCATCGTCGCCATCACCTCCTGCCCTACCGGCATCGCGCACACCTTCATGGCCGCCGAAGGCCTGCAGCAGGCCGCCAAGAAGCTCGGCTACCAGATGCGGGTGGAAACCCAGGGCTCGGTGGGTGCGCAGGACGCGCTCACCGACGATGAAATCCGTGCGGCAGACGTGGTCATCATCGCGGCCGACCGCGAGGTCGACCTGGCCCGCTTCGGCGGCAAGCGCGTGTTCAAGAGCGGCACCAAGCCGGCGATCAACGATGGCCCGGCGCTGATCAACAAGGCCCTGGCCGAGGCCAGCGTGCAGGGCGGCGCCATGCCCGCCACCGGCAGCGCTGCCAGCGCCGCGGGGAACAAGGGCAATGGCCGCACCGGCGCCTACAAGCACCTGATGACCGGCGTCTCGTTCATGCTGCCGTTCGTGACTGCCGGCGGCCTGCTGATTGCGCTGGCCTTTGCGCTGGGCGGCATCTACGCCGGCGACGATGCGCACCAGGGCACGTTGGCCTGGTCGCTGTTCCAGATCGGCGCCAAGGCCGGCTTCACCCTGATGGTGCCGGCCCTGGCCGGTTACATCGCCTACTCCATCGCCGACCGCCCCGGCATCGCGCCCGGCATGATCGGCGGCCTGGTGGCGGCCAATCTCAATGCCGGTTTCCTCGGCGGGATCATTGCCGGTTTCATCGCCGGCTACGGCGTGGCTGCGCTCAACCGCTACGTCCGCCTGCCGCGCAACCTGGAAGGCCTCAAGCCGGTGCTGATCCTGCCGGTGCTGGGCACCCTGCTGGTCGGGCTGGCGATGATGTACGTGTTCGGCCAGCCGGTGGCCGACCTGCTGGCCTGGCTCACCGCCTGGCTGCGCGGCATGCAGGGCAGCAGCGCGTTGCTGCTGGGCCTGCTGCTCGGCGGCATGATGGCCTTCGACATGGGCGGGCCGGTCAACAAGGCGGCCTATGCGTTTTCCACCGGCCTGATCGCCAGCCAGGTCTATACCCCGATGGCCGCTGCCATGGTGGCCGGCATGACCCCGCCGCTGGGCATCGCGCTGGCGACCTGGGTGTTCCGCAACCGCTTCACCGCCGAAGAACGCGGCTCGGCCACTGCCGCCGGCGTGCTCGGGCTGGCCTTCGTCACCGAAGGCGCCATCCCGTACGCTGCGCGCGACCCATTGCGCACCATCCCGGCGCTGGTGATCGGCTCGGCCGTGGCCGGCGCCATCTCGATGACCGCCGGTGCCGAATTGAAGGCGCCGCATGGCGGCATCTTCGTGCTGCTGATCCCCAACGCCGTCACCCACCTGCTCAACTACGTGCTGGCCCTGGCGGTCGGCGTCGTGGTCACGGCCATCGCGCTGCGCCTGCTCAAGAAACCGGTGACCGACGTCGTCGCCTGATCCAGCAACGGCGGCACGGACCTGCCGCCGCACCTGACGCGCCCGAGTGTTCCCGCGCGCCCCTGACCTGCTTCACCGCTGCGCTGCGCCCCCAGGTGCGCCGCCAGCGGCTTGCCCACCCACTTGTTGTCGCGTTCGCCACCACGGCCACGCCCTTTTGTCCGGAGTCCTGCCATGACCGCCCTCGCCCCCCGCCGTGCCCGCCCCCGCCTGTTGTGCCTGTCGCTGACCCTGGCACTCACCCCGCTCGCCCACGCGCAGGACGCCGCCGACGCCTTCAAGCTCAAGCTGGGCTACACCGGCGAAGCCGCCTCGATGATCGACGGCGGCCGCAAAAGCGGCGACGCCTACGCAGGCCAGTTGATGGTCGGCACCGATGTCGACATGGACCGCCTGTTCGGCTGGAACGGCGCCACGGTGAAGCTGTACGTCACCAACCGCCACGGCACCAACCTGGCCAACAGCAGCATTGGCAACAGCACCTCGGTGCAGGAAATCTACGGCGGCCAGGGCACGCGCCTGGCCAACTTCACCCTGCTGCAGAAGCTCTTCAACGACCGTCTGGAACTGGAAGCCGGCCGCAGCGTGGCCAACATCCACTTCCTCGGCTCGGACCTGTGCCAGTACTTCCAGGGCAACTCGGCCTGCGGCAACCCCACCTTCGTCTTCCGCACCAGCAACTTCACCTACTGGCCGGTCTCCAGCTGGGCCGCGCATGCTACCGCCTGGGTCACACCGAAGGTCTATCTGCATGTCGGCGCCTACGAGGTCAACCCAATCCAGGCGCAGGACGGCCAGCACGGCCTGAACTGGAGCACCAACGACACCACCGGCGTGGTGGTGCCCTATGCCGTGGGCTACAAGAACAAGGGCGGCGACGGCAGCATGGCCGCCATGTACGAACTGGGCGGCTGGCAGGACAACTCCGACTACTCCGACCCGCTGCGCGACCGCAACGGCAACCCGGCCGTACTGAGCGGCTTGGCGTATGAAAACAAGCAAGGCCGCTCGGGCCTGTTCGCACGCTTCGAACAGCAGGTGACCAATCCCGACCCGTCGGGCACACGCGGCCTGACCGTGTTCGGCGCTGTGCTGCAGAGCACCGGCGGCCAAGCGATCGAGGACCATTTCATCCAGCTCGGCCTGGTGCAGAAAGGCACCTTCGCCAGCCGCCCGCAGGACAACATTGCATTTGTGATCACGCAGCAGAAATACAGCGACGAAGCGATCGAAAACCTGCGCCTGGCGCGCGCCTCCGCCGGCGGCACCGGCACCCCGGCCGACAACCAGATCATGATGGAGCTGAGCTACGGCATCCAGGTCACCAAGCGCCTGCGCATCGCGCCGAACCTGCATTACGTCATCAACCCCGACCAGTTCAACGAACCGACCCGCACCACCGATCTGAAGAACGCGCTGATCGCGGGCATGCGGATCGACTGGAATCTGTGACCCGTCAAGAAGCTGCGCGCGTTGCGCGCATGCTTGCCTGCCACCATTGTTTTAAAAGAGTGGCGCGTGCGTTGCATCTGACTGCAATGCAACGTATTGCGTCGGCTCGGTTTTGTTGGGCAATGCCGGATGTAGCCGACGGGTTCGATGAGCCGCTTAGGCGCGACCGCACGCAAGGTGGCTTTTTCGGCCGCCCCTGTCGCGCGCAAGCCAGTGGCTGTAATGACGACGTCGCATCATTGCGAATCTGATGTTGCGCGCAGATTGATCGCTCTGTATTGCCGCTGGTTGCCGTAACGCGGCCCATTCTTCTCGAAGGTGGCACAGAGCCGGCCTTCGCCACAGGGAGCCAAGTCGGCACGGGACACGCGATCCAGGTAGTCGATGGACGCTCGAAGCTGCGCGAGTTCGGTTCGCTTTTCGGTGATCATGCCAACCGAGTAGGCCACCGCACCCAGGCCCAACACGCCGGCCACGAGCATCGTGGCCGATGCAATGCCCATGCGTCGCGTGATCTTTGTTTCCAAGGACTGCTGGGCATGCGCGTAACGGCGAGTGGCTTGCTGCAATGTCTCATCCGCAGTCGCCATTTCTTTGTTGAATCGCTTGGCGGCTGGCTCCAGCGTCTGCGTCAACGCCTGATTGGTCAGTTGCGTTAGCCTCGGCAATGCATTCTCCAGCACCCGATTGACCTTGGCATCGGCGCTGCTGGCCGCGTGTTGGACTACCTGAAGTTGCTCGGCAACCACATCGCGCAACCGTTGTTCGCGCTGCTGCATGGATGCCACCAGCGTCGTCAGCACTTTGACTGTCTCTTGCAACGAGGCGTTCGATGCATTCAACGTGGCCATCATTTCCGCCATTGCGGCCGCGTCTTGCCTGTCCATGAAGTCTCCTGAGCTCGGCTGGTCACGGAAGCGATTTTGACTAACCGCCGCCTCCACCACCACCTCCTCCTCCCCCGCCTCCACCGCCGTCTCCACCCCCACCGCCATCCCCTTGAGGACCGCTCTGCATCGGCCCCTTGGCGAACTCCGGCAAGGTCATCACCATCACCGGCCCGCGGCTGGTGTTGATCTCCGCTGAGACATCCATCCCCAACGCCTGGCGTGTAGCGACGTGCTCCTGGGCCTCCTGCTGGGCCTGCGCTTCCAAGAAATCGTTGCCTCTTTTGATGAGCGCCTGCGTTGCTGCGCTGTTGGCGACTCGGTTCAGCGCTTGCTCGATCGCCAACTCGTTCTTGCTGTCGAGCGCGTAGAGCACTTCGTCCACGTCCGGGTCGCCCGTGATGGATTTGCGCTCAGCTTTCGACGAATCGTTTGGTGTATCTCCTACCCGTGGCCCGCTGGAACGCTGAGCTAGAAGCGGAAAGGACTCGGCTTGCTCAGCCGCTTCACTGGGCGAGCGTCCACTTGGTTGGTGCGCGCTGAATGTATCAATGCTGCCACCCTCCTGGTCTAGCGCCCTCTTTTGAGCGAAGGGATAAGGTTCTCCACGCTCGCGATACTCCCTCCATTCCTTGTGGAAGCGTTCGTCTTCCCGATCCGCCGCCTCGATCTCCTGTTGCAGCTGGCGCAGCGAGCGCATGGTCTCTTCCAGGAACAGTGCGCCGCCCGGGTCTGCGGCACTGCGGTCCTGTGTCGGGGTCGATTGGGTGCGCAAGTCCTCCACTTCTGCCGACCCTGCGGGGAAGCGATTCACAGCGCTGGCTTCCAAGGACTGCTCGTGTGCCTGCGCAAAGTGTTCTGCTGGCCGCACATCCGCTCCATGCTCAGTGAGCGAGCCATCGGAGGGACGGGGCTGCTCGGCCTTGGTTTCTTGCTCAGGATTTGTAAGCGCTGCGGCCTGCGATGCAATCAACGGGTCTGCTGACGCAATCGTTGTTGGGGCCATGACGCGAACCGGCGCTGCCTCCTGCTCACGCGCCACGTCTTGCTGAAAGACCGACGCTTGTTGCATCTCCGCTTGCTGTGTTTGCACATGGTGATGCAGCGCTGGCGGCACCGCATCGGCCTCCGCGTTTTGTGAAGGCTGGCTGCCGAATTCCCGCCCCCCAGAGGGAGGCACTTGGAGGTGCGCAGCATCGCGACTCTCCAACGCATGCGTTTCCAGCGCGCGTGCCGCTTCTTGTGCTTGATGCGGCTGCGCGTCGCCTGGACGAGGCGACTGCGTCCGTGGGTCAAGCGTAGTGTGAGCCGCGCGTTCGCCTACCTGTTGGTTATTCGCCTCGAATCGCTGGTGGGCGTCTGCCTGCTGCAACTCGGGCTGCGGCGTTTGCTGAGCCGGCGCCGTAGTCGGAGCGTGCGGCTGAGGATCGGCTTGTTGCAAGGCGTGCTGGCTGGGGTCTTGCTGCTGCGCTTGCTGAGCCTGATGCTCCTGGACCTCAGTTCGCGTTGCTTCTTGAGCCTGGCGCTCGTGTTGCTCCCGCTGCTGGTTGTCGGCCTGGCGCTCCTGCGCCTGACGTTGCTGGACCTCCCTTTCCTCACGCTCCTGCAGCTCGCGTTGCTGGGTGGTCTGTGCCTGCTGCTCCTGCAGTTGGCGTTCTTGCTGTTCGCGTTGTTGCCCTGCTTGGCGCTGACCTTCCAACAGCGCGTGCGCCTGGACTGCTTGTTCGCTCTGCGAATGATCTTCGCGCTCCGGCTGTGCCTGCTGGAGGTGCTCGCGCACCTGTGCGACGTGTTGCTCTTGCGCAACACGATCCTGCTGTTCGCGTTCTTGTCGCGCCTGCGCCGCGACAGAGGCTTGCATTTGCGCCTGGAGGTCGAGCACTTGCTGCGGACTAGAAGAATCGGAGGTCGAGCTGTCTGCATCTCCCGTCGCTCCGGGCGCCCGAGCAACGGTTGCCGATTCCTGTCGGTGGCCTTGCGCCTCACTCAACGCCTGCCGGATGTCCTCGCTGCTGGTCACGGCCACCACGCGAGTCACCCCATCGCTGCCGCGCTGGAGGTGCGCGATGGGACTGTCATACCCGTATTGCCCCGACGCATTGCGTTGTAGCTGCTGCATGGTCGGCCCGGTGATGCCGTTGGCCTCCATGGTCCGCTGCGAAGCCAACTCCACGGCCTGCTGAGTGTCTGGATTGACGTTCAAATCGACGCCTGCGGCCCGGTAACGGTGTAGCAGTTCGTTGTGCTCCATCTGCACAGCCTTGGGCGCGGGAAGCGCCTGGATCGCTGCCAAGGCTTCCTGAGAGCGCTCGATTGAGGGCTCCCGCAGTTGGTCGGTCAGTTCTAGCTCCACCGCCAGATTGCCACTGGCGACGCCATCCTTGCCGGCCCACTGTCCTGACTCGATGCGCTGGTAAAGCTGAGCGTCCGAACCGAGCACAGTGCCGGGCTTGGCCTGGGCGGCTTGGACGGCCATAGGCACTTCGACACCGTAAGCCGGGGCCCGTTGCGCGGCATGGTTTTCCAGGTAAGCGGCGGCGATGGCTTCGCGCCCCGTGGCGATGTTGCTTTCGATGCGGCCCAGGGCTTCTTGGTTGAGCTGTTGCGCGCGTTCAGGAGAGGCGGTTTGGTGTTCGTAGCTACCCCGGTCGTTCGCACCGGACACGGCGGTTTTGACTTGGCGTTCCCATGCCTGGCTCTCGGGATTGCGCCGCCAGTTCTGGTTGTCTAGTCCAACTTGGTCGCTGGCCCGCGCAGGAAGGTTGAACGGGTCCTGTGGTGGTGGAGCTTTGCCCAGTGCCAACTCCACTGCCTTGGCGCTGGCAAGCGCGCCCAATTCCTGAGACTTTTCGTAGCTCGCCACCACAGGCTGCTCGCCCGGCGTGCGGCGGCCATCCTGGGCCAAGTCGATGGCCGCTTCGCGCTGCCAGTTGCGACCGTTGAACTGCCACTCCACGCCAGTTCTGTCTGTCTGATGATAGATGGCGCGTTTGTCCAGCAAATCGGCGCCCTTGTCGAACGCCTTGCTCATCAACAGCGCGTCGCCAACCACCAACGCCGCAGGCACGAAGCCGCTTCCGCCCCATGCTGCCGCAGTAGACGCACCACCGGCCCAGCCGCCGACGTTGCGCGCCAATGCATGGGTGACTTCAGACTGCGTGGCGGTGGCATTGCCTTGTTCCAGCAACTCTGCCGAACGGCGCGCGGTCAGCACTGCGTCTGCACCTGTCGCCAACAAGCCACCCGAGCGCACCAAGGTACTAGCCGACGCATTGCCCAGCAGCATTTCCATGGACGCGGCACCGCTTTGACCGCGAGGAATTCGCAGCGGTCTGGCGGCTTCTTCGCCCAAGGTGTTCTCAACAACAGCAATACCCCCCGGCGATATGGTCAAGCGTCCACCGTGGTAAGCGTTTGAAATAGCCTGAGACAAACCATGCCGCTGGAGTTCGACTGCACCACCGCGGGTCAGAGGATTGGGGACGCTCTGGATATGTTGGAGTGTGCCCACCACACGGCCTTCGGTATGTGTCACCGCCGCCCAGCCGTTATCCACCGCCGCATAGCCCTTCAGGCTCTGGAGTTGCGCAACATGGGCCTGTCCATAACCGACTTCGTTGCGAAAGAAATTCTGGACGTTTGGGCGAATATCGTCGGCGCGAAGGCCAAGTGGCGCATTGGTGTGCAAATCGCCATTAATGAGACCCACACGAACCGTGTCGCGGAGGGTCTCTACGCGTGCTGCAATCCGATCTAGGGCTTCTGGGTCGCCGCTCCGTGCGTCAATGTAGTCAGTGCTTCGTTGCAAACGCCGCAAGTTTTGCTGGAGCCCGATCTGGTAATCCGAGATAGGACCACCGCTATGCGGTGTGATGCCCAGTGTTTGTGCGAATGCAGGATCGGCTGGCAGGAATATCCGGTTTTCCGGGGCATGAATATCGAATTCCCCCTTTTCTGCCAGCATCTCCAAAAGTGGGCTTCGTTCAAGTGTCCTTTGCTCGATGGCATGGTGGTCTTGAAAACAGGTCCGTTGCGAGGCATGAAGCAGGCTCCTTACTTCTCAGCGTTACCGCACTGCTAGATGTCCGAGGCGTCGATAAACCACAGGCCGTCGGCATCGGTGTCGGTAGCAATACCTGCGGCAGCAGCCGCATCCTTGAAGAACCGATCGCAGAAAACCGTGTCGTTATAAGGGGTCTTGAAAACATGTGCGGCACCTAGCCGGTCATGCTTAAACGTGACGCTTGTGCCACCAGTCAAATCGTAAAACTTACCGTTGATGAACTCTTCGCCAGTCTCGATGGAGAGCATGGAAGTCGACTCGTCCAATGCGTCAATCTCTTGAACCACGTCACAGAGGTAGTAGCGCGGCCCCTCCGCTCCATCGGCGAGGCGGTAGTCTACTTCCGCAAAAGCAAAGGCTTTGGAATCGACCGAGAGCATGACTCGATGAAGCCTCTCAGACACAAGCCAGTAGCCACTAAAACCAGCTTCCAAATCCCGCGGAGGAACACCTTTGCTTGGACTGTAGATCAATTGAGGCTTCTCCCGTAGCGCAGGAAAGCCGCCCCCTTCTGGCAAAAGAATCAAGCGCGGCGGCGTCAGCAATCTATCTAAGTTCACAAAGACGACGCCATGCCCGGGGCCGTTGATCGCGCCCGCTTCGAGGATGAAGAATTCACCAGCCTTAGGCTGATTGGCTGTTGTCGTTTCCATGGGTTGTATCCGTCGTTGATTTATGTCACCGGGATCATTGCGGCACAGTCTAGCGCCGCAGCCTCATTTCCGGAAAGACGGTGCAACGGTAGTGTTCTGTCGACGTCCCCCGATTTTGAGTAGCACCTCAGTTTGGAGTCCAATTCCCTTGTCGACTCTCCGCAATTCAGTGCCAGCCAAAACTAGAGGTCTGCGGCTGATGTTGATCACGGAACTCGGCGGGCGTTAGCCCGCCCACGCTGTCGTGCGGGATCTGCTGGTTGTAGTCGGCCAGCCAGTGTTCGGTCTGTTTGTCGACTCCCCGCAACCCACAACGGTGATGACTGCTGTCCGGAGCCGATTCCCTGCATGCCAGCGAACCGACCGAAGCAGGACTGACAAACCGACTTGCTCCACCACCGCCTAACGCCTGAATTAAGCCGCACCGCGAAGCGGCGTCGGCTTGAATGAATTATTAGGTGTCGTACTTTGCACCAACAATCCCCGCAATCTCACAGAGCGCCAAGCCAAGCTGTTGACCGTGGCACTCAAAGATCTCTTGGACACATTTGCCGTGAGCGTTAGCGATGAGGTCAATTTGATCTTGGCTCAATCCACATGCGGGTATGTCCATAGCGAAATCAACTTTTCCGCCGAGATACTTCTTGAAGATCGGTGTGATCTCCTCGATTGCAGCATCTGATGCGGATTGCGAGAGGCCCGCTGTAGCGTAGTGCCCGCGGATAACCTGCAAGGCATTAGCAAGAGCGTCTTTGCCCCATGTTGGAAATGGAATGATGTTGTCCATAGACACCTAACGCCTGAATTAAGCCGCGCCGCGAAGCGGCGTCGGCTTGAATGAACTGTTATGCCCCTGTCACTGAAACCTTGGGGAATGAATGCTCGTACACGTTTGAATAGACGCTATTCCACAGCTTGTCCTGTGCTACAGCCATAAGCATTGTGTTTCCCGTGCGCTGAAAAATCTCCTCGAGGGTCGACTCCGGGACCAGCACATGATGAGAATTACGAGCCTCAATCGCCACTGGGCACCCGTCAGGTATCTCATAGTTGGACAGCGACGAATAGACCCAGCCGAGCCTGCGCGGGATGCGCTTGAACTCCCATGCATGGCGTAGCCACTCCTTCCAGGTTGGTGGGCGATCACGGTAAAGAAGGGAGATGTTGGAGAGATGCACTGTATGCGGGGATCGGTTCTGAACCGATATGTGAGCGCCTACGGTCTGCTTCTCAATCCCAAATACGATAAGCACCTTGAGACGAGGCCGACTTTGGAAAACGTTCCACGCGAAAACAATCGTTGAAAGGATCGCAGCATAGATCGCAAGCCAGTCTGTTGCCTTCATTTTGGACCTCCGTCGTGACTGGCTGCATGGGCATAACTACTATTGGACCGCCGAAATGCGGTGTTGCACGAGTATCTGCGATCGGTGGCGCTTTGTGAATGGGGGAAATCCTGGCCGCGATCACGGGATAGCACGGTGGAGAGCGGCCTCGCGATCAAGTGCGCAACCGCCTGCGAGCACGACAGCTCCGAGCAGGCCTATCCGAACTGGATACGGCGCTTCATCCTGGCCGGCGGCAAGCGCCATCCGGCGCAGATGGGCCAGGCTGGGGTCAAGGCGTTCCTCACCCGCTTGGCGACCGATGCGCAGCTGTCTGCGGGCACGCAGAACCAGGCGTTGGCTATGCTGTTGTTTCTTACCGCAACGCACTGCGTATCGATCGGCATCACGTGTCCGACAAAATCCCTGGTTTTCACAATCTTGAGTCGTGACATCACAGTGCATAACCGTGAACTAGGCACCCAACGCCAGAAACGAAAAAACCGCGCAATGCGCGGTTTTTTCGTCACACCTTTTGCCAACCGATCAAGGACGACGCGCCAGCGCCTCCACGTCCTTGGCCTTGGGCAGCAGGTCTTGCTTGGTCACCGCGAACGGCCCGATGCTCAGCATCGGCACGGCCACGATTACCGAGGAGATCACCACGATCACCGCACCGATCATGTGCGTCTCGGCCAGGCCTTCCATCGACTCGCCGCCGTAGATGTACAGCGCCAACGCCGACAGGAAGAACATCACCGCGGTGATCACCGTGCGCGAGAGCGTCTGGTTGATCGAACGGTTGAGCACTTCCAGCGGCTCAACGCGCAATGCGCGGAAGTTTTCGCGCACGCGGTCGAACACCACGATGATGTCGTTGATCGCAAAGCCCATCACCGACAGCAGGCCGGCCAGCACGGTCAGGTCGAACTCGCGGCCGGTCAGCGACACAAAGGCCACGGTGACCAGCAAATCGAACAACGCGGTCAGGCTGGCGACCACCGCAAACTTCCACTCGAAGCGGAATGCGATGTAGATCAGAAAGCCCACCAGCATGAACACCGTGGCATACACGCCGTTCAAGGCCAGATCCTTACCGACCTGCGGGCCGACGAATTCGCCAGGCTGCACGGTGGCCGGATTCTCATCGCTGCTCACCGCCTTGCGCACATCTTCGGCAACGGTGCGTGCAGCGTCGTCACGATTATTGTTCTGGCCATGCGGCTGCAGGCGAATCATGACCTCATTGCCGCCGCGCGCGTTCTGCACCTGGGCGTTTTCGAAGCCGGCCCTGGACAGCTTTTCGCGCACCTGATCCACGTCCACGGTCTTCTGGAACGAGGCCTGCACCAGCGTGCCGCCGGTGAATTCCAGCGCGTAGTTGAAGCCCTTGCCGACGATGATGCCGACCGAGGCGACTGCCAGCACCAGCATCAAGATCAGCACCGGCTTGCGCCAGCTCATGAAATCGATCTTGGTGTCGTTCGGGATCAGGTGAAGCGGAAAAATTTTCATCGAAAGATCTTCCTAAAAAGTCCGCACATGGATGTGCGGGCTCTTGCGAGGGACTCGCATTACAGACGGGCTCTTGCGAGGGACTCGCATTAAATAGCGACAGACTTCAGCTTCTTGCGGCTGCCGTAGATCAGCACCGCCAGCGCACGCGAGACCGTGATCGCGGTGAACATCGAGGCGAAAATACCGATCATCATGGTCAGCGCGAAACCCTTCAGCGGGCCGGTACCGAACGCGTACAAGGCCACCGCCACGATCAGGCCGGTCAGGTTCGCATCGAGGATGGTGCCGCCGGCCTTTTCGTAACCGGCCGCGATCGCCGATTTGGCCGGCACGCCGAGCCGCAACTCTTCACGGATACGCTCGTTGATCAGCACGTTGGCGTCCACCGACAGACCCACCGACAGCGCAAGGCCAGCGAAACCCGGCAGCGTCATGGTGGCGCCGAACAGCGACATCACCGCCACCACGATCAGCAGGTTGAACAGCAGCGCCACCGAGGTGATCGCGCCGAACACGCGGTAGTAGATGGTGAAAAACACCAGGGTGAACAGGAACGAGTAGACCACCGCCGTGACGCCACGCTCCACGTTCTCCGCACCCAGGCTCGGACCGATCACGTATTCCTCGACGAAGTCCATCGGCGCGGCCAACGAACCGGATTTCAGCAGCTTGGCCAGATTTTCGGCTTCTTTCTTTTCCAGGCCGGTGGTACGGAAATTCTTGCCAAATACACCCGCGATACGCGTCGAAGGCAGTGCTTCTTCCTTAACTCGTACACTTCGAATTTCCTTGCCGTCAACTACGGTCACAGTTGGAACTCGCTCAATGAAGACCACGGACATCAGCTTGCCGACGTTCGCACTCGTATAGTCAAACATACGCTGGCCTGCAGCATTATTGAGCGTCACATTCACTGCCGGCATTCCGTTTTCGTCATTACCCACCGTGGCATCGACCATCTGGTCGCCAGTCACCAGCGCGCGTTTGTTCAACAACACCGGAGCGTTGCTGTCGCGCAGGCGATAGACCTTGGCCTCCGGCGGAATGTTGCCGCTACGCACGGCATCGTCGGCGTTGCCGTCGACCACGGCGCGGAATTCCAGCGAGGCGGTGGCACCGATCAGGCGCTTGGCTTCGGCGGTGTCCTGCAGACCGGGAAGTTCGACCACGATGCGGTCCTCGCCCTGGCGCTGGATGGTCGGCTCGGACACGCCCAGTGCGTTGACGCGGTTGCGCAAGGTGGTGAGGTTCTGCTCGATCGCACCGCTGGCGATCTGCTTGAGTTCGGCCTCCGGCACCTTCACGGCGATGTTCTGGCCGCTGACGTCGTAGGTCAGGGTCGGCTGCGCCTTGGCCAGCGCCACGCGCGCGGCGTCGGCACTGGCGCCCTCGCCCAGGTTGACCTGGATACTGTTGTCGGCGCGACGCTCCACCGAGCGGTACGGGATACGCGCATCGCGCAAGGTGGTGCGGATGTCTTCGGCAAACCCGTCCAGGCGCTTTTCCAGCGCGGCCTTCTGATCGACCTGCATGGCGAAGTGCACACCGCCCACCAGGTCCAGACCCAGCACCATCGGTCGGCCGCCCAGCTTGGCCAGCCAGTCCGGCACGGTGGAGGCCAGGTTCAGCGCCACGGTGTAGTTCTCGCCCAGCTGCTGACGCAACACGTCGTTGGCGCGTGTCTGCGCCTGCAGCGAAGGCAACCGCACCATCAGGCTGTCGCCTTCTTTCGTGATCGCCTTCGGGGTGATGCCGGCGCTCTTGAGCTCACCGTCGATGCGGCTGCGCAGTGCGTCGTCGAGCTGCGCACCGCGGCTGGCGGTGATCTGCACGGACGGGTCCTTCTGGTACACGTTGGGCAGCGCATACAGCGCACTGACGGCCAGTACCAGCAGGATCAGGAAGTACTTCCAGCGAGGAAATTCGAGCATTGCGACAGTCCCGCGTGGCACCATCCCGGCGCCGCGCCTAGCAGTGAGAACGACTTCAAGCGACCGGTACAACGTCGCCAATGGTCTTCAGATGGATACGGGCGGTACGGTGGAACCAGCGGTTCACGACCTCCGGTTCGACCTGGCGACTGCGCCTGCCTGACAGCGGCGCAGCCATTGCAGGACGCGTTTAGCTCGCCGACTTCAGCGTGCCCTTCGGCAGCACATGGCCCACGGCGCTCTTCTGCACGCGGATACGCACGTTGTCGGCCACTTCCACGCTGATGAAGTTGTCGCCGATGTCGGTGATCACGCCCGCAACGCCGCCGGAAGTGATCACTTCATCGCCGCGCGCCAGCTTGTCCAGCAGCGCCTTGTGCTCCTTCTGACGCTTCATCTGCGGGCGGATCATCAGGAAGTACATCACCGCAATCAGGATGATCGGCAGCGCGAAGGTGGACAGGCCTCCCATCGGGCCGGGTGCCGGCGCGCCGCCAGCGGCCTGCGCCTGGGCAGCGGGGATCAGGAAATCGAGCAGGTTCATTCAGTGCATCCTAGTTTGGTGCCAGCGCGCCCATGGGCCCGCTCGCTATTCAGGTACCGCCGGGGCGGAACAGCCGGGAATTATGCCACGCAGGTTCCACGCCGTCCGCGCCGGGGCGCGGGCGGCCGGTCTCAGCTGGTTTCCCCCGGCAACGGCGGTGTGGTGGCGCCGCGTGCCGCATAGAAGGACCGCCGGAACTCCACAAAGGTTCCCGAAGCGATCGCTGCGCGCATGTCGGCCATCAGTTTTTCGTAGTACCAGAGGTTGTGCAGGGTGCCCAGCATCGGCGCCAGCATTTCGTTGCAGCGGTCCAGATGGCGCAGGTAGGCGCGCGTATAGCCGCTGCTGCAGGCATGGCAACCGCAGCCCGGCTCGATGGTGTCCAGGTCGCGCTCGTACTTGGCATTGCGGATGCGCACGGTGCCGAACGAGGTGAAATAGTGGCCGTTGCGCGCGTTGCGGGTGGGCATGACGCAGTCGAACATGTCCACCCCGCGGGCCACGCCTTCGACCAGGTCTTCCGGGCGGCCCACGCCCATCAGGTAGCGCGGGCGCTCGGCCGGCAGGCGCGGATGCAGGTGTTCGAGCATGGCATTGCGTTCGTGCTCGGGCTCGCCCACTGCCAGCCCACCGATCGCATACCCATCGAAACCAATGGCTTGCAGGCCGTCCAGCGAGCGGCTGCGCAGATCCGGATGCACCCCACCCTGCACGATGCCGAACAGCGCCGCATCGTTGCCCAGCCCGTCGTGCGCATCGCGCGAGCGCTGCGCCCAGCGCAGGCTCAGCTCCATCGAGCGGCGCGCGACGTCCTCGGTGGCCGGGTACGGCGTGCACTCGTCGAAGATCATCACGATGTCCGAATCGAGCACCTTTTGAATTTTCATGCTCTCTTCGGGGCCCAGGAACACCCGCGCGCCATCGGTCGGCGAGGAAAAGGTCACGCCCTGCTCGGTGATCTTGCGGCGATGCGCCAGCGAAAACACCTGGAAGCCGCCGGAATCGGTGAGGATGGGCCCATCCCAGCGCGCAAACCCGTGCAGCCCGCCGTGATCGCCGATCACCTCCAGACCCGGGCGCAGATACAGATGGAAGGTGTTGCCCAGGATGATCTCCGCACCCAGCGCGCGGATCTGCTCGGGCAGGATGCCCTTGACCGAGCCATAGGTCCCGACCGGCATGAACGCAGGCGTTTCGACCGTGCCGCGCGGAAAGGTCAGGCGCCCACGCCGGGCATGCCCGTCGGTGGCTTGGAGTTGGAACTGGAGTCGGGACATTGAGGGGCCGGGAATGGGGAGTGGGGAGTGGGGAATCGGGAATGGGAAGAGCGGTTGGCAGGTGGCTGATCGTTCGGCGGGTCCCGCCTTACGATTCCCCATTCCCGAGTCCCGATTCCCGGCCCCACAACAACATCGCATCGCCGTACGAAAAGAAGCGGTAGCGCTGCGCGATGGCGTGGTGGTAGGCGGCGAAGATGCGCTCGCGGCCGGCGAAGGCAGAGACCATCATCATCAAGGTGCTTTCGGGCAGATGGAAGTTGGTGACCATCGCATCGACGCTGCGGATGCGGTAGCCGGGCAGGATGAAGATCTGGGTTTCGCCGGCGAATGGCTGCAATTCGCCTTCGGGCGCGGCCTCGGTCTTGCGCCAGGCGCTTTCCAGCGAGCGCACCACCGTGGTGCCCACCGCGATCACGCGGCCGCCGCGGGCACGCGTGCGGCGCACCTGTTCCACCAGCGCCGCCCCGACGTTGAGCCACTCCTTGTGCATCACATGCTGGTCGAGCTTGTCCACCCGCACCGGCTGAAAGGTGCCGGCACCCACATGCAAGGTGACGTGGCCGAACTCCACCCCGCGCTCGCGCAAGCGTGCCAGCAGCGGCTCGTCGAAATGCAGCCCGGCGGTGGGCGCGGCCACCGCACCGACTTCGCGCGCGAACACGGTCTGATAGCGTTCGCGGTCTTCCACGCCCGGCTCGCGGCGGATGTAGGGCGGCAGCGGCAGGCGGCCAGCCTCCAGCAGCCAGTGCTCCAGCGGGGTCGGGATCTCGAAACGCAGCAGATAGAACTCGCCATCGCGGCCCAGCACCTCGGCCTGGCCACCGGCATCGAGCGCGATCAGGCTGCCGGCCTTGGGCGACTTGCTGGCGCCGATCTGTACCCGCGCCTGACGCTCGCCAAGCAGGCGCTCGATCAGGATTTCCACCCGCCCGCCGCTGGCCTTCTGCCCGAACAAGCGCGCCGGAATGACCCGGGTGTCGTTGAAGATCAGCAGATCGCCGGGCTGCAGCAGCTCGGGCAGGTCGCGCACCTGGCGGTCGGCCAGCGCCTGCGGCGATGGCGGCACCACCAGCAACCGGCTCGCCGCGCGCTCGGCCAGCGGCGCCTGGGCGATCAGTTCGTCGGGCAGGTCGTAATGGAAATCGGACTTCTTCAAGGCCGCGGGATCGTTGTCTGGGTAGCCGCATAGTGTAACTGCGGCCGGGAATCGAGAATTGGGACTGGGGAATCGGACGGGCGGCAGCGCTTCCGATTCCCTATTCCCGATTCTCCATTCACCGCTCGAATTTGGTCGACAGGATGATCGCGCTGGTCGTGCGCTCCACGCCGTCGATGGCGCCGATGGCGTCGGTGAGCACGTCCATCTCGTTGACGCCGCCGACCACCCCCAGGGCGACCAGGTCGTAGGCACCGCTGACCGAATGCAGCAGGCGCACTTCCGGAATATCGCGCAGGGCCTTCACCACGGCAGGCATTTTCTTGGGCAGCACGGTGATCAGGATGTGCGCGCGGATGCGGCCCTGCTCGTAGTGGTCATGCGTGCGCACGGTGTAGCCGCTGATCACGCCGTCGCGTTCGAGCTTTTCGATGCGGCTCTGCACGGTCGTGCGCGAGAGCCCGAGCCGCCGCGCGATCTGGGCGGTGGAGGCGCGTGCGTCCTCGCGCAGCAGCGATAACAGGCGTTCGTCGGACGGGGTGATCTTCACATTGCGCATTCGTTTCGGCGAATCGCCGAAAATATCGTACTTCTTGCCCAGATTCACGCTGCCAAACGCCGATCTTCTGCCGATAATAGGAAGGGAACGCCACCTTTGAAGGAGATGCGCCATGTCCGTCCTTGCCCCGCTCGCCCCGCTGCGTGCCCATAGCGGCCGCCGCCTGACCGAAGGCCTGGACGACGCGACCATCGCGCGGCTGGCCGTCAGCCACCCTGACCTGCAGCAGGCCATCCATGCGGCGGCAGCCGAATACGCGCTGGTGCGCGATGACGCCGCCGACCTGCTGGACCTGGACGAAGAGGCGCAGATCGGCGCAGTGCAGGAAGGTTTCATCAATTTCTACGCCGACGATGCAGTGACGCCTTACGTGGCACTGGCCGCACGCGGACCATGGGTGGTCACGCTCAAGGGCGCGGTGCTCTACGACGCCGGCGGCTACGGCATGCTCGGCTTCGGCCATACGCCGGCCGCGGTGCTCGAGGCCATGGCGCGCCCGCAGGTGATGGCGAACGTGATGACGCCCAGCCTGGCGCAACGCCGGCTCGATCGCGCCCTGCGTGCCGAGATCGGCCGCAGCCGCGGCGGCTGCCCGTTCGCACGCTTCATGTGTCTCAATTCCGGCTCCGAAGCGGTGGGCCTGGCCGCCCGCATCGTCGATACCAACGCCAAGCTGCACACCGACCCCGGCGCGCGGCACGCCGGTGCCACCATCAAGCGCCTGGTGGTCAAGGGCAGCTTCCATGGCCGCACCGATCGCCCGGGCCTGTATTCCGATTCCAGTCGCAAGACCTATACCAAATACCTGGCCAGCTATCGCGACGAGGATTCGGTCATCGCGATCGCCCCGTACGACGTGGCCGCATTGCAACGCGCCTTCGATGAGGCCGCGCGCAATCACTGGTTTATCGAAGCGGTATTCCTGGAGCCGGTGATGGGCGAAGGCGACCCGGGGCGTGCGTTGCCGGCCGAGTTCTACGCCGCCGCGCGCGCGCTCACCCGTACCCATGGCAGCCTGTTGCTGGTCGATTCCATCCAGGCCGGGCTGCGCGCGCATGGCGTGCTCTCGGTGGTGGACTACCCGGGGTTCGAGCAGCTCGACCCGCCGGATCTGGAGACCTATTCCAAGGCGCTCAACGCGGCCCAGTACCCGCTGTCGGTGCTGGCGGTGACCGAACACGCCGCGCAGGTGTATCGCAAGGGCACCTACGGCAACACCATGACCACCAACCCACGCGCGCTCGATGTGGCCTGCGCCACGTTGGCCTTGTTCACGCCGCAGGTGCGCGACAACATCCGCATCCGCGGTGCGCAGGCGATTGCCAAGCTGGAAGCGCTGCAGGCCGAACTCGGCGGCTTGATCACCAAGGTGCAAGGCACCGGCCTGTTGTTCTCCTGCGAACTTGCACCGCAATTCAAGTGCTACGGCGCCGGTTCCACCGAGGAGTGGTTGCGCCATCGCGGCGTCAACGTGATCCACGGCGGCGAGAATTCGCTGCGCTTCACTCCGCATTTTGCGATGGATGAAGACGAGCTCGATCTGCTGGTCGGCTTGATCGCGCGTGCGCTCAAGGAAGGCCCACGCCAGGTGCAGGCCGAGGCGGCCTGATTCGCTCAACGCGGCATGCCGGCGCGTATGGCGTCGGTGTGCTGCAGATGGCTGATAGGTCTGCTACCAGTTCTCTGCGGTGTGCCTTGGAACCCTGATCGGTGTCAGCGACAGTGGCGCAAGCCTCGGTTGCGTCCACCGATCCAGGCTGGGCCATCAGCCATTGTCCGGCCTGCGTTGCCTGGTCCGAATTCGCGCAACACCTGCAACACACGATGCGAAGCGAATTGAACATGCAAGCTTGCGCTCGCATAAATCGCCGGCGGCATGCAGGGAAATGACCTCACTCAGATTCGACCCGAGCGGCCCTGCCCCAGGCCGATTGCCCTATCACGCGCACGCTGCCACTCAAATCGGCACAGCGTTCAACTTGCGGCGCAGGTAGTTGGTCAGCGCACGCCGCGGCGACTTGCCGCGCCACGAAGCCCAGCACAGGTGCGAGCCGACCGCGCTCTTGCCGCCACGATGGCCAAGCCCGAACCAGGTGCGATCCGGGTGGAAGGCATCGCGTGGCGGGAACAGGATGTCGGCGAACTGCCCACCGTGCGCGTTGTAGAAACGCGTCAGTCCACGCGGGCCCGAAATCATCGGAATCTCGCGGTGGTCCTGCAGCGTTTCCGGGGCATGCGCGGTAAAGATGTGCTCGATGAACGCGCGCCAGAACGGATGCCCGGGCTCGGAGCCGAACACGGCATTGCCGATCTTGAAGTCTTCCTGGCCCGGCGCACCTTCCTCGACGGGCAGCACGCAATGCTGCGACAGCACCTGCGCATCGAGCGGTCGTAGCAGTTTGTAGTCGGTGTCGAAGTAGAAGCCGCCATGTGCGTGCATGTACGCGCAGCGGGCGATATCGGCTTTCATCACACCGAAGCGAATCTGCTCGTAGCGCTCGGCAAACTCGGGGAACGCACGTCGCATCAGCTGGGAGTTATCGGCATCGTCCCAGACGTAACAGGTCCATCCAGGCAACAGGCGCTGCAGGCGATCGCAAATCCTGCGCTCTTCCCATAGCAGCTGCTTGGTGGGCGCGGTCAGGTGAATCAGTTGGGGAATCATGGGCGCGACTCTGGCTGTGGGGGAACCGAGCCGCCACCGCAGTGCCGCATCGATTCGGCTACCTGGTCGCTGGCCCGGCCGCACCAACCGTAGTCGCACTATCGACGTGACATAAATCGCACTCGCTGATGATCAAACGCGCGCCCATAGAAACAAGCTATGCAGATGCGAAGTCCCGAAACAACGCGTAACTGCCGTCGAAATCCGGATTAAACCGCTTGCTGCCTTGTCATATTCAAGGCGGCAGCGGGTACGTCGAAGAAGCTAGCGGAGGACACACCGCTAGGTGCACCTAGCACGCAGAAACTCTGCGCACTGCTGGCTCTGCCCACCAGCAGCACGGCATTGCGGACAGGCTGTTGCCTGCCCTCGCTCATTCCCAGCATCGATCCGCACGCCCCTTGAGCGTTGCACTGCGCGGGCAATTGCGCGGCGCAATGCGTCCGGCCTCGCGTTCGATCAAGCGTTTGCTGCCGTTGCTGTCGCGTTGCAGTTCGAACGCGTCGTAGAGACGTCCGGTGGCCGTGCGCGATTCGTACACCAGATGTTGGCTATCCAGACGCAGCACCTGATAGAGCTGGGTGTCTTCGCCCACCGGGCGCATGGTGGTGCGCGCCATGTCCGACAGGCGGTACTGCTTGGGCCCGGCGACCGAGACCACGAATACCGGTGTCGCCTGCCCGGCCGCATCGCCGCGCCGGCCATAGGTGTGGTCGTGGCCCTGCAACACCAGATCCACCTTGTGGCGGCGGATCACCGGCAACACCTGTTCGACCAACTTTTCGTTTTCGCGATCGGCGCGCGGCGAAAAGAATGGCTGATGGATCAGCACGATCGACCAGGGATGCGGGTTGTCGGCCAGCACCTTGTCCAGCCACTGCGCCTGCGCGGGGCCGGTGCCCAGATCCAGCGCCGAGGTGCCGTCGAGCACGGCAACGCGCACGCCCTGGTAGTCGAACCAGTAGCTGGTGCGCGCGGCGGCCGACGGTCCGTTGCGCGGCAATGCAAAGGTCACCGGCCAATGACTGCCGAGAATGCGCGTTGCCTGCGGCGTGTCCTCGCCTTCTTCGTGATACTCGTGATTGCCCGGCGCTGGCGCCACTGCAGTGCCTTCCAGCAGCCAGCGCCCGGCCTCGAACCACTCGGCCCATTCGTTGTCGTCCTGGCCGTCCTTGCCGCTGACCAGGTCGCCAGCGAACAAGGCCAGCCGCGCGTCCGGTGCCGAGCGCCAGGCCTGACGGATCACCCGCGAGACCAGGCTGAGGTTCTTGTTCTGGGTATCGCCGAAATACAGCAAGGTCAGCGGCGTGGTGGCTGTGGCAGCCGTGCGGAAGTGATTCCACGCGCCCCAGGTTCCCTGCCCCTGCACGCGGTACGCGTACATCGTGTCCGGCTGCAGCCCATCGACATCGGCGCGATGGTGATGCGAGCTGCCGTTTTCGCTGGCGAGCGTCAGCGTGCTCGCCCGAATGCGTCGGGGCGTGCCCACATCCGGCGAATCGCCGGCGACCACCAGTTCCAGCCAGGGCCTCTCGACGCTGGCATCGGTGCGCCAGGCAACCGCAAACCCGGTGGCCGCGTCCTGGGCGGGGGTGGCAACGATGCGGTCCGGGAAGCCGTCGGCAACATAATGCATGGAACCCGCCGGCACCTGCGTATTGGGTTCGGCAGCGCGGTCGGCCGCCGACGCGTGAATGCTCGTGGTTGCGATCGCTGCCAGCAACGCGTAGATCGATGCGCGCCCGGCCATCATGGCGTGCACTCCTTCAGGCGCAATGTCCGCGCGATATCGCGCCAATCGAACGCGGCCACCGCCTGGTCGTCATGCAACGCGTAGAACACGCCACCCGGAAAGCGCGCATCGCCGCGTTGATCCAGCCACACGCCATCGGTGTTGGCGGTCACGCGGCCGGCAAAGGCGCCGACATGCGCCAACGTCTTGCGATCGAAGACCTGGAATACGCTGCGGTCCTTGAACTGATCGGTGGCGATCCAGTAGCCACTACCGTCGCTGCATGCGAACAGGCCGATGCCCTCGGCCTGCGCCTTGAACAGCCCGGCGCCGACGTCGCGGCCGCGATACCGCCCGTCCATGCCGTAGTCGCGCAACTGCGTGCCCACGGCCACGTCCTCTTCGGCAATCATCAGCCGCGCATTGGCTTCATCGCCGAACACCGATTCGGCAATCCGCACCGCGCCGGCTTCGCTGGTGTCGCCAAAACTCTGCGTCAGGCGTGCCTGCCAGCCCTGCCCTGCAGCATTGAGCTGATAACGCCGAAAGCGCTGGCCAAGTTCGGCCAGCGGCGGCGGCAAATCCTTGTTGGCCGGCGACATGTAGTTGTCGCTGACCACCACCTCGTAGCCGCCATCGTGCTTGCGTACCCACAGGCCGTAGGGCTCGCGCAACTCGTTCTGGCCAAACGCCGTCACCGGCGTGAGATCGGGCAAGTGGAAGACCTGCACGCGCCGGTTGTCGCGCTCCACCACGAACACCAGGTCATCGACCACCGAGATGCCATTCGGCCGGTCGAGTTTGCCCAGGGCCTTGCCCTTGCCGCCGACCACGTGCAGCCGCTTGCCGCTGTCGCCGTCGAACACCACCAGCGCATGCGTGCCCTTGGCCGTGGCGATCACCCAACGGCGGCCATCCGGCGCCAGCCAGCTGGCCGGCGAATCCAGGTTGTCCGATGGCGTCAGCGCGGTGATGAAGGCTTCCGGCACCACGTCGTGCGCCACCTTGGCCTCGCTGAGCAAGGGATCCTTCAGCAGCGCTTCGTCGGCTTCGCGGCCGGCCGGGGCGCTGGCGCAACCGACCAATGCGGCGGCGGACAGCAGCGTGATCTGCACGAAGGTGCGTGGTGCGATCACAGCGCCACCTTCAGGCCAAGCGCGTAGGTGCGGCCGTACTCTTCATTCTGCAGGGTGCGCGAGCGGATGCCCTGATACAGCTCCAACGGCTCATCCAGCAGGTTCTGCGCTTCCAGATACAGGCTGACGTGGCTGTTGAATTGATAGTTCATGCTGAAATCCAGCTGCGTGTGTGGGGCGACGTAGATATCGTACGCACGGCTCTGCCCGATGGTGTCCAGATATTGGCTGCGATACACCGCCGCCACGCGCGCGCTGAACCCGTATTTTTCGTAGCCCAGGTGGCCGCTGTAGATGCGCTTGGACGCACGCGGCAGGGTGAAGTCATCGCCGGCACGATTTTCCAGGCCCGGGTTGAAATCGCTGTCCAGCACCGTGGCGCTGGCACCCACCAGAAAGCCATTCCAGCCCTCGGGCAGGAAGTCCAGGGTCTGCTGCCAATTGAATTCCGCGCCGCGCACCTTTGCGGTGTCGCCATTGATCGAGCGTGTGACCTGCAGGCCCGGAAATTCCGCATCATCGGTATTGATGATCTGCACGATGTAGTCGTCGATCGACTTGTGGAACACGCCCAGCGAGATCACGCCGGTGCTGCCGATGTATTTTTCGAACGACAGGTCCAGATTCTGCGAGCGGTACGGATCGAGATCGGGGTTGCCCAGACTCACCTCGTTATCGCCACGGTTGATGCTCACGCGCGGCGACACATCGCCGAACGCCGGGCGCGACAAAGTCTTGTTGGCCGCAAAGCGCAGTACCCAGTCATTGCCACTGTCGTAACGCAGATGCAGGCCGGGCAGCACGTTGGTGTAGCTGCTGGAGGCCTCGCGCGGCGTCACCGTGGCGGTGCGGCCATTGGCTGCCACGTCAACCTGGTTGCCGGTGGCATTGAACTGCGTATTTTCCACCCGCACGCCGGCGATCATGCGCAGCGCGCCGATGTCCCAGGTGCCCATCGCATAGGTGGCGAAGACATCTTCGGTGGCCGTGTAATCGTCCTGCAGCGAGGTCTGCAGATTGCCGCCCACATCTTGCGGGCGCGCACTGTACAGATCGCCGGAGGTGTTCCAGTAGCGGCGCATGCCGTCCGAGCCAATGCTCTGGCCCAAGGTACCGCCACGGTGTTCGGGCGCGGCGGTGGTCCAGTCGCTCAGGTCGATGGCCGGCCCACGACGCAGCTCGCTTTCGTCCACGTTGACCCCGCGCTCGCGCCAGCGGCCGAGCACGCCCATCTTCAGGCTGGAACGCTCGCCGTCGAAGCGCACATTGATCTGCGCGCTGCGCTCGCTGTCGTCCACCTGCGTGGGCGCAATCACGAAGCGATCGAATACGAAATCATCGTTGCTCTGCCAACCGTTGTCGGAAAAGCCCAGCTTCGGAATGCCACTGCGCTGATCCACCGTGGCCGCCAGATCGTCGCCGTCGTAATTGAAGCGCGCTTCCTTTTCATCGTTCACGCGTTCGCGGGTCTTGGTGTAGCCCAGCTTGTAATCCACGGTGGCAGCGCTCAGGCGGTTTTCGCCGCCCACGCTCAATGCCATGGTGTCTTCCTTCTTGGTGCGGTAGCGCACGCGCTTGGAAATGCTGTCGGCCGGCAGGTTGGCCACGGTATAGGTGCCGTCGCCATTGGCACTGACCTCGCCATCGCTCAAACCGAAGATGGTGCGCTGACGCGTTTCGGCATCGTCGAAGCGGCTGTAGAGCGTGCGCAGGTAGTAGCGGTTATCCGCGTCCGGGCGCCAGTCCAGATTGAGGTTCGCACCCATGCGGGTGCGTTCGATGAAGTATTTGCGGCGCTGCACTTCGCCGGCGAACAGATCGTCGTCCGCGCCGCCGTCGAAGGTGTCGTAGGCCACTTCGGTATTGTCCGATTCGAACTCGCGGTCCTGGTAGTTCGCACCCACCGCCACCCCGAAGGTGCCATTGAAGATGTCGCTGTAGTTGAACGCGCCCTTCGGGCTGGTCTTGCCCGACAGCGATTGGTGGCTGGCTTCGATGGAGCCGCGCAACGTGCGTCCGTCGCGATCGAAGGCGGAGGTGGATTCCACCTGGATCGCCCCGCCGATGGAATCGCCCGGCATGTCCGGGGTCGGCGACTTGACCACCTTCAGGCGCTCGGTGGAATCGGAGGGAATCACGTCCAGCGGTGCCGAGCGCGTGCCGTCTTCCGGCGTGCCCATGGTCATGCCGTCGATGGTGACGCTGTTGAGCGACGAATCCAGGCCGCGGATGACCACGAAGCGGCCTTCGCCCTGGTCGCGCGTGACGCTGACGCCGGGCAGGCGCTGCAAGGATTCTGCAACATTCTTGTCCGGATAACGTCCCATCGCATCGGAGGCGACGGCATCCTGGATGGCATCGGAGGCACGCTTGAGATCGACTGCGCGCTCCTGCGCTTCCAGCTGCGGGCGCACCTCCAGCCGCTCCAGGTCGATTGCCGCAGCGCTGGCGGCGCCGCCAGTGGCCGCACCCTCGGCCGCATGCGCCAGCGGACTCCACGTGGCCGCAGCCAACGTCAGCGTGATCGCCAGGCAGAGCGGAGTCTTGTTCTACACGGGTGCTTCCCCAATCGGTTAAGAATGGGTGGGCACACTATGTCTACGACGTTTCACTGACATGACATATGCATCGGCGATCACACCCGAAATGTGGCGACACACCGCGCGGCTGCGGCACACTGTGCCTCTCTCCCGCCTGCCCCCACCCATGAAAATCGTCGAAGTCCGCCACCCCCTCGTCCAGCACAAGATCGGCCTGCTGCGCGATGCCGCCTTGAGCACCAAGGGCTTCCGCGAACTGGTTACCGAACTGGGCACGCTGCTGGCCTACGAGGCCACCGCCAACCTGGACACCGAATCGCACACCCAGCCGGGCTGGGCCGGCCCGGTGACGGTGCAGCGCATTGCCGGCGCAAAGATCACCTTGGTACCGATCCTGCGCGCCGGTCTGGGCATGCTGCCCGGCGTACTGGCACTGATTCCTGCCGCACGCGTGAGCGTGGTCGGTCTGCAGCGCGATGAAGAGACCCTGCAACCGGTGCCCTATTTCGAACGCCTCACTGGCCGCCTGGAAGAACGCGACGCACTGATCCTGGATCCGATGCTGGCCACCGGCGGCACCCTGATCGCCACCATCGACATGCTCAAGCGCGCGGGCGCACGGCGCATCAAAGGCATCTTTCTGGTCGCTGCGCCGGAAGGCCTGAAGGCGCTGGAAGCGGCGCACCCGGATGTCGAGGTCTATACCGCGGCCATCGACGACCACCTCAACGACAAGGGCTACATCCTGCCCGGCCTGGGCGATGCAGGCGACCGGATCTTTGGGACGCGGCTGGAGTAAGTTTAAGCCCCTCTCCCCCGGGAGAGGGGTTGGGGTGAGGGTACGGCATGCCAGTGTTCTTGCTGCCGCCCTACCCTCATCCGGCGCTACGCGCCACCTTCTCCCGACGGCAGAAGGAAATGCCGCAGCGCGTCCGATCTCGATCATGTTGCTGGTTATAGCTAAAAGCGTCATTCAGAGATGCAGGTGACCGAACCTTTGGTACGCAGGCAGCATGAATTGCAGCAGCTCTAAGCCCCTCTCCTGCGGGAGAGGGGTTGGGGTGAGGGTACGATGTGTCGGTGTTCCTGCCGACGCCGTACCCGCATCCGGCGCTACGCGCCACCTTCTCCCGGAGGAAGAAGGCAAGCGTTCTGTCGCGCTGAAAACGCCCGCCTCAGCGCGTCGACGCCTCGATCGCCGCGCTCACATACACCAGCGGCGCATTCCAGTTGATCGCCACCTCGTTGGTGGAGTAGCTGCAGAAGTTGTCCAGGTACGACAACGCCGGCCGTTTGGAGGGATACGGCACCTTGCACTCCTTGGCATCCTGCTGCCCCGGCTGCGGGCCGCCGACCAGCCAACCCGGTACCGGCGCTTCGATACCATCGGCCTCGGAGGGGCGGTGATGGATATGCATCGGGGTGCGTTTGCCTATTCCCGTAACGAAGGACAGCCCCAGCGGATTGCGGCCCAGGATGTAGTCCAGCTGCGATTGCGCCGCATCCAGAAATTGCCGCTGCTGCGTCAGCCGGTAGCCCTGTAGCAGCATCATCGCGCGGTTGAGCCCCCCTGCGTTGCTGCCCCACACGAAATCGCCATCGTTCATCGCCAGCCGCCATGCCGATGATTGCCAGGTGTCGGCCAACTGCTGTGCCAGGCCGGTGATCTCCCGTGCGATCCGCGCGCGATCGGCATGCGGCGTGAGTTGCTCGCGATGCCCGGCCAACGACATCCAGGCCAGGCCACCGACATTGCCCCACGACGGCACGGTGGCCGGCACGTTGCGCGCGATCATCGCATCGTAGAACCCATCCTCGCCGGTGGCGATGTACAACTCGGCCGCCGCCCAGGCGAATTCGTCGTCCAGGTGCGCATCGTCGTAACCGCCGGTGCGCACGTCGCTGGGCTGCTGGTAGATCACATCCGGATGCTGCTTCGCCCACGCCCACGCAGCACGCGAGGCTTTCAACATGCGCGCCGACAGACCCGGATACTGCTGTTCAAACGGCGCATACACGCGGCTGGCCACGGCCATCACCGCAGCGAAGTCCAAGCTCGCGGCAGTCGTCTTCATCACCACGTAGCGCTGCTGCGTGGCCTGATCCGGCATCACCAAGCCATCGAACTGCTTGTCGGTGAGCTTGTGGTACACGCCGCCATCGGCCGGGTCCTGCATGGCGAGCATCCAGTCCAGATTCCACCAGGCCTCCTGCAGGATGCCGGGCACGCCGGGCACATCGTCGGGGATGGTCAACGGTTTGGATTTGAAGAACGCCGGATACTGCTCGTAGGCCGCCAGCAAGGTGTAGGTGCTGATGCCGGAATTGACGACGTACTTGTTGTAGTCGCCCGCGTCGTACCAACCTTTGGGCGCGCTGATCACGCTATCGGTTGGACGCGTCGCAGACGCTGCGGACCGATGGATGCGCACCTGCGTATCCGGGTGCCCGGCCGCGCGCGCATAGCGCCCGGCGTAGCGTGCCGGCAGTGCGGTGCTGGCACGGTTGAAGTAGAACGCCTTCAACGCTGCATCGACCAGGGGCTGGTAGGCATGCGCGTTGATGGCGAAGGTTTCCGATGCCGGCAGCCCGTCGACCTTCAACCGATAGGTCCCGGCCGCACGCAGCCCGGAAAAATCCGCCACCCGCGCCTGCTGACCGGCCGGCGACCACAGCGCGGCCGGCTGCAGGATTCCCTGCAACACGCTGCGTCCCTGTGCATCTTCGACCGTGAAGCGGTCCGAACGGTTCGCGGCGCCCTGCGGCGGCAGCCCGACGATCGCCAGTTTTGCCGAGCCCGGCAGATAGCCCAGCTGGTTGACGTGGATGGCGTCGCTGGCCGCCATGGCCTCCTGCCTGCCGGGCGTCTCGGCAGCGCAGGCGAGCACTGGCGAAACGACCATCAGGCTGGTGAGCAGAGTCTTGAAGATAGTCATGCCGCGATGGTCGCCGCATTATCTTGCAGCGACAAGTCCAATGCCGGCATAGCCGATGCGTCAATCCGCATCGCTGCGGTAATGCGCCCGATGCACGGATCGCCTCGCACGCAGCCATGCCGCGCTCATCATCACTGCATGCCGCCGATCAACTGCATGCCGGGCTGGCGGCAAACGCGCCACCCCGGGCAACCACGGTCGCATTGCATCTGCGGCGATCGATCGAAACAACGGACAACGCCCGGCCGCGTTGCCGGCTACCGGGCGTCAACGCAATGGGCTTCACACCTTAGTGTGCCGCAGTGTCCAACTGCACTTGCGCCTTGCCCACCGGGTTGCGCGGGTCGCTGCCGCCGCTGAGCACGTTGCTGCGCTTGTCCCACTCCACCGTTTGCAGGTTGCCCCACACATGGCTGGAGCCGCGGCCGCCTTCGGCGGTGTCGCCTGGCAATTCCAGCGCATGCCCCATCGCTTGCAGGCCCTTGGCGGTCTGCGCCGAAAACGCGTCGGTCTCGGCATCGATCACGTCCGGCAGCCACTGGTGGTGATAACGCGGCAAGGCGCTGACCGCCTGTGCATCCAGGCCGGCGTCATAGCCCAGGATCCCCAGCAGCACCATGGTGATGATGCGGCTGCCGCCCGGGGTGCCGAGCACGATCGCCTTGTCGGCCGATTCCATGAAGGTGGGCGTCATCGAGCTGAGCATGCGCTTGCCCGGCTTGGGCGCGTTGGCGGCGTAGCCCATCACGCCGAAGGCGTTCGGGGTGCCGGGCTTGAGCGCGAAGTCGTCCATCTCGTTGTTGAGCAGCACGCCGGTGCCCTTGGGAATCAGGCCCGAGCCGTACAGCAGGTTCACGGTCTGGGTGGCGCCAACGCGGTTGCCTTCGCCATCGATGATGGAAAAGTGCGTGGTCTCGTCGTCTTCCAGCGGCGTGGGGTTACCCGACAGCAGATCGCTGGGGGTGGCCTTGTCCGGGTTGATGGTGGCCCGCAGGCCTTGCGCGTAATCCTTGCTGGTCAGCACACGCTGCGGCACGTCCACAAAGTCCGGGTCGCCCAGGAAGAAGGTGCGATCCCGATAGGCGCGACGCATCGACTCCACCACCAGATGGGTGCGATGCACGTCATCGAGCATGTTCAAATCCCAGCCTTCCAGAATCTGCAGCATCGCCGCCAGCGCAATACCACCGGACGACGGCGGCGGCGCAGTGGTGATCTTCCAGCCGCGGTAGTCGAACTGGATCGGCGCGCGCTCCTTGACACGATAGCCGGCCAGCTCGGCCGCGCTCCACTGGCCGCCGGCCTGCTTCACGCCGGCCAGCAGCTTCTTGGCCGTTTCGCCCTTGTAGAAGCCGTCGAACCCCTTGTCGCCGAGCAGCTGCAGCGTATGCGCCAGCTCCGGCTGCTTGAAGATCTCGCCTTCGGCAATGGGCTTGCCGCCGCGCAGATACACCGCGCGCGTACCGGGGTAACGCTCCATCACCTCGCGTCGCGAGGCATAGCCCTTGGCCATGCGCGCGTAGACCGGGAAACCTTCCGTGGCGATGCGAATCGATGGGGCCAGCGACTGCTTGAGCGGCAGGCGGCCGTGCTTGGCAGCCAACTCCACCAGCGCTGCGGGCAGGCCCGGGATGCCCGCCGACCACGGGCCGTTGACCGAGCGGTCGCGGTCCAGCTCGCCCTTCTTGTCGAGAAATTGCGCTTCTGTGGCCGACGCGGGCGCGGTTTCGCGCGCGTCCAGCATCACGTCCTTACCGGTCTTGGCGTCGTGCAACAGGAAGAAACCGCCGCCGCCCAGCCCCGAGCTGATCGGCTCGACCACCGCCAGCGTGGACGACACCGCCACCGCGGCATCGAATGCATTCCCGCCTTCGCGCAGGATCTGCAGGCCGGCATCGGTGGCCAGCGCATGGCCGCTGGCGATCGCCGCGCCGGGCGGATGCGCGGCAACCGTTGCGGTGGTGGCCGTCGCCGGCTTGGCGGCATCGGCGCACCAGGCCGCTGGCGCCAGCACAAAGGCCAGCAGCAACACGCCGCGCGAAGAAAAACGTCGGGAAAAAGTGCTCACGGGGCGGGGGGCTCCTGTTCGTACAATTCGGGGTGATCGCGCTGCAACTGCATCAGCTTGGCCAGCAACTGATCATGGGTTTCCGGAATGGCCGGATCCGGGTCGATGCATTCGACCGGGCACACCACCACGCACTGCGCTTCGTCGAAATGGCCCACGCACTCGGTGCAACGTGCCGGATCGATGACGTAGATGGTTTCGCCCATCGAAATGGCCTGATTCGGGCACGCCGGCTCGCAGACGTCGCAGTTGACGCAGAGCTCGTTGATTTTCAGAGACATATCGGCACTACGATGCGACGCGACACAGCGCGCTGCAACCGCAGGCGCTGGAACGCAATGTACTGCCGCAGCCCGGCGTACGTGGCGCGCAGGGGCAGGTGGACAACGCCGTGGGCGCTGTCGGATACCGGCCTGACGCGGCCGGCTCCGGTGGACTGCGAACTCGGCAGCATGGTGCATTCCCAGGCTGCGGCCGGATGCGCCCTCCCGCGCACCCGGCCTGGTACGGCATTACTTGGCTTCAACGAAGATGTATTCCGCGCCCTTGGGCTGGACGATGGTCTGCACACGGGCGTTATCGGCGGCGTTGCCGATGAACAGCACGCGCACACCCTTCATCGAGTCCGGTGCCACGTCCTTGAACGCTGCATCGATCAGGTCGGCCATCTTGCTGGACGCCGACGAACCGAAGGCCAGCATGTTGCCCGGCTGCACGCCGCGCGCCAGTGCGGTCTTGACGCTTTCCAGCTGACGCTCGTAGCTGCCGGCAAATTCGGCATCCGACTCCGGCGGCAAGTAGTACAGGAACGGGCTGTTGGTGGTGGTGCCCAGGTTCTGGCCGACCACTTCCTGCAGGTACTTCTTCCAGCCGGCGTTGTCGTCCTTGGCCGGTGCGGTCAACGGGGCCGGTGCGGCGGCCGCGGTCGGCGCCGGCTCTTCCTTCTTGCAGGCGGTGACCGCCAGAGCGGCGATCGAAGCGAGCGCCAGAGCGCGCATGGTGTGTTTCATGAAACTCCTCCCTTTGAAATGCGTGTGGTGATGTAACTGCAGATGATCAGGCCTGCGCGCGGGACTGCCGCACCTGCCGCAAGGCCTCGACAACCGATGCCGGCACGAAGCCGGACACATCCCCGCCCAGCCGCGCGATTTCGCGCACCAGCGAGGACGAGATGAAGCTGTATTGCTCGGCCGGGGTGAGAAACAGCGTTTCCACCTCCGGGATCAGATGGCGGTTCATGCTGGCCATCTGGAATTCGTATTCGAAGTCGGACACTGCGCGCAGGCCGCGCAGCAGCACGCCGGCGCCCATCTCGCGCACGAAATGCGCCAGCAAGGTATCGAAGCCGCGCACTTCCACATTGGCATGCGCCGCCAGCGCTTCCTGGGCCAGCGCCACGCGGCGCTCCAGCGACAACGCCGGGCCCTTGGAGGGGCTGTACGCCACGCCCACCACCACCCGCTCGAACAACGGCGCGGCGCGATTCACCAGGTCGATATGCCCATTGGTGATCGGGTCGAAGGTACCGGGATAGACGGCGGTGCGGCTATTGGCAACGCTCATACGGAGACTACCGGGGTCGGATCGCTCTTCAGTGTAGCAGCGGCCCGGCGGTACAGCGCATAGCGCACCTCACGGGTGGCGCCCTCGCGGTGCAGGTGCCAGCCGGCCGGCAGCAGCGGCGGCGCATCGGCGGGCGCTTCCAGGTAGAGCCAGGCGTCGGCAGCCACATGCGCCGGCAGGCGCTCCAGCACAGCCGGCCACAGGCCGGCCGCGAACGGCGGGTCGACGAACACGATATCGGCCAACGCTGCGGGCGCACGCTCCAGCCAGCGCACCGCATCCTCCTGCAGCACCTGGACCTGCGTGGCGGCATCCAGCCGGGTCACGTGCTCGCGCAGCCGCTGCACCAGGCCGGGGTCGCGTTCGATCAGGGTGGCATGCGCGGCGCCGCGCGACACTGCCTCCAGACCCAGCGCGCCCGAGCCGGCGAACAGATCCAGCACGCGCGCGCCGGGCAGGCGCGGCATCAGCCAGTTGAACACCGTTTCGCGCACCCGGTCGCTGCTGGGGCGCAGGCCAGGCAAGCTGGGCACTGCCAGCCGCGTATTGCGCCAGCGCCCGCCCACGATGCGCACCTGCCCTTCCGCGCCACGCGGCGCCGGACGCTGCGGGCGGCTCATCGCCACGCACCTGTCGAGGGCGGGCGGGTACAGCACGGCAGCAGCGCAGTTGGCGACATGGCTCAAGGCAGGACGAACGGCCGGCCATGATACCGCCGCCATCGCCGCGGCCGCCCTACCCCGCGCCAGCCGCCGCGCGCGGCACATTCGCGCAGGCCCGCCTTGAAAAATCGGTAGACGGCCGCATCCCCAGGCCATCGGCCGCGTTGCGGCCTGGACCACCACGGAGCACGACCCCAATGACCGTTGAAACCGATAAGCAGACGCTCGGCTTCCAGACCGAGGTCAAGCAGCTGCTGCAGCTGATGATCCATTCGTTGTACTCGAACAAGGAAATCTTCCTGCGCGAGCTGGTCTCCAATGCCGCCGACGCCGCCGACAAGCTGCGCTTCGAAGCCCTGGTCAAGCCCGAGCTGCTGGAAGGCAGCGGCGAGCTGCGCATCCGCGTCGACTACGACAAGGACGCGCGCACCGTCACCATCGACGACAACGGCATCGGCATGAGCCGCGAGGATGCGGTCTCGCACCTGGGCACCATCGCCAAGTCCGGCACCGCCGATTTCCTCAAGCACCTCAGCGGCGACCAGAAGAAGGACGCCAACCTGATCGGCCAGTTCGGCGTGGGCTTCTATAGCGCGTTCATCGTCGCCGACCAGGTGGACGTGTATTCGCGCCGCGCCGGCCTTCCGGCCAGCGAAGGCGTTCACTGGTCCTCGCGTGGCGAAGGCGAATTCGAAATCGCCAGCGTCGACAAGCCCGAGCGCGGCACCCGCATCGTGCTGCACCTGAAGGAAGGCGAAGAATCGTTCGCCGATGGCTGGACGCTGCGCGGCATCCTCAAGAAATACTCCGACCACATCGGCCTGCCGATCGAGATGCGCAAGGAGCATTACGGCGAAGCCGCCGACAAGCCGGCAGAGCCGGAGTGGGAAGCGGTCAACCGCGCCAGCGCCTTGTGGACGCGCCCCAAGTCCGAGATCAAGGACGAGGAATACCAGGAGTTCTATAAACACGTCGCGCACGACGCGGGCAACCCGTTGGCGTGGAGCCACAACAAGGTCGAAGGCAAGCTGGAATACACCTCGCTGCTGTTCGTGCCCGGCCGCGCGCCGTTCGACCTGTACCACCGCGATTCGGCCAAGGGCCTGAAGCTGTACGTGCAGCGCGTTTTCATCATGGACCAGGCCGAGCAGTTCCTGCCGCTGTACCTGCGTTTCATCAAGGGTGTGGTGGATTCGTCGGACCTGTCGCTCAATGTTTCGCGCGAAATCCTGCAATCCGGCCCGGTGGTCGATTCGATGAAGTCGGCGCTGACCAAGCGCTCGCTGGACATGCTGGAGAAGCTGGCCAAGGACAAGCCGGACGACTACGCCACGTTCTGGCGCAACTTCGGCCAGGCATTGAAGGAAGGCCCGGCCGAGGATTACGCCAACCGCGAAAAGATCGCCGGCCTGCTGCGCTTCTCCTCCACGCACGACACCACCGGCGCGCAGAGCGTGGGCCTGGCCGACTACGTAGGTCGTTTGGCCGACGGCCAGGACAAGCTGTACTACCTCACTGGCGAAAGCTATGCGCAGATCAAGGACAGCCCGCATCTTGAGGTGTTCCGCAAGAAGGGCATCGAAGTGCTGCTGCTCACCGATCGCATCGACGAATGGCTGATGAGCTATCTCACCGAATTCGACGGCAAGTCGTTCGTGGACGTGGCACGCGGCGACCTGGACCTGGGCAAGCTGGATTCGGAAGAAGACAAGAAGGCGCAGGAAGAAGTCGCCAAATCCAAGGAAGGCCTGGCCTCGCGCATCAAGGCAGCGCTAGGCGACGACGTGGCCGAAGTACGCGTCTCGCACCGCCTGACCGACTCCCCCGCGATCCTGGCGATCGGCCAAGGCGACCTGGGCCTGCAGATGCGCCAGCTGCTGGAAGCCAGCGGCCAGGCGGTGCCGGAAAGCAAGCCGGTGTTCGAATTCAACCCCACCCATCCGCTGATCGAAAAGCTGGATGCGGAGCAGGATATGGATCGCTTCGGCGACCTGAGCCGTGTGTTGTTCGATCAGGCGGCGCTGGCTGCAGGCGATAGCCTGAAGGATCCTGCGGCCTATGTGCGGCGGTTGAATAAGTTGTTGTTGGAGTTATCTGCTTAATCTTAATCAGCAGCGGTGATATGCAAACAAAGACCGGCCTGATGGCCGGTCTTTGTATTTGAGTATCTTCATGGGCCTTTAAAAATCATCTGTCTCGCCAATCGCTCCAGGACCAAATCTCGCCGCTGAATAGCCTCGTTCTGACGAATGGCTGCCGTCTACTCTGCTCCAGCACTGGACGCTGTGAGAACGAGAGCGTAGGCTCCGACGCGACTGCATGGATCGTTGCGTCAAACAGGAAGTGCTCCCGCCGGCCAAGCCGACAGGAGACTTAAAGGCTCATATCAAAGGAAGATTGCATGGATAAGGTTTCCCAGGGAAACAATTCCGCATTGCACTGGTGTCTTGCCAAGCTGCCCATCGTCATGGCGAGAGTGGTAGTCTGTTCGATCGCCTATATTGCATCAGTTCCAATCGAGCCAGTTCGCGCGCAGGCGTTGCCACCCGCCGAATTCTGCATCTCGGGAGGATGCTATCCGACTCAGGTGGAGGCACTGGCAGCGTTGGCGGCCAGCACGCGATACGCCGGCGTCGGACAGTATCTCCAACACACATTCACATCTGTGACCAATCCGCTTACGGGGCAGCTTTCGCTCCGTTACGACGTTTTGGACCGTCCAGCGAAACAAATTGCCGATCCGATCTATACGGTTGACATGGGTGTCCATGGCCAAGGCAATCCTGGCTGTGCCGCGCCGCAGGATCCAAATTATTCGACATATTGCACGAACGAGGGTGAGCTGATTAGCGCTGCGTTAGCGCATCTTCGTACTCGCATCAAAAGTGGATGCAGCCTCGACCTCGGAAAAACAACCCGCGACTACAACACCACCAACCTCGGCTTGAGCGGAAATGCCATCCGCTACGGTCAAAAAGACTTCAGCAGCGAGACCACCTGCACCGCATCTAACGGCGCGGTGACGAAGGGAAAGCTCAATTGGTCGATCTACAAGCGACGCCTGATTTCGTGTGAGTCTGGACTTTCCCCCAACTTCGGCGGCGGCTGGACCGATAGCGAGCTTCCGCAGGCGCTGATGTGCGGATCTAGCGCGGATTTCTCGTTCATGTCCGCCAGAGCGAGCCAGGTCTCGAGTTGCTCCACCGCAAACCCCTGTCACCCCACCACTGGCGACAAAACGCGGACCGAAACCGACTTCATGTTCGCGGGGAAACCCTTTTCCAGGTACTACCACTCACTCGCTCAATTCCACGATCGCGACAATCCTTTTGCGCTTGGCTGGTCGCATAGCTACAGCGACTATCTGGTCTCAACCGACACGTACTCTCCCGTCTTGATAGATGCGCAGGGGAACTACGAAAACTTCGTCAAAGTGGACGGAAACATTTATCGAGGAGCAAACTCGAATCGCATTATGATTTATCTAAATACGCCAGAGGCGCAGTATCGGCTCTTCGAGGCTTCTGGTGAGACTCGGGACTTCAACCGCGACGGTGCGCTGCTATCCGTACGAAATGCAGCAACCCCCTCTAATGACGTCACACTCTCTTACATCGAAGAACAATTGACTTCGGCGACCGATGCGTCCGGCAGAAAGATCCAATTCAACTACGCACTTGATCGCCTTCGGTCGATCACACTTCCCGATGGCAGCCTGATCAGTTATGAATATGATCGCGACTCAAATCTCACCGCAGCAGATTATGGCGATGGGAGCGTAAAGCGCTATCACTATCACGAGCAAGGTCTTGCCGACCCTAAATTGATACATCACCTCACCGGCATAACATCGGAAGATGGGCGTCGCTATGGCACGTTCAATTACGAACCCTATGGCCGCATCATTGGTAGTGCTTTGGAGTCAGGAAGCGAACAGGTGGACGCCGTCTCGCTTAGCTATGATAGCTCGACGACAACCAGCGTGACCTATGCACTTGGCGAAAAGAAGATATTCAGTGCAGGATCCGGCCTGTATCGATCGCTGGAGAACCTCGCCAGTGAAGCTGGCAGCGACAAGAATACTTACCTTGCCGACGGACGCTTGCAATCGAAAACCGATCGCGCGGGAACCGTCACGAAGTACGAGTACCAGCCGACATATCTATCCGCAATCGTCAAGGCTGCGGGGACCGCACAGCAACAACGCGAGGAGTTCGTTCGCGATGTTGCCAAAAACGCACTGCTCGAACACCGGATTTACGACCCCAAAGGCAAGTTACGCCAGTCCACCGTCCTTACCTACAATGGACGTGGTCAGCAAATTGCCCGGACACAAACAGACGCTGTCACCGGTGTAGTGAGAACCTTACGCAATGAATACTGCGAACAAGCAGCTCTCGATGCGGGTGGCTGCCCTATCCTGGGGCTGATCACAATGTCCGATGGCGCCCGCACAGATGTACCGGATACGACTGCCTACACCTACTACGGAAGCGACGATAGTTCGTGCGCTGGAGCGCCCACAACTTGCCCGCATCGCAAAGGCGATCTTTGGAAAGCCACCAATGCACTTGGACAGGTGACAGAGTATCTCGCCTACGATGGCGCAGGCCGTCCGCTTTCCATCAAGGATGCAAACGGTAACATTACCGACTACAGCTACCACCGTCGCGGCTGGTTGACGGCAACCAAAGTGCACGGAACCGATGCAGCGAGCGACTTGGACGACCGTATCACCCGCATCGACTACTGGCCCACCGGCCTGATCAAGCAAGTCACGCAGCCTGACGGCGCATTCGCTGCTTTTACGTATGACGGTGCGCATCGCCTGACCGATATTGCCGACAATGCCGGCAACACGCTGCACTACACCTTGGATAACGCCGGAAACCGAATCAAAGAAGACACTCGGGATGTCGCCGGAATGCTGAAACGTACGTTATCGCGCGTCTACAATCAGCTTGGGCAACTCAAGACCCAAGCGACCGCTGCAAGCGATCCAACCGACTTTGCTTATGATGCGAAAGGCAACACCGTCGCAGTGAACGACGCCCTGGGCACCGCCGCGCTGGGCGATTATGACCCGCTGAATAGGCTCTCACGCACGTTGCAGGATGCCAACGGCATCAAGGCAGAGACTAAGTTTGCCTATGACTACCAAGGTAAACTAGCCAAGGTCACCGATCCGAAGGGGTTGGGCACCACGTACGAGTACAATGGATTCGGCGACCTGACAAAACTGGCAAGTCCAGACACCGGCGTAACCGCTTACACTTACGACAGCGCTGGCAACCGCGCCAATCAGACTGATGCGCGTGGGGTTATCACGACTTACGGCTATGACGCGCTCAATCGCCTGACCAAGCTGACCTATCCAAAGCCAACCGATGGCCTGGATATCAATTACACCTACGATATCGTGCCCACCGTCTGCGCGCCTGGCGAAGCATTTCTCATTGGCCGCCTGGCTCGCATGAGCGATGGCAGTGGGACCACCGAGTACTGCTACAACGCGTTTGGCGATGTAACCCGCAAAGTGCAGACCAGCAACGGCAAGACATTAGTGCTGCGCTACGACTACACCGTCGGCGGCCAGCTGCGGCGCATGACCTATCCGGACGGCGCGGTGGTCGATTACCTGCGTAACGCGCAAGGCCAGACCACCGAAGTCGGCGTTACCCCGGCTGGAGGCGGCCGGCAGGTGCTGCTGGGCAATGCCAGCTACTACCCGTTCGGCCCGGCCGCCGGCTGGACCTACGGCAATGGCCGCAGCCTCGCCCGCCAGTACGATCTGGATTACCGCCCGCAGGCCATCCAGGACACCCGCCCAGGTGGGCTGGAAGTGGGCTTCGGCTTCGACCCGGTGGGCAATCTCACCGCGCTCACCCCAGCAGGCAATCCCACGCCGGAGATCGGCCTGGGCTACGACACGCTCGGCCGCCTCACAGCCCTCACCGACGGTGTCACCGGAACCGTCATTGACGGCTATAGCTATGACGCCACCGGCAATCGCCTTAGCGCCAAGGTTGGCAGCGTTACACAGGCTTACACCTATCCAGCGACCAATCATCGCCTGAGTGCCGTAGCAAACGTGGCGCGAACTTACGACAAAACGGGAAATACGCTGACGATCGGCGGCAAAGCGAGGGAGTTCTCCTACGACGCATCCGGTCGCATGAGCATGGCCAAGCGTGCAGGCGCGCTGGTGATGAACTACCGCTACAACGGCCGTGGCGAGCAGGTACGCCGCTTCTTAGGCACCACCAACGCCTACACGCTCTACGATGAAGCTGGCCATTGGCTGGGCGACTATGACAGCAACGGCGCCCCCAAGCAGCAGGCGATCTGGCTGGATGATCTACCAGTCGGCCTGCTGGCCAACGCCAACGCGCTGCACTACATCGAACCCGATCACCTGGGCAGCCCGCGCATGGTGATCGACCCAACCCGCGATGTGGCGGTGTGGACATGGAGCTTGAAGGGCGAAGCGTTCGGCAACACCGCGCCGAATCAGGATCCTGATGGAGATGGCGCGGCGCTGGTATTGGATATGCGCTTCCCGGGGCAGCGGTTTGACGCGGCGAGCGGGTTGAATCAGAACTACTTCCGGGACTACGACACTGCTACCGGACGGTATGGACAGAGTGATCCGATTGGATTTAACGGAGGTATCGGCACTTATGTTTATAGCCTCTCAAGTCCATTCCGTTGGTCGGACAAATTTGGCCTGCTTCCAGGTGATTGTTACAGGACAGAAAATTTGGCAGCAGCTCAGGCGCTTAAGGACATCCTCCCGGCATCGATAAGAGAAGATTTGGAATACGGCGGCTGGGTATATCAGAAACCGAACGGGTACTATAGTTACACGGCGCCACAACGCGGTCTGACATCTTCAGTGAACCCTGGCCCGCGGCCAGATGGAGCAACTGGCGCGTACCACACACACGGAGATGTAACTCCGGGCTATTTGGGAGAAGCGTTCTCAAAGGCTGACACAAGAATACCCTATGGGGATGCGGCCTACTTAGGAACTCCCTCGGGCAAGTTATTGAGATTTTCCACTTCAGGCTCGCCTTACAGTGATCTCCCTGACGCGATTTCGAGCTCCGGCTGTGGATGTGACGGCAACAACAATAAGCTCCTGGAATTTCTCAGCAATGCATTCGGATGGCAATTATGAAATTCAAATTCTTCATGCTATTTTTATCTTTATTCTTAGCCGGCGTTTCTGGCGCCGAACCCAATGATGCAGAAACCATTAAAGCGATTGAAGCGGCAAGCAAAGATTTTCAAGATCGAATCATAGCCATGTATCCGCCCAGCGGCGAGTACTCAACACTGAGAGAGCTTGACTCATACGCCATGGGAATTTCCCAAACACCTTCAAAAATAGTAGTCGTCTTTTTAGTGGACAGGCGTTTAGGAATCATAGGCGGCGGCGGCGAATACACGCTAAGTAAAAAAGACGCGAAAATTCTAAGCTTCAAGGGGTACGAATAAATTCGCCCCCCTCTTCCTGCTTCCCGATGTCTCGTAGCAGCTCGTCATACGAATAACATGCGCTGGCTGCAACACTCAAACCGACTCCAACACCCAACACCCAAACGCAGGCCCGGCCGAGTAGCCTTTCTCCGGTTCGATTCGGATCTGCAAGGTGGCGCGGCCGGCCACTGCTGCCGGCAAAGCGTAATCCACATCGACGAAATCCAGGCCGCGGTTGCCATCCAGGCGTTCGTTGGCGATGAGTTCGCCGTCGGCGAGGATGCGGAAGCGGCGGCGGGTTTCGTCGCCCCAGTAGCGCAGGCGCAGGATGCGGGCCTGGGCGGTATTGCGCAGGGTGAAGGCCATGAAGCCGCCGGTACGCACGTCGCGGCCGGGCCGGCGGCGGTAGCTGAGCGGGTTGGAATTTTCCCCCTGCAGTGCATGCGCCTTTTCGGAGGCTTCATCGCCCAACGCGATGCGATCGAGTGCGCGGGTGTCGAGTGCGTCTTGCTTCGCCTCTGCTGCCGCCTGTTCGGCCTGGCGTTGTTGCCATGCGGCGGCGTCGCGGTGTTCCAGGTAGACCGCGCTGCGGCGGTCGAACTGGGCGTAGAACGGCGAAAACTGCCACTGCTGCGCGCCATCGGTGTAAACGAAGGCTGGCTTGCCCGGCGCTGGCTGCAGGCGTTGCAGAACTTCCTGGCCGCCGATCAATGCCGGGGTCTTGCCCGACCACGGCTTGGCGGCATCTCCCAGATCCACGGCGAGCACCAGCGGGCCGCGCAGCACCGAGACCCAGGCGGGATCGTCCGGGGTGGATTCCAGGCGCAGCGGCATATCGAACGACAGGCTCAGGGTATCGCCGGGCTGCCAGACGCGCGTGATGCGTAGATAGCCATCGCTGGCGCTGCCATCGACAGGTTGGCCATTGAGTTGCAGGTGCGGTTGTTGCGCCCAACCCGGCACGCGCAGTGCGAGCGTGCGTTGCGCTGGCGGCGCGCCATCGATGCGCAGCGAGGCGCTGCCCTGCTCCGGCAAGGCGCTGTGCAAGGTCATGTTTAGCCCGGCGGCGTCGCGCACCGTGGAGGGCACGTATAAGTTGACATAGACGCCCTGCCCGTCCTGCCAGTAGATGGAATCGCCGAACTGCGCGTGCGCTTCCATGCCGCTGCCGACGCAGCACCAGAAATCGTCGAACGGCGACGACCAACCACGCGCTTCGCCGGCCAGCAGCGGCGTCATGTAGGTAAACATGCCGGTGCGTGGATGCTGCTGTGCCATCACATGGTTGAGCAGCGTGCGCTCGTAGTAATCGAACAGCTCCGCCTGCGGGCCCCATTGATACAGGTGGCGGGTGAGCTTGAGCATGTTGTAGCTGGCGCAATGCTCGCAAGTCTGTTCGGTAAGGAATTTCGAGATGCTGTCCGGCTGCTGAAAATATTCGCGGTCGCCGTTGCCGCCGATCACATAGGTGTGGTGGTCGGCGACGGTGTGCCAGAAGAAGCGCGCTGCGGCGCCCGATGCGGCATCGCCGGTGACTTCGTACTCGCGCGCCAAACCGATCAGCTTGGGGATATTGGTATTGGAATGCTGGTGCACCAGTTCGTCGCGCTGGGCGATCAACGGGTCGAGCACGGCGTGATGATGCAGGCGCTGCGCCAGTGCCAGCCACTGCGCATCGCCGGTTTGCACATGCAGTTCGACGAACGATTCGTTGAGGCCGCCGAATTCGCACGACAGCACCTTTTGCAATTGCGCGTCGTCGAGCGCAGCGAAGACGCCCTGGAGGTAACCGGCCAGAGCCACCGCGACCTGCAGCGCCTGCGCATTTTCGCAATGCGCATGCACGTCGAGCAGTCCGGCGAACAATTTGTGCCAGGTGTACAGCGGCGCCCAGCTGCCGTTGAGATAGAACGGCGCCGGGTCGATCTTGCCGCGCTTGAGCTCGTCGAAGACCGCGCGCCCGCTCTCGATCTGCCCGGCTGCGTTCTTGCGTGTGAAGCCGGCCACATAGCCATCGCCGGCATGCGCCTGGCAGCGCGCCAATTCGCTGACCAGATACCCGGTGCGCGTGCGGCACTGCGTATCGCCGGTTTGCGCGTGCATCAGTGCCAGCGCACTGAGATAGTGGCCGAGCGTATGCCCGGCGATGGTGTCCGCTTCCCAACCGCCATAGGCTGGCGCCTTCGGGTCGAGGCCGGCGTACAGCACGAAGTTGTGCAACAGCCGGTCCGGCTGCAGCCGCATCAGGTAGCGCCGGTTGGTGTGCAGCGCATCCAGGAACAACGATGGCGTGAGCCGGACCTGGGCAAGCGGCACCGCGCGCACGCTGCCCGGTTGCGCAGCGTTGGCCTGGGCCGGAAAGCGCAGGAAGCCTGCAGCAACTGCCAGGCTGCTCCAGGCCAGAAAGCGCCGCCGCGACAACGATGGCGTGTGGTTGCAGGTCGGTTCGGGTGCATGCGTTTCCGTCATGGGATCAGCTTAACTCCTGAAAGCGCGCACGCATGCGCGCGTGGTCGCGACAACGTGATCGCAGCTCCCCTGGCAATGCTGGCCGTGGCATGGCATCTGCGCGACCGATCGCACCCGGCCGCGCAGCGCCGCAACAACGGCGCACTCAGAACTTCACCGTCGCACGTGCCCAATAGAAGCGGCCGAGCAGATCGTAGGTGGCCACGTCGGTGTTCGCATTTCCCACGTTGTTGGAGTAATACAACGGCGGCTGCTTGTTGGCGATGTTGTCCACACCAACTTCGAAGCGCGTATGCCATGGCTCCACGTTATAGCCAAGCTGCAGGTTGTTGTAGACGTAGGCGCCGATATTGCGTACCACGGTCGGTTCGCTGGCATCGGCCGACAGGCTCTGGTCCGGATCCGAATTGCCGATGGCGGTATGCCCCACATAACGGATGCGCCAGGTGGCGCTCCAGTCGTCCAGTGCCCAGTTCACCGTGCCCAATGCGCGCCAGCGCGGGAAATTGCCGTAGGCCTGGGTGTAGCGGCCCACGTTGTGGATGGTGACCGAGCTGGGGTCGGTGGTGTCGGGCAGCACGTCGTAACGGGTGAGATAGGTGCCGTTGAGGCCGGCGGTGACATTGCCCCATGCCATCGCAGGCAAGCGATAGGTCAGGTTGAAGTCCATGCCCTTGGCCCATAGCTTGCCCAGATTGACGGTGGGCTCGGCGATGTAATTGATGGTGCCGTTGCCGTTGCGATGGATCAACGCGCAGAACGCGCTGGCAGAGTTGGCGAAGCACTGATTCAGCACCGTCTGCGCCGACACCGTGGTGATGGTGTCTTCCAGATCGATGCGCCACCAGTCCGCGCTCAGCGACAGGCCGTCGATCCATTGCGGGTCGTAGACGAAGCCGACGTCGTAGGACTTGCCGGTTTCCGGCTTGAGCTGGTAGCCCGCCACTGCCGCGCCGGAGACCTTGCCCGACACCTGCCCGTCCGATTGCTGGTAGCTGCCATCGGTGGGCACATTGGCGCAGGCCACCGTGTTGCCGCCGGTGTAGCCGTTGCACGGGTCGTTGACGGTGGCCGCGTCGCCGGCCACGCCGGCATACAGCTCGTTGATGATGGGTGCGCGAAATACCTGCGAGACGGTGCCGCGCAACAACAGGTTTTCGATGGGGCGGTATTCCAGCGAGAGCTTGCTATTGGTCTTGCTGCCCACCGAGCTGTAGTCGGAAAAACGCGTGCCGATCGTGATGTTCAGCGCATTGATGCCAGGCAGATCCTTGAGCAGCGGGAACAGTGCTTCGGCATAGGCTTCCTTGACATCGAAACTTCCGCTCAAGCTGGACGAACAGAATTCGATCACCCCGCACAGGCCGTTCTCATCGCCGGTCCACAGCGGGTCCGAGGCAGTGGTGGAGCGTTCCTTGCGGTACGACATGCCGGCCGCCAGGCTGGCCTCGCCGGCCGGCAACGCGAACAGCGTGCCGTTGGCATTGGCCTCGAATTGCTTGACCGTGTACACGCTGGTGACGATGGGGTTGACCACCATGCCCTGCAACGTGGCCAGGTTGGAGCTGTCGTTGAGGTTGAAGAAATTCAACGGCGTGCAGCCGGCAATCGCTGCGCCTGCACTGCCGCACTTGACCGTGCCGTCGCTGTCCAGGAACGATGGGCCGATGGCCTGATTGAACGCGGCATAGTCGAGAAAGCCGTTGTTGATCGACTTTTGCTTGACCTTGCCGTAATTGAAGGTGGCATCCCACTGCCAGGAACTGTCGCCGAAGCGGCCGCGCAAGCCGGGGCTGATCTGGAAGTTGTAGGTGTTGTACTGATAGCGGCGATTGCCCAGCACGGTGGCGCGCGTGTTGAGGTCGTTGTAGGAGGTGCCGGTGCTGCGATCGGTGCCGAAATTGACGCCGAACGGGTTGTAGTAACTCTGCGCCGACACCAGGATGTTGTCGCCATTGGAGAAGATCGGAATCGGCGCAATGATCGATGCCGATTCGGTTTTACTGAACCAGGTGTTGACGTAGCCCTCGACGCTGTCGCTGAAGCGGTACGTGCCCAGCAAAAAAGCGTTGGTGCGTTTTTGCGGGGTCTGCAACAGGTTGAATGGCTGGTAGTTGTACGAGTCTGCGCTGGCGTTGTAACAATGGAAATCGCCCGGGCCGGCGCGGCCGCTGACACCGCTGTTGAGGGTGACGCGCCCGCAGCCATTGGATTGTGCAAGCAACTGCGATTGATCCGACCCATCATTGAAGTTGACCGAGCCGGTGGGCGTGGCGGAGGAGCCCTGCTTCACCGGTTGGCCATTGGTCAGCGCGAGCGCGTCCTTGGAGTAATCGCGCGCCGCTGCCGAGACGGCATCGATGTTGTGATACGACAGGCCGCCGATCAGGCTGCCGCGCTCCCAGGTCTTGCCGGCGGTCAAGGTGAAGTTACGGCGGTTGCCATCGCCCTCGCTGCTGGTGCCGAAGTCGCTGCTGAACTGCACGCCGTCGAAGCGCGAGCGCAGGATGAAGTTGACCACCCCGCCGATCGCATCGGACCCGTACACCGCAGAGGCGCCGTCGCTGAGCACCTCGATGCGTTCGATCATGCTGGAAGGAATGGCGTTGACGTCGTTGTAAGCCAGGCGGATGCCGTTGACCAGCACCAACGTGCGCTTGTCGCCCAGGCCGCGCAGCGAGATCGCCGAGGCGCCGGTGCCGCCGCCGTTGTTGGTATAGGGATTGGTGGCATTGCCGGCGATGGATGGCAATTCCTGCAGCAGATCGCCCACGGTCGCCTTGCCGGTGGCAGCGATCTGTTCCTGGCTCACGGTGACCACCGGATTGGCGGTTTCGGTATCCACGCGACGCAGGCGCGAGCCGGTGACGACCACGCTGTCCAGCGTCTGCGTCGCATCGCCACCAGCAGCCTGCTGCGCAGACACCGGCGCAACGGCACCTGCCGACAGCACCAGCAACAGCGCGGTAGTGAGCATGCTCGGTAACGGCCGCGTGGTGGCGCTGATCGTGCGGGAGAGAGGCAACGGCAACATCGGCATGCAGGGCTCCTGAGTGTTACGAAAGACAAACCGTGGGCAATACCTGCCCGTGCCGGCGTACAGCGGCGCAGGGCGACATAGATGGCAGACGCACGCTGCAGCGAAACCGCTGGCAACGGTCGTGTTGCAGACACGCAGACAACATGCGACGCAGGCGACCGAACAGTCGCGCGGCAACGCGTGTTGCAGGAAGGTGGTGCATTCCACACTGGATGCGCTTATGCGCTCCAGTTTTCATCAGTTGGTCACAATGTGCCTGTGCGCAGACGCTACGTCTTGTCGCATTTGGCGAACGCGCATGCGGAAAACAGCATGGTTCGCAACTGAACGATCAAGCGTGGCGGCAGGAGCGCGCTCGAGCCCGCACGCAATGCGCACGGCTGTGCGCGATTACGGTGCGGATGAAGCCGACAAGGATTCGCGCGCGAACCGGCGCATCGAGCTCGGATGCGCCGGTTCGCGCGATCAAATCGACGGATGCCACCCGCAGCGCACGTGCATCACGGCGCCGGCGCGGCTGGCGCGGCTGCGGTGCGATTCCACTCCGGCGTTGGCGCTTGCTGCATCCAGCGCAGGAAGAAATCCAGCAGGCGGCGCCTGCCGTAGTCGCCACCGGCACCGTGATCGCCACCGGGCACGACCAGCAGATCGAAGTCCTTGCCGGCCTTGATCAAGCGATCGGCCACCTGGAAGGTGCTGGCCGGGTCGACATTCATGTCCATGTCGCCGGTCACCAGCAACAGATGCCCCTGCAGGCGCGCGGCATTCTCCACGTTCGACGATGCGGCGTACCACGGGCCGACCGGCCAGCCCATCCACTGCTCGTTCCACCAGATCTTGTCCATGCGGTTGTCGTGACACCCTGAATTGGCCACACCCGCCACATAGAACTCCGGATGAAACAGCAGCGCCCCCAACGCGTTCTGCCCGCCCGCCGAGGTACCGTACACACCGACACCGCCGTCGATGTCGTACCACGGGTACTGCGCCGCGGCGGCCTTGTGCCAGGCGATACGATCCGGCAACCCGGCGTCCTTGAGATTGCGCCAGGCCACATCGTGGAAGGCGCGCGAGCGGTTGTTGGTGCCCATGCCATCGATGGACGCCACCGCAAACCCCATCCCGGTGAGCGACGGTGTGGTGGTGGTAAAGCTCTTGGGGACGAACGAGCCCTGCGGGCCGGCATAAATGTCTTCGACGACCCGGTAGCGCTGCTGCGGATCGAGCTGCTGCGGGCGATGGATGACGCCCCAGATCTCGGTCCTGCCATCGCGCCCGGTGGTGTGGAACGGCAGTGGCGCCTGCCATCCTGCGGCCAGCAGGCGGCTCAGGTCGGTGCGCTCCACCGTGCGTGCCACGCTGCCATCTGCGCTGCGCCGCAGCTCCAGCACCGGGCCCAGATCCACGCGCGAATACAGATCCAGTAGCCACCTTCCATCCGGCGAATAGCGCACCTCATGATCGGCAGCCAGCGGCGTCAAGGCGGTGAGCCCGCGGCCATCCAGGCCGATGCGATAGGCATGGCGATAGTACGGGTCCTCGCCAGGCTGCATGCCCGAGGCGGTAAAGTACACCTGCCCTGCCGCTTCGTCGATGCGATCGAGCTTGCGCACCACCCAGTCGCCCCGCGTGATCTGGCGGATCACCTCGCCGCTGCGCCCGTCGTACAGATACAGGTGCTCCCAGCCATCGCGCTCGGATGCCCACACGATCTGCGCGCCATCGTCCAGGTCCTGGCGTGCGTGCTTGCCGCCGTTTTCATGCTCGCCACTGAGCTCGGAGTATTCGATGAAGGTGGGCGATGTCTCTTCGATCAGCGTGCGCGCGGCGGCCGTCCGCGCGTCGACTTCGATCACCCGGTACAGCTGGTGACCGCGTGCGTTGTATTCGAAGGTGAAGCCGCGGCTGTCCTTCCACCAGACCATCTCGCTCAAGGCAAAGGCATTGGGCAGCAAGGTCATCGCCACCGGATGGGCTGCGTGCGTGGCGACGTCGAACAAGACCGGCTGCATCATCGGCAGCACATCGCCCGGCTTGGGATAGACCTGCTGATGCAACTTCGGCTGCACCTGATCGGCGGGCGCCGACTCGATGTAATAGACCATGCGCGGCGGCGGTGCCTTGACCCGATACGCAGCCAGATGCTGCGAATCCGGGGACCACACCACGCTGTCGAGCGCGTAGTAATCATCCGTGCTGCCATCGTGGCTGAGCACGCTGCGCTCGTGACTGCCGACCGGCGCGATGACCAGATTGCCCTGCTCCACCCAGGCACGCCAGCGGCCATCCGGCGATAACATGGCCTGGCGTTCGCCCTGCTTGAGCGGCAGGCGCATGTCCATCGATTCGGCCGGCAGGTTGCGTTCGGGCAGATGCGCGCAGCGATAGCGCAGCAGATCGCACTGCCAGCCGAGCTTCGCCAACTGGAAGCTCAGGCGCTGCTGTTCCAGGGTGGGCTCGTCAAGCTGCAGTCGCGCTGCGTCGACCGCCTTGGCACCGGCCTGCGTCAATGCTGCGGCCAGCCGCGCGTGATCGAAGGCCAGTGTGTTGCGGCCACTGGCCGCCTCCACCAGGCGGTATTCGATCGCCGGCAGCTGCTTGCTGCGCGCCACCCCACGCCGATAGAGAAAATGCCCGGCATCCACCCACACCGGCGCCGTAGGCTGCCGGTCCACCAGCGAGGCATAGTGATCGGACAAGCCCATTGCCTGCGTGTACTGCGTCGGCGTGGGAGCGGGGAGTGGCGCCGCCGCCACCGGCACGATGTGCGCCAGTGCAAGAGACACGCACCAGATAGGGATGGTGCGTAAGCGCATGGCGGGGATGTGTGGCATCTGTGACCTCACGGAAGGTTTGAGAAGACAGCATGGCGTTGATGGACGATGGCCGAGCCGCTGACTGCAACCGAAGCGACAGACACACACCAAGGACGGTGCGGCAGGCCGCCAGGGAGAGCAGGCGCGCCTGCGATACGAATGCGAAACCTCTCCTGGCCATGCGGGGTCAGGCGCATCAGCGCGACTGAAACACCTAGGACACGTTCGCAAGGCACGCGCGGCCAGTACGCGGAAGCCACTTCGTCAGACTCCAACAGTGCACTCCACCGCCTGCGCACCGTCCGCCATCGTTCCACTGCCGCACGCAGCGCTTGGTCAGCTGCGTCACGGCGCATCGCACCGCTTGCTGTCAGCGGCCGTGGCAGATGGCAGGCGTTGTGGCTGGGGGGCCAGCACTTCCCATTCCTGTACTGCCAGCGCGGCGTAGCTGGCAGCACCGCCAGAGGCGTCCATGACCACACGTACGCAACGTGTCGTCACCGGCGCGAACGACACCGCTTCGTCGTGGTCGGGACGCGTGCCATACCGATCGCGCGGCTGCACGGGCTGCCATCGCCCAGCATGACGGTATTCCAGATGCCAACGCGCTGGCGGGGCCACGCCGACATCGGCGCCTGCCGGGTGATCGGCCCAGAACACGATGCGCGTGCGATCCACGGTGATCGGTTGCGCCCAGCTGTATTGCAGCCATTGCTGCGGTGGATTGTTCTCCGTCCAGCTGGCCCACATCTCCGGTGGCAATGGATTGGCCTTGACGACGCCATCGTTGAGCGCGGCGATCCAGTACTGCACCGGAATATCCGGGCCATTGGACGCGGTTGCGTAGGCCGATGGCGCTTGATTGCGCACGGGCGGCGCGGGAGGCGTGGGACGCCGCGTCGGCACCACCGTGCGGATGCTGGCCGGTTGGGTGCTGTCGTCCCATTCCAGCCGGTCGATCGCCACGCTGCGGCGGAAATGCCCGCCGCCCTGCGCATCGGCGGTGTGATACACCAGATACCACTGCCGATGAAATTCGACGATACCCGGATGCGAGGTGGTGGAGGACACCGGCGGCAACACGATGCCGCGGTACGTCCACGGCCCCAGCGGTGTCGGTGCGCTCGCGTAGGCGATGCAGGCGTGATACAGCGTGGGCGTGCAAGGCGAAAGACGTCCGGCATTGTTGGCCGCATACGCCAGGTAGTAGGTGCCGTTGCGCTTGAACAGCCAGGGCGCTTCGAAATAACCGTCCAGCGTGTCCACCAGGACCGGCGCGCCCTTGAAAGTGACCATGTCGCGCTGCAGCTCCACGCCGTACAACGCGCCGAAGGTACCCCAATACAGATACACCCGCCCATCGTCGTCGACCATCACGGTCGGATCGATGTTCTGGATGTCGTTGCGGCCCGGCACCGATTGCGAGACCACCGGACCTTGCGGGTGCGCATCGGTCCACGGGCCGAGCGGACTGTCGGCCACCGCCACGCCGATCGCGAATGGGTCGGCATTGGGCGAATCGCGCTGCTGCACCGGCGCATACAGGTAATAGCGCCCATCCGGGCCCTGCACGATCTGGGACGCGTAGGCATACCGCTTGTCTGCCCAGGCAAAGACCTGCCGGGGCCGCAGCAGATCGCGGTAGTGGGTCCAGTCGCCGCTGGCCGGATCGCTGCTGACGAACAGTTGCCAGCCAGGCATGACGAACGCATTGAGATTGGGAGCCGCGGTGTCGCGGCCGGCAATGATGTACAGCTTGCCATCGGCCACCAGCGGCGCAGGGTCGGCGGAATATTCGCTGCCATCGGCGAGGATGGGGTTGCCGGGCGCGTGCAGCCGCGTTCCCTGCGGCGGCTGCATGGCACAGGCCGGAACGCTGGCCAGCAACAACCCGCAGGCCAGCACCGGCAACCGTGAGAACGTACGCATCATGGCGCTGCCGCCTTGATCTGGATCACCAGCGGCACCGACACGTGACCGGTAGGTGCACGCCCCTGCGCCGTGCCGGTGAGCTGGATCTCGCCAGGCTGTGCGTAACGCGCAGGCTGCAAGGTGGGCCATTGCACCGGCAAGCGTTCACGCGAGCCGTCGTTGTATTGCACCGTCACGAAACCCGGCAGCGTCGGTGCATGCCCGACCACCGCGCTCACCGTCGGCAACGGCTGCACGGTGTTGATCTGCCCGGGCGGCGTTGCGCGTACCCAGATGGTGGCCTTGACGGGAATCGCGCCTTCGACCAAGCCTTGCAGTTCCACCGCACCTTCGCGGCCCAGGCGGCTGGCGGCGAGCTCGGACCATTGCACGGCCACCGGCAGCACACTGCCATCGGCAAAGAATGCGGTGATCTCTTGTGGCAGCGTCGGCGCCTGCCCGGGGGCCGTGCGTAGATCGATGGCCTCCGTCTGTTTGGGCAGCTCGGACAGCGCCTGCCACTCGTCCACCCCAATGGCGGCATGTCCGTTGGCCGTCGTCTGCGTCGTCAACACCACGCGCAGCGCGGTGGTGACTACCGGTGCAAAGCTGGCGGTGCTCGCCGCGCCGGTCGCCGCTGCGGCAATCGGGTAGCCGCTCTTGCTGACGATGTCCTGCCAGCGTCCGGCCTGCAGCATCTGCAACTTCCAGCTGGCAGGCGCGGCCACTCCGCCGTTGGGCTGGTCGTTCCACAGGTAGAGCGCACTGGACGACAGCCGCACCGGGCGCGGCCACTGGTACTGCAACCACACCGTTGCCGGCTGGTCGAGCCCATAGCTGCCCCAGCGCAAGCTACCACTGGGAAAACTGCCTGCCTGTGGGATGAACCCATCGTTCAAGGCCTGCACGCGGTACTGCATGCCGGTGAGCTGCGCGCTGACACTGGCCACGGCCTGCAATGGAATGCTCTGCAGCGGGCGCGAGGCCGGTGCGTTGACCTGCACATCGGCATGCCCCATCAGCGCCCCGTCGTTTGCAGCCAGACGCAAGGTGTATTGCCCGGCACGGGTAAAACGCACGGATGTCTGCAGCGCGGCGGCATCGGCAAACACGGCATCGCCGCCTTCCGGCGCCTGCTGCACGCGCCAGCGCACCTGCAGCGTGCCATTGGGCAAGCCGTCATCGCCAACGCGCCCTTGCACCACCACCGCGCCATCGGCGCCAGGCGTGTCCAGCTGCCATGCCTGCACCTGCGGTGGCGCATTGCCCACGGACGCCGGTGCCGGCAGACCACTGTCGAACAGCTGGATTTCCTTGATGCCGGTGCGCGCCGTGCCGGCGTGCGTCACCACCACGCGCAACGCTGCGGCATGGATTGCCGGAAAGCGCACCCGATTGCGATTGCCCTCCGCCATCGTGGCATCGCGTACCTGCCCGGGAACGTTCTTCCACGCACCGCTGCCATCCTGGTATTGCACGGCGTAGATCCACGGTGCCGCGTAGCCAGGCTGCGTTCCGGACGGAAAGCCGTTCTGATCGCCGCCCGGCGACGAACTGCGATAGAAGTACAGCACCACCTGATCCAGCGTGCGCGTGCCGCCCAGGTCCAGCGCGATCCAGTCGCTGGCCGACGGCGAGCCTGCGGTGCCCCAGAACGGCGTACCGGCGGTACTGCCATCCACCGCCGCCGTCGCCGGCAACCCGGCAGCGGCAAAACTGGCGCTGACACGCGCACCCTGCGCCAGGTTGCGGCTACGCGCTGGCGGCAGCGTCACATCCACGCCGGCCTTGGCCAGGATCTGCGCCACCCGCGTGCCAGCGGCGAACGCTACCTGCGTCATCGACGCCAGTGCCGCGGGACGGGCTTGGAGCACGTGCGCTGCGCCATTGCGATTGACCGCATCCGGCGCGGCACTGACCTGCCCGCTGGCCGGGTCGTAGATCACGTGTGCCAGCCGATCCACGCAGAACGCCAGGCGACCATCCAGGTAGACGCTATAGCCCTTCGGCACTCGGCCACCGTAGTGGCTGCCATCGCGATCCCAGACGATGCTCAGGTTGCGGTCGCGATAGCGCAGATTGTCGGCGGCGAAATGGTCCCAGCCGATATCGATCGGATACAGCTCGATCTTGCCGTCGCTGCGCGGGCGAAATCCCATCGCATCCTCGATCATGCTGAAGTTGGTCGCACCCAGCTGGGTATGGTGGATCCAGGAGCGATAGCCGATCTTGCCGCCGCGGCTGGCACTGCCCTTGGCCCAGAATTCGTTCTGGTCCGGATAGCGGTTGTCGCCGTTGATAAAGGGCGCCCAGGCGTTCCAGTAGAGCAATTTGCGATAGCTCTGCGCGTTCAGATACGGGCTGGGGTAATCGCGCAAGACCGAGCCGAACAGACGAAACGCCACGGTCGCATTGATGGTGGAAAAATTATTGCTACCCACATCGGCGCCGCTGCCGCGCGCCTGCATGTCCACCTGGTTGGCGGTGTAGAACGGAAACAGCGGGTATTGCGCTGCGTCGGCGAACAGCCGCAACGCGCGCACGTACTTGGGGTCGTAGTCGGCATCGCCCTGCCTGGGCATCAAGCCCATGCTGAAGGGATAGTAGTTGTTGGTTTCCTTCCAATCGACCGCGAGTCGCGGCCCGTCGGCCTGGCGATGCTTGAGCAGATCGCCGTACAGGCCGACCGAGTCGGGGGCATCGCTGCGATCCTGCCACAACACCTCCAGCACCGCCTTGCGGATGCGGCGCGCGGTGGCCTGCATGCGCTGCGCAGTGGCAACATCGCCCGCGAGCGTCGCGGCCTGCGCCGCCGCCTGCGCGTTGGCATAGACGTAGGCGCTCTCGGTGCGGTCCATGCGGATCTGGCCGTGCTGGTCGGCCCAGTCGAACGACACCGCATCGGCGTCGTTGCCGGTCATCGCCGCCCAGTCGTACTCGATCAGCCCATTGTGGTTGAGATCGTAGGCCGCCAGCACGCCGTCCACGTCACCGCTGCCATAGCGCGCCAGCTTGCCCGCCAGCGTCGCCGGCCCGCCGTGGATCTGCATCGACCGCCATGCCGCGGCCGTGATGTATTGCGCGTAGGAATTGGACCAGTTCTCCGGCGAGCCAGGGTTGTCGGCGTACTTGCCACCGCCCGCGGTCTCGCCCGCGCTGAGCCAGGTGCCATAGGCATACAGCGGATTACGCAGGTATTTGAGATCGTCCAGGAACATGCCGGCGGTCAGCACGATCGCGTTGTCGTAGCCCAGCACGCCTTCGATGGCGACCGGGAACTGGTAGTCGTTGCCAGGCACATCGGCATCGAGGAAGTTGAAGCGCAGTACCCACCAGCGATAGAACAGGCTCTTGCCGATGTTCTCGTTGGGCGTGTCCAGGTATGGCAGGTTGTCCACCCACCAGCGGTTGTAGCTGGCCACATGCTGCTGGTAGGCCTGCTGCGGCGTTTGCGCGGCAATGCGCGTGTACTCGGCGCGGGCGTCGGGCAACTCGCGGGTGAGCATGCCGAGCTGCAGCTTGACTGGCGCGGTTTCGCCGCTCGCGGGGATGTCGATATCGCGCACCAGGCGCTGTCCCTCGACATGGAAGCCATCGCCGGACAGACGGGGAAAGACCGTCGTGATGTGGTTGTACGCGTCGAATGCGCCGGCCAGCTCATTGCCGTCGGCGTGCTGGGCGATCGGCGAGACTGCTTGCAGCGATACCGTGTGCGCCGCGCCGTCCAGGCTGGACAGCACGACGCTGGCGACTGCCACGTTCTGCTCGGTGATGTACTTGACCAGCCGCATGCGCACGCCCGCGCCGGCATCTTCGAACACCGTCGTGAAATAGCTCGGTGTCTGCCGCCGCTGCTGCGCACGTTCCTTCCATTGCACACGACGCTTGCCCAGCGTGGCGTGGATGCGGAACAGCGCGTCGTAATCGGTGGCGTGCCAATACGCCACCTGCCCAACGAATCCCGGCGCATCGGGCGCGTGATAGCTCAGATACGCGGCGCGACCACGCGTAAACAACCAGTCGTTGTGATCGTCGAAGCCACCGCCAGTTCCCTCGCGGGCCAGCATACGGTCGATCCAGAAATCATTGCCTGGTGCCTGCCCCGCCCCATGCGCGATATCGGCCGCGTAGATCCGTGCCAATTGCCCGCCGGGCGCAAACGGCACCGCGGTGGCAGGCATCGGGTGGTCCAGGCCGCGAAACAGCGGCTCGCCGACCATCGCGTTGGGCTGAGCGATCGGCGCTTCCTGTGCGACTGCAAGGGGCCAGCCCAGCACGATGCATGTCCACAACAGCGCAGCAGCGCCGGTGCGTCGGGTCAAACGCAACCAGCGCCGGTGCCGCGCCAGGAACGATTTCCAGCGTAAATCCCTCATGACATCCATCCCATTGACGTGCAAGACAGCGCGATCGATGCGGCGGCTGCGCGCATCGACGATAAACAGCTGCGATCCTCCCCACTGCATTGCAACCGATGCAATGCAGCCGCCTCACCATAGTTGTTTGCGCTGGCGACACCTGCGCCAACACGAAGTGCAGCGATGCAAAGCGAACCGCGCTGTGCGTCCTTCGCCACCACACGCAGCGACTGTCGTAGATGACGCGAACGGCCGGCCGCGAGCCTACCGGCTGACGCAGGCCATGCAGCGCAACTAAAGCGCTCTGCAAGGCAGGCGCCCCCTTGCTCGGTGCGGCACGTGCCGCGCGTCCACTGCGTTCCAAGTGCGCTGTCTACTCCGCCCGACACCTGCTTGCTGTCTTTTTTGCCGCTCTAAAACTCCACTCGCAGCCGGCTCCAGACATAGCGCCCGAGCGTGTCGTAGGTGCTCGCTTCGGTATTGGCAGCATTGGAGTAGCTATAGAACCGTGGCGGCTTGCGGTCGCCAAGATTGTCGATGCCCACCGCCAGCGTGCTATGCAGCGATGCGATCTTCCGGCTCAACGAGGCGTCGTGGTACACCACCGAGCCAATCCGGAAATACGCGCAACTGCCGTCGGCATTGGTGTCCGCGCAAAAATCTTCGTACTGGCTACCGTTGACGGTGCGGCCCAGATAGCGGGTGTTCCAGCTCGCATGCCACGGGCCGTTGTCCCAGGCCAGATTGGCCACGGCGCGCCAGCGCGGCATGTTGCCCCAGCTGGAATTTTCGCCGACGTAGTTATGCGGATCGCCCGCAAAGCGATAGCTGGAGAAGAACGTTGCATCCAGTCCCATCGCAAACGTGCCCCAGGCGGTGTCGGCCAGCGTGTAGTGAATGCCAGCGTCGTAGCCGCGAATATCGACCTTGCCGCTGTTGTATGCGAACGGCACCGACACCCGCGTCAGCTGTCCGTTGGCATCGCGTTGAATCAGCGGGCAGAACGCGGCTTCGCTGCCGTCGAAGCAATCGCTGACGACCTGCTGCAAGCCGACACCGGTCAGCATGTCGTCCAGCACGACTCGCCAGCTGTCCACGTTGAGCGATAGCCCGCGCACCCGATCCGGGTCGTAGACCAGCCCCACATTGTAAGAGCGGCCACGCTCGGGCTTGAGCTTGAAGCCCACGTTATTGGCGCCGGAGGTCACCACGTTGAACTGCGCGGTGTTGGTGTAGCTGCCATCGTTGGGCACGTTTGCGCAGGCCGGATTCGGCGCGCCGGTAAAGCCCGTGCACGGGTCCTCGAAGTCGCCCGTGTTGTCGACCACGCTGTTGTAGGGCGAGCCATACAAATCACCCAACGCCGGCGCCCGGAACACCTGCGAGCCGGTGGCACGCACCAATAGATTCGCGATCGGCCGCCATTCGATCGCAACCTTGCTGTTGGTGGTATTGCCCCAGGCGTCGTAGTTGGAATAGCGCGAGCCCAGATTCAGGTTCAACACATTGGCGAACGGCGCATCCCTCAACAGCGGCACCAGCAATTCCGCATAGGCTTCCCTGACCGACTCCTCGCGCCCCTGCTTGAGGATGCAGCCATCGTTGTAGTCGCAATTGCCATCGGCATCGGCAGCGGCCACATCGCTGGTCGTCCCCTGCGCGAACTTGTTGGTGCGATACACCAGGCCGACGGCTGCCTGCACCATTCCGGCCGGCAGTTTGAACAGATCGCCATTGGCGCTGATATCGACAAAGCGCATCTGGCTTTCGTCGATCAGGTCCACCGGTCGCTGCGTGTCTCGCAATGCGGCGATGGTGGCCGGGTCGTTGGGGTTGAAGATATTGATCGGCGTGCAGCCGGCGATCACGGCGCCCGGCGCGCCGCACTTCACCACCCCATCGCTGTCCAGGAACGAAGCGCCTACCGCGTTATTCAACGCCGAGGTGATCGAAAAACCGGTGCGCACCAAGGTGTCCTTGTAGCGTGCATAGCCGGCCGCCGCATCCCATTGCCAACTGCTGCCGTCCACGCGCCCGCGCAAGCCGGCCACGACATTGGTCTGGAACATGGTGGAGGTGTAGACGCGCGTATTGGCCTGAGTGGAGCGCAACAGGTAACGGTCCAGCGCATCGCCGAACGGGTTGTAGTAGTTGTCCACTGCGTCCTGCATCTCCATGGCGTACGCATCCAGCCGCGAGATGGTCTTGCTGCGGGTCCAGAACACGTCCATGTAGCCCTGCACGCCGGGAGTGAAGTCGAAACTGCCGTGCAGCGAGGCATTGGTGCGTTTGATCGGAGTGATCAGGTACTGCGCATCGTAGACGTTATAGCTGTCTGTGGCCGGTTGATACGGGCGGAATGCGTCCTGGCCCACCGGCCCGGGCCGCACGCCATCGACCGGGGTCACCCGGCGCCCATCGGTCAGGAAGGCGCGCGTATTGCCGCCGCGAATCTCGCTGACCTGCCCATCGAGATATTCCACCGCCTTGGCGGCGTAACTGCGGTCGCGATTGAACACCGGGTTCATCGAATTGCGGCTGAGCCCCAGGATCAGCCCGCCGCGGTCCCAGGTCTTGCCCCATTCCAGCCCGAGCGTGCGTCGATTGGCATCGCCATGGGTGCTCTGCGCGTAGTCCACGGTGGCGGCGAATCCGTCGTATCTGTCCTTGAGGATGACATTGACCACCCCGCCGATCGCATCGGAGCCGTACACCGACGACGCACCGTCGGTGAGCACTTCCACGCGCTCCACCATCGCTGCGGGGATTGCATTGACGTCCACGCCGGGCGCCGACGCCACGCTGCTGGCAGGCCCTGCCATGCGATGGCCGTTGACCAGCACCAACGTGCGCTCTGGCCCGAGATTGCGTAGCGACACCAGCGCGCGGCCGTGACTGAAACCGGAATTGAGTGCAGGCCCGGCCTGGAAGCCGGCCATCATCGGCAAGCGCTGCAGCAACTGCCCCAGCGTGTTCTGCCCACTGTCTTCGATACGCTGCCGGTCGATCACCACGACCGGGCTGGCGGTTTCGGCGTCGACACGGCGCAGATGGGTGCCGGTGACGTTGACCTGATCCAAGGTCTGGGTGGCATCGTCTGCGCCATCGCCACGCTGTTGCGCGGCGGCCGGCACGGCGGCGACCGCCAGTGCAAACGACACAGCAGTGACGAGCCTGGTGGTCTGCAAGACACCTCGTTTGGGAACAACAGCAGTGCGGCTGGACGACATCGGAAATCCTTGTGCTGACACAGGGTACGGCCCACCTTCCTGCACGGCCGCGCACGGCCAAGCCGCACCGGCACAACGCACAGACGGAGGGATCGATCACGACGGAGACTGCACCGGCCCGCCGTCTCAACGGCAGGTCTCTACGCATGCAAGGAAGGCGACTGCAACGACACCGCTCTCCGCTGAGAGCGCATGGCTTGACACACGCGTTACGTTAAAAAAATCTTGCGGTAACCCCACTGCGCCGTCTTGACGAATTTAGTCGGGACGCGTGCGGAAAATTGCGTGCTTGCGCCTGCATTCGGGCATGCCTGCATTGCCCAAGCAGCAGCATATCGGCACGATCATCCGATGTGCCCTGGTCTCCGTGATCGACCACAGCACCTGCATGCGAACAGCAAGGCGGCACTGCGGTGCGCGATGTCCGGCAACACTGCAGCAACGGCGGCGCTCGATCATCGCGGCGCCGTTGTCAGGCGTACCACGCCTGCACCTTCACCAGTGCAGCTGCGCCCGGCAAGGCCACGCGATCTGTATGCGGCCCCTGCGCTTTCGCCGGTTTGCCATCGACCAGCACGCGCTGCAGGCGAGTGCCTGCGGGTGCACGCAGGGTGAGCCAGGTGCGGGCGGGCGCGCGCTCCGGCAACTGAACATCGGCATTGATGCAACGCGCCACCGTGTCGGTGCGCAGCGTCAAGGCGACCGTGCCCCATCGCGTTGGGGCCGCGCTGATGCCCACCGGTGCACCGCTGCCCAGCCAGGCGCGCGGTACCGCACGCGCGAGAAACAACTGCTCGCCGGCGCTGTCGTCGCTGACCAGCATCCAGCGCAGCAGCAAGGGGATGGTCATCTGTGCCGGTATGCAGAACAACGGCATGCCGCCGGTGATGCCGCTGACTTCCCCAGCCGTCCAACTGCCGCGCGTGTGCACCTGATAACGATGCGCGTAGACGAACAACAGATATTCTTCGATGCGATCCAGCCGCAACAACTGTTGCGCATAGCCATAGGAAATGAAACCGAGCAGATCGCGGCTGCCCGGCTCCGGCGGTGCGATGTTGGCCACCACGCCAATGCTGGTGCCGCCATGGCCACGCAGGCAATCGATCACCAAGTGGGCCAGGTCGTGCGGCAACACATCGGCCTGCAGCAGTTCGGCATATGCACGGTGCGGCCATTGCTGTTCGCTGGGCTTTTCCTGCAGCAACGATTGGCGAAAGGTCAATGTGGTGCCGGGCAACGGGCCCACGTATGGCGGCGAGAGGTCGCGACGCACGTTGGTACGCAGGCTGGCTTCCAGTCGCGCACGCAGTTGCGTGGCGCGGCGTTGCCATTGCGTGGCCTGGCCCGCATCGCCACCGAGCGTGCTCCACACCTGTGCGATATCTTCCCAGCCGCGGATGGTCAGCGCGCTGTTGGCGTAATACGGTTTCCACCATAGCGAAGGATCGGGAAACAGGCAGGCATCGGATTCGTTCCAGCCGTGCAGCAACCCATGGCCATGCGCCGTGCGCGGCAGTGCCAGCGCCTGGTCGTGCAACGCGCACAACACCTGCGCGGTGGCGACGATCTTGGGCAGCACGCGGCGCAGCCGTGGCGCATCGCCGGTGTAGCGCAGATACCGCGCCAGCAACGACAAGGTGAGCCCGAACTGCCCGACTTCCGGCCCGCGCATGTTCGGCAGGCCATCGTCCTGCACGAACGCGTCGAAGTAGTTGTCGAGCACCGCCGCAGCTTGTGCAAAACGTCCCCACTCCAGGTTGGCGTAGAACGAGCTGGTAAACGTGTCCTGGAAACCGTCGTATTCGTTGCCGTAGTAGTCGCGTTCCACCGCGCCATACTTCGGGTAATCGCCGCCGGGGCGCACCACCAGCTCGCGCGCGAACGCGAACTGCACCATGTCGTTCCAACTGGCATCGGGAAACTGCGCCTGCACGGTGCCGTCCAGCGCCTGCTGCCAATACGCAGCGAAATCGATCAGTGCCGCGTAGAACTGTTCGGCGGTGGCGGCGCTGCGGGAGGGCGCAAATTCGGGGTAGCTGTGGGTGTAGTGCACCGCGACGACGGCGCCGGCCTTGACCTGCATCGTGCGGTGCCAGGTTTGCACCACAAAGCGATCGCGTGCCCGCACGTCGGCAAACACCAGTACGTCGTACCAGCTGTCGGGCTCGCCCTCGCGGCGCATCACCTTGCGCACCGCGGGCATCCAGCCGCCGAGCATGCCTTCTTCGCGGCGTTTGATCAGCGCCTCTTCGCCCAACTCCCTGAACGCGTGCTCCGGCCGCGAGGTGCGGCTGCGGCCGTTGGGCAGGATGGGCATGGTGTCCAGGCTTTCGCGTGTTCCGACAAAGGTGGTCCACGGCCAGCGCCCGCCATTGTCCTTGGGGTCGAGCAAGGAGGCCGCCGGCGGCGCCACGTCGCGCACCTGCGCCTCGTCCGGGTCGCCGTCGCGCAGCAGGCGGTCGGCCAGCAGGTCGGCTTCGGCCATGGCCACCTGCGCCAGCGGCAGCCCGAAGTACGGCGTGCCCGCGGCCGGATAGACCGGCTCGGTGCGCTTGTCCAGCCGCAGCATGCCGCTGTCGCTCCACAACGTGAGCTGGCCTTGCGCATCGTCCAGATGTTCGTAGACGGTCCAATGCTGCTGCAGGTGGGTGAAGCTGCACAGCGTGCTACCGACATGCGCGGCCGAAGGCAGCGGTTCCAGGCGGGGCAGTGTCGGCGCCGGCAGCGTGCTCGCAGCCGACGCCGCGGCCGGCGTTGCCAGCGCGGCACCTGCACCGACCGCCGCGGTGGCCGCCATGCCCTGACGCAGAAAGGTTCTACGGTCCATCGTTGCTCCCTCGAATGATCGTGGCCCATCGTGCGCGCGTTCATGCACGACGTCTTGTGACAGCGGTCAGACACCCGTGCGGAAATCTGCACATCTCGACGGGGCAGTGACTGCCTGCCGTCGTACGCGCCGTCGCCCTGGCTGCGTCAGGCCGTCAGCACGATCAACCACGCGGCGCGCTGTCGCAGGATCTGAGGCGCGCGCGGGCGATGCTGATCTTGCTGCAAGCGCTTGCCGTTGCGTGCCATTGACCAAGAGCCCACCAATCGATGCGTGCGCGCTTCGTATTGCCGTCCATCGCACGCGGTACCCCGCTACACAGACAACCCGCGCATGGCATTAGAATGCACACTGCCGTGCCGCTGGCAGCCGTGCGTATCGCGGTGGGTCGCGCAGCACGCGACGGCTGGATTTGGATCTGTACCAACCCACTTTGACTCACCCACTTCGATGGAGTTCTCCCCAGCATGCACACGATCCTGGCCGGCAGTGAGCGCCGTACCGCTCCCTCCACCATCGAGGCCGGACAACCGCCGCAGGACGAACGCCTGCGCGTCCTGCTCGCGGTGCGGATGCCGGCATTGAATGCCGCTGCCGATGCGCTGCTGCAATTGCAGCCCAATACGCTGCCGGTTGCGTTCACGCGTGCGGAGTTCAGCGAACGCTTCGCCGCCGGTGCGGCAGATCTGCAGGCCGTTGCCGACTTTGCTGCCAGTTATGGCTTGAGGATCGAGCACGCGCACGCAGACAGCGGCAGCGTGATCCTGGAGGGCACCGTGCAGCAGTGCGAGGCCGCATTCCAGGTCAGCTTGCGCGACTATATCGATGGTGCGATGCGCTATCGCGGACGCACCGGCCCGGTATCGATTCCACAGGCCCTGGGCGGCATCGTCACCGCCGTGCTCGGGCTGGACGCCCGCCCGCAGGCTCAGACCCTGCCCAGCGCGCCCGAGGCGAGCGCATCCTTGCCGCCTGCGATACAGCCCACTGCACCGGCCGACAGTCGGGATGGTCCGATCATGCAATACACGCCGCCGCAGCTGGCGCAGCTCTACGGCTTTCCCGAGCATGACGGGCACGGTCAATGCATCGGCATCATCGTGCTGGGCGGCGGCTATGCACGCGACCAGATGACCGCCTATTTTGCGCAGCTACGCGTCCCCATGCCGACACTGGTCGATGTGCTGTTGCCCGGGGCAACCAACGCCGTCAGCCGCGGCAATGCAGATGCCGATGTCGAAGCGCAGATGGATATCCAGATCGCCGGGGCAATCGCGCCGGGCGCGAAACTGGTGATGTATTTCGCGCCCAACACCGACAACGGTTTTCTGGAAGCGATCAATGCCGCCATCCACGATGCAGAGCACTCACCTGGCATCATCGCCATCAGCTGGGGTTTCACCGAATCGCAATGGACGCCGCAATCGCGCCAGGCCTACGACTGTGCGTTTCGGGCCGCTGCGTTGATGGGCATCACCGTGTGCATTGCCGCTGGCGACGATGGCGCCAGTGACGGGCAGCCAGGATTGAATGTCTGCTTTCCCGCATCCAGTCCGTTCGTGCTCGCCTGCGGCGGCACTCGGCTCCAGGTAACGGCGGACAGCGCCAACGAACAGGCCTGGGCGAGCGGCGGCGGCGGAGAAAGCAGGTTCTTTGCACGTCCTGCCTGGCAGAACAATCTGCGCCTCACCGATGCACAGCACCAGTCACGCCAACTGCGCATGCGCGGCGTCCCCGATGTGGCGGCCAACGCCGATGCGCAGACCGGCTACTACCTGTCGATCAACGGGCAGCCCGCCGTGATGGGCGGCACCAGCGCTGCCGCACCGTTATGGGCGGCCTTGCTGGCACGCATCTACGGCGCAAACCGCATGCAACCCCACTTCGTGTTGCCGCGCCTGTACGGCCACCCGGAGGCATTCCGCGACATCGTTGCCGGCGATAACGCTGGCTTCCGCGCAGCCACCGGCTGGGACGCCAATACCGGGTTGGGCGTGCCCGACGGTGCGCGCTTGGCTGAGGCATTGCGGCACAACTGAGCAGAGCGCCCGGTGCGAGCGTCCGTCGCGACACGTTGGACGACTTGGAAACCGATGTGCAAGCCGGTAGGGCGCTACTCCATTGCACGCTCGCTTGGCATAGGTGCATTGCGTGTGGGTATGCCAGGCGCTGTGCCTGAGACATCTGCATCAAGCGAGCGCATTGGCGTGCGCATTCGCCAACGCCCCTGCCATTTGACGCATGACTTTCAGGCCAGGCCCGATGCCTGCAGTCTCGCTCACACTCGCCGCACGTCTACCGCCGCAAGGATGCGCTTACGGCGGCGCGGATGGAAACATTCCACAAGGAGCGTCATGCAGGTTCCAGTCCTGCACGAACCAGAACGCGTCGACACTGCCGGTGCGCCTTCCGCAGTCTCGCCGTGCGCGCGCGCCGTGCTGCGTAGTGCGTGTTGTGGTCGGCGTTGCTGCTGCTCACGCCCTGCATCGCGCAGGCGCAAGTGGACCTGTCGCGGTTGGATGCAGAGATGGCCGCGCCACGCACGCAGGTACTCGTTCTTGGCAGCGTGCATCTGTCGCAGTTGCCCAAGGGCAGTGACATCGGTGCAGCACGGTTGCAACCGCTGATGGACCGCTTGGCCGCTTACAAGCCCACCATCATCTGCGCATGGTATCGAACGTGCGTGCCAGCTTTGCCGAGCAGCCCGGTGCACGGGTGCTAGCGGTGGTCGGCGCCATGCACAAACCCTGGTTCGATCACTGGCTAGGACAACTGCAGGGCGTGGATATCGTGGACGCGGCGCAGGTGTTGGGCGATGACGGGCACTGACGGCCGAGGGTAAAGCGATTACGGCACGACGCGCCAGGTCGAAGCCTGGTTAGGGAGTACGTGATGCCCTCTTCGTGTCTGCATTGTAAAAAACGCGACACTTCGAGTGCGCGGCGCCCTCGCCAGCTCGCGGGACGCGCCGTGAATCCATCACTGGGGCTCGATGGCGGCATCCATGCCGCCAACGGTCCCGCAATCGGCGAGGACACCGCACCCAACCGTTGGATGGTGGTTTTGGCGAAAGCGAAGGAAAGGGCAAAGCCCTCTGCCGGTTGCTTTGCCGAACCATGCGCACCGACCATCTCGATTGGTCCTTGCCCGCCCACCCTCGCGGGTCCCTTGGCGGCATGGATGCCGCCAAGGAGCTTAGATGGACGTACTTGCAGCGTGTCCTGCGATGGTGGGCAGGCAAGGACCCTGCAGCAAACCCGCAGCGTGGACGGCGCGGTGCACCGATCGCTCGCCAGACACGCCTTGCACCCGATGCAACAGGTCGAAGACCGTCGTCGTGTAGGCCGAACCGCTCAGGTCGACACGTCCAACAAGCTCCCCAGCATCTGGTCGGAGCGCCGCAACACATTGGCATTTGCCTGGAACTCGTTGCGTGCCGATAGACCTTCGACCAGATCGGTGGCCGGCGCAGATGGATCGGGGCTGGCATTCACCACGCGGGCCGCCACGCCGCCGTTGGCCTGGGTAGCGGCCGCGACAGACTGACGCGGGCTGCCGTCCACCGGCTGGCGGGCTACATTGCTGGCCGCCACCTGTTGGCGCAGCGCGGCGACCTGCATTCCGGAACTGGCGATACTGCTGATGCTCATGATGGCTCCGGCGTGGCGGCGAGTGGATTCGAACAAGGCTCAACTCATTGCAGACAACAGGCCGAAGGCGGCAAGGACACGATCAGCAAGGCTCAGTAAGTACCCACCCGCACCCGCAACACCACAGGCACCTTGCCGTTTGCATCCACACGCCCGAAGTTGAGGCCGTAGTCGGTCTGGTCGCCGTTGAGCTGCTTTTCCATCTGCCAGCGCCCGTCGACATACCGCCCCTGCTCCACCCGCAACAGTTGTCCACGACGGGTATCGGCCGCCTCGCGGAAAAATTCAATGCGTGCAGCCATACCGGTCACCAGAAACTCCTCCGGCCCCAGTTGGGCCACGAGCAGCCGGCCGGCGTGGTCGTCGTTGCCGGGCAGAATGGGCGGCGCATCGCCCCACATGGGCGCACCAAACGACACCTTGGCCTGCCACTCGCCGAAGCGTAGCGTCCGCTGCGGCGCGCCGGGCTGCTCGGCCACCGCCTGCAGCCGGCCGTCAAAGGCGGCCTGCGCCAGAATCCGCTGCATCGGCGCGAGCAGCTTGAAGTTGGCGGCGTGCGCAGCGATCGCGTCGCGGTTGGCCTGGCTGTCCTGGTTGCCATCCATGCCGAACACCGAAAAGCCGATCCCACCCTGCCCCAGCACATGGAACAGATACGGCGCAGTGGCAGCTTCGAAGCCGGTTTCCGAGACCCAGGCCGGGTTGTCGGGCCGCGCGTATTGGCCGATGACCTTGGTGTATTCGTTGTAGTCGCTGGTGTAGATGTCGGTACCAATGAAATCGATCGACGGCGTGGCCGCGCGCCACAGCGCGAATACGTTCACTGTCGCACCGCCGGACGGGTAGTCCATGCCCGGATAGCGCTTGCCCTTGTAGCGCAGCCAGGTGTTGACGTAGAGCGGCAGCCGATACGCACGCTTGCCGGCGGCAGCCACCTGTTCGATATACGCAGCGGTTGCATATGCGTTGAACGCTTCGGCAGCTTCGGCGCCGAACAGTTGCTGCCAGCTGCCCTGCGGTTTACCCAGTGCGCGCGCAATCTGGGGCGGCACCGGTTGCGCGAACGCCGCCTCCCCTGCGGGGCCGTGATCGCGCACGGTACCGATCGCGCCTGGCTCGTTTTCCACCTGCACCAGAATCACGGTATGGCGATCGCCATCCACCTTGCGCAGGTGCTGCATCAACGCGGTGAACGCACGCGCATCGGCCTGCATGTTTGCGGCCACATGGGGCGACAACACATCCACCGGCTCACCGTTGGCATCGCGCATGCGCGGGTAGGTCGCCTCATCGCGCTTGATCCATTCCGGCACGTAATGCATCTGGCCGTTCTTCCAGCTGCCGAACCAGAGCAAGGCCACGCGCAGGCCGCGCTTGCGGGCGCCGGCAATCAGCGCGTCCACATTGGTGGTGTCGAAGCGGCCCTGTTCCGGCTCGAACTGCTCCCAATACACGGGCGCCTCCACCGTGTTGGCATGCAGGGCCACCACGTCGTCCAATGCCTGGGGCAATACCGCCGGCCATGCGCTGGAGTTGTGCAACTGTGCGGCCAAGATGGTGTACGGCGCACCATCGACAAACACCGCATGGCGGCCATCCTTGGTGACGAAGCGCGGCAGTTCGTCGGCGGCCGCAAGCAGCGGTGTGCTACCAGCCAGCAACGCCAGCGACCACAGCAGACCCGCCCCCCGGCTGCGCCGCTGTGCCTTGAATCGAGCAGACAAACGCATCATTGCGCCTCCGACGGCAGGGAATTCCAGGGCGGCGTGGGTTCGTTGCGCAGGTGGCGCACGAAGAAGTCGTACTGGCGACGTTGCACGTAATCGATCGGCCCGCTGGAGCGGCCAACCGAATGTTCGCCACCCGGCACATTGAGCAGGTCGAACTCCTTGCCGGCCCTGATCAGGGCATCGACGACCTGTGCGGTGGACGCCGGATCCACATTGCTGTCCTGCTCGCCGACGATCAGCAGCAGGTCGCCCTGCAGCTTGCGTGCATTGACCACGCCAGACGCCTCTGCATAGTGCGCATCCACCGGCCAGCCCATCCACTGCTCATTCCAGCTGATCTTGTCCATGCGGTTGTCGTAGCACCCGGCAAACGCAACGCCCACCTTGTAGAACTCCGGATGACGCTCGAGCGCCCCCAGCGTGCTCTGCCCCCCCGCCGAGGCACCATAGATGCCGACGCGACTGATGTCGTAAGACGGGTCTTTGGCGGCCAGCGCACGATGCCATGCAATGCGGTCGGCAAACCCGGAATCGCCCAGGTCTTTCCACGCGACATCATGAAACGCCTTGGAGCGGTTGGCGGTCCCCATGCCGTCGATCATCACCACGATGAAACCCAGATCGGCCTGCGCCTGCATGCCGATCTGCTTGTCGCCGCCGGAGTGATAACCGAACGGCCAGAACGTCTTGGGCACGAAGGAATCGTGCGGCCCGGCATAGATGTTTTCGATCACCGGATAGGTCTTGCGCGGGTCGTAGTCGCGCGGTCGCACCACCATGCCCCAGATGTCGCTGGTGCCATCGCGGCCCTTGGCTACGAAGGTCTCCGGCGCGCGCCAGCCGGCGGCCTGCAGCCTGTCGATCGTGCCACGCTCCACGGTATGCAGCAGTTGGCCATCGATGGCGCGCAGCTCCATCACCGGCGGCAGGTCTGGACGCGAATAGACGTCGACGTAATGCAGGCCATCGTCGGCAATCGCCACGTCGTGGTCGGCCTCGGCGTGGGTCAAGCGGGTCAACCGGCGGCCGTCGAAATCCACGCTGTAGAGCTGCCTGTCGTACGGGTCCTTGCCTGCGTCCATCCCGCTGGCCGTGAACCAGATGCGGCGCTGCGCATCGTCCACGCGCAGCACATCGCGCACCACCCACGGCCCGCGGGTGAGCTGGCGTTTCACCTTGCCGCTGCGTCCATCGAACAGATACAGGTGCCGCCAGCCATCTCGCTCGGAAATCCACAGCACCTCATCGCCACGCCCATCCACGTCGTGGCGAAAGCTGCGGTCGGCATACACGAAGGTGCGCGCGTCTTCGCCGACTGCCACGCGCGCGCGCCCACTGATTGCATCCACCGCAATCACGCGCATGCGCTGGAAGCCGCGCTGCACATACTCGAACGCGACACTGCGCCCGTCGCTGCGCCACTGCAGCGGCGACAACGAATACGGGTTGTCGAACAACGCCGTGTCCACGTCGCGACGCGTGCCGTCCAGCGCAAACAGTACCGGGCGCTCCACATCCACCGCATCGCCCGGCTTGGGATACAACTGGGTATGCACCACCGGTTGCCCACCGCCGGCAGGCGCGGCTTCGACGCGGGTGATACGGCGAGCCAGCCCCGGACGCACGCGATACACCGCCAGCTGCCGCGAGTCCGGCGACCAGGCAACGCTCTCCGGATCGAAATAATCATCGGCACGGCCGTCGCTGCTGAGCCGTGTGACCTGCCCATCGGCGAGATGACGCAATACCAGGTTCCAGCCATCGGCCAGCACCTCCCACTTGGCATCCGGCGAACGACGCGGCGTGGTGTCGGCCGGCACCAGCGGGTCGCGTACCACGCCGAAGCCGCGTGGGCGTGAGGTCGGCTGCAGCCGTGCATCGGGCGCGCAGCGGTAGGTGGTCAGCGTGCAACGCCAGGGCGCATCGTCCAGTGCGAAGACAATGGCGCCATCGCTGCGTTCGCCCTCGGTTGAAAACGAAAACTGCTCGAACGGCAGACGCAGCGGCGCATACGGTTTCCCGGTTGCCGCACTCAGGCCCTGCGCCAGGCGCGCCTGATCGAAGGCCGGCTGCTTCTGCAAGGTGGCCACATCGGCACTGACAAACGCAAAGCCGCCCGGCACTGTCTTGCGGTAGTAGAACCTTCCGTCGTCCTGCCACTGCGCCGGCCAGGCGACATTCTCTGTCAGCGTGATCCACTGCTCGCGCAAACCCAGCGAGCGTTGGTAATCGGCAACGCTGGGCGCAGCCTGCACAGCACCCGACAACACCAATCCGTAGGCGACCAACGCAGACCACCGACGTAAACCAAATGCGCTGCGGCGCGCATCACTCACCATCGTCCTCCTCCAGCGCAAGCTCGTCGCTGCGCAAACCGCTGCGTGCGCCCCAGTGATAAATGCACAACGCGATGACCGCCACGCCCAACGTATCGAAGGGATGCGCAATCCAGCCATGTCCGCCGAACGTACCCGCCCACGACACCAGCATCACCAGCACGAAGAACACGATCAGCCACAACGACGCGCGCACCTGCCGCACCAGGCGCGCGCGGCCCTGGCGCGAAGGCAGGCGCAATAGCACGTACAGCACGAACGCCAGCACCTGCAAGCCGAGCAACCACGACAAGGTCGGCCAGGTGGACCAGTACACGATCAACGCCGCCACCATGAACGACAGCGGCCCAAATACCGGCAGGCCACGCACGAAAAATGGGCGCGGCAAGTCCGGCGCGCTGCGGCGCAGAGCCGCCACCGTGATCGGCGCCACCGCATAGCTCAGCACCAAGGCGGCCGACACCACGCCGATCAGCGTTTCCCAGGAGGGAAACGGCAGCGTCCAGAAGATCGACAAGCCCAGGCTCAACCACAGTGCCGGACGCGGGATGCCCGACGCCGGATCCACCCGCGTCAGCACCGGCAAGAACCCGCCACTGCGTGCCCAGCCATACACCACGCGCGGCGTGGCATTCATGTAGATGTTGCCGGTGCCGCTGGGCGACACCATCGCATCGCAGATCACCAGCGCGGCCAGCCACGCCATGCCCAAGGCCAGGGCGATGTCGTGGTACGGCAGCGAGAAGGCCTTGTCGATGCCCGCCCAGCCTTGCGCGAGTTGCGCGGCCGGGATGCTGCCCAGGAACGCCAGCTGCAGCAGCACGTAAATCGCCGTGGACAGCGCCACCGACAGGATCAGCGCAATTGGAATATTGCGCTGCAGGTCGCGCACCTCACTGGCCACCGACACGATCGGGGTCAACCCCAGATACGCGAAGATGATGCCGCCGGCCGAGATCGCCGCCTCCACGCCCGCCATGCCCGATGGCGCGAACCCATGCACGCTCAGATTGCCGGCATCGAAGTGCTGCATCAGCAGCACGATCACCAGGATCGGCACCAGGAACTTGAAGATGCTGACGATGTTATTGGCCAGCGCAAAGGTCTTGACGCTGAAATAGTTGAGTACGAAGAACAGCACCAGCAAGGCCAGCTGCACCAGCCAACCCACGACGCTGGGATGGGTGCTGTTCGGCTGGCTCAACCACGGGAACCACGCCGCTGCGTATTGCCGCGCCGCTTCCACTTCGATCGCGATCAGGCTGGAGAACGCGATCAAGGTGATGAAGCCGGTCAGCGAACCGAGCAAGGCGCCATGCGAATATTCCGGGTAGCGCACCACCCCGCCGGCGCGCGGCAATGCCGCGCCGAGTTCGCAATACACCAGCCCAAGCAGCAGCACCGCGATCCCACCGAGGATCCACGACACGATGCCGGCCGGCCCCGCGATCGATGAGACGTGGCTGGCCGAAAACAACCACCCGGAACCGAAGATCGAACCCAGCCCGATAAAGGTCAGGTCGGTCAGGCTGAGGCGCTTGTGGAACTTGCCTTGCGTGGTCGCAGCGTGTGTGGTCATACGTCGCCCCGAAATGTGGAAAGCGCGGTACTGCTCTTAAAGCCATCACGTGCGCGCACGTGTCAGTCGCTGGCGGAGGCCTTCGCCTCTGCCGATGCCTCTGCCTGGTCATCCTGTGGGTACGGCGACACGCCGCCATCGGCGATGAAGCGGTCGATGCGCGCTTCCAGCACCGGCAAAGGCACCGAGCCGGTCTGCAGCACCGCATCGTGGAAGTTGCGCAGGTCGAACTTTTCGCCCAGCGCGGCTTCTGCCTTGCGGCGTAGCTCCAGTATTTTCAGCTCGCCCAGGTAGTACGACAGCGCCTGCCCCGGCCAGGCGATATAGCGGTCTACCTCGGTGGTGACTTCGTGCTCGCTGAGCGCAGTATTGTCGCGCAGGTAGGCCTGCGCCTGCTCGCGCGTCCAGCCCTTGTGGTGGATGCCGGTATCGATCACCAGGCGGCAGGCGCGCCACATCTGGTAGGTCAGGTAGCCGAAACGGTCATAGGGCGTGTCGTACATGCCCATCTCCTGACCCAGATACTCCGAATACAGCGCCCAACCTTCACCGTAGGCGGAGATGAAGCCGTAACGGCGGAACTCCGGCAAGCCTTGCGCTTCTGCCGCGAGCGGCATCTGCAGTGCGTGACCGGGCGAGGATTCGTGCAAGGTCAGCGCGGTCAGGTTGTACAACGGCCGCGACGGCAGGTTGTAGGTGTTGACCAGATAGATGCCCGGCCCACCGCGACCGCCGGTGTAGAACGGCGCCAGCTCCGGTGGCACCGGTTCGATCGCGAAGCGACGGCGCGGCAGCCGGCCGATGTAATCGCCCACCTTGGCGTCCACGCGCTTGGCGATCCACGCCGCCTGCTTGAGCAACTCTTCCGGCGTCTTGGCATAGAACTGCGGATCGGTACGCAGGAAGTGCAGAAACGCCGGGAACACGGCCTGCCCGGCCGGCGGCTTGAAGCCGCTGGCCACGATGGTCTGGTCCATCTGCGTGCGCAGCTTGGCCACCTCCTGCAGGCCGATCTGATGGATCTGATCGGGGCTCAGGTCCAGCGTGGTGAACTCGCGAATCTGCGCACGGTAATACGCCTGCCCGTCCGGCAACGCTTCGCCGGCCAGCGTGGTGCGTGCGCGCGGCTGGTACTCGTTGCGGATGAAATCCAGCAGCTTGGCGTATGCCGGCACCACCAGTGTATCGATGGCCTTGACTGCCTGCTGGCGCAGTTGCGCCTGCACATCGGCCGGCAGCGTCGCCGGCATCTGCTTGAACGGCGCGTAGAACGGGTTGGCCTCGCCTTTGGCCTGCGCCACATCGGCGATGGATTGGTCGCGCCCGGTCATCGTGACCCGCGGCTGGGTGAAACCGCGTGCCAGCCCGGCGCGCATATTGTCGGTGTGCTCGGCGAAATAGCGCGGGATGTCGGCCAGCATCTTGAGATAACGCTGGTAATCCTCGCGCGTGCGCAGCGTGGCCTCGGCGCTGAAGCCCAGATCGCTCCAGAACGCCGAGTCGCTGTTGAACGGCATCTCCCAGGCGCGAAAATGCTGCTGGTCCAGCAACACCTGCAACTGTTGCCGGTACACCTGGTAGCTCACCTGATCTTCGGCCGACAACTGCGCCTGCGGGATGGCATCCAGTTCCTTCAACACCTGTTGCCAATACGCCGTGCGCTGGTTCTGCGTCGCGACATCGACCTTGGGCAGATGGTCGGCCTGTTGCTCCTGCGTGGCCTGGTTGTCTTCATCCACCGCGCCCGACGCCTGCGCCTGGCGCCAGCGCCACTCGCGCGTGTACAAGGCCTTGAAGCGTGCCGCTGCGGTATTCTGCGTGGCCGCAGCCGCAGCCTCGGCTGCGTGCACGGGCAAGGCCAAGCCGCCCAGGCTGGCGGCAATCAACAGAGTCAATGTGCTCGCGCGTAACGCGCTGGTGGTGCTCATGGGTGTGCCTCCGGCGCCGCCTTGGCCTGCGTAATCCACTGCCGCACACGTTGCTGCAACAGTGCCAGCGGCATCGCGCCGCCGCCCAGCACCGCATCGTGGAAGGCGCGCACGTCGAAGCGCTCACCGAGTTCTTTCTCGGCTTCGGCACGCAACGCCAGGATCTGCAGCTGGCCGAGCTTGTACCCCAGCGCCTGGCCCGGCCACACGATGTAGCGATCGGTTTCGGACTGGATGCTGGGCTCGTCGTCGGATGGATGTGCGTGGAAGAAATCCACCATCTGCTGGCGATTCCAGTGCTTGTAGTGCACGCCGGTGTCGAGCACCAACCGGTTGGCGCGCAGCAATTCGCCGGACAGGCGCCCATAGTCGTTATACGGATCCTTGAAGAAACCGATCTCCTTGCCCAGGCGCTCGGCATACAGCGCCCAACCTTCGATATAGGCGTTGTAGCCGGCCTGCTGGCGGAACGGCGGCAACGGCAATGTCTGCGCAAGCGAAATCTGCAGGTGATGCCCGGGCACGCCTTCGTGATAGGCGGTGGTTTCGATATTGATCAACGTGCGGCTGGCGAAGTCGCTGGTGTTGACCTTCACGATCGCCGGCTTGGTGCCTTCCGGATTGCTCTGCCAGTATTCGGCGCCCGGTGCGGTACGCCGGAACGCCGGCATCGCCTGCACTTCCAGCGGGGTCTTGGGCAGATGGCCGAACAACTTCGGCAGCTCCGGTTCCATCGCTGCGATGTATTGGCGGTACTGCTGCAGGATCTGCTCGCCCGAGGTGGCGAAGTGCCGCTTGTCGGTCTCCACGGCCTTGCGGAAGCTCGCCAGATCGGCAAAACCCTGCGCCTTGGCGATCTGCGTCATCTCGCCTTCGATGCGCGCCACCTCCTTCAGGCCGATCTGGTGGATTTCTTCCGGCGCCATGTCGGTGGTGGTCTGGGTATGGATGGCATAGCGATAACGGCGCTCGCCATCGGGCAGCGACCAGACGCCTTCCTGCGCGCGTCCCTGCGCGGCGTATTCGTCGCGGACGAACGCGGCCAGCTTTCCGTAAGCCGGGCGTACCTGTTGGTCGATCGCTGCGAGCAGCTGTTTGCCCAGCACATCGCGCTGGTCGGCGGGTACGGCGGCGTCGAGCTTTTTCAATGGCGAGGCGAACGGGCTCTGCTCGCCGGTCAAGGCCGCAATCTTGTCGATCTGCTCGGGTAAGCGCTCCAGCAGATAACGCGGCTGGGTGAGGCCGTCCTTCGCGCCCTGACGCGACACCGCGATCACCTGGTCGATCACCGTCGGAATCGTCTGTAGCCGCTTGATGTAGTCCTGGTAATCCTTGGCGTTTTCGAACGGAAAGGCATCGCCGTACCCGGCCAACGCCAACTGTATGCCGCCGATCGGTTCCAGCGGCATTGCATAGGTCTTCAGGTCGATGCCTTCCAGTTTGTCGCGCAACTGGCCCAGCATCATCTGCAGGCTGAGCTGGCGTTGCTCGTCCAGCGTCTTGGCATCCACCGCTTCGAACTGCTTGAGCAGGTCGGCCGTTGCGGCGCGCTCTGCTTGCACGGCCGCCAGCGAGTAATCGCTCCAGCGGTCGTTGTAGCGCTTGTCGCCGATGATGCTGGCGAACTCCGGGTTGTGCTGCAGCTGGTACTGCCACTGCTTGTCCAGCAGCGCATCGAAGGCCTTGGCAGCCTGCTCGCCGGTTGAGGCGGAGCCAGGCGACGCCGCCGGCTCCGCTGCGGGCGGCGCCGGCTTGCAGGCGGTGAACAAGGCGGCGGCGAGTAGACCGATGGCGACGGGACGCAGGTGTTTCATGCATTCACTCCAAGATGCAAGGACAGCGGTAGGAGCGCGCCTGAGCGCGAATGGCTTCACTCGGGAATGCCCGTCGCGCCCGGGTGCGCTCCTACGCGCGCGTGAACCTTCGCAGACTCACGCAAACGGTTGATCGATCGCCACCGACGGCGGCGTGAACCACTGCGCACCATCGTCGGTCACGTAGAAATGGTCTTCCAGGCGCACGCCGAACTGCTCCGGCACCACGATCATCGGCTCGTTGCTGGCACACATGCCCGGCTGCAACGCCAGCGCATTGCCGCGCACCAGGTAAGGCGCCTCGTGAATCGCCAGGCCGCAACCGTGACCGGTGCGATGCGGCAACCCGGGCAGCCGATAGTCGGGCCCGAGCCCGGCTGCTTCCAGCACCTTGCGCGCAGCCTGATCCACCGCTTCGCATGCCACGCCCGGGCGGATCGCTGCGAATGCCGCCGCCTGCGCGGCCTGCTCCAGGTCCCAGATGCGCTGCTGCGCGTCGTTGGCCGCACCATAGATCCAGGTGCGGGTGATGTCGGAGTGGTAGCCCTGCACGGTGCAGCCGGTGTCGATCAACACCAGTTCACCTTCGCGCAGGTGCTGCACACCCGGGATGCCATGCGGAAACGCAGTGGCGTGACCGTACTGCACGATACAGAAGGTCGATCCGTTGTCGGCGCCCAGCGCGCGATGCGCCTCATCGATGAAACGCACCAGTTCATCGGTCCCGATCCCGTCGTGCGCGATACCGGCCGCCAGCCGCTGTACCAGCAAGGTCATATCGCAAGCCTGCTGCATCAATGCCAGCTCGGCTGGCGACTTGCACATGCGGCAGCCATCGATGATCGCGCCGGCATCACGAATCGCCTTGCCCAGATGCGCACGCAGACCGGTGTGCACGGCGAACGCGATGCCGGGGTCCAGCGCCAGGGCGTGCGCATGGCGCTCATCCATGGCCTGTACCACCAGTGCGTACGGGTCGTCGTGCTCTTCCCACAGGTATTTGGTCGCCGGGATCTTCAGTACCGCATCCAGCGAGCCTTCCTCGAACACGGGGCAGATCAACACCGGATCGCCATCCAGCGTCAGCAGCAGTGCCACCAGACGCTCGCTCGCCCCCCACGGCACGCCGGTGAAATAGCGCAGCGACGTGCCGGCGCCGATCAACAGCGCATCCACGCCATGCCCGCGCATGAGGCTGCGTGCACGCTCGATGCGGCGCTCGTATTCGTCCGCGGCGATCGGCGCGGCGCGTTGTGTCCACGGCGCGAGTTGCGCACGCGCTTGCTCCAGCGACAGCCCGCCGATCTGTCGCTTCATGCGCCGGCTCCAAGATCGGCCGTGCTCCATTGCCCGTCGACCAGACGTGCCACGCCGCCCGGATTGCGCTGGCGCAGTTCGGCGGGCAGCAGTGCATCGGGCACCGCGTCGTAACTGTGCAAGGCGGCAAAACGGCGGATGGCGCCGGGCATGCCCACCGCCGTGAAGCCCGGATGCCCGGTGCTCGGGAACGGGCCACCGTGGTTTTGCGCAGCGCTCACGGCCACGCCGGTTGGCATCTTGCTGTTGATCAAGCGCCCTACCCGCGCACGCAGCACCGGGGCGATGGTCTGCCACGCGGCATCGTCGCGGCCGTCGGCCGCGCGGTACAACGTGCCGGTCAGATTGCCTTCGAACGCAGCAGCCACCTGTGCCATCTGCGCCACATCGGCTGCGCGCACCAGCAGGCTCACAGGCCCGAAGGCTTCGGCCTGCAGGGCGTGCGGATTGGCGAGGAAGGCTTGCGCATCCACGCTCAACAAGGTCGGCGCATAGCGGTAGCCATCCTCGCCGGTGTGCCCGCCGGCCAGCATGCCGGCGCCGGCCGCACGTAGGCTCGCCACGCCGCGTTGCACGCCTTCTACACCAGAGGCGGAGAACAGCACCATCGGCATGGCCGCTTCGAAATGCGCCTTGCTGGCCGCAACGAACGCATCGCCAGCCGCGCCATGCGGCACCACCACCACACCGGGATTGGTGCAGAACTGCCCGCTACCCAGCGTGCAGGAGGCGAAGAATTCCTGCGCAAGCGCATCGCCGCGTTCGGCCAGCGCGCCCGGCAACAGGAAGACCGGGTTGACGCTGGAAAGCTCGGCATAAAACGGCACGCCCGCCGCGTCTGCGGCGGCCTTCAGGGCCAGCCCACCGGCACGGCTGCCAGTGAATCCGATCGCGCCCAGCCGCGCATCGCCCGCCAATCGCAGGCCGATGGCATTGTCGAAGTGATACAGCAGTTGCACCGCCGCCGCAGGCAGACCGGCCGCGAGCAAGGCCTGATGCGCGAGCTGCGCCATGCGCTGGCTGGTGGCCGGATGCAACGGATGCGCCTTGGCGATGACCGGGTTGCGCGCGGCAATCGCCGAGGCGAAATCGCTGCCGGCAATTGCATTGAACGCGAACGGAAAGTTGTTCGGGCCGAATACCAGCACCGGTTTGCCCAGCGGCGCCAGGTGCGAACGCAGATCTGCCGCGCTGTCGATGATGGGCTGGGTCCAGCTGTAGCTGCGCACGGCCCGTGCGGCCTGCCGCAGTTGGCCGCTGGTGCGCGGCAGTTCGTTACCGCGCAAGCGTGTGGGCGCCGGTAACGCCGTCTCGGCATGCGCCAGCGCGACCAGGGTATCGGCATCGGCATCTAGCGCATCGGCATAGGCTTCCAGAAAGGCCGCGATCCGCTCGACCGGTGCGGCCGCCAACTCCGCCGCCACTGCCTGCGCCGCAACCACGGCCGCTTCCACATCGTCCGCGCCACTGACCGGAAAGTAGGGCCCGATTGGTTCGCCGGCGGCCGGGTCGGCAGCACGGAAGCTGCCGGTGGCGGCGCGGCTGGCTTGCCATCGGCCTGCCAGCAGGATCTCGGCTGCTGCCGCGGGAATGGAGTGGTTCGTATCGTTCATTGCGGCACCTTCGGTGACAGGGAGGCAGGTCCGGCGCTCGGTGCGCTGGCGGCCGACCAGAAAGACGATGAGGATGCGGCACTGGATGCCACATCCGCATCGGCCGACGCATCGCCCCGCGCGCAGGCAAGGCGCGTGGCACGAACCCGCACGACTCGCACCCTGCGCTCACCCGCAGGCGCAACAGACGATGGCAGCATCATGGCGCCATCAAGACAACTTGGGCGCGGTGGCGATGGCATGGTCGATGACCTTCAACGCGGCATCGCGCTCGGCACCGGCCACCACCAGGCGCGGCGCACGCACCTGCTCGCTGCCCATGCCGACCTTGGCCTGCACCAGTTTGATCAGCTGCACGAAGGTGGGCACCGTATCCAGGCGCAGCAGCGGCAGGAACCAGTGGTAAAGCTCCCTGGCCGCCGGGTAACCGCCATCGCGGGCGAGTTCGAACAGGCGCACCGATTCCTTCGGATACGCATTGACCAGGCCGGCGATCCAACCCTTGGCGCCCATGCTCAGGCCTTCGACGATGGCATCGTCCATGCCCACCAGCAGCGCCAGGCGATCGCCCAGCAATTCCTGCAGTGCGGCGAAGCGGCGCACGTCGCCGGACGATTCCTTCACTGCCTGCAGGTTCGGGAATTCGGCGGCCAGCTCGGCGATCTGCGCCGGGCCGAAATCGGTCTTGTAGGCGACCGGGTTGTTGTACAGGATCACCGGCAGATCGGTTGCGCCGATCACCGCGCGCACATGCGCGCCCATTTCGCGCCAATCGGTGGAGTACACGTACGGCGGCAGCACCATCAAGCCGCCGCAGCCGATGTCCTTGGCCGCCTTGGCCAGCGCGACCGCTTCGCCGGTGGCCAGGCTCGCGATGCCCGGCACCACCGGCACGCGACCGTTCAAGGCGGTGACCAGCGTGCGCAGGATCGCCAGCTTGTCTTCCACGCTCAAGGTCGCAGCTTCGCCCAACGAGCCCAGCGGCACGATCGCGGTGCAACCGGCATCCACCAGTTGATTGGCGTGCTTGCCGAGGAAGTCGTGGTCGATGTCGCCGTTAGCGGTGAACGGAGTGGTGATGGCCGGCAGCACGCCGTGCCAGAACGCAGCATTGCTCATGGGTGTTTCCCTTGCGAGTCGGAAGTGAACGAGTCGGCCAGCGCCGCGAGGCGGACCGGGAACAACGGCGGCCGGCGGCCGGCGTCGGTGGAAAGATCGGGCGGGCAACGCCCCAGTTCGGCCAGCGCCGCACCGCAGATGCGGCCCTGGCAGGCGCCCATGCCGCAGCGCGAGACGAGCTTGGCGTCGCGTGCATCGTTGAAGCTGTCCAGGGCGGCCAGCGGTACGTCTTCGCAGCGGCAGATCAACGTGTCCGCCTGCGCCAGCGTGCGGATGCGCGGATCAAGCGCGAATTGCTGCTGCAGCAGATCGGCAAACGCACGCGCGGCGTGACGCCGTGGCTGCAGGCGCAGCGCCGCCTCCGGTGCATCGGCCGCCATATGTCCGGCCATCGCACCTTCAATCAATGCGCAGTCGCGCCCGCCGATGCCGCAGACTTCGCCGGCGGCAAAGATCTGGGTGACGCTGGTACGCAACAGCGCATCCACCTGCACCTGCTGGTGCGCGCCGTACGCTTGCAGCTGGCAACCCAGCAATTGCGCAAGCTCGGTATTGGGCACCAAGCCATAGCCCACCGCCAGTTGATCGCAGGCAAGACGCGTGCGGCCGCTGGGCCCGGCGAGTTCCACTTCGCGCAACTGCGTGTCGCCGTGCGCGGCAATCACCATGCTGCCGGCGCGATATGCCACTGCACGCAGCTGCAGGCGCAGCGCCACCGCCTGCGCGGCCTTGCCCGGCCAGCGCCACAGCTGCAGTGCGAACTGGCGCAAGGCGGCCGGCGAGGTCTGTTCGTGAATGCCGAGCACGTGCGCGCCATGCCGTTGCAACGTGGCTGCACTGGCCAGCAACAACGGGCCACTGCCGGCCACCAGCACGCGCTTGCCAGCCAGCGGCCAGCCCTGCTTGGCCAGCGCCTGCGCCGCGCCGGCACCGGTGACGCCGGGCAGGGTCCATCCCGGGAATGGCAGCAGCAATTCGCGCGCACCGGTGGCCAGCACCAACGCGGCGTAATGCAGCTGCAATGTGCCGGTGGGGCCATCGGCCAGGAGCCAGCCCGGTTGCGCCAGCAAAATCTGCGTGCGCGTCAGCACGGTGATCGATGCATTGCCCGCCACCTGCTGCAGCAATGCGCGCGCATCGGCCGGCGCGCCGGAGTGCACATCGCTGCGCCACACCTGACCGCCGGTACGTGGCTGCATGTCGACCACGCCCACGCGCACGCCTTGGCTGACCGCCGCCCGCGCCGCCGCCAGCCCGGCCGGGCCGGCGCCGATCACCAACACATCGAAATGCAGCACGCGCTCAGCCATCGGTGCGTACCTGCATGCCATCGCATGCGTCCACCAGGCACGCGCGTTGCTGTCCCACGCCATCGATGCGCACGCGGCATTCGAAACACACCCCCATGCCGCACAGGGGGGCGCGCGCTTGCCCACTGCTCGATTGCCGAAACTGCAACGTCGCCTGCGCCACTGCCGCCGCCACGCTGGCACCGGCCGGCACCTCGACCATGCGCCCATCCACGTGCAGACGCACCGTCGCGCTCATGCGGGCGCTCCTTGCGCGGCACGCGCCGGTGCGTAGGGCGCCGGGTCGATGGCCGGGGTGCGCCCGAGCAGGCTGTCCACGATCACCCGTGCGCTCCCCAGCGCCGTGGTGACCCCAAGCCCCTCGTGACCGGCGGCCACCCACACATCGCGCCGGCCGGGCACCTTCCCCAAATACGGGCGCCCGTCCGGCGTGGCCGGTCGCAAACCGGTCCACACGCGGATCGCTTGCAGTTCGCGCAGCACTGGCAGGTACGCGAAGGCGCGCTGCAGCATCTGCTGCAGCACCGGCATCGACAAGGCGCGGTCGTGCTCGCCGAACTGGCGCGAGGAGCCGATCAGAATCTGCCCGGTGGGCCGCGGCTGCACATTGAAGGCCACGCTGGTGTCGTCGGCTCCATGCGCCGAATCCGCATAGCCCAGTTCCAGCAGCTGATGCCGGATCAGCCCCGGGTGCCGGTCGGTAATCACCAAATGGCCCTTGCGCGGGCGCAGCGCCAGCTCGGGCAGCAACTGCGGCAAGGCCACACCGCTGGCCACCAGCACCGGCCCGGCGAGCGTCTGCCCATCGTCCAGACGCACCGCATGCTCCTGCAGCTGCACCACGCGGCGGCCGGCGAACAAGCGCGCACCGGACGTGCATGCCGCGCCCACCAAATGCCGCGCGACCCGCGGCGGATACACCACGGCTTCATCGGGCACGCGCATGCCGCCAGCCAGCCCGGGCACCAGCTGTGGTTCCAGCGCGTACAGCTGCGCGGCATCGATCGCTTCGGCATGCAGGCCGGCCGTTGCCAGGCGTGCGATCTTGGCTGGCACCGCCGCCAGTTCGCGCGCATCGCGGGCCACCCACAGCGTGCCGCAGCGGCTGAATTCGGCTTCGCTAAGCGTGGCGAAGCGCTCCCACAGCCGCAGCGAATACGCCGACAACGCCAGCTCGGCCGGGTCGTCGTCCATCGCCACCAAATGCCCCATCGCCGCTGCGGTGGAGCCGCCGCCGATCGGTCCCGGCTCGACGATCGCCACACGAAGGCCCTCGCCCGCCGCCGCTTCCGCGCACGCGGCGCCCACAATGCCGGCGCCGATCACGATCAGGTCGTAACTGCGTCGCGTGCCTGCGGCAGACGCGGCGGACCCGGATTCGGTCACCGCATCCAATCCAGGCGCCGATACCGACGCAGGCGTTGCAGGGGCAGTCCCTGTCATCGCAGCAGACACTGCTGCGCCAGACGGCGTGACCGACGCAAGCACCGGCGCGGGCCGCTGGGGTTCCATCAGGCCACGATGCCCCAGGCGAACGGGTCCGCCGGGTCGATCACCAGTTGCGCGCGCGCGGTGATGTACGCCCGCCCACTGATGCGCGGTGCGATGCCGCGCCCGCTCAGCCGATAATTGCCTTCGAAGGCGCTGCCCAGAATGCCTTGCTGCACCCAGCGCTCGCCTTCGGCCAACTTGCCGTCCGCCGCCAGGCAGGCCAGCTTGGCGCTGGTGCCGGTGCCGCACGGCGAGCGGTCATAGGCCAGCCCCGGGCACAGCACGAAATTGCGCGCCACGCCGCTACCGTCGGGCGCAGCGCCGTTGACTTCGATATGGTCGATCTCGCCACCGGCCTCGCCAGTGATCCCGGCCGCTTCCAGGGCCAGCCGAATCGCCTCGGTATACGCGGTCAGCTCGCGCTGGTGCGCCAGGTCCAGCGCGCACGGCGCATGCTCGGTGATGAAAAACCAGTTGCCGCCCCAGGCCACGTCGCCGCACACCCGGCCATGCCCCGGCACCTCCACCTCGACCCCGCTGGCAAAACGATAGCTCTCGACATTGTCTACCGACACCGTGCCGTCGTCGGCCAGCTCCACGCCCACCGTGCCGACCGGTGTCTCGATCCGGTGCTGGCCCGGCGCGATGCGCCCCAGTTCGGCCAGCGTGCGCACCACGCCAATCGTGCCGTGCCCGCACATGCCCAGGTAGCCGACGTTATTGAAGAAGATCACCCCGGTGCAGGCGCTCGGGTCGCGCGGCGGCAGCAACAAGGCGCCCACCATGGTGTCCGACCCACGCGGCTCGCAGGCGATGGCGCTGCGCCAGTGGTCGAACTCGCTGCGGAAGCGTTCGCGGCACTGCGCCAGATCGCCATCGCCCAGATCTGGAAAACCGGAAAGGACCACGCGGGTAGGCTCGCCTGCCGTGTGGGAGTCGATGACGTCGATGGTGTGCATGGCTCATGCTCCCACTGCCGACCCGCGGACGACTAGCGTTCAATGCCAAGTGAAAATGCGGAAATCCGCACAATCACCCACCCGAATCACAACCGCGCGTTTGCGCTAGGATCATTGCTGGGCTGCACCGTCGTGCAACCGTCTAATCGTGACCGCTACCATGACCCTGATGGACCTCAACCTGCCCGCCCTGGAAATGCAGACGCTGTTCGATGCACTGCCGGATGTGGTGTTCTTCATCAAGGACAGCGAGGGGCGCTACACCCATTGCAACCTGACCCTGGTGCGCCGGTTGGGACGCAAGCTGCGCAGCGAGATCATCGGCCGCTCGCCGCTGGAAGTGTTCCCGTTGCCGCTGGGCGGCAGCTACATGATGCAGGACCGCCGCGTGCTGTGTGGCGAGCTCATCGACAACCAGCTCGAAGTGCATCTGTACCCCAACCGCCTGCCGGGCTGGTGCCTGACCTTCAAACGCCCGCTGTGCGAGGCCAATGAGGTGATCGGTGTGGTCGGCATCTCGCGCGATCTGGGCCAGCCCGACAGCCGTCATTCCGCCTACGAACGCTTGAGCCAGGTGATGGAACACATGCAGACCAACTTCGGAGACAACCTGCGCGTGCAGAGCCTGGCCGACCTGGCCGGGCTGTCGGTGGCGCAGCTGGAACGTCACTTCCGCCGCGTGTTTCAGGTCACCCCGCAGCAATTGCTGACCAAGTTGCGCATCGAATCGGCGATGCGGCTGCTGTACGGCGACGACAGCATCGCCAGCATCGGGCAACGCTGCGGCTTCGCCGACCAGAGTGCCTTCGCGCGCCAGTTCAAGGCCACCGTCGGCATGACGCCGCGTGATTACCGCGCGCTCAAAGGTCAGTTATAAAGACACAACTTCGCGTTGACACATCGCTGGCAAAAATGCCGAATTCGGCAGGATTTGCCACGCGCTAGCGCACCCAGGTGAGCCGCCATACCGACGGCAGTGCGATGCATGCGAGACGCCCGGGCGCGGAGCTGCGCTAAAGGCGGCGTCAAGGTGTCAGGAGGCCCGGATGATAGAATTTCGGGTTTCCCCTACTGCGTTGCCAATGGCCAGCTTTTTTCGCCGTAACAAGCCAACCACGCCCGACAGCTCGCGTACCTCGCGCTACAGCCTGGAAGAACTGGCAGCCGCATTCCCCACCGCGCCGTCTGCCGCCACCCCGGCATCGCCGGTCGAGGCGGTGCCGAATGCCGAGCCAGAACGCGAAGCGGCCGCAACGCCGGTTGTTGCGCCTGTCACGCCTGCTCCGGCAGGCGGCGAGCCTGCAGCGCCCGCGGCGCCGATACCGCCGCAGATCACCGCCGCGCCAGCCGACCAGCTGGCGCAGGAGATCGCTGCACGCACTGGCCAGGCGCAGAGTATTGCCGCCGTCCCGAGCGCGCCCGCAGCTCCTGCGGCGCCTGCGCCGACCGCATTGCAGGCACTGCCAGACCCGATACCCGCCAGCGCCCCCAGCGCGCCGGTCGTGGTGCCGCCGCCGGTCGTAGCGCAGCCGCAGACCGTCCCGACGCCGCCTCCTGCCGTGCCTGCACAGCCGGTGTCGCCCCTGCAAAGCGCAGCGCCTGCCGTGGTCGCACCCCCGGTCGCCGCTCCGCCGGCCTCGACGCCTGCACCGGCTGCTGCAGCTCCAGCCGGCGCGCCGCCCATCAGTGCCGCGCCGACGGTCACCGCGCCGGCGATTGTCAGTGCACCGCTGCCGAGCACGCAGGACGACAGCATCGTCGGCCAGCGCGAGGCCCTCCCCGCCGCGCCGGCGGGAAAACCCGGCTGGCGCGAGCGGTTGCGCAACAGCACCTTCGCTCGCAGTTTCGGCGGCCTGTTCTCGCGCAATCCCAAGCTCGATGACGACCTGCTCGACGAGATCGAAACCGCGTTGATCACCGCCGACGTCGGCATCGGCGCCACCACGGCGTTGATCGACGGCCTGCGCAAGCGGATGAAGTCGCGCGAATTCGTCGACGCCCAGGCGATGTTCAAGGCCTTGCGTGCCGATCTCATCGCGCTGCTGCAGCCGGTCTCCAAACCGCTGGTGATCGACCGCTCGCTCAAACCGTTCGTGGTGCTCACCGTTGGCGTCAACGGCGTCGGCAAGACCACCACCATCGGCAAGCTCGCCAAGCGCTTCAAGGACGAAGGCAACAGCCTGATGCTCGCAGCCGGCGACACCTTCCGTGCTGCCGCCGTGGCGCAATTGCAGGCCTGGGGCGATCGCAATGGCGTGGCCGTGATCGCGCAGGGGCAAAACGCCGATGCCGCGTCGGTGGCGTTCGACGCGCTGCAGGCCGCCAAGGCGCGCGGCACCGATGTGTTGATCGCCGACACCGCCGGCCGCCTGCATACCCAGACCGGGCTGATGAACGAGCTCGGCAAGATCCGCCGCGTGCTCGGCAAGATCGATGCCGCTGCGCCGCACGAAGTCTTGATGGTCATCGACGGCACCACCGGCCAGAACGCCATTTCGCAGCTGCGCCAGTTCCACGCTGCCGTGGGCGTCACCGGCCTGGTCGTGACCAAGCTCGATGGCACTGCCAAGGGCGGCGTGGTGTTCGCGCTGGCGCGCGAGTTCAATATTCCGATCCGCTTTGCCGGTATCGGCGAGCGCCCGGAGGATCTGCGCGTCTTCGACCCGGTTGCCTTCGTCGACGCGCTGTTGCCGGACGCGTTGGGCGGTTGATCGGAAGATGCCTGTCCGCATCTGCAACCGCTGTGCGCGCAGGCGCGACAGGCAGGTTGCACCGTGCGGCAGGCGTCACGCGATTGGTCCCAGGCAAGACGCGTACCGGAGTTTGCCCAGCCCTCGCCCGCAGCACTCAGAAAGCAATGTCGCGCGGATGCATCAGTGGCCGACGCCCATGCGCCGGCAACACCGCATCGACCTGGCGATGAAGGATGGTTCTGCGAACGGTGCCTGGTCGGAATGACGTTTCCGCTGCGGTGAATGGACGCGCCGCACGACGTACGCAGCAGACCCGCTTCGCGTCCCGCCACCCTCGCCCCGCCCTCCATCGCCAGCAGCGCTCATGCCAGCCGACCACGCCACTCCCTCCGCTCATGCCTTTGTCGACCGCCTGTTGCACTGGTTCGACGGCCACGGTCGCCATGATCTACCCTGGCAGCATCCACGCGCGCCCTATCGGGTGTGGCTGTCGGAAATCATGCTGCAGCAGACCCAGGTCGCGGTGGTCATTCCGTATTTCCACAAGTTCATGGCGCGCTTCCCTGCGCTGGCCGATCTGGCTGCGGCCGACAACGACACGGTGATGGCGCAGTGGGCCGGACTGGGCTACTACGCCCGCGCGCGCAATCTGCATGCCGCCGCCAAGCAATGCGTCGCGCTGCACGGCGGGCAAGTTCCGCGCGACTTCGATGCACTGCTTGCGTTGCCGGGCATCGGCCGCAGCACGGCAGGGGCGATCCTGAGCCAGGCCTGGAACGATCGCTTTGCGATCATGGACGGCAACGTCAAACGCGTGCTCACGCGCTTCCACGGCATCGCCGGGTATCCCGGCCTGCCGGCGATCGAAAAACAGTTATGGCAACACGCCATCATCCATGTTGCGCACGTCCCCGCTGGCCGCCTGGCCGACTACACCCAGGCGCAGATGGATTTCGGCGCCACCCTGTGCACGCGCGCCAAGCCCGCCTGCGTACTGTGCCCGCTGCAGACCGATTGCATCGCACGCCGCAATGGCCTGGTCGACGCGTTGCCCACCCCCAAACCCGGCAAGCAGCTACCCGAACGCGAGGCCACTGCGCTGCTGCTGCAGAATGCCGAGGGCCACATCCTGCTGCAGCGACGCCCGCCAACCGGCATTTGGGCCTCACTATGGACGCTGCCGCAGGCCGAGACCGAGAGCGGCATGCGCGCCTGGTTTGCGGCGCATATCGACGGCAACTACGAGCGCGCCGACGAGATGCCGCCGATCGTGCACACCTTCAGCCATTACCGCCTGCATTTGCAGCCATGGCGCCTGCGCAAGGTCGCGCTACGTCCGGCGGTGCGCGACAATGACGACCTACGCTGGGTAGCACCTGCCGATCTTGCATCGCTAGGCCTGCCGGCGCCGATCCGCAAGTTGCTCGACGCGTTGTAAGCGCGTCTTCCAAAGGAATCCGCATGTCCCGCACCGTGTTCTGCCACTACCAGCAAAGCGACGCCGAAGGCCTGGATTTCGTGCCGTATCCGGGCGAGCTCGGCCAGCGCATTTTCGCGCAGATCGGCAAGAACGCCTGGCAAGCGTGGTTGGCGCACCAGACCATGCTGATCAACGAAAACCGGCTGTCGCCGCGCGACCCCAAGCACCGCGCCTTTCTCGAAGCCGAGCTGCAGAAGTTCCTGTTCGAGCGCAATGCCGACAAACCCGAAGGCTATGTGGCGCCGGTGGGTGACTGAGCGCGCGGATGTGGGATTGCGGAGTCGTGAGTTGCACCAGTAGTGGCAGCCTTTGCTGCATCCAATGCGTCTGAGAAGTAATGGGGTGGCTGCATCTGCTGAAAAGAGCGAGTGCCGGAACGGCCAGGCCGTTCACCGACGTGGCGTGGTGTTCCCGTCGCAAAATAAGCTTGGCGATCCGCCCATATCCCGCGCACGACGTGGGTGATCTGGCGGATGCGCCATGCGTCGAGCTCCGCGGGCCTCATGGTCGCCAGGCAGCGCCCGATGCCTGCTGCTCCGGGCGCTGCGCTAGCGGACTGCCGCAATCTTGAAGCTCAACGGCGATTGCAGTGCGATGCCGCAGCGGCATCGCAGTGGCGATCTGTCGGACTCAACCAACCCCGGTCGGCCCATCCAGCAACATGCGGATGCGCTTGAGCAATTCCTTCTGCGTATAGGGCTTGTTCACCACATCGAACTCGGCGCCGCCCACATCGGTACGCTGGATGCTGGCATCGGCGTAGCCGGTGGTGAGCAGGATCTTGATCTTCGGCAACATGCGGCGCGCCTCACGGGCGAGCATCACCCCGTTCATACCGCCGGGCATGATCAGGTCGGTGAATAGCGCATCCACTTCCGGGTTCTTCTCCAGGATCTCCATCGCCTCGCGTCCGCTGGACGCAGACAGGATGCGGTAACCGGCATTTTCCAGAAACATCCGCGCCACCACCGCCACATCCTGCTTGTCTTCCACCACCAGGATGGTTTCGTTGCCACCCTTGTCGATGGCGCGACTCTTGGCTATCTGCAAATCGTTTTCGAATTCGCTGGAGGCGGGGAAATACAGCCGCACCGTGCTGCCCTCGCCCACCTCGCTGTAGATGCGTACGGTGCCGCCGGACTGCTTGACGAATCCATACACCATCGACAGGCCCAGGCCGGTGCCCTGGCCTTCCTCCTTGGTGGTGAAGAACGGTTCCATCACCCGGCTGACCACCTCCGGCGGCATGCCCGAGCCGGTGTCGGTCACGGCAATGCTGACGTAGCGGCCCGGTGCCAGCTGGTGGTACATCGCCAGATCGTGGCCGGTGATCTCCACGTTCTGGGTCTGCACCGTCACTTCCTTGCGTTCGGCCTGGGCCATCGCGTCGCGCGCATTGATCAACACGTTCAACAGCGCCACCTCTGCCTGGGTGGTGTCGATCTGGCAGTTCCACAGCCCTTCTTCCAGCGACTGGCGCAGAGTGACTCCGCCTCCCAGCGCGCGCTCGGCCATGTTGGTCATGCCGGCCACCAATCCGTTGAGGTTCACTACCCGCCCGCGCAGTTTCTGCTTGCGCGAAAACGCCAGCAGTTGCTGGGTCAAGGTGGCCGCCTTGGCAGCCGCTGCCGCCGCGTGTTCGGCACTGAAGGCAATGCGCTCGGCACTACTGCCGCCGGCGCTGGCCATCGTCTGGATCACTTCCAGATGGCCAGACATCACCTGCAGCAGATTGTTGAAATCGTGCGCGATGCCGCCGGTCAGCTGGCCCAGCGCTTCCATCTTCTGCGCCTGGCGCAGCGCATCTTCGGCATCGCGGCGCCGGCTCACATCCAGCTGCGAGCCGAAGAAATACACCAGGTTGCCCTTGTCGTCGAACACCGGCGAGATGAAGAGCGCATTCCAGAACGAGGAGCCGTCCTTGCGGTAATTCAGCACCTCGGTGGCAAATTCGCGACGGCTTTCGATCGATTCGCGCACATCGCTGATGCTGGCCGGATCGGTCTCCGGCCCCTGCAGGAAGCGGCAGTTGTTGCCGATGACTTCATCGGCGGCATAGCCGGTCATCTCCAGGAACGCGCGGTTGGCGAACACGATGGGATTATCCGGAAGATGGGGGTCGGTCACCGTCATCGGCATGCGCGTGGTTTCCACTGCGGCAAAGAAGATGTCCGAGCGGTGCTTCTCGACAGGCAGGCTGCGAGATTCGCTGATGTGAGGCGCTCGCAGCTCTCCGTGACCGGGATCGTTCAAGTGATGTTCTCCGCGGGGCCATTCCCGTGGCCACAGTCTAGTTGGGTCCGGTGAGGCGATTCGTCACATCCATGAGCATTTCCCGTACGGCCGCGCCTGCCGCTAAACCAGTGCGCTGCGATTGCAGCTGCGCACCCGTGAGCGCTGGGTGTCGTCCGCCCCTCGTTTGGCGGCGTTCCCAGCCCGACGGCGCTGCGCCCACTGCGCTCACTCAGTGCGATACCGCCGGCTCGACCGGGACACCGGCGCGCCGCGCACTGACACGTTCGCCATGATCCCGGCACTACACGCAGAACCGGCGACGCGCGGGCGAATGAACGCACAGCGACGCCATCACGTTGCAGGCGTATAGGCAGATAGCAGGACCGGCTTACCCGGGTCGGCGGCAATTTCTTTGTGCTCGCTCAGGCGCAGCGCGTCGGCGTCGGCATCGGCGCGTCCTGGGTGTTCATTTCCCATACGTCGATCACGCGCTTGTGGAACACGACAGCGCCGCGGTGGCGGTCGTAACGAAAGGTGATGCAGTCCGTCCAGTGTTGTCCGCACGCCAATCCGTCTTGCACGGTGAAATACGCGCCCTTGGCGACCAGGCCCTGGTCGCTGTCCAGAAACGGATCGCACTGCCCGCCTTCGTCGGCTTTGAAGATCACCCGCGTGTTGCGCACGACTTCGACAAACCCACCGTCCGCGTTTGCAAGCAGCACCAGCAAGGTACGCGGCGGTGCCGCATGTCCATTGCCACGCAGCGTCTGTTCTGCGGATGCACGCAACGCAACCACGTCGTCCAGCCGGCCACCTCGGTGAGATCTGCGCTAGCGACACCCATCCACCGACAGTAGGTAACGATTCGGCAGCGCCTGCAGGTAGCGTTGCGACGCTGGCTGGCATGGCGAGCGTCGCCGTCATTGCCGGCACTGTTGCCCACCATCCGCATGGTGTCGTCATCGCGGTGTCCTGGTCTGCGTCGGGGCTGCCTGCATGGCCGGCCGTCGTTGTCGCGCGCGCCGGCATCGGATTGCAGGACCTAGGACCGTGCGGCGCACGTGCATGGTTGAGTCGACATACTGTCGAGCGTCTGCAGGATTGCTTCGCCACACCGCGTTTTTCGGCAGTGAAGATCGCTCGTCAAGCCCGCTTGCCGGCTCACGCCTAGCTGTCGAAATCCCCACGTCCGATTGATGCCTCCACCGCGATGCTGGCCTCGCACCACGGCGTCCAGTGGTGCATTCCCCAACTGACGAAACGAGAATCCGCAATGGCAAATCAGAACGACAACAAGGGTGGCACCAGCAACCGCGGCTTTGCTTCGATGGACGAAGACAAGCAGCGCGAAATCGCATCCAAGGGCGGCAAGGCGGCCCATGAAAGTGGCAATGCCCACGAGTTCACCTCGCAAGAAGCGCGCGAAGCCGGCAAGAAGGGCGGCCAGGCGAGCGGTGGCGGCAACAACCGCTGAGCTGCACAACACTGCAGGTACCACGGCGCTTCCGGAAGAGCTGAAGCTCTTTCGGAAGCGCGTTCTTTTCATGCGGCGTCTCAGCTGATGCGACAGCACATCGGCACGCTACTGCCCGATGACAACGATTTTCCAGGCATTCCCACATGCCACCGTGCATACAGCAGCGCCGCGCCATGTGGGTGGTTGCGCACGAGTCGATACGCTGACGCAGCAGACCAAGGTCCGCCGTGGCCCGCAGTGAACGCGTTCGCCGCGCGCTCGGCGCGGTCGAATACGCCTACCCCGACCATTTGCGCAGCACGCTCGCGACCTTGCCGACGACTGCCGGGGTGTATCTGTTCCATGGCAAGGACAGCGGACTCCCCTTGTACATCGGCAAGAGCATCAACCTGCGGATGCGGGTGATGGATCACTTCCGCACGCCACGCGAAGCCTCGTTATTGCGCCAGACCCGGCGCATCAGCGTATTCGAAATGGCCGGCGATCTCGGTGCGCAGCTGCTGGAATCCCAGCTCATCAAATCGATGCGCCCGCTGTACAACCAGAAGCTGCGTCGCGTACCGCGTCAGTTTTCGATCCGCCTGTATTGCGGCGAGGTGTCCATCGTGCATTCGGCCGAGCGCGATCCGGCGGTAACACCATGGCTGTATGGGCTCTATTCCAGCCCACGCGCCGCCAAGGAGGCGTTGCGGCGGCTGGCCGATCGCGACCGCCTTTGCTACGGGCTGCTCGGCCTGGAACGCGCCACCGATGGTCGCCCGTGTTTCCGCGCCATGTTGGAACGCTGTGCCGGTGCCTGCCATGGCGCCGAGTCGCTGGGCGACCACGAGACGCGTCTACGCGCTGCCCTCCAGCACCTGGAACAGGTCGTATGGCCGTTTCCTGGCGCGGTCGCACTCATGGAAGAAGGTAAGCAGTTGCGCCAGTTTCACGTGCTGCGCGACTGGCACTATCTGGGCAGCGCCACCTCGCTGGCCACTGCCCGCAAACTGCAGTCCACACCCGGCGACTTCGATCGCGATTGCTACCGGATTTTGCGCAAGGGCCTGCAAACGCATCTGCACAACGTGGTGTTGCTATAAGCGCGACATGAGTGGGCGCGCCCACTTCGGCACTCGCAGTACGCACCGAGTTCATGCGAGGCATCGCGCGACTTGCCGCCGGTCTTCCCTGTTCCCCGCCAACCACGATCTCGCCGCCTGCACGCTCGAAGCGCACGCAAGAGTCCGCGATTCTTCAGCCGCTCTGCCTTTCGCAGCTGCGGTATTCCTTGGGGTCCAAAAACTCCGCCAGACAAGAACCTACGCGCAGCGCCTGCTCGCGCGCGTCGCCCCGGTACTCGCCCTGCCCTGCGCCCTCGATCGTGGCCACGGGGGCGGCGCGGTCGCGGTGGTAAACGAACGCAGTCGAAAGCCACAACGTCGCGCCAGGCGCCTGGCTTTCCAGGGTCTCCACGCGGAATTCACCGCAGTAACCGTGGATCAGGGTGCGTCGGAGTGTCTTGTGCGTCATGCGCGCAGTATCGCCATGCACATTTGAAGATCACGTCGAAATCGATTGCATCGGGCGCACGTAGCACCTACGCGCACGACCGGAAGCCGAACCAACGCGCAAGTCTGTGTCCATGCTGGATCAGATCAGAATCAGCGCGCGCGCGCGCAACACGCATCACTGCCCACCGCGTGTGCAATCGAGAAAGTGACAGGGAGAGCGACAGATCCGGCGATGACCGGGAAGCCTTGCGAACGAAGGCTTGGAATATGGTGGCCGAGGACGGAATCGAACCGCCGACACGGGGATTTTCAATCCCCTGCTCTACCAACTGAGCTACTCGGCCACTTAACCTGCAACACGATGCCTGCGTTGCGAGGACGCGCACTATAGCGAGCAGGCGCAGTTTGGGCAAGCGTTGCGAGCAACTTTGTTGCCGGCCGCTCTCGGCGCCGGCGTTTCTTGCGCCGGTTCACGCCGCGCGGCCGGGTGCATGGCCTAGCCTGCGCGCGTCCACCGGAGATTGTCATGCGCCTGCCCCGCCTGCTGTTGTCGTTCGTCGCCCTGCTGCCGCTGACAGCGCTGGCGCAACAGCCGGTGCGTGCGGTGCCGCAGCTGGACATCTCGCGCTACGCGGGCCAGTGGCACGAGATTGCGCACCTGCCGGTGTCGTTCCAGAAAAAGTGCCGCGGCGACATCACCGCCAGCTACACCTTGCGCGACGATGGCCTGGTCGGCGTGCGCAATGGCTGCCGCACCGCCGATGGCAGCCTGACCCAGGCCGACGGCGTGGCGCGCCCGGTCGATGGCCAGCCCGGGCAGTTGCAGGTGCGCTTCGCTCCCGAGTGGCTCGCTTGGTTGCCGCTGGTGTGGGCCGACTATTGGGTGATCGCGCTCGACCCGGATTACCAGTGGGCGATGGTCGGCGAGCCGGATCGCAAATACCTGTGGATCCTGTCGCGCTCGCCGCAGATGCAGCGCGCGCAATTGGAACGGCTCAAGGCGAAGGCGGCCGAGATGGGCTACGACCTGTCGCCGTTGATTGTCGCCGCGCCGTTGTTGTGAGGCCTGCCCGCGCCCCGGCCTAGATCCGGCGCCACCGCTTCGCGCTCAGGAGCGGCGACCGTACTGCGTAGTATTCTTGGCGCCGCCTCATTCCCGCCAAGGACCCGAGTCCATGCGTCGTGCCTCTCGCCTTCTTCTTGTATCGCTGGCCTGCGGGCTGCTGCTGAGCGCCTGTGGCGGCGCAGTCCGCCGGGTGTCCGAGCCGGCCGCCAGCATCCAGCAACTGACCGTGCGCGCCGACGGCTCCTGGTCGCTCGACCTGCGCCTGCAGAACTACAGCAGCATCCCGATGCAGTTCGAACGCGTGGCACTGGAGATCTCTGCCAGCGACCAATTGGCCGGCAAGCTCGACCAGGCAGTGGGCATGTCGATCGGCCCGGAAACCGCCGATGTGGTCACCGTCGCCGTGCAACCCACCTCGCTGGGTCGTATCACCGTGGCCGACGTGCTGGCCGGCGGCCGCTCGTTCCCGTATACGCTCAAGGGCACCGTCTGGGCGACCCCGCAGGACAAGAAGCAGCGCCAGTTCAGTGTGGAATCGCGCAATACGCTCAGCCCGGCCCCCGGCCTCAATGGCGTGCTGCGCTAAGAGTGGCTAACAAAACTACTGCGCAGCCGCCAGGCGGCGCGGCCGCTGCTCGGAATCGGCATGTACCCCTCGTACATTCCGGTTCTGAGCGCGCCGTCCGCGCCCACCTGACAGCTGCTCGCTACGTTTTGTTAGCCGCTCTAAGGCGCACGCCTCCCGTCCCCGCTTCCAAGGATCCCGCATGAGCAGCTACACCGCCCCGCTGACCGATTTTCGCTTCGCCCTGCACGATGTGCTCGGCGCGCAAGCCCTGTTCGCCCGGCTCGGCTATACCGAGGCCAGCACCGACATCATCGACGCCGTGCTCGAAGAGGCCGGCCGCTTCACCTCGCAGGTGCTGGCGCCGCTCAACAGTGTGGGCGACGAGATCGGTTGCGCGTTCGACAAGAGCACGCACGCGGTGACCACTCCGCCCGGCTTCCGCGCCGCCTACGATCAATTCGTGGAAGGCGGCTGGAACGGGCTCACCGCCGAACCGCAATTCGGCGGCCAGGGCATGCCGCACACGCTGGGCGTGCCGCTGAGCGAAATGATCAATGCCGCCAACCTGGCCTGGGGCAACTTTCCGCTGCTGTCGCATGGCGCAATGGAAGCGCTGCGCCAGCACGGCGAGACCTGGCAGCAGGACGTCTTCCTCAAACCCCTGATCGACGGCCGCTGGACCGGCACCATGTGCCTGACCGAACCGCATTGCGGCACCGATTTGGGCCTGCTCAAGACCCGTGCCGAACCCAATGCCGATGGCAGCTATGCCATCACCGGCACCAAGATCTTCATCACCGCCGGCGAGCACGACCTCACCGACAACATCGTGCACCTGGTGCTGGCCAAGCTGCCGGACGCACCGGCCGGCGCCAAGGGCATCTCGCTGTTCGTCACTCCCAAGTTCAAGGTGGACCGCGACGGCACCGTGGGTGAGCGCAACGCGCTGCATTGCGGCTCCATCGAGCACAAGATGGGCATCAAGGGCTCGGTGACCTGCGTGATGAACTTCGAGGGCGCACAAGGCTACCTGGTCGGCCAGCCGCACAAGGGCCTGCAGGCGATGTTTACGATGATGAATACCGCACGCCTGAGCGTGGGCCTGCAAGGCATCGGGTTGTCCGAGCGCGCCTACCAGAACGCCCTGCGCTACAGCCGCGAGCGGTTGCAATCGCGGGCGCTCAGCGGCGCCAAATCCCCGGACAAACCGGCCGACCCGATCATCGTGCACCCGGACGTGCGCCGCATGTTGCTGACCGTCAAGTCGCTGACCGAAGGCAGCCGCCTGCTCGCGTTGCATGCGGCCAGCCTGGTCGACGTCGCCCATCGCGGCGAGAGCGAACGCGAACGCGCCGACGCCGAGACCCTGGTGAGCTTCCTCACCCCGATCTCCAAGGCCTGCCAGACCGAATGGTCGATCGAGAATACCTACCACGCGCTGCAGTGCTTCGGCGGCCACGGCTACATCCGCGAGTACGGCATGGAGCAACTGGCCCGCGACGCGCGCATCACCACCATCTACGAAGGCACCACCGGCATCCAGGCGCTGGACCTGATCGGCCGCAAGACCGCCGCCAGCCAGGCTGCCGGGCTGAAGCTGTTCCTGGCCGATGTGGAAACCTTCGCCAACGCGCAGGACGGCAACGCCGCGCTGGCCGAGTTCATCAAGCCGTTGCGCGACAAGTGCAGCGAATGGGCGATGCTGACCCGCGATGTGCTCGATCGCGCCGCGCGCAACCCGGACGAACTCGGCGCCGCCAGCCATGACTATCTGTTTTATTCGGGCTACGTGGTGCTGGCGTACTGGTGGGCGCGCAGCGTGGCCGCTGCCGACGCATCGGCGCACGGCGAGGACTTCAGGCGCGCCAAGCGGGAGACGGCGCGGTTCTACTTCGCCCGCATCCTGCCACGCACCCTGACCCATGCCGCCGCCATCCGCAGTGGCGCCGCACCGCTGATGACGCTGGAAGCGGAACTGTTCGGCGAAGGCTGAGCGCCATCATCACGGCGCTGCCGCTGCCGTAGGAGCGGACCTGGCCGCGACGGGGCGGTGTCGCTCGGCAAGGCGTCGCGCCCGGGTGCGCTCCGACGGGTAACGCCGCGAGATTACACCGCTGTCGTAGGAGCGGACCTGGTCGCGACGGGGCGGTGTCGCTCGGCAAGGCATCGCGCCCGGGTGCGCTCCGACGGCTCACCAACGCCATCACTGCGTTCGAAGGGTGATCCCGCAGCGCGGCGGCACGGCATCGCGGCCAACAGTACTTACTGAGCCATACTTTGGAGACACGTGCCGACGCCGTTCGCTGTGATACACAAACTGTCAACGATCGGGTATAAGCTGTTTTCCCGATGGAGACAGACACGCACGTTCGTGATGTGATCGTCCCCGGAGGCAGCTATGCCCCGGACGCGGGCGGCGCTGTCGCTGCAATCCACCAACTTCCCACGCTTCGCCTGCTGTCGCTCGATGCGCACGGCCGCGTGCTGGATTGGATCAACTGGCAAGACGCGGCCTGCCTGTACGCCCGCGATGCGGTGTCGTGGACGCTGGGCGAGCCTTGCATGCAGATCCACGGCGGCATCTCGCGGCTGACCGGCGAGCGCAGCACGCTGGAACTGCACCCCATCATCGCCGCGCGCGGGCATGCCCGTTCGCGCGCGCTGGACCCGACCCCGACCCTCAGCAACACCGCGCTGTTCGCGCGCGATTCGCAGCTGTGCATGTACTGCGGCCAGCATTTCAGCCGCCCGCACCTGACCCGCGACCACGTCATGCCGGTGTCCAAAGGCGGTCGCGACAGTTGGGAGAACGTGGTGACCGCCTGTTTCCAGTGCAATTCGCGCAAGGCCAACCGCACGCCGCAACAGGCGCATATGCCGCTGCTGGCGGTGCCCTACCGGCCGAGCTGGATCGAGCACCTGATCCTGTCCAACCGCAACATCCTGTCCGATCAGATGGCCTTTTTGCGCGCGCAGCTGCCCAAGCGCTCCAAGCTGTCGTTGTAAGCCGACTGTCCATTTGTTGCGGCTGCTGGCTGGTCAGTGGCACGCAAGCTTCCAAGAGTGCCAAGACAGCCGCAGGTGGTTGAGCCTGGACGCGCGTGCCGTTGCCCACTCGGGCAGCAGCGTTGGCGGCTTCACTGACGCACCGGGTGTCCGAGGTGACATCGAACCCGGCCACCGCGATCCAACGCATGAGACGCCTGATACGGCGCAGTGTCGGCCCCCTACGCAGAGGCGCGGAGCCAAGTGCTCGCGGAGACACGGCGCAGCCAGCACATCGCCAGGTGCGGCAGATTGCCGCAGGTGTCGGGCGAGCGTCGCGCGCGCCAGGCGTCACGGTGCGCGCGTCCATCACTTCCCGCTGACAGCTGAACCGGTTTGCTTGCCGGGCCTTCGCATGGGGAGGACAATACGGCTTCAGAAGATTGACACGATGATGATCGACACCACCCGCTATCCGCGCCTGTCCCGCATCCAGACTCCCGACGATCTGCGCCGCTTCGACGAAGCCGAGCTGACCGCGATCGCCGAAGAACTGCGCTCCTATCTGATCGAATCGGTGGGCAAGAGCGGCGGGCACTTCGCGGCCGGCCTGGGCGTGATCGAGCTCACCGTCGCCCTGCACTACCTGTATCAGACGCCGGTCGATCAGCTGGTGTGGGACGTCGGGCATCAGACCTACCCGCACAAGATCCTCACCGGCCGCCGCGACCAGATCCACACGGTCAAGCAAAAGGACGGCGTGGCGCCGTTTCCCAAGCGCGAGGAAAGCATCTACGACACCTTTGGCGTTGGCCATTCGTCGACCTCGATTTCGGCCGCGCTCGGCATGGCCATCGCCGCGCAGCGCAACGGCGACGACCGCAAGGTGGTGGCGGTGATCGGCGACGGCGCGATGACCGCCGGCATGGTCTACGAAGCGCTCAACCACGCCGGCGGCATGGACCCGGAACCGAATCTGCTGGTGATCCTCAACGACAACCGCATGTCGATCTCCGAAGCAGTGGGCGGGCTGACCAAGATGCTGGGGCGCGCCAGCGGCAGTCGCACGCTCAATGCGATCCGCGAAGGCGGCAAGAAGATCCTCGGCGACAAGAAGAACAACCCCACCGCGCGTTTCGTGCGGCGTTGGGAAGAACACTGGAAAGGCATGTTCGTGCCATCCACGCTGTTCGAGGAAATGGGCTTCCATTACACCGGCCCGATCGATGGCCACGACCTGCCCAGCCTGGTCGGCGCACTGAAGACTCTGCAGACGCTCAAGGGCCCGCAGCTGCTGCACGTCATCACCACCAAGGGCAAGGGCTACGAACTGGCCGAAGGCGATCAGATCGGCTACCACGCCGTTGGCCCGTTCGATCCAAGCAAGGGCCTGGTCGCCAAGACCGGCGCCAAGAAGCCGACCTACACCGACGTCTTCAGTGACTGGGTGTGCGACATGGCCGCCGCCGAACCCAAGCTGCTGGTGATCACGCCGGCGATGCGCGAGGGCTCGGGCCTGGTGCGTTTCAGCAAGCAATATCCGCAGCGCTATTTCGACGTAGCCATTGCCGAGCAGCACGCGGTCACGCTGGCCGCCGGCATGGCGACCCAGGGCGCCAAGCCGGTGGTCGCGATCTATTCCACGTTCCTGCAGCGCGGCTACGACCAACTGGTGCACGACGTGGCGGTGCAGCAACTGGATGTGCTGTTCGCGATCGATCGCGGCGGCGTGGTCGGCCCGGATGGCGCCACCCATGCCGGCAATCTGGATCTGAGCTTTTTGCGCTGCGTGCCGCACATGGTGGTGATGGCGCCTGCCGATGAGGCCGAATGCCGTCAGATGCTGAGCACCGGCGTGCAATACCAGGGTCCGGCAGCGGTGCGCTACCCGCGTGGCACCGGTCCCGGCGCAGCACTGGACGCCTCGCTTGCCACGCTGCCGATCGGCAAGGCGCAGCTGCGCCACAGCGGCACCCGCATCGCCCTGCTCGGCTTCGGCGCGACGGTGGATGCGGCCGAGGCGGTCGGGCGCGAACTGGGGCTGACGGTGGTGAACATGCGCTTCGTCAAGCCGCTCGACAAGGCGCTGCTGCTGGAGCTCGCAAAAACCCACGATGGCTTCGTCACGATCGAAGACAACGTGGTTGCCGGCGGCGCAGGTTCTGGCGTGTCGGAACTGCTCAACGCCGAAGCCATCACCATGCCGCTGCTGCATCTGGGCCTGCCGGACAGCTTCCAGCATCACGCCAGCCGCGAAGACCTGCTTGCGGAAGCCGGCATCGACCAAGCCGGCATTCGCGCCGCCTTGCTTAAGCGCTGGCCGCAGCTGATGATCAGCCTGCCGCCTGCGTTGAACGCTGCGACAGGCTGATCGCGCCTGCCAGGCTCCTCGTGGCGCGTGCCGCCTTACATCGGCGGCGCCGCGCCAGTACGCGCAAAACCTTCCACCAGGTGCACGATGCGCGCCTGCGATTGGATCAGTTGCAGCTCCGCCTGCAGGCGACGCACGCCGTGTGGTACCTCGTCAGCACCGAGCGCCTCACGCAGCAATGCCGGCAACCCATCCAGATCGCGCACCCACCAGCCAGCACCTGCCACCTGCAGGCGCGCGGCGTGGTCGAACTGGTCGTAATCCAGCGGGTAGACGATCGCCGGCAATCCCACGGCAAGGCAGGCGTAGAGAATGCCGGCACCGCCGTGGTGGATCACCAATGCGTAGCGGTGCAGGTGCTTCGCGTAATCCACGTACGGCAGCCGCTGATAGTTGCCCTGCCCCGGCTGCAGCGGAGCGCCGGTGTCGCCGTCGCTGAAATGGAAGACCACCTCCGGGAACTGCGGCGCCAGCGCACGCAACACGCCATCCATGCGCTGCTTGACCCATTGCAGATGCGTGCCCAGCGTCACCAGCACATGCCGGCGACCGTCGATGAAGGTGGGCGCCGTCACCGACGACGGCGGCGTGCACAACTGCGGCCCGACAAAGCGCACTGCCGTCGGCCAACGCTGCGCCAGCTCGAACGACGGGACTCCCAGAGCCAGGATGCACTGCGGCGAATACACCGCCTCGCTGCGATCGCTGCGATAGATCGCCGGCAACCCGCAAGCGCGCATCTGGCGCCGATAGCAACGGTGCAGGGTCCGTTTGAAACCACGCGTGAGCCCGCGCACCGCTGCATGCCAGACACGCTGCAAGGGCGTGGTCGCAGGCAGCAACCCACCAAAGTAGGCGGGCGGCCCATCCGTGGTTTCGATCACGCACGGCGACGGCATGCTGGTCCACCAGGCAATGCCCATCGTCTGTGCGGCCAGTCCTGCGCTGGGCAGGGTGAAGTCGACGATCACCAGATCCGGCCGCCGCTCGCGCCAGCGCTGCTGTAGCGCTTCGCCAAGCTGCGCCATGAGCCCGAGTGCGCTGTGCAGCTGCCGACGCAGGCGCACGGGGTTGTGGCCCACTGCATGCGGCGGGTTGGCGATGGAAAGCAGCACGCGATCGGCATGCGCATCCAGCACGCTGGCAGCGGTGAGCCCACATGCCTCGATGCGCGCCTGCGCGGCAGGCGTGCTGATGACGCATACCGCGTGCTGCGCAGTGAGTTGTTGCGCGATCGCCAGGATGGGATGCAGATGGCCGCTGTATGGCGGTGCGATCAGATCAATGCGCATGCGCTACGCCCTGTCGCGTCCGTTCGATCTGCGCGACAAAGCGCTGGCACTCGGCAAGCACCTCGGCGTTATGCAGGTACGCCATGTGTCCGCACGCAGGCCTTGCATCGACCCGCCCATCGAACAGTGCGCGAGAGATCCAGTCGCTGCGGCCCTGTACCACGCGCAGCTGGCCGAACACGGCGGGCGCATCACACACCGGGCCGTACGCAAAAACCGCCAGACGCGCGCGCAGCGCATCCGGCAACTGCAATGCGGTCAGTAGCTGCAGCCCGCAGCTGCCGGCAAGAAGCAGCGTCATCGGCCTCTGATCCAGCAGTGCATGCACACGCTTGCGGTCGGCCTCGGCAAGGCGGGCATGTCGGGCCGCAAGATACTGCCGCGCATTGGACAGGCTGGCGCGCCACAACGGCGTGCGCCGGTGCGGCGCGCTATTGCGGCGGTACGGATAATTGCAATCCACCAACTGCCGGCCTGTGCCCTGCAGCTGTCGCAGAAATGCGCCCTGTTCCGTACTCAAGGCGCAGCTTGCCGGATCGCTTTGCCCGGTGAGAAAGGCGATCTGCAGCGGGCTCGACTCACTCCGCACGAAAGCACCCGTCGGGTAACACACGGTAACGCCGCGTGCGCCAGCGGATCGTGCGCACCAGCGCTGCGTGCAGCAGATGCAGCGGCTGCAGACATTCGGCGCATAGCGACAGCAGCAGGCGATGGCGAACGGCGCCGGTGACGCGCCATTGCACACCGCACAGCAGCAGCGCGCGTGCCAGCAAAACGATCAGCACGCAGAGTGCAGCCGGCCAGGTGTGCTGCACGCAAGCGCAGACCAGCATGGCCAGCAGCAGCACCGGCGGCAGCCCCTGCAACACGCCGATGGCACTGCGTACACGCAGGCGTTGACGGCCTAGCAGGATCGATGCGAACAGCATCCAGCGATGCATCTGGCGTACATATCCACGCAGGTCGGGCATGTCGGTACGCATCGCCACCGGCGCAGTGGATTGCCAGAGCCGCCCGCCGCGGTCGCGCACCAGGGTGGCGAAGGCCAGATCGTCGGTCAGTTGCTCCAGCAATGCAGTAAAGCCACCCCAGCGGCGCAGTTGTTCGGTACGCGCGGCATAGCACATGCCGTTGATGGTCAGCGGCGCTGCGAATGGCAGCCAGCCCAAGTACGTGAGCGCGGCATTGTTGTTGACGAACTGCGCCAACAAGCGCCCGGCCAGCGTGGCGCTGTCGCGGTAATACGGCAGTGCGGTGACCACATCGGCATGCGCGAGGTCCAGCAACAGTTGCGACAGCGCACGGTCGCCAAGGTGCGCATCGTCGTCGAGAATCAGGCTGACAGGCGCATCGATGTGCGGCAGCGCGTAATCGAGTTTCCAGGCCTTGGGGTTGATGCCAGGTGGCGCCGGGGGCACCAGCATGCGCGCGATACGCAGCTGCGGATATTGCGCAACGACTGCATCGGCAGCGGCGTTTCCCGGGCCATCGTCGGTATCCAGCAACCAGATGAACTGCGCCTGCGGCAATGCCTGCACGTTGGCGGCAAGCACCTCTTGCAAATGCGCATCGCCACCAAGAATAGGCTGCAGGATCGCCACGTCGGCCGGTGTCGCAACGGCACTGCGCGCTGGCCTCAGCCGTTCGCCGCGCACGACCCACAGCGCGGCCGCCGTCTTGACCAGCAGCACGGCCAGATACGCCGCTGCCAGGATTGGGACGATCAGCTCCACTGCGCTGCCTGCCAGCGCACGAAGGCGTCCACACCCTCGTCCAGGCCAACACTGGGCGGGCCAAGATCGGCAAGCGTGCGGCGCGGATCGAAGGTCTTGGAATACGCGAACACGCCAACGCCGAAGCGCGTGATTGGCGGCTCGCCCCGCAGCCGCAGCCCGCGATACACCGCCTCCACCGCGCTGGCCATGCGCAGTGCGGTGCCGATGCGTACCTCGCGCCGTGGCAATGGCAGCTGCAGGCGCGCCAGCACCTCCAACAACACGTGCTGCAGGTCCACCGGTTGTGCGTTGGTGAGATTGTAAGCAGCCTGCAACTGCGGCGCGGTGGCCGCGCGGTACAGGTAATCGCACAGCGTATCGATATAGATCAGGTCGCCGATCACCGGCTGGGTCTGGCCGACGAAACGTGGCAACGCGCCCTTGCGCGCCGCGGCGATCACGCGCGGAAACAGCACCGTGTCGCCGGGCCCGAACACCGCACGCGGGCGCAAGACGCACTTCTGCCCCGGGTAGTCATCGAGCAGGGTTTCGCCAAGATATTTGGTTTCTGCGTAAGTATTGACGAACGCCGGGCCGATCGGGCTGTCTTCGTCCAGGTCGTATTGATGCGCTTCGCGATAGAACACCGAACTGGAGGAGACATACAGCAGGCGCGGGCAGCCGTTGCGTTTGCAGAAGTCGATGACATTGGCGGTGGCCTGGACGTTGTGCAGCTGAAACTGCGCACGCGTGCCCCACGGCGAGGCCAACGCAGCTGCATGAATCACCACATCCGGTTGCCAGTCCAGCGAAAACGCCCGGCTCAGATCGAGGCGATGGTAGTTGGGCAGATCGCTGGCGCGACGACCGATGCCGCGAATCTCGACAGCCGGCTGCCCCTGAAAGCGCCGCAGGAACGCACCACCGACAAAACCGGACGCGCCGGTCACGAGAATGCGCAGGCTCATCGCCACTCCGGTTGATAACGGTCAAGACTCGGCTGGCAATGCGAGGGCAGGATCGCCAGCTCCGGATGGGCGTGCGACAAGGCGTGCAAGCGATGCACGGTGCGCTGGAATGCGTGCCAGTCGTGCATCAGCAGGCGCGTGGGCCAGGCCGGCCATTGCAGCGTGGCCCAGGTGGCCGAGGACCACACAGCGTCCGCACACAGCAACACCTCGCGGTCGTGCTGGTCGCGAACGCGTAGTCCCATCTGGCCGGGCACGTGTCCGGGTAGCGATACCGCGAGCACGCTGCCGTCCTCGAACAGATCGTAAGCCGGGCCTAACCCCTGCCAGGCTCCAGTCAACGCGCGCTGCGGAGCCTGGTCGGCAAACTGCAGCCGCTGGTCGAAGTCGTCGGGCAGCAACTGCGGCAGCAAGGCGCGGCGCAACCCGCCCACGCGCGAGCAGCTGCGCAGCTGCTGGTGGTCCGCACGCGAACACATGAAGCGCGCATTCGGCAGATCGCGCAGACCGCCGACATGGTCGGCGTGGAAATGCGAAATCAGACACCAGGCGATGTCATCCAGCGCTACGCCGCGTTTGCTCAGCTGGGCGCCCAGGGTTTCGTGAGCGGGCAGGCGCACTGGCGTGGTCAAGCGATACAAGCGCTCCGGCCAGGCATCGGTGGCACGAAAAAAATGCGCCGCGTAGCCGGTGTCGTACAACAGCGCGCCACGCTGCGGATGCCGGATCAGCACGCTCAATGCGGGGAATTCCACCGCGTGCCAGTGACCATCGGCGCGCACCATGCGTTCGCAATGGCGACAGTGGCCTACGCGCAGCAGCTCGAGCGACACGCGTACCGGCATCAGTAGCGCAACACCATGCCGCCGATGGCAAGCCCTGCCCCGGTGCCAAGCAGCGCGACCAGATCGCCGCGCTGCAGGCCCAGGTCGACGCGTGCCTGATGCAACGCATGCGGCAACGACGCGGCAACCTGATTACCGGTGGTCTGCAGGATGCGCACCACCTGATCGGGGCGCAGTCCCAAGGTCTGCACCACATGATCCAGGCCGCCACCGGAGGCCTGGTGCGGTACCAGGCAGCGCAACGCTGCGGCGGCGATGCCGGCCTCGTGCAGCAGCTGTTCCCAGAACGCTGGCAGATGCCGCGCGGCGAAACGGTAGGCGCCGCGTCCGTCCATGCAGAACACGCGCGAAGCATCGGGCGCGCTGTCTTCGCCGTGCGGATAACGCGTGCCGCCGCCGCGAATGCGGCACAGCTCCGCGCCATTGCCATAACTGGACAGCCGGCTGGAGAGCAGCGCCGAGCCCTGCCCTGCGTCGCTGCGGCCAACGACCACCGCGGCTGCGCCATCGCCGAACAAGCCGGCCGTGGCCGGCGTCGCTGCGTCCAGCCCGGCCGATGCGACTTCGCTGGAGACGATCAGCACGCACTCGTACCGGCCTAGCGCCAGTGCGTTGGCCGCCATATCCAGGGCAACCAGGAAACTCAGGCAGGTGGCATTGACGTCGAATGCGGGGATGCCCGAATCGCCGAGGCCGAGCGCGCGTTGGATCAACACCGCCTGGCAGGGAATCGGCTGCTCCATGACGCTGCAGGCGGAGATCAGGCAATCGATCCGACTGGCATCGAGCCCGGCGCTGGCCACGGCCTGTTGCGCAGCGGCTGCCCCCATCGACGATGCGGTTTCGCCCTCGCCCACGTAATGGCGCGTCTGCACACCCAGACGCGCGAACGTTGTTCCGGCCGGCAACTGCCAGCGCTCGTCCAACTGGTGCGATGTCACTTCCGTCGCCGGAACATGGCGCCCGGTGCCCAGGATGCGCAGCGGCAATGCGTTCAACGCGCAGCTCTCAAAACGTGAAGGCGCGCAGCATACCGTGGCCGCATCGGCAGGCCCACCGCCATGCATGCCGATACACATCTAAGCGCAAGCACCGCGACGCACGCCGCGCAATAGCCGCCTGCCGCATCCACTGGATCGATGCCAGCTCCGGTGCTCGCGCGCAGCATGACGCGCCAGGCGCACGCGGCGGCATCGGCTCAAGGCGCTTCCACGGCATAGCCCAACGCCTGCAGGCGTGCCAGATAGCCGTCGGGCGCGGTCAGCCGGCTGATCGGCAGCACCGCGAACGTGCTGCGATTGCGTTGCAACGCGGCGGTGGCGATGCCCAGCCAATGCTCGCGCATGCGCCGCTCCAGGTCGCCGATGCCGCGTTTTTTTGCGGCACCAGAGCTGGCCATTGCGCCCATGCAGGCGGCCTGCGGGTCTTCGCGTGGCAGCTGACGCAAGGCCTCGATATCGCCCACCGACCAGGCATTGGCGCGCTCCACCATCGTCGGCAGATCGCGTTCCACCGTGACCAGAATGCTGCGGAAACACGCGGTATCGTCCATTCCGCCCGCACGGAATTCCTTGAGCGCCTGACGTGGATCCTTGATTTTGTAGTCCAGCGCGGTCGGGGTCGGCTTGATCCCCGCGCGCTTGGCCGCGCGTTCCACCACGGGCCAAACCACCGGCGCACGGGCCAGGCCGGAGCGCTTGATTGCCGCCTGATACAACTCGCCGGCGGCCAGCATCGGACGCTTGCGCTCCACGCCGCGGTCGCTGCCGAGATAGCGCGCCTTGGACACGCTCCAGCGCGCATACAGGTCGGCCGGCAAGATGTCGCGCAGCTCGCGCCCGTCTTCATTCTTCATCGCCTTCATGGCCGACGGCAGCAAGGTCAGCTTGCCGAAAAATCCCATGTCCGCATCCACCTGCACGGTTGGCGCTTCCAGCACCTGCTGGGACTGGCCGATGATGGTCTCCACTTCGGTCGCCTGCCACTGCAGTCGCTTTGGCAATGGCGACAGGGTGCCCAGGATCCACAACACATGATCGCCCTTGCTGACCTTCCACAAGCCCGGCCCGGGCTGCACGCCGCGCACGACCATGGCCTCCAGATCCACCACTGCCGGTGCCGGTGCCGGTGCCGGCACCGCCACCTTGGGCGGCGCGGCTTCACTGGCGGTCGCCAGCAGCGACACCAGCGTCAAACCCATTCCCCATCCTGCGACCTTGCGTTGCATGGTGTGTCGCCCCCTGTTTGAGGCGGACAGTACGCCAAGCCGGCAGCAGCCGCGTTAGGGAAGCGTTCGGAACCGCAAGCGCCGTCGATGATTAGCGTGGCAGCAGCGTCGCCAGGTGTGCGGCCAACGGCGAGGCCTTGTCGAGCAGCGCAAATCCTTCCCAGACAAATCCCGGCGATACCGTGCAGCCCACCAGGGTGAAATCGCCGAGCGAGCGTGCCGCTTGCCAGCAGCCTGCCGGCACCACATGCATCGGCTCGCCGCGTTCGGCGGCATCCACGATCACATGCTGCACTTGCTCGGTGCAGGTGTCATAGATCAGCAGTTCCAACGCATCGCCCAGCTGCCAATGCCAGGTTTCTTCCGCATCCACGCGGTGCCATGCACTGCATTCGCCTGCACTCAGCAAGAAGCGGATGGCGGTCATTGCCGGACGGGTATGGCCGTTGCCGGTCACCTGACGTGCAGAGGCGTAGACGCGGCGATAGTGCCCGCCTTCCGGATGCGGGGCGAGGTCCAGCGAGCGGATCAGGGCGGCGGCGGTCGGATGCATGCGTGCATGCTAGGCCAGACGCATCCCCCCTGCATCAGGGCAGCTGCTTTCCTGCGCGCAGGCAGGTGCGGAAGAACACCAGCAGATCCCAGCTATAGCGCTTGAGCAAACGGCGTGGCTCGTTGAGCAGCCGATACATCCATTCCATATGCAGGCGTCGCACCCACTCGGGCGCACGCTTGGCGGTACCGGACAAGAAATCGAGCAACGCGCCCACCCCGAACACCAGCGGCACGCTCAGCGCATGGCTGTGGTCCAGGATCCAGCGCTCCTGCAGCGGGTTGCCGAACGCCACCAGCAGCACATCGGCACCGGAGCGATTGATGCGCTCGGCCAGGCCCTCGCCCGCCGCCGCAAATTCGCCATAACCATCGCACATGCCGACCACCTGCTGCCCCAAGGTCCCGGTCAGCGTGGCCGCAGCGGTCTTGCCCACGCCCGGACGGCCGCCCAGCAGAAAGAACTTCAGCGGTTGCGCACTCTCGCTGCACAGATACGGAATCAGGTCGGTGCCATTGAGGTTGCCGGCAAAGCGGCGGCCGTGGATCAGCCGCGCAGCCAGATCCAGGCCGATCCCGTCGTTGACGATACGCACGCTGGGCTCACGCATGCGCACCCGCAGCGCCTGGCACTGCACGATGAAATTGGTATTGGCAAAGAACACCCGCCGCGGCTGGCGGGCGGCCAGTGCATGAAATAGATCCAGCGCGAGGGCTTCCTGCGTAGTGGACAACACCGGAAAGCCGCCCAACGGAATCACCACACCCGGCGGCGTGACCCCGCTGGCAATCCCCGTTGTTTCCACATCCACGCGCTGGCCCTGCATCATCGAATCACCAAAGGTCGTAAGGGAAGGCAGCCAACAGTCCAGCCTGCAGCCTTTCCAGATCGAAATCGCCGTTGCCGCCCAGCTGCAGACACTCTTCCACGCTGTTGCCGGAATGCCACTGCATACGCCCGGTGCCGTTGTAGTAGTCGTCGTACTTGAAGCGATCTTCGCCGTTGCCCCAGTCCAGGTACACCGCCGGGATTCCATAGGCTTCGGCAAGGATCAGGCCGTGCAGCAAGCTACTGATCACCAACTCAGCGCCAAGCAACGCGCTCATGAAGGTTGCGGGCTTGACATTGGGAAATACCAGGTGGTCCTTGTACGCGCTGTACTTTTCGACCGGTTCGTTGAAGTGCGGAACGATGGCGAACGGGCGCTTGTTGATCGCGCCGAGCGCATCGGCCGGGAAGAACATCGGCGTCAGCAGCCCGGGATCGCCATACACTTCCGGCACTGCGATGCCGCGATCGAGCAGAAACTTGCGCGTCTTCGGCCCACGCACCGCACGGACATCGAGCGTACTGAAGGTGTTGCGCTCGGCAGGAATCTTGCCGTTGATACCACTACCCCAGACGGTGTCGCCGTCTTTGGCGAAGTGCAGCACCGAGCCGATCGCGATCAGCTTCTTGCTCAGATCCCGCTTCTCGATCAGCGTTTTGTCCTGCAACGACAGCACGCAGGAGACGATCACCTTGGACAGGTGATCTCCCATATTCACGCCAGCGTTCTTGGGCTGCCACCAGAACAGCGCACGACGTTCTGCATGTTCTATCCATTTCTGCAGCAAGGCGTTGGCCATAACGTATGAGTCTCCTAAAGAAAAAATGTGCGCCGCATCAGTGCGAGAGCGCAGCCTCCGACGAGGTATGCACCGCTGCGCTTTGCTGTGGATACAACCGGGTTTCCGGATACGCACTGGGATCCAGCACGCGATCGGTGGTGTCGGACCAATTCAGGCACTGGCGATAACGCACGCGTGGCGCTTCCAGGGCGCGGCCGATTGCCGCAACGACAGAATCGGCGTTCCCCGGAGTGTAGCCGAAACGCGACTGATACGGCCCCACCACGGCATTCGGACACACCGCAGGCAAGCCGAAAAAGTCGTATTGCAACAACTTCATCGAACTGTCCGCCAGGTAGACCGGCACCTGCTCGGAGGCATACGGCGCAATCCCGAACCGCGCGTGCTTGATGTAGCCAATGGTCTCGGCGTGCTTCATCTCGCCGTAGACCACCACGTTATCGCCGTATCCCGGATGCCGCCCCATGCCCGAGCCGATCACATGAAACGTCACCTGCGGGAAAGCCTTGCTGGCAACCACGAAGAATTCCGGATCGAACAGCATCGAACCGACGGCCACTGCGTGGATGCCCTCGCCGTACGGCGACGGGTCGCCGAGTTGATCCAGGTTGTGATCTACACCATGGCCAACGTGATAGACATTGTCACGGCTGGCGATTTCTTCTGCCATTGCCGGCGATACCAGTGCAATCACATCGAGCTTGGGTGCCACGCGGTCGAACTCGCGTTCGATATACGACGCAACATTGATCGTGCTCAGTCCGTCTGACGCGCGGTACACCAGCTTGGCTGCGGGATTGACGCGCTTGGCCAGTTCGATGAAAGCGACCGCAATGCCGCTTTCGAACACGATCACATCTGCCTCGCGCATCCAGTCGAGTAACTGGCGCGGCGGATGCGCGGCATACCAGCGGAACATCGCATCCTCGACCGACCGCAGCCACGGACGGCGCGTATTGAACGGATGCACGGTCGTGCGCCACAGGTAGCAGTCGACGCCCTTGTGCGAGACGACCGCGTTTGCGGTCTCGTCGAGCGGCAGACGCATATCCCCCTTCATGCGCGACAACCGGCTGTAACGCAGCGAGAAGAACCGCGTGGTCCCGCGCAATGCCAGTTGATCGGTGATGAAGTGGATATTGGCGCGCCGGGGCGTGCGGTAATCGTGGGCGGACAAGACCAGGTAGCAAGGCCGGCGGATGCCGGAAGCGGCGGCGGGTGTGTCGCTCATGGGCCGTGTCCTATGAATGAGTGAGAGAAAGCATGACCGACTGCAGGCGAAGACGATGTCGACTCATCGACGTGCCTTGGCCTGCGTCAGCAGCTTGCGAATGTTGACGATGGCAATCACATCGCGGCGGAATGCAGGCCAGATCGCCAAGGCAAGCAGGCAAACGGCAAGCATCGTCACAGCGCCGACAGCCAGTTGCTCCCACAGCGGGCCGCCAACCGTGATGGAGGCATAGTACGCACAGCCACCCGCTACCCCGTAGGCGACCATGGCGCGCAGCGCATTGGTGAAGAGAGCTCCGACCGGCGCGTCTGAAATCTTGCCGATCCATAGCAGCGACAGCGGCCAGGTCAACAACAGACCGAACGAATAGCCGATCGCCACCCCCATCGCGCCCCAGCGCGAGCCGACGAAAATGCAGGCAATCAGCAGCACGCGGCTGACCAGCGAATACACCAGCTGCGCGCGCATCAGTCCCCGCGCAAGGAATACCCAATACGTTGCATAGGCCGCCGTCTGGAAGATACCGCCAAGTGTCAGCACCTGGAACAGCGGCACCGCCTCACGCCACTGCTCGCCCAGTACCAGCACGATCAGCGGCATCGCCAGTGCGCAGGCGAACGCGAACAGCGCGAAGATCAGGTGCACCATCACGGTCTGCCCGCGCAGCAGGAACGCGCTGAAGCGCTCGCGGTCGTCCTGCAGCTGCGACAACACCGGAAGCGCCACGCTGGTGGCAGGCGCATTGATCTGGTTCAACGGCATCATCAGCAACTGGAATGCGCGGTTGTACAAGCCCAGCGCGTCCGGTCCGGTCCGCCAACCGATGATCACCTGGCCCACGTTGCGACTGGCATATCCGAGCAACTGCGCAGCCATCAGGTTCCAGCCGAAACTCATGAAATCGCGCATCGGCGCCGAACGCTGGTAGCCACCCGGCAACCAACGCGCGCAACTCGCGGCGATGATGAAATTGACACCGGCCTGCACCACCTGCTGTACCACCAGCGCCCAGTAGCCCCAGCCCAGCAGCGCAGCAGCAACCGCTGCGCCAAGACCGAGCACCTGCGAGCCGACATCGCTTAGCGCCACCTGCCCGAAGCGCAGCCCGCGGCTCAGATGCGCGCGGTACTGCGTGGTCATGCCATTGATCAGGAAGGTGACCGCCAGCGCCTGGGAAATCGTCACCAGGGCCGGCTCTTTGTAGAAGTTCGCAATCAGATGCGCCGAGGCGAACACCGCCAGCGACAGCGCCAGACCAATGCCGCTATTGATCCAGAACAGGTTATCGCGCTGCTCGCGACTCACTTGCTTGGCTTGCACCGCTGCGGCCGACAGGCCGAAATCGCGCAGGATCTCGGCGGCGCCGACGATGGCAGTGACCATTGCCATCAGACCGTAGTCGTAGGGCGTCAACAAGCGCGCCAACAGAATGATGCCGCCGAACTGCACCACCATCTTGGCCGACTGGCCAAGCATGGTCACCGCTGCGCCGCCAGCAGCGCGCGAGCCCAGACTGCGCTGTGGCGGTGGCGGCGGTGTGGAAGATGGCATCGTAGGTGTCTCTGCGGTCACAGCGCGGCATCTCCATCCTTGCCCAACGCTTCCAGATAGGTGCGGTAATGCAACTGCCCGATCCGCGGCCAGTCGCGCTGCGAGAGATCCGGCGCCGGGCCGCGTGGCGCAGCACGCACCTTGTCCAGCATGCCCGTCAGGAGCGCGGCATCGAACTCGCCTTCATACAGGAACACCCAACCGGGGCCGACTTCCTCGGCGATGGCCGCGTTGGATTCGCTCCACGGCGCCAGCACCGGACGCGCCAGCGACAACGCCAGCAGCAACGTGCCGGAGTTATGCATCTGCCGATACGGCAACACCACCAGTTCGGCCGCGCTGACTTCGCGCGCCAGCACCGGCTCTTCCACATAGGCCAGCAAAGCGCTGATCCGCGGATCCTGCGCGCAGGCGTCCTCCACCAAGGTGCGCATCTGCGGCGTGGCCGGGCTGCCGACGATACGCAGGCTGAGACGCGCATCGTCCACCCCGCGCATGACCTCCAGCAAGGTTTCGACGCCTTTGTACGGGCGAATCAGGCCAAAGTGCAGCAGCCGTCCGGGCACCGTGCTGCCCTGCTCCATGCTCGCGAACCAGTCGCGATAATGGCCGTGCAGAATCGTATCGGTGAACGGCGGACGTGACGGCGTGGTCGCATTGATGCGAATCCAGCGCCGCGTCAGCCGGTCGATCCAGCGCAGCAGGCTACGTTCGCGCCAGCCGCGGTCCTCATGCGGCGCAAGATTGTGCAGGGTGCGCACCACCGGCGTGCCGGTCAGCTGCAGCTTGAGCAACAACAACGCAGCGCAGACCTGCTTGGCCAAGGTGCCGGCAGTGCTCGGATGGCGTAGCAGGTATTCGGGCCAATGCAGATGCAACACGTCGTAACGCGACAGCAATGCATCGCGCATCGAGAAGAAACGCGGATGCACTGCGGCAGGCAGCGCGTCGTAGAGCTGGGTCAGGTACGGGTTGGTATTGGCATTGGGCTTTTCGGTGGAAAACAGCACCGTCACCTGCGGCTGTGTTGCCGCATGCGTCATTGACGCAGAAGCTGGCGCGCTCATCGCACAGCCTCCTGCACGCGCGGAATGCCCAACGCGTCGTGGTATTCGTCGACGTAGCGCCCGACCACGTGCTTCCAGTCATAGCGGCTCACATAGGCCATGGACGCCGAGCGACGGGTGTCGAAATCGCTGTCGGACTGCAAGGCAAGCGCCTGCACCTGATCTGCTGCCGCTTCGATCCTGTCGCGGTTGACGATCACGCCCTGGCCCGATTCGCTGGCAAGCCGCACGAATGGCGGAATATCGCTGAGGATCGGGATCAGGCCCGCGCTCATCGCCTCCACCGCCGCGATACCAAAGCCTTCATGCCGCGACAGGCACACAAAGAACTGCGCCTGCTGCATCAATGCGCGCAACTGCTCCTGCGAGGGCGACATGCTCAGCTGCACCTTGTCCTGCAGCCCGCGCTCGGCGATCGCTTTGCGCAGATCCGCTTCGTTCAGATCGTATTCGCGGCCGGCAATGATCAACCGCCATTGCGGGTCGCGCTTGAGCGCCGCCTGCAACAACTCCAGGGTTTCGATCAGCCCCTTGTTGACCGACCAGCGCCCGAAATACAGCATGGTCCGGCCGGGCGTGGTCGCCCCCTGCCCTGCATATTTTTCTACGTCCACACCGTTTTCGATCACCCGCAGCCGCGCCGGTGCCACCACCTTGGCGAACAGATCGCCATCGTTTTCGCTGGTGGCGATCACGCGTGCATAGGCCAGTGCCGAGGTGCGCGTGAGCGTCTGGAACCACAGCTGCTTCATGCGCGATGCGTAGGCGGTATGGAAAAACCCGCCGTGCGTGGACACCACCATCGGCTTGCCGTGCAACGGCTTGGTCAATGCCAGATAGTCGTAAAAAAAGTCGATGCCATGCAGATGCACGACATCGGCCGAACGAATCGCACCAAGCACCGAGGGCGCCAGCGGGTAGCGCGACGAGCCGCGATAGCCAATCCGCCGGATCGACAGCCCTTGATGCGTGTCCTGCGCCGCAAGTTGCGCACCCGGATCGGTGAACACACGATCGAGCGTCACGACCTCGACCGTATCGGCGCTAGTGGCTTGATGTTGGCGGGCAACATTGAGAACGACCTCTTCCATGCCCCCGATCGAAGGATGGAATTGGCGGACGACATGCACCACTTTCATTACGCCACTCTCCTTTGCCAGCGGCGCGCACTCAGTTGCTGCGACGGCTGATGATTCTGAAAACTCGTCATTTGCGTTTCAACCCCAACATCCACGGCGCGATCGGCACCAGCACCGCGCGCATCGGCACGCTTGCCGCAATCGCGAACGCGCTCAGCCCCAACGCCCAGGCAGGTGTGCCGATTGCGCTGCGTGCGATCAGGCCCGTACGCGCCACCACGCTGGTGGTCACCAAGAAAACCAGGGTATGCGTGCACAGAATCAGCAAGGTGTTGGTACCGATCCATTGCACCCAGCGCAGACGCCGAATGAAATAGGCGACGCAAAACGTCATCGCCGTTCCGAGCAGACTGACCAGCAGGAAGATGGCAGCCGACTGCCCGAACTGCAGGTTGTTCACGTCCACCTGCCCGTTCCACCCGGCCAGCCACCACCACAGTGCGGCTAGCGGCAACAAGGCAAGCGCCCACACCTGCGCGCGCAGCGATCGTAGCGCATCGGCGAACCGCGATAGCCAACCGCCAAAGGCAATGAAGAACAGCGCGACCGGCAGCACATCCAGCGCGAGCGGCAAACGCTGCTGCAGCGAAGGAAACCACCCCGCCCATGCCAGCGCTAGTGGCAGACTGATCGTCGCCACCGCGGCCGCACTCAATCGCGCACGCAACGCAATGTAAGCCAGCGTCGTGACAAATAGCGCGGGCAAAAACCACAGCGCGGGAAGCACATACAGGCGTGACCCATTGGCCCACAGCAGTCCCGTGAGCGGGTGCCACCACGGGCGCGTCTGCGGATGCCCCGCATGCCCATCGATCGCAGCAGTCAACAGCCACAGCGCATAGGCGACCATGAAAAAAGCGAGATACGGCACCAGCAACGTGCGCGCCAGCTTTGCGACGGATGCCGCCGTCAATGCCCGATGTCCAAAACGCTCGCCAACCCAGCCCGACAACACGAAAAACAGCGGCACATGGAAGCTGTAAGCGAACATCTTGTACGCTGGCGGCATGCCGCTGGCATGGCCCAACACCACCAGCGCGATGGCCAGCGCTTTGGCGGCGTCGATCTGCCAATCGCGCGTCAGCGCAGGCGCCGTGTTGGCGTCCGTGAGGTGATGCGCACGCATGTCGTGTAGTGAAGAGAATCCGCTTGTCATGCCAAAACGCCGCTCATGCCGCCACCGGGCGCGCACCCAGCGCCCACGGGGCGAAGCGCATCAGGATCCAACGCAGCGGCACGCTGGCGGCCAATGCGAACAGCGTGACGAAGACCGCCCAACCAAGCCCCGGACGCGCGCCGCCGAATCCACCAGCCAAGGCCGCAACACCGGACAGCACGAAGAACACCAACATATGCGTACAGAGAATCAGCAAGGTGTTGCGGCCGATCCACTGCAGCCACGCCCAGCTCTGTACCAGCCGCGCCGCGCAGATCACCATCAACGAACCAAGCAACGCGCTAACCAGGAACAGCGCGTGATCGTGTCCGAATTCGAGCATGTTGACGTCGATTCGCCCATTGGCGACGGCCAGCCAGGCCACCGCCAATGCCAACACGACCGTTGCCAGGGCGCTGCCGGCCAAGGATGTCGGCAGGCGTGGCGAAAGGTAGATCAGCAAGGCGCCCAATGCGTAAAAGCACAGCGACACCGGTAGCACGTCCAAACCGAAAAAAATCCGCACGTACTGGGCCGGGAACCAGTTCATCCAGAACCATGCCACGATCAATGCCAGCCCTGCGATCAGGATCGGCGACATCAGGCGGCGCAAGACCAGGTAACTCACCACGGTCGCCAACATGACCGGCAGAAACCACAGCGGAGGTTGCACGTACAGGTCCGGGCCGATACCGGTGAACATCGCCACGATGGGCTCCCACCACGGGTGACTTCCCCAGCGCGCAGCCTTTTCGCCGATATTGCGGGTCAGCAACCAGTAGGCATAGCCCAACAGATAAAAGGTGACGTATGGCAGCAGCAGGCTACGTGCCTGCTTGCTGATCGTCTGCGTCAAGCCGGTATTGCGCGACGCATAACCGGCAGCCAGCCAACCGGATACCAAGAAAAACAGCGGCACGTGGAAACTGTAGGCGAACAAGGTCATGCCATGTGGGACGCCCTTTGCATGACAGAACACCACCAGCAAGATCGCAATGGCCTTGGTGGCATCGATGCGCGGGTCGCGGACGCGACCGCTGGTTGCAACCCGTGCGTTGGCGGCGGGCAAAGCCGACGGCGATGCCGGCATTGCCGACACGCTCATCGTGCCGCTCCCGCAGGCAATGGCAACTGCGCGCCATCTGCCGTTGGATCGTCCTTGATCAAGACAGCCTGCGTGCCGGACGCAGACCAGGTCGGCAGCATGTGCCACATGCAACCACAGACGAACCACCACAACGCCGAGGTCTTGATCGAAAAGTAGCCGTTGGAGACAAGCAGGCTCAATGCGAACGCAAAGATCGCCAGGTTCTTGAACAGCTGCCCTTCCTTGCTCGGCATCAGCAGCAGGAACGAATAGGCCAGCAGGAAGGCCAGCACGCCTACGATCGATTGCGATGCGATGAAGTACGAAATGCCGCTGTCGAAGTAACGATACGCCTGTGCAAAATCCAGCCCCATCCACGATTCGAACGACAGGTTATTCATCGAATAAACGGTGAAGAACACGCGCCCCATCGTGGTGTCCTGGTACGCGGTGATGCCAGTGACCCAGACAAGCAGCCATGCGCTCATGATCACCAGCAGAAACACCAGGAAGGCCAGCCGCTGATCCAGCCGTTTCAATAGCGGCGTCAGCAGCACCATCAACACACAGGTGCCCGCCGCCAATCGCCCGTCTGAGGCGACAATCATGAAGCCGATCAACCCCACCGACAGGATCAGCGCCGCCGGTCGCATCCAACGCCAGAACACCAGCACGATCGCGGTGAAAAAGCAGATGTAATTGCCCATCGTCACCGGTTCGATGAACATCGAGGAGGCACGCGGCAGATTGGAGCCCGGCAGGAAGTTACGCTCGCCCGGTCGGGTGGCGCTGACGAACAGATTACTGTCTTCGTTCCAAAAGCCTTCGGCGCTCATGCCGCGCGCATTGACAAAGAAGCTCTTTGGATTGATCAGATCGCCGTATTTGACTGGCATCGCCAGCTCGAACGCGGCAACCAATGAGACGATGATGGTCATGCGGATGAACAGCTTGGGCACCGAGCCGGTGTAGGCAGAGCCAAGCACGACGAAGGCGAATACCACCAGGGCGTCGCGGAAGAACTTGGGGTCGATCTGCCAGTTCACCAAAAACCGCACGAACATCAGCGTGACGATCAACCCGAGTCCACTGACGATCAGGGCAATGCGCTTGCGGCTCAACGAACCCATGCCAAGCAGGAAGCACGCCGCGTAGACCATGAACTCGACCGCGTAGGTGATCACCGGCCGCACGGTGAACACGTTCGCGTTGATGAACGCCAGCACCAGGTTGTAACCCACGCCGACCAGCAACGTCAGCTCGATCAGCAGGTTATGCCAGCGCACGCGAGTTTCCTCGCTCATTCGAATCAGCATGCAGATGCCCGCTTGAAAGGAGCGGCTGCAATGCAGCCGCCCGCGGCGCCGGACGCGCCAGCTCGCACGCTCCCCACCATCATCAGTACGCGGTCTTCTGTCCGAGCACGCGTACAGCGGTCAGCACGATGATGCGGATATCCAGCCACAACGACCAACGGCGGATGTAGTCCAGGTCGTACTGGATACGCTTCTTCATCGTCCGCAGTTCCGGGGTCTCGCCACGGAAACCATTCACCTGCGCCCAACCGGTGATGCCCGGCTTGACGTAGTGACGCTGCATGTAATGGTTGATCAGCTTTTCGTAGTGCGTGTTGTGCTGAGCAGCATGCGGACGCGGCCCGACGATCGACATGCTGCCGCCCAGCACGTTGAAGATCTGCGGCAATTCGTCCAGGCTGCTGCGGCGCAAGAACGCACCGAAACGCGTGATACGTGCGTCGTTCTTGGTCGCCTGCTGAATCGTCGTGCCATGGTCGTCGTGCACACGCATCGAGCGGAACTTGAACATGTAGAACTCACGGCCACCCAGCCCATGACGGCGCTGGCGGAAGAACACCGGACCCGGCGAGCTCAACTTGACGCCCACTGCAATGGCGGCCATCAGCGGCCACAGGCCAAGCAGCGCGATGACGGCCAGGATCTTGTCCTGCAGCGCCTTGGCCACCACGAAGTAATTGTCGCGGTCCACACCACCCTGACGCAGATTGATCACCGGCACATTGCCGATCTGTTCGCCAGACTGATTCAGCAGACCGAAATCGAACAGGTCAGGTACCAGCTTGACGTTGATCGGGTAACGGTCCAGGCGCTGCAACAGCTGCTTGATGTGGTCGCGTTCGCCCAGCGGCAGCGAGATCCAGACCTGTTCGACCTGGTTTTCCTTCAGATAGTCGATCAGCGCGTCCGGCTCGCCCAGGCACGGCAGCGACTGACGCTGTTCGGTCACGGCAATGTCGTATGGGGTACGGAAATAACCGACCAGGTTCATGCCGACCCACGAGTTACGGCTCAGGTAGTGGTTGATTTTCATCACCGGGTGGCGCAGCCCCACCACCACCACACGTTGCACGTCCACGCCTTGGGTACGCAGATGGTTCAGAAAGCCACGCAGCACCGTGCGTGCCGCCACCAGCGAGGCCAGGCCACCGACGAACCACAGGCCGATCCAATCGCGCGACACCTGCTCGCCCACCTGCACGATCAGCGCATGCACGGCAAACAGCGCGAACACGCCGCCGAACGCACCGCCCAGCACCATCAGTTCGCTCAACAAGCCACGGCCGCGCCAGCTGCGGTACAGCGGGAACAGCGCAAAGCAGATCACCGAATACAGCAGCGTGGTGGCGATCGCCAGCCGATACGGCGCCGCCGGCACCCAGGAACCAAACACGATGCGGTAAGCGACCAGACCGGACACCACCACCATGGTCAGGTCGAACACGCGCAGAACCAGATCGGCCGCAGCCGAATATTTGGACAACAATCGCGGCGAGGAAGTTGTGTAGGTCGCGCTACTCAAGTCTGCCAAAAGCATGGGGATGTCCTCCAAACTCGATACGACGCATGCGGGGGAACATTACGAATCGCACGCGAGCTTTCAATCATCTCCGCCAAGCGATCACCGCGGTAAACCTACCGACCCCAGATCACTCGACAGCCCTTTGTTTCAACAGAGACAAACTTTCAAACGAAGGAGCCCGAAACATACGGGATCCCACCTTTTCCACGCTGAATCAGTTGTCACTTTAATTAACCAACGTTTTGCAACATCACGATGTCAGTTCAGCCGCGTTTCCTGGCCATTGACGCGCAAGAAGTACCGCACGAGCGCCACAGCCAAACCTAGGAATACGCCAAAGATCAGGCCCAAGGCGAGGTTCAATTTCAGTTTCGGCGAAGTCTTCGACGTAGGCACATCTGCGGTATCGACGATGGTCACGTTGTTGGCGCCAACATTGCCTGCCACGCCGATTTCCTTGTAGCGCTGAAGAAGCGCATCGTAGAGCTGGCGGTTGGTGTCGACGTCGCGCTTGAGCATGTTGTAACGAATGCTGCGGCCCTGCAGATCCAGCTCGTTGTTCCGCAAACCGGCGATGCGCTCGTTGAGCAACTGCTCTTGATGCACCGACGCATCGTAGGTCGCCTTCAGCGACTGGCGCACATTGACGACCTCGCCGTTGATCTGCCGACGCGACTCTTCGATTTGCGCCTTCAGACGCTGCATTTCCGGGTAGTCCGGCTTGAAGGTCGATAGCTTCTGTTGGTATTCGGCGGTGAGACGCACCTGCTCGCTACGCAGGCTCTGGATCAACGGACTGCTGAGCACCTGCGGCAACGACATGCCATCGCCACTGGCTGCCTGGCGCCAGGCGGCCTCGGCCTTGATGCGGGCATCCTGCGCAGAAGCGAGCAAGGCGTTGAGATCGGTCAGGTTCTGAGCCGGCAACGAAGGTTTGTCGTCGCCCACCGACACAATCTGCTCGTCGGTCGAGTATGCAACCAGCGACTTTTCCGAGTCTTCGACCTTGCTGCGCAACTGCTCCAGTCGCTCGGCAAGGAACTTGGTCGCGAACGAGGACGCCTTCATGCGGCGTTCCTGCGTACTGATGATGAACATCTTTGAGTACGTGTTGGCGATCTTGGCCGACAGCACCGGGTCCGGGGAATCGTAATTGACGTAGACCAGGCGCGAATTGAGGATAGGCTCGACCACCAGACCGGCCAGCAACGTGTCGGTGAGGCTGCGCTCGACGATCGCCTGACGCGAATCGACCGATTTCCCCGCTTCGGGATTCTTCGCCGCGGCCTTCTCCAGCGCCTCGTCCACCTGGTCCTTGAACGCCGGCTCCTTGTCGAGCTTGGCTTCGCGGATCACGGCACGTGCCAACGAACGGCTCTGCAGCAACTGATACTGGGTCTGGTAGAAGTCGCGATCCTGCGGCGACTCTACCGGCATCAGGTTGTCGACATTCACCACGTTCAGCGAATCGCGTTCGATCTGCAGCGTGCTGGTCGCGCGGTACTTCTCCGGCATGAGCAACGTGATGGCCAGCGCCAGCAACAATGCCGCCAGTGCGATCGCGATAATCAACCAACGCTGCGATACCAGGGCGCGCCAGTAATCGAGCAACCCCACATCGGCAAGTTCGAGATGCCCATGACGCTGCGACGAAGAGGAACGATTGTCGGAATTCATGCTCATCGGTAAGCGCGCCACACCATCACAAGAGGAGTCAGTTCCAGCATGGTGCGCAACCACACGCGCGCATCCGAGCGGTACACCACGACGATGTCGCCGCCATAGATCTCAGGATCCGGATTGGTGCCCTTCTCGATTTCGGTCAGGTCGAACCGCGCGAGCATCTTTTGCCCGTTGACCATGCGAAACACGATGACATTGCCGCGGCTGGCGACCGTACTCACACCCTTGGCCTGCGCAATGGCTTGCTGCAAGGTCAGATTGGCGCCGATCACCGGATAGATGCCCGGCTCGTCGACCGCCCCGGTCACGGTGACGCGACGGCCGTTGGATTCCTGCACGAACACCGACACCTGCGGATTTTGCAGATAACCGTTGCGATACCGGTCGGCCACCATCTTTTCCAACTCACCGACGCCCATGCCGGCCGCATTCACATCGCCGATGAGCGGCAACGAAATATGGCCGTTCTGATCGATACGGACCTGCCGCTCCAGATCGTCGATCTGGAAGACCTTGACCAGCAACAGGTCGCCTGGCGAAAGCCGATACTCGGGCTGCACTGCCGACATTGCGAGCGGGTCAGGCAGCGGCAACGAGGTCGCCATGTCCTTACCGGTGCTGCAAGCGCCCAGTGTCATCGAGCAGATCAACGCCAGGCTGAGCGCTTGGCAAAATCGTCCGATCAGTTTCTTCATGCGTGTGGCTGGCTGCCTCGGTTGGGTGGGACAGGAGCTCGCGCAGCATTCAACCGGCCAAACGCGCCAGCACGAACGTACGACAGAGGATTCATCCCAGGACATCGGGATCACGACAGGTAACGCGTGTTGCACTGCACTATCGCACAGAAAAATCGCACCGCAAGAGACCGCACGCCATTTTTTTGACAGCGTTGGCCTATTTATTCAAGTTCGTCGATATCGCGTTAACGAACCGTGATCCACGTTTGAATCTGGAGAAAATGTTTCGGAGTGTTTTCGGACACTTAGCACCATTGCGTGATCCAAGTCCATAGCGAACCGGACTGCAGAAAGTGGACGCTAGTGCGCCGTTCATGCTGCATCGCGATATGCCGATATGCATATCCGCCCAAGAGGTCGCAGCCACAAAAATGCAATGTTGCGGCGCAACAAAAAAGCCCATGACAGGACGTCATGGGCTTGATGTTTGGTCGGGGTAGCCGGATTCGAACCGACGACCACTAGTCCCCCAGACTAGTGCGCTACCAGGCTGCGCTATACCCCGAAGATGCCGCGTTCCGCCGCGAGGCGGCCTGCGATTATAGCGGCTTTGTGAAACGTTTTCCTAGCGGCGCAGCAGTTGCAGGACTTCTTCCAGCTCCATCCGCACCTGCTTGATGATCTGATTGCTCAGCGCCGACTCGCTCTTGGCGCCTTCGCCTTCCAGACGCAAGCGCGCACCACCGATGGTATAGCCCTGCTCGTACAGCAGCCCGCGGATCTGACGCACCATCAGCACGTCATGGCGCTGGTAGTAGCGCCGGTTCCCGCGCCGCTTGACCGGCTCCAGGCTGGGAAACTCGGTTTCCCAATAGCGCAGCACATGCGGCTTGACGTCGCATAGCTCGCTCACCTCACCAATGGTGAAATAGCGCTTGGCCGGGATCGGCGGTAGCTCGCGATTACTGCCCGGATCCAGCATAAGCCTCCACCCGTTCCTTGAGTTTTTGGCCAGGGCGGAACGTCACGACCGTCCGTGCCGAGATCGGAATTTCTTCGCCAGTCTTGGGATTGCGACCGGGCCGTTGGTTCTTTCGCCGCAGATCGAAGTTGCCGAAACCCGACAGCTTCACCTGACGGCCCTGCTCCAGCGCATCGCGCAGCACATCGAAGAACGCGTCGACGAATTCCTTTGCCTCACGCTTGTTCAGACCGACCTCGTCGAACAGACGTTCGGCCATCTCCGCTTTCGTCAATGCCATGCCAACCCCCTGGTTACCGCCTCAACTCCGGATCCGGGCGCGATGCTCGCGCTCGATCACGGCCACCACATCGGCGACGACCGCATCGACGTCCCGGTCGGTGAGAGTGCGCGAGTTATCCTGCAAAATCAAGCCCATAGCAAGACTCTTGAAACCTGGCTCGACCCCTTGCCCGACATAGCGGTCGAACAATTGCACCTCACGCAACAATGGCCCGACCGTGGTGCGTACGCTGGCCGACACTGCCGCCCAGCTCACCTCGTCGGGCACCAGGAAGGCCAGATCGCGGCGCACCGAGGGGAAACGCGACAGCTCGCCGGCGCGCGGCAAGGTCCGCTGGACCAAGGGCATTAGCTGCAACTCGAACGCGATCACGTCCACGTCGATGTCCAGCGCCTTGGCCAGACGCGGATGCACCTGCCCGATCCAGCCGATACAGACGCCCTCGCGATAGATATCGGCCGACCGGCCCGGGTGCCCGAATGGCTGCGTCGACGGCTGGAACTCCAGCTGCGCGCCACTGGCCGCAGCCAGTGCCATCAGGTCGCCCTTCAAATCGTGGAAATCCACCTTGCGCGCTGGTTCGCCCCACTGCAGCGCCAGCGCATCGCCGCACACCGCCGCGGCAACGTGCTGCGATTCCCCAGGTGCTGCACCGGTATCGGCCGCAGCCGCGAACACCTTGCCCAATTCGAACAAGCGCACCCGCCCAGCCTGACGTGCAGCATTGCGGCCCAAGGTGGCGACCAGTCCCGGCAACAGGCGCGGACGCATGATCGCCAACTCCGCACTGAGCGGATTTGCCAGCGGCACCAGCCCTTCTGTGAGCTGCCAACGCTCCAGCAAGGCGGCATCGACGAAAGCGTAATTGATGGTTTCCTGCAGCTCGCGCGCCACCAGTTGGCGCCGCACGCTGAGCTCGTCCAGCTGGGTTTCGCTTGGCATCGCGATGCGACTGGCGCCACCAGGCAGCGTGGTCGGCACCCGGTCGTAACCGTGGATACGCGCCAGCTCTTCGATGAGATCTTCTTCGATGGCGATGTCGAAGCGACGGCTCGGCGCCATCACTTCCCAGCCTTCGGCAACCGCCTCGACGTGCATGCCGAGCGCACGCAGCATGCGCACGACGTCGGCATCGTCGATCTGGATACCGAGCACGCGTGCAATGCGCGCGCGGCGCAAGCGGATATGGACCGGCTGCGGCAGATGCTCCGGCAGCTGCGCATGCACCACCGGGCCAGGCGTACCACCGGCCAGTTCCAGCACCAGGCGCGTGGCCACTTCAATTGCCTGCGGCGGCAATGCCGGATCCACGCCACGCTCGAAGCGATGCCCGGCATCGGTATGCAGGCCGAGTTTGCGGCCGCGCCCCATGATGGCCGCAGGGTCGAAGTACGCCGACTCCAGGAAGACATTGCGCGTGGTTTCGGTGACGCGCGTGTCCAGCCCGCCCATCAAGCCGGCCAAAGCAACCGCACGCCCGGCATCGGTAATGGTCAGAAAACTGTCGTCCAGCGTGACCTGGCGCCCGTCCAGCAGCGCCAGCTGCTCGCCAGCGCGGGAACGGCGCACACCGATCGGGCCGTGCAAGGTCTCCAGGTCGAATGCGTGCATCGGCTGGCCCAGCTCCAGCATCACGTACTGGGTGATGTCCACCAGCAACGACACCGGACGCACGCCGCTGCGGCGCAGCCGCTCGGCCAGCCACACCGGCGTCTTGGCGGCCGGGTCGATCCCTTCGATCACACGACCGCAATAGCGCGGCGCATCCTTACCGGCGTCCAGTTCCACCGCCAGCGAGCGCGTGGACACCGGCGCCACGGCAACGGCGTCGAACGCCACCACTTCGCTGGCGCACGCGGCGGCCACGTCGAAGGCGATGCCGCGTACGCTGAAACAATCGGCGCGATTAGGGGTGAGCTTGATCTCGATGCTGGCATCGGGCAGGCCCAGATACTCGGCCAGCGCCTGCCCAACCGGCGCATCGTCCGGCAACTCGAACAGGCCCGACGCATCGCTGTCCAGACCCAGTTCCTTGGCCGAACACAACATGCCGTTGGACGCCACACCACGCAGCTTGGCCGCAGTGATGGTCAGCTCGCCGATCTTCGCGCCGACCAGCGCCAACGGCGCCACCAGACCCGCACGCGCATTCGGCGCGCCGCACACGATCTGCATCAGCTCGCCCTGCCCGGCATCGACGCTGCAGACCTGCAGACGATCTGCTTCGGGATGACGCACCGCCTCGACGATACGCGCCACCACCACCTGACCAAGCGACTCGCCCAGCGGCGTGACCTCTTCGACTTCCAGACCGATCGCCGTCAGCGTCGCGGACAGTTCATCGCGCGTGGCCTGGATCGGAACGTGGCTGCGCAGCCAATTTTCAGAGAATTTCATGAGAGGCCGAGAATCGGGAATGGGGAATGGGGAATCGCAAAAGCGGGGTTGTCAGGCCTTGGGGAGCGAACCGATGGAGCACATGGCTCTTACGATTCCCGATTCCCAACTCCTGATTCCCGCCATCAGGCGAACTGCCTAAGGAAACGCACATCGTTCTCGAAGAACGCACGCAGGTCGTTGACGCCATAGCGCAGCATCGCGAAGCGCTCCACGCCCAGGCCGAAGGCGAAGCCGGTGTAGCGCTCAGGGTCGATACCGACGCTGCGCAGCACGTTGGGGTGCACCATGCCGCAGCCCAGCACTTCCAGCCAGCGCGTGCTGCCGTCAGGCTGCTGCCAGGCGATATCCACTTCAGCGCCCGGCTCCACGAACGGGAAATAGCTGGGGCGGAAACGCATTTCGAAATCGCGTTCGAAGAACGCACGCACGAACTCGGACAAGGTGCCCTTGAGGTCGGCGAAGTTGGAATGCTCGTCCACCAACAGGCCTTCGACCTGATGGAACATCGGCGAGTGGGTCTGATCCGAATCGGAGCGATACACCTTGCCGGCCGCGATCATGCGCAGCGGCGGTTTGTGCGCATCCATGTAGCGCACCTGCACGCCCGAGGTATGGGTGCGCAGCAGGCGTCCGTCGCCGAAATAGAACGTGTCGTGCATCGCGCGCGCAGGATGGTGCGGCGGGAAATTCAGCGCTTCGAAGTTGTGCCAGTCGTCCTCGATTTCCGGGCCGTCCGACAGCTCGTAACCGAGCCGGGCGAAGATTTCGACGATGCGCTCCAGCGTGCGCGTCACCGGGTGCAGACCGCCGCGCTCGCTGCGGCGGCCCGGCAAGGTGACATCGATGCGCTCGCCGGCAAGACGGGCATCCAGCGCGGCGGTTTCCAGGGTGTGTTTGCGTTCTGACAACGCCGCGGTCAGCGCATCGCGCGACAGGTTGATCGCCTCGCCAGCCGCCTTGCGCTGCTCTGCCGGCAACGTCCCGAGCTGCTTGAGCTGGGCGGTAATGCTGCCGCTCTTGCCCAGCAATGCGACACGCAAGGCTTCCAGTTGGTCCGGCGTCTGCGCCGCGGCAACATCGGCCAGCGCGCGCTCGGTCAGGGATTGAATCTCACTCATTGCACTTGCGCCTCAACTGCTAGCCGAACGGTGTTTCCGGATACACCGGAACGCATTGTCACTGCATCGCTCTGTCATCGCCCGCTTGGCGACTTCGCAAAAACGCAAAAGGGGAAGGACTCGCGCCCTTCCCCCTGCATATCTGCTTTGTCCTCATCAGAAGCCGGCACAAGAATGTGCAAGCCCCTACGAGAAACTACCCTGTCAAAAGTCCGCACATGGATGTGCGGGCTCTTGCGAGGGACTCGCACTATGCCGCCAGCGCGCCCTTTGCCTTCTCGGCCAGCGCGGCAAAACCGGCGGCGTCGTGCACGGCGATATCGGCCAGCACCTTACGGTCCAGGGTGATGCCAGCCTTGAGCAGGCCATTCATGAAACGGCTGTAGCTCAAGCCGTTGATGCGGGCAGCCGCATTGATGCGGGTGATCCACAGCGAGCGGAAATTACGCTTCTTCTGCTTACGGCCAATGTAGGCGTACTGCTGTGCCTTGATGACCGCCTGCTTGGCAACGCGGAAGACCTTGCGGCGAGCGTTGTAGTAGCCCTTCGCCAGGGTCAGAATTTTCTTGTGGCGGCGGCGCGCCTGCACACCACGCTTTACTCGTGCCATGGTTCAGTCCTCAGAGATAGGGAAGCATACGATCGAGACGGCCTGCGTCCTCGGCACGGACGTGATTCGTCTGCCGCAGGTTGCGCTTCCGCTTGGTCGCTTTCTTCGTGAGGATGTGGCTACGGTTTGCGTGGCCGCACTTGTACTTGCCGGAGGCGGTCTTGCGGAAACGCTTGGCCGCCGCCCGGTTGGTCTTGATCTTGGGCATTGCAATGTCCTTGATGGTGTTTTGTCACTGACACGGGCGGCAGTCTTGCGACCACGCTTTCCATCCTTGCCCTTGCCTGCTTGTAAGTCCTTGATCGAACACGATCCGGACAGGTCCTGGTGCCACTCGCACGGCGCCCCGGTAAAACCGGGCCGCGCAGTCTACCCGTTAACGGGAATTGTTGCAAATCGTTGAGCTTGCGACGCAACGGACCGGCCGGGCCCGTTGCAGCGCCGAATCGGACCCTCAGACCTTCTTCTTGGGCGCGATCATCATGACCATCTGGCGCCCTTCCAGGCGAGGACGCGACTCGATGACGATGTCGTCGCCCAGATCGGCCTCGATCCGCGCCGCCATTTCGCGACCAAGCTCCTGGTGGCTCATTTCACGGCCACGGAAGCGGATGTTGACCTTGACCTTGTCGCCCTCTTCCAGGAAGCGGCGCATGTTGCGCAGCTTTATCTGGTAGTCGCCCTCGTCGGTGACCGGGCGGAACTTGAGTTCCTTGATCTCGACCTGCTTGGTCTTTTTCTTGGCCTCGTTGGCCTTTTTCTGCTGCTCGAACTTGAACTTGCCGAAATCCATGATCTTGCAGACCGGCGGATCGGCCTGCGGCTGGATTTCGACCAGATCCAGGCCTTCTTCTTCGGCCTTGGCGAGCGCTTCGTCGCGCGACAACACGCCGACCATCTCACCGTCGCTGCCGATCACGCGAACGCGCGGCACACGGATTTCTTGGTTCTTGCGGTTCTGTTTGTTGTCAGGGGTACTGATATTGCAATCTCCCAGAGGAATCGAACCGGCGCATCCGGATCATCCAGACCGGCCGGGGTTGGCTCACGCTGCCTGCTCTGCCTGCAGACGTTCGATGAAGGCCGAGACCGTCATGGTCCCAAGGTCCTCGCCTGAACGGGTCCGCACGGCGACAGCGCCATTTTCCTTCTCGCGGTCGCCGACCACGAGCAGATATGGCACGCGTTGCAGCGTATGCTCGCGAATCTTATAACCGATCTTCTCGTTACGCAAATCGGCGCTGACACGGAAGCCTTGATTTGCAAGGGTTTTCCGCACAGAGTCGACATATTCAGCCTGAGCATCGGTGATGTTGGCGACAACGACCTGCACCGGGGCCAGCCAGGACGGGAAGGCACCGGCGTGGTGTTCGATCAAAATGCCGATGAAACGCTCCATCGAGCCGACAATGGCCCGGTGCAGCATGACCGGATGCTTCTTCTGGCTGTTCTCGTCCACGTACTCGGCGCCGAGACGGCCCGGCATCATGAAATCGACCTGCATGGTGCCCAGCTGCCAGGTGCGACCGATGGCGTCCTTGAGGTGGTACTCGATCTTGGGGCCGTAGAAGGCACCCTCGCCCGGCAGTTCCTGCCATTCCACCCCGCACACGCCCAGCGCGCTGCGTAGCGCGGCCTCGGCCTTGTCCCAGGTGGCATCGTCGCCCAGGCGCTTTTCCGGACGCAGCGCAATCTTGATCTGGATGTCGTCGAAGCCGAACGCGGTGTAGACCGCCAGCGCCTGCTGGTGAAAAGCGGTGACTTCGGATTCGATCTGCGGTTCCAGGCAGAACACGTGCCCGTCGTCCTGGGTGAAGCCGCGCACGCGCAGGATGCCATGCAGCGCGCCGGAGGGCTCGTTGCGGTGGCAGGCGCCGAACTCGCCGTAGCGGATCGGCAGGTCGCGGTAGCTATGCAGGCCCTGGTTGAACACCTGCACGTGGCCGGGGCAGTTCATCGGCTTGACTGCGTAGGTGCGCTTCTCCGATTCGGTGAAGAACATCGCGTCCTGGTAGTTGTCCCAGTGGCCGGATTTCTGCCACAGCGACACGTCCAGGATCTGCGGGCAGCGCACTTCACCGTAGCCGCTGTCGCGGTAGACCTTGCGCATGTACTGCTCGACCACCTGCCACAGCGACCAGCCCTTGGGGTGCCAGAACACCAGGCCGGGCGCTTCTTCCTGCAGGTGGAACAGGTCCTGCGCCTTGCCGATGCGTCGATGGTCGCGCTTGTCGGCTTCTTCCATGCGCAGGATGTAGGCGTCCAGCTGTTTCTTGTCGGCCCAGGCGGTGCCGTAGATGCGCTGCAGCTGCTCGTTCTTGGCGTCGCCGCGCCAGTAGGCGCCGGAGATGCGGGTCAGCTTGAACGCCTTGAGGAAGCGCGTATTCGGCACGTGCGGGCCGCGGCACATGTCCACGTATTCCTGGTGGTAGTACAGGCCCATCGCGGTGATGTCCTCGGACATGTCCTCGATCAGGCGCAGCTTGTACTCCTCGCCGCGCTGGGCGAATACCTCGATCACTTCCGCGCGCGGAGTGACCTTCTTGATCACGTCGTAATCCTGCGCGATCAGTTCCTGCATGCGCTGCTCGATCGCGGCCATGTCTTCGGGCGTGAACGGGCGCTCGCTGTAGATGTCGTAGTAGAAGCCTTCGGCGATGACCGGGCCGATCACCATCTTGACCTCGGGATACAGCTGCTTGACCGCGTGCCCGACCAGGTGGGCGCAGGAGTGGCGGATGATCTCCACGCCCTCGGCGTCCTTGGCAGTGATGATGCGCAGGCTGGCGTCGTGGTCGATGACGTCGCTGGCATCGACCAGCTGGCCGTCGACCTGGCCGGCGATGGTGGCCTTGGCCAGGCCGGCGCCGATCGACTGGGCGACCTGCATCACCGAGACGGGGGATTCGAATTCGCGGCGGCTGCCGTCGGGGAGCGTGATATTGATCATGGGCAAGAATGAGGTCTGGTCTGGCTGCAGCGGTCGGCTGCCATGGGAGATCTGGCCATTGCTGGACAGGATCGGAGGAGAATGCGGGACGTGAGGCAAGACGGCGCCATGCAGGCGCTCTGCGCGCTGGCGCAGGCAGGGATCAGCGGTGGGCGGTGGTAGTGCTCATGTCGCACGCTGGGCCGGCGCGGGGCGCGGGCCACCTTCTCGCAGGGGGTCTTGGGCATGAATGGTAAACCAATCAGACGCCCGCTGCGTACGGCGGCACGGCGCTGGCAGGCGCATGGCATGATGCCGGCCACCTGTCCTGCCGTTGCCAATCATGACCATCAAGGGTAAAGCCACCTCGCTGGATATCGCCTACCTGGCCGGCGTGTCGCAGCCGACCGTGTCGCGCGCACTCCGCGGCAGCCCGATGGTCAACGAGGAAACCCGCAAGCGCATCCTGCGCATCGCCCGCGAGCTGAACTACAAGGTCGACAAGAACGCCTCCTCGCTACGGCTGCGCAATGCCGGCACGCTGGCACTGCTGTTCTTCGAAGACCCCACTGCCGACGACTCGCTGATCAACCCGTTCTTCCATTCGATGCTGGGCTCGATCACCCGTGCCTGCGCGCTGCAGGGCTACGACCTGCTGGTGTCGTTCCAGCAGTTGTCCAAGGATTGGCAGGCCGATTATGAAGACAGCAACAAGGCCGACGGCATCATCCTGCTGGGCTATGGCGACTATCAGCAATCGCGCCAACGGCTGCAGCTGCTGGTCGAGCAAGGCACCCACTTCGTGCGCTGGGGCGCGGCCCTGCCCGGCCAGCCCGGCATTTCGATCGGCAGCGACAATTACCAGGGCGGGCTGGACATTACCGACCATCTGCTGGCGCAGGGCTGCCGGCGCATCGCGTTCCTCGGACACGCGTCCAACCACTACCCCGAATTCGAAGAACGCTACCGCGGCCATGCCACGGCGCTGGCGCAGCACGGCCTGGTAGCCGACCCGGCGCTGCAGTTCGATGCGATCACCACCGAGTTGTCCGGTTACTCCGCGTGCCTGGCCCTGCTGGACAGCGGCAATGCGTTCGATGCGGTCTGCGCAGCCAGCGATCTGATCGCGATCGGTGCGATGCGCGCCCTGCGCGAGCGCGGCCTGCGAGTGCCGCAGGACGTGGCGGTCAGCGGCTTCGACGATATTGCGTTGGCGGCGTCGGTTGCGCCGGCGTTGTCGACCGTGCAGCAGGACACCAAGCAGGCCGGCACACTGCTGGTGGAAAGTCTGGTTGCCTTGATTCGCGGCGAAGCGGCGCAGAGCCGCACGATTCCGGTGCGCCTGGCGCTACGCGATTCCTCGCGCAGCAGCGGGCTGCAGCCGCCACTGGGTTGGGCGCCGTCCGGCGCAGAGGCCGGCGATGCGATGACGGGTCGAGCGGCGGATGGGGCGGTCAGGGGCTGATTCGGGATCGGGACCCGGGACAGCGCGCCGGTTGGGTTGCGAGATCTCGCAACCCGCTGGGTGCGTCGTAGGAGCGCCCGCGGGCGCGACGCGTTACCGGTAATGCCTGATCGCGCCCAGATGCGCTCCTACCTGTTGCGCGCGTCGCGCGCGGCCTGCTCGGCCATCTGCAGGTCGAGCTGCTGGCGCAGGGCCGGGTCGGTGATCGGCGCATCCGACAGCAACACGCGCACGCCATGCGCCGGCACCGCTGTTGCGAAACCACGCTGCACCTGCAACTGCTCGCCATTGATCGCATCGCGCCATGCGCCGGGCTGCAGGAAGCGCGTCACTTGAATGGTGGCTGCGGTATCGGCCTTGTTGAGCAGCACCAATGCGGTTTGGGTTGTGCCAGCATGCTGATAGACGCGCAGGAACGCGGCTTGATTGCCGTGCAACTGCACATCGACCTGCACGCCACGCTGCAATGCCGGGGTGTTGCGACGCACCTGGGCGATGCGTTGCAGCGGGCCGAAGATCGGGCTCTGCGGTGCGGTACGAATGCGCTCGACGCCGAAGTAATTGCGGTTGCCGGCATGTTCGGCACGCCCACGCATGAAGCCGATTTCCGAGCCGTAATAGATCACCGGAATGCCGCGGGCGGTGAACAACCAGTTGTGCGCATCGATAAACCCGTTATCGCTGGCATCCAGACGCGCCATGTCGTGGTTGTCGTAGAAGCTCATCAACGCGTAGGGGTTCGCATAGGGCCCTTGACGCAGGAACAAGGGCGCGGCGAGTTTTTCGAAGCCGGCCTGTTCATGACCGAATACCGCGGCAAGCTGCTGTTTCAGCGGGAAATCCAGCACGCTGACGCCGGCATTGCGCGTCCAGGTATGCCCGGCGATCTTGTTGGCGTCGTAATCGAAGGCTTCGCCGAACATGAAAAAGCCCGGGCGTTTTTCACGTATGCGCGCCACGAAGGCATGCCAGAAGCGATCCGGCATCCAGCCGATGGTATCGATGCGAAACGCATCGGCGCCCTGCTCCATCCACTGCAGGTATGCGCCGGCCAGATAATCCAGCACCGCCGGATTGTTTTCGTTGAGGTCGGACAATTCCGCCAGGCCGCCGCCGGTGTTGTAGAAGGCATGCAATGGGTTGTGCTGCGGATCCAGTTGCGCGGGCGCAAGGTTCTGGTGGTCGGCGACCAGCCGCCCCTGTGCATCGTAGAGCTTGCCAAAGCCGGGCTGCGCCTGCGGCATGGTGTAGGCCGGCGAACCATGGTTCCCCACGATGTCCAACACGACCTTCAGCTTGCTGGCGTGCATGGCACGGGTAAAGCCGGCGAAATCCAGGCCCGGGCTGGGCAGATGTTCGTCGAGCGTGTAGAAGTTGACGCCCCAATAGCCGTGATAGCCGGTCTTGCCATGGTCGCTGAGCGTGCTGCCGCAGGTGATCGGCTTGCCGCCGGTAAACGCTTCGTCGGGGTTGTCGACGATCGGGGTGATCCACACCGCCCCGAAGCCCAGGTCGCGGATGTAATCGGCATGCTCGACGATGCCCTTGAAGTCGCCACCGAGATAGCCGATGTTGTCCTCGCTGCCGTCGGCGCATGGTGTGGGCACATCGAAGGTGCGATGCGCACCGCCCTGATCGCGATGGTCGTTGCCGGTATCGCCGTTGACGAAGCGGTCGGTCACCACGAAGTACACCGCCTCGGCGGCGAACGGCTCCAGGGTGCCGTAGTAGTCCTTGGCTGCAGGCGCCGCCATCGCCACGCCTGCGTACATCGTCAACGCTACATACATCGCACTGCGCATCATTGCCCTCCCGAGGCCACTGGAACCCGCACCACGCACACCCCTGCAATCAACAGGCTGAGCCCGCCAATGGCCAATGCATAGATCGGCTGCCCGCCCAGCCATACGCGCAGCACAAAGCCCAGCGCGCTGGCCGCGACCAACTGCGGAATCACGATAAAGAAATTGAAGATGCCCATGTACACGCCCATCTTGGGAGCGGGCACGCTGTCTGACAGCAAGGCATATGGCAGCGACAGGATCGAGGCCCAGGCGAAGCCGACACCCAGCATCGACAGCAGCAACCACTGCGGGTCGCGGATGACCAGCATCGACAACAAGCCGGCGGCACCCAGCCACAGATTGCACAGATGGCTCCAGCGCAAGCCGATCGCACGCACCAGCAGCGGGATTACCACTGCAGCCAATGCAGCAAACCCGTTATAGGCGCCGAACAACACGCCGACCCAGTTTGCGCCATCGTTGTAGGCCGCCGAAGCGGTGTCGCTCGCACCGAAATGCACCTGCGTCACCGCGGCAGTGGTGTAGATCCACATCGCAAACAAGGCAAACCACGAGAAGAACTGCACCCAGGCCAGGCGACGCATCGTCATCGGCATGCTGCGCACGTCCTGCACGATCGCCACCAGCATGCTGGTGGCGGGCAACATGCGGGCCAAGGCAAGCAAGACGCCGTAGGCGAAACACAACCCGGCCAGCACATACAGCATGCGGTCGCCGTGCTGCCAGGCGATGGCCGCGGCGAGCAACACGCCCAGACCGCACCACAGCACGCTCGCCATGGATGTCGGCACCATGCCAGTGCTTACCGCCTGCGCGAGAGGCGGATGCGCATCGTCAAAACCGGCAAGCTGCTCTGGGCTGTACTCGCGCGTGCGCAGCACCGTCCAGGTGATCGACAGGAACAGCACCGCTGCACCGAGGTAGAACGCGTAGCGCACGCTGTCGGGCAACTGGCCTGGCGGCGCGGTGTTGGCAATGCCCCAATGGGTCAGCAGCCAGGGCAGAAAACTCGCGACGATCGCGCCGATGCCGATGAAGAAGCTCTGCATTGCATAGCCGGTCGGCCGTTGCGACGGCGGCAACTGGTCGCCCACCAGCGCACGGAAAGGCTCCATCGAGATGTTGATCGATGCATCCAGCACCCACAGCGTGCCGGCGGCCACCCAGAGCATCGGCGCGTTGGGCATCACCAGCAAGGCCAGCGTGGTAAAGACAGCGCCCACCATGAAATAGGGACGCCGGCGACCCCACGGAGTCCAGGTACGATCGGACAGGTAACCGATGACCGGTTGCACGACCAGGCCGGTGAGCGGTGCAGCAATCCACAGGCCGGGCACGTCGTCGACCTGCGCGCCCAGGGTCTGGAAGATGCGGCTGGCATTGGCGTTCTGCAGTGCGAAGCCGAACTGGATGCCGAGAAAGCCGAAGCACATGTTCCAGATCTGCCAAAAATCCAAGCGTGGCTTGGCGGTCATGGCGCAACCTCCACGCGTGCTGCAGGCCCGACCAACAACGCACTGACCTGCGCAGCGTTGACCACGCCATCGCGGCCGCCGCGACCGCCGTTGTACCGCGCAAAGTGCGCCAACGCGCTCATGTTGAAGCCGTTCTCTAGCCGGAACGTGCAGGCCTGCCCCGCCACCGCATCGAAAGTGACCTGCGTGGAGAGCTGCTCGCCCACGCTATGCGGCATCACGATGACCTGCGATTGCGCGGGTTTGCCTGGGCATTCCAGCACCAGCTGTTTGACCGCGGCGGTGACCCCGGTATTGATCGGGCCGTTGTCGTTGCGGTACCGCAGCGACACCCGATGCACGCCTGCACGTGCGGGACGCCAGCTCCAGCGCTGGCTGCCTGGCAACCGCTGCAGTGGGCCGAGCGTCAACGATGGGCTATGCAGCGACTCCAGACCATCGCGCCGCCGGGTCAGGCTGAGCATATGCAACACGCCATCGTCGGGAAGATCCCAGTGCGCGCTGGCATCGAGTGCGCGGCCGTCCAGATACAGCGTTGTTCCTTCCGGAATACCGATGCGATACGTGTTGCCGAGCTGTTGCGCGACCGGCGCCTGTGGCGTCTGCGGTGCGAACACCTGCTCCGGTCGCGGCGGCGGCGTGAGGTCGGCATTGCGCCCAACCAACTGCACCAGCGTGGTCTGACCCTGCCGTTCGATGCGTCCTGCCACCAGCAACTCACCGGTATCGTTCGCCGGGCGCTGCAGCACGTAACGGCGTGCGCCCTGTTCCAGCACGATCTGCTTGGCCTCGCCAAACAACAGGGGTAGCAAGGACCGCGGCAACTTCGGCTGTACGTTGCCAGCGGCCGACAGGCCGAACACACCCTCCCGCACTGCAGACAGATAGCCCGCCACCGACCACAGCTGGCGTGGCGAGTTCACCACCGGACCACTGCGTGCGCCCTCTTCCACGTGCACCGCAAGGCTCTGCATCTCGTAGTTTTCCATGTTGGAGCCCGCCAGCGCGCTACCGCGCATCAGCGATTGCAGCTCCAACGCGATGCGTGGCGCATCGTCCAGCGCGCGTGCGGCGCGTAGCGCATAGGCACTGACGAACGGCCAGACAGCGCGGTTGTGGTAGATCGGCTGCGCGGCCTCTTGCGGCCACACAACCGGGCTGCCACCCGCGACCATCGGGTAATTGCGCAACGCAAGGCGTGCCCGCTGTGGCGGAAACACATCGGCCAGCACGCCTAGCGAGAGGCCGAGCAGATCCACCTTGGCGTAGCGCACCGGATGCGCTGCGCTGCCGAGATAGCTGACGTATTGGCTGCTGCGCGCATCCCAGAAACGCCCGTCGATGGCCTGGCGCAGTGCATCGGCCCACTGCGCGTACTGCGCAGCGCGTGCATCGCCATGCTGGCGCGCCAACTGTTCGGCCAGCCGCAATGCCTGGTAATGCAGCACGTTGGTGGAGAGCGCAAAGGATTCGGCAATGAAGCGCACGTCCTCGCGCGTCCAGTCCGGGTAGGTCTGTTCTCGCCAATCCAGAAACGAGGTTTCGCCGCGGTAGAGGCCGATCTGCGCATCGAACACGGCATGGCGGTCCTGCGCGATCGTTGCCTGTAGCGCCTGCCAGACCTCTTCGGCAAACGGTTTGTCGTCCAGCAGGCCGCGTGCGGCAAAGAACCACACCACTCGGTCGCTACTGATCGGCCAACTGCCGCCGGAGCCGGTGTCCTGCGCCACGAACAGTCCCGGCGTGCGCCCATCGCGTGCGGCAGAGAGCTTGAAGCGCAGTGCGTTGCGCGTGCGCTCCGGCTCCAGCTGCGCCAACGCAAGATCGGCCGCAAAACTGACATCGCGCGTCCACACGTAGGGCCAGCGCTCGCCGGTTTCGAAGCAGGCGCACGGCACCGGCTTGCCAGCGTTGAAGGCGGGGTCGCGGATCGCCTCGACCCGGTCATCGGCCATTTCCTGCTGTGCCAGCGCGAACAAGGCGTCGAACAGCGGGCTGGCGGTGTGCGTGCGCATCGGTTGTGCCGCAATGCGGCGTTCGCCTTGCGGCCAGCGCAACACGAAGCTGCCATCGTCCAACGCCTGCGCTTGGGCCCGGCGTCCTTGAAATTCCAGTTCGTCGGCCAGTGCCGGCGAGCTTGCCGCAACGCCCAGCGTTGCAGCCATGCAGATCATCTTCAACATCGAAGCGGCAAGACAGCTTGCGCCGTCGGCCTTCCTCCCTCGTTGCACGCGTTGTGGTGCGCGGCACGGACGTGCCACGGGCGCGGACCCTCCCAAGTGCCGTCCGCCATGGTAGACGCGCACTTCGCTGTTCCGCACCACTGCATACGTATTCATGGGTTTCCAGCAGTGCGCACCACGGCGTATCCACAGCGATGCACTGCATAGTCACTGCTTGCGCAACGGTCACCTTGGGAGGTGTTATGCCGCTGTCTTCACGTCGAGCGCACTCGACACTGGGCGCCGCATGGATCGCCCAGCTGCTGGTCCTCACGCTGTTCGGCGGTGCTGCGCCGCAGCTGCATGCCGAAGTCACCACCGTCAGCGTGGAGTCGCCGAACAAGGTGTTGCAGGTCAGCCTTGACGTGGATGGCGGCACGCCTTATTACCGCGTGCAGCGCCTGGGCGAGGCGGTGGTGCAACGCTCGCGACTGGGCTTCGAGCTACGCGACGGCCGGCTGGACCGCGGCATGGTCGTACTTGCACAGACACGTCAAAGTCACGACGACACCTGGGAGCAGCCCTGGGGCGAAACGCGGCTGGTGCGCAATCACTACAACGAATTGCGCGTGAGCCTGGGCGAGCGCGACGGTGCGCAGCGCACCTTTGACGTGATCTTCCGCGTCTACGACGATGGGTTGGGCCTGCGCTACCACTTCCCCAAGCAAGCAGGCATACGCGAGGCGATCATCGACGAGGAAGTGACCGAGTTCGCCATCGCGCAACCCGCCGATGCCTGGTGGATTCCCGCAGGCGAGCCGATCCACTACGAATATCTGTATCGGCACACGCCGTTGAATCAGGTTGCGCTGGCGCATACGCCGCTCACCCTGCGCACCGACAGCGGGCTGCACATCGCACTGCATGAAGCGGCGTTGGTCGACTACGCCGGCATGTGGCTGCGCCGCACCGACAACCAGCGCCTGCGCGCGCAGCTGTCGCCGGCTGCCGAAGGCTGGAAGGTGCGCCGCAGCCTGCCCTTCGATACGCCATGGCGCACGCTGCAGATCGCCGATCAGGCCACCGGCCTGGTGGAATCCAACCTCATCCTCAACCTCAACGAGCCCAACCAGCTGGGCGACGTGAGCTGGATCAAGCCGTCCAAGTACGTGGGCGTGTGGTGGTCGATGCATCTCAATCAACAGACCTGGGCCACCGGGCCCAAACACGGCGCAACCACCGCGACGACAAAACGCTACATCGATTTCGCCGCCGACCACGGCTTTCGCGGCGTGCTGGTCGAAGGCTGGAATCCCGGCTGGGACGGGGAATGGTTCGGCAATGGCGGTAGCTTCGATTTCACCCGGTCCACGCCGGATTTCGACCTGCCAGCATTAACCAGGTACGCCGCCGCCAAGGGCGTGCATCTGATCGGCCATCATGAAACCGGGTGCGCAGTGGACCATTACGAAGATCAGATCGCCGAGGCGATGGACTTGTATGCGCGCTTCGGCGTGGACTCGGTCAAGACCGGCTATGTCTGCGACGACGGCCAGGTGGAACGTCGCAACCCCGCGGGCGGCAACCCGCTGCGCGAATGGCACGACGGGCAATGGATGGCGCGTCACCACCTGCACGTGGTGCAGGAGGCGGCGCAGCGCCACATCGCGGTCAATGCGCACGAACCCATCAAGGACACCGGGCTGCGCCGTACCTATCCCAACTGGATCTCGCGCGAAGGCGCGCGCGGCATGGAATACAACGCCTGGGGCCAGCCGCCCAATCCGCCCGAGCACGAAGTCAACCTGGTGTTCACCCGGCTGCTCGCCGGGCCGATGGATTACACGCCCGGCATCGTCAGCCTGAAGGGCCGCAACGGCCAGGCGGTTCCCAGCACGTTGGCGCGTCAGCTGGCGCTGTATGTGACGCTCTACAGCCCGATCCAGATGGCCGCCGATCTGCCCGAGCACTATCTGCAACACCGCGATGCGTTTCGCTTCATCGAAGACGTCGCGGTGGACTGGGACCAGACCCGCGCGCTGAATGGCGAAGTGGGCGATTACGTCACCATCGCACGCAAGGACCGGCACAGCCGCGACTGGTTCCTGGGCAGCATCACCGACGAGCACGGCCGCCTGCTGCGGGTGCCGCTGGGCTTTCTCGAACCTGGCGTGCGCTACACCGCGCAGATCTATCGCGATGGCGACGGCGCGGACTATGCCAGCAACCCGTTCGCCTTCGTGCGCGAAGAACGTCAGGTCGGTAGTGCCGATACGTTGGAGCTGCGTCTGGCACCGGGTGGTGGTCAGGCCATTCGCTTTGTTCCGGTGGGTGGCAAACGCTGATTACGACACCGCTTTGGCGCCAACGCGCACAGCCAGCACGATCGATCGCACGGCGCAGCAGTCCCAGCGCCGTTGCGCATCGCGCATCATGTCGTTGCTGAGCGCAATCACCGCGCTGTTGTCGGCATGGCCCTGGATGGAATCGATTTCATCGCGCGACGCCGCAGTGAATACGTATGCAGTGCACGTTTGCACCCAGGTGCGGTGTCTACCATACGTCGCAGTCGTGACGTCCATCGTGGCACGCGACGCATGACATCCAGGCATCTGCCGGATCAAAAATCAAAAACAACATGTACCTGGGAGGGGAAAATGTTGAAGCACAAGCGCTCTGCGCTGAGTATCGCCCTGGCCGTTGCCATGGCACCGACATGGGCCGCCGCGCAAACGGCAGCGCCTGCACACGCAAACGACACCCCACAAGGCGCGTCCGAACAGACTGCTGGCGCGGTCACCGACTTGGACAAGGTCCAGGTCACCGGCTTGCGCCGCGCGATCGAAGGCGCCATCTCGGTCAAGCGCGATTCCACTTCGATCGTGGAAGCCATTTCAGCCGAAGACATCGGTCGCCTGCCTGACGTCAGCATCGCCGAATCGCTGGCGCGCCTGCCCGGCCTGGCTGCGCAACGCGTTGCCGGCCGTGCGCAGGTCATCAGCGTACGTGGCCTGTCACCGGACTTTTCCACCACGCTGCTCAATGGGCGCGAAGTGGTCAGCACCGGCGACAACCGCAGCGTGGAATTCGACCAATATCCATCCGAACTGGTCAGCGGCGTCACCGTCTACAAGACCCCCGATGCCGGCCTGGTCGGTCAAGGCTTGTCGGGCACCGTGGACATGCAGACCGCCCGCCCGCTGAGCTACAACGAGCGCGTGATCGCCATCGGTGGCCGCTATCAGCGCAACTCCTTGGGCAAGGCCGCCAACGTCGACCCGTACGGCAACCGCTTCAATGTCAGCTACATCGACCAATTCGCAGACCGCACCATCGGCCTGACCATCGGTTACGCGCACACCGACATGCCGATCCAGGAAAACCAGGTGGGCCTGTACGAACCGTGGCAGCAGGTCAACGCGCAGCGGCAGCGTCCTGGCGTCGCAGATGGCGTGTATTTCTCCGATGGCATCAAGGCCCTGCGACGCACCGGCAATCAGAAGCGCGACGGCGTCATGGCCACGCTGCAGTATCGCCCGTCCAATGCCTGGACCAGCACGCTCGATGCCTTCCACACCGAAGCCGAGCAGATCGACACCGCCAACCAGTTCGAGCTCAACCTGAGCAACTACAACGGCGGCTACACGCCCGGCCTGAACATCAGCAACGTGCGCGTCAACGATCGCAATACCTTCGTCGGCGGCGATGCCAGCGGCGTCTATCCGTTGGTGCGTGGCATGTACAACAAGCGCGAAGACAAGATCGACGCCTTCGGCTGGAACAACGAAATCACAGCCGGCTCCGTCAAGATCGTCGCGGACCTGAACTACTCCAAGGCCACTCGCGACGAACTGAACCTGGAAAACAATCTTCAGCGCGCCCCCATGCCGCAGCTGGACACCGTGGGCGTGTCGGTTGTCGGCAACGGCTTCTCGCAGCTGTCGCCGGGCATGAATTATTCCAATCCGGATGAGCTGTTCCTCACCAACACCATCTACGGCTCAGGCTACGGCAAAGTGCCGCGCGTGGAAGACGCGCTCAAGGGCGCGCGCCTGCAGGCCAGCTTCCCGATGCCCGAAGCGCTGAGCTGGTTCTCGGATCTGGATGTGGGCGTCAACTACGCCAATCGCGAAAAGCAGAAGACCCAGCCCGAAGGCAATATCACCCTGGGCGCGCAGGGCGAGGCCACGGTGGCGGCGGACCTGCAATACGCACCGGTCAATCTCGGCTTCGCCGGTCTCGGCTCCCTGCCAGCATGGAATGTGCCGGCGACAGTGGCGCGCTACATGTTGTTCAACCCCAGCGACGACGCCTCGTTCCTGGTATCCAAGGCCTGGACGGTGGAAGAAAAAATCACCACTGCCTGGCTGCGTGCGAACATCAATACCGAATGGGGCGAAGTGGGTGTGCGCGGCAATATTGGCGTGCAGCTGCAAAGTGCAGACCAGTCCTCGCAGGCCAACTACTGGGACGCCTCGCAGCCGGCCGGTAGCGAAGTGCGGCCCATCGACGATGGCAAGACCTACCGCGACTGGCTGCCCAGCTTGAACCTGGCCTTCCAGTTCCCGTACGAGCAGACGTTGCGCTTTGCGATGGCCAAGCAGGTCGCACGCCCGCGCGTGGATCAACTGCGTGCCTCGCTGGAATTCGGTGTCGACACCTCGACCGGGCGCCCCGGCGCCAGCGGCGGCAACCCCATGCTGGATCCGTGGCGCGCCAATGCCCTGGACATCTCCTACGAGAAGTATTTTGCCGACCGTGCTTACGTGGCCGCGGCGTTCTTCTACAAGGACCTCAAGAGCTACATCTACACCCAGAGCCGCGACAACTACGATTTCTCCGCACTGGTGGCCGGCTACGTGCCGTCGCCGGGCTCTGCCCCGGTGCTGACCACCGGCACCTTCAGCGCCCCGTTCAACGGCAAGGGCGGCACTTTGCGCGGTGTCGAACTCACCGCCTCGCTGCCGCTGGAGCTGATCTTCGCGCCGTTGGAAGGCTTCGGCATCCAGGCCAGCGCCACCTTCAACGACAGCGACGTCAAGATCCGCGACCCGGAAAGCGCCTCCAGCGTGGGCGACGGTGAAATCAGCCTGCCCGGCTTGTCCAAGCGCGTCTACAACCTGACCGCCTACTACGAGCACAAGGGCTTTGAAGCACGTGTCAGCCAGCGCCGGCGCTCGGACTTCATCGGCGAAATCGGCAATTTCAACGGCAACCGCACGCTGCGCTACGTGGTCGGCGAAAACATCACCGACGCACAAATCAGCTACAACTTCAGCGAAGCCAGCAGCCTGTCCGGCCTGACCCTACTGCTGCAGGCCAGCAACCTCAGCAACTCGCCGTATCGCACGTACGCAGAAACCAAGGACCGTCCACTGGAATACATCGAGTGGGGCCGCACCATTGTGTTGGGTGTGAATTACAAGTTCTGAGCCATTGCAGGAACAGATAGCGGGCTGTTTGCCCCTCTCCCTCCGGGAGAGGGCTTGGGGTGAGGGTACGGATTCCACGCCAATTCCCTCAGCATCCAAGAAGCCCTGCTTTCACCTGTTGGTAGATCTCCCGTCAGGAGCGATGGTCTATTACGCGGAATGCAGTCAAAATGTCTCGCTCTAGAACCTCAAAATCTCCAACGAAGAAAAGCCGCCGGCTAGACACCGGCGGCTTTTCTTTGAACCGCATCTCCCATTCGGGTCGAATCTTTCGGTACAGGTTGGAAGGATCGGGCGCAATGCCGACACACGCACACTTTGCTTCCTGCAGTTCCTAGCGCAAGACATCCTCTGGAAATTCAGCCACGTCATCGCCCCAGAGTGTCGCTTTTGCAATCGATCTTCATCAGGCAGCCGCTTCCCTGAAATTGATGAACCGAGAAGAGATACATCACCATCTCCTGCGGCGGCACCACTCCATAACCTATCTTGACTTGCCGACCAGGCACCGCGCGTCGCATGCACGCTAACTCGGCTCTCACAACCCACCACAAAAAGCGAGGCATCCGGCCGTCGCGCCAGGGTGTGGGTCAGCCAGCCGTTGTTCGACGATGTCTCGCCGGTATCAATCAAACATGCTCATAAAGCTCTCTGTGAAGCGACCGCGTCACTGCCCGCCCATTGCGCAAACCACAGCATGCCCCGGCAAGCGCACGCGGCCATGCTCGATCACGCCACGCTCCACCCCCGGCACATCGATCTGGCGCCATGCACCCGCAGGCAGTGCCAGCTCGGTGATGTCTGCAGACAAATTGAACGCCAACAGCATGACCTGGCCCGCATGCTCACGCCGGAACATCAGCACCGGCTCTGCGATGTCGTAGAACGCGATCGCCCCTTCGAGCAGGGCCGGCATGCTCCTGCGCCAACTCAGAAATGCCCGCACTGCGCGCAGCACAGACTGGGCATCGTCCTGCTGCACACTCACTGCAGCCAGACGATGCGGCTCGGACAACGGCAACCACGGCTTGCCGCTGGTGAAACCCGCCGACGGCGCATCGGTCCACGGCATCGGCGTACGGCATCCATCGCGGCCCTTGAAGGTCGGCCAGAACGTGATGCCGTACGGATCCCGCAGATCCTCGAACGCCACATCCGCCTCGCCTAGCCCAAGCTCCTCGCCCTGGTACAGGCAAACCGAGCCACGCAACGAACATAGCAGCGCAACTACCATGCGAGCGAACGCAGGCGACGCATCTTCACCGCCCCAACGCGTCACCGCACGCACCACATCGTGGTTGGAAATGGCCCAGCACGGCCATCCTTCCAACATGGTGGCCTCGAGCCTGCTGACCGTTCCGCGGATGTACGCCGCGCTGTAATCCTGCACCAACAGCTCGAAGCTGTAGCCCATGTGCAAGCGGCCCTTGGCGGTGTATTCGGCCGTGGTCGCCAGCGAGTCTTCCGAAGAGATTTCGCCCAGGCTTACCGCATCCGGATAGCGATCGAGCAGCGCACGCAGGCGCTCCAGGAACGCCAGGTTCTCCGGCTGCGTGTTGTTGAAGTAGTGGTACTGATAGGCGTACGGATTGTCCGCGCTAAAGCCACGCCCCACCCGCTTGTCGGCCGGCTTGGCCGGGTTATCGCGCAGCTGCGCGTCATGGAAGCAGAAGTTGATCGCGTCCAGGCGAAAGCCATCTACTCCACGATCCAACCAGAACCGCACATTGTCCAGGGTTGCCTGCTGCACCTCCGCATTATGGAAATTGAGGTCCGGCTGATCGACCAGGAAGTTATGCAGGTAGTACTGCTCGCGCCGCGGCTCCCACTGCCACGCCACACCACCGAACAGCGACAACCAGTTGTTGGGCGGCGTTCCGTCCTCGCGCGGATCGGCCCACACATACCAATCCGCCTTCGCATTGGTCCGGTCCTGCCGGCTTTCCTGGAACCACGCATGTTCGATCGAGGTGTGGCTCAACACCTGATCGATCATCACCTTCAGGCCAAGCGCATGCGCCCTGTCGAGCAGACGGTCGAAATCGTCCAGCGTTCCGAACAACGGATCCACCGCACGGTAGTCCGCGATGTCATAGCCGAAATCTGCCATCGGCGACTTGAAAAACGGCGAGATCCAGATGGCATCCACGCCCAGCCCAGCGATGTAGTCGAGCTTGGCGATGATGCCCGGCAGATCGCCGACCCCATCGCCATTGGAATCCGGAAAGCTACGCGGATAGATCTGATAGATGACGGCCCCGCGCCACCATGGTGTCTGCAACATGCACGCCCCTCCCGGGCCACTGCTGGCAGCCAACACGGCCACCGACTAAGGGCGTTAGCCTAGCGGCGTGGCACTCTTTGGGCGCGGACGTGCATACGTATTCATTGCTCTTGCGGACAGATCGCGAGGCCTTGGTCAAAATTGGGTGGCGTCGCAGCGACACCACAACCTGGTATTCGGCGTCGGTGAGCTTGAGCCCTTCCATGTAATCGTCGCGAGTGGCCGTCTGCTCGATCAATGCGTAAGCTCCCCCGATCCGCATACACCGCATAAGTAGATCTTTCTGGCATCGTTCCCAAGTCAGGAGGTTCCATGCGTACATCGAAGTTCACCGAGACACAGATCATCGCCACGCTCAAGCAGGCCGACGCAGGCGTTCCAGTCAAAGACATCTGTCGCCAAGTCAGCATCAGCACGGCGACCTATTACCAGTGGAAGAGCAAGTACGGCGGCTTGGAGGCGTCCGAGCTGCGGCGGGTCAAGGAGCTCGAGTCCGAGAACGCCAAGCTCAAACGGGTGTATGCCGAGTTGGCGCTCGACAACGCGGCAATGAAGGACCTGATCGCAAAAAAACTCTAGGGCCGGCGCGTAAACGCGAGGCGGTGCGGTTCCTTATCGAGGTCCACGCGCGGCCGTTGCGCCGGTCCTGTGCATGCGTCGGGCTGTCGCGTGCCGCTTGGTATGCACCGCCTCTGGACTGGACGGTGCGCGATGCCGAGCTGATTGCCGAGATCGCGCGTTACGTTGAAGCGCACCCCAGTCGTGGCTTCTGGAAGTGCAGCGACTACCTTCGCAAGCAGCAACCAGGTTGGAATCCCAAACGCATCTATCGCGTTTACAAGGCCATGAAGCTCAACCTACGCCGCGCTGCAAAGCGTCGCCTTCCTAAGCGTGAGCGGGTGCCGCTCTACGTGCCGAGGCTGCCAGACACGGTCTGGTCGGTCGACTTCATGAGCGATGCGCTGGCATGCGGACGACGCTTCCGCACCTTCAACGTGGTGGATGACTTCAATCGCGAGGCGCTGCACATCGAGGTTGACACCTCGATCAACTCGCAACGGCTTGTGCGTGTTCGACCAGATCAAACGCGATCATGGCTTGCCGCAGGTGGTGCGCTCGGACAACGGCCCCGAGTTCCTGGGCGAAGCGTTCACCAGCTGGCTCAAGACCAATGGCGTCGCACTGCAGTACATCCAGCGGGAAAGCCAAATCAGAATGCCTTCATCGAGCGCTTCAATCGTACGTTCCGCGAGGAAGTGCTCGACCTGAATCTCTTCGCCTGCCTCGACGAGGTGCGCGAAGCCGCCCACTGGTGGATGATCGACTACAACCAAGCAAGATCCCATGATTCGCTCGGCGGAATGACCCCGGTCGAGTACCGCAACAAGTACGCCGAAAGCTCTACTTTTGAAGTGCCTGCTTGACGGGGGAGCTTACGGATCCAAGTACTCTCGTAGAGAGCCTGATTTAGAGGAAAGCTGATAAGCCCCGTAAGAAACGCCGCCGTGGTCTCCCTTACCCGTAGAGATTGTCTCTACACCGCGCCGACCACTTTCATGCCGCGCAGACGTCATACCCAAATGCCATCCATCCATAGTTGCCATCGTTAAACCCTCGCATTTGACCAGTTCATTATAAAACCGGATGATTAGCGCTTCTCCAGTTCTTCGGCGCGTTGCGCGGTCGCATTCAAATTACAAGAAGTGTCTTCCAATTCTTCCGCCTGCCCGCCACCGAGCGCACCATTCGATTTGCAAAGTGTGTCCCGCCACTTTATCCAATCGCGCTCCTCTTGCTTTAGCCGATCTTTCTTTTCTGCCGGCCATCTGTTCAAGAGGCGTTTATAAGCCGCATTCAGGCGAGCATCCTGATAAGCATATTCTTGACTATTGCACTCCATCAATGCCGGAACGACCGCGCCTGCATTTTTAACGCATTGAACGTATGAAGATCGCAGCTTTATATCTTTCGCTAGGTCACCACGTTGCCGTTGCTGGTCGCTGTTAAGTGCCTGCTCCAGGAGCTCATCTTGTTGGCGGGCAATACGCTCTTGCTTATCCGTGATGCTTTCAGCACCTTGAGCATGACTCACAGAATCTACATTCTGCCCCAAATTTCGAGAGTGCTTGGAAATGTCATCAGCCACTTCCGACATGGACTCTTGCTTGCAAGCTGCAAAAAATAAAAACACAGCTCCCGCGAAGACCAGATTTACCCTTCTGAAAAAAATAGGCATCAAAACCCCGCCAAGTTAGGTCAAGCTAGCACTTCAAAGAATGGATCAGGAAAATCAGTACACCTAACCATAAAAGGACAACACCTTCACTTTAAAAAAGATAAAATAATTTTTTCCGAATAAATATGGCGCTCACACTAAAAACCAGCCATTTATTCTAAATAATAATCCATCTTACGCTTTTGGATTAGAATTTCCTAAAAAATGGCTTGGAACAATCCGTACCTCTGACGTAACACTTAGCACCAGATTCTTTTAAACACTCATCAAGAGCATCTTTTTTTGCTATCTCTTCAGTTGCTGCACTGATAATTTTCCCACCAGTCCGGCCCTTTGCAGCCTGCACAACAGCGACACACTGATTCTTGTACGTGAAATTCACCTTGCAATCAGAATTTCCAAAGTCTGAGCATACCTTTAAGGCTTCCACTCTGGCTTCATTCTCGGAAAGCTTGCCAGTGCTACTTCCGATGTCTCCATTATCCGAGCTAGCAATGGCTCCCCATGTTTTGAGCCACTCACCGGTGGGCCTAGGAGGCGGTTGAGGGATATCACCTCTCGATGTACCAGAATCTGGCCCACACTGAGGGCTTCCAGGAGCCACACCGCTTGGGCAAGCAGTCTGTCCCCAGGCAGCTGAGGAACTAAACAGAAAAATTAGTAAAATAAATAATTTCATAAAACCCCGATTCTAGTCTTTATGAGCTACCTGAAACTTTATGGACTAACTGATCAGGAAGTTGAATTAGCTTTACCAAATCTTCCGCTAGGAGCAGTGTCGGTATCGTTATTTGCATATTGAGATTGCCTAGATCCCTGTCCAGACGGATTGAATTGATCCCTCCCTTTATTAGTGTCAGGAGCCGGCGCCCCCGGCTCATAAGGCCGCCCAGCCGCCGGAGCTGACTGACCGCCTCGATCCAGCTGCCCCAGGGCAGAATACGCCGTGAACTGGCCCAGCGTACCCTGGAAGAAGGCAGCGGCCATCGGCGGGGCGGTGATGATCAATGTCGTTAACACCAGTCCTAATCCTCCCTGCTGCAGCGCCATGCTGCTGATGCCTTCGCCCGTAAATCCGTTCATCGCCCACTTTGCGACGAAGGCAGCACCCACTGCGCCGACCACCTTTGTCGCCAAGCTCACTGTGAAGGTCAACACCGACAGCGAAAACACAGTGCCCAGTCCGTATAGCAGCCATTTGCTGAACAACGACTTCGTCGCTTGGAACAGCAGACACAGGATGAACAGAGGCCCGAAGCCCACCACCAGCGCCATGGCCAGCTTGTTGAGAAGCAGCATCGAGCCTGCAACGACGCCCGGACCGGCCATGCCCAGGCCGGTGAACCACCGAGCCCGGTCTTGATCTGATCCAGAGCCGACATGGCCACTTGCATCAACATCAAGTTCTTGTCGATCGCTTCATACGGGCTCTTTGAGCTGCCCGTCACTGTCTTGGTGATCGCCTGGCTGACTCCATCGGTCAGCGTCCAGTACAAGCGGGCCGAGCCTTGTGCCATGCTGGTCGCCACCCCGATGATCAGCGCCGCGCGCAGCGCCGTCACCACCAGGCCCATGGCCGCCTCGCGCGACTGGCCGGTCACGATGCTGTAGCCCTGGAGAAAAATCCAAAGCGTCAGCACCATCAATGACACCATACCTACCCAGGCCGTGGTGCGTTGTAACAACTCCCACTGCAAGATCGCAATCTCATCGCGCAGGTCGTTGCAAGTAGAGCCAAGGCGGACTTCCTGACCGCCTTGGCGATGTACCAGCTCGCTGAAGTGCAACGACCAACACGCCCGACTTACATGGACATTGAGCGCGAAGCACTTTCCTGGGTCTGCACCTGGATTGCCTGACGCTGGCTTTCCTCGGCCGCTTGCCGGCTGCTGTTTTCCAACGGCTGATTCTGCGCTTGATTGCGATCCACAAAAACCCGCTGCATTGCCGGGTCGGTCAGCTCGCCCTGCACTGCGAAAAAGCCGTCGCCGCTCTTGTTGGGTACCACATGATCGATGCGTTGCAAACCACTGACCTTGGACTCGAACACGATTTGGCCGGCTGCCTGCTCGAGTTCCTTGCGGTTGGCAAAGCCGCCACGTTCACCCAGCGCCTCGAGCTTGCTCACTGCGCCGTTGTACATCGCGTTGTCGGGATGGCGCGGATCAGACAACAAGGGGCTGGAGGCTGCCTGTGCCGGCGCAGCAGGCGCGGCCGTGTGCTCAGGTTGCTTGGGTGTCGCCTGGGCCAACACCTTGGCCAAAGCGGCCTGGGTCTGCTGACCTGCGACGCCATCTATCTGCAACCCGTGCTCGCGCTGGAATTGCTCGACCGCATATTTGGTGTTGCCGCCGAAATCGCCATCCGCGCGCAACGGCTTGCCATCGCGACCAACGGCGCCAAGCTGAGCAAGCTGGCCTTGGAGTTGCTTCACCTGCTCGCCGCGCTCGCCTTGTTCGAGCTTGCCATCATTGGACTTCGAAACTTGATGGGATGTCGAACCAGACGTCACGCTGTGCTTGAGATCGACACCATCGCGCTTGACGCTTTCTATCAAATCGGGAACGCGACGTTCCCAATTGCCCGCATATTCCTCGCATTCCTTGGCTGCCTTCACGCTCCAGGGTTTGCTAGGAGTAACTCCGTTGACAACGCGTCGCGCGTTGTAGACGTCGTGGCTATCATGATCGATGTAGCGATCAAGAGGCTTGCCTGTAAACAAGCCGTCACGCATACCTACAACTAGAACTTTTGCAGCGATTTCCGGTTGCTTGGCCATGTCCGGGTTGCGGACCATTTCACCGTTAAGGCCTAGCAACTTATCGAACTTCGCATAGTTGTAGTCGTGGGTAAGATGCACGTAACCACGCCCATAGAACTCCTCGCCGCCGCTATATCCAAGCTTGCGCGCTTGGCTGCGTCCGAAATCTTCTTCAGGCGCCTGAAAATTACGCGTCTCATGTTGAGCCGTCGCCAACATGTACGATATTTGCTTTGGATCTGTCACACCGTTCTCAAGAGCGGTTTTGACGATCAACCTAACAGAAGACTCCCGATCCACACCAAAGCCTTCAGTGCTCCGACCACGTCCATCGCTCATAGTATTCTCCGTACGTGCATATCATTAGAATTTGTTGTTGCATCTACCGGCATTGCAGACCCGAAGATGCGTTGCATGTACTCACTACCAATTACCACTCACTTCTAGTTGGACACCTCCTTCATTTCACCGTCTTGAAGCCGCTCGATCTTTTTCTTCGGATTAGCCGGATCATTCGTGTCTTCGGTTAACCGCTCTATCAGCACTGCCTCGTTATTCTTAAGCTCGTAGGTATCGAAGACGTGGATACAACATCCATCACCAGAAGTAGACGTCAGCATATTTCCTTTCACGGAGAATAGACCGTTGGCCATTACCGTAATATCGGATAACGACTGATTGAAAACAAGGGTTTTCTGCGCAGCATCGAAAAGATAGACACTGTAAGAGGGACCACCATAATTACCCTCTTTTCCAGACCACACCACTACATCTTCGTGCCCATCGCCATTGATATCGGTCAAAATGATTGAGTGGCGGTTCTTCTTGTAAGTGTCGTCTAGCGGACCATGATAGAACGTGGAATTACTATCCACGTACAAAGCCTCAGGCTCCAGTGCAATCGGCTTGGCTCCGGGGAATGTCACCTCCACGACCGGCGAACGGTTACATAGCATGATCCCCGGGCTATCTTCGGTGCAGCTCTGCGCATGAACTGAAACGGCAATTCCACCGATATCTGCGCTTATCTCGCCCTGCTCGTTGAGTTTTGCATTAGCAGTAGATGGCATTTTCAAATCCTTTTGCAACTCGTATTCAGGTTTTTTGCTAGCTTGATTTTTAGCAGGTGATTTTTCTCCGTCAGCCTCTGCGGATGGAGCATTACTAGGACTGCAAGCTGTGATCGAGACGACGCAAATCAAATAAATCACCCCGGCTACGGCCCTTGCTAATTCGCGCGTCAACATGGAAAATCCTTCTAACTCAAATCAATATTTCTTGAATATTGGATCAGAACAGCCCGAATACAGCACCTTGCATTCACCAGATCTGCTTTTTTTACAGTTTCCGATCGCTAAATCAATAGCGCGCTCCTTGGTCGCAGATCCCTGATAAAAACTATCCGACTGCGTAGAAACCAAAGCTGCACACTGATTACGATAAACCAAGTTTATCTTGCAATCGCTTGCTCCGTTTACAGAACATCGACGAATAGCAATATCCTTCGCCTTATCTTCCGACAACTCCCCTGCCGCAGTTCCAGCCTCACCGGTGGAATCGGAGCCAGCGATTGCCCCCCAGGTCTTAATCCACTCACCCGTCGGCCTCGGCGGAGGCGTGGGAATATCATCTCTTGAAGTACCAGAGTCAGGCCCACATTGCGGGCTCCCAGGGGCCACACCTGCCGGACAAGCCGTTTGAGCGAAAGCAGGGGCAGTCCAACTTACAAGAAGAATAATTGAAGCCAAGCGGATAATAATCATTTTTCACCACATCAGCTGAAAAGGCGACAAGTTACTTTTGTGCAAGCCCACGATTACCTGAACTAGGCTCTTGGGATGAAACGTCAGAAGAATTAACGGTATTTATTCCACGTGCCCTTTGAGGAGAAGTATCCTGCGTTTCTCTAGCCGGCGCCCCCGGCTCATAAGGCCGCCCAGCAGCCGGAGCTGACTGACCGCCTCGATCCAGCTGCCCCAGGGCAGAATACGCCGTGAACTGGCCCAGCGTGCCCTGGAAGAAGGCAGCGGCCATCGGCGGTGCGGTGATGATCAATGTCGTTAACACCAGTCCTAATCCTCCCTGCTGCAGCGCCATGCTGCTGATGCCTTCGCCCGTAAACCCGTTCATTGCCCACTTTGCAACGAAGGCAGCGCCTACTGCGCCAACCACCTTTGTCGCCAAGCTCACTGTGAAGGTCAACACCGACAGCGAAAACACAGTGCCCAGTCCGTATAGCAGCCATTTGCTGAACAACGACTTCGTCGCTTGGAACAGCAGACACAGGATGAACAGAGGCCCGAACCCGACCACCAGCGCCATGGCCAGCTTGTTGAGCAGCAACATCGAGCCTGCAACGACACCCGGACCGGCCATGCCCAGGCCGGTGAACCACCGAGCCCGGTCTTTTTCGTCCTTGCTTTCCTCGTCACCGCCGGTCTTGATCTGATCCAGAGCCGACATGGCCACTTGCATCAACATCAAGTTCTTGTCGATCGCTTCATACGGGCTCTTTGAGCTGCCCGTGACTGTCTTGGTGATTGCCTGGCTGACTCCATCGGTCAGCGTCCAGTACAAGCGGGCCGAACCTTGCGCCATGCTGGTCGCCACCCCGATGATCAGCGCCGCGCGCAGCGCCGTGACCACCAAGCCCATCGCCGCCTCGCGCGACTGACCGGTGACGATGCGATAGCCCTGGATAAAGATCCAAAGCGTCAACACCGTCAGGGACACCATCCCCACCCAAGCCGTCGTTCGCTGCAACAACTCCCACTGGAAGATCGCGATCTCATCGCGCAGGTAGTTGTTGATCAGACGAAAAAATTCGTAGTTGGCGATGTTCGTCAAAAAATCCATATGTCACCACATCCACTAGACGGCTGCGCCGTGGGGCAGTCGATGCCCCGGGTTTGAGTATGTTGCCTAAACAGGTAAACCAGCTCCATCAGTCCTTGTCGATCTCTAATCTTTCCATACCGGCTGGCGTGTCTGATTTAATAGCCTCGAACGCACCTTTCATCACCGCCCCTGCGACAAGCGTCTTACCGATGCTCAACAGATCGGCTGGAATCCAGGATGGCAACCACGAACTGCTTCCATCTCCCTTCGGCGGCTCCTTCCCCGCCATCGCGGCCTTCGCAGCGCCGGTTTGCAGCTCGGTCAAGAATGCCAAGCGCTTTTCGTAGGCGAACATTGCCGACTCCATCTGCTGGCGATCGATATCCATCATCGCCTTCAGCGCCAGAAGCTTATTGGTGTTGCTTTCCAGCTCGCCAATCTTCTGGTCGCCGATCTTCTTGCGCTCTTCCTCGATCGTGCGCAGACGCTCCAGGCGCTTGGTGGTGATCTCGTACATCGCCACCATGTAGTTGAACTGGGAATTGCGCGTGCGTTGGATCAGCTCGCAGGATTCCCTCTGCGAATCAGAGACAGGTGTTCCAGACGTGGACGCCGAACAGGCGGCCACACCCTCATCATCTGCCACCTTCTTCAAGGTCTCCTTGGGCTTCTCGACCTCCTTGCCGCTGGATTCCTTGCCCTCGCCCTTGCCCACCGTCTGATTGTCAAGGATCTCCTTGGTCGTTCCATTGAGCTTGTTGTCGATAACTTCCCATTGCGCACTGGCCGCTCCCGCCATGCTGAGCAGCACCAGTCCCATGAAGACCCGGGAAAAATGTCTGAACTTGATTGCCATGGTGTTCTTCGCCTCCTGTGACACAAATAAAGATGGTGCGGTGTGGAACCGCTTCGCGTGCCTGGACTGACTATGCATCTTCGACCTCCTTGTCCTTGGCCGACTTGCGCTTACCGGAGCCCTTGCGGTTGGCATAGAAATCGGCCAACCATTGCTCCGGCGTCAGTTGGTCCACGGTGACGCCCAGCTTGCCGGCCTTGCCCGCCAGAATTTGGTGCATGATCTCGATATTGTCGGTGGACGAGGAAATCACCGACAGCGCGTCATCCATCCCGCGCAGGTTGAGCTGGCACACCGCCGACGCGTGGCCCTGCTTGACCAGGAAACAGCGCGAGCGCTCATCCAACGACACCACAACCTGGTATTCGGCGTCGGTGAGCTTGAGCCCTTCCATGTAATCGTCGCGGCTGGCATTCGGGTTCGGCAGCAGGATCATGGTGGCCGTCTGCTCGATCAATGCAGCGGCAATGTCACTGGCCAGCGCGTCTTCGGGGCTCTGTGTGGCGAAAATCCCTAAGCCATTCTGCTTACGGATGGTCTTCTGTTTGTTCTTGGCAAATTCCTTCAGGCCACCCTTGCCGTCCAGGATCTTCCAGAATTCGTCCATCACGTAGATCAGCGGGCGGCCGTCGATCAGCGCTTCCAGGCGATGCAGCAGGTAGTTGATCACCGGCACGCGCACTTCAGCGTTGTCGATCACGTCGGTGTAGTCGAACCCGATGATCGACGCCCGCGTCAGGTCGATCGTGTCCACCGGATTGTCGAACACCCAACCGAGCGAATTGCCAGCGGTCCAGCGGCGCAGACGCGCATACAGACCGTCGTCGCCCATGTTGGGCAGACTCTTGCGGAAATTGCTCATGCTGCGCAGGTGCATCGGCGTGTCCAGCATGCCTTCCACCGCGCGATAGATGTCCTCTTCCTCACGGGCGCTGTATTCGGCCTTGCCGCCCAGCACCTTGATCAACTCGGCCAGGAATTGGGTGTTGGCTTCATTGCGCTCGCATTGGAAAGGGTTGAAGCCAGTCGGAGACCCATTTTCCAGCGCCAGGTAGTTGCCACCGCACGCGCGCACGAAGATCTCCGCGCCGCGGTCCTTGTCGAAGAAGAAGATGGTCGGAATCGGGTCGAACTTCTGCACCTGACTCAACAGGAAGTTGATCAGCGCCGTCTTACCGGTACCCGACTTGCCGATCACCATCGTATTGCCGATGGCCTTCTCTCCCAATGAGTTCTCGGACGGATGCGTCGCATGGAAGTTGAAGTAGTACGGCTGCCCATTGGTTGTCTGCAGGGTGGTGACGCAGTCACCCCATGGATTGTTGTGCTGCTTGCCCTGGGCAAAATTGTGCAGCGGCGACAAGCCAAGGAAGTTCAGCGAGCTCAGGTTGGCGATGCGCGTACGGAAGCGCCAGTTACCTGGCAGCTGCGAATAAAACGACGAGGCGATCGCAAGATCTTCCTTGGCCGAGACGAAGCCGGCATTGGACAATTCGGCTCGGGTGGTTGCGATCTGCCTAGCCAGCTTCTCCTGGCTGTCGGCATAGACCGCCAATGTGAAATGGTATTCGCCGAGCACGAAGTTTCCCGAGGCAACATCGTCCATCGCGACATCGAGATCGCGGATCTGGGTCGACGATTTGTCGCCTGAAGAAACCATCATCCCCTTGGTGCGTTCCAACACCTTCAGCGCATCGTGTCGGCCGACCGGGCTGAACGAGTGGGTCATGACGTATTCAGAATCCAGGTACTTCAGGCCATTCAGAATGCCCGGATAGGTTCCATCCGCATATTCCTTGATATTCAAGATGGCGCCAAAGTGATTGATTCCGTCTGGAGTACGAATGACGAAATCGCCGGTCTTGTTGGCGAACATGTGCTTACTGACGGGCAAATACGCGGGCACCGGAGCTGGCAAGACCGGCACAGGCTCATCGATTCGGTTCAACAAGTAGCCCAGAAACTCCAAGGTCTCGGAGAAAACCAGGCCGTTCTTTGCCTCGTACATACCGAGACGGTACGGCGCATAATCCTTGAGCACGGCTTCGACATTAGTAGCCAGTTCGACAACTTTCGCGACAGCCTGTTCTTCCTCGGCGCGAATCTTGTCCGGGTTCGCGGATTTCTCCACCAAGCGACGTCCCGTGACTACCGGCCTGTAAATCATGCTGAAATACAGCTCGTTCTGCATGATCTTTTGCGATGAAAGCGCTGTGTAATATTCGTCAGACAGAGTTTGATTGAATGCCTGCTTGAAACGTCCGCCTGCACCGATTCTGCGCCGACGCCGTACATCGTGGACCCAGAATGCAACGTTGGCGAAATCCGGGGCGCGCAGAGTCTGCAGAAGACGGTTGAACGTGTTGTGCCGCTGTTCGAGCTCGAATTCGTCTCGCCCCACGAACGGCAAGCCGCCCAGATGCCAGATCAACAGGTAGTCGCCGGCGGTCGTCTTGACGACGGACGGCGCAACATGCGTCGAGATGGAAACAAACTCGCTGATCGGACTGTCTGGGCTGAACATGGTCTTACCAAATTTAGAGAGGAAGCATCACACCAAGCGACCATCGCAAACACCAACCCCACGCGAGTTGTATGCGTGGGGTTGGTAACGGCTACGTGCTCATCGCGATTTTCCCGGGGGATTCTTGCGATATTCATTTGGGCTGAAGACCCACATCCCTGAATAACGCTGAAGGTTTCGCGCACGCATTCGGAACAGCCAACGTAATCCCAGCAGCCTGAAAATCATCTCATCACGCTTTGCCATCTGCTGCATGGCAAAGATGATGACCGGAATGGTCAACAGGTACCAAAGATCGATGTACATCCCCAACAGCAAGCCACCGCCCGCACCAATGAAGAAGGGGATGTAAGGCACCCCCAAAAACATGGCGGGGCGGGTGCATCCGCGGAAGAGTACGTCTTTATGCATAGTATTGAGCGATCTGCATCAGTGAACCGGTGATCGTCGAGCAATCACCCGAACTGCCGTTTTTATTCTGAAGGATCATGTTGGCGATCTGGCCAGCAGCACCGATGAGAACGCCACCAATGAGAATTGGCGAGACCTCGGAGATACGCTTGTGTGCGAAAGCGATCTGGTAGCCGGCCACGATGACTGCGATGGTGACCACTGCGATCGAGCCCATGTTCAACAGCTTGGTCACATTATTCAAAAAGCCACACACGCGGGTGTCGGTGTCTGCAAGACCATTGCCGTCTGCGGATGCACCGCCGGCCACCATCAGCAACGAAATGAATAGCAATGCCTTTACTGCCTGGGTGCCGACCATTTTGGCATCGGCGATCGTCTTGTTATCGATTTCAAACTTCATGTCTAACTCCTTGGGAACAGAGGGGGTCCAGCAGCCATATCCTTGGCAATTTCCATCCTAAAAAACGAATGCGCTATCCACTTGCGGAACTGTCTGCGGTGCTCGCTGCATAGAAGCCGGTACAGATTGGTCGGTCGGCGTCAAGGCCTGCGGACCGGGGGCTGGTACCGCCACCCCACGCCCCTGCCCGGTTGCCTTCACCACATACAGTTCGTTTTCTTCCGGAGCAGCTGCAGGAGCCACAGGCGCCACCCGACTCGGCAAGGAATACGCTGGTGCAGGCTGGGATAGCATAGGCCCTGGCGGTGAAGCCGCTGTGTGGCTCGCCCCGGAAAATTCCTGAATGCGACGAGCCACAATCGCGTCTGCCAACTCGGCTGCAGCCTGTCGCAGGGGATTTGCGGGCTTCAATTGCACCTGGCGGGTTGGCACGACCGCGATGGGCTCTGCGCCGGAAGACGCGACCGACTGACGAATGGAGGCATAGATCTTCTGCACGTAGCCATGTTTGAAGCCGGTTTCAAAATTTCCGGAGTAGTAGCAGCTAAACGACTTCCCCCAATTGGCGCCAGAACGCGAGTGGCATTCGGCCAGAATTTTTGACGCAGCGACCAAGTTAGGGCATTTGTCGAATGCCATCTCATAGGTAGCCAAACCGTACTTCTGCAGGTTGTACCGATTGACCTGACCTAGACCCAGCGAAAAGTTGTAACCCTTCTGCTCCAGCATCTTCGCTGTGGCGACGGCCTCAGCCAGACCGCGTGGCTCGCGCACCAGGCGTCCACCAACGACACCAATGGCGTAGGGATTACGCGACGACTCGATACGGACAACGTGCTGCATTACCTCGCCGGGGACGGCCAGTCCAGTGCACCCCATCAGTTCCATGCCAGGCAACATGTCAGTACTCCTTCCAAAACCAGATCAAAATCAGCGACGAACTCGATGCCCTAGCCGCCGCGCAGGGTGCGAAGAGGATCGAAATCGATACCCGTGATGAAGCGCCGTCCAGCGTGCGCCTTGATGTGAACCACGATGTCGATGGTCATTCTCAACAGACGTTTGATCACCTCGAACTCCAGACCGGAGCCCTCATTGGAGGCCTTCACCATCAACGCAAGCTGGTCCCAGGTCTGCTCAACACTTCCGGCATGGCAACTGGTGATGGAGCCAGGATGGCCCGACGCGCAGTTACGAATGAAGTAGAACGACTCATCGCCGCGCAACTCGGCAAGGATGATGCGGTCTGGCTTCATACGCAGGCAGGCCTCCATGCAGCTCTTAGCAGTCACGTTGCTGGCGCTTTGACCGCCCTTGGAATAAAGCAGGTGCACAGCGTTCGGCTGACTAATGAATAACTCCCTGGCGTCCTCAATCGTCACCAGGCGCTCTTCGTTCGGAATGTGGTTGACCAGCGCCTTCATGAAGGTCGTTTTGCCGCTACCTGTCGCCCCGGCAACAACGACATTTTTCTTGTAAAGCACGCACTTCTTGAAAAACTCTGCGTAATCGCGCTTGCGGCGCAGCTCAAGCAGTTCCTGGTCGTGATCGCTGACATCCGCCGATTGCTCAAGCACTTCGTCGAAGAAACCGTCGTGCTTGTACTGCTCAAGCGACTTTGTGTGCTTCGAAGGAAGTCGGATCGTGATGGACACCTTGCCCGCATCGCAGGCAGGAGGCATCACGAACTGCGCACGTTGCCCGGTCGGAAACGTTAGCGATACGACAGGGTCGGCATCGGTGATGCGTTGCCCGGTGTTGCTCTCATTGACGACCGCCGTACAGAACTGCCGAGCGCGGTCGTAGGTGAGGGATGGCACGTCGACTCGCTGCCATCCATGGATCGTCTCCAGGTACAGCTCACCAGGACGATTGATGCAAATTTCGGTCACGTCAGGCGAATTCAGATAGTCCAGAATTCCCAGCACGGAGTACTGGTAATCCAGAAAGTCATTGGAAATACGCGCTGTCGGGGAGTCATCGATCGTCATGGCAACCATTTCATTCACTTCGGCAGGACAGCCGAGAAATCGACGTCCTTGGCAACGTAGACGTTCAACACCGTTCCTTGGTTGATCGTCAGTGTGGCAGGACGACGTCCCGACTTTTCAACCGCCTGCTCCGCAAGCTGCTGCATGCTACGCGCGGTATTACTCTCAAACGGTTGCTGGGTAACGATGCCGGAGCCCACGCCAATTGTTGTGGTCTCGGGGCCATATTCCGCTGCTGCATACTTGAATGCGTCGCTCAGCAGACTGATGAACAGGGCTGAAGCAATTTTGTTACCCCAATGTGCGTTGTAGTTACCCGGATGACCGGAGCTCCCGAGCGTATCGATGCCTGGACCCATGAGCGTGACATCCAAACCGGTAGGCGTAGTAACGCGGTCCCAGACAACTTGGAGACGATGAGAGGTCGGCTCACCGGCGCTGTACTGACCCAGCATCTTGGACCCTTTCGGAAGAAGCAGGTTGTGCCCATTGATGGAGTAGACCGGCTCGGTGACGATGCACGATGTATAGCCGCCGAAATCGGAGATGATGCGAGTCTCCAGGATGCAGCGAATATAGGTACCGCGCACTAGCAGACCGTCCGGGTTGCTGATCGGCTTGGCGAGCGTGACCGGACCATCTTCCTGAGTAGGCGCAGGCTGTGCCCCAAGTTGACCGGGAACCCCACCGCCATTTGCAGCAGACTCGGCAAGGATGCGACGCTCCAACAGCGTTGGCCCGCGCTGACGTTCCGGTGCGGAGCTGACCTCTTCGCTATTGTCGGTCGGCATTGGCGGCAGTGGCGGCAAACTGGGCTGCTGAGCTAGCGGGACTGGCGCTTCCTCAACCGGCGCAGTCATGCTCTGCGGCAACGCAGGTGCGACCACCGTCTCGGTACGCGGCTTCGGGGGCGCGGAATCCTCCCCGCTTTGCGTCGCTAGCCAGAAGATGGCGAGAATCAAGAGAGCTGCAATGGCTGCAAGAAACACCAGGGCCTTGCGATTAAGTCGCTTGATGTCGCTCGATCTTAAGATCGGCTCATTGGCATCCAGGTCCGGTTCCGCACTGGCCTGCTGGCGCGCGAAGTAAGGATTGTTGCGCTCGTTGTGGTCGCCGTTGTGCTGCTCATCGCCGCCATGGTTCTGGATGCGCTCATCAGGGCTGTTTGGAATATTCGAATTCACTTTTGCTTGTTCCTTCGCAGACCGACGACGTTATCGCCATGACGAACCACCAGGAAAGGGTAGGTTCCGTGCACGATCAGAGTATTTCCCTCCACCGTCGTATTAACGAGAAAATCTTCGGCGTGCTCTTTCTCGCGAGCGAAGACCGCAGGAAAATTTCCAGTCGGAAAACGCGTCAGATCCATATTGATATAAGTGAATTTACCGTCATCATAGACACGGCTTGGAATCAACCAGGACTTCTTGGTCCGTGTCGCATAATCGTAATCGTAATAGTAACGACGATCCTTCAAGATCTTGGCATTCAGTAGCGGGCCGTTCTTCGAAGTATCCGCATCCGCGACATTATTGAAGCTTGTGTCCTTCGGGTAGGTAAACACAACCTTATATTGGACACCCGCTTGCTTCGCCTGCTCGAGACGTTGCCAATCTGTTGCCACCACCTTGAGCTCAAGAATATAAGAATGCGTCGCGGTACGAATCATCATGTTCGTATCGACGTCGACGTTTTTAGGCTTGAGATAAAAAACATTCTCTCGCCGCGTGAGCTCCCATCCACCAGTGAAACCGGTGCTGTAATCCAGAATTTTTTCGTTCGGGCTCAGCTCCACCTGAGTGGTAATGCCAAGGCCTGTGCGCACCTGATAGATACGATCGGGTGCATACTCATATTCCTGTACCACCTGAGCAGCTGCTAACAAGGCACACAGCGCAAGTGGTAGCGCTGACAACAACGCAACCCTATATCGGTTAAAAAGTTTCATCGACCACTTGCTCCATTGACATTCTTGGGCATCCCTTGGGGTTGCATTGCAGGCTGCGCTTGCAGCTGACCGGCCGGCTGCATTTGATCAGGAAATGCTGGCTGCGCCTGTTGCTGAGGCGCGCCACCTTGTTGCTGCATGCCTTGTTGCAGCGGAACGCCCGCTTGAGGTGCAATGGCGGCACCTGCCGCATTTGGATCGGCCATCCCAGGCATCGGCTGCTGCATGACCTGCTGCTGCACTGCTGCCTGAGGCTGAGCATTGATAACCGCGCCAGCCGCTGGGGCAACGGGCAGCGCGGAGTAATCATTATCCACGCGGTAATCAGTGACCCGAAAGCCCAGAGGATTTTCCACCCTCAGGCTATCGCTCATCTCAAGATTATCCTGGTAGACGAACCCCATCGTGGCGATCTTGTTGTCCAGCAGCGTCGAAACCGTGGAGTTCTTGTCATAAACGGTTCGCTGGAAGCGCACGGTTGCCCCGGTATATGCCTTCCCGTTGCCGCCAATCAAGGTAATACTCAAGATATTGACGCGAATTGCACGGAGCTTGCCGTACGAATTCAGCGGCCTCGACGGGTTGTTGGCGGAGTGCAGCGCGCGATATTCGCTCACTACATTTGTCGACCCCATTGCCGAGACCGTGTTCCAGTCACGCTGACCAATGATGGAGAGATCAAACGACTCACGCGCAATAATGAAACGCGCGATATTGCTACGCGCCAGCGCCTCGCTGGTGCTGATTGCTCGACCACCGAAGTTGGGCTCAAGCTTGGCGATGGTGCTAGTACCCGAATACGCATCTGCCATGACGAGATACGGCACTTTCTCCTTCAGCGGCAGCATGTAGTAGTAGCCGCCCGCTGTCATGACGGTGACGAGCATCGACAGGGTCGCCACGATCCAGGCACGCTTTTCGCTGCGGCGCGCGAGGTCGGCAATGCTGACCTCGTAATTCACCGCTTTTTGAACGGCCGCGCCTACTTGGGCGGAACCGTCCTTTTCACTGACCTTCTTACGCAACATGTCTAGATCCGTCACCGTGAGGCCTTGTCAGGCCTGAAACTATCGCCGCAACGCGTCGCGGGTACTTGAGAAGGTAGGAATACCGAAGCCTCGATGCCCGAAGGCATCACGCAGACGGCAGCCCTTAGAGCTTGGCGCCAGACGACACCGGCACTGGTTGGACCAGCAACTTGTTGGCAGAAACCGACACCGAGACTCCTTGGGCTGCGTACACGGCACTCAGCTCGGTGGCAGCCTGTTGGACGCTGGTCGTGCTGATTGCGGAAACTGGCCCGATCAAGGTGTAGTCCGATGGCAAGTTGTAGGACAACTGCATATTGGAATCCGCCGCCCAGCGCTCCAGCATGGTCTTCAGCGTGCCGTCCATGGGCGTGGCCTGATACGTGTACGAGGTGTAGAGCGGGATTTCGGTGGGCGCCTCGTCAAAGTGGTTGACGTGCTTCCAACGACCACCAAAGTCAGGAGCAGGCTTGGTCGCGCACGCGCCTACCAATGCTGCAGCCACTAGCACCAACGACAGCTTGGACACATACATCGGATTCACTCTGACTTCTCCAACTCATGAGATTTCGGGCTTAAGACGGACAGCACTAAGCCTCCGCGCACCAGTGGGTACCGGAGGAAACTTGTTATTGATGCGTTTTTCGCAGTCCTACGACCCGCTGGGTCGCCCCAGTTGCAAGTGTGTGCTGCTGGAAAAAATGAATACGCTGACAAACCATCCATAGCCTTACTCCAGTACGGCCCCATCCGGCGCCGCTCCCCTACGACCATCGATCTAAACCGCAGACTCTTGCTAACTTTGCCCTTAACAAGCAGATCCGTCAAGAATTGCGCGCTAAGCCCTGCGCTGCAAACGAGACACAAATCACATTCTGATGGTAAGCGTCTTCACTTCGGTTTTCGGCAACAAGCGCGCAGTGAAGTGGCGATCCTCGTAGTAGCGGATCTTGTCGCACTTCACCGGGTGCGGGATTCCCTCGTACAAGAACACTTCCTTTTCATTGCCCATCGCCTTGAGCTCCTGCGGCAACATCAGCGCCCGGCGTTCTTCTGACACGCTATGGGTGGTCTCCCGCCCTCTGGTGACGTTCTTCTTCTTGATGGTGGTGTATCCCAGCATCTCGGAATAGTCGTTGGCGTCCTGCTGTTCGCGTGGTGCGTAAAGGATCTGCAGGGCGTGATTGGTGATGATGGTGCGTGACAGATCTTTGCCGTAGGTCGCGTCCAGCTGGGCCATGCTTTGGATGATGGGCAGCAGGCGGATGTTGTAGCCGGCCATGTAGGCTACCGCGGTCGCGATGATGTCCACCTTGCCGATCGAGGTGAATTCGTCCATCAGCAGCAGGCACTGGTACTTGAGCTCGGGGTTGGATTTGGGCAGTTCGCGGGTGTTGAGGTTGATGATCTGGCTGAAGAGCAGGTTGATGATCAGGCGGCTTTCGGCCAGCTTGTTGGGCTGGATGCCGATGTAGATGGTCATCTTCTTCTTGCGAAGGTCCGTGAGCACGAAGTCGTCCGCACTGGTTGCAGCGTCCAGAACCGGATTGATCCACGCATTGAGCGGCTCCTTCAAGGTGCCCATGATCGAGGCGAAGGTCTCATCCGCCTGTGACAGCAGGTTGGCAAAGGCCGACTTGGCGTTGCTGCTGAGGAACCGCCGCTCGGACAGCGACTTCAGATATTTCTTGAGATCGGTGCCGTCACCCGACGAAAGGCGATAAATTCCGCCCAAGGTGGGTGCTCCTGCCCCACCCGGAAAACCGAGCGAGAGCTCCTCGTCCCAGTTTTCGAACAGGTACAACGCGAACGCCATGAAGGCGTTGCGCGCCTGGCTCACCCAGAACTTCTGGTCGTCGGATCCGTCCGGGTACAACATCGCTGCGATGCTCATCAAATCCGAAACGCGAAATGCGGGATCGTTCGACACATAGGTCAATGGATTCCAGCGATGCGTGCGACGGTCTTCGGCGAACGGATTGAACAGGAAGACCTCGTGGCCCTGGCTGGCACGCCAGCCACTGGTCAGGTCGAAGTTCTCCTGCTTGATGTCCAGGACCACGACCGACTCTTGATACTCCAAGAGGTTCGGGATGACGACACCGACGCCCTTACCCGAGCGCGTCGGTGCAGCAAGAATCACGAATTGCTGGCCGCTCAATCGCACCAGCTTGCCGTTGAACTTGCCGACGACGATGCCGTTTCCGCTGGGCTTGAACAGCCCGTGCTTGGAGAGATCGGCGGCGCCGGCGAAGCGCGCGTCACCGTGCAGGGCGCGCGCCTTGGGCTTGACGATGAGCACAACGGCAATCGCCCAGACCAGCACCGGCAGCCCGAATCCAAGCACGCCCGCAATCTTGATCTTGGTCGCGTAAGGCGCCACTTGGGGCAACCCAAGCGCGCTGAAATAGCGGTAGTAGGTGTCCCACCCGTACAGACCGGTGTCGAGCCGCAGCAACAGCAGGGTCAGATAGCCGGACAGGCAATATCCGGCTAGAACCGCCACCAGCGTGGCAATTGCGATGATTTTGGGTTTGGACATGCGCCCTTCTCCTTAGGCTTGCATCACGATGGCGGGCTAGCGACGCACGACCGGCTTATGGTCGACAAGGCCGGACTTGCGCCCGCCACTCTCGCTCTCCACCAGCGAATCGATCCAGACCTTGGCCTGGTCGAGGGACAAATCCGGAGTGATTCGCGTACCCGCGTCGGTCACAACGGCGTATGCCACGACGGCGTCGGGTGCGTACACCTCGTCACGCGTAATCGCCACAACACGGTACCCCCCCCTGGTCAGCACAGTGTGCTGATATTCGTCCATCGCCAGCCTTCCTTTCCGTCAGCGCGGTGGCGATGCTAAAGCAAGACGTGTGACGGTGAAAGCGGTATCGGCGGACTGGGCTGCGGTAGGCAGCGCTGACCCGCAGAACAACCGCGCTGAGCGCGTATTTCCCACAGCCGAGGCACTCTCGGTGCGCTTTCGAAGACGCGTACGGGCGGCCGAAGACCTGGACTGCCTACCGCCTTCGCGCGGAAAGGCACTGCGATAGCCTGGCTTACCGCACGAAGCGCCCCCTTTGCGGTGAACGCACCCACCAGCCCCGGCGCTCAACTGACATCCGGCGAAGATCGATCAAGCCACTTTTTCAAGATAGGAGGAAGAGAACGGCATCGGGACTTCACCCGTCAGATAGGGGCAAGAAGTCGCTAGCGTCACGCATCATCCGCAACGTGTAGATCAGACAGGTGGCGCGGCACGATTGGCACCGCTCGAGCATCGCCGCGTACCTGGCCGGCGACGTTTTGACCGCCACCAGCCAACTTCCATACACCAGTGCCGCGTCTCCGCATCGCCAGTCGATACGCAACGCGCAGCGCAGGCAGATATGTAAGCGCAGGAAGGTGGGGATTCCGTTGCAGCAGGCCCGAGCTGACACATGCCCACGCTGCAAGGACTTTTGCGCGGGGTCACTTTGGTGTCAGTGGCAAACGTCGCTGCCGATCTTGAAACCACTCAAGCCCCTGTACTATCTGGACTTGGAGTGGTGGGCGGTACAGGGTTCGAACCTGTGACCCCTACCATGTCAAGGTAGTGCTCTACCGCTGAGCTAACCGCCCGTTCGCTGCATTAGCATTGCGCTGTGCAGGGCGCGCATTCTAGCGCAGGGATTTAAGGACCACAAGCCCTCCCCGCGCCCCAAGACTACCCTGCCCTAGCCCAGACTTGCCGCTTTCAACTTCTGGATCTGGTCGCGAATCTGGGCTGCGGCCTCGAACTCCAGATCCTTTGCGTGCTGATACATCTTCTGCTCCAGGCTCTTGAGCTTGCCAGCGATTTCCGCAGGCTTCATGGCACGGTAATCGGGCGTCTCCTCGGCTACATGGCGTGATTTCGAACGGCCCTTGCCCGACTTCTTCTCGGCCGCATCGTCGCGCGCGCCTTCCATGATGTCGGCGATCGGCCGCTCGACGGATTTCGGAGTGATGCCATGTTCCAGGTTGTACTCGACCTGCTTCTCACGGCGACGATCGGTCTCGTCGATCGCCGCCTGCATCGAACGCGTCATCTTGTCGGCATACAGGATGGCCTTGCCGCGCAGATTGCGTGCGGCACGGCCAATGGTCTGGATCAGCGAACCGGTCGACCGCAGGAAGCCTTCCTTGTCGGCATCCAGGATCGCCACCAGCGAGACTTCCGGCATGTCCAAACCCTCGCGCAGCAGATTGATGCCCACGAGTACATCGAACTTGCCCAGACGCAGATCGCGAATGATTTCCACGCGCTCGACGGTGTCGATATCCGAATGCAGGTAGCGCACCCGAATCCCGTGTTCGCCCAGGTACTCGGTGAGGTTTTCGGCCATGCGCTTGGTCAACGTGGTCACCAATACGCGATCGCCAAGCTTGATGCGCTCGTGGACTTCGGACATCAGGTCGTCGACCTGTGTGCCGACCGGGCGGATCTCCACGACCGGGTCGATCAACCCGGTCGGGCGCACCACCAGCTCCGTGACTTCGCCAGCCGACTCGCGCACCTCGTAAGGACCGGGCGTTGCCGAAACGTAGATGCTGCGTGGCGAACGCGCCTCCCACTCTTCGAAACGCAAGGGACGGTTGTCCAGTGCGGAGGGCAGCCGAAAACCGAACTCCACCAGCGTTTCCTTGCGCGAACGGTCGCCCTTGTACATCGCACCGATCTGCGGGATCGTCACATGCGACTCGTCGATGACCAGCAGTGCGTCGGGCGGCAGGTAGTCGAACAAGGTCGGCGGCGGCTCTCCCGGCGCCTTGCCGGTGAGATGCCGCGAGTAGTTTTCGATACCGTTGCAAAACCCAACCTCGGCCATCATTTCCAGATCGAATTGCGTGCGCTGCGCCAGGCGTTGCGCCTCGACCAGCTTGTTCTGCGAGTAGAGTTGCTCCAGGCGCTCTTTCAGCTCTTCCTTGATGGTGTCCACCGCACTCAAGGTACGCTCACGCGTCGTGGCGTAATGGGTTTTCGGGTACACGGTGTAGCGCTGCAACTTGCGCAAGGTTTCGCCAGTGAGCGGATCGAACAACGTCAGTTGTTCGATGTCGCCATCGAACAACTCGATGCGCAAGGCTTCGGTATCCGACTCGGCCGGGAACACATCCAACACCTCGCCGCGCACGCGAAAGGCGCCACGCGTCAGTTCGAACTCGTTGCGGGTGTATTGCAAATCGGTGAGATGGCGGATCAACTGGCGCTGATCGATGTGCTCGCCAACCGACAGGATCAGCCGCAGCGATAGGTAGTCCTCCGGCGCGCCAAGGCCATAGATCGCCGACACGGTCGCCACCACCAGCGAATCGCGCCGAGACAGCAGGGTCTTGGTCGCCGACAAGCGCATCTGCTCGATGTGTTCATTGATCGAACTGTCCTTCTCGATGAAGGTGTCAGACGATGGCACATAAGCCTCCGGCTGGTAGTAGTCGTAGTAGCTGACGAAGTACTCGACTGCGTTATGCGGGAAGAACGACTTGAACTCGCCGTACAGCTGCGCCGCCAACGTCTTGTTCGGCGCCATCACCAGCGTCGGCCTCTGCACCTGCTGGACCACATTGGCAATGGTGTAGGTCTTGCCCGAGCCCGTTACACCCAACAAGGTCTGCTTGGCCAAGCCAGCCTCGAAGTTGGCGACCAGCTTGTCGATGGCTGCAGGCTGGTCGCCCGCTGGCGAATAAGGGGATACGAGCTGAAAACGGTCGGTCATGGAGCGCACCTTCGAACGACCAATAAGTATAGCGATGGCGGATGACGGCGATGTTTGCGGTTTCCCTACCTTCTTACGGGCTTTAGGCCGATCGCGGAAACGTCAGCCGCGCCCGATGCTAGGGCTCACCGAGAATCGAGGCTTGGCAAGGATATGCACCAACCCCACAGAGGATTCAGCCTCATTGAGTGTTCTATTGCGGTGGCAGCATTCGCGGTGGCGCTATCCATCGCGCTACCGTCCCTAACGGCATTGCGACGAACGCATCAGGTTCGGTCAGCGATGCTTGAGCTTGCTGCACATTTGGCACTGGCAAGGTCGACCTCAATTACCCGTGGGGATCCGGTAGGAATGTGTCCTCGCGAGTCATCAGACGCTTGTGCAGCTGGTCACGATTGGACGCACGGCTGGCTGTTATTCGCAGATCCGGACGGAAATCGCCGACCCGATGGTGCGCATGACATCATCGCGTCGGGGACAAGCAAGGTTGATGAGAAGATAAGCGTCCGTACCACTTCCGGGCGTACGCATCTGCGCTTTGGCCCACTCGGGACAATGCTGGGGACTAATGTGACCTTCAACATCTGCCGAGATGGAGGCCTTGAGGGTCAGGTCATCGTCAGCATGACTGGTCGGCTTCGCTCCTTGCGGCCGCGCTTACCTCAACCTTGCCCCTCTTAATACTTGCGGCGCGACAAGGGGCTTGCACATGCAGCCAACCCTCCCTATAATTTGCCTCCCCGCCCGAATAGCTCAGCCGGTTAGAGCACTTGACTGTTAATCAGGGGGTCGTTGGTTCGAGTCCAACTTCGGGCGCCAAAAACATCAAGGGCTTGCGATTTATCGCAAGCCCTTTTTTGTTGCGCCGGGAAAATTGCCGGGAAAATTCGCGCCCTCACGTGTCTGATGGCTTGACCAGGTCAACGAATGCCAACGCCCCTGCAAGTGCGTCATCGGTAGGCAGCGCTGGTGGCGCGATCACCTGCAGCTCGTGATCGTAGCGGTGCGTCATCTGGGAGGTGACATGCCCTGCAGCGTCTTGCTTGTGCGCCCGCGTACCGCGCGTGTCAGTGATGCCCCGATGCTTGAGGCCATGGAGTGTAAAGCGAGACTCTTCCGCGATCACGCCGGCCTCGATCGCTGCTGTTATCAAGCGCTGCCAGGCCGTCTTCAGTGTTGATCGCGCCAAGCGCGTGCCGGTCTGGGTGACCAACAGGCCGCGCTGTTCCGGTCGCAGCGGAACCGGTCGTCTATGCGCCTGGATCCGCTGAGCACGGTAGTCCCGCAGCCAGATCCATGCCCATCGCAGATCGTCGTTCCACGCGGTGATGTTGTCGCGAGAACCCTTACGGCGCGTACAGCGTACTCCCTGCTGTAGCGCGTCCGCGTCTGTCAGGTCGGTTACCTCAACACCGCGCAGACGTGCGTTGTAGGCCAGTACCATCACCGCCGGCATGTAAGGCGGGACCGATCCCTTCGCGTGCAGCGGTAACGCAGCGCGTGACTTGGCGAACTCAAGCACAGCCATGAACGATTGCGGATCCGGCATCTTTGCATCCGCGCGCTCTTTCGCACCACGCACGCCGCTGGCCGGGTTGGTCTTGCAATGGCCGATGCGTATGCCCCAGGCAAACAGGCGATGCAGATACCGCAGCGTGTGGTTGGCGGTGGACGGACGCGCAAGCAGCGCCGGCTGGACGGCGCTTGCTTCTCGCCCCTTCGCGAGCGCTTCGACCAGGCGCTGCACCAGGGGAACGGACAGACGGTCTACCAGCAGGCGCCCGAACAGGCTGCCGTCTTTCAGCACGTAGCCACAAGCCACCTCGGCATGGCGATCGTAGTCATCGCGGGTGCTGCGAGAAAGGTCCCGGTACTCGGTGGATAGCTTGAACGCGTTGGCCAGGTACTGCAGGGAGCCGACCAGGCCGGCACCACGGGATGCCTCTCTGGCTGCGTGGAGGTCGGAAAGCCTCGCATCCGCATAAGCAATGGTGCGTTTCCTCGTGGTACCGCCCTCGGGGTGCGGTTCGATGATGTACCAGCGCCCATCTGCCCAGTAGACGCCTTTCGGGAGGGCGTCTTGGTCGATATGCCTGGGGATATCCGGATTGAACTTGCGCTTTCTGCCGCGTCCCATCAGATCAGCTCCTTGTTATGTGGCTCAGCGGCTTTCGGGGCCAGCCCCACTGCAGCGTTGAGCGCGTCCAGGGTTGTCCAGATGCCGCCCCTTCCGTCGTACCTGTAGAGAATTCCCTGTTCTCGCGCCCAGCGCACAACCGTGGATGCGCGTGGAGCAGAACCGACTGGCGCGCAAAGGCGACGTAGATCCTCGAACGTGATCACCGGGCTGCTCACGCGCCTTTCCCCTCGATCCACTTCCGCCTGTGCCTCCATTGCTCGCGCATTTCCTCGACGAGCAAGTCAGCAGCTGCGTAGCCGCGCTGAGTAGCGATGCGGAGCCGTAGCTCTTGCACCTTGGCTGCATCCGTGTAGCCCTGCCGGAGCCAGTGACGCGCCTCGCAAGCCCTGCGGAACCCTTCCGTATTTGCGCCATCGATCATCGCTGGTGCGTGCCGGTGAATCGCAGGCCGAGCTGCACAACGTTATGGGTGCTGGGCCGTGGTTGACGGGGCGCGCGGATGCGATGCGCACGCCGCCACTCGGTCATGGCCAACTCGAAGCTGGGGTGCTTCTGCGTGCGCCCACACACGCACTCGATGAAATGCCCGCCGCCCGCCTCGGGGCGGCGGGCGTCGAGCATGTGGCGAGCGAGGTGGCCGTTCGTGCACGGCGGCAGAGGACTGTCGTGGTTGACCTGACGTTGCGTCACGGTACCTCCAGGCGCAGCACGCGCTCGGCGTCCCGAAGATGTTGCGCGGTGTCGGAGTCGATCCGGTCCAACGCTTGGGCGATGGTGTAGCCCAGTTCGGCCAGCCAGTCGTGGCGATTCAGCACCAGAGCGGCTGTGAGCGCCTCCCCGGTGGACAAGGGGCCAGGCTCTCCCAAACGCGCTGCGGCGCGCGCAATCTCGATCGTGCGCTGCAGGTTCATGGCTGCATCCTCCACGCGTCGCCGAGCTGGGCACGTGCTTCCTCGACACGCATGAGGCGCAAGCCCCAGCGTACCGACCAGGTGCGGGCCTGCTGCTCGTTGCAGGTCAGGATCAGCTGCCCGGAAGACTCCAGGCGATCAGCGCGGAACGCGAACAACAGATCGTCCAGCTCGATGAACTCCTGCAGGCCGAGCTTTTGACACAGAGCCTCGGCGTTGAGCGATTTGCAGCTGCCCTGCGGGCCGAGAAGAATGACCGACTCAGCCATGAGCAGCCTCCCGCCGCACAGCCATGCGGGTGCGGCGGCGCAGGCGCTGCGGCACCTGTCCGACAGCCAGGCCGGTCTGAGTCAGGCGCGGACGGCGCGTCGTCCACAGCTTGTAGACCAGCGCGCCACCGGCCACCGGCGCCAGGACCGCCACAAGCGCGAGTAACTCAACCATGCGCCACCTCCCGCGCGGCCTGCGCGACCGCAGCTGCAGCCGCCGCAGTCGGCCTGCGCGGCAGCATGTTGGCCAGGTCAAAGGGAAAGTGATACGCCCAGGATTTCCTAGACATCTCAAGGCCATGGAAAATGGCTGATTCGGAGGTGTCCATGAGCAGTAAGCGGTATACGGATGAGTTCAAGATCGAGGCGGTCCGGCAAGTGACCGATCGTGGGTTCAAGGTGGCAGAGGTCGCCGAGCGACTGGGTGTCACCACGCACAGCCTGTACGCTTGGCTGCGCAAGTTCGGCAAGCCCGGCGTAGTACAGCGCGCTGAGGCGGACCAGAGCGCCGAAGTCCGGCGGCTGAAGATCGAGTTGCGCCGGGTGACGGAGGAGCGCGACATCCTAAAAAAGGCCGCCGCGTACTTTGCCAAGGGGTAAAGGCAAAGTACCTCTTCATGCAAGTCCACCGCGAAGAATTCAGGGTGTGCGCGATGTGCCGGGTTTTGCGGGTGAACCGGGCTGGATACTACGCGTGGCTAAAGTCGCCCGACAGTGAACGCGCCAAGGAAGACGAACGCCTGCTGGGGCTGATCAAGCACCACTGGTTGGCCAGCGGCAGTGTCTATGGGCATCGCAAGATTGCCAAGGATCTACGCGATCTGGGTGAGCGTTGCAGTCGCCATCGGGTGCATCGATTGATGCGCACCGAGGGACTGCGTGCCCAGGTGGGCTATGGCCGCAAGCCGCGCTTCCATGGCGGAACGCCGTGCAAGGCGGCAGCCAACCTGCTGGATCGACAGTTCGACGTGACCGAGCCGGACACGGCCTGGGCGAGCGACTTCACCTTCATCCGTACGCATGAAGGCTGGATGTACCTGGCTGTGGTGATCGATCTGTTTTCCAGGCAGGTCGTCGGCTGGGCGATGCGCGATCGAGCCGATACCGAGTTGGTCGTGCAGGCCTTGCTGTCGGCGGTGTGGCGGCGCAAACCCAGCGCTGGTTGCCTGGTTCATTCGGACCAGGGGTCTGTCTACACCAGCGATGACTGGCGCAGTTTCCTGGCGTCCCATGGCTTGGTGTGCAGCATGAGTCGGCGTGGCAACTGCCACGAGCGCGAAGCCTGCCCTTGGGGCACAACGCACCGGTGGAGAGCTTCTTTGGTCTGCTCAAACGCGAGCGGATCAGGCGGCGGATCTACCCCACCAAGGACGCCGCACGCGCCGAGGTGTTCGACTACATCGAGATGTTCTACAACCCACAACGCCGTCATGGTTCAACTGGCGACCTGTCCCCTGTAGAGTTTGAACGGCGCTACGCGCAACGAGGGTCTTGAGTGTCTACGGAACCCTGGGCGTATCAAAGCTACTGCAGTCACGCTGGACGAAAGGCGCGAAGGGTTCGCCAGGCGGCGCTGGCCTGTGGCGCTCTAGTACCACATACCACTCGCCCGTGACTTTCTGAACCATCCTGGCCACCTCTTCACCCTCTAGAAAAAGCGCTGTGGGCGGCCCCTTGGCGTTCTGCCAAGGCTTGTCCCACCGGAAGCCAGGCGGCAGCACAGGCTCATCGCCGGCATCGATCGCGCTCATGCAGCAGTGATCGACATATATAAGGTGTGCTGCTGACCACTGCGCTTGTTGGCCAACCGGATTCCGCGCTTGGGCATGGCCACGGCCTGGTCTACCACCCACCAGCGCTCCCCGCCCGCCGCGTCGACGGGATCGAGGTTTGCCTGCGGAGCATCGTGGGGCAGCGACATTGCGGGCGGAACCGGCGGTAGTGAGTGGTGTGGCAACCCACTCTAGCGCGCCCCAATCTCAATTTTTCAGATGACCACGGGAAAGAGGTAATCTAGGTAATCGGTTCCCAGGAATGCAGATATTGCCATACTTATCAATGACTTATAAGAGAATATCAAAGGTAATTAAAGGGTAATTGAGAGGTAATGGGATTACCTTTTGGGGAGGTAATCCCATCCCCAAAAAATACCCTTAAATTTCAATCACATAACTTTTCTATGGGGTGCCGATTACCTTAGATCACCCCAAAAGGTAATCCCGAACTTCCTAACAAGATCAGTCGCTTAGACCCCGTTTCAGGTCTCGGATTACCGATTACCTGATTCCGATGGTCATCTGCCGAAATGCGCCGGGAGGCCCAGCCATAGGAACGCATCCATGCCTCCCTCAAAGCCGCCTGGGCGCGCAGGGATCTGAAGGGAAGAGAGGCCACCCTGAATCGCACGGATCGGTAACAGCAGCGAGGCCTAGGGCCACACTGCGGGGGTGCAGCGAAAACCACGTATGAAGACCGCAGGCGTGGCGGGGCGACGATTGCGCGCGCAGGGCGGCGCATCACAGCTGCAAACGATCAGACTTCCCCTACTGCCTTCCCGGGCGTTATCAGGGCACCATAGGACAAGCTCGGAAGTTCAACGAGCCTGCTGACCAGTAACATCGCTGCAACCTGCCGTACCAGCGAGGGAGACAGATCCTGATGACAGTTCAAAGCACGCCAGAACAAGGCGAGTTCTATTTTTTGATGCCTAGTCTCGAATATGGCCCTGAACTCGGGGTCGTCTTCGAAAACGTCAAACAGCTCCTTGTCCCTCCTCGACTAATCTTGAGGCCCAATGAAGGCGGTTTCCCAACGCTATCGGAAAAGCCGCGCTTGATATATGACCCATCAAAGGGCGTTATGCCCAAAGACTTAGAATCTGGCTTTAGCGGCTACTGGCTAGTATCCGAGCGATTACACCAAGTATTCTCAGCTATAGACCCTGAGGGCTTTAGCTTTGTTGAGTGTGATTTCCGAATGGCAGACGGTAGTGAGGGGCCTCGCTATTTCCTATGCGATGTGGTTAGAGTGCTTGACGCGCTCGACGAGGAACACTCAGAAGTCGAAATAGAGGTTAGCGATGACTTCATTGATGGAAAGTTTTATGACTTTACTGGCGGAGCGAAGTTAGCTTTTCGGAAAGAAGTCACGGAGGGCTCGCATATATTCATTTTAAAGTATTCCGGTGACTGTGTTTTCTGTGACCACACAATGAGAAGTGCAGTAAAAGAAGCCGGAGCCGGACCGGATGGAGATTTAAGCGGGCTCTGGTTTAGAGATGCCTCAAACTGGAAGAGCGCTTAATTTTTAGAAGGTAATTCCGCTATGGCTAAGCGAACAATTTTTCAAGAGCATCATATTGCTGAAAGACAAACGTTGCGCAATAGCCGGCTGCTTGAGGTTCTTCAGAAAGCGAATTATTTTGAAATTGATGCGCAACGCAATCTGATTTATATGCCGAGTGATCCGGCACTAGCACAGGAAATCGGCATATCCCCGCATAGTGGCGGCCCAATACGGGATTACCAAGATGGAACGATCGCTCGACTGAGGCGTTTGTCGCAGACCATAGACGGTCAACTGGCGATCTCGGGTGATCCAGACGCTATCGCAAGAATCGCGCCAAAGGTTGATCGACTCGTTGATACAATGAGAGTAGGCCTGGTTAATGCAGATCTCCATACCAATGCCCCGATCGGCATGGTTGCTGACGACATCCGTCCTGGCATCAATGCGTTTTTCAAGGGTGCCTCGAGCTACGATCAGAAGCTTGCATCTCAGATCGACGCAGTTCCAACGCTACAGAGACCCGAACTCGGCTGGTCGTCAATCGTCCACTCCGAGCAGCGCGTCATATCTACACTTCAGTACGTAGAGCAATCCAGCAACAACCTCACCAAAGGTGGTGATCCAGAAATTGGGAGAAATTCACTTTCACAAGCCATCGCACAAGCTCATGCAAATGGCCGCCTGACGCTTTCCGACCAAGGCATCCTGAAGGTCGAAAATGTTCTCGGCGAAGAAGCAGCCCGACCATTACGCATTCCGCCAGGTCAACGCGGCTTTGCCACCGCAGAGCTACTGGCCGGCGATCTATCTGCAGGCCAGGCACTGCGGACTGCCGGCATACTCGCCACCGCCGCCGACACGGTGATGACCGGCCAGCGCGCCACGCAGTTCCTCGGCCAGGACAACCCGCTCGCCGCGCAATCGGAGCTTGCGCACTTTGCCGGCCGCAACGTCGGTGGCTGGGCCGGCGGTACTGCCGCTGCCTACGCGCTGGGTAGCTCGGGCGCCGGGCCGATGGTGCTGATCGCAGCCGATGCGTATTTCTTGAGTACCGCTGGCGAGAAGGCCGCCGCGTTGCTCGACAACCGCGCCATCTACACCCAGACCGATCGCGCCGGCGCGCAGTGGTCGTTCAACGGCAGTGCCTGGACGCGCGAGGGCAAAGCCGACACCACCAACGACGGGGTAGACAACCCGACCTCCACCCCTATCGTCGCCAGCTACGAGAAGGCACGCGAACTCAATTACCAAGCCACCAATGCCGCTGCAGCGCTCGCCCTCAAAGATGCGCCCGCTCCGCAGGATCCGTATCGGCAGCCAGCCAATGCCACTGACCGTCCCAGCCTGAGCAACGCCGACTGGCGACGCGATGCATCGGACGGTCAATGGCATCGGCTGGTCAAGGCCGAGATCTCCGGCGCCAACGATCGCGGCAGCTACATGCAGGAAACCGCCCAGCCGCAACGCGCTGCCGAGCTGGAGGCGCAAGCGCAGCACACCATCGCCCGCAACATCGCCAACAGCCCCGGGGCGATCGCTGCGCGCTACGAACTGGCGCACCACCGCAACGGCTGGGCGGCCGATGGCCTGCCGATGTCGCCAGCGGTGCAGCAGGCGCTGCCCGATCCGGATGCCTTGACCGCCTCGAACGGCCAGCGCTACTACCGCGACATCGAAGGCCAGTGGACCAACAACGGCGCACCACCCGACGGCAACCGCGTACTGGAACTGGAGACCACGCGCGCGATGCTGCAACCGGCACTGACCGAGCAGGCGCAGGCGATTGCCGCCATCCAGCAATCGCCGCAAGACATACAGGGCGAGCAGACGCTCTACCGCTATCGCATTGTCGGCACCGAGCTACAGCCGCAATGGCGTGAAGCAATCGAACTGGCGACGCAACGCACGCGCGAGGCAGAGGGACTTGCGGGCGATGGCGCGATGCAGTTGCAGCGTGGCCCTAGTGGACACTTTGGCGCCGATAGCCCGATTGCGCATCTGCAACGCGGCCCCGATGGCGTAGAGCGTATTGCAGCGGTCACCAGCAGCGAGGACATCCGCCAGGCGCTGCGGGATGTGCAGGCGCGGCAGCAACCGGCCGCCCCCACACAGCAGCTGGCCGCTGCGCCTCGCTCGTCGGACGGATCCGCAGATGCGGACACGTCGTCTTCCGCCCCTTCCAACCAGCATGCCCTCGACGTGCAGGCGCGGGGCCAGGCGGCCAGCGCCGCGCAGGAGCGTCAGGAACGGCAGCAGGAGGACCGACAAGCGCAAGACCAACAGCTGGCGCAGGCACGCGCGCACACGCTGCACGAGCAGACCTCACACGAAGACCGAGCGCAGGACGCTCAGGCGCTGCAGGCGCATGCATTGCAGGAGCTTCGCCGGCAAGAGTCGCAACAGCTGGAGCAGCAAGAACGCCAGACACAGGCTGTCCAGCAACGCGAACACGTCCAGCAGCAGGCACACGACACCCAGCAGCGCGAACAAGCGCAGCAGCAGGCCCAGCAGACGCAGCAGCGCGAGCAGCAAACACGCCAGGCACAGGACGCCCAGCAGAGCCAGCAGGAACGCCTGCAAGCGCAGGATGCGCAACATCCCGAGCAACAGCCGCTGCATGCCCAAGCGGCTCCACAACGCGAGCAAGAGCCGGAGAATGAGGCCGTCTCGCACGAGCCGTCTTCGCTCCATGCGCAAGACACATCGCCGCGCCAGCCCGAGCAGCGGTCTACCCCGGATGACCTCGCCCAACGGCCCCAGGCGCAGTTGGCAGAGCCTGCGCAAGCACAGGCATCCGACGTAGCGCAGCAGCGGCCGCAAAGCCAACACGCGCAAGAAGAGCGCCCGCAGGAAGCCCAGCAGCAGACAGCGCAGAGCGCGGCGATCGCGCAGTCAGCACCGGCAAATCAGCAGCAGGTTGCGGACCTGCACAGCGGCCAACGGCCGATGACGGCGCAAGCCTCGGATGCGCAGCAAAATGCACCTGCTCAGCAGCCCGAGCAGCCGGCGGACGCATACCTGGCCCAGGCGGCGCTCCCGCCTTCCGCGCCATCGTTCGCCACCGCGGTGGCCGCAGAACAGCGCGACGAGCAAGAGGCGCGCACGCCACAGGCTCAAGCACTGGAAGCACCAGATCCCGCGGCAGCGTTGCCAGTGTCCGCACACCTCGCGCAAGCGACAGGGCCATCACTGGACCTACCGAGCGCTGGCCGCTCCGCCGAGGCCCCCGAGGGCGCGGCCGATGCGCGCGAGCCGCTTTCCGCGTCCCTGGCAGATGAGCACGACCGTCCTGCCGCTGTGCCCGCCGATCCGAACTCCTGGGAGGAAATAGAGCGCTCCATGCGTGAGCTGCGCATCCAACTCGAACAGGAGCTCGAAACAGAAAACCGCGTCGCAGAAGCGCGGCAGGCGCGCGTGGACCGTGGTGAGCGGCCGTTTACCGAGTTGGAATTACGTGATGGGTACGATCCGGATGGCCCCTCTGGACTGAGACCACCCCGCGCCCCGCCGGCCGACACCGCGCCACAGTCTCTTGCCGCTGGCGAGCAGGAAGATCGGCCGCAGCCCCAGCGTAAAAGCATCACTGGCGATCCGGATGTGGACGAGTTGCTGTACGCCATCGACTGCAAGAACGAACTGGCGATCGAACAGGCCTTGAAACGGGTCGCCAACAGCCCCTACAGCCAGGCCCTTGCCAAACAAGGGCATGAGTTTCTGGATGCACAGGCGATGCAGGAAGCCCAGGAGCAGGGAGTACGCGCCAGGCACTGAACATGGACGTCTCGACAGAGGTGCAGACCAGCCGTGGCCCGGTGATGGTGATGACACTGCCGCAGTTCGCCAACGGACCGGCGATGCAAGGTCCGCAGGGTGATGGCGGTGGCGGCGGCGGTGGCGGCGGTGGAGGCGGTGGCGGCGGTGGAGGCGGTGGAGGCGGCGGCGGCGGTGGTGGTGGATAGCCGGAACACGTGTAGCAAGTTGAATCATCGAGAGAACACTATGGACATGCAGAACACCTCCGCGCTGCCCGATGTCAACGGGTCGGAACGCACCCTAAAAGAATCGATCCAGGCCCTGGCGGCGATGATCGGGACGCTACAGCGCCGCGAGCACGCATTGGACGATCTGGTCCGGGAGCAGCTGCAGCTTCTGCAGAGCGCCGTCAACAGTGCCGATCAGCGCGTCAACCGCGTCGTGGAAAGCGCACTTCCCCGGCTGACGCAATTGAGCAATCAGGCGCTGACGCAAACGTTGGAGCCGGCGGCCGAGCGATTCAACAAGAAGATGACAACTGCGGAGCAGACGGTCCAGCAGGCGACCCAGCGTTACGCGCACGCACAGCACTCACTGGAAACAACGACAACGCGGCGCATGTGGATCGCATCGATTGCCCTGCTGGTGGCGGGTGTCATCAGCCTGGTCGTGGCCGGCTATGCGCTCTACAGCACAAAAGCGGCTGTCGCGGAAGCCGCCCAGCTCAGGGCGGAAATCACTTTTTTACGTCGTGTTGCTCATGCCAATCTCGTTACCTGTGGCAAGGACAGGCTCTGCGCCGAGATTGACAAGAAAGGGCCACGCTATGGCGATCGTGGCCAGTATCGCGTGATTGCCTTGCGCCCATCCCCCGCGCAATGAAAACCGAGCCGCTAGGGGCGGCCCGGTCGTCTGATTACAGCGCTGTCAGCCGGTCGCGGGTAACGGTGGCGTACTGATCCGTCATCTCAATCCCGACCGCCTCGAATCCTTCCAGCTGCGCGGCCACCAATGTGGTTCCGCTGCCAGCAAACGGATCGAGCACGCGCCCACCTGCCTCGCAGATCCGCACCAGCTGCCGCATCAATTCGGTGGGCTTGCCGGTCAGGTGGTGCTTGTCAGCCTTGCGTACGGACTCGCGGATAACACCTGGCAGCACCGGCGCGCGGCGATCCAGCGGCATGTTGCCCTTGCTGCCCCACACGATGTACTCGGCCTGGTTGCGGAATCGGCCCAACTGCGGCCGCACGCCTTCAGTCTTGTCCCAGACAGTGATGCCGCGCCAGGTAAACCCCGCGATCTGTAGCGCGTCGGTGGTCAGCGTCAGCTGTCGCCAGTCGGTGAACAGCAGCACCGGCGCGCCGTCCTTGAGCACGCGCGCGCACTCGGACAGCCACAGGTGCATCCACTTCAGGTGCGAGCGCTGGTCGCGTTCGTCGCCAACGAAGTCGGCGTGCCCTCCATCCCGGCAGTACTTGGTCGAGGGCGGCCGCGCACGGGCAGCGGCGGTCAGCCCACCGCTGGCATATGGCGGGTCAGTGATCAGCGCGTCGAACGAATTCGCTTCGAGCGTGGGTAGGATGGTCAGGGCGTCGCCCTGCAGGAGCTGATTTTTCATGGTGAGAGCCTTCTTGGATTCGCTCGCGGCGATCGGAGGTGAGGCTCTCGGCCTTCAGGTGATTGAGCGTGCCGCAGCGCGGACACTTGATCTGAATTTCATCGAAGGCGCCGGCCTTGCATAGCAGGCGGGCGCATTCGCCACAACGGAGGTTCTTGAGCATTGCGTGGTCTTGCAGTGGGAAAGGATTACGCGGCCGCTGGTGGCGCGTAGGGGGTGAAGGCGATCACCTCATCGCCCACCCAGTCGTTGATCTTCAACATGCGCGCCTGCAGCGGTTCCAGCTCGTTGGCAGCCCAGACGGCAGCGGCCTCACGGATGGACCCGAAACCGCCAGCGTTCTGCGGCACGATGCCCATGAGTTGCGGCGGGATGCGCAGCGCGGCCAGCATGTCGTCGCGGGTGATGCCCTTGATGCCACTGAACTCGTCCTTGGCCGCCACTTCGCTGACCGGGATCAGCTTCAGCCCGTCCTTGTTGCCGCCTGGCGAGTACAGGAACAGGTTGCGGAAGTTGCCCGGCCCCTTGGCGCCCTTCATGGCGTTGCGCAGCGCATCGACGTCTTCCTGGCTTTGCTGCGGGTCCGTCAGGTACAGGATGAAACCGGCATGCGAGCCGTTGTTGTAGTACTTGCGGCGGAACAGCGTGGCCGACTCGTTGAGTAGCGCGGATTGCATCGCCGGCATCCACTCCGGCAGGCCATAGAGTTCCTGATCGACATCGGCTTCGCGCAGCTGGAACACGCTACCCGGCTCGAACACGTGCTCGTCGTGCCAGGTGCGCACCTGGAAGTACTCGCCCTCGGCGATACCGCGCCGCATGTACTTGGACAGCGGCGCACTCAGCGACAGCGCACCGCCCATTCGGTTGCGGCGGCGCTCAAGGTAGCCATTGCCCAGCGTGATCCAATCCAGTGACAGCTGCTCGAAGGCCTCGCGGGGCAGCAGCCGATGCGGCTTGAAGGTGCGCGCCAGCATGTTGCGCTTGAAGATCAGCCCGGACTGCAGGAACGGATTGCTACGCGTGGTCTTGGACAGGCCATCCAGTGCCACCGGCGGCTCGTACCAGCGCCCGTTCTGCCAGCACTCCAGATAGTCCAGCACACCGCGCCCATCGAGCACCGGTGTCGGGTCGCCAAAGGTAAACGCCTCGGCGCGTGTAGGCACGGCGGGCGCTGCAGGCGCGGTGGCGGGCAGCTGGTCGGTCAACATCAAGAGATCTCCATGAAGCCGGAGTTGCGCGCGGTGCGCCCTTCCAGCGGTTCGTTCTGCAGCGCGTGGAACAGCGCCCACGCCAGGTCCGCGTGGCCGGTCTCTTCCGAGCGGCCAGCGGTGAAGGTGGATTGCCGGCCGCTGGCGGTCATCGTCTTGCGGATGGCCATCAACGACTGCGCCACGTCGGTCCAGCCGGCATCGAACTCCAGCCGTTCGTTATGGATGACGTCGAAGGCCTTGAGCACCAGCCGCGTCTTGACCTCCGGCGAGTAGCTGAAGGTGACCAGATTCGGGAAGAACTGCTTCACCAGCTGCGCCACGCCGCTGCCCATGCCGGTGGTGTCGATGCCGATGTAGGTCACCCAGTAGCGGCGCGTGATGCGCTCGATTTCGGCGGCCTGCTTGGCAAAGTCCATGCCGCGGAATTGGATGCGCTCCAGCAGCCGGAACTTGCCGCCAGGCTGCTGCGGTGGCGCCAGCACGACCAGGCCAGCAGTGTCGCCGGTTTCAGCTGGGTCGTAGCCGATCCACACGGCGCGATCGCCGTAGGGGCGCGCGGCGAACGGTTTGTAGTCCTGACCCCACTCCACCCAGCTGTCGACCATGCACGGCTGCAGCATCGCCAGCGGGAAGATGCTGGCGCCGTCGTCGACGAAGTCGCACATCAGCAGATTGGCGAAGGCGTCCGGGCTGTACTCCTCGCGCAGTTCCTCGATATCGAACAGGTCGCAGCCACGGCGCTGGGCGTCGAGGATGTTGACGATCTGCCGCCAGGCGCGGTCCTGGCAACGGCGCCCGCCAGCGAGCGCGTCATGCGACACATCGATCTGGATCCGCTGCGCAGCCGGCTTGCCCTTGTTGCGGCGCTCGCCGGTCCAGAACGTGTAGGCCTCATGCGCCATGCTCGATGGCGTGCTGAAGTAAGTCTTGCGCCACTTCTTGTGCATCGCCATGCCGCTGGCGACCTTGTTCAATTCGTTGAACCCATAGGTCCAGAAGAACTCGTCGAAGTAGAAATTGCCGTGGTAGCCCTGCGCGGTGCGTGCATTGGTGCCGAGGAAGAACAGCTCGGCGCCGTTGGGAAACACAATGCTGTCGCCGCCGGAGAGCGTCTCGTCGATCGTCTCGCGCACGAACTGCTGCATGTAGCCACGGAACAGATGCGCCTGTGCCTTGGACGCACTGAGGAAGATCTGATTGCGCCCGGTGGTGAGCGCATCGATCAGCGCCTCGCGGGCGAAGTAAAACGTTGCACCGATCTGACGCGACTTGAGAATGATGCGGGTGCGCTCGTTGCCTGCCCGATACCAATCGCGCTGATAATCGAAGCAGCCGTCGACAAATGCCGTGGTCAGCTGCTCGACCTGTTCCTCGGTGAAGTCGTTGCGCTTGGGCTTCTTCTTCGGCGCGGCGTTGCGATTGGCAACAGCCGGGTTCAGATCGGCCTCGTTGCCGCCACCTTGGTAGCGCTGGATGCGCGCCTGGCGCTCCAACTGCCGATGCAGCAGATCAATTTCCTTGAAGTCACCGCCGGATTTTTCCGGCTTCATGATCAGCACGACCAGGCGCGCTTCCAGTGCACCACCGATGCGCTCAACGTTATCTGCGCGATCCCACTCGTCACGCGACTTCCAGCTGTGTACAGTCTTCTCGTTCTCGCCGATGGCCTGCGCAATTTCGATCACGCGCCATCCCATCCAGTACAGGAACTTGGCCTGTCTGCGGGTGTCCATCGGGAGCTGGGTGGCAACGCTTTGCATGCCGATCAGGGTGCAGCACACCTCTTAATCCCGACAGTTGAGCAACGCGTAATCACCTTGTTTACACGGTGTTTTCGTTGCTGCGCTATGCGTTGCGTTTGACCATGGGTCATCGCAAACGCATCCAGCGCAGAGGACACCCATGTCGGCCAAGGCCAAGAAGTTTCGTTCCAACTGGTTCCGCGTGGCCGTCGAAGGCGCCACCACCGATGGCCGCACGATTCAGCGCAGCTGGATCGATGACATGGCCGCCACCTACAACCGCGAGACCTACAACGCCCGCATCTGGATCGAGCACATGCGCAGCCTGCTGCCGGATTCGCCGTTCCGTGCGTATGGCGATGTCACCGCCGTCAAGGCCGAAGAGGTGGAGATCGATGGCACCAAGCGTCTGGCGCTGTTCGCACAGATCGAGCCGACCGCCGATCTGATCACCATCAACAAGTCCAAGCAAAAGCTCTACACCAGCATCGAAGTGCAGGAGAAGTTCGCCAACACCGGCAAGGCGTATCTGGTCGGCCTGGCCGTGACCGATTCGCCGGCCAGCCTGGGCACTTCCATGCTCAGCTTCGCGAGCCAAAACCCCGACGCCAATCCGCTTGCCGACCGCAAGCAGTCACCGGGCAACCTGTTCACCGTTGCCGAAGAAACCGCGCTGGAATTCAGCGAAGTCAGCGAGGGGCCGGTCGCCAGTCTGTTGAGCCGGATTCGCACTGCGCTCAAGAGCGAAGACGCCACCGCCATCACCGCCGAGCAGTTCGCAGACCTGGGCGAAGGCATCGAACAGATCGCCGAGCACGTGCGCGGCCAGGACGAACGCTTCGACCGCCTGCAGGCCGAACACAACGAGCAGGCGACCAAGCACGCGCAGCTGGCGGACGACCTGGCGCAGCTGCGCGCCTCGCTCTCACAGCAGCCTGACCCCGCACAACCCGCACGCCCGGTGGTCACCGGCGGCGGCGCGGCCGTGCTGACCGACTGCTGATCCCACACCACACAAACGCCGCAGCGCCACATCCTTCGGAGCCACCATGCAAAACGCCACCCGCCTGCAGTTCACCCAGTTCGCCGAACAGATCGCCAAGCTCAACGGCGTCGCCTCGCCATTCCACTCCTTCGCTGTCGATCCGACCGTGCAGCAGAAGCTGGAATCGCGCATGCAGGAATCGAGCGAGTTCCTGTCCAAGGTCAACATCATCCCGGTGGACGAATTGTCCGGCCAGAAGGTTGGCATCGGCGTCACCGGCAGCATCGCCAGCCGTACCGACACGGGTGCAGGCAAGACCCGCACCCCGCGCAACGTGGCCGCGCTCGACAAGAACGAGTACCTGGCAAAGAAGACCGACTTCGACACCGCCATCCCGTATGCGTTGCTCGATTCCTGGGCCAAGTTTCCGGACTTCCAGGCACGCCTGCGCGATGCCATCGTCAAGCGCCAGGCGCTGGACCGTCTGCAGATCGGTTTCAACGGTACGCATGCGGCCGCCGACACCGATCGCGCCGCATTCCCGCTGTTGGAAGACGTCAACATTGGCTGGCTGCAGCAGTACCGCACCAACGCCGCCCAACGCGTGCTGGCGAGCGGCAAGACGGCCGGCAAGGTCGTGATCGGCGGTGCCGGTGCCGACTACGGCAACCTCGACGCGCTGGTGTATGACGTGGTGAGCAACCTGCTCGACCCGTGGCACCGCAAGGATCCGAGCCTGGTCGTGGTGCTGGGCCGCGACCTGATGCACGACAAGTATTTCCCGATGGTCAACAAGGATCAGCCGGCGAGCGAGAAGATCGCCACCGACCTGATCTTGAGCCAGCGCCGCGTCGGCGGCCTGCAGGTGGCCGAGGTGCCGTATCTGCCGGACGGCGCGCTGATGGTGACCTCGCTGGCGAACCTGTCGATCTACTACCAGACCGGCGGCCGTCGCCGTTACATCCAGGAAGTGCCCGCACGCGATCGCATCGAGAACTACGAGTCCTCCAACGATGCGTACGTAGTCGAAGACTACGGCCTGGGCTGCGTGGTCGAGCACATCGAGATTGAGGCTTAAACCATGGCCGACAGTCCCGCCAAGCGTCACCACAGCCGCGTGCTCGCCGAGCTGGAAGCCGCCCAGCGCGCACCGCACCAGCTGATGGCCGGTGCAACGGCCTACGAGCAGCACATGGCACAGCTGCAGAGCGATTGCCTGCGGTTGAAGCAGATCCAGTCGACCCAGGGCAAGGCGGCGCTCAAGGTGCAGCTGTTGCCAACCTACGTGCCGTATCTGGCCGGCGTGCTGGCCGGCGGCCAGGGCGCGCAGGACGAGATCGTCATGACGTGCATGGTCTGGCGCATTGATGCCGGCGACTATGCCGGCGCGCTGGAGCTGGGCGCCTATGTGCTCAAGCACAACCTGCAGATGCCCGATCGCTTCTCCCGCACGGTGGGCTGCGTGTTGGCTGAAGAAGTGGCCGACGCCGCGTTGTCGGCGCAGAAGACCGGCCAGCCGTTCGATGCGGCCATCCTGGCCGACACCGCCGCGCTGACCGCCGAGCAGGACATGCCCGACGAGGTGCGCGCCAAGCTGCACTTGGCACTGGCCCGTTCGTATCTGGCCGGCATCACCGATGAAACGCCCGCCGACCAGGCGCAGCCGATTGCCGCTGCCGCTGTCGCCGACCTGCAGCGCGCCATCGCACTGCACGGCAGCTGCGGTGGCAAGAAGGATCTGGAGCGCGCCGAGCGCCTCTTGAAGAAGTTCAGCGCTGAGCCTGCGGGCACCAGCGCCTAACCGAGCGTCCCCGCAACCCTCGCCGGCTCGGGGCTGATCCACAGCACTCCATCGCTGCGGTGACGCCCCGACCACCGGCGATCTCTTCCGAGCCATCCATGAGCGGATTCACTGCCACCGGCAGCACCAGCGCCACGCCTGATGCGATCGCCAACGCACCGTTCTGGCCGGCGATCGCACCGGCGAGTGTGCGGGCAAGCATGCGCCTGGATGGCACCATCACCGATGCGCGCCTGCGCCAGGCCATCGTCGCCGCCATGTTGGCGGTCAACGATGAGCTCTAGACCTGGGCGCAGACACAGCAGGCTGCCGGCTGGGCTGCGTTGGCCGATGTACCAAGCACCACCGTCGACGGTCTCTCGCGCCGCGTACAGCTGTATTTGCGCGCCGTTGCGTGTGCCACCGCCGTCGAGGTGGCCGAGCGTTACCGCAGCTTCGACGCTACCGACAGCGCCAACCAGCGCGCCGATGACTTGTCACCCAGCATCACCGAGCTGCGCCGCGACCAGCGCTGGGCTGTGCGCGATCTTCAGAACCTGCCGCGCAGCACGGTGGAGCTCATCTGATGCGCGTGCACGCCATGCAAGGCGACACCGTCGACCTGCTGTGCTGGCGCCACCTGGGCAGCACGGCCGGCCTGGTCGAGCGCACCTATCTCCTCAATCCCGGCCTGGCCGAACTGGGCGCCGTGCTCCCGCATGGCACGCCGGTGGAGTTGCCCGAGGTAACCACCACCACGGCGGCGATGACGCCGCTTGTGCAGCTATGGGACTGATCTGATGACCGAACCCACCTCCGTATCGAGCGGCTTCTTGATCGCCACCGGTGTGGGCCTTGCCTCCGTGCTACCTGGCATCGACGGCGATGCGCTGATCGGCGCCTTCGCGGGCGGCGCGTTGTTCGTGGTGTCCGCCGCCAAGCAACCACTGCTGGCGCGACTGATCTATTTCCCGGTGAGCGTGATCGCAGGCTACCAGCTGGCGCCGGAGCTGCTGCGCTGGTTGCCGATCAAGTCCAGCGGCGTGGCCGCCTTCGCTAGCGCGGCGTGCGCTATCACGGTCACGCTGGGTCTGATCGAAAAGAGCAAGTCATTCGACTTTTCCTTCCTACGTCGTGGAGGTCCGCCCAGTGCATAGCCTGGTCACCGTCCTGACGTTGATGGCCTCGCTCGCCATCTGCGTCCGCCTGCTTACCTACCACCGCCCGGTCGATGCGCGTCATCGACGCGGCGCGGGCTGGTGCGCGTGGTTGCTGATTGCCAGCACCGGCGGTCAGGCGCTGCACATCCTGCTTGCCGGCGCCGGCTCGCAAGTCAGTCTCTGGCACCTGGGCACGTTGATCGTGCTGGCGGTGCTCACCTACCGCGCCCAGGGCAATGTGGCGCGCATCCTGAAGGTCGATTGATGTTCACCGATACCCAGCTCGCCTCGATCATGCAGTGCTCGCCGCAACGCGCACAGCGCTGGCACAGCCCGCTGCTTGCCGCCGCCAACCGCTTCGGCATCACCACCAAGCGCCGCGCCGCGCACTGGCTCGGCCAGGTTGGCCACGAAAGCCTGAGCCTGTCGCGCATGGAAGAAGGGCTGACCTACACCACCAGCGCACGGCTGTTGGAAGTGTTCGGCGCACGCATCACGCCCGCACAGGTGCCAAAGTTCCTGCGCAACCCGGTCGGCCTGGCCAACTTCGTCTACGCCAACCGCCTGGGCAATGGCAACGAAGCCAGCGGCGACGGTCATTTCTTCCGGGGCCGTGGTCCGATGCAGCACACCTTCCGGGGCAACTACCGCCGTATCGGTGGCCTGATCGGCTTGTCCGTGGAAGAGCAGCCGGATCTGCTGCTGCAGGTTGAACCCAGTGCACTGGGCGCGGCCGCGTACTGGCACGACAACGGGCTCAACGTGCTGGCCGATGCCGGCGATGTGCTGGGCCTGGGCCGCAAGATCAACCTGGGCAACGCACGCGCCAAGCGCTTGCCCGAAGGCCACAGCGATCGCGTCACGCGCACGCAGCGCGCCCTGCAGATCCTGGGCGTGCCCTGATGGTTACGCGCCTGATCATCCTGCTGGCGCTTATTGCAGTGCTCGTCGGTGGCTGTGTTTGGCAGGAGCAGCGCGTCAGCGCCGCGCAGAAAAACCGCGATGCCGCGCTGCAGGCAAAGCGCCAGGCCGAAGCCGAACGCGACAGCGCCAAAGGCTCCACCACTGTCGTGACGCAGTACGTCGACCGCGTGCAGATCGTGCGCGAAGCCGGCGCCACCATCACCCGCGAGATCCCGATCTATGTCACCCAGAAAGCCGATGCTGCTTGCGCTATCCCTGCTGGCTTTGTGCGGCTGCACGACGCCGCCGCCACGGGCAACCCTGCCGGGCCGCCCACCGGAGATCCTGATGCGCCGGCCGCCGGTATTACGCTCTCTGGCATTGCCGGTACCGTCGCCGACAACTACACCAACTGCCACGCCACCGCCGCGCAGCTGAGCGCGCTACAGGACTGGGTCGACCTGCATGCACCGGAGCCGGCGTCATGATCAAGCCCGCCAACCTGCGCGCGCATCTGGTCGCGGCGCTGCCGGATCTGGCGCGCGATGCCGACCGGCTGCTGGTGTTTATCGACGCAGGCAGCCTGATCAGCACATTCCAGCCAGGGCTCTCATTCGAGTACCAGTACACACTCAACCTGATTTTGACCGACTACGCAGGGCACCCGGATAGCGTGATGCTGCCGCTGCTGGAGTGGGTGCAGGTCAACCAGTCCGAGCTACTCTCCAACCCTGCGCGCCGTGGCGACATCGCCTTCGAGGCCGACATCCTCGCCAACGACGCAGTGGATCTGTCGATCAAGTTGCCGCTCACCGAACGCGTGGTCGTGACGGCGAAGGATGGCGGCGGCTACGACATCACCCATGCACCCGAGCCGCAGATCGATCCCACATGGATGACCTGACCGCACTGGAGACCTGGGTCGCACCGCTGCTGGCACGCCTGCAGGAGAGCGAGCGGCGCAAGCTGGCCCGCAAGATCGGCACCGCGTTGCGACGCTCGCAGAGCCAGCGCATCGGCAAGCAGCAGGCGCCCGATGGCACACCGTATGCGCCGCGCAAGGAACAACTGCGGGATAAGGCGGGCAGAGTCAAACGCAAGAAGATGTTTGTAAAGCTGCGGCAGGCCAAGTACTTCAAGGTCAGCGCCAGTCCTAACCAGGTGAGCGTGGGATTTGTGGGGCGCGTGTCACGAATCGCGCGCGTGCACCAAGAAGGCTTAAGCGAAAGCGTACGACCTGGTGGTCCAAGGGCACGTTACGAGAGGCGCGTGCTATTGGGACTCACTGAGCAAGACCGGCACCTCATCCGCGACCAACTCTTGAGTCACTTAGGCTAGACCGGGATTGTCGAGACGCTATGAGAACGTTCCCCCTGTTAGATGCGCCTGTTGAGGGCGCTTCAGCAAAATGCTGCGGTGGGATCGCAGTCGCACATAACATCGACGGCCCATTTTTTAAAAATAGATTTTGAGTGATTTTTATTTATATTTGAATATATTAAATATTTGCCCAGGGCGCTGTTCTTGCTTGGACCAACAACGAATATCGGTTGAATGCAATTTTCATAGTTACATCCCTCCCGCCAACCGTACACCTGCCATTGGGGCAACGGCCAACAACGATTACGTCAATTGTACTGGCAGTGCAGGAATGCTTAACTGGCGTAGAAATGCAGCGCATGCGATAGCGCCTCCCACAAGAAGCACCGTTATCCCACAGACCATCCGAAACCGTCACTACCTGGTAGTTTCGCCCGCTGACTTGATCTTCCGGTACATTGCAACCCTGGACAAGGTCTGCGGGACGACGAGCGTTATTTCCATAAAAACTAATTGTACCGATGTCTGCAAATGCGGCCGAAGAAAAGAGCAAACCGATTGCTGCGACACTAAAGCCTAGTAAAATTTTATGTTTCATGACTATTCCCATGTGGACGTAAAGGCTCTCAGGTCGCGCAACTCAGCTGCATCAAATATGCGAAAATTTGTTGCTGTTTGCGATTTTTTTTTTGGGGGGGGGAACCATCATTTTTTTGTAGAACGAGAGCCAACAATTCGCTGCCTGCAGATTTTCCGAGGTGGCACGAGATCATTGCGTACCGTTCGACGCAATCATCTAATGGCCTCCTTCACTGCTGTAGACCTGTCCAAACTTGAAGCACCAGCTCTGATCGAAGAGTTGGACTTTGAGACGATCTTCGCCGAAGCGCTGGCCCAGTTCCGGCGCCTAATGCCGGAATTCTCCGCGCTCACCGAAGCGGATCCGGTCTACAAGCTCCTGCAGCTGTTTGCGGCCCGCGAGCTGCTGATCCGCCAGCGCGCCAACGACAAGGCCCAGCAGACCATGCTGGCCTTCGCCACCGGCACCAACCTCGATCACCTGGGCGCATTGTTTGGCGTCGCGCGCCTGGTGCTCGATCCGGGGCAGCCGGAGAACGGCATTGCACCGACCCGTGAGTCGGACGTGGACTTCCGCCGCCGCATCCAGCTGGCGCCGGAGGGCTTCAGCGTGGCAGGCCCGGAGGGCGCGTACATCTATCACGCGCTCAGCGCGTCAGCCGATGTCATGGACGCCAGTGCCACCAGCCCCGCACCTGGGCAAGTGCTGGTCACCGTGCAATCGCGCAAAGGCGATGGCACCGCCCCGCAGGAACTGCTCGACGAAGTGGCGGCCGTGCTCACCGATGCCGACGTACGCCCATTGACCGACGAGGTAGCGGTCCAGAGCGCGCAGATCGTCCCGTACGCCATCCGTGGGCGCGTCTACACCTACGCTGGCCCCGACTCGGCGGTGGTTATGCGCGAGGCCCTGCGTAGCCTGCAGGCCTATCTCGCCGAGGCGCACCGCATCGGCCGCGACGTCCCGGAATCCGCAATCAAGGCCAAGCTGTTCGCCGATGGTGTGCAGCGCGTCGAGCTGGACTCGCCTGCAGCCGACATCCGGATCAGCCGCACGCAGGCCGCCTACTGCACCGCGATCGACATCGTGCACGCCGGCATCGATGAGTAACCCTCTGCCGCCCAACGCCACGCCGATAGAGCGCGCCCTGGCGGCCGTCACCGCTCGCCTGGAAGCGATCCCGCTGCCATACCCGGATCTGTGGAATCCAGACACGTGCCCGGCCGGCCATCTGCCGTGGCTGGCCTGGACGCTGTCGGTGGACGACTGGAAGGCCGACTGGAGCGATGCAGTCAAGCGCTCGCGCCTGCGTAGCGCCATGGCCATCCAGCGCCGCAAGGGCACGGCCAACAGCGTGCGCATGGTGGTCGAGTCGTTCGGCGGCGCGGTGGCTATCCGCGAATGGTGGCAGACCGAGCCGCGCGGTCAGCCGCATACCTTCGAGCTCACGCTCACGCTGACCGGCACCGATGGTCAAACCGCCACATCTCGCTTCGTCAATGAAGTCATTGCCGAAGTCGAGCGCACCAAGCCTGTCCGTTCCCACTTCACTTTCACCCAGGGATTCCAGGCAGAAGCCCGCATCGGCGTACTCGCCGTTGCGCGGCCAGCCGTCTATCGACGGTTGCTGATGGAAGCCCAGTAACTGGACACCGAAATGCCCGGTCTCAAGCTCCAAGTCACCACCGCTGGCCGTGCCGCGCTGGTCAATGCACCCAACACCGGGACCAATCCGGTGCTGATCAGCCATGTTGGCCTTGCGAACGCGCCGTTTAGCGCCTCTGCCGCGTTGACCGCGCTGCCAAGTGAGATCAAGCGGCTAGCCGCCGTGGGCGGGACCGTCACCGCCGATGACACGATCCACGTGTCCATTCGTGATGAGTCCGACGCCGTCTATGACTGCTACGGGTTCGGCCTTTACCTGTCCAATGGCACCCTATTCGCTGTCTACAGTCAGCCAGCCCTTTTGCTGGGCAAGGCGGCCGCCGCCATGCTGCTGCTCGCCCTGGACGCGGTCTTTGCCGACATCGATGTAAAGCAGATCGCCTTCGGTGCAACCAACTTCACTGACCCGGCCGCCACGACTGAAGTGGCCGGGATCGTCGAGCTGGCGACTGAAGACGAAGCCGCTGCAGGTACCGACAAAATCCGCGTCATCACCGCATGGCTGTTGAAGAAGATCTTGGATGCTCGCCTGGGAGCCGGTGCGCCATCAGCGTTCATTCGAGGACTACTGGGCCTGACCAGCGCCGCGCTGCTGCGTACTGCCCTGGAACTGAAGGGAGCCGCCCTCAAGGACGAAGGTGCCGGCAACAATCTGGATGCCGACAAACTCGATGGTCAGCACGGCACTTACTACCGGGCCTGGGAAAATCTGACTGGCATACCTGCCACCGCAAGTGCGTGGCCGTCCTGGGATCAAGTCGGCAACAAGCCGCAAACCTTCACACCTAGCGACCACTCGCACGCCAACTACTTGGTCAAGGCCGGCGATGTCATGACTGGGCAACTCACGGCGCCGCGCCTGGGGATCAATATCAGCGGCGGCGCACAGGGTGCGTTTGACGCCCTCGTCTCAAGCGCCGGGCGCGTGCTCATGCGCGACTACGGCAACGGCACGCCAGTGTTGGATTTCGTCAACGCAGCGAACAACGCTTGGGTCGCCGGTCGCATCCGAACCGGTGGCAACCCGCTCCACCTCGAAACCACACAGGTCGCAGTCTCGGGTGCAGGCTCGTTTGCTGGATCCCTGCATGCAGATAGCCTCGGCTCCGCATCGGGCTATTTCATCAGCAAGAGCAACGTGACCGTCCTCGGTGCCGAGGGCGGCGCGAGCATCTACCTCCGCCCCAATGGCGCTTTTAATTCCACCGCAGAAGCAGTACTGAACACAGCAGGCAGCCTGCTACTGCGCCCAACAGTGAGCCAGCCCGGCAATGGCATCAACAGCTTTGCGCACCTGAGCTCCGGCAGTTTCGGCGGAGGCTTCGGGCTGATCGATGGCGCCTACAACATCGGCTTCTGGAGCGAGAACGGCTATCTTCGCATCGGCATGGCAACCAACAACGGGGCGTTGCAGCAGCGCATGGGGCTGACCCCGTCTGGCGCGCTGTCGGCGGTTGGCGGCTTTGACTTCGGGTCTTCCCGCAAACTCAAAAACATCATTGGCGCGTTGCCGTATGGCTTGGCCGAGGTGGAACAGGTCACTACGTTGCTGGGACGCTACAAAAAACAGTACAACCCGGACGGCCGCGTGCGCCTGTTCTTCGATGCAGAGCAGCTATTGGAAATCATGCCCGAGACGGTAGATGCACGCGGCGTGAGCTTCGAAGGCGAGCTGGTCCCAGCGGTGCACATCGACCAGCTCTTACCCGTCGCGTTCAACGCCATCAAGCAGCTATCCGCCGCCGTTCGGCGTCTGCAGGCAGACCTCGCTGATCTACGTCCCACTCACTGACCAAATAGGCCGACCCATGACTAATTCTCGAATCCGCACACTCGCGCCAGGCGTTGACGTTGAGCGCATCGCGGTGGAATCGCATTTCTTCTACGACCCGCTGACCGGCGTGGCAAACGTGGTGTTTCAAGGCATGGAGTTCCTGCTGCTGGATGGTGCTGTCAACAAGATGCTGGACGGCCGGGAGCCCCTCACCATCACTTCCGATGCCATCGCGACTCGCACGTTTGCATCCGGCCTCATGGATCCTGTAACCGGTCAGGATCTGTCCAATGTCAGCGCTGCCGGCGTGGTCGTGTATTTGAAGGCCGTCTATGACCAACTCCACAACGAGGCTGCAGCAGTCCAGACGCCGGCGGTCGCCTAATTCATGGCGACGGGTTACCGCACGGGCGCAGGACTCGACTTCGACGACATCTTTGACCTCTACGTGCAAGGCGAAATTGGCAGCGTGACGGGCTATCGTTCCAGTGATGGCAATGATCTGCATCGGCGGTATGCACCCTTGGCGTTTGGCAGCAGGGCGGCGGACGTCGGCTACCGCGACAATGCCGGCTCCGATCTCAGCAACAAATGGTCGAGAAAAGGCAGTGCCGTCTATTCGCTCTCCAACAACGGCGTGCACTACTACGCTGGCAGCCAAGCAGTTACGTCCGAGGGCGGCAGCCAGACGGCAAGCGTTTCGTTCTCGATTCGAGCCAATGGAACCTGGGCGCTCGGCCTCTCCGGGAAAGGGGTGAGCGGCTCGCCAACTTCCGGAACATGGCTGCCCAACGGTCAGCCGGCGAGCAACTATTCTGTGCAGCTGGATTTTTCCGTCTCATGGCTGCGCGGCAATCGCAACGGGACATCGTCCAACTCGGCTGCGAATTACTCGCCGATGACCGGCGACTATGCCTGCAGCATCACATCCAGAGCGCTCTCGGGATCGGGCAACGAGTGCTATGGGGAAGGCAAGCTGACGATTCGGATCCGCAACAATGCCACTGGCTCTGTCTCGACCACCGCTATTTCACTGGTCGCAGAAGCGGTAGGCTTCGCCTGACGCTTGGTCCAGCGCATACTGGTTCGTATAGCGCCGGACGTCACCTTCGCTCGATTGGATGCACCCGACTGCGCTCCGTGTAGCCAACCGTTATACGCATCAATGCAAGTGCGCCACAACATGAAGCCACTGACCATGGCTGCATGGGCAACGCATCCTCCGCACTGAGTAACGCCATTCGTCTCGGCACCGTGGCCGAGGTGAATCTCGCCAATGCGCGATGCCGATTGCAGGTCGGCGAAATGCTGACCGACTATCTGCCCTGGGTGGTCACCCTGGCCGGCACCACCATCATCTGGTCGGCGCCGGCAATCGGCGAACAAGTCGTGGTGTTTGATACGCCCAGGGTTCCGTAGACACTCAAGACCCTCGTTGCGCGTAGCGCCGTTCAAACTCTACAGGGGACAGGTCGCCAGTTGAACCATGACGGCGTTGTGGGTTGTAGAACATCTCGATGTAGTCGAACACCTCGGCGCGTGCGGCGTCCTTGGTGGGGTAGATCCGCCGCCTGATCCGCTCGCGTTTGAGCAGACCAAAGAAGCTCTCCACCGGTGCGTTGTGCCCCAAGGGCAGGCTTCGCGCTCGTGGCAGTTGCCACGCCGACTCATGCTGCACACCAAGCCATGGGACGCCAGGAAACTGCGCCAGTCATCGCTGGTGTAGACAGACCCCTGGTCCGAATGAACCAGGCAACCAGCGCTGGGGTTGCGCCGCCACACCGCCGACAGCAAGGCCTGCACGACCAACTCGGTATCGGCTCGATCGCGCATCGCCCAGCCGACGACCTGCCTGGAAAACAGATCGATCACCACAGCCAGGTACATCCAGCCTTCATGCGTACGGATGAAGGTGAAGTCGCTCGCCCAGGCCGTGTCCGGCTCGGTCACGTCGAACTGTCGATCCAGCAGGTTGGCTGCCGCCTTGCACGGCGTTCCGCCATGGAAGCGCGGCTTGCGGCCATAGCCCACCTGGGCACGCAGTCCCTCGGTGCGCATCAATCGATGCACCCGATGGCGACTGCAACGCTCACCCAGATCGCGTAGATCCTTGGCAATCTTGCGATGCCCATAGACACTGCCGCTGGCCAACCAGTGGTGCTTGATCAGCCCCAGCAGGCGTTCGTCTTCCTTGGCGCGTTCACTGTCGGGCGACTTTAGCCACGCGTAGTATCCAGCCCGGTTCACCCGCAAAACCCGGCACATCGCGCACACCCTGAATTCTTCGCGGTGGACTTGCATGAAGAGGTACTTTGCCTTTACCCCTTGGCAAAGTACGCGGCGGCCTTTTTTAGGATGTCGCGCTCCTCCGTCACCCGGCGCAACTCGATCTTCAGCCGCCGGACTTCGGCGCTCTGGTCCGCCTCAGCGCGCTGTACTACGCCGGGCTTGCCGAACTTGCGCAGCCAAGCGTACAGGCTGTGCGTGGTGACACCCAGTCGCTCGGCGACCTCTGCCACCTTGAACCCACGATCGGTCACTTGCCGGACCGCCTCGATCTTGAACTCATCCGTATACCGCTTACTGCTCATGGACACCTCCGAATCAGCCATTTTCCATGGCCTTGAGATGTCTAGGAAATCCTGGGCGTATCATGGCCATACCTAATTGCAGTCGACTAGTCTGGCTCAATCTTTCGCGACAGAAGGTCCTTGAGCGCGTGATGATCAAGGCCAGCTCGGCATACATGCGCTTCAGCCGGGCCAGCTCGGCTTCCACGTCCTTCAGATGCCGCCACTGCGGCCCCCTCCTTGCCTGCGTATTTAGATTCCAGGCGTAATAGGTCGGCTCGCTGACTCGTGCTTGCGATAGGTCTCGCCGACCTTTGCACCGGCCTCGACCTCTTCGAGGACCCGAACCATCCGCTCTTCGGTGAACTTCGACTTCTTAATGCAGAGTTCTGTAGGGAGTAACTCTACTTCCAAGTGGATCGAATTATCGAGACGCTTCACTGTCTATGTTTAGAGCTATACCAGCCAATACACAAAACATAGCCTTAGCCACTGGCTCTGCTCGCCTGCACTATCGCAAGACAAAAACGCGCGCAATCACCAACAATCGCTGACAGACGTGGCAGTACCACTTTCTCGGCGCTCGCCCGATTGGAGAATCGAGAGAGCGGCACACTTCGTATCGGCTCTTGCCTGCTGGTTAATTGGCGTGGCAGTGATGGTGTAGCTCCTTCCATCTGCTGAAGGTGCAAGTGCCACCGTATAACTGCTTGCGACCCCTGAATCACACTGCGGCAGCGCTGGCGGAGTGCCGGCATTGTTGTAAGACATGTAAGTCGTGTAGTAACGCTCCATATACTGTGCGCCGCTCTGTAGACAACTCGTCGCCGCCGAGCGTTTAGCACGCACCACTGCGGCTTGGTAGTTGTACATCGCGATACCAGCTAGGACCGCAATAACAGCGACCACGATCATCAGCTCAATCAAGGTAAAGCCTGCAGACATACGTCGTTTGCCAACTGCTTTCATGTTCACATCTCCTTCAATAATTCGCGCCAAGAGACGCGAGATGTACGGCGCGCCTCACGAATGCGCTGGCACTCTACCGTCGCATTCGACAGGTTCGTACAGATGAGTCCGCCACCGCCGCTACCGCCGCCAGTCAAGATGTTGCCGGTTGTACCCATTCCTCCGAGGCCAACCGACCCAGTCGCTGCCGGTGTCCCAGGCGAACCAGTACTACCACCCACTGGCACTGTCTCGTCTGCGAATGACCCATCACCATTGATGTCGAAGAACGACTCGGACAAGCTCGCCCCCGTAAACGCATTTAATGCGTTCTGAAAACCAGTGCCACCCGGCAGACACGGATCGCTGCTGGGGATGATGCTCGAAAAATTCAGTACATCGTTGACCACCTGAGGATCGCTGACAACACGCTCGCCGATCGGAGTGCCGGGAGGCGTGGGCGGATTTACCAAATCGATATACCAGCCATTACGACCAGCCGGAAGTGCTGAAGGCAGCTCGAAGGCACGTACCGTGCGTCCAGTATCGCTGTCGGTGGCAACCGCCGCGATAGTTCTCTGTTGCAGTGTGTTTTTCGCGACCGTAGCTGTGCCGTCTTTTAATCCATAAAAGGTCTGAACACTTCGATCTGCTGTATCACCAGTTTCCATAAAACGACCGGTGCCAAAAAAGACCCAGAGCTGGAACGTTGAAGGATCACGAGCGACTACCGGGGACGAGGTGATGGGTTGGACCTGACCGGTCGGACTGGTTGCGGTGAACATACGAAGACGACTGCTCGCATTGCTCCAGGCAGTGCGGCTAGCGGAACTAATATCGAACTTCCACATGTTTCCTAGCATGTCACCCGCGTATACGAAGTCCGCAGTCCCGTTACCATCTACGTCGCGAATAGTCGGCGCCGACATCCCGTTCGGATTAGTGGCGGATCCCACCCCAGTGTCCATTTCGGCCAGAAGAGCCCCATCACTAAGTCGGTAAATGAGCACAGCCGCGCGGTTGCTCGTGCTGTTTACACCATTAGGGACAATTAGACCCATGTCGCCGTTGTTGAGCTTGGCAATGATGGGCTGCCCAAGAATCAAGCCCATGTTATTAAGTGGCGTTTCAGTCCTTTCCCATTTGACGCGGCTAGCAACAAAGTTGTCCGGGTTGGTAACGTCAAGCGAATACAGACCCTTTCCTCCCCGCCCAAGTGTTCCTACCAGAATGCTCGCGTCCGGCGTCTGGTCGCGGCGCGACAGAATGACTGGACCATCCACGAAATATCTATGCTCGTAGTCAGGCCGGCTCAATGTGCTTAAGTCATTGAAGTTGAGGGCCGCCGGAACGTAAGCAAAATCCTCGGCGCCATTGCTCGTGTCGAAGGCATGTAGCATGCCGTCATTGGCACCTACGTAAACAGTATTTGTTTGCGCATCAAACACAGGTGAGGAACCGACAATATCTCCAAGCACTGTTGTGCGATTACGCAACGTTCCGCCATTGGAAAGCTCCCTCGTGCGAGAGCCTGCAATATATGCAGCATTGTCGGCACCACTCACTGCAGGAGCGGCACTCCGGGCCAGAGGCACTAACTGTGCTGCGGTGGGAAACGTGGCACCGGCCGTACCGTTGAATGTGAAAATCTTGCGACCTGTCGTCGGGATCCCAGCAGAAGCGCTCCAACTTGGAGTCGCCGAGGTACCTGAAGCGGTAACTGGAAATGCGCGCAACTGCCCGGACCAGATGCCGGACACAAAGCTTGCCTGAAAAGCGAGCGTCGCACTGTCCACCCGGGTGGAGTTCGCGGATAGATTGGAAAATGCGCCGGCACGTTCGATAATAGATGCCAGCGATGCCTTTAACGCTTGAGTGAACTCATCGGGATTACTTGCAACAATAAAATCCCCCCTACCATTAACAGAGGCATGCCACAGATCGTCCACGTTAACGATCGTGTTATTTCTCGGGGTAGGCCAGTTCAGAGTTCCCGCAGTCAGCGCCGGCAGATCGGTCTCCGGATTTAAGGTGCCCGATGCGCCAATAGAGATTGCATACGTCACCATGTGCTGCCAGAAGCCAGGATCACGACTGGAAGTGGGCACGTTATTTACAAGATCAGTACGAAGATCATTTTTCCAAAACCGCATTGCTACGTCAGCTAGCGTATCCGAATCTGAACTAGCATACGGACGTTCTGGCCTGTAAGTATATGTATCACGCGTGGGACTAGTGATTGTTTGCCCAGCTACGTTATCCTGCTCATTGGCAACATCCGTGTAGTTATCTTTGCCGTTCCAGTACCCGTCTGTCGTTAAAATAGTAAAATTTTGCCGACAAGAAAACTGCGCGCTCCCAGCCTGCGGACCGTACGGTCCGTTGGCAGCCGCACTGCTGTAGTACAGCCCAGCATCGGTCAACGCGCCATGAAGCGGCGTTGCGCCCGAGCCAGAGGCACCATACAGACGGTCATACCAAATCGTCTTATTGTTGTTCGCACCCGAGCCACCGTTAGGATCATCGAACAGTCCATCGTTGCGACCAATTGGAATTGGATTATCTTGTGTGATTATATTTCCGGTTTTGTTTCTGCGCCAAATTGTCCGAAAGCCAACTCTCGCCGAGGTATTGAGGTCAGAAAAAGCCTGGCCCGCACTAGCTTTCGCCACCTTCATTCTGGTACGATAGTATGAATACCATATTGCAAAATTGGCCCGCTCTGAACTTTCACTACTGCGGAGAGCAGGATTCGGCAAGGCAAATGTACAATTCTTCCATTGCCAGCCCGAACCACTGGAATCACAATCTCGCCCTGCAAGTCCCTGCTGACCCGATACGTTCTGCAAATACTCGCTTCTTACGATACGTCCATCCGTGTGGATCTGATAGCGCCAATAGTTGTTAACATTGGCAAGCTGTGCTGCAGAAGCAGCCAGATTTTTTGGCACATAGAATGTGCGTACGGCAGACTGCAGATTCGCCGATCCGGTCAAGAATGAGTTATCCGTATACACACTTGAATAACTAAGGCCACCAGTCATTTGGCTACCGTCTGGATTTAACCACGGCTTGTAGTCAAACGCAGGATTATAGTAAATGGTATTTCTACTATAGGCCTGCTCTGCAATATTGATGGGCGTGGTCCCCGGCAAGACATCCGGCATGGAGTCCTCACTCATCGAGCCAGAATCATCCAGAATGAACAAAATATTGGGTGAAACACGACCACTGGATTGCAGTGGCTCATCTGGCAAGTCAACTGCCGCTGCGGGAGCTGCTAACAATGTTGCTGCCAACGCCATGCAGGCGCAGCGCATCTGGTCAGCCAAGGCGGATCGCTTGAAGGGGACCGATGTGGACGAATTCATGGCAACAACTCCCTAAGGAACGATAAAGTTGGATTGAACAATCACGCTGGCTCGACCTGCCGCTTCACTTCGTGCGGTGACGCGATACACAGGGCGCAAGCAGATATCGCTGCCTGTGTAGCGAGGATCGAGATTGCATTCCAGCCACGTCTCCGATGTACCCATGTATTCGATAAAAAATTGCGGAGCCGACGCGATTGAGCCGACACTCGTAGTTGCTGCGCGCCAGCCACCAAAATTTGTGTTTTTCCATCGCTCAACTGCTGTCGCATCCGGCCTTGGGCAGACGCCATTGGCACACGCCCCGCCCGCTGCAGCCGCGGCAATCGCAGCGTGCTCGGCGTTGGTACGACTTGCAGCAAGTGCCTCACCTTCACGAAGCGCTGCTTCAGCCGCCTGAAAGCTGAGATTGCGATCCACCAAATTTGCGCTCATGCGCTCTTCAAGGACAGTGCTCCGCAAGACTGCTGATCCAAGCAGCGTCATGATGAGCAGCAGAATGAGCACAACAACCAGCGAGACGCCCTGTTGTCGCAGCGGACGTGAAATTGAAGGAGATCCGCTCATGGAGCCCTATTCCTGAGAGTGATGACCTGGCTTACTGTGCGTGACAGCGCTGCATTGTCCACACCGTTACGATCGGTTCCCGCCAGCGTCAAAGTGATTCTGACTGCCGTCACCTGGCTCCAACGGCCTGCAGTGCTCGCCGCATCTCCATAACTTGCGGTTCCGTCAACTAGATAGGTCATCGCCATGTTCTGTACACCTTCTGCAACTTCCTGCGCCTGGACACTTGCGACTCCACCTGTATTGATCAGGGTGGACTGGTAAAGCCCTCTGGTACGTCCATTGGTACCGATATACCAAGCTGACGCATTGAGACGGGTAATCGTGGCGTTAGGGCCGAAGGTAAACAGAGAACCACCCAGGCCGAGGCGATTGGTGGCATTCCCAGGCGTACCACTCGCGCCGTGAGCAATTGAGACGGTACCTGCCGCACCTGTCATCTGGAAAATAGCCCCCAGACGCATCACACCGCCTGTTTCGGCATTGGGTCCACACACCATCAATAAGTCACCAGGCATCAAGCCGTGAGATGCGGTATTGACGGTAAATGTTGCGGCGGCCGGGGCATGCGCCGTCACGACCGCTGTGGCATCCCCGGATGACAACAGCGATAGCGCGTCTGTACCGGCAATCCGTTGGCCTGCGGTTGTTGTGCCAAAACTGATTCCCGGAATCGCGGTGGCCCCGTCATATCCTTGAAGGGTTCCGTTTGTTGTACCGACGTTCCAGTTGGTCCACCAACGCGAGGTCGGCGCATTCAGCACGTTCACCATCGCCATATTATTGCTACTGTTACAGGGATTACCTCCAGCTTCTCGAATATCGCGCGCCATCAACTCAAAGGCGATACGCGCATTTTCTTGAACACGGCTAAGACTATCGGTAGCAGCTGCAGTGCGACGACTCGTTAGGAACAGGCCGATAGCAGCCAATGTCACCAACAATCCCAGCACCAGAGAAATCAGCAGCTCAATCAGCGTAAAACCACGCACTGGTTTGCGCAAAGAGTAAACCTTGCTCATAGCCTGGTAACCACGCTGAATTCGCGCTGTGCCGAGTTATCGCTGGACCCGAGCGCAGTTGCACGACTGTCGTCCCAGCGCACCGAGACAGTGCAACGCACTCCATTGGCCTCGCACTGGATAGAACCGCAGGCCGTTGCTCCCATACTCGACTTCAAGGCCGTGATCCAATCTCGTCGGTCATTGGCAGCAAGATTGCCTCCAGCAGGAACGTTACATGTCATCGCGGTGTTGTATGCCCCCGCGCGCGCAGCGGTCAGATTGGCGCGCATAGCGTCCAGAATCGCGTACGACTGAACGACCATCTGACTACGCTCAAGGGAACTGCTGTTGTTCTGAAGTGCACGGGCCTGCATTGCTGCAATTCCAAGCATGCCGATGCCTAGGATCACAACTGAAATCAAAACCTCGATCAGGCTTACACCGGCCTGACGTCGGCGACTTTCTATCGCTGGCGTTCTCATCTGCCTTTTCCTCAATTCAAAGCTGGTGCATCGGCGGGCGTCTGGCACTGCGGGTCTGTTCCGCGTGTTATTGCTACACGGCTGCCCCCTGCTATTGACACGATGCGCTGGTTCTCTGGCGGCCGCGTGGTCGCCATACAGATGGACACGGCCCCCACCAAGAGCCTCGCACCAGTCGAGTCACGCGCAAGTCCGTCAGGGCGAAAGACGATCCGCGCGCTAGCGGAAGAGATCGCAGGGCTTACGCTCACCTGCAGCTGCGGCCTGACCTCACTGACACGCAGGACTTCGGTGCCACGTAAAACGATCCAACGTGCCCAGTTGCCGCCATTCGCGCACGTTGCGCCGTCACTGGATGGGCACAGGGTCACACTGGCGTTACTACGTACCGCCTCAGAACGGGCGAGCTGGAGTGATGCGGACAGCTCGTTTGCCGCAGCCGACAGCCGATTGCTATTGATAAGCGCTGTGAAGTTTGGAAACGCGATTGCCATGACGATCGCCAGCACGATGATCGTCACCATCATCTCGATTAGCGAGAAGCCGAGCTGCGCCTGGAATGCCGGGCGCCGAATGTAGGTCATACGGCAGCCTCCCCAGGCAGCCAAATACATGAGTGCACCCTACCCAAGGCTTGTCCCAGCTACCAATGCTTGACGACGGACGGCCACTGCGGATGCGTGAAAGGCAGTTTCCCAAACCGCTCAAGACACGGGCATGATGTGTAGCAAGCCTCCGAGCCCCCTTACCGATGCCAACCGCTACCGGCGAATCATTCTTGCAAGCCCTGTGGGACTCTCGTACTCTGGTGTGCGTCGTGCTCGTGGCGGAAGCAATCGCGGCAGCACTGAGCCTAGCGCCAGGCACACAGATCGGCTGGATCAGCTTCGGAATCACATCATTCATGACGCAATGGACGGCACTTCTGACTTTGGCCGGCCTGTATGTTTTTCGCCATCACCTTAGGAATGCACGCCCAGTCATGATAGCCAAGGTCACCCTTGCGCTTCTCCTGATTGCCGCAGCGTTAGTACTATTTATTGCAATGGCGGTGGTCGGTGGCGCGTGGTCGATGGGTACACGCAACTGGCTGGAACTGCTACTGCGGACCGAAGGCATCGCGCTGACCGTCGGATTGTTGGGAATGTGGGCCTTCCACACACATTGGCGCGCGCGCCAATATGCAATACGTGCGAAGCAGTTCGAGCTGGAAGCGTTGAGGGCGAGAATCCAGCCGCACTTTCTGTTCAATACACTCAATACGGGGGCAGCGCTCGTACGCCTGAATCCAGCGCGTGCCGAACGCTTGTTAATGGATCTGGCAGAACTATTTCGAGCGACATTGGCTGGGCCAGAGCACATACTCCTCTCCAAAGAACTAGACATCGCAAAGCACTATCTGGATATCGAGCAAATCCGCTTCGGAGAGCGCCTGAGCATCGTGTGGAAGGTTCCTGATGAAATCCCGCCCGTGACAGTTCCTTCTCTATCTATCCAGCCCCTTGTTGAGAATGCAATTCGCCATGGTGTGGAACTCCGTTCAGAGGTATCGCAGATAGTTGTAGAAGTCCGCCAAACATCGGAAACGATTGTCGTAGAAGTCAGCAACCCCCTGCCGCCTGACAAGACGACAGCGCGCACCGGGCACCAAGTAGGACTTGCCGCCGTCCGTGCCCGGCTACACGATCTTGACAGCAGAATGGGACTTCAAACTACGACGCAGGGCAACCAGTTTCTGGCTACCCTGCATGCCCCGCTCGCAGAGATACCGTCTCGCTAATCTAGGTCACCACCCGATAACAAGGCCGATAGTCCCCAGAGATCTTCATCCGGCGCTGCTCGACAAAGCCGCGCAGGAGTTCGTCCAGGGCCTGCATGATCTCGGGGTCGCCGTGGATTTCGAAGGGGCCGAATTCCTCGATGCGACGCATGCCGTCTTCCTTGACGTTGCCGGCCACGATGCCGGAGAAGGCGCGGCGCAGGTCGGCGGCCAGGGCCGGCGCCGGGCGGCCGTGGTGCAGGTCCAGTGCGGCCATCGCTTCGTGGCTGGGCTCGAACTGTTGCTGATACTCGAGCGGGATGTGCACGGACCAGTTGAAGTAATACGAGTCTTTCTGGTCCTTGCGGTGCGCGCGCACTGCGTGCACCCCTTCGGCCATGCGGCGCGCCACGGCGACTGGGTCGCCGACGATGATCTCGTAGCGCGAGGCGGCAGCGTCCCCCAGGGTGAGGCGAATGAAACGGTCGATCTGCTCGAAGTACGGCGCGGCGATGGTCGGGCCAGTGAGGATCAGCGGGAACGGCACGTCCGCGTTTTCTTCGCGTAGCAGGATACCGAGCAGGTAGAGAATTTCCTCCGCGGTGCCGACGCCGCCCGGGAATACCAGGATGCCGTGCCCGATGCGGACGAAGGCCTCAAGGCGCTTCTCGATGTCCGGCATGATCACCAGATGGTTGACGATCGGGTTCGGCGATTCGGCGGCGATGATGCCGGGCTCGGTGACCCCGATGTAGCGGGTATTGTGCTTGCGCTGCTTGGCATGCGCGATGGTGGCGCCCTTCATCGGACCCTTCATGGCGCCTGGGCCGCAGCCGGTGCAGATATCCAGCCCGCGCAGGCCGAGCTCGTAGCCGACCTGCTTGGTGTACAGGTATTCGTCGCGCGAGATGGAATGGCCGCCCCAACACACGACCAGGTTCGGGTCCAACGGCTGCAGGATGCGTGCATTACGCAGCTGACCGAACACGGCATTGGTGATGCCTTCGCTGGTGTCCAGATCGGCGCGTTGCGCTTCGAGCTCGATGGCCATGTAAGCGAGGTCGCGCACGACGGCAAACAACAGCTCCGCCACGCCGCGGATGATCTCGCCATCGACGAAAGCCATTGCCGGCGCGTTGGTCAGATCGATGCGGATGCCGCGATCCTGCTGGTTCACCTGGATGTCGAAATCCGGGTAGAGATCGCGCGCGGCGCGCGGGTCGTCCGATGCGCTTCCGCTGGTCAGCACGGCCAGCGCGCAACGGCGCAACAGCTCATGCATGCCACCACTGGATGCGTCCCGCAACCGGGCTACTTCTGCCTTGGACAACACATCCAGACCACCACGCGGGTAGATCCGCGCATCCACCACCGGCAGCGCCCGTGCTGCCGTACTGCTGAGTTCCATAGCATGCTCCTGTCGTATGCACGGAACTTTAGCGTACTCACCCGCACAAAAGAAAACGGCCGGGAGACCCCGGCCGTTTTTGCAAACATCGACACGCTAGCCGGCTTTAGAACTGGTAGCGGAAGCCCAGCTGCAGCGCCCAGCGGGAGATGCCCTTGTCGTCGTAGATGGTCGCTGCATCCGGCTCGTTGAAGCGGTAAACGTACTTGCCAGTTGCTGCATCGATACCGCCGTATTCAGCAACGCCCTTGAAGCCCGGGAATGCGTACTCATCGACGCGACCCCATTTTTTGTTGAGCAGATTGCCGACATTCATGACGTCGACCCAGATCTGCGCCTTGTTGCCATCGAAGAAGCCAGGAAGCTCCTGCTCAATGTGCAGATCGAATTGGTTGACCCACGAATTACGTACCGCATTGCGGCCGGCAACCTGGCCCTTGTGCGTGGACAAGTACTGGTCGTTGTTGACGTAGTTCCAGAACGCGTTTTCTTCAGCCGCGTTACGGAACAGCACATCGCCACGCGCCGCCGGGATGTACAACAGGTCGTTGGAGCGACCGTCGCCATTGGCGTCGTTGTCGAACGTATAGCTGTAGGGACGACCGCTGCGGCCTTGATACACAAGACCGACCTTCGTTGCAAAATCCCCGAAGAAATTATGCTTCCACTGCAGCGTACCCAGGAAACTGTCCTTAATTTCGTACGCGGAGGTTGCATTGACCTCTTCATTCGCCTGGAAGGTTGCGGTGTTGAGCAACTGCGAACTCGAAGTGGAACTGGTCAGACCACTGACTTCCTTCGCGTTTGAGTAGGTGTAAGCCAAACTCCACGACCAGTCGCTGTCATTGAACGGCTTGTTCAAGCCGACAGTGAAACTCTGCGAGCCACCCTGATCGGTGGAGCGCGCGATGATGGCATCGTTGAAGCTCGTGTTGCGACCAGCACGGATATCGGTACCGCTGTTCACACATGACGAACCAGCCGCCACGCCGGTCTCACGAAGACAGGCATTACCGAGGGAATTCCAGTTAGCCGGATTGCGGCCATTGGCATTCCAGTAGATATCACGACCATCCTGGCCAACTGCCGTCGGATTACCAAGATTGAGCTGCTGGTAATAAATCGCTTCCTTGACCTTGGTCACCACACCTTCCATCGAGGCGACGATGCCGTACCACGGCAACTCGGTATCGAACGCGAGGTTTGCTTTCCAAACGGCCGGCTGACCCAGATCCTTGTCAACAAAGTCGACCGACTGCGTGGCGCCCGATGTTCCGCGCGGCTGGTTGTTGATATCCGGCGTGAAGCGGATACCACTGTTGGACGCGTTGTTGAAGTTGTAATCGGTATAAGCCAAACCAGTGTTGGAATACGGGTTGGACAACCAAACCGACGCGGCAGCACCCTGGAACAGACCAACGCCGCCACGCAGCTGGGTAGGACGATCTGCATCGAAGGTGTAGTTGAAACCAAAGCGCGGCTGCCACAAGCCGTTGCCGTCAATGGTTTCATCATTGCGGAGACCGAATGCGTTGAACGCAGCCTGGTTGAACTGCGGTGAGTTCTTCACCATCGGCTCGTCATAACGCAGGCCGAAGTTCATTGTCAGGTTGCTATTGACGGCCCAAGAATCCTGCAAGAACACGCCCACGTTCCGCATGCCCCACTTCGCAGCGATATTGTCGATCCCGGTGGGCGAATACGAGTAACGATACGCGTTCGGCAAATTTGCCTGGTAATTGGCAACCGAATTGAAGGTGTAGCTACCGAAGACACGCGGCCCATACAAGTTGTAGATGTCGTTGTCTTCGTAGTCGAACCCGAACTTGACCGTGTGGTCGTTCAAGAACAGCGTGCCGGCGAAGAACGCGTTCCAGGTTTCGGTGCGCAACTCGTTAGCCTGGGTATTGGCCTCAGTACCGAGGTTTAAGGTGTTGTTGCCGAAACGCACAGCGATAGCCGGCAACTGCGATGCCGCAGTACGAACTGCCGAGTAATCGCGATACGACACCTTGGCTTCGGTCGAGAAGGTATCGGTCCAGTCGCTGAACAACTGACCGGTGTAGGTCTCAAGTTCGAAGTCGCGCACATAATGGTACGAGTTCAACGCCAGCTGGTTGTTGCCGAAACCGTTGAGATTGGCCGTGCTCTGCTCGGACTTGCCATAGCGGAACGAACCACGATGCTTGTCGCTGATGTTCCAATCCAGCTTGAAGCCCTTCTCTTCCGAATCAGAATCCAATGCCGGCAAGGCCAGGGTCCCTGGGTCGAAGCCATAGACATTGCGCGAGATATCGATCACCTGATCGACCTGCGCCTGGGTAATACCGACTTCATTGCTGGCACCAGAACCGGTCGGACCGTAGCCACTGTTACCGGTAAACACGCCCTTGCCCTTGTACTTCTCGTAGTTCGCGAAGAAGAACAATTTGTCCTTGACGATCGGGCCACCCAGGGTCAGACCATACGTCGCTTCGTTGTCGAACAGCTGCGGGCGGATGTTGTTCTGGTTCTTGCCCGACCAATCGTTCTCACGATAAGTGCCGTAGACCGAGCCGTGGAATTCGTTAGTACCCGACTTGGTGACGGCATTGATCACGCCACCGGTGCCGCCACTGATCGTCACGTCGTAGTTCGCCACGTCCACCGAGATTTCATCGATGACGTCCATCGAGAACGGCTGGCGCGGGGTCGGCAGGCTGTTGGATTCCAGGCCGAAGGCATCGTTAGTGCTGATGCCGTCGACGCGGATCGCGTTGTAGCGCGGGTTCTGGCCGGCGATGGAGATTTCGTTGCGCGCCTTGTCGGTTTGCGCGACGCGCGGATCCAGGCGCACATAGTCCTGCAGGTTACGGTTGATCGACGGCAGCGACTCGATTTCTTCGCGGGTCACGTTGGTACCGGTGCCCATCTTGTTGGCGCTGAAAATGGCCGAGCCGTAGTTGCCGGCGATCGCCTGCACGGTGCCCAGCGTCGCCAGATCGCCGCCCAGGGCGGCATCGACCTGGTTGACCTTGTCCAGATTCAGATACACACCTTCGCGGGTGGTGTTGCCAGCGCCCGAGGCGGTGATGGTGATGGTGTACGGGCCGCCCACACGCAAGCCGCGCGCGTTATAGCGTCCGCTGGCATCGGTGGTGGCGCGGCTGACCGTTCCGGACTCCACGTGCGTAATGGTGACTTCGGCGTTCGGGACGGGCTGGCCGCCGCTGCCGGTCACCAGGCCGGCGACGCCAGCCGAGGTGCTTTGCGCAAACACAGGAGCGGCGGCGAGCGCGGCGACAAGGCCAAGCGTCAGCTTGGACATGCGGAGATAACGGGGGTGGGTCATTTCGGTAGCCTCGATACAAGTTGGGCAGTGACAAAAAGGCGCAGTCAGCCCAACCGTTCCCGGGGGTGGGCTGCCGATGATCTGGGATCCCTTGCCGCGCGACTGGTTGCTGCCGCAACGGTTAACAACAGATTAACACGCTAAGGCCTGATTGTGACGGCGGCGTGACAAACTTCGCGCGCTGCTACATGAATTGCGAAGGTAAAGGCGGAGTCGCCAAATCGTGCAAGATCGCAACCGGAGCGAGACGCACGTCGCGCCTTTGGAGCTGCCGCGTCGGCAGATACGATCAACAGGCCCAAACGCCTGCCTTCGGCCAATGCATGCGTGCTGCACATGGGGTTGCCACATGGCCATGCACTCCGCCGACTATGACACTCCACTTGCCGTCTTGCTTCACTGACCGATCGACCTCAAGACAGTCGCCAGCGGCCAAGGGCGACCCGTCCCCATCGTCCAGAAACCATCACGTGGCACCGCGACTGTCTGGGCGCCATGTTGCGCTAGTCAGTCGCTGGAACCATGGGCCGCGAGCACGTAAACCACGCCAGTGCGGGTTGAGACCTAGCCCATCGGCGCACATTGCGGCCATACCCCGAGGTAATCGGCAAGCCGCCGAGAGCTGCGCTAGATCGACACCGGCAGCTTGAAGTACGTGCCCAGGCCGTCCAGGAACATCTGTACCGAGATGGCGACCAGCAGCATGCCCATCAGGCGCTCGATGGCCGTCAGGGCGCGGTGGCCGAGCAGTTTGTACAACAGCGGCGCGGCGGCCAGGATCGACGAGGCGCCGATCCAGGCAATCATCAGCGCAAGGCTCCAGTCCCACAGCCGCGTGGGCTCGTTGCTGCCCATCAGCATCACCGCGGCCATGCCGGACGGGCCGGCCACCAGCGGGATGGCCAGCGGCACGATGAAGGGCTCGCCGTCGGGGATTTCGCCCATCAGGCCCTCGGGCCGCGGGAAGATCATGCGGATGCCGATCACAAACAGCACGATGCCGCCGGCAATGGCCACCGATTCCTGCCGCAGGTGCATCAGCTCCAGCGCGTACTTGCCGCCCCACAGGAACGCCATCAACACGCACAGCGCGATCAGCAGTTCACGCGCAAGCACGAAGCGCTGGCGCTTGGGCGGCAGCGGCTTGAGCACGCTGAGAAACACTGGAATGTTGCCCAGCGGGTCGAGAATCAGGAACAGCAGCAGCGCCGCGGAAAGAATGGTCATACCGGCGGACTCCAGATCGCACCGCGATGCATCGCCCCCGCGGCTGACAGTACGCCGACGCACGCAGGGGCGTAACGTGCGGCCTCGACCGCGTCGTTGTCTTCGTGATGGGTGAAAGCGCGTGCGCGCAATGCGGTGCGCATCGGGCCGGGCTGCAGGCCGCTGACGCGCACCGGGCCGGCGGCGGTTTCATGATGCAAGGTGGCGATCAAGCCGCGCTGCGCATGCTGGGCGGCGCCATACGCTCCCCAATAGGCCTGACCCACACGCGCGGGGTCGTCCACCACGAAGACGACTGCCGCATCGTCCTGCTGCCGCAACAGCGGCAAGCATGCCTGGGTCAGCCAGGCGCGCGCGGTCAGGTCGACGTGCAAGGTGCGTGCGAAATCGGTAGGTAAGACGAGTTCGGTTGGCGTCAGGCCGGAAAAGTCGGCGGCGCAGTGCAGCAGGCCATGCAGGCCACCAAGCTCGGTCTGCAACCGTTGCGCAAGCGTGGCGTAGTCGTCCGGCGTGGCGCCGGCCAGATCCAGCGGATATAGCAGCGGCTCGTCACCCAGCGCTGCAACCGCGTCGTAGATGCGTTCCAGCGGGCGCACCTTGCGACCAAGCAGGACCACCGTGGCGCCTGCCGCCGCGCATGCCTGCGCCGCAGCGGCGCCAAGGCCACCAGCGGCGCCGGTGATCAGCACGACACGTCCCGACAAGGCAGCCGACTGCGACTGGGCCTGCACCGAACTCACGGCTGGTACGCCTCGCTGACGATGCGCTTGAGCTCGCCGGCTTCGAACAGCTCCAGCGTGATGTCGCAGCCGCCGATCAGCTCGCCATGGATGAACAGCTGCGGAAACGTGGGCCAGTTGGAGTAGCGCGGCAGATTGGCGCGCACTTCGGGTTCTTCCAACACGTTGACCGTGCGCAGTTGGTCGGCACCGGCGGCGACCAGGGCCTGCACGGCGCGACTGGAAAACTCGCACATCGGAAATTGCGGGGTGCCTTTCATGAACAGCACGATCGGGTGTTGTTCGACTTCGGCCTGGATCCGTTCCATCACCGGCATTGGACTCTCCTGACTGGGAGCGGCAGGCCCGACCGCCGGGTCGGATAGACTTCCGCAAAGGCGCGCATTGTAAGCCTTCAGCGCGACCTATCGCCGCACTCCCTTCGCTGCCACTGACATCATGCCGATCGAACACGTTGCACTGCCCTACTCCCGCGCTGCCCTGGAACCGCATCTTTCGTCTGCGACACTGGAAGCGCATCACGGCGTCTGTCACCGCAGCGAGGTCGAACAGCTCAACGCGCGCCTGGAAGGCAGCGAATTAGCCGAGCTGACGCTGGAAGAAATCATCGCCCAGGCGCAGGGCACGTTGTTTCATCTCGCCGCGCAGGTGTGGAACCACAATTTCTATTGGCAGTGCCTGCGTCCGCGCGCTGGCGGGGAGCCGCTTGGGCGGCTGGGCGAGGGCATCGCCAAATCGTTCGGCGACTTCGTGCATTTCAAGCAGGAGTTCAATCGTGTGGCCTTGACCAGCTTCGGCTCGGGCTGGGTGTGGCTGGTGCAGCGCCCGGACGGCGCGTTGGCGGTGGTCGCCACACCCAATGCCTCCACCCCGCTCACCGGGCCGGACGTTCCGCTGCTCGCCTGCGACATCTGGGAGCATGCGTATTACCTTGACTACCAGCAGGATCGCGCGCGCTACCTGGAGGCTTTCTGGAAGCTGGTGAACTGGGATTTTGTCGCAAGCCGACTGGGCTGACCTGCCCGCTCAGCTTTCAGTCGCAGATGCAGACTGGCTCATCTGCTGAAACATTGCAGGACGGGTCCGCGTCCGACACCGACTTGCCTCGCAGACGGCGCGTGACGTCGCACGTCATGGCCACCGACATGCTGCGCCCATCACCCTTCGTTCAAACGCGCAACCACCGGCCGGGCTTGCGCATCGCGCTGCAGCGCCGCGCCGGCGTCGCTCACTGCCAGCGCAAGCGCCTGCGCCGTCTCCGCGCGCAGCGTTGCGTGCCCCACCTTGCGTCCATCGCGGGCTTGCTTGCCATAGTCGTGCCAATGCCCACCGGGCACCGCCAGAAACGCCCTGGCGTCTGGCATCGCACCCAGCCAGTTGAGCATGCAGGCGTGGCCACGCATCGCAGTACTGCCCAGTGGCAAGCCAAGGACCGCCCGCACATGATTTTCGAATTGCGAGGTCTCGGCGCCTTCGATGGTCCAATGCCCCGAGTTATGCACGCGCGGCGCCATTTCGTTGGCAAGCAACTCACCGTCGCGCATGAACAGCTCCAGCGCAAATACGCCGACGTAGTCGAGCTTTTCCGCCACGGCACGCGCGTGCGATTCGGCCGAGGCTTGGAGTGCCGCCTCCACGCTGGCCGGTGCCAGGCTGGCCGACAGCACACCGTCCACATGCCAGTTTTCGGTCAATGGCCAGGCGCGGAATTCGCCATCGCGCCCACGCACTGCAACCACGCTGACCTCGCGCTGGAACGGCACGAACGCTTCCACGATCAATCCGACGTGCGCCGCCTGTGCGCCCAGCGCGTCCCACGCTGCATCGGCATCGGCGAGCGACTTGATACGGAACTGGCCCTTGCCGTCGTAGCCGAAGCGGCGCGTCTTCAGCACGCAGGGCGTGCCGATCCGTGCGAGCGCTGCATCCAGGCCGGCGCGGTCGTCGATCGCGGCAAACTCCGGCACCGGAATGCCGAGCTCGCGGAACAAGGTTTTTTCGCTGAGCCGGTCCTGCGCAACCGCAAGCGCAGCCGGACTGGGAAACACCGGCACCTGGGCGGCAAGTTGCTGCGCGCTGGTGGCCGGCACGTTTTCGAAATCGAAAGTGATCACATCCACCTGCTCGGCGAATGCGGCAAGGGTCGCCACGTCATCGAACGCGCCAACCTGCAGCGGTGCCACCTGGCCAGCGCAGGCATCGGCTACCGGATCGAAGACCGCAAAGCGTATGCCGAGCGGCGCACCGGCAAGTACCAGCATGCGCGCCAGCTGGCCGCCACCCAGAATGCCGAGCGTGCTCATTGGCGCGGGTCGTCGCTGGCCATGACATCGTCGGTCTGCTTGGCGCGGAACTGCGCCAGCGCCTGACCGATCTGCGTCTGCTCCGGCGCCAGCATGGCCGCCGCAAACAACGCCGCATTGGCCGCACCCGCATTGCCGATGGCGAAGGTGGCCACCGGAATGCCGGCCGGCATCTGCACGATCGACAGCAGCGAATCCATGCCGTTAAGCGCCTTGGACTGCACCGGCACACCAAGCACCGGCACTGCAGTCTTGGCAGCCAGCATGCCCGGCAGATGCGCCGCGCCGCCGGCGCCGGCGATGATCGCGCGCAGTCCACGGGCGCCCGCCTGTTCGGCGTAGGCGAACAAGACGTCCGGGGTGCGGTGCGCCGAGACCACCTTGACTTCGTACGGCACGCCCAGCGCGTCGAGCTTCTGAGCTGCGTGTTGCATGGTCTCCCAATCCGAACGGGAACCCATCACGATGCCGACCAGCGGCGCGGAGTGGTTGGAGGTCATGGCCCTGCCCTGCGGTAAAGACGTATTCTAGCCAATCTCCACGCAAGACAAGACTTCGATGGATCGCAAATTGCTCGACCTGCTGTGCTCGCCCGACACCCGCCAGCCGCTTTCGCTGCTCGACGGCAAGGGCCTGGAAGCACTCAATGCCGCCATCGCAGGCGGAGCCCTTCAGCGCGCCGACGGCGCCGCACAAACCCAGCCGCTGCGTGAAGCGCTGATCACCCGCGACCGCAAGCAGATCTTCCGCGTCGACGACGGCATTCCGGTGCTGCTGGCCGAAGAAGCCATCGCCACTGCACAAATCGCCGACTTCCCCGAGAAGTGAGCCTGCCCGTGCGCACGAACGTGCCGGACGCGCCACCCGTCGAATCGATCGAGGCGGATGTGGCGCGCGCCCTGGCCGAAGACATGGGCAGCGGCGATGTCACCGCCGCGCTGCTGCCCGACCAGGCCGACAGTGCCTACCTGCTGTGCAAGCAGGATGCGGTCATCGCCGGCCGTCCCTGGTTCGATGCCACCCACCGCGCGCTCGACCCGCAGGTACGCATCGACTGGCAGGTGCACGAAGGCCAGCACGTCGGGGCCGGCACGGTGCTTGCGCTGTTGCAGGGGCGCAGCCGTAGCCTGGTCAGTGCCGAACGCACCTCGCTCAATTTCATGCAGACGCTGTCTGCCACGGCGACCACCACCGCGGCGTATGTGGCTGCGGTGGCCGGGACGCAAGCGCGCATTCTGGACACACGCAAGACGCTGCCGGGCCTGCGCGCCGCGCAGAAATACGCTGTGCGCTGCGGTGGTGGCGACAATCACCGCATCGGCCTGTTCGACACGGTGATGCTCAAGGAGAACCACATCCGCGCCGCCGGCTCGTTGAGCGCTGCCGTGCATGCCGCACGCGCGCGGCAACCGCAGTTGCCGCTGGTGGTGGAAGTGGAAACGCTGGAGCAACTGCATGAAGCACTGCAGATTGGCTGCACGCGCATCCTGATCGACGACTTCGACCAGCCCATGCGTCGAGAAGCGGTGCGTATCGTTGGCGCATTACCGCCAGAACGGCGCATTCCGCTGGAAGTTTCCGGCAGCGTGGATCTGGCCGGCATTCGCGCGATTGCCGAAGACGGGGTGGACTGCATTTCGATTGGCGGGCTCACCAAGCATGTGCAGGCAGTGGATCTGTCGCTCAAACTCGGCCCGCCGCCAGCGCGCTGATTTCACGCGTGCGCGCAGCCGGCTCTGGCAGCCTGCTGCGATGTTTCCATGCAGGACCTGCAATGACCGTCAAACCTTGGCCGTGGATCTGCTTCTTGCTGGCAGGTATCGGAAGTAGCGCTGCGGCTGCGGAGGTGTGCGATATCCCGCCACGGTTCGGAACGAGTCCCGCCGCGACCGCCATCGTGCGCAGCGCCTGCAATGAGCACCGGCTGTGGCAACGTCCGTTTATCGATGCCAAGGGGCGCCTGGCCAGCCTGGGCGTCACCGAAGCCGAATCGGGCTATCTGGCCGATCACGGCGTGGTCGCCTGGCAACGCGTTGCAGGCTACTGGCGCGACAGCGGCACGCTTGCGTCGATGGGCGGCAGGCCTGGCGCATCGAGCTGCGTGGCATTGGATGGCACGCGCTACACCGCCAGCGACTGCCGTGCATTTCTGATCGACAACCCATGGTCGGCCGCTTTCATTTCCTGGGTGATGACGCAGTCGGGGCTGAGCGGTTTTCATCGCTCCGCGCGGCATCTGGATTACATCCGCAGCGCCTACAACGACGGCGCTACCGGGCCGTACCGGTTCACCGATCCGGCAGCCGAGAAGCCGGCGCCCGGCGATCTGCTGTGTCTGCTGCGCGGCCGCAGCACCGCGATGGGCTATGCCGGCCTGAAGGCCGCGTTGGGCGGCAGCGCACCGATGCCATGGCAGTCGCATTGCGATGTGGTGGTGGCCGCCAATGTCGGCGGCGATCGCACGCTATACCTGATCGGCGGCAACGTGTTCAACACGGTGATGATGCGCAAGATGCCGTTGGATCGTGCCGGCCGCGTCGTGTTGCCGACACCGCAGTCGGACAGCACCCAGGACCAGAACGAAGACAGCCTGGGCATCGCCAGCGAATGCACGCCGGCGCACGAAGAATTGTGCGACTTCAATCGCCGCGACTGGGCCGCACTGTTGAAACTGCGTCCCGATGCAGCAGTGGCTGCGCCGCCGCCGACGGCGCCGCTGCCGACACCCGACACCGCGCCTGCAGAACAAACGATGCCGCCGGGCTTCCCGCGGGTCGTACCGCCGCGCCCGGAAGCACAGCCTTCGCCGACACAACAACCTGAGTAAGGTGAGATAGCCCTTGTCCTGTGGGAGAGGGGTTGGGGTGAGGGTACGTGACGGAGGCTTCGTTCAGCTCACAGCACGAGGCTCCGCCCGTACCCTCATCCGGCGCTGCGCGCCACCTTCTCCCGATGGGAGAAGGAATTAATACCAATCCCACACAACAAAAAAGCGGGCCGAAGCCCGCTCTTTCGTCATGCATCACGCGTGATGCATCAGCGCGCAGCGATTACTCGGCCGACGCCTGCACGCCTTCGCCTTCTTCCACTGCCTTGATCGACAGGCGGATGCGGCCCTGCTTGTCCACTTCCAGCACCTTGACGCGGACCAGATCGCCTTCCTTCAACTTGTCGCCGACCTTCTCCACGCGCTCGCTGGAAATCTGCGAGACGTGCACCAGGCCGTCCTTGCCCGGCAGGATGGTGACGAACGCACCGAAGTCCATGATCTTGGCGACCTTGCCTTCGTAGATGCGGCCCGGCTCCACGTCCGAGGTGATCTGTTCGATGCGCGACTTCGCAGCCTGCGCAGCGATGGCATTGACCGAGGCGATGATGATCGTGCCATCGTCCTGGATGTCGATCTGCGTGCCGGTTTCCTTGGTGATGGCCTGGATGGTCGAGCCACCCTTGCCGATCACTTCGCGGATCTTGTCCGGGTGGATCTTGATGGTGAGCAGGCGCGGCGCGTAGTCGCTCAGCTCCTGACGCGGGGTGGTCAGCGCATGCGCCATCTCGCCCAGGATGTGCAGACGGCCAGCCTTGGCCTGCTGCAATGCCTGCTTCATGATCTCTTCGGTGATGCCTTCGATCTTGATGTCCATCTGCAGGGCGGACACGCCTTCGGCAGTACCGGCCACCTTGAAGTCCATGTCGCCGAGGTGATCTTCGTCACCCAGGATGTCGGAGAGCACGACGAAGTCGTTGCCTTCCTTGACCAGGCCCATTGCGATACCCGCGACCGGCGCCTTGATCGGCACGCCAGCATCCATCAGCGCCAGCGAGCTGCCGCAGACCGATGCCATCGAGGACGAACCGTTGGATTCGGTGATTTCCGAGACCACGCGGATGGTGTACGGGAATTCTTCCAGGGTCGGCATCACTGCCAGCACGCCGCGCTTGGCCAGGCGGCCGTGGCCGATTTCGCGACGCTTCGGCGCACCGAAACGACCGCACTCGCCCACCGAGTACGGAGGGAAGTTGTAATGGAACAGGAAATTTTCCTTGTACTCGCCCGACACCGCGTCGATGACCTGACCGTCGCGCGCGGTGCCCAGCGTGGTGATCACGATCGCCTGCGTCTCGCCGCGGGTAAACAGCGCCGAGCCATGGGTACGCGGCAACACACCGGCCGTGGCGCTGATCGGACGCACGGTATCCAGTGCACGACCGTCGATACGCACCTTGGTGCTCAACACCGAACCACGCATGGTCTGGTATTCCAGCTCGCCGAATTCCTTGGCCAGATCACCGGCAGCCCAGCCTTCGATGGTGGCGCGCGGCGCCAGTGCGCCCAGCACGTCCTTCTTGATCGCGGAAATCGCATCGCGGCGCTGCAGCTTGTCGCGCACCTGGAACGCCGACGCCAGCTGGTCGCCCACCGCTTCCTTCAGGGCAGCGATCATGCCGTCGTTCTTCGCCGGGGCCACCCAGTCGGACGGCTTGGTGCCGGCCTCGACGGTCAGCTCGTTGATGACGTTGATGACCTTCTGCATCTCGCGATGGCCGAACGTCACTGCGCCCAGCATGACTTCTTCGGACAGCAACTCGGCTTCGGACTCGACCATCAGCACCGCGTTGGCGGTACCGGCCACGACCAACTCCAGCTGCGAATCCTTCAGCTCGGTCACGGTCGGGTTGAGGATGTATTCGCCGTTCTTGTAGCCGACCTTGGCGGCGCCGATCGGGCCCTTGAAGGGAGTGCCTGCCAGCGACAGTGCAGCCGAGGCGCCGATCAGCGCGGCGATATCGCCGTCGATGTCCGGGTTCATCGACATCACGGTGGCGATGATCTGCACTTCGTTCTTGTAGTCCTCCGGGAACAGCGGACGGATCGGACGATCGATCAGGCGCGAGATCAACGTTTCCTTCTCGGTCGCGCGTCCTTCGCGCTTGAAGAAGCCGCCCGGGATGCGGCCGCCAGCGTAGAACTTCTCCTGATAATCGACCGTCAGAGGAAAGAAGTCCTGCCCTTCGCGCGCGCTCTTGGCGGCGACGGCGGTGACCAGCAGTACGGTGTCGTCGACCTTGACGATCACGGCGCCGCCTGCCTGGCGAGCGATTTCGCCCGTCTCAAGAGTGACGGTGTGCTTGCCGTACTGGAAGGTTTTGGTGATTTTTGCCACGGAGGTTTTTTCCCTTAGGTATTGCTGTCTGCGTTGGACCGTCGTCGACCCATGCCGAGAACGGGCGGCCGGGAGGCTCCGGCCCAAGAGTGCGTATTGCTTGAAACGTCGTGCGATTGAACAAAACAAAACCGCGGCGCATCGCTGCGCCGCGGCGGTAGGACTCGATTAGCGGCGCAGGCCGAGCTTCTCGATCAAGGACTTGTAACGCTCGTTGTCCTTCTTCTTCAAGTAGTCGAGCAAGCTGCGGCGACGGTTGACCATCTGCAGCAGACCACGACGGCTGTGGTGATCCTTCTTGTGGGTCTTGAAGTGGCCGGTCAGCAGCTCGATGCGCGCGGTCAGCAGAGCGACCTGCACTTCCGGCGAACCGGTGTCCTGGGCGCTGCGCTTGTTGTCTTCAATAACTTTCTGGGTGTCGACGGACATGATGTTTTCTCGATAGATGCGTGGTCGACAGGAACGTGCATGACGCACCGTCGGACTCGCCGTTTGCTTAGGATGAGCGCGCTTGGCGCTAAGGTGCCCCGATCGGGGCCGCGAAATTGTAACGTCGCCCGGCCCAGGGAACAAGTTGACAAAATCTTAACAGGCCGGAATTTCGTTCAGTCCATTGAATAATCGTTGTGGCGACAAGCGCCCGTCGGCGTCCACCAGGCCTAGTCCGGAGGGGGTTCCGTCAGGTCCGAATACGGCCACCTGCCCCGTTGGAAATGCGGCATCACGCAAGCGCTGGCCCATGCGAAAACGCGCCGCGCGGGTTTGATCGAGCACGATTCGCGCAAAATCGGCCAGGCCGGCCTCGATCGGCAGCAATAGTGTCTGCGCCTCGGCACCCGCTTCCAAAACTGCCGACAACGCCTCCAGCGTGATCATCTGCGGAGCGCGAAACGGCTCCACCCACAGCCGACGCAGCGAGGCGATGTGCGCTCCACATCCCAGCGCCTCGCCCAGGTCACGCGCCAGGCTGCGGATATACGTGCCCGAACCGCAGGTCACGCGCAGGCGCAGACGTGGGGCGCCGTAGCCCAGCACCTCGATCGCCTGCACATCCACCTCGCGCACCGGCGCTTCGATACGTTCGCCGCGTCGCGCCTTGGCGTACAGCGGCTCGCCGCCCTGCTTGAGCGCGGAATAAATCGGCGCCTGTTGCTGGATACGGCCGATGAAAGGCGCCAGCGCCGCCTGGAGATCGGCCTCGCTCAGATCCGGCACCGCACGCTCGCGCAGCGACTCGCCGTCGGCATCGTCGGTGTCGGTGGTGACGCCCAACACGATCTCGGCGTCGTACGCCTTGGCTGAACCGAGCAGCAGTCCGGCGATCTTGGTCGCTTCGCCAAAACAGAGCGGCAACAGGCCGGTGGCCAGCGGATCCAGGCTGCCGGTATGGCCGCCCTTCTCTGCACGCAATAACCGGCGTGCGGCCTGCAGTGCATTGTTGGAGCTCAGCCCCGACGGCTTGTCCAGCAGCAGGATGCCGTGCAACGGGCGGTAGACGATGCGGGGTTTCAAAGGATCGGTGCTCGAATCAGGCGCAGTGCGCGCCCGCGGGAATCAGGGCCGCGGCAGAAGCGGCAGGCCGTGACAGCGCTCAGCGCTGTTCGGCATCTTCGTCGCTGGACGTGGCCTCGGGGCCAACGTCGTCAAGGTCACGCAGCAGATTGTCGATGCGTTCGCCGCGATCGACCGAATCGTCGTAATGGAAGTGCAGCTCGGGTACGTGGCGCAGCTTCATCGCGCGCGCCAACTGCGTACGCAGCTGGCCGGCGATTTCCTTGAGCCCCTTGACCGCTTCGGCCGAACGCTCCTGCTGCAGCGCGGTGACGAAGACCTTGGCGTGCGCCAGGTCGCGACTGATTTCGACGTCGGACACGCTGACCGACGGCAGGCCATTGTCGCGCACGGCCGCGTGCACGATCGTGCCGAGGTCGCGACGCACCTGCGCAGATACGCGGTCGGTGCGATGGAATGATTTGGTTGGCATGGTCGTGGACCTGGTTGATTCGGAGGGCCAGTAGGCACCGAAGCCAAAAACAAACGCGGGCGGCCATGCCGCCCTCGCCTTGCAGAACCTGCACTGGACAACGCAGGGCGGAGTCCGGGGCCCGCGGGCCCCGGCAGCCGTTACAGCGTACGGGCCACTTCGATACGCTCGAAGCACTCGATCTGGTCGCCGGCCTTGACGTCGTTGTAGGCCTTCACGCCGATACCGCATTCGGTACCGTTGCGCACTTCGTCGACGTTTTCCTTGAAGCGACGCAGCGATTCCAGCTCGCCTTCGAACACCACGACGCTGTCGCGGAGCACGCGGATCGGCTTGCTGCGCTTGACCACGCCTTCGATGACCATGCAGCCTGCAACCGCGCCGAACTTCGAGCTGCGGAACACATCGCGCACCTGTGCGATACCGATGATCTCTTCGCGGATTTCCACGCCGAGCAGACCGGAGGCCACCTGCTTCACCTGATCGATCACGTCATAGATGATCGAGAAGTAACGCAGGTCGATCCCGTTGGACTCGACGATCTTGCGCGCCGAGGCATCCGCACGCACGTTGAAGCCGATGATCGTCGCCTTGGAAGCAGCGGCCGAATTCGCGTCGGATTCGGTGATGCCGCCCACGCCGGAGTGGATCACGTTGATGCGGATGTCCTCGTTGGACAACGCCACCAGCGACTGCTTGAGCGCTTCCACCGAGCCCTGCACGTCGGCCTTGATCACCAGGTTCAACACCTGCTGGCCTTCGCCCTTGCCCATCTGGGCCAGGATGTCTTCCATGCGGTTGGTCGCCGAGGCAACCAGACGCGACTCGCGGCGCTTGGTTTCGCGCTGCTGCGCCACGTCCTTGGCCAGACGCTCGTCGTCGACGACCACGAAGTCGTCGCCAGCTTCCGGCACGCCGGACAAACCCAGGACCTGCACCGGAATCGACGGGCCCGCCGAGGCCGGCTGATGGCCGGTTTCGTCGAACAACGCACGCACGCGACCGTACTGGATGCCGCACACCAGATAGTCGCCACGCTTCAGCGCACCCTGCTGCACCAGCACCGTCGCAACCGGGCCGCGGCCCTTGTCCAGCGAGGATTCGATGACGGTACCGCTGGCGCGGCCCTCGGCCACGGCCTTGAGTTCCAGCACTTCGGCCTGCAGCGAAATCGCGTCCAGCAGCGTGTCCACGCCGGTACCGAGCTTGGCCGACACTTCGATGAACTGGGTGTCGCCACCGAATTCTTCGGCCACCACGTTTTCGGCCAGCAGCTCGTTCTTGACCCGCAGCGGATCCGCGCCGGTCTTGTCGATCTTGTTGACCGCCACGATCAGCGGCACGCCTGCCGCCTTGGCATGCGCAACCGCTTCCTTGGTCTGCGGCATCACGCCATCGTCGGCGGCAACCACCAGCACCACGATGTCGGTGATCTTGGCGCCACGGGCACGCATCGAGGTAAACGCGGCATGGCCGGGCGTATCCAGGAAGCTGATGACGCCACGACCGGTTTCGACGTGGTACGCACCGATGTGCTGGGTAATGCCGCCGGCTTCGCCGGAGGCGATCTTGGTACGGCGGATGTAATCCAGCAGCGAGGTCTTGCCGTGATCGACGTGACCCATGATGGTGACCACCGGCGGACGCGACGTGGCCTCGCCCTGCGCATCCTCGGCATGCGCCAGCAGCGCATCCTCGAAGTCGGCATTGTCGGCACGCACTGCTTTATGGCCGAGCTCTTCGGTCACCAGTGCCGCAGTGTCGTGATCGATGCTCTGGGTGATGGTCGCCATGACGCCCATCTTGAACAACGCCTTGACCACGTCGCCGCCCTTGAGCGCGAGTTTCTGCGCCAGGTCTGCAACGGTGATGGTCTCGCCGATCGCCACTTCACGCACCACCGGTGCGGTGGGGCGCTCGAAGCCGTGCGGGCCGCTGTTGGCCTGGCTGCCGCCACGGCCGCTGTCGTTACCGCGGCGCGAGGACGACGAACCCGGGCGACCGGTCGGCTTGCCGCGCACATTGGAACGCCGTGCGCGATCGGCCGCGGACAGATGCAACTGCCCGGCGAAGCGCTTGGTCGCATCGTCGTCCTCGACCCCGGCCACCATGACGTGCGAACCGCGCGTCTTGTGCTTGGCGGCATTACTGCGGTCGTCCGCACGTGCCGGCGCTGCCGGACGCGAGGCCGGAGATGCACCCGCCGGGCGTGCCGCACGCGGTGCGGAGGACGGCGAAGAAGGCAAACGCGCAGCCGGCGCCGCGGCAGACGGCTTCGGCGCATCAGCAACCGGGGCCGGCGCACTGGCAGCCGCAGCGGCTTCCTCGGCAGCCTTGCGCTCGGCTTCTGCACGGTCCTTGGCGGCCTGCTCTTCCTCGCGCTTGCGCTGAATTGCTTCGTCGCGCACGCGGTCGCTTTCGGCCAGGCGCTGCTGCTCTTCGAGGTTGCGCTGACGCGATTCCTCGAGCTTGCGCAGGATATCGGCGCGTTCTTCGTCCGGCGTCATCGGCGCGGCGCGGCCGCCACCTTCGTTCTCGGACTTCACGTAGGTGCGCTTCTGCCGCACTTCCACGTTGACCGTGGTCTTGGTGCGGCCGGCGTTGACAGTGACTTCCTGCAGCTTGCGCCGGTTGAGCGTGATTTTCTTGGCTGCTTCGCTCGCCGCTTCGGCAGACGTTTCGGCCTTGCCGTGCGTGCGACGCAGGAAGCCAAGCAGTTTCATCTTCTCGGTGCTGGTCACGACCTGGTCGGGACCGCTGAACTTCATTCCGGCCTCGGCCAGTTGAACCAGCAGTTTATCGACCGGCGTATTGACCAGTTCGGCAAGCTTGCGGATGGTGGTTTGCTGCGACATTCGGATCCTATGATCTGGTTGGCGCCCCCTCGCCCAGAGCAAGGGATACGCTGATTCTAAGCCCTGATGGGGTCAGGGCGCGGTTCATTGCCGGCTCATTCGCCGCGCTCCAAACGGGCGATCTCCTCGGCGCGGGCCGCCAGGATCAGCGCCGCAGCGCGCTCCTGGGTCATGCCCTCAATGCCGAAGTCGACGATCTCGTCCGCTGCCAGGTCGGACAAGTCCTCGCTGGTGCGCACGCCGTGCTCGGCCAGCGCAAAGGCCGTTTCCTCGTCCATCCCCTCCAGCGCCAGCAGGTCCTCGGTGGGCTGAGTTCCTTCCAGGCCCTCCTCCTCGGCCAGCGCGGCGTTCAGCAGCGCATCGCGGGCACGGGCGCGCAGTTCTTCAACGATGTCTTCGTCGAAGCCCTCCACCGCCAGCAACTCGCCGACCGGCACGTAGGCGATTTCTTCGACCGTGTTGAAACCTTCGGAGACCAGGATCGCGGAGATTTCCTCGTCCACTTCCAGGCGGTCCATGAACAGCTGGCGCGCCGCGGCCTGCTCGGCCTCGGACTTGGCGGCCACCTGGTCGGCGGTCATCACGTTGAGCTGCCAACCGGTCAGGCGGCTGGCCAGACGCACGTTCTGGCCGCCCTTGCCGATCGCCTGCGCAAGGCGGTCTTCCGCCACGGCCAGGTCCATCGAGTGCTTGTCTTCATCGACGATGATCGACTGCACTTCGGCAGGCGCCATTGCGTTGATGACGAAGTTGGCCGGGTTCTCGTTCCACAACACGATGTCCACGCGCTCGCCATTGAGTTCGTTGGACACCGCTTGCACGCGCGAACCGCGCATGCCGATGCATGCGCCGATGGGGTCGGTGCGGGCGTCGTGCGCGATCACGGCAATCTTGGCGCGGTCGCCCGGATCGCGTGCGCAAGCCTTGATCTCGACCAGGCCCTGGCCGACCTCCGGCACTTCGAGCTTGAACAGTTCGATCATGAATTCCGGTGCGGCACGGCTGACGAACAGCTGCGGGCCACGTGGCTCGGAGCGCACTTCGGCCAGATAACCGCGCACGCGGTCGCCGGGACGCAGCACGTCGCGCGGAATGCCCTTGTCCTTCGGAATGAAGGCTTCGGCGTTGCCGCCAAGATCGACAAAAATATTGCCGCGCTCTGCGCGCTTGACCACGCCGGTGATCAACTCACCCACACGATCCTTCCACGCATCCACCACCTGCTGACGCTCGGCCTCGCGCACACGCTGCACGATCACCTGCTTGGCGGCCTGCGCGGCGATACGGCCGAAGTCGGGATTCTCGATCTGTTCTTCGATGTAATCACCCACTTCCACGCCATCGGCTTCGTCGATGGCATCCATCAGACGCACCTGGCGGTCAGGGGATTCCATCACCACATCATCGGCAACCACTTCCCAGCGACGGTAGGTTTCGTAAGTACCGTCCTTGTGATCGATGGTGACGCGGGCCAGCACGTCCTGGTCGGGATAGCGCTTCTTCGCTGCGGAAGCCAGTGCGGCCTCGATCGCTTCGAAGATCACCTCGCGCGGCACGCCCTTCTCGTTGGCGACCGCATCCACTACCAGCAAAAGTTCCTTGCTCATTTCGTCACTCCGCGCGCGGCTTGCCAGCCGCCGACTCGTTGGATGGTTTCTTCTTTTCGTGCCCGGGTTTTTTCGGGCCGGGCTTGTTCGGTTTCTGCGGTGCCAGACCCAGCGCAACCCAATCCGGCACGATGCGCGCTTTGTCGATATTGTCGTAGCCGATCTGCACGTCCTTGCCATCGACGGCGAACACCACCGCAGCTGCCTCGGCATCGATGCGCAGGATCTGGCCCTGGAAGCGGCGCCGACCATCCTGCGCCAGCTTCAAGACGATCTTTGCCGACTCACCGGTGTGGCGCGCGAACTGTTCAAGCGTGAACAGCGGACGATCCACACCCGGAGATGACACTTCAAGCGTGTAGTTGCCGCTGATCGGGTCTTCGACGTCGAGCTGAGCGGAGACTTCACGGCTCACGCGCTCGCAGTCGTCGACATTGATGACACGCTCGGGCTGTTCGGCCAGCGGCACATCGATATATAGGCGCAAAGTGGCGCCGCCTGGAGCGGGAAGATATTCCACGCCCAGCAGTTCCAAGCCCAGGGACTCAACCGTTGGACTCAGCAGATTCGCGATTTCGGTCGCTTTTTCGCTCACAGACTGCCCTGATCAGATGATTGCCAGTAGAACCCCGGCAACCGGCAGCAAACTTTCCGGTTCCGGAAAAAACAAGGGGCCCGATGGGCCCCTTGCGTGAAAAAAGCCCGACCTCTCAGGGTCGGCGTAAAGACGGGAACATGCGTCCTTACGATCCAAGAAGCTGAATCACTGCGATGAAGCAACAATTCGAAACTTGGTAGCGGGGGCAGGATTTGAACCTGCGACCTTCGGGTTATGAGCCCGACGAGCTGCCAGACTGCTCCACCCCGCAGCAGAAGCGGAATTATGAAGAACTTGAGCAACAATTGCAAGCCCTAGTTTTTCATCTGTTGGACAGCGTGGCGGCTGTTCAACGTCGCGGCGAATAATACCCGCAATGCAACAAAAACGAAACAGTAAACACGGTTTATTTCAGTGCGATGCCAACCACACGATGTGGCACTGCGAGACCCAGCGTTGCGTAGAGGCCTTACGCGAGGCCGGCGAACGCGCGCTGGCACCACACCATGATCGGACTCCAGGCCAGGCCAAGTGCAAGCAGGGCCAGCGCATTGACGCCGAGCACGGTACCCAGCACACGATCGTTATTGGCCGGCAACGGCTCGCCTACCGGCTCGTCGAAGTACATGACCTTGATGACGCGCAGGTAGTAGTACGCGCCGATCACTGCGCAGATCACGCCGACCAACGCCAGCCACAGCATGTCGCCCTTCACTGCCGCGCCCAGCACCGCCAGCTTGGTCCAGAAACCGAGGAACGGGGGGATACCTGCCAAAGACGCCATGATGCACAGCACCAGGCCAGCCATCCACGGATTGCGCGCGTTGAGTCCCTTGAAGTCGTCGATGTTTTCCGCTTCGAACCCGTTACGCGACAGCGCGATGATGGCGCCGAACGAAGCGGTGGACATGATCGTGTAGCTGACCGCATAGAACATCGCGGCCGCGTAGCCTTCTTCCCCGCCGCCAGCCACGCCCATCAGCAGGAAGCCGATATGCGAGACCGTCGAGTACGCGAGCATGCGCTTGAGGTTGCTCTGCGCAATGGCCATCAGGTTACCGACCACCAGCGACACCGCCGACAAGCCGCCGATCAGCAGATGCCACTGCGGCGACAACGGACCCATGCCGACTTCCAGCAGGCGATAGGCCATACCGAACGCTGCAAGCTTGGGCGCCGAGCTGATGAACAACGCGATCGGTGCAGGCGCACCCTGATACACGTCGGGCAGCCACATGTGGAAGGGCGCAGCACCGAGCTTGAAGGCGACGCCGGCGATCATGAAGATGGTGCCGGTCAGCAGCAACGTGCGCTCGTTGGAGCCTTCGATCGCATCATGGATGCCGGCCAGGCTGAGCGTACCGGTGGCGCCGTAGACCAGCGACATGCCGTACAGCAGCAGACCCGACGCGAGCGAGCCCAGGACGAAATACTTCATCGCCGCTTCGGTGGCCAGGCCATTGTCGCGGTTGGAGGCGACCAGTGCGTAGGAGCACAGCGCCAGCAGCTCCAGACCCAGATACACCATCAGCAGGCTACCGGCCGATGCCAGCAACATCATGCCGGCGGTGGCGAACAGTACCAATACCGGGATTTCGCCCTGGTAGAGATTGCGCTCGCGCAGGTAGGTCCAGCCGTAGACCAGGCTCAGCCCGCTGACCAGCACGATCACGGTCTTCATGACATCGGCCGCCGTGTCGCGGACGAACATGCCGTTGAAGATATCGCCCTGCCCGCCCGTGCCGGTCGCAAGCAACACGAGCACCACGGCAAGCACGGCAACGGAGGACAGGTGGGTCCAGACCTTGTTCCGCTGGCTCACGAACAGGTCGAGCATCAGCAGTGCGAAGGCGCCGCCGATCAGCACCAGCTCCGGTACGAGCGGAGCCAGGTCAGCGGTGGTCAACGGCGCGAGCGTTGGCGTGGTCATCATTAAATCCTGGAAATCAAAACGTACGAGCGGTCAGAGCTTGGTCGCGGCAATCTGGGTTGCCAGCTTGGCGATCGAGGGTTCCATCAGATCGGTCAGCGGCTTCGGATACAGGCCCAGGGCGAGCACGCCGGCGGCGAACACCCCCAGCACGAACGCTTCGCGGCCATTGATGTCCTTCAGCTCGGCCACGTGTGCATTGGCCACTTCGCCGAAGAACACGCGCTTGTAGAGCCACAGTGTGTACGCCGCGGTGATCACCAGCGTGGTGGCTGCAGCGAAGGCAACCAGCGGATGCTTCTGGAAGCTGGCCAGGATGACCATGAACTCGCCGACAAAGCCACTCGTTCCAGGCAAGCCGGCATTGGCCATGAAGAACAACATGGAGAACGTGGCGAACCACGGCATCACGTTGACCACGCCGCCGTAGTCGGCGATGCGACGGGTATGCATGCGGTCGTAGAGCACGCCGATGCATGAGAACATCGCACCGGATACGAAACCGTGCGAAATCATCTGCACCATCGCGCCCTGCAGGCCCAGACGGGCAGCATCGGTGCTGCCATACTCGCGCACCAAAGTGAAGGCGATAAAGGTACCGAGCGTGACGAAACCCATGTGCGCGATGGACGAATACGCCACCAGCTTCTTCATGTCGTCCTGTACCAACGCCACCAGGCCGACATAGATCACCGCAATCAGCGACAGCGTGATGACCAGCCAGGCGAACTCATGACTCGCATCCGGCACGATCGGCAGGTTGAAGCGCAGGAAGCCGTAGCCGCCGATCTTCAACGCAATCGCCGCCAGGATCACCGAACCGGCCGTCGGCGCCTCGACGTGCGCGTCCGGCAACCAGGTGTGCACCGGGAACATCGGCACCTTGACCGCAAAGGCGATCAGAAACGCAAAGAAGATCCAGGTCTGTTCCTTGGCGGTCAGCTGCAGCGCGTAGAGATCGGCGAGCTGGAAGCTGCCGCCCTTCAAATACAGATACACCAGGCCCACCAGCATCAGCACCGAGCCAAGGAAGGTATACAGGAAGAACTTCATCGCCGCGTAGATGCGCCGCGGGCCGCCCCAGACACCGATGATCAGGAACATCGGGATCAGCATGGCTTCGAAGAACACGTAGAACAACATCGCGTCGGTGGCGGCGAAGATGCCAACGGTGACACCTTCCAGGATCAGGAAGGCAGCGACGTACTGATTGACGCGCTTGTCGATCGAGCGCCAGGCACCCATCAGGGCCAGCACCGTCACCAGCGTGGTCAGCACGATCAACGCGACCGCGATGCCATCCACGCCCAGGTTGTAGCCGATGTTATAAGCCGGGATCCAGGCATGCAGTTCGATGAACTGCATGGCGTCATTGGCCGTGTCGTAGCCCAGCAGCGGCAGACTCAGCGCAAAGGTCGCCACCGCTACCGCCAAAGACGCCCAGCGGGCAGTCTCGGCGTTGCGCAACGCAAGGATCAGGGCGCCACCGATAATCGGCAGCCAGATCAAGATAGACAGTAAAGGCCAGTTCGACACGTTTTCTTATTCCGTACAGGTCAACGCCAGAAATGCATCAGTACCGCCAACAAGGCGATCAAACCGATGATCATTGCGAAGGCGTAGTGATAGAGGAAACCGGATTGCGTGCGACGCAGCAGATTTGCAGCCAGGTCGATCAGTCGGGCAGAACCGTTGACGACAGCGCCGTCGACCACATGGGTATCGACTGCACGTGACGCCTTGCCAAGCACAACGCCACCACCGGCGAAGCCATTGATCCAGAGCTTGTCGAAGCCGTACTTGTTTTCCAGCAACCACACGATCGGCGCGAATGTCTTGCGCGACTTGGTGGCCAGTTCCGGCTTCCACAGGTAGAACAGCGCTGCCAGCAACAGCCCGGCTACCGTCAGGAAGAACGGAGCGGCCAGCATGCCATGCAGTGCGAATGCGACCGGACCATGGAACTCTTCGGCCAACGCACCAACGGTATCGCGTGCCGGATCGTAGAAATCGACGATGCCAGTGAAGAACGAAACTGCCTGGCCCTTCATGGCGTGCACTGCATGGTGGCCCTGCCAGTCCGTCCCGAACAACATCGGACCGATCGTGAAGAAGCCGATCGCGATCGAGGGGATTGCTAACAAGACCAGCGGCAGCGTTACCACCCACTTGGACTCATGCGGCTCGTGGGCGCCATGGTGACCATGTCCGTGATCGTCGTGGGCATGCGCATCGTGCGAGTGAACCTGCGCTTCGGCATCGGTATGCGCACTGTCGTGATGCGAATGCACGTCGTGCGCATGGGCGTCGCGGAAACGCTCCTTTCCATGGAAGGTCAGGAACAGCAGACGGAAGCTGTAGAAACTGGTCACCAGTACGCCGCCGAGCACGGCCCAGTAGCCATAGGTTGCGACCCAGTTATGCGACTCATGCGCATGATGCGCGGCCGCTTCGATGATGGTGTCCTTCGAGTAGAAGCCAGAGAAGAACGGCGTACCGACCAGTGCCAGCGTACCGATCACGCTGGTCCAGTAGGTCACCTTCATGTACTTGCGCAGGCCACCCATCTTGCGCATGTCCTGCTCGTGGTGCATGCCGATGATCACAGAGCCGGCAGCCAGGAACAGCAGTGCCTTGAAAAAGGCGTGGGTCATCAGGTGGAACACGGCTGCCGAATACGCCGACACGCCCAATGCCACCGTCATGTAACCCAGCTGCGACAGCGTGGAGTAAGCGACCACGCGCTTGATGTCGTTCTGCACGATACCGATCAGGCCGGTGAAAAACGCCGTGGTCGCACCGATGAACAGGATGAAGTTCAACGCCGTTTCCGACAGTTCGAACAGCGGCGACATGCGCGCCACCATGAAGATGCCGGCGGTCACCATCGTTGCTGCGTGGATCAGCGCCGAGATCGGCGTGGGGCCTTCCATCGAGTCCGGCAGCCACACATGCAACGGCACCTGGGCCGACTTGCCCATCGCACCGATGAACAGGCAGATGCAGATCAGCGTCATCACGCTCCATTCGTGGCCCGCGAACAGCTGCACCTTGGCACCGGCCATGGTGGTCGCATTGGCGAACACGGTGGAGTAATCCAGCGAGCCGAACCACAACAGCACACCGGCGATACCGAGGATGAAGCCGAAGTCGCCGACGCGATTGACCAGGAACGCCTTCATGTTGGCGAACACGGCCGTCGGACGCTTGAACCAGAAACCGATCAACAGGTACGACACCAGACCCACCGCTTCCCAGCCGAAGAACAGCTGCAGGAAGTTGTTGCTCATCACCAGCGTGAGCATGGAGAAGGTGAACAACGAGATGTAGCTGAAGAAGCGCTGGTAGCCCGGATCTTCTTCCATGTAGCCGATGGTGTAGATGTGCACCAGCAGCGACACGAAGGTCACCACCACCATCATCATTGCGGTCAGGCGATCGACCATGAAGCCGACATGCGCAGAGTAATTGCCGACATCAAAGAACGTGTAGAGGTTCTGGTTGAACGGGCTGGCGCCCTGCTCGACCAGCTGATACAGCGTCACGCACGACAGCACGCAGCTCACCGCAACACCGAGGATGGTGACGTACTGCGCGCCCTTGCGCCCGACCTGGCGCCCGAACAGGCCGGCGATGATGCTGCCGAGCAGCGGTGCAAGCACCACCGCGATCAACAGACTCTTGGAGAGAGTGATTTCCATCTACAGGTCAGCCCTTCAACGTATCGACTTCGGCCACATTGATCGTGCGGCGCGTGCGGAACAGAGTCACCAGGATCGCAAGGCCGATCGCAGCCTCCGCAGCGGCAACCGTCAGAATGAAGAACACGAACAACTGACCGGCGGTATCGCCAAGCTCGCGCGAGAACGCAATGAAGTTGACGTTGACCGACAGCAGCATCAACTCGATCGACATCAGCAGCACGATGACGTTCTTGCGGTTGAGGAAGATGCCGGCCAGCGAGATGCAGAACAGCACCGCGCCCAATCCAAGCAGGTGGCCCAAGGTAATCAAGACTTCGCCTCCTGTCCGTCGGCCGCGTCGATCTGCGGCGCAACCTGTACCGGCTTTTCAACCGCCATTTTGACCATGCGCAGACGGTCGCCCGCCTTCACCCGCGACTGCTCGCCGGCATTCTGCAACTTGATGCCAGTGCGCTTGCGCAGGGTCAGCATCACTGCAGCCACCACCGCCACCGTCAGGATCACCGCCGCAAATTCGAACGGCAGCAGAAATTCGGTGTACAGGCTCTTGGCCAACCAGGTCAGGTTGGAACTGTCTGCAGCTTGCGCAGCTGCGTTGTCTGCAGGGAACGGCGTGGCGCTACGCGCCTTGACACCGATCAGCGTGACCATCTGCGCGAGCATGGCAACCGCCACGATGACGCCGAGCGGCATGTACTTGACCCAACCCTCGCGCAAGCGGCTGGTATCGATGTCCAGCATCATCACCACGAACAGGAACAGCACCATCACCGCGCCGACGTAGACCAGCACGAGGGTCACGCCGAGGAATTCGGCCCCGACCAGCAACCAGATGCATGCCATCGAGAAGAACGTGAGGATCAGGCACAACACGGCGTACACCGGGTTGCGCACGCTGATCACCGCACCGGCGGACACGACCGCGACGGCGGAGAAGGCGTAGAAAGCAATAGTGACCCAGTCCATCATGACCTCAACGGAAGGCGGCATCGGCAGCGCGACGCTCGGCGATCTCGGTTTCTAACCGGTCTCCGATCGCCAGCAGCTGCGGCTTGTTGACAATGTTTTCGCCACGCTTCTCGAAGTGGTACTCGAGGATGTGCGTTTCGACGATCGAGTCCACCGGGCAGCTTTCCTCGCAGAAGCCGCAGAAGATGCACTTGAACAGGTCGATGTCGTAGCGCGTGGTGCGGCGGGTGCCGTCTTCGCGCTTGGCCGAGTCGATGGTGATCGCCAGCGCCGGACACACCGCTTCGCACAGCTTGCAAGCGATGCAACGCTCTTCGCCGTTGGGATAGCGGCGCAGCGCGTGCAGGCCACGAAAGCGCGGCGACTGCGGGAATTTCTCCATCGGGTACAGCACGGTGTACTTGGGCTTGAACGTGTATTTCAACGTCAGCCACAAACCGCCGAGCAATTCGAGCAGCAGCAGGCTCTTGAAGTAATGGGTGATCTTGTTCATCGATTACACGCCCTTCTGGATCACGCCGTAAAACACCATCAACGCCGTCACTGCGATCCACACGATCGTGAGCGGAATGAAGACCTTCCAGCCCAGACGCATGATCTGGTCGTAGCGGTAACGCGGGAAGCTGGCGCGGAACCAGATATAGGCGCTGGCGAAGAAGAACACCTTCATCAGCAGCCACGGCCAGCCGCCCTTCCACAACCAGTCGATCCACGGCGAAATGTCCGCATTGACCCAGCCCTGGATCGGGCTCAACCAACCGCCGAGGAAGAAGATCGAGATCAGGAAGCTGACCAGGATCATGTTGGCGTATTCGGCCAGGAAGAACAGTGCGAACGCACCGCCCGAATATTCCACCATGTGACCGGCGACGATTTCCGATTCGCCTTCCACCACGTCGAACGGCGCGCGGTTGGTTTCGGCGACGCCAGAAACCCAGTACACGATGAACAACGGGAACAGCGGAATCAGGAACCAGTCGAAGAAGCCGGAATTGCCGGCCTGAGCGAACACGATCTGGCTCAGGTTGACGCTGCCGGAGGCAATCATCACACCGACCAGCGCAAAGCCCATCGCAATTTCGTAGCTGACCACCTGCGCGGCCGAACGCATCGCGCCCAGGAAGGCGTACTTCGAGTTCGACGCCCAGCCGGCCAGGATGATGCCGTACACGCCCAGCGAGGTCATCGCCAGCAGATACAGCAGGCCGACGTTGGCATTGGACAACACAAGCTTCGCATCGAACGGCACCACCGACCACGCGGCGAAGGCCGGCGCCAGTGTCAGCAGCGGTGCGATGATGAACATCGCCTTGTGCGAGCTGGCCGGTTGCACGATCTCCTTGAACAGGAGTTTGAACACGTCGGCGAAGGCCTGGAAGATGCCCATACCCACGTACATGGGCCCGTGGCGCACGTGCATCCAGCCGATCAGCTTGCGCTCCCAGACCACGTAGAAGGCCACCGTCACGATCACCGGCACGGCGATCAGCAGGATCTTCAATACCGACCAGAGCACTGCGCCGCCATCGCCCAGTCCCAGGAACCACTGGTGCAACGGGTCGACCAGGTTCAACAGCAATTCGTTCATGCAGCCACCACCGTTACACGACCGGCACCGAGCGGTGCGGTTGCACCATGGCCGGATTCGATCCACACCGTGCCCGGTGCGACGCGCTTGTCCAGCACCACCGGCAACGTCGCCTTACCGGCATCGGTACCGACCTTGACCATCTGACCAGCCTGGACCTGCAACTGCGTCGCCTGCTCCGGATGCATCGCCACGCACGGCGCAATATTGAGCGGATGCGACTGCAGCGCGGCAGCCCGACGCACCACCGCGTCGGTGCGGTAGATCGCCGCAGTTGCAGCGACTTCCAGCCCGTCGCTGGCGGCCGCTGGCTGCGCCGACGTCGTCGGCGTCACGCTGCGGTTCTGCATGCCGGCGCGCAGACCGACCAGGTCGATGAATTCGAAACCGGCCAGACCCAGTTCACCGCCAAGTGCACGCAGCACGCGCCATCCCTCGCGCGCTTCCACCGGCAAGCGGCCGGCAGCGCGTGCAGTCTGCACACGACCATCGAGATTGGTCAGCGATGCATCGATTTCCGGCAACGCACCGATCGGCAGGATTACATCGGCCACATCGCGCGTCGACGCACAGGCAAACTGACTGAAGGCAACCACCTTGGCACCTGCCAGCGCGCTGCGTGCAGCGGCGGCGTCGGCAAAATCCAGGCCCGGCTCGATGCCATACAGCACGTAGGCCTGACGCGGCTGGGCCAGCATGCCGGCGACACCGCGCGCGGTGGGCAGCACGCCCTGCGAGACCAGACCGACGGCATTGGCGCCCTGCGGGATGCGGCACAGCGACGCGCCGGTTGCGGCAGCAAAATCGCGTGCGGCCGCGCGCAACGCGGCAGCCTGCGGATGATTTTCGGCCAGCGCGCCCACCACGATCGCGGCGCGGCTTGCAGCCTTGACCGTATCGCGCAGCGCCGCATCGCTCAGTGCATCCGCCAACTGCGAGGGCGCCACCACGGTGCGGCTTGCCTGGACGAAGGCGAAATCGAAGTCGACCGGGTTGACCGAATGAATCTGCGTACGGTTCTGGATTTGCGCCTTGCGCAGACGTGCGTGCAGCAACGGCAGTTCGTGTCGCACATTGGTGCCGAACAACACCACCACATCGGCCTGCTCGATCTCGGCCAGCGGCGTGGCGAAGGCTTCGGCCACCGCAGCGTCGGAGAAATCACGGTTGAGCAGACGGTGGTCCAGATTGCCGCTGCCCAGACCCTCGGCCAGACGTGCGAGCAATGCGCCTTCTTCGTTGGACGTGGACGGATGCACGAGGACGCCAAGCGAATCGCCGGCGTTTTCGCGCAGGATTTGCGTGGCAGCGGCCAGGCTTTCGGCCCAGCTCACTTCAGTCCACTGCCCGTTGACCTTCTTCAGCGGCTTGACCGCACGGTCTTCGGCATACAGGCCCTGGTGCGAATAACGATCGCGGTCGGACAGCCAGCATTCGTTGACCGCTTCGTTCTCGCGCGGCACGGTGCGCAGCACTTCGCCACGACGCACGTGCAGGAACAGGTTCGAGCCCATCGCATCGTGATAGCCCAGCGATTCGCGCGCCATCAGTTCCCACGGACGTGCGCGGAACTGGAATACCTTGTTGGTCAACGCGCCCACCGGGCAGACGTCGATGACGTTGCCGGAAATCTCGGTGGTCAGCGGCTTGCCGTCGTAAGTGCCGATCTGCAGATTCTCACCACGATACATGCCACCCAGCTCATAGGTGCCGGCAATGTCTGCGGTGAAACGCACGCAACGGGTGCACTGGATGCAGCGAGTCATCTCGGTGGCGACCAGCGGACCGATGTCCTCGTCCGGCACCACGCGCTTGCGCTCGTTGAACCGGCTCACCGAACGGCCATAGCCGAGCGAGACGTCCTGCAGCTCGCACTCGCCGCCCTGATCGCAGATCGGGCAGTCCAGCGGGTGGTTGATCAGCAGGAACTCCATCACGCTGCGCTGGTACTTCAGCGCCTTCTCGCTACGCGTGGTGACCTTCATGCCGTCCATCACCGGCGTGGCGCAGGCAGGCGACGGCTTGGGCGACTTTTCGACATCGACCAGGCACATGCGGCAGTTGGCCGCGATCGGCAGCTTCTCGTGATAGCAGAAGCGCGGGATCGGGATGCCGGCCTTGTCGGCCGCCTGGATGATCATCGAGCCCTTCGGCACCACCAGGGATTGCCCGTCGATCTCGACGGTGACATGGTCCGGTGGCACGTTCGGGTTCACTGGTTGGGCGCTCATGCAGCCACTCCGACTTGCGTATCGACGATCGAACGACCGTTGACGATGTAGTACTCGAACTCGTCCCAGAACTGGCGCAGAAAGCCCTGAATCGGCCATGCCGCCGCTTCGCCGAACGCACAGATGGTGTGGCCTTCGATCTGGCCGGCGACGGTGCGCAGCTGATGCAGGTCTTCCATCGTGGCCTTGCCGGCGACGATGCGCTCCAGCACGCGGTGCATCCAGCCGGTGCCCTCGCGGCACGGGGTGCACTGGCCGCAGGATTCCTTGTGGAAGAACTGCGAGATGCGGCAGGCAAAGCGGACGCAGCAGACGCTGTCGTCCAGTACCACGATGGCACCCGAACCCAGACCGGTGCCGAGCGCGCGCAAGGTGTCGTAGTCCATCTGCAGGCCCGCGACCTGGTCGGCCTTCAGCACCGGCATCGACACGCCGCCGGGCACCACACCCTTGAGCTTGCGACCCGGGCGCAGCCCGCCGGCCATTTCCAGCAGTTCGTCGAAGGTGGTGCCGAGTGGCACCTCGAAGTTGCCGCCCTTCTGCACGCAGCCGGACACCGAGAAGATCTTCGGGCCGCCGTTCTTGGTCTTGCTCAAACCGAGGAACCACTCCGGGCCGTTGCGAATGATCGCCGGCACCGACGCGTAGGTCTCGGTGTTGTTGATGGTGGTCGGCTTGCCGTACAGGCCGAAATTCGCCGGGAACGGCGGCTTGTAGCGCGGCTGGCCTTTCTTGCCTTCCAGCGACTCCATCAATGCGGTTTCTTCGCCGCAGATGTAGGCGCCGGCACCCAGCGCACCGTAGATGTCGATATCCACGCCGCTGCCGAGGATGTTCTTGCCCAACCAACCGTTGGCGTACGCGTCGGCCAGCGCCAGCTCGAAGTTCTCGAACGGCTCGTGGTGGAATTCGCCACGCAGGTAGTTGTAGCCCACGGTCGAACCGGTGGCGTAGCAGGCGATCGCCATGCCCTCCACCACCGAATGCGGGTTGTAACGCAGGATGTCGCGGTCCTTGCAGGTGCCCGGCTCGGATTCGTCCGAGTTGCAAAGGATGTACTTCTGCATCGTGCCCTTGGGCATGAACGACCACTTCAACCCGGTCGGGAAGCCTGCGCCGCCACGGCCGCGCAGGTTGGACGCCTTGACCATCTCGATGACATCGGCGGGCGGGATCTTCTCTTCGAGGATCTTGCGCAGCGCGGCGTAGCCACCGGTTTTCAGATAGCTCTCATACGACCACGGAGTGTCGTAGTGCAAGGTCGTGTAGACGACCTGATGCGGCTGCGGCGCCGGACCGACCGGGCCTGAGGGTGCGTGATGATGTGCCATGTCTTACTCCAGCCCGTCCAGCAGCGCGTCGACCTTTTCTTTCGTCAGGTGCTCGTGATAGTGGCCGTTGATGACCATCATCGGCGCTGCGGAGCAGGCAGCCAGGCACTCTTCTTCGCGCTTGAGGTAGACGCGGCCATCGGCCGTCGACTGGCCCAGCTTGCAACCCAGCTTCTTTTCCGCATGGGCCAGCAGGTCTTCGGCGCCATTGAGCCAGCAGCTGATGTTGGTGCAGAACGCCACGTTATGGCGACCGACGCGTTCGGTCTCGAACATCGAATAGAAGCTGGCGACCTCATAAGCCCATACCGGTGGCAGCTCCAGGTACTTGGCCACGCCCACGATCAATTCGTCGGTCAGCCAGCCCTGGTTCTGTTCCTGCGCAGCATGCAGACCCTGCAGCACCGCCGAACGCTTGCGGTCCGGCGGGAACTTGGTCAGCCAGTGATCGATGTGCGCGCGCGTCTTGTCGCTCAGCACCACCTGCGGATCGACGTCGCGCGCCGCTTCGAAATTACCCGTCGCCTTCATCGGTCAACCTCACCGAAAACCAAATCGTAAGTACCGATCATCGCCACGACGTCGGCCAGCAAATAGCCTCGCACCACTGCGTCCATCGACGACAGATGCGCAAAGCCCGGCGCGCGCAGGTGCACGCGGAACGGCTTGTTGGCGCCGTCTGACATCAGGTAGCAACCGAACTCGCCCTTGGGCGCTTCGACCGCACTATAGGTTTCGCCGGCCGGTACGCAGTAGCCTTCACTGAACAGCTTGAAGTGATGGATCAGCGCTTCCATGTCGTCCTTCATCCCTTCGCGGCTGGGCGGGGCGACCTTGAAATTCGTGACCATGACCGGGCCGGGGTTGGCCTTCAGCCACTTCACGCACTGCTTGATGATGCGGTTGGATTCGCGCATCTCGGCCACACGCACCAGGTAGCGGTCATAGCAGTCGCCATTGGTGCCGACCGGGATATCGAAATCCACCGCGTCGTACTTGGCGTAGGGCTGCTTCTTGCGCAGATCCCACTCAATACCCGAACCACGCAGCATCGGACCGGTCATGCCCCAGGCGCGTGCCAGATCCGGGCTGATGATGCCGACGTCGACGGTACGCTGCTTCCAGATGCGGTTATCGGTCAGCAGGGTTTCGTATTCGTCCACGCGTGCCGGGAAGGTATTGGTGAACTCCTCCAGGAAGTCCAGCATGGTGCCTTCGCGACCGGCATTGCGCTTCTTCAGCGCCCCGCCCTTGTGCCAACGCGACTCCTTGTACTGCGGCATGCGATCGGGCAGATCGCGATAGACGCCGCCGGGACGGTAGTAGGCAGCGTGCATGCGCGCGCCACTGACCGCCTCGTAGACGTCCATCAGTTCTTCGCGCTCGCGGAATGCATACAGCATCACCGCCATCGCCCCCAGATCGAGCGCATTGGAACCGACCCACATCAAGTGGTTCTTGATGCGGGTGATCTCGTCGAACATGGTGCGGATGTACTGCGCACGCTCGGGCGCTTGGATCCCCATCAGGGATTCGATCGCGCGCACGTAGGCGTGCTCGTTGCACATCATCGAGACGTAATCCAGACGATCCATGTACGGAACCGACTGGTTGAACGGCTTGGACTCGGCCAGCTTCTCGGTGCCACGGTGCAGCAGACCGATATGCGGATCGGCACGCACCACGGTCTCGCCGTCCATTTCCAGGATCAAACGCAACACGCCGTGCGCCGCAGGATGCTGCGGGCCGAAGTTCATCGTGTAATTGCGGATTTCCTGCTTGCTTTCGACAGGATTGCTCGCGAAGGCATCGGTTGCCTGGCGGAACTCACTCACTTGGCAGTCTCCGACTTGCCCACTTCACCAGCGGCAGTCTCATAACGGGCATCGTCGCGAATGACGCGCGGCACGCCGACGCGCGGCTCGACCGAGGTCACCGGCTCGTACACCACGCGCTTGCGCTCATCGTCGTAACGCACTTCGACGTTGCCGATCAGCGGGAAGTCCTTGCGGAACGGGTGGCCGACGAATCCGTAGTCGGTCAGGATGCGGCGCAGGTCCGGGTGCCCGTCGAACACGATGCCGAACAGGTCGAACGCCTCGCGCTCGAACCAGTTCACGCCCGGCCAGATATCAGTCACCGACGCCACCACCGGCACCTGCTCGTCCGGTGCGTAGCAGCGCACGCGCAGACGCTGGTTGTGCTGGTAGGAAATCAGCTGCGCGACCACCGCAAAGCGCTGCTTGGGCAGCTGCTGCGGCTGCGCGCCAGCGGAGCTTTCCTGGCTGGGGAATTCGCCCCAGGCGAAACGGCCGACCGCCTTGCCTTCGACGCCGCGACTGAAGCCCTGCGACGACACGTCGGCGGTATCCCACTCGTCGCTGCCGTAGCCGAGGTAATCGACGCCGCACAGGTCGCTGAGCTGCTCGAAACCGAGCTCGTCACGCAGTGCAAGACAGGTGGCGTGCCAATCGGCGGCAGCGACTTCCAGCGTCACTTCGCCGCGCGGCAATGCCACGGCAATCTGCGCACCGGCGAAACGTGCCGCAAGTCGGTCAGTGAAGGAGGATGCTTGCTCTGCCATGGGGGCTTGGCTGCTCTCGGTAGAAGAAGACGGGTGTCAGCGCGCGATCGTCTGGGTACGCCAGATCTTCTTCTGCAGCTGCAAGATGCCGTAGACCAGCGCCTCGGCGGTCGGCGGGCAGCCCGGGACGTAAATGTCCACCGGCACGATGCGGTCGCAACCGCGCACCACCGAATACGAATAGTGATAGTAGCCGCCGCCGTTGGCGCAGCTGCCCATCGAGATGACCCACTTCGGATCCGGCATCTGGTCATAGACCTTGCGCAGCGCCGGGGCCATCTTGTTGACCAGGGTGCCGGCCACGATCATCACGTCGGACTGGCGCGGCGACGGGCGGAACACCACGCCGTAGCGGTCCAGATCCAGGCGCGAGGCGCCCGCATGCATCATCTCGACGGCGCAGCACGCCAGGCCGAAGGTCATCGGCCACATCGAGCCGGTGCGTGCCCAGTTCAGCAGCGCATCGACGCTGGTGGTCACGTAACCCTTCTCGAGCAACGGGTTTTCGCCTTCCGGGCGCAGGATGTCTTCCACCCGGCCTTCCGGCATCGGGTTGGTCATCAGACTATCCAGGGTCTGAATCACTCCCATTCCAGCGCTCCCTTCTTCCACACGTAGATAAAGCCGAGGAACAACATACCGACGAACAGCCCCATGGTGACCAGCGAACGTGCGCCGATCTCCATGAACACCTGCGTCCACGGCACGATGAAGATGATTTCCAGATCGAACACGATGAACTGGATCGCGATCAGGTAGTAGCGCACATCGAACTTCATGCGCGCGTCTTCGAAGGCCTCGAAGCCGCACTCGTAAGGCGAGAGCTTGCGCGGGTCCGGGCTACGCGGACCGAGGAATCGACCGACCAACATCAGCACGATGCCGATACCGGTGGCGACGATCAGAAACAGCAGACTCGGCAAATATTCGGCCAGCACAGCGATTCTCTCTTGCCTCTGCCCGCACGCGCCGCGTGCCGGCATGGGGTATAGGCAGACCCCGCGCGCGACAAGCGATGCGCAGGAACTGCAGCCAAACAATGGTGCCCAAGAGGGGACTCGAACCCCTACGACCTAAGTCGCTACCACCTCAAGGTAGTGCGTCTACCAATTCCGCCACCTGGGCATACGTTGCGCAGCTGGGCATCCCAGTGCGCAGCGTATTGTAACCGGCTTCAGCGTTTTTGTGCTGGTTCTGAAGCGTTTTCTTCGCTTGCTGCAGGCGCTGGCTGCGCCGGCGCGGGCTGTGCAGGCGCGACTGGCGGAGCGGCGGCCGGAGCCGGCTGCGACGGAGCAGTCGGCACGGCACCTGCGGCCGGAGCCTGCGGCAACGGCTGGGTGAGCTCGCCGGCGGCGGCAGGAGCCGGGGTTGCCGACTGCGACATCACACCCAGGTTCTGATCCGTGGGACGTGCGCCGTGCGTGGCGTACCACGCCATGAACAGGCTGATGCTGAAGAACACCACCGCCAGCCACTTGGTCGACTTGGACAGGAAGTTCGACGCACCCTGCGAACCAAACACGGTGCCCGACGCCCCGGCGCCGAAGCCGGAACCAGCAGCAGCGCCTGCGCCACGCTGCATCAGGATCAGCGCAATCATCGCCAGGGCGACCAGCACGTAGACCACATTGAGGATCAACATCAGCATTTCGAAATCCGTCCCCGGACAAAACTTAATGGGTTAGCACGCGGCCGCCGCGCGTGCGATGGCCAGGAAATCTTCGGCGACCAGTGATGCGCCTCCGACCAGCCCGCCATCGACGTCAGGCTGTGCGAACAGCTCGCCGGCGTTGTCGGGCTTGACACTGCCCCCGTACAGGATGGGCAACGAATCGGCGATTCTAGCATCCGCCTTCGCGACTTCGCCACGCAGGAAAGCGTGCACCGCCTGGGCCTGCTCCGGGGTGGCGGTGCGGCCGGTGCCAATGGCCCAGATCGGTTCGTAGGCCAGCACCGCGCCCGCAAAACCGGCACTGCCCACCAGCGCCAGGACCGGGTCGAGCTGGGCACGTAGGATTGCCTCAGTCTGACCGGCTTCACGCTGTTCCAGCGATTCGCCCACGCACAGCACCGGAATCAGCCCGGCATGGAGGGCGGCGGCGAACTTGCGCGCTACCAGTTCGCTACTCTCCTGATGGTATTGGCGGCGCTCGGAGTGGCCGACCAGCCCGTAGCCAGCACCGACATCGACCAGCATCGAGGCCGATACCTCGCCGGTGTAGGCGCCCTTCTCGTTACTGCTGACGTCCTGGGCTCCGAACGACAGGTGATGGGCCTCGAAATCCTCGATCAGGTCGCCGAGGTAAGGCAGTGGCGGCAGGATGACGACTTCGACACCCTCCAGGGGCATGTGCGCGGCCACCTTGGCCACCAGTTCGGTGGCGAAGGCGCGGCTGCCATGCAGCTTCCAATTTCCGGCAACGATCTTTCGACGCATCAGGCGCAGGTTCCTGAGTTGAAGACAGGCGACAGAATAGCCCAAGGCCTGTCGGCAACCGGCACACTTCTGTCCGCCAGATGTCCTCCCGCTCCCCTTACAGGAACCTGCCATGTCCGTTTCGCCTGTCTTCGCCCTGATCACCGGCGCCTCCAGCGGCATCGGCCGCGAGATTGCGCGCGCATACGCCAGGCGCGGCATGCCGTTGATCCTGACCGCACGACGGGTGGACCGGCTGCTGGCATTGGCCGAGGAATTGCGCAGCACGGTTCGGGTGGAAGTGCTGCCGGCCGATCTGGCCGACCCTGCCGCGGCCGAAGCGCTGGCAACGCAGATCCAGCGCAACGGCTGGATGGTAGGCACATTGGTCAACAACGCCGGTTACGGCGTGCCGGGCCGCTATCTGCACAACGACTGGGCCACGCATGCGCGCTTCCTGCAGGTGATGGTAGGCGCGGTGTGCGAGCTGACCTGGCGACTGCTGCCAATGATCCGTGCCAGCGGCCAGGGCCGCATTCTCAACGTGGCCTCGTTCGCCGCACTGACGCCCAGCGCCGATGGGCAGACCCTCTATGCGGCCAGCAAGAGTTTCATGCTGCGCTTCAGCGAATCGCTCGCGCTGGAAAACGCCGATTGCGCGCTCAAGGTGTGCGCGCTGTGCCCGGGCTTTGCCTGGTCCGAATTCCACGACGTGACCGGCACCCGCGAGGCGATGTCCACCCTGCCCGCCTGGGCCTGGCTGCAGGCCGATGCAGTGGCCGAATATGGAATCGCCGCACTGGAGCGCGGCCAGGTGCTGGCGGTGCCGGGCTGGCGCTATCGGCTGGTCAACGCAGCACTGCGGCTGTTGCCGCATGCGTTTGCCCTACGCCTGATGGCGCGCGGCTCGCATCGGGTGCGGCCGCTGGATTGACGCGCCGGCAGACTGCGTATGCAGGAGCGATCGCCCGTGCTCGGCAGCGCTTCGTGCGTGACTTCAACCTGGGCGACCGCAGGGCTTGCGATGACCACGCAAGCGCATGTATCGAGCGTCGGTGATTTGGATGCAGCGCATGCCCGTCCAAATCGACATCAGCTCACGCGCCCTACCGCCAGCGCTAACGCCACCCGCTGGCTTCAGTGATTGACGATCTCGCCGTGCATGGCCGCCAGGCGCGCCAGCAGGCGGTTTTGCGTGCGGCGCGGAATCTTGCGCTGATCCATGGCCCAGTTCAGATCCTCGACCAGGGCATTGAAGTCGCCTTCGCGGATGGCCAGGTGCGCGTGCGCCTGCTGCATCGACTTGGCCGTATCAGGGCATGGGCCGTCGGCGACATGGCAGAACTTCTGCACCAGGCGCTCGTTGAGCATGACGATATTGACGCGCGCGAATTTATCGACGATGCGTGGGTCGTCGGCGATGCGCGAGAGCATGGTTTCCACCAGTGCTTCGATGCCGGCCTGCCCGCCAAGTTCGTCGTACAGCGTCTGCCGCGACTGCGTGCTGGCGCAGGCGCTCGTCAGGCCCAGCATGCAGAGCAACGACCAGCGCAGCCATCGGTTCATCAGAACGCCACCTGCAACGAGAGATAAGGGCCGCGCTGATCGGCAAGCGTGGCGATATCGCCAAGATCGGCCCAGGCGGCGGTCAACGAAACATGCTTATTGGGGAACCAGGCGACGAATGCATCCGCCCACGCTTGCTCGCGCGCGAAACCGAGGTTATTGGGTTTGTCGCGATATTCCACACCCACCGCCCAGGACGGCGACAGCACCACTGCAGCACTGACCTCGGGCACCAGACGATAGCTGTTGCGGCGATCGCCGCCAAAGCCGAGCAAACCGGCCTGGTTGGCGCGGGTAGCGCGCAAGGTGCCGTTGAGCAGCAGCTGATATCCCGCGGCGCCCTGCAGCAACAAGCGGCTCGCGCTGAGGTAGATGTCGGTGCCGTGGTCGTCGCGCGCACCGATCGCCAATGGCAAGGTGCCGTTGCGCAGGCGTTTGTATTGCACGCCCAAGCTGACTTGCGGCGCATTTCCGTACACAAGATCGCCGGCCAAGCGCACCTTGGCGCCGAACACGTCCTGGCCAAGCGCATTCCACGGCAAGCCGAGCCGGTCCTGCAGAGTGCCCAGATCCAGACGCTGGCGGGCAAGCGACAGCTCCAGCCGGTTGCCAACCGTGAGCGCGGCGCCCTGCACGTCGAGACGGTAATCGCCGCTGTCGACGTGGGTTGCGAACGCGACGGTGCCAAGCTCGTCGCGCGTGCCGTACCCAGACAAGGTGGCCCACGGCACGATGCCGCCGCCACTACTGCCTTCGATCATCGATACGCCGCCGGTGGCGAGCAGGCGCCCGTCGCCGGCCAGGGCATGCAGCGGCGCGAACACCCCGGCCACCGCAGCAGCAAGCAGCGCGACACGCAGATGCCCGCTCATCGCTGCACACCTGCATGTGCTGGCGTGGTCATGCCGAGTTGGCGCATGCACCAGGCCACCAGCGGCGCTTCTTCCAGCGGTGGCGAATACAGATAGCCCTGCACCATGTCGCAGCCGTAGCCGCGCAGCAGCGCGAGGGCGGCGGTGTTTTCGACGCCTTCGGCAATGACGCTCAGCCCCAGGTTATGCCCCAGATCGATCGTGCTGCGGACGATGAAGGCATCGTCGGTGCCGTCGGCCAACTGCATGACGAAACTCTTGTCGATCTTCAATTCGTCCACCGGCATGCGCTTGAGTTGTGCCAACGAGGAATAGCCGGTGCCGAAATCGTCGATGGACAGGCGCACTCCGGCACTGCGCAACTGATGCAGCATGTGCAGCGCGAATTCGACATCGCGCATCAAGGCGCTTTCGGTCAATTCCAGTGTGACCGACTGCGCTGGCACGGCGTGATGCTCCAGGCAGCCGCGCACGAAGTCGGGCAAACCGGGATCGGACAGATCCAGTGCTGACAGATTGATGGCCATGCCCAGCTGCAGCCCCTGCTTGCGCCATTGCGCCTGGCAGCGCAGCGCTTGGTCCAGCACGAAGCGGGTGAGCGGATGGATCACGCCGGAGTGTTCGGCAAGCGGGATGAATTCGTCCGGACCGATCGGCCCGAGCACCGGATGATGCCAGCGCACCAGCACTTCGACCTGTTCGACATGATCGGTGCGCAGACAGATCTTGGGCTGGAAGCGCAAGGTGAGTTCATTGGCGCCGATGGCCTGACGCAGATCGCCGGTGAGGCGCAAACGCCGCAGATGCTGTTCGTCCTGGCCCATGCGGTAGACGCTGGCGCCGAAGGTGGCTGTCGTACCGACTTGCCGCCGTGCGATGTCGGCCCGGCGCAACAAGGTGTCCGGATCGGCGCCGTGCTCGGGAATCAAGACGATGCCGATGCTGGCTTCGAGCTGGATGCGCGCCTGCGGCAACACCAGCGGGCGGCGCAACTGCAGCAGCAGGCGCTGCGCATCCTGCTGCACGCTGGCCGCATCCGCTTGCGCCACCACCACCATGAATTCATCGCTCCCCAGCCGGCCCACCAGATTGGGCTCTTGCACGACATCGACGAGCCGGCGCCCGGCTTCCACCAGCACCTGGTCGGCGAAGTCGTGGCCCAGGCTGTCGTTGAGTTCCTTGAAGCGTTCCAGATCCAGGATCAGCACCGCGGCGGTGCCACCGGATGCGACGGTCTGATCCACCACGTCCTTCAGGCGCTCCAGCAACCAGATGCGGTTAGGCAACCCGGTCAAGGCGTCGTGGCGGGCCTGATGCAGGATGTGCTGTTCGCGGCTGGCGATCTGGTGCTGCATGCGCCCGAAACTGTCGGCCAGTTCGGCGAGCTCGCGGCCCGGCGGCACCTGCACGGCGGTGCGGTAATCGCCGCGCTGAATGCGCCGTGCGGCCTGGACCAGTTGGGCAACCGGCTTGCTCACGCTGCGCGCAAGAACAATCGCCACGCCCAATGCCGCGACCGTGGCCAAGCCTGCCAGCAGCAGGATACGCAGCTTGAGGCTGCGGTACGGCGCCATGGCACGATCCAGCGATGCCTGCAACGCCACCCGCACCTGGCTGTCGCCCTGGATCGATTGCAGCCTGACCAGATAGCGCGACTGGTCCAGCGTCAGCGGGATCGATGCAGCCTGCACCTTCGCTGCCAGGGGCAGTTGCTGCGCGAATTGGGCGCGCGCCGAGGGCTCCAGGGTGGAGGCCAGCACGCGCACCGGTGGACCATCGGTGAAGAAGGTCGCATCCAGCCCGGTGGTGGTGCGGAAATCCTGCGCCAGGCCATCGCCGGATTCATTGCCGATCCCAATCCAGCCGACCCGGTTCGGCGCCAGCACCTGCACCACTGCCAACCGCACGATGTGCTGATTCAGCGCCACCACACCGACCGCGCGTCCATCGCGCTGCGCTTGTTGCAGCAAGGCCTGCACCGCACGCAATTGTTCGGCCTGCGGTACGTCGGCCAGGCCGGTCAGGAATTCGCCATCGGGCGACAGCAACAGCGCGGTTTGCGCCGACATGCGCGCGGCGTGATTGCGCAGGGCCGATTGCATGGTGGGCACGTCGCCACTGGCCACGGCCGCACGAAACCCGAAATCGTCGGCCAGCACCGACGCCGACTGCAGCAGCTGTTCGTCGCGGCGCATGTTGATGCGTTGCCAGACGCGCTGCCCGATCTCCAGCTCTTCGCCAAGCTGCGCCTTGACGCTGCGCTCGGTCGCCACCTGCACGGCAAGGAATGTCAGCGCCTGCGTGGCAAGCACGACCAGCACGAGCAAGGCCGCGATGCGGGTATGCAGACGCATCGACCTCATGGGCGCGGCTTCTTCGGGTCGGCGTTACGGAACTTGTCCTGCAGCGCGCGCACGCGCGCATCCGGTGGCGCCGCGGCCGGCGCGGCGCCGGTGGTCTGCAGGGTCACGCGGCGCTGCACTGGCTCGCGCGCGATCACCAACGGCTCGCTGCTGGCAGCGCCCTTGATGCGCGGGTGCCAGACCCGCAGCGTGTAACTGCCCGCAGGCGCCTCAAGCTGGGCGCGACCATCGCTGCCGGTCTTGCCGAAATACGGGGTCTCCAGCACCACGATGTACCCCAGCATCCAATCGTGGATATTGCAGCCGATGGTGACCACGCCCGCCTGATCGAAACGCACCGGCGTCGCGGTGGTACCTTGAAACAGCGGCAGCTCGAAGCGCTTGGCCGGAGAGAACGAATACACCTGATGGCGAATCTGATCGTTATTCGGAAAGCGCACCAGGGTACCGGTTCGCACTGCCAGCACGGCAGGCACGAACTGCGAATTGACCTGATCCATTTCCGCGGTCCTGGTCGCGGTCGGCGGAGCAGGCCGCGCCGGCTCCAGGCTCACGACCGCATCGACCAGCACGCCGCTTGCATCGGCGACGGTCACATTGACCGCTGTCGCCGACACCGATCCTGCGGCGGCACAGGCCGCCAGCACCGACACGATACCCAGCCATTTGATCCATCGCATGCGCACGCCCCCAGCCCTGTGCAATCGGCAGCGGGCGCCAGGCGAGTCCGACGTCGCGCTAGCGATTAGCCTCTGTTATCGGCCCGAGTGAACGCAAGCTTTAACCAGGCGCGTGCGGAATTTTCTGAACAAAAGTGCGGCGCCGGTCACCGGTCGTGTTGCGGGCGCGGCTATTGGCGCCGCGCAACGCGTCCCGACACGCCGGATTACTTCAGCTTGATCTCGCGCAGACGCTCTTCCAGGAAGCCATGGGCCGTGATCGGCTCCGGATAACGGCTGGGATTGTCCGCGCTGATGCACGAAGGCAGCACGTCGATGAGGAAATCCGGATTGGGGTGCAGGAAGAACGGCACCGAATAGCGCGGTTGGCGCGCCTGCTCTCCCGGTGGATTGACCACGCGGTGGATGGTGGACGGATATACATGGTTGGTCAGGCGCTGCAGCATGTCGCCGATGTTGACCACGATGGTGTCGGCGTCGGCCGTGAACGGCACCCACTCGCCCTCGTGGGAACGCACTTCCAGGCCGGCGGCACTGGCACCCACCAGCAAGGTGATGAAATTGATGTCGCCATGCGCGCCGGCACGCACGTTGGGGATGTCGTCGCTGGTGATCGGCGGGTAATGGATCGGCCGCAGGATCGAATTGCCGTTGTTGGTCTTGTCGACGAAGTAGTCCTGCGGCAGGCCGATATGCAGCGCCAGCGCCGACAGCACGCGCGAACCCAGTTGATCCAGTTGCTGGTACAGCTGGTGGCCGCGCTCGCGGAAACCAGCCACTTCGCTGGGCCACAGGTTCGGCGGCATCACTGCGCGGTACGGCGAATCGTCCGGAATCTCGCGGCCGATGTGCCAGAACTCCTTGAGATCGAAGTGCTTGGAATCCTTGGCGGTTTCCACGCCGAACGCGGTGTAGCCGCGCGCGCCGCCGCTGCCTTCCACGTGATAACGGCGCTTGGTCGCTTCCGGCAGCGCGAAGAACGCCTTGAACACTTCGTAGGCGGCGTCGATGTCGGCCTGGGCGATGCCGTGATTGCGGATGCCGGCAAAGCCCCACTGCCGATAAGCCGCTCCGAGCTCGGCGACGAAGGCCTCGCGATCGGTGTCGAAACGGGTGATGTCCAGCGTGGGGATGCGCGCGCTCATACGGATGTCTGCAGTCAAGGTCGAAAGGGTCGAGAGAAACCTGCGGGTCAGATCAGCAGGCGATACAACAGGTAAAACGTCGCGGCCTTGGCGATGACCACGCAGATGCCAATGACGATCGACTCACGCCGCGTCACGCACTGCACCCGAGAGCCGGTCGAGCGTGTCCTGCATCAGGCCGGCGTCGTCGGCTTCCACGGTCACCCGCACCACCGGCTCGGTGCCCGACGGGCGCAGGAACGCGCGGCCACGGCCTCGTACGGCGGCCTGCGCCTGTTGCAACGCCTGTTGCACGTTGGCCGCTTCCACAATGGCCTTGGCGGCGCCACCATCCAGGCGCACGTTGACGGTCTTCTGCGGCACCTTGCTTAGGCTCGTCAGCGCGTCGCGCAGGCTCTGCCTATCGCGACCCAGCGCTTCGAGCACCTGCAGCGCACTGACGATGCCATCGCCGGTGCTGGCACGGTCCAGGCACAGCAGATGGCCGGACGTTTCGCCGCCCAACGTGCCGCCGCCTTCGACCAGGGCCTGATGCACGTAGCGGTCCCCGACCTTGGCGCGCTGGAACGGGATGTGCAGCGCGGCCAATGCCTGTTCCAGACCGTAATTGGTCATCAAGGTGCCGACCACGGTACCCGTCAGCCGGCCGCTGGCCTGCCACGAGCGCGCGAGCACGTACAGCAGATCGTCGCCATCGACCGGGTTGCCCTGGTCGTCGGCCATCAGCACGCGGTCGCCGTCGCCGTCGAAGGCGATACCCAGGTGCGCACCGCACTCGCGCACCTTGGCGGCGAGATTATCGATATGGGTCGAGCCCACGCCGGCGTTGATGTTGAGCCCATCCGGCGCGGCGCCGATGACCACCACCTCGGCACCCAGCTCGCGGAACAGCATGGGTGCGATGTGATAGGTGGCGCCATGCGCGCAATCCAGCACCATCTTCAGCCCGTGCAGGGTGAAACCACGCGCCACGCTTGCCTTGCAGAATTCGATATAGCGGCCGATGGCGTCACGCGTGCGGATGGCCTTGCCCAACCGCTCCGATTCCACCGTGTGGAACGGCTCGTCCAACGCCGCTTCGATCGCCGCTTCGGTGGCGTCGTCGAGCTTCTCGCCTTCGGCGGAGAAGAACTTGATGCCGTTGTCGTAATGCGGATTGTGCGAGGCGCTGATCACCACCCCCGCGTCTGCGCGCAGCGTGCTGGTCAAGAAGGCGATGGCCGGGGTCGGCATCGGCCCGATCAGCTGCACGTCGGCCCCGGCGGCAACCAGGCCAGCTTCCAGCGCCGCTTCGAACATGTAGCCGGAAATGCGGGTGTCCTTGCCGATCAGCACCAGCGGCCGCTTGCTGCGGCCCTGGGTCAGTACACGGCCGAGCGCATTGCCCAGGCGCAGCACGAAGTCGGCCGAGATCACGCCCTGCCCGACCCGACCGCGGATGCCGTCGGTGCCGAAATACTTGCGTGCGCTCATGCGGCGTCGGCGTCTTGCGGATGCGGCTGACGCATCATCATCGCGGTGAGCTCGGCGATGCGGTCGCGCATCTGGCGGCGGTCGCAGATCTGGTCGATGGTGCCGTGGTCGAGCAGGAACTCCGAGCGCTGGAACCCTTCGGGCAGCGTTTCGCGCACGGTCTGTTCGATCACGCGCGGGCCGGCAAAGCCGATCAGCGCATGCGGCTCGGCGATGTTGATATCGCCGAGCATCGCGAACGAGGCCGACACGCCACCGGTGGTGGGATGGGTGAGCACCGAGATATACGGCAGGCCGGCTTCGCGCAGGCGGCCGAGCGCGGCCGAGGTCTTGGCCATCTGCATCAGCGAGAACAGGCCTTCCTGCATGCGTGCGCCGCCACTGGCGGAAAAACACACGAACGGGCAGCCGACTTCCAGCGCCACTTCGGCCGCACGCGCAAAGCGCTCGCCGACCACCGACCCCATCGAGCCGCCCATGAAGGCGAAATCGAACGCAGCGGCGACCAGCGGATTGCCCTTGAGGGTGCCGCGCATGGCGATCAGCGCGTCGTATTCGCCGCTGGCCTTCTGGCTGGCCTTGATGCGCTCGCCATAGCGCTTCTGGTCCTTGAACTTGAGCGCGTCGACCGGCCCGAGTTGAGCGGCGATTTCAGTGGTCGCGGTATCCGGGTCGAACAGCGAATTCAGGCGCGCGCGGGCGCGGATCGCCATGTGGTGATCGCATTTCGGGCACACCTCGAGGTTTTCCTCGAGTTCCGGGCCGTACAGCGCACTCCCGCAATTGCTGCACTTTTCCCACAGGCCCTCGGGGACGCTGCGCTTCTTGGCCGGGGTGTTTTCGGTGCGGATGCCGGAGGGCATCAATTTGCTGAGCCAGCTCATGCGTGTATGACAATCCATGCAGGGCGGCCTGGCGGGCCGCAGAGGGGCGACAGTCTAACGCGCCGTGGGAATGCCAAGGTAGCCGGCGTCATGAATGCGGGGTCTGGCGCAGAGACTTCCGGGCTTGGGCGGCGGTATGTGTCTGCAAGCGATGGCCGCGAATGGATCGCGGCGGCTGCCGTGGCGCGATGCGGCGCAGGCACTGGCTACGCCTGCGCCCGCCCCTTCGCCTCAATCCCTCTAGCGCTGGGAGAGACGCTCGGTTCTCATCCCTGGTCGAGCGCCTGGCGCAAGGGGGCCAGGAACGCTTCGGCGCGTTCACGGGCGCTACGCACGTCGTTCACTTCCGCCAAAGCAGCGACCAGGGCACTGCCCACCACCACGCCGTCGGCATCCACGGCCATGGCAGCGGCGCTGGCCGCATCCTTGATGCCGAAGCCGGCCACCACGGGCGCGCCGGCACGCCGACGCAGCTGGCGCAGGCGATCGCTGGCGGCGTGGGTGTCGAGCAGATTGGAGGCGCCGGTGACGCCGGCAAAGCTGACGTAGTACAGATAGCCCTGCGCGGTGCTGCACAACATATCCAGGCGCTGCTCGCTGGTGGTGGGCGAGGCCAGTGCGATCAGCGCCAAGCCGACCTCGGTGAAGATGGTGCGCGTCTCGCCGGCTTCCTCCGGCGGCAGGTCGACCAGCAGCACGCCATCCACGCCCGCGGCGACCGCGGCCTCGGCGAAGCGTCGCGTGCCATGGATCTCGATCGGGTTGAGGTAGCCCATCAACACCACCGGGGTGGTGGCATCTTCGCGGCGGAACTCGTGCACCGCTTCCAGCACATACGCCAGGCCAGCGCCACGAGCCAGCGCGCGCTCGGAGCTGCGCTGGATGGTGGGGCCGTCGGCCATCGGGTCGGAGAACGGCACACCCAGCTCGATCACATCGGCACCGGCGCGCACGAGCGCGTGCATCACCGGCACGGTGGCTTCCAACGATGGGTCGCCGGCGGTGATGAAAGGGATCAGTGCCTTGCGCCCATTGGCACGCAGCTCGGCGAAGCAGGAATCGATACGACGCATGAAATCACTCGAACAAGGGAGGAAAGCCGGCCGCCATCTGACCTCAGGCGGCAAAGAAATACCGCATCAGCGCAAAGCACAGCGCAAACAGGTAGCCGTAGGAAAATCGATCGATGCGGAACACCGGGTCGCCGCGGCGCGCACGCCACGCACCAAGCGCGGCCATCAAGCCACCAGCGACCAGCGGCGCGATCATTAGCGCTGCCAGTCGCGCGCCAAAGGTCGCAGTGAGATGCTGCGGCAGCAGCCAGAGACTGACACCGCCAAGTAACGCACCCACGATGGCGTAGCCGACTGCCGCCAGTCCTGGCGAGGGCCTGCGCTCGAACGACTCGGCGACAGAGTGCAGGCCAAGTTCGATCAGCAGCTCGGCCAAGGCCTGCAACAGCACCTCGGCCACCAACTGGAGCATTCCTTCGATCATCGCCGCGTCCCTGCATCCGGATAGAGAAGTCGCCGCCGCCACTCCTAAAGAGCGATCCCCTCGCGCGCCGCGATGGTGTGCACATCCTTATCGCCACGCCCCGACAGATTGCATAGCACCAAGGCATCCCTGGGCAGCTCGCGCGCAAGCTTGATCGACTGCGCCACCGCATGGCTGGACTCGAGCGCGGCAAGAATGCCTTCGGTATGCGCCAGCAGATGGAAGGCGGCCATCGCCTCGTCGTCGGTGATGCCCTGATACACCGCGCGACCGCTGTCCGAGAGAAACGAATGCTCCGGGCCTACACCGGGGTAATCCAGGCCAGCGGAAATCGAATGGGTCTCGGTGATCTGGCCGTCGTCGTCGCAGATCACATAGGTGCGATTGCCGTGCAGCACGCCCGGGCGCCCGGCGGCGATGGAGGCGGCATGGCGGCCAGTGGCGATGCCATCGCCGGCCGCTTCGGCGCCATAGATCTTGACGCCCGGATCATTGAGGAAGGCATGGAACAAACCGATCGCGTTGCTGCCGCCGCCCACGCAGGCACTGATCGCATCCGGCAGCCGGCCATAGTCCTGCAACATCTGTTCGCGCGCCTCGCGGCCGACAATGGCGTTGAAGTCGCGCACCATGCGCGGGTATGGGTCCGGGCCAGCCACGGTGCCGATGATGTAGAAGGTGTCGCGCACGTTGGTCACCCAGTCGCGCATGGCTTCGTTGAGCGCGTCCTTGAGCGTGGCAGAGCCGGAGGTCACCGGGATCACCGTGGCGCCGAGCAACTTCATGCGGTAGACGTTGATCTTCTGCCGCTCGATATCGGTGGCGCCCATGTAGACCACGCATTCCAGGCCCAGGCGTGCCGCCACGGTGGCACTGGCGACGCCGTGCTGGCCGGCGCCGGTCTCGGCGATGATGCGGGTCTTGCCCATGCGGCTGGCCAGCAGGGCCTGGCCGATGGTGTTGTTGATCTTGTGCGCGCCGGTATGGTTGAGGTCTTCGCGCTTGAGCAGGATCTGCGCCCCACCCACTTCACGGCTGAGCCGTTCAGCGTGGTAGATCGGGCTGGGCCGGCCGACGTAATGCTTGAGGTCCTTGTCGTATTCGGCGATGAAACTCGGATCTTGCCGTGCCTGATCGTAGGCGGCGGACAGTTCCTGCAGCGGGCCGATCAAGGTTTCGGCGACGAAACGGCCACCGAACTTGCCGAAGTGGCCGGCAGCATCCGGATAGGCGTAAAAGTCACTGATGGGCTGGGCCGACATGAAAATCCTCTGCAGCAATGCGTCATACGAGAGGCATCACTCTAGCGCAGCCGCGGCATGGGATAAATCGATAAGATTGCTGCAACCTGTGACCTGGAATCACATATGAATGCTTCGCTTCCCCCGTTGGCGGCGCTGCGCGCGTTCGAAGCTGCCGCGCGCTTGCAGAGCGTCAGCCGTGCTGCCCAGGAACTGCACGTCACCCATGGCGCCGTCAGTCGGCATGTGCGTTCGCTGGAACAGGCATTGGGCACCGCGCTGTTTGCGCGCCAGGGCCGCGGCCTGATGCTGACCGCTGCAGGGGTTCGGCTTCGCGATGCCACCGGCGAAGGCTTTGGCGTGATTGGTCAGGCCTGGGCGGCATTACAACGCCCGGCCGCCGGAGCGCCGCTGGTGCTGGGATGTTCGGGCAGCTTGTTGGCGCGCTGGGTGATTCCGCGCCTGGGACTGCTGCAGCAAGAGCTGCCGGACGTGCGCCTGCATCTGTCGGCCAGCGAACAGCCGCCTGGACCGGACCTGGACGGTCTGGATGCCGCCCTGCTGCTGGACACCCCACCCTGGCCGGGCGAATGGCAGGTACACGCGCTGGGCGTGGAGTGGATTGGGCCGGTGCTGAGTCCGCAGCTTGCATCGACCTTGCAGATCGAGGGGAGCGACCCGGCCGTGCTCGGCGATCACGCGCTGCTGCACACCCGCTCGCGCCCGCAGGCCTGGCCGGAATGGGCACAGGCGCACGGGCTGGCACCTGAGGCGCTGCGCTTCGGCACCGAATTCGAGCACCTGGTGTATCTGCTGGAAGCCGCTGCCGCTGGCCTGGGGATCGCGATTGCGCCGCAGCCGTTGGTCGCCGCGGACCTGGCAGCCGGGCGCCTGCTGGCGCCGTGGGGATTCGCCGCCACGCATGGCCGCTGGGTATTGTGCGCCGCCAAGCGCAACCCCGATCCACGCATCGAACGGTTGGCCGGCTGGCTGGGTAGAACACTGGCGACAGACCAGCACACCTCTTCGACCATGAATGTGGCGAAGAACTGAGCCACCATCGCGCGCGATCGCCACATGACCACATCACCAATAGCAGGGGATTGCGAACACACGCAGGGAGGAAGCGACTGCCCAGTGGACCCAGACGCAGCGGCGCTGCGCGCAACAAGCAGCGCTCAGACGCCTTGGCGTAGCCGCTGCTGCGAATCCCGAATCCCTACCCCCACCTTCACGACATCTCGTGACAATCCGCCCGCCGTACTTCCTCGACGAACTTGCGCATCTTGTGGCCGTCCTTGATGCCAGGCGCCAACTCCACGCCACTGGAAACATCCACGCCCCAGGGCAACGTGGCCACGATGGCGTCGAACACGTTGTCGGCGTTGATGCCACCGGCCAACAGGAACGGACGATGCAAGCCGGTGGGCAAGCGCGACCAGTCGAAGGTCTTGCCGGTGCCGCCGCCAGCGCCGGGCGCATGGCTGTCGAACAGAAAACCCGCGGTATTGGGATAGGACAGTTGCAGCGTGCGCGCGTTGGCGTCTTCGCCATTCACGCCGCTGCTGCCCATCGGCACCGCCTTGAGATACGGCAGGTTGAAGCTACGGCAGAACGCGTCGTCTTCCTCGCCATGGAACTGCAACAGGGTCGGGCGCACGGTGCGCACCACTTCGCGCACTTCTTCTTTCGAATTGTTGCGAAACAATGCCACCACATCGACCATCGGCGCGGTGGCCTGGCGCATCGCGCGCGCCTCGGCCGGCGCCACGCGCCGCGGACTGCCATGCGCAAAGATGAAACCTACCGCGTCCACACCCAGTTCGCCGGCCAGCCGGATATCGCCGGCGCGGGTCATGCCACAAAACTTGATACGGGTGCGGTACAGCGATCGATTCATTGGGTCACCTCAGCAGGCAGATGCCACTCTGCAGGATACAGAGGTCCGATAAATACCAGACCTTGTGGCGGCGCTGTCGGGCCGGCCACAGTGCGGTCGCGTCCGGCGAGCAACGTCGCGATCCAGTCGGCCGGCTGTTCGCCGGTACCGACCAAAATCAGCGAACCCACAATATTCCGCACCATGTGATGAAGGAATGCATTGGCCTGGACCTGCACCTCCACCACCTCGCCGATACGCTGCACATGGATGGCCTGCAGGTGACGGCGCGCGTGCAAGGCCTGACATTGCACGCTGCGGAACGCGCTGAAATCGTTCTCGCCCAATAACGCCTGCGCTGCGCCATGCATGGCATCGGCGTCGAGCGGGCGACGCTCCCAGCTCAGGGTCTGCCGATACAGGGCCGGGCGAATCTGCCGATTGAGCAGGCGATAGCGGTAACGACGCGCGCGCGCGGAAAAGCGCGCGTGGAAGTCATCGGCAGCCGGTACGCACCAGCGCACGGCGATCGACGGCGGCAGGCGCGCAGTGGTGCCCAGCATCCAGCCACGCGGCTCGCGGCGCGCATCGCTGTCGAAATGCACCACCTGGCATTCGCCGTGCACGCCGGCATCGGTGCGGCCTGCGCACACCACCTGCACAGGGGCATCGGCCACCGACGACAAAGCTGCCTGCAGGCTGGCCTGCACGCTCGGCCCGCCATGCTCGCCCAACTGCTGCCAGCCCTGGAACTCGCTGCCGTCGTATTCCACGCCCAGCGCGTAACGCATCGGTACCTGCCCTATGAGTGAATCGATGAAATCTGCGTCCGGTCATGCTGCCGCCATCGCCGGCGATTGCCAGCACAGCCCCGCCGCTGCAAAGAAGGTGAAGTGTACGAGCCGCATTGCCTGGTGTGTGCCGAGCCGCTGCAACGCGCGCGCGGCCGGCACGCAAGCGCGTGGTCAGTCGCCGGACGCGACGCTGCGCTCGGACCACACGGCCAACGTGGTGCCGCCGGGCTCGCGGAAATGAAACCGGCTGCCGCCCGGAAAGCCGAAGACCGGCTTGACGATCACCCCGCCTGCGCCACGCACGCGCTCGATCACCGGGGCCAACGCGTCGGCATACAGCACAACCAATGGTCCACCCTCGTCCGGCGCTGGCGCGGCTGCACGGTAGAAGCCGCCGTCCAGGCGGCCATCGTTGAAGGCCAGATAGTCCGGGCCGTAGGCCTGGAATTGCCAACCGAACACCGCTTCGAAGAACGCACGGCTGGCGTCCGGATCGATGGAGGCGAACTCCACATAGTCGATCCGGCGCTCGCGTGCGTCACTTTCCTGCGCCGGGAGGCGATCGATCGCCGGGCTCATGCCAGGCGTTCCAGCAGTTCGGCGGCTTCGGCGCGGGTGGCGTCGTCGCCGGTGGCGGCAACTTCCAGCAGCAGGCCGCGCGCGGTGTCCTTGTCGCCCAGGTCCAGGTAGGCCGCTGCCAGTTCCAGGCGATCGCGCCCGGCCGAGGCGACGTCCCGGCTGCTGGCCGACGGGCCGGGCGCGGTACCCGGTGTCGCAGGCGAACGCTCGAAATCCAGGCTGTCTTGCGTGGCCACCGCGACAGGGGACACCGCAGACGGGACATCGCGGATCGTAGGCGCGACGTCTGCGTGGCTCGTCTCCACAGCCTCGGACGCCAGGTGCGGCGGAGCCTGCGCCTCGTCGACGGGCGTGGTGTGCGGCGCCGGCGTTGCCGCCACCGGCGGCGTGGCACGCAGCGCACGCCAATCGTCGCTATTGACCGCCGTGGGCGCAGCAGCCGGTTCAGACGGCAGCGGCTCGCGACGCAGCACGTCCGACAACGGTTGGTGCGCGTCCTGGGCGCGCTCTTCGTCGCGCAGATCGGCCTGCTCGAATTCGGTCTCGTGCACCACATCGCGCTCGCTGGGCTCGGCGGTTTGCGTCGCCTCTTGCGGTTCGGCGGCCTGCACCGGCGCGCCAGGCAGGACGAAGTCGAACTGCCGACGCGGCAACGGCGGCAGCGGTGAGGGCTTGCGACGACGCGCGGCCAGCCACGCCACCACGGCAGCGACGATCAACACCAGCCCGCCGATCAACCACAGCGGAAAACCGCCCCCCTGTTGCGCGGCCGCAGGGGTTTCCGACAGGCGCTTCTGTGCGGCCGCCAGATCGCTGTCCTTCATGGCGATCAGCGCTTGCTGTTGCTGCTTGAGCTTTTCCAGATCCGCCACGCGGCTCCGCAGGTCCTGCAACTCCGCATCGCGGGTGGCGATGTCTTCCTTGGCCTGCTGCAACTGTTGATTGGCCGCCATCTCGCCCTCGCCTTCGGCACTGGTGCCGGACGTAACGCCGGCCTTGTTGGTCTGACTCGCCACTGCAGGGGCGATTTCGAGCCGCGCGCCGTTGCCGGCCGCTGCGGCAGGCGTGGCGGCCGGCGGCGTTGCGGCAGCGGCAGCGGCAGCGCCGGCCTCGGCCGGTTGCGGCACCGCCGATCGCGCCTGCCGCCACTGGGCGGCCTGCTCACGCACCATGACCGCCGCTTCGGCCGCACCGACCTGGGCAAGCGCATCTTCCTGCGGCGTGCGCAGCACCGCGCCCTGCTTCAGGCGGTTGATGTTGCCGTTGATGAAGGCGTCCGGGTTGGTGCGCAGCAACGCCAGCATGGTCTGGTCCAGCGAATGCCCGCTGGAACGCGCCACCCCCGCGGCGATCTCCGACAAGGTCTGGCCCGCGCGCACGGCCGGCAACGCATCGCCGGCCTGCGTGGCAGCCGCAGCAGATGCACTGGCAGTTGCACGCGCGGCGGCTTCGGTCCTGGCGTTGTCTTGCGCGGCGCGGTCGGCGACCGGCGCCGGCTCGCGTGCAATCGCATTGCTGGAACCGGCACGCGGCGCTTCGATGGCCGGCTCGGCAATCGCGGCCGCGGTGTTGGGCGCATCGACCAAGGCGGAATATTCGCGCACCAGCCGGCCCTGGCCCCACTCCACTTCGATCAGGAAGTTGATCGCCGGCTGGTCCACCGCCTGGCTGCTGGTCACGCGGATCACCGCACGCCCGCGCGCGTCCTGCGCGAACTGGAACTGCAGATTGCTGACCAGCCCTTGCGGACGCTCCAGGCCGACCCGCGCAAACGTAGTGGCCGATGCCAGTGCCACACGCGCGCTGTCGAGTTCGCCCGGCTCGTTGGAGATGACCGGAATCTCGGCCACCAGCGGTTGCCCGGGCTTGGACAGCACCCGGATATCGCCCAGTCCCAACGCCATTGCAGCGCCGCTGCAGGCCATCAGCAGCAACGCACCTATGCCTTGTATCGGACGCATCGCGCCCCCGCCCCTATGTTTCATGGGCATCAATATAGCCGCTGGATGAGCGAAAAAGTCGGTGCCGTGACGCAGAGCGCTGCGACGGCGACACTGCCGCAGTGCGGCATGCATGCGTGGCCAATGCAAACCGGCACGCGCTGATGGGCGATGACACTGCGCGAGGCATCAAGCGTGCAACGGCTTGTCGGCAGCTTGCGTGGTGCGAGGCGACACGCGCACGTGCGTATGTCTGCAGGCGCGCGATGGGCAGCGCGCCTGCAGGTTGAACTTTGGTTGAGAATCGAGCCGACCTTCCACGCGCCGACCTGCACCCAGCCGGAGCGCTTGCGCGCGGTGAGTCTCTTTGGAAAGCATCGTCGCGCGCCGGAACGCTCCAGCACGTGCACGGCGGTCCAGAACGCCAACAACACGTCTCGACCGGTCGTCATGCGGGTGCGGACGGCGCGCTCGGCACCGCTGTGGCCGGGTGATGCCTGCACCGGCCACGCCCGCATAGCGGCTGCGCGGTCGCTTTTATCGCGACCCTCAGCCTTCCTGTGCGACCAGTTCGGCCAACTGCACGGCGTTGAGCGCGGCGCCCTTGCGGATGTTGTCGGAGACGATCCACAGGTTCAGGCCACGCGGGTGCGAAAAGTCTTCGCGGATGCGACCGACGAACACCGCGTCCTTGCCCGAGGCGTGCGTGACCGGCGTCGGGTAGCCGCCGGGGGCGCGCTCGTCCACCACTTCCACGCCCGGCGATGCTGCCAGCAGCGCGCGCGCCGCTTCCACGGTGATCTTGTCGCGGGTTTCGATCGCCACGGCTTCGGAGTGGCCATAGAACACCGGCACGCGCACCGCGGTGGGGTTCACCTGGATGCTGTCGTCGCCGAGGATCTTGCGGGTTTCCCAGACCAGCTTCATCTCTTCCTTGGTGTAGCCGTTGTCCTGGAAGTCGTCGATGTGCGGAATCAGGTTGAAGGCGATCTGCACCGGGAACCGCTGCGGGTCTATGTCCTGGAAGCTCAGCAGCTCGCTGGTCTGCTTGCCCAGTTCTTCCATCGCCGAGCGCCCGCCGCCGGAGACCGACTGGTAGGTCGCCACATTGATGCGCTCGATGCCGTAGGTGCGGTGGATCGGGCCCAGTGCCACCAGCATCTGCATGGTCGAGCAATTGGGATTGGCGACGATGCCGCGCGGGCGCTGCTTGAGCGCTTCAGGGTTGACCTCGGAGACCACCAGCGGCACGTCGTCGTCGTAGCGGAACGCCGACGAGTTATCGATCACCACCGCGCCGGCAGCGGCGAACTTGGGGCCGTATTCCTTGGACACGCTGCCACCTGCGGAGAACAGCGCGATATCCACGCCGGCGGGGTCGAACTCGGCCAGGTCCAGCACATCGACCTTGCCGCCATTGAACTCCACCTGCCCGCCGGCCGAGCGCGCCGACGCCAGTGCGTACAGGGTGGCGACCGGGAAGTTGCGCTCGGCCAGGATGCTCAGCATGGTCTCGCCGACAGCGCCGGTGGCGCCCACGACCGCGACGTTGAAACGACGGTTTTCGTTGCTCATGAGTTTGTCTTTATCGAAAGGGGAAATGAGGAAGCACTGCGCGCTGGGTTCGGGGAACCTCCAATGCTGGCCGCGGAGGTTCCCTATCGTTTGGTCGAGATGGTGCCGGTGACGCCGGCTTTTTTCGCATCCGCGCCGGTGCCGCCACGTTTGGCAGCGGCAACCGCGGCGGCATTGAGCGCGCTCGGCGGATGGCCGGCACGAGGGCCCTTGCCCAGCGCAGCGATCAGGTTGTCCACCGCCAGTTGCACCATCGCGCGGCGCGTGGCCAGGCTGGCGCTGCCGATATGCGGGGTGAGCACCACGTTATTGAGCGCCAGCAGCTCCGGCCGCACGCGCGGCTCGCCCTCGTAGACATCCAGGCCGGCGCCAGCCAAACGCCCGTTGGCCAGCGCATCGGCCAGCGCCAGCTCATCGACGATGCCGCCGCGCGCGATGTTCACCAGTGTGGCGGTGGCGCGCATCTTGCCCAGCGCCGCCGCGTCGACGATGTGGTGCGAGTCCTTGGTGTATGGCAACACCAGCACCAGGTGATCGGACTGCGCCAGTAGGGTGTCGAAATCCACGTACCGTGCGCCCAGCGCCTGTTCGGTAGCGGCCGGCAACTGGCTGCGGTTGTGATACAGCACGCGCATGCCGAAGCCGTGCGCGCCGCGCCGTGCGATGCCCTGCCCGATCCGGCCCATGCCCAGGATGCCGAGCGTGCTGCCATGGATATCGGCACCGAGCATGGTCTTGAACGACCATTGCCCCCATTGCCCGTCGCGCAGCCAGCGCTCGGATTCGGTGATGCGGCGCGCGGTGGCCATCAGCAACGCAAAACCCAGGTCGGCCGTGGTTTCGGTGAGCACGTCGGGCGTGTTGCTGGCCAGGATGCCGGCCGCGCTCAGCGCATCCAGATCCAGATTGTTGTAGCCCACGCCGACATTGGCGATGGCGCGCAACTGCGGGGCCGCCGCGATTTCGGCCGCGCCGATGCGCTCGTTGAGGGTGATCAGGGCGCCGTCCAGCGGTGCCAGCTGCGCGGCCAGTTCGGCCGGCGAATACGCGCTGACGCGCTGCGTGGTGGTCAGCTCGAAATGCTCGCCCAGCTGCGCGACGACATCGTCGAACAACGGCTGGCTGACCCACACCCTGGCGCGACGGCCGTCAGACATCGACCTGACCGGGAATGCGCGGCGACACCTCACCTACATCGCCGCACTGCGCACGGTGGCGCAGCGCCTGGTCCATCAGCACCAGCGCCATCATCGCCTCGGCGATCGGGGTGGCGCGGATGCCCACGCACGGGTCGTGCCGGCCGGTGGTGATCACATCGACCACGCTGCCATCGGCATCCACCGTGGCGCCGGGCAGGCGCAGGCTGGAGGTGGGCTTGAGCACCATCGAGGCGGTGACCGCCTGGCCAGTGGAGATCCCGCCCAGGATGCCGCCGGCATGGTTGCTGAGAAAGCCTTCCGGGGTGATCAGGTCGCGGTGTTCGGTGCCCCTCTGCGCGGCGCTGGCGAAGCCGTCGCCGATCTCCACGCCCTTGACCGCATTGATGCTCATCAACGCAGCGGCAAGTTCGGCATCGAGCTTGCCGTAGATCGGCTCGCCCCAGCCTGCGGGCACGCCGCCGGCCACCACGTCCACGCGCGCACCGACCGAATCGCCGGATTTACGCAGCGCGTCCATATAGGTTTCCAGCTCCGGCACCTGCGCGGCATGCGGCCAGAAAAACGGGTTGTCTTCCACCGCATCCCAGTCGAAACCAGCGGGACGGATCTCGCCCAGCTGCGACAGGAACCCGCGCACCAGCACGCCATACCGTTGCTTGAGCCACTTCTTGGCGATCACGCCCGCGGCGACGCGCATGGTGGTTTCGCGCGCCGACGAGCGCCCGCCGCCGCGCGGATCGCGAATGCCGTACTTCTGCCAGTAGGTGTAATCCGCATGGCCCGGACGGAACTGCTGGGCGATGTTGCTGTAATCCTTGCTGCGCTGATCGGTATTGCGGATCAGCAAGCCGATCGGCGTGCCGGTGGTACGGCCTTCGTACACGCCGGACAGGATCTCGATCTCATCGGCCTCGCGGCGCGCCGAGGTGTGCCGGCTCTTGCCGCTGGCACGGCGCTGCAGATCGTGGGTGAACTCTTCCGGCGCAATCTCCAGGCCGGGAGGGCAGCCGTCGACGACGCAGCCGATCGCCGGCCCGTGCGATTCGCCAAAGGTGGTGACAGTGAACAGCTTGCCGAACGAATTGGCACTCATGCGCGCAGGCTCATCGCTGCGCGGCCAGCTCGGCGATGCGGGCGCCGTGGGCGATCAATTCGCGGCATTCCACCGCGAAGATGCCCATCTGCCCGACCTTGAACTCGACCCAGGCCAGATCCACTTCCGGCAACAGCCTGACCAGGTGCTGCTCGGATTCGCCCACTTCGCAGATCAGCAAGCCGTCTTCGCTCAGGTGCTGCGGCGCATCGCGCAGGATCTTCAGCACCAGGTCCAGGCCATCGTCGCCGGCACGCAGGCCGAGTTCGGGCTCGTAGGAATACTCCTGCGGCAGCGCGTCGGTTTCCTCGTTGGTCACGTACGGCGGGTTGGTGACGATCAGGTCGTACTGGCGACCGCCCAGACCGCTGAACAGGTCCGACTTGAGCAAGGTGATGTTGTCGGCATGCAGGCGCGCCTTGTTTTCGGCCGCCAGCGCCAGCGCATCGTCGCTGATGTCCACGCCATCCACGTCCCACTGCGGGTTGTAGTGGCCCATCGCAATGGCGATACAGCCCGAACCGGTGCACAGGTCCAGCGCTCGGGTCACTTCGCGGCCGCCCAGCCAGGGCTCGAAGCCGGCTTCGATCAGTTCGGCGATCGGCGAACGCGGCACCAGCGCACGCGCATCGCTCTTGAAACTCAGGCCGGCAAACCAGGCCTCGCCGGTCAGGTACGCCGCCGGCACGCGCTCGCTGATACGGCGCTCGAACAGGCCGAGCACCTGCTCTTTTTCCGAACGCAGCAAGCGCGCCTGGCCATAGGCCGGACCCAGATCGTGCGGCAGATGCAGGCTGTGCAGGACCAGTTGGGTGGCTTCGTCCAACGCATTGTCGTAGCTGTGGCCGAAGGTCAGACCGGCTGCATTGAAACGGCTGGTGCCGTAGCGGATCAGGTCGATGATGGTGTGCAGTTCGTCGGCCGCGGCGGCAGTCATGGCAACAACTAAAGAGGAATCGGCCCCCGATTATAGAGGTCGGATCGGTATCATGAGCGTCCGTTGCAGTGGAAACCGCCATGTTCAATCGCAATACCGGCATCGTGCTGCTGGTGGCCCTGGCCGCTGGCCTGGGGATGTTGCTGGGCCAGAAGTTCCTTGGCGGCGCGCCCAGTTCGCCATGGCCACCCACCAAGACCATCACCTTTTATCCGCAGCCGCGCCCGCTGCCGCAATTCAGCCTGCGCCAGTCCGACGGCACCCAACTGGTGCCCGGCGAGCTCAAGGGACATTGGACGCTGGTGTTTCTGGGCTTCACGTTCTGCCCCGATGTCTGCCCCACCACCTTGACCGATCTGGCGGTGGCGCAACAGCAATGGGAAGCCATTCCCGATGGCTTGCGCCCGCGCGTGCTGTTCGTGTCGGTGGACCCGCAGCGCGATCCGCCTGCGCGCCTGGGCGAGTACGCGCATGCCTTCCACAAGGACACCCTGGCCGCCACTGCCGACGTGCCGGCGCTGGAGCGCTTCGCCACCGCGCTGGGCTTCGTGTTCCAAAAGGTCCCTGGCAAGGGCTATGCGCAAAATCCCAACGACTACAGCATGGACCACTCGGCCGGCATCGCCGTGCTCGATCCGCAGGGCCGCCTGGCCGGCCTGATCCGCCCCCCGCTCGACCCGAAGGCGATTGCCGCCGACCTCCAACAGCTGACCAAGGTAACCGCTCCGTGAGTCTTGTCACTTCCCTGACCTACGTGCTGCCGCACCGGCTGCTGTCGTCGCTGGCACGCGCGCTGGCCTATTCGCAGACACCGTCCACCAAGCAGTGGTTGATCGACACGGTGACGCGTAAGTTCGGTGTGGATCTGAGTGAAGCGCAGGAGCCGGATCCGCACGCCTACCCCACCTTCAACGCGTTTTTTACCCGCGCCTTGAAGCCCGGCGCGCGCGTGCCGGATGCCGACCCTTCGGCAGTGCTGATGCCGGCCGACGGCCGCATCAGCCAGCTCGGCCCGGTCGAGAACGGCCGCATTTTCCAGGCCAAGGGGCAGTCGTTCACTGCTGCAGAATTGCTCGGCGACGAAGCCGCGGCAGCGCCATTCAACGACGGCGTGTTCGCCACCGTGTATCTGTCGCCCAAGGACTACCACCGCGTGCATATGCCGTGGACCGGCACCCTGCGCGAAACCGTGCATGTGCCCGGCCGGCTGTTCAGTGTGGGCCCGGATGCAGTGCGCAAGGTGCCGCGCCTGTTCGCGCGCAACGAGCGGCTGGTGTGTCACTTCGACACCGAGTTCGGCCCGATGGCTTCGGTGATGGTTGGCGCGTTATTGGTCTCGGGCGTGGAGACGGTCTGGAGCGGCGTGGAGATTCCGCGCTATGGCGACCGCATCACGCGCAAGGACTATCGCGGCAAGGGCGTCGTGCTGGAGAAGTTCGCGGAGATGGCGCGCTTCAACTACGGCTCGACCGTGATCGTGTTGCTGCCGCCGGGTGTGGCCACGCTCGATGGCGGACTTGCGGCCGAAACATCGGTTCGTCTTGGCCAGGCACTCGCCCGTCGTCAGTGAATTGCAACGACGCGTCGTAGGAGCGGACCTGGCGCGGCCAGGCATTCCCGACGATGCGCCGCCCTACGCGCACGCCATCTTGCTCAGCTTCAGATAAAGAACATCCGGCATAAAACGGGCTATTTGCACGGCTTCGTCGCGGCCGGGTCCGCCCCTACGGCAACCAGGCTTGTCGTGCGCTCGCCGCCATCGGTAGGAGCGGACCGGGCCGCGACGAAGCATTCCGGACAACGCGTCGCGCACCCACGCGCCGTTTGCCAAACCTTACGACTGCAAACACGCTGCCCGTGCCGGGCTAGCAAAAACGGCGTTCGCGCGGCTGGCCTGCCCCACGCCAGGGTTCAGGCCGATGCGCACCGCCGTCTAGAGGGTGCGGCGATCAGCACGGCACCGCCAGCGCACGGTTCAGCGATCGCAACCCGCCAGTTTGATGCTCTGACCCGGCTTGAGCGCATACGACGGCGCCTTCAAGCCGTTGGCCTTGGCCAGCTCCTTGATCTCGCATTGGTATTTCTGCGCAACGCGACCGAGCGTGTCGCCCCGGGCGATGGTGTAGCTGCGCACCTGCTTGGCCTTGGGCTTGGCAACTGCCGGCTGACCGGTGGCGACGGTGGTCGGGACGCCCGCCATCTGGCTGACATCGCCCACCGCCACGCTTGGCACGTACTCGGGCGCGCTGCTGCTGCGCACGATCGCGCTGTTGAGATCGGCAGTGATCAGGGTGCGCGCCAGATCCGCACGCGGGCCATTGACGCAGTAACGGGTGTAGAGGTTGACGATGCGGTTGGTGGCATTGATGACCGTGCCGGCCGGAATCCAGCCATCGGATTCGTAACGCGGGTTGAGATTGCGCAGCGCACGCATGTAGCCGTCGCGTGTACCCATGCTGCCCAGGCAGATGGTGAGTTCGTAGATGGTGGTCGACTTGGCCAGCTTGAGCGTGGCCGGCTGCGCATCGAGCTTGGGGAAGTCCACCCCATACTGGCGCGGGTGCAGGAAGATCCACGCCGCCGCGATCACCATCGGCACGTAGTCCTTGGTTTCGGCCGGGAACTGGTTGTAGACGTCCTGATCCCAGAAGCCGCGCCCGCCGCTCTGCGAAAACACGCGCGCGGCACGGCCTTCGCCACCGTTGTAGGCGGCCAGCGCCAGTTCGATGCTTCGGTTAAGCCCGGCCATGCGCTCGTTGAGGTAGGCGGCGCTGGCTTCGGCGGCGCTGCGTGCATCGAAGCGCGTATCGAAGCCGGTGCCGTCCGGGCCCAGCCCGAAGCGACGTCCGGTGGCGGGCATGAACTGCATCAACCCGGCTGCACCAGCGCGCGAGCTGGCGTGCACCTTGCCGTTGGATTCCTTGGCCATGATGCCGAACAGCAACGCTTCGGGAAGGCCGCGCTTCTGCCATTCCGGCCACATCACGCCGCGCAGGTTGCTGTAGTTCTCGTAGCTGGTCAGCAGCGCCGGGCGCATATCGGTGAGCCAACGCCGGATACCGGCCTGCACGGCCGGGTTGTACTGCACCATCTTGTCGAAGTCGTGGCGCTGGTCGTTGAGCAGCGTGGCGGCACGCGCGGCCTCGGGCACGCCGTTCGACGCCGGGCCGAGATGGTCCGGGTCGGCTTGCAGCAGGGTGTCGTCGTCTTCCGGATCTTCGGCGGCCGGCGCCTCGGCATCGGCGCGCGCCTTGAGCAGTCGCTTGTAGGTGGCCAACTGATTGGACACCAGGCAACCGCGCTGCTTGATGCAGGCGTCGATGATGTCTTCCATGTCCTCCAGCGCGGCATCGCCTTCGGCAGTGCCCTTGGGGTCGGAGTTGTTCACCAGCACCAGCGCATCGCGATAGCGCTTTTCGGCGGCGGCCATGCGCGCATCGAGCGCGGCGGCCTTCTCCGTGTCGCGTTTGGAGATGGCGTGGGCGGCGGGGACGACAGACATCAGCGCCACCACGGCCAGGACAGGCCATGGGCGCAAACCAAAATGAGCGAGCGGCATCGTAGGCAGTACAGCGGAAAGGCAGGCAGGGTAGCTGCCGGGGCAACATCGGGGCAAGGCAGCGGGGCCGCCGGGGTCAGTGGGCCGTTAGCTTGGTGGGCGCGATCGATGCAGGCGACACCTGCAAACCGGCTCATCGCCGCGATGATTTGAGTGAGCCTGCGGCGCAGCGTGGCGTGTGCGTGGTCGCCCGTTCGACCCAGCCTGCCTGCCAGAATCCGCTGAGTTGACGGATGGCGTTGCCCGCCGGGATTGCCCGCTAGAATCGGCCCTTTCCCACCGGATCAGCGCAATGGCCTCGTTCCTGCTCGGCAAAGGCGTCACCGACGACATCCCGGTTGTGCTGGAAGCCCGCTTCGGCAATCGCCACGGGCTGGTGGCCGGCGCCACCGGCACCGGCAAGACCGTGACCCTGATGACCCTGGCCGAAGGCTTCTCGCGGCTGGGCGTTCCGGTGTTCCTGGCCGATGTAAAAGGCGATGTCGCCGGCCTGGCCGTGGCCGGCGACGGGGCAGCCGGCGTGCTGCAGCGCGCCAACGATACGGGCATGACCGACTACGCCCCAGCGGCTAACCCGGTGGTGTTCTGGGACCTGTATGGCCAGCTCGGGCATCCGGTACGTACCACCGTCAGCGAGATGGGCCCCACCCTGCTCGCCAGGATTCTGGAGCTCAACGACACCCAGTCCGGCGTACTCGACATCGTGTTCAAGCTGGCCGACGACCGCGGCTTGCTGTTGCTGGACCTGGACGACCTGCGTGCACTGCTCGCGCTGGTGGTCCAAGAGCGCAAGGAGCTCTCCACCAGTTACGGACTGGTGTCCAGCCAATCGGTGGCCGCCATCCAGCGCGCCTTGCTGCGCTTGTCGCAGGACGGCGGCGAACAGTTCTTCGGTGAACCCGCGCTGGAGCTGGCCGAACTGATGCGCGTCACACCGGATGGCCGTGGCGTGATCGGCATCCTGGCTGCCAACCAATTGGTGCTCAAGCCGAAGCTGTATTCCACCTTCCTGCTGTGGCTGCTGTCGGAACTATTCGAACGCTTGCCCGAAGTGGGCGACCTGGAACAACCCACACTGGTGTTCGTCTTCGACGAGGCGCACCTGCTGTTCGACGATGCGCCGGCGGCGCTGGTGCAGCGCATCGAACAGGTGGTGCGCCTGATCCGTTCCAAGGGCGTGGGCGTGTATTTCTGCTCGCAGTTTCCCGATGACATTCCCGACAATATCCTCGGCCAGCTCGGCAATCGCGTGCAGCACGCGCTGCGCGCCTACACGCCGCGCGACCAGAAGGCGGTGAAGACCGCCGCGCAGACCTTCGTCGGCAATCCCAAGCTCGATGTCGCCACCGCCATCTCCAGCCTGGGTACCGGCGAGGCGCTGGTATCGCCGCTGCAGGGCAAGGGCGTACCGGCGCCGGTGCAGCAGACATTGATCGCCCCGCCGCGTTGCCGTATGGGCGCCATCAGCGAGACCGAACGCACGCAGGTGCGCGCCACCAGCCCGGTCGGCACCCGCTACGACACCGCGATCAATCGCCAATCGGCGGCCGAACTGCTGGCGCGCCGTGTCGAACAGGTGGCCGAACACAACGCAGCACCACCTGCCCGCACTCGCGCAGACGACGACGCGCACGACAGCGGCTTCGGTCAGGCGGTCAAGGACGCGGTCTTCGGCACCAACCGCCGCCAGGGCATGCTCGAAGCGATGGCCAAGCAGACCTCGCGCACGGTAGGCAACAAGATCGGGCAGCAGATCGTGCGCGGCATCTTCGGTAGCATTTTTGGTGGGAAGCGTTGATCGGCTTGATCATCGCCGCCGACACGTCTCGATGACACCGTCGCCCTGAAGGGCTATCGCGCGTTGGCGTGGATGGACTCCAACACACCATGCAACTTTGCGTACTGCAACAGCATGATGGTCTTGGCATCGGCGATCTCACCTGTGCCGATCATCGCCAATGCTGCATCCAGGGACAGCTCCAGCACTTCGATCTCTTCGCCGTCTTCTTCGAGTCCACCGCCATCACCAACCTTGTCGGCGTCGAAGTATTCGCCGACGAAGAAGTACAGGCGTTCGGTGACCGAGCCAGGGCTCATGAAGGCCTCGAACACCTTGCGCACGTTGTCGATCCGGTAGCCGGTTTCCTCTTCGGTTTCCTTGCGGATGCAGGTCAGCGCATCGTCCTGGTCGAGCAGGCCTGCGCAAGCTTCGATCAACATGCCATCCGGGTTGCCATTGAGCAGCGTCGGCAGGCGGAACTGGCGGGTGAGCATCACCGTCTGCCTGGCGCGGCTATACAGCAAAATGGTGGCGCCATTGCCACGGTCGTAGGCCTCGCGCGACAAGGACTGCCAGCGGCCGTCCTTGCGCTGGAAATCGAACGTCACCTTGCGTAGCACATACCAATTGTCCGAGAGCACATCGATGCTGCGAATGCGGACCTGCGGGTTGCCGGTGGCAGAGGGAATCAAGCGACACTCCTTGTGATGCGAGCGATGGCAGTGCCACGGTTGCGGCGCGCGGTCGCTCGTAGGACCGCGAGAGTGCGGCGGGCCACCATTTTACCTGTCGCTCCGCTGGAACCTCAGACAGTCACGCACGCAACGCATCGACGGTCTGCCGATGCGCTTACGGTGCTGTCGGACACAGCATGCTCCGATGCAATGCCGGCACTGATGCACGGCCTGGCCAGCAATATCCAGACCATGCCCGCGACATGTCGCCAGTCGCTGGCGATCCTGGTTCGTCGGCTTGCCCCCCGCCCCAATTGCGTGGCGGCGCACGTCACCGCACAATCCGATCACACCACACGCCTGGGGAGCGTCATGGAAGACCGTTTTCGCGCACGCACGGTGGCCGCGCAGGCTGCGCCCGCACCGTTCTGGACGCGCATTCCCGCCATTGCCACCTACCCGCTGCGTGGCTCGGCGCTGTATGCGCTGATCGCATTGACGCTGTGCGGCGCTTTGCTGGTGCTGCCGGGCATCCTGAAACTGGTGATTGCCGGGGTGCTGGGCATGGCGACCTACACCTATGCCTTCGACATTCTGCGCCACACCGCCGATGGCGAGCCCGACGCGCCGCGCCTGGGCTATAACAGCTTCGACAGCGCGGTACTGCGCCTGATCCTGCTGGCCATCGCGCTGGGCATCGTGATCGGCGCGGGGGCCGTGATCGCCGGCCCGTTCGGGCTGACCATCGCCTATCTGGGCACCATGTTGCTGCTGCCGGGCATGCTGATCTCGCTAGCCATCGACGGCAGCCTGCGCCGGGCGCTCAATCCCGCCGTCTCGATCGACATGGCGCTGCGGATCGGCTGGCCATATCTGGCCGCCTACGGCCTGCTCTACGTGATCCAGGGCAGCGGTACGGCAGCGGTCTTTTTCGCTATCACGTACCTACCGCCGCTCGTGCGCGCAGCCACGGTCATGGCGACCTCGATCTGGACGCTATTCGCCAGCTTTCACCTGCTGGGGTATCTGGTGTACCAGTACCACGAGGAGCTGGGCTACGTGCCCAGCAGCGGAGAAGCGCACGAACGCCGCGACCCGGATCAGCGCCTGCTCGACGAAGCGGAACAGTATGTGCGCGACGGCCATTCCGACGAAGCCTTTCAGGCCTTGCGTGGCGCGGTGCGCTCGCGCGCGGTGAGCCTGGCGGTGCACGAGTTGTATCAGCGCCTGCTGCGCCAACACCATCGCAACGACGAGCTACGCGAACACACCCGCCAGTACATCAATCGCCTGTTGCAGGAAAAGCAGGAACGGCGTGCGCTCGCGCTGCAGCGCGAAGCGCTGGACATCGACGCAAGGTTTACGCCGCTGACGCCCGAGCAGGCCAACCTGCTGGCCGAGCGCGCAAAGATGGCCGGGCAGTTCCAACTTGTCACCGATGGCCTGCTGGCCGCCATCGCTGCATGGCCGCGCGACCCGATGCTGCCTGCCTGGTCGCTGGACGCCGGCGTGCTGCTGGCCGAGCGCTTCGGTCGCGACGATCAAGCGCGCGCCGTATTGCAGGACGCCATGGATCGCTGCGACGACGAAGCACTGCGCGCGAAGCTGGATGCAGCACTGAAAGCGGTGACGATTCAGCCGGCGTGATCGGCTGAAGACCCCTTCTGCAGGATCCAGGCGGACAGATCCCATCAAGCGCAGAACCATGCATGCCAGCCAACTCGACCGGTCTTTGCCCGCCCAGCGTCGCGCGAGTCAGAGAGCACGCCTCGAGCAGAAGCCGCTCACCCGTTCTCAAGCAAAAAGCGCGCCTTGTTCGCCTGTCCCTGCCCGGGAAACTGATCCAGCACTTGTCGCAACAAGCGCGTACGTTGCGCACCGTCTTGCAGTTCACCGTGACGCAAGGCAAGCACGAACCACTGTTGGGCCAATTCGTCGCGAGGCGTACTCAGTTCGCTTTCTTTCAATAGACGCTCGGCATCGGCCAACAGGCCGTTACGCATGCACGCAGCGATCAGCGCCCTGCGCGCCGTCAGACTGCAGGCAGTCTTGGCCTTGCTGAGTTCGGCGGCGACTGCCAGCTGGATGCGTGTCTGTTCGGCGCTATGGGCCTGCAGGGCCAGCAGCGTCTCGGCATGGCGCAGGCTGTCCTGGCTGCGACCTGCATGACGCGCCGCGCGATAGCGCGCAAGCGCAACCTCTAGATTGTGCGGCTGCTCGCGCGTCAACTCCGCCAGCAAATGTTCGGCCTCGGCGTTTTCCATCCGGCCCAGATGGCGCTGCGCACGCTCCCAGCGATCGTCCACCGCAACCGTGTCGCCCTCTTCCATAAATGCCGGCCGGGTTTGCCGCAATACCACCAGCAAGGCGCCCAGCAACGCACCGCTCAGCAGTCCCCCCGCATGCGCTTCGAAGGCGACTGCACCGTCGTCGCTGGATGCCAGGCTGTACAACTCCCAGCCCAGCCACAGCGGCAATAGCAGGATCGCTGGGCCACGCGCGTAATTGAAGACCACGAAGAACCAATAGAAAAAGCGCACCCTGCGCCTGCCCCATACCATGCAGAACGCGCCCATCAGGGCGGCGATGGCGCCGGACGCCCCCAAGCCGCCGCCAGGCTCGCCCCAACGCCACCACAAGCTGGCCAGGCTGGCGCCGAATCCGCCGAGCAGATACAGCGCCAGGAACCAGCCGCTGCCGATTGCGCCTTCCAGCAAGGTACCCAGGGCAAGCAGAAACAGCATGTTGCCCAGCAAATGATCGAAGCTGCCGTGCAGGAACGTGGCGGTCAGCATGCGCGCTGGCGACCATTCGGAACTGCGCTGCACATGGCGCAGCGTAAATATCCTGGACAGCCGCGTGTCGTAAGGCGCACGCAATGCGCGCCATTCGCGCAGACGCGCGTCGTCGTTGAACAGTGTGCCGCTGCGCAGTGCGTGTTCGAAGGCGACATCGTGCATCGTCAGGTGCGCCAGATACGCGATGCGTTGCGGTTCAGGCACGCTGCCCAGCTTTGCCTGGCGCGCCGCGCGCAGCTTGGCGTCGGCGGTCTGCTGCAGGTAACGGGTATGTGCATCGGCCTCCAGCGCGCCCAAGCCGGAGTGCACGTAATAGTGCACGGCGCTCTCGACCAGGCTGTCGTCCTTGCGCTGGTAGCCCATGTAGACCGCCACATTGATCAGCACCAGCAGCAGCGTCACCCATGGGATGTTCTGGCGCGACCAGGGTTTGTGCAGCGGCATGATCAGCATGACAACGTCCGTGTCCGAGAATGGCGCAAAGCTTCGCTGTGCGGCGGAAGATGCGCAAGCACGTCATGCGCGCTAGCATCGCGGGCCCGCCGTTCTAACCTCCCTGCCCCATGAGCCGCTGGCGCCCACCTGCCGAAAAAAGCACTGCGCTGATCACGCCCGAAGGCCACGCCCGCCTCAAGGCCGAGCTGGACGACTTGTGGCGCGTGCGCCGCCCCGAGGTGGTACGGGCCCTGGCGGCAGCGGCCGCCGAAGGCGATCGCTCGGAAAATGCCGAATACACCTATCGCAAGAAGCAGCTCGGTGAAATCGATCGGCGTGTGCGCTATCTGAGCAAGCGACTGGAAGCGTTGCGCGTGGTGGATACCGCACCTACCGACGCGAACGCAGTGTTCTTCGGCGCACAGGTGGAGCTGGAAGACGCCGGCAGTGGCGAGCTGCTGCGCTACCGCATCGTCGGCCCGGACGAAACCGATGCCGGACGCGGCTGGATCAGCATCGACTCCCCCCTGGCGCGCGCCCTGCTGAAAAAGCGCGTGGACGACGAATTCGACGCACACTTGCCGGCCGGCAAGCACACATTCGTCGTGGTGTCGGTGGATTACGCCTCGCTGTAGGGGATACCCAAGGGGCGGATCGATCCTGGCGCCGTGCATCAGCAACGACAGTGATCGACACCCGGAGAACCGAACACCCAGTGCCCCAGGACTGCATCGTGGCCTGCTGATACGCACACACGCCGGCTACCCTCATCCGGCGATATCATGCCTAGCGGCGATGTTGGCATTGCAGCGCGTCGTGCCGGGACGGATGCGCGTGGCAAGCCTCGTCGCGCGCAGGCACGCTCCTACCGGTTGGCGTGCCCACCGGGGCATGTGCGGCGACGGTGCGGCACAGTCTGGCGCCGACGCCATCGGCCAGCCGGCGCCCTGCTGCGGCTAAACGATCTGCAGGTTCAATGTCCGCCCTGGCTGCACCGCATGGCCAGACGGCAGTGCATCGCCAAACAGATCGTGCTCGTCGCTGTCGGTGATTTCAACATCCACCAGATCGCCCACCTTCAAGCCGAGCTCGCCACCGTTCTGGATGTGCACCAGCCCATCGATTTCAGGCGCATCGGCACGCGAGCGGGCCACCGCGATGTCGTCTTCGATCACATCCACCAGGCACTGCTGCACGCTGCCGATCTTGGATTCCAGACGCAACGCAGAGATCTGCGCCTGCTTGGCCATGAAGCGCGCCAGGCGCTCCTGTTTCACTTCTTCGGGCACCTGATCCGGCAGCGCGTTGGCGCTGGCGCCATCGACCGGCGAATACGCAAACGCACCGACGCGGTCCAGCTGCGCCTGATCCAAGAAGTCCAGCAAGGATTCGAATTCGGCATCGGTCTCGCCGGGGAAGCCGACGATGAAGGTCGAGCGCACGGTGATCTCCGGGCACATCGCCTTCCAGCGCTGCACGCGCTCCAGGGTTTTTTCCACCGCGCCGGGGCGCTTCATCAACTTGAGAATGCGCGGGCTGGCGTGCTGGAACGGAATGTCCAGATACGGCAGCAGCTTGCCTTCGGCCATCAGCCCAATCACATCGTCCACGTGCGGATACGGGTACACGTAATGCAGGCGCGTCCACACGCCAAGCTCCGACAACCCCTCGCACAGCGCCTTCATGCGGGTCTGGTACAGGCGGTCCCGCCACGGACGCTCGGCATATTTCAGGTCCACACCGTAGGCCGAGGTGTCCTGCGACACCACCAGCAATTCCTTGACGCCACCGCGCACCAGCCGCTCGGCTTCGCGCAGCACTTCATCGACCGGACGCGAGACCAGATCGCCGCGCATCGAGGGAATGATGCAGAAGCTGCACCGGTGATTGCAGCCTTCGGAAATCTTGAGATACGCGTAATGGCGCGGCGTCAGCTTGATGCCGTAGTCCGGCACCAGATCCACGAACGGGTCGTGACGCGGCGGCAACGCGGCATGCACTGCCTCCATGACGCTCTGGTAGTCCTGCGGGCCGGATACCGCCAGCACTTGCGGGTACGCCTCGCGAATCTGCTCCGGGCGCTTGCCCAGGCAGCCGGTGACGATGACCTTGCCGTTGGCGTTCATCGCCTCGCCGATCGCGTCCAGCGATTCGGTCACTGCCGAATCGATGAAGCCGCAGGTGTTGACCACCACCACATCGGCAGCGTCGTAGCTGGGCACGATGTCGTAGCCCTCTACGCGCAGCTGGGTGAGGATGCGTTCGGAATCGACGAGCGCCTTCGGGCAGCCAAGGCTGACGAAGCCGACTTTAGGGTTCAGCTGGGACATGGAAGCAGGAGCCTGGGAAGCGGAGCGGCCTGGGGCCTGAGCGGGCCAATTATAGCGGTGTGGGGGCGGCGCTCTGAACCGCATGCCGCGCACGCGGGGGCATCTTAGCGGAACCCTCACCTTCGCCCCCGCCGATCCGGTCGATAATGCGCGCCTCCCCGGACTGCAGCAGGAGTTTCCATGGGTCACTGGACCACGCTCGACACCCCCGACGGCCAGGTTGCCGCCTGGCACGCCACGCCCGCTTCCAGCCCGCGCGGCGGCCTGGTGGTGATTCAAGAAATCTTCGGTGTCAACGAACATATCCGCGCAGTGGCCGACGACTACGCCGCACGCGGCTATGAGGTGCTGGCACCGGCCTTTTTCGATCTGGAAGAGAAGGACGTGCAGTTGCCGTACGACCAGGAAAGCCTGCAGCGGGGCCTGGCGCTGGCCAATGCGGTGGGCCTGGAGCGCGCGGTGGAGGTGGTGAAATCTGCCGCCACCCTGCTGACCCGCGCCGGCAAGGTGGGCACGGTGGGCTACTGCTGGGGTGGCTCGGTCGCACTGCTGTCGGCGATACGCCTGGGACTGCCGTCGGTGAGCTACTACGGCGGCCGCAACACCCAGCTGCTGGACGAAACCCCCAAGGCACCGGTGATGTTCCACTTCGGCGAGCGCGATGCCAGCATTCCGCCCGAAGCGATCCAGGCCCACCGCGAGAAACTGCCGCAGATGGAAACCTTCGTGTATCCGACCGGACATGCCTTCAACCGCAGCATCGACCCCACCCACTACGACGCCGACAGCGCCGAGCGCGCATTGGAGCGCACCCTGGGCTTCTTCGCGGCGCATCTGGGATGAGCGACACCGCACCGGGCACGCCGGCGGGCGGTTTCCTGCTCGATCCGCGCCTGGCGGCCGACACGGTGTTCGTCGCCGACGGGCCGCTGTCGCAGGTGCGGCTGATGGACGACGCCCGCTTCCCGTGGCTGGTGCTGGTGCCACGGGTGGCCGATGTCAGTGAGTGGATCGATCTGGATGGCGGCCAGCAGCGTTTGTTGCTGGCCGAAATCAACCAGCTCTCGCAGTTGCTGCGCGCCGAACCTGCGGTCAGCAAGCTCAATATCGGCGCGCTGGGCAATATCGTGCGGCAGCTACACGTGCATCTGGTCGGCCGTCACCCCGGCGATGCCGCGTGGCCTGGGCCCGTCTGGGGCAGCGGCAGTGCGCAGCGGTTTGTGCCCGAGACGTTGCAGCAGCATGTCGCGGCGTGGGCGCAACGGCTACGATAGGCGCCTGTCCTTCAACCAGTCTCCCGCATGAAATCCAATGTCGTCGCCGCGCTGATCCTGATCCTCGTCGGCCTGCTGTTCCTGGCCAACAACCTGGGCTGGACCAATCTCAGTCTTGGTCGCTTGATCGCCACCTGGTGGCCGGCTGCGCTGGTCGCTTGCGGGATCGGCATGCTGTTCGGGCGCGGCAAGTAAGCGGAGCCGGGCTTGGGGACTTGGGAGCCGGAATTGGTCACAGCGGGCTATCGGCGCTGCTGACATTCCAGCGGAATGGCGGAATGGCAGATTGGCGGATTGGCGCTTGCGAGTTGAGGTGCGGTACTGCGCTCGGGTGGCGCGGTCGCTGACTGCGCTGGCGGCAGTTCGGTTTGACGGCCGATCTGTTATCTACGCTGACCACAGCATCAGTGGCGACGGAGTTGGGCGGATTTAGCCCTCACTGATTTGGCATCGCCGTCGCCCGTCGCCTGCCTGCAGTCTTCGTCGCCTGTTGGGACATTGTCCTCCTTCATGGAAGTGCAGGTGCCCCAAGGGCCGGACAGGGGTACGGGCGACGCCTGGTGGGCTGTCGATTGCGCCTCAGAACGTTGGGGCTGCGACCGGACTGCGTCGGCTATCGCATCGGCAACGGCCAATCACATGCGGCACAGCCCTCACCTCTGCCCGTCCCGCCGGTGAGGCGACCGACATGACGTTTGTCATCTGCGATTGTTGACTTCCGGCACCTGATCGTGGGGCGCATCCGGCGCAGCATGGCCTCATACCCAACGAGGACCTCGCCATGAACTACCGTCTGATCCCCGCCCTGTTCCTGATTGTCATGGGCGCGCTGTTTCTGCTGGACAACCTGGGGCTGGCCCATATGGACGTGGGCAACCTGATCGCGACCTGGTGGCCGGTGTTTCTGATCGCCGCCGGCGTGCGCCAACTGCTGCGCTACCGCCAGAGGGCTGCCGCGACCTGCTGAGGGTCACGGCCGCGCCATTGCACCAGGAGCGGCCAAAAAACCCGGCGAGCAGCCGCCAGACGGGCATGGACGAACCGGAGTGCACGCGTGGCACAGCCGATTCCGAGTATCGGTTGCGCCCGCCTGGCGGCGAGCGCAGTCGTTTCGGTCGCTGCTCTAAGTGCGCGGCAGGGTTACACCGGTCTGGCCCTGATACTTGCCGCCGCGGTCCTTGTACGAGGTTTCGCACACTTCGTCGGACTGGAAGAACAGCATCTGCGCCACGCCTTCGTTGGCATAGATGCGCGCCGGCAGCGGCGTGGTATTGCTGAATTCCAGCGTCACGTGGCCTTCCCACTCCGGCTCCAGCGGGGTCACGTTGACGATGATGCCGCAGCGTGCGTAGGTACTCTTGCCCAGGCACACCACCAGCGTGTCGCGCGGGATGCGGAAATATTCCACTGTGCGCGCCAGTGCGAAGCTGTTCGGCGGAATGATGCAGACATCCGATTCGATATCGACAAAGCTGCCGGGATCGAAGTGCTTGGGATCGACGATCGTCGAGTTGATGTTGGTAAAGACCTTGAACTCGCGCGAGCAGCGTACGTCGTACCCATAGCTGGAGGTGCCGAAGCTGACGATGCGCTGCCCGGCGGCATCGTGCTTGATCTGGCCGGGTTCGAACGGCTCGATCATCGCGTGCTGTTCGGCCATGCGCTTGATCCAGCGGTCGCTCTTGATGCTCATGCGGTGTTCCTTGAAGACGGAAGGCGGCGGGCCGAGCGGCCCGCGCGAAGACGGCGAATTCTACCAGCGGCCGGCACCCGCAGCCGGCCGGACGCGTTACAGCAGCGACGCCGAAATCGGGATGCTGGCGCGTGGGCGCTTGCCCAGTTCCTCGGCAAGCCGCGTCGCCGCCGCCAGGTAGGCCTGGGCTGCCACCGACTCCGGCGCGGCTACCACGATCGGCTGACCGACATCGCCTTGCTCACGGATTGCAATCACCAGCGGCAACGCCCCCAATAACGGCACGCCGTACTGCGCCGCCATGCGCTCGCCGCCGCCTTCGCCGAACAGATGCTCGCGGTGACCGCAGTTGCTGCAGGTATGCACCGCCATATTCTCGACGATGCCGAGCACCGGCACCTCGACCTTTTCGAACATCTTCAAGGCCTTGCGCGCGTCCAGCGTGGCGATGTCCTGCGGCGTGGTGACGATCACCGCACCGGCCACCGGAATCTTCTGCGACAGGGTCAACTGGATGTCGCCGGTGCCCGGCGGCAGGTCGATCAGCAGATAGTCCAGGTCGTCCCACAGGGTGTCGTTGAACAGCTGGGTCAGCGCGGACGTCGCCATCGGCCCGCGCCAGATCATCGGGGTGTCCTGATCGACCAACAGGCCGATCGACATCGCCTCGATCCCGAACGCACGCAGCGGTTCGATCGACTTGTTGTCCGGGCTATCCGGCCGCCCGCTCAGGCCCAGCATCGCCGGCACGCTGGGGCCATAGATATCGGCATCCAGCACGCCGACGCGCGCGCCCAACTGACGCAGCGCCAGTGCCAGATTCACCGCAGTGGTGGACTTGCCCACGCCGCCCTTGCCGGACCCCACCGCAATCACGTTGCGGATGCGCGGGTGCGGCGCCAACGCCCCCTGCACCGCATGCGCGGCGATTCTGCGTTCGCCCGTCATGCGCCAACCGCCTTCGCAACAGCGCGCGCCGCCCAGAAACCACTTTGCACCATCGTGTTCATCGCCTACCCGAGTTGTCGTGTGCCACCGCGAGCGACTCAAGCATCGCTTTGCGCCGCATCAAAGAGGGGCATGAGTGTACCGGCTCGGTCGGAAGCAGCCGGCCTGTCTGCCAACGCAACACAAACGCACGCGCAGCCAGCACGTGACATTCAGTGACAAATTTCGCAGATATGGACACAAGATTAAAGAATTGTTACGGTCAAAACACAGTTCAGCTGGCGCTCAGCGAGCCCAACTGCGCGAATCGAATCTCAGCAAGGAATCTGCGAAATCATGTCGAGCCGTACCTCGCAACGCATCCGTCGCCACCGCCTTAGCACTGCACTTTTCGGCGTACTAGCCGCATCCGCAGGCACTGCCGCCGCCCAGTCCGACAACGGGGTCGCACCCGATACGACCGATCTGGACAAGGTCACCGTCACCGGCTCGCGCATCGCGCGTACCGGATTTGTCACGCCTTCGCCCGTGACTGCCATCAGCGCCGAAGAAATCCGCGCCACCGGCGCGACCACCATCAGCGACCTGATGGCGCGTATGCCGGCGCTGGCGCCGAGCTACACGCTGGGCAACTCCACCCGCTTTATCGGCACTGCCGGCCTGGGCCTGCTCGACCTGCGCGGCATGGGCGTTGACCGCACATTGGTGCTGGTCAACGGGCGTCGCCATGTGGGCTCCAGCCCTGGCTCGACTGCGGTGGACGTCAACACCATTCCGGTGGAATGGGTCGAGCGCGTGGAAGTCATTACCGGCGGCGCGTCGGCGGTGTACGGCGCCGATGCCGTGGCCGGCGTGGTCAATTTCATCCTCAAGAAATCGTTCACCGGTTTCGAGACGCGCGCGCAGACCGGCCTGGCCGACGAAGGCAATTACAACCGCTCATTTGCCAGCTTTTCTGCCGGCACCGATTTCGCAGGCGGCCGCGGCAATATCGCGGTGTCCGGCGAATACAGCAAGCAAGATCGCTTCGGTCGCGGCAACCGCGCCATCGGCCGCGAGTACCTGGTGAGTGTGCCCAACCCCGCGTTCGACCCCACCCTTCCGCCGAGCGAGCGCAACCCGCAGAACGTGCTCAGCGGCCCCGGTGGCAACCATTCGACCTCCTACGGCGGCACCTTCAATCTGGGCACGTTCGATTTCCGCAACCCGGCAAGCTACGGCAACCGTTATCTGTTCAACGACGATGGCAGCTTCCGTCGCAACCGGTACAACGGCACGGTGGTGAGCAACACCTCGTGCGTGGATTGCGATTTCGTCGACCTCAACGCGGTGGCCGACCTGCAGCCCGGCTTCGATCGCAAAAGCGTCAACACCATGATCAACTTCGAGATCAGCGAAAACCATCGCGTGTTCTTCGAAGGCAAGTACAGCGAAACCGATTCGGAATTCTTCGGCCAGCCCGCATTCGACAGCTCGCTGCGCGTGCGTCGTCAGAACCCCTATGTCAGCCCCGAACTCGGCGCCCTCATGGATTCGCGCGGCGCCACGCAGATCCTGATGAACCGCTTCAATGTCGATGCCGGCCGCCGCGGCGAAAACATCGAACGCAAGACCTACCGCGCCGTTCTCGGCGCCGAAGGCAACGTCACCGACAACTGGACCTACGACGTGTCGGCCAACTACGGCAAGACCACGGTGGACCGCCTCAACCTCAACAACCGCATCAACGAACGCTGGCAGGCCGGCATCGACGCCGCACGCGATGCCAGCGGCGACATCGTCTGCCGCACCACGCTGGATCCGACTGCGGTCAATCCCCATACCGGTCGCGTGTACTCGGCACTGGCCCGCGAAGGCTGCGTGCCCTTCAGTGTCTTCGGTAACGGCGCGGTCACCCCGGAAGCAGCTGCGTGGTTCAACACCACCGCGCGCTCGCAAGCCAAGATCCAGCAGACCGTGTTCAGCGCCTCGGTGGCCAACAGCAACCTGCTGTCGCTGCCGGCAGGCGACATCGGCTTCGCCGGCGGCGTGGAATACCGCAAGGAACAGAGCGAGGAAGTCACCGACCCGTTGGCCGCGTCGGGCGCGACCTTTCTCAACGCCATCCCGAACAGCGGTGGCGACTACAGCGTCAAGGAAGTGTTCGTCGAGAGCACCATCCCGTTGCTGGCCGGCCTGCCGGGCGTGGATCGTCTGGCGCTGGACGTTGCAGGACGCTATTCGGACTACAGCAGTATCGGCTCGACCAAGACCTGGAATATCGGTCTGGACTGGACCATTATTCCGTCGCTACGGTTGCGTGGCACCCTGGCGCAGGCGGTGCGTGCGCCCAGCATTGGCGAGCTGTACGACTCGCAGAGCGAAAACTTCGCCACCATCAACGACCCCTGCAATTACCTGCCCACCAATACCAACCGTCCGGGCACTGCGGGCGATGTGGGGTTGCGTCAGGCCAACTGCAGCGCACTGGGCATTCCGGTGGGCTGGATCGACACCTACACCGCTACCCGCCCGGGCGTGAGCGGCGGCAATCCGGAACTCAAGCCGGAACGTGCGCGCAGCCTGTCGTACGGACTGGTGTGGCAGCCGGAGTTCTTCGAAGGGTTCGGCATGTCGATCGACTACTGGCGCATCGACCTGCGCGATGCCATCGGCGCCGTGACGGCAGAGACCAATGCCACGCGCTGTGTGGATAACCCCGGCGGCATCGGCAATAGCTTCTGCGGTTTCGTGCAGCGTGCACCGCTGGGTGGCTTCACCGACCCGCAGGGCCGCATCTATCCCGAACACAGCATCATCGGGTGGCAGGCGCTGAACGAAAACCTGGCGCGTTCGCGTCGCGTGGGCGTGGATCTGGAAATGGACTACCGCTTCCAGCTCGGCCAAGGCAATACCGTGCTGCGGTTTGTCGGCACCCGCCTGATCCAGTCGCGCGAGTGGGTATTCCAGGACTTTCCGCAGGAATACGACGAGTACGTGACCTACGTGACCGACCCGCGCTGGCGTGCGCAGTTCCAGACCAAATACAACTGGAACGCGTGGCGCGCGTCGTGGGACATGAACTACGTGGACGGCAACCTGCGCGTGACCCCGGAGAGCTATAACAGCAATCCTGGTTCGGCCAGCCCGATCAAGAACGGCTCGTACGTGTACCACAACTTCCAGTTCGGCTATCAATTCCCCGGCTCGAAGATCGACGTGTACCTGGGCATCGACAATGCCTTGGACAAGGATCCGCCGCGCAACTACTTCGGCTCGGATTTCACCTCTGCGCTGTACGACAACGTGGGCCGGTTCTTCTATCTGGGAACGACCGTGCGATTCTGACGGCCTCACGCGTGTCGAAAAAGCCCCGCGTGTCGGGGCTTTTTTGTTGCGGCTTGGCAACGCGGTGGATCTTTCGCTCGCGACAACGGACACCCAGGGACGTTCGATCTGGTCGTACAGGCGACGCAATCTGTATCGAACGTAACTATTAATCCGAGAGCCCGCTCCAGGTCGTTTGCCCAGGTGTGCGACACAACGCCATTTTGTGCCGAATTCCTCACTTCCGATGCGGATTTGAGTTATTTCATTAACAAATCATGTCGGATGCTTGCACTCGGTAGCAGGCATTCATTACGTTCGGGTTAAGGCCATCTGACTCCCCGATGACCGCCCTTATCCGAACTCCAGTTGAAAGGTCAGGAATGAGCAATCAGTTTCGTCGCCAAGTCCTCAAACGCACCGCCCTTGCTGTCGTGCTCGGTGCTTGCCTAACCAACGGCGCGGTCTATGCGCAAAGCACCACCGGCAGCATTTACGGCAGCGCCCCGTCCGAAGCCGGCAGCACGATCGTGGTGCAGAGCGACACCGGTCTCAGCCGCACCATTACGGTGGATGCCAATGGCCGCTACAACCTCGGCTCGCTGCCGGTGGGCGCCTACACCGTCACCCTGAAGCGCGGCGATCAGGTCGTCGACACCCGCAAGAACGTGCAGCTGCGCGTCGGCTCGGGCACCGAGGTCTCCTTCGGTGGCGCGGCCGCATCGGGCGGCAATGCCGATGCAACCACGCTCGGTGCGATCACCGTCACCGCCGCCAACGCGCCGAAGATCGATGTCAGCTCGACCAGCTCGCGCTCGGTGATCACGTCCGAGCAGTTGGCTACGCTGCCGCTGGGCCGTAGCGCCGAAGCGATTGCGTTGCTGGCGCCGGGTGCCATATCCGGAAGCGGTGCGTTCAACAATGGCTCGCGCTCCACGATCTCCTTTGGCGGCGCAGGTGTCACGGAAAACGCTTATTACATCAACGGCGTCAACGTCACTAATCCCTTCAATAATCTTGGGGGCTTGAGCCTTCCCTACGGTGCCATCGACCAGCAGGAAACCTATACCGGTGGCTACAGCGCCAAGTACGGCCGTTCCACCGGCGGCGTGATCAGCCAGGTCGGCAAACGTGGCACCAATGAGTGGCACTTCGGCGCGCAAGCGGTGTGGGAACCGAAGTCACTCGCCAGCTCACGCGGCGATGCGTGGTACCCGAACAGTACGCTGCCCGAAAATTATGGGTATGAGGACGACACCTTGCCCGGCACTATCTACCGCCGCGGTAAAGACGATGTACAGAGCAGAACGGTGTACAGCGCATATGCTGGCGGTCCGCTGATCGAAGATCGGCTGTTCTTGTTCGTCGCGGGCGAGTCCGACAAGGTCGACGGAGCGACCACAAACACTGCCACGGCGGCAGGCAATCAAGGCCGCAACCACTACGACAATAGCTCGCCCAAGTTTTACGGCAAGCTGGACTGGAACATCAACGATAGCAATATCTTTGAATACACACGTATCGAAAACACCGATCGCCGTTCCGGCGTCTACAGCAATTACGATTATTCGACGTACACGGATCAGGGTCCATCCGGACTGTTTACTGACACCTACAAGCTGAAGGACAGCGTCGATATCCTGAAGTTCACCAGCTACCTCACCGACGACCTGACCTTTAATGCGACCTGGGGCCGCGACACCCAGCACAATCAACAGTGGAACCCCGGGGCGTCGTCGTTGCCCAATATCGCCAGTTCGAATCTGCAAGATCCGACGATCACGGGTGGCAGGCGCATCATCAATGATCAGGCCACGACCACGGTCAAGGCACGCGACCCCATCAATAAGAGCCGCAATCTACGACTGGAGTTGAACTATCGCCTGGGCGACCACGACCTGACCGCAGGTGTGGACAACATGTACTTCAACGCCTACGACGAAGGCGTGTTCACCAGCGGTCCGGGCTATCGCTGGATCTATGGCAAACAGGACGATCCCACCCAAGCGATCAATGGCGCTCTCGGTGTTGGTCCATCGGGCGGTCAGGGCTACTTCGTGAACCGCCGTATCTTTACCACGGTCACCAGCATGTCGGTCGAGCAGAAGGCCTACTACCTTGAAGACCGTTGGCAGGTCAGCGACAACTGGCTGCTGACATTGGGCATCCGCAACGACAAGTTCACCAACTACAACAGCGATCACGTGGCTTACGTGGACAGCGGTGACCAATGGGCTCCGCGCCTGGGCGTCAGCTGGGACGTTTTTGGCGACTCTTCTTTCAAGGTATTTGCCAACGTCGGCCGGTACTATTTGGCGTTGCCGAATCAGGTTGCCATCCGCGGAGCATCCGCCTCGACGTATACCAATGAGTACTTTAGTTACTCGGGGATCAACGCCAATGGTGAGCCAACCGGCCTCACGGCACTCGGCCCGGGCCCTGTTTCTTCCAACGGAGAATATGGTGAAGCGCCGGATCCGAACTCGTTCGCTCCAAGCGATCTGAAGTCGCAGTATCAAGACGAGTTCCTGGTCGGCTTCGAAAAGACACTCGGCGAGAAGTGGAATTCGGGCGCCAAAGTCACCTACCGCAAGTTGCAGACCGCGATCGATGATGTCTGCGATCCAGGACGAATGTACGATGCGCTCGAAGCGGCTGGCGGCGACCCGAGCAGCGTGACCATTCCTGGTTGCGTGATGTTCAACCCTGGTGAAACCAATACCTACAACCTTGCCAACAACGAGGGCTCTGGCTATACCCAGCTGCGTATGTCGCAGTCCGATTGGGGCTTTACGGACAAGGCCAAGCGTAACTACGTAGCCGTGGACCTGTTTATCGAGCATCCTTTCGACGAAAAATGGTATGGCCGCGTCGACTACACCTGGTCGCATCTCTATGGAAATACCGAAGGACAGGTGAAGTCGGATCTTGGGCAAGCCGACATCTCCAAGACACAGGATTGGGATGCGGCACAATTGATGTATTACGCGGGTGGCAACCTAGCCAACGATCGTCGACATCAGTTGAAGGCATTTGGTGCCTATCAGTTCACGCCTGAGTGGCTGGCATCGGCAACGGTGCGCGTCACGTCTGGCACACCGAAGTCGTGCCTGGGTTACTACGAGGGCCCTGACGCCGCAGCTGTGGATTACGACCCGGTGGGCTATGGGTCTGCCTACCACTATTGCTATGGCCAACCTGTATCTCCGGGCGGTGCTGGCGAGACTCCATGGATCAAAAATCTGGATCTAGGCGTCACCTATCGTCCAGGCTTCGCCGATCACAAGCTGGCGTTTTCGCTGAATGTGTTCAATGTACTGAACGACCGTTCGGTCAATCGGATTTCCAGCACCAATGAAGTCACTCGCCGAACCGTATCCAACACTTATGGGCTGGGCACCGAAGCGTGGAGCTACAACCAGCCGCGCTATATGCGCCTAACTGCGTCATACGATTTCTGATCGTCTGATCGCGAGCGAAGGTGAAGTTGGCTCATTTCGCCTTCGTACTGCAAGCGTACTGTCTCTGGCCCCGGTTTTTCCGGGGCCTTTTTTGGCTGCCATCTTTTTGGAGCCATTGCCAACCACCTCACCCACCCAAGATCACCCGCGCCGCGTTATGCCCAGGCGCACCCGTCACGCCTCCACCGGGATGGGTCCCGGAGCCGCACAGATACAGCCCTGGCACCGCGCCGCGATACGCACCCTGGCCCAGTAGCGGGCGTGCGCTGAACAGCTGATTGAGGCTGAGGGCGCCGTGGAAGATGTCGCCGCCAACCAGGCCGAACATGCGTTCCAGATCGAGCGGGCTCAGCACTTGCCGGCCCAGTACCGATGCGGCGAACCCGGGCGCGTAGCGTTCCACCGTGGCGATCATCAGATCGGCCACCTCTTCGCGGTGATCGTCCCACCGCCTGCCGTCGGGCAGTTGCGGGGCCACGTGCTGGCAGAACAGGCTGGCGACATGTTGGCCAGGTGGCGCAAGGGTGTCGTCCAGGGTGCTGGGAATGAGCAGTTCGACCACCGGCTCACGCGACCACCCGAAAGCGCGCGCGTCGTGCCAGGCGCGGTCCATGTAGTCCAGGCTCGGCGCCAGGATGATGCCGGCGGTCAGATGATCGCCATTGCCGGGTAATGCCGCGAAGTCCGGCAGGCGCGAGAGCGCGACATTCATGCGGAAGGTGCCCGACCCGCAGCGGTAATGCGCAATACGTTCGCGCGTTGTCGCAGGCACGTCGTCTGGCCGCATCAGGCGCTGATACAGCAGTTTCGGGTTGACGTTGGCCACGACCGCGCGAGCGCGGACGGTTTCGCCGGCGGTCGTGACGACACCGACCGCATGCCCCTGCTCTACCAGCACGCGCTCCACCGCGCAGCCGGTACGCAGTTGCGCCCCGTACTCGCGCGCGCTGGCGGCCATGGCCTGAGTGATCGCGCCCATGCCGCCAATGGCGTGGCCCCACGCCCCCTTGACCCCGTTGCTCTGCCCGAACACGTGGTGCAACAACACGTATGCGGTGCCCGGCGTGTGAGGGCTGGCGTAATTGCCGACGATGCCATCGAAGCCGAACAAGGCCTTGATCGGCGCGCTTTCGAACCAGCGATCCAGATACTCGGCCGCTGAAATCGTGAACAGGTCCAACAGCTCCTGACGCAATGTCAGCGGCAGGCCCTGCAACTGCAGTCCGAGCTTGCCTGCCCGCCATAGCTGCGGCAATGCCTGCAGCCAGCCGCCATCGGTGACATCGGGCGGTGGCTGCAAGGCCAGCGCACGCAATACATCGGCCAGTTGCTCCAATCGCGCTTCGTAGGCGGGCAAGGCAGCCGCATCCCGCGCTGAGAACCTGGCGACGTCCTGTGCCGTGCGCCCTGCCCCGGCAAGCAGATAGTCGCCGTTCGGCAACGGCAGAAAGTTGTTGATGCGTCGCGGCACCACCCGCAGGCCATGGCGCTCCAGTGCCAGATCGGCGATGACCCTGGGCTGCAGCAACGACACCGTGTACGCCGCCACCGAATTGCGGAAACCGGGATGAAACTCCTCGGTCACCGCCGCACCGCCGACCACCTCGCGCGCTTCCAGCACCAGCACCCGTTTGCCGGCCCTGGCCAGATAGGCAGCGCACACCAGCCCGTTGTGGCCGGCGCCGATGATCAGTGCATCCAGGGGTTCAGAGGCGATGGCCATGCACCGGTATATAGCACCGCTCACCCGCGCCCACCATCTGGCAGCGGCAGCGCATGCACGCCCGCCCGTCGCTATCGACGCAACACCGCGCCGGCGCGTGCAGTGGTAGGCGAGGAACAGCCGCTGCAAAGTGCGGATGGTGTTTGCTGCAGCAAGTGCCGCGCTCGATGATTCGAGGTTGAGCACGCCGACGCGTCCAGCCGGCAGCTGCACGTTGTGTGATCGGCAGTGCCGCCGTTGCCCGTTGGCGATGGCGGGGCGGCTCAACTCGTGTAAGGGACCACCGCGCCCCCCAAAAGCTGGTGCCTCGCCCGGCCCCCTACGCCCCGCACCCATGACCTTCGACACCATGCCATCCGGCTGGCGAGGCGTAGAGTGCCGGCCACGGCCCCGGCGACGGGGCTTCCCATTGATGCCTCTGGAGTCCTTCGTGATTCGTACACCTCATTTATTGACGCTGACCCTGGCCGTGGCCACCGCCCTGAGCGGTTGCAAGAAGTCCGAAGACGCCGCACCTGCGGCCCCGGCGGGCGACACCGCGGCCGCTACCCCGGCGGCGCCCAAGGCGCTGACACTGGACCAGAGCAAGCTGCCGGCAGTGAACCAGTTCACCGCGGCCGACCTGGACCCCAACAGCAATGCCTGTACCGATCTGAACGCCTACGCCAATGCCAAGTTCCTGGCCGCCAACCCGGTGCCGAGCGACCGCACCAGCTGGGGCGCGTTCGAGATGCTCGACGAGCGCTCCAATGCGATCCAGCGGCAGTTGGTGGAACAGGCCGCCGCCGACAGCAAGGCCACCGGCGTGGAAAAGATCGTCGGCGACCTGTGGTCGACCGGCATGGACGAAGCCAAGATCAACGCGCAGGGCATCGAGCCGCTGAAGCCGGAACTGGCCGCCATCGACGCCATCAGCGACCAGGCCAAGCTGGTCGACTACCTGCGCAGCAGCGCGGCCAAGGGCAACAACGCGCTTTTCGGCTTCGGCGCCGAAGCGGACTTCAAGAAGTCCAGCCAGAACATCGCCTATGCCATGCAGGGCGGCCTGGGCCTGCCGGACCCGGAGTACTACACCAGCCCCGCCAACAAGGCCAAGCTGGAGGCGTATCAGGCGCACGTGGCCAAGGTGCTGGAACTGTCCGGCGTGGCTGCGGCCGATGCCGCCGCGCAGGCCAAGCAAGTGGTCGCTTTCGAAACCCGCCTGGCCAAGGTCTCCAAGACCAGCACCCAGATGTCGCGCGACGCCTCGCTGGCCTATAACCCGATCTCGCCGGCCGAGGCCGACAAGCTGACCCCGAACTGGTCGTGGACCGAGTTCTTCAAGTCGCAGGGCGTGGCCACACCGGAGATGTTCTCGCTGGCGATCCCGGCCTTCCACCAGGAAGTGAGCAAGATGATCGCCGACACCGACCCGGCGATCTGGCGCGCGTACCTTCGCTTCCACACCGTCGATGGCGCTTCGCCGTTCCTGAGCCAGCCGTTCGTCGATGAGAACTTTGCGTTCTACAACAAGACCATGCGCGGCCAGAAGGAAATCAAGCCGCGTTGGAAGCGCGTGCTGGCCACCATCAACGGCCAGGCCGGCGAAGCGCTGGGCCAGCTGTACGTCAAGGTCGCCTTCCCGGCCGATTCCAAGGCCAAGATGGAAACCCTGGTGACCAACCTGCGTACCGCGCTGAAGGCCCGCATCGAAAAGCTGGACTGGATGAGCCCGGAGACCAAGACCAAGGCCATCGCCAAGTGGGAGAGCTTCACGCCCAAGATCGGCTATCCGGAAAAGTGGCGTGAGTGGAACGGCCTGAGCACCGGCCGCGACAGCTACCTGGGCAACGTGATGGCCGCCCAGGAGTTCAACTACAAGTGGAACCTGTCCAAGATCGGCAAGCCGGTGGACAAGACCGAATGGGGCATGAGCCCGCAGACGGTCAACGCGTACTACAACCCGCTGCAGAACGAAATCGTGTTCCCGGCCGCCATCCTGCAGCCGCCGTTCTTCGACCCGAATGCGCCGGAGGAAATGAACTACGGCGGCATCGGTGCAGTGATCGGCCATGAGATGACCCACGGTTACGACGACCAGGGCAGCCGCTTCGGCGCCGATGGCAACTTCATCCCCGATCCGGGTTGGTGGACGCAGAAGGATCTGGACGCGTTCAAGGCACGCACCGGCAAGCTGGTGGCGCAGTTCGACGGCTACCGCACGCCGGCCGGCGACAAGGTCAAGGGCGACCTGACCCTGGGCGAAAACATCGCCGACCTGGGTGGCCTGAACACCGCCTACGACGCCATGAAGGCCGCCACTGCCGGCAAGGACGACCCCAAGACCGACGGCATCACCCGCGACCAGCGCTTCTTCCTGAACTGGGCCACGGTGTGGCGTCGCAACTTCACCCCGGAAGAACTGGTCGTGCGCCTGAAGACCGACCCGCATGCACCGGCGAACTTCCGCGCCATCGGCGCACCGTCGAACATGCCGGCATTCGCCGCCGCGTTCTCGTGCAAGGCGGGCGATGCGATGGTGCGTCAGGGCGACAAGCAGGTCGTGATCTGGTAATTGCGCAGTCGCGGTAAAACGACGGGCGGCCATCGAAAGACGGCCGCCCGTTTTCTTTGTACGCCCGGTATTTCCCGCATCGTCTTTTCCATATCCGCCAACCGGCGCCAACGACCGATGCAGGCCATGCCCCGGCAATGGATGACCTTTCCTGCACACACACGTCGCCAGACGCATGCCGACCGACGCGTACAACGCACATCCTGCTGCCACGCCATCGCTGCGCCTGGCCGCAAGCGCAGGCTGTACGCAAGACCCGCAAACACCAGCTGCAATGCGGTGCGATCTGCAATCGCGCCTGCATGCAAGCCTCAACAAACCTCAACACGTGCGCTCCTGTTGATGGGTCCGCTTATGCTCGGCGTTTATCCCAGCCACTGGCGCCCATGTCACCGACCAAGACCTCCACGCTTGCCCTTGCCCTGCTGGTCGCCCTGACAGGCTGCCAACGCGAAGCGCAAACCAGCAGCACACCGGAAAAAAACGCAACCTCGGCACCCGCAGCGACGCCAGCGGCAGCGAAACCTGCGTTCGATATCGGCGAACTGGATGCAACCACCAGCGCGTGCCAGAACCTGGACGATTTCGTCAATGGCCGTTGGAAAAAAGCCAATCCCATCCCGGCCGACCGCACCAGTTGGAGCGTCACCGACGTGCTCGTGGAGAACAGCCTGACCACCCAACGCCAGATTGTCGAAGACGCCGCAACGCAGTCGGGTACCCAACCCAATCCTGTCGCCCACAAGATCGGCATGCTGTATGCCTCGGGCATGGATGAAGCGGCCATCGAAGCGGCTGGCGACCAGCCGATCAAGCCACAGCTCGACGCCATCGCCGCGCTGACCTCAGGCAAGGACGTTGCCGACTACATCACTCATCGTTTTGCCGAAGGCGATAAGCATGTCTTCGACTTCGGAGCGGCTGCCGACTTCAAACATGCAGACAGGCAGATCGGGTTCGCGCAGGAAGATGGGCTAGGCCTGCCGACCAAGGAGTACTACACCGCGCCCGAATACGCGCCCATTCGGAAGGCATATCTGGCGTATATCGCCAAATCCTTCGAACTCACCGGCAGCACCGCCGATGCCGCCAAGGCGCAGGCGAGCCAGGTCCTGGCGCTCGAAACGCGGCTGGCGGCCGCCTCGCTCACGCGCACCGAGGCGCGCGACCCCAAGAACCAGTATCACTTCGTCAGCACGGCCGAGGCCGACAAACTCACGCCGCACTTTGCATGGAGCAATTTCTTCGCTGTGCAAGGCCTCGACGGCGGTGCCGGCTTTTCCCTGTCGCAGCCGCGGTTCTTCGCTGAATTCGATCGTCAGCTGGCGAATGCTCCGATCGCACAATGGCAGGCCTACCTGCGCTTCCACACCATCGACGATGCATCCAGGCAGCTCAGCAAGGCGTTCGTCGACAACAACTTCGCCTTCTACGGCAAAACGCTATCCGGGCAACCCGAACAGCAGCCACGTTGGAAACGCGTATTGCGCACGGTCAACGGCGCAATGGGCGAAGGGCTGGGGCAACTCTACGTCGCCAAGGTGTTCACGCCGGAAGCAAAACAGCGTGCCAGCGACTTGGTCGACAACGTGCGTGCCGCGCTCAAGGCACGCATCGAACGCGTCGACTGGATGAGCCCGGAAACCAAAGCCAAGGCCATCGCCAAGTGGCAAACATTCCTGCCAAAAATCGGCTACCCCGACACCTGGCGCGACTGGTCGGGGCTGGAGATCGTGCCCGGCGCGTATTACCGCAACCTACAGGCGGCAGCGAAGTTCAACTATCACGACGACATCGCCCGGATCGGTAAACCCACCGACCGCATGCGTTGGTCGATGACGCCGCAGACCGTCAATGCGTATTACAACCCCAGCACAAATTCCATCAATTTCCCGGCCGGAATTCTGCAGCCGCCGTTCTTCGACGCCAGCGCAGACGATGCCTTGAACTACGGCGGCATCGGCGCGGTGATCGGGCATGAAGCCACGCACGGCTTCGACGATGAGGGCAGGCAGTTCGACGGCGCCGGCAACAATGTCGACTGGTGGACGCCGCAGGATCGCAAGGCCTTCGAGCAGCGTGCCGACCGACTGGTCAAACAGTTCGATGCCTACGTGCCGCTACCCGACCACCCTACGGTGCACGTCAATGGCAAGCTCAGCCTGGGCGAGAACATCGCCGATCTGGGCGGCCTCAACGTCGCCTACGATGCGTTGCAGGCAGATCTGCGCGCGCACCCGGAACGCGCCATCGCGATCGACGGGTACAGCCCGGATCAACGCTTTTTCCTGAACTACGCACGCACTTGGCGTGGGCAGACACGCGAGCAGCAGCAGCTGGTCTACCTGGCGAGCGACCCGCATGCGCCGGACAACCTGCGCGCCATTGCCCCGCCCTCGAACATGCCCTCTTTCGCCAAGGCATTTTCCTGCAAGGCCGGCGATGCGATGGTGCGGCCAGAACAAGACCGCGTGGTGATCTGGTAAGCCTGCACAGGCGGCGGCTGCAAGCGCTTCCACCACGATGGCGCCCGGCACAGGCCCGCACGCGCGGGCCTGTCGCATTCATGCAAGCGGCCGGCAGCGAGCACGAACCGGCGCGCGCGCCTGCCTGCGCGGCACGCAGCCTTGCTAAACTCCGCCGACTTCAATCTGGCCACCCTTCTTCTCGATGCCCACCATTCGTCCGCTTGCCCTCGCTCTTGGCTTCAGCCTGATCTCGCTGCTGTCCGCCCCCGACGCCGACGCCGCTCGCAAGAAGAAGGCCGCGGCGCCCAAGGCTCCGGCCGTCTCGGCGGCCTGCACCAATTTCTACGACTACGCCAACGCCAGCTGGCTCAAGGCCAACCCCGTGCCGCAGGCCGGCGCCGTCACCGCGCTGGGTCAATTGTCCGAGCGCGCCCTGCAGCAGCAGCGCGAGTTGCTCGACGCATCGATGAAGTCCCCGCAGGGCAACGTGCAGAAGCTGCTTGGCGATTTCTGGGCCAGCGGCCTGGACGAGGCGGCTGTCGAAAAGGACGGCTCCAACCCGATCGCCCCCCTGCTCTCGCGCATCGACGCGATCAAGAAGGCCAAGGATGTGCCCGCTTCCATCGCCGCGTTGCATCAGGTCGGTATTCCGGTCGGCTTCAATTTCGGCCCGGACGTGGACCTGAAGGCGCTCGATCGCCATATCGGCTACTTCATGCAGGGCGGCATGGGCCTGCCCGACCCGGCCTTCTACACCCGCACCGACGCCGACACCCAGGCGCTGATGGGCCGCTACCGCGCCTACGTCAAGCAGATCCTGGCGCTCACCGGCACCGCCGCCGACAAGCTCGACGCCGACGCCGCCTCCGTGCTGCAGATCGAAACCGCGCTGGCGCGTAGCGCGCAGTCGGTGCAGGGCATCAACAACCCGTTCAACAACTACGCACCGATCGCCACCAAGGAACTGGGCAAGCAGTACAAGAACCTGCGCCTGGCCGACTTTCTGGAAGCGCAAGGCGTCAAGGACGACCTGGTGTCGATGGCCGACCCGGCCATGTTCAAGCAACTCGACAGCATGATCGTCAGCATCAAGCCGGACCAGTGGAAGGCCTACCTGCGCTGGCGCGTGGGCGATGCGATGGCGCCGTACCTGTCCAAGAGCTTCCACGATGCCGAATACCAGTTCCGCGGCCGTCTGCTGCGTGGCGATGCGGTGCCGCCGCAGCGTTGGCAGCAGGTGCTGGACGCGATCAACGTGGCCGCCGGCCCGATGCTCGGCCGCGAATACGTGTCGCGTTATCTGAGCAGCGACACCCGTCGCCAGGCCGAAGCCATCGCCGACCAGGTGCGCGATGCGCAGCTGGCCGCGCTGGAGCGCACCGGTTGGGGCAACGGCGAGGTGGTGGCCGAAGCCAAGGCCAAGCTGGCTGCGATGAAGATCGAAGTCGGCGCGCCGCGACGCGACCTGGATTACACCGTGCAGCCGATGGGGCGCGGCAGCTTCGGCGGCAACATGCTGATCGCCTCGACCTGGCGCCACCGCGAAGAGATGAAGCGCATCGGCAAGGGCAACGCCGACCGTCGCTGGGACGTGCTGCCGCAACAGCCGGCGGTGGCCTACGACATCGCGCAGAACCGCCTGATCGTCACTGCCGCCGTGTTGCAGGCGCCGGTGTTGACCACCGGCGGAACGCAGGCGGCGCAGTACGGTGCGTACGGTGCGCTGGTCGCACACGAGATCACCCGTGCGATCGATGCCAAGGGCTCGCTGGTCGATGCCAAGGGTGAATTGCGCAGCTGGTGGACGCCGGCCGAAAAGGCGAGCTGGACGATGCTGACCAACAAGGTCGCCACGCAGTTCTCGGCCTACCCGTATCCGGGCGTGCCCAACGCCAAGGTCAATGGTGCGCAGACCGCCGAAGAGAACCTGGCCGATCTGGCCGGCGTCGAATTGGCCTGGCAGGCATTCAGCAAGGCGCAGCCGGCAGCCACCGAGGCCGACAAGCAGGCCTTCTTCACTGCCTGGGCCGGGCTGTGGGCGCAGCAGTTGTCGCCCAACGAAGCGGTACAGCGCGCAAGCGCCGACATCCGCGCACCGGGCCAGTGGCGCACCAACGGCCCGCTTTCGAACCTGCCCGAGTTCGGTGCAACGTTCAGCTGCAAGGCCGGCCAGCCGATGCAGCGCGTGGATGCGGACCAGATCAAAGTCTGGCGCTGATCCTCGCCGAGGTTAGGCCATCAAAAAAGAGCGCGGATCCCGCGCTCTTTCTTTGTCTGTGGCATTCGCGGGAAAGCGTGTCAGCTACGATCCGTGCTGGCTTCTGCGACGTCCATCCATGTAGGAGCGGCCCAGGCCGCGATGAGGTGTTCCCGATGATGCCCATCGCGGCCAAGGCCGCTCCTACGGATCACGCGCAACGAAGCAGCATTGCCCGACTCAACGCACCACGCGTAACGGCGGCTTGCGCTTCCCACCGCCCTTCCTTCCGCCGCTGCCGCCGAATGGCGACTGGCCGCGCCAGTAGCGGATCATCAGCCAGCCGAACAGCATGCCGCCCAGATGCGCGAAGTGGGCCACGCCAGGCTGCCAACCGGTCGCCCCCAGCAATAACTCGATTGCGCCGAACACGATCACGAAGGTCCGCGCCTTCATTGGAATCGGCGGGAACAGCAGCATCACGCGCTGATTGGGGAACAGCATTCCGTACGCCAGCAGCAAACCGAACACGCCACCCGATGCGCCCACGACCGGCGCACCGCTTTGCGTGAACCAGGCCATCAACAACTGGCACAGCCCGGCGCCGGCCACGCACACGAGGTAGTAGGTCAGAAAGCGCTTCTGGCCCCAGGTCTGTTCCAACGGCGCGCCAAACATGAAAAGCGCCAGCATGTTGAAAAACAGATGGTTGAAGCCGCCATGCAGGAACGCGTAGGTCAGCAGCTGCCACGGCATGAAGCTGGCGCCCGGCGAAAATGCATCGAAGCCGTTGGACAGCGGCCACAACATCAGCCACGACAACACGCTGTCCGATGGCAACACGCCGGCGCCCAGGTCGCCCACCGCCCATTGCAGCAGGAACAAGCCGATGTTGGCGATCAGTAATGCTTTGGTGATGGGCGGTAGTTGAGGCATGGTGGCTTCCTTCGGAATGCTGCCGATGATAACGGCAGGCTTATGAAGGCCCCCACACGGCCGCATCCAGCCGCTGTGCGGCGCTGGCCCGGCGCACACGGCCCCGTTCCACCTGGACGCCCTCGGCGCGCAGGCGCTGGCATTGCTCCCGGTAGCCTGCCGAGCCTTCGGGCAAGGCAATCCGGCCATCGCTACGCAATACGCGATGCCAGGGAAGCTTTGGGTCGTCGTTGCCGCTGAGCACGCGTGCCACCAGACGCGCACGGCCCGGCAGGCCGGCGCGCCGGGCAACTTCCCCATAACCGGCGACCTCGCCCGCGGGAATTGTGCGGATTATCTGGACAATCCGCAGCCGCGCCTGCTCGCCGGACAGTGACTCACCCTTGGAGCCGGCACGCACAGCAGGGCTGGTGGATGGGCGCGACGCTAGATGGCGAGATTTGGACATCGCGCAAGCATGCCAGCTGAGGGGCGTGCGTGTGCGCATCGAACCCTTCCACGCGGAGGGGAGGCTAAAGCCCCTCTCCCTCCGGGAGAGGGGTTGGGGTGAGGGTACGGGCGCAGCCACGCACAGACGATTAGGCAATGCGCTCAGTTGTCATTCGACCCTGGATACCGGCTCGACCAATCTTAAGTATCAGATCGAGTTGAATCGATGAGTCGCGTGTACCGAACCCTCACCCCAACCCCTCTCCCGCAGGGAGAGGGGCTCTCATCCCTTCTACCTGCCGGAGATTGTGCCCCCTCATGGGGAACAGGTGGCGCGCAGCGCCGGATGAGGGTACGCCGCTTACGAAAACCACAGCTCGATGCTAGATCGCGGCAGGGTCCGCTGCTGCTGCCATTTTTTGCGACCTGCGATGGTGCACCGATCAGAGCGTCACCAGCCCGCTAACCTGCCACCTCCGGCCACCTCGGCCTCAGTGCATCAACACAATCTCTTCAGACGAGGTGGGATGAATCGCCACGGTTTCGTCGAAGTCGCGCTTGGTCGCGCCCATCTTCACCGCCACCGCAAAGCCTTGCAGCATTTCGTCGGCGCTCTCACCCAGCAGATGCACGCCGACCACACGTTCTTCTTCGCCCACGCACACCAGCTTGAACAGGCTGCGCTGCGGCGCGTCCGCCAGTGCGTGCAGCATCGGGCGGAAATTGCTGCGGTACACGCGCACCGCCCCGTTGTAGCGCGCACGTGCCTGTTCTTCGGTGAGCCCGACGTTGCCAAGCGGCGGGTGCGAAAACACCACGCTGGGCACGTTTTCGTAATCCATGCGCGCATCCGGTTGGTGACCGAACAGGCGGTCCATCAGCTTGCGCCCCGCCGCAATCGCCACCGGCGTCAGTCCGACCTTGCCGCCCACATCGCCGATTGCGTGAATATTCGGCACGTTGGTGGTCTGCCTGTCGTCCACCACCACTTCGCCCTTGTCGCCAAGCGCAACACCCACGGTGTCCAGACCCAGCCCTGCGGTATTGGCGCGGCGGCCCACCGCGAAAAACACCTTGTCGAAGACGTCGTTGCCCTGCTCGCGCGGATGTACGGAATGCCCATGCACGCGCAGCGCACCGTGCATATCGCGCTCCAATGCGGTGGTGGTGAAACCGAAGTGCAGCCGCACGCCCAGATGGCGCAGGTTGTCGGCCAACTGCAAGGTCAGTTCCGCATCGAAGCGTTCCAGCAAGCGCTCGCCCTGCACGAATAGATGCACGCGGCTCCCTAAGGCCTGCAGCAGCCCGGCGATTTCCACCGCGATATAGCCGCCGCCGATAATCGCGACCTGCTCGGGCGCATGGCAGAGATTGAAGAAATCGTCGGAGACCTCGCCATGCTCTGCGCCCTCCACGTCCGGGCGTAACGCGTGCGCGCCAGTGGCGATCACGATGTGCCCGGCGGTGACCGGCACGCCGTCGCTGCCCATGACGGTATGGCGGTCCTGCAATACGCCGCGCTGCGGGATCAAGACCACGCCATCTTCGTTGAGGCGGCGTCGATAGCTGGCGTGGATGTTGGCGATGTACCCCTGCCGATGCGTGACCAGCTCCTGCCAGACCAACGTCGGGCGCGGCACATCGAATCCCAAGGCGCTGGCCAACTCGATCTTGCCGGCCAGATCGGCGGCCAGCCACATCGCCTTCTTCGGCACGCAACCGAGATTGACGCAGGTGCCGCCCAATTCGTCGGGCTCCATGATCGCCACGCGCGCGCCATGTTTTGCCGCGCGAAATCCCGCCGCGAGGCCGCCGGACCCGCCGCCCAGAATCACCACATCGTAGTCGTAACGCGCACTCATGCGAAACGCTCCGCCCGGTAAGGATGCGGGTCCAGCGCAGGTGCGCGGCCCGTGATCAGGTCGGCCATCAATTGTCCGCTTGCAGTGCTCATGCTGATGCCGAGCATGCCATGCCCGGCTGCGAGCCAGACGTGAGGATGGCCTGGCACCGCGCCCAGGACCGGCACGTCGTCCCAGGTCATCGGCCGCCATCCGTACCAGCGTTCGATCACTGCAGGTCCGCGTGGCGTATGCAGATATTCGGCCGCCGCGCGCTCCAACGCAGCCAGGCGCGTGGCATTGAGCTGCGTATCGCGCCCGGAAAATTCCATCGTGCTGCCGATGCGCAGGCGGTCGCGCCACGGCACCACGAACACCCAGCGGTCCTTCAACACCACCGGGCGACGCGGCATCAGATGCGGCGCGCTGTAGGTAATCGAATAGCCCTTGCCGGCCTGCACCGGCAGGCGCAGACCAAGTTGCGCCGCCAGCGCCGGCGACCATGGTCCGGTTGCGATCACTACCTCGCGCGCACGGCGCTTGCCGTGCTCGGTCTGCACGCAGCTGCCGCCTCCATCGGGCACGATTGCCTGCACGCGGCAGTGCGCATCGATCACCCCGCCACGTGCGCGCAGCACTCTCGCAAGCTCTGCGGTGTATTGCTCCGGGCGTAGATGCGCATCGCCCGGGAAGTGGATCGCGCCAGCGATCCCATCGCGAAATGCGGGATCCTGACGCATATAGTCCGCACCATCGATGACCTCTGCCCGGATACCCCACTGCGCCAGCAGCGCGCATTCGTCGCGGTATTGCGCAAAGCGGCGCGCATCGCCGAACACGTAATCCAGCCCGTCGTTGCGAAACTCGCACTCCAGCGCGTACCGCGCCACCCACGCGTCGAAACGCTGCCGCGCATCGCGCAACAGCGCCGCCCGCGCCTGTGCACTGGACTGCCAATCGCGTGCATTGCAGCATCGTGCGAAGCGCAGTAGCCAGCGCCACAACTCCGGATCCAGACGGGGCGGGATATACAGCGGGGCATCCGGGGTGAACATCCATTTCAGTGCCTGCGCGATCATGCCGGGCGCGGCCAGCGGCGGTGCATGGCTCGGCGTGATGGTGCCGCAATTGCCGTAGGAAGTCGCCGCCCCAGTCGCACCGGCATCGAGCACACGCACCTGCCGGCCCGCTTCGACAAGTGCCAGCGCGGTGGCCAGGCCAATCGCGCCCGCGCCGATCACCAGCACATCATCGCGGCTGCCGTGCATGCAGGCGCTACCCGGCGCGCCCGGCGCCACGCCACATCGGCGGCACCTGCAGATAGGTCACGCTGCGCCATAGCCATTCCATCGGCCCGAAGCGGAACCAATGCAGCCAGCACCGGCTCAGCAGCACCTGCAGCGCGAACAGTGTCAGTGCGAACGGCAGTTGCCACACCCGCGGCAGCTGTTCGAAATAGCCCAGCCCGTAGCCGTAGAAGATGCCGGTGCAGACCAGCGATTGCAGCAGATAGTTGCTCAATGCCATCCGCCCTGCTGGCGCAAGCCATGCCAGGCGCGATGCCAGGCGCACCACCCATGCGGCGTAGCCCAGGCACATCAACGGCCCTGCAATCAGCGACAGCGCGAAGGCGCCGGACAGGCGCAGGTCCAGACGCGCCGGATCGATCCACGGCTCCAACGCATAACTTGCCAGCATCACGCCCAGCCCTAGCGGCAATACGCCATAGCGTAGCGTCGCAAACAAGCGTGGGAAGCGCTCGGGCGTGGCGATCGCACCGCTGCGCACGAACCAGCCACCGAGCAGGAACATGCCGAGCATGGCCGGGCCGTTGATGCTGAGGCCGGTCATCGCTTCCTGAAAGTCATGCCAGCGCTGCACCGTCGCTTGCAGGTAAGTGCCACTGCCGAATGCGGCGCGCTGCGCCTGCACATTCGCCAGCGCCTGCTGCGCGGCGTCGGCCATCGCCGCTTTCCACTGCACCGTCGCGGCAGGATCGGCCTGCGCCAGCTCGCCTGCCACGCCATACAGGAGGGTCAACCCAGGTGCACACAGGTACACCAATGCAGCGAACCACGGCAGCGTCACCGTCGGCACGTTGCGCGCGCTCAGCAGCAGCAACGCCAGCAGGGCATAGGTCACCAGAACATCGCCGGACCACACCAGCAATGCATGGGCAAGCCCGATCGCCAACAGCCCGAGGGTGCGGCGTAGATACAGGCCGAAGAATGCGCGCCCGGCCTGTGCGGCGCGCTGCGCCATCACCGCAAAGCCCATGCCGAACAACAGCGAAAACAGCGTGTAGAACTTGCCTTGCACGAACACGTAGATCAGCGCATCGGCAACCCGGTCGGCGCCATGCCAATGCGGCTCCACGCCGGTCATGGCCAGATCGAGCGGCCCGACGAAGGCTTCCATGTTCATCAGCAGGATGCCCAGCAGCGCCACGCCGCGCAGGACATCCAGCACGACGATGCGTTCGGTCGCAGCAATGGGAAGCAGCACGTCGCGGGATGTCATCACGGCTCAGGCAACCAGACGCGGCGGCGCGCGCCGCAGAATGCAAACGGCCCGCCGATGGGGCGGGCCGTCAGGAACAGCAATCATGCACGCACCGCGGCAACCCACAGGCATGGGCCGATGTGCGTGTGGCGCGCATGCACCACCGTCGCGCCGGATGGCCGGCCTACGTCAGTGGTGCGCATGCGTCCCATCCGTCCAACCGCCACGCGAGCGCGTGCGTGCGTGACCGACCTTAGTGGTGATGACCGCCGTCGCCGTGCACATGGCCGTGGTCGCGTTCTTCCGCGGTGGCTTCGCGCACTTCGACGATCTCCACGTCGAAATGCAGATCCTTGCCGGCCATCGGGTGATTGAGGTCCACATCGACCACGCTCATGCCGACCTTCTGCACCGTCACCGCGCGCCGGCCGAAGTTGGTCTGCAGCACGACCTGGGTGCCGGGCACCAGCTTGGTGGCGCCGAAATGCTTCTTGGGCACGCGCTGGCTCAGGCCTTCGCGGTATTCGCCATAGGCTTCGGTGGCCTTGACGTCAACGCCGAAGCTCTCGCCGGCTTCCTTATCCATCATGGCCGCTTCCAGGCCCGGGATGATGTTGCCGTGGCCGATCATGATCGCCAACGGGTCACGCTCCTTGGAGCTCTCGATCGGCTCCTGGCCGATCTCCGAAACGGTGTAATGGAAGCGGACGACGCTGTCTTTTTCGATCTTCATGCCTGGCTCTGAATGGGCTGCCCGGTGGCAGACGGTTGAGGACGGCTTGTCGGCCGCCGGGTGCGCCGCCATCATGGCGACCTTTCGAACCGCCCATTATCCCGGCTCCATGCATATCACGCCAGTTTTCGCCGCCAGCGCCCGACGCGCCGCGGCCAGCCTGTTGCTGGGCCTGCTGCTCCTGGGGGGCTGTTCGTCGCATGCGCCAGTGCGGCGCCCGGCCGCGCCACCACCGGCTGCGCGCGTATGGCCGCAGGTGCCGCCGGCCGACCCGGCCGCCGCCAACAACATCCTGATGCGCGCGCTGGGGCTGGTGGGCACCCCGTACCGGTTTGGCGGCAATACGCCTCAGACCGGCTTCGACTGCAGCGGGCTGGTCACCTATGTCTACCAAGACGTATTGGCCCTGGCGCTACCGCGCACCTCGCGCGAACTGGCCGCGATCCAGGGCCCGCGCATCCCGCCCGAGCGACTTGCCACCGGCGATCTGGTGTTTTTCGGCGCTGGAGGCAACGTGACCCATGTTGGCATTTATGTCGGTGAAGGCCGCTTCGTGCATGCCCCTACCACCGGCGGTACGGTCCGCTTGGATTTTCTGGATGGAGCTTACTGGCGTGACCATTATTCAGGTTCAAAGCGGGTTTTGCACTAAAATGTGATGAACATCACAAGTCATAAAACGGAAAGTTAACTTTTTTTGAACGTAACGATTCTTTCACCAGGGCATCATCTCGCATCGACAGCAGAACTGTGATTCCCGCGTGACGAACGACGAACAGATCAAACCTGGCGCCGCACCGCTTCCGCCCCGGAAACCGCTCCGCCTGCTATGCGCCACCGCGTTGTTGATTGCAGCACTTCCTGCATTCGCGCAGACCGCCAGTAGCACGCCATCCGCTCCGCAGACGACCACGCCGGACAGCGCCGTCGCCGCCGAGAAGGCCGCAACCCGCAGCCGCGCCGACGCCGCTGCCACCGCAACACTGGCCGCCCTGCTTCCGCACCTGGCTGCCAACGACGCCATTCCGCTGATGGACCGCTCGGCGATGTTCGCTGGCGATCTCAGCCGCCTGCTCGCTAATTACGACGTGTCGCAGAGCGCAGCCAATGCTGCTCAGAACGCCGTGGCCGATAGCCGCGTGCAGGTGATCCTGCAGCGCGCCATGGCCCTGCTCGGCACTCCGTACGTCTGGGGCGGCGAATCCACCGAAGGGTTCGACTGCAGCGGCCTGGTCGGCTATGTATTCAAGACTGCGCTCGGCATCGACCTGCCGCGCGTCTCGCGCGACATCGCCCGCGACGAATCGGCCGAACTGATCAAGGACCCGAGCGCGCTGAAAGCTGGCGACCTGGTGTTCTTCGGCAAGCGTGGCCGTATCGACCATGTCGGCCTGGTGGTCGGCGACGGCAAGTTCCTGCACGCGCCCAGCCGCGGCAAGGACGTGCGCGTGGATTCGCTGGCCAGCGGCTACTGGAGCGAAAAGTTCATCCAGGCGCGCCGGGTGCTGTAACGCTCGGTTGCTTTCGACTCATTCGAAGAGGGCCGCGACGATCTCGCGGCCTTTTGTTGCGCGGAACCGGGCCGCGACGTCCATGTGCGACCGCGCAGCCTCTATCGGCGCCTACCGGCCCACTCGCCAGGCGCACCAGGAGCCGCGCTGCCCGCACCGCCTACGCCGTCATCGGGCAGATGATCTACCGGTACACGGGATGCGGCTTACTGCGAGGCGTCGGCCTTGTACCGTGCCATGGTGTCCTCGATGCCCTTGCTCAACTCCATCACCTTGAGCGCGTATTCCGCCAGGCGTTGATCTTCCGGGGTATCTGGCCGCCAGGACGGCACTTCCACCGGGGTGATCCCGTCCGGATCCATCGCCACGAACACGATGATGCAATGCGTGCACAGGCGCGAATCGCCGCCCATCGGACTGCGCGCGCGTACATCGATCGCGAAATGCATGCTGCTGCGGCCGGTGTAGACGAGTTTGGCCGACACGGCCACCAGATCGCCGATGCGCACCGGCGCCACGAAGCGGATACCGCCCACCGCCACGGTGACGCAGTAATGCCCACTCCAACCACTGGCCGCCGCAAAACCAACCTGGTCGATCCACTTCATCACCACGCCGCCATGCACCTTGCCGCCGAAGTTGACGTCGCTGGGCTCGGCCAGAAAACGAAATGTCAGATCACGCTGTTGGCCAATCACAGCCCGCCCTCGTCAATGAATGAGCTGGAAGTGTGCCATGTGGGTGGAACTCGTCGTACCCACGACGCGATTGCCATACCGGTCGACGTGAGCGCAACGAAGATCGGCACAAGACCTGTCATCAGCCAAGATGCGGGATGCCTTGAAATTCGTCCCGTGAGCCTGAGCAGCGCCATCGTCAGATCGCCCGACTCCCGCTGCCCCGCGTGATCGAACAACGTCAACAAGCACGCTCAGCCGCCAATCACCTCAAGGTTGTCCCGCTTGCGCAGACACAGCCACGGGAAATGCGGCTGCGGCAACCCGAACGCCTTTCGCATACGGGCGCTCCAACGACGCGGGTCGAACAACCACTGCACCGCAAAGCGGTCGAACGTCGCGTAGGTATGCTGGTGGTAATGCGCAGCCAGTTCCGGAACGCCCAGCTCGGTGAAGTAGCGCAGGCTGCGTGCGGCACTCTCTTGGCCCTGCTGCGGCGTGGCGTAGAGCGGGCTATCGAGAATATGCAGCACGCCATCCTCGCGCAGATGCGCGAACAAACGCTCGATCAACGCGCCAGGATCAGCGAAATATTGCACGCAGGCGGGCAGCACGATGATGTCGAACACCTCGCGCGGCAGTGCCACGGTCTGGATGTCGCCAGCGATGAAACTCAGGCCCGTTGCATGGCCGAACACGCGTGCGGCCTGGCTGAGCTCGGTGCGATTGACGTCGATGCCGCAGACCTCGCGTTGCAGCGACTGCGCCAGCAAGTGCGATAGCCAGCCATTGCCGCAACCGAGTTCGAGGATGGCGCCCTCGCCGGCATGCGTGGCCAGGTGCTGCGCCAGCAAACTGCTCGACAGCGCGCGCACGCGCCATTCCAGCGTTGCCCCCAGTTTTCCGCCCGGACGCGGCAGGCTGCGCACCTGCGCATCGGTATAGAGTCGGCCTTCCTTGCGCCGGATCTCCAGGTAGTGCGTCTCGAAGGGGTCATCGGCCAAGCCGCGCTGCACCAACACGCCATCCATGCGCTCCAGCTCGGGCAACTGCTGCAGCCGTTCGCGCAGGTGTGGAGATCCGGCACGCATCAAGCTGCCTCAGCGCAGTGGTTTGGCGCTGTCAGCCGGCGGTTCTTCCAGTCCCACATTGGTGGAGGCGGATTCGTAGATGCTCTTGTCGAGCAGGCCGGTTTGCTTGGCCACCAGCACCGGCACCAGCATCTGCCCGGTGACGTTGGTCATGGTGCGCATCATGTCCAGGATGCGGTCGATCGCATACAGGTACCCGATCACTTCCAACGGCAGATTGGCCGCACTCAGCACCACCGTGGCCATGATGACCGCCGTGCCCGGTACGCCGGCCGTGCCGAAGCTGCCGAGCACCGAGGCGATCAGCACCACGAAATACTGGTTGGCGGTCAGGGGGACGCCGGTGTATTGCGCGATGAACACCGCGCACAACGCCGGAAAGATTGCGCCGCAGCCATCCATCTTGATGCTGGCGCCCAGCGGTACCGCGAATGCAGCGTAATCCTTGCTGACCCCCAGGTTGTGGGTAATCGAACGCATCGCCACCGGCATTGCCGCAAAGCTCGACGAACTGACGAACGCCACCTGCATGCCAGGCGCGGCACCGCGGAAAAACTTCCACGGGTTGAGCCCATGTGCGAGCAACAGGCTGCTGTAGACCACCACAATGTGGATCGCGCAGGCCACATACAGCGCCAGCACGAAATTGCCGAACGGCAGCAGCTTCGAAAAGCCGTAGCTGCCGACCAGGCCAGCGATCAGCCCAAAGGTGCCGAGCGGAGTCATCTCCAGCACGAAGCGCGTCACCTGGATCATGATGTCGCTCATCTGCCCGGTGAGCTTGCGCGCCTCGGCCACACGCTCGCCAAGCTTGACCATCGCAAAGCCCAGCAACGCGGCGAAGAAGATCACCGGCAGGATCGAGCCACGCCCCGCCGCCAGCACCGTTTCGCCGGCCGCGTTGGTCTTGGTGCCGATGCCGGTCAATGCGTAGAACGGGTTGGACGGCACCACATCCAGCAGCACTTGGACCGGGCTGGGCACATCGCGCGGTTTCCAGCCCGAATCCACGCTCAAGCTGAAATGGCCGGCACCCGGCTGCATGATCGTGCCGACCGCCAGGCCCACGGCCACCGCCAATGCTGCGGTGATCACAAACCACAAGAACGTGCGCCCGCCGAGTGCGGCAACCGACTTTTGCCCGTGCAACGACGAGATCGCATTGATCACCGCAAAGAACACCAGCGGGATGGCGATCATCTTGATCAGCGTGACGTACAGGTCACCCAGGGGACCGAACCACACATCGGCCGCCGGGCCCATGGCCCAGCCGACCAGCGCGCCGAGGACGAAGCCGGCCACCACGCGCTGCCAGAACGGAATGCGCAACCACGCCGCAACCAGTTTCATGTCGTCGAATCTTCCGGGGGAAAGTGCATGCACCATAGCCCAGGGCTGCCCTGCTCGCGAGACCACAGCTGGAACAGCGCTGTGTCATCGGTGTGACACCACCCAGCGCGGCATAATGGGGATTGATTCAGTCACGAGTTCGATGCCGATGCGTTACCGCCTGCCTACCCTCGCCGCCCTGACCACGCTGTGCGTCGCTGCCTGCGCTTCCACCACCGGGAGCGGCACCTCCGCACCCGCGTCGGTCCGCGTGGAGGTGCCGCCGGTCACGCACCCGGCCGGCGAAACCCCGCAATGGTGGTACCGCTCGGGCGCCGCCCGCGCGGCCGGCAACGGCGCCATGGCCGGCAAGGCGCGCAACGTGATCCTGTTCCTGGGCGATGGCATGAGCCTGACCACGGTGGCCGCCGCGCGCATCCTGGACGGCCAGCGCAAGGGCGGCCCAGGCGAAGAGAACCTGCTGTCGTGGGAGCAGTTTCCCGCCACCGCCTTCAGCAAGACCTACAACACCGACTCGCAGACGCCGGATTCTGCCGGCACCATGACCTCCATCACCACCGGCGTGAAGTCGCACATGGGCGCGATCGGCGTCAGCAGCGGCAACCGCAGCGACTGCGCCGACAGCTTGAACAAGGGCCTGCTGAGCTGGCTGCAGCTGGCCGACAGCGCCGGCATGGCCACCGGCATCGTCACCACCACGCGCCTGACCCATGCCACGCCGGCGGCAACCTATGCGCATTCGCCGGACCGCAACTGGGAAAACGACACCGACCTTCCCGAGTCGGCGCGTGCTGCCGGTTGCCAGGACATTGCCCAGCAATTGCTCTCCACCGCCCGCTACGGCCGAGGCCCGCAGGTGGTGCTGGGCGGAGGACGCAGCCAGTTCCAGAGCGTGCAGGAGCGCGACCCGGAATACGACGACAAGGTGGGCCTGCGCCTGGACGGTCGCGATCTGGTCGCCGAGTGGAAACAAGCGCACCCGCAGGGCGCCTATGTCTGGAACGAGCAGCAATTGCAGGCAGCGTCCGGTGCACCTGCGCTGCTGGGGCTGTTCGAACCGGACCACATGCAGTTCGATCACGACCGCAACCGCACCCCGCAGGGCGAGCCCAGCCTGACCGAGATGACCCGCACCGCGATCCAGTCGCTGTCGCGCGAGCCGAATGGGTTCGTACTGATGGTCGAAGGCGGCCGCATCGATCACGCCAACCACGCCGGCAACGCCTACCGCGCGCTCGATGAAACCGTGTCGCTGTCCGATGCCGTGCGCGTTGCTGTGCAGACTGCGCCACCGGACACGCTGATCATCGTCACCGCCGACCATTCGCACACGCTCAACTTCGTCGGCTACCCGGTGCGCGGTAACCCGATCCTGGGCAAGGTGCGCGGCACCGGCGGCGAAGAAGGCGACCGCAGCCAGCTGGCCACCGACCTGGCCGGCCAGCCGTACACCACGCTCAGCTACGCCAACGGCCCCGGCTATACAGGTGCCAGCAACGCGCAGCCGGCCGGTCCGAAGAAGTATCCGCACGAACCCAGCAGCAGCGAGCCGGCCACTGGCCGCCCGGACCTGAGCCATGTCGACACCGAAGCCCCCAGCTACATGCAGGAAGCGCTGGTGCCGACCAAATCCGAAAGCCACGGCGGCGAAGATGTCGGCATCTGGGCCACCGGCCCCGGCAGCGCGGCATTCCGCGGCACGCTGGAAGAGAACGTGATCTACCACGTCATCGTCCAGGCCACTCCGCGCCTGCGCGAGCGCCTGTGCAAGGCCGGCACCTGCAATGCCGCTGGTGTGCCGGTGGAATTGCCCAAGCCGGCCACGTTCGAGGCTGCGGTCAAGCGCTGATGCGCAGGCGGCGCTGCAGCGATGGCGGGCGAGCCGGCGCATGATGCGGTCGACGCATCGCCGCTCGACCTGCCTGCCTGGCGTCGCCAATGCCGTGTGCGAGCACGTCTGCAAACGGCCGCAGTCCCCGGCTGTCGGTGTGGTGCTCAGACGGGCCGTCGCGGAGCGATGCGGTAACCGTGCACGGCAGCCAATTGCAGCCAAGGCTGCAGCTGCGCACCGTTGTTCGCGCTGTGGGACGCCGAGAACACTGGAATCGTCGCTGTATCTTCAGCAGGCAACACCGCAGGCAGGCGACCGACCGGCCATCACGCAGCCGGGACGGCATCTGCTCACCAGGCGCGCAGGATGCGCTGCGAGGTCGCGCCTGTGCTGACCGGCACCCCGCTGCTGCCAGCCACCCCGCCTGGCCCGGTGCTGCTGGCCTACAGCGGCGGGATGGATTCCAGCGTACTGCTACATCTGCTGGCGGCGAGGCCGCGCTATCGACACGCAGGATTGCGCGCGCTGCATGTGCATCATGGGTTGCACGCCGATGCCGACGCCTGGGCGGCGCATTGCCAACGCACGTGCGACGCGCTGCAGGTGCCGTTGCAGATCGTGCGGGTGCAGGTGGCACGCGACAGCGGGCTTGGGCTGGAAGCGGCAGCACGCAATGCGCGCCACGCGGCTTTTGCGCAGGCCCTCATTGCTGGCGAATGGCTGGCGCTGGCGCATCATCGCGACGACCAGGCGGAAACGTTCCTGCTGCGTGCGCTGCGCGCGTCCGGCCCCGAAGGCCTGGCGGCGATGCGCCCGCAGCGCCCGTTCGCCAGCGGCACGTTGTGGCGCCCGATGCTGGCGCATGCGCGCGCCGATCTGCTTGCCTACGCGCATGCGCACCGATTGCGCTGGATCGATGACCCCAGCAACACCGACCCACGCCACGACCGCAATTTCCTGCGCTCCCAGGTGTTGCCGTTGCTGCAGCAACGCTGGCCGCAGGCGACCGACGCGCTGGCGCGCAGTGCGCAACTGAGCGCCGATGCCAGCGCGTTGCTGCTGCAGCAAGACATGGCGTTGCTGCCAGGCGTGCTTACCGCCAGCGGCGCGCTGGATCTGCAAGCATTGCGCGCGCAATCTGTGGAACGAAGGGCAAGGCTGTTGCGCGCCTGGGTGAGTGCGGCGCACGCGCCGCCGCTGCCTGCGCACGGCGTGGCCGCACTGGAGCAGGAAATCGACAATCACGCTGCAGATCGGCACGCCTGCTTTGCGTGGCAGCAGGTAGAAGTACGCCGCTGGCGCCAGTGCCTGTTTCTGCATCGCCCCGCTGCGGCCTGGCCGTCGGACTGGCACGCGCAGTGGGACGGCGCAGCGCCCCTGCAACTCCCCGACGGTGCGCAGTTGCGGTTGCTCGGCGCACCGGGCCTGCGCTTTGCGCAACCGCTGCTGGTTCGGGCCCGCCAGGGCGGCGAGCGCATCGTGTTGCCGCAGCGCGGGCATTCGCACCAACTCAAACATCTGCTGCAGGCGCTGGATCTACCGCCGTGGGAACGCGAGCGCCTGCCGGTCCTGTGGGAAGGCGCGCAGGTGCTCGCCGCCGGCGACTGCATCATTTCCGGCACCTTGGACGCATGGCTGCAGGCCAATGCCGCAGCGCTGCAGTGGCGCACGGCTGCCGATGCGAATTGACCCGCCTGCGCGCGCGCCGCACACTTTAGCGATGGCCAAGAAGTCCTTGAACGAAACGTCCCCGGTTGCCCGCTTCGAACAGTCGCTGGAAGAACTCGAGCAACTGGTGCAGAAGATGGAAGTCGGCGATCTGAGCCTGGAGCAATCGCTCACGGCCTACGAGCGCGGCATCGGCTTGTACCGTGATTGCCAGCAGGCGCTGGAACAGGCCGAACTGCGCGTGCGCCTGTTGACCGACCCCGCCCGCCCCGAGCTTGCCGAAGCCTTCGAACCGCCGTCGCTGGACGGCTGAGGTGAGCTCGGCGTTGTTCGACCACTGGATCGCCCGCACCGAACGCAGCCTGGAGGCCGGCTTGCCGAGCGCCACGCATGCGCCGCAGCGCCTGCATGCAGCGATGCGCCACGCCGTGCTGGGCGGGGGCAAGCGCATGCGGCCGCTGCTGGTCTACGCAAGCGGCGCATTGTTCGGTGCCGCTGAGGATCAACTCGACACGCCCGCGGTGGCAGTAGAGCTGATTCACGCTTATTCGCTGGTGCACGACGATTTGCCGGCGATGGACGACGACGCGCTGCGACGCGGCCAGCCCACCGTGCATATCGCCTTCGACGAGGCCACCGCGATTCTGGCCGGCGATGCCTTGCAGACGCGCGCGTTCGAATTACTCGCCGCTGCCTCTGCCAGCGCCGAACTGCGCGTGGGCTGGATGCAGAGCCTGGCCACCGCGGCGGGCGCGGCCGGCATGTGCGGCGGCCAGGCGCTGGACATCGATGCGACCGGGCAACTGCAATCGCTGCAGCACCTGCAGCGCATGCATGCGCTCAAGACCGGCGCGTTGATCCGCGCAGCGGTACGGATGGGCGCACTGACCGGAGGCGCAGCGTTGGCCGACCAGCAGCGCCTGGACGAATTTGCCGACGCGCTGGGCCTGGCCTTCCAGGTGCGCGACGACATCCTGGATGTGGAATCGAGCTCGGCGCAGCTGGGCAAGACCGCCGGCAAGGACGCGGCGCAATCCAAATCCACCTACCCCGCCCTGCTGGGGATGGACGGCGCCAAGGCGAAGCTGGCCGAACTGGCCGCGCGCATGCATGACGTCCTGCAGCCCTACGGGCAACCAGGCGAGACATTAGCCACCTTGGCCCGGTTTGCGGTGAACCGCGCGCACTAGGCGCCGTTGCCAACGCCGCTACGCCGCAGCAAGCGGGGGCGGCCGATGCCCAATGGATCTGAAGTTCCTGCGTGCCGCGACGGCGCGCTGGTCGCTCGCGGCCACATCTCGACCATTGACGACATAAATCGGACGCAAAGGACATGATTTGCGCACTCCGTGCGCCAGCGCACGGTCAACGCCTGCAGCAGCCGCGACCAACCAGCGAACTCGGTCACACATTGCAACTTTTCTTGGGTGCGTTTGTGCCAGTCGTTGACACATTCGAAGTCGCAGCACGTCACCGAATGCACATTTAAAGCTGAATTGTCGACATTTGTGATATTTCGGCACCGTGCATAAGTTCGATACGAACAAAAATATTCGCAATTGAATAACTTGTCGCGTTCGCTCGTCCTGCCTAGGTTTGGCTTGCCCGCATCCGCGGACATCCCCCGATCACACGGAGAGTTACTGGTGAAGAACGTTTCTTTTGCATCGTTTGCAGCAGGCACGCTGGCCGTTGTTGGCGTCTTCGGATCGGCGCAGGCGCAGTCCGTGCGCGGCCCGGTTCCGTTGACCATCGAACTGTCGCCAGTGGCCGACCAGGCTGGGCGTCATCAGGGCAAGATCGCCGTCACCGTCACCAATAATGGCAGCCGGATCGCGCGCGTGCCGACCTATCAGCTGCCGCTGAAATCACTGGATAACGGCATTCTGGAAGTGAGCCGCGACGGCAAGCCAGTGGACTACACCGGGCGCCTGGTCAAGCGCGGCCTGCCCAAGGCCGCCGACTTCACCGTCCTGCAGCCGGGCCAGAGCGTGAAGGGCGAGGTCGATCTGGCCGGCGCCTACGATCTGTCCACCAGCGGCAACTACACCATCCAGGTGCGCTCGGCGCTGCAGTACGCCTCCTTCTCCGACGGCAGCCTGATGAAAGCGGCCAACGGCGAGCCGGCCGTGGCCACCAGCACCCCGCTTACCGTCTGGCTGGACGGCGCGCGGCGCGGCGTGCAGCGCCAGCTCGCAGTCGGCCCGACCGCCGTGGTCAACGGCATCAACTACCTCAACTGCAGCACCACCCGCACCAGCCAGGCCGGCAGCGCCGTCACTGCCGCGCGTAACTACTCGCAGAACGCGCGCAACTACCTCAACGCCGGCAGCACTGGTGCGCGCTACACCACCTGGTTCGGCACCTATAACGCCTCGCGCTACAGCCGGGTGAGCTCGAACTTCGTCAACATCGACAATGCGCTCGACCAGAACAACGGCCAGCTGACGATCAACTGCAGCTGCGAGGCGGATCTGGCGGATGCCTATGCCTACGTCTATCCAAACCAGCCGTATGAGATCCACGTCTGCAACGCCTTCTGGAGTGCATCGACCACCGGCACCGACTCCAAGGCCGGCACGCTGGTGCACGAGACCAGCCACTTCACCGTGGTGGCCGGCACCCAGGACCGCGTGTATGGCCAGTCCGGCGCGCGCAGCCTGGCGATCAGCAACCCCGCGCAGGCCATCACCAATGCCGACAGCCATGAGTACTTCGCAGAAAACACCCCGGCGCAGAACTGATCGCTCCATCGCCTGACACGACAAAGGCCCGGCATCGCTGCCGGGCCTTTGTTGTTTCCACTGCACCAGTTACTTGATCAGACGCAGCGCGAACGGGTAACGGTAATGCTCGCCATTATTGGCCTTGACTGCGGCCAGGATGCACAGCACCAGGTTGGCAATCCACACCAGCGTCGGCAAGAAGAACAGGATGCCGAACGAGACAATGGTCAGAATGATCGCTGCCACGGTGGCAATGAGCACGGTAATCTGGAAATTCAGCGCTTCCTTGGCTTGATCGGTCGCAAACGGCTTGGACGGGCTGGCGTCCTTGCTGATCAACCAGATCACCAACGCGCCGACGAACGAGCTCACGATGCCGAGCAGATGCGCGGCCAGCGCGAGCGTGCGCTCCTCCGACGGACTGCTGGTGCCCACCGGCGGCGGTGGTGGCGGTGCGGCGTGCGATTCGAATTCGCTCATCATGTCTCCCCGTGCATGGTTGTGGTGCGGCGGACTATAGCAACGATTCAACCAGCCACCAGTGCGGAAAGACATGGGCGCACGGCCCGGCCGTGGCTGCAATGGGCGACAAGACCGCCCTGCCTTGCGGCGAGCTAGCGCCGCTCACAAGACGCAGATGGCTTATTCAATAGCGTCGTAAGGTGCGCAGATAGCGCTCGCACGTCGCGCGCGCCGCCGCATGATCCATACCCTCTTGCATCGCGCGTCCGAGAACGCGGGGGCGAACCGTGACTGCCCGCTTCGGCCCCACGCGCATGCACCGTCAGGCTCGAACGACTGCTCGCGCGACGTGCGCCGACACAACAAGCCGCCGCTTCGGAAACCGGTGAAGCCGGTACAGCCGATGCCGCTCAGCTGTCGCCTGCCACCGTCATGCGGTTGATCAGCACCGAGCCGATCTTGACGTGCGAGCGCGGATCGACATCGCTGCCCACCGCTTCGATGCCGGCGAACATGTCGCGCAGATTGCCGGCGATGGTCAGGCCATCGACCGGATAGGCAATCACGCCATTCTCGATCCAGAAGCCACCAGCCCCGCGCGAATAGTCGCCGGTGACGGGATTGACGCCATTGCCCATCAATTCGGTGACCAGCAGGCCGCGCGACATGCCGGCAATCATCGACGCCAGATCGCCTGCATTGGCGGTGACCTGCAGGTTGTGGACGCCGCCGGCATTGGCGGTGGTCTGCAGGCCCAGCTTGCGTGCCGAATAGCTGCCCAGCACATAGCGCTGCAGCACGCCGTCGGTGACCAGCGCCGAACGCCGCGTCGCCACGCCTTCGCCGTCGAAGGCGGCCGAGCGCAAGCCGCGGCGCAGGTGCGGCAGCTCTTCGATGTTGAACCAGTCCGGGAACAACTTGCTGCCGACGCTGTCGAGCAGGAAGCTGGCGCGGCGATACAGCGCGCCGCCGGATACCGCACCGAGCAGGTGGCCGACCAGCGAGCGCGCCACTTCCGGAGCGAACAGCACCGGCAACTGGCCGGTGGGCAGCGAACGCGGCTGCAAGCGCGCCACGGTACGCGCGGCGGCATGGCGGCCGATGGCGTCGGGCGCTTCCAGGTCCTCGCGTGCCAGTGCACTGCTGTACCAGCCGTCGCGCTGCATGCCGTCGCCCTGGCCGGCGATCAGCGCACAGCTGATCGAATGATGGGTACCGCGCTCGCGGCCGACGAAGCCATGCGAATTGGCGTACACCGACAGGCTGAGCCCGGTGCTGGCCGAGGCGCCGTCGGAGTTGCTGATGCGCGCATCGGCGTCGCGGCCGGCGGTTTCGCAGGCCAGCGCCAGATCCACGGCGGTGTCGGCGTCCAGCGCCCACGGGTGCCAGCTATCCAGCTCGGGGAACTCGCGCGCCATCAACTCCGGGTCGGCCAGGCCGGCGGCCACGTCGTCCTCGGTGAAGCGGGCGATCGCGCAGGCCTGCGCCACGGTGGATTCCAGGCTGGACTCCTGCAGGTCGGCGGTGCTGGCACTGCCCTTGCGCTTGCCGAAGTAGACCGTGACCGCAATGCCGCGATCGCGCGTGGATTCGACCGTCTCCACATCGCCCAGCCGCACATTGACGTCCAGGCCGCGCTCTTCGCTGCAGCTCACTTCGGCCTGCGTGGCGCCGGCCGCGCGCGCGCGCTCGAGCAGGCGCTGGGAGATGTCGGTGAGCGCATCCAGGCGCTGCAGGCTGTCGTCGGTGACGCGGATTTCGGAGGAGAGTACGTTCAATGCTTTATCCTTGGAAACGCGGATCCGTCCGCGAAAGCCCGGCTGTCCATGGCCGGAGTGTTTGAATTCGGTGCGGAGTTGTTCCGCCGACGCCCGGCCGTTCGAGGCCGGAGATGTTTATCAACCAAGTTTCGGGATGTGGTGGCAATGCGCGGACGCGATGAAGAGACCGGTGAATTTCGCGGCGCCAGCCGCAGCCAGCAGCGGCGCGAGGCGCTGGAGATTTTCGACCTGGGCGAAAAGCTGGTGGCGCTGACCCCGGCGCAGTTGGCCAAGTTGCCGGTGCCCGAATCGCTGATCCCGCATATCGAAGAGAGCAAGCGGATCACCTCGCATATCGCGCACAAGCGGCAATTGGCGTTTCTGGCCAAGCACATGCGCCGCGAGGACGAGCAGACCCTGGCCGCGATCCGCGATGCGCTGGACGCCAATAGCGACACCGCGCGCCGCGAAGTGGCGGCGATCCACCGGGTCGAGCGCTGGCGCGAACGCCTGCTCGCCGAAGGCGACGTGGCGCTGGCCGAACTGCTGGAAGCCTACCCGGCTGCCGACCGCCAGCAACTGCGTCAGCTGGTACGCAACGCGATCCACGAACGCGCCAAAAACAAGCCCCCGCGCGCCTACCGCGAACTGTTCCAGGTGCTGCGCGACCTGTCTCAAGAGCAGGGATTGGAGAGTGGGGATTCGGAATTGGAAGACGGCGAATCGGCGTCGGAGGACGACGAATAAGGATCCGCTCGATCCATCAATCGAGGCAACGGCCATCCCAGCCGTTGCCAATTCCAAATCCCGACTCCCGATTCCCCTCTGCTGAACCGGCAAACGGCAAAGGCCCGACGCGCTGCTCTGCGCTCCTGCCGCTGCGATTCCCCTATCCCGATTCCCGATTCCCCGCATCTCAGGCCTGCGTTCCGCCAACCGTGATGCCGTCGATCAACAGCGACGGCTGGCCGACGCCGACCGGCACGCTCTGCCCGTCCTTGCCGCACACGCCCACGCCTTCATCCAATGCCAGGTCGTTGCCGATCATGCGTACCTTCTGCATGGTCTCCGGGCCGTTGCCGATCAGGGTGGCGCCCTTGACCGGTGCGGTGACCTTGCCGTCTTCGATCAGGTAGGCCTCGGTCGCGGAGAACACGTACTTGCCGCTGGTGATGTCGACCTGGCCGCCGCCGAAGTTCACCGCATAGATGCCCTTCTTGACCGAGCGGATCATCTCTTCCGGGTCGTGCTGGCCGGCACGCATGTAGGTATTGGTCATGCGCGGCATGGTCAGGTGCGCGAACGATTCGCGGCGGCCGTTGCCGGTGGGCGCAACGCCCATCAGGCGCGCGTTGTGGCTGTCCTGCATGTAACCCACCAGCACGCCGTCTTCGATCAGCGTGGTGCACTGGCTGGGCGTGCCTTCGTCGTCGATATTGAGCGAGCCGCGACGGCCGTCCAGGGTGCCGTCATCGACGATGGTCACGCCCGGCGAGGCCACGCGCTCGCCGATGCGCCCGGCGTAGACGCTGGTGCCCTTGCGGTTGAAGTCGCCTTCCAGGCCGTGGCCCACCGCCTCGTGCAACAGCACGCCGGGCCAGCCCGGGCCGAGCACTACCGGCATCACCCCGGCCGGCGCCGGGATCGCATCCAGATTCACCAGCGCCTGGCGCAGCGCTTCGCGCGCGAAGCCTTCCGGGCGGCCGTCGGCGAACAGGTCGGCATAGCCATAGCGCCCGCCGCCGCCGGAATAACCGGATTCGCGCCGGCCGCCCTGTTCGACGATCACCTGCACGTTCAAGCGCACCAGCGGGCGCACGTCCGCTGCCAGCACGCCATCGCTGCGGGCGATCAGCACCGTGTCCACGCCGCCGGACAGGCTCACCATCACCTGCTTGACGCGCGGGTCGGCAGCGCGCAGGAACTGGTCGATCCGGCGCAGCAGGTCCACCTTGGTGGCGCTGTCCATGTCGTCGATCGGGTCGGTGGCCGGGTACAGCGCACGGCCACTGCCGCGCACCAGCGAGCGGGTGGATTGCGCGCCGCCCTCGCGCGAGATCGCGCGCGCGGACTGCGCTGCTTCGAGCAGGGCATCGCGATGGATATCGTCGGAATAGGCGAAGCCGGTTTTCTCGCCGGCGATTGCGCGCACGCCCACGCCTTGCTCGATGGAGTGCGCACCGTCCTTGACGATGCCGTCTTCCACGCTCCAGCTCTCGCGCCGCGAATGCTGGAAATACAGATCGCCGAAGTCGATGCCCGGGCCCAGCAGGGCGCCGAAGGTGCGGTCGAGATGGCCGGCGTCCAGGCCGGAGGGAAGCAGCAGCCGGGTTTCGGCCAGAGTGAGAGCGTTATCGGTCATGCGGTCAGGATGGGGCCCGGACGCCGGGGAGACAAGTCGTTCGGCTGAACATGCGGCGCAGCTATCATCGTCGGTCAGCTCTTCACCGATCGCCCGCGCATGAAGCTCATCGCCCACGTTCTGGACGGCCACACGCTGGACATCCGCCCTGCCCCGCACGAGCGCGCGTGGATGGACGCCACCGAACAACGCTACGCCTACCGTTGCCTGCCGCTGGCGATCGCCAACGCGCATGGCTGGGAGCTGCTTTGCCAGTCCGGCTTCGAGGCCAGCTGGGACGGCAGCAACGCGCTGGCGGCGATCACCATCAGCGCCGATGCAGACACGCAGGCACCGGCGATCAGCCACTTCGGCTATGGCGTGCTGACCTTCCACGTCCCGTGCCTGTTCCGCACCGACACCGGCATCGACCTGTTCGTCACCGGGCCCCTGAACCGGCCCAAGGACGGCATCGGCGCGCTGAGCGGCATGGTGGAAACCGACTGGAGCCCGCATACCTTCACCATGAACTGGCGCTTCACCCGGCCCGGGCGGGTGCGCTTCGAGGCGGGCGAGCCGTTCTGTCATCTGTTCCCGCTGCAGCGACAGTTGATCGAGCAGGTGCAGCCGCAGTGGAAGCCGCTGTCCGAGGCGCCGCAGCTGGCGCAGCAACACGCCGACTGGACGCGGAGCCGCACGCGCTTTCTCGATGACCTGCCCGATGCGCAATCGGCCGCGGCGCGCGAGAAATGGCAGCGTGGCTACTTTCTTGGCGTGGCTGCACCCGCGCAGCCGCCAGTGCCGGGGCATCGGTCGCGACTGCGCTTGCCGATGTTTACCCGTGCCGGCAGCGAGGACACGCCCGCAGAGTGAGGCCGACGGACTCCGTCAGCGCTGCGTCGGATCGGTCTTGCCGGACTTGCCGGAGGGCGCGGCCGGTTTGCTCGGCGGCCGCTCGCGCGCCTCGCGCTCCACCACGTCCACCTGCGGGTCTTTCCACGGCCCGGTGACGTGATAGGTCTTGGCACCGATGGCACCGAGCGGTTTGCCGAGCACTGCGTTGGCCGCTGCGCCGACGGCGGCACCCACCGGGCCACCGGCAACCGCGCCGACCACGGTCAGCAGGTTGCCGGCCTTGGGGTTCACGTCCACGGTCTGGTCGAAGGTCTGCGCGCGCAGGTCGGTCTGGCCGCGGATCGCGATGTCGGCGGCCGGGCCTTCGATGCGGATGGCATCGGTCCGCGCGAAGCCCTCGCCGAAGCGCACCTCGCCGGCCAGCTTGTTGAAGGCCAGCCCCTTGGAGAAGAAATCGCGGAAGTCGAACATCAACCGGCGCGGCAGCTGCGCCACGCTCAGCAGGCCGAGCACGCGACCGGCGCCCGGGTCCACTTCCAGCAACTGGCCGTTGCGCACATCGACCTTGAGGTTGCCGTCCAGCGAACCGAGCGCGAAACCGGTTGGTGAGCCCTGCCAGCCGGCATTGAGTTCCAGTTGCCCCTCACCGCCGCGCAGTTGGCCGCCCAGGGTGAGGTTCTGCAGCAGATTGCCCAGGTTGCGGCTGTCCACGCGCGCCGACAGGCGCGTGCTGGCCGCCTCGCCCTTGCCGCGCCAGGCCCCGGTGAGGCCGATGTTCTGATCGTCCGAGCGCAGCTGAAGCTGATCCACCTGCATGCCATCGGTGAGCCGGCTGCTGCGCAGGGTGGCCGCACCGAAGGTCATTTTGCCGATCTGCAGATCGTCGATATCCAATGCCAGCGGGGGGATCGACACCGGGTCGAATTCGGCCACTGCACGACGCGCGGGCTCCGGCAACGCGCCTGCCAATGGGTCGCCAGGTTCGGGCGCGGCCGGCTCGGCAGGCGCCTCCACCGGCTGCCAGTGCACGGTCTTCAACGTGCCCTGCACCGTTGCGCCGTCGGCATTGGGAACGGTGAGCTGGCCGGCCAGCGAGGGTCCGTCCAGCGTCACCGCCACGGTATCGCGGGTGGGGCGCAGACGCAGACGCGTCTGCGGGAACACCCCACCGATCATCAGCAACCGGTCTGCCTGCACATCCACCTGCTGCAACGGCATCGGGTCTTTGCTGGGCACGGCCGGCTGGCCGGGCAGCGGTGGCATGTCGGCGTCGCCGCTGCTGCCGCGCGCCAGGCTGATCCAGTCGATCGCATCCAGCGACGCGGCACGGCCGGTGACCACCAGCCCGTTGGCGGGTGGCCGTTCGGTGACGGTATCGGTGCCCATCACCACACGCACGCCGGTCTGCGCGCCATGGCTGCTGGCCTTGAGCGCCACCAGCTTGCCGAACCCCACATCGATGTCGCCATCGCCCAGCGGCAGCGCAACCTTGACCCGGGTATCCAGTGGCTCGCTGGCTGCCTTGTCCAATGGCGCGGGCAGATCCAGCGTGGTGCCGACCAGAGTGGAGCGCAGCGTCAGTACCGCGTTCGCATCGGTCTGTCCCGGCGGCGGCAGCGGCACATCCACGCCCACCTGCCAGGGCGCACTGCCATGCACGTACGGGCGCAGCCATTCCATCTGGGGTGCACGGTCGAACAGTTCCTTGGCATCCAGGGTGGCGCCAAGACGTGCTTCGAAGGCTTGCTTCGGGTCCTGCACCAGCCCGCCAGCGCGCAACGACAATTCGCCGCTGCGGCCTTCGTGCTGCACGCTCAACCGCTCGGCGGCAAAGCCGGTGTCGCGATACTCGGCCTGCCCGCTGACCTGATCGAAGGCCAGATCCCAACGCGCGTCGGCCAGCTTGGCGCCCTGTAGAGCCACCGTGCCCTGCAGATGGCCACCGACGCCATGCGTCCGCAACGGACGCAGCAGGTCGAAGGTCACGGCGGCCGGCCCGGACACGGTGAGATTGCGCAAGGTGTCGCCATAGCGCCGCTCCAGCGGACTCTTGCGCAGCATGCCGAGCAATTGCGCCGCATCGGCCTGCGTGGAGGCGCGGACGTAGAGTTCGGAGGTGGCAAAGCTGGGAATGCCAGCTTCCAGCTGCGCGATCGGGGTACCGGCAAGATCGCCCTGCCCGTGCAGCGAGAAGCCGTTGCCGATGAAGCTCAGGTTGGCCTGGACCTGCTCCATCGCCGGCCAGTCCGGCTGAAAGCGGATCACGCCATCGCGGATCTGCCCGAACGCTTCGAAGCGCCCGTCGTTATTGTCGAAAGGCCAATCGTCCAGATCGCCGCTGACCAGGCCAGTGCCGCCGGTGACGGTACCGCCGGCGACGGCCATGTCGAGCCAGTCGATGGCGGCCTCGCTCATCTTGGAGCGGATCCAGAACTTGCGCGCCACCGGCAGCGCCACATCGTCCAGCTGGGCCGCCAGCTGCATGCGCGGGCGGCTGCCATCGCCCTGGAACCACAGCCCGCCACGCACGTTGGCGCCGTAGTCCTTGCCCTGCACACGCAGCGCCGGGGTGGCGACCTGCCAGCCAGCACCTTCGCGCCAGCCGACGATCTTGCCGGCCAGTTGGATCTCGTGCACCACGCCAAAGCCGGTCGGCCAATCGAAACGCAGCGTGGCGTCGGGCGCGGGGTCCAGCTCGACGCCCTGCGCATCGCCATCGATGGTGCCGCGCAGGCCACTGATGCCAGGCGCATTGCCCACCGGCAAAAACCCCAGCTCCTCGATCTGGCCCTGCGCGCGCAGTGCGCCGCCCGGCTCGCCGGCGACCTGCAGGTCGGCCACGCGCAGCTGCGGTTTGGACAGGCTCAGCCAGCGCCGCAAGGCCGGCGACAACTGCTCGCTCAGGGCGGCCGCTGCGATCAGGCCCGAGGCATCCACATGCCTGCCCATCACCGCGTAGCGGCGCCCGCCGGCAATGCTCAGCCCGTCCAGGCGCTGCAGTTGCGCCGCCTGGCCCAGGCGCAGTAGCGGCGCGTCCACGCGCCAGCCGCCATCGATGGCCTGCCAGCGCGCACGCGCCTGCAGCCGTTCCCAGGTGAGCGTGCGCCGCGCGGTCTCGTCCGGCAGCGCGGCCCCGGACAGGCGTAGCTGCTGCAGGTCGACATCCACGTTCACCGCAGCGATCCGGCGTGCGCGCAGTTGCGCCCAGGCCTGCAAGCGCCCCCCACCACCATCCACGCGCATGCCGCCGAACTGCAGCAGCGACGCCCATGCGGACAGGTCGGCCGGGTCGGCTTGCACATAGGCGCTGCCGTCGCCGCTGTCGCGATCGAATTCCAGCACCGCCGTCAGCGGCGCGCGCTTGAGATCGATCCAGCTACGGCTACCCACTTTCACGGTCGAGCCGCTGACGCGCAGGCGCAGGTCGATGCGCGGCAGCGTGGTGTCCAAGCCGATCGAAGGCGCGGCCACATGCAGGCGCGCTTCGGCCAGCTGGATCTCGCCAAGCCGGCGCAGCGCATCCAACGGATCGGAGTTCCCGCCGCTGGGCATGCCCTGGACCGACCACACACCGTCATCGCTACGCTGCAAGGTCAGCGCCAGGCCACGCAGGCGTATTTCGGTCAGCGAATGGCCCGGCAGCAACCCGGCGTACATCGCCAGCAGCACCTCGGCCTGGCCAACGCGCACCTCGCCGTGCCGACCGATGCGCAACCCATCCAGCCGCAGCAGCGGACCGCGCCGGGTCCATTCGGTTTGCAGCCGATCGAACGCAATCGGCTGACCGGCACGCTGGCTCAGCCACTGCGCAATCTGCTGCGGATGTTCCTCGGCCAACGGCAGCGCCTGGCTGGCCGCGCCCACCAACAACGCGACCGCCACCAGCGCAAGCGCGCAGGCAGTGATCGCATAGCGGCGAAACAGACGGAGACGGCGGCGCAGCGGGGTGGGCATTAACGGCTGGGAATGGGGAATGGGGAATAGGGAATCGTAAGAGCACCAGCGCAGGCGCACGACCGGTTAGCCGCCCGCCTGCGCAACGAAGTTGAAGTGGTACCAAAGGTCCCGTGGAGCGGCTGTTGCTCCACACCCATTCCCCACTCCCCATTCTCCATTCCCGGCCTCACAACAGCACCACATCGAACTGCTCCTGCAGGTACTGGTCGTCGGACTGGAAGCGGATGCTCTTGCCGAGGAACTCCTCCAGCTCGGCGACGGCTGCCGATTCCTCATCGGTGATGCGCGCGACCACCTTGGACGAGGCGATCACCAGCAGGCGCGCGGCATCGAACTGGCGCACGGCGCGGGTGATCTCGCGGAAGATTTCGTAGGTCACCGTTTCGGCGGTCTTGATGGTGCCTCTTCCGCCGCACTGGCCGCAGGTTTCCGAGAGCTGGCGCTCCAGGCTTTCGACGGTGCGCTTGCGGGTCATCTCCACCAGGCCCAACGGCGAGAACTCGTACACGGTGGTCTTGGCGTGATCGCGCGCCAGCGCTTTTTCCAGGGTGCGCAGCACCTGCCGGCGGTGCTCGGAGTCGTCCATGTCGATGAAGTCGATGATGATGATGCCGCCCAGGTTGCGCAGGCGCAGTTGCCGCGCCACCGCCTGCGCGGCTTCCAGGTTGGTGCGGAAGACGGTTTCTTCGAGATTGCGCTGACCGACGAACGAACCGGTGTTCACGTCGATTGTGGTCATCGCCTCGGTCTGGTCGATCACCAGATAGCCGCCGGATTTGAGCGGCACCTGCTTGTTCAGCGCGCGCCCGATCTCGTCTTCGACGCCGTACAGGTCGAAGATCGGGCGGTCGCCGGTGTACAGCTCCAGCCGCTCGGCCAGCACCGGCATGTACTTGGCAACGAAGGCCTGCAGTTGCACGAAGGTCTCGTTGGAATCGACCTTGACCTTTTCCACGTCGCGGCGGATCAGGTCGCGCACCGCACGCAGCGGCAAGCTCAGGTCTTCGTAGATGATGCTGCACGGCGGCGCTTCGCGGCCGCGGCGCTCCACCACGTTCCAGACCCGCGACAGGTAGGCGATGTCCTCGGCCAGTGCCTCGGCCGGCTGGCCTTCGGCATTGGTGCGGATGATGTAGCCAAAGCCGCCATGCTGGGCCGAGACCTCGCTGACGATGGTCTTCAGGCGCAGCCGCTCGGCTTCGTCTTCGATGCGCGCCGACACCCCAACGACCTTGGACTGCGGCAGCAGCACCAGATAGCGCGAAGGAATGCTGATCTGGGTGGTCAACCGCGCACCCTTGGTGCCGATCGGATCCTTGACCACCTGCACCACGATCTCCTGGCCGTCGCGCAGCAGCTCCACGATCGGCACCGACGCCGGCGGCGGCGGCGGGATCGGGGTCTCTTCGGTATCGACCACGCTGGCCGGCGCCGGTGCCAGACGGACCACGTCGTTGGCGTGCAGGAACGCGGCACGCTCCAGCCCCACTTCGACGAAGGCAGCCTGCATGCCCGGCATCACCCGCTGCACCTTGCCCTTGTAGATATTGCCCACCACGCCCCGCCGCCAGCCGCGCTCGATATGCAACTCCTGCAGCATGCCGTTCTCGATCACCGCCACACGGGTCTCGCGCGGGGTGACGTTGACCAAAATCTCTTCCGACATCAATGCGCTCCGAAGGCTGTGAGCAACTGCGAGGTGTGGTACAGCGGCAATCCCATCACGCCGGAATAGCTTCCGGACAGATGGCGGATGAAGCGCTCGGCGCGGCCCTGGATCGCATAGGCGCCAGCCTTGCCCATCGGCTCGCCGCAGGCGGCGTAGGCGGCGATCTGCGCATCATCGAGGGTGTCGAAGGCGACCTCCGACACCACCAATGCCCGCGCCGGCGCGCGCTGTGCGCAGACTAGAACCACCGCCGTGAGCACTTGGTGGGTGCGACCGGACAACTCACGCAGCATGGCGATGGCATCGTCCACATCGACCGGTTTGCCGAACACCCGCTCGCCCAGCACCACTTCGGTATCGGAACCCAGCACGATGGCGTCGGGGTCGGCGGCCTGTACCAGCGCCAGCCCGGCGTGGGCCTTCTCCAACGCGACGCGCTGCACGTACTGGTCGGGCGATTCATCGGCTGCGCGCAGCTCGGGCACATCCAGTTGCAATGTCTGGAACGGCACATCCAGGCGTTGCAGGAGTTCTTGTCGGCGCGGCGAACGGGAAGCGAGATAGAGCATCCGTCCAGCATACCTGTTGCCCGCACTCGCCCGCTTGCCTGGTGAACGCACACACCGTTGCCGACGGCGTGGCCGTGCTCGACTCACAACATATTCATCGACCTGCCAACACGCTCGCCACACAGACAAGGAGATCTCATGCGTACCCATCTCAAGCCGTTGTTGCTGGCCCTGTCCATCGCTGCCGGAACCGCCATGACTGCCCACGCCCAACCTGCGTCGAGCTATACCATTCCCAGCGACGGCACCCTGCTCAACGTATCGGCCGAGGCCGAGGCCAAGCGTGTGCCGGACATCGCCACGCTGTCTGCCGGGGTGGTCACCCAGGCCGCCGACGGCAATGCCGCCATGCGCCAGAATGCCGAGCAGATGAGCAAGGTCATGGCCGCCGTCAAGGCCGCCGGCATCGCCGACAAAGACGTGCAGACCAGCGGCATCAATCTGAGCCCGCAGTACACCTACAAAGAGAACGAAGCGCCCAAGATCAACGGCTACCAGGCCAGCAACACGGTCAGCCTCAAGGTGCGCGACATCACGCGCCTGGGCAAGGTGCTGGACGCCCTGGTCGCGCAAGGCGCCAACGACATCAACGGCCCCAGTTTTTCGATCGACCAACCCGAGCCGGTCTACGATGAAGCCCGCGTTGCCGCACTGAAGAAGGCCCAGGCGCGCGCCGACACTTATGCGAAATCGCTTGGGCTGAAGGTGCGCCGCATCGTCAGCATCTCCGAGGGCCGCAGCGGCGGCGCGGTTCGCCCGATGATGATGGCCGCCTCGATGCGCTCGGCAAAGGCCGAGATGGACACCCCGGTCGCCCCCGGCGAGAGCACCTTGTCGATCAACCTGGATGTGACGTTCGAACTGGGGCGTTGACAGGGTAGCCCCACCCTCAAGCCTCACGTGTTGCGTTTGCATTGCCCTCTTCGGAGGGCAATGTCGTTTGCACGCTTGGTAGAGCGCACCTCACTTCTGGCCGCCGCCAGTCGATGGTGGTTGCCAGTGACTGGGAGCCAGCCATATTTCCCCTAAGAAACAAAAAGATTGCCTGGCTGCAAGTGCCCAGAGTCATGAGGACCTGGTCTGAATACGCGTTTTTAGCTGTTTGTGCTTAAAAAAACATGAAATTTAGCGAAATTATTCTTTAAGCAGGCGCGACCGCTCTCTAGCATCGGTTGTCAGCGCACCGTCATCTTCGTGACGGCGCCCATCTGGAGAGCGATAGAGATGACCAGCCACGCCGCGCGGCAACGCCGCCCGTTTCGTTCCACGTCGCCTGCGCGCTATGGCCGCATCAGCATGCTTGCGCTTGCCCTGAGCGGCGCCGTGGGCATGCTCGCCACCGGCACTGCGGCCGCGCAAAGCACGACCGCCGGCATCTACGGAAGCGCGCCGGCCAGTGCAGGCGCCACGGTCACCGCGCAGAGCGACACCGGTTTGACGCGCACTGCAACCGTCGATGCCAATGGCCGTTATGCCATCGGCAACCTTCCGGTGGGCACCTACACCGTCACCCTGCAGCGCGAAGGCCAGGCCGCCGAGACCCGCAAGAACATCGCGCTGCGCGTCGGCGCCGGCACCGATGTGTCCTTCGGCAGCAGCAATGCGTCCGACGACACTGCCACCCTGGGCACCATCACGGTGACCGGCAAGAACATCTCGCCGGTGGACGTCTCCGCCACTGCTTCACGCACCGTCATCACGGCCGAGCAATTGCAACGCCTGCCGCTGGCGCGCTCGGGCGAAGCGATCGCGCTGTTGTCGCCCGGTGCGGTGCAAGGCAGCGGCTATTTCGGCAACGCCATTTCCTTCGGCGGCGCCGGCGTTACCGAAAACGCCTATTACCTCAATGGCTATCTCAGCTCCAATCCGCTGACCAACATCGGCGGTGTCACCCTGCCGTTTGGTGCCATCGATCAGCAGGAAACGTATACCGGCGGCTATAGCGCCCGCTACGGCCGCTCGGCCGGTGGCGTGCTCAGCCAGGTCGGCAAGCGTGGCACCAACGAGTGGCATTTTGGCGCGCAGGCCTTGTGGCGTCCGAGGTCGCTGTCCAGCGACTACAAAAATGTCTTCTACCCCGATACCGCACCGCCTGCCGGCTATGAGTACAGCGACGAAAGCCTGCCAGGCACGCTTTACCGCAGCCGAAAGGACGACACCTTCTGGAACACGGTCTACAGCGTCTACGCTGGCGGCCCGCTGGTCGAAGACCGCCTGTTCGTGTTCGTTGCCGCAGAGCAGGAACGCACCGAAGGCGTTTCCACTGCACGCAGGGACGACCCGGTCATCGGCCGCAACAACTATCGCATTGATGAGCCGAAGGTCTACGCCAAGATCGACTGGAACATCAACGACAGCAATATTCTCGAACTGACCGGCGTCAAGAACAATTCTCGCGAAGGCGGTGCCTATACCGATTTCAACGGATACCCGGACGTTGTCAGCGACGCCAACGGCGCATTCGCCGATACGGTCAAGGTCAACGACCGCTACTACATCGGCAAGTACACCAGCTATATCACCGACGATCTGACACTGAGCGCCACTTACGGCAAGAGCCGCCAGACCGACTTCCGCAACAACCCCAGCACCGCACCGCTGCTGACCAACACCAATCTGCAGGACCCGGCCATCACCGGTGGCAGCGAGATACGCAACAACCAGACCTCCAGCCAGGCACGCGACGGCGAAAACAAGACGCGCGGCCTGCGCATCGATCTGGAATACGTGCTGGGCAGCCACACACTGACCGCAGGCGTGGACAACATGTATTTCAATGCCAACAACGAGGGCGTCATCACCACGGGTCCAGGCTACCGCTGGATCTATGGCCGCTCTTCCCGCCCCACCTCGCCCATCAGCGCTGCACTGGGCGTGGGTCCGGCCGGTGGCAACGGCTACTACGTGTATCGCTCGGTGTTCAATACGGCGACCAGCATGTCAGTCGCGCAGAAGGCTTACTTCCTCGAGGACAAGTGGCAAGTCAACGACAAGCTGTTGCTGACATTGGGTATCCGCAACGACAAGTTCACCAACTTCAACGATGCGGGCGAGGCTTACGTGACCAGTGGCGACCAATGGGCGCCGCGCCTGGGACTGAGCTGGGATGTGTTCGGCGACTCGTCGCTGAAGGTGTACGGCAACGCAGGTCGCTATTACCTGGCGTTGCCCAACAGCGTGGCCATCCGTGGCGCATCGCCGTCCACTTTCACGCGCGAATACTTCACCTACTCCGGCATCGATGCGCAAGGCAGCCCGACCGGACTGACGCCGGTCGCAGTGGATCCATCCGCCGGGTTCTCCTGTTCGGGCAACATCGTGTCGTCCAATCTGGAATGCGGCCAGGCACCGGATGCCGCCGGCATCGCCGCCACCGACCTGAAGTCGATGTACCAGGACGAGTTCATGCTTGGCTTCGACAAGACCCTGGGCGAGAGTTGGGTCACCGGCGCCAAGGCCACCTATCGCACGCTCGGCGCCACCATCGACGACGTCTGCGATGCGGACCGCATGCGGACAAAGTTGACGGCATCGGGCGTCGACCCGAGCACCGTCAACGTGCCCGGTTGCATCATCTTCAATCCCGGCGAAACCAATTCCTTCAGCCTCGCCAATCTCGATGGCTCGGGCCGCACCTCGGTGACGATGTCGCCGTCGGACTGGGGCTTCGACAAGAAGGCCAAGCGCACGTACCTGGCGGTGGACCTGTTCCTGCAGCATCCATTCGACGGCAAGTGGGAAGGCCGTATCGACTACACCTGGTCGCGCAACTTCGGCAATACCGAGGGCCAGGTGAAATCCGATATCGGGCAGACCGATGTGTCCAAGACCCAGGATTGGGACGCTGCTGCGCTGATGTGGTACTCGGGCGGGTATCTGGCCAACGATCGCCGCCATCAGATCAAGCTTTACGGCTCCTATCAGATCGCACCCGAATGGCTGATCGCGGGCAATATCCGCATCCTGTCCGGCACCCCGAAATCCTGCCTGGGATATGTGAGCATCAACGGCATCAGCGAAGATTCCGATGCCGGCGATCCGGTGGGCTATGGTTCTTCGTACCACACCTGCAATGGCCAACCGTCGCGTCCGGGCGATGCGGGCCGGTTGCCGTGGACCAAGATCGTCGACCTGGGCCTGACCTATCGCCCGGCGTTCGCGGACAACAAGCTCGCCATGACCTTGCAGGCCTTCAACATCTTCAACGAACGCAAGCCGCTGCAGGTGGATTCGACCTGGGAGGATAGTGCCTTCACGCTGTCCAATACCTACGGAATGGGGCTTTATTTCACCCAGCCGCGTTACGCCATGTTCTCCGTGTCGTACGACTACTGACGCACTCTCCCGTCAGCGTCGCTTCCCCAGCCCTGCAAAGGGCTGGGCTTTTCTTCGATCCACGCCCAGCTTCGGCTGGGCGTTTCGTTTGCGCGGATGAGTGCCGCGGCTGACCCATGCGACACGCGTGAGCGGCGAGGTATCGCCGAGCATTACAAGGATGACGCGTGCCGCGTTGACGGTTCGGCGCAGCCACGCAATCGTGCGTGGCGCTTGTGCGGTCGTTACCGCTGCGGTAAACCTACGCTACCGGATGGTGATGTGCGTCCGGGTCGCGCTGGTCCTTTCCGCAGTTCCGTTCTGGAGGTGGATGATGGTTCGCACGCAATCGCAGGTTTCTTCCCGTCCCCTTGGCATCGACCCCTCGCGCGTTCTGGCGATGAGCACGGCCGTGGCATTGCACCTCCTGGCGGGCGGGTTGTTGTTGATTCCGCTCTCGCACCGGGCCATTCCACGGCAGACCGCGCCAAAAGAGCGCTGGCTCATGCCGGTCAGCATCCCGACGCCGCCGCCACCGCTGGCGTTTCCAGTCGAAGTAACGTTCACGCCGAAAACGCATTCACCGACCAAGTCGCTCCCGCTGCCGGTACAGACTCCGGTGGTCAGTGAAACATCCCTGGTCGACAGCGCACCGTCTGCCGTTGCCGCAACGGTCTCCGACGTCGTTGCAGACAGTGCCCCGACGACCACCGCACCCAGTGGACCGATCGAAGCAGGTCGATTGCAGTATCTGAGTTCGCCAGCGCCGAGCTATCCGGCGGCCGCACTGCGCGCAGGTCAGCAAGGCACGGTCCTGCTGCGCGTCCTGGTCGGCACCGATGGGCGTCCGGCCGAAGTCAGCGTGCAGACCAGCAGTGGTCATCGCATGCTCGACCTGGCCGCGCGTAGCCAGGTGCTGCGCAACTGGCGCTTCCAGCCGGCGATGCAGAACGGTCAGGCCGTGCAGGCCTATGGTCTGGTGCCGGTGAGTTTCTCGCTGAATTGAGCGGCGACCGGATGCGGCGGCCTGCAACCGCAGCCGCCGCATCGATATGGCGCTGCACACACGTTTCGTCAGCCGCTCTTATGCGCGGTGATACGGATGGTTGGCCAGCATCGCCGCGGCGCGATACAGCTGCTCGGCGACGATCAGGCGCACCAGCATGTGCGGCAGGGTGAGTGGGCCGATCGACCAGCTTTCGCTGGCGCTCTTGAGCACCTCTGCCGCGTGGCCTTCCGGGCCGCCGATGAGAAACGCCAGGTCGCGGCCCTGCCCGCGCCAATGCTCCATGCGCTGGGCGAGCTGCTCGGAACTGAGCGGGCGCCCCGGCACATCAAGCGCCACCACGTAGGCGTTTTTCGGCAGCGCGGCGAGCACGCGGCGGCCTTCGTCGTCGGTCGCGCGCTGCGCATCGCGGCCCTTGCCGCGCATGCCGGGTTCGATCTCGACCAGCTCCAGCGGCATCCAGTGCGAAAGACGCTTTTGATATTCGGCAAAACCTTGCGCCACCCAGCTCGGTGCGCGCTCGCCGGTAGCGATGAGTCGGCATTTCATGGCGACATGATATCCGCGTCACAGCCCGGGCAGCCCGCGGCGATTTGTCACTGCGTGTCATGGTGTGGTTACAGCTGGCAATTAGTGTCGCCCGACCACCCAGCCACGCAGGAGTCGTTCGATGCCGATTTTCGATCCCGCCCGCCGCCAGGTTCTCAAGGGCAGTGCTGCCGTCATGGCCGCCGGCGCCCTTGGCAGCTTGAGCGCGCTGCAGTCGCGCCAGGCCCAGGCCGCCACCTCGCCCTCCACGCAACTTGCACCGGTCCCGAGCCGGTACGGCCCACTCGCCCCGGTCGCCGACCAGAGCACCGGTTTGCCACTGCTGCAGCTGCCACAGGGTTTCAGCTATCGCTCGTTCGGCTGGAGCGGCGACCGCATGGACGACGGCCAGCCCTGCCCCGACCGACATGACGGCATGGCCGTGGTCGGCCTGCGCCGACCCGACTGGCGTCCCGGCAGCGACCCGTTGCGCGGCCTGGAATACGTGCTGATCCGCAACCACGAACGCGGCGCGGGCAGCCCGTTCCGCGCCCCGGCGATGTACGACACCGGCACCGTCAGCGGTACTCAACAGGCCGGCGGCGGCACCACCACGCTCAGTTATGGCCGGCGCGGCTGGGGCAGCCTGGAGCCGAGCCTGGGCGGCACGCTGGTCAACTGCGCCGGCGGCCCTACGCCATGGGGCACCTGGCTGAGCTGCGAAGAGATCAAGACCAATGCGGTCTCCAGCACCGGCCGCAAGCATGGCTATGTGTTCGAGGTGGACCCGGACAGCCACCGCACCACCGGCCGCCCGCTGGTGGGACTTGGCCGTTTCAGCCACGAAGCGGTGGCGGTCGATCCGCGCACCGGTATCGTCTATCTCACCGAAGACGACCGCAACAAGGCCGGCCTGTACCGCTTCGTTCCCAACGACCGCCGCGGCCGCAACGGCTCGCTGGAAAACGGCGGGCGATTACAAGCCGCGCGCGTGCGCGGGCGCCGCAATGCCGACCTCACCGTGGCCAGCATCGGCCAGCAATTCCAGCTCGAATGGGTGGATATCTCCGAGCCCGACCTGGACAGCATCGCCGCGCCGGCCGGCTTTGCCGATATCGGCGCCAACGACACCCTGAGCGGCCCGTTCGCACAGGCCTGGGCCGATGGCGCGCTGCGCATGAGCCGCGGCGAAGGCATCTGGTACAGCTACGGCAAGATGTTCATCGTCGACACCAGCACCGGCGTGGATGCGCAGGGTCGTCGCGGTTACGGCAACGGTGCGGTGTGGGTGCTGGACCTGTTTACCCAACGCCTGAGCGCGCTGTTCGTCAGCGGCAATCAGCTGGCCGCGCACAATCCGGACAATGTGACGGTGAGTGCGCGCGGCGGCGTGGTGTTGTGCGAAGACGGCGGCGAAAGCCCGGACGAATACGGCCCTGGCGCGCGTCTGCTCGGCCTGACGCGCAACGGCCAGTCGTTCTATCTGGCCAAGAACAACGTACAGCTGACCTCGCAGCAGATTGCCGATGCCGGCAAGACCATTGCCGAAGGCGACTACCGCGACACCGAGTTCTGCGGCGCGTGCTGGGACCCGTTGGCGCGCACATTGTTCGTCAACATCCAGACGCCGGGCATCACCCTGGCCATCACCGGGCCGTGGGAACGCGGACCGCTGTAACCGCATGGCGCCACGCGCCGGCGGTGTGCATGCCCCGAACGGCGCGTGGCTCAGGAATGCACGACGCCGGCCGATTGCGCAGCGAACGTCCCAAACGATAACGGCGCCCAAGGGCGCCGTTATTGACTCTGCACGAATGCTGCGCGCCTGCGCAGACTCAGCGCAGTTCGTCGGACTCGTCTTCGTCGGACGGACGTTGATCGCCCACGGTCCACAGACGCTCCAGCGCATAGAACTCGCGCACGCGCGGCAGCATCACATGCACCACCACATCGCCCAGGTCGACCAGCACCCATTCGGCTTCGCGCTCGCCTTCCACGCCCAGCGGCATCACGTCCAGGCGCTTGGCGAACTTGACCACTTCGTCGGCGATCGACTTGACGTGGCGGGTCGAGGTGCCGGAGACCACCACCATGTAGTCGCAGACGCTGGACTTGCCGCGCACATCGATCTCGACCACGTCCTTGGCTTTGAGTTCTTCGACAGCCTCGCGCACGGTCGCCAACAGGGCCGGCACGGATGGCGGCGGGTTCGGGAGGGAGGTCTTGATGACTTGGGCTTGGCTGGTCAAAGCGGCAACTCGATGGAATTGGCGTGAATTATAGGCCGGTCCGGCCGGACGCGTGTTCAGGTAGCCGGGCGGACGCTGCGGTACAGGCCTTCGCGCTGGATCATTCCGGCCACCGGCGGCGGCACCAGACTCTGCCATTGCGCACCGGTGGCGATGCGTGACCGGACCGCACTGGCCGATTCGCCATGCAGGGGCTGATGCAGCAGATACAGGCGGCCGGCCGGCGCGCCGACCAGCTCGTCGGCGCCGGCGACCCAGCGGCCCTGCGCCGCCGTGGCCAGCTGCGGTGCGTCGGCCAGCGTCAATGGTGTGCCCGGTCGGGCGGCAACCACGAAATGCGCCAGCCCGAACAACGCCTCCCACTGATGCCAGTGGTGCAGCCCGGCGAAGGCATCGGCGCCGAGCAACCAGGCGATCGGCGCCGCAGGGCCGAGTTCGGCACGCAGCCCGCGCAGGGTATCGACCGTGTAGGACGGCGCATCGCAATGCGCGGCGCGCTGCAGTTCGCGGGTATCCAGTTGCAGCCCTGGATAGTTGGCCAGCGCCAGTTTCAGCATCTGCGCACGTTGCGTGGCGGTGGCACCGGGTGCAGGACGATGCGGCGGGTCGGCAGCCGGCACCAGCCGTACGCACGCGCCCAGTTCGTCGCGCGCCGCGCAGGCGATGGCCAGATGGCCCAGGTGGATCGGATCGAAGGTGCCGCCGTAATAAAGATGGAGCTGGGAATCGGGATTCGGGATTCGGGAATCGGAAGAGCCGGGGTCCGCAACGTGGTCGGGATGGGAGCGTTGCTGTTCCTGCGATCCGGAAGCGCTGATTGCGGGGCTGGCCTGCGCAAGCTGGTCGGAATGGGCTCGCTGCCGGTCACCCTGCCCTTCCCGGCTCCCCGGTCCCGGGTCCCGGGTCCCGGCATCCCTAGCCTTCACGCCAACAATCTCACCGCGCGGGCTTCGGCCACGGCCACGAGCAGGCGTTCCAGACCAACCCAGGCATCGCCGTCGGCGCGGCCCTTGGCCATGCGATCGACCAGCCCGGCTTCAGCGACGAAGCGTTCCCAGCGGTGCGGTTCGGGGTGACGCTGCAGCGCGCGCTTGAAGGGCGCCTGGCGCGACTCCCACAGCCCCTGTGCCTTCATTTCGGCAGCCAGGTTGCCGCCGTTGGCCTGCACCTTCGCCAATGACGCGGTGCGTAGCAGTTCCTTGATCAGGATCGGCATCAGCGCGGCGACCGCCTCGCCTTCGCCGCGCAGGCCGGCAAGCATGCGGATCACCGCGGCCGGCTGCCCGGAAAAAGTGGTTTCGGCCAGCCGGAACACGTCGTAGCGCGCGGCATCGGCCACCAGCGATTCCATCGCCTCCAGATCCAGCGTCTTGCCGTCGGCCAACAGGGCGAGCTTGTCGATTTCCTGCGCGGCGGCGAGCAGGTTGCCTTCCACCCGCTCGCTCAGGCGCTGCACGGCAGCGGCGTCGGCGCGCAGGCCGTGCGCGCGCAGGCGGCGCTCGATCCAGTCGGACAGTTCGTGCGGTTTGATGGCCCAAGCCACTGCGATGGTACCGATGCGGCCGACCGCCTCCGCCCACTTGCCGTGATGCGCCTTGCTCCAGTCGTTGGCGGTGATCAGCAGCACCACGTCCGGCGGCGGGTTGGCGCAGAAGCGGCTGATGACCTCGGCCCCGTCCTTGCCGGGCTTGCCGCTGGGCAGGCGCACTTCGACCAGGCGGCGCGGACTGAACAGGCTGGGCGCATTGAAGCTGGCGTCAAGCTGATTCCAGTCGAACTCGCGGCCATCGGCATCGAACACTTCGCGTTCGCCGATGCCTTCGGCGCGCGCGCGCGCGCGCACCGCATCGGCGGCCTCAAGCACACGCAAGGTCTCGGGGCCGGCGATCAGATACACCGGCTGCAATGGCTGGCTGGACTGGCCGGCCAGCTGCTCTGGGCGAAGTTCCATGACCGGAAACGCGGGGCGCGGCTTAATTGCCCGACGTGGACGCGGGCGGCAACGAGGCCGGCACGCTGGATTCGGGCGTCGTGGTCGGCTGCGCTGGCGCCGTCGGGGCCGGCGGCAATGGCGCGGTCGGCGTGCTCTCCAGACCTTCCCCGCGCTGCAGGCGTGCCCGCACCACGCTGTCGATACGGCGCAGGATCGAGGCCGACATGTCCCTGCGCAGTTCGTCGGCAAGGATTTCGCGCTCGGTTGCCGTACCGGTGGCGTCCACCGGTGGCGACACGTAATCGCGCGACAGCTCGATCACCTGCTGCGGCACCAGCACCGAGCCGTTGGCGGTGGTGACGGTGAAAATGGCCGCGTAGCGCAGGCTGTATTCCTGTGCACGGCCCTGGCTGTCGATGGCGATCGGCAGATCGCCCCAACGCTCGGACAACACCTGCACCTGCGCAAAGCCGGTCTTGGCATCATCGTCGGCCAGCGTGGCACCGGAGGCCTTGAGACCCCGCCGCAACAGCTTGGCCAGCTCGCTGTACTGCACGGCGGACTGCACCTTCACCGCCGGTGTATCGGGCGGCAACGCCAGCGCATTGCGCAAATGGAAGCCGCAGGCGGTGAGGCTCGAGACGAGCACGAGGGACGCAGCGAAGGCAGTAGGAAATCGAATCATGGGCACAGTCTGGATGAGCGCCCCGGCGGCGGCAACAGGCGGCTAGCCTGCCCGAGACCGCGTGAACGGGGCTTGAGAGGGCGCCGCGAAAAACTGCGGCGCCCCAGGAATGAAAAACGCGTCGCCACGCGCCAGTGAAACGGATGGTCAGAAACCGCTGCAAACTCCCCCAAGCGCCCGTGCGCGCCAGCGAAGGGCAGTGTCGAAAACGAAAGCCGTGCCCACGTAAGCCACGCCACGCGCCGATGCAGTGGTTTCCCTAAAAAGCCCAGCAGCGCGTCGTCACGCACTGATGGAACAAACGCCGCAGACGCCTGGCGCTTCGCGCCGGTCACCTCTCGCCTTCGGTGTTGCCGCGCGCCCACGCAGTGCATGACCAGAGCCGTCGCAACGGCACGCCCGCACATCGCACGCCGGTGCGGTGTGCAGCAGCCACAGCGGCAACATCACCGATGCGTCCTGACCGCGTCAGCACACACATGCGCGCTGGAACGCCCCGCCACCATACAACCCCGTTGCCACGCCGATCCGGCGCACTGCCCGGGCCGGCGAAGGCAACCCAACGGATCGGCAAGGCTTACCCCGCGACGATGTTCACGATCTTGCCCGGCACGATGATGATCTTGCGCACGCTCAGGCCTTCGAGGAACTTGGCGGCGTTCGGCTCGGCCTGCGCCAGCGCTTCGATCTGTTCGCGGGTCGCGTCGGCAGCGACGTCGATCGTGCCGCGCAATTTTCCGTTGATCTGCACTGCCAGCGTCAACGCATCGCGCACCAGCGCGCTGGCATCGGCCTGCGGGAAGGCCACGTTCTCCAGCAGCGTCTCGCCACGGCCCAGGACCTGCCACAACGCGTGGCTGGCGTGCGGGGTGATCGGATTGAGCAGCAGCACCATCGCTTCCAGCGCTTCCTGGCGCACCGCGCGGCCCTGTTCGCTGGCGTCGTCGAACTTGGCCAGCGCGTTGGACAATTCCATCACTGCGGCAATGGCGGTGTTGAAGCTGTGGCGGCGGCCATAGTCGTCGCCGACCTTGCCGATGGTTTCGTGGGTCTTGCGGCGGATCGCCTTTTGTTCGGCACTCAATGCGGCGACATCCAGCGCGACCGCCGTGCCCTCGCCCACATGCTTGTGTACCTGCGCCCACAGCCGGCGCATGAAGCGCGCCATGCCGTCCACGCCGGCCTCGTTCCACTCCAGCGACTGCTCCGGCGGTGCAGCGAACATCGAGAACAGCCGCACCGTATCAGCGCCGTACTTGGCCACCATCGACTGCGGGTCCACGCCGTTGTTCTTGGACTTGGACATCTTCTCGGTGCCGCCGATCTGCACAGGCTGGCCGTCTGCGATCAGCACCGCACCGGTGACGCGGCCACGCTCGTCGCGCTGGATCTCGACGTCGGCCGGGTTGATCCAGTCCTTGCCGCCATTGTCGGCATCGCGATAGAAGGTGTCGGCGATGACCATGCCCTGGGTGAGCAGATTGGTCACCGGCTCGTCGCTGTCCACCAGCCGCGCATCGCGCATGAGCTTGTGATAGAAGCGGAAGTACATCAGGTGCAGGATCGCGTGCTCGATGCCGCCCACATACAGGTCGGCCGGCATCCAGTAATTGGCGCGGCGGTCGACCATGTCGCGCGCCTTCGGGCTGGTGTAGCGCGCCACATACCAGCTCGATTCCATGAAGGTGTCGAAGGTATCGGTTTCGCGCTCGGCCGGGCCGCCGCAGTCCGGGCAGGTGGTCTGGCGCCAGGTCGGATCGGTCTTGATCGGCGAACCGGTTCCGGAGAATTCCACGTTCTCCGGCAGTACCACCGGCAACTGGTCTTCCGGTACCGGCACTGCGCCGCACTTGGCGCAATAGATCACCGGAATCGGGCAGCCCCAGTAACGCTGGCGGCTCACGCCCCAGTCGCGCAGGCGGTAATTGACCCGGCGCTGGCCCTGGCCCTTGCGCTCGAAGCGCTCGGCCAGTGCTTCGAAGGCGCCGCCGAAATCCAGGCCATCGAACTCGGCCGAATTGATCAGCTCCAGCTCGCGGCTCTTGTCGGTGTACCAATCGCGCCAGTGGGTGGCATCCCAGGTCTGCTCTTCTTCGTTGCGCGGCTCGCGCAGCTTGACCACCTGCACGATCGGCAGGCCGTACTTGTTGGCGAATTCGAAATCGCGCTGGTCGTGGCCGGGAACGGCCATCACCGCGCCGGTGCCGTAGCCCATCAGCACGAAGTTGGCCACCCACACCGGCACCTGCTCGCCGCTGATCGGGTGGACCGCGGTCAGGCCGGTGGCCATGCCGCGTTTTTCCTGGGTTTCCAGCTCGGCTTCTGACACGCCGCCGTGCTTGAGCGTTTCCAGCAGCGCGGCCAGTTCCGGGTTGGATTTGGCCGCGTGCAACGCCAGCGGATGCTCGGCGGCGATCGACACGAAGGTCACGCCCATCAACGTGTCCGGGCGGGTGGTGAACACACGCAACGGGTCCAGTGTGGCGCCATCGGGGTCGCGCACGTCGAACTGGATTTCCAGCCCTTCCGAGCGGCCGATCCAGTTGCGCTGCATCGTCTTGACCGAATCCGGCCAGCCGTCCAGCTGGTCCAGGCCGTCGAGCAGTTCCTGGGCATAATCGGTGATGCGCAGGAACCACTGCGGGATCTCGCGCTTTTCCACCACCGCGCCGGAGCGCCAGCCGCGGCCGTCGATGACCTGCTCGTTGGCCAGCACGGTCTGGTCGATCGGGTCCCAGTTCACCACCGCATTGCGGCGGTACGCCAGGCCCTTGCGCATCAACCGGGTGAACATGCGCTGCTCGTGCACGTAATAGTCCGGCGTACAGGTGGCGAACTCGCGCGACCAGTCGATGGCGTAGCCCAGCGATTTCAGCTGCGCGCGCATGTGCTCGATGTTGGCGTAGGTCCACTTGGCCGGCGCGGTCTTGTTCTTGATGGCAGCGTTTTCCGCCGGCAGCCCGAACGCGTCCCAGCCCATCGGCTGCAGCACGTTGTGGCCGGTCATGCGCTTGTAGCGGCTGACCACGTCGGAGATGGTGTAGTTGCGCACATGGCCCATGTGCAGCGCACCGGACGGGTACGGCAGCATCGACAGGCAATAGAACTTGGGTTTCTCCGAGTTCTCGTCGACCTGGAAGGCGCGGGTGGCATCCCAGAACTGCTGGGCGGAGGTTTCGACCTGCTGCGGGTCGTAGACGTTCGGTTCGACGGTGGACATTGGGAGCGGATGCTCGGGCGGTGCAAAGCGGTACAGGGTACCGCAGTGCAGCAGGTGGACCAAACCGTTACCGCAGCGTGGCCGGCTTCTGCGGCCAGCTCCAGCCCGCCACTGCCAGCCAGCCGACCCAGGCCAGGAACGCCAGCCGTTGCGCAATGGCCTGGCGCATCAGGCCCGGCGGGCCGAATGCCAGCACCGCCACCAACAGTCCTGCCGCCAGGCTCAACCAGGCCAGCCTGCGGGTCGTGGCATCGTTGAGCAGCGCGGCGGCAATCAACAACATACCGGGCACGAACGCCACGGCCCACAACAACCAGGCGGTGGCGTGGGCCTGGCTGGCGCGGCCATCCAGATCGGCGGGGTCCAGCGGCAGCATGCCCATGCCCAGAAAGGCCAGGCCGGCCAGCACGATCAACTGCCCGCCCACGCGCAGACTCCAGCTCGCCTTGGGCGGCATGCGCGCCAGCAGGCTGACCCCGGTGGCCATGCCCAGCGCGCCCACCAGCACGAAGGCGACCAGATTGAAGCCCAGCGCATGCGGCACCCCCTGCGCGCCCAGCAGCGCCACCGGATGGCTGGCCTGCAGATAGCCCGGCAGCGTGACGCCGAAACCGGCCAGCGCCAGCACGAAAACCGTTGCGGCGATCAGGCCCATGTAGCGCTGTGCGCGCTCGGTGGTTGCCATTGGCTTACTCCAACTCGGGGCGCGAAGCGCCACCAGAACGCGGCATTGTCGTGCCGGTCGGGCGCGGCGTGAACCCCTGACGCTGCCACGGCCATGCGGAAGGCGCCTGACCCGGGCACGTGCGCGGGTCATCGCGGCTAGGCTTGTGTCAGCCGCGTTTGCCACCATTACCTCCCACTGTTGCCGCACTTAACTTCTGGAAGCCCATGTCCGACAAGCCGCATGTATTCGATGCCACCACCGACACCTTCGAGACCGAGGTCCTGCAGAAATCGTTGACGACACCGGTCCTGGTGGACTTCTGGGCCACCTGGTGCGGCCCCTGCAAGTCGTTGACGCCGATCCTGGAAAAGCTGGCCGGCGAGTACAACGGTGCGTTCGAGCTGGGCAAGGTCGATGTGGACAAGGAACAGCAGATCGCTGCGGCGTTCCAGATCCGCTCGGTGCCGACGGTATTCCTGGTCAAGGGCGGCGAGATCGTCGACGGCTTCCCCGGCGCGATGCCGGAAGGCCAGGTGCGCGAATTCCTGACCCAGCACGGCGTGCTGCCGGCCGAACCGCAGGTGGCCGAAGAAGACGTGCCGCTGGCGCCGCTCGACCCGCAGGCGCAGGCCGCGGCGCTGCGTGAGGCGATCGCTGCCGAGCCGGACAAGGACGAACTCAAGCTGGACCTGGCGCTGGCGCTGCTCAAGACCGGCGACACTGCCGAGGCCGAGCGGTTGATCGACGCCCTGCCCGCCAACCTGGCCACCGACGACCGCGCGGTGCGCGCCAAGGCGCGGCTGAGCTTTGCCAATGTCCTCAAGGACGCCCCGGACGCCGGCACCTTGCAGTCCGCCGTGGATGCCAACAGCGCCGACCTGCGCGCGCGTCACCTGCTCGGCGTGCGCCATCTGCTCGACGGCAACGACGAAGCGGCGCTGGAGCAGTTCCTGGAAATGCTGCGGCAGGACCGCACGTTCGACGACAACCTGCCGCGCCGTAGCCTGATCGATGCGTTTCGTGTGATCGAGGACGAAGATCTGGTCGGCCGCTATCGTCGCAAGATGTCGGCGCTGGTGTTCTGACAGCCGATGGCGCTTCGGCGCCACACGGACACGTAGGAGCGGACCCGGCCGCGACCAGGGGGTACTCGCCAGTCCCCGATAAGGTATTCCCGGGAGCGCGCCGTCGCGGCCAGGTCCGCTCCTACGAAGGCTGCACCACCACGGTGGGCTCTTGCCCGGTGTGCACAAAGCGGCAATGCACACCATGCGACTGCGAACCGGAGATGACACACCGTCTGGACCGGGCTTGCAGTACGAACACGACCGCCTCGATGTCGGCATGCGGCAAAGCCTCCATACGCATGCGAATGTTATGCTGAGCACTTCCCTCGCCAAGGAAACAGGCCCGCATGCGCGCATCGCTGTTCAAGTTAGGCATCAATCTATGGCCGCCGTTTTTATTCGCCGGCATCCACGTCACCGTGCTCTCGGCCGACTACCGTTTTGCGCGGGTGGAGCTGCGCCAGCGCCCGTGGAATCGCAACTATGTCGGCACCCATTTCGGCGGCAGCCTGTTTGCGATGACCGACCCTTTCTGGATGCTGCTGACCATGCACAACCTGGGCCGCGATTATTATGTGTGGGACAAGGCCGGCAGCATCGAATTCGTCAAGCCCGGGCGCGGCACGGTAACGGCGGATTTCGTTATCGACGACAGCGTGCTGGCGCAATTGCGCCAGGCCACTGCAGACGGCGAGAAACATCTGCGCTGGTTCGAGAACGACGTACATAACCGCGACGGCGAGGTGGTGGCACGCGTGCGCAAGCAGCTCTACGTCAAACGCAAGCCGGCACGTTGAGGATGACGGCAGTGATCGCCGCCACGCCAGCTGATCCGACGCTACATGCTTTCGCTCGACCCGCCGCTCACGCAACGGATGATGCCGGAGCGAGACACCTGCACGCCCTCATGACCAGGTGCTAATGCCGCAGCAGCAACGCGCAGAACCTTTGCGATGTGAGCAGCGCTAGTCGCTCCCCCGCAGCCGCAAGCGTGCTGGCCCATTGCTGCACTTGTCGCGCAAAGCACATCGGTTTCGTATCAGGCCGTAGGCGGCATTCACGTGGAACCCGTTGCGCAGAGACAAGCCTGCGTGCCGGCATGCAGATAACGCCGAGCTGACGCCGGCGCTACGGGCCTCAGTCCAAGCTGCAACTCATAGCGCTTGCGTTTGGTAATGGCCCTGGCCAAGCCCGCGTCTGGGCGGCGCTCAAGGTCTACCCTGTTGCCACTGCTGCAGCCCCTCCTTCTGACGCAAAGCCGCGCCAAGCGCGTTCAATTGCGCAGACGATTCTGCGATTACCGCGCGGCCTTCGCCTTCAACCGCGACGGGGAGATCGGCCAGCCGGCCAAGCGCATCGTCGATGGTCGCAATCGAGACCGCTTGCGCAGCCACCTGGCCTCTCAGCTGCTGCAACGCATCGCGCAATCGGCCGACGTCGGGGCTGAGCGGCACAGGCACGCCCATGCCCTCTTCCATGGCGCGCGCCAGCTCGCCCTGGGCCTGCGGCCAAAGCAAGCCAAGCGCCGTGTCCAAGGGCCCGGCGAGCTTCTGCAAAGGCGCGTGAGATCGTTCTGTCCTGCTCGGCCGCCGCAATGGCGCGCTCCTGATCCAGCTTGCCTGTTTACTCAAGTCAGCTATCAAGGCTGTAGTGGCCGCAGATTTTTTCCGCACCTCAGGCCATACCACTCTCGAATGACCGGCGCTTCGCACGCAGTTCGGTGCGGCCATCTCGAAGCCCAGCGCCATGGCATGCATCCGCGACGACCTGCTCGCCATGGACGCGCATCTTGGATATTGCCGACGAGACAGGGACGGGCCGATCGCCGAATTCCAGTGCATTAAAAACCGCCCTTCTATCACGCACCAAACATTGATTGCGTACCAAGCGCCGTTGCGGAACCTGATTTGGTTCGCGTACGGCGATAGAAAATCTGCTGTACAGACAGGTGGCATGCGCGTCTGGTAGTTCAATTTTCGCGCAGTGCATTCACCACTTCGCTTCCATCAATACCGGCAGGCTCCGGATTGCACCAGGAACTTCGCCAAGGGAGGGAGGTTCCACGGCATCTGCGATGCAATCCATGCGATGCGCACCAATCGTCTGGTACGCAAGCAATCTATCTGCCGTATACACGTCAGGAGATATATCCAATGAAGTCATCTGCATCCGTCGATCCGGCCAGCCGCAGTGCGAGGACGCACTCGCAAGAGATTCAGGAAACAGAGCTCGCCGTTCCCTCCACCTCTGCGGGGGTTACCCACCAATCCTCGCCTGATCCCGCACTCAGCCCACTTGGGCGCGCGCCCGTCAGGCGCAGTAGCGGAACCACGTTAGAGGCGCTGCTAGCCAGGCCCGAGCAAGACGCACAGGCCCTCGCTCCGCAACCGGTCACGTCATCGAATGCAGCGACAGCGACGCTGGCACGGCTTCGTCGGCAGTTGGCCTCGGACAATGCACGCGCAATCGCACCGGAATTGGCGGCCGATCTGATCAGCAGGCTCAGGCCGATGAAATCGCCCGGCGCCACGGGTGCGCAGGCACGCGCGGCCACGCATGCGGACCTGGTCAGCCGCATCAGCGAACACGATGTGATCGATTGGTACAAGGCGCAGGGGCTGAACGAAAACGACGTGGCCACGCTGCGACGCACCGCGCTGCTCTCCGGCCTGCCCAACCCGAGCGGCAGCTTCCTCACCAATGCCATGCAGTACATCGTCTCGCCGTGGATCAACTATGCGACACGCCAACCGTGGGCCGGTGCTGGGTTCGGCCTGGCGACCATGCTGGTCCCCGCACCTGTGAATGCCGGCCAACAATCGGCGGTTGTCAGCCTGTGCGAGTCGATTCGCGAACACGGCGCTCACGTCATCGTGCCGGACAAGAAGCAGATCAATGACAAGCACTGGCTCCCCGAACTGGCAAGCGCCCTCGAGGAAAAGATCGAAACGTTCGCCAACGCCTGCGACAGGTTTCGCGAGATTCAGCGTGACCCAAATTCCCCAAGTGACGCACGTGCGGCGGCAGCCGACGCCTTGCTGGCAGCAGAGAAGGACCTGCACCAGGCCCAGCATGATTTCGTCATGACCCAGGGCGCGCACGATCGCCAGTGGCAGGGCAACCGCTGGCAGGCCATTCCCCGCATCTTGCGTTCGCCGGTCGCCAGCACGCTGGGGCTGCTCAGCAAGACAGGCGCGATGCGTGCGCTGTCGCCGACGGCGCAGACCGTTGGCGCGATGTTGATGACCGCTGCGCAACATGTGGCCGCCGGCTTCGACGAGCAGGCCAAGCAGGAAGCCAACAACAAGCTCAACCTCCTGTACGCCGATGTCCTGACCCCCGCAGGCAAGCAGAAGCTGGCCAGCGGCACGGCGGTCAGCGCAGAAGACATCAAGGCCGACAAACTACGCAGCCTGATCCAGTCGCCCACCCAAGCCCTGGTCAAGCGCGTCACCGCCGGGGTCGCCGAGCTGGAGAAGCTGCTGGCGGATGCGGTGACAGCAGAGGATGCGCAGCACGGCGCAATCACGGCAGACGACCGCGACATCGAAGCCGGCGACGCCAGCAAGGCAATGCAGGACCTGCGCTTGCTGCGCAACGACCTTGAGGCTTTGCGTGAGGGCAGGCTCGACGAAATCGACCCGAACGGCACCGCATCCAAGCTGCTTGTCGGTGCCGAAAAATCCGTGCTGTCGCAGCAGCTGTTCAACGATATCGCCAAGAAATACAACTATCTTGAGTTCACCGCGCAAACCGCACAGCGCATCGGCCAGATGTTCCATCTGGTCTTTTTGGGCAGCGCCGCATCCTCGGTGATCAGCAAACTCGTTTCGGCCGCCCAGGGCGGGACCCGCAATGTTCCGGTCGGGGAAAGCCTGGCGGTCTCGGCGATATCCGGGGGCATGGCCGCCGTTGGCGCCCTGAACCAGCACACCGCCATCACCATCAAGAACAACCGTCGCGAGGGAAGCACCGACATCGGGCTGCGGGAGCAGGTCAGCCGCGGAATCATGGGCGCCATGCTTGAAACGCTCTCCCAGCGCCGTGCGACCAAGGCCAGCAAGGCAATCAACGCCTTGTTGGATGGCAATGATGTTGAAGCGCTGCTAGCAGCGGCAAGAGCGTTGCCTGCGCAGGAGGCAAGCGCCTCTTCCAGCCAGCCACAGGATTTACCATCGACATCCAGGGCGGCACCGCCGCGCCGGGAGCATGTTTCGGCCCCGAGTAGCCCGAACCGATCGAGGCTGGGGCAGACGAGCAACGAGATAACGCGGTCCAAGAGTGCTCGGGACTTGGGGATGGAACTCCACCAGTTCGCCCGCATGGCCGGCAAACACGCCAAGGACTTGATGTGAGGTGATCATCCGGCATGTTGCGAAGGCTTTGCCTCCCTGCAACATGCCGGATGACGTGCCCCGAGCGCTGGACGAAGCCATCGATCGGCAAAGCGCAAGCCACACGCACTGCCGACATGCAGACAGCGTGGTCCCGATGCGGGCTCTGTTCGATAGATGTCGCGATTGTGGAGCCGCCCGACTGTTCATCGCAGCGCAGGTGCGCACCTTACTGCAATGTGCGAAGGCCGTTCGACTGCCGGCCTCATCACGCCTCGCAGTCGACGGATGCAAACGCCAGTTCACAGCGGTCGGAGTGGCGCTCACGCTGTTTCGCTCGCCGGAACGATTTCGGAAACCTGCGAAGCCAGCCGCCGCACCGGACGCGGCCTTATCCGTTGTCTTTGTCGTTGTCCATGTCGATGTCGATGAGTGTGCTGCTCCCTTGGCAGCCGCGCTGGCGGGCGGACGCCGAAGCGGACTCAGTGCCGGATCAGAGGCAGCGTCAGGCGGAAGATGGATGCCGCTGCATCGTTCGCCTCGACGGTGAACGATGCGATATCGCCCCGATCTGAGGTCGGATCGCCTCCGGTCTGCCAAGGCATCGATCATTCGGCGCTCGTGCGGCTGGCGACCGTTGCCTGGGCGCGCCGACACCGCGTGCAGGTCAGGCGGTTGTGAGCGACATGTGTGCAAAGCGCACCGCAAGTGGGCGACGCTCACGGGCCGCTCGCTGGGGCATGCGGAGTCTGGGGTCTCCCAACCCACATGGAATGCTTTCATGAAAACGATCAACGTCATCACTCTGGTGCTTCTTATCGTCGGTGGCCTGAACTGGGGGCTGGTCGGCCTGTTCCAGTTCGATCTTGTCGCCGCACTATTCGGCGGGCAGGACGCGCTGCTGTCGCGCGTGGTCTACACGCTGGTCGGCATCTCTGCGCTGCGGCAGCTGGTACCGTTGTTTCGCAACAACCATGACACTGCCGAGCATCACACCAGCCCGCACGTGCGCAACAATCCGTAACCTCCTGCCTGCGGCAGGTCTTCGCATCTCGGGATGACGCCGGCGCACCGCGTCGGCGTCATCCCATGCGATGCATGCTTTGCGTCCGGGCGCGTGGTCGGCAAGAATCGCAGGCACCTCCCTGCTGGCTGCCTTCATGCCCCTGCGCACCGTTGCTTCTGCCTGCCTGCTCGCCCTGCTGTTACCCGCAGCCGCCGATGCGGCTTACCGTAGCCCGCAACAGATTCTCGACAGCTCGCCGGCCAGTGCGTGGCGCGTGCTCGATCCGGACCGCACCCTGTACCTGGAACTGGATGCCGGGCGGGTCATCATCGAGCTGGCGCCGCAATTCGCGCCAGAGCACGTCGCCAACATCGGTACGCTGGCGCATGAGCGCTTCTGGGACGGGCTGAGCATCTATCGCTCGCAGGACAATTTCGTGGTGCAGTTCGGCGACCCGGATGGCGAGACGCCAGCCAAAGCCAAATCGCTCGGCTCGGCCAAGACGCATCTGCCGGCCGAATTCGAACGCGCATCGCAGGGCCTGGATTTCCAGCCCCTGCCCGATAGCGATGGCTGGGCGCCTCAGGTGGGCTTTGTCGACGGCTTCCCGGTCGGCCGCGACACGACCACCGGCAAGACCTGGCTGGCGCATTGCTACGGCACCCTGGGCGCGGGCCGCAACAACGACGAAGACAGCAGCATCGGCGCCGAACTGTATGTGGTCACGGGGCAATCGCCGCGCCAGTTGGATCGCAACATCACCGTGGTCGGGCGTGTGGTCAGAGGCATGGAATTGCTCAGCGTCACGCCACGCGGTCCCGACCCGATGGGCTTTTACGAAGACCCCGCGCAACGCGCACCGATCCGCGCAATTCGGCTGGCCAGCGAAGTGCCTGCGCCCGAGCGCACACCGCTGCAATTGCTGCGTACCGACAGCCAGACCTTCCGCGATGTGGTCGAAGCGCGCCGCAACCGCAAGGACGATTTCTACAAGCGCCCGGCCGGGCACATCGACCTGTGCAATGTGCCGTTGCCGGTGCGGGTGCCGCCTGCTGGTTGAATCGGGAATCGGGAATCGGCAAAGCAGAACCGGTTTCGGACATCTGCGGAACGACGAGCGCGCTCAGTCAGCGGGCGCGCTGGCTGAAGGCGACGCTGCCGAGGATCAGCACCGCAGCGACCAGCATGGTCCAGGTGAGCGGTTCGCCCAGCAGCGACCATGCCAGCAGCGCGCCGAACACCGGCACCAGATAGGTCACCGTGGACGCACGCGCCGGGCCGATGCGCTGGATCAGCCGGTAATACATCAAGAACGCCAGCCCGGTGCACACCACGCCCAATGCGGTGGCGCAGGCCCACGCCACCGCCGGCACCGGCGTGGTCGGCCATTGCCACCAGGCCAATGGCGCCAGCAATAGCGCACTGCAGCCCAGGGTCGACGCCGCCGACGCAGCAGGCGGCAAATCGCCCATATGGCGCTTCACCAGGTTGTAGCCGATGCCATACAGCAGCGAAGCAGTCGCGCCAGCCAGCGCTGCCGGCCCGACGCTCAAACCGGCGGATTTGCCGGTGGCCAGCACCAGCACGCCGATGAACCCCACCAGCAAGGCCAGCGCGCGGCGCGTGCCGATCCGTTCGCCGAAAAACAGGAAGGCGATCAGCGCGGTAAACAACACCGTCATCGCATTGCAGATCGCCCCGACTGCCGCCGGTGCGTGTTGCGCGCCCCAGGCGAACAGCAGGAACGGCAATGCCGAGTTGAGCACACCGATGGCCGCCAGCATCGGCCAGCGATGCAGCGGAAAACGTTCGCGCGCCAGCCACAGGAACGGCAGCAGCACCAATGCACCCAGCGCCAGGCGAATTTCCACCAGCACCACGGTGCCGAACTTGGGCGCGGCCACGCGCATGAACAAAAACGAGCAGCCCCACACGACTCCCAGAAAACCAAGCTCAAGCGGGGTACGCCATTGGCGTACCGCAAGCTCGGGCTGCACCGACGATTGGGCGCTCATGACCGTGCTCCCGAACCCCGCCATGCGGGGATGAAACGGCGGAAGACAGCAGCGGGCAGACTGAGAGACATGGCACGATCGTCGCGAGGGGATGACCCAGCATCGGTTGCCACCGTGGGCGCGACAAGCGCGTAGTATCGGGGCGAGCCACAAATCTCACTCATGCCTCGATGAATCTGCGCCCTACCCTGTTGCCCGCGTTGGGCGTGTTCGCCGCTGCCGCCCGCCACCAGAATTTCGCCCACGCCGCCGAAGAACTGCACCTTACCGCCAGCGCAGTCAGCCACCATGTGCGCAAGCTCGAAGCGCTGCTGGGTGCGACCTTGTTCCAGCGGCTACCGCGCGGCGTCAAACTCACCGCCGAAGGCCGCCAGCTGGCCGATGCGGCCACCGCCGCGCTGGCAGAGATCGCTGCGGTGGCAGGCAACCTGCATCCACGCGAAGACGCCATTCCACTGCGGGTCACCACGTTGCGGTCGTTGTCGTACTGCTGGTTATTGCCGCGGTTGCCGCGCTTTTGCCGCGCCTATCCGCATATCCGCATGGACCTGCAATCGGATACGGCGTTTTCGCGTTTCGAAGAAGGCGGCCCGGACCTGGGTATTCGTTATGGCCAAGGCGCTTGGCCCGGGCTAACCTCGCACCATCTGATGGACGACGAGCTGTTCCCCGTGGCCTCGCCGTCGTTGCCGGAAGTGGCTGCACTGCGCACGCCGGCGCAGATCGCGCAATTGCCGTTACTGACCGATATGTCGCCGCAGGGTTGGCGCGACTGGTTCCGCGCAGCCCAGGTCCGCGGCACCACCGTGCCGCCGATGCATACCTTCAACGACAGCACCGACGCGATGCGCGCCGCCGTGTATGGCCTGGGCGCGGTGCTGGCGCGCAAGCACATCGCCCAGCCCTACCTGCAACGTTACGAACTGGTACGCCTGCCCGGCCCCACGCTCAAGGCGCGTTACGCGTACTACATCGTGCACCCCAGCCACCGCGAACTCAGCCCGGCGGCGGCATTGTTCATCGACTGGCTCAAGCGCGAAGCACAGGACGAACGCACCCCGATGCCGGCACTGCCTGCCGAATTGGTGGCGTTGCCGCCGGGCGAAGGCGTGCAGGAGCCGCGTACGCGGCGGCGTTTGCGGCAAGCACCGGCAACGGAATGAAGGAAGCGGCAATCTGGCCTTCGCTAAGAACGGGGCGATCCCGGCCGCTTCCCGGTGCTGGCACGACGCAGCGACGCCGATGGACAGCAAGTGCAGATCGCACTGGGCGCCGACGACAACCATCTGCGCTTCCGCTCGTCGGCTGCATTGCGGCGGGTCGGCACGCATGAGATCGCGCTGACCATGGCCACACGGGTGAGCTGCCGCAACATCCATCATGCGCATCACCATGACGTCATGCCGACGATGCTGCGCGCCGCAGTAGGCCGCGCGTTGCATGCCGAGCCCCTCACAAGCCAGGCATGGCCGGCACAGCCCGCGTGACGCAAGCAACGCACACCATCACCTCGTTTTGTCCTCGCGATGCCTAGGCTTGATGTCCCCAATCCACAGGACATTCCCATGCCTACCCTCCGCATGCGCATCACCGGCACCGACGACGACGCGCGTGCCATTGCCAACCTGCTGCAAAGCATCGACGGCATCGAGCACGTGGAAGAAGTGGACGATCTGATGCCGCACCTGGACGACGAAGATTCCAGCTCGGCAGGCCTGTCGGACGACGAAGGTCCGGGCAGCCACGAGTTCGAAGTGGAAGCCGGCAATGAGGCCACCGCGCAGAAGGTCCGCGACGCGGTGCAAGAACTGGCACTGCAGCTGGACGTGTTTGTGGAATACGAAGTCGACGAAGGTTGAGCCGGGCTCAGCCTACGTGCGGCCACAGTGCTGCATTGCTGGATCGCACGTGATGCCGTGATGCGTCCTGCTGCATTTGGGCATGCCGCCAAGCCTCTCAAGCGACGTGCGACCCAGCACCAACGACGCACGCCGCATGCAATGACAAGTCGGACTTTCCCGCAGCTGCACGGCAGGGCCGCGCAGCTGCGGTGCCTCAGGACATCCGGCGCCGACGTACGCGCCAGCGCCATGCCTGCAGCAGCAACCAGCCGGCGATCAGTGCGAGCGCAACCACCGGCAACAGCGCCGCCACCGCGCGGATGACGAATGCCACGCTGCTGGAAAATACCTCGCCGAACTCGGCGGCGGCTTCTGCGATCTCGCCCCTGCCCTGCGCGCCACCGGTACTGCGGAAATTGAGCGTCAGCAACTGCGTGCGCACCCTGCGTTGCTGCTGCGCGGCCTGCTGCTGGGTCTGCTGCGCTTCGGCTTCGATCTCGGCCAGCCGCTTGGACAAGGCCAGCAGATCGGTCACCGCCAGATCGCGGCGCTGCTGCAATTCCAGCAGGCGCGCATGCTCTTTCTGCAATCGCGCCTGCGCCAGGCTGGTGTCGGCGATCTGCTGCGCCAGATCTTCGGCCCGGGTGCTACGCGCGGCGACATCGCCGTGCTGGCCGGCCAACTGCACCATGGGTTCGATCCCGTCCGGTGCCAGCCGTACGCTGACGCGCCCACTGGGATCGCGCCCGCCTTCCTGCTCGACCGCCAGCAAGGCGCAATCGCCGAACTGCGCGCCCTGGCAGGCAGTGCGTATCGCGGCGATGCGCTGGCCGATCTGGTCTGCAGGCAGCTCGATGCGCACATCGTGCTCGTAGGCCAAGGCATTGCCCTGCGCGGCGGGCGGTGCCGGCGCCGCAGCGCCGCCGTCGGCCGCCATCTCTACGCGATGCTTTGCACACCCGCACAGCGCCCATCCCAGCAGCATGGCCGTGGCATACCGCTGCATGGCGCGGCTCATCGGCTGGCCCCGTCGACTGCATGCACCTGCAGCCCGGCAAGATCCAGGGCCGGCAGGCAACGCACGTTGACCGCGACGCCCATTGCGCCGGTCTTGGGGTTGAGGCCCTCGCTGAAGGGCGCGATCCCGCACTGCGGACGATCGTGGTGATCGATGTGGTGCTGATTGAAGCGGTAGCTGCCGAGAGCTTGCGGCACGGCCTGAAGCTGCAGCTGCGTACGCGCGCCGAACCAGAGCAAACCGCCGCGGCGGCGACACAGCGAACAGTTGCAGTCGTAGACCTCGGTGATGGGCGCTTCGGTCTGCAGATCGAACGCGATGCGTCCGCAATGACAGCTACCGGCATAGTGCATGTGATCCTCCTTGGGACAGGCCACCGTGCGGGTGGCAAGCATGATGTTGCGTGTACGCGCCGCCTGGGTAGCGAGGCGACGCCCGGGAACCGGAGTGTACGAACGATCGCGCCCGCAAGGTGCACCCGTCGTGTGCCCCGGGCGATCGCGCCACTGCACGGCTGGCAGGATCGGAGCGGCCACCCACACGTGAGGCTCTGTCAGGGAACATGGAGGGCGCGCAGAAGCCCGGTGCAAGCGGCACAAGCTGGTCCAGGCCTCGGCCGCGCCCGCCTGGCGGTGAGCGCCGTCGACTTATTGGCTGCCCTACACCAATGGCGGATGCGCCCGCGCGCGCAGATGCCTATGCTGGCGGTTTGATTCCACCAGGACCCACGATGCGTCAACGCCTGCTTGTCCTCGCCCTGCTCACCGGCCTCACCGCCTGCCAGCAACAGCCCCAATCGCCGCGCGCCGATGCAACCGCGCCTGCCGCCAACCAAGCACAGACCCCAGATGCGCGCTTTGCCGCATTATCCAAGCAGGCCCTGGACACCTGGATGCAGCTGTCGCCGGTGACCGCCACCCAGACCGGCGACCACCGCTTCGATGCGCAGATCGACGACCTGAGCGCCGGCGGCCGTCAGCGCAGCGTGGACGCGGGCAAGAAGCTGCTGGCCACCCTGGATGCGATCGAGGTAGCCAAGCTCTCGCGCGAGAACCAGGTGGATGCGGTCATTCTGCGCAACCAACTGCAATCGGAGATCTGGAACACCGAGGTGCTGCAAAGCTGGGCCTGGGACCCGCAGGTCTACAACGGCCTGGCCGGCAGCGCGCTGTACAGCCTGATGGCGCGCGAATTCGCGCCGCTGCCCGAGCGCCTGACCGCGGCCACCCAGCGCATGGAAAAGATCCCGAGCATCTTTGCGCAGGCACGCGAGAACCTGGATCCGGCGCGCGTGCCGAAGATCCATGCCGAAACGGTGGCCAAGCAGAACAAGGGCATCCTGAGCATCGTCGACAGCTTCATCGCCCCCAACATCAGCCAGCTTGGCCCGATCGAGGCGGCGCGTGCGCAGGCGGCCATCGACAACCTGCGCAAGGCAGTGGCCGAGCAGCAGACCTGGCTGGACACCGTGCTGGTGCCCAATGCCAAGGGCGACTTCCGCATCGGTGCCGAAAAATACGACCAGAAGTTGAAATTCGCGCTGCTGTCGTCGCTGTCGCGTGCCGATATCAAACAGCGTGCCGAATCCGAGCTCAAGCGCGTGCGTAGCGACATGTACCGGATCGCGCGCACCGTGCTCAAGGACACGCCCGGCGCGCCCAAGTTGCCCGAATCGCCCAACGACGACCAGCAGCAGGCGGCGATCGAAGCGGCCCTGGAACTGGCGTATGCCGACAAGCCGGCGCGCGACAAGGTGGTGGACGCGGCCAAGGCGGCGCTGGCCCAATCGACCGAATTCGTGCGACAGAAGGATTTGATGACGCTGCCCGATTCGCCGGTGGACATCATCCTGATGCCGGAATTCCAGCGTGGCGTGGCGGTTGCGTATTGCGATTCGCCCGGCCCGCTCGACAAGAACCTGAAGACGTTCTACGCGGTGTCGCCGATTCCCGACGACTGGAACGACAAACAGGTCGATTCGTTCCTGCGCGAATACAACACCCGCATGATCCAGCTGCTCAGCATCCATGAGGGCACGCCGGGGCACTACCTGGAAGGCTGGCATTCGGCCAAGTTCCCCTCCACGCTGCGCGCGGTGCTGCGTTCGGGCATGTTCGCCGAAGGCTGGGCGGTATACACCGAGCGCATGATGCAGGAGCAAGGCTACCTGGATAACGACCCGCTGTTCCATCTGGTGCAGCTCAAGTTCTACCTGCGCACCATTGCCAATGCCATTCTCGACCAGGGCGTGCATGTGGACGGCTGGGATCGCGACAGGGCGATGCACCTGATGACCCACGACACCTTCCAGCAGGAAAGCGAAGCCTCAGGCAAGTGGGTGCGTGCGCAGCTCTCCTCCGCGCAGCTCCCGACCTACTTCGTCGGCGTGCAGGAACATCTGGACACGCGCAAGGCGGTACAGGACAAGCTCGGCGAGACGTTCAACCTGAAGGCCTATCACGACAAGATGCTGTCGTACGGCGCCCCGCCGGTACGCTTCGCCCGCGAGCTGATGCTGGATCAGCCGATCGAGTGATTGGTCCTGCTCCCGCGCGCGGGAGAAGGTGCCCGCAGGGGCGGATGAGGGGGCGCCTGGCGAAGGTGTGACCGCCTGCGATGTCAAACGCGTCGCTACGCGCCTTCGGAATGACACGGCAGCTGGCTGCGTCCGCGCCCTCCCCCCAAACCCCTCTCCCGCACGCGGGAGAGGGGCGACGGTCGCGCCGAGTTCGCGCACAGCTTTCAATCACGCATCCGCAGCAACAAATCCACCGGTCTGCCGCGCCCAAAGCCGCGCGTAAAGGCCGCCATGCGCGATCAGTTGCGCATGCGTGCCTGTCTCGACGATCTTGCCGGCATCCATCACCACCAGTCGGTCCATGCGCGCGATGGTCGAAAGACGGTGGGCGATCGCGATGACGGTCTTGTTGCCCATCAGCGCGTCCAGGCTGTCCTGGATGGCGGCCTCCACTTCCGAATCCAGCGCCGAGGTGGCTTCGTCCAGAATCAGGATCGGCGCGTCCTTCAGCAACACCCGCGCAATGGCGATGCGCTGGCGCTGACCGCCGGAGAGCTTGACCCCGCGCTCGCCAACATGCGCATCGAAACCGCGGCGGCCTTCGCCATCGATCAGCGTGTCGATGAAGCTGTCGGCGCGGGCCTTGCGCACGGCGTCGAGAAGTTGCGCCTCGCTGGCCTGCGGCCGCCCGTACAGCAGGTTATCGCGGATCGAACGATGCAATAGCGAGGTGTCCTGCGTCACCAGGCCGATCTGTCCACGCAGGCTCTCCTGCGTCACGGTTGCGATGTCCTGCCCGTCGATCAGGATCCGGCCCTGCTCCAGGTCGTACAGTCGCAGCAACACATTGACCAGGGTGGATTTGCCGGCACCGGACGGCCCGACCAGGCCGATCTTCTCGCCTGCACGCACTTGCAGGTCCAGCCCGGCGATCACCCCACCGCGCTTGCCGTAATGGAAATGGATGTGCTCGAACCGCACCTGCCCCTGCGTTACCTGCAGCGGCACCGCATCGGCTGCATCCTGCACCTGCACCGGCTGCGAGATGGTCTGCATGCCGTCCTGCACGGTGCCGATGTCCTCGAAAATGCCGTTGACCGTCCACATGATCCAGCCGGACATGTTGTGGATACGGATCACCAGACCGGTCGCCAGGGTGATCGCGCCCACGCTGATCTGCCCGCGGCTCCACAGCCACAGCGCCAGCGCGCAGGTCCCCACGATCAAGAAGCCGTTCGCCACTGCGATGGCGGTGTCCATGGCGGTGGTCACCCGGGTCTGACCGCGGTGCTTCACTGCCAGCTCGTCGATGGCATCGCGCACATACGCCTGTTCGCGGCCGGCATGGGCGAACAACTTGAGCGTGGAAATATTGGTATAGCCATCGACGATGCGGCCGGTCGCCTTGGAGCGCGCGTCCGATGCAACCCATGCGCGCGCCTTCATGCGCGGCACGAAGAACGCCATCAGCGCCACGTACACCACCAGCCAGAGCAGCAGCGGCGCCATCAGCCAGGGGTCTGCCTGCGCGAACAGCCACAGTGCACTGCCGGTGTAGACCACGATGTACCACAGCGCATCCACCATCTGCACGGCCGATTCGCGCAGCGAGGTGCCGGTCTGCATCACCCGGTTGGCGATGCGCCCGGCAAAATCGTTGTTGAAGAAACCCAGGCTCTGGCGCACCACGTAGTTGTGCATCAACCAGCGCGAACGGTTGCTCAGGCCCGGCACGATCGCCTGGTTGACCAGCAGATTGTGCAGGCCGGTGAAAAGCGGCCTTGCCACCAAGGTGATCACCGCCATCCAAATCAGTTCGCCCGCATGCTGCCGGAAAAAGTCCGGCCCTGGCTTGCCGGCAAGCATGTCGACGATGCGGCCGAGGAAGTCGAACATCGCCACTTCCACCAGCGCCAGCAGCAGCCCGGCGATCAACGTGGCCAGCAGGATCGGCCACAACGGCCGCAGATAATGCAGATAAACGCGCCACACGCTGCGTGGCGGCATCTCCCGCTCGATGGGCGGGAAAATATCGATCAGGGACTCGAACCAGCGGAACATTGCGCAGACTTCGGAAACACCGGGATCTCAGGCTAGCCGATCGGGCGTCAAGCCGCAGTGGCGCTGGTCGGCAGGCGCGGCCTGATCAGGCCACGCAAGGCGTCAAGCCCTGGCGAGGAGAACAAGAGGCGAGGTTTGTAGCGCCTTCGCCCATGAGGCGCCCACCGCTGTCACTCGCGCACGCGCGCGAGCAAGCGATTGACCTCTGCCAGATCGAAATGCCCGGGCTCGAAGCGCCCGCCCAAGGTCGCCAATTCCTGCACATGCTGCGGATGGTCCGGGTCGGCGATGATCTGCACCAGCACCCGATAATCGGCAATACCGCCACTGCTATCTGGCGGGCAGGCATGGGCCCCGTCCACGCAGCGCGCTACGCGCAGACTCGCATCTGGCGGCAACAGCGCTTCCACTTGCAGGCGATGCTGCCAGCCAGGGCCGGCGCCGTAGAAGTAATCGAAGCCATTAAGTTCGCCCACCGCGCTTTCCAGCGTGACACGCCCGGCGTGCTTGAGCCGGGGGCGCTCGGGCACATCCAGCCCGGATTCGCCGTAACGCCCGCCGCCGAAGTCGAACTCGTACGGATGGGCGCCATTCCAGCCCATTACCGGCTGCAACACGCGATGCAGCGTGGCCAGGCGTACTGCGCCCGACACCAGCAGGCGCCGCCAGATCGGCGGCGCACTGCCGGTCAATGCCACATGCAGTTGATACAACGGCGCAGGTGATTGCAGCGCTTGCTGAGCGGATTTCTTTTTTGCCTTGGTCATCGTGTCGTGCATTCGTCTGCCCGTTATCAGTATGGCGTGCGAGGCAGGCGAATGCAGACGCTGTTTAGATCAGCGATAAAACAACAGCGCAACCGCCAGGCGGGCGCGGCCGGTGCCCGGGTCGGGATGTACCGCTTGTACATCCCGGTTCCGAGTGCCTCGGCCACGCCCGCGTGACCATCGCTCGCCACGGTTTGTTCGCCACGCTCAGGCACTGCGGCGCAGGCGCAAACCGAACAGCAGGTCATACAGGATCGGAATCAGGCCCAGCGTCACCAGAGTGCCCAACGCCAACCCACCGATCATGGTGATGGCCATGCCCGTCCATAGCGGGCCCGCAAACAGCATCAGCGGCACCAGGCCAACGATGCAGGTGAGCTTGGTCATGACGATCGGGCGCAACCGTTTGACCGCGGCAGCCACCACCGCTTCGCGGCGCGGCAGGCCATCGGCAAGTTCGGCTTCGATGCGCTCCAGCAGCAACACCGCGTTGTTGACGATGATGCCGGCCAGCGCCAGCAAGCCGAAGGTCGCCATGAAGCCGAATGGGTAACCGGTCATCACCAGCGCCAGGGCCGCACCGATCAACACGAACGGCACCGCCGACAGCACGATGAACAACTTGCGGAACGAGTTGAACTGCCAGACGAACAGCAACAGGATCGCGCCCAGCGCATGCGGCATGTAGTGCAGCAAGGCCTGATTGGCTTCGGCCGAATCCTCCAGCTCGCCACCAATCTCCACGCGGTAGCCGGGCGGCAATTTGAGCGCGGCGATTGGCGCCGACAACCGTTCGACGATCTCGGTCGCGGTCAGTTGCGGGTTGCGTGCGGTCACGGTGATGGCACGGCTGAGATTGCGCCGCTGGATCGCCGACGGCTCGCTGTCGCGCAGCACCGTGGCGACCGCCGCCAACGGTACCGGTGCGCCGCCTGCCTGCGGGTACACCAACGTATCGGCGGGATTGCCGTTGGCGGCACGCTCGTCGGTGCTGCCGCGCACGACAACCGGCACACCGGTGCCATCGTCGCGGATCAACGTGGCATCCACACCGCTGTATCGCCCCTGCAATGCCTGCGCAATGTCTTCGCTGCTGACACCGGCGCGGCGGGCCTTGAGCTGGTCCACCTGCACCACATAGCGCGGAATGCGCGCCTGCCAATCGTCCTGCACGTCCACGGTGCCCGGCACGGCCCGCAAGGCCCTGGCAATCGCAGCAGCGCTGCTGCGCAGGACCGCCTCGTCCGGACCCACCACGCGATACACCGCCATCCCGGCTTCGGTGGCGCCCAGCGAAAAGCGTTTGGGCTCGGCGCGCAGCGCGGGGAAGTGGCTACGCACATGCGAGCGCACCCGTGCGATCACCGCATCGATGTCGGTCCCCGGCCGCACGCTGACCGTGAAGTACGCCTGGTTGGCCGCCGGCAGCGGCGGGTTCAGGCCCAGCACGATGCGCGGCCCGCCATCGGCAACATACCCGATGCTGTCCACCACCTCGGGGTTGGCGTGGCGGTCGCCCAACCAGCGGCTGAGTTCACTCACCGTGCGCAGGGTCTGGCGTGCATCGCTGCCGGCCTGCAATGTCACCGGCATCTGGAACTGCAGGCGGTCGGACTTGGGCAGGAAATCGTATGGAATGGACACCAGCACCGTGACCGCCACCGCCAGCATCGCCGTCATCGCACCGATGAACAGCAGCTTGTGCTGCAGCACGCGTTCGATCACGCGGCGGTAGCCGCGATAGAACCGCGATTCGGCTGCGTCGCTGTTCTTGGTGACATGCACCTTGGCGAAGTACATGCACAGCAGCGGCGTCACCGTGATGCTCAGCAACCACGACCCCAGCAGCGTCACGCCGAGCACGGTGGCCAGCGAGCGCAGATATTCGTTGGTGCTGGTCTGGCCGAAGAAGAACGGCGAGAACGCCAGCACGATGACCAACGACGAGGTCAGCAAGGGTGTCGCCAACGTCCGGCCCGCATCGATACAGGCCTGGCGACGTTCCTCGCCGGCCACCAGACGGCGCTCGATGTCTTCGGCAATCACGATGCCGTTGTCCACCAACAAGCCCAGCGCAAGAATAATGGCGGCAATCGAGACCGTTTGCAGCTCCACGTTCAGCACACGCATGACGATCAACGAGGCGAAGATGGTCAACGGCACGATCGCGCCGACGATCAACCCGGTGCGCCAGCCCAGAAACAGCATCACCACCGCCATGACGATGACGATGGTCTCGCCCATGACGTGATGCATCTTGCCCATCTCGCGCTCGACCACATCGGCCTGGAAGCTCACCACGTGCTGGGTGAAGCCGACAGGCAGCTCGTGTGCGGTGTCGTCGAGCTTGGCGCGTAGCGCCTTGCCGAAGTCGGCGACATTGGTGCCCGGCTGCATCGAGACCGAGACCACCACCGCCGGCTGGCCCTGGTAGACGGCCGCGCTTTGCGGAGGGTCGGCCGGCATCACCTGCACCTGTGCCAGTTCGCCCAGGGTCACGTCGCGGGCACCGCCGGCAGGCGCGCCAGGCACGCTCAGCAGGACGCCGCGCAACTGCTCGGGCGTGCGGATTTCGCCGGACGTGGCCACGGTCAGCGCCAGCCCGGACACCGCGACCTGCCCACCGGAACCCACCACATTCTGCGCGCGCAACTGCGCCATCACGCTGGACGGCGTCAAGCCGCTCGCCAGCAACCGCGCACGGTCAAACGACACGTACACCGATTCGTCCTGCAGGCCATACAACTTCACCTGCTCCACGCCGGGCAGGGCGTACAGCTGTTCGCGCATGCGCCGCAACGGGCCGCGCATTTCGCTCATCGAAAAGCCCGGTGCGGTCACCGCGATCGACGCCACCGACACGCGCCCGAAGTCGTCGTCGACAAAGGGACCAAGGGTGCCCGCAGGCAATTGCGCGCCGGCCTCCGCGGCCTTGGCGCGCACGCGCTGCCAGAGCGCCGGCAGATCCTGCACATCGTCATAGGCGGTCAGCTGCACGATCGCGCTGCCCGGATGCACCGTGGTGACGATGCGCTTGATGCCGGCCAGCTCGCGCAAGCGCTCCTCCACCGGTCGCGCCAGCAGGTTCTCCACCTGTTCGCTGGGCATGCCCGGATAGGCCACCGACACCAGCGTGTCGCGCACGGTCACCGACGGTTCTTCCTGCGATGGGAAACCGAGAAACGCCACGATGCCGCCGATCAGGATCATCGCTGCGGCAAACAATGTCAGGCGGCTCGAGCGCATCGCCATCTGGGTCAGCTTCATGGCGTGCGACCTCCGCTCAACTGCGTCTGCGCCTGCAGTGGCGTCACCGGCTGGCCGTTGACCAAGAAGCCCACGCCGGCGCTCACCACCTGCTCGCCTGCACGCAGCCCGCGCAGAATCTGCACGCGCTCGCCGACGATCGTTCCCAGGTCGACCGCGCGTTCGATCACGGCCCGCGTTGCCGGCTGGTAAACGAACACGCTGGCCTGTTGCCGGTTGAGCCGGGGCAATACCGCCGACAACGGCACACTCGGCGTGGAAGCGGCAGGCGTCGGCAGCGTCAGCATCACGCTGTCGCCGCTGCGCAGCGAAGGCGCGGCGCCGAGCGGTTCCAGCAAGGCCTGTACCGTCGTGGCATTGTCCAGGCGGCTGGAAAGACTGCGCAGACGCAGTTCGACCGGCGCGTCGCCCGCATCCACCACGCGGGCATGCACGGTTTGCCCTGGCACCAGACCGGCACCGGCAGTTGCCGGCAGCGTGGCGACCAGTTGCACATGGCCCTGCCCTTCCACCTGCAGCACCGTCTGCCCTGCCGCCACATCGGCCTGCGGTTGTTGCAGGCGCGCCACCACGCTGCCATCGAAGGGCGCGCGGAGCTCGCCCAGACGCGTGCCGCGGCGTGCCATGGCCAGGTCGGCCCTGGCCACCTGCAGCTGCGCGGCGGCCGCATCTGCCGCCGCGCGCGCGGCAGTCAAGGTGGCGTTGGAACTGGCACCGTCATCGAACATTGCCTGTTGCTGGCGCAATTGCAGCTGCCGTTCGCCGGATTGCGCCAGTGCCGCGCGCACGTTGGCATCGGCCTGCTGTTCGCGCAGGCGCAGCGGTTCATCGTCCAGCCGTGCCAGCAGTTGCCCGCGGGTCACCCGGTCGCCGACATCCACCAGCACTGCCGACAGACGGCCTGCCCCTTCGAACCCCAGCTCGGCGCGTTGTTCCTGGCGCACCAGCGCCGGCACCTGCAGCGGGTTATCGCTCCCGCTGCCGAAGCGCTCCAGCTTCACCGCGCGCGGTGTCTCGCTGGCCGGCGCATCCGGCCCGCTGCATGCGGCCAGTCCCAGCAGCAACGTGCCGCACACCAGGCCGCGATAAAACATCGTCATCATTCGATCCCCCGGTGTATGCCGCTCAGCGGCTGTAGGTCAATGCGAGATTGCCGCTCACCACGCTGCGGCGTGCCACCAGCGGGCTGTCTTCGGCGTTGTCCAGGTAGCGCGTTCCGGTGACCCCCACCGTGGTGGCCCAGTGCTCGCCCAGCGAGTGCGTCCAGCTGCCACCTACCGCGGCGGCATACGCACCGGACCCGGCATTGAAGGCGGCAAAGCGGGTGCGCGCGGCTTGCGCATCGCTGACACCGAAGTAAGCCTGATTGAAGCGGCGGTCGCCGCCATGCACGTCCAGGTCCAGGGCGACCGTGTCGTTGGCGCTATGCAGCAGGGTGAACTCCATCCCGGCGCGATAGCGGTTGCGGCGCGCAGCATCCTTGAGCGTGAATTCCGCCTCCGCATTGACGTTCATGTAGGGCGTCACTTGCTGCATCACCAGCGTGCGCGACGTCACCGAGCCAGGCACATCGCCCATGCCGGCCAGCAGGCGCGAGCCCGGCCGCCAGTTGCTGTCGCTTTGCAGCCGTCCCAGGTCGTAATACAGCGATTGCGATATGTAGAAACCGGACTTGCTCTGGAATTGCAGGCCGCCGCCGCGGGAGGTGTCGAAGAACAGCACGCCGCGCTGCACCACCAGCACCGGGTTGAATTGCACGCGCGCGCGCTCGGCGCCGGCATACTCCGGCGTGGCAACCGCTGCGGCGCCTGCCGTGATCTCGGTGCGGTCTCCCAGCAGGCGCGAACTCCCGGTCAGATCGGTTTGTGCGTGCGCGACGCACGGAATGGCGCTCATGCAGGCAAGGACGCCGGCGCGAACGGCATGGTTGCCACGCAGGCGATTGAAGGACGATACGTTCATCGAAGGTCTCCGTCGGAAGTCAGGAAGCGGTGGGCAGGCGCACGCCATAGAACGCCTGAAACAGCGCAATACGGCTCAGCACGCGTTGGCGTGCGGTATCCAGGTAATCGAGTTCGGTCTGAGCGATGCGGGTCCGCTCGGCCAGCAGCGCGCTGCGGTCTTCCAGACCGGCATCCACGCGTTCATGCATTCGCGCAAGACGCAGTTGCTCGCGTTCGACCTGCTCGCGCGAGCGCGGTTCGGCCTGCGACAAGGTGGCGTGGGCGTCGAGCGCGTTGGCGACCTCGCGGAATGCAGCTTCGATTGCCTGTTCGTAGGCAACGACATCGGCGCGTTCGCGCACCTGCGCCAGATCCAGATTGGCGCGATTGCGGCCGCCATCGAACAACGGCAGGTTCAGCTGCGGCATGAAGCTCCACACGCCATGGCCTGCAGAAAACAAGCCGTTCAATCCGTCGCTGGCAGTACCCACGCTGCTGCTCAAGGTGATCGACGGAAAAAACGCCGCGCGCGCCGCACCGATGTCGGCATTGGCCGCGCGCAACTCCAGCTCGGCCTGCTGGATGTCCGGGCGTTGCAGCAACAGCGACGAATCCAGGGCGTGCCACGCACTGGCAGGCGTATCAGCGGCGATCAGACCCTGCAGATCGCCGGGTACCGGAGTGCTGTCGTAGCCGGCCAGCAACTGCAGCGCACGCACCGCCGCAGCGTGGTTGTCGTTGCCCTGCAGGGCCGTCACATGGGCCTGGTCGGCCTGTCGCCGCTGCGCATCGCGCTCGTCGCGCGCAATCAGCCCTACCTGATATTGCCGCTCGGCAACGGCAAGCAACGCAGCGCTGTCGGCATCCAGCGATTGCAGCTGTTGCAGCGCCTGCGCCGTGGCGCGCTCGGCGGTGTAGGCGCGCAGTACCTCTGCAATCAGAGCGCCACGCGCCGCGTCGCGGCCATAGGTACTGGCCAGGTAGCGCTGGCGTGCGGCCTCGGACATCGCCTGCAGCTTGCCGAAAAAGTCCACTTCTAAATTGCCGATCCCCGCATTGGCAATCACCAGATCCTGCTGGTACCGCGCATCCAGCGTCGGGTTGTCGAAATGTTGCCGCAGCTGCTGTGCGCCGACGGCGAGCGTCGGCAGGCGCGACGCCTGCGCGATGCCGTACTGCGCACGCGCCTGTTCTACCTGCAACGCCGCACGGCGGAAATCGCCGTTGTGCGCCAAGGCACGCTCGATCAGGGGCCGCAGGTCGCGGTCTGGCGCGAAGGCCTGCAGAAACGCGCGCTCTTGCGCGTTCAGAGCGACGGCGGCGGTCGCATTGGCGTCGGGCTGACCGGATGCCGGTGCGGATGCCGCCTGCGGGCTGCCGAAGGTGGCCGGCACGCTGACCACCGGGCGCTGGTAGGCCGGCGTCAGCGAGCAGCCAGCCGACAGCGCCGCACTGGCGGCGACCAGGCACAGGCAAGACCAACGATGCGGAATAATTTGTGGAATCATGATGTCGGAGCACAGAGCCAATCTCGACCGACATCCTCGACCCGCAGCGTCCAGGTTGTTTTCGGGAATTATCCAGATTTGATCGAGACGACAGGGCAACACGCCATGACAGGCAAAAAGGTTCTGCTGGTGGAAGACGACAGCGATAGCGCCAGCATTCTGGAGGCCTATCTCCGCCGCGACGGCTTCGATGTGGCGGTGGCCGGCGATGGCGAACGCGCCATCCAGCTGCACCGGCAATGGGCACCGGATCTGGTGCTGCTGGACGTGATGCTGCCCAAGCTCAGCGGCATCGAGGTGCTGTCGACGATCCGCCGCGCCGGCGACACGCCGGTGATCATGGTCACCGCCATTGGCGATGAGCCGGAAAAGCTCGGCGCCCTGCGCTACGGCGCCGACGATTACGTGGTCAAGCCGTACAGCCCCAAGGAGGTGGTGGCGCGCGTGCATGCCGTGCTACGCCGCAGCGTGGCGATGCGCGCGCCGGGCGAACCATTGCAGCACGGTCGGCTGAGCGTGGATCCGGCCGCCGTGGTCGCCAGCGTGCAACACGAAAACGGCGACAGCGTGGCGCTGGATCTGACGCCGACCGAATTCAACCTGCTCGCGCTGCTGCTCAAGACCCCATTCAAGGCCTTTACGCGCAGCGAACTGCTCGACGCCTGCCTGCCCGACAGCGATGCATTGGAACGGGTGGTGGATTCGCACATCCACAACCTGCGTCGCAAACTCGAAGTGCATGGCATCACCGGTGTACTGGTCACCGTGCGTGCAGTGGGATATCGCTTTCAATGAACGTGCTGCGGCGGTTTCATGCCTGGCGCAACCAGGCGCCCCTGTGGTGGTGGGTCGGACTGCGCATGAGCGCGCTGGCGGTGGTGACCATGATGGTCATCGCGTTCGGCATGTGGTGCTATTTCAATCTGCGCTACAGCCTGATCCTGAGCAATGTGCCGGCCGAACCGCGTGCCGAGATTTCCCAGCTGATCGAGCAACCCAGGGCCAACCAGGCCCGCCTGTGGGAGCTGTTCCAGCGCTATTACGACATCGAAAATTTCCTGCCCGGGCTGGCCAATCCGGACTGGTGGATGCTGGGCGCCATGATGACCATCTCGGTGCCGGTCATCCTGTTCTGCGGCCTGCTCGCGTCGCGGCCGCTGTCGCGGCAATTTTCGCAGGTGGCTTTCGCGGCGCACCGGGTCAGCGATGGCGATTTCGGCGCACGCGCACAAGTGGTGCGCGGCGCGCCGGACGAGCTCACTGCCCTGGCCGACGACTTCAATACGATGAGCGGCAGGCTGCAGCAGTACGAGCGCGAATTACGCGACTCCAGCGCGATGCTGGCGCATGAATTGCGCACTCCGCTCAATGCCGCGATGGGACGCGTGCAAGGCATGCTGGATGACGTCTTCCCGCGCGAACCCGAGCAACTGCGGCTGGTGCATCGCCAGCTGGAGCAGATCAATCGCCTGATCGGCGACCTGCACCTGGTGTCGCTGGCGCGTGCCGGCCAGCTGGTGCTGGAGCCGGAAAGCGTCGAGCTGCGGGAGCTCGTCGCCGAGCGCATCGAATGGGCGGGGCCGGCGCTGCGCGAGGCGCAGATGACCATCCACTACCCCACGCATCCGGCGCTGCGCCTGCATGCCGACCGGCACCGGCTGGGCCAGGTGCTGTCGATCCTGATCGATAACGCGTTGCGCTACGCCGCCGCCGGCAAGCTGCTGGAGATCGAGGTGCGCCGCGATGGCACCGGCGTGCAGCTCACCGTCGGCGACCGCGGCCCCGGCGTGGCGCCCGCGCAATTGCCGCACCTGCTGGACCGCTTCTGGCGCGCCGACAGCTCGCGCGCGCGGCATTCCGGCGGCAGTGGCCTGGGCCTGGCGATCGCCTCGGCCATCTGTCAGGCGCACGATGGCCAACTGGTCGTCAGCAATCGCCCCGGCGGTGGCCTGCTGGCCAGCGTGCAGTTACCGCTGGGGCGTTGACGCAACGCCCGGCCACGCGCACGCCGACGCAACTGCCCGCACCTGCGGGCAGTTGCGCAACCGATCACCGCGACTGCAGGCTCGGCACCGCGTCGCTCACATGGGCGTGGCGGCGCATGATCCAGTTGAACAACGGCGTGGCCATCAGCGTGGACAGGATCGCCATCAGCACCAGCACCGAGAACAGGCCCTGCTCGATTACACCCGCCTGCAAGCCGATGTTGATGATGATCAGCTCCATCAACCCGCGTGCATTCATCAGCGAACCGATCGCCATGGCGTCGCGGTTGTTCTCGCCGGTGGCACGCGCCGCGGCCCAGCAGGCCACACCCTTGCCGATGAACGATGCGGCCAGGATCGCCACGCCGGCCAGCATGATCTGCGGCTGCAGCAACACGCTGAGCTGGGTTTTCAAGCCCGAATAGGTGAAGAACATCGGCAGCAACAGCACCACGACGAACGGCTGCAGCATCTCGCGCAGCTTCTCGGTCAGTGCGCCCCTGGGCAGGCAGACACCGAGCAGGAAACCGCCGAACACTGCATGGATGCCGATCGCATCCATCGCCCAGGCGCTGGTGCAGAACAGGATCAGCACGACCGCCAGGACACTGTTGCTCAGCGGCTGGCCGGGCACCACATGATCGGCCAGCCGCTTGAGCAGATGCCGGCCGACGAAAATCATGAAGACCGCATAGCCGATGCCGCCGCCGATGGCCAGGTAGGCACTGCCCCAACTGCCGCCGAAACTGGCCAGCACCACGGCCAGAATGCACCACGCTGCGGCATCGTCGAACGCGCCAGCGGTCAGCGCCAAGGTGCCCAACGGGCTATTGGTCAGACCGCGTTCGTGGATGATGCGCGCCAGCATCGGAAAGGCGGTGATCGCGATCGCCGCGCCCAGGAACAACGACGCTTCGGTCAGCTTGGCCTTTTCCGAAAACAGGCCATCCACGTTGATCAGCCACGGGCACATGGCGAACGCCAGCAGGAACGGCACCGCGATGCCCGCCATCGACACGCTCATGGCGCTGCGATAGCGCGCGCGAAAGTGGTCGCCGCGGAAATCGGTTCCGACCAGGAACATGTACAGGCCCACGCCGAACTGCGCGAACACATACAGCACGTCCATGGTCTGCTTGGGGAACAGGGCCGCCTGCACGCCTGGCGCCAGCAAGCCGAACAACGAGGGCCCCAGCATCACGCCGGCAATCATTTCCCCCACCACCTGCGGTTGCCCGAGGCGCTTGGCCAGCATGCCGACCAGCCGGCATACCAACAAAATCGCGGCCGCCTGCAAAAAGAAGTACACCGACATCTGCGGAGTGGTCATGCGTGCGGCAACATCCGTGAAAAGTGCGCAGATCGTAACCGGAGCTGCCGCACTTCGATAGCGTGCGGCTGCCGTGGCGATCCAAGCCCACCTGCGCGCTTGGGCCCGCCAGGCGCAGCGCGAAGGTCATCCGCGCTTGCCTGCATCATTTGCCCGCAGCGGTCGGCATCGGCACCGGCGTCAGCACCAGGTCCTGGAAATCGAAGCTGAAATCGGTCAACGGCGAAATCGGCTCCATGCGCATCTCGCGCACCGCGCCATCCGGGGTCAGCGCGAAATTGACGAAGGCATCGGCATTCAAGGAGCGGTCGTCCCAGCGCACGATGAAGCTGTCGTGCTGCCAATGCTCCAGCGTGCCCACCAACTGGGCGGTCCTGGCGAACTGCAGGCGCAGCCGCTTGCCGTCCTGCACAATCGCCACATCGCCGTACCAGGGGTCGCGATAGGTGGCCGCGTAACTGCGCAGCGGCAACGACGGCGTGGACCGCGACGCACGCGCGTCCTGGTGCTTGTTCCAACTCGCGTCCGCCTCGCTATCGGCCTTCTCCACCAGCTTGGCGTAAGCGGCGGTCCAATCGGTGGACGGCACCTGCAAGAACGCATCCAGCACCTGGAAGGTCACCGCATTGAACGCAGCGCCCACCTCCTGATTGGTCAACACCACCACACCCAGCTTCTGATCCGGCAGCAGCGTCAGGCGCGACACCATGCCGGGCCAGCCGCCGGTGTGCCAGACCATGCGATGGCCGCGGTAATCGCTCAGGCTCCAGCCCTCACCGTAGCCGGCGAAGTTCGGCCGCGCCGCGGCAAGCTCGGGCACCTGCACCTCGCCGATCGGGATCGGCGTGATCATCGACCACATTTCCTGCTGACGCTTGGCGCTGAACAGGGGTTTGCCATCGGGCAGGATGCCGCCGGCCAGTTGCACATTCATCCACAGCGCCATGTCGTGCACGCTGGAATAGATGCCGCCGGCGCCGGAGTTGTTGGACCAGGTCAGCGGCGCCACCGTGCGCAGCTCGGTAAAGTCGTACTTGGCATGCCCGACTGCGGCGTGATCGCCGGGCTGCAGATGGTCGGCGTTGAAGCGCGTGCCGCGCATGCCCACCGGGTCGAAGATGCGTTGCTGCAGAAATGCCGCGTAACTCTGCCCGGAGACCTGCTCGATCACCTTCTGGGCGACTGCGTACAGGATGTTGTCGTACGCATAGCGGTCGCGAAAACCGCCCTTCAGCGGCACCTTGGCCAGGCGCTGCACGACCTCTTCGGTGGTGTAGCTGGTGCTGGGCCAGAACAATAAATCGCCTGCACCCAGGCTCAGGCCGCTGCGGTGCGCCAGCAGATCGCGGATGCGCATCTGCCCGCTCACATACGGGTCGGACATGCGGAACCACGGCAGATGGTCGATGACCTTGTCATCGAGCGAGAGCTTGCCTTCATCGGCCAGAATCGACAGCGATGCGGCAGTGAACGCCTTGGTATTGGAGGCAATCGCAAACAACGTGTCGGCCTGCACCGGCGCGGGCTTGCCGGTCTCGCGCACGCCGTAGCCGCGCTCCAGCACCACCTGGCCGTCCTTGACGATGGCCACCGCAATACCGGGCACGTCGAACTGCTTGCGCACGCGTTCCATCTGCGCATCGAACTGCTGCATGCCGGCGGGGAGTTCGGCCGCGTGCGTTGTCGTCGCCAAGCTTGCCACCATCAGCACGCCCCCACTCAGCCATCGGTTCAAGGTCACTGCATCACCTTCAGGTTATTGGTCAGATCGATCCGCCGGCGCCATCCAGCGCCAACGGTTGCGGCGCCACCAGCACGCCATTGGCATCGGCGTACAGCCAATGGCCCGGAACGAAGGGCACGCCGGCAAAATTCACCGGCACATCCACATCGCCCAGATCGCGTCGCTCGGTGCGGCGCGGACAAGCCGCCAGCGCCAGCACCCCCAGCGGCAACGTGGCAAGAATCTCGACATCGCGCACGCAGCCGTGAATCAGCACGCCGGCCCAGCCGTTCGCGACCGCGTTGGCCGCGATCTGGTCGCCCAGCAGCGCATGCTTCAGCGAGCCCTGCCCGTCCACCACCAGCACGCGGCCGTCGCCCGGCGTTGCGGCCAGCTCGCGCACCCGCGAGTTGTCTTCGAAACAGCGCACCGTGGCCAACGGTCCGGCGAATGCCGTGCGCCCGCCGAAGTGGCGGAACAGCGGCTCGGCGATCATCGCGTCGGGGTAGCGGTCACACAGATCAGGCGTGGTCCAGGTCATCGGGGCGATCTCGCGCGGCAGAGCTGGCATGGTGGCCGGCTATGGCGGCGCGCGGGCGATGGGTGACCGATGACCGATACCCGATAAAGCGACATGCAGGCGCGCACGCGCAGCGAAGGTGCGCGCACGCGGACAACGCTGCGTTCGCCGTGTCGTGATGGTCGCCGCAAGGCAGTCGCCATGCGGCGCTTGCCGCGCATGGTCTCCACCAATGCGCTGCTGCGCTAGCGTCCAGGGCATCGGCTTAAGGTAAGCACTGCGAATGCGCCGAACTGCGGCATCGAGACGCGTCATGCAGCCGACGCGGGTGGCGGCAGCTGCGCCGTTGGCGTCTTGCGCAGCCCACCTCGAGCAGTTTGCAACGCCGACACGGCAGACCCGCGCAGGGGCAACGCCCAGGCACGACGACCGCCAGACTGCCATGCAACGTTGCGCCGTGCAGGCTCAACCATTGCACTGCGCAACGGCGCCCCATTGGCAACCGCATCTTCTCATCGCGCCACGCGCGCCACGGCTATGATCGGGCGGCGCGCGTTGCATCCACTGAAGCATCCGCAATGGCGCACGACCTCGCCAGCGAGTATCCATGCAATGACCGATCTGTTCGCTTCCGCACCGCCCGCCCTCGAAGGTATCCACATCGGTATTGGTGGCTGGGTCTATGCGCCGTGGCGCGCGGGCATGTTCTACCCGGACGGGCTGGTGCAGCGCCGCGAGCTGGAATACGCAAGTCGCCACGTCACCGCCATCGAGATCAACGGAACCTATTACGGCACGCAGAAGCCGGCCACCTACGCAAAGTGGCGCGATGAAGTGCCGCCCGGCTTCGTGTTCTCGGCCAAGGCGCCGCGCCGCATTACCCAGTCGCGCAAGCTGGCTGGCACCCAGGCGCAGGTGGAAGATTTCATCGGCGGCATTGTCGAGCTCGGCGATACCCTTGGCCCGCTGGTGTGGCAATTCGAACAAGGGCACCGGTTGCAGGCCGACGATCTGGACGCGTTTTTGTCGTTGCTGCCCAAGCGTGCAGGCACGCGTGCGCTGCGCCATGTGCTGGAGATCCGCGACCACGATGCGGTGGATGCTTCGCTGCTCGCATTGGTGCGCGGCCATGGCGTGGCCACGGTGTTTACCGATTCGGACGAGCACCCCTCATTCGCCGATCTCTCCACGGATTTCGTTTATGCGCGTCTGATGCGCAGCCAGGCGCGCCTGACTGCGGGGTATCCGGCGCCGGCACTGGCGCGCTGGGCGGAGCGCATCCAGGCCTGGCGTCGTGGCGAAGACCCGGCTGACCTGCCGCACGTGGATGCTTCCACCGCGCCGGCACGGCAGCCGCGCGAGGTCTTCGTGTTTTTCATCAGTGCGGCGAAAGAACGCAACCCGGCGGCGGCGATGGCGCTGTTGAAAGAATTGTCGGCGCGTTAGAGCAGTTCGCAACGCGACTGCACAGCTGCGATGCGGGCGCCGCCGGCACTTCGGACCCGGCAGGTTCCACGCGTGCGCTCGGCGTCTGCATGCGGCATCCACAGCCATCTGACGACGGGTTGCTGTTGTATCAGCCGCTCTTGGTCCGCGCATGCAATCGGCGACGATCGATGCGGCCGTCTCTGGAGCGCAGCGTTGATCGAAGAGGTGCAGCGATCGATCGCGGCGTGAGGCGGTGCATCGCTCGTCGGCCATCTTGCCGTGATGCAGGCCGGTCGATGGCTGGCGGGTCGCGCGATGACGGCTCGACAGCCGGGTCAGCCATCCCCTCGCCCGGCCGCTGCACACTGGCGCCGCTTCCCTCGCAGCGCAACATCACGCACTTTTCGGCGACAATGGCGCATGCCCACGACCGACCTGCGCAAGGCGCAACTGCAAATCCACTTCTGCGTCCTGCTTTGGGGCATCACCGCGATCCTGGGCAAGCTGATCACGCTGCAGGCTTTGCCGCTGGTGTGGTGGCGCATGTTGATCGTGGTGGTGGCACTGGCCTTGTGGCCACGCGTGTGGCGCGGGCTGCGCGGCTTGTCCGGGCGTGTGGTGCTGGGCTATTGCGGCATCGGCGCGCTGGTGGCCTTGCACTGGCTCACCTTCTACGGCGCCATCAAGCTGGCCAATGCGTCGGTGGCGGCGACCTGTATCGCACTGGCGCCGGTTTTCACGGCAGTGATCGAGCCATTGGTCACGCATCGCCCGTTCCGTCCGCGCGAGTTGTTGTTCGGGCTGGCCGTATTGCCCGGCGTGGCGCTGGTCGTCGGCGGGGTGCCGGACGGCATGCGGGCCGGCGTGGTGGTGGGCGCGATTTCGGCGGTGTTCGTCGGGCTATTCGGCTCGCTCAACAAGCGCATGGTGGCGCATGCCGACCCGCTCACCGTCACCGCGCTGGAACTGGGCGCCGGCACGTTGACCCTGACCCTGCTTGCACCGGCGATGCCGCTGCTGCTGCCGGCGTTGCATGGCGATCTGCTGGTGGTGCCCAGCCTGCACGATGGCGTGTTGCTGCTGGCGTTATCGCTGGCCTGCACCTTGCTGCCCTTCGCGCTGGCGCTGGTGGCGTTGCGGCATCTGAGCGCCTATTCGGTGCAACTGGTGACCAATCTCGAACCGGTCTACGCCATCGTGCTGGCGATCGCGCTGCTGGGCGAACAACGCGAACTGACCCTGCAGTTCTATCTCGGCGTGGCGATCATTCTCGGCGCGGTGTTCCTGCATCCGGTCCTGGAGCGTCGGCGCACCGTTGCGCACCCGGAATTGCTCGGCACAGCCGAGGCGAAGAATATCGTCGACTGATTGCACGGCGCTGCAAGACCACGCTTCTCCACAGCGACCGCTGCGTTGAAGCACGCCGATGTTCAAGCGGCATCGCGCGGCGTCAGCATCCCGGCGCGCAGCAATCGACGTTCCATGCGCTTGCCAGGCCACCTGCATCGGAAGGCGCGCAACCACGCCCACCCTACTCCAGCGCAACCACCTGATCGCGCCCGCCGCGCTTGGCCGCATACAGGGCCTGGTCGGCGCGCTTGATCACCGCCTCCACGCTTTCCTGCGGGTACAAGGTCGCCACACCGATACTCACCGTCACCGGAAGCGCGATCGTCATCGCCGCCACGCTCTGGCGCAGGTATTCGCATTGCACGCGTGCCTGCAGCAGATTCGCATTGGGCAGCAGCAACACGAATTCCTCGCCGCCATAACGGGCGATGGTGCCGGCACCGGCCATATGCGCACGCAGCAGGGTAGACAGTTCGCGCAGCACGGCATCGCCCTGATCGTGCCCATGCACATCGTTGACGGTCTTGAAATGGTCCACGTCCAGCAGCGCGACCGACAGCGGTTGGCCCACCGCGCGCGTCTGTTCGGTGGCCGCCGCCAATGCCACCGCGAACGCACGCCGGTTGGGCAGGCCGGTCAAGGGATCGGTGCGGGTCTGTTCGACCAGGTCGGCGTGCAACGCATCCATCTGCGCGTAATAGCCGGCCATCTGCTGTTCGTACCATTCGCGCTCGTGCAACTGCTGGCGCAACTGCCGGCCGGCCAGCCGCAACTCAAGCAGCTGCGAGGCCTGCCGCGACAATGCCTGCAAGGCCTCGCGCTGGTCTTCGCGCAGATGCGCCGGGGCCTGGTCGAACACGCACAGCGAACCCAGCGCCATGCCCTGGCTGGTCACCAGCGGCGCGCCGGCGTAGAAGCGCACCCCACCGCTGCCGACCACCATCGGGTTATCGTGGAAGCGTGGGTCCAGCAAGGTGTCGTCCACCATCAGCACTTCGTCCGGGCGCAGGATCGCGTGCGCGCAGAACGAGATATCGCGCGGTGCTTCGCTGCGCGGCGCACCGTGCGCAGACTTGAACCACTGCCGGTCTTCGTCCACCAGCACCACCGCCGCCATCTGCGTCTCGCACAGCGTGGAGGCAATCATGGTCAGGTCGTCGAATGCCCGTTCGGCCGGCGAATCCAGCACGTCGTACTGGCGCAGCGCGGCCAGCCGCTCGGCCTCGTTGCTCGGCAATTCCGGTTTGATCACTGCCGCCCCCTGGCTGTTATCTGTGAAAGTATGCCGGAGCCCAGCCAGTGCCACCATCGGGCGGCCCCCCACTCTGCAGCACCGCAAGCGCCGCCCTGGCCGGCATCGGATGTTTCGAAGCGTGATCCATAGAGCGGGCGCAAACGCCCGGCACGGCGTTGCCCGTTGGGCGCGGCAGCACGGCACTGCAGCGCGGGCATGTGCCGTGTCCGAAAGGCCGGCTGCGCTGGCCTAACAGCGATGCAGTCGGCCCGGCACAGGCGCTTACCAGTCGGTGCGTTGCGGCAGCAGCCCGCGCAATTCCGCATCGCTGAGGTTGCGCCACTGCCCCGGCTTGAGCGCAGCCAGCTTGATGTTGTCGATGCGCACCCGGCGCAGTTGCGTCACCCGGTAGCCGAACTCGGCAGCCATCAGGCGAATCTGTCGATTCAGGCCCTGCTCCAGCACGATGCGGAAGCCGAACTTGGCAATGCGCGCGGTGCGGCACGGCAGCGTGGTTTCGTTGTGGATGCGCACGCCGCGCGCCATGCCGCGCAAGAATTCGTCGGTGACCGGCTTGTTGACCGCGACCAGGTATTCCTTCTGGTGACGATTTTCCGCGCGCAGGATCTCGTTGACGATGTTGCCGTTGCTGGTCATCAGGATCAGCCCTTCGGAGTCCTTGTCGAGCCGGCCGATCGGGAAGATGCGCTGCTCGTGACCGACGAATTCGACGATATTTCCCTTGACCGAACTCTCGGTGGTGCAGGTGATGCCCACCGGTTTGTTGAGCGCGATGTAGACGTGCTTGCGACCACCGAGCTTCTTGGCCTCGCGTATGCGTAGCGGCTGGTCATCCACCAGCACGGTATCTTCCTCGCCGACCACCGCGCCGGTACCGGCGGGCACGCCATTGACGGTGACCCTGCGTTCGCCGATCAGACGATCGGCCTCGCGGCGTGAGCAAAAGCCGGTTTCGGCGATGTATTTGTTGAGTCGGATCGTCATCTGCCAATTATCGGCGATTTAGAGCAGCCGACAAAACTACCGTGCAGCCGCCAGAGGCGTGTACACGCAGCACCGGCATGACGCTGCGGGAAGTCGCCTGGGTCAAGCGCGCTTACCCGGAGACGGCCACCAGCTGCGGCGTGTGCAACAGCTCTTCCAGCGGGCATGGACGATGCAGGCTGAAACCCTGCACCTGGCCCACACCGGCTTCGCGCAGCCCGGGGATGTCGGCCTCCGATTCCACGCCTTCGGCGACCACCTCGATGCCCAGCGCCAGCCCGACCTGGGCGATCGAATGCACCGCCGCGCGATCCACCGCATCGTGCGCATAGTTGCGGACGAAGCCGCAATCGATCTTCAACACGTCCACGGTGAATTGCTTGAGATAGCCGAACGAGGCCAGGCCGCTGCCGAAATCGTCCAGCGCCACGTGGCAGCCGTGCGCGCGCACGCTCTGCACGAAACGCTGCGCGTGTTCCAAATCGCCGATGACCGCGGTCTCGGTGATCTCCATGCACAGCTTCGGCACCAGTGCCGGGTAGCGCTCGAACAGGGCGCAGACGACGTCGAGAAAATCCGGTTGCGCGATCGACTGCGCAGACAGATTGACGTGGCACAGGTCCAGCGTCGCCACATGCATCGGGTTGGCCGACAACTGCGCGCACAGCGCTTCCAGCACATAGGTATCGACCATGCGCCCCAAGCCGTAACGCTCCACTGCCGGCAAGAATTCACCCGGAGTCAGCACCCGTCCGTCGCTGGCGCGCATGCGTACCAGCACCTCGTACTGCAGGCGTCCCGGGTCGTTCAGCACCTGGATTTTCTGCGCGTACAACAGCAAACGCTCTTCGGCGATCGCCTGTTGCACCGCACTGATCCAGCCGCCATCGTGGCGGCGCTGCGCCAGTGCCAGATCGTTTTCGTTGAAGCAGCGAATGCGGTTGCGCCCTTCTTCCTTGGCCGCATGACAGGCCAGATCGGCGGCGGTCATCAAGGCATTGAGGTCGCCGACGCCCTGGCGAATCTCCACCACGCCAAAACTGCAACTGGGCGTCAGCGGCCGCCCGCCTTGATGGCTCCACGGTTGCCCGAGCGCGCCGTGCATGCGTTCCAGCACGATTTGAGCCTGCGCCAGATCGGTATTGGCCAACAGGATGGCGAACTCATCGCCGCCCAGGCGCCCCAACCAATCGCCGGAACGCAGCTGCATGGTGATCACATCGGCGAAGTGGCACAGGAATCTGTCGCCGACCGCATGCCCGAAGGTGTCGTTGACCAGCTTGAAATGATCCAGGTCGACAAAGCACAGCGCGTGGCACATCTGCGGCGATTGCGGCAGCTCGATCAGGCGCAGCAGCCGGCGTTCGATTTCATGCCGATTGATCAGCCCGGTCATCGCATCGTGGCGCGCATGGAAGGCCACTTCGTCGGCCAGCTCATGGGCGTGCGAGACATCTTCGATCACCGCCAGCACCAGGGTCGGCTCTTCCGGCCCCGGCTCGACCAACGAGGCGCTCCAGCGGCCCCACATCACCCCGCCATCGGCACGCACGAAGCGCAACTCGCCGGACTGCAGCAGCTTGGGCCAATCGAGCATGCCGCGGCTGTCCAGCTTGATGTCTTCCGGATGCATCACCTCGGCCAGCGTGCAGGCCTGCAGCTCTTCGGGGCGGTAGAGCAGCACATTGGCCATCGACGCGTTCGCATCCAGCACGTTGCCGCGCAGATCGAACTTGACCATGCCCAGCGCCGCCTGCTGAAACGCGGTGCGGAAGCGGCCTTCGTGCGACAGCAGATAATCGCGAATGCGCCGCATCGCCAGTACGCAGGTGATCAATACCAGCAGCAAGGTGGCCAGGCTGCAGACCACCATCACATCGTGCAGCAGCCGCGCGCAGCGGGTCAGGTAGGCCAGGAATTCGGAGGCGTCGCGGCGCATGCGACCGTCCAGCAGATGCAGTTCATCGCGCAGTGCCTGCAGCGCACGCGGGTCGGGCCGGTTGGCGGCCTGCACCGAAGCGGCACGGTCGGCCAGGTCGCTCAGTTGCAGGATGCCGACGTCGGTGCGCTTCCACAGCGCGATGGCGTCGCCGAGATACGGAATTTGGTGCCCGTAGCGATACAACCGCACCATTTGCGGCATGTCTTGATGAGCATTACGCCCAGCGCCCAGACCGGCGTAGACCGCGTCCCAATCGATCACCGGTTGTTCGATCGCCACGCGTGCGGCACGGTCGCCCAGCGGCACTTCCAGCGCGCGGCAGGCGGCCTGCAGATCGGCCGTATCGCCGCTGCCCAGGTAGCGCTCCATCCAGTACACCGATTCTTGCTGGGCGTTGGACCAATGGTTTTGGCCGACGATCCAGGCAGTAGCGCCGGACTGGACTTCGATCACCAGCGCCGACACCACCGTCATGCAGACGGCGATACCGATCAACAGCGCCAGAGGAAGCGTCAGCCAGCCACGCACCAGATGCATGGTCTGCCCACCGCCCTTGCCGCGTATCGCCTGCGCCATCGCCGTCCGTCCTTCGCCGCCCTAGTGCGATTCAGGCACCCACTGGGCGCCTGAAGGCAGTAACGGCCGCAACGGCCGAGTCTGTATGGCTATGCCCGCTTGGCGTAGTGCATTCGGGGTTAGCGACGCTGACTAGATCAGCCTGATCGCCGCCGCCTTCAGGCGCCGTAGCGCCCCACCCGCTCGCTATGCTCTTTAATGCATAGCGATACTGGGCAACCCTACCGTCTGCAGGATCCCTGCGGGCGGTGCCGAACAGGCCTACTCGCCGCGCGGCTTTGGCGGACCCTTGCGGTGCGGTGCGCCGGCGCGGTCCATCGGACGGCCCGGGCCGTTCGGACGACCGGACGGCTTGCCGCCACGCGGGAAGCGCGGCTTGGACGCCGCAGCGGCCGCTTCGCCGTCTTCCAGCTTGCGCATGTTGAGCTGCTGACCGGACACCCAGACCTTCTTCAGGTGGGCGAGCAGTTCGCGCGGCATGTCGGCCGGCAGATCCAGGATCGAATAATCGTCCTGGATGTCGATACGACCGATATAACGGCTTTCCAGCCCGGCTTCGTTGGCGATCGCGCCAACGATGTTGGCCGGCTTCACGCCGTGGCTGTGGCCCACTTCGATGCGGTAGCTCTCCATGCCGAACTCGGGCTCTCCGCGTGGGGCCGGCTCGCGGCGCGGACGCTCGCCGGTATCGTCGCCGCGCGGCGGACGCGCAGCGCGTTCGCCGTCGGCACGCGGGCCACGTTCGAACGTGGGTTCGAAACGCGGGCGCTCGCCCCGGTCGGCTCGCTCGTTGCGCTGGCGCGGAGCGGACTCTTCGCGCACACCGCGCACCGGCGGGGTCAGCAGGAACGGGGCATCGCCCTGCAGCAGCTTGGCCAGCGCGGCAGCGATATCGATCGCCGGCACGTTGTTTTCGGCCTCGTAGCGCTGCAGCAGATCGCGATACATGTCGATCTGACCACCGGCCAGGGTCTCGGTGATGCGGGTCATGAAGCGCGCGACGCGGGTGTCGTTGACCGCGTCCACGCTCGGCAGCTGCATCTCTTCGATCGGCTGACGGGTGGCGCGTTCGATGGAGCGCAGCATGCCCTTCTCGCGCGGCGTCACGAACAGGATCGCGTCGCCGTTACGCCCGGCACGGCCGGTGCGACCGATGCGGTGCACGTAGCTTTCGGTGTCGTAGGGAATGTCGTAGTTCAGCACGTGGCTGATGCGCTCCACGTCCAGACCGCGTGCGGCCACGTCGGTGGCGACCAGGATGTCCAGCTTGCCGTCCTTGAGCTGGGCGATGGTCTTCTCGCGTGCGGCCTGCTGCATGTCGCCGTTGATGGCCGCTGCCGCCATGCCGCGCGCCTGCAGCTTCTGCGCCAGCTCTTCGGTGGCCGCCTTGGTGCGCGCGAAGATGATCATGCCGTCGAACGGCTCGACCTCGAGAATGCGGGTCAACGCATCCAGCTTGTGCAGCCCGCTCACCCACCAGTAGCGCTGGCGGATGTTGGCCGAGGTGGTGGTCTTGGCCGCGATGGTGACTTCGGCCGGGTCCTTCAGATAGGTCTGCGCGATGCGGCGGATGGCCGGCGGCATGGTGGCCGAGAACAACGCCACCTGGCGCTGCTCCGGCAGTTTCTTCAACACCGCTTCGACATCGTCGATGAAGCCCATGCGCAGCATTTCGTCGGCTTCGTCCAGCACCAGCGTCTTGAGCTGGGACAGATCCAGGGTGCCGCGGTCCAGGTGATCGATCACCCGGCCCGGGGTACCGACCACCACATGCACGCCGCGCTTGAGCGCGCTCAGCTGCTGGGCATAGGGCTGGCCGCCATAGACCGGCAGCACGCGGAAGCCGGGAATGGCTTCGGCATATTTCTGGAACGCCTCGGCGACCTGGATGGCCAGCTCGCGGGTCGGGGCCAGTACCAATGCCTGCGGCTTGACCTGGTTGAGATCGGCGTTGGACAGCACCGGCAGCGCGAACGCGGCGGTCTTGCCGGTGCCGGTCTGGGCCTGGCCGAGCACGTCGCGGCCGGCCAGTAGCGCGGGGATGGTGGCGGCCTGGATCGGCGACGGCGACTCGTAGCCCACATTGGCAACGGCCTTCATCACAGCGTCCGAGAGGCCGAGATCTGCAAACAGCAGCGGCGCGGAAGATTCTTGGGTCATGGGTAACTCCGGAGGCGCCGCACGGAGCCGGCAGGCGCAAAGCAGCATAGTGTGCCTCTTCAGCCCCCTTGCTGTCGAAATTTTCGTGACAGTCCATTCAGGTTGTGAGGAATCGCGCTCCTGCGCGAATCATCCCGTGTCGTCCCTTCACCTGCCCGACCGGAGCCATGCCCCTGGACACAGATCTGCACACCCGCTTCAGCGCCCTGCTGCAGCAGCATCGCGCCATCGTGCTGAAGGTGGCGGCCAGCTATTGCCGCGACCGCGACGACCGCGACGAACTGGCGCAGGAAATCGCTACGCAATTGTGGCGGGCATTTCCCGGCTACGACCCGAGTCGGCGCTTTTCCACCTGGATGTACCGCATCGCCCTGAACGTGGCGATCAGCGATCTGCGCGGCCGCCGCGCGGCCGGCGAGCCGATCGCGCTGGACGCGGTGGTGGAGCGCATCGCCGATCCATGCGCACACGACCCTGTACGCGAGCAACAGGTGGCCGCGCTGTATGCCTTCATCGCACACCAACTGCCGCTGGAACGCGCGCTGCTGTTGCTCTATCTGGACCAACACAGCTATCGCGAGATCGCCGACGTGCTCGGCATCAGCGAAACCAATGTCGCCACCAAACTCAGCCGCCTGAAATCGCGCATCCGCGCCGAGCTGTGAACCCCACCAATCCGCAACCGGAGCAAGACATGGAACTGGACGACATCGCCGTGGCCTGGCGTTCGCTGGAACAACGGCTGGATCAACACGCCGCACTCGCCGGCCAGGTGCTCGGCGACCTGCGCAGCCACGCAGCCCGCGCGCACCTGCGCCCGTTGTGGCTGAGCCAGTCGGCGCAACTGCTGTGCGCCATCGCATTGAGCGGCCTCGTTGCCCACAGCTGGCTTGCGTTCCCCGAACAGGCGGCAGCCATCGTCGGCGGAGTATTGCTGCAGATATGGTGCGTTGCGCTGGCAGCCTCTGCGGCCCGTCAACTGTGGCTGTTGTCGCAGTTGGATTTCGCCAGGCCACTGCTGCAGACACAGCGCGCGCTCGCGCAGCTGCGGCGCTGGCGCACGCGCGTGGCGCCGTGGCTGGGCGTAGCGTTCTGGGTGCTGTGGGTAGCGGTGGCAGACGCTGCGTGGCGGGCCCTCACCGGCCGGTCGTTGCCGTACGCCTGGCTGCTATGCAACCTGCTGGTCGGCGTACTCGGCGGCATCGGCACCTGGCTGGGCTATCGACGGCTGCAGCGCAGCGGTCACCCCTGGCTGGAACGCCTGGACACCGTGCACGCCGGCCGCAGCGTCGCTCGTACCGAGACCCTGCTGGAACAGATCGCGCGTTTCCAGCGCGAGTAGGCGGATAATCGCGGCCTCCCTGCGACCGAGCGCACCATGCAATACCTGGAATTCGACCTGGACGGCGACTACATCGAACTCAACCAGTTGCTCAAGCTGGCCGGCATTGCCGACAGCGGCGGCCAGGGCAAGGCGATCGTCGCCAGCGGCGCGGTCAGCGTCGACGGCATGCAGGAGCTGCGCAAGACCGCCAAGATCCGCCCCGGCCAGCTGGTACAGCTGGACGGTGTGGAAATTCGCGTACTGGCATGGAACCCGGACGCCGAGCCTGACGCATGAAGGTGGTGGAGATCAGCCGGCGCAACAACGCACCTTCGGCCGACGATCCGATCCACGACGTCTGTGTTTTTTCGATCGCCATCGACTCGGACCAGCCGTTCTGGCTGGAGCAATCCATCGGCGGCGGCCATGCCGAGCGAGGCGGCTGCAGCATGCTGGCCTTGCACGAACTGGACACCTGGCGCGGCCACTGGTGTGCACATGTGACCAGGGCCGGTTGCGCCTGGGTGATTCCGATCCTGGAACAAGCCCTGCGTACCGGCGATGCGCAGGCGGCCATCGCTGCAATCTTGGCGCGGGTGCAAGCGACTGATTGAAGCTCGCACCTGCCGGCGACGCTGCATCAAATGCCCAGCAGTGCGCGCACCAGTTTGATGATGCCCCAGAACGACACCACCCAGATGGCGCTGCGCAGGTACGCAATACCCGCGGCATACACCGGCACATAGGCCACGCGCGCCCACAGGTAGAGCTGCACGGCGAGTGCTGTGTCTGCGCTGGTGCGCCCGGCCACGCTCACCGCCAGCACGGCGGCCGCGAAGATCGGAAAGGTCTCCAGATAGTTGCGGAACGCGCGGTCCAACCGGGCGGCCACGCCGGTCAGCGGCTTGGCCTCGCCATCGCGTGCGCTGGCGTTCCACTTGGTGCCGCGTTGGGCGGTCATGCCGGCCGAGGCAGCCAGCAATTGCACCAACCCGAGCACCATCGCCCAGCCCAGCATCTGCAGTTCGATCGTCAGTTGCATACGTTTCTCCCGGCCGATGGAAACATCACTTCACCGCCGTGCGCAGGCTGTAACCGGCCAACCGCCAGGTCTTGTCTTCGTCCAGACGGAACGACACCAGCTCGCGGACCGGCTGCTGTGCCTTGGCGAAACGGGTCGGAAAGCTGACGTTGACATACAGGCCTTCGGGCACCTGCGCGCCGGGACCGTACTTGACCCGCGTGACCGAGCCCTGCCCGCGCCCCACCACCGCACCCAGCCGCGCGCGTTCGGTACCGATCTGGCTGACGAAGACATCGCGCTTGACCGCGGTCTTGGCCACCTTGGACGCGCCATCCCACAGCGAAGCGACCTGGTTGCCGTCCACCATCTGCGCCACGCGCAAGGCGGCCTGGGTCATCTCGGTGTTCTGCTTGGTCAGCTGCGCCTGCTGCGCCGGGCTGAGGGCCGGCTGCCCGGCGGGCGCTGCAGGTGCCGGTTGCGCCGCAGCCGGGCTGGCGGGGCGACTGGCGGCCTGCGGTTGTTGAGCGAACGCCAGCGCTGGAGCCAGTGCCAACACGATAACCAGACGAGAACGAAGCATGGGACGGGGACCTTGTACGGATCGGGTGGAAAGGAAGAGGCGCCGCCCACCCTTTGGTGGGTAGCGCAGTCTAGGACGCGTCGTGCGCAACACAAGTCTGCGGATGCAGGTCCGGGGGACGGCGCTGAAGGCAACACGGCAAGCGCCGACGCGCCTCTTGGACAACGCACTTCTCGAGTTGGACAACGCACTTCTCGAGCACGCAAGCGGCGAGCTGGGACCTCTGGCCACGGCCGCGCGCATTCGACGTCATCAGTCTGGCAGCGGCGTTTTCATCCTTCTGTTGAAGTGGCAGGCATGCTGCAGATGGCAGCATCGGCTGGGTGCGATGCGTGCGGCAATGTCTTGGAGTCATCAGGGGCCAGTCGCGAACAGGGCCCCCTTGAAGTCCCATCGCCGTTGTCTGCGCGATCTAGGCCTCGCCTCCGGAAGCCGGCGGCACGGCCGTCACGCCACGCGGCCGCCACAGACGCCAACTGACCCAGAAGGCACGCGCGATCGCGGCGATCAGCGCCGCCAGACTCAGCCAGGCTGCCAGCGTCGCCGGCCATTGTTCGTGCATGGCCGCAGCGGCCAGGCGCAGCAACTCGGCCACGCCGAAGCCAACCAGCACCAGCAGGGCCGACGGTAGATATGCCAGTAACACACCCTTGGTCTTGCCTCGCATACGCCCCCCGGCTCGGTTGTGATGCAGCGACGATAGGCAGCGCGCAGTGCGATGCGCGTGAAGCCCATCACTGCGCTCAGCCGTCGGGGTGCGGCGCGGACGGCGGGCCGGCCTGGGCGGCATCCTGTGCTGGCGCGGAGTCCGGCTCGGCTGCAGGCGTTGCCGCACCTGCGGCATCGCGCTGGGCTTGGCCGTTCTGTGTCTGGCCGTTCTGCGCCTCATCGGTCTGCGTCTCGGCCGTCGGGCTGGCCGGTAGCGCCGCGGCATCGGTTTCGGCCAGCGGGCTTTCTTCCGGGCAGGCCGCATCCGGAAAGCCGAAGCGCTGCTTCAAGGCCAGGCCGCAGGCATTGACCGCGTCCAGGTCCGCGCCTTCGCCCTTGCACTTTTGGTCGAAGGCGACCAGAAACGCGTCCTTGCGGCGCACGAAGGCATCGCCGCACTTGCGCATCTGGCGGATGCGTTCCAGATCGTCCTGCACGGCATTGGTGCCATCCAGCCCGTATTCGCGCAACTCTTCCATGCTGAGCAGGCGCAGGCTGCGGTTGGGCACGGTCATCATCAGGTCGGCCACCGCCACCGCCACGCCGTTGCGCTCCAGGTAATCCTTGACGTTGCCGTAGACCTCGCGCAGTTCGCGATTGAGCTCGGCGCGCGAGGTCGCCTTGGAGCTGATCCGCATCATGCGGTGAATACCGACCTTGCCGGCGACCAGGCGGTTGTCGCCGGCCGCCAGCACGAACACGCAGGCGCTGTGGCAGATCGAGCCTTCGCGCACCCAGATGGTCCAGTTGGATTCGCCGATGGTGTCGCCGGCGCGGATCGCCGCCTCCACCTGCCCGCCACTGGAATCCAGGTCCAGGATGCGATGCGGCAACTTCCACTGCTCCGCGACCGAGGCCAGACGCCACACCAGGGCCGCAAAACCTGCGTTGATCTTGCCGGCGTAGCGCACCCGCACCAGCCCGGTCTCGCGACACGGCGCCAGCGCCGCTTCCACGCTGGCCCGGTCCAGTGACGGCAGTAGCGTGCCGTCGCCGGCCTCGCGGCTGTAATCGGTCGCGCAGCTGATCCAGGCCTGGCCCGATTCCAGTTCCGCCTGCGGCCAGCCTGCCTCGCCCGCCTGCGTGCGCGGGCGCGACGGCGGGACCGGGTCGGGCGTATCCACCGACACCATGTGATCGCCATCGCCCGCCTGCCCTGCACCACTCTGCTGCGCAACCGCTGCATCGGCCGAGGTCGCCGACCGATCGCAGGCGGCCAGCAGGAGCAAGCAGGCAAGGGACAGACAAACCGATTTCAGCATGATGTGGGGCACGGAGCGCGACGGAGATCACCCGCAGTCTATGGCTGAATGGATCGATGGGTTGACCCGGCCATGAACGCGCAGGTCCGCCGCAACCGCGTCCGAAAACGGCCAGCCGGCGCGGGGGCGAGCGCATAGACTGGCGACATGCAGACCGCAACGCCCGACCGAACCCAATGCGACCGCGCCCGCCTGGCACGCGATGCGCGCTTCGACGGGCTGTTTTTCACCGCCGTGCGCAGCACCGGCATCTATTGCCGCCCGGTGTGTCCGGCGCCGCCGCCGAATCCGTCCAATATCAGTTACTACCCCACTGCCGCGGCGGCCAGCGCCGCCGGCTACCGGCCATGCCTGCGCTGCCGGCCGGAGCTGTCGCCGCAGGCGCAGCAGCATCTGGGCGAAGAAAGCGTGCAGCGTGCGCTGGCGATGATTGCCGACGGCGCGCTGCAGGAGCAGCCGGTGCAGACGCTGGCCGACGCGGTGGGCTTGAGCGCGCGCCAACTGCAGCGGCAATTCGTGCAGCAGCTGGGCGCCACGCCGATCCAGGTGCACGGCACGCATCGGCTGCTGCTGGCCAAGCAATTGCTGACCGAAACCGCCCTGCCGGTCACCGAGGTCGCGCTCGCGGCCGGCTTCAACAGCCTGCGCCGCTTCAATGCGGCCTTCCTGCAGGGCTGCGGCATGCCGCCTTCTGCACTGCGCAAGCAGCGTGCCGAGGTGCCGGGCGGCGAACTGACATTGCGCCTGGGCTATCGCCCGCCGCTGGACCTGCCGGCGATGCTGGCCTTCTTGCAGCGCCGCGCGATCCCGGGCATCGAGCAGGTCGATGCGAACGGCTACCGGCGCGTGATCGGCGCGCCGGGCAACGCCAGCGTGATCGAGGTCAGCGCGGCACCGCAGCGCGCGGAGCTGCTGCTGCGCATCGGCGCCACCGACCCGCGCCAGATTCCGCAGATCGTGCGACGCGTGCGCCGGCTGTTCGATCTGGATGCAGACCTGCAGGCCGTGCACGCCACGCTCGCGCCGGAACCGCTGCTGGCCGAGGCAATCGCGCGCCGACCCGGCCTACGCGTGCCCGGTGGCTGGGACGGCTTCGAAGTGGCGGTGCGTGCGGTCCTGGGGCAACAGATCAGCGTGGCCGGCGCGGCCACGCTGGCAGCGCGGCTGGTCGACCGCCACGGCGGCCATCATGCCGACATGCCCCCCGGACTGGATCGCAGTTTCCCCATGCCCGAACAGCTGGCCGACGCGCCGCTGGAACAGCTCGGGCTGCCGCGTGCGCGCGCCGCCACGCTGCGTGCGCTGGCCTCGGCCTGCGCGCAAGGCCAGCTGCACTTCGGCGCCGGACAGCGCCTGCCTGATTTCATCGCCGCCTGCACCGCGCTGCCCGGAATCGGACCGTGGACCGCGCATTACGTGGCCATGCGCGCGTTGTCGCATCCGGACGCGTTTCCGGCCGGCGACCTGATCCTGCAGCAAGTGCTCGGCGCCCCCGGGCGCCTGAGCGAACGCGCCACCGATGCCCGTTCGCAAGCGTGGCGACCGTGGCGCGCCTACGCCGTGCTGCACCTGTGGCATCTGGCCAACGACCGCAAGGACACCCGCGCATGAGCACACTGCACTACGACACCTTCCCCTCGCCGATCGGCGCGCTCAGCGTGGCCGCCGACGACAAAGGCGTGCACCACATCCTGTTTGCGCAGAACCGCTACGACGCCATCGGCCGTGCGCGCTGGTTGCACGACCCCGATGCGCCGCTGGTGCGCGAAGCACGCGAACAATTGCTCGATTACCTGCATGGCGGGCGACGCAGTTTCGATCTGCCGCTGGCGCCAGTCGGCACACCGTTTCAACTGACGGTCTGGCGCACGCTGGCGCAGATTCCATTCGGGCAGACCTGGAGTTATGCGCAACTAGCGCAGGCGGTCGGCAAACCGGCCGCCAGTCGCGCGGTGGGCGCCGCCAACGGACGCAACCCGCTGCCGATCGTGCTGCCCTGCCATCGCGTGATCGGCGCCAATGGTGCGTTGACCGGCTTCGGCGGCGGCCTGCCGACCAAGCAGGCGTTGTTGCAGTTGGAAGGCTGGTCGCCGCGTAGCGCCGCGCGCGCCGACGATCTGTTCGCACCTGCCTCGGCAATGCGCACCGGCTGACTTCGCGGCGTCATCGCTGCGCCGTAAACTTACGCCATGATCGACCGACGTTTTGGAGTTGCCGCAGCGGCGCTGGCCTTGCTTGCGGCCTGCAGCAGCCCCCCATCCGCGCGCAGCGCGCCCACGCAGTTGCCGACTGCAGCGCCCGGTACCGCATCGGCCAGCACCCCGCACGCATTGCTGCTGATCTCCATCGACGGCCTGCGCGCGGACATGCTCGATCGCGGCATCACGCCGAACCTGTCGCACCTGGCACGCGAAGGCGTACGTGCGCGCTGGATGGCGCCATCGTATCCGTCGCTGACGTTTCCCAATCACTACACCCTCGTCACCGGGCTGCGCCCGGACCACCATGGCATCGTGCACAACAGCATGCGCGACCCGACGCTTGGGGGTTTCTGGTTGAGCAAGTCCGAGGCGGTGGGCGATGCGCGTTGGTGGGGCGGCGAACCGGTGTGGGTGGGCGTGGAGAACACCGGCCAGCATGCCGCCACCTGGTCGTGGCCAGGCAGCGAGGCGGCGATCAAGGGCGTACGCCCGTCGCAGTGGCGCCATTACCAAAAAGGCGTGCGCCTGGACACGCGCGTGGACGCGGTGCGGGGCTGGCTCGCAACAGACGGTGCCCAGCGCAATCGCCTCGTCACGCTGTACTTCGAACATGTGGACGAAGCCGGCCACGACCACGGCCCGGAATCGCGCCAGTATGCCGACGCCGTGCGCGCGGTCGATGCGGCCATCGGCCGGCTGCTGGCTGGCATGCAGCGCGACGGTACCCGCGCGCGCACCAACATCATCGTGGTCTCCGACCATGGCATGGCCGAGGTGGCGCCAGGGCATGCGATCAGCGTGGAAGACATCGCGCCGCCGCAGATCGCCACCGCAATCACCGATGGCCAGGTGATCGGTTTCGAACCACTGCCCGGGCAACAGGCCGCTGCCGAGGCCAGCGTGCTTGGCGCGCACGACCACTACGACTGCTGGCGCAAGGCGGAGCTGCCGGCACGCTGGCAGTACGGTAGCCATCCGCGCATTCCGTCGCTCGTGTGCCAGATGCATGAAGGCTGGGATGCGCTCTTCCCGGACAAGCTTGCCAAACGCGCGCAGCGCGGCACGCGTGGCTCGCACGGCTATGATCCGGCATTGCCATCGATGCGCGCCGTGTTCCTGGCGCAAGGCCCGGATCTGGCGCAGGGCAAGACACTGCCAGGCTTCGACAACGTGGATGTCTATGCGCTGATGAGCCGGCTGCTGGGTATTCCGGCCGCACCCAACGACGGCAACCCGGCAACCTTGCTGCCGGCCTTGCGCATGCCGCCAGCACCCGACGCCCGGTAGAGGCGACCGGCATCGGCAACAATGCCGGCGTGCGCACGCGTGCGGCTGCAACACCGAAAACGCGCATGCAGGCAAGACGCGGCTCCAAGTCGCCGCCGCATACCTCATGTTGGCGACAGCGCAGGAATGTGGGTCGCTGTCGACACCGCTGCGGCCCAGCAGTGCGACAATGACGGAATGTCTGGTTCCAAACTCCCCCCGCGTCGCTTGCGGCCGCTGTTGTCCAGCGAAGGCTGGCGTCGTCGCGCTGCACTGTGGGGCGGCGCGATTGCGGTGGCGCTGGTGGCGATCGTCTTCGCAAAGGCCAGCGACGCGGCCTTCCATCTTTTTCAACGCATTACCGCGCACTCGATCTGGTGGGCGCTGCTGCTGACGCCGGGCATCTTCGCCCTGCTTGCCTGGCTCACCTCCGGTGCGCTGCGGCCCACGCGCGGCAGCGGCATCCCGCAGGTGATTGCCGCGCTGGAACACCCCGACCCGGCATTTCGCGACAGCAACCTCTCGTTGCGCGTGTCGGTCGGCAAGCTCGCGCTGACCACCTTGTCGCTGCTCGGCGGCGCATCGGTAGGACGCGAAGGACCCACCGTGCATGTCGGCGCCAGCCTGATGCATGTGTTCGGGCGCTGGTTCGGTTTTCGCGGCCCACGCGAGCTCTCGCATTTTCTGCTCGCCGGCGGCGCCGCCGGTATCGCGGCCGCGTTCAATACGCCGCTAGCGGGTGTGGTATTCGCGATCGAAGAACTGAGCGGGCGTTTCGAGCACCGCTTTTCCGGCACCTTGCTCACCGCGGTGATCGTTGGCGGGGTGGTGTCGCTAGGCCTGCTGGGCAGCTACACCTATTTCGGCAAGGTGGCGGTGGCCTTGCCCTTGGGCCAGGCCTGGTTGGCGATCGCCTTGTGCGGCAGCGTGGCCGGGTTACTCGGTGGCCTCTTCGCGCGGATGGTGCTGGCCAGCGTCAGCGGCAAACCGCGCTGGCTGGGTGCGCTGCGCCAACGGCATCCGGTGCTGCTGGCCGCGCTGTGCGGCGTTGCCCTGGTCGGGCTGGCGCTGGTGTTCGGGCAAGGCGCGTTCGGTACCGGCTACGACCAGGCGCGCAGCCTGGTGCAGGGGCATGCGGTGGTCGGCCACGAGTTCGGCATGATGAAACTCATCGCCAATCTGGTCTCGTATCTGGCCGGCATTCCAGGTGGCCTGTTTTCGCCGGCGCTGGCAGTGGGTGCCGGCATCGGTCACAACCTCTCGGTGCTGATGCCCAGCGTGGATCCACGCACCTTCGTGCTGCTGGGCATGTGCGCCTATCTCACCGGCGTGACCCAGGCGCCGCTGACCTCGGCGGTGATTTCGCTGGAGCTCACCGACACCAACCAGATGCTGCTGCCGATCCTGGCCACCGTGCTGATTGCGCGCGCAGTCTCCGGGCTAGTCTGCAAGACGCCGATCTATCGTGGCCTGGCAGAGCAATTGCTGGCCGTGCCGGCGCCCGCTGCAGAGCGCGCGTCGACGTCGCAGCGCCAGACCTCGGCTGGAAACAGCGGCCAGGACGACGCTCCCCCACGAACATGAGCTGCCGCACCGCTCGCCAGCGGTGCAGCACGGTAGACCCCCTCCTCATCGTGCTGCTTCCCGAGGTTGCGTATGCGCGCAATGCACTTCGAGCGTTTTGAACAGGTTCCGGAAATTCTGCAGCTCCCCGACCCGACGCCAAGCGATGACGGCGTGGTGATCAAGGTGGCAGCCACCGGCATCTGCCGCAGCGATTGGCACGGCTGGATGGGGCACGATCCGGACATCGCATTGCCGCACGTACCGGGACATGAGTTCGCCGGCGAAGTGGTCGCCATGGGAAAACGCATCTCGGGCTTTGCGATCGGCACCCGGGTCACCGTGCCGTTCGTGTCAGGGTGCGGGCGCTGCGCGCAGTGCCATGGCGGCAATCAGCACGTGTGCTCGAACCAGTTCCAGCCCGGCTTCACCGCATGGGGATCGTTCGCCGAATATGTCGCGATCGATTTTGCCGAGACGAATCTGGTCAGACTGCCGGAAAGCATCGACGATGCGACGGCGGCAAGCCTGGGATGCCGGTTTGCCACCTCGTTCCGGGCCGTGGTCGATCAGGCCAGAACCGGCCCAGGGGAATGGGTCGTGGTCCATGGCTGCGGCGGCGTCGGGCTTTCGGCAGTGATGATCGCAGCGGCGCTGGGGGCGCAGGTGGTTGCGGTGGACATCTTCGACGACAAGCTGGCGTTCGCCGTCGAATGCGGCGCGGTCGCAACGGTCAACGCGTCGAAAGCGGCCGACACGGTGGAGGCGATTCGCGAGATCACCAAGGGCGGCGCGCACGTTTCCATCGATGCGCTCGGCAGCCCCGCGACCTGTTTCAACTCCATCAGCAACCTGCGGCGGCGCGGCCGTCATGTCCAGGTGGGACTGATGCTGGGCGAACACGCCACGCCCAGGATCCCGATGGCGCAGGTGATCGGCCACGAACTGGAGATCTACGGCAGCCACGGGATGCAGGCGTGGCGGTACGATGCCATGTTGGCGATGATCCAGGCCGGGAAGATCGCACCTCAACGGCTCATCGGCAAAAGAGTGGGCCTGGACGAGGCCATTGCGGTGCTGACCGGCATGGACGCTACGCGCGACCTCGGCATCAGCGTCATCGATCGCTTCCAGCCCGTATCGCCGCCGGCATCCTAGGCACCTGGTGGCACACCTTGATGGGCCGGACAGGCGCGTAAACGACCGGCCTGCACAACGAAAAACGCGGCGCAAGCGCCGCGTTCCGGTGTCGCGAAGCGAGCTGGGATCAGCTGGCCTTGGCGACGGTCTTCTTGGCGACGGCCTTCTTGGCCGGGGCCTTGACCACGCCCTTCTTGGCAACCGGGGCAGCTGCACCCACGACAACCTTGCTCACCGCGTGCGAACGCGAATTGCCGTAGCTGGCGTTGTAGCGCTTGCCCTTGGCGGTCTTACGGTCACCCTTACCCATTTCGTCGACTCCTGAATGTGAATACAAATTCCCGTGCTGGCACAGGTCTGGCGAGGTTTCACCGGCGGCGCCCTCGCGCGAGGCCGACAAGCCTACCACGGCGGCCCCGGCGCGCGTAGCTGGGCAGCGCCCGCCCCACTTGCGGAGCTGGCCGACTCCAGCACGATGCCTGCGGTTGTGAACTGTGATCGGCTGCGGGTGGAAAGCCGCAGAGCAGCGCGAAGGTGCGGGTGGCAGACGTCGATGATCTCCGCTGTCCGCATCGGCGTGGCGGCGACGCAACCGCCCTACGACAGAGGCTTAGAGCGGCCAACAAACGTAGCGAGCAGCTGTCAGGTGGGCGCGGACGGCGCGCAGGAACCAGAGCGTGCGAGTGCTGCATGCCGATTCCGAGCACCGGCCGCGCCCGCCTGACGGCTGCGCAGTAGTTTTGTTAGCCGCTCTTAGTGCGCGCAGCTGGCGTCGTGCACATGCCCATGCCCGTGATTCAGGCGAAGATTGACCAGGTGGGCGATACCGACCAGGGCGCCACCCAGCGTCATCACCACCGCATGCGGCACCACCGAATGATGGAGCGGGTCGTACAGCAGGCCCAGCCACAGCAATGCCAGACCGGGCAATAGCAACGCCAGCGCATGCAGCGCTTTGTGCCGGCGATACCCGAGCACCAGGCTGAAAAGGCCCAATAGCGTCACGAACACCACGATGGCCAGTTCCACCCCGTCGCCCAGCCAGAACGACAGGCCCAGCGAAGGCGCCAGCGCCAGCACCAGTGGCAATACCGCGCAGTGCACGGCGCACAATAGCGAGCCGGTTGCGCCGAAGCGGTCAAGAAGGTGGCGAAGGGTTGGTAGAGGCATGACGTCCAGCAGGGTATTCGCGGCGACGTGGAATAATATAACATCTTACTGTTCCAGCCCCGCATCGATGCATCGCGCAGTCATGCGGGTTCGCCGCCGGCGCAGTAGGCAAGCTGCGCCTCACCACTGATACACAGTAACAATTACAGAGTCCGGCCCACCATGCCCCCTTTTGCACACCCGTTCCGTCGTTCCGCGCTCTCGCTGGCCCTGGCCAGCCTGCTGACCCCTGCCCTGGCCATGGCCGAGGACGCTCCGGTCGCTGCCGATGGGCAGACCCCGCCCAGTTCGGACACACGCCACGATGCCAGCCCCTCCAGTGGGCGCCATATCAAGGATCTGGACAAGGTGGTGGTCACCGCCAGCCCGTTGCGCGATGCGGCCGGTGAGTTGAGCCGCCCGGTGGAAGTGCTGGCCGGCGAGCGTCTGGACGAGGTGCGCAGTTCCAGCCTGGGCGAAACCGTGGCCAGCCTGCCCGGCGTACAGAGTTCCAACTTCGGGCCCGGCGTGGGCCGGCCGATCATCCGCGGCCTGGACGGCCCGCGCGTGGCAGTGCTGCGCGACGGCCTGTCGACCCAAGACGTGTCCACCGTCAGCCAGGACCATTCCCCGGCAATCGAGCCGTTCCTGGCCAACCAGATCGAAGTGCTGAAGGGTCCATCGACGCTGCTGTACGGCTCCGGCGCCATCGGCGGCGTGGTCAACGTGGTCGACGGGCGCATCGCCGAGACCCCGGTGGACGGCTTCAGCGGCCGCGCCGAAGTACGCTTCGACGGCGGCGACAAGGACGGCAACACCGACATGTTCCGCGTCGATGCCGGCAATGGCAGCGGGCTGTCGATCCACGCAGATGGCGTGTATCGCAACCAGAACGACTACGACACGCCGAAGGGCCGCCAGCTCAACAGCTGGGTCGATTCCAAGGTGGGCTCGATCGGTGCGTCGCTGTCCGGCGATTGGGGTTTCGTGGGTTTGTCGGCATCGCGTTTCCGCGATAACTACGGCAACCCGGGCGAGCCGGGCGACCCGTCCATCGGCGAGCGCGGGGTGTCGCTGAAGTTGCAGCAGGACCGCTACGACCTCAAGGGCGGGCTGACCGATCCGTGGGGCGAAGGCAGCGCGCTGCGTTACAGCTTCGGCCATACCGATTACGCGCATACCGAATTCGAAGGCGCCGAAGTCGGCACCGTGTTCACCAAGCGGGCCAACGAAGGCCGCGTGGAAGCCTCGTTTACGTTTGGTGGCGGCTGGCAGACTGCATTCGGCCTGCAGGGCAGCGACAGCACCTTTCAGGCGATCGGCGAAGAATCCTTCGTGCCCAAGACCGATACACGCTCGCTCGGCGCATTCGCCGTTGCACGCAATAGTTGGGAGCGCGTCACCGCCGAAGTCGGCGCGCGCGTGGACAAGGTCAAGTACCAGACCGATATCGGCGTGGACCGTGATTTCACTCCGACCAGCTTCTCGGCCAGCGGCGGTTTCCGCTTCAACGAACAATGGCGTCTGACCGCCAACCTGGACCACGCCGAGCGTGCGCCGGCCGAAGAAGAACTGTTCGCCAACGGCCCGCATATCGCCACCCTCGCCTTCGAAATCGGCGATGCCAATCTGAAGACCGAGAAGGCCAACCAGGCCGAGCTGGGCTTGAATTTCCAGAACGAATGGGTGGATGCCAAGGTGGCGGCGTACTACAACCGCTACAACGACTTCGTCTACATCGTCGACACCGGCGGCCAGTGGTTCAACGAAGAAGACAACGACTTCCTGCCGATCCGCCAGTGGACGCAGGCCGATGCGATCTTCCACGGTTTCGAAGGCGAGGCCACCTTCCACCTGGCCAACAACGATAACGGTGCGTGGGACCTGCGCGTGTTCGGCGATACGGTGCGTGCGCGTCTGAACGATGGCGGCAACCTGCCGCGTATCGCACCGGGACGTTTCGGTGCGCAGCTGCGCTGGGATGCCGACCAGTGGCGCGCATCGCTTGGTGCCACCCGCACCCTGAAGCAGGACAAGGTGGCAGTGAACGAAACCCCGACCGACGGCTACACCTTCGTCGATGCGCATCTGGCGTATCACGTGGACCACGGCAGCGCCGCGTGGGAAGTGTTCCTGGACGGCAATAACCTGACCAATCAGGACGCACGCGTGCACACCTCCTTCCTCAAGGACGATGTGATGCTTCCTGGCCGCAGCGCTTCGTTCGGCGTGCGCTTGTTCTTCTGACAGCAGTCTCTCTCCCCTGCTGAGTGGAAGGAAGGCCGCCTTCGGGCGGCCTTTTTGTGTGCGTTGCCGACCTATCAGCGCCTCCTGCGGAGTGCTGCACTGTCCTGCAGTCGCGTTCGCCACTGCGTGGATCTGCACGGCACACAGGACGGGAGCTTGGTCGCGCTCCACGCAGGCACAGCCTTCTTCCAAGTGCAGAAGCGCAACCCAATGCTGCTGCGTCGCACAACAGGCTGCGGCGCATCTGGGGTTAAAAGTTCATTAGCACTGCGCTGACAGGGGGCGCAAGCGACGCGATAGCGCGGGCGCGCGCGTGCACTGGCTGCCGATGCCTGCACACCGCGGCGTGGCTCGGCAGCGTTCTTGCACTTCAAGACAAGGAGCCTTGCGCATGCGTTTTTCATCGCCCCGCTATACCCTCTCGCTCGCCGTCGCTGCCGCGCTGCTAGCACCTGACGGCCGCACGCAGACCGCCCCGCCTGCATCAGGCAATCAAGAGGCCACCACGCTGGATGCGGTTATCGTCAGCGGCACCGCGCGCTTCAAGGGCTTGGCCAAGCGCGACGCCAGTTTTTCGATCACCACGGCCAGCCCGGAACAGATCCAGCAAGCGGTGCCGCAAAGCACTGCCGACCTGCTCAAGATCGTGCCTGGCGTATGGGCCGAGCCCAGCGGTGGCGGCACCGGCGCCAACATCTTCGTGCGCGGCATGCCGTCGGAAGGCGATGCGCCGTTCGTGACCATGCAACTGGATGGCTCGCCGCTGTTTCCGCCGCCGACCTTGTCGTTCCTGGAGAATTCCACGCTATTCCGCGTCGATGACACTGTCGAACGCATGGAAGTGCTGCGTGGCGGCTCCAGTCCGATCTTCTCCAACGGCCAGCCCGGCTTGACCGTCAATTTCATCCAGAAGAAAGGCCAGGACGAACCCGAAGGCAGCGTGCGCCTGACCGGCGGCAACAACGCATTGCGCCGCATCGATGTGTTCAACAGCGGGCCGATGGGCAATGGTTGGTACTACAGCGTGGGCGGCTTCTTCCGCGAAACCGACGGCGTCCGCGACCCGCAGTTCTCCGCCGACAAGGGCGGCCAGTTCAGCGCCACGTTGAGCAAGCGTTGGGACAGCGGCGAGCTGTCGCTCTACGCGCGCCACACCGACGATAACAACGCGTTCTACACCGCGATCCCGTTGCTCTCGCGCAACAACGGCAACGATCTTTCCAGTTTCCCCGGCCTGAACGCGCAGACCGGCACCCTGCTCGGCCGCGACTTCCGCAATGTGGATCTGTTGGTCGGACCCAACGGCCAGACGCTGCGGCGCGATCTGGCCGACGGGCGCGGCGTCAACATCGACGTGTTCGGCGGCGAGTGGAATTGGGAGAGCGGCGGCTGGACCGTTGCCGACCGCTTCAACGTGATCAGCGGCAGCGCGCCGACCTACGCGCTCTTTACCGGCGATGCGCCGCAACGCCTGGGCGATGTCATTGCCGGTTACGGCAGCGGCGGCAGCGCCAGCTACACCAATGGCGGGGGCGCGGTGGACCCTAACCAGCAGGTACTCGAAGCCGGTTGGTGGTCGGTGGACAAGCGCCTGAATTCCTTTACCAACGACCTGCGTCTGAGCCGCGAGCTGTTTGCCGGCAATACGCTGACCGTAGGCGCCTATTACGCCAAGTATTCGTCTGCCGATACCTGGTACCTGGGCAACACCATGCTGCTTACCGCGCAAAACAACGCGCGCCGCATCGATGTGGCGTTGGACGATGGCCGCCAAGCCACCCGCCAGGGTTTCACCAGTACCGCGTTCTTGAACCTGCGCGCCAAGTACGACGGCGAAAACATCGCCGCCTTCGTTGCCGACGAGTGGGAGCTGAGCGAACGCCTGCGCCTGGACCTGGGCGCACGCTACGAGCGCCAGAGCGTCACCGGCGATGTGCACGACACCACGACCGTGGATCTGGATGGCAACCCGGCCACGTTGTACGACAACGCCACCTCGCTGGCGCTGGCAACCACCCGGCGCATCGATCAGGACGATGAAGCGTTCTCGTGGACAGCCGGCCTGAACTTCACGCTGGACCAGAACAACAGCCTGTTTGCGCGGGTCAATTCCGGGGTGAAGTTTCCCGGCTTCGACAACCTGCGCGATGGGCAGGACCGCGTGCAGGACGTGGATCAATACGAGCTGGGTTTGAAGTCCGGGACGAGCGCCTACGACCTGTATCTCACCGCGTTCTACAACACCTTCAAGAACTCGCCGTTCCAGGCGTTCCTGGCCAATGGCGAGAACTTCACCGCCGTGGGCGATTCGCGCGCACGCGGCCTGGAAGTGGAAGGTGCAATCCGGCCGTTCGGCGGGTTCGAGCTGGCTGGCACCGGGGTGTGGCTGGACGCCAAGTACCGCAATTATCGCGAATTCACCGGCAACCAAGTGATGCGCCAACCCAAGCGCCAGTTCCGCATCACGCCTAGCTATTACTGGATGCTGCCGTTCGGCGACCTCAAGGTGTTTGCCACCTATTCGTACATCGGCGAGCGCTTTGCGGACCTGGCCAACAGCCAGCGCCTGCCCTCGTACGACATGCTGGATGTCGGCGCCAACCTGCATGTGGGCGAACATTGGGAAGTGACGGCCAGCGGCAGCAACGTCACCGACACGCTGGGCCTGACCGAAGGCAACGTGCGCGTGCCTGGCGCAGCCACCGGTGGTGTCTTCATGGGCCGCCCCATCGCCGGCCGGCAGTACCAGATGTCGGTGGCGTACCGCTGGTAGTTCGCCGTCACACCCTGAGCCGCGCAGCAGCCCAGACTGCTGCGCGGAACTTCGCTACCGCATGCGTCGATGCGCAGCCTGGCGACACCGGCATGCCCGGCGTTGCCAGACGCTGCGGGCGCCATGCGTCTGCCACGCGCGACAGACGGTGCAACACCGTGATGACGGGGGCGGAGGCGAACAAAACCGCATGCGAAGCACAACGACGCATCGTGATCGCTTATTTCGATCGAAATGACCGCCACTGCCAAGTTTTCTGCAATTTTCGTCGGCAGAACTTCGCATGCAAGGCATCACCCGACACGCCCGTCGTAAATTGCGCGATGTGTCACGAAGATGTGGTCGCTGGCATGCCTTGCAGACAATGCTGTCCCCATTTGTAATCCAGGCGTTCTTGGTGCAGACGCATCGACAACATCGGCTGCGTCGACACGCACAGGGGAGCCGACGCAGGACCTGACCGCAGCGTCCGTCGGCAGAAATGCGCTTGGTAACTCAACTGGGATAAACGCACATGGCTCTTGTTGCTGCCTCTTTTGCATCGATGTCGCACGCCCCGGGCATCGACACGCGGCATCTTGCTGCCTGCGGTGCGGCTCTGCTTGCAGATCGCGTTGCCTGACGGGCTTTCCGGATCCGGCTGGTATCTGCCGGGTCCTTCACTCGCATTCCTCTTTCGGCTCCACCAACACCGGCTTCACAGGCGCGAGCTTCGTGGAGTGGAGCAGTTGCAAGGGCCGATCGCGCGGTTGGCCTGACGGAGGACTGCGTCACTCGACGGCGCCCACCATTCGACTGGAATCAAACGGAATGAACTCTCTTCGCAGGCGACCTCTCGCGCTGTTGATAGCGGTCCTCCTGACCGGCGGCACGCCGCTGTCGGTACTTGCTGCCACCCAGGCAACGGCTGCCACCACCCCGGCCACTACCAGCGCCAAAGCGAAAGCCACAGGCAACGACCCATTACTGCGGTACCAGTGGCATATCTCCAACCAGGGGCAGGCCGTGATCGGCGACAGCCGTCCGGTCGCTGGCGTGGACATGGATGTGGACATCCTGCATGCCCTGGACATTCGCGGCCGCGGCGTGCGGGTCGGCGTGGTGGACGATGGGCTGGAATTGGGCCATGAAGATCTGGCAGACAACATCCTGCCAAACGGGTCGCACAATTTCGGCGATGGGTCGCACGACACCACGCCGATCGATCCGAGTAACGGGCACGGGACGTCCGTCGCCGGCATCATCGGTGCGGTGGGCTGGAATGGCCGCGGCGGACGCGGCGTGGCGCCAGAAGTGCAGCTGGCAGGATTCGACGTTTTTGCGCGCGATTCTTCGGTCACCGATGCCAGCATCAGGTATGCATGGGGCGATGGCCCGGAGGCGCGCAATATCGATGTCTTCAACAACAGCTGGGGGTCGGTTGCCCCGTTCTACTTTGATTTTTCTGTGGAGGACCAGCGCACCTGGCAAGCATTGATGGGTTCGACACGTGGCGGCCTTGGCGGCATTTATGTCAAATCCGCTGGCAATAGCTTCCTGCGCTTCCTTGAGCCCGACGAGAACGGAAACCCCGTCAATGTCTGCAGCGAACAATCGCGCGCATTGCAGGTCGGCTGCTCGCTGGCCAACATCGATCCCTTCGCAAATCTGCCCGGAACCATCGTCGTGGCCAGCCTGAATGCCAAGGGCACCCGTGCCTCGTATTCGTCCACAGGCTCTGCGTTGTGGGTTTCCGGTCTTGGCGGCGAGTTCGGCCGTCAACGCAAGTTCTATCCCGACGCAGCGTCCACCTTTTTCCCGGATTCGGCGCCCTATGCCTACGATCCGGCGATTGTCACCACCGATCTCAGCGGCTGCACAGCGGGCGAGAACGTCGAAGATCCCGACGTGGTCTACAACGCATTGGATGGCAGCAAGTCGAAGATCGATGCGTCGTGCAACTACAACGCGATCATGAACGGGACCTCGGCCGCAGCGCCTACCGTGTCTGGCGTGGCTGCGTTGATCCTCGGTGCCAATGCGAGCCTGAGCGCACGCGACGTCAAATATATTCTTGCGACAACCGCGCGCCAGATCGACCCATGGCAGCCGCGGGTGGTCTACCAGGGCAGCGTGATCGATCCGGGCTGGATCACCAACGCAGCCGGGCACCGTTTCAGCAATTGGTACGGCTTCGGTCTGGCCGATGCCGCGGCCGCGGTCTACAAGGCGCGCTATTTCACACCGCTGCCGCCCATGCGTGATACCCAGTGGGTCAGCTCCACCGATGCGGCCAGCCAGATCGGTGGCCCGGCGCGCCCGGGCAAGCTGCGCATCCGTGTGCAGCAGGCGATGAAGGTGGAAGCGGTGCAGCTGTCGCTGCAGTCGGCGCACAAGACGCCGTCCAACCTGCGTGTGGTGCTGGTGTCCCCGAGCGGGACGCGCAGCGTCGTCGCCACGCCGTTTTCCGTCCTGGATCCGGCTGCTTATGCGCAGACGGGGTTCTATATCGACCTGACCTCCAGCAATGCGTTTCTGGACGAGAAATCGCGCGGCATCTGGACCCTGGAAGTGACCGACATGACCGATCCCAGGAGCACTGTCGCACTCAACGCTTTCAAACTTCGCATCGTGGGGCACTGATATGAAACCGACGATTCTTGCTTGCCTGCTGACGCTATCACTCGCCGCAACCGGTGCTGCCCAGGCAGCGCAATACATGGACGCCAAGACCCTGCGTGCGGCAGCGACCGGCGTGCGGTTCAAGTCCGGGCAGGACATGTTCCGCATGCTGCCGGGCACAGTGGTGAGCGAGCACACGCCGCCGCGGAACGCGACATCAGCGCAGCGATCGGCAGCCAAGGCCGGCATTACCGGTGCAGTGTCCCCCGGCGACAAGGTCGCCGCGCGCATCGGGCCGTATGCGGTCGTACTGGATGCGCCTGCGGGTGCTGCGCGCAGTCTTGCCACCGATGCCGAACGCCCCATCGCCGCTGCGGTGAATGAGCGCAACGGTCGTGTCGTGCTGGTCAACCCGCAGGTGAAACTCACCGGCACGACGCCCGCCACTGCAAAATCGCTGGCTGCCAGCAGCGGCGGAACCATTGCCTACGCCTCGACGGTGGACGGCAGCGCGGTGATCACCTATGCATCGGTGGAACAGGCCCAGCGTGCACTCCCCGGCCTGCAGCGCAGCAGCGGCGTCGCGCAGGCGGCGCTGGTGGTCATGCAGGCGGTCATGCAACCGATGTAAATAGACCGGCCGCAGGCTGATCCCTGCGGCCATTCCACGTCGGGCGGCATGCAGGCCCATTTGGCCGACACCTGCATCTGCGTGCGCCCCATTACCGATACCATCCCATGACAACCTCTCCCCTGCGGCGATTGCCGCTGCTGTGCGCGTGCCTACTGGCGCTCGGACCCTTCTCGCTGACCGCCGATGCTGCGGCAACCGGTGTCGATGCATCGATCAGGACGACGCAGAACACACGCAATGCCAGCGACCCGTTGTTCCGCTACCAATGGCATCCAAGGCCAGCCGGTGTTCGGCGACCAACGTCCGCGGCCAGGCGTCGATCTGGATGTGGACATCCTGCACACGCTCGGCATTCGCGGAGCCGGAGTCAAGGTGGCGGTCATCGATGATGGGCTCGAGATTGCGCATGAGGATCTCGTCGACAACATCGTTGCCGGCGGCTCGCATAACTTCTTGAATGGTTCCAACGATCCGACGCCGCCTGCGGACGAAATCGACAATGACCACGGCACCGCGGTCGCCGGCATCATCGCGGCACGTGGATGGAATGGTCTGGGTGGACGCGGTGTTGCACCAGAGGCGAATGTGGCTGGCTTCAACGCACTTTCCATACTCGATGGCAGCAAGCAATACGTGGATATCCGTTACTCCTGGGGCGATGGCGCAGAAGCCCGTGCGATGGACGTGTACAACAACAGCTTCGGCATCTCGACAGCGGTCTATCCATTCAGCGATCTCGACGAGCAGCGCTCTCTGGAGAAACTGATGCGTGCCCAGCGTGGTGGCAAGGGCGGCATCTACGTCAAGGCAGCTGGCAATGATTTCAATACGCTGCTCGATGTGGATGCACAGGGCAAGCTGATCGATCGTTGCAGCGACCAGACCCGGCAACTCGGCGTCGCCTGCAGCAGCGCCAATATCGACAACCTCAACAGTCTGACCACCATGATCGTGGTGGGTGCGGTCAACGCCAACGGCGTGCGTGCGAGCTATTCATCGCCCGGATCCGCGTTGTGGGTGTCCGGTCTCTCCGGCGAATTTGGGTTCCAGCGTCGCTTCGACCCGCATCCTGAGACTTACAGTCCGTTGTATACACTGCTCGCTGCGCAGGGCCCGCAACCATTCTTCTCACCGGCGATCGTCACGACCGACCTGAGTGGATGCGCTGCAGGCAATAATCGCGATCGGACGCGCGCGCCGCAGAATGCGCTGGATACCAGCCACTCCAAAATCGATGCCTCGTGCAACTACAGCGCACGCATGAATGGCACCTCCGCCTCCGCACCAACGGTTGCAGGCGTCGCGGCGCTGATGCTGGGCGCCAACCCGCAGCTGACGCTGCGCGATGTCAAATACATCCTGGCAACGACGGCGGTGCAGGTCGATCCCCATCAGGCCAAGGCGTTCTACAAGGACGCCGTGATCGAGCCCGCCTGGATCACCAACGCGGCCGGCCACCGTTTCAGCAACTGGTATGGCTTCGGTTTGGTGGATGCAGCCGCGGCGGTGGAGCGTGCGATGCATTTCACTCCGCTGCCGGCGATGCAAGACACCGAGTGGACCGTCTATGACGGCGAGAGCAGCACCATCGGCGGTATCGGCTCGCCCGCGCGATTAGCGATCGACATCAAGCAGTCCTTCAAGGTGGAAGGCGTACAGCTGTACTTCGCAGGGACGCACAAGCATCCTCGCCAACTGCGCGCCGTGCTGGTATCGCCCAGCGGCACCCGCAGCACCGTGATGACGCCGTTCTCCACGCTCGACCCGGGTGATGGCTTCGTGGTCTTCCTGACCTCCAGCAATGCCTTCCTGGACGAGGCGGCAGCCGGTCGCTGGACACTGGAGGTGGACGACATGCTCGCCGACAACGGCAAGGAACAACTGCAGGAATTCGAAATGCGCGTGGTGGGCCACTGACATGAAAACTTCTCTGATCACACTGCTGTGCGTCGTTGCCGCCAGCATGTCTGCACCCGTCTCGGCACAGGTGTTCGATCGCGCCCGCCTGCGTGCTGCCGCAACCGGGCAGACCGTTGTGGTGGACCGGGCCAGCTTCCGGCTGATTCCAGGAGCAGTGGTACGGCTGGCCGACGCCACGCGCGGCGCTGCCGCCACGCAAACGCTAACAAGCACGCAGACACGCACCAACGCACCGGTTGCCCGCGTCGATCGCTACGCGATCTATCTCGACACCAGCGGCGCGGCGGACGCAGTCGCGCGCACCACGCGCAGCGAACCATCGGCGACCGTCGTGGCCGCGCTGGAAACGCGTAGCGGCCAGCCGGCACTGCTCGGTGCTTCGATCAAATTGTTCGATACCACGCCAGCCATCGCGCGTGCACTGGCCACGCATACGGGCGGCAGGTTGCTCTATGCCTCCGCCACCGACGGCAGCGCGATGATCGGCTACGACTCGGCGATGACGGCATTGGACAATTGCCGCCAGCTGCAAGGCAGCCACGGCGTGGGAGCGATCAAGCCGGAAGTGATCGTCCCGGCGGCACGGCCGTTGTGACGCGGCTGCTCTAGAACCGCCGCAGCCACGCGTGCCACGCTGCTGCATTGGTCGCAGCGTGGCGCGTTGGCGCAGCCCGCCTCACAGCGGCAGTGGGCTGCGTTCTGCAAACTGCCCGCGCCAATAGGGGTAGTACGGGTACGGCGGCTCCACTGCGCTGACCTGATCCAGGCGGGCACGCTGGTCACCGGTCAACGACCAACCCACCGCACCCAGGTTTTCGCGCAGCTGCACTTCGTCGCGTGCGCCAATCAGCACTGTGCTCACGGTCGGCCGCTGCAGCAGCCAGTTGATGGCGATCTGCGGCACGCTGCGGCCGGTCTCTGCGGCAATGGCATCGAGCGCCTCGACGATGTCGAACAAGCGCGCATCGTCGATCGCCGGGCCGGCCGCGGCAGTGGCATGCAGACGGCTGTGTTGCGGCAACGGCTGGCCGCGCCGCAGCTTGCCGGTCAGCCGCCCCCAACCGAGCGGGCTCCACACCACCGCACCGATGCCTTGGTCGATACCCAGCGGCATCAGCTCCCACTCGTAGTCGCGCCCGGCCAGCGAGTAATACGTCTGGTTGGCGACGAAGCGGTTCCAGCCATGCGCATCGGCGACCGCCTGCGACTTCATCAGCTGCCAACCGGAATAATTGGAAGCGCCCAGATAGCGCACCTTGCCCGCGCGCACCAAGCCATCGAGCGTGGACAGGGTTTCTTCCATCGGCGTCATCGCATCGAAGGCGTGCAGCTGCAGCAGATCGATGTAGTCGGTGCGCAAGCGTCGCAAGCAGGCCTCCACCGCACGCAGCAAGCGAAAGCGCGACGCGCCGGCATCGTTGGGGCCATCGCCCAGGCGCAGGCCGGTCTTGGTCGAAAGGATCACCTGATCGCGGCGGCCTTGCAGCGCCTGGCCGAGGATGTCTTCGGACGCGCCATCGGAATACACATCTGCGGTATCGAACAGGTTGAGCCCTGCATCCAGGCACAGGTCGATCATGCGCCGCGCCTGCGCCACATCGGTGTCGCCCCATGCAGAAAACAGCGGCCCCTTGCCGCCGAACGTGCCGGCACCCAGGCCAAGCACGGGCACCTTGAAACCGGAACGGCCGAGTAGACGGGTTTCCATCGAAGAAGTCCTTGCAACGTTGAATGGAAGATGCGCTGCGTTATCGTTGGCCGCTAGCGCCTGTGGCGTGTTGATGGCGAAACCAGCGTCGATGCACATCGAGAGCCGCCTGACGCGCACTGCGCCAGCGTGGCCAATGACCAGTGGGTACTCAACTCACCCCATCTGCGTGCAGGTCAGTGGCGCAGCCGCGCGGCGTCGTTGCAACTGCACGCTCCACAGCGCGATACCCAGCCCGACGGCACTCAACAGCGCGGCCACCCAGGGCGTTGCGACCAGGCCCGCCTGCGTGGCGATCACCACACCACCCAGCCATGCGCCCAGCGCATTGCCCAGGTTGAAGGCGGCGATATTGAGGCTGGAGGCCAGGTTCTAGCCGGCGCCGCGCGCGTGTTCCAGCACGCGCAACTGCAGTGGCGCCACGGTGGCGAAGGCAGCCACGCCCAGTAGCCCGACAAAGGTCACCATGGCGGCCTTGCTGTGCAGGACGCATCCCAGTGCGCCCAGCACGACCACCAGGGCCGCCAGGCTGCCCAGCAGGGCCGCGGTGGGGCGACGGTCCGCCAGCCGCCCACCGAGCAGATTGCCGACGATCATGCCCACGCCGAACACCAGCAGCACCGGCGACACCGTCGATTGCGCAAAGCCGGTGACCTGCAGCAGCAGCGGCTGGATGTAGGCGAACACGGCGAACACACCGGCGTAGCCCACCACGGTGATCGCCAGCGCCAGCAGCACCTGCCCCCGCTGCAATACCGCCACTTCCTGCCGCCACGACACCGGCGTGGCAGCACCTGCCGCGGCCGGCACCCACACCGCGACCGCGGAAGTGGCCAGCACACCGATCGCAGCCACCGCCCAGAAGGTCGCGCGCCAACCCAGTTGCAGCCCCAGCCAGGCACCGGCCGGCACCCCGAGCAAGGTGGCCACGGTCAGCCCGGCGAACATCAGCGAGATGGCCGATGCACGGCGTTCGGCCGGCACCAGCGACGTCGCCACGACGGCGCCGACGCCGAAAAACGTGCCGTGGGCCAGCGACGTCAGCACCCGCGCAACCATCAGGCTGGTGTAGTCCGGCGCCAGCGCGCAGGCCACGTTGCCGACCGTGAAGATCAGCATCAGACCGACCAGCACCGCCTTGCGCGGCAGGCGTGCGCTGGCCAGGGTCAGCACCGGCGCACCGACGAACACACCCAGCGCATAACCGCTGATCAACAGGCCCGCCGCGCTGAGCGAAACGCCCAGATCCGCGGCTACCTGCTGCAGCAGCCCCATGATCACGAACTCGGTCGTGCCAATGCCGAAGGCACCGATGGTCAGTGCCAGCAACGCCGGCGGAAAGCGCGATGAACGCGCAGAGGTGAGGTTGGACATGGGCAGGGCCAGGGAGGACTGCGCACAGCCTGCGCCCCGCGTTTACTTTCAAAAACCCCTGCTATGCTGATTCACTTTCAATCAATCATTGAGAATCGGATGGACCGTCTTGGCGACATTGCCCTGTTCCTGCGCGTGCTCGACCTGGGCTCGATCACCGCGGGCGCGCGCAGCCTGGATCTGTCGGTGGCGGTGGCCAGCCAGCGTCTCAAGCGCCTGGAACGCGAGCTGGGCGTGCGCCTGCTGCACCGAACCACGCGCCGCCTGCATCCCACTGCCGAAGGGCAGCGGCTGGCCGAGCGTGGCCGCGTGCTGGTGGAAGATCTGGACGCGCTGGCCGAGGATCTGCGCGAAAGCGCGCACGATGTGGGTGGCGTGCTGCGCATGACCATGTCCGCCTCATTCGGGCGGCAATACGTATCGCCGCTGCTGCCGGAATTCCAGGCCCGCCATCCGCGCCTGCGCATCAGCGCGCACCTCAGCGACGACCTGGTGGACCTGGTCAAACAGGGCTTCGATCTGGCGATCCGGATCGGCCCACTGGAGGACTCCGGGCTGGTGGCCCGGCGTATCGCCGACAACCGCCGTACCCTGGCGGCCTCGCCCGCCTATCTGCAGCGTCACGGCACGCCGCGCACGCCGGACGAGCTTGCACAGCACGCCGGCGTGTTGCTGATGGGCCGTGACGGCCGCCAGGACGTGTGGACACTGCAAACGCCCGACGGCGGGCTGGTGCGCGTGCGCATGCAGAGCCGCTTCGAAAGCAACTTCGGCGAACTGGTGCGCGACGCCGTGGTCGCCGGCCAGGGCATCGCGGTGCATTCGTATTGGCACATCGCCGACGAATTGCGCAGCGGCCGCCTGGTCCACGTCATGCCCGATTACCCGCCACCGGCCTCGCAGATCAGCGCAGTGATGCCGGCGCGCCAGTTGCAACCGCCGCGCGTGCGCGCGTTCGTGGATTTCCTGCAGGAGCGGCTAGGCGAGCAGCCGCCTTGGGAACTGGCGACATAGCGCCCGCCGCGGCGCGCATGGGACCGGGCGGCAGCGGCGGTTGCCGTGCGGATGGCCCCGCAGCGAGACGCGCGCGCCTGTGCTGGACGCCGGCGTACGTGGAGGTCTGCGGCATGCCAGCCATCATTGGAAAGACGGCATCGATGCGTTGTACGCGGCGTCTCATGCGCGCCCACTGCGCGACTGGCCGGCAGCCCGAACGCGCAGCCTTCAACCGCATGACGGGCTGGCCAGCTGTTACATCGGCTCTCAGCATCACCGTGCACGACCACAAGCTGAGGCCGGCTGCGTGCGAACCGTCGAGGCAATCGCTGCCCCGGATCAACGTCCGCCGCGCAGCAGGCGTTTGTGCAGGCTACGCCGCTGCGCGGCGCTCAATAGATGTCCATGCGTCCGCAACAGCCCCAGGATCTGCAGATGGGCCTGCGCGGTACGCCGTGCCAATTCGGTGGCGGCAGCGGCTTGGAGCCGCTTCCACTCGGCGGGGCTGGTCGGCGTTGGAAAGCTGGAACGTTTTGCGGGCATGGCAGCAGGCGGATGCGAGAGACCTCGCCATGATACGGCCGGTCCGTGATCGCCCTATCGGGCCGATGCGCAGTTCACGCGCAGGCGGCCACGACTGCTGCGCGCTTTCCAGCGGGCGCAAGCCCGCGACCCGCGCAGCGGACCTTGCCGCCCGTACCACCTGCACTCTTGTACGATCGGTGCCTTCGCGGCTGGACCGCATTGCACCGTCGACGGGTTGTTGCATGTCTTCGCTGACCGAGTTGAGCACGATATTGCTGCGTCATGCGCCTGGCGACGGCATGCATCCCACGCAGATCGCCGGGTTGCAGATCATGCGTAGCGCATCGCCGACCGTAGCCATGCCCACTGTCTACACACCCATGCTGTGCCTGGTGGCGCAAGGCCGCAAGCAGGCAATGCTCGGCGCGCAGGCGTACTTCTATCACCCGCAGATGTACCTGGTGGCGTCGGTGGATCTGCCCATCGTCGGCTCGGTAATCGAAGCCAGCGGCGCGCAACCGTATCTATGCTTCTGCCTGGACCTGGACACCGCGGTGCTCAGCGAGCTGGCGATCAACCATCCGGAACTGGTGGACACGCAGCGCGATGCGGCATCGGCCGGGCTGTTACTCAATCGCAGCACGCCGCAGTTGCAGGACGCGCCGCTACGGCTGGCGCGCCTGCTCGATCAACCGCATGAAATTGCCGCGCTCGCGCCCTTGATCGTGCGCGAACTGCTGTACCGCCTGATGGCCGACCCGGCCAATGCGGCGGTGCGCCAGATGGCCATCGCCGACAGCCGGCTCAACCAGATTTCCAGGGCCATCGTGTGGTTGCGCGAACACTATGCGCAGCGCTTCAGCATCGAGCAGATCGCCGATCTCTCGGCGATGAGCCGCTCCACCTTCCATGCGCATTTCAAGGCGGTGACCACGATGACGCCGCTGGACTACCGTTCGCAGCTGCGCGTGCACGAAGCACGCCGCCTGATGGTGGCCGATGCGCTGACCGCTGCCGACGCCGGCTTCCGGGTTGGTTACGAGAGCGCGTCGCAGTTCAGCCGCGACTACGCACGCATTCTCGGCATCTCGCCTGCGCGCGATGCGCAACGGCTGCGTGCCAACGCGCAGGACGCCACCGAAGCGGCGTGAGGTCTGCCATGCTCAGCACGGGCCGCACAGCGGCCCCTGCAATCCGCCGCCGCGTTCGCTCGCGCTGAGACGGCACCATCGCCGCGCCAGCATCGGCATCGGCATCGCAGCTGTCTACTCCGCTGCATACTGCGCCTCGCTCACCTGCTCCAACCAGGTGACGGGCGCACCGTCCTGCGATTCGGCGACGGCGATATGCGTCATCGCCACGTTGGCATTGGCGCCGTGCCAATGCTTGACGCCGGGCGGAATCCACACGATATCGCCCGGGCGGATCTGCTGCGCCGGCTTGCCCCACTCCTGCACGCGCCCGGCGCCGGCTGTGACGATCAGCGTCTGGCCCAGCGGATGGGTATGCCATGCGGTGCGTGCGCCCGGCTCGAAGGTGACGGTGGCGCCGCCGACGCGTGCCGGCGCGTCGGCCTGGAACGGTGCGTCGATGCGCACCTTGCCGGTGAAATACTCGGCCGACCCCACGACCGATGGCGCACCGCCCGCCCTGCTCACCCTGATCCGCTGCGCAGCCTCATCCGGTGTCACGGCGGCCATCATGGAGACAGATATCGCGGTCGCGAACAGATTCATTGCAGCGCTCCTTCATTTTTAGTCTTGGCACTGTAGCGCGCTGGCCCACCGCCATGACCTGGGCACGCACGACTGCTGCATCGCACGCCGGCCGGCCTAGAATTCGCTGGGCAATTCGCGCTTGCTATCTCCCCCTGGCACCACCGCGTCCGGTCGATACGCCCGCAGGAACAACGCCACCGCGCCGCTGACATACGCATCCAGCTGCACCGACCGCGCACCTGGCGCATCGTCGCGCGCAGCGGCGGTGGCCGGCCGCCCGGTCATCAACCCAAAGAAATGCACCGATGCATCGGGCACGTTGTCGATCACCAATGCCCCGCGTTGCACCTCGCGCGCCAACAACGTGCGCATCATGGTGTCGTAGCGCTCGAAGCACAGCGTCCACATTTCCTCGCGCATCTGGCTAGGCAGCAGTGGCGGGCGTACCAGGCCATACGCGGCATCCTCCCGCATGCTGCTGGCAGACACGCGCAGCACTGCATCGGCCACCGCAGCCAGGCGTTGCTCCAACGGCCCCTGCAGCGCCAGCAAGGCCGTCCAGCGATTGGGCGAGGCCTGCGCCAGCGCTTCCAGGGTGGTGCGGAACAGCACCTCCTTGGACGCGAAATGCGCATACACCGTGGCCTTGGACACCATCGCACGCTCGGCGATGGTGTCCATGCTGGTCCTGTCGAAGCCGTGCTGTTGAAACAGCACGCGTGCCGCCGCCAGGATGGCGCCACGCTTGTCGTGTGGCGCACGTGCAATGGGCGGCGCGTCATCATCCACGCGGCGGCTCCGCTGCTGGGCTCGCGACGGCAGTGGGCGCGGCGGTTTGCAGCCAGCCACCGCCCATGGCCTTGTAGAACGTCACCAGGTTGGTGAAGCGCGACAGCTGGGTGTTGATCAAGGTCTGCTGCGCGCTGTACAGCGAACGCTGCGCATCCAGCGCCTGCAGATAGCTGTCGATGCCCCGTTCGAAACGCGCCTGCGACAGCCGGTAGCTATCGGCAGTGGCATCCACCAGCGCTTGCTGGGCCTGTAGTTGCCTGCCCAGCGTGTCGCGCTGCGCCAACGCGTCGGAGACCTCGCGGAACGCGCTTTGGATCGACTTTTCGTAGCGCGCCACTTCGATATCGCGGTTGGCCTTGGCCATGTCCAGATTGGCGCGATTGCGCCCGGCATTGAAGATCGGCAAGGTCAGCGTGGGCACGAAGCTCCAGGCACGCGTGCCGGCATCGAACAACCTCGAGAGGCTACTGCTGGACGAACCGGTCGATGCGGTCAGGCTGATGCTGGGGAAGAACGCCGCCCGCGCCGCCCCGATATTGGCGTTGGCCGCACGCAAGTTGCGCTCGGCTTCCAGAATGTCGGGGCGACGTTGCAGCAACTGCGACGGCAAGCCGGCCGGCACGCTGGCCAACACATTGCCTTCCACGCTGGCGTTGTCCGGCAATGCATGCGGCAGCAATTCCACCGGCACTTGCGTGCCGACCAGCAGCACCAGGGCGTTGCGATCCTGCGCCACTTGGGCGGTGTAGCGCTCCACGTCCACGCGTGCGGTTTCCACCGTGGTCTGCGCCTGACGCAAGGTCAGTTGCGAGGCCACGCCCAGTTCGAAGCTGCGCTGCTGCAGGCGATAACTGTCGCTCTGACTAGTCAGGGTGGATTGCGCCAGCTGCAGCAACTGCTGGTCGGCCGCCAAGGTCAGATAGGCGGTGGCCACTTCTGCCACCAGACTGATATGCGTACTGCGGCGCGCCTCGGCGGTGGACAGGAATTGCTGCAATGCCTGTTCCTTCAGGCTGCGCACGCGCCCGAACAGGTCCAGCTCATAGGCACTGATGCCGATGTTGGCGCTGTAGGTGCGGAACACCTGCGGCTGGCCGGGAATGGCCAGCTCCGACGGCGTGCGCGCATTGTTGGCGGTACCGGTGCCATCGATCGCGGGCAGCAACGCGGCGCGGTCCACCCGATATTGCGCGCGTGCCACCTCGATATTGAGCGCAGCCACGCGCAGGTCGCGGTTATTGTCCAGTGCCAGCGCAATCACCTGCTGCAGCGTCGGGTCGGTGAAGACCTGGCGCCAGCCGATATCGGCAATATAGGCCGTGTCGGCGTTGTTGCCGGTATCGGCAGTGGCAGCGGCAGCCGGAGGGGCTACCGACACGTCGGTGCCGGCAAATTGCGCTGGCACCGGTGCGTCGGGCCGCGTGTAGCGCGGCATCAGCGTGCAACCGGAAAGCACGCTGGCCACGCCAAGCGCGCAGAGTGTCGTGCGAATCGTGGTCATGTCAGTGTCCTGTCGGTTGCGGTGCGGGCGAAGCAGGCTGTGGACGGCGCTGGAACAGGCCACACACCAGCACGAAGAACAGCGGCACGAAGAAGATCGCCAGCACCGTGCCGGAGACCATGCCGCCGATCACGGCCGTGCCCAGCGCGTGCTGCGCGCCGGCGCCGGCGCCACTGGTCAACACCAGCGGCACCACGCCGAGGATGAAGGCCAACGAGGTCATCAGGATCGGTCGCAAACGCATGCGCGCCGCTTCCAGTGCTGCAGCCACCAGGCTCTTGCCGCCTTCGTGCAACTCCCTTGCGAACTCCACGATCAAGATCGCGTTCTTCGATGCCAGGCCAATGGTGGTGAGCAAGCCCACCTGGAAGTACACGTCGTTCATTTTCCAGGTCAGCATGGCTGCCAGCAACGTGCCGAACACGCCCAGCGGCACCACCAGAATCACCGAGAACGGAATCGCCCAGCTTTCGTACAACGCGGCCAGGCACAGGAACACGATCAGGATCGAGACGCTGTACAACAGCCCGGTCTGGCCGGACGAGGCTTTTTCCTGCCGCGACAATCCGGTCCACTCGAAGCCGATGCCCGGGGGCAGCTTGGCGGCTGCGGCTTCGACGATCTGCATCGCCTCGCCGCTGGAGGCCGCACCCGGCAACGCCATGCCCAGGATCTCCATCGACGGCACGCTGTTGTAACGCTCCAGGCGCGGCGAACCGGATTGCCAGCTTGCCGTGGCGAAGGCGTTGAATGGCACCATGGTGCCGGCGCTGTTGCGCACGAACCAATGGTCGATGTCCTGTGGGTTCATGCGGTATGGCGCAGCGGCCTGCAGCATCACCTTCTTGACCCGGCCCTTGTCGATGAAGTCGTTGACGTAGGTGCTGCCCCACGCGCTGGAGAAGGTGTCGTTGATGTCGGAGATCGACACGCCCATCGCCTGTGCCTTATGCGGGTCGATTTCCAGCTTGAATTCCGGCGTGTCTTCCTGCCCATTCGGGCGTACCGCCACCAGACGCTTGTCCTGGGACAGTTCGGCCAACAATTGATTACGCGCCTGCATCAACGCGGCGTGACCCAGATTGGCGCGGTCCTGCAGCATCAGATCGAAGCCGGTGGCATTGCCCAACTCCGACACCGCAGGCGGTGCGAACGCAAACACCTTGGCATCGCGGATACCGGAAAAAAATGCCCCGGCCTTGGCCGCCACGTCGGTGACGCTCTGGCCCTTACCGGTGCGCTCGTCCCAAGGCCGCAACTTGACGAAGGCAAAGCCCACGTTCTGGCCGCTACCGGCAAAACTGAAACCGGTCACGGCGAAGACACCGGCAACAGACTCCTTCTGATCGACCAGGAAATGATGCTCCACCTGCTTGAGCACATCGCTGGTGCGCGCATTGGTGGCACCGGGCGGCAACTGCACCAGCACGAACAAGGTGCCCTGGTCTTCGTCCGGCAGGAATCCCACCGGCAATTTCATGAACCCGAACACCACCAAGGCCAGCAACGCGGCGTAGGCGAGCATGTAGCGCCAGCCCTTGCCAAGCATGTGCCGCACCACGCCCTGGTAGCCGGTGTTGCCGCGATCGAACAGGCGGTTGAACCAACCGAAGAACCCGGTGGTCGCCAGGCCATGGCCCTTGTGGACCGGCTTGAGCAAGGTGGCGCACAAGGCCGGGGTCAGGATCATCGCCACCAGCACCGACAAGGTCATGGCCGAGACAATCGTGATCGAGAACTGCCGGTAGATCACGCCGGTGGAGCCGCTGAAAAACGCCATCGGGACGAACACCGCCGCCAGCACCAGCGCCACGCCGATCAATGCGCCGGAAATCTGGTCCATCGATTTACGCGTGGCGTCCTTGGGCGATAACTGCTCCTCGCCCATCACGCGTTCGACGTTTTCCACCACCACGATCGCATCGTCCACCAGCAAACCGATCGCCAGCACCATCGCGAACATGGTCAAGGTATTGATGGTGAAGCCGAACGCCGCAAGCACACCGAAGGTGCCCAGCAGCACCACCGGCACCGCAATGGTCGGGATCAGGGTGGCGCGGAAGTTCTGCAGGAACAGGTACATCACCAGGAACACCAGCACCACCGCCTCCACCAGCGTGTGTACCACCTGCTCGATGGAGATGCGCACGAACGGGGTGGTGTCGTACGGCTTTTGCACCTTCATGCCGGGCGGGAAGAACTTTTCCTGCTCTTCCAGGCTTTTATCGATCGCGCGCACCGTATCCAGCGCATTGGCCCCGGTCGCCAGCTTGATCGCCAGACCGGCCGCCGGCTTGCCGTTGTAACGGCCCACCGTGTTGTAGCTTTCGCTGCCCAGCTCGATGCGCGCCACATCGCGCAAGCGCACCTGCGAGCCATCGGACTGCGTGCGCAGCAGGATATTCTCGAATTGCTCGGCGGTCTTCAGCCGGGTCTGGGCAGTGATGGTGGCGTTGAGCTGCTGGTTGGCCAGCGCCGGCAATGCGCCCAACTGGCCGGCGGAAATCTGCGCGTTCTGTGCCTGGATCGCGTTGCGCACATCCACGGGCGTGAGGCTGAAATTGCTCAACTTGTTGGGGTCCATCCACACCCGCATCGCGTACTGCGAACCGAACAAGGTGGTGTCGCCCACGCCTTCGAGGCGGCTGATGGTTTCCTGCACGTTGGCAGCCACGTAATCGGACAGGTCCGAATCGCTCATGCTGCCGTCTTCGGACGTAAAGGCCAGCACGTTGAGGAAGTTGGTGGCCGACTTGGTCACCGTGACGCCCTGCTGCTGCACTTCCTGCGGCAACAACGGCGTGGCCAGCGACAACTTGTTCTGCACCTGCACCTGCGCGGTGTCGGGGTCGGTGCCGTTTTCGAAAGTCAGGGTGATGGTCACCGCCCCGCTGGATTCGCTGGTGGACGCCATGTAGCTGAGGTGATCCAGCCCCTTCATCTTCTGCTCGATGACCTGGGTGACGGTGTCTTCCAGCGTCTGCGCCGAGGCGCCCGGGTAGTTGGCGGTGATGGCGACAGCCGGCGGTGCGATGGCGGGGTATTGCGCAATCGGCAAGGTGGCGATGGAGAGGATGCCGGCCAGCATCACGATGATGGCCAACACCCAGGCGAAGATCGGACGATCGATAAAGAAACGTGCCATGACGTGATCCCGCCTCTAGTTCGCCGCACGCGGTGCGGTCGGGGCAGAAGGACCGGCAGCATTCCCGGCGGCGGGCGTGGCCTTGGGCTGCCACGGCACGGTCTTGACCACGATGCCATCGCGTGCGCGCGACGCGCCTTCGACGACCACTTGCTCGCCGGGCTTCAGGCCGCTGCGCACCAGCCACTGGTCGCCCACCTCACGGTCGGTTTCCAGCGCACGCAACTGCAGCTTGTGGTCGGCGCCGACGACAAAGGCGGTGGGTTTGCCGGCGCCGTTGCGCGACACCGCCTGCTGCGGCACCAGCACGCCCTGCTCCTTGACGCCTTCCTGCAGCACCGCGCGCACGTACATGCCCGGCAACAGCTCGGCGTTCGGATTGGGGAAGACCGCGCGCAGGGTGATCGAGCCGGTGTTCTGGTCGACTGTCACGTCGGAGAACGCCAGGTGCCCCTGCAGCGGGTAGGTGCTCCCATCTTCCAGCAGCAGCGACACCTTGGCCGCACCGTCGCCGGCTTGTTCCAGATCGCCGCGTGCCATCGCCTGCCGGAGGCGCAACACCGCACTGCTGGGCTGGGTGACGTCGATGTAGATCGGGTCCAGCTGCTGGATGGTGGTCAGCGCGGTGGCCTGGTTGGCGGTCACCAGCGCACCCGGGGTCACGCTGGAGCGGCCGATGCGTCCGGAGATCGGTGCGTCAAGCCGAGCAAACGCCAGGTTGATGCGCGCGGTCTCCACGCTCGCCTTGCCGGCTGCCACGTCGGCCTTGGCCTGGCCTAGCGCGGCATCGGTGTCGTCGCCTTCCTGCTGGCTGATCGCTTTGATCTGCGCCAGCTCCTTGTAGCGCTCGGCCTTGAGCTGCGCGGTGCGCAGGGTCGCCTCGGCCTTGGCAAGGGATGCCTGCGCGCTGGCATAGCTGGCGCGGTACTGGGCCGGATCGATCTGGTACAGGGTCTGGCCAGCCTTGACGTCGCCGCCTTCGGTGAACTGGCGCGACTGGACGATGCCTCCCACTTGCGGGCGAATTTCGGAGATCAGGTACGGGACGGTGCGCCCCGGCAACTCGGTAGTGAGCGTCACCGGTTGCTGCTTCACGGTCAGCACGCCCATTTCCGGGGTGCCTTCCTGTGGCGGCGGGCCTCCCGGCGGGCTGCCGCAGGCGCTGAGCAAGGCGGTGGCGGCAACGGCAACAGCAAGCAACGACAGGCGAAACGAGGCATGAGGACGCACGGGCAGTCTCCAACGGGAGGTGTGATGATTAAATCTAAACGGTACGGTTTGGTATCCTAATAAGCGCATCCAGAGCCGTCAAGCATTTCTACCCAGTCGGTATACTTATGAATTATTGGGAGAACCTGATGCGGGTCAGAACAGAAGAAAAGCGCGAGGCCATCGTCCAGGCGGCCAGCGAGGTCTTCCTCGAGCTGGGCTTCGAAGGCGCGTCGATGTCGCAGATCGCCGCCCGCGTGGGCGGCTCCAAGCGCACGCTGTACGGCTATTTTCCGTCAAAGGAAGAGCTGTTCGTGGCCGTCGCCAACGACATGTCGGACCGCTATTTCGACCCGTTGCTGCATGCGCTTTCGCAAAGCAGCGGCCCGGTCGATGAGGCGCTGCAGCGCTTCGGCGAGGATGTGCTGACGTTCCTGTGCGCCCCGCCCAATATCACCAGCTGGCAGACCATCATCGGGGTATCCGGCAGATCTGCGGTCGGCGCGCTGTATTTCAGCGCCGGCCAGGAGGAAGGCATACAACGCTTCGCCGAATACCTGCAGGCACAGGTGGACTGCGGCCTGCTCCACTGCGAAGACACCCTGCTTGCCGCCCACCAGTACGCTGGCTTGCTGGAATCGGAAACCTTGATGCCCTGCCTGTTTGGCGCACTCAAGGACCCCACGCCCGAGTTCCTGCGCGAAGCGACGCGACGTGCGGTGCAGACGTTTCTGGCCGCGTACGGCGGCAAGGCAGGCAAAGCGGCGTGACGTCGGTTGCGACTTCACTGCATTGCTGCGCGACGACGCGCAGTGCGCGCGTACAGACGCCAAGCCTGCGGTCCACTCGGGCGTCTACCCTACCCCGCCGCGTCGGTGGCTTGAACGCAGCATCCTCATCACCGCATGACGCAACCAGGCAGCGATGCTGCGCTGCGCGGTCAGCGCAGGAATGCTGCTGCGGCGATTGAACGGTGTTGCGACCGCGTGTCAACACCTTGCCATCGCACGCATGCTGTCACCCGGGCATTGCGCCACGAGCGCCTTGAAACAGGTCGTGCTCTACGCACGACCTGGCAGCCGATTACTCCGCCACTGCGCATTTCGCGCACAGGCCGTGCACTTCCAGCGTCTGTGCCTGCGGCTGGAAACCGAGCGCCTTGGCGCGGGCTTCCAGTTGCGACACGACGTCGCGATCTTCCAGTTCCACCGCGCTGTGGCAGCGGTCGCAGATCAGGAACGGCACAGAGTGCTGGGCGCTGTTGGGGTGGTGGCAGGCGACGAACGCATTGACCGATTCGAGCTTGTGCACGAAGCCGTTGGCCATCAGGAAATCCAGCGCGCGATACACCGTAGGCGGTGCGTCGGCGCCGACGCCCTTGCCTTCGCGCACCCAGTCCAGCAATTCGTAGGCCTTGACCGGCTTGCCGGCGTCGGCGATCACCCGCAGCACGTTCGCGCGGATCGGCGTCAGCCGCAGGCCGCGTTCGCTGCAGGCACGCTCCACCGCGCGCACGAAGCCGTTGGCGTCGTCGACGTGGTGATGCGGTGCAGTGCAGGCGAGGTCTGGTGCGTGGGTGTGCTTGGTCATACAGGCTCCGGCGTCAGGCCGCTCCAATCTTGATGAGTGCCGCATCGATGCGTTTCAAGGCACCCTCGCGTCCGGCCAGGTACACCGTTTGCGAAATGTCCGGGCTGACCTGGGTGCCGGTGATGGCCACGCGCAGCGGCTGGGCGACCTTGCCCATGCCCAGTTCCAGCGCGGCAGCGGCGTCGTGCAGCGCAGCCGAGACGCTCTCCACGCTCCACGCATCCACGGCAGCCAGCAGTTCGCGCGCCTTGCCCAGCGGCACCTCGGCGCCCAGCTTGAGGTGTTTCATCACCGCCGCTTCGTCATAGGTTTCCAGCGGCTGGTACCAGACCACGGCTTTTTCGGCCATTTCCTTCAAGGTCTGCACGCGCTCGCGCAACGCCACCACCACATCGGCGGCGGCCGGGCCGGCGGCGATGTCCACACCGAGCTTGGCAAGCTGGTATTCCAACTGCGGGGCGATGCTGGCCGGGTCGTCGGTCTTCAGATAATGCTGATTGACCCAGCCGAGCTTGGCCATGTCCAGGCGCGCGGCCTTGGAATTGACGTCCTTGACGTCGAACAGGTCCAGCAACTCCTGCTGGGTGAACAGCTCCTGGTCGCCATGCGACCAGCCCAGGCGGGCCAGATAATTGATCAGCGCATGCGGCAGATAGCCGGCATCCTTGTACTGCATGACGTCGGCCGCGCCGGTGCGCTTGGACAGCTTGGCGCCCTGCTCGTCGAGGATCATCGGCATGTGCGCGAACTTGGGCACCGGTGCATCCAGCGCTTCATAGATATTGATCTGGCGCGGGGTGTTGTTGATGTGGTCGTCGCCGCGGATGACCTCGGTGATGCCCATGTCCCAGTCGTCCACCACCACCGCAAAGTTGTAGGTGGGAAACCCGTCCGGGCGGAAGATCACCATGTCGTCGAGCTCGCTGTTGGCGATCTCGATGCGTCCCTTGATCAGGTCGTCGAACACCACCGTACCGCCGACGGGATTCTTGAAGCGGATCACGCGATTGGGGTCGTCGCGATACGGCAGGTTCTGCTCGCGGGCAGCGCCGTTGTAACGCGGCTTTTCCTGCTTGGCCATGGCGGCCTCGCGCATGGCGTCGAGTTCCTCGCGGGTTTCGTAGGCGTAATACGCCTTGCCCTGCGCGAGCAATTGCTCGGCGACTTCTTGATAGCGGGCAACGCGCTGGGTCTGGTAGATCGGGCCTTCGTCGTAACCCAGCCCCAGCCAGTCCATCGCTTCCAGGATGGCGTCGATCGCTTCCTGCGTGCTGCGCTCGCGGTCGGTGTCCTCGATGCGCAGCACGAACTGGCCGCCGCGGTGGCGTGCCTCCAGCCAGCAATACAAGGCGGTGCGGGCGCCGCCGATATGCAGGTAACCGGTGGGGCTGGGAGCGAAACGGGTGCGGCAGGTCATGGAGCGCTCGGCAAAACGGGAGTCGCCCGATTTTACCTTGCGCAGCGTGGCCCTGCCCGGCCCGTGGCTCAGCGGTTGCGCAGCAGGTCGCCGTACACCACGCAATCGCCGCCGCTGCGTGCCGTGCCCGGAGCGTCGTACAGCACCAGCCAGGTGGGAATCTTGCCGGCCAGGTGTCTGGGCAGGTTGCAGATGGCCTCGGCGCGGTCGCAGTCCTTGCCATGCGGCAGCACTGCCGATTCCAGCAGGTCGTGCTGAAAGCGCACCGGTGCGCGGTTGGCGGCCAGCACGGTGCGCGCATCCGGCCATTTGAACAGGCGGATTTCGCCGTTCAGGACCATCGTCGGCCCGGCCAGCAGGTACAGATCGTCGCCGGAATAATGCAGGTCGCGTACGCCCAGCCCGCCCAGTTGCAGGAAGTGCTTGCGCAGCAGGGTGCCGTCCTCGTCCAGCGGGACCAGGCGCAGGTGGTCGCCGTGGGCTTGCACCTGGATCTCCAGCAGTGCCGTCCAGCCACGCAGCACCGGCCCGCGCAGCCCCAATAGCAAGCGCTGGCCATCGACCACGATGCCTTCGATATCGAAGCCGTTGTCCTTGCCGGGGATCTTCAGGAACGGACCGAAATGCGGGTCGTCGGCCAGCAGGTCGGTGAGCTGGTTGTGCTTGGCGTCGCCCTTGAGCCGCAGCGCACGGCGGCCGTCGGCCGCTTCGCGTACCAGCTGCGGGGTGCCGTCTTGCGCATAGTCGATGGGCAGGCAGGCCAACAGGCGGCGATTGGCATCGAGCTTCAACTTGGTCAGGCGTTTGGCGTTTTCGGCGTCGTCGCGGCCGCGCTTGGCGTTCTTGCGTTTGCTGCCGTGCGAACCGATGACCCACAAAAATCCGTCCGACAGGCCCATACCTTCCAGGTCCGCCTCCTCGCCGTCTTCTCCCGGCAGATCGAGCAGGTTCGCCAACGCAAAGCTCTGCCCCTGGCCGAAGCGCAGCGCCTCCCGCTGTACGGGGTCGAGCTTGCGCAGCCGGTCTACCGCGCAGGCTTCGTCGCCGGCCACCCACAGCCAATCGTCGGTGAAGGCGGCGCCGGACAGATTGCTGTGCACCAGCGCACCGGGCGCGAATTCAAGCCGGACGCTATGCGGAATCAGGGTTTTCTTGGCCATGGGTACCTGGGACGAGGGATCAACCGAACGCGACCAGCTTGGCATGCGTCACATCGGGCGCCAACTGCCCCGGCCAATCGCGGTCGTTGGCCACCTGCGCCTGCGCACGGCTGGCCTCGAACGCCGCGAAGTCCAACTCGGCCAGTGCCCACACTGTCTGGCCCTGCGTCTGCGCCAGCACGCCGTCGGAGGGGAAGCCGACATCCATCGGCGCAAACACCGCCGCCTCGCCGGTATTGATGTCCAACGCCGGGCTCCACGGCGCTTCGCCAGCAGTCACCGACTGCGCGACGAACACGCGATTTTCCAGCGCGCGCGCCAGGCAGCCGACACGCACGCGCATGGCGCCGGCGGCGGTGTCGGTGCAACTGGGCACGATCAACAACCGCGCACCGGCCTCGTATTGCGCACGCACCGGCAGCGGGAACTCGCTGTCGTAACAGATCGCAATCGCGGCGCGAATGCCGTCCAGTTCGAACACCTTCACTGCATCGCCCGGCTCGATCAGCCCGGTGGCTCTTTCGAAACCGGTGAGCTGCAACTTGTCCTGCCAGCCATGCAGGCCCTCCGGGGTGAACCAGTCGCTGCGGTTGCGGTAACGGCCATGGCCAATATCCAGCAGAAAACTGCCGGCAATCAGGTGCAGCCGATGTTCCTGCGCCAAGCCGGCAAACAGCTCCAGCCACGGCGCGCGCAGCGCCTGGATGGCTGCCAGCGATTCGGGCAGGCCGGCAGAAATATGCGTGTCGAACGTTGCGCCCAGCTCCAGCGACAGATATTCGGGCAGCACCGCCACCCGCGCACCGGCTGCGGCGGCTTCGGCGATCAGGGCCGATTGGCGTGCCGCAAACGCGGCGAAATCGACAGGCTTGCCGATGGGGTATTTGGCAACGGCAATTTTCATCTGGTGGCCTTTGGATGATTGAATCGAGGTGGCGAAGCAATCAGGCCGGCAAGCGAACGCATGGTGCAGCGACCTTGCAGCCTGCTCGCGACGCCTGTCAGTCGCCGTAGCGCGCTAGCCGCGCTCACTGCGGCAACACACGTGTCCACACAGACAAGCTGTGGTCGATCTCGCCATGTTGCAACTCCGCCCAGTGCAGGTGCACCCGCATGCCCGGCTGCGGGGCGTAGCCACGTTTGCGCCAGAACGCATCGTTGGGGCGGTAATCGGCTGGCTTGCGCGGGTCGTCGGGCGCCCGTTCCACCGAACAGAACGCGGTCAATGCAAAGCGGCCCCGCGCGCGTGCATGCGCTTCGCGCCGGTCGAAGAATGCATGACCGATACCTTGCCCGCGATACGCCGGCAGCAGCACCGATTCGCCGAAATAGAACACGCTGGCCGGATCGATGCCGGCCGCGCGGAACGGTGCGTGGAACGCGTCGCTGTCATCGAGCAGCGGCAACCCGGTCGATGCACCGATCACCGCATCGCCATCACGCGCCAGCACGAAGACGCTCTCCGGCGATGCCGCATAGGCCGCCAGATAGTCGCGCTCGTATGCGGCATCGCCTTGGTACAGATACGGCCAGGCGGCGAACACGCTGATGCGCAGCTGCGCCACCGCATCCAGATACGGCAGCACCTGCGTGCCGCGCACCGTTTCCACCATCGGCGAGGAGCGAGTCATGCCGGCCATGGTAAGCCAGCAAGAGGTGGCTGCAACGCCATGCTTCAACGCAGCCAATGACCGTGGTTCCAAACGCGGGTCTGCGGCTGTTGCCACAGCAACCACACCGCCGCTTCGTCGGTGGCCAGCAGTACCCCGAGCAGCGCATCGGTGCTGCGTGCCCAATAGCTGCCGTTGCTCAGCCGTTGCCACGGTCCATAGCTGCGTGCCCATGGGTTGCCGGCGCGGATGTGCTGCGCTGCCGCCTGCAAGAACGCATGCCCGCCGATGCGCAGGTGCTGCGCGGTGCGTGCGTGCAGCTGCAGGCCCACCACCCCGCCGCGCCTGTCGCGGTTCAGCGGCAAGGCCGACAGCGCCGAGCTTTCCCAAGCGTGCGGCAGCGCTGCGGGAAGCAGCGCCACCGTGTCGATGCCGGCGGGCAGCAAACGCTGCGCGCGCCGGTGCAAGTGTGCCTGCGCCAGCATGCCGGCCTCAGCGCAGGCTGTTGCCAAGCTCGTACCAATCGAGCTTGCGGGTGACCCACATGATGCTGGTCAGGATGCCGAACAGCAGCAACGATCCCATCAGCAGCGCGTTGTCCTCGGAGATCAACAGGCTGTAGAGCACCGCGTACAAAGCGGTGAGCATCACCGAAAAGCCAGCCGCACGGATCCAACTGCGCAACACGCCGGACAGATAGAAGAACTGCAGGCCGATACACGCCGCCGCCGACACCAGATAGGCCTGCCAGAACGCGATGTGTTCGGAAAGGCTGAGCAGCAGCAGGAAGAAGATCGCCAGCGCCAGGCCCACCAACAGGTACTGCAAGGGGTGGATCGGCAGGCGCTTGATCAACTCGAACAGCACGAAGGCCACGAAGGTCAGCACCACGAACAGGATGCCGTACTTGCTGGCGCGGTCGGCCTGGGTATACACGTCCACCGGGTCGACCAGGCGCACTTCCAGCGTATCCAGCGCCGCATGGCTGGACTGCAACTGCGTCTGCGCACCGGTGGCCAGCGACGACAGCGACCAACTCGCATCGAAGCCCGTCGGTCCGATGCTCGGCGCATTCGGCAGGAAGCGGCCGCCGAAGGACGGGTGTTGCCAGGCCGAGCGCAGGGCGATCTCGTTGTTGTCGGCGATCGGCGCGATGGCCAGCCGGCGCGTGCCGTCCAGCACGAACTGCATGTCCACCACGTTGCCGTCCTGCAGCCGGCCGGCGACCGGGTCGGCCAGCGGGCCCAGTTGGGCATGGATGCCCGCCGAACGGTCGGCCAGTGCGCCTGCACCGCTCTCCAGCGCCAACGTGCGGCCATCGACCTGCAAGCGCGGCGTGCCCACCAACCCGCGCACGTCGGACATACCGATTGCCAGGTACGGCTGGCCATACGCACGGGTCGGCGCAGCCGCGTAGTCGAAGGAGTCGTATTCGGCATGCAAGGTGGCTTTCCAGGAATACACCTGCACCCGGTACAAGCCCACCTCGCGCACCGAGGGCACCATTTCGCCGCTGAGTTTCAGGCGACGCGGCGTTTGCAGCAGCGTCCCTTCGCGCTTGCGCCAGACCTTGCGCTGGTTGCCCTGCTCGTCCGGCTCGGTGACCTGCACGTCTTCGGTATACGGCAGTACCCGCACCGGCGCGATGAACTGCTGCTCGCCAGCCTTGCTCTGCGCCACCCGCTCCACCGCCTCGTCGCGGTAGCGCGCGCGGTCCTGCACCGCGCCACGGATCAGGAGCAGCGGAATCAGCAACAGCAGGATCAGCCCACCGATGGTGGCGAACCGCAATAACAGTTTCAGGGATTTCATCGGCCATCCTCATCTTGGGAGGTGGCCAGGGTGCGCTGCGCCGGTGTCGCAGGTTTGAGGCGAATCTGAAGCGAAGGTGAAGTGCGCGACCCGGTTATTCGACGACCGCCACTGTGACGCATTGACGAAATACGGTTTTCAACTCTCCAAAGTGCAACCCGTGCCCAAAACAGGCTTCCGTTTGATCGGCAGCACTTCGCCTTGCCGCCGCACGCGTCGCCTTCACGCGTAACGATGCATGGGCAGGTGCGCAGCCCCGAATCCCTCCTTTTATCTGATCGCCGCTTCCAGTTCGCTGTTCTTCGATGAGGTCTTCAGCCGCATGCGCTGCTTCGGCGCTGTCATGGCTGCATGCCGATTCGGCAGTGGTTTGGTCACTGCGCACGACTGCATTCCTCTCTTGCCTGGAGCTGTCTTCCATGAACACGCACCGTTCGCTCGCCCTTTGCCTGCTCGCCGCCCTGAGCCTGACCGCTGCCACCGCGCAGGCGGCAGTGCACGGCATGGGCCTGAAGCCTTCGTCGTTAATGCAGCCGGTCACCCCGTTGTTCGGTACCGCAAGCGTTAGCACACCGCTGCCTGCCAGTGTCGACCTGACTGCATGGGCGATCACGCCGGGCGACCAGGGCCAGATCGGAGCATGCGCGTCATGGGCGGCCGCTCACACCTTGACCGGTTGGTATGCCAACGCCAACAAACAGGCCCAGACGCGCTTTGCCCCGATGTACCTGTACAGCCAGGTCAACGGCGGCGTGGATGAAGGCTCCACCCTGGAAGCGCCGCTGGAGATCGCGCTTGCGCAGGGCATCGACACCGAGCAGCACTATTCGTGGGGCAACTACGACTGGAAACACCAACCCACTACCGCCGACAAGGCCAACGCTGCCAAGAACCCGACGCCGTATCGCCACTACACCGTGCTGTATTCGGGCAACGGCAATGGGGGACGCGCCTTGATCGAACAGATCAAGCTCGCCCTTGCCTCTTCCACGCCGGTGGCGATCGGCTTCTATGTGCGCCAGGGCTTTGAAGACCTGACAACCAAGAATCAGGTCGATTACGACGTCAAGACGCCGATTCTGGGTGGGCATGCCGTGATCGCGCTGGGCTACGACAGCGAAGGACTGATCGTGGAAAACAGCTGGGGCACCGAATGGGGCAACAAGGGTTTCGGCAAACTGTCCTGGTCGGTGGTCGCCAAGGATGTGATCGGCGCCGACGTGGTGTACTAGGACAGCGCGGCCACGCGCCGTACGCTGCGTGACGCAGGCGCGGCATGTGCTCTGGCGCATGCCGCAGCCTTGAACGCACGGCTGCCACAGGCGCCAGCCACCGCGGCAACTCAGCCGATCGGCAGGCGCAACACCGCACGCGCACCGCCACCGTGGCGATTGCCCAGCGTCACGTCCCCGCCATGCAGGCGCGCGACCTCGCGCACGAACGGCAAGCCAAGCCCGGAGCTGCGCTGGCCGGTCTGCGGACGTGCCAACGAATAGAACCGCTCGAAGACGCGCTCGAGCGCGTAATCGGGCACGCCGCTGCCACGGTCTTCGACCACCAACTCCCAGCGTCCATCGTGCAGCCGCGCCCGCAGGCGCACATGGCTGTTTTGCGGCGAAAACGCGATGGCGTTTTCGAGCAGATTGATCAGTGCCTGTCGCAGCAGAAAACCATCGCCAAGTACGTGGTGACCGCCTGACGCGCCAGGCCCCGCATCCACCTCCACGGTGACGCCCGCCGCCGCGGCACGCAGCGCCACTGCGTCCGCTGCAGCCTGCAGCAGCCCGTCAATACCGACGCGCTCGCGCTTCTGCAGCCAGCCGTGCTGCTCCACCTCGGCCAGTGCCAGCAGCTTGTCGATGGTTTCGGTGAGCCGGCGCTCCTGCGCGCGGATGGTGGCAACGAAATGCTGGCGGTCGGCCTCCGGCAGTGGCTCGGCCAACAACTCCGAGGCACCGCGAATCGCCGCCAGCGGGCTTTTCATCTCGTGCGTCAGCGACTGCACGTACTGCTCTACATACGCCTTGCCTTCCAGCTTGCGGCGCATGCTCTCCAGCGCCTGGCCCAGATCGCCGATCTCGTCGCCACGCGGTTCGGGCGGCGGTACCGGGATGCCGGCGCTCACCGCCTGCGCATAGCGATTGAGCCGGCCGATGCCACGCATCAACCACCAGGTCATCAAGATGCCGATCAACGCTGAAATGCCGATCAACCAGGCGCCGCGCTGCAGGATGTTGCGCTGGCTGGCCTCGATAAACGGGTCGATGCTGCGATTGGGCTGTGCCAGGGTCAGCACGCCGATCAGTTGCCCGGGGTCATCCGGTGCGTAGATCGGCGCGGCCACATGCATCACCGTGGCGGCGGGGTCGCCATCGATCTCCGGGCTGGAACGCGCGCCATATTCGCCGCGCAACGTGCGGTAGACATCGTTCCAGCGCGAGTTGTCGCGGCCCACGTCGCGGCCAAGCGAATCGAACACCACCACGCCGCGCGCATCGGTGACGGTCACGCGGTAATCCACCGTGTTCTTGCGAAAGCGCCATACCCATGCCTTGGGGTCGCGCTGCTGGGCCCTGGCCACGTTGCGCGCGAAGCGGCCATCGGCAAGCGTGCCGGCAGCCAACTCGCTACTGGCGACTTCTGCCAGCACATTGGCCGCATCCACCAGCGTGGATTCCATCGCCTGGCGCACCCCCGGCTTGACCTCGTTGACGAACACGCGCATCACGAAGAACGCGGCCAGGCCCACGATCAGGAAGAAGCCCAGAAACAGCTTGAGACCAAGCCGCATGTCAGCCCGCGGCCTCGCTCAGTTCACCAAGGAAGTGCCGGCGCATGCCTACACTTCCAGCGCGTAGCCAAGGCCACGGTGGGTGCGGATCGGGTCGACCGGCACGCCGGCCAGGCGCAGCTTGCCGCGCAGCGTCTTGATGTGGGTGTCGACGGTGCGGTCGGCACTGTCGGCGCTGGCGTCCCAGCCGCGGTCCATCAGCTGCGCACGGCTCAGGATCGCACCAGGGCGCTGCAGCAACGCTGCCAGCAATGCGTATTCGTAGCGTGTCAGCGGCAGCAGGGTCTCGCCGTAGCGGATGCGGCTGCCCTCGCGGTCGATCGCAAACGCGCCGTGCGGCTGCCAGCCCAATTCGGCCGCCGCGCCCGCATGGCGTCGGCGCAGGCGCGCACGCACGCGCGCCACCAGCTCGCGCGGCGAGAACGGCTTGGCCATGTAATCGTCGGCGCCGAGCTCCAGGCCAAGCACGCGGTCGATCTCGTCGTTGCGCGCGGTCAGGAAGATCACCGGCACCTCGCTGAAACCGCGCAACGTGCGGCACACCTCGAATCCGTTGATGTCCGGCAGGCCCACGTCGAGGACCACCACATCGGCCGGATCGGCGCGCAGACGCGTCAGCGCATCGCGGCCCAGCAGGCAATGCTCAGGCGCGTAGCCTTCGCTGCGTAGTGCGTAGAGCACGGTATCGGCAATGGCGGCTTCGTCTTCGACGACGAGCACGCGGGCGGCAGACTCTGACATGCCGCGCAGCATACCGGCATGCGGGCACCGCCTGCAGGACGAGGTGGTCCACGCACGGCATGGCACGACGTGACGTGCGCTTGCGCCGCGTCGCCCGGAATGGGCAGCAACAAATCGCGCCGCAGCCTCTACACTGCCGCGATGAACTATCGCCACGCCTTCCATGCCGGCAACCATGCCGACGTGCTCAAGCACATCGCCCTGCTTGCCCTGATCGACACCCTCAAGCGCAAGGAGACACCGTTCTTCGTGCTCGACACGCACGCCGGGCGCGGCCGCTACCAACTCGGTGGCGAAGAGAGCCGCAAGACCAACGAAGCCGATGCCGGCGTGATGCGGCTGATGGCAGAGGCCAGCTTGCCCGAGGTGGTCGAGCGCTATCTGCGCGCGGTGCAGGCCGACAACCAGTCCACGGCCCGCCACGCCACGCCCGGCCAGAAGCCCACCCGCCCCACCGCCGGCATCCAGCTCAACTACTACCCCGGCTCGCCGCTGCTGGCTGCGCAAGCGCTGCGCGAGCAGGACCGCATGGCATTTTGCGAGCTGCAGCCCGACGAAGCCGAGGCGCTCAAGGCCCTGTTCGCGAGGGACAGCCGGGTGCGCGTGCACGCCGGCGACGGCTACGCGGCAATCCGCGCCTTCCTGCCGCCGCGGGCTGGCGAAACCAAGATCGGCCGCGGGCTGGTGCTGATCGACCCGCCCTACGAATCGCAGGACGCCGAATACCCGCAGATCATCCATAGCGTGCGCGAGGCGCTGGCGCGCTGGCCGCAGGCGATCTGCATGGTGTGGTACCCCATCAAGCTGCGCCGCAGCCTGCAGCCGTTCATGCGCAAGGCCGCCGCGCTGCCGGCCAAGTCGGTGCTGGTCGCCGAGCTGCAGGTGCGCCCGGACGACTCGCCGCTGCGCCTGACCGGCAGCGGGCTGCTGATCGTCAACGCGCCCTGGCAGTTCGACCAGGTGCTGGCGCCGGCGTTGCCGGTGCTCAAGCAGCATCTCGGCGAGCCCGGCGCCTCGACCCGGCTGGAGTGGCTGCGCCAGGACGGCTGAGCCGGCAGAGGTGTGCACCTCCCCATCGTGGTGGGTAGGCCCGCGTCGTCGTTGCACCGCTGCAATGGCCAGGGCCGCGCGGGCCGCGTCGGCGACATAGCAGTTGTCGCGAGCACCTTCGGCGCAGCGCAGACAAGCGGGCGCTGCACCGGATACGCATGTCTCAGGAAGCCGGGCCGGGTGACGAAGGCCTTCCGGCGGCCCAGCTGCTTGCACTCGCTGCCATAGTGCGCGCCACATCACGCTCACGACCGGCTCACGGCTCCGCTCGTTACAGTGGTGTGGGAAGCACTGCCACCTCCCTGTCGGCTCCCGGCGGCACACCGGATTCATTCACGGTTGCGCGCCGGGCTGGTGCCAGAATCTTCCGATCTTTAAGGAACACCGGTCATGGCCATTCGCAATCGCATGCCTCCCTGGCATGAAAACTTCAGCCTGCCCAATGGCCGCACCCTTCTGCTTCGCCCGATCCGTCCCGAGGATGGTCCGCCGCTGCAGGGAGCTTTCAGCCTGTTGGGACCGGAGGAAATTCGCGCGCGCTTTGTGCGCTCCTCTACCGAAATCACCCCGGAGATGGTGCAGCGCCTGACCCATCCCAATCCCAAGAGCGAGATCGTGCTGGTCGCCGCCGAGCAACTGCCGCCCGGCGAAGCGCTGGTCGGCGCGGTCGCGCGCGCCGCGCTGGTACCGGGCACCCGCCAGGCGGAATACACCATCCTGGTCAGCAGCTTCGTCGCCGGCCAGGGGCTGGGACGGCAGCTGATGCGCAAGCTGGTCAAGTGGGCGCGGCGCAAGTACCTGGATTGCCTGTTCGGCGATGTGCTGCAAAGCAATGTGCCGATGCTGCAGTTGGCAGAATCGCTGGGCTTCAAGCCGCAGGCGCATCCGGAGTCGCCGGAGCTGGTGCGGATGGTGTTGGCGCTGGATGCTTGAGTTGCCGGGATTCGGGATTCGGGATTCGGGATTTGGGATTTGGGATTTGGGATTTGGGATTCGTAAAAGCGGTTTAGCTTGTGGTTTGCTGCGGTCCTTGCCCACTCGCCATCGCAGGAGTCGGTGCAAGTAAGTCTTCGTAGGTGCAATGCCGCTCTCCTTGGCCGCCAGCGCCCTTAAGTAGTGCGGCGTCCTCACCGATTGCGGGACCGTTGGCGGCCTGGATGCCGCCATCGCGCCTCCATGGATGGATTCACGGCGTGTCCCGCAAGCGGTGAGGGCATCGCGCACTCGATCAACGCGGCTTTTGATTTTCTAGACGCCGCACGGCTTACGTTACGGTCAACCACGGAACACCTTCCTGCGCGCGCCCACCGCCTTTCACGCCAGATGGACCGGCCACGGCAGGGGCTCTGATAAAATCGCCGGCTGATGCCGTCGCCTACCTTCCCCTCTCCGCCGCTGCCCAAGTCCGGCCAGCTCCGCGCCTACTGGCGCGCGCCATCCTCACCGACTGCGCTGGCATGGTCGATTGCGCGGGCAGCCGAGGCGCATGCCGGCCCGCTGCTGGTGATCGCCCGCGATAACCAGAGCGCGCACCAGATCGAAGCCGACCTGCATGCCTTGCTCGGCGAACACTCGGCGCTGCCGGTGGTGCCGTTTCCCGATTGGGAAACCCTGCCCTACGACCAGTTCAGCCCGCACCCCGAAATCATCAGCCAGCGTCTGGCCGCCCTGCACCGCCTGCCCGGCCTGACCCGCGGCGTGGTGATCGTGCCGGTGCAGACCTTGCTGCAGCAGCTGGCTCCGCTGAGCTACATCGTCGGCGGCAGTTTCGATCTCACCGTTGGCCAGCGGCTGGATCTGGATGCGGAAAAGCGCCGCCTGGAAAGCGCCGGCTACCGCAATGTCCCGCAGGTGATGGACCCGGGCGACTTTGCCGTCCGCGGCGGCCTGCTCGACGTGTTCCCGATGGGCGCGGACACGCCATTGCGGGTCGAGCTGCTGGATGAGGATATCGATTCGATCCGCGTGTTCGACCCGGAATCGCAGCGTTCGCTGGACAAGGTGGACGCGGTCAAGATGCTGCCTGGCCGCGAAGTACCGATGGACGATGCCAGCATCGAGCGCGTGCTGGCCTGCCTGCGCGAACGCTTCGACGTGGATACCCGGCGCAGCGCGCTGTACCAGGACCTGAAATCCGGGCTGGCGCCGTCGGGCATCGAGTATTACCTGCCGATGTTCTTCGCCAAGACCGCAACGCTGTTCGATTATCTGGACAAGCGGGTACTGCCGGTGATCGCCACTGGCGTGTCCAATGCCGCCGACGCATTCTGGACCCAGGCGCAGAACCGCTATGAACAGCGCCGCCACGATGTGGAACGCCCGCTGCTGCCGCCGGACGAGCTGTACCAATCGCCGGATGCGCTGCGCGAGCGGCTCAACAAGCTGGCGCGTATCGAAGTGTGGGCCAGCGATCATGCGCGCATCGACGAGGCCGCTCCGCTCGGCGACCAACCGTTGCCGCCGCTGCCGGTGGCTGCCAAAGACGCTCCCGCCGGTCAGGCGCTCGCATCGTTCCTGAGCCATTACCCGGGCCGCGTGCTGGTCGCTGCCGATTCGGCCGGCCGCCGCGAAGCCTTGATGGAAGTGCTGGCCGCCGCGCAGTTGAAGCCGGAGCTGGTCGCCGATGTGCCGGCGTTCCTGGCCGGGACGCTGCGGTTCGGCATTACCGTGGCGCCGCTGGAAGACGGCTTTGCACTGGATCAGCCGCAGATTGCGCTGCTGACCGAACGCCAGCTGTTCCCGGAACGGGCCAACCAGCCGCGCCGCGCGCGCCGGGTCGGACGCGAGCCGGAAGCGATCATCCGCGATCTGGGCGAGCTGTCCGAAGGCGCACCGATCGTGCACGAGGACCACGGCGTCGGCCGCTACCGCGGCCTGATCGTGCTCGATGCCGGCGGCATGCCCGGCGAATTCCTGGAAATCGAATACGCCAAGGGCGACCGGCTGTATGTGCCGGTGGCGCAGCTACATCTGATCAGCCGGTATTCCGGCGCCTCGGCCGAGACCGCGCCGCTGCACTCACTGGGCGGCGAGCAATGGACCAAGGCCAAGCGCAAGGCGGCCGAAAAGGTCCGCGACGTCGCCGCCGAATTGCTGGAAATCCAGGCGCGCCGACGCGCGCGCGCGGGTCTGGCGTTGCAGGTGGACCGGGCGATGTACGAGCCGTTCGCGGCCGGATTTCCGTTCGAAGAAACCGGCGACCAGCTTGCCGCCATCGATGCGACGCTGCGCGATCTGGGCAGCAGCCAACCGATGGACCGTGTGGTGTGCGGCGACGTCGGTTTCGGCAAGACCGAGGTTGCGGTGCGCGCCGCCTTCGCCGCCGCCAGCGCCGGCAAGCAGGTCGCCGTGCTGGTGCCGACCACGTTGCTGGCCGAACAGCATTACCGCAATTTCCGCGACCGGTTCGCCGATTACCCGATGAAGGTGGAAGTGCTTTCCCGCTTCAAGAGCACCAAGGAAATCAAGGCAGAACTGGAAAAGGTCGCCAGCGGCGACATCGACGTGATCATCGGCACGCACCGGTTGTTGCAGCCGGACGTGAAGTTCAAGGATCTCGGGCTGGTGGTCGTCGACGAAGAACAACGCTTCGGCGTGCGGCAAAAAGAAGCGCTCAAGGCGATGCGTGCCAACGTGCATCTGCTCACGCTCACCGCCACACCGATCCCGCGCACGCTCAACATGGCCATGGCAGGCCTGCGCGATCTGTCGATCATCGCGACCCCGCCGCCGAACCGCCTGGCGGTGCAGACCTTCATTACCGCGTGGGACAACACACTGCTGCGCGAGGCCTTCCAGCGCGAACTCAGTCGCGGTGGTCAGCTGTATTTCCTGCATAACGATGTGGAAAGCATCGTGCGCATGCAGCGTGATCTCTCCGAGCTGGTGCCGGAAGCGCGCATCGGCATCGCGCATGGGCAGATGCCCGAGCGCGAGCTGGAACGGGTGATGCTGGATTTCCAGAAGCAGCGCTTCAATGTCTTGCTGTCGACCACGATCATCGAATCGGGCATCGACATTCCCAATGCCAACACCATCATCATCAACCGCGCCGACCGCTTTGGCCTGGCGCAGCTGCATCAGTTGCGCGGCCGCGTGGGTCGCTCGCATCACCGCGCCTACGCGTACCTGGTGGTGCCTGACCGGCGCTCGATGACCTCCGATGCAGAAAAGCGCCTGGAAGCGATCGCCTCGATGGACGAGCTCGGCGCCGGCTTCACCCTGGCCACGCACGATCTGGAAATCCGCGGCGCCGGCGAATTGCTGGGCGAAGACCAGAGCGGCCAGATGGCCGAGGTCGGTTTCAGCCTGTATACCGAACTGCTCGAGCGCGCAGTGCGCAGCATCCGCCAGGGCAAGCTGCCCGACCTGGACGCCGGCGAAGAAGTGCGCGGCGCCGACGTCGAGTTGCATGTGGCCTCGCTGATTCCCGAGGATTATCTGCCCGACGTGCATACGCGCCTGACCTTGTACAAGCGCATTTCCAGCGCACGCGACACCGATGCGCTACGCGAACTGCAGGTGGAGATGATCGACCGCTTCGGCCTGCTGCCGGACCCGGTCAAGCATCTGTTCGCCATTGCCGAGCTCAAGCTGCAGGCCAACGCGTTGGGCGTGCGCAAGCTGGATCTGGGCGAAAACGGCGGGCGGCTGGTGTTCGAGGTCAAGCCGGCGATCGACCCGATGACCATCATCCAGATGATCCAGAAACAGCCGAAGATCTACACGATGGACGGCCCGGACAAACTGCGCATCAAGCTGCCGATGCCCGAAGGCGCCGACCGTTTCAATGCCGCACGCGGCTTGTTGGCGGCGTTGTCGCCGGGGTAAGCAAACACCCGCGTCTGCGCATGCAACCAGCGGCAGTGCATGCCGCGTAAGCCGCAACTGCAGAACGGTTTTTACTGCGAAGGCGATGCGCGCAATGCGATGACGCGGTACTGGCCCTGATCGCCATAGCGCGCGCCCTTCTTCTCGACAACGGCGCAGAGCCGGTCTGCGCCACATGGCGCCAGGTCGGCGCGGGCGACGCGATCCAGATACCCAATCTCGGCACGATGCTGCGCGGCTTGGGCCAAGCCAGCCTGTGCGGCCTTCAGCGCGTAGGCGGCGCCACCCACGCACAGCAGCGCCCCGATGATGATCACACTCAAGCCGATCCACATGCGGCGAGTGACCATTGCTTGCAGGGATTGCTGTGCTTGCGCATACCGATGGGTTGCATGCTGGAGCGTCTGGTCTGCATCAACCATCTTCTTGTTGAAGCGTGTGACTGCCGGTTCCAGAGACTGCGTCAACGCCTGGTTGCTCAGTTGCGTCAGCCGAGGCAGTGCATCCTGCACGACCTGACTGACGCGTTGATCGGCGCGGTTGGCCGCTTGCTGTAGCAGCTGCAGCTGCTGGCGCACCAGATCTTCCAGGGCCTGCTCTCGCCGCTGCAGCTGGCCGATCAGTGCCGCCATCGCCTGGATCGAGTCCCGCATTGCGTCTTGCGCATCTTCGCTGTATCGCAACGGTGAGGTGTTCTGTATGTCCATGGTCGCCTCTTGAGAATTCAACTCGCCGCACGGGGCTGCGCTAACCACCTCCACCACCTCCACCACCTCCACCTCCGCCACCTCCGCCACCTCCACCTCCGCCACCTCCACCCCCTCCACCCCCTCCACCACCGGCTCCACTGCCGCCATCTCCACCAGGAGTTCCGCCTGGCGGGCTGCCCTGCATTGCAGGCCCGTGCGCGAACTGCGGCAGTGTCATCACCATCACCGGGCCACGGCTGGTCTGCACCTCTGTCGAGACGTCCATGTTCAGTGCCTGGCGCGTACTCCCTGCTCCTGGGCTTCCTGCATCGCCTGTGCATCCAGAAACTCATGCCCTTGTTTGGCAAGGGCCTGGCTGTAGGGGCTGTTGGCGACCCGTTTCAAGGCCTGTTCGATCGCCAGTTCGTTCTTGCAGTCGATGGCGTACAGCAACTCGTCCACATCCGGATCGCCAGTGATGCTTTTACGCTGGGGCTGCGGCCGATCTTCCTGCTCGCCAGCGGCAAGAGACTGTGGCGCGGTGTCGGCCGGCGGGGCGCGGGGTGGTCTCAGTCCAGAGGGGCCATCCGGATCGTACCCATCACGTAATTCCAACTCGGTAAACGGCCGCTCACCACGGTCCACGCGCGCCTGCCGCGCTTCTGCGACGCGGTTTTCTGTTTCGAGCTCCTGTTCGAGTTGGATGCGCAGCTCACGCATGGAGCGCTCTATTTCCTCCCAGGAGTTCGGATCGGCGGGCACAGCGGCAGGACGGTCGTGCTCATCTGCCAGGGACGCGGAAAGCGGCTCGCGCGCATCGGCCGCGCCCTCGGGGGCCTCGGCGGAGCGGCCAGCGCTCGGTAGGTCCAGTGATGGCCCTGTCGCTTGCGCGAGGTGTGCGGACACTGGCAACGCTGCCGCGGGATCTGGTGCTTCCAGTGCTTGAGCCTGTGGCGTGCGCGCCTCTTGCTCGTCGCGCTGTTCTGCGGCCACCGCGGTGGCGAACGATGGCGCGGAAGGCGGGAGCGCCGCCTGGGCCAGGTATGCGTCCGCCGGCTGCTCGGGCTGCTGAGCAGGTGCATTTTGCTGCGCATCCGAGGCTTGCGCCGTCATCGGCCGTTGGCCGCTGTGCAGGTCCGCAACCTGCTGCTGATTTGCCGGTGCTGACTGCGCGATCGCCGCGCTCTGCGCTGTCTGCTGCTGGGCTTCCTGCGGGCGCTCTTCTTGCGCGTGTTGGCTTTGCGGCCGCTGCTGCGCTACGTCGGATGCCTGTGCTTGCGCAGGCTCTGCCAACTGCGCCTGGGGCCGTTGGGCGAGGTCATCCGGGGTAGACCGCTGCTCGGGCTGGCGCGGCGATGTGTCTTGCGCATGGAGCGAAGACGGCTCGTGCGAGACGGCCTCATTCTCCGGCTCTTGCTCGCGTTGTGGAGCCGCTTGGGCATGCAGCGGCTGTTGCTCGGGATGTTGCGCATCCTGCGCTTGCAGGCGTTCCTGCTGGCTCTGCTGGGCGTCCTGTGCCTGGCGTGTTTGCTGCTCGCGCTGCTGCGTCTGCTGGGCCTGCTGCTGCGCTTGTTCGCGCTGCTGGGTGTCGTGTGCCTGCTGCTGGACGTGTTCGCGTTGCTGGACAGCCTGTGTCTGGCGTTCTTGCTGCTCCAGCTGTTGCGACTCTTGCCGGCGAAGCTCCTGCAATGCATGCGCCTGCAGCGCCTGAGCGTCCTGCGCTCGGTCTTCGTGTGAGGTCTGCTCGTGCAGCGTGTGCGCGCGTGCCTGCGCCAGCTGTTGGTCTTGCGCTTGTCGGTCCTCCTGCTGCCGTTCCTGACGCTCCTGCGCGGCGCTGGCCGCCTGGCCCCGCGCCTGCACGTCGAGGGCATGCTGGTTGGAAGGGGCGGAAGACGACGTGTCCGCATCTGCGGATCCGTCCGACGAGCGAGGCGCAGCGGCCAGCTGCTGTGTGGGGGCGGCCGGTTGCTGCCGCGCCTGCACATCCCGCAGCGCCTGGCGGATGTCCTCGCTGCTGGTGACCGCTGCAATACGCTCTACGCCATCGGGGCCGCGTTGCAGATGCGCAATCGGGCTATCGGCGCCAAAGGCGCCACCAGGCCCGCGCTGCAACTGCATCGCGCCGTCGCCGGCAAGTCCCTCTGCCTCGCGGGTGCGTTGCGTCGCCAGTTCGATCGCTTCACGCCACTGCGGCTGCAACTCGGTGCCGACGATGCGATAGCGGTAGAGCGTCTGCTCGCCCTGTATGTCCTGCGGAGACTACGGATCCTGCGGAGCGGGCGCATCTTTGAGGGCGAGCGCTGCAGCGGCATTGGTGGCCTGGTAATTGAGTTCGCGTGCCTTCTCGTAGCTGGCGACGATGGGCATGGCTGTGGGGTTGTCTACCCCGTCGTTGGTGGTGTCGGCCTTGCCCTCGCGCGCCCAGGCGGTGCCGTTGAACGACCACTGGGTGCCGGCGCGATCGGTCTGGGTGTAGATGGCGCGGTTGTCGAGCAACGCGGCGGCCTTCTCGCCAGCGGTACTCAAGAAATACGCATCGGCTGCGATCAGCACCATCGGCCCGGCGCCCGAGCTGCCCAGCGCGTAGGCAGCTGCGGTACCGCCGGCCCAGCCACCGACATTGCGGCCGGCGAAGTGCGCAAGCTCCGATTGCGCGGCCAGCGGATTGTCTTGGCCGAGTAAGTGTGTGGCGCGCTGGCCGGTCATCACCGTGTCGGCGGCGGTGGCGAGTAGGCCGGCAGTGCGTAGCGCTTGGCCTGCGGAAAGATCGCCGGCAAGTAGCTCGGCGGTGGTGAAGCCGCGTTGCGACAGCGGGGTATACGACGGATGCGGGATGGTGGCTACGCTTTGGCGAATGCCGCGCGCAGCGCTGCCTATGTTCGTCGGCGTGTCATCCAATACTTGCTTGACCAAGGCCGCATTGGACTCGGATAACCGCACACGCCCGGCGTCTTCGGCGTGCGCGATGGCCATGCGGAACTCTTCGCGACCGGCGATTTCTCGGGTAATGGCATCGGGCTCGCCTGGGACGGCGACCAGATTTTTGCCGGTCGTGCGTGCGTCATCGATCACCTTGACGATGCGCTGCTCGGAGTGGGTGATGGCGAACCATTCGGATTCGACGTTGCTCATGGCGCGCAGCGTCTTCAGCTGGTCGGCGTGAGTGGTGCGGTATTGCTCGTACTCGGAGAGCGTGCTGCGGTTTTGCGCGTTGGCCTCCGCCTTGGTCAAGCGATCCGGAGTCGTAGCGAACATATCGCCATTGATCAGGGCGACTTTGAGGGTATCCTGCAGGTCGTGGACTTGGGCGGCGACGCGCTTCAAAGCAGCAGCGTCATTGCGCATGGCGGCGTCGCCGTCTGGGGAGTCAAGGATATCGTTCAGGGTGTCGTTAATTCCATCCGTATAAGAACTTCTCGTTCTCCCCCGGTGTGGCGAGGTTTCAAGCTTATCAGCCAGGTCGCCCTCTACTGGAAGGTAGAGCCGATTGGTCGATACATCCTTGTCGATCAAGCCATGCTCGACCAATTTATTAAGAAGCCGATTTCTGAGAAAAGTACTGTTTTCAATGACGTGGTGACTTTGAAGAATGACATTGCTGGTCGGCATATGCCTCGGCTCCATGCAGTCAAAAAAGAGATCAGATCAGTAGTCTGCCGCATCTATCACTCGAACGCCGCGCGTCCTTGGGGATTTTCCGAATCCGTACTCGATCAAGGTATCGCGTAAAAATCGGTCGCAAAAAGCGTCTGCCGTATAAGGCGTTCGGAAGACGTGTGCAGCCCCGATTACCTCTTTCTTGAATGCCAACTCGGCACCGCCCCTAAGACTGTAATACTTGCCATTCCGATGTCCGGCCAACACCTTGATGGTGGACGCCTCCTCGTCGATGGCGTCGATAATCCGCACCACCTCACAAAGATAGTGCGGTGCCGCGGGCGTACCGTCTTCCAATCGGAAGTCGCATAGCGCGAAGGCAAATCCTTCCGGGTCCGCAGCTTCGAGTAGCTGTTTTAGCGGTTCGGAGACCAGCCAGTAGTCCTTCAAACCACTCTCAAGATCATTAGGCATATCGCCTATGTGGCTGTCGTAGCGCACGCGCGGGGGCTCCTTCAATGCGGCCAGCCCCGCGTCTTCCCCCGGCAGGCTGTAGGCAATGGAAAACGGCACCGCATCCTCATTCTCAAGCTTCACCCCAGGTCCGCGCCCGCCGCCACGCATGTCGGGTCTGAGAATATAGAACTCGCCTTTCCTGGGTGCATTCTGAGTAGACACTTGTTTCTCCAAGATGCTTATCGATCAAGCGTAGCAAAGTGGTTCGCTTGAGATGGCGGGGAGTGCCAATAGCTCGCAAGCCGCTTAGTCTTTATGGGCCAAGCTCATCACCAGTTCACCCTCGCGCATGCGGATATCCAGCTTACTGCCAACGACAAAGCCCAGTTGCTCCAGCCAGCGGCCGCGCAGGCGCACCGTCGGCACGTATTGCTGGGTGGCGGCATAGTAGCCATAGCCAATGGTGCACTGCTGCGGTGGACGCGGGCGACGTCTGGCCCGTTGCTGACGTGCAAGATCGGCGGCATTCGCGGCCGCTACTTCGTCGACTGTGAGCATGGGAGGAGGCGATGATTCCACGACGCGCCACACCGCGTCGCGCTTGGGCTGATGCCGTACACGCTTGCGCGCATTGTTGGGGCGGGACGGCGGTTGACGCATGACAAATCCTCCTCGAAGGGCATCGACCCGCCGCCAAATGGCGACGGGATGTCGGGAGGTTAGAAACCGCGAACAGTCGGCGGGCGTATTTCCCCAAAGGGTGTTGTATTAGCCGCCCTCCCGACGCAGGGATCGCGTCGGCTGCACCTACCAAAAAGCAGGCACAAAAAACCCACCGGTTTGACGGAGGTGGGTACCGCTGTTCGAGGAGTTTCTACGCTCCTTGGAATAGAGCTTGCTGCTGGCCGATTGGGTTGTCAACTGAAAGGGATTGGCAGATTCAGTGCTCAGCTTAGTCGCCCTATGCGTGGTGTCAGGAATGGTCGTGATGATCGAGAACATCCGAAGATCTGCTGCCGATGACAGAAGGCGCCGACCGTCTCAGCGCGACAACGCGGCCTGTTGGCGGCGTTGTCACCGGGCTGAAGCACTGCGGCGCCGGCAAGCGACGACCGCACCGAGCACGATCACCACGTGTAAAACGCGACCAGGCAGGCGGGCAGTCCACTGCCTGGTCGCGTTTGCCCGTCATGACTACCGCAGCCCGCGCGCCGGTGCTTTATGCGCACAAGCAAGCCGGGGCGTCACCTGCAACGCCGTGCCGGAACGGGGCGAACTGTCCGATGGGACAGGCTCGAACAGCCCCCCTGAGCCTGCTTCCGACAAAGCTGAGCAATTAATCCACAGTCGGTGACGGGTTTCGCAAATCCGTCATCGCACTGAATTTTGCCTAAATATTTCCGTAAGGCGCCGATACCTGCATAGACCGGCATGGCCCGTGTGCAGCGCTGCTCACACCCGTCCAGGCGGTCGCGACCTTCCCAGGCCATGGCACGCACCCGTGCGCCATCGCACCGCTTGAGGCACCAATGAACACGCCACTGTCCGATCTACCCGCGCCGCTGACCCTTGCCCTGGAGGGCGAGATGACCATTCGTCGCGCGGCCGAGCTCAAGCCGTTGCTGCAGCCGGCCTTGCTGCATCCGGGTGGATTGCATTTGGACCTGGCCGCCGTCAGCGAGATCGATACCACCGGTCTGCAATTGTTGCTGGCCACCAAGCAGGCGATCCAGGCCGATGGCCGCCCGTTTTCGCTGACCGATTCCAGCCGTGCGGTGGTCGATGTCATCGAGCTGCTCGGCCTGCTCGAGGCCCTGTACCCGCATGCGGTTGCAGGCCTGGGCGAACGAATTCACTAACGGACTGGCGACGCGCGCATGGACATGAACCAGCTGATGCAGACCTTCTTGGCCGAGAGCCGGGACCTGCTCGAAGACATGGAACGTCATCTGCTCGAGGCCGAGCGCGGCGAATCCTCGCCAGATGCGGTCAATGCCATTTTCCGCGCCGCACACACCATCAAGGGCTCCGGTGGCCTGTTCGATCTGCCGCAGCTGGTCGGCTTCACCCATGTGGTGGAAAGCGTGCTGGATCTGGTACGCGACGAAGCGCTGAGCTTGAGCTCGGAACTGATCGGGCTGCTGCTGGTGTGCTGCGACCATATCCATGCCCTGGTGGAAACCGCCGCAGACCCGAGCCACGCCGACCCGGTCGCGCTGGCCGCCGAAGCCGAGCCGCTGCTGGCGCAACTGCAGACGTATCTGCAACGCAGCGCCTGCGGCGTCACTGCAGCCGCCATTGCCCAAGGCGCACCGGAAAAGCAGAGCGGTTACTGGCGCATTACCCTGAAACTGTTTGCCGACGCACTGCGCTTCGGCAATTCGCCGCTCAAGCTGATTCGCAACCTGCGCAGCCTGGGCTCGGTCGAATCGATCAACACCGATATCAGCCAACTGCCGGCATTCGACGACCTGGATCCGGAAGCCAATTACCTGGGCTTCCAGATCCTGCTGCGCAGCGATGCCGACCGCGCCGCCATCGAAGAGGTGTTCGAATTCGTCCGCGAAGATTGCGATCTGGAGATCGTGTCGGTTCCGGCGCCATCCGATGCCGCTGACCTGCTCACCGCCGAGACGGCAGCCAGCTCCGCGCCGAACAAGCCGCTTGCTGCAGTACCCAGCGCCGCCTCGGCGCCAGGCCGCGCCGCGCCAGACGCTGCAGCGCGTAACGCCGATGCGCGTTCCATCCGCGTGGATGCCGACAAGCTCGATCGCATGATCGATCTGGTCGGCGAACTCATCATTGCCGTCTCCAGCACCAACGCCAATGCGCAACGCACCGGCGATGCGCAGCTGCTGGAATCGGCCTCGATCCTGGCTGGCCTGGTCGAAGACGTGCGCGAAAGCGCGTTGCAGCTGCGCATGGTCAAGATCGGCGGCACCTTCAGCCGCTTCCAGCGCGTGGTGCACGATGTGGCCCGCGAACTCGGCAAGGACATCGCGCTGGTGGTGGCCGGCGAAGACACCGAACTGGACAAGTCGGTGGTGGAAAAGATCGGCGACCCGCTCACCCACCTGGTGCGCAATGCGATGGACCACGGCATCGAGCCGGCGGACGTGCGCGTGGCGCGCGGCAAGCCTGCGCGCGGCACCGTCGGGCTCAACGCGTATCACGACTCCGGCAGCATCGTCATCCAGATCACCGACGACGGCGGCGGCTTGAACCGCGACCGCATCCTGGCCAAGGCGCTCGAACGCGGCCTGATCGAACCCGGTCGCCAGCTCAGCGACCGCGACGTATTCGCGATGATCTTCGAACCGGGTTTTTCCACTGCGGAAAAGGTCACCAATCTGTCCGGACGCGGCGTGGGCATGGACGTGGTCAAGCGCAACATCACCGCACTGCGCGGCACGGTCGAGATCGACAGCGCCGCCGGCGTGGGCACCACCATCTCGGTGCGCCTGCCGCTGACGCTGGCCATCATCAACGGCTTCCAGGTGGGAGTGGGCAAATCGGTCTTCGTGGTGCCGCTGGATGTGGTCGAAGAGTGCGTTGAGTTCACCCCCGACTACGCCAGCGATTACATCGACCTGCGCGGCAGCGTGTTGCCGTACGTGCGCCTGCGCGAACTGTTCGCGCTGGGCGGCAAGACGCCGGCGCGCGAAAGCATCGTGGTGATCCGACAGGGCGCGCAGCGCTTCGGCCTGGTGGTGGACACCCTGCTCGGCGAATGGCAGACGGTGATCAAGCCGCTGTCCAAGGTGTTCGCGCAGGTCAAAGGCATCAGCGGCTCGAGCATTCTCGGAAGCGGCGATGTCGCACTGATTCTGGATGTGCCCAGCCTGATTCAGCAGTTGCATCCCAACCAGGACGCGCTGGCGGCCTGAACGCCCGCGCCATCGCTCCGGTCCGAACCATCGTTTGTCGTTACCTGACCCCAGGAAGCTACCGTCATGTCACACCGTCTCCCGATCGCTACGCAGTTGTGGTTCACCGCCGCGCTTGCCGTCGCCCTGCCCGTCGTCGTGGCCGTCGCCGGGGTTGCGCTGACGCTCTCGCACGCAGCCTTACTGGGCACCAGTATCGTTGCAGCATTGATCAGCGGCGCCTTGCTGGTCTGGGCAATCCGTATCGCCAGCGCGTCGCTGGAGATGGCCACCACCACGCTGGACGCGTTCTCGCGCGGCAACTTCGACGTGGCGCTGCCGCAAGGGCGCGACGACCAGGCCAGCGATGTCCTGCGCGGGCTGCGCAAGGTGCAGAGCGGCATCCGCCACGTCAACGAGGAAATCAACCGCGTTTCGCGCGAACACGATGCCGGCGAGATCGATGCGCGCATCGATGTGGCGCGCTTCGATGGCGATTTCCGCACCATGGGCGATGGCATCAACCGCATGGTGGCCAGCCATATCGCGGTGAAAAAACAGGCGATGGCGTGCGTGGCCGAGTTCGGTCGCGGCAATTTTTCCGCCGAACTGGAACGGTTGCCGGGCAAGAAGGCCTTCATCAACGAGATCGTCGACCAGATCCGCGGCAACCTCACCGGCATGGTCGCCGAGGTCAACCGCATGTCGGCCGAGCACGATGCCGGCGATATCGACGTGGTCATCGACACCCAGCGCTTCACCGGCGATTTCCGTCGCATGGCCGAGGGCATCAACGCGATGGTGGCCAGCCATATCGCGGTCAAGAAGCAGGCCATCGCCTGCGTCAGCGAATTCGGCCGCGGCAACTTCACCGCACAGCTGCCGTTGCTGCCGGGCAAGAAGCGCTTCATCAACGACACCATCGAACAGGTGCGCGGCAACCTCACCGGCCTGATCGCCGAGATCAACCACATGTCGGCCGAACATGAAGCCGGCGATATCGACGTGGTCATCGACAGCAGCCGCTTCGATGGCGACTTCCGCAGCATGGCGCTGGGCATCAACCAGATGGTGGGCGCGCATATCGCGGTCAAGAAACTGGCGATGGGCGTGGTGGCCGAATTCGGCCGCGGCAACTTCGATGCACCGCTGGCGCAGCTGCCGGGCAAGAAGGCCTTCATCAACGACACCGTGGAGCGCGCGCGCGGCAATCTGCGCAGCATTTCCGAAGTGATCCAGGTCATGGGCGCGATGGCCGAAGGCGACCTCACCCACACCGTGGAAGGCCGTTACGAAGGCGCATTCGCCGACATGCAGCGCTATGTCAACACCACCATGAGCCGCCTGACCGAGATCGTCGATGAGGTCAACCGCAACGCCGAAAACCTGGCCAGTGCGTCGGAAGAGGTCAGCGCCACCGCGCAGGCGCTGGCCCAGGCCGCCAGCGAACAGGCGGCCGGCGTGGAAGAAACCAGCGCCTCGCTGGAGCAGATGACCGCCTCCATCGCACAGAACACCGAAAACGCGCGCGTCACCGACAGCATGGCGGCCAAGGCGGCCAGCGAAGCGGCCGACGGCGGCGACACCGTGCGCGCCACCGTGGTGGCGATGAAGGAGATCGCCAAGAAGATCGGCATCATCGACGACATCGCCTATCAGACCAACCTGCTGGCGCTCAATGCCGCCATCGAAGCCGCGCGCGCCGGCGAACACGGCAAGGGCTTTGCGGTGGTGGCCGCCGAAGTGCGCAAGCTGGCCGAACGCAGCCAGATCGCTGCGCAGGAAATCGGCGAAGTGGCCGAATCCAGCGTGGAACTGGCCGAAAGCGCCGGCCGCGTACTTGGCGAGATGGTGCCTTCGATCCGCCGCACCTCCGACCTGGTGCAGGAAATCGCCGCCGCTTCCGAAGAACAGACCGCCGGCGTCAGCCAGATCAATACCGCCGTGGGCCAGTTGAACCAGACCACCCAATCGGCCGCCGCCAATGCCGAAGAACTGGCCGCCACCTCGGAAGAGATGAGCGCACAGGCCGAACAGCTGCAGCAGCTGATGGGCTTCTTCCGGCTGGGCAACGGCGGCCGCGGCGCCGTGTCGGGCAGCAGCAGGCAGGGACCGCGCAGGATCGCAGCGCATGCGCCTGCCATCGTGAGCAGCGCGCCGCCGCGACGCACCAATGTGCGCCAGATCAGTGCGGTGGCCGCCACCGCCGATGCGATCGACGAATCGCAATTCGCCAGCTTCTGAGGAGCCGACGATGCAAGCGCGCCCCGCAACCAACCACCAGATGCCGTCATCGACGGCACCGCAGCAATACCTGACCTTTCTGCTGGGCCGGGAGATGTTCGGCCTGGGCATCCTGGGCATCAAGGAAATCATCGAATACCGCGTGCCGACCGATGTGCCGATGATGCCGCCGGCGCTGCGCGGGGTGATCAATCTGCGTGGCGCGGTGGTGCCGGTGGTGGATCTGCAGCAACGCTTTGGCCGCAACGCCAGCGCGATCACCAAGCGCAGCTGCATCGTGATCGTGGAGATCGCGCATGGCGAGCTGCATCAGGTGCTTGGGCTCTTGGTGGATGCGGTCAGCGAAGTGCTGGAAATCGCGCCCTCCGACATCGTCGACACGCCCAGCTTCGGCGCCGGCATCGCGCGCGACTTCATCCACGCCATGGGCAAGATCGGCGAGCGCTTCGTGATCCTGCTCGATGCCGATGCCGTGCTGGGCAACGACACGCTCGCCCAGCTGCCAGCCGCCGAGCTGGCAGCCTGACCTCACGCATGCACTCAAGGACTCCCATGCGCCCCGCCCTTCTCTCCTGCAACTGCACGCTGGCCGGCCCGGTCCTGGTCGTGGACGACAGCGTGGTCCAGCGCGAACACGCCATGGCGCTATGTCGCCAGCTCGGCGCAAGCGTGGTCGACGGTGCCGTCGACGGAAACGCGGCCCTGGAGTGGCTGACGCGCGCCCAGGCGCCATCGTTGCTGCTGGTGGATCTGGAAATGCCGGGCATGGACGGCGTGCAGTTGCTCGACGCCCTGGCGCGCGGCAAATACAGCGTGCCGGTAGTGGTGGTCTCGCAACGCGGCGGTGCCTTGATCGATGCGGTGATGCAACTCAGCCGCAGTGCCGGCGTGCGCGTGCTCGGCGGCATCGAAAAGCCGATGAACCTGCAGGATCTGGCCACCGTACTGGAGTGCGAACCGGAGCCGGCCGCCGACGCACCGGCGTTCGCGCCGGTGGCGATTTCGCCGCTGATGTCCAGCGGTGGCGCCGCCGCCTCGCGGCTGGATCGCGCCATGCGCCGCGGCGAGATCCGCGTGGCCTACCAACCCAAGCTCGATCTGAAGGACGGCCGCCTGCGTGGCGTGGAAGCGCTCGCACGTTGGCGCCGCCCGCAAGGCGACATGATCGGCCCGGACCGTTTCATTCCGCTGGCCGAACGCGAAGGCTTGATCCACGCGTTGACGCAGCAGGTCATCGACAAGGCGATCGCGCAATTGGTGGACTGGCGCGCCGAAGGCTTCGACCTGAGCCTGGCCCTGAACCTTTCGCCCCGGCTGCTGGGCGAGGACCATTTCCTCGAAGAGCTATGCGCCAAGCTGGGCGAGAACGGCCTAAGCCCGGCCGATCTGGTACTGGAGCTCACCGAAAGCGCCATCGTGGAGCCGGCCAATGCGCTGAGCATGCTGGCGCGTTTGCGCCTGCACGGGTTCGGCCTGTCCATCGACGACTACGGCACCGGCTTCTCCTCGCTGCAGCGCCTGGCCAGCATTCCCTTCACCGAACTCAAGCTGGACCGCAGCTTCGTGCATGCGGCGCATCGCAGCCGCAGCCAGCGCACCGTGCTCGAATCCACGCTGGAACTGGCGCACCGGCTCGAGCTCACTGCCGTGGCGGAAGGCGTGGAAACGCCCGACGACTGGCGGCTGCTGCGCGAACTTGGCTGCGATCTGGCACAAGGCTATCTGATGGCATCGCCGATGCCCGGGCCGATGCTGTCGGAGTGGTGGCGCGAACACGCCGTGCGTATCGCACGCCTGAGCGACAACACGTTCCACAGCGATGCGGACGTGGCCTGAGCCGATGAGCACCGCCACCGCCATCACCGAACAGGAGTTCGGCCGCTTCCAGCGCTTCATCTTCGAAGCGGCCGGCATCACCATTTCCTCCGGCAAGAAGGCGATGCTGTGCGGCCGCCTGGGCAAGCGTCTGCGCGAACATCAGTTCAGTACCTATACGCAGTACCTGCAGCTGTTGGAAAGCCGCCAGGACCGCAGGGAAATCCAGACCGCAATCGACCTGCTCACCACCAACGAAACCTATTTCTTCCGCGAGCCCAAGCATTTCGAGCTGCTGCGCAAGCTGGCCGGCGAACACCGTGGCGGGCTGCCGTTCCGTTGCTGGAGCGCGGCCAGTTCCAGCGGCGAAGAAGCCTACAGCATGGCGATGGTGCTGGACGACACCTTGCAGGGCCGCCCGTTCGAAGTGGTCGGCAGCGACATCAGCACCCGCGTGCTGGCCAAGGCACGCACCGGCCATTACGCGCTGCAACGTATCGACGGCATCCCGCAGGCCTATCTCAAACGCTATTGCCTGCGTGGCCAGGGCGAGTACGACGGCACCTTGCTGGTGGAACGGCGGCTGCGCGAGCGCGTGCAGTTCGTGCACGCCAATCTCAATGCCGCGTTACCGGCACTGGGCAGCTTCGATGCGATTTTCCTGCGCAATGTGATGATCTATTTCAACGGCCAGACCAAGCGCGAAGTGATCCTGCGCGTGCTGTCCAACCTCAAGTCCGGCGGGCATTTCTGCATCGGCCATTCGGAAAGCCTGAGCGAACTCGACATCGATCTGGTCCAGGTGGCACCCTCGATCTTCCGCAAGGCATGACCCAAGGATTCAACGTGTCGACAGCGCTCCATCGCCCCGCCGCCAACCCCGCTCCCATCAAGGCCATGGTGGTCGACGATTCGGCAGTGGTGCGCCAGGTGCTGGTGGGCGTGCTCAACGACGCGCCGGGCATCGACGTCATCGCCACTGCCGCCGACCCGCTGCTGGCGATCGAAAAAATGCGCCAGCACTGGCCGGATGTGATCGTGCTCGACGTGGAAATGCCGCGCATGGACGGCATCACCTTTCTGCGCAAGATCATGAGCGAGCGGCCCACGCCGGTGGTGATCTGCTCCACGCTCACCGAAAAAGGCGCGCGCGTCACCATGGATGCGCTGGCCGCCGGCGCGGTGGCGGTGGTGACCAAACCCCGCCTGGGTCTGAAGCAATTTCTCACCGACTCTGCCGACGAACTGGTGGCGACCGTGCGCAGCGCCGCGCGCGCCAACGTCAAGCGGCTGGCCGCGCGCGTGACTGCCGCGCCGCTGGAAGCGGAGGTCAAGCACACCGCCGATGTCATCCTGCCGGCGCAAAGCGGGCGTGCGCTGGCGCAGACCACCGAACGCATCGTCGCCATCGGCACCTCCACCGGCGGTACCCAGGCCCTGGAAGAAGTGCTCACCGCGCTGCCGCGCGTCTGCCCGGGCATCGTGATCGTGCAGCACATGCCGGAGAAATTCACCGCTGCCTTCGCCGCACGTCTGAACGGCCTGTGCCAGATCGCCGTCAAGGAAGCCGCCAACAACGACCGCGTGATGCCGGGCCGCGCATTGATCGCACCCGGCGGCAAACATCTGCTGCTGCGTCGCAGCGGCGCGCAGTATTTCGTCGAAGTGCTGGAAGGCCCACCGGTCAACCGGCATCGCCCGTCGGTCGACGTACTGTTCCGCTCGGCCGCGCGCGCGGCCGGCAGCAATGCGCTGGGCATCATCATGACCGGCATGGGCGACGATGGTGCCGCCGGCCTGCTGGAAATGCGCCAGGCCGGCGCACGCACGGTGGCGCAGGACGAACACACCAGCATCGTGTTCGGCATGCCCAAGGAAGCGATCAAGCGCGGCGGCGCGGACCGTATCCTGCCGCTGGGCGCGATGGCGCGCGAGATCGTGACGCAGCTGCAATAACGCGACAGACGTCCACGTCGCACGCTGAACGTACTGACAGAACCCGCGTCTTCTTCGCGACAGACCCACTGCACTGCTCGACAGAGCCTGTGCATCTGCTGGACACAACCCTGCGCCTGTTCCAACGCAACCACTGCGCCTGCGCAGGATCGACGCGCATTTCTCCCGTCCATGAAAGACCGCCACATTCCCTTCTCCCGCCCGCGGGAGAAGGTGCCCGAAGGGCGGATGAGGGCAACACCCTGAGCAGACCTACAGCTGCGACTCCAGCGGCAACCAGCCCATCACCGCTGCTGCACCACGTCGCCACACGCTCGCGGCCGGCTCGCGCGACCACACCTCGGGCGGCTGCGCGGCATCGTCGTGCCAACGCAGTTCGCCCCGGTCCAGGGTGACGCGGTAACTCACTGGCGCACTGACCTTGTGGTTGTACAGCCGCTCCAGCTCCGCGGTGACCACACGGTCGTTGAACAACAGGCCCATTTCGGTATTGAGGTTCATCGAACGCGGGTCCAGGTTGAACGAGCCGATGAAACCGCTGCTGTCGTCCACGACAAACGCCTTGGTATGCAAGCTGGCACCGCTGGAACCGAACAGGCTGCCGTCCGGCTTGCCCATCGGCTTGAGCTCATGCAGGCGCACGCCCAGCTGCAGAAGCGGCACGCGATAGCCGGCGTAGCCGCTGTGCACTGCCACCACGTCGTTGGCTGCCAGCGAATTGGTCAGAATGCTCACGCGCACGTTGCGCTGGCGCAGATGGCCGATCCAGCGCATGCCCTCGTCGCCCGGCACGAAATACGGCGAAATCACTTTCAGTTCGCGCTGTGCGTGCGCCATTTCGCCGATCAGCACTGGCGTCATCCAATCGGCTTGCGGCGGCGCACCTTCGGCTTTTTCCGGCGGGTCGGAAACGATGCGCGCCTGCGACACCCAGTGCACCGGGCGGTCGCCCTGCATCAGTTCGCGCACGCTTGGGGAGCGCTTGAGCCGCTCCACATACGGATGCGCGCGCACCGATGCCATGCCGGCGTCCAGGCTGCCACGCAAGGCCTCCAGTGCCTGCGGTTTTGCGGTGACCAGCGCAGACAGCGGCAAGGCATTGGGGCTATTCCAGTACGCATCGAATACCTGCTCGGCCTGGCCCACCGCCGGCCCCATCAGCGCCGCATCCATATCCATGAAATTGGTGTCGCGCGCCGCATCGAAATATTCGTCGCCCACGTTGCGCCCACCCACCACCGCGATGCGGCCATCGGCAATCCAGGCCTTGTTGTGCATGCGGCGGTTGATGCTGAACATGCGCAGCACCATCTCCACGCCGCGCATCAAGGTGCCTTCGCGCGCGCGGGTCGGGTTGAACAGGCGAATCTCGATCAGCGGATGGCTATCCAGGGCGGCCAGCACCGAATCGCTGCCATGGATATTCATGTCGTCCAGCAGCAATCGCACGCGTACGCCGCGATCGGCCGCGCGCAGCAACTCGTTGTGCAGCAGGTTGCCGGTGAAATCGGCGTGCCAGATGTAGTACTGCAGATCCAGGCTGCGCCCGGCCGCACGCGCGGTGAGCGCACGTACCGCAAATGCATCGACGTTGTCCGGCAGGATCACCATGCCGGTCTGATCGGCATGCGCCTGTTGCAATGGCGCCACCACCTTGTCGATGGGCGTCGCGACCGCCGTGGCAGGCAGCACATGACTGACCGGCCCGCGTTGGCGGTCGGCAAAGCGCCCGTAGCCGTACAGCGATAACGCGCTGGCCAGCACCAGCACCAGCAGCGCAATGCCGAACCATTTGAAAAATTTCCGCTTTGTCACTGCCGATTCCGCGATGCGCAGCGCGGCAGTGTAGAGCCCACGCGGGCAGACCGGTGTGCAGACGCCGCCACAAGCAACCTCGACAATTCCCACAAGCACCAGACGGGTGTCGTGGACACAAGGACTTGCAGCACCGCGTGCCGCACACGGCGAAGGTGGTGGTTTACGCCGTCATCGGCGGTGTGGCGCGCGAGCTGGCGAAGCACCAGCGCGCGCCCACGGCGCTTACCAGATGGTCACCCGCTCCTTGTCGCCACGTACCATCGCATCGCCGGGCTTGCACTGGAAAGCCTGCGCAAACGCCGGCATGTTCGACGGCGCACCGTTGGCGCGGAAATTCGCCGGTGCGTGCGGGTCGGTGTTCAGGCGCACGCGCAATTCGCCGTCGGTGAAGTTGCGGCGCCAGACCGTGGCCCAGTTCATGAAGAACCGCTGGTCCTGCGAATCGCCATCGATCTGCTTGTTGGCGGCCGGCTGCTCCTGCAATGCCATTTGCAGGGCATCGTACGCCACGGTCAGGCCGCCCAGATCGCCGATATTCTCGCCCAGCGTCAGCTTGCCTTTGACGTGCACACCCTTGATCGCTTCATAGCCATCGAACTGGGCCACCAGCTGGTCGGTGCGCTCGGTGAACAGCTTGCGGTCTGCATCGGTCCACCAGCTGTCGAAATTGCCCTTGGCATCGAACTGGCTGCCGGAATCGTCGTAGCCGTGCATCATTTCGTGCCCGATCACCGCACCGATGCCACCGTAGTTCAAGGCCGGGTCGGCCTTGGGGTCGAAGAACGGCGGCTGCAGGATCGCGGCCGGAAACACGATCTCGTTACGCGTGGCGTTGTAGTACGCATTCACCGTCTGCGGGGTCATGTGCCACTCGCGCTTGTCGACCGGCTTGCCGATCTTGTCCAGCATGTAGCGGTAGTTGAATGCCTGTGCGGCCTGCATGTTGGCAAGAAAGCCGTCGCCACGCGTCTGAAGGCCCGACCAATCGCGCCACTGGTCCGGGTAACCGATCTTGGGAGTGAAGCTGGCCCATTTTTCCAATGCGCGCTGTTTGGTTTCCGCGCTCATCCAGTCGAGCTTTTGCAGCCGGGCCTTGAGCGCCGCCGATAGGTTCTGCACCAGTTGCTGCATCTGCTCCTTCGATTCGGCCGGAAATGCGGATTGCACGTATAGCTGGCCCAAGGCCTCGCCCATCGCCTCGTTGACCGCATTCAAGGTGCGCTTCCAGCGCGGCAGCATGTCCTGCTGGCCACGCAGGGTCTTGGCGTGGAAATCGAAATTGGCCTGCTCGAACGGCTTGGCCAGGTACGGCGCCGCTTCGTCCACCGTATGGAAGCGCAGATACGCCTTCCAGGTATCGACCGGCGTATCGGCCAGCATCGCATCGAGCTCGGCGAAATAGCCCGGCTGGCTCAGCGAGAAGGTGCCGGCCGGCACCTCGAGCGCCGCGAAGAACGCCTGCCAGTCGAAGTGCGGCGTGATGGCGTTGGCGCCGGCCACGTCGACCGGGTTGTAGCGCTTGGCCGGGTCGCGCAGTTCGATCCGCGACAACGACGCATTGGCCAGGCGCGTCTCGAACGCCATTACCGCCTTGGCCTGGGCGGCTGCCTGCGGCGCCGGGATGCCCGACAGCTCCAGCATCCGCGCGATGTAGGCCACGTACTGCTCGCGGATCTTTGCCTGCGCCGGATCGGTGTAATAGCCCTTTTCGGGCAAGCCCAGACCGCCCTGCCCTGCGTAGGCGATCATCTGCTCGGAATTCTTGTAGTCGGCATTGGCACCGAACGAAAACACCAAGCCCTGGCCTTGCGCATAACTGTTGCGCAACCAGGCGGCGATGGCTGGCGCATCGGTCAATGCATCGATGTCCTTCAACTGCGGCTGCAACGGCGTAATGCCGGCTTTGTCGATCGCCGCTTCATCCGAGCCGGTCCGCCACAGGTCGGCGAGCTTGGCATCCACCGAACCGGCCGACAGGCTGCCGCGCGCCAGTTGCTCCACCAGCGCGTGCTGGATGGTCAGCGAGCGCTCGGCCAGCACCTCAAAGCTGCCCCAGCTGGTGCGATCGGACGGCACCGGGTTGGCCTTGAGCCACTTGGCGTTGACGAACCCGTTGAGGTCCTGACACGCAGCGATGCTCGGGTCCAGATCGCTGCTGCTGAATGCCACGATCGGCGCATCGAGCTTGGACACATCCACCTTGGTCGGTACCGCCTGCGGCGCGGCAGGCGCCACCTTGGCGGCGTCATCGGAGGCGCCGCACGCAGACAGCGCGACCACGATGGCGACCGCGAGCGATAGCGGAGCTAACTTGCGCAACTTCATTGAATTCTCCAGGGCATGACCGCGCAGGCGCGATCGAAAAAAGTCGACATCCGGTCGGCAAGCGCTGGCGAAGAACCGCGCAGCGCAGGCGCTTGCCTCTTCGTCAGTCGCTTTGCAACCGGCCAGACCACATCCGTGCAGCGGCACCGCAACATCACCTGCGATGCCGTGCCGTATGAAAGTCCATTGCATCTGTACACAACGTGCGCGTCTGTCATCGACATCGCGGCGCGCTGTTTCCACCCACACCGGCGCAGCTCGCGCCATCGCATGCGCTCAACGCCGCGCGTAGAACGGCGCCATCAACAGGTACACCGGATACGCCAACACCATCAGCACCAGGGCGACCTCGTGCCCCGACGCCGCATCGGCCCACGCTTCCATCTGTCGCGACGGCCCAGCGACGCCAAACCCCAGCAGTAGTATCCCCACGACGCAGATCAGCAGCGCCAGCCCCGCGCCGGAGATGTCGCCGGCAGCCAAGGCGGCGCCGCCGGCGACCAGTATGCCAAGCGTCACCAGATACGCGCGACAGTAAACGGCGTCATCCGCCGGGTTCCACGTTTGCGTGTGCCTGACATCGTGTCTCGCCGGCACTCGGCGGAGCGCGCATCGCACCCTCGCACCGCTTCCATTCACCACCGCACGCAGCCGCTTGCAGCTGCGTGCCGCGCAAGAACTCGCGCTGCGCGCACCGCACGCAGCGCTGCAAGCGCCAGCGGCGATTACTTCGCCTTGCCCTGATTGGCCACCGCTTCGGCCGCGCGCTTGGCCGCCTCCGGGTCGCCCAGGTAACGGAAGCTGCGCACCTGCAGGCTGTCGTCCAGCTCGAACAGCAACGGGATGCCGGTGGGGATGTTGAGCTCCAGGATCTGCTCATTGGAGACATCGTTGAGGTACTTGTAGAGCGCGCGCAGCGAATTGCCGTGCGCGGTCACCAGCACGGTCTGCCCGGCCTTCAACTGCGGCGCAATCGCGTCGTGCCAATACGGCAACACGCGCACCAGCGTGGTCGCCAGCGACTCGGTGCCTGGCAATGCATTGCGGTCCAGCGTGGCGTAGCGACGGTCGTGGCACGGGTGGCCCGGGTCGTTGACGTCCATCGCCGGCGGCGGGATGTCGTAGGAACGGCGCCAGATCTTGACCTGCTCCTCGCCGTGCTTTGCCGCGGTTTCGGCCTTGTCCAGGCCTTGCAGGCCACCGTAGTGGCGCTCGTTGAGGCGCCAGCTCTTGGACACCGGCAACCAGTCCTGGTCGAGTTCCTTCAACGCGCCCTGCAGCGTGTGGATGGCGCGCTTGAGCACCGAGGTGTGGGCGACATCGAACTGCAGCCCTTCGTCCTTCATCAGCCTGCCGGCCGCCACAGCTTCCTGGCGGCCCTGGTCGGTGAGTTCCACATCCACCCAGCCGGTGAAACGGTTGTCCAGATTCCATTGGCTCTGGCCATGGCGCAGCAGTACGAGTTTGCGGGTCACTACGGTTCTCCGATTGGGGCCGATCAGCGTGCGATTGTAGCGGCAGCGCGTGCATCGCAGGCGTGCACGAGATCGCCACATGCAGCGCGCGATGCTTTGGCAATGCAGACCAACGACCCCGTCTTCGCCGGTTGGGACGGCAGCGTGATCCAGGCGCGACAGTTGCAACGGCAACTGGCACGCCGCGTGGTACTCGATGACGCGGTGAGCGCCACGCCGCAGTTGCTTGCAGGGTTCGATGTCGGTTTCGAAGACGATGGCCAGACCACCCGCGCGGCCGCCGTGTTGCTGGATGCGCAGACGTTGCTGCCGCTGGAAACGCACATCGCGCGCGTGCCGACCTCGATGCCGTATGTCCCTGGCCTGCTCAGTTTTCGCGAATTGCCGGCATTGCTGCAGGCCCTGGCGCTGCTGTCGCGCACGCCGGACCTGGTGTTCATCGATGGCCAGGGCATCGCGCATCCACGCAAGCTTGGCATCGCGGCGCACTTCGGCGTGGTGACCGGCCTGCCGTGCATCGGCATCGCCAAGCAGCGCCTGGCCGGCAGCTTCGCCGAGCCTGGGCCCGAGCGCGGCGACCACACGCCGATCCTGCTGGGCGGCTCGCAGATCGGCTGGGCGCTGCGCAGCAAACCGCGCTGCAATCCCTTGATCGTCTCGCCCGGCCATCGCGTGTCGATGCAAGGCGCACTCGACTGGACCCTGCGCACGTTGCGCGCCTATCGCCTGCCCGAGCCCACGCGCCTGGCCGACCGGCTGGCCTCGCGCCGCGGCGAGGTGACGGTGCCGGCAGGCTATTCCGGCCACCTGCTGTGAGCAGACGTTCAAGCCGCGTCAGGCGCCGCATGCACGGGCGGACGCACTGACACGGCGCTGAGGCGATCAATCAGTTTTCAGTGATGGCGATGCGACCGGCACCGTCGATCCGGAAGAAAACCATGTTCTTGTTGGATGGGGGCTGGAAGTTCACGGAATACCCGACTGCGTAGGGCTGATCCCTGCATGAGGAAGACGAAGAAACCACCTGATAGTTGACCGCACTGCTGAGGGTCGGCCCTGCAACGCTCCTGTTGGCGTAGACCGCATAGCAGGCAACCGTCTTTCCATTCGCCGAGAAGGCCAGCGAGCGGACACCAGGGGCCACACTGATGATGCGGCTGGAGACGGCATGCTGGACGCTCTGGGCAGTACCAAGGGTTGGCACCGACGCCGCCATTACCAGAAGAGCAGCGATTTGGTTTTCTTTCCTGAGATCGATGAGACCATGAAGGTAATTCCTCAGATTGGGAATGAGAATCTCAAACGCATCGAGTAAAACGTGAGAGCGCGAGCGGCTTGCCGCCAGGTGCGCACCGCGGACTCTGCGCCGCGAGCGACCGTTGCCGATCCGGCAGCCGTGGATCGTGCAAGGGCCGCCATTATTCATGGCGCGATGACACACGTGACTTGGCACCATGCATTTAGATTGCGCTGGTACGCTTCCCGCAATGCAACTTCGCTCGTGTTGAAACTTCGCCGCTGCCAGAACCTGCCAACCGATGCTTCGCGGCAGCAACGGCGGCGAGGTCTGGACACGGCCGCTTGCGGTGGAAGATCAGGCCAGCCATGCTGGCCACAAGCGCCTCCGGCCTTGCCGATTGGACATGCGGAAGGGAATGGCGCCCGCGCCTACGCCTCAATGTTGCGGCCTGCCTGATCCCGGACCGCAGCGCTGGATGAGTCGTCTTCGCTGGCAACAATGTCCACGTTGGCAACGCATCTGCCTGCAAGGGACCAGGGCGTTCTCGCCACGAACCGCTGCTACGCCATGCCATGCCATGCCCGGATGGCGTTCGCGGTGCGGTGCCAGCTCGCGCCGATGGCGCATTCCCCGACGCGCATGAAGCGCCATGACTCGGACACTGCGTTTTACGCCACGCGCCCGTCTCGGCCACCGCGCATGCCAAGCTCGTGCCCACGTCATCACTCCGCGAGACCGCGCATGACCACCCTGATCGCTCCACGCGTCCATGACATCGGCGGACTGGAAGTGCGCCGCGCCGTGCCCACCCTGCAGGCGCGCAGCGTCGGTCCATTCGTGTTCGTCGACCACATGGGCCCAGCCGTACTGGAGCCAGATCACGGCATCGATGTACGCCCACATCCGCACATCGGCCTGGCCACGGTCACGTTCCTGTGGGCCGGCGAAATCGGCCACCGCGACACGCTGGGCTCGGATCAGGTGATCCGCCCAGGCGACGTCAACTGGATGACGGCCGGCCGCGGCATCGCCCATTCCGAACGCACGCCAGGCCCGGAGCGCGCACGCGAACACGCCTTGCACGGCATGCAGACCTGGATCGCCTTGCCGCGCTCGGCCGAAGAAACCGCGCCAGCCTTCCATCACCACGCGGCGGCAAGCTTGCCGCAGCAGCGCCGCGACGGCGTGTGGCTGCGCGTGATTGCCGGCCGCGCGTACGGTGAGGAATCGCCGGTGCAGGTGTTCAGCGGCACGCTGAATGTGGCGCTGGATCTGGCGCCCGACGCCGAACTCGATCTGGATACCGGGCACACCGAGCGCGCCCTGTACATCCTGGAAGGCGAAGCGCAGCTGGATGGTGCCGACGTGCCAGCTCGCCACCTGATCGTACCCTCGCCCGGCGCCCGTGGCCGCTTGCGCGCCAAGACCCCGCTCAAGGCGATGCTGCTTGGCGGCGAGCCGCTGGATGGGCCGCGTCATCTATGGTGGAACTTCGTTTCCAGTTCCAAGGAACGCATCGAGCAGGCCAAGGACGACTGGCAGGCCGGCCGCTTCGGCAGCATTCCCGGCGACGACGATGAGTTCATTCCGCTGCCCGAGTCACTGGCCCCGAAACCGGTTAATTACCCTTGAAACCGTGCGCTGCGCGGGTGGACTGACACGCGCGATCACCAGGTCTCGTAACGGAAGTGCCAAGCTGCACATGCGATGCCAGGCACATGCGCGACATCACTTGAGCTGATTCGCAAAACTGTGGTAGTGATGGCCTTGTAGACGGAGCGCGTTGCGTGGACGGCAGTCCTTGAGCGGGGAGTTCGAGGCACTGCAACGGCACGAAATAGGCGCGCCCGCATCGTCATCCAATGCCGGGGAATCGTGTATGAAGTCTGCATCCTGCCTTGTTGGCCTGAGCTTGCTGCTGGCCGCTGCCACCGCCCACGCCCAGACCTCGCCAGTCTGCCCGCCATTGCCACCGGCTTCCGGCCTGCAATGGAACGAGCTCGCCGGTGCCGATTACCTGGTCTGCAAGGCCGTGACTGCCGATGGCCGCCAGGTGGTGGGAGTGATGCTCACGACCCGCGACCCGGCGATGACGTTGGCACGCGATCGCCGCGCCGAAAAGGGCCAGATCCAGCAGGAAGATTTCTACTGGTACAAGCTCGATCTGGGCGGCCGCGACATGCCGGGTACGGAATCGCGCCGCGTCACCGTGGTCGAACTGGGCAAGAAGCGCTACGCGCAGCTGTGGATCGATGGCGCCAGCACCGAAGAACTCGCCTCGATGCAGGCGATGGTGCAGAACATGGATCTGCAGCCGGCCAGCCTGGCGCTGCAGCGCTGACGCAGCGCGCGTCACAGCGCTGCGCACTGCTGCTGCAACAGCATTGCAGCGCGCGGGTCTGCCCGGCGCGCTGCAGACATTCGTCTGACGAGACCTGCCGCTAGCGTGTCGCCGCAGATCACCATTGCGCGCTCGATGCTTGTGCCCCACGCGTGTCACGCCGACGCGCGTGATGCGACGACCAACGACGTGCACATGCACCTGGCGCGCCGGATGCGTCCATCAGCTCAACGGTTTTGATTCTGGCGGACACCATGTGCGGCGGCGACGCGCGGGAGAACGCTCACGGTTGCGAACGTTGGAGCAGCGGCTCCCCTCGGCGCATGCCCGGAATCGGCGCGGACCGATCGCCCGTTCCGATTCCGATTTCGCATTCACCGCACTCAAAGACCGCCGGCAAGCGTCTGTCAGTCGTGCCGAATCGCCATGTCTCCACCGCCGCCAACCGCCTGCAACCGAGTCTCGATGCGCACCTCGCCGGTGAGCAGGCGATGGATCGGGCATTTGTCGGCCACTTCCATCAACCGTGCGCGTTGCTCGTCGTCCAGTGCCCCGTCAAGCACCACGTCGCGGGTGATCGCCGTGCCGGCAGCGCCGCGCTGCGTGTAATGCAGATGCACGTGCACCGCCGTCAGCGGCCACTGCTTGCGCGCGGCCACCATCGACACCGTGATGGCAGTGCACGCTCCCAGCGCGCCCAACACCTGCGACCCGGGATCCGGCCCGGCGTCGCTGCCACCATTGGCCAGCTGCGTATCGCCGCCCCAGGTGTGCAGCCCGTCGTGGATGCTGACCGTGTACGGCACTGCGCCGGTGCGCACGCTGACGGGCCGGTCACTCATTGCCGGCTCCTGCTGTCGGGCGCGAGCCAGTTCAAAACCGCCCTTCCTGGAAATCGACGAACGCCTGCATCAGCTCCTGCTTGGTGTTCATCACGAACGGGCCATGCCGCATCACCGGCTCGTTGAGCGGGCGGCCCGCGACCAGGATCAGTTGCGCACCATCGGCACCGGCGTGCAGGCGCAGGCGCTGCCCACCGCCCAGCACGGCTAGCTGCTGCGCCGGCAACACGCGCGCGGTGTCGCTCTCGCCCACCGTCAGTGCGCCCTCGAAGGCATACGCGAACGCGTTATGCCCGCTGGGCAGCTGATATTCCCATTCCACGTTCGGTTCCAACGCGATATCCAGGTACACCGGGCTCGTTGCAGGTTGCACGATCGGCCCGACCACCTCGCCCACCGCACCGGCAATCACCTTGACCGTCACGCCGGATGCCGGATGCGCCACCGGAATGTGGTCGGGTGCGTACTCCTGATATTTGGGGTCGGTCATCTTGTCGCGCGCCGGCAGGTTCACCCACAACTGAAAGCCGCGCATGCGCCCGGATTCCTGCTCCGGCATTTCCGAATGGATCAGCCCGCGCCCGGCGGTCATCCACTGCACGCTGCCAGGAGTCAGCAGGCCTTCGTTGCCGTGGTTGTCCTTGTGGCGCATGCGCCCGTCGAGCATGTAGGTCACGGTCTCGAAACCGCGATGCGGGTGGCTGGGAAAACCGGCCAGATAGTCTTCGGCCTTGTCGGTGCCGAATTCGTCCAGCATCAGAAACGGGTCCAGCTCCGGCAGCTGCTGCGTGCCGATGACGCGGGTCAGCTTGACCCCGGCCCCGTCGGAGGTCGGCATGCCGCGAATGGTGCGCAGCACGTGCGCTGCCGTGGTGGTCGTGGTGCTCATCGCTTGTCCCTGTGCTGTGTGGCGAAGCGCCAATGATGGGTGCGCGCGGGCCGCCGCCCAACCGCAACCATTGCAACCGATCGTTCCAAACGCCACCAGCGCGGGCAGCGCCCTAACCGATCTGTGACCGTAGCACCCTACGACCAAAGTTTTACCCCCTTGCATCCGGCTGGCATTGACCGCGGCCGGGCGTGGGTGGACCCTTGAACGAATCGTTCCTGAGGGGCATGCATGAAAGGGTTCTCGAAGCTGGCCTGGGGCGCGTTGGCGCTGCTGGCCGCGTTCTGCCTGGGTACCGTTGCGCTGCGGCGTGGCGAGCACATCAACGCGTTGTGGATCGTGGTGGCGGCGGTATCGATCTACCTGATCGCCTACCGGTTCTACAGCCTGTTCATCGCCGACAAGGTGATGCAGCTGGACATCACCCGCGCCACCCCGGCAGTCGCCAACAACGACGGCCTGGATTACGTGCCCACCAACAAGCACGTGCTGTTCGGCCACCACTTTGCTGCCATCGCCGGCGCCGGCCCCCTGGTCGGCCCGGTACTCGCCGCGCAGATGGGCTACCTGCCCGGCCTGCTGTGGCTGGTGGTCGGCGTGGTGTTCGCCGGTGCGGTGCAGGACTTCGTGGTGCTGTTCCTGTCCAGCCGTCGCAACGGCCGCTCGCTAGGCGACCTGGTGCGCGAGGAGATGGGCCAGGTGCCCGGCACCATCGCCCTGTTCGGCGCATTCCTGATCATGATCATCATCCTTGCCGTGCTGGCGATGGTGGTGGTCAAGGCGCTGGCGGAAAGCCCGTGGGGCATGTTCACCGTCATCGCCACAATGCCCATCGCGCTCATGATGGGCGTGTACATGCGCTACATCCGCGTCGGCAAGATCGGCGAGATCTCGGTGGTGGGGTTGATCCTGCTGCTGGGCGCGATCTGGCTGGGCGGCAAGGTGGCGGCGGACCCGACCTGGGGCCCGGCCTTCACCTTCACTGCCAAGCAGATCACCTGGATGCTGATCGGCTACGGCTTCGTCGCATCGGTGCTGCCGGTGTGGCTGCTGTTGGCACCGCGCGACTACCTGTCCACCTTCCTCAAGATCGGTACCATCCTGGCGCTGGCGATCGGCATCCTGGTGGTCATGCCGGACCTGAAAATGCCGGCGCTCACGCAATTCGCCTCCACCGGCGATGGCCCGGTCTGGAAGGGCGGCATCTTCCCGTTCCTGTTCATCACCATTGCCTGCGGCGCGGTCTCCGGCTTCCATGCGTTGATCGCTTCCGGCACGACGCCCAAGCTGCTCGCCAATGAAGGCCACATGCGCTACATCGGCTATGGCGGCATGCTGATGGAATCGTTCGTGGCGATCATGGCGCTGGTGGCCGCGTCGATCATCGAGCCGGGCATCTACTTCGCCATGAACAGCCCTGCCTCGCTGGTCGGCAGCGACACTGTCGCAGTCGCTGCCAAGATCAGCGAGTGGGGCTTTTCGATCACACCGCAGGTGCTCGAGGCCACGGCACGCGATATCGGCGAGCACAGCATCCTGGCGCGCGCCGGCGGGGCACCGACGCTGGCGGTGGGCATCGCGCAGATCCTGCACCAGTTGCTGCCGGGCGAAGACACCATGGCGTTCTGGTATCACTTCGCCATCCTGTTCGAAGCACTGTTCATCCTGACCGCGGTGGACGCCGGCACGCGCGCCGGCCGCTTCATGCTGCAGGACCTGCTGGGCAACTTCATCCCGGCGTTGAAGAAGACCGAGTCGTGGACCGCCAATATCATCGCCACCGCCGGCTGCGTGGCGCTGTGGGGCTATCTGCTCTACACCGGCGTGATCGATCCGTTCGGCGGCATCCAGACCTTGTGGCCGTTGTTCGGCATCTCCAACCAGATGCTGGCCGGGATCGCGTTGATGCTGGGCGCGGTGGTGCTGTTCAAGATGAAGCGCGACCGCTACGCGTGGGTCACCATCGTGCCGGCGCTGTGGCTGTTGCTGTGCACCACCTATGCGGGGCTGATCAAGATCTTCGACAGCAACCCGGCGCAGGGCTTCCTGGCACAGGCCCACAAGTTCCAGGCGGCCATCGCCAGCAACACCATCACTGCGCCGGCCAAGACGGTGCCGCAGATGCAGCAGATCGTCACCAATGCCTACGTCAACACCGGGCTGACCGTACTGTTCCTGTTCGTGGTCGGCTCGATCCTGATCTATTCGATCAAGACGATCGTGGCGGCACGCCGCAACCCGCAGCGCACTGACCGCGAAACCCCGTACGTGGCGTTGCAGCCGCACCAGATGGCAGACCTGTAATGGGCACGCAACTCGTCCTGGCCAGTCACTATCAGGCGCATCGCCGCATCTGGCGGCGCCTGATCCAGACCGCGCGGCTGTGCTGCGGCATCCCCGACTACGACAACTACGTGCGCCACATGCTGGAAAAACATCCCGACAAACCGGTGATGGACTACCCCGCCTTCTTCCGCGAGCGCCAGGATGCGCGCTATGGCGGCAAGAGTGGGTTTCGGTGTTGTTGAATGGCTGATTGATTGATGGGTGATCGATTGATCAAGAGGTAGAAACGCAACAGGGCGCGATGCGAATCGCGCCCTGTTGCGTTGATGTGGCCGAAGGCAACTGGGCGGGCTAGGCGCTATTGATAAAAGCGATTCTTGGCGTGCTCAAGCACTGCGATAGATCGGTTACACAGCGGCTGATCTGAGGTCTTGCTGCAGGGCCCTTGCCCGCCCACCAGCGCGGGACACGCCGTGAATCCATCCATGGAGGCGCTTACGCGGCATCCATGCCGCGCAAGGTCCCGCGCCTGTGGGCGGGCAAGGACCAGTCGAGTTGGTCGGTATCCTTGGCGCAAGCAGCGCATCGCACGATCAATCAACGAGATTGCGTGTTAAGTCGGTCGATGTCTGTCGCCGCGCTTATCGGATGTCGTGGCCAATAGATCCTCAGCAGCCCAATCGGGCCATGCAGCATTTGTTCGTCGCAGTGAACTGCTTTTCGTTCGCTGTCAGCCAACTCGCTGGTGCGGTGTCCTCACCGATTGTGGGACCGTTGGCGGCATGGATGCCGCCATCGAGCCCCCAGGGACGGGTTAACGGCGTGTCCCGCAAGGGGTGAGGGCACCGCGCACTCGACTAGCCGAGCTTTCGACTGCATCTAAACCGGACCATGATTCGAATCACTGTTACTTGACATGATCGGACAGTGCAGCAGATCCACAGCTGAGTTACGGCTCTGCGCGCTTCTGCAGCGCCCTTGGTTGCATGAATGACACGCAAGAACGTCCATGGACGGATCCACTATGTGTCGCGCAAGCGCTGAGTACCCCGCACACTCCGCTCACCAAGCTATCGCCTTACCCGGCGCGCTTTTGCGCCAGCAGCGCAAACAACGCAGGCAAATCACGCATATCGTCGAACACCTCAAGCACACCGATGCGGCGCAAGGTATCGCCATGCCCCGGTGGAATGTGGCTCGCACCGGCAAACCCCACCACCTGCATGCCGGCCGTCACGGCCGCCGTTGCACCGGTCGGGCTGTCTTCGATGACCAGACAACGCTCCGGTGCGACCCCGGCGGTGCGTGCCGCCAGCAGATACACGTCCGGTGCCGGCTTGGGCCGCTCCACCATGTCGGCGCTGAAAATACGTCCCGCCGCACGTGCGGTGAGCCCGGCCCGTTCCACCGAGGCAATCACATTGTGGCGCCGGCTATTGGAGGCGACCGCCAACGGCAGCGGAATCTGCTCCAACGCCTCGCGTACGCCTGCGATCGGCTGCACCTGCGCCTGGATCAATGCCTCGCTGCGCACCTGGATCTGCGCCAGTAACGTCTCCGGCAACCGCAGCGCAAAGCGCTCTTCCACCCGCCGCAACACCTCGCGTGTGGTCTGCCCGAAGGTGGTTTCCAGCAGATGTTCCAGCGGCTCGCTTGGCACGAAAGACGCCAGCGCCTCACGCATTACCCGGTCGGCCAATATCTCGCTGTCGACAAGAACGCCATCACAGTCACTGATCAGTAGCTCGTACGCCATTGCACCCATCTGCTCGCAAAGCGCCATTATGCCGGCCCCGGTGTGACCGTCGGCTGTGGGGCAGCAGGCTGTGGCGATGGATACCGTCGCCGCTCGCGGCATGCGCGCTGCCAGGACAGGCGGCCCCGAGCATGCGGCCCGCCCTGCCGTCATGTCACGAAATCTTACCGCAAGCGATTTTTGCAGCTGCTAGGATCTGCCCCGCTGCGGCGGGACTTGCCGCAGCGTCATCAGGAATGCGATCAGGAGAAGGAGATTTCGATGCAACCGCGATTCCCCGCCCTGCTCGTTCTTGCGACCTCGTTTTTCGCGGTCTCATGCACCGCCTCGCCCGGTGCCAAGGAGCAAACCACCATGTCAGCTACGCTGCAGGACCACACCGTCGCCTTCCGCGACCCCGCCCTGACCGATATCGCCAGAGCCATTGCGCACGGTGATGTTGCCCGGATCAAGGCGCTCGCCCCTACCGTCGATCTCGCCGCGCATGGCGATCAAAACGTCACCTTGCTCGAATGGGCCATCTGGAACGAACAGCCGCGCGCCTTGGCGGCATTGCTCGATGCAGGCGCAGATCCATCATTACCCGGCATGGACCAGGAAACGGTCGTGCACATGGCCGCCATGGCTCAGGACCCGGAATATCTGCAGATCCTGTTGCAGCACAAGGCGCCGATCGATGTCGTCAGCGCGCGTGCGGGCTGGACGCCGCTGTTTCGCGCGATGCAGAGCAAGCGCGATGCGCAGATCGATTTGCTGATCAAGGCCGGTGCGGATGTACAGCGCGTCGACCACACCGGCAACAGCCTGCTGCACCTTGCAGCGCAAAGTGGTGCAGCTAGCCCTGCAGTGCTCACCTTGCTCAACGCCGGTGTCGATCCCGCCGTGCGCAATGCCCAGCAGAAGACCTTCCAGGCGTATTTCTTCACCACGCCGGATCGTCTGCTCAATGCCAGCGGCCAGCAGGTGAGATCGGAGGTGCGCGCGTGGTTGAACGCCCACAACATTCCCGTGGAAAGCAGCCGCTAAGCGCGCTTTTCGCATGACGAACGCAAGGAGCCGCGCATGAGCCCGTCAGAATCCTCTTCTTCTTCCACCCCGTTCGCAGAATCGATGCGCGGGCAACAACCGCACCCGGAGGACCGCCAGTTCCCCGCGATGCTGCAAGACCTCTACGCCACCGCCGCCCAACGACGCGAAGGCGGCGCCGAAACCTTTGCCGCCTTGCCCAACGGCTGGTGGCGCATGGACGACCGCGCGCTGCAGCAGGCAGGCATCGACCCTGCCCTGCTGCACGACGCCAAGAGCGGCTTCGACGCCGCGTTCTATCGCAATGATCAGGGGCAGGTGGTGCTGGGCTTCTGCGGCACCGACGAAGGCAAGGATTGGAAGCACAACATCGGCCAGGGCCTGGGCTTGGACGATGCGCAATACGCTTCGGCGATCCAGCTCGGCAGCCAGGCCAAACAGGCGTTCGGCGACCAGGTGGTGATCAGCGGGCATTCGCTGGGTGGCGGCCTGGCCGCGGCGTCGGCAATGGTCAACGACATTCCGGCGGTGACCTATAACGCTGCCGGCGTCAACGACCGCACGCTGGAGCGCCAAGGTCTGGATGCATCGGCGGCCAAGGATTACGCCAATAGCGAATTGATCCGCGGCTACCACGTCAAGAACGAAATCCTGACCCATCTGCAGGAAGACAGCATCCCGCTCAAATGGGCCATGCCCAATGCGGCCGGTCATCAGATCGAACTGCCGGAGCCGGACCCGTTGTCCTTCGGCCAGCGTCTGGTGCCGGGCATGATGCTCAAGCATCGGCTGGATCTGCACGGCATCGATTCGGTGATGAAGGCGCAGGACATGCAGTTGCAGGGCCAGGCGCGCGGCAACGCATTGCAGCCCGGCAGCCAGCTGTTCAACGACGCGGTAGTGAAACTGGATGGACAACGCGACCGCCTGGGTCTGCGCGACGACACCGCGTTTCTCAATACCGCCGCCAGCGTGGCCGCGCGTGCAGGCAACGATGGCCTGCAGCGCATCGATCACCTGGTGCCCAACCGTGATGGCGACAGCCTGATCGCGGTTCAGGGCCGCATGGACGACCCGGCCCATCTGCGCAGCCATGTGCAGACGGCGTCCGCAGCCAACGAGCCGGCCCAGACCAATGTCAGCCAGTTGCAACAGCACAATCAGCAACACACCCAGCAGCCGCCGCAACAGCAGCAAGAGCAGCGTCGGGTGATTCAGCAGTAATGCTCCGGTGGCCCGCGCACTGCCGCGGGCCACTCTTTGTCAACGCACGCGGCCGGCGACAGCGCGTCAAGGCTTGCGCATGATCGCTGCCGGCGTCGCGTAGCGGACGGTGTTTCGGGAATGGCCCGCGCATTTGAACCATGGCGCGACGTTATTGACACCGTGTCATAGGAGTCGTCAGCCGATCGCGAACGGTGCGCAGAGCGGCGTGCCTGGCGCGGTACATAGCGCAACGCCGAGCATCGCCCAACATCGCCCAGCCGCGCTGGCGATTGCACGCAGCGAGATACCGCACCCAGTCGCTTAATCGTGGCGCTGCAGATCGCGGCGCGCATTATCCAGCGCCCGCCATCGCCCGCAAAGTGATGCCGACCAGATATGCCAGATAGGTGCCGGTGGCGTAGCCCATCGTGCCCAGCAACACACCCACCGGCGCCAGTGCCGGGTGAAACGCCGAGGCAACCACCGGCGCGGAGGCTGGGCCGCCGATATTGGATTGCGAGCCGATCGCAAAGTAGAAGAACGGCACCCGCAACAACCGGCCAAAACCCCATAACACGGCAATGTGCACGGCAATCCAGATCAGGCCAAGCAGCAACAACCATGGCCGGTCCAGCAGCGCCAGCAGGTCCATCTGCATGCCGATGCAGGCGATCAGGAAATACAGCAGCAAGGTGCCGATTTTGGACGCGCCTGCGCCCTCCAGCGTGCGTGCGCGGGTGAAGCTCAGCAGCAGGCCCAGGCTGGTCGCCAGCACCACCACCCACACGAACGGCGTGTCCAGACTGAACTGGCTGGCCCAATGCAACTGCGCCTTGCACCACGCGGCGAGAGGATTGGCCAGGGCATGCGCAAGGCCGACACCGCCGAACGCCACCGCCACGATCACCATCAGGTCGGCCAAGCTGGGAATGCGCGCATGCTCGGCCTGGAAGCGCGCCATGCGCTCGCGCAAGGCATCCAGCGCCCGGGTGTCGGCACCGCTGCGTGCATCGATCTTGCGCGCGCGGCCGGCCAGGAAGATCAGCGTCGCCATCCACACATAGCCCACGCCGACATCGACCACCGCGAACTGCCCGAACGTGGTTGCGTCCACATCGAACACTTCGCGCATCGCCAGCATGTTGGCGCCGCCGCCGATCCAGCTGCCCGCCAGCGCTGCCATGCCGGCCCAGGTATCGCCGGCCACGGTGGCCGGATGCAGCCAGCGCATCACCCAGAACGCCACCACCGCACCCAGCATGATGCTCAGCGATGCGGCCAGATACATCGCGACCAGCTTGGGGCCGAGCCGCAGGATCGCGCGCAGGTCGATGCTCAGGGTCAGCAGGATCAACGCGGCAGGCAGCAGCACGTCACGGGCGATCGGGTCGTACAACCGTGTGCCGGCACCGTCGATCAAACCGGCCGTGTTGTAGATGCCTGGCAGCAAATAACACAGCAACAAGGCCGGCACCAACGCGTAGAAACGCCGCCAGAACCCTTGTTCGCGCGCGGCTGTCCAGAACACCGCGCCCAGGGTGGCGGCGATCAGGCCGAACACGACAATATCGTTTTGAATCAGCGCAGCACCGGCAGCATTCACGACAGGCGGATATCCAGGAAAGTAGCCGCCAGAGCGCGGACCGGACCAAGGTGGCCGATGCCTCGAATCTAGCCGACCCGGACGTCTGCGCAAACCCGGCACAGCGGCGCACAGCCGCCACTGTCGGCAATGACGTACTGCAGCAAACAGCCGCGTTCCTTACGGCCTCAGCCGTAGCGCCGCACCACCCGATCGCCGCCGCCGGTGTTGACCACCACGCCGCTGGGCTGGCCGGTGGTCAGGCAGTGCAGCTTTGCCATCAATTCGGCAAAGTCCAGGGCGCCCTGCTCGCGCAGATACCGCAACCGCGACCAGTGCGGGCGGGTCACCCACCAGCCGCCCTGTGCGGGATGGATGCGTACGACATAACGAGACTCGTCCATCAGGCCTCCGGCCAGTGCGCATAGCGGTCGAGCGAGGCGCACGGGGCATAGGCCCGCAGTGCGCGAGGAATGGGAACGCCTTCTCTCGTGCGGTATGCCGGCGTGCCCTTACTCAAGGGGCCGCGGGAGAGTAGCCAATGGCCCCGCGTCCGGCATAGCCAGGATGTTCTTTTATGCATGCCAATGCCGTCGGGCTGACACTGGCAGGGCGGTAGGAAAATTCTTACGTGACACACATCACGTCCAACGCTACATTCGGTCAGGACCGGTGAACGCCGCGTCATCAGTCATCGTCAGACGAGCGTGGACGATGCGCAGTGGGTGATCAGTCGCTCTTGAAGACGGCCTCTGGGGAGGGGTTGCATGCATCTGCTGAGGAAATTCCAGTTCTCGATCAAGACCGCCATGGTGATTGGCTATGTGTTGGTGATCAGGGAAGCGGTTGTGTTGTGGTCGTAAGGCTGCGGCACGGTCGAACGCGTCGGCCCGGCATGTCGCTTGGCGGGCTGCAAAGGATAGGTAACGCGCCTGGACCGGTGTCGGTGATCGACACCGATGACGCCAGCGTGCGTGCAGTGACCATGCCCGCCGCTTACGGTGCGGCCGCCGCGCTATGGTGTCAGGCTGCCAGGGATTTGCGCGCATACCCGTCATGGCGTCTCACTCCGCATCGACCCAGCCGCGCTGCTGCGCGGTGGCCAGATCGGCCGGCGTGTCGATATCCAGCGCCAACGCCGGGGCGCTGACGCACCCCAGGCTCTGCATATCCAGGCTGGCGAACAGGCCGCGCAGGCCGCTATCGGCCTGCAATGGCACATCCGCCCAAGCCGTATGCGTGACCACCGCGGGAATGCCGCGCACGCCGCTGTAGCCACTGGTGGCGCATCCGGAGACGGCGCGATCGGCTTCTTCCAGCAGGGAGCGCAAATGCGGGGCATCCAGCGCAGGCTGATCGCACCCCAGGATCAGGCTGCGTCGCAATGCCGGGTCGCCCTGCACATGCCGACGCAACGCGGCCAGGCTGGAGCCCATGCCCTCGGACCAATCGGGATGCCGGAGTATTTCGATATCCAGATCCTGCAACACCTCGCTCAACGTATCGGCGTCGGCACCCAGCACGACCACGCAGCGGCGTGGCGCAGTCAGTAATGCAATGCGTGCGGCGCGGCGCAGCAACGGCTCGCCATCGCGCATCAGCAGTTGCTTCGAGCGGCCAAGCCGGCGCCCTGCTCCGGCGCCCAGCACCAGCGCCGCGTGATCGCCACTCATGTGCCGCACGCTGCTGGCATGGCGGCAGCCGCGTGCGGTGCTGGTTGCGAGACGGTGGGAGCGTGGCGCGTTCCGGCGTAGTCACCACGTGCGCAATGGTTGGTGGCGAAGAAGCTAAGGCGAACAGCATTACGCGATACGTCGACGTGGGGATCTGGAACAGGGGTGGTAATCCCCCCACTTCTAGCGGTCGCCAGAAGTGGAGCTAAGCGGCCATCGCCAACTTCATGGCAGGCGTGATGCCGCCGAGCGCCATATTCGGGCGCTCGTGGTTGTACGTCCATAGCCAGCGGGTGGCTTTGTCCTGCACCTGGTCGATGGTGTCGAACAGGGTGCGGGCGAGCCAGGCGTAGCGGATGGTGCGGTTGTAGCGTTCAACGTAGGCGTTCTGCTGTGGCTTGCCCGGCTGGATGTGCTCGACCCGGATGCCAAGCCGCTGTGCCCAGGACAGCAACGCGCCACTGATGTATTCAGGGCCGTTGTCGCAGCGGATCACGGCGGGCTTGCCGCGCCACTCGATGATCTGCTCCAGCGATCGGATCACCCGGGCTGACGGCAGCGACAGATCCACCTCGATCCCCAGCCCCTCGCGATTGAAGTCGTCGAGCACATTGAACAGCCGGAAGCTGCGGCCGTCGGCCAACTGGTCGTGCATGAAGTCCATCGACCAGACCTGGTTGATGGCCTCCGGCACCGCCAGAGGCTCGGGCCGCTCACGCACCAGCCGCTTCTTCGGCTTGATCCGCAGGTTCAACTCCAGCTCGCGGTAGATCCGGTAGACCCGCTTGTGATTCCAGCCAAAGCCCTTCACGTTGCGCAGGTACAGGTAGCACAGGCCAAAGCCCCAGTCGCGATGGGCGCTCGTCAGGCGGACCAGCCAGTCGGCGATCCGGGCGTTCTGCTCGCTGGCCTTGGCCTGGTAGCGGAAGCAGGTCTGGCTCACCGCGAAGGTCTGGCAGGCGTGGCGGATGTTCGTGCGCCCGCTCGTGACTGCCGATTGGGCCATCTCGCGTCGCTGAGATGGCCTCACCATTTTTTTGCGAGCGCTTCCTTCAGCAGGTCGGTACTGAGCTGCGCCTCGGCGTACATCTTCTTGAGCCGGCGGTTCTCCTCCTCCAACTCCTTCATGCGTGCGACCATGGACACGTCCATGCCGCCGAACTTGCTACGCCACTTGTAGAACGTGGCCGAGCTGATGCCGTGCTCGCGGCACAGCTCCGGCACGGGCGCACCGGCCTGGGCCTGCTTGAGCACGGCGATGATCTGGCTGTCGGTAAAGCGGGACTTCTTCATGGAACCTCCTCGGGAAAGGGTACGAGAAAATTCCACTTCTGGCGTCTGCTAATGGGCGGGGGGATTACCGGGTCATGGCGACGTACTGCTTGAATGGAAGACCGCTGCAGCCTAGAGCGCCAGCTGTGCGTGCAAGGTGACCGACCTTTGCGTGCGCTGTCCATACATCGGCGAAGGCCTGCCAATGGCGATGCAGATTGCGGCGTGCTGTCGCAGGCCAGCGACGATAGTGCTCGGAAGCAGCCGTGTTTCACTCGACCGGCTGCAAGGCGCCTTGATGACTGACGCACGCGGCAGAAGCAGCTAGCGATTTATCAGCTTGCGGTAACGGCCTGCACATCTGCCACCGCCTGCATGGCTTCGGCGATGACGCCGAGCGCGATGGTATGCGGCGAGGAGCGTCCCATGCGCCAGCCCGCCGGCAAACGCAGACGCGCGAGCGAGGTGTCGCTATACCCCAGCGCACGCAGCGCCTGTAGACGACCTTCGCGCTTTTGCCGGCTGCCGAGGATGCCGATGCAGGCGACGGGGGACGCCAAGCCGCGCCGCGCAACCTGCAGGTCGATCTCGGCATCGTGGGCCAGGCTGTACAGTGCGCTATCGGCATCCAGATGCAGATCCCGCAGTGCATCGCCCAGCGCACGTCGGTCGTAGTGCTCGGGCGCCAATCCTGGCGGCGGTTCCCCCGGACCATGCGGCCGCAACACGCGCACTTCGATGCCCATCTGGCTGGCCAACGACACCAGCGCCAGTAGCGACGGGTCGGCGCCAACCAGCACCAGCCGTAGCGGCGGACGATGGGTGCGCACGAATTCGCCCGCACGCGCGTCCTGTGCATGTGCTAGGTAACGCACCATGCCGGAGGCACGATCCAAGGCCACATGAAATGCGCGCCGATGCTGGCGCGCGTTACGCCAACGCGCGAGGTGCTCGCCCAGATCCGGCACCGGCCACACCAGCACGCCGATGCGCCCCCCCGCAGCTGAGCTGGATGTCCAGCACTTGGCTGCCTTCGCCATAGTCCAGCCAGCGCGGCTGACCATCGCGCAGCGCTGCCATGGCTTCATGCGCCACCGCCGCTTCGACGCAGCCGCCTGAGACATAGCCTGCCACGCGCCCGTCGGCGCTGATGGCCATCTCGCTCCCCAACGGGCGGGGTGAGGAGCCTTGCACATCGATCAAGGTCGCCATCGCCACGCGCTGCCCGGCGCGCTGCCATGCGCTCAGCGTTGGCAGCAAATCGTCGAGCAACGCGTAGCCCGGCCATGCCGGCCACGCCGGCGGCGCATGCGTGACGGGGGCAACGAGCGCGCTCACGCGCGCAGCATCTCGGGCAGGTGCGGCAGCAGTTTGTCGAGGGTGACCGGGTAGTCGCGCACACGCACGCCGGTTGCGTTGTAGACCGCATTGGCGATCGCCGCTGCCACGCCGCAGATACCCAGCTCGCCCACGCCCTTGGCCTTCATCGGCGACGACAACGGGTCGTTTTCTTCCAGGAACACCACCTCCTGATGCGGGATATCCGCATGCACCGGCACTTCATAGCCGGCCAGGTCGTGGTTGACGAAGAAGCCCAGGCGTTTGTCCACTGCCAGCTCTTCCATCAGTGCCGCGCCGGCGCCCATGGTCATGCCGCCGATGACCTGGCTGCGTGCGGATTTGGGATTGAGGATGCGCCCCGCGGCGCACACGGCAAGCATGCGCCGGATGCGCACTTCGGCGGTTGCGATATCCACGCCCACTTCGACGAAATGCGCGCCGAACGTGGAGAGCTGGTGCGTTTTGCTGAGGTCGCCGAATTCGATCTTGTCTTCCACCACCAGCGCGCCATTGGCCGCGGCATCGCCGAGCGCAACGCGCTTGCCGCCGGCACGCACATAGCCATCGGCAAACTCGGCACTGGCCGGATCCAGGCCCAGTTGCTTGGCCACCGCTTCGCGCAATTTGACTGCGGCTGCATAGACGCCTGCGGTAGAACTGTTCGCGCCCCACTGCCCGCCGGAGCCTGCAGAGGCCGGAAAGCTCGAATCGCCCAGGAGCACATCGACCCAGTTGAGTGGGACGCCCAGCATTTCCGCAGCGGTCTGCGCAATGATGGTGTAGGAGCCGGTCCCGATATCGGTCATGTCGGTTTCCACCACCACGCGTCCGCCCTGCTCCAGCCGCATGCGTGCGCCGGAGGTCATGACCGGCGCGTTGCGAAATGCCGCCGCAACACCCATGCCGACCAGCCAACGACCATCGCGCGTACTGGCCGGCTTGGCCTTGCGCTTGGACCACCCGAATCGCCTTGCGCCATCTTCCAGGCACGTGACCAGCTGACGCTGCGAGAACGGTCGCTGCGGATTTTCCGGGTCCACCTGGGTGTCGTTGACGATGCGGAACTTGACCGGGTCCATGTCGAGCTTTTCGGCCATCTCGTCCATGGCGATTTCCAACGCCATCAACCCTGGTGCCTCGCCCGGCGCGCGCATGGCGTTGCCTTCGGGCAGATCGAGCACGGCCAGACGGGTCGTGATCAGGCGGTTAGCACCGGCGTAGAGCAATTGCGTCTGCGCGGCGGCGATTTCCGGGCTGCCGTCGGGCAAGTCGCCCGACCAGCTTTCATGCGCGATCGCCGTGAGCTTGCCGTCGCGCCCGGCCGCAAGCCGGATGCGTTGCAGCGTGGCCGGGCGGTGGGTGGTGTTATTGGCGATCAGCGGCCGCGGCAACATCACCTTGACCGGCAGTCCGACCTGACGCGCGGCCAGCGATGCCAGCACTGCATCGGCACGCAGGAACAGCTTGCCGCCGAAACCGCCGCCGACGTACGGCGACATGATCCGCACGTTCTCGCGCGGGATGCCCAGCGTCCTGGCCAGATCGCCGGCTCCCCAGTTGATCATCTGATTGGAGGTCCACACGCTGAGCTTGTCGCCATCCCACATCGCGATGGAAGCGTGCGGCTCCATCATCGCGTGCGAATGATCGGGTGTGCTGTATTCGGCATCCAGTTGCACTGGCGCCGTCGCGAAGGCAGCGTCGAAGTTGCCGACGTTGCTGTTGGGCGCGTCGCCCTTCTTGGTCACCGTGGCGCCGGCGCGGGCCTTTTCCAGGTCGTAGGCGCCCACGTGACGGCCGTAATCGACCTTGATCAACTGGCCGGCCGCACGCGCCTGCTCGAAGGTCTCCGCCACCACCACTGCAATGGCCTGGTGGTAATGCGCGATCTCGGGTCCGCCCAAGAGCTTGGCGGTGTTGAACTTGCCCTTTTGCAGCTTGCCGGCGTTCTGCGCAGTCACGATGCCCAGCACGCCTGGCGCCTTGCGTGCCGCACTCAGATCGATACTGCGGATGGTGCCCTTGGCGATGCCTGCGCCCACCACATGCCCGTAAGCGGCTTGGCCCGGCAAGTCATGATGTTCGTAGGCATACGGCGCCTGCCCGGTGGTCTTGAGTGGCCCGTCGATACGGTCGACGGGCTTGCCGACGACCGTAAGCTGATCGATGGGATTGGTGCCGGCGGGAGTGTCGAATTTCATATCAGGCCCTCGTGTCGGCCAAGATCGCGGTCAAGGTGCGCTCAACCAGCGGCACCTTGAATGCGTTGTGTTCGGTGGGCCGTGCGCCGTCGAGCAGCACGGACGCAATGGCGCGGGCACCCTCCTTCGATCTGGCTTCGGCGGCTTCGCTGCGCCATGGCTTGTGCGCGACGCCGCCGACTGCGACGCGTGCGCTGCCATCGCGCTGGACGACGGCGGCCACCGACACCAGGGCGAAAGCATACGAGGCACGGTCGCGCACCTTGCGATACACATGCGTGCCACCGAGCGGCTTGGGCAAGGTGACGGCGGTGATCAATTCGCCGCGCTCCAGCACGGTTTCCAGATGCGGCGTCGTTCCCGGTGCACGGTAGAACTCGGACAAGGCCACGGCGCGTGTCTGGCCATCCGGGCGCACCGTTTCCACGACCGCATCGAGCAGGCGCATGGCAATGGCCATATCGCTGGGATGGGTGGCGATGCACGCCTCGCTGGCACCAATCACTGCCAGTTGACGGTTATAGCCGCCGATGGCCGCGCAGCCGCTGCCAGGCAGTCGCTTGTTGCATGGCTGGTTGGTGTCGTAGAAATAGGGACAACGCGTCCGTTGCAGCAGGTTGCCTGCCGTGGTCGCACGGTTGCGCAGTTGTCCCGAGGCACCGGCCAGCAATGCGCGCGACAACACGGCGTAATCGCGGCGCACGCGCTGGTCGGCCGCCAGATCGGTGTTGCGCACCAATGCGCCGATGCGCAGGCCGCCCTCAGGCGTGGCGTCGATGGTATCCAGGCTCAGGCCGTTGACATCGATCAGGTGCGACGGTGTTTCGATCTGCAGCTTCATCAGATCGAGCAGGTTGGTCCCGCCTGCGATGAACTTGGCACCGGGCTGGCGCGCGGCCTTGGCGGCGGCATCGGCTGGCGAGCTGGCCCGTTCGTAGCTAAAGGCTTTCATGCGCGGCCTCCGGCAACATCGTCGATGGCTTCGACGATGTTGGAGTACGCACCACAACGGCAGATATTGCCACTCATGCGTTCCTGCAATTCCGGCGTGGTGAGTCTGAGCTTGCCGGTGAGGTCTTCGGTGACATGGCTGGGGATCCCGCGCTTCACCTCGTCCAGCACGGCCACTGCCGAACAGATCTGCCCGGGCGTGCAGTAGCCGCATTGGTAGCCATCGTGCTTGACGAACGCCGCCTGCATGGGGTGCAGCTTGTCCGGCGTGCCCAGCCCTTCGATGGTGGTGACCTTGGCGCCCTCGTGCATCACTGCCAGCGACAGGCACGCGTTCATGCGTTGCCCGTCGACGATGACCGTACATGCGCCGCACTGGCCGTGATCGCAGCCCTTCTTGGTGCCAGTGAGATGCAGATGTTCGCGCAGCGCATCCAGCAAGGTGGTGCGGTTATCCAGCGTCAGCGTGACCGGTTTGCCGTTCACCTCGAAGCCGACCTGGCTGGATGCATTGGCGGGCTCGCTTGCGGGCCGCTGCGACATCGCAGTGGCGGCGGTGGCGGTCATCGATTGGGTTGCGGCAACGCTGGCTGCGGATGCCGTCCCCGCGATCAGCACCTCGCGACGGGTCATCTTGATGTCTCTCATGGCTGGCATCTCCAACAATGCTGGCTTTTACAGTTCTCAATCAATGTGCAGCGCTGCTGGTCACAAGCGCGTGAGTGCGCGGCCGCGACTGCGGGCGTGACGCAGTGCATTGCCCGATTCTAGTTCCCGCTTTTGTCCGCATTAGCGCTGGTGGCTGCATGCGCCTATGAAAGACGCTCATCACTGCGAGTCACCAACCCATGCGCCGATGACGTTGGAGTCGGACGGGCCGGCCGAACAGTTTCTTGAATGTTGCGCGTGCAGCACGTGGGTTGGCCGCAGTGAAGGAAGCGAAGAAACCCGAGGAGTATTGGTTGCGCTTGCCAGCAACGTCATGCAGGCGGCGGCCTTTGCACACGTCGAAATAGTGAATTCGCGCGTCGGCGGTGCGGAGCATCACCGACGCTCGGTGCCGCGGGCTGGATCAGAACTCCAGCGCGATCTTGCCGAGGTGGCCACCGGACTTCTGCAGCGCGAAGGCTTCACCGATCTCATCCAGCGCGAAGCTGCGATCGATCACCGGCCGCAGCGGCAAGCTGTCGAGTGCGCGCACCAGGTCCTGTTGATGCTTGCGGCTGCCGACGACCAATCCCTGCAGGCGTTGCTGGCGCCCCATCATTTCGGCAGTCGGAACCGGCCCTCCGGCACCGGTCAAAACGCCGATCAAGGCGATATGCCCACCTACGCGCGCTGCACGGATCGATTGCGTCAGCGTGCCCGGCCCACCGACCTCGACCACATGGTCCACCCCACGTCCTTCGGTGATGTCCAGCACCTGCGCCGACCATTCGGGATGCTGTCGATAGTTGATGACGTGGTCGGCACCGAGCGCTCGCACCTTCTCCAGTTTCTCGTCGGATGAGGACGTGGCGATCACGCGCGCGCCCATCGCTTTGGCCAATTGCAGCGCAAAGATCGACACGCCACCGGTGCCCAGTACCAGCACGCTGTCGCCGGCCTTGAGCCCGCCGTTGACTGCCAGTGCACGCCACGCGGTGACGCCGGCGGTGGTCAGCGTCGCAGCCTCGGCGTGGCTGTAACCACGGGGTGCGTGGGTGAATGCCCGTGCATCGGCGACGACCGCCGAGCGCGCATAGCCATCGACGCCGTCGCCTGGAGTGGTGGCAAAACCGGCGTGCAACGGCTCGCCGTCCAGCCACTGCGGGAAGAAGGTGGACACCACCTGATCGCCCACTGCGAACTCGTCAACCTCCGGCCCGACCGCTTCCACCACGCCTGCGCCATCGGACATCGGAATACGCCCGTCTGCGGTTGGCATCTGCCCGAGCACCACGCCCAGATCATGAAAATTGAGCGAACTGGCATGCAGGCGCACGCGGATCTGACCGCGTGCAGGCTGCCCCGGATCGGGCAATGCAACCGACTGCAGCGATGCGATGGCAGCCGGATGGCGAAGACGAATGGCTTGCATGGAGAACTCCTGAGCGTGATTCAGTGCTCGGCATAGCATGCTGCCCGTTATGCAGCCGCAGTCGAGCTGGCTCTGACATCTGTCGCCGTGCGCGTTGAGGTGATTCAGCGAGCGCTGCTGCGGCAGCCATTGCGCGTCGCGACGCGATCAAGCGGGCTGTTGCGTGTAACGTGAGGCATCAATCACAGATCTGTCATTGCACGTGTCGACGCGCCTGGGAATGCATGCCGCGACGCGTAGGGTGGCACGGCGGTTGCATCGCTCTGGTATCCAGACAGGTAGCCACAGTGACGTCAACAACCAAGCGGCGGCGCCAACGTGCTCAGCGCATCGCGCTGCATTTCGTGCTGACTGCGTCTTGGATGCTACTGCTCGGTTCGGAATATTGGTCCATCCACGAAGAGCGCGCGACCGCGCTGCGCAGCGCCCAGGCGCAGTCGTTGAACCTGGCCAATTCGCTGGCGCAGCATGCCAGCGACACCCTGTCCATCGCCGACGCAGTGCTGTCCGGGCTGGTGTCGCGGGTCGAACACGACCAAGGCTCCAGGGCCGCGCGTTCTGCGATGCATGAGTTCCTGGTGCACGAAGCGCGCCGCTCCGATCGCCTACATGGCATTTTCATCTATGCCGCGGACGGCAGTTGGGTTAGCTCGTCGCTGGGCAGCACCCCCAGGACGCACAACAACGCCGACCGCGCCTATTTCAAATACCACCGCGACCATCGCGACGCCTTGTCGCTGGTCGGCCCGCCTGTGCAAAGCCGTTCGGACGGCTCCTGGGTGCTGACATTGAGCCGCCGCCTCGACGCCCCCAGCGGCGAGTTCGCCGGCGTGGTGCTGGTCACCCTGCAGCTGAAGTATTTCCAGAACTACTACAGCACCTTCGAGGTCGGCCCGCACGGCACCATCGGCATGACCAACGACGATGGCATCGTGATGGTGCGCCGGCCCGACAAACAGGGCGTGATCGGCACCTCGATCGCGGGGACGTCGATCTACGTGACCATGCGCGCACGCAAGCACGGCACCGCCACCTATCGCTCGCCGATCGACCGCGTTGAGCGCATCTCCAGCTTCGCACCGGCGCGCCCCTATCCGCTGACCGTGCTGACCGGCTTTTCAGTGGACGATGCGTTGGCGAACTGGCGGGAAACCGCGCGCCAGCGCATCGTGGTGGCCGCGCTGGGCTGCACCCTGCTGCTGGGCGTGGGGATCTGGCTGGACCTGCAACTGCGCCGCATGCACCGCAACGAAGCCAAGCTGAGTACCGAAGCCTGGGTAGACGCATTGACCGGCATCGCCAACCGGCGCGCCTTCGACCACCGGCTATCGCGTGCGTTGCAGGACGCGGTTCGCCTGGAGGCGCCATTGTCGGTGCTGATGATCGATGTCGATCACTTCAAGCTCTACAACGACACCTATGGTCACGTGAACGGCGATGCCTGCCTGCGTTTGATCGCAGGCGCCATTGCCGGCTGCTCGCGCCGCAGCGAAGACCTCGCCGCGCGCTACGGCGGCGAAGAGTTCGGCATGATCCTGCCGCATACCGATGCCGCCGGCGCGCTGCGCCTGGCCGACGCCGTGCGCAATGCGGTCGCCGAGCTGGGCCTGATGCACCTGTCCAGCCCCACCAGCGCGCACGTCACCGTCAGCATCGGCGCAGCCACCTTCGAACCGGGCGAAGCGCCGCTGAGCCCCAACGCCATCGTGCACGACGCCGATTCGGCGCTGTATCGCGCCAAGCAGAAGGGACGCAATCGCACGTCTGCCTAGACCTGCCGAGGGGCGCTAACGGCCTGCCGTAGGGATCACGCTGCTGCTGCGCGCTGGACGTTGCGAGCTTGAGCAACGCATGGACGGCGCGCCCACGCTGCGTGCGTTGCGCGTAAGCCTGCAATAGGCGCTGCACGCACGGCGTGCCTGCCTCCGAGCACGCATAACGCCCGCGAGGCTCTGCCACCATTCTGCCAAAACCGGCCAATGTCCGGGCGTCATCGCCATAACGCAGAAGGCCCGCGCAATGCGGGCCCTCGTGGATGACACAACGACGGGCAGTCCTCAAAACGGGATATCGTCGTCTGCGAAATCGTCCATTGGCGGCGCCGACTGCTGCTGGGCCGGCTGCTGACGACGCGGCGCGTAGTCCTGACCACCGCCACCGCCACCGCCGCCATATCCGCCACCACCCTGCCCGCCACCGCCGCCCTGCTGACGCGGCGCCGAACGCTGCGGGCGATCGCCGCCCATCCCACCACCGCCGCCTTCGCCACGGCCGCCGAGCATCTGCATCTCGTTGGCGACGATGTCGGTGCTGTACTTTTCAACGCCGTCCTGGCCGGTGTACTTGTCGTAGCGCAGTTCGCCTTCGACATACACCTGCGAGCCCTTGCGCAGGTACTCGCCGGCGATTTCGCCCAGCTTTCCGAAGAACACCACGCGGTGCCACTCGGTGCGTTCCTGGTTATTGCCGTCGCGGTCCTTGCGCATGCTGGTGGTGGCCAGGCTCACGCGCGTGATTGCCATGCCGGCCTGGGTGTACTTGGTGTCGGGATCGTTGCCGAGGTTGCCGACGAGGATGACTTTGTTGATGCCGCGGGCCATAGGTGCTTCCGAGATGATGCGCTGGCGCCGGGAGCGCGCAACGATGAATGTCTGTGCGGCAATGTTACCGCACCTGCCGCTCGGCGGTCCTGGCAGGTTGCCGCGCGGCGCTGCCGGGCAAGCGCCCTGCCAAGGGTCGGAAATCCAGCCCGTACAGGCCTTGCGGCTTTGACGCGACCACGTGAAGCCGCAAATGTGAAGACGCCGGTTGTGCCCGGCGGGACGGATCCGGCCGGGGCACCTATAATCGGCCCACATCACGAACGCCTGCGCATGACCATCGCCGAAGACCTCCCCACCGTGCTGGGCCTGCCCCAGATCCAGTCCCTCGCCGCGCCCGACATGGCCGCGGTCGACGCACTGATCCGCCGCCGTCTGGCCTCGGACGTCGTGCTGATCAACCAGATCGCCGATCACATCATCTCCGCCGGCGGCAAACGCCTGCGCCCGATGCTGGTGATGCTGGCCGGCCATGCCGCTGGCGGCTCCGGCCCGGAGCACCACCAACTGGCGGCAATCATCGAATTCATCCATACCTCCACGCTGCTGCACGACGACGTGGTGGACGAATCGGACCTGCGCCGCGGGCGCAGCACCGCCAACGCGCTATGGGGCAATGCGCCCAGCGTATTGGTGGGCGACTTCCTGTACTCGCGTAGCTTCCAGTTGATGGTCGAACTGGATCGCATGGAAGTCATGCAGATCCTGGCCGACACCACCAACCGCATCGCCGAAGGCGAAGTGCTTCAGCTGTTGCATGTGCATAACCCCGACACCGACGAAGCGGCGTACCTGCGCGTGATCGAGCGCAAGACCGCAGTGCTGTTCGCCGCCGGCACGCGTCTGGGTGCGCTTGCCTCCGGCGCAAGCGCGCAGGTGCAGCAGCAGCTGTACGACTACGGCATGCAGCTGGGCTTCGCCTTCCAGATCGCCGACGACGTACTCGACTACGCCGCCGAGGCCGCGGACCTGGGCAAGAACCTGGGCGACGATCTTGCCGAGGGCAAGGCCACCCTGCCGCTGATCCACGCGATGGCGCACTCGGATGCGACCACCCGTGAGCGCCTGCGACAGATCGTCGAGCAAGGCGATGCCGCGGCGATGCCGGAAGTGCTGGCCGCCATCCGTGCCACCGGCGGGTTGGACTACAGCCGTCAACGCGCGGCCGAATACGCCGCCGCCGCCGAACAGGCTCTGGAAACCCTGCCGCACAGCGCTGCCGTGGCGGCGCTGCGCGGCCTGGCGCGCTACGCGGTCGAGCGTACCCACTGATCCGGAGCGCCCTGCGCGCCGGATGGGATTGAGCATTTGAGATTGGGGATTCGCAAGGGCGGCTAGTTCGCGCGTTGACGAATCCCGCATCCGTTAGCCGAATGATTGGTCAGCGCCCTCCCCCGGAGCACAAACTCCGGGGGGTGATGCGTTGAAGCACGGGACCCGCGCTCTTGCGAATCCCAAATCCCCAATCCCGGCTACTGACCAAACCGCTCTTCGAAGAAGTCGCCCAGCATGCGGTACGCACGCTTGGCCGCCCGCGGGTTGTACAGGCAGCCCGGCGGGCTGTTGGCGTCGGCCTCGGCAAAGCAATGCACCGCGCCGCTGAAATTGACGAATTGCCAATCCGCGCCGGCTGCATTCATTTCGGTTTCGAACGCGGCGATATCCGCCTTGCTCACGCTCTTGTCGTCGGCACCGTTGAGCACCAGCAGGGGCGTCTTGGCAGAGCCGGCCGCAGCCGGGCTGGGAGTCGCGATGCCGCCATGCAGGCTGACCACACCGGCCAGCTGCGCGCCTGAGCGCACCAGCTCCAGCACCGTCGTACCGCCGAAGCAGAAGCCCACAGCACCGATGCGCGCTGCGTCCAGCGGCGCCTTGCCGGCCTGCGCCTTGAGTACCTCTACCGCCTTGAGCGCGCGTGCGCGCAGCTCCGGCGGATCCTTCTTCAGGGCGCCGGCGAACTGTCCAGCCTCGCTGTCGTTGGCGGGGCGCTTGCCCTTGCCATACACGTCGGCCACCAGCACCACGTAATCGTCGCCGGCCAGTTGCTTGGCCTTGCTCACCGCCGAGTCGTTGACACCGCGCCAGTTGGGCACCATCACCAGGCCCGGGCGCTTGGCATCGCCGGCATCGTCATACACCAGCACGCCGCTGTAGGTGTCCTTGCCGATCTTCCATTCCAGCGGCTTGGCCTGCATCGCGGCCGCTGCAGGGAAGGCCAGCGAGGCCAGGACACCGATCAACCCAACGCCACGCCATGTCCATTGCTTGTGCATGTGCTTGCTCCCAGGATGGTGCGGCGAGTGTAGGCGCTGGCGCCGTGCAGGAGAGGTCATCGTCGCCGCTGCCGGCAACGGTGGCGGCAGGTCGTCGGTCCAATGCGCCTGCGCGTTTCTCATGCGCTGCGCGTGCGCGCTTTCGAGGCAATCGCGCCACCGCGGCGGCGCTGGCGTTAGCGCGGCGACCAATAGGCAGCGAGCAGCCATCAGGTGGCCGGAGAACAGCGCGCAGGCACAGCGGTGTATGAGCGGCACATGCCAGTTCCGAGCACCTGCCATGCCCACCGGCTGATGAGCGCAGCCGGTGCGTTAGCCGCCTTCAGTGCACACCCAGTCCGTCAATCGCGCTGATCGCCGCCGGGTCGAAGCCTGCCAGCTGTGCGAAGTGGCGGCCGCGCGCAACGTAATCGCTGTAGGCGCCGAAGCTGGGCGCCCCCGGCGAGAGCAGCACCACACCGCCCTGCTCGCCCAGCGCATTGCGCGCCAGTCCCATGGCGTGTTCGAGATCGTTGGCGGCATGCAGGCCGAAGTGTCCCGCTTCGGCCAGCGGCGCCAGCAATGCATGGATGCGTGGGCCATTGGCGCCCATGGTCACGATTTCCAGCGGCGCCTGCTGCGCCATCTGCTGGGCGAAATCGTGCCAATCCAGCCCGCGATCATGGCCACCGACCAGCAAGGCCACGCGTCGCCGCGCAAAGCACGCCAGTGCAGCCAGCGAGGCATGCGGCGTGGTGCTGATCGAATCGTTGACGTAGCTGATGCCGTCCACGCTGCCGAGCAACTGCAGGCGGTTGGGCAATGGACGAAAGCTCGCTGCCGCCGGCGCAAGTGCCGCTGCATCCAGGCCCAAGGCCTCTACCGCCGCCAGCACCGCGCACAGGTTGCGGCGGTTGTGCTCGCCCGGCAGCGGCACATCGGCAGTATCGAAAATGGCCTGTTCGCCGCGATAGACCACCTCGCCACGCAGATGCCAGCCGGCGGGCTGATTGAACCAACGCACCTGGCTATCGGGCAATTGCAAGCCGGCAAGCAGCGGGTCGGCAGCGTTGAGCAAGGCGATCCGCGGCCGGCCTTCGGTCACCAGCGACAGCTTGTCGCGCACATAGCGCGCCTCGTCGCCATGCCAGTCCAGATGCTCGGGAAACAGATTCAACACCAGTGCCAGCTGGGGACGCGCGCCGCTGCGCCCGACATCACCGGTCTGATAGCTGGACAACTCGACCGCCCAATACGCCGGCGGCGGCTGCGGTGCCAGCACTTCCAGCAGGGGCTGGCCGATATTTCCGACCAAGGCGGTGCGATGCCCGGCTGCGCGCAGCACGTGCGCCAGCAGCGCAGTGGTGGTGCTCTTGCCCTTGGTGCCGGTGATGCAGACGACGCCAGGCACGCTGCCGTCCGCCTGCGCGTGTTCGGCAAACCACAGCGCGGTGCCGCCAATGAAATGCGTGCCCTGCGCAGCGGCAGCCAGTGCCTCGGCGCGATACGGGCTGATGCCGGGCGACTTCACGACGATCTCGAATCGTCCCAGCGCCTGCGCGCTGGCATCGGTTTCCACCTGCAAGGCCGCATCTGCCAGCGCACCGATCTCACGCGCCTCTTCGGCGTTGCAGAACACCGTCAGCGCTTGAGTCGGCAGGCGCGCCCGCAGCGCACGATACGCCGCACGTCCTTCGCGCCCCCAGCCCCACAACGCAACAGCCTTGCCTTCAAGCTGCGAAATTCGCACGCACGCGCTCCCACAGCGCCGGCGGAATCCGGTGCTCGCCATCGATGGCCATGAGTGGCTGGACCTGCAGATCATTCGAGTCGAGGTGCGGCTGGATGTCGCGGATGAAGCGCTTCACCAACGCGTCCTCCTTCCACTCCGCGCGGCTGGCCAGCACGGCCATCGCCGCGCGCGATTCGCGGCCTTCGCCCACGCATTCGAACGGCTTGTGGTCCTGGAACTCCAGCAGCGCATCGTAGCCGCCGGCCTGGGTCGCATCGTCGAGCAGATTGCGCCCGAAGATGTTGACCAACCGCGTCTTGGGCATGAACGGCGCCAGCGCCAGGAACACGAAATGGCACTTCGGGCACACGCCGCACCAGCGATGCACCGGGCGCTCGCCCATGATGTGGAAGTTGCGGTTGCAGCTGGAAAAGTGCGCGTCGTAGTGATCTGTCTTGGCGAATTGCCGCGCCACCGCCAACTCGGAGAGCGGCCGCAGCAACGAGTAGTAGCGCAGATCGGCCGCCACCTGCCGCTGCACGTAATCGCCGAATGCCTGTTCGAACGCCCAGCCCTTGGACCACTGGTGATTGACCTCGCCGGTGCCGGGAATCTGGCTGCCGTAACTGGCCGAACGTTCGTTGGAGAACACCACCTGGTCGATCCCATTGAGCAGCGCCGCCAGCACCAGGATGGCCGAGTTCACCGCGGTCACCGGGATATGCCCGTTCCACGCGCCCTGGCGATTGAGTTCGAACAGTTCCGGGGCCAGCACGCGGCCGATGTTGAGTACCGGCAACCCGGTGCGTTCTGCACAGGCACGGATGAGTTGCGAACCGCCGATCCAGCTGACGGTCTGCGCCACGCCGGCCTGGCGCAGGGCCTCGATGCTGACCAGCGAATCCTTACCGCCACCGATCGCAACCAGCGCATGCTCGCGCAACCCCACTGCCGGCGCAGCATCAGACGCTTGCGCGGCGACCGGAAAATGAATCTTGCCATGCAGATTCAATCCATTGCGATAGGCAAATTCGCCCAGGCCGTGCAGGTACACGCTTTCCACCAGCGCAGCGGTTTCGGCATCGATGCTGTAGCTGTCGATGGCGATGTTCGGCGGCACCGCAGCTTTGAAATAACTGACTCCTGCAATGAGATGCAGCAGCCGCAGCGCCTGTTGCACGGCAGTCGCCTGCGCGCCCTCCAGGACGAACGGTGCGCCCGGCACCGCAACGGTCTCGACCAGCTCCGGCCCTTGATCGAAGGCATACACCAGCGTCGCCACGCCGGTCTGCACGTCGAGTGCGCAACGCACGAAACGGAAGGTGGACATCTGATGTTTGTCGAAAGCGCTCATGGACTACCTGCAGAAACACGTACACGACGCAGATAGCGTCGGCACAGGAGATATTCAATCATGGAAAACGGCACCGCCGCCCATAGCAGCGGCAGGCAACCGATCACGAACAACAGCAGCATCACTTCCGAGCGAATCACCTTTGCATCGCCGGTGATCGCCAACGCGACCAGCAGATACAGCAGCAATGCGGGCAAATAGCCAAGCGCGCTGAGCACCACGGTGCGCAGCGCCATGCCACCGGCACGCTGCGCCAGCGCGCGCTCGGCGCGCCGTGCCTGCCAGAACGCTGCGCTCCAGGCACCGACGCCGGCAGCAATCAACCCTGGCAGCACCCACCGCAGGCTGTCGGTCCACGGCACCCGTTGCCCGGCCATGTCGATGGCGGTGGAGAACACCATCGCCACGCCACCGGCCAGCGTGCTGAGTACGACGAACTCAGCCAGTGGGCGCATCGATCACCTCTTCGCGCGGCAATTCGCGCTGGTTGTAGGTGCTGGCCATCGAGTAGCCATAGGCGCCGGCATCGGCGACCAGCACCACGTCGCCTGGTGCGGTGGCCGCCGGCAGGCGGCGGCGCTTGCCGAACACGTCCGACGATTCGCAGATCGGCCCGACGATATCGAACGTGCCATCGGCCGGCGCGTCGAGTTGGCTGAGGTTTTCGATGTCGTGCCCGGCGTCGTACAACGCCGGGCGAATCAGGGTATTCATCCCCGCATCCAGGCCCACGCGGTGCACGCCGTCCTTCTCGATCACCTGGGTGACGCTTGCGAGCAATACGCCGGCTTCGGCCACCAGATAGCGGCCCGGCTCGATCGCCAGGCGGTAGCCCGGATGCACGGCCTTGACCTCGGCCAGGCCCTTGGCCCACACCTCCAGATCGAATGGCTCGTCTTCGGCGCTGTACGGAATCGGCAGGCCGCCACCGATGTCGATGGTCTCCACCGTGCCGATACGGCGCGCGAAGCCGGCCAACTCGTCGTACATCATCCGCCAGTGCTCGCCGGTCTCCACGCCACTGCCCAGGTGCGCATGCACGCCGGTGATGGTGACCTCGAGCGTGCGCGCCACCTCGACAAATTCATCCACCCGCGTGGACGACAGGCCGAACTTGGAAGCCTTGCCGCCGGTGTTGACCTTCTCGTGATGGCCGTCGCCGTGCCCCAGGTCGATGCGCAGCCACACATTGCGGCCACGGAACACCTCGGGCCAGTTGCGCAGCGCCTCGACGTTGTCCACGGTCACCGTCACGCCCAGCGCGAAGGCCGCTTCGTATTCGGCCTTGGGCGCAAAGCTCGGCGTGAACAGCACGCGCCGTGGCGACAGCTCCGGCAGCGCCTGGAATACGCGGCGCAATTCGCCGTGCGAGACGCATTCCAGCCCGAAGCCGGCCTGCTCCAGCGCCATCAGGATGGCCGGATGCGCATTGGCCTTGATCGCGTAATAGCGCTGATCCACCGCGGCTATCTGCGCCAGCGCATGCGCACGCTCACGCACCGTGGGCAGGTGGTATGCGTAACGCGGCGTCCCGGCCCTGGACAGCGACAGCAGATGCGCGCGCTCGGCATGCCACCACGGCGTGGGTCGGGGACGTACCGAGCCGATGATCTGCCGCCAGCGCGGCCCGAACACCTCGCCCTCGCTGACCGGCATCGCACCGCTGTCGATCAGTTCCGCGTGCAGGATCGGCAGCAAACCGTCGGCATCGGCTTCGTCGATGACGAAGGTCAGGTTCAAGTCGTTGGACGACTGCGAAATCATGTGCACGCGTTCCTGCCCGAACGTGGCCCACACGTCGGAGAGCTTGTGCAGCAGCGAACGCATGCCGCGTCCGACCAAGGTGATGGCCGCGCAAGGAACGATGATCTTGACCTTGCAGATCTGCGAAAGATCGGCCGACAACGCCGCCAGCACATCGGTGTTGACCAGGTTTTCCGAAGGATCCAGCGACACGGTGACGTTGGTCTCGGCCGAACCGATCAAGTCCACCGACAGGCCGTGCTTCTTGAACAGCGTGAACACGTCGGCCAGGAAGCCGACCTGCTGCCACATGCCGATGCCTTCCATCGACACCAGCACGATGCCATTGCGGCGGCTGATCGCCTTGACGCCCAGCACCAGCTCGGCATTGCCGTCGATGCTGGTACCCGGCAGATCCGGGCGCTCGGTGTCCAGAATCGCCATCGGCACGCCGGAATCGCGGCACGGCTTGATCGAGCGCGGATGCAGCACCTTGGCGCCGGTGGTGGCGATTTCCTGCGCTTCGTAATAGTCCAGCCGGGTCAGCAGCCGCGCATCCGGCACTTCTTTCGGGTTGGCGCTGAACATGCCAGGCACGTCGGTCCAGATTTCCACCCGGCTGGCGCCGAGCAGCGCGCCGAAGTACGCCGCCGAGGTATCCGAACCGCCACGGCCCAGAATCGCGGTGCCGCCATCGGCATGACGCGAAATGAAGCCTTGCGTGATCAGCAAGCGTGTCGGTTGCGCGGCGAAACGCGTGCGCCAATCGGCATCGGACTGCCATTGGCACGAGACCGACAGCCGCTTGGACCATTCGCTCTGATTGGGCTGCGGCGGCAGTGCGGACAGCCACTGGCGCGCATCCAGCCACCCCATGTCCAGGCCGCTGGCATGCAGATACGCCGCGCCGATGGTGGACGACAGTAACTCGCCCTGCCCCAGCACCTCGGCTTGCCAATCCAGCGTGCGCGTTGCAGCGCGCGCATCGCCCAGCAATGCGTGCAGTGCGGCCAGGCGCTCGCCCAGCACTGCATCGGCGTCCAGTTCGAGCTCGGCCAGAAACTCGCGATGGCGTTGGTCCAGTGCCGCCACGCGCTGCGCGCTATCGGCGGCGCCGTCGGCAATGGCGGTGAGCTCGTTGGTCACGCCCGACAATGCAGACACCACCACCAGCACGCGGCCGCCGGTTTCGTTCGCCCGTTTGCTCGCCAGTTTTCCAATCGTGTCCCAGCGATGACGACGCGACACCGAAGTGCCGCCGAACTTGAGGACGATCCAACGATCGGTAGAGTGGGGAGCTGACATTGAGATAGGCGTTTAGGATGGGGGGAAGATGCCCGGGATGCCGAGCGGAACCTCCGATTCTACTGCCAATGCCGCTCGCATGACCCCGCGTCCGATCACTGCGTGCCGTCGCACCTCCACTGCCGTGTCGGTTTGCCCTGCAACCATCGCCGCGCCCTCCTTCGATCGAGATTTCCCCACGATGAGCAAGCACCGCTATCTGCAACTGGATGTTTTCGCCGGCCGGGCCGGCAGCGGCAACCCACTGGGCGTGGTCTTCAATGCAGAGACGTTGTCGTCTGCGCAAATGCAGCAGATTGCCGCGTGGCTGAATCTGTCCGAGACGGTCTTCTTCCTGCCGGTCAGCGTGCCCGATGCCGATTACCACATCCGCATCTTCACCCCGCGTACCGAGCTACCGTTTGCCGGCCACCCCAGCGTCGGCGCAGCGTGGGCGGCGGTGACCCACGGCGTGACCGCCTATAAGCCCGACGGCCGGCTGCGCCAGCAATGCGCAGCCGGCGTGCTGCCGGTGGACGTGTTCGACCGATACGGCGCCTTGCTGGTGCGGCTGCGCGCGCCGCGCGCACGCGCCATCGACACGGGCGACACGTACGCCGACGCGCTGCGCGCCGCCTGCGCTGGCCTGGGCGCGAGCGCGCAGCCGGCCGCGCTCTGGAACAACGGCCCGAACTGGTGGCTGCTGGAATTGGCCGACGCGCAGGCGGTACGGCAGGCAGCCCCGGACCTTGCCGCCATTGCGCGCCTGACTCAGGCCAGTGCCGCTTGCGGACTGGCCATCTATGCGCCCATGCATGACCACGACGCAGACCTGGTCGTCCGTGCCTTCTGCCCAGGCGATGGCATTCCGGAAGACCCGGTGACCGGCAGCGCCAATGCCTGTATTGCCGCACGCCTGCATGGCGAAGACCGCCTGCCCGGGGCGCAGTCGCGCTACGTCGCCAGTCAGGGCCGCGAGGTTGGCCGCGATGGCCGCGTCCATGTGGACGTGGACGCGGAAGGCGAAGTCTGGATTGGCGGAGCGACGCTGCAGGTGATCGACGGCCGCATCGATTGGTAAGCTGCCGCGCCCTCACTGCGGATCGACGCCCATGACCACTCGCCGTTTCCTGCAATTGGATGTGTTCTCCGCCCGCCCCGGCAGCGGCAATCCGCTGGCGGTGGTGCTGGATGCCCAAGGTCTGGACGATGCGGCGATGCAGGCCATCGCACGCTGGACCAAACTGCCGGAGACCACCTTCGTCGTCCCCGTCGAAAACGTGCACAGCAGCTACCGGCTGCGTATGTTTTCGCCGCAAAAAGAGGTGCCGTTTGCCGGCCACCCCAGCGTGGGCACTGCACATGCCGTGCTCGAGGCCGGCCTGGCCGCACCACAGGACGGCGTCCTGGTGCAGGACGGCATCGCTGGTCAGTTGCCGCTGCGCGTTGAGCAGCGCGACGGCCACCGCAGCATCGCGATCCGCACGCCACGCGCACGCGTGGCCGAGCAGGTGGGCGCCGACGATCCGCGCCTGCGCGATGCCTTGCGGGGCTGGCCGCTGGGGACGCTACCGCCTGCGCTGATGGACGGCGGCCGCACGTGGTGGGTGGTGGAACTGGACAGCGAAGCCGCGCTGCGCGGCCTGCAGCCGGACTGGGACGCGATCGCCGGGTTGGCAGAATCTACCGGCAGCATGGGCGTGTTTGCGTATGCACGCGCCGGCGCACCGGGCGCCTACGATCTGGCAGTACGTGCCTTCGTCGGCAATGGCCGGCGCTTCGAAGATGCGGCGTCCGGCGCGGCCAATGCGGTCCTCGCCGCATGGCTGGACAGCCGTGACGCATTGCCCGGCACCGACCGTCGCTATGTGGTCAGCCAGGGCCGCGAAATCGGCTTCGATGCCTTGCTGGAACTGCACATCGATGCCGACGGCGACGTGTGGTCGGGTGGCCAGGTGCAGACGGTGATTCGCGGCACGCTGGACTGGGCTTAGTCGGCGCGCCACAGGGCGCTTCCCGGAGGGTTGGCCGTCAGCGGCACGGAGCGCGCGCCGCGCGGCCTGCCTTGGCGCCAGCCAAGCCGGCGCCACGCAGCACCCGCTCCGCTGGCGGCCAACGCATCTCATCTCAACGTGCATCACACGTTCTAGGGCGGTAGCAACGCTGCTGTGCAGGATCCCACGCAACGAAGTGGCCTGCAGCTGCAGCCAATTTCTGATCACGGCCCGTGCACCGCGCATCAGCGCCTGTGTGAAACAGCAAGGTGCATCGCATCGATCAACGCCCAAGCCTTGTTGACGCGCCATTGCAGCCGCAATCGCTCCGCAAAACGCAAGAACGCTGCGGTTGCCCGCAGCGTTCTTTTCAGCACGATGCCGCAACCAGCGGCACCGCATCCATCCGGCACTGATCAGTCAGGGCGCACGTCGACGCGCACGCGGATACGGTCGCCCGGGTTGTAATCGCTACGCGTGTGGTATGTACGGCCAGCGTATTCGTAGGTAACGTCGTAGCCATCCACGCGGTCGCGTTCGCGGCGGTAGGACACCGGCTCGCAGACCCTCACGTTGCCCTGGTACGTGCGGTGATTGGCCTCGTAGATCGAACGGCCCGCCGCTACGCCTGCCATGGTGCCAACGGCGGTACCGACCAGACGACCATTGCCGCCGCCGACCTGGCTGCCGAGCACGGCGCCCGCGATGCCACCAATGACACTGGCCACGCCGCGATCGGACACACCGGCCTGGGCGTAGCCGCCATCGCGGTAGTACCCGTCATTACTGGTGTAGTAACCGTCGGCGGGACGATCGTAGCAACGTTCGCTGGTGCGTTCGTTGTACGAGTCGGCAACGATGATCGGATCCACGCGCACGACGCGCGCATATTCGTAACGGCCATCCTCATAGCCGCTGCGGCCGTAATCGCGGTAGCCGCTGTCATAGCGCTGCGCCGTGGCATTGCCCGCCACGACCAGACCCATCACCAGAGCACCAAGCACGAGAGTTTTCATTGCGGCAGCTTCATAGGGAGGACACGCTGCCGATGCTCGGCCTGCGCCAGTGAAACCGCACTGAACCAAACCAGCCGCAAAAAGCCCTATTCAGGTTGCCGCCAGCTGCGCGCGCCGGGCGTTTGCGCCGACGCGTCGCAGCGGTATTGGCATTAGCTGGAAAACTCGGTTTCCAGGCTGATCGGCACGGCGCTCAGTGCCTTGGACACCGGGCAATTCTTCTTGGCGGTGTCTGCCAGCTCGCGGAACTTGGCCTCATCGATGCCCGGCACCACAGCCTTGAGCTTGAGGCGAATCTGCGACAACTGCGGGCCGCCTTCCATCGACAGATCCACATCGGCGCGCGTGTCCAGCGAGGCCGGCGGAAAACCGGCTTCGGTCAACTGTGCAGACAACGCCATGGTGAAACAGCCGGCATGCGCGGCGGCGATGAGTTCTTCCGGATTGGTGCCCTTCTCGTCGCCGAAGCGGCTGCTGAAGGCATAACGGGTGTTGTCCATCAGGCCGCTCTGCGGCGTGCTGAGCTGGCCCTTGCCGGTCTTGAGGTCGCCTTCCCAGTGAGCGGTAGCGTGACGTGAAATACCCATTGCGATCTCCTGCGCTGAAAGGAGCGCTCACGATAGGTGAGTGGGTGTTAGCTGGTGGTGCTCGGAATCGGGAATCGCAAGCGCAGATCGCCGGGCACGTCAGGCAGCAAGCGACTGTTTGTCTGCTCTCATGCAGTTGCGCGTCGAACGCCACCGCGCGACGGACCACGGTGTACGTTCGGCAAAAGCGACCGCCCCTTCGCAATCGACAATCACACATCAGACACGACCGCGCGCGTTGGTTGCGCGGTCGCGTTGCCGCTCCTGGGCCGCTAACGAAACGAGGCGCAGCCACGCTCAGCCGAGCAGGGTTTCCAGCACGGCCATGCGCACGGCGACGCCGTTGGCGACCTGCCGTAGCACGCAGGATTGCGCGCCGTCGGCCACTTCATCGGTGATTTCCACGCCGCGGTTGATCGGGCCCGGGTGCAGCACCGCGGCGTCACGACCGGCACGCGCCAGGCGCTCGCAGGTCAGACCATATTCGGTGTGGTACTGCTCCAGCGAGGGCACCAGGCCTTCTTCCATGCGCTCGCGCTGCAGGCGCAGCATCATCAGCGCGTCGGCGCCTTCGAGCATGGCATCGAAATCCTGACCGACCACGCAGCCCTCCAGCATGCCGTCGTCAGGCAGCAGGCTAACCGGGCCGCAGACGCGGATTTCGCCAGCGCCCAACGTGCGCAAGGCATGCAGGTCCGAGCGCGCCACGCGCGAGTGCTTCACGTCGCCGACGATAACGACCTTGAGCTTGGAAAAATCGGTGCCCTTGGCCTGGCGCAGGGTGAGCATGTCGAGCAAGCCCTGGGTGGGATGCGCGCTACGTCCGTCGCCGGCATTGATCAACGCGGTGCCCTCGCCCGCGGCAGCCGCCAGCGCTTCCACCGCGCCGTCGTCGGGGTGACGCACCACGAAGCCGCGCACGCCCATCGCTTCGAGATTCTTCAAAGTATCGCGCGCGGTTTCGCCCTTGCGGGTGGATGAGGTGGATGCATCGAAATTGAGCACGTCCGCGCCCAGCCGCTGCGCCGCCAGATGGAAGGAGCTGCGCGTGCGCGTGGAGGGCTCGAAGAACAGCGTGCACACTGCAGTGCCCGCCAGCACGCTGCGCTTGCCCACGCGCCCGACCGCTGCATCGCGGATCTGGCCGGCGCGGTCGAGCAATTGCAGCAGCGTGGTGCGCGGAAGTCCTTCCAGGGTGAGCAGGTGGCGCAAGCGTCCGTCCGAATCGAGTTGCATGGTGGTCATCGCAGGTCGGGAGTCAAGGAAGAAGGGTGGCTTGGTCGGGTGCGGCCAACCAGCGTTCGACGATCACTGCGGCGGCCATCGCATCGAGCGCTTCGGCATCGCGGCGGCGCTTGCGCCCATCGGCACGCTCGCGCGCGAAGCGCTGCGCGGCTTCGACCGAACTGGAGCGCTCGTCGATCAGCACCACCGGCAGCGCATAGCGCTCGCGCAATTGGCGGGCGAAGGCATGCGCGCGCTTGCGTGCGGGCTGGTCCTTGTCGTCCAGGGTCAGCGGGTCACCGACCACCAGGCCGTCGGGGCGCCATTGCTTGTGCACGCGATCCAGCGCGACCCAGTCCGGGCCGTTGGCATGCACATTGATAACGGCCACCGCGCGCGCGCCGGCGCCAAGCGCGCTTCCGACCGCCACACCGATCCGGCGCGACCCCACATCGAAGCCCAGCACCGTGCCATCGGGGCGGATCGCGCCCGCCTCAGGCATGCCCGGAATAATCCGTCAGCCGGAACAGATCCACGCCAATACGCCCGGCAGCGGTCTGCCAGCGATCTTCCAGCGCGGTGGCGAACAGCACATTGGCATCCGACGGCGCGGTCAGCCAGCTGTTCTCGCCCAGTTCGAATTCCAACTGCCCCGCGCCCCAGCCGGCACAGCCCAGCGCCACCAGCGCATTGCGCGGCCCTTCGCCGGCCGCCATCGCTTCGAGAATGTCGCGCGAGGTGGTCAGGTAGACACCCTGCCCCACTTCCAGGCTGGAATCCCAGTCGCGCGCATCGTCGTGGATGACGAAACCGCGCTCCGGGTGCACCGGCCCGCCGCTGAGCACGATCTGCTCGCGCAGGTGCTCGTCGACGGTGTCGATGCCCATCTGCGACAGGACCTCGCCCAGCGTGTATTCGGAGGGCCGGTTGACCAGCACGCCCATGGCGCCGTTCTCATCGTGCTGGCAGATCAGCGCGACGCTGCGCGAAAAGGTGGGGTCGGACAGCGCCGGAAGCGCAATCAGCAGTTGGTTGGCCAGAGGCGTGGGCAAAACAGACATGGCCGCATTCTAGCCGTTCGCTTCGCCGCGCGCAGAGCCGCTGCCATACTGGGCCTTGCCGGCGCCGGGACTGCGCGATGCCGCCGATGCGGCTGCCTTCGCGGTGGCCCATCTGCGGCGCCTGACCGACACGTTCAGCTTGATCGCGACGCGTGCGACTTGCAGCGCCGCCGAAGCGGTGCAGCCGCGAAAACGGCATCCCGGCCTCTGCGCCAACTGCTGCTCGCCCGCCGTGGCAGCGACTGGCGCGCGACTGGCAAGCCTCGCCCCACAACCACAGGCATCCACATGAGCGGTTATTGCAGCATCGCCCCAGGCCATCCGGTCCATGGCCACTACCACGATCACGAGTACGGCTTTCCGCAGCGCCACGAACGCGAGTTGTTCGAGCGGCTGGTCCTGGAGATCAACCAGGCCGGACTGAGCTGGGAAACCATCCTGCGCAAGCGCGTCAATTTCCAGCAGGCTTACGACGGCTTCGACGTGGACACCGTTGCTGCGTATGGCGACCAGGACATCAGCAGGTTGATGGGCGATGCCGGCATCATCCGCAATCGCCTCAAGGTGCTGGCGGCAATCCACAACGCGCACGTCATCCGGACGCTGCGCGCCACGCATGGCGGCTTCGCGCAATGGCTGGACGCCCACCACCCGCTCGACAAACCGGCCTGGGTCAAGCTGTTCAAGAAAACCTTTCGTTTCACTGGCGGCGAAATCACCGGCGAGTTCCTGATGAGCCTGGGCTATCTGCCCGGCGCGCATCATGCCCAGTGCCCGGTGTTTGCGCAGATCCGGGCACTGGCGCCGCCCTGGTTGCAGGCGCAGAAGCCGGCAAAGGCGCGCACGGTCCAGCGCGGCTAGACACCTCTTGCACGCCGTACGCGAAATGCTCGGGGTTATGGCTATTTGCATCGGCATTTCCGGCTGGCGTTACGCACGCTGGCGCGGCACGTTTTACCCGGCCGGCCTGGCCCAACGGCGCGAGCTCGAATACGCCGCGGGCTGCTTTCCCAGCGTGGAAATCAATGGCTCCTTCTATTCGCTGCAGCGCCCGGAAAGCTTCCAGCGCTGGCATGACGAAACGCCTGAGGATTTCGTCTTTTCGGTCAAGGGTCCTCGCTTCATCACCCATATGAAGCGCTTGCGCGATTGCGAGCAGGCGCTGGCCAACTTCTTCGCTTCCGGGGTGTTGCGGCTGGGCGCCAAACTGGGTCCGATCCTGTGGCAGCTACCGCCGACCCTACAGTTCGATGCCGAGCTGCTGGACGCATTTCTCGGCAGCCTGCCGCGCGATAGCGAGGCCGCGTTGGCGAGGGCGCGCAAACGCGACACCGCGCTGATGCAGGGCCGCAGCGCGCTGGCGATCGATCGCCGGCGACCGATCCGTCACGCATTGGAAGTGCGTCACGACAGCTTCTGCGATCCGGCCTGCATGCGGCTGCTGCGGCGTCACAATGTCGCGGTGGTGGTCGCCGACACCGCAGGGAAATTCCCGTATCTGGAGGACGTCAGCGCAGATTTCGTCTATGTGCGTCTGCATGGCGATGCGCAGTTGTACGCCAGCGGCTACAGCGACACCGCACTGGATCGCTGGGCAGCACGCATCGCCGCGTGGGCCGGCGGAGCCGAACCGGACGATGCAGCCCGCGTCGGCGCACGCGCCCGCAAACGCGCAATGCGCGATGTGTACTGTTATTTCGACAACGACATGAAGGTGCATGCGCCGTTCGATGCGCGCGGCTTGATGCAACGGCTGCAGTTGCCTACCAACTGCCCGGCACGCGAAAACACCTAGAACTGCTGACAAACGACGGTGCCAACGCCAGGCGCGCCTTGCGGCGCACGGAAAGCGGCATGCATCGCTGGCACGCTGCGGTTCTGGGCGCGCCAGCCGCGCCCGCTGACAGCTACACGCGACGATGGTTGGCCGCTCCCGGACGCGCCATGCGAGCGATCTTCGGCACGCATCACACGCCCATATACCGGTGCGGGCGGTGATTGAACATCAGCACCAGACTCAGCATCAAGGCGCCAATGGCCGAATACAGCACCTTGTCCGGGGTCAGCACGAAGAAGGCGACCAGCATGAGCATCGCGTCGAAGCTCATTCGTGCGGCACAGCAACCCCATCCCGGCATCGCCGCCGATCATCGGCCCGCTCTTGGCAAATGCCGTCAGGCCCAGCGAGGCACCAGGGCCGCAAGCGCCATCGCCCTGGATGTCTTTGGCCAACACACTGCGCACTGGGGCGGACATACCGCGCCAGACGCGCTCGTTTCGCTACACGCAACCGCACTTCGGCTTGGCATCGATCAGCACAATCAGCACGCACGATGATCGTCGAATAGCCGACCACGATGGGAGAGCCTCAGATGATTTCCTCAATCAACCCCTATATCAGTGCTAACCCACTCCTCAACCACACGCTTCAGACGAAGCAGCCCGCATTTTCCGACACGATCATTATGCTGATGTCGGAATTGCTACAGCGGTTGATACAGACCCAATTCCAACCTCAAAACACGTCGCAATACGATTGGAACCCTTCGCCTTCCCATGGGACGTCCAATGGCCAAGGGGAGGGCAACGAGCATGGCGGTCGCAGGAACGGACGCGGCGGTGACAACTTCCTCGCCACCACGCCCGAGACGTCCGACCATTCCGACAAATCCGCTCACTCGACCGTCACCGGCAGCGGCCCCGTGGGGAGCGGTCGCACGATCAACGTCAACAGTCCGATCGTGGTTCACAAGGGCGAGGTGTTCGACGGACACAACAATCTCTACGTCGGCGGGTCCGGCATCGGCGATGGTTCGCAGTCCGAGCACCAGCAACCGATGTTCGTCGTCGAACAAGGCGGCACCCTCCAAAACGTGCGGATGAGCGGGGGCGGCGACGGCATCCATCTGCTCGGCGACGCCACGCTGAAGAACGTCCACAACCTGAACGTCAGCGAGGATGCGATGACCATCGACGGCCCTGGCAACCGGGAACATGACTCGCGCATTGCCGGAACGCCTGCCAGCGGCCTGCCGGCGCGTCCAAAGATCGAAATCCTCGACAGTTCCTTCGACAATGCCTCCGACAAGGTGATCCAGGACAACCAGGCGGCAGATGTGCTGTTGCGTAACGTCAGCGTGAACGGAGCCGGCAAGGTGTTCCGCACCAACGGCGGACACACCGACATCGATTCACACGTCACGGTCGAAGACTCCACCCTGAAAGGCATCAAGGAAGCAGTATTCCGCACCGATGCCCCCGGCGCACATGTCAGTCTGCATGGCGTCCGCGACGATGCTCCCCATCAAGTGGAGGCACTGTCCCCCAGTCAGGCAGATGGCGCACGCAGCGTCAGCCGAAAGGAATATACAGGTTGAAAACACTGGCACGGCACGATGAGGACGGGGCGCCCGCTCACCCTTGGAGGGGAGCGGGCAACTGAGTCACCGGCGCGACCGCGCGCGACTCAGCGCACTTCGGAAATTTCCACGCCGTCCAGGCCCTGCGACAAGGTCTTGGCATCGCCGCCCTGCGAGAGCTTGATGCGCAGGCGGACCTCGTTCTGCGAGTCGGCGTAGCGCAACGCGTCTTCGTAACTGATTTCGCCGGCCTGGTAGAGCTCGAACAGGCTCTGGTCGAAGGTGCGCATGCCCAGGTTGGTGGACTCCTTCATGATCTCCTTGAGCTTGTGGATCTCGCCGTCGCGTATGTAGTCCTGCACCAGCGGCGTGCCCAACATGATTTCCATCGCCACGCGACGGCTGCGCCCGTCCGGGGTCGGAATCAGCTGCTGCGCGACCACGCCCTTGAGGTTGAGCGACAGGTCCATCAACAGCTGGTTGCGGCGATCTTCGGGGAAGAAGTTGATGATGCGGTCCATCGCCTGGTTGGCGTTGTTGGCGTGCAGCGTGCACAGCACCAGATGGCCGGTTTCGGCGAATGCGATCGCATGGTCCATGCCTTCGCGGGTGCGCACCTCGCCGATCATGATCACGTCCGGCGCCTGGCGCAGGGTGTTCTTCAACGCGTTCTCCCAGCTGTCGGTGTCGATGCCGACCTCGCGCTGGGTGATGATGCAACCCTCGTGCTTGTGCACGAATTCGATCGGGTCCTCGATGGTGATGATGTGCCCGGTCGAGTTCTGGTTGCGGTAGCCGATCATCGCCGCCAGCGAGGTCGACTTACCGGTCCCGGTGGCGCCGACGAAGATGATGATGCCGCGCTTGGTCATCGACAGCGTCTTGATCACCGGCGGCAGGCTCAGCTCGTCCACGGTGGGGATGCGCGTTTCGATCCGGCGCAGCACCATGCCCACCTGATTACGCTGGTAGAAGCAGCTGACACGAAAACGCCCGACCCCGGACACGCCGATGGCGAAATTGCACTCGTGGGTCTTTTCGAATTCCTCGCGCTGCGACGGCGTCATCACGTTCAACACCAGATCGCGACTCTGCTGCGCGGTCAGCGGGGTCTGGGTAATCGGGCTGATCTTGCCGTGCACCTTGATCGCCGGCGGCATCCCCGAGGTGATGAACAGGTCCGACGCCTTCTGATGCGCCATCAGCTTGAGGAAGGAGGTGAAGTCGATGGTGCTCATGGGGTGCTCCCTCGGAGCCGGGAATGGGGAATCGAGAAACGGGAATTGGAGAAGCCGGGCAACGGACTCGGTGACGGGAACGCGCCTTTGCGATTCCCCATTCCCGATTCGCTATTCCCGTATCACTCGAATATCCGCTTGTCCTTGGCGTACTCGCGAGCCTGGTTGCGCGTGATCAGGCTGCGCTTGACCAGGTCCTGCAGATGCTGGTCCAGCGTCTGCATGCCGTATTGCTGGCCGGTCTGGATCGAGGAATACATCTGCGCCACCTTGTCCTCGCGGATCAGGTTGCGGATGGCCGGGGTGCCGACCATGATTTCCCATGCTGCGGTACGGCCGCCGCCGACCTTCTTCAGCAGCGCCTGCGAAATCACAGCGCGCAGCGATTCGGACAGCATCGAGCGCACCATCGGCTTTTCGCCGGCCGGGAACACGTCGATGATGCGGTCGATGGTCTTGGCGGCCGAGCTGGTGTGCAGGGTGCCGAACACCAAGTGACCGGTTTCCGCAGCGGTGAGCGCCAGGCGAATGGTTTCCAGGTCGCGCAATTCGCCGACCAGGATGATGTCCGGGTCTTCGCGCAGTGCCGAGCGCAGCGCTTCGTTGAAGCCGTGCGTGTCGCGGTGCACCTCGCGCTGGTTGATCAGGCACTTCTGCGAGGTGTGGACGAATTCGATCGGGTCCTCGACGGTGAGGATGTGCCCGTACTCATTCTTGTTGATGTAGTCGATCATGCCGGCCAGCGTGGTCGACTTGCCCGAGCCGGTCGGGCCGGTCACCAGGATCAGGCCCTGCGGCTGATCGATCAGCTGACGGAAGATCGGCGGGCAGCCAAGGTCTTCCAGCGTCAGCACTTCGGACGGAATGGTACGGAACACCGCACCGGCGCCGCGGTTCTGGTTGAACGCATTGACGCGAAAACGCGCCAGCGACGGAATTTCGAACGAAAAGGTCGACTTCGAGGAATTCCTCGTAATCGCGCCGCTGCTTGTCCGACATGATGTCGTACACCAGCGCGTGCACCTGTTTGTGGTCCAACGCCGGAATATTGATGCGGCGGACATCGCCATCGACACGGATCATCGGCGGCAGCCCTGCAGACAGGTGCAGGTCCGATGCCTTGTTCTTGACAGAAAACGCCAATAGTTCAGCGATATCCATGCGCTGCTTTTCCCCTAGGCTGCGATTGGAAGGTACTCCCCGGACGGCAGTATAGCGTTCTGGCTGCCGGCGGGAAGCGGCCTGTCGCCGGTTCAGGTCGGGCGCGACGCGCCGGGCTGAAACCGTTGCCTGCGCCCGGCTGCGGAACGGCCCAAGGCCGAACGGCTGGTGCGCGGTGGCATCAAGGGCTTGCTGGCGAGCGCAGCGCTTGCCCGAGCGTAGCGGGCCGCACTGCCAGTCCGTCGCCCCGGGCCTTGGTCGGACTTGGGGACGGTCGCCCACCTTGCTTCCAGACACTCCTCTTAAATGTGCGCAGCACCGGCGCATCGATGCAGGCGTCCGGCAGCCCCCAACTGGATGGAAGCGTCTGCGGGCGGCACTATAGCGCTCCCGCCTTCTCCGGAATGCCACGTGCCGGCTTCGTCGCTGCAGCAGATTCTCGATGCCATCCACGCCGCAGCGGCCGCACACGCGCGTGCCGACGTGCGGCTGCTGGCGGTCTCCAAGACCAAGCCGGCCGACGCCGTTGCCGCCCTGGCCGCGCAGGGCCAGCGCGCCTTTGGCGAAAACTACGTGCAGGAAGCCGACGCCAAGATCGCCCAGTTGCGTGCGTTGGACCTGGAATGGCATTTGATCGGCCACCTGCAATCCAACAAGGCCGAACTGGCGAGCCAGTGCTTCGATTGGGTGCAGACGGTGGACCGCGCCAAATTGATTCCGCTGCTGGCGCGTCACCGCCCGGACGACCGCGCACCGTTGAATGTATTGATCCAGGTCAACATCGACGACGAGGACAGCAAGCATGGATGCGCGCCCGACGCGATCGACAGCCTGGCCGAAGCGATCGCCCTGCAACCACGCTTGCAGCTACGCGGACTCATGGCGATCCCTGCCCCGTTCCCGGATCAGGCACGACGCCAGGCTGCGTTTTCGCGCATGCAGGCACTGTTCCGGCAGCTGCAAGCCCGTCATCGGCAGGTGGACACCTTGTCGATGGGCATGAGCTCGGATTTCGCCGAAGCGATCGCGGCCGGCGCCACCATGGTGCGGGTGGGCACGGCGTTGTTCGGCGCGCGCGGTCAAGCGCCGGACGCCGCTGCCTGATCGCATCGCCTCCCACATCGACTCGTCTTACCAAGGTGCTGCAATGAACACACCGGCTTCGTCCTCGCCCTCGTCTTCCGCTACGACGTCCATCGCCTTCGTCGGCGGCGGCAACATGGCGCGTAGCTTGATCGCCGGGCTGATCCGGCAGGGTACGCCGGCTGCCAGCATCCGCGTAGCCGAGCCGGTGGCCGATCTGCGCGCAGCCTTGGCGCGCGACTTCGGCGTGCAGGTGGTCGAGGATGCGCGCGCCGCTGTCGACGCGACGACGACCTGGGTCTTGGCGGTCAAGCCTCAGGTCCTGCCAATGGTGTGCGCGCAACTGGCCGATCTCGCGCAGGCCCAACAACCGCTACTGGTTTCCATCGCTGCCGGCATCACCGCCACGCAGCTGCAGCGCTGGTCTGGCGGAGATATCGCCGTGGTTCGTGCCATGCCCAACACACCCGCCCTGCTCGGCGCCGGTGTCACCGGGCTGTACGCCAACGCGCGCGTGTCCGCAGCGCAACGCCAACAGGCGACCCAGCTACTGGACAGCGCCGGCGTCACCGTCTGGATCGACGACGAAGCGCAGATGGATGCGGTGACCGCCGTCTCCGGCAGCGGACCGGCCTATGTCTTTCTCTTGGCCGAAGCGATGGAAGCTGCCGCGCAAGCGCAGGGCCTGCCCGCCGCAGCCGCGCGTACGTTGGTGCTGCAAACGCTGCTCGGCGCCGCACGCATGCTCACCGAATCGGGCGAAGCACCGGAGGTCCTGCGTCGCCGCGTGACCTCGCCCAACGGCACGACCCATGCCGCCATCGAGACGTTCCAGGCCGGCGGCTTTGAGGCCCTCACCGCCCAGGCCATTGCCGCAGCGACCGAACGCGGCCGCAGTTTATCGGCCGCCAACGACTGATTGAAACGCGGCGGGTCTGCATGTCGCGCATCGCGCAGCCCCTTCGCGCGGCGCGGATGGCAAGACGGAAACGATTCGAACATCTGCGCAAACCGCCGCGCCAGCGTCCCGATTCCCGGAAGGTGGATGCAGGGCAATACAAAGCCAAAGGCTGCATACCGCCCCGAAACCGCTCCATTCCCGTACATGGAGCGTGCGCCCACGTTTGCAATCGATGGCAGCCATCTCGACGGCGCGTGGTCCTGTTCCATGCATCCCCGAAAAGGTTGGCCTTATCGGCTCGTTGCGTCGCCCCACGGATGCGCGGTGCGGTCGCTGCCCGCGCAAACGATCTGCTGCTATGCGTCAGATCTGCAGCGAACGTGCGCATGGCGCGGGCAAGCCGATGCGTTTTGTACGTTTTTTCTGCCGCTGGTGAACGAATCCCCGTCGAAAGATGCTTTTTTCGTGCTGTTTCATCGTTTACCTATTGGCGACGCGCAGCAGTTGCCCTACATTTCGCGTTGCCGACTGGGTCGGCAGACCCAACACCACCAACGAATACGGAACACATCACTCATGGCAAAAACCGCCGCTAAGAAGGCTGCCCCCAAGAAGGCAGTGAAAAAGGTCGCCGCGACCAAGACCGCAAAGCCGGCCAAGGCCGCTGCTGCCAAGTCCGCTGCGCCCAAGCCGATCAAGGAAGCACTGAGCAAGACCGGCCTGGTCGCGCACATTGCCGAAAGCACCCAGTTGGCTCCGAAGGACGTCCGCGCCGTGCTGGCGTCGCTGGAAGCCACCGCACACGCCTCGCTGAGCAAGAAGGGCGTCGGCACCTTCACCATCCCGGGCATGCTCAAGCTGACCACCGTGCACGTGCCGGCCAAGCCGAAGCGCAAGGGCATCAACCCGTTCACCAAGGAAGAGCAGATCTTCGCCGCCAAGCCGGCGACCACCAAGCTCAAGTCCCGCATGATGAAGAGGTTGAAGGACGCGGCGCTCTAATCCAGCACGTCTCCGGTGTCACGAAGACGGCCCACGGGCCGTCTTTTTTTTGCCATCGCGCCGCGATGTGCAGCACATACCGCTCATCGGCACTGCCCTACCCTGCATGCTGATTCGCCATCTGCAGGTGCCTGTGACCGGTCCGTCGAACACCCCGTCGCCACCACACCGAGTCTCCACACCTAGCCGCGCACGTCGGCTGCGCAGCATCGTTATCTCGATTGCGCTGTTGTGCGTGCTGGCGGTGGCCGCGCGCTGGGCCTGGCAGCTGCCGATCGCCCATCAGCTCCATACCAGCTGGGAGCTGTCGCAAATGCCGCCGCCTGCGCAGTTGCATGTGCCGGTGGAAGGCGTGCGTGCGCGACAGATTGCCGACACCTTTGGCGCACCCCGTGGCCGCGACCGCACGCACGCGGGCGTGGATATCTTCGCGCCACGCGGTACATCGGTGGTCGCGGCAACGCGCGGCGTGGTCAGCGCCATCCGCGACCAGGGCCTGGGCGGAAAACAGGTCTGGCTCCTGGGTCCGGCGATGGAACGGCATTACTACGCGCATCTTGACGACTGGGCTGCCGGCCTAGCAGTAGGCGATGTGGTCGAGCCCGGCACCCTGCTTGGCAAGGTCGGCACCACCGGCAATGCGCGCGGCACGCCGCCACACCTGCACTATGGTGTCTATGGACGCAACGGTGCGTACGATCCGCTGCCGCTTCTGCGCAAACCCGCCGCACAGCCAGCAAACTGAGCACGTTGGAACACTGCGTCATGGGCCACCCTATCGAGACGGTTGCGTCCTGCGCCTATGGTGAGCACAGCCCAGAACGACGCGCCCCATATGTCCCGCAAACGCTATCGCATCACGGTCACGCCTATCGAAAACGACGGCCGCCCTTGTGACGACCGCTGCACCATCGAATTCGAACAACGTTCGCGCGCCGACTGGATGCGGCTGCTCGAAGAACTACACCTGCGCCGCGATCTGAGCAGCGACGAATGCGCGGCACTGACCGTAGGCTCGCAATTGCTGGAAGACCTGGCGGCCCGCCCACGCGCCCAGCCCAGCGATGCACTGGACGCATTGCGTCCCAAACTGCAGCTGCTGCTGGAACGCCTGCAGCGCGTGCACCCCGCCACCGGCGCCTGAAGACGCATCGCCGCACGTACCCGCTACACTGCGCACCTCGGGGATGGGGACGCGCCATGCGCTGGATGGGAATGCTCGTTGTCGCAGCCGCACTTTCTGGTTGCAGCTGTCATCGCACTGGCGATCCGCAGGCAAACGACGCGCCGGCGACGCATGCTGCGAGCGCATCGCGCCCGCTCGATAAGGGCACTGCCGGCACCACGACCGCAGCACCTGCCCCTGCGTCCGATCCCACCGATGCTCTTGCGCTGGCCAGCTACGCCCAAGCAAGCGCCACCGTTCAACGTTACCTCGGCGCGTTGCCGGGAGCGGCGCGCGCGCAGGCCGATGCCTTATGGACCGGCGGCCGCCCTGCCCCGGTGCCGGACGACGCTGCCTTGCGTGCCATCGCCAACATCCAATCGATGCGCATCAACAACGACCCGCCCATTGCGCTGGATCAGGCGCAGCCGCCACAGCGTATCGAAGTGCCGGTGCAATTGACGGTACGCACCACCACCGGCACGCAACGCCTGGTGGGCGCATACCGGCTGCAACCCCGCGCCGGTAGCGATGGCTGGGAAATCTATTCGGCCACGCTGCGACCGGTGTTGCGCTAACCCGTGGTTCACCGGCGCCGACTAAGGTGATGTCACCTGTCGCCGGAGTCACCCGATGAAACTGCGTTCGCTTGCCGGATCCATGCTCGCCCTCGCCTTGGCAATGCCCATCACCAGCGCCTGGGCCGCACCGCAGATCCAGGGAAAACAGATCAGCGTGCAGGCCAGCGACCTGCAGCAGTATCTGGGTGGCCGCTTCCCGCAGACACACGACACGCTGGGCGGGCTGATCGCAATGACGGTCAGCAACCCGGCGCTATCGTTGCCGCCAGGCGATCGGCTCAAGATGGCGTTCGATCTTGCCGTGGCGACCGCGGGCGGCGCTCCTGCACCGTTCGGCAATGTGACCTTGACGAGCGCACTGCGCTACGACGTGGCCAAGCAGGGCTTCTATCTCGACCAACCCAGCATCGACGACTTCCGCCCCGCCCACGCGGGCGCAAAGCTCGACCACAGCACGCGGCAGCTGCTCAATACCTGGCTGGCCGACTACGCGCGCAAGGAACCGATCTACCGAATCGATCCGGCGATTGCGTCCGTGATGGGTGCGGTGCAGGTGGAATCGGTCGGCATCCAGAACGGGCGGGTGGCGGTCAACTTCAACCAGAACATCGAGCAGATGGTGCCCGCGGCAGCGCTGTCAGGGAAGTAGGCCCGCCTGGGTTGGCGTCGATGGCGTAACCCACGCACCACTCCAGATGGAAAGGCCCGACGCACCTGCGCCGGGCCTTCTTGTTTCGAGCTGACACTGGCCAGTGAAGAGCCTATGCAGCCAAGGCCTTGGCCACTGCCGCGGCGAATGCAGGAATGTCGTCCGGTTTGCGGCTGGTAATCAGCTGGCCATCGACCACCACTTCGGCATCCTGCCAGCGCGCGCCGGCATTGATCAGGTCCGTCTTGACCGACGGCCATGAGGTGACCTCGCGGTCACGGACCAAGTCGCTTTCGAGCAACAGCCACGGCCCATGGCAGATCGCCGCCACCGGTTTTTGTGCGGTCGAAAACGCGCGAATGAACGCGATTGCCTGCTTATCGGTGCGCAGCGTATCGGGATTGAGCACCCCGCCAGGCAATACCAGTGCGTCGTAGGATTCGGCTGTTGCCTGTTCCAGCTGCCGATCGACCGCTACCGAATCGCCCCAATCTGTGTGATTCCAGGCGCGAATCTGTGCGCTGTCGCCTGGCGCGATCACCTCGACCTTGGCACCCCAACTTTCCAGCAGGCGCTTGGGCTCGGTCAGTTCGGATTGCTCGAAGCCATCGGTGGCCAGCACGGCAACCGTCTTGCCTGTAAGCGAATAAGACATGCGGGGCTCCTCTTAAAAAAGAAGCCCAAACCTAGAAAGCGCGCCGTTGCGCACCCGTGAACCGATGTGTGCGTGGCGTCAGCGCATGACGCCACCTTCATGCTCAGCGCTTGGGCTGCAGCATCGTTCCGGTGCAATTCTTCGAGCCGCAGCGGCACTCCCAAATTTTCTTCAGGCGTGGCGTGTGACGCTCGGCAAGGGTGATGCCGTAGTTATAGGTGAGCTCTTCGCCGGGTTTGATGTCGCGTTTGGCCTCGATGAAGATCTTGTCCTTGCGGCGGTCGTCGCCCTCGGCTTCTTCGATCACCGCTTCGCAATTGGGATCGCAGCTATGGTTGATCCAGCGTGCGACATTGCCTTCGTAGTTGGCATCCAGCACGTAGTCGTCGCTGAGCGTAAACAAAAAGGTATGCCCGCTCTCCACGTCGCCAGTGTCGTCGGCATCCACTTCGGCATGCGTGCGCAGCCGCCCCTTGTACTGAATGATGCGCTCGCCCTTGCGTAGCGGGGCGAGGGCGAACATGCCATTGCCGTGGATACGAGACTTGCGGGCGGCAACTTTGCGCGACATGTAGGGGTCCAGTGATGGGGCCGCTCATTGTGACCGCAGCGCGCCAATGCGCCAAGCACAAGCGCAGCGTGCACCGCAACGGGCCACGCTTGCCGGCGGCTGAACCCCGCCGTTGGCCCTGCCTTACTGGAAAGAGTACAATTTCGGTCCGCTTTCGGATTTCGTCTTCCCCATGTTGCGCGTCACCAAACTCACCGATTACGCCACCGTCGTGCTGACCGTCCTGGCGGCACGCTGCGATCAGGTGCTCAGCGCAAGCGAGCTGGCCGAACAGGCCGGTCTGGAAGCGCCGACTGTCAGCAAGATTCTCAAGCCGTTGTCGCAGGCAGGCCTGGTTGAAGGCTTGCGCGGCGTGCACGGCGGCTACCGACTTGCGCGCGCCGCCAGCGACATCACCCTGGTGGAGATCGTCGAAGCGATGGAAGGTCCGTTGGCGATCACCGAATGCAGCCAGGACCACAGCCAGTGCGGTATCGCGCAGCGCTGTGGCGTGCGTTCGAACTGGCGCCTGATCAACGACGTGGTCGGCGATGCCTTGCGTCGCGTCACGCTCGCGCAGATGTTGCAGCCCCTTTCTCTCCCTGGCGACACCCGTCGGCGTTCCATCGCCGCACGCGTCGCGACCACCTGACCTGTAGGCAGCCCAATGGCCACCGAACTTGCTCCTCCACAGAACGCGCAGATCCTCGAACGGTTGGGTCGACGTTACGACGCCGGCTTCATCACCGAAATCGAATCGGACTCGCTCCCGCCCGGCCTGGACGAAGACGTCATCCGCGCGTTGTCGGCCAAGAAAGACGAGCCGCAATGGATGACCGACTGGCGTCTTGAGGCCTATCGCCATTGGCTGAAGATGCCGATGCCGGAGTGGGCGAAACTGCAGATCTCGCCGATCGACTTCCAGGCGCTGAGCTATTACTCCGCGCCCAAGGGCCCGAAATACGCCTCGCTGGACGAAGTGCCCAAGGAATTGCTGGACACCTACGACAAGCTGGGCGTGCCGTTGCACGAGCGCGCCAAGCTGGCCGGCGTCGCCGTCGATGCAGTGTTCGATTCGGTCTCGGTCGGCACCACCTTCCGCAAGGAACTGGCCGAAAAAGGCGTGATCTTCTGTTCGATGTCCGAGGCCATCAAGGAACACCCGGAGATCGTCAGGCAGTACCTGGGCAGCGTTGTGCCGGTGGGCGACAACTATTTCGCTGCGCTCAACTCGGCCGTGTTCTCCGACGGCAGTTTCGTGTTCATCCCCAAGGGCGTGCGTTGCCCGATGGAATTGAGCACTTATTTCCGCATCAATGCCGGCCATACAGGCCAGTTCGAGCGCACCTTGATCGTGTGCGAAGACAAGGCCTACGTCTCGTATCTGGAAGGCTGCACGGCGCCCATGCGCGACGAGAACCAGCTGCATGCGGCGGTCGTCGAGCTGGTGACGCTGGAAGATGCAGAAATCAAGTACTCGACCGTGCAGAACTGGTACCCGGGCGATGAGGAAGGCCGCGGCGGCATCTACAACTTCGTCACCAAGCGTGCCGAATGCCGTGGCGCGCGTAGCAAGGTGACCTGGACCCAGGTCGAAACCGGCTCTGCGATCACCTGGAAGTACCCGTCTTGCGTGCTGATTGGCGACGATTCGGTGGGCGAATTCCATTCGGTCGCGCTGACCCACCATCGTCAGCAGGCCGACACCGGCACCAAGATGATCCACATCGGCAAGCGCACCAAGAGCAAGATCGTCAGCAAGGGCATCAGCGCCGGGCGTGGCCAAAATACCTATCGCGGCCAGGTCAAGGTGGACCGCAATGCCGATGGTGCACGCAACTACACGCAATGCGATTCGCTGTTGATCGGCAAGCAGTGCGGCGCTCACACCTTTCCCTATATCGAGGTGAAGAACCCGGGCGCCACCGTCGAACACGAGGCCACCACCTCCAAGATCAGCGACGACCAGCTCTTCTATTGCCGCGCGCGTGGCATCAGCCAGGAAGATGCGGTGTCGTTGATCGTCGACGGCTTCTGCAAGCAGGTGTTCCGCGAACTGCCGATGGAGTTCGCAGTGGAAGCCAAGAAGCTGCTGGAAGTCTCGCTGGAAGGCTCGGTCGGCTGACGCGTCGACCCTTCTCCCTCCGGGAGAAGGGGGGCGCAGCGCCGGATGAGGGTACGAGCGAAGCCTCGCGTACCCAAGTCCAGGAGAGGCTTCGCGCCGACCCTCACCCCAACCCCTCTCCCGGTAGGAGAGGGGCTAAAAGAATCTGATGGAAAATCCCATGCTCACAATCAACAACCTCCACGCCAGCATCGCCGGCAAAGACATCCTCAAGGGCCTGTCGCTGGACATCCAGCCCGGCCAGGTACACGCCATCATGGGTCCCAATGGCGCGGGTAAGTCCACGCTGGGCAATGTACTGGCCGGTCGAGACGGCTATGAGGTCAGCGCAGGCAGCGTGCAGTTCGACGGCAAGGATCTTCTCGACCTGCCGCCGGAAGAACGCGCCGCCGCTGGCTTGTTCCTGGCCTTTCAGTACCCGGTGGAAATTCCCGGCGTCAACAACACCTATTTCCTGCGCGCCGCGCTGAACGCGCAGCGCAAGGCGCGTGGCGAAGACGAGCTGGATTCGATGCAGTTCCTCAAGCTGGTGCGGCAGAAGCTGGCCGTGCTGCATCTGAAGGACGAGCTGCTGCATCGCGGCGTCAACGAAGGGTTCTCTGGCGGGGAAAAGAAGCGCAACGAGATCTTCCAGCTGGCCGTGCTCGAGCCCAAGCTCGCCATTCTGGACGAGACCGATTCCGGCCTGGATATCGATGCGCTCAAGAGCGTGGCCGACGGCGTCAACGCGCTGCGTTCGCCCGAGCGGTCGTTCCTGGTCATCACCCACTATCAGCGCTTGCTCGACTACATCAAGCCGGACGTGGTGCATGTGCTGGCCGAGGGCCGCATCGTACAGAGCGGCGGCCCGGAACTGGCGCTGGAACTGGAAAAGCACGGTTATCACTTCCTGAAAGACCGCGTCGTGCCCGAGGTTGCCGCCTGATGAGTGCCCTGCTTGACTCCCTGGCGCGCGGGTTCAGCGGCAGTGATGCACGCCGCGCCGAGCTCGATGCCGCCCTGCAGACCGGCCTGCCCGGCCCACGTGCCGAGGCCTGGAAATACACCTCGTTGCGGCAGCTGGAACGGCGCAGCTTTCAGCCCGCCCCGTTGGTCCCGACGCTGGTGGATGCGGCCGCGCTGGACGATATCCCATCGCCGCGCCTGGTCTTGGTCAATGGCCGCCCGTCCGAAGCGCTCAGCGATCTGTCCACGTTGCCGGAAGGCGTGCAGTTGGACACGCTGTCTGCATCGTTGGCCGCAAGCGACCAGGCGCAGCAGTTACTGGGCCGCCGCTTCGACGGCAGCGACGAGGTCTTTGCGCGCCTGAATGCCGCGCTTGCCGACGAAGGCGTGCTGGTGCGCGTGCATGCCGGCGCGCAGATCGAGCTGCCACTGCATTTGGTGTTCGTCGGCGTGGCCGGCGAGCAGGATCTGTCGTGGCATCACCGCCATCTGATCGAATTGCGTGCCGGCGCTGCGCTGCAGGTAATCGAGCATCACCTGCATGTCGGCGACGCCGCCCATCTGGAGAACAGCGTGATGCACGTGCATCTGGCACAGGGCGCAGCGCTGTCGCACGCGCGCGTGCAGGCCGGCAGCGCACATGCGACGTCGCTGCTGCGCACCGACGCGGTGCTGGCGCGCGACGCGCGCTACCAGCGCGTGGACCTGGAACTGGGTGCCGGCCTGTCGCGGCACGAGCTCAACGTGCGCCTGGAAGGCAACAACGCCCAGCTGACCGCCAATGGCGTGCTGCTCGGCAACGGCCGCCGGCATGTGGACACGCGGCTGGGCATCGAGCACATCGCGCGCGACACCGCCTGCGAACTGGTATGGCGCGGTGTGGGCGCGGACCGCAGCCGCGTGGTCTTCCATGGTGGCATCCGCATCCGCGCAGGTGCCGACGGCACCGATGCACGGCTGTCCAACAAGAATCTGCTGCTGTCGTCCAATGCCGAAATCGACACCCAGCCGGTGCTGGTGATCGATGCCGACGAGGTACAAGCCGCGCATGGCGCCACGGTGGGCCAGCTCGACGACAACGCCTTGTTCTACCTGCGCTCGCGCGGCTTGCCGCAGGAACAGGCGCAACGCCTGCTGAGTGCCGCGTTCTGTCACGAACCCTTGCGCGTGCTGCCGCCCGCCTTGAGCGCCGTGCTGGCGCTGCAACTGGACCGTGCATTGAATTCGGCGGGCGTGGCATGAACGTGTCCGCCGTTCCGCCCAGCGCAACGCCCGACTGGGACCGCGTGCGCCTGGATTTCCCGCTGCTGATGCGGCAGGTGCATGGCAAGCCGCTGATCTATTTCGACAACGCGAACACCGGCCAGAAGCCGCTGCAGGTGATTGCCGCCACCGACGAGTTCTACCGCCGCCAGAACGCCAACGTAAGCCGTGCCGTGCATGCGCTCGGCAGCGAGGCGACCGACGCGTTCGAGGGAGCGCGCAACAAACTGGCGCGTTTTCTCAACGTCCGCGCCGATGAGCTGGTGCTGTGCAGCGGCACCACCTTCGCGATCAATCTGGTGGCGTATTCGTGGGCATTGCCGCGGCTGGGCGCCGGCGATGTGATCCTGATTTCGCGCATGGAGCACCATGCCAACATCGTGCCGTGGCAGCTGGTGGCCCAGCGTACCGGCGCCACCATCCGCGTGGCCGAAATCACGCCCGATGGCGCGTTGGATCTGGATGGCTTGCGCAAGGCGATGACACCTGACGTCAAACTGCTGGCGATCACCCACGTGTCCAACGTGCTGGGCACGGTCAACCCGGTACGCGAGATCTGCCGCGAAGCGCGTAAGCGCGGCATCGTCACCATGGTGGACGGCTCGCAGGCGGCACCGCATCGGCGCATCGACGTGGCCAGCATCGGCTGCGATTTCTATGCCATCACCGGGCACAAGATGTGCGGCCCCACCGGCACCGGCGCACTGTGGGCACGTCGCGAGCATCTGAAGGCGATGCCGCCGTTTCTTGGCGGCGGCGAGATGATCAAGGAAGTCAGCTTCGAGAACACCGTCTTCAACGATGCGCCGCATAAGTTCGAAGCCGGCACGCCCAACATCGCCGGTTTCGTCGGCCTGGGTGCGGCAGTGGATTACCTGGAATCGATCGGCCTGGCGCACGTGGAAGCACGCGAAGCCGAACTGCTCGCCCACTTCACCGAAGAACTGCAACGCATCGATGGCCTGCGCATCTTCGGCACCACGCCCGACAAGGCCGCGGTGGTGTCGTTCCTGATCGACGGTGCGCACGCGCACGACCTGGCCACCCTGCTCGACCTGGAAGGCGTCGCGGTGCGCTCGGGCCAACACTGCGCGCATCCGCTGCTGCAGTACTACGGTGTCGCCGCCACCTGCCGCGCGTCACTGGCGTTCTACAACACGCACGACGAAATCGAGCGCTTCGTCGCCGCGTTGGTGAAGGTGCGTCGACTGTTGGGCTGATGGGAATCGGGAATCGGGAATGGAGAATCGAAAGAGCGGTTCTCCCGAACGCCGGTGACATGCGATGTATGGAACACGGCTCATCGAGCAGCGCAGCGCTTCCCCCATTCCGCATTCCCCATTCCCGATTAAACTGTCTCCATGCAGACCATCACTTTCCGCACCGCTACCGTCGCTGACATCGACGCTCTCGTCCTGCTGGTGACTTCGGCCTATCGCGGCGACAGCAGCCGCGTGGGCTGGACCACCGAGGCCGATATTCTCGAGGGTGCGCGTATCGATCCGGCCGTGCTGCGCGACGATATCCTGCGCGAACGCAGCCTGGTGCTGGTGGTCGAACAGGATGAGCGTCTGGTGGCCTGTGCGCATATTGCCGATGACCACGGCGCCGGGTACTTCGGGATGTTTGCGGTGGATCCTTCGTTGCAGGGCAGCGGGCTCGGCAAGACGCTGTTGGCCGAAGCCGAGCGCCTTGTACATCGCCAATGGCAGCTGCCGGTGATACGCATGACCGTCATCGATGTGCGCGATGAACTCATCGCCTTCTACGAACGGCGCGGGTATCGTCGCACCGGCATCGTCAAACCCTTCCCGTATGGCGACGAGCGCTTCGGCATTCCGCTGCGCCAGGATCTGCGTTTTGAAGTGCTGGAAAAGCAGTTGAACGGGCCAACCCCATGAGCGACACCTGGACCTTCGTCTGTGCCAGCGATGCGCTGCTGCCCGGTGAAATGCAGACCGTCTGGGACGAGGTCACCGATACGCCGATCGTGGTGTTCAACCTCGATGGCGCCTTGTACGCGCTGGAAGACCGCTGCAGCCACGAAGACTACGAGCTGTCGCCTGGCAGCTTCGATCCGGTAGCCGGCACCATCGAATGTCAGTTGCATAGCGCGCGCTTCGATATCCGCGACGGCCGCCCTCTGTGCGCGCCTGCCTATACGGCCGTGCCCAAGTTCCCGGTCAAGCGCGAACACGACGGCATCTGGACCCGCGACGATCGTTGAAGCGGGCGCGTTGCAGCGACGGTGCCGCTGCACGGCGCCACACATCGCAGCGTCTGCCACCGACTGGCAGATATTGCAAAGAAGAATGATTTGCATTTAAGATCATCCTTAAGGCCTTCTTAACAACTGGCCTGCCTGCGATCCCATGCACCCAGCCCTGCCCGACGCCTGCCCCGCTCGTTCGCCTCGCCTGCGCGCCCTTGCGCAGCGCCTCGGCTTGCCTGGCTCGGGCGACTGTCGGCGCAGCGCTTCGGGTTAGCCGGCGCAGCATCCACGCATTCCATCCCGCATCCGCCAAGCCATCGCCAGGTGGGAGCCTCGCATCCTCCTTGAGACTTTCCATGACGCCTAGCATTTCCCCGCTCGCTTCGGCCGTGTTGCTGACGCTGTCCGCTCCCGCTTTCGCCCAGCCCGACGATGTGTCGGCGCCCCCAGGGGCGGTGGATCTGGATGCGATCCGGGTGCAGCAGGAACGTGCGCAGAAGCCGTCTTCGCCCAAGTACACAGAAGCCCTGCGCGACACGCCGCAGACCATCACCGTGGTCACCAAGCAGACCATGGACCAGCAGAATCTGCTGTCGCTGCGCGATGTGCTCAGCACCCTACCCGGCATCACCTTCGGCGCGGGCGAAGGCGGTGGCGGCTACGGCGACAGCATCAACCTGCGCGGCTTCACCGCCAGCAGCGACATCACCACCGACGGCGTGCGCGACAGCGCGCAGTACAGCCGCAGCGACACCTTCAACCTCGAATCCGTCGAGCTCATCAACGGTGCCAACTCTGCGATGTCCGGCGCAGGCTCGGTGGGCGGCAACATCAACCTGGTCACCAAGAGCGCCGGCCAGGGCAACTTCACCAACGTCATGATCGGCGGCGGCAGCGACCGTTACGGCCGCCTCACGGCCGATAGCAATTACGACTTCGAAAACGGCACCGCCGTGCGCTTGAATGCGATGGGCCACACCCAGGACGTGCCGGGCCGCGACGAAGAATTCCGTCACCGTTGGGGCGTTGCGCCGTCGGTGGCCTTCGGCCTGGGTTCGGACACGCGCTTTACGCTGAGCTACTTGCACCAGCACGACAACAACCTGCCGCAATACGGCGTGCCGTTCGCGCTCAGCCCGTTCAACGATGGCCCGTTGCCGGGCGTGGACCGCGAAACCTATTACGGCTATCGCAATGTGTCGCGTCAGGAGATCGACGTGGACATGCTCACCGGCGTGCTGGAAATGGACTTCGACGACAACGTCAAACTGCGCAGCCTGGCGCGCTTGCAGCGCGTGGATCAGAGCACCACCGCCACCGCACCTGAGGGCACCTGGTGCCTGCCCAACAACACCAACGCCTACACCGGCCGCGCGTGCGTGGGCCAGCCGCCGTCGACCTGGAACCCCAACAGCGGGCCACGCGGACTGGTGCGCGACACCGAAAACTTCATCGCACATAGCCAAACCGATCTGACCGCCACGCTGCACACCGGTGCAATCGAACATCGCGTGGTCGCCGGCGTCGCCTTCAGCAAGGAAGACTTCGAACTCGATAGCGGTTCGCTCTTCCGCAACGCCGACGGCTCCACTACCGGCATCACCTATCCGCTGCAGTCGTTCGACAACCCGTACAACATCTGGACCGGCCCGCAGCACTATTTCCGCACCGGCCGCAGCAAGGGCAGCCTGACCAACCAGGCGGTGTACCTGTTCGACACGCTGCAGTTCAACGAGCAATGGATGCTCAACCTGGGCGGCCGCTACGAGCACAACGAAGGCGACACCACCACCTATACCGTCAACGCCACCGGCGGCATCACCGGCGTGGCCGCAGGCTTCCCGGCCGGCAGCAAGGACGATCTGTTTTCCTATCGCGCCGGACTGGTGTTCAAGCCGGTCGACAACGCCAGCCTGTATCTGTCCTATGCAAATGCGAAGACGCCATCGAAGGCCTCGGTCAACGGCTCGTGCACGCCGATTGCCACCTCCACCGTGGGTGCCAACTGCAATGTCGAACCGGAAACCGCGGTCAATCTCGAACTGGGCGGCAAGTGGGATGTGTTGGACGAGCGCCTGGCGTTGACCGCCGCGGTGTTCCGCAACGAACGCGAGAACTACAAGGTCAACAGCGGCGACCCGCTGGTCCCCGAGCAGGTACTGGACGGCAAGGCACGTGTGGACGGCATTGCGCTGGGCGCGGCCGGCTACCTGACCGAGCGCTGGTCCATCTTCGCCAACTACACCTTCCTGGACAGCGAAGTGCTGCAGAGCGTGTCCAATCGCACCGCCAGCCTGACAGGCGACCCCATCGCCGGGCGCGAACTGGTGCAGACACCGCGCAACGCAGGCAATCTCTGGACCACCTACCAGCTCAACCAATGGACCTTCGGCTACGGCGTCAACTATCAGGGCAGCTTCTATCCGAACAACACCTCGACCGCGGTCTACCGCAAGACCGACGCCTATTGGGTGCATCGCGCCATGGTCGGCCTGCGCGTCAATGCGTGGCTCAGCCTGCAGTTGAACGTCAACAACCTGTTCGACAAGGAGTACTACACCAGCATCCGCAACAACCTCACCGTCAACGCCGCAGGAACCGTCACGGCGGGCAGCGGTTGGGCGTTGCCGGGTGACGGCCGCTCGGCAGTGTTGAACGCCACCTTCAGCTTCTAACCCTCAGGCACGCCGTGCGCGCTGCGCGGGCGACGTGGAGACCACTGCATGTTGTTGCCCATCCCCGATGTGCTCAGCCCCGCGCAACTCAGCCAGCTACGCGCGCAGCTGGACGTGGCCGACTGGGCAGACGGTCGCATCACCGCCGGTCACCAGTCGGCACAGGCCAAGGACAACGCGCAGTTGCCCGAAGACAGCGCCGTTGCACGCGAGGCCGGTGCGCTGGTGCTGGAGGCACTCGCACGCAGCAGCACGTTCTTTTCGGCAGTGTTGCCGCGCAGGATCTATCCGCCACTGTTCAATCGCTACAGCGGCGGGCAGTCGTTCGGCTATCACGTGGACAACGCGGTGCGGTACGACCGCAGTCGTGGCGGCGCCGAAGCGGTGCGCACCGATGTCTCCGCCACGCTGTTTCTCAGCGACCCGGACAGCTACGACGGTGGCGAGCTGGTCATCGAAGACACCTACGGCACGCAGTCGGTCAAGCTGCCGGCCGGGCATCTGGTGATCTATCCGGGCACGAGTCTGCACAGGGTCATGCCGGTCACACGTGGCGCGCGCGTGGCGTGCTTTTTCTGGGCACAAAGCATGCTGCGCGACGCTGCGCAGCGCCGCCTGTTGTTCGAGCTGGATGTCTCGATCCGCCGCCTCACCCAGGACACGCCCGGGCATCCCTCATTGATCCAGCTCACCGGCGTGTATCACAACCTGCTGCGGCAATGGGCCGATGTCTGAGCCGGCGCTGGACATCGCGCAGCTGAGCGCGTTGCTGCGCACGCAGCCGGAACAGGCACGTGCGCGCTTGCACAAAGCCGCTGCGAACCATGACGTAGGCGCACAATTGCTGCTCGCGCAGATGTACGCCGAAGGACGCGGCATTGCCGCAGATCCGGCTGCAGCGATGCTGTGGTACGAAGTGGCCGCCAACGCAGGGTGTGCGGAGGCGATGAACCAGCTGGGCCGCTGCCATGAGCTCGGGTTCGGCACCGCCATCAACGCGGTGCTGGCCGTGCTGTGGTATCGCCGCGCCGCCGAACATGGCCTGGCATGGGGCATGTACAACCTGGCGCACATGTACGCCTCCGGGCGCGGCGTGGCGCAGGACCACGCGCAGGCATTGGCGCTGTACCACCGCGCGGCCGAAGCCGGACATGCCAAGTCGATGAACTTCCTGGCGCGCTATCTCGACCAGGGCCTGGCCTGCGCTGCAGACCCTCTGGCCGCATGCGTGTGGTACCGCCGCTCCGCCGAAGCGGGCGATTTCCGCGGCCAGGCCGGCTACGCCACCCTACTTGCCGACAGCGGCGAGCTGGATCAGGCCGAGACATGGATGCGCCGCGCCATCGCAGGTGGCCACGCCGGCTTTTTGCAACAGCTCGCACCACTGCTGGCCGGCGCGCGCCATCCGCGCCTGCGCGCCTTGCTGCACGAGGTGGCTGCACGGCAGCGGCAACTGCAGCCTTGCGTCCCCGCAGACGTGGCCTGAGCGCAGCATGTCGACCACAGACCACGCTCACCTCGCCAGCGCGCAGCAACGCCGCGGCTTCTGGCTGCGCATGCTGCATCAGTGGCACTGGATCAGCTCGGCGCTGTGCCTGATCGGCATGCTGTTGTTCACCGTCACCGGGCTGACCTTGAATCACGCCGCGCGCATCGAAGCCAGCCCATCGACCGAACAACGCACGCTGACGCTGCCGCCCGCGCTGCTGCAGACGCTGGGCCGGCGTCAGGACGGCAATGCACCGCTGCCGCCGCGCGTGGCGCAATGGCTGGGGCGCGAGCTCGATATCAGCATCGGCACGCGCAACGGCGAATGGTCGGCGGACGAGGTGTATGTCGCGCTGCCACGCCCCGGCGGCGATGCCTGGCTGAGCCTGGACCGCCGCACCGGCGCGATCGAATACGAACGCACTGCGCGCGGCTGGGTCGCCTATCTCAACGATCTGCATAAGGGCCGCAACGCCGGGCCGGCCTGGGGCTGGTTTATCGATGTCTTTGCGATCGCCTGCCTGGTGTTCTGCATCACCGGCCTGTTCCTTCTCCACCTGCATGCACGGCAGCGGCGCATGACCTGGCCGCTGGTCGGTCTTGGCCTGCTGATTCCGCTGTTGCTCGCCCTGCTGTTGATCCACTGACTTTTCTACCGGAGACGATCATGCGCGCCACCCTGACCATCGCCCTGAGCGGCCTGCTCGCCATGCCGGCGTATGCCGCCACACTCGACATCAACGTCGAAATCCCCAAGCTCAACGTCGCCGAGTACCACCGCCCGTATGTTGCGGTCTGGCTGGAAGGCGCAGATCAGAAGGTCGCCGCCAATCTGGCGGTCTGGTATCAATCCAGGGACACCGCCGAAGGCCACGGCACCAAATGGCTGCCGGATCTGCGCCAGTGGTGGCGCAAGAGCGGCCGCACCCTGAGCGTGCCGGTCGATGGCGTCACCGGCCCCACCCGGCCGGCCGGCGCGCATGCGCTGTCGTTCTCCGATAGCAAGGGCGCATTGAAGTCGCTGCCGTCGGGGCAATACACGCTGGTGGTGGAAGCCGCACGCGAAGTTGGCGGCCGCGAACTGGTCAAGCTGCCTTTCACCTGGCCGGCGACGTCCGCGCAGACAGCCAAAGCCAGCGGCAGCAGCGAGCTCGGTGCGATCAGCCTGGTTGCAAAGCCCTGACTGCTGCGTTGGCGTTCGCAGCGCCGTGCACCGCGCCTTGCGTCGTCGTGCAAGGTGCGCCCTGGGCATTGAACCAAGGTCTGTCGCTCAAGACCCATCGTTTTCCACGCATCCAAACAGCGTCGCAGTCTCGCGCTGATCAGACACGTGACCCATCGTTGCCATCGTCTTTCAAGGAGTTGTCATGAAACGTTCGCTCGTCCTGGTTGCCCTGCTTGCCACCCTGCCGCTCAGCGCACTCGCCCACAAGGCCTGGTTGCTGCCGTCGCAGACCGTCATCGCTGGCGACGCGCCGTGGATCACGGTGGATGCTGCGGTCTCCAACGATCTGTTCTACTTCAATCACGTGCCGCTGCGACTGGACAACCTGAGCATCACCGCACCCGATGGCAGCGCGCTCAAGCCGGAGAACCCGGCCACCGGCAAGTACCGCAGCGTGTTCGACCTGCAGCTCACCCAGCCCGGCACCTACAAGCTCGCCATCGTCAACGCAGGCCTGTTCGCCAGCTGGAAAGAAGACGGCAAACCCAAGCGCTGGCGTGGCAACGAAACCAGCTTCGCCACCGAAGTGCCGAAAAACGCCAAGGAACTGCAGGTCTCGCAATCGCTCAACCGTGTGGAAACCTTCGTCACCCGCGGCGCACCCACGGACACCGTGTTCAAGCCCAGCGGCAAGGGCATCGAGTTGATTCCGGTGACGCACCCCAACGATCTGGTCGCCGGCGAAGCCGCGCACTTCACCCTGCAACTGGATGGCAAACCGGCCGCCGGGCTGGAGATCGACGTCGTGCGCGGCGGCACCCGTTACCGGAATGCGCAGAACGAGATCAAGCTCAAGACCGATGCGAAGGGCGGCTTCAGCGTCACCTGGCCGGAAGCGGGCATGTACTGGCTGGAAACCACCATCGAAGACACCAAGACCTCGCTGCCGCAGGCCAAGCAGCGCCGCCTGGGCTATGTCGCCACCCTGGAAGTATTGCCGCAGTAATCTGCCGGCACGCGGCAGGAGCGCACACAGCGTGCGTCCTGCCGCCCCATCCTCATAAGACCCGTCCATGCCCGCATCGTCTTCCGCCGACCACGCCGTTGCCACGCTCGGCGGCCGCAGCATGGGCACCACCTGGAGCGTGAAGCTGGTGGCGCCGCGCGGACGCGATCTGCACCCCTTGCATGCGTGCATCCAGGCCGCGCTGGACCGCGTGGTCGCGCAGATGAGTACCTGGAAGGCCGATTCGGATATCAGCCGTTACAACCGCGCACCGGCAGGCAGCTGGCACCACCTGCCGGACGAATTCCACGCAGTGCTGAGCGCAGCATTGGAGTTCGCACAGGCCAGCGAGGGTGCCTCCGATCCCACCGTCGGCCCGATGGTCGAGCTATGGGGCTTTGGCGCTTCCGGCACGCGCCAGCGCGTGCCGGAAGCGCAGGCGATCGCATTGGCGAGCCTGCGTTGCGGCTGGCAACGCCTGCAGCTGGATGGCAGGCGGGTGCTGCAGCCGGGCGCAGCGGCGCTGGATCTGTCCGGCATCGCCAAGGGCTTCGGTGTGGACTGCGTGCATCGCGCATTGCTGCAGTCGGGTATCGACAGTGCATTGATCGAGGTCGGCGGCGAATTGTTCGGTTACGGACGCAAGCCCGATGCCAGCGCGTGGCGCGTGTTGGTCGAATCCGCCCCCGACGAAGACGCCGGCAGCGCGCTGCCACCACGCGTGCTGGCGCTGGACGGCCTGGCGGTCGCCACCTCCGGCGATCGCTGGCACCGCTTCGATGCCGACGGCACACGCTATACGCACACCCTCGACCCACGCACCGGCGCGCCCGTTCCGCATGCCCCTGCGGCGGTCACCGTACTCGCGCCCGATGCGATGCAGGCCGATGCCTGGGCCACCGCGATGACCGTGCTTGGCGCCGATGCCGGTCTTGCCCATGCGCGCAAGGCGGAACTGGCCGTGCGATTCCTGGCACGCAAGGACGGCATCCTGCTCGAATCGATGAGCCCGGCATTCGAACGCCACCTGTCCGCGTCATGAGCAACACCACCTCACGCGTGTGGCTGGGCAACGGGCTGGCTCTGCTGGCGCTTGCGGTCATCGTCGGCTGGCTGGCCGGCCTGCATGAGGGCGCATGGTGGAGCCCACCCACGCCGCATCGCTGGCAACTGGCAGCGCTCGGCCTGGCAATGTATCTGGGCCTGTGCGCGGTCGTACTGCTGCGTGCCCGCAAGCGTGTCGGCGCACAACGCGCAGACGCCAGCGGCGTGTTGATCATCTGGGCAAGCCAGACCGGATTTGCGCGTGAGCTGGCGCAACGCAGCGTTGCCGCGCTGCAATCGGCCGGCGTCGGCGCGCATGCGCTGCCGATCGAAGCCGTCGATAGCGGTCAACTCGCACGCGTGCCGCGGCTGCTGTGCATCGTCAGCACCACCGGCGAAGGCGATGCGCCCGACCATGCGCAGGCCGCCGAGCGCGCCTGGCGTGCCGACCACGCGCAGGATCTGACGGCGGTGCAGTACGCAGTGCTGGCGCTTGGCGACCGTGGTTACGCGCACTACTGCGCGTTCGGCCGACGCCTCGACGATCGCCTGCAGGCGCGCGGCGCCACTCGCCTGTTCGAGCGCATCGAGGTCGATAACGCTGACCCCAACGCCCTGCAGCACTGGCAACGCCGTCTGGCGGAACTGGCGCCCGCACTGGCGACGCAACCCGACTGGAGCCTGCCCACCTACACCACCTGGCAGCTACGCGAACGTGTCCACGTCAATCCCGGCAGTGCGGGTGCGCCGATTTACCGACTGCGCCTGACGCCATGCGATGGCGCGTTGCCGCAGTGGAGCGCAGGCGATATCGCGGAGATCGCACCGCGTCATGCCCCGGATGCGGTCGAGTCCTGGCTGCGGCGTAACCACTACGATGGCGCGCAGCAGATCGACGGCCGCCCCCTGCGCGACTGGCTCGGCGGCGCGCAACTTCCCGTCGATACCGGTGCCGCTCTCGGTATCGATGTGGGTGCCGGTGCCAGCCCCGATGCAGAAGCGGAAGCAGAAGCCGGAGTCAAAAGCGACCGAGGTGTGGGTACGAATACAGATGCGACTACAGGCGGAGCTAGAACTGCAGGCGACAGTTCCACAATGGACGCAGAAGCAATGGTGCGCCGCCTGGCCCCCCTGCCCCATCGCGACTATTCGCTCGCATCCATTCCCGAGGAAGGCCATGCAGAACTGCTGGTACGCGAGCATCGGCACGCCGACGGCAGCCTGGGGCTGGGTAGCGGCTGGCTCTGCGTCCATGCACCGATCGGCGCAGCCATCGCGCTGCGCTTGCGCAGCAACCCCGGCTTCCACCCACCCGCACCCGACCAGCCGATGCTGCTGATCGGCAATGGCACCGGCATCGCCGGTCTGCGCGCGCATCTGCGTGCACGCATCGCAGCCGGCGCGCGGCGCAACTGGCTGCTGTTCGGCGAACGCAATGCCGCGCACGACGCGCTGTATGCCGACGAGCTGCAGCAGTGGCATCAGGACGGCTGGATCGAGCGCTTGGATCTTGTCTACTCGCGCGATCAACCACAGCGACCGCATTACGTCCAACACGCGCTGGCGGCCGCCGCCGACCGCCTGCGTCATTGGATCGACCAAGATGCCTGCATCTACGTCTGCGGCAGTCTGCGCGGCATGGCACCCGAACTCGACCGCACGCTGGATTGCATCCTCGGAGCCGATGTCAGACAGGAACTGCTGGGCAGCGGGCGCTATCGCCGCGACGTGTATTGACCCATCGCACGCGGCACCGCCAAAAGCGCTCAATAAAGCGATTACGCAGGTACCCGCAGCGCGTCTGCTGCTGAAATCCGCAACATCCCTGCTTGCGGTGGCTGCGCGCTAGACGCACCGGCTGATCCAGGACCGCACTCCGGCTTCCCCATTCTCTCTCGATCACCGCATTACGCTGCCAGATCGACCAGATTGCTCGTTGTCGCGCTGCCGCCAATGCTGCGGTACTGCCCCACGGCCATCTGCATCAACGCTGCATAGGCCTGCTGCGTACCGTCGCTGCTGGATGCATCGGCCGACGACGGCGGTCGCGGCGGCGGATCGCGTGGCTGCATCGCTTCCTGCAGTTCCTGCAGACTCAATGCCCCGCTCTTGTCGCTGTCGAGCAGGTCCAGCAGCTGCGTGCTCGACGCACTGTCGCCATTGACCAGTGTGCTCAATTCACCGCTGCTGACACTGTCGTCACCATCGCTGTCCAGGCCGGCAAACAAGGACTGCACATCCTGTCCTTGCTCACCCGGCAGTGGCGGTGGCGGCGGCAAGGCCTGCGCCAGTTCGCTCTCGCTGACGGTGCCGCCACCATCCTGATCGAGCATGCTCAGCAGCCCGTCGATGTCGATCTTGCTGTCGTCATCGCTATTGGACGACAGCGCGGTCGATAGCTCGGACGCGGTCAGGCTGCCATCGCTGTCGCTATCGATGGACTTGAACAACTGCGTCAGCGGATTGGTTTTTTCTGCCTGCGCGGCGGATGCGGCGTTGCCGGTGGTCGCACTGCGGCTTGCATAGGACGGGTAGGCGGCATAGCCGGCTCCGACCGAGCTGATGGTACTCATTGGTTTCCCCCTGGAATTGCCGGAACCACTCCCGGCGCCTGCACTGTTCCCTAGCCAGGTGGCACAGCGATGCCGTCGCTTGTCTGCGTTGACACGAACGCATCCGGGCGCGTGCCAGGAGGCGCGCCCTGCTCGCAGATACGTGAAAAAGGCCCTAGACCGGGCTCACCCGGATCGCCAGCAGCTCGCCGCCGCCGTCGAGCACGTGGCGCGTGCGTGTGGAGGCGCTCAGCCACGCGGTATCGCCGGCAGCCAACGGTGGCAAGCCACTCTCGCGCCCGAAGCTGGCCTGGCCTGCCAGCAGGTGGATCGCCCACGCGCTGCCCGGGTCGGCGAAAAACAACATGGTGCCGACCAGCGGCCGGTGCAGCAGTTCGGTCTGCAGCCGATCGCGCCGCCACATCAGGTTGAAATCCTGGGTCGGCCCGTCGAGCAGCGTGGCATGTACCGTTTCCTCGCCTGCAAATCGGACGCGCTGGTGCGGCGGCAGCAACTCGCAGCTGCGATGACTGCTGCCAGGAACGTCGGTACCGGCGCCGGCGGCATGGTCGCCCCGGCCAGCGCCACTGGCCTTATTGCCATTGCCATTGCCATTGCCATTGCCATTGCCGCTATCGCTTTTGCTGACGCCACCGCTAGTAGCCGTGCCGATGCCGATGCCAATGCCTGCACTGGTGCGGGTGCGGGTGCGGGTGCCTGTGTTGGTGTCGGTGCCAGTGCTGGTGTCGCTGCCCATACCGCTGGCAGCATTGCCAAACTGCAGCCGCATGCCATTGCCATGCAACAACACCAGCTCGCGATCGATGCCCGGGAACGCGGAAAACACCGCATCCTGCTCGATCTCGGCAATCGACAGGCGTAGCGACCACGCATCGGCGTCGCCGAGGCGCAGGATCTCGCGCGTCCAGCCCAGTTGATTGCGCCACCGCTCACGGCGGTACTCGGTGGCCGGAATCACCCGGCTGCTCAGGTCTGTCAGCTGCATGGGCACATTGTGCCGCAAGCCCGGCGCCAAGCCGTCATGCTGTGACTTAAGCCTGCTGCCGAGCCTCAGGCTTGCTACCTAGCCTCAAACTCGAGGATGTGGCCGACTCCTACAAAACGACTGACGCCTCACGATGTAACCGGCGCTTCATGCTGTGACTGCCTCTTTCCTGCAGTCGCAGACGCTTGCGTGCGCTCGCAACCCACACGGACCCAAAACGAAAAACGCCCGGCTGCACATCCAAGTGCAACACCGGGCGATTCCACGTCCTTGTCGGCTTCCAGCCATCCCCCGGACATCCTGTCCAGTTAGGTTGCGGCCACGCATCCTCGCGTCGAACCGTATCTCGGATCCCTTCCCCTTAACGCCGTCCCACCGGTTTCACCGCCGCCCCCTTGGCAGCCTTCTTGGCTGGAGCCATCGTGGCTCCAACTTCGATCAGGTCGCGATTCCGTTCGACCGTCTTGAGTCCGATGCCCTTGACCAGTGCCAGTTCCTCGGCGCTTTTGAAGGGACCGTTTGCCTGACGGTGCTCGACGATTGCCTCGGCTTTTGACCGCCCGACATTCACCAGCACCTTGTCCAATTCCTCAGCAGACGCGGTGTTGATATCGACCTTGTCGAGTGCATACGCATTCGAGGACAACAGCAACGCCAGTAGCAGGGACTTCAGGACTACGGTAAATGACTTCATTGCAACGCTCCTTGTGGCTTGGGTGATGGTCCTAGCCAGCATTCCTGCCAGCGGAGCCAGTGTCCCGCGCCACATGCAGCAATCCTATCGCCAACGAACTTTTCACACAGCCGGTGAACTGCGCGTCGCCTTGTAGGGAAATACCTACCCCCCGAGGCGGGCGTAGAATGTCCGGCTACGTCATGCATTCGGAGTCTCCATGGACAGCGCCAAGATCGACCAATTCGTCAGCGACACCTGGGACCGCGAGATCGTCCCGCAATTGGTCGATTACATTCGCATCCCCAATAAATCGCCGATGTTCGACGCCGATTGGGTCGCGCACGGCTACATGGAGCAGGCGGTCACCCTGATGGAAACCTGGGCGCGCGCGCAGGCCATCGAGGGCATGCAGGTCGAGGTGGTGCGCCTGGAAGGCCGCACGCCGTTGATCTTCATCGAGATTCCGGCAACCGGTGCCGAATCGGGCGACGACACCGTGCTGCTGTACGGCCACCTGGACAAGCAGCCGGAAATGACCGGCTGGGATGCGGACCTCGGCCCATGGGAGCCGGTGCTGCGCGACGACAAGTTGTACGGGCGCGGTGGCGCCGACGATGGTTACGCGATCTTCGGTTTGCTGGCGGCGGTACTGGCGCTGCGCACCCAGGGCCTGCCGCATGCGCGCTGCGTGGTGCTGATCGAGGCCTGCGAGGAATCCGGCAGCTACGACCTGCCGGCCTACGTCGACCATCTGGCCGCACGCATCGGCAAGCCATCGCTGGTGGTGTGCCTGGATTCGGGCTGCGGCAACTATGAGCAGCTGTGGTGCACCACCTCGCTGCGCGGGCTGACCGGCGGCAACCTGAGCGTGAAGGTGCTGGAGGAAGGCGTGCATTCGGGCGATGCCTCCGGCGTAGTGCCGTCCAGCTTCCGCCTGCTGCGCCAGTTGCTGTCGCGGATCGAGGACGAAGCCAGCGGCCGCATCCTGCTGGACGGGCTGCATGTGCAGGTGCCAGCCGAACGGCTGGCGCAGGCCAAGGCCGCTGCGGCGACGCTGGATACCGCCATCTTTGACAAGTTCCCGATGGTCGAGGGCCTGGTGCCGATGCACGACGACCTCACCGAGCTGGTGTTGAACCGCACCTGGCGCCCGGCGTTGTCGATCACCGGTGTGGATGGCATGCCGCCGCTGGCGTCGGCCGGCAACGTGCTGCGTCCGCAGACCGCGGTGAAGCTGTCGCTGCGTCTGCCGCCAACCGCCGACGGCAAGGCCTGTGGCGAACTGCTGAAAGAGGCCTTGCTGCGCGACCCACCCAACGGCGCACAGGTGACGCTGGAACTGGAAAAGGCCTCGTCGGGCTGGAATGCGCCCGAGATGGCGCCATGGCTGGCAAAAGCCATCGACGACGCCAGCCTGGCGTTCTTCGACAAGCCGGCGATGTACATGGGCGAAGGCGGCTCGATCCCGTTCATGGGCATGCTGGGCGAGAAGTTTCCCGGCGCACAGTTCATGATCACCGGCGTGCTCGGCCCGCATTCCAATGCGCATGGCCCCAACGAGTTCCTGCACATCCCGATGGGCAAGCGGGTCACGGCCTGCGTGTCCAAGGTGATCGCCGAGCACCACGCCGCCTGCCTGCGCGGCGAGACCAGCGGCTCGCCGGTGGCGGCCGATAGCGGCACCCGTCATGGTGGGCATGGTTGCTGTTGAGTTGTGGCTTCATCGATGCGCGCGGTTGGCGCGCATCGATGTCATGAGAGGTCGGTCTGCGTTTTCAAATGAGGATTGGTGCGGGTGCGCCTTGGTCGGCGGCTAACCCGCTTGGCGGCCAGGCTTGCTGGTGCAACCTGGCCGCCGGGCTTCACGCACTGCCTGGCCCCGCACCCTCCCCCAACCCCGCTCCCGTTGGGAGAGGGGCTAGCCGTTGCTCTTCTTCGGGACGTGCCTGGTGCGCATTGCCCAGCGCAGGACCGGTGTGTTTTGCACGCCTAAATCGTCAAGGTTCTCGCAGGGGTTTCTTTATCGAAAGACGACTTCTCTGTGGGAAGACAACTTCCCGAGAGATAACAGCCCGAGACCATGAGCGCTTGGCAGCAGGAGCCGATGACCATGCCATCCTGAAGGCAGTGCATCCGCTTGCGCGCTCCTGTGCCCGCTGCGTGGGGCAGCGACATCCGAAATGCTAGTCTGCCGATCCCGTCCACCTTCGGTGCTGCGATGAATCATCTGTTTGGTAGCGACAGCTGGCTCTACATTCTGCTGGTCGGTTTTGTGGTTGGGCTGCTGGCGCGTTTCATTACGCCTGGTACGCAACGTCTGGGCTGCCTGCTGACGATCGTGCTGGGTATTGCCGGTGCCGTGGTCGCGACCTGGTTTGGCCGTTACATGGGGTGGTACCGCGCGGGCGAGCCGGCCGGTTTCCTTGGCGCGCTGCTCGGAGCGATTGCCATCCTGGCGTTGTTGCGGTTGTTCAGTGGCAGCAAGCGCTGAGCGTTTCGACGCGTTTCTGCTGCGTCTATCCATCACTTCACCACGCATCTTCTCTCCATGACGTCACTTCATCCGGATCCTGCGCGCGACGCGCTTCGCCTGCATTGGGCACAGCAAGCGCTCGACGATCCACAGGCCTCGCTGCAGCGCGCATCGGTCGATGCGGGGTTTCGCAGTTATTGGCGCACGCGCGGGGGTGGTGTGGATCGCATCTTGATGGATGCGCCGCCGCAGCTGGAAAACGTTGCGCCGTGGCTGCGCATGCATGCGCTATTGGGCGCCCATGGGGTACGCGTACCGCAGGTACTTGCCCAGGACCTGGAAAACGGTTTTTTGCTATTGGAGGACCTGGGCGTGCCAACGCTGGCACAGGTGCTCACCGACGCCAATGCCGACGATTTGCTGGATGGCGCGATTGCCCAGCTGCTGCTGCTGCAACAAATCCCCCCACCTGCCGATAGTGGCGTGTTTGGCGAAGCGCTGCTCCAACGCGATGCCGGCTTGTTCGAAGAATGGTTTTTGGGTCGCCACCTGGGCGTGCAGCTGGACTGCGCCCATGCCGAGCAGTTGCAATTGGTGCAGCGCCGCCTGATGGACAACGCGCTGGCGCAGCCGCGCGTTTTCACCCACCGCGATTTCATGCCGCGCAATCTGATGCCGGTGCCCGATGGCCCGGCGGTGCTGGATTTTCAGGACTGCGTGATCGGCCCGATCGCCTACGACCCGATCAGCCTGTTCAAGGACACCTCGGTGAGCTGGCCGATCGCTCGGGTAGACGGCTGGCTGCAGCACTATCATTCACGAGCAACGGCTGCCAGGTTGCCGGTGCCGCCGCTGGCGCACTTCCTGCGCGATGCGGACTGGATGGGCGTGCAGCGCCACCTGAAAAACCTGGGGATTTTCTCGCGCCTGAGTCATCGCGATGGCAAGCATTGGTATCTGGACAATGTGCCGCGTTTCATTGCGTATCTGGACGAAGTACTGCCGCGCTACGCCGAGCTTGCGCCGTTAATCGGCCTGCTTGACGAGGTGATCAAACCCGCGCTGACTGCGCGTGCGCAGCAGGTCCCGACGTGAAGGCGCTGATCTTTGCCGCAGGATTCGGCGAGCGCATGCGCCCGCTGACAGAGCACACGCCCAAGCCGCTGCTGTCCGTCGGTGGTGCGCCGTTGATCGTGTGGCACCTTCGCAAGTTGGCGGCGCTGGGCGTGGACGAGGCGGTGATCAATACCTCATGGCTAGCCGAACAATTCCCGCAGCTGTTGGGAGACGGCAGCGCGTACGGTCTACGGCTGACCTATTCCTACGAAGGGACCACACCGCTGGAAACCGGCGGCGGCATGTTGCATGCGCTGCCGCTGTTGGGCGATGCGCCCTTCTTGCTGATCAACGGCGACATCTGGACCGATTTCGATTTTTCCCGGCTGTCGCATGCACCCAAAGGACTTGCAGAGCTGGTATTGGTTGACCGCCCCAGCTACGCAGCGCGCGCAGACTTTGCGCTGGATGCGGATGGCAAGGTACGCGTAGATCTGCCTGCGACGCTCACCTATTCGGGCATTGGCATGTATCGACCGGCGCTGCTGCGCGATTGGCAATCGGTCAATGGCCCGTTGCCGGAGCAGGTCGGCACCGCACCTCGTTTTGCGCTGGCGCCGATCTTGCGCGCAAAGATGGCCCAAGGCCTGATCGATGGCATCCATCACCCTGGACGCTGGACCGATGTCGGTACCCCGCAGCGGCTGGCCGCGCTGGATGCCCAGTTGCTGGGCGACGGCGGCTGATCGCCACGCTTGCTGCTGCAACGTTCGCAAACAAGCGCATCGCCAAAGACAGCTTCGAGCGACGGCTCGATGGTTACAACGTGTTTGCCGCATGCGCCCGATCGACGGGTGACATGCTGTCGGCACCGGCAATAACGTTGCTTGGTTCGAAACAGCTGATCGGACTGCACTTATCGGCCGGCCGCGCCACGTGCACGGCTTACAACCACGCACACCGAAGATCTCAACTGGTCTTCGCAACGAACTTGCATCGTCAAGCGCGCCGGTGCCCTCACCGCGCGGGACACGCCGTCACCCGTCCTTGCGGGTGAGGGCACCGCAGCAGAACATTGGTCGGCAGTTTAAGGAAGCGGCTCGTGATATGCAGGCGGCGATGTGTAGCGAGCGAACGTCGCCTGTCGGTGCACTGACACCGACCAACTTGACTGGTCCTTGCCCGCCACCGTCGCCGGACCCTTTGGCGGCACAGATGCCGCCACGGAGCTGGATGGACCTACCTGCAGCGTGTCCCGCGACGGTGTGCGGGCAAGGCTCTGCAGAACATCCGCACATCAGCAGCGCTACGAGCCGCGATCCTCAAGCACACGCCGAAGGAACGGCACGGTGATGCGGCGTTTTGCGGCCAATGATTCGCGATCCAGGCGATCCAGCAAGGCCACCAGCGCCGCCAATTCACGCTCGCTGTGGGTCAGCAGCCAGTCGATCGCCGCTTCGTCCAGCGCCAGGCCGCGACGCTGCGCGCGGTCGCGCAGCACCGCCGCGCGTGCCGCATCGTCGAGCACGGGCAACCCGATCCGGATGCATTGCGCCAACCGCGAACGCAGGTCCGGCAACACCAACGCCAGTCCATCGGGCATCTGTCGCGCGGTGTACAACAGCGTGATGCCGGCCGCGCGCGCGCGATTGTGGAAATCGAACAACGCCACTTCGTCGTCGCGTTGGCCGGCGATGCTTTCCACGCCATCCAGGGCGACCAGGCTGCGGCCTTCCAGCGCTTCGAGCGCATCGCGCAAGCGGCCGGCGGCCGCCTGCAGCGGCAGATACGCCGGCGTGCGCCCGGCCTGCTCGGCGGCGGCGCACAGCGATAGCGCCAGATGCGTCTTGCCGGTGCCGGCGGGGCCGGAGAGATACAGCCAATCGCTCACCTGCCCCGCAGCCAGCGCCTGCAATTGCGCAAGCAGGCCGTCGGGCGCGGCGATGTAACTGTCGAAACGCTGATCGGGTGGCGCGCGCAACGCCAGCGGCAACTGCGGAACACTCACAACCGATCTGCATCCTTGCTGGGGTCGATGATCACGCTGCGCTCGGGCGTGGACCGCAGCACGATGCCGGCGCGCTCGCCCGCATACAGATCGCTGCGCGTGTACTGCTCATGCGCATAGCGCAACAGCACGTTGGCCACCGCCGCGACAGGCAATGCCAGCAACATGCCGAGGAAGCCGAACAACTGGCCGCCGGCCATCACCGCGAAGATCACCGCCACCGGATGCAGGCCGATCTTGTCGCCGACGATGCGCGGAGTGAGCACGTAGCTTTCCAGCAACTGGCCCACCGTGAACACGACACCTACGCCGATCAGCAATTTCAGATCCAGCCCTTGCGCCTGCACGATGGCCGCCAGCAATGCGAGCACGATGCCGGTAGTCGCGCCCAGGTACGGGATGAAACTGATCAAGCCGGCGATGATGCCGATCAACAAGCCTAGATTGAGCCCGATGATGGACATACCGGTGGCGTAGATCGCACCCAGCGCCAGCATCACCAGGAACTGGCCGCGGATGAAGCCACCGAGCACGTCGTTGGATTCCTGTGCCAGCCGGCTTGCGGTGCCGATGTAAGCACGCGGGATGACGGCAGCCACACGCTCGACCAAACGATCCCAGTCACGCAGGAAGTAGAACGCCAGGATCGGCAGCAGCGCCAGGTTGATCACCCAGGTCACCATTGCAAAGCCCGAACGCGACACGTAGCCGAAGAGCGTCTTGGCGGCGCCACCGGCCTGTTCCCAGTGGCTGCGGATCCAGTCGATCAAGCGCTCCGGGTCCAGCCAGGCCATCAGCTGCATGCCGGTCTTGGCTTCCAGCCATGGAATGGCGGTGCCGATCGCCCAGTTGCGCATCTGCGGCAGCGCATCGATCAAGGTCATGATCTGGCGCTCGATCATCGGCACCAGAATCATCAGCGCCAGCACGAACAGCAGCGTTGCCAGCACGAACACCAGCACCACTGCGACATTGCGCGAGCGTCCGGCGCGTTCGATGCGGTCCACCAGCGGGTCGCCCAGCCATGCCAGCAACAGCGCCAGCACGAACGGGGTCAAGATCGGCGCCAGCAGCGAGACCACCCACAACACACCGACAATCACCGCCGCCCATTTGAGGCGACGCAGGAACAGGGCAATTTCGGCTTCGGGAGTCAAAGTCATTTCAGGCGGTACTCGGCGTGCTCGTTTTCGAGAATGATCGGGCCCTCGGTCGGTACCGAGACCGAGACCAGCGGGCTGTTGTCGCCGAGCATACGGTTGAGGCCGGAAATGCCCGTGAGCAATTCCAGGTCCACTTCCATGCGGTCGCCATTGGCGCTGACCGGGCGGATGCTGCGTACCACCGAGACGCCCTGCAGCGCGGCCGACACGCGCAGATAATCGTCGGCGCTGCTGATGCCGGTGATCACCACGCGGTAGACACCGGGCACGCCCGAATCCACCCGCTTGGCATAGCGCTTGACCAACGCATCGGCAGCGCCGTCGGCACCGGCCGCCATGGCGCGGCGTGCGTCGCCGTCGCTGCTGGTCCAGCTGGACAGCACATTGCCGTTGTCCACGAACACCCAGTCCGCAGTCCAGCCGGCGGCGTTGCGGTAGAGCTTGCCGATCAACTGCATCGGCGGGCTGTATTTGGCGGAGGCGCGCGACACCGCGGCGGTGTCCTTGCGCCAGATCGCGCCAGCCAGTGCCTGCTCGGCGGCGGCGCCGCTCGGCAGACCGAGACGGTAACCGCGTTCGATCGCACGGTCCAGCACGCTACGCGCGGCATTGGCCTGGGCCACGCCAACCAGACGTGGGCCGCTGCCGTCGTCGATGGCCAGCCACAGCACCGGCTTGGGCCGCGGCAAGGGCCACACCGGCAAACCCAGCGCGGCGATCAGGCCATCCACATCCGATTGCCGGAAACGTGCCACCAGGGTCGTACGGAAGGTCGGCGCGCCGGTGCGCGAGGTACCCTGATCCTGGCGGTAGTCGTAGTGTTCGACGTAGTTGGGCGCATTGCGCAGCGCCTGCGGCACGCCGGGACGGCTCATCACGCCGCGGTCGCCGGAGACCTTGCCCAGCACGGCGCCGAGCGCACGTGCCAGTGCGCCGGGGCGATCGGATTCGCTCTGGCTATTGACCGGCACTTCGGCGTCGTAGGCACTTTGCGCCTTGGCAACGTCGCCTTCGGTGCGCAGATCTGCTTGCGCAAAGGCCGGAGCGACGGGCATTGCGACCACGAGGGCGAGAAAGAAAGCGAGACTGCGGCGCATCGACGGTTCCATGACATAAGCGTATCCGGGTGAATTGTTGCCCGAATGGGGCGCTAGCGCCAACGTGGCTGCTAAAATCGCCGCCTTATACCGCCGAGCCACCCCCGCCCGTGACCAGCCAGACGCCTTCCAGCCCCTCGCCCATGACCTACCGCGACGCGGGGGTCGACATCGACGCCGGCAATGCATTGGTCGAACGCATCAAGCCGCTGGTCAAGCGCAGCTTCCGGCCCGAGGTCATGGGCGGCCTGGGCGGCTTCGGGGCGCTGTTCGACCTGTCCGGCAAGTACAAGGAGCCGGTCCTGGTGTCCGGCACCGACGGCGTGGGCACCAAGCTCAAGCTGGCCCAGCAGTTGGGGCGGCACGACACCATCGGCATCGATCTGGTCGGCATGTGCGTCAACGACGTGCTGGTGCAGGGCGCCGAGCCGTTGTTCTTCCTGGATTACTTCGCCACCGGCAAGCTGGACGTGGATACCGCTGCGGCGGTGGTGGGCGGCATCGCACGCGGCTGCGAGCTTTCCGGTTGCGCGCTGATCGGCGGCGAGACCGCTGAAATGCCCGACATGTATCCGCCGGGCGAATACGACCTGGCCGGCTTCACCGTGGGTGCGGTGGAAAAGTCGCAGCTGCTGGATGGCGCACAGGTGCGCGAAGGCGACGTGCTGATCGGCATCGCCTCCTCCGGCCCGCATTCCAACGGCTATTCGTTGATCCGCAAGATCTACGAGCGCGCCGGCGCGCCGGCCGAACACGTACTGGACGATGGCACCAAGCTGATCGATGCGCTGATGGCGCCAACCGCGCTGTACGTCAAGCCGGTGCTGGCGCTGCTGAAGTCGCACGGTGAAGCGATCCACGCGATGGCGCATATCACCGGTGGCGGCCTCACCGAAAACATCATCCGCGTGATACCCGAAGGCCTGGGTCTGGAGATCGACGCCACTGCCTGGACCCTGCCGCCGGTATTCGCCTGGCTGCAGCGCGAAGGTGCGGTGGCCGATGCCGAAATGTGGCGCACCTTCAACTGCGGAATCGGCTTCGTGCTGGTTGCCGCGCCCGCGCAGGCGGCCGCGCTGGAACAGGCGTTGGATGCGCAGTCGCTGGCGCATTGGCGCATCGGCCAGGTGGTGACGGCGCATGGCGACGAGCGCGTGCGCATCGGCTGATCGATCAGGACACCCGCATGGACGCTTTTCCAGTCGCCACGACCGCATCGGCCAGCACCGACGATCTGCAGCATCTCAAGCTGCTGTCGATCTTCCACTACGTGCTGGCCGGCCTGACCGGATTGTTTTCCCTGATTCCGCTGATCCACCTGTTCATGGGGCTGGCCATCGTCACCGGGCGTCTGCCCATGAAGGACAGCACCGGGCAGACGGCGCCACAGGAGATACAGCTGTTCGGCTGGGTCTTCGTGATCATTGCAGCGATGCTCATCCTGGGTGGACTCACCATGGCCGGCTTCATGGCCTATGCCGGCCGCTGCATCGCCCAGCGCAGGCGCCACCTGCTGTGCCTGATCGTGGCCGGTATTTCCTGTTCCTTCATGCCGTTCGGGACCGTGCTTGGCGTCTTTACGCTGGTGACGCTGCTGCGCCCGCAGGTCAAGGCTCTGTTCGGTGTCGGCAACGCTGCGGCTTGAGATGTTTGTGAGCCTACTCTCCAATGCCCGCACCTGACGCCCCATTACGCCTGGCCGTACTGGCCTCCGGCCGTGGCAGCAATCTGCAGGCCATTGTCGATGCGATCGCCAGTGGGCGTCTGCATGCCGAGGTGGTCGGCGTGTTTTCCGATCGCCCGCAGGCGCCAGCCTTGCAGAAGGTCGAGCCGGCGCGTCGCTGGAGCGCCAGCCCGCGCGATTTCGCCGACCGTGCCGCGTTCGATGCCGCACTTGGCCAGGCGATCGCGGCAGCGCAGCCGGACTGGGTGATCTGCGCCGGCTACATGCGCATCCTGGGCGAGCCGTTGGTGCGCCGTTTCGCCGGGCGCATGCTCAACATCCATCCCTCGCTGCTACCCAAATACCGCGGCCTGCACACGCACGCGCGCGCGCTGGAAGCCGGCGATGCAGAGCATGGTGCCAGCGTGCATCTGGTGGTGCCGGAGCTGGATGCCGGCGCGGTGATCGCGCAGGCGCGCGTCCCGGTCCTGCCCGGCGACAGTGCCGAACAACTGGCGGCGCGGGTGCTGGCGCGCGAGCACCCGCTGCTCCTGGCCACGCTGGAGGTGCTTGCCAGTGGCCGCGTCGCGGTGCATGGCGACACCGTGCTTATCGACGGTCAGTGCCTGTTTACGCCACTGCGACTAGAGTCCGCAAACACCGCACTCGCCTGAATGCGGAAGACATCTCCCTCATCCCGTCTCGGACATCCTTGCGGCCTCCGTGCCCGCCACCAGCGCATGAACGTCATCCCGATCGCCGCCGCGCTGTTAACTGTTGCCTTGCTTACCGAGGCCGGCCCCGGCCGTGCGCAGCAGGCGCCCGTCGCGTCTGAATCAGCGGCGCCCGCTGCGGTCACAACTCCAGGCGCGGCACCGACACCGCGCGCTGCCCTGCCCGCCAGCACCTGGACGCCACCGCCGCTGGAGCCGTTCGTGGCGACCTACCAAGCGTTCTATCGTGGCAAGGAAGCAGGCGATGCCACCATGCAGGTCAGCCACGGCGAGGGTAGCCAGTGGCGCATCGACATGTCGGTGCGTGGCCGCAAGGGCTTCGCCAGCATCCTGGGCCTGAACCTGGAGCAGAGCACGGTGTTCCGCGTGGATGGCGACACCTATGTGCCGCTGAGCCAGAGCACGGTGCGCAAGGCCGTGTTCTTCGGCAAGAAGGTCACCGGCGTCTACAACTGGCAGGCCGGCACAGCGCAATGGAACGGTGATCTGAAGGAAGATCGCCAGCAGCCGATCCCCTTGCAGCATGGCGACCAGAGTGCGTTGTCGCTGAACCTGTCGCTGATGCGCGACGCGCAACCCGGGCGCAGCCTGAGCTATCGCTATGTCGACGTGGGCAAGGTGCGCAAATACGACTACCGCGCTGCCGATGCCACCGAGGTGGTGCAGGTGGGCGACCTGAGCTACGACGCGTTGCGCGTGTACCGCGTCAACGGTGGCGACAACGAAACCATCCTCTGGATCGCCAATGGAGTTCCCACTCCGGTGCGCATCCTCCAACGTGACAAAGGTGAGGATCAGGTCGATCTACGCCTGGTCGAATACCAAGGAGCCTGACCGATGAACACCCTCCCCCGTCCCAGCGCCATCATCGCCGCCGCCGCATTGGCCGTGGCCAGTCTGCCTGCCTTGGCCATGCAGCCATTCCAGGCCGACTACTCGGCCAACTACATGGGCATGCAAGCCAACGGCACCATGACCCTGGCCACCGCCGGTGCCAATCAGTGGCGGTACACGCTGACTATCCAGAACCAGCTCGCCAACCTGACCCAGAGCACGGTGTTCGAAGAAGCCAATGGCCGGCTACGCCCGGTGAGCAGCAACGACACTTCGTCGATGATGGTCAAGCGCCGTAATGTCACCGCCAACTACGACTGGAAGACCAGCCAGGCGACCTGGGGCGGGGATATCAAGCCGGACCGGCGCGGCCCGGTCAAACTGCAGCCGGGCGACATGGATGCGCTGCTGATCAACCTGGCCATCACGCGCGATCTGGCCGCCGGCAAACCGCTCAACTACCGCATGGTGGACGAAGGCCGCATCAAGCCGATGAGCTACAAGGTGGTCGGCAAGGAAACCATCACCGTCAACGGCAAGCAGGAGCAGGCCACCAAGGTGTCGCGCGTGGACGGCGACAAGGAATTGATCGCGTGGGTGGTCAAGGACCTGCCGGTCCCGGCGCGCCTGCTGCAGAAGGAAAAAGGCCAGGACGCACTGGATCTGACCATCAAGGCGTTGCGCTAAACGCCAGGCGATCTCGGTAGGAGCGTGCCCGCGCGCGACGGGACCTTTATCGGTAACGCCCCGTCGCGTGCAGACACGCTCCTACCGAAGCATGCGACTCGCCGGGCGGGCGCCCTGCCTGCGGCGGCGACGAAGAGCCCGGCTGCGAGCCGGGCTCTTCGTTTCAATCGGCTTGCAGCGCAATCTCCGCAGCACGCAGAAACACGCTCAACCCTCAGGCTTGGCCGCTGCCTTGTCATCGCCAGTCGTGAACACCGTGCGGCAATCCACACGAATCTGCTGGTCGTTCTTGCGCCAATAAAACAGGTCGCAACGGCGTTTGCCCTCGACAGTCTTCTTCACTGCCACTGCATAGAACGATTGCGCGATTTCTTCGCGGCTTGCGGTGCCGTCGTTGTTCCAGTCCATGTCCTTGAACTCGACGCCCTGGGTGATGGCCATGCCCACGCTCCAGGCATAGGTCAGCCATGCCAGGATCAGCACGATCACACCCAGCAGGATCTTGCGCCGGGTGGTGAAACGGCCGCGCAGGATCATGCGGTGCGCTGGATGGTCGCGCCCAGCGCCCCCAGCTTCTCCTCGATGTTTTCGTAGCCACGGTCCAGGTGGTAGATGCGATCGATGGTGGTGTCGCCATCGGCGACCAGGCCTGCCAGGATCAGCGACGCCGACGCGCGCAGGTCGGTCGCCATCACCGGCGCGCCGCTCAGGCGTTCGGCACCGCGCACGATGGCGGTATGACCTTCGACCTGGATATCCGCGCCCAGGCGCAGCAGCTCGTTGACGTGCATGAAGCGGTTTTCGAAGATGGTTTCGTTGATCACGCCCACGCCATCGGCCACGCAGTTGAGCGCCATGAATTGCGCCTGCATGTCGGTGGGAAACGCCGGGTACGGCGCGGTGGTCAGGCTGACCGCGCGCGGGCGCTTGCCTTGCATGTCCAGCGTGATGCTGTCGGCGGTGGTGGTGATGGTGGCGCCAGCCTCGGTCAGCTTGTCCAGTACTGCGTCCAGCGTTTCCGGGCGCGCGCGGCGCACGGTGACGCTGCCGCCGGTCATCGCCGCAGCGACCAGGAAGGTACCGGTTTCGATGCGGTCCGGCAGCACCGCATGGTGCCCGCCGCCCAGCCGCTCGACGCCTTGCACCACGATGCGCGGGGTGCCGGCGCCTTCGATCCGCGCACCGAGTGCGATCAGGCAGTCGGCCAGGTCGGTGACTTCCGGCTCCATCGCCGCATTTTCCAGCACCGTGGTGCCCTCGGCGAGCACCGCAGCCATCAGCACGTTCTCGGTGCCGGTGACGCTGACCATGTCGAATACGTAGCGAGCACCCTTCAGGCGGCCATTGCTGGTGGCCTTGATGTAGCCGTTTTCCACGCTGATGTCGGCACCCAGTGCCTGCAGGCCCTTGATGTGCTGGTCCACCGGGCGCGAACCGATCGCGCAACCGCCGGGCAGCGAGACTTCTGCAGTGCCGTAGCGCGCCAGCAGCGGGCCCAACACCAGGATCGAGGCACGCATGGTCTTGACCAGCTCATACGGCGCAACCTGATGGGTGACCGAGCGCGGGTCGACCAGCATCGAGCGGCCCTTGGCCAGCGTGCCTTCGTCGATGGTGACCTCGGCGCCCAGCTCGCTGAGCAATTTCACCGTGGTGATCACGTCGTGCAGATGCGGCACGTTGCTGATTTCCACTGGCGCGTCGGCCAGCAGGGTCGCGCACAGGATCGGCAGCACTGCGTTCTTGGCACCGGAAATATGGACTTCGCCATGCAGCGCTTGGCCGCCGGTCACTACGATTTTTGCCATGGGAATCTTAAGAAATCCGAAAGTAGAAGGGATGTCGGGGGAATGAAGTGCGGGACGTATCGATCATGGTGCACGCGGCGCGTGGTGGCGCCGGGGATCGAGCCACGCCGGGTACGGCCCGAGACGCGCTGGACGCAACCACTGCGTGAGCGTGGACGACGCCGGCCGAGGCGATGCAGGTGCATCCCGATTCCCGGCCCGCCCTGCGCACCGCTCCGGCCCAGCCCGCTCGGCGGCTGCGTTCAGCCTTCTTCGGGCGTCAGCGTCTTCAGCTGCAGCGCGTGGATCGCCCCGCCCATCAGCTCGCCCAGGGTCGCATACACCATGCGGTGCCGCGCCAGCGGCGCCTTGTCGATAAATGCGGGGCTGACCACGGTGGCCTCGAAGTGCACGCCGTCGTCGCCGTGCACGTCGACGCGGGCTTCGGGCAAGCCGGATTCGATGAGTTTACGGATGGTTTCGGCGTCCAAAGGGCGTTTCCTCATAAAATGAGCGCACATTCTACTCTTCGCCCGAGTCCTGCATGGCTGTCTCGCACCTGCCCTCCGCCACCGTCAGCGACGCCACCCTGGTCGCCAGCGGCCAGCGCGTGCTGGAGATCGAGCGCGAGGCGCTGGCCAGCGTGGGCGCACGCATCGGCCGCGAGTTCGCCGCGGCCTGCCGGCTGGTGCTGACCTCGCGCGGCCGGGTGGTCGCCACCGGCATGGGCAAGTCCGGCCATGTGGCGCGCAAGATCGCCGCCACCCTCGCCTCGACCGGCACCCCGGCGTTCTTCGTGCACCCGGGCGAAGCCGGACACGGCGACCTGGGCATGATCACCGAGGCCGACATCGTGCTGGCGCTGTCGTACTCCGGGGAATCGGACGAAGTGCGCATGCTGCTGCCGGTGCTCAAGCGCCAGGGCAACCCGATCATCGCCATGACCGGCCGCACCAGTTCCACCCTGGCCCAGGCCGCCGACGTGCACCTGGACGTCAGCGTGTCGGCCGAAGCCTGCCCGCTGCATCTGGCCCCCACCTCCAGCACCACCGCCTCGCTGGCGATGGGCGATGCACTGGCGGTTGCGCTGCTGGATGCGCGCGGCTTCACCGCCGACGACTTCGCGCGCTCGCACCCGGCCGGCAGCCTGGGCCGGCGCCTGCTGCTGCACATCACCGATGTGATGCACGCCGGCGAGGACCTGCCGCGTGTGCGCGAAGACGCCAGCCTGAGCGAGGCGTTGATGGAAATGAGCCGCAAGCGGCTGGGCATGACTGCCGTGGTGGACGCCGACGGCCATCTGATCGGGCTGTTCACCGACGGCGACCTGCGCCGCGCGCTGGACAGCGACATCGACGTGCGCAGCGCCGGCATCGCGCAGGTGATGACGCGCAACCCACGCACCATCGGCGCCGACCAGCTGGCCGCCGAGGCCGCGCGGCTCATGGAGGACTACAAGATCAACGGCCTGATCGTGGTGGATGCGCAGCACCGCGCGGTGGGCGCATTGAACATTCACGACCTGTTGCGCGCCAAGGTGGTTTAACAGGTTCAGTTTTCAACCGCCGGACCCCGTTCTCACCGATTCGTGCCGATGCCCTATTCCCCTTTGCAGCACCTTCCAGCCGAGCTGATCGAGCGCGCCGCGCGCGTCCGCCTGGCCTGTTTCGACGTCGACGGCACGCTGACCGATGGCCGCCTGTATTACGACCACGCCGGCCACGAGAGCAAAGCGTTCAATGTGCTCGACGGCCAGGGTCTCAAGCAGCTCGACCACGCCGGCATCCAGGTCGCGCTGATCACTGCGCGCGCCAGCCTGTCGGCGGAAAAGCGCGGGCAGGATCTGGGCCTGCATGTGCAGATCGGGGTCAAGAACAAGCGCCTGGCAGTGCTGGCGCTGTGCCAGGAGCACGGCCTGTCGCTGGACCAGGTGCTGTTCATGGGCGATGACCTCCCCGACCTGCCCGCCCTGCTGGCGGTCGGCTTGCCGGTGGCGCCGGCCAACGCGCACCCATGGATCGCCGAGCGCGTGCAGTGGCACACCCGCGCCCGTGGCGGCGAAGGTGCCGCGCGCGAAGTCTGCGATGTGGTGCTGGCTGCACAAGGCCAGGTCGAACGCATCATCGAAAGGTTCTCGGCATGAATTGGAACTGGCGCACCACCCTGGGCGTCGTGCTGTTCGTCGCCGCCGTGATATCCGGCTGGTCGGCCTGGAAGCAGCGCGCGCGTCCGGCCGCCGCGGCCGTGCAGGAGTCCGGCGCGGACTACATCCTGCGCGACTTCGAGCTGATTGCCCTGGACAAGCAGAGCGGCAAGGAGTCGATGACGCTGCGCGCGCCGGAAATGCATCGCAACCGTGCCGACCAGACCGCAGACATCACCACGCCGGTGTTCCTGATGCCCGACAACGCCAATCTGCCGTGGACCCTGCGCTCCAAGACCGGCTGGGTCAACCCGGACGGCACCCAATTGCGCCTGCGCGGCGATGTCGAGGGCGACAGCCCGACCGGCGGCGCCACCGCGCCAACCACGTTCCGCACCCAAAGCCTGGACGTGTTCCCGCAACAGAACATCGCCAAGACCGACGCACCAGTGACCATGACCCGCCCGGGTATCATGCAGAGCGGCGTCGGCTTCGAAGCCGACCTCAAATCACGCCAGTACAAGCTCCTCTCTCAGGTCAAGACCCGCTATGAACCGAATGCTGCCCGCTAAACTGGCGTTTGCCGCACTGCTGCTGCCTGCGTTGGCAATGGCCAAGACCAGCGATCGCAACCAGCCGATGGCGATCGACTCCAATGCCAACGATTGCAACATGCTCGACGACAGCGGCAAGTGCCGTTTCAGCGGCAATGTGGTGATCACCCAGGGCACGCTGGAAATCCACGCCGACACCGCCGACATCTTCCAGAAGAACGGCCAGACCGATCGCGTGGTGCTCAACGGCAAGCAGGCCACGCTCAAGCAGGAGATGGACGACGGCGCCACGATGCACGGCCAGGCCGACAACATCGAATACAAGGTCGCCGATGAGATCATCATCCTGACCGGCAATTACAAGGTCGATTCGCCCAAGGGCACCAACGCCGGCCAGCGCATGGTCTACAACACCAAGACCGGCAACATGCAGAGCGGCGGCGATGGCAGCCGGGTGCGCACCATCATCCAGCCGAAAAATGCGGCGCCTGCCGCTGCAACGCCTGCGGCGACACCGGCCGCCAAGCCCGCTGCCAAGCCGCAGGGGAAGAAGTAATGCTGGTCGCCACCGGTCTGCGCAAGAAGTACAAGCAACGCGAAGTGGTCAAGGAGTTCGGCCTCACGCTCGAGTCCGGCGAAGTGGTCGGTCTGCTCGGCCCCAATGGCGCCGGCAAGACCACCTGCTTCTACATGATCGTGGGTCTGGTCGAAGCCGATGCCGGCCGTATCGAATTGGATGGCCGCGACCTCACTGCCGAACCGATGTACGCACGCGCCAAGCTGGGCGTCGGCTATCTGCCGCAGGAGCCGTCGATCTTCCGCAAGCTCACCGTGGCCGACAACATCCGCCTGGTGCTGGAGCTGCGCGAGGAACTGGACAACGCCGGCCGTGAGAAGGAACTGGTCTCGCTGCTGGAAGAACTGCAGATCACCCATGTGGCCGATCAGCTCGGCGCCAGCCTCTCCGGCGGCGAACGGCGACGTTGCGAGATCGCACGTGCGCTGGCGGCCAAGCCGCGCATGATGCTGCTGGACGAACCCTTCGCCGGCGTGGACCCGATTTCGGTCGGCGAGATCCAGCGCATCATCATCCACCTCAAGGAGCGTGGCATCGGCGTGCTGATCACCGACCACAACGTGCGCGAGACCTTGGGAATCTGCGACCGCGCGTATATCCTCGCCGAGGGAGGCGTACTGGCGCAGGGGGCACCAGACACGTTGCTAGCCAATCCCGACGTCCGTCGCGTGTATCTGGGGGAAACTTTCCGCCTTTGAGCGCGTCGCCGCGCCAACGTTTTTTCCAGTCAGTGCCCGCATGAAAGCCCGGCTCCAGACATCGCTAGGACAGCAGTTGGTCATGACGCCGCAGTTGCGTCAGGCGATCAAGCTATTGCAGATGTCCACCACCGAGCTGGAAGTGGAAATCGCCGAGGCCGTGGAAACCAATCCGCTGCTGGAATGGGCCGACGAAGCCGCGCATGCCGCCAGCGACATCGCGGTGGAATCCGCCCCGTCCGCGTCCACCGAAGAACCCCAGCGCGAAGAAGTCGCGCCTGCCGAGCGCGACGACGATTGGTCGCAGGACGAGCTGCAGTGGACCGGCTCGGGCAGCGGCGGCAGCTTCGACGACGACGAGTCCGGCGATGCCGCAGAGCGCGTGGCCGAATCCGAAACATTGGCCGACCACCTCTTGTGGCAGTTGCATCTGTCGCCGCTGTCGCCGCGCGACCGCCAGATCGGCGCGATGCTGATCGACGCCCTCGACGAAGACGGCTACCTGCGCGAACCACTGTCGGCCATTCTCGAAACCCTCGCGCTGGGCGCAGCGGTCGACGAGGCCGACGTGCTCACCGTCCTGCATCAGATCCAGCGCTTCGACCCGGTGGGCGTGGGCGCGCGCACGCTGGGCGAATGCCTGGCACTGCAGCTGGGGGTGCTCGATGCGGACACGCCTGGCCGCGAGCTGGCGCTGCAGATCGTTGCCGGCCCGCTGGAACGGCTGCCGCGCGCCGGCGTGGCCGGGCTGGCGCACGAGCTCAAGCGCTCCACTGCCGATGTCGAACAGGCGGTGCAGCTGGTGCGCTCGCTGGACCCGCGCCCGGGTAAACAGATCGGCGACCTGTCGCAGGACACCTACGTTGTTCCCGACTGCGTGATCTGGCGCCAGCGCGGGGTCTGGCGGGCTGCGCTGGCCGGCCGCGCGCAGCCCAAGGTCACCATTCACCGCGGCTACGAAAACCTGATCCGCAGCTGCGGCGAATCCGATGCCGGCTATCTGCGCGGCCAGTTGCAGGAGGCGCGCTGGCTGCTCAAGAGCCTGGAGGCGCGTGGCGAAACCCTGCTGCGGGTGGTGCGCTGCCTGCTGGAACATCAGGCCGGGTTCCTGGAGTTCGGTGCGCAGGCCTTGCGCCCGTTGACGCTGCGCGAGATCGCAGGCGAGCTCGGCCTGCACGAGTCCACCATTTCCCGCGCAATCGCCCGCAAGTACGTGCGCACCCCGCGCGGCACCATTGCGCTGCGCGCGTTCTTCGCCTCCGGCATCGACACCGACAGCGGCGGCGAGGCCTCCAGCACTGCCATCCAGGCCATGATCCGGCGCCTGATCGATGCGGAAAACCCGCGCAAGCCGCTTTCCGACGCCAAGCTGGCCGATCTGCTGAAAACATCCGGCGTCCCAGTGGCGCGGCGCACCGTTGCGAAGTATCGTGAGGCCATGAACATTTCCGCCTCCCACGAACGCGTGCGCATCGCCTGACGTTGCAACCACCGCAACGCCGGCCTGCGCCGGGTTTGTCGGATCCCCGGAACGGTTCATTGGCCCACCGACCAATGGAGGTATCCGATGCGTATCGAGACGTATGGCCACCAGCTTGAAGTGACCCCCGCCCTGCGGGAGTACGTGGCAAGCAAGCTGCAGCGACTGCAGCGCCATTTCGACCAGCACTGCGAAGTCCGAACGCAGCTGGCCGTCCGCAAGCCGGACCACCACGTGGTCGCCACCGTCAACCTTCCCGGTCGCACCCTGCACGCAGATGCCAGCGGTTCCACCATGTATGCGGCCATCGACCTGCTGGTCGACAAGCTCGACCGCCTGGTCCTCAAGCACAAAGAGAAGAAATGTAACCACCACGCCCGCGAGGTGCGCGACAATCCCGCATGACGCTTCCCGCCTGATGCCCCCATGCCTTTAACCGATCTGATGGCGGCCGTGCGCACCCTGGTGTCGCCGGCCGCCGATCGCGACACCGTCCTGCATGCCGCCGCCGATCTGCTCTCCTGTCGTCAGGCCGGCGCCGACGAGCTCTACGCCAACCTGTGCGAGCGCGAGGCCCTGGGCAGTACCGCCATTGGCCATGGCATCGCCATTCCGCATGGGCGCTGCCCCAACCTCACCGAGCCACGCGGGGCCTTGCTGCGGCTGGACACGCCGGTGCCCTTCGGCAGCGACGAGCCGGTGGATCTGGTCTTCGCCATGGCCGTGCCGGCGCACTACACCCACCAGCACCTGATGCTGCTGTCCGAGCTGGCCGAACGGTTCTCCGATGCCGACTTCCGTCGGAACTTGCGCACCGCACCCAACGCCGATGCCCTGATGGCGCTGCTGGCCGACGTGCCGCCCGCGCAGGCGAGCGCGGCATGAATACCAGCATCACCGCACGCGAACTGTTCGACCAGCAGCGCGACAAGCTGGCCCTGCGCTGGGTCGCCGGCCCCAAGGGCGAGCACCGCGAGATCCAGGCCAACAGCAACAACGCACGGCGCCCGTCGCTGGCCGGCTACCTCAATGTGATCTATCCCAACAAGGTGCAGATCCTGGGCACCGAGGAACTGGCCTGGCTGGACTCGCTGGATGCGCGGCAGCGCTGGGAAACCATCGAAAAGATCATCCAGGTGCAACCGCTGGCGCTGGCGATCAGCAAGAACCAGTCATGCCCGGAAGATCTGCGCGCGGCGGCGGACGAATCCAATACGCCGCTGTGGATCTCGTCCAAGCGCGGCCACGAACTGCTCAACCACCTCTCCTACCATCTGGCGCGCACGCTGGCGCCGCGGGTCACCTTGCATGGCGTGTTCATGGAGATCTACTCGATCGGCGTGCTGATCACCGGCGAAGCCGGCTCGGGCAAGAGCGAGCTGGCGCTGGAACTGCTCAGCCGCGGTCACCGGCTGGTGGCCGACGATGCCCCCGAGTTCACCCAGATCGCGCCCGACGTGCTCGACGGCACCTGCCCCGAATTGCTCCAGGATTTGCTGGAAGTACGCGGCCTGGGCGTCTTGAACGTACGCGACATGTTCGGCGACACCGCGGTGAAGAAGAACAAGTACCTGCGCCTGATCGTACACCTGACCCGGCCGATGACCGAGCCGACGCCGTCCGGCTACGAGCGTCTGACCGGCGATTCGGGCAGCCGCCATGTGCTGGACCTGGACGTCCCGCTGATCACCCTGCCGGTCATGCCCGGCCGCAATCTGGCCGTGCTGACCGAAGCGGCGACCCGGCTGCATATCCTGCGCACCAAAGGCATCGACCCGGCAGCGATGTTCATCGCCCGCCATAGCAACCTGCTGGAGCGACGCACGCCATGAGTATCGCGCCCTCCACGCTGATGATCGTGAGCGGGCTATCCGGCTCGGGCAAATCGGTCGCGCTGAAGACCTTCGAAGACCTGGACTACTATTGCTCGGACAATCTGCCGGTCGAGCTGCTGCCGGACTTCGTCAAAAGCCGTCTGCGTGGCAACCCGGTCGGCGACCAGCGCCTGGCGGTGGGCATCGATGTGCGCAGCCGTAGCGACCTGACCCAGCTGGCGCAGTGGCGCCAGGCTGCGCAGGAATACGGCATCGAGGCGCGATTGCTGTTTTTCGAAGCCAGCGACGAGGCGTTGATCAAGCGGTATGCCGATACCCGCCGCCGCCACCCGCTCAGCCATCTCGGCCTGGCGCTGCCGGAAGCGATCACCCGCGAGCGCCAGTTGACCGAACCGTTGCGTACGCAGGCCGATGCCGTCATCGACACCAGCACGCTCAACGTGCATCAATTGCGCCGCCGCGTGGTCACCGAGTTCGCGCTTGGTTCCCATGACCGGCTGTCGCTGCTGTTCGAATCGTTCGCCTACAAGCGCGGCGTGCCGGCCGAAGCCGACTTCGTGTTCGATGCGCGCGTGCTGCCCAATCCGCATTGGGATCCGGAGCTGCGCCCACTCACCGGCCGCGATGCCGGCGTGCGCGAGTATCTGGACAACGAGGCCGACGTGCAACGCTACAGCGCGCAGATCGTGGACCTGCTCGACACCTGGCTGCCGCGGCTGCGCAACGACACCCGCAGCTACGTGACCATCGCCTTCGGTTGCACCGGCGGCAAGCACCGCTCGGTGTACATGGCCGAACGCATGGCTCGACATGCGCGCGAACAGGGCTGGCCGGAAGTGGCGACGTTTCATCGCGAGCAGGACTGAGGGGCTGGGATTCGGGATTCGGGATTCGTTACAGCGGCATCCTGCGACGTGAGCGAGCTGCACCTATGTTGAGAACAACACGCTCGCTAGCCTTACTTCTTAGGTTGGAATGCTTGCGCGGTGGCTGGCGTGTGGCGACGCTGCGCAGGCCGACGACGCTGTAGCTGATGCGACTGGATCGCCGACGCCCCGAACATCGCTTGGCGTTCTCGTTCGACGCGCCATGCAACGCTGCACGACCAATGCGTCGGAGGTATTCCGCCGCGCATGGCTACGTGCCCATGCTCGCTACAGGGAAAACGGCAGCGCTCGCTTGCCATGCAGGCCGCACTGCTGACGCTGCAAGGCACACATCGGCGCCACGTATGCAGCGCACGGTGCGCACGATGGCGACACATGCTGCCGCCACGTCGCTGCAGCGGTCCTAAACGTCTATTCAGTCCGCAACGCATCTGTGCGGGCAAACGCTATCGCGCAGTCATGCTGACCTGTTAACGTTTCGGCATGGCCTGTGGCATTCTCCTCATTACTCATCCCGGCATCGGCGCAGCGTTGTTGAACGTGGCGACGGGGCTATTGCGGCAGTTGCCGTTGAAGACCGAAGCATTCGATGTGCCGTTCGATGCAGACCTGGACGCGTTGCTGCCCCAGGCATCGTCGGCGATGCGCCGGGTCGACAGCGGCGACGGCGTGCTGGTCATGACCGACCTGTACGGCGCCAGCCCCAGCAATCTGGCCAACCGTCTGGCCAAGCTGGGCACCCCGGTTCGCCGGGTGTCCGCGCTGAGCCTGCCGATGCTGCTGCGCGTGATGAACTACCCCGAACAAGGACTGCAGGAGCTGCCCGCCACTGCGGCGGCCGGTACCCGCAACGGAGCGATCATCGACGATGCTTGAACGCGAACTCATAGTTTCCAACCGACTCGGACTGCATGCGCGGGCCACCGCCAAGCTGGTGCAGACGCTGTCGTCGTATCGCAGCAACGCCACCCTGGCGGCCAAGGGGCGCGAGGTGAATGCCAAGAGCATCATGGGCGTGATGTTGCTGGCCGCAGGCCAGGGCACCAGCGTGGTGGTGCGGCTGGACGGCGAAGATGAAGCCGAGGCCTTGCAGGCGCTGGTGGACCTGTTCGAGCGTCGTTTCGACGAGGACAGCTGAGCATGCGCGGCGTCGGGGCCGTTGCGACCGACACGGCGCCGCCGCGCCAGGGACGCGCATGAGCCTGCGCCTGCGCGGACATGGCGCTGCACGCGGCAACGCGCTTGGCCGCGCGCGCGTGCGCCAGAGCCATACCCTGGAAGTGGCCGAACAACGCGTGCCCGCCAATCAGGTGGAAACGCAGCTGCAGCGCCTGCATGCCGCCATCGCGTCGGCACGGGTCGAAATGCAGCAGCTGCGCGACCGCCTGCACGGCGCACTGGCGCGCGAGGTCGGCGAATTTCTCGAGCTGCATGCATTGCTGCTTGACGACCCCGAGCTGCTGCAAGGCCTGGATGAGCTGATCCGCACCCACCGTTACAGCGCCGACTATGCCTTGCGTGTGCAGCGCGACCGCCTGGCGGCGGTGTTCGACGGGATGGAGGATGCGTACCTCAAGAGCCGCATGGACGATCTGGATCACGTGATCGGCCGCATCCATGCGTTCCTGCACAAGCGCGCACCCGACCTCAAGGGGGTGGCCGGCGAGATCCTGGTGTGCGACAACGTGGCACCTTCCGAGCTGGCGCAGCTGCAGGCGCAAGGCGTGGTCGGCATCGTCACCACCGCCGGCAGCACGCTGTCGCACAGCGCGATCCTGGCGCGCAGCCTGCACCTGCCGTTGGTGGTAGGCGTCAGCGACGCGCTGCAGCGCATCGAAGATGGCGATGTGTTGATCGTCGATGCCGGCTCGGGCCAGGTGATCGTCGACCCCAAGCCCGAACATCTGCGCGACTACCGTGAGCGCCTGCGCGCGCTGGCCAAGGAACAGCGCGAGCTGGGCCGGCTACGCTCCAAGCCCACGCGCACGCGCGACAACGTCGATATCACCCTGCTGGCCAACGCCGAATCGCTGGAAGACGTGGCCAACGCGCATGCGCTCGGGGCCAGCGGCCTGGGCTTGTATCGCACCGAATTCCTGTTCCTGCAGCGCAACGAGCTGCCGGACGAAGACGAACAGTTCCACACCTACCGCGACACCGTGCTGGGCATGAGCGGCCGCCCGGTCACCATCCGCACCCTGGACCTGGGCGCCGACAAGGCCGACCGCACCGGTCTGACACTCAGCGATGAGGACAACCCGGCGCTGGGTCTGCGCGGTGTGCGCCTGTCGCTGGCGCGGCCGGCGGTGGCGCAGGCGCAATTGCGCGCGATCCTGCGGGCGTCCGGCTACGGGCCGGTGCGCATCCTGGTGCCGATGGTCAGCGGCCGCGAAGAAATCCTGCAGTTGCGCAAGCAGTTGAAGAAGCTCACCGCGCAGCTGCGCGAGGAAGGCCACGAGATCGCCGAGCACATTCCGCTGGGCGCGATGATCGAAGTGCCGGCTGCGGCATTGGCGCTGGACTGCTTCATCGACGATATCGATTTCCTGTCCATCGGCACCAACGACCTGGTGCAGTACCTGCTGGCGGTGGATCGCAACAACGAGGCGTTGGGCGAGCTGTACTCGCCCCTGCATCCCGCCGTCCTCCGACTGATCGCGCAGGTCATCGCCACCGGGCGCACCTACGGCAAGCCGGTCGCGGTGTGCGGCGAAATCGCCGGCGATCCGCGCTTCGTGCCGATGCTGCTGGCGTTGGGGCTCACCGAGTTCAGCCTGCATCCGGCCACCTTGCTGGAAGTGCGCCGCGCGGTGCGCGACACCCATCTGGGCGACTTGCGCGTGCACGGCGAAAAATTGCTGCGCGCCCGCGATCGCAAGGGCATCGAAAAATGGCTGACTGGCCATGCGCAGGGGTTGCTGCGGTAATTGCGGCACGCACCCGGCCCGGCAGCGCGGCCGATGCTTCAAGACCTGCGTTTCCTTCAAAACGGCGTTCGACACGATTTCGCAGCCCTGCGGCTGGCCCAGACGGTGCTGCGAATCGGCATGCACCGCTTGGACAGTGCGATTGCTGCGCGCCGGTCACGCCCGCTCGCACCGCTTTGATCGCTTCCTTGGTCGAAAAGCGCATCGACGATGCCGCCTGCATCGTCAATCGCGTACCGCTCCATCCACCTTCAGCAGCCCTCGCGGCTTGGCTGCGTCCACCGCGCACGCCCTGCGCAAGCGCGCGGCAGCGACCCTGTATGTTTCGTCACCATGCGCAAGCGATAATGCCTCGCTGACCCAGCACCGCGTCCTTTACCGATGGCGCGTCCACTCTTCCGGGAAGCCGCGCATGGCCGAAGCCGTCCGCCACGACAAAACCGCGCGCCAGCTACGCCTGCTGTCCGACGCGCTGGATAGCGGACGCCTCGGGCCGGTACGCCGGTTGGTCAATACGCTGGCGCCGGCGGAAATCGGCAACCTGCTCGAATCGCTGCCACCCGGCAAGCGCGAAGTGGTGTGGGGGCTGGTCGATCCGGAAGACGATGGCGAGGTGCTGCTGCACGTCGGCGACGAAGTGCGCGAAAGCCTGCTGGCCGACATGGACCCGGACGAGATCGTGGCTGCGGTCGAAGACCTGGACATCGACGATCTGGCCAACCTGGTCGAAGACCTGCCCGACACCGTCATCGATGAAGTGCTCAAGTCGATGGACCGCGAAAACCGCGAGCGGCTCGAGCAGGTGCTGTCGTATCCGGAAGACACCGCCGGGCGTCTGATGAACCCGGACGTGGTCACCGTTCGCGCCGACGTCAACGTGGACGTGGTGCTGCGCTATCTGCGCCTGCGCGGCGAGCTGCCCGACCACACCGATCACCTGTACGTGGTGAGCCGGCGCCACCAATACCTGGGCCGTGTGCCGCTGGCGGCGCTGGTCACCCACGAAGACAGTACGCCGGTCAACCGGCTGATCGACGACGAGCAACCGGCCATCGATGTCGGCGACGGTTCGGACGAAGTGGCGCGGCGCTTCTCCGACCACGACTGGATCTCCGCGCCGGTGGTGGACGACAACAACATCCTGCTCGGCCGCATCACCATCGACGACGTGGTCGACATCATCCGCGAGCAGGCCGAGCACCAGGCCATGAGCGCGGCCGGCCTGGACGAAGACGAAGACATGTTCAGCCCGGCACGGCGCGCATTCCGGCGCCGCCTGATCTGGCTGAGCATCAATCTGTGCACCGCGTTTCTGGCGTCCAGCGTGGTCAGCAGGTTCGAAGGCACCATCGAAAAACTGGTGGCGCTTGCGGCGCTGATGCCGATCGTTGCCGGCATGGGCGGCAATGCCGGCACCCAGGTGCTGGCACTGATGGTGCGCGGTCTGGCACTCGGCCAGATCGGCTCGTCCAACGTGATGACCCTGCTCAAGAAAGAACTCACTGTCGCGCTGATCAACGGGCTGTGCCTGGGCATCGGGCTTGGCTTGATCGTGCTGGCCTGGTTCCGGCAACCGATGCTCTCGCTGGTAATCGGCACCGCGTTGACGGTGAACATGCTCACTGCCGCCTTCGGCGGAGTGCTGGTGCCGGTGACGCTGAAACGGTTGGGCTTCGATCCGGCATTGGCCGGTGGCGTGATCCTGACCACATTGACCGACGTGATGGGCTTTTTGAGCTTCCTGGGCCTGGCCACGTTGATACTGCTGCCCTGACCTTGCGGTGCCTGGGCCCAGCGGCCATGCATGCGATGCCGACAAGCAGATGAATATTCGACCGGAATCGCCGCGCATCGACACGCCAGCGCACCGGCATGCGGTAATACTGCACCCATGTGATCGGTCGGGAGAGCTGCGTGATTCGTCGTTGTCTTGTTGTCATTGCCTTTGCGCTATTGCTGGCCGGCTGTTCCAGCATGACTGAGCGCCACCACGACGAACGCCGCGGCCACTTCGTCACCCGCACGTTGAAACTGGAAGGGCGCCTGTACCGCTATCAAGTGTTCGTGCCCGCGTCCAAGGTGCCGCAGCCGCGGCCCATCGTGCTGTTCCTGCATGGCTCGGGCGAGCGCGGCGATAACGGGCGCGACCAGGCCGAAGTCGGTGTGGGCCCGTACTTGAGCGAACACACCGCCGACTTCCCCGCACTTGTCGTGCTGCCGCAAGTGCCCGAGGACGAGGAGTGGATGGGCATCAATGCGCGCATGGCGATCGCAGCGCTGGACGCGGCCAGCGCCGAGTTCGGTGCCGACCCGCAGCGCACCTACCTCACCGGCATTTCGATGGGTGGCTATGGCGCCTGGGAAATCGGGCTGATGCAGCCGCAGCGGTTTGCGGCGATCGTGCCGATCTGCGGCGCGCTCAAGGCACCGCGCGATGAGCGCCGCACCTTGTACGTGAGCCTGGTGGCGAAGGAAGCGGACCCGTACACCGCGGCAGTGACGCAACTCAAGCACGTGCCGATCTGGATGTTCCATGGCGCCAAGGACGATTCGGTGCCGCCGCACGACGACCGCGCGCTGTACCGCGCCGCGAAGGGCGTCGGTGCCAATGTACGTTACAGCGAATATCCGCAGGGCAATCACAATGCCTGGGACGCAACCTATGCGGACCCGGCGATGTGGGAATGGATGTTCAAGCAGCGCCTGCGCTGACGGTGTGCAGCGCCACGCCGGCACTGCGCCCGCGTGCCGGCATGACACGGCCAATGCGCCTTAGAGCGGCTGACAAAACGTAGCGAGCAGTCGTCAGGTGGTGCGGACGGCGCACAGGAACCGAAGTGTTCGCGTGGTACATGCCGATTCCGAGCACCAGCCGCGCCCGCCTGGCGGCTGCGCAGTCGTTTTGTTAGCAGCTCTTAGTGATGATAGCCGTTGTCAGCGGTGATCTTGCCGCGGAATACGCGGTACGACCATACCGTGTAGCCCAGGATCAGGGGCAGCAACATGACCAGCCCCACCATCGCGAACAGCTGCGAAGACGGCGGTGCGGCAGCCTGCCAGAGGGTGTAGACCGGCGGCACCAGATACGGCCACATGCCCAGCACCAGGCCCAAAAAGCCCAGCACGAACAGGCCCATCGCCAGCAGGAATGGCAGCGCATCCGAGCGTGCGGCCTCGCTCGCACGCCACAGCGCAACCCCCACGATGGCCACCAGCAGCGGCATCGGCATCAGCCACAGATAGTGCGTGCCACTGAACCAGCGCTCCATCACATGCGACTGCAGCGAAGGCAACCAGGCGCTGACCAGGCCGATGAAGATCAACACACTGATGGTCAACGGTCGACTCAACTGCCGCGCCAACTGCTGCACATGGCCTTCTGTCTTGAGAATCAGCCAGGTACTGCCGAGCAGCGCATAGCCGAACACCAAGGCGGCGCCCGTCAACATCGCGAACGGGCTGAACCAGCCCCAGATGCCGCCGACATAACGGTCGTTCTCGATCGGCAGACCCTGCACCAGGGCGCCCAGGATCACGCCCTGCGCGAAAGTGGCCAGGATCGAACCGGCGGCAAACGCATTGCTCCACAAGCGCCGCGAGCGATGCGCCTTGAAACGGAATTCGAAGGCCACGCCGCGGAACACCAAGGCCATCACCATCAACAGCACCGGCAGATACAGCGCCGACAAGATCACCGCATACGCCTTGGGAAATGCGGCCAGCAGCCCTGCCCCGCCGAGCACCAGCCAGGTTTCGTTGCCGTCCCAGATCGGCGCGGCGGTGTTCATCATCAGATCCAGCTGCGCTTCGTCCTTGCGGAACGGCGCCAGGATGCCGATGCCGAGCACGAACCCGTCCAGCACGACGTACATCAGCACCCCGAAGCCGATCACCGCAAACCACGCCACCGGCAAGACGCTCGTCATCTCCATCATGCGGCTCCGTCGATCGATTCGTCGGCTGCCGACAGCGGCCGTGCGGGCGTGTGTTCGCCATGGTCCAGATGCGGCGCGTCGGCATGTGGGGTGGGCCCTTGCTTGCCGATCTTGACCAGGTACCAGATGCCCCAGCCGAACACGAACGCGTAGCCGGCTACATACACCGCCAGCGAGATGGCCGTCATCAGCGCAGACTGCGGGCCCACCGCATCGGCGGTGCGCAACAAGCCGTAGACCGCATAGGGCTGCCGGCCGATTTCGGTGACGAACCAGCCGGAAATCAGCGCGATGAAGCCGCTCGGCAACATCCAGCGCCAAACCGCCAGCAACCAGCGCCAGTGCACCAGCTTGCCGCGCCACAACGCGAACGCAGACACCCAGGCCACCAGCAGCATCAATGAGCCAATCCCTACCATGATGCGGAAGGCGAAGAACACCGGCGTCACCGACGGGCGCTCGCTTGCCGGCACCGACGTCAGCGGTGCGATGCTGCCATCCGGGCGGTGGGTCAGAATCAGGCTGCCCAGGCGCGGAATCGCCACCTCATAGTCGTTACGCTCGGCCTGTGCGTTGGGCACCGCAAACACCACCAGCGGGAATCCCTCGCCCTGTTTTTCGTCATGCCAGTGCGCTTCCATCGCGGCGATCTTCATCGGCTGATGCTTGAGCGTGTTCAAGCCGTGCATGTCGCCGACAACGATCTGCAGCGGTACGGCGATCGCGGCAAACACCACGGCCAGCTTCAGCATGCACAGCCCGGCTTGGCGATGCACGCCACGATGCAGATACCACGCGCCCACTGCACCCACCACGAAGCAGGTGGTGATGAATGAGCCAAGCGCCATGTGCGCAAGCCGGTACGGGAACGAGGGATTGAAGATGATCTTCAACCAGTCGACCGGATGCACGATGCCGCCGATGACATCAAAGCCGGCCGGGGTCTGCAACCAGCTATTGGACGAAAGAATCCAGAACGTGGAAAACAGCGTGCCCAGCGCCACCATGCAGGTGGACAGGAAATGCAGGCGCTCGGAAATACGCCCCCAGCCGAACATCATCACGCCCAGGAAACTGGCTTCCAGAAAGAACGCGGTGAGCACTTCATAGCTCAGCAGTGGCCCGATCACGCCACCGGCCACGCGGCTCAATTCCGGCCAGTTGGCCCCGAACTGGAAGGCCATCACGATGCCGCTGACCACGCCCATGCCGAAGGACACGGCAAAGATCTTCTGCCAGAAAAAATACAGCTCGCGCCAGACCGGCAGACGCGTGCGCAACCAGCGCCATTCCAGAAACGCCAGCAGACTGGAAAGCCCGATGGTGAATGCCGGAAACAATACGTGGAACGCGATGACGAATCCAAACTGGATCCGCGATAACAGCAGTGCGTCCATGGAGAACCCTCCAGGAAAAATGATCGTCGACGTGCAGCTCGCAGGTCGATCACCGGGATGCACTGCATCGGGCGATCGCGCGCACGCTGCTGCGCTAGGCGATCATGATAGGGACGGTCGCGCCCGTTCCCGATGCGACACGGCGTCGCATCCGCGACAAATTGCCGCCCTTGTCCTGCGGTGCGTCGGACCACCTGCCTCCGCTAGGCAGTGCGCCGTGCGCCGTGCGCCAGAGGCGACCCAATGGCGCGAACGCTGTCGCTGCGGAGTGCCGGGCGCCAATCAATGCACGTCGACAGACGACGCAGGACCCGCCATGCCATGCCTTCCAACCAAGTCGGCGGAACGCTATGGCCGCACCCGCTCCCAGATCCGCATAAAGTTGCCGCTATACACATCGACGATGCGTTGCGTCGGCCAGCCGGCATCCAGCATCGCCTGCGTGAGCTTGGGCAGATCCGCACCGCTGCGCATCCCGGTCGGCAGGCTGGAAATGCCGCCATCGAAGTCGCTGCCGAAACTCAAGTGTTTCCATGGATCTTCCACGATCCCCATGGCGGCAATCTGTCGGGCGAACGCTTCGTAATAGCCGACGACGAAGGCAAGATCGGCATCCATGTCCGGCGTGCCATCGGCCAGATAGGAGTGCTGCAAGAAGTACGGCGCCAGGATGACGCTGATGCAGCCACCGGTCTGCACGATGGCACGGATCGCCGCGTCGTCGAGCGCCCGGTCCAAGTGACGCGACGGCCGCGTTTCCACACCGCGCGTGACGCTGCGCGATGCGCCATGCGAAACGAAGGCCGGCACGTTGCGACGGAGGCAGATGCCGCAGGCGTCGCGTATCCCCTGGCTTGAGGTATGCGAAAGATCCACCAGAAGCCCGATATCGATGCAGCGCTCCACCACCTGCCGGCCAAACTCCGTCAGCCCCGCGCCCTGACGTTCGCGCCACGGATTGAGCGATGCATAGCCGGCCTGGGAGATGTCGGTATGGCTGAAATGGTTGAGCGTCAGATAGGCGGCGCCGGCCCTGGCTGCACTTTCCAGACGCGCTATCCGCAGCGCCTGGCTGCGGCGCCCGCGTGGTCCAAGCATGTGCGCACCTTCCAACGACAGGATGGCGCAGCACAGACCCGCTGCGCGAATCGCGCGTAGCTCGGCGGCGCTGCGTGCCAGCCGCATTCGCCCGCCGCTCGCCGCCACCATCTCCTGGACATAGCGCCGATGCTCCACCCAGTGTTTCCAGGGGTCGAGAAAAGGCGCGCCGACGAGGTTTTCCCAAAGTGCGTGGGCACTGAAACAGGCACCGCCATAGCCGCCGGCGAGAAAGTCCGGGCCGCTCACGTGGTACATCAGCGGTTGATTGCGGCCTCTCGGTGAGGTCTTGGACATCAACCAGAGGATCGGAGAACGCCGATGCGCTTTCCAATCGCCCTTCCAGAAATCGAAGCCGCCTAGGCGCGACAGATACAGCGAATCCAGATGCGTATCGACCGGACACGCCAACGCATGCACTGCTTCCAGCGTGAGCGGCGAAGGCAAATCAGCCAGGTTGTCGGATGAAACTGCATGCATGGGCGAACCCCGGCAATGACGTCTGAAGAAGTGACCCATAACGCGCGTTCCCGCATTGAATATCCGGCCGATATTCTTCGTGCGCCTTGATGGGTCGAGCCTGTGCGTTCGAATGAGAATAACCGAACTGGACAATCAGATCCCCGAGACGAATGCACAGGCCGAGAGGAAAACGCAGGACTGCTGACGCAATTCTCGTTTCGCTGCGCAATCTATCGGTGCGGCGGTTTTTCGTTACTGGACCCGTCGTCGTCTAACCAGGGCGGGACGAGGCCTGGACGCTTTTGGCGACGATGCGGCCGCGCATGCCGGCGGCGGCGCATGCCGCGACGAGGAGCCTGCTGATCGGCCACGGCCTGGGTGTGCACCCGCAGCGGCTCCTGGACAGGTGGGTTAGCGCGCGTGCGCGATTGCGGCCGCACTCCGCTGAGGCCGTGATCCGTGGCCAGGCCAAAACCGGAACACATCAACGTTGCCAGCAACGGCGAGGGCAATTCCCCGTTGCCCACGCACATGAGCGGCTGCCCGCTGCTTATAGCTTACAAATCCGTCATCGCACACAACGCATCAGCACCCAGCCACGCCCACCATCGCTCACATCCGCGCGCGCACGCGTCGCGCGATTTCGCTGACCGCTGCGATGACTGCGGTCAGCGCGACCATCGAGAGGAATTGCGCGCGCGTATCGGCCGAAGAGGCCAACAACACGAAGATCACGGCCAGGATGACCAGCGCCAGCACGGTCAGAAACGGATAGCCGCGCATGCGGAACGGCAGCGCAAGGCCGGCACGGTCCGCGCGGGCGCGCAAGATCAGTTGTGACACCAGCGAGATCGTCCACACCAGCAGGCAGGTGGCGCCGACGATGTTGAGCAGCATTGGCAACACCTTGTTCGGATACAACAACTCCAACGCTGCGGCGGCGAAGCCGAACAACACGCTAGCGATCACCGCCACCAGCGGCACCTGCTCGCCGCTGGTCCTGGCCAGCAACCGCGGCGCTTCGCCGCGCTGGGCCAGCGAGAAGATCATCCGCGAAGCGCCGTACAGATTGGCGTTGAGCGCCGACAGCAGTGCGACCACCGCCACCAGGGTGATCGCCGTGGCGGCACCGGGAATGCGAGCCACCTCCAGCACGGCCGCAAACGGCGAGCTGAGCGCGGCGCTGGTCCATGGCACCACCGCCACGATCACGCTGATCGACCCGATGTAGAACACCAGGATGCGCCAGGCCACGGTGCGGATGGTGCGCGCCAGGCTGCGTCCCGGGTCGGCGGTTTCCGCTGCGGCCACCGCGACGATTTCGGTGCCGCCGAAGGCGAACACCACCACCAGCAACGCCGAGCCGATACCGGCCAGGCCCTTCGGCGCAAAGCCGCCGTTCTGGGTGAAATTGGACAGCCCGGGCGACGCCACCCCAGGCAACCAGCCCGCCAGCAACGCCACGCCGATCAGCAGGAACACCACGATCGCCAGCACTTTCAGGATGGCGAACCAGAACTCGAACTCGCCAAAGTTGCGCACGCCGAGCAGATTGATCGCAGTGAACGTGGCCATGAACAGCAACGAGAGCAACGGCACCGGCAACGCCGGCCAGACCGTGGCCAGCAGCCCGGCTGCGCCTACCGCTTCTGCCGCAATCACCACCACTATCTGAAACCACCACAGCCAGCCCACGGTAGCGCCGGCCGTCGGGCCCATCGCATCGGCGGCATACACCGAGAATGCCCCGCTGGCCGGCTTGGCGGCGGCCATTTCGCCCAGCGCGTTCATCACAATGATGACCAACGCCCCGGCGATCAGATACGAGATCAGCACCGCCGGCCCGGCCGCGTGAATGCCCACGCCGGAACCCAGGAACAGCCCGGCGCCGATCGCCGTGCCCAGGCCCATCATCATCAATTGCCGCGGCTTCAGCGCATGGCGCAATGCAGGCGCGGCGGGCGCAGCGGTCTCAGCAACGGAATCGGTCGGAAGCGGCATGGACGGGCTTGCATGGATGGAATCGCGACACGATACCGCGTCGCAGCGCCTGCCGCGCCTCTTGACGCCAGCCCGGGGAAGGAGTGGCGATGTCGCCCGATCGCACCCTTGCGCTCGGCTTTGCAGCAGACAACGCCCGGCAACCCGCCGGCGCACGCTGCCGCCTGTCGGCCCGTGCAGCGCGCGCATGACCTTTCGTCTTCAAGAAACGGGCAAGGCACATCCCCGAACAATCCGGAGATGTGCCTTGATGCGGCCAAGAGCAACGGGCAATCATCTGTGCAAGCTTCAGATGGACGGCCACCCGTCGGAATCGTCCTGTAGACCAGAGCGCTGCGCTTCCTGCGCGCCCTCCACGTCCACCTGACCAGTGCTCGCTGCCGCTCATTCGCGACTCCGCGCGCGCCCGGTCACTCCGCCAGGTTCTTGCCCGCACCCGCCGTGGCGATCACCTTGGCCTTGACCTGTGCCGCCGGTGTCACGGTGTAGATGTAGCCCAGCGACTCCAGGAACACCTTGGAGCTCACCCAGTTGGTGGCATTGGCGTAGGGTTTGCTGCCGTCCGGCGTGCTCCAGGTGATGCCGCTGCCAACGTAGTTGTTGATCAGGTCCCAGTAGCCGATCTCGCTGCTGTCGCGCGAGGTCACCGGGTTCTTGATGTTCTCGAAGTAGTTCGACTCGATCTTCGCCACCCCACCCATGCGCACGTTGATGCCTGAGGTGAACACATTGTTGAAGTAGTTGTTGTAGACGTGGCTCAAGCCGCGCCGCTGCAATGGCAAGCGCGATTCCACGTTCTCGAAGCGGTTATGGTGATACGTGGTGCGTGCAGCCGAGTTCTTGGTGTCGCTGTCGCTGTAGCCATTGAGCGCGACCTTTTGATAGTTGTAGACATAGTTGTAGGACACGGTGACATGGTGCACGCCCTTCTTCATATCGATGCCGCCATCGAAGGAGGCATCGCCCGCACCGGAACACTTGGTGAGCGAGGCGAAGATGGTGTTGTGGTCGATCCAGATCTTGGACGGCTCGCCGCTGGAGTTGCCTTCCAGCGAAATCGAATCGGCATCTTCACCGCCTTGCAGCAGACCGATGGTCATGTTCTGGACGATCACGTTGTGCGCATCGCCCACCACACGCACGCCGAAGTTCGCCGACGAGCCATTGGCGCCCTTGATCGTGATATCGCTCTTGTTCTTGATCTGCACTGTCTTGGCCGGCAGCTTCCATTGCGCGCACACGTCCTTGATGGTGCCGAAGTCGAACTGGCCGGTGTAGTTGAGCACCAGCCCGCCGCTACCGGAATAGTTGTCGATGGCGGCCTGCACCGCTTCGAACGTCGCCACGTTGACCGCTGTCTTGTTGCCGCCGCCGGTGGTGGCGGCACCGTAGCCGACCGGGCCGGCAATCGCGCCCGCGGCGCAAGCGGACAGTACAAGCGCGAGTGCGCCCTGGAGCGTCTTGATGATCATGTAGCCTCTCCCAAAGAAGTCGACAAGCAATGCAGGCCGTCTGCGCAGTGGTGGCGACGACAGCAATGCGGTGCGTGGGGGGCTGCATTCTTCGCGCGATTTAAAACATAAAACAATTATTCATCTTCGAAATTTAGACACACCGCGGCGTTCTCTTTCCGAGACATGCAAAAGGGACAGCGAAGGACAGCCAGGACAGGACACGCCATTGCGGTGCGACTAGCCCTGTCTTGGGCGACGCATGTAGGTGTCGTGTGCCTGCAGATGCCGGCGATGCGCACGTGCTCGAACGCGCAGAGCAATCGCGCCTGCAACCGTCATGATCGACATGCCGATCGCGGCGACAGGCATGGACGCAATCAGCGCGCCTGGCGATCGCAGCTGGCCCCTGCATTGCCGTCATGCAATGCAGCATTTGCCTCTACATCGGCACGAACCTGCGGACGCAAGCTGTCGCGCGCGAGCGCCGTCGCAGCGCATCAGAGCGCTTACGCGCCTGGCCGCCAGTAGCCTGCGATGCCTCCCACGCTGCGGCGTGTGCACTGCGACGCCGGCGCATCAACATGGGCCGGCAGCTTGAAGCGGGCCTGCGACCGTGCTCGAACCTCCATCGACACGGATGCGCGGAACGCATGCAGCGCCGCGCTTGCCTCGATGCAAGCATACGACGCTGCAGGGCATCTATCGCAGGCACGGATTGATGGTGTCCGCCCATCGCCGCATCATCGCAGCAGGCAGGCAGCTAAACGCAGTGCGGTCGATCGGCCCGCTGGCCATCGCACACGCACCCTGCACGCTCAAACAGCGCGATTGGCCAGTGCTGACGAGCGCAATATCTGGCCACCGGGCCACGGTGTCTGATCGTCCAGGAAATTGCCGACCAGGCGCATGCACGCCACGCGTTCTTCCACGTGCGGCATGTGGCTGGAGTTGGCGAACACGTGCCAGCGCGCATCCGGAATCAACCGCGCATAGGGCTCGACGGTTTCCGGCGTGGCTTCATCGTACTTGCCAGAGAGCACCAGCGTGGGTGCGGTGATGCGGTGCAGGCGCTCGATGATGCTCCAGTTGCGCAGGCTGCCCACCACGTGGAATTCGGTCGGGCCGTTCATGGCGTGATACACGGTTGGATCGGCGTCGATGGCGGCAAACGTACGCGCGACCTCGGCAGGCCACGGCAGCACGCGACACACGTGCTGCGCGTAGAACACCTGACTGGCGGCGCGATAGGCCGGATGATCCAGCGTACCGGCGGCTTCGTGCTCGTCCAGTGCGGCCTGGATATCCTCGGGCAGGCGCGCGCGCAGGCGCAGCGCAGCAGCGCGCCACAACCCCATCGAGGCGGGCGAATTGGCGATCACCAGCGCCCGCAGGCCGGCCGGACGGCGCACCGCATGTTCGGCTGCCAGCATTCCGCCCCAGGACTGGCCCAGCAATGCGTATTGCGACAGCCCCAGATGCGCGATCAGCGTCTGCAGCTCGTCCAGGAACAGCCCCACTGTCCAGAAGCCTGGCTCGGCATTGCGCAGATGGGTGGAGTTGCCGTTGCCCAGCTGGTCGTAGTGGATCACCGCGCGGCCGTTGGCCGCCAGGTCCTTGAAGCTGTCCACGTAGTCGTGCGTGCACCCGGGACCGCCGTGCAGCACCAGTAGCGGGCAGGCATCCGCGCACAGGTCGCCGGTAATGCGGTACCAGGTGCGGTAGCCGCGGAATTCGACGTAACCCTCGGTGCACTGCATGACCTGCGCCTGCCTACGGCAATGATGAGGCCCGAGCCTAGCGAGCGCGCCGAGCGGCGTTAACTGGCAAATTTCACAGGTTTGGGCGCGCCCGGATGCGCGGTTGGTGCTGGCCGATAGCCGGTTCGATCGAACGCGGCGCGTCGCCGGCTGCAACGGCGAGCGCGCGACTCAGCACCGCTTTTGGATCGAAATGACGGCTTCGAATCACCGCATCTATCGCATCTGCGAGCGCAACTGGATTCCATTCGGTCCAAGAACAGATCAGCGTTTCGAACACGGGTGGGTCGCGCCAGAGACGCGGCATTGCATATGCGCTCTGCCACTGCGAAACCTGCGTCGCCGCGGTACCGCAGCGACGCAGGCACGCTCGGATAATGCTTATGGCTCCAGCAACCGATAGTGCATACCACGCGCCACTGCTTCCACGCGGTTACGTGCGCCCAGCTTGCGGGCGGCTGAATTCAGATGCAGGTTTACCGTGGCGGTTGAACGGTTAAGTGCCGCGGCGATCCGTTTGGACGTCAGGCCTTTGGCCGAATATTGCAGGCATTCGCGCTCGCGACGGGTCAGCGCGATGTGGTGGCAGCGGCGTTCCTGCGGATCCAGCAACTCCTGCGCACGCGACTGGAAGGCATGCGCCAGCAACAGGAAGGGCAGCAACTGCGCTTCGGCCAAACGCGGCGCTTGTGCCGCCGCGGCATCGATTGCGCCGCTGAAGGTGGCGAATGCGCCACCAGGCAAATGCAGCGGCACGGTGACACCGGTGCCCATGCCGCTATCGCATAGATACCGGGTCACTTGCCGGTGCTGACCGCCCACATATTCCACACCCGGGCAATGGCCGTCGGTGCGGTACGACCATACGAACGGCGTGGTACGTCGCGTTGCACGCTGCTGAACAGGGTCATGTTGGTAGTACCCGTGCTCGCACCACACATGCTGCATATCGCCCGGCGCATTGCGCTGCATGAACACCGTCGGCGTGATCAGCGCCCCCTCCAGACTCAGGGGCACCGGCGCGTAGTCGTAAACCAGCGACTGGAAACCGAGCGCACAGACATCGCCAAATACCCGGTCCAGGCAGCTATCGAGCGTCCGCAACGCCTGCAGATCGCGGCCCAGGCTGGCCAGAATGTCGAACATGGTGATCCTTCGGTACCGGTGGTTGCCAGCAGATGACATCCAGCATGGAAAACCTAGCACTTTTGCCAATGGATGGGCTTGCCGGCCACATTATCGTCACAATGCCGGTCGTATGGCGGCAGCATGGCACCGGCGTTCAGGTCGTCCAGGCGCTTGCGCTGCGTGCCGGCATTCCTTTCAGCGGACACCTGCATGATCGACACACCACGCCGCGACGATGCGGCCACGCTGGAACGCTTCGGCTACGCACAGGAGCTCAAGCGGCAGCTCACGCTCAAGGATCTGTTGATCTACGGGCTGGTGTGCATGGTGCCCACGGCGCCGTTCTCGATCTTCGGCGGCGTCTTCGACATCAGTGCCGGGATGGTGCCGCTGACCTACCTGGTCGGCTTCGTGGCGATGCTGTTCACCGCACTGAGCTACCAGCAGATGTCGCAGGCATTTCCGGTGGCGGGTTCGGTGTATGCCTATGTCGGGCGCGGGCTGAGCAGCGGCATGGGCTTTCTGGCCGGCTGGGCGATTCTGCTCGACTACCTGCTGGTGCCGACCCTGCTGTATGTGGTCGGCGCCAATGCGATGCATACCGTGTTGCCGGCGGTACCCCAGCCGGCGTGGATTGCGTTCTTCGTGGTGCTCAACACGGTGGTGAACCTGCGTGGCATCGAAACCACCGCACGCGCCAATCGCTTTTTCCTGCTTGCGCAGTTGCTGGTGTTGGCGGTGTTCGTGGTGCTGGCGACGCTGGCGATCCAGCGCGGCGTCAATGGGGCGCACTGGAGCTGGCGCCCGCTGTATAACCCACAAGCGTTTTCTCCGCAGTTGATCTTCAGCGCGTTGTCGGTGGCGGTGGTGTCGTTCCTCGGCTTCGATGCAATCTCCACCATGTCCGAGGAAGCGCGCGGCGGCAACCGTGTGGTGGGACGTGCAACCTTGCTGGCATTGCTGATCGTGGCAGGGCTGTTCGTCTTGCAAACCTGGCTGGCGGCATTGCTGCAGCCCACCCTGCAGCGCTACCCAAGCGCGCAGGCATCCAACGATGCGTTCTTCGAGATCGGGCGATTGATCGCCGGGCCATGGCTGCAGATCGTCATTGCGCTCACCGTGGCGATCAGCGCGGCAATCGCCAATTCATTGGTTGCACAGGCGGCCACCTCGCGGCTGTTGTTCGCCATGGCGCGCGACCGGCAGTTGCCGGGCTTTCTGCGCTACATCCACCCACGCACCGGCGTGCCGCAGCGCGCGATCCTGCTGGTGGCGGGCCTGAGTCTGGTACTGGGCGAAGTCTTCGTCGGGCAGATCGCGCTGCTGTCGTCGCTGTGCAACGTCGGCGCACTGACCGCCTTCGTGCTGCTGCATATCGCAGTGCTGTGGCACTTCCGCACCCAGGGCCGGCATGTGCTGCATGGCGCGGTGCCCTTGATCGGGATCGTCATCCTGGCCTACGTGCTGCTCAATGCCGATCTGCATGCACAACTGGGCGGCGCTGCGTGGATGGCGGTAGGGCTGGCGGTACTGGCGTTCTTGAAACTCAGCGGACGCTCCACCGAATTCCGCGCCAGCGACGCGCTGGAATAGCCGGCACAGCAGCACCGTCTGTTGTGCCGGCTTACTCCTGGCCCACCGGTGCCGCGGAGCGCGACGGGTCAAATTCGTGCTGGGCAACCTCAAACGCGTCATCAGCGTGGTGCATCACGCCATCAATGCGGATACGCAGGGCTCTAGTTGCAGAAATGGACGATCGCTCAACCATCGATCCGTTTTCGCGAGATGCTGCCACGACGTGCCACGGGCATGTCGCAGTCCAAGCACTGCCTGGCGCCGGTTTGACGTGCAGCGAGCGATCTTCATGGCCAGGGGTCAGGATTGATAACGCTTTAGAAAATCCCTCTTGGCCTAGAAAATTTATTCGCAATTGATTGCCGGCTATTTAATCCGGCCGGCTATTGGCCGGCGGCTCGCGGTACGGCAGCAACGAGGCGAACAGTCGCCTGCGGGGAAGACGCCGGTCTCCGGATGTCCCTTGTGGCACTTCCATGGGAGAAAAGATGCGCTGCAGATCGGCCGGCTCGATCTTGGACAGGAAATAAGGTCGCCACAACGTCAATTCGTGATTGTCCGCCGGGTTGACAGTGCTGGCCGGGCCGTCCGTCACGGTGATGAACTGAGCGAAGCGATCACCGCTGGTGCTGCCGGCGCGCTCGTCAGCAGCCCCGGGGTGATCCCAGTGCGGGTGATGCATGAAAAAGGGCACCGACTGGATCGGATCCAGAGCGCGCGTAAACTGGCGCAGCGTGAATCGCAGCTCGCTGTACTTCGATCTCAAGCTTTGCATATAGTGTTTGTCGGCGCCGGCTGGCCCGAGCCGCGGCGGATTGAATGAATAAATGCTGATCTTGCCCGGGGCTCCGGCCGCGCGCAAAAAGTGCGTGATGTCGAAACCGGCGACCGTGGCCGCTGCTGCGCCCAGACTGTGTCCCGTCAATGACATCGACAACGCCTTGCCGCTCTCCCGCGCGCGATTCGTGTAGCGTTTCAGCACGTCCTTCATGACGGTTCCGTCGGCGCGCGGCAACTGAGCTTCGGACTGCCACCATTCCTGCCAGCCCGCTCCAACCTTGCCCAAGGTCGGAAGGCGCTCGTCGAAGACGTTGACGTGTACCTGCGCGATCAGGCTTTTCATGTCGCATAACAGGTCGTCGGTCGCATCCAGGCATGTACCGGAAAAACCCAGCACCGCGACAATCACGTCGTCGGTCTCTCGCTCCCATAGTTTCAACCGCCGCGTGGACATCGGCACATTGAGATGCAACCCATCGATGTCAGCCACCGTCGCCGGATCGCCCTTGTAGGATTCGCCTGCGCATGCGCGCATGCTTTCGAGTACGGTGCGGCAGCGCATTTCCCATTGCGGATCCTGTCCGTGTGGCTGCGCCGATGCATGATCCACTTGGGCAATCGCGCTGACGAGATCGCATACCTGGGTATCTACCTGCGGCAGACGCATGCCAGATGACCGCGACGCATCAGCCACGATTGATTGTGTCACTTTGCGTACGCGTTTGACCGGCGCAGCGCTGAGACCGGGAAACGCACTGGCGCTCTCGCGCACGTGCCAGGGGAAAGCGGTAGCGGAGACAGGCACGCAGCTATCGCTCTCGCGCGATTGCGCGTGCGGCAGACTTGGAAAAGAAGTTGAAGTGGGTCGCATGCGACATGTTCCACGTGAGTGCGCAGAGATTCTGGTGATATCCCCGCCTGGCAAGCAGCCAGAGATGTCGTCCACCGCCGTGAAAACGAACGAAGGGTTCACTATCGCTGTGCATCCCTCCAGGCCGGGGTGAGGTCTCCCAGGGCCCTAGGAGCGCTGATCGCCACCACGAGGATCACGTGGATTGAAGACACCAAGCTGCCACTGCGCAGCAGGATGCTGGACTTGCACCTGCTGACCAGAACCAACATGGCCGCCCTGGGAGCTACCGCGACGTCCGGGCCGACGACACGACGGCCCAATGGTTGGCAGACTCGTGCGAGCTTTGTACTGAGAACGACTTTCCATTCCCGAAAGAGATTTTCAGCACATATTCATCTTTGAACTTCCGCTAGGCTCGTTCGGCGCCAACGATGGCGCCCGCTTGTTGCAGCCCCCGCTGCAGCCTGACGATCCCTGACGAGAAGGACTACCCATGAATCGCAAGAACGCGATGTATCTGGCGTTGTTTTCCGCTATTTCCGGCACCGCAGCGGCCGCTCCACCGACCGAGATGGATGCAGCGCCGGTCACCACCGCGCCGCAGGCGGCCAAGCTTGGTGCGGCAACGTTGCAATCGGCGAGTTTACGCGGCGGCGTTCTGCCCACGCGCGTGGTGCAACTTGCCGCACCCACCAGTGCCGAGATCGGCCGTGTGCGCGAGCGTCGCATTGCGCAGGTCAAGCAGGGGCAGCCGTTGCAGATCGGTTTTTCGCGTGCAGTCGCACAGCCGACGGTGAACCTGTCCAGGCTCGATTGGCAGATGGCTCCCGATGGCTCGCGCGTGGCCAGCCTCAAAGTCAGTTCCGCACAGGCGGCATCGTTGCGTGCATCGCTGATCCTGCGTGGCGCCGGTGCAACGCCTGGCGACCCGTCCAAGGCGACGCTGCGCTTTGCCGGCAACGATGGTCGCGTGTTCGAGCAATCCGGCGCCAGCTTTGCTGCCAGCGGCAACGATATCGGGTGGTCGCCGACGGTGAGTGGCGAGGACCTGCTGGTCGAACTGTCGCTGCCGGCCGGGCTGTATCCGGAGAACTTCAGCCTCAGCATCCCGCAGCTGTCGCATCTGGATATCAGCCCCACTGCCAGCCCGCGCGACATGATGACCATTGCCATCGGCGAAAGCGATTCCTGTCAGAACGATATCGTCTGCCGTGCCAACCCCACGACCGGCTTTACCAGCGCCGCAAAGGCAGTGGCGCGCATGGTGTTCACCACCAGCCAGGGCTCGTTCCTGTGCACCGGCACCCTGCTCAACAATACCAATTCGCCCAAACGCAACCTGTTCTGGACTGCGGCGCATTGCATCAGCACGCAGACCGTGGCCAACACGCTGCAGACATACTGGTTCTACGATGCGGCCAGCTGCAATGGCAGTACGGTCAGCTCGCAGGCAACCACACTGACGGGCGGCGCATTCCTGCGGCATGCCAACACCACGCGCGACACCGCATTGCTGGAGCTGAAGACCGCACCGCCAAGCGGCGCATTCTACGCAGCGTGGAATAGCGCGGCGATCGGTTCTACCGGTACTTCGATTGTCGGCATCCATCACCCATCGGGCGACGTCAAGAAGTATTCGCTGGGTACGGTGAATGCGCTGAGCAGCTCCATCGATGGCAAGAGCCCGCTCTATCGTGTGGTCTGGAACGACGGTGTCACCGAAGGCGGCTCGTCCGGCTCGGGCCTGTTCACCATCGCCAGCGGTGGCGCCTACCAGCTGCGTGGCGGCCTGTATGGCGGCTATTCGTTCTGCAGCGCGCAGACCGATCCGGATTACTACTCGCGCTTCTCGGACGTGTATTCCACCATTTCTACCTACTTCGGCCAGTAAGCGGCCAAGCCGCGTGGCAGGCGATGTTGCGCCTGCCACGCTTGATCGCGCTTGTTCCGGCAATCCGTTTGCCGGGCGAGGCGTCTACGGTTCAGCGATGGGTGCATGCGCTGCCCCTAACGCTGCAATGTCCGCACGCCTTCGAATGACACCACCATCTTCTTGCCACGTACTCATGGCAATGGCGTGATGCGCTCGCGCGAGGCATCGCTCCACAGCTGCTTATTTTGCAGCCTCGCCCGACAAGCGCGTCGGTGCGTTGCCGCCACGGTGCGTGTACAAGACTCACTTCGGCAAATCGGGCAATGCGAGATTGGCTTCGGCTGCACCAACGCTGCGCTACCGGCGGCGAGCGACGCAATGATGCAGACTGATTGGGTCTTTTCCTTCACAACGGCCGCCCATGGTTCGCATACATACCCCACTGTGGGTTATCACCCTTGCTGCCTTGGCGCTGCAAACCCCTGCCCTGGCGGCCGGCAAGCCGGCCGATCGCGAGGACATCAAGGCTTACGCACTGCAGCGATGCCTGGATGACAACTACACGCATAGCGGCAAGTACGCACCCGATCAGCTGCGCGACCGCTCGTATCTGCTGACTACCTACGCGATGGACAACGCCAAGGCCGGCGCAACCGACCGCCTGCATCGTTTTGTCGATGCCAACACGGCGGGTTTGGACAAGCGCGAAGTCCCGATGAAGGACGAAGCGCGCCGTGGCCCCTTCAATCGCATCTTCGCCCAATGCATGGCGTTCTATCGTTCGCAGGCCTTGGATCAATTCATTGCGCGCGAATTCTGAGATTGGCAGCAGGAGCTGCGAAAAAACAGCGCATGGGCCGCTGTTTCGGACCGCTGCCAGCGACGCCTGCCGTATTGTGTATCCAGCACGCAGAATTGCGTCGACACTCAACCCACGCACATCGACACGAGCCGCAATGACCGCATCTCATCCCTCCCGTTCCCGTCGCACGCTGCTACGCACTGCATTAGCTGCGAGTGCGCTGACTGCGGTGGGGCAGCTCGGCGCTGCGGCACGTCCCCCGGCACGACAAACATCTTCCCAGCCCGGCCCCGCGCCGACTGCACCCTTTCCGACCAAGGGCAGCGTGCTGGTGCTGCTGGGCACCAAGGGTGGCCCGACACCCTCGCCATTGCGGGCGGCGGCCGCCAATGCCTTGGTCATCGACGGGCAACCGTATCTCGTCGATTGCGGCAACGGCGTGGCGCAGCAACTGGCCAAGGCTGGCATTGGGCTGCCCATGCTGCGCGGTATCTTTCTGACCCACCACCACTCCGACCACAACGCCGATCTGCTCAACGTGGTGTGGCTGGCCTGGGCCAGTGGCCTGCAGACGCCGGTGCATCTGTATGGACCACCCGGCATCGCCAGGATGGTGGATGCCTTCGTCGCGATGAATGCCATCGACATCCAGGCACGCATCCGTGAGGAAGGCCGTCCGCCGTTCGAAGCGCTCATTCATGTGCATGAGTTCGACCAGCCCGGTACCGTCCTGACGAACGATCAGGTCACCGTCACTGCCACCTTGGTGGACCATTACACCCTCAAGCCGGCCTTTGCCTACCGGTTCGAGGCGCCCGACCGCAGCGTGGTGTTCTCCGGCGATACGCGCTACCTGCCCGCGCTGGCCGAGTTCGCCAAGAACACCGACGTGCTGGTCCACGAAGTGATGTATCTGCCAGCACTGCAAAGGATGCTGAAAACCAACGACAACGCGCCGACATTGCTCGACCATCTGCTCAAGAGCCACTCCACCAGCGAAGAGGTCGGCATGATTGCGGCTGCGGCCAACGCGAAGATGCTCGTGCTCAATCACTTCGTCCCCGGGGGCGATGCGTCCATCACCGATGCGATGTGGAGCCAAGGCGCGCGCAAGCATTACGCCGGGCCGATCGTGGTGGGCAAGGATCTGATGCGGCTGTAGCACGGGCGCGCACTGCGCCCGCCCGCAGCGATTCAATGCGGCGCCAGAGCGTGTTATGTCCGTTGAGGTGGGTGCGAAGCGTCCTGTGCCGCGTCGCGACAAGGCGTGCGCTGCGGCCCAGGCGGGCCGCCTGGGCAAGCGCGTAACGCGGTATCGGCGCCCACAGGGCGCTTCCCGGAGGGTTGCATCTCTTCTCAAAAGTGCATGACACGCTCTAGGCAGGCACCGGGCTGCGCATTCCCCACACCTGTTCGCCGGCCTTGCAGTAGCGTTCGATGAAGTCCTGCTGCGAGGGCATCTGCTGCACGGCGTGCTGGATCGGTTGGGCGATACCGTCGAGCAGGCGGCGCAGGTCGTGGTCGGAAAATGCGCGCGTCAGCGGGTGATGCTGCTCGGGCGCAATGCCCTGCCCCATCAGCACGTGGGTCCAGGAATCGACGCGGAACAGTTCATCGGCACCCTGCCAGGCGTGCGCGCGTTCGCGCCAGGCACGCAGGCGCAGCGCGAGCGATTCGGGCAGTTCCATCTGCCGGCATTGCTGCCATAACGGTTCGTCGCGCTGGGTGGCGTGGTAGTGCAAGGTGACGAAGTCGCGCACGTGCTCCATTTCAGCGCGGCTGACGTCGTTGAACAGCTGCACCTGCGAGGGCGCAATACCTTCGGCCGGAAACAGCGCCAGCAGCCGCACCACCGCAGAGATGGTGAGATGGATGCTGGTCGATTCCAGCGGCTCGATAAAACCGCTGGCCAGGCCGAGCGAGACCACATTCTTGTTCCAGGCCTTGAGCCGGCGGCCGGTGCGGAACGGCACCATCCAGGGCTCCCTGACGGCAGGCGCAGCCACATCGCGCAGCAGCTTGGCGTGCGCTTGGTCATCGGACAGGTGCTTGCTCGAAAACACCAGGCCGTTGCCGACCCGATGCTGCAACGGAATATGCCAGCGCCAGCCGGCTTCGTGCGCGATGGCGCGGGTGTAGGGAACCGGTGGGCCGAGGGCTTCGGTCTGCACCGCCACCGCACGGTCGCACGGCAGCCAATGGCTCCAGTCTTCGTAGCCGGTGTGCAGCGTCTGCTCGATCAGCAGACCACGGAAGCCGCTGCAATCGATGAACAAATCGCCTTCGATCGTTTGCCCGTCTTCCAGCACCAGGCTGGCGACATCGCCGCTATGCGGCTGCACGGTCACCTGCTGAATCCTGCCTTCGACACGCTTGACGCCGCAGGCCTCGCTGCGCGCGCGCAGGAACTTGGCATATAGCGCCGCATCCAGGTGATAGGCGTAATTGACTGCCGGCTCGCCGTGCAGCGCAAAGCGGTCCACGCGCGAGGCCACCGTCTCCAGGCAGTAATCGCCGAAGCTACCCGGCATGCCGCGGCGCTGGCTTTCCAGCCACAGATGGTGAAACGCGCACACCAGGGTGCTCTGGCCGGTGATGCCGAACGGATGGATGTAGCGCTCGCCGTGGCGGCGCCAATGCTCGAACGAGATCGATAGCTTGAAGGTACCCGCCACCGCACGCAGGAATTCCTGCTCGTCGATCTGCAGGAACCGGTGGAAGGTGCGAATGGGCGGCACCGTGGATTCGCCCACACCGACGGTGCCGATCTGCTCGGACTCGACCAGGGTGATGTCCAGCAAATTGCGGAATTGATGCGAAAGCGCACAGGCAGCGATCCAGCCGGCCGTTCCACCACCGGCGATCACCACCCTGCGAATCTGAGCCTGAGTCACTGCGCACTCCTGCGGAATGGGTTGAGGGCGATGCCGCACATCAGCGGTTCAACTTGCCGATCAGCATGGCGCGCAGCTGCCGCGACAGCACGGGGTCGATCGGGCCGAGCGCATGGCGCGCCGGTTCGGGCAGATGCTCGCCGGCCTGCTCGGCAGGGCCGAACACGTAGTAATCGAACAACGCGCGCCATGCCTGCTTCTCCGCTGTGGGGCGGTCGCGAATCGCCCACAGCGCGTGATACAGCGCCGGCATCGCGGCAGGCAGGTGCGCTGGCGCACGGCTCCACCAGTAGTTGATCAGCACGTTGAACGGATGCAGCGATTGGACGTGGTGCCACCACATGCTGGGAATGAACAACGCATCGCCCGGCTCCAGCACCACGCTGCGCGCATGCGGCAAGGCATCGGCAAAACGCGGAAAGCGTTGCAGGTCCGGATGGGCGACATCGACCATGCTCACCACCTGTCCGCCCGGCGTGGGATCGAGCGGACCCGGATACAGATTGGCGACCTGCTCCGGCGGAAACAGCGTAAAGCGCCGTTGCCCGACCGCACAGCACGCCAGGTTATCCAGCGCATCGTAGTGGCACGAGGCGATCACGCGGTTACCGATCCAGATGCTGGGCTGCACTTGGCCACCGTTGGCCGCGACATCCAGATCGTTGTGCGCGCGCAACCCTGGCAAATTGGCGTCCACCGGCAACGAGGCCAGGTAATAGGTGGGCGGCTGCGGGTCGTCACGATGTGCCGCAATGGCATCCAGCAAGGTGCTCACGCTGCCGCGCTGCACCTGAAAGTTGAGCGCGCTGCAATCGTCGCGATAGAACGGGCGGCTGCCGATCTCCGGGCCGCCATAGGAATACTGCAGGGGGCGACCCGTGTCGTGTGCGCGCAACAGCGCCATGGCCTCATCGGCGCTGCGCAGCCCGGCCTGCACCAGCGACCAGTTGCGCGCAACGCCGCGCAGCACCACCGGCTCGGCGGCGTCGCAAAGTGCGGGCAGCGGCAATCCATCAGGGCCGCAATCGCTGCGCTCGGCAATGGCGATGGCGGCGCCTGCGGCGACAGACGGATCGGTTGCACGTGCGGCCATACGCTCAGGCGTACGCGGCAACGGGGGCGCTGTGCGACTGCTGCAGACGGCGCTGCTTTTCGGCCATCAGCCGGCGCACATTGTGCAGCGATGCCAGCATCAGGAAGGCGCCTTCCAGATAGCCGGCCTGATGCAACTGCTGCAGCGCTTGCGCATCCAGGGCGGCAAGCCGCTCGCGGTCGATGGCGAACAAGCCCTGCAACTGCGTCGCATGGCTAGCATCCAGCGCAACGTCCAGCCGCACCGGCTGGATCAGGCCGAGCGCCTCGAAGGCGGCCGCCATCGCTTGCCCCGCGTCCAGCCCATCGCGGATGCCGCGCAACACGCCGATGATGTGTTCCAGATACGGGCTGTGGCCGCCTTGCGGCAAGAACACCGCCTCGCCCTCGCTGCGGCTGATGCGCGGATGTTCCAGGTCGACATGGATCACCGGCTCCTGCACCAAGGCCCCGTCGACGTGTTGCTCCTGGAAACCGATCAGGAACGGTCCCTTGGCAACGATGCCCGGCAGGTAGCTGGCATTCCAGCGCCCGTCCTGCAGAAACAGGTTTTCATCCTGTGCGAAGCCCAGCAGCGCCACCGGCCGGTAACCACTCCCGGCCGGATCCTTGCGGAAGAACAGCGGGTACTCGCGTTGCAGCTCGGCATATTCGGTCACGAAGGCCGGCACAACGCCCACCGCATCGCCGAATTCCGCACCAAAGCGCAGGATCACGCGCAGGTCGTGATGCGCCACGTTGTTGAGCACTGCGTATCGCGTCATCTAAAGCTCCAGCAGCCGTCCGTCGCGGAGGACTGCAGTCATGGAGGAATTCGGTCGCACGCATTCCCCGCGCGCATATCGATGCTGAGCATTGCCAAAAAAGCGTGCGCCGGCAAGCCGCAGGGCAGCAACATGCTGCGTTACTGCGAAGCCGGCAAGTGACGCATGCGTGCGCACTGCAAGGCCGACTGCCTATACCCCGACGGCGCGGGCGCTGCGGCAATACCCGGCTGCAGACCGCACGCGAGCAACGGCGCAATGGCCGGTTGCGGCCGCCATCACACGATAGCGACCGCAGTATTACGGCTAGAACAACGCGTGATGGTTCAGAACGCGTACCGCACGCCCAGGGTGTAACGCGGCTGCTGGTCGATCAGGCGGATGATCTGTTTCTCCGAGCGGCCGTGCCAACGGACGTCCTCACCGGTCAGGTTGATCGCCTCGAAGCCCACCGACAGCTGCTTGTTGAATGCGTAGCTGACGCTGAGGTCGAACTGCTGATACGGCTCGACGTAGTACGGGTTACGGTTGGCATTGTCCTGGTTGGCAGCGATCAGGTATTCGTCGCGCCAGTTCCAGGCCAGGCGTGCGCTCCAGCCATACTTTTCGTACATCAGCATGACGTTGGCGGTGTCGCTCAGACCGAGCAACGCAAACTGATCGCGATCGATGACCGTGTTATCGAAGGCCACATCCCCTTCCACGATGGTGTAGTTGGCGTAGATGCCGAACCCGGTGCTGCCGAAGAAGTACTGGCCGCCGAGTTCCCAGCCATGGATGTTGGCCTTGTTCTGGTTGATCGGCCGCGACACATCGAACTGATACAGCGGGTCGGAGGCGTTGCCGGCGATATCGTAGGCATTCTCCAGCGCAAGGCTCTGCGCCGAACTGCCGTTGTAGGCGCTCAGCCCGCCGGTGGCAGCAGCATTGCGCAGCAGCGCCATGGCCGCAAACAGCGAGGTGTCGTTGGCCGAACACGCGCCCGCGACATCGTTGCCGGCCGCGCCCACCTGAGCGGCGCAGGCCCCGCTTTGCAGGAACGCCAGTGCGGCCTGGGCATCCGGCCCCGAGGTGGGGTCGGTCAGTCCGTACAGCGATTCACGCGTGACGGTGTTGCCGATGAAATTGCTCACGCGCTTGTTCCAGAACGTGGCTGAGACGTAGCTGGCGTCGGCGAAATACCACTCCAGTGCCAGATCGAGGTTGTCCGATTCCAACGGATCGAGCGTGGGCGTCTGCGAGTCGCCACCGGCGCGGTTGGACGGGTTGATCAGGATCGAGCCGTTGGGCGTGTTGGGCGTGGGCCCGGCGATGAGATTGTTGTACGGCGCGCGCGCGATGGTCTGGCCGAACGAGGCACGGCCTTTCAGCGAATCGGTGAAATCGATGCTGAAGTCCATGTTGGGGAGGATGTAGTTGTAGCTGGTCTTCTCGCTGAAAGGCTGCTGGTCGGTGGAGCGGATCAACTGGAAGTCGTTGTTGGACAGCCACAGCAGCGCGGTGGGCGTGGCCACCTGCGAGGTGGACTCCACGTCGGTACGCTCGTAGCGCAAACCCAGCCGCGTATTGGTGGTCATCCCGGCGATGGCACCGGCAATTTCCAACTGCACGTAGGCCGCGCGGGTCTTTTCTTCCACCCGGTTGTCTGCGGTGTATTGCGGGTTGTACCGCGTGGTTGCGCCGTATTGGCTTCCGCCCCACAGCGCCAGCTGATCGGCACCGCCACGCCATGCACTGGACGCCGCGCCGCTGGGATTGAAATCCTTGAACATGCCGGTGATGCTCACCGGCTGCAGCAACGCGACCATGCCCGGCTCGTTGCCCGCATTGGCCACGCCCCAATCGCCCAGCGGCGAGTTGGTCTCGCTGACTCGGCGTTGCATGGTGGTGTTGGTCGAACTCACGCCAAACTGGAAGCGCCCGTCGTCGAAGTCGAACTTTCCGTCCAGGCGTCCTTCCTTGGTTTCGGTCACCTGCTTTTGGTAGAAAATGCGCAACACCTGCGAGCCGAGCTCGGCGGGCGTGAAGGCGGGATTGACCACGCCATTGGTGTTTGCCAGCGAATCGGCCGCAGTGGGGTACCAGGTGCGTGCGCCGATCGGCAAGGAATTGTTGAACCACAGTTCCTGCCCCCATTGGCCGCCGCAGTACGGCCCATTGGTGCAGTTGTTGGTGCCGGCGAAACTGAAATAGGTCGCGCTGCCGCCCGTGGTCGGGTCGTTGGGCAAGCTTTGCGTCTTGGAATTGTGCGCATCGAAGCTCAACTGGAAGCGGTCGCTCACCTGCCAATCGGCATTGAAGCCCAGCGAGCCGAGCGTGTATTTCTGCTCGTTGCGCTGTTGTTCCATGCCGAAGTCCTTCGCCCCGTTGGGCACATCGCGCAGATAGACCGGCGTAGCCACGGCCTGGCCGGTATCGAAGGTCAGATCGGTAAAGCTGTTGGCACGTTGCAGCCAGATACCCTGCTCACCGCGCTCTTCGCGAATCTCGTTGGCCGAATACGTGTAATCCAGGGTCAGGGTCAGGCTGTCGGTCGGTGCGAACTGCATCACCGCCTGGCCATTCATACGCTCGCGCTGGAAATCGGCGAATGCATAGCGCAGATCGTTGGGCATGCCGTACAACTGGCCGATCGCCGGGGCATTGGTCACCACCGCGTCCGGGCGCAGCGCCGGGTCGGTACCGGTCCAACGCTGGATATTCCAGGTATTTTCTGTGGCTTGGACCGAACCGCCATGGCGCTTCTGGTAGCTGGCGCTCAGGCCGATACCGAAGGTCTTGTCCGGGTTGGTATAGCTGAAGATGCCCGACACTTCCGGGGTGAGCGAATCGCCGAAGGGCTCGGAGCGGTCCGACACCATCTTGGCACCGGCATTGGCCACCACGCCGTCGTGATTGAACGGCTTGTCGGTCTGGATGTTGATCGTGGCACCGATGCCGCCACTGGGCGCGGTCGCGCGGCTGGTCTTGAACACCTCGATGCCGGTGATGGCTTCGGAGGCGAGCTGGGCGAAGTTGAACGCGCGCGTGCCGACATCCACGCCGCCGATCGGCGTCTGGCCGGGCGCGCCGAAGGCATCGGCACCGGGGATCAGACGGCCGTTGAGGGTGACGGTGTTGAACTGCGGGCCGAAGCCGCGTGCGGTGACCTGCGCGCCCTCGCCATCGCGGCGTTCGATGGAAATACCGGTGATGCGTTGCAGCGATTCGGCCAGGTTGGTGTCCGGGAACTTGCCGATGTCTTCGGCGCTGATCGCATCCACCACGCCGGCGGCATCGCGCTTGATGCCCATCGATTGGTTGAGGCTGTTGCGGATACCGGTCACGTTGACCGCATCCAGGGTAGTGGCCGAATCGCTGCTGGATTGCGGCGCCGGCGCGGGCGGCGGAGCGACATCCTGCGCAAAGGCGGGATTGATGACCAACAGGCCGCCAACGAAGGTGAACATGGCCTTCGACTTGAAGCTGTTCAACGTACGACGCATCGATGTGTCCTCGGGAGTGGAGTCCAACCGCCAACGGCCGATATCGCGCCATGCGATACGGCGGAATCGCGGCCACTGCCCGACAGGCCGTGGCCAACGCTGCTGCAACTGCTGGAGCCACCAATCCAACGCCCTGCATGTGTCGTGCGGGCGCAGCCGGCGCTTGGATCGACATGCTCTGCCAGCATCTCCGTCCTTTCACCGCGCCACACGCACCACGCAACAACCGCTCGACGTTGTTCAGTTGCCCTCGATTTGTCCCCTAGCACGCAGGCTGCCGATCGCCCCTTCGACCGTCGACCTGCGGTGTGCCTGCGCGTCCCCGCCGCAGCGACGGCGCTGCTCCGCCATTGCTGCGTTTGTTGCAGGTCCTTGGCACGACGTGCCAGCCAGTGATAGCGCTAACATGCCGCGCAGCCTAGTCAGGGCAGAAAGGGCTTGTCACCGTGCGTTGCAGCATAGTGATGGCTATGCACTGTTACAGCCGATACCGCAGTCGCTTGAGCCCGCATGCGGTTTTCAATGCTGGCGGGGCTGTAAGCGTTATCACGGCATTACGCAAGAACCGTCGGGTCGAACGGTGCAATTTGCACAATGAACGTGTCGCAATGGAGTTGGATGCGGTGACTGCGCAAACCTCGGATCGACGACCCGCGCCGCGCGTCTGGATTGCGCGTGTCCAATTGGGCGATGCATCGAACACGGCAGCGCGCTGCATGCGCCTGCCGATTGCATGTCGCCTGTGTGTCGGTGCGGCAACAAGCGTAGCGTGCGAAGGAGATGGCGCACGTTTCGCAATCGATTGCGCCGCGTTTGGAGCAGCGGACAAACGCAGTCCGTTGTCGGGGGGAGCCCTCGCCACTGCTCAGGAGCCGCGGCGTCTGCGTGCTGCCGATCGATGCCGGACAACTCCTGCGCGCGGCTGGTGGTCAACGCAGGCGACTGTTTCCGTTCCCGTCGGCCGGTCGCCGCACGCAGCCGCCGACGCGACCGCGCTGCGGCCACGTCGGCGCACTGCTCAGCCGGTCACGTCCACGCGCGTGTCGCTGCGGTCGGCATCTGGCAGCACATGGTCCGGGTCCAAGGTGACGTGCAGCACTTTCTGGGTGGTCGGCAAGGTCAGCGTGGGCGTGGCGGTCTGTAGCCAGGTTTCCACCGGCACGCGCCGGTCCAGGTGGCTGCCATCGGCCAGGTCCGCACGCAGGGTCGCCGGCATCACCAGCTTCTGCCGGCTGCGCAATGTGACTTGCACCCCCTTGGCCGGGTCGTGGTCGAGGTAATGCGCGTCGGCGATGCCCATGTCCAGCTGCCAATTGTTGAGATACCAGCCGCGCCACCACCAGGACAGGTCCTCACCGCTTTCGCTTTCCATCAGCCGGAAAAAGTCCGACGGCGTGGGATGCTTGTAGGCCCAGGTGGCGATGTATTTGCGAAACGCAGGATCGAAACGCGCCGGACCCAGGATCTGTTCGCGCAACAGCACCAGGCCCAGTGCGCCCTTGAAGTAGGTCAGCGGATGGCGATAGGTCTCGCTGGTGGAATCGGCATTGTCCATCAACGTCGGCGCACGGGTGTCGGCCAGCAGCGGCAGTATTTCGTCGACCGGGTTGCCGCCTTTGGGCGCGTATTCCGAATCGCGCTTGGGCGCGTATTCGCCCTGGTTGAACGCATCCGATGCATACACGTCGATGAAGGTATTGAAACCTTCATCCATGAACGCATGCCGGCGCTCGTTGGAGCCGACGATCATCGGGAACCAGGTGTGGCCGATTTCGTGCGCGGTGATCCAGAACAGGTCCTTGCCGCCGTCTTCGAAACCATCGAAGACGATGCCTGGATATTCCATGCCGGCGCCATAGCCGCCCAGGTTGATCGCTGCCGGCCACGGGTACGGATACCACTGCGAAAAATGCTCGATGGCGCCTTTGACGTATTCGGTAGAGCGGTTCCACTTGTCTGCGCCCACGCCCTCCACCGGGTACACCGACATCGCAAGCGCGTGCTTGCCGCCCGGCAAATTGATGCGCGCCGCATCCCAGACGAACGCCGGCGATGCGGCAAATGCGACGTCGCGGGTGTGGTCCATGTGGAAGCGCCAGGTTTGCGTGCCCTTGCCCGCCGGCTTGGCCGCATGTGCGGTTACCTCGGCAGGCGTGCGGATCAGCACGGTGCGGTCGCTGCTGCGTGCTTGCTCCAGGCGTTGCTGCTCGGTGCGACTGAGCACGTCCTGCGGATTGGTCAGCGCACCGGAGCCGGCGACCAGAAAGCCCTCCGGCACGGTCACTGCATAGTCGAAATTGCCGTACTCCAGGTAGAACTCCGATCCCAGATTCGGTTGCGTGTCCCAGCCACGCAGGTCGTCGTACACCGCCATGCGCGGGTACCACTGCGCAATCTCGTAGATATCGCCTTGCTTGCTGGCACTCACCGCCGTGCGCCCGCCCCAGGTGCCGGGAATCGTGTAGCGGTACCGGATGTGTACGGTGAGCGCCTTGCCCTGCCCGGCCAACGGCTGCGGCAGATCCACCCGCATGCGGGTGTCGTCGACGATGAAGTGCGCTGACTGGCGGCGCCCGCCTTGATCGATCTCGACACTGGCGATCTGCATGCCATCGGTGAACTCTTTGCGCTTGAGCGGCCGGCTGGCGGCAGCGCGCGCATCGACGCGGTAAATGTTCTGGTCCAGTTGCAGCCACAACACGTCCAGCGTGTCGGGGCTGTGGTTGGTATAGGTGATGGCGGCCTCGCCGCTGAGCGTATGCGTCGCCGGGTCGATGCTGGCGCTGAGATCGTAATCGGCGCGGTTCTGCCAGAACGCCGGGCCGGGCACACCGCTGCCGCTGCGGTAGGCGTTCGGGGCGTCGGGCAATTGCAGGGGTGCGAACAAGGCCAGCGGATCGAACACGCTTGCCGGAGCAGGCGGGGCGGCTGTGGCGGCGCTGGCTGGCGCGGCAGCGGCAAGCGCCGGCGCGGTGACGCAGGCCAGCGACAATGCAACGGTGAGTGATCGGCGCACGGTGGGGGTCATGCGAAATCCTGCGGCGGAAAGGGATTCCCATCCTACGGCGCACGTTGCCATGCGCGGGAATGCCATTGGTCCCGGTTGCGGCTGCCTGAGGTCTCGGACATGCCGCCGACGGATGCTCTGCTCTGCTGGAGCGCCAGCCACGCATCACACGCGCAGACCGTCTCCGCGCCGGTCCACCAACCCCTGGCATAGCCCGGTGCGATGGACCGCTTGGCCAGGCCGACCTACTCCGCCACTCAGGCCCCAAACCGCAATGCCCCGTCACCGCTGTGGCCCATGGCATCGTCCGGATTGCTCAGGCGGCAGCGACGCAGCGACAGGCAGCCGCAGCCGATGCAGTCGGTGAGCTGGTCGCGCAAGGCCTGCAGTTCGTTGATGCGCGCGTCCAGCTGGCCCCGCCAGCGCGCCGACATGCGCGCCCACTCCGCACGCGTCGGCGTGCGTTGATCCGGCAACACGGAGAAGGCATCGAGCACCTGCTGCAACGGCACGCCCAGTCGCTGCGCCACGCGAATCACCGCGATCCGCCGTAGCACATCGCGCGCATAACGGCGCTGGTTGCCGGCAGTGCGCAGGCTGCTGATCAAGCCTTTGCGCTCGTAGAAGTGCAGCGCCGACACCGCCACACCACTGCGCTTGGCGACCTCGCCCACGGACAACTCACGTTGCATTGCCTTGACCTCAACTTAGGTTGAGGCAGGATGCTGCGCGGCCATCACGGGTGCAAGTACCGGTCGCGCCTCTACACACGTTTGGTTCCTGGATGTTCGATGCCCACCGAGAGACCGATCACTGCCGCAGCGCTGTCCATCGAAGCGCAGCCCACCTCCATCCTGGCCGCGCCTTACCGCGCGGCGACGCTGGGCATGGTGGCGCTGGTGTCGCTCAATGCGTTCGAGTCGCTGGCGGTTGCCGCCGCCATGCCGACGGTGGCGCGCGAGTTGAACGGGCTGCCGCTGTATGCGTTGGCGTTCGGCGGCGCGCTGGCCACCAGCGTGATTGGGATGACGGCGGCCGGGCGCTGGAGCGACCGTCGCGGTCCTGGCGGTGCGTTGGCTGCCGGCCTGTTGTGCTTTGTGGTCGGCCTGCTGGTCGCCGGCCTGGCACCGAGCATGCCGATGTTGATCGTCGGGCGCCTGCTGCAGGGCCTGGGGGCCGGCGCCTATTCGGTGGCCTTGTACGTCATCGTCGGGCGGCTGTACCCCGAGGTCTTGCGCCCGCGCGTGTTCGCCGCGTTTTCGGGCGGCTGGGTGGTGCCATCGTTGATCGGGCCGGGCATCAGCGGATTGATCGTGCAGCACCTGGGCTGGCGCTGGGTATTTTTGTCGGTGCCACTGTTGGCGATTCCGGCTGGATTACTGCTGTGGCCAGCGCTGCGCGGGCAGACCTGGACACGCGACAGTTCCGACGCGCCAACCGCTTCGATGGGCTGGGCTATCGGAGCGGCGGTGGGCGTGCTTGGCGTGTATCTGGGCGGGCAACTGCACGGCATGCTGGCACCGGGCGCCATGCTGCCGGCCTTGTTGCTCGCCGCGTATTGCGCCTGGCGCCTGCTACCGGCTGGCACGTTGCGGCTTGCGCGCGGGTTGCCCAGCGTGATCGCGCTGCGTGGCATCGCTGCGGCCGCCTTCTTCGGCTTTGAAGCCTTTTTGCCGCTACTGCTGTCGCGCGAACGCGGACTTTCGCCGCTGCTGGCCGGCGTGGCACTGAGCGTGGGTGCGTTGGGCTGGTTCGGTGGCTCGTGGTACCAGGGCCACAGCCGCGCCGGTTGGTCGCGCCCTCGCCTGCTCAAGAGCGGCGCGCTGTCGATGACACTGGGCATTGCGATCAGCTCAGGTGCGGTGTGGCCGGCGATTCCTGTGACGTTGGCAATTGCCGGCTGGGCGCTGACCGGCCTGGGCATGGGCCTGCTGTATCCCAGCCTGTCGGTGGTACTGCTGTCGCTGTCGCCACCGGCGCAGCAAGGCGCCAACAGCTCTGCCTTGCAACTGAGCGAAGCCATCGCGGTGGCGGCCACCTTGGCGTTAGCGGGCGCATTGTTCGCTGCGCTGCTGACATCGGCCACGCGCGCCGCCTACCTGAGCGTGTTCGTGTTGGCGTGGTTGCTGGCGGTGGCGAGCCTTTTTGTGGCGCGGCGGGTGTGACTTCGTCCGCGTGAACGCGGGCATCGACGTGACACCGCACCGCGATTGCCGAGGCAACATGGCTGGTCGATGGCAGCACGCGAATGACATGCATGGCCTAGCGAGTCGGAACGACCGACGTGATCTCCAGGTTCACCGCATGTCGGGCATCGCTCGATGCCGGCCTGACCATCGCAACGACGCCAGCGCCGACCACTTTGCCGATCCTGCCGGGATCGCAGTGATCGCGAAGGACGAAAGCCTCTCGCAACCGGCTGGTCATTTTTTCGCCACCCATCTTGACAGCGTTGCAGGCCAGGGCCTGCGCACACTTGTCCACAGCCTTGTGCAACGTCCATCCACAGGGGGTGTGGAAAAGATGCGTCGCCTTGCATGCGCCCGAGGCCTTGTGCCCCGCTGGCGCATGTGTCAGGCGCGACAAGCGGGGCCAGCGCAGTGGCGTTGCCGCTGCCGACAACGCGCTGGCCAGTCCCAAACCCGCTTCTAGGTGTGACGCAAAAGAAGCTCGGATCACACGCATGACACCGCCACCTCGCGGTGGCGATGTACCTTCGACCGGGTGTCAATCCGTGATGACGTGCGGCACGAAGCGCGAGGTGTCGCGGGTGATCGGGCCATCGTCGTCGCGCATGCCCAGTCCGGCAGGACGGTCCGCGACAACCCAGCTTCCTACCAGCGCATGGCGCCCGTCGAACACCGGCAGCGGGTGATGCGCCTGCAGAATTGCGGGGCCATCCACGTACGGACCATCGGTGTGCGCGGTCTCGCCTTGCGCCGTGACCAGCGCGATGTTGGCCCCCTCGCGCGAGAGCAACGGCTTGCGCACCCAGCCTGCGCTCGGCGCCTCGCCGGCCTGCGCGAAGCGGGCGGGCAGCAGATTCGGGTGGCCCTGATGGCGGTCCCATAGCAGCGGCAGGATGCCTTTGTTGCTCAACACCGATTTCCATGCCGGTTCGATCAGGCGCACCCGGTCGGCGATCAATGCCGGCCCGAAGCGTTCTTCCATCATGAATTCCAGCGGATACAGCTTGAACAGCGTATGGATCACCCGATCCTGTTCGTCGGTGAACCAGCCTTCGGCACTCAGGCCGATGTCTTCGATGGCCACTTCCTCGGTGCTGATGCCCACCTGATGCGCACAGTCGCGCAAGTAGCGCACGGTGGCGCGGTCCTCCAGCGAATCGCGCACCGCCGCAAAATGCATCTGCGCGCCGATCGCGCCATCCACGGCCAGCGCGCCCAGGGTTTCGCACAGCAGGTCCTGGATCAGGTTGTACTGATCGGTCCCCTTGGGCAGCGCGCCGCTGGCGATCTGTTGTTCCAGCCACAACCACTGGAAGTAGGCCGATTCGTAGAGCGATGTCGGGGTGTCGTAATTGAGTTCGTACAACTTGGCCGGGCCATCGCCCGAATACGCCAGATCCATGCGGCCATACAGATGCGGGTCGCGCGCTTTCCAGGAGTTGGCGATCCACTCCCAGTAGAACGGCGGGATGGCCAACCGGGTCATCAGCGCTTCCGAGCCCACCACCTCGTCCACCAGTTGCATCGCCATGTCGTGCAACTCTTGCGTGGGCGCTTCGATGTCGTCTTCGATCTGACGCAACGAAAACGCGTAGTAGGCGCTTTCGTCCCAATACGGCTCGCCGTCGATGGTGTGGAAGTGGAAGCCCAGCGATTCGGCCTGCGTGCGCCAATCCGCGCGTTCGGGGATCAGGATGCGTTGCATGTCAGCCGCCGAAGCCCGAGCTGCGGCCGCCGCTGCCGAACGAACTGCGCGCGGCCGCGCTGGAACCGAAGCCCGAACGCGACACGGTGATGGCGCGCGTGGGCATGTCGATGGCGCCGCTGCGCCCACGGACCGTGCCAATGCGGTTGCTGGCCAGATCGCCATTGGGCTTGTAGTAACCGCCGCTACGGTAATCGCGGTACAGCGGAATCGAGCCGCCATAGCGATAACCGCCGCCGCTCATATTGCCCAGGGCGTAGCCCAGCAGGAACCCGCCCATCGGCGGGATCCAGCTCTGCTGCCCTTGCGGATTGGTGATCGCCGTGCAGCTGCCGAATTGCGCATCGCACTCGTAGCGCGTGGTGAAGCGCGGCGCGGCCTGCTGATGCTTGGCCACCGCCTCGTCGTAGGCCTTGAGGCATTGCTGGATATCGGACTGTTCCTGCTTGATCTGGTAACAGTCCGAGGCCGACTGCAGCACCACACCGGTCTCCGGCTCCGAGCCGCAGCCGGTGACGAAGGCGGCCGGCAGCGCGGCCATCAAGGTGAGTTTGAGATTGCGTGATCGCTTCATGCCTGCGCTCCGTTACGGCGTGATCGCGGCGGCGTTGATCAGCCCCACCGCGATCGACACGCCGGCCGAAAAGATACCGGCGGCGGTGATGTTGTCGGTGATCTGCCGCGAGATGCGCCCGGCCACCAGATTGGCCAGCAGGTAGGCCACCACCTGGATGCCGCAGGCCACCAAGCCCCAGATCAGGGCGTCGATCAGGCTCACCGAATGGGTGATGGCCGAATGCAGCGGCAGCGCCACGCCGATCAGGTTGCCGGCCAGCGCAGTCGCCGCCGCCACATTGCCCTGCCGCAGCAAGGTGAAATCCTTGTGCGGGGTGACCAGGGTCACCAGCACCACCGAGACGATCAACACCCCCAGGCCGGTACCGAAATAGGAAAGAAACGCGAGAAAACTCTGCAGATTGATCGGGTTCATGACAGGACCAAGGTGGGTGGAAGACGCGCGCGTGCGCTCAGGTGATATCCAGATCGGCGACGGTGACATCGATACCGACCGCATAGGTGACGCAGAATTCGTTGGGGCCGGAATCTTCGCCGGTCACCAGCAGGAATTCTTCGCGCTGCAACTCCGGCACATCGCGGCTGTAGAGCATGGCGTAATGGGTCAGATCGCCATCGCGGCGCGGCGGCTGGTAGCGGTACAACACTTCGTCGTAGGCGATCGGCGGAATCCGTGACGCGTCATCGGTGGATTGCGTTGCGCGCTGCCAGTGTTTGTCGGCGTACTCGATCTGCGCAGCACCCAGATGCGGGTGCTGCATGACGAACTCCTGAAACGCCTGCTTGCTGGGCGGGTTCACCGTCTCGCAATACACGAAGGCCTTCATCGCTTCCAGATCCCCCCCCACGGTGGTGACCTGCAGGAACGCATCGTCGTCCAGATAGAACCGATGCAGCGCATAGCCATCGCCCAGATTGACATGACCGTAGCAGGGAATGCCCTGATGCCCGCCCGGCAACTCGGCGGTCATGGCCTCGGGCGCCATGCGGTACAGGGTGGTGTCGATCTCCACCTGGCCACCGACACGCAGCCCCAGCGGCAGCGTGTGACCGATCGCGCCACTCCCGGACGTGGGCAGCGGCGGCGGTTGCGGTTGACCGAACAACTTGCTGAAAAAACTCATCGTCAGACACCTTGTGGCGATGGGGGAAGGGAAGCGGCCTCGCTGCGCAGGGCCTGCCAGGCGATGGCGTGCGCCGGCACGCGCTGCTCGGCCAGGTAATACAGCATGGCACCGGCGGCGACGGCGGTACGTGCTGGCGGGTTCAAGCGCAACGCGCCGTCGGGCGCGCGCAGGCCCAGCAGCAATGCGCCACGCTGGCCGAAATCGGCCGCAAGCCGGCTGTAATCCAGTGGTTGCACACTCGCAGGCACTGCAAGACTGAACTGGGTGGGGCCATCGTCTACCGACAGCAGCTCGGCGGTGATCGCCGCACTGCCCGGATCCTGCGCCGCACGTGCCAGGATCTCGGCGGTCATCGGACGCGTGCACTCGATGGCTGGGTAATGGCAGTTGACCAATCGCGCCGCGCTGGCCGAATCGAAGTGCGCCACGATATGCGCGGCCGGCGCATGCGCCATCAACGCGAACACCGCCGCCAGGGTCTGGTCGTCGGAGGGCGGGTTGACGATCACCCGCGCCGCGCCGGCAATGCCGGCCCGCAGGTACACCTCGGTATGCGTGTACGACTCGGCGACGATGAAGCGCATGTGGTCGGGCATCGGATTTTCCGCCACGCCCTCGGCAATCAGCACCACGCCTTCGTCATCGGTGGCGGTATCGGACAGCAGCAATTCCAGCAGGCGCGTGGAGGCAGCGCCCTGCCAGCCGATCAGAATGGTGTGCCCGCGCAGATCGGCATAGGCCATCTTGCCCATGTGGTGGCGCCTCCAGAAAGTGATGAGCACCCCGCTGGTCTTGGCCAGCACCGTGGCGAACAACGCCACCGCGCCCGGCATCAACACGAACGCGGCGATATAGTGCCCGGCCGCCGAGCCCGGCGACAGGTCGCCGTAGCCGATGGTGGTGGCAGTGGTCATGTAGTAGTACGGAAACGCGTCCAGGCCGACGAGCTTCTGCTCGCCGGCCCACAGCAGCAGCAACCAGCTCAGCCCCATGTGCGCCAGCAGTGCGAGCGCCACCGTGCCCCAGCTGACGCGGCGCACGTGGCGCCGAAGGACCCGCAACAGCCGTCCAACGATGATCATGGCGCATCCTGTGCCGTGCGATGGATCAGCTGTCGCTGCGCGGAACCTGCTGCACGTCGCGCACCTGGCCAATCAGTGGCGCGGTGCCGCCGGTGTTCTCATGGCCGAGCTGCGCAGCCGGCTTCTTGAAGCGCGCCAGCACCGCAGCGGCGTTGGATTCGCCTTCCATCAGGCCAGCCGCCGCCAGGCGCCGATTGAGATCGCCATCGCCTGTGGACGCTTCGAGTTCTTCGGCCGATTCGATGCGCGCCGAGGTTTCGGCTTGACGCGCCTTGATACGCTCCAGCGATTCCAGCGCCGAGCCCATCTTGCTGCTGGCACCGGAATGGCGCGCGGCAATGGCGGCCTGCGCCTTCTGCACCGCATCGGTGGCCTTGACCGTATCGATCTGCTGACGCATGCCGCGCAGCTGGTTCTCGGTCTTCTGGATGGTGGCCTTGAGCGTCACCACCGACTGGTCCAGCGCGGTCTTGGAAGCCTTGTCGCCGGCGTCTTCGCTTTCCAGCGCGGCCAGCTTGACCGCCACATCGTGCGCCAGCGCTTCATCGTTCTTGGCCAGCGCACCTTCGATATAGCGCGTGTATTCGGCCATCTTGCCGGCGCGCGCGTCGATCTTCTGCTGGGCCAGCTTGCTCTGCGCCATCAACTTGGTGAGCTCTTCGCGCGAGCGCGTGAGCTGGGCGCCGGCATCGCGCATTTCCTGGTCCAGGATGCGCAGCGCATTGGCGTCGACGGCCTTCTGGCCGGTTTCGTGCGCGGTACCACGCAGCAGCGTGATCAGCTTGGAAAAGATACTCATGACAACACGCCTTTAGGAAAAGAACGGCTTGAGAGATTCGGCGGCATCCAACGTATTGGCCGCCAGGGTCTGGATTTCTTCGTCGATCTGGTCGAGCGTCGAGGAGGCCGACAGTTCGCCAAACACGACATAACGGTCCTTGCCGTCGACCTGGACCAGTCCCAGGTTGGACAAGGGGTTGAGCGGATTCAGGCGCAGGCAGGCGTCGTTGAAGGCGGCGCGGTCGTTGACGTGCTCGGCATGGGCCAGCAGCGTGGACACGAAAACCTGAGAGCCGGAAGCGGCAACCTGGATCTGCATGTCGCCGTGGTCGGCCAGGGTGAGATTGATGGCCGGCTCCATGCCGTCGATCAGTTCGACATGGATTGGCTGGCCACGGTAGCGCTCGGCCAGCAGGCCGTGCAATTCGACGGTGGTGTACTGCGTCATACGATGTCCTGTCCTTTGGTCATGCCGTGGTGGTGGTGCAGCGAATGTCCTGCAGCGACCGGACATACTACAGACTGCCCGTGACCGGCAGAAAGGGCCGAAAGTCAGCTGGTCAGGCGCGCGGCAGGCGAGCAAACCGCCCGTTCAGCTGGCGTGTCGCCCCATGCCGGGCGGCTGCCTCACGGATACAGCATCCGCTTGCTCCAATGGCTGGCCGCGTCGGCCTCGTAGCGCCAGCGCTCGTGCAGACGGAACTTGGCGCCGTACCAGAACTCGAACGCCTGCGGCACCACCCGGAACCCGCCCCAGCCATCCGGGCGCGGCACCTCGCGCCCTGCGAACGTGGCTTCGACCTTGGCAATGGCCGCATCGAACTCTTCGCGCGAGCCCAGCGCCTGCGACTGCCGCGAGGCCCACGCGCCGATCTGGCTCATGCGCGGGCGCGAGGCGAAGTACGCATCGGATTCGTCCGCGCTCACCAGCTGCACGCCGCCTTCGATGCGCACCTGGATGCCGGCTTCGCGTAGGCTGCGCCACAGGAACAGCAGCGCCGCCTGCGGGTGGGTCTGCAGGTCGCGGCCCTTTGCGCTGTCCAGATGGGTGTAGAACACGAACCCGCGCGCGTCGAAGGCCTTGAGCAACACGGTGCGCGCGCTCGGCCGGCCATCCACGTTGGCGGTGGCCACGGTCATCGCGCTGGCTTCCAGTTCGGCGCTGTTCTGCGCCTCGGCATACAGCGCGGCGAAGGTGGCAAGGGCTTCTGCGTACAGATCGGTCATGACGGTGCGTGGCAGCCAGATGGACGCCTATTGTGGGCGCATCGCCCGCGCTTCGCCTATGCAGCGCGATCGAATCGCCGGATCGGCACGCGGTTGGCGTGGTTGAGGACAGCCATTGCGCCGTGCCATCGGCCCGGCCCGATGGCGTGAATGCTACGATCCCTGCGCATGAACCCCGCACCCAATCTCGTGATGGTCGGCCCGATGGGCGCCGGAAAAAGCTGCATCGGCCGTCGCCTGGCCGAGCGCTTCGGGCTGGAATTCGTCGATGTGGACCAGGCCATCGTCGAACAGGTGGGCAGCAGCATCCCGGCCATCTTCGAGCAGCATGGCGAAGCCAGGTTTCGGCAGCACGAGGCGGAAACCCTGCAGGCGCTGCTGGAACAGGACAACAAACTGATTTCCACCGGTGGCGGCGCAGTGCTGGATCCGCGCAACCGCGAGCGCATCTGCGCGCGTGGGTTCGTGGTGTACCTGCATGTCAGTGTGCCGGCGCAATTGACACGCCTGGCGCGCGACCGCAATCGCCCGCTGCTGCAACGCGCCGACCGCGAGCAGGTGCTGCATGCGATGGCCGCGCACCGCACGCCGCTGTACCACCAGGTCGCAGATCTCAGCCTGGAAACCGATCATCTTTCCCCCGCCGAAGCCACAGCGCAGCTGGTGCTGCGCCTGGCCGCGCAATGGCGCATGTCGAGTAACCCCGCATGACACTTTCCCGTTCTTCGCGCAGCGTCGATGTCGACGGTGCGCAGCCTTACACCATCACCATCGCCCCGGGCCTGCTGGCCGACGGTGCGCGCCTGGCCAGCCATGTGCGCGGCCGCCACGCGCTGCTGCTCAGCGACTCGCAGGTGGCTCCGCATTACGCGGCCGGCGTACGCGCCGCCTTGTCGCGCGCGCGGCCGGATCTGCAGGTCGGCGAATTGGTGATTGCCGCCGGCGAAGCCTCCAAAACCTTGGAGACCTTTGGTTCTGCGATCACCGCACTGGCCGAACTCGGTGCCACCCGCGACGCCTGCGTGTTCGCGCTGGGCGGCGGCGTGGTCGGCGACCTGGCCGGCTTTGCGGCGGCGTGCTGGATGCGCGGCGTGGATTGCGTGCAACTGCCCACCAGCCTGCTGGCAATGGTGGATTCGTCGGTCGGCGGCAAGACCGCGGTGGACATCCCGCAGGGCAAGAACCTGGTCGGCGCCTTCCATCCGCCGCGCGCGGTGATCGCCGACACCGACACCTTGCGCACCCTGCCCGCACGCGAACTGCGCGCCGGCCTGGCCGAGGTGATCAAGTACGGCGCCATCCGCGACCCGCTGTTCTTCCAGTGGCTGCATGCCGAACGCCGCGCCCTGCTCGATGGCGATGCAGCGGCGCTGGCGCAGGCCATCGCCCGCAGCTGCGAGCACAAGGCCGAGATCGTGGCGCGCGACCCGCTGGAAAAAGGCGAGCGCGCCCTGCTCAACCTGGGCCACACCTTCGGCCACGCCATCGAAACCGAGCAAGGCTACGGCGCACCCGGCAACGACAACCTCAACCATGGCGAGGCCGTCGCGGTGGGCATGGTGCTGGCGGCGCGCCTGTCGGCCGCGCTGGGTATGAGCGACGTGCAGGACACCGAGACGCTACGCGCCTTGCTGCACGACTTCGACCTGCCCACCGAGATCCCGCCCGGCCTGACCCCTCAGGCCCTGCTCGCGCGCATGCGCCTGGACAAGAAGAACATCGCCGGCCGCCTGCGCCTGGTGTTGTGGCGCGGCATCGGCAAGGCCGAGGTGGTGCCGGATGTGGAAGAGGCAGCGGTGCTGGAGATCCTGGCCGGATAAGGCCAGCCGACCGATAAGGCACGGCACGCTGGACGCTCGCACCCAGCTGCCGTCGATCGCCACGACGCTCGCTATTTGTAGGAGCGCCCCCCGGGCGCGATGGGGCCTTCCCGATAAATCCCTATCGCGCCCAGGTGCGCTCCTGCCACTGCCTGCCACCGTCTGCACCGGCGGTCGGAACCTCGCTCGGGAGCGCACCGGCAAGCGTGGACGCCCAACGACGCTCCCTTCGCAACCAGAACACCCGGACGCGCCACTGCTCTCAACCTTCAGCAGCGCCCGGCTACAATCGGCCGCATGCGCATCCTTCTACGACACGATCCCGGCGGTAACGCGCCGCTCCGCTACGTCCAGCTGACCCTGCAACCGGATCTGTTCGGTGGCTGGGAATTGCTGCGCGAAACCGGCGAGATCGGCGGACGCACGCAACTGCGACGCGATCAGTACCTGCAACAGGATGAAGCGGACCGCGCCTTCGACAAGGCGCGCGACAGCCAACTCAAACGCGGTTTCCAACTCATCACCGGCGGCGCCGACGACGCGCCGCGCTGAGGACACACTTCCCCATGCTCAAGAACGATCGCCTGCTGCGCGCGCTCAACCGTCAGCCCGTGGACCGCACCCCTGTGTGGTTGATGCGCCAGGCCGGCCGCTATTTGCCGGAGTACCGCGCCACGCGGGCGCGCGCCGGCAGTTTTTTGGGCATGGCCAAGAATCCGGACATCGCCTGCGAAGTGACCCTGCAGCCGCTGCAGCGCTTCCCGCTGGATGCGGCAATCCTGTTCTCCGACATCCTCACCATTCCCGATGCGATGGGCCTGGAGCTGTATTTTGTCGAAGGCGAAGGTCCCAAGTTCCGCCACCCGGTGCGCGATGCCGCCGCAATCCACCGTCTGGGCGTGCCGGACATGGAAACCGAGCTGCGCTACGTGATGGATGCGGTGCGGGTGATCCGCCGCGAACTGGATGGTTCGGTGCCCTTGATCGGCTTCTCCGGCAGCCCGTGGACGCTAGCCTGTTACATGATCGAAGGCGGCGGCAGCAAGGAATACGCACGCATCAAGGCGATGGCCTTCAACGCGCCGGAGCTGCTGCATCACCTGCTCAACACCGTCACCGACGCGGTGATCGCCTACCTGGCCGCACAACGCGCCGCCGGTGCGCAGGCGCTGCAGGTGTTCGACACCTGGGGCGGCGTGCTCTCGCCGGCGATGTACCGCGAATTCTCGCTGCCCTACCTCACTCGCATCGCGCGCGAGCTGGAACGCGGCGACGGCGCCGAGCGTACCCCGCTGGTGTTGTTCGGCAAGGGCAACGGCGCCTATGTGGCCGATCTGGCCGCCAGCGGTGCCGAAGCCGTGGGCGTGGACTGGACCATCTCGCTGGCCGACGCGGCCCAGCGCGCCGGTGGCCGCGTCGCGCTGCAGGGCAACCTGGACCCGGCCACCCTGTACGGCTCGCCCGAAGCGATCCGCGCCGAAGTCGGCAAGACCCTGGACAGCTACGCCCAGGGCAATGGCGGCTCGCGCGAAGGCCATGTCTTCAACCTCGGCCACGGCATGTCGCCAGACATGAATCCCGAACATGTGGGCGTGCTGGTGGAAGCGGTGCAGACGCTGAGCAAGCGGTAATCCAAGGCACGGGTCGACAGCGCACCGGTGTGCTGTCGACCGCCGCTCAGCGCGCGACCGGGGAGTGCACGCTGAGCGTGATGACGGGCGGTGGCTGCATCAGCAATAGATCGGCAGCACCGCCGATACGTATGGGATGCTGCCAGGCCGCCCCAGGCACGCGGCACAGTGACGAAGGCAGTCTTCAGCGATAGCAAGGCCAGCCTCCATGCCGTCACCCGCATCAAGCCTGCATCCACTCCAAACACGGCCCTCCCGCCTCGTTCCGTTGAACGTGATCTCGCCACTCCAGTGATGTGCGGCAGTGAGCGCCCTGCCGACGTCACTGCGACGTGATGCGCACCGAGCTCAACCGCAACGCGATCAATCATCGACGCGCGTGGGCTCCGGTTTCGCAAGGCACCGACAGCGTACCGGCTGCCCATTAACTTGCCGCAGAGAGTCGCCAAGCGGACGCGAGCTTTGCTGCCTTTGCGTCAGGAGCAGCCTGTGCTCGCCTGTTCTGCATGGTCCTTCTGTAACTGCCTTTGCGATTCACCACGACATTCCCCGCACGCCGTTCCGAAACGCGTCTTTACATCGCATACCGCTCTAAAGCGGATCGGGTTTTACGTCGATAAGCCCGGCATTGCCGTCGTTTAAACCAATTTTCCCGGACCAAGGAGATTTACTGTTTCTCCACGGTGATGCGGTGCCACTGCAACACATCTCCGGACAGGCAGGCCGCCTGCCGAACCTCGACATCGTCACGTTTATTCAAGCGCTTCACTCATTCGAGAAACAGGGAGAAAAGCATGGCATTTCCAACCGCCGTCAACGACCAGATCACCGACTCCGTCACCCAAGCCAACACCAAGGTACTGGGCGACGCCCCGGCCATCGCCATGGGCAATCTGTACCAGGCCACCGCGCAGGCGCTGGCCAATGCCGCCCACAACGCGACCAACGCACAGCAGCAGAGCTACGTTACCGCACAGTCGGCCACCACCATGGGCGTGGCCACGCTCTACTCCATCGACACCGCCACCACCGGCGTAGCCACCAAGCAGATTCTAAGCACCGGCGTGCCCGGACTCGTGTCGCGCTAACTCACATCTTTAGGAGAAGAAAATGGCATTTCCGACCGCCGTCAATAACCAGATCACCGATTCCGTTACCCAGGTCAATACCAAGGTGCTGGGCGACGCTCCCGCCATCGCCATGGGCAACCTGTATCAGGCCACCGCGCAGGCGCTGGCCAATGCCGCCCACAACGCGACCAACGCGCAGCAGCAGAGCTACGTCACTGCGCAATCGGCCACCACCATGGGCGTGGCCACCCTGTACTCGATCGACACCGCCAGTACCGGCGTGGTCACCAAGCAGATCCTGGGCGTCTGACGGCCCGGCTAACGCCAAGGACATTCGCCAATGGCATTTCCCACCGCCGTCAACGACCAGATCACCGACTCGGTCACCCAGGCCAACCTGCAGGTACTGGGAAGCTCCCCTGCCGCAGCCATGGGCAATCTGTACCAGGCCACCGCGCAGGCGCTGGCGAACGCGGCACACAACGCAACACTCGCGCAACAACAGATGTATGTCACCGCACAAGCAGCAACCACCATGGGCGTTTCGCTGCTGTATTCGCTCGATACCGGCGCCACGGGTGCCGCCACCAAGAAGATGTTCGGCTAACCGCTAAAGCCGCAGCGTCTTCGTTCTTTCACTACCTCAAGGAGCTATCACCATGGCCTTTCCGACCGCCGTCAACAGCCAGATCACCGATTCCGTTTCCCAGGTCAACACCAAGGTCCTCGGCGATGCGCCGGCGATTGCAATGGGCAACCTGTTCGTTGCCACCAGCCAGGCGCTGTCCAACGCCGCCCACAACGCCACCAACAATCAGCAGCAGTCCTACGTGACGATGCAGGCGTCGACGACTCAGGGCGTGTCCACGCTGTATTCGATCGATACCGCGTCCGATGGTGTCGCCACCCGGGAAATCCTCAGCGCCGGGTTGACTTAATCGGCCACCAGGCGTCGCTGCTGCCGCACGAGCGGCGCCTGGTTCGATACGCGAAGCCTTTGCAACCACCACGCAGTTCGCTGGCCGAATCGAGAAAGGACGCCTCATGCTGCAACTACGTCATATCCCTACGTCCAACACCCTGGATGTCGTCGTCAGACTGATCCGGGGCCGCACCATCGTGGCGACATTCGCGCCGCATCAAAAAGCAGTGATCAACGTCGAGTTCGACGGCATCCTGCCTGTGATTCCCGGAGCGCAGCCGTTGGTCTATCGCCAGAAGCTGGGCAACATGATCGACGTGCCGCAGGGCAATTTTGCATTCCTGGAACGCGTGCCCGATGGCGTGGCCTTGCAGTACGCGTGCAGACACGAACCACAGAACACCGTGCTGTTCTCGGCGTCGGCTGGCGTTGAACAGCGCAGGCCGTCGTTGGCCTAGGACACTGATGCCAGTGCCACGTCATGGAGCCAAGCGCGCAGGTCGCAAGCGTCGCCAGCCTGATCGGTACCGCCGCTACAGGTGCAGCGATGGCGATCGGCCAGGCGCCGGCCTTCGCGATGGGGGCGACCTATCTGGCGCTGTCGGATTCCATCGCGCTCGCAATGGAAAACGCGGTCGCCAACCAGCAGCGCGGACAGGTGCTCGCCGATGCAGCTCTCACTCAAATCCTTGCCTTAATCATCCAGAAGGGAGCGACTTCGTCATGATCGACGACAGTAGCGTGAACAGCCAGATCGTCGATGCGGTGAGCAGCATCGTGACGCTGACCACCGGTCAGGCACCCGCACAGGCGCTCGGCATGCTCGATGCCGTGATGCTGGAGACGCTGGGCATGGCAATGCACAACGCCGTCAATCGGCAGCAAGGCGCCGGCATGATCAATGCAGCAGCGATCACCGCCGCCTGCGCCAAGATGATCTCGGCACCGTTCCCGGTTCCGCCGCCACCACCGCCTGCACCACCCGGACCACCACCGACGGTCGCGCCATTGCCAGGTCCTCCCGCCGTACCGCCCCCGCCTGCAGCGCTCATCGCCGCCGCCGCAGCCGAAGCCAAGGTGGCCGTCGACGTGCTGAAGACGCAAGCACAAGGCGCCTCGGCAGATGCCGCGACCGCAACCGCCGACCTCATGGAAGTGCATGCGCTGAGCGTACCGCCGCCCCTGCCCGCCACTGCCCCCGCTTCCGGTGCCGGCCTCGATCATGCTGCCACTTCTGATGCTCCTGCTCCTGCTGCTGCAGCCGCAACTTCACCCGCAGCTGCAGCTACAGGCACACCCCCTGTCGCTGCTGCATCTGCACCTGCTGCTCCTGCTGCACCTGCATCTGCATCTAGCTCTGCACCTGCACCTGCGCCGCCTGCTCAGTCATAGGGCGTCCGCAGAGGTGAGGTCCGCCCCCCCCTACCACCAGGCCTCATTGAAAGGCGGCCGATCATTCCATGGGAACCAAGATGGAACCGACAAAGGTCAATGCGCAGGTCATCGATGTCATCAACCAGGTGCAGCTGGCGACCATGAGCCCGCAGGTCGTGCTGACCAGCGGAGCCGGCAAAGCCTACCAATCGGTGGCGCAGTCCACCGCCATTGCGGTGCAGGACGCCACCGACGCGCTACGCAATGTCTCCACGATCGCGACCACCGCGGTCGGCGTGGCGATGGCGCAGTACCTGGCCACCGGCGATGACAAGTACGTCACTGCACTTAACCAGGCGCAAGCACTGATGCAGGGCGCCACCGACGACTTCGCCAGGATCGGTTCGGCGGCCGGCCTGGTACTGAAAAACTTTCCCGCCGGTTGAATCCACAAGGAGTCACGCAATGTCCGTTTCAATCGCAGGCCGCCTGATCTCGATGCCGACGATGCTCTCGATGCTGGGAAGGCAGTGCCTGGCCTTCATCGATGGAGGCACCCAGTGGCTGGCATGGGCGATCCAATCGCCCGGTGTGCGCTACGATTTTCCCGACGAGAGCAGCTTGCTCGACGAAGTGCAGCAAGGCCTGCACGGCTCGCGCCTGGCCTTGTTGCCGCAGCTGGAGCTGAGGGTCAGCCCGGTCAAGCTGATGACCTTGAGTCCGCCCGACCTGGGCACGCTGGCGCAGGCCGAAGCCAGAGACACCGGCTCGGTGGTCAAGGCGCAGCTGCAGCGCATCTTTCGCGACAACGCCCTATACACCGCAAGCGACCTGGCCGCAGGCCGCAGCCTGCTGACACAGCTGAAGATCGATGGCGCCGGCGTGTTCCAGTCGTTGGACATGGAAGAAAGCCTGGCACTCCGCCAGCTGGCCGCCGACGCGCCGCCGGACAACGCGACGCCGGCACTGCAGCAGGAAGCGGCGGCATTCGCCATCGAGCAGGCGCGCACGCCGCTGGAATTCTGCGATTACTACCGCTTCTATCTGGCCTGCACTTCCACGATCGCAGCTGTGGACGAACGCGCGCATGCGGCAGCATCGGCACTGCAGACGCTGTTGCCGCAGCTGTTCACCACCCTGGATTGCCCACAGGTGCAGGGGCTGCCTTCGCCCAACGAGGTCGAACGCAGCGTTGCCGAATGGCTGGCACGCGGTCGCCAGATCGGCTTCGCGCGGCTATCGCTGGCGGCCCAGCAGATCGTCCAGCACACCCGCTACCGAGGCGACGGCGGCGACCAGGCGGCGGGCGATGCGATCCGCCTCTACCTGCAGTCGGCGCAGGCCTTCCTGGCGGCCAACCGGCCCAGCCGCGGCGTGCTGGGCCAGGATGGCAGCAGCTGCGTGTTCACCATGCAGAACGACGCCCTGGCTGCACTGCTGCAGGTCAACGGCGGCATCATCTCGCTCCGCGACTTCGGTGCCGCACCTGCATCACCCACCACCTCGCAAGACACGGATGCGGAGGCCACGCAGTGAGCGCACCGCCCCCGCCTGCTGCGGCCGGCGACCAGGTCCCGCTTGCGACCAGCGCCGCCGACGCGGCGCGCGAAGCGGTGCATGCAGGTCGCGCCGCTGCCCTAGCGGCCGCACGCCAGGGCATGGCGCAGGCCGAAAACGCACTGGGTGAGAGGCTGCGCGCGCTTGCAGCGCAGCGCCCAACCGAAACCGCACCACGCACCGCGCCGATGCGACCATCGCGTGCCGATGCCGTCACCCCGCTCCATTCCGCGTCCACTTCAGGAGATACCAGCATGTCCGACGATACTCAGCCCACGCCCCCGGACCAGACACCAGCCGCCACTGCGCAATCGTCAGGATCCTCGCAGATCGAAGCAGCGCTGAAAGCGGCGCAAGCCCAGATCGATCAGGCGATGGCGGCCAGCGATAGGGCAGTACGGGCGGCCATGCAGGCCGCAACCGCCGCGACCGCCGCAGCTGGCAATGACCAGGCGATCGATAACGCAAACCAGGCACTGCAGCAGGCCGAACAGGCCGCCGCTGCGGCGGTGACCGCCGCGCAGCAGCAGACCGAGCAGGCAATGGCGGCGACGTCGCCGGCCACTCCGAACGCCGACGACGGAATAGCCAGCTGACGGAGCGATGCGTTTCGGCATTGCGATGAAGCCGGTCTCGCGATGAACCCGTCCGGTCTAATTGGCGCCGGTCTGCCGGCTCCCCGCCGCCACGTTGATCCAGCAGCGCAGCCCCACTTGCCGCGGCCATCTAGCCCCGGCCCAGCCAACGCCCGATCCGAAGGAATTCCGACATGACCTTCTACACAGGCTTCGACACCGATCAATTCCCCGGATTGCCCGCCCTTGACTGGCTCAAGACCCAGGCCGAGCTGGCGTGGTGCGGCTACTACCTGGCACCGGCGCCAAGCCATGCCGACACCGGCTGGATGGGCCAACGGGCTGCGTTGATCGCACAAGGCTGGGGCCTGGCGCCCGTCTACCTTGGTCAGCAGACGATCGGCCCCGGTTCGCACGACGTCACCGCCCGGCAGGGCAGCCTCGATGGTGCACAGGCCGCAGCGCTGGCACGCGCCGAAGGCTTTCCCGATGGCGCGGTGGTCTATCTCGACTGGGAAGATGGCGGCAGCCCACCACAGGCAGCCATCGACTACATCCGTATGTGGATCGCCGCGCTGTTGGGCAATGGTTTTTCGCCCGGCCTGTACTGCTCGCACGCGCGCGCAGTGGAAGTGCTGTCGCGGATCGGCCCCTGCCCCTCCCCGCGCGTCTGGGCCTGGCGGGTCTCCACGGCAGGGCGTCACCTCTACGCCGGCGACATCCGGCACGTCCAGCCCTCCGATCCGGCCGGCTGCGGCTATTCCCAGGCCATGCTCTGGCAATACGAACAGGATGCGGTGCTGTCGCTTCCTGGTACGCCGTGCGATGGGCTGGAAGTTGACCTCAGTTATTCGAGTTTAGCCGATCCGAGCTCGGCGTGATTGCGCGTATTTCCTGCATCGGGAAAAAGCAGAAACCCATAAACTCCAGCAATGCATGAAGATCCCTTGCAACCAACCCGACACTCCCTGCATCGATAGACGACACCACGCATCACCCCACTTTCCCCCGCAGTGATTCAATGCATTAAACGACCGGATAAGCGCATCACCTGCGTCAATCAATCCGCCAACGCACTCGTCGAAACCAGGCCAAAGGCGAATCCGGATCAACGCCTGGTGCGGACCTACCTCCATGGAATCACATCAATATTCCATAGCAACCCTCGCCCAAAGGGCCCTGCAACGATTGGCTAGCGCCCTCGGAAAGAATAATAGCTGTGACTTTCCCCAATAAAGTATAGAGAAATCGGCGGTATTACCAAACGCTCGGACACCCCTGTCCAAGAGCCCACGTCTGTATCGAGCGTGCATACGCGTATCCCCGCAGACCGGGATCATGCCGATCTAACCGCATAAAATCTAGCGCCTGCAGCCAGCCCACGAGTACGCATTACCGCAGCGACAAGAGAACTCCGCCGTCAGGTCGCTCGATCTCGGTACGGCATATGCCGGCCTGCACCTTCCGCCTCGAAAGGAGATGTGAAATGACAGTAATAGTTGATTTGATGTCAGAACAAACCAATTCCGTCGGCATCGCAGGCATCTCACGACACCAAGGACGTTGGAGGCACCGGCCAGACATGCGCTATGAAGTCGACCCCGACCCGACCTTGATCGCTTGGACCGAGCAAAACATGGGAATCGGATCCTCAAGATTATCGCGCTCTCCCCTGTTACAGCAATTTACAGGTCATACGGCCGTTCTGTCTCGTCTTCGCGGGCGGGTCCAGTTCGTCAGGGGACTGGTACCGAATGTGTCGGGTTATCCATGGGCGTTCTTTGGCCAAGGCGGTGGAGGCCACTGGCAAGATGATAGCGCCATGCTTGACGACCCGACCTGCGTCAGTTTCGAGATACCTGTAACAGAGGAGGATGCCGGAAATTTCCCGCGATGGTTCCGTGCTGTGGCTCCGGAAATCAATGTCTTCGCACTGAAGAATGGTGACGGATTCAATAGCTTCAATTGCGTCCTAGCTTCTCTCACGCTGCTCATCAACTACCTTCTCGAGTCGGAGAACGACTATTCCTCCTATGTCATCCAACTGACAAAAGTACGCGACTCGCTTCAAGGCCATTTGATGCAAAACATCATGGGTGGATTTATATAAATCCACCACATGACACGCCCGCCGCAATCACAACCCCGGTCAACAGCAGTGCATTGAATAATCACGCAACTCGACTACAGCGAAAGTTTAGCAGAAAAAGCTACATTTCACTCCATGAATGCATCAAGAGTTCACCCTCATACCACCGTAGTGCACGAGCCCCGTAATCCACACATAGATTAATACAACGACCCAACCACCCGAGATTCTGGAGACATCAAGAATGTCAACATTCACAGTATTCTTTTGCGGGACAGGATCGAACAGCCTGGATTACGACAGTGCAAACTACAGCGAAGGACAGCTTATCTCCACATTGGCACGCAACCATCTCGGGGTGGAGTTCGATGATTGGCTCATAGCGGATGGACCGGGCAGCAGGAATCAACAAGAAAACGATAAATGGACACTCCCGGGGAACTACACTGATGCTCGGGGCACTACTTTTGGCTCGGGCTGGGAGGAGAACGTCAAGCACGCGATTGCGGTGATCAAGAAGGACCCCAGCCATATGAGGACCTTAATGACAGATGCGGAAATACGCATCCTACAAAGGGAAAAGGCAGCTGCCGAAGCAGCTGGACTTGAGCCGCAGAACACTTTTGGTGGCTGGACCCCTGCCAATAGGCACAGAAAAATCGTTCCCCAAGCTTTACAAAAGGCGCGAGCAAAAGTCCTGCGAACACCACTGCCTGACCGCGTCAACCTCATTGGCTGGAGCCGTGGCGCAGTTACCTGCCACATGATGGCCAATGCAATGTATGCCGACCCGCAGCTCCGCCACATCTGCGTCAACATTTTTGCGATAGACCCGGTACCCGGTCCTTTGAATTTCCAGTTAAACAGGACAACACTGAATACCAACGTGCTGGAATACCGCGCCGTATACGCACGCGACGAGAGGGCGCGCGGCTTTACTCCGATCATCCCGGACGTAAAAGTAAAGAAGGAACTAATCCTCATGCCTGGTGCCCATGCGACCCTTGTCGGAAACGCATCCAAGAATGGCAAGGGCGGCGGCAACCAGATCTTTCCGGAACCAGGACAAATGGTGCGGCATCTTGCGGAGACATTCCTGCGGGATAATGGGACGCAGCTCGGCTCATGCCTGAATCTGAAGGATACCGGCTTATTGGAACTCTACGAACAAATTCTCAAGGACGATAGAAGCTACATCGCAATGCGGCAACTGGGCTACGGCATGGGATGTGTGGAAACGGAAAGCGGAGACCGATGGGCAGCCGTGGGTTCCGGTGCGGCTGTTGCGGGCCTGACATCGCTACCGATGCTGCACCCCGATCCGATCTTTGTAAATTGGCACCATCGCAGTGTTTACATCAAGCACTATGCCGATCTGACAGGAAGGCCGGAGGCCATTGAAAGGGACTTGCTGGCTCAGTGGTTCCCGGTAACCACAGGGCGGTTCATTAGTCGTCCCTGAAAGACGTCACTCGCCCGACCGCCCCAATGCGTTACAGGCAGCCCAACCGTGCCACAACTGCGCTTTTTCGCTACGCTGGACCTGATCGCTAGCAATCCGGGACCATCCTTGCACTGCCGTACCCGTGGCCGAATGATGCCAGCTCGTTGTCGGCAGCGCAGGAGTGAAGCGGGATTGGACGGATTGCTGACGCACGCGATCGATGCCGCGCATGTAGTAGAGGTAGAGACAGCCGATGGGCACGACCCGGCGCGGGCGATCTTTTCGGACGCCGCAAGTCGGCCACCCCAACCAATCGGTGCTTGAATAGAATTTTTTCTGAGAGGCGGCGCATTTGTAAGCAACCGCATGCTGGGCCCAGCCGATGAACCCAGCACGAAGTTGGGGCCTCATATCTGACGGTCAATCCTGGCCATAGACCCTACGGAACTCACGCGGGCTCACCCCAGCCAGCCGTCGGAAGCTCTTTTCGAAATGGCTCAGGTCGCCGAAACCGACCTTCAGCGCCACTTCGGTGATGCGCAGCTTGCGCTGCTGATGCAAAAGCTCCTTGGCCTTTTCGATCCGTAGCTGCTGCAACATCGGTTTGAACGGGGTGCCGAGTTCGTCGCGGAACAGAAAGCCCAGATGCGACTGGCTAACGTGCGCCTGCCGGGCCAGATCGCCCAGGGTCAGCGGCTCGGCATAGTGCTCGCCCAGATGCACCAATGCGCGCCGCAGTGCGTCGTGCAGCGTGGCGAGACGTTGCCCGGGGCGATGCGGAAGGCCGTCGATCCAGTCGACAGGCGTTCCCGGCGGCGTGGGCTCAGCCGGAAGATCGGCCGGTTGCGACATCGTCGCGCATGCATCGTGCTGCGCTCCCTTCACCCGGCCTTCCAACAGACGCGGTGCGTGGCGCTGGATGTCGGCGCTGCCGATCGGCCTGCCGGCTGTCATGACCGCCAAGCGCAGCACCACCCGCTCCAGCTCCTGGAGGTTTTCCGGCCATGAGTAGTGGGTCAGGGCGTCCATCAACACCTCGGTGACCACCTGACCGTGATCCAAGCCATGCCGATCCAGCACATGCTCGACGTGAAAGCCGATATCTGTCCGTCGCTTGCGCAACGGGGTAAGTTCGATCGATAGGACATCCAGTTGCGACAGCAGCGCCCGCGAGAAGCGTCCGGCACGTACGCGGCGCGACAGATCAGCGGTCGTGGAGGCGACCACGCGTGGCGAGTCCTCGCCGTCCACGGCGGACCATGGCCCGCCGAGGCCACAAAGCTGCCCGGCCAACTGGCGCTGTAGCGCGTCGTCGAGCTCGTCCACGCTCTGCAGGAACAGCGTTCCCCCGGCCCCGCGCTTGAACCATGCCGCCGGTGCGTCGCCGGGAGCGGCGCAGTCGATCGCAACGAACGGCCCCTCCCGCCAGTGTGCAGCTGCATGCAGCAAAACGGCCACCGTTTCCTTCTCGGTTCCGAACTCGCCGCGCACGATGACCGGCAAGCGACTGTATGCGCCGTGCTCGACAAATTCGTCGATCGTCAAGACCTCTTCGCTCACGCCCACGATCGACAGCGCGCGACCAAACCGGTCTTGCGCGAACGCCCGCGCGGCATCGCGCTTGATCAGGTACGCACAATACTTTGCGATCTGCTGGCACAGCGTCATCGCCTCCGGGGTCATTCGTTCTTGAGCCGGCGTGACATTCAGTGTGCCGAGCACTTGCCGGCCGTGCTGGACGGGAAAACACTGCGTGGGCGGGGGCTGGATTTCTGCCAGAACCGGACCCGGTGGACCGTGATGCTCCACCGCGACAAACTCACATACCGCGCCGTTCGTGATCGCGCTCTGCGACAGTTGTGCAGCGATCTTTCCCAGCATTTTCTCCAAGGGATCGCCTGAGAAATAGGCGCGCTGCACTACATCAAAGACTTGCTTTTCCATGATGCTTTCGACCTGATCTACTGGCGCGCTCGGAAGGCGGCCAGACCCAAGTCGCGCCATCCCTGACCAGACCGTCGGCAAAGCTCCAAGCGTGCATTCCGCTTTTTCTACGAACGCTCCCCTCGCCCGCCCTCGGTCGATCCACCCTGATGTGAGACAACGCTCGCTTGCGGTGACTGGACGGTGGCAGGCGCAAAACGATTCGCCAGCAAAGCAACCGCTTGGTGCAAGCCAGATCTGGCATTAGCACGCCGCCACAGCCCGTTCCCGACGATTCGTAGCATCGGGCTTGTCCGCAATTGGATTGGGTGCGGCGCGTCTCACTCGTTGCCGCTGCGGCGATGTGACGCTACGACGGGCTCAAGCAATGGCGTCGTATATAGTGTTGCGACGTTCTGCACGCGCGCGCAGGGATAATGCGCTGTCTTCCCGATGGCGATGCTCATGTCCCAGCCCGTGCCCACCCTGCGCGCCTACGCCACCATCAAGTCGCTGCTGTGGCTGGTATCGCTGGCGATCTTCATGCAGATGCTGGATGCGACCATCGTCAATACGGCGTTGCCGTCGATGGCGCGCAGCCTGCACGAAAGCCCTCTGCAGATGCAGTCGGTGGTCTTCAGCTATGCGTTGGCGGTGGCGATGTTCATCCCCGCCTCGGGCTGGATTGCCGACCGCTTCGGCACGCGGCGCACCTTCCTGGTGGCGATCATCGTGTTCACGCTGGGCTCGCTGCTGTGCGCGGCCGCGCAACAGCTGCCACAACTGGTGGCCGCGCGCGTGGTGCAGGGCATCGGTGGGGCGATGCTGCTGCCGGTGGGCCGGCTGGCAGTGCTCAAGACCGTGGCGCGCGCCGACTTCCTGCGCGCGATGAGTTTCATCGCGATTCCCGCATTGATCGGCCCACTCGTCGGCCCCACGCTGGGCGGCTGGCTGGTGGAAGTCGCCTCGTGGCATTGGGTGTTCCTGATCAACCTGCCGATTGGCGTGATCGGTTTCATTGCTGCGCTGAAGATCATGCCCGACCACTACGGCGATGCGCGCCAGCGCTTCGATCTGATCGGCTATCTGATGCTGGCGTTCGGCATGGTGGCGTTGTCGTTGGCGTTGGACGGCATCTCCGAACTCGGCCTGCGCCACGCCTTCGTCATGCTGCTGGCAATCGGCGGGCTGGCCGCGTTGGCCGGCTACTGGCTGCATGCGGTCAGCACGCCGGCGGCGTTGTTTCCGCTGGCCTTGTTCAAGGTAGCCAGCTACCGCATCGGCATTCTGTGCAACTTGTTCGCACGCGTGGGCAGCGGCTCGATGCCGTTCTTGATTCCGTTGCTGTTGCAGGTGGGCCTGGGCATGAGCCCGATGAATGCCGGGCTGATGATGGTGCCGGTGGCGCTGGCCGGCATGGCGGCCAAACGTGCTGCGGTGAAGCTGGTCGGTCGCTTCGGCTATCGCCGCGTATTGATGCTCAATACCGTGCTGGTGGGCCTGGCGATGGCGAGCTTCGCGCTGGTCGATGTCGGCCAGCCGCTATGGCTGCGGCTGGTGCAGCTGGCCTGCTTCGGCGCGGTGAACTCGCTGCAGTTCACCGTCATGAACACCGTGACCTTGCGCGACCTGGATCGTGAGCAGGCCAGCCCCGGCAACAGCCTGCTATCGATGGTGATGATGTTGGCCACCGGGTTCGGCGCGGCGGCAGCGGGCAGTCTGCTGGCCGCCTTCAACACGCACCTGGGCGACAGCCACGGCGCCACTGCCGCATTGCATGCGACCTTCCTGTGCGTCGGTGGCATCACCTTGTCGTCGACGCTGATCTTCTGGCAGTTGGCCGAGACGCGGCCACATCCCAGGCAGGTGGAAGAAGTCGCCGAATGACGCGGCCGCTGCGCCATCGACCAGCGCCGCGCGCCAGCGCCGCGCCGTGTGCGATTTCAACTGCGGTGCACGGCTCTAGATCTGCTCGCGCGGGCGTTCGCGCCGCAATGCTTCGGCGATGGTGTCGGCCAGCATGTCGCCGGTGAGCGGCTTGCGCAGGAAACGGTCGAACCCGGCTTCCTGCGCGGTGGGCTCGGCCTCTTCGTCCGAGCGTGCGGTCACCGCCACCAGCGGCATGTCGTAACCGAACACGCGCAACTGCCGCGCCAACGCAAAGCCATCCAGCCCGGGCAGGTCCAGATCCAGCAATGCCAGATCGAACGTGTTGTCGGCCGCTTCGGTCAACGCCGCCAGTCCGTGCGGCGCATGCACCACCGAATGCCCCTGCGCGCGCAGCAGGCCGATGATGACCTCGGCGATGGTCGGGTCGTCTTCCACCAGCAGGATGCGCTGCGGATCGACGGGGCTGGCGGCATGCGCCACCTCGCCGTCCAGCGTCGCATTCGACGCCACCCAGCGCAGCGGCAGATCCACCACAAAGCGCGTCCCGGCGCCGAGCCGGCTGATCACCTCGATATGCCCGCCCATCGCCATCGCCAGCTCCTGACAGATCGCCAGGCCCAGACCACTGCCGCCATAGCGTGACGTGGTCTTGGCGCCGTTGCCCTGTTCGAAGCGCTGGAACAATCGCGCTTTCTGTTCGGCATTGATGCCCGGGCCCGTGTCGGCAACCTCGAAGCGCAGGCCTTGATAGGAACCGAGCGTGGTCAGCTTCAGCGCGACCACGCCGCGCTCGGTGAATTTGATCGCGTTATTGAGCAGGTTGAGCAGGATCTGCCGGATCCGGGTGGAATCGCCGCTGGCGGTGATGTCGCCGAGCAGCCCGATTTCCAGGCTGAAACGCAGCCCGCGCTCCTGCGCCAACGGCGCCATCAGCGCTTCGACCTCGGCCACGAGTTGACGCACCGAAAATGGCTGGAAATCCAGTTCAAGCCGGCCCGATTCGATGCGCGCCAGATCCAGCGCATCGTTGACCAGCCGCAACAGATGCGCGCCCGCACGACGGATCGACTCGGTGTAGCTGCGCTGCGTGGGGTCCTGCGTGGTCTTGAGCAGCAATTCGCTCATGCCCAACACACCCGTCATCGGCGTACGCACTTCGTGACCCAGCGTCGCCAGAAAACGCGTCTTGGCCAAAGACGCCTGTTCGGCCAGCTCCTGTTTGTGCACGGCCAGCTGCCAGGCATTCAGGCGCCGCAGCCGACGGCGGTACAACGAGATGGCGGCGGCGACCACGCACACCGTCAGCAAGGCCAGCAGGCTTAAACCCCACGGCGACAGCCACCATGGCGGCAACACCTGAAAACGTAATGTCTGGCTGGCCGACCAGATGCCATCTGCAGTACGCCCCTGCACTTCCAGCGTGTAATGCCCGGAGGGCAGGCGCGAAAACAACCGTTCGCCGGTGGAGCCCACGTCGATCCAGTCCGGATCGTAGCCACTGAGGCGGAAGCGGTAACTGGTGGATTCGGGATTGGTAAACGTGGGCATGCGCGCCACGATATGCAGGTCGCGATCGCCGTCCTGCACTTGCAGCGGCGCCTTGCCGGTGACATCCAGTTCGCGCTCGCCGCGTCGCAGGCTGACACGTTCGATCAACAGCTGCGGTCGGCGCAGATTCGGACGCATCGTGGCCGGATCGAACACCACGATGCCGTCGGATGTGCCGCCCAGGATCTGCCCCGTGCTTGCCTGCACCAGCGTGGCCACCTGCAGGGGCGAACTGGGAAGTCCGTCGTGCACGTCGTACACACGCACCAGCTTGCTGCCGGGGTCGACCCGAATCAGCCCACGATGACTGGAGACCCAGGCCACGCCACCGGCATCGATCACCAGGCCGGTCGGCGAGACCATCGGAAATTCCTGGTCCTTTCCCACCGTATCCAGGTGCGTGAGCTGCTTGCCGTCCCAGAGATAGCGCCGCAATTGTCCGGCCAATCCGATCCAGACGATGCCGCCATCTCCCTGGCGAAACACATAGGTCGGCAGGGACGGCGCGCCGCGGACCGGAACGAACTGGTCGGCATGCGGATCCCATCGCCACAGCCCGGCATTGTTGCTCAGCCAGATCTGCCCATCCGGCCCGATCCGCATGTCCAGAACAGTCAACGCCTTCAGCCCATCGCTTCCATAGTCGAGCGTCCTGAGCAGCTGGCCCTCGCTGCTCCACAGCTGCACCCCGTGCGTGAGCAGCGCCACCCAGATGCGGCCTTGTGCATCTTCGGCCATCCTGCCAGGCCTGCCGACATCTTCGAGATCGGCTGCGGACTCCTTGTGCCCGAGCAGTGGCCAACGCCTGACCTCGCCTGTCTGCGGGTTGTATCGAACCAGCCTTTCCTGCACGCCAATCCAGACCGTTCCCCGCCTGCTTTCGATGACGGTATCGGGAATGCGTTCTGGATCGACCGAGGCCAGGCGGGGCTCGACGCGGCCGGTAACGGGATCGAAATGCTCAAGGGTTCCACGCGTGCCGACCAGCCAGATCCCGCCCGTGATCGAGGGCGCCGTCGCAACGACCGAGGGGTTGGCGAGCGATTGCGGATCGTCTGCGCGATGCGAAAACAGCGCGAAGGTATCCCAGCGTGGAGGCAGGTGCCACAGCCCGCCCTCCAGGCTGGCAAACCACAGACCTCCTTCGCGGTCCTGGTAGGCGGTGATCCAGTTCCGGTTGACCAGACCGTGCGCTGAAAAACTGTAGACCGGCACGCGTTCGACGCCACCATCGCCGGTACTCATACCCAGGCCGGTGGCGGTATCCAGCCAATAGCGCCCGAGCCGATCACGGAGCAGGACGCCACGGACCTGCGCGGTGTCCGTACCGCTTTGCCAGGGGCTGGCTGTGGGCCGCCCGACGGTATTGAACCGGACGGGGTTGCCGTCGAAATCGGCAATCCATAGCGCCTTGCCGTCGGGCTCCTTGTACATTCTGTTGACCGACTGGGACGGGCCCGGAAGCGGCACGCGCTCCAGGCGTCGACCATCCCAGTGCACAAGCCCGCCCCAGGTGCCGATCCACAGGCCGCCGTCGGGCGCAACTTCCAGACCAACGATATTGTCGGACGGCAAGCTGCCGGCATCGCCGGCCTTGGCAGAAAAGTGCTGCATGCGACCGTCGGGCCGGTAACGATAGAGGCCCTGCTTGGCGGTGCCGATCCAGATATCGCCGTCCGGCGTTTGCGCCAATGACCACAGGGTGGCGTCGCGCAATTCCGGGAACTGCGGATCTTCCAGTCGTTTGAACGCGCGCGTGTTCGCTTCCAGATAGCCGACGCCGCCGTCCTCGAAACCCATCCACACCCGATCGTTGGCATCGACACAGATGGTCCAGACCACGTTGCTGGTCAGGCCATCTTCCATCCGCCAGATCCGGTAGTTGCGGCCATCGAATCTGGCCAGGCCGTCATCGCTGGCAAGCCACAGATATCCCTGTTTGTCCTCGGCCAACTGATTGATCGTGTCCGACGGCAGCCCGTCGGCGATCGTCAGCTGGATGGGCACCGGTGTTGCGGGCGTCCGCGCCTGCACCGGAAGCACTGCCAGACACAGGCACACCCAGAGCACAGCGAGCAGCCGATGGGGCAAGCAGGATAGAAAGCGCACCGGATCAACTTCACGACAAGTCGGCGCATAGTGCGGGCCACGCGCGGTGCGGGCAAGCACGCTGCGCGCGTTCTGCGCGTGCGCTCAGGCCGCAAGACGCATGTGCGGCAGGGTCATTGGTCAGTCCACTGCACGCGACAGGGTTTGCGGGAAGCGGACCCAACAATGCATCCGCCGAAACCTGCATGCGATGCAACCGCCCGCCGCGCTCCGGTTGGCAGGACACCTGCAACGCCCTTTCGCCTGCCGAGACCATCGCGACCCGCATCGCTGTTCGAGCACCCAACAGCGGGCGAACGCGCCGCATGACACCTGCACGTTTGCTCCGGCGACAGGCATCCGCACGGTTTGTTAGCGTTTGCGACGTAACGCTTCGGCAATGCTGTCGGCCAGCATGTCGCCAGTGAGCGGCTTGCGCAGGAAGGTGTCGAAGCCCGCTTCCTGCGCACTCGGTTCGGCGACCTCATCGGCGCGTGCGGTCACCGCGATCAACGGCATGTCGTAGCCGAATACCCGCAGTTGCCGTGCCAACGCAAAGCCATCCAGCCCGGGCAGATCCAGATCAAGCAATGCCAGATCGAACGTGTTGTCGGCCGCTTCGGTCAACGCCGCCAGGCCATGCGGGGCATGCACGACCGAATGCCCCTGCGCGTGCAGCAGGCCGACGATGACCTCGGCGATGGTCGGGTCGTCTTCCACAAGCAGGATGCGCTGTGGTTCGACAGCCGTCTCGGCATGCGCGGTCTGGCCACCAAGTGCGACGTTGGAAGCCACCCAGCGCAGCGGCAGATCCACCACAAAGCGCGTTCCCGCGCCGAGCCGGCTGATCACCTCGATCTGCCCGCCCATGGCGATCGCCAGCTCCTGGCAGATCGCCAGACCTAAGCCACTGCCGCCGTAGCGCGAAGTGGTTCTGGCACCATCGCCTTGCTCGAAGCGTTGGAACAGGCGCGCTTTCTGTTCGGCGTTGATGCCGGGCCCGGTGTCGGCCACTTCAAAGCGCAGGCCTTGATAGGAACCGAGCGTGGTCAACTTCAAACCGACCACGCCGCGCTCGGTGAATTTGATCGCGTTATTGAGCAGATTGAGCAGGATCTGCCGGATACGGGTGCAATCGCCACTGGCGGTGATGTCGCCAAGCAACCCGATTTCCAGGCTGAAGCGCAGGCCACGCTCCTGCGCCAGTGGCGCCATCAACGCCCCGACCTCAGCCACGAGCTGACGCACCGAAAACGGCTCCACATCCAGCTCCAGCCGTCCGGATTCGATGCGCGCAAGGTCCAGCGCATCGTTGACCAGCCGCAACAAATGCGCGCCCGCGCGCCGGATGGACTCGGTGTAACTGCGCTGCTTGATATCCAGCGAGGTCTTGAGCAGCAGCTCACTCATGCCCAAGACCCCAGTCATCGGCGTACGCACTTCGTGGCCCAGCGTCGCCAGAAAACGCGTCTTGGCCAGAGACGCCTGCTCGGCCACTTCCTGTTTGTGCACCGCGAGTTGCCAGGCATTCAAGCGACGCAACCGACGGCGGTACAACAAGATGGCTGCAGCAATCACGCACACCGTCAGCAAGGCCAGCAGGCTTAAACCCCACGGCGACAGCCACCATGGCGGCAACACTTGAAAACGTAATGTCTGGCTCGCCGACCAGATACCGTCTGCAGTACGCCCCTGCACTTCCAGCGTGTAATGGCCCGAAGGCAGACGCGAAAACAGGCGCTCGCCACTGGGCCCGACATCGATCCAGTCCGGGTCGTAGCCGCTCAGGCGGAAGCGGTAGCTGTTAGATTCGGAGTCGGCGAAGCTGAGCAGGCGGGCGACGATATGCAAGTCGCGGTCGCCGTCCTGCATGACCAAAGGCGTGACATGACTCAGATCCAGCCCACTCTCGCCGCGACGTAGACCTACACGTTCGATCACCAACGGCACCCGATGATCATTCGGCTTGAGTTCGGCAGGATCGAAGATCACCAGCCCATCCGGCGTCGCGCCGACGATCATGCCCTTGGACGATTGCACCAAAGAACGCGCAACGAATTGCGGATTAGGCAGGCCGTCATGAACCCCGAACACGCGCACGCCCCGCGTGGCCGGGTCCACGCGAATCAGGCCACGCATACTGGACAACCAGGCAACACCGTCGTGGTCGACCACCAGTCCCTGTGGCGCAAGCGCAGGGAAGTTTTGCTCGGGCCCCACTGTATCAAGATGTTGAAGGGCCCCGTTCTTCCACAAATAGCGATGTAGCTTCCCTAGCCCGGCAAACCAGGCGATCTGGTTGTCGCTGAAGCGAAAAGTGAAGACAGGTTCGTCGGGCGCGCCGGCAATGCGCTCGAAGCGCGCAACCGATGCGTTCCAGCGCTGCACACCACGATTACCGGCCAGCCATAGCGCTCCATCCGGCCCAGCCTGCAGGTCGTAAACCACCAGATCTGCTGCAAGGCCGTGGGTTCCGCGCAACATGGTGCGCAGTAAGCGGCCTTGTTCGTCCCGCTCTTGTAGCCCCAGCGTGGCGTGGACCCAGATGTGACCATCGGCGGTCTGCTGCAGCGCTTCCAAGGAAGCGTCCAGTGTCGCGTCCTGTGCAGCTGCGCCCGAGCCGCTTGCTGCAGCCTTCCAGTGCTGCACATGGCCAGTGGCGGAATCAAAGCGCACCAGCTCGGCAAACTGCCCGACCCAGACGTTACCCTTGCGATCCTCCAGCACGCTATTGGACCAGCTGGCAGACCCCAGGCTGGGCAATACACGCTCGATTTTGCCGGTGGCAGGATCTACGCGTTCAAGCACGCCCGAGGTGCCCACCAACCACATCCGACCATCGCGCGATCTTGCAGTGCCCTGGATCGCCAGGTTGCCACCTTGGCCACCATCGTCCATGTAGTTGAAAACTACCGCGAAACGATGCCAGTTCGAGGGGAGATGCCAGAGCCCGCCGTTGGGGCTGGCAAACCATACACCGCCCTCGCGATCCTGATATGCCGATTCCCAGTTGGGACGGATCCGCCCGTGCGCAGACAGACTGTACAGGGGGACATTGCGCACCTCCGCACCAGTCGTATGGCCTAGGCCGGCCAGGGTGTCCAGCCAATAGCTGCCGTCCTGGTCGCGCAACAACACGCCCAACACCGGATATTCTGCAGGTGCCTGCCAACGGTGCGGACTGAGATGACCACTTGGATCGCGCCGAAACAGCTTGTCGTCGCTGGTCCCGATCCAGATGCTGCCATCGGCATCGGCAGTTAGCCGGGTGATGATCTGTGCGGTGCCATCCGGAAATGCCTGCCGCTCGAAGTCCTTACCCGTCCAATGCGCAGCGCCATCGGCGGTACCGATCCAAAGTGTGCCGCGGGTATCGACATCGAGCCGATAGATTGCATTGTCGGGCAAGCTGCGCGGATCGTCGGCACGATGTGCGAAATGCTCCAGCGAACCATCCGGCCGCAGCCGGTATAGCCCACTCATTTCAGTGCCGAACCATATGCTGCCGTCGTCGGTGGACTTGATGTTCCAGATTGCAGCGCCGCGAAGTTCCGGATAGCGCGCACCATCATAGAAAGTGAACTGATGGCGTGCGGGGTCCAGCATCGCCAGGCCTGCCATGCCGGTCCCGATCCAGACCCGGTTGCGCTTGTCGACGTGAACCGCCCAGATCTGGTTGTCGCGCAAACCGTCTTCGATGCGCCAGATACGGAAGTTTCGCCCGTCGTAACGCGCTAGCCCATCGCTGCTGGCCAGCCACAAATATCCATTGGCATCCTCATCGAAGCCGTACACCACGTTGGATGGCAGCCCGTCGGCCACGGTCAGCTGCCGCGGCTGCGGCAATACCGGCACGCCGGCCAGCGTAGAACTCGGCCAGACTGACACGACGGCCAGGCAAAGCAGTAATAGAGCCCGCGTCATCAAGGCTTTCAGCGGCATGCGACGACTGGGGGGTTGTGGTGATAGCAGCATGCGCTCGCGTGTCCTTTGCACGCATAGTGCGGACCTTGCCTGATGCTGGCAACACACATAAGCGCGCCAACGATGATCGGTTACAGCAGGCAGGCGTCTTACGACCGTCTTTACGCGATGCGATGCCCGATGAGCACTGGCATCGTCAACGCATCGGGCCCGTGCATCCACGCTAGGTCGTCGCATGCATGCCGGCGCCCGCGCGCGCAGCCGTAATCGCTTCCACCAGCAGATCGGCAGTGACCGGTTGCGCAGGAATCCGTCGAAGCCCGCGGCCTTCGCCTGGGTCTGCGCAGCGCTGTCAGCCTGTGCCATGACTGCCAGCAGCGGGAAGCGATGGCCAAGCTGACGCAGCTGCAATGCCAGGGCGAGGCCGTCCCGTCCGGGGAGATTCAGATCCAGCAGCGCGATGTCGGACCCGCCATCCACCGTTTCCGACAATGCAGCCAGCCCATGCACGGCATGCACCACGCGGTGACCTCGGTTGGTCAACAAGCCGCTGATCGCCTCGGCCACGGTGGGATCGTCTTCCACCAGCAGGATGCGCAGCGGCTCACCTGCAAGCAGCTGGACGTGACCGGCCGCGATGTGCGTGCCGGAGCGGTCGATCGGCAAGGGCAGATCCACGGTGAACCGGGTGCCGACGCCAAGCCGGCTGCGCACGCGGGTTTAGCCTTTCATCGCCACGGTGAGTTCCTGACAGATCGCCAGCCCGAGCCCGCTGCCGCCGTCGCGCGAACCGGTGCGCGCACCTTCGCCCTGTTCGAAGCGCTGGAACAATCGCTTCTGCTGTTCCGGCCCGATGCCAGGCCCCCATCGCGCACCGTCAAGCGCAGGGCATCGCCATGCTGGCTGACGGTGAGCGATACCTCGCCGCGGTCGGCAAACTTGATCGCATTGCCAAGCAGGTGGATCAGGATCTGACGCACCCGCGTCGCATCGCCCACGACCACCACATGCGTGGGGAGCTGATTGCGGCACTCCAAGCGCAGGCCGCGCGCGTCAGCGATGGAGTGCATGAAATCAACCAGCTCCCGGGGGAGCTGTGCGGGATCGAAGGGCTGCCTGCTCGGCAAGCCGTTGCCGTTGCCGTGCCAGCCCCACTCCTGCTGACGCCGCAGGCGCTTTCGCCAGGCCCAAATACCTAGGTTCTATCGCGTACTGGTCTGGCTTGCACCTCGACCTACGCGTCGACCGCCACGTTATCGCGCTGGCCATCATCGACATCGGCAAGTACCCGCGCCAATGCCTGTGCCAGCAGTTCGCCCGTGACCGGTTTGCGCAGAAAGCCATTGCAGCCCGCGGCCATCGCCTGCGGTTCGGCATCAGTGTCGGCACGTGCGGTCACGGCCACGATCGGGAAGCGCACCCCGCGCGCGCGCAACTGCGCCACCAGCGCCGCGCCATCGAGGCCGGGCAGATCCAGATCGCACAATCCTGCATCGAAACTGCGCGTACTTACCTCTGCCAGCGCGGCAAGACCATGCAACGCATGCGTGACGTGATGCCCACGCGCCTGCAGCAGGCCCACGATCACCTGCGCCACGGTCGCATCGTCCTCGACCAGCAGCAATTGCAACGGCGCTTGCTCACGCAGCGACGGAGCGCGCACTGCAGGCGGCGTGACCGTAGGCAACGTGGACACCCAGTGCAACGGCAGCTCGACCACAAAACATGCGCCCTGCCCCAATTCACTGGCGACCGTCACCGCGCCGCCCATCGCCGCCGCAAGTTCGCGGCAGATCGCCAGCCCCAGCCCGCTACCGCCATGCCGTGCCAGCGTGAGCGCGCCTTCGGCCTGTTCGAACCGCTGGAATAGTCGTCCGCGCTGCTCGGCGCTCATGCCCGGCCCGGTGTCGCGTACCTCCACGCGCAGCCCCTGCCGGGTGTGCTGCGACAACGTGGTGACGCGCAGGTGCACGCTACCGCGCTCGGTGAACTTGACCGCATTGAACAGCAGATTCAGCAGGATCTGCTGCACGCGGCTGGCATCGCCATGCAATGCCGGCGGCAGTGCATCGTCGAGCTCGCAGTGGAAGGCCAGCTGCTTCTGCTCGGCACTCGGGCGTACCAGTTCCACCGCCTGGCCGACCAACTGGCGCAGGTCGAAATCGCGGTAATCCAGCGGCAATTTGCCCGCTTCGATCCGGGCCAGATCCAGTGCATCGTTGACCAGACGCAGCAGGTGCTTGCCGGCCAGCTGGATCGCGCTTGCATAGCCTTGCTGACGGCCATCCAGTGGGGTCTGCAGCAGCAACTCGCTCATGCCCAGCACCCCGGTCATCGGCGTGCGCACCTCATGACCCAACGTTGCCAGAAAGCGCGTCTTGGCCAGCGACGCCTGCTCGGCCAACTCGCGCTTGTGCTGCGCCAGCTGCCACTGCGCGCGCATGCGGATACGTCGGCGATAGGCGGCGGCCAGCAAGGCGCTCAACAGCAATCCGGAAAAACAGATCAATGCAATCCCGATCTCGCTACGCCACCAGGGCGGCCTGACCGAAAATTGCAGCGAACGCACCTGCGAGCGATTACCCAGCGGGTCGATGCCCTGCAGCGCGAGCTCATAGTTGCCGGCAGGCAGGCTGGCGAATTCGCGGATGCCCGTGTTGCCGATGGTCTGCCAGTCCGTATCGAAGCCTTTCAGGAAGCTGCGATACCGATTGGAAAGCGGGTCGCTGTACGACAGCAAGCGGGTGACGATCTGCAACTGGCGGTCCTCAGGACCCAGCTGGAACGGGCGGTCCATGGGCAGGGCGATGCGTGCGCCATTGCGCAGCACGCTGACATGTTCCAGCTGCAGTGCCGGCACGAACGGTGCAACATCCGGCATTGCGGTATCCAGCAGCACGGTAGAGCCATCGCTGGTCGCGCCGATCAAGGTGTCGCCCGACATCAACAGGCAATGCTGGATGAACTCCTGACTGGTGAGGCCATCGCGCGTGCCGATATTGCGGACCCGCGCCGGATGCACCGAGGGATCGATCCGCCAAAGCCCGCGCAGACTGGAAATCCAGACACGGCCACGCGGGTCGATCCGCATGGCAGAGGCATCGAACCCGTTCAGTCCATCCGCTTCGCCGACCTGACGGACGCGCTTCCAGCCGGCTGCAAGCTTTTGCCACTGCTCTGCGCCGGAGGCGCGATACACCCAAAGCGTGTCCGCAGACTGGCTGGCGAATGCCTGGATCGGCATCCCTTCAAGCCCTGCCACCGGCACGAAGCGGCCTGTCGCGTCGTCCCATGCGAACATGCCGCCCTCGCCGGCCACCCAGACGCGTCCGTCGGGACCCTGGTCCAGCTGTTGGATGTCGATCGCGCGCAGGCCATGCAGGTCTTGTTGGGTCATCCGCTGCAGGACCTTGCCGGTGCGTAGGTCGCGCTGCTGCACCATGTCGATGAAGGCCATCCAGACGGTGTCGCCATGCTCCATGATCCATTCCGGCGCCGACAACGAAGACGACGGCTCGGGCCCATCGGACGGCCAGTGCACGAAGTCCCCGGTACGCAGATCCATCCGCGAAAGGCCAAAGGTCAGATTCCCCAGCCACACCCGTTGCAGGCGATCCTCCAACGCCGACACCAATTCCATCCCTTTGAGCTGCGGCGACTGCAGGCCTGTCTGGAACGAGTCGCCGGTGCTCGGATCCACGCGCAACAGACGCCCTTGCGCATCGACCTGCCATAAGCCCCCTGAACGCCTGGCGGGCGCCAGGTTGCAATAAATCGCATCGCCCATCGGCACCGCGGGCTTGAGCACGGCACTGCGTTTCCAGTCGGCTGGCAGATACCCCAGCCCGGTGCCATGCATGGGCACCCACAGCCCGCCATCGGCCGCCCCCATCAAGCCGATCACGTTACGACGCGACAACGGCCCCTCGCCGCTCAGGGCGGGCACCGGTGGACGCTCTCCGCGCGTGCGCCACAGGCCACGTCCGCTGCCCAGCCAGAATTCACCATCCGGCGTCGCGACTGCGCCCCAGAATTCATTGCCGTTGCCGAACATCGTCGACCAGGCAAGCGGCTGCCAGTGACCGTCGGCGCGCAGCACGTGCAATCCCGATTCGCTTCCCAGCCATAAACGGTCCCCGGTCCACTGCAGACCGAAAATGGACGATTGCCGGTTTGGCTCGTCCGCGATGAATTGGCGATGCAGTTGCTTGCCGTCGTAATAGGCCAGGCCATTGCTGGTACCGATCCACAGGCGGTGCTGGTTGTCCACCGCCAGGTTCATGACCATGGCTCGATCCAGCGCGCCTTCGATCCCGCCCAGATCCACCGACGACATCCCTCCGCTGGCATCGATGCGCACCAGCGCACCGGTGGTGGTACCGGCCCAGATGCCGCCATCGAACGCGGCGATGCTGAAGATCTCGCCGTCCTTCAACAATGGATAGTCTGCAGCGCGATAGTGACGAAAGTGCCCGCGGCCGGCATCCAGGACGCTCAACGTCTTGCCGCAGCCTACCCAGACCCGGTCCAGCGCATCGATATGCAATGCCTGCACCGCGTTGCAGGGCAACGATCCAGGGTCGGCCGGATCGTGGCGCCAGGTCCTGAATCCCGCGCCGTCGTAACGCACCAGACCGTCGAGCGTTCCAAGCCATAAATAGCCGGCGCGATCCTGGCCGATGGCAACCACCATCGTCGAAGGCAATCCTTCGCTGGGTCCCACGATCCGAAAGCGTGGCACTTCCGGAATCTTTGCCGCGCACGGCCAGATCGCCAACAGCACGGCCAGCACCACGATGAGTACACGCATGGGGGAATCCTTTCCTCGTCCAGCCGGCATGCTCGCAACGGATCGTTGCGAGCGCAAGCCAAGCGCGCGTTGCCGGGATATGTCTAGAATCCGCCCATGACAATCCTCGCCCGCCTGCTGGTGTCCTCTGCCCTGGTCGCAACCAGCCTTGCCGCCACTGCTGCGCCAGCGCGGTACGCGCTGGATCCGGTGCATACCCGGGTACTGTTCGCGGTGGAACATGCCGGCTTTTCCAAGGCATTGGGCACCGTTTCCGGAAGTAGCGGCACCCTGGTCTTCGACCCGGACGACTGGGCCGCCGCCCGGCTGGATGTCACCGTGCCGCTGCACCGCGCAGACCTGGGCGATGCCAAGTGGAATCAGGCCACCCTGGCACGCAACCTACTCGACGCCGAGCGCTTTCCCGACGCGCATTTCGTCTCCACGCACGTCGAGGCCAGCGGCGAAAACCACGCCAAGGTCACCGGTAACCTGACCCTGCACGGGGTCACCCGCCCGGTCACCCTGGACGTCACCCTCAACGCGCTCAAACGCCATCCGCTCCCGCCGTTCCGCCGCACCGCCGGTTTCTCCGCCACCGCCACGCTGAGCCGTTCCGAGTTCGGGATTGATGCTTGGAAATCGATGATCGGCGACAGCGTGGAGTTGCGCATCGAAGCCGAAGCCGTGCGCGAGGGCCGCGCCGACGACGAGCCCCCCGAGCCGCAAGCCGCACCCACGCCTGCGGACTCCGCCGCCACCCAGGAATCGGGCACATGAGCATGAAGAACCTCGAACGCTGGGGCGGTGTGAGCCAGACCCTGCACTGGTTGATCGCACTGCTCATCCTGGTATTGGGTATCGTCGGCCTGACCATGGGCGAACTGCCCAAGACGCCGAAGTACTTCTGGGTGTACACCGCGCACAAGTCGGTGGGGCTGACCGTCCTGGCCTTGGTGATCGTGCGGCTTGGCTGGCGCATCTATGCCGGCGCACCGCCACCGGTGGCCGGTACGCCGCGCTGGCAGGAGCGCATCGCCGGGTTCACCCACTGGCTGCTGTACGCCATGATCTTCGCCATGCCGCTGTCGGGCTGGTTGTACGACTCCACCAGCGGCCTGCGGCCGTTCCGCTGGTTCGGCCTGTTCGATGTGCCCAAGCTCAGCCCCCCGGACGAACAACTGCGCGCCATTGCGCACTTCATCCACGAATGGGGTTTCTGGTTGCTGATTGCCGTGGTACTGGCGCATGCCGGCGCTGCGTTTTACCACCACCTATTCCAGCGCGACGCCACCCTGGCGCGGATGTTGCCGCGTGGCTGGCTGGCTCCCAAACCATAAGGATTTCCATGTCGTCCAAGTTGTTTGTCTCTCCGATGCTGGTCGCCGCCTCGCTGGTTGCCACGTTCGCCGCCGCACCGGTGCTGGCCGCCGATTACGTGCAGGCGCCGGGCTCTAGCCTGGTATTCGCCAGCAAGTACGACGGCGAAGTGTTCACCGGCAAGTTCCCCGGCTTCGACACCACGCTGAGTTTCGATCCGGCCAACCTTGCCGGGGCCAAGCTCGACGTGCGCATCCCGCTGGCCAGCGCGGTCAGCGGCAACAACGACCGCGATTCCACCCTGCAGGGTCCGGATTTCTTCAACGTCGCCAAGTTCGCCACTGCCCGCTACCGCGCCGACAAGTTCCGCGCCCTGGGCGGCAACCAATACGCTGCCGATGGCACCTTGGAACTGCGCGGTGTCAGCAAGCCGGTGACGCTGACCTTTACCTGGACGCCCGGCGCGCAGCCGGTGCTGGCCGGCAAGGCTGTCGTCAAGCGACTGGACTTTGGCGTGGGCGGCGGCGACTGGGCCGACACCAAGACCATTCCCAACGAAACCGCGATCAGCACCAAGGTCGTGTTGAAGGCGAAGTAACGCCACAGGCTGCAACCGGACGCAGCCACTGAGCGGCGGACTACTCGTCGGGTCCGCCGCTTTTTTTATGCCCACATGGCGTGGGATAGCGAGCGTTCATGGGCACCTTCAGGGCGTGGCCGGTGTGCGCACCCCGTCCCCTGATCGGCTGCACTACAGATCGCGGCGTCGGCGCGTTGTCGTGCCGCCCCTACCGCTCGGCGTCGTCGTCCAGCCACGCGCGCAAGCGCACGCGATCGAATGGCCACTCCAGCTCGCGCCCACGCGCATCGCGTAGCACCGGCACGCGCGCGCCGTAAACGGCCTCAAGCGCCGCGTCGTCGTCGATAAACACGCTGTCGAAATCGCCCGCACGCGCCTGCGCCACCACTTCCACGGCTTGGTCGCACAGGTGGCAATCGTCGCGCTGGTACAGGGTCAGGGGCATCCGCCGGGTTCTCATGCTGCGCTGCAGCCGTGCCGCAACCGCCGAACGACTAGAATAGCCGCCTTTACGCTCACCTCTTCGGCACGCATGGCTGTCAGCACGTTCGACCTGTTCAAGATCGGTATCGGCCCGAGTTCCTCCCACACCGTGGGGCCGATGCGCGCCGCCGAGCGCTTCGTGCACCGCTGGCTGCTCGATGCCGGGCGCCTGCAGGATGTGGTGCGCATCCGCGCCGAAGTGTTCGGTTCGCTCGCCCTGACCGGCCGCGGCCATGGCACCGACAAAGCCGTGCTGCTGGGGCTGGAGGGCCATCGCCCCAACGTGATCGACCCGGACATCATCCCTGCCACGCTGGAGCGCATTCGCGCCAGCAAGCGCATCGCCTTGATGGGCCAGCACGCCATCGTCTTCGACGAAAAGCGCGACTTGCCGATGAACAAGCGGCAGAAGCTGCCGTACCACACCAACGGCATGCGCTTTACGGCCTATGACGCCGACGAAGCGGTCATCGCCACACGCGATTACTATTCGGTCGGTGGCGGCTTTGTCGTCAACCAGGACGACGCGGCCGACGATCGCATCGTGGCCGACGAAACGCCGCTGCCCTACCCGTTCCTCAGCGGCGACGAACTGCTGGCGCAGTGCGCGCGCAGCGGCCTGAGCATTGCCGCACTCATGTTCGAAAACGAGAAAAGCTGGCGCAGCGAAGACGAGATCCGTGCTGGCCTGCGCGAACTGTGGAATGCGATGCAGTCCTGCGTGACGCGCGGCATCCGCGAAGAAGGCACGCTACCGGGCGGCCTGAATGTCTCCCGCCGCGCACCTGCGCTGTATCGCGAACTCTCCTCCAAGCCCGAAGCGGCCATGCGCGATCCGTTGACCACGCTGGATTGGGTCAACCTGTACGCCCTGGCAGTGAACGAAGAAAACGCCGCCGGCGGCCGGGTGGTCACCGCGCCGACCAATGGCGCGGCCGGCATCATTCCCGCGGTGCTGCATTATTTCGACCGTTTCTGCGCGGGCGCCTCCGAGCAACGCATCTTCGACTTCCTGCTCACTGCTGCCGCCATCGGCATCCTCTACAAGGAGAACGCCTCGATTTCCGGCGCCGAAGTCGGCTGCCAGGGCGAAGTGGGCGTGGCCTGTTCGATGGCCGCAGGCGGCCTGGTTGCCGCGCTTGGCGGCAACCCGGGGCAGATCGAAAACGCCGCGGAGATCGGCATGGAGCACAACCTCGGCCTGACCTGCGACCCGATCGGCGGGCTGGTACAGATTCCGTGCATCGAACGCAACGCCATGGGCGCAGTGAAAGCCATCAACGCCAGCCGCATGGCCATGCGCGGCGACGGCAAGCACAAGGTCTCGCTGGACAAGGTCATCAAGACCATGCGCGACACCGGTCGCGACATGCAGGACAAGTACAAGGAAACCAGCCGCGGCGGCCTGGCGGTGAACGTCATCGAATGCTGAGCCACTCGTAGGCGGGGTGCTGATCAACCCAGCGCGCGCAGCGACGAAAGAACCCGCTCCACAGATGCATGCCCTTGCACTGCCGTTCTCGTGCACGCGGGAGAAGAGGGGCGAATGCCGATGAGGGAACGCACCAGCCGCGGGGAATGCTCTGCCCTTCTTCCGCACGCGGGAGAAGGTGCGCCAAGCGCGGACGAGGGCAACAGACGTCGGCGCACGCATTTGAGCCTGGTCGCCAGCCATCGTCAGCAACGCGCCTGCAGCGCCCGCTAACCGTCGCCCGGCTGTACGTTCCCACCACATCCGCCGTTGTACCGTCAGCGCCTGGATTTGGATGGAGATCACCATGCGAAAGCGCGTTTGCACCCTCATGCTCGGCCTGGCCAGTAGTCCGCTACTGGCGCAGGAAGCCAGTTATGGCCCGCGCCTGGAAGGCTTCGACTACCCACATCCAGTCAAGACTTATGCGTTCACCTCGCAACAGCAGCCGCTGGAAATGGCCTACCTGGATGTTGCGCCAACCGGCACGCCCAATGGCCACACTGCGGTGCTGTTGCATGGCAAGAATTTCTGCGCCGCCACCTGGGAAGACAGCATCGCAGCGCTAAGCAAGGCCGGCTACCGCGTCATCGCGCCAGACCAGATCGGTTTCTGCAAATCCAGCAAGCCGGCCGCCTATCAGTTTTCGTTCGCGCAACTGGCAGACAATACGCATGCGTTGTTGAAGACGCTCGGCATCGAACGTGCGGTGGTGGTCGGCCATTCGATGGGCGGCATGCTAGCCATTCGCTACGCGCTGATGTACCCGCAAGCCACCGAGCATCTGGCGCTGGTGGACCCCATCGGGCTGGAAGACTGGAAGGCCGAAGGCATCCCCTGGCGCAGCGTGGACGCGTGGTACGACAACGAGATGAAAATCAGCTTCGAACGAATCAAGAAGTACCAGATGGACGTGTACTACGCCGGCCAATGGAAGCCGGAATTCGAACGCTGGGCGCGCATGCAGGCCGGCATGTCGCTGGGCAAGGGCAAGCAGGCCGTGGCGTGGAATCAGGCGCTGACCTACGACATGGTCTTCAACCAGCCGGTGGTCTACGAGCTGCCCAAACTTGCGGTGCCGACCACGCTGTTCATCGGCCTCAAGGACCGCACCGCCATCGGCAAGGACACCGCACCGCCGCAGGTCAAGGCACGCGTGGGCGATTACACCAAGCTGGGCAAGCGCGCGGCGGCCGCGATTCCGAATGCCAAACTGATCGAGTTTGCCGACCTGGGCCATTCGCCGCAGGTGCAGGACCCGGCGCGTTTCAATGCTGCGCTGTTGAAGGCCATTGCGCAGTAATGCTGTGGGTGGATGAGAGGGCAAGGATTGGACGCCCTCTCATCTTCACTGCGGCCGGTCGAAGCCGGCTGCAGCCAGCACCGATGGACAGACGGCGCCGGCACGGCAGTCAACGTGCCGGCAGCCGGAAACCCGCGCGCGCCAACTTTCATCCATCACGCACCCATCCGGCATCCGATCATCTTGCGACCACGCCTGGATCGAACGATCGGCCGTCTGGAGCCCGCACATCCGAGGTTCCAGCGCGTCGGCACGCGCAGCGTCGATCGCGCGCACGCATCCGCACCCCCCGCAAGGCGCACGGCAACGCGCCGCGTCAGCCCGGTCGCGTCATCAGCCGGCCACAATCCGCAGCACATCATCCAGCAGCGCCGCTGCAGTCACTTCGGCCCCGGCGCCTGGTCCCTGGATCAGCAGCGGCTGCGCGCGATAGCGGTCGCTGCTGATCGCCACCCGATTATCGGTCCCGGCACCGCCTGCCAACGGGTGATCCAGCGCCAGTTCGCGCAAGCCCACGCTCGCTCCATGCGCGTCCACGCGGCCGACAAAGCGCAGGCAACGCCCTGCCGCACGCGCCTGCTGCCAACGCGTCCCCACCACCGCATCCAGCGCGCCCAACTGCGCATCCAGCTCAGCAAGCGGCAGCCTGGCAATAGTGGCAGGCACCAGCGATTCCACATGCACCTGCTCGGCCTCCAGCTGCCACCCCGCGGCACGCGCCAGGATCAGCAGCTTGCGCCGCACATCCTCTCCAGAGAGATCGATGCGTGGATCCGGCTCGGTATAACCAGCCACCATCGCTTCCCGCACGCAGGCGGAAAACGCGCCACTGCCGTCGTAACGATGAAACAGCCACGCCAACGATCCGGACAACACGCCTTCGATCGAATGAATGCGGTCCCCACCGGCGACCAAGGCGCGCACGCTGCTCAGCACCGGCAGTCCCGCGCCCACAGTGGCGCTATCGCCGTAATACGCGCCGCTGGCATGGCGGGCCGCGTGCAGCGCCTGTGCACGCGACAACGCGGTGCCCTGGCCCAGTTTGTTGGCGGTCACCACATGCACGCCGCGCTGCAACCATTCGACATGCCAATCGGCAACGACATCGCTGGCAGTCGCATCCACCAGCACATCGCCGGCACGCAGCGCGGTGGTTTCTGCCCACGGCTGCAAGACCGTCTGCCCGCGTGGCGCCGCATTGGCGTGCTGCAGGGCCTGCTCGGCGCTGACGCCACAATCCTGCGCAACACGTGAATTGGCCAGCCAATCGAAGCGCGGCAAGCATAGTTGGCGCTGCTGCAGCGCGGTGTAGCGCGTCACGAAAGCGCGCCCCACGGTGCCGGTCCCCAGCAAGGCCAGCCGCGGCGTCGGCGTCACTGCAGCGACCGGAGCGCGGCGCGAAACGGGCAGGACATTGCTCACGCGTCGACCTGTTTGCGGCTGGCGTTAGTCAGGGTCGCTTCGGCACGGGCCAGACCGGCGCGCAGATCGGCCAGCAGATCTTCGGCCGATTCGATCCCGATCGACAAGCGCAGCAAGCCATCGGAAATGCCGGCTGCCGCACGCGCTTCGGCGGTCATTGCCGCGTGCGTCATCGAGGCCGGATGCGCGATCAGGCTTTCCACGCCGCCCAACGATTCGGCCAGGGTGAAGTAACGCAAGCCATCGACGAACGCACGCACGGCCGCTTCGCCGCCTTCCAGTTCGAAACTCATCATCGCCCCGAAGCCCTTCTGCTGGCGCGCGGCCAGTGCGTGGCCCGGATGCGAGGCCAGACCCGGGAAATACACCTGATTCACCGCCGCATGCCCATCCAGCAGCGCGGCGATCGCATCGGCGTTTTCCTGATGCACGCGCAGCCGGGCATCCAGCGTGCGCAGACCGCGCAAGGTGAGGAAGGCATCGAACGGCGAGCCGGTCAGGCCCAACGCATTGGCCCACCACACCAGTTGCTGATGCAGCTGGGCATCGCGTGCCACCACCGCACCGCCCACCACATCGCTATGGCCGTTGATGTATTTGGTGGTGGAATGCAGGACCAGATCGGCACCGAAATCCAGCGGCTTCTGCAATGCCGGCGACAAGAAGGTGTTGTCCACCACCGTCAGTGCGCCGACCTTCTTTGCAGCTTCGATGACGAAGCGCAGATCGGTGATGCGCAGCAGCGGGTTGGACGGGGTTTCGATCAGCACCAGTTTGGGCGACTGCGCCAATGCATCGGCCAGCGAGCGCGGATCGGTCAAGTCAGCGGTGACCAGCGCGAAGTGGCCCTTCTTGGCCAACGCATTGAACAGGCGCCAGCTGCCGCCGTACGCATCGTGCGGCACCACCAGCGTATCGCCGGGCTGCAGCACCGCATTGAGCACCAGATTGATCGCGCCCATGCCGGTGGAGGTGATCACGCCGCCCGCGCCGCCTTCCAGTTCGGCCAGCGCTTCGCCTAACAGGTCGCGGGTCGGATTACCGCTGCGGGTGTAGTCGTACTGGCGCTTGTTGCCGAAACCATCGAACGAGAAATTCGACGACACCACGATCGGCGGGGTCACCGCACCGTAGGCGGTGTCGCGATCGATACCGGCACGCACGGCGGCAGTGGCAGCAGTACAGGGGGCGTCGGCGGGGTCACGAAAGCTCATGGGGTTTCTCCGGTGCTGCGAAGGGCGGTAGTGAGGATTGCGTCGATGCGATCGATTTCTTTCAGGAAGGCGTCGTGCCCGTACGGCGAGCGCAACACGCGCAGGCTGCCGCGCGGGCCAAGACCTTCGACCAGGCTGACCATGTCGGCCAGCGGCACCAGGCGGTCGCCCTCCACCGCCACCACGACGGTAGGCACGCGCACTTGCGCGGGGTCGATGCGATGCAGGTCGATGGATTCGGACAGGCGCAGATATGCGTTCACCGGCGTGCGCGCCACGTACTGCGCGCCAGCGGCGTCCAGATAGTCTTCAGCGGCCACACGCACCCGGCCATTGATCACTTCCGGGGGCGCATCGAAGCGCTCGCTGAATTCTTCCGGCGTGCGGTAGCTGAGCATGGCGAACTGACGCGCCAGCGCCAGGCCATGCTGCTCCGCGCACTGCAGCTGGCCCAGCGCCACCGCGCGACGTTGCAGGGCACGCCAGGCCGCGGCGTACGGGTGCGCGCGGTGTGCGCCGCTCACCGCGACCAGGGTGCCGACACGGGCCTCGTGGCGAATTGCGAATTGCAAGCCCACCAACGCACCGTAGGAATAGCCGACAAAACCGTGCAAGCGCCCGATGCCCAGCGCATCCAGCAAGGCGGCAATCGCATCGGCCTGATCGGCGGTATCGATCGGCGCGTCCAGGATGCCGTCGGCACCGAGAAAATCGAATGCCAGCAGGCGGCGCGATGCCGGATCCAGCGCGCGGCCACTGCCCACCAGCCCATCCACCCAGCCCTTCTCGGGGAACAGGTTGCTGGCGGCCAGATGGCGGTGTGCGGAAATCCCGCCGGCCACGAACACCACCGGCGCATTGGCGGCGCCGATCAGTTCATAGCGCAGCCGCAGCTCGCGCATGCCGGCATGGCGCATCGGCAGGGCGATGACAAGTTCGCCGCGCACGGCAGTGATGCCGTCGTCGCTGCTGGCGGGGGTGTCAACGAAATCGTTGGTAGACGGCGATGCAGTATTCACGAGGCTCATGGCGGTATCCAGGGTGGATCGGCCATCGAGCTTCGCGGAGCTCGCGTTCGACGTGCGCAAGGCACGATTCGAACCATCTTTCGGCGGACGCGGAGGTCCCCGCAGGATTTGGCACCAAACGCGGACGCTTGCGCGCTCCGCTGGCTGCCCCGGCATCAAAGGGCCTGTCCCTCCGCCGGTCTCGATGGTGAGGCTAGGATGCCGCCGGATTTTCGCGATGTCAATCTCTTCATGCGGATGGAAAGATATATTTTCATCCGATACCACTACGGTCGACGCGGGGCCGCATACTTGCGCCCCCTTGCTCGAGTCGATGGCGTGCCCTACCAAGTGTCTCGCACCGCCCTGCCCGCCCTGATCGCGGCATGCGTTTTGCTGCCGGCCTGGGTCCCTGCGGTACACGCGCAGCAGCGTTGGCAGTGGCCTGCCGCCGCAACGCCTTCGTCCCAGACACCTGGCGCACCGTCCACGATGGCATCTTCAGGCAGTGGCGCCTCGCTGCAACTGGAGTGGCAGGCACCGGTGTACCTGGCCTGGGTCACCAATCCGCTGGCCGGGCCTGCGCAACTGCGCCTGAGCGCGCTGTCCAGCGAGGATTACCGCGCCGTGCCGCAGTTACCGCTGACGCTTGAGTTGGCCGCACATGAGCGCCGCCTTGTGACCCGGCTGTATCCGGCCAGCAACCAGCGCACCCTGGGCGGTTTCGGGCTGACGCTCGAGGTGGTGCCGGGCAATCCGGGGGCCGCCCCGCAGCCGGTGCGTTATCAATTGCCATTCCACAACGTGCCGGTGCAGGTGGCGCAGGGCTTTGGCGGGCAGTTCAGCCATGTCGACCCGCCCAACTGGTATGCGGTGGACTTCGCCATGCCGCAGGGCACGCCGGTGCTCGCAGCGCGCGAGGGCGTGGTCATGCAAGTGCAGCGCGATGTCCTCGACAGCACCCCGAACGACCCCACCGCTGGCGGCGGCAACCTGGTGCGCGTCCTGCATGCCGACGGCAGCATGGCCCTGTACGCCCACTTGGCGCCCAATGGCGTGGCCGTGCGACCGGGCCAGGCGGTGCGCACCGGCGAGCGGCTTGGCACCTCGGGCAATACCGGCTTCAGCACCGCGCCGCACCTGCATTTCGCGATCCAGCGCAATGCCGGCATGCAGTTGCTCTCGCTGCCGTTCCGCATGCTCGGCCCGCAGGGCGAACTGCATTTTCCCTCGCCGGCGCCCTGACCGTCGCCGGGCCGACAGACGTGCGCCGCCCGAATCGCACGGCGCCCGCGCCTTCCACAAAAGCGTGCCGCAGCGAAGCCGCTATAATCGTCGGCTTCCTCAGTTTCCGCAGGCGTCCGACCGGGCGCGCCCCGCCCATGTCCGAAGTCTCCAACGAAGCCGCGCGCCGCCGCACCTTCGCCATCATTTCCCACCCCGATGCCGGCAAGACCACGCTGACCGAAAAACTGTTGCTGTTCGGCGGCGCGATCCAGATGGCCGGCTCGGTGAAGGGCCGCAAGGCCGCACGCCATGCCACCTCGGACTGGATGGCGCTGGAAAAAGAGCGCGGCATCTCGGTGACCTCCTCGGTCATGCAGTTTCCGTACGAGGGCAAGATCGTCAACCTGCTCGACACGCCCGGCCACGCCGACTTCGGCGAGGACACCTATCGCGTGCTCACCGCGGTGGACTCGGCGCTGATGGTCATCGACGTGGCCAAGGGCGTGGAAGAACGCACCATCAAACTGATGGAAGTCTGCCGGCTGCGCGACACCCCCATCATGACCTTCATCAACAAGCTCGATCGCGAAGGCAAGAACCCGATCGATCTGTTGGATGAAGTGGAAACCGTGCTCGGCATCCAGTGCGCGCCGGTCACCTGGCCAATCGGCATGGGCCAGCGCCTCAAGGGCGTGGTGCACCTGATCTCCGGCGAAGTGCATCTGTACGAACAGGGACGCAATTTCACCCGTCAGGATTCCACCATCTTCCCCTCGCTGGATGCGCCCGGCCTGGTCGAAAAGATCGGCGAGCAGATGCTGGCCGAGCTGCGCGAGGAGCTGGAACTGGTGCAAGGTGCCAGCAACCCGTTCGATCTTGACGCGTACCGCGCGGGCCAACAGACCCCGGTGTTCTTCGGTTCGGGTGTCAACAATTTCGGCGTGCAACCGTTGCTGGATTTCTTCGTCGAACACGCACCGCCGCCGCAGACGCGTGAGACCACCGGCCGCCGCGTGGAGCCGACCGAAGCCAAACTGAGCGGCTTCGTTTTCAAGATCCAGGCCAACATGGATCCGCAGCATCGCGACCGCGTGGCCTTCATGCGCGTTTGCTCTGGCAAGTTCACTGCCGGCATGAAGACGCTGCATGTGCGCAGCGGCAAGGACGTCAAATTGGCCAACGCACTGACCTTCATGGCGTCCGATCGCGAGATCGCCGCAGAAGCGTGGCCGGGCGATGTCATCGGCATCCACAACCACGGCACCATTTCCATCGGCGACACCTTCACCGAAGGCGAATCGCTGTCGTTCACCGGCATTCCCAACTTCGCGCCGGAACTGTTCCGCCGCGCGCGCCTACGCGATCCGCTCAAGCTCAAGCAATTGCAGAAGGGTCTTGCGCAGCTGTCCGAAGAAGGCGCCACGCAATTCTTCCGCCCGTTGATGAGCAACGACCTGATCCTGGGCGCGGTCGGTGTACTGCAGTTCGACGTGGTCGCGTATCGGCTCAAGGACGAATACGGCGTGGATGCGATCTTCGAGCCGGTGAGCGTCACCACTGCACGCTGGGTGCACTGCGACAACCCCAAGAAGCTGGAAGAATTCCGCGAGAAAAATGCCGGCAACCTGGGCATCGACGCGGCCGGCGAGCTGGTGTACCTGGCACCGACCCGCGTGAATCTGCAGCTGGCGCAGGAACGCGCGCCGGATGTGCGCTTCTCGGCCACCCGCGAACATGCGCATGTCAAGGCGGTCGATTGACCTGCGCGTGACCTGCAGCAAGCGTGCGGGACCGCTGGCGATGCGAATCGCTCGCAATTGCGGTACCTTTTTGGCATGAACGCAGACGCCTCCCCCTCGACCGACCTGCGCGACGAAATCGCCAGCGCCGTCACGCACGGCCTGGGGGCGATTGCCGCACTGGCCGGTGGTTCGGTGCTGATCACGCTGGCCGCCATCTATGGCGATGGCTGGCAACTGGCCACCGCCATCGTGTTCAGTGCCACGCTGGTATTGCTCTACGTCGCCTCCACGCTGTTCCATGCCATTCCGCATCCGGGCGCCAAGGCGCGCCTGCAGGTGCTCGATCATTGCGCGATCTATCTGCTGATCGCCGGCACCTACACACCGTTTACGTTGATCAATCTACGCGGCCCGTGGGGCTGGGGATTGTTCGCCGCCATCTGGACGATCGCCGCCGCCGGGGTGATCTTCAAACTGTTTTTTACAGGTCGCTTTCGATTGCTCTCGACGGTGCTGTATCTGGCGATGGGCTGGCTGATCATCGTGGCCATCGAGCCGCTGCTGCGCTCTGTCGACACCTGGTCGCTGTGCTGGCTGCTGGCTGGCGGGCTCTTCTACACCTTGGGCACGTATTTCTATCAACGCGACACCCAGCGTTACTTCCACGCCATCTGGCATCTGTTCGTGCTCGCCGGTAGCGCTTGCCACTTCGTTGCGGTGATTGCGCAGGTGATGTGATCTGTGACCAACAGCGCGTTCGCGCGCCGTGCACGAGCCATCGCCAACCATTGCGCACGTGAATAACGTGCCCTCCTCTCCCGCTGCTTCGCCCACCCGCGTATCGCGCCGTCGCCGCTGGTGGATCGGGCTCGGCATCGTTGCTGCGCTCGTGGCGATCTTCGTCCTGCTGTTCGACTGGAACTGGTTACGCGGGCCGGTGGAACGCGCAGTCAGTGCGAAGACCGGGCGCGAATTTCATCTTGGTCATCTGGATGTCGATCTGGGCCGCATCACCACGGTGCGTGGCGAGCGATTGAGCCTGGGCAATGCATCGTGGTCCAAGCGCGGCGCAATGGCAGAACTGAATGCGGCAGAGATCGATGTCGAATTCTGGCCACTGCTGCGCGGCAAGCTGCGGTTGCCGGAGATCCGGCTGGAGCACCCCACGCTGTTGCTGGAAGCCGGCAACGACAGCCATCCCGGTAACTGGGTCTTCGACCAGAGCGATGGCGACGGCAGCATGCCGCGCCTGGGCCGCCTGTTGGTTACCAACGGGCGGCTGCAATATATCGACGATGCCACCCGCTCGGATGTGGATGTGGCCATCAACAGCCTGGCACCGCCCAGCAGCGACCAGCGCGCCGCACCGATCGGCATCGACGGTGAGGGCCGCTGGAAAGGCTATCCATTCTCGCTCAAGGGCAACACCGCCTCGCCGCTGGAATTGAGCCAAAGCGAACATCCTTTCCGCATCGATCTGCGCGGCAGCGCGGGCGCCACGCGGACGCATGTGCGCGGCACGTTGACCAATCCATTCCAGTTCCGGGTGTTCGACCTGCAGATGGCGCTCAGCGGCCAGGATATGGAAGACCTCTATCCGCTGATCGGCGTCGCGATGCCATCTACGCCCCCTTACAAGCTGGACGGCCGCTTGCGCCGCGATGGCGATGTCTGGCGCTATGAAAAGTTCACCGGCACTGCCGGCGACAGCGATCTTTCCGGCACTGCAGAAATCGACCTGCGCAACAAGCGCCCGTTCCTGCGCGCAGACCTGGCTTCCAAACGACTGGATTTCGACGACCTGGCCGGTTTCGTTGGCGCGCCGCCCAAGACCGGCAACAACGAATCGGCAAACGCCGAGCAGAAAAAGCAGGCCGCGCAGCTTGCCACCAGCGCGCGCGTTCTGCCGACAACGCCGTACGACCTGTCCAAATTGCGCGCAATGGACGCGCAGGTGCGTTGGCGCGCACAGCGCATCAACGCACCGTCCTGGCCACTGGACGACATGGACGCCTCGTTGACGTTGAAGGACGGCCTGCTGCGGCTGGATCCATTGAACTTCGGCGTCGCCGGCGGCGACATTCGCTTCACCATCGGCATGGACGCGCGCAAAGCAGTCATCACCACCCAACTGAAGGCGAGCATTCGCGGCATTCGTCTGGATCAGCTGTTTCCCGATGCCACGCTCGCCAAGCAGGCCTCGGGGGCGATCGGCGGCGAGCTGGATCTGCGTGGCCGCGGCAACTCCATCGCCGCGATGCTCGGCAGCGCCGATGGCAGCATCGGCGTCGGCATGGGCCGCGGCCATGTCGGCAACCTGATCATGGAGCTGGCCGGCCTGGACATCGCCGAATCGCTGAAATACCTGCTCACCAAGGACCGCCAGATTCCCGTGCGCTGCATCTTCGGCGACTTCGGCGTACAGGACGGGCTGATGCAGTCGCGAGCACTGGCTTTCGATAGCACCGACACGATCATCGTCGGCGAAGGCAACATCAGCCTCAAGAACGAAACACTCGATCTGCTGCTGCGCCCGCGCCCGAAAGATCGCAGCATCCTCAGCCTGCGCTCGCCGTTGCGGATCGGCGGCACTTTCAAGGACCCAAGCTTCCGCCCCGACTTCAAGGCGCTAGGCGTGCGCGGCGCGATCGCGGTCGCACTCGGCAGCATCGCACCACCGGCTGCCCTGCTGGCGACCTTCGAACCGGGCCCGGGCAAAGACAGCGACTGCGGCGGCAAATACGCGCAGTAATGCAGCGCAGCGTCAGCTGGCGATGTAACGCTGCAGCTGGTCGATATCTTGTTGCTGCGCTTCGATCACTGCCTTGACCAGGTCGCCAATCGAAATCACGCCTTGCACGCGGCCGTTCTCGACCACCGGCAGATGGCGAAAGCGTCCGTCGGTCATCAGTTGCATGCAGCGCTCCACCGTCTCCGACGGCGACACTGTCACCACCTCGCCGCTCATGATCTGCGCGACGCTGGTCGTAGAAGACGAGCGATCGCGCAGTACCACCTTGCGCGCGTAATCGCGCTCGGAGACGATGCCGACCAAGCGCGGCCCTTCCATCACCAGGACCGCGCCGATGGCCTTCTCGGCCATCAGGCGAATCGCCTCGATCACCGCGGCATCGGCGGCAACGGCAAATACCTCAACCTGCTTGGTCCCCAACAGCTGTCGTACGGTCTGCATGGCCCGCTCCGCGCTTGCTCTGGTGATCGCAGCCTACTCCTACCGCGCCGCGGTGGGTATCGACCAGATACAACGGGCGCTGCTTGGCCTCGTCGTACAAGCGGCCCAGGTATTCGCCAATCAGGCCCAGAGCAATCAGCTGAACGCCGCCCAGAAACAGGATCACCGACATCAGCGTCGGCCAACCGGCCACGGGGTCGCCCACCAGCGCAGCCTTGATGACGACCCAGGCACCGAACAGGAATGCCAGCAGCGCGGTAAGCAGGCCCAGATACGTGGCCGCGCGCAGCGGCACCGTGGAAAAACTGGTAATGCCATCTAGTGCGAAATTCCACAGCCGCCAGACCGTGAACTTACTGTGCCCGGACAGACGCGGCTCACGCCGATACGGCAGCGCCACCTGGCGAAACCCGACCCAACCGAAGAGCCCCTTCATGAAACGGTGGCGTTCGCGCAGCTGCTGCAAGGCTTGCACGACACGTGGCGACAGCAAGCGGAAATCACCGGTATCGGCAGGAATCGGGGTGCGCGACAAGCGCCTTATCACACGATAAAACGCATGCGCAGCGCTACGTTTGAGCCAACTCTCGCCCTCGCGAATGACCCGCGTACCGAAGATGTTGTCGTAGCCGCCACGCCACAACGCAACGAATTCCGGGATCAGTTCCGGTGGATCCTGGCCATCGGCATCGAGCAACACCACAGCCCCCGGCAGCACATGGTCCAGTCCGGCAGAAATCGCCACTTCCTTGCCGAAATTACGCGACAGCCGCACCGCACTCACCTGCGCATCCGCCTCGGTCAGCGCATGCAACACCTCCCAGGTGCCATCGGTGCTGCCGTCGTCGACATACAGCACGTGCGTCTGCACTGCAGGCAGCTGCGCCAACACCGCGCACAGGCGCGGATGCAGCAGGGGAATGCTGGTTTCTTCATTGAAGGCCGCGATGAGCACCGTCAGGCGTTCGGACGCAACCGGCACCTGGGCAGTGGCGATGGCGCTCACCGTCAGGGCGCCTGCAGATAGGCAGGGCCGCCCAACTGGCGCGCCTGCCGCTGGATCCACCCCGCACGTCGCTGCACGAATGCGCCCGGACGACGCGCGTCATAGCGCCGTGGCGATGGCAACACCGCCGCCAGGCGTGCCGATTCGCTCGGCGACAAGCCTGCCGCATCCTTGCTCCAGAACTGCTGCGCAGCCGCTTGCGCGCCATACACCCCGTCGCCGAATTCGGCCACGTTGAGATACATCTCCAGGATGCGTTGCTTCGGCCAGAACAGCTCGATCAACACCGTGTACCAGGCTTCCAGGCCCTTGCGCACCCAGCTGCGCCCCTGCCAAAGGAACACATTCTTGGCGACCTGCTGGCTGATGGTGCTGGCGCCGCGCACGCGTCCACCGCGGGCATTGTGATCGCGCGCCTTCTCGATCGCCTGTAGATCGAAACCGTGGTGCATCGGAAACTGCTGATCCTCCGCGGCCACCACCGAAATCGGCAGGCTTGCGGCGATCTTGTCGTAATCACGCCACTGCCGATGCAGCGAAAAGCTCCAGTCGCCCTCGCCCCAGGCTTCCAGGTAACGCCCCGCCATCATGCTGCTGATCGGCGGATCGACCACCCGCAAGATCAGCACCTGCAGCACGCTCGCCGCTGCAAACAGCAGCGGTGCCGCCATCAGCCAGCGCAACCAGCGCCGCGCGCGCCGCGGTGGCGCCGCCTGCTTGCCATCCCATGCATCCGTCCCCATTGTTCGCTACGACCTTCAATCCCGATGCCTGCCGCATTATCCGGCAACCAGCGTCCCTTACGCCCGATGTTTCCATGACCGATCACGATCAGCTTTCCCGTTTCCTGCTGCCCGCCGCTGGCGTGCGCGGCGTCCATGTGCGCCTGACCAGGGCCTGGCACGACATCCAGGGTGCCGCCGAGTATCCGCCCGCCGCGCGCCAACTGCTCGGCGAAGCTGCGGTGGCCGCTGCACTGTTCACCGGCCACACCAAGGTCGACGGGCGCCTGTCGGTGCAACTGCGCGGCAACGACATCCTGCGCACCCTGTTTGCCGAATGCACCGCGGCCGGCACCTTGCGCGGCATCGTGCAGTTGGCCGAGGGCGCGGATGCGCCGACCGACCTGCGCGAACTGGGCGAGGCCGCGCTGCTGGCGATCACCATCGAGAACCCCGGCCTGGACCCGCGCGAGCCGCAGCGCTACCAGAGTCTGGTCGGCATGCAGGCACCGGACCTGGCCGAAGCGTTCGAAACCTATTTCCAGCAGTCCGAACAGTTGCCGACGCGCTTGCTGCTGGCCGCTGGCCCGGATCAGGCCGCCGGCCTGCTGTTGCAGAAGCTCCCCGGCGACGAAGGCGACACCGATGGCTGGACCCGGATTGGCGCCCTGTTCGACACCCTGGGCGCACCGGAGCTGCTCTCGGTCGCCGGCCAGGACCTGCTGCACCGTCTGTTCCACGAGGAAGAGCCGCAGTTGCTCGGCAGCAAACCGCTCAGCTTCGGCTGCTCCTGTTCGCGCGAGCGGGTCGCCTCGATGCTGCAATCGCTAGGCGAGGAAGAGGCGCGCGCGGCCGCCGAGGCAACGGGCGAAGTCGAGGTGCGTTGCGAATTCTGCGGCCGTGAGTATCACTTTCCGTTGACCGCGCTGGACGTACTTTTCAACGCGGCGCAGCCCTCGCAGGAAGCGCCAGAAAGGTTGCAATAGATAGGATGACGGTTGCGTTCTTGGGGGGACGCGACCACTTGTTAAATAATCATAAACACCCTAGCATCCTACTTGCCCGCTCTCGGGAACTTAACAACTGCCCCTGGGTCTGACCTCTGGTATGCGATATCTACTGCGCCTCCCGCTAGCTTTGATGGTTGCCCTTGCGGCGGCCACAGGCGTGCACGCGCAGTCGGCGCAGCAGTTGCGCGAAAGCACCATCCTGCCGGTGTGGAACAAGGGCAGCGGCAAGGTGGAAGCCTTTCTGTACCTGGAGCCGACCGGCGAGCAGAAAGCCGGTGCGCGCTGGCATTTCGGTCGCAACTCGCTCGATGCCGCGTTCGGCCTGAGCTCCGGCGACTCGCTTGGCCTGCTCTGCAACAGCAGCCGCGGCACCAATATCAGCGGTCTTGCCAGCCATTGCCTGCTTGCAGGCATCGGCGATGACGAAGAAGACAGCGCGGCTGCCTCGCGCCGCGTGTCCGGCACGCTGGGCTTCAATCGCGGCGGTGGCCGGGTTGGCGTCACCGCCGGCACCGGCCGCGACACCCTGCCCGCCTGGCTGATCGGTGCCGGCAAGGCGCCGTTGACGCGTGTCGAGCAAAACGACCTCACCGTCTTTGGGCAGAAGAACATCGGTCGCGAAGGCTTTGTCTCGATCGGCGGCACGTATGCGCGCGCACGCCTGGTGCCGCTGGCCGACGTGTCCCCGGCCATTGCCGATCAGTGGGACAGCAAGACCTTGAGCGTTGGCGGCGGCTATGGCGCTTTCAGCGCCAACGTCATCGGCCGCGTTGTCGACGTCCCCGGCCAGCCCGAAAAATGGGAAGGCCTGGGCCTGGGCCTGACCTGGCGCACTCCCTGGAGCGGCCAGCTCACCGTTGGCGCCGAGAACGTCATTTCCCGCGGCAAGAACCCGTTCGCGCCAAGCAACGAGAGCAACAGCGACGGTACGGTTCCGTACGTCAGATACGAGCAAGACCTGTAACCAACTGATTCCAAAGCATTTATCTAGACGCCACCGCCCCACAGCCGGTGGCGTTTTTCGTTGCAGATTGAGCGCCAGGCTGCCACTTTCACAACCCTCTTCTTTTTCGTTAACGGGACTTTAATTTCTCTCGCAACGCATATACCATCGGTTCACCCTGACGTTTTGGATCCGCTTTTTTCGGAACCCCCGGCAGGCAAAACAACCCTTGGCAGTACCCAAGATCACTTGGAGAGAGAGCTAATGAATTGCAAGTCCAACAAGCTGCGCGATGCAGTTGTCCTCGCGCTCGTCGTGGGTGTGGGCGGTACCGGCACCGCCATCGCCCAGGAAGCCGGCACTACGAATCTCGACAAGATCGAGGTGACGGGTTCGCGTATTAAGCGCGCCGACGTAGAGAGCTCACAGCCGGTCTTCAGCATGTCTCGCGAGGACATTCAAGCGCAGGGCTTGACCTCGATTGGTGACGTGCTGCAGAACCTGACTGCGAATGGTTCTGCTTTGAATTCGACGTACAACAACGGCGGCAATGGCGAGACCCGCGTGAGCCTACGTAACCTTGGCTCGAATCGCACTCTTGTCTTGGTGAATGGCCGTCGCTGGGTCGCCGGCACGGGCCTGGGCGGGGCTACCGACCTGAATACCATTCCAACCGCGGCAATCGAGCGCGTTGAGGTCTTGAAGGACGGTGCGTCGTCCATTTATGGGTCCGATGCGATTGCTGGTGTAGTCAACATCATCCTGCGCAAGGACTTCGATGGCGCCGAAGCGAATGCTTATTTTGGACAGTACAGCCAGGGCGATGGTTCTCGCGAAAGCTATGACATCACGATCGGCAGCTCAGGTGAGCGCTTCCGCACGTTGTTCGGTGCTGCTTATGTGAAGGAAGAGCCGGTGTCGGCGGGCGATCGTGAAATCTCGGCCGTTCCGATTTACAAAACGGGCACGGCTTTCGGCAGTACCACCAGCCCGAACGGTCGCTTTGCGCTTTGCAATGGCACCTTTTCTCCTGGCGCGTGCTCCGGAACTCAGACCCGCCCGAACGGCACGACCGGCCAGTTTGGCTATGATGCCGGCTCAACTCCGGCAAACTGGCGTAACTGGGGTACTGGCGCGGACGATGTATACAATTTTGCGCCGGACAATTACCTGGTAACTCCGCAGGAACGCAAGTCGATCTTCGGCCAAGCCAGCTTCGACATCACCGACAAGGTGCGCTTCACAACGCAGGCGACCTATAACAATCGCCAGTCAGAGCAGTTGCTCGCTGCCATGCCGATCGTTCTGGGCACCGGTCCCGGCGCGGGTGTGCAAGCGCAGACGGTCTCCATCTCGGCCAACAGCGTTTATAACCCGTTCGGTAGAGATGTCTCGCGTGTCCAACGCCGCGCGCAAGAAACCGGCGGACGTAGCTTCAAGCAGAATGTCGATACCTTTGGATTCGTTGGTGCACTAGAAGGTAGCTTCGAAGTTGGCGATCGCTACTTCTCGTGGGATGCCGGCATGAGCTACGGCCGCAACGACCAGAACGACACCACAACCGGTTTGTTTAACGTTCTGGCACTGCGCAATGCGCTCGGCCCCTCGTTTATTGATGCGGGCGGGGTCGCGCGTTGCGGAACGGCTGCCTCAGTCATCACTGGCTGCGTACCGTTGAACCTGCTGGGCGGCGAAGGCTCGATCACACCGGAAATGCTGAGCTACAGCAGCTTCGTTGCACACGACGAGTATCAGTACAAGATGAAGCAGTACTTCGCCAATTTCTCTGGTGATATCGTCGATCTGCCAGGCGGCATGTTGGCGTTTGCCGCAGGCGTGGAGCACCGTACCGAGAGCGGCTACGACTCCCCGGATGCACTGATCGCCTCCGGCAACACCACAGGCAATGCACGCACCCCAACCTCGGGCAGCTACTCGCTCGACGAAGCCTACCTGGAAATCTCGATCCCATTGCTCAAGGATCTGCCGGGTGCCCGCACGTTGGAATTTGATATCGCTAGCCGATACTCGGACTACAACACTTTCGGTGACACGACCAACAGCAAGTTCGGCTTCAAATGGAAGCCCATCGAAGACTTGTTGGTACGTGGCAACTGGGCACAGGGTTTCCGTGCTCCATCGATCAATGAACTGTACGCTGGCGTTGCAGACTCGTTCGAGCAAATCAGTGACCCATGCTCGACCACTTTCGGTGGCGGCTATGCTGGGCTGAATGCTACTCAGCGCGCGCGCTGCACAGCACAGGGCGTCCCTGCCGGCGGTTACGATCAGGGCAACGCACAAATCCGCATCAGTACGGGCGGCAACCCCAACTTGCAGCCGGAAACATCGACCAGCAAGACCCTCGGCCTAGTTTGGAGCCCAAGTTTCTTTGAAGGCTTCGACGTGTCGCTGGACTGGTGGCAGATCAAACTTGAGAACACCGTAACTTCGTTCAGCGGGCAGCGGATTTTGGACGACTGCGTCCGTGACGGCGTTGCGCAGGCGTGTGGCCTCTTCACACGCGCTGCTGATGGTTCCATCGCTGATCTCCTCTCGGCGGGCCTGAATATTGGCTCTACGGTTGTCGAGGGCTATGACATGACCTTGAACTACCGCCTGCCCGCTCAAGCCTGGGGCAGCCTGTCGTTCAATTGGGATACCACGTATTTTGCAAAGTACGAGGACAACAACGACGGGAATAACCTCGTTGGCGAATACTTCGACCGCAACAACAACTGGCGCATCCGTTCCAATCTGATGACCCGTTGGGAGCTTGGTGATTTCGGTGCCACGTGGCTGGTTCGTTACTTCTCAAAGCAAGACGAACCCTGCCCCTTCTCCGACAACGACTATGGCTTCGGGCAGCTCTGCAGCAACTTTAATGCCGACGATTCGGACCGTTCCTACAACCGTATAGGCGCCACCGTTTACAACGACGTGTCGTTCTACTGGTCCGCACCGTGGAATGCACGCATCACGCTCGGTTTGAACAACGCGTTTGATCGTAATCCCCCGGTTTCGTACACGACGTTTGCCAACAGCTTCGATCCTCAATATGAAGTGCCGGGGCGTTTCCTGTACATGCAGTACCGTCAGAAGTTCTAAGAGAAACCGCCCCAAGAAAAACAGCCCCGTTTGGGGCTGTTTTTTTTGTCTAACTTTTAGCCTTCGGCGACAATGGACCTGAGCGGCTCTAGCCAAGAAGAATAGTTCCGCCACACGCCACCTCGATCCGGCGAAATACCGGCCCGTACCGACGCGACGCTGGCAGTTGACACCGCCTGCTTGCCGATCCCAACGTCCAGCATCCCCGACTGAAAGGTCATTCCACAAAACTCCATGACGTGTCGAAGGGTCGCTTCAGGCTCAGCAACCAGATCTGAATATCTAATCCGCATGAAGACGTCGCTTGCGATGAGGTCCCAATGCTTCACTAGCGCCTGATAGCGGCAATGAAACCGGGCAAGCTCATCCTGTCGATAAGAATAATTGGCCACCCCCGAAAAGAGCAGCCTCAAGTTCGAGAAACACACATCCATCGGGTCTCGCTCGATGCAGATAATTTTGGCAGAGGGCAAACATTTCGCGATCATTGGTACGTTCAAGAAATTTGCCGGCAATTTCTCAACATATCCGCGGCTCCCCTTCGCCATCCAAGGCACTGTTCGTCGATAGCCGGTTGCAATGGCATCAAGATGACTATCGGAAAATTTTTGGGCGATGGTTAGATCTACAGCGTCACGTGCATAGTGATCCACAACGTGACGAAGCTGCTCGGGAAACGAATATGTTTCCCCGGCTGCAGCCAACTCGGCATGTCCCGAAAGCATCCTTTCCAATAATGTTGTACCGCTTCTATGTAGACCTACAACAAAAATGGGAAGGCAATCCTGCTCGACCACTGACCGCACTTTCAAACTCCGCTCGGAGAATTTTCTCAGCAGCTCATCAATGAGCATTGCAGATTCGCTCTCGCGGTAATTTACAAGCGAGCGCATCACCTGGTTGGCGCGCTCAAGCTCAGCCCATGCGAGCTTATACTCTGTCAAATCGTGTAACTCCTTGTGCAAGGCATACCGGAGATACGCCTCACCAAGACTTCCAGCCCTGCAGCGAACGAGCTGGGAACGCAGACGATCTATGTGATTGCTCTGCGCCGTCTGCAGCCTGAGTCCTGACAACATCCAAGATGCCTGCAAATACCCCCCATCAATGCTCAGCGCATGCTCGTACGCAAGCTCCGCTCCCTTTGCGTCGCCCATGAAGGAAAGCAAATTCCCTTTGAAATAGATGGACGGCACGTGCTTAGGATCGGCGAGAAGCGCTTGATCAACCAACCGCATTGCATTGTCTTGGTCGCCGATACCACTAAGCAGGACCGCTATCTCCGCCAACTGGATGGGCGACAAGGGATTCTCTGCGAGGCGATTCTCTACAAATTCGACCAACGCACTATACTCATTGAAGTAGCTCAGGCGCCTAGCAACATTCACGGCAACTGAGCCACCATCAACCCTCAACGATGTCGCCGACAGCGCGTGACTTTTGGCAAGCCTATGCGCCCCCAGAGCGGAAGCCGTAAGTGAAAGCCCTATCACGTTCTCGGCAGAACCAGGATCAAGTTGAGATGCCCTTGAGAAGAAAACCTGAGCCTGATCGAAGTCACGCCGCACCAGCGCCGCCGCTCCAGCTTTATACAACTCAACCGCTTCAGTCATGCATCACCTTTGGAGAGTGCTCATCCGAGGAAAGAGCAATGTGAGGCTGTAGTATTTGGAGCACGCTTTAACATAACTATTAGCAGTAATTAGATACGCAGCACTGCCTTTCGCGACTTTTGGAAAATACGCGAACCCGAGCAACAGGAGGGGCGCCTGGCCAATCGATCCAAGACGGCGACCTACGCAACATATAGAGGATCAATACGCCTGACTTATCTTCAAAATCGCTTGCATCAGTTGTCGTTTCAGCACGCTCTTTACAACAACTCTGCTCACCCCGGAATCAACGTCTGGATCACATGCTCGACGTAGGCTTCGAAATCTTCCCGGGCCGGCTTGGGCTGTTGCAATTGCAGTGAGAGTTGCAGGAAGCCGACGTAGGCGGCGTAGGCCAGGCGGGCGCGGTGCTGGGCATCGGTACGGGTAAGGCCGGCCTGGCGGAACGAGGCGATGAGGTAATCGAGGCGACGTTGCGAAACGCGGTCGATGACCGGGCGTACGGCCGGGTGATCGAGTGCCTTGAGTAGTTCGCTGTAGATGACGTGCGGTTTGACTTCGTGGGCAACCAGCTGGAACAAGGCGCGCAAGCGGGCGCTGGGGTCGGGCACGTCTTCCAGGCTACCGAACACTTCCTTTTGCTCGAAGATTTCCCAGCGCTCGAGGGCGGCCTGCAGCAGGGCATCGCGCGAGGGGAAGTGCCAGTAAAAGCTGCCTTTGGTGACGCCGAGCCGGCGCGCCAGTGGCTCGACTGCAACCGCGCCCACCCCTTGTTCGGCGATCAGGTCGAGCGCGGCCTGTGCCCAATCGTCCGCGCTGAGGCGATTGCCGCGACCGGAACTGGCGCGGGGCGTGGTGAGGCTGGAGTCGATGGTGTCGTTCATGCCGCGATTTAACCATACGCTTGTGTCAGTTGCAGTATGCATCACGAAATTGACATATCAGCGCCATGATTCCGTGGCCTAACCGTCCATACGATTGAGTATTGACAGCAGTCATCGTGCATCCATACCATTAAGTATGGTCATCTCGCCCGCTAGCCTTGCCTCCGCTGCGTCCGTGTCCAGCGTCAACGCTGGCGATGCAGTGCTCGCGGTGTCGATGCGGGGTAGCGAACACGCGCCGTCGGTAGTATTCGCGCATGGCTTTGGACAGACCCGACATGCCTGGGAAGCGACCGCCACGACGCTGGCTGACAGGGGCTACCGCACCTTGTCGTACGACGCGCGCGGGCATGGCGATTCCAGCGCCAATGCGGTGGGCCTTCCCTACTCGGCAACGCAGTTCACCGACGATCTGATCGTGCTGGCCGGCGAGCAGCCCGAGCCGCCAGTGCTGGTTGCTGCGTCGATGGGGGGCTTGTTCGGGCTACTGGCCGAAGCGCGGTGGCCGGGCCTGTTTCGTGCCATCGTGCTGGTCGACATCACACCACGCTGGGATACCACGGGTGTGGAGCGCATCCTGCGCTTCATGACCGCGCATCCGGACGGTTTTGTATCGCTGGATGCGGCTGCCGATGCGATTGCCGTCTACCTGCCGCATCGGCCGCGCAAGACGCCGGGCCAACTGCAGGCATTGCTGCGGCAGCGTGCCGATGGGCGTTGGCGCTGGCACTGGGATCCACGCCTGGTCGACGAACTGGCCGGCCAGGATGCCCAACTCCAGCAGCATGCATTGCTGGAGGCGGCAGCACAGGCGCGTTGCCCGATGCTGCTCATCAGCGGCGGACGCAGCGATCTGGTGACGCCAGCCAACATCGCCGAATTCCTCTCCATCGCGCCGCATGCGCAGCATGTGCATCTGCCCCATGCCACGCACATGCTGGCAGGCGACGACAACACCACGTTTACCGCCACCGTGTTGCATTATCTGGACGCACTGCCGGCGGCTTGCACCATCGCAGCGTCCAACACTACCGAGCATGTCACTGGAGCAAGACCATGAGCATCATTGCACCGTTCCTCCTCGTCATCCTGGCGGCGGGTATCGCTGCCTATCACCGGATGCGCCTTGCCACGTGGGTTGCGATCAGCGCCTGTGTGCTGGTGGCGTGCTGGCTGCTGGGTGCCAATCTCACCGCCACCATCGTGGCCGCCGCGCTGGTGGTGCTGATCTCCGCACCAGTGCTGCTGCCGTTCCTGCGCAAGCCGCTGCTGACCACGCCACTGATGGGCTTCTTCCGCAAGGTGCTGCCGCCGCTGTCGCAGACCGAGCGCATCGCACTGGAAACCGGCTCGGTCGGTTTCGAAGGAGAGCTGTTCACCGGCGATCCGGATTGGCAGAAGCTGTTGAACTATCCCAAGCCGCAACTCACCGCCGAGGAGCAGGCCTTCCTGGATGGCCCGGTGGAAGAGCTATGCAAGATGATCAACGACTGGGAAATCACCCACGTCCACGCCGACCTGCCGCCGGAGCTGTGGGACTTCATCAAGAAGAACAAGTTCTTCGGCATGATCATTCCCAAGCAGTATGGCGGCCTGGGTTTCAGCGCGCTGGCGCACCACAAGGTGATCCAGAAGCTGTCTTCGATCTCCAGCGTGGTCAGCTCCACCGTCGGCGTGCCCAACTCGCTCGGCCCCGGTGAGCTGCTGCTGCATTACGGTACCCCCGAACAGAAGGACTACTACCTGCCGCGGCTGGCGGTCGGTGCGGAAGTGCCGTGCTTCGGCCTGACCGGTCCGTTCGCCGGCTCCGATGCCACCTCGATTCCGGATTACGGCATCGTTTGCAAGGGCGAGTGGAATGGCGCCAACGTGCTGGGCGTCAAGCTCACCTTCGACAAGCGCTACATCACCCTGGCACCGGTCGCCTCGCTGATCGGCCTGGCGTTCCGCGCCTACGATCCGGATGGTCTGATTGGCGACAAGAAGGACATCGGCATCACCCTGGCGCTGCTGCCGCGCGAAACCCCGGGCGTGGAAATCGGCCGCCGCCATTTCCCGTTGAATTCGCCGTTCCAGAACGGCCCGATCCATGGCGAAGAGGTGTTCATCCCGCTGAGCCAGCTGATCGGTGGCGTGGAGATGGTCGGCAAGGGCTGGAACATGCTCAACGAGTGTCTGGCTGTTGGCCGTTCGATCACCCTGCCCTCCACCGCCAGCGGCGGCAGCAAGGCCGCAGCGGTGGTCACCGGTGCGTATGCGCGTATCCGCAAGCAATTCGGCCTGTCGGTCGGCCGTTTCGAGGGCGTGGAAGAAGCGCTGGCCCGTATCGGCGGCAAGGCCTATGCGATCAGTGCGCTGTCGCAGGCCACGGCCGCGGCGGTGGATCGCGGCGATGTGCCGTCGGTGCCCTCGGCGATTGCCAAGTACCACTGCACCACCATGGGCCGCGAAGTGGTCAGCGACATGATGGACGTGATCGGCGGCAAGGGCATCATCCTGGGGCCCCGCAACTTCGCCGGCCGCGCCTGGCAGGCCGCGCCGATCGGCGTGACCGTGGAAGGCGCCAACATCATGACCCGCAGCCTGCTGATCTTCGGCCAGGGCGCCATCCTGTGCCATCCGTGGGTGTTGAAGGAAATGCAGGCCGCGCAGGATCCCGATACCCGTCGTGGTCTGGAGCAGTTCGACCAGAGCCTGTTCGGTCATATCCGCTTCGGCATTTCCAACGCGGTGCGCTCGTTCTGGTTCGGCCTGACCGGTGCGCGTCTCGGTGCGGCGCCGGGCGATGCGTATACCCGTCGGTTCTTCCGCAAGCTGGATCGCTATTCGGCCAACCTGGCCTTGATGGCCGACGTGTCGATGCTGATGCTGGGCGGCAAGTTGAAGTTCAAGGAATCGCTGTCCGGTCGCTTGGGCGATGTGCTGAGCCATATCTACATGACCAGCGCGATCCTCAAGCGTTATCACGACGAGGGCGCACCGGCGAGCGACCAGCCGCTGCTGGCCTGGGCCTTCCACGACAGCGTGCACAAGATCGAAACCGCGCTGTCGGCGGCGCTGCGCAACTTCCCGATCCGCCCGGTGGGCTGGTTGATGTGGGTGCTGATCTTCCCGTTGGGCCGTCGCGCCGAAGCGCCTGGCGATCGCCTCGGCCATCGCGTGGCTTCGCTGTTGATGACGCCCAACGAGGCGCGCGACCGTCTGGCCAAGGGCGTGTTCCTGACGCCGTGCGCCAACAATCCGGGCGGCCGTATCGCCAGCTACCTGACCAAGGCGGTGATGGCCGAACCGGTGGAGCGCAAGTTCCTGAAGGCGCTCAAGACCAAGGGCATCGAAGCGCTGGATTTCCCGGCGCAGCTGGACGAAGCCGTGGCCGAAGGCGTGATCAGCATGGAAGAGCGCAAACTGCTGGAGGAGCTGCGCGAGATCATGATGGACACCATCACCGTGGACGACTTCGATCCGCATGAATTGCGTGCGGCCAGCTTCTACGACAAGCCGCAGGTGCAACAGCCACGCGAAGCCGCGTAAGGCATAAGCTGGGGCGAGAATAGACCACGGCGGGCTTCGGCCCGCCGTGGTTGTTTGTGGAGATGGGGTCTTGTCACCAGCATGCTGCCCGCAGCTTCATCGGCTGCGGTCTTCGCGGCAGAACGCATGCACCGGCGGCGCAATCTGTTGGCCGGCTATCGAATGAGCACGTGCCAGGGGCGAACGCGTGGCAGAGTCGCGCACGTCACACGCTGGCAATAGCCAGGCGCTGAGGCTACAGAACAAGAGCGCATCGCAGCCATGCCCCACTCCTGCGTGCGGCGAACCTGCGTGCAGCGAACAGCTGCCGCAGCTGGATCAGAACGGCAACCACACCAGCGCCAAGGCGATCAGCGCCGGCAGCGCCTGCACGAAGAAGATGCGGCGATTGACGCTGTAGGCGCCGTAGCAACCTGCCACAACCACGCAGACCAGGAAGAAGCTCAGCACGTCGGGGCGAGCGGCCAGTGCGCCCCAGAGCAGGCCCGCGGCAAGGAAGCCGTTGTAGAGCCCCTGGTTGGCCGCCAGCACGCGGGTGGCCTGCGCCCTCTCAAGGCTATTGCGGAAGGTCTTCAAGCCCAGCGGATGCGTCCACAGCACCATTTCCAATACCAGGATGTAGACGTGCAGCAGTGCGATGCACACGCCGGCAACGATGGCGAACAGGGACATGGCAGACCGCCTCGACAAATGGTGCCGCCAGCATAGCCGCGATTGCGGTCGCTCTGTTCGGCACACCTGCACTACCGAGCTGGTGAGTGCGCTTCTGGCGCTGCCAGAGTGAGAAGCAGTCCGTCTGCGTGGTCGATGCCAAGCGCCAAGCTGCATCTGCCACGTGTGCTGTGGCGGTGCTTACTCGGAAACGCGCTTGTCCGTCTCCACGTCGCGCTCGGCGGGTAGCTTGCGCGCTTGGCGCAACAGGCCGAACGCGCCGACCGTCATGCCGGTCGCCACGAGCAGGCCGACGCCGAACACCGCGCTGGAGCCGAACGCGGAGACCAGCTTGTGCACCCAAACGAAGGTGAGATCGCCACCGCGATAGACCACCGTGTCGATGGCGGCGCCAGCCTTGTAGCGCCACTCGCGATTTACCCGCGTGTACAGCGTTTCGCGCGCAGGCTTGGCCAGTGCGAATTCGCTGGAGCGGGTAATCACCTGCACGATCGCAATCATCATCGGCAACGGCGACGCCGCCAAAGCCGCGTAGCCCAGCATGATTGCAACGCCCGGGATCAACAACGCCGGCGCGATGCCAAAGCGCGACAGCAACGCGCGCGTCACCAGCAGCTGCAGCACCAGCGCCAGCGCATTGATCGCCAGGTCGATGCTGGAGTAATAGGCGGTGGCCGCCGCTGCATCGGTGTAAAGCCGCCGCACCAGCGCCGCCTGCTCGTTGTAGAGCAAGGTCCCCACGCCCACGCCGAACAACACCATGAAGGCCAGCCAGCGCAACAGCGGTTCACGCACGATCAGCTTGAGGCCGCCGAGTACATCGCCGCCCATTGGCACTTCGCCAGAACTGAGTTGGCCCTCCTGTTCGCGCGCAACGGCCCACAGCCGCAGGCGCAGCACGCAAACCACGCAGACCGCCAAAAACCCGGCCGACACCAACATCAGATGCGCGATGCCGATACGTTCGACCAGTACGCGCGTCAGGACCGGGCCCAGAAACGCGCCCAGCGTGCCTGCCGCGCCGATATAGCCGTAGTAACTACGCGCTTGGGCATTGCTGAAGACATCGGCCATGAAACTCCAGAACACCGCCACCGCAAACAGGTTGAAGACGGTCACCCACAAAAAGAACGCCATGCCACGGCCCGGCACGCCGCTGTCGAACAGCACATAGAACAGCAGCAGGGTCGCGATGAAGAAGCCGTACACCCCCGGCAGGAACACCCGCCGCGGATAACGGCTGACCAGAGCGCCGTAGACCGGTTGCAGCAGCACCATGATCAGGAAGGTGCAGGTAAACAGCACCTGCAGCGTGAAGTCCTTCAGCGGCACACCGTGCGCGGCGAAGAACGCGATCATGCCAGTGGGAAAGAGTGCCTCTACATCGGCCGAGGCACCCATCGCTTCGCGCACCGGACGCAACACGTAGTAACCGCTGAGCAGACAAAAGAAGTAAAGAAACGACCACGCCAGTGGCGGCGAGCTACGCATTGCCGCGCGCAAACGGCCAGCCGCAGATCGCGGCGCAAAGGGGCTGGTCATGAGGTAACGGCCGCTCGCACAAGCGGGCCCGACAGAAAAAACATGGCAACGGCAGCACCTGTGAAAGAAGCGCGCAAGTTAGCCGATGCGAGGCAGCGCCACCAGCGACCAGTCGCAGGACACTGCGGCCCGGGTGCCCTCCGCGTCGGCACGCTGCTTGCTACTCGTATTGCACCAAAGCGTGGCAACGCGTCGGCGGCACCGGAATACTCGAATGCTGAATCTAAAATCATCAATAGGATCAATGCGATGCCCATTCATCTTCCGGCAGTTTGTGCTATTGCAAAGCGCGGCGCTAGAATCGCCGGAGGCAGCGGAACAGGCGGGACAACCATGACAGAAATGCGCACGCGCCGACGGTTCCGACCGTTGGCTATCGGGCTGTTCGGGGCGTTATTGCCCCTGGCCCTCTCATCCACCGCGCAGACACCCGCGCCCACCGCCGCTGCGTTGCAGGCGGCCACTGTGGCTCAGTCGCCCACCGCACCGCTGCCCTATCGCACCTCGCTGCCGGCCAACCAGGTGTTGGCACCTGCTGCCGGTTTCGATGTGGCGGCATTCGAATCGATGGCCGACCAGCTGACCTACGGCAACCGGGTGCCCGGGATGGCGATGGCCATCGTGCAGGGCGGCAAGGTGCTCAGCGCGCGCGGCTATGGCGTCACCGATGTCAATCATCCGCAGCCGGTCGATGGCCACACGGTGTTTCGCCTGGCCTCGCTTTCCAAAGCCTTCGCCGGCACCATGGCCGGCCTGCTGGTCAACGATGGCGTGCTGCGCTGGGACAGCAAGGTGGTCGACTATGTGCCGGGCTTCCAGCTCAGCGACAACGCGGCCACCCGTCAACTCACCGTGGCCGAAGTGCTCAGCCATCGCGTCGGCCTGACCCGCAACGCCTACGACCGCGATATCGAATCCAACGTCGACTACTACTCGCTCAGCCATAAGCTGGCGGCTGCGCCGCTGCGTTGCGCACCGGGCGATTGCTACGCGTATCAAAACGTCGCCTTCAGCCTGGTTGGCGATGTGGTGTTCGCCGCATCGGGCAGCTTCTACGAGCAATCGGTAGAGCGCCGCATCTTCAAGCCGCTGGGCATGAACGACGCCAGCATGGGGCTGGCCGGTATCCAGGCAAGCCCGCACTGGGCACGTCCGCATGTGCGCAGCCGCAATGGCTGGGTCTCGCTGACGCCCAAGCCCACCTACTACCGTCTGGCGCCCGCTGCGGGCGTCAACGCCAGCGCCAGCGATATGGCGCAGTGGCTGCTCGCGCACACCGGCCATCGCACCGATGTGCTGCCTGCGCCGCTGTTGGCGACGCTGCACGCGCCGTTGATCTCCACGCCGGGCGAAATGCGTTCGGGCTGGCGCCACGAGCGCGTGGACGCGGCCAGCTATGCGCTGGGCTGGCGCGTGTTCGATTACGCCGGCCATCAAGTGGTGTTCCATGCCGGCGCGGTGCAAGGTTATCGCGGTTTGGTCGCACTGCTGCCGGAGCGCGACCTGGGTGTTGCGATCCTGTGGAACGGCGAAAGCGGCCTGCCCTCGGGCATGCTGCCGACCATCCTGGATCGCGCGCTCGGCCTGCCGGCCAAGCGCTGGCTGGACATCGACGTGGACGGCGACTTCGGCAGCGAGAACATGCTGGCAGAAAAACCCGACCCGGCTGGCAAGGGTGCGTCTTCCGGCAAGTCGGTGGCCTCGCCGCGCTGAGTGGACGTCGTGCACTGACCTCGTGTCGGTGACGTCGGCAAAGGCGGCTTCGGCCGCCTTCGTTGTTTCGGTGTCTCCGACGCGCGTTGCTCGGCTAGCGAAGGCATGACTGCCGGGCGCGCAAGAGCAAGGCCGTGGATGCGCAATACGCCGGCATTGTCTGGCTGCCGTAAACACCCCTTGCCACCAACGTTGCGGCTGAGCCGATCTGTTCGGTGTCCCGAAGTGGAAGCACCGGCGGCCGGCTCTGGAGTCTCGCGGCTCGGGTCTCCCAAAGGTCTCTGCCTTCCGACCTGCTGCATTTCCGGCACGCCCTCAGGTCAGGCAGCGGCGGCGTGCTGTCGTGCTGTCGTGCTGTCTGCCCTCGAGCCATCGTGCGAAGGCATCGACAACTGTCCAAGTTGGCGGGCAAAGTCAGAATGATCCCGCGGCGACATCTGCAGCATGCGCGCCTGGCGGCACAATGCCGCAAACTTGAAATGAGCGACGTTGCTCGGCCGGCAACACCTACGCCGTTTGCGGACTGGCAACGCGCAGCCTCGCACCGACCGCGCCAGCGCCAGCGCCAGGCACATAAAAAAGCTCCCTCCCCGCTGGGCGTCGGGGAGAGAGCTCGATGTTTACGGCGATCGGGTATTACAAGATCAGATCAGCGGTGCCGGGGTTGCGGGCAGCGCGACCGGAGCGGCCTTCTTCTTGCGAACGGCCGGCTTCTTCTTGGCGACCTTCTTCACGGCAGGCTTCTTGGTAGCGGTCTTCTTGGTGGCGGACTTCTTGGTCGCCTTCTTCGCTACTGCCTTTTTGGCGGTCTTCTTGACGGCTTTCTTGGCCGTCTTCTTGGCGGCAGTCTTCTTGGTCGCCTTCTTTGCAGTCTTCTTCACTGCCTTCTTGGCGGCCGTCTTCTTGGTTGCCTTCTTCGCAGTCTTCTTTACTGCCTTCTTGGCGGTTGCCTTCTTTGCCGTCTTCTTGACGGCCTTCTTGGCAGCAGTCTTCTTTACTGCCTTCTTGGCGGTCGCCTTTTTGGCGACCTTCTTGACTGCCTTCTTGGCGGCAGTCTTCTTCACTGCCTTTTTGGCAGTGGGTTTCTTTTTCGCAGCTTTTGCAGTGGCCATGTAATTGGCTCCTCGTCAGTGAACTATGGAGGTGAAACGCCCAGTTGAACCAAACCCCGCGACGGCATGCCGTCGTCGGGACCGTCCGCAGATGATGCGCGACGGAACGGATACAGAAACACCCGCATCGAACGGCGACACGGGTGCGTAGTCGGAACGACAACTGCTTTCTTGGAGAGAAGCGGACCCGACTCCACCGTGGTTAGCGCTTCGGTGGACATCCGGAACAAGCTTGTCGGCGTGATGTCGATTCTGCTCACTCTCTTCCGCAGCAATGTCTGCTGGGCGAAACCTAATCACGCTTTTTTTTACTGTCAACACTCTTTTGCAATTTTTTTTCCACCCACCGTCGCTGCGCGCCATGTCCGCGCCAGCGAATCGCCCCGCGCGCGGGCGTACCCGTCCAACCGAGAAGCGCGCTCGCCCAACAGCGTTTTCGAAAAAGCACTTCTTTTCCGCTGTTTTTTTTAAGTCGTGCGCTTGCACGCCTGCCCGAACACTTCGTCCGCACGGCAGCGAAGCCGATGCGACGGCATGGCTTGCCGCCTGTCCGCCAGCTGAAAATTTTTTATCCAACGGCTGCACTTCCGACGTCGCATGAGCAGAAATGCGCAAACTTATCGAGCGCCTGGAGCGTCATGCATGCAGCCGCGCGCACCGACTGCGGCATCCATCGCGTGCACTGACGGATGATCGAGCAAGGCGACATGCACAAAATTTTTTCACCGGGCGCACGCCAAACCCTCACGAACGACTCACGTCAGAAATCCGGCGCAGTGCAGGTGGGCGAGCAGTGGACGCGCGTCGGACCGTTGCTGTCGACGTACCGCATCGACATGCACCAGCGGCATCGCGATCCCCGACCGACGTTCCCCTTTCTCCGATTTCGCTGGCGGCTTGCGCGGCATCGCTGCACCAAGATACGCGTCACCGACAGAAGGCGTGCTCAAAAAAATGGCCGCTCTATGAGCGGCCATCGGATGCCGGCGTCAACGACACCTGATCAGTGATCGTCGTCTTCGAGCAGCTCGGCATAGTCGTCCGGGTCCAACAGGTCGTTGAGCTGTTCCTTGTCGTCGATCTCGACGACGAAGATCCAGCCTTCGCCGTAGGCGTCTTCGTTGATGGTTTCCGGCTTGTCGCTCAACGCGCTGTTGACCTCGACGACGGTGCCGCTGACCGGGCTGTAGACGTCGGAGGCGGCCTTGACCGATTCCACCACCGCAGCGCCGTTGCCGACCTGCACGGTGTCGCCGACACCTGGCAATTCGACGTAAACCAGGTCACCCAGCAAGCCCTGCGCGTGGTCGGAAATGCCGACGGTCACGCGACCGTTGCTCTCGACGCGGGCCCACTCGTGGGATTTGAGGAACTTGAGGTCGCCAGGGATCTCGCTCATGGGTGTGCTCCGGGAAAGATGATGGTTGGGGACAGGTGGCTAGTTTAGACCGCGCGACAAGACAGGTGCACGCACGGCGGTGTGGCGATGGCGATCCGGACGCGGGCGCAGCGCCGCGCGCGGCATACATGGCGCTACACGATTCAGTCGCCGAGCACGCCGGGCTGTGCCTGGCCATCGCGCACGAACGGAAACTTCACCGCTCTCAACGGCACCTGTTTGCCGCGGATGTCCACGCGCAGCTGCTCGATGCTGCCGGCCGGCACGCGCGCGAAGGCGATCGCCTTGCCCAGCGTCGGCGAGAACGTGCCGGACAGGATCTCGCCTTCGCCGTTGGCGGTGAGCACGGTCTGGCCATGCCGTAACACGCCCTTCTCGTCCATCACCACACCGATCAGCTGACGCGGTGCGCCCTGCGCCTTTTGCGATTCGAGCACGCTGCGACCGATGAAGTCGCGTCCTTCGTCCAGGGCGATCGTCCAGGCCAGCCCTGCCTCGTAAGGGGTGACGCCATCGTCCATGTCCTGCCCGTAAAGATTCATGCCCGCTTCCAGACGCAGGGTGTCGCGTGCGCCCAGGCCGGCCGGTTTGACGCCCTGCGCGAGCAACGCATTCCAGAATGCGACGGCGGCCTGCTGCGGCAACACGATTTCGAAACCGTCTTCGCCGGTGTAGCCGGTGCGCGCAAGGAACAACTCGATGCCATCGCGCGAACGCGTCTGCAGCGCGGCGAACCGGCCGAGCTTGCTCGCCGCTGCAGTGTCGGCAGGGTCGAGCAGGTCGATGACCTTGGTACGCGCGCTGGGACCTTGCACGGCAATCATGGCGAAGTCGCTGCGCTCTTCGACGCGCACGTCGAAGCGCGCGGCCTGCTCGCCGATCCACTGCAGGTCCTTTTCGCGGGTGGCGGCGTTGACCACCAGACGGAAGAAGTCTTCTGTCATGTAATAGACGATGAGGTCGTCGATCACCCCACCCTGCGGATTGAGCATGCAGGTGTACAGCGCCTTGCCGGAGACCTTGAGCTTGTCCACCGAGTTGGCGAGCAGGTAGCGCAGAAACTCGCGCACCCGCGCGCCGTGCAGGTCGACCACCGTCATGTGGCTGACGTCGAACATGCCGGCGTCGCGACGCACCTGGTGGTGCTCGTCCAGTTGCGAGCCGTAGTGGATCGGCATGTCCCAGCCGCCGAAGTCGACCATCTTGGCGCCAAGCGCACGATGGGTGTCGTTGAGGATGGTCTTCTGGGTCATGTGCGCCGTTCCGAGGAAAGACGGCCATTATCGCCATCCTGTCACGCTTGGGGGAACGGCAGACACGCCGCTGTGTGGTTGCGCTGCCTGCGGGCAGTAACGCAGCGCGACGCTACGCCGCGCTGCAACAATGCTCAGGCGGGCACCGCACTGCATGCCCTGCCCGCGTACATCAAGCGCCCGGCTGCACCAGCAAGGTCATGCCATCGACGCCGACGATGCGCACCGGCGTGCCGAAGTGCCAGCAGGCAGGTCCGGGCCGGCCACCACCCAGAACGCATCATCGACCTTGGCGCGGACGCGACCATCGTGGATGGCCTGATCGAGCGGCACGCAACGGCCGATCAACTGCTCGGCACGCCGATCGAGTAGCGGGCGATCGCTCTGGGAGCCCTTGCCGCGAAACCAGGTGCGATACACCTGCACCAAGACGAAGCTGAGCAGCACAAGCGCCACGATCTGCCACAGCAACGCGATGTCCGGCAACACCGGCACCAATAAGCACACCGCTGCGGCAGCGATCCCCATCCACAGCAGGAACGCACACGCACCAGGGTCTGGGCCGCAATCAGCAGCAGCGCCAGCACTGCCCCAGACCGCCACGTCCCAGCGCATGGCTCAGTCTCCCGCGCGCGGCGGCATCGGCGGGACGCGCATGGGCGCGTCGGTTTTGCCGGCCGCCTGCTTGGCCAGCTCGGCAATGCCGGCGATCGAACCGATGATGCCGCTGGATTCCATCGGCATCAGCACGAATTTCTGGTTGGGCGCGGTGGCCAGCGCCTTGAATGCTTCCACATACTTCCGTGCGACGAAACAGTTGATCGCCTGCACGCTGCCGTTGGCGATGGCGTCGGACACCATCTGCATCGCGCGTGCCTCGGCCTCGGCCAGACGTTGGCGCGCTCGGCATCGCGGAAGGCGGCTTCCTTGCGGCCTTCGGCCTCGAGCACGGCGGCCTGCGTCTCGCCATCGGAGCGCAAGATTTCCGATTGACGCGAGCCTTCGGCTTCGAGGATCTGCGCACGCTCTGCGCTCGGCCTTCATCTGCCCCGCCATCGAATCGATCAGGTCGCGCGGCGGCTGGACGTCGCGGCGAGACATGAAGTCGGAAACAGGTGCGGCCCCTTGCAGGTAGTGGATCTATCCCTGCGTGAGTATGCCTCGGCGCTCCCGGCGGCTTACACCGGCCACGTGCGGAGCAGGCCCGGGCGCAGCCGCACCCGGCGGCTGTCGTAAGACAGCCAACAAGCGCGCTCCTGCAAACGCGGTCAGGCGCTACGCGGCGAGAACATGATGACCGCCATGCCGAGCAGGCAACAGGCGGCGCCGAGCAGATCCCAGCGCGTCGGCGTCACGCCGTCCACCCACCACAGCCACAACAGCGCGCTGGCGATGTAGACGCCGCCATAGGCCGCGTACACGCGACCGCTCGCTTCCGGATGCAAGCTCAACAGCCAGACGAAGACGGCGAGGCTCAGCGCAGTGGGCAGCAGCAACCACACGCTGCCACCTTTGCGCAGCCAGAGATAAGGAAGGTAGCAACCCACCAACTCGGCGAGCGCCGTCGCGGCGAACAACAGCAGCGTGGTCGGCGCGATCGTCATGCGGGGCGCGGCGTTTCGGAATCGGGGCCATCGACGCCGGTTTGATACCCCATTGCGCTGCGGAAAACCTCACCGCCAACGGACGGGTGACTGCTGACAGGGCTGTCCACGGGCGGCGCGTGGGACACCGGGGCGTGCAAGGCCGATGCATCGCCCGCGGAACCGTCGATGGCCGGACTGTCGACGACCCGCACATCGCCGCTGCGCTCCTCACGCTTGGCCTGTTGCCACAACGCTTCCTGCTCGCCCAGCGACAACGCGTTCAACGAGGTGCCGGCAGTACGCGCCTGCGCTTCCATCGCACGAAAGCGACGTTCGAATTTCAGGTTGGCGTGCCGCAACGCGGCGCCGACATCCACCTTGGCATGGCGCGCCAGATTGGCGCAGACGAACAACACATCGCCCAGTTCGTCTTCCAGCCGGGCCTGATTGTCGGCCACCGGGCCGCGTGCGAATTCCACGCGCAACTCTTCGATTTCTTCCTGCAGTTTTTCCAGCACCGGCGCCGGGCCGGGCCAATCGAAACCCACGCGCGCCGCACGCGACTGCAGTTTGGTGGAGCGCTGCCATTCGGGCAGCCCGCGCGCGATGCCGGCAAGTGCGGAGTCGTCTTGGTTGCCGGCAGCACGACGTTCTTCGCGCTTGATCTGCTCCCAGTTGGCGCTCACCGCCTGCGCATCGGCCGCCGGTTGCGCGGCGAACACATGCGGGTGGCGGCGTATGAGCTTGTCGCGAAGCGTGGCGACCACGTCGGCGAATGTAAACGCCCCCTGCTCGGCCGCCATTTGCGAATGGAAGACCACCTGCAGCAACAGGTCGCCCAACTCGTCGCGCAGGCCAGCCAGGTCGTTGCGATCGATCGCATCGGCCACCTCGTAGGCTTCTTCGATGGTGTAGGGCGCGATGCTGGCGAAGGTCTGCTGCACATCCCAGGGACAGCCGTGTTCGCGATCGCGCAGACGCGCCATCACGTGCAACAGCTGCTGGATATCGCCGATGGATGGGGTCTGAGGCATCGTGTATTCCTGGAACCTGTGAGTGGGTGCGCCGCCAGCGCATTCCCACGCGACGTAAGCGACGTAAGCGGCCGTTGCACCCGCAATAGACGCGGCACGCAAGCGCGTGCGGAGATACCGGAGTGTACCTTCCAGAGCGTCAGGACCTTGCGCAGCCATGCCGTCGTCAGGACGGCGCGCATGCCGCTCAGGCCAGCCAATCGCGCCAGGGCAGATTGGGGTCGCCCAGTGCGATGAAGTCGCCGTTGAGCAAGGTGTCGCGGCGGTTGTAGCGGAACGGTTTGCCGCTGGCGCCGGCCAGCAACACGCCACCGGCCGCATGCAGCACGCACTGGCCGGCGGCGGTGTCCCACTCGGAGGTGGGGCCGAAGCGCGGATACACGTCCAGATCGCCTTCGGCGATGCGGCAGAACTTCAACGACGAGCCTTGCGCGACCACGTCGATCTCGCCCATCCGCTCCAGCGCGGCGGCAGTCCGCGCGTCGCGATGCGAACGGCTGGCTGCCACCCGCAACGGCATGGCGGCCGGGGTGCGCGTGTGCAGCATCTCATCGCGGTCGCCATCGCGGCGGAAGGCGTTCTCGCCACGCGCGGCATACCAGACCCGTCCGTCGACCGGCGCCTGCACCACCCCCAGCACCGGCGCGCCCATATGGATGAGTGCGATGTTGACGCTGAACTCGCCATTGCGCTTGACGAATTCGCGGGTGCCATCGAGCGGATCGACCAGCCAGTAACTGGTCCAGTACTGGCGTTGCTCCCAGGCCACGTGCGCAGACTCTTCCGACAGCACCGGCACATCCGGGGTGACACGGCGCAGGCCTTCGACGATGACGCGGTTGGCCGCCAGGTCGGCCTGGGTCAGCGGGCTGGCGTCGTCCTTGATCTCCACCGAAAAGTCCTGGGCGTAGACCTCCATGATTGCGTCGCCGGCGTCGCGCGCGATGGCGATCACGGTTTCGCGCAGCTCCATCGGGATGCGGATCATGGATTGCGCTCCAGCCACTCGCGCGCAATGAACAAGGCGGCCAGCGAACGGCCTTCGGAAAAATCTTCGCGCAGCATCAATTCGTCCAGACGTGCGATTGGCCACGGCACCACGTCCATCTCTTCCGGCTCGTCGCCGACCAGGCGCTCGGGATAGAGGTCGCGTGCCAGCACCAACCAGGATTGGTGACTCATATAAGTAGGAGCGAGCGTCATCGCGCGCAGCACCTGTACCTGGCGTGCGCCATAGCCGGCTTCTTCCTTGAGCTCGCGGTCGGCGGCCTGCTCGGGTGTTTCGCCGGCGTCGATGCGGCCCTTGACCAGACCGAGTTCGTAGCGATGCACGCCGGCGGCGTATTCGCGCACCAGCAGCACGGTTTGCGCATCGAGCATCGGTACCACCACCACGGCGCCATGGCCCTGGCTGAGTTGGCGTTCGTAGATGCGACGCTGCCCGTTGGAAAACTCCAGATCCAGCTGCTGCCGACGGAACGGCCCGTCGCCCAGATCGGTGATCTTGTGGATGATCGGCAGGCGCGAGCTCATGCGTCGCACGCAGCCGCAAAGCGGGCCGATAGAATAGGCGGATGCATCGACATGTCCATGAACCCGAAATCCTAGCAGACCCTGCAGCCGCACAAACTGCCGAACATTGGCGGCAACGCGATCTTGCCGTGGTGTGGCACCCCTGCACGCAGATGCGTGAGCACCCGCACACGCTGCCGCTGGTGCCGATCGTGGGTGGCGAAGGCGCATGGCTGGTCGGCCATGACGGCCGCCGCTATCTGGACGCGGTGAGCAGCTGGTGGACCAACCTGTTCGGTCATACCGAACCGCGCATCGGCGCGGCCATCGCGCGCCAGGCCGGCGAACTGGAGCAGGTGATGCTGGCCGGCTTCACGCATACGCCGGCCGTGCAGCTGGCCGAGCAGTTGCTGGCGATCGCGCCACGCCAGGCCGGGCGCGCGCCGCTGTCCAAGGTGTTCTATGCCGACAACGGATCGGCCGGCGTGGAGGTGGCGCTGAAGATGGCCTTTCATTACTTCCACAATCGCGGCGACCACCGGCGGACGCGGTTCATCGCACTGGAGAATGGTTACCACGGCGAAACCATCGGCGCGCTATCGGTTGGCGATATTCCGCTGTACCGGCGCGTGTATGCGCCGCTGTTGCTGGAGGCGATGTTCACGCCCTCGCCCGATGCCTACCTGGCCGAACCGGGGCAAAGCGCCGAAGACCATGCGCTGCAGGCAGCCGATGCGTTGCAGGCACTGTTCGAACACTCGCCCGGCGAAATCTGTGCACTGATCCTGGAGCCGCGCGTGCAATGCGCGGGCGGGATGCGCATGTACCACCCGGCGTATCTGCGCCGCGCGCGCGAATTATGCGATGCCCATGGTGCATTCTTGATCGCCGACGAGATCGCCACCGGCTTCGGCCGTACCGGCACCCTGTTTGCCTGCGAACAGGCCGGCGTGATGCCCGACCTGTTGTGCCTGTCGAAGGGACTGACCGGCGGCTTCCTGCCGCTGTCGGCGGTGTTGGCCACGCAGCAGTTGTACGACGCGTTCCTGGACGATTCGCGCGAGCGTGCGTTTCTGCATTCGCACAGTTACACCGGCAACCCGCTGGCATGTGCCGCGGCGCTGGCGACCTTGAAGATCTTCGCAGACGACGACGTGATTGCGCGTAACCAACCCATCGCCGCGCGCATGCGCGCGCTCGCTGCGCAGATCGGCGAACACCCGTCCGTGGCGGACGTGCGCCAGGCCGGCATGATCGTGGCCTTCGAGCTGACCCAGGGCGGTAACAAGCGCACGCCGTTTGCGTCTGCCGCACGCGTCGGCCTGAAGGCGTATCGCGCGGCGCTCGAAAAAGGCGTGGTGCTGCGCCCGCTTGGCGACGTGCTGTACTGGATGCCGCCGTATTGCGTGGACGAGGCGCAGCTTGCGTTGTTGGCCGACACCACCCGCCATGCCATCACGGAAGCGGTCGCATGCGCCTGACCCGTTCGCATGTCGCGCTGCCGCTGCACTGCGACCAGGAAGTGACATTGCCGGAAGAGTCGGCCAATCACCTGCTGCGGGTACTGCGGCTGCGCGAGGGCGATGCCTGCATCCTGTTCAACGGCGACGGCAGCGACTACCACGCACGCATCACCGTGGCGGGCAAGCGCGATGCACGTGCGCGGGTGGAACGCGCCGAGCCGCTCTCCAACGAATCGCCGCTGCGTATCACCTTGATGCAAGGCATCGCGCGCGGCGAGAAGATGGATCTGATCCTGCAGAAGGCCACCGAATTGGGCGTTGCGGCGATCGTGCCGGTGATCGCCGAGCGCACCGAGGTCAAGCTCGATGCGGCGCGCACCGAAAAACGCGTGGCGCACTGGCGCAGCGTGGTGGTGTCGGCCTGCGAGCAATCCGGGCGTGCACGTCTTCCCAGCGTGGCCGCGCCGCAGGGCCTGCAGGACGCGGCGCAGGCCAGCGACGCGCATGCGCTACGGCTGACGCTGGACCCACAGGGCGAGCATCGCCTGGGCACGTTGGCATCGAGCATCCAGCAACACATCGTCGTGGCGATCGGGCCGGAAGGCGGCTGGTCGCCACGCGATCGCGCACTGCTTGCCGAGGCGGGTTTCAGCGGACTGCAGCTAGGGCCGCGCATTCTGCGCACCGAAACGGCGGGGCTGGCGGCGATTGCGGCGCTACAGTCGCGGTTCGGGGACCTATAGCGCCATGACGCCGTAGGAGCGCACCCGGGCGCGACCAGGCGTTTATCGGCAACGCCGCGTCGCGCCCGGGTGCGCTCCTACCGGAATGCGGAGTTGATCGATCTGGTGCAGCCGGCTCGCTGCACCTGCCGTATGCGAGCGCTCAGCGGCCGCGCTGCAGGAACCAGCTGGCAGCACCGATGACGCCAAGCTGGCCGTGCTCGACGATGCTCACCGGCACCTGCTCCAGCGCGGGACGCAAGGCGCCCTTGTCGAGCAGGCGCGCGACGAAGTCGCCATCGGCGATAAAGGTGGCGATTTGCGGCAGGAAACCGCCAGCCAGATAAACGCCACTGCGCACGCCATACAGCAGCATCAGGTCGCCGACCACGCTGCCCATAAATCCGCAAAACGCCTGCAAGGCGTCGTGCGCCAATCCATCGTTGCCGGCCATTGCGGCCGCGGTGATATCGGCCGGGCTGGCGTGCACCACGGTGTCCCCACGCAAGGCCGCCAGCGCGGTGTACAGATTCAACAGGCCCGGGCCGGACAACAGCGTTTCGGTCCCCACGTGGGTGCGCGTGCGCCGCAGTTCCTGCAGCAACGCCATTTCCAGATCGCTGGCCGGCGCCAGTGCCGCGTGGCCGGCTTCGGTGGGCAGCACCACCGGATGACCATCGTTGGGGATCCACAGCGCCGCGCCCAGGCCCGTGCCCGGACCAAGCACCAACGCCGGGCCTGCGGCACCCTGCACCGGGCCAGACAACTGCATGACCTGGTTGCCGCTCATGTAATTGGCCGCATAGGCGACCGCTTCGAAATCGTTGACCAGATGCAGGGCCTGCATGCCGAGCTGGCGGCGAATCTGCTCCGGCGCCAGTACCCAGGGCAGATTGGTGGTGATCACGCTACCGTCTTCCAGCGCGTAGCCGGCGCTGGCGATCACGCCCCGGCGTACTGGTGCACAACCCAGTTCCGCGAAGAACGCGGCCATGATGTCGGCAAGGCCCGGATAGTCGGCGCAGCGGTACTTGCGATAGTCCAGCACCGTGATCGGCTTGCCCGCGTCATTGCTCTCGCATACCAGCGCCAGGCGCACGTGCGTGCCGCCCACATCGGCGGCAACGAAGGTTTCGGGGCGCGGAAAGGCCACCGCTTCCATTGGACTGCTTGCGCTCACGCATTCTCCTGATCAGTGCCGGCGGCTGGCTCGTCGTCCGTTATCCGACGAACGGCAAACGGGTAGACAACGTTGTCAGCAATCGTCTTGTAACGCAACCGTGGCAACCGCGACATGGCCCGAGCGGAACGGCACGCCTCATTCGCCAAAAATCTGCAGGCGCGCCGGCGATTCCAGCACAACTCCAGGGCGAACCGGTGGTGTTGCGGTCTTTACGATAGTACGCGCCGATGGTAGCAGTCGCGCTCGCAAAGCGCATTGCGCAAAATGCTGCGGCGCAGCGTTTGCCCTTGCCCGCAAATGCTGCATTGCAGCGCAGTCGCGACCACATCAGAGATCTGTGACGACGTGTTGACAACGCTGTCAGGGCTACGCGAGACTCGATTCAAATCGGGGGTCTGGCAGGAGGGGCCATGGACTGTTCGGTACTGAAGAACGGGCATTCCCTCGCCTGGCATTCCAGATTCGCGAGTCGTGCGTCGCCAGACGTTCCCGCTCGCTGATGTGCGTTTAGCTCCACCGCTTCACCACACGGGGGACACCTCCTTCACCACGCGAATCGCCTGCACTCTGCTTCGAAAGAAGCGTGCCAGCGCAATTATCGCGATCGGTCAGGGCGTGTTGTTTTGCCGGCCACGCCGAGCGCGTTGCGCCCTATCTGCAGGGCAGCGCGCTCACAGCACTAACCAATGAGGTTTAGCCATGCACAGCCGCACCACGACGTTAGCACTCTGTATCACCGCCGCTCTGTACTGCTCCGGCTCTGCAATGGCTGCCGGACAAGAACAACAAGCACCGGCCGGCACGCAGTCGAGCACCACCGAGTTGGATACCATCACCGTCACCGGCTACCGCGCGTCGCTGGAGAAGAGCCAGGCGGTCAAGCGCTCGGCCAATTCCATCGTCGATGCGATCAGCGCCGAAGACATCGGCAAGTTCCCGGACACCAATGCGGCCGAATCGCTGGCGCATCTTCCGGGCATCAGCGTCGACCGTCAGTTCGGCGAAGGCGAAAAGGTCAGCATCAATGGCACCGACCCGGCGTTGAACCGCGTGCTGCTCAATGGCCAGACCATCGCCTCGGGCGACTGGGGCGGCAACCCGACCGACACCAGCGGCCGTACCTTCAACTACACGCTGCTGTCGCCGGAAATCATCGGCCTGATGGAGGTCTACAAGACCCCCGAAGCGCGCATCGACGAAGGCTCGATCGGCGGCACCGTGATCGTGCACACCCGCAAGCCGCTTGATCTGCCCAAGAACACCATCCGCGGCTCGGTCGGCTACAACTACAACGACCGCTCCGAAGAAGGCAATCCGCGCGGCTCGGCGCTGTGGAGTTGGAAGAACGACGACGAAACCTTCGGCGCGTTGATTTCGGCCACGCACGACAAGCAGGATCTGGCACGCGCCGGTATCGAGTTCTTCGGCTACAACACCGGCGCAGGCATCCCGGCGACCGCGAACATCTCCGGCGACGGTGGCAGCGTCGCGACCGCCAAGATTCCGGTCGGCATCAACAGCGCCTTCTTCCAGCAGACCCGCGAGCGCAACGGCCTGCAGGGCGCACTGCAGTGGAAGCCGAACGAGCAGAACGAATTCAATCTGACCGGCATCTACATCAAGGGCAAGTACAACAACTTCAGCGAATCGCGTTACGTTTGCCCAGGCTGCGGCGACCAGGACAAGATCACCAGCGCGACCGTTCAGAACGGCTATATCACCCAGGCCACGGTCACCGACGGCGCCGGCAATGGCAACCAGCCCTATGCCCAGTTGGACACCAACTATCGCGAAAGCACCGTCACCACCAAGAGCCTGAACCTGCGCCACGATTTCTACGGCGAGAATTGGGTGTTCACCACCCAGGTCGGCGACACCAAGGCCACCGGCGGCAAGAATCCCGAGTACCTGATGAAGTTCTTGCTGCAGGACGGCGGCTATGACTTCGCCTACGACGGCAGCCATACCGACGTGAACTACCAGAACGGCGCTGCGTCCAACTGGGGCCTGCCGGGCAGCCCGGCAGGATTGCCGGCAGGTTCGACCGCCACCGGCGCCATGCAGGCCGGTGGCATCTACTACGCCAAGAGCGAGGACCAGGAAAAGTACTTCCAGTGGGATGCCGCGCGCGACCTGAGCTGGGGCCCGTTCAACAAGCTGCAGTTCGGCTACAAGTACATCAACCACGATAACGGCGTCGATGCCCGCGGCAATCGCATCAACACCACCGATGCGGTGTCGCTGACCCAGTTCAGCCCCGGCACGACGCCGAGCGGCCTGTACGACGGCCTGGGCGCCAGCGGCGACCTGACCAACTGGTCCACCGCCAACCTGCGCTCGGTGATCAACTACCTGCGCAGCCAGCCGCAAGGCCCCTACAGCATCGACTACGGCTCCTCGTTCGATGTCAAGGAAATCACCCATAACTTTTATACCCAGCTGAACTTCGAGTCCGGCAAGTGGCGCGGCAACCTTGGCGTGCGCTTGGTCGACACCAAGGACAAGTCGCTGTACTGGCAGAACAGCGGTGGCAACAACTACAGCCGTGTCGCGCAGAACACCGACTACTTCAAGCCGTTGCCGAGCTTCAACATCGCCTATGACATGACCGACGATTCCGTGCTGCGCTTCTCGGCAGCCAAGGTCATCGCGCGTCCGCGCTATGGCGATCTGGCCGGCGCGTTCACCTTCAACAGCACCAACAGCCAGAACCTGACCGCCAGCGGCGGCAACCCCAACCTGAAGCCGTACGAATCGACCAACTACGACCTTGCGGCGGAATGGTATTTCGCTCCGTCGAGCATGCTGTCCGGTGAAGTCTTCTACCGCGATATCGGTTCCTACATCGTGACCGACACCAGCGAGCAACAACTGACCGATCCGGTCAGCGGGGTCACCGGGCTTTACACGGTCAGTTCGCCGATCAACGTGTCCAATGCAAAGGTCAAGGGCGCATCGATCAACTACCAGCAAGCCTTCGGCTACGGTTTTGGCTTGCAGACGAACTACACCTATGCCGAAGCCGATGCCAGTGAAGGCCTGAACCTGCCCTACCTGTCGCGCAATACCTACAACATCATTCCGTACTGGGAACAGGGTCCGTGGACGGTGCGCGTCAACTACAGCTACCGGTCCAAGTACTTCACCCAGATCGGCCGGCTGGATTCGAAGGTCTTCACCGACGAATACAAGCAGCTGGATCTGACCGCTTCCTATCAGATCAACGACTGGATGGGTATCAGCTTCAGCGCGACCAACCTGCTGGATTCGACGTACTACTGGTACAACGAAGTGAAGTACGCACCGATCGGCATGTACAAGAACGGCCGCGGCTACCAGGCCCAGCTGAACTTCAAGTTCTGATGTAGTCCCGGCGCGCCACCGACCCTCCACGGTGGCGCGCTTTTTTTTTGGACCTGTCGCTGTCCGCAGCGGCAGGTCGATGTCGCACCAAGGAGTGGTACTGGCCACGCCCCTTCGCCGCCGAGGGGGCGTGGCCAGGCCCGCTTTCGCCATCCACGCGCGGCCGCAGCATCACCGACGCGTTTCGCTTACAGGAGTGCAGTTCCCATGACGACCGATAGCCGCCAGTTCGCGGCTCCATCCCGCCGCCACGCCGGAGCTGCACCCAGGAGCCGAATGCTCGCGTTCGCTCTCTTGCTCGCGCTGCCCGCGCTGCACGTCAATGCGGCGCAATCGCCGACCGCCCCCACCGCCGCCACGCTCAGCCCCGAAGCGATCGACCAGCAGTGGCTCGATGCCACCGCTGCCTATGCGCCCGAACGCGAGCGCCTGGTGCGCGAAGCCGAAGCCGGCGCGCGCAAGGGTCCGTTCCGTCCCGATTGGGCGGCACTGAAGGCCTATCAATCGCCGGCGTGGTACGACAACGCCAAGTTCGGCATCTTCATCCACTGGGGCGTGTTCTCGGTGCCGGCGTTCGGCAGCGAGTGGTATTCGCGCAACATTTATCTGCAAGGCTCCAAGGAGTTCGCCCATCACGTGGCGACCTACGGGCCGCAGGCGCGTTCCGGCTACAAGGATCTGATTCCCAAGTTCACCGCGCCCAAGTTCGACCCGACTGGCTGGGCCAAGCTGTTCCGGCAATCCGGCGCGCGCTACGTGGTGCCGGTGGCCGAACACCACGACGGTTTTGCGCTGTACGACTCCAAGTTGTCCGACTGGACCGCGATGAAGATGGGGCCCAAGCGCGACCTGCTGGGCGAGTTGTCCAAGGCCATTCGCGCACAGGGGCTGCATTTCGGGCTGTCATCGCACCGCGCCGAACACAACTGGTTCTTCGATGGCGGCCGCACCTTCGATTCGGACGTCAACGATCCGCGTTACGCCGGGCTGTACGGTCCGGCGCAGGTGCGCTTGCCGGGCAAGGACGATGCCGATGTGGCCAACGACTGGACGCCGGTCTCGCAGGCCTGGCTGGACGATTGGCTGGCGCGCACCACCGAGTTGATCGACACCTATCAACCGGACCTGATCTATTTCGATTGGTGGATTGCCCACCCCACCTTCCGCCGCAGCCTGCCGACGATGCTGGCGTACTACTACAACCAGGGCGCGGCGCGGACCGAAGCAGACCGCGGCGTGGTGGTGAACTACAAGCTCGGCGCCTTCCCCGAAGGCGCAGGCACGCTGGATATCGAGCGCGGCCAGCTCACCGGCATCCACCCCACGCATTGGCAGACCGACACCTCGGTGAGCAACGCCTCGTGGGGCTATATCGAAAACGACACCTACAAGTCGCCCACCTTCATCATCCACATGCTGGCCGACGTGGTGGCCAAGAACGGCAACCTGATGCTCAACATCGGGCCGCGCGCCGATGGTTCGATCCCGGACACCGAGCGCGGCATCCTGCTGGCGATCGGCAAGTGGCTCAAGACCAACGGCAGCGCGATCTACGACAGCACGCCGTGGCGCGTGTACGGCGAAGGCCCCACCGGAGTGGTGGGCGGCACCTTCCAGGACATCAAGACCAAGCCGTACACGGCCGAGGATTTCCGCTTCACCACGCGCGATGGCGCGCTGTATGCGATCGAGCTCGGCTGGCCCAGCAATGGCGAGGCGGTGATCCGCTCGCTCAAGGCCGCCGACGGCGTACGCGCCGTGACCTTGCTGGCAAACGGCAAGAAGATCCCGTTCGAACAACGCGCCGACGGCCTGCATCTGCACCTGCCGGTCAAGCCGGTTGGCGAGAGTGCCTACGTCTTCCGCATCGACCTTTCCTCCCCCACTCCCTGACGGATGTTGTCTTTCATGAGTAAGCGATTGACCTGGATGTTGCTCGCGCTGGCACTGACCTGCGCCCCGGCCTTGGCCAAAAACCCCACGGCGTTGTTCTATCTGATGAACACGCAGAAATCGACCAACTCCTTCATCGCCAACGTCGACAAGATCGATGTGGTGGTGCCTACCTGGTATGGCGTGGACCAGAACGGCCTGGTCAACGGCACCCCCAACATGTATCTGTACGACATCGCCAAGCAGCACAAGCTGCGGGTCATGCCGATCCTGTCGATGACCACCGGTCGCGAAGGCTTCCACAAGCTGATGCATGACGAAACCGCCAAGAAGCGCATGATCGAATCGCTGCTCATCCACGGCAAGCAGCACAAGTACTACGGCTTCCAGTTCGATTTCGAAAACATCGCCTGGACCGACCGCGACGCCTACACGCTGATGGTCAAGCAGACCGCAGACGCGCTGCACAAGGCCGGTTTCAAGATGTCGGTCGCCGTGGTGCCGAACGCACCGGGCTATGCCGAAGGCGGCCAGTTCTCCAAGTGGATGTGGGAATACTGGCGCGGTGCGTACGACCTCAAAGCCCTGGGCCAGGCGGTGGATCTGGTCAGCCTGATGACCTACGACCAGCACACGCGCTGGACCACGCCGGGCCCGGTCGATGGCATGGTGTGGATGAAGAAGCACCTGGATTACGCCATCACCCAGGTGCCGAAGGACAAGCTGTCGCTGGGCATCGCCACCTACGGCTATCGCTGGTACACCGGCAACCCGGTGAAGGACGACGGCACCGAGGCGTCGAATATTTCCGCAACGTATATCGATGCAGACGAGTCGTTCCCGCTGGCGCAGGAACAGAACGCCACCGTGCAGTGGGATCCGGTCGAGCAGGAATCATGGTTCTACTTCTATCGCGACGACATGCGCGAGTGGGTGTTCCGCCCTGACGCACGCAGCTTCAAGGCACGTTACGAGCTGACCAGACAATACGGCCTGGAAGGATTCAGCTGCTGGGTGCTGGGCGCCGAAGACCCGAAGGTGTGGGACGAGCTACCGACCGCGCAGCGCTAAGCGCAGCTGACGCAACGACGGCACCGTGATCGGGCGGGCGCGGCTGGTGCAGGGAATCGGACTGCCTGGCTGCATTCCGGTTCCAGCGTCGCCCGCGCCGGTTTTGCAGCGACCGACGCCCCTGACGTGATCGCATGACCACGCAGCGCCCGCGCTGCGCAGCGGGACGAAGCGTGCGCCAGTCACTGCGTCTTCCGACACGGCTTTGCTACTGTGCGTGGCTGCCGTGTACCGCCGCCACATCGGGATCTGATTGCATGATGTCGAACTCCGCACCCACCGCACGCCTGACAGCCGTCTCGCCGTTATCCTCGCGCCTGCTTGCGCTCGCATTCGCGGCAGCGTCGCTGGCCGGTTGCGGTCAACGAGCGCCAGGCACCTCGCCGGCCGTTGCAACCGCGGGCGCACCTGCTGCAGCCGCAAACACTGCGGGTATCGCGTTGCCGCTGATTCCTGCGGCAGTGGAGGTCAAACGCGGTAGCGGCAGCTTCACGGTGGGCGCCGGCACGGTGATCTCGATCGTGCCCGGCGATGCCGATGCACGCCGCAGTGCCGAACATCTGGCCGATCTGCTGCAACGCACACGCGGGCTGCGGTTGGAAGTGCGCGCCGAAACCAGTGCCTCGCCGGGCAGCATCCGCCTGGAGCGCAGCGCGCAGGCGCCGGTAGGGCATAAAGAAGGTTACAGCCTGGAAGCCGATGCCAAGGGCGTGCGCATCGCCGCGCGCGATGGCGCCGGCTTGTTGTATGGCGCAATCAGCGCCTGGCAATTGATGACACCGGATGCGCGCAAGGGCGAGGTCCAGGTCCCGGCGGTGGCGATCCGCGACTGGCCGCGTTTCAGCTGGCGCGGCCAGCACCTGGATGTGGCCCGGCATTTCCATGATGTGGACACGGTCAAGCATGTGCTCGATACGATGGCCCTGCACAAGCTCAACGTGCTGCATTGGCATCTCACCGATGATCAGGGTTGGCGTATCGAGATCAAGCGCTATCCCAAGCTCACCGAGGTGGGCGCATGGCGCACACCGCCCGGCGCCGGCCAGCACGGCACGCCACAGCGGTATGGCGGCTTCTACACCCAGGAACAGATCAGCGAGATCGTCGCCTATGCGGCGCGTCTGCACATCACCGTGCTGCCCGAACTGGACATGCCCGGCCATGCACAGGCAGCCGTTGCTGCCTACCCCGAAGAAGTGGGCGTACCCGGCGCACGCACGCAGGTGGGCGTGGATTGGGGCGTCAACCCGTATCTGTTCAACACCAGCGAACGCAGCCTGACCTTCATCACCAATGTACTGGACGAGGTGCTGACCTTGTTCCCGTCGACCTACATCCACATCGGTGGCGATGAGGCGGTGAAGGATCAGTGGGAAGCCTCGCCGGCGGTGCGCGCGCAGATGCGCAAGCTCGGGGTCAAGGACGCGCACGCGATGCAGGGCTGGTTCAACGAACAACTGGCGGCCTACCTCACCCAGTACGGCCGGCGCATGATCGGTTGGGATGAAATTCTCGAAGGCGGCGTGCCGGCGAGTGCGTCGGTGATGTCGTGGCGCGGCATCGAAGGCGCAGTGACCGCAGCACAGCAAGGCCACGATGTGGTGCTGGCGCCGGGCGACTGGCTGTATCTGGACAACCTGCAGACCACCCGCAGCGACGAACCGAACGGCCGCCTGACGGTGTTGCCGCTGTCGAAGGTCTACGCATTCGACCCGGTGCCGGCCGAGCTCAGCGCCGAACAGGCCGGGCATGTACTGGGCGCACAAGGCGCGTTGTGGTCCGAATACATCCCCTCGCGCTGGCACGTGGATCACGCACTGTTTCCGCGTCTTGCTGCGGTAGCGGAAGTGACCTGGTCACCGCCGGCAGCGCGCAACTGGAACAGCTTCCTGACGCGCATGCCGGCGCAGCTGCAGCGCTACAAGGCGCTGGGCATCGACTACAGCGATGGCGCATTCGCTGCCGATATCGCCCTGGAAGGCGGACCCAATCCGGTGCTCGCCGGTGGGCCGGCCAAGGTAGCGCTGAGCACGCAAGCCGGCGCGGGCACGCTTCACTACACCGTCGACGGCAGCGAGCCAACGCCGGCATCGCCGCGCTACAACGCGCCGTTTACGATTCGATTGCCGACGACGGTCAAGGCGACTGCGTTCGATGCCAACGGAACGCCGCTGGCGGCCACGCGTCGCCGCAGCTTCGATCGCGCGAGTTTGTTGCGGGTGGATACGCAGGGATTGCAGCACTGCGTTGAAACCGGCGCGCTCGGCTTGCGCCTGCCGCTGTTGCCGGAGATGACCGGCGCCGACACGCCGGTGTACAACGTCGACCTGTTCCGTGCCTGCCGCCTGTATCCGCAGGCACGGCTGGACGGTATCGGCGCAATCCGCATCGAAGCCGCACGCTTGCCCAACAACTTCGGACTGGCGCACGAGCAATCCAAGGTCGTGCAATACCCAGCCAAAACCCGCGGCGGTGAGCTGGAAGTGCGTCAGGGCTGCGACGGCGAGTTGATCGCCAGCGTGCAGCTGCCGCGCAGCGACACCCTGGGCGAGCAATTCACCCTGGAAACCGCACTGCCTGCACGCACCGGCGTCCACGATCTGTGCCTGCGCTTCACCGCGCCGATTCGCGGCCCCCTGTACGCCATCGGCGCCGTTCAATTGATTGAAACCACTGCGCAGGCGCCCCCCGCCGCCACGCGCTGAGCCACCCTAGGAGAGTCACGCATGCCCCTGTCCTGTCATCGTGTTGTTCCCACCCCCGCCCGTCTCGGGCTTGCCCTGGCCTTGGCCATCTCGCAGGCCTGGGCAGCGCCGCCCACGGCGGTGACGCTGGATGGCGGCTGGCGGGTGCGGCTGGTGCCGGGTCAGGAGCAGGGCAAGACGTATCCGAAAGCAGCGGCGTGGCTGCCGGCGCAGGTGCCCGGCGCGGTGCAGACCGACCTGATCGCCGCCAAGATCGTGCCCGACCCGTTCTATCGCGACAACGAAGGCAAGATCCAGTGGGCCGGCCTGAGCGATTGGCAATACCAGACCCGCTTCACTGTCGATGCGGCCACGCTCAAGCGCGAACATGTCGAGTTGGTGTTCGACGGCCTGGACACGTTTGCCGAGGTCACCCTCAATGGCAAGCAGCTGCTCAGCGCCGACAACATGTTCCGGCAGTGGCGCGTGGACGCGAAATCCTTGCTCAAGCGCGGCGATAACCTGCTGGAGGTCAAGCTGTATTCGCCGATCAAGAAGATCCAGCCGTGGCTGGCCAAGCAGCCGTATGCGCTGCCGGGTGCCTACGATTCGGCGTTCGGGGACGAGCCGGAGGCACGGCACAGCTCGACCTATGTGCGCAAGGCGCCGTACAACTTCGGTTGGGACTGGGGTCCGCGCATGGTCAACGCCGGCATCTGGAAGGATGTGCGCGTGGAAGCGTGGGATGCCGTGCGGGTGGACGGGCTGCATATCGCCCAGCAACGGGTGGATGCGCACAGTGCGCAAGTGCAGGCGCAATTGGACCTGCAGGCCGGCCGCAGCGGCCCGGTGCAGGTGACGCTGGATGTACTGGGCCCGGATGGGCAAAAAGTCGGCCAGTTCACCCAGGACGCGGTGGTCGATCCCGGCCAGAACCGCGTCGACCTGGCGGTGCGCATCGCCAATCCCAAGCGCTGGTTTCCGGCCGGTTACGGCGCGCAGGACCGCTACACCTTCGTCGCTAGCGTGCGCGATGCCGATGGCGACAGCCAGCAGATCAAGCGCGTCACCGGCCTGCGTTCGGTGGAGCTGCGTCGCGAAAAAGACCGGTTCGGCAAGAGCATGGAGATCGTGATCAACGGCATCCCGATCTTCGCCAAGGGGGCCAACCTGATTCCGCTGGATGCCTTCCCCGCACGTGTCACGCACGAGCGCATGCGCAGCACCTTGCAGGACGCGCGCGATGCCAACATGAACATGCTGCGCATGTGGGGCGGCGGGCATTACCAGGACGACTATTTTTACGACGTCGCCGACGAGCTTGGCATCATGATCTGGCAGGACTTCATGTTCGGCGGCGCGGTACCGCCATACGACGTGGAGTTCCGCGAGAACACCCGGCAGGAGGCGATCGAGCAGGTCAAGCGGCTGCGCGATCACCCCAGTCTCGTGTTGTGGTGCGGCAACAACGAAGTGCAGACCGGTTGGGAAAACTGGGGCGACCGGGTCAAGTTCAAGCAGTCGGTGGACCCGGAAGAACGCACCCGCATCGAACGCGGCATGACCACCTTGTTCGGCACCGTGTTCCGCGAAGTGGTGGCCACCTACGACAGCGATGTGCCGTACTGGGCCACCTCGCCGGGCACCGATTTCGATGGCGCGGCCGACCAGACCAACGATGGCGACATGCATTACTGGAAGGTGTGGGGCGGCCCTGCCCTGCCGGTCACCGAATACCTCAACGTCACCCCGCGCTTCATGTCCGAGTACGGCCTGCAGTCGTTCCCCGATATGCGCACCGTGCGTGCATTTGCCGAGCCCGGCGACATGGACCCGGAATCGCCGGTGATGCGCGTGCATCAGAAGTTCGACAAGGGCAACGGCAACAAGCGGCTGATGCTCTACATCCGCCGCGAATTCGGCGAGCCCAAGGATTTCGAAAGCTTCGTCTACCTGAGCCAGCTGATGCAGGCCGAAGGCATCAACATCGCGGCCTCTCATCTGCGCGCCTCGCGCCCGCAGTCGATGGGTTCGCTGTACTGGCAGCTCAACGATGTGTGGCCGGGTGCGTCGTGGTCCAGCGTGGATTACTACGGCCGCTGGAAGGCGCTGCATTACCATGCACGCCGCTTCTACGCTCCGGAAATGATCGCCGCGTTGCGCAACGACAAGGGCCAGACCGAGGTGTCGCTGGTGTCCGACCGCACCACCCCGCTGACGGCACGCTGGCGCATGCGGGTGATGGGCATGGATGGCAAGGTGCTGAGCAAGCGCGAGGAAAAAGCCAGCGTCAACGCGCTGAGCAGCCAACACGTGGGCAACTTCAGCGACAAGCAATTGCTGGGCAGCGCCGATCCCAAGCGCACCTACGCGGTGTTCGAGCTGCTGGACGGCGACACGTTGCTGTCGCGTGAGGTGGTGTTCTTCGCGCCGGCCAAGCAGCTCGCCTTGCCGGCTGCGAAGATCGACAGCCAGTGGCGTGCCGATGGCGATGGCTACGCACTCACCCTGACCAGCGACACGCTGGCGCGCGAAGTATGGCTATCGTTCGGCGATGTGGATGCCACGCTCTCGGACAACGCCTTCGACCTGCTGCCGGGCGAGCCGTTGACCGTACGCGTGACCAGCAAGGCGGCGCTGGCGCAGTTGCAATCGGCGCTGCAGGTGCGCGACCTGGCCGCCACGCTGGCTGGTGCGCCGCCGGAGCCGCAGGAGGCAGCGGCTGCGAAATGAAGAGCGGCGCGGCCCCTCATCCGCCCTTCGGGCACCTTCTCCCGCTGGCGGGAGAAGGTGCCCGAAGGGCGGATGAGGGCCGCTCCCGCACCACACCGCAACCACTGCAGCACTACCAGAACAATCCCCAGCGGCCTTGTCCGCTGCCCAGGAGTGAATCCATGTCGTCCGTGTTTGTATCGCGCCTTGCCATGGCAGTGGGCCTTGGGCTGACGCTGCCCTGCCTCGCCCTTGCCACCCCCGCCAAACCGGCCGGATCGCCCGAACAGCGCGCCGCCGCGCTGGTCGCGCAGATGAGCCGCGAAGAAAAGGTGGCGCAGGCCATGAACGATGCCCCGGCGATTCCGCGCCTGGGCATCCCCGCCTACGAGTGGTGGAGCGAAGGCCTGCACGGCATCGCGCGCAACGGCTACGCCACGGTGTTTCCGCAGTCGATCGGCCTGGCGGCGAGCTGGAATACCAGCCTGATGCAGCAAGTGGGCACGGTGGTGTCCACCGAAGCGCGCGCCAAGTTCAACCAGGCCGGCGGTCCGGGCAAGGACCATCAGCGCTATGCCGGTCTGACCATCTGGTCGCCCAATATCAACATTTTCCGCGACCCGCGCTGGGGCCGTGGCATGGAAACCTACGGCGAGGATCCGTTTCTCACCGGGCAAATGGCGGTGGGCTTTATCCGCGGCCTGCAGGGCGAGGATCTCAACCACCCACGCACGATCGCCACGCCCAAGCACATCGCAGTGCACAGCGGCCCCGAGCCGGGACGGCATGGCTTCGATGTGGATGTGTCGCCGCACGATGTGGAAGCGACCTATACGCCGGCGTTCCGCGCCGCGCTGGTCGAAGGCCAGGCCGGCTCGGTGATGTGTGCCTACAACGCGTTGCACGGCACCCCGGTCTGCGCGGCGGACTGGCTGCTCAACGGCCGCGTGCGCGGCGACTGGGGCTTCAAGGGCTTTGTGGTGTCCGACTGCGATGCAGTCGACGACATGACCCAGTTCCATTATTTCCGCCCCGACAACGCCGGCTCGTCGGCCGCCGCGCTGAAGGCCGGGCACGATCTCAATTGCGGGCATGCCTATCGCGAACTCGGCACGGCGATCGCGCGCGGCGAAGTGGACGAAGCCTTGCTCGACCAATCGCTGGTGCGCCTGTTTGCCGCGCGCTATCGCCTGGGCGAGCTGGAGGCCCCGCGCAAGGATCCGTACGCACGGCTCGGGGCGAAGGACGTGGACAACGCGGCGCATCGTGCGTTGGCCTTACAGGCGGCTGCCGAGTCGATCGTGCTGCTGAAGAACGATGCCAACACGTTGCCGCTCAGAGCCGGCACGCGGCTGGCGGTGATCGGCCCGAATGCGGACGCACTGGCGGCATTGGAGGCCAATTACCAGGGCACTTCGTCCGCGCCCGTGACGCCGTTGCTGGGCCTGCGTCAGCGCTTCGGTGCGCAGCAGGTGAGCTACGCACAAGGCGCACCGTTGGCCGCCGGCGTGCCGGGCATGATCCCGGAAACGGCATTGCGCAGCGATGGCAAGCCGGGACTGCGTGGCGAGTATTTCGACAATGTCGACATGAGCGGTGCTGCGCGCGTGGTGCGGCAGGACCGCACGGTGAGCTTCAACTGGGATCAGGTCGCCCCGGCCAAGGGGGTACCGGCCGACCGTTATGCAGTACGCTGGAGCGGCGAACTGCTGCCGCCCAGCGCTGGCGATTACACCCTGGCGGTGCGCGTGGCGCGTTGCTTCGATTGCAGCGGGCACGACCCGGTACGCCTGTATATCGACGACAAGCTGGTGGTCGCCGGCAACGCCGAAGACAAGCACGTGCCGGCCGGCATGCACAACGCCGACGGCCGCAGCGTGGAAACCGTGCTGCATTTCGACGACACCCGCCCACGCAAGATCCGCCTGGAAATGGAGCATCGCGGCCAGGATCAGGGCGTGCGCCTGGAATGGCTGGCTCCTGCCGCCGCGCAACTGGCCGAAGCCGCGCAGGCCGTGGCACAGGCAGACGCCGTGGTCGCTTTCGTTGGCCTGTCGCCGGATGTGGAAGGCGAAGAGTTGCGGATCGATGTCCCCGGCTTCGACGGCGGCGATCGCAACGACATCGCCCTGCCCGCCCCGCAGCAGGCGCTGCTGGAACGGGCCAAGGCCTCCGGCAAGCCGCTGGTGGTGGTGCTGATGAGCGGCAGCGCAGTGGCCTTGAACTGGGCCAAGATGCATGCCGATGCGATCGTGGCGGCGTGGTACCCGGGCCAGTCCGGCGGCACCGCGATCGCGCGCATGCTGGCCGGCGACGACAACCCCGGCGGGCGCCTGCCGGTGACGTTCTATCGTTCCACCAAGGACCTGCCGCCCTACGTCAGCTACGACATGAAGGGCCGCACCTACCGCTACTTCAAGGGCGAGCCGCTGTTTCCGTTCGGCTATGGCCTGAGCTACACCCGCTTTGCCTACGACGCGCCGCAGCTGTCCACCACCACGCTGCAAGCCGGCAATCCGTTGCAGGTGACCGCTACCGTGCGCAACACCGGTGCACGTGCCGGCGACGAAGTGGCGCAGGTGTATCTGCAGTATCCGGACCGCCCGCAGTCGCCGTTGCGCAGCCTGGTCGGTTTTCAGCGCGTGCATCTTGCAGCGGGCGAGCAACGCACGCTGACCTTCCATCTGGATGCACGCGCCTTGAGCGACGTGGATCGCAGCGGGCAGCGCGCAGTGGAGGCCGGCGACTATACGTTGTTCGTCGGCGGCGGGCAGCCCGGCACCGGCGCCGCTGGCAATGCTGCGTCGTTTTCGATCCAGGGACGCTCGCCGTTGCCCAAGTAATGCCTGTGATCACATGACGCGCAACAGGCGCCGGCTGTTTCAGCCGGCGCCTGTTGCGTTGACGCACGGCAATGCTGCGCCGCACCGGAAATCATCGCCATCGGCGTACCGCGACGCTGTATTCGTCTTCATTGCGCAGCCGGCACGACGATCTGAGCACACACTTCACACCTGCTTGACCGTCGCAACAGCGCGGTCTATCACTCACCTCAGCCGGCAACACACGTCATTGCGATGACCGTGGGCTGATCGACAGCAACAGCGTTTCCACGCAGCACGCGCACCGGGAGATGGTTGTATGCAGCATCGTCGTATCGACCAGCGCCTCCGTGTTGCCGCCCTCGCGTTGCCTCGCCCTGCCCACATGCGCGCGCTCGTTGCACTGGTGCAGCCGGCATGACCAAGCACTATAAATTGAGCGCCATGCGATCGCGCTCCAAGTGCATCGCCGGCTATTCCCCGCCCCGCCACTGACGCCTGCAACAGCTGTCCCAGCTGGCAGACGCTTCGACGTGCATCCCATGCGGTAATACGCGCACGCTTTGACGGCGTGCTGCGCGATGCCGTGTGTGTGCTCCATCGTGCGGACCGTCTGCCCAAGAGCAAAGGCATTGGAGGGCGTTGCCATCGGCAACGTTGCCCAGCATCTGGCGAGGTGGCACGTGGAAAAGCGTGAGCGTTCGAATGGCAAGCAATGGGCCGTGGCAATCCTGACCCTCACCGGCATGGCATCGGCGGCGACGGCAATGGCCGGCACGGTGGAAGGCGACCTGAAGGAAGCCAGCAGCGGCAAGCCGGCAGCGAATGCGAAGGTGCGTATCGCAGGTACCGCCTATAGTGCGGTCGCCGATGCGCGCGGGCATTTCGTCATCCGTGACGTGCCTGCAGGGCAGTACGCGCTGAATCTGGAGTATCCCGGCTTCAGCGCGGCCGAAACCAGCATCCAGGTCGGCGAGACCGGTACTGCGTCGGTGGCGATCGCGCTGGAAGAGGTCAAGCAAATGAAGGCGATCAGCGTGGTGAGCAACCGCTACGACGCCAGCGACCTGAAGATCAACGCGGCCAACACGGTCGATGTGCTGTCGGCCAACGACCTGCAACGCACCGCCGTGCACAACGTGGCCGAAGCGCTGGGCCTGATCGCCGGCATCAACATCACCAGCACCGGCTCGGGCTATTTCGGCGGCATCGACGGTGCAGCACGCGGCGAAGGCATGTTTGCCTCGGTGCGCGGGCTACCTTCCGAATACAACGTCAACATGATCGACGGCGTCACCGTGGCGCAGGGCATGCCGTATAGCCGCAGCGTGCAGCTCAGCCTGCTACCGCCGACCGGACTGCAGACCATCGTCGCCAACAAGACCTCCACTGCCGACATGGACGGCGATGCGATCGGCGGCACGTTGGATTTCCGCACCCCCACCGCCTACGACTTCAAGGACACCACCAGCGGCAGCGTCACCGGTAGCGGCCGGGTGGAAAGCCGCGCGCGCGATTACGGCGGCGATGGCCTGGGTGGCGGCTTCGGTGGCGAGTTTCAGCACAAATTCGGCGATGCGCAGCAGTTTGGCGTGTATGCCAGCGCGTACTACGACTACCGCACCACCACCAACAGCGAAGTGGCCGCGGCCACCAGCGCGCTCAACGATGGCTCGTGGGAATATTTGAACACCGACGCCAACGGCGGCAACGCCGCCGGCTTCGATCCGCAACACAACCTCACCAGCACCGGCATGAATGTCGGGATTGCCGCAGGCTGGGAGCGCCGCTACGGCGGCAATGCATCGTTTGATAGGCACGTGGACGACACCCTGTCGCTCTACGCGCGCATGACCTACGCCTATGCCAAGACCGATCAGGGCACCACTTTCGTGCAGCTACTGCCGCAGGATGTGCGCTACGTGCCAACCGGCACGCCTGGCGTGTATACGCCCAACATCGGCCGCATCGCCTCGCGTTTCTGGTACGAAACCAACCCGGAAATCGCCGATCTGGCCACCTTTCAGATCGGCGCGAAAAAGACCGTGGGCGGCTGGACCTTCATGCCCAACGTGTTCTACAGCTTCGGCGACAACGACCGCCCCGACCATGTCGAGATCGATGGACGCGAAGACAAGTTCACCCAGGACAACTACGCCTATTCCAGTAATACCCTGGTGGCCTATGGCGGCGGTGCATTTCCATACCCGCAGCTCACTCCGGCGCTGCAGGCGCAGGTCAACAACATCCCCTCACTCTATGCTGGCAGCTATGGCGAGCTGACCAAGATCTACTCCGGCCAGAAGAAAGGCGGCGCACGCGTCGATACCCGCTACGACTTCGAAGAGGACGGCGCACTGCGCTCGGTGCAGTTTGGCGTCAAGTACAGCAAGAGCCGTCGCCGCTACACCAACCGCGACTGGTATACCGGCGGCGTGGATGGCACCACCACGCTGGGCGAGCTGGGCATCTTCACCGGCACCTATGCATCGATCTTCCCGGGTAAATACGACTGGAACACCCCGCGCGTGAGCGAAGCCGCGGTGGCCGGTGTGATTGCGCAACATCTCACCGACGACGATCTGGACACCTGCGGCAACGCGTTCTACGTCAACAACTTCAACTGCAACACCATGCGCGGCACCGAGGCGGTCGGTGCCGCCTACGCCAGCGCCACCTTCATCATGGGCAACCTGGACATCGTGCCCGGCGTGCGCTTGGAACACACCGCGATCAACAACACCTTCTGGGTGAGCCCGACGGACGCCGACGGCAACGACATTGCCGGCTACTTCGACCATAACCACGCCTCCTATAACGAGCCCTTGCCCAGTGTGTTCCTGACCTGGCGACCGGATCTGCGCACGGCGTATCGCGCCTCGCTGTGGACCAGCTACACCCGGCCGGCCTTCGTGCAGCTGGGCGGCGGCAGCCAGATCGACATCTCCAATGGCGTCACCACCATCACTCAGGGCAACCCGGACCTGAAGCCGATCGAATCGACCAACCTGGACCTGTCCGGCGAATGGTCCACGCAGCACGGCGGCTTTTTTTCGCTGGCCGGCTTCTACAAGCAACTGCGCAACTACATCTACGATGCCGGCTCGGCGCAGGCCAATGGCAGCACCACCGGTAGCGGCACGGTGCTGTACCACATGCCCACCAATGGCGGCGACGGCAAGATCTACGGCGTTGAAATCAGCGCCCGGCAAAAATTCCAGGACCTGCCCGCCCCGTTCGATGGCCTGGGCGTGAGCGCCAACGCCACCCGCCAGCACGCGCGTGCGGACCTGGGCCTGGACGGTTTCGAGAACGAGCACATGCAGTCGGCGCCGGCGGCAATGGCCAACCTGGAAGTGTTCTACGAACACAACGGGTTCTCGCTGAACCTGAGCTACCACTTCAGCAGTTCGTACCTGCTGGGCTACGACTTCCTGCACGAAGGCGCGCCGTGGAACGACCTGTGGGCACGCCCCACCCGACGTGTGGATCTGCACACCGGCTACCGCTTCGACAATGGCGTGAGCATGGATCTGTCGATCTCCAACCTGACCAAGGAATACAGCTATTGGGCGCATATAGGCCGCCGCAATCTGGCGATCTCCGACATCGTCGATGCCGGAAGCACGGCGCTGTTCACTGTCAAGTACGCGTTCTAGCAGTGGGCCGCGCTGCGCCGCAGACCTGGCGGCGCGGCATGGCGCACCGCGATGCGATCGATATAACGCGGCAGCTCCTTTCCTGGCTGGAGAGACGATGAAACGCAGGAGCCTATGCACGTTTGGGCTGCTCGCGCCGTTCGGCCTGGCGGCCGCGCCGGCGCTGCTGTCGTCGCTGCGTGCGCCAGTGCCGGATGGTCGCCCGCATGTATTCGGCTTCGACCGCGGACAGTTCGTGCTGGACCAGCAGCCGTGGCAGTTGCGCAGTGGCGAGATGCATCCGTTGCGCATCGCCCGTGCGGATTGGCTGCAGCGCATCCGCATGGCCAAGGCGATGGGCTTGAACACGATTGCGCTGTACCTGATGTGGAATGCCTACGAGCGCGAGCCGGGGCAGTTCGATTTCGCGACCGACGAGCGGGATTTCGTCGCCTTCATCAAGCTCTGCCAGCAGGAAGGCATGTGGGTGTATCTGCGACCCGGCCCTTACGTGTGCGCCGAATGGACGCTGGGCGGGCTGCCGCCCTACCTGCTGCGCGAACCGGGCATGCGGTTACGCGACGCCAATGATGCACGTTACATGGCAGCGGTACAGCGCTATATCGCCGCGGTGGCGCCACACCTCGCACCGCTGATGGCCGGTGCCGGCGGGCCGGTGCTGATGCTGCAGATCGAGAACGAATACAGCATGCACGGCAGCGACGTGGGCTATCTGCAGGCGCTGGCTGCGCTTTGGCGCCAGCACGGCATCGATGGCCCGTTTTCGCTGGCCGAAGGCATGAAGGACCTGCGCCGACGCAAGGCCTACCTGCCCGGCGCGGCGCTGGGTCTGGATGGTGCGGATCTGCAGGAGTTACAGCAGGCCAGAACCATCGCAGGTGACGCACCGGTATGGGTGGCCGAAGGCTACCCGGGCTGGTTGACGCATTGGGGCGATGCCGATGTGGCGCGCCGCGACTACGCACCGATGCTGCAGCACCTGATGGCAGCCGGCTATTCGTTCAACCTGTATGTGGTGCACGGCGGCAGCAACTTCGGGCTGAGCGCTGGCGCCAATGCCGAAGACGACGGTTCGCAATTCCAGCCGGTGCTCACCAGCTACGACTACAGCGCACCGATCGACGAACGCGGCTGCGCCACGCCGGCCTACACGGCACTGCGCAGCATCATCGCCCAACACAGCAGCGGCCCGCTGCCGGCGATTCCGGCGGCGCCAGCGCGCACCCGCTTCGACGCGGTCATCGCACACCCGGTCGCATCGCTGTGGGACAACCTGGGAGACCAGCCGGTGCCTACCGACCAGCCTGCCGACAACCAAACCCTGCTCAGGCAGAACCTGGGCCTGGCGGTCTACCGGCGCCGCATTGCCGCCGGCACGCAACTGGACCTGGGCCTGGTGCACGACTACGCAGCAGTCCACCTGGATGGCCGCGAGATCGGCCATGTCTCGCGCATGCGGCATGCGCACCTCAACAGTGCAACGCAACTCGCCCTGCCGAACGCCGCCGCGAAGGAACGCCAGCTCGACATGCTGGTCGACAGTTTCGGCCATATCAATTTCGGCCCGGCACTGGGCGATGCCAAAGGCCTGCTCGGCCCGGTGCGACTGGATGGCAGCGAGCTGCGCGGCTGGCAGGTGTACGGCTTAGCGCTGGATAGCGACACCGCGCCCACGTTGCGCCCACTGCAAGCGCCAGCCGCGCGCCCCGGCCTGTTCTTCGCCGCCGATATCGCACTGCAAACGGTCGGCGACGTGTACCTGGACATGCGCCAGTGGCGCAAAGGCTATCTGTGGGTCAACGGACGCCTGTTGGGGCGTTACTGGAACGTCGGCCCGCAACAGTGCCTGTTCTGCCCCGGCGCTTGGCTGCGCAAAGGCAACAATGCAGTGCTGGTGCTGGATCTGCATCAAATGGAAGCCACCGCGATCCACTGCGCCGACAGCCTGCGCGCTGCCCATGACGCAGCCACCACAGCACGCAGCACGCATGCGGCGTACAGCGCATGCTGAGTCCCTCGGTGGTGCCGCCATCGTCCACAGCTGCAGGCGCCCCGCCGCGCACGCTGGGTTTCTGGAGCGCGCTGTCGGCCAATCTGCTCAACATGATCGGCATCGGCCCGTTCATCACCATTCCGCTGGCGTTGTCGGCGTTGGCTGGCCCATCGGTGTTGATCGGCTGGGTGGCCGGTGCGCTGCTGTGCCTGTGCGATGGGCTGGTGTGGGCCGAACTCGGCGCTGCGATTCCGCGCTCGGGCGGACCGTACCACTATCTGCGCGAGGCATACGGGCGCGAACGCTGGGGGCGCCTGTTCGGGTTTTTGTATCTGTGGCAAACGCTGCTGACCGCACCGCTGTCGGTGGGCTCGGCGGCGGTGGGCTGCGTGCAATATCTGGCGTTCCTGCTGCCCGGCCTGGGCCATGCCCGGCTCACCGCCATGGCGATGGCGCTGTGCGCCTTCAACACACTGCTGCTGTATCGCAAGGTGCGTTCGGTGCAAGTGCTGTCGTTGCTGGTGAGCGCAGCGGTGATCGGTGCCTGCGTGTGGATCATTTGCAGCGGCGTGCTGCATTTCGATCTGGGCATCGCCGAGGATTTTCTGCATGCGCGCCCGGCTTCGCCGCACGGCTTCTGGCTGGGCTTGGGCGCAGTGGCATTGATCGCGGTGTACGACTACGGCGGCTACAACAACGTGTGCATGCTCGGTGGCGAAATCCGCAAGCCACGCCGCACCATTCCGCGGGCGGTGCTGGTCTCGATCCCGATCGTGGCGCTGCTCTATCTGGGCCTCAACGTCACCTTGCTCGGCGTGCTGCCTTGGCAGCAGGCGGCGCAATCCAAGGCGGTGATGGCCGACTTCATGCAGGCCATCTACGGGCCGGCGGGCAGCACCGTGGCAGTGGCGTTGATCGTGCTGGCCAGCTGGGGCTCGGCACTGGTGGTGTTGCTGGGATATTCGCGGGTGCCATATGCCGCCGCCGCGGCCGGGCAATTCTTCGGCGTGTTTGCGCGGCTGCATCCACGTGGCGGCTTTCCCACCGTATCGCTGCTGTTCGTCGGCGCAACGTCCGTGCTGGCCTGCCTGCTGTCGCTGGACGATCTGATCGCCACCTTGATGATCATCCAGATCCTGTTCCAGTTTCTGGCGCAGTGCCTGGCCGTGGTGCTGTTGCGACGCAAGCGGCGGCGCCGTGCATTTTCGATGCCGCTGTATCCGTGGCCGCTGCTGATCAGCGTGGCCGGTTGGCTGTATCTGCTGGCCGCCAGCCCCGGCCATCGCGTATTGGCGGCAGTGCTGGCGCTGTGCGTGGGCAGTGCGCTGTATCTGATCCAGACACGGAGGGAGCGCGCATGGCCGTTCCAGCTGCAATGAGCGCCGCACAGATCATGGTGGTCGGCGAGGTGTATCTCGACCACATCTTCAGCGGTTTCGAGCGCTGGCCGGCACCCGGCGAAGAAGCGCTTGCGCGTCACTACACGCGCGAGTTGGGTGGCGGCACGCTGATCACCGCCTGCGCGCTGGCACGGCTGGGCTGCGGCGTGCGCGTGCTCGGTGCGATCGGTGCGCAGGACCGTCCGGTGTTCGCGCAGCGCCTGGGCGAGTTCGGCGTGTCCGCCGATGGCTTGGTCGACTCACCGGCCGGCACCGGCGTGACCACCAGCGTGTCGCTACAGGACGACCGCTCGTTCTTCACCTACCACGGCGCCAATGCCGACCTGAGTGCGCTCCTGCTGGATGAAACCTCCATCGCCGCGATGTCTGCGGCCACCCACGTGCACTTCGCCCTGCCGCTGCCTGCTGCGGTGGCGCAGCCCCTCCTGCCGCTGCTGGCGCGTGCCGGCTGCAGCACCTCGCTGGATGTCGGCTTCAGCCCGGCCTGGCTGGCCGATCCTGCCAACCACGCCACCTGCCGCGCGGTGACCTGGTTTCTGCCCAACCAGAAAGAAGCCGCGCTGATGGGCTGCGGCGATGGCGCCGACGCGTGTCTGGCATGGGCACACGCACTCGGCCTGCGCCAGGCGGTGATCAAGCGCGGCGCTGCCGGCGCGATGGTGATCGATGACGCCGGCGCACGCCGGGTCGCCGCACCCATCGTGCCGGTGCGCGACACCACCGGCGCCGGCGACGCCTTCGATGCCGGCTTTCTCGCCGCCCAGCTGCGCGGCCTGTCGCCGGATGAGAGCGCACAGCACGGCTGCCACGCGGGCGCGGCCTGCTGCAGCGCGCTCGGTGCGCTCGACGGCCTGTTTCTCCTATCTCCCCCCACACACGAGGACGTTCCATGAGCAGTTCTGTCGACAATCGCAAGCTCACCCTGATCGGCGGCGGCGGCGTCCGCACACCCTTGGTGGTGTACGGCGTCAACGAAGCCGCCGAGGCGCTGGGCGCGCGCGAGATCGTGCTGTACGACCCCGATCAGGAGCGGCTGGCGCTGATGGTGGCGATGGGCCGCGCCGTCGTGGCCGACGCCGGCGGCGCGTTGCAGGTGCATGCGGCGCCCTCGCTGGAAGCGGCGATCGAAGGCGCGCATTTCGTGCTCAACAGCATCCGCGTCGGCGGCATCGCCCAGCGCGCCTCCGATGAGCAGACCATCATCGGCCATGGCTATTCCGGCCAGGAGACCACCGGCCCGGGCGGCGTGGCCAAGGCGCTGCGCACGGTACCGGTGGCGATCGAACAGGCGCGCATGATCGAACGCCTGAGCCCGGACGCCTGGCTGGTGAGCTTCACCAACCCCGCCGGGCTGATCACCCAGGCCATCAGCGCACACACCCGCGCGCGCGTGGTCGGTATCTGCGATACGCCGGTGGAGTTGTTCCACAACATCGCACGCGCGCTCGGCGAGCCGGCTGCCGATGTGGAATGCGACTACGTCGGGCTCAATCATCTGGGCTGGATCCGCGCGGTGCGCCTGCGCGGCGAAGACATCCTCGACCGCGTGCTCGCCGACGACGCCATCCTGCGCCAGCTCTACCTGGCGCCCTTGTTCGACTTCGACATGCTGCGCGCACTGCGGCTGATCCCCACCGAATACCTGTATTTCTTCTACGAGCGCCGCCGCGCCCTGGAGAACCAGCGCGCCAGCGGCGCGAGCCGTGGCGGCGAGATCGAGCGGCTCAACCGCACCCTCATCGGCGACCTGCGCAGCCGGCTGGACGCCGGCGACACCACCGGTGCGGTACAGACCTATGCGGCCTATCTGGCGCAGCGCTCCGGCTCGTACATGAAGCTGGAGGCCGAGGCCGGCTCGGCCTTCGCGCCGGACCTGGCGCCGCAGCCGGACCCGTTCCGCGCCAGCACCGGCTATCACCGCATCGCGGTGGACGTGATGAGCGCGCTGACCGGCGCCCGGCCCGCGCGGCATGTCGTCAATGTGCGCAACCAGGGCGCGATGGGCGAGCTGGCCGACGACGACATCGTGGAAATCGCCGCAGACATCGATCGCGACCGCATCGTGCCGGTCCCGGCCGCGCCGCTGCCCAGCGCCGTGCAGGGGCTGGTGCACACGTTCAAGGCGTACGAGCACGCCGCCATCGAGGCGGCGCTCAGCGGCAGCCATCTGGACGCCTGCAAGGCGATGCTGATCCACCCGGCGATCGGCGAATGGAGCCCGGCGCGGCGGTTGCTGGACGAGTTGTTCGGCCACGCACACGACGATGGCCACTGCGCGGGGCCGGCACAGTGGCGTGGACATGCGGTGGGCTGATACCGAGGTTGATGCCGTGCCGTCGCTGCCGGTGGGGTCATGACACTGGCGTGCCGGTCGTCGGCGCGTTTCAACGCCGCCGGCAACGAAGACCCAGCGCAATCCGCCACGCAGACGGCGGAGAATTGTGCGGCCGCACTATGCACATTTGGCGCACACGTTGTATGGTCATCGGGAATTGGTCATGCATAGGTCTCATCCTTAGCCGGCGGGTAGCGCGGCGCTGGAGCGGCACTGGTGTGCAGGCCTGCAGTCGAAATCCAAGGAGTTCCAGGTCATGCACACCCGCCGCGACATCCTTCAACTCCTAGGCGCCAGTGCCGGTGCCGGCCTGCTCGCCGCCGCACTGCCCGCCATTGCGGCCGCGCCCGCCACCGGCGCATCCAGCGTAGCCAGCGGCTTTGTCAGCAAGCGCCCGCCCAAGGCGCAGCGCCGCTTCGTCAGCAAGGCGGTCGAACAGCAAATCGCGCAGATCAAGGCGCGCATCGCCGATCCGGAACTGGCCTGGCTGTTCGAGAACTGCTACCCCAACACCCTCGACACCACGGTGGAAACCGGCACCCGCGACGGCAAGCCGGACACCTTCGTCATCACCGGCGACATCCACGCGATGTGGCTGCGCGATTCCTCCGCGCAGGTGCACCCGTACGTGCCGCTGGCCAGGCGCGACCCGGCGTTGCGGCGCATGTTCCATGGCCTGATCCAGCGCCAGGCCGCGTGCATCGCGCTCGACCCGTATGCGAACGCGTTCCTGCCCGATGGCCAGACCCAGCGCCTGAAATGGTCGCTCAACGACATCACCGAAATGAAGCCCGGTGTGGGCGAGCGCAAGTGGGAAGTCGATTCGCTGTGCTACCCCATTCGCATTGCGCACGAATACTGGCGCGCCACCGGCGACGCCGCACCGTTCGACGACGACTGGCGCGCGGCGATGCACGTGGTGGTCAAGACCTTCCGCGAGCAGCAGCGCAAGAACGACCGCGGCCCGTACGTGTTCCAGCGGCCTTCGCCGCTGGCCACCGAAACCCTGGTGCTGGAAGGCTACGGCCAGCCGACCAAGCCCAATGGCATGATCCACTCGATGTTCCGCCCCTCCGACGACGCCTGCGTGTTCCCGTTGTTCGTGCCGGCCAACCTGTTCGCGGTGACCTCGCTGCGGCAGCTGGCCACGATCAGCACCGCCTTGCATCGCGACACCGCCTTTGCCGCCGAGTGCACCGCGTTGGCAGACGAAGTGGAAACCGCCACCCGCCAGTTCGGCCAGCAACGCGATGCCGACGGGCAGGCGTACTGGGCGTTCGAAGTGGATGGCTTCGGCAACCAGTTGTTCATCGACGACGCCAATGCACCGGGCCTGCTCAGCCTGGCCTACCTGGGCTGCTGCGACCGCGCCGACCCGGTGTTCCTGCGCACGCGCCAGCTGGCCTGGAGCGAGCGCAACCCGTATTTCTCGCGCGGCAAGGCGGCCGAAGGCGTCGGCAGCCCGCACAGCGGCATGGGAACGATCTGGCCGATGTCCATCATTCAATACGCGCTGGTCAGCGACGACGACGCGCAACTGCGCCAATGCCTGCAGTGGTTGAAAACCACCCACGCCGGCACCGGCTTCATGCACGAAGCCTTCGACAAGGACAACCCGAACACCTTCACCCGCGACTGGTTCGCCTGGGCCAACACCTTGTTCGGCGAACTGATCATCGACCTGCATCAACGCAAACCCCAGCTGCTGCGTAGCCTCTGACCTTTCCTTCTCCCTTTGGGAGAAGGTGCCCGCAGGGCGGATGAGGGTGCCCCGGCATCGGCCCGCAACATTCCGAGACCACACACATGGCAACACGACGCGGTTTTCTCCAAGGCGCCATCGCCGCAGCCCTGTTCGGCAGCGTCGGCCTGCCCGGCCTGGCGCGCGCGCGCGCCGGCAACTACGCGCTACCGGCCGATGCGCGTACCCGCGCCGACCTCACCCGGCATGTGGATGTGTTCATCGGCACCGGCGGCCACGGCCATACCTTCCCCGGCGCCACGTTGCCGTTCGGCATGGTGCAGCTCAGCCCGGACACCTATAACGCAGTGTGGGATTCGTGCTCGGGGTACCACGAGTCCGATGGCTCGATCATGGGCTTTTCGCACACGCACCTGTCCGGCACCGGTATCGGCGACATGCTGGACTTCCTGCTGGTGCCCGTCACCGGCGAGGTCAAGTTGGTGCCCGGCCCGCTCGACAACCCGGACGCCGGCTACCGCTCGCGCTACGACCATGCCGATGAAGCCGCATCGCCGGGTTACTACCGCGTGCGCCTCAAGGACAGCGGCGTGCATGCCGAACTCACCGCCACCGCGCGGGCAGGCCTGCACCGTTACCACTTTCCCAAGGGCAAACCCGCGCATGTGTTGCTCGACCTGTGCCACGGCATGCAGGACAAACCCGGCATTCCCACCCGCATCAGCGATGCGCAGTTGCGCGTGGTCGACGAACGCACGCTCACCGGCGGACGCCGCGTGTACCAATGGGCCAAGGGCCGCTACATCTATTTCGCCATGCGCCTGTCGCGCCCCTTCAAACAGGTGCAGTTGTACGACGAAGACCAACCGCTGGCCGCCGGCACGCGCAGCGCCGACGGCACCCACCTCAAGGCCGCGTTGCATTACCCCGATGCTGCCGACGCCCCGCTGCTGATCAAGGTCGGCATCTCGGCCGTCAGCGCCGACAATGCACTGGCCAACCTGGATGCCGAATTGCCGGACTTCGACTTCGCGCGCGTGCATGCGCAAGCCGTCGCCGCCTGGGAAAAGGAACTGGCCCGCGTGCGCATCGACAGCGATGACGACGCGCAACGGCGCATCTTCTACACCGGCCTGTATCACAGCCTGCTGGCGCCTACGCTGTTCTCCGACGTGGACAACCGCTACCGCGGCATGGACCTGCAGATCCACACCGCGCCGAAGGGCTACAACAACTACAGCACCTACTCGCTGTGGGACACCTACCGCGCCGCGCATCCGCTGCTCACGCTGGTGCAGCCAGAGCGCGTGCCCGATCTGGTGCAATGCCTGGTGCGCGGCGCCAACGAATGCCCGGACGGCGTGGGCATCTGGCCGCTGCAAGGCGTGGAGACCGGCTGCATGATCGGCTATCACTCGGCCGTGGTGTTGGCCGAAGCGCACGCCAAGGGCTTCACCGGCATCGACTACAAGGCCGCGTGGCCGGCGTATCGCAAGCGTGCGATGGACGACACCACACACGGCCTGGGCGAGTACCGCACGCTCGGTTACATCCCCGCAGACAACGTGGACGAAGCGGTCAGCCGCACGCTCGAATACGCCTACGACGACTGGGCCTGCGCACACCTGGCACAAGCCGCGGGCGCCAGCGCCGATGCACGCGCATTGCGCGACCGCTCGCGCAACTACCGCAACGTGTTCAATCGCGACAGCGGCTTCGTGCAGGCGCGGCTTGCCGACGGCAGCTGGGCCACACCGTTCGACCCGCGCGGCATGGGCCATATCGCCAAGTGGCGCGATTTCACCGAATCCAGCGCCTGGCAGGCCACCTTCCTCAACCAGCACGATCTGTACGGCTACATGGATTTGTACGGTGGTCGCGACGGTTTCGTCGCCAAGCTGGACGAGCTGTTTTCCACCAGCTCCGAACTGCCCGCCGATGCACCGCCGGATATCGACGGCATGGTCGGCCAGTACGCGCATGGCAACGAGCCCAGCCATCACGTGGCGTATCTGTTCGCCTATGCCGGCCAGCCGTACAAGACCCAGGCGATGGTGCGCCGCTTGCTGCGCGAGCAGTATCACGACGCGCGCAACGGCCTGTCCGGCAACGAAGACTGCGGGCAGATGAGCGCATGGTTCGTGCTCAGCGCATTGGGTCTGTATGCGGTGGATCCGGTTAGCGGCAACTACATCGTGGGCAGCCCCTTGTTCAAGCGCGCCACACTGGATGTGGGCAACGGCCGCACGCTGCGCATCGTTGCCAACAACAGCAGCGAAAAGAACGTCTACGTGCAGTCGCTGAAGTGGAACGGCGCACCGACCAACCGTGCCTGGCTGCGTCATGCCGATCTTGCCGCAGGCGGCACCCTGGAGTTCGAGATGGGGTCCACGCCCAATCTGAGCTTCGGTGCCAACAAGAAGGATCTCCCGCCCTCGTTCGCCTAGCGGACGCACAGCCGCGGCAGCTCGACCATGACAGCTCCCGTTAGTCCCCTTTTTCCGCAAGCAGGGGCGCGCTGCCTTCCTTCTCCCGCAAGCGGGAGAAGGTGCCCGGAGGGCGGATGAGGGCCACCATCAACACCGATCCACCCAAAACCTCATCCACCGCCATCACCCGTCATTGGTTACCGCCGAGAATCGCTCATGCTGCGCACCACCCTTGCACCGCTCGTCCTGGCCCTCGCGTTCGCGCTTCCTATCACCGGCACAGCCGCAGAGACCGAACGCTGGCCGAACTTCGGCACGCAGGGCACGCAGTTCGTGCGCGACGGCAAGCCCTATCAACTGCTTTCCGGCGCCATCCATTTCCAGCGCATTCCGCGCGCCTACTGGAAAGACCGCCTGCAAAAAGCGCGTGCACTGGGCTTGAACACCGTGGAAACCTACGTGTTCTGGAATCTGGTGGAACCGCAGCAAGGCCAGTTCGATTTTTCCGGTCACAACGATGTGGCCGCGTTCGTGCGCGAAGCCGCCGCGCAGGGGTTGAACGTCATCCTGCGGCCCGGCCCTTATGCCTGCGCAGAGTGGGAAGCCGGCGGCTACCCGGCCTGGTTGTTCGGCAAGGGCAACATCCGCGTCCGCAGCCGCGACCCGCGCTTTCTCGCCGCCAGCCAGGCGTATCTGGACGCACTGGCCAACCAGGTGCAGCCGCTGCTCAACCACAATGGTGGGCCGATCATCGCCGTGCAGGTGGAGAACGAATACGGCTCTTACGCCGACGACCACGCGTACATGGCCGACAACCGCGCCATGTACGTCAAGGCCGGCTTCGACAAGGCCTTGCTGTTCACCTCCGATGGCGCCGACATGCTCGCCAACGGCACCTTGCCCGACACCCTGGCGGTGGTGAACTTCGCACCCGGCGAGGCCAAGAGCGCATTCGACAAACTGATCAAGTTCCGCCCCGATCAACCGCGCATGGTCGGCGAATACTGGGCCGGGTGGTTCGACCATTGGGGCAAGCCGCACGCCGCCACCGATGCCAGGCAACAGGCCGAGGAGTTCGAGTGGATCCTGCGCCAGGGTCACTCGGCCAATCTCTACATGTTTATCGGCGGCACCAGTTTCGGCTTCATGAATGGCGCCAATTTCCAGAACAATCCCAGTGACCACTACGCGCCGCAGACCACCAGCTACGACTACGACGCCATCCTCGACGAAGCCGGGCACCCTACGCCCAAGTTCGCGTTGATGCGCGATGCCATCGCCCGCGTGACCGGCGTGCAACCGCCCGCATTACCGGCGCCGATCGCGACCACCACGCTGCCAGACACGCCGCTGCGCGAATCGGCCTCGCTCTGGGACAACCTGCCCGCACCGATCGCCATCGACACCCCGCAGCCGATGGAGCAGTTCGGCCAGGATTACGGCTACATCCTCTACCGCACCACCGTCACCGGCCCGCGCAAGGGCCCGCTGTATCTGGGCGATGTGCGCGATGTGGCGCGCGTGTACGTGGATCAACGACCGGTCGGCAGCGTCGAACGGCGTTTGCAGCAGGTGTCCCTCGATGTAGAGATTCCTGCAGGCCAGCACACCCTGGATGTCCTGGTCGAAAACAGCGGCCGCATCAATTACGGCACGCGCATGGCCGACGGCCGCGCCGGCCTGGTCGACCCGGTCGTGCTGGACAACCGGCAACTCACCGGCTGGCAGGCCTTCCCGCTGCCCATGCGCACGCCCGACAGCATCCGCGGCTGGACCCGCAAGGCCGTGCAAGGCCCGGCGTTCCACCGCGGCACCCTGCGCATCGGCACGCCGACCGACACCTATCTGGACATGCGCGCCTTCGGCAAGGGCTTCGCCTGGGCCAACGGTGTCAACCTGGGCCGCCACTGGAATATCGGCCCGCAGACCGCGCTGTATTTCCCCGCGCCGTTCCAGCGCAAGGGTGACAACACGGTGGTGGTCTTCGATCTGGACGATGTCGCCACCCCCAGCGTGCGCGGCCTGAAGCAGCAGGTGTGGCTCAAGCCGAAGGAGTGAGTCTCACGAGGCGGCGGCGGCCGACGCATGTGCGCGCGCACAGCCGCCATCAGGTCGTGGACGCAGGCGTCGCGGCAGCGGCCTGTTCGCGGATGCGTGCTGCCTGGACTTCGGTCGCCAACAGCGTGCCGCGCACATGGGTCGTGTGCTGACGGGCCTGTTTCATGCAGAACCGGGCGAACCCTGCAACGCCCTCTTGCGGCACGATCGCGTTCGAAGTCAGCACCCGGATCAGGCGCTGCTGCAAACCGGGCATCCTGGCGGCGGCGCGCGCCTGGCTTCGGGCATCGGGGTTTGCCAGTTCCTGCTCGGCCATCTCCAGTTCCTGCAGCATCAGGCTGACCGCTCGCTGCTGGGTGTCGTCGCGCGTGCGCACCTGGTGCAATTGCGCCAGCAGACGTTCCGGCGCCCGATCGACCGTCGCAACCGGCGTTTGGCCATGAGAATGCGGATCGTCGTGCACGTCGGGCTGCGGAAGGTCCGCCTGCGCGCCGAGCTTGGCGTCGAGATACTTCGTCTGCAGTTCGAGGCAGCATTGCATGTAGGCGATCTGCGACTTCACCGAGCCGGGTGTTTGCAGCCACTGCGCAAGCGCGGTTTCGGTCAGCACCGCGCTGTGCTTGGCATGGCTGCGCATCGCCTTGCCTCGCGCCTGATGCGGCTTACCGGTCACTACCGCGCGTCCGTAGTTCGCTGCCGCACGCAGGGCGGCATTGACGCGCCGACTCAGCGGCGCCGCATGTGCCGCTCGACCCGAGCCCTTGCTCTGATCTGTCGAGCGCGGCTTGGCCGGATGCAGTTTCTGCAGGTCGTCGGCGCCGCTCTGCAGAAACGCGTCCAACGCCTTTTCCTGCCCGTCGATGCAGGCGTAAAGCGCGCTCCGCAACTCGAAACCGTGTTGGGGAACAGCATTGCCTGCCGCTCTTGCGTCGGCAGCCGAAGCATCGGGTTGCGGCATTGCCGGTTGAGCATCACCTGCGGCAGAGGCGCCTTGGCGATGCTTCGGCTCCAGGCCGGGATCGGCTTCTGCAACGATATCGTCTTCTTCGCTCCCCGCTGATTCCTCCGCCACTGGCGTCAGTGCAACGCCGAGCGCGGTTGGCTGCAACTGGTCGGCGACGTTGGGCGTTTCCTGGACTGCGGCACTCTCCGCCTCGCGTGCAGGCAATAGATCCGCCACCGCCAGTAGCGCGCGATCGACGCCGGGCATGTCCTCGGTCTGGTACCTGCGGTAGCGCTTCTGCTTGCCGTGCGCCAGTAGGAATTGATGGCTGCCGACCCCCATCGTGGCCGCACCGAGCAGACCTGCGCCGATGATCAGGCCGGTGCCCACCGGTGCGGCCACCGTGGCGCCGGCAACGACGGCCGCGCTGACGCCGACCTTGGTCAACGTACTGGCGGTGTAGGTGATTCCACCCACGACAAAGCCCTTGTTCCACTGGTTGAACCGATGCGCAAAGCGGTCGTACTTGCCCAACTTCGTGCTCACAAAGTACTGGTAGCGCTGTGCGCCAGGACTGAGCTCGCTAGGTTCGAGGTCTTGCAGGAAGCGCTCGACCCTGCCGACATCCACGGCAACACGCGCCCTTTCCCGACGCGACTGGTGCAGGAAGGTGCCCCCCAATGCGGTCGCCGCCACGCTCGCCAACGGCGCGAGCACGAAGCTGCCGGCGATGCCCGCCGCAGAGGCAGCACCTGCGGCAGCGGCGCTGTGGCCCACCAGGCCCGCCGCATTTGCGCTCTTGCTGGCGATTGCCAGCCCGCCCTGGATGCCGAGTTCGCTCGCTGCCTTGGTGAAGATCACCCCGGCCGAGGCCATGGAGGTCGCGGCGATGGCACCGTCGCGCGCATTTCGCCGCTGTAGATAGGCGTTGGTATCGATCGCCTCGCTCAGTGCATGCGCGTGCGCATTTGCAGCACCTGAAGGCGCTGCCGTGCCCAAGGCAGACTGCAGTGCCGCCTGCTCCAAGCGCAGGCGGCGTTCCCGCTGCCGCAAGTGCGTGCGCTGCTCGGCGACTTCACGGGTTTCCTTGTACGCGGCATAGATCGCAAGACTCGACAGCGGCAGCATCGCGCCGCTGATGCCCAGGCTCATCGCCAGATCGAATGCGCCTGCCGGGGCGCCTTCCTCGGCGAGGGCGTGCAGGACGCCTTCCTTTGCATGCCCAACCGCTTGCGGATCCGCCGGATGCCCGGCACCGGCATGCGGCGCTTGGTGTCCCTCCGGCGTCGGCGCATGCGGGGCATGGGCAGCGTGCGGCTGTGCAGGATGTGCGGTCTGCGGTGGGTGTGACGGGTGGCCATCCGGTGCCGCTGCATGGTCGGCCGGTGGGTGCGCAGGCGGATGCGCTGACTCCCCGGCTTCGGCGGAGTGCTCGGGTTCGCCGCGGCGGGGAATGTCGTTGATCAATTCGGCCGTTTTGTCCGCGGTTCCGTGCAAGGGGTCGGCCACGTACTTGGCGACCACGAAGACGTCATAGGCCGTCTCCGCTTCGGCAACTCGGGCGTTGGCATCCCCGTGGTGCACTCGTCGCTCGCTCTCATCGCGATGTGTGTGTCTGGGCAGTGGTCGCGTCTGCAGCGCGTTCAGCCCCAGTGGCCAACCCTGTCGATCTTGCGGCGATTCCGCTGCGGGCGGCGTTTCGACGGCCGCACAATCGCGTGTGACAAGATGCTGTGCAATGGATCGCTGGACGCGCATGAGCAAACTCCAACCGGTGCAAAGCGGCGATGGTGCGCCTGTCCTTTCCATCCAGTCTTGCTGGGACGAACACGCGATTCCGTAAACGAACGCTCCGGCCCAACCACGCGTCGCGCGATTTATCCCGGAGAAAGCCCGCCATTGGGTACCTCCACGCCGGATTGGCAAGATGCAAGCCGCCGCATGGATGGCCTGGCGGAGCTGGCGATGCGCCAGGACGCGCCGGCACAGCAATCCAGCTGTTGAGCCCCCGCGTTCTAGCAAGACGCCCATCGCCTTCAGCCCTATTGGGCAATCAAAAATAACCGACGGAGCAGATTTCAGCCGATGGCGCTTTAGACCTGGCCGCAGCCGCCGTTATCAGAACGTCCGGTGCCGCTGCGCCGCCCGCGTACCGTCGAGGTATCGGACGGCACAGATTCCAGGCAATATCACCGGCTGACTCCGTTACGGATGCGCTTGCTTGCGACGTAGACGGCTTGATTGCAGGTTCCAGGAGCGTTGCATGTCGTCGTCTACCGTTGCACAAGAGTCCGTTTCCGCCGTTGCCGAGCACACCCAAAACGCCTTCGCCGAGCAGATCCACAGCAAGCCCATGGGCAGTGCCGAAGCCGCACACCTGATGACGTTCCTGTGCCAGACCGAATCGGCCAAGAAGCCGCAGACGCTGCTGCCGCCGCAAATGCGCGACGACGACGCCGCCTGAGCGACGCGTTTGCGCGAGCAAGCGTGGCGACAGCCGTGACGCTGTCGCCAGAGGCGGTTACTTTGCAGTGTCGAACGACCTGAGCACGGTCAACAGACTGTTCAGATTGTCTGCGGCACCGCCTTGCGCAACGTTCTCGACATCTGCCGCGCAAGCGCCCGTATCGACACCGTAGGTCTGGATCACGCCCTGATTGGTGGCCGCCTGCGCCAAGGTGTCTTGCTGCTGTTGTGCAGCGACCGCATTCTGAAACAGGATGCCGCTCGAATGGGCCATGCTTTGGTAAATCGAACTCATTGCAACCGCTGGCGCTTCGCCAACGACCTTGACGTTGGTCTGGGTGACGGCATCGGTGATCTGCGGATTGACTGCGGTTGGAAAAGCCATCAATGCACTCCTGAGTGAATGGATACACGGCGATTTGTGTTGTGCAGGCCCATCGGCGCTAAGAACGCATCGCGGTTATGTTCCCCGCATCGCCGCCGGCGAACCGCCACACCACGCTCGCTGTGCCATCACGATAGCGGCCGGCGCGCGCGCAACTCGACCCTCGCATTGCCACGCTTCAGCGCGCGTCGCAACCTCGGTGTGATCGTGCGCGCGGGTGCAATGCGGCTGAGTCATCGCTGCACTGAAGGCTTTACCGCGGCAATGCTGCACGATGGCCGTGTACACAGTCGCGCCAGGGTCAGGCCAGGTGCCACCAGCTAGTAGCAGCCGGAGCAGAGCGGCCACATCGCTATGCGTCTGGTGATGCACTTCGACCAAGCCGCCTCGACGGACGGAACACGTGGTATTTAAGAGATAATAAAGAGGTCTCTTAAACTTGGCACAGGACTGGACCACGATGCATCCGCCACGCCTGCTAAGCCGTCTCGTTGCGAGCCTTGCTGCAAGCCTGGGTGCGGTTGTCGCACAGGCACAATCGCCTGCGTCGCCGCCTTCGCCGATCATGCTCAGCGAGTTCATCGCCGACCCGGCTCCCACGCCGCAGGCTCACGCCTCCACCTTGCTGGAAACGCGCGATGGTCATCTGCTGGCTGCCTGGTTCGGCGGTGAGCACGAAGGTGCGGCCGATGTCGGCATCTGGCTCGCTCAGCGCGGCCCGCAGCAATGGCAGACCCCACGCCGTATCGCCGATGGCGCACACGCCGGCGTCGATGGCACTGCAGTGCCAGCATGGAATCCGGTGTTGTTCCAATCGGCCACCGGGCCGGTGCAGCTGTACTACAAACTCGGACCCAATCCGCGCCAATGGTGGGGGCTGCGTCTGCTCTCCACTGACGATGGCGCGCACTGGTCGCCACCGCAGCGGTTGGCCGACGGCATTCTTGGGCCGATCAAGAATAAGCCGGTGCAATTGCCGAACGGTCGCATCCTGGCGCCCAGCAGCAGCGAAGACCGCGGCTGGCGCGCGCATCTGGAATGGAGCGACGACGACGGCGTGCACTGGCAACGCGGCATGCCGCTCAACGACGCGAAGGCGATCGGCGCGATCCAGCCCAGCCTGCTGATGTATCCGGATGGCCGCCTGCAGGCATTGGGCCGCAGCCAGCAAAACAAGCTTTTCAGCACGTTCTCACTCGATGGCGGCCTGCATTGGCAGCCCATGTACTTGCTGGAGGTGGAAAACCCGAACTCCGGCACCGACGCGGTGGTGCTGCACGACGGTCGTGCGTTACTGGTCTACAACCCGGCCATTGCCGGCAAGGACTGGTGGGACGGGCGCGGCACCCTGGCCGTTGCCGTCTCCAACGATGGCGTCCACTGGCAACGCGTGCTGACCCTGGAAGACAGCGCCGGCGATGAATTTTCCTATCCGGCCGTGATCCAGACCCGCGATGGGTTGGTGCATGTCAGCTACACCTGGAAGCGCCGACGGATCAAGCATGTGGTGCTCGATCCCACGCGGTTCGGCGAGTGCAGCCCCTGCCAGGCGCCCGTCCCCACAATGCTGCCTGAGCGCTGCACAACGGCATGCGCCCACGCCGCCGATCCTTCGTCATGATGACGACGACTTCGCCCCTCGGAATTCGCCCATCGCGTTGCATGCCGATCATCGTCATCGAGCGACAGCCAAGACGAGGAATGCGATGCGACGCGTCGATCAACCACGCCCGCCGGGCACGCCGTTAGGACTGCGGGAGCAGAATGCGCCCAATGCGGATGCGCCCGCGCGCAGTGTCCCACCCGCACATCCCGCGCCCGAGCGCCCTACCGGCATGCTCGGCGGCCTGACCAGATATGTGCCTGGTGACCGGTCCGGGCGTCCGCCAGCGATGCTTGCCGCTGCCGAGACCTCTCGTGGGCCAACCACATCCGCTCGGCCTCTTCCCCATGGCGGATCCGGCAGCGCCGCGCGGATGAACGAGGCGGCTGGACATCCTTTGCAAACCCCGGAATTGCCACAGCTCAGCGACATAGAACGCGCTCGCTTCCACTCCGTCACCACCGATTCGCAACGCTTGCGGCCGTAGGGCCCCCGCATGCCACCGACCGTGGGCGCTTCACCATTACGGCGCTCCCCAGCGATTCGCCCGTACCGCGACGTGCTGTCGCAATGGCAACGCCACTACAGCGCAGATCGCAATCGCTGGCACAGCGCATGGCGCCAGGCCAACAGCAACAACCCGGAGGTCGAGAGAAGAACGAGCCGGGCGCTGAAGGCGACAACCGACCTGCTGGAGGACGCAACCGCACCGGAGCGGGTCGCGCTGGAGCTGCGCTCAGTTCCGCTGCCGCAATTTCCCGACCAGGCATTCCGTCTTTCTCATCTGCAACACATGACGATCGACGCGGCAGGGTTGATGGAGCTCCCGGACACCATGCAGCAATTTGCGGGCCTGGAAACACTGACGCTGGCACGCAATCCGCTTCGCGCGCTACCTGCATCCATCGCAAGCCTCAGCCGATTACGCGAGCTCTCCATCCGCGCCTGCCCGGAACTGACGGAACTTCCCGAGCACCTGGCAAGCACCGATGCATCCGGCGAGCACCAGGGCTTGGTCAACCTGCAGAGCCTACGGCTGGAACGGACCGGAATCACATCGCTTCCGGCGTCCATCGCCAACCTGCAAAATCTGAAAAGCCTAAAGATACGCAACTCGCCGCTGTCCGCCCTTGGCCCGGCCATCCATCAACTGCCAAAGTTGGAGGAGCTTGATCTGCGGGGCTGCACCGCGCTGCGCAGCTATCCGCCGATTTTCGGCGGCAGTGCGCCATTGAAGCGACTGATTCTGAAAGACTGCAGCAACCTGCTCACGCTGCCACTGGACATTCACCGCCTGACGCAGCTGGAAAAACTCGATCTGCGAGGTTGCGTCAATCTCTCCAGACTGCCCTCGTTGATCGCCCGATTACCTGCCAACTGCATCATCCTGGTGCCGCCGCATCTCCAAGCGCAGCTCGACCAGCATCGTCAGGTTGCGCTCGAACTGAACAAGGTTGCGCTCGAACGCATCGAAGACACCGCACAGGCCATGCTGAGCACGGTCATCGATGAGGAAAGAAATCCCTTTCTGGAAGGTGCCCCATCCTATCTTCCAGAAAAGCGCCCGCCCGGAACTCCCACCACCTTCGGCGAGATTCCGGTATTGCAGAAAATGCTCGAAGAAAGCAGGGATCCCCATTTCCTGCAACGCGTGAGCGACATGGCAGGCCCATCCCCCAGAATCGAAGACGAGAGCGAGGAAGGCCTCCGCCTCCATTACACGAACGTCAGCAACTGGAAGGCGCAGCAGAGCGCGCACCTGGGCATCGTCGATCATCTCGGGCAGTTCGTTTATCACGAAGCAAGCCAGCTCGACGCAGCGTCGCTGGCCAAGGCAGTCCAGATGTGGAAGACCCGCGAGCTGATCGTCAACGCACACCCGCAAGACCGTACATCCTTTCCTGACTTCACGCTGCACATTCCCGAGCAGGTCAGCGACGACGCTGATGACGAACAGCAAACAAGCCCGGCACCTTCACGCGATCAGTAAAGGGCAAACACGAGATGCGCCGTCGCCAATCGAGCATCGCCGTCATGTGCCTGCGCAAGTCAGGCGGCGCATCCCCGGCCGAACGGGGCGTTGCGCGCGTTTCACGCTTGCTGCAACGCGTCCACCATCCGTTGTACCCGCGCGGTATCGGTCCGCTGGTAGTCCCCGCCCAGATCGCGGATATAGGGGTGCGGCGACGGCACCTGGGCGGCGATCACGCCACGCGCCGACGCATGGAATTCGTGGGCGCCGGTGTGCTGCCGTAGGGCGCGGATGTTGTGCTCGGAAAGCCCGGCACCGGGCATGATGCCGATGCGCCCGGCTGCCTGCCGCACCAACGCGGCGATGGTGTCGATGCCCTCCAGCGCACTCGCACGTGCGCCCGAGGTCAGCACCCGCTCGCACCCCAGCGCGATCGCATCCTCCAGCACGCGCGACGGGTCGGCACTGACATCGATCGCGCGATGAAACGTCACCCCCAACGACCCTGCTGCCTGCATCAACACGCGCATTGTCGCCAGATCGACCTGCCCATGCCGGTCCAGCGCGCCAAGGACCACGCCATCGCATCCCAGCCGGACGCACTGCTCCACATCGCGGCGCATCACCTCGACTTCGGCGGCGTCGAACACGAAGTCGCCCACGCGCGGACGAATCAGCACATACAGCGGAATCCGCAAACGCTCGCGCACCACCGCCAACGTGCCGAACGACGGCGTCAGCCCGCCGCCATCCAGCCCGCCGCACAGCTCCACGCGCATCGCACCGCCTGCTTGCGCGGCCAATGCCGAGGCCACCGAATCGGCAGCCACTTCCAATCCCACCGCGCTCATGCTGCCGGCTCGCTGGTGTAATGGCTCTCGCCAGGCACCAGCAGATCCTGCCGCTGCGCGTCGCACACCGCGTAACTGAAGCCCTTCTGGATCGCGAACGCTCCCACTTCGCCGCGCTTGTTCATTGCCAGAAAGCCGACCTGCAATGTGCGCGTCAGCTCCGGCTTGCGACGGATCAGCCGCATCACCACCTCGCGGCAGGCATCGGCGGGCGATTTGCCCTGCCGCATCATTTCCACCACCGCAAAACTGCCGACGTTGCGGATCACCTCCTCGCCCACACCCGTCGAGGTCGCCCCGCCCACGTCGTTGTCCACGTACAGGCCCGCGCCGATGATCGGGCTGTCGCCCACGCGGCCGTGCATCTTCCACGCCATGCCGCTGGTGGTGCATGCACCGGATAGATTGCCGTGCGTATCCAGCGCCAGCATGCCGATGGTGTCGTGATTGTCCTTGCCGCCGGGCAACTTGGCATCTCGCCAGGCGCGATTTTCGACATTGGCTTCGGGCGAATACTTGGAGCTCTTCAACCACTCTTTCCAGGCCGCTTCCGAGCTTGGAGTCAACAGCTTGGTTTTCGGAAAACCCTGTTCGAAGGCGAATTGACGCGCGCCGTCGCCCACCAACATCACGTGCGGGGTTTTCTCCATCACCGCACGTGCCACCGAAATGGCGTGCACCACGTCTTCCAGCGATGCCACCGCGCCACAATTGCCCAGGTGATCCATGATGCAGGCGTCCAGCGTTACCCGGCCATCGCGGTCCGGATAACCGCCCAGGCCGACGGTGGGATTGTTCGGGTCCGCTTCCGGCACACGCACGCCGGCCTCCACCGCATCCAGCGCAATACCGCCGCTGCTGAGAATCTTCCAGGCTTCCTGATTGGCGGCGACGCCGAAATCCCAGGTGGAGATCACCCGCGCCGCGCCACGCGGCACCGCCATCGGCCGCATGCCTGGCGTGGCGCCTGCCGCGGCTTGCGCGCGGGCGCCCCAGCCGGCCAACCCGGACGCAATCGCGCCTAGCGTGGCGCTCTTGAGGAAGTGACGGCGTTGAAGCATGCGGATGACTCCATGACGGAAACGAGCGGCCGCGCAGTGCGGTACCAGCCTTCCATCATGCGACAGCGTGGCGTGCGGATAAACCTTATTGCGGCGTTGTCGCATGCGGATCCGTGCATAACCCTTGCCTGGCTGGGCTAACCCTGTCTCAGCCGCTGCGTCTCCGATGCATGGATCCGGCTGGCGGCGGGCAACGGACGGTGCCATGCGCGGCCACGCTGGATCGGCGTTGGATCAGGGGATGACGCAGCCACGGATGTCCTCCTCGTCGCACCCTCATCCGGCGCTGCGCGCCATCTTCTGCCGGTGGAAGAAGGGTTTCAACGCCAGACGCTTGTAGCGAGAGGTCGGCCGCATCGCACCAGCCAACGCGGGGGTACCGAAAAAAACTTCCATCCGGTTGACCCCATTCGCCGCACTGGCCCGTTTCATTGACAGAGGCGCAACCTCGGGCTGTCCGGTCGTCCATCCATCCCACCTCGCCCTGCAAAAGATTCCCATGTCACGTGACAGCCTGACTGGGCTCGCCTTGTTGCTGGGCGCCTGCTCGCACGCATCCGCTGCATCGATCAGCGAACGGTCGCGCAGCGAATCTGTGCCACTACCCGCGCAAGTGCGGCGGCCCGGCAAGGCAGCGCAGCGCTCGGAATGCAAGGTCAGCTTGCGGTACCCGTCCGCGCGCGGGCATTGGTAACGCCATCGGCACCCGGTCCGCCGCGCCCCCCATCCAGGCGATGCCGGTCCCGGTCAGCGCGCCACGTCCCGCACCTGTCTGCCCCCCTGCCTCCGCGCCAGACGAGATGCCGCTTAGACGGTGCCGGAGCCGGCGCTAGACGATGCGCAAGCCGCGATGGCGCCGCCCCCACTGCCTGCACCCATCGCCGTGCACAACGACGATGTGCAGGCCAGTGGCGCGCTCGCGGCAGGCACGGATCACAGCGCGCTTGCCCCGCGATGAAGCGACGTTGCTGAAATTTTCCACATCGCCAAGCGGTTGGCTGGCGGACCATGCTGTTTCCGGGAGCACGCAGATACCGATCACGCTCCGCGTCATGGCGGCCACGCCGAGTGCAGCGGCCGTGCAGACCTGGGCGAGACAGTTGCTCAATCAGCTCACATAACGTGGCTGGCCAACGCAGATCGTGCTTGCGCAAGACAGCAATCTAGCCACGGATGGAAGACGGATCGAGCTCTCGGGCACTGTGACCTGAAAGCGGCCGACCATCCACCGTGCCTTCGCCGAGAGCGCCGTCGTCGCGCAACCTGCTGGTGAGCACATGATCGCGCCAGTGGCCATTCAACTGCAGATAGCGCCGCGCATAGCCTTCGATCTGAAAACCCAGCCGCTGCAGCACACGCGCACTGCGTAGATTCTCCGGCACGTATTGCGCCATCACCCGGTGCAGGCCGAGTGGGCCAAAGGCAAAGGCAATTCCTTGCGAGGCTGCCCACTGGATCAAGCCGCGTCCCTGCTGCGCCGCGTCCAGGCCATAGCCCATGTGGCACGCCTGGAACGCGCCGCGCTGGATCTGGGTGAACCCGGTGGTGCCGATCACGTGCTCGCCCTGCAACAAGACCAGTTGCAGCTCACGCTCGCCAGGCATCGCGCTGCGGTATGCCACGCACAGGCGGCGCCAACCCTCGACGGTGTAGAACGCGGGCGGCCGCAGCGGCATCGCATCGGCCAGATGGACGCGGTTACGCGTGTGGTAGTCGGCCATTGCGGCCGGATCGACAACGGCCAGATCGCAAAGCACCACGCCATCGGCGCGGCGGATCGGCGCAAATCGCGGCAGACTCATGACGGCCGCGCCTCAACCATGCATGTCATCTTGCTGCGAGGTGCATCCGGCTGATGCATACGATCATGCTCCGCAAGCCGTCTCCATAGCAGTGCGTCGTCCGATGCACGAGATGGAGTGCCCGCCTGTCAGCAACACCCTCACTGCGCATCATTCAGAGCACGGCGCCATCCACTGCGCGAGGCGACTGCACCCGCCTGGCAGCGAGCACAGCAGGTGTGCCGCCCGCTCTCAGGCGGCAGCGACCGCAAGCGCCTGGCCGACCTGCGCTTCGATGGCGTCCAGGTTCGGCAACAGGGCGCTTTGCTCGCCCAGCAACACGCGCATGTGCACACCGTCGGGCAGCGCATCTTCCGAGGCATCGGCCAGCAGGCCATCGCGCGGCACCGAAATCAGCTGCGGGAACGAGGCCGTCAGCAGCGCGAAATACGGCAACGCCGGGTTGCCGCCCAACGCCTTCAACACGATGACCTTGTTGTTGACTGCGGTGGGCTCTTCGCCCATGCCGCTGAGGCGCGCGAACGACAGCAGCGGCACCTTCCAGCCGTACCAGTCGATGCGTCCGACCACCCAGCGCGGCATGTCGGGCAGCGGCTCGACCGCCACACGCGACATCACCTCGGCCACCGTCGCGTTCGGCAGCAGCACGCGCTCGCTACCGGCCTGGATCAGGACGCCGCGGATTTCGTCGTTATTGGCGTAGCTCATCGCATGATTCCGATTCGAAAGGGAGCGCCCGGCTTATGCCGGCCAACGCTGTGCCAGCGCCTGCGCCAACTGCGCAGGGTCGCCGGTCAGAATGCCTTGCCGCGCCAGACGCGCCGCGGCCGCGGGGTCGTAACAGCCATCGGTGGATTGCCCGGCCAACCAGCCGCCTTGCTCGGCCAATGCCAGCGATGCCTCCACCAGCGCCTCGTTGGCACCGCTGAGCATCAGCACCGCGCTGTCGGCCGGCGGCAGCGCCGCGATCAGCCCGGCCGGATCGGCCGGTGCCACGAACGCCAGCGCGCCGGCATGCTGTTGCACGCCGACCTCGTCGGAGAGCACATACACCTTGCCCGGTGCGACCACTTGTCCCGGTTCACCCAGCTCGACCGGCAACGCAGACACGCGCCCCATCTGCCGCACCAGGTTGCCGTACTGGCCGCCATCCAGGGTCATGCGCACCAGCACCGCGCGCGGGAATTCCGACGGCAATGCGGCCAGCAAGCGACGGATCGCATCCGGCCCACCGATGCCAGCGACGACCAGCACTGCGCCGGTGACGCTGCCGCCGTACTCCAGATCCACCAGCGACAAGCCGCCGGTGGACAGGGCCGCCACATCGGGTTCGGCGCGCGGGCGCACCACCACGGCCACCTCGTCCACCAGGCCCCAGGTACTGGAATCGCCCAGCGTCGGGCCCGGCTTTTCCACAGCGACCGGTGCCGCCTCCTGCATGGAGGCGTGCGCGAACAAGGCATCGCCAGGCACGCTGTCGAACGCATGCGCGGCCGCTTCCAGGTGCTGATCCAGCTGCAGGTCCGAGTGCTGGTGCGCGACCAGCGCCAGACCCGGCTCGGGCTGCAGCGACGGTTCGCTCTCGGTGCCAGGCGGCAGCACGTCGGCATGGCCGTGCAGTTTGGCGGCCAGATGGCGCACCCAACGCTGCGCTTCCCAGCCTTCGCGACGCACCGTCAGTTCGGCCTCGTCGAAGATCACGGTGACGCCAGGCATGTTGAAGGCCGGCTCCAGCGCTTCGAGCGCGTCTTCGATGGACGGTTCGAGTGCCACCAGCACCGCCACCGGCTCGGCGTCGCGCAGCATCTGCACGTCGACCGCCGCTGGCTCGTCTTCCAGCACCACCTGCGCACCGGCCAGGCCAAGCGCTTCGCGCAGGCGCTCGCGCGCCTGACCGGGACGGCCCAGCAAAGCAACCGGAGTTCCCATTGCGCCATTAGTCTCGGACACGGGCGATCCCCAGCAGGTCATACACGTTTCGCATCAGATCCAACTCTTGGTAGGGCTTGCCCAGGTAACGCTGCACGCCGATCTCGAAGGCGCGCTGGCGATGCTTCTCGCCACTGCGCGAGGTGATCATCACGATCGGCACCGCCTTGAAGCGCGGGTCGGCCCGCATCGCGGTCGCCAGCTCGTAGCCGTCCATGCGCGGCATTTCGATATCCAGCAGCATCAGGTCGGGCACGCGCTCTTCGAGCAGTTCCAGCGCCTCGACACCGTCGCGTGCGGTGGACACGTCCAGGTTGTGGCGTTCCAGCACGCGGCTGGTGACCTTGCGCATGGTCAGCGAATCGTCGACCACCATCACCAATGGCACCTGGCGCTGCGCTTCGGCCTGGGTTTCCAGCGACGGACGCGCCGGCTGGGCCAGGAAACGACGGACCAGCGGGGCGACGTCCAGGATCACCACCACGCGGCCATCGCCGGTGATGGTGGCGCCGTAGATGCCCGGCACCGAGGCGATCTGCAGGCCCACCGGCTTGACCACGACTTCGCGGTTGCCCAGCACCTGATCGATGGCCACCGCGGCACGCAGGTCGCCCGCACGCACCAACAGCAACGGCACCTGCGCCTGACCATCGGCACGCGCGGCGGGCTGGCCGACCAACGAGCCGAGGTCGTGCAGCACGTACTCTTCGCCGGCGTAGTGATACCCGCCCTCGCCCGACTCGTAACGGGTGCGCGAGATGCGGCCGATACCGCTGACCGAACCCACCGGCACCGCGAACGTCGTTTCGCCGATGCGGACAAACACCGCCTGGGTGACCGCAAGCGTTTGCGGCAGACGCAAGGTGAAGGTGGCGCCCTGCCCGCGTACCGAGTGGATATCCACCGAGCCGCCGAGCTGACGCACTTCGTTGCGCACCACGTCCATGCCCACGCCACGGCCGGCCAACTGGCTGACCTGCTCGGAGGTGCTGAAGCCGGAGGCGAAAATGAGGTGATCGAGTTCGGCCTCGCTCAGCTCCTGGCCCGATTCGATCAGGCCGCGCTCTTCGCCGCGGCGACGGATCGCCTCGCGGTCCAGCCCGGCGCCATCGTCGGCCACTTCCAGCACGATTTCCGAACCTTCGCGGCGCAGACGGATCGCAATGCTGCCTTCTTCCGGCTTGCCTGCGTCGCGGCGTTGCTCGGGCGTTTCCAGCCCGTGCGCCACCGAGTTGCGCAGCATGTGTTCCAGCGGCGCGACCATGCGATCGAGCACGTTGCGATCCAGTTCGCCCTGGGTGCCTTCCAGCACCAGATGCACCTGCTTGCCGGTGTCGCTGGCCGCCTGACGCACCACACGACGCAAACGCGGCACCAGACCGTCGAACGGCACCATGCGCGCGCGCATCAGGCCGTCCTGCAGTTCGGAGCTGACGCGCGACTGCTGTTGCAGCAAGCCGTCGTACTGGCGCGACAGATCTTCCAGCACGCCCTGCAAGCCGCCCAAGTCGGCCGCCGATTCGTTCAACGCACGGCTGAGCTGCTGCAGGGTGGAGAAGCGGTCCAGTTCCAGCGGATCGAAGGTGCGATCGCCCTGGTCCTGTTCGCGCTGATAACGCGCGACGATTTGCGCTTCGGTTTCCAGATCCAGACGTCGCAACTGATCGCGCAGACGGGCGTTGGTGCGATCCAGTTCGCCCATGGCGCCACGGAACGCGCCCAACTGCTGCTCCAGGCGCGAGCGGTAGATCGCCACTTCGCCGGCGTGGTTGACCAGGCGGTCGAGCAGGTCCGCGCGCACGCGCACCTGCTCCTGCTGCACGCGCGGCAGGAAGTCTTCTTCGGCCTGGCCCTCCATCGGAACCGGAGCGGACAGCGGCGCCGGTTCCACCGACGCCTTGGCGATCGCGCGGACATCGGCGTCGCTGGGCGCTGCGGCATTGCGGCCACGGGTACGGGTTTCGAAGGCTTCCACCAGATCGGTCGGCATCGTCACCGCACGGTGCATGCCGGTGCGGGTCAGCAACTGATGCAGGCGGTCGAAGCCCCGCTCGAACAGACGCACGTCGTCGCGATCGATGTCGGTGCGGTTGGCGGCCACGGCTTCGAGCAGCGATTCGATCGCGTGACCGAGATCGCCGATGGCGTTGATGCCGGCCATGCGCGCACCGCCCTTGAGCGTGTGCAGATCGCGTTGCAGTCCGTTGAGGACATCGCGGTCTCCCGGCACTTCGCGCATGCGGGCGATCAGGCCATCGCAATGGTCCAGCAGGTCGCGACCTTCTTCGACGAAGATGTCGACCAGCTCGCCGTCGAGTTGATCGAAGTTCAGCGGGCCGGCATCGAATGCCGCGCCGATATCGTTGCTAGCCGTACCGGCACGCCCCGCATCGTCGACCGGGGCGCTGAACGCAGCGGCGGTGGTGTCTTCCGGCTCGTCGGCACTGCGGTCGGTAGCGTGCTGATCTGCGGAGTCGTCGGCATGCTGATCGGCACCGGCGTGGTCGCTGGCTTCCGTTTGTTCGGCGTGCGCTGCGTGTTCTGCGCTTTCGAACTGTTCTGCGCGCTCGGCGTGACCGACCACGTCAAACGCATCGACTGCGGCCTGCGCGCCGGCCTGCGCCGCCTCGTCGGAGGTGACAGCCTGCGTGTCGTGCAGTTCCGGCGCAGTGTCCGATTGCGGATCGCCCGCCTCTTCCACCTGATCGGCCGCATGCGCCATTTCGAATGCCTGCACCGATTCGACGGTGTGATCGGGCAGGACGCCGGCATCGGCCTGCGCGGCGCCAATACGGTCGGCGTCTGCGCGCTCTGCTTCGGAATGCTCTGCGTCGGCATGCTCGGCAGCCACATGCTCGGCTTCGGAGTGCTGCGCTTGGGAATGCGCGGTCTCGACGCGCTCGTGATCGGTCGCGTGCTCGGCGTCGCCAGCGTGTTGGTCGGACTGCGCGTGCGTTTGCAGCTGCTCGTCGGCATCGACGTACTGGTCAGACGGCACCTGCTCGTGGACGTGCTGCTGCGCATCGGCAGACGCGCCATCGCCCGAATCCATCTGTTGATTCGCAGACGCATGCGCTTGTGCCTCTGCGTGCTCGCCCAGCTGCGCCGCTTCTTCCAGAGGTTGGTCTTGGCCCGCATCCGGTTCGCCATCCTGCAGCCGTACCGCGTCGCCGTGCTGCGCCGCCTCGCCTACCGGCTGCTCGCCCGCATGTTCCTGCGTGTCGGCGGGCTCGTGGCCAGGCTGATCGGCCGGCACGCTGTCCGGCGCTGCGGTTTCCGGGGTCCATTCTTCGGCGGTCGTTGCATTGGCGTCATTGGCGTCATCAGCCAACGCAGCGTCGGCGTGCACGGCCTCCGGCGCTTCGATGCTCTCGACCGCCTCGTCAGTGTCTGCCGTAACCTGATCGTCGTGCGCGGGCACATGCTGTGCCTGCGCGTCCACTGCCTGCTCGGCATCGGCTGCAGCCAGCGTCTGCGCACCGCCCAAGGCAGCTTCTGCATCGGCCAACTCGTCTACCGCAATGCCGTCGGCGTGCGTGCTGGTCGCGTCGGCGTCATGCTCGCTGGAGACAACCTCGGCAGACGCCTCACCGGGCTCTGCCGCGTCCTCGCCCGGCGCGTGAGCGTGCGGTGCGGTCTGCGCATGCTGCAGTTCGGTGGCGTCCCAGGCCTCGGCTTCGACCAGCGGCTCGTCGGCCGGCAGGTCGTGTGCATCGATGCCCTGCGATGCGTCCTTGTCTGCCTCTTCGTCTGGCGTAGCATCGCCGTGCGGCGCATCGGCAAGCTGCCCGGATGCGGCGACCGGTACCGGCGCGTCGCCGCTCGATGCGGGCACAGACTCGGCAGAGGCGTGGACATCTTCGTGCACGGCGGCATGGCTGGCGTTGTCGACCGCATGCGGTGCAGGCGCGTCCAGTGCGAGTGCCGAATCATGCTCGGCCTCGGCCTCGGCCAGCTCGTCCACGGCAATCGGCGCGTCGTCCGGCTGCGGCTGCGCGTCTTCGGCATCTTGCGTCGATGCGGGCGCGTTGGACGGCAGCGCGCCGGCATCCAGGTACTGCGACAGATCCTGCGCATCGGTCAGTTCGACCGGGGCATCGCTGTCGTCCACCGTGGCGCCCGGGGCGTCGACATCGTCCAACTCGTCCAGGAACGCCTGCGGCGGCCACTGCGCTTCCGGCAAGGTGTCCACCAGCGCGCGCAAGCGCTCGGTCAACGGTGCGAACGACGGAATCAACGGCGCATCGGCGCGTAGCGCTGTCACCGTGGCGGCAATCGCAGCAGCGGTGGCGGTGAGCGCTTCGAGCCCCTCCGCCGACGGCGTGACAGACGCGGCCAGCAATCGCTTGACGTAGCTTTCGGCCGGCGTCGTCACCAAGGTGATTTCCGGCACGTCGGTCATCGCGAACGCGCCACTCATCGTGTGCACGGCGCGCAGCACTTCTTCGGTCGCCAACTGCGGCTCGGCCTGGCTGGCCTGCAGCCAGCCGTTGACCGTGTCCAGATGCGTGGCGACCTCGGCTTCCAGGATCTCGCGCAGCACGCTGTCCACCGAAGCCGGCGTTCCACCGCTGGCGGCAAACACGCCTGCGGCTGCCGCCGGAATCGCAACGGCGCCGGCCACCGGTGCCGCGGCTGCGGGCACGTAGTAGACCTCTTCGCCAGCAGCAACGCGCTCGGCGATACCCTGGATTCCAGGCAGATCGGCGCTGATGCGGCCCTGGTCGCGCAGCGCGGCATTGAATTGCGGCAACACCGCGTAGGCCAGTTCGACCATTGACACGACCGCCGGGCTGGCAGGCCGCGAATTATCGAGCACGCGGTTGAGCATGCTCTCGATCTTCCAGCTGAACTCGCCGAGCACGCTGGCACCGACCAGACGCCCACTGCCCTTCAGGGTATGGAAGACGCGGCGGATCGGGCGCAGGGTTTCCGGGTTGGTGGGCGCGGCGCGCCACACCGGCAACAGCTGCCCCAGGTTGACCAATTCTTCGTCGAATTCTTCCAGGAACACGTCGCGGATATCGTCGTCGATATCGCTGTCGCCAAAACCGCCGAAAATGCCGGCGTCGGCAGCCTCCAGAGCGCCTTGGCTGGATACCGGTTCAGCGCTTGCCTGCGCGGGTTGCGCATCGGCTGCCGCTGTCGGTGCCTGCGGGCGCTCCACGTCGAACTGCGCGGCCGCTGCATCGAGCTGGGCCAGGAACGCAGCGGAAGCGTCGTCCAGCTCGAATTCACTGACCACCGCCTGTTGCACGCGTGGGGCGACCGGCTCGGACGCTGCTTCGGACGGGACGTCCTGCGGTTCCTGTGCCGGCTCGACGAACGGGTCGTCCACTTCCTGCGGCGGACTTGGCGGCGGCGAGAAAGCGTCTTCGATGCTGGTCTGCGCGCGACGCGTTGCGTTCTCGGCGATGAACTCCAACGGTGCGTCGGTCTGATCGGCGTCGCCCGGCAGGTCGATCTGCTCGATCTGCAGCGGCGCGTCCTCGGCAAGCACCGGCTCGGCGGCGTGCTCCTGCTCCAGCGCGCTCAGATCCACCGTGTAGCTGACCTGCGCGACCTCATTGCCATCCTGCTCGGCCGATACCGGGTCGAACGCAGAGGTGGCGATCGGCGCGGCCTGCTCCGTGGTTTCCAGGTGCCAGTCACCGGGCGCCTGCGCGCCGTCGTCCGAAAGATCCAGCGGCGCCACGGTGAACGGCACGTGCGACTGGCCGGACACGGTTTCTTCGGCGGCTACCGGGTCGAACGAGAACACCGTATCGGTCGCGGCAGCGCCGGTGTCGTGCACCACGCTGGCAGCGAACGGCGTCTCGACCACGGTTTCGTTCGCCCATTCCAGCGATGGCAAAGACGCGCCGTCGTTGGCGGCCTGCGGCGCGTCCGCGTGCCGCAACGGCGGGGCGGCCGCCGGCTGCGGCTCGGCCGCGCTGCCCGGCTGGTCCGCGCCGACCGGCAAATCGGACGGCTGGCCCGACGGCAGCGGCCAGTAACGCAGCGTTTCCAGGCTGTTACGGGTGATATCCAGAATCTCTTCGCGGCCGGGACGGCGCTCGCGCAGGGCTTCCAGGTAGTACTCCAGGCTGGCCATCGCGTCGGCCAGGGTGTCCAGCTGGCGTCCGCTGGGCACGCGCTGCTTGCCGATCAATTCCAGATCGACGTAGCGACGCACGCCTTCCAGATAATCGGCGGCCTGCGGCAGCTCGAGGATGCGCAACGCACCGCCGACTTCGCCGAGCAGGTGCGGTACCTCGGCCAGACGCGCATGGTCCCAGTTGGTTTCGATGAAGGCGACGAAATGTTCGCGCGCCGCACCGAAGTTGGCGATCGCCTCTTGCGCCAGCACATCGACCGTGCGGCGTACTTCCGAGGAGTTGGCGCTGTTGCTGACTTCGGTGCCGTCGCCAGGGTCGGCGCCGAGGCTGGCCACCTGATCGTCCAGCGATGCATCCACGTACAGCAGCGCGCCGGCAATATCCAGCAGCACGCTTTCGTCCATCTGGGTCTGACCATCGACCACGCGTGCCAACGCATCGCGCTGCTGCACGACGACGCTGCGCGCCACGCCCAAGCCCATCATGCCGAGGGTGTCGGCAACGCTCCCCAGATCGTTGACCTGGGTCTGCAGCTCGGCGATCTCGCCGCCGGTGCGCAGATGCAGGTCCAGCGCGTCCTTGACGCGCAGCAATTCTTCCTTGACCGCATTGCCGACGGTGTCGAGCAGCTCGCGATTGCGCCCGCTCAGACTGCCGCGCGCATGATCCAGCTCGGCCTCGGTGGCAACACCGGCCTGCGGGTCGAACGCGAACAGCACGCTCTCGTTGAGACCTGGCTGGCCACGGGTGGCGCGGATCTCATTGAGCAGCGGCAACAACACGATCGGAATGTCGCGGTGCCCGTTCTGCAAGCGCTCCAGGTAATCGGGCAGCAGGACGGTGCCGCGCATCAGCATCGCGCAGGCTTCATCGCGATCGGCGACCTCGCCCACCTGCACGGCCTGGGCCAGCAGCTCGAGCTCTTCGGCCACCATCGCCGGCGCATACAACTCGACCATGCGCAGCGTGCCCTGCACCTGGTGCAGGTAGCCGGCGCAGAACCGCATCCGACTGGTATCGGACGGTTCTTCGGCAAAATATTCGATCTCGTTGCGCGCCTGGCGCAACGTCTCGTCCAGCTCTGGCTTGACCCAGCCCAGTGCGGCGTGACTCATCGCATCGCGAAGCGCACTCATTGCAGCCCCCTGACTACGACCGACTCGCCGCCAGCGCGGCAACCGGTCACTTCCTGCATCGACGTAACGCTACTACGCGCCATCTGCTGATCCTTTCCCGTTCCGCGTCGTGGTCACGCCGGCAGCTTGAAGTCGGCGACCGAACGGCGCAGATCGGCAGCGAGCTGAGCCAGGTTGCCGATCGATTCGGCCGTCTGCTCCGCACCCTGCGATGTCTGGCTGGTGATCTGTCGGATCACGCCCATGGTCTGTGTGATATCCGTCGCTGCGGCCGACTGCTGGTGCGCAGCGATGGAGATGTTCTTAATCAGGTTGTTCAAGGCGTTGGACACGCGCTCGATTTCGGTCAGCGCGGTGCCGGCGTCTTCGGCCAGGCGCGCACCGGACACCACCTCGGACGTGGTCTGTTCCATCGAACTGACCGCTTCGTTGGTATCGGCCTGAATGGTCTGCACCAGACCTTCGATGCGTCGGGTCGCACTGGAGGTGCGTTCTGCCAGGCGCTGCACTTCGTCGGCCACCACAGCGAAACCGCGACCGGCTTCGCCGGCCGACGCTGCCTGCACCGCGGCGTTGAGCGCCAGGATGTTGGTCTGCTCGGAAATGTCGTTGATCAGTTCCACGATCGAGCCGATCTCCTGCGAGGATTCGCCCAGCCGCTTGATGCGCTTGGAGGTTTCCTGGATCTGGTCGCGGATCTGGTCCATGCCCTGAATCGTCTCGCGCACCACGCCGGCACCCTCGGCAGCGATGACCACCGAGCGCTGCGCCACTTCGGCCGACTCGGTGGAGTTGCGCGACACCTGTTCGATGCTGGCAGCGATTTCGCTGATGCGCTCGGAGGCAGTCGTGATCTGGTTGGCCTGCTGGCCGGCCGCTTCGGCCAGTTGCATGGCCGTGGCCTGGGTTTCCTGGGTCGACACGGCCACCTTCGCGGAGGTGTCGTTGATGGTGGTCACCAGGTGGCGCAGTTCGTCCACGGCGTAATTGATCGCGTCCGCGATGGCGCCGGTCATGTCCTCGGTCACCGAGGCCTTCACGGTCAGGTCGCCCTCACCGAGCGAGCTGATTTCGTCCAGCAACCGCATAATCGCCTGCTGGTTGCGGCTGTTGAATTCCACCTGCGACTGGTAGCGCACGTCCTGCTCGCGGGTCCGCACGCGCACCGAGCTCCACACGAAGCCGATGATCGCCAGCAGCGCGACCAGGCCGGACACCACGCCCAGCCAGAAGTTCGGGAACAGGCGCGTATCGCGCACCGAACCGAACGCCGAGAACGCATCGAAGAGCTTCTTGCTGTCTTCGAGCATCTTGCCGGAGCCGGCCGTCAGTGCGGCGGCCGAGGACTGTGCGGCGAACAGGTTGCGCGAGCTGGCGAGGATGGCGTCGACGTCTTTCTTCATCGTCGTCCACTGCGCCTGCGACTGCTCCAGCGCCGACAACGCGGCCGGGTTGCGCACCGCGGCGATGCCGAGTTCTTCGTTGCCTGTGCGCAGGCCTTCGAGCATCTGCGTGAACACCACCGAATCGCGTGCCAGTGCGTCGCCCGAGGCGGCTGCATTGGCGCCACCGGCGCGCATTTCAGTGACCCGGCGTGCCATGGTGCCGGCGACCACCACCTGCTGCAGCGTGTTGTAGATCTGCGAGGCAGGCGCGCCGCTGACCGTCATCGCGCGCACCACTTCGTTCAACTGCGCCTGCAACTGCGGCACGCTGCCGGAGAAGCGTTCGGCGTTGCCGGCCAGACCGAGCACCGCCGGCTCGCTGGCGATGACCTGATCGGCGTTTTTGCTCAGCGGCACCCAGGTCGCCTTGAGCTGCGCCATCGAGCTGGCGATCGAGCTTTCCTGGCCGTAACGGCCATCCAGCTCGCTGACCGTGCCGTCGATGCGGCCCTTGGTTTCCTTGAATGCGGCGAAGGCCTTGGCGTCGCCGGACACCGCTTCGCGGCCCTGGTTGGCCAGCTGCTGCGAAAGCACCTGCAAGTCGGCCGCGCCGGTGCCGGCACCGGCAAGACGACTGCCCTGCCAAGTCGCGACGCCGGTGTTGGCGCCAAACACGATCATCGACAACACCAGCAAGCCGAGCCAGAAGCTGGTGCTGACGCTGCCGAGCTTGTTGGTCTTGCGGGCGTCCGGGGCGGTACTCATGGTTCGACCTCGATCTGTATGACGTGGCGGGGTCGCGGCTTAGGCCGCGGCCTGCCGGAATTCAGGAGTGCGCGACAGCAACGCCAGGGAAAACACACCCCAGTCCTGCGTCTCGTTGCGGAAGGCACGGTCGATGAAATGGGCGTAGCGGCCTTGCGCCAACTCGCCGGGTTCCACCGCCTGAACCTGCTCGAAGCTGCGTTGGCCGTACAGCTCATCGATGGTCAGCGCGACGTCGCCGCCGCTCTGACGCATGATCAGCACACGCTGGCCTTCCTGCAGCACCGTGCGACGGCCCTCCAGGAACTGCTTCAGATCGATCACCGGGAACAGATTGCCGCGCAGGTTGCCCACGCCCAGCAGCCAGGACTGTGCGCCCGGCACCGGAGTGACCGGCGGCATCGGCACGATTTCCGCGACTTCGCGGAAGTCCGAGACCAATCGCCGGGTACCGACGCGATACCCCACGCCGCGCCAGATATCGGCCGAGAACTGGCGTTCCGGCAGCGGCGTGGCGTGCGCCAGACTACGACGCTCGTAGTCTTCGAGAATGTCGAATGGAGAGCGCATCAACGCACCAATTGTCTGATGCGCGCGATCAGATCGTCTTCGCGCGGCGGCTTGACGATGTAGTCGCTGGCACCTTGTCGCAAACCCCAGGCCCTGTCGGTTTCCATGCCCTTGGTGCTGACCAGCAGCACGGGAATGTCCTTGGTTGCCTGGTCGCGTGCGAGAGCACGGGTTGCCTGGAAGCCGCTCATGCCGGGCAACACCACATCCATCAACACAAGATCGGGCGCCTGGCTGCGAACCAGCTCAAGCCCCTCTTCTGCATTATCGGTGGCGACGACCGTATGGCCTGCTTTTTCCAGCCATTGACTGAAGACTGCCCTGTCGGTGGGCGAGTCCTCGATCAATATAATTCGAGCCATGTTGCCTTTCCCCCTGGTCAGGCGTGGACGTACGTGCGGATCGCGCTCAGTAGTTCTTCACGGGTGAACGGCTTGGTCAGATATTGCTCGGAACCGACGATGCGGCCGCGTGCCTTGTCGAACAGGCCGTCCTTGGACGACAACATGATCACCGGCGTCGATTTGAAGAGCTGGTTGCCCTTGATCAACGCGCACGTCTGGTACCCATCCAGGCGCGGCATCATGATGTCGACGAAAATGATCTGAGGTTGCTGGTCCGCAATTTTGGCCAGTGCCTCGAAACCATCCGTTGCTGTCACTACTTCACAACCTTCCCGCTTCAGCAGCGTTTCGGCGGTGCGGCGAATGGTTTTCGAGTCATCGATGACCATCACCTTCAGTCCTGCGAGTTCCCCACCCGCAGCAATGTTTTCACTCATGCAAATATCCCCGGGCGCGCGACGCTTCATCCCTTCCGACGTCGCTACGAAACTGCATGTATATCCCAAGACCCGCATCGACTGTCAAGGGCGCATTGCCGGGGCCCCGCCAGGCGGACGTTCCGACCACGTCTGGGTGCGTCCCGGCCGGCAAGTCGCGCACTACGACCCGCCGGGCGCGCCATCGCCCATCGCTTGAAGTTACCATCGGCAGCCTGTTCGAAAGGTTTAGCCCCATGTCGCTCGACGTCGTTGTGGTGATGGATCCCATCGCCTCCATCAAGATCGCCAAAGACACTACGTTTGCCATGTTGCTGGAAGCCCAGCGCCGTGGCCACCGTCTGCACTACGTGCGCCCCGGCGGGCTCAGCCTGCGCGAAGGGCGCGCGGTGGCGCAGGTGGCGCCGCTGAGCGTGCGCGAGGACAAGACCAGCTGGTTCACGCTGGGCGAGTTCGCCGAACTGGCGTTCGGGCCCGGCCAGGTGGTGCTGATGCGCAAGGACCCGCCGGTGGATGCGGAGTTCGTCTACGACACCCAGGTCCTGAGCGTGGCGCAGCGCGCCGGCGCGCAGATCGTCAACGACCCGCAGGGACTGCGCGACTACAACGAGAAGCTGGCCGCACTGCTGTTTCCGCAATGCTGCCCGCCGACCCTGGTCAGCCGCGATGCCGCCGCGCTCAAGGCCTTCGTGCTGGAACATGGCCAGGCGGTGCTCAAGCCGCTCGATGGCATGGGCGGACGCTCGATCTTCCGCAGCGGCAGCGGCGACCCCAACCTCAACGTGATCCTGGAAACGCTGACCGACGGCAACCGCAAACTGACCCTGGCGCAGCGCTTCATCCCCGACATCACTGCCGGCGACAAGCGCATCCTGCTGGTGGACGGCTTGCCGGTGGATTACTGCCTGGCGCGGATTCCGCAGGGCGACGAATTCCGCGGCAACCTGGCCGCCGGCGGGCGCGGCGAAGGCCGGCCATTGTCCGAACGCGACCGCTGGATCGCCGCGCAGGTAGGCCCGGAAATGCGCCGTCGCGGCATGCGCTTCGTCGGCCTGGACGTGATCGGCGATTACCTGACCGAGGTCAACGTCACCAGCCCCACCTGCGTGCGCGAACTGGATGCGCAGTTCGGCCTGAACATCGCCGGGCTGCTGTTCGATGCGATCGAGGCCGGCGCCGCGCAATGAGCACGGCCGCGGCCCTGCCGGCACCGATGGACGACGGTCGCCGGCTGATGATGACGCTGGTGATCTCGCTGCTGCTGCATGGCGTGCTGATCCTGGGGGTGGGCTTTGCGGTCAGCGAGGACGCACCGTTGGTGCCGACGCTGGATGTGATCTTCAGCCAGACCAGCACCCCACTGACGCCCAAGCAGGCCGACTTCCTGGCCCAGGCCAACCAGCAGGGCGGGGGCGATCACGCCACCGCGCAACGCCCCCGGGACAGCCAGCCCGGCGTGGTGCCGCAGGACCGCACCGGGCTGGCACCACAGGCGCAACGCGCCACCAGCGTGAACGCACCCGAGCCTACCCAGACCCGCGTGGTGACCAGCCGTCGTGGTGAACAGGCCGTGCCGACGCCGCAGCCGAATCCGCAGACCGACCCGCTCACCCCGGCCGAGGCGCAACGCATCCAGCGCGATGCCGAAATGGCCCGGCTCGCCGCCGAAGTGCATCTGCGCTCGGAACAATACGCCAAGCGCCCGAACCGCAAGTTCGTCTCCGCCAGTACCCGCGAATACGCGTACGCGAACTATCTGCGGGCCTGGGTGGACCGCGCCGAGCGCGTGGGCAACCTGAATTATCCGGACGACGCGCGCCGCCGCCGGCTAGGCGGCAAGGTGGTCATCAGCGTGGGCGTACGCCGCGACGGCAGCGTGGAAAGCAGCCGCGTGCTGGTCTCCAGCGGGGTTCCGTTGCTGGACGATGCCGCGCTGCGCGTGGTGCAACTGGCGCAGCCGTTTCCGCCACTGCCCAAGACCAAGGACGATGTGGACATCCTGCAGGTCACGCGCACCTGGCTGTTCCTGCCCGGCGGCGAGCTGCACGACGATCGCTGAAGCAGTGTGCGCCTGATCGGCGCGCCGACGATGGCGTGCTGCGAATCGGATGACGGCGCTGCCGCCCACGCTGCTAGGCGACCTGCCCCGCCTCATACAATCGGTCTGCCAGCACAACAATCTCTGCCGCATCCTGCACGCGCTCGCGCCAGGCGGCCGGGATGCCCTCGATGCCGTAGAACGCGCCGGCAAGCTGCCCACAGATCGCCGCGGTGGTATCCGCATCGTCGCCCAGGTTGGCGGCACGCAGCACGGCCTCGTCGAAGCTATCGGTGGTGGCAAAGCACCACAACGCTGCCGACAGCGAATCGATGACGTAGCCCGTGCCGCGAATCCGCGCTGCGGGCACGGACACATGGTCGCGGATCGCCAATACGTGGACTGCAGGCGTCAGCAATGCTTCCGGCTGCGCATGCAGCACCTGATCGCGCGCATTTCCGAGCAGCGCCGCGCGCAGCTGGAACGCGAACAACCGGCAGGCATCCAGCGCCTCGGCAGAGGCATGGGTGGTGCGCGAACTGTCGGCGGCGCGCTCGGCAAGCTCGTCGGGGCGATGCGCGTAGTACATCGCCACCGGCGCCAACCGCATCAGGGATCCATTGCCGGCCGCGCGCGGATCGGCGCTGCCGCTGAAGGCGGGGCCGCCATCCAGATAACGCTCCAGCGCCTGGCGCACGGTGTTGCCGATATCGAAACAGTGGCCGGTGCTGCTGAGGTAGCCGTGCTGATACCAGTTGCAATAGCGGTTCATCTGGTCGGCCGCATCGAACCCCTGCCGATGCAGCAGGCTGTGCGCCAGGCACAGCGCCATCGAAGTGTCGTCGGTCCACTGCCCTGCTCGCAGGGCGAACGGGCCGCCGCCGCGCATGTCGTCGATCGGCGTGAAGCTGCCCGGCGCGCAGAATTCCAGCGTGGTGCCGAGCGCATCGCCCACCGCAAGACCGAGCAGGCAACCGCGAAACCGCGCGCGTTCGAGATCGCCGTGTGTCATGGCGCGGCGGCGGCCGCCTTCGCTGCGCGGGCGGCCTGTTGCTCGACCAGGGTGAGTGCAACGTTGTCGCGCAGGTACGCCGGTTCCACGCGCTCCGGCGCCAGCCCTTCGCCCCGCTGCAGCGCAGGCACCGCAAGCGTGAGCAGATCGGCGGCATGCGGCAAGGCACTGGCATCAACGCTGCTCAATTGTGCGGCAAGGCGCTGCTGCAGCAGTCCGTCGGCGGCCGCAAATCCGGTTCCCACCCCAGCCACGCGCTGCGCCGTCTCGGGCATGACCACCGCATCGGGCGTGCACACGCGCTCCGGGGCAAGTTCTAGCAACCCATCCTCGTTACGCGCGAACACCCCGGCATAGACCTCGCCCATGCGCGCATCGATGCAGGCCAGCACATGCCTGGCCTCTGCCGGCGCACGCAAGGCCAACACTTGCAACGTGGAAACGGCCAGCACCGGCAGATCCAGGGCCAGCGCGATCCCTTGCGCAATGCCGATCGCCAGACGCACGCCAGTGAACGCGCCGGGGCCGCGGCCAACCGCAATCGCATCGAGCTGGCGACGGGTGATGCCGGCGTCGGCGAGCAGCGCATCGGCCCAAGGCAAGGCCAGTTCGGCGTGGCGACGCGGCGCCAGTTCGAAGCGCTCGATCACGCGACCATCCACGTGCAGCGCAACGGAGCAGGCTTCGGTGGAGGTTTCGAAAGCGAGGACGTTCATGGCGGGGCCGCAATCAGGAAGAAGAAGATCGGTCGCCGCCGACCGGCAACGCGAGCGCGCCATTGTCGCCCACCGCCGGTTCAACGCCAAAAAACGCCTGCACATCGGCAATGGCGTGCGTGCGCGCAAACGGCGGCAGCGACTTCATGAAGGTGCGGCCGTAGCTCTTGTTCACCAGCCGCGGGTCGCACAGCACCAGCACGCCACGGTCGGTTTCGCTGCGGATCAGCCGGCCCACGCCCTGCTTGAGCGCGATCACCGCCTGTGGCAGTTGTTCGTCGCGGAACGGGTTGCCGCCCTCGCGACGGATCGCATCCAGGCGCGCTTCGAACACCGGGTCGTCGGGTGCGGCGAATGGCAGCTTGTCGATCACCACCACGCTCAAGGCGTCGCCCACCACGTCCACGCCCTCGCGGAAACTGGCCGAGCCCAGCAGCACGCCATTGCCGGAATCGCGGAACCGCTGCAGCAAGGTCGCGCGCGGCGCCTCGCCCTGCACGAACAACGGCCATGGCGCGCCGCGCAAGGCTTCGGCCGCTTCGCGCAGCGCGCGGTGCGAGGCGAACAGCAAGAACGCACGGCCGTTGGAGGCTTCCAGCACCGGCGTCAGCGCGCCGATCAAGGCAGTGCCGAACCCGCGTGCGGCCGGATCGGGCAGGTTCGGCGGCAGGTAGCACAAGGCCTGACGCGCCCAATCGAACGGGCTGGGTTGCAGCAAGGTCACCGGATCGCTCAGGCCCAGCCGCTGCGCGATGTGGTCGAACTCGCCGCCCACCGCCAGCGTGGCCGAGGTGAATACCCAGGCCGCCTGCGACTTTTCGCGGTGTTCGCGCAGCGGGCCGGAGACATCCAGGGGCGTGCGCTGACAGCGGAAGCCGCGCGGGCTGAGTTCGTACCAGAGTACATCGTTGTCGACGGTCTCTTCCGGCGGATCCTGCGCGAAATCGGCCACCGGCAGATCTTCGCCCAGCCAGCGCGACAGGCGGCTCAACGCCTCTTGCGCACGTGCCGTGCAGCCGTCGAAACCCGGTGAAGCCTCACGCAATGGCAGCAGGGATTCGCCCAACCGTGCCAGCGACGACAGCACGGCATCGAACCCTTCGCGCACCTGCGGCTTGGCCAGCGCACGCCATTGCGTGCCGCGTGGCGGCAGCCCTTCCATTCCGGCGCGTAGGCTGCGCAAGGCCTCATCCAGCGCCAGGATCGGTGCCTGCAGGCTGGCCTGCGCGCCGGCAACCAGGCGCGCTTCGACCATGCAATCGCGCGCCAACTCCTGCCATGGCCGCATGCCGAAACTCTCGCCGAAGAAATTGGCCGCCAGTTCGGGCAACTGATGCGCTTCGTCGATGACGAAGGCCTGCGCACCGGGCAGGATTTCGCCGAAACCTTCCTGTTTGAGCGCCAGATCGGCCAGCAGCAGGTGGTGATTGACCACCACCAGATCGGCCGCCTGCGCACGCTGGCGCGCCTGCACCACGAAGCACTCGCTGTAGAACGGGCAGTCGGTGCCCAGGCAATTGTCGACGGTGGAGGTCACCATCGGCAGCAGCGGCGAGTCGTCCGGCAAGGCTTCCAGCTCGGCCATGTCGCCGAACTGGGTGCGCCCGCTCCAGGCCACGATGCGCTGGAACTGCGAGACCTGTTCGGGCGTGGCAAAGCGCGGTTCGCCACGTGCCTGCTGGGTGCGGTACTTGCACAGGTAGTTGGCGCGCCCCTTCAACAACGCACTGCGCAGCCCCACGCCCAGCGCGGCGCGCACACGCGGTAGATCGCGATGGAACAGCTGATCCTGCAGCGCGCGCGTGCCGGTGGAAACGATGGTCTTGAGCCCGGACAGCAACGCCGGCACCAGATAGGCGTAGGTCTTGCCGGTGCCGGTGCCGGCCTCTGCCAGCAATACATCGCGCTGCTCGAACGCCTCGGCGATCGTCCCGGTCAGGCGCAACTGCGCAGCACGTGGCGCGAACGCGTCGAGCTGGCGCGCAAGCGCCCCGCCCTCGCTGAGCGCTTGGATGCTGGCAGTGGCAAGTTGGGACATGGGACCGAACGAAAAACGGACAGGAAGCACGACAGCCTAGCGCGTGCGCGGTGATGCTGCCTGGGTTGCACTTGATGGATTGCGCACATCCCGCTGCTGCGCCAGCAACCGTCAGGTGCGCCTGTGCTTGCTGAAACCGCACCGGGCAGCCAGGAGCCCCCTCCTCACCTTGGCTCGAAGTGCTCCAGGCATTCCAAGCGCACGAAGGACACGGCCATCCAAGGCATCCACCGCGCCCGCCTTGCGGTGCGCAGTCGCTTCGATCGCCGGTCTCAGTACCGCTTCACGCCTGCCACGGTGCAACCGGCAATCTGCGCCTTGGCAGAGGCGGCGTTTTCCTTTTCGCCACGCGCCAGACGCGATTGCTCGATGGTCGCCCAGTGCCGACGGCACAACGGCCCGGTCTTGGACCCCAGGTCGATCGCCTGCTTGGCGAGGCGTTCGGCCGCTGGCCAGTCGGCCTGCAGCACGGACACTTCGGCACGTTCCTGCAGAATCGCCGGGTCGCCCGACACCAAGCCCAGCGCCTGATCCAGGGCCGCAGCGGCGCCGGCCAGATCGCCGGCCTGGCGTTTGCTCTTGGCGGTCTCGCGCAAATCATCCACCTGCGGGTCGCGCAGCGGCTGCACCGACAGTTCGGTGTCGTCCGCGCCGGCTTCGCGTTCGATCAGCAACAGCCGCTGGGTCGGGGTCGTCGGGTCCACCGGGGTCGGCGGCGGCGCGGGTGGTGCGCTGACGCAGGCGGTGAGTGCGGCCAGGACGCCGATCGGGGCGAGCAAACGGTGCATTCGGTTCATGGGGTCGTTCCAATCAACGCGTGGGTGGGGCCGCGGCAGGTGCGGCGGCAGGGTCTTCGGGCTTCTTTTCCAGACCGAAGAAGCGGCGCCAGCCACCGCCGCTGGATTGTTCGGCAGGTGCGGCCGCTTCGCCGGGCGCGGCTTCGATCGACGGCGCGTTGCCCGCGCACGGCGCGTAGGCCGGCGTGAAGCCGACCACGAACGGGAACTGGCGCGCACCCGGGCAACCCGGGTCGGTGACGCCGGTGCCGCTGGCGTCCACCCACTGCCAATCCAGACCTTTGCCGCTGACCTTCAATGGCGCACTCGGCAGGCGGGCGAAGATGCTCGACCACACCCGCATCGCGCCGGTGGCGCCATACAAGCCGGTTTCGGCGTTCTGGTCGTTGCCCATCCAGATCACCGCCAGATGATCGCCGGTGTAGCCGGCATACCAGCTGTCGCGACCGTCGTTGGAGGTACCGGTCTTGCCGGCCGACGACAGGCGCCCCAGGCCATCGCCCAGCAACTGCCGCGCGGTGCCGCCGCTGACCACCTGCTGCAGGCCGATGCTGATGAGGTTGGCGGCCACCGAATCGCCTTCCTGCGCCGGCGCCGGGGTCTTGTCGTAGCGCTTGAGCAGCTTGCCTTGCGGGTCGAGCACACCGCGCACCGCATGCAGCGGCTGGATCTCGCCGCCGGCTGCCAGGAACTGATACAGCTGCGCCATGCCATACGGGCTCTGGTCGGTGGTGCCCAGGATCAGCGCCGGATTGGGCTCGGCCTTGATACCGGCCAACACCTGGATCAGCTGCGCGATGCGGTCCGCGCCGACCTGCATGCCCACCCGCACCGTGGCCTGGTTGTAGGAATGCGCCAGCGCATCGACCAGGCGCACCGTGCCGTGGCTGCGGTTGTCGGAATTGCCCGGCGACCAGGTCTTGCCGCGGCTGAGCTGCACGGTCACCGGCGAGTCGTCGACCCAGCTGGACAGCGCCCAGCGGTCCGGCGAGGCCAAGGCCAGCATGTAGACGAACGGCTTGAGCAACGAGCCCACCTGCCGCTGCGCTTCCACCGCACGATTGAAACCCGGCTTGGCCACATCGCGGCTGCCGACCACGGCGAGCACATCGCCGTTATGCACGTCGGTAAGCACCAACCCCGCCTGCAGCGGCGGGCGTTTCTTGTTGTCCAGCCGCTTGATGGTGCCGGTCACTGCGCCTTCGGCATACGCCTGCGCCGACGGCGACATGCCGGTAAGCACGCTCATGCCGGCGCCCTGCAGCACGCCTTCCGGATAGTCGTGCGCCAGCTGGCGCCGCACCAGGTCCACATACGCCGGAAAACGGTTGGCAGCGACCAGGCCAGGCTCGATCGGCACGCCCAACGGCGCAGCCAGCGCGCGCTTGTATTCGGCGTCGTTGATCAGATTGTTTTCGTGCAGCTTGCCGAGCACGAAATTGCGTCGGTCCAGCGCGCGTTCCGGGTTGCGCCGCGGGTCGTAGTACGACGGCCCCTTGACCAGCCCGATCAACAATGCGATCTGCTCGGTGGTCATCGAATTGAGTTCGCGACCGAACCACAGTTCCGCGCCCGACGACACGCCGTGGATCGCCTGCCCGCCGCGCTGGCCCAGATAGACCTGGTTGAGATAGGCCTCCAGGATGGTGCGCTTGTCGTAGCGCGCCTCCATGATCACCGCGTACAGGATCTCGTTGAACTTGCGCGTGAGCGTCTGTTCCTTGCCGATGCCGAGCAGGCCGCTACGGGCCAACTGCTGGGTCAGGGTGCTGGCGCCCTGGCGGACCTGGCCGCCGGAGCGCGCCATGATCCAGGCCGCGCGCACCATGCCGCTCAGATCGATGCCGTGATGGCTGTTGAAGTCGCGGTCTTCCACCGCCTGCAGGCCGGTGACCAGCAGCTCGGGCACTTCTTCCATGCGCACCAGGCGGCGTTCTTCCTGCTTCTGCCCGTACAGGGTGGCGATGCGCGCCGGGTCCAGGCGTGCGCTCTTGAGCGCCTTGCGGTCGCCGGCGTCGCGCAGGCTGGCCACGCGCCCACCGGCCAGGCTGACTTCGATACGGCGCGCCGGCACGCGTCCATCCACATCGATGTAGCCGCGGCTGGCGATGGTGAAGCGGCTGCCGTCCTGCTGGTAGGTGCCGGCCAGCTTCGCCTGACCGTCGTCGCGGTACGACGCCGCGTCCAGCTCGGTCTTCAGCGTGGCCGCATCCAGTGCGTTGCCCGGCACGAGCACCAGCGGCCGGCCGTACACGCGGGTGGGGATCTGCCAACGCAGTTCGCCAAAGCGCTGGGTGACCTGCTTGTTCAGATACACCGTATAGGGAATCAGGAAACCGAGCGCCAGCGCGAACGCGGCAAATCCCCAGACGATGAGTCTGCGTTGCCAGCGGGAGCCTTGCGCGTTGGTGTCGTCCTCGAAATCGTCGGGAGCGTCGTTGTCGTGGCGTCGGGGCACAGGAATGCGAGAATGTAGAGTGCGGCGAGTCTAGCGCAGCGCTGTCATGGCTGTGACCTGCCGGCCCGTCGGCCGTTAAGAGCGGCTAACAAAGCGACCGATGCCGCTTCGCTAGGCGCGAGGTGTTCTCGGCAGCAGCGCAGGCATGGCTCGCACACTGCGCTGGCAGATGCAACGATTGCCTCGACCCTCGCTCTGCTCGCCACGTTTCACTGCCCCACCACGCTGGAGTTCCAACGCAATGTCGATGTCTTTGGCCGATGCGCGCTATCTGTTCAATCGCGTCCTCGGCCTGATCCACCGCAGCGTGGCCAGCATGCGCACGCGCGGCTGGCGCGCCACCTGGCAACGCATTCGCGTGCACACGCAGGCGCCCCCGGTCGCCGTGGGCACGCCGCTGTGGCTGCCGCAGGCCGCCCCGTTCGCGGCGTTCGCGCTGCCGCACAGCCCTACCCCGCGGGTGACGGTGGTGATTCCGGTCTACAACCACATTGCGCACACCTTGGCCTGCCTGCGCGCGCTGGCGGCGCATCCGCCGCTGCTGAGTGTGGAAATCATCGTCGTGGACGACGGCAGCAGCGACGCCACCGCTGAACAGTTGCCGCAGATCGCCGGTCTGCACTATCACCTGCGTGCGAGCAACGGCGGCTTCATCGCGGCCTGCAACGACGGCATCGCACTGGCCCGCGGCGATTTCGTGGTGCTGCTCAACAACGACACCATTCCGCAGCCCGGCTGGCTGGACCGGTTGATCGACACCTTTGCCCAGCATCCGGGCGCCGGCCTGGTCGGCGCGCAACTGGTGTATCCGGACGGGCGCCTGCAGGAATCCGGCGGCGTGGTCTTCGGCGATGGCAGCGCCTGGAGCTACGGCCGCTTTGAATCGTCCGAAGACCCACGTTATGCATATGTACGCGCGATGGACTACTGCTCGGGCGCGGCAATCGCGCTACCGCGCGCGCTGTTGCACACGCTGGGCGGGCTGGACCGGCGCTACATGCCGGCGTATTACGAAGACACCGATCTGGCGTTTGCAGTTCGCGCGGCCGGATATCAGGTGCTGGTGCAGCCGGCCAGCGTTGTGGTGCATGACGAGGGCACCAGCAATGGCACCGACACGCGTACCGGGGTGAAGGCCTACCAGGTACGCAATCAGAGCGTCTTCGCCGAAAAATGGCAGCAGCCGCTGAAAACGCAGCTGCCGGCAGGTACGGTGCCCGGGCCGGCACTGCTGCACCGCCACCAGCGACAGGTCTTGATCCTGGACGAGTGCGTGCCGCAGCCGGACCGCGACTCAGGCTCGCTGCGGCAGTTCAACCTGATCCGACTGCTGCGCGAAGAAGGCGCGCATGTCGTCTTCGTGCCGACGCGCCGCGAACACGCCGGGCGCCACACCCAGGCATTGCAGCAGCTCGGTGTCGAAGTCTGGTACGCGCCGTTTCTCGAAGGCATCGGCAGCTGGCTGCGCAGCCATGGTGCGCGATTTGCGGTGGTGCTGCTGGTGCGCCACCACGTGGCGCATGCCTGCCTGCCGTTGCTCAGGCAATATGCGCGCCAGGCGCGCACCTTGTTCGATACCGTCGACCTGCATTACCTGCGCGAACGCCGCGGTGCCGAGCTGGCCGGCGATGCCAATCTGCTGCGTAGCGCAGAACGCACCCGCGTGCGCGAGCTCGAGATCATGGCGGCCACCGATGTCACCTTGCTGGTGTCTGCCGCAGAACAGGCGCAGTTGCGCGCGGATGCGCCACACATCCGCACCGCCCTGCTGTCCAACCTGCATGAGGTCGCCGGCAGCGGCCACAGCTTCGCGCAGCGCCGCGACCTGGTCTTCGTCGGCGGCTTTCGTCATCCGCCGAATGTGGATGCGGTACAGTGGTTCATCAGTGACATCTTTCCGCAGGTCCGTGCGCAGCTGCCCGAGGTGGTCTTCCACTGCATCGGTGCCGACCTGCCCGACGCCCTGCGATTGTTGGCCGACGAATGCCCCGGCGTGCAGCTGCATGGTCACGTTCCGGATCTGGTTCCGTTCATGGACAGCGCACGTATCGCGGTGGCGCCGCTGCGTTTTGGCGCGGGCGTGAAAGGCAAGATCAATCTCAGCATGGCGCACGGCCAGCCGGTGGTCGGCACCACCTGCGCGGTGGAAGGCATGCACCTGCGCGATGGCGAGGATGTGTGCGTCGCCGACGATGCGGACGCCTTCGCCGCTGCAATCGTGCGGCTGTATCGAGATGCGACGTTGTGGCAGCGCTTGGCCGATAACGGCTTGCGCAACGTGGCCGAGCATTTTTCGCTGGACGCAGCACGGGCGACGGTACGCGAGTTGTTTATTGCGGGGTGAGCAGGCGGCTAGGGATTGGCGCCTGGATCGTTTGCATCACGAAACGCCCCAGGACACGCAGTGATTGGCGATTGATCCGCCTTCGCCGCATCGCGAGGCTGCGCACGTACCCTCATCCGCCCCTTCGGAGCACCTTTTCCGGTGGAAGAAGGGAGTGTGCATCGCAGCTTGTATCGCGTGCTGGTTGAAGGCTGCACAGCTTGGTCCACCTGCGTCTGCAGCACGCATCGCATCTGATGCAAATATGGGGGCTTGAAGCGTGGGACTGTGCCCGTACCTGATGCAACACGGGCCTTAGACCGTGGGACTGCACACGCTCGGCGGGCTTCCAAGTTGCCCACATCACCAGCAACCGCTCACCGCTGTTCGGCCACCGCCTTGACCCGCCGCGTGAATTCGGCCAGTTCCGGCAAACCCGGATCCAGCTGATGCGCCTCGTCCTGCGCACGGCGGGCGAAGGCTGCGTCCTCCTGGCCCAGCCGCTCGCTCCCGACCGCCACCCAGCGCTGTGCAAGGCGGCGTCGCGCACCGGCCAATGCATCGGCATTGGGTGTCAGCGCCTGCCAGGCATCCAGGCACCCACGTGCGGCACGCAGGCGGTTGTTGCGCAGTTCGTCCTCGAAACAACGTTGGCTGGCCGGTACCACGCGCGCCGCTGCCCGTAGCACACGCGGATCGCGCGGCGCCAGCGCCTGCGCGGCACGCACGGCGTCGTAGGCGCTGGCGCCGGGCGGTGTCATCCAGTGTTGCTGCGCTTGGGCATCGGCAACGCGCTGCAGCAATGCCCGCAGACGGCGCTCGCGCGTGCCCCGCGACAGGCTCGCGTCCGGGCCGCGCTGGGCGTCGCGCGCGCGCGCAATCGCTTGCCCGGCCTGCACGATCGACGCGGCGCCCGGCGCCAATTGCTGCGCCTGACCCAAGGATTGCAACGCATCGTCGAAGTGGAAATCCGCCGCCTGCCGGCTGGCCTGTGCGGCGTACTCGTCCGCCACCTGGTCGCGGCCCCGCTGGGCGGCCCCATCGTCCGGTTCGGCGGCCAGCACCGCGTTGAAATCGCGCGCAGCCGGGGCCAGGCGACCACGTCGCAGCAAGGCCTGCGCACGTTGACGCCGTTGCTCCAGCACGCGGTGGTACTGGCCTTCGGTGAGCGGCATGTCGACATGCCCGGCGTCGTAACGCTTGGCCGCGGCCAGCAGCGCCGAGGCCTCGCCGAGCTCATCGCGCGCCAGTGCGTAGCGTGCCTGCGCCAACAGATCGGTCAAGGCGTCTTCGCGGCCTTCCAGTGCGTCGGTGCGGTCAGGCGCCAGGGTCAGGATGCGTTGGTAGAGCGGCAACGCACTCTCCGGCGTGCCGTCCAGGCGGCCCTGCTGCTGGGCAGCCGCCGCCTGCGCCAATAAGGCATCCAGCCCGACCCGACGCGCCTGCAGCGCGCGCAGCCGCGCCGCAACCGGGGCGATCTGCGCCTGCGGCGCCTCCAGGGCGGTGGCCAGCGCCAGCGCGCGCTGCGCTGCTGCGACATCGCCTGCTGCAACCGCTGCACGTGCCTGCACTACCGCAGCAGCGCCGGTCCGCGCCAGCCCGGTCCGGGCTTCCCCACGGTCGCTGTCCAGTGCAAGTGCGGCGGCGAACAGTTCCCGCGCACCGCTGCCGTTGGCGGCGCTGAGCTGGCCGCGCGCCAAGGCAGCATCGCCCCGCTGCAACAGTTGCTGGATGCGCGTGTCCGGCCACAGCCAGTCGGCCAGCGGCCTGCGCAGCACGACCACGGTGAGCAACAGGCAGACGCACAGCGCCAACACCATGCGCCAGAGCGCGCGGCTGCGCAGTGGCGCCCAGAGGCGGGGCGATCTGGCCCAGCGCGGGAGCAAAGACATACGGTGGCGTCCATCCTTGGCGCGACCTGACGGGGACGCGTTCACCGCATCATGGTAGCGGTGGAGGTTGCGAAGGCGGCGTGGGCTCTTCGGGAATCGGGAATCGGGAATCGGGAATCGGGAATCGGGAATCGTCAGGCAAGCACAGCTCTCGCCCCTCATGGGCTGTGTGTTTCACACCGGGGCGCACCTTCCAGGTAAGCGGCGTCCTCAGCCCAGCCGCCGCACCTCGCTCACCCCGGGCAGCGCATCCAGCTTGCCAAGCAGGCCGGACAGCTGGCCGTAATCGCTGACCTTCAAGCGCAGCCGCAGTTGCGCCCTGCCGGTATCGCGAACGTTGTCGCTGTTGATTTCCAGCACGTGCGCGTCTTCCTGGGCGATCAGGTTGGTGATGTCCTTGAGCAGCCAGCGGCGGTCCACCGCGCGCACCTGCACATCCACCTCGTAGCCGCTGCCGGCCTTGCCCCACTCCACCGGCAACACGCGCTGCGGGTGGGCGGCCGCCAGGCGCGCCAGTGCCGCGCAGTCGGTGCGGTGCACGGTGATGCCACGGCCGCGAGTGAGGTAGCCGGCAATCGGCTCGCCGGCCACCGGCTGGCAGCAACGCGCCAACTGCACCAGCAAATTTCCCACTCCCTCGACGGTGAATTTGGATTTCCCCAACCCATCGCGCCGCGCGGTCGGCCGCGGGGGTGCCGGTACTGCCGGCTGGGACGCGGCGCGCTCGGCCTCCAGCAATGCACGGCTGACTTGGTTCGGGCCGGTATCGCCCAGGGCGACCTGGATATACAGCTCGTCGATGTTTTCGGCGTGGAATTTGCGCGCGGCCACGCTCAGATCCGCATGCTGCAGGCCCAGGCGCTTGAGCTCGCGATCAAGCAAGTCCTTGCCCGCCTGCACGTTGCGCGCGCGGTCCAGCTTATGGAACCAGGCGCGCACCTTGTCGCGCGAGCGCCCGCTGGCCAGAAAGCCGTTGGAGGCCAGCAGCCAATCGCGGCGCGGGTCCGCTTCCTTGGCGGTCATGATCTCCACGCGGTCGCCGCTGCGCAGCCGGTAGGTCAGCGGCACGATACGGTCGTTGACGCGCGCGCCACGGCAGCGATGCCCGACCATGGTGTGCACGTGATATGCAAAATCCAGCGGCGTGGCACCTTGCGGCAGATCGATCACCTCGCCCTTGGGGGTCAGCGCGTACACGCGGTCTTCGATCAGCTCGGCATCCAGCGCGCCGGCCAGCTCGCCATGCTCGCCCTCCTGCACCTGCTCCAGCAGCTGGCGCATCCACAGAATCTTGCGGTCGAAGGCCTTTTCGCCGCCCTTGCCGCCTTCCTTGTATTTCCAGTGCGCGGCCACGCCGAGTTCGGCCTGAGCGTGCATTTCGAAGGTACGGATCTGGATTTCGATCGTGCGCCCTTCCGGGCCGACCACCGCGGTATGCAACGAACGGTAGTCGTTGGCCTTGGGCCGGGCGATGTAATCGTCGAACTCGCTCGGCACCGGCGCCCACAGCGAATGCACCGCACCCAACGCGGCGTAGCAGGCGGCCACGTCATCGACCATGACCCGCACCGCACGGATGTCATACAGCTGATCGAACGACAGACGCTTTTTCTGCATCTTCCGCCAGATGCTGTAGATGTGCTTCGGCCGCCCGCTCACCTCCGCGCGCAGGCCCTGCTGGGCAAGCGCTGCCGACAAGGTGCGCTTGACCGCTTCCAGGTAGCGCTCGCGCGCCACGCGGGTTTCGTCCACTTCACGGGCGATGCGACGATAGGTCTCCGGCTCCAGATGCCGGAATGCCAGGTCCTCCAGCTCCCACTTCACCTGCCAGATGCCCAGCCGGTTGGCCAGCGGCGCGTGGATGTCGCGCGTGAGCTGGGCCAGCGCGCGGCGCTCATCTTCGCTCAGGCGATCGGCCACGCGCATGCGCGCCAGCTGCCGTGCCAGCAGGATCGGCACCACGCGCAAGTCGTGGATGATGGAAAGCAGCAGACGTCGCAACCCTTCGCTGTTGCGCCCGGCCTCGCGTCCGGCATGCAGCGCCCAGACCTGATCGGCTGCGTCCAGGCCGTCTAGCAGACCTTCCACCGCCACCCGCCGCTCCGCCGGTTGCCACGGCAGGCCCGCGATCGCGCCACGCAAGGCAGGCAAATCGAACAGCAACGCCGCAATCAGGGTGGCTTCATCGGCAGCCAGCAGTGCCAATGCATCCAGGGTGTCGCCAAGCAATGCCCACGGCACGTTATCGGTCTGCGCGGGCGACAGGTCCTGCCAGGCCTGCGCCAGCGCATCGCGCACTGCGGGCGCGATCGAGGCCACGGCGGGACGCTGCAGCAACGCCTGCAGACGATCAAATGAGGAACTGGTCACAACGGTGGACACGGCGGCGGGCAACAGCAGGGGGCTGACGACTACGGTAACGTGCGCGTCACCTTCTCCACAACGCGTTTTGCCGGGGCGCTCGCCATGCGAGACGCCGCTCTCGCTTATGCCAGGTTCACCCGGCAACGTCTTGATTCGTAACCGCCAGGCGCGAAAAGCGACACGGCGCCGCAAAGGAAAGTTGGGACCGACGCGCCTTTTTACGTGCGCTTTACAACTGCGCCAGACCGCCTGCCTATGCTCGGAGGACGTCGTGCGTTGCATCCAGCAGCCAGCGACGTTTTCCCCAACTGCGAGGTAGCCGTATGAAGACCTGGAAGAAGCCTGTCGTTCGTGAAGTCAATTGCGGCGCCGAAATCAACTGCTACGTCTCCGGCGAGTTTTGATCCTGCACGTTTCACGCGCACCTTGCCGCCCTTCCTCTTGATGCATGACCGGCAGTTGCCGGCAGATTAGGTCACAGTTCTCCATGCGCATCATCGTCTTGGGATCGGCGGCCGGCGGTGGGCACCCGCAGTGGAATTGCCACACCTCCGCAAGCCTGCGGGCGTGGCAGCAAACAGACGGTGCCCAGCGTCGTACCCAGGCCAGTATCGCGGTCAGTGCCGATGGCGAGCGCTGGGTGCTGATCAATGCCTCTCCCGATTTCCGCCAACAAATTCTTGCAACACCTGCCTTGTGGCCGCAGCACGGGCTGCGACATTCGCCGATCGAGGCGGTGCTGCTGACCAGCGGCGAGATCGACCACATCGTCGGACTGCTCTCGATGCGCGAAAGCCAGCGGTTTTCATTGCATGCCAGCAGCCGCGTGTTGGACCTGCTCGCGCAAAATCCCATCTTCGACGCCGTCAATCCGCACTACGTGAGCCGGCAGCCGTTCGCGCTGGACACACCGCTGGCGCTGTGCGGGTTGCAGCTCACGCCATTCTCGGTGCCCGGCAAGGTGCCCTTGTTCATGGAATCGCGCAGCGGCGGCGACCTGGCTGGGTCCAATGAAGAAACCCTGGGGCTCACCATCGACGATGGCCGCCGCCGCATGCATTACATTCCCGGCTGCGCTGCGATGACCGACGCCTTGCGTGCGCGCCTGCAGGACGCCGAACTGGTGTTCTTCGACGGCACGTTGTGGCGCGACGACGAGATGGTGCAGCTAGGCATCAGCCAGAAGACCGGCCAACGCATGGGCCACATGAGCATCGATGGCCCCGATGGCACCATCGCCGCGTTCGCACCCTTGAACGTGGCGCGCAAGATCTTCATCCATCTCAACACCACCAATCCCGTGCTCAACACCCTCTCGCCCGAGTTCGCCAGCGCGCGCGCCAGCGGTTGGGAGGTTGCGCATGACGGCCTGGAGATCGCCCTGTGACCGCCCTGCTCGGCCCCGACCAACTGGAAGCGGACCTGCGTGCCATCGGCGCGCGCCTGTATCACGACCAGCATCCGTTCCATGCGCTGTTGCACCACGGCAAGCTCGACCGAGGCCAGGTACAGGCCTGGGCGTTGAACCGCTTCGAGTACCAGCGCTGCATTCCGCTGAAGGACGCGGCGATCCTGGCGCGCATGGAAGATCCGGCGCTGCGGCGGATCTGGCGGCAACGCATTCTCGACCACGACGGCAATAGCGCCAGCGATGGCGGCATCGCGCGCTGGCTACACCTCACCGACGCGCTCGGCCTGGACCGCACGCTGGTGGAGTCCGGGCGCGCGCTGCTGCCGGGAACGCGCTTTGCGGTGCAGGCGTACCTGCACTTCGTGCGCGAAAAAAGCCTGCTCGAAGCCATCGCCTCGTCGCTGACCGAATTGTTCGCGCCCAACATCATCGGCCAGCGCGTGGCCGGCATGCTCAAGCATTACGACTTCGTCTCGTCCGAAGCGCTGGCCTATTTCGAACATCGCCTGACCGAGGCGCCACGCGATTCGGATTTCGCGCTGGATTACGTCAAGCAGCATGCCGATACGGTCGAAAAACAGGCGCTGGTCAAGGCCGCGTTGCATTTCAAGTGCTCGGTGCTGTGGGCGCAGCTGGATGCACTGCATGTGGCCTACGTAGCGCCAGGCATCGTCTGGCCGGATGCCTTCGTGCCGGACCGCGACGCCAGCCGGGTCGCAGCATGAGCGGCATTACCCGCGATAGCCGGCCGGCGCTGCGGGCGGGCGTGCGCCTGCAACAAGACCGCGCACGCGATCAGTGGGTGCTGCTCGCGCCCGAGCGCGTGGTCGAGCTGGACGACATCGCCTTGGTGGTCGCGCAGCGCTACGACGGCACGCGCTCGCTGGCGCAGATCGCGCAGGAGCTGGCCGCAGAATTCGATGCGGACGCAGCGCAAATCGAAGCGGACGTGATCGAACTCACCGATACCCTGCATCAGAAACGTTTGCTGCGGCTATGAGCATCGCGCCGCCACCGCTGTCGGTGTTGTTGGAGCTGACCCACCGCTGCCCGTTGGCGTGCCCGTATTGCTCCAACCCGATCGCGCTGGCCGCGCTGCGCGAGGAAATGGACACCGCAGGCTGGCGCTCGCTGTTGCAGCAGGCCGCCGACATGGGCGTGCTGCAGGCGCATTTCTCCGGCGGTGAACCGATGCTGCGCAAAGACCTGCCCGAACTGGTCGCACATGCGCGCGCGCTCGGGCTGTACAGCAACCTGATCACCTCCGGCGTCGCTGGCGGCGAGCCGATGCTGGACCAACTGCAGGCGGCCGGGCTGGAACATGTGCAGCTGAGCGTGCAGGACGTCGACCCGGCCGGCGCCGACCGTATCGCCGGCTACCGCAATAGCTTGTCCAGGAAGCGCGAATTCGCCGCTGCGGTCCGCGCACGCGGCCTACCGCTGACGATCAACGCGGTACTGCACCGCCATAACGCCGAGCGCGTGCCCGGCATGATCGCGCTGGCGCTGGAGTGGCAGGCCGAGCGCATCGAAGTAGCGCACACCCAATACTACGGCTGGGGCCTGCGCAACCGCGCTGCGCTGATGCCCAGCCGCGAGCAACTGCTGGCCACCATCGACGCGGTGGAAACCGCACGTCGCCAGCTCGGCGACCGCCTGGCGATCGATTTCGTCACGCCCGATTACTACGCGCGCCAGCCCAAACCCTGCATGGGTGGCTGGGGCCAGCGTTTCGTCAATATTTCTCCGCGCGGCGATGTGCTGCCCTGCCATGCCGCCGAGACCATCGAGGGCATGCGCTTTGATAATCTGCGCGAGCGCTCGCTGGCCGACATCTGGAACAACGGCGAGGCGTTCGTGCGCTTTCGCGGCACCGCATGGATGCCGGAGGTGTGCCAGGGCTGCCCCAAGCGCGAGATCGATTGGGGTGGCTGCCGCTGTCAGGCACTGGCGCTCAGCGGCGATGCCGCCACGCTGGACCCGGTCTGCGAGCGTTCGCCCATCCATGCGCAGGTGCGCGCAGCCGCCGAGCAGGAGTCGGCATCGCCGGCACCGGCCTTCGTCTACCGCCGCCCCGAACGCCTAGCACCAGCCGCTGCGGACATGCTGGAATAGGCAGCGCCGGCGTGCGTCAACAGCGTCTACACTAGCCCCCTCTTCTTCTTCGGATGGCTTCCATGTCGCTCGCGCGCCGCATTCCCTTGCTGGTTTGCCTGACCTTGGCGTTGCATGCCGCCCCCGCCCTGGCGCAACGCGCGGTGCAAGGCGACCTGCAGTCGCAGATGAGTGCCGAACAGTTCAAGGCCGCCGGCCTGGACAAGCTCAATGCCAGCGAACTGGCTGCGCTCAACGATTGGCTACAGGGCAAGGTCGCCAAAGAGGCCGCAGTGGTGGTCGAACAGGCCAAGGAAGCCGGCCGTCAGGAAGTGATCGTCAAGAACCGCGGCTTCTTCGACTTCGGCAGCAAGGAGCCGATCGAGAGCACGATGCTCGGCGAATTCAAGGGCTTTTCGAAGGGCCGCGTCTACACGCTGGCGAATGGTCAGGAGTGGGAACAAACCGATACGGCCAGCCTGTCCGCGGTGCGCAAGGATGCACCCAAGGTCAAGATCAAGCCGGGTCTGGTCGGCGTGTGGTATCTGCAGATCGAGGGTTACAACACCCCTGCAAAGGTGCGGCGGATCAAGTAGCGCATCCGCCACGCTTTCGCGGCTGCCGAAGACGGTCGCCGCGCTTGGCATCGGCAGGCGCCACGCGAATCCCGCCACTGGGCGTTGCGCATGCAAGATCGCAACTGCAGCCGCTGCACTTCGCCCGCGGGATGCCGCTCACTGCAGAGCAGCGCATGCGCAAGGCAACGCTGGTGCCGGCAGACAGAGCGCAAACCTAGGTGCGCCCCCTCTAGGCGCAGCTGACGTGGCGCGCCGAATCATCGTACTCCGCATCGCGCAGACACAGCCCATTGCCGGTAGCGAGAAGCGCTGCCCTCCTTACCGATAGCGACCACGCGTACACTCCTGCACACACCGCGCGCCCCACCCCGTCGCTGACGCGACTGCTGACCACGCTTCCCATGCGATTGGCGCGGCAGGCGCTGGCCACACGCACGGTCTCTGGAGAACCTGCATGCGCTCGATGACCTATTGCAGCCTGGTACTGCTATCGTCACTGACACTGTTTGCCGGCATCGCGTCCGCTGACTCACTCGCTTCTGCTGCGTCGCCGGCAGAGCGCTGCGCGAATGCACCGGACGTTGGCTTCGGGCAATCCTTGGTGTGTTACCGCGATGCCATCGAACGACAACCGTTGACCTATACGCGCGTTGGCACCAGCAGCGTTGCCGGTGTCGAGCGGCGCGACTACCTGCTGACCTCGCAGGACTGGTCGCCAGAGGGACTGGTCACGCCGTCGCGCTGGCAGCATGACGTGGCGATCTATGTGCCGAAAGAGGCCTTGCCCACGCGCGCGGTATTGATCTCAACCAACGGTACGCGTCATCCGGTGGATGGCAGTACGGCGCAGCCGGCCAGCGAGTTGGCGCCCGAGGCGCTGGCGGCGTTGGCGCAACGCACCCACACGGTGGTGATCACGCTCAGCGACATTCCCAACCAGGCGTTGAGCTACCAGGGCGATACCACCCCACGCCGCGAAGACGACAGCGTGGCCTATAGTTGGTCGCTGTTTCTCAAGGCGCCGCAGCAGCGCAAGACACTGCCGCTGCACGTACCGATGGCGGCCGCGATTGCGCGCACCATGAGCCTGGCCGAGCGCGAATTGGCCCCGTTGCACGTCCACCGCTTTGTGCTTGCCGGCGCCTCCAAACGCGGGTGGGCCAGCTGGCATGCCACCATCGCCGACCGGCGCGTAGAGGCGGTGGCGCCATTGGTGATCGACATCCTCAACATGCCGGCGGTGCTGGAGCATATGTACCGCACCTATGGCGGCAACTGGCCGATTGCCTTCGACGCCTATGCAAAGCAGGGCATCACCTCACAACTGCAGACCCCGGCTTTCGCGCAATTGGTGCAGCTGCAAGATCCGCTGAGCTATTTGCACACGCCGTACCGCACACGGCTGGCGGTGCCCAAGTACATCGTCAATGCCAGCGGCGACGACTTCTTTTTGCCGGACAACACCCGGTTCTTCTATGACGCGCTGCCCGGCAGCAAGGCGCTACGCGTCCTGCCCAATAGTGCGCACAACATTCGCACCTCCGTCGTCGATACCCTGGCGCCGTTCATCACGCGCCTGCAGCAGCAGCGCCCGTTACCGCAGGTGAGCGATGTGTTGCGTACGGGCGAAGCGCCGCAGATCCGCTTCCGCTCCTCGGAGCGGCCAACGCAGGTGCAGCTGTGGAGTGCACATAATCCACAGGCGCGCGATTTCCGCTACGCCTGCGGCATACGCTACAGCGCCACGCCGATTGCGCTTGCCGACGGCGGCACGGTCTCGGTACCGGTGCAGATTCCGGAGAACGGCTGGAGCGCGTATTTCGTGGAAGCCACTTACGCCGATGGATTCGTTGCCACCAGCCAGGCCTATGTACTCGACAAGCAGCGTTACCCCACCCAGGCACCGCCCACCGATAACGCAGCCTGCAGCACGTTGCCTGGCGTGACCAGCGGTGGCGCCGGGCGCTGACGCAGTCCTTGAAACAGGGTGGGTGGGGCGATAGCCAACTGAAGCACCCGGTGGGCAGCTGGGCGCCATGCGCCGGCTGCCGAGTCCGCTTTTCACCATCCACTGCGCCACGTTGGACGCATTTGTCCACTTTGCGCAACGAAGTCCGCACAGACAACCCCGAAGCGCACGTTTTTGCACTTGAGCACGCCACCAAGATCGATCCAACCCGGCTGATCCATTGACATCGTTGTCACCAACTCCTAAACAGGCCCCTACTCGCTGACGGCATCGGCCGGTCAGACGGACCAAAGGACTGAATGTGGCTGCGACTTCGCGTTCCGCTTACGCCTCTGCCTCGCCCGATGTCCCCGTTGCCATCAGCTTCATCGCTGCCGATGTCGGCGGCACGCATGTGCGTGTCGGGCACATGCTGCAGGCGCGCGATGCAGCCATCGAGCTTTCGCATTACCGCACCTATCGCTGCGCCGAGTACGCCAGTCTCCAGGCCATCCTCGAGGATTTCCTGCAACAGCGGCGCGGCGTCGATGCGGTGGTCATCGCCAGTGCCGGCGTGGCGCTGGACGATGGCAGCTTCATCAGCAACAACCTGCCATGGACGATTTCACCCAGCCGCATCGGTGCTGCACTGGCAGTGCGCAACGTGCACCTGGTCAACGATTTCGAGGCGGTGGCCTACGCAGCGCCGCAGATGGAACAACGCGCCGTGCTGCAGCTGAGCGGGCCGACACCGCGCCATGCGCGTGCCAACGGGCCGATTCTGGTGGTCGGCCCCGGGACCGGTCTGGGTGCAGCACTATGGATCGATGCCAAGCCACGCGCGATCGTGCTGGCCACCGAAGCCGGCCAGGTCGCGCTGGCCAGCACCCATCCGCGCGAGTACGCCGTGCTGCAATGCCTGTTACGTGACCGGCACTATTTGCCGCTCGAGCACGTGCTCTCCGGCCCGGGATTACGGCATCTCTACGATGCGGTGTGCGAGCTGCATGGCGCAACGCCGCGTCATCGTCTGCCCGCCGCCGTGACGCACGCAGCGCTGCACGAAGACGATGCGCTTGCGCGCGAGTGCCTGGAGATTTTTTGCGGCCTGCTGGGGAGCGCGGTCGGCGACATGGCGCTGGCCTACGGCGCTGCCGGGGGCATCTATCTGGCCGGGGGCTTCCTGCCGACGATCGGCCAGTTCCTGGCTGGCAGCGCCTTTGCCGAGCGCTTCCTGGACAAGGGAAACATGCGCGCTGTGCTCGAACGCATTCCGGTCAAATTGGTCGAGCACGGGCAACTGGGCGTGCTCGGCGCGGCCAACTGGTATCTGCAGCACCACACCGACCTGTCGTAAGCGATACCACGCGTTCTATCCCGAGCGCGCGTCTGCAAGACCCCGCATCCGGCGAGCGGCAGCCCGCCGTCCATCCCTGTGCGTGATGAGGAGAGACATCATGAAATACAGCACCACCCTGCTGTCCAGCGCCATTGCACTATCGCTGGCATTCGCTGCGCAAGCCCAGGACAGCGCTGGTACGCAAGCCACCGACCTGGATGCCGTCCAGGTGGTCGGCATCCGCGCCAGCCTGGAAAAATCGCTCGATACCAAACGCAACAACACCGGCATCTCCGAGGCGATCACCGCCGAAGACATCGGCAAATTCCCGAGCACCAACGTGGCCGAAGCGCTCTCGCAGATTCCCGGCGTGACGTTGGACAGACGCTTCGGGCAAGGCGAGCGCGTGAGTATCGACGGCACCGACCCCAGCCTCAATCTGTCGTTTCTGGACGGGCATCCGGTCGCGCAGGCGATCTGGCTCTACGGCGAACAACCCAGCCGCGGTTTCGATTACACCCTGCTGGCCCCGCAGATCCTGGGCCGTGCGGAAATCCTCAAATCCTCCGAAGCGCGCCTGACCGAAGGCAGCCTCGGTGGCACGGTGCTGATGCATACGCGGCAGCCACTGGATCTGAAAGTCAATGAAGTGGCTGCATCCATCGGCTACAGCTACAGCGACCAGGCCGGCCAGGGCAAACCCAACGCGGCACTGCTCTACAGCTGGAAGAACGCAGCCGAGACCTTCGGCATTGCGGTCTCGGCGCAGCATTACGAAGAACGCGTGGACCGCCGCGGCATGGAGGTCTTCGGCTACGTACCGGCCAGCACTTTCGCCAATGCCGCAGGCGGCGTGCCTGCCGATGCGGATGTGCCCAACTCGATCAACGCTGCCTGGTTCCAGCAGGATCGCGAGCGCGACAGCGCCGTGGTCAACCTGCAACTCAAGCCCAGTGAAGCGCTGGAGTTCAATCTGAGCGGCCTGTACATCAACGAGAACTTCGACAACTACAACCAGTCGATGTACAGCTTTTTGACCTGGAATGCCGGCACGGTGGCGGCGGTGGACCAACTTGGCGGCGTCCGTAACGGTGTGGTCACCAGTGGCCACTCCAGCGCCAATGCCATCCCGCGCGGCGGTACGGTGATCTACGACAACAACGTGCGCGAATCGGAGGTGACGACCAAAGGACTGGACCTGCGCGGCGCCTTCCGCGGCGAGGGTTGGGGCTTGAACGGACAGGTGGGCCAGAGCAAGTCCGAGAACAAAGATCTCTCGCAATACTTCATCGAGCCGTTCTACAACGGCGGCTTCAGCTGGGACACCCGCCGCGGCATCCGTTTCGACGATTCGGTAGCGGCACGTAACCCGGCCAATTGGGGTTCGGCCGGCGGCTGGTTCGGCAACAACGGCATCTTCTCTACCGAAAGCAAGGACACGTATGGCCAGCTGGATTTGAATCTGCAGTTCGACAGCGTGTTCAATCAATTGTTGCTGGGCGTGCGCCACGGCAAGCACGACGAGCGCTTCGAGCTCAATGTCTATGGCGGCGTCACCCCCGGCACCCTGGCCGATGTGGGCACGATCGGGCTCACCGATCTGCAGGGGTTCTATCCCGATCACGGCCGGCACATACAGGCAGGTCGCAACAACGTGCTTAACTGGATCCGCAACAGCCCAGTCGATTACAGCGCACCGGATCCGGCCAGCTACCTCAACAACAGCTGGGCGCTGGAGCAGACCAACAACGCAGCCTATGCGCAGCTGAATTTTTCCAGTGGCGGTCTGCGCGGCAATCTTGGCGTGCGCTACGTGGATTCCAAGACCGAAGGCAGCGGCTTCGTCTACAGCGGCACGCCCTCCCTCGCCGACGCCGGCAGCCTGTGGCAGACCCGCACCCGCAAGGAAGACTTTCTGCTGCCTTCGCTGACGCTGTCGTACGACACCAGCGACGACTGGGTATTCCGCTTCGCTGCGGCCAAGGTCATCGCCTGGGCACCGTACAACCAGATGGTCAATAACACCTTCCTCAACGACACCACGTTGACCGGCAGCGGCGGCAATGCAGACCTGTCTCCGTACGAATCCTGGAACTTCAATCTCTCTGCCGAATATTATTTTGCGCAGCAAGCGGTGGGGGCGTGGTCGGTGTTCTACAAGAAGATCGACAACTACATCGACACCAGCGCCAGCGTGGAGCGCCAGTACAACGCATTGCGCGATACCGCACCGCAAAGCTGGGCGCAGTTGGTGGGCAGCAACGGCTGCACGGCCGATGGCTATTGCGACTACAGCATTCAACGGCCGCGCAATGCCGGCGATGGCAAGGTCAAGGGCTTCAACATCTCCTTCCAGCAACCGTTCGGCGACAGCGGCTTCGGCCTGACCGCCAACTACACCTATGCCGCTGGCGAAAACAACACCGGCGATGCCCTGCCCTACCAATCGCGCAACAGCCTCGCCTTCAGCCCCTACTACGAAAAAGGCCCGCTTAATGCGCGGCTGACCTACAACTGGCGCGACAGCTACCTGGCCGGCGGTTATGTGGCCGGTGCGGCACCGGCAAGCGTGGACGATTACGCCGAACTCGGCGCCAGCGTCGGCTATGCCTTCAGCCCGAACTGGTCGCTGCAGGTCGATGCGCAGAACCTGCTGGACGAGCAATACCTGCAGTATCTGGGTGACAAGGACCACCTGGCCGGTCGCTACAAGAGCGGACGCCGCTACATGGCCAGCCTGCACCTGAAGTTCTAGCGTAGCCAGCAACACGACTGCGCTCACCGCCGGGTGGGCGCGGCCGGTGCCCAGAATCGGCATCTACCACTTACACATGCCGGTTCCTGTGCGCCGTCCCGCCCGCCTGGCGCCTGCTCGCTACGTCTGTTAGCAGCTCTCAGCTTCTAAGACGGACGCCGCGCGGGTTGTGAGATGCGCGCGGCCCGTGTCGGATGCGCAGCCTTGCATCAGGCCTCAGCTGCGCAATGCAGCCACCCGTTGCGACAGTTTCTTCGCCGAAACGCCGGATTTTGCACCCAGCTCCTGCGCAAATACCGACACGCGCAGCTCTTCCAGATCCCAACGCAGCGCCTGCCACTCTTGGCGGTTTTGCAAACCGCGCGCGGCGGCCTCTTCCACTGCATCCACGAACGGTTTGAGCTCGAGCATGCGCGCCTGGTCGCGCGCAGGATCGCGCTTTGCGCGTTCGGTGCGCAGGATCATCGCCCTGAGGTAGCGCGGATAATTGGCCAATGCGTCGGCCGGGGTGTCGCGCAGGAAGCCTGCATGCACCAGCGCGCGCAGTTGCTGCTCCATGTCATCCAGATTGCCGCGTGCCCAGCCCATCAACGGTGCTTCCAACAGTGGCTTGAGTTCGGCCACGGCGCTCAGGATGCTTTCGGCCAGCTTCAAGCGCTCCATCGCTTCGCCGAACAGTCGCTTGCTCGCATCGTCTCGGCGCTGCGCAAATGCGCCGGGGTCGCGAATGGCGCCCAGGCCATCGGCCAGCACGGCGTTGAGCGCCGCATCGACCAGATCGCCACGCAAGCGTTCCTGTGATTCGATCGCCGCATACAGCAGCCCGGTCTTGGGCGACACCGGCAGTTGCTTGCGTGCCTGTTTGATCTTGTCGGCCAATGCGATTTCCAGCAAGCGCCGCACGCCGCGCGGATGCGCCCGCGCCGCTTCGTTGCGGTCGGCGAAGATGCGCAGCGCCGCGTTGTCGCCCTGATCCACCAGCGCCGGGTACGCCGGGACGCCGGCTTCGCCTGCCACCTGCTCGGGAATCGGCGCGCTCGGAAAATCACGCAGGCCCTCGACGGCCAGCGCGCGTCCGGCCCGCGCGGCGAATGCCTGGCCAGCACGCTCGCCAAAGCGCGCGCGCAGCCCGTCCAGATCGCGCGACTCGGCCAACACCTTGCCGTCGTCGTCGCGCAGGCGCAGGTTCATCAGCAGATGCGTGTCTAACGCCTGCTCATCGAAATCCAGCGCGGTGACCTGCGTCCCGGTGGCCTTGGTCAGAAAGCGCGCCAGCTCGCCACGAATATCGTCGGCCGAGGCCACACTGTAGGCCTCGTAGAACGCGCGCCCGAAATCCGGTGCCGGCACGTAGTTGCGGCGTTGCGCCTTGGGCAGGCTACGAATCAACGCAGACGCCTTGTCGGCAACGAATCCCGGCGCCAGCCACGACAGGCGCGAAGGATCCAGCGCATTGAGCAAGTGCAATGGCACATCCAGGGTCACGCCGTCGTCGACGGCACCCGGCTCGAAACGGTAATGCAACGGCAGGCGCGCATCGCCAAGCGGGAAATACTTCGGAAAGCGATCGGCTTCGCTGCCTTCGCCCGGCAGCAGATCGTTCAACGACCAATGCAGGCTGCGGCGTTTGTCCGGCGGCAAGGTCTTCCACCACGCATCCAAGCCGCTGGCCGAATGCAGCTCGGCAGGAATGCGATCCAGATACCAGCGCGCCTGCCAGCCTTCGTCGGCAACGATACCGGCGCGACGCAACTTGGCCTCTTCTTCGCGTGCCTGCTCGAGCACTTTGAGGTTATCGGCCACGAATGCGGCCCGCGTATTGATTTCACCCGTCACCAGGCCTTGGCGCACGAACAGGTCATGCGCTGCGGCCGGGTCGATCTTGCCGAAATGCACGGGCTTTTTCGGCGCCAGCACCAGCCCGAACAGGCTGATCTGTTCCGAAGCAACCACCTGCCCCTGCGCACGCGACCAGTGCGCATCGAAATGCTTGCGCGCCAGCAGATGCGGCAGCTCGGCAATGGCCCAGTCCGGCTCGATCGCGGCATTGGTCATGCCCCACACTTTCTGCGTGTCCAGCAACGTGGCGGCCAGAATCCACGGCGGCGGTTTGCGCGCCAGCGCCGAACCCGGGAACGGCACGAACCGGCGTTGCCGCGCGGCCAGATAGTCGCCCTTTTCCGTGCGGTGGCCGATCTGGGTCGGCAGCCCCGCCAACAGTGCGCGGTGCAGCGCCTGATAGGCCGCCGCACGTTCGCGTTCGCTGCTACGGGCCGATGCTTCGGCAGCTTCGGCCGGCTGGTTCACCGCAGCCGGCGCGGGTGTCGCAGGCGCTGCGTTGGGATCGGGCTTGCCTTCGCGCGCCAGTCGCGCGGCACGGTGCAGCTGGCCACGCGTGGGTCGGTTGGCGTTGTGGCCGTCTTCGCGGGCGGGCGCACTGGCACCGGCCAGCAGTGGCGCCAGCATCGCGTTGGCCGGCTCTTCGCTCCAGCCCAGTTCTTCGCACAGCAACCGCAGCTGCCGATGCAGCTCGCGCCACTCGCGCATGCGCAAGAAACCGAGGAAATGCCGGTTGCACCAGTCGCGCAGCTTGGACTGGGTAAGATCTTCATGCACCTGCCGGTACGCATCCCACAAGCGCAGGATGCCGACGAATTCAGAGCGCGCATCGGCAAACAGCGCATGCGCGTTATCGGCCGCTTCGCGCGCCTCCGGCGGGCGCTCGCGCGGATCCTGGATGCCCAGGAATGCGGCGATGATGATCATCTCGCGCAAGCACCCATGTTGCTGCGCGGCCACCAGCATGCGCGCCAGCTTGACGTCCACCGGCAGGCGCGCCATCTGGCGGCCGGTCGCGGTCAGACGCCGCTGCGTATCGATGGCGCCCAGCTCCAGTAGCTGTTGCCAACCATCGGCCACCGCACGTTCGTCGGGTGCTTCCAGAAACGGGAAGTCTTCGATCCTGCCCAGCCCCAGCTGCAGCATGCGCAAGATCACCCCGGACAACGAGGAACGTCGGATTTCCGGATCGGTGAATGCCGGACGCGCGGCAAAGTCCGCTTCGGCATACAGCCGGTAGCAGATGCCCTCGGCAATACGCCCGCAACGGCCCATGCGCTGGTTGGCGCTGGCCTGCGAGATCGGCTCGATATGCAGGCGGTCCAGCTTCTGGCGCGGGCTGTAGCGCTTGACGCGGGCAAGCCCCGGGTCCACCACATACCGGATGCGCGGCACCGTCAGCGACGTTTCGGCCACGTTGGTGGCCAGTACCAAGCGCCGGCGCGGGCCCGGGTTGAACACGTGGTCCTGATCGGCTGCCGACAGCCGCGCATACAGCGGCACCACTTCGGTTTCGCGGTATTTGCGCCGTTCCAGCGACTGGTGCGCATCGCGAATCTCGCGCTCGCCCGGCAGGAACATCAGCACATCGCCGCGCGGGTCGATGCGGGTGATCTCATCGATGGCCGCCACGATCGCATCGTTGACACTGCGCTCGCCGTCGCGGCCGCTGCCGTGTTCTCCCTCGTCGCCGTCGCCCGTATCGCCTTCCAGCGGGCGATAACGCACCTCGACCGGGAAGGTGCGGCCTTCCACGCTGATCACCGGCGCGTTGTCGAAGTGCTGCGCAAAGCGCTCGGTGTCGATGGTGGCCGAGGTGACGATCAACTTGAGATCGGAGCGCTTGTGCAGCAACTGCTTGAGATAGCCCAGCAGGAAATCGATATTGAGGCTGCGCTCGTGCGCCTCGTCCACGATGATGGTGTCGTAGGACGACAGCCAACGGTCGCTGGCGATTTCCGCCAGCAGGATGCCGTCGGTCATGAACTTGATGCGCGACTGATCGCTGACGCGATCGGTGAAGCGCACCTGGAAGCCCACCGTGGTGCCCAACGGCGTCTTCAGCTCGTCGGCCACGCGCGCGGCCACCGCGCGCGCGGCGATCCGGCGTGGTTGGGTGCAGCCGATCATTCCGGCGGCTCCGCGTCCGGCCGCCAGGCACAGCTTGGGCAGCTGGGTGGTCTTGCCCGAGCCTGTTTCGCCGGCGATGACCACCACCTGATGGTCGCGGATCAGCGCGATGATGCGCTCGGCCTCGCGCGCAATCGGCAACTGGTCGTCCAGCGTGATGGCCGGCTGCTGCTCGGCCCGTGCCTGGCGTTGCGCCTGCGATGCCGCCAGTGCCTGCTCGAACGCATCGCGCACCTGCGGGTTGCCTGGCTTGCCCTGCCAGCGCGACCATAGGCCCAGCAAGCGGCCACGGTCGCGGCTCATCGCGCCATCCACGGCACGGCGGCGCTCACGCAAGGTGTCGGCAAGGGTGGAGTCGATAGCGCTCATTGATGGAAAAATGTGAAAAATTGAATGACGTTTGATCCTTTAGCCTGTCTATTGTGACGCCATATCAGTTCCCTAAGACATCAACCCCGCAAGGACCATCCCATGTCCAAGAAAAAGAACGCCAACAAGCCCGTCGTCGTCAGCGACGCCCTGCCGGTCGCTGCTGCATCGGCGCCGCATATCGATATCGGGATCAAGGACAGCGATCGCAAGCAGATCTCCGACGGTCTGGCCCGCTACATGGCTGACGCCTTCACCTTGTATCTGAAGACCCACAACTTCCACTGGAACGTCACCGGGTCGATGTTCAACTCGCTGCACACCATGTTCGAAACCCAGTACACCGAGCAGTGGGCGGCGCTGGACGAGGTGGCCGAGCGCATCCGCGCCCTGGGCTACAACGCTCCGGGCTCGTACCGCGAATTCGTCGCGCTCACCTCGATCCCGGAAGAGCCGGGCCTGAGCGACAGCGCCGACTGGCGTGAAATGGTGCGCCAGCTGGTCAGCGGCAACGAAGCGGTCTGCCGCACCGCACGCAAGGTGCTGGGCACCGCCGACGACGCCGGCGATGACCCGACTGTGGACCTGCTGACCCAGCGCCTGCAGACCCACGAGAAGTACGCCTGGATGCTGCGCTCGCTGTTGCAGTAAACCCTCTGGGCTTCGCCCCTTCGGGTTTGCCCAAGGTTTCGCAGTTGCGAAACCTTGGGCCCCTGCTCAATTGCCTGCCACACCCCGCGCCTTCGGCGCGCCCCCTAACTCAGGGGGCTCTTGGTGTCATGTTCACTGCGATAGAGCGCATAGAGCACGGGCTGTGCAGTACTCAGCATTCCTTTGCCGGGCCACGCATATCGAAAGTCTTTGAGCCCCTCTCCCGCCGGGGGCGAGAAGGCACGGCTTGCGCGCCACTGGCGCGCGTGCCTCGGCGCGCCCGCGCCGCAAGCGCGTGCCGGGGCGCGGAGCGGGGGTTTGGGTGAGTACGCAGCGAAGCCTCGTGCAACTCACTGCTCCCAACTCCTCACGCATCACTGGTCAACCCAACATCCACATCACGGCAATCCCTGATGCGGCTTCGCGCAACTCCACCCAGCAACACCCCGGCCAGGGCTTGACCCGCACGGTATCCTAGGCGGATGTCTTCCCCCGCCCACGAACTGCTCAGCCGCGTCTTTGGCTACGACGACTTCCGCGGCCCGCAGCAGGCCATTGTCGAACACGTCGCTGCCGGCAACGATGCCCTGGTCCTCATGCCCACCGGTGGCGGCAAATCGCTGTGCTACCAGGTGCCGGCGCTGCTACGCGACGGCATCGGCATCGTGGTCTCGCCGCTGATCGCGCTGATGCAGGATCAGGTCGAGGCCCTGCGCCAGCTCGGCGTGCGCGCCGAGTTCCTCAATTCCACCCTGGATGCAGAAAACGCCCAGCGCGTGGAACGCGCCCTGCTGTCCGGCGACCTGGATCTGCTCTACGTTGCGCCGGAGCGCCTGCTGACCCAGCGCTTCCTTTCATTGCTGGAACGTAGCCGCATTGCGCTATTCGCCATCGACGAAGCGCATTGCGTCTCGCAATGGGGCCACGATTTCCGCCCGGAATACCGCCAGCTCACCGTACTGCATGAGCGCTGGCCGCATGTACCGCGCATGGCGTTGACGGCCACCGCCGACCCGCCGACCCAGCGCGAGATCGCAGAGCGCCTGGATCTGGTAGACGCGCGCCACTTCGTCAGTTCCTTCGACCGCCCCAACATCCGCTACACGGTGGTGCAGAAGGACAATGCGCGCAAACAGCTGCAGGAATTCCTGGGCCGTCATCGTGGCTCGGCCGGCATCGTCTATGCGATGTCGCGGCGCAAGGTGGAAGAAACCGCGCAGCAACTGTGCGCGCAAGGCTTCAATGCACTGCCCTATCACGCCGGCCTGCCGGCAGAGGTACGCGCAGAAAACCAGCGCCGCTTCCTGCGCGAGGACGGCATCATCATGGCCGCCACGATCGCTTTCGGCATGGGCATCGACAAGCCGGACGTGCGCTTCGTGGCGCACGTGGATCTGCCCAAATCGCTTGAGGGCTACTACCAGGAAACCGGACGCGCCGGCCGCGACGGCGATCCCGCCGAGGCCTGGCTGTGCTACGGCCTGGGCGATGTGGTGCTGCTCAAGCAGATGATCGAGCAGGGCGAAGCGGCCGAAGAGCGCAAGCGTCTGGAGCGCGCCAAGCTCGACCACCTGCTGGGCTATTGCGAATCGATGCAATGCCGTCGCCAGGTGCTGCTGGCCGGCTTCGGCGAGACCTATCCCAAACCCTGCGGCAACTGCGACAACTGCCTGACCCCGGCCGCCGCCTGGGACGCCACGGTGGCCTCGCAGAAGGCGCTCAGTTGCGTCTACCGCAGCGGGCAGCGCTTTGGCGTGGGTCATCTGATCGACATCCTGCGCGGTAGCGAAAACGAGCGTATCAAACAGCTGGGGCACGACCAGCTCAGCACCTACGGTATCGGCCGCGATCTGGACGAACGCACCTGGCGCGGCGTGTTTCGCCAACTGGTGGCCGCCAGCCTGCTGGAAGTCGATAGCGAAGGTCACGGCGGCCTACGCCTCACCGATGCCAGCCGCCAGGTGCTCAAGGGCGAGCGCCAGGTCATGATGCGCCGCGAAAACCCGGCTGCCGGGCGCGAGCGTAGCGCGCAGCGCACCGGCCTGCCGGTGCAGCCGCAGGATCTGGCGCTGTTCAATGCCTTGCGCGGCTTGCGCGCGGATCTGGCCAAGGAACAGAACGTGCCGGCCTTCGTGATCTTCCATGACAGCACCTTGCGCAACATCGCCGAACAACGGCCAACCAGCATCGATGCGCTCTCGCGGGTGGGCGGCATCGGCGGCGGCAAGCTGGCGCGCTACGGCGCGCAATTGATCGAGATCGTGCGCGAACAGGGCTGATGCAGCAGCGTGTGTCAACACAACACCGCAGACGGCACAAAAATCCGCAAGATCGACAGCGCGCATTCAATCAGCCGTTGCTAGTTTCACACAGCGAGCTGGCACGCGCTGCCAGCCCCTCTTCGTAGAGTCCAACCGATGAAACGCAGCCTGCTTGTCCTGGTCACTCTGTTTGCCGCCGGCAGCGCCGCCGCTGGAAGTGCGTCGGCCCAAGCCAGCGACGGCAATCCCGACACGGCGACCGCACGTTCGCTGGACCTGAGCCTTCCGCAAGCCCCGGTGCAGCTCCGCTCCGACCCGGAATACAGCAACGACCCGCCGGGCACCTTCTACGGCGACAAGAGCGGCCCCAAGCCGGCACTGGCCCGGCCAAGTGCAGCCTCCATCGCTGCCGAGCGCGCCGAGCAATGCCAGGGCAAGCTGCATGGTGCCGTCGAAACCGGCCTGGGCTATTCCAGCCGCGGCGGCAACAGCAACTGGCAGGCGGTGAATTTGAATTCCTGCAAGACCTATTACGACGACGACGGCAAGGCGCACCAGATTGGCGTCAGCATCAGTGTCGGACGTGGTGAGGGCTCCATCTTTGGCCCGCGTTATGCACCCGGCGGCTATGGTCCAGGCCCGTTCGGCTGGTAACCATACGGCGAGGTTTGCGTTGACAGAGGGTTCACTGCCGCATCGCTGAGAATGTGGCCTGCCTTACGAGACCAGCTCATGCCACAGAACAAGGAACGGCCGGTTGTCTTCGTTGTCGAAGACGGCGACGGAACCCGACAGCTCAGCTGCCTTGTGCTGGAGAGCTATGGTTTCACCTGCCGCAGCGCCGGCTCGGTCGAGGAAGCCTTGACCTTGATCGAAAGCGATCCGCGCGTGGATGTGCTGTTTTCCGATATCCATTTCCCGGGCGGCCTGACCGGTGTGGACCTGGCGCTCAAGACCGCACACGCGCCGTACAACCTGCCGGTGCTGCTGACTTCCGGCCTGGCCGTCGAATACGTGGAAGAGATCCTCCCCGACGGCGTTGCCTTCCTGGAAAAGCCGTATACCCCTGAGCAACTGCTGAGTGCGATCCGCAGCGTGATGGCCAAGCACCGCGTGCTGGCAAGCCCGGTCGCGTAACGCGAGCGGCCACGACTGGACGGCCGCCCACAATCCCGGTGTTGAATGCCAGCCGTCGCGCGGTGCGACGGCGACGGCGACGGGGATTGACCACAACACGGTGGTACCACAGACGCGCCGCAACGCGCATCTGGCCACGCCGTGTCTTACGCCAGGGGAAAACACGAGACATCCAGTGACCGCAGCCGTTGCCATGGCTGCGCTGAGCGGTTGCGCCACGGTCATGAACGATGCAACGCAGCCAATTCGGGGCGACACCAAGACGACCGATGGACAACTGGTTTCCGGCGCCGACCGCGCCATCAGCAACGACAAGGACCGCGTGACGGTGAAGTCCGGCCAGACCGCATAAGTGCGTCGTTCCGCGCGCGATCTGGATGTGGCCTGCGTACTGCCCGGCCAACGCGACGCCGCAGGCCGTTCCATGTCGCGCGCCAACGTGGGCATTTGAGGCAACATTCTGACTTCAGCGCGGTTTGCGGCAGCGGCGATACGGTGCAGATCGATTGTTCCGGCTCCACTGCAGCTCCACCTTTCAGTGATGCGGTGAGCGGGGAGTTGTGGGCGCAAGCCCGTGTTCATACGCAGATCGTCGCGACGGCTGTCGGGAACGCCCCGACAGCGTGTCGGCTCGCTCCCGATTTACCCGACCGATGTCGCATTTAAACTGCAGCCACCGGACGCGAGGCCTGTTGGGCCGCTCAACTCGCGGGGCGCAGAGCACGCCCCTGCCGGGACACGGATGAGTAAAGGTGCGAGAGAATGGCCGCGCCTCCTCCCCGATCTGCCCGTGCGTTCGCTCGTGCAGCCATTTAGCAGGCAAGAATTGCGGCCAGGTTCGATGCCTGGAAGCCCTGCCTCGCCCTGCAATTGACCGCAGTCAACAGACGTTGCGATCGCGCATCTCACTGGCACTCAATCAGCGCAGCATGCCCATGTGCGCGCATCACGCCGCAAGCGCTCGCTTGGCGGCCAGCTCATGCACGGGGCCATCCTTCCCGAATCACGCTGCACAGGCACGCTCCCCGACGTGCAAGGTGGCTGGTTCCTTGCTGCATGGATCGATGCAAGGGCAACGTCAGCTACCGAGTCACTCAGGTAGATGCTGGAAAAACAGCACTCTGCGTCATCGACGCGGCCGAAATATTCGCCTGCTTCTGCAGCAAACCATGCATTTCACGCGATCAAGCAGGCTGCTCGCTAGGCTAACCTCATCGCAGCGCTGTGCTGCGCAAGACTGTCAGGAGTTCCGCATGGGCGACAATTCGTTTTTATCTCCGGCCTTCATCATCCTGGTCATTGGTGTGATTGCCGTTGTGCTGTTTCTGGTCACGCGTGCCAAGAAAAAGCGCAACAAGAAATAATCGCTGCATGCACTGCTGGCCGTGCTAAGCACATTTGCACACAAGCGCTACGTGATTCCAGCGGCTGCAGCCGTGTGCCGCGGTACTCCAGTCAGAACCGCTCACCTGCCGGCAGGTAGCGCCATTCGCCGATCGCCAGCTTGCCCAGCGACACCCGGCCCACGCGCAAGCGGCGAATGCTCCTGACCTCCAGGCCTACTTCGCCGCACATGTAGCGCAGTTGGCCGGGTTGCACGTGCTTGATCGCAAACCGCAGGCGGTCTTCGCTTTGCCAGCTCACCTTGCAAGGCGACAGACTGCGTTGCTGATAGACCAAGCCATGCGCCAGCCGCGCCATTCCGTAGGGACGCAGCTCACCCTGCACTTCAACCAGAAATTCCTGCTCGATCGCGCTGGCGTCAGCGCTCAGCCGGCGCAGCACGCGGCCATCCTGGCTCAGGATCAGCAGCCCGCTTGCGGCGTCTTCCAGCGGCAGCGGCGCTTGCAAGCGTAGGAAGTGCCGCTTCAACACACGTAGGTCGGACTGGTCCAGTGCGCTGCGCGTTGCCGGCGTGGCCAGCGCCAGCGCGGCATCTGCGCAGATGCCTGCGGGCTTGTGCAGTAACAAGGTGGCGGGCTCGGCAGGCGCCAACACCGCATTTGCGGCCAGGGTGACCTGCGCCACGGTAGCCAGCGCCTGCGGTTCTTCGACCACCACGCCGTCCACGCTGACCCACCCGCCCTCGATGTAGTGCTGGGCCTCGCCACGCGAGCAGCCGAACGCGGCAGCTACACATTTATCGAGACGGATCGGATCGGACATGCGGCGAGCTCAGCATCAGGGGACGGCAGTGTACGTGCTGGCTGCTCGCCCGCGTGAGTCGCTGCGCAATGCATTCGATGGTGCGCCTGCGCAGATCGGCACTGTCCGCTACCGATGCAACGGCAAACGCCGTGCACGCAGACGCCGGCAAACGCTTCTGCACTGAACGACAACGTGGGAAACTCGATGCTCACACAGGAGATCGCAGATGTTTATCCAGTTCGGCACCGCCCGGGTCCGCCTCAACCATATCTCTGTCATCAGCGACCCGTTCAACGCTGGCGAAAGCTTCGGGTCCTACTGCCACTCGGTTCGGGTCGGGCTGATCTCCGGCGAAGAGCTCTTTGCGCGCTTCAACAGCGAGGGTGGCGCCGAGCAACTGCACGCAGACGTGCTCGCTGCGCTGGAAGCCTGAGCAAGAGTGATCGCCATCGCGTCGCGCTGCTTGCGCACGCGATGGCGCAAGCGGCAGCACGTTGCGTTTCCCGGCAGGCATGCTGCAGCGCGGCAACACTCGCGACGCAGCGTGCGGATACTTCAATCCACTAATTCGCACGGCCCACCCGCTACCAGGCTCGCGGCAGATCGTTGCCCAGCGCTCGATGCAGAACTGAGCACTGCATCGCAATCCAATGACCGGTTGCAGGCGAGGCCACGCGCCAATGTCGGCAAAGCGTCAGAAAATCGCTGCACCACTGAGACGCTTCGATCCGGCCAGATGCACATAAATTTGCGCCTTGGAGCTCCCATGTCAGGACACGGGAAGCCGCTGTCAGGAAACTCCCGATCTGTAATGAATCAACGGTAAGTATTTTCGATCGACGGTCTTTAGCTCCCTGGAATCCGGCCGCTAGCTGGGCAAGGCGCTTGAGTCGATGCACCCCGCATCCACCGAGCTGCTCAGCTGTGCTACCTGGAAGCGGTCATGAATGACTTTCTGCAACGCCTCAATGTCGGCCGTCGCCTCGGAATGGCCTTCGGTATTCTGATTCTGCTGTCGGGCCTGCTGGTGGCCACCGGCCTGATCACCATGTCCAATGCGCGTTATGAGCTGGACACCATCGTCAACAACAACATGGAAAGGATCCGACTGTCCTCCGAAATGCTCGATGCCAACACCAACGTGGCGATCGGCTTGCGCGACGTGGTGATGGTCTCCGGCGATGCGGCCAACCGGCGCGCACTGGACATGATCGAAAAGAGTCGTGCGCGCTACAAGCAGGCCCACGATGCCTTGGCTGCGATGCCGAGCAGCGAACTCGAGAAAAAAGCGCTAACGCTGGTGCAGGAAAAGCGCGACGTCTCGGTCAAGTTCAACAACCAGATCCTCGACTACGGCATACGCGACCAGAATCAGCAAGCGCAAGCCTTGTTGCAAGGTGCTGCCGCTGCGGCGATGGACGAGCAACAAGCCGCGATTGCTGCAAATGCTGCCTTAGAGCGCCGCCTCAGCAAAGATGCTTACGCGGCAGCCGTTGCATCGATGCATAACGGCAAGATCATCCTGGCCAGCGGCGGCATTGCTGCGCTGGCGATCAGTGCGCTGCTCGCATGGTTGATTACGCGCAGCCTGACCAGGCCGTTGAGCCAGGCCACGCGCACTGCCGAAGCCATTGCCGCAGGCGATCTGCGCAACGATGTGCACACCACCGCAACGGATGAAACAGGTCGCCTGTTGCAGGCCATGGACAAGATGCAACTGCAGCTGCGCAACCTCATCGCGGCGCAGACCGACATGGCCAAGCATCATGACAACGGCCAGATCAGCTTCCGCATCGACGCAACCGTCTTCCCGGGCGACTACGGCCGCATGGCCAACGACACCAATGCGTTGGTGGCCTCGCACGTGGCCGTGCAAAACGATCTGGCGCGCATCATGGGGCGCTATGCCATCGGCGAACTCTCCGAAGACATGCAGCCCTTGCCGGGCGAAAAGGCCGCCTTCAGCAACACCATGTCGCAGGTCAAGCTCAACCTGTCGGCAATGAATCACCAGATCAAGCACCTTGCACAGGCCGCCGCCAATGGCGACTTCAGTGCCCGCGGCGATGTCGAGCGCTTCCAGTTCGACTTCCGCGTCATGGTGGAGAGCCTGAACCAGTTGATGTCCACCGCGGACGGCAATCTGCAATCGCTGTCGGCACTGCTGCAGTCGATCGCAGCCGGCGACCTCACCGCACGCATGAGCGGCGACTTCCGCGGCGTGTTCGCACAGATGCGCGATGACGCCAATGCGACAGCGAGCCAGCTGGCGCAGATCGTCGGCAACATCCAGCAGTCGGCAGTGTCGATCAACGCGGCTGCCACCGAGATCGCCGCGGGCAATCAGGATCTGTCGCAGCGGACCGAGCAGCAGGCGGCCAACCTGGAAGAGACCGCCGCCTCGATGGAAGAGCTGACCTCCACCGTCAAGCAGAATGCCGAGAGTGCGCGCCAGGCCAATCAACTGGCGATCGGCGCCGCACGCGTGGCCTCGGAGGGTGGCAATGTGGTTGGTAAGGTCGTGGACACGATGAGTGGTATCGAAGCCTCGTCCAAGAAGATCGCCGACATCATCTCCGTCATCGACGGCATTGCCTTCCAGACCAACATCCTGGCGCTGAACGCCGCGGTGGAAGCTGCCCGTGCAGGCGAACAAGGTCGTGGCTTTGCGGTTGTCGCCTCGGAAGTGCGCACGCTGGCGCAGCGTTCCTCCGGCGCAGCGAAAGAGATCAAGGACCTGATCGACGATTCCGTTCAACGCGTGGCCGAAGGCTCGGCACTGGTGCACAGCGCCGGCAAGACCATGGGCGAGGTCGTGGCCAGCGTCCAGCGCGTCACCGATATCATGGGCGAGATTTCGGCGGCCTCGCAGGAGCAATCTGCCGGCATCGAACAGGTCAATCAAACCATCACGCACATGGACGAAACCACGCAACAGAATGCGGCGCTGGTGGAAGAAGCCACTGCCGCCGCCCGCTCCATGGAAGAACAAGCCGTGCAGCTCACCGACGCGGTCGCCATCTTCAAGATCGATGCAAGGCAGGTACGCCGGGCAGACACGCGCGCCACCGCACCGGTCGCGCATCTGTTGAACAAGGTTCGCCACGCCTGAGCAGTGGCGTGGCCCGCTGGCTGCCCTCCAAAGGCGCAGCTGGCGTGAGCGGACCGAAGCGCCTGCCGGCGGCAATCGCAACAAGCCGCTCACGTCGTCCCAAGCGCGCCCTGAGAGGCGCGCTTGGCTGTTGCAACGGCGCAGCCACATTCCAGGGACACCATCTACCCCAACGCCGCCTGTTCGCTGTCACAGAAACTGCCAAAACATATCGAATTGTCGAGCAATCCCTGCATCGGCGGCGATCCGATGGCCCTGGCCTGGCGGATGGACTGCAACAGATCACGATTGAAACAGCAGGATGTCCGGCTCCGATATGTCGGTAGTTGCTGCGCAATGACTGCATAACGCTCCGGACAGAGCGATCAGCGCAGCTCCGCGTGCTCGGGGAGCAGCAACAGCACGCACAGCAGCAGCATGAAGACCGCGATCAGTCCATCCAGTATCCGCCACGCACGCGGATGCCGAAACACTGGCTGCAACAGGCGGGCCCCATAGCCCAGGCCAGAGAACCAGCTCACGCTGGCCACACACGCACCCAGTGCAAATGCCCAGCGCAACGCGCCGGGGTAATGCGTCGCCAGACTGCCGAGCAAGAGCATCGTATCGAGATAGACGTGCGGGTTGAGAAAGGTAAACGCCAGGCAGGTGAGCATGGCGCGTTGCCAGCGATCTTCGCCCTGTTCCGCTGGCGACATTGCGCCATCTCCGCGCCAGGCACGGCGTGCCGCCATCCCCCCATACACCGCCAGAAACGCAGCGCCCGCATAGCGCAACACCTGCAGCAGGCCCGACCATTGCTGCGCCAACACGCCGATTCCGGCGACGCCGAGCAGGATCAGCGCGATATCTCCAAGTGCACAGATCGTCACCACCAGTCCCACGTGCTGGCGCTTGAGCCCCTGCCGCAGCACGAACGCATTCTGCGCGCCGATCGCGACGATGAGACCGGCACCGGCAAGGAAACCGGCCACTGTTGCTTGAACGATCATGGTGTTGTCTCCGAGGCTGGAGTGAATCGTGCGTCCTCGCGTCGGATTAGGAAAACTAAATAATCTGTATGCTCATTAGAACTTCTAATGTCGGCAAAAGCATGGATCTTCTGCACCCGCAATTGGCCGCCTTCGCAGCCGTTCTGAATGAGGGCAGCTTCGACGCGGCCGCGCAGCGTCTTGCACTGACGCCCTCGGCAATCTCGCAACGCATCAAGGCGCTCGAAGACCGACTCGGGCAGGTACTGGTCATGCGCACGGCGCCCTGCCGGCCCACGCCGGCCGGCGAACGGCTGCTGCGCCGGCTCAAACCCATGCAGGTCCTCGAGGCCGAAGCGGTCGCCGACCTCCTGCCTGGCGATCGCATCGCCGGTCATCCACGCACTCTCGCCATCGCGGTCAATGACGACTCGTTACAGACCTGGTTCCTGCAGGCGCTGTCTTCGCTGCACCGGGCGCACGGCTTTTTGTTCGATGTACAGATGGACGACCAGGACCACACCCTGGAATTGCTGCGCGCTGGCAGCGTGCTGGGCGCGGTCACCTCGGAGCGCGCGCCACTGCAGGGTTGCAACGTCCAGGCGTTGGGCGTGATGCGCTACCACGCGATCGCATCGGCAGCGTTCGTCGCCGCACATTTCCAGGACGGCTTTACCGCCGACGCGCTGGGGAAGGCGCCGATGCTGGTGTTCAATCGCAAAGACACCTTGCAGGCGCGTTTCGTCAGGCGGATCACGCGTGCCCGGCTGACCCCGCCCACGCATTACCTGCCCACCTCCACCGGCTTTGTCGAAGCCGCTGCACGCGAGCTGGGCTGGTGCCTGGCGCCCGAAGCGATGGTGCTGCCTGCGGTGCGCAACAGGCAGGTCGTCATCATCGACCCCACCCGCTGGCTCGATGTTCCGCTGTACTGGCAATACACCGCTGTGCGCTCGAACGCCTTGCAACAACTCAGCCAGGCACTGCGCAAGGCGGCTGCCACCAGCTTGCGTGGCAGCAGATAGACACCACGCCCACCGATCTCACCGCCGGCCAATCGCCGGACTGCCATGCATCTGCGGCGCTCCGAGTTTACCGGCCCTAATCGCCGCGTTGGCTGCACCTGCCACGTTAGCCAGGTAATCAGTGGGCAGGCACGCCCAAGCGGTGATTCAAGGCATTATCCGCGCCGATTGAATGCCGACCGTGCCATGCGCGCCCTGGCACTGTGGCGGTCGGCAATATCGAACTCCTCGCCCGCAACTAATGTCGTTCAACTGCAGTAAACCCGCGCTGGATCACTCGGCGCTGCGGTGCTGCAAAAGCGATAGCGCATGCTTCAGATCACGAAAATGGAAGGGTTTCTGCAGGCCGTGCCGGTGCCGGTACCTTTCGGGAATCCCGCCCTGGGCATAGCCGGTCACGAAGATATACGGAACACCGCGCGCGTCCAGTTCTTCCGCAATCGGAAACGACAAGGTGCCGCCAAGATTGATGTCCAGCAGTGCCAGGTCGAGGTTGCCTGCCTGCACCGCTTGCAGCGCGGCGTCCACGTCGGCCACGGTTGCCGCCACCTCGTAACCCAGTTCCGCCAGGCAATCCTCCAGGAGCATCGCCACCAACGATTCGTCTTCGACCAGGAGCACGCGCATGGTCATGGCCGTGACTCGATATGCTCGCGCGGCAACGGGATGGACACACGGAAACACACGCCAGCCGGATCGAAGGACAGCTCAACTTCGCCCTCGAGGTCGTGCTTCAAGCCACGCTCCAGAAGACGCGTGCCGAACCCCTTGCGCGTGGGTGGCTGCACCGGCGGCCCCCCGGCTTCCCGCCAGATCAATTCAAGCAGTTCCTGCTCGCCGCGTGTGCTGCGCTCCCACGAAACCAGTACATTCCCAGCTGGCAAGGATAATGCGCCGTGCTTGAGCGCGTTGGTACACAGCTCATGCAGCGCCATCGACAGCGCCAATGCGCGCCGCGGATCAAGGCGACAAGAATCACCCTGCAACGTGAACCGCTGGCCGTCGTGCGACTCATAGAGCGCGGCAGCGTCGCGGGTCAGTTCCAGGATGTCGGCGCTGACCCAATTTTCGCGCGTCAGCGTGTCGTGTGCGCGCGACAGCGCCAGCAAGCGCGCATCAAGCTTTTCCTGTGCGTCGCCCAGGCTGCCGGCATTGGTGAACGATTGGCGCGCCAGCGATTGCACCATCACCAACGAATTCTTGACCCGGTGGTTGAGCTCGTTGATCAACAGCTGCAGATGCTGCTCATGCTGCTTGTGTTCGGTGATGTCGCGCGTGGCGCCGGCGATCGCCTCGACCTTGCCGTCGGGTCCGAACACGGGGGTAAAAATGTAGTCGTAGATGCGCAGGCCCTTGGTCGTATGCGGGAATGGCACCTCGCCGCGCACCGGCTGGCCTGTTGCGATCACCTGTTCGATCTCTTCATCGTGCATGGCCGCATGCCAGGGCTCGTAGCCCAGTTCCAGGCAGGTTTTGCCGCAGGCGTCTTCCCAGCGCATTCCCCACATCGTCAACAACGCCTGATTGGCGTAGACGAAGCGATGCTGGATATCGAACACATACAAAAGATCCGGTGTTGCCTGTAGCAGGGCCTCGTAAATGCGCGATTTCGCTGCGTCTTCCTGATGCTCGGCCATTGCGTCATGGTCCTAAAATTGAAGCGAACGATAAATGGACTTACGTGAACGCCTGATCACGCGTATTTGACGTCGGATCAGCTCAAGAAGACGCGCGCCGCCGCTGAGAGAAACCACTTGCGATCGGCCAATACCGCAAGCGCATTCCATTGTTTCCTGCATGTGCCGGCCAACCCGCGGCAGCCAAACCTGGATCGATGACCGGCTCCTGGTCGCCCTGCACCATCGTCCCTGATAGCCTTCGGGCTTATTCCGCAGTGATCGCCGATTCGCCATGAAAAAAGCCGTTGTTCTATTGTCCGGTGGCATGGATTCCGCCGCCGTCATCGCACTCGCGCAGGAGCAGGGCTTTGCCGTCTACGCGCTGAGCGTTCGTTATGGCCAACGCCATACGTCGGAACTGGACGCTGCAGCGCGCGTTGCTGCCGCGCAGGGCGTCATTGCGCACAAGGTGGTCGACGTGGACCTGCGCAGCATCGGCGGCTCGGCCTTGACCGACGACATCGAGGTCCCCGACGCTGGCGGCGACGGTATCCCCGTTACGTATGTGCCCGCGCGCAACACCATCATGCTGTCGCTGGCGCTCGGTTGGGCCGAGGTCATCGGCGCCAACGATCTGTTCTGTGGCGTCAATGCGGTGGACTACTCTGGCTACCCCGATTGCCGTCCCGAGTTCGTGCGGGCTTTCGAGGTGCTGGCCAACCTGGCCACCAAGGCAGGTGTGGAAGGCGCGGGGCTGCGCGTGCACGCACCACTGCAGTTCCTCAGCAAGGCCGACATCGTCCGTGAAGGCGTGCGCCTGGGCGTGGACTTCGGCGTCACCGTCTCCTGCTACCGCGCAGATGCGGATGGGCGCGCCTGCGGCCACTGCGACGCCTGCCGCCTGCGCGCGGCCGGCTTCGCCGATGCGGGCATTCCCGACCCCACACACTACGCCATTTTGTCTTGACGCTCGCGTAGGGTAGAATGCGCACCCCGACGCAATGTCGGGTCAGTGGGCCGTTAGCTCAGTCGGTAGAGCAGAAGACTTTTAATCTTTTGGTCGATGGTTCGAATCCATCACGGCCCACCATCTCCAGCAAGGCTTTCAGCGAACCTCATCGCTCCGCGAGAAGGCATCCGCTCCGAAATTCCGCAGTATTCGGTTGCCCTGCAAACGCGCAGGCACCGATGCGCCGCGACGTCATCGCGTAGCGTCCATCGGGTCTTTGCCACTGGTGGGATTGCCCGCCGCCTGAGCAGACCAAGACACCGTCCAGATCTTTTTGTCGGCGCAAGTCAGTCGCACGATGCGCTGCGCTACGTGCCTGACCCTCAACGCCCAGGCTCGTCGTTCCACAGCAGCTTGTGCAGCTGCATCTGGAAACGCACCGGCAAGCGGTCGGCTACGATCCAGTCGGCCAGCTGCCGTGGGCTAACCTCGCTTTTGCTCGGCGAAAACCACACCGTGCAGCGGCGATCCAGCGCATGCGCGGCCACGATCTCGCGCGACCATTCGTAGTCGGCGCGGCTGCAGATCACGAACTTGATCTGGTCGCGCGCGGTCAGCAGCGGGAGGTTTTCCCAGCGATTGCGTGCCTCCTCGCCGGATGCGGGCGTCTTGATGTCGACCACGCGCGAGACGCGCGAATCGACGGCAGACACGTCCAGCGCACCGGATGTCTCCAGCGAAACATCGAAGCCGGCATCGCACAGCTTCTGCAGCAGCACCAGGCAGCGCTTCTGCGCCAACGGCTCGCCGCCGGTCACGCAGACATGGCGCACGCCGTGGCTGGCAACCTCGGCAACGATTGCGTCGATGTCATGCCACTGCCCGCCATGGAACGCGTAGGCGGTGTCGCAATAGTGGCAACGCAGCGGGCAGCCGGTCAGCCGCACGAATACCGTCGGCCAGCCGGCCGCTTCGGCTTCGCCTTGCAGGGACAAAAAGATTTCGGTGATCTTCAATCGCGGCAATGGCGATTGGACGATCTCGCTGGGGACGGCGGCGGCGTTCATGGGCAAAGTATGCGCCGTGCCCACAGGCACAGACGCGCAGGCTCAGCGCAGTTGCTGGCCGAGACGGATGGACTGCAGGCGCTCCTGCGCAACGCGTGCCGCGTCGGAGCCAGGGTACTGCGAAGCGACCTGCTGCAAGGTCTGCTGGGCCTCGTTGTTCTTGCCTTCGCCATACTGCGACAGGCCAAGCTTCAACAAGCCGCCGGCGGCCTTGTCATGCGTGGGATAACGGCTGACGAGATCGCGGAACTGCGCCTCGGCAAGCTGGAAATTACGGGTGGCGTAATAACTCTCGCCCAGCCAATACAAGGCATTGGGGGTATAGACGCCGTTGGGATAGAGCTCCAGAAAGCTCAGGAACAGCTGCGACGCATCGTCGTATTTGCCGTTCTTCAACGCATCGAACGCTACGTTGTACGCAGTACGTTCGTCGTTGCTGACGGCCAGGGTGCCTGGGTCGCCGTGGACGGTGGGCGGCTTCTCGGAAGTTGCCGCCGCTGCGGGCCGCGCGGCGGGTGCCGGGGCCGGGGTCACGTTGCCGGTCGCTGGGGGCAATGGCGGAGTTGCGCCACCTGCGCCTTCCAACCGGTTCAAGCGTCCATCCAGGTCCAGATACTGGTCCTTGGACTGCTGCTTGAGTTGCTCATTGTCGTGCTGCAGCTGTTCGACGGTCGACCGCAACGCCTGCAGGTCCGAACGCGCCTGCTGCAGCTGATTGAGGAGATCGTTATTGGCCTGACTATTGGCCTGCTGCTGCTCGAGCACGGCCACACGATCAGCGAGACTGGCTCGCTGGGCGTATGCCGGCGCGGCGACCACAAGGGCCGCCGCGACGAACAGGGATGTCACTCGAAAGCGCATCGCTTCTTACTGAGCCGTGTACACGATTTCGACGCGGCGGTTCTGCGACCAGCAGGACTCGTTCGACTCGGTGCAGACCGGACGCTCTTCGCCGTAGCTGACCACGGTCAGCTGGCTGGCCGAGCCGCCCGCAGCCTGCAGCGAGGACGACACGGCATTGCCGCGACGCTCGCCCAGACCCATGTTGTACTCACGCGAACCGCGCTCGTCAGCATTGCCCTGCAGGGTGATGCGCGAGGAAGGACGGTCACGCAGGTACTTGGCGTGGCAAGCCATGATGGCCTGGAATTCCGGCTTCAGGGAGTCCTGATCCAGATCGAAGTAAACAACGCGCTGACGCAGGCAGGCATCGGCATCCAGGTCGCCCGGACCATACAGGCCAGAGGTGGACGGGCCGGTGGGAACCGAGGAACCAGCGGTGGTATCGGTCGCAGGGGGCGGAGTTTCCTTCACCTTCTTCGAGCAACCAGCCAGCACAGCAACGGACAGCAGGGAGACAAGCAAGACGCGGGTGGACTTGTTCATGGGGTACCTATGGAGGCTCTGGGCCAATGAGTGGTTTAACGCAGCGAAATATTAACATTAATGCGCGGTTCGGTAAGGCCCCCATGCGGGTTCTCTCACATCGCCGTCGGCCAGCACCAGGCGCTGGCGGACCCGAGCGTCGGAAGAGACCGCGTACAGCACGCCACGGCCACCTTCGCGTGCGGCGTACAACACCATGCTGGCGTTGGGCGCAAAGCTCGGCGATTCGTCCAGAGAACCCGGCGACAGCGTGCTCCAGCTCGGCGAACCCAGGCTGCGGTCCATCATCGCGATGCGGTAGGTATTGCCGCTGCCCTGTGCCACGGCAATCTTCTTGCCGTCGAACGACACGCTGGCGGTGGCGTTGTAGTTACCCTGGAAGGTCACGCGGTTGGCGCTGCCGCCGCTGGCTGCCACCTGATAGATCTGCGGACGACCGCCGCGATCGGAGGTGAAGTAGATGCTGCCGCCATCCGGCGCCCAGGTCGGCTCGGTGTCGATGCCGAAGTGGTTGGTGAGCTGGGTCAGCTGCTTGCTTCCCAGGTCCATCACATAAATTTCCGGGTTGCCGCTACGCGACAACGCCAGCGCCAGGCGACGTCCGTCCGGCGAAAACGACGGCGCGCCGTTGATGCCGCGGAAGCTGGAGACCAGTTCGCGTGCGCCGGTGGCGATGTCCTGCAGATAGATCGACGAGTTGCCGCGCTCGAAGCTCACGTAGGCCAGCTTCTTGCCGTCCGGGCTCCAGTTCGGCGACAGCAGCGGCTCGGCCGAACGCACGATGGTCTGCGGGTTGTAGCCGTCCGAGTCGGCCACCATCAGCGCATAGCGCATGGCGCCGCCCTTGCCGCTGGCGGTCACGTAGGCAATGCGGGTCCAGAAGGCGCCGCGTACGCCAGTGATCTTTTCGTAGATGGCATCGGCCATCTGGTGCGAAACATCGCGCATTGCGTTGGCACGCGCCGTCATCGCCAGGCCAAGCATGCGCTCGCCCTTGGCCACGTCGAACAATTCGTATTCGACCCGGTATGCGCCTTCGCCGGCATCCATGACGCGGCCGACCACGATGTAGTTCTGCTTGAGGGTGCGCCAGGTCTGGAACTGCACCTCGGTGCCACGGGTCGGTTTTTCGACGATCTGCGCGGCCGGCAGCGTGCGGAACTGGCCGGAACGATCCAGGTCGGCGCCGACCACGGCGGACACGTCGGTCTGCGGCGCGGTGCCCGAGCCCTGATACGGCATCGGAATGACGGCGATCGGCGTGGCAGACGCGCTACCGCCGACGATATCGATGGTGAGACCTTGCTGCTGCGCGAGCGCGCTCAGCGGCAACAACAGGGCGGTCAAGGCAGCTAGCCAACGCAGCGGTTTTTTCATGGACGGCTCGGATCGGGCAGGAAAAGTGTGCAAGGGATAGCAATCAACGAGTGAACATACTCGCAATCGTGAATGAGGTGACGTGAAAACGGAGCGAGCGATCGTGTAGCGACATGCACAGCCCCGAGGGCATCACCTGGGGGCATCAGGCTGCGGCGCCAGTGGCAGCCTCAGCCCGACGACGGTTACTGATCCTGCGCAGTGAACACAAAGGTCAGGTTGCGCTGAAACACCGATTCGAATCCGCGGTAAGGCAATGGCTGGGCGCTCAGTACGGCGGCTTCGATCGAACGCTGGCCAGCCTCGTCGTAGGGGCAGCCCGGCGCCACCTTGGCCTCCATCACGCTGCCGCCCGGCAACTGGCGGATGTTGATGGTGCATTTCTGGCCTGGCGGCACCGACGGCGGACGCACCCACTGCGCCAACACCTTCTGTTGAATCGCCGCGGCGTACTTGGCCGACAGGTCGGTGCTGGTACCGCCCTGCCCTGCGGTCGGCTGCGCGCTGGTCGCGGCGGCCGCAGAGGCCTGCTGCGCACGTGCGGCGGCGACCTGGCGCAGCTTCTGCTCGGCGAGCGCCATTTCCTTATCGGCTTGCGCGCGCTGACGACGGATGTCGGCGATCTTCTTCTGGCGTTCGGCTTCTTCCGCCGCCTGCTGTGCAGCCGCCTGCTTCTTCTTGGCGTCGGCTTCTTCCTGCTGCTTGGCGAGGCGCAATTTCTGCTCGGCCTCTTCCTGGCGTTTGCGCTCGGTCAGGTCGATCTGCTCCTGGCGCCGCTTGGCTTCCTGTTCCTGCTTGGCCTTTTCGGCGGAAATGGCCAGTGCATCCACGCGCTCCTGGTCGACCTTGTCGGGCTGGGCGACGCGCTCCTGTGCCTGCGCCTGCTGCGGCGTGGGCGCATCCTGCGGGCGCGGCTCGGGGATCGGCTGCGGCGGTGGCACGCTGTCTTCCGGCGCGGGTTCGGGCAACGGCGCGGGCGGGGGCGGCGTTTCGACCGGCGTGGCTTTCAGTGCCTGGCGCGCAACCCGCGCCTCGGCAGCTGACACGTCCAGCGAAGCTTCCATGCTGGGATCGCCTGCGGCCGGTTCCACCGAGCGTTCGGGCGACCACAGCCAGCCGGCGATAAACACCAGCGCGACCAGGACGTGCACGACCAATGCCAGGACGACCGGTCGAAACCAGCCGTCATCGCGCGCCGCTTGCGTGGGGAGTGCGTCAGCGTGCATCGCTGCCTGCGGTGCCGCCGGAGTCGGAAATCAGGCCCACTTTCTCGACCTTGGCCTGCTTGAGCACGTCGATGGCATCCATGATCTTCTGGTACGGCGCGGCGCGATCGCCCGCCACCACCACCCGTGCGTCCTTGTCCTGCGCCACGATGGCAGCCAGCTGCGCCTGCAGCGCGGCCACGTCCATCGCCTGCGGCTTGCCCTTGGGCAGTTGCAGGGCCAATTTGCCATCGGCAGCGACCACCACCACCACCGGGTCCTGCTTGCTCTCCAGCGCCTTGGCGCGCGAACTGGGCAGGCTGACGTCGGTGCTCAGGGTCAGCAACGGTGCAGTGACCATAAAGATGATCAGCAGCACGAGCATCACGTCGATATACGGCACGACGTTGATGTCGGATTTGAGCTTGCGCTTCTTACGACGGGAAATACCGGAGATCATCGCGAAACGTTCCTAATTAGTCCTCGGCGCCGGCTGGCAGTGCGCTTGCACGGTGCCCCGAAAAGGGACACCTGCTCGTGGCACTGTGCACCGACGCGACTGGCCCTGCCGGACACTTCCCGCGTCACGCCGTGCGGGGACATGCCGGGAGCGCGCATCACTCGTCCGCGCCGGCCTGGCGCTGCAGGATGGAGCTGAACTCGTCGGCGAAGGTCTCATAGCGCACCGACAGCCGTTCCACGCGGGTGGTAAAGCGGTTGTAGGCCCACACGGCCGGAATCGCCACGAACAGACCGATGGCGGTGGCGAACAACGCTTCGGAGATACCCGGCGCCACGGCCGCGATACCGGCCTGCTCGCCGCTGCTGACCATGTCGTGCATGGTCACCATGATGCCGAACACGGTACCGACCAGGCCGACGTACGGCGCAGTGGAGCCGATGTTGGCCAACAGTTCGAGATTGCGTTCGAGCTGATCGACTTCACGGGTGAACGCGGTGCGCATGGCGCGCTGTGCGCCTTCCAACTGCACGCGCGCATCCAGACGGCGGCGGTCGCGCAGACGCGAGAACTCGCGAAAGCCGCTTTCGAACATCGACTCCAGACCGCCGACGGTCCGGTTGCGGTCGGTTGCCGAGGCGTACAGCTTGGCCAGATCCGCACCGGACCAGAAGCGGTTTTCGAACTCGTCCGCCTCGCGGTTGGCCTGCTTGAACGCACGCGCCTTGCGGAAAATGATCACCCAGCTGATGAACGAGCCGATCAACAGCAGCAGCACGATGATCTTGACCGGGATACTGGCGCGCAGGATCAGGTCTACATAGTTGATGCTGCTGTTGTGCGCCACGCTGGCGGTCTGCGCCGCGGCAGCGGCGACGTCCTGCGGCAGTGCTTCCACTACCGTGTCCTGCAGGGCCAGGAGCAATGCAATCGACATCCGTTCGTTCCTCAGTAATCGGATTCTGGGGTTTCTAGAGCTTTCAACACGTCATACAGCGCATCGTCCATGCCGCGCGGGCGGAAGTCGCTGGTACCGAGCGCGGCAATGCGCACCTCGGCGGTCAGCAGCACTTCGCCTTCGCGACGGACCGATTGCGCGAAGAGCAGGCTGGCCCGTCTGCATCGCAGCAACACCGCCGACACTGACAGCGCGTCGTCGAGCCGGGCCGGCTTGAGGAAATCCAGTTGCATCGAGCGAACCGCAAACACCAGGTCGTGCTCCTGGCGCATACGCTCCTGCCCGTAACCGAGCGCGCGCATCCACTCCGTGCGCGCGCGTTCCATGAAGGCAACGTAGCGCGCGTGATAGACCACCCCGCCGGCGTCGGTATCTTCCCAGTAGACGCGTGTCGGCCAACTGAATACCGGCAGGGATTGGGGATTGGGGAATGGGGATTCGATGGTCATGGGCAGGGAGTTCCGGTCGCGACGGCCCAGGTTGGCGACCAGCAGAGCGTCGTCAAAACAGGTCTCCCGGTTCGCCAATGCCCGGGGCGCGCTCGCGCGGCGGTTTCAGGCCCAGGTGCAGATAGGCCTTGGGCGTGACCATGCGGCCGCGCGCGGTGCGGATCAGAAAGCCCTGCTGGATCAGGTACGGCTCGATCACATCTTCCAGCGTGCCGCGCTCCTCCGACAGCGAGGCGGCCAGCGATTCCACGCCGACCGGGCCGCCGTCGAAGTGTTCGACGATGGTGCGCAACATGCGGCGGTCGAGCTCGTCAAAGCCTTCCGGGTCGACCTTGAGCATCTGCATGGCCGCCTGCGCCACCGGCAGATCGATATGCCCGGCCGCCTTGACCTGGGCGTAGTCGCGCACGCGACGCAGCAAGCGGTTGGCGATACGCGGGGTGCCGCGCGCACGGCGTGCGATTTCCGCCGCACCTTCGGCCGTGCAGTCGATGCCGAGAATCGCCGCCGAGCGGATCACGATGCGGGTCAGTTCCTGCGGGGAATAGAACTCCAGCCGCTGCACGATGCCGAAGCGGTCGCGCAGCGGTGCGGTCAGCAATCCGGCACGCGTGGTGGCACCGATCAGGGTGAACGGCGGCAGGTCGATCTTGATCGAACGCGCGGCCGGGCCGTCGCCGATCATGATGTCGATCTGGAAATCTTCCATTGCCGGATACAGCACTTCCTCCACCACCGGCGAGAGGCGATGGATTTCGTCGATGAACAACACATCGTGCGGCTGCAGGTTGGTCAACAACGCCGCGAGATCGCCGGCCTTTTCGATCACCGGGCCGGAGGTCACGCGCAGGCTCACGCCCAGCTCGTTGGCAATGACGTGACTGAGCGTGGTCTTGCCGAGCCCCGGCGGGCCGAAGATCAGCACATGATCCATCGCCTCGCCACGCGCCTTGGCCGCCTGGATGTAGATCTCCATCTGCTCGCGCACCGGTTGCTGGCCGAGATAATCGGCCAGGCGCTTGGGACGAATGCTCGCATCGGCGGCATCGTCTTCGCGGGTGGAGCTGCTGGCGATGATGCGCTGCTCAGTCATCCGGCCATCTTCTCATGCCGCGCGCGGATGGCCCAGCATCTAGACATCAAGCCCGGCCTGGCGCAGCACTGCGAAGAAGGCTTCGAAGCTCGCGGCGCGCCAGGTCGGCACCAGACCTTCCCAGCGATCGAAATAGACGACCTCCGGTTCGTGCTGCGGCCCGCGTGCGCGGTAGTCGGTGGCCGGCACGCGCCCGAGGGTGAGTGCGTCATCCCAGAAGGTATCCAGGCTCGGTGAGCGCGCGTAGACCATCCACTTGAGCGCGGCCACGCTCAGATCTCCACTTGCGCGCCCAACTCGACCAGGCGGTTACCGGGGATGCGGAAGAATCCGGTGGCCGGGGCGGCATTGCGGTGCATCAGGGCGAACAGCTTGTCGCGCCAGATCGGCATGCCGCGGTTGGCGCTGGCCACGATGGTTTCGCGGCTGGCGAAATAGGTGGTGTCCATCGGATCGAAATAGATCCCGCCCTGATCGCAGGAGCGCATCAGCGCCAACGGCACGTCCGGGGTCTCCATGAAACCGAAGCGCACATGCACGCGGTAGAACTCGTCGCCGATCGCGTCGATCTTCAGCCGTTTCCCGGCGGCCGCGTACGGCACCTGCAGGGTTTCCACGGTCAGGAACACGTTGCGCTCGTGCAGCACCTTGTTGTGCTTGAGGTTATGCATCAGCGCGTGCGGCACCACCATCGGGTCGGCGGTCAGGAACACGGCCGTCCCGGGCACGCGCACCGGCGGCGCCAGCATCAACCCGGGCAGGAAGGTGTCCAGCTTGATACCGTCCTTGCGGATCTCGTCGTGCAGCAGCTTGCGGCCGCGGCGCCAGGTACGCATCAGGGTGAACAGGATCAGGCCCAGCAACAACGGGAACCAGGCGCCGTCCAGGAACTTGATGATGTTGGCGTAGAAGAACGCGCAGTCCACCGCCAGGAACACCAGCGCGAACAACCATAGCAGCGGCGCCGGCACGCGCGGATTGGCACGTGCGTAGATGATCATCAACACGGTGGTGATCAGCATGGTGCCGGTCACCGAGACGCCGTACGCGGTGGCCAACGAGGCCGAGTCGCCGAAACCGATCACCGCCACCGCCACCAGCGCCAGCAGGCACCAGTTCACCGCCGGCACGTAGATCTGGCCGATGGTGGAGTGCGAGGTATGGCGAATGTGCATGCGCGGGATGTAGCCGAGCTGCATGGCCTGGCTGGCCACCGAATAGGCGCCGGTGATCAGTGCCTGCGAGGCGATCACCGTGGCCGCGGTGGCCAGCACGATCATCGGGTACAGCGCCCACTCCGGCACCGCCTCGTAGAACGGGTTGCTGACCGCGGCTGGATTGCGCAGCACCAGCGCGCCCTGCCCCAGGTAGGTCAAGGTCAGCATCGGCAAGACCACGAACTGCCACGAGCGGCGGATCGCCTTGGCGCCGAAATGGCCCATGTCCGCGTACAGCGCTTCGCCGCCGGTCACCGCCAGCACCACCGCGCCGAGCACGAACACCGCATGCCAGTTGTGTTGCGCGAAGAAGCGCACGCCCCACCACGGATTCAGCGCATGCAGCACTTCCGGTGCACGGGCCATGTTGTAGACGCCGATCGCGCCCAACGCGAAGAACCAGAGCAGGGTGATCGGCCCGAATGCCTTGCCGACGCGTTCGGTGCCGAAGCGCTGCGCCAGGAACAGCATGCTCAGCACCACCAACGTGATCGGCACCACGAACGGCTCCAGCTTGGGCGCGGCCACCTCCAGGCCCTCCACCGCCGACAGCACCGAAATCGCCGGGGTGATGACGCCGTCGCCAAAGAACAGCGAGGCACCGAAGATGCCGAGGATGCCGACCACATACATCGAGCGCGAACCGCCGGGCAACGTGCGTTGCGCCAGCGCAGTCAGCGCCATGATGCCGCCCTCGCCATCGTTGTCGGCACGCATGATCGCGGTGACGTATTTGAGCGTGACCACCAGCATCAGCGCCCAGAACACCAGCGACAGGATGCCCAGCACGGTGTCGTGGTCCGGGGTCAGCCCGTAGTGCGGCGAAAACGCCTCTTTGAGCGTATACAGCGGGCTGGTACCGATATCGCCGAAGACGACGCCGATCGCGCCGATGACCAAGGCGGTCTGGCTATTGACGGGCGCGTGGCTGGAGCCGGCTGATTTGGGGGTGTGAGACATGAGGTGGGCAGTTTTCGCCAGACAGCGTGAAGAAGATAGGGAGACAGCACCTGTCGAAGGTGCCTGCACTGACGTCACAGGCACCCAAGGTACGGGCTGGCCGCGGGCAAGGATGCGCAGTGTACGGGCCGCCCCTGTCGATGCCGAGTGCCGGCCGCGCCCGCTTTGCGGGCCAGGCGATGGTTCGTGGCCGCGCTTAGCGCAGCGCGGCCTGCAGCGCCTTGCGAATGACCGTCGCGACCTCGTCGCCTTCTGCACCGGCGTCGCGCGCCATGCGGGCGGCCTCGGCCGGCTTGTAGCCCAGCTGTTGCAAGGCCACGGTGGCTTCGGAAACGGCGTCGGGCCCCAACTGGCCGGTAATCGGTGCGCCGCTGCTGAAATCGGCGGCGCGGTCGCGCAGTTCCACCACCATGCGCTCGGCGGTCTTCTTGCCGATGCCGGGAATGCGCGTCAGCGCGGTGATGTCGCCGCTGGTGATCAGGCGGGCGAACTCGTCCACGCTGACCCCGGACAACACCGCCAGCGCGATCTTGGCGCCGATGCCGGTGACCTTCTGCACGTCGCGGAACAGCCGCCGCTCGCCTTCGCGCAGGAAGCCATACAGCGACACGCTGTCTTCCTTTTGCGCGTAATGGGTAAACAGGATCACGTCGCGACCGACATCGGGCAGGTCGTAGAAGGTGCTCATCGGCGCCTCTAGCTCATACCCCACCCCACCTACGTCGATCACCAGCCACGGCGGCTGCTTGTAGGCCAGGATCCCGCGCAGACGGCCGATCACTGGGCACCGCCTTGGCGGTGCCGGGAATGGGGAATCGGGAATGGCCAATCGCAACAGCGCGCGCTGTCGTGGACCCTGCGTTTGGGATTCCCGATTCCCGATTGCCGATTCCCGATTCTCATTTCTTGCGGCTCCAGGCCTGTTGGGTATTGACGCCCAGGCGTTGCGCGGTGGCGCGCACGTGGGCGTGAGTGATGGCGACCGCCAATGCGTCGGCAGCGTCGGGCTGCAGCTTGCCATTCAAGTTGAGCATGATGCCGACCATGTGCTGCACCTGCACCTTGTCGGCGCCGCCCTTGCCGACCAGCGCCAGTTTGATTTCTTTGGCCGCGTACTCGTGCACCGGCAGATCGCGCATGACCACCGCGCAGATCGCCGCGCCGCGCGCGTGGCCGAGCTTGAGCGCCGAAGCGGCACTCTTGCCCATGAACACCTTTTCGATCGCGACTTCATCCGGCCGATAGATCTCGATCAACTCGCCCAAGCCCTGCAGCAGGCGCTTGAGCCGCTGGGAGAAATCCCCCTCGCCCAGCAGCATCAGCGGCGCGTGGTGCACATGCCGGCTGCGACCGCCCTCGTCGATGTCGATGATGCCGATGCCGGTGCGCTGCGAACCCGGATCGATGCCCAGGATGCGGGTCATCGAGCGGCCGGGAATGGGAAGTCGGGAATCGGGAATGGGTGGAGCAGCCTACCGGCATGCTCGATGCTGCCGAGCGATGCAGGATGCGGCGATTTCGATTCCCGATTCTCCATTCCCGATTCCCGGCGCTTAGGCGCCAAGCGCCGCTTGATCGACGTTCGAATACACGTCCTGCACGTCGTCCAGGTCTTCGAGCATGTCCAGTAGCTTGCGGACCTGCACGGCGGTATCGCCGTCCACGGCGATGTCGTTGTCGGCGCGGAAGGTGATTTCGGCGTGCGCCGGTTCGAGGCCGGTGGCGACCAGGGCGTCCCTGACCTGGGCGAAGGCGTCCGGGGCGGTCAGCACATCGATGGCGCCGTCTTCCGGGTACACCACCACATCGTCGGCGCCGGCGTCGATGGCGGCATCGGTGAGGGTGTCTTCATCGATGCCGGCAGCGAAGCTCAGCACGCCCAGGCGCTTGAACATGAAGGCCACCGAGCCCTCGGTGCCCATGTTGCCGCCGCATTTGCTGAAGGCATGGCGCACGTCGGCCACAGTACGCACGCGATTGTCGGTCAGACAGTCCACGATCACCGCCACGCCGCCAGGCGCGTAGCCCTCGTAGCGCACTTCTTCGTATTCCACCCCTTCCAGCTCGCCGGTGGACTTCTTGATGGCGCGCTCCATCACGTCCTTGGACATGTTCGACGACAGGCCCTTGTCCATGGCGGTCCGCAGACGCGGATTGTTGGACGGGTCGCCGCCGCCGGCGCGGGCGGCCACGCTGATCTCACGGATGATCTTGGTAAACATCTTGCCGCGTTTGGCGTCGGAGGCGTTCTTGCGGCCTTCGATCGAGGGACCTCTACCCATGGGTGGTTCCGGACTGGCTTCAATGACAGGGCGCGGATTTTACCTGATTGCCCGCCCTCACCGGGGCCACGCCATCCGCCGGCGCATGTTCACGCCTGGAAGCGGCCGGTGCGCAGAAAGGCCAGCGCCTGTGCGGCAGCCTCGGGCGAGCGCAACAGGCCGCTGTGGCTCGCCCGCACCACGCAATGGTCGCGCAGCCCGGGCAGGCGGGTCTCGGCCAGCGCCACGTTGCCGGCCACCTGACCGATCTCGGCCTGGCCGTCCCAGCGCGCAAAACCCTGTTGCAAGATCGCAGCGCTGCGGCCCATTGCCCATCGCCCGCCACGCTGCGCCAATCCGCGCGCGGCGGCGCTGCCGCACAACGGCGAGCCCAGGCAGACCACGCGACCCACCGGCAGGTCGGGCGCATCCTGCAATGCCTGCAGGGTCATCAGCCCACCCAGGCTGTGACAGATCACCAACTGCACGCGGCTGGCGCGCAGGCGTTCGATCAGATGCGGCACCGCCTGCGCGGGGCCGCCGAGCACGCTGGCGTAACCGAACAGCGCAGGCGCCAGCCCGTTGGCACGCATCCGCCGCGCCAATGGCAGCAGCCAGTGCGCGGTGTTCCAGATGCCATGCACCAGCAGCACGTCGGCGGTCGCGGCGCTCGCCTCCTCGCGCGGACTGCGCCGCGGCGGCGCCGGGCTGATGGGTAATGCGCTGGACACTGAGATGGTTACCGGCAGAGGGCGTCAGCTGCGTGTACGGTGCGCGCTGGACGCCACGGCCAACGCGCAATGGCAACCGGCGGCAGCACTGGTGCGATTAGTCCGCTGCCCGCACCGGCCTGCGCCGCAGGATGTATTCGCGGTCGACGATCTTGCCAACCGGAAAATCGTATTCGCCCACCTTTTCGAAACCGTAGCGGGCGTAGAAGCGTTGCGCGCCGAAATTCTCCGACCACACCCCGATCCACAAGGTGCGAGGACCGTCGCGCTCCAACCATTGCAGTGCGGTTTCGAACAACCGGCTGCCCCAGCCGCTGTTCTGATAGTCCTTCAGCAGATACAACCGCTTCAGCTCCCCATCGCCGGGACGCACTTGGTCATGCGGCAGCCCGCAGGGACCGGCGGCGGCATGGCCGACCAGCAGGTTGTCCATCTCCAGCAGCCAGATCGCGTAATCCGGGTGCGCCAGCACGGTACGCGCCCGCTCCACGGCATAGGTCTCTTCCAGAAAACCGCGCAGGTCCTCTTCCGGATACAGGTGCCCGAAGGTTTCGGTAAAGGTCTGCGCGGCCAGAAGCGACAGCGCTTCGGCATCGTCCGGCGTGGCGCGGCGAATGCGGGTCATGCGGGCCCCTCTGGCAAGTCGACGCGGCAGCTTCTCGCATGCTGCGGCGTTGCTGCAAGTGGGGAATGGGGAATGGGGAATCGGGAATTGTCGAGCGCCCTGCGCGTCGGACACTAGATGCGTCTGCTCGGCTGGTGGTGTGAGCACCCCGAGGTCTTATTGCCATGTGCGCTTGAGTTGCACAAAAAAACGCTGCGTCGCCTGCTTGAGCCTGCGCGCAGTTCCTATGCAAGCACTGAGGTTTTAGGAAAGTCGCAGTGCAAGATTGGTGGGGAGCTACCTACGCACGCGAGCTGCGCGTGCAGCTGTTCGATACGCGCATTGAGTGCAGCGCGGATCGGTCGGCAAAGCCTCGCGCAAGCTGCTCGCTGCGCATGAACGCACGGCCACGCAATGGGCGTGGCCGTGCGTTCGATGGCCGGTCAGACCTGCTTCGGACGCACCTGCACGTGCACTTCGGCGAGCTGGTCGGCAGCGATCGGCGACGGGGCGTCGGTCATCAGGTCCTGCGCGCCGGTGGTCTTGGGGAACGGGATGACGTCGCGAATCGACTCGGTACCGGCCATCAGCGCGGCGATGCGGTCGATACCGAAGGCGATGCCGCCGTGCGGCGGTGCGCCATAGTTCAAGGCATCCAGCAGGAAGCCGAACTTGGCGCGCGCCTCTTCGGCGCCGATGCCGAGCAGTTCGAACACGGCGCTCTGCATGTCCGGGCGATGGATACGGATCGAGCCGCCGCCGATTTCATTGCCATTGAGCACCATGTCGTAGCCGCGCGAGACCGCGGTGCGGGCGTTGGCGCGCAGGTCGGCAATATCGTCCACCGCCGGTGCGGTGAAGGGGTGATGCAAGGCGACGTAACGCTGCGCCTCTTCGTCCCATTCGAACATCGGAAAGTCGGTGACCCACAGCGGCGCCCAGCCGTCGGCGATCAGGTCGAATTCCTTGCCGGCCTTCAGGCGCAGCGCGCCCATGAAGTCGGACACCTTGGTGTAGCCGCCGGCACCGAAGAACACGATGTCGCCATTGCCGGCGCCTACATGCTTGAGCAGCGCGGCGAAGGATTCTTCGCTGAAGAACTTGGCGATCGGCGAACTGACCTCGCCGGTCTCCGACAGCTTGATGTAGGCCAGGCCCTTGGCACCGTATTTGGCGGCGTGCGCTGCGTATTCGTCGATCTGCTTGCGCGACAGGCTGGCGCCGCCGGGAATGCGCAGCGCGGCGACGCGGCCATCGGCATCGTTGGCGGCAGCGGTGAACACCGGGAATTGGCTGGCCTTGACCAGCTCGGCCACGTCGACCAGTTCCAGCGCGATGCGCAGGTCCGGCTTGTCCGATCCAAAGCGGCGCATCGCCTCGGCCCAGGTCATGCGCGGGAACTGCGCAGCCAGGTCCACGTCCACCACTTCCTTGAAGATGGCGCGAATCATGTCTTCGACGAAATCCTGCACGTCGCGCTCGCGCACGAAGGCGAATTCCATGTCGAGCTGGGTGAATTCCAGCTGGCGGTCGGCGCGTAGCGCTTCATCGCGAAAGCAGCGCGCGATCTGGTAGTAGCGGTCGAAGCCGGCCACCATCAGGATCTGCTTGAACAGCTGCGGGCTCTGCGGCAGCGCGTAGAACTCGCCCGGATGCATGCGCGCCGGCACCAGGAAGTCGCGCGCGCCTTCCGGGGTGGCCTTGGTCAGGATCGGGGTTTCGATGTCCTGGAAGTCGCGCGCATCCAGATGCCGGCGCAGCGCCTGCACCAGCTTGATGCGGGTGCGCTGCATGCGCTGCATCTCCGGCCGGCGCAGATCCAGGTAGCGGTATTTCAGGCGCGTCTCTTCACCCGGATTTTCGTGCGCGTGGAACGGCAGCGGCGCGGCCTTGTTGAGGATGCTGATGCGCGTGGCGATCACTTCCACCTTGCCGCTGCGCAGCTTGTCGTTGACCGCATGACGCGCGCGCACCACACCCTCCACTTGCAACACGTCCTCGTAGCCCAGGCTGGCGGCCACCTTGAACAGCTCTGCGCTGGCGTCGTCGCCGGCCACCGGTTCCACCGTCACCTGCACGATGCCTTCGTGGTCGCGCAGGTCGATGAAGCACACCCCGCCCAGGTTGCGGGCCACGTCGGTCCAGCCGGCGAGAGTGACGGTTTGGCCGATCAAGGTCTCGTCGACCAGGCCGCAGAAGTGGGTACGCATCGAAAGCTCCGCTGAAAACCCGGCGCAGGACAGCGCCGGAAAGCCGGATATTCTGGGGCCGGCGGGCGACAGGAGCAAATGCGCGGGCGCTCATGGGCGCTTAAGTCAGCGCCCGGCTGAATAGGCGCCACGCCCCCTCCTGCACCAAGGACGACACGATGCTGCGCACTGCCCTGCTGCTCTCCGGCTTCGGCCTGATCACCTTGACCGGCGCCTTTGCCAGCCTCACTGCCAGCGCCCAGGAGCGCGGCTGGAACGGCCCCAGCATCACCTGTTCCAGCAACGACAACCGCCGTCGCGAGTGCGATACGCCGTTCCGCGGCCGCGCGGTGCTGGTGGAAAACATCTCTGGCACGCGCTGCATCGAAGGCCGCAACTGGGGCAGCGAGCGCGGCCGGATCTGGGTGGACAACGGCTGTCGCGGCCGTTTCGTCGAAGCCCGCAACGGTGGCGGCTGGGGCGGCGGCAGCGGCCGCGGCGACTTTGGCGGAGTCGCGGGAACGGTGCGCTGCGAGAGCAACGACCAGCGCCAGAAAATCTGCGATACCGGCTGGCGCCGCGCCATGTTGGTGCGCCAACTCTCCAACACGCCCTGCGTGGAAGGCCGCAACTGGCGCCAGGAAGGCGGCCGGATCTGGGTGGACGACGGCTGCCGGGGCGAATTCGCGCAGGCCCGCGGTGGCGGTGGCTGGGACGGCGGTTATGGCGGCCGCGATGACCGCCCCGGCAACGGCTACGCCATCACCTGCGCCAGCGACGACCGGCGCCTGCGTACCTGCGCCTGGGATGGCCGTTACGGCCGCCCGGTGCTGACCCGCCAGTTATCGGACACACGCTGTGAGGAGGGCCGCACCTGGGGGTACGACGATCGTCGCGCCACGGTGTGGGTCAACGATGGCTGCCGGGCGCGTTTCGAGGCGCGTTGAGGCAGCGAATGGGCGCGCCGCGCGCGGCTGGGCCAGGGGTCGGGACTTCCGCCCTGCAAGCGGCTGCGGCGCGCTGGTCCGGCTCAGGCGGGGTCGGACGCTGGCTTGGCAACAGGCTTGCTCTCGGCGGCTGCCGCCGGCTTGGCATCGCCACCGGCGCTGCTGCTTTCGGTGAGGTTTTTCTTCTTCTCGCCCGCCGACTTGAAGTCGGTCTCGTACCAGCCGCTGCCGGACAGACGGAACGACGGCGCGGTGATTTGGCGCTTGATCGTGGCCGCCGCGCAGGCCGGACAGGTCTGCGGATCGGGGTCGGCCATCTTCTGCAGGCGGTCGAAGGCGTGACCGCAGGTGGTGCACTGGAAACCGTAGATGGGCATGGCAGGATCAGCTGAAGACGATGCGGGGCGCAGATTCTAGACGGATGCGTGCGGGCAGGTGCAGTGGGCCGTCTGCGATGTTGAATACGCGCGAGTGTGTTGCGGGCAAGAGACATCGATCGATGTGGTTGCCTCGCACTTGCACGCCAGGTGCGCTCGCTAACCACCGCAGCCCTCATCGGCAGATAGCAAGACGGTTAAGAGTGTTCGCGTGTATGCCGAAGAACGCGAATCTACGCAATGAATGATCATCAGATCGGCGCGACTGCCTGAACTGCGCAGGTAGATGAGGTAATCATCCCGCACGCCAGAAACCCACGCTTCGCATCGGGCTGACGCCACAACAGCGGGTATCGAGCGCTGTAGAGGCAGGTCGTTTCGATCAAGCCATACGATCCGGGCTGTTACACTCGAACTCGTGATCGACGCGCCTTTCCCCCCACGAGGGCCGCATCCATGTTGCGGTTGACTGCCTTATTGCTTGGCGTTGCCCTGCTGCTCACCGGTAGCGGGTTGCTCGGCACCCTGCTCGCCGTGCGCGGCGATCAGGCCGGCTTCGATGCGCGGGCGTTGGGGTTGATCATGTCCGGCTACTTCGCCGGCTTCTTTCTCGGCACCTTCTTTGCACCACCGCTGATTCGCCGCATCGGCCATATCCGCGCATTTGCGTTTTATGCGGCGCTGGCAGCCATTGCGGTGTTGCTGCATCCGATCTGGTTGAACGCCTGGGGCTGGGGCCTGCTGCGCCTGGTGACCGGCGCGGCGCTGGTCGGCCTGTATACGGTGATCGAAAGCTGGCTCAACGCCGAGCCGGACGCGCGCCGGCGCAGTCGGGTGTTTTCGGTCTACATGGCGATCAATCTGTCGGCGCTGGCACTGGGCCAGGTCCTGCTCACCATCGGCGATGCGGGCGCGCCGGCGATGTTCACGCTGACGGCGATCCTGATCTGTGCGGCAGTGATGCCGGTGATGACCACGCGCCTGATTCCGCCCGAAGTGCCGCATGTCTCGCGCCTGCGACTGAAAACGCTGTACGCATTGGCGCCGGTGGCAACCATCGGCGCGGGACTGTCGGGCCTGGCGATGGGTGCGTTCTGGGGCTTGTTGCCGGTCTACGCCAACCGCATCGGACTGGATGCCGACGGCGTGGCGATGTTCATGCTCACCGCCATCGTGGGCGGTGCGGTGCTGCAGTGGCCGATCGGGCGCATCAGCGATGGGCATGACCGCCGCATCGGCCTGGTGACCGTGAGCACGCTGGCCGCCGCCATCGCGATCGCTGCCGCATTGCCGATGGTGCAGACGCAGACCACCGTGCTGTTCGTGCTGTTCTTCGTCTATGGCGGGTTGGCGTTTTCGCTGTACCCGTTCGCGGTGGCGCACATGCTCGATTACCTGCCGCGCGAAGACCTGCTTTCCGGCAGCAGCAGCTTGTTGCTGGTGCATGGCGTAGGTGCGGCGATTGGCCCTGCACTGGCCGGCGGCGCAATGCAGAAATTCGGCCCGGCCGCGTTGCCGGTGTACTTCGCGGTGATGTTGTTGGCACTGGCGGGCTTCACGTTGTCGCGGCTGCTGCGCTTCACCCGCCGCCGCACCCATCCGATCGCCTTCCGCCCAATGCTGCGCACCACCCCGTCAGCACTGGAGTTGATGCCGGAAACACAGCAGGCCGAAGCACCGCCGCACGCCAAGGGCGGCTGATACAGCTATGTCGCTGTCGTTAGTCGCTGCGCTGCTGGTCATGTGATCTGCGGCGTTGCTGCAATGGGGCCCCTTGCCCGCCCACCATTGCGGCGGGGGCACCGCAAGGCGGAGCAACTGGCGGACGACTTTTTTGGATGGATCAGCCATGGAGCGGTCGATCTGGTACTTGGCTGCAAGCCCTTGCCCGCCCACCGTCGCGGAACACGCCGCAAGTACGTCCTTGTAGGCTCTTACGCGGCTTCCCGACGTTAGGACTTCCTAAGTCCATCTGGTGATCCCGGCCACACCTATAGCGCGGTCATCATCACGCAACGCAAGCGCGGCAGTCTTCCCAGACCCCCTCCCCCGCTGTGGATTTCAATGGATTCGATGTCCTCCTTGCGCGTGCGCCATCCTGCCACGCTCGCGTTATTGCTGGTTCCGCTCACCCTGCCCGCATACGCACAGCAGGTTCCCGACGGCGCAACCCCCGACCCGGCCGCAACCGTACCGGCCAGCGCTGACGAGCAAGTATCGACGCTGGATCAGGTGCAGGTGGTCGGCCAAGCGATGACCTATTCCAAGACCAACGTCAGCAAGGAAATGCTGGACCGCCAGTTCGTGCTCGGCAGCGTCAACGATGCGCTCAACGAACTGCCCGGCGTGGTGGTCACCGAAGCCGATGCCTTCGGCTCGTCGGATTGGGGCACGCAGATCAGCATGCGCGGCTTCGTCAGCAATCGCGATACGCAGCAGATCGGCACCACCATCGACGGCGTGCCCAATGGTGGCTCTGCGTACGGCGGTGGCTCCAAGGCCAACCGCTTCATCGACATGCCGGATCTGGAAACGGTGGAAGTGAGCCAGGGCACCGCCGACATCGCCTCGCGCTCCAACGAAGCCCTGGGCGGCACCTTGAATTACCTCACCAGCGAACCGCTGGAAACGCAGCGTGTGCGCATGATCGGCGGCATTGGCGATAACCAGGCGCGCAAATACTACGCGCGCTACGACACCGGCCTGATCGGCGGCAGCACACGCGCCTGGGTCAGCGGCTCGTCGGCACGCAACGACGACTGGATCGACGGCAGCGGCCACACCAGCCGCGATCACCTGGCCGGCAAGTTCGTCAGCGTGTTGAATCAGTGGACGCTCAGCGGCTACGCCTCTTACGACGATGCCGACGAATCCGAATACGCCAGCGTGACCCCGGAGCAATTCGCGCGCGCCCCCGAGCACGACCTGTTGACCGGCACGCTCACCGGCATTCCGTACCTGGACCAGAACTACCGCTCCGGCTCGCGTGCGCTGCGCAAGAACACCTTTGGCTACCTGCGCGGCGCCTTCGATGGCGGCAACGGCTTCAAGACCACGCTGACCGGCTATGCCCACCGCATGCAGGGGCGCGGCGACTGGATTCCGCCGTATCTGGTGGATGTCAGCAACGATGGCGCCGGCATGGCGGAATCCGAGGCGCGTGGCGGCAATACCGTGTATGGCGGCAGCGATCTGGGCAAGCTGTATTACCTCACCCCCGGCGGCGCAGCTGCCACCATGCTGGCCGGTTGTGCCGGCAGCGATGCGGTACCGGCCGAATCCAATCCGGCCTGCTATCCGGCCGGTTCGGTGCCGGTGCAGTCGTATCGACATAGCCACTACGACAATCACCGCGCCGGCGCGATCGCCGATGTGGAATGGCGGACCGATCTCGGCGCCATCGACAACACCGCGCGTGCCGGTGCCTGGCTGGAGCGCGTTGAGCGCAGCGTCACCCGCGACTGGCACCGCCTGCTCAACGTCGGCACCAACATCAGCTTCGATCATCAGCCGTATTGGGTGCAGTTCAAGGACAACTACCAGACCGACGAGCAGATGTATTACCTGGAAGACGTGATGCGCTATGGCGCATTCGCCTGGCGCGTGGGCGTCAAGCAATTCTTCGTCGACCAGACCCGCGACCGCCGCATCGGCGATGCGCAGCACGTGCAATCGGATTCGCATTCGGACCCGTTGCTGTCGGCCGGCCTGACCTGGACGACACCGGTGCAGGGCCTGGAAGCCTTTGCCGGCTACTCGCAAAACTTCGCCGCGATTCCGTCCGGCGTGCTGGGCGAAACCGACCCGGTCGCGCTGAGCCGGGTGAAACCGGAAACCGCCGACAACATCGAACTCGGCCTGCGTGTCAGCCGCTGGCCGTTGACCGGCAGCGTCACGCTGTACGACATCCGCTTCGACAACCGCATCGTGTATGTGCCGGCCAACTTCGTCACCGGTATCGATTACCTGGGCGAAACCGATGGCGTGTACGAAAACTTCGGCGGCGTGCATGCGCGCGGCGTGGAAGCAGCGCTGGGCTACGGCTGGGACAACGGCTGGCGCATCAATGGCGCCTACACCTACAACAAGGCCGATTACCTGGGCAGCGGCGACGCCGCACGCGATACCGCGCTGGAAATCACCCCCGGCGCGCAGGTGATCGGCCAACCGCGCAACACCCTGGTGGTGTCGGCGGACTGGCGCGGCCAGGCGTGGCGCTTCGGTATGTCCGGACGCTATCTGGGCAAGCGCTACCTGGATGCCTCCAACCGCGCCGCACTCGATGGCGTGACAACCTTCGATGCGAACCTCGGGGTGGAACTATCGCAGCTGTCGTCGCAGCTCAAGGGCCTGCAGCTGGCGCTCAACGTCAGCAACCTCACCGACAAACGCTATCTGGAGGGCGTGGACGGCAGCGACAGCGCCTTTATCGCCGCGCCGCGCACGGTCGGGCTGACGTTGACGCTGGATCTCTAGCGTCGGCGGCGCATTGCCGACCTGCGGGATGGCCATTGCGACATGCGTGCGAGCGGATCGGGCTGAAGACACGCCACCCGATCCGCTCCCTGCATCGCCTGCCACGCAGGTGCAAACGGACAGGGTCGGCGGTGTTGCAAGCACGCAAGAGAACTCACGCGCTGACGCGTCGGGTACGCTCGACGCGCTCAGCGCTGACCGGATGGGAGCGCCAACCAGGTGACACGATGATCGACCTTCCCCGCCGCCGCGTTCTGCAGACCGGGCTTGCCGGTGCCGCCGCCGCGTTGCTGCCCTCCAGCATCGCGCGGGCCGCCGCCATCGCGCCGGACCGCCGCAGCGGCACGCTGGAGGATCTTCAGCATGTGGTGATTCTGATGCAGGAAAACCGCGCGTTCGATCATTACTTCGGCGCGCTGCCCGGGGTGCGCGGGTTCGGCGACCGTTTCCCGATTCCTGCGCCGCCGTTACCGGGCGCACCGGCGCGCACGGTGTGGCTGCAACCCAGCGAGGACGGCCGCCAGTGGCTGACGCCGTTTGCGCTGGATACGGCAGCGCAATTCGGCTTCATGCGCGTGCAAGGCCGCCGCATAGTTGGGTGGATGCGCAACGCGCCTGGGATCACGGCCGGCTCGGCCACTGGGCCGCCGCCAAGCACAACCATGCGCTGGGCTATTACCGGCGCGCGGATATCCCGTTCCAGTACGCGCTCGCCGACGCCTTCACCATCTGCGATGCGTACCACGCCGCGATCCAGACCGGCACCAATTCCAATCGCGTGTTCCTGTGGACCGGCGGCAACGATCCGCAGGCGCGCGCAGGCGGCCCGGTGATCGGCAATTCGCACGACAACTTTGCGGAACTGGGCGGTTTTGCCGAGCCGTATCACTGGGGCACCTACGTCCAAGCGCTGCAGCACGCCGGTGTGTCCTGGCAGATCTATCAGGACATGGCAGACAACTTCACCGACAACCCATTGGCCGGCTTTGCGGCATTTCGACAGGCGTACAGCGCCGCGCCCGGACATGATCCGCAACTTCGCGCGCGTGGCGTGAGCACGCGCGGTCTTGCGCTGCTGCGCGAGGACGTGCTGGGCGGGCGCCTGCCTGCGGTGAGCTACATCATTGCCGATGCGGCCGGCAGCGAGCATCCGGATCCGTCCAGCCCCGCCCAGGGCGCGGCCTACACCGCACGCGTGCTGGATGCGCTCACAGCCGATCCGGCGGTGTGGAGTCGCACCGCCTTGCTGGTGATGTTCGACGAGAACGACGGCTTCTTCGACCATATGCCCCCGCCCGCACCGCCGTCGCCGGATGCACGCGCAACTGGCGGATTTGCCGGCGCATCGACGGTTGCCACCGACGACGACTATCACCGCCACCCGGCCCCGGGCGAACAGAAAGTGGATCTTCCCGAACTGCGCGGGCGGCCCTATGGGCTTGGCCCGCGCGTGCCGATGTATGTGGTCTCGCCATGGAGCCGCGGCGGCTGGGTGGATTCGCAGGTGTACGACCACACCTCGGTACTGCGTCTGCTCGAACGCCGCTTCGGCGTGCCTGCGCCGGAGATCACGCCCTGGCGGCGTGCAGTGTGCGGCGACTTGACCAACGCCTTCGATTTCCGCCAGACCGATGCGCGCCCCTTCGCCGCGGCGCTGCCCGATGTCGGCGCAACCGCAGCGCGCGCAGCAGCCTTGCGCGAGCATGCACTGCCGCCGTTGCCGGCCACGTTGCAGCCGCCCGAGCAACCGTTCGGCGTGCGCCGCTCGCGCGGGCTGCCGTATCGTCCCAGCGTGGAGCTGACCTACCTGCCCGAGCGCGGCGAAGTGAACCTCCGCATGGCCAACGCGGGCGCAGCGGCGGTGCTGCATGTCTACGACCGCTTCGATCTGGCCGCAATTCCGCGCCGCTATACGGTGGGAAATGACGCCACCGTGGACGGCACGTGGACCACCTACGACGGCCGCTACGATCTGTGGCTGCCCGGTCCCAACGGCTTCCATCGTCACTATCGGGGCGATGTGGGTGCACCGCTGCTGGTGGCCGAGATCGCGCGGGATCCGAACGATTGCACCTGCATGCTGCTATCGCTACGTCACGGCGGCAGCACTGCCGTGCAGCTTGAGCTGCAGCCAGGTGCATATGCAGCCGCACAGCCGCGCGAGCGCCTGCGCCTTGCACCCGGCATCACCGAGCAGCGGCGCTGGAAGGCGGCAGCAACCGGCGGCTGGTACGACCTATGGGTGCACCACGACGGCGCGGCCCAGCGTCTGGCCGGGCGCATCGAAACCGGCGCAGACAGCGTCAGCGACCCGGCCATGGGTGGGCCGGCGCGATTGCAGCAAGAGTTGCCTATCTTGATAGGCGCACTCGATTAAGAGCGGCTTACACAACGACTGCGCTCTCCGCCACGCGTGCGCGGTCGACGCCAGGTGCCGCATGTCCCACGCGTACACGGCGGTTCCGAGCGCAACGTTCACATCCGCCGGACGACTACTCGCTACGTTTTGGCAGCCGCTCCAAGCCTTTGCGGCTCTGCATGCGCTGAGCGTGCAGATGGCTGCGCGATCGGCGGGCTTGCGCACGGTTGCACTCAGCGCGCGCCAGGCGCGTCCGGCAGGGCAACCATCGCTGACCAGGTTTCCACCAGCGGCGGCCCATGTGCGATCGGCAGCGTGGCCGCGCGCAGGCCGAACGCAGCAGATCTCCGTCCCTTCCAGAACCATGGTCAGGACTTGATCGCCACCGCCGGGGAACACCTGCACCGCCGCACCGGTGTTGCGACCCTTGGGCGCATAGACCGTCATCGTCGGGCGACTGACATCGCTTACCTTGGCCCATGGGAAGCGCCCCTCGCCGATGCCCACCGATTCGGGCTTCGGATGGCGCACCGCATCAGGCACCGCTTGCGACCAGAGCGGCATTTCTCACTGACCAGAGGCTGGTGGCCAGGCACGCGCTGGTGCGAGTCCATGCACAAGCAGCGCAACCGCCGCACACCGATGACATAGCCTGATTTGTACTGTGAACTTCGAAAAAGCTGAGAGGAAACAGCAAGCACGTCGTGGATTCACACGCGAATGGAACGTGGAAAACAGTCGGCGGTTGCACTCAACCCAGGATGCTCTTGCGAACCGCCACTGCCACCGCCTTCAACGCCGCATCGCGTGCAGCGTCGTCGACCTTGGCGCCGTTCAAGTACGTGGTCAGCAGCATTGGCGCCCTGCCCTTGGGTGGCCAGAGGATGGCGATGTCGTTACGGGTATCGGTGCCGTTGCTGCCGGTCTTGTCGCCGATCTTCCAGCCGGCCGTGAGCCCCGCACGCAGGCAATCGTCGCCGGTGCGGTTGTCGATCATCCAGTCGGTCAGCTGCTTGCGCGAGGCTGGCTGCAGCGCGTCGCCAAGCAGCAGCGTGCGCAGCGTGGCGGCCATTGCCGCAGGCGTGGTGGTGTCGCGGGGGTCGCCGGCGACAAACCGGTTCATCTGCGGCTCGTAGCGGTCGGTGCGGGTCTGGGCATCGCCGATGCCGCGCAGGAATGCAGTCACGCCGGCCGGGTCGCCGACCAACGGGAACAACAGATTGGCGGCCGGGTTGTCGCTGTAAATCATCGTGGCCCGGCACAGTTCGCCGACACTCAGCGAACCGCCGACATGGCGTTCGGTCACCGGGGCATGCTCGAGCATGTCGGAAGCGTGGATCTCGACCTGCTGTGCCAGCGTCAGCTTGCCCTGGTCCACCTGCTGCAGCACCGCGGCAGCCAATACAAATTTGAAGGTGCTGCACATCGGAAAGCGCTCGTGCTCGCGCTGCCCGAGGCGCTTGCCGGTGGCGCTGTCGAGCAGGCAGATGCCCAGGCGGCCGCCGGTGCCATGTTCGATCTGCGCCCACTGTGCCCGCAGCATGTCGTCCACGTTCACCGCAGGGGTGAGCGCCCATGCGGGTCTGGACGCTGCAAGCAGCACGCCCGCGCCGGTTGCGTGCAGGAACTGTCGCCGATTCAACATGCGGTTGCCTCCTTGAGAGAGCCCGCAGTATCGATGCGCACGAGGCAGCCGACCATCGCGATGTTTCGATCTCAGGCATGAATTGAACTAATCTCTGCCCATGCCCCGCCCCCGCCTGCCGCTCAATGCCCTGCGCGCGTTCGAAGCCGCCGCGCGCCATCAGAATCTGACCCGTGCGGCCAACGAGCTGTGCGTCAGCCAGGCCGCGCTGAGTCACCAGATCAAGGCGCTGGAGCAGCAGTTGGGCGCCAGCCTGTTCCACCGCCTGCCGCGCGGGGTGGCACTGACCGACGAAGGCGCCGCACTGGCTCCGGTGCTCGGCGAGGCCTTCGACCGCATCGCCGCCACCCTGGAACGCTTTGCCGAGGGCCGTTACCGCGAGGTGCTCAGCGTGGGCGTGGTGGGCACCTTCGCCACTGGCTGGCTATTGCCGCGGCTGGCGGCGTTCCATGCGGCGCATGCGGATATCGAGCTGCGCCTGTCCACCCACAACAACCGCGTCGACCTGGCCGGAGAAGGCCTGGATCTGGCCATCCGCTTCGGCGATGGCGATTGGCAGGGCCAGGTTGCCGAAGCCGTGATGGAAGCGCCCTTTGCGCCGGCGTGTGCGCCGGCAATGGCGCGCGGCTTGCGCGTGCCGGAGGATCTGGCGCGCGTGCCGTTACTGCGCTCGTATCGTCTGGATGAGTGGCCGCAGTGGTTCCGCGCGGCGCGTGTGACGGAGGTGCCCGCGCGCGGCACCATGTTCGATTCGTCGCTCACCCTGGCCAGCGCAGCGGCAGCCGGCGGCGGCGTGGCGTTGTTGCCGCTGCCGATGTTTCGCCAGGACCTGGATGCCGGACGCCTGGTCTGCCCGTTCCCGATCGCCATCGATGCCGGGCGCTACTGGCTGACGCGGCTACGGTCGCGGCCGCAAAGCGACGCCGGGCGCCGGTTGCGCGATTGGCTACTGGCAGAACAGCACATCAGCAGCTGAGCAGCACTGCCGCGCTTAGGGCGCTTTGGACGTCTTTCCCACCTGCACGGCCAACTGACGAAACGCCTCGTACTGCGCCCTGTCGGCGAACCAATGCGGGCAGAACAGCTCGAACAGCCGGTCGTTGTGGTACAGCAGCAGCACCCGCTCGTTTTCGCGGATGCGCATGTAATCGGACCAGGGGCGACGCAGATGGCCGTCCGCCCAGGTGATTTCCAGTCCGTTCTCGTCCCATGCATAGGTGTAGGTATGCCGCAGCGAGGCCTGCTGCGCGTGCAGGCGTTTGATCCGCCGTGGCAGGCCCCACACGTGCAACAGCGCCAGGCCGATCAACCCGCCGCCACCGCTGCCGATCAGCACCGGGCCGATGATCTCGCTCGCGTCACTCAGTTGCAGCACCACCACCCCGACCAGCAGCAGAACAGCCAGAAACACGATCACACGTTTGGACCAATGACGCGCACGCAAGCGCTGTGCGGCCAGATGGTCTTCCAGGCTGATGGTGGCGGTGATCATGGGCAACCTCCTTGCTGGGCTCCAGGCGCAGCGTAACCCAGCGGTTTTTGTCGTGACTAACGACAGGTAGCGCAATCGGCAGGCGGGTACGAACCGTGCGCAGAACCGCAACGTAAGCGTGTTACCTGCCGCACCGAGCACCGGCCGCAGCCACCCGTTGGCTGCGCAGTCGTGTTGTCAGCCGCTCTTACGCACCGTCGATCAATTCCATCCACGCCGTCTCGGCTTCAGCCAGCTGCTGCGCGGTTGCTTCGCGGTCGCGTCCGAGCACGGCCATCTTCTCGCTGTCGGCGTAGTTGCCGGGATTGGCCAGCTCGCGATCCAGCGCAGCAAGCGCCGCTTCCAGCTCGCCGACGCGCTTTTCGGCGCTGGCCAGCTTGTGCGGGTTGACGGCCTTTTTCGGCGGCAGCGGCTTGGTCGGCGGTGGCGGGGTCGGCGCCACTTCGGCCATCTTCTGCTTGGTGCCCTGCGCAGCCGGGCGACTACGCAACCAGGCCGCATATTCGTCCAGGTCGCCGGCGAACGGCTCGACCACGCCATCGGCCACGCGCCAGAAACTGTCGCAGACCAGGCCGATCAGATGGCGATCGTGGGAGACCATCACGATGGCCCCCTCGAAATCGCTCAGCGCCTCGGCCAGCGCTTCACGCATTTCCAGGTCCAAGTGGTTGGTCGGTTCGTCGAGCAACAGCACGTTCGGCTGCTGCCAGGCGATCAACGCCAGCGCCAGACGCGCGCGCTCGCCGCCGGAGAAGCCATCCACCACTTCGAAGGCGCGGTCGCCGGCAAAATTCCATTTACCCAAAAAGTCGCGGAACGCCTGATTGGCGCCATCCGGCGACAGCTCGCGGAAGTGGTCCATCGGCGACTGGCCTTCGTGCAGCGATTCCACCGTGTGCTGGGCGAAGTAACCGATGCGCAAATCCGGATGTGCGCTGCGCTCGCCTGCCAGCGGTGCCAGTTCGCCCACCAAGGTCTTGACCAGGGTGGACTTACCCGCGCCATTGGGCCCCAACAACCCGATCCGATCACCCGCTTCCAGGCCGAAACCGACATCGTGCAGGATGACCGTGGCGGCGTCACCCCCATCCGCCCTTCGGGCACCTTCCCCCGCACGCGGGGGAAGGGTTGCGGGCGCGGGATAGCCGGCTTCCACGTGATTGAGCCGGATCAGCGAAAACGGCAGCCGATTGGGCTGCGCGAACTGGATGCGAAACTCGCGCTCGGCGCGCACCGCCTCGGTGCCGGCCATCTTGGCCAGGCGCTTCATGCGGCTCTGCGCCTGGGTCGCCTTGCTGGCCTGCGCCTTGAAGCGGTCGATGAAGCTCTGCAGATGCGCGCGCTCGGCCTGTTCCTTGTCATGCGCGATCTGCTGCTGCCGCAAATGTTCGATGCGCTGGCGTTCGAAATCGGTGTAGCCACCGACATACAGCTTGGCGGTGCCACCATGCAGGTGCAGGGTGTGGGTGGCCACGTTGTCGAGAAATTCGCGGTCATGCGAAATCAGCAGCAGCGTGCCCGGGTACTTGAGCAGCCACTGCTCCAGCCACAGCACCGCATCCATGTCCAAGTGGTTGGTTGGTTCGTCGAGCAGCAGCAGGTCGCTGGGCATCATCAGCGCGCGCGCCAGATTCAGCCGCACGCGCCAGCCGCCGGAGAACGACGACACCGCGCGATGGTGCGTGTCTGCCGGAAATCCCAGACCGTGCAGCAACTTGCCGGCGCGCGCTTCGGCGTCGTAGGCGCCGATCTCGGCCATCTTCTGGTGTGCGTTGGCCACCGCCTCCCAGTCTTCGCGCGCAGTGGCTGCGGCTTCTTCCTGCAGCACCGCGGAGACCTCGATGTCCCCACCCAGTACGAACGACAGCGCCGGGTCGGGCAAGGACGGGGTTTCCTGCGAAACGCTGGCCGTGCGCACCTTGCCGGGCAGATCGACATCGCCCTTGTCGGCCTCCAGCTCGCCCTTCACCGCAGCGAACAGGCTCGACTTGCCGGTGCCGTTACGGCCGACCACACCGACGCGGTAGCCGGCGTGCATGGTCAGGTCGACGTTGGAGAGCAGCAGACGCTCGCCGCGTCGCATGGAGAAGTTACGCAGGGAAATCATTGATGGACAGTCCGATAGAACGAAAAGGAATGAGCAGATGAGCAGCATTCCTGCGACGCCATTCTAGCGTTAACGAATAATTAGCGCCTTCAGCGTGGCCGCCATCTTCTTCGCCCTCCCGCGACCGCCGCCTGCCTAGCCTTGCCTGGTCCTGCCTGGACCCACGTTTTTTGGAGTTGTCATGAACACCCCCGTTTCCGCGCTTGCGACCGCCGTGGTCGCTGCACTGCTTGCCTCCCCCGCCCTGGCCCAGACCGCCGCGCCGGCGACTGCCCCGGCCAACACCCTGGATACGGTCATCGTCACCGGCACCCGCGTGTCGGACCGCACCGTGGCCGAGTCGCAGTCGCCGATCGACATCATCAGCGCCGAATCGCTGCAGGCCACCGGCACCCCGGAACTGGCCACCGCGCTGGCGCGCGCCTTGCCCTCGTTGAACTTCCCGCGCCCGGCGCTGAGCGATGGCACCAGCGCGATCCGTCCCGCGCAGCTGCGCGGCCTGTCGCCCGATCAGGTGCTGGTGCTGGTCAATGGCAAGCGCCGCCACACCTCCTCGCTGCTCAACCTCAACGGCACCATCGGTCGCGGCGCGGCGGCGGTGGATCTGAACACCATCCCGGTCGCGGCCATCGCACGGGTGGAAGTGCTGCGCGACGGCGCCTCGGCGCAATACGGCTCCGACGCCATTGCCGGTGTGGTCAACATCGTGCTCAAGGGCGCAGAAAAGGGCGGCAGCCTGCAAGCCGGCTTCGGCCAGTATTCGGCGGGCGACGGCAACAACTACGAGCTCTCCGGCGACACCGGCGTGGCCTACGGCGGCGACCGCGGCTGGCTGCACGTCGCCGCCCAGCTCAACCAGCAGGATCCCACCGACCGCGCGCGCGCCTATGCCGGCGCGCCCAGCGTCTCGCAGCCGGCAGTCGGCCGGAAGGCGTTCAAGATTGGCGACCCGGAGGTCAATGCGCAGGCGGTCTCGGCCAATACCGAATTCGCCTTCACCGACAGCATCACCGGCTATGCGTTTGCCACCGCCAGTAACCGCGACATCACCTCGTTCGCGTTTTTTCGCGCGCCGGGCAGCACCACGCAGAACATCTTGTCGATCTATCCGCAGGGCTTCCTGCCGGAGATCCAGACCTACGCCAAGGATCGCTCGCTGGTGGCCGGCGTGCGCGGCTCCACCGCCAGCGGTTGGGACTGGGACGCCAGCTACAACTACGGCTACAACCGCATCGATTTCCATACCCGCAATACGCTCAACGTCAGCCTGGGCCCGACCTCGCCCACCTCGTTCTACGACGGCGCGCTGGAAACCACGCAGAACATCGTCAACCTGGACGTCAAGCGCGGTTTCGACTGGGGCCTGGCCTATCCGGTGACGGTGGCCTTCGGCGCCGAGTACCGCAACGAAAAGTGGAACCAGTCGCCGGGCGAAGCGGGCTCGTATTTCCAGGCCGGCACGCTGGCCGGTGGCGCGCAAGGGTTCGGCGGCTTCGCTCCGAGCGTGTCGGGCCAGTACGCGCGCGACAGCTACGCGCTGTATGCGGATCTGGAAGCCGACTTCACCGACACGTTCTCTGCCGGCCTGGCCGGGCGTTACGAGGACTACAGCGATTTCGGCAGCCAGGCCTCGGGCAAATTTTCCGCGCGCTATGCGTTCACCGACAAGATCGCGTTGCGCGGCACGGTGTCGTCGGGCTTCCGCGCGCCATCGCTGGCGCAGCAATATTTCCAGTCCACCAGCACCACGTTCCTGGCCGGCAACCCGAACCCATTCGAGATCCGCACCTTCCCCGCCGACAGCAACGTAGCGCGCGCGCTCGGCGCCGAACCGCTGGATGCGGAAACCTCGCTGTCCTACAGCCTGGGCCTGGTGCTGCAGCCGACCGATGCGCTCTACCTCACCGTGGATGCGTACCAGATCGATGTGGACGACCGCATTGTGCTGTCGTCCAACCTCACCGGCACCGGCGTGCGCAGCCTGCTGGAATCGCAGGGCATCTTCGGCATCAACGGCGGGCGTTACTTCACTAATGCAGTGGACACGCGCACGCGCGGCGTGGACGTGGTGGGCAGCTACCGCTGGCAGCTGGCCGCCAGCAGCGTGGACCTGACCGCCGGCTATAACTACTCGGAAACCGAGGTGCGCAGCGTGGCCGCCAACCCGGCAGCGTTGTCGGCCAACGGGCTGAGCCTGGAGCGCATCGACCGCACCGAGCGGGGCCGCATCGAAGAAGGCTTCCCGCGCGACAAGTTCCTGATCAACGGCAGCTGGAACCTGGAGCACTGGACGCTGGCCCTCGGGGCCACGCGCTACGGCAAGTACAGCACCCGCCCGGCAGACGCGAGCAACGACCAGACCTTCGGTGCCAAGTGGGTGGTGGATGCATCGGCCAGCTACAAGGTCGACCGTTGGACGCTGACGCTGGGCGCAGACAATGTGCTGGATGAATATCCGGACGAAAACAACTTCGCCAATTCCACCAGCGGGCAATTCCCCTACAGCAACCTGTCGCCGTTCGGCTTCAACGGTGCGTATGTGTATGGGCGCATCAACTACCGCTGGTAAGCGCTGCGCTTGAGCAGCCGGTGTCGTCCTCGTGATCGTGAGGCGGGCGATGCGATCGGCCAGCTCGCGATCAGCACGGGACATCCGCAGCCTGCGCCGTGATCGAGAACGCGGCGTCGATGCACGCATGGCATGTCGCATTGCATCTTCGACATCGAGAGTCGACCACACGCCCCGGCCAGCCCGGGGCGTGTGCGTATCGGCCAGGCGTTACCTACGGCCTCTTTGGAGCGGCAAACAAACTCACTGCCAGCGCCAGGCGGACGCGGCCGGTGCTCGGTGCAGCCTCGACCATGCGTGCACCGCGGTTGGTGTGCGCCGTCTGCGCGCTGCGCTTTGGCAGCCGCTCTGCGCACCGCATCGCTGCGAGGTGAAGAACAGCCGGCAGCTGCGGTGGTATCAACGGTGCTTCCGTCATTGCCGGAGCACGCTCCATGCAAACATCGCAGCTGTCGCGCGGACGCTTGATCGACCATCTGCACCTGGTGGTGCAGGACCTACCGGCCAGCCGGCGCTTCTACCAGGCCGTGCTGGACGTTCTCGGCATTCCGGTCGGTGGCGAAGGCGACGGCTTCTTCTGGGCCGACGAACTGTTCGTCTCCGACCGCGCCACGGTGGCACAAGGTGTGCTGACCGGCCGCCACCACCTGGCGTTTCAGGCACGCGATGTGGCGATGGTGCAGGCCTTCCATCAGGCTGCGCTCGTCCATGGGGGTCGCGACAATGGTGCGCCCGGCCTGCGCCCCTATCACCGGCACTACTACGCCGCGTTCGTGCTCGATCCGGACGGCAACAACATCGAAGCGGTCTTCCATGGTGTTGCGCAACGCAGTGCAGATGCGGTGCACATCACATTCTGATGCACAAGTTTCATAACTGGTATTGCCGTCCACTATGGTGCAAGCGAGCGCCCGCCGCAGCAGGTCTGGTGCAGGCGTCGCATCACTTTGGTGCACGATGACAACGTTGCCAGTAGCACGGCAGAGATGACAGTCGCTTGCGCAACGTAACCAAAATTTGACATGCGGTTACACGTGGTTAATGGTTGAGAACGCACCGCAGCTGCCGCGATGGACGCGGCCCGGGAGGGGGCCCCTGCGATGCATCCGTTCCCCACTCGGAGTTGTTACCGCATGAATTGCAAGACCAGTCCACTCGCAGTCGCCGTTGTTCTTGCACTGTCGTTTTCCGCTTCAACCGCGTCTGCACAGTCGCAGGCGCCGGCCCAGAAAACACTGGACACCCTGATCGTGACCGGCACGCGCGTGGCCGATCGCACGGTCGCCGAATCGGCATCGCCGATCGACATCATCTCGCCGCAGGCACTGGAATCGACCGGCACCACCGAGTTGGCGACCGCGCTCTCACGCGCGATTCCCTCGCTCAATTTTCCGCGCCCGGCCATCTCCGACGGCTCTGACGCGGTACGCCCGGCACAGCTGCGTGGCCTGTCGCCCGACCAGGTGCTGGTGCTGGTCAACGGCAAGCGCTATCACAGCACGGCGTTGATCAATCTCAACGATACGCAAGGGCGTGGCTCTTCGCCTGCAGACCTCAACACCATTCCGATCGCCGCGGTGGAGCGCATCGAAGTGCTGCGCGATGGCGCGTCTGCGCAATACGGCTCGGACGCCATCGCCGGCGTGATCAATGTCGTGCTCAAAGGCAGCGGCGAAGGCGGCAGCATCAATGGTCGCTATGGCAAGTACAGTGCTGGCGACGGCGAGCAGTATCAATTGTCCGGCGATGCCGGTTTCAGCTTCGCCGGCACCGGCAAGGTGCACCTGGCCGCACAGGCCGGGCACTCGGATCAGACCAACCGCGCATTGCCCTTCCAGGGCCGTGTGGAGCAACGTTACGGCGACCCCGACATCGACCAGGGCGCGCTTTCGTTCAACGGCGAATACAGCCCCACCGATTACCTCACCTTCTATTCGTTCGGCATGGTCAGCCGGCGCGAAGTATTGTCCAACGGCTATTTCCGTTTTTCCGGCGACAATCGCAACCGCCCGGAAATCTATCCGGACGGCTTCCTCCCGCAGATCTACAACGTCAGCAAAGACGTCTCGTGGGTAGGCGGTTTGAAGACCTCCACCGAAGGTGGCCTGAACATCGATCTGAGCTACAACTATGGCCAGAACAATCTCACCTTCGATGTGCGCAACAGCTTGAACAACAGCCTCGGCGTGACGAGCCCGACCGACTTCCACGCCGGTACGCTGGAAGTGACGCAGAACGTGCTCAATGCCGATTTCACCAAGACGCTGGATTGGGGCCTGGCCTATCCGGTGACGCTGGCCTTCGGTGCCGAATGGCGCGGCGAGAAGTTCAACCAGTCGCCCGGCGATGCGGCCTCCTCGGCCAACGGCGGTATTCCCTCGGCCAACGGATCGTTGATTCCCGGCGCGCAGGTGTTCCCGGGCTTCAAGCTCTCCGACGCCGGTTACTACAACCGCAACAGTCATTCGGTCTACGCCGATCTGGAAGCGGATCTGACCGAAAAATTGTCGGCCGGGCTGGCCGGGCGCTACGAGAAGTACAGCGACTTCGGCGACACCGCCACCGGCAAGCTGTCGCTGCGCTATGCCTTTACCGACAAGGTGGCGGTGCGTGCGACTGCGTCCACCGGCTTCCGCGCGCCGTCGCTGCAGCAGCAGAACTTCCAGTCGATCGCCACCCAGTTCCTCAACGTGGCCCAGCCCAACGGCACGGTGACCGCGATTCCGTTCGAGATCGGCACCTTCCGTACCGATAACCCTGCCGCGATCGCGCTCGGTGCCGAACCGCTCAAGGCCGAAGAGTCCAAGAATTACGGCCTGGGCGTGGTGTTGCAGCCGGTGGAGAATCTGTACATCACGGTGGATGCATATCGCATCGATATCGACGACCGCATCGTGCTGTCTGAAAACCTCACCTCCAATGCGGTCCGCAACTACCTGCAGGCCAATGGCTTCCCGGGCATCGGTGGCGGGCGCTACTTCACCAATGCGGTAGACACCAAGACGCAAGGCGTCGATGCGGTGGGCACCTATCGCTGGAACCTGGATGGCGGCAGCGTGGAGCTGACCTCCGGCTACAACTACAACAAGACCGAAATCAAACGCATCGCCGACAACCCGGCAGCGCTGATGGCGATCGACCCGAGTGCGGTGCGCATCGGCCGCGCCGAAATCGGCCGTATCACCGAAGGCACGCCGCTCGACAAGTTCTTCCTCGGCGGTACCTGGTCGCCGGGCAACTGGTCGTTCACCGGCACCGCCACGCGCTGGGGCGAGTTCAGCACGTTCGGCACCAACGCCGGCAGCGACCAGACCTACGCGGCCAAGTGGACGCTGGATCTGGCCGCGTCCTACAAGTTGGGCGCGTGGAACTTCACCGTTGGTGGCGACAACGTGCTCAACGAGTATCCAGACCGCCAGCAAGCCGGTTTGGGCACACGCACCTACCTGCCCTACAGCAGCGCATCGCCGTTCGGTTTCAACGGCGCGCTGGTCTATGCAAACGTGAATTACAAGTGGTAACTCCCTAGTGCCGGTCGGCCACGACCGGCAATTGAGTCGCGCGGCACTGCACGTCCGACGTGTCGCCGACGTCACCGTCCCTGGCCAGCCTCGCACACGTGAGGTGGCCAGGTTAGACGCTCTCCGCTGCACGCTGCACCGCTTCAGCAAGGACGCGCGCAGCAAAGTGCGCAAGGCGCCACACCGCGCGTTGCCGATTGCTGCCCTCTTCGCGCGCACTGCTCCGTACTGCGGAAGCAAGCGGCGCGCAGGCATGGCCGATTACCCGTACGCAGTTGCATTCCCCCGGTATTGACGGTGCTTCGTCGCTACGTCCATCACTCCTTTTGAGCCTTGACTCCCATGCACAACTCCAACGCACTCTCGCTGGCGATTTCAGTCGCACTCACCGTCTGCTCCTTCGCTGCCAGTGCGCAGTCGCAATCGACCCAGCCGCAGAAAACCCTCGACACCCTGATCGTCACCGGTACGCGCGTCAGCGACCGGACGGTGGCCGAATCCGAATCGCCGATCGACATCATCTCCGAGGAGTCGTTGCAGGCCACCGGCGCCACCGATGTCGCCACCGCGCTCGGCAAGCTGTTGCCGTCGCTGAACTTTCCGCGCCCGGCCATCGCCGACGGCAACGACGCCGCCCGTCCGGCCACGCTGCGTGGGCTGTCGCCGGACAACGTGCTGGTCCTGGTCGACGGCAAGCGGTATCACACCTCCTCGCTGGTGAACTACAACCCCTATGTCGGCCGCGGCTCGGCACCGGCCGATCTCAACTCGTTGCCGATGTCGGCGATCGCCCGCATCGAGGTGCTGCGCGACGGCGCGTCGGCGCAATACGGGTCCGATGCGATCGCCGGCGTGGTCAACATCGTGCTCAAGCACGGCGCCGCTGCCGGCAGCAACAGCATTTCGGTCAATGGCGGCATCATGGACAAGGGCGACGGCGCACAGAACGGTATCGACGGCTCGGTCGGCCTGCCGTTCGGCGCCACCAGCGGCGATAGCGCGCCTGGCTGGGTGCGGCTGTCGTGGAATTACCAGAATTCGATGGACACCAATCGCAGCGAGAACACCAATCGCGCTACCACGCTTGCCGGCGCCGCCAATCCCAGCGGCGTGCCCTACCAGCGTCATGGCGATCCGGATGCCAGGTTCTACCAGGGCCTGGTCGCGTTCGGCTATAACTTCACGCCCAGCGTCGAACTGTATGGCCATCTGAGCGTCAGCCGCCGCGAAGTGACCTCCAACGGCTACTACCGTGCCTACGACAACAGTGACCGCAATGTGCAGGCGGTGTATCCCAATGGCTTCCTGCCGCAGATCTACAACCCGATCAACGACCGCTCGGCGGTGCTCGGCGTCAAGGGCACCACGGAAAGCGATTGGCATTGGGACGTGTCTGCCACCTACGGCAAGAACGACATGACCTTCAACATCCTCAACAGCATCAACACCAATCTGTACTGGAGCACGGGCAGTTCGCCGACGAACTTCAATTCCGGCGGTTTCGAAACCGAACAAGGCACGCTCAACGCCGACTTCAACAAGTCCTTCGACTGGGGTCTGGCCTATCCGGTCAATCTGGCCTTCGGTGTCGAACACCGCCAGGACCGCTACGAGATCGTCGCCGGCTCGCCGGCGTCGTATTTCTTCGACCCCGACACCATCAACCCGGAGACCGGAAGCCCCTACCCCGGCGGTGCGCAGGTGTTCTCCGGCCTGGAACCCTCGGTGGCCGGCAAGTTCGGCCGCCACAGCAACGCGGCATACGCAGCGCTGGAAGCGGACCTGACCGACAAGCTGTCCGGCGGTATCGCCGGACGTTACGAGAACTACAGCGACGCAGGTTCCACCCGCTCGGGCAAGCTGTCGGCCCGCTATGCGTTCACCGATACGTTCTCCATGCGCGCAACGATTTCCAACGGCTTTCGTGCGCCTTCGCTGGCGCAACAGAACTACGCCTCGGTGGTGACCTTGCCGCAGGACGGTCAGCTGATCCAGGTCGGCACGTATCGCACCTCCGACCCGATCGCCGTGCAACTGGGCGCGCGTCCGCTGAGCCCGGAAAAGTCCACCAACTACGGGATCGGCAGCGTCTGGCAGCCGACCACCAACTTCACCTCGACGCTGGACGTGTACCAGATCCGCATCTGGGACCAGATCCTGTATTCGGACCAGATCCAGCTCGCCCAGCCGATCGGCCAGGTCGGTGCAGTGCAGTTCTTCGTCAACGGCGCTACCAGCCGCACGCGCGGCGTCGACTGGGTCAACAGCTATCGGGCCGATCTCGGTGCCGGCGGTAGCCTCGACCTGAGCGCCAGCGCCAACTACAATAAGACCAAGATCCTGGAGCTGTCCAATCCGAACTTCGGACGCGCCAGCCAGGGCTTGTTGACCGAATCCACGCCACGCACCAAGTACATGCTGGCAGCGGACTGGACCTTGGACGGCTTCTCGCTCAATGGCAATGCCACCCGCTACGGCGCGATCAAGCGCATCAGCGATCCGGCCGACGGCAGCCAGGACCAGACCTACTCGGCGCGCTGGATCCTCAATCTGGCGGCCAACTACACCTGGCAGGCGCTGACCTTCACCGTGGGTGCCGACAATGTCACCAACCAGTATCCGACCAAGGCACAGCTGACCACCGGCTACGATGATCGCGCCAGCGGCCTGCAGTACTCCTCGTTGTCGCCGTTCGGCTTCAACGGTCGCTACTGGTACGGCCGGGTGACCTACCGCTTCTGATCGGCCGGCTCGCGCGAACCTGCCGATCCGCACATGCGTGAACGCAGACACCGCCGAGTGATCGGCGGTGTTTGTCGTTGTGGGCATCTCGATTCGGGTGCCGCGGCCGTGCCTCATCTGCCACGGCGATTGCCGGCGCGGTGATTGCCGCTGCGATTCCATCCCGGCACGTCACGTCGCTGCACCGCCTGGCCGCAGCTCACCAGGAGGCCAGCAGCGCGTCGACACCGCGCAGGTTGGCGCGGTCGTTCCAGCTCAGCGTGTCCAGCTGCTCCAGCCGAAGCGCCGGCAGACGCGCAAGCAGGCAGGCCAGCGCGGCTTCCACTTCGATCAGGGCCAGCCGGTTGCCCAGGCAGTGGTGGATGCCGCCACCGAGCGACAGCGCGCGGCCCTGCTGGCGGCGGATATCCAGCACCTGCGGGTCGGTGAACTGCAGCGTGTCGTGATTGGCCGCGCCCAGCATCAGATACAGCATGGTGCCCCGGGGAACCGCCACGCCCTCGATCTCGAAATCCTGCAAGGCGGTGCGCGTGGCCATCTGCACCGAGCTGTCGTAGCGCATGCATTCGAGCACTGCATTGGGCAGCAGGCCCGGGGTTTCCTGCAGCAGGCGCAATTGCTGCGGATGCCGATGCAGCGCGACCAGCGCATTGCAGATCATGTTGGAGGTGGTTTCGTGACCGGCAAAGAACAGCAGGATCACGTTGGAGACGATCTCCTCCTCGCTCAGGCGGCGGCCGTTATCCTCGGCCTGGATGAAGCGCGCGATCAGATCATCGCCACCAGCGCTGCGACGTTGCGCGATCACGCCGTGGAAATATGTTGCCAGCTGGTCGTACGCAACGCTGGTGGCCTGCAGTTCTTCCGCCGTCATCATCGGATCGAAGACTTTCGCCAGCGCGCTGGTCGCGTGACTCAGCGCGGTGACATCGGCTGCAGCGATATCCAGCATCCGGCAGATGATGGCGATCGGCAGCGGGAACGCGAACTCGGTCAGCAGATCGCAGTGGCCGTTGGCCTGGAAAGCGTCGATCAACCCGGCGGCGATATCGCTGGCTACCTCACGCATGGACTCCATCTGCCGCGCACCGAAGGCCTGCGTCATCAGTCCGCGCAACTGCGTGTGCAGCGGCGGATTGAGCAGCAGGAACATGCGGCTCATGCCCTGGAACAGCGGCAGGTGCACCGCCGCCTCGCCGTAGCGCAGACGAACGCTCTGCAGATAGTCGCGGCCGACCCGTCGGTCGCTGAGCAGGCGATCGACCACGGCGTAGCGGCCGGACATCAGCCGCCCGTCCGCCACCTGCACCAGTGGGCCTTCTTCGCGCAGGCGTGCGTAGGTCGGATAGGGATCGTGGCGGAACTGGGGTGTTGCCAAATCGCTGAGAAGCATGGCCTGGCTCATGTGGCATCACCGCCGAAATGGGGGCGATGCATGCGTGCACCTGCCGAAGGACGCAGGTGCTCTACGGGATGCCCGGATTATCTGCACGCGTCGCTCCCCGGCCTTGCGCAAGCGCGAAGCGGTGTCGTCAATGTTGAGTCGGCGTGCCGGACTTGCGCCGTGCGTCTCGGCTCGCAGACGTAGGCATGGGCCACGGCGGTTTACGCGCGGCGCCTGATGCATGTCTCTGTTTGCGCGCATGCGCCACGTGTCGCATCGCGTTAATCATGCGCTGTGTACTATGGGCATCCGGCCAACCGGACCTGTCTTGCGGTCCAGTTCCCCCTGCCGGACTCCAGCCATGACCACGCAATGCCCGCAGGCGACGCCCGGCGCAGTGCCGTTGGCTGGTCGACTTCGACGATCTCCCGGACACTCTCACAACGGATTGGAATGCATCACGACACCAGCCTCATCGACATCATCGCCGTCGGCCTCGCGGTCGCCTTCATTCTTGGCACGCTCGCGCAGAAGGTGAAGCTCTCGCCGCTGGTCGGCTATCTGCTGGCCGGCGTGTGCGTGGGGCCGTTTACGCCGGGATTCGTGGCCGACCAGACCATCGCCAACCAGCTGTCCGAACTGGGTGTGATGTTGCTGATGTTCGGCGTGGGGCTGCATTTTTCGCTCGACGATTTGATGGAAGTGAAGTGGATCGCGGTGCCCGGCGCATTGGCGCAAATCGTGGTGGCCACTTTGCTCGGCTGGGCGCTGGCGTGGAGCATGGGCTGGTCGCTGATTCACGGCTTGGTGTTCGGCCTGGCGTTGTCGGTGGCCAGTACGGTGGTGCTGTTGCGCGCCCTGGAAGAACGCCGTTTGCTGGACACCCAGCGCGGCCGCATCGCGGTGGGCTGGCTGATCGTCGAAGACCTGGTGATGGTGCTGGCATTGGTGTTGCTTCCGGCGCTGGCGGATGTGCTCGGTACCGGCGCACCAGCGGCGGCGCACGATGCGCAATCGCCCTCGCTGCTGGCCGCGCTGGGCGTGACCTTGCTCAAGATGGTGGCGTTCGTCGCGGCGATGCTGGTCATCGGCCGGCGCGTGATTCCCTGGTCGTTGGAAAAAGTGGCGGCAACCGGCTCGCGCGAACTGTTCACCCTGGCCGTGCTCGGCATCGCGCTGGGCGTGGCATTCGTGTCGGCCACGTTGTTTGGCGTGTCGTTCGCGCTCGGCGCGTTCTTCGCCGGCATGCTGCTCAAGGAATCGGAACTCAGCCATAAGGCCGCCAACGATTCGCTGCCACTGCGCGATGCATTTGCGGTGTTGTTCTTCGTATCGGTGGGCATGTTGTTCGACCCGATGATCCTGATCGCGCACCCGTGGCAGGTCCTGGCGACCTTCCTGACCATCACCGTGGGCAAGTCGCTGGCGGCATTTCTGATCGTGCGCGCGTTCGGCCACCCCACCGGCACGGCGCTCACCATTTCCACCAGCCTGGCGCAGATTGGCGAGTTTTCCTTCATCCTGGCCGGCCTGGGCGTGCAACTGGCGATCCTGCCGGAAACCGGCCGCGACCTGATCCTGGCCGGCGCGCTGCTGTCGATCGTGGCCAACCCGTTCCTGTTCTCGTGGCTGGACCGCTGGCAGGCCAAGCAGGCGCAGGACGCGCCCGCCGCCGTGGAACCGGAACTGCCGCCCGGCCCAGCGTTGCCGGCCGATGGGCATGCCATCGTGATCGGCTACGGCCGCGTCGGAAGTTCGCTGGCGCAATTGCTGCGCAGCCGTGGCGTGCCGGTGCTGGTGATCGACGACAACGGCGACCACGTCGCCAAGGCGCATGCGGCCGGTATTCCCGGCATCCGGGGCAGCGCGGCAGCGGACCGCGTGCTGGCCGAGGCGCGCCCGGAGCACGCCAAGATCGCGATCCTGGCCATTCCGCAGCCGCTGGAAGCCGGCGAAGCACTGGCCAAGCTGCGCGTCATCAACCCCTCGCTGACACTGCTGGCGCGCGCCCACAGCGACGCCGAGGTCAAGCATCTGCTCGAACATGGCGCCGACGGCGCGGTACTGGCCGAGCGCGAACTGGCTTATTCGCTGGCCGAAATGGTCATGTCCACCCCGCCGTACCGCGCATTGAACGTGCCGGCGTCGTGATGCCGGTGACCGTCCACGCCACCACCGCCCGGTGGCAAGACGCATACGCATGCCGCTCTACGCATTTCAGGGTGATTTTCCCCGGATCGTAGCCGCATCGTGGTTGTCACGGGCGATGCAACCGAGTTGCCGCCGACCTCAGCGTGGCTTGACGAACCGATACTGGCGACGATCGCCATAGGCCGCGCCCTTGGTGTCCACATTGGCGCATAACTGCCCGCCACACAACGTCACGTCCGCAGCGTTGTAGGCGCGCAGCAACTCCGCACGCAACTGAGTGTCGCGGATCTGCTGGCGGTACTGGCCCAACAACCATCCACCACCGCCCAGCAACAGCAGCAAGCTTCCCAGGACAACCGCAGCGCCTTTCCATAGCAGCAGGCGCTGCCCACGTTCGATACGCTTGAGTTGATCAGCCAGCGACTGCGCGCCCTCGCCGATCAAACCGCCGGCTTGCTGTAGCCGCTTCTCGAAGCCGGCGACGGGTTGGTCCATTCCCTGCTGGATGCTTCGAATCAAGGTGTCGGGCACGCGCTGCAGTGTCTGCTCGGCCGAACGGGTGACCACGGTTGGCAGCGACTGGGCCACTTGCTCCAACTGCTGCGCAAGCCGGCGTTGCAGTTGTTCCAATTCGGCGCAGCGACGCTCGAACTGCTCCATCAAGGCAGCGGCCTTGCTGACCAGCTCCATCGGGTCTTGTGTGTGCATCGTGCGTCCTGCCCTGCTGGTGATAACACTACAGACTGCGCGCGCCGATGCGCATGGTTTCTTGCTGTTGCAGCTCGGCCTGTTGCCGCTGCGCTTGCATCGCCTGCTGGGCCGCCTGCTGTTCCTGCTGATTCACCGCCTCGACAGCCTCGGCGCGCAAGGCGCGGCCAGGCGGCTCGTTGGCCAGGGCCTGTGTCATCTGACGGAACTGATCACGATCACCGTTCTGCGCGGCGGCCAACATGCGGTCCAGAAATGCGCTGTGGTCCTCCTGCAATGAGGACGGCTTGCCGCCGTGTGTCGGCGACGCCGCACGCACTTCCTGCGCATCCTGCTTGAGCGGCACCTGCCAGGTCTGTGGCGCATGGCTGCGCTCGCGGTCTTGCTGAAGTTGCTGCATCTGCTGCTGCCAGGTCGGCGCATCCATCTCCCGACGCCCTGCTCCCGGTTCCAACGGACCGCGCAGGTGATCGAACCCATCGCGGGCCAGCCCAGGGATTCCACGCGAGTACACCGTCAAGCCGGACCGTAGCGTCTCGATGTCGCCGCGATACTTCTCGATCATCGGCGCGTACTGCCGAGCGAGCTGCTGCGTTGAAGGGTCTTCCAAGACGGAGGTATCCGCTTTGCCGGCCCCATCGACTGGCAGGAAGTTATGCATGCGATGCGATTCACCCAGCTTGACAGCCGCAGACACCGGATCACGCGCATCCAAGGCATCGGGGTCGTTGGCGTAATCAGCGGCCTTTAAGACAGCAATTTCCTGCGGTGTGGCATAGACCTTGACTTGACCATAATGCCGGCTTGCGGCGCTGACTGCATCGCCGGCCACGACGTGATTGATCACATCGCTGCCGCCTTCCGGTATCCGCCGATCCAGACTGACCGCGCCGTAGGCGTCGAAGGTCTGCCCCTTAAGGCCGAAGTGATGCGCAGTAACTTGTGCCAAATTGCCACCGAGCGAGTGGCCTGAAACCGTCACATCGGGGATTGGTAGACCGGTACTGAGATGCTTCTGCTCTGCATATTTCAAGGCGCGCTGCGTAAACGTGATGGCGTCTGCTACCTGCGCATTGTGGCGAGTCGCGACCATCCCACCATCGGCCAGTACACCGTCCAGTAAGGGCTGGCGATCAAACTCGCTTCCTCGGTGGACAACTACCATTTCACCTGTGTCGGCCCTCTCATAGATTACACCCTGATAACCTGAAGGCCTGTCTATATAGTCCAGGTGCCTGCAAGGAACACCACCAATATCTACGATGGGGCTTCTCGGTCCCACCCGATCTGGCTTCTGGTATGCGTCATACGCAAGCGCTGCGTATTGCTGACTGGTTAGGCTCATGGAGAAACCTTCTCTGCTTTGAGAGTCACAACAAACAGATTTCTTCGGTTTGGCTCAGCGTAATTCTCGGCAGATGGTTTCCCTGTATCCGGGAAGTCCTCGATGCCACTTTTTGGATACCCGCCTCTCCAAAAGTAAGTTTTCTTTGAGGCCGACTGCAGAACCTGCTCTTTCTCCAAACTAGGCGCAAAGTCAGTCTCCTCATGTTTTCCAGTCGCTTTTAGCGACATGCCGACACCAGTCAACTCCCAGTGGCAAACTCCCTTTCCGTAATAATCCGCATCAATCATGCCATCTGCAAAAATTGTCGCTACGTAGGTCGTCTCGTCGATTTTTTTGAAGACTGCGGGAACACTGTCTTCTTTCTGCTTGGACCAAACCCCGGCAATCGGCTCGATCGGAGTGCATTGCTGATGATCAGACATCTGATAAAAAGTAGCGCCGTCCACGAAACCAAACGGCCCTGGCGCATTCTCAATCGTCATCGTGATCCGATAGGCTTGCTTCGGATGCGGGTTCTTCCGATAGATCGGATCGCCGTCTTCGTCGCGCGCCTGCGCGTCCCTGGATTGCATCGTGGTCTCCTTTGCTCCGCATGCGCACAGCGAAATCGTCAGAGAGATGTATAGCAGCGCGGCTGAAGTGCGGTACATAGTGGTTGGCCGATAAACGCCTTGTTTCTCAAGGCTACGGCGTTTCCTGGGCAGCAACAACATTGGGTTCGGCGTAAGACACGTGCTGTTGAACGGTTCCAAAGTGCGCAGCAACGCTCCGGGTGTGTGGGATGACTGTCTACAGGCTCCAAGCTAACCCATCGGAATCAAGCCGCAGTGGTTACCCAAAAAGACCGCCAGACACACTTGATAATCATTCCCATTAAGCGCAGGATGAGCGCCCGTTTCCTTGGCGGCCTCTTCCATGGCGGTTGCAGTCGGCATCCTCAATGCAGTGCCAAGCGTGCAGCTCTGCGAATTGCTGGGTCGCATCGGCTATGGCTTTGTGGTGCTCGATCTGGAGCATGTGTTGCGTGCGCCCGACACGCTGGAACATGCGATCCGCGCCTGCGAGTTGTCGGGTTGCGAGGCCTGGGTGCGCGTGCCGGAAGTGGACGAAAAACTGATTGGCCGGGTGCTGGATGCCGGCGCGCGCGGGATCGTGATTCCGCGTACCGAGTCTGCGGCGCAGATCGGCGACGCCATCGCCGCGGCGCGCTTCCCGCCGCTGGGCCGGCGCGGCATCACCGGCGGCCGTGTCACCGGCTTCGGCACTGTCGATCTGCCCACCTACATCGCGCAGGCCAATGCGAACATCCGTCTCGTGCCGATGATCGAAAGCGCCGCCGGCGTGGCTGCCCTGCCGGAGATTCTTGCCACCCCCGGCGTGGCCCTGGTGATGGAAGGTGCGCTGGATCTGGCGCTGGATCTTGGTCTGGGCCCGCAGCCCACCCACCCGCAGGTGTGGGAATTGCTGCTGCAATTGCACGCGCAGTGCCTTGCTGCAAACGTCCCGTTCTGCCCCAACCCGCGCACCGACGCGCAACGTGCGCACTGGCTGCAACAGCCGGAGCTGCGCTGGCTGCTGGCCGGCGAAGACCGCGCGCTGATCCAACGCGCCTTGCGCGGCCATTTGGCCAGCCTTGCCGTCCCCCATTCACCTCCCGCCTGCAGGAGCACGCCGTAGATGTCGACGTTCCGTTTCCACGCCCTGGCCATCGCGATCGCGGCGAGCACGCTGACGCTGCCGCAGCTGACGCGCGCAAGCGATACGCCGACGACCGATGCGCTCGATGCGAGCGTTGGCGGTACGCCGATTCGCGCGCTGGATGCGATCCAGGTGCAGGGCAGCCTGCTCGGGCGCTCCAAACCCGACGATGTGCAGCGTTACGCCGGCAGCCGCCAGGTGATCGACCGCGAGCAGTTGCGCAATGGCGGCAACCGTTCGCTGGACGATGCTCTGCAACGCGTGCCGGGCATCAAGATCTTCGACGAAACCGGCACCGGCGCGCTGCCGCAGCTGATGCTGCGCGGCCTGTACGAAAGCCGCAGCGGTCGCGTGCAGGTGCTCGAAGACGGCATTCCATTGGCGTTGGCCCCGTATGGGCAAACCAGCCTGTCGTTGTTCCCGGTGGGGTTGAACCAGATCGACCGCATCGACATCGTGCGTGGCGGTGCGGCCGTGCAATACGGACCGAACAACGTGGGCGGGGTGATCAACCTGGTCAGCAAGGAGATCCCGAGCGCGTGGAGCACCACGCTGGCGCACAAGGTCACCGCCGGCGGCGAGGGCCAGTTCCTGCAGGACAGTGCGCTCAGCAGCGGTGGATATCTCACCGATCATTTCGGGATGCAGATCGATGCCAATCGCACCTATGGCGAGTACTGGCGCGCGCATAGCGACACCGACATCAGCAATCTGCGCGTACGTGCCGAATGGTGGCTGGACGACACCAAGCTGCTCAAGGCCAGCGTGCAGCGGTATCTGGTCGACATGGATCTGGCCGGCGCGCTGAGCCCGGATGATTATCGGCGCGACCCGCGCCAGTCCACCCGCCCGCTGGACAGCTTCAACGGCCGCACCACACGTGCGTCGCTGAGCTACGAACAGCTGCTGGGCGATTGGGGACCGATGCAGGACGTGCGCCTGGATTGGAGCAACTTCAGTGCACGCAGCAGTCGCAATTTCATTGTCGGCATGCGCCAGGCCTCCACCGAGACGTGGCGCTCGGACTTGCCGCCGCAACTGCGCCAGACCGCACCGCGCGACTTCCGCGTGGTCGGCAGCGAGCCACGGCTGAGCTGGAGCATGGGCGATGCCGGTGGCGTGCGTCAGCAATGGACTGCCGGGGTGCGCGCAGTGCGCGAGGACATCGATTTTCTGGTGGGCAATCTGCGTCTGCGCGACGGGCTATTCACCACCGTGCGCGATTGGCAGTTCGAAGACCGTGCGTTGGCCGCATACATCAGCAACGCCATCACCCTACCGGACGAGCGCGTGACGATCACGCCAGGCCTACGCTACGAGCGGCTGGATTCGCGTTATTTCAATCGCGCCACTGGCGTCAGCACGCTCAACCAAACGCGCGATGTCTTGCCCGGGCTGACGTTGGGCTTCCAGGCAACTGAGCAGTGGTTCTTCTACGCCGACGGGCAGCGCTCGATGCGCGCGCCGCAGGTCACACAGATCATCTTCGGCAACAACCTGGATGCCGAGCTGGCATGGAATTACGAGGCCGGCGCGCGCTATCAACCCAACGAGCGCACACGCATCCAGTTGGGTGGGTATCTCATCGATTTCGACCAACAGATTCAACTCGACAACACCACGCGCGTGTTTCGCAACCTGGGCAGGACCCGCCATCAAGGTGGCGAGCTGGAACTGCAGTGGAGCCCTGAGCAACTGCGTGCGCTCACCCTCAACGCCAGTTATGCCTATCTGGATGCCAGCCAGGAATCGGGCGCATTCCGTGGCTTGCGCGTGCCTTACACCTCGCGCAACCAGATCACGCTGGGCGGCACGTACGCGCTCGGTCACACCACTGTCGCGCTTTCCGGCTATTACTTCAGCAAGGCCTTCAGCGACGCGGCCAACACCGTGCAAGAGAACGCCATCGCGTCGGTGGGTCAGTTGCCGGCCTACATGGTCTGGAACACGCAAGTGAGCCATACCTTGTTCGAACGCGATGGACAGAAGTTCAGTGCATCGTTGGCGATCAACAACCTGTTCGACCGGCACTACTGGTTCCGTGGCGTGGACACCAGCCCCTGGGGGCGTCAGGCCGCGCCTGCGCGCACCGTCACTGCCGGACTGGAGTACACGTTTTAAACCTGCATCACGTAGCTAGCGCTGCACACGACCAATGCACAGGCGTAGGTTGCGCGTGAAGCGACGGCGGTCGTACTGACGAGCGCCAAGACAACACGGCGTGCATGAGGCACGCATCATTGCCGCAGCACGCGGCATGCGATCGACGTATCGCAGGCCACCCACCGCCGCCATGGCGCCAGGCAGCCCGTTTCAGTACCGGTTTTCCCCACCGTCCTGTCGAACGAGAGCTGCCATGATTGCGACATCCGCTGCACCGTTGGTGATCCTCACCCATGTCTGCCATACGGCCATCACCGAAGGTTTCCTGCCGGCCGCGCACGCGCTGGACCTGCCGGTGTGGTTGCTGACCGACCACCGGCTCGACCACCTGGCTTATTTCCGCGAGCATCCGAGCCATGCACCGCAGCGGGTGATCGAATGCGACGTGTTCAATCCGCTTGGCGTCCTCGACGTATTGCACGATGCAGACATCGCCCCGCGCGCGGTGTTCAGCAATAGCGACCACCTGCAGACCAGCACCGCGCTGGTGGCCGCAGCGCTTGGCCTGCCGGGCAAGGACTGGCAGGTGTGCTACGCCGCCAAGAACAAGGCCGCGATGCGCCAACGCTTGCGTGCGCATGGGCTGCCCTGCCCATGGTTTTGCACGCTGGCGCCGGGTGCGGCGTTGCCGGCACAGATTCCATGGCCTGTGGTGGCCAAACCTCGCGAAGGCGTGGCGAGCCTGGATGTGCGCTATTGCGCCGATGCGGCGCAATTGCAGGCCTACCTGGACGATGTATGGCAGCGCCATCCGCAGCGCACCGTGCTGCTGGAAAGCATGCTGGAAGGTGCGCTGTTTACGCTGGAAACGCTGGGCGACGGCAAGCGCCTGCAAGCCGTCGGCGGCTTCAAGGTGCGGTTGTCGCCGCCACCGCATTTCGTCGAATGCGAAGCGCAGTGGGATGCCGACGTGGACACACCGGTGATCGCGCAGGCGCTGCAACAACTGCGCGCGTTCGGTGTCGGCTTCGGGCTGTGCCATAGCGAATTCATTCTCACCGGCGACGGGCCGGTGCTGGTGGAGATCAATTACCGCAGCATCGGCGACCGCCGCGAATTCCTGCTTGACGAGATGTTTGCCAAACAATGGTTCAACGCGGCGCTGGCCCCGCATCTGGGCCTGCCGTTGCCACAGCTACGCAGTGCCCATGCACATGCCTTGCTGCGCTACTACGTGGCCGAACACGACGGCGAACTGGTCGCCGCCAGCGAAGACCACCGCCGGCACGATGCGCACAGCGACGTGCAGTACCGGCGGATGCGCACACCGGGCGAGCGCATCCGCCTGAGCCATTCCAACAAGGATTATCTGGGCGTGCTGAGCGCGTTGGCACGCGATGCGCAGACACTGCAACACGCAGTGGTGCAGGCCGAAGCGGGGCTGAAGTGGCGCATCGATGGCGCGGAATTGCGCGCATGAGCAGCATGGCCGACCAACGCTACATCGCCACCCGCATCATCGATGCCTGCCTGCGCGAAGACCTGCGCGGGATTGCGACCCGCGGCAGTGCGGCGGTACCGGAGGCCGAGGTGCTGGCGCAGTGGACCGACCCCATCCCCGTGCAGGGCTGGTGGCGCATCGCCCACCTGCCCGGCGGCACGATCTGGCTGCCGATCCATCGTCAAGGCGCGCTGCAGGACGTCGGGGCCTGCGGCGACAGCTGGATTGTGCGCAACAGCGACGGCGTGCACGTCGAACGTGGTGCACATGCCTGGTTGCAACGCCTGAGTGCAGAGCTCGATAGCGAAACGCAACAGCTGCATCGTGCCTACGCCGACGAAGCCGACTGCGCCGCTGCGCACCGCGGGCTGGCGCGGCAGGCCTACCACGCGCAGGCACCGGCGTTGCGTAATGCGCTGCATCACCCCGATGCCGCCGAGCGTGCCTACCGCTGCGATCAGCTGGCCAGCTACCGCGACCATCCGTTCTATCCCACCGCGCGTGCCAAGTCCGGGCTGGATGCGGCCGAACTGCGCCATTACGCGCCGGAATTCGCGCCGACCTTTGCGTTGCGTTGGCTGGCGATTCCACAGGCGTTGGCGCAATGCACCAGCGCCCCGCCGGCCGCGCTATGGCCGCAGTTCGAAAACCTGGGTCTACCGCCGGAACTGACCGCCACGCATCTCGCCTGGCCGGTGCATCCAATGGTCTGGGAGCGCTTGGAGCAGGAAGGCTTCGCGCTGCCCGAGGGCGTGCATCGAGCGCCGAGCGCCTGGCTGGACGTGCGCCCAACGCTATCGGTGCGCACGCTGGTGCCGCTGCAGCATCCGCACCTGCATCTCAAATTGCCCATTCCGATGCGCACGCTGGGCGCGCTCAACCTGCGTCTGATCAAGCCGTCCACGTTGTATGACGGGCACTGGATGGAGCGCGCATTGCGGCACATCGATGCGGTCGACCCTGCACTGCAAGACCGTTGCGTGTTCGTCGACGAGTCGCACGGGGGGCATGTCGGGCAGACGCGGCATCTTGCCTATCTGGTGCGGCGTTACCCAGCGCTGGACGATGCCACATTGGTCCCGGTGGCTGCGTTATGCGCGCCCATGCCCGATGGCCGCCCGATGGCGATCCATCTTGCCGAACGTTTTGCGCATGGCGACGTGCTGCGCTGGTGGCGCGACTACACCGAGCTGCTGCTTGCCGTGCATCTGCGCCTGTGGCTGCGTTATGGCGTTGCACTGGAAGCCAATCAGCAGAACAGCGTGATGGTGTATGCCGATGGCCAAGCCACGCGCCTGTTGATGAAGGACAACGACGCTGCGCGGATTGCGCTGCCGCAATTGCGGGAAGCACTGCCGGAGGTGGATGCACTGGGCTCGCTGCAGGATGCGCGTATTGCGGTAGACGATCCACAGGCGTTGGCGCAGATGTTCTGCACGATCGTGCTGCAGCTGGATCTGCAGGCGGTGCTGGAAGGCCTGGCCGAATGGCAGCCCGCGCTCCGCGCGCCGCTGTACGCGCAGTTGCAGGCCCAGGTCGCTGCAACGCTGGCGCAACTGGAAGGCGACGGCATCGATATCGGCCCCGCACGCCGCCTGTTGGCCACGCCACGGCTGCCGGTGAAGTACCTGCTCAGCGCCGGCAGCCTGCTCAGCAAGCAGCTCACCGGCGCCACCGACATCAACAAGTTCTACGGCGACAGCGCGCCCAATCCGTTCGGCGATGCGTTCGCCGATGCGCGACATCCGCCGCGCAGGCAAGCGGGCGCGCCGCGATGAGGCGCATCCTGGGTCCGGTACTGGCTGCGCATTATCTGGCGGCATTCACGGCGCTGGGCATGCCGCTGTTTCTGCCGCAGGTCTTGGCCGAACTCGCACCGTCGGCCGCCGTGGGCTGGAGCGGCGTGCTGTATGTATTGCCCACGCTTTGCACCGCGCTGACGGCAAGCACCTGGGGGCGTTGGGCGGACCGCAATGGACGCAAGCGTTCGCTGCTGCGCGCACAACTGGGCCTGGCGCTGGGCTTTGCGATTGCCGGCTTCGCGCCGTCGCTGACCTGGCTGGTGATCGGCCTGATCGTACAGGGCACCTGTGGCGGTTCGCTGGCGGCGGCAAATGCGTATCTGGCCAGCCAGCCGCAGGCCGGCCCGTTGGCGCGTGCGTTGGACTGGACACAGTATTCGGCCCGGCTTGCCATGGTGAGTGCACCTGCACTGCTGGGCCTGGCACTGGCGCTGGGCCCTGCGCAATCGCTGTATCGCGCACTGGCGTTGCTGCCATTGATTGCGTTTGCGTTGACGTGGCGCCTGCCGGCCGATCAGCCTGCTGCGCGAGAACCCGCTGCCGGCACACCTGCTACGTCCTTGAAGCACGCCGCTTCATCGCCTGCATCGCCGCGCACCGTTGCCGCGACCTCGTGGCCAGCCCTGCTGCTCGCCCAGTTCTTGTTCTGCTTCGCGATGGTGGTGACGTTCCCGTATTTCATCCCGTACGCGCTCGCGCGCGGCGCCGGCCACGATGCGCTTGCCGGCCTGCTCTACAGCCTGCCGCATCTGGTGTATCTGGTGGTGCTGCCGTGGTGGCGACGCGGCGATGGCGAGGCGTGGCTGGTACCGGGCCTGGCGTTGTTCGCGGCGGCCTGCGTGTGGCAGGCGCTGTTGCACGATGCGCTCGCACTGGCAGCAGCGCGGCTGTTGTTCGGCTTCGGCATGCTGTTCGGGCTGCGTGGGCTCAACCGCAGCTTGGCGCACATCGCCAGCGGGCATAGCGCCGGGCGCCTGTTCGGCCGCTTCGATGCCTGCGGCAAATGGGCCGGTGTGTTCGCCGGTGCCGCTGCCGGCGCATTGGCACAGGCGTCCGGCCCCGCCACCCCTTTCCTGGCTGCCGCGCTGGCCGCGGCCGCTGCTGCACTCACCGTCCTGGTGCGCTTCCCTTCGAGGAGAACTGCCGATGTCGCCGCACACGATGCATGACCCCTGGTACGACAGCATGGCCGACGCGCAGGCCTGCAGCTGCTGGTTGAACTGCTATCTGCGCGAATTCGCGATTCCGCAGCATGCGGTGCAGTTCGACTATCGCGGACTGGATCGGCCCGGCCCACGCGTGGCAGAACAACGCTGGCTGCGCATCGACCTGGGCGAGAGCGGTGCGCTGTGCGTGCGTATCGCCTATGCCGATCGCCTGGGCCGCTGCCGTTTCGCCTCCGCGCCGTTTCTCAAGAGCGCCGGCAAACCGTGGCATAGCCTGGATGCGCAAGCGCTGGCGCGCTGCCTGCTGCAGGCCTTGGGCAGCGCGCAGGCCATCAACCCGGAGCTGCTGGCGCAAAGCGCCAACAGCGTGGCCGTCACCGCTGCGTTATTGCGCCAGGCGCAGGTCACCGCCGCCACCGGCGAGGCGATGATCGACGCCGAACAATCGATGCTCTGGGGGCATGCGTTGCACCCCACGCCCAAGAGCCGCGAGGGCGTGGATCTGGATCAGGTGCTGGCCTGCGCACCGGAAGCGCGCGCGGCGTTCCAGCTGTTCTGGTTCCGCATCGACCCGCGCCTGCTACGCACACAGGGACGCGACGTGCGCGCGACACTGAGGCAGCTCTGCGGCAGCGACGATCTTTACCCCTGCCACCCCTGGGAAGCGCAGCGGCTGCTCGACGCCCCCTTGCTGCGCAGCTTGCAGGCGCGCGGCCTGATCGCGCCGGTCGGCCCGTTGGGCGATGCACTGCGGCCGACCTCGTCGGTCCGCACGCTGTATCACCCGGAACTCGCGTATTTCCTCAAGTGTTCGGTGCATGTGCGGCTCACCAACTGCGTGCGCAAGAACGCATGGTACGAACTGGAGAGTGCGGTTGCGCTCACCGAACTGCTGGCACCGAGCTGGCGTGCCTTGGCCACACAGGTGCCGGGTTTCGATGTGATGCTGGAGCCGGCGGCGACTTCATTGGATGTGGCCTCGGTCGATCCCGCATTGCATGCCGCCGACCCGCTGGCTGCGCGTGCCTTGTCGGAGAGCTTCGGCATTCTGTACCGGCAAGGCATTCCCGCCGCGCAACGTGCACGCTGGCAACCGCAGGTGGCTGCGGCCTTGTTCACCTGTGATGCGCAGGGCGATAGCGTGTGCGCCGCGCGCCTGCGGGCGCTTGGCAGTGCGCAGATGGACCACCGAACCGCAACGCTGCTGTGGTTCCGCGCCTATGCCGGACTACTGCTGGACGGAGTGTGGAGCGCGCTGTTCCAGCACGGCATCGCGCTGGAGCCGCATCTGCAAAACACCGTGATCGGTTTTGCCGACGGCTGGCCGACGCGGGTGTGGGTCCGCGACCTGGAAGGCACCAAGCTGCTCGCCCATCACTGGCCGGCCGCGCGCCTGCGCGGCGTCGGCGAACGCGCACGCCAATCGCTGTACTACACGCCAGAACAGGGCTGGAACCGGGTAGCGTATTGCGCGCTGGTCAACAATCTGGCCGAGGCGATCTTTCATCTCGGCGAAGGCGATGCCGCACTCCAAGCGCGGCTATGGCGATGCGTGGGCGAGATCGCACTGCGCTGGCAACAACGCCATGGCGCGCAAGCGGCGCTGCAAGGCCTGCTCGACGGCGCACCACTGCCGGGCAAGAACAATCTGGGTACCCGTCTATGGCAGCGTGCCGATCGCCAATCCGACTACACCGCGCTGCCCAATCCCATCCCTCGCACCGCGGCGCAGCGGCAGGTGGCGGCGTGAGCCTGCAGATCGATACCGCGGCAATGCTTGCTGCCTTGCCGCGGGTGCGCGAACGCTGCGATGGTCCGATCTGCGCGTATGTCTACGATCTGGCCGCATTGGACACGCACGCGGCCTGGATGCGTGCGCAGTTGCCGGCGCAGTGCGAACTGTTCTATGCGGCCAAGGCCAATGCAGAGCCACCGATCCTGCGCACGCTGGCACCCCATGTGGACGGCTTCGAGGCCGCCTCCGGTGGCGAGCTGGCCTGGCTGCATGCGCAGCAACCACAGGCGCCCTTGCTGTTTGGCGGACCGGGAAAACTCGACACCGAGCTCGCCCAGGCAGCCGCCCTGCCCGACTGCACCGTGCATGTGGAAAGCCTGAGCGAACTCGAACGGCTGGCGGAGGTCGCTTCGCACGCCGGCCGCTGCGTGCCGGTGTTTCTGCGCATGAATATCGCCGTGCCCGGCGCGCAAAGCACGCGCTTGATGATGGGCGGGCAACCCTCGCCGTTCGGTCTGGATCCGTGCGATCTGCATGCAGCGATGCAGCGACTGCAGGCGAGCCCATCGCTGCGCCTGGCAGGCTTTCATTTCCATCTGATGTCGCATCAACGCGACGCCACCGCGCAGCTGCATCTGGTCGCCGCCTACCTGCGCACCGTGCAGCAATGGCGGCAGGCCTATGCGCTTGGCCCACTGCGGGTAAACGCCGGTGGCGGCTTCGGTGTGGATTATCTGGCACCGGAAGCGTCGTTCGACTGGGCTGGCTTCTGCGCCGGGCTGCCTGCCTTGCTGCGCGAACACGCTACGGACCTGCGCCTGCGGCTGGAGCCGGGCCGTTACGTCAGCGCCAGCTGCGGCTGGTACCTGATGGAGGTGCTCGATCTCAAACGCAGCCACGGCGCCTGGTTTGCGATCGCCCGCGGTGGCACGCATCACTTTCGTACGCCGGCCGCGCAAGGCCACGATCATCCGTTCCGTGTATTGCGCGGTGAGCGTGCTCCAGTGTTGCGCGATACCCCGGTGACCCTGGTCGGCCAGTTATGCACGCCCAAGGATGTGCTGGCACGCGACCAGCATGTCGCCGCGCTGGCGCCTGGCGATTGCCTGGCCTTCCCGCTAGCGGGCGCCTATGCGTGGAATATTTCGCACCAGCGCTTTCTGATGCATCCGGCACCGCAGATGGTGTTTCTAACGGAGGGGCATTGACTTACCGATTGCGGACGAACAACGCTTGGGCCTACGTCAGCAGGCTCACAGGCAGATGTGCTGTTGCCGCAATTTCCTGCGTTGACTCGAAGTAGCTGTGCAGAAATTTCGTGGAAGTTAGCCAAGCGGATCGTTGCCCAGTGGCAATTCTCCTAGGGATGGTCTGAATGACCCACCAGACCTCTCAAATTCCAGCTTCTTGCATGTCAATGACGAGCAACATGTCGCGTTTGGTGCGATTTCTGCAACTTCTAGCGGTTTTAGCTGCCGCCAGGCAGCATTACCCCCGGGCCGGCAGCAATTGCCGGCGCACCATCCATCAGTTGGCTTCTGGCCCGGCTATTGCCTGCGCCCTCGGACCCCGGCCAAGGATGAGATCGCGGCATGATTGAGTTCGACTCGAGATCTGACCGGCGCTCGGTCCGGTCCTAATTCCTCGGTGATCGCCTGATCACTCCCGGAAGGTCGCGAGCTGCTCCCGGAAGATTTGGCCTGGCTGTCGCTCACCGCCTGCCAAGCGTAGGGAATGGCACCGAATGCTGGAAGCTGCGCGCTCGGAACCGTTGCTCAACCGCACCGCGCTTGAACTCGGTACTGAACTTCCTAGGCTTTGACATGCATACGCATCATGGTCTGGATCGACCTTCTTGTCAGTGTCCGTGAAAACGGGGTAGAACCCCCACTGCAATCCTGGAAGGCTAAGCTATGGCCCGTAGCCGCTTGCATAGGGTCACGACGAGAATTGCAAGAAACCGTATGTCAAGGACCAACGAATGGAGAACGATTTTAGATGAAGAATTGGCTGATCGGCTTAGTAGTCACCATGGCATGGACTAGCCCCTGCGTTGCTCAAGTCGCCCCTGAGTTGCTCGGGGGCGCGGATCCAGACAAGCCGATGTTTAGCGAATCCTTCTACAAAGGGATTGAGGGCAATTGGGTGCTGGTACGCGAACCCGTCAACACCGGTTACCACTGCTCGGTTAATTTCATCACGCCAGATTCCACCTTGTCGTTTCGCGGTCCCGCCGACGCTGGGATGGCGAGAAAGGGTCATGGCAGTCTTTGGTTCATCAGCAAGGCAATCCCCCCGGTGACAAAGCCCGAGATCGCTCCGATCACGTTGTCATCTACCAACCACCCTACGCAGAATGTTCAGGCCGCCCATGTGAGCATGCCTGGCCAGAGCAGTGGGGCGTTGTTGCTGACCATCGACGTGCAGAAATCGCTGGAGGAAAAGCCGGACAGTAATGAGCTCGCCATCCAGCTTCAGGGGAAAGAGGTGTTCCGGTCAAAAGTTGTCCAGTTGCAGCTGGCGTATCGCCAGCTTTCGGCTTGCATGAGCGCGGCTCGAAAATAGACCATGATTTCAGCCGTTTGGCACGTTCAAGATGTCGGTGCAGGCGCGACCCATCCCGCTTGTGTCGCCACTTGTGTCAACGAAGATATTCACATCGGCAACCCTCAGCATCCCGGCGCTGTCCGGGATCAGCACATAGCGGACGTTGCAACTTTTATAACCGCCGCCAGTGTAAGTCGCGCCGGTCACAAGATTCTGCCACATGACGCGATTGTCAAAGGCCTGCCCATAAGAGAGCGTCCGCGCGATCCCGGCCTGACGGACAGCGGGGTTGCCGTTCGCGGCGACGACCTCTTGCTCGGTCTTACCCGCCCACACCTGGATCAGGAGCGATTCACTACGCGATAAACGCCTTTTTCCACGGTATTCAGCGGCGGCCCGAATAAAATCCAGATTGGCGTCCATCGTCGCCACCTTGCCCTGCAACTTTCCCTGCGCTTCGGTTACTTGTTGCTGCATTTGGGTCAATTTTGCCGTGAGCGCTGCCGATTCTGCTGGCGTCAGCTTGCGGCCGCGATTGATCGCGGGCTTCGGCACGTCAGACCACAGCGTTTCCCAGGTAAAATCGGCAAGCGAACTCATCGACAGTCCGGCGGGGACCAGTTCCAGTCCATTCAAGCCAATGGCTGCCAGTTTCGCTCGCAATGCATCGGACTTAACCACACGATCGACCGCCGCAGCTTGTTTGGCATCGCCAATGCTGGCACTGTTGCAGGCTACATTCCATGCCTGTCGCATCGTGTAGCTGGTCGTGCTTTGCCAAACGGTGGGCTGGAGATCAATGATCGCCGGATCCTGTTTCATGGTCTTTGCGCCACTGGCCACCCGGAATTCCACGGAATCCGGCGTGTCCAACATGCCGGTTGAATCAGCCTTGTGCTTGGGTGCGCCACGGCCGCGCCGAATCGACTTGGGGCATTTGAACTGAAGTTGATATTCCAACCATAGGGGTTGGTCGACCGCTTCATAGACCATCGTCAAATCAATCTGAATGACCCGGTTTGAGTCAGGATTTGCGAGATCATCATTGATCGGTGTGTGGTCCATAATTGCGTCACTGGCGTAGACGTTGACACGATTTCCGGCTGCACCTTGCATATCGATCAGAAACTCGCTGGCCCCGACTTGCGTTGCGATGACCATCATGCCCGCACCGATTACGAGTTTTGTGATTTGTCGTGTCATGAGCGCTTCCTCACCCGTTCTACAAACTCGCGCTCTACCGCGCACGTATGTTACTGATATCAAGACGTTCTCAAAATTTGAGTACGCAATTTTGAAGCTTCTGCCGTAACCTGGCGCTTCCAGGTCGATTGTGCTGCAGCGACGTCAGAAATGCTAAGCCTTGTTGCGGAACGCCCTCGTTAGGCTTGTAGACCAAGCGAGGGACTTCTCTGAGTGCCGGGAAGCCACGAGCGACGCTGGCGTTGCACCTGCGCCGGAGAACTCAGCAGATGACGCACGCTGACGGATGCCGTTGGTCGCAGCGCCCACGGGCGCTACGCAGGCACAGACGATGCGCGGGCTGGGGTCATCAGTCGGGAGGACGATTGCGTCAGCTGCAGCGCCTGCCTGGTCAAGCCGACCACAGCGCCAGCGTCACCAGCACGGCCGTTTCGGTCAGTTCTACCAATGCGCCGCAGGTATCGCCGGTCATGCCGCCCAGGCGCTGCAGGCAGGCGCGGCGCCAGAGTGCGAACACCAGTGCGGCGATGCCGACGCACAACGCCGCGGTCGCCAGCCCGGCAACGCTGCACACCGCGATGCCGGCGCTCAGCGCCAGCCACAGGCCTGCCCGCGGGGCGCCCGACAGCGCGCTGCCCAGCCCGACAGCGCGCACATACGAGGTGCTCAGGAACGCGGCAACCAGCGCGCTGCGCGCCAGTAGCGGCGCCAGCCATAGCGTGGTCGGCGCCTGCGCCAGCAGGCTGGCCAATGCGGCGCATTTGAGCAGCAACACTAGCACCACTGCGGTGACTGCCATCGGGCCGCTGGTGGGGTCCTTCATGATCGCCAGTGTGCGTGCGCGCTCGCCCGTGCCGCCAACCCAGGCATCGGTCGTGTCGGCCAGGCCGTCCAGATGCAACGCGCCAGTCAGCCACACCCAGGCGCTCAACAGCAGCGCTGCGCCGAGCAACGGCGCTACCTCGCGCAGGCACCAGGCCAACCCGCACACCACCCCACCGAGCAACACGCCCACCAGCGGGTACCAGCAAAGCGAGCGCGCCTGCGCGCCTGCGCGCGTGAACACCCGGGCGGGCACCGGAATACGGGTCAGAAACCCGATCGCCGCCAGCAACCCGTCGATCATTCTGTGTCGTGCGCCGGTGGCAATGCAGTGGATGAAACCGGCGACCCAAAGGCGCCAGCCGCGTCGGTTGGCGGCCAGGCCAGCGGATGCAGGGACGCATGCGGCACTGCCAGTTCGGTCATTCGGCCGAAACCATTACCGGCAACCAGGCACTGCAAGGCACGGATGGCGCCGCCGTGGGTGACCACCAGCACGCGTTGCGCCGGATAGCGCGCCACGATGTCGTCCAGTGCCGCAGACAAGCGTGCACAGAAGTCTGCGAACGGTTCGGCTTGCGGTGGCGGGTGGCCTACCGGGTCGGCCCAGAACCGGCCGAGCGCCTCGCCGTCGTCGCGGTCGATATCCGCCACCGGCACGCCCTGCCAGCGGCCAAAGTGATATTCGCGCAGGCGCGGGTCCAGCTGCAGCGGCATGGCACGCGCTTGGGCGAGCTCGGTGGCGAACAAAGCGCAGCGCTGCAACGTGGATGTCACGACTGCGTCCCACACGCCATCGGCAGTGGCCGCACGTAATTGCTGCCAGCCCAGCTCGGTGAGCGGGTCGTCGAGCTGGCCGCGATAACTGCGTTGCCCCGTGTCGCCATGCCGCAACAAGGTGATCTGCGCGCTCATGCGTCCGACACCCCGGCTTCGGCGAAGGTCGCCATGCCGTTGTGCAAGGCGCAGGCGCTGCGCAGTAGCGGAATCGCCACCGCCGCGCCGCTGGCTTCGCCCAGACGCAGATCCAGTTGCAGCAAGGGCTCGGCATCCAGCGCACGCAGCAGTGCCGCATGCCCACGCTCCTGCGAGCGATGCCCGAACAACAACCACTCGCGCACGCCGGGATTCAGGCGCGTGGCCACCAGTGCCGCCGCCGTGGTGATGAAGCCATCCACCAGCACCGGGATGCCGGCCTGCGCGGCGGCGATATAGGCGCCGACGAGGGCAGCGATTTCGAATCCGCCCAGCCGACGCAGACGCTCCAGCGGGCTCGATGCATCGGCATGCAAGGCCAGCGCACGCGTGATCACGGTGGCCTTGTGCGCGATGCCTTCGGCATCCAGGCCGGTGCCTGCACCGGCCATCGCCTGCGGGAACTGCGACAGCAAGGCGCAAGCCAGCGCCGCGGCAGAGGTGGTGTTGCCGATGCCCATCTCGCCGCCGACAAATAGCTGGGTATCGCAGCTCCTGGCCTGCGCGATGCTGTCGGCACCGGCGGCGATCGCATCGCGCAATTGGGTGGCCGTCATCGCCGGCTGTTCGCAGATATTGGCGCTGCTAGGCGCAATCCAGGCACGCCGCACCCGCGGCAGGTCGCCGGGGTCGTTGACCACGCCCAGATTCACCACTTCCAGCCGCGCGCCCAGCTCGCGCGCCAGTACCGCAATGGCGGCGCCACCGCGTGCGAAATTGCGCACCATCTCGCCGGTGACCGCCTGCGGAAATGCCGAGACCCCTTCGGCCGCTACGCCATGGTCGGCGGCATACACCGCGATCCAGACCCGCTGCGCTCCTGGCCGTTCGGTGCGTTGCCAGGCTGCCAGCTGCACCGCCAGGTGTTCCAGCCGGCCCAGCGCGCCGGGCGGCTTGGTCAGCTGTTCCTGCCGGGCAAGCGCGGCAGAGCGCATGCGCGCGTCCGGCACTGCGCAGGCACCAAAGATCCAATCGCTCCTCACACGCGCTCTCCTTTCAACACCATCGGCAACCCTGCCACCACCAACACCACACGCTCGCACTGTAGCGCCAATGCCTGATGCAGCCAGCCAGCCTCGTCCACAAACCGACGCGTGAGTTCACCCAACGGCACGATGCCCTGCCCCACTTCGTTGCTGACCAGCAGGATCTGCCCCGGCAACTGCGGCAGCGTTGCCAGCAGTGCGTCGCGCTCGCGCGCGAATACGTCCGCATCCGGGTGACCAAGCAGGTTGCTCAGCCACAGGGTCAGGCAATCCACCAGCACGCAGCGATCCGGCGCGGCATGCGCCTGCAGGCTTGCCGCCAGCGCGATGGGCTCTTCCACGCACTGCCAATGCGCTGGGCGTTGGCTGCGGTGATGGGCAATGCGCCGGTGCATTTCCTCATCGAAGGCTTGCGCTGTAGCCAGGTAGGTCACTGCGCGCCCGGACGCTGCCGCGATGCGCTCGGCCAGTGCGCTCTTGCCCGAACGGGCGCCGCCAAGAATCAGGTGCTGCATGCCGCCTCCCTGCTGATGAGGCGTGTCAGTGCGGCGGTATCCAGATGCGTGTGCACCGCATCGGCCAGACGTTCCAGGCTGGCTTCGCGTAGCGCGGCAAGATCCAGTGGCGCGGCCTGCGCCAGACCGGCCCATGCCAGCAATGCAGCCAGTGCCTGCGGGTGGTCGAACACACCATGCACATAGGTGCCGAGCACCTGGCCATCGTCGGAGATGGCGCCATCGGTACGCCCATCGTCCAGCTGCAGCAATGGCCGTGCCAGCGCAGCTCCGCTGCTGATGCCGCAGTGAATTTCATAGCCGCTGACACCGGCATCGCCCAGCAGCAGGCGCCCGTGCACGCGATGCAATTGCTTGTGCGGCTGCAGCGTGGTTTGCAGCGGTAGCCACCCAAGACCGGGGCTGCTGCCCGCTGCGCCTTCGATCCCATCCGGGTCGTGGAGATGGGTGCCCAGCATCTGCAGTCCGCCGCAGATGCCAAGCAGTTTTCCGCCATAGCGCAGGTGACGGGCGATGGCGGCGTCCCACCCATGCGTGCGCAGCCACTGCAGATCGTGCCGGGTGGATTTGCTGCCCGGCAGCAGGATCAGATCGCACGGCGGTGGCGTCTGCCCAGGACCGATCAAGCGCACATCCACTTGCGGATGCGCCAGCAACGCGTCGATGTCGGTGTGATTGCTGATGCGCGGCAGCACCGGCACCACCACGCGCAATTGCGACTGCGGTTTCTGCGGCGCGTTGCGCGGCACCGCATCTTCGGCATCCAGCTGCAGGCCGTGCAGATACGGCAAGACGCCGAGCACCGGCTTGCCCGTTTCGCGCTCCAGCCATTCCAGGCCGGGCTGAAGCAGCGCAAGATCGCCGCGAAACCGATTGATCACAACACCTGCAACGCGTGCGCGCTCGCTGGCCGAAAGCAACGCCAGCGTGCCGACCAGATGGGCGAACACGCCGCCGCGGTCGATGTCGGCCACCAGAATGACGGCGCAATCCACCGCTTCGGCATACCCCATGTTGGCGATGTCGTTGGCGCGCAGATTGATCTCGGCCGGGCTGCCGGCACCTTCCACCAGCACCACATCGAAGCGCTCGACCAGGCGCTCATGCGAGGCCAATACCGCCTTGAATGCGGTTGCCTTGTAGGCGTGATAGCCCACCGCATCCAGCGTGGCGACCGGCTGCCCGTGCACGATCACCTGCGCACCAGTATCGCTGTTGGGCTTGAGCAATACCGGATTGAAATCGGTCTGCGGATCCAGCCCGCATGCCTGTGCCTGCAATGCCTGCGCGCGGCCGATTTCGCCACCGTCCACCGTCACTGCCGAATTCAACGCCATGTTCTGCGGCTTGAATGGCGCCACCGCAATGCCCTGGCGATGCAGCCACCGGCACAGCGCGGCCACCAGCGTGCTCTTGCCCGCATCGGAGGTGCAGCCCTGCACCATCAGCACGCGTGCGCTCATGCCAGCACCTGCCGCAGGGCCGCATCCAGACGCGCTTCGCCCGCGGCATCGGGGGGAAGGCCGAAGCGCAGACTGGACGGTGTGTCGAACAGCCGCGTCAAAATGCCGCGTTGCGCCAACGCGACGTGCAAGGTGGCGGCGTCCTCGCGCCGACACCACTGAAAGAATGCAGTGCTTGCGGTAAGTACGATCGAATGCGCATGCAACAGCTGCGCAAGCCGCTGCGATGCCGCGTGCAGGCGCGCACATGCCTGCAACTGCCACGGCGTATCGGCCAATACCTGTTGCACGGCCCAGCGTGCCGGGCCGCCGAGCGTCCACGGCCCCAAGCGTTCGCGCACTGCATCCAGCAATGCGCGATCTGCGCAGACAAATCCCGCACGTGCGCCTGCCATGCCGAAGAACTTGCCCACCGAGCGCAGCACGACCAGACCGGGCCGTTGGGTGAAGGCGCATACGCTATGTTGCGGTGTCGCATCCATGAAGGCCTCGTCGATCACCAGCCACCCACCGCGTGCTGCAAGCCGCGCATGCAGCTGCAGCAGCGTGTCGGGATCGAAGCGGTCGGCGCATGGGTTATTGGGGTGGATCAGCACGATCACATCCAACGTCTCACCGGCTTGCAGCAACTGCGCAGCGCTCATCGGCACGACCTGATGTCCGGCACGCTGCCATGCCTGCGCATGCTCGGCGTAGCCAGGCGTGAGCACGCCGACGCGGCTGGGTGCGCGCAGCAGCGGCAAGGCCTGAATCGCCGCCTGCGAGCCGGCCACCGGCAGTACCCGCGGCGCGCCGTAATATGCAGCCGCGCGTTCGGCCAGGCCATCGTCGTCTTCGGGCAAGCGCTGCCACACATGCTCCGGGATGGCGGGCACTGGCCATGCAAACGGGCTCACGCCAGTGGACAGGTCCAGCCACTGCGCGAGCGGAATGTTGTAGGCCTGCGCAGCGCGGCGTAGACGTCCGCCGTGTTCAAGCATTGCGCACTCCCGGTGGCGGCGCGGCGCTACCTGCGCCGTCGTGCACGGTGCGCCGGTGCATGTTGGTGAAGCACCAGACCATCCGCGTGCCGATCATCGCATCGCCAGCGCAGTTGCCAGCACGCCCAGCAGCAGCCAGAACGCGACACCGGCGCGCACCAGCCGCAACGCACGTTGCACGCTATTTGCGCTTGCCGCCGCGCCCTCGCCCAGCGCGGGGCGTGCCTGCCAATGGCTGTGGTACGGCGCAGGCCCGCCCAGTTGGACATGCAGCGCGCCTGCACCCGCTGCCATCACGGGACCGGCATTGGGGCTTTTCCAGCCACGTCCCTGCCGCCAGGCGCAGCGCATGCCCGCGCAGGTGCGACCCAGCACCGCATAGGTCGCTGCGGTCAGCCGCGCCGGCAGCCAGTTCAACGCATCGTCGATGCGCGCCGCAGCCCAGCCGAAGTTGACATAGCGCGGCGTGCGATAGCCCCACATCGCATCCAGCGTATTGGATAGCCGATACAACACCGCTCCCGGCGCGCCCAGCACGACGCCCCAGACCAGCGCGGCGAAGACGGCATCGCTGCCGTTCTCCAGTACCGACTCGGTCGCTGCGGCAGCGACCTGGGTCGCGTCCAGTGCGGCCGTATCGCGACTGACGATACGGCCCACTGCAGCGCGGGCGGCAGGCAGATCAGTGACTTGCAGCGCATCGATCACCGCTTGCGCGTGTTCACCCAGGCTACGCAGGCCCAGCGCCGAATACAGCGTGATCGCGGCAAACCCTGCCGCCGCCCAGGGCGACACGCACCACAGCCCCCATTGCACCACTGCAGCGACACAGGTCAACGGCAACACGCTCACGCACCACGCCAGGATGCCGGCGCTGCGACGGTCGCGGTGCAGGCGCGCTTCGACACGTTGGGCCCAGTTGCCGAACAGCACCAGCGGATGTCCGCGCCGCGGCTCGCCGAGCATCAGATCCAGGAGCACGGCAGAGGTGGCAATCACCAGCAGCATGGCGTGCAGTCCCGGCGCATGCCAGCCAGCATGCCGAGCCATACGAGGCGTTGCGCGCGCACGCTCACGGCTACAGCTCGATGCCGAGTTGCGCCTTGATGCCGGCATTGAAGGCGTGCTTGACCAGGCGCATCTCGGTCACGGTGTCGGCGACTTCGATCAACCCGTCCGGCGCGCCGCGCCCGGTGATCACCACGTGCTGGCCGGGCGGTCGCGCGGCCACGGCAGCAAGCACCTCATCCAGCGCGATGTAGTCTTTCACCAGCGCGATGTTGAGTTCGTCCAGCAGCACGAAGTCGTAGCGCGCATCGGCCAGCATGCCGCGCGCGAGCTGCCAGGCGGCCTGCGCGGCGGCGATGTCGCGTGCGCGGTCCTGGGTTTCCCAGGTGAAGCCTTCGCCCATGACGTGATAATCGAGCAGATCCGGAAAGCGACGGAAAAACGCTTCTTCGCCGGTCGAAAACGTGCCCTTGATGAATTGCACGACGCCGCAATACAGGCCATGCCCAAGCGAACGCGCCAGCATGCCGAAGCCGGACGAGCTCTTGCCCTTGCCATTGCCGGTATTGACCAGCAGCACACCGCGGTCGATCACCGCACGTGCGATGCGCCGGTCGACCAATTCCTTCTTGCGCTGCGCACGTTCGCGATAATGCGTTTGATCGTGCTCGGGGCTGGTCATGCGCGTGCTCCAAGGGGTGGACGTGCGCCAGCGGAGCGTCGTGCAGCCAACAGCGCGAAGGCCAGGCCGACATAGCCGGCCAGGGTTGCAAGGGCGTGTGGATAGTCCGCCGGCACGCGCGCAATGAACCCGCCCGGCGTGGCATGCGGGTAGCGACCAGACAGGAAATAGAAGCCGGCTTTGGAGAGCAGATAGGCGGCGCTGCCGCTGATCAGCAAGGCCAACAGCGGCCCGACGACACGACGCCAGCCCTGGCGCTGCAGTTGCAACGCAGACAGCAGGCCGCCCCACCACAACGCGGCGTACGCCAACTCCAACGCCCAGTACGCCGGCGACAGGCACCAGTCGCTGCTGCTGCCCGAGGCCAGGCCGATCAGATCCAGCAGCGATACGATCCCGAACAGCAGCGGCAACATCCACAGCGGGCGTAACAACGCGCCGGCCAGAAAAAACGCCGCCCATGAGGCCGTGGGCAAGGCATCCACATTCGCAAAATGCTCGCCGCGCGCACAGACCATCAAGACGGCAAGTGCGATGCCGCACGCTCTGGCCGCTGTGCCGTGCAACGGCAACGGCGTCGCAGCTGCGCGCGGCGCCACCATCATGACACTTCCGATGGCGTGGAGAACGACGTTGCGGCGCGCCAGCGCAGCGCGCACCATGCGGCTGCCAGCACCACCGCCAGATACAGCGCTGTCGTGCGCACGAACAGCGGTCCCCACTGCCAGGCGCGCTGCAGATACTGCGCCCAGTGCGGGTCGGTGTAGCGCCCGCCCCACCAGTAGAACGCGCCATTGGAGATCAAGAACGACAGCACAGCGGCCAAGGTGCCCAGACCCCAGGCGATGCTCAGCGACGCAGCGCTTGGCCGCAGACGTGCGTGAGTCGCGCGCCCGGCGTACCAGAGCACGCCATAGGCCACCGGCAATGCCGCGTAGGCCGCCGTGATGCAGAAGTCGCTGACGCCGGCAAGGCGCACCGCAGTCCAATCGATCGCCACCGACAACCCCAGCAAGGCGATGAAGTAGCCGTGCCGCCGCAAGGCCAGGCCGCCGAGAAAGAACACGGCCATGGATGCATCCGGTAGGTGCAGCCAGTCACTGACATGATGGAAGCGGGTCGCGGTCATCAGCAGCATCGAAGCGATGAACAACAGGCGTTCGGAAGAGCGGGATAACGGCGGCATCGATGGTCTCCTTCAGATTTTCGATCGCCACCCGGATGGCGCAACAGACATCAGGCAAATGATCGCCCCCTGCAAACCGTAACGATCCTTGCATCCAGCAGCAAGCGCCGACTACGCGGCTTAGAGCGGCTAACAAAATGTCGCGGGCAATCGCCAGGTGAAACGCGGACAGCGCGAGCAACCGCGGTGTCCGCCTGGTCCATGCGGATCCGGGCACCGCGCGCGCCCATCCGTTGGCTGCGCAGTCGTGTCGTCGGCTGCTCTCAGTGCGCCGGTTGGTAGCGCAAGGTCAGCAGATAATTGCGGCCTGGCTGGGCGTACCAACGTGCGGTTTCGTAGTGGCGGTCGAACACATTGTTGGCGGCCAGTTGCACCTTCCAGTCCGCGTTCACTGCATAACTCACGCGCAGATCCAGCAAGCCGTAGCCGGCCAGGCGATCGGTATTGGCCAGATCGTCGTAGCGTGCACCCGATCCGAACAGGCTTGCGCCGATGCCGAATGCACCGATGTTGCGGTCGGCATCGATGCGCCCACTCTGACGCGCACGCCGCGGCAACCAGTTGCCATGATTGACCTCGCCATCGGCCTGCGGGGCAAGCCAGGTCAACGCGCTGCGCACGGTCCAGCCGGCCAGTTCGGTGTCGTAGCCCGCTTCCACGCCGCGAATGCGCGCCCGATCGATATTGTTCGGCTGCCCGAACGGATGCGTCGCATCCACCAACGAGGCGTCGTAGGCGATGAGGTCGTCGATACGGGTCTGGAACGCGCTGAGCGTCCAGGTGCCCCAGTCGTAGCGACCGCGCAGGCCGAGCTCGGCACTCTTGGAGGTTTCCGGGCCGAGCAGCGGGTTTCCGTATTCGGGGTAATACAACTCATTGAAGGTGGGCGCCTTGAACGCAGTGCCGTAGCTGGCGGTCAGGCGCAGATGCTCGGCGACATCCCAACCCCACAGCAGGCTGCCGGTGGTCTTGCCGCCGAACTGGCTGTTGTCGTTGCGACGCAGGCTGGCCTGCAGCGATTGGCTGCCAAACGTCTGCTGCCATTGCGCAAATGCGGCGCGGTCGATGCGGCTGTCGGCATCGTAGGTATCGCTGCTGGCGATGGCGTCGCGCTGCCAATCGAAGCCGACCGTGAGCAGACCGGGGCCGGTGTCGAGATCGGCCTGCAACGCACCCTGCTTGCGGCGGGTGTCGTAGGTCGACAGATAGGCGCCTTGGTAGTAAGCATCGCTCAGATCGGCGCTGCTGCCCACGCTGGCAGTGAGCTTGAGCGCATCGCTCGGCGCGTAACGCACGCGGCCGCCGATGGCCTGCTGCACGCCCTTGCTCAGATTGCCGCCGAATGCCGAACCGTCGTATTCGTTACGGCTCTGCGCGCGCAATACATGCACATCGGCATCCCACTGGCGATTGAAACGCCAGCCGCCCTGCGCGCTCAACGAATCGTTGCGATAGCCGTCGCGGTCCGGGTCGTAGGCGCTGGAGCCGGTATCCAGATACGCGTTGATACCGTCGGTTTCGTCGTGCACGGCGTTCACCGAATACCAACCACCGGCGTCGCTCAGATCGCCCGGGCTGCGCCCCGCAATGCCCGCGCCGTAGCGTCGCGCGTTGTCGCTGCCGGCCGCCACGCTCAAGGTCGGCACCAAACCGCCTTGCGGACGCCGGGTAAAGATCTGGACCACCCCGCCCAGCGCTTCGGAGCCATACAGGCTGGAAAACGGGCCACGCACGATTTCGATGCGTTCGATCTGCTCGATCGGCAGATCCTGCAACGCCGCGCCGCCAGCGGTGGCCGAGCCGATGCGCACGCCATCGATCAGCACCACCACATGGTCTGCCTCGGTGCCGCGCAGGAACAGCGAGGTCGCCTTGCCAGGCCCGCCATTGTTGGCCAGCGACACGCCCGCTTCGCCACGCAACAGGTCCTGCAGCGAATTGACCTGACGACGCTCGATCTGCGCGCGGTCGATCACCGTGACCGGCGCCAGCGTCTGGTCCTGGGTCTGTGCGGTACGCGAGGCGGTGACCACGACTTGGTCCAGATCGATGGCGGCCTCGGCCTGGGCCACAGTGGCAATGCACAGCGACAGCCCCACGGCGAGCACGGCACGACGCGGCGAAACGGAAGAAAGGGACATCAACTGCTGCTCCTGGAACCGCGCCAACCCGCGCGTGGGCAATCGGGCGGCAGGCAGCAACGGGCCAAGCGTCCGGCGCGCAGCGTCAGACGAGCAAGGCCACGCCCACCGCGTGCCGGGTCAATCCCTCAGGCCGGTCTCCGGGCTTGCGAGTGGAAGCTGGCGCTTCCGATGCCGCGCCTTCCCATGCGACTGCACAGTGGCGTAGTGCGGCATCTGACCTCGCCCACCGTTGCGGGGGCAGCTCCGGAATTGCAGCTCGCCAAGGCGATCCGCGCACCGGATTCCCGTTTAAACCACCGGCCAACCGGCAGTCACCTCAGGGGCGCGCATGGTAGCAGGATTGGCGGACCGCGCCGCCGAGATCTGCGGCGGCCGGCCAGCCGCACGTTCCAGCTCGACGTAGGAGCGCACCTGGGCGCGATGGGCGTTCCCGGTAAAGCCATCGCGCCCAGTGCACTCCTACGCCGTGCGGGCCTCGCGCTCAGTCCTTGGTAAACACCAGCCGTCCGCCGTCGGCACGCACGCGCACGCTATCGCCGCTGAGATACTGGCCCGACAGGATCTGCTGCGCCAGCGGGTTCTCCACCTGCGATTGGATCGCGCGTTTGAGCGGACGCGCGCCGTACACCGGGTCGAAGCCGACACTGCCCAGCACCTCCAGCGCCGCATCGTCCAGGTCCAGCTTGAGGCCGCGCTCGGCCAGGCGTTTTTCCAGGCCTTGCAACTGGATGCGCGCAATCGACTTGATCTGCGCCTTGTCCAGCGGATGGAACACCACGATGTCGTCCAGCCGGTTGATGAACTCCGGGCGGAAGTGGGCCTGCACCACCCCCATCACCGCGGCCTTCATCTGCGTGTACGCCTCGGCGCTATCGTCGCCGGACAGCTCCTGGATCTGGTGCGAGCCCAGGTTGGAGGTCATCACGATGACGGTATTGCGGAAGTCCACGGTGCGGCCCTGGCCATCGGTCAGGCGGCCATCGTCGAGCACCTGCAGCAGGATGTTGAAGACATCCGGATGCGCCTTTTCCACTTCGTCCAGCAGGATCAGCGAATACGGACGACGACGCACGGCCTCGGTGAGATAACCGCCTTCTTCATAACCCACATAGCCAGGAGGTGCACCGATCAGGCGCGCGACCGAATGCTTCTCCATGAACTCGCTCATGTCGATGCGAATCATCGCTTCGGTGCTGTCGAACAGGAAATCCGCCAGCGCCTTGCACAGCTCGGTCTTACCCACGCCGGTGGGACCTAAGAACAGGAACGAGCCACTGGGGCGGTTCGGGTCGGACAGGCCGGCGCGCGAGCGGCGCACCGCATCGGACACCACCTTGATCGCCTCGTTCTGCCCGACCACGCGATGATGCAGTTCGTCTTCCATGCGCAACAGCTTGTCGCGCTCGCCTTCGAGCATCTTGTTGACCGGAATGCCGGTCCAGCGCGACACCACTTCGGCGATTTCCTCGGCGGTCACGCGGTCCTGCACCAGCTTGAAATCGTGGTGTTCGACTTCGTTGGCCAACGCCATCTGCTTTTCCAGCTGCGGCAGCACGCCGTACTGGATCTCGCTCATCTTGGCGTAGTCCTGGCGGCGCTGCGCGGCCTCCAGTTCCAGCTTGGCGTGTTCGATCTGCTCCTTGACCTTGGTGGTGCCCTGCAGCGCAGCCTTCTCGGATTTCCACAGCTCGTTGAGGTCATAGAACTCGCGCTCGAGCTTGTCGATATCGGTTTCCAGATCGGCCAGCCGTTGCCGCGAGGCATCGTCCTTTTCCTTCTTGAGCATCTCGCGCTGGATCTTGAGCTGGATCAGGCGGCGCTCCAGGCGATCGAGCTCCTCCGGCTTGGAGTCGATCTCCATGCGGATGCGCGATGCCGCTTCGTCCATCAAATCGATGGCCTTGTCCGGCAACTGGCGGTCGGTGATGTAGCGGTTGGACAACGTCGCGGCGGCCACGATGGCCGGGTCGGTGATCTCCACGCCGTGATGCACGGCGTAGCGCTCCTTCAGCCCACGCAGGATCGCAATGGTGTCTTCCACCGTCGGCTCGCCCACGAACACTTTCTGGAAGCGGCGCTCCAATGCCGCATCTTTTTCGATGTACTTGCGGTATTCGTCCAGCGTGGTGGCGCCGATGCAATGCAGCTCACCGCGCGCCAGCGCCGGCTTGAGCATGTTGCCGGCATCCATCGCGCCGTCGGCCTTGCCGGCGCCGACCATGGTGTGCAGCTCATCGATGAACAGGATGATCTGGCCTTCGTTCTTGGACAGGTCGCTGAGCACCGCCTTCAGGCGTTCTTCGAACTCGCCGCGAAACTTGGCACCGGCAATCAGCGCGCCCATGTCCAGCGACAGCACGCGCTTGCCGCGCAGGCCTTCGGGCACTTCGCCGTTGATGATGCGCTGGGCCAGGCCCTCGACGATGGCGGTCTTGCCCACGCCCGGTTCGCCGATCAGCACCGGGTTGTTCTTGGTGCGGCGCTGCAGCACCTGGATGGTGCGGCGGATTTCTTCGTCGCGGCCGATCACCGGATCGAGCTTGCCGCTCTCGGCGCGTGCGGTCAGATCGATGGTGTATTTCTCCAGCGCCTGGCGCTGTTCTTCGGCGTTTTCCGACTGCACGGTTTCGCCACCACGCAGCTTGTCGATGGCCGCTTCGATCTTCTTCTTGTCACCGCCGGCAGCGCGCAACGCCACGCCCAGCGGGCTGGCATCGTCGGCGGCGGCCAGCACGAACCATTCGCTGGCGATGAACGCGTCGCCATGTTGCTGGGCAAGCTTGTCGGTCTGGTTGAGCAGGCGATTGAGATCGTTGCCGATCGACAGATTGCCTTCCTGCCCGGACACCTTGGGCAGCGTGTCCAGCGCCTCGCCGAGGCGCTCGCGCAGCAGCGGCACGTTGACGCCGGCCTGCGACAGCAGCGGTCGGGTGCTGCCGCCGCTCTGGTCGAGCAGCGCGGCCAGCACGTGCACCGGCTCGATGATGTTGTGGTCGCGGCCCACAGCCAACGACTGCGCGTCGGCCAGCGCCTGCTGGAACCGCGAGGTGAGCTTGTCCATCCGCATGGGAAGATCCTCTGAACAGGTGGCCGGCACCGCCGGCGATACCGTGCAGATGCGGTTGCCGAGCGGGGTTTCAAGGTTTGCCGGTGCTGGAGATGGAAGCGGCCAGGCCGACGCTACCCAAGCGGGCGTGGCGAAGCGGGACGTGCAGGTGGGGCTCCCGCCGGGTGACGCACCAGCCAGTGACCCAGCGTGTCGCCGTGGGCGTTAGTGAAGCGGTGCGCAGGCGCCGGTATGGTCTCGGGAGCCGAGCCCGACACGCACGGGGCTAGAGACGGGGCTAGAGGATGCGTTGCAACGGCGAGGTGTCCTGTGCCGTCGCCCCGCGGGGCGGACCATGGCGCGTCTGCGCCTTCGGGGCAGCTGGCTCCGGCACCTGTGTCGTGCCCAGCAGACGCGACAGCACCTGTGCCTGGATCGACGCCAGCGCCGGCAGCCCGGGCGCACGCGGATGCGGCACCGGCACCGCCACATCCAGGCCAACCTTGCCGTGTTCGAGCACCACGATACGATCGGCCAGCGCGCTCGCCTCGGCCACGTCATGGGTGACCAACACCAGCGTAAACCCATGCTGCCGCCACAACTGCACGATCAGCTGCTGCATTTCGATACGGGTCAATGCATCCAGCGCCCCCAGCGGTTCGTCCAGCAGCAACAGCCGCGGCCGATGCACCAATGCACGCGCCAACGCCACCCGCTGACGTTGACCGCCCGACAACGCGGACGGCCACGCGTTGCCGCGCGTGCCCAGGCCCACCGCGTCCAGCGCCTGCTGCGCCTGCGCACGACCGGCCCGGCCCAACCCAAGCGCCACATTGTCGATCACCCGCTTCCACGGCAGCAGGCGGGCGTCCTGAAACATCAGCCGCACCGCATCGCGCTGCGCTGCCAATGGCGCGCGCCCGCTGTCGACCGTGCCGACATCGGCCGTTTCCAGCCCCGCGATCACGCGCAGCAATGTGCTCTTGCCGCAGCCGCTGCGCCCCACGATTGCCACGCACGCACTGGGCGCGATCTCCAGGTCGATGCCGCGCAACACGTCGCTGTCGCCATAACGTTTCGCGATGCCGCGTACGCGCAGCGGCAGCCCGGTGGTGGCAGCGCTCATCGGCGTAGCTCTGCACGCTGTTGTTGCGCCGGATGCCAGCCCAGCCACCAGGCTTCCAGCCCGCGCGCGGCCAGATCGGCCAGCTTGCCGAGCAGCGCGTACAGCACGATGGCGACCACCACGATATCGGTCTGCAAGAATTCGCGCGCGTTCGTTGCCAGATAGCCGATGCCGGAACTGGCAGAGATGGTCTCGGCCACGATCAGGGTCAGCCACATCAGGCCCAACGCGAACCGCAAGCCCACCAGAATCGACGGTAACGCACCTGGCAACAGCACGTCCCGGAACAGCTGCGGACCGCGCAGGCCATAGTTGCGCGCCATCTCGATCAAGGCCGGGTCCACGCTACGGATGCCGTGGTAGGTGTTGAGATAGATCGGAAAAAAGGTGCCCAAGGCGACCAGAAACAGTTTGGCGCCCTCATCGATACCGAACCACAGGATCACCAGCGGAATCAGCGCCAGATGCGGCACGTTGCGCAGCATCTGCAGGGCGCTGTCGAGCAGGCGCTCGGCCACGCGGCAGACGCCGGTCAATAGGCCGAGCGCAAATCCGATACTGCCGCCAATCGCCAGGCCGACCGCCGCGCGCCAGCTGCTGATGGCCAGGTGTTGCCACAACTCGCCGCTGCGCACCAGCGTGGCTGCCGCACGCAGCACCGCATCCGGCGCGGGCAGGATGCGCTGCGGCAACCAACCGCTGGAGGCTGCAATTTGCCAGCCCGCCAGCAAGCCCAGCGGCAGCAGCCAGGGCAACAATGCGTTGCCCAGGCGGCGCGAGGCGGCGCTCATCGCGACACCTCGGTCGTGGCGCGCTGCAGCGTGTCGCGTAGGATCGAAACGGCTGCACAGGCCCGGCCACGCGCAGCGCCATGGCCGCGGCTCCTGCATCTGCCTGCACTCCAACGCATCATTTGCTCACCGCCTGCGCTGTGCCAGCATCCGGCGCACGCCAGACCGCCGGTGCCACCAGCACGCGTTTGGGCAACAGGCGCTGCGCATAGAACAGATCGGCGGTGGCCTGCTGTGCCTTGATGACCTGCGCGCTGAGCGGTTGCACGCTGGCCGGTGGGCGATGCGCCAGCGTGCGCTCCACCACTGCGGGCGGCAGCCCACTCACCTGCGCCAATGTCTTGATGCTGCCGGCACGGTCGCGCTCCAGCAGGCCATCGGCCTGGTTGAGCGTGCCCATCACCTGCTGCACGAACGGCCCCCACGCCGTGGCATAGCGACGCGACGACAGGAAAAACCCACCGGTGAGCCCCAGGCCTTCGCCATTGGCGAGCAGGCGTGCGCTGCCATCCAGCGTCAACGCCGAATACCACGGGTCCCAGATCGCCCATGCGTCCACCTGCCCGGCTGCGAACGCCGCACGCGCATTGGCTGGCGACAGATACAGCGGCGTGATATCGCGCATGCTCAGACCTGATTTGGCCAACACCCGCAGCAGCAGATTGTGCGCACTCGAGCCTTTCTGAAAGGCGATACGCTTGCCCTTGAGGTCGGCCACCGTACGCAGCGCGCTTTTGCTCGGTACCAGAATGGTCTCGGCCTTGGGCGTGGGCGGCACCCAGCCCACGTAGAGCAGATCGGCACCGGCAGCCTGCGCAAACAGCGGTGGAATATCGCCGGCGCCACCCAGGTCGATGCTGCCCACATTCAATGCTTCCAGCAGTTGCGGGCCGGCCGGAAATTCCACCCAGGTGATCTTGGTCCGCGGAAAGCGCTGCTCCAGCAAACGATGCTGCTTGGCCAACACCAAACTGGAGACCGCCTTTTGATAACCGATCCGTAACTGCGCCGGCTCGGCCGCCAGCGCAGGCTGCGCCCACACGAGACTCGCCAACAGCAAGGCACTTGCCAACGCGGCGTACGCGGCCGCACGCGCGGCCATCAGCGAGCGGCACACCGTCTGCTGCCTGCCCGTTGCCCGCATCGCGGTTGCCGGTTGCACGCCACGGCCGCGCCAGCCCGATGGCTGCATCGCCGCTTCGATGGTGGTAGCTGTCACGCGGTAGCGCATCTGCGGCTTCCTCATTGCCAATCGGTGGACGGCTTTTCCCAGAGGTTGATGCCGCCTTCGACCGCATGGCGATCGATCTCGGCCAACTCTTCTGCACTGAATGGCGGCGCCTGCAATGCCGCCACGTTTTCGATCAGTTGCTCCGGACGGCTGGCGCCCAGCAACGCCGAGCTCACGCGCGCATCGCGCAATACCCACGCCAACGCCAGCTGCGCAAGGCTCTGCCCACGCCCGCGCGCAATCGCATCCAGCCCACGTGCACGTTGCAGGTTGTCATCGGACAGATGTTCCGGCCGCAGCGACTGACCGCCGGGCCGGTTGACCCGCGCGTCGGCCGGCACGCCGTCGAGATATTTGCCGGTCAACAGGCCTTGCGCCAGCGGTGTGAAGGCGATCACTCCAGCGCCGAGCTCCGCAGTGGCATCGAACAGCTCGTGCTCGGCCCAGCGGTTGAAGAGGTTGTACGCCGGCTGATGGATCAGCAGCGGCACCTTCCACGCGCGCAGCAGCGCAGCAATCTCACGTGTCCGCGCGGCCGAATACGACGATATGCCGACATACAGCGCCTTGCCCTGCTGCACCGCGCTGGCCAATGCACCGGCAGTCTCCTCCAGCGGGGTATCAGCATCGAAGCGGTGCGAGTAGAAGATGTCCACGTAGTCCACGCCCAGGCGTTGCAGGCTCTGATCCAGGCTGGACAGCAGGTATTTGCGCGAACTGCCGCCCTGCCCGTACGGGCCCGGCCACATGTCCCAGCCGGCCTTGGTGGAGAGGATCAACTCATCGCGATACGGCTTGAAATCTTCACGCAGCAGCCGGCCGAAATTGATTTCCGCGCTGCCATAGGGAGGGCCATAGTTGTTGGCTAGGTCGAAATGGGTGATGCCCAGATCGAACGCGGTACGCAGCAGTGCGCGTTGCGTGTCGATCGGCGTGCTGTCGCCGAAGTTGTGCCACAGGCCCAGCGATAACGCAGGCAACACAAGGCCGCTGCGGCCAACGCGGCGGTAGGCGATACGGTCGTAACGATCGGGATGTGCGAGATAGCGCATGGGGATGTCCGGTTGGTCAGCGTGCGCTGAAGCGATTGACGGTGCGTTGCAGCCCCAGATGATCGCGCAGCGTGCGCCCGGCATATTCACGCCGGAACACGCCACGTCGCTGCAGCTCCGGCACGACATGCGCGGCCACATCGGCCAGGCCACCGGGCAGATGCGGCACCAACACGTTGAAGCCATCGGCAGCGCCCTGTTCGAACCAGGCCTGCAGCTCGTCGGCGATCCGCGTGGGCGTGCCGATCAGGCTGTAATGGCCGCGCCCGCCCGCGATACGCCGGCCGAGCTGGGCGATGCTCAACTGCTCCTGTCCCGCCAGTTCGGTGAACAACTGCTGGCGGCTGCGCTGGCCGGTTTCGGTGAGCGGTAAATCCGGCAGCGGGCCATCCGGCGGATAGGCCGACAGATCGAAATTGCCCAACATGCGCGACAGCAATGCGATGCCCACCGCCGGTTCCACCAGGTCCTGAAACTGCTCGAATTTTTCCTGCGCTTCGGCCTGGCTCTGGCCCACCACGATGAACACACCGGGCAACACCTTCAACGCATCGCGTGGGCGACCGAACTGGTCCAGCCGGCCCTTGAGGTCGGCATAGAACGCCTGTGCCTTGGCCAATGAGGACTGCGCGGTGAAGACCACCTCGGCGGTCTCGGCGGCCAGCGCACGCCCAGGCTCGGACGAACCGGCCTGCACCAGCACCGGATGCCCTTGTGGGGCGCGCGCAATATTGAGCGGGCCACGCACCTGGAAATGCGTGCCGCGGTGATCCAGCACATGCGCCCGCGCCGGGTCGTGATGCAGGCCGGCGGCCTTATCCGCAATGAACGCATCGTCGTCCCAACTGTCCCACAGCCCGGCCACCACCTGCTGGAATTCGCGCGCACGCGCATAGCGCTCGGCGTGCACGTAATGCGCATCGCGGTTGAAATTCAGCGCTTCATCGGCGGCGTCGGAGGTCACCAGATTCCAGCCGGCACGCCCGCCGGAGAGATGATCCAGCGAGGCGAACTTGCGCGCCACGTGATACGGCTCGTTATAGCTGGTGGTCACGGTGGCGATCAGACCGATGCGCTCGCTCACCACTGCCAACGCGCTGAGCAGGGTGAGCGGCTCGAACAGGCTGGAACGCGCCATGCGCGAGGCCACCGGCCCACCGGCCGCAGCCAAACTATCGGCAACGAACACCGCATCGAACTTCGCGGCTTCGGCAATGCGCACCATCTCGCGGTAATGGTCGAACACCAGCGTGTCGGCACTGGCCTGCGGATGACGCCACGCCGCCACATGGTGGCCGGTGGCCATCAGGAATGCGCCCAGCGACAGCTGACGTGGCGCGCTCATCGCAGCGCACCGCGGACGGCAGCCATGTCACTGCTCACAGCAACATCAAGAAACATCACACCCATTCGTCAAAAATCCTTATGCACTTGCAGCCCGACATAACGCTGATCGTCGCGTGGCACCAATCGATAGACGTTGCCGGTCGCATTGGCCAGCAACGGTGCATACGCGCGGTCGCCGAGATTGCGACCCAGCACCGCCACCCGCCAGCCATGCAGATCGTCGGCCAACGCAATGCTGGCATTCCAGATTGCGTAAGGGCCCTGAATGGTTTGTGCGGTCTGGCTGAGGTCGTACTGCACGCTGTCCTGCCAGCTCACATCGCCGTTGAATTCCAGCGCCAGACTGCCGCGCAACGGCACGCGATAGGCCGCGCGCAGGTTGCCCTTCCAGTCCGGCGAGAACGGCAACGGCTTGCCATCCACGTTGCAATTGGCTGCCGCAGCTGCCGGGCAGGCGAAGCGCTGGATGCGTGCCTGCGTATAGGCCAGCGACGCCGCCAGGCTAAGCCGCTCGGTGGGCCGATACTCCAGATCCAGCTCCACACCCTGCGTGCGCACCTGCCCGGCGTTGATCAGGCGCGTCACCACCTGCCCGGCCACGGTGTCGAAGAAGTTGGCCTGGTAGTTGGCGTATTCGGTATGGAACAACGCCACGTTCGCACTGAGGCGATCGTCCAGGGCGCGCGCCTTCAGGCCCAGCTCCCACGCGTTGGAGGTTTCCGGCTTCAGCGCCGGCGTATCGCGCGGCTGCATGTTGAAGAACACGTTGTAGGCCGGGCCCTTGTAGCCGCGCGAATACGTGAGGTAGCCGGTGGTTCGCGCATCGACGTCGTACTGCAGCCCCGCACGGCCGGAGACGCCGTTTTCTGCGGTGCTCCCGCTGCTGGCGGTGGCGGGCTGGATACCGGTGACCGCGCTTGCAGAGGTGGACACGCGCTGGTGTTGATAGTCGAGCGTGTCGCGGGTGAAGCGCGCGCCGAGCAAGGCGCGCAGATCCGGACGCCAATGCCAGGTGGCCTCGCCGAACGCTGCATAGGTTTCGGCCCGGGTATCGTAATCGGCCACGCCCACGTTGCTTGCGGTCGGCGAGGTCACCGTGCGCTGGTAGGTTTCGTCGCTGCGCGCGTGCAGGTAGTACAGGCCGGCCACCGCTTCCACCGCACGGTCGCGCGGCGTCTCGATGCGCACTTCCTGCGAGTATTGCGTATACCCCAGATCGCCACGGTCGTGCGAGGACGGAAACGTTGCGCTGCGTTGCGCGGTGCGGTCGCCATCCTGGAATTGGGTGTTGTCCCACTGCCGCCAGGCGCTGATGGATGTCAGCACTGCATCGCCGAGCTGCTGATCCAGCTGCAGCGAGGCGCCCTTGTTGGTGTCTTCCAGATGCGTGCGGTAATCGCTGTTGATCTGCCGGTTGTCGTCCCTGGCGATGACCGGTGCCAGCGCCGCGGCGAAGTCGGCACGCGTGCTGTCCACCACCACACCGCTGGGCGCGTCGCTGTGCGATTGCAGGTAGTCGGCCAGCAGCGTCGCGTTCAAGCCAGGGTTCGGGCTCAGGTCCAGCCGCAAGCGCGCGCCGGCGCGGCGGTAGCCGTTGACGGTCTGGCCGTCGGCCACATTGCGCACGTTGCCGCCGTACTCGGCCCACAATGCCGACACGCTGGCCTTGAGCAGCTCCGGCACCAGCGTGCCGCCGACGCTGGCACGCAGGCGGTCTTCGTCGCCGCCACCGAAGTGCGAATAATCCACATACCCGCCGAATACCTCCGGCGCCGGCTTGCTGACGATATTGAGTACGCCGGCGGAAGCGTTCTTGCCGAACAAGGTGCCCTGCGGCCCGCGCAGTACTTCGATGCGCTCGACATCGAGCAGATCCAGCGTGGCCTGGCCCGGCCGGCCCAGCACCACGCCATCGATCACGGTGGCCACGCTGGGCTCCACGCCCGGCGAGGTCGAAATGGTGCCCACGCCGCGCAGGAACAACGAGGTGTCCTTGTTGGAAGCACCGGTGCGGAAGGTCAGGCTGGGCACCAGTGCCGGCAGGTCGGCCACGTTGTTGCGGTTCTCGCGCTCCAGCGTTTCGCCCTGCACCACGGACACCGCCACCGGCACTTGTTGCAAGGTGGTTTCGCGGCGCGTGGCGGTGACGGTCACCGCCCCCAGGGTCTGCGCCGTGCGCTCCGGTGCTGCGTCGGCATCGCCCGCTTCGTCGGCAACGGCCGGCATGCAGGCGCATGCCAGGCTCCATGCCAGCAACTGCGGGGTCCCCCACCATCGGGAAGCAGAAACGATGCCCGCCGGGCTCCGGTGTCGCGCAATCATTGACGTCCTTTTGTATGGGCTGGTTGGTGCGCAGCGTTGCTGCGGCCGGCATGCGCCGTAGGGTCGCCGCGCCGCGTGGTTTACGTAGCGCCAGCCAAGCCGGTCTCGACCGCGCAATGCAATACGGCATGCTGTTTGCCGGCGTCGCGAGCGTCAAATAACCAATGTTTAGGTGGTTATTCACTCCTGTGGCGGATCGCGCCTGGCCGGCAGCCGGATAGCCCGTCGCGCAGCCACGCTGCGCAAGCCCAGGCGAGTGGCGATAATGCGCGGATGGATGCACTCAAGCCCTGGCACCTCTACCTGCTGCTGTGTCGCAACGGCAGCTACTACGCCGGCATTACCAATGATCTGGAGCGGCGCTTCCAGGCGCATCTGCGCGGCACCGGCGCACGCTACACGCGCGCCAATCCGCCCGTGCAGATGCTCGCCAGCCACCCCTACCCGGACCGCGCCAGCGCATCACGCGCAGAGTGCGCACTCAAACGCCTGCCGCGTGCGCGCAAACTGGCCTGGCTGCAGGCGCAGCCGCGCACCGTCCACGAGTCACAACCTGCTGACGCGTCGATCACGCGCGTCTAGCCGGGAGTTTCCTACGCTGCGCTGCCCTTGATCGCGGAGCCGCGCATGCACTATCAACTGTATTACTGGACCGGCCTGCAGGGCCGCGGCGAGTTCGTGCGTTTGGCCCTGGAAGATGCTGGCGCCGCCTACACCGATGTGGCGCGGGTGCAAGGCGACGAGGTCATGAATGCGTTTCTGGAAGGGGAACACGCAGGTGCGCAGCCGTTCGCACCGCCTTTTCTAAAAGCGGGTGACATCGTGGTGGCGCAGGTCGCCGCGATCCTGCACTTCATCGGGCCGCAGCTGCAATTGGTGCGCGATTCGGAGCCGCAGCGCCTACAGGCGCTGCAATTGCAGCTGACCATTGCCGACCTGGTGGCCGAGGTGCACGACACGCACCACCCGATTGCGACTGGCCTGTATTACGAAGACCAGCAAGCCGAAGCGGCCAAGCGTGCGAAGGACCTGCGTGAGAACCGCCTGCCCAAATTCCTGGGCTATTTCGAGCAGGTACTGCAACACGCCGGGGGCACGCATGTGCTCGGCACGTATTCGTACGTAGACCTATCGCTATTCCAGCTGGTCAGCGGCCTGGAGTACATGTTCCCCAAGCGCATGGCGACGCTGGCAAAAAACGTTCCGGGGCTGAAGGCGCTGCAGCAGCGCGTGGCCCAACGGCCGCGTGTTGCGGCCTATCTGGCGTCCGAACGACGTGTGGCTTTCAACACAGATGGCATCTTCCGTCATTACCCGGAGCTGGATGCGGCATAGGCAGGGCGCCTTGGTCGCCTTGGTCGAGGGTAGTACGCGAGCGCCACATGAGGGTGTGTCGCGGGCCGTATTGCTGATTGCTGCTTCCGATCATGCAGTAAAACCGCCCGCCGTCGATCGCGCTGTGCAGCATGAGTCGATGTACCGACGTACTCACTTATGTGCGAAAGCCGCACGGCAGTCTGGCGTGCGGGCTTTGGCGTCAGAGGAGTGGGACGCCAGCGGCCTCAGCGCCCCTGCAGCAGGGCCGTGCGAATCCGCTGCAGTTGCGTTTTGACTGCTGTCGCCTGCGTCGGTCCCAGCCGCAGCAGCGCCTTCTGCCCCACCGACAGCGACTCCAGCGATGGGTCGACGAATCGGTAGCGGCCACGGTCATCGCGTTGCACGGCGATCGGCTGCGTCGGCTCGGGCGTGCGCAGCAGGTGGTCGATCACATCGACGACGCGGTCGTTGAAGTAACGATCCGGCGCGCCCAGATCCGCGTACGCCTGCTGAAACAGTGGGTAAAAGCGCACATAGCTGCGCGCCATGGCTTGCGCGTCCACGCCGGTGAACGCGGCTACGTAAGGTGCATAGCGCGCCGCATTGGCCTGATCGAGCACCTGATGATCGCCTTCGCCAGAGACCTGCAACTCGCCAGGCACCGGCTGCAACACCGAGGCACGGCGGCTGATACTGGGCTGGGTGAGATTGTCGATCATCACCACCACGCGTTCGATCAGGTGCTTGCGCAACACGATCGACAACGCGTCATCGTCCTGCACCAACGCCAGCAGCGCTTGCCACGCGGCAGCGTCGCTTTGCGCCAACGCAGGAATTGCAGCATCCGCCGCGTCGTCCGACGCTGCCGGCACCGGGTGACGTGGCTCGCTATTTACGGGCGTCGGCTGTGGGCTGACCGCGGCGGCCACAGCACTGGCGGTACGGCTGATGGGTGCAGGCAAGGTGCCCTGCGGATCGGGCGGGCCGCTGAACAACCACCACGCGGCGCCAGCCATCAATGGGACCGCCAACAACCACGGCCAGCGCGAGGATTTGCTTTGCATCGTGGAACTCCTGACATCGACAACATCCCAAGGTGTGACCGTGGGATGCTGCGGTGGTTCCATCGATTTACGGTGTCGCTCGTTTAGCCGCTTGAGTTGAGGCGTAGCGCGATACGCTCGCGATTTCCGGGAAACGCAGCGGCCGGCTCGCCGCTGTGTGTGGGACGTCCTACAGTTCGACCAGTTCAATTGGTCCTTGCCTGCCCGCTATCGCGGCACCTTGTGCAGCATGGATGCCGCCAAGGAGCTACAGGGACGGACTTGCAGCGTGTCCTGCGATGGTGGGCGGGCCAGGGCCCGACAGCGAACCGGAAGAACCTCCGCTGCGCGATCCACTTCACTTAGCCCGCGAAATCCAACCGCGCATTCACCCAGGCCGCGACAATGGCAGCGGCAACCTGTTCGGCCTGCCTGGCCGGCATGCGCTTTTCGCTTGCCAGCCAGGCGGCTGTCTCTGCGCGCACCTTGGGCAACAGCGCGCGCACGGCGTTGCGCTCGGCTACCGGCCAGTCGCTGTCCTCGCCGGACCACGCAGCAATCGCCTGATCCGGATCGTTGCCGTAGCGCTTGCGCAATTCCGGCTGCAGATACAATGCCGGCGACACGGCAGCGCGCAGCGCGATGATTTGCCACTCCGCGTAGCTGGCGTAGCGAATGGTGCCCGCGTCCTTGCTCAAGGCTTCGATCAGCCCTGCAAACCCGGCATCCAGCTGTTTCCAGCTCGGTCGCGCGAACAGCCCACCAGGCGGCTCGCAGATCGGCGCGAAACTGTCGCGTGTCGAGCCATAGAGCGGACCGAACGCGTCATAGGCCGGCTCGCCCACTGCAGCGAAGATGAAGCAATGCACATACGGCCGCTCGGAACGATCCTCGCGCTCGATCCACATGCGCAACAGGGTCAGCACACGCTGTTGCTGTTGCATGGCAGGCGCGCCATCCACATCGTCGAGCAAGGACGCCGCGAAATCGTCGGTCTTGCGTAGCGCCTTGCGTGCGCTTTCAAAACGCGCGTTCGCCAACGCCGCATCCACGCCTGCGGCAGGCACGAAGTGATGCAGATACGCCAGCCATGCCGATGCCAGCGGCGCGTCGTAGCCCTGCAATTGGCGCGCAGCGTCCGCTGGCGTTTTCGGGATGCTGGCGATGATGCGGTCCAGCGTTTGCTGCTGGGCGTCGAGTATCTTGCCCAGCGCATCGACCCTGGCCTTCAAACTGCGTCGCAGGCAGTCATCCACCTTGGCGTCCTGCGCGCAGGCATTGCGCTGGCGCAACCAGGCGCGTTGTTGATCGCGTACTGCCGTGAGCGAGTCACGCGGCGCGGTATCCAGCACGCCGCGATACGCCTCATCCAGTTGATCGTCCAGTTGACCGAGCGCAGGCACGGCGCACAGCCGCCTTTCCACCGGCGTACCCGCCTGCTTGCAGTCGAACGATGCCGACCATGCGGCGCCAGCGCTCAGCACTAACGCACCACCCACAATGCACCGCACAACCCGCATCCGACCAATCACTGCAACGCCTCCTTGCGCGCTGGCAGCAGCGACAGCAACAACAGCGTCGCCGCCAGGGTCACATAGGCACCGACGAACTGCCAGCTGATCACCCGCGCCAGGCCTTGCAGCGACCACGGCAGATAGATGCCGCCGCGCGGGTCCACCGAATGGATCAGGCCGAACAGGGTCAGCCCGGCAGCCACCAGCAGGAAGACCGCGCCGCGTCGCAAGCGGCCATCGATCATCGCCGCCACCGTGGCGATCCACAGCATCGCGGTGATGATGAAGCCATTGCCCAGCGCGAAGATGACTGCCAGCTCCGGCAGGCCGTGGCCATCGACCTTGGTGGTCAGCGCGACCAGCTGATCCGGCGCAATCCAGCCCGGCGCCTTGATGGTCAGCAGGTACGCGACCGACGGCAGAAAGCCCAGCACCATCGCGCCGGCGTGCTGCTTGGGCGTGGCCTGAAATGCCTGGGTGGTGATATCGATGGAGACATACACGATGATCGGCGCCAGCACGGCCAGCGGCAGCCATTGCACCAGGCCGCTGATCACGCCAAGCATGCCGCCGATCCCGACGAACACCCCGGTCAGCAGCGTATAACCGGAGCGCGCGCCCATGTGTTTGTACGCGGGCTGGCCGATGTACGGCGTGGTCTGCGCGACGCCGCCGCAGACGCCGGCCACCAGCGTGGCCAAGGCTTCCACCAGCAGGATGTCGCGGGTGCGGTAATCGTCGCCTGCCGCGCGCGCGCTCTCGCTGACGTTGATGCCGCCCACCACCATCAACAAGCCGAACGGCAACAGCAACGGCAGGTACGCCACCGTGGCCGGCAGGCCGTCGATAAAGCCCAGCGTCGGCAGCGGCAGCACGATCTGCGGCGGATTCCACGCCGGCAAGGCGAAGCCGGGGGCACCCCATCCCGCCAGGCCAAGCCCGTAATACAACGCGGTGCCGATCACGAACGCCACCAGCACGCCGGGCAATTTGGTCGGGAGGCGGCCCTTGGCGAGCAGCACGTACAGCAGCAGGCCCAGGGTGACGAAGCCGGCCACCGGCGAACGGAGCGTTTCCAGCAATGGCAGCAAGCCCATCAGCACCAGCGCGATACCGGCGATGGAACCGAGCAGGGCCGCACGCGGCAGCGCGCGCGTCACCGCTTCGCCTGCGAACGACAGCACCAGCTTGAGCAGGCCCATCACCACCAACGCGGCCATGCCGAGTTTCCAGGTGGCGATCGCGGCGGCCTGCGGGTCCAGCCCCTGCGCCTTGAAACCGGCAAATGCCGGGCCGAGCACCAGCAGCGCCATGCCGATGCTGGTGGGCGCGTCCAGGCCCAGCGGCATGGCGGTGACGTCGTCGCGCCCGGTGCGCGCGGCCAGCCGCCGCGCCATCAAGGTGTACAGCAGGTTGCCCACCAGCACACCGAATGCGGTGCCGGGGAACATGCGCGCGAATACCACCTCGGCCGGGAACTGGAAGATGCCGACCAAGGCCATCGCGATGAAGCCGAGGATGGACAGGTTGTCGACCACCAGGCCGAAGAAGCCATTGAGATCGCCAGCGACGAACCAGCGCGGCGGGGCCGCAGGACGCGAAGAAGGAGCCGACATGAGAACCAAGGAAGCGTGGGGGTCGGCCGATGTTAGCCGCTGCACTGCAGGGGCGACAGCGGCGCGGTGGATCAGAGCGTGTCGTGGCCAGAGGCCATCGGGCTGTCCGCGAGCAGGCAGCCCGGCGCCATCGCCCGCTACTGCATCGCCGCATCCACATCGATCCAGCCCACGCTGTCGCTGCGGCCGGCACTGCGATAACGCACCTGCAGCCGCGCGCCATCGGCGCTGACGTCCAGCGCATCGGCCTGATCGCCGCGCACCAGATAGCGTTTGGTGGCGGTGGCCGTCGGCGTGGCGTACAGCGGCAAACGCGTCACCTGTACGTGCAGTTGCACCGGCATGGGTTCCTCGAGCGTGGTGCCGATTTCGCTTGCCACCTTGACGCCACGCGGGTCGTACATCGGCCACACCGACAACGGCATGCCATCCTCGCTTCCCGACTCCAGCAAGGTCTGGATCTGCGGCGACTCGATCCGCTGCTGCGTCCGCCAAACGTACAACCGCCCGCCAGCGTCGTAGCGGTAGACATCGGCATACCACATCGGCCCACCGCGGCAGGAACTGGTCAGACTGCGCTGCTGTTGATCGGCAACCAGATTGAAGAATCCTTCGCACTGCACCGCCGGGCGCGTCGGTGCAGCGAGCGCATGAAAGCGGCGCCGTGCAGGATCGAACACAAAGACCCAGACCGCCTCGTTGACCTGACCCAGCATCGCCGACACCGCAAGATCCGGGCGCCCGTCGAAGTTGTAGTCGTCGCTGCGCAGCTGCACGCCGCCTTCGCCATCGTCCACATTCGCGTCGAACCACTGTTCGGCATCGCCGGGAGACAGCACCACATGCAGGCGCTGGCCGACCAAGGCGGCGGTCGCACGGGTCTGCGCATCCAGTGTTAAGCGAAGGCGTGTGTCGTCTGCCGCAGCGCCGAACGCCAGCCCGCCTGCCATCGCAATCAACAGTGCGCAAGCGGCGCGGATGGAAGGCAAATGCAACGAGGTGAAGCACATGCGCAGCTGGTTCGGAACAGTGGGCAAACACCCGCACCCCGGCTGCGCACGCGATGGGCGCCAATGCCGAAGGACGCGCGACAGACGCCGATCGACGCTGGTGAGCGTGGCGGCCGGCAACCGCACGGACCTGGCAGTGCGCAAGCCGGCCAGCCGACTCAGAACGAGACCTCCACCGGCTGCCGCGACCACGGCACCGACTGGTGCCCGGTGGCCTGCTTCCAGGCCAGCCGGATCGCTTCGATGTCGTTGCGCCGTTGCGGGGTGTCTTCGTGCAGGATCACCAGTACCTTGGTCCCCAGCCGGTTCGGCTCCTTGGCGCCGCGGAACAACCATTGGCCGTAGGCGTCGAACACGGTCAGGCCATCCGGAAAGCGCGGTGTCACTTCCTTGTCCAGAAACGCGCGCCACTGGGTTTCGTCGATGGTGCGAGTCTGTGGGCGGTCGGCCGGGCCGGATTCTTCGCCCACGCCGAAATACAACTCGCTGCGCACCCAACCCCGTGCCGCCGCTGGCCGCGCCGCATCGCCCTGCAGGCTGGCAGTGGTCGCGGTCGGCGTGACGCCGGGCGTGGTGGCGCAAGCGGTCAGCGCCAACATGGCGGCAAGCAGGCAAGACGGCAGCAACTTCATCGACTTCTCCACAAAAGATCGGGGGGCGGGCGCAGGATTGGGGGGCAGGCTCATGCAAGGCCGATATCAGCTCATGCTGTCGCGCACGCACTGTGCCATCTCGCACCGCCCTGAACAACGCGATAACATTTTTCCATCCGGATGAATGTGGACAATCCGCCCCCTTGCGCCCAGCCCGGCCGGATGCCGACCGCGCGGCGCGTTGCAGTTGCAGGAGAGAGAACAGCATGACCCGCCCCACCCTTTCGGTGATTGGCATGGCCATCGCCGCCGTGCTCAGCGCCAACGCGCAAGCCCAGCAGGCCGATGCCGGCGCCACCACCCTGGACACCGTGATCGTCACCGGTACCCGTGCCAGCGACCGCACCGTGCTGGAATCCACCGTACCGGTGGACGTGCTCACCGCCGAAGACATTCGCAAGGCCGGCGTGGTCAACGGCGAGCTTGGCAGCGCGCTGCAGGCGCTGCTGCCCTCCTTCAACTTCCCGCGTCAGTCCAACTCCGGTGGCGCCGACCATATCCGCGCCGCGCAGCTACGCGGGCTCTCACCCGACCAGGTGCTGGTACTGGTCAATGGCAAACGCCGCCACACCTCGGCGCTGGTCAACACCGACAGCAAGATCGGCAAGGGCACCACGCCGGTGGATTTCAATTCCATCCCGATCAACGCGATCAAGCGCATCGAAGTGCTGCGCGACGGTGCCGGCGCGCAATACGGCTCGGATGCGATTGCCGGCGTCATCAACGTGATCCTGGACGACAACCCCGAGCGCGGCGAACTGGAAGCCAGCTTCGGCGCCTATAACACCGATGTCGCGCCGATCGACCGCCGCGTTACCGACGGCCAGACCAGCTATGCCAGCGCCAAGGTGGGCACGCTGCTGGGCGACGACGGCGGCTTCTTCAAGGTTGGCCTGGAGCTGAAAAACCGCGAGGCGACCAACCGCGCCGGCTTCGACCAGATTCCCTCGTTCGAAGAACAGACCCCGGCCAATCTGGCGCTGCGGGGCCAGCGCAATTACGTGCTCGGCGATGGCGCCACCAAGGGTCTGAATGCCTGGCTCAACAGCAAGGTTCCGTTCAGCGCCAACGGCGAGTTCTACGCTTTCGGCACCTACAACCAGCGCGATACCGAAGGCGCCAATTACTTCCGTTATCCGGACAGCAGCGCCAACTGGCGCGAGATCTACCCCAACGGCTACCGCCCGATTTCCGAAGGCGAGAATCGCGACCTGCAACTCGTGGCCGGTGCCCGCGGGCAATGGGGCAATTGGGATTACGACGCCAGCGTCAACTACGGCCGCAACGACTTCACCTACCGGCTACGCAACTCGCTCAATGCATCGCTGGGGCCCGGCAGCACCACACGCTTCAAGACCGGCGACTTCGCCTTCGCGCAAACCGTGGGCAATTTCGACCTGACCCGCGTGCTCGACGCCGCCGGCGCTACCCATACCTTCGGTACCGGCGCCGAGTTCCGCCGCGAGCAATACCGCACCCACGCCGGCGACCCTGCCAGCTACGCGGCCGGCCCGTTCACCGATCGCCCCACCGGCTCGCAGGCCGGCGGCGGGCTCACTCCGCAGGACGAAGCCGACCTGTCGCGCAACGTGGCCAGCGCCTACGCCAACGTCTCCAGCCAGTTCGGCGACAAGTTTTCGACCGACCTGGCCGGCCGCTACGAGCATTACCAGGATTTCGGCAGCCAGTGGACCGGCAAACTGGCCGCGCGCTACGCGTTCGCACCGGCCTTTGCGCTGCGTGGCGCCATCTCAAACAACGTGCGTGCGCCTTCGCTCAGCCAGATCGGGTATGAAGCCACGTCCACCGGTTACGACGCCGCCGGCCGTCTGACCCAGGGTCGCCTGCTGTCGGTCAACAACCCCATCGCGCGCGGACTCGGCGCCACCGATCTGAAGCCGGAAAAGTCGGTCAATTACAGCCTGGGCTTCACCAGCAAGGTGGGCGATCACTTCGACGTGTCGCTGGACTTTTTCCAGATCGATATCGACGACCGCATCGCGCTGTCCGAAGACATCACCGGCGATGCGCTGACCAGCTTCGTGCAGCAGAACTACGGCGTCACCGGCGTGCAGAGCGCCAGCTATTTCCTCAACGCCGCCGACACCCGCACCCGCGGTGCCGAGCTGGTCGCCAACTGGCGCCAGTACGCCTTCGGCGGCGACCTGCTGCTGACCGGCACCTACAGCTACGCCAAGACCGAGCTGGAAAACATCATTGCCACCCCGGCCCAGTTGCTTGCATTGAACCCGGAGTACGTGCTGTTCGGCGTGGAAGAAAGCAACACGCTCACCGACGCCGCACCGCGCACCCGCGCCTCGCTTGCCGCGAACTGGAGCAACGAGCACTGGAACCTGCAGACACGCGTCAACCGCTACGGCAGCGCCACCCGCGTATTCGATTTCGGTGGCGGCTTCGTGCCGCGCCAGACCTACGGCGCCGAGTGGCAACTGGACCTGGAAGCCGAATACCACCTGGGCACGCAATGGACGCTGGCCATCGGCGGGCAGAACATTCTGGACAACTACTCGGACCGTTCCATCGACGACATCGCCTACTTCGGCAACCTGCCCTACGACGTGCTCTCGCCGATCGGCAGCAACGGCGCGTATTGGTATGGGCGGGTGCGGTACTCGTTCTGAGCAACGGCGTTGAGCCCCTCTCCCCTCGGGAGAGGGGTTGGGGTGAGGGTACGGGCGAAGCCTCGCGTCATAAGTCACTACAGGAGGCTTCGCCCTTACCCCCATCCTCCCCTGCGGGGCACCTTCTCTCCCATGAAGGAGGACAATGCCCCAGCGGGAGAAGGAGCAATCCCCGCCGTTCCATAACCTGAATCTCACACCCCATTGCGCACACTAGCGCAATGGCAGACGCGCAATCCCCCCTACCGTCGCCGCCATTGCTGGACGATGCCTGTGCATTGTTTCTGGACGTGGACGGCACCCTCATCGACTTTGCCGACCGCCCCGAGGCGGTGCAGCTATTGCCCGACGTGCGCGAGGCCATCGGCCTGCTGAGCGAGCGCCTCAAGGGCGCCGTCGCACTGGTCAGCGGCCGGCCACTCGCCCAGCTGGATGCCCTGTTCGCTCCCTTGCTGCTGCCGGCCGCCGGTCTGCACGGGCATGAGCTGCGCAGCGATCTCGCGGCACGCGCGGCAATGCCCCAAGACACGTCCCAGTGGCTGCACGGCCTGCATCAACGCGCCGCGGCGCTGACGCACCACCACCCCGGCGTGCTGGTCGAAGACAAGGGCGCCAGCGTGGCGCTGCACTGGCGCGCCCGGCCGCAGGCCGGCCCCGAGGTGCTCGCCTTCGCGCAGCAGGAAATCGCACAGCTTTCCGGCTATCGCCTGCAGCCTGGCGACCACGTGGTGGAATTCGTTCCCGAAGGCAGCAACAAGGGTCTGGCGGTCGAGCAGCTGATGCAGCACGGCACCTTCGCCGGTCGCACGCCGGTGTTCGTCGGCGACGACCTTACCGACGAATTCGGCTTCGACGCCGCCAACCGGCTCGGCGGCTGGAGCGTGCTCGTCGGCGATCGCGCGCAGACCAGCGCGCGCTTTCGCGTCGGCGGCACCCCCGACGTACACGCGTGGTTGCAACGCAACGCACGCAGCCGCTGAGCACAGCGCACCTGCTCTCATTCACTTCAACAGGATCGTTTGCACTCCATGACCGAGCCAAACCTGGATCTGGGCGTCATCGGCAACTGCAGTTTCGGTGCATTGGTCGATCGTCAGGCGCGCGTGGTGTGGAGTTGCCTGCCGGCATTCGACGGCGACCCGGCCTTTTGCACGCTGCTTTCGCCCAAGACCGAAGGCGGCGACTTCGCCGTGGAACTGGAAGATTTCGCCAGCAGCGAGCAGCACTACCTGCCCAATACCGCTGTGCTGCGCACGGTGTTGCGCGATCGCCACGGTGGCGAGCTGGAAGTCATCGACTTCGCGCCGCGCTGGCGCAACAACGGGCGCTTCTATCGGCCGGTCAGCATCATCCGCCAGATCCGGCCATTGAGCGGCAACCCGCGCATCATCGTGCGCGCGCGCCCGCTGGCCGACTGGGGCGGCCGCACGCCGGACACCACCTGGGGCAGCAATCACATCCGTTGGGTGTTGCCGGAATTCACCTTGCGCCTGACCACCGATGTGCCGGTGCGCTTCGTCCGCGACGGCTTGCCGTTCGTGCTCAGCCATCCGGTGAGTCTGGTGCTGGGCGTGGACGAATCGCTGACCCGCTCGCTCACCGGTTACGTGCAGGAAGCGCAGGAACGCACCGAAGAATACTGGCGCGAATGGGTGCGCTACCTGTCCATTCCACTGGACTGGCAGGAGGCGGTGATTCGCAGCGCGATCACGCTGAAGTTGTGCCAGTACGAAGACAGCGGCGCGATCATCGCGGCAATGACCACCTCGATTCCGGAAGCGCCCAACACGCCGCGCAACTGGGACTACCGCTATTGCTGGCTGCGCGATGCCGCCTTCGTGGTGCGTGCGCTCAACCGGCTCGGCGCAACCCGCACGATGGAGCAGTTCATCGGCTACATCTTCAATATCGCCACCACCGACGGCACCATGCAGCCGCTATACGGCATCGGCTTCGAATCGCAGCTGGAAGAACACGAAGTGGACACCATGGCCGGTTACCGCGGCATGGGTCCGGTGCGGCGCGGCAACCTGGCGTGGATCCAGCAGCAGCACGATGTCTATGGCAGCGTGGTGCTGGCGTCCACGCAGCTGTTCTTCGATCTGCGCCTGAAGGATCAAGGCGATGCGGATACCTTCCGCCGGCTTGAGCCGCTGGGCGAGCGTGCCTATGCATTGCATAACGTGCCCGATGCCGGCCTGTGGGAATTTCGCGGCCGCGCCGAAGTGCATACCTACACCGCCGCGATGTGCTGGGCGGCATGCGATCGCCTGTCCAAGATCGCCGACCGTCTGGTGCTGCCCGAGCGCAGCACCTACTGGCGCGAACGTGCCGACGGCATCCGCGAGCGCGTGTTGAACGAGGCCTGGAGCGAGGAGCGCGGTCATTTCACCGACACCCTCGGCGGCCATCGGCTGGATGCCTCGCTGTTGCTGCTGGCCGATATCGGCATCGTGGCCAATGACGACAGCCGCTTCGTGCGCACGGTCGAGGCGGTCGGTCGCGTGCTCAAGCACGGCGATGCGCTGTACCGCTACATCGCACCGGATGACTTCGGTGAGCCGGAAACCAGCTTCACCATCTGCACCTTCTGGTACATCGACGCACTGGCCGCGATCGGGCGCAAGGACGAGGCACGGGAATTGTTCGAGCGCATCCTTTCGCGCCGCAATCACCTCGGCTTGCTGTCGGAAGATCTATCGTTCGAGGACGGCGAAGCCTGGGGCAATTTCCCTCAGACCTATTCGCATGTTGGCTTGATCATCGCAGCGATGCGCTTGTCGCGGAGCTGGCAGGAGGCGTCATGAGTCGTTTGGTGGTGGTATCCAACCGCGTTGCGGTGCCCGGCGAGAACCGCGCCGGTGGCTTGGCGGTTGGCTTGTTGGCGGCGCTCAAGGAGCGCGGCGGTGTGTGGTTTGGCTGGAGCGGCAAGACCGTGCGCGGCGACAGCGGCGGCATGCACGAGCAGACCGAAGGCGACATCACCTTCGTCACCATGGACCTCAACAAGCGCGACATCGATTCGTACTACAACGGCTTCGCCAATCGCACGCTGTGGCCATTACTGCACTTCCGCCTGGACCTGGTCGATTACGACCGCGCCACGCGCGAAGGCTACATGCGCGTCAATCGGCTGTTTGCCGAAAAACTCGCGCCGCTGCTGAAAGACAGCGACACGCTGTGGATCCACGACTACCACATGATTCCGCTCGGCGCGATGCTGCGCGAGCTGGGCGTGGGCTGCAAGATGGGCTTCTTCCTGCACGTGCCGATGCCGTCGGCCGATCTGGTGCAGGCCATGCCCGATCATGCGCGTTTGTTCAGTACCTTCTACGCATACGACCTGGTCGGCTTCCAGACCCAGCGCGATGCCGAACGTTTCAAGGCCTATGTGCGCCTATTCGGCGGTGGCCGCATTCTGGAAGGCGATCTGGTGGAAGGCCCGGGTGGGCGCCGCTTCACCGCCTCTTCGTTCCCGATCGGGATCGATACCGACCTGATTGCCCACCAGGCCAAGGCCTCTGCCGGCAAGCAGGCGGTGCGTGATCTGCGCGAAAGCCTGCGTGGCCGTCAGTTGGCCATCGGTGTGGACCGCCTGGATTATTCCAAGGGATTGCCGGAGCGCTTTCAGGGTTTCGAGCGCTACCTGGAGCGGTATCCGGATCAATCCGGCAGCCTGACCTACCTGCAAATTGCGCCGGTTTCGCGCGGCGATGTCACCGAATACCGTCAATTGCGCAGCCAGCTCGAACAGATCGCCGGCCACATCAACGGCGGACATGCAGAGCCGGACTGGACGCCGCTGCGCTACGTCAACCAGAACTTCAGCCATGCCACGCTGACAGGCTTCTATCGTGCGGCCTCGGTGTGTCTGGTCACGCCATTGCGCGACGGCATGAACCTGGTTGCCAAGGAATTCGTGGCCGCGCAGGATCCGGCAGACCCGGGTGTGCTGGTGTTGTCGCTGTTTGCAGGTGCAGCCGACGAAATGAAGGAAGCGTTGCTGGTCAACCCGCACGATCTGGATGGCGTGGCCGACGCGATCGCCACAGCGGCAAGCATGCCGCTGGCAAGCCGCATCGAACGCTGGCACGCGATGATGGATCACCTGCGCAAGAACAACATCAACCACTGGCGCCAGCGCTATCTGCAAGCGCTCTCTGAGGTGTAGAGCGACGACCCGTCTCCTACCGGGACTTGTCCTCCTTCAGGCGGACAAGGTCCCCAACAGGCAGAGGACGACATGGCCGCCATCAGCGTGAAGTCTGCGGTTTCCAGAGCGTTTGGCTGCCCGGCGCCGACGCACCGAGCAGCTGCGCCCCCTGACCATGCGAACCCTGATTGCAGTGGGAAAAGACGTCGGAGGTCGACAGTGTGCAGGTGCTGTGCAGGTGCGATCGACGCGGCAGTAACCGGCCACAGCACGTGCGCCGCAACGCTCTGCCCTGCAATCGCGTGCGCGCTCGGCACAAGCGCATATCAACTTCGTCTGCAGGCAACGCACCGCACACTGCAAAGCGTTCAACATCCGCATGTTTCCAGTGTGCCAAACGTGCAGGTTGGAACGCTGGTTCCTATTCCGTCACGGACAAAGGGCGTCCGGGGGTCTAAAATATTCACATGATTAGCGCTGAGGACCCTGGGAGGGGCTGCGCGTTCATAGCGTTCGACGTGTGTATCTAGATCCGGCCCGCGTGATGGCGCCTGCGATCGCTCTCCCTCCACGACTCGCCACCGCTCGCTGGTGCCTGAGTCCTTCCTGACATCTCAAAATGACTGATCAATCCTCAAAACGTGGGCTAGGCACCTGGTTGCTGGTGGCCTATGCCGTGGTGATCGCCGTGCTTGGCGCGGTGCTCGCCTACCAGGGCGGCCGCCTGGTGGCCGTGGGCGGCTCCTGGTATTACCTGATCGCGGGTATTGCCCTGTTCCTGGCGGGCGTCCTGCTCGCGCTGGGCAAGCGCGCCGGGCTGTGGCTGTTTGGCGCCACGCTGGCCGGTACCATCGCCTGGGCGCTGTGGGAAGTGGGCCTGGATGGCTGGGGCTTGGTGCCGCGCCTGGCCATGATGTCGGTGCTGGGGCTGGTGCTGCTGCCGTTCTGGGGGGTGGCGCGTCGTCGCATGCAGCCGTTGTCCGGCCTGAGCTATGCGCTGGTGACCGGCGTGCTGCCAATCCTGGGCGCCGCGCTGATCCTGTGGCCGCTGCTGATGCCGCGCAATGTCGAGCTGGCCGATGCCTCCAAGTTGCCGGCCGACAGCGCCACGGCCTTCAGCCGCGGCACCGTGCCCAGCCCCGACGGCAACGTCGCGGCCAATCATGACGCCAGCAACTGGACCTCCTATGCGGGTTCCAACCTGTCCAACCACTACACGCCCGGCGCGCAGATCACGCCGGACAACGTGAAGAATCTCAAGGTGGCCTGGGAATTCCACACCGGCGACCTCAAGCCCAAGGACTCCAAGCTGGGCTACGCCTTCCAGAACACCCCGCTCAAGGTCGGCGACCTGCTCTACATCTGTACCCCCACCCAGAAAGTGATCGCGGTGGAAGCGGCCAACGGCAAGGAGCGCTGGCGCTTCGATCCGCAGACCAACCCAAAGGCGATGGCGGGCGTGGCTGCCACCACCTGCCGTGGCGTGTCGTACTACCAGGCGCCCGAAGGCACCGCCGAGTGCCCGACCCGGATCTTCTGGCCGATGGTCGATGGCCGCCTCGGCGCGCTGGATGCGCAGACCGGCAAGCTGTGCACCAGCTTCGGCAACAACGGCTATGTCGATCTGAATGCGGGCACCGGCAACACCAAGCCGGGCTTCGTCGGCCCCACCTCGCCGCCGGTGGTGATGCGTGGTGTGGTGATCCAGCCGACCGGCCAGGTCCGCGATGGTCAGGAAGGCGATGCGCCGTCCGGCGTGGTGCGTGGCTTCGATGCGCTCACCGGCCAGCTGCGCTGGGCCTGGGACCTGGGCAACCCGGCGATCACCGCCGAGCCGCCGGCCGGCCAGACCTACACGCGCTCAACCCCGAACGTATGGTCGCTGATGGCCGCCGACGACGAGCTGGGCCTGGTCTATCTGCCCACCGGCAATGCATCCGGCGACTTCTTCGGCAAGGGCCGCACCCCGCAGGACGAGGAATACACCGCCTCGCTGGTTGCGGTGGATGCCGCCACCGGCAAGGAACGCTGGCACTTCCGTACCGTCAACCACGACCTGTGGGACTACGACATCGGCCCGCAGCCGAACCTGGTCGATTGGCCGGTCGCTGGCGGCGGCACGCGTACTGCGGTGATCCAGGCCACCAAGTCCGGCCAGGTGTTCGTGCTGGACCGCGCCACCGGCGAGCCGATCATGCCGGTCAAGCAGATTCCGGTACCGCAGGGAACCGACCACGGCGACTGGACCGCCGCCACGCAACCGATCTCGCCGGGCATGCCCAACACCGTGGGCGCGCCGAGCCGTGAGTTCGAAAAAATCATCGAATCCGATGCCTGGGGCATGACTCCGTTCGACCAGTTGGTCTGCCGTATCCAGTTCAAGCAGCTGCGCTACGAAGGCATGTTCACCCCGCCCACCCTGCAGGGGTCGCTGGCCTTCACCGGCAACCACGGCGGCATCAACTGGGGCGGCGTTTCGGTGGACCTGCAGCGCGGCATCATGGTGATGAACAGCAATCGCCTGCCCTACACCTTGCAGGTGTATACCCGCCAGAAGATGGACGAGCTGGGCGTGGTGTCGGTGTTCGACGGCAAGAGCAAGACCCCCGGCTACATGGCGCAGAAGGGCCTGGCCTACGGCGCCCGCAAGGAGCCGTGGATGTCGCCGCTCAACACCCCGTGCGTGGCACCGCCGTGGGGCTACATCGCCGGTGTGGACCTGCGCACGCAGCAGGTGATCTGGCGTCGTCCGCTGGGCACCGGTTACGACCAGGGTCCGATGGCCATCCCGTCCAAGACCAAGTTCGAGATCGGCACGCCCAACAACAGCGGCTCGCTGGCCACCGCTGGCGGGGTGACCTTCATCGGCGCGACCCTGGACGACTTCATGCGCGGCTTCGACACCCTTACCGGCAAGCAGGTCTGGGAAACCCGCGTCCCCGCCGGGCCGCAGGCAGCGCCGATGAGCTACACCATCAACGGCAAGCAATACATCGTGGCCGCCGTCGGTGGACACGACCGCATGGAAACCAAGTCGGGCGACAGCGTCATTGCCTGGGCCCTGCCCGACGATGCGCAGGCCGCGCCTGCCAAGTAACGGCAGTGCTGGAAGCCTCATGCGGCCAGGCGGTGCGCTGATGCGCACAAGCCCATGCAGTCTGCACTGCATCGGCCGCTGCGCCTCACCCGCCCGGCAACGCTCTGGCGCATGGGCTACCTGCCGTCGGTCCAGGGCCGACGGATGCACCAGTCAAACCGGTCGTCGCGAGACGGCCGGTTTTTTTATGCGCGCGCTTCACTGTGCGGCGAAGGCACATCAGGTCGAAGCCGGCGATGTCAGCCGAGCGTATGACGCGCGGCCGAGGCGCACTGGCTCTCAAAGCTGAGTTTCAGACGTCCGAACCCAGGCCGAGCTCCGAAGCCGGCGATCCCACGCAACAGTCCAAGGACTGCGCGACTACAAATCCAGAGCGCACCCTGCCGACAACCGAACCAGCCCCACGCTCGGATGGATGTGTCCGTTCCAAATTGCAGGTCGCTGACATTGCCGGGCACTCGCGCAGGCATTTTTCACGCGAAATTTACAATCGAGTCGTCGTGGTGGGTCGTTTGATCGCACCCGGCGCGCTTACCCGGTGCACTGAAATCGCTTTCGTATCAATGACATCAGGCTATTTCGCGACCTGGTTGCCATATTCCGACGAACGGCGTCTTCACATCATCATGATTCGGACTCAGCCGCCGATACCCCAATTGCAGGCCATGGACTGCCGATGCCGCTCCCCCTTCTCAGATCACCCAGCTGGACTCAGCCTATGTCGCTTGCACACGATGCCGCCCCCGTCGTCCAACCGCCCGCCGGTCGGCACGTTGCGCGCGCCACCTGGACTGCATGGCTGCCCGCTGCTGCGCATATCGGGGTGCTGGCATTGCTCGCCTGCTACGCCGCCACGCTGGTACCCGGCGGCTTCCTGAGCGGGCTCGGACGCCTGCTGCCCGCCCTGTTGGTGCTGGGCGCGGCAAGCGCCGGGCTCTGGTGGTGGTCGCGCCGTCGTCACGACACGCAGTTGCAGCAGGCAATGCGTGCGGTGGTGGCGATCGGCGACGGACGCACCCAGCGTCTGGACCTGCGCAACGCCTCCGGCGACCTCGCACCGTTGCTGCACGCGCTGCAGGATGCCCAGGACAAGCTCGCCATCCGCATCGATGTGATGGAGCAAGGCCTGCGCCATGGCCAGTTCGTGATCAAGGCGCTGGACGATCTGGACACCATGATCCGCATCGCCGACGACGATGGCCAGGTGCTGTTCGCCAACCGCAAATTGCTCGCCATGCTCAAGCTGATCGAGCCGGATGTGCAGAGCTTCCGTCCCAGCTTCCATGCCGAAGGCTTCGTCGGCGGCAGCATCGGCGACATCTATCCCGACAGCCAGGCCGCGATCGACCGCATGCGCGCGTTGAATGCCTCCAAGGCCGTGCGTGCGCCGTTCTTCGGCCGCCAGATCGACTTCGTCTACAGCCCGATCATCGCCGCCGACGGCACCAAGCTCGGCACCATCGCGCAGTGGATGGACGTCACCGCGCAGGTCAACGCCGAGCAGGCACTGATCCAGATCATCGACGCCGCCTCCGCCGGCGATTTCAGCCGCCGCATGCAGATCGACGGCATGGACGGTGTGCTGCTGACCCTGGCGCAAGGCATCAACCGCATCTACGACTCGGTGGAAACCCATCTGGCCGCATTGGCGCGCGTGATCGGTGCACTGGCCGAAGGCGACCTCACCCAGCGCGTGGACGGCGATGCGCACGGTATCTTCGCGCGCTTGCGCGACGACACCAACCAGACCGTTACCCGCCTCACCGAGATCATCGGCGGCATCCAGGCCGCATCGGACACCATCCGCCAGGCCGCGGTGGAAATCGCCGCCGGCAACATGGATCTTTCCGAGCGCACCGAGCAACAGGCGGCCAATCTGGAAGAAACCGCAAGCTCGATGGAAGAGCTCACCTCCACCGTGAAGCAGAACGCCGAGAGCGCGCTGCAGGCCAATCGCCTGGTCGTCGGCACCGGCGACGTGGCGCAGAGCGGCGGGCAGGTGATGGACGAGGTGGTCGCCACCATGGGCCAGATCAGCACCGCCTCGCGCAAGATCGGCGAGATCATCGGTGTGATCGACGGCATCGCGTTCCAGACCAACATCCTGGCGCTCAACGCCGCGGTGGAAGCCGCGCGTGCCGGCGAACAGGGCCGCGGCTTTGCGGTGGTTGCCTCGGAAGTGCGCGCACTGGCGCGGCGCTCTGCCGATGCGGCCAAGGAGATCAAGACGCTCATCGCCGACTCCACCGACAAGGTGGAGCTGGGTTCGGGCCTGGTGCACCGCGCCGGCGCGACCATGCGCGAGATCGTCGGCTCGGTCAAACACGTCACCGACATCATGAGCGAGATCACCTCGGCCAGCGCCGAGCAGTCCAGCGGGATCGAGCAGGTCAACCGCACGGTCGCGCAGTTGGATGAAGTGACCCAACGCAACGCCGCGCTGGTGGAAGAAGCCACCGCCGCCGCGCGCAGCCTGGAAGAACAGGCGGTGGAACTGGCCGATGCGGTCTCGATCTTCCGCCTGCAGTCCGACGCCCGCCCCGGCGCCTCCAACATCGCGCGCGCCAGCTTCCACAACGCGGCATAAGCCCGGCATGCGTAGCCATTCGTAGGAGCGCGCCCGGGCGCGACCGGGCGTTCCCCGGAATGCTCCTTGCGCTCAGGCGCGCTCCTACGCGCCATTGGTCGGGATCGCCGGGTGCGCCAGCCAATCGCCGCGCACGACGCACGTGTAGTGCCTCAGTCCAGAAACCGCGCGTGTTGCTCGGGCGTGGGCAGCATGCAGTGATCGCTGCGGCCGAACCAGCGATAACGATTGCGTGCGATCAGCCGGTAGCCAAGATCGCGCACGCGACGTGGGACCAGGCGCAGCACCCCACTCAGCTGCCAGAGTCCGCCCAATCCCGCAAGCACGCGCACGATCGCGTCGCTGTCGGTCCAGGCACCGGTGGCGTCCACCAGTAGAAACGACAGGGGGTCGTCCGGGTCCAGACCGTGCTGCTGCAACAGTGCGCGCCCGGCTTGCCCTTGCATGGCAGCAAAGCGATAGCGCCCATGCCGATCGTGGCGCAGCAGGAATTTGACCCAGCCATTGCAGAGCAGGCACACGCCGTCGAAGACGATGGTGGCGCGCGCCGCAGGCGGCGAAACAGGTGATTGATCAGCGCGGTTCAAGCCAGCCCTCGTAACGAATGAACGGTCCTACCAGCGGCAACTGCACGTCCACCAGAAACCCGTAGCGGCCGCCGTCGGCATGCTCGCGGCAGCGCACCTGCCGGAACCAGCGTGCAGGCAAGCGAATCATCCCGAACGCCCACACGCGAGTAGCCTGCCAATACAACGATTGCGCATCGGCCTGCAGCGAAAATTCAAAGCGCACCGCACCCAGGTGTTCGCGCAAGTTTTCGCCATGGCGCCATAGCCGCGAATGCATCGGCATGCCGTCAAAGCGCCGATGCCAGCGCTCGCCGTGCGTGTCGGCCAGAAAGTCCACTTCCACCGCCACCTCGCCGCTACGCGGCAGACGGCTCAACAGCGCCAGCAACGGCACCAGCGCATGCCCACCACGCTGAATCTGGGCGCGCCCGGCGAAGCGCTGCCGCTGCCGCACCGAGTGCAGCGCGCGCACTGGCGCAGGCAGTTGCGCGAACGCGTCCTGCCCCAGCACCTGTGCGAACAGTGGCGTGTTCAGGGGACAATCCAGGCCAGTGTGGCCATGCGTCCGCTGCGGCGATCGCGACGGTGCGAGAAAAAACGTTGTGGATCGGAAATGGTGCACAACCCGCCGCCATGCACCGCATCGGCCGGCACGCCGGCCTGCTGCAGCCGCTGGCGTGCCAGCGCATACAGATCCACCCGCCAGTGCCCCGGGCGCGTGGCGACAAACGCGCGTTGCGCCTGTGCATCGTGCGCAACGAAGGCGTCGAACACGTCCTCGCCGATTTCATACACCTGCGGTCCCGCGGCCGGCCCCAGCCAGGCCACCAGTCGCTGCGGTGGCGTCCGCATTGCGGCCACGCTGCGCTCCAGCACGCCGTCGGCCAGCCCGCGCCAACCGGCATGCGCAGCAGCAACTTCGCTGCCATCGACGGCGGCGAACACAACCGGCAGGCAATCGGCCGTGAGGATTGCCAGTACCACGCCAGGCACCGACGTCACGGCAGCATCGGCGACCGGTTCGTGTGCGCCTGGTCGCTGGTCCGCCGCGCGGTCGGTGGAATCGGGCGCAGCGGACGGTGCATCCAGCCGCACCACGTCCACGCCATGGACCTGCCGCAGCCAATGCGGCGTGCTCGGCAGCTGCAGTGCCGCGGCCAGCAGCGCTCGGTTGCGCTCCACCTGCTCGGGCACATCGCCTTCGGCGCTGTTGCGGTTGCCAAGGTTGAGCGTGTCGAACGGCGGCAGCGAGCCGCCCAGACCGTGACGCAGCGTGGTCAGCGCACGGATGCGCGGCGGCACCGGCCAGTCGGCTGGCAGGATGAAGGGCGCAGCCATGGACATCTCAGCGGCGTGCCAGCTCGGCGGCGCGTGCACTGTCTTCGCGCAGCACGGTCATCAGGCGCTGCAGATCAGCCGGCACCGGCGCGCTGGCGCGGACCGGCTCGCCGCTGACCGGGTGCAGGAATTCCAGGGTTTCAGCGTGCAGCGCCTGGCGCTTGAAGGTGCGCAGTTCGTGCACCAGCTCATCGGTGGCGCCCTTGGGCAGCTTGAGCGCGCCGCCGTACAGCGGGTCGCCGACGATCGGCGATTTCAGGTGCGCCATGTGCACGCGGATCTGATGGGTACGCCCGGTTTCGAGCCGACATTCCAGCGCGGTGTGCGCACGGAAGCGCTCGCGCAGGCGGTAATGCGTGACCGCATCGCGGCCATCGTCGCGCACCGCCATCTTCAGGCGGTCGCGCGGGTGGCGATCGATCGGAGCATTGGCGGTGCCGCCGGAGACCAGCGCGCCCACCACCACGGCCAGATACTGGCGGTGCACCTCGCGCGCGGACAGCTGCTCCACCAGCGCGGTCTGCGCCTGCACGGTGCGCGCCACCACCATCACGCCGCTGGTGTCCTTGTCCAGGCGATGCACCACCCCGGCGCGCGGCACCGAGGCCAGCGCCGGGTCGCGGAACAGCAGCGCATTGACCAGGGTCCGGTCCGGATTGCCGGCGCCCGGATGCACCACCAGGCCGGCCGGCTTGTCGATCACCAGCACCTGCTCGTCTTCGTACAGCACGCTCAGCGGAATGTCCTGCGGCGCGGCGTGAGTCTGGGTTTCCAGCACCACCTGCACCTGCACGCTCTCGCCGCCGCGCAAGGTATCGCGCGGGCGCGCCATTTCGCCGTCCAGCAGCGCGTCACCGGACTTGATCCATTCCGACAGCCGCGAGCGCGAAAATTCCGGGAACAGCTCGGCCAGCACTGCGTCGAAACGGCGTCCGGCGGCGTTGTCGGGCACGATCGCCTGGCGGATGGACGGGTCGAGGGGTTCGGCAGATGGGTCGGACATGGACACGGGCACTCGGGCAAAAGCGGGAATTTGGGGGTCCGGGCGGCGGGAGTCAGTCGCCGGACAGGCCACTAGGCTATCATCGCGCTCTCGTTTTCCTGATGCGTCCTGCCCAGACCCATGATCCGACGGTCCACGTTTTCCGCGCCTGCGCGCCTGATTGCCCTCATGCTGGTCATGGCGTTCGTCGTCACCGGCTGCCACCGCGGCGCCAAGGACAAGAATCCCGACGAGGGCATGCCGGTCGAGCAGCTCTACGGCAAGGGTCATAACCTGATGGAGAAAGGCAACTGGGCCGGCGCCGAAGCCAGCTACAAGCGCCTGATCGCCCAGTACCCCTATGGCCCGTACACCGAGCAGGCGATGATCGAAACCGCCTACGCCCAGTACAAGGCCGGCAAGCACGACGACGCCGTCTCCAGCGTCGACCGCTTCATCCGTACCTACCCGACCCACCGCAACATCTCCTATCTGTACTACCTGCGCGGGCTGGCCAACAGCAACCGCGACACGGTGTTCCTGCGCCGCGTATGGTCGCTGGACCCGAGCCGCCGCGACCTGTCTTCGCCGCAGCAGGCCTACAACGATTTCAATACCGTCACCGATCGCTACCCGAACAGCCGTTACGCCGCCGACGCACGCAAGCGCATGATCGAGTTGCGCGACATCTTCGCCCAGCATGAATTGGACAACGCGCTGTACTACCTGCGCCGCGATGCCTGGGTGTCGGCCGCCGGTCGTGCCAACTACCTGCTCGAAACCTATCCGCAGAGCGCCTTCCAGTACGACGCGGTCGCGGTGCTGGCAGAGGCCTACACGCACCTGGGCAACAAGACCTTGGCAGCCGACGCACGCCGCGTGCTGGAGCTCAACGACCCGCAGCACCCGTGGCTGACCGGCAACTGGCCGAAATACCCGTGGGCCATCCGCAAGCTCAACCCGTTTGCCGGCGAAAAATCCGCCGCGACCGGGCAAAGCAATTCGCAGATGAATCGCGACTGAGATATCAGGCGCAGCGCATGACCGAAGAGAGGCCGCAAGGCCTCTTTTTTGTTGCGGCGACGATGACGGCAGCACGGCAAGTGCAGTACCGACGACGACACGGCGGCGATTGCCGCCGCCGACGCACCTGCAGCCTTCAGTCGCTTCCCCTGCGCGCAGACGCATTGCCGGAGTCGCGCGCGTGCATCCTGGAACCGGTCCCAGGTCACCAAATGCCTCCGGGTCCCCTGTCTATACTCATCCCCAACCAGCTCCGACTCCTGCGAGCGCCAGCCAAGGAAGCCGCATGTCTCGTACCATCATCGCTTTGCTGCTCATGCTCTCGCTGGCTGCCGTGACCGTCAGCGCCACCGCAGCCCCCATCGTCTACGGCGTCAACGCGCACGACAGCCGTCCCGGCTACGCCATGACCCAGGCCGAGGCACGCTTCAAACTGCTGGCAGCGCGCAACCTGCGCAGCTATCGGTTCGATGTCGACCCGCGCGACTACGCAACGCTGGATGCGCTAGTTCCCTTGGCGCGCAAGTACGGCATCACCCTGCGCCCGATGGTCTACCCGATGTCGCGCGAGATCGGCTACCAGCTGGCACGCCGCTATGCGGCAGACATCAAGATCTGGGAAATCGGCAACGAACAGGATCTGGTGCGCGCCGAAGCCGATACCCGCATCGCCGCAATGACCACGATGTATCTGGGCATGCGCCAGGCTTCCGACGAACTGGGCGCAGGCCTGCGCTTCACCATCAACATCACCGCCTGCAATAGCGACGATCGCAGCGCCAACGCGCGCTGCCCGGGCGATCGCAACGGCTCGCTGTGGTTTTTGGCAAAAGCCAAGGCGGCCGGCTTCAACTTCGACCACATCAGCTTCCACTACTACGCGTTCTACCAGGATGCCGGCTATTGGACGGACTTGTATCTGGGCCAGCTGCGCACTGCCGCACGTACCTACAACACCCCGGTGTTCTTCAACGAGCTGAACTGTGCGGAGATTTATACAGGCAGCACCACGGGGGGCACCGCAGGTGATCGGGGCTGTTACGACAGCCTGGCACAGCTGTTGCGCAACGTGCGTGACAACTACGCCGACGTGGTGGCCGAGGTGAATGTCTATGAATTACTGGACCAGGCCACCATCCAGGGGCCTGAAGGCCATTTTGGCCTGATGTACGACCTGGCCCGACCAAAACCGCCCCTGGATCTGCTCACGCGGTTCGCCCAGCCGCCGGCCACCGCAGCGGCAGCCACTGCGTCAGCCGAGTGACCGGATTAGCCGTTCGCACTACTGCCCGCGATATCCGTTGGTGATCGGATAGCGCCGTTCGCGACCGAATGCACGCCGCGACACCTTGGGCCCGGGCGCGGACTGATGGCGCTTCCACTCGTTGAGCCGTACCAGGCGCAGCACATGCTCGACGGTATCGGCCGCGTAGCCTGCCGCAACGATGTCGTCGCGCGACTGCTCCTGATCGACGTAGCGATACAGGATGCCGTCGAGCACATCGTACGGCGGCAGCGAATCCTGGTCGGTCTGGTTGTCGCGCAACTCGGCCGACGGCGGGCGCGAGATCACCGCTGGCGGAATCACCGGCGCGCCGCCGACGGTGTTGCGCCATTTCGCCAGGCCGAACACCTCCGTCTTGTACAGGTCCTTGAGCGGCGCGTAGCCACCGCACATGTCGCCATAGATGGTGGCGTAACCCACTGCGTATTCGCTCTTGTTACCGGTGGTCAGCACCAGTCCGCCGAACTTGTTCGACAGCGCCATCAGGATCACGCCACGGCTGCGCGACTGCAGGTTTTCTTCGGTGATGTCCGGCTGTGTGCCTTCGAACATCGGCCCCAGCGCGCCGAGCAGGCCTTCGAAAGCCGGCTCGATCGCGATGGTCTCCAGCTTCACGCCCAGCGCGCGACATTGCTCGTCGGCCAGGTCGTTGGACAGATTGGCGGTGTAGCGCGACGGCAACCGCACGGCGGTCACGTTGTCGCCGCCCAGCGCATCCACCGCCATCGCCAACACCAGTGCCGAGTCGATGCCGCCAGACAAGCCCAGCCAGACCTTGCTGAAGCCGTTCTTGCGGCAATAGTCCTGCAGCCCGCGCACCACCGCGCGCCAGGCCAGCGCGTCCATGCTCTCGTCGCCGTCATCCACCCACACCACCGGAGTGAAGCTGCGCTCGCCGGCCGCGTAGTCCACCACCAGCCACTGGTCCACGAAGGCTGCAGCGGCGGGGTGCACGGTGCCGTCGCCATCGGCCACCACCGAGGCGCCATCGAACACCAGTGCATCCTGCCCGCCCACGACGTTGAGATAGGCAATCGCCGCCCCGCTCTCGCGGGTGCGTTCGGCCAGCAATGCATCGCGTTGCGCATGCTTGCCGCGCTCGTAGGGCGAGGCGTTAGGCACCAGCACCAACTCCGCGCCCGCCCGTACCGTGTTGGCCAACGGCTCGGCGAACCAGAGGTCTTCGCAGATCACCACGCCCACCCGCACGCCCTTGACCGTGACCACGCAGTTCTCGCCATCCGGGTCCACGTCGAAATAACGACGCTCGTCGAACACCGCATAGTTGGGCAATTCGCGCTTGCGGTAGGTGGCTTCGATCCGCCCGTCGCGCAACACGCTGGCGGCGTTGTAGACCACGCTGCCCGCGCTTTGCGGCCAGCCGACCACTGCCACGATGCCGCGCGTGGCGGCCGCAATCCGTGCCAGCGCCTGTTCGCAATGAGCGAGGAATCCCGGCCTTAACAGCAAGTCTTCCGGTGGATACCCGCTGATCGCCAACTCGGGAAACAGCACGATGTCGGCCTCGAACTCGTCGCGCGCCGCTGCGATGTACTCGATGATGCGATCGGTGTTCTGCGCTACGCCGCCGACCGGGAAGTCGAACTGGGCCATGGCGATGCGGAGGGTCTGGGACATATCGGCAGCCTTTTGCAGATTCCTACCGAACGCCGGAAGGAGGAGGAGAAAAGCGGGCAACGCACAGCCGTTGCACAATCGCGTCGCAGACAGCATCGGTGCGCGCCAGCACTTCATTATTCCAGAAGCGCAGCAACTGGAAGCCTTTTCGGTGCAGGAAGGCCTCGCGCACGGCATCGGAGGGCGCCTCCAGATGTTGGCTGCCGTCAAGTTCTACGATGAGCGCACGTTCCAGGCAGGCGAAATCGGCGACATACGGGCCGACCGGACACTGCCTGCGGAACTTGAATCCCAACAGACGCCGATCACGCAGGCGGTACCAAAGCAAACGCTCGGCAGCGGTCTGATACGCCCAGGATTTCCTAGACATCTCAAGGCCATGGAAAATGGCTGATTCGGAGGTGTCCATGAGCAGTAAGCGGTATACGGATGAGTTCAAGATCGAGGCGGTCCGGCAAGTGACCGATCGTGGGTTCAAGGTGGCAGAGGTCGCCGAGCGACTGGGTGTCACCACGCACAGCCTGTACGCTTGGCTGCGCAAGTTCGGCAAGCCCGGCGTAGTACAGCGCGCTGAGGCGGACCAGAGCGCCGAAGTCCGGCGGCTGAAGATCGAGTTGCGCCGGGTGACGGAGGAGCGCGACATCCTAAAAAAGGCCGCCGCGTACTTTGCCAAGGGGTAAAGGCAAAGTACCTCTTCATGCAAGTCCACCGCGAAGAATTCAGGGTGTGCGCGATGTGCCGGGTTTTGCGGGTGAACCGGGCTGGATACTACGCGTGGCTAAAGTCGCCCGACAGTGAACGCGCCAAGGAAGACGAACGCCTGCTGGGGCTGATCAAGCACCACTGGTTGGCCAGCGGCAGTGTCTATGGGCATCGCAAGATTGCCAAGGATCTACGCGATCTGGGTGAGCGTTGCAGTCGCCATCGGGTGCATCGATTGATGCGCACCGAGGGACTGCGTGCCCAGGTGGGCTATGGCCGCAAGCCGCGCTTCCATGGCGGAACGCCGTGCAAGGCGGCAGCCAACCTGCTGGATCGACAGTTCGACGTGACCGAGCCGGACACGGCCTGGGCGAGCGACTTCACCTTCATCCGTACGCATGAAGGCTGGATGTACCTGGCTGTGGTGATCGATCTGTTTTCCAGGCAGGTCGTCGGCTGGGCGATGCGCGATCGAGCCGATACCGAGTTGGTCGTGCAGGCCTTGCTGTCGGCGGTGTGGCGGCGCAAACCCAGCGCTGGTTGCCTGGTTCATTCGGACCAGGGGTCTGTCTACACCAGCGATGACTGGCGCAGTTTCCTGGCGTCCCATGGCTTGGTGTGCAGCATGAGTCGGCGTGGCAACTGCCACGAGCGCGAAGCCTGCCCTTGGGGCACAACGCACCGGTGGAGAGCTTCTTTGGTCTGCTCAAACGCGAGCGGATCAGGCGGCGGATCTACCCCACCAAGGACGCCGCACGCGCCGAGGTGTTCGACTACATCGAGATGTTCTACAACCCACAACGCCGTCATGGTTCAACTGGCGACCTGTCCCCTGTAGAGTTTGAACGGCGCTACGCGCAACGAGGGTCTTGAGTGTCTACGGAACCCTGGGCGTATCAAGCCTCCTCTAGCGCGTGGCCGTACTGGTCGTGGACGTGGCCCCGCCGATCATGACGCCTGCGGCGGCATCGACCCCATAGCAGCCTCGCACACCGACCTCCCCACATCTCCCGGATCCACATTCCACTGAATAACGTGGTGTTTACACACACGGCAGCACATTTACCCACGAGGTCCAGGCACGTTGTTTAGTTTTCAGCTGCGCCCGATCACTAGGCACAATTTCGCTAGTCCAAAGAGTTTTTCGCTTGGCGAAAGCAGGTTTACGCTTTTCGTGAGAAGTTAGCAGCCCGCACTCTCAAGTAGGAGTTCTTATATGGGATGCTTCAACGTCACAGGTGCCAGTGGGAAAGCGAGCGAATATGTTGTCGAGCAACACGCTGGTCGGACCACGAATGAGCAAGCGACGCAAGAGTCGGCGACTCATCGGGAGACACAGGGTGTATTGCAAGGATTGAAGAGGCAAAGCTCGATTAGGAGTCAGCCCGATACTGAAGATGATGTGCAGTTTGCCGTGTCGCAAGCGCGAGCGGGAGGGCGCTTCCGTCCCGGTCCGCTACCTAAGCAGAAGGAACTGATCGCGCCCAAGCCCGGTAATGAATAGATAGCGCTCAAAAGTGCCCGCAGGAGTTTGTGAAAAATGCTTGGCTCGACGTCCCCCGCCCTGAGTACCGGCTGGGTTTAGAGTCTTGGACTGATGTGACCCACCCGCATGGTTGGGTCCATCACCGGTTACTGGCTCTGCTCGCACAGCTGATATGCGGCAGCGGCAATGCCTTCGGCAGCTGCGCTTGCTGCTTTCTTGCCGAAACCCAGTGCGCATGCCGATTTGATGGACATCTTCTTCAAAGCCTTGCTGCTCTGCTCTGCCCGCGACAAGCCAAGCTCTGAAGAGTTGGTCAATGTAGCCAGACTTTGCCGAACCCGTCTACGAAACGCATCGCTTACCACAGGTTGCGGTTGCCAGACTTCCTCAGGCGCGCAATGGAACTCCTGGGCTTTCAGTCTCTTGAGGTGTGTTTCAGTCAGGGGGAGGCAGTTTTCCAGAAGATACTGCGCGCCTGCGGCCGTCTTGGCGGCAATATCATCTCCGTCCTTGGCATTCAAGGCCAAGCGTTCTTGGGTGTGTTGAGCATTTGCCGCAAATCTGCTGTCGGACGCAAACACCGCCGGTCCTTGAGCCCAAGGGTCTAGGACGATGGTCTTGTGATGTCCGTCCGGCACGCGCGACTCAGCCCAGTCATGGCCCTGATGGTTGTGCTGGACATAGTGGACGCTTTCTTCTGGCTGAAGCTTCTGTACATGTCGCATGGTTGCTACGGCAGCATATCCGGCGCAATGACCGCCCTGGACGAATTCAGATACGACCGCATGCCCCAGCGTCGGATTCGTGAGCATTGACGCCGGCGGCGCGGCGCGCACCAGATCGACAAACACATCATGTGCGGCCTGCGCATGTTGACTGGATGCGTGATCGCTGACGGCAATGTCGGTGGCGACGTTGCCGCGTCCGTATGGGAAGCGCGCCCGTGTCTCCTGCATCGTGTTGTTCGCCTTGTGCAGCCGAGGGATGTCCTGGGGCTCGACCGGATCCCCGATGACGGCTTTGCTCAGCAAGTAGCCGGCGAGGGAGATATCAGGATCGGAGAGCGACCCACCACGACGCCGACGCTTGGGCAAATCGCTCAACAGCCCATTTACGACACCCACAAAGGATTGCCGCGTCTGCGGCGGAAGGGGAGGCGCGTCCTCTTGGCGCGGCGAGTGCGGGGCGTTGTTTGTCGTTGAGATAGTGCAACCCATTTTTGAGATTCCCGCACCATTATTGATGGCCTTGCAGTACTTGTAAGTGGGTGAAGAATTGCAGCCTCCGACGTACATCCCCGATCAGGCGGCCCGCAGACGGGCCAGCAGCGACGTACTGGCGTAACCGTCCTGCGGCAATTGCTGGCTACGCTGGAATGCACGGATTCCCTGGCGAGTTTGCGCCCCCAGCACACCGTCGATGCCGCCCACGTCGAATCCCTTGTCGGTCAGCCTCTGCTGCAGCTCGGTGATCTGGGCCGTGCTATTGAGCGGCGGATCGTCTTTGGGCCAGGGTTGCTTGACCCCGGCCCTGCCCGCATAGCCGTCTGCCAGCAAGCCGACCGCCAGGGCATAGGCGGTGGAATTGTTGTAGCGCAGAATGCTGCGGAAGTTATCGAACACTAGGAAGGCCGGGCCGCGGTATCCGGTGGGCAACAACACCGATGCCAACTGCTGCGCCAGTGCGGGCGCAATCGGCCTGCGGGGCGCCACGCCCAGGCGCTGCCATTCGGCGACGGTCTTCTTGATCGTCAGGTCGGCCTGCGCGTAGTCGAAGCCGGCTGACAGCTGGACTTCCTGGCCCCAGGGAACAGCGCTGGTCCAATTGTTCTGCTTGAGATAATTCGCCGCAGAGCCCAAAGCGTCTGCCTTGGAATTCCAGACATCCCGCTTCTGGTCGCCATCCTCGTCGACGGCGTAGTCGCGATAGGTGCTCGGAATGAATTGCGTCTGTCCCATGGCGCCGGCCCACGAACCCACCAGTTGCGAGCGATCAATGCTTTTTTCCGTCTGCAGGATCTGCAGGGCCGCAAGCAGCTGCGTGTTGCCATACGTGGTGCGCCGTCCCTCATGGGCCAGTGTCGCCAGGGAGCGAATGACATAAAAGTCCCCGATCTGCTTGCCGTACCCGCTTTCCATGCTCCAGATGGCGGTCAGAATGCCCGGATCCACACCGTAGTGCTGCCGCAACTTCTCGAAGAGGGCGTGCTGGCTGATCAGCAGCTGCTGTCCTTCCTGGATGGCCGAAGGTGTGACACGCGCGTCGAGATAGTCCCATAGATACTGGGTGAATTCGGGTTGCCGCTGATCCAGTTCATGCACCGCTGGATCGGGTGTGACACCAGCCAATGCGTTATCCAGCGTGGTGGCTCCAATGCCGGCGGCAAGCGCGCGTTGGCGGAAGTCTGCCAGCCACTGTTCGAAGCTCGCAGTGGGTGCGGGATCCTGCTGTTGCCCACCGGCGTCGGTTGCGGAGGATGCGGTTGTTTCGGGAGCAATGGCTTGCGCTGCTACGCTGGTTGCGGCCACACAGACGCTGACACCGAGCGTTAAACGCAAAAGGCGCGAAGGCATGATCATGAGATACCCGAGGTGGTGGTTGAGCGGCCACTCTAGCCCTCCTGTTCCCAGGATGTAATTATTGCAGCTATGCGTTTTTGACCGCGATGGGCAAGCAGGAATTCGCCCGGTAAAAAAACAGCTGATTGCGTCCTAACGCGTGGTCGCCGCAAGAATTCTCCGCGAAAAATCGATTGGCTCGACCTGCCGCTTGAGGTCCAAGGTGTAGTCACCGAACCGGTTGATATGGCTGGTCCGATATGGCGACAGGCCGGCTAGCACTTCCGTGCTGATGTTTGAGCCCTCGTCCCGCAGCTGCGCCAACACGCGGGTCATCTGCTCCACGTTGTGCAGGCTGACCAGGTTGGGCACCAACTGGTTGTAACGCACGATCTTGCGCTGTTCGTGCTGGACGTTCTCGGCGATGATCCCTTCACCGCCGAAGAAGGCCGATTTGACGAAGCCGTTGAACTCCTCGCTCTTGTTGGTGGCGGCGTGGATGGTCTTGCGCACTTCGACATCGTCGATGTAGCGCAACAGGAACAGTGTGCGTACCGCCTTGCCCAGTTCGCGAAATGCCCAGTACAGCTTGTTCTTGCGGCTGTAGGTGCCGAGCCGGCGCAGGATGGTGGAAGCGGTGATCTTGCCCAGTTTGATCGAGATGGCGACCCGCAGCATGTCGTGCACGTGGGTCTCGATGAGTGTCCAGTCGATGCTGTCCCCGAACAGCGCCTGGATATTCTCGTAGGTCCGACCTGGCTCCGGCCGGGAAAACACCAGGTCCTTGATGTTGCGGATGCGCGGCATGAGGTTGATGCCCAGCAGATGCGCCAGCCCGAATACCGGGAAGCTCTGCGCCTGGGTGTCGCCGTGTACGGTGTCGGGCTGGATGTCGGACCGGTTGGCCAGCATCCCGTCGAGGATGTAGACCGCTTCGTGTATGCCACACGGGATGAAGTGGCTGAACAACGCGATGTACTTGTCGGACACATGGTAGTAACCGATGCCACCATAGCCGCCGTAGCGAATGTGGTATTCCGACAGTAGGTTCTGCTCGTACACGTTCCACTTCGTGCCGTCGGCCGAGGCGCTCTTGCCACTGCCCCAGTAGCCGGGTAACTCGAACTTGTTGTACATGTTGATCACCTGGACGATCGCCTTGTCGAGCGTTTCATCGGTGACGTACTTCAAGTTCAACCACGAGATCTGGCGCCGGCTGAAGCCCTTGACCGAACGCGCGGTCTGGGTCGGCCCCAGATTGCAGCCGTAGCAGAACAAGGTGGTGATCACGCGCCGCAGCAGATCGTCGACTCGCGCGTCGGTGCCGGCGATCGGGCGGAAGTGCACGTGCAGGTCCAGCCAGCGGGTGGTGTCGACCAGGACATCGACGATGCTGGTCGGCGGCAGCCGGTCGGTGATCGCGCTGTCCACTGTGGCGATGGCCTGGGTCACCTGTGCGCCCTGCAGGCGCTTGAGCACCAGCCGCCCGTCGAGCATGCTGGCGTGCAGGTTGTCCGAGAACCGAGCGTCCATGGCATCGGCCAATGTCGTCAGTTCGGTGCGCAGACCCTGCACGAAGTCAGCCGCGTCGGTGGCGATGCCCGAGACCTCGCCGTAGGCGTCCAGTTCCTGCGCGAGTGTCGCCTCGTCGACTAGTTGCTCGCGGTAGTCGTCGTAACGCTCGCCGTGCGGGATGTACAGGTCGCCGGATTTGAGTTCGTCCTTGATCTGCGCGAGCACCGCCAGTTCGAAGTACTTGCGATGGATCCAGCCGGGGCTGGCGGCGGCCAAGGCTTTGGGCATCACATGCTTGCGCCAGGCTGACGATAACCACGTCAGGTCGGTTGTAGCCACGCCCAGGCTAGCGGCGTCGATCGTCTCGCGGCGCTGACTGCGCAGCGCCAGGACAGCGCCGATCATGCGCTCCATGCTGGGGTCCTGGCTGGCGGCACCCAGGCCCATGATTTCCAGGCAGTTGAACAGCAGCGGACGCAACGTCCCATAGGGTGCCAGCAGGAATGGCAGATAGTTGCGGCCGGCGTAGGCCACGTGCTCGTCGCACTCAGCCGTCAGCAGAGCGATGTCGGCGACCAGCACGCCCGCGATCGCGCCCACACGCTCGGTGTCTGTGCCCTCGACCTGATAGGCCTGCAGGATCTCCCGGAGCTGGCCGATCAGGGCATCGGCCCGTTTGCTGTGTTCGAGCTGATAAGCGATCAGCTTTTGCTGCGCGGTGTTCTCCAGGTTCTGGATCAGGCGGATGAACAGGTCGGCCGCATCGTCGAGCGTCTTGCGATACTGGGAGCGGATGAAGATCGCGGCCAGCGCATAGCGCTTGATCGGGACCAGTTCGGCCAACTCGGCGGCATCGAGTGCGCGGGCCATCGCCCGGAATTGCTTGAGCTTAGGCACCGAGACATCGATCGGTGGCAGCTGCTCGGCCAGGATGCGCAGGCGCTGGATGTGCCGCAGGTAATGGCGCACTTCCTTGTTGGTTGGGCGTTTGGGCTCGCGCTTGAGCCTGTGCCAATCATTGTGGTGGCTGCCTGGTGGTGTCAGCAGCAGGTTATCGATCAGCGTCCGCATGGTCGGTGACAACGCATCGGCGATCTGGCGGTAGTGCGCCTCGTGGACATGTTCGCGGGCGGCGATCGCGGTGCGTCCGAGCGTGCTGAAGGCCGGCAACTCAAAGCGGTGATGCACCAGCTCTTCAAGCATCACGTTCACGATATCGGGCACGATGTGCTTGGTCTGCGCAGCCGTTTCAGCCACGGTGCCGAGCCAGTCTCGCCCAGCCGCATCGAGCGGACAGACGTTGAGGAACGCCCGCAGTTGGGCCAGATGCACGTGCTTGGCGCCGGAGGCGTCGTAGCTCGCCAACCGGTCGGCGGGCACGCGGCGCATTCCCAGCGTCTGAGCGACATGCTGCACGATACGTTCGGGCACCTCGATCAGGGTCGTGAAATAACCCAGGCGCTGGAACAGCTTCAGGTGCAGCAGCAGGGCCAGCCGTGTGGCCGGGCCGGTAGCGATGTTCCGGACGCACTGCAGCTCCACCGCAGTAGGCGTGTAGATATCCTGGAGCTCTTTGGCGGTGGGATCGGGCTTGAGGCGCGGGTAGGCGGTTTCGTGCAGCGTCGTCATGCTCAGGTTTAGTCCCAATGGCGCTCGCCCGCTTCATCGCGCAAGGCGACGGCGAGGAAGCACTGGTGGTTGTCGGCGATGCGGTGCATCTCGTCGAGCAGCATTGCGATGGTTTCTTCAAAGGCAGCCTCGTCAACGGCCGCGATCGCCAACCGGTAGCGCGTGCCGTCGGTGTTGAGTCGCTGCGCCTGATGCGGTTGCAGGCAGATTTGCTCGATCAGCCGATGCGCTTTGGCCAGTCCGCGCACACGCGAGTTGAAGCGCGTCAGGGTGACAGTCGCTTCGACCGCCGTGGTCGGCACTGGATCGGGAGCCGGCGCCGCCAGGGCCAGCAGCGGTGGTGTGGCTGGCGGCAGGCTCGCCTCAATGCGCTGGCGGGCGAACGGATCGGCCCCGTCGAGGTAGCGCATCGCCGACTGCACGTCGCGCCAGCCGACGTACTCCATCAGCGCCTTGACATCCCAGCCGTTGGCGTTGGCCCAGCCGGCAAAGCCGCGCCGCAGCGAGTGGCCGCTGTAGTCGTTGGGAGAACTCAGCCCCGCCTCACGGAAGATCCGCCGTAGCAGATGCACCAGGCTGTTGGGGTGGAGTGGCGCGGCGGCAATCCCGCCCCACTGGTTGACCGCGCGAAACAGTGGCCCCTCGTGGAGGGCGGCTGCCGCGACCCAGGTCATGGTGGCAGCCACCGGGCACCAGCGCGACAGTGCCGGGACCTTGTAGGTGGTGCCGGCGTGCTGGCGATCGCTCTTGCTGTGCGGCAGGAAGCAGGTCATGCCTTCGCCGGCCACCAACTCCAAATCCTGAACCTGGAGGCGAACCAGTTCGTCGCCGCGGAAACCGCGCCAAAAGCCCAGCAGTACAAAGGCGCGATCGCGCAGGTGCCGGAGCCGACCGGCCGCATCGTCACGCGTTCCGGCCGCAGTTGCGGCGCCATCGAGCCAATCCACGACCTGACCCAACTGCGTGAGCTGTAGTGGCGTGGCTCGCTTTTCCTGACTCGGATGCACCGTTTGGATGCCCTTGAGCACCTTGCGTACGACGGGCGCCCGCGTGGGGTCGGCGAAACCGTGCGCCTGGTGTCACTGGGCCAGTGCTGCGAGCCGGTGCCTGAGTGTGTTGAGCGCGAGTTGCCCGGCGTAGGCGGCCAAGTAGCGCGCCACCTGCTCTGCGGTCGCCGGCAGATGACCACCCCACTCGACCTCGAAATGGCGGGTCGCCGCGGCGTAAGCGCGTTGGGTGTTGGGTCGGGTGGCGGCTTCCAGGTACTGCCCAACGCTGATCATCGGCTCCTCCAGTCGCCCGATGGGCTGGGGTGTAACGGCCCGCGTGCGAGCCTAGCCGAAAAATCGGGATTAGGCGGGATAATTCAACATTATCCCGCGTGAGCTCAACGCCTATCGACGGTCCGTTTTAATGCGTTGAGGAGTATGTAATTACATGGTATGTAATACGTTACGAAATATGTGGAGTGACGGATGGCACGGTCTGGGCTGTACAAAAGTGATGTGCAGCGTGCCCGCGATCGCCTGCGCGCCACGGGCAACGGGCAACGGGCAACGGGCAAGCATCCGTCTGTCGATGCGGTCCAGGTGGCGCTCGGCAATACCGGTTCCAAGACCACCATTCACCGTTACCTGAGAGAGTTGGAAGAGGAGGAAGGGCAAGGCGTTGGCGCGAAGATGGCCGTGAGCGAGGCGCTTCAAGACCTCATCGCCCGCCTCGCCGAGCGGTTTCACAGCGAGGCCGATACGGTCGTTGCGCAGGCCCAGGCGCGCTTCCAGGCGCAGCTGCAGGAACGCACCCAAGCGCTGGAGCAGGCCCGACACGAGGCCGGCTCACTCATAACGCAGCTGCAACGCTGCGAGACCGGCCTGCAGGCCGAACGCGAGGCGGGCGACGCTGCCAGGAGCGAAGTGGCCCGCCGCACCACCGAACTGGCCCAGCTTGAGGAGCGGATCTCAGGCCTGACTGTTCGCGTAGCCGAGCACGACGCCCATGCGAAATCGTTGGAACACAAGCACGAACACGCCAGGGAAGCCCTGGAGCACTACCGCACCTCGGTCAAGGACCAGCGCGAGCAGGAACAGCGCCGGCACGCGCACCAGGTGCAGGAACTGCAGGTCGCCCTACGGCAGGCCAACGAGGCGCTGACCGCCAAGAACCACGACCTGATGCAGCTCAACCGGGAAAACGGCCAGTGGCTGGAACGCCAGACCCGCCTGGAGCGGGAACTGGCGCAGGCACGCCAGCGGGCCGACGCCCAGCAACGCGAGCGCGACGCGCTGCGCCTGGCGGCCGCCGAGCACCAAGCCCTGCAGGTGCGCTGGACCGACGATGTCCACGCGCTGGAAGGCGTGCGCACCGAACTGTCGGCGGCGCGGACCGAACTGGTCGAAGAGCGCCAGCGCCGGGAACACGCCGAGGCGGACACCTTGCGGGCCACGGTGCGTCTGAGCACGTTGGAACAACTCCTGGCGCAGCTGCGGCCAGCGCACTCCGTTGGCGAACTCGAAAACGCCATCGCAGCCGGTGCAATGCCGGCAGGCAAATGATCAGCCGCTTGGCGAAGGCTCGGGAATCCTCCGCGTCAGTGCCTTCGTCGTCCCAGCCAGGATTTCGGTGAGGCGGAGCGAATCGGAAAGTTTCCCTCCAAACTTGCTCCTACAGTCACTGCAGGAGATCAAGATGGGGTTATGCACTTCAAAGCCGAGCGTGGTGGGTTCACCCGTAGCGGGTTCACCTGAGCATTATTTAACCCACACCGCAGAGCAGACCACGCCCTCTACGCCTTCATCCCCCGAGGCGCCCATGTCACCGAGCCTGCATGGCTTGGCGGCACTCGGGTCTCCTAGAGCGAGCTCGAGCCCTCGTCCATTAAGTCCACTGGTGGAGTTGAACACCAGCGATCTGATAAAGCAAAAAAAGCAACTTTGGCAGCGGGTCCAACACGATGGGGCGCAGTTCCGAAGCACACCTGAAGAGCGAAAACAGTTCAAGACTGCGCTCATAACTCTTTGGGGCGAACAATACCGCCCAGAGAGGCAGCAGCGGTGGAATGGGATGATGCAAAGAATGGCACAGATGAAGTGGAACCACCCAGAACTCAAATACATGGCAACCGAGGATCTCGTGGCGCTGCAGGCATGGACGACGGACGATTATGAGGTAGTACAGGATGTTCTGGAGAAAGAAGCGAGGCCCACTGCTCATGGCCTTGCATTTGCAAAATGCATCATTTCCGCCCTGCACTCGCTTCCCGAAGAATATTCATATCAAGGGACTGTCTTCACCGGCGAAGATCAGTTGCCGGACTGGGTATCGGAACGATACCAAGAAAGAAGCATCACCACGGACCGCCGATTTTTCGCGGCCTCAGAAACCAAGAATGCATCCTGGCAAGGAATGGCAGTCGAGTGGGAAAGCAATTCAACAACTGGAAAACGCATCTCCATGTTTTCGGAGCGTCCGAATGAGCAGGAAGTTCTCTTCCCTCCTGGCACCCGCTTTCAGGTAACACGAATTGAAGAGAACGAGACTCATCCCCGCCTGAAGATTTATCAAAGCCAGATCGCGTAGGCATTCTGAATCGCCCTGGGGGGTATTCACCAGAAGTACGGATGTGGGCGGTGTGGATGGCGTTCGAGCGGACTGAACTTCGCAGCAACAGGCTGCTGAAGAATCAGCTGCCACGCGAAACAGAAAACGGACGGCGCGACAAGGGATCTCAGAAGCGCGCTGCTGACAGGCAACGCGCTTGCCTGCCGCTTGCGGTCACTTTGTGCCAGTCGCAGCGCTGCGCCATGAGAGCAGCCGTAAGTCACCTGCTCACAGGCCCGGCAGGCGTACTGGAAGGTCGGCAGCGTATCGTGTAAAAGGCCTTTGCTGACAGCGAGTTAGCTCACTTTTGGCTGTTTTTTAAACGAATCCCTGCCGGCCTTCTACATTGCGGATTCTACTGGTACCTGCTCGGGAGAGTGATCGCGCGCCTGACGCGCTCACCATTGTCGAATCCGACGATCTCGCACCCGCTTCATCAGAACAATGGGATCGGGGTACAGCTCCGCATACCCATTGGCATCACTGGAGCGGTCAGCTGGCTCCGCCGAAAATTGGGCGCGCGCCGCCAACTCTTCGATCGTCTTCCACTCGACCTCGTAGGCGTCCCGGGTATATGGAACTCGCCGCCTAACGCGTTCCAGCAGCTCATAAAGCTGGGGAACGCACGCTGCAGCCCAGGGCGTCCGAAGCAGAGCTGGAAGTGCCCTGAAAGCGTCCTGGCTGCATTCCAGGTGCTTATAGTCGTCACCCTCCAGCTCAGCCCAGCGAACGTCTCCGACCAGGCCAAACAGCCCCCACAGATCCCCGCGATGGAGCAGCGTTTGCGAGTCGTGGGAGATCGCCACGCCATCTTGGTGCGGTAGCCTCCAACAGTGTCCATCCAAGAATCCAGGCTGCCTGAAATTCGCAGTCAGGGCAGTGAGGCGTGAGCGCGTCAGAGGCTCGTTGGACAGCAGTTGAAAGAGGGCCAAATCGAATACCCAGGCAGTACCCGATAGCACTCTTTCCATTGCCTGGGCCGAGGAACGGTTAGGCAAGTTGGTCCCCGCGCGCCACTTGCCCCCGAGCTTGGAAGCCGAGCGGTTTCGCTGGATGCAGATGCGTTCGAATTGAGTCCATTCCAGGCCGCTTAGCCATAGCGCGTGATCGAGCCATAGCCTTCCGCGCAAAGCTCGCCATGGCGTTTTCCGCTCCGGCTGTTGCCCGCTCCATTCCCGAAGAAGATCGTCCAGGGTCTTTCGCATGGGTCAAGTTTAGGGCGTTTTTCGCGGGCCAAGTTGACCCGCCGCGAGCCAACGATTTCAGCCGATACTCGAACCCACACGATACAGAGTGACCTGGCATGCAAATGGAATCTCCCGACACCACGACCCTCCGCGAACTCCAGCTCACGGCGCAGTTCGGCGGACTCCTCAGCACGTCTGATATTGCGCAGCTCCTGCGCTATCGCACGCCGCAGGCTGTGCGCAAGGCGCGGATCAGGGGTGCCCTGACCATCCCAATGCAGCAGCTCCCCGGTCGTCGGGGGCTTTATGCCACCGCCAGAGCGGTCGCCGTCTACCTCGAAGAGCTCGCTTCCAACACCACTTCGGCTCCCCAGGAGGCCCCTATCGACGTACCCGTCAACCAATAGTACCGAAAACCAGTAGGGCAGAAAGCACAAAGCCTAGGACCCTGGCAGGGGAACTAGGCTTCTTGTGGCAAGCAGTTTGAGAGCTGCGTAGCCATAGTGCCCCCCTCCCAAACCCATTGTCAACACGCCCGCAGGGCGTGAACGGGAGTGGCTTGCCCGGACCCTAGCAATGCCGTGGCCGCGGAGGGCGCTGCTCGCCCTCGGCCCGGCACTTCCGGACCAATTCTATGACTCAGCACTACCTTCGGAGCGCGGCCTACCGCGATTTCTCCATCCACTCGATCTACGGCATGTCGGACGATGATATCCATGCCATGTTCGCCCGCCTGCGCTGGAGCAGTGACTCCCACCAGGCATGCCCAGCCTGCGGTGCGTGGGCCCAGCACTACCGGCGGCCTGCGCGCCAGCAATGGCGATGCAAGGAGTGCGGCCGGGATTTCTCGGTAACGTCGGCCACCGCCTTTTCCAGCAGGAAGAAGTCCCTGCGCAGCATTCTCCTGGCGACCTTCTACTACGTCACAGGGGTGAAGGGTTTGGCTGGCCTTGGATTGAGCCGCATGGGTGACTATTCAAACAAGGCCGCGCACGTCGCCCTCGGAAAACTGCGAGAGGCGATCTTCCGGACCCAGGACTTCACACCGCTCACCGGCGTCGTTGAAATCGATGGCGGCTACTTCGGTGGAAAGCCTCGAAAGCCAAATCGTCGTGGACTCCGCAACGACCAGGCCATTGTCGATCGGATCGCCGGACGCCCGGCCAAACGCCCATGGCACGCCAGCGGCATGACACGGACGAACTGGGAGAAGCGGAAGAACAAGCGCGTAGTGATGATCTTCCGACAGCAAGGACGACCAGGCGAAGGTGCGGTGCGCAGCATTGCCGCCGTTGCCAGATCGGAGAACGACAAGGATGCCGCGAAGCTGATCGCGCGTTACGTCAGCTCCGAAGCAATCATCATGACCGACGAAAGTCCCGCCTACGCGACCGTTTCAGCGACACACACCCACTACGCTGTCAGGCATAGCCATGAGTACGTTTCGGCCGAGGGTGTCAACGAGAACCAAGCCGAGTCGTTCTTCAGCCGGCTCAGACGCTGGGAGTATGGGGTTTCGCACGGTGTGCGGCCGGCTTACCTGGCTGACTATGCGAACGAAATGGCGTGGCGCGAGGACGTACGCCGGTTCTCGATCAGAACACAGGTCGAAATGCTCCTGATAAAGGCCCTCACCGTGGGGCATTCGCGATGGTGGCGCGGCTACTACCAGGGGAAACGGCGCGGGACTGAGATTCTAATGAATCAGGGCATCCCGCCGTCATCGGCGTCGGGCGCGAGTGCCCAGTAACCCTCTACGTTAGTGCGCGGGCTGTTCCGCCGGATGACCCTTCCGGCGGAACAGTGAGCCTGCAGGCATTTGCGTACCCGCAGCCTGAGCTCCGCATACTGCACATTTCCGCCCACCGCCTTGCCCTGCGAGCCGACGAACAGCAGGACCTCAGTCGTAGACCGCCATTCACCCGCCGCCTCTCTCAGACAGGCCAGGACGTTTCGGCTGATATGGCCGCGCTGTAGCAGCGGACCCTCACTCGACATTCGTACCGGTCGGATAACCTCCGGCGGCACGCAGATGTCGTGAAGGCCAAGAATGCGGTCCAGTGCTTCAAGATCCCTGCGTGTCGCCTCGACGCTGCTGTCCAGATCGGCCGCAAGCTGACGAGCAGCGTCGGCCCTTCTCTGGATCTGGGCAATGTGGCCAGCGAGGCGGGCGCGCTTGTCGACTAGCCATTTAAGAGACGAAGGGGTCTTAGTCACCATGACCCCACCGTATCCCAGCAGCTACCGGATTTCCTTGGGCAAGTGCGCCCTCATGGCGCGCTCACACACTTGCGCGTGGGGCGTGCTTACTTCACCAGCGCAGCGATCGCCGCACCCAGATCGCCCGGCGAACGGACGGTCTTGACGCCAGCAGCTTCCATCGCCGCGAACTTGCCTTCGGCCGTGCCCTTGCCGCCCGATGCGATCGCACCAGCATGGCCCATGCGCTTGCCGGCCGGCGCCGAAGCACCGGCGATGAAGCCGACGACCGGCTTCTTGACGTGGTTCTTGATGTACTCGGCACCGGCTTCCTCGGCGTCGCCGCCGATTTCGCCGACCATGATGATGCCCTCGGTCTGCGGGTCTTCATTGAACAGCTTGAGACAGTCGACGAAGTTCAGGCCGTTGATCGGGTCGCCACCGATGCCGATGCAGGTGCTCTGGCCCAGGCCCACTTCGGTGGTCTGCTTGACCGCTTCATAGGTCAGCGTGCCCGAACGCGAGACGATGCCGATCTTGCCCGGCTTGTGGATGTGGCCCGGCATGATGCCGATCTTGCACTCGCCCGGGGTGATCACGCCGGGGCAGTTCGGCCCGATCAGCACGGTGTCCGGATGCGAACGGGTCAGCACGTTCTTGACGCGCAGCATGTCCAGCACCGGGATGCCTTCGGTGATGCACACGATGACCTTGATGCCGGCCGCAGCCGCTTCCAGGATCGCATCGGCCGCATACGGCGGCGGCACGTAGATCACCGAGGCGTCGGCGCCGGTGGCCTCGACCGCATCGGCGACGGTGTTGAACACCGGCAGATTGATATGGGTGGTGCCGCCCTTGCCGGGCGTCACGCCGCCGACGACCTGGGTGCCGTACTCGACCATCTGAGTGGCGTGGAAGGTGCCCTGCTGGCCGGTAAAGCCCTGCACGATCACCTTGGTGTTCTTGTTAATCAAAACGGACATGGATAATTCCTTCGGTGGCGTGGATCAGGCGGCGTTCTTGACAGCTTCAACGACTTTCTTGGCGCCGTCGTTGATGTTGTCGGCCGGGATGATGGCCATGCCGCTGTCGCGCAGCAGCTGCTTGCCTTCTTCCACGTTGGTGCCTTCCAGGCGCACCACGACCGGAACCTTGACGCCCACTTCCTTGACTGCGGCGATGATGCCTTCGGCGATCATGTCGCAGCGGACGATGCCGCCGAAGATGTTGACGAAGATGCCTTCGACCTTGTCCGAGGACAGGATCAGCTTGAACGCTTCGATGACGCGCTGCTTGTTCGCGCCGCCGCCCACGTCCAGGAAGTTCGCCGGCTCGCCGCCATTGAGCTTGATGACGTCCATGGTGGCCATGGCCAGGCCTGCGCCGTTGACCATGCACCCGATGTTGCCGTCCATGGTGACGTAGTTGATGTCCAGCTCCGAAGCGGTCACTTCGGTTTCGTCTTCCTGCGTCTTGTCGCGCATGGCGACCAGCTGCTTCTGACGGAACGCGGCGTTGTCGTCGCTGTCGAACTTGCCGTCCAGCGCGTACAGGTTGCCGTCGTCCAGGATCGCCAGCGGGTTGATTTCAACCAGCGCCAGGTCCTTTTCGTTGAACAGCTTGTACAGGTTCACCATGATGCTGGCGAACTGTCCGGCCTGCTTGGCGTTCAGGCCGAGCTTGAAGCCGAAATCGCGGCCGTGGTAGCCCTGCACGCCTTCGACGAAATCGACATTGAGCGCGTGGATCAGCTCCGGGGTTTCGGCCGCCACCTGCTCGATCTCCACGCCACCCTCGCTCGATGCGATGTAGGTGATGGTCTTGGTACCGCGGTCGACCAGGATCGACAGGTACAGCTCCTTGACGATCTCACCGGCGGTGGTGACCAGCACCAGGTTGATCGGCAGCTCGACGCCGGCGGTCTGGTAGGTGGACATCTTGGTGCCGAGCATCTTGGCGGCTGCGGCCTTCACATCGTCGGTGGTCTTGCAGAACTTGACGCCGCCAGCCTTACCGCGGCCGCCCGCGTGGATCTGCGCTTTCACCATCCAGGGGCCATTGCCCAGGGAATTGGCGACTTCAACCGCTTCGTCCGGGGTCGCCGCGACCTTGCCGGCCGGAACGGGGATGCCGTACTCGGCAAGCAGCTGTTTTGACTGGTATTCGTGGAAATTCATGCGTCACCGTGGGAAAAGGAAACGACCGCTGCGTGCAACGCAGACCGCCGGGGCGGCACGTCATGGGACGCGAACGGGCCGCCTATTGTGGCCGACCACGCCGTGCGGCGCAAAATTGCCCGGGATTGGCCGCCCGATCGCAGCGCTTGCGCGCAGGCCGACTCTGTGCGCAGGCGCTGCGCAGACCGCGCACCTGCCTATACTCGCGGCTCGCTCCAGCGGGGAATCGGCTTGGCATCCATCGCATCGCTCATCGCCCGGATCCAGTCCGCGCCGCAGCGCGAGCTGTACTTTTTCTCGCTGTACCGGGTACTGGTGGCCGGCCTGATCGCCGCGCTGGTGTTCAGCCCCTTGTCCGACGCCATCCCCGAGCCGCGCTACCCGCGCCTGGCCGCCGGCGTGGCGATCGGCTACCTGTGCATGGCGATCCCGCTGCTGTTCTGGGGCCGCGGCGAACGTCGCCTTACCCCCACCGTGCTGTGCGCGGTAGTGGCCGACATCCTTGCCGCCACCCTGGCCACGCACGCCCTGCCCGGCGCCAGCGCCGGCATTGCGATGATGCTGCTGTTCAACGTGGCGGCCGCCTCCATCCTGCTGCGACTGCGCTACGGCATGAGCATCGCGGTACTCGCCAGCGTCGCCATCCTGCTGGAATACCTGTGGACCCTGCTCGAAGGCGGCGGCGCCACCCGGCCGGTGGCGGAGCTTGCGATGTTTGCCACCAGCTACGTCGCGGTGGCCTTCATCTGCGAACAAATCGCCGCGCGCGCCCGTCGCAACCAGATGCTGGCCGAAGAACGCGGCGCCCAGGTCGCCAATCTGTACGAGATCAACGAGCTGATCATCCGGCGCATGCGCACCGGCGTGCTGGTGGTGGATACCCACAACCACATCTCGTTGGCCAACGAAGCGGCGCTGAGCTTGCTGGGCGATGGCGACCAACGCACCCCGTCCACCGATCTGTCGCTGGTGGCGCTCACCCCCGAACTGGCGCGCCGGCTGCAGCGCTGGCGTAGCGGCTGGCGCGAGGAAGAGGCGCCGCTGCAACTCGGCGCCGAACGCCCGGAAGTGCAACCGCGCTTCGTGCGCCTGCTTGCCGACAGCGACCTGGCACTGGTGTTCCTGGACGACGCCACGGTGGTGTCGCGACGTGCCGAATCGCTGACCCTGTCGGCCATGGGGCGCTTTTCGGCCAGCTTGGCGCACGAGATCCGCAACCCGCTGGCCGCAATCAGCTACGCCTCCCAATTGCTGGAAGAATCGCCGGACATCGGCGATGCCGACCGCCGCCTGCTGCAGATCATCCACCAGCAATGCCAGCGCACCAACGGCATCGTCGAGAGCGTCCTCGCGCTGGCGCGCCGGGAACGCGCCACCCCGGACAATCTGGACCTGGCCGCATTCGTGCGCCGCTTCGTGGTCGAATATCGCCAGACCTTGTCGATGGAAACCGACATCCTGGAGGCCAGCATCCAGGGGAGCTCCGTGCATGCGTTGGTCGACCCCAAGCACCTGCATCAGATCCTCACCGCGCTGGTGCACAACGCACTCAAGTACGGCCGGGTGATGGACGAACCGGCACGCGTCAAGCTGCACGTCGAACGCCTCGAGCGCAAGGCAGTGATCGATGTGATCGACCGCGGCCCAGGCATCCCCGACGCCGTGGCGGCACAACTGTTCCGCCCGTTCTACACCACCTCCGAGCATGGCACCGGCCTGGGCCTGTACATCGCCCAGGAACTCTGCCGCGCCAACCAGGCGCAACTGGACTACGTCTCGGTCCCGGGCGGCGGCGCGTGCTTCCGGATTTCGTTGCAAGGCCCCAACGGATTGCTCGGCAAGTGAGTGCTCGGCTGTCGGCTGAGCGGGATGCCTGATGTGGCGATACCCAGCAGAGCAGCGACTTGTTCGATCGCAGAACATCGCATTGGCGAAGACGCAAACGCCATGCGGCACCTGGCCTGCAGGTCTTGCGGGCTTACGCCAGCAAGGCTTTCGTAGGCAGATGCGTTTGGCAACGCAGCGCATCGACAGCCATCGCCGACTGGCATCGGCAGCTTGCAAACGCGCTGAAAGCCGCAGTGACGCGCCCGCGCAGCAGGTGAATCGTTGGCCCGCCACCTGCTCGACAATTGTCGACCATCATCACGCTGGGCTATCGTGCGTCCCATGAACGAACCCAAAAGCGCCCTGGTTGTCGATGACGAGCGTGATATCCGCGAGTTGCTTGTTCTCACCCTGGGCCGCATGGGCCTGCGCATCAGCACTGCTGCCAACCTGGCCGAAGCGCGCGAGTTGCTGGCCAACAATCCCTACGATCTGTGCCTGACCGACATGCGTTTGCCGGACGGCAACGGCATCGAACTGGTCACCGAAATCGCAAAACACTATCCGCAGACGCCGGTGGCGATGATCACCGCGTTCGGCAGCATGGACCTGGCCGTGGAAGCACTGAAAGCCGGCGCCTTCGATTTCGTCAGCAAGCCGGTCGACATCGGCGTACTGCGCGGCCTGGTCAAGCACGCGCTGGAATTGAACAACCGCGACCGCCCTGCTCCGCCACCGCCGCCACCGGAACAGGCCAGCCGCCTGCTCGGCGACTCCAGTGCCATGGAAATCCTGCGCGCCACCATCAGCAAGGTCGCGCGCAGCCAGGCGCCGGTCTACATCGTCGGCGAATCGGGCGTGGGCAAGGAGCTGGTCGCACGCACCATCCACGAACAAGGCGCACGTGCCGCCGGCCCGTTCGTGCCGGTCAACTGCGGCGCCATTCCCGCCGAGCTGATGGAAAGCGAATTCTTCGGCCACAAGAAAGGCAGCTTCACCGGCGCGCATGCCGACAAGCCCGGGCTGTTCCAGGCCGCGCATGGAGGCACGCTGTTTCTGGACGAAGTGGCCGAATTGCCGTTGCAGATGCAGGTCAAGCTGCTGCGCGCGATCCAGGAAAAGTCGGTGCGACCGGTCGGCGCATCCAGCGAATCGCTGGTGGATGTGCGCATCCTCTCGGCCACCCACAAGGACCTGGGCGACCTGGTCTCCGACGGCCGCTTTCGGCATGACCTGTACTACCGCATCAACGTGATCGAGTTGCGTGTGCCGCCGCTGCGCGAACGCGGTGGCGACCTGCCGCAGCTGGCCGCTGCCATCATCGCGCGCCTGGCGCACAGCCACGGCCGCCCCATTCCGCTGCTGACCCAATCCGCACTCGACGCCTTGAATCACTACGGCTTCCCCGGCAACGTGCGCGAACTGGGAAACATCCTCGAACGCGCCCTGGCCCTGGCCGAAGACGACCAGATCAGCGCTACCGACCTGCGCCTGCCCGCGCACGGGGGCCACCGGTTGGCCGCCCCCCCAGGAGGCGCCGCGGCCGAACCGCGCGAAGCCGTCGTCGACATCGACCCCGCCTCGGCCGCGCTGCCTTCCTACATCGAGCAACTGGAACGCGCCGCGATCCAGAAGGCGCTGGAAGAAAACCGCTGGAACAAGACCAAGACTGCTGCGCAGTTGGGCATCACGTTTCGGGCGCTGCGTTACAAGCTGAAGAAGCTGGGGATGGAGTAGAAGAGCAGGGAGTCGGGAGTGGGGAATCGGGAATCGTAAAAGCGCAGTTGCCGGCCTCGATGGCCTGTGTGGGAGACACTGCGATGGACTGGCTCATGCGTCAGCTCCCGGTAGTCGGCTGGAATGCTCGACGCAGTTGTCCAGACAAAACAGCCTGGAACGTATGGGTCCCCAAGCTGTTCCGGGTCCCCAAGCTGTTCCGGGTCCCCAAGCTGTTCCGGGTCACCAAGCTGTTCCGATTCCCTGATCCGACTCCCCGATTCCCAGCCCTTCGTCCTTGGTTACTCGAGTGATTTCCGCCAGGCTGGTCACCCCGTGCGCAGCTTTCATCAACGCCGACTGGCGCAAATCGCGAATACCGATCGCCTGCGCGGCCTCGGCGATCTGCATCGCCGTCCCGCCCTCTTCTCCCGCCTGCGGGAGATCGCGTTGCAGCTTTCTTCTCCCGCTTGCGGGAGATCGCGATGCAGCTTTCTTCTCCCGCTTGCGGGAGAAGGTGCCCGAAGGGCGGATGAGGGCGCTTAGTCCTTCGTCACACGATTGATCTCCGCCAGGCTGGTCACCCCGTGCGCAGCCTTCATCAACGCCGACTGCCGCAAATCGCGGATACCGATCGCCTGTGCGGCCTCGGCGATCTGCATCGCCGTGCCGCCCTCTTCTCCCGCTTGCGGGAGATCGCGTTGCAGCTTTCTTCTCCCGCCTGCGGGAGAAGGTGCCCGAAGGGCGGATGAGGGCGCTTAGTCCTTCGTCACACGATTGATCTCGGCCAGGCTGGTCACCCCGTGCGCAGCCTTCATCAACGCCGACTGCCGCAAATCGCGGATACCGATCGCCTGTGCGGCCTCGGCGATCTGCGTCGCCGTGCCGCCCTCTTCTCCCGCTTACCGAAGATCGCGTTGCAGCTTTCTTCTCCCGCTTGCGGGAGAAGGTGCCCGAAGGGCGGATGAGGGCGCTTAGTCCTTCGTCACACGATTGATCTCGGCCAGGCTGGTCACCCCATGCGCAGCCTTCATCAACGCCGACTGCCGCAAATCGCGGATACCGATCGCCTACGCGGCCTCGGCAATCTGCATCGCCGTCCCGCCCTCTTCTCCCGCCTGCGGGAGAAGGTGCCCGAAGGGCGGATGAGGGCGCTTAGTCCTTCGTCACACGATTGATCTCGGCCAGGCTGGTCACCCCATTCGCAGCCTTCATCAGCGCCGACTGCCGCAAATCGCGGATACCGATCGCCTGCGCGGCCTCGGCGATCTGCATCGCATTGCCGCCTTCCAGCACGATCGCGCCGATCTCGTCGGTCATCGGCATTACCTGGTAGATACCGGTACGCCCCTTGTAGCCTTCGGTGCACTCATCGCAACCGACCGCCTCATACAGCTCGATCCCGGCGGCAAGCTGGGCAGGCGTGAATCCTTCGGCCAGCAATGCGTTGTCAGGCAGCGTCGACTTGCGCTTGCAGTTGTTGCACAAGCGCCGCGCCAGCCGCTGCGCGATCACCAGCGTCACCGACGAGGTGATGTTGTAGGGCGCGATGCCCATGTTCATCAGACGTGCGATGGTCTGCGGCGCATCGTTGGTGTGCAACGTCGACAGCACCATGTGACCCGTCTGCGCCGCCTTGATCGCAATCTCGGCCGTCTCCAGGTCACGGATTTCGCCGACCATGATGATGTCCGGATCCTGGCGCAGGAACGAGCGCAAAGCCGCGGCGAAGGTCATGCCACGCTTGTTGTTCTGCTGCACCTGATTGACGCCAGGCAAGCGGATTTCGACCGGATCCTCCGCGGTGGAGATATTGCGCGTCTCGTCGTTGAGAATTCCCAGCGCGGTGTACAACGACACCGTCTTGCCCGAGCCGGTCGGCCCGGTCACCAGCACCATGCCATAGGGCTTGTGGATCGCTTCCAGGAACAGCTTCTGTTGGTCCGGCTCGTAGCCCAGCTTGTCGATGCCCAGCTTGGCCGCGCTGCCGTCCAGGATACGCAGCACCACCTTCTCGCCGAACAGGGTCGGCAAGGTGCTGACACGGAAGTCGATCTGCTTGGTCTTGGACAGGTTGAGCTTGATGCGCCCGTCCTGCGGCACCCGCTTCTCGGCGATATCCAGCTGCGACATCACCTTCAACCGCGCTGCGATGCGCTGGTTCAGCTTCACCGGCGCCTTGGCCACGTTCTTCAACAAGCCATCGATGCGCAAGCGCACCCGGTAGTCGTCTTCATACGGCTCGAAATGGATGTCCGAGGCTCCCCGCCTGATCGCATCCACCAGCACCTTGTTGACGAACTTCACCACCGGCGTGTCGTCGCCCTTGGCATCAACCCCGGAATCCCCGCCGGCGCCCATGTCCTCGTCGCCGGCCGAGACGTCCAGATCCCCCATGCCCTCCTCGTCGTCACCGAGCGCGGAGCCCAGCGCAGCATTGCTGGCCTGCCATTGCTCCAGGGTGCGACGGATCTGATCTTCATCCACAAGGATGGGCTCGACTACCAAGTTCGTATGAAACTTGATGTCATCCAGCGCCCGGGTCTGGGTCGGATTGCTCACCCCTACGAACAGCCGGTTGCCGCGCTTGAACAGCGGTAGCACTTGGTGCTTCTGAAGTAGCTCCTCACTTACCAGCTTGACCGCGTTTTGGCTGGCGTCGAACGCCGACACGTCCAACAGTGGCATGCCGAACTCGACCGCATTCGCAGCGGCGAGCTGGGAAGCAGTGACCAACTTCTTCTCAGCAAACCATTGCGGCAGAGGAACCTTTGCCGCAGATGCCTGATCCATCGCAGATCGCGCAACTGCTTCTTCGACCGCACCGTCTTGCACCAGACGACGCGCGATGCCCGTTATTCCAACCAAATTTGCGGTCACGACGCTATTCATCATTGTTCCCAATTGGCTCAAGTCAGACAAAAATACAGCGACCAAGCTCTAACACGAGACAAACTAACGGCAGGATGCCGGGGCAAAGCGATCTTTGTCTACCAAAGGTAAATCCGTGCTGCATGTCCAAATGCCATTTGCATCCCGGGCCCACGTGAGCTTGGCGCCATTGACACGCGGATTGCCGCGCAACGTGCAGTCGATAGCGTGTGCCTGAGCACCATTGGCATCAGGTGCTAGCACACTAATGCTACTGCATCGACTGGTAGCAGTCGCAGTCAAACCAATCGCGGAGGCCGAAGTTAGCGTGCTGCCCTCGCTGTCATTGACCAAAATCTCGTAGCGCGTCTTCCCGGGGCTGACTTCGGCCAAGCCGGCTGCCACCTGCGATTTGGCAACGTAGATCTGATATTGCGGGATCGCTATGGAAGCAAGCACCGCGATTATAGCGATCACAATCATCAATTCGATGAGTGTGAAGCCTTTAATCACCTTGTTGGCCAAGAACTCAATCCGCATATCAGCTCCCCTCAGCTGCGAATTCACTAGGACCCGTTACGATAAAGTCGGCGAAATGATCAAAAAAAACCCCGACCTAGGTCGGGGTTTTTAACGAAACGTTCAAATATTACTGGCAGGTAGCTGGAGCGAACTTTGCCTTATCAGCAGTCGCGATATCAGTCGAGCAGGTCCAGACGCCGTTGGTGTCACGAGCCCAAGTGATCTTCTTACCAACAATACGCGGACTGCCGGCCAGCGTGCAGCTCAGAGCGTTAGTCTGCTCACCAGTGGTAGCATCCGGAGCCAACACCGTAATCGCAGAACAGCGATTGGTGGTCGACGTAGCCTGCAAACCCACGGCATCGGCCGTCGTCAGCGTCGTACCCTTGCCTTCGTTCAAAAGAGTTTCGTATTGCGTTTTACCCGGGCTCAGCTCGGCCAGACCAGCAGTGACCTGCGACTTGGCAACATAGTTCTGATACTGGGGCAGCGCGATGGCGGCCAAGATTGCAATGATCGCGATGACGATCATGAGTTCGATCAGCGTGAAACCCTGTTGCTTCTTCATGGATATCCCCTAGAGTTGTTGATGTCTCCGCCCACGGGCCACTCCCTTTGGGCGCCGCGTAGCGGGTGCCACGTGCAGGGTCTTTGTAGCAGGAAGCGTGCCAGGTTCTTGCACTCTTCTCAAATTCCCCTGCGACGGATGATGCGGCACTTCTGTAGCCGCGCACAGAGGCAAACACAAGAACTGCGATCCACTTCCTGCGGAGCCCCGACTGGGCACTACGTGACGTAGAACGTCATGTCTTGCCACATCAGGGGGGGGTACTGTCAGTAACATGGAAAGCGGATGCCAGCCATACAGGAACCGGGTAACATTGCTCAGGTATCCGCCTGGGGATGGTGGATGGGGAATTCACATGTCAGCAGCACGTAGCGTAGTCAAGACGAAGACCGCCGCATCGGCGGAGCAGATGAGTCCGTTTGTCTGGGAGGGGACAGACAAGCGCGGCGTCAAGATGAAAGGCGAACAAACGGCCCGCAATGCAAATCTGCTGCGCGCCGAGTTACGGCGCCAGGGCATTACTCCTCTCGTCGTGAAAGTTAAGCCGAAACCACTATTCGGCGCTGCCGGAAAGAAAGTTTCCGCAAAAGACATTTCATTTTTCAGCCGACAGATGGCAACCATGATGAAGTCCGGCGTGCCGATTGTCGGCGCGCTGGAGATCATTGGCAGCGGCCAAAAGAATCCGCGCATGCGCACAATGGTCGGACAGATTAGGACAGATATCGAAGGGGGGGCATCGCTCTACGAAGCCGTAAGCAAGCACCCGGTGCAATTTGATGAGCTCTATCGGAATTTGGTCAAGGCAGGCGAAGGCGCAGGGGTACTGGAAACTGTGCTCGACACCGTCGCCACTTACAAAGAAAACCTTGAAGCCCTGAAAGGCAAGATCAAGAAGGCACTGTTCTACCCTGCCATGGTAATGGCAGTGGCGATGTTGGTCAGTGCAATCCTGCTTGTTTGGGTGGTTCCCCAATTTGAAGATGTCTTCAAGGGCTTTGGAGCGGAGCTGCCTGCGTTCACACAGATGATCGTCAACCTGTCTCGCTTTATGGTGTCTTGGTGGTGGCTGATGCTGTTCGCACTTGTTGGCGCTGCGATTGGGTCTGTTTTCGCATACAAGCGTTCACCAGCAATGCAACATGGCATGGACCGCCTGGTGCTAAAAGTGCCGATCATTGGTCAGATCATGCACAACAGCTCAATTGCAAGATTCGCCCGGACGACGGCGGTGACCTTCAAGGCCGGCGTACCGCTAGTCGAGGCGCTGGGCATCGTGGCCGGTGCTACAGGTAATTCGGTCTACGAAAAAGCAGTACTGCGCATGCGCGAAGACGTCTCCGTGGGCTACCCGGTCAACGTCGCGATGAAACAGGTCAACCTGTTTCCGCATATGGTGGTGCAGATGACCGCCATCGGTGAAGAAGCGGGCGCGCTGGATGCCATGCTGTTCAAGGTAGCGGAGTATTTCGAGCAGGAAGTCAACAACGCGGTCGATGCGCTCAGCAGCCTGATCGAACCCCTGATCATGGTGTTCATTGGTACCATCGTCGGCGGCATGGTCATCGGCATGTACCTGCCTATCTTCAAGCTCGCCTCGGTGGTTGGATAAGACGTAATGGCATTTCTCGACCAGCATCCCGGTCTCGGCTTTCCTGCCGCGGCCGGACTGGGACTGCTGATCGGCAGCTTCCTGAACGTGGTGATCCTGCGCTTGCCCAAGCGTATGGAGTGGCAATGGCGGCGGGATGCGCGCGAGATTTTGGAACTGCCCGATATCTACGAGCCGCCGCCGCCCGGGATCGTGGTGGAGCCGTCGCACGACCCGGTGACAGGCGACAAGCTCAAGTGGTGGGAAAACATTCCGGTCCTGAGCTGGGCGATGCTGCGCGGCAAGTCACGCTACAGCGGCAAGCCGATCTCCATCCAGTATCCACTGGTCGAGTTGCTCACCTCCATCCTGTGCGTCGCCAGCGTGTGGCGCTTCGGCTTTGGCTGGCAGGGCTTCGGCGCGATCGTGCTGAGCTGCTTTCTTGTGGCGATGTCGGGCATCGACCTGCGCCACAAGCTGCTGCCCGACCAGTTGACCCTGCCGTTGATGTGGTTGGGGCTCGTCGGATCGATGGACAACCTCTACATGCCGGCCAAGCCTGCTCTGCTGGGCGCGGCGGTCGGCTATGTGTCGCTATGGACGGTGTGGTGGTTGTTCAAGCAGCTCACCGGCAAGGAAGGCATGGGCCACGGCGACTTCAAGTTGCTGGCCGCGCTTGGCGCGTGGTGCGGGTTGAAAGGCATCCTGCCGATCATCCTGATCTCCTCGCTCGTCGGCGCCATCCTCGGCTCGATCTGGCTGGTGGCCAAGGGCCGCGACCGCGCCACCCCCATCCCGTTCGGCCCCTACCTGGCCATTGCTGGCTGGGTGGTGTTCTTTTGGGGCAACGACCTGGTGGACGGCTACCTGCACTTCGCAGGCCTGCGTTGACCCTGGCACGACGATGAGCGACTTCATCGTCGGCCTTACGGGCGGCATCGCCTCCGGCAAGAGCGCGCTGGCCGCCGAGTTCGAGAAGCTGGGTGTACCGGTTATCGATGCCGATGTGATTGCACGGCAGGTCGCGGAGCCGGGGCCGATCCTCGACGCCATTGCTGCGTACTTCGGGGATAGCGTTTTGCTCCCCGACGGAACCTTGAACCGACAAGCGCTACGCTACCGCGTCTTTGCAGACACCGCGCAACGGCAAGCGCTCGAAGCCATCACCCACCCGGCCATCCGCAGAGAACTGCAGCGCGCAGCGCTGGCTGCACAGGGCCCCTATGCAATTGTCGCAATCCCCCTGCTCGCCGAAGCCGGTGGGCGCGCCACCTATCCATGGCTAGATCGCATCCTCGTCGTCGATGTGCCAGTCGCCTTACAACACGAACGCCTGATGCAGCGGGATGGAGCGACGGCCGAACTGGCCGATCGCATGATTACTGCGCAGGCGACGCGGGAGAAGCGGCTGGCCATCGCCGATGAAGTCGTCTGCAATCACGGCGTCCTGAAGCAGTTGTCGCAGGCGGCACGCCGACTGGACGCGGACTATCGGGCACGCGCCAACCCTTAGGCCTTTGTGCATCGGCACTTGCTTATGCGCTATGCGTAATATATCGATCGCCTACCTGATCAGACATGGTTGTAGCCATCGCTGCAGAGCGCCGAGAGTGCACTGATGCGATCACAGAAAGCACTGCAATGCTCTCCATTAGCAGCCATGATTTACGATAAGCTCCCGCCTGCGCAGGCGCGACTACGATGACCTGCAGACATTCTCCAAGGAGTTGGACGCGATGCAGGACGTGCAGAAGCGAGCCCCGGGATACGGGAGCAAGTGGTTCGGGATGTTGTTGGCCATTGTGGTGACGTGCGTTTCCCTCGTTCCTACGATACAGATCGCCCACGCCTATGACTCGGGCGTCTGCAATGCAGGGACGCGCTTGTGCGATCAAGGCCAGGCTTATCTCAATGCCATCAAGGAAGGAAACGAAGCAATCTGCATTGGCGGCGGGATAAATACACACGCCAGCTTGGTACTCGACCTAGCCTATGATCAGCGCTACCAAGCGGTAGTTCAGTGCTACAGAGCGTTTGATAACTTTACCAGCGAATCTGGTTTAGGCGAAAGCTTTTATCCCCTAAAGTGCAGCGCCAGACCGACATTCACCCCTGCTGCTGGCAGTACTGGCAACCTATGCCAGGAAGGCTGCGAATATACGGTCAGCAACAACGGCGGCCAGCCGGTCGCAACGCCAAACGGGGCGGTCTGCTCGCCACCGCCACCGCTCGATCCCGGCAAGAACAATGGCTGTTGCGATGGGAGCACTGGTCCGACCACCGCCGGCAATCCGGCCAATGTGTTCACCGGAACCAAGCTCGAAACGGCGGCCGACTACCGTGCGCCAGCAGGGCATCTGGAATTCGTCCGGTATTACAGCAGTGCCGTCGGCCTGCAGCCCACCAGCGCGCTCGGCAACACCTGGCGCCATAGCTACATCCGGACCATCACCGTCACCGATGCATCGACACTGATCCTGACGCGCCCCAACGGTAACTTCTACACGTTCAAGAAGTCCGCCAATGGCACATGGACACCGGACTGGGATGTGCGCGAAACGCTGTCCGAAGTGCAAGACAACGGGACGCTGACTGGATGGCAGGTGACTGCCACCGACGACAGCAAAGAGCAGTTCGATCTGGACGGCAAGCTGACCGGCATCAGCTACACCGATGGCGAGCAGCTCACCCTGACTTACGCCGGCCGCCAGTTGCAATCGGTGACGGATACGCGTGGCCGTCGCCTGCTATTTGCCTACCAGGCAGACAGGATCACACAAGTCGGACTCCCCGATGGAATGGTGCTGGCCTACGGCTACGACTCCCAGGCGCGATTGAGGTCGGTGACCTTGCAGACAGCTGCCGGAGCGGTGGCGTCGGCTATCGCCGGGTATGACTATGGCAATGCGCGCTTCCCGGATGCACTGACCACCCACCGCGATGAGCAGGACCAGGTGTATGCCTCGTGGACCTACGATGCGCAGCAACGCGTCGTACGCAGCGTGCATGGCGATCCGACCGGCAAGATCGACGAGGCCACTATTGCCTACTCTGGGAACACTTCCACAGTCTCCAATGCGCTCGGCAATGCAGTAACGCGCACTGGCATCTCCAAGCTTGGCCAGGCCAAGGTTACCGCCGTCCAGGGCTTGTGCCCCGAATGCACGGTTGGGGCGTTCAAATCGCGCAGCTACGACGGCAACGGCTACCCCGACCAGGAAGTCGATTTTGCAGGCGTCGCCACTGATTGGAGGTACAACAACCGTGGCTTGTTGGCCAGCAAGATCGAAGCGGACAACAGCAGCGGCGGCCAGAAGCGCACGCTGCAGACGGACTGGCACCCCAGTTTCCGTGTGCCCACCGACCAGCGCACCTACGATGCCAGTGATATTCTGGTCGCAAGGACGAGCTGGACCTACAACAGCAGGGGTCAGGCACTGACCGTATCGCGGACGGATCCAAGCGGAGGTCCTACCCGCGTCACCACCCAGCGCTACTGCGAAGACAGCGATACTGCTGCCGGCAATTGTTCCTTGCCCGGCTTGCTGTTGGCCAGCGATGGCGCACGCACGGATATCGCGGATAGCACCAGCTACACCTACTACCTTGCCGACGACGCCAGTTGCACGGCATCGGCGAGTACGTGCCCGCATCGCAAAGGCGACCGATGGAAAGTCACCAACGCCCTCGGCCAAACCACCGAATACCTCGCCTACGACGGCGCAGGCCGTCCGCTGTCCATCAAGGACACCAATGGCATCGTCACCGACTACACCATCACCCGCGCGGTTGGCTGACCGCCAGCAAGGTGCGCGGGGCCGATGCGTCCAGCGAGGCCGATGACCGCATCACCCGCATCGACTACTGGCCCACCGGCCTGGTCAGGCAGGTCACCCAGCCCGATGGCGCGTTCACTGCCTTCACCTACGATGCGGCGCATCGGCTGACCGATATCACCGACAACGCGGGCAATACCGTCCACTACACGCTGGACAACGCCGGCAATCGCGTCAAGGAAGACACCAAGGACGCGGCCGCCACGTTGAAGCGCACGCTCTCGCGCGTGTACAACCAGCTCGGCCAGCTCAAGACCCAGGCCACCGCCGCCAGCGACCCGACCGACTTCGCGTACGACGCCAACGGCAACGCCACCAAAGTGACCGATGCGCTGGCAACCGCGACGCAGAGCGAGTACGACCCGCTCAATCGCCTCTCGCACACGTTGCAGGATGTCGCCGGCATCAAGGCCGACACGAAGTTCGCCTACGACGCACTCGACAACCTGACCAAGGTCACCGACCCCAAGGGGCTGGACACCACCTACGACTACAACGGCTTCGGCGAGTTGGTGAAGCTCACCAGCCCGGACACCGGCGTCACCAGCTACACCTACGACAGCGCCGGCAACCGCGCCACCCAGACCGATGCGCGCGGCAACACCACCGCCTACAGCTATGACGCGCTCAATCGCCTGACCAAGGTCACCTACCCCACCTCCAGCCTCGACGTCACCTACACCTACGACGTGACGCAGACCGCTTGCACCAGCGGCGAAACGTTTTCGATCGGTCGCCTGACCAAGATGCAGGACGGCGGCGCCATCACCCAGTATTGCTACAACCGCTTCGGCGATCTGGTGCGCAAGGTACAGACCAGCAACGGCACCGCGTTGGTGCTGCGTTATGACTACACCGTCGGCGGCCAGTTGCGCCGCATGACCTATCCGGATGGCGCAGTCGTCGATTACGTGCGCAATGCACAAGGCCAGACCACGCAGGTCGGCGTGACGCCCGCCGGCGGTAGCCGGCAGGTGCTGCTGGGCAATGCCACTTACTACCCGTTCGGCCCGGCTGCCGGCTGGACCTACGGCAATGGCCGCACCCTCGCCCGCCAGTACGATCTGGACTACCGCCCGCAGGCCATCCAGGACACCCGCCCGGGCGGGCTGGACGTCGGCTTCGGCTTCGACCCGGCCGGCAACCTCACCGCATTGACGCCCGCAGGCAACACCACACCGGAGATCGGCCTGGGCTACGACGCGCTGGGCCGCCTGACCGGCCTCACCGATGGTGTCACCGGAACTGTCATTGACGGCTACAGCTATGACGCCACCGGCAACCGCCTCAGCACCAAGGTCGGCACGGCCACGCAGATCTACACCTACCCGAACGACAGCCACCGCCTCAGCGCCGTCGCCGGCGTCGCACGTATATACGATGCCACCGGCAACACCACCGCCATCGGCGGCACCGCCCGCCAATACACCTATGACACCAGCGGCCGCATGACCCAGGCCCGCCGCGCCGGCGCGGTGACCATGAATTATCGCTACAACGGTAAAGGCGAACAGGTGCGCCGCTTCCTCGGCACCACCAACACCTACACGCTCTTTGATGAAGCCGGCCACTGGCTGGGCGACTACGACAGCAACGGCGCGCCCAAACAACAGGCGATCTGGCTGGACGATCTACCGGTCGGCCTGCTGGCGAATGCCAACAAACTGCACTACATCGAACCCGACCACCTGGGCAGCCCGCGCGTGGTGATCGATCCAACCCGCGATGTGGCGGTGTGGACGTGGAGCCTGAAGGGCGAAGCCTTCGGCAACACCGCGCCGAATCAGGATCCGGATGGGGATGGTGCGGCGGCGGTGTTGGATATGCGCTTCCCGGGGCAGCGGTTTGATGCGGCGAGTGGGTTGAATCAAAATTATTTCCGGGATTATGAGGCGGCTACAGGGCGGTATGGGCAGAGTGATCCGATTGGAATTGAAGGTGGGATCAGCACATATTCATACAGTCTAAGCTCGCCTGTTAAATATATCGATGTTCTTGGGCTGGCTGTCTACCTATGCTCAAGGCCAGTCAATGTCGGCTGGGTTCCGGATTGGGCGCGACCGTACCTTCGCCATATGTGGGTTAAAACATCCTCGTTTGAGGCTGGAATGGGAGGTGAATGTCCCATTCCTGGACAGGGTTGTGCAGACGTTCCTTACTCGGCAACAGTGACCAAGGATCACTCGGGCCAGTCGAACCAAGCAGGTTCTAGCTGTGAGCTTCAGCAAAATGTGGACGAGCAGTGCGTGAACGAAAAAATAAAACCAGGGCAACCGACAGGCACTTGGAGCGTGTTGAATCAATGCCAAAGCTTCTCAAACGGCGTTGTCAATCAATGTCGCTACGGCCCTCAAATTGGCCCAATCTTGCCAAACACATTTAGGACTCGCGGCCCTCTTGGCTCACAATTTTCCCCGGAGTAGGCAATGAAAACCGGATCGGCCACGCAATTATGGGCAGGACTGACCTCACTATTTTTTTCAGCATTATCTTTCACAGTTGCGGTCTATTACGCCTGGATTGCCATCACGCCAGGCTGCAACAGCCTATGCAATGAACACTACAACTCGAAGTCAACGCTATTCTTTTGGAGCTCGTTCTCCTTGCTACTAATTGCAGTTACAACACTTGCATTGCATACGTTAAAAGTTCGGCGAAGACGACTTAGATCAACACAGCTGTAAACTTTCAATATCCACAAGCCAGCGACCCCGTACCAAAGAAAAAGCAGTTGACATCCCAAACAACCAGTAGCAACCTCTGCCTCAAGGAGCGTAGAAACTCCTCTAGTAGCGGTACCCACCTCCGTCAAACCGGTGGGTTTTTTGTGCCTGCTTGCAGGTACAAACCGACGCGCTCCTGCGTCGGGAGGGCGGCTAATACAACACTCCTTCGGGAGGAATACGCCCGCCGACTACTAGCGGTTTCTAACCTCCCGACATCCCGTCGCCAGCCGGCGACGGTGCCTGTTCTTCGAGGAGGCGTTGTCATGGCAAATATATCGATAGTGCTGATGGTTAGGCATCATCGCTCCATGGTGCTGGCGGAGGTGAGGCGATGAGCCGAACGAAGCCTCCAAGCTCCAAGCGGTCCAAACCAACCGCCAAGCGCCCCGCTACCGCGAAGCAGGCAGCCACGCCGGTAAAGGACACGCAGCCCATGCGGCTGGTGCCCTCGCCCACGTTCGATGTGGACAACCTCGACTTCGACCGGCGCCATAACAGACCTCGCGCGGACGATCTGCCGCCGCGCCCACCGCGCAAGGCGCGCACGCCCACCCGCTGCACGGTGGGCTATGCGTTCTACGAGGCCGAACCCGGCCGGCCACACAGCCAGCGGATTCCCAGTGTGCGACTGCGCGGGCTGTGGCTGGTGATACGCCCAGGATTTCCTAGACATCTCAAGGCCATGGAAAATGGCTGATTCGGAGGTGTCCATGAGCAGTAAGCGGTATACGGATGAGTTCAAGATCGAGGCGGTCCGGCAAGTGACCGATCGTGGGTTCAAGGTGGCAGAGGTCGCCGAGCGACTGGGTGTCACCACGCACAGCCTGTACGCTTGGCTGCGCAAGTTCGGCAAGCCCGGCGTAGTACAGCGCGCTGAGGCGGACCAGAGCGCCGAAGTCCGGCGGCTGAAGATCGAGTTGCGCCGGGTGACGGAGGAGCGCGACATCCTAAAAAAGGCCGCCGCGTACTTTGCCAAGGGGTAAAGGCAAAGTACCTCTTCATGCAAGTCCACCGCGAAGAATTCAGGGTGTGCGCGATGTGCCGGGTTTTGCGGGTGAACCGGGCTGGATACTACGCGTGGCTAAAGTCGCCCGACAGTGAACGCGCCAAGGAAGACGAACGCCTGCTGGGGCTGATCAAGCACCACTGGTTGGCCAGCGGCAGTGTCTATGGGCATCGCAAGATTGCCAAGGATCTACGCGATCTGGGTGAGCGTTGCAGTCGCCATCGGGTGCATCGATTGATGCGCACCGAGGGACTGCGTGCCCAGGTGGGCTATGGCCGCAAGCCGCGCTTCCATGGCGGAACGCCGTGCAAGGCGGCAGCCAACCTGCTGGATCGACAGTTCGACGTGACCGAGCCGGACACGGCCTGGGCGAGCGACTTCACCTTCATCCGTACGCATGAAGGCTGGATGTACCTGGCTGTGGTGATCGATCTGTTTTCCAGGCAGGTCGTCGGCTGGGCGATGCGCGATCGAGCCGATACCGAGTTGGTCGTGCAGGCCTTGCTGTCGGCGGTGTGGCGGCGCAAACCCAGCGCTGGTTGCCTGGTTCATTCGGACCAGGGGTCTGTCTACACCAGCGATGACTGGCGCAGTTTCCTGGCGTCCCATGGCTTGGTGTGCAGCATGAGTCGGCGTGGCAACTGCCATGACAACGCACCGGTGGAGAGCTTCTTTGGTCTGCTCAAACGCGAGCGGATCAGGCGGCGGATCTACCCCACCAAGGACGCCGCACGCGCCGAGGTGTTCGACTACATCGAGATGTTCTACAACCCACAACGCCGTCATGGTTCAACTGGCGACCTGTCCCCTGTAGAGTTTGAACGGCGCTACGCGCAACGAGGGTCTTGAGTGTCTACGGAACCCTGGGCGTATCATGGAGCAGTTGGGCTTTGCGGTTGGTTGCAAGCTGCAGATCACTGCGCGTAATGGCGAACTGGTGGTGACGGTGGTCGAGTGCTGAGCTGGGTTTTGGGTGCGGTTGTTGTCTGGAGGCGCTGCCCTGGGGGCGCAGTGGGTACGGCCGTCGCGCCCGGGTGCGCTCCTACGGGAGTGCGGGTGGTGGTTAGCGATGGAAGGCCAATGTTGCGACGACGCCGCGCTGCTGGCCTGGGCGCACGCTGACCCGCCAGCCGTACAGATCGCAAAGCCGGCTGACGATCGACAAGCCGATGCCGCCGCCTTGCGAGTGGCCGGCGTGGGTGCCGCGGTAGCCGCGCTGGAACAGCTTGGCGGCGTCCTCTTCGCTCAGGCCGGGGCCCGAATCGATCACTTCCACTGCATCGCCCAGCACGCGCACACGCACCTGGCCGTCCTGGGTGTATTTGACGGCGTTGCCGATCAGGTTGCCGAGCGCGACCGACAGGGCGGATTCCGGGGCATCGATGACCAGATCGCGCTCGCCTTCCAGCACGAGTTCCAGGGGTTTTCCGCCGAGCTGGGCGCGGTGCGAGTCGATCAGTTGTTCGGCCACCTTGGCGACATTGCTGCTGCCCTGCCCGCGCTCGTTGCGCGAGAGCAACAGCAACGAGCCGATCAAATCGCTGCATTGCTGCTCGGCGCGCTGGATGCGTTGCAGCCGCTGCAACACCTTTTCGTCCAGGTTGGGCTTGGTCAGCAGCAGCTCGGTGGCGCCGCGGATCACCGCCAGCGGGGTGCGCAGTTCGTGGCTGACGTCGGCGTTGAATTCGCGGTCGCGCTGCACCACTTCGGTCAGACGCGCCGAGTAGTCGTCCAGCGCTTCGGCCAGCTGGCCGACCTCGTCGTCCGGGAAGTGCGCGGCCAGTGGCTTGGGTTGGCTGGTGCCGCCGCGATAGGCCCGCAGGCGTGCGGCCAGATCGGAGACCGGCCGCATCACCTTGGACGCGGACCACCAGCCGATCAGCAGCGAAAACCCGCTGAACACCAATACCGACAAGACCAGGGTGCGCTTGAGCTGGATTTCGCCCTTCAGCGCCTGGGTCATGTCGTAGGCGAGGAAGAACCATTCGCTCGGCGTTTTGCGCACCGCAAGCTTGTACGAATAGGTAGTGCCGCTTTCGTCGACGCCGGTGATGGTGTGGATGCCGTCGGGCAGCTGGTACCACTCCGGTTGTTCGCGGCGTAGCGCTTCGAACTTGTCGCTTTTGACCACGCGCCCGCGCATCTGCTGCAACGGCAGATCGGGGTTGCGCATCGGATCGGAATAAAAGCGTTGCGCGAAGGCATCGATGTTGCGGTTCATCACGTCTTCCACCAGCTGGTTTTCCACGCGCGAGCGCGCCCAGTTGGTGGCGAAGGCGAACAACGTTGTCAGGCAGAAGCCCAACAACACGAACGACAGGATGATGCGGCTGCGCAGGCGCCGCCGATAGCGGCCGCGCCGGCGCGCCGGCCGCGTCTCGCTCGTACTTTCAGGCATCGGGCGAGGCGATGCGGTAGCCGATGCCGTGGCGGGTCTGGATCATCGGCACATCGAACGGCTTGTCGACCACGGCGCGCAGGCCGTGGATATGCACGCGCAACGAATCGGAGTCGGGCAGTTCTTCGCCCCACACGCGGGTTTCCAGTTCCTGGCGCGTGACCACCGCCGGCGAGGCTTCCATCAGCGCCTGCAGGATCTTCAGCGCAGTGGGGTTGAGCTGCAGCAGCTTGCCGCGGCGACGCACTTCCAGCGTATCCAGGTTGTATTCCAGATCGCCGGTTTCCAGCACGCGGGTGTGCACGCCCTTGCCGCGACGCGATAGCGCGTTGAGGCGCACTTCCACTTCCTGCAGCGCGAACGGCTTGATCAGATAGTCGTCGGCGCCGGAGTCGAAGCCGGCCAGCTTGTTGTCCAGCGAGTCGCGCGCGGTCAGCATCAACACCGGGGTCTGCTTGCGCGCCTCGTTGCGCAGCTTGCGGCAGACCTCGATGCCATCCATGCCAGGCAGGTTGAGGTCGAGCACGATGGCATCGAACTCGTGCACCACGGCAAGGTGGAGGCCAGTCACCCCGTCGGCGGCGAAGTCCACCGTGTGACCCCGGTCTTCGAGGTAATCGCCAAGATTTGCGGCGATATCGCTGTTGTCTTCAATTACTAGAATTCGCACTGGAACCTCGTTCGTTAAGCTGTCTTTAGCGCTGGCGCCGAGAAATTTCGTCTTGACTCACCGTGGTCTGACGGCGCCGCTGGGCAGCCGTCATGCACTGTTTCGTACTCATCTGCGACCCAGTCGCGCGCTCGCGCCGACAAATCAGCCGGCTATCTTCGCGTGCCTTGGTCAAAATTCGGGTGACGAGCTCCTGATCGTTGCGAACCGCCGCCAATTGCTCTGGCTGCAGTGCCCGGATATCTGGCTGCGCCTGGAACGCTGCCTCGATCCGATCAAGCGCAGCGCCCACCTTAGCGCGCTCATCCTGACTGATCTCGGAGTACTTCTCGCCGTCGGCGAGATCGGCACGGACCTGCGCTGCCTGCGGCTTGAACGGCTTGTCCAGATCGAGCGCGACCGCCAAGGCATGACCACTCATCAGGCCCGCGGCGAGCAGCAGTCCCGCAACACTCCATCGTTTTGCCATGCGACGCCTCCTTGTGCCCAACCGATTTAACATTGGCGAATGTAGACGCGAACCCCAACAGCGGCAAGCCGTCCATAAAAAGGCCCAAGTGCGACACCGCACTTGGGCCAAAAGTTCATCCCGATCACCGTCACTGCCGAGAGCGGAGCTACGGTCGGAAGAGGCTAGCGGGGCCGTAATTAGATTTTCGTTAATTTTTCGGTAAAACCGTTAGCCGGCCGATCGGCGGACCGACTGTTCCAGGTGCACGACAATCGCCGCGGCCACATCCACGCCGCACACGCCTTCCACCCCTTCCAGACCTGGGGTCGAGTTGACCTCCAGCACCAGCGGGCCGCGTCTTGAGCGGATCAGGTCGACCCCAGCCACTGCCAGGCCAAGGCGCGTGCCGAGCGCACCGCCACCTCCTGCTCCTGTTCGGTTGCCTCGGCCACGGCGGCAGTGCCGCCCAGGTGCAGATTGGACCGAAAATCGCCTTCGGCCGCCTGGCGGCGCATCGCCGCGACGACCTTGTCGCCGACCACGAAGCAGCGCAGGTCGGCGCCTTCGGCCTCACCGATGAACTCCTGCACGATGAAGTTGGCGTATAGCCCGCGCAGCGCTTCGACCACGCCGCGCGAGGCGCTGGCCTTTTCGGTCAGGATCACCCCGGCGCCTTGCGCACCCTCGTTCAACTTCACCACATGCGGCGGCGGGCCGAGCATGGAGAGCAGGTCCTGGGTGTCGTCGGGGTTGTCGCCGAACACGGTGACCGGCATGTCGATGCCCTGCGCGGCCAACAACTGATGCGCGCGCAGTTTGTCGCGCGAGCGCAGGATGGCGTCCGACGGGTTGGGCGTGTAGGTGCCCATGAACTCGAGCTGGCGCAGCACTGCGGTGCCATAGCGAGTGACCGAGGCGCCGATGCGCGGGATCACCGCATCGAAGCCGGTGATCGGTTTGCCCTTGTAGTGCAGGCTGAAGCCGTCGGCGGCGATGCGCATGTAGCAGCGCAACGGGTCGAGGATGCGTACGGTGTGACCACGCTTGCGACCGGCTTCGATCAGCCGCCGGGTCGAATACAGCTTGCTGTTGCGGGAAAGGATGGCGATTTTCATCGCGGCAGGTACGCGGCGCGGCTTGGACATGGGCAGAGTCTGATGACGAAGTGACCCAAGTCCGTACAGTGCAGGCCGATTGCGCGTTCGCGGCAGGCCCGCGATGTACGCTGCGATCAGGCCGACTGCAACGGCCCCGAGAATGAAAGAGCGAGGGTACTGCGACAGGTCCGACTAACGCCGTGGCTGCACGGCCTCAACCGGATCGATGCTAGCAGGGCGTTGGCGCGTCGCTCAAGCAACGCATATGCGTGATTGCGCAAAGCACTTCGCGCGGACTTCACCCTGATCGCCGCAAGTAGGTGGCCCTGCCCCATTGCTCGCGCATGGCCGCAATGCGGCTCGCCCGCGCGTGGTACAGCGGCGCGCCAAGTGAACGATCCCGACGGCGCCCTCACGCCACACCTCTGTTGCCGTAACGCGTCTTGCACAGCTGTAGACGCAATGCTTGAGGCCCCTCAATGCCGGCGTGCCGGCGCATACGAGACTTTCCATGCGACGTCCAGCAAGCGCGGCCTATGCCAACCCCTCCCGCATCCGTCAGGGGCGCCCGTTCCCACGCGGTGCCGTCTTCGACGGCAAGGGCACCAATTTCGCGCTGTTTTCCGCGCATGCCACGCGTGTCGAGCTGTGCCTGTTCGACGAACAGGGCAACGAAACCCGCGTCGACCTGCCCGAGTACACCAACGAGATCTGGCACGGGTATCTTCCCGATGCCAAGCCGGGCCAGCGCTATGGCTACCGTGTTCACGGCCCCTATGCGCCGACCGAAGGCCATCGCTTTAATCACAACAAGCTGCTATTGGATCCGTATGCGCGCGAGCTCGACGGCGATCTGATCTGGTCCGATGAGCTCTACGGCTACACCGTGGGCCACCCCGACGGCGACCTGAGCTTCGACGAGCGCGATAGCGCGCCCTTCATGCCCAAGTGCGTGGTGGTCGAAGACACCTACGACTGGGGAGACGACACCCGCCTGCTCAAGCCGTGGAATGAAACGGTCATCTACGAAACCCATGTGCGCGGCTACACGATGCGCAATCCACAGGTACCCGAAGCGGTGCGCGGCACTTTCGCCGGCCTGGCCCAGCCGCAGGTACTCCAGTACATCAAGGACCTGGGCATCACCGCGGTGGAGCTTTTGCCGGTACACGCGTACCTGGACGACCAGCATCTGCTCGACAAGGGGCTACGTAATTACTGGGGCTACAACACCATCGGCTTTTTCGCGCTGAAGTCGCGCTACCTGTCCAGCGGACATCGCGATGAGTTCCGCGACATGGTCAAGGCCATGCACAAACAGGGTCTGGAAGTGATTCTGGACGTGGTCTACAACCACACCGCCGAAGGCAGCGAGCTGGGGCCGACCTTGTCGTTCAAGGGCATCGACAACGCCAGCTATTACCGCCTGGCCGATGACAAGCGCTACTACATCAACGATACCGGTACCGGAAATACGCTGAACCTGAGCAATTCGCGGGTGATCCAGTTCGTCAACGATTCGCTGCGCTACTGGGCCGGCGAAATGCATGTGGATGGCTTTCGCTTCGATCTGGCCACCATTCTTGGCCGCGAGCCGAGTGGCTTCGATCAACGTGGCGGCTTCCTGGATGCCTGCAACCAGGACCCGCTGCTGTCGGAAGTCAAGCTGATTGCCGAGCCGTGGGACTGCGGCCCAGGCGGTTATCAGGTAGGCCACTTCCCGCCGGGTTGGTCGGAGTGGAACGACAAGTTCCGTGACAATGCGCGCGAATTCTGGAAAGGCGAAGACGGCAAGCTGGCGGAATTCGCGACCCGCTTCACCGGTTCGGCCGATCTATTCGATCGCCGCGGCCGGCGCCCGTGGGCGTCGGTGAACTTCATCACCGCCCACGATGGCTTCACCTTGCGCGATCTGGTCAGCTACAACGAAAAGCACAATATCGATAACGGCGAGGACAACCGCGACGGTTCGTCGAACGATGGCTCCTGCAACTACGGCGAAGAAGGCGACACCGATAACGCCGAGGTGCTGCAGATCCGCGAGCGGCAGATGAAGAACCTGCTTGCCACGCTGCTGCTATCGCAAGGCACGCCGATGATGCTCAGCGGCGACGAGCGTGCGCAGACACAGGGGGGCAACAACAATACCTATTGCCAGGACAACGAAATCACCTGGCTGGACTGGGAAAACGATCCGACCGACGGCCGCCTGACCGAGTTCGTGAAGGCACTGACCCGTCTGCGCAAGCGTTATCCGATCCTGTCGCGGGGCCGCTTTCTCAACGGCCAGTACAACGAAGAAGCCGGCCTGCGCGATCTCACCTGGCTCAATCCAGGCGGCATCGAAATGGACGATGCGCACTGGACCGACCCCGCCGCGCGCTCGGTGGGCCTGTTGCTGGAAGGCAAGGCGCAGACCTCGGGGGTCAAGGAACTGGCCAACGACGACACCTTGCTCATCGTCATCAACGCCTATCACGAGGGCGTGACCTTTACCCTGCCCTCCTCCGATGAGCCCGTGCACTGGAAGCTGGTGCTCTCCACCGACGAAGCGCTGGAGGTGGACATGATGCCGGCCGGTGCCAGCGAATTCCTGGCCCCGCCGCGTAGCGTGTCGGTCTTCGAGTGCAAGAGCGACCAGTAAAGCTGTCCCAGCAACGCGCACTCAGGAGCGACGCTTGCTGTCTACCGGTATCGGGTAGGCAGCAAGCGTTTTTTGTTTCGGTCGATGGAATGGCGGATTGGTTCTGCGTGCGCTACGCGGCTTGCGCGTGGCCAGGGTGATGGTGCGGATGGCAATGCCCGAGCGAATCTGTGCGACCTCTTACGGTAGGCCACGTCATTGCTTGCTACCTGGATGTGGAGCTGAAATTCGTACGCAGCCCTCTCCATGATTTTGCGAGAAACACGGCGAATACTTTCTTCGTAATTCCTGAGCGCGTGGCCTTGCTTGAAAAACCGGCATCGACTGCGATGTTTGAAAACATGCAACTTGCGGTCCTCAGCCGTGCAGCTGCAGTACACGCTCAAAAGCCAGACATCAGCAAGTCTGCGGCCAACCACACTTAAAGCGTGCAAACATCCAAGCCATTTATCGACGATAGATTCATTGAAAATCCAACCGGACTCCGCAGACCACGGAAAATCAGCCAGGCGTCTTGCAATACGACAAGCGCAAAGCAAGGCGCTGCTGCGCAAACCACTCACCAAAACATCGAAGGCCAAAGCAACGCCTAACCCACTGCAGGCCCTCGATATCCCTTGTCGAACGACTCAACCCGGATACAGCGGGAAGCGCTTATCCGGATGATTGGCTTTCCACTCTTTATAAGAGCTGGTGCCTTCCCAGGCCTTGAAGGCGCGCGGCGTACGACCACGGCCGGACCAGGTTTCGCCGGAATGTGGAATCCAGTACTTGGCGACCACTTCGCCGGTGGAAGACAGCGGCCCCTTGGTCTTGCCGGTCATCGCCAGCGAGGCGATCTGGGATTTTTGCTTGGCATTGAAACGGCTGCCGAACTGGGTAAGCACCTCGATCACCTGGTCGAAGGCTTCCAGCGTCTGGGCGTATTTCAGCTGCGCTTCTTCCTGCTCAAGCTTGCGCAGCTCTTCCAGCAGTTGAGCCCGGGCGGCGGCGGTGGGTGAAGCGGGCGAATCCTGGCGCATTGGCAAAACATAAGGTATGGACGGGTCGACGAGTATTGCCGCTGGGCCGCCCAGCGTAAAGCGCCCGGGCCCGTGCGGGTCTGCTGGCGCTCAGCGATGGCGAAGCAGTGCGTGCTCGCGGGCCATGGTCAGGACCGGGCCGATTCGCCCGGCGCGGATCAGTTCGCTGCAGTGCTTGCCGACAAACTCCACCCGCGGGGTGCGAAACCACTGCACCACCCGATCCAATTCGCCGGCATTGATCGACCACGCGTGATAGACCGTCTCGCCCAGTTCCTCCACCCCAATCAGCCCGAGTTCGCGGATCTGTTCGGGATCGAGCGCGAACATGTCCAGGACCTTGCCCGCATTGTCCGGCGTGACATGGCCGAAGCTCACTTGCTTTGCGAGCCCGGCGCCGTAGGCAATCGACGCCGCCCACGCAGACTCGGCACGGCGCATCCCCTTGATCAGCGCGCCGACGAGTTGGGAATGGGTGGTCATGCCTGCACTATGCGGCGGCAGTAGAGCCGGCTCAATCGGGATCTCCCTGACTCTACGCAAGAAAATTCAGAAGCTGGGATGCCGGCGGGCCTCGGTACCCCGCAGCACCATCACCGGTGCGCCGGTCTCCACCCGGCGGTAGCCGCTTCATTCACCGAACAAAAGAAACGCTCGCCCTTCGCCGGCGAGATGCGCGTCTTCGCGTAATCGCGCTGGCCCGGCAGATGGAAGATCTTCTTGCCATCGCTGGAGATATTGCCCTTGATCGTGCAATTGCCTGGCACCGATGCTGCAGCCTGGCGTGTGGTTGCTGTCCGCGCCTTCCTGTCGCGGCGGTAGTCTGCCGGCATCTGAAACGCACCCTGCCAGAGATTGCGCCGCTGCTGCTGCGCGATGCGCTCGTCTGCTTCGAACGCGGTGGCGTATTGACGATAGGCGACCGCCCAGCCAGAGCGCACCATCCATGCATTGACGGACTGCCCCTGCACGAAGCATTCGGCGACCGTGCGGCCATAACGATCGGTATCCTTTGGCTGGCAGCGCACGGTCTTGTCCAGCAGATAGCCATCCAATGCCGCTGCAGCGCGGCGGCCGCACGGCCAGGCGTTGCCATCGTGTGCGCTGCACTGTTGTGCGCTCTCCGGCGCATCGATGCCCCACAGGCGGATGCGCTGATGGGCAACGGTGATGGTGTCACCATCGGTCACCGTCGCACGACCGACCAGCTCTGCAGCACTTACAGGTAAAACCAAAACCACCAGCAACGACATCCAGCGTTTCAACAACCTCAACAGACACTTCCTTTCCAATCGGCAGACCGCGCTCCGCGTGTCTTGCCTTGTTGCCACTACAGCCGGTCGGCCTGGTCAAGCGTTCCATCGAACCTGACATCTGCGCCAGCAACCACTGCCAGCGTAGCGGCGGGCACTGTATGCCAATCCATCCGCGGCGCCTATCCTTTTTCTTCGTTCTTTGTGCGGGCTTCAGATGTCTTCCATGCGCGGGGCGAGCACGCACTGTGTTGGATGGCGTGCATGCAGATAAGCGCACTCTGTCGCTATTGATGGCACGCAAAAATTCGCTGGAGAATATTCAGCCGAAGCAATGACCGAACTGGTGCCGGCGCAGATTTCTTCAGCATGTCCATTGCACTGCTCGCTGAGCACGATGCGTCATGTACAGCGCGGTGCGCTGCCAACACCGAGCGCCCGATGTTGGATTTCAACGCGTTGCGGCTCAGAGTGATGCGCAATCGCGGCGCATCCGATCACTTGATCACCGGTTGCATGCAATCGAAAGTGAACTGGGGAGCGACGCGCTCGGCCAGAAGACGTGCCAGATGTGGAGCGGGCGATGGGAACAGAATCCTCCCACGCCAACCAATTGATTTTCCTAGCTTATCCCGGAGTGGGGTGATCCAAAAATGATACCCCGGTTGATACCTGATCATAGCGAGGCGACGACGGCGGCTCAAGAACATCCCGCAGGCTGGCCATGTCCCCGGCCAGCCATAAATGAATCCGGATGCCTGGCGTTGATATCACCTATCAACATACCTCAAATCAAACTTTTTTCGCGTATTCAAACTTGTGAAATGCAGCCGAAAGCGAGCTCTTGCTTAAGCGTCGGTTCTTGGTTGGATGAGGGCTCACCCAACACAGGAGCACCCATGCACCAAACACAGATTCAGGTCGCCAGTCGCTTGCTCGGCCACCTCCTTCAGCAGCGCACCACACGCCTTCCACCTCATGAAGTGGAAGACATCCAATACGCGCTCGACTTGGCCGCCGAGCTGCTGAGGCTCGGCGGGCCAGGGCCAGCCAGTCAAACCCAGGCCTCAGCCATGGCACCTTCTCAACCCATCCTGGTCAAACGAGCGGCCGTTGATCGCAGCATCGTGCCGACCATGCCGGCGTCCGTCGAAGAATGGCGGGAGATGCGCAAGAAGAACAAGGAAAAGGACAATGTCCCCCGCCCCAAGGAACCCATCGGGATCGAGCGGATAGACCTCCGCCCTCGTCCCCGGCACTGAGGGCCAAGAGAAAAAAGCCCCGCAGATGCGGGGCTTTCGATATCCATCAGGGCCGCGGGCGCCGGCTTGTTGGTCGTGGCGCTGGCGTCGGCATTGGGTAGGGCTTGGGTGCAGCAGAAGCGGCCTTGACCAACTCAACAGGCCGGCTCGCGATGTCGAGCTCAGGACTCGCAAGAACCTCCTCGCTCCACTGCTCCACCTCAGCTGTGCGGAGCTCAATTTCATTCTCGTAGTCATTCCAACGCTTCTCGGAAGCTGCCGCCCGGGCTGCCGCCAATTCGGTTGCGCGCTTTTCCAGGACCGCCAACCGCCTTCCCCGCCGCTTTTCCCATTCTTGAGAGGTCCACTCGCCATCGGGACGAGGGTGGTCGCCGTTAAACTGCTCCCACGCTTGTTCGGCCAAGTGGAAGAGTTTCTCGGCACGCCCCAAGGCGCTAGTCCGCTGGGCGAACTTGAGCACGCTCCGTTTCAGACGGCCGAGTCGTTCAACCAGGCCGTTAAGCCACCTGCGCAAATCGATACTGTCGAGAAGAGTAGACGCATGCGCGGTCCATTGTCCCACCACGCGCTGCGCAGCGGTCAACGCCAGGTCTGGCCGGGTCGAGAGGATGTCCGCCAGGTCCCGAGCTGCCTCGGCGACCAGCTCAGTGATAGAGCGTAGCGGCCGCACCCGCGCATCTTCCGCAGGCCGACCCAAGGCATCCGAGAGGCGCATGCCGCGGAACCCGTGGATTTCCAACCCTGGCACAGAGGTTTGAAGTTCGTTCCTGGAGCCAGCTCGGCGTCGACGGTCGCGCTGCGCTTGGTCGTGGCTATGGCCAATAGAGTTTGGAATTGCCCTTCCCTCCTGCTCGGCTTGAGCGAGCAACCGTTCAAAGGCTTCCTCGTTCTCTCGAATGATGCGCGCGTTCTCGGCGGCACGGTCGGTCATGACGCCATTGCGCGCCAATGCCGTGGCTGTCTTGCCCACGTGTTTCGTGGGCTGCCGGGACAGCACCATGGCTTCGGCCCAGTCGCCGCGAGCCAGGGCGTCTTCAGCCTGGACTTCAAGGCGGCGATGGTCGACCCGGGCATCGATACCGGCAGCGGCCAAGTGCTCGTTGATGGTGGATGCAATGGTTTGGCGGATCCACTCGATCTCAATCTTCCCCGACGCTCCGCCGTCCAGCTCCCTCGTCTTCTCGGCAAAGCCGTCGCTGGTCAACCGCCGCGTGGTGGCGAGGAGGTGGACGTGATGGTTCAGGCCGTCACGGGAGCCCGGCGAGTGGATGCTGGCTTGCACGGCAAATCCGTAGCGGGCGACCAGCGCTTGGCCGATGGCCGTGGCGAGCACGGACCGCTGCTCGTCGTTGAGCTCGTGGGGCAAGGCGACCTCGAACTCGCGTGCCACCACTGAATTCTTGCGGTTTTCCGCCGCCTCGGCCTTTTGCCAGAGCTCGGCCGGGACAAGGGCCCACGCCGGCGCATCCTGGGGAGCAAGGCATTCGGACGCCACCACTCCACCGCGGCGGCGGTAGTCGTGGCGCTGGCCAGTGAGGTGATCGATAAGTAGCAGGCCAGCCCGATAAGCGGCTGCGGCCACAGCAGAGTCGCCGCGGGAACGACTAAAAACTTTGACGCGAGAGTGGTAGATGGCCATGGAGAGCTCCGGATGAGGTTGCTCTCTTTATGACGTGCTTTTGATTTGCGCAAGCGCGGAGCGCTTGGGGGTCCGGGGGCGTAGCACCCGGCGCGCGCTATGTCGCAGACATTGCATCAGTGCGCTCTTGCTCCTTTCTTTTAAGCCTTGTTCTTTAGATATTTTCGATTTCGAGGGAGCCAAAATTTTCAAGCCGGCGCAAACTTGACGCGAGCCATTTCTTTGGTTGACTCGTAATCACCCAGAGGAGAAAAGCATGACCGAGCCAATCCGCTACCACCAGAGAATACAAAGAGCCACAGAACGATTGGCCCAGTTCCAAGCGCGTGAGTTTTTAGCGCAGCAGCGCCAGGCGGCAAAAGCCAAGGAAACACAGCGCCGCGAAGAGACCAAGCGTCGCACGCGAGTCGCAGATCTCGTGTTCCTTGCAGGAGCAGAATCGCTGGAGGATGCTGAGTTGGTGGGTGCGCTTTTAGCGCACGTGGGAAATCGGAGCGACGCCGGAATCCGTAACCAAGCGAGCTCACTCGGCGCCTTGCGGATGGCGATCACCGGAGCTGACGAAAGCCCAAGAACGCACTGAGCGTAGTCGCCAGCTCTTCCTATGCGCGCACGCCGCATAGTTGCGGCAGTCCAAAAGTTGAGCTACAACATGTCTGCCAGTGGGGCATCCCCCGGTGTTGTGCCCGCATAGCCAAACGGTTCCGGGTGCCCGAGGTCCACCCAATGGGGGCACGGGAATCCTTTCGATTCCGGAGCTTCCCATTAGCAAGAAACGCCTCAAGACCTTTCGCCTACTTGCCTTCCATGCACAGCATGGCCGCTGCTTCTATTTCACCCTGCCGACGTGGCTCGCCTCGCCTAACGAGCTGGGCTTACGCCCCCGCTCGGCACGTCCTTACCAATGCACGGCCAAGCATCTCGTGGCTTGCCAAGATGGCGGGAAAGACGTGGTCGGCAACGTTGTGGCTGCTCATGCGGCTTGCAACCACCGCCGGCACAAGCGGACTGCGCCTGTGCCTTCAGCTACTGACTACCGAACATTCGTGCAACGTCAGCTGGCGAAGGGAAAATGGTGCCCGCAGTGGATTTACGGGCTAAGCATCGGTACCCCATGATGTCGAACGCTCACCTGAGACACCCTTTCTATAGTCAATCGGTGTAAAAGGCGAGCCGGTCCATCCGCGCGATGCGCTGACGCATGTAACGAGCCATAGCCGCGGCAGCACAGGCAACCACATCGCTTTCTTCCCATGCACCAACCCCCGCTGCGCTCAGGGCAGTGATAACGCAGAGGTTTGTCGTCGCCACCGAATTGACCGTGGCCTGAAACAAAATGCCTGCCGGCACGTTGGCACCGATCTGACCATTCGGATCTTGATACATAGTCCGGATGCCCGTCCGCCATGGACCAACCCGCAAAGCGGATCCCACACATTGCTTACGGTGCGGGCAAGCTTTTGGGGCTCCTCGTCCTGACCTATTCGTGCAATGGTCGTTTCGACGTCGGCGGCCAAGTCCTTTAATGAAATGGCGACCCACTTTCCTTTTTCATTCTTCTTGCGGGGGCCTCGGTCCTCCTCAAGAAAGTCTTGAAACTGATCATCGTCGGCGAGGAACTGGACAAACACCGCTCGCAGGAACTGCTCGATCTGCGAGCGATGCATCCCCAACGCCACGGCCGGCAGATCGATGGGATGGGTTTCTAACAAGAAGAGCAATGCGCGGCCGTAGTCCATCGATGCCCGCAGCAACTGAAAGCCACCCGATGACGCTCGCTGCCCGTCGGGATGCCGATCTGCGACATGCACCCCATGTTGGTCTCTAAGCTTTCCCTGGCCTCTATTGCTTCTTGAGCAATATCTTGCGCTGTGGGCGACCTCCGCTGGCGAACGGATGACAGCACGGCTTGAATCCCGCTTGTTAAAGGGTGCTCGGTCATGCCATTGGCCTGTCGTGTGGACACTCCAGCAGGTGCCGCAATGCTGCCGCCCGGTCCTCCCAGCAATCCACGTTCCACGAGGGGTGGTAAACCCAAGTCATCCACGCCATACCATTGCCGTAATCAAGCGCCCACACATGCCGCTCCTCCAAGTAGCGGCGCCGACGCCCTTCTGAGTTGACATAGCGCGCATGGAAGATAGGCCGATCGGTGCGCTCACCATGCGCGAACATGCGCCAAGCAGTCCGCCCGAGCACCAAGATCACCTCTGGCTGGAGGATCGGAAGAATGGCGCTTACCAGAACTTTCCCGCCGTCCTTGAAGTCAGAGCCCAACGGGCGATGTCCTGCTGCGGTGCCAGCGAAACGCTGGGACAGGTTGCAGAGGGCGACACGCTCCCAAGCTTGCGCTGCACCGGAGAGCGCTGGTGTGCCCTTGCCCGTCAGCAAACGATCCAGCTCGTCGAAGAACTTCCCCCCGCCCTTCCGCTCACAGGTCTCCATGTCCCCGAACGTGTCACGGGTGAAAGGGCGAGTGAAGGCGGGGTCGTCGGTCAACCCGTCTTCGCGGTAGTGGGACTCGCCTAACAGCAGCACACGACGCCCCCCAAAGCCCTCTAGATAATACCGGCTGCCCACGTAGGGCACAAAAGCCACCGCATCTGGCCAGTCTTCAAATTTCAACGATTCGGTGTCTTCCATGATGGACCCTCCTAGGTCCTCAGATCCTGCTTAGTCGTAGTCAATGCGGTCTTCGCCACTTGCCCAGGTTCCGCGACCCACAAGCGGGCGACTTCGGGGAATAGGCGGACCAAGAGCGCGTCCCAGGATCGATCAGGCGCGAACGTGCTTTCGCCCTTGGCTAGGCTGGCGAGCACGCTTTTCATTTTGCTTGAAGCTTCGCGGCCCCATCCTGCGGCAATACAGTCTTTGACTGGCCATGCGTCTGAAGTGTGCAGCGGCAGAACCATAGGCTTTTAGGCCAAACTTTGTGGGCATTGGCGCCCTAAGTCGGCCAGGGCGCCCCTTGCCCCATCATGCCGTGCCGTGAACCAAATCAACGCAGTGTGACCATAAGACAAGATGTCAGTCCTTTTCGACTTCTCAGCGCCCTTTGACAAGAATTTGTATAAAATTCTCCCTGCTTTTCGCGGGAGATTGGATATGGCAAGCATCCCCTGCGAGATGGGCCTCCCAATCTTAATCAGCGGCACCATTAGCCAGTGAGTCTTGAGCGGCTGGCGCGTCGTCAGACATCTTGACAGGGGCCGCAGGACACGTGCACGCTCCCCCTTGACACCAAGGACAGGAGAGCGTAATGTATTTAGACGTCTTCGGACAACGAGATATAGGGCTCGCCAATTAGGACTGCCATAGGCAGATCCTGAAAGGCCAAAGCCCTTTTTTCGTATGTGGCTTCCAGAATTCCCGGCTACTCTATTTGATCCGACTGTCAATCGTGACAGCCTGTTTGTGGTCCAAGTCTGGCACGAATTGCTACTGCCAACCTCGCCTGACTCGTTCCAATGCCGGACGCTGGATCTTTCTTTACTGTTAGAGGATCTTCTGCACGTAGCCTCAGTAGCTGCGCTCGACGCGAGATGGCAGGCTCATTTGGAGATGCTTGCCACTGAGCTAGAGCTACTCATGCAACATGAGGAAAGGCTTCTTCAAGGCGACAGGAAGCTAAAGTATTCTCTTGAACGAGTCCTGAGTAGCTGCAGAAGAGCTAACAACCAGGAAGCCAGTCTTCGTCAATCAATAGAAATCGCGATCAGTTCTTTTGGCGATGCACCCCGGCGTTTCGCGAAAGATGCCGAGGCACTAGCATCCAGGCCCAAAATTCCGAAGAGCGCCTTAGTTTCGCGCCTTTCAACCTTAGCTACGCAAGTTCAGTATAGAGGATGCAGGGACGAATCCATCGAAGCTATTGGCGAAGATTTGCTGCAACTAGCTCCGTCAAAGGTGATTGATAGGTTAGTTGCACCGTTACTATCGCATAAGCAAGAGTGGACATGTTTTCTCGCGGTTTCCGGAAAACTTGGAGATATCGCATCTACAATTGGCGCCGCCTCGCTGCGGCTTCGCGAAGGCCCTGATATCAATGGGATCAAACAAGAAGCGGCACCATGGCTGAAGTTATATTCCAAGCAAACCCATGTCGTCGTTAGTGTAGTCGCCGCTTCTGCTACGGTTGCTGCGCGCTTAGCCGCCGGCACACTTTCAGCGCTCATGGACGTTCATAATCTTTATCGAAATTCCCCAACCTTTCAGGTTCACGACAAGATCCTGGTGAAGCGACCAGGTCCAGAGGCTCAAATTATTCGGATTGCACCAAGTGTTCATTTCGGATTGCTTCCACGAAGTAAACATCGTTATCTAGCCCGCGACCGAGTCAAAAGCTTAGGTTCAAGGCTGGAAGGTCGATTGTCGAGTGCTCTGGAGTGTCATCGATTGGCAGTAGCAGCTCAAGATCCGCGCGCCGCCATCATTGACCTATGGACGGCACTAGAAACATTGAGTGGACCCGCAGGCCCCGCTGCTATAGGCGAAAGAGTTGCGAAAAAGATTGCCCCGCTTGTCAGCTGGCGAAGGATCGACAGGGTCGTCACCTACTTCGCTCTAGAGATCCACTCCTTTAGACAATTCATTGGCTTACCAATTGATAAGGCGTTATTCCCTACGTCGACAGAAAATAAATTTGCTATCGATGAGGTCCTAGCGGCCCTCTGCGGACCCGAAAATAATCCCAAAATTCTCGCACTTCTTGCTATGGCAGGCGATAGCAGCCCGATTCTAAGGCATCGTCTTTACGAAGCATGGAAGGAGCTTCACGACCCGGAGTCGACAGCACGCCGACTTGAGCAGTCCAAACTTCGTATTGAATGGCAAATTTATCGAATTTACAGAGCTCGAAACCTATTGGTTCACCGAGGAGAGCAAAGCCATCTGAACTGGCGATTACTCCAAAATGCACAGTTCTACGTGTCGATTACTTTAGGGCGCGTTTTGCATGACTTATCTTTACACCGTGACTGGAGCATCGATACCTCGCTAGAAGGCCACCTTCAGCACTTTAAGTTCCTTTCTGAGGGCCTAAGATCCTTTGCAACAGCATTAACCCACGGCCATCTACTTGGCGAGAAGAGCAGAGACCGCGATCGAGTACTGTGGCCAGCGCAGACAGAAGCGCTTACAGCGACCGGCTTGGTCGCGCCTGGTCTTGCCGTGCAGTCTGCTGCTGTGTCTCTTCCAACGCCTGCTGTCGCGTCTGGTCCTGCTTAATGACCTCCGCCTGCTGCAGGTTCTGCTGGGCCGGCTCCTGCGAGGCCTCGCGCCCGTCGACATGGGCATGGAAAAAGGGTCCTTTGTCCCCAAAGGGCGCATAGACCGCAAAGACGTTCTCCGCCCCGTCTTTGCCCAGCCCGCCCGTGACCTTGTCGACCCGCTGCAGCAACGGGTCTTCGGTTTGCTGCTTGTAGAGCGAGGCGGTGACGTTCTTGCTCTCTTCGACGTTCCAGTTGCCCGTGCCACGCACCCAGGAATGGATCTGCTGGTAGGTCGAGTGGTCAGGGTGCGCAGGATTGTCGGCCAGCACCGGCCCCGGCGCCGCCTTCTCCTGAGCCGGTTCGGCCTCCTGCTCTTTGCTGCGCCCCGGCCCGGTCACCGAAACCGCGCCCAGCGTCGGCACGTGCGCCATGGCCGGCTGGCCCAGCTCGGCCTTGGCCTGGCGTAGCTCCTCAGCGGTCGTCAACGCGACCTGGTGGGCAACCCCGTCTTGGTCAACTTGGTAATGGGCAATGGGACTGTCGTAGCCGTATTGCCCCTGCTCGTTCGGCTTCAGCTGCTGCATCGTCGGGCCGGCAAGGCCTTCGGAATGCTTAGTGCGCTGGGTGGCCAGCTCCACCGCCTGAAGGTTATTCTCCTGAGCGTTGAGGTCGACCCCCGCGGCCCGGTAGCGATGCAGGAGCTCGTTGTGCTCCATCTGCGCCGGCGTGGGCGCTGGGCGAGCCTCAATGGCCGCTAAGGTTTCCTGGGCGCGCTCCAGCGAGGGCTGGCGCATCTGATTCGTCAGCTCCAGTTCCACCGCCAGGTTGCCGGCGGCCACTCCGTCCTTGCCCGCCCATTGCCCAGCCTCGTTGCGCTGGTAGAGCTGGCCGTTATGGCCCTGGACCTGGTCGGGCTTTGCCCGGGCGCTCTCTACGGCTTCCGGCACTGCAACCCCGTAGTCCTGCCCACGCTGGGCGGCATGGCTTTCCAGGTAGGCCTGGGCGATGGCCTCGCGACCGGTGGCGATGTTGTTCTCGATGCGCCCCAGGGCTTCCTGGTTCAGGCGCTGGGTTTGCTCCGGGCTGGCTATCTGTGGCTCGTAGACGCCACGGTCGTTGGCACCCGCCGGGCCGGTCTTGACTTGGCGCTCCCAGGACTCAGTGGCCGGATTGCGTTGCCAGTTTTGGTTGTCCAATCCCGTCTGGTCGCTCGGCTTGGCCGGGAGATTGAACGGATCCTGCGGCGGCGGCGCCTTGCCCAACGCCAACTCGGCGGCCTTGGCGTTCGCCATGGCACCCAACTCTTGGGACTTGGCGTAGCTGGCTCCCACCGGAGCCTGACTGGGAGTGTCTCGTCCATCGGCCGCGCGCTCGAAAGCGCCCTGGCGTTCCCAATCCCGTCCGTTGAACTGCCACTCTACGCCCGCCTTGTCGGTCTGGTGGTAGATGGCGCGGTTGTCCAACAAGTCAGCGCCTTTGTCGAAGGCCTTGCTCATCAGGACCGCGTCGCCAACCACCAAGGCCGCAGGCACAAAGCCACCGCTGCTGCCCAGCGCGGCCGCTGTGGAAGCACCACCAGCCCAGCCGCCTGCGTTACGGGCAATGGCGTGCTGAACCTCCGACTGGGCGGCCGTCGTGTTGCCCTGCTCCATCAATGCCGACGCCGTGCGCGCGGTCATGACGGCATCCGCGCCGGTGGTCAAAAGTCCGCCGGCACGGGTCAGGCCCCGAGCAGAAGCCTCGCCCATCAACAGCTGCATGGCGACATCACCGCGCTGCCCGCGCGGCACTCGGAGGTTTTGTGCAGCTTCCTCACCCAAGGTTTGCTCAACCTTGAGGAGGCCCTGCTCTGACAGCACCACACGTCCGTCGTGATGGGCATTGGCGATGGCAACCGAGAGCCCACTTCGTTGCAGCGTTGGATTCCCTCCACGCGCAATGGCCGTGCTGCTGACCTGGATCTGATCGAGCGCGGTGACAATGCGGGACTCAGAGTTCGCCACGCCACCCCAGCCGTGGTCCACTCCCGTGAAACCTTTCAGAGCATCGATCTGTGGAGCGTGGGCCTGGTGATAGCCCGGGGTGTCACGGAAAAAGTTCTGAACTTTCGCGCTCGCCTGTGAGGGCGAAAGCCCCACTGGCGTATTGGTGTTCAAGTCGCCATTGATCAAGCCGACCTTGATGGTGTCGCGCAATTGCTCCACACGCTGGGCAACGCGCTCCAATGCTTCAGGGTCACCACGCAAGGCGGCGCGACCATCCCGCGTCGCCTGGAGATCGTCCAAGCGCTCAATCACGCCATCTTGGTAAGCACCAAGAGGACCGCCGCTGTGCGGCGTAATGTCCAACGCCTGAGCGAACTGCGGATCGGACGGCAAGAACAGGCGATTCTCTGGGGCGTGAATGTCGAACCGGCCCGTCTCTTGAAGCTTCGCCAGCAACTCGCTGTTCTTGAGCGTCTGCTGTTCAATGTTGTGGTGATCTTGAAAAAGCGTCCGATAGTTCGGCATGACTCAGGCTCCTTCCTGTTGGCTTGCGGCTCGCGTCAACGGTTCACTACGTCGTAGAACCAGAGGCCATCCGACTGGCCTTCGGTGCCAATCCCCGCTGCCTCAACAGCGTCCTTGAACACCCGATCGCAAAAAACACCGCCATGGAAAGGAAGCCTGAAAACGTGGGCCTCTCCAAGCACGTCATGCTTGAAAGCCAAACGACTCCCGCCTGCCAAGCTGTAATACTTCCCGTCCTCATAGTCATCGCTGATCTTGATGTCGAGTTCGGACGCGTCCTCGTCCAAGGCATCCAACGTGCGAACGACATCGCAGAGGAAGAACGTCGGCCCCTTGGAGCCATCGGCCAGGCGACAGTCGGCGTCAGCGAAAACGAAGGCATCTGCGTCCACAGACTCCATCACTTGGCGGAGCCGTTCGGAGACCAACCAATAGCCACTGAAGCCGCCCTCCAGGTCCTGCGGCAACTCCCCTTCGCTGGGGTTGTAGACCAAGCGCGGAGTCTCGTGCAGTGGCGGAAACCCACCCTCGTCCGGCTTCAAGATGAGCCGCGGCGGCGACAGCAATGCCTTCTCGTTCTCGAAGACCACGCCGTGGCCTTTTCCGCCTCTGCGGGCATCGGGACGTAACTGGAAGAACTCACCGACCTTGGGTTCGTTGATCGTCTTCGTTTCCATGCGTTCGGTCTCCATATGGGTGTCAACCCATTGCTCTGCCCAAGAGTCTACCGCCCTACCCTTCGCCATGGACAGCTGAGCGCGGCCCTTTCCAGCTGTATGGATAGCCATACAATGCAGCAACTTCAGACAAGGATAGGACGCATGCGGAAATACGAACTTGTATCGCAGGAAGACGAATTGGGTTGTGCGGCTGCCTGCGTGGCATCGATCTTGGACATCCCATACCAGCGGGCAAAGCGCTTACTGGAGAAGGAGAAGTCAGGCGGAATAGACGACCACCCGGAAGGCTTTGAGATAGACGAGATAGCCAATGCTCTTTACAAGAAAGACGTAAAGGTCGTCGCAGACTGGAACCCTCCCGCGAAGCTGCCCAGTGGCACCATCGTGTGTATCTATAGCCGGGTCAGATATAAGAGCTATCACTACCTGCTCAAGGTTCCAGGCGGCTACATGGACCCTTGGTTCGACTTGAAAGATGGAGTCATGGAAGCGCAACTGCGCGCGGAACTACCCAAAGGGACCAAGCTTGTAGTGGCCCTTATTCCGAGCAAGAAATAAGGCTTTTGAGAGGAGCCGTGGCTTGGTGGATGTGAACCTCGGAGCGGCAGCACGGGACTGCCGCTGTCGTCTGCTTCTAGGGACAGGTATGAGGGGGCGGGCTATGCCCACCCCCTGCTGGCCAGGCTGACGTGCTGCTGGCCGCCAATAACCAGGTGGTCGAGGACGCGGATGTCCAGAAGCGACAGCGCCTGCTTCAGGCGTTCGGTGACCTTGCGGTCGGCTTCGCTGGGCTCCGGGTTGCCGCTCGGGTGATTGTGAAACAGGATGACTGCGGCAGCGCTGAGCTCAAGAGCGCGCTTTGCCACGACTCGCGGGTGGACATCGCACCCGTCGACGGTGCCGGTGAACAAGTGCTCGGTAGAAATGATGTGGTGCTGGTTGTCCAGGAAGACGACCCCGAAGACTTCGTGCGGCAGGTGAGCGCAGCGGGCAACTAGGTAGTCGCCGGCTTGGTCGGGGCTGTGGATGCGGCCTTGGCGTTGAAGGCGCTGTTCCAAGATGGTCGCGGCGGCGAGCAAGATGCCCTCCTCGTCCATCTGAAGTTGATACTGGACTGCTCGGTCTTGGGTGCGCTTCATCGGTTCTTCTCCACCAGCGCGTTGTGCGCCTCGTGGGAACCGACAGGCGAAGCGTCCGGCCCTACCGCACCCGGGAGTGAGCACCGCTCAAGCGGCGCGCAGCGAAGGGCCGCAACAGAGCTTCAGCGTCGAGGAGGAGGCCTGCCCTTGCGGTCGGGACAGCGGAGCAAGGATTTCCGTTAAGAGGCCCAGCGCTGGTGGAGACAGCACCATGCATGCCCTACAAGGCTGCGGGCTAGACGGCATTCGGATGGGCGGGGTTGATTGAGTCAGCAGGCGATGACTGGGCTTTGCAGCCAGTGATGGGCTACTACAGTCCTGTGCATGATTTTCCTACGCAGCACCGCTGCGCCTGAGAAGCAGGCATTGGGATGAGCTGGTCGACACCAATGGACTCAGACGTGTTCGTCCGTGTTTTCCAGCCCGTGCCAGGACAAGATTTCCTCGGCCCGACGGCCGACGAACTGCGCGTCCTCGCTCGTCGCTGCCTTGCTCTCGATGGCAGCGGCCATGCTGGCGAAAGCTCGCCAAAAGTGGCGGCGATCAGGACTTGAGGCCCGCAGGGCGGGCACCGCAGCATCGAGACGTTCGAGATGAAGGCGCAGTTCGGCTCTGTCCATGGGCTTGAGTATCGGTGGCGTTGTCGCACCACATGAGACATGGCATCGCCACCACTACACGCGGTGGCGCTCCTTGCATGCCACCTAGACCTGATGGGATAGCTTGCCGACTCAGCCTTTTGGAGCAGCGGTCAGCGAGAACGCAGTCGACCAGCTGTAATCGTGCAGGTTGGCTCTACTAAGCACGCGGTAGCCCGCCCTCTCCAGCTCGGCCACCCAAGCGTCTGCCGGCTGCTCATGGTTGGAGGGCGCGATGGATCGAAGCTGCCCCAAGAGCATGGGCGCAAGGAATCCTCCGGCTACCAGCGCAGCGTCCTCACTATACTCCGACGCGGCCCGTTCATAGCGGTGAGCAAGCGATTGGTAATAGGCGTCGCTGTTTGGGGTCAGATCTGGCACATCGAACTCAACGATGACAAGTCGATCCACATGACCAGCCAAGGCTGCCAACGCCTGCTCACGAGTCTTTGTCTCGATCGACTGGAGAGCGAACGTGGATTGCGCCAAGTCCCAATGGTCCTCGTCATCAAACCCTTCTGCAAAATTCTCCATCGTCATCCGATACCCCCGGACGAGAGGGAGCGACGCTATCAGCTTGCCCAAGAGCACATCGTTGGGCTCAACAACGTCAATTTGATCGGGCACATGACCGCTTGCCTCGATTGCAGGCACCAACGCCATGCCATCGCCCGCGCCAATGTCTAACAAAGTGCTTGGCCGAAGCGCATCGTAGAGTTTGGCCAACTCCGCGCTTACGGCTTCATAGAGGGCAAGGTTGCCCCCGCCACGAACAAAGAGTTCAAAGGCCCGCGGTTTGTCATAGGCGTTGCGAGAGTTCCCATCATCCAGGACGTCCCTGATGGCGCGTCCCATGATGGAGCCTTGGCGCGCAGCGCGCTCGAGATGACGACTACTCGCTGCGTCGTCTCGTGCGTCTAAGGCTGCCAGCGCATCGGCAAGATCAGCGTTTGTGGCAACTGGATGTGCCATTTGTTTACCCTCACTGTCGTCATCAGAAATTTGCTGCGAGCTGTCTGTAACGCAAACCAGAACTCTCTCTACACACGAACATCCACGCACTGGCGGGTTGCAAGTTCGTATCCACGTGAATGATCCACAGCTAGCGCTGGCAAGCTTGTGCGGGCAAATGCCTCGCCCTCACCCACCGATAGAGTGGCCGCCTCAGTTTCTGCGACCTTCTACATCTTCGCATCTCAGAGCCGCGGCCAGCGAAACCCTGGTGCGCCACTGCGTGCCTGGCCAGGCCATACCAAATTCTTGACCTCACTTGAAGCAGGCCCCGTGACCGCATTGCAACTGCCGGCAACGGCAGTGCACAACGCTCCGGCTGGGCCGAGAAACAGGACCTGGCATGCGAGCGCTAGCGCAGTCTCGGCCGGGGCGCAGCGTCCGCGCTCTGCCACGCTTTGCACAAGCAACGAGGCTTGGTTCTCCAACGAACGAGCCGACGACCCCATGGTATCCACCAGCGTGGCATTCTGCTGTGTCGCGCCGTCTATCTGGCTGATCTGCTCGATGCCAACGTTTTGCTCGCTGCTAGCCGCTGCGATAGTGCCCACGATCTGACTGAACTCTTTCACCGAGCTCAGCAATTCCTGCATGGTTCGGCCGGCTATCTCCACCAGCTTGGCGCCATGCCCCGCCTCGGTCACCGACTTAAGCTATTTTTACTTACAAAGCCATTGCCTACCTACTACAGAAGATGCTGTCTGTGCCGCTAGAAAGATGATCTCTGAGGCTCTTATCGATGACCAGCCAGCTCCAAACCCAGATTCCCTTCGCTGGGCTAGAAGACACCGCGCGCGAGCTACTTGACCGTCTTGCTGATTTGACTCCTTTGAAGACATGGGTCTTCGCGGAAGTTAAAAACGACTACTGGATCATCCGAGCGTGTGTCGACGATTCCTTCGGTCTCGAGGCCGGCCAATTCCTGAGTTGGCCCGATTCGGTCTGCCGAAGCATGATGGTAATGGGTGGCCCGCAGTTCGCCCCTGATTTACGGAGATACGAGCATCTCGCTCAGGCCCCTGTGGCCACAAGACTCGGCATCGCAAGCTATCTAGGGGTGCCGATTCGAATACCTGGCCAGGTAGAGGGGATGCTCTGCGGTCTGAATAATCGCATCATCGAAGATCGCGTTGAGCCCCTATTGCCATTGGTTGAAACCTTCGGAAGGGTCTTGGCCGGATCCTGGGCGCAACACCTTGCGTCGGCTGGCCCGACTTCTGTTGATACAGTCGGCGCACCCGAAGAGCCAACTTTGAACAGGCTTTATGACCCGGCAACGTTCCGTGAGCTGCTCCAATCGGCAGCGGACCATCGCCATAGCGATGAGCAAGGCGGCATCTTGCTCTTCGATATCGACCTGACCAGTTCTGGGAATCAAACTGGGTCAGACCAAGACGCCTCCACCGCCATCGGGCTGCTTCGACAGGCCACGCGGCCTCAGGACAGCTTGGCCTGCTTGGCCGAGGGTGAGTTCGCCGTGTTTCTGCCTGGCAGCAGTGAAGCTGGGTTAGTCTCTATCGCACGGCGCATTCAGTCGTCGTTGAGCGGTAGAGGTCTGAATGCAAAGTGGGGAGCAAGCTGGTTTCGACAGATGCAGGAACTTAACAATGTCCACCAGCTCATCAAGATTGGTCCTTTGAGAGGCAATACCAGTCATCCTTAGCGCGCGTGCAAGACGCCCCCCCTCGCAATGGCGCATTAGTTTGGAGCCTAACGACAGCTGTCGCGCAGTAAATTTGGCGGCATGAGCGTGCCTTACGCTAAGCGGCTAAAGGATCTGGAGGCCGCGCGGGAGCGCCAAGTGCTCCTTAGAGGTCAGCCACATGACTCGATGATCAAGGGCAAGGCATGCCAAGGGTAAAACAGGCACCTTGACCTGGTGTTGATTGCACATCGACAAATCCGTTTGCGCGCCTGATCGTGCCGTAAACCTGCGCAAGGCCAAGGCCAGTGCCTTTCCCTAGTCCCTTGGTAGTGAAGTAAGCCTCGAATATGCGATCGCGTGCTTCCGGCTCGATGCCCTGCCCCGTATCGCGCACACTGAGCACCACATACTGCCCAAGCGCGTGCGCCGCGCCCTCCGGCACTTCCTGCACCAAGCGGCTCCCGGCAGCGATGGTGATCGTGCCAGCGGCGCCGCACGCATCACGGGCATTGACAACCAGGTTCATAACGGCGCGCTGGAGACTGTGGGGATCCACTAGGGCCATGGGGAGGTTGGGCTCTATGTGCAAATCGAGGACAATTCCTGATCCCACCGCTTGGCTCAAGAGCGGCATCATTTCTTGCACAATTCGGCCGACATCGGTGCTCTCGGGCGAATAGGGATGATGGCGAGCAAAGCCAAGCAAGCGCTTTGACATAGCCGCACCTTGCTGCAGGGCACTCTCAGCCATGCCGAGCAGGACACGGTTCTTGTCGTCCATATCCCCTCGCGACAACACCATTTCCACGGCACCCGAAGCGACCTGAAGCACATTGTTGAAGTCGTGCACCATGCCGGCAAGAAGTTGGCCAACTGCATCTCCCTTCTGGGCCTGCTGGGCCACCGCCTCCGCCATGCGCTGCGCTGCGAGAGCGATACTGAGCTCACCCTCAAGATCGCGAGCGCGCTGGTGCGAATCGCCCATACGGGCGTCGACGACATGGGACAGGTGGGTTTGCGCGCTGACCGGCCCAGCCTGACTACGCAAGCTGTCGTTGAGGGTGCGTAACGCGACTTCGGCATGATGCCGCTCAGTCACATCGCGATTGATGGCTAGCACAGCATCCACTTCGCCCAGCGCATTCTTGAGTGGGCTAGTTGAGACGAGCCAAAAGCGCCGCTCACCGCTCGGAGTAGTGCATTCGGCATCGAACTGTCGGCACTCGCCTCTCGCAGCGGCCGCGATCGCATCATGCACGTTGTCCCGGACCTCTTCTGGCCACAACGACGACCACGGATGACCGACAACACGTTCGGCGTTCTCTGAGGCAATGCGGGCGAGGCCGTGAGAATTGACAAACCTCACCGTGCCATCGAGCGCAACTTCTTTGATGGAGTCAGGAGACAGCTCCACCATCTGGCGGTAGCGATCTTGCGACATCAGAGTATTTTTCATTCAGTAAGAGGGGGCATTTAATCACGCATAGTTCGCACAGTATGGACCAAGGTCTCGCTCAGAACCCCACACCGTTGAGACTCCATGATCGCTCCTCCTGAATGCATCATCCTTCTGGTCGATGACGAGGCGCTGACGCGCCAGCTGGCTGAGATGCTGCTGGAAGAATGTGGTTACCGCGTTGTAACGGCCGAGAACGCTAGCCAAGCCATGCATCGGCTGCAGACACATCCAGGCGTGGGACTTATCTTTACCGATCTGCTGATGCCTGGCCCCATGGATGGCAGGGAGCTGATCCACCACCTCCGCTGCGATGGCTGCGATCTGCCCGCTATCTTGACTTCGGGAATCGGTTACGCTCCGCCTTTCTTACCCACCCGAACTAGGTTCCTTAACAAGCCTTATAAGCGAGCGCACTTGGTCAGCCACATCGAGCAATTCATAGCTGCGTAGTTCTAAGGTGGACTTGTCCACACCGAAAAGCGTCACCCGCCCCAATTCGTCCACAAACCGCTAGAGTCGGTTGCGCCCCGCCGTCGACGCTCATTGACGAAGCATGCCCAGAATCTAGCCTCCTGGGTCATCAACATGGAACCGGTCAACCCCAAGGTTCAAAGCTTCGGGAGCAAGCCGTGTGCTGAAAGCAGCGCACCAAACACTGGAAGTTGAGGATGCAACTCGGCTGTCCTCTGGCGACAATAAAAATCAAGCCCCAACGCCGCGGTGGCATTGACGGTCCACGTGCCACACCTCATTGACTGCAAAGCAAGAAGATCGGTTAGGTAAATCCCAATGATCTCTCTTAACTGCCTGATGCCTCACTCTCAATGGGAGAGAAAACGTCCTCCAACGCCACTTGGGCATGCATCGCCTTCCCACCCTTTCTGCCAATCGTAGACATGTGATCCTTGTTCTGACTGATCGCCAGCCCCCCTTTTCTGCCGGCCTCTATCGCTCCTTCGGAAGAAAATCGGTGCGCATTTCCACTGGCCTGCGCCGCTTTTCCGCCACGCCTGGCCAACTCCAATCGTGCTTCGACCGATAACGCGGCGAAGCCTCGTTTCGGTGTCTCTTTCATTTTTTTCATCTGCGTCCGACATATCGCCATTCCCGTGTTTTCTGGATGCAATCCTAAGCAGCTGCCGCCTTGCGATTAGTGAAATCAAGCCAACCAATGCAGTCGAAAATAAACGATTAACGAATCACTAGCTCGAAAGCGCTAGTGCCGCCTGCTCTTCCTTAGATGAAATAGACTCTATGATGAGGCCGCTCCAAGTGAACTCTTTACTGTTCTAGAAGCCCTGAGTTTGATCAATGAGACACCTTCCGCTGTCAGTTGTAGGATTCGAGGTTCCGACAAATGAGGAAAGCTTCCAGGCTCAGGGAAAGCCCACCGTTATCTATCTCTCATTCGCTCCAAGTCTTGACTGGAAGCAAGCCTTCAACGCGCTAGTGGATGAGACAGGAGGCGAACTGGCCGCCGCGCGCCCACTGGTCATTGGCAACCGAATCGTGGCCTATCCCTGCCTTGGACAAGCAGCTAACGTCGCATCGCAACTTCGAGAGGCTGTGGCCGACCCACATCACCTGCGGCCGAGATCCTAGGATTGTCCAGCCATGCCTCTGCTCCCCCTTTGGCGCAGCACCATAAGAAGCTCCGTGCCCGACCGCCTGTATTGCCTCCCGGGGGAAAACGCTTGCAATGGAAGAGCCTGGTTCGCACCGCATCGCTTGGTTGACTGAATACATGCAATCGAAATTAGTTGCGCTGCGATTCTTTTTAGGCGCAATCTCGCCCCATACTTGGGCAACTACCTGGTCGACAGCAGCATTGGTGGCAGTCAATGAGTTGTTGCACGACATCAAACCACCCTTAGCAACGATGGGGCATATCCGCAGATCAAGGCCGTCTGAGGGGCTCAGTCGGTCGGAGCCACCATGCTATTCATGATCAGTCGATTTGCGGTGCACGTAATTCCCCGCAGCGAACTCCTGGAGGGATCCATCCAGTGGAAGGTATCCTGGCGCATCGATGATGTAAGGCAATCGAACAAAACACTGAAGGGAGCCATGCTGGCTGACGTCTTTTCAACCGAAACCCTAGCAGCGACGGCCGGGCGGCGCGCGTCCATGGAGCAGCTGGACTTGATGATCAGAGAAGCGGAACGTAATTCTAAACAGCCCTATGTCGATCCAGAGGATGACGAGGACTAGTTCAGAGACGCTTGAGTGCCAGAAGACTGATGGCCAATCAATAAAACGCCTGTGCTCGACACTCCGCACGATCTCAATTTCTCCCGGGCGTGCGCCACCGCTTCTGCGTAGGTCGCAAATCCCGATATCCCCAGTTGGTAGCAACGCAGGGTTAAGCCGCCAGACCTCGATACCAATATCTCTGGAAAGAACTGGCACCCACAGCAGCAGCATGAGCCGTAAGCGCATAATCACCCACATGTCGGATCATGACGGCATTCCTTATAGCCGCTCCAATGACTCCATAATATAACTTCAGAAGCACCAGAGTTGTCAGGATATTTCTCACAAACGAAGTGGAACTTCCTGATAGTCGACCAGGTGCATCTGATGTAGATTCCAAGGCAGATGTCAGTCCATCTCACGCCGCTAGAAAGGCGGCGACTGACACGCACGTGGCTTAATGTTGATTTATTTGAAAGCCGCCGGTAGATGCCGGCGGCATTTTTTTGCACTGTCTTAGTCGTCGCGTCCCAAATTTTGGGGCCAGGATGCTGTTCAAGAAGGGAGAAGCAACTCAGCCCCTTCCCAAAACGACAACAGATGCTGGATCGCTCTCGGCTTTTCCCCTACAACGGTTAATGCTAGGCGAGCACGGTTCCACCGTTGTGCGCTGACTTCCACGATCGAACCCGTTTGCACTTTTCGGCACGCCATCTGCCAGTTCGGGAAATAGCGCTCGGTGATCTGATCGTTATACAACTCAGCAACCAAGTCGTGGCGGCTAGACCGTTTAATGCGGTCGTAGATATCCCGGAGAGGCGCGGGCGCACCTTCGATGTATTGGAAGAATCGTTGACCGTCGTAGAGCAGCACGCCAGTGATAGCGTTCTGCGCGTTCAGCGCGCTCGATGAAACCAACAAGCGATCGATCTCCCCCAGTGTCCAAGGGCGCCGGACCTCACTAACATAGGCAATTGCATGCAGGGGACCGGTTGTCAATCGTAGGCTCTCAAGACGATCTGCGTCCGCCTCCTAGCGTGCATATCATAGCTTGCCGGCATCTTTCCTGTGCCGGGGTCAGCCAACAGTATCGTGCGCCTCGTCACGGTCCACAAGTCCCTGCTGAGGTCAGCTCAGTATCAGGATGGATGACACTGCCAATCACCGCCAGCAGCGCAGGTCGGCGCTTTGGTCCCAAACATGCTATCTACAGATTCCAGCTCAGTAACAATGCCGTCGAACTCACCTCGATTGAAATCCAAAGCGCACAACATCCGCGCCGAACTCCTCCCAATGTAGCGCAGCCCGACGTCCGGCCCTGAGGGCTTGTGCCCTGGACACAAAACGATCCGGAGAAGAGCCAGCATTAGGTAGTTTTTCAATGACCTGTTCAGCCCACGCCACATGCAGGCATGCATGAGCTACCCACCTGCCTCCTTGGCATTGCTCCTCGGTCGTCACCCGCACTTTGGTGAAGTTTGTGATTTTGCTCATAAGTCATCACCCCGGCGATGACCCGTTGTATCAAGTCCCGTGTAAAGCCTCGGTCAGGCCAAGCTCAGCCCCTCCTGGCGACCGAGGCGATGCCACACAAATTTTCTTTCCCATTCGTATGAGCGGAAGAATCGGTCTAGTCGCCGCAGCAAATTCGTAGCAAAAAAGAACTACTTTTCTTTTCATGCTGCGCTTCTCTGTCGGGTTTGGCCTAAGTGCCCGCGGAGCAGGAAGTCATATGCTCAACAGCAGCTGTCACCACCCCATCCGCATCTTTAACGGTTGTTTTCCACTTAAAGCTTGCCGCCGGCTTGGTGCTTGGGGCATCGCAGTAATACGTCGTGGTCACCACGTTATCAACCGCCTTCGTAAACGAGTTTGTCTTGTTGTTGCACGTCCAAGTCGACGGACAGCTAACGGGCACTGTCACGACAGTGACGGGAAACCGCGGATGTCCCTGAAGTGTGACCGGCACTGGGAACCGCACCCGAAACTTACCAGAAGCTGTAGGAATGGATGCAATCTTGAAGGGCAAGCATGTGGTCTCGCCTGACTTAAATGTCCTATAACCCTTTTCAACGCCACGCATGGCAGCAGCGCGAAAAACTGAATTTCGGAGAGCTGTCGAGTCGTCAGCGTTGCTATGAAATCCAATCTCGATAAGGGCCGTCGGCATTGATGCCTCTCGGACCTCCCCGTAATTGGCGCCATCCCTAACGCCTGGTCGAATAGGGTATGTGGAGTAAGCGGGAAGCTGTCGAATTTGCTCGGTGACGTAGCAGTGGATATTCAACCCGAGCTGATTTGAATCAGCGTCGTTTATGTTGGCAATGACAGTTGCGCCACGCGCGGAAACATTGTCACTAGCATCGGTATGTAGCGAAATCAACGTCTCAGCATTGAGATAATTTGCGTATTCTGGCCTGGCCCGAATGTCATCGTCGTATTCGCGAAGATTAGCCCTGTCCGGCTGTTTACGCGAAGGAGAGCCATTTGGAAATTTATTCCAAATGGTTGCGCCTAAGGCAGGGTAGAGTCGCTTTAAATAGTAACGGGCCCCGAGTGCAGCCCAAGCCAGGCCGCTCTCGGGGTCTATGTTGGTGTTGCCTATATCGCGCGTGTGCTTGATGCTGGTTGCAGTGTTGGCACTTCGCTCCGTCAGTAGACTTGCAAGCATTGAGGAATAGCCTGGCGTGACGGTATCTTCATAGATATCAGCGGTCCCAACGTAGGGCGTCGGGCGTTGATAGCGCCACGTTTCGTCGGAGTGGTTGAGATATTTTCCATGCCCTGGATTTAGAACAACCAACCCCGCTACAGGAGCAGCGGCAGCACTTGTGCTCGCCCCTGCTCTTTTCTTCTTCAAGTGCTCCGGTGGATAGATCTCATTGATCTCTTTGCCGCCGATGCGCACTTTGATGTAACGAAACTTCACCACCCCCGCTATCAGTTCATAGCCTTCGTTTTCAACATCTCTAACCAGAGCACCGAAATCCTCCGTAAAGACCGGCGCATCCTTTGGCAAGTAGCCGGAATCGAGGTCAATCCACACTATCCCTGTCACAGGGTCTGGAGTGGCCTTCACCAGCACTTGCTTGGCCTGGGTTGGCAAGCGCTTTTGTTGATCTACAAATCGTTGCAGCGCCGGCTCGATTTCCTTAGCGACAGCTCGGCTACTCTGAGCAGTGAGCGCAGGAACATCCGAACTCACGCCCGCTTGCGCATAAGCAACTGAGCTGAACATACAACTCAGCACAATCCCCATCACACACATCACCAGCTTCTTTCCATGTCTTGCGCGCATCATGCACCTTCCCTTGTTTCCTAACTTTTGACCTCCAAACGAGAGGCCTTCGTTCCCCTGCTCCTTTTTCGATGTGCCATTGACTATCTACCGCAAGCAAATGTCCCGGGACTGACACGCCGGTCGCAAACTTGTGCTCTCCCCCGGATGCAACCTGGAATGGATACGTGCCTCGCTCCATCCACGAACCCTGTTTTTGAATCTATTGGACAAGCGATGGACTGAAATTTCTGCTGCAAGCAACTGACGACGCCTACTAGGCCCATGGCTGGAGAATAGCTCAGCTCGAGGCCCCATGGATGCCACTAGCCGCTGCCCGTTCTCGTAGCGTCCACCCTAGACACTCTGGTTGCCGGCTCGACGCTGCTCAAGCGTCCCGCGAGGTGAGCGACCATCGGTCCCGTGTCCGGCGGCTTCAGATTGCGCCTCTGGCATTCCTGAAACCATAGGTCTCAAGCCCTGCGGGATGTCAGGAAGTTCTGAGCCAGCCGTCGTCCAATGACGCCAACTTCCCCCAGGCATCTCCGAAGCGACCAAGTCACGGCCGCACAGAAGTGACGGGACATCCAACCGGGCTGCGGCCCCGCCGTCAGAGCCACTTGACCTAGATGTTTAACGCAACCATTGCCGGGTGTGGCTGTGCCGACTTCAGGCCAAACGTTTCGCCACGAGGTCCATCCACCCGGACTGGGATGCGGAAGCTTGCGCGCTCAACGGGCCGCAGCCCGCGATGACCTGGAGCGCGTCCACGCCAGCCTGATCCTGGGGAAAGAACGGCCCGTCCACGCCCCTGACGGAGTGGTCGCCTTGAATGGCCCCGCATACTTCACAGTGGTTGGCCCAATAGGTCGCGCTCGCGGTTTTCGAGCGCCCAGGCTTGAGCCAGGGTGCAACCGCTTGGATGTGCGCCGCTGTGCCTGAGTCCAGCGCCTTGATGTAGCCCAGTATGGCCGTGCCACCTATCTCGGGCTCGTCGTCTGGCTCTTCCACACCCTCGTTGTCGACGAAGGAAGGCACCCACACCGTTGTGACGGGAGTGGCCTTCGCACACTTCCAGCACTGCATGGTCGCCTGCAGGAGGGCATAACCTGGAGCGCTAAAAGTCAGTGGAGTCATGGGGTCGTATCGGTGTATGCACCGCGATTCCAGGAACGATAGCGCCAAGGCACCACGTCCTCCAAAAACGTGATGCGGGGGCTGGGAAGGTTGCCAAATCCTGCGCTGCTGGCGCGCAACCGCTCGGCCTGAGCCTCGGGGACAAAAAGCCAAGGCCTCACCGTCCAGTCCAGCGGCACACCGCTGTCTCGCTCAAGGGCGCCCCTGATGCCGTCCCAGTGCTCGTTCCATCCCTTCAGGCGAGCAATCAACGAAGGGGACCGGGCTGCGTAGCTGATTTCGCACAGGTAGGCCGCCTGTTCCTTGAAGCTCACGGCCACCGCATCGCAATACCAATGCGGGCCGCTGGTGTCCGGGTTGGCGCCCTCGTTGAGCTGGATGCAGCACTGGCTGTTGACGAACAGCGCGCGGTCCGCTCGGAGGTAATCGAGCACCACACCTTCGAAATGATCCATGTTAGTTAACTCTCGTTTTTGGCTGCTTTATCTACCGAGATAATACTAGCATTTGAGTAAGTCATTTAGGAATGGCACACCTTAAAAACTAACATGAGAGCTGTTTTAGTTAGCCTATTTGCATTAAACAGTACAATAATGCCAGGGCAAATCACTCGACATTATTCTCCAAAACACCGTTAAGTCATTGAATTATATGGACCCTTCGCGTGCACCCCAGACAGAATAGTTTTGCCAAAAGTTGGGTCCGAGCTTCTAAGGTAGAGTTTGCTTCAAGCAAAGTAAAAAACTGCCCTTTTTGATTGACGAATTTCTGGGCTGTTTTATCACTACTTCCATTGTTCCAATGGAAGCAAGCCGTGTCATCTACAGCCCAGCAACAACTCCGCGATTACATCACCGCCCCCTTCGGTCTCCTGCAAATAAAGGATGTCCATGTTGGCAACATCCGGGCCTCCGAGATCAACATCACGGGCCGCGAAGCTGCGATCCACGCATTAGAACTCTTTGACCGCGCGGATGAACGCTCCCGGAGGGTGCGCCTCAGCAAGAACCGCACCCACTACCCTGAGCCCCTCCCCCTCTGCTCTCCCGCTCGGCTGCTGTCGGTTGAGATCTCGGACTACTTGGGCCATCGCGATCGCTGCTGCCTTGCCAAGGAGACCATCGACGCCACGGCTCGCACACTGAAGCTTCTACGGATTGCCTGCGGCGACATTCCTGTTTCCCGCATCGACCACGCTCACATCTACAAGCTCTGGGACCTGATGCGTTGGGCTCCGCCACTTCTGCTGTCCGATCCCAAGTATCGGGACTACACGTTCGAGCAGGCTGTTGCCCTGGGCAAGGAACTTGGCGTGTCGCCACCTGCTCCTGCCACGCTTGAGAAGCACAGAAGGTTCTTGGTGTCTTTCTTCGGCAAGCTGGTGAAGGCCAAAGCCATTCCCATGTCGCCGATGGACGCATTCCCCGAAATCAAGAAGGACCTAGTAGTGGACATGAACAAGCCCGAGCGCTTGTTCAACGAGGAAGAGCTTCAGCGCATCTTTTCACCCAAGACGTTCCCGGCTTGGGCCAAGAAGTATCCCCACCGGTGGTGGCTCCCCATGATCTCGCTCTATACGGGCGCGCGCATCAACGAGCTCGCTCAGCTGAAGGTGGCCGACATCGTTGAGGAGGCCAAGGTCTGGTGTATCCGCATCCAAAAAACGGTCGACGCTGATCTCAGGCATAAGGATCGAAACAAGAGTCGTCAAAGCCTGAAAGGCAAAGCAGCGGTGCGCACCCTGCCCATCCGGTAATCCCCCCGCCCATTAGCAGACGCCAGAAGTGGAATTTTCTCGTACCCTTTCCCGAGGAGGTTCCATGAAGAAGTCCCGCTTTACCGACAGCCAGATCATCGCCGTGCTCAAGCAGGCCCAGGCCGGTGCGCCCGTGCCGGAGCTGTGCCGCGAGCACGGCATCAGCTCGGCCACGTTCTACAAGTGGCGTAGCAAGTTCGGCGGCATGGACGTGTCCATGGTCGCACGCATGAAGGAGTTGGAGGAGGAGAACCGCCGGCTCAAGAAGATGTACGCCGAGGCGCAGCTCAGTACCGACCTGCTGAAGGAAGCGCTCGCAAAAAAATGGTGAGGCCATCTCAGCGACGCGAGATGGCCCAATCGGCAGTCACGAGCGGGCGCACGAACATCCGCCACGCCTGCCAGACCTTCGCGGTGAGCCAGACCTGCTTCCGCTACCAGGCCAAGGCCAGCGAGCAGAACGCCCGGATCGCCGACTGGCTGGTCCGCCTGACGAGCGCCCATCGCGACTGGGGCTTTGGCCTGTGCTACCTGTACCTGCGCAACGTGAAGGGCTTTGGCTGGAATCACAAGCGGGTCTACCGGATCTACCGCGAGCTGGAGTTGAACCTGCGGATCAAGCCGAAGAAGCGGCTGGTGCGTGAGCGGCCCGAGCCTCTGGCGGTGCCGGAGGCCATCAACCAGGTCTGGTCGATGGACTTCATGCACGACCAGTTGGCCGACGGCCGCAGCTTCCGGCTGTTCAATGTGCTCGACGACTTCAATCGCGAGGGGCTGGGGATCGAGGTGGATCTGTCGCTGCCGTCAGCCCGGGTGATCCGATCGCTGGAGCAGATCATCGAGTGGCGCGGCAAGCCCGCCGTGATCCGCTGCGACAACGGCCCTGAATACATCAGTGGCGCGTTGCTGTCCTGGGCACAGCGGCTTGGCATCCGGGTCGAGCACATCCAGCCGGGCAAGCCACAGCAGAACGCCTACGTTGAACGCTACAACCGCACCATCCGCTACGCCTGGCTCGCCCGCACCCTGTTCGACACCATCGACCAGGTGCAGGACAAAGCCACCCGCTGGCTATGGACGTACAACCACGAGCGCCCGAATATGGCGCTCGGCGGCATCACGCCTGCCATGAAGTTGGCGATGGCCGCTTAGCTCCACTTCTGGCGACCGCTAGAAGTGGGGGGATTACCATCCCCAAGCCACTCCTCGATGTCGGCTTCTTGGACTTCCTGGAGGACATCAAGGCTTGCGGGCACCCTCGCCTCTTCCCCCACCTCTCTGCAGGCGTCAACCGGGAGACCGGTGAGACGAATGCGCGCTACAGCCAAGGCGCGGTGAACCAGTTCAGCAGCTACATGAAGACCTTGGGCTTCGGAAAGGGCATCGGCGCTCATGCGTTCCGCCACACGTTGGCCACTGAGCTGCACCACAAGAACGTATCCGACCAAGACATCGCCCTCATCACCGGCCACTCGCTGCGGAAAAACGTGCCCGTCTTGCATGACGCCTATTTCCACAAGAAGCCCAAGCTCGCCCGGGCCAAGCAAATCAAAATTCTGGCGAAATACAAGCCGCCGGTCGAGTTGCCCAAGTATGAGCGTGGGCAGTTTAAGGAGAGCTTGGCAGACCCAAGTAAGTTCTATCCGTAACGTTGGCCGACGTCATATGCTCATACCGGTGGGATCCTACGCTGGCGCTAGCTCATCCAGGTTTCCAGTTCGATAAGGACTGGTCTCTGCACTGCCGACGGTTGACCTCCAGGAACTCCACTGAGCCGATGAGCCGGAGGGCTGCCGCTGTCTAATCACGCCAAGCTCTCAGGCTGCGGTTATCACTCAACCGCGTCGACGCGGTGGCCGTTTGGCACGTCATACATAATGGCGGTGATCTCGCTGATCAGGCGCTGGTCCAAGAGTAGCTTCATGATTACCGCAGCAGTTTCCTTGGTAGGAATGATCAGTCCGTCTTTGTCGAACTGCACTCCCCATTGGTATTTTTCACACACTTCGCGCAGCGCACCCAAATACCTCGGATTGTCGTAGAGCTTGCGTTCCTGGATGACCGCCATGCGACGCAAATGAGTGCCATTGCTGCCGACATATGTGACCAAAGGAGCCATGTCTGTAAACAGAGATACGAACTGCTTCTCGTCCTGAAGCTCACCAAACGCATTCACGAAGCCTGCGCGATACCTCATCATTGACTCGAAGGCACGTTTGTTGCCTACAAGCAGCGCTTCGTCCAAGGCGAACAGATCGAATCCCGGTTCCAAGGTGAAATCCACCCCCTCCACGGCGCTCAGCTCGCCATTTTGGAACAGCATATTGACAACCCCTTTCCTCCGATATGCGGTTTTCCAAGTAGCCGGAGAGCGGCGCAACGCATACAACACGCGCTCTTCCTGGGAGAACTTCACTAGATAGCCTATCGCGTTCTTCAGCTGATCCTTGCTTTCGATGGCGTGCTCGAGCTCTGGGCGATCCACTAGCGCCTGAAGTAAGGCAAAGTCGGTCTCGATCGCAGAGACCGAAAGGCAGCCATTTTCCGTGGGCTGAGCCAAGTGGCCGTAGGGAATCCACTCGGTCATCATTGCCCTTTCCGCCTTAGCAAAGTTACGTAACGCGTCTTCTAAAGCGGCGTCGATACGGACAAAGCTGGCGGAGAACCGGTCCGCCTTCGTGCTGGACTTAAAGACCCACAAATGGACCCCGGCACTGTCGAGGTCGAATTCCTGTAGCGCCTGCAATGCTTGATCGGTCATGGATCTCTCATTAGATAAACGTCCTGTATCTCTTCCGCCATCTGAATGCTGGGCACAAGCGGGCCCTTTTTCAAGACTCGAGCCATCCTGATCGCACCGCTTTGACCCAAACCTACCTTGACCTCGTAGAGCTTCCACCCCAGCACGATCAACAAAGGGTTCATCAGAATCTGGCCAGAACGATAAGTGATGAGGAAGAGCACAACCCAAAAGACCAAGAAGCCGCCGAGCTTTTGGGGATCAGCATAGCTAAGCCCCATAAAAGACACCACGTAAGGAAGCACGTAGTTGATCAGGTCATTGGGAATCGCCTTGACCTCTTGCACGTGCACGCGATGCGGGAGACGAACCGAGCGCAGTGCAACCACCATCAAAAGCAACGCCCCAAAAGTCACCGCTACAGTCCCCCACGCCAACCACGAATGGGCAAGGATCTGGAACTGGCAATTCCATTGCCCTTTCCAACCGCATAGTGGTGCACTCCAGTATTTTGTGGCGATGTCTTGAACCATCAAAATAACAGCCAAAGGCAGGTAGGAACCTAGAAAAAGCAACACCGCTGACCAAAACTGGAACTGCATGCATTCGGCTCCTTCCTTCGTTGACACCATTGTCTCGAATGCGGTTCGCACAGCATGAGAAGCTAGTCTAGCTGTAAGCCGAGGAGCCAGCCTTTAGCTCTCGATCAGAAAGTCGGAGCCTTTGGGGATGCAATGGCACGGCCCTATCGTGTGCAACGGCGCCGTCCTGACTTTCAATGGCGGGTCGGCACGTAGGCAATGTAACCAAGAGGGACTGGAGCATTGCTCTTCAGCGATGCTGCGTGGGGAGCAAGTCCTTCACAAGGTTCAGAGCCTCGCGCTGCTTTGCCGCCGGCAGTTGGGACACCACAAGAATCACCTCGGCCAGAAGGTCCGACGTCGCATGAAAGTAGGCCACCGGCAAGTCCAGCGCCTTTGCTAAGGCCTCAGCGGTCGCAGGGTCCGGGTCATGTTGCCCCGTCTCGTAGCGGCTCACCCGAGTGGCTCCCGACACCGAGTCCACCATCCCAATGCGCTCCGCCAGCTCGGCTTGTGTCCAGCCCATGGCCATCCGCGCATTGCGCAGACGCGTGCCATAGACCGTGGCCGGTGTCTTGGGTTTGGGCATCGAGAAGATTGCACGAAAGCTGAATTCCCTCAGTGTGCCGCTTGGATGATGGCTTCTCATCTGCGATTATCGTAAATGCTGCCAGACCGGCGGTCTACAGGGGCTTTTCGTATGAAGCACACAGGACAAGGAGCGTTCGCTGCGCTCTTGGCGTTGACGCTCGTCTCTCCACTCAGTGCCCAAGCCCAAGAGGTGCCGGAGCAGAAGTCCGGCTTTTTCCGTCAACTTGGAAAGGGGTTAGCCGACACGGGCAAGCAGATGGTGGGCATCAAGCCGAACGCCGACAGCAAGGTCGGCAGTCAGGGGACGGGCTCGATTTACACGCCCATCAATGGCGTCGGGAAGCTGCCCAACCTCTTCAAGGGCGATAACCACCAGCAGGCCCAGCTTGGGAAGCTGGATTGGCCCCGGGTCGCGTTGACCTTTACCGAGTGGGGGGCATCCCTGCCCTGCTGGACCGCGGAAGCCCGCATCTGGAGCAGCCCGACCGCCTCAAGCGTCGAGACCTTCCGCACCTGCTTCGATGCTGCAGTGACGGAAACGGACGACCTGGGCGAGACGGCGGAGCTCAATAGCGCAGCCCTGTGGAAAGGCCGCGACTCGCTCAGCGGCATCCGGGTGCCGCCCAGCAAGCCCAACACGGGCGCACAGCGGTCAACGGGGCCCAACCCGCCGGCCCAGCCCTTCGTCGTCAACGTTAGCCGTCCTGGTGTCGCCGATCGCGCCGTCGACGTCGCCCTGCGCGTGGCCTGGGTTTCCGGTTTCATCCAGACCGCCGACTTGCACCCGGGACCGTCGGGAATGCTGACGCCCTTCAAGGATTCGCGACTGTGGATCGCGGGGCTTAAGCCCGACGGCAACCTCGACAAGTAAGAGCCCGCTTCGGCCTCCCTCCCTTTTCACCCAACAAAGGAACGACATGAAGAACGCATGGATCGGCCTGGTCGCATCGACCGTGGCACTGGGCCTGACCGCCTGCAGCGGCAAGCCGTCGAGCGACAGCGCCAAGCAGGCGCTGGTCGCGCTGCTTCAGCAGAGTGGCGCCGGCCAGGTCACCGACATTCAAAACTTCGAGCTTTCTGGCTGCGTGGAAGCGCAAGGCGCCGAAGGCTACCGCTGCGACACGCGCGGCCAGGCAGTGCTCAATATCGAGGGCCGGCAGGTGCCTGTCCCGCTGAGCAAGAACTTGCGCTATGCCAAGAGCGACGGCACCTGGAGGGCATACGCCAAATGAGCACGAACACCGATTCGATGGCTGGAACGTCCACTGGCACCGCGGGTGGGCTTGGTGGGGACGGAGTGCAGCGCGCTGCTCCCAGGAAGGTTATCACTCCGCACAACCGATTCTTCTGGTGGTTCTCGCTCAGCCTGCTGTTCCTGGGACCCCTCGGCTTCATCATTGGGCCCCTCATGGCTCGACGGGGCCTGCGTAAAGCAGAGCGGCTCTACCCGCAGGAGGCCTACGCGGCTCGACAGCGGGACCAGGGCTTTAGCTGGGCACAGTGGTGGGTCATGACCCCGCTGACCGTCATGGGGGCTTTTGGGGTCACCTCGGTGCTCAGCGGACTGCCCATGTTTCTGTTTGTGCTGTATGCGCAACTGACGCGCTAGACAGCAAACACTCCTCAAGAATGCGACGGTGGCCTGCTGCGGCGCTCCAGGCGCCGCAATACGGCTTTCATCAAGGACAAGGAACGCCCAAGGTGAAGCACGCGCCCTGCCCCGGCTTTGACTCGACATCGACGAAGCCGTTGGCGCGACGGATCGTGCCGTAGACCTGAGAGAGGCCCAAGCCCGTTCCTTTTCCCTGCGGCTTGGTGGTGAAGTAGGCTTCGAACAGCCGCCCAAGCACCTCTGGCGCAATGCCTTGGCCGGTGTCGTGAACCTTCACGAGCACATAGCGGCCAGGCGAATGGGATGCGCCGTCGGGCACACGCCCGATGGAACAACTTTCCGTAGAAATGGTGATGGTGCCTGCATCGTAGCACGCATCCCGGGCGTTCACCACCAGGTTCATGATGGCCCGTTCCAGACTGTGCAGATCCACCATAGCCAGGGGGAGGTTGGATTCCGCTCGGAAGTCGATCGTGATGCCGAGACCCACGGCTTGGTTCAGCAGCGGCAGCATCCCCTGCACGACCCGGCCGACGTCAACGTTCTCTGGCAGATAAGGGTGCTGCCGGGCAAAGCCGAGCAGCCGCTGCGACATGGTCGCCCCTTGCTGCAACGCGCTTTCTGCCATGCCCAAAAGCTTGCGATTCTTATCGTCGATACCCTGGCTCAGAAGCACCATCTCCACCGCACCGGAGGCCGCCTGCAGCACGTTGTTGAAGTCGTGCACCATCCCTGCCAACAGCTGACCAATCGCGTCCCCCTTCTGTGCCTGCTCTGCGATTGCCTCAGCCATACGCTGGGCGGCCTTTGCAATATTGAGCTCCCCCTCCAGTTGCTGTGCCCGCTGGTTGGCATGGCCCAACTTCTCATCAATGGCATCGGCCAGCTCGGCGTGGGCCAAGGCTAGTTTAGGCTGACTGCTCAAGCTCTCATTGAGCGTGCGCAGCGCCACTTCAGCCTGGCGGCGCTCGGTTACGTCTCGATTGACGGCCAGGACGGCTTCGATTTCCCCGTCGGCATTGGTCAGCGGACTAGTAGAAACCAGCCAGAACCGGCGCTCACCGCTGGGGGTTATGCAGGCCGCATCGAACTGCCGCCGTTCCCCACGAGAAGCTGCGGAGATTGCCTCTTCGACGGTGTCGCGGACCTCTTCAGGCCATAGAGACGACCATTGCTGCCCTAGCACACGCTCCGCATTCTCCACAGCGATCCGCGCGACCCCGTGGGAGTTCACAAAACGCACCTTGCCGTCGAGAGCAATTTCTTTGATGGAGTCCGGAGACAGCTCGACGATCTGGCGGTAGCGGTCTTGAGAGGGAAGCATCTGGATCATTCAATAGGGGCAGTTCGGCAATCACGCGCATTTTGCACTGTAGGGGCCAGTGTCGATAGCTAGATCCGCCACCAGACGACCCCCATGGCTTCTCTTGCTGAATGCGTCATCCTAATTGTCGATGACGATGAACTTACTCGTGAGCTGGCGGAAATACTGCTGACCGAACACGGCTACTACGTGGTGACGGCAGGGGATGCAAGCTAGGCACTGGACCGGCTTGCCGATCATCCTGAGATAGGCTCGATCTTCACAGACTTGCAAATGCCGGGTGCCATGGACGGGAAGGAGATGCTCCACCACCTCCGATTGGACGGATGCGACCTTCCTGCCATTCTCGCCTCGGGCATTGGCTACATTCCTGGCGACTTGCCCAGTCGAACAAAATTTCTAAGCAAGCCCTACAAACGCGCTCATTTGGTCAACCGCATCCAGGAATCGCTAGCGGCCTGATTGGGCCCTGGACGCGATTATCTGTCGCATCTGTCTTGCAACAACGGCTGGCCCCTGGCAGGGCCGGCGCTGAGCGCCCTGCGACTCAGTTGCCTCACTCCGGCAGCGCGAGATGGCCCATCGTTCCGCAGTGGAGGTTCCACAGCATGAGCGCCATTCTCTGTCAGAAACGTCCTACGCCTTGGTAAAAGGTGGCGCTGGCCGAGTCACGAGCATCGAGGGCTGTGGATGTCTCGCCTGCGCTTTTTAACAGCAACACAGCTTCGAGGCTTACTGATAGGTAGTGGCGAAGGGCAGCATGCCAAGAGCATCCAACGTGACCCTGCCTTCTGGCACAGTGCGGCTCTTCAGCCGCCCGATACCATCGTGTGCCCACGACGAAATCGTTCGGCATGCCTCACTCTAATCACCCTGTTTCCTTTCCTCGCAACAGCTTTTCCAAGATGAGCCATCCGGTCAGCCGAGGAGTGATGATCGGTGCAATCATGGCGCTCGCCTATTTTTCTTGGCTCCCCTTTCCTTGGCGGATGCCAGTCGTTGGCTTGATGGGCATTGCATTGGTTTGGCTAGAAACCCAGGATTGGCGGGCGTGCGGCCTGACATGGCGAGGACTAGGTCCCACGCTCGGGTGGACAGCGCTGCTGGTGCTCTTCGTTACCGCGATCATCACACCGTTTCTCCAGCCCCTAATCGACTACCTCACTGGCACCAAGACGGATTACAGCGCCTACGGCGCGCTTCGCAATAACGCACCAGCAGCCATGCAGCTGATTGGGTATGCATGGATCAGCGCCGCCATCGGGGAGGAGCTGGTGTTCCGAGCGTTTCTGATGCACCAGCTTGAAGCGTTGTTCGACCGCGTTGGCCTAGGCCGCATCGGAGCGGCTGTCGCGGGCGGAGTTGTGTTCGGCGCCATGCATGCTAGTCAAGGCGTTTCGGGAGTTCTTCTGACGGGCCTTGTTGGGGCAGTTTTTGGCTATGCATACCTGCGCTCAAACCGAAACTTGTGGGCGCTCATCTTGGCGCACGGGTTGGTGGATACATGGGGCGTCACAACGCTCTACCTTGGGTGGTATTGAACGCTCCACACTCGCTCTGGCGGGCTAGTTCCCCGCTAGGGGCCTATGCCCACCACGCAGGAAACGGCGGCATCGCCAGGGCAATCGGCGTTGGGGGCGTCAAGACCTATTCGTGTCGGTGCTCCAGCCTGCGACACCGACCCACCGACGTCCAGAACTTCGAACTGATCGGCTGCACCAAGGCCGAGGACGCCGACGGCTACCGTTGCGATACCCGTGGCCAGGTGACCCTGGAAATCGCCGGCAGGCAGGTTCCCGTCCCCGTCAGCAAAAATCTCCGCTATGCGAAGGCCGACGGCACGTGGAGGGCCTACGCCAAATGAGCGCCCCTCCTCTGCTTGACCAGCCGGTGCCCGCCCGGCGCAAGCTCATGACGCCACGGGACCGGTTCTTTTGGTGGTATTCGGGAACATTGCTTCTCCTGGGACCTTTTGGGTTCATCGTTGGGCCAGTGATGGCCCAACGCGGAAACCGGAAGGCGGCTCGCCTCTATCCGGCAGAGGCCCGCATGTCCCAGACGCGGGACAAGGGCTTTGCGTGGTGGCAGTGGTGGGCCATGACCATCCTCACCCTGATGGGCGCTGCTGGAGGGTTCGCCGTGATGAGCGGGCTGCCGATGTTTCTCTTTGTGCTTTGGGCACAACTAACTCAAGCCTAATCAATGCTGCCAAGTCAAAGAAGGCCCTCGAATTCGGGGGCCTTCTCATTTGGGGTCACTTAAACAGCAGGGGCCAAGTAGCGCCCTTCCACTGTTAATTTGCTTCAGAGCGCCCAATAATGCTGGCACTGGCAGTAAAGCCCGATGCCGTTGCACTACCGCGGAACTCGAGTTCGAAACGGTCGAGCCCGCCAAACACAGATTCAGAACCAGGGTCCCAGCGTTTGATTGTCAGCTTGGCGGTAAATCCGGCGTCATCGCCCTGCTTAGATCCTGAATATGTGTAGCCGGAGTCGCCACCATTGACGCCCTCCCCCTTTGAATACGGCGATACCCTCACCCACTCCCTGCATGTTCGACGAGAAACGAACATGGTAAATGCCGTCTTTCATTGCCGCACCTCCACTGGGTATGAGTATCCATTAGATCAACTCCAAGTCTCACCGGCCGCGGCACCTAGAGCCCTGCTATGAGGTGGCCGCAAGCATTGTTCACGAGATTGCCTTCCTAGCTTTGGATAGAATCGGTTCCACGAATTTTTCCGCGTCTTAAGGAGCATGATCTTGCCCAGCGTCTTCTTCTCATATTGCCATGCCGACGAGGAGCTACGCGATCAGCTTGAGAAGCAGCTCGCGATGCTTAAGCACCAGGGAATCATCGAAACCTGGCACGACCGTAGGATCGTCGCAGGCCAAGAAATCGATAAAACGATTGATGGGCACATCAATAGCGATGACATCATTCTTCTTCTCATTAGTCCCGACTTTCTTGCCTCGTCTTATTGCTATGACCGGGAAATGACGCGTGCACTGGAGCGACATGACTCGGGCGATGCGACAGTCATCCCTGTCATTTTGCGGGCTTGTGAATGGCACCATGCACCTTTTGGGAAGCTTATGGCTACCCCAACCGATGGCAAGCCCGTAAAGCAGTGGGCCGACCTTGACGATGCATTCTTGCAGGTGGCCAAGGCAGTTCGCTCAGCGGCGACTGAGCACGCAAGAAGGGCGGGCGTAACCAAGGAACTCCAAGCGTCCCCGTCTTCTAGGCCAATGCTCGACCGTGCCACCGTGCCAACCGAAGGCGTCGACCGCACTCCTGCAGTAGTGTCAGGACCACGTTCTAGCAACCTTCGATTGGCCAAAGCATTCACGCAGCGGGACAAGGACCGCTTCAAAACGGAAACCTTTGAATACATCGCCAAACACTTTGAGAATTCGCTCAACGAGCTCCAGGCCCGCAATCCCGGCTATGAAGGCACGTTCCGTCGCGTAGACGCCAACCGCTTTTTCACCACTATCTATGAAGACGGACATGACGTTGCCCGAGCGACCATCTACCTGGGCGGGATGCTTGGGGGCATCCACTACATGCAAGGTGAGACGCTTGACAGCAACTCCTACAACGAGGCTCTCTCGGTCGGTCATGACGACCAATCCTTATTCTTCACCAGCATGGGGATGTCGGCGTTCGGGTCAAATCGAGGTCAAAAACTTACCCAGGAAGGCGCGGCAGAGCTTCTCTGGGAACAGCTGATCGGACCGCTGCAAAGCCCTACCAACCATCCCAGGAGACGCTGAGATGATTACGACAGGCGAGGTCCACGTCGCCAGGCAGGTTCTAGCCTCCCGGCTTTCATGGCTCATTCAAAAAGGTCCATCAGATGAGCCATTTCTCATCGGGACCTCAAAAGACGGTAAGAACGCTTGTCTCAAGTTAACCGAATACCATCAATTCACTTGGTTTGAATCGGCCGGTGCGGAACGATGGGGCAGGCTAGTTTTTCCCTCTGGATGAGACCGGCGTCTTCACCCCCGATTACAAACTCAGGCGTAGCCCCTGCTACTTGAGGCCGAAACAACAATGAGATTTAGCATTATTCCTCGTCGATGAAGCAAGCGGGAAAGATAGTTAGGACGCACTCGATGGAGCCCCACTTGACAGAAGCACCTCTTCTGCTATTAAGACATTCCCGCGAGTGAAAATTCATTATGAACGCCCAACAGTTCTGGACTTGTGCTGCTTTAGCTGCTTTGTCTCGAACGACCTTTGAACAGGCTGCTAAAGAAGCAGATGGTTTACTAGCTATTGCGCAAGACAGGGATGTGATTACGCCACCCTCTGCTTTAGCACCTCGAGAGTCAGGCTGGGTAGGAAACCGACTGTTTGGCTGGCCTACCCCGGAAGACATGAAACGCGTCGTAAGGGCCGATGGAACCGACTATCGTATTCCATAACGCCGCGTCAGCTTCTTCTCGATGGCTTGATACTGCCCCGCCGGTGTCGGCAGGCCAGCACTTAAATTTCTCGCTAATGTAAACGCCACATTTAGGCTATCGCACGCGAAGATCGCGCTATTGGTGCCTCGCTGTATGACTAAAAAGCGACGAGCCCTTGTGGAAAAAACTGGGCCAGCACGCGTATGGATCACTACCTCAACAACTGCAACGCCGTCTAACCCATCTACAGTTCCAGCCGACTCCAACGCTTCCCATATTTCTTTATCAAGCGCCCCCCTCCATGATTCATGCACTTCCGATTCATCAGCGGCCAGGAGCGGTCCACACGCATCTAATGCGCGGTCCAAAGCCACGGCGCCTGCCTCAAACCCGATCGCCTTTCCGGCATCACAAATCCAGTGCCTCTGGACAAACTGCGCGGTGTCGGGGCCCCCATCGCTTTGCCGCTTGAGAAGCTCAACTACGAGCAACCTCTTAGACTCGATTGACTCAGTCATTTAATCTCCCTTGAGTTTTCGCGGTAACCCTTGAAACCACTATAGATGGGCAGCGAGATGGGAACGGTGAACTTACCAAGCGTTGCGACCCTGTCGGGCAAGCTCCGCCTGTCGATATAGAACTTCTCAAGGACCGTCTGCCCAGTCCCGTGGCCCGTAATCGCTGCAATGGCCGAAGCCGACACCCCCGCCTCGTCGAGCTTTGAAGCGATGGTATGGCGGAACCCGTGGAAGCCCTGCCCCTTCTCCGATACGCCTTGCCGCTTGATGTAGACGGAGAACTGACGGCTCAGCTGCCGCCCATAGCCCAGACCGGTCGAGTTGGGCAGATCCGGGAACAACCGCTCAACCCCAGCCTGTCGGGCCTCTTCCACGTAGGTCAGAAAGCCGCAATCGATGACCGGCTGGGCCAGTGGGATGAACCGCCGGCTGTGCTTGTTCTTGATGCTCTGCTGCTTCCCGATCTTCCGGACGAAGAAGCCGGGCACCCCATCGATGGTGTCGATGTCCTCCAGCCGGAGCTGCGCGATCTCGTTGACGCGAGCGCCGGAGTAGAGCCCAAGGATCGGCCCGAACCACCGATGCGGATACTTCGACGCCCACTTCGGGAACTCGACCGGATCGAAGATGGCCTTCAACTCGGCGTCGGTGAAAGGCGAGCCCGTGTCTTCCGAATCCGGGGTGGCAATCGCTCGGATGCCTGCGAGCGGGTTCACCGCCAGATGCTTGCCGTCAACCAAGGACACCAAAAACACGCTCAGGCGCTGTCGGTGCTTCGCCATGGTCCATGCCGCCGGCTCCGGCTCCTGGTTCTTCTTCGCCAGCTTGATGACCTCGGGCACTGATAGCTCGCGATAGGCTGGCCGCTTGGTCGCATTGGAAGGCCAATAGCGGACACCGTCGAAGAACGCCCGGACGTGAGCTTGGGTCAGCGAGGCCACCGGCACGTCTTCGCCGATGATGCCGGCGAACAGTCGCAGGGTATGACGGCTCTCCAAGACCGTCTTCTGATGCAGCCGCGCCCCTGCCAAGTCGCCCAGGTGATCGGCCATCGCCTTCGACAACATCAAGGCATCCGGCGCGTGACGGGAAATGCTCTGGCTAGCATCTCGCAACTGATCCCGGCGCTTGGCCACCCTCGCCGACGTGACCTCGGCCGGTTCCACCCGGCGAGACCGCTCCATCAGGTCTCCGAAGATCACGGCATCGGCAGGGTTGTCCAGCTGCGCTTGAGCGATGCGCGTGCCGTCCGGCAGCATCACGTCTTTCAACGTCAGCTCTTTGATGTCCCCACTGCGAACCTTTTCCAGCAGTTCTTCCAGATCCACGGTCATCCCTTTCCGCATGGCATCGAATGCCATCGATAGTGCCACCCCCATCGTGGCCGCCGCCAGCCTGGCGTGGTCCCCACGACGGTTTCCTAGCGATCGGACAAGGTAACGCGAGCCGATGGAGGCTCGAAGATCGGTGGGAACAAAGAAGCGCGCATACAGGCCAGCCGAGCGCGACATCATCAGAGGCTTTGGCAAGATTGATACCTCGATTGATACCTCAAGGGGCATCGCTCGGAATCACCAATCGGCCAAAATATTCAACCAAGTCAGGCACTTAGAGACTTGGCGGAAGCTCTGGAGCGGGCGATGGGAATCGAACCCACGTCAGTAGCTTGGGAAGCTACAGCTCTACCATTGAGCTACGCCCGCATGGCGCTGGCAGAGTTTATGCGGGTGCAGGTGTCTGGCGCAACGTGCGCAGATAGAACGAGGGCCGGTTGCCCGGCCCTCACGTGTTGCGCATGACCTACCTGTGGCGTACCGCGCCTCAGAAGTTGCCGCTGAAGTTCACGAACAAGGTCGCGTCGCGGGCGCTGCGCTGGGCGGTGGTGGTGCTCAGGCCGATGTTGCTCTGCAGGCCCCACAGCCCGGTGCGGGCACCCAGCACGACAGTGGCGTAGTTGCGATCGAAGTTCTGGCCAGGAACGGTGTACATGCCTACTTCCGGCATCGACTGCAGCCAGGCGCTGGCTTCGCCGCCGTCCTTGAACTCGTGGTCGTAGGTCGCCTGCAGGTACGGCTTGACCATGGCGCCGTCCAGACGCACCTGGAAGCCAACGCGGCCGACCAGCGAATCGATGTCCTGATTGGCGTAGCCCAGCGCGGTGGCGCTGTCGTTGCTTTCGGTGTAGCCGTCGAGCTTGATCTTCTGCCAGGTCAGGCCGGCCACCGGGCCGTATTTGAGGTTGCCTTCGCCCAGCGAATACCCGGCGTTGAGGGCAGCGGTGAGATTGCTGCCGTCGGGGGAGCCGCTGTGCACGCGGGTGGCTGGCCCAAGCTGGACTTCGCGGTCCACGTCGTAGCTCAGCCAGCTGTAGCTGACCTGGGCATTGACCCACACCGGGCCGGTGTACCAGCCGAAGAAGCCGCCCAGGGTGGTGTCGTCCTGCTTGAAGCTGCCGTTGCGGTTACCGAAGTCGGCGTCCATGCGGCCGAAACCGGCAAAACCACCGAACACCAGGTCACCTGCAGTCCAGTCCACACCGAACAGGCCGGCCGGCGCCATGCCGTCGTACAGGTCCGCATGGTCGTAACGCTGCATGTCGCCGCGCACGCTGCCCCACCAACGCATGCCATCGGCGTCCGGCTTGCCATCCAGATGCCAGGCCACCTGGTCGGCGCGCGCGCGGCCGCCGGCCTGCGCCGAATGCGTCAGCACCTGCTGCAGACGCGGCGCTTCCAGCAACGAGATGGCGTATTCGCCCAGGATCTGGTGCACCGCCGTGGTCGGGTGAATGCCATCGGCGAACACATAGGTGTTCTGCGCATTGGCGGCGACCAGGCTGGTCGGGTTACAGGCCGGCAGCGGCACGGCCGGGTTGCAGGCGGTGCTGGTGACATTGCTGAAGCCGTAGGTGCCCGGGTTGGCGACGATTTCCTGCAGCAGGTGGAAGGTGTCGACCGGAATCACGCGCAAGCCAGCGGACTGCAGGCCATTGAACAAGGCGGTGTTGTAGGCGGTGGCTGCAGCGGTGCCCTGCGCCATTCCCACGGCGCCGCCCGCACGGAAGCGCGGGGTGAGGCCGACGTCCGGAATGGTCGGCACCATGACGTAGCGCGCGCCGGCATTCTGCAAGGTGGCCACGGCACCGACCTGGGCGGTCACCGCGCTGCCGATGATGGCCTGCGCCTGTGCCGGGGCAAGGGACGCGGCGAGCAGGTCGTTGGCGCCGCCCCACACGGTGTACAGCGCATTGGGGTTGGCGCGGCCGCCGTTGGCGGTGAGATAGGTGGTGATCTGGCTGGTCACCGACGGCGCAGCGCCGAGTGCGCTGACCGAGCTGGCCTGGATGCGCGCACCGCCTGCAGCGTAGTTGTCGCCGATCTGGCCGTTGCCATTGGGCGCGGCATTGGTGCCGAAATGATCGCCGACATATTCGGCCCACACCCAACCCGGGTTGGTGGTGAACTTGCCGGTGACCGCGCGCGAGGCGGCCGGCAGCAGCGGATTGTAATACCCGCTGTCGGTGAGGCTGTCGCCGAAGAACACGGTCTGGTCGAAGGCCGACTCGGCCATGGCCGGGGCGGCAGCGATAGCGATGGCCATGGCCATCAGGGAGCGGATCGGGCGAAGTGTTGAAGCCATCGGAATGCCTGCTTGAAGTGAGTGGGACCGGACCGGCGTGCATACGTACGCTGGCGAATGGCACATGGTTCCACCCTCGCCGCCCGCGCTCACGCTGCATTGCCGCATAACGCAAAAACGCGCGCCGGAGCGGCACGCGATGCAACAATGATGCCATGAACATCCAACTCAACGGCACTCCGCGCTCGCTTCCCGACAACTTGCTTCTGTCCGCCCTGCTGGAGCAGGAAGGCCTAGCACAGCGCCGCGTCGCGGTAGAGGTCAATGGCGAAATCGTGCCGCGCGGACGGCATGCAGATCACGCATTACGCGAGGGCGATGTGGTGGAAATCGTGCACGCGCTGGGCGGCGGCTGATGCGTCGCGCAGGCCGGCGCATCAGCGCCCGATCGGTGATAATTGCCGCATGACGAATCCCGCCCCCTCTGATGCGCTGGTCATCGCCGGCAAACACTACCGTTCGCGCCTGCTCACCGGCACCGGCAAGTTCAAGGATCTGGACGAAACCCGCCTGGCCACCGAAGCCGCCGCGGCCGAAATCGTCACTGTCGCCATTCGCCGGGTGAATATTGGCCAGGACCCCAACGCACCCAGCCTGCTGGATGTGCTGCCGCCGGAGCGCTACACGCTGCTGCCCAACACCGCCGGCTGCTACACCGCCGAGGACGCGGTGCGCACGTGCCGGCTGGCGCGCGAACTGCTGGACGGCCACAACCTCACCAAGCTGGAAGTGCTCGGCGACGAGAAGACGCTGTACCCGGATGTGGTGCAGACGCTCAAGGCCGCCGAACAACTGGTCGCCGATGGTTTCGAGGTGATGGTCTACACCTCCGACGACCCGATCCTGGCCAAGCGCCTGGAAGACATCGGCTGCGTGGCGGTGATGCCGCTAGCCGCGCCGATCGGCTCGGGGCTGGGCATCCAGAACAAGTACAACCTGCTGGAAATCATCGAGAACGCCAAGGTGCCGATCATCGTGGATGCCGGGGTGGGCACCGCCTCGGATGCGGCGATTGCCATGGAGCTGGGCTGCGATGGCGTGCTGATGAATACCGCCATTGCCGGTGCGCGCGACCCGATCCTGATGGCCAGCGCGATGCGCAAGGCGATCGAGGCCGGACGCGAGGCGTTCCTGGCCGGGCGGATTCCACGCAAGCGCTATGCATCGGCGTCGAGCCCGGTGGATGGTGTGATTGGATGATGGGGCGGTCTGCGTTGACATTGCGGCCGAGGCGCAATGATTGGCAGTGCGGCGTGCGGAATATGACCGCTGCCAGATCGCGCGTTGCTACGAGCGCCCCCTCACGCCATACCCTCACCCCAACCCCCAGCCCGCGCCTGCGTCGCGGGCGCTCCCAGGCACGCGCGCCCATGGCGCGCAAACCGTGCCTCCTCGCCCCGGTCGGAGAGGGGCTTTCGTTTCGCTGATGACCTAATTCATGACTGATCCTTTCACAAGCGACGGCGCCAAGATGCCGCCCAAGCCCTTCACCATCGAAGAGGGGCGCCGGCAGGTGCGCAGCTTCGTGCTGCGCCAGGGCCGCTTCACGCCGGCGCAGCAACGTACGTTCGATGCGCTATGGCCACGTTTCGGGCTGGATTACCTCGGTGCGCCACGCGATCTGGCTGCCACCTTCGGACGCGATGCGCACAAGGTGCTGGAAATCGGCTTCGGCAATGGCGCTGCGTTGCGCTTTGCCGCGCAGCAGGACCCAAGCCGCGATTACATCGGCATCGAGGTGCATGCCCCCGGCGTAGGCCGCCTGCTCAACGCGCTGGAGGAAGACGGCAGCACCCATGTGCGCCTGTATCACCACGATGCGGTGGAAGTGCTGGAACACGAGATCGCCGACGGTGCGCTGGACGAAGTGCGTATCTATTTCCCCGATCCATGGCACAAGAAGCGGCACAACAAGCGCCGCCTGATCCAGCCGGCGTTCGCGCAGTTGCTGGTACGCAAGCTGCGCGAGGGCGGCCGCTTGCATGCGGCCACCGACTGGGCCGATTACGCCGAACAGATGTGGGACGTGCTCGATGCCACCCCGGGCCTGGTCAATCGCGCCGGCCCCCGCGGCCACGTCGAACGCCCCACCTGGCGCCCGCAAACCCACTTCGAGACGCGCGGCCAGAAACTCGGCCACGGCGTGTGGGATCTGCTGTACGACCGGGATTCGGGAATCGGGAATCGGGAATCGCAAGAGCAACTGCCTTCGGCATCCGGATAGCGTCTCCTTGCGTCGGCATTACCCGCTTTTCCCATTCTCCATTCCCGACTCCCTATTCCCGGCCCCCAATGGACACCGCGCTGACGCTGACCAACGATATGAAGCTCGTCCTCGGGCTGGTCGGTTTCACGATGGCGATGTTCCTGTTCGAGCGCATTCGCGCCGACGTGGTGGCGTTGATCGTGCTGGTGGTCTTGGGCGTCACCGGGCTGGTGGCGCCGGAAGAACTGTTCGGTGGTTTCTCCGGTAATGCGGTGATGAGCATCATCGCCACCACCATTCTGGGCGCGGGGCTGGAGCGCACCGGCGCGTTGAACCGGTTGGCCACCTGGTTGTTGCGGCGTTCGCACGGCAGCGAGCAGCGCCTGATGATGATGACGCTGGCCATCTCCGGCTTGAACTCGTCGTTCATGCAGAACCCGTCGGTGATGGCCTTGTACCTGCCGGTCGCCTCGCGCCTGGCCGCACGCACCGGGCTCACCTTGCAGCGCATGCTGCTGCCGATCGCCGCTGCCATCGTGATGGGCGGCGCGCTCACCATGGTGGGCAATTCGCCGCTGATCCTGCTCAACGACCTGCTGGTCTCGGCCAACAACAACCTGCCCTCGGGTATGGCCAGCATCGAGCCGTTGACGATGTTCGCGCCGCTGCCGATCGGCGTGGCGCTGCTGATCGCCGCACTGCTGTACTTCCGCTTTTACGGCGACCGCAAGCTGATCGAAGAAGAACGCCTGATCAACGAAGGCGTGACGCCCTCCCGCACCGAAAGCTATTTCGCCAAGACCTATGGCATCGACGGCGATGTGTTCGAGCTGACCGTCACCGCCGAAAGCCCGCTGGTGGGCATGACCCTGGGCGAGGCCGAAGCCTTGCACGATGCGCCGTTGCTGCTGGCGCTCAAGACCGGTAACGACACCCGCCTGGCACCGCCGGCCGATATGCGCATCTGGGTCGGCAGCGTGCTCGGCGCGATGGGCCCGCGCCAGGAAGTGGCCGACTTTGCGCAAAACCAGTTCCTGCGCATGTCCTCGCGCCTGCGCAACCTGGGCGATTTGTTCAATCCCAGCCTGGCCGGTATTTCCGAAGCGTTGATTCCGCCGAACTCACGGTTGATCGGCAAGAGCGCCGGCGAATTGCGCCTGCGCAAGCAGGCAGGCATCAGCCTGCTGGCGATCAACCGCGACAAGCAGGTCATCCGCGAAGACGTGCGCAACGTGCCGCTGCGCGCCGGCGACATGCTGGTCTTCCACAGCATCTGGCAGGACTTGGTGCAGGCGGCGGAAAGCCGCGATTTCGTGCCGGTGACCGACTTCCCCAAAGGCGAGCAGCGCCCGCACAAGTTCAAGATCGCGATGGCGATCTTCGCCTTCACCATCCTGATTGCGCTGACCTCGCGCCTGCCGGTGGCCCTGACGCTGATGACCGGCGTGGCCTGCATGCTGGTCAGCGGCGTGCTGCGCATGGACGAGGCCTACGCGTCGATCAACTGGAAGACCATCTTCATGATGGCCGGGCTGATTCCGCTGGGCTGGGCAATGGACAGCAGCGGCACCGCGGCCTGGGTGGCCGGCCACACCATCGACCGCCTGCCCGAAGGCATCCCGGTGTGGGCGCTGGAAATCAGCCTGGCCTTGTTGACCACCGCCTTCTCGCTGGTGATCAGCCACGTCGGCGCCACCATCGTGATGGTGCCGATCGCGGTCAATCTGGCGTTGGCGGCCAACGGCAACCCGACCGCGTTCGCGCTGATCGTGGCGTTGTCGGCGTCCAACAATCTGATGACCGCGTCCAATCCGGTCATCTCGATGGTGGCCGGCCCCGCCAATTATCAACCGCGCGAATTGTGGCGCGTGGGCGCGCCACTGTCGCTGATCTACATCGTGGTGATGGTGTCGATGATCAACCTGATGTTCTGGTGGGCGGCGCGCTGATTCGGCGTTGCGCTTTTTTCGAGCGGCTGACAAAGCGCCATCAGCAATCGTTCCTGGCGCTTACCCCAGCAGCACCTGCTCATCTTCAACCCGAACCGGCACCGCAAACAGCGATTGACCACGACACGGGCCGCTGACGCATTCGCCACCGCTCAATTCGAATGCCGCACCGTGCGCGGCGCAGACCAACTGCCCTTCCTTGGTCTTGAGGAATTGCCCCGGCGCCCAATCCAGCCGGCGGCCGGCATGCGGGCAGATGTTCAACCAGGCACGGACCTGGGCGCCTTCGCGATACAGCACCAGCGATTCGGTACCGCTCTCCAGGAGTGCTTCGACTTCCAGAAACCCGGCATCGGGAATCTGCGTCAACGTGGCAAGCGTGGTGGGCGATGGCAACGACATGCAGGCGACCGGAAACGATGGGCGATGGGGCCTGGATTGTGGCATGCGGGCCTTGCAGCACTGGCAGCCTTAGGCAGCCCCGGGGTGAGCGCGGACAACGCGATTCCTCGGACAACAGGCCACAACCGGCCGTATGAGCTCCCATCCGCGCATGCCGCACGTGATCCTCTTCGCAAATTGCAGCACCGATTAACGAACTTTTCACTCAATGACATGAAACCGCAACGATACTGCGCGCTCGTTTCCTGCCCGGCAGCCCACCGCCATGCCCGCACGCATCTTCCAATTCGGCAACTTCCACCACCTGTTTGCGCCGCGCAAGCCGCGTCACCCGTTGGTGCGCGTTGCCGCCGGCCTGGCTGGTCTGGCGATCCTTGCGGTGCTGATCTTCTTCAGCGTGTTCGTTGGCGCAGCGATGATCCTGGGTGGCATCGCCTGGAAGCTGTTGAGCAAGTCGAACCGCCGCACGCCGCAGCAGGCACGCGTGGTCGACGTCGAGTACCACGTGGTGCGCAAGCCGGCGTTGCCGTTGTCGCACTGACACCTGGCTGCCTGCATTGCTGCGCCGCCGTCTAGGCCTGCGCAGCAGGTGCCGGGGTTTGCTCGATGCCTGCATCGATGATGATGTGATTCCAGCAAGCCACACGTGGCGTCTGATGGCTTGCCACGCGTTGAGCAGTGCCATGTCGCCGGGTGATGCGCTGCGCTGATGGCCAGACGCGCATTTGGTGCTGCATCGAGCACCAGTTCATCGATCTGCGCGCACTGCTTCTCAATGCCGCATCAATGCGCACCGCGCCCGCATCGGACGCCAGCGGCGCGCTGCCAGCCCTGTAGTGGGTTCGCAATCGTCTGGTACGCGTTGTCATCACGCGTCGATACGGCTGTCTGCCGTCTTGCACGCGCTGCCAGCCCGGCCGTGTCGTGCGCTGGATGCACGCGTCATGGTTCCGTCGTACACAGGCGAACCGCTAGACTCACCTGCCCGTATGTTGAGGATGCGCGCATGACCCACGATGTGATTCCCGCCGCCGATGTTCCGCGCATTCCTGTGGTGGGTGGTGGCAGTTTTCCGGTGCATCGCATCTACTGCGTGGGGCGCAACTTTGCCGACCATGCGCGCGAGATGGGCGCCACCGCACCAGCCTCCAAGGCCGAGCGTGGCCAGCCGACTTTTTTCATGAAGCCTGCCGATGCCATCGTGGTCGGCCACGGCGACCACATCCCCTACCCGCCTGGCACCAAGGAACTGCACCATGAAGTGGAACTGGTGGTGGCGCTGGGCAGCGATGCGCCGGCCGGCGAGTTGCCGGTGGCACAGGCCGAACGCCTGATCTACGGCTACGGCGTGGGCCTGGATCTGACCCGTCGCGACTTGCAGGCCGCTGCCAAGGCCAAGGGCTTGCCGTGGGATATCGCGAAGGGCTTCGATCACTCCGCACCGATCAGCGAGCTGGTGCATGCCGGCGAAGTCGGCGCGCTGGAGGCGCTGAATCTGTCGCTGGAGGTCAACGGCCAGGTCCGTCAGCAGTCGTTGCTGGATCAAATGATCTGGAACGTGCCGGAGATCCTGCACGAGCTTTCCAAACTGTATGCACTGCGCGCAGGCGATCTGATTTTCATGGGCACGCCGGCCGGCGTCGGCCCGTTGCTGCCAGGCGACCAGTTCAGTGCGCGCCTGGAGAACGTCGCCGAGCGCCACGGCATCATCGCGGGCTGACATCGCACCGGCTACGATCGGGCTGCGGCAGTTGGTCCGCGACCGCAGTTGGAGTGCACTATGGGAATGGTCAGCGAATTCAAGCAATTCGCAATGCGCGGCAATGTCATCGACCTGGCGGTCGGTGTGGTCATTGGTGCGGCGTTCGGCAAGATCGTCACCGCGCTGGTGGAGAAAATCATCATGCCGCCGATCGGTTGGGCCATCGGCAATGTGGATTTTTCGCGCCTGGCGTGGGTGCTCAAGCCGGCCGGCGTCGATGCCACCGGCAAGGAGATCCCAGCCGTTGCCATTGGCTACGGCGATTTCATCAACACCGTCGTGCAGTTCCTGATCATCGCCTTCGCAATCTTTCTGGTGGTCAAGTTGATCAACCGCGTGACCCATCGCAAGCCGGACGCGCCGAAAGGCCCGAGCGAAGAAGTGCTGTTGCTGCGCGAGATTCGCGACGCGCTCAAGAACGACACGCTCAAGCCGCCGGGCGCGCTATAAGCGGGCACAACCAACTGGCGCATCCTGTGGCGCTTCTTCGCGCAGAACAATGACCTTTCGCACGCAGACGAGGGACCTCGCGCTGATAAGCTCGGGGTCCCCTTGTCGCTGGAGCCGCCCTGCATGCGTCGTCTCGCTGTTGCCATCTCTGCCCTACTCGCCTGCTCCTGCGCACTCGCCGCGCAGACAAGCATCCCCGACAGCGCATTGCGTACCGCAGCGCAGTTGCGCGAGCAGGCGCTGGCCGACGACACCGGCTTTGCGGTGGTCCAATCGTTGACCACCGAAGTGGGCCCGCGCATTGCCGGCGGCGAAGCAGACCCGCGTGCGGTAGCCTGGGCCAAGGCGAAATTCGCTTCACTGGGTTTCGACAAGGTATGGACCGAGCCGGTGACCTTTCCGAAATGGGAGCGTCGCAGCGAACACGCTGCCGTGATCGGCGCGCATGCGCAGCCGCTGACCATCACCGCATTGGGCGGCAGCCCGGGCGGAACCGTCGAGGGCGAAGTGGTGCGTTTCGAAACGTTGGCTGCGTTGCAGGCCGCGCCAGCCGGCTCGCTGGCCGGCAAGATCGCCTTCGTCGATTACCAGATGGTCAAGGCGCGCGACGGCAAGGACTACGGCAATGGCGGCGCTGTGCGCAGCAAGGGACCGTCCGAAGCGATACGCAAGGGGGCCATTGGATTTGTGATGCGCTCGGCCGGCACCGATTCGCACCGCGTGCCGCATACCGGCATCACCCGTTTCGACGAGGGCCTGACGCCGGTGCCGGCTGCAGCGCTGTCGGTACCCGATGCCAACCAGCTCGCGCGGCTCACCGCACTGGGCAGCGCGCGCGTGCGTCTGGCGCTGGATTGCGGCTGGGACGGTACGGCCACCTCCTACAACGTGATCGGCGAAATCACCGGGCGCAGCAAGCCCAAGGAAGTGGTGGTGATCGGCGGGCATCTGGATTCGTGGGATCTGGGCACCGGCGCCATCGACGACGGCGCTGGCGTGGCGATCACGATGGCTGCCGGCCACCTGATCGGCCAACTCAAGCAACCACCCAAGCGCACCATCCGCGTGGTGGCCTTCGCCAACGAGGAGCAGGGTCTGCACGGCGGCAAGGCGTATGCCGCCGCGCACGGCAACGATGCCAAGGACATGGCGCTGCATCAGATTGGCGCGGAAAGCGACTTCGGCGCCGGGCGCATCTATGCGTTCAACACCGGCGCGGCGGCGCCGGACGACTCGCGCGCGGCGACCAAGCAGATTGCCGAGGTGCTGGCACCGCTGGGCATCGCGTATGAACCGAGCAAGGGCGGCCCCGGCCCGGATGTCGGGCCGATTTCCGCCAAGGGTGGAGCCTGGGGGTGGCTGGCGCAGGATGGCACCGACTACTTCGACCTGCACCACACCGCCGACGACACGCTGGACAAGATCGACCCGAAGGCGCTCGCGCAGAACGTGGCCGCCTACACCGTGTTCGCATATCTGGCCGCAGAAGCAGACGGCGATTTCGGCAGCCGCGCCAAGAGCGTGCAACCGCCGAACGAGTGATTGCGAGGACGATGTGGTGCATGCGCCGAACGCTGGATGCGGCAGTGATTTGCTCATTTTCAGGCGGGAGGCGCATGCAGGAATCGCACGATGCCTGGCGCTGCTGCTTGCGTAGATCGGCGCGTTCGTCTGGCGAGTGCGCAGTTGCGATGAAGCGGCTGCCGCTGACCGCGCGTTGTGCCGGGTAGACCCACATCACTTGCTCGGCAGCGGTGCGTACGCGTTGTATTCAGTGGTGACCTGCAGCTGCCGCTGGTACTGCGTGATGTGATTGGTCGGTTGCTTTTCGTTGTCGCTTCACACCTCGAACCTATAGCGCGCATTCGCTCTTACCCCAGGATGAGCACACACAATGGTGGCCAAGCGGCAACGCAGTGCGAACAATGCGGCGACGTTGTTGGATGTCGCCAAACATGCCGGCGTCTCGCCGATGACCGCTTCGCGTGTGATCAACCGTCACCCGCATGTGGGCGAAGCGATGCGCGCGCGCGTGGAGGCCTCGGTACAGGCATTGGGCTACCGGCCCAATCTCGCCGGCCGTTCGTTGCGGACCAGCGGGCTGCTGCGTATCGGCGTGCTGTACAGCAACCCGAGCGCCGCGTACCTCAATCAATTCATGCTCGGCCTGCTCGAGCAGAGCAGCCTCACCGGCAGCCAGGTCATGGTGGAGAAGTGCGGCGCCATCCGCAGCCAGCGAGCAGCCACCGAGCGCCTGCTCGCTGCCGGCGTCGACGGGGTGATCCTGCCACCGCCGTTATGCGACTCGCGTCAGACCATCACCGAACTCGATGCGCGCGGCATTCCGGTCGTGGCGGTGGCCAGTGGCGCACCGATGGCGCAAATCAGCTCGGTGCGGATCGACGACTACCAGGCTGCGCGCGCCATCGTCGACCACCTGATCGAGCTCGGGCATCGCCGTATTGCGTTGATCAAGGGCGACCCGAAACACACCCCGAGCGTACTGCGCGCAAATGGCTATCTCGACAGCCTGCGCGCTGCCGGCTTATCGGTCGCAGATGGCTTGATCGCCGAGGGCTTGTTCACCTATCACTCCGGGCTCCTCGCCGCGCGCAGCCTGTTGACGCAGCCGCAGCCAGCCACTGCGATCTTCTGCAGCAACGACGACATGGCGGCCGCAGCGGTCGCGGTCGCGCATGGATTGGGCTTGCGCGTGCCCGAAGATGTCTCCATCGCCGGCTTCGACGATACGCCGGTGGCCACCACCATCTGGCCCGAGCTCACCACCGTGCATCAACCGGTCACCGCCATGGGGCGCGCTGCTGTGTCACTGCTGGCCGACGCGGTGCGTCAACGCCGCAAGGGCGACACCGCACCCGGCGTGCATCAGGTGATGAAATACACGCTGGTCAAGCGTGGCTCGACGGCAGGGCCGTCGAAGACATAGCGCGACAGCGCACCATCGCCATCCCGGTTCGGCACAGGCGCACCATCTCCATCTGCGCGCACGCTGCGCCGTCGCAGCCAACCGCCGCCCTTTCAACAGCAATCAGACCGACAGTTGCAGCATTCCATTGCCGGCATGAAGCACAGACGCCCACGCAATCACGCAAAAAAACGGCCACATCGCTTCCCGACGATGTAGCCGAATGGGAGGGTATTCGACGTCACCGCCGAACGTACTGCAGCGCCGTATAGAACGGCGACGGGAAGAACGCGCAATGACCGCTTGGAGAGGAACGAGGAGAACCCCAGTTGCGGCACCGTGCGGGGATGCGCCGTGCCGCACATCAGTGTCTTGCATCAGCGCATGGCATCAGAAGCGCAAACGCAGACCCGCGTAGTAGCGACGCTCGAAGATGTTCTGGTCGAAATAATGATTGGTCCACTGCGCATAACGGCGCTCGCTTTCGCCGGTGAGGTTGGTGGCTTGGGCGTACAAGGTCAGGTGGTCGTTGACGTCATAGCTCAACGACGCGTCCAGATAGCCGACGTCGTCGTTCCAGATCGCCAGCTCGTCGCCCCATGCGGAACTGTTGACCTGACTGAAGCGCTTGCTGCGCCAGTTGTAGGCAACGCGTGCCTGCAGCTTGTCCTTCTGATACCACAGCACCGCGTTGGCCTGATGCTTGGAGTTGTCGCCGATCGGCAGCGTGTTGCCGTCGATATCGGTGTTATCGGTATCGGCATCGGAGAAGGTGTAGTTGATGTTGGTCCCGAAGCCGCTTAGCCAGCCCGGCAGGAAATCGAAAGCCTGCTGGTAGCCGATTTCGAAGCCCTTGATCTTGCCGCCGCCGCCATTGACGATGCGCTCCACCGGGCCGCCCGCACGCACGACGCCATCGGCATCGGGCAAGGGCTCGATGTTGGTAACGGTGGTGGGGAACGACTTCACGTCGATCAGGAACGCACCCACGCTGATCAACGAGGCGTCGGCGAAATACCATTCCCACGAGGCGTTGTAGTTGGTGGCGCGATACGGATCCAGATCCGGATTGCCCGAACGGCCATTGAGGAACAGCACCGCATCCGATGGCAGCGACGGATTACGCGGCGGCGTGCCATTCACGGCGTAGAAGCTCACCAGACCACGGCCCAGATCGGGTAGATCCTGACGCGCAACCGCCTTGTTGTAGGCGAAACGCAGCTTCTGCGCATCGGTGATGTCCAGCGACAGGTTCGCGCTAGGCAGCACATCGGTGTACTGGCGATTGAGACGGTTGGTGCCGATCGCAGGACTGACGCCATTCCACTCGACATTGCCGATATAGACATTGCCGCTGCTCAAATACTGGTCGATCGCCAGCTTGGTCTGAACGATGCGTGCACCGATGTTGGCCGTCCACGGCACGCGCGTGCCGGTGCCGCCCTCCAGGTTGGCCATAAAATAGGCCGAGCTGGTTTTTTCGGTGACTTGGTAGGAATCGGCTGCCTGCTGATACGCCACGTTGCCCGGATACAGGCTATTGAGATAAGCAACCGGGTCCTTCATCGCCTGCGGGTTGATGGCAGGCAGCCCCTGGCTGCTAAGGCCGGTGACCTTGAGCGGATCGAAGTCGTTGAAATACGCCCAATAGCCGGGAATCGAATTGAATGGCAGCAATCGCGCCTCGGACACGCCGCTGCAGGTATCCACGATCAGCGGATCCTTGTAGTAGTACAGCGAACGGTTCGGGTCGGCACAGCTGGACGACACCGGCGACAGATAACGATAGGTATCGAGCTTGAAATCGCGCTCGCCATAGCGAATGCCGAACTGGAAGCCGCGCACCACGCCCTCGTCGAACTCGAAGGTGCCATCGGCGCGGAATGCGTCCATCTTGGCCTCGATCTTGTTGCCCTGCGCCCAGGTGGACATCAGCTGCCAATTGTCTGGATTGGACACATCGGTCGCGAGGTTGACCGCCGGGTAGGTGCCGCGGAAATCCACCGATGCATCCACGGTGGGCAGGCCATTGACGTTGGCCCACTGGGTCACGCCGCCGGCCCGTGGAATCTGGTCGCCGCGCGTCACCGCTGCATCGGCACGCGCTTCGTCGTAGGTGCGCTGCGCATCGCCGTGCACCCAGCGGAACGAGGCACGGAATGGACCACCATCGTCGTAACGCAATTCCAGATTGGTGTTGAGCGCATCCGAATCCGCCACCCCGGCCATCGAATGCGCCTGAAAGCGGTTGTAACGGAAATTGCCGTACTCCAATACGCCGTTGGGATCGACCACCGACCCCGGCTGCAACTGGTTGGTCGCCCAACCGGTATGCAATTGTGCGGCCACCGAGGTGTCATGGTCTTCGAGCTTGGTGTAGGCGGCGTCCGCCAGCACCGTCCACGAATCGTTGATGTTGAACTGGAACGAGCCGTTGACGCCGGTGCGCTGGCGATCGGTGCTGCGGTTATCCAGTTCGGTGGCCACCCAATTGTAGAAGTAGTCGCGTGGCAGATTGCCTGGGTCGGTATTGCTGCCGATACGTCCATCGCCGTTGAAGTCGAAGCCGACGTTCTGTTCGGTGGATTTCTGTGCGCCGTTGGAATACACGCTGGGATGCTTGTTTTCCAGCGTGGCATCCGAATACGACACCGCCAGCAACGCGCCCCAACGCGCGGTGCGAAAGCTGGCCAGCCCCGAGTACAGCTCGTTGGCCTTCTGCACGCGATCGCCGTACGAGCCTTCGGCCTGGCCGCTGAAGGTCCAGCCTTCCGGCAGGTCGAACGGGCGCCGCGTCTTCAGCGAGACCGTGCCGCTGATGCCGCCATCCAGATCGGCGGCAGTGGGCGACTTGATCACATCCACGCCACTGAACAGCGTGGGCGGGATATCCACGAAATCCGGCTGCGCGCGGCCGATGTTCGGCTGACCATATTGATCGCCGCCGCCGGCACTCAAGTACAACTCGCCGTTCATGGTGGTCTGCACCTGCGGCATGCCACGGATATTGAGCTGCGAACCTTCGCCGGCCGAGCGCCGGATCTGCACCCCAGGCACGCGCTGCAGCGAATCGGTGATGGTGACGTCGGGCAATTTGCCGATGTCTTCGGCAGAGATCGAATCGATGATCTGCGCGGCGCTGCGCTTGTTTTCGATGGCTTCGGCCTGCGCGCCTCGCACGCCCTTGACCATCACCTTGTCCAGTTCGGTGACGCCTGGAGTGGTGGCGGTGTCCTGCGCGCTTGCGCCGCCGGCAAGCAGGGTGAGCGCAGCCGCAAGCGCGGCCGCCAATGGGGTGCGACGGGTGTTCGAATGCAGCTTGTTCATGGTCCCCTCCCAGGGATGACAAATCCACGACCGTTTCGACTGGCATTACCGGCACGGCAACGCAGTATTGGCTGACGCACCAGGCGGTGCGTCAGTGAGAGCGTCGTGCACGGCACGGCGCGGCAACACGCAGACGTCGCTACGGAGCCCCGTTGGCGACGCCTGTCGATGGTTCGGCATTCCAGCCACGCAGTTGCAGCGTGGCGTTGCGCAAGGTGGCTGCGGACGGGCCGCGAATGTCCACCACGCGCTCTTCGCCTGGTACCAGGCTCAGATAGTTGTCGCTGTAATAGGCCGGCAGGATGCGTTGGCCTTGCGCATCCACCAGGGTCAACTTGGTGTTGAGGGCCACCTGCTGCGACGGGTTGCGGACAGTGGCGCGCAGCACGGCCTCGTTGCCCTGCTGCAATTGCGTGGTGAGCTGCAGCGGCACTTTTGCGAGCGCATCCAGCCCGCGCATCGCCACCGCATCGCGCGCTACCCAATAGAAGTTGCGCGAACGCACTATCGCGTCGCGATCGAGCAACTGCAGCCGCACAAAGCCCAACCCGTTGGTGTCCTTCAGCGATGGTGCCAACTGCAGCACTGGCGCCGACACTGCCACCGCAGCGGCGTCCAGCGCCTGTTCACGCTGTTGCAGCAGCTTGCCGTCACTGGCGTACACCTGCGCACGCACGCGCAATCCACGCGCCGGCGTGGCAGCGTTGTTGACCACGACCACTTCGTACCCCGGCAGATTCATCTGCACATGCAGGATCTCGGCTGCATTGCGCACGCCGTAATACGCGGCGTGGGTGTCGTAATCGTGGCTATACACCTGCCACATGTTGCTCGGCCACGCCGGGTGGCTCATCCACAGCAGGCGACCGCTGTTCTTGCTCCACAGTTGCGCGTTGAAGCCTTCGAAGATGGCGCGATGGGTTTCGTAATTGAGCAGCTGCGCCTTGCGCTCGAAATCGGCCAGGCCGGTCGGTGCGCCCAGCTTGTCGGTCAGCGTGCGCATGAAACTATTGGTATCGCCATTCCCGGACTGGTGCCAATCGTGGTAGGCCCAGGCGTCGCTGATTGGCCATTGGTCGCCAACCGCCGGCACCGAGGCCGTGAACGACTCCAGCGTGGAGAACGATGGCGTGCCCACTTCCACCGAGAAGCCCTGCGCCAGCTTGTTGAAGTAGGCCGCCGGCTCGCGATAGTTGTACGGCCCACTGCCCTGCAAATTGATCTCGTTGGAACTGCCGGTGTACCAGCGCGTGCCGTCGAGTTCGGCGACCAGCTTGTCCAGGCCTTCGTTGAGGATGGGGGCCGGCACGCCTTCGTTGCGCCCGAACCACAATACGATGGACGGATGATTGCGGAAGCGTTTGATCACCTCGGCCGCGTTGTCCAGGAACAACGCCGCGTCTGCCGGTTCCATGTTGTAGTTCTGCGTGGACTGCCAGAAATCGTTGAGCACCAACATGCCGTATTCGTCGGCCAGCTCGAAGAAGCTTGCTTCGGTGTTCTGCCCGACCCAGTTGCGCACCACATTGAAGTGCGCCTCGCGTTGCAGGCGGAAGTACGGCTCCAGCCGCTCACGCGACACGCGCTTGCGCCAATCGTCCATGCCCCAGTTACCGCCCTTCACCGCAACGCGTACACCGTTGATGCGGATGACCAGATGCGGGGCCAGCGTGGAATCGTCCAGCTGCTGAACTGCCGGCGAGCCCAGCGCACCGGGATACAGCGACTGCGCGTTGCCGCCGGGTACCGGCCGGATCGCGGCATGGCGTACATCGACGATACGTTCGCCACGCTGGCGGGCCTGGTTGAGATCGACCAGCACACGGCGCAATGCGCCATCGTCGTCGAATAACGACAGCTCGTAGGTCACCTCGCGAATACCGAAGCGCAGCTGCTGCGCATCCGAGCGCGCGCCTGCCACATCGACACTGGTGTGCAATGTATACAGCGCAGGCTCGCCGTAGCCGTTGGGCCACCACAGCCGCGGGTTGACGAGGCGCAACTGTGGCGTATCGCCCGCAGTGAACTTCAGCGTACTGCCGCCGGCCGGCACCGTGACCTGGCGCTGGATGGTCACATCGCCGAAGGCCAACTGCACGCTGCCCTGCACTGCGGCCGGCGTGTCATTGCGCAGCGGCACGTTGATTTCCAGTTCGGCACGTTGATGATCCGGCGCCAAGCGCGCGGTCAGCACCTGGATGTCGCCAAGCGCGAGCGGGCCGCTGGCGTGCAACTGCACGTCCTGCCACAGACCGGCATTACGGTCGCGTACCGCGGGAATCCAGTCCCAACCCTCGCTGGCGATGAAGGTCGGCCCATCCAGGGCCTGCATGCCGCCGTTTTCGCCGACGCCTGCGCTCATCGATTGTTCGTGCGCAATGCCCGGATGCGGTGGCGGCGACACCCGTACCGCAATGACGTTGCGACCTGGCTTGAGCTGCGTGCTGACATCGAAACGACCGCGTGCGAATGCGCCGCGCGTGCGCCCGACCTGCACGCCGTTGACCCAGACTTCGCCGGCATAGTTGATGCCGTTGAACAGCAGTTCCAGACGCTTGCCTTGCGCGGCGGCAGGCAGATCGAAGCTGCTGCGGTACCACCAGTCCTGACGGCTCAGCGCTTCGGGTATGGCCATGTTGTTCAGACCGATATCCGGATCCGGATACACGCCACGGTCGACCAGCGTGGTGAGCACGGTGCCGGGCACGGTCGCCGCACGCCATGACGCACTGCCGGTGGTGTCATCGCGGCGCGACAGCGTGGCGCCGGTCGCTTGACCAAGCTCCGGTGCTGCGGCCAGTTGCCACGCACCCACACGCCAGGATGCGGCATCCAGCGATTGCAGCGCAGGCGCATCCGGTACTGGCTGTGCGACCGGCGCCGGGAACGCTGCGCTGCTGCGCGGCAACGTTGCAGCCGGCTGCGGCGCAAGCTGGCCGGCCATCTGCTTGACCTGCACGCGCCAGCCTGGCGATGCGTCTTCGAAGCGTTGCAGTGCCGGATCCGGCGCGTTTGCGGCAAGCCGTGCAATGGCCTGTGCATCCAGCGCGCCCGCCTGTGCGGTAAAGCCCGCGATATCGCCGCCGAAGTGTTGCGTATACGCCGCCGGCTGCTGGCGTGGACCGAAGACGAGCGTCGGCGCGATGGCGTTCCGCTGCACACGACCGCTGGCGACCTTGCGGCCATTGGCGTACAGGGTCAGGCGAGCGCCTTGGGCAACTGCGGCCACTTGCGTCCAGCTGTCTGCACGCAGGGTTTGCGTACTGCGCAGCACATTGTCGGCGCCCTGCGCAAAGCCGAGTGTGCCGCCATCGATCACGAAGTAGCGGCCTGTGCCTTGCGGATCGCCGATGCCTGCAATCAATGCAGGACCTGTGATCGACCGTGATGGGCGTACCCATCCAGAGACGCTCCAGTCCGCATCCGCGGACAACCACGGCGTCTGGGCGGGGAGCTTCTTGGTCAGCGCAACGCCACCGGCAAGTACGCGCACGTCATACGGACCGGGCGGATCGTCGGCAGGCGCTGCCTCCACTGCAGTCCAACCCATGCAAGCACACAACACCCACAGCGCTCCGCGGCGGAACGCCCTGCGAACCATCAGCATTAGAGGCCTCTCCCAAGCTCTACTGCCACACAACGGTGCACATCGCTTCGATGCAATCGGCAACCCGTCGTGCAGACGTCTGCGTCATGACCTCCGTGATGCCGCCCGTGGCTGCCGCCCCTGTTTCAGCGGCCATGGTGCGAGGTAACGTTACCCCAGCTGGATATCGACAACAACCTTTCTGCGCTAGGGTTGGCAATCCCAGGAGGAGGGAATCATGCGAAACCTGATCCAGTCCGCAGTCCCCACGGCATGCGCGTTGTTGTGTTTGATCGCTGCACCCGCTGCAGCACAGAGCTTGCGCGTGCAATCGCCCGATGCACGCACGCAGGTGGAATTCACGCTACGCGCCGGTGGCGTGCCCAGCTATCGCGTGCTGTATCGCAACACGTTGGTGCTCGACGATGCGTCGCTCGGGCTGGATCTGGGCCGAGGCAACAAGCTCGGCCGTGACATGACGCTACAAAGCAGCACGACCGGACTGCACGACAGCCGCTTCACCTTGGCGGTCGGAAAGACGCGACAGGCACGCGACCATTATCGAGAACTGCGCGTGCAACTGGCCGATACGCAACATCGCAAGCTCAGCATCGAACTGCGTGCGTATGACGACGGCGTTGCGTTTCGTTACGTCCTGCCGGATGCGGGCCAGGTGCGCATTCGCGATGAACTCACCAGCTTCGCGTTTCCGCACGATTACCGCTGCTGGAACTTGAATCTGGGCCGTTTCGGAACCAGCCACGAGGGCGAATACGATGCAATCGCTGCATCCAGATTGCGCGCGCATCATTTGATCGAGTTACCGCTGGTGTGCCAGACCGACGCCAACGGCACCACGCTTGCGATCGGCGAGGCGAACCTGCGCGATTACGCCGGGTTGTATCTCACCGGTCGTTCCGATGGCGGTCTGGGCGTGTCGGCAAAACTGTCGCCGCGCCTGGACGACCCCACGGTGGCGGTCAACATCGATGCCAAGGGCCGCGATTTCGCCACGCCATGGCGGGTGATCATGCTGGCCGACAACCCCGCGAGCCTGATCGAATCCAACCTGATTTCCGCGCTGAATCCGCCGCCCGCCTTCGATGCGAGTTGGGTGCGCTCGGGCAAGTCGGCGTGGGATTGGTGGTCGGGCAGCCTGGCCGGCGGGGTAGCCAACCCGGGCATGAATACCGCCACCATCCAGCGCTATATCGATCACGCGCAGCAGTTGAAACTGCAATACATGCTGATCGACGACGGCTGGTACTACGGCAGCACCGGCGATGGCCAGTACAACGCCGATGCGGATATTCGCCGGCCCGTCGCGCAACTCGACCTGCCCGGCCTGGTGAACTACGCACGCAAGCGCGACGTAGGGCTATGGCTCTGGGCGCACTGGCGCGCGCTCGATGCGCACATGGACGAAGCGCTCACCTGGTATCAGCAACTGGGCATCAAGGGCATCAAGGTCGATTTCATGGACCGCGACGATCAGCAGATGGTGGACTTCTATCACCGCCTGCTGAGCAAGGCTGCCGAGCACAAGTTGTTGGTGGATCTGCACGGTGCGTATCACCCGACCGGGCTGACCCGCACTTATCCGAACTATCTCACCCAAGAGGGCGTGCTCGGCGCCGAGTACAACAAGTGGAGCGCACGCATCACCGCGACCCACAACCTCACCTTGCCGTTTACGCGCATGTTGCTTGGGCCGATGGATTACACCCCTGGCGGCTTCCGCAATGTCCGCCCGGCCGACTTCAAGCCACAGCACTTCGGGCCGCAGGTGATGACCACGCGCGCGCAGCAATTGGCGATGTACGTGGTCTACGAGAGTCCGTTTGCGGTGGTTGCCGACAGTCCCGAGCAATACGAAAACGTGCCTGCCGCGCAGTTCCTGCGTGATGTACCTGCAAGCTGGGACCAGACGCGTGCGCTGGATGGCGCCATCGGAGAGCACATCGCGCTGGCGCGGCGTAGCGGCAAGGACTGGTATGTGGGTGCGATGACCAACGAGCAGGCGCGCACGCTGACCCTGCCGCTCTCCTTCCTGGGCAAAGGCAGCTGGACCGCCACCATTTATACCGATGGAGAGACCCCGAGCGACGTACGCATCGACACACGCAGGCTCACACGTAACGACACGTTGCAGCTTGCGCTTGCTGCAGGCGGCGGCGCTGCAGTGAGGCTGCAAAAAAAGTAAGAGCAGCCATGCTGATAGTGAAGTGAACTGGCACACCTTTGCGCAATAGCAAGACGCCGTACGCAAAGGTGTGCATGACCATTGACATGGCATCCGCTTAGCGCATCGCGCTTGCTTCGTGCCTGATGTCGCGCAATGCATCGTTGCCCATCCAGTTGTTTCTTGCACAGCTAGACTGCGCACGCCTTCAACGCAGGCATGCGCCCCGAACGGACCTCGGAATGCACCTGCGGACTGAAGCTGCTGTCCTGCATGGTACGCCGCGTGCAGGCAGTTTCATTCCGGCGCCAAGGGACAACACATGACCTTCCGTTCTCATCGGCCGATATCGATCAGCCACGCGATTGCTGCGCTTTGCGTTTTTGCACTGGCTCCCACAGCCGGCGCCGCCACGCTGCTATCGCCATCGATCTCGACGACCAGCGACCGCAGCATCGATACACTGATGCCACCCTTGCTTCGCACACCGGCCACCGTAAGCGTCGCACCCACCCAACGCGACGCGCTTGGCGCGTCGCTGGCTGCATCGCGGGCATTCCCGCAGGTCACGCGCGACTTCAAGGCGTTTCTGGATGCGCAGGCGCAGCTCAGTTACGCCACACGTGGTGCTGCGGCCAAGGTCAGCGACCCCACCGCCTTCGCCGAAATGCAGCGTTATCTGTTCAATCGTTACAACGGTCTGACCGTGCTGCGCAGCGTGCAACAGGACGGCAAGGTGTTCGATTGCATTCCAAGTGCGCAGCAACCTGCCTTGCGCGATGGCAGCACGCCGGCGGCACCACCCTCCCTCTCAAGTAACAAGGGTACGGTGGCGCCGGTCAACCTGGGTCAACGTTGCGACACCGGCAGCGTGCCGTTCGAACGCATCGGCTTGGCCGAGATGAGCAAGCATGCGAATCTGCGTAGCTTTCTACGCGGCACGACCCCGCGCGCGATCGCTCCCAGGCAGGCTGACGCCGTGCCGGCGGTGCAGGAAGCAGCGCCGGTAACGCATTACTACTCCAGCGTCTTTCTGGATACCGCCGGCACATCGGTCACAGGCGCCGGAGCCGACATCAATCTTTGGGCACCCACGTTACGCTCCACCAACGAGAAACAAACCATCAGTCAGATATGGATCGTTGGTGAAAGCGCAAGCGAGCAAGTGCAAACACTTGAAGTGGGCTGGGAGATCCAGCCAGACGCAGGCTGGGGCAACAAGCCCATCGTTTTCATTTATTCCACCCAGGACGGTTACGTCACTACAGGTTGTCATAATCTGGATTGCAGCGATTTCGTGCAGACCAGCACGCGACATGTCCTGGGCGCTCAGCCGGCCGCAGGATTCAGTATTGCAGGCGGCAAGCAGACCATGCTGGGTGTCGAATTCCAGAAGAATACCGACGGCAACTGGTGGCTGCGCCTGGACGGCGAATGGATCGGTTACTACAAGGCATCACTGTATTCGGGCGATCTCGCCAATGGACGCGTTGCGTACGTGAGCGCGGGCGGCGAAGTCTCGACCAACAGCGGTGTAGCCAGCACACGCATGGGGAGCGGTCAGTTCGCAGCGGCCGGCTATCGCCAGGCCGCATTCCAGGCCAACCACTTCTACCGCGATGCGGCGATGGTCACCCACCCCGTGCAGCGCCTGTCGTCGCTGAGCGTGGAGCATCCGTCCTGCTACACGCTGGCGATGGCCGGTTACAGCTATCCGTATGCCTTGGATGCCGGCGTCACCCGCACCGGCTTGTCGCCAGAAATGCAGAATGGTGGTTTCTATTTCGGTGGGCCAGGCTGCGAACGCTGAATCGAGTTGCGTTGGGTCGATCGCGCGCACCGTTGCGCGCGCGCGATCGATTAGGGCAACTCCACGCCTGCACACACCGCCGGGCGCGCATCCCTGATGGGTTGCACGCCACGTGCATCGAACTGCAGCCCTGCATGCGCCGGCGTGAATGCCGGCCAGGCCGGCAGGCCCTTGGCATTCGGATTGCCACGCTGCACGAACGCAGCCCAATAGCGCTGCAGGGACACCGGCGGTTGGCCAATCGGCAGGTTCTTGAACAGGAACGGCAATTCTGCGCTATGCGTCACCTGCCCACCGGGCACGGCGGTATCGAACACGTAATGCCATACCGGCACGCCCAGCGCAGCCTGGCGTTGCGCCACGGTCACCGCCGGGCAGCGGAAGGTGAGATCGGTGGACAATTGCATGGATGCATTGCCTTGCCGTTCGGCGCGCTGCGCGACAACGGCGCGATGCGTTTGCAGGATGGCGCCCGCGTGGTCGGGATAGTCGCGGCGCACCCGCTTCTCGGCGCCTTCCTCGCCGCCATAGCGCAGTTCCTGCACCACGTAACCGATCAACAGCGGCACCTTTGCCTGCGCGCCGGCAGCGAGCATCTGCGCCGGCGCACGCGGCAGCACACGCCCGTCGACCACCGCCTGCAACCAGATATAGCCGTCGTCATCCAAGGCCGGCACATCCACGCCCTGCGCGGCCTTGAGCAGTTGGTCGACCGGCAACGCGCGTAGTTGCGTCAGGCGCGTGGCCGAATCATCGATGCCGGCACGTTTGGCAATGCTCACGCCCAGCGCGCGATTGTCTTCCAGGCTGCGCGCCGGCAGGCCGAAGCCGGCAGTGCCGCTCTGTTCGATGGCTGCCGAGAACAGGCCGCGTGCGAGCGGGCTGAGCATCAGCAAGCCCACGTCCTGGCCGCCGGCCGACTGCCCGGCAATCGTGACTCGCGCGGGGTCGCCGCCGAACTGCGCGATGTTGTCGCGCACCCATTGCAGCGCGGCGATCTGATCGAGCAAGGCGTAATTGCCGGCAGCGTCGTTGTCGCCATCGGCCAGCTCCGGCAACGACAGGAACCCCAGCGCGCCCAGCCGGTATTGCAGCGTCACCACCAGCATGCCCTGCGCCACCAGGTTGGTGGGCAGATGTCCATCGGCGCCGCCCGCCACGTTCGCGCCACCGTGGATCCACACGAACACCGGCAGCGGCTTGGACGGATGCAGCTGCGGTGTCTGCACTTCGACATAGAGGCAATCTTCGGTGCCGCGCCTGGCCATGGCGTTGTTCCAGCCCAGCGCCGGCTGCACGCACGGCGTGGCGGCCTGAGTGGCGTCGCGCACCTGGGTCCATGCGGCGACCGGTTGCGGCGGGCGCCAGCGCAGCGCACCCAATGGCGGCGCAGCGAAGGGGATCGCGCGAAAGACCGCACTGCCATCGTCCTGCCATTGGCCACGCACCGCACCATGATCGGTACGCACCTCGGGTGGTGCCGCCGTCGTGGTGGCAGACGCGTTTGCACTGAAGAAGCAACCGGTCGCAAGCAACAACGCAGAAAAACGCAACATCAGTGTTCTCCGGTGAGCATGCGCGCGTGCCAGGCGGCCTGGAAGACCGCGGTGGCCGAGGCAACGTTGAGACTTTCCACCTTGCCGCTGCCGCGGATCGACAACTGCAGATCGCAATCGCGCGCAAATGCGCGGTCCATACCGTCGCTTTCTGCGCCCATCACGTATACCAGGCGTTGCGGCAACGCGGCGGCGAAGACATCCTGGCCACCGTCGACCAGTGTGGCAGCAATCGCAAAACCGGCCTGACGCAGCTGCGCCAACGCCGTTGCGGTGTCGGGCAATTGCACCAGCGGTACCGCTTCGGCGCCGCCTTCGGCCACGCGTGCGGCCGCGCCCGACAGGCCCAGCGTGGAGCCGGCCGGCAGCAACAGACCGGCCACGCCGAAGTGCGCCGACGAGCGCAAGATCGCCCCGAAGTTATGCGGGTTGCCCACCCCGTCCAGCCATAGCGCCAGCACCGGGCCCTGCGGCAACGCGGCCAGCCATTCCTGCAAGGGGTGCGGGGTGACGCGCAGCACCTCGGCCACCACTCCCTCATGGTGCGCACTGGCAGCGAGCTTGCTCAGATCGGCCTCTTCCACCACGCGATAACCGATGCGCTGGGTCACGCACCAGGCCAGCAGCGCCTTGAATTGCGGAATGCGCGCCTCGCTCAGGTACAGCTTGCGCAGCGCCTCCGGGCGCGTCTTGAACACGGCCTGGACGGCATTGATGCCGTACAGCCGCACCTCACGCGCGTTGCCGCTCGCTGCAGCGGCAGATGGCGTGGCGGCTGGAGCGTGCTGCGCTGGAGCACGGGGTGCGGCGCTGCGCGGCGCCGGTGTGCGCGGCGCAGCGCGGCCCCACGGATTGTGCGAGGGGCCGGAGCCGCCATCGCGTGGCGGCCGTCCGCCGCGTCCATCATGCTGTGTCATTGTCGGATCCAGAAGCTCGTGTTGCTTGCAGTGCCAAACGGCTGTTTCCGGCCGTTTCGCCGTATGCGTGTCGATCGTGTTGCAGCACCCGCAGGGCCGCCGCCGCACAAGCAGTGACGACGATGGTAAGCCACTGGCGCGATGGTCCGTCTACGGCGGCCGGGCCGAAGCCTGTCGAACCTCGTGCCGCCCTGCCGGGGCGAGGTTGAAGTGACCGACTGCGCGCAGCATCTGCGAGACTCCTGCGGCGGCTATTTCACGTTCCGCAGCTCGCACTCATGGGCGTGCAATCACGCAGGGGCGGATGCGCAGACGGGCACGCAAACCGCAGCGGGTGGATTCACCCGCGCGAACACACGCAGATCGTGCAGCCCATCCGGCTTGAGCAGCGCACAGCGGCTGACGCCCTCTTCGACGAAGCCATTGCGCAGCAACACCGTGGCCGATGCAGGATTGGTATCGAGCACGGTGGCCTGCACGCGATATAGCGGCAGGGTCTGCATCGCCCAGGCGACATACGTGCCCACGATGCGTGTCATCCAGCCGCGGCCCCAGTACGTGCGACCGATCCAATACCCCAGTTCGGCCGAGTAGCGCCGTTCGCCCTGCCCTGGGCGTACGGCGATCGAGCCGCAGGCCTGGCCATCGATCTCGATGGCCAGCACCGGGTCCCGCACATCGACAACCCTGCCCTCCAGGAACGCTTCGCCGTCGGCACGGGTATATGGGTGAGGGAATCGCTCGCTCAATCCGCGCGGCACCAGCGGGTCGTTGGCATGCCGCAGCAAGGCACCCAGGTCGTCCGGGCGCCAGCGGCGCAGCACGAAGCCTTCCCCGTGCACGATCAGCGACTCGTCCATTGCGGTGGTCATGGCATGCGTAGCAGCGACTCCCGCGATACTGCGCACACTGGCCGCACGCAGCAACTCAGCGCTGGGCGGTTTGCGCCTGTTCCAACGCAGCGCACAGGCGGATGGTCTCGCCGGTCTGGGCCAGGCCACGGTCGGCGCCACTGAGCTTGGCCAGGCGCGGCTTGAAGAACGCATCCAGGCGGTCGGCCTCCTCCACGCTGCAGCCACCGGATGCACCCAGCGCCGGCAACCCGCCGCCATCGAACGAGCCACTGCGTTGCACGATGCGGTCGAAGTTGGCGGTGAACCAGGCCCACATCGAATCATGCGAACGCTCGTCGCTGTGCCCGCGCATCAGCAGGCTCTTCATCTCGCCCACCTTGATCGCATCGGTCAACGCAAAATCGCGCACCTGCTTCAGCAGCGCCGGGTCCTGCACTGCACCCAGTGCGGCGATCATGGCGTTGCGCTGGGCCGGGTCGGCATGCGTGCGCAGTGCATCGATCAGCGCCTGCACTGCCGGCGCGCCGCGTTCCTGGGCAGTGACGGCCAGTACGGTGCCGAGCAGGTCCGGGTTGGCGGCGGAGAAATCCAGCGCACCCTTGCCGCCGGCCAGCACCGCATCGCCTTGCGCCAGCAGGGCCTTGCGTACCTCAGCGTTCTGCAGACGCAAGGCGAACACACTGGCCAGCGACGTGCGCAGCGCAGTGTCGTCGATCGACTCACCGCTGCGCCGTGCGTAACCCAGCGCACGCAGACGCGGCAGATACGCCTGTTCGGCAGCCTTGCGCAATGCGCCGCGCTGCGCCTCGGTGGTGGCCTGGTAACGCCAGATCCACCCGAAACGGTCCAGCAGCGCGGTGGACACATCTGCCGATGCCGACGGCGCCAGCTGCGCGAGCGCCGCCAGCACGGCCGCGTTGTCGGCATCGCCGTGACGGTACGCCGCATTGATCGCATCGGCGTAGGCGAGCTGCTCGTTATCGTCCAGCTGGCCGACCTGCTTGCCCAGCGCCGCCAATTGCTTCTTGGGCAGCGAGAAGCGGTAATAGCCGGCGCCACGCGCATTCGGGAACACCCAGGTGTTCTTGCCGGCGCCTTCCAGCACGATGCTGCCGCTGCCGTCTTCAAGCAACTGGCAGGCGGTACCGACCTGGTTCTTGCCCTTGCCGTACTTCACGCACACCGGCACGCCCCATTGCTGCGCGGCAGACCCGGTGGACCCCAGCGGCAGGTAGCGCTGCTGCTGCAGTTTGACCACGGTCTTGCCGCCTTCGCGCGCCACCTGGGTCTGCAGATACGGCACGCCCGGCTGGTTGAGGAAGCTGCGGAATGCGGCCTTGAAATCATCGCCCTTGCCGGCCGCTTGTGCGACCGCATCGACCAGGTCGTCGGCAGTCGCGTTCCCGAACTTGTGCTTGGCGATATAGGCGCGCATGCCCTCGCGGAACACGTCTTCGCCGACGAAGGCTTCGAACATCGCCAGCACCGCCGCGCCCTTCTGGTAGGTGATGCCATCGAAGGCGGTTTCGATATCGCCATTGCCGGTGATCGGCTGGCGAATCTTGCGTGCGCTCACCAGGCTGTCGTTCTCCATCGCATGCTGTGCACCGCCGATACGGTCCAGATTGGCGTGGTATTCCGGATGCAGTTGCATGGTGATCTTCTGCTGCATCCAGGTGGCGAACGCTTCGTTGAGCCACAGGTCGTCCCACCACGCCATGGTCACGGTGTCGCCGGTCCACTGATGCGCCAGTTCGTGCGCATTGACGTTGAAGGAGCGCTGCACGTTCTCGGCCGGCGAATCCTTGTCCAGCAACAGCAGCCAATCGCGGAAGGTCACAAACCCAGGGTTTTCCATCGCGCCGGCGCTGAAGTCCGGCGCAGCGACCAGATCGAGCTTGTCGAACGGGTAGCCGAAGGCGTAGTAGTCCTCCAGCGCGGCGATGATGGCCGGGGTCTGGTCCAGCGCAGGGGTGATGCGCGGGCCCTGGCCCTTGGCGGCAATGCCGCGCAATGGCGTGGCGTTCGGACGCTGCGGGGTGGCCGGCATCGGTGCCACATCCACCACGTCCCATGGGCCGGCGGCGTAGGCGACCAGGTAGGTCGGCAGCGGCACGGTCGGGGCGAAGGTCACCGTCTTCCAGCCCTTGCCGGCCGGCTTGGTCGAGGTCGCGATGGTGTTGGCCAGCGCCTGGTCATTGCTGGGCACGGTCAGGCTGATGTCGAACGGCGTCTTGAACGCCGGCTCGTCGAAGCCCGGGAACGCGTAGCGCGCACTGATCGGCTCCATCTGCGTCATCGCATACGCCTTGCCCTGGTATTTCACCTGGTACAGGCCCTGCAGCTGTTGGTTGAGCGGCGCGCTGTAGGCGATCTCCACGGTAAGCGTCTGCGGCGAGAGCGTGCGGCCGAAATCCAGCCTTGCCACGCCGGTTTGCGCATCGGCTTCCACGTAGCGTGCAGTCAGCGCCTTGCCCTTGCCCTTACCGGGCTTGACGGTGACCTTGCTGACCTTCAATGCCTTGCCATGCAGCCAGAGATGGTCGGACGCCTGCTTGAGCTGCACGCGAATGGTGGTGCGGCCGCTGAATTGCGTTTGCTCCGGGTCGATCTTGAGCGCGAGGCTGTAGCGCTCCGGTACTGCCCAGGTCGGCAGACGACCATTGGGAACCGGCTCGCCGGACGACTGTGCCAGGGCAGTACCACAGCACAGCGCAAGAAGAGAGGGAGCAATCAGGCAGGTGAGACGACGCATTGGCAATTCCGGTCAAGGTAACCGCCGAAGTCCACCACAGCAGGGCATGACTGTCATGTGACCTTCGTCATTGCCCGGACTGGCTGGGTACGAAAGCGTCGACTAAACGGCGGCAGCAGAGGGGTATGCTCTGGGGCAAACCCGCGCTAGGCGCCTACTACATGTTCGAGCCGGACGTGGAGAGCAACCGCTCGGCCTGCGGGGTGCAGTTCACCAACAAGCGCCAGCTTCTTTCACCGCCACGGTTGATCTTGCGCCCGGACGAAGGTGGCTTCCCGCCGTTGCGAGAACTCCCGCTGCTAACTCTTGAGCCCAGCGCAGGCCCCGAGCCACGAGACCTGGAGGCAGGGTTCAGTGGCTATTGGCTGATATCCGCGCGCCTCCATGACGTGCGGGCGTCGGTGGATCCCGAGGCGTTTGCCTTTGCGGAGGTGGATTACCGCATGGCCGATGGAACTCCAGGTGCACGCCACTACCTTTGCGACGTGGTGTGCGAGCGAGATGCGCTCGATGAGGCTGGATCGCGGTTGAAGATTGATACGCCCAGGGTTCCGTAGACACTCAAGACCCTCGTTGCGCGTAGCGCCGTTCAAACTCTACAGGGGACAGGTCGCCAGTTGAACCATGACGGCGTTGTGGGTTGTAGAACATCTCGATGTAGTCGAACACCTCGGCGCGTGCGGCGTCCTTGGTGGGGTAGATCCGCCGCCTGATCCGCTCGCGTTTGAGCAGACCAAAGAAGCTCTCCACCGGTGCGTTGTGCCCCAAGGGCAGGCTTCGCGCTCGTGGCAGTTGCCACGCCGACTCATGCTGCACACCAAGCCATGGGACGCCAGGAAACTGCGCCAGTCATCGCTGGTGTAGACAGACCCCTGGTCCGAATGAACCAGGCAACCAGCGCTGGGTTTGCGCCGCCACACCGCCGACAGCAAGGCCTGCACGACCAACTCGGTATCGGCTCGATCGCGCATCGCCCAGCCGACGACCTGCCTGGAAAACAGATCGATCACCACAGCCAGGTACATCCAGCCTTCATGCGTACGGATGAAGGTGAAGTCGCTCGCCCAGGCCGTGTCCGGCTCGGTCACGTCGAACTGTCGATCCAGCAGGTTGGCTGCCGCCTTGCACGGCGTTCCGCCATGGAAGCGCGGCTTGCGGCCATAGCCCACCTGGGCACGCAGTCCCTCGGTGCGCATCAATCGATGCACCCGATGGCGACTGCAACGCTCACCCAGATCGCGTAGATCCTTGGCAATCTTGCGATGCCCATAGACACTGCCGCTGGCCAACCAGTGGTGCTTGATCAGCCCCAGCAGGCGTTCGTCTTCCTTGGCGCGTTCACTGTCGGGCGACTTTAGCCACGCGTAGTATCCAGCCCGGTTCACCCGCAAAACCCGGCACATCGCGCACACCCTGAATTCTTCGCGGTGGACTTGCATGAAGAGGTACTTTGCCTTTACCCCTTGGCAAAGTACGCGGCGGCCTTTTTTAGGATGTCGCGCTCCTCCGTCACCCGGCGCAACTCGATCTTCAGCCGCCGGACTTCGGCGCTCTGGTCCGCCTCAGCGCGCTGTACTACGCCGGGCTTGCCGAACTTGCGCAGCCAAGCGTACAGGCTGTGCGTGGTGACACCCAGTCGCTCGGCGACCTCTGCCACCTTGAACCCACGATCGGTCACTTGCCGGACCGCCTCGATCTTGAACTCATCCGTATACCGCTTACTGCTCATGGACACCTCCGAATCAGCCATTTTCCATGGCCTTGAGATGTCTAGGAAATCCTGGGCGTATCACCCTTAGCATCTGCGAACATCAGCCGGAGCTTTCAGCTAAAGTCCAGATTGGCTGACAGGAGTGATTGAAGGTAAGCTTTTCAGCCAGCCGAGAGGCGGATGGAATGTTTCGTATGGAATCGACAAACGCCGGTCAGCCCAAGCCTGGGGAGTTTTTCATCCTTGAGGCGGGCAAGATAAACGGGCCGACCAACGGCGTGGTCTTCGAAAATTTAGACCGGCTGCTTTCGCCACCGCGGTTGATTCTGCTCCCCGAAGGCGGCGGCTTCCCACCCCTTCGCGAGACCCCGCGCTTGGTCTACAACCCCAGCAAAGGCCCGCCACCTTTGGACCTAGAACCTGGGTTCAGCGGCTACTGGCTGGTGTCTGAGCGGCTCCAGCAAGTCATGGCAACGGTCGATCCCCACGCGTTTGCATTCGCAGAAGTGGACTACCGCCTTGCCGACGGTAGTGCTGGTCCGCGACATTTCCTTTGCGACGTGGTCCAACAAATCGACGCGTTGGATGAGGTGGCCTCACAACTCTTTGTTGACACCACAGAGCCGTTCGTTAACGGCAAGTTCTACGATCTGACGGGCGGGGCCAGCGTTACCTTTGACCGCCAGCGTTTGGGCGACGCTCACGTGTTCAAGACCCCTTACACCGGTGCAGTCTTCTGCGATCGGGTGTTCAAGGACGCCGTGACGGCGGCCGGAATGGCGACCGATACTGACGCCGACGGCCTTTGGCTGATCGACGCTTCGGACATCTAGTCGCGCAAGCCCGACGGTTTAGGAAGGAACCCGACCCATGCCTCGCAGCAGGCCTGTTTTCCAAGACCACCACGCCATCGAGCAACAGACGCTGGATCGAAGCCCCTTGCTCAAAGCGTTGTCGAACGCGGGGCATTTTGATATTCACGCGCCGGAGAACCGACTGTTCCTGCCATCGAACCCCGCGTTTGCGCAGACCCTGGGCATCACCCCGCATAGCGGGGGGCCTATCGCTGACTACCAAGTCGGGCTACGGCAGAGGTTATGGCGCTTGGAGCAGACCCCAGACGGAGTGGGAGCGCTAGCGGGCGATGCGGATGCTCTGGAGCGCATCGCCGGGCGTGTGGAAACGCTGCGCGATACCGTCCGTGTGGGCCTCATTCGAGGCGACCTGCACACCAACGCTCCATTGGGGTTGAGGCCTGACGACATCCGTCCAGGCGTGCAGAACTTCTTTCGCAACGAAGTCGCTTATGGGCAAGCCCATGCCGTGCAACTTCATAGTCTGAAGGGCTATGCGGCGGTGGATAACGGCTGGGCGGCGGTGACGCATACCGAAGCCCGTGTGGCGAGCACGCTCCAGCATATCCAGAGTGTCCCCAACCCTCTGACCCGTGGTGGCGCGGCCGAGCTTCAGCGACATGGTCTGTCTCAAGCCATCTCAAACGCTTACCACGGCGGACGCTTGACCATATCGCCGGGGGGCGTGGCCCTGGTTGAGAACACCTTGGGCGAGGAAGCCGCCAGACCTTTGCGAGTTCCTCGCGGTCAAAGCGGCGCGGCGTCCATGGAAGTATTGCTGGGTAACGCGTCGGCCAGCACTTTGGTGCGTTCGGGCGGCTTGCTGGCCACCGGCGCAGACGCAGTGCTGACTGCTCGCCGTTCCGCCGAGTTGCTAGAACAGGGCAATGCCACGGCCGCGCAGTCCGAGGTCACCCATGCCTTGGCCCGTAATGTCGGCGGCTGGGCTGGAGGTGCATCCACGGCCGCCGCGCTGGGCGGCAGCGGCTTCGTGCCCGCGGCGTTGGTGGTCGGCGATGCGCTGTTGATGAGCAAGGCGTTCGACAAAGGCGCCGATCTGCTGGACAACCGCGCCATCTACCACCAGACCGACAAGGCTGGCGTGGAGTGGCAGTTCAACGGCCGCGACTGGCAGCGCGAAGCGGCCATCGAGCTCGCCCAGGATGGTGGCCGCACATCGGGCGAGCAGCCCGTGGTGGCGAGCTATGAGAAATCACAGGAACTGGGCGCGCTGGCCAACGCCAAGGCAGCGGAGCTGGCATTGAGCAAGGTGCCTGCGCCCCAAGACCCGTTCAACCTCCCGGCCCAAGCAAGCGACCAAGTGGGATTGGACAACCAGAACTGGCACCGCAATCCCGAGAGCCAGGCATGGGAGCGCCAAGTCAAAACCGCCGTGTCCGGTGCCAACGACCGGGGCAGCTACGAGCACCAGACCGCCTCCCCGGAACGCGCTCAGCAGCTCAACCAGGAAGCCCTTGGCCGCATCGAAAGCAACATTGCCACCGGGCGCGAAGCCATCGCCGCCGCTTACCTGGAAAACCATGCTGCCCAGCGCGCCCAGGCCTATGGAGTGGAGGTGCCGGCAGCCGTGGAAAGCGCCCTCGCCAAGCAAGGTCTCGTGCTGGGACACGACGGGCAGGTCTACCAGCGGAACGAGGCTGGGCAGTGGGCCGGCAGGGATGGGGAGGCCACTGGCAACCTGGCGGTCGAACTGGAACTGACGAATCAAATGCGCCAGCCGTCGTTGGAGCGTGCCCAGGAGACCCTGGCAGCGCTCCAGGCGCTTCCCGCGCCCACGGCGGCGCAGATGGAGCAGAACGAGCTGCTGCACCGTTATCGGGCCGCAGGCGTCGATTTGAACGTCAACCCTCAGACCCAGCAGGCCGTGGAGCTGGCCGCGCAGCGGACTAGGGACGCCAATGGCATCACTGGGCCGACCATGCAGCAGCTACAACGCAATGTGTTGGGGCAATACGGGTATGACAGCCCCATCGCGCACCTTCAGCGCGGCAGCGATGGGGTGACTCGCGTGGTGGCCGTCACCAGCAGCGAAGACATCCGGCAGGCGTTGAGTGAGGTGCAAGGCAGTCGGCGTGAGGTGCCAAGCCTTGGAGGGGCGCCCGAAGCGAAAGGGGAAACAGATAGCTCTACTTCTGACTCTTCCAATCCGCAGCAGGTGCTGGATATCCAGGCGCGCATGCAAGCCTCTGTCGCGGCGCAGGCGCGGCAAGAACGCGAACAGCAAGATCGTCTTGCGCAAGAGCAACACGCTGCGCAGGTGCGCGAGCATCTCCAGCAGGCACAGCCTGAGCGCGAAGATCATTCGCAGAGCGAACAAGCAGTCCAGGCGCACGCGCTATTGGAAGGTCAACGCCAAGCCGCGCAGCAGCGCGAACAGGAAGAGCGCCAACTACAGGACCGGCAAGCACAGACCAGCCAGCAACGCGAGCTGCAGGAGCGTGAGGAAAGGGATGTCCAGGAACGTCAGGCGCAGGAGCGCCAAGCCCAAGACAACCAGCAGCGGGAGCAGCAAGAGCGCCAGGCTCAAGAAGCCACGCGGGGTGAAGTCCAGGAACGTCAGGCTCAGCAAGCGCAGCAGCAAGACCCCAGCCAGCACGCCTCGGAGCAAGCCGACCCTCAGCCGCACGCTCCGACTGCGGCGCTGGCTCAGCAAACGCCGCAGCCCGAGTTGCAGCAGCCAGACGCCTACCAGCAGTTCGAGACGAATAACCAACCGGTAGGCGAACGCGCGGCTCACACTACGCTTGAGCCACGGACGCCGGCGCCTGGTCCAGGCGACGCGCAGCCGCATCAAGCAAGAGAAGCGGGACGCGCGCTGGAAATGCAGGCAGTGGAAAGCCGCGATGCCTCGCGCCTGCCGATTCCTGCACCCGAGGGCCAGGAATCCGGCAACCAACCTTCGCAAAGCGCGGAGGCCGATGCGGTGCCGCCAGCACTGCATCCCCAGGTGCAAACGCAGCAAGCAGAGATGGAGCCAGCGTCGGTCCGTGAGCAAGACGTGGCACGTGAGCGGGAGGTGGAGCCGGTTCGCGTCATATCCGCAACAACGCCTGCGTCAGAACCGATGATTGCATCGCAGTCCGCGCGGTCTTCCACTTCTGAACGAGATGCGGGGGCAGATCAGCCCCGTCCTTCAGACGCGCCGCATGCCTATAAGGAAGCGGCTTTGCTGCCAGCAGCGCACCTCGCGCAAGCACACGAGCAGTCCCTGGAAGCCAGTGCGGTGAGCCGCTCTTCCGTGAGTGCACAAGACGCGGAAAACCAACGCACTCAATCGACCCCAGCACAGGAACGCAGCGCCGCAGACCCGGGTGGTGCCCTGTTCCTGGAAGAGACCATGTGCTCGCTGCGCCAGCTGCAACAGGAAATCGAGGCGGCGGATCGGGAGGACGAACGCTTCCACCAGGAATGGAGGGAGTATCGCGAGCGAGGAGAACCTTATCCCTTCGCTCAAAAGAGGGCGCTAGACCAGGAGGGTGGCAGCATGGATGCATTCAGCGCGCACCAACCAAGTCGCCGCTCGCCCAGTGAAGTGGCTGAGCAAGCCGATGCCGTCCCATCTCCAGTTCAGCGCTTTGCCGGTCCAGGGGAAGGGAATGCGCCAAACGACTCGTCGAAAGCTGAGCGCAAATCCATCACGGGCGACCCTGACGTGGACGAAGTGCTCTACGCGCTCGACAGCAAGAACGAGTTGGCGATCGAGCAAGCGCTGAACCGGGTCGCCAACAGCGCAGCAACGCAGGCGCTCATCAAAAGAGGCAACGAGTTCCTGGAGGCGCAGGCCCAGCAGGAGGCCCAGGAGCTCGCCGCCACACGCCAGGCGCTGGGGATGGATGTCTCAGCGGAGATCAACACCAGCCGCGGGCCGGTCATGGTGATGACGCTGCCGGAGTTCGCCAAGGGACCGATGCAGAGCGGTCCCCAAGGGGACGGCGGTGGAGGTGGAGACGGCGGTGGCGGCGGGGGAGGAGGCGGTGGTGGTGGAGGGGGCGGAGGTTAGTCAAAATCGCTCCCTGACCAGCCGAGCTCAGGAAACCTCATGGACAGGCAAGACGCCGCCGCAATGGCGGAAATGATGGCGATTTTGAACGCGTCGAACGCCTCGCTGCAGGAAACGGTCAAAGTGCTGACGACGCTGGTGGCATCCATGCAGCAGCGCGAACAACGGTTGCGCGATGTGGTCGCCGAGCAACTTCAGGTAGTCCAACACGCGGCCAGCAGCGCCGATGCCAAGGTCAATCGGGTGCTGGAGAATGCGTTGCCGCGGTTGACGCAGCTGACCAATCAAGCGTTGACGCAGACGTTGGAGCCGGCCGCCAAGCGGTTCAACAAAGAGATGGCCACTGCGGATGAGACATTGCAGCAAGCCACTCGCCGTTACGCGCAGGCCCAGCAGTCCTTGGAAACAAAGATCACGCGACGCATGGGCATTGCATCCGCCACGATGCTCGTGGCCGGCGTGTTGGGCCTGGGTGCGGTGGCCTACTCGGTTGGCATGATCACCGAAAAGCGAACCGAACTCGCACAGCTTCGGGCGTCCATCGACTACCTGGATCGCGTGTCCCGTGCCGACCTAGCTCCCTGTGGCGAAGACCGGCTCTGCGCCACCCTCGAAAAAAACGGGCCGCGTTACGGCAACCAGAGGCAGTACAGAGCGATCAACCTGCGCACTGCACCTGCTGCGCACTGATCCCCTTGGCCCCGCTGATTTTCGCTAGGTCATAAACGTCGGCTCGGTTAGCGGTCGGCAACCGAGGTCTGCTTAATCTACTTCGCAACGTTCTTCTGAGTGTGTCGTAGCCCTTGGCATAGCACTCTTGAGTTCTCGTGACTACGTTATCGCTCGACGGATCGCTACCTTCGTAGGAAACTCATGTACCGAACCTAGCCCATAGTGCGTCCTTCCATTCGAGGATGAAGAGTACGCGATCAAACCTGGGATCAAATATTCAAGGGTCTCAACGGGAAGCGGTTTTACAATCAGGCCAGACATTTCTCGCAGCGGTAAATCAATCAATTCAAAAGGCCCATATGACAGATCTGGAAGAAAAATTGTCGGAGCAGAGCCATTTCGGATCGCGGCTAAGGCAAGGTGAGCCTATCCTGCTGGCGGGGGATTACACTTCCCGACTTGTCGGATTCTCAATGAATAGCGTGTCCGAAGGTGAGATAGCACATGTCCGCGCAAGAGCGGCGCTGACCTCAGATGCGCAGCTCTTTCATAAGGTTGTTGAAAGTCTGGAGGGAGTGATCACGCATGCAGCAAGCAAGCAGGGCGTCGCGATCAATCTTCGGCAAGCGAGTACGATTCTTATGATCGTCAAACCAGATAACTCTTTTGAGCTCTGGGTTGACGCAGCAGCCGTTGCACTTAACTGCAGAATAAAGCGCTCCCTGGCGGCGGAGTCTGCAGTCTTCGAGCAGGATATCGCCGACATCACTCATATGCAGTTCCCGCTTGTGGAGATTGGTGAGAGGGACGGAGTTCTTTGCTTGTTTAGAGAGGCATGGGCCTTTGGACTTGCGTTTGACTTCAACGTTGGGGGCGCATTGGACCGCGAGCAGTTCGAGCGCGACCTGGGAAGTCTATATCGCGTGCTGCGGTATCGACATATATACGAGGTCATGGACAACCCGGCCACCATGGCTGCCCTTAGATCCAAGGGCTGGTTTCCGTTCGCTGAGATCATCACCTCTGAGTTCCGACAACTTGCGTCGTACGTCGCATCGGGATTTGATATTACGAAAATTGAAGCCGATATCGTGGAGGCGTTCGATGATGAACGCCTGAACTGGCTGCTTGAGCGCTGGAACGCCAAGCCGCACTTCGTTGCCAAGCAGGCGTTGCTGGAAGAAGCAATTCAAGCATTCAAGCAACGAAGGCCTGTAGCCGTGATCAAGATCCTTCTGACTGAAATTGAAGGTATTTTGCGGGATGCCTACCGCGCGAAAAATGAAGGGAAAAATGCCAAAGTGAATACTCTGCTGGAGTTCGCACGAGAAGCGGGCGAGAGGAGCGCAGGGGCACCTGACACGCTACTTTTTGCCCATGCCTTCCGTGAGTACATGCACGAATACATCTTTGCGAACTTCGATCCCATGGAGCAGTCAGGAGAGGCTGGCTCACGTCATGCAGTGGGACATGGAGCAGCAACGCAAGAGAGCTACACCATGACTCGAGCTCTGCAGGCTATTTTGACTTTGGATCAGCTGGCCTTCTACACCTGAGTCTTTCAGGCTTAGCAAAACGTGGCGTAGATATCCTAAGCGGTACAATATGCTGTGTTTGAGGTTCAACCTGCTGTAAAGACTTACGTTGATGGGGATTCGGAAGCTCTCCAACATGCTGTGGGCTCTTGGGGAATAAGCTAAGCCGTTGCGCCACCGACCGCGTTCACGCATGCCCACCCACCGACGGCGTCTGCGCTTCCAGGGTTTCCAGCTGGCGTGCCACCGCTTCGGGCGACTTGGTAAACGGCGCGATCAGGCTATAGAACGCCGGCACCACGTACAGCGACAACAACGTGGACAGCGAGACGCCGAAGATCACCACAACGCCGATGGTGGCGCGGCTGGCCGAGCCGGGTCCGCCGGCCACCACCAGCGGAATCGCGCCGACCACCGTCGCAATCGAGGTCATCAGGATCGGGCGCAAACGCACCGATGCCGATTCCACGATGGCCGCATGCACACTGCGCCCCTCATCGCGCAACTGGTTGGCGAATTCCACGATCAGGATGCCGTTCTTGGCCGCCAGGCCCACCAGCATCACGATGCCGATCTGACTGAACAGGTTGAGCGTGCCGCCGGTCAGCCACAGCCCCACCAGCGCGCCCAGCACCGCCAATGGCACCGTCAGCATGATCACCAACGGGTGCGCGAAGCTTTCGAACTGCGCGGCCAGCACCAGATACACCACCAGCAGCGCCATGCCGAAGGTCAGCAACACCGCACTGCCCGATTGCTGGTACTCGCGCGACTCGCCTTTCCAGTCCACCTGCGCATATTCGGGAAGCTCTTCCTGCGCGGCCTGCTGCGCCCAGGCAATGGCATCGCCAAGCGGATAACCCGGCGCCAGGCCGGCGGTGATCGTGATCGCGCGCAGGCGATTGAAGCGGTTCAAGGTGCCGGCTTCGGCCACTTCGCTCAAGGTCACCAGGTTGGAGAGCGGGATCAGCTCGCCACGGTTGGAACGCACGCGAATGGCAGTGAGGTCTTCCGGCGACATGCGGCCCTCGCGCCCAGCCTGCAGCATCACGTCGTATTCCTCGCCGTTGTCGACGAAGGTGGTGACGCGGCGCGAGCCCATCAGCGCTTCCAGCGCGCCGCCGATGGCAGTGACCGGCACGCCCAGATCGGCTGCGCGCAGGCGGTCGATATTGACGCGCATCTGCGGGCGGGTTTCCTTGTAATCCGAGTCCGGGCCGACCAAGCCGGGGTTGGCTTCCATGCGCTGCAGGATGCGATCGCGCCACTGCGCGATCTCCGCGTAATCCGGCCCGCCCAGCACCAACTGAAACGGCTGGCCGCGGCTACGCACCAACCCGCCGCTCACCTGCGTGCGCGCACGCACGCCGCTGAGCACGTTGAGTTTCTGCTGCACCTCATCGGCCACTTCGGTGGTCGGGCGGGTGCGCTTTTCCCAATCCTGCAAGAACACGCTGACCCGGCCGGTGTGCATTTCCTCGCTGCTGCCAAAGCCACCGGGCACGCGCGGGTTGGCGCGCACGATGGGTTTGTCCGGCCCCACGTAGGGGCGCAGGATGTCTTCCACCTGATGCATCTGCCCCACCGTGTAATCGAAGCCGGCACCTTCCGGTCCGTCGATCATGATCTGGAAATTGCCGCGGTCTTCGGCCGGCGCCAGTTCGGAGGGAATGCGGCCCATCAGCCATGCGCTGGCGCCCAGCGCCAACAGCATCAGCAGCGCAAAGATCCAGGTGCGGTGCACATGCCGCTCCAGCGAGCGCCCATACGCACCGGACACCGCCTGCATGCGCCCATCGAACCAGTGGTGGAAGCGATTGGGCTTGGCCTGCCCATGCGCGCGCAACAACTTGGACGACATCATCGGCGTCAGCGTCAGCGCCACGAAGGCCGAGATCGCCACTGCCGCCGCCAGCGCCACCGCCAACTCGCGGAACAGCCGCCCGGTATTGCCTTCCAGAAAACCGACCGGCAGAAACACCGCCACCAGCACGGCCGTGGTCGCAATCACGGCGAACGCCACCTGCCCGGTGCCGCGCTTGGCGGCTACCAGCGGCGGTTCGCCCAGATCGATCCGGCGCTGGATGTTTTCCACCACCACGATGGCGTCGTCCACCACCAAGCCGATACACAACACCAAGGCCAGCAGGGTGAGCAGGTTGATCGAAAAATCGAAGGCGTATAGCGCAATGAACGCGGCAATCAAACACACCGGCACCGTCACCGCAGGAATCAGCGCGGCGCGCGCGCTGCCCAGAAACACCCAGATCACCACCAGCACCAGCACCACCGCTTCCACCAGCGTGTGATACACGCGCTCCACCGCCGCATCGATGAAGGTGGTGGTATCGAAGGCAACGAAGATGTTGGTGCCCTTCGGTAGCGACTTCTGCACTTCTTCGGCTTGCGCGCGCGCTTCGCGCGCCACGTCCAGCGCATTGGCGGTGGAGTTGCGCACGATGCCCAGCCCCACGTTGGGCACGCCATTGCTCTGGAAATAGGCGCGCCGCTCGGCCGAGGTCAGCTCCACCCTGGCCACATCGCCCAGCCGTACCACGTAACCGCCCTCGCCCTTGTTCAACGGCAACTTGGCGAAGTCTTCGGGCTTGAGATAACTGCGCTCCACGCGCAAGGTGAAATCGCGCTGCGCCGATTCGATGCTGCCGGCCGGCAACTCCACGTTTTCATTTTGCAGCGCCGCTTCCACATCGGCCACGGTGAGCTCGCGTGCGGCCAGCTGGTCGCGGTCCAGCCAGATGCGCATCGCATAGCGCTGGCGCCCGCCGATCCGTACCTGCGCCACGCCGTCCAGGCTGGAAAAACGATCCACCACGTAGCGCTCGGCGTAGTCGGACAGCTGCAGCGTGTCCATCGTGCTGGAGCTCATGTTGAGCCACAGGATGGGGTCGGCGTCGGCTTCGACCTTGGAAATCTCCGGTGGGCGCGCCTGGTCGGGCATGCGGTCGGACACGCGGCTGACCGCGTCGCGCACATCGTTGGCGGCCGCCTCCACATCGCGCGATTGCACGAATTCGATGCTGATATCGGACGAGCCATTGCGGCTGCGCGCCTCGATGGTGGAGATGCCCTCGATGCCGGCCAGCGCGTCTTCCAGCACCTGGGTGATGCGGCTTTCCACCACTGCCGCCGAGGCGCCGGTGTATTCCACATCCACCGACACGATGGGCGGATCGATGGCCGGCAATTCGCGCAGCGTAAGGCGGGTGAACGACATCACCCCCAACACGATCAGCAGCAAACTCATCACCACCGCCATCACCGGGCGGGTGATCGACAGGTCGGAGAGTTTCATTGTGCGGCCGCCTGCGGGCGGGGTGCTGCGGGTGGCGCCTGATCGGCAACCTTCACGCCCGGGCGCAGCTTGCCGGTGCCATCCACCACGATGCGCTCACCGGCCCTGACGCCTTCGAGAATTTCCACCTTGCCATCGCGGCGCTCGCCCAGCCGTACATCGGCGCGCTCCACGGTGCTGTCGGGCTTGACCCGGAACACATACGATTCGCGCCCCACCTGCACCACCGCAATTTCCGGGATCACCACCGCCTGCCGCGCCGGCTGGAACAACCGCACATCCAGCAACATGCCCGGGCGCAGCCGGCGATCGTCGTTGGGAAAGTCAGCACGCACCGTCACCGAGCGCGTGGTTTCGTCGATCCGCGAATCGATGGTCACCACTTCGCCCTGGAACTGCGCGCCCGGATACGCCGCCGCGCTACCGCTCACGGCATTACCGAGTTGCACCAGGCCGAACTGCGATTCCGGCACCTGGAAATCCACGTACATACGCGCCACATCGTCCAGCGTGGCGATCACCGTGCTGGAGGTGATCAGCGAACCAGGACTGATCTGGCGGATGCCCAGCACGCCGGAAAACGGCGCACGCACTTCGCGGTCGGTGATTTCCGCGCGCATCTGCTGCACGCGCGCATGCGCGGCATCGCGTAAGGCGCGTTGCGTGTCCACGGTGGATTTGGCCACCAATTGCTGGCCAACCAGACTCAACTGGCGGCGGTACAGCTGGTCGGTTTCTTCGAAGGTGGCCTGTGCGGCAGTCAACGCCGCCTGCTGCGAATTGCCGCGCAGACGCAGCAGCAATTGCCCGGCCTTGACCTCGTCGCCGCTGTCGAAATACACCTGTTCCACCACATCGCTGACTGCAGCGGTGAGCGCCACCGATTCGCGCGCGCGCACGGTAGCGATCGACTGCACGGTCGAGTTCCAGGGTTGGGTGGCCACCGCCTGCACAGAGACCGGAATGGGTTTGGCAGCGGCCGGCGTGCTGGCCTGACGGCTACAACCGACCAGCACAACGGCCAACAAGAGCGCGGCGCAAACGCGCGCGCTGGGCAGAACAAGCATCAGGACATCCTGGCGGGGTACGTCGAAAGTTTACCGACCTAGCCGCCATGAATTGACAGAAAGGGCGCGCTTTGCACCATGACCAAAGACCCTTGCCGTCCTTGGCACGATGCGCTGGTCAGCGCGACCAAGACCCGGCTGCGCATTCGCCAGACGGGCGCAACCGGTCTGCAGCAACGGCATGTATGGGGTCATACACCGCCGCTGCGCACACTTACCGCGCTTGCCTGAGGACCGCCTGCCCTGCGGTGTTAGCCGTGCTTAGCGTTCCAGCCCCAGATATTCGAGCACATGGTGCGCCAGCGCCTCTACATTCTCACCATCGGCGTGAAGATGGATCTCCGGCGTCTGGGGTGCCTCGTACGGCGAGTCGATCCCGGTGAAATTGGGAATCTGGCCGGCACGCGCCTTGCGGTACAGCCCTTTCACGTCGCGCGCCTCGGCGACCGCCAGCGGCACGTCCACGAAGACCTCGATAAACTCGCCCTGGTCGAAGCGCTCGCGTGCCAGTTGCCGCTCGGCGCGGAACGGCGAAATGAAACTCACCAGCACGATCAGGCCGGCATCGGCCATCAGGCGGGCCACTTCGGCCACGCGACGGATGTTTTCCACGCGGTCTTCGTCGGTGAAGCCCAGATCGCGGTTGAGCCCGTGGCGCACGTTGTCGCCGTCCAGGATGAAGGTGTGATAGCCCAGCGCGTGCAGGCGCTTGTCCACCAGGTTGGCGACAGTGGACTTGCCGGCACCCGACAGCCCGGTAAACCACAACACGCGTGGCGCCTGGCCCTTGATGCGCGCACGCGCGCCGCGATCCACGTCCAGATGCTGCCAGTGCACGTTGCCGGCGCGGCGCAACGCGAATTCCAGCGTGCCGGCGGCCACCGTGGCATTGCTCTGCCGGTCGATCAGGATGAAACCGCCGAGCACGCGGTTGCGCGCATAGGGCGAGAACGCGATGGGCTCGTCCAGCGCCAGGTTGCAGTAGCCCACTTCGTTGAGCTCCAGCCGTTTGGCGGCCAGCCGCTCCTGCGTGTTCACATCGACCTTGTGCTTGATGTCGCTGACGCTTACGGCGACCGTGCGGGTGCCGATCTTGAGCCAGTACGGACGGCCGGGCAGCGACGCAGCATCGTCCATCCACAGCAGATGCGCGGCGAACTGGTCGGCCACTTCCGGCGGGTCGTCGATGGCGGCAATGATGTCGCCACGGCTGATGTCGATCTCATCGCGCAAGGTCAGCGTCACCGCCTGCCCGGCGCGCGCGCTGTCGACCTCGCCATTGGCATCGCGCACGCTTGCCACCTGCGTGCGGCGTCCGGACGGCACCACCACCACCGCATCGCCCGCACGCACCTGGCCGGCGGCAATCGTGCCCGCATAGCCACGGAACTGCGCGTTGGGGCGGTTGACCCATTGCACCGGCAGGCGCAGGCCGCTGGCGGCGTCCGGCGGCTCCAACTGCACGGTGTCCAGGTGCTGCAGCAGATGCGGGCCGCTGTACCACGGCATCCGCATCGAAGCGCTGGACAGATTTTCGCCCGCCAGCGCCGACAGCGGAATGCACTGCACCTGGCCGATGCCCAGCTGCGCGGCGAGCGCGGCGTAGCCTTCTGCGATGTCGGCGAACACCTGCGCGTCGTAGTCCACCAGGTCCATCTTGTTGACCGCCAGCACCACATGCCCGATGCCCAGCAACGACACGATGTAGCTATGCCTGCGGGTCTGCGTCAGCAGGCCCTTGCGCGCATCCACCAGCACCACCGCCACATCGGCAGTCGACGCGCCGGTGGCCATGTTGCGCGTGTACTGCTCGTGCCCGGGGCAATCGGCCACGATGAATTTCCGCCGGTCTGTATCGAAATAGCGGTAGGCCACATCGATGGTGATGCCCTGCTCGCGTTCGGCCGCCAGCCCATCCATCAGCAGTGCATAGTCGATGCGCCCGCCCTGGGTGCCATGCCGTCGGCTGTCGCTTTCCAGCGCGGCAAGTTGATCGTCGAACAGGCGCTTGCTGTCGTACAGCAACCGCCCGATCAGCGTGCTCTTGCCGTCGTCCACACTGCCGCAGGTGATGAAGCGCAGCAGCGGCTTGGATTCGTGTTGATGGAGGTAGGCACCGATGGTGCCGGGAATCGGGAATCGGGAATCGGGAATCGCAACGGTGGTGCCCTCCCTCACTGCATCCGCGGCAATCTGCTGTTCCGATTCTCCATTCCCGATTCCCCATTCGCTGCCCATCAGAAATACCCCTCAAGCTTCTTCTGTTCCATCGAGGCGCCCGGGGCGTGGTCGATCATGCGGCCCTGGCGCTCGGAGCTGGTGTTGACCAGCATTTCGGCGATGACCGCTTCCAGCGTGTCGGCGTTGGAGTCGATGGCGCCGGTGAGCGGGTAGCAGCCCAGCGTGCGGAAGCGCACCGAGCGCAGTTGCGGGGTTTCGCCCGGGTGCAGCGGCAGGCGCGCGTCGTCGACCATGATCCAGGCACCATCGCGCTCCACCACCGGGCGCGGGGCGGCGAAGTACAGCGGCACCACCGGAATCTTCTCGCGGTAGATGTACAGCCAGATGTCCAGCTCGGTCCAGTTGGAGAGCGGAAACACACGCACGCTTTCGCCCGGACCGGTGCGCGCGTTGTACAGATTCCACAACTCCGGGCGCTGGTTCTTCGGATCCCAGCGGTGGCGCGCAGTGCGAAACGAAAAGACGCGCTCCTTGGCGCGCGATTTCTCTTCGTCGCGGCGTGCCCCGCCGATCGCCGCATCGAAGCCGCCGTGCTCCAGGGCCTGCTTCAGGCCCTGGGTTTTCATGATGTCGGTGTGCACGGCGGCACCGTGGCTGATCGGGCCAACGTCCTGCATAACGCCGTCGGGGTTGATGTGCACGCGCAGGTCCACCCCGGTCTCGGCCGCGCGGCGGTCGCGGAAGGCGATCATCTCGCGGAACTTCCAGCGTGTGTCGATATGCAGCAGCGGGATCGGCGGCCGCGACGGCGCGAACGCCTTGAGCAGCAGGTGCAGCAGCACCGAGCTGTCCTTGCCCACCGAATACAGCATGACCGGAACCCGGAACTCGGCGGCGACTTCGCGCAGGATGTGGATGCTTTCGGCTTCGAGCCGGTCGAGATGGGACAGCGGCGGCAGAGTCATCGGGATATCGTGGATGTCGGCGGGCAGACCAGCCGATGGTAGGGCAAGGCGCCGCAGTGTGTGCCGCCCTGATGACTGCACGAAATAAGCGCCCGGCATAACGCGATAACGGCAATTCCTTTCTGGTGGGCGCAACGCTTCCCTAACATCGTCACTCTCATCACCCCCCCCCGGATCCGAATGACCGCCGCCAGTTCCGCGCTACCGCCCAGCCCCTTGCCCGACGAGCGCAAGGTGCTGCTGGACCGGTTGGTCGACGGCCTGGACACCGCATCGCTGTGGTGGCTGTCCGGCTACGCTGCCGGGCTGGCGCAGGGCCATCCGCCGCGCTCGCTGGCGGTGTTGCCGGGCGGACAGGCGCACCCACTCGCCCAGGAAGGCCAACGCCTGACCGTGGTGTACGGCAGCCAGACCGGCAATGCCCGTCGCGAGGCAGAGCACCTAGCCGCCGAGGCCGAAGCCGCGGGTCTGAGCGTGCGCCTGGTGCGCGCCGACGCCTACCCCACCCGCGAGCTGGCCAGTGAGCGGCTGTTGTATGTGGTGATCAGCACCCAGGGCGAAGGTGACCCGCCAGACGATGCGATCGGCCTGGTGGAATTCCTGAGCAGCCGGCGCGCGCCTAAGGTGCCCGAGCTCAAGTACGCGGTCCTGGGCCTGGGCGATTCCAGTTATGCCGATTTCTGCGGTATTGCCCGGCGCATCGACGAGCGCCTGGCCGAACTGGGCGGCAGCCGCGTGCAGCCGCGCGGCGAAGCCGATCTGGACATCGACAGCGTTGCCCTGCCGTGGCGCGCACAGGCGCTCACGCATGCGCGCGAGCAGCTCAAGGGCGGCCTGCACTCGGCCACGGTCACGCCGCTGCGCAGCAGCCCGGCCACGCCGGTGTGGTCGCACCAGCAGCCGTTCGCCGCCGAGTTGTTGTCCAATCAGATCATCAGCGGACGCGACTTCAAGGGCCCGGGATTTCGCGTCTATGCGGCGCCCGGCAAGCGCGTGCGGCATCTGGAATTTTCGCTGCAAGGCAGCGGCCTGAGCTATGAGCCGGGCGACGCGCTGGGCATCCGCCACCGCAATCCGCCCGCATTGGTCGATGCGGTGCTGCAGACCTTGCGGTTGGACGGCGATGCCGCGGTCACCATCGGCGAGCAGACATTGGAATTGCATGCATGGCTCGCCACCCAGCGCGAACTGACCAAGCTGTCGCGGCCGTTCCTCACCGCACATGCCGAGCGCGCAGGCGCGCAAGAACTGCAAGCGCTGCTCGCCCCCACCCAGACTGCCGGCCTGGCGTCGCTGCTCGCCGATCATCAAGTGATCGACGTGCTGCGCCGCTGGCCGGCGGATTGGGACCACGCCGGCCTGCTCGCCGCGCTGCGTCCCCTCACCCCGCGGCTGTACTCCGTCGCCTCCAGCCGCAAGCGCGTGGGCGATGAAGTGCATCTGACCGTGGACGAGGTCACCTACCAGGCGCATGGGCATGCGCATCTGGGTGCGGCCAGCGGCTTTCTGGCCGCGCTTGGCGAAGGCGACACCGCGCCGGTCTACATCGAACCGAACGAGCGCTTCCGGGTACCGGCCGATGCCGATCGCGACATCCTGATGATCGGCCCGGGCACCGGCGTGGCGCCGTTCCGCGGCTTCGTGCAGGAGCGCGCGGAAACCGGCGCCAAGGGCCGTAACTGGCTGTTCTTCGGCGCCCAGCATTTCAATACCGATTTCCTGTACCAGGCCGAATGGCAGCTGGCCCTGCGACGCGGCGAGTTGCACGCGCTGGATCTGGCGTTCTCGCGCGACCAGGCCGAAAAGCTCTACGTGCAACATCGCCTGCGCGCGCGTGGCGCCGAGGTCTATGCCTGGCTGCAGGGCGGCGCGCACGTGTATGTGTGCGGCGCCACCAGCATGGGCAAGGACGTGCATGCGGCCCTGCTCGACATCGTCGCCACCCACGGCGCCCAGGATGCCGAGGCCGCCGCCGCGTATCTCACCCAACTGCAGGTGGAGGGACGCTATGCACGGGATGTCTATTAGTGCCGGGAATCGCGAGTGGGGAATCGGGAATGGGAAGAGCCCATGTCCGAGTTCTTCCGACCAACTGCGCCGCTTTTCACGATTCCCCATTCCCGATTCTCGATTCTCATGAGCCACTCCGTCGAAGACATCAAATCCGAGAGCCGCCGTCTGCGTGGGTCGCTGGAACAGAGCCTGGCCGATGCGGTGACCGGTGCGTTGCGTGAGGACGATCAGACCTTGATCAAGTACCACGGCAGCTACCAGCAGGACGACCGCGATATTCGCGACGAGCGGCGGCGGCAGAAGCTGGAGCCGGCGTACCAGTTCATGATCCGCACGCGCACGCCGGGCGGGGTGATCACGCCCACGCAATGGCTGGCACTGGATGGCATCGCCACCCGCTACGCCAATCATTCGCTACGCATCACCACGCGCCAGGCATTCCAGTTTCATGGCGTGATCAAGCGCGAATTGAAGGCCACCATGCAGGCCATCAATGCCACTCTGATCGATACGCTGGCCGCCTGCGGCGATGTGAATCGCAACGTGCAGGTGGCCGCGAATCCGCTGCTGTCGCAGGCGCATGCCACGCTGTATGCCGATGCCGCGCGCGTTTCCGAACACCTGTTGCCCAACACGCGGGCGTACTACGAAATCTGGCTGGACGAAGAGCGCGTGTCCGGCTCCGGCAGCGAGGACGAGCCGATCTATGGCGAGCGCTATCTACCGCGCAAATTCAAGATCGGTTTCGCCGCACCGCCGCTCAACGATGTGGACGTGTTCGCCAACGATCTGGGCTTTATCGCTATCCTGCGCGATGGGCAGTTGCTGGGCTACAACGTCAGCATCGGTGGCGGCATGGGCGCCTCGCACGGCGATGCCGAGACCTGGCCGCGCGTGGCCAACGTGATCGGCTTCGTGACCCGCGAACAGTTGCTGGATATCGCCACTGCGGTGGTCACCACGCAACGCGACTTCGGCAACCGTGCGGTGCGCAAGCGCGCACGCTTCAAGTACACCATCGACGACCACGGGCTGGACACCATCGTGGCCGAGATCGCACGCCGCGCCGGCTTCGCACTGCAACCGGCGCAGCCGTTCGCGTTCGACCACAACGGCGACCGCTATGGCTGGGTCGAAGGCGAAGACGGGCTATGGCATCTGACCCTGTCGCTGCCGGCCGGCCGCATTGCCGACACCGATACCGCAGCGCATCTGAGTGGGTTGCGCGCAATCGCGCAGTTGAACGTTGGCGAGTTCCGCATGACGCCCAACCAGAACCTGGTGATCGCCGGCGTACTGGCCAGCGAGCGCGCACGCGTCGATGCGCTGGTGGCGCACTACGGGCTGGACGCCGGCAACCAGTCCGCCACTGCCTTGGCGCGCGGCGCAATGGCCTGCGTGGCACTGCCGACCTGTGGCCTGGCAATGGCCGAGGCCGAGCGCTATCTGCCCGATTTCGGCGCGGCGCTGCAGCCGCTGCTGCAACAGCACGGCCTGGCCGAGACGCCGATCGTGCTGCGCTTGTCCGGCTGCCCGAACGGCTGCTCGCGCCCGTATCTTGCCGAGATTGCGCTGGTCGGCAAGGCGCCCGGGCGCTACAACCTGATGCTGGGTGGCGACCGTCGCGGGCAGCGGCTCAATACGCTGTATCGCGAAAACATCACCGAGCCGGAGATCCTGGCCGCGTTGGAACCGCTGTTGGCGCGCTATGCCGCCGAACGCGACCACGCCAACGATGAAGGCTTCGGCGATTTCCTGCATCGCGCCGGGGTGATCGCATTGCCGCCCTACCCCACGCACCGTCGCCTCGACCTGGAATTGCTCGCATGACCGCGCTGCCTGCTGCATCGATCACTTCTTCCGCGTTCGACGATCTGGACGCGCTCAATGCGCAGCTGGAAGGGCTGCGTGCCGATCAACGCGTGGCCTGGGCGCTGCAGCACGGCCCGCAGAACGCGGCCTTGTCGTCCAGCTTCGGCGCGCAATCGGCGGTTACCTTGCATCTGCTCAGTCAGCAACGTCCGGACATCCCGGTAATCCTGATCGACACCGGTTATCTGTTTCCGGAAACCTACCGTTTTGCCGATGCCTTGACCGAGCGACTCAAGCTCAATCTCAAGGTCTATCGCCCGCTGGTCAGCCGCGCCTGGATGGAAGCGCGCCACGGCCGCCTGTGGGAGCAAGGCATGGTCGGCATCGATCAATACAACAATCTGCGCAAGGTCGAACCGATGCGCCGGGCCTTGAACGAACTCGACGTGGGCACCTGGTTTACCGGCCTGCGCCGCAGCCAGTCCGGCGGCCGCGCGCAGACGCCGATCATGCAGAAGCGCGGCGAGCGTTACAAAATCAGCCCGATCGCCGACTGGACCGATCGCGATGTGTGGCAATACCTGCAAGCGCACGACCTGCCGTATCACCCGCTCTGGGAACAAGGCTACGTGTCCATCGGCGATTTCCACACCACGCGTCGCTGGGAGCCCGGCATGCGCGAAGAAGACACGCGCTTTTACGGTCTCAAGCGCGAGTGCGGCATCCACGAAGATATCTAGCGTCAGCGGTCCATTGCCAGTTGCGCTTGTACGAGTGACGCTTCACCCGCATGTGCGGCAGCTGCATGCGCATGCTGCATCCAGGATGCAACGGCAGTGCGCTGCGAGCTGCACTCATGCACCGGCGCACGCATCACCCCGCCGACGCATCGGCGTGAGCGCGCCGCATCCAGTAACGATCGAACGCCCACATCAGCAACAACGACAGGCCGACCAGCGGGAAGATCAGCCCGCACAGCACCAGCAACGCCATCAGGCCGCGTAGCGTGCGCGGGTCGGCAGGCAACGGCGGTACGCCCAAGCCACCGCTGGGGCAGCGCTTCCACCACATCACCGCCGCGCTGACGCACAACAGCACGATGGCGATGCAGACGAACAACAGGATCAACTGATTGGCAGTGCCGTATTGCTGCCCCAGGTGCACGTTGATGCCCCATTCCAACAGCTTGGCCAGCGGCCCGTAGTCGCGATAGCGCATGTCCAGCAGTACCGCACCGCTGTACTGATCCAAATGGATCACCCGCTGCCGCTGCAGATCGGCCGGGTACACCGACGCGGTATAGACCCCGGTCGCACCACGCGGCGGCGCCACGCTATATCCCGGCAGGATGCCGCGTGCCTCGAAACGCGCCATCGCTGCGTCCAGACCGATCGCGCCGCGTCCCGGCGCAGCGAATCCAGCGGAATCGCCGTGATCGGCATGTGCGTTGTCTGCCGAGTGCGCGTGCTCCGACTGGCCAGGGTGCGCTGCGTGTTCTTCGTGGCCTGCATGCGCTGCGTTCGCTGGGAGCGCTCCGTGCCCGGAGTGCCCGGAGTGCTCAAAATGCTCGTCGCCCATCTGCAACGCACGTGCTTGCTGACCATGCGCGTGCTCATCCACCGCGCCAGTTCGCTGTGCAGGCACCACAGATTCCGGCAGGCGCGCCTGCCGCAACGACCACGCTGGCTCGCCACTGTCGGCCAAGCGCTGCTGCGACATCGGCTGCTGCACGCGCAGCCCGGCCGGATAGCCGAAATCATGCCCATTGGCCCAGCGATTGACCTGCGCGCCCCATAGCCACGACCACGGCATGCCGGTCAGCGCCAGAAACAGCAGGATCGCACCGACCCCGGCACCGGTCACTGCGTGCAGGTCGCGCCAGAACAGCCGCTGTTTCGGTTTGCCACGCACACTGATCACGCCGCCGCGTCGCCCGCGCGGCCACCACAGATACACCCCCGTGAGCACCAGCACGATGGCCCATCCGCCGGCCATTTCGATCAGGCCGCGGGCATATGGCCCCACCAGCGCAAGACTATGCAGCCGGCGGATCGTCCAGCTGAGCGTGCCGTGCTCGGGCAGGGCGCCCAACACCCGCGCACGGTACGGATCGACATACGCCACCCGCCGCATGCCGTGCGCATCCACCAGCCCGATCTCGGCGCTCGCATCGGCGCGTTTGGGCGTGGTGTACACAAACAAGCTGCCGCCGTAGCGCCCTTGTGCAGCGGCAACCAACTGCTGTGCGGGCAGGCGCGCATCGCCTATCGGCACCACCTTCAACCCGTGGTGCACGCTGCGGTCGATGGCGTCCTGGTACAGGAACGCAGCCCCGGTCACCGCCAGCCAGATGATGAAAGGCAGCACGAGCAGCCCGGCATAAAAATGCCAGCGCCACACCGCGCGATAGAAGCGCCAGCGGCTACCCTGGCGTGCCTCGGCGACGCCTCCCCGATCGTTGATTGCAGACATCAGAAGCTCCAATCCCACGACACCGACAACGCACGCCCATCGCCGGGTGAGTAACCGGAGCTGCCACTGTCGTACCAGGCGTACACATACGCACGATCGGTGACGTTGCGTAGCTGCAGGCTGAGCGCATTGCGCGCATCCACGGCCCAGCGCGCGCCCAGATTGAGCAAGGCGTAGCCACCGGTGCGGCCCAGCGTGTTGGTGCGTTCCAGGTAGTAATCGCCTTGCGCATTGCCCCAGGCGCTCACCTGCACCGATGAACCGACCTGCCACTCCAGCCCGGCGGTGGCCAACCAGTGCGGCACGTTTTCGATTTCCTTGCCGCGCGTGGCCGGGGCGCTCGGATCGGGCGTGGCGATGCTGGCCTTCTGCCGCGAATACGAGACCCACGCGCGCCAATGCTCAGCCGGCTGCACGTTGAGCTGGGCATCCCACCCGCGCCGCAGCGTACGGCCGACATTGGCCACATCGCCGATGCCTACCACGCCATTGACACCGAAAACAGTCGCCACCTCCCCGGATGCGCGCTGCTCCCAATACGCCAGGCGCCCGTCCACCAGGGCCGACGGCGCGAACTTGAAGCCGGTCTCCCAACCGTCGTTGATCGAGGGCCCCAGGTTGCCGGGCTGGCGACGGTAGGCGCCATCGCCGCTGCCGATCTGGAACGTACGTCCCCAGTTCGCATACACGCTGCTCTGCTCGCCCACGCGGTAGCTCGCACTGAACTTGGGTTGCTTGATGGTGCCGTAGTCGTAGGTTGGCGCAATGCTGCCGGCCAGCACGTCATGCAGGTGTCCATCGACACGATCGATGCGATACCCCGGCACCAGCTGCAAGCGCGCAATGGGGGTCAGCACGGCCTGCACATACGCGCCACGCGTGCGCAGATCGTAGTCCCAATCGCGCAGCTTTGCCCCGCGCACACGGGCCACGGTGCGATACCGCTGCGACTGGTTGTCCTGCCACTGCGCATCCACCCCGGCTTCCAGGTTGGCCTGCAGCGCGCCCCAGTCCGGCTGCCAGTTGCTACGCAGCAACAGCCCGCGATGGGTTTCGTCGGTATCGCGTTCCTGCTGCAGCCCGGCCGCAGAAAACCGCACCCAGCGTTGGTTGCGGTAGTCGTTCTGGTAGGCCTTGGCGCTCCATTGCGCCTGCTCGCCGAGCGCACCGTCCGCATGCAACGCAGTCTGGCGCACACGACGCTCGCTGCGGTCGTTCTGCGCATAGTCCGGCGAGCTGCGCGGCGCCGCACGCGCGGTGGCGGCGTCCAGATAGCCGGCTTCCAATGCGTGGTTGTCGTAGTACCGCGTGGTGAGCCCTGCGCGGAATGCACCGTCCGGGTCGGTGTAGAACCACTTGCCCGCCACGCTGCGTTTGCGTGCGTCGGCATGATCGCGATACCCGTCCGAGTCGCGCCAGGCCAGCACATAGTTCTGGCTCCAGGCGCCCTGTTCGAACCCTTTGCTGAGTTGCACCTCGCGCGCATCGAAGCTGCCGGCCGTCACGCTCAAGCGGCCGTCGTTGCCGCCGGTACGGGTGAGCACGTCCACGCTGCCGGCAATGGCATTCAAGCCATAGCGCGCGTCGTTGGTGCCGCGCACGATCTCGATGGCGCTGATGTCCTGCGCAAACACCGCGTCCAGGTACGGCATGGCGCCGGCATTGTCGTTGCTGGGGATGCCGTCGATCAGCAGTTTCACCGCATTGATGCGTCCCTCGCCATTGAATCCGCGGAACGAAAAGCGCCCCGCATCGGTGCCCATGCGGAACTGGGTGACCTGCACCCCGGGCGCGCGCATCAGCAGTTCCCAGCTGTAGTCCACATGTTGATCGTGCAGCAGCTCGCCGCCGATCACATCCACCGAGCTCAGCACGCGCGCCGTGCTCGGGCTGCGCTGCGCGTGTTCGCTCACCTGCACCTTGCCCAGCGTGAGTGCCGCGTCTTGCGCCTGCACATCGCATGCAGGCCCCCACACCAGCGCCAACGACGGCGCATACCACATCGTTTTCAACAACCGCAGACGCATGACCAACCCTTCGCCGTGACTGCACGGCCGCACAGCCGTACGCTGCCACCGTCGCGGCGCGCATCGGCATCATTCGATAAGACGCGAGTCGCCCGCACTGCCCGGCAGGGACGCCGAACACCTCAGGCGCGCACGGGGCATCGCTGCGTGGACGCCCGCACAGGGGCCACCTTATGCGGCCAGCGGTGGTCCACGTGCGCCGAGTGCGGCCCATCGAAAGACCGAGCGTGCGCCTGCCTGGGTGAGCACCGGAGCCGGCGCCGGCCGCGGTTGCAGCAGGCACAGCAACGCCACGATCAGCAATGGCAGCAACCGTGCGGCCAAGACGCAGTAATCGCAGGCGTGCCCATGCGTCGCTGCGTCGTGGGTGCGGGCGTGCTGCATGTTCGCTACGGCGCCGGAGTGCGCGTCCGCAGCCAGACCGGCCGGCTGGGTTCGATGACCGGCATGCAGCGCGCGCGCTGCAGACAACGCTGGAACACCCATGCACATCGGCTCGATCGGCTGCGCCTGGCTCCAGCGGCTGATCAGCGGTGCGACCAGCATTAGCGCCACCGCCAGACAGGCAAGCAGGGGCAACAACCGATGGCGACGGGACAAACGCAGCATGCGTCGAAGTGTAAGCCGCCACGCAAGCCGGGGCGATGGTCGCGGCCGATGCGCGACCGCATGTCGCACCCGGCTGGCCCGGTCACACCCGGATGACCCGCGCCCAGGCATGCGCCGGAGCCGGCACGCCAGAACCGGATGGGCCAGCCGCTGCAGCCCCAAGCCCGTTTACCGCACGCCGGCCTCGTCCACGCGCCGCCGTCCTGGTCGGCAGTCACAGTTTCGTCCGACCTCTGTGACCGCAGACACATGAAGGGCCTTGGCATGCCCTATGCTTGCCGCTTCCACCCTGTAGCTACGCGCATGAGTACCGTCCTGTCCGATCGAGCGGCCGAGCCGCTTCCCTGCGCACCCAAGCCCCCCAGCGAAGCATTGCGTCTGCAGGCGCTGCGCAGCTACGGCATTCTCGACACCCCGCGCGAAGCGGCCTTCGAAGACATCACCCGGCTTGCCTCGATCATTTGCCAGACGCCGATCGCGCTGATCAGCCTGGTCGATGCGGACCGCCAGTGGTTCAAGAGCGAGCTGGGGATGGGCGAGCGCGAGACCCCGCTGTTCAAGTCGATGTGCGCGCATGCGCTGCTCGACAACGATGTGCTGGTGGTGCCCGACACGCGCGAAGACATCCGCTTTGCGCGCAACCCACTGGTCACCGGCGAGGCGCCGCTGCATTTCTATGCAGGTGCCTTGTTGAAGACACCAGACGGCCTGCCGCTTGGCACGGTCTGCGTGCTCGACCGGAAACCGCGCCAGCTCACCGACGAGCAGGTGGAAGCCCTGCGCGCATTGGCACGCCAGACCATGGCGCAGCTGGAATTTCGGCGCGCACTGGCAATCGCAGAGGAATCCGATCGCTACCGCAGCCGCCTGATGGCCATCGCCGGGCACGATCTGAAGACCCCATTGCGCACTGCCGCCTACGCCATCGACAAGATGCGCCGGCACGCCGACGTCGACGCCGTTCCCAACCTGGTCGCTGCGCGCGATGCGATCAGCCTGGTCGGCCGCAGCCTGGACGAGCTGGCCACGCTGGCGGCCGCGAGCAAGGCCGCCATGCCGGACCTGCAGCCACTGCAGCTGGAAGACGTGCTGCATTCGATCCTCGGCGTGTGGCGTCAACCAGCCATCGACAAGTACCTGGCCCTTCGCTATGTGCACACCTCGCTGCGCGTGCGCAGCCACCCCACGCTGCTGACCACCTTGATCGGCAACCTGGTCGGCAATGCCATCAAGTACACCGAACGCGGCCGCGTGCTGGTCGGCACCCGCCGCCGTCCCGGTTTTGCGGAAGTGAACATCATCGACAGCGGCATCGGCTTGAACATGGACCAACCCGAGCAGGTCTTCCAGGCGTTCCGCCAGGCCGACCCGCGCAGCGACGGTTTGGGCATCGGCCTGTGGATCGTGCATCGCACTGCCGAGACATTGGGCTGCGAAGTGGACGTGCGTCCGCGCCCGCAGGGCGGCACCTGTTTTTCGGTGCGGATTCCATTGGCCTAAAGATGTGTGGCCCGCAGCGTGTTCGGGCTGCGCGGCGAACGCCTGGGGTTTACCGGTTGGGGCAGCGGTCTGCGGCCAGACCAGAACGCGCGGCCACTCCATCCCGTCGCGCCGACGTCGCAGCAGCCGACACCACATGCCACGCGAAAGCCCGCGTCAGCGGCGATCGCGGAGACCCGGCGGCTCGCCGCAGGCATGGAAACCAGCGCCGGCCCGGATCGCGCACTGTCTGCAGTGGCATGGCACGTCTGAGCGGTGTTCCATCTTCAACCGAGGTGCCGCTGCGGTACAAAAAAGGCGGACCCGGGCTCCCGACCCGGGTCCGCCGCCAAGCACGCCAGGCCTCTCCCCAGGGACCCGGATGCGCCAGCCGCTCTGTGCACAGCCTCGCGCAACAGCGATGCGACAGCGCTAGCAACCTTCGACGACACCGCGAAACACACCGGCGATGCGATCACCTGCATCGCCAGCTCTGCGCCGTCCACCCCTAGACGTCCGAGAGTGTCGCGTCATGGTTGCTATAAGGGTTTTCGACAACGCAGCACGCAACTTGATGCGCCCGGTAGACGCCAACTGCATCGCCCTGACACGGGTAGGGAAAATCACCCACAGCACACGCTGCGGCGCAGTTGGGCACATGCGCATCGCCTTGATCCTATAGACATTTTTTCGGGGCAGTTGCGCTGCAGCCCAGCACCGGCGTCATCGCGAACGCACCGATCGCACCGCCAGGCAGCCAGTACCTGGAACGGATATGCACACACGTCCAGTCCCACTCCTGTGCGCTGTCTACACCGCCTGACGACTGCTCGCGAGAGTGTGCTAGCCGCCCATATCGCAGCGTCAGACGTCGGACGCAGCCGCATCCTGGCGCGCGAACCACTCCGCCGAATGCACATCCTCGGCCGCAACGTCCAGCGCCTTGCGCAGCACCGCCAGCGGGATCTGCACACGCGTGCTGCCCGCCTGCACGGCCACCCATAACGCTTCGTCGCGCGGGTCGGCCAGCACCGTCAGTACCTCATGCTCGCGGCCCTCGATGCTGGCCGATAGTTGCAGCGACATGCCGCCGTCCGGCTCGGACGACCACAGTCTGCTCAGTGCCGGACGCAGTGGCTCGGTCATCGTGCCGCTCAGCTGGTGATGGTCTGGGTCAGCGATTCCCAGGTCGGCGGCAGGGGCCAGTTCGGTGCCTGATTGCCGTCCAGCACCCGGCGCAGATCGCGCTTGTCGATTTGCGGCGCGAGCACATGCACCAGATCCAGGGCGTAGTCGCGCAGGACGCGGTCGCGCGGCAGCACCGCCCAGGCGATGCACTCGGCAATCGGCGCGGGCGCCGGCCAGGCGCGCAGATCCTCGTCGAAGGCGTTGACCGCCATTTCCGCGACCAATCCCACGCCAAGCCCTGCGCGCACATAGGTCTTGATCAGGTCGGCATCCAGCGCGGTCAGCGCGATGCTCGGCTCCAGTCCCACCTGCGCAAACGCGCGCTGCAGCGAGGAGCCCGGCCGGGTGGAGGATTCGTAACTGATCAGCGGATGTTCGGCCAGCGCATGCATGTCCGGCGCCGTGCGTGGGTGATCCAATGCATGCCCCCGCGGCACCACCACCAGCCGCCGCCAGCGGTATAGCGGCACTGCGATGCCGGCGCTCGGCTCGCCACCGGCGGTGCTGACCACCGCGATGTCCGCATCGCCCTGGCTCAGCAGATCCAGGGCCGCACTTTCGGCGGCCTGCTGCAGATGCACGCTCACTTGCGGGTAGGCATTCTTGATCTGCGCCACCGCCGGCGGCAGCACGAAGCGGGCCTGGGTATGGGTGGTGGTCAGGGTCAGCTGGCCCTGGCTTTCGCGGCGCTGGTTGGCGGCATAGGTGCGGATGTTGTTGGCCTCCGACAGCACTGCACGCGCGCGCTCGATCACTTCCACACCGGCCGGCGTCACGGCATCCAGGCTGCGCCCCTTGCGCACGAACAGCAGAAAGCCGAGTTCGTCCTCCAACTGCTTGAGCTGCTTGGACAGGCCAGGCTGGGTCGCATGCACGCGCGCGGCGGCCAGGGTGATGTTCAGCTCGGCATCGGCGATGGCCACCAGATAGCGAAGTTGGGTCAGCGTCATGGCTTATATCCAAAAAAGCGCGAGGCGCTACAAGGGATTCGACTGTAGAGGAGTTCTGCGGGCCAGCTTATAACCGAACGCTATTTTTAGGATGTATGAAGTCATTTCCGACGGCTATAAGCCGGCGTTACGGTCTGGCCCTCCCCCAACGATGCTGCCGAACCGTGACTCCTGCGTTCCCGCTGCTTGCCGACCTGCGTGGCCGTGCCGTCCTGGTGGTCGGCGGCGGCGCCGACGCCGAGCGCGCCACTGGCCAGTTGCTGCAGGCCGGTGCGCTGCCGCTGGTCGGCGCGCCCGAGCTCACGGCGCAGTTGCGGCACTGGGCGCAGGCAGGCCGGCTGCGCTGGTTGGCCGGTCGGTTCGACCCGGCATGGCTGGCGCAGTCCGACCAACCGCTATGGCTCACCATCGCCGCCAGCGAATCGGCAGCGCTCAACGACGCCCTGCGCCAAGCAGCAAGTGCCCATCGGCTGCTGACCCACGCCGCAGCGCCTGCGGCGTCCGCAACGGTTCCTGCGCGCTCCACAGGACCGCGCAGCGCGATCGGCACGCTGGCGCCCGGCAACGTGAGCCTGGTCGGCGCCGGCCCCGGCGATCCGGGCCTGCTCACCCGGCATGCGCTGCGCGCACTGCGTCAGGCCGAGGTGGTGCTGCACGACCGCCTGGTCAGCCCGCAGATCCTGCGCCTGGCTCGGCACGGCGCGCACCTCATCGAGGTCGGCAAGTCGGCGCAAGGCCATAGCACCCGGCAGGAACAGATTCACGGCCTGATGCTGGAACACGCCCGGGCCGGTCGCCGCGTGGTACGGCTGAAGGGCGGCGACCCATTCGTGTTCGGCCGCGGCGGCGAAGAGCTGGAATTCCTGCGCGCGCACGGCATCGGCTTCCAGGTGATTCCCGGCATCACCGCCGCCATCGCCTGCGCCGCCTATGCCGGCATTCCGCTCACCCACCGCGACCATGCGCAATCGCTGCGGCTGATCACCGCGCACTGCAAGGATTCGCTGGACACGCTGGATTGGCAGGCGCTTGGCCAGGAACGCCAGACCCTGGCGTTCTACATGGGCGTGGCCGGTCTGGACGCCATCCAGCAACGTCTGCTGCAGGCCGGCCGCGCACCCACCACCCCGTTCGCGCTGGTCGAAAACGGCTCGCGCCCGCAGCAACGGGTAATCACCGGTACGCTCGCCAGCCTGGCCGCCAGCGCCCGGCAGCACGCCGTGACCGCACCGGCGCTGCTGATCCTGGGCGAGGTAACGGCACTGGCGCAGACGCTGCATTGGTTCGGCAGCGCGCCGCTGAGCGCCTCGCCGCCGCACTCACCCGGCGCAACGCCCCACACGCCCACACTGGCCCACGCAGCCTGATTCCGACGGAGACCCCATGGCCCTGTACGACAACATTCTCGACACCATCGGCCGCACCCCGGTGGTCAAGCTCCAACGCCTCGCCCCGGATAACGTGACCTTGTACGTCAAGGTCGAATCGTTCAATCCCGGCGGCTCGGTCAAGGACCGGCTGGCGCTGGCGATCATCCTGGACGCCGAACAGCGCGGCCTGCTCAAGCCCGGCGACACCATCGTCGAAGCCACCTCCGGCAACACCGGCGTGGCACTGGCCATGGTGGCCGCAGCACGCGGCTACAAGTTCGTCGCCACCATGGTGGAAACCTTCTCCATCGAACGCCGCAAGCTGATGCGTGCCTATGGCGCCAAGGTCATCCTGACGCCGGCTGCCGAGCGCGGCAGCGGCATGGTGCGCAAAGCGAAGGAGCTGGCCGAACAGCACGGCTGGTTCCTGGCCAGCCAGTTCGCCAATCCGGCCAACCCGGCCTACCACCGCAACACCACCGCTGCCGAGATCCTGCGCGATTTCGCCGGCCACCGGCTGGACCATTTCGTCACCGGCTGGGGCACCGGCGGCACCCTCACCGGCGTGGGCGAGGTCCTGAGCGTTGCGCGCCCGGAAGTGCGCATCACCGCCTCGGAGCCGGCTGGCGCCGCCTTGCTGCAAGGCCAGGACTGGAAACCGCACAAGATCCAGGGCTGGACCCCGGACTTCATACCCGAGGTGCTCAACCGCGAGGTCGCCCATGAGGTGCTGAGCGTGGAAGACACCGACGCCATCACCGTGGCGCGGCGCCTGGCCGCCGAAGAAGGCATCTTCACCGGCATCTCCGGCGGTGCCACCGTCGCCACCGCGCTGCGCGTGGCAGAAGGCGCGGTGCCTGGCGCCGTCATCCTGGCGATGCTGCCCGACACTGGCGAGCGCTACTTCTCGACCCCGCTCTTCGCCGACATCAACGAAGGCTCCGACGACGACTGGCTGGCCGGGCTGCCCTGATCGGGCGCAGTTGATGACCAGACCTGAAGCCGCGCAATGCGCGGCTTTTTGGCCACGGCTGAACAGTGTATTTGCGCCGGAAGACGCCGCGTCGCGGCGGGCACCTCATGCTCGCGATCCGTGACCGCCTCGAGGCGAAAGCGCACGCGGTATTGCCGAAACCAAGGACGTGGCAGCGCGCCCGGCACGCCTTGCGCTAGGCGCAGCTCCGTTCTGTTTCCAGCTACAGACACGCCCGCACTCCCGCCCATGTCAAGGAAACGTTAGGATGGCGGCCGCGATGTAGGGAGAGATGTGTGAGCAACCAGCCGTATGGACACAGCGAGACCCGCGCCGCGCGGGCGCCATGGCTGGTAAAAATGACCTCCCCGGTCCACTTCGCGCTCGCCCTGGGGCTGGGCGCATGGCTGCAAGAGGCGCTGGATCTGCCGCTCCCCCCTCCCACGCCACTGGCCTGGATCGAAGTGGCTGGCGGCGGCATCGCCTGTCTCGGCCTGGCGCTGGCGGTGAGCTGCTTCATCCTGTTTGCGCGTCGGCGCACCACCATCATGCCCAGCGGTCATCCCTCGCGCCTGGTGCTGGACGGCCCGTATCGCGTCACCCGCAACCCGATGTACCTGGCCTTGGTGCTGAGCTACGTCGGCCTATGCCTGCAACTTGGCCTGCTGTGGGCGGTTGTGTTGGTGCCGCTGCCGTGGCTTGCGCTGCAGCGCTATGTCATCCCGTTCGAAGAGGCGCGTCTACGCGCCGAATTCGGCCGCCACTACAACGACTACTGCGTAAGCGTCCGCCGCTGGTTGTAGCCGCAACACGCATCACCTCGCGCGTGACAATGATTGCTGCCGATCGCTCCAAGAGAGCGCCCGGCCCGACACGGGACGGCATGCATTCACCCCGTCAGACAGTCGCAGCAGGTGAGATGAATGGCCGATAGCGTGCCGATTCCGCAGCGTGCTCCCCATCACGCGCCCATCATGCAATTCGCATAATTATCGCGCTATGAGAATCGAAGTCTGGCAAGGCGACATCACCGAACTCGACGTCGACGTCATCGTCAACGCCGCCAACGAATCCCTGCTCGGCGGTGGTGGCGTCGATGGCGCCATCCACCGTGCCGCCGGCCCGCGCTTGCTGGAAGCCTGCGAAGCACTGCCGCAAGTGCGTCCAGGCGTGCGTTGTCCCACCGGCGAAATCCGCATCACCGACGGCTTCGATCTGAAGGCACGCCACATCTTTCATACCGTTGGCCCGGTGTGGCGCGACGGCAGGCATAACGAGCCCGAACAGCTGGCCAATTGCTATTGGCAATCGCTGAAACTCGCCGAACAGATGATGCTGCACTCGATTGCGTTCCCGGCGATCAGCTGCGGGATTTACGGCTACCCGCTGCATCAGGCGGCCCGCATCGCCGTGACCGAAACGCGCGATTGGCAGCGCTCGCACAAGGTGCCCAAGCACATCGTCTTGGTGGCCTATAACGAGGCGACCTATAAGGCCTACCAGCAAGCGTTGGCGACGCAGGAAACTGCGGCGGCCTGAGATTGGATTGACGTGGGCAGCATGTCGCATCGACCGGCTGGATGAGCAATCCATGGAGCGATGTTGATTGAGCAAAGGGCGCCGAGCGGCGCCCTTTGCGTTTTCGCGCGGCATCGAACCCGTGGATGCAGCAAACAAAAACGCCGGCATGCTGCCGGCGTTTTTGTTCTATCGATGCGGCGGCCTTGCAGCCCTCATCAATCGATCAACCCTTCCACTTACCCAGCGCGGCCAGGCCGTTTTCCTTCGCGCGCTCGTAGATGACCTGCTGCGCCTTGGCGAAGTTGCCGGTCATGTCCTTGGCCCACAGCTTCAGCGCGGCCTGCTGCATGGCGCGGCCGTAGGAGAAGCTCAGCGGCCAGGGCAGATTGCCGAGCTGGTGCATTTCGTTGAGGTGGGCGGTGGACTGCTCGTCGGTCTGGCCGCCGGACAGGAACACGATGCCCGGCAGGATCGCCGGCACGGTGGACTTCAGGCACATCACGGTGGATTCGGCCACCTCTTCGATACTGGCCTGCTCTTCGCAGCTCTTGCCGGAGATCACCATCGAGGCCTTCAGGATGGTGCCCTCGAGCACGACGTTCTGCTCATACAGCGCACCGAACAGCGAGCGCAGCGTGGCTTCGGTCACTTCGTAGCAGGTTTCGATGTCGTGGCTGCCGTCCATGATCACTTCCGGCTCGACCATCGGCACCAAGCCTTGTTCCTGGCACAGCGCAGCGTAACGCGCCAGCGCATGCGAGTTGGCCTCGATGCAGGTGCCGGACGGAATGTCTTCGCCGATATTGATGACCGCACGCCACTTGGCGAAGCGCGCACCCAGCGTGTAGTACTCCTCCAGACGCGCACGCAGGCCGTCCAGGCCTTCGGTCACCAGCTCGCCCGGCATGCCGGCCAGCGGCTGCGCGCCCTTGTCGACCTTGATGCCCGGGATGATGCCGTGGGCGGTCATGTACTCGGCGAACGGCACGCCATCCTTGGTCTTCTGACGGATGGTCTCGTCGAACAGGATGGCGCCGGAGATGTAGTCGCTCAGCTTGGGCGTGGTCAGCAACAGTTCGCGATAGGCGCGACGGTTCTCTTCGATGTTCTCGATGCCGACGCTGGCAAAACGCTTGGCGATCGTGCTGGTCGATTCGTCGATGGCGATGATGCCCTTACCCGGGGCGACCATCGCCTGGGCGGTTTCGGCAAGCTGTTCGATGCTCATGTAGTTCCTGTGGCAGCTGCGGGGGAGAACGAAAGTATAGCGACGAAAGTCGTACACATTCCTTCACGGAATGCCTGCAACCGATTACACGTGCGTGCGTGACAGGATGTGTGGTGCTGCTCGCACGCGGGAATCGGGAATCGGCAAAGCCGAGCATGGTGCGCGGCGTGGCGCGTGCGCTGCTGGGATGCACATGGCTGCAGTGACTGCGCTGGCGCGTTGATACCGAGCCATGCGTGAGTTAGCTGGCACCTTGAGGGTTGGCCGCGTTGCTGCTTCGTCTGTCGCCACAGAGCTGCGCCTGCGGCATGACTTACATCGTGGACAGCGTCTTGTTCCGCCATCACCAGCACCGTTGCAACAGCGCGCGTGTGAGGTGGTGGGCATTGGGTACTCGCCGGATCCGGCCGTTGACCAACGATCCGGCGACGCCCGGGCGCACCCGGGCGCGACGGGCATGCCCGATACAGCCCGTCGCGCCCGGGTGCGCTCCTACGTGTTGCTGGCGCGCGCCCAGCGGCCAGGTCGCCACATCGCACGACGGCGGCCCTGGGGCCGCCGTCGTGTGGCGCGTCTGTTCCGGCTCAGGTCATGCGCCGGATGCGGTCGACAGGCGTTACAGCTCGCCCAGACCGGTGGCGCGGCCGTCTTCGCCCACTTCCAGCAGGCGCAGCGTGTTGGTGGCGCCGTGGGTTTCCATGTGCTCGCCACTGGTAAAGACCACGCGGTCGCCAGGCCCCATGCGCTCGTTCTCCACCAGCAGGCGGATCGCCGCACGTGCGGCCTCGCGCGGGGTCAGGCCGCGGCTGTCGAAGCTGATCGGGAACACGCCACGCATCATCGCCATCTGGCGGCGTGCGCCATCGTGACGGGTGAAGGCGTAGATCGGCATATTGGAGCGGAAGCGCGACAGGAAGCGCGGCGTGCCGCCGGATTCGGTCAACGCCACCACGCCGCCCAGGCCGATGTGCTCGGACAGGAACATGGTCGCCATCGCAATCGCCTGGTCGGCGCGCTGCAGATTGCGTTGCGCCGCTTCGAAGTCGGTATCGAACTCGAACTGGTGTTCGGCCCCCAGACAGATGCGCGCCATCGCTTCCACCGCACGCACCGGGTAGGCGCCGGCGGCGGTCTCGGCCGAGAGCATCACCGCGTCGGTGCCGTCGATGACCGCGTTGGCCACGTCCAGCACTTCGGCGCGGGTGGGGATCGGGCTTTCGACCATCGACTGCAGCATCTGCGTGGCGGTGATCACCACCTTGTTCTGCGCCAGCGATTCGCGAATGATCTTCTTCTGCAGGCCCGGCAATTCGGCGTCGCCGATTTCAACGCCCAGGTCGCCACGCGCCACCATCACCACATCGGAGGCTTCGACGATCTCGACCAGGTTTTCGATCGCCTCGGTGCGCTCGATCTTGGACACCAGTTGCGCATCGCAGCCATGCTGCTGGGCGATCTGACGTGCGTCGTGCATGTCCTGCGCGTTACGACAGAACGACACCGCGATGAAGTCCACGCCGATCTTGGCAACGATGCCGATCAGTTCCTTGTCGCGTTCGGTCAACGCGCCCAGCGACAGACCACCGCCCTGCTTGTTGAGGCCCTTGCGGTCGGACAGCACGCCATCGTTCAACACCTTGGTGACGATGCGCGCGCCCTGCACATCGGTGACCTGCAACTGCATCAGGCCATCGTCGAGCAGCAGGACGTCGCCGGCGGTCACGTCCTGCGGCAGACCCAGATAGCTGACGCCAACCTGTGTCTGGTCGCCAGCCGGCGCGTTGGCATCGGCCACCAGGTCGAAGCGATCGCCCATGGTCAGCTTGATCTTGCCTTCGGCAAAACGTTCGATACGGATCTTCGGGCCCGGCAAGTCGGCCAGGATGCCGACTTCGGCACCGACGCGGGCCGCAGCGGCACGCACTTCGGCGGCACGCTTGGCCTGGCCGGAGGGGTCGCCATGGCTGAAGTTGAGGCGCACCACGTTGACGCCCGCCTTGAACAGCGTATCCAGCACACCGGGCGCATCCGTTGCCGGTCCGAGGGTGGCGAGGATCTTGGTGCGGCGTTGACGTTCTTTCATGATGGCCTCCCTGTAAAAGCCGCGAAACTTAACACACACGTCACGTACCGAGGATGGCATTGCGGCATAGCCTTCCTCCGATTCCGGCATGTCTTACAGACAGTGCGGGACAGTACGTACGCCTGCGCCCGCGCTGCCATGAGCAAGGCGAACGGTCGCCACCCTAACCCGGCAGCGGTGAAGCGTGTTCTGCGCGCTGCGAACCGCATTTGCAGGCGCGTCGACCAAGCGAACGCAACGGCCGACGCGCACTGCTCATCACTGAAGCAACGCCGCCAGTTCAGCCGGCGTGCGTGCCAGCGCACCGGCGCCGGCGGTGCGCAGTTCGCCCTCGTCGCCAAAGCCCCACAACACGCCGATGCTGTGGATGCCGTGGTGCTTGGCGCCATCGATATCCATGCGCCGGTCGCCGATCATCACGCAGCCGGTCTTGTCGATCTGCAAACGGCGCAGCGCTTCGGCAATGAGGTCCGGCTTGAAGCGACGTTCGCCGTCTTCGCTGGCACCGATCACCTCCTCGAAGCACGCGCCGAAGGGCAGATGCTCGACGATGCGCCGCGCATAGCGCTCATTCTTCGAGGTCACCACGGCCAGGCGATGACCGGCGCGCTGCAGGCCGGTGACAACCTCGCCGATGCCGTCGAACACGCTGAGTTCTGTCCAGCCCACCGCGTCGTAGCGTGCGCGGTAGAGCCCGAGCGCGCGCTGCACCAACTCCGGGTCGTCCGTAAAACACTCGGTGAAGCTATCGCGCAACGGCGGGCCGATCCAGGCGCGCAAGGTCTGCGCCGACGGCCGCGGCTGGCCGAGTTCGTCGAAGGCATGCACGATGCTGGCAACGATGCCCGGCTCAGAATCGACCAGCGTGCCGTCCAGATCGAAAAACAGCGTGGCTGCACTCACTGACCGCGGGCCTGGAGTGCGGCCACCGCCGGCAAGGTCTTGCCTTCCAGAAACTCCAGGAACGCACCGCCGCCCGTGGAAATGTAGGTGACGTCCTGGGCGATGTCGTATTTGTCCACTGCGGCCAGGGTGTCGCCACCGCCAGCGATCGAGAACGCCTTGGAGCTGGCGATCGCGCGCGCCAGGGTTTCGGTGCCGTGGCTGAAGGACTCGAATTCGAACACGCCCACCGGACCGTTCCACACCACGGTACCGGCACTGGCGATCAGTTCGGCGTAGCGCTGCGCGGTTTGCGGGCCGATATCCAGGATCAGATCGTCCGCGTCGACCGCGTCCAACGACTTCACGCTGGCTTGCGCATCGGGCAGGAACTGCTTGGCAACGACCACATCGGTGGGCAGCGGGATCTCGGCGCCACGCGCCTTGGCATCGGCCACGATCCGGTTGGCGGTCGGGATCAAATCCGGCTCGTTCAACGACTTGCCCACGGCATGCCCGGCCGCGGCGATGAAGGTGTTGGCGATGCCGCCGCCGACGATCAGCTGGTCGACCTTGTTGACCAGGTTGGACAGCAGCTCCAGCTTGGTGGACACCTTGCTGCCGGCCACGATCGCCAGCAAGGGCTTGGCGGGGTTGTCCAGCGCCTTGGCCAGGGCGTCGAGTTCGGCCATCAACAGCGGGCCGCCTGCGGCGACCGGCGCGAAACGGATCACGCCATGCGTGGAGGCCTGCGCGCGGTGCGCGGTGCCGAAGGCATCCATCACGAACACGTCGCACAACGCGGCGTACTTGCGCGCCAGCGTCTCATCGTCCTTGCCCTCGCCGACATTCATGCGGCAGTTTTCCAGCAGCACCACCTGGCCCGGCGCGACCTCCACGCCATCGACCCAGTCGCGCACCAGCGGCACGTCCACGCCCAGCAATGCGGCCAGACGCGTGGCAACCGGCGCCAGCGAATCTTCTTCGGTCCAGCTGCCTTCCTTGGGGCGGCCCAGGTGCGAGGTCACCATGACGGCCGCACCTTTTTCCAGCGCTAGCTTGATGGTGGGCACCGAGGCGGTGATGCGCTGTTCGGAGGTGATCTGGCCGTTGTCGATCGGCACGTTGAGATCCTGGCGGATCAGCACGCGCTTGCCGGAGAGATCGAGGTCGGTCATGCGGACAATGGACATGGGCTCAGCTCGTTCGGTCTAGGAAGGGGGAGTGGGGAATGGTCATGCAGAAGCACCCAGCAGACGCGCCGGTGCAAACATGTGAGCGCTTTGCCTCAGCGGCAACTGGCTGTGGATGGCCATCGCGATGTCGTTGCGCCAGCGGGCGGATCGCGTGGCGCCCTTTACCCACCATGCGCGGGGCCGCCAAGGCGGTTGGCGAGGCGCGGGATGCTTGGTCGAACACGACGGGCAAGACGGCTGCCTTGGTCACGGGGGACGCCCATTGTCCGACCTTCGCGCCGCAGCGGCAAACCGCCGTGCGAAGCGGTCGCAGTCAGCCGTTGCGATCGGCCGACGCACTACGCAATAGGCTCACCGCGAAACCGCCTACCAGCAAGGCGCCACCGACCAACAGCCCCCACAGCAGCCAACGCTTCCAGTCGCGCGGCGTGGCAGCCGGCTGCAGCGCGGCCTCGCCTGCCAGCGGCTGTGCCTGCGCAGCCAGACGGGCCTGCGCCGGCTGCCACTGTGCGCCGCGTTCGCGCCGCAGTGCCTGCAGCATTGCGCCCAATGGTGCGTCGGTGCGCTGCGCACGCGCACTGCCGGCCACCAGCGCATACGGCGGCTGGCCCTGCGCAAGAAACATCAGCCGCTCCGGCTGGTACCCGACGCGCAGCATCGGCACGGCGGTGCTGCGCCCCTGCGCGGCGACCAACCGCCATTGGCGATCGCGCACGGGCGCAGACAGCAGTTGCGGCGGCGACGCGGCGGCCGTGCCCTGGCCCAGCGATACGCCAACCATGGGCCGGCACGCTGCAGCCACGGCGCATCGTCGGTATCGCGACTTGCCACGATCCACTCGACCGCCTCGGCCTGACTGCCGCCGACATCCAGTTGGCTGATCGGAAAACGACCGGGCAAGGCATACACCAGCGCTGCATCTTTTGCGGTGCCTGGCAAGTCCAGCCACTGTTGCGGCGTGGACATGGCGATGCCATCCAGCTCCGCCTCGACCACGCGCAATGCCGGCAGCTCGCCCGATGCAGTGACCAGGCGCAAGTAACGCGCACCATCGTCCAGGGCGATACGACGCTGCTGCAGTCGCTGCGCCTGATTGTCCAGCGCCATGACCGTGGCGTTGGAGGCGAGCACGCGCCAGTCGCGCAGATCGTCGCTGCCTTCCACGCGCACCTGGGCCTGCACCGGCATGTCGCCCTCCCAATCCAGCAACAGGGCACGCGGGCGATCGCGCAGCGCGCTGGCATCGATCAACCAGCTGACACCGTGGCCCGCCGCGACAGCCCCGGTCGCAAAGCGGCCTTCCAGGCGGCGCACCGCACCACTGGCATCGCGCTCGGCAATCAACTGCAGGTCGCCACTGGCCGGCGCCGCACCAGCCGGTAGCGCAAACAGGGGCAGGCGCTGACGGCGTACCGCAGCAGCCGGCGCTGCATCCATCGGCAGCCAGGCGGTGGGCAGCTCTTGTCCATGCGCGTCGATCACCGTGACATCGCGCAGCGCCGCGTCGTGCGCGGCGCGATACACCGCCGCATTCAAGGTCACCTGATAGAGGCCGGCATCCGAGCCGGTCATCTGCAGCGGCCACTGCTGGCGGTAGTCCTGCCGCACATCGCTGGCCTGCGCCAACATCGGCACCATCAGCAGCAGCGCCCATCGCATCGCTTTCATTCCCGATCCTTTTCGACGCCGTTCTCTTGGACAGCATGACCTTCGGTCGCAACCGCACGCGGCGGTGCCGGCGCCAGATAGCCCACCACGGTGCACAACAGGCCATAGGCCATGAACGAGCCGATGCCGAGTAAGTTGCCCAGATGCTGGCGGTCGACCAACACCACCTTCGCCAGGACCAGTCCCATCAGCAACGCGCCGCCCAGCCACAGCCCGCGTTGCCCACGACGCGAGCCGATCACCCAGCCCAGCACGCCGAGCACGCTCCAGACGATGGTGAGGCTGGTCTGCGACAAGGTGGCGCCGATCAGCGCCGAATCCCACGGCACACCGCCCCAGTGATGCACGCTGTGCAAGGTACTGCCGGTGCTCAACGCCCAACCCAGCACACCCAGCGCACTTACGCGCCAATGCTGCAGCAATGTCGGCGCGGGTGCCGACCAGGCCCAGCGCGCAAGCAAGGCCAGGACCGCCAATTGCGCCAGCTCGGCGGGATTGAGCAACGGCAGCCATGGCAACGGTGCAGCGCTCACCGGATCCAGCAATGCGAGCAGCCAGCCGAGCCCCAATACCGCGAACACGCAACTCAGCAACGCGTTGCGTGCAGGATCGAAGCCGGTTCCCTGCGGCCAGGCCAGCCATGGCCAACGCAACAGCCCCAGCGTCGCCACCAGCAACCACGGCGCCGCCAGCAAGGCGCAACGCCAGCCATTGGCCAACAAGAACGCATCGGCCAGCCAGGCCGCGCCCAACGAGACGACCAACGGCCACAGCAGCCACCAGATGAACTGCGCCGCCATCGCGCCAGCGCCTTGCTGCGTGCGCAAGCACCACAACGCGCGCGCGCCCGCCACCGCAAACACACCCCATGCCAACGCGCCCCAATGCGCGAATGGCTGGGTGTGCGCTGCGCCTTGCCACAGCGCCAATGGCGCCGCCAGCGCCAGACCGGACATCGCCGTCCATACCAGCGCCCCAGCAGGACGGCGCCGATGCACTTCGGCCGCCAGCCATACACTGAGTGCGACCAAGCCCAGCAGCAGATCCGGCTCGCTGCGCAGATCGGCAAAACGCAGGATCTCGTGCACGCCGCACAGCGTCCACCAGCCCAGTCCCCACAGATATGCCAGCAGCGCACGCCGCCGATGTCCTGCATCGCGCAGGAACCAGGCACTGGCCCAGCCGGCCAGCGCCAGCAGTACGGTACTCATGCAGGTTGCGTTGGCCACCGCGACCGCATCGTGGCGCCAGGCATCCACACCGAACGCGACACCCACCGCCGCAAACACCTGCAGCGCGACACCGCTGACCTGCGAGATCCACCGTTGTTGGCGAAGCGCCAGCCACAGCAAACCGACGCCTTCCAGCGCAAACACGCTCGCAGTGGCACGTGCCGACAACGCCAGCGGTACGGCCAGGGTTGCGAACCCGACCGCCAGCATCGCGTGCGCCTGGCCCAGCAAGCGCGTGGATGCGCGGCGCAGCAGCCAACTGCCCAGGCCCGCGTACAACGCGGCCACCGCCACCGCGCACAACGCCAGTGGCAGCCGATCGCCCTCGAGCAGGCGCGCCTGTAACGCGAAGGCCACCAGCGGCGTTCCGAACAACAGGCTGCCATCGATGAGCCTGCCGGCACTAACGTCGCCGCGGCGCGCATGCAGGACCGGAATCGCCACGTACATGGCGAAGAACAGCAACAGGAACGGCTCGGTCGTGGCGAATTTTGCCGGGGAGTACTGCAGCGCTCCCCACGCGGTGCCGATGCCGAAGGTGAAAGCAAACCCCAGCAGGTTCAGCACGCGCCACGGGCGTGTCCATGCAATCGCCACGATACCGGCGTTGAGTACGGCGTAGTACGAGAACAGCGCGACATGGTTGCCGCTGCCGGTAGACAACCAGATCGGCGCAAGAAAACCGGCCAGCACGCCCAGCACCGCCAATGTGCGCGAATCCTGCAGCACCGCCAGCACGCACATACCTGCGATCAGCACCACGCTGATGCCCAGCGCCGTTCCGGCATCGAGCAAGCCGTACAACTTGAAGGCCGCGAACACCGTCAACAACAGGCCACCGATGGCGCCGCCCTGCAACGCCAACGCAAACCCCGGCCGCTGCGCGCGCTGCGTCCAACCGAAGATCAGACCGGCCAATGCCAGAACGCTGATGCCGGCCAAGCGCAGCTCGGTCGGCATGCGCATCCAGCCCTGATCGCTGGCGTACTTCAACAGCGACGCCACGCCCGCCAACAAGACCAGCATGCCGACCTTGACCGGCACATTGCCCTCGGTGAACCAACGCTTCAAGGCGCTGGCCGCGCGCGCGATGGCGCTGGGCGCGGCCGGAAGCCGAGGCGGTTGCGGTTGTGCGGATTGCAGTTGCGCCGACTGGGCGCGCGTCGCCTGCGCTTGCGCGCTGGGACGTTCCGACGTCGCGCTTGCACTGCCCGCCATCGCATCTGCAGGTGCCTGCGCCGGCAATGGCGGCGGCACCGCCGAGGCAGACCCACCAACCGCCTGGTGATCCGCAGCCGGCGCATGCGAGCCAACGTCCTGACCCGCTGCAACGGACGTGCGGTACCCAGGTAGATCGCTGTCGGCGACGGCGCCCGGACCAGCGCCTACATCGGACGCCACGTCCGGTTGCTCCCACGCCCTGCCCTGCGCGTCCGTGGGTGCTTGCGCCGGCGCATCCGCAGGCCCGGCACCACTGCTCTGCCACTGCGCAAGCCGCTGCTCCAGCGCCGCCACCCGTCGCCGCAGCCCGGCAATCCACACCAGCGCGATCACCACACCCACCGGCACGGCGAGTAGCACCAGGGCCACCAACACGATTATCGTTTCCAACGCAGCAATCCCCGAGCCGGCGTCCAGCCGAATGCGCGCACCATACAGCCTCGGGCTGCGGCTGGGCAGACAGTCTCTCGCTCAGACGATGGATGAAGCGTCGGGAAGCTGCAGTCGCATGCGTGCTTGCGCCATGCCTCACACAAGAAAACGCCCGGAGAACCGGGCGCTTTGAACGGTTATTCGCGGTAACCGCTATCGTTCTTGTTATGGATGATCCAGATCAGGTTGCCGCCGGTCCCCATCGACTTGCCAGCGAACACCAGACGTCCCTGGCCCTTGTAGGCCATTTCGTAACGGTAGCGGTCGCCACCGAAGAAGAACGGGATAAATGCCTTGCCGGTCACGTAAGCACCCTGGTCGTCCGGCTGACCAATCAGGTCGGTGACCTGCTTCATCGGCATGCCGATTTTCAGCTGGGTGAACTTGCTGCCAGGCGCTGGCTTGCCGGTGATTTCGCCTTCGTAATCGTTGATTCCCTTGACGGTCTCGCCGTAGCCCGCCTCGACATCGGACGACTTGATCACCTCACCATCGGCATTCATCCAGGCCGGCGTACCGGTCTGCTTTGTTGCAGCCCAACTGTTGGACGGCACGGAAAACGCAACAACCACACTCAGCGCCAAGGCGCCTGCCAAAAACTTATTCATCACTCTTCTCTCGATCCATGGAGTTCCCCGATCCTTCGTACACGACACGGGAACGGCCGCCGTGCGCGCGAATTAGCGCACGTGAGTCCAGCAAAGTCCACTTCCGGGCAGCCACCGAAGGCGCCGCAGTGCAAGAAACGCAACATCCATTGCCGACAAATGAAAAGCCCCGGCATGCCGGGGCCTGTTTCATCACTGCGCCAGAAACTTACTTGGCGACAACCCGCACCATCTCCAGGCACTTGTTGGAATAGCCCCACTCGTTGTCGTACCAGGACACCAGCTTGACGAAGGTGGAGTCCAGCGCGATGCCGGCGTCGGCGTCGAACACCGAGGTGCAGGTTTCGCCGCGGAAATCGGTGGCCACCACCTTGTCTTCGGTATACCCCAGCACACCCTTCAGTGCGCCTTCGCTCTGTGCCTTCACTTCGGCGCAGATTTCGGCGTAGGTGGCCGGCTTTTCCAGCTCGACAGTGAGGTCGACCACCGACACGTCGGAGGTCGGCACGCGGAAGCTCATGCCGGTGAGCTTTTTGTTGAGCTCGGGGATCACCACGCCCACGGCTTTGGCGGCGCCGGTGGAGGACGGGATGATGTTCTCCAGGATGCCGCGGCCGCCGCGCCAATCCTTGTTGGACGGGCCGTCCACGGTCTTCTGCGTCGCAGTGGCCGCATGCACGGTGGTCATCAGGCCGCGCTTGATGCCCCACTTGTCGTTGATCACCTTGGCCAACGGCGCCAGGCAGTTGGTGGTGCACGAGGCGTTGGAGATGATCGCTTCGCCCTTGTAGGTCTTGTCGTTGACGCCGTAGACGAACATCGGGGTGTCGTCCTTGGACGGCGCCGACAGGATCACTTTCTTGGCACCTGCATCGATGTGCTTCTGTGCGGTTTCCTTGGTCAGGAACAGGCCGGTGGACTCGATCACCACGTCGGCGCCGACGGCATCCCACTTGAGGTTGGCCGGGTCGCGTTCCTGGGTCAGGCGGATCTTCTTGCCGTTGACGATCAGCGTGTTGCCGTCGACCGAGACGTCGGCCTTGAAGCGGCCATGCACCGAGTCGTACTGCAGCATGTAGGCCAGGTAATCGGGCTCGAGCAGGTCATTGATGGCCACGATCTCGATGTCATTGGCGAAGTTCTGCACCGCAGAGCGCAGCACATTGCGTCCGATGCGACCGAATCCGTTGATGCCAACCTTGATTGCCATGTTCACTAGCTCCTGCGACCGCGACAGCGCGGCGGATGGAAAGGGGCTGTCATTCTAGCAGCGTCACTTGTTCGCAGCCGTGTTGCGGGCGGCGCGGATTCGGGATTCGGGATTCGGTAGCGGGTAGCGGGGCTCTGCGCCACGCTCTACGAGGAACCAACCCGCAGATGCGTTCGGTCCATCGGAGTGAGCGCGCATGAACGGTCACCGCGCACGTTACAGCATCGATGGTCGATCAATCACCGAGGACCTCATGCCTGATCGCATGCAGCGCCGTCATCCAACACACTGAAAGCCACCACACTCTATATATTTCAGCCACTTAAATTAAAGCAGATACGCTGAAAGGCATATTCAGCGCTATGCCGGACAGCAGCATTTCGGCATCCCGTGGATTTCGATACTGGCCCTGCCTGCTGAGGCCCCCATCGATCACACGGAGATTCCCCATGCGTCGCACACTCTTCTCTCTGGTTCTGGCTCTGGCTGCCACCCCGGCGCTGGCTGGAGGCGTGATGCATTACACCGACAAGGCCAAGCTGCCGGCCGGCGGCGAAGAGCGCGAAGTCGCTGCGCTGTTCGACACCTGGAATGCGGCGCTGGCCACCGGCAACCCGCACAAGGTGGCCGATCTGTACGCACCGGACGGCGTGTTGCTGCCGACGGTCTCCAACGAAGTGCGCGCCTCGCGCGAACAGATCGAAAACTACTTCGAGATGTTCCTGACCAAGAAGCCGCAGGGCGTGGTCAATTACCGCACCGTGCGCGTGCTCGATGACGACAGCGCCGTGGATGCCGGCGTGTACACCTTCACGCTGACCGACAAGGCCGGCAACAAGAGCAACGTGCAGGCCCGCTACACCTTCGTGTACGAAAAGCGCGACGGCAAGTGGCTGATCATCAACCACCACAGCTCGGCGATGCCGGAAGTGGATGCACCCAAGGTCGCCAAGGTCAAGTAAGCGGTACATCGCACCGGCGAGCGATCGCTGTCGACGCCACTACGCACGCAACCGTCGGCGCCCCTCCCACGCCGACGGCTGTGCCAAGCGCATCGCACGATGCCACGCGCACGATGCGCCGCTACGAGCACCCGCACGGCGCGCAACGCCGCCGTCTGCGCGGAGTGTGACTGCAGCCATTGCAGGCACGCACATCTGAGCGCACGGCCGAATTGATCAGGATCAAGGCAGCGGCGACGCCAAGCGCCAAGACTTCCCACATCCATTGCACCCCACGAGACTTCCCATGCGTATGCACTCTACCCTCTTGTTCGCCGTCCTGGCTCCTTTCGTCAGCCTCCCCGCACTGGCGCAATCCAAAGGCGACTGGACCGTTGCCGTCGGCGCCCATCAGGTCGCTCCCAAATCCGACAACGGCAGCCTGGTCGGCGGCACGCTCGACGTGGACGTGGGTAAAGACATCAAACCCACGTTTACAGCCGAATATTTCGTCGCAGACAACCTGGGCATCGAGGTGCTGGCTGCGCTGCCGTTCGAGCACGACATTGCGATACGCGGCCTGGGCCGGGTGGGCAGCACCAAGCATCTGCCGCCGGTGATCTCACTGCAGTACCACTTCAATGCCCAAGGCACGTTCTCGCCGTTCGTTGGCGCCGGTATCAACTACACGCGCTTCTTCGGCACCGACACCCGCGGTGACCTGGCCGGCAGCAAGCTGGAGCTGGACGATTCCTGGGGCCTGGCACTGCATGCAGGCGTGGACTACACGCTCAGCGACCGCGGCGCACTGCGGGTCAACCTGCGCTGGATCGATATCGATCCCCAAGCGCGCCTGGACGGCAACCATATCGGCACGGTCAATATCGACCCGCTGGTCTACGGCGTGGCCTACGTGCACCGGTTCTGATCCCCCGCGGCGTGGGCGCATCTCTGGCACACTTGCCGCCCAGGGACGTGCATCCACCGCCGGAGTTGCGGACAGGTCGGTCACGTCGCCCGTCTGTCCGACCTACCGGGGATTCCATGAACACGCTGACTCGCACCGCCCTCGCCATCGCACTGGCCGCCTCGGCCGCACCCGCCCTTGCACAGTCGGCCGGTCATTGGACGACCGGTTACGGTGCCGGCTATGTCTCGCCCAAGTCCAATAGCGGCACCGTCGGCGGCACCCAGGCCGAGATCAAGGGCGCGCCGGCACTGTCGTTCACCTACGAATACTTCCTGCGCAACAACCTGGGTGTCGAAGTGCATGCGGCAGTTGCAGGCAAGCACGACCTCGAACTGCAGGGCATCGGCAAGGTGGGCAGCTATTGGTCGGTGCCACCGAGCGTGTTGTTGCAGTACCACATCAACGGCTATGGCACGGTGTCGCCTTTCGTGGGAGTGGGCATCAACTACACCACCTTCCTGGGCGAAGACACCGAGCCGACGATCGGCAGTGGCGATCTGCGCTTCGACGATTCGATCGGCGCCACCGCGCATGTCGGCGTGGACTTCATCTTCAACGACCGCAGCGGTCTGCGCGTGGATGCGCGTTGGACCGATTCGCGCAGCAACGTCGACCTCAATGGCACGCGACTGGGCAAGGCGCGGATCGATCCGTTGACCTTCGGTGTGTCGTACCTGGTGTATTACTAAGAGCGCCTGGCAACGCGACTGCGCTCACCGCCAGATGGGCACGGCCACTGCCCGGTGCGGCATGACCCCACGCGGATGCTGCGGTTGCCGCATTTCGCGCAAACCCGCCCGACAATTGCTTGCCACATCCGGGCGTGCTCCAGGCACGTGTCGGCACCATGCTGAGGCGTGCCTGTCGCAGCTCCGGGATGGCCATCAAACCGTCCCGGAGCGATGCGTACAATCGCCGGATGAAGACACTTTCCCTCTCTGCATTCGTTGCTGCGACGGCAATGGCCGCCGCGATCCACCCCACCACCGCCCTGGCCTGGGGCCCGCAAGGCCACCGCCTGGTGGCGCGCATCGCCGAAACCGAACTGAGCACGCAGGCACGCACGCAAGTAGCGCAATTGCTGGCCGGCGAGCCGGACCCGACACTGCACGGCGTGGCCACGTGGGCCGATGAGTTGCGCGAGCACGACCCCGACCTTGGCAAACGCTCCGGGCCGTGGCACTACGTCAACCTGGGCGAACACGACTGCGCGTACTCGCCGCCGCGCGACTGCCCGGACGGCAACTGCGTGATCGCCGCGCTCGACCAGCAAGCCGCCCTGCTCGCAGATCGCACCCAGCCGTTGGACGTACGCCGCCAGGCCTTGAAGTTCGTGGTGCATTTCGTCGGCGACATCCATCAGCCGATGCACGCCGGCTATGCGCACGACAAGGGCGGCAACGACTTCCAGCTGCAGATCGACGGCAAGGGCAGCAACCTGCATGCGCTGTGGGACAGCGGCATGCTCAACGACCGCCATCTGAGCGACGATGCGTACCTGCAACGCTTGCTGGCATTGCCGGCCGCCACTGCGGTGTCTGCGGCCCTGCCACCACCGGCTGCGGCATGGGCGCAGGCGTCGTGCAAGATCGCCGTCACGCCGCGCGTCTATCCGAGCGCGCACGTGCTACCCGCCACCTACATCGCCACCTATCGCCCGATCGCCGAAACCCAGCTACGCATCGCAGGTGACCGGCTAGCCGCCATCCTCAACGCGGCACTGGCCAGCCCCTGACGTGGAGACGCCGATGCAGCCCCAGGTACTTGCCTTCTTTCATGCCGACAGCAACACCTTCACCTATGTGGTCGCCGATGCGGCCACCGGTGCGGCGGCGGTGATCGACCCGGCGCTGGACTACGCGGCCGAGAGCGGCATCATCGGCAGCCAGGCGGCGCAGGGCATCCTTACCGCCATCGAGCAACACGGATGGCAGTTGCAGTGGCTGCTGGAAACCCATGCGCATGCCGATCACCTGTCTGCGGCGCAGTGGCTGAAGCAGCACTGGCCGCAGGCGCGCATCGGCATCGGCGAGGGAATTTGCCAAGTGCAACGAACCCTTGCCCCGCAGTACGCATTGCCGGACGACTTCCGTGCCGATGGCTCGCAATTCGATCATCTGTTCGCCGATGACGAGCGCTTCAAGCTTGGCGGTATCGAAGCACGCGTCATCGCGGTGCCCGGCCACACCAGCGACAGCATTGCGTATCTGATCGGCGATGCGCTGTTTCCTGGCGACTCGTTGTTCATGCCGGATGCGGGCACGGCGCGTTGCGATTTCCCGGGCGGCAATGCCCGCCAGCTGTTTGCGTCGATCCAGCGCCTGTACGCGCTGCCGGAGAGCACCCGCGTGTTCGTCTGCCACGACTATGGCCCGGGCGGGCGCGCGGTGGCGCATCAAACCAGTATCGGCGCGCAGCGGCGAAGCAACATCCACGTACGCGACGGCGTGGACGTGGAGACCTTCGTGGCGCAGCGGCAGGCGCGCGATGCCACCTTGCCCGAACCCAAGTTGATCCGCCCGGCCCTGCAAACCAATCTTCAGGCCGGGCGCTGGGCCGGAGTGGTCCTGTAGCGCGCGCCGGCTCGCCACGCGGTGCGCATCGCGTAGCCGCTATGATCGGGGCCCTGTCCTGGTGAGGAGCCTTCGATGCGCATGATCGGTTTCTGGCAGCGCGCCTTGTGCGTGCTGATGCTGACGTTGCCTGTGCTGGCGAGTGCGCAGACCGCCCCGGTGACGGTGTTTGCGGCCGCAAGCCTGAAAGAATCGATGGACGAAGCCGCCACCGCGTACGAAAAAGCGACCGGCACGCCGGTACGGGTGTCGTATGCAGCGAGTTCTGCGCTGGCACGCCAGATCGAACAAGGCGCACCGGCGGACGTGTTCTTTTCGGCCGACCTGGAGTGGATGGACTATCTGCAACAGCACGGCCTGGTACTGCCCGCGCAGCGCCACAACCTGCTCGGCAATACGCTGGTGTTGGTTGCGCCGGCGAGCAGCAAGCTGCGCGTGGATCCACGCGCGCCCGGCGCCATCGCCAAGGCGCTTGGCGAGAACGGGCGCCTGGCCGTTGGTCAGACCGCCAGCGTGCCGGCCGGTAAATACGCCGCCGCTGCGCTGCGCAAGCTCGGCCAATGGGATAGCGTCAGCAACCGTCTTGCCGAATCGGAAAGTGTGCGCGCGGCATTGATGCTGGTCTCGCGTGGCGAAGCGCCGCTGGGCATCGTGTATGGCTCGGACGCGCGCGCCGATGCCAAGGTGCGCGTGGTCGCCACCTTCCCCGACGACAGCCATGACGCCATCGTGTATCCGGTCGCTGCATTGAAGAACAGCAACAACCCCGCCACCGCCGCATTCGTGAGCTGGCTGGGAAGCAAGCCGGCCAAGGCGATCTTTGCGCGCCGTGGTTTTTCGCTGAAGGATTGAGGCGCACCGTTTGTCGATGTTCACCCCGGAAGAGCTGACCGCGATCGGCTTGAGTCTCAAGGTCGCGATCGTGGCAGCGCTCGCCAGCCTGCCGCCGGGCATTGCCTGCGGCTGGCTGCTGGCGCGGCGCCGCTTCCCCGGCAAGGCCCTGCTGGACGCGCTGCTGCATCTGCCCTTGGTGATGCCGCCGGTGGTCACCGGCTATGCGCTCTTGGTGGTATTGGGCACGCAGGGCCCGGTGGGCAGCTGGTTGCTGGAACACCTCGGGATCCAGTTCGCCTTCCGCTGGACCGGCGCGGCGCTGGCGTGCGCGGTCATGGGATTTCCGTTGATGGTGCGCGCGATTCGTCTGTCCATCGAAGCCACCGATCGTCGCCTGGAAGCGGCCGCCGCCACGCTGGGCGCCGGGCCGTGGCGGGTGTTTTTCAGCATCACCTTGCCGCTGGCCTGGCCAGGCCTGGTCGCCGGCGTGGTGCTCGCGTTCGCCAAGGCGCTCGGCGAGTTCGGCGCCACCATCACCTTCGTGTCGAATATCCCCGGCGAAACGCAAACCTTGTCGTCGGCCATCTACGGGCTGATGCAGGTCCCGGGGATGGAATCGGGCATCTGGCGGCTGGCCGGGGTGGCGCTGGCGATTTCGCTGGCCGCGTTGCTGCTGTCCGAATGGCTGGTGCGCAGGCCGCATCCGCGCGAGGAGGACTGATGCTGGATATCGATCTGCAGCTGCACCGCGGTACATTCGAGCGCCGCATCCGCATCCGGGACGACGCGCGCGTCGTGGCGCTGGTGGGCCCCTCCGGCGCGGGCAAGACCACGGTGCTCAACGCAATCGCCGGCCTGGTGCGCCCGCAGGCCGGACATATCCGTATCGATGGGCGCTGCCTGTACGACGCCGGGCAAGGCATCGATCTGCCCACGCACCAGCGCCGGATCGGTTATGTGTTCCAGGATGCGCGGCTGTTCCCGCATCTGGATGTGCGGCGCAACCTGCGCTACGGCCGGCATGCGCGCAGCACGGCGCTCTTCGGCTTCGACGATGTGGTGGCCTTGCTCGGCATTGCACCGCTGCTGCAACGCCGGCCACGCAACCTCTCAGGCGGCGAAGCGCAGCGCGTGGCGATTGGCCGCGCGTTGCTGGCGCAACCGGCGATTCTGCTGTTCGACGAACCGCTGTCGGCCCTGGATCAGGCGCGCCGCGAAGAATTGATTCCCTACCTGCAGCGCATGCGCGACGAGATTCGCCTGCCGATGCTCTACATCAGCCACAACCCCGATGAAGTACAGCGCATTGCCGACAGCGTGCATGTGCTGGATTGACGGTGGTGTGGGCGTGGATAGGGCGCTTGCGTCGACGCGTTGCAAGACGGCCCAGCGTTGGTTGTGACTGGGACACGCTGCGCAACGGCTGCAGCAGCTATCGCACCACCTTCCCGGTCCGCACACTCACCCTGCCTTGCCGCACCTCGAAGGTGAACGCGAACGACAGCGTCACCGGTACCGGCTCGATCTGGGTGGCGTCGGTGCAGTCGTCCGGTGCTGCCGGCTGGGTAACCCCTGGTGCATAGGTGCATATCGTGGCTGGAACGAACTGCCATCGCAGCGCGGTAGTACGCACCGCTTGCATGAGGTCGGCGTTGTCCGGCAGCAACCCGGCGGCGCATTCGTCGCGGTCGGACATCGGATCCACGCGCTGCACCGTACCCTCTGCGCTCAGAATGAGATGCGCGCAGACGGTGGTGGGCGCCAGGCTCTGGCGCGGCGAATCGGCAGGTAGCACCGGGGCCTCGCTGCGCACCGCGCGTGGCATGCGAAAGCGTTGCGTCGGCGCCAGTGTGTAGGGTTGGACACCCGTAGCGCCGCCGTCCGGCTGTGAAGGCAACATGCGTTGATCCACCGAATCCTCGCGCTGGCTGCGTTGCCGTTCCGCGAGCTGGCGCGTGGCGCAACTACTCATGGCCAGCATCAGGGCGAGGCTGCCGATCAGGCAGCGGTTCATTGCAACCCTCCGCGTGGGGCGCATCCCGCAGGCGCACAGCGGGCAACACGTTCGGACCGGTCGGCAGCGTGTGGGCGTGCAGCAGCTTCGGTACCGGAATGGATATCCGCAACCGCCGGTGCCGCATCTGGTGGATCCAGTTCGAATCTCACCGGCACGCGTACCTCGGACGCGACCGCCTTGCCATCCTCCAGCGCAGGTGTGAAGCGCCAGTGGCGTGCTGCGTCGAGCACGGTCTGATCGAACACGCCCGCCGGCGTGCTGCGCACGATGGCGATATGCTCGGGTGTTCCAGTCGGGCTCACTGCGATCTGCAGTTCGACAAATCCCGCCAGGCCTGCAGCGACCGCGTCAGGCGGATACCTGGGCGGCTGCATGGTGCGGAAATCCAGCGCATTGCCGGGTACGCGCATACCCTGCAATCGTGCAGGTTGGAACGCCCAGCAGGCGCCATTGAGCATCACCGCCATCGCCACCACGACGCGCAGGTTCCATCGCGCGCGGCGCATCTCCACCGCAGGCTTCAGCAATGCAGCCACGCGTTGGGTGAGCGCGTGCGGCGCATTCCAACGGCAGGCCGTCGGCGTCCAGCCGGCACCACCGTGGGTCTTGAGCATCGCGGTGGCGTAACTGCGGCGCTTGCCTGGGTAACGCGTCAGCACCTCTGCGTCGCAGGCCAGTTCCTGATCCAGCCGAAACGCGCGCCATGCCAGGTGCATCAACGGATTGCACCAGCCGATGCACAGCAACAGTGCCGCCAGCAGATTGGCATACAGATCGCCGCGCCGCAGATGCAGGCGCTCGTGGGCCAGGATCAAGGTACGTTCGGCGGCGCTGTAGCGCGTATCGAAATCCATCGGCAGCACGATGCGTGGGCGCCAGAGACCCACAGACACCGGCAGGCCGACATCGCGCGTTGCCGCCCATATTTCGCGGTCGAGCGCATGCAATACACCCAGGCGGCGCACGAAACGGTGCTGTCGCCACCAGAGCGCACCGGCCATCGCGACCGCACCGGTTACCCACACAGCGAGCAGTTGTCCCGCCCATGCATATTCGCTGCTTTGCAGGTTGAGCGGCATCGCGACCATCGCCGGCATCTTCGGCAACGCTGCCGATATCGGCGGCCCCGGTATTGCAGCTGCCAATACGGCGAGCGGCACAGCGGCCCAGATCGCATACGCCGCTGTTGCGCCCAGCCAGCCACGCAGTGCGCGCCGCAGCACCAGACAGGCCAGCACTGCGGCGCTGCCATACAGCGTGATGCGCAACAGCAAAGGCAAGTCAAGGTGCATCGTCCAACTCCTGGAGCAGGCGCTTCAGTTCGGCTATGTCGGACGCGCTGAGTTTCCCGCGTTCGCTGAAATGCGCCACCAGTGGCGCAACGCGCCCGCCGAATAGCCGCTGCAGCAAGCCCTCGCTCTGCTGCTGCACCCACTGTTCGCGCGCCATCAGGGGCGCGTAGTGATATTTGCGGCCGTGTTTTTCTGCCGCGACCGCGCCCTTGGTGAGCAGCCGATTCAGCAAGGTCTTGATGGTGGGTTCGGCCCAGCCGGTATGCGCCAACGCGGCGATCACCTCTTCTGCCGTGCGCGGCGCATCCTCCCAGAGCACGTGCATCACTACCGCTTCTGCGTCGCTGATCGGCATGCGATTACACCCGTAATTTTTACCGATTACGCGCGTAAACGGATTGATTGTCAAGCACGTGATCGAACGGGCTCCCAACACCTGCCCGCATTGATGGCGGCCAAGCATGGCGCACGAGTATGAGATGCAGGCAGCACGCGACCGGCTCGGCTACTCTGCGCGGATGACCGAGCATCTCACCGATCTAAGCGCCGCCGTGGAGCGGATCCTGCAACGCATCGACGGCCCGCTGCGCGTGGGCGCGCCGCTGGGCATCGGCAAGCCGCACCGCCTGTTGAACGCGCTCTACGCACAGCTCAAGGACACGCCGTCGCGGCCACTGGCAATTTACACGGCGCTCTCGCTCAATCCCCCCAGGCCGGATGCCGGACTCCAGGCGCGCTTTGCCGCACCGTTCATCGCGCGCCATTTTGGCGAGGATTTCCCTCGCCTTGCCTATGTCGACGCCATGCTGCGCGATGCCTTGCCCACGCATGTGCAGGTGGAAGAGTTCTACATGCAGTCCGGCGGGCTATTGCATTCCGCCCAGGCCCAGGCCGACTACACGAGCCTCAACTACACGCATGCCGCCGCAGCGGTGGCGCAACGCGCGCCCAACCTGATCGTGCAAAAAGTGGCGCGCGAACCGGGCGGCACGCGGCTGTCGTTGTCGTGCAACAACGACATCACCCAGGACACGCTGGATGCGGTGCAGGCACTCGGCTTGCCGCGCCCGATGCTGGTGGCGGAAGTCGATCCGCAGTTGCCATGGATGGGAGGCGCCGCAGCGGTAGATGCCGCGTTCTTCGATCTGATCATCGATTTGCCAGGCCCGTTTCCACAGCTGTTCGGCTTGCCGCGGCAAGCGGTGAACAGCGTCGACTACGCCATCGGCTTGTATGCCAGTGCCCTGGTGCGCGATGGCGGCACCTTGCAGATTGGCATCGGCACGCTGGCCGATGCGCTGAGCCATGCGCTGGTGCTGCGGCATACCGACAACGCGACCTATCGCCGCGTGCTGCATGCGCTGGATCCGGCACTGGAGCAGCACCCGGCCGTGCAGTCCAGCGGCGGCCTGGAACCGTTCGCCATCGGCTTGTACGGCTGCAGCGAAATGCTCAACGAAGGCTTCAAGCAATTGGTGGACAGCGGCGTGATCCGTCGCAAGGTGCATGACGACCTGCCGCTGATGCAGCGCATTGCCGATGGCAGCGCCGACGCCGCCGACCACGCACGGCTTGCTGCCGAAGGCGAGTTCCTGCATGGCGCCTTCTACCTCGGCTCGCCCGCGTTCTATCAATGGTTGCGCGATCTGGATGCATCGACACGCGCGGCGATCGGCATGCGCCGCATCAGCGAGATCAATCAGCTCTATGGCGGCAACGAGACGTTAAACCGGTTGAAACGCAAGGATGCACGCTTCTTCAACTCCTGCATGATGGCGACCGCGCTGGGTGCGGCAGTCTCCGACGGGCTGGAAGATGGCCGCATCGTGTCCGGGGTTGGCGGGCAGTACAACTTCGTGGCGATGGCGCATGCACTGCCGCAGGCACGTAGCGCCCTGATGCTGCGCGCCACCCGCGAGGCTGGCGCACACACCGCCAGCAACCTGCGCTGGAACTACGGCCACACTACCATTCCACGCCATCTGCGCGATCTCTACATCACCGAATACGGCATCGCCGACCTGCGCCACAAGACCGATCAGGACTGTGTATTGGAAATGGCCGCCATCTGCGACGCCCGCTTCCAGGATGAACTGCTTGCCCAGGCGGAACGGTCTCGCAAGCTGCGTATCGCACCGGAATTGCCGCCACGCGCGCAGCGCAACACACCACGGGCACTGGAACAGGCGCTGGCGCCATTTCGACGCGACGGCAGCTTGCCCGATTACCCGCTTGGCAGCGACTTCACCAAGATCGAACAGCGTCTGCTGCCCGCATTGGGCTGGCTCAAAGGCGCAACCGCCAGCACTGGCGGAAAGATCGCCACGGTGGCCCGCGCACTGCTCACGCGCGAAGCGTCGGACGCTAACGAGATCGACTGCCTTCAACGCATGGCGCTGGATGCGCCAAACAGTCTTGGCGATCGCCTGCAGGCGCGGCTGCTGACCTATGCATTGCGGCGGACTGCCACTTCTTAAAAAAATGTCGCGATTTACAAACGGCACGAGCACACGGTAACAAGCACTGACGCATCACGGACACACAGCGGAAAGATATGCGTCAAACTGGGCCGTGATGATGGCGACCTCGTCGCTTTCCGGCTGTGCTGCATGCACCTTTTTCACGCATTTACTGCTTTTACCTCAGGCATCGATCGCAAAACGAAGTTGATGCGCCAAAAGCGAAGAACAACTTCGCGAGCCGCCATTTTTACCGCCTTGTTGCTGAGCAGTCTTGTCGCGCAAGCCGCGCCGCGCTTGACCGACCTGCAGTACATCGGCAGCCACAACAGCTACCACGCAGGCTTTGCGCCCAGCGAAGCGGCGTTATTGAAGCAACTGGACCCGGCGCTGTTTACCGCGCTGGATTACCGCCATCCCGCATTGACGCAGCAACTTAACGATGGCGTGCGCCAACTCGAACTGGACGTCTTCGCCGATGCACAGGGCGGGCGCTACGCACACCCGGCCATCGTTGCGCAGATCGCCAAGGCCGGTCTGCCGACCGCACCGGCAAGCGCACCCACTGGGGTGATGGACCGACCCGGATTCAAGGTCATGCACGTGCAGGACCTGGACCAGCGCAGCAACTGCCAACCCTTGATTGCCTGCCTGCAGGAAATCCGCGCATGGTCGAAGCAGCATCCGGACCACGTCCCCATCTTCATCCTGCTCGAAACCAAGCAGGCGCCGATCCAATTGGCGTTTCCCAGCGTGCAACCCGAACCCTTCGATGCAAAAGCGATGGATGCGCTGGATGCCGAAGTGCGTTCGGTCTTCCAAGCCGGCGAATACATCAGTCCCGATCAGGTACGCGGCCGCGCGCCCACGCTCAACGCGGCGGTGCTCGCGCACGGCTGGCCATCGTTGGCCCAGGCGCGCGGCAAGGTGGTGTTTCTGCTCGACCAACGCGTTGCCGGCGCCAGCTACCTGCCCGGACACCCGTCGCTGCGCGGCCGGGTCTGTTTCACCAATGCGGTGCCGGGCGAAGACGATGCAGCCTTCGTCGAGCTCAACGACGGACCTGCCGATGACATCAAGAAGCTGGTCAAGGCCGGCTATCTGGTGCGTACGCGTACCGATGCGGACTTGAAAGAAGCGCAGCACAACGACACCGCGCGGCGCGACGCCATGCTGGCCAGCGGCGCGCAATTGCTCAGCACCGACTTCCCGATCAACGAGCCGGCCGATAACGGCTACGTGGTTCGCTTCGACGGCGACGCCGTGGCGCGTTGCAATCCGCAGCGAACAAGTGCGCATTGCGACGGCACCGACCTGCATCACTGAGCGCACCACCGCGCGCAGGCGCAAGCCACCCACGCAGCAGACCTCTCGCAATGGAGGGCGTCGGCAATCTATCACCGCACCCGTTTATCGGACGCGGGTTTCCCCTTCTAATCACGCGAGCCCCAACATGCAGTCTTTCCGGCCCTTCCATCGTTTGAGCTGCGCCATTGCCGCGGTGCTTTGCGCACCGTCGCTTGCGTACGCTGCAGAGATGACCACCACCACGTTGGACTCGGTCAACGTGCAAGCCACCCACGCCGCGGCGCCAGGCTCGCTCAACGAACAGCGCCTGTCCAATAGCGTCAACAGCGTGATGAGCAAGCAGCAGATCGATGCGATTCCTTCCGGCGGCATTGCCGATGTGGTGGCGCACATGCCGGGGTTGTCGTCCTACAGCGACATGCATCTTGGCCAGGCCACCACCGGCGAGAACGCTTACGTCAGCATCCGCGGCATGGACGCCAGCTATAACGCATACACGCTCAACGGGTTCGGCATGCCGGAAACCGACTCCTCGACGCGCGCCATCTCCTTGAACATGCTGGCGCCGTTCGGCATCCAGTCGGTGCAGGTCTCCAAATCGCCCACGCCCGACATGCCCGGCGATTCGATCGGCGGTGCGATCGACATGCGCACTCCCAGTGCGTTTGATTTCGACCAGGACGTCTATGCCAAGAGCACCGCGCAAGGCCAGTTCAACGCATTGGCCAACCACCTGGGCGGCAAGGACAGCGGCGGCACCTTCCAGCAGGAGCTGGCCTGGAAGTTCGGGCAAGGCGATGCCTTCGGCATCTACGCATCGGCCTACTACGGCAAGAACAACAACATGGCGCAGGCACCGGCGCCCAACAGCAAATACGTGCCCGCCGACCCTGCGCTCGCCGCGGCCACCGATTTGCGCGATGTTGGCCCGTTGATCAGCACCCGCTACAAATACAGCCTGTACGCCAGCCAGATCGAACGCTATGGCGGCAACCTGTCGCTGGATTGGCAGGGCGACACCAGCGCGCTGTATGCACATGCCATCTACGGCAGCTACGGCGTGACCGGCACGCAGGACCAGTCCAGTGCGCGCCTGGAGACCTATCGCAACCAGCCCACGGCGGTGCGCGGCGGGTACTTCAATACGCACGATATCGACGAGACCCTGGCCACCTTGCAACTGGGCGGGCAGACCACGCTCGATCGGTTGCACGTCGACTACGGCACCTCGTTCGGCCGCGGCACCCGCAGCCGGCCGGATTATGTGTCGGCCAGCTTGTACGGGTTTACTCCGGGCAGCTTCGCCTTCGACCTCAGCGACCCCACCTACCCGAGCATCGGCCCGAGCTCGCCGGCGCTGAAGGACTTCTTCTACAACCTGGATTCTTCGCTGTTGTGGAAGGTGCAGGGCCACGACGCCGGCAGCCACGATAACCGTTTCAACGCGCATACCGATATCGCGTATCAGGTCGATGGCGCTGTGCTGGACAGCGTCAAACTTGGCCTGTCGGCCGATCACTCCGAGCGCGATGCCTATGACCACCCGTTCTTCCACAAGGATGGCAACTTCGTCACCAACGGCCCGTACTTTGGCGGCCCCAATTATGCGTTTCCCACCGCCGGCGGCCCGCCGCTGAGCGCGATTCCCGGCCGCATCACTTACAACGCATTCGACGGTCATTACGCGGGGCCGTTCAAACTGCTGGATCGCGGCTGGATGCGCGCGCAGGCGCTGCCTTACAAATACGTCGACGACCCGAACGGCGCAGGCATCTATACCGCCAACGACTACAACGCCAACACCACCTCCAGCACCGAGGCGCTCTATTCTGGCTATGCGATGGCCGCGCTGCATCTCGGCAAGGTGAGCATCCTGCCCGGCGTGCGTTACGAACTGACCCAGTATTCGGCCGACTCCTGGCAATCCAGCGGCGATGGCAGCACCGGCCGTTTCGTCGGCAGCGGCAGTACCTACGGTAAGGTCTTGCCGGGCATCAGCGTCAACTATCGGCCGGACGATCTCACCGTGTATCGCGCGTCGTTGCGCCGCAGTTTCAGCCGCCCGGCGTTCGGGCTGGTTTCCGGCGAGACGGTGTATTCGATCGACGACACCCAAAAGGTGGTCGGCATCTCCAAGCCCAACCCCAACCTGCAGGCGAGCACCGCCGACAACGCCGACCTGTCTGCCGAATTCTACGACCACGAGGGCGGTGTGCTCAGCGCCTCGACGTACTACAAGCGCATCAATGGCTTCATCTATACCTCGCAATCGGCCACCAGCAACGACAGCACTCTGGGCGGCCTGGTGCCAACCGGCACCACCTTCGAAAATGGCGTGCCTGTGACCATGCCGCAGAATGGCGGCACCGCAAAGCTCTATGGGCTGGAGCTGGCAGCGAGCAAGCGGCTGCAACAGCTGCCCGGCCTCTGGAGCAATTTCGGTGTTACCGCCAACCTCACGCTGCAGCACAGCCAGGCAGATAGCAAACGCAGCGACCAGCCGGAAAAGACCTGGCTGCCGCGTGCGCCGGAGCGCATCTACAACCTGGACCTGTTCTACGACGACACCCATCTGCGCACGGACCTGAGCTACAACTACACCGGCCTGCAACTGCTGGGGCTCACCACCGACCGCCTCAATTACTACCTGCAGCCGGTGAAGTCGCTGGATTTCAACGCGACCTATCACTTGCCACACCATATCGATGTCGGCGTGTCGGCAAAGAACCTGCTCAATGCCGCCACGTTCTACGAAACGCAGGGCAAGTCCAAGCGCTACATGGCCTACGATCCCGGCGCCGACGGTGCCTATGTGCAAACCGGGCGCACCTACATGCTGACCTTGGGCTACACGTACTGATCCAAAGACCGGCACGCTGCAGCGGCGATCTTTCAACGCAAAGGACGCCGCTGCGGCGATTGCCACGTGCTATTTAGCGGCTGGCGCAGCGCCATTGCTCGACACGCGAGTGCGCTGCGGCCGCATCATCGCACCGCGGTATCGGCATCGGCATCGGCATCGGCATCGGCATCGGCATCGGCTGGTGAGGCTCCATCACAACGGTGTGCTGCGTCCGTCGATTGCGCCGGCGGCAATGCCCACCGCAATGCCGCATCTCACCGCTTGGCCAGTCAGTACCGGTGCAGCGATTTCACGCAGAAAACGCAGGCGGCTGCGGCAAGGTGCGCGCATGCCTCTTTCGGACCTGCACATGCCACCACGCTCCTACGCTCGCGCCTGCTTGCTTGCCCTTGCACTGGGCACCTCCCTGTCTGCGCTGGCGCAAGCGCAGCAGTCTGCGCCTGCCGCTGCGCCTGCATCGGCCGCGACTCCCGCGGCCAAGGATGTCGCCACCGGCGCGCGCTCGGATCTGCACGCGCAGGTGTTGCTGGATCGCGCGCATTTTTCGCCGGGCCAGATCGACGGCGAGCGCGGCTCCAATCAAAAGCGCGCAGTGTCCGGGTTCCAGGCCGCCCACAACATCAAGGCCACCGGCGAGCTGGATGACGCTACCTGGCAGGCCTTGCAGGCCGATACCACGCCGGTCCTGGTGCAGTACACGCTTACCGACGCCGATGTCGCCGGCCCGTTCCAGCCCATTCCCAAAGGGCCTGCCGAACAGGCCAAGCTGACTGCGCTTGGCTACGCCTCCGTCGACGAAGCGCTGGGCGAACGTTTCCACGCAGACCCCGCGCTGCTGCGCCAACTCAATCCTGGCGTGGATCTGAGCAAGGCCGGCAGCGTGATTGAAGTACCCAACATCGACGGCGTGCCGCCGCTGGCCAAACCGGCCAAGCTGGTAGTGGACAAATCCGATTCCACGCTGCGGCTATTCGACGCCGACGGCAAGGTCTATGCGCAATTCCCGGTGTCTTCCGGCAGCAAGCACGACCCGCTGCCGATTGGCCGCTGGAAAATTCTCGGCATCTCGCGCGACCCGGTGTTCAAGTACAACCCCAAACTGTTCTGGGACGCGAAGAAGGGCGAGCAGAAAGCCACCTTGCCGGCGGGTCCGAACAATCCGGTTGGCCGCGTCTGGATCGATCTGTCCAAGCCGCATTACGGTTTGCATGGCACGCCGGAGCCCGGCCATGTCGGCAAGACCGAATCGCATGGCTGCGTGCGGCTGACCAACTGGGACGTGGTCGCCCTCGCCAGCGTGGTCGGCCCGTCGGTGCCGGTGGTGATGCAGGAGTAAACATGAAACTGCTGATGACTTTGGTGGTGGGCGTCGTGTTGGGTGCGGCCGGCTATTGGTGGCTGGAACGCACCGCGCCGGAAGCAAAAGTAGAGCCGTCATCCAGCGCTGCTCCCGTCGCAACAGACCGCAGCTCAGCGAGTGCCGCGCCGATGGCAGCCCCTGCAGCGACCGCCGCGGCAGCACCGATGGCTGCCTCGGCACCACTGGCCGATGCCGCGCCCGCCGGCATGCCCGTAGCAACGACGCCAGCGCAGTCGCCTGCCGCTGCGGCACCGGGCAGCGGCTTGCTGATCCCGGTACAGGGCATCAGCGCCAGCCAGTTGCAAGACACCTTCACCGATGCGCGCAGCGAAGGCCGCGTGCACGATGCCATCGACATCCTCGCTCCCACCGGCACACCGGTCGTGGCAGTTGCCGACGGCACGGTGGAGAAACTGTTCACCAGCGACCGGGGCGGCCTGACCGTCTACCAGTTCGAGCCCAGCGGCAAATACTGCTATTACTACGCGCACCTGGAGCGCTATGCCGACGGCTTGGCGGAGAAACAATCGATCAAGCGCGGCCAGGTCATTGGCTATGTCGGCAGCACCGGCAACGCCAATCCCGCCGCACCGCATCTGCATTTCGAGATCCACCGCCTGGGACCTGAAAAACAATGGTGGAAGGGGGACGCATTGAATCCTTACCCCGTCTTGCACGGCGATCAGATGTTGCAGTGACAGCGAGGCAAGTTCCGCACCAACATCTCTTCTTTCAGCAGATCTGGCAGCCCGATACAGACTTATTCAGCACCTCGCCTCAACACTAAAGCGCCCGGATTTACCGGGCGTTTGAAAGAAAAATCATCACATCGATACAAGTTTGATCGACGCTTATAAGCCACGCCTTCATTTTTCATGAGTCGTTTGCTTATTGATGGTCACGATCTGAATATATTCGCCGTTCGCTCCATAAATGACCACGATACGGACATAGGGATCATCATAGACGACCTGACTGCTCCAGGGGCACGTTGCGGCTGCCGTCACCATGCCGAGCGGCTTGGCATTCTCATCATTGACAATTGCCATGGGGACTTGTGCGGCAGACCCAACCGGCAGTTGTTGCTGCGCGCCCGGAGTCACGATCATGACCGTCAAGACTTCGTCCCTTAACGAATTGATCTGGACATACTTCAGTCCATCTTTCTCGAAAGAGTAAACCTTGAACAACCGTGACAGGCTGATATTTTTTGCACCGGCCGGAACACTTTCGCCCAGGCCACGGATCACATTGGCAGAAGTAGGCTTCTGCTCGGCGCCACTGACATAGCCTGAGGCTCCGATCATCGCGAATAACGTAATGCTCAGCAGAGATTTTGGCTGGATCGACATTGCGTATCCTTACTGAAGGCCGAGCTAGTCAGCAGAATCTACTCTTGCAATTGGGATGGTACAAGAGTGCAAAGCCCTCCTTCGAGACGCATGACATCAGGTACCATCCAGAATTTCCAAGCGTATCTCCCTTTACTTTCTGGCATGGCAATACTGATTTCTTGAAGATACATCTACGATACCCACAGTCCGCCAAAGCTCCCTGATCCCCTGCACATAGATCCAACCAGTGCCGCGCATCGGCAGCGTGTCACCAAGCGGGCGGCATCGCCGGACAAACCGTGAACGGTGCAGTGTATTGATCGAGGATCACCAGCGCGTAACCCTCTTAGTCAGACAACCGGACCAAACTTGCAAGTTGCCAGAAATCCAGCCGCTACAAAAAACACAGGCGCCTTTCGCAAGGTGCCTGTGCGGTTTGACGGCAACGATCCGGGCACTGAGATCGTGCCCGGCGCCGCCTGTGATCAGAACGTGTAATTGAAAGTCAGCATGCCGTTACGCGATGCGCCCCATGCGCCATAACCGCCGTTGAACTGCGCGTAATAGCGCTTGTCGAGCAAGTTGTCCACGTTGAGCTGCACCGAGAACTGCGGCGACAGGCGATAGCGCGCGAACGCGCTGACCAGGGCGTAGGCACTCTGCTGGAAGTTGCCGTACACCGGGTCCACGTAGTACGAACGGTTCTGCCAGTTGACGCCACCGCCTACGGTCAGATCGCTCCATGCGCCCTGCGGGGTGTAGCTGCTGAACAACTTGATGGTGGTGCGTGGCAGGTGCGTATTGATCGAGGTGCCGCTGTCGTCGCGCGCAGTGTAGTGGGAAGCGCCGAAGGTGGCATTCCAGCCCTGGGTGAGGCGGCCGGACAGCTCGAAATCGAAGCCTTCGCTGACGACGCCGTTGGCCGCTTCGTACGCCGATTCGCTGCTGCCCGGAACGAAGCCGCCGGTCGTCACCCCGAGGTTGTCCTGCTCGATACGGAACAACGCAAGCGAAGCGTTGAGCTGATCGTCGAACCACGCTGCCTTGACGCCGGCTTCGTAGCCCTTGCCGCTCAGCGGATCCAGGTAGCCGCCGTTGGCATCGCGCAAGGTCTGCGGGTTGAAGATCTCGGTGTAGCTGACGTAGGTCGACCACACATCGTCGATGTCGTACACCAGTCCGGCGTACGGAGTGACTTCGGTCTGGGTGTCGGCGAACGGCAGCAGCTGCTGGGTGGTGAAATCAAAGTTGCGGCCATCGATCTGCCAGTCGGTATAGCGGGCCCCCACCAGCAGGGTCAGCGGCTCGGCCAGCGAGAAACGCGCAGCCACATAGGCGGCTTTCTGCGTGATGGTGCCTTCGCTCTGTACCGTGCGCGGGCTCCAATTGGGCTCCGGATACGCGCCGTTCCAGCCGAGGTAGCTGTCCAGCGGCGCGGGGAAATCGTAGGTGCCGTTGTTGACGTACTCGCGTCGGTTGTAGCTGGCGCCGGCGACCAACTGATGTTCGCGACCGAACAGCCGGAACGGGCCCTCCGCATAGACGTCGGCGCCATCGGCCTTGCGCTCTGTCTGGTAGTTGCCCGAATACGGCACCACGCCGGCACCGGTACTGCGATCGAATCCGAAAATGGTGTAGTACGGATAAAACAGATGATTCGCCGCTTCGGTCTTTTCGTGGCTCACATTGGCCTTGAGGGTCCAACCGTTGTCGAAGCTCTGCTGCAGGCTGGCGAAGGTGCGCTGCAGACGCGTGTCCCAGAACGTCCAGTCGGCCGCCGGATTGAACGAACGCTTGTAGTCGGTACGCGTGCCGTCGCTGTAGAACAGCGGGAAGCCACCCCAGGTGACATCATCCGATTCCTTCTTCTGGTATTCGTAGCCCACGCTCAGCAACGTGCTGTCGGTGAGGTCGGCATCGATGATCGCCGAGCCGATCTTCTTGCGCAGGCTGTAGCGGTCCATGTCCGATTCGCCGTCCTGGTATACGCCCACCACACGCGCGCGCACGGTACCTTCAGGGCTCAACGGCACCGTGACGTCGGCCACGCTGCGGGTCTTGTTGAAGTCGCCGCCGCCCACCGATACGGTGCCGGTGAAATCGCGGCTGACCGCATGCTTGCGCACCAGGTTGATCGAGGCCGACGGATTACCCGAACCGGTCAACAGGCCGGTCGCGCCGCGCACCACTTCCACGCGGTCGTACAGCGCCACGTCCAGCGCCGAATCGCCGTAGCTCCAGGCCTGCTCCATGTAGGCCGGAATGCCGTCGAACTGGTAATTGTCGATGTAGAACCCGCGCGCATAGAACTCAAGCCGCTCGCTATCGCTCTGCGCAACCGAAATGCCGGTAACGTTGTTGAGCACATCGGTGATGCTCTGCAGGTTCTGGTCGTCCATGCGATCGCGCGTGACCACCGTGACCGACTGCGGAATCTCGCGCAGCGACAGGTTCATCCGAGTGCCGGCGGTGGTCTTTTCCACCGTGTAGCCCTTGACCTGCTCGCCCTGCACATTGAGCCGATCCAGGGTGGTGACCTCCGCGTCGCCGGCCGGCGTTTCGGCCAACGCCTGCCCTGCCGACAGGGTGCACAGCGCGGCAAACACCGCATGCGACAGCGCGCGCGGGCGCAGCGCAATGGGAAGGAGACGCATTACGGTAGGACGATTCATCACAGCTCCGGCACAGACAGTCGAGGGCACCCATCACGGCAGTGCCGGACGGCGAACAAAGGGGAGGACGCGCCGCGCAGCCGCGGCAGCGCGCCATTTTAATGGGAATGATTCACATTTTAAATAGCCGGATTGGCATTTATTTGGTACCCCTCGATCCAAGCGAGCGCTACCTCAGATGGAAGCGCATTTTTGCAACTCCCGGTCCAACCGCAGCCATTGCAGCCGAACTCGCATAGGCGCGACACTCGGAGCGGGAGCTGCTGCTGAACAGGCGGCTGATGCAATGACGGAACGCGCTACGACGCGAATCACATGACAAAATGCTGGGTAGCTATCGCTCTACTGCTGGTGTGCGCGCCGGCAGTGAGTGCTGCGGCGTCTGGAAAAACGCCCTTGAATGACGCTTGCCGGGTACCCGGCAGTGCCGTACACGAGGCAGGTCTTGTGCAGATCGGAGGCATCCAGCAATGGGTCACGATCGAGGGCCAGGACTGCCGCAATCCAGTGGTGCTGATCGTCCATGGCGGGCCGGGCAACCCCAACACGCCGTTCGCGCATCGCCTGTTCGGCAGCTGGACGCGCGATTTCACCATCGTGCAGTGGGACCAACGCGGCTCCGGCAAGACCTACGCGGCAAGCAAGCCTGCCGACGGAGAGCGGCTGACCATGCGGCGGCTGACCCTGGACGGCAGCGAGGTCGCACGCTATGCCTCGCAACGGCTGGGCAAACCCAAGCTCATCCTGATGGGCGGATCGTGGGGCTCGGCACTGTCCGTCACTATCGCCAAGGCAAATCCGAACCTGTTCCACGCTTATGTCGGCACGGCGCAACTGGTCAATTACCAGGACGACATGGCGTCGAGCTACGCCAAGACGCTGAGCCTGGCCCGCGCAGCCAGCGATGCGGATGCGCTCGGCAAGCTGGAGAAGATCGGCCCGCCGCCATGGACAAACCCACGCAACTTCGGAGTCCTGAGACGCCTGACGCGCAAATACGAAGCCTTGAGTACCGACCCGGCGCCGGAAGACTGGTTTACCTTCGCGGCGGAGTACGACACGCCCGACTACCGCGCAGCCTATGAAGCCGGGGAAGACTATTCCTTCCTGCAGTTCGTCGGGCTGGCAGGCGACGGCATGGGCCCGCAGATCGATCTGCGCACACTCGGGCCGCAGTTCGCCATGCCGGTCTATCTGATTCAGGGCGAACAGGATCTGGTGACTCCGGCGCAAATCAGCAAAGCCTATTTCGATGGTCTTTCTGCACGGAGCAAGGAATTTCTCCTGCTGCCACGCACAGGACACGATCCCAATCCGCCAATGATGGCCGCACAGCTGAAGGTGCTGACCAGGATCCGTGCGGCGGCGCTGGCCAACGACGCGCACTGAAACACGCAAGGCGTCCGTTGAACGATGACGGACCGCGCATCGCTCACGAAATCCAACAAAAAAGCCGGCTTTCGCCGGCTTTTTCTTTCAAGCACCACGCAAGGCGTTACAGCGCCTTGGCTGCGGCCACCACGTGCTCTGCGGTGATCTTGAAGTACGCATACAACTGGTCGGCCGGCGCCGAGGCACCGAAGGTGTCCATGCCGACGACATCGCCATCCAGGCCCACGTACTTGCGCCAGAAGCCGGTCACCCCCGCTTCCACCGCCACGCGCTTGCGCACGGCGTTCGGCAGCACCGACTCACGGTACGCCGCGTCCTGGCGATCGAACACATCGGTCGACGGCATCGACACCACGCGCGTCTTGAGGCCGGCCGCATCCAGCGTCTTTTTGGCTTCCACTGCCAGACCGACTTCCGAACCGGTGGCGATCAGGATCACGTCCGGCGTACCGCCTTCGGCGTCGGCCAGCACGTAGCCACCGCGCTCGATCAGCTTGAGCTGCTCGGCGCTGCGCGGCTGATGCTGCAGGTTCTGGCGGCTGAAGATCAGGCAGCTTGGGCCGTCCTTGCGGGTAATGGCCGCCTTCCAGCTCACTGCCGATTCCACCGCATCGCCCGGGCGCCACACATCGTTGTTGGGGATGTAGCGCAGCGAGGCCAGGTGTTCCACCGGCTGATGGGTCGGGCCGTCTTCGCCCAGGCCGATCGAGTCATGCGTGTACACATGAATCGCATGCGCCGGGTTCAACGCGCTCATGCGCACGCCGTTGCGTGCGTAGTCGCTGAACACCAGGAAGGTGGCGTCGAACGGAATGAACCCGCCATGCAGCGCCAGACCGTTGGCAATGGCGGTCATGCCGAACTCGCGCACGCCGTAATACACGTAGTTGGCGTCCGGGTCGTCGGTGGCGACCGACTTGCTGGCCTTCCACAAGGTCAGGTTGGAGTGCGCCAGGTCGGCCGAGCCACCGATCAATTCCGGCAACAGCGGCGCGAACGCTTCGATCGCCAGCTGCGAGGCCTTGCGCGAGGCAATGGTCTGGCCCTCTTCCTGCGCCTTGGCGATGTAGGCATCGGCCTTGGCGATGAAGTCGGCCGGCAGTTCGCCATGCGAACGACGGGTCAGCTCGTCGGCCTGCGCGCCGTACTGCTTGGCGTACTTGTCGAACAGCTGTTCCCATTCGGCCTGACGCAAGGTACCGGTGCCGCCGGCACGCCAGCCGGCGTAGATCTCTTCGGGAATTTCGAACGGGCCGTACGGCCACTCCAACGCCTTGCGCGCGCCTTCCAGCTCGTCCTTGCCCAACGGAGCGCCATGCGAGGACTCCTTGCCGGCCTTGGTCGGCGCACCGAAACCGATCTTGGTACGGCAGCAGATCAGCGTGGGCTTGTCGGTGTTTTCCAGCGCTGTCTCGATGGCGGCCTTGATCTTGTCGGCGTCATGCCCGTCCACATCGCGGATCACGTGCCAGCCATAGGCCTCGAAACGCGCCGGGGTGTCGTCGCTGAACCAGCCGGCCGTATTGCCGTCGATGGAAATCTGGTTGTTGTCCCAGAACGCCACCAGCTTGCCCAGGCCCCAGGTACCGGCCAGCGACGCCGCTTCGTGCGAAATGCCTTCCATCAGGCAGCCGTCGCCCATGAACACCCAGGTGCGGTGATCGACGATTTCCAGCTCCGGGCGGTTGTAGCGCTGCGCCAGCAACTTCTCGGCCAGTGCAAAGCCCACCGCATTGGCAAAGCCCTGCCCGAGGGGGCCGGTGGTGGTCTCAACGCCGGGAGTTTCGCTGCGCTCGGGGTGACCGGCGGTCTTGCTGTGCAGCTGGCGGAACTGCTTGAGCTGTTCGATCGGCAGGTCGTAGCCGGACAGGTGCAGCAGGGCGTACTGCAACATCGATCCATGCCCGTTGGACAGCACGAAACGGTCGCGGTTGAACCACTGCGGATTGTTCGGGTTGTGCCGGTAGAAGTCGTTCCACAGCACTTCGGCGATATCGGCCATGCCCATCGGCATGCCGGGATGACCGGACTTGGCGGCTTCGACCGCATCTGCGGCAAGAAAACGGATGGCGTTGGCCAGCTGGCGGCGGGTGGGCTGGGTCATGGGCGTCTATGGAAGCGGAGGGGAACACCGCTGGAAGCGGAGACCCCTATTCTCCCACACAGCGCGTTAGGGGAATCGGGAATGGAGAGTCGGATGCAGCGTTGCCGATTGGTCGATGCAATCACCCGAGCGCCTAATCACCGTCGCCAGACGTGAAGCTCACCGTCACACCCCAGGCTCGCACCAGCCCGCTTCACCCATTCCCTATTCACTAGTCCCTATTCCTCGCCCTTGGCCACCAAGGTCGTCAGAGCCAAATCCCCGGTCACGTTCAGCGCCGTGCGGCACATGTCCAGGAAGTGGTTGACGCCCAGGATCATGCCGATACCCACCGGGTTGACCCCGACCATCGCGCAGATCAGCGCCACCACCGGCAGCGAGCCGGACGGCACGCCGGCCGTGCCGATCCCGCCCAGGATGCAGACCAGCATCACCATGAACTGCTGGCCCAGGCTCAGGTCCACGTTGAAGAACTGCGCCAGAAAGATCACCGTGACGCCTTCGAAGAGTGCGGTGCCGTTCTGGTTGGCGGTGGCGCCCACGGTCAGCACGAAACGCGACACGCGCGGCGGCAGGCCCATCTCGTCGGCCACGCGTAGCGCCGTTGGCAGGGTCGCGTTGCTGGAGGCGGTCGAGAACGCCATCACCGTCGCTTCCTGGGTCTGGCGGAAAAAGCTCAGCGGCGAGCGTCCGGCGAATTTCACCGCAATGCCGTAACTGACCACCATGTGCAGGCCCAGCGCCAGCACCACCACGCCCACATAGGCGCCCAGACGGATCAGCAGATCGAAGCCGAACAGCGCGGCCAGGTTGAACATGAAACACGCCACCGCATACGGCGCCAGACGGATCACCAGCCCGATCAAGGTCATCGAAATCTCGAAGACCCCCTCGATGCCGCGCCGCAACGTGGCGACCTTTTCGTCTTCGGTCAGCACCATGCCCACGCCGAACATCACCGCAAAAAACATCAGCGACAGAATCGCGCCGTTGCTCGACGCCGCGGCGATCACGTTGCTGGGCACGATCGACAGCAGCATGTCCAAGCCCTGCGGCTGCGTGCCGGAGCTGGAAATGATCTCGCGGGTGCGCTCGGCGTTTTCCTGGATCAGCTGATTGGCCAGTTGCGGGTCCACGCCCGCGCCGGGCTTGAGCACGTTGACCAGCACCAACCCCAGCAACACCGCCACACCGGACAGCACCACGGTATAGCCCAGGGTGCGCCACCCCACCCGCCCCAGCGCGCGGATGTCGCCCATTTCGGAAATGCCCATGACCAGCGCCGAGAACAGCAGCGGCACGATCAGCATGAAGATCAGATTGAGGAAGACCTGCGAAAACGGCGTGGTGACGTACTTGGTCGCCAGACGCACCCACTCGGCGTCGCTGCCGGCCAGGTAGTAGACAGCCAGACCCAACAACAGGCCAACGGCAAAGCCAATGCCCATCTTCCAATGCAGGGGCAGGACCGGGCGGCGCGTGGCTGGGGATGCTGTCATCTGGTCAGGCCTTGGTGGACACAAAGACCGGAGCTTAACAAACGCCATGGATGCGGCCACCTACCCGGGAGTCGCCTAGGCATCTGCCTGCGGGTAGGGGTCTTTCGATGTTGGGTGATGCAGGCGTTGGAACTGACAATCCGCCTGGCTGTTCGGCACCTGCGTGCGGCAACGGAATCTCGTAGCGGCGCTTATACGTCCTCAGATGCTCCAGGTCGAAAGCCTGGCGCGGCGGGTGCGCGGTGCCTCGCCGCTCGCGGGACACGCCGTGAAGCCGTCCCTGGGGGACCGTTGGCGGCATCCATGTCGCCAACGGTCCCGCAAGCGGCGAGGACGCCGCACCAGCACGCTGTTCGCTGACTCAATAGAAGGCCTAGCATCTGGTAAGCGCAGGGCTTAGTGGTGCGGGTCGCAGAAGGGCATGCGCACTAGCGAACCAGCAACACGTAATGCAGTGCTTGCACCATACATACCGACTACCGCGACTGTTCCTTGCCCGCTCACCGTCGCGGGACCCTTGGCGACATGGATGCCGCCAAGGAGCTTACAAGGACGTACTTGCAGCGTGTCCTGCGAGGGTGGGCGAGCAAGGGCCCTGCAGCAACGCCGAAGCGCCAACGCTCTTCGCTCTCTTCCGCACAGTCGGCAGATCACGCGCATCCAGAATCAATGCCTTATCAGCGCTGCAAGGCAGCGTCGCCGCTCAAAGCGAGTAATAGCGGCCAACGAAATCTAACGAGCCACTGTTGCGTGAGCGCAGATTCCCCACCAGGAATCGAAGCACCGTTGTTGCAGACCATCCTCGCACCGACTGCAACCGCGCGGAAACTGCGCAGCCAGTATCTCAGTCGTTCCAAGCCGCCACCAATGCAACGCCGTCGATCAAGGCGCAGGCGGATACAACGGCGCCAGCACCTCCGGTTCGGCTGCGCTTGCATGGTGCCACCGTGGCCCCTTGGCGAATGCCTCGCGCAAGGCGGCGCGCGCGCCGGTCACATCGCCATCGCCGCCCCAGCGTGCGCGCTGCATGCGCGCCACCGCTGCCTGCTGCGCCGGGTCTGCCAACGCCGCCACCACTGCGTCGATATCGGCAACGCCAGCCATGCCGCAGAGCACCGCCGCCACATCGTCCATGCCGCCGGTGTCGAGCGCGCGGCGCAACTCGGCCACGCCGTGGGTCGCGCGCCCAACCTCAGCTGGTCCATTGCTGCCGTCACCACCAGTGCCGCCTGATGCACCGCGCTGAGCACCGCGCCGACGCACTAACGCCCACACCAGCGTGGCGATCCACAAAAGCGCAAATCCGATCGCCGCCGCGATCCACCCCCACGGCGGTTGCGCGGGCGATGGTGCTTGCAGGGTGAGCGTGCGATCGGGTGTCGACGCCGATTGATCGGGTGTCGGATGCGGCGTGGGTGCCGGCGCAGGTGTCGCAAACGCGCCGCTACCTGCCGCGACATCGAGCGTCAGATCGGGCAGTGAAGCCGTCTTGGCTGCCCCTGGCCCCACATCCCACCACGCCATCTGCAGCCCAGGCACCACCAACGGACCGGCGCGGTTGGGCACGATCGAATAGCGCCGGGTCAGTCGCAGTTGCGGCGAGCCGTCCACGAAGCGCTCCTCGAATTGCGGCGGCTCGGCGAACACCTGCGCGTCGGGCACGCTGGGCGTCGGCAATTCGGGAAACTGCGCCTGGGTCGCACCGCGCGCACTGGCTTCCACCACGAATTGGGCCGCCTCACCGGCGGTCGCCCGCTGTGGCGTGGTCGTGTAGCGCAACTGCAGGCTGCGCAACGGCAACCACGGCTGCGGCGCATTGGCCGGCTGCGCGCGCACCTGCAACGGAATGCTCGCACTGCGCGCACTCAGCTCACCGTTTCCGCGCCCGAAGTAGTCGTCGAAAAACCCGCCCACCGAACGCCCGTTGAAACGTGCCGGCGGCAGCAGCAGGCGACCGCTGCGCTCGGGGACCAGCAGGTAGCGCCGCTCCACCACGTTGTATTGGCGTCCGTTGACGACCTTGACCGAGCTGACGTCGTCGCCGACGCGCTGCATCGATGCCCCATCCGGGGCCTCAAGATCCAACTCGCCCGATGCCAGCTGGGTGGCGAAGTACAACCGCACCACCACGCCCACGCTTTGCTGCACGTAGGGTTGCGGGTCGTCCACCTGGGTTTGGACGAAGGCTTCTTCATTGCCCTGCGCTGCACTCGGCACGCCGGCAGCGTTGCCGGAGCTGCTTGCGGGATCGTTCGCCGCCCCAACCACCTGCAGGCGCAGCGGTTCGGTGCGTTCATTGCCCACGCGTATCGCCGGCACGATCAGTTCGCCGCTCTTGCGCGGCGTCAGCACCACACCGAACAAGGCACGCACCGTCACCGAACCATTGGCCACCTGCATCTGCTGATTGGCGCTCTTGGCGCCCAGCAAGAAGTCGGTGCGCAGTGGCGTGTAATCCGGGTCGACGCCGCGTTGGTCGGTTTCGATATTCAACATCGCCACATCGCCGGCATTGACGCTGTCGCGGTCCAGCCACGCGCGCGTGACTGCACCCACCGGCGCGCACGCCAACAGTGCCACGCTGGCCAGCATGCCGATTGCCGCGCGACGTAAGTGCTGTCTGCCGATCATCGTCCGTCCCGTTGCCTGCGTTCGTATTCCAGCCTGAATTTGGTACGCAGCAGGCTGCCCGGATCGTCCGGCACCCGCCGCAGCCATGCGTCCACCGCCTGACGTTGCTCGCGTTTTTCCGGCGTCTCGCCGGCGACGGCGGCCTCCTGCTTGCCGCTGGCATCGGCCTGCTTGTCGCCCGCCTGCGCCATGGCCTGCTGCATCTTGCGACGCTGTGCCTCATCGGCCTGCTGCTGCGCCTTGGCATCGGCAGATTGGGGCGGGGTGTCTGGCTTGCGTTGCTCGCCCTGCCCGTCCTTGGCCTGCGCATCTTGCGACTTGCCGTCCTGTGGCGGCTGCGCCTGGGAGGGCTGGTTCTTGCTGTCCTGCTGGTTCTGCCCATCCTGGCCGGCCTGCTGTTGCCCCTTCCCATCCTGACCGGATGGCTTCTGGTCCTTGGACTGGCCTTTGCCGTCCTGGCCCTTGCCATCCTTGTTGTTCTGCTGCTGACGCTTGCGCGCCGCATCGACCGCCGCGCGATTAGCGATGGCATCCTGCTGATTCGGGTGTTGCTTGAGCGCACGGTCGTAGGCCGCGATCGCGGCGTCGTACTGGCCTTGTCGCGCCAGCGCATTGCCGAGGTTGTACAGCCCCTCATCGGTTGGCACCGCTTCGAACGCCTTCTGTGCCGCTGCGAAATCGCCCTTGCGATATGCCTGCACGCCGGCGTCCAGGCGCTGTTGTTGCACCTGATCGGCCCGCTGCCACAAGGTGCCATCGGCCGCGTGCGCGGGCTGCGCCAGCGGCAGCACGCAGACCATCGCCAGTACGGCCACCACCGCGCGGCGGCGAAACGCCAGCAGGGACAGCAGCATCACCGGCAGCACCAGCCAATAGCCTTCATCGAGCCAGGTCTTGCCGCCATCGGACTCGGCGGTTTCATCGGCCAACGGCTGTTGCGACGGATCGAGCACGCCCAAGGCGCGCAGGTCCACATCGTCCGGCGCGATGCGTGCATACCGCCCGCCGCCCTGCGCAGTCAGGGTGCGCAGACTGCCTTCGTCGAGCTTGGCCTGCGCAATCTCGCCGCTGGCCATGCGATACGCTGCGCCGCGTTCGCTGCCCACGCCAAGCGCAGAGACACTGAAACCGCGCGAACGTGCCACCCGTGCCGAACTCTCGGCGGAGCTATCTGCGCCATCGCTGACAAGCAGGATCTCGCCTTGCTTGAAGCCGGCCTGCTGCAACAGCTGCGCGGCCGCATCGATCGCCCGGTCTGCACGCTTGCCATCGACCGGCATCACCGACGGCGACAGCGCATCCAGAAACAAGGCCACGTTGGCGCTGTCCTCGGTCAATGGCGCAACCGTGAAACTCTCGCCTGCATAGACCAGCAATGCCACCTCGCCACCGGCACGTTTGCGCAGCAGCGTCGCCAGCTTGGCGCGCGCCTGCAGCAGGCGCGAAGGCGGCAGGTCGGTTGCATTGGCACTGGACGACAGATCCAGCACCACCACCAGCGGCATGCTCGATTGAAACACCGGACGCTCGGTCTGCCGCCAACTCGGCCCGCTCATCGCAATCACTGCCAACGCATAGGTCAGCGCAGCCAGCACGAATCCCAGCCATCCGCGCCGACCGCCGGCGGCCAATAGCTCCGGCAACAGATGCGCATCCACACTCTGCCGCCAGACATCGGCATCGCGGCGACGCCAGTGCCACAGCGCTGCCGCCGGTACGATCGCCAGTAGCGCCCACAACACCATCGGGCGCAACAGATGTAGCGACTGCAGCGGCTCTGCCAGTTCGGCCAGCGCGTTCATCGCCACCTCCGCGGCAGTACATAGGCCAGCAGGGCAATGACGATTGCCGCACCCAATGGCCAGTAGTAACGCTCCACGCGCGGCTGCACCGAAGGCCCGAGCCCCTTGACTGGCTCCAGCCGATCCAGCTCGGCATAGATGCCGGCAAGCTCGTCGGTATCGCGGGCGCGGAAGAAGCGTCCGCCGGTCTGCTGGGCAATCTTGCGCAGCCCGTCTTCGTCGATGTCGTCGTCGCCGCCGGCCGGAATCGGCACCCCGAACAAGGAATAGCCGCCACTGCCGCCGAACGCAATGGTGTGCACGCGCACGCCTTCGGCCTTGGCCAGTTCCGCAGCCTTCAACGGATTGAGCACGCCAGCGGTGTTGACGCCATCGGTAAGCAACACCACCACGCGCTGGCCCTGCTTCTGTTCGCGCAGGCGTTTGACCGACAAGGCGATCGCATCGCCAATCGCGGTTTCGCGCCCGGCCAAGCCCACCACGCTATCGCGCAACTGATCGCGCACGGAAGTCAGATCCGCGGTCAACGGTGTCAGCGCATACGCGCGTTGGCCGAACACCAGCAAGCCGACGCGGTCGCCGTCGCGCCGATCCAGAAAGTCCGACAGCACGGCCTTGGCGGCGGTGAGCCGGTCCACCACCTTGCCGCCGAGCACCATGTCGGGTTCGCTCATGCTGCCCGAAAGATCCACCGCCAACATCATCTGGCGCGCCTCGCGCGGCGGTTGAATCACCTCGCCCAGTTGCTGCGGACGTGCCAGCGCGGCGCACAGCAAAAACCAAGCCAGCCACGCCAGCCAACGCGGCATCCGCAGCACCGGCGCGCTTGTCGCCTGTGCCACTGCCTGCAACTGCTCCGCGTAAGGCACACGGAGCGCGACCGTATCGGCGCGGCGTTGCGGCCAGAACCACATCAGCAACGGCAAGGGCATCAACCACCACGCCCATGGCCAGGCGCAGTGCGCCAACGCATCCTGCCATTGCGACCACTGCAACCAGTTCATCGCCGGCCCCGCATCAGCGCCACAAAGCGCTGCCGCGCCAAGGCTTCTAACGCCGGCAGATCGCTGACTGTGGGTGCGCGCTGGAAACCGCCTTCCAGCACAGCCCTGCCCGGCCCCTGCGAAAACACGGGGTCCTTGCGCTTGCGCCCGTCCAGGAACTGCAACCACGCCTCGCCCTGCAAGCGGTCGGCCTGCGGATCGACGCGCCGCGCCGCACGTCGCAGCAGCACCGACACGGCCGCCAGGCGCTGCGCAGGCGTCGTGGCGCGCGCCAGTTCCGCATCGAAAGCAGCCAGCCAGCGGCGCTGACGCCAGCGCCGGCGCCACCACCAGACCCATGCGCTCCCCACCACCAGCACGACCACCGCGATCACCAGCCACCAGCCCGGTGCCAGCGGCCACCACGACGGCGGCGGCGGCAGATGCACATCACGCAGCGGCAGCGACTGCGGGGACATTCTCAGCGACTCCGCGCGGCGGGGCTGCCGCCCAGCCAGGCATCGCTGGCATCGTCGGTGGACAGGCGATGCAAGCGCACGCCGCGTGCCTGCAGGAGCGAGCCCAAGTGCTCCAGCGGCGCGACGAATTCGGCCTGCCAGCGCGCACGCCCGGCCTGCGTAGACAGATCGATCGCGATGCGCTCGCCACGCACGTCGAAGGTGACTGCACGTGCCGGTGGCGCCAATTCCAGCGGATCGACCAGCACGATCACCACCACCTCGTGATGCAAGGCCAAGCCCGACCAGCGCGTGGCAGAAATCCGGCCGGCGCCGCGCGCATCGGCCAGCACGGTCAGGCGCGCGCCAGGGCGCAACAGGCGCGCCGCATGATCCAGCGCCACCTCCAGCCCCGCGTCGCCGGGCGGCGGCTGGGCATACCAACGCGCCAAGGCATCCAGCACCGGCAGCACACCACGCTGGCCGGACCGCGGCGCAATCGGCGCCTCGCTCGCGGTGCCGCGCAATGCTGCAATTCGGTCGCCCTGGCGCTGCGCCAGCCATGCGGCAACGGCGCCGGCGCGTGCGGCCTGCACCGATTTGTAGCGCACGCGCGTACCGAAGAAGAGCGCAGGCGAGGTATCGGCCACGATCAGACTCAAACGCTCGCGCTCAGCCTGAAACAACTTGGTGTGCGCCCGTCCGGTTCGCGCGGTGACGCGCCAGTCGATATGCCGCGCATCGTCGCCAGCCACGTACTCGCGCGACTCGGCATATTCCATGCCGCGCCCGCGCGTGGCGGCAGGCACCGGCCCCACCACCCCATACCGGCCACGTCCTGGTTGACCGCGATGGATCGCGGTACCGCGCAGCGCGATCAGTTCTGCCAGCGTTGGGCACACCCCATCGCCAGCGACTGGCGAGGGGATGGTTGCAGGGGACGAGAACGGCATCGAAGACATGGGCGTCTGGCGAGAGTGCGGCATACCTCAGCGACGCTGCCCGATCAGGGCAGCGGAATCTTTTCGAGCAACGCAGCGACCAGGCGTTCGCCGTCCCAGCCTTCGGCGGTGGCCTCGTAGCTGGGCAGCACGCGATGCCGCAACACGTCCGGGGCAATGGCGCGGATATCGTCCGGCGTCACGTAGTCGCGCCCGGCCAGCCACGCGCGTGCGCGTGCGCACCGTTCCAGCGCAATCGAGCCACGCGGGCTGGCGCCCCAGGCGATCCGTCGCGCCAATGCCGGGTCGTAACGCTTGGCATCGCGCGAGGCCAGCACGATTTCGATCAGATAGCGTTCCAGCTGCGGCGCCAGATGCACATCCAGCACCACACGGCGCGCGGCGAAGACATCTTCCAACGGAATCTTGTCGGGCACGGTCTCGTGCTTTTCCAGCGTATCGCGGGCGGCCTCGCGTGCCAGGCGCAGGATTTCCGCCTCGGCGTCCGCCTGCGGATAGCCGATGCGCACATGCATCAGGAAACGGTCCAGCTGGGCTTCGGGCAGCGGGAACGTGCCCTCCTGCTCGATCGGGTTCTGCGTCGCCATCACAAGGAACAACTCCGGCAGCGCATAGGTGTGCCGGCCAACCGTCACCTGCCGCTCGCCCATCGCCTCCAGCAGCGCGGATTGCACCTTGGCGGGTGCGCGGTTGATTTCATCGGCCAGCAGGATCGGGTGGAAGATCGGCCCGGGCATGAACTCGAACCGGCTGTCCTGCGGGCGCCAGATCTCGGTACCGGTCAGGTCGGCAGGCAGCAGGTCCGGGGTGAACTGCACCCGTGCAAAATCCGCTTCCAGCCGCGAAGCCAGCGCACGGATGGCGGTGGTCTTGGCCAACCCGGGGGCGCCCTCGACCAGCAGATGACCATCGGCCAGCAAGGCAATCAACAGTCGCTCCACGAGCGCTGCCTGGCCAACGATGCGCTGCGCAAGCGATTCGCGCAGCGAGGTGAATTGACGGTGCAGCCGGTCCTCGGCGGGCGCGGCAACGGCTTCGGGGGGGAGCAGTGGCGGTGCGTTCATAGGTCCAGTGTGACCGATTCGAACGCGATTGGTTCATTCGCCGGCGGCTGGTGTTCAGTCCGGGATACAAAATCTCAAATGCAATACGTCTAAGATGGATTTCATGCTTCACGTACAAAGACCGAGGCCAACTTCGGCCTCGGTCGCAAAAAGTTAGTTGCGAGTAAGGATCAATGCCTGTGGAAAATTGTTTCCGCAAGAATTCGTGCTTACCGAACCACTACTACGCCATCCTGCTGGAATTGGGGAAATTGGGCAAACAGCGATTGCCTGTGTGGGGAGTTGAATGTAACGCTGACCAAAAGTACACGTCTGCCCATTGTTATCATAGGCTTGCGTTACTACATAACCGTCAGGAATAGATGAATCGGCACAAACTAACATGCCATTGCGAGCGATTTCGAAACGGCGTTGTCCATAAGTATTTCCGCACACGGAAGATTGGCCGTTCCATGTAAAGACATAACCCGGGGGCACTGGGCTATTACCGCACGCCAATATGCCGTTAGTTGCTTGCCTTATGTAGTACTGCCCAACCAAGCACCCCCGGGGAGTTGAATCTATATTAGTTATGACATAGCCGCTGGGGATAGGCGATCCAGCACATATTTGAAGATTTTCGCGAGCATTGCCGATCCGCAACCTAACCTCGCCGCAGGCGGTTGTGTTGTTATCACCAAAAGGGACCACGACATACGGAGATGGCACAGGAGAGCTTCTACATACAAGTTGGTTTTCATACGGCAACTCAATCTGCCAACCTTGCCCGCTATTACAAGCAGGCCGATTAGTCAAAGCCGTCTTAACGTATCCGGCAGGTATAGCGTCATTACTGCAAACAACAGTCTGTGCAAAAACGCCAAATGCAGAAAACGCACTTAAAACTATTGCTGCACCTAAATAATTTTTTACACTAAATAATGCTTTCACAAAAATTCCCTCTTTGATGAAATATGAATCAAGTTACTACCCATCAAAAATTCAGGACTATTTATTTAGTAGCACCAGCAACACGCAACACCTTCGGCGTCACGAAGACCAGCAATTCAGCCTTCTCCTTGCTGCGCCCACGCTTTTTGAACAGATTGCCAAGGAAAGGAATGTCGCCCAAGAACGGAACCTTGGCCACGCTCTCGCGATCGTTGAATTCGTAGACACCGCCGATCACCACCGTCTCGCCATCACCGACAAGCACAGCGGTATTGACTTCGCGGCGATTGATTTCAGGCACCGTTCCATACAGTGGCAAATTAATAAATCGTGCAACCTCGTCCTTCTTTACATTCATGTTCAAGAAAACACGATTGTCATTTGTAATAGTGGGCGTAACCTTAAGTTCCAAGAGCACTTCCTTGAACTGTACGTTCGCCTGCGATTGGCCACCAGTACCACCGCCACTTATCGTCACATATCCAATCTCACGACCCTGCTTGATCACGCCTTCGCGCTGGTTGGCAGTAACGATGCGCGGGTTGGAGACGACCTCACCACGTCCCTCTTCCTGCATTGCCGATAGTTCCATGTCCAACGCGAAATTGCGTCCAAGCAGTGTATAAGCAATCGAGCCTGCCGTATTGGTGGTGAATGTTCCGGCAGGAAGATTGAAGTTCAGTCCGGACGGGACGTTATGCAAGCCATCGTTTATGACAGAAACATTGTTGGTGGAACTACCGCTGATCACCGCCGTGTTGTCGCCGTACTGCCGCCGACCTGCGATACCGAAGCGCGCACCCAAGTCGCGGGCAAACGTATCGGTCGCAATCACGATACGGCTCTCGATCAACACCTGATCCACCGGGCGGTCGATATGCGAGATCAGTTCGCGCATCTGCGCGACCTTCTTCGGGATATCGCTGATCATCAAGGTGTTGGTGCGTTCGTCAGCCACCAGGCGACCGCGCGGCGACAGGAACCCGTTGTCCTGCTGCCCTGCGCCACCTTGACCACCGCCCTGACCGCCACCACCACCGCCGATGCCTTTCGCTTCGGTCAACGCTTTGAAGATCACCGCAGCGTTGTGGTAGTTGATCTGCACATAATCGGTGATCAAGTCCTCGCGGTTCTCGATCGCGATGCGGGCGTCTTCCTTGTCCTGCTCGAACTTGGCCAGCTCCGGTTGCGGGGCGACCCACACCACGCCGCCATCGCGTCGCTTGTCCAGGCCCTTGGCACGCAGCACGATGTCCAACGCCTGGTCCCACGGCACATTCATCAGGCGCAGCGTGACATTGCCCTGCACGGTGTCGGACGCGACGATGTTGAGGTTGGACTCTTCGGCGATCAGCTGCAGCACGGTGCGCACCGGCACGTCCTGGAAGTTGAACGTCACCGGGCGGCCGCTATAGCCGCGCGCGGCGATCTGCGCGGCAGCCTGCGTGACCGCCGCCGGGCTCACACCGCCAACCGCCGGCTGGCCCTTGCGCGGGGTGATTTCCACCACGTATTCGTTGCCGGTCTGGTAGGCCAGCGAATCGAAGGCACCCTTGGTCGATAGCACCAGCTGCGAACCGGAACCGGACGGCTTCACTTCAACGCGCTGCACCGGCGTGGCGAAGTCGGTGACATTGAGCGGGCGTTGCAGCTCGGCAGGTAGCTTGGCATTGCTGATGTCCACCAGCACGTTGTCGCCCTGCGTCCGCAGGTCCGGGCTGGCGCCCTGGCCGTCGAACTGCAGGATCAGACGGCCAGCGCCGTCTTCGCCGCGCTTGAAATCGATTTTGGACACCGCCAGGCTGGCCGGAGCGACCTTGGCCGGATCCTGCGCGGGCTGAGTCAGCGCCGCGGCGGCGAATGCGCTGCCGCTCGCCAGCGCCAGCGCGAACCCCAACGCGCAGGCCTGGAAGATCGCGTGGCGTCGTACCGGACGCAGCCGCTGGGCATTGGAAAACGTCATCGTGCTATCCCCTATCACTTTATTGATCATCCAATGCGAGTGCGGCCGGCCGTTCAAGCCATCCACCCGCACCGTCCGGCACAAGTTCAATCAGCTCGATGCGGTCTTCGTAGACCCCGGTCACCCGGCCATCGCTCTGTCCCAGATACACACCAGGCCGCACCCGGTAGGTCACCTTGTCAGGCGCCATCACCAGAGCGATCAGGCCCGAACCGCCGCCAATGGTCCCCACCATGTCGAGGGCGTCGAGCGGAAAGGCTTCCAACGGCTCCTTACGCCGGTTCGGATCCGGACGCGTGCCGTTGCCACCTTCCGCGCTGACCCAGGCATCGCTGAACGGGTCGCGCATCGCCTGCGCTGCATATTCGAAGGTCTCGAATTGCTGCATCACCGGCAACGGCTCCAGCGGCGGCGCAGGACGCGCGCGCACCTCGGCAACCCAGGCTTCCAGATTCGGCGCATCGCCCGGTGTGCTGGTCACACCGCGCGTGCACGCCGGCAATACTGCAATTAACGCCGCACAGGACAGGATCTTGAGCAATTTCATGGTCATTGGCCGCCCTTCTTCGCAGCGTTGGCCGCAGCCTTTTCCTGTTCGGCCATTTCCTCATCGTCCAGATAACGATAGGTCTTGACCGTCCCGGACAGCTCAAGCGCACCGCGCGGGCCAATGCCGGCCTTGGGATCCTTGGGCTTGAGGTTGATGTCGTGCATGGTCAGGATCACCACGCGCGGCAGCGAGGCCACACCGCTGACGAAGGCACCGAACTGGTGGTAGCTACCCACCATGCGCAGAGCGATTGGCTTTTCGGCGTAGAACTCCTTCGGCGATTCCGGACCGGGCTGGAACAGCTCGTTGGACAAGCCGCTGGACAACGCGGTCTGCGAGATGTCGATGATCAGATCCGGCATTTCGGTCTTGCTGGGCAGCTGACGCAGCATCTGCTGCAGCACCTGTTCCATCTGCGCGAGCTGCTGCTTAAGCGGCTCCAGGTTCACCGCGCGGCCCTGTTGGGTCTCGAACTCGGTGCGCAGCTGCGATTCGGTGCTTTCCAGGCCTTCCAGTTCTTCGCGCTTGCTGCTGATCAACAGGAACCAGGCCAGCACCATGATGAACAAGCCGACCACCACGCAGAACACAATGCGTGCTTGCTGCGGCCAACCGCCGATATTGTTGAAATCCAGATCGCTGAGCTTGAATGATTTCTTACTCATGACGCCGCCCCCTCCTGCGGCCGATTGGCTGGCGCCGGTGCTGCCTGCGTCGGTGCAGGAGCAGCGGCCGGCGGCGTTGCCGGCGCGGGCGCCGCTGCCGGAGCAGCAGGCGTCGCATCGGCAGGCGCTGCACCCGGTGCTGCGGTGCCCGGCGCGACCGGATCCACTGCGCCCGGCGCAATGCCGTTCTTGTCAGCCTCGTTCGGATTGGCCAGCTTGACCTTGAGCGTGAACACGTATGGCAGCGTCTTGGTGTCCATCGACGACCCGGCAGGTTGCCCCGCCTTGTCCTGACTCTTGGCCTCGATGATCGACAGGTCCGGATTGGTCATCCAGCCCGAGCTTTCAAGGTTGCGCATGTACGCACTGACGCGCGCATTCGATTGCGAGCGACCTTCCAGCGTGAGGATGTCGCCATCCTGCTTGATGTTGGTCAGCGCCACACCATCGGGAATGGTGCGCACCAGCGAATCGAACAGGTGCACCATCTGCGAGCGATTGGCTTGCAGCTCCTCGATCACCTTCTTGCGCGCAAGCAGGCGGTCCTTCTTCTTGTCGAGTTCCTTGATCTCCTCGTTCTGCGCCTTGACCTTGTCGATCTCGGTGGTCAGAAACGCATTGCGCTCGGTCTGGCCGCTGATCTGCGCGTCGTAATAGAACCAGATCAGTGCCGACAACAGCACGCCGCCCAATGCGGCGAAGCCCAGCATCGAGTAGAACTCGCGCTCGCGCGCCTTTCGGCGCTCCGCGCGCCAGGGCAATAGATTGATTCTTGCCATCAGTCGAAGCTCCTCAGGGCCAGGCCGGTGGCGATCATCAGTGCAGGCGCATCCAGCGCCAGCGCATGGGCCTGAACCTTCGGGCCAAGCGTCATCTGGGCAAGCGGATTTGCAACGACCGTGGTCACACCGAGCTGCTCTTCGACCATCTCCGGCAGGCGCGCCAGCGCGGCGCAACCGCCGGCCAGCACGATGCAGTCGACGCGATTGAACTCACTGCCCGCATAGAAGAACTGCAGCAGACGGCTGATCTGCTGCACCGTGGCTTCCTTGAACGGCTCCAGCACTTCGACCTCGTAGCTTTCCGGCAGGCCGCCCTGACGCTTGGCAAGGCCAGCCTCTTCATAGGTCAGCCCGTAACGGCGCATCACTTCGTCAGTGAGCTGCTTGCCGCCGAACACCTGCTCGCGGCTATACAGACTGCGACCGGAGCGCAGCACGCTCAGCGTGGTCATGGTCGCGCCGATATCCACCAGCGCCACCACCGCATCGGCGGCTACCGGCAATTCGCTGGCAACCAGGGCGAAGGCGTTTTCGACCGCAAAGGCCTCCACGTCCATTACCTTGGCGGTCAGGCCGCCGAGTTCCAGCGCCGACTGGCGCAGTTCCACATTCTCCGAACGCGAGGCGGCCAGCAGCACCTGCACCATGTCCGGGCTATTGGGCATCGGGCCCAGCACCTCGAAATCGAGATTCACTTCCTCGATCGGGTACGGAATGTAATTGGTGGCTTCCAGTTCGACCTGGGCTTCCAGGTCGCTATCGTCCAGATCAGCCGGCATCGGGATCAACTTGGTGATCACCGCCGACCCTGCCACGGCAGCTGCCGCGTTCTTGGCCTTGCTGCCGGAACGGTTGATGGCGCGGCGAATGGCTTCGCCCACCGCTTCCACTTCGACGATGTTCTTTTCCACGACCGCATTCGGCGGCAATGGTTCCACCGCGTAATGTTCCACGCGGAAACGGCTCCCGCTGCGCGATAGCTGCAAGAGCTTCACGGCAGTCGAACTAATGTCGACACCAATCAGTGGCGACTGACTCTTGGGTAAAAGCCCCACGGTAACTCCCCTGCCGACGGGCACTTGGACGCATGTGCGCCCTCGTATTAATAATCAAATTTTAACAGTTGACAAGCCCTTCACGCGCCAGGCAATGACCCGGCGACGCTACCCCAGTGCCGTCTTCTGCGATCCCCAGAGTTCGGCCCCAGCCAAACTCGGCGTCATCTATACTCTGTGACCAAGAAATCTGCAATCGGAATCTCTCTTACATGCCCCGTATTCGCCGTTGGCTGGGCTGGATCCTGGCCACGACCGTCGTGCTCGCACTGCTTGGCGCTATTGCTGCCGGCGGCCTGTATTACGCCATTTCCTCGAAGTTGCCAGACGTTCAATCGCTCAAGCAGGTAGAGCTGCAGGAGCCGATGTACGTCTATTCCAGCGATGGCCGGCTCATGGCCGTCTATGGCGAGACGCGGCGCTATCCCATCCAGATGAAGGACGTGCCGCTGCGCCTGAAGCAGGCCTTCCTGGCCACCGAGGACGCGCGCTTCTACGAGCACGGCGGCGTGGACTACAAGGGCATTGCCCGCGCGGTATGGTTGCTCACAACCACCGATGCCAAGCGCGTGCCGGGTGGTTCGACCATCACCCAGCAGGTGGCGCGGCAGTTCTTCCTGAGTTCGGAATACAGCTACACCCGCAAGCTGGCGGAGATCCTGCTGGCGCGCAAGATTGAAAGTGAGCTGAGCAAGGACGAGATCTTCGAGCTGTATCTCAACAAGAGTTTCTTCGGCAACCGCGCCTACGGCGTCGGGGCCGCTGCCGAGTACTACTACGGCAAGAAGATGAGCGAATTGAGCCTGGACGAGATGGCCTCGCTGGCCGGCATCCCCAAGTTCCCATCCAGCGGCAACCCGATCAGCAACCCTGAGCGTGCGCAGGAGCGTCGCGACTATTACGTCCTGCAGCGCATGGCCGACCTGGGCTTTGTCAGCCAGGCCGAAGCCGACGCCGCCAAGGCCGTGCCGATGCACGCCAAGCCGCATGAGCCGCCGGTGGAGGTGTACGCCCCTTACGTGGCCGAGCTGGTGCGTCAGGAAATGATCGCCAAGTACGGCGGCGATGTGCTCAACAAGGGCTACCACGTCACCACGACCATCGATGCGACCCTGCAGACCGGTGCGGATGTGGCGGTCGCCGACGGCTTGCGGGTCTACGATCATCGCCATGGCTGGCACGGCGTAGAGCAGCACTTCGACGTGGCCGCCGATGCGGACGCGCCCGCACTGGCCAAGCACCTGGCAGGCGCATTCACCCAGGGCGGACTGCGTGCGGTGATCGTGGCGCGCACCAATCCCGATGGCGGGGTCACGGTCGTGCAGAGCGACAAGACCGAACTGACCCTGCCCGCCACTGCCAGCCGCTGGACCGGCAAGACCCCGGCCAAGCTGCTGACCCGCGGCGACCTGACCCGCATCCGCACCGGCGAGAAGGACGGCGAGTGGCTCATCGACCAGTTGCCGCGTGGCCAGGCGGCGTTGGTCTCGCTGGACGCCAATAGCGGCGCGCTGCGTGCGCTGGTCGGCGGCTTCAGCTTTGCGGGGAACAAGTTCAACCGCGCCACCCAGGCACGGCGCCAGCCAGGATCGAGCTTCAAGCCGTTCGTCTACGCGGCCGCGTTCGAAAAGGGCTTCAACCCGGCCTCGATCGTGCTGGACGCGCCGGTGGTGTTCCGCGACCGGCGCGGCAAGACCTGGTCGCCGCAGAACGACGGCGGCGGCTTCCGCGGGCCGATGCGCCTGCGCGAAGCGCTGGTGCAGTCGCGCAACCTGGTGTCGGTGCGCCTGCTGGACGCGATCAGCGTCGATTTCGCACGCAAATACATCAGCCAGTTCGGTTTCCAGGAGGCCGAGTTGCCGCCTAACCTGTCGATGTCGCTGGGCACCGCTTCGCTGACGCCGCTGTCTGTGGCACGCGGTTATGCGGTGTTCGCCAATGGCGGCTCACGGGTGGACACCTGGATCGTGGACGAGGTCAAAGACCGCGAGGGCAATGTCATCTTCAAAGAAGTGCCGGCCGTGGCCTGCCGCACCTGCGCCCTGCAGGGCGGCACCGCCGCGCCCGTGAGCCAGGTCGTGGATGGCTTCAACTTCGGCGCCCAGGCACCTGAAACCCCGCCCGCTGCGCCTGCCACGGCCACGCCGGTGCCGGCACAGACCGCCCCTGCGGCAACCGCAGAGACCAAAATCGCGCCACGCGCGATCGACGAGCGCACCGCCTACCAGCTGGTGTCGATGATGCGCGACGTGGTCCAGCGCGGCACCGGCACCGCGGCCAAGGTACTCGGCCGCGAGGACGTGGGCGGCAAGACCGGCTCCACCAACGAGCACCGCGACGCCTGGTTCTCCGGCTTTGGCGGCCCCTACGTCACCACCGTATGGGTGGGCCGCGACGACTTCCGCTCGCTCGGCTATCGCGAATACGGCGGCAAGGCGGCGCTGCCGATCTGGATCGACTACATGCGCGTAGCGCTCAAGGACAAGCCGATCGCCGCCAACGACCCGCCCGATGGCATGACCCAGGCCACCATCAATGGCGCCGTCGAATGGGTAAAGAACGAAGATCTGGACCGCCTGCAGGATTACGACTACGGCCTGCAGGAACAGCAGGACGAGAAGGCGTTCGATATTTTCTGAGGAGCTGGGATTCGGGAATCGGGATTGGGGAATCGAACGCGGCGTGGCTGTTCGGTTCCCCAATTTCTTGGCCCCCGATTGGATAAGCGCAGGCCGTTGCCAGCCTGGTGGATCGCTGGCGGGGGGGATCGCTGGCGGGATCGCTGGCGGGATCGCTGGCGGGATCGTTGCCGGTTCGGCGCAGCGCTCGCCTGCCCGCCACTGATATTGCACGCGCATTGCGCATTGCGCCTTGCCCGTGCATAGCCGTACCCGGACCATCGCCAGGTCACCGCTGCGTGATCGTCTTTTGCCATGGCATGACGCATTCGCCATGTCTTCATGCAGCTGTTGTAGAGTCCAGATCAGGTTCATTAGGGGAGCCCGGTCATGCATCACGCACGCGCGCACGCCGATACACGAACCCGGGAACGTCGCCATCGCCTGGCACACGAAGCCGCACGCCTGATGGCCGAAGGCGGCATCCGCGATTTCCATCAAGCCAAGCTCAAGGCTGCCAGCCGGCTCGGCATTCATGACGATGCTTCGCTGCCACGCAATCGCGAGATCGAAGATGCGTTGCGCGAGTACCAGCGCCTGTTCGCCGGACCTGCGCACGGTGCGCGTCTGCGCCAACGTCGCGAAGCCGCGTTGCGGGCGCTTGAATTTCTCAGCCCCTTCCAGCCACGGTTGACCGGCCCGGTGCTGGACGGCACCGCCGATGCCAACGCGCCGGTGCAATTGCAGCTGCACAGCGACGATGCCGATGCCGTGCGGCGGTTTCTGGAAGAACACCGCATTCCGGCCGAGTCGCGCACGCGCCGGCTGCGCCTGGATCGCGAGCGCAACGGCGAGTTTCCCGTCTGGCTGTTCAGCGCCGAAGACCTGACCTTCGATCTCACCGTGCTGCCCTACGACGCACTGCGGCAGGCGCCACTCTCGCAGCTGGACGAAAAGCCGATGCCGCGTGCATCGGCCGCGCAGGTGCGACAGTTACTGACGGACGGCGACGGTTCCGGCGGCTCACCACTGCTGCGCTGAGGTCGACCATATGATGCGGCTTGCCGATGTGGACGAGCTCCGCACCTCTCTAAGCCGGCGTCGCAACGCCACTGCGGCAATGCTCGTTTTATTCGGCCCAGCACTACTGGACGAACCGTCGTGCCATGCGCCGCCGGTCGCCGGTTTGCACTCGCCACGACAGCGTCCCGCTTTGTTGGAAGATCGACTGCCACGCAACCGTCCAAATGCAAACGCCCCGCAATGCGGGGCGTTCTTTTAGGTACGCGTGGACCGATCAGCGCTTGGCGCTGTCGGTGTAATCGCGCTTGTCGTAGCCGGTGTAGATCTGGCGCGGACGGCCGATCTTCATTTCCGGGTCGACCTGCTGTTCCAGCCAATGCGACACCCAGCCTGCGGTGCGTGCGATGGCGAACATCACGGTGAACATTTCCACCGGGATATTGAGCGCCTTGTAGATGATGCCCGAGTAGAAGTCGACGTTCGGGTACAGCTTGCGCTGCACGAAGTAGTCGTCCTTCAGCGCGGCCTCTTCCAGCTTCAGCGCCACTTCCAGCAGCGGGTCGTTGACGCCCAGCTCGCCCAGCACCTTGTGGGTCATCTCACGGATGATCTTGGCGCGCGGGTCGAAGTTCTTGTAGACGCGGTGACCGAAGCCCATCAGACGGAACGAGGAATTCTTGTCCTTGGCCTTGGCCACGGCGGATTCGACGTTGTCGGCGGTGCCGATCTCTTCCAACATCTTCAGCACGGCTTCGTTGGCGCCACCATGTGCCGGGCCCCACAGCGCGGTGATGCCCGCTGCGACCGAGGCGTACGGGTTGGCACCGGTCGAACCGACCAGACGCACGGTCGAGGTCGAGGCGTTCTGCTCGTGGTCGGCGTGCAGGATGAACAGCAGATCCAGGGCCTTGGCAACGACCGGATTGATCTCCAGCGGCTCGCTCGGCACTTCGAACATCATGTGCAGGAAGCGATCGACGTAGTTCAGGTTGTTGCGCGGGTAGCGGATCGGCCAGCCGATCGAATAACGGTACGCGGCAGCCGCCAGGGTCGGCACCTTGGCGATCAGACGGATGGCGGCCTGACGACGCTGCTCCGGATCGTTGAGGTCCAGGGTGTCATGGTAGAACGCAGACAGCGAGGCGACCGAGCCGGCCAGCATGGCCATCGGGTGTGCGTCATGACGGAAACCACCGAGGAAGTTCTTCAGCGACTCGTGCATCATGGTGTGATGCGTCACTTCGTGGTCGAACTTCTTGAATTCGTCCGCCGTCGGCAGTTCGCCGTTCATCAGCAGGTACGAGACCTCGAGGAAGCTGGACTTTTCGGCCAGCTGTTCGATCGGGTAGCCGCGATACAGCAACACGCCATTGTCGCCATCGATGTAGGTGATGGCCGACTTGCAGCTGGCGGTGGCGGTGAAGCCCGAATCGTAGGTGAACAGACCGGTTTCTTTGGTCAGCTTGGAGATATCGACGCAATCATTGCCAAGCGTGGGCTTGAGAACCGGCAGAACGACCGACTTGTCGCCGGCGTTGAGCGTGACCTGATCAAGATCGGACACTGTGTACGCTCCTTCAGTGGAAGGCGCCTGATCCCACATGGGCAGGCACGTGATGGAAGTCCAAGGCATCGCCTCGGATCAGGCCATTATCGCACAGCAGCATTTTGGCCGTCGCTTGGACAGAAGTCGTAGACGCGTCGCGCCAGGCATAGGCGAAGCGTTCAGTGCCGTAAAAAGCAACGGCCGCGCAATGCGCGGCCGCTGCCGGTACAGCCCGTCCTGCAAGTTCAGCGCGCGTAGCGCTTCTGGAACTTGTCGATACGGCCGCCGGTGTCGATCACCTTGTGCTTGCCGGTATAGAACGGGTGCGAGGACGAGGAAATTTCCACCTTGATTAGCGGATATTCCTGGCCGTCTTCCCACTTCACGGTCTCTTTCGAGGTCATGGTGGAACGGGTCAGAATCTTGAAATCGGACGTCACGTCGTGAAAGACGACGTCTTTGTAGTTGGGATGAACGTTATCTTTCATGGACTTGGCGCCGGGCTGCCTGGATAAGCCGAGCATTATAGCTGCGCCCAGGCAGCCGGTGCAAGATCGCCTCAGTTCGCCGCCAGGGCCGCCCCTACCAGCCGGTAGAACTGCTGGATGTCATAGGCCAGCAGCAGATTGGCATTGTCGGGCGCCCCGCCCTGCCGGTTCCAGTCCACCAGGGTCATGCCACGGGTATGCGCACCGGACAGTTCGATGTGTACCGGGCGCTGCTCCAGCCGCTGCGCGCCTTCCGGGTGCAAGGCGAAAGCCATCGCCAGCGCGTCGGCGGCATACCAGTACTCGCCGCGGCTGTCTTCGGACCACAGCCGGGTCTTGCGCGAGATATCCTCGTAGAACCGGGCGCGGGCAGAATCGGCCGCCAGCCAGTGCTCCACGTCCCGGTGCAGTAGCCCGTGCGCAATGGTGGCTTCCCAATCGGCCACGTCGAACTGCGGAAAACCTCGGAACACGATATGCGCCGCTTCCGGGTCGAACCCGATGTTGAACTCGGCCGCGGCGGTGATATTGCCGTGCCCGGTCAACGCCCCGCCCATCACCACCAGCCGCGCCACGCGTTGCGGGAGGGTCGGGTCCAGAGTGAGTGCCAGGGCAAGATTGGTCAGTGGACCGAGCGCCACCAGCAGCAGCTTGCCGGCGTGTTCGTGCGACAGACGCAGGATGGCGAGCGCGGCGTGTTCGGCCTCGGCGGTGCGCTTGGCCGGTGCCAGGCCCACATCGCCGAATCCGTCGAGACCGTGCACGTGTGCCGCATCCACCGACGGGTGCAGCAATGGCTGCGGGCAGCCGGCGTAGACCGGCACATCGGGACGGCCAGCGATCTCGCAGACCTTCAAGGCGTTGCGCACGGTGTGCTCCAAGCCCACGTTGCCGGCGGCGATGGTCAGGCCGACGACCTCATGGCGGTTGTCGTTGAAGGCCATCAGCAGCGCCAAGGCGTCGTCCACGCCGGGGTCCGTGTCGATCAGCAGCGGTATCTTTTTTGTCATGGGATTCGGGAACGGGCATTCGGGATTCGTTGCCGCATCTTCGCAAGGATCGGCCGGTCACGCGAACGCCCAGGTTGCACAGGGGCAGCAGCCTTTGCTTTTAAGATTCCCCAATCCGATTCCCGCCGCTCACGCGGCCGCGTAACGCACCGCGCCGCCGATCCAGCGTTCGACCACGCGGTCGGCAATGTCTGGCGCTTCGTCCAGCAGCCGCTCGGCCAGTAACTGCACGCGCGGCAACAGCCCTGCATCGCGCGCCAGATCGGCGATGCGGAAACTGGCCAGACCGGTTTGCCGGGTGCCCAGCAATTCGCCCGGGCCACGCAATTGGAGATCCTTCTCCGCGATCACGAAACCGTCGTTGGTCTGGCGCATGGTCTCCAGACGCTGACGCGCCATCATCGACAACGGCGCCTGGTACAGCAACACGCAACTGGAAGCGGCCGCACCGCGACCGACCCGGCCGCGCAACTGGTGCAACTGGGCCAGGCCAAGCCGCTCGGCATTTTCGATGATCATCAACGATGCATTGGGCACGTCCACGCCGACTTCGATCACGGTGGTGGCCACCAACAGGTCGCTACGGCCTTGCTTGAAATCCAGCATGGCCTTCTGCTTCTCGGCCGGCTTCATGCGGCCGTGCACCAGCGCCACCCGCACGCCCGGCAACTGCGCCGACAAGGTCTCGAAGGTGACTTCGGCCGCCTGCGCTTCGATGCGTGGCGGGCCGCCTTGCTGGCCTTGCGCGCCTTTCCCGGGCTCTTCGCTTTCTTCGATCAGCGTGCACACCCAATACGCCTGCCGCCCTTCGGCACAGGCGGCGCGGATACGTTCGACCAACTCGGGCCGGCGCTCCGCGCTCAGCACGATCGTCTGCACCGGCGTGCGGCCAGGCGGCAATTCGTCGATGGCCGAAACATCCAGATCTGCGTAAGCAGACATCGCCAATGTGCGCGGGATGGGCGTGGCGGTCATCACCAGTTGATGCGGCACGCTGCCCGCCGCCGCCCCCTTGTCGCGCAGCGCAAGGCGCTGATGCACGCCGAAGCGGTGTTGCTCGTCGATGATGGCCAACGCCAGATCGTGGAAGACCACTGCTTCCTGCATCAACGCATGCGTGCCGACCACGACCTGCGCCTGACCGGAGGCGACCTCGGCCATCGCTGCAGCGCGCGCCTTGCCGGTGACCTTGCCAGCCAGCCAGACGATGCGGATGCCCAAGGGTTCCAACCAGCCACGCAGATTGGTGAGGTGCTGCTCGGCCAGCAATTCGGTGGGCGCGGCAAGTGCGACCTGTTTGCCCTGCTCCACCGCCAACATTGCCGCCAGTGCGGCCACCACGGTCTTGCCGCTGCCGACATCGCCCTGTACCAGCCGAAGCATCGGCGAGGGCTGCGCAAGGTCATGCGCAATCTGCTCGAACACCCGTTGTTGCGCACCGGTCAGCTGGAACGGCAGCGCCTTGCGCAATTGCTGCACCAATGTGCCGTTGCCGGGCAGGCTGGGCGCGTGCAGACGTTGCAATGCGATGCGTTGCCGGCGCAGGCTGAGTTGGTGTGCCAGCAATTCCTCGATCGCCAGGCGCTGCTGGGCCGGGTGGCCTCCGGCGAGCAGTTGCTGTGGATCAGTACCGACCGGCGGGCGATGCATGGTGAGCAACGCCGCGCGCAATGAGGGCAGTCGCTCGTCCTGCAGCCAATGCGGTGGCAACAATTCCAGCGCACTTTCGGGCGGCAGACGCTCCAGCGCCTGACCGATGAGCTTGCGCAACGTCGCCGGGCCAACGCCTTCGAGCACCGGATACACCGGATCCAGACTGTCGCCCAACCCGGCATCTTCGTCCGGCGCGAGCACGCGGTAACTGGGGTGCACGATCTCCCAGCCGTGCTGGCCGGGCTTGGGTGTGCCGAACACCCGCACACGTGTGCCGACGGCGAACTGCGCCACCTGTGCGGCGCGGAAATGAAAGAAGCGCAGCACCAGCGTGCCATACGACGCGTCGGACACTGCCACGCGCAGCACCGGCCGGAAACGGAAGCCACGTTCCACCGCGTCCACACGCCCTTCGATCTGGGCCGGCACGCCACCTTGCAGCTGCGCGATGGTGGTCAAGCGCGTGCGGTCTTCGTAACGCAGCGGCAGATGCAGCCACAGGTCCTGCACGCTCAGGATGCCGCGCGCAGCGAACCTGTCGGCCACTTTCGGGCCGACACCGGGCAGGCTGGACAGCCGAGCCTGGCCGGCGACGGCCAGGCTCGGTGTGACGACGCGCGTGCGCGACACGGCCGATCAGCGGTGCAGGATCACTCGATCACCATCACTGCATCGACCTCGAAGCCGGCACCCTTGGGCAGGCCGGAGACTTCTATGGTCGAACGCGCCGGGAACGGCGCCTGGAAATACTCCTGCATCACCGCGTTGACGGCAGCGAACTGCCCCAGGTCGGTGATATACAGGCCCAGGCGCACGATCTTGTCGAGCGAGCCGCCGGCCGCTTCGGCCACTGCCTTGAGGTTGTCGAACGCACGCCGCGCCTGCGCACCGATGTCGCCTGGCACGATCTCGCCGGTGGCGGGATCCAACGGGATCTGGCCGGAGAAATACACGGTGTTGCCGGCACGCACGGCCTGCGAATACGGGCCGATGGCGGCAGGCGCCTGGTCGGTATGGATGATCTGGGACATGGCAACTCCACTGCAAAGGGTTGCCGCAGTTTAGGCCTTTGTGCGGATTTGCTCGACTGTTGCGCGAGCGCGCCAGGCGCTACTGGCGCCCGACGCTCTGCACCACGTGCAGGCGCCGCAGCCGGCGCATCACTTCAGCCAGGTGGCGGCGGTCGCGCACCTGGATGTTGAAGCGCAGCACGGCTGCGTTGAAGTCGCGGTCCAGGTAGTCCACGCGCTCGATATTGGACTGACTCTGCGCGATGGCTGCCGCCAACTGCGCCAGCACGCCGGTGCGGTTTTCCACTTCGACCACCAGCGCGGTGTCGTAATCGCCGGTCACGTTGGAGTCCCAGTCGATCGGCACCCAACGCTCGGGCGATTTGCGCAGTTCCGCCAGGTTCGGGCAGTCCAGGCGGTGCACCACGATGCCCTTGCCGGCGGTGTGGTAGCCCATGATCTCATCGCCGGGAATCGGCTGGCAGCAATTGGCGAAACTGATCACGCCGCGCTCGCTGCCGTCGATCAGGATCTTTTCGTGCGAATGCTTGGACAGGCCGCCGCCACGCAATTCCGCGTAAGCCATCAGCGCCTGCGCGGCCTGATTGGGCATCCAGTTGCCAAGCGCCACATCGGCCAGCAGCGCTTCCAGACGCGGGTAGCGGTGCTCGCTGAGGAAGGCGTCCAGGCGCCCCTTGGGCAGCCGCTCCAGCGAGGAGTCCATCGCTTCCAGCGCGCGGTCCAGCATGCGGTGGCCCAACTGCACGGCATCTTCGTGCTCGAGTTGCTTGAGCTGGTGACGAATCGCCGTGCGCGCCTTGCTGCTGACCACGAATTCCAGCCACTGCGGTTTGGGCGTGGCCGAGCGTGCGGTGATGATCTCCACCGCCTGACCGCTGACCAGCTTGGTGCGCAACGGCACCAGCTTCTTGTCCACGCGCGAGGCCACGGCGCGATTGCCCACGTCGGTATGCACCGCGTAGGCAAAATCCAGTGCGGTGGAATTGCGCGGCAACGCCAGGATCTTGCCCTTGGGCGTGAACAGATAGACCTCGTCCGGAAACAGGTCGACCTTGACGTTGTCCAGGAATTCCAGCGACGAGCCGGCGGCGCGCTGCGAATCGATCAGTTCCACGATCCAGTCGTGCGCGCGACTCTGCGCGCTGTTGGGCGAAGCCGAGCCGACCTTGTATGTCCAGTGCGCCGCCACGCCACGTTCGGCGATCAGGTCCATCTCTTCGGTGCGGATCTGTACTTCGATCGGCGAGCCGTACGGTCCGAACAACACGGTGTGCAGCGACTGGTAGCCATTGGCCTTAGGGATTGCGATGAAATCGCGGAAGCGCCCATCCAGCGGCTTGAAGCTGGCATGCACTGCGCCCAGCGCGTGATAGCAATCGGCCACCGAACGCACTACCAGCCGGAAACCGAACACGTCCATCACCTGGTCGAAGGATTTGTTCTCTTCGTGCATCTTGGAATAGATGCTCCACGGCGTCTTGATGCGGCTGACCAGCCGATGCTCCAGCCCTTCCTTGGCCAGCCGCTGCGACAGCTGCACTTCCACCTGCGCCATCGATTCGCGCCGCACCACCGGCTGGCTGCGGATGTGCTTTTCGATGATGGCGTGGCGCCAGGGATACAACGCGCGAAAGCCCAGATTCTGCAATTCGGACTTGATCAGGCTCATGCCCAAGCGCTGCGCGATGGGTGCGTAGATCTCCAGCGTCTCGCGTGCGATGCGGCCGCGCGCCTCGGTGCTCTGCGCGCCGAGCGTGCGCATGTTGTGCAGGCGGTCGGCCAGCTTGATCATGATCACGCGCAGATCGCGCGACATCGCCAGCAGCATCTTGCGGAAACTTTCCGCCGCCGCTTCCTGACGGTCGCGGAACTTGAGCTTGTCCAGCTTGGTGACGCCATCGACCAGCTCGGCCACTGCTTCGCCGAACTCGGACGCCAGTTCTTCGCGCGTCAGCGGCGTATCTTCAATGGTGTCGTGCAGGATCGCGGCGATCAGCGATTCCATGTCCAGGCCCAGCTCGGCCAGCACGCCAGCCACCGCCACCGGGTGGGTGATGTACGGCTCGCCCGACTTGCGGGTCTGCCCGGCATGCGCGGTGGCACCCACTTCCCAGGCACGCCGCAGGATCGGCAGCTGCTCCTTGGGCAGGTAGCTGGCCGCGCGTTCGAGATGCAGGACGTAGTCGGGGATGGCCTGGTCGGAAGACGGAGACGTCACGACGGTCGCCTGGGCAGTGGGGCCTGGGTTCATGCCGGAAGACTATGCCAGCCGTGCAGTCTCGGCAAACATTTGCACACGCAGGCGTATTGCCGGGACCGAAAACGAAAACAGCCCGCGTCGAGGCGGGCTGTTCTGATCGATCGCAGCGATGCCGGAAATCAATCGTCGTTCTTGGACATGTCTTCGTCGGCGACCACTTCGGCGGCGGCCCATTCCAGCGCTTCGCGTTCGGCACGCTCGCGTTCGGCCTTCTCGACTTCATCGATCAGCGCGTTGTCGATCCGGCGTGCGGCGATCTCGCGCAGTGCCATCACGGTGGGCTTGTCGCTGGCGTCGGCATTCTCGATCAGCGGCTGCACGCCGTTGGCGAGCTGACGGGCGCGCTTGGAGGCCATCATGACCAGCTCAAAACGGTTGTTCACGACTTCCAGGCAATCTTCTACGGTAATGCGGGCCATGCGGGCTCCCGGCGACCAGCGACGGCCGCGCATCGAATGAGGGAAAGGGGGCGGAGTGTACGCTCCGGCCGGCGTCGCAGCAACCGCCACCCATTCAGTTTCCTTTGGAATCAGCAGTTTGAGCCGTTTGGAGCCACGAGGAAACCGTCCTGAGCCGTCGCTGTGCGGCGGGCGCGTTCTGAACGCAGTGCAAGCGCATAGATGTCGCCTCGCGCGGCGGCTGCGCCCGTCGGTGATCAGCGCAGCCTTGCCAGCGGCGCTTAATCCAGCAGCGCCCGGATCAATCCGGCGTGCCGCTGCTGTTGCGCCTGCCGACGCAGCCGGCTGGCGGTGAAGATCGCGCACATCTCCGAAACCGCCGTATCGAAGGTCTCGTTGATGATCACGTAATCGAACTCTTCGAAATGCAGCATCTCTTCGCGGGCGGCGGCCAGGCGTTGCGCCATGACGACCTCGCTGTCCTGCCCGCGCTTGCGCATGCGCTCGTCCAGCGCCTGGCGCGAGGGCGGCAGGATGAAGACGCTGACCGCATCGGGCACCTTCTGGCGCACCTGGCGTGCGCCCTGCCAGTCGATTTCCAGCAAGACGTCGTGGCCGGCGGCCAGCTGCGGCTCCACCGACTGCCGCGCAGTGCCCTTCCAGTCGCCATGCACCAGCGCGTATTCGAAGAAATCGCCCGCTTCGATCATGCCCTGGAACTCGTCGGCGGAGACGAAATGGTAGTGCTCGGCATGGCGTTCGCCCGGCCGCGGCGCGCGCGAGGTGAACGAGATCGACAGGGCGATCTTCGGGTCGCGTGCCAGGGTGGCGTTGACGATGCTGCTCTTGCCGGCGCCCGAGGGGGCCGCAACGATATAGAGAGTGCCGCGCATTTTTAGGGAATAGAGAGTCGGGAATAGGGAATGTGGCACCGCGCCAAGCAAGCAGGCCGAGGGGATGCATCGTACCCGCTTTGACGATTCCCCATTCCCGATTGCCTATTCCCGGCTATTCGATGTTCTGCACCTGCTCGCGGATCTGGTCGATCAACACCTTCAGATCCACGGCGGCATTGGAGGTGCGGCTGTCCACCGACTTGGAGCCCAACGTATTGGCCTCGCGGTTGAACTCCTGCAGCAGGAAGTCCAGGCGGCGACCGACCGGCTCGCGCTGCTTGAGCACCCGGCGGATTTCGGCGATGTGGCTGGACAGGCGGTCCAGCTCCTCGTCCACATCGAGCTTCTGCAGCCACAGCACCAATTCCTGCTCGGCACGGCCCGGGTCGACCGGATGCGGCAGGTCGGCCAGGCGGGCGGCCAGCTTGGCGCGCTGACCTTCGCGAATCACCGGAATCAGGATGCGCACCTCCGCTGCGATGCGTTCGATGGCATCCACCCGTTCGCTGATCGCCTCGGCCAGCTTGGCGCCTTCGCGCTCGCGCGCGATCACGAAGCTGCCCACCACTTCCTCCAGCAACGCCACCGCCTGCGCCTGCAACGCGGGGGCGTCCACGTCCTGCACCTGCAGCACGCCGGGCAGCTGCAGCAGGTCGGTGAAGCCGACCTGCAATTTGGGGAACACGCCATCCAGCCGCGTGGCCAGCGCACCCAGTTGCTGTAGCAGCGATTCGTTGACCGCCAGCGTCTGCGCATTGTCGGGCGCGCGCAGGCGCAGGGTCAGATCCAGCTTGCCACGGCTGTTTTTTGCCGCCACGCGCTCGCGCAGCAGCGGTTCCAGCGCACGCAATTCCTCGGGCAGACGCACACCCACTTCCAGAAAGCGGTGGTTGACCGAGCGCAGCTCGCAACCGAGCGTGCCCCAGGGTGTGATGCGTTCGCTGCCAGCAAACGCAGTCATGCTTCGGATCATCGTCAATCCCGTGCCGTCAAAGCGCGAATGGTACCCTAGCCGCCCTCGCCGGCTGCCTGCACGCTGCGCAGTGGCGCCAGACCCACCTCCCGACTTCCGGACTCATCGCATGACCTTTTCCCGTCCCAGCGGCCGCACGGCCGACCAGCTGCGCCCGGTGCGCATCGAACGCTCCTTCACCCGCCATGCCGAAGGCTCGGTGCTGGTCAGCTTCGGCGACACCCGCGTGCTGTGCACCGCCAGCGTGGAAAACCGCGTGCCGGGTTTCCTGCGCGGCAAGGGCGAAGGCTGGGTCACCGCCGAATACGGCATGTTGCCGCGCTCCACCCACACCCGTTCCGACCGCGAGGCCGCGCGCGGCAAGCAGGGCGGCCGCACGCTGGAAATCCAGCGTCTGATCGGCCGCGCGCTGCGCGCCTGCGTGGACCGCAATGCACTTGGCGAGCGCACCATCACCCTGGACTGCGACGTGCTGCAGGCCGATGGCGGCACCCGCACCGCGGCCATCACCGGCGCGTACGTGGCGCTGGCCGATGCGGTGAACCTGCTGATCAAGCGCGGCGACATCAAGAAGCACCCGCTGATCGGCGCGGTGGCTGCGGTGTCGGTCGGCATCTATCGTGGTGAGCCGGTGCTGGATCTGGATTACCCGGAAGACAGCGACTGCGATACCGACATGAATGTGGTGATGAACGACGGCGGCGGCTTCATCGAACTGCAGGGCACGGCCGAAGGCCACGCCTTCCGTCGCGACGAACTCAACGCGCTGCTCGCCCTGGCCGAAAAAGGCATGGGCGAGTTGTTCGCACTGCAACGCGCTGCGCTGGCCGGATGAGCCGTCGTATCGCCCTGACCACCTTGCTGGTTGCCGATTACGATGCGGCCATTGCCTGGTACACCGGCGCGCTGGGTTTCGGCGTGCTGCAGGATCGCCCGCTCGATGACGGCAAGCGCTGGGTCGTGATCGGACCGGGCGGCGCAGACGATGCTGCCTTGCTGCTGGCGCAGCCGGCCAATGCCGCGCAACGCTCGCGCATCGGCGACCAGACCGGTGGACGGGTGGATCATTTCCTCTACACCGATAACTTCTGGCGCGACCACGCGGCCATGCAGGCGTTCGGCGTGGAATTTCTGGAAACCCCGCGCGAAGAGCCGTACGGCACGGTCGTGGTCTTCCGCGATCTGTACGGCACCAAGTGGGATCTACTGGAGCCAAAGCAATGAAACAACTGGTCCTGGCCAGCGGCAACGCCGGCAAGCTGGAAGAACTGCGCGCCATGCTGGCCGGCCTGCCGCTGCGCGTCGTCGCGCAAGGCGAGCTCGGCGTGGAAGATGTTCCGGAAACCGGCCTGACCTTCGTCGAGAACGCCCTGATCAAGGCGCGCCATGCCAGCGCAGTGACCGGCTTGCCGGCGCTGGCCGATGATTCGGGGCTGATCGTGGATGCATTGGATGGCGCACCCGGTCTGTACAGCGCGCGCTATGCCGGCAGCCCGACCAACGCGTTGGCCAACAACGCCAAGTTGCTCGACGCGATGCGCGAGGTTCCGAGCGATCGCCGCAGCGCGCGGTTTTATGCGGTGATCGTGTTGCTGCGGCATCCGGAAGATCCGCAGCCGCTGATCGCCGAAGGCAGCTGGGAAGGGGTGATCACCACGCAACCGCGCGGCGATGGCGGCTTCGGCTACAACCCGGTGTTTCTGGATCCGGTGTATGGCCTGACCGCGGCGGAGATGGACACCGCGTTGAAGAACCGCCTGAGCCATCGTGCGGTCGCCCTGGCCACGCTGCAGCACAAGCTGCATGCGATGTCGCTGTAAGGCACGCCTCGCGCAATGCCCCAGCTGATTCCACCGCCGCTGTCGCTCTACGTGCACCTGCCCTGGTGCGTGCGCAAATGCCCGTACTGCGATTTCAACTCGCATGCGGCAAAGGGCGCATTGCCGTTCGAGGCGTACGTGGACGCGCTGATCCGCGACCTGGATGCGGACCTGCCGTTGGTCTGGGGCCGCGTGGTGCATTCGGTGTTCTTCGGCGGCGGCACGCCCAGCCTGTTTCCGCCGCAGGCGATCGACCGCTTTCTGCAGGCAGCAGCGGCGCGGCTGCGTTTTGCCCCGAATCTTGAGATCACCCTGGAAACCAATCCCGGTACCGCCGAGCATGGCCGTTTCGAGCATTACCGCGCTGCTGGCGTGAATCGCCTGAGCTTCGGTGTGCAGACCTTCGACGATGTGGCGCTGCAGCGACTCGGCCGTATTCACGACAGCGCCGAAGCCGAGCGCGCGATCAAACTGGCGCAGGACGCCGGCTACGATAATTTCAACATCGACCTGATGTACGCACTGCCCGAGCAGACGCTGATGCAGGCCGAGCACGATCTGGAGCGCGCCTTCGCGCTGCAGCCGGCGCACCTGTCGCATTACCAGCTCACGCTGGAGCCGAACACGGTGTTCTTCGCGCGGCCGCCCAAGGGCATTCCCGACGACGATGCCGCCTGGGATATCCAGGAACACTGCCAAGGCCTGCTGGCCGACGCCGGCTACGCCCAGTACGAAGTCAGCGCATATGCCAAGCCGGGGCGGCAGTGCGCGCACAACCTCAACTACTGGCGGTTCGGCGATTACCTGGGCATCGGCGCGGGCGCGCACGGCAAGATCAGCTCCGGTGCCGAAGCGCACGTGCTGCGGCGCTGGAAGCACAAGCATCCGCAGAGCTATCTGGCCAGCGCCGGCACTGCTGCATCCATCGGCGGCGATGAAATCGTACCGGGCGAACGGCTGCCGTTCGAATACATGCTCAATCTGCTGCGCCTGCATGAGGGCTTCCGGCTAAGCGATTTCGAGGCGTCGACTGGCCTTGCGGCCTGCGCCATCGAGGCGCCGCTGGCGCGCGCAGTGGCAAAGGGCTGGATGAGGCAGCAAGACGGGCGCGTGGTGCCGACCGAGCTGGGACGGCGTTTCACCAATGATGTGGTCGAGTTGTTCCTGGTCTAGGCGCAGCGAGCGACTGCGCTCACTGCCAGGTCGGCGTGGCCGGGCGCTTGGCATCGGCATGTACCGCCTGCGCACAGTGCGTCCAGTGCGCCATCCACGCCTGGCTGACGACCGTGCGCGACGTGCGAGCGGTCTGGGCGCCCCGGCATCGCCGGTGGATCGGCCGTACGGCCGGGGCGCATACCCGCATGACCGCCGGCTGAGACAGCGCGGGCAGGATGCGCCGGCGCGCGCCGGTGCCGCGCGGTCAGCGAAAAAACATGCTACATAGCTCACGCTTTGAACCGAGCCAGCCTCCCCCCCCGGATGTCCATGCACGTGTCTCCCATACAACCTGCAGTTAGCGGCCCGATTGCCGATGCGCCGGTGTCCGCGCGCGGCCGGCGATTGCTCGGCATGCTGCACGCGCAGTGCGTGCAGGCGCTGGGCGGACCGCTGCGGCTGACCGTGGTCGAGCTGGAACGCGAGCTATTGCATCAGGCCGAGCATGCGCGCAATAGCCAGATCCAGGCTGAAACCTACGCGCAGATGCGCGGCCTGCGCGATCACATCGATCGCTTCCCGCAGGCATTCCTGCAGGAATTGGCGCAAGCGCTGGCCAGCCTGCGTGAACGCCCGGTACTGACACCATCGACCGATACGTCTGCGCAAACACAGATGCTGACCCTGGTCGAAGACACCGATATCGACCGCGACATCGTGCTGAGCGACATCGCACGTCGCGAGACATCGCGGCGCGCCAATGCACTGCTCTTGCTGGCGCAGCGCCTGGCGGTGATCGGTACGGTACCCGAATTCGAACTGGAAGAATTGCCGCTTGGCCCGTACGCGCTATGCCGCATCGTGCGTCGGTGCGGGGAAACGCTGGGGCTGAGCCTGGATGGACAGCTGACCCTGTACAAGGTGTTCGAGCGCCAGGTGATGGACCGACTGGGCGACCTGTTCGAAAGTGCAAACAGCGCGCTGGCCCAGGAAGGCATCCTGCCGGGGCTGGTCTATCACCCGTATCTGGTCAAGCCCACGCAGGTGCAGACGCGGCGTGCGCCGCCGGCAGCGGCGCCTGGGTCGAAAGACGCTGCCGCAATGAACAAGCCCGGTGCGGGCCCGCGCATGCCGCGGCCGGCCACCGGCTGGGCAGGCCAAGCCGCACCGACGGCGTGGCAGAGCGCCTTGCTGGATCCCGCTGCCGCGCCACCAGCACTGGCAATCGCCCCACCCGCGCTGTCGCCGGCGCTCAGCGATGCAGTGCAGGCGCTGGGCGGCTTGATGGCATCGGCACGGCAATCGCAGGCAGCGGTGCACGCAAGCCACGCAGGCGCGGGGGCGCTCGCCCATCACGAGGTCACGGCGCCCTCTCCCACCTCGCTTGCCGCTGTCGCCCAGGCATCGCAGCACAGCGCCGCCGCTGCGGTACCCAAGGCGGCGCTTGGCGATGCCTTGGCCAGCCTGCAAGGTGCGCTGGCCACGCAGGCGGCAGCAACGCCACAGGCATCCGGCATCGATGCGGTGCAGCGGCAGGTGCTGGAGGTGCTGCGCCGCCAGCACGGCCCCGATGCCGCGCTATCGCCGCAGGACAACGACACCTTCGACCTGCTCGGCCTGCTCTATGCGCAAATGCAGCGCGAAGTGCGCGAGCAAGCTCCCGCCCAGGCGTTGCTGGCCAAGTTGCAGGTGCCGGTGGTGCGCGCGGCGCTAGCCGACGCGCACTTTTTCGTGCGCGACCAGCACCCGGTGCGCGAATTGCTCAACACCGTGGCCGAGTCCGGTGCCGTGTGGCTGGGCGAGGACGATGCCGACCCGCACCTGCTGCACAAGCTGGGCAGCGCGGTCGACAAGATCGTCAACGACTATCAAGGCGACGAGGCTGTTTTCGCCGCGGCCAATGACGATATTCAGGCGCATCTGCGCACCCTCGCGCGCAAGGCCGAGGTGGCCGAGCGACGGCATGTGGATGCTGCGCGCGGAAAGGAGCGGCTGGAATCTGCCAAGCAGCAGGCCGAATCGCGCATCGAGCAGCTGTGCGAACAAAGCGCGCCGCCGCGCTTCGTGCAATCGCTGCTGCGCCAGGCCTGGTCGGACGTGCTCACGCTGACCTTGCTGCGGCAGGGCGAGCAGTCGCCCGAATGGGACGAACGCCAGGCGCTGACCGCACGCATTGGCGAGGTCACCTGTCGCAGCAAGGGCCAGCCCATCGACATCGCGCTGGGCACCGAGGTGGAAACCGCGTTGCTGCAGGTGGGGTATCACCACGATGAAGCAGCGGCGATCGCACGGCGCTTGTCCACGCCCGGTGGCGAGGACGAGGTGACCTCGCGCACCGAGCTCGCCGCCAAACTCAAGGCACGCGCGCGGCTTGGCGACCAGGGCGACAGCGCTCCGCGCAAGCAGGCGGCCACGCCGCGCACGCCTGCCGAAGAGGAGTGCTACCTGCAGGTGCGCAGCTTGCCGTTCGGCACCTGGTTCGAATTCGTGGTCAACCAGCAAGGTGACCTGCGCCGGCAACGCCTGTCCTGGTACAGCCCGATGACCGGCAACGCGCTGTTCGTGAATCAGCGTGGGCAGAAGGTGGGCGAGCACTCGCTGGACAGCCTGGCACGGCTGATGGCCGGTGGGCAGGCACGTTTGGTGGTGGAAGAAAAATCGCGTCTGATCGATCGCGCCTGGCATGCCACCGTGCGCACGCTGCGCAGCCTGGCCGGCCAGTCGCCTGTCGCCGAGGCCCAGCCATGATCCAGGACACCCGCCGCGCACCGCGCCGCCAGCCGACCGACCTGCTGCCGGTCATCGACACGCTCAGCGAGGTGCAGATCGGCCGGGTCGGCAATGTGTCCGAAACCGGCATGCTGTTGTTGGCCTCGGTGCCCCTGCACGACGATGCCTTGTACCAGTTGCGCTTTTCGCTGCCCGAGCGGGTCGGCCGCGCGACCGAGATCGATGTCGGCGTGCATCTGCTGTGGTCCGAAGCCGCACACGCCCCCGGACAGGCCTGGGCGGGCTTCCGCTTCCTGACCATGTCCGAGCCGCACCGGCAGCGTCTGCGCGCCTGGATCGCCGAAGAACATCTGGCCGGGTAAGCGCGGCCGGCACACGGCTGCGCAATGGCCAAGCGGGCGCTGCCGATACGTGGCGCAGCAGGCACGATGCGCCCACCGTTGTGCCTTCGGGCCAGCCGCCGCCCTTTGACGATTGCACCTTGGTTGTCGGCCATGCAAGGACACAGCGCCATTGCAGGGATTGCGGCAAACTGCGCATCGCCTTTGCATTGCCGATCGAGCCCCGCATGCCCCAGCCCTCCCTGAGCAGCCTGTACTCCGACCACCTGCGCACCCTCACCGCGCGCGCCGACGAAGCGCTGCAACGCGGCGGTTTCGAGCATCTGGTGGTTCCCAGCGGCAGCACGCATTACCAGCTGTTCGACGACCGCGATTACCCCTACGCGGTGAACCCGCAGTTCAAGGCCTGGGTACCGCTGACACGGGTCCCCGACAGCTGGCTGGTCTACACGCCGGGCAAGCGCCCGACGGTGATCTTCTATCAGCCGTTCGACTACTGGCATGTGGTGCCCGACGCGCCCAGCGGCTGGTGGGTCGATCACTGCGACATCCACATCATCCGCACCCCGGACCAGGCGCTGGCGCTGCTGCCCAAACACGCTGAGCGCTGCGCGATTCTCGGCGAGCCACACAGCACGCTCGGTGCGTATGTGCCGAACAACCCGCAGCCGGTGCTCGATTACCTGGAATACCAGCGCGCGTTCAAGACGCCCTACGAGCTGGCATTGCTGCGCATCGCCCAGCAACTGGCGGTGCGCGGCCATCGCGCTGCGGAAGCAGCGTTCCGCGCCGGACAGAGCGAATTCGGCATCCACATGGCGTATTGCGCGGCAGTGGGCCAGGACGCCAATGACTTGCCGTACGGCAACATCATCGCGCTCAACGAACACGGCGCGGTGCTGCACTACACCGAACTGGGCCAGCAGCCGCCGCAACCGCTGCGTAGCTTCCTGATCGACGCCGGCGCTTCCGCATACGGCTACGCCAGCGACATCACCCGCACCTACGCGGCCGACCCCGACAGCGACTTTCAGGCGCTGATCGATGCAGTGGATGCCGCCCAGCTGCGCATGGGCCAGAACGTGCGCGCCGGCGTGGACTACAAGCAGCTGCACATCGACGCGCATCTGGCGTTGATGGGCATCCTCAAGGAGTTCGGCATCCTGACCGTCTCGCCGGAAGCGGCCTTGGCCACCGGCGTCAGCGCTGCGTTCTTCCCGCACGGCCTGGGCCATCTGATCGGCCTGCAAGTGCACGATGTGGCCGGTTTTGCCGCCAGCGACCGCGGCGGCCGCATCGAACGCCCGCCCGGCCACCCGTATTTGCGCCTGACCCGCGTGCTGGAGCCCGGCATGGTGGTCACGATCGAGCCTGGCGTGTACTTCATCGACATGCTGCTGGACGAAGTGAAGAAGAACGGCCACGCCGCCAGCGTCGACTGGCAGCGCGTGGAAGCGTTCAAGCCATACGGCGGCATTCGCATCGAAGATGAGGTGGTGTGCACCGACGGCAGCGCGGAAAATCTGACCCGCCCGGTCTTCGCCGCCGCATGAGCATCAGGCGCGCCTGACCACGCCACGGTTGGAGTCCCGGGCCGGCATGGCCAACGCCTGAAGGGGCTATCAGCCGCGCCATCCACCACCCGATCACGCCCCGCAACGTTCGGACACCACCACACGGAACACCGCCATGAACGACCCCCGCCAGAGCTCGCACCCGGACCACCCGATGTATCAACAGATCCAACGCGGCGTGCATGCGATCGATGCGGCGCACGGCCGCGCCCCCGACCAGACCAGCGCACGCCTCACCGCCGCCTTGTTGCCACTGGCCAAGGAAGGTGGGCTGTCGCGCGTGGATCATGTACTGATGAGCGAAGCGAACAATCGCGGCGTGCACGGCGGCGAGAACGTGTTCGTGGTGCAGGGCGATCCGGCCAACCCGGCGCATCTGCGCGCGCACATGAAAACCGAACAGGCGCTGGCCACGCCGGAAGAGCAATCGTTCGAGCGCGCGCGTCAACTCGGCGGGCCGAGCGAGCCAGTGCGACAGCCCGAACGCACGCAGGCGCCGCAGCTGGGCCAATAACTGCAGCCAACATAGGCCTGCGCAGCCGCCAGGCACGTGCAGCCGATGCCGGGAATCGGCGTGCACCACGGCACGACTGCCGCAATTGCGCTGCGCCTGCGGCTTACGTCATGACGCCCGCCACGTCGTGTCGGTCCTTGCCACCTACCCGCGCCGGCGCTCACGCGCCGCCGGCCATCTCCGCTTCGATCTCGTCGGCACTGCGCGCCAGCGCATCGGTCAGTACGCGATGGCCATCGGCAGTGATCAGCACATTGTCTTCGGTGCGAATGCCGATGCCGCGCCACTTGGCCTCTACCGAAGTGTCGTCGGCCGATACGTAAAGCCCCGGCTCGATGGTGAACACCATGCCGGGCTCGAGCAGCCGCGAATCGCCGGCCAGCCGGTAGTCGCCCACATCGTGCACATCCAGGCCCAGCCAGTGGCCGGTCTTGTGCCGATAAAAGCGCCTCTAGTGTCCATCGTCGATGTTGCGCTCGAGCTTGCCCTTGAGCAGCCCCAGGCGCAGCAGGCCTTCGGTCAGCGTTTCCACCGCCGCCAGATGCCCGGCTTCGTACGCCACGCCGGGGCGCGCCTGTGCAAGCGCAGCCGCCTGCGCAGCACCGACCAGATCGTGCAGTGCACGCTGCGCTGGCGTGAAGCGGCCGTTGACCGGAAAGGTGCGGGTGATATCGGCCGCATAGCCGCGATATTCGGCACCGGCATCGATCAGCACCAGCTCGCCATCGCGGCTGCGCGCATTGTTGGCGCGGTAGTGCAGCACGCAGGCGTTGCTGCCGGTGCCGACGATGCTGCCGTATGCCGGCCATGCATCGGCAGCGCGGAATTCGCGCTCGACCTCGGCCTGCAGCTCGTATTCATGCACACCCGGCCGCGCCAGCCGCATCGCTGCACGGTGCGCGCGCACGCTGATGTCGGCAGCCTGCTGCATCAGCGCAATTTCGTCGCGTGATTTGAACAGGCGCTGCTCGTGCAATAGATGCCCGAGCTCGAGGAATTCGTGCGGCGGCTGCGCCCCGTGGCGCACCTGCTCGCGCACGCGTTTGAGCCAGCCGATCAATTTCAGATCGAAATCGACATCGCGCCCGAAGTGGTAGTACACGCGGCTACGCCCTTCCAGCAGGCCGGGCAGGATCTCGTCGACATCGTCGATGGGGTACGCATCGTCCATGCCGAAGCGCTCCACCGCACCTTCCTGACCTTCGCGCGGGCCATCCCAGGCTTCGCGCCCGGCATCGCGTTCGCGGCAGAACAGAATCGCTTCGCCATGCTTGCGGCCGGGCACCAGCACCAGCACCGCTTCGGGCTCCGGAAACCCGCTCAGATACCAGAAATCCGAATCTTGTCGATACGGGTAATGCGTGTCGTGGCTACGCACGCGCTCAGGCGCGGCCGGCAAGATCAGAATCGCCTGCTCGCCCGCCATTTGCATCAGCTGCTTGCGCCGGCGCGCGTACTCGGCCGCGCCAATCCCGGTGAGCTTCTTCATGCCGGCAGTCAGTTCAGACGCTGGCGAAAGCGCGGCCCCATCACGCAGTCGCCATGCAGCAACAGCACCGCCACGCGCACGAATTCTTCGATCTCGGCCAATGCGGTGTCGTCCTCGTCGGCCGTATCGAAGTCGTCGCTGGAGGCCTGCGCCAGACGCGCCAGATCCTGCAGCGCTTCCTCGCCTTCTTCGCTCAGCGCCGGACGCTGCTGCGCAGCCAGGCCGAAGCCGCCCAGAAAGGCGCGGCACCAGTCGAACAACGCATCGGTGCGCGCCGGCAACGGGGCGCCGTCTTCGACCAGCAGCAACTCGAAGGCGAAATCGCGGTCTTCCAGTTGCGCCACGGTGGCCTGCCGCAGCTGATCCAGCGCCCCACCCTGCCTGGGTGCCACCTGACCGCTGTCGGCCAGAATGCGCGCCAGCCAGTCGGCACTGTCGGCGCCGCCGCCGGAGAGCCACCCGCACAGCCCGCCATGCAACTCCGCTGCAGAGGACGCCAGCGCGAGCTGGCGGCTTTCGTGTTGCACAGCGGTTACGTCGGGCAGATCCATTGGGTCATCCAGGCTGAAGAGCGAAAGGTGCCGGCGCACGGCCGGCGATGTGACTTCCCAGTGTACCAAGGCGGCCTGCGTGGGCCGCGATCTGCGCATGTCAGTGCGCATCCACGCCTGCGATGCCGGCTTGCCTGGATCCTGTGCCAGGCCTTGCAGGGCTTGTGCTGACGCTGGGAATCGGGGCAGGCGTGGGCGCTTGACCACCCCGCGCACGCGCCCCTATCGTGAGCGCATGGACAACGCTGCCGCCCTCGCTCAGATCCGCGCACTCGCCGCCCGCGTGGAGGCGTTGGTGGAGCGTACCCAACGGCTCACCGACGAGAATCGCAGCTTGCGTCATCAACAGGAGCAACTCATCGGCGAGCGCTCGCAACTGTTGACCAAGAACGAGCAGGCGCGCTCGCGGGTGGAAGCGATGATCGCCCGCCTGAAGTCATTGGAGCAGCACACGTGAGCAACAACGAACCGGTCAGCGTGCGTATTCTGGATCGTGAATACACGGTGGGCGTGACGGCAGACGAGCGCGAAAGTCTCACCGCTGCCGCGCGGCTGCTGGATCTACGCATGCGTGAGATCCGCGGCAGCAATCGCATGGCGGCAGTGGATCGTGTCGCGGTGCTGGCTGCGCTCAATCTGGCGCATGAGTTGCAGCAATTGCGCGAACAGCAGGCGCTCTACGATCGCGAGCTGGCCAATACGCTGGACACCTTGAATCGCCGGCTCGACAGCGTTGCCGACACACCGCGCTGAGTGGAATTCGCACTGCCATCGCAAATATGAATCCTCAAGCCCGCTGACCGACGAGTGGGCTAGCCATCGCGGCACAGAGGTCTATAATTCCCCTGCGTTCTCTGCGGTAAACGACAGCGTGCAAAACATTCGCCTTGTCCCTTAATTACGACCACGGGGGCGCGACGAAGCCGGGTGTGCAAGTCCGCCTTGTAGCGGGAAGCCCGATGGCCTCACAACGTCCCCACTTGAACCCCGGGTTCAAGGTCGTTTCGCCCGCATCGTCACGGCGGAGAATGCAAATCTGAAACGACGCCTTCGGGCGTCGTTTCTTTTTGCGCGTCTGATGGTCTGACGTGCGCTGGCTGAAGCTGCACTGCCGGTGTGTTGCGGTCGCGGTCGCGGCGCTGGTGCTGTGTCGGTGGCGTTGCCGCGTGTGGCGACGCGCACGCTGCATCGCCCCTGCATGTGCAGATGCAGATGCAGGGGACATGTCCCGGCAGTGCGCGCACCGTACGGCTCTATCGGCACGCCCGCAGCGCAGGCGCAGCTGCGGCCCGCATCGCACGCACGCTAGGCAGGCGCGTGCGCGCATTCGACAATGCGACACCGATTGCGCTGCGAGACACCGATGACCGAGGACCGAGATACGTTGCGCCAGCAGTTGCGCGCACACCGCCGCAGCCTGCCGGCGGCGCAGCGCCTGGCCGCAGCCGATGCGTTGGCGGAGCGTTTGCTGGCGCTGCCGTTCGCACCGCATGGCGGCGCCGTGGCCGGCTACTGGGCGATGGATGGGGAAATTGGGTTGCATCGCTGGCAGCTGGCCCTGCCGGCGGGGTTGCGCTACTGCCTGCCGGTACTGGATGGGCGCGTGCTGCGCTTTGCGCCATGGCGGCCGGGCCAGCCGCTGGTCAGCAATCGCTACGGCATTCCGGAGCCGGACGTGGCACGCGCCGACACGCTGGCACCGGAGGAGATGGCACTGGTGGTCACGCCGCTGACCGGTTTCGATGCGGCGTGCCGTCGGCTGGGGATGGGAGGCGGCTGGTATGATCGCAGCTTCGCGTTCCGGCATCGCCAGGCGCCGCCTCCCTGGCTGGTCGGTGTTGGCTTCGCTGCGCAGCAGGTGCCCGCCCTGCCCTCCGAAGCATGGGATGTGGCGGTCGACGCCATTTGTACCGAACACGCCACCTTCCTGAAAGACGACACCGTTTCCGAATGACTGCCCGCAAGCGCTACTGGTTGATGAAGTCCGAACCGGACACGTTCTCCATCGATGATCTGGAACGTGTCGGCACCGAGCCGTGGAACGGCGTGCGTAATTACCAGGCGCGCAACTTCATGCGCGATGGCATGCACGTGGGCGACGGCGTGTTTTTCTATCATTCCAACTGCAAGGTGCCCGGCATCGTCGGCATCGCCAAGGTGGCGAGCGCGGCGTATCCGGACGACACCCAGTTCGACCCGTCCTCCGACTACCACGATCCCAAGTCCACGCGCGAAGACCCGCGCTGGATGCTGGTGGACGTGGCGTTCGAGCGCAAACTCACACGCACGATTTCGCTGGACGAAATCAAGCAACAGGCCGATGCGCTTGGCGAAGGCTTCCCGCTGATCGCGCGCGGCAACCGCCTGTCGATCCTGCCGGTCACCGCCGCGCAGTGGAAAGTGTTGCTGGCGATGGAATAGCCGTGATCGGGATTGGGCATTGGAGATTGACCCACTGCCCGCCCGCGTTGCACCGCCTTGACGAATCTCGACTCCCCAATCACGAATCCCGAGCTCTTACCCATGTCCGAAGCAAAACGCCTGGCCGCCGAGAAAGCGATCGATTACGTGGAAGACGGCATGATCGTCGGAGTGGGCACCGGTTCGACGGTGGCTTACTTCATCGACGCGCTGGGCCGCATCGGCCATCGCATCAAGGGCGCCGTGTCCAGCTCCGAACAGAGCACCGCGCGCCTGCGCCAGCATGGCATCGAGGTGCTGGACCTCAATCACACCGGCAATCTGTCGCTGTACGTGGACGGTGCCGACGAGTGCGACCCGAACCGCTGCCTGATCAAGGGAGGCGGCGCAGCGCTGACGCGCGAAAAGATCATCGCCGAAGCCAGCGAGCGCTTCATCTGCATCGTCGACCCGAGCAAGCAGGTGCCGGTGCTGGGCAAGTTCCCGCTGCCGGTGGAAGTGATTCCGATGGCGCGCAGCCTGGTCGCCCGGCAGATCCTGGCGCTGACCGGCGGCCAGCCGGTGTGGCGCGATGGCGTGGTGACCGACAACGGCAACGTGGTGCTGGACGTGCATCACCTGCAAGTCACCGACCCGGTGGGCCTGGAGCGCAGCTTGAACCAGATTCCCGGCGTGGTCTGCGTGGGTTTGTTCGCGCGGCGCCCGGCCGACGTGGTGATCGTGGGCGGCGAGCCACCGCAGGTGATCTGAGGATCGCGTGCGGGCCTTCGCATGCGCAGTGACGGCCCGCATTGCGAAGCGATGGCGGGTCGCACACATCGCGCTTGCAGCAACCGCACAACGCACCGCAGCAGCTTGACGCACACGGCCGCTTGGCAGATCGTGCGGCATCCTTGCCAGTTGGTATGCCGCATGCGTTGTGTTCGTTTTATGATCCTTGCGCTTCTGGTCCTGCTTGGCGGCTGCGCCAGCAGCGGCGACAGCTGGGTGGAACTGGCAGGCACGCGCTACAAGGTAGAACTGGCGCGCAACGATGCCGATCGCGCCAAGGGGCTGATGTTTCGCGATGCCATGGACCAGGACCGCGGCATGCTGTTCATCCACGACCGCCAGGAGCCGATGGCGTACTGGATGAAGAACACCAAAATCGCGCTGGATATCCTGTATTTCGATGAGCAGCGCCGGCTGGTTTCCCAGCAGCGCGATGTGCCGCCGTGTTCGGCCGGCGACGCCTGTCCGCCCTACCCCAGCAAGCAGCCCGCGCGCTACGTGCTGGAGCTAAATGCCGGCCAGGCCGCCAAGCTCGGCCTCAAGGATGGCGCCACGCTGCGCTTCAGCCCGGACATCCCGACGCTCAAGTAAGCGGCTGCGCGCAGGCTCTAGGGCCATGCCAGCCAGGGGCATGGCGGCCTGCCGATGGGTGAGACCTGCGCGTCACCTTCCCGAACGGCGCCTGCGGCCGTCGGACGCAGCGCCGCCTGTCGGCGTTACGCATGCATGCGGCCCGTGTCCCTGTCAGGAAGTACCGGACTTGAACCCTGCGCCGCTTGCCGACACTCTTGGCAGCATGGTCGACATGCTCCCACTTCCCCATTGGACCGCGCTCGCCAGCCTGGACGACGATGCGGTGCCGTTGATGTCCACCGCGCTGCTGATCGCGCGCGACGAGTATCCGCAGCTGGATGCCGGGCTGTACGACACGCTGGTGCAGAGCCACGTCGAGCATCTGCGCCGGGAAGTGGAGGCAATCGATCTTTGGCCGCTGAAGATGGCGGCGGTCAATCGCTACCTGTTCGACGAGCTGGGCTATTCGGGCAATCACGACGAGTATTACGACCCGCGCAACAGCTACCTCAACCAGGTGTTCGAGCGCCGGCTGGGCAATCCGATTTCGCTGGCGATGGTGCAGATCGAAGTGGCGCGCCGGCTGGGCATCCCGTTGGCGGGAGTGTCGTTTCCCGGCCATTTCCTGGTGCGTCTGCCGGTGGATGACGGCGTGCTGGTGATGGACCCGTTCAATGGCGGCCGTCCGCTGGGCGTGGATGAGCTGCGCGAGCGTGCGCGCCCGCATCTGGGCGGCGAAATTCCCGACGACCGCGCGCTGGCGCAGATTCTCGACCCCGCCCCGCACCGCGCGATCTTGATCCGCATCCTGCGCAACCTGCACGGCGTCTATGCCGATGCCGAGCAATGGGACCGCGCCGCCCGCAGCGCCGACCGCATCCTGAAGCTGGTGCCCGACCAACCCGAGGCCCTGCGCGACCGCGGCATGGCCTATCTGCATCTGGGCCACCGCAACGGCGCACGCCACGATCTCTCGCGCTACCTGGTGCTCAACCCGGGCGCGCAGGACGCGGCTAATCTGCATGAACACCTGGTGGAATTGAACAGCCAGCGCGCGCGGGCGCATTGAGCCGGTCTACGCGCTGGCTGGGTAGGCCAGGCTACCCAGATAGGGCATCGCCGTGTGGTTCTCGGCAACGCACGCATTCTCGTGCCCCCATCGCAACAGCATCACGGTAGAGAACACCGCCTGATTGCACGCCGTTGGCGGCAGCTCAGTCGAGCTCCACCATTTCGAAGTCTTCCTTGGTCACGCCGCAATCGGGGCAGGTCCAGGTGTCGGGGACGTCCTGCCAGCGGGTACCCGGGGCGATGCCTTCTTCGGGGATGCCGTCGGCCTCGTGGTAGAGAAACCCGCAGACGACGCACATCCAGGTGCGGTAGGTGGTCGTGGCTGTCTCGCTCATCGGATAATCGCGGCCATGCAACAGTGGGCCTGCATTGTCCCATCCCATCCACCGCTTTCGGAAGCGTTGCCATGCCCAACCGTCCTAACGTTCGCGGCGTCTACCTGATCACCCCCGACGAGCCCAACACGCAGCGCTTGCTCCTGCGCACGGCCCCGTTGCTGGGGTCGATCACTTGGCTGCAATACCGCAACAAGCAGGCGGATGCGGCGCTGCGGCTGCGCCAGGCCGGCGCCTTGCGCGAGGCATGCGCGGCCCATGGCGTGCCGTTGATCATCAACGACGATGCGCAGCTGGCGGCGCAGGTCGGTGCGCAAGGCGTGCATCTGGGCGAAGACGATGGCGACGTGGCGGCAGCGCGCGCGCTGCTGGGCGAGCAGGCCATCATCGGGGTGTCGTGCTACGACGATATCGAGCGCGGGCGCGCAGCGGCGGCGTCCGGGGCGAGCTATGTCGCGTTCGGTGCGTTCTTCCCCACCACCACCAAGCAGACCACGCGGCGCGCAACGCCTGCGCTGCTACAGCAAGCGGCCGAGCTTGACGTGCCGCGCGTGGCGATCGGCGGCATCGCACCAGCGCAGGTGCCTGCGCTGGTGACTGCGGGTGCCGATCTCATTGCGGTGGTCAGTGGCGTGTACGCGGCGCCGGATCCGGTCGCAGCGGTACAGGGGTATCGCGCAGGGTTTGCGGCTCAGCGCGGCAAGCTTTGAAAGTTGTTCATCCAAGCGCTTCAATCGATTTAAAGACAGCGTGTTTTTCATTTCGCTGCATCGCTTGGGTGAACAGCCGGGTGCGTCGCGCGCGCGGTGCCCTCGCCGCTCGCGGGACACGCCTTAAATCCGTCCTTGGAGGCTCGATGACGGCATCCATGCCGCCAACGGTCCCGCAAGTGGCGAGGACACCGCACCAGAAAGTTGGCTGGCGGCCAACCGAGAGCGGGTCATTGCATGGGCGGCCACGCTGCTGCCGATTGCTTCGTTATGGCACTTGCCAGGCACGACGAGAGAATGACAAGAGAAGCTGGTGATTGACCGATGTGGAAAGCGCCTCAAGCGCTGCTCTCACATGCACACCAACCAACGCGACAGGCCCTTGCCCGCCTACCGGCGCGGGACCTTACGCGGCATGGATGCCGCGTAAGAGCTTACAGGGACGTACTTGCAGCGTGTCCCGCGATGGTAGGCGGGCAAGGGCCCTGCAGCCAAGAAGCAGATCTAAGGCTCCTAGGCTTGGTCATACAAACCGTCCAATCCACTTCAAGACCGCGACATGTATTTCACTGCATCGCGTCGCCTCGAACGTCGCGTGCGCGGTGCCTTCGCCAGACAGTTTGCTGGCAGTTTTATTGAAAGCGATGCATACAGGCGATCATGACGTACCCCTGCTAGCCGAACGCCGAGATCAAGTGCACTGCGCTCAGCAAGCCGGCTGTCTGTCTTCACTCAGCAGAGCCGCCCCAATTCGACCGCCATCCCCGAAACAAAAAACAGCGACGCGTGCCACCACGCGTCGCTGCCGGGACTGCAGTATCAAATGACGCGATTAGAAATCGTAGCTCAACGTCACCCGGCCCGAGCGCGGCGCCTGATAGGCGACGACCTGGTCCCATAGCGGGTTGGTGGTGTTGTCGGGCAGCTGCGAGAACGGGTAGATGTTGGTCGCGGTCTGCTCGTTGGTGATGTTGAACACGTCAAAGCGCACTGCAAGCTTGCCGTCGGCAAAGGCCGGCTTGTAGGTCACGCCCATATCCAGCTGCGCGATCCAGCCCAGGCGCCCCTGCGAGCCGGGAGGCGATGCCACGCCGGTGCCGGTCTGCGGGTTGTAGCAGTAGTGGTAAGGGCCGCCGGTAATTGCACTGCCGCCATAGCCGGCCGGATCGCGGCCGCTGTATTCGGTCCCGTAGTAGTTGCCCAGGCAGTTGTGCGGAGCGCCGGAGATCAGGCTGAAATTGGCCGAGGCGCCCCATTGCGGGGTGAACTGGTAGAAGCCGAACAACTTGAGCTGATGGCGATGATCGTTGGATTGATCGCCGTTGAAGTGTTCCATCAACGCCGCGTGGTCCCAGCTCTGCGTGGTCGAGACCGAGGCCTGGCCCTGATAGCTACCGAGCGCGCCGCCGGTGCGCCATAGATCCGAACGCACCTGGCCTTCGGTGGTGCCGTAGCTATGCGACCAGACGTAGTTGACCTTGGCATACCACTTGCCGTCGAACGGACGCTCCAGATTGAATTCCACCGCCGAATAATTGCGCTTGAACTTCGGGAAACCTGCCGCCTCACGGCTCACCGATACTTCGTGGAACTGGCCATCGGTGCCAATCACCCCCCAGGTATTGGTCTGGCCCGGATTGATCAACGATGCGCCCGCCACCTTGGAAAAATCGATGGTCACGCCTTGCGCCGCTGCCGCATCGATCAACGCGGTATTGGAGACATCGTAGTTCTGGTCGTCGATGCCGGCATTGAGGCGGCGATGCGTGCCGCGCACGCCCAGCACCCAGCCGCTATCGAGTTGCTTGGTAAACCCGAGGATGAGTTCGTCCTGGTTTTCGCCTTCGATGTCCTTGGCCACCGCGGTGCGTACGTCGGCAATGCGACCGAAGCGCGAATTGGCCGACACCGCCGAACCCAGCTGCTGCGCCAGGATCGGCGTGCCGTCGGCATTGATGCCGCTGTAGGTGTAGTAGGTATCGGTGATGGTGGCCGGGGTGAACAGACTCACCGCCGATAGCGGCAGACCGAGGTAGTAACGGCCAAGGTTACCGAACACCTTCAAGCTGGAATCGCCATTGACGTCCCAGCTAAAGCCCAGGCGCGGCGCCCACGCGTTGTCGATTTCGATGTAGGGATCGCCGAACGGGGTGTAGTTGGTGAACTCGTCCTTGCGCAAGCCCAGGCTCAGCAGCAGATTGTCGGTGACCTGCCACTTGTCTTCGATGTAGTAGGCGCGTTGCTTGGCCTCGTACGAATACAGGCTGGTGTTGATGTTGCGCACCACGTAGTAGCCACTGGATCCGTTGACCGGATCCACCAAACCCGGGCTTGGCGCACCGATGCCGCCGGCTTCATTGGCCGATTGGCTGACCAGACCGCCGGTGGCCAGCCCGTACGGGTCGTTGGTCTGTCCGTAGGTCCAGGCAAAGCCGGGGCCAGAGAGGATCGAGCCGACATCGATACCTTCGGACTTCTGGTTATCGATACCGAAGTTGAGCGTGTGGTGGCCGATGCGCCATTCCAGATTCAGGCGCTGGTTGTCTTTTTTGTACTCGCGGTCCGGCGAGCTGACCGAAGTGACCAGCTGGTTGCCGATGCGCGGTGTGCCGCCGGTGTAGGCAGGATTCTGCAATGCGGCGCTATTGATCACCGGGCCATTGGCGGCGTTGTAGTTGAACGGCGTCAGTTCGTCCGGCGTTCTCATCTTGCCGTACAGGGCGGTCACGGTGAGGTTGTCGCCCAGATAGCCGGTGTACTTGCCGGTGAACAGCGTCGGCCCGGTTTTCCAGGTGGATTCGTCGGTGAAGTAGGCGCCACGCTCACGCGCAACATAATCGTAGCGATAGATCGAGCCATTGGTTTCGGCGACGTCGCTGGCACCGGTCACCTCGATCAGATGGTTGTCGGTGATGTTCCAGTCCACCTTGGCGTACCAGCGTTTCTGCTTGTAGTCGTAGTCGGTGAGGCCGCCGGTGCGGCCGTTGTCGGTGTCGCGATTGGTGCCTACGCGCACGCCGTCAGAATTCACCTGCTCGGCGGCCAGGAAGAAGAACAGCTTGTCCTGGATGATGGGTCCGCCGACATAGGCGCTGTAGGTGGTCTGGTTGGCTTCGGCCTCACTGGCGGGCTGATACAGGCCATTGGCCGCACGCGCATAGCGATAGGCAGCGTTGTTGATGGTGCTGCCCTGGCTGTCCGGGCGCCAATAGATGTCGCGCTGATTGGCCCTTAGGCCGTTCGGCTCCCAGATCACTGCAGCGCCGAACTTCCACTCATTGGTGCCGCGCTTGCCGATCTGGTTGATCACGCCGCCGTTGGCGCGGCCGTACTGCGCGCCGTAGCCGCCGGTAAAGATTTCCTGCTGGTCGATGGCGCCGTACGGCAGGGTGAGGCCGCCCAGGTTGTTGCTGATGGTGGTGGTGTTAAAACCGTTCAGGTAGTACGCGTTCTCGCTGGCGGCCGAGCCGCCGAAGCTGGGGAGCGAGCCGCCAAGCGGGCCGTTGTCGAAACCGCCGCTGTTGACCACCACCCCCGGTGCCAGCAGCGCGATCGCTTCGGCGGTACGGCCCAGCGGCAGTTGCTGCAACTGTTCGGCGGTGACGACGGTGCGCGTATCGACGCTGCTGACATCGATGGTGGTGAGGCTGGCGGCGCTGACGGTGACGCTGTCCAGGGTCTGCACGCCGCTCCCCGCGGCGCTGGCAGCAAACGACACGTCGGTATTGGCCCCGACGGTGATGGCGACGTTCTCGCGCGTTTCCACCACCGCGCCTTCGCGCTTGACCGTCACTTTTTAGGTGCCCAGCGGCAGATTGCCGGCGGTGTAGCGACCGCGCGCGTCCACCGGCACCTCGCGGCTGAAGCCGCTGTTGTTTTCCACCAGCACGCTCGTGCCACTGCCCTGCCCCACGCTACCGACGATGCTGCCGGTGGTGGACTGCGCGTGGACGCTGCCCATGGCCACGACCAAGGCCAATGCCAAGGCACGCTTCTGGATACTACGGTTCATGCTCTCTCCCCAGGTCTTGAACTGTCGGCAAGCGACAAATGAACGGTGCCATCGGCTACCGAAATCACACTTTCTGAACATCTACAGCCGGATGCCAATGACGGGGCGCCATCAGCTCATTCCAAACTGTCGATCCCGTCGCGTTCGATCATAGGCAGCCGAGTTCCCCCACCCGCCCACTCCGACGGGTAGGCGGGCTCCCTGCGGGTAGGCGCGCGAGGCCGCAGGCCTGACAATGGCGGACGCGATGCCCGCTGCCGGGCGTCGATGCCCCCAATCGGTACTCCTCAAGGATCTGCGCATGAACCATTCCCGCTCCCACGCCCTGTTCGCCCAGGCGCAGACCTTGCTACCCGGCGGCGTCAACTCGCCGGTACGGGCGTTCAAGTCGGTCGGCGGCGAGCCATTCTTCGTGGCGCGCGCCGATGGCCCATATCTGTTCGATGTCGACGACAACCGCTACATCGACTACGTGGGCTCGTGGGGGCCGATGATTGCCGGGCACAACCACCCCGCCGTGCGCGAAGCGGTCGAGCAGTCGATCCGCAACGGGCTCTCGTTCGGTGCACCGTGCGCAGCCGAAGTAGCGATGGCGCAGACCATCACCCGGCTGGTGCCCTCCTGCGAGATGGTGCGCATGGTCAACTCCGGCACCGAAGCGACGCTGTCGGCGGTACGCCTGGCGCGTGGCGCCACCGGGCGCAATCGCATCATCAAGTTCGAAGGCTGTTATCACGGCCATGGCGACTCGTTTCTGGTCAAGGCCGGCAGCGGCATGCTGACCCTGGGCGTACCGACCTCGCCCGGCGTACCCGCAGGGCTGAGCGAGCTGACCGCCACGCTGAGCTTCAACGACTTCGAGGGCGCCACCGCGCTGTTCGACGAGATTGGTGCGGAGGTGGCGGCGGTGATCATCGAGCCGGTGGTCGGCAACGCCAACTGCATTCCGCCGCAGGCCGGCTATCTGCAGCATCTGCGCACGCTGTGCACGCGGCACGGCGCGTTGCTGATCTTCGACGAAGTGATGACCGGCTTCCGCGTCGCGCTCGGTGGTGCGCAGGCGCATTACGGCGTCACCCCGGACCTGACCACCTTCGGCAAGATCATCGGCGGCGGCATGCCGGTGGGCGCCTACGGCGGCCGCCGCGACTTGATGGAGCAGGTTGCTCCGGCCGGGCCGATCTACCAGGCCGGCACCTTGTCGGGCAACCCGGTGGCCATGGCTGCAGGCCTGGCGATGCTGGAGCTGGTGCAGGAGCCGGGCTTCCACACGCGCTTGAGCGAGGCCACCAGCATGCTGTGCGAAGGCCTGGAAGATGCTGCGCGCGCAGCCGGCATCGCCGTCACCACCAACCAGGTTGGCGGCATGTTCGGGCTGTTCTTCACCGACGACATCGTGGAGAGCTACGCACAGGCCACGGCGTGCGACATCACCACCTTCAACCGATTCTTTCACGCGATGCTGCAGCAGGGCGTGTACCTGGCGCCCTCGGCGTACGAAGCCGGCTTCATGTCCAGTGCGCACGACGAGGCGGTGATCGACGCCACGCTGGCGGCAGCGCGCGAGGCATTTGCGGAAGTGGCGCGCTGATCGGCTGGGAATCGGGAATGGGGAGTTGGGAATCGGTGAGCAGTTAGCGCGCGGCCTTGAGGGTTTGCGGTGCGCGTGATCGTGCCGCACTTGCGGTTGCTCAGAATGTTGGCGAGGTTCGCTTCACCGGAGTTGCATGTAAGTCTGGCTGTGCGGGTAGCGCATTTCGTTTGCGCCAGCAGCACCTGCAAGGCGGTACGCGTGACCGCGTGCCCTAAGGCTGTGTGGCGGTGCCTCCGAACGCGCACCACCGGCACCAGGCGACCTCTAGCGTTCCTTCACCTGCGCACAAGCAGGCGCATCTGCCGCGGTGAAGTCCTCAACTCGGCGCAGCACACTTTGCTTTTGTCCTGTCGCTGTCATATGTTTCTGAAAGGTGCTCAGGGACGGGCATGGGTGGGGACCCTCGAAGCAGCCGCTGCACCGTCGTCGCCGAATCAGGTGATTACGCTGCATTGCCGCTGTTTCACCCCGATCTGCAGCGTGCCGAGCCGGCACGCTGTCGACGCTCGATACGGCCGCTCTCGCCTCATGCTCAAGCCTGTTGCGCTGCTCACCCCGCGCCCGTCACCCTCGCGCGACCCCGCGATTCCCGATTGGCTGCTTGCCGGCAAGCTGGAGCCTGCGTTGCCGCGCCCCGCCGCGGTGGTGCGCGGCGCGCTACTGGCTGCGCTGGATCAGGCGCAGGCACGCCCGCTGACGCTATTGCTCGCCCCACCCGGATTCGGCAAGACCACGCTGCTGGCGCAGTGGCATGCGCACCTGAGTACGCGCGAGCAGGGCCCGGTGGCATGGCTGTCGCTGGACGAAGAAGATGCCGACGCTGCGCGTTTTCTCGGCCATCTTGCGCTGGCGCTGCAGAACGCAGGCGCCGATCACGCGCTGTGCGCCACCGTGCTGCACAACCGCGATCACGACCCGCGCGACGCGACGGCATTGCTGATTCGCGCGCTGCGCGCGGCGCCCCGCCGCATCAGCGTGATTCTCGACGACTACGACCGACTCGGCAGCAGCCCTGTCGATGAACTGGTGCTACGCCTGATCGAACACAGTGGTGGGCGTCTGCATCTGGTGCTTGCGACCCGCCGCGTGCCCAATCTGCCGCTGGCGCGGCTGGATCTGCACGCGCAGCTCAGCCGCATCGGCAGCACGCAGCTGGCGCTCGACAACACCGAAGCGCAGGCGTTGCTAGGCCCGCACGTGCCAACACCTGTGGTGGACGAACTACGCAACTACACAGAAGGCTGGCCAGTGGCGCTGCAACTGGCGCGGCTGTGGCTGCAAGGCGATACCCAACGTCAGCAGGAAGTCGCCGCACGTTTCTCAGGGCGCAGCGCGCAGATTGCCGCGTATCTGGCCGAACAGGTGGTCAACGATCTGGACCCGGACACCCGCGAGCTCCTGCTACGCACCAGCCCGCTGGAACGCTTCAACGCCGCGCTCGCCGATGCAGTGCGCCAGCGCGAGGACAGCGGCCGCTTGCTGGCACGGCTGGAGCATTTTCATGGCCTGCTGGTGCCGCTGGATGGCGAGCGCGAATGGTTCCGCTATCACCCGCTGTTTGCCGACTTCTTGCAGCAACTGCTCGACCGCGAACATCCAGGGCAGAGCGTGCAGCTGCATCAACGCGCAGCGCGCTGGTTCGGTGATCACCAGCATCTTGCCGAAGCGGTGCGGCATGCGTGGCGCGGCAACTGCGGCGAACTTGCCGCCAGCTACATCGCACGCGCCGGCACCTGGCAGCTGCTGCTGACTCACGGCACGCATGAAGTGCGCGCACTACTGCGCCATTTCGACCACCGCACCATTCGCGACACGCCCGCGCTCAATCTCACCCAGGCGCATCTGCACATCAGGCTTGGCGAGTTCAGCCACGCACGCCTGTTGCTGGAGCGCTTCCGCGATTTTCCGGCTGCGCTACGCGAGCCGCTCCAGCGCGATTACACCGTGGTTGTGGCGCTATTGCGCGACCGTCTGGATGAAATCTGCGGCAACCCGCATGGCCTGACCCAGATCGCCGCCCAGGCCGGCGCACTGGATGAAGACGACCATCTCGGCCGCGGCATGTTGCTCTGCATCTGCGCCACCACCGCGATTGCGCAAGGCGCGTTCGCGGTTGCCGAGCGCTACGCGCGCAACGCGCGCGACACCATGCAGCGCGGCGGTAGCGACGTCGGTGCCAGCCAGGCAATGTTGTCGCTGGGGCAGAGCCTGTTCTATCGCGGCCGGCTCAGCGATGCGGAAGCCTGCTATCAACAAGCACTGAGCTGGTGCGCACGTACCCCGCAACTGGATCGGGTGCTGGAGGCCGCCGCTCAGTGCCTGCTTGCGCAGTCGCACTACGAACGCGGCCACCACGACGATGCAGCCGACCTGCTGCACCCGGCGCTGGAATTGCTGGAGCAACACGATGGGGGCATGGACGTGCTGGCCGCCGGATACGGCACCGCGCTGGGGTTGGAACGCGTGCGCGACCACAGCGGACGCAGTGCGTTGCTGTTGCTGGAGCATATCGAACAGATTGCGCACGGACGCAAGCTGGCGCGCTTGTCGGAACTGGCTGCAGCATGGCGGCTGATGCTGTTGCTGGAACATCCAGGCAACGCTGCCATCGATGTGCTGATCGCACGTACCGGCGGCGAATCGGGCCTGGCGCACACCTTGCGCTCGCCGCACCGCTGGCACGATCGGGCGGCGATGGGTTTCGCACTGGCCCGCTGGCATCGCCTGGCCGGGCGCAGCAGCGCAGCGCTGAGCATCCTCGGGCAGATCGAGCAGGCCTGCCTGGCCAACGACAATGTCTGCCATCTGGCGCGCACCCGTGCACGCATCGCGCTGGTACTGCAGCAACGCGGCGAACTGGTCGCCGCCCTGCCGTATCTGTACAGCGCGCTGGACCATGTCGCGCTCACGCAAAGCTGGCAGGCCATCGTGGAACTGGGCTTGCCGGCCAAGGCGATGCTGCGCTCGCTCCGCCAGCACGACCCGCAGACCGTGGGCGGCACCACGCGTGCGTTGACCATCCAGGCGTTGCTCGAACGCCTCAGCGGCGACGACGATCCGGCCGGCGACATCTTCAGCGAGCGTGAACTGGAAGTGCTGGCGCAACTGGCGCGCGGCTATTCCAACAAGCAGATCGCACGCTGCCTGCACCTGTCGGAAAACACGGTCAAATTCCATCTGAAAAACCTGTACCGCAAGCTCGACGCGCGCAGCCGCGAAGGCGCGCTTGCGCAGGCATTGCAGCGCGGGTTGTTGCGTGGAAGCAACCAGCATGCAGATCAGCCGCTACAACCTGACTGACCCAGATCCGCATGTATCCTGCGTTCAACGCAGGTTTGCACGTGTGGCGGCCAGGCCTGACAGCGTTGGCCGCCCCGCACGCATCACCCGAACGTCAGCGTGCCCTTCATCATCGCCCAGTGCCCGGGGAACGAGCAGAAGAACGTGTAGTCTGCGCCCTTGCTCAGCTTGCTGGTGGGGAAACTCACCGTGGTGCTGTCGCCGCCGCCAATGACCTTGGTGTGCGCGATCACGCGCGCGTCGGCCTTGGGCAGATAGCTGTCGGCGATGGTCGAACGTACGCCGGCATTGGCCACCGCCTGGAAATCGGCAGACTTGGTCAACACCCAGTTGTGCCCCATCACGGTGGCGGCCATCTTGCCGGAATGCTTGAGCGTGAGCTCCACCTGCGTGCACTCGGGGGCTAGCTTGATCGTGCTCTGGTCGAACTTCATTTGATCGTTGCCGGTGATGGTCACCGCGCACGTCCGTGCCCATGCCGCCGGCGCCATCAGCGCCAGCGCACACAAGGCAATCGTGGAAAACAGCTTCAAGAGGACACTCCTGCGTTGGGAAGTTGCAGCACAGCGGATGCGGCGGTGAGGGCGATAGGCCGACAGTGCCAGAGTAGCCGATGCACAATCAGCAGCGCATCACGCCCGCATCGGCTGCGCAGCGGGCGCATCGACCAAGGAGGTGCGTGCGAAGCGTTTTGTGGCGCGCCGATACCGCGTTGCGCGCCTTGCCTCGGCGCGCCACAGGGCGCTTCCCGGAGGGTTGGCCGTCAGCGGCCAACACTCTCACCTCCAAGTGCATAACACGCTCTAGGCGTAACGGAAAAATGCATCCATCGGATCGGCCGCTGCAGTCGCCACGCCCGGCGCCGGCAGCGGGCCGCGGTTACCGGCAACCACCTGCACGAACGCGTGTTTGAAGCGCGCCATCTCCGCGTCGGTGCCCACGGTAATGCGCGACCAGGTGGGCCACACCGGCCAGCTGCGACCGATGAACACGCCATGGGTGGCCATATCGTCCTTGAAGCCAGCCGCGGGGCGCTTCACATCGACCATAAAGCAATTGCTCTCCGAGGCAGTGCACGCATAGCCCTGACGCGCGAGAAAGTCCATCACATCCGTGCGGGTAGCGGCGGTACGCGCGCGCCGTTGCGGCACCAGTGCAGGATCGCGCAGGCTGGCCAGCCCGGCAGCGGCGGCGGTGACCGGCAAGCTGTTGACGCTGTAGAACTTCAGCTTGGCCAGCAGGTCCGGGCGCGCGGCCGCATAGCCCAGGCGGATGCCGGCCATGCCATAGAGTTTGGAAAACGTGCGCAACACCACCACGTCTTCGCCTGCGGCAACCATGTCGACCATGCTGCGCGTGCTTTGCGCGAAGTGGATATACGCCTCATCCACCACCAACACGCTGCCTTTGGGCTTGTGCGCCAATGCGTAGTCCAAGTCCTTGCGTGCGGTGACCGAGCCGGTGGGATTGTTGGGGTTGCAGATGTAGATGACGCCCGCGTTGGCATCGGCCGCGCACATGGCCTGTACATCGTGCGAAAAATCCTTGCGCAGCGGCACCTTGATCAAGCGCGCGCCATTGCGGGTTGCCGCACGCCAGCCGGATTCGTAGGTGGGGTCGGCAGTGACCAACGCGGCGCTGGGCGAAGTGAATGCCAGCATCGTGTAGTCGAGCGGTTCGGTGGACCCGGCGTACGCCATCAGATGATCCACCGGCAGCTTGAGCTCGGCAGCCAGGGTGGTCATCAATTCCATCTGTACCTGGCGCAGATACCTCCCGCCTTGCGGTGCGATCTGCGCGATGGCCCTTACTGCGGCAGCCGACGGTCCCTCCGGAAATTCATTGGAGTCGATCATTACCGGTGTCAGCGCCGTTGCCGGCGTGGGCGCAATGGCAGTGGAGCGTTCGATGGCGCTGGCCAGCAGCGGCAAGCTGGCGGCACCGGCGGCGCCGGCAAACAGCGCGGAGTCGCGTAGAAACGTGCGGCGCGAAAGAGCAGTGTTCATGACAAACTCCAGCAGGATGAAGACGCGGACTCAGGGACGCACGGCAACAACTTCGATCTCGACCCGGTACAGCGGGTTACCCAATGCCGCGATCTGGAATGCCGAGCGCGCTGGCAGATTGGGTTGCTCCTTGGTGCCGAAGAACTGGCGATACCCTTCCATGAAGCCGTTGAAATCCATCTTGCCGCCCATCGCCGGATCGCCGACCAGAAACACCTGCATCTTCACCACATCGCCCATGCCCAACCCCAGCGTGGTTAGCTGCTGCTTGATCTGGTTCAACACGCTCACCGTTTGCGCCTTGGTATCGCCATAGGCAGCAGCGGAATCCTTGGGCGCATTGGTATCGATCACCGCCGGCACCTTGCCGCTGACATACACCGTGGCCTTGCCGGCGGGAATTTCCACCGCAGCAGCAATTGGGAAATCGCTGTTGGGAATCTTGTGGCGGATCACCTCGGCAGCGTGCGCGGCACCGAGACCGGCAGCCCACACTACTGCGGCGCTAAGAACGGTCGTGATGGAACGTGGCATGGCAATTCCTTGTAGGAGAGAAGATCAGCGGCGGAGCGATTTGACGTCGTCGATGGTCACGCGCTCGGCATAGTCGTTACCGAAGTGCGTGCGCACATAACTCACCACTTCGGCCACCTGGCGGTCGTCGAGCATGTCGGCGAAACCCGGCATCCCCGCGTGGCCGTCGAGCACCATCATGGTCACGTACGGGCCGGCAGCCAGCTTGGGGTTGCCGGCAAGCGCAGGATAGTCGCCGGCACCTTGCGCGCCACGGCCGGCCGGCATATGGCAGCCCTGGCAGATGGCCTGGTAAACGTCCTGACCGGAGGCCTTGGCGAAGCCTTGCTGCGGAAACAACTGCGTGGCATCGGAACTCTGCGCCTGCGCATCGCGCACGTTGGGCGGCAGCAACAAGGCGAGAATGGCGAGCGCAACCGTGGCGCCGCACGCTCTTGGCAGCAGACTCATGCGCGCGCTCCCTGGGCAATGACCTTGCGATGCAGGCGGCCAACCACATCGTGTGCCGACAGGATGGCACCCTCCTGCCAGGCCGGGATGTACGACACGTGCTCGCCGGCCAGCGCCAGGCGGCCGTCGATCTGGCACAGCGGTTCGTAATGCTCGGCGCGCGCCTGCTCGCTCCACATGCCGAAGCAGCCATGCGTGAACGGCACGCGGTGCCAGCCGACCGCAATGCCGTTTTCGAATTCGCGCGGATACTGCCGATGCAGCTGGGTGCCGTACTCCACCGCTTTACGCACGCGCTGCTCCGGGGGCATCGCGGTGAACTGGTAGGCGTCCAGCCCCCATACATAGGCACCGAGCAGCACGCCTTTGCCCGGGCTGTGGTAGTCGGTGCTGGGATAACTGATCAAGGTGATCGGCAGATCGGTGTAACTGATGCCGCCGTAGATCGCTTCGTCTTCTTCCCAGAAACGGCGCTTGAATTGCAGGCCCACTTTCACCGATGCCGCGTACGGTACCTTGCCGATCGCCGTGGTCATCGCATCGCTGGCAGTGACCGGTATGCGGCTGAGCACCGACAACGGAATGGTGCAGATGCACCAATCCGCACTGGCGAGGCGTTCTTCGCCGCCACGGGCCGCATCCTGCCAGGACACGCGCACGCCGCTGCCGTCCTGATCGATCTTAGTGACCTTGGCGTTATAGGTGATGGCATTCCCCAGTTGATGCGCGAATGCCTTGCCGATCTGGTCCATGCCTCCCACCGGCTGGAACATGGTGGTCTGCATTTCGTAGTTGTTGCCAGCCGCCAGTGTGGTCCACAGGCGTGAGCGCAGCACGTCCTGCACGCTGAAAGGATCGGAGAATTCCGGCCTGCCCGACAAGCCGCCACCGGGATAGCGCGCAAACCCGCGCCGCTCGCTGCTGTCCTTGCCTTTGACGTACCCGAACTTCTGGTCGAGCGCGCCCCAGGTGCGCAGAGATTCCAGCAGCAGCTCCTGATCCTCGCGGCTGACGGCCGCGTCCAGGGCGTGTTGCTGCGTGCACTTGGCCAGCAACTCGGACACATGGCCCTTGTAATCGGCGTCGATGGCGCGAAAGCGCTGCGGTTTGCCGCCGAAGCCTTTCTGGCTGTGCAGCAGCGCGTTGTAATTGACCTGATTGAACGCTTCCAGCGCCACGCCGAACTGCTTGCAGTAGCTCAACACCGCCTTGTGGTGATGCGGAATGCGCCATGGCCCTGGATTGAGGTACAGCCCGTCGTCGAACTGGCAATGCTGCGTGGCCCCGCCTAGCTCGGCATAGCGGTCGCCACCGCGCAGGGTCCACTTACGGCCACCGGGGCGGTCGTTGTATTCGAGCAGTTGCACGCGGTAACCGGCCTTGCGCAACTCGAACGCCGCGCTCATCCCGGCCAGCCCGGCACCGAGGATCAAGACCGACGTCCCCTTGGGGTCGCCATCCAGTTGCAGCGGCCCTTTGAAGGTGGACTCGGCCGCCATGCCCAGGCTGCTCATCGCCTGATACATCATTGCGCCGCCGGCGGTCATGCCGATGCGCGCCAGCAATTGCCGCCGCGTCATCGCTCCCGTGTGATTGCCTTGCATCAACGCACGTCCCCTGCATGTCATGGACCAACGCACGCGGCCGGCAACCTTGCCGGCCGCGGCTGCACCTCAGAACGTGTACGCCAGACTGGCGAACAGCTGGCGCGGTGCGATCAACTGATACGAACCGGAGCTTTCGTTGGGAAACACCGCACCGATCGCATCGTCCTTGTCGAACAGGTTGTAGACCGACAGCTGCAACCGGCCACCGGCAAGAAACCCGCTGTCCCCGCCCTGATACCCGACGCTGCCGTTGACGATGAAGGTGGCATCCACCCGATCGGTATTGAGCGTGTCGCCATAGCGCTTGCCGGTGTATTTGGTATCGAGGTTGGCGAAGAAATGCGCGCCTTCCCAACCGCCGTTGACGCTGAACATGACCTTCGGCGCATCCGGCACCTCGTTGCCTTCCACCTGCACCAGGTTGCCGCTGACCGGGCCGAAATAGTTGTCCTGGAATTCGGACTTGTTCCAGGTCAGCGATGCGCCCAACCGCCAGCCCGGGGCCGGCTTCCACATGCCGGAGACTTCCGTGCCGTAGGTCTGCACGTCGCCGACGTTGGCGTAGACAGTGGGCGCGACCACCAGCGGGTCCGGGTCGGTGAGCGCGATGATGCGGTTTTCGTAATCGATCTTGTAGGCGGCGAGATAGCCGCTCCACTGCGTGGATTCGGCACGGATGCCGATATCGATGTTGGTGGATTCTTCCGGTGCGATATCCGGGTTGAATGCACCCGAGGTCAGCGCCAGCCGCGGCGCCGAGCTGAAGTTTTCCGCGTAGTTGGCGAACACCTGCACACCCTCGGCGAGCTGGAAGCTGGCGCCGACCTGCGGCTGGAACCAATCGCTGTTCTTGATGGTGACATCGCGGCGTATGCCGACATTGAAGTCGTCGAGATTGGCGATGCCGTTGTAGTCGCGTTTGACATCCAGCCCCTTGGCGCCGAATTCCATCGTGAGCCGGTCGTCGAGCAGGCGCAGCGTGTCCTTGATGTAGAGCTGCTTCACTTCGGTGGAGAAGTGGTTGTCGTAGTAGATCACGATCGGCAGCGCGCTTTTGAGCAATGCGCCGGTGGCCGGATCCAGGTTGTACAGCGGGCGCACCTGATCGAAATCGTAGTTTTCGTACCACGCACCGACTTCGAGTTTGTTGTGCTCGGTCTCCCACGATACCGACGTTGTGAGGCCATAGCGATCGCCGCCCATGATTTCCTCGCGCCGCGTCATCGCACCGACGTGGGTGACATTGCCGTTGGCATCGACGATCTGCGGATCGTTGATGGCGATATCGGTGCGCCCCGGCGTGCCGGCGATGGCATCGTTGTACAAGCCCGTCGCCGTGCTCGGCGGCGTGCCGCCGACGCCATACCCATGCTTGTTTTCGTAATAGCCGGTAAAGGTGAAGCCGATCGCATCGTTGAACAGAAAATCGCCGTGCAGGCTGAGCAAGGAATCGCGTCGCCCGTTCTGCCATTCGCTGTAGTGCTCGGCATCCACTTCCGGGTTGCCGGTGATGCGCTCATGCAGATCCCAGGACACCGAACCGTCGGAGTTGTACGACTGCACGTCGTAGTCTTTGCGGTTGTTGTAGATCCAGCCCAATGTCAGGCTGCCTGCATCCCAGGCCTGGCGAATCTTGGCTTCGAAGTGGTCGCTCTTTTGCGTGGCCGGCTCCATGTCCCACACCCCGCCTTGCGTGCGCGAGGCGGACAGATACGCGCTGGGGCCGCCCTCCCACCAGTCCGGGGTGTCCAGGCGCACGAAGCTGCGTACCAGATCGTCCGACCCAATGGTCTGGGTGAGATTGCCGCTCCAGCTGTCGCCGCCCTTCGGTGGCAGGCTGGTGTAACGGATCGCACCGCCCAACGCGTGATACGACGGCTGGGTGACGTCACCCGAACCAGCCGACACCGTGACATCGAGCAGATTCTCGCTGGACACGTAACGGGTGATCGGCCCGCCTTCGCGGGTGTCGAAGGTTTCGATCGGAATGCCGTCCAACGTCACGCCGATCTGGTTGGCGGAAAACCCGCGGATCGTCATCGAATCACCGAACTCATACAGCCCGAACGGGTCGGTGGTCTGCACGTTCACGCCGGGCAGGCTGGCCAACAGCTGCTGTGGCGCTACCCCGGGCACCTGCGCCTGGATCTCGTCCACCGAGATGGACGCGGTGGTGCGCGTGGAGCCGGTGCCCACCACGCTGACCGCATCCAGCGTGCGTGCGTCTTGCGCCAGCGCAGGCAAGCTCTGCGCGCCGGCCAGCAGCAGGGTCATGGACGCCAGCGCGTGGCGCGGGCGGGTGGTGGCGAGGATATAGGCGACCGAGGTCGCCAATTGATCGGTATTCAAGCACTTTGGCATGCAATCAACCCCTGGAGACGTGTGGCGTGCTGAGTGACCGGGCGCTCCCCCGAGACCGGCTGATACCGCGGATGCGGCGTGCAGTGACCATAACCAGCGCGAATGCTCCGCAACTTTGGTACGGCGGGTGGGGTCGGCGCAGGCGGGTAGGTCGCTGCCGAATTCAAAACTCTGAATAGGTAGCGACACCACCTACCTGCGCGAATGTCCTGCATTGCAGGTCTTGCGCGCTTGCCATGCCGCGCCGAATCGATAACGCTGCGCAGCCACCGCACGAGCACGCACATGTCGCCCTCACCTCCATCGCTGCTGTTGCTGGATTTCGACGGCGTACTTGCTCACTACGCGCGGCCACGGCGCATGGCCGCTCTTGCAGCAGCGGCGAGTTGCTCACCGCAGCGCGTGCATGAGGTGTTGTTCGCGCAGGGTCTGGAGCGCGCCTACGATGCTGGTGCGATCGACACGCAGGCGTATCTGGCGCAGTTGAGCGAAGGGCTGGGGCAGCCGATCGATCGCGCTACCTGGGTCGATGCGCGCGTGGCGGCCTGCCGCGCCGACCCGTCGGTGGTGACACAGGTGCTGGCGGTATCGACGACTACGGCGGTGGCGGTGCTCACCAATAATGGCCCGCTGATGGCAGAAGCGATCGAGCGGATCGTGCCATCGCTATTTCCGTTGTTGCGGGGCCGCGTGCTGTGCAGCGGTGCACTGGGCGGCCGCAAACCGGATGTGCCGGTCTATCAGCGCGCGCTTGCGCAACTTGAGCAACGCGCCGAGCGCACGTTGTTTGTCGACGACCTGTTCGTCAACGTGCGTGGCGCACGCGCGGCCGGCCTGCACGCCGACACCGTGCGCGACGCCCGCGCGTTGCGGCGAGTGCTGAAGCGATACGGACTTGCATGAAACCAGGCCCCTCTCCCGTCGGGAGAGGGGTTGGGGGTGAGGGTACGGCGGAAGACAGCCATCCCATCCAGGCAATTAAAAGACCGGGCACTGCGTCAGCGCGCTACATGCCGCACACCACGCATCTCCCCCCCTTCTAGCCAGCATAGTGCCGGCCAGAGGGCGCGCAAGCACCGCCGGACATCACGGCTGCGCGACATACTCGGCAGTGGCCAGACGCAAGCGCGCCAGACCATCGGCCAGTTCGGCATCGGTCAGATTCAGTGCCGGCACGAAGCGCAACACATCCGGGCCGGCCTGCAGCAGCAGCAGGCCATGCTTGGCCGCCAGATCCAGGATCGCCCCCGCCTGCCCGGCGTGTTCCGGGGCCAGCACCGCGCCCAGCATCAAGCCACGCCCACGAATCTGCGCAAACAGGCCGAACTCGGCGTTGAGCGCCTCCAGACCTGCGCGCAATGCCGCAGATTGCCGCACCACGTTGTCGGCGATCTGCGGCGAGGCCAGCTTGCGCAGCGCCACGCGCGCCACTGCCGCGGCCAGCGGGTTGCCGCCGAAGGTGGTGCCGTGCGCGCCGAACTGCATGGTCTGCGCCACCTTGGGCCCGGCCAGCATCGCACCGATCGGGAAACCGCCGCCCAAGGCCTTGGCCAGGGTCACGATGTCCGGCGTCACCTGTTCCTGCCAATGCGCGAACAGCGTGCCGGTGCGGCCCATGCCGCATTGGATTTCGTCCAGCACCAGCAACGCATCGTGCTGGTCGCACAGCGCGCGCACGCGGCTCAGGAAACCCGGCGCGGCCGGCATCACGCCACCCTCGCCCTGGATCGGCTCGACCATCACTGCGGCCACATCGCCGCCGGCCATCGCCGCTTCCAGCGCCGCGACGTCGTTGAAATCCACATAGCGAAATCCACCCGGCAGCGGCTCGTAGCCTTCCTGGTACTTGGGCTGCGCGGTGGCGGTGACCGATGCCAGCGTGCGGCCATGGAAACTGCCGCGGAAGGTGACGATGACGCGCTTGTCGGCCGGACGGCCCTGGCTGCTGGCCCACTTGCGCACCAGCTTGATCGCCGCCTCGTTGGCCTCGGTGCCGGAATTGCACAGGAACACCTTGTGCGCGAAACGCGAGGCGCTCACCAATTCTTCGGCCAGTTTCAGCGGCGGCGCGCTGAAAAACACGTTACTGGTGTGCCACAGCTTGCCGGCCTGCTCGGTGAGCGCAGCCACCAGATCGGGATCGTTATGGCCGAGCCCGCTCACCGCGATGCCCGACGACAGATCCAGATACTCACGCCCCGCATCGTCCCACACGCGGCTGCCCTGGCCGCGCTCCAGCACCACCTGGCGCGGGCGATACACCGGCAGGTAGTAGTGCGCGAGTGACAGGGGCGAATCGGCAGCGGTGCTCATGAGGATGGGTCGCAGAAGCGGAGGGAGAAGCGGCATTCTCGCGCATTCGCCGGCCTGCGGCACAATGCGCGCATGCGCCCCTTCTCCGATCCGCAACTCACTGCCGCCACCGACGATGGCTGGCGCCGGCAGTGGTTCGACATCATCTACCGCCACGACACCCGCCCCTCGCGCAATTTCGACCTGATGCTGGTGGTCGCGATCCTGGCGAGCGTGGTGGTGATCATGATCGACAGCGTGCCGCGCATCCATTCGCATGCCGCGGACTGGCTGGTGCCGCTGGAATGGGCGTTCACGGTGATCTTCACCATCGAATACGCGCTGCGTCTGTCCGTGGTGCGGCGCCCGCTGCATTACGCGCTCAGCGTGTGGGGCGTGATCGATTTGCTGTCGATCCTGCCCAGCTATCTCTCGTTCTTCGTGCCCGGCGCGCAGACGCTGTTGGTGGTGCGCGTACTGCGCATCCTGCGGCTGTTCCGCATTCTCAAGCTCACCCGCTACATCGAAGAAAGCGGGCAATTGCTGGATGCGCTGTGGCGTAGCCGTCGCAAGGTATTGGTGTTCCTGTTCACCGTGCTCACCATCACCGTGATCGCCGGCGCCACGATGTACATCATCGAAGGCCCGCAGCACGGCTTCACCAGCATCCCCACCAGCATGTACTGGGCGATCGTCACCATGGCCACGGTGGGCTTCGGCGATCTGGTGCCGCAGACCACACTTGGGCGCTTCGTCACCTCGGCACTGATCCTGATCGGCTACAGCATCATCGCCGTGCCCACCGGCATCTATACCGCCGAACTGGCCAGCTCATTGCGCGAAGGTGGCCACACCGGCAAACGCGATGCGCGCAACTGCGCGCGCTGCGGGCTGGAAGGCCACGCGGTCGACGCACGTTATTGCCGGCAATGCGCCGAGCCACTGCCGGAGCTAGGTAACGGCTGAGGCACTGGAGCAGCCAACACCACGGCGCCGCCGCCAGGCGGACGCGGCCGTTGCTCGGTAGCGCGTGTGCCACGCGTACACTGCGGTTCCAGCATGCCGTCCACGCTCACGACAACTGTTCGCCTTGTGGTTAACCGCTCTCAGTCCAGAAACAGATCCGGCAACAGCGCGCGCGATGGATCCATCGCATAGCCGCGCAAATCGGTGACGCCGGCCTGGGCCAAGACCTCATCATCGATCAGGAACTGCCCGTAAAACCCGGCCGCGGCGCGCGTCAGCACCGCATGCGCGGCGTCGGCCATGATCTCCGGCCGACGGCAGGCCGCGGCGTCCACGCCGGCAAGCATGTTGATGGCGTCAGTGGCAATGACGGTACGCGGCCACAATGCATTGATCGCTACGCCTTGCGGGCCGAATTCCGCCGCCAGCCCCAGGGTGACCAGACTCATGCCCATCTTGGCCAGCGTGTAGCCGGTGTGCGCGCCCCACCAAGCGGGGTTCAACGACGGCGGCGGGGCCAAGGTGAGAATGTGCGGATTGGCCGCCTGCAGCAGATGCGGCAGGCACGCCTGCGCGCACAGAAAACTGCCGCGCGCGTTGACCTGCTGCATCAGATCGAAGCGCTTCATCGGTGTGTCGAGCGCGCCGCGCAACCAGATCGCACTGGCGTTGTTGACCAGAATGTCGATCCCGCCGAACGCATCGACCGTTGCCGCCACTGCCGCACGCACCTGATCTTCTTCGCGGATGTCGCACTTGAGCGCCAGCGCCTGCCCACCGGCCGCAGTCACCGCCGTGGCCGCGCTATGGATGGTGCCAGGCAATTTGGGATTGGCCACCGCCGACTTGGCCGCAATCGCCACATTCGCCCCATCGCACGCCGCCCGCAGCGCAATCGCCAAGCCAATCCCGCGCGAGGCACCGGTGATGAACAGGGTTTTGCCGGATAACGTCATGGGAATCGGGAATCGGGAATCGGGAATGGCAAAAGCTTAGCGCCTCAACCGTTCCGCAGGCGCCGAACGAACAGCTCGCACGGTGCGCTCTTCGATTCCCCATTCCCGATTCCCAATTCCCGGCCTTTCAGGGCTTCGGCCCCTGCCCTTCGTTGTCTTCCCAGTGCAGCACGCGGCGGGTCACGAAGCGGTAGACCGGTTTGCCGGTGGCAAACCACAGCTCGCGGACCCAGGAGGTGCGCTTGAGCACGCGGCGTTCCACCGGGGTCAGTGCGGCCGGGCAGTACATGCGCTTGTGCTTGAGCAGGTGGCGCAGATCCTCGCGGGCAAGCAGACGCATCCAGCGCGCGCGCGGGTTGCCGCGCACCGCCAGCTGGAAATCGATCACCGCCGGGCTGCCGTCCTCCTGCACCAGCCAGTTGGCTTCCTTGGCCAGATCGTTGTGCGCCACGCCGCGGCGATGCAGCTGCTGCAGCAGCCTGCGCGCGCTGCGGAAGTAGGCCAGATCACCGCGCGGCGGACGCTGGTACATCGCAGCGCCGTCCAGATAGCTGCGATCCAGGTGCCGCCCGTCCCAGTGCAGCAGGCGCGGTGTGCGCGGCACGTCATCCAGTTGGCGCAAGGCCAGCGCCTCGCGCCGTGCCAGCCACCAGGCCACGCCGCGCAACAGCCACGGCGCCACGCCAACATCGCGACGCACGAACAAGCGTTCGCCATCGCGGACCAACAGAATGCGCCCGAACGTATCGGACTTCAGCGGCAGATTGGCTGCAGGGTCGTGACTCATCCCCCATTGTAGGCGGCAGGCCTGTCTCGCTGCGCGCATCTGTGGCATTAGCGCGTGCGGCAGCTGCATGGCCGCAACCTCAGGTGAAGCCAATCCCCCGATGTGAGGACGATGCAGGTCAGGCGCCGCCGCGCCCACCTATAATTCAGGTATGAACTCATGGATCGACGCCACGCTGGAGTGGATCGGACACCACCCCACCTTGGCTGGCGTGGTGATCTTTGGCATCGCATTTTGTGATGCGGTCATCGTGCTGGGCGCCATCGTGCCTGCGTTGCCGTTGCTGTTCGCCATTGGCGTGCTCATCGGGCTCGGGCAGATCAACGGCCCCTATGCGGTGGCGTGCGCCACCCTGGGCGCCTTCGTTGGCGATGCGTTGAGCTTCTGGGTCGGCCATCGCTGGGGCCATCAGCTGCACACCTACTGGCCATTCCGGCGTTACCCGCAACTGCTGGAGCGCGGCGAGCTGCTGTTCCGACGCAATGCCTTCAAAAGCATCCTGATTGCGCGCTACGTGGGTGCAGTGCGCCCGTTCGTACCGGCGATTGCCGGCATGTCGCGCATGCCGTTCAAACGGTATCTGGTCGCCAGCGGCCTGGCCTGCGTGTCGTGGGCGTTGTTGTTCCTGGTGCCCGGCTGGGTGCTGGGCACGGCCTACGACGCAGTGGCCGCGGTGGCCGGGCGGCTATTTGTGGTGGTTGCATTGCTGGCGGCCGTGATCGGGCTTGCCTGGGCGGTCGTGCTGTATTCGTACCGCTGGTCGGCCGGCCATCTGGATGCCTTGCTGGCACGTCTGCTGGAGTGGTCGCACCGGCACCCGGTCCTGGGGAATTGGTCGGTCGGCGTATTCGACCCGCGCCGTCGCGAATCGGTGCCGCTGGCCATGATGGCCTTGATGCTCTTGCTGCTCGGCTGGGGCTGGTTCGTGCTGCTGATGGTGGTGCTGGCGCACGGCGAGCCATTGCGCGTGGACCTGGCCGTGCACGACCTGATGCTGGCGCTGCGTAACCCATTGGCCGACTACCCGATGGTGGCGCTGGCCTCATTGGGCGACTGGCAGGTGCTGTTGCCGGCCATCGCCGCCGCGATGGGCTATCTGGCCTGGCGTCGCCGCTGGATGGCCGTGGCCCATTGGGTGATCGCGCTGGCCTTCGGCCTGGCGCTCACCCAGCTGCTTGGCGCCACCGTGCAGGTGGTGCGCCCGCCTGCGGCCAGCAGCGGTTTCGGCTTTCCATCGGTTGCGGTCACCATGGCCACGATCGCCTTCGGCTTTTTCGCGCTGTTGATCGCGCGCGAGTTGCCTGGCCGCCGCCGCGTGTGGCCGTATCTGGTCAGCGGCGCCATCGTCTCGCTGATCGGTTTTGCACGTTTGTATCTCGGTGCGCACTGGCTCAGCGACGTCGTCGGCGGCATGTTGTTCGGCATCTTCTGGCTGCTGGTGCTGGGCATTGCCTACCGCCGCCGTGCCACCCGCGCGTTCTGGGTCAAGCCGGTGTCGTGGATCTTCTATGGGGTGTTCGTGAGTTGTGCCATTTATTTTGCGCCGCGCAACCTCGACATCAAGCTGGCCAAGTTCGAACCGCCTCCGCCGGCATTGATGAAGTTGCCCGCACACGAGTGGTGGGAAGAGCAATGGCGCCTGCTGCCGGCACGCCGTAACGAATTCGACGACGATCAGCGTTGGCCGCTGGACGTCCAGTTGGCCGGCCCGCTCGCCCCGTTGCAGCGCCAGCTCCAGGCGCGCGGCTGGCGGGTCCAGCCCCAGGCGGGCTGGGAACAGGCGCTGCACCTGCTCGATGTCAGCGGCCGCCCCGACGAAGTACCGATTCTGCCGGCCACGCTGGAGACGCAGGTCGAAGCCCTGTTGATGGTGCGCCACGCCGCGCCTGGCCACGTGCATGTGCTGCGCCTGTGGCCGGCGGCTGCGCGCCTGCAGCCGGATGCACAACCGCTGTGGGTGGGCAGCACCCAGACCTTGCGCTACAGCCGCCACTTCAGCCTGATCGGCCTGTGGTACCCGCTGCGCGGCGTCGATCCTGCACTGAGCGCATTGCGCGAGGCACTCGGCCCGCTGCCCCATCGCATGGAACAGCGTCGTCGCTCGCAGGTGCCGGTGATCCTGATCGACAGCACCTCGGGCAGTGCGGTGCGTGGCGAGGACAAACACAACGCTGTGCCGCGGACGGACACCGCTGCGTTCGATCCTGCTGCATCGGGTCCGCCGCAACAACGCCGTTGATCGATCGGGCAATAGGCGATTGGCCGGCGATCGCGCGATGGGTCGAGATGGGGTGTCAGCAACAGCTATTGAACCCTGTCTCGATGGTGACGTGCTGGCGCCGTCCAGAGGCTGCTGAATTGACAGGGTGAACGCTTCGTTGGTCGAGCGCGCGGCGCCCTCGCCGCTTGCGGGACCGTTGGCGGCATGGATGCAGCCATCGAGCCCCATGGACGGGTTCACGGCGTGTCCCGCAAGCGGCGAGGGCATCGCACCAACTTTTGTCGGTGATCTACCGACGAGCAGAGAACACTGCGTCGCCTGGTTACTTGCGTCGCATGGTTTGCTATCGCTTGAACACTCTGCGCACCGACCAACTGGACTGGTCCTTGCCGCTCACCGTCGCGGGACCTTGTAAGAGCTTACAAGGACGTACTTGCAGCGTGTCCCGCGATGGTGGGTGGGCAAGGGCCCTGCAGAAAACTCGCAGTTGGCCGCGCCACAACTGCTTGCACCGTTCAATCGCCTCTCAAGGCGAACGATAAGAATGCGAATCAGCGCAGTTCGGCGATGCAAAGGCCGCATTGGCCTAGCACGCGATACCTCACCACAACACGCCATCCACCGGCTGCATCGGCTCCGGCGCTTGCTCACCAATGGCCTGCAGCGCATCGATCTCCACCGTGCGGCACATCGTGTCCAGCGGCAGGTCGTGGATGGTGTTGGCGAATGGGTCCACTAGCTCATCGCCGATCTTCAACACCGCCAGAAACATCAACCCGGCCAAGGTCGAACCGACCGGTGTGGCGTATTGCAGCGTCTCCACCAGACCGATCGGCAACAGCACGCAGAACAGCCGCGTAAACAGGTTCGGATAGAAGCGGTATTGGTACGGCAACGGCGTATTCTTCAGGCGTTCCATGCCGCCCTGTGCGTTGGCGATATCCACCAGGATGCGTTCCACGCTGGCCTGCTGGATGCTGTCGATCCAGCCAGCGCGCCGCGCCTGCTCCACGCTGCGTCCGGTGATGTCGAGCAAGCCGTTGGCCACATTGGTGCGCACCACCACCGCCGCCGCTTCGTCGGCGTCCACATGCGGGGACAACGCCATCGCCACCGGCAACCGGCGCAGTTGGCAGCGCAGCGCGTTGACGTAGGCAATCTGGCGCAGCGCAATGGTGCGCCCAAGATCGCCGGCCTCCGGTGCAGACAGGATACTGACGCTCAAGCGCACCAGATTACGCGAGGCATTGATCATCTGGCCCCACAGCACCCGCCCCTCCCACCAGCGTTGGTAGGTTGAATTGGCGCGAAAGCCTAGGAACAACGCCAGCGCAGAACCAAAGATGGTCAGCGGCAATGCCGGCGCACGGAACGGCAGCACGTAGTAAATGATGGTGATCAACACATCCCATACGAACAACACCGCCAGGGTCCGCCAGACCTGGCTGATCACATCTGCCACACGCGGCTTTACATCGACAATCAAAGGCACACCCCATCAAAAGAAACGAGTGACGCCATCGCGCGCATCCAGTGCATGGATGCGGTCGGTAGCGCACTCAAGCGTGCGCAGTGTGCCGTTGCCACGGTGCAAGCACGGTGATGGGGCCGATCGAAACCATTGCCCTACGCGACCGGAGTGATGGAAAGGGCGTAGCGAGCGGCCATCAGTGGGTGTGCAAGGCGTGCGGGAACACAGTGCACACGCGGCACATGAAAGTTCGGAGCGTTGCCCGCACCCGTGTAGCGGGCGCAGCCGGTTTATCTGCAGCTCTTAAGGCATCCAGGCCAGCAATTGATCCAGCCGCCGATGCGGATCGTCCTGCTGCAGCAGCGACAGCCGTTGCTGCTCGGTCAGCGGCAACAGCTCGGCCAACCGCCAGCCCACCCAGGCGGCTTGATCCAGCAAACCCGGCCCCACCGAAGCGAATTCGCCCCCCACCTGTTCGAGCATCCGCTCGAGCACCGTGGCCAGCAGACTGTGTTCGGGGCGCAATTCGTCGTCGCTGTCGGGCTCGCACCAGCTCACCTGGCCGACGACCAGACCGTTGTCGCGGATACGCGAACGCTGCACATGGAAGCGGCGCGTACCGCGCAAGCGCAGCACCAGCACGCCGTCGGCCCCGACATCGAAATCTTCGATACGCACCTCGGTGCCGAAGGCAGCCGGTGTCGCCGGCGCGCCTACCTCGGCGCCATCCAGGATCAGGCACACGCCAAAGCTGCTACCGGTGCGGCCGCTCTCGCGCACCAGGTCCAGATAGCGGCGCTCGAACACGCGCAAGCCCATTGCCGCACCGGGCAGCAACACGCTGTGCAACGGAAACAGCGGCAAGGTGCTGGTCTCGCCGGTAGCCATGAGCGGCACCATCAGGACAACTGCGCCAGGAAGCGACGCGGCGCACCATCGAAGCCGCCATTGGACATGAACACCACATGGTCGCCGGGCCGGGCAATCTCGCCCAGCGTGTGCAGCAAGGCATCCACGTCCTGCACCACGCGTGCCTCGCCGCGCACCTGCGCAATGATGGGTGCGGCGTCCCAGGCCAGTTCCGGCCGATGTAAAAACACCACTGCATCGGCATCGTGCAACGACGGCGCCAGTGCCTGCGCATGCGCGCCCAGCCGCATCGAATTGCTGCGCGGCTCCATTGCCACCACAACACGCGCCGCCCCGACCTTCGCACGCAAGCCCTGCAACGTGGTCGCGATGGCGGTGGGATGGTGCGCGAAGTCGTCGTACACGGTGATGTCGCGCGCGTTGCCAATGACTTCCAGCCGCCGCTTGACGCTCTGGAACTGCGCCAGTGCCGGCATCACCGTCGCCGGATCCACACCCACCGCCTGCACCGCCGCCAGCGCCGCCAACCCGTTCAGGACGTTGTGCCGCCCAACCAGCGGCCACTGCACCTGGCCAATTTCCACGCCACGATGCAGCACCGCAAATGCGCTGCCATCGGCCGCGATCAAACGCGCACTCCAGTCCAGCGACGCCTCGAAGCCGAACCGCTCCACCGGCGTCCAGCATCCCATCGCCAGCACCTCGGCCAGGTGCGCGTCTTCGCCGTTGACGATCAGGCGACCGCGCGCGGGCACCGTGCGCACCAGATGGTGAAACTGGCGCTGGATGGCGGCCACGTCCGGGAAGATGTCGGCGTGGTCGTATTCCAGGTTATTGAGGATCGCCACCAATGGCCGGTAGTGCACGAACTTGCTGCGCTTGTCGAAAAACGCGGTGTCGTATTCGTCGGCTTCCACCACGAATTCGCGCCCCTGGCCCAGTCGCGCCGACACGCCGAAATCTTCGGCCACGCCACCGATCAGAAACCCCGGCGCGCGCCCGGCCGCCTCCAGCAGGTAGCTCAGGATGGTGGTGGTGGTGGTCTTGCCATGGGTGCCGGCGACCGCCAGCGTGTCGCGGCCCGGCAGCACCTGCTCGGCCAGCCACTGCGCGCCGGAGGTGTACCGGCGGCCGGCATCCAGCACCGCCTCCACCGCCGGATTGCGGCGCGACAGGGCATTACCGACAACCACCTCGGTCGCGTCCAGAGAAATATTGGACGGCGCGTATCCCTGTGCCAGCGCAATGCCCAGCGTTTCCAGTTGTGTGGACATCGGCGGATAGATGGCCTGGTCGCTGCCTTCCACCTGCCAGCCCAGCTCACGCGCCAGGGCGGCCACACCGCCCATGAAAGTTCCGGCGATGCCGAGAATGTGGAGTTTGCTCATGCCGCCTATTGTCGCCGATCGCCGCAGTTGCCGGACATTCCGATCCAACGCAAGCCCAGGTGTCGGGGATTTCCTACCGTACTGTCGGGAATTTCCCGATGTGCGAACCCGGTCACATCGCTCACTATGCTGAACGCCAGTCGCAGTATCCCTTTGGTCCTACTCCCCAAGAGGCCAAATCCCCAGGGAGCTCATGCTGTCGGGGCTCTGAGCAAGCCTACTACTGGCGTTATTCTGCCCCGGGCGTCTTGTACGTCCGGGGTTTTTCTTTTGGGTAACGTTGTCCGGGCGATCACGGCGAGAAAGCAGCGCGACCAGAGGCCGCGCATGGCCGAGACCGTGCCTTGCGCCGGGCGTCCCCTACCGACTCAGCGCCCGAGCGCCTTGCTGATGCGCTCCAGCACTTCGTCCAGCGAACCCACGCCATCCACGCGCGCCAACTTGCCGCGCTGCTCGTAGAAGCCGATCACCGGTGCAGTTGAATCGGTGTAGACCTGCAGACGCTTGCGGACCGATTCCGGGTTGTCGTCTTCGCGGCCTTCGGCCTTGGCACGACCGGCGATGCGCTCGACCAGCAACTCGCTGGCCACATCCAGCTGCACCACGGCATCCAGCGGCTGACCGATCTTGCCGAGCAGTTCGTCCAGCGCATTGGCCTGGGCCACGTTGCGCGGGTAGCCATCCAGGATGAAACCCTTGGCCACATCGGCCTGGCCAAGGCGCGCCTCGAGCATGCCGAGCAGGATGTCGTCGGACACCAGGTCGCCGCGTGCCATCACTTCCTTGGCCTTCAATCCCAGCGGCGAGCCAGCGGCCACTTCGGCGCGCAACAGGTCGCCGGTGGAAATATGCGGAATATCAAACGTGTCTTTGAGACGTGTCGCCTGGGTGCCCTTGCCCGAACCGGGCGGTCCCAACAGAACCAATCGCATCAGTGGACTCCACTTTCGAATAAAAACGCGTTGCGGTGGGCGGCGTTAGACTCACGTCTTCGCCGGCGCTGACCGTATGGCCGTGCAGCTTACCGCATCCGGGGAATGTCCCGGCACTGTCCCCCTGCGCCATGTTCCCATGTGAGGAGTCTGTCCCCCTATGACCACTGGCAACCTGCTCTATGCCCAATCCGGCGGCGTCACCGCCGTCATCAATGCCACTGCCGCCGGCGTCATCGCCGAAGCGCGCGCACGCAAGATCAAGGTACTGGCTGCGCGCAATGGCATCCTGGGCGCCTTGCGCGAGGAGTTGATCGATACCTCCAAGGAATCCGCTGCAGCCATTGCCGCATTGGCGCAGACCCCCGGCGGCGCTTTCGGCTCGTGCCGCTACAAGCTCAAATCGCTGGAGGAAGACAGCGCCAAGTACGAACGTCTGCTCGACGTGCTGCGCGCGCACGACGTGCGCTGGTTCCTCTACAACGGCGGCAACGACTCGGCCGACACCGCGTGGAAGGTCTCGCAACTCGCAAAGGCCTATGGTTACCCGCTGCACTGCATCGGCGTGCCAAAGACCATCGACAACGATCTGGCGGCGACCGACACCTGCCCTGGCTTCGGCTCGGCGGCCAAGTACACCGTCGTCTCGGTACGCGAGGCCGCACTGGATGTCGCCGCCATGGCCGACACCTCCACCAAGGTCTTCATCTATGAGGCGATGGGCCGCCATGCCGGTTGGCTGGCCGCAGCGGCAGGCCTGGCCGGGCAAGGCCCGGACGACGCCCCGCAGATCATCCTGCTACCCGAACGCGCCTACGACCAGGCTGCATTCCTGGCCAAGGTGAAACAGGTGGTGGAGAAGGTCGGCTGGTGCGTGGTGGTGGCCAGCGAGGGCATCCAGGACGCACACGGCAAGTTCGTCGCCGATGCCGGTGGCGCGGCCGACTCGTTCGGCCATGCACAGCTCGGCGGCGTGGCCTCGTTCCTGGCCGCACAGGTCAAGCAGGAACTCGGCTACAAGGTGCACTGGACGTTGCCGGATTACCTGCAGCGCTCCGCACGCCACCTCGCATCCAAGACGGACTGGGAACAGGCGCAAGCGGTCGGCAAGGCCGCCGTGCAATACGCGATCAAAGGCATGAACGCGGTGATCCCGGTGATCGAACGCGTCAGCGACGCACCCTACCGCTGGAAGATCGTGCCCGCCCCCCTGCACAAGGTGGCCAATCACGAAAAGAAGATGCCGCCCAGCTTCCTGCGCAAGGACGGCTTCGGCATCACCGAACGCGCCCGCCGCTACTTCGCCCCGTTGATCAAGGGCGAAGCCGCGCTGGCCTACGGCAGCGATGGCTTGCCGAAGTATGTGAGTTTGAAGAATGTCGCGGTGGCGAAGAAATTGCCAGCTTGGGAGGGGTGAGATCGGCGCCGCGTGGGATGCACAGCGATGTTCAACTCTCCGCTGAGGCGGCGGCACATCGGGCGACTCATGCGCGTGGGTTGCGCCCTAACGAAAGGTGGCGCTGAGGGCGTAGGTCAATACGACAGGTTTATGAAAGCGCGTTGTCTTGGCGACTGTCGAAGCAATTGATACACCGGTGCATGCACTGAAAGCGAACCCCGGCCTGGCCGGGGTTCGTCGTTACGGATGCAGAGCAAAGTCTCGACTTACTGACACGCCTTGCCTTCCATCGTCATCTGCGCAGCGAACATCGGTACTTGCGGAATCTTGCCGGCAGCGGCTTGCTGCTTGGCGTCTTCCAGATAGATGCGCGACTGGCCCTGGCCATCGAGTTGTGGCTTTGCGTCGGCCGGCTTGCGCCACACGCGCACGACCGCTTGCTGTGACGGGCACGCTGCGCTTGGTACACGGATCACATCGTTGAAGATCCAGCCCGAGGCGACACTGGGCGCGGCCTTGGCGAAATCCACGAAGCGTGCACGTGGCTGGCAGGTGGGGCTGCTGCGGACCACCGACAATGTATACGGCTGTGCAGCATTTCCGGTAAACACGCCTTCCAGTCGTACGCAGGCTTCCGGGATCTGACGCAAGGTGTGCACGGCACCGACCGCTTGCGCGGTGCCGGGTGCGCGTGGCTTGAGTTCGGGCGTGGGATCGGCCGCAAACGCTTGGCTCGTCAGCAACAGCGTCGCGAGCATCGCGGCATATTTTTGCGCGGTATGGTGTGGCATTTACACTCCTGGTCGACCGAATCACGTTGGCCGCAGGCTGTCACGCCGCAACTGAACGACGCGCCAAAGCCGTCACGCTGGTCGCCACGCAAGCCGCGGCGCATACTCGGTCGCGATCCGGCCACCTGAACATTCGCGACGCGCATTACGGCCCAGGCGGCCGTCGAGTCCGTATTCGTCAGTCCACTCGTTGTGTGCATCGCCCTTGGTTCGTCCCGACCGGACGACATCCATTCTCTTGGGAGGGGTCATGCTGGAACACTACGGGTTGTGGCTTGCGCTGGGTTGTGCGGTCTTGGCAATCGTCTATGGAATCGTGTCGGCGCGCTGGGTGGTCGCGCAGCCGAGCGGCAATGCACGCATGCAGGAGATCGCCGCCGCGATCCAGGAAGGCGCGCGTGCCTATCTCAACCGGCAATACCTCACCATTTCGGTTGCTGGGGCGGTGCTGTTCGTGTTGGTCGGGCTGTTCCTGAGTTGGTACACCGCGATCGGGTTTGCACTGGGTGCGGTGTTGTCCGGGTTAGCCGGCTATATCGGCATGAACGTGTCGGTGCGCGCCAATGTCCGCACCGCCGAAGCGGCGCGGCATGGCATTGGCAAGGCGATGGATGTGGCGTTCCGTGGCGGGGCGATCACCGGCATGCTGGTGGTCGGCCTGGGGCTGCTCGGCGTGGCGGGCTACTTTGCTGTGCTGCAAGGCATGGGGCTGCCACTGGAGCAGAACCTGCATGCATTGGTCGGGTTGGCCTTCGGGTCGTCGTTGATCTCGATCTTCGCGCGCCTGGGTGGCGGAATTTTCACCAAGGGCGCAGATGTGGGCGCCGATCTTGTCGGCAAGGTCGAGGCCGGCATTCCCGAGGACGATCCACGCAACCCGGCGGTGATTGCGGACAATGTCGGCGACAACGTGGGCGACTGCGCCGGCATGGCGGCCGATCTGTTCGAAACCTACGCAGTCACCGTGATCGCCACCATGCTGCTCGGCAGTCTGACGTTGGCCGACACCGGTTCGCATGCCGTGCTCTATCCATTGGTGCTCGGCGGGGTATCGATCATCGCCTCGATCGTGGGCGCGGCCTTCGTCAAGGTCAAAGACGGCGGTTCGATCATGGGTGCGCTTTACAAAGGCGTCATCGTATCGGGCGTACTGGCGGCGTTGGCTTACTGGCCCATCACCCAATCGCTGATGCGCGACAACATCCACGGCGCCACGGCGTTGTACGCCTGCGCACTGATCGGCCTGGTGCTCACCGGCCTGATCGTGTGGATCACCGAGTACTACACCGGCACGCAGTACACCCCGGTGCAGCATGTTGCATCGGCCAGCACCACCGGGCACGGCACCAACATCATCGCAGGGCTCGGTATTTCGATGAAATCTACCGCGCTGCCGGTGATCGCGGTCTGTGCAGCAATCTGGGGGGCGTTCCATTTCGGCGGCTTGTACGGCATTGCGATTGCAGCGACGGCCATGTTGTCGATGGCCGGCATGATCGTTGCCCTGGATGCGTATGGGCCGATTACCGATAACGCCGGCGGCATCGCCGAGATGGCCGAGCTCCCCCCTGAGGTCCGCAACATCACCGACCCGCTGGACGCGGTGGGCAACACCACCAAGGCAGTGACCAAGGGCTACGCGATCGGATCGGCGGCGCTGGCTGCGTTGGTGCTGTTTGCCGACTACACGCACAACCTGCAGGCGGCCAATCCCGACCAGGTGTACGCCTTCGATCTATCCGACCACACGGTGATCATCGGGCTGCTGATTGGCGGGCTGATTCCGTATCTGTTCGGCGCGATGGCGATGGAAGCGGTCGGCCGCGCCGCGGGCGCCGTGGTGGAAGAAGTGCGCCGCCAGTTCCGCGAGCTTCCCGGCATCATGGCCGGCACCGCCAAGCCGCAGTACGACCGCGCGGTCGATATGCTGACCCGTTCGGCGATTGGCGAAATGATCGTGCCTTCGCTGCTGCCGGTGGTGGTTCCGATCATCGTCGGGTTGCTACTGGGGCCGCGTGCACTGGGTGGCTTGTTGATCGGCACGATTGTCACTGGCTTGTTCCTGGCGATTTCGATGACCACTGGCGGCGGCGCCTGGGACAACGCCAAGAAATACATCGAGGACGGCCACTTCGGCGGGAAAGGCAGCGAGGCGCACAAGGCTGCGATTACCGGCGACACAGTCGGTGACCCATACAAAGACACCGCGGGGCCGGCGATCAACCCGTTGATCAAGATCATCAACATCGTGGCCTTATTGCTCGTGCCACTGCTGTAACGCTGCGACGACCGCAGGTCGCGTGACCTGCGGTCGCGACGACGGGAGCAGCCGACCAACCAAACCAGTCGCGGCAGGTCAAGCGGAAAGTGGCAACGCTGCGGCCCAGGGACCAGGCCAATAAGGGCGCGGTCGGACCCGGTCATTTGCGCTGACCAGCTCAGGATCGGCATCACGCCGGCGCCCGCTGGCGGCGACCATCGTCGATACGAAGATGCCGCCCCCAGGTGGAAGGGGCTGGCCCATGTTGGCAAGCCCCCCGTCCCGCCCGGACCAATGATCACAGGCAGCCGATCAAGCCGTCATAGATCGGCGGTGCGCCGCCCGGCAGTGGCTCGAACAGCGGATTGGCCACCGCAAGCGTGCGATACATCTCATCCAGGCGGGTACCGGCCTTCAACGGTGCCGTGCAGCGCCACACCCGGCTGTCCGACCGCAGGTAACCGCTGCGCGGGTCGACGCTGACCTCACTGGCGCCGAAGGTCCAGATGCAGCTCCGCACCACCCCGGTGACGCGATGCACCGAGCAGCGTAAGCGTAGCGGCTGGTAGTCGCTGAAGTCGCCACCGCAAAAGGTATCGCCGCAAATATTGTCGAAGTCGCGGTCCAGCCGCTGCTCCAGGTCGATAAACGCCTCCCAACCCTCGCCATTGGCGGGCCAGTCCACCGCATCCACGAAAGTGGGTGGAGGCGTGGCGGCGGCGATCTGGGCGGTAAGGGACAGCAGCAGGAGAACGAGCAAACGCGCAAGCCTGGACATGGGCAATTCCTATGCGGTGGATGAGTCTGCAGGGTGCGCCGCCGGCCGGGCCGCAACGATCAGGCGGCCACCCGTGATGAACGCGGGCTATGCCGCATGCAGCGGTCAGGACATTGCCCATTCAGTGTCGCTGCAGCGCAACAGCCGAACGCGTAGAATCGCGCTCCACATACTGCTGACGCCTCGGAGCTACCCGCATGGGCCTTGAACTGGTCACCTCTGGCAAGAATCTGCCGGAAGAAATCAACGTCGTCATCGAGATCCCCAAGGATTCCGAGCCGGTCAAGTACGAAGTCGACAAGGCCAGCGGGGCGATCTTCGTGGACCGCATTCTGTCGACCCCGATGCGTTACCCCTGCAACTATGGCTACGTGCCCAACACCCTGTGCGGCGATGGCGACCCGGCCGACGTGCTGGTGGTGCTGCCGTTGCCATTGGTGCCGGGCTCGGTGGTGCGCTGCCGTCCGGTGGGCGTGCTGCGCATGAGCGACGAAGCCGGCAGCGACGAAAAGATCCTGGCCGTGCCGATCGAGAAGATCTTCTCCGGTTACGCGCACATCGAAGACATCAACCAGGTGTCCAGCCACTGGATGGAGCGTATCGGCCACTTCTTCGAGCACTACAAGGACTTGGAGAAGGGCAAGTGGGTCAAGCTGGATGGCTGGGGCGGCGCGGCCGAGGCCAAGCGCATCCTGACCGAGTCGGTGGAACGCTACAATTCCGACGCACCCTGATCCATCGATCGTGATGCTGCCCTGCGTGTAGGGCGGGCGACCGGGATCACGCTTCTGGCGTGATCCCGGTGACCGCAGTCGGCAGATTGGGTACATTGCCGAAAGCGTTTGGCCGGTGTCTGTCACCGGTGACTTCTGGGGAAGTGTCTTGCGTATTCTGTTTGTTGGGGACGAAGCCAGTCTTCCGTCCGACCTTGTCGACTATGTCGCCGACCTGGGCGACCAGTGGCAGGCGCAGCAGGTGGCCGATGGCAATTCGGCGATCGAAGCTGCCGCGCTGTCGCCGTTCGACGCCGTCATCGTTGCCCCGGTGCTGCCGGACCTGACTGCCGCCACCTTGCTGGGGCAAATCCGCACGCTGCGCCCGGACACCATTCGTATTGCGTTGATCGATGCGCAAGGCGGCCAGCGCACGCCGCCGGCCCGCATCATCGGCGTGGCGCATCGCTTCTTGCCGATGCCGCTGGCACCCGAAGTGCTGCTCGAAGCGGTCACCAGCCTGGAAGAACTGCGCGAGCTGCTCAGCAATCCGCGCCTGCGCGCGGCGATCGGGCGGATCGAAAAGCTGCCCTCGCCTCCGCATTTGTACCTGAGCCTGATGCATGCGCTGGAAGAGGACGACGGCGCCGATGCGGCCGATATCGCCAAGCTGATCGCCGGCGACCCGGCGATCGCGGCGAAAGTGCTGCAATTGTGCAATTCGGCGTTCTTTTCCGGTGGCCGCAGCATTACCGATCTGCGCACGGCGGTGACCCGCCTGGGCGTGGCGACGCTGCGCGATCTGGTACTGGCCAGCGAAGTGTTTTCGGTCCAGACGCTCACACCGGCCGAGCGCAACGCGATGCAGCGCCGCGCCCTGCTCTCCTCGCGCCTGGCGGCCAAGGTGCTTCCGCCGACCAGCGCAGAACTCGGTTCCACCGCCGCATTGCTGGCCGACATCGGCCTGCTGCTGCCGGGCGTGCGCGACGAGCGCGAAGCCCCGGCCGAAGCCGGCGACGAACGCCTGGGTCACACCGAAGCCGGCGCCTACCTGCTCGGCCTGTGGGGCTTGCCGATGCCCATCATCGAAGCGGTGGCCTTCCATCGCCATCCGCTGCGTTCCAGCATGCGCAGCTTCTGGGTCACCGGCGCAGTGCATGTCGCCACGGCATTGGCCAGCGGCGAAAGCGTGGACGAAGAGTACCTGACCAAGGTCGGCGTCATCGCGCGCCTGCCAAGCTGGCGCGAACAGGCCGACACGTTGCTGGGGCTTACCGAGGCGTAGGTTAGTCGCATGCGGCGTGCCTGAAAAAAACGCGGCCAGGGCCGCGTTTTTTATGCCGCTTCTTCCACCGCCCCCCCTGCATGGAGCCGTTGCGCCAGGGCCGCGCATTGCAAGCCTTGGTCTGGGTGATGACGACCCTCACCCGAAGCGCACCGCACTACGGGCAGGACAGTGCGCTCATGCGCTGTGGAGGCTGCACGAGAATAAGGACGGCAGTTCTCTCGAGCCGCATCACTCGACGACTTCCACCTCCTGCGCGCGCTCTTCGCGGAGTGCCGCAGCGCTTGAGTAGCGCAGCGATTACCCTGCATCTAAATCACCGCGTCGCACGCGCAGCTCCCTCATCGCATCAGCAAATTGCAAATAAAAAAGACGGGCCTTGCGGCCCGTCTTTTATTTACCACGCGCGTCGATGGATCAGAAGCGCTGGGTGTACTTCATGTACACGAAACGACCGATTTCGAAGCCGCCGTAGTAGGCGAAGCTGCTGTTCGGTGCCGAGTACTGCAGCGGACCGCGGTGATCGAACACATTGTTCGCGCCAAGTGCGATCGTTGCGTCCCACGGCGCCTTCCAGTTGACCTGCAGGTCGTGGAAGGTATTGGCGCCGGTGTGACGCAGCGGGTCGGACTCGCCATTGGCGACATGGTCCGGCGCATCGCAATAGCCTTCGGCCAGCGTGATGCAGCTTTCCTTCATGCCCGAGTAGTAACGCAGGGTGTAGTTGACGCCGAAATCACCCAGCGACCAGTTCACGCCAACGTTCGAACGCACGCGGAAGATGCCCGGCTCGCCGACGCGACCAATCATGATGGCGTTGCCTGCGCTGTCCTGGCCGGCTTCGTCGTATTTGCTGACGTAGCTGGTCTGCCAGTCGAAGGTGAAGGAACCGATGGCCGTTTCCGGCAGGCGGTACTTCACACCCAGGTCGTAGCCTTCGGTTTCCATCTGACCGAGGTTGGCCACGCCGTAGCTCATCGCCGAGATATGACCATCGGCTGCGCGTGTGACATTTGCGCAACGTTCTGCATTGCCGAGCACATAGCAGTCGCGCAGGATGCGGTCGACGCTATCGGCGATGATCATGTCGTTGATCTCGTAGCGGTACCAATCCAGCGAGATGTCCAGACCCTGCACCCAACGCGGGCTCCAGACCAGACCGGCGGTCTTGCTCGTGGAGGTTTCCGGCTTCAGGTTCGGGTTGGCGCCGCTGATGAATTCATCAGGCGTCTGGCACGGATAGGTCGTGCAAGGCACGAAGCCCTGGCCGAGCTGGGTATAGCCGAGCGGAACATTGGCATTGTTGCAAGCTGCGTTGCCGTTGACGCTGTTCGGGGCGCCGACGCCGCAAGGATCGATGTAAGACTCGAAGCTGCTGCTGAGGCCACCATACAGGTCGCTGATGGTCGGCGCACGGAAACCTTCCGCATACGTCGCACGCACCAGCAGGTCTTCCAGCGGACGCCAGGTCAGGCCGAACTTCGAGTTCAGCGTGTTACCGAAGTTGCTGTAGTCCGAATAACGCGTTGCGGCGTTGAAGGTCAGTTCCTTGGCGAAAGCGACATCGCTCAGGAGCGGAACATTCAATTCGAGGTAGACCTCGTCCAGCGAGTACTGGCCCTGCGTGGTCTTGGCACCCAGGCCGGTGCTTTCGCCCGACTGCGCAAACGCATCCGGAGAGAAGCGACCTTCTTCCTTGCGGTGTTCATAGCCCACCGCAACGCCCAGATCGCCAGCCGGCAGCTCAACCACCGAACCGGACAGGTTTGCGGTGAAGCTGGTGGTCTTGGTCAGGCCGGTATCGGTGAAGGTCGGGAACAGGAATTCCTGCAGCGCCGGGTCGGCAAGCGAGCCCTGACCTGCAACGTTGTACGGCAGCAGCGGATTCCACGGACGGCAGGCCGACAGCGAGATCGGGTCTGCGGCGGTCCCGCACTGCGCAACGCCCTGGCCGTTGATGAAGGACGGGCCCAGTGCCTGACGCGACGCGATGAGGCTCATGTCGCCACGGCTGCGCTTGGTGTTCTCGTTGCGGTTCCACAACGCACCCACGTCCCAGTCCCAGGTCTTGCCGCCGATGTCGAAGTAGCCACTCAAGGTCGGCGCGAAGCGCAGGGTCTTGAGCTGGTTTTCGCTGGCGCGCGGCACTTCCCACAGACGACGACGGAAGTCGACATCCTGACCAATCGGATTGAACGCGCTGCTGCCTTCCAGCGGAGTGCCGAACGAACCGGACTGATACGGGTAGCCCGCGATCTGTCCATCGGTCGTGCGCTCGTTGTAGGCAATATCGGCGTTGAAGGTGATGGCATCGGCAACGTCGTAGTTGACGTTGGCGAACACCGACTTCCGCTCGATACCGGTCTGCACCATCATCTGCTGGTTCGAGTTGGCGTACTCGGCCGGCGTGATGCGGTGATAGTCGGCCGGGTTGTTCGGGTTGCCGCCGGCGTTGAGCGTCTGCCACACCGCGGTGTCCGGATCATCGCAGTCGACCTGCAGCGGATTGCACCACGAACCGTTCTGGCTGATCGGGCTCCAGCTGTTCGGGGTCGAGTTGGGACCACGCGAACCATCGCGGCTGAACCAACGGTTCTTGGCGAACACCGGGTCCTGCTTGGAATATTCGGCAGACAGCGTCACGCCACCGCGCTCGCCCTGCGAGCCAACAGTGAAGGAGTACTGCGTGGTGTCGCCGTCGCCCTGGCCGAACTGGCCGAACTGCACGCTGGCTTCAGCGCCGTCGAAACGCTTACGCGTGATGACGTTGACCACACCGGCGATCGCGTCGGAGCCGTAGATGGACGAGGCGCCGTCCTTCAGCACTTCAATACGCTCGATTGCCGACATCGGAATCTGGCTGAGATCCTGCAGACCGGAGGTCGACGCACCCAGACGCTTACCGTTCACCAGCACCAACGTACGCTGCGCGCCGAGATTGCGCAGATCGACGTAGTAACCGCCAACGTCTTCGCCGGACGACAGCGCGTCAGCGCGCGAGATAGCCGGGGAACCGGCGGAGGTCAGGTTCTGCAGCACGTCGGCAACAGACGTCAGGCCCTGCTTTTCCAACGCTTGACGGTCAAGCGTCAAGATCGGCTGCTGCGTCTCGACGTCCGCGCTACGGATGCGCGAGCCGGTGATCTCGATACGGTCAAGCGTGGTGGTCGACTCTTGTGCGGCGGCAAAAGCCGGCGTCAACGCGATCGCAATACCGGCGGGCAACAGGCCCAGCCGCACTGCGGAAGTGCGAAGGTTCATCAATCTCTCCAGGGTTCGTTAGTGGCGCGTTAAGCGCCCCTGTGCAAATTACGATTGCGTGAACGCCGTCGCTTTGCGCGTCACGCTACGTGGCTTTGCCGAATCTGGCGGATTTGCCGTTTGGTCGCGGTAGTGCGATGCGGAGACACCGAAGCGCGCACGAAACGCACGCGCGAAGCTGCAGCAATTGTCGAAGCCGCTTGCCGCTGCAACCTCGCCGATCATCATCGAGGTATCGCGCAACAAATCGGAGGCACGCTCCAGACGCAAGCGTGCCGACAGCGCTTGCGGGCTTTCTTCGTACAAGCTCTGAAACGTCTTGGAGACGTACCAGCTGGAAAAATTGGTCAGCTGCGCCAGTTCGCTGATGCGCACCACGCGGTCGCTGTTGCCTTCCAGGTACAGCCGCGCACGCTGCATGCGCCCGAACACCTGACGCCGACGGCTGCGCGAGCGGCCCGGGCAACGCTGTTCCTGCGCAATGAAATCGCGCTGCATCGCGGCCAGGTGCAACAGCAACGGCCGCGCGGACGCACTGCCGCTTTGTGCGGCAGCATTGCGCCACAAGCGCAAGGCGATGCGCAGATCGCCGCGCGACAACTGGGCACGGCCGGGATACAGCGTGGCGTCGGTCAGTTCAGCGAGCGACTGCAGGCTCTCGCCATCCAGACCGACGCCTACGCATAGCGCGCTGCGGTCTGCCTGCACGGTGGGATGGGAATCCTTGTCGAAGGCGATCCAGTCGCCGGCGCGCAGACGAAAGCGGCCTTCCTTGGATTCCACCCATGCGCGTCCACGCAGTTGAATCCACAACGTGAATGTCGCCGCGCTGGTGCGGATGCTGCCGAGCCGCGAGACCGCCAGACAAGTGGTCGATGTCGACTCGCTGGCGCTATCCAGCGCGAGCGCGAGCCCACGATCTGCAGTGATGACCTGTTGCATGTTGGCAGCCCCCTGTACAAAAGAGGGCGTAGTGTTTTGCCGAATGTGGCGTCGGTCAGGAAGTTTTGACGAAACTGTGCCGAAATTGCCACGAAGCCTTTCCGAAGAACTTACGAGGTAATTTTTCTCAATACCGACAATAAGTTAGCAATGACGCCAACAGGCGCCACGGAATGCTGCGGCAGCGCCATGTACGCAATAGCGCTGCCATCTTCTTCGGCCAGCGACACATACAGCGTCCCGTCATGCTGGTTCAGGCTGAAACCGTTGATGGTGGTGAACTTGACCGCATCCAGACACTGGCCGCGACCGCTGCGCAGCTCGCTATCGTAGGCAGCGCAACTGTCGGTCGACGACAGGTAATGCAGCTGGCCATTCACGCCCGGCGCCCAACTGCGATACCGCCAGCGCGACGGCTGCTGCGGATCGACGGCATGCAAGGTATCGGCCGCCAGCGACGGAGCGACCTGCCAGACACCGCCGCCGCTGAGACGAGTCAGCAACACCTGTCCGCTGACGCGGTCCAGGCGTAGTTGCGAAACGTCCTGCAGCGTTGCCAGCGCGCGCCATGGGCTGCTGCGCCGGTCGTACAGCGTTGCGAAGGTATGCCCGTCGTCGGCAGCAGCAAGCACCAGCAACCGGTGGGGGTCGGGAAGATGGATCGCCTGCAGCGGGCGCGGCTGCGGCACAGGCAGTCGCACCACCTGGCCGCTACCGGGGGTCACTTCGAACAACGCGGCATGCCCGGCTGCATCGCTGCCGCTGACCAGCACGCGTTGCGAATCGGCTGACCAGTCGGCGGCCTGGCGAGAATCCGGGCGCAGCCCTTCGATCAAGCGCACCGAGCCGGGCTTGCTGACATCGCCCCACCACAGCCCGTACGCACCGGATCGATTGGATGCAAAGATCAGCTGGCGCCCGTCCGGCGCGATCATCGGCTGATCGTCGCGCCCGCTGGATGGAAACAGGCGGCGTCGAATGTAGCCGCCGTTCATCGTGTCGCCAATGACCTGGTAGACGCCGAATTGCGGCTTGCGTTGCACGAACACCAGATGGCCGTGCGCCACGTCCGGTGCCTGCGCATCGTCCACGCCCACATCGTGCAAGCTGTGGTCTCGCAGATCGAGGCGATACAGCCGCGCCTCGCTGTCCACGCGACGCCCGAAGATCAAACCGCTGCCGTCGGGCAGCCAACTCCATCCACGGATATCGGCGTTGTCATGGGTGAGCCGTTCGGCAACGCCGCCTTCGGCCGGAATCCGCCACAGGTCCCCGAGCTGCGGATTACGTAGAAAGACAATCCAATTCCCATCGGGCGAATACCGCGGCGCGTAATCGAAATCACCCGCCTGCGCCGGGTAGTCCAGCGCCTGCCACTGCCTGGTTGCCAGATCCAGGCGACGCATGCGGACCGCGCCGCGCGTGCCGGTCATGCTGCCAAATACCAGCGCGCGCCCATCCGGCGACCAGCTGAAACTCAGCATGTCGGCACCATCGCACCGCACGAGCTCGCGCGAGGCCGCCGGCCCGGTGGCCGCAGCGATCATGATCCGGCAGCTCCCATCGGGCGCCTGCCTGGAAAACGCGATCTGGCGGCCATCCGGCGACCACGCCGGCAAACGATCGGAGACGCCGGGTCCAGGCGTCTCCAGTACCCGCGGATAGGCGTTGTCGGTGGTCTTGACCAGGATCGAGGTGCCGGCACGATCGCCGGTCAATGAGGCGTACGCCACCATCGCGCCATCGGGCGACAGGCTTGGCGTGAGATCGAAGCCACCGCCTGCGGTAATCACCTGATACGGCCGCTTGGGGCTGCCCAAGACCGCAGGCGCTTGCGCGGCCTCAGGCGCCGGGGCACGTCGCCATGAGGTCCATGCCGCAAGCCCCAGCACGACCAGCAACGCCACGCAGGCGACTGCCAGCGCCATCGAGCGCCGTTGCCGCGGCGCGGCCGGCGTCGAAGCGGCCGGTTCCGCAGCGACGGGCGCCACAGGCTGACCACGCGCGGCGCGGATGGGTGGTGCAACAGTATCGGACTGCGCGGGGACCGACGCCACGCCTGCGTGTGGCTGAGCCGGCTCGAACGCATCCGAATCAGGTGCCTCATCCGGCAGCGTTGCCGATGCAGGTGCATGCGCTTCCCACACAACCGCCGCCATCAAGCGATACCCGGTCTTGGCGATGGTCTCGATGTGCTCCGAGCGCTGCCCGCCGTGGCTGGCAAACGCCTTGCGCAGCTGCGTGACCGCCTGGGTCACCACATCGTTGGTCGGCAATGTATCGGGCCAAACCTCGGCCAGCAGTTGCTCGCGCGTGACCACCTGGCCCGGCTGCCGCGCCAGGGTCAGCAACACTGCCAGGGATTTGGGCGCCAGCCGCAGCGGACGCTTTGCGCCAGGTGCGTGCACCTCGCGCGAGGCAACGTCGACCACGCACTGGCCGACCCGTAGCCGGCCCGATGGCATTGCAATGACGGGAGGAACACTCATCGGCAAAAAACACGCGTCGGCATGCAAGAACAACAAAGAGCGCCCCGCGCTTTTCGCGAAACGCCAAATTCGGCAAAGGACGACGACCAACTGTGTCATGCATCCATTTGGTGCAAATTTTACGCTATGCCCCGTTGCTTCCTACGACAGGCGGCAGCGTCAGGCTCTCTCTCTCTCGCCGACGAATTCGAATAATGACGACGTACCCTTCGCGCCTTCTGGCGCGATTTTTTTATCTGCGATTCAGCTAAATCAGCCGAAACCCTTATCTATTGGAATCGCTTGCAACCCGGTCGTAGCGCGGCACTTGCGAACCGCGCTGCAATCTGTTCAATATAAAACTGAATTTTTCCTAAGCAGGCGCTACATACGATCTGTGAAGCGCTGCCATGTCACGCGTCAGGTGGCGCGATAGACCTGTGCACCCTGCGCGACAAATTGCGCGGACTTTTCCTGCATGCCTGTCGATAGCGCTTGCGCCTCGCTCACGCCGTGCTCGTTCGCGTAATCACGCACGTCCTGGGTAATCTTCATCGAACAGAAGTGCGGCCCGCACATCGAGCAGAAGTGCGCCAGCTTGTGCGCGTCCTTGGGCAGGGTCTCATCGTGGAACTCCTTGGCCTTTTCAGGATCCAGGCCAAGATGGAACTGGTCGTCCCAACGAAACTCGAAACGCGCCTTGCTCAAGGCGTTGTCGCGCACCTGCGCGCCCGGATGCCCCTTGGCGAGGTCGGCCGCATGCGCGGCGATCTTGTAGGCCATGATGCCGTCGCGCACGTCCTGCCGGTTGGGCAGGCCCAGGTGTTCTTTCGGAGTGACGTAGCAGAGCATGGCGGTGCCGAACCAGCCGATCATTGCCGCGCCGATCGCGCTGGTGATGTGGTCGTAGCCCGGCGCGATGTCGGTGGTCAGCGGGCCCAGGGTGTAGAACGGCGCCTCGCCGCATTCGCGCAGCTGCTTGTCCATGTTTTCCTTGATCAATTGCATCGGCACATGGCCGGGACCTTCGATCATGGTCTGCACATCGTGCTGCCAGGCGAGCTTGGTCAGCTCGCCCAGCGTTTCCAGCTCGCCGAATTGCGCCGCGTCGTTGGCATCGGCAATGCAGCCGGGGCGTAGGCCATCGCCCAACGAAAACGCCACGTCGTAGGCCTTCATGATCTGGCAGATGTCTTCGAAGTGCGTGTAGAGAAAGTTCTCTTTGTGATGCGCCAGGCACCACTTGGCCATGATCGAACCGCCACGCGACACGATGCCGGTCACGCGCTTTGCGGTCAGGGGCACGTAGCGCAGCAGCACGCCAGCGTGGATGGTGAAGTAATCCACGCCCTGTTCGGCCTGTTCGATCAAGGTGTCGCGGAAGATGTCCCAGGTGAGTTCTTCGGCGCGCCCATCGACCTTTTCCAATGCCTGATAGATCGGCACCGTGCCGATCGGCACCGGCGAGTTGCGGATGATCCACTCGCGCGTCTCATGGATGTGCTTGCCGGTGGACAGATCCATGACCGTGTCCCCGCCCCAGCGGATCGACCACACCAGCTTCTCGACTTCTTCGGCAATGCCTGAGGACACCGCGCTGTTGCCGATGTTGGCATTGATCTTGGTCAGGAAATTGCGGCCGATGATCATCGGCTCGCTTTCGGGGTGATTGATGTTGTTGGGCAAGATCGCACGGCCGCGTGCGATCTCTTCGCGCACGAACTCCGGTGTAATGCGTTGCTGGATCGAGGCGCCGAACGCCTGGCCCGGATGCTGCTTGCGCAAGCTTGCATCGGTCACCGCTTCCAGGCGCTGATTTTCGCGGATCGCCACGTACTCCATTTCCGGCGTGATGATGCCGCGGCGCGCGTAATGCATCTGGGTGACGTTGGCGCCCTGGCGCGCGACCCGCGGCAGACGCCGCGCCGGAAAGCGCACTGCATCCAGACGCGCATCGTGCTCGCGGCCACGCCCGAAGCTGGAGCTCAGGCCGTCCAGGGCGAGCGTGTCGCCACGCTCGGCAATCCACTGCGCACGCAGCGGTGCCAGACCGGCTGCCAGATCGATCGCCACCCGCGGATCGGTGTAAGGCCCGGACGTGTCGTAGACGCTGAGCGGCGGATTCTCTTCGCCACCGAACAAGGTGGGCGTACGCGTCAACGCGATCTCGCGCATCGGCACTTGCAGATCCGCGCGCGAGCCTCGCACGAAGATCTTGCGTGAACCGGGAATCGGCTGGGTGACAGCCTCCGACAACGACTGGGCTTGTTGCTGCAAAACGGTGGGCGCGGCATTCATGGCATTCGTCCTGTGTGCTGGCCCTGCGAAGGAGTCGCAGTGCGGACGAAGCGGCGGCGCTCGATACCGATCGCCCGTGCACACACGGACCATCGCATCTGACGAAGCTTCCCTACGCCGGTATCAGCCGGATCAGGTTCGAAGGGACTATCTCAACCGCAGCACGCTGCGGTACCCCCACTTCGGCGGCGATTAAACCACATCGCACCCAGCGCAGCTAAACAAACGTCGCGAGATACCGCAGCGCGCACGGCGTCGAGCTAAACCCCCTGGGCATACCGCACTGATGCAGCGGCCGCACTGGCCCGATGTTGCGTGCAGCAAGGTGGTCGCGCTCGGCGGCGACATATGTCCGCGCAGGTCATCTCACGTCGCTGCAGCACACGTCCAGCGCTGCCCAGGCATTGCATGGCGCGCCGATGCATTGCGCGCGTCGCGATGCAACAAGGCGCGGATTGGCGAAAAACGGCGGCGAAACCCGCTCGTTAAATTCCCGCTAAGCCTGCGTGGCGTGCCGAAGACACCGCACGCATGCAGGTGTCATTCACGGGGATCGCGCTGTCGCTCCTCCTCTACCGGGAACCGCCGTACATATGACTATGACAACGCTCCACCCGACGATGCGTCGGGGTTCGCTCGCGATCGCCATCAGCCTGTGCGTCAGCACGAGCGCCATCGCCCAGGAACAGACCGAGAAGAATCCGACCAACCTGGACAAGATCGAAGTCACCGGTTCGCGCATCCGCTCGGTCGATGTTGAAAATTCGCAACCGGTGCTGGTACTCACGCGCCAGGACATCGAAAAGCAGGGCCTGACCTCGGTTGCCGATGTCCTCAAGCGCATCCCCTCCAACGGTGCGACGATGAACACCACCGTCAACAACGGCGGCGACGGCTCGGCCACGGTGAGCCTGCGCAACCTGGGCGCCTCACGCACCCTGGTGCTGGTCAATGGCCGGCGGTGGGTCTCGGGCCTGTCCGGCTCGGTGGACCTGAACACCATTCCCTCGGCCATCGTGGAGCGCGTGGAAGTCCTCAAGGATGGCGCCTCGTCGATCTATGGCTCCGATGCCATCGCGGGCGTGGTCAACATCATTACCCGCACCAATTTCGATGGGGCCGAAGTCAACGCCTACGTTGGCCAGTACGGCCAGGGCGACGGTCAGCGCACCTCCTTCGACGCCACCGTGGGCGCCACCAGCGAGCGCGGCAATCTGGTCATCGGCTTGTCCAGCGTCAAGGAAGATGCGGTGATGGCGGGCGACCGGGAGATCTCGGCCGAGCCAGTGTACGGCGCGGGCTCGTCGGCCTATAGCAGCTACTCGGCAAGCGGCCGCCTCCGTGCAAATGGCACCAGCGGCGCCTGGACGGTGTTGCCCGACAGCGCTACCGCGAGCGGCGACAGCAGGTATCCGCGCTACGCCCTGGACCAGTACACCGCCTTCAACACATCCGAATATGGCTACAACTACGCCAAGGACAATTACCTGGTCACGCCACAGAAGCGCGACGCGTTGTACGTGCAGGGCAATTACGCACTCACCGACAACGTGCGCTTCAAGTTCGATGGACTGTATAACCGCCGCCAGTCGTCGCAGCAACTGGCCGGCTTTCCGCTGGCTTCCGTCAACACCGGCATCCTGTTGAGCGGCGACAGCTACTACAACCCGTACAACGCCGCCTACGGCGGCGACGGGCGCGATGTGGGCTGGTCGCACCGCCTGACCGAATTCGCACGCACCTACCAGCAGGACGTCAAGACCTCGCACGTGTACACCGGGCTGGAAGGCGACTTCCAGTTCGCCGACCGGCAGTTCAGTTGGGATGTGGGCTTTGCGCACAACCAGACCGACCAGACCGAAACCCAGTATGGCGATGTCAATCTGCTCAACCTGAGCAACGCGCTCGGTGCATCCGGCATCGTCAATGGCACCCTGGCGTGCCTGGACAGCGGCGGCGCCGTCATTGCCGGCTGCGTACCGTTCAACCCCTTGTCGCCGGCCGGTGGCGTGACCCAGGAAATGCTGGACTACATCCTGTTCACTGCGCACAACACATATCAATACAAAAACAGCAGCTTCACCGCCAATCTCACCGGCGATCTGTTCGAGCTGCCCGCCGGCTGGATGAGTTTTGCTGCCGGTGTCGAACACCGCGAGGAAAGCGGATTCTCCTCGCCGGACGCCTTGATCTCGGCCGGCTATACCTCGGGCAATTCGTTCACGCCCACCTCTGGCTCGTACACGCTCAACGACTACTACACCGAAGTGGCCATCCCACTGCTGAAGGATGTGCCCGGTGCGCAGTTGCTGGAATTGAGCGCAGCAGTGCGTTATTCGGACTACAACACCTTCGGCAGCACCACCAATAGCAAGTTCGGCTTCAAGTGGAAGCCGGTCGCCGACCTATTGATTCGCGGCAATTACGCGACCGGTTTCCGCGCGCCATCGATCGAAGATCTGTATCTGGGCGCATCGGACAGCTTCGATACCTATTCCGATCCCTGCTCGACCAATAGCACCTCCTACACCAGCGCGATCGCGGCCACATGCGCAGCCCGCGGCGTGCCTGCCAATTACGTTGCCGAATACAACAGCGCCAGCGGCAACTCCGGCCAGACCATCTATCCGTTCACCTACACCAGCAACGCCAATCTGCAACCGGAAAAATCCAAGAACACCACGCTTGGTTTTGTCTACAGCCCGGCCTCGGTGCAAGGCCTGGACGTGTCGCTGGACTGGTGGAAGATCGAAATCACCGACGCCATCACCGAATTCAGCGCCAATCAGATCCTGTCGCAGTGTTACCAGTTCAACGTCTCGGCGTTCTGCGATCTGGTGACCCGCGATGCGACGGGCGCCATCACCGGCCTGGTGATCCAGCCGGTGAATGTCGGCGAGCAACGCATGCAAGGCTACGATTTCACTGCGCGTTACAAACTGCCGCAGACCGCAATCGGCCAGTTCATGCTCACGCTGGATTCGACCTACGTGGCGGTCAACGAGCAGAAGCAGGACGACAATTCCGCGTGGGAAAGCTACAACGGCATCTACCACACCAATAACCCGAACTGGCGCACCCGCGGCACGCTGACCCTGGACTGGAGCTACGGCAATCTGGCCGCCAACTGGGCCGTGCGTTACTACTCGGGCATGAAGGACTACGATTCGGAACTGGACGACAACGGAAACTATCGCCACGTTGCGGCGACCGCGTTCAACGACATGCAGGTGTCTTACCAACTTCCATGGAATGCGACCGTGCGGTTGGGTCTGAACAACGTCTTCGACCGCGACCCGCCGGTCGCGCTCAGCGCCTCGGCCAACTCGTTCGATTCGGCCTATGCCATCCCGGGACGCTACAGCTACCTGCAATACACGCAGCGCTTCTGAGCGCGCTGTCCTGATACACGTGTTGTCACGACGGCCTCCTTCGGGAGGCCGTTGTCTGTGTGGCACGGCTAACACGCAATCGGGCGACTGGCACACGGCAGGGCGAAGGCGACATGCACAGACATTTCCACGGCACATCGCACCGCTAGCCTGCAGTCACTACAACAAGAAACCTGCTCTCTCTCCCTGCCGCCGATCTTCGGCGGCTTTTTTTGTCCGGGTTGACGCACAGCAGCCAGGCCCCCGGCCGGGTAACCATCACTCCAGCGTATAACCCACCCGCAAGCCGCCCCAGTGCTTGCCGCCGACGAAGATCGGCGTGGACAGGTCGAACATGATCTGACCGGTATCGCGACGATAGACCTGCAGGCGGTAAGGGTCGGTATGCGCGCCCACGCTGCGCCCAACACGGTCGGTGAACTTGCGCTTGGTGCGGTTGCCGACCAGATCGCGCTTGGCATCGCCGGTCAACGGCTGGGTGAAGCGCAGATTGTGCGTGGGCACATAACCGTCGGGATTGGCGCAGATCGCGAAGACGATCCACGGGTGCGCCTCCAGCAGCGGCTCTTGCAAAGCGGGCAGCAACTGGTCGCAGAGCGCATCGAAGTCGGTACTGAACTTGGGCGGCTCCACGCCGGCGATCGGCGTATAGGTGCGCGCAAACAATGCGGCTTGCCCGATCTGCCCGCGCGCGATGGCCTGCGCCAGGGCACTGCCGATCTTGCCGGACGTGGCAACGGCCAGCTGCTTGACCAGCGCGTGCCTGGGCACTTGCAGTGGGTCCGGCGGCAACCGGAACAAGCCCACGCAATCGCGCAGGGTTTCGGTGCCGCGCTCCAGCGCTTCGCTGCGTTCGGCCACGTGCGCGGCGTGCTGCAGATTGCTGCGGCCCAACGCCACCACGCCATCTACCGCACGCTCGATCCCGCGAATTTCGCCGTCCTGCGCGTGGATGCGCCCGGCCACCGTGGTCATCGCGCTGCTGGCCTGCCCGAGCACGCGAGTGATGCCATCGAGCACCGCTTCGGTGCCACGTGCAGAAGCTGCGCCCTCCCCCACTGCAGCGCTGGTTTCGGCCAGGATCGCGCGCACGTCGCGTGCGGCAGCGGCGGCGCGCTCGGCCAGCCGCCGGATCTCGGTAGCCACCACCGCAAACCCGCGTCCGGCATCGCCGGCATGCGCGGCTTCGATGCTGGCGTTGATCGACAGGATATTGGTCTGGAACGCCACCGAGTCGATGACTTCGATGACTTCGCCCGCGCGTGCCGCGCGACGTTCCACTTCGTGCATGGCCTGGCCCAGCGCATGTGCCGCAGCGACACCTTGCCGCGCGCTGTCATCGGCGCTGGCGGCCAACGCGATGACCTGCGCCAGTTCGGCATTGACGTCCTGCAGGCTCGACGACAGCCGCTCCACCGCGGCGCGCGCGCCGTCCAGCGCCTCGTTCTGGGCTTGCGACTGGCGCACCATTTCATCGTTTTCGGCCACCAGCGGTGGCACTCCGGCGGCGATCTGCACCGACAAGGCCACTGCCTGGCGGATGGCCTCGGCCAGATTGCCGAACCCGGCTTGCAGCCGCCGGCCCATCTCGGTTTCTGCCAGTCCCGGCGGCAACAGGAGTTCGAGTTCGCAACCGGCCAACGCCTGGGCAGTGCGCTCGAGCACCGTGCGGTCTTCGTGCTCGGCTTGCAGGCGCGCAACCAGCGGCTGCAGCAAGGGCGAGATCGGCACCGGCCGGCTGCCGTCGGCCAGACGCGTGGCCTCGCGCAGCAGGATCGCGGTTTCCACATGCGGCAGCGACAGCATCCAGCCGCCATGTTCGCGATCGCGTACATAGCGCACGCGCTGCGCCGGGTCGTCGCCCGGGGCAGCCCAGACGCCGTCTTCGCCAACCAGGTCGGCGGCGCTCAACCCCCACACCACCGAGGCCGGCGCCCCCTGCAGCTCGACCGCCGTTTTGCCCAGCACATCCAGGCCGACGCGGTTGCAGGCCACCACACACGCCTCCGCAGACAACCGCAGCAAGGCGACCGGCGCATCCGGGAGCACGGCCATCTGGGCCTGCGACGGCGGATCGGGCTGTTGCATCGAATTCATGAGGGGCTCCTGCTCCATCCGGTGATTATCGGCGCGCTGCGCGGGGAATTGAGGCGCGGGCCGGCGCGCCGGCGCGCTCAGTATCCGGCCGCCTGGCCGTCCTTGCGGCTTTCCGAAGCACCGTAGTACACGCCGCTGACCGGGTCGCGGGCGATGGCCTGATACCCACCGTACGGGCCGTCGGCAAAGATCACCCGATGGCCTTTGCGCATCAGCGCGCGGATGGTGTCGTAGGAGAAGCCGGTTTCCAGATTGACCTCGCCGCCATCGCTCATCGCGGTGGCCTGCCCGGTCGGTTCGGTGGACCCTTCATGCTGGATGCGCGGCGCGTCGCCGGCTTCCTGCAGGTTCATGTGGAAGTCCACCAGGTTCATCACGATCTGCACATGCCCCTGCGGCTGCATCGCCCCGCCCATCACGCCGAAGCTCAGCCAGGGCTTGCCGTCCTTGGTGACGAAGGCCGGGATGATGGTCTGAAACGGCCGCTTGCCCGGCGCATAGCCGTTAAGATGATCCTTCTTCAGCACGAACATCTCGCCGCGGTCCTGCAGGATGAAACCCAGCCCCGGCGGCGCCATGCCACTGCCCATGCCGCGATAGTTGGACTGGATCAGCGAGACCATCATGCCGTCGGCATCGGCCACGGTCATGTAGATGGTGTCGCCTTCTTCCAGCTGCTTGGGTGTCCCCGGCTGTACTTCCTTGAGTGCCTTGTCCATCGAAATCAGCGCGCGCCGCCGGTTGGCGTAGTCCTTGGAGATCAACTTGGCCAGCGGTGCCGGCTGAAACGCCGGGTCGGCGTAGAAGCGCGCGCGGTCGGCGAACGCCAGCTTCTTGGCCTCGGTGAACAAGTGCACGTGCTCAGCCGAGCCGAACGGAATCTTGGAGAAGTCGTAGCCTTCGAGGATGTTGAGCATCTGCAACGCGGCGATGCCCTGGCTGTTGGGCGGCAGCTCCCACACATCAACGCCACGGTAGTTGGTGGACACCGGTTCGACCCACTCGCCCGTATGACTGGCCAGGTCCTCATAGCTGAGGTAGCCGCCATTGGCCTTGAAGTAGGCACCGATGGTACGGGCGATGTCGCCCTTGTAGAACGCATCGCGACCGCCGTCGGCAATCTGCTGCAGCGTGTTGGCCAGGTTCGGGTTCTTCCACAGCTCGCCCTTGCGCGGGGCGTGGCCGTCGATGGTGAATTGCTCCTTGAAACCGGGGTATTGCGACAAGCGCGGCACCGAACGGTCCCAGTAATAGGCGATGGTCTCGGCGACCGGATGGCCTTCGCGCGCGTAGCGGATCGCTGGCGCCAGGTTCTGTGCCATCGGCTTGCGCCCGAAGCGCGCGTGCAGCGCGAACCAGCCGTCCACCGCACCCGGCACCGATACCGGCAACGGGCCGGTCGGCGGAATGTCCTTCAAGCCACGGCGCTGGAACTCGGCCAGGGTCAGCGATTTGGGCGAGCGGCCGGAGCCGTTGTAACCGTAGAGCTTGTGGGTCTTGGGGTCCCAGACGATCGCAAACAGGTCCCCTCCCACGCCATTGCCGGTCGGCTCCATCAGGCCCAGCGCCGCATTGGCCGCGATCGCTGCATCCACCGCCGAGCCGCCGTCCTTCATCACATCCAGCGCGATCTGGGTGGCCAGCGGTTGCGAAGTCGCGGCCATGGCATGCGGCGCAATGACTTCCGAGCGGGTGGCAAACGGCTGCCCGGTGACGCGGTCGGCAGCGCCGAGAGGCGGCGCGAGCAGCGCCAGAGCAGACACCAACAACACAGGTACGCGACGCATCACCGATGGCCCCTAAGACACTGAGAATGAGGTGCCAACCATACCAGCGGGCTGTGCCCTGCCGTCCAATCGACACTTGCCAGCGCGCTCAATACCGCGCAGATGGTGATCCTCGTCAGCGCTTCTTGTGCTGTATCGATCATGTTTCATCAGTAACCATGCAGCTGCCATGGGGCTTTGCAGGCGACTCGGCGCATCGATGCGGATGTTTCATGCGCAAGGGTTGACACCCTGGTTGCCGCGGTGGTTATCTCAGGCCCATGCCGCACCATTCCACCACCTCGAACGCCCCGATGTCCGCGCCCTCCGGCGCGTTGGCTGCGTCGCTTCTCGTGCTCGTACTTATTACCTCGCCAACCGGTGCGGGACGAGACTTCGTGTAGGCAACAGACACACAAGGCTTCGATCAGACCCCGCACCGGCAACGGCGCGGGGTTTCGCGTTTCAGGGATCACCAAAAGTTTCGAATGACATGAACGACATCGCTGCCACATCCGCAACATCGCCATGCGCCCAGCCGCGCATGGGCGCCTGTGGTTGCCTGCGCAGTGCCATCGCTCGTCCCCGCTTTGCTCAGCCGGCCAGTGCACGCACTGCCGGCTGATCCATTTATCCACTGCCCATCTCCACTGCCAACCCGCAAGGACATTCCATGAGCAACCACACCCAACCGAAAATCGCGATCATCGGCTACGGCAGCCAGGGCCGCGCACATGCGCTGAACCTGCGCGATTCCGGCTTCGACGTCACCGTCGGCCTGCGTCCCGGTGGCCCGACCGAGGCCAAGGCGCAGGCCGATGGCTTCACCGTCGTGGCGCCGTCCGAGGCGGTCAAGAGTGCTGACCTGGTCGCCATCCTGACCCCGGACATGGTGCAGAAGAAGCTCTACGAAGAGGTCATCGCCCCGAACATGAAGCAGGGCGCCTGCCTGCTGTTCGCGCATGGCCTGAACGTGCATTTCGACATGATCACCCCGCGCGCCGATCTGGACGTGGTGCTGGTCGCGCCCAAGGGCCCGGGCGCATTGGTACGTCGCGAATATGAAATCGGCCGCGGCGTGCCGTGCATCTATGCGGTCTACCAGGACACCAGCGGCAAGGCCGAGCAGTTCGCGTTGACCTATGCCGGCGGCCTGGGCGGCGCGCGCGCCAACATCATCAAGACCACGTTCAAGGAAGAAACCGAAACCGATCTGTTCGGCGAGCAGGCCGTGCTGTGCGGCGGCGCCTCCTCGCTGGTGCAGGCCGGTTTCGAAGTGCTGGTCGAGGCCGGCTATCAGCCGGAAATCGCATACTACGAAGTGCTGCACGAATTGAAGTTGATCGTGGACCTGTTCTACGAAGGCGGCATCACCCGTATGCTGGAATTCGTTTCCGAAACCGCGCAATACGGCGATTATGTCAGCGGCCCGCGCGTGATCGATGCCGGCACCAAGGCGCGCATGAAGGATGTGCTGACCGACATCCAGAACGGCACCTTCACCAAGAACTGGGTGGCCGAATACGACGCCGGCCTGCCGAACTACAACAAGTTCAAGCAGGCCGATCTGGAGCACCCGATCGAGGAAGTGGGCAAGAAGCTGCGCGCCAAGATGGTGTGGCTCAACGGGCAACAGCAAGCCGCTGCCGCACCTGCGAATCAACAGGCGGCATAACGCCGCCTCCCCCACCGCTTAAACCGAAGGTCCGCAACGCATGAACACCTCCGCACACAGCACGCCCCGCAATGGCGCGCGCTGGCTGACGCAGGCCCTGGAAGCCGAAGGCGTGGAAACGCTGTTCGGCTATCCGGGCGGCACCATCATGCCGTTCTACGACGCCCTGGTGGATTCCAGGCTCAAGCACATCCTGGTTCGTCACGAACAGGGCGCTGCACTGGCTGCCAACGGCTATGCCCGTGCCAGCGGCCGGGTCGGCGTGTGCGTGGCCACCTCCGGCCCGGGCGCATCCAACCTGGTCACCGGCATCGCCGATGCGATGCTGGACTCGGTGCCGATGATCTGCCTGACCGGCCAGGTCGCCACGCCGCTGCTGGGCACCGACGCATTCCAGGAGCTGGACGTGTTCGGCATGACCATGCCGATCGTCAAGCACAGCTTCCTGGTGCGGCGTGTGGAGGAGCTTCCGGAGATGGTGCGCGAGGCGTTTCGCATTGCGCGCGAAGGGCGCCCTGGGCCGGTGCTGATCGACCTGCCCAAGGACGTGCAGGTGGCCGACGCCTCGCATCTGCCCCTGCATGTTCCGGCAGCGGTGTCGCCGCCGCCGGCGCCGGCGGACGCGAAACTGGCCGACGCGTTGGCAGCAATCGCCAGCGCCGAACGCCCGGTGGTGTACGGCGGGGGCGGGATCGCGCTGGCCGGCGCGGTGGAAGCCTTCCGGCGTTTCGTCGAGGCCACCGGCATCCCGACCGCGCTGACCTTGCGCGGCCTGGGGGCATTACCGCATGCGCATCCGGACTATCTGGGCATGTTGGGCATGCACGGCACCCGTGCGGCCAATATGGCCATCCAGGAATGCGATCTGCTGGTGGTGGTCGGTGCGCGTTTCGACGACCGTGCCACCGGCAAACTGAGCGAGTTCGCACCGTTCGCACGCGTCATCCATCTGGATGCCGACGCATATGAGATCTCCAAGCTGCGCACCGCCGATATCGCGGTGCCCGGCGACGTGGCAGTGAGTCTGAAAGCCTTGAGTGCGGCGCGCGGCAACTGCCAGGCCTGGCGCACGCGCTGTTTCGCCAACCGCGAAAAGTTCGGCGCGCGTTACGACGCGCCCGGCACCGACATCTACGCACCGGCGCTATTGAAGCGCCTGAGCGAAGTGGCTCCGGCCGACACCATCATCGCCTGCGATGTGGGTCAGCATCAGATGTGGGTGGCGCAGCATTGCCGCTTCAACGACCCGCGCAATCACCTCACCAGCGGCGCGCTGGGCACCATGGGCTTCGGCCTGCCGGCCGCGATGGGCGCACAGTTCGCCTGCCCTGACCGCACCGTGGTGCTAGTCTCCGGCGACGGCAGTTTCATGATGAACGTGCAGGAGCTGGTGACGATTGCACGCTGCAAGCTGCCGGTGAAGATCGTGCTGCTGGACAACAGCTCGCTAGGCATGGTGCGGCAGTGGCAGGAACTGTTCTTCGCCGAGCGTTACAGCGAAATCGACCTGTCCGACAACCCGGATTTTGCGGCGTTGGCGCACGTGTTCGGCATTCCGGCCAAGCGCATCATCGCCCGCGGCGATGTGGACACGGCACTGGCCGACTTGCTGGCGCAGCCCGGTCCCGGCCTGCTGCATGTCGCGATCGACGCGCGTGCCAATGTGTGGCCGCTGGTGCCGCCCAACAACGCCAACAGCACCATGCTGGACAGCAATCCCGCACATGCGGCCAAGGAGACATCGCATGCGTTACCGGCTTGATCTGGTGCTGAAGCCGGCAGAAGGCGCATTGGTGCGGGTGATCGGCATGACCGAACGCCGCGGCTTCCGCCCATGCGCGATCCAGGGCGCAGCAGCGCCAGACGATGCCGGACGCTGGCATCTGCTGCTGGACGTGGACAGCAACCGTCCGCCGGAAACGCTGCGTCTGCAGCTGGAAAAGGTCTACGACTGCGAATCGGTGGTGATCACCGCACTGGAATCGGTCGAGGCTGCGGCATGAGCATGCAGACCTCGCGCGACCATCAGACTGCTGTCCGGAGGTGTCTTCTTCCGGATCGCCCGCGCGCGTGCCGCAATGCCTGATTCCGGCCGCCCTTCCGCACAGGAGCCAGAGGTAGGCGACGTGGCCGTGAGCGTGGCCGACGTGCTGGCCGCACAGGCACGCCTGCGCAAGTACCTGTCGCCCACGCCGCTGCACTACGCCGAACGCTTCGGTGTGTGGTTGAAGCTGGAGAATTTGCAGCGCACCGGCTCCTACAAGGTGCGCGGCGCATTGAATGCGTTGCTGGCCGGGCTGGAACGCGGCGATGAGCGCCCGGTGATCTGCGCCTCGGCCGGCAACCACGCGCAAGGTGTGGCGTGGTCGGCGTACCGGCTGGGTGTGCAGGCCATCACGGTAATGCCCTATGGCGCGCCGCAGACCAAGATTGCCGGTGTCGCGCATTGGGGTGCCACGGTGCGCCAACATGGCAACAGCTACGACGAAGCGTTCGCGTTTGCGCGCGAGCTGGCCGACCAGAACGGCTATCGCTTCCTGTCCGCCTTCGACGACCCGGACGTGATCGCCGGCCAGGGCACGGTGGGCATCGAGCTGGCGGCGCATGCGCCGGACGTGGTGATCGTGCCGATCGGCGGCGGTGGCCTGGCCTCCGGCGTGGCGCTGGCATTGAAGTCGCAAGGCGTGCGCGTGGTCGGGGCGCAGGTGGAAGGCGTGGATTCGATGGCGCGCGCCGTCCGCGGCGATCTGCGCGAAATCGCTCCGGTCCCAACGCTGGCCGATGGCGTGAAGGTCAAGATTCCAGGCCTGCTCACGCGCCGCCTGTGCTCGAGCCTGCTCGATGATGTCGTGATCGTGCGCGAGGCCGAATTGCGCGAAACATTGGTGCGCCTGGCACTGGACGAACACGTCATTGCCGAGGGCGCTGGCGCCCTCGCCCTGGCCGCCGGTCGCCGCGTTTCCGGCAAACGCAAATGTGCGGTGGTCTCTGGCGGTAATATCGACGCAACCGTGCTGGCCACACTCTTGTCCGAGGTGCGGCCGCGTCCGCCACGCAAGCCGCGCCGCCGCAATACCGAGCGACTCCGCAACGAACGCAGCGCCAATCCGCCACCCGCCACACACGTTCTTTCCCGCCCATCCGCAGTCGCTTCAACGCCTGTCACCGCCATCGCCGTAGAGGAGTCTTCCTGGTGAACACGACCGTATCCAACCAGACCCCGCGTATCCGAATTTTCGACACCACCCTGCGCGACGGCGAGCAATCCCCCGGCTGCAGCATGACGCCCCAGCAGAAGCTGGTCATGGCGCGCGCGCTGGACGAACTCGGCGTGGACATCATCGAAACCGGTTTTCCTGCCAGCTCGCATTCGGACCGCGAAGCGGTGGCGATGATGGGCCGGGAACTGCGCCGCCCCACCCTGGCGGTGTTGTCGCGCTGCCTGCAGGCCGATATCGAAACCTCGGCCAAGGCGCTGGAGACAGCCGCAAACCCGCGCCTGCATGTGTTCCTGTCCACCAGCCCGCTGCACCGCGAGCACAAGCTGCGCATGAGCCGCGAGCAGGTGCTGGAATCGGTGCACCGACACGTGACGCTGGCGCGCGGCTATGTCGACGATGTGGAATTTTCTGCCGAGGATGCAACCCGCACCGAAGAAGATTTCCTGGCCGAGGTCACCCGCGTGGCGATCGCCGCCGGCGCCACCACGATCAATTTGCCCGACACGGTCGGCTTCACCACGCCGGAAGAAATCCGTGGCATGTTCTCGCGCCTGATCGCCAGCGTGGAAGGTGCCGACAAGGTCATCTTCAGCGCGCACTGCCACAACGATCTGGGCCTGGCGGTGGCCAACTCGCTGGCGGCCATCGAAGGCGGTGCGCGCCAGGTGGAATGCACCATCAATGGCATCGGTGAGCGCGCGGGCAATTGCGCGCTGGAAGAAATCACCATGGCGCTGAAGGTGCGCGGTGCCTTCTACAACATCGATTCGGCGATCAATACGCCGCGTATCGTGTCTACCTCGCAATTGTTGCAACGCCTGGTCGGCATGCCGGTGCAGCGCAACAAGGCAGTCGTGGGCGGCAACGCCTTCGCGCACGAATCGGGCATTCATCAGCACGGCATGCTGCGCCATCGCGGCACCTACGAAATCATGCGCCCGGAAGATGTAGGCTGGGAATCCTCGCAAATGGTACTGGGCCGCCACAGCGGCCGCGCCGCGGTCGAGCAGCGGCTGCGCGCGCTGGGTTATCTGCTGGAGGAGGAAGAGGTCAAGCTGGTGTTCGAACAGTTCAAGGCGCTGTGCGAGAAGCAGCGCGTGGTGACCGATGCCGATCTGCAGGCATTGATGCAGGACGCCACGGTGCAGGAAGGCTATCGCCTGGCGTCGATGACCATCAGCGACGTGGGCAGCCGCGCCAACGCGTTGGTGGAGTTGTCCGACCCAGAAGGCAACCGTGTGGCCGAAACCGCGCAGGGCAACGGGCCGGTGGATGCGCTCTTCGGCGCACTGGCCTCGGCCACCGGCGTGAAGCTGGAGCTGGACAGCTACCAGGTGCACAGCGTGGGCATCGGTGCGGACGCGCGCGGCGAAGCCAGCCTGAGCGTGCGCCACGACGGCGTGGAATACGAAGGCACCGGCACCAGCAAGGACATCATCGAAGCCAGCGCGCTTGCGTGGCTGGATGTGGCCAACCGCTTGTTGCGTCAGCGCGAGCGTGGCGTGGTCGCCGGCAAGACCGCTGCGGTGGCGTAACCCTGCTCATTTCATTGGGTAGATGACGCAAGCCTTACGGCCAGCAGAGTGATCTGCTGGCCGTTCCGGTTTTTGCGTGCGAACTTTTTACAAGTGTGTCGGCTGGCTGCTTACGCGCTTGCCGACGTGGCAAAGCTCCGGCCTACTGCAGGCACTTGCACGCATACCGGCCTGGGACACGCCGCGAGTACGTCCATGTAGGCTCTGGCGCGGCATCCATGCCGCTCAAGGTGCCATACCGGTCCGCGAGCAAGCCACCGGCTGCTGCCGGCTGCTGTCGGCAGCTGAGGACACGGATGCGCTATCGCGCTGGCGACCGTTCCTGCGTACTACAACGCTTTGGGACTGCGAGCGCGTTTACAGCGCGGCCACCACCGCATCGCCCATCGCCACGGTACCGACCTTGGTAGTGCCTTCCGACCAGATGTCGGCAGTGCGCAGGCCTTGATCGAGCACCTTGCCAACCGCATGTTCGATGGCATCTGCTGCAGTGGCCCGCGCGAAGGTGTAGCGCAACATCATCGCCACCGACAGGATCGTGGCTAATGGATTGGCGATGCCCTTGCCGGCGATATCCGGTGCCGAGCCATGGCAGGGTTCGTACATACCCTTGCTATTGGCATCCAGCGAGGCCGAAGGCAGCATGCCGATGGAACCGGTGAGCATGGATGCCTGGTCGGACAGGATGTCGCCGAACATGTTGTCGGTCACGATCACGTCGAACTGCTTGGGAGCACGCACCAACTGCATCGCTGCGTTGTCCACGTACATATGCGACAGCGCGATATCCGGGTAGTCCTTGGCCACTTCTTCGACCACTGCACGCCATAGCTGGCTCGATGCCAGCACGTTGGCCTTGTCGACCGAACACAGCTTCTTGCCGCGCAGGCGTGCCATGTCGAAGCCGGCCTTGGCGATGCGACGAATCTCGCTCTCGCTGTATGGCAAGGTGTCGTACGCCTGGCGTTCGCCGTTGTCCAAGGTGCGGTTACCACGCGGCTGGCCGAAATAGATGCCGCCCGTGAGTTCGCGCAGGATCAGCAGATCCAGCCCGGCCACGACCTCCGGCTTGAGCGTGGACGCATCGGCCAGCTGCGGATACAGCAATGCCGGCCGCAGATTGGCGAACAAGCCCAGCTGCGAGCGGATCTTGAGCAACCCACGCTCCGGCCGCAGCGCCGGGTCGATAGTGTCCCACTGCGGGCCACCCACCGCACCCAGCAGCACCGCATCGGCGCCACGCGCGCGCTCCAGTGTTTCATCGGCCAATGGGCTGCCGTATTTGTCGTACGCAGTGCCGCCCAGCTCGTCATACACCAGCTGAAAACCCAGACCGTGTTGCGCGTCAATGCGCTTCAACACCTTGACCGCTTCGGCCATGATCTCCGGCCCGATCCCGTCGCCGGGAAGAATCAGAATCTGCTTGCTCATGCCACCCTCGTGAAGTGACGCCGCAGCGTCATTGACATCAATCCAATGCAGTCCGCACGCAGCGCGGTGAGCGCGCGCATCTGCGGCTCGACATTACTGCAACGCGCCAAACAACCACGGTTGGCGCGCGCGATGGCCTTGCTCGAAGCGCCCGATGGCATCGGCGTCCTGCAAGGTGAGGCCGATATCGTCCAGGCCATTGAGCAGGCAGTGTTTGCGGAAGGCATCGATGTCGAAGCCGTACTCCACGCCATCGGGGCGGCGTACGCGTTGCGCGGCCAGATCTACGGTGAGCTGGTAGCCCTCGGTCGTCAGGCATTGTTCGAACAATGCATCGACCTGCGCTTCGGCCAGCACGATCGGCAGCAGGCCGTTCTTGAAACTGTTGTTGTAGAAAATGTCGGCAAAGCTCGGCGCGATCACGGTGCGAAAGCCGTATTCGTCCAGCGCCCACGGCGCATGCTCGCGCGAGGAACCACAGCCGAAGTTTTCCCGGGCCAGCAAGACGCTGGCGCCCTGATAGCGCGGGAAATTGAGCACGAATTCCGGATTGAGCGGGCGCGTGCTGTTGTCGCGACCAGGCTCGCCGATATCCAGATAGCGCCACTCGTCGAACAGGTTCGGACCGAAACCGGTGCGCTTGATCGACTTGAGGAACTGCTTGGGAATGATCTGGTCGGTATCGACATTGGCGCGATCCAGCGGCGCGACCAATCCGGTGTGTCGGGTGAAGGGAGTCATTGGAATGCCGGGAATTGGGAGTGGAGAATGGGGAATTGGCAGGGCGGAGACGGGACGGACGTTGCCATTCTCTATTCCCGACTCTCGATTCCCTGCAATTCACGTACATCGACAAAATGACCGCTCACCGCCGCAGCCGCCGCCATCGCCGGGCTGACCAGATGCGTGCGGCCGCCGGCGCCTTGGCGGCCTTCGAAGTTGCGGTTGGAGGTCGAAGCGCAATGTTCGCCGCTGCCCAGCTTGTCCGGGTTCATGGCCAGACACATCGAGCAGCCTGGCTCGCGCCATTCGAAGCCGGCATCCAGAAACACCTTGTCCAGGCCTTCGGCTTCGGCCTGCGCCTTCACCAGCCCCGAGCCCGGCACCACCAAGGCCTGCTTGATGGTGGAGGCGACCTTGCGGCCCTTGGCCACTGCGGCAGCGGCACGCAGGTCTTCGATGCGCGAATTGGTGCACGAGCCGATGAACACGCGATCCAGGCGGATGGCGGTGATCGGCTGGTTGGCCTTCAGCCCCATGTATTTCAGCGCGCGCTCGATCGAATCGCGCTTGGTCGGGTCCTGCTCGATGGCCGGATCGGGCACGTGCTGATCGATGGCCAGCACCATTTCCGGCGAAGTGCCCCAGCTGACCTGCGGCTTGATGTCTTCGGCACGCAACTCCACCACGGTGTCGAAGTGCGCGTCCGGGTCGGAGACCAGCGTGCTCCAGAGCGCCACCGCCGCATCCCAGTGGGCGCCCTTGGGGGCGAACGGGCGCCCTCTGACGTAGGCAATGGTCTTCTCGTCCACCGCCACCATGCCCACGCGGGCACCGGCTTCGATGGCCATGTTGCAGATGGTCATGCGGCCTTCCATCGACAGAGTCCGAATGGCGCTGCCGGCAAATTCCAGCGCATGCCCGTTGCCGCCGGCGGTGCCGATCTTGCCGATCACCGCCAGCACGATGTCCTTGGCGGTCACCCCGAACGGCAGCGTGCCTTCCACACGCACCTGCATGTTCTTCATTTTCTTGGCGATCAGGCATTGGGTGGCCAGCACGTGCTCGACCTCGGAGGTGCCGATGCCGTGCGCCAGCGCGCCGAACGCGCCATGCGTGGAGGTATGCGAATCGCCGCAGACCACGGTCATGCCCGGCAAGGTGGCGCCCTGCTCCGGGCCGACCACATGCACGATGCCCTGCCGCGCATCGTTCATCTTGAACTCGAGGATGCCGAAGTCGTCGCAGTTTTCGTCCAGCGTCTGCACCTGCAGGCGCGAGACCTCGTCGGAAATCGACTCCAGCCCGCCCTGGCGTTCGGCGCGCGTGGTCGGCACGTTGTGATCGGGCGTGGCGATATTGGCGTCGATGCGCCACGGCTTGCGCCCGGCCAGGCGCAGGCCTTCGAAGGCCTGCGGCGAGGTCACTTCGTGCAGGATGTGGCGGTCGATGTAGATCAGCGACGAGCCATCGTCACGGCGTGTGACCTCGTGCAGTTCCCACAGCTTGTCGTACAGGGTCCTGGCAGTCATCGCGGCAATCCGAGTGGCGGATGGTAGGTGCGCCCACCTGGCTGAGATCGATGCTAGGAGCTTGCCTTGGATTACGCAAATTCATATTGTTTATTCAAGAAATGAATTTTAGGAATAGCAATGGACCTGGCGAGCCTCAATGCCTTCGTGGCGATCGCCGAGAGCGGCAGCTTTTCGGCAGCCGGCGAGGCCTTGCACCTGACCCAGCCAGCGGTGAGCAAACGCATCGCCCTCCTGGAAGCGCAATTGTCGGCGCGGCTGTTCGATCGCCTGGGCCGGCAGGTGGTGCTGACCGAAGCCGGACAGGCGTTGCTGCCGCGCGCGCAACGCATCCTGGCCGAGCTGCAGGACACCCGCCGCGTGCTGGAACATTTGGGCGCAGCCGTTGGCGGCCGCTTGAGTCTGGCCACCAGCCACCATGTGGGTCTGCACCGCCTGCCGGCCTTGTTGCGCGGTTTTGCCACGCGACATCCGCAGGCGGCGTTGGACATCCAGTTCCTGGATTCGGAGTTGGCGTACGCCGCGGTGCTGCGCGGGGAGGTGGAACTGGCAGTGACAACCCTGGCACCGGACACGCGCGCTCCGCTGCGCGCGCAGCCGATCTGGCATGACCGCTTGCAGTTCGTGGTTGCACCCGACCACCCGTTGGCAGCACTGCCTGCGGTGTCGCTGGACGATGTGGTGACGCACCCGGCGGTATTGCCCGATCCGGGCACCTTCACCCATCGCATCGTTGCCAACCTGTTCGCCGAGCGCGGTCTGGTGCCGAGTCTGCGCATGACCACCAATTACCTGGAAACGATCAAGATGCTGGTGTCGGTGGGCCTGGCGTGGAGCGTGCTGCCCGAGCGCATGATCGACCATCAGATCGTGGCGCTGCCGCTGGCCGATGTCGCGTTATCCCGCGAGCTGGGTTGCGTCACCCATGGCGGGCGCACCTTGTCGCGTGCTGCGCAGGCATTTGTGGCGTTGTTGCACGGGCAGGCGGATCTGGCGCAGGCGTAGGCTGCGGGCGATATGTCTGCAGCGTGCCGCACGCGTCGGCGAAAGATGACGTCAGCCGGTCGATCTCGGCACGACCGCATGGGAAGTGCGATGCGTCATGCATACGCGGCTTGCTGACTCGGCGATGCCGCGGCCCGGCCGGCAATGCTGCGATTGTTCTTCGCCACACCCCCCCCTGCGCCGTAACAACACGTGTGCTGCATCGATCCAGCATCCAGCAGTTCACGGCCTAAGCAACGTCTTACGGCCCGATCAAGCGATCCCGCCCCTGCCGCTTGGCTTCGTACAGACGACGGTCGGCCAACGCCAGCAATTCGCGCCGGCTGGGCGCCTCCTCGCTCATCGCCATGCCCATGCTGGCGGTACAACGCACCGTCATGCCTTGCGCATCGACTTCGATGTCGGCCAGTCGCTGCCGCATGCGCTCGAACAGCGCGCGCGCCTGTACCGCATCCAGCCCGGTGGCCGCCAGCAGGAACTCTTCGCCGCCGTGACGCGCGGCGAAGCAGTGCGCCTGATCCTGCTCGCTCAACACCTCGCCGATGGCAGACAGCACCGCATCGCCAACCTCATGGCCGTAGTCGTCGTTGATGCGCTTGAAGTGATCGATATCCATCAACGCCAGCGCCAACGCCGCGCCACCGGCGTGCGCCTCGTCGAACCATTGCTGCAACACGCGCTCGGCTTCGCGCCGGTTCGGCAGCGCGGTCAGCACATCGTGGCTGGCGCGGTATTCGAGCTGGCGCATCAACGCTTCGCGCTCCTGGCTGGCCTGCTGCAGCGCCAGGTTCTTGTCGCTCAGTTCGCGCGTGCGCCGGTCGATGACGGTATTGAGCTGGCGCTGACGCAGGCGATAGCTGGCGGTCCGCCATAGGTAGAACCCGTAGATCACGCTGGCCAGGGCGAGGATGCCCAGGCCGATCACTTCGCCCCGGCGCCACCACGGCGGCGCCAGTTCGATGACCAGGCTGGCTTCGCCCAGCAGGTCGTTTTGCCGCCAGTCCACCGGTAGCGACATCGCTTGCACGCGGAAGCGGAAACGGCCCGGCGGCAAATTGGTGTAGACCGCTTCGCTGGCATTGTCGGCATCCACCCAGTCCGGGTCGAAGCCTTCCAGCCGATAGCGATACCGCACCTTGTCCGGGCCGCGGAAATTCAGCCCGGCGTACGCGATCGCGATACGCCGCGTCTCGGCACCGAGCCGGTGCGGGCCACTGAGCGGCTGCATCATGCCATCGACCAGCAGACGCTCGAAGACGATCGGCACCCGATGGCCTTGCAAGGTGCCCACGCGGGCCGGGTCGATCACGCCCAGGCCCGCGGCGGTGGGGAACAGCAACTGTCCGGACCGGGTCAGCCAGCCGGCCGGCGCGCTGCTGCCGTTGCCCTGGTTGCTGGGCATGCCGTCGCTGCGGTCGACCACTTCCACGCTCAATTGCTCGCGCGTGCCCGCATCGAGCTGGTCGAAGTTATCGCGTGCGATGCGGAACACCCCGTGGTTGCTCGACAACCAGAAATAGCCACGGCCGTCGTCGATCACCCGAAACACCTTGTCGCGCGGTAGCCCCACCCGGTGGTCGTAGACGCGGAAGCTGTCGCCGCGCAACCGCAGCAGGCCGCGATCGCTGGCGATCCACACATCGCCAGCGGCATCGCGCAGGAAGTCGAAGGCGTTCTGCCCCGGGAAATCCTGCTCGCCCAGCCAGGCGCGGGTGCTGCCGTCCGGCGACAGCGCGGTCACACCGCGATCGGTGCCGATCCAGACGATGCCCTGCGCATCGCGGTACAACACCTGCACCGAGCCATCGGGTACGCCATCGGCTGCGGTGTAGCGACGCGCCTTGCCATTGCGCCAGCGCACCAACCCGGCGGTGGTGCCGATCCACAGATCGTCGCCGTCCGGCAACACCGCACGCACCGACATGGAGGGCAGGCCATCGGCCGCGCCGATGCGCACCAGCACGTGGCCTTGCGCGTCCAGACGCACCACGCCCTCGCTATAGGTACCGGCCCAGACGCCGCCATCGCCAGCATCGGCCAGCGCCAGCACCGATTGCTCGAGCACGCGCCCACCTTCGCTGGGCGACAGCGACACGCGGCTGATGGTGCCGTCGCGCCAACGATCCAGGCCGACGGCGTTACCCACCCATACCGTGCCCTGGCCGGTCTGCAGCACGCAGCGCACGTAGTCCGAACTCAGGCCTTCGTCGTGGGTGACACCATGCGCGGCGCCCTCGGCAATACGGAACAGCCCGTGGGTGCTGCCGACCCAGATCAGGCCTTCGGCGTCTTCCAGCAGCGCCGGGCTGGCGACACCGGAGATGGCGATCTGCTCGTCCGGGTCGTTCGGGCCGCTGTGCACCACCAGCATTCCCGAAGACAGGCTCATCCACAGGTGCCCACGGCGGTCCAGCAACACCGAATCGACGCGTTGGCCCTGGCGGAAACGCTGCAGGCCACCGCCGCGGCTCCACCACCACACGCCGTCGTTGCCAGCGACCAACAGGCCCCCCTGCCGGTCGCTGGCCAACCGCCGCACCGGCGCATCGCGCATCCCGTGCACCCTGCCCCAGGCCGCAGCCTGGCCGCCATCGCGCGGCAGGCGATACAGGCCGACCTCGGTGCCAACCCACAGGTCGCCGCTTTCGTCTGCAGACAGGGCCGTGACGCGCGCACGCGGCAAGCCGGTCTGGCGGCCGACGTCGACCACCCGCCCGTCGCCCTCGATGCGGTACAGCGTCTGCGGCGTGCCCACCCACAGCGCGCCATCGGCACGCCGCAGCAGGGCACTGACCGCAAGATGCCGCGCCGACGCATCGCCCAGCTGCTGCCAGTGACCATCCTGATAGTGGTAGACACCGTCGAACGCCGTACCGAACAGCATGCCGCCCGTGCTGTCGCGAACCACCACGAATACCCCGCCCAGCTCGATGCCGGGAGTGTTCTGGCGGTCGTACACGGTGAAGTCGCGCCCATTGAAGCGCGCCACGCCTTCCCAGGTACCCAGCCAGAGCAGCCCGTCTTCGCCCTGGGCCACCGCGTGCACCAGGTTGTGCGGCAGGCCGTCGTCCATGTTCCAGCGCGTGACGGTGTGGTAGGCGGTGTGTTTGAGCACCTGCGCGCCGGCCGGCCAGGCGTTGAGCACTGCGCAGCACCACAGCAGCCACAGCCACGCCTGCCCGATCCGCCGCACGCACGTGCTGCGAACGCAGCTTGTGTGCGCCTGCGTACCGCCCCTTCCCACGCTCCCGGTCCCCTCGTCCGTGCCTGCTGGAGATACCTGCCGTATGCACCGGCAGGCCTACGGCAAATTTATCACCGGGGTTTCTGCGCTGCCTTCGGTGGATCCCTGACAGCTGCCGGGAGCGGCACGACACCGGGAACCGGGCAGACGGAACCGTTAACGTACCGGTTCGGCGCCGAGTATAAATATAGAACCCGATGGTCTAGTATTGACGGCATGTCCAGCTCGTCCCCTCTCAATTCCAAGACCAAGAGCAACGGCCCTGGTCGTCCCAAGGATCTTGGAAAGCGTGCCGCCATCCTCGGTGCCGCCCGCACCATGTTCATGGAGCAGGGCTATGCAGGGGTCAGCATGGATGGGATCGCCGCACAGGCCGGCGTCTCCAAACTGACCGTGTACAGCCACTTCGGCGACAAGGAGAGCCTGTTTTCCGAGGCGATCCGCGCACAGTGCCAGCACATGATGCCGGACGACCTGTTCGATCACGCGCCCAAGGGCGCATTGCGCGACCAGCTCACCGAGATCGCCCATGCGTTCTTCGCCATGGTCAGCACCGAATCGGCCATCTCCACCCACCGCATGATGATGGCGCCGGGGACCGGCGACGTGCATATCCGCGAGATGTTCTGGGATGCAGGCCCCAAGCGCACGCAGCGGGCGCTGGCGGATTTCCTGTCTGCACGGGTGGCCGACGGCCAGCTGGAGATCCCGGACGTCGCACGCGCCGCCTCGCAATTCTTCTGCCTGCTCAAGGGCGAGCTCTACGCCTTGATGATGTGCGGCCTGCACGGCCAGCCCACCCGCGCCCAGGTCAATGAGCACATCGACACCAGCGTGGACTTCTTTTTGAGGGCCTATGCGCCGCGCTGAGCGCCCCCGGCCTTTGGTGGCGATGACTTCCGGCACTGCGCCGGATGCCAGCGCGCGGCGATGCTAGATGCGCCAGGTGCCTCGCGCACCGGTAAAATGTTCGCCCCACCGCGTTGGATACCCGCACCATGACGATCGATTTCACCCAGGCCCGCGAAAAGATGGTCGAGCAGCAGATCCGGCCGTGGGACGTGCTGGACCTGCGCGTACTCGACGTGCTGGCGCGCATGCCGCGCGAAGCCTTCGTGCCGGAGGCGTACAGGACGCTGGCCTATGTCGACGTGGAAATTCCGCTGTCGGCCGGCCACAAGATGATGAAGCCGGTGGTCGAAGGCCGCATGTTGCAGGCACTGGATCTGCAACCAGGCGAGGACGTCCTGGAAGTCGGCACCGGCAGCGGCTTTGCCACCGCCTGCCTGGCCGCACTGGCACGCGAAGTCCTCAGCCTGGAGATCGACCCGGCGCTGGCCGCGGCCGCACGCGCCAATCTGGACCGCACCGGCCTGGGCAGCAACGTCCGCATCGAAACCGCCGACGTCTTCGGCTGGCAGAGCGAGCGTCGCTTCGACGCCATCTGCGTGACCGGTGCGGTCGACACGCTGCCCGTCCAGTGGCTGCAGTGGTTGCGCCCGAACGGCCGGCTGTTCGTCGTGCGCGGTCACGATCCGGTGATGGAAGCGGTCCTGGTCCGTGGCGACGTCAACGCCCCGCGCATCGAATCGTTGTTCGAAACCGACCTCGCCTATCTCCAGGGCGCCGCACCGACGCCCCGATTCCAATTCTGATTCCCAAGGAAGCTTCCCCGATGATCCGCCGATCCCTCGTTCTGGCCCTGGCCGCCGCCCTGTCCCCCATGGCTGCGCACGCCACCGACCTGCTGCAGGTCTACGAAATGGCCCGCAACGGCGATCCGCAGCTGGCCGTGGCCGAGTCCACGCGTCTGGTCAATCGGGAAGGTCAGGTGCAGGCGCGTGCGGCGTTGTTGCCGCAGCTGGACGGTAGCGCCGGCTACACCCAGTCGCATCGCGAGCTGGAGGGCGTCGATGGCCGCTCCACGACCAAGCAGCGCCAGTACGCGATTCAGGGCAGCCAGACCATTTTCAACTGGGCGCAGTTTTCCAACCTGCGTGCGCAGCGCGAAGTGGCCAAGGCTGCGGATTTCACCCTGGCATCGGCCAACAACGACCTGATCACCCGCACCTCGGCGGCGTATTTCCAGGTGCTGGTGGGGATCGAGTCGCTGGCGGCAGCCGAGACCAACGAAGCGGCCGCAAAGAAGCAGTTCGACTATGCCGACAAGCGTCTGGAAGTGGGTCTTGCGCCGATCACCGACGTGCACGAAGCCCGCGCCCAGTACGACCAGGCGCGTGCAGACACCATCACCGCGCGCAATACGCTCAAGGACTACTACCAGGCGCTGACCGAGCTGACCGGCCAGCCCGTGGTCGGCTTGCGCGCATTGCCGGATGAGTTCCGCCCCGAAGTACCGGCCGCCTACAGCAACGTGGATCAGCTGGTTGCCACCGCGATCGCCGACAATCCCGCGCTGAAGGCGCAGCAGTTGCAGGTCAGCGCTGCCGAGGCGCAGGTCAGTGCTGCGCGTGCCGGCCATCTGCCCACGCTGAGCCTGGGTGCCAATGTCGGCCGCAGCAATAGCTGGGGTGGCCAGGGAACGGTCGACGAGGCGGCGGGCAACTTCACCACCGCAGGCCGCAATATCGATACCGATTCGGTCGGCATCACGCTGACGATTCCGATCTTTGCCGGCGGTGCGACCCAGTCGGCCGTGCGCCAGGCATTGTCGCAACGCGACATCCAGCAGGACACCTACGAGCAGCAGAAGCGCGCGCTGGATCGCAACACCCGCAATGCCTACCAGACCGTCGTTGCCGGCATCAGCGAAGTGGAAGCCCGCCGTCTGGCCGTGGTGTCGGCGCAAGCCGCCTACGACGCCTCGCAGGTGGGCCTGGAAGTCGGCACGCGCACCGTGCTGGACGTGGTGCAGAACCAGCGCACGCTGTTCCAGGCGCAGCTGAACTACGCACAGTCGCGTTACAACTTCCTGCAGAACCGCCTGCTGCTGGGCCAGGCCATCGGCAAGCTCGACATCACCGACCTGCAGGATGTGAATCGCCTGCTGTCGCAGGACGCCGAATCCAAGCTGCAGGGCAGTGGTTCGTTGCAGTAAGACCCACGGGATGCACGAGAAAGCGGGCCCAGGCCCGCTTTTTTTGTGCGCGATGCAACTGCGTGCGCACCTGTTGTGAGGTCTGTTGCAGGTGCGGTGAACCGGCAACTCCGGCGTGCAGCATCCGACCCGAGCGATCCAACCACGCGCGTCTCACCCCCTGGCGCACGCTCTCGCCACTGAACGCAACGAAGGCGGCAATCCGGCGGCGGGCCTCGGTGGAGTGCGGCACGTCCATGCACGCAGCCACGCACCGAGCGACAAACCTCACGCCGCAACGCCCTCGTTCGCCAGCGGCGGCAGATCGGGAGCGATCCGCACCAATGTGCGGGTCACGGCGCCCTTGCCATTGGCGACCAGCGCCAGGCCCGCAGCGGCCATCGCCTCGCGTTGTGCGGGGTCGGCGAGCAGGCGCGCCAACGCCTGGTAGACGCACTCGGCATCCTCGCAGATGGCAACGGCATCGGCTTGGCGCATGCGCCGCGAAATCTCCGAGAAGTTATGCAGATGCGGGCCAGTGATTGCCGGCGTGCCGACGGCGGCCGGCTCGAGCAGGTTGTGTCCGCCAATTGGCTGCAAGCTGCCACCGACGAAAGCCACCTGCGCGCACGCATAGAAGCTCATCAGCTCGCCCAGGGTGTCGATGACGAATACCTTGTCGCCTGCCTGCGGCCATTGCTGGGTCTTGCGCGTGGCAACGCGCCAACCGCGCTCGCGTGCCAATGTCTCGACCTTGGGAAAGCGCTCGGGATGGCGCGGCGCCCACAACAGCAGCAAGTCCGGAAATTGCAGCAGCACACGTGCGTGGATATCGGCGACGGCCGCCTCTTCGCCTTCGTGCGTGCTGGCGGCGATCCACACCGGGCGCGTGGCCGGCACGTGCATGCGGAACTGCGCGACCAACGCCTGCAATTGCGCCGGCGCGGCGATATCGAACTTGAGATTGCCCAACGCGATCACCTGATCCGGGCGCGCGCCCAGGGTGACGAACCGCTCGGCATCGTCCTGCGACTGCGCCGCCACGCAGGTGACGGTGCGCAGCGCACGACTGATCAACGGTGCCAGCAACCGATAGCCGCGCAACGAACGCGCCGACAACCGCGCATTGAGGATGTACACCGGAATCTGGCGATCGCGGCAGCCGAACAACATGTTCGGCCACAGCTCGGTTTCCAGGATCAACGCAAGGCGCGGGCGGAAGTGTTCGAGAAACCGCCCCACGCTGCCGGGTACGTCGTAGGGCAGGTACACATGGTCCACCGCATCGCCCCACAGCGCGCGCACGCGCTCGGAGCCGGTAGGGGTGATGGTGGTGATGACCCAACGGATATCCGGGCGCTGCGCACGTAGCGCGTTGACCAGCGGCGCGGCCGCGTTGACCTCGCCCACCGACACCGCGTGCACCCATACCCGTGGCCGCCCGCAGGCATGCGTGTAGGACGCATAGCGCTCGTTCCAGCGATTGAAGTATTCGCGCACGCGAAAGCCACGCCATACCAGGTGGTACACCGTGACCGGCAACAACAAGTAGAGCAGCGCCGAGTACAGCCCGCGCAACAGCCATTCGATCGGATCTTTCCGCATCGGTGCAGGATACGGGAGCGTCCGTGCGTGCGCATGTGCACGCTGCCCGCTGGCTGCAATCCCTTAGAGCGTGTTATGTACGTTGAGGTGAGTGCGAAGCGCCCTTTGGCGCGTCGAGACGAGGCGTGCGCTGCGGCCCAGGCTGGCCGCCTGGGCAAGGCGCGCAACGCAGTATCGGTGCGCCACAGGGCGCTTCCGGAGGGTTGGCCGCCAGCGGCGCGGAGCGGGCGCCGCGCCGCTGGCGGCCAACGCATCTCATCTCAACGTGCATAACACGCTCTAGAATTGGCGCATGTCCGAGTCCGCCAACGTCGCCGTCCGCCCTTCCCTGCGCAACCCCAAGCATTGGCCGATGTATCTGGGCCTGGCGGTGATGGTGGTGGCGGGGCGCCTGCCCTGGACGCTGCAACGTGCAGTAGGCCGCGGCGTGGGCTGGATTGCGATGCGCCTGGCGGGCACACGTCGGCGCGCGGCCGAGGTCAACCTCAAACTGTGTTTCCCCGAGCAGGACGATGCCTGGCGAGCGCGGCTGTTGCGCGACAGTTTCGACGCGCTCGGCGTGGGCCTGTTCGAGTTCGCGCGCGCCTGGTGGGGCAGCATCGGTGCCATTCGACCTGGCGTGCAGATCGAGGGCCTGGAGCATCTGCGGCAACTGCAACAGCAAAAGCGCGGCGTGTTGCTGGTGTCCGGCCACTTCATGACGCTGGAAATGTGCGGGCGCCTGCTTTGCGACCACGTGCCGCTGGCCGGCATGTACCGCCGGCATCGCAACCCGGTGTTCGAGTGGGCGGTCAAGCGTGGGCGCTTGCGCTATGCCACGCACATGTTCGCCAACGAAGACCTGCGCGCCACCATCAAGCATCTCAAGCGCGGCGGTTTTCTGTGGTATGCGCCCGACCAGGACATGCGCGGCAAGGACACCGTGTTCGTGCCGTTCTTCGGACATCCGGCCTCCACCATCACCGCCACCCATCAGCTGGCGCGGTTGACCGGCTGCGCGGTAGTGCCCTACTTCCATCGTCGCGAAGGTGGCCGTTACATCCTCAAGATCGCGCCACCGTTGGCCGACATTCCGTCCGATGACGTCATCGCCGATACCACGCAGGTCAATGCCGCGATCGAAGACATGGTGCGCGAAGCGCCGGACCAGTACCTGTGGATCCATCGGCGCTTCAAGCGCCAGCCGGGTGGACGTAGCGCGTTCTATCGCTGACGCCGACCCGGCACGCCTGCAAAGCAGGTGTGGGCGTTGCCGCTGCAAGCTCGCACATCGACGCGGTGCCGATCACCCGTACGCACCGCGTTACTGCGGCGCGCGGTCCGCATCGTCGTTGAGCAAGGCGCCGGCATACAGCCCGGCCAGCATCAGGCTCAGCCCGCCCCAGAAGCTGGAATAGAACGCCAGATGGGTGTTGAACGGAAAGACCGTGGCCACCAGCGCGATCATTGCCGGCCGCGCCTGCTCGCGCGCCACCACGCTTGAGTAGCGCCACGCGCGCCACGCCTGCGCCGCTCCGGCCAGCCACAGCAGCAAGCCGATCACGCCGGTTTCGGCCAGGATTTCGAGCACGATCTGATGCGCATGAAAGGCCGGCCCGTCGCCCCATGCCGGCGCTTGGCCAGGTGCCGGATTGCAGGCCGGATAGGCCTGCCGGAACCCGCGCGCACCCACGCCGTCGAGCGGATGCTTGCGGATCATGCACAGCGCCGCGCCCCAGATCTGGGCGCGCCCGGACAAAGCCTGGTCCACGCCCTGTTCGCCATTGCCGAACGCCAGCGTGGTGCGCTGGATGCGCTCGCGCGCTTGTGGTGCCACCGCCACCACCGCCACGGCCAACAGTGCGCCGGCCACCGCCACAGCCAGCAAACGACGCCCGCCCAGCAGCTGCCAACCCGACAGCAGCATGATCACGCCATAGGTGATCCACGACGCGCGCGAGCCAGCCAACACCAACACGATGCCAACCGCCGCCGCACCGACAAGCCAGGCCAAGACATGACGCCGCCCCAACGCCAGCAACAGGAACGGCGACAGGCTGGCCAGGGTCTGCCCGAACTTCAGATTGCAGGGGCCCAACACGCCGCTCAACCGGTCCACCAGCGCCAGCTCCTGGGCCGTGCACAGGCCATGGCCGCTGATCAGCTGCTTGATCTGATCGATGCCAAAGAACAACGGGCTGGTGCCGAAGGCGGCCTGCAGCAGCGCGTCCAGCGTCCACACTCCACCGATGACCGCCAGCCCGGTAAAGGTGCGACGCCGACGCTGCGCATTGGCCACGGCGATGGCGCATAACCACATGAACGGCAGGTAGCGCAGATCGGTGGCCGACTTGCGCAGCGCGCGGCCGGCATCCACCGCGTCGAACGCCGACAGCATCTGCGGCAACCAGTACGCCAGGAACAACACGCTGGTCAGCGCCCAGGCCGCGCCGCTGAGCAGGCGCGTGCCGCCGCGAAAACGCGCGTGCAACAGGCGGTATGCCGCGAACAACGCACCCAGCGACAACACCGTTTCGGCCAGGCCGGGCGTAGGCCACAGCGCCACGAACACGATCACCCACAGCGGCGCCCAGCGGCCGGCATCGGGCGTCAACACGGGCGCCCGCGGGAGGGCCTCAGCGGCGGAGTTCGTCATAGACCTTCAGAGTGGCCGTTTGCATGGCCTGCAATGTGTAGGGGATCACGGCCGGCGCTGCCGGGGCGCGCTGCAGCAACTGCAGCGCCTGCGTGCATAAGGCCTGGGCATCGAAGGCGGCAACCGCACCCCCGGGTTGCAACTCGGCCAGCAGTTCGCCCACGCCGCCATGCGCCCAGCCCAGTACCGGACGGCCGACCGACAGCGCCTCCACCACGGTGCGGCCGAAGGCTTCCGGCTTGCGCGAAAGCTGCAGCACCAGATCGCTGGCCGCATAGGCCTCGGCGATGCGGGCGGTGGGCTCGGTCAGGGCGACGGCCTCGGCAACGCCCAGCCTGGCGGCTTCTGTCTCCAGCTCCCGCACATACGCCTCGCGCCCGGGCTCGCGTGCGCCTGGCAACCACAGGAAGGCCGGCACGCCGGCTGCACGGATGTCGGCGAGCAGCTGCAGACCGTCGGCATGCCCCTTCAGGCGCGTGCCGCGGCCCGGCAGCAATAGCAGCGGTGCATCGGCCGGCAGACCGGGCAGCAGCGTCTGTGCCCATGCACGTGCGCGGCGGTCCGGCTGCAGCCGGCGCGGGAACTGTGCGATATCCACCCCACGCGGGATGGTGCGCAGGCGCGCCGGATCGGTCTGTGGGTAGTGCATGCACACGTACGCGCGCACCGTCTTGGACACGCAGATTACGCGCTCGCCGTAGGTCATCACCGCGCTGTAGCGGCTGGGCGAATTAAGCCCGTGCACGGTGGTCACCAGGCGCGGCCGCGCCGCCTCGGGCATCCCACGCAGCGCGTACCAGCCCAGCCAGGCCGGCAGCCGCGAACGCGCGTGGACGATGTCGGCCCCGAGTTCGGCGAACAGGCGACGCAGGCCGGCCACATGCCGCAGCGTCAGCAGCGATTTGCGCCCGATCTCCAGCGTGAGATGCTCGCCGCCAGCGTCCAGCAACGGCTGGACCAGGCGACCGCCCGCCGACACGACGACGGCGCGATGACCGGCGCGCACCAGCGCGGCAGCGATTTCCAGGGTGGAGCGCTCGACGCCGCCGGACTGCAGTGCCGGCAGCAGTTGCACCACGGTCAGGCGGTGCATCCGGCCAGTATCAGTCGGCGAGAACGAACAGCGCGCCGCAATACGGGCACTTGGCTTCGCCGTTGGGCTCGTCTTCGATCGGCAGGTACACGCGCGGATGCGAGTTCCACAGCGCCATCGCAGGGGTCGGGCAGCTCAGCGGCAGGTCGCCGCGGTGCACGGTGTAACGCTTTTCGGCATTGGCGGGCGCGGTGGCGGTCTGGCTCATGGCGGTGCGATCGGAAGGCAAAGGCAGAGCGCGGATTCTAGCAGCCTGCGTGGTGATCGGCCCATCGACCGGGCGGTGCAGGTCCGCGCGGAGTCAATTGCAGGAGTTGCCAATGCAATCGCCGAGGCCGCTGCGGACGCCGCGATATGCAGCGCATGCCAATGGGCAGCGCTGCGGCGCAACGACACCGCACCGCGCATGCCGCCTATCATCGGGAGTCAGCGTTTAGCCAACCGGCGACGTGAACCGTAACGGGCGCAACATCGGCCCAACGTACGTGCCGCTACATGCCCCAAGGAGACACTGCCCCGTGACCTTGCCTGTTGTCCTGCTGCATCCGCGTGGTCTGCCGCGCGCCATCGCCATTGCCCTGCTCTGTCTCGCCGCGCTGCCGGCGATGGGCGCCACGCACTTCGCAAGCGCGTTCGAGGACGGCGCGCCCTTAGCGATGCCGGCGACCGACACTCCCGTGCAGGTTGCCATCGGCGCCGGCCCGGCAGCGCCCTACGCCGCCAAGCCAGACGCCGGCTACAGCGGAGCGCATGCGTTGCATTACGCGAGCAACGGCGCAGGTGGGCGGCGTGCGTTGTTCACCACCGATCTGCTGATCCAGACGCAAACCACGTTGTCATGGATGGTCTTGCCGGAAAGTGTCGGCAACGACCATGTGGCATCCACGTATGTCTCGTTGGACCTGGTGCTGGACGACGGCACACGCGTTTCTGCCAGCGCAGCGCGCGATCAACACGGCGTGGCATTGGGTGCGCAGGCGCAAGGCGAGTCGAAGACGCTGTACCCGCAGCAGTGGGCGCGCAAGCAGGTGCGGTTGGGAGATGTGCCAGGGCTGCGCAGGCGTCGTGTCGTGGCTATCGAACTGGAAGTGGCGCCGCCTGCGGGCGCGCGCGCTGCCGGGTGGATCGACGATATCGCCATTGCCGAGGTGCCGCTGGCAACGCCAGGGCGGCCCTCGGACCGGGTGCTGACCACGCGCGGCACGCAATCCAATGGCACGTTTTCGCGCGGCAATAATTTTCCTGCGACGGCCGTGCCGCACGGTTTCAACTTCTGGACGCCGGTCACCGATGCGGGAACGCTGACCTGGCTATATCGCTGGAACGAACACAACGGTGCAGACAATCGTCCGCGTCTGCAGGCGCTGTCGCTCAGCCATCAACCGAGCCCGTGGATGGGCGACCGGCAGACGTTTCAGGTGATGCCCTCGCTCACTGCCGGCGTGCCGGACGCCGATCGCAGCAAGCGTGCACTGGGGTTTTCGCATGACGACGAACAGGCCCGCCCCTATCGCTACGCCGTTCGGCTGGACAACGGCATCCATGCCGAGATCGCGCCGACCGACCACGCGGCGCTGTTTCGTTTTCGCTTCCCGGCGCGGGGCGATGCCAATCTGCTGTTCGACAACGTGGATGCGCGCGCCGGGCTGAAGCTGGATGCGGCGACCCAGACACTCTCCGGTTACACCGACGTGCGCAGCGGTCTGTCGACGGGCGCAACCCGCATGTACGTCTATGCCAGCTTCGATAGGCCCTGGCACAGCAGCGGCCTGCTCGACACCGGCCGCCCGACCGGCTGGATCAAGTTCGATGCCGGCAGCGCGCGACAGGTGCAGATGCGCATTGCCACTTCGCTGATTTCGGTGGAGCAGGCCAAGCACAATGCGGAACTGGAGATTGCCGCAGACGCAAGCTTCGAGCAGGTCGCCGCGCGCGCGCAGGATGCCTGGGATGCATTGCTGGGGCGCTTCGACGTGCCCGATGCCACTGCCGACCAGGCAACCACGCTGTATTCCAGCCTGTACCGGTTGTACCTGTATCCGAACTCGGCGCATGAAAACGTGGGCACTGCGACTGCGCCGGATTGGCGCTACGCCAGCCAGGACAGCTGGTCGGACGACAATATCGACGGCAGCGCGGTGCGCAGCTTCGCACCGATCCGCGACGGCCGGGTGTACGTCAACAACGGGCTATGGGATACGTTTCGCACGGCGTGGCCTGCGTATGCGCTCTTTGCGCCCGATGATGCCGGCGCCCTGGTGCAGGGGTTCGTCGAGCAATCGCGGGCCGGCGGCTGGATCGCGCGCTGGTCGTCGCCCGGTTATGCAGACCTGATGGTGGGCACCAGTTCGGATGTGGCGTTTGCTGATGCATGGCGAAAAGGCGTGCAAGGCTTCGACCCGGCCGAGGCCTACGCCGCTGCACTGAAAAACGCCACGGTCGTTGCGCCGGACCGGCATGTCGGTCGCAAGGGCATGGCGCGTTCGACCTTCCGCGGCTACACCGATACCGACACGCACGAAGGCATGTCGTGGTCGATGGAGGGCGCCCTCAACGACTTCGGCATCGCCAACATGGCCGATGCATTGTCCCGCCAGGCCAGCACCGCGCAAGCGCGTGAGCGCTATGCGACCGAGGCGCTCTATTTTCGTCGCCGCGCAGCCGGGTATGCGGCATTGTTCGATCCGGCGGTCGGCTTCTTCCAGGGGCGCAAACCCGACGGCACGTGGCGCGTGGATGCGGCGCAGTACGACCCACGCGTGTGGGGCAACGATTACACCGAATCCAGCGGCTGGACGTTTGCATTCACCGCGCCGCACGATGGCGAAGGCCTGGCTGCGCTCTACGGTGGCCGCGCGGCATTGGCCGCCAAGCTGGACATGTTTTTTTCCACGCCCGAGACTGCCCAAACGCAGTTTGCAGGCTCGTATGGCAACACCATTCACGAGATGACCGAAGCGCGCGATGTGCGCATGGGCATGTACGCGCACAGCAACCAGACCGCGCACCACATTCCATGGATGTATCTGTATGCCGGACAGCCGTGGAAAACACAGCGCATTACCCGCGAGATCCTGGCGCGCCTGTACCTGGGTAGCGAGATCGGCCAGGGTTACGCCGGCGACGAAGACAATGGCGAGATGTCGGCGTGGTATCTGTTCGCCGCGCTGGGGTTGTATCCGTTGCGGATGGGAGCGCCGGAGTATGTGATCGGCTCGCCGCTATTCAAGCAGGCGCGCGTGCGCTTGCCGGGCGGCGGGACGCTGACGGTCAATGCGCCGCAGAATTCGCCGGAAAATGTGTATGTGCAATCGCTCAGGCTCAACGGCAAGCCGTGGCGCAAGACGTGGTTGCCGCATGCGGCGATCGCCAAGGGTGCGACGCTGGACTTCGAGATGGGGCCCACGCCCTCGCGCTGGGGGAGCGCACCGGACGATGCGCCGCCGTCGTTGACCGCGCCAGGCAAGCGCCCTGCCCCGTTGGCCGATCTGCTGGGCACCGATGCACACGTTGCGTTGGCCGACGGTGGCGAGGCGACCGCATTGCACGACGACGATGCGGGCACGGTGGTAGCGGTGTCGCGTGCGCCCACCATCACCTTGAGTGGACTGCAGCGCGGCACGCCGATGCTGTACACCTTGACCAGCGGCAATGCGGCAATCGGCGCCAGTGCGTGGACGCTGGAAGGGCGCAAGACAGGCGGTGCATGGAAGATCGTCGATCAACGCAGCGACGAGCGGTTTGCCTGGCCGCTGCAGACACGTCCGTTTCGGATGACGACGCCCGGTGCATATGCGGAATATCGGCTGCGGCTGAAGATGCCTGCCCGCGCCGAACTGGCGGAAATCGAGTTGCTGGGGGATTGAGCGCAGACGCAATGAAGTTGGACGTCGTTGGCGCGAGTGGTGTTGGTGAAACTAGAAGCGGCACGCGTTTTTACTCGCGCCTGGATTGGGGTTTCGGCGTTCGAGGTCGATTCGGTGCCGAGGGCAGGCCTTACCCTCACCCCAACTCCCGCTCCATGCCCCGGCCCGCGCTAGGCGCGGGCGCCCCAATGCACGCGCGCCATTGGCGCGCAAGCCGTACCTTCTTGCCCCAGGGGAGAGGGGCCTTCAAGCGCCGTCGTACGGCGCTCAGTGCTGCGATCGCGACTAACGGCTTGGAGGCGCGTCCGTCATCGGCTGCTTCCGGCAACCAGCGACCTCAGTCGTTGCCCTTGTCGGCGGCCGCTTTTTCCGCATCGCGCTGTCTGCGGATCTGTGCGTCCACCGCGGCGATGGCGGTCATGTTCATCACCCGGCGCGAGGTGGCGCTGGTGGTGAGGATATGCACCGGCTTGGAGATACCCATCAGGATCGGGCCGATCGCCACGCCGTCGGTGAACACGCGCACCAGGTTATAGGCGATGTTGGCCGCTTCCAGGTTCGGCAACACGAACAGGTTGGCACGACCCTTCAAGGTGCTGTTGGGCATGATCTGCTTGCGTAGCGCTTCGTCCCAGGCGGTGTCGCCCTGCATTTCGCCGTCGATGTTGAGCTCGGGCTTGCGCTTGAGCAGCGCTTCGCGCACCTGGCGCATCTTCAGCGCGTCACGCGAGTCGTGGCTGCCGAAGTTGGAATGCGACAACAAGGCGATGTTCGGCTCGATGCCGAACAGCTTGAGGCGATACGCCGCCTGCAACGTCGCTTCCACCACCTGCTCGACGGTGGGGTCTTCCTGCACATGGGTATCCAGGAAGAAGAACACGCCAAGCTGGTTGATCACACCGGTCATCGCCGAGGTGGAGCTCACGCGCGGTTCCAGCGGGATCACGCTGCGCGCATAACCGAGCTTCTTGTGGAAGCGGCCGACCACGCCGGACAGCATCGCGTCGGCTTCGCCGCGCGCCACCATCACCGCCGCGATCAAGGTCGGGCGCGAGCGCATCAGCTCCTTGGCCGCGGTGACGGTCACGCCACGACGCTCGGTGAGTGCGTGGTAGTACTGCCAGTAATCGTTGAAGCGAGGGTCGTCGAGGATGTTGGTGATTTCGAAATCCACGCCGGCGGTCAGGCGCAGGCCCATGCGTTCGATACGCGCTTCGATCACGTCCGGGCGGCCGATCAGGATCGGGAAGGCCAGGCCTTCGTCGACCACGTTCTGCACCGCGCGTAGCACCACTTCTTCTTCGCCCTCGGCATACACCACGCGCTGCTTGTCGGCACGCGCGCGGTCGTAGACCGGCTTCATCATCAGGCTGGTGCGGTAGACGAACTGGCCGAGCTTGTCGCGGTAGGCCTCCATGTCGGTGATCGGGCGCGTGGCCACGCCCGAATCCATGGCCGCCTGCGCAACCGCAGACGACAGCTCCACCAGCAGGCGCGGGTCCAGCGGCCGCGGAATCAGATATTCGGGGCCGAAGCTCGGGGTCTCGCCGCCATAGGCCGCGCCCAGGTCGGAGGCCTCGCGCCGCGCCATTGCCGCGATCGCCTTGACGCAGGCGATCTTCATTTCTTCGTTGATGCCAGTGGCGCCCACGTCCAACGCGCCGCGGAACAGGTAAGGAAAGCACAGCACGTTGTTGATCTGGTTCGGATAGTCCGACCGACCGGTGCCGATGATGCAATCCGGGCGCACGGCCTTGGCCGCTTCCGGGGTGATTTCCGGATTGGGGTTGGCCAGCGCGAAGATCACCGGCTGGCGCGCCATGCTGGCGACCATCTCCGGCTTGAGGATGCCGGCGGCCGACAGGCCGAGGAAAATATCCGCGCCTTCGACGATTTCGGCCAGGGTGCGCTTGTCGGTATCGCGGGCGTAGCGCTGCTTGTCCGGATCCAGATCGGTGCGGCCGGTGTGGATCACGCCATCGCGGTCCAGCGCCAGGATGTTCTCCGGCTTCAGGCCCAGCGACACCAGCATGTTGACGCAGGAAATGCCGGCCGCGCCCATGCCGGTGGTGGCCAGCTTGACCTCTTCGATCTTCTTGCCGGTCACCACCAGCGCGTTGAGCACGGCGGCGCCGACGATGATCGCGGTGCCGTGCTGGTCGTCATGGAATACCGGGATGTTCATGCGCTCGCGCAGCTTGCGCTCGACGATGAAGCATTCCGGCGCCTTGATGTCTTCCAGGTTGATGCCGCCGAAGGTGGGCTCCAGGCTGGCGATGATGTCCACCAGCTTGTCCGGGTCGTTCTCGTTGATTTCGATATCGAACACGTCGATGCCGGCGAACTTCTGGAACAACACGCCCTTGCCTTCCATCACCGGCTTGGAGGCCAGCGGGCCGATGTTGCCCAGGCCCAGCACCGCCGTGCCATTGGTGATGACCGCCACCAGATTGCCGCGCGCGGTGAGCTCGCTGGCCTGGGTGGCATCTTCGACGATGGCCTCGCAGGCGAACGCCACGCCCGGCGAATACGCCAGCGACAGATCGCGCTGGGTCAGCATCGGCTTGGTCGCGGTGACCTTGATCTTGCCGGCCGGCTGCTGGCGGTGGTAGTCGAGGGCGGCCTGTTTGAAGTCGTCGGTGGACATCGGTGGTGTGGTTCTCGAAGGCGCAGGAGGCTGAATTCTACCCTCCTGCCTGAACAAGGGCCTGTCGCGCAGCTGTCAGCGCGGCAGGGAAATCACGGATGCGGCGTGGCGGGCGGCGCAGCCGGCGTGGCGGCCAAACAAGAACGGCCCTGCATCCCGTCGTTAACACCGACGGAAGACAGGGCCGTAGGAAGCATCAACGCAGGCTGGCAGGTGCCACGCCGGGTTGGCCGACCGGGGCCAGCAGCGGTGGTTCGCCGCCGTCCAGCACCAGCTTGAGCCGGTCGCGGTCCAGGGCGTTTTCCCAGCGCGAGACCACCACGGTGGCCACTGCGTTGCCGATGAAGTTGGTCAGCGAGCGGCATTCGCTCATGAAACGGTCCACGCCCAGAATCAGCGCCATGCCGGCCACCGGCACTTCGGGCACCACCGCCAGCGTGGCGGCCAGGGTGATGAAGCCGGCACCGGTGACGCCGGCCGCGCCCTTGGAGCTGAGCATCGCCACGGCCAGCAGTGCGATCTGGTGGCCCAGGGTCAGTTCGGTATTGGTGGCCTGGGCGATGAACAGCGCCGCCAGCGTCATGTAGATGTTGGTGCCGTCCAGATTGAACGAGTACCCGGTCGGCACCACCAGGCCCACCACCGACTTCTCGCAACCGGCCTTTTCCATCTTCTCCATCAGCGACGGCAACGCCGACTCCGACGAGGACGTGCCCAGCACCAGCAGCAGCTCGGCCTTCAGGTAGCGGATCAGCTTGAGTACCGAAAACCCGCATAGCCGGCTCACCAGCCCCAGAATCACCAGCACGAACAACAGGGATGTCAGATAAAACGAGCCCACCAGCCAGGCCAGGTTGACCAGCGACTCCACGCCGTACTTGCCGATGGTGAAGGCGATGGCGCCGAAGGCACCGATCGGGGCGGCACGCATCAGGATGTGCACCAGCTTGAACACCGGCGCGATCAGCGCTTCCAGCAGGTTCAGCACCGGCTTGCCGCGCTCTCCCACCAACGCCAGCGACACCCCGAACAGCACCGCCACGAACAGCACCTGCAGGATGTTCGGCCCGGTCAGCTTGCCGTTGACGACCTGATCGCCGGTGAATGCGCCGATCAGCGAGTTGGGGATGATGTCCATCAGGAAGCCGACCAGGGTCAGGTCATGCGACTTCTCGACATAGCTCTTGACCGCACTCTGGTCCAGATCGGCCGGATTGATGTTCATGCCGGCGCCGGGCTGCACCACGTGGGCAACGACCAGACCGACCACCAGGGCCAACGTGGAAAAGAACAGGAAGTAGGCCATCGCCTTGCCGAACACCCGGCCCACCGTCTTGAGATGGGTCATGCCGGCGATGCCGGTGACGATGGTCAGGAAGATCACCGGCGCGATGATCATCTTCACCAGCTTGATGAAGGCGTCGCCCAGCGGCTTGAGGCTTTCGGCGAAGGCGGGCTCGAAATGGCCCAGCAGGGCACCGAGGACGATCGCCACCACCACCTGAAAATACAGTTGGCGATAGAAGGGGACGGACGCCGGCAGGGGGCCGGCAGGCTTGCTGATGTGCATGGCACCACTCCGAGAGACGAGAGAGGGTGCCGAGCAGGCACCCGTTGCACGCATTCTGGCCGCACGTCACAGCCCCGGCCGATAGCCCATTGGTACTACCCCATGTCCAGCGGCTGAACGTGGGCTTACACTTCAGCCGCGCCGCCGCCGGCCGTTAATTCCGTTTAACGCAGACACGGTTTCTGTGCTGCCGTCGTCCGGATCCTGCGCGCTTGCTGAAGACATTCATTGCGACCGCCATGGCAGGACGCCCGGCCCCTTCTCATTGCCGAAGACCATACCTATGCGCCTCAATCTGCTTGTCCTGGCGTTGGCTGCTGCCATCGTCCCCGCCGCTGCCAATGCAGCCACCTCGATCGAAAACTGGCCGACCAAGTACACCTTCGGTGACGGCACCGAGCTGGGCCTGACCGGCAACTACGCCTACGACGACAACAACTTCTCCGGCGACGACCGCCTGGAAGACCGCAACGATTTCCGCCGCAAGGAATTCGGCGCCACCATCAAGAAGAAGGGCGTCTACGACGCCATGGTGTACTACGACTTCGAGTCCAAGCTGTGGCTGGACGTGTTCTACCGGTTCGAGACCAAGGCCCTGTTCGGCCAGGATTACGGCCGCGTGCGCCTGGGCTACATGAAGGTGCCGGTGGGCCTGGAAGCGGTGCAGAGCTCGCGTGCGGGCAGCTTCATGGAACTGGGCCTGCCGATCCAGGCGGTGTTCCAGGGGCGCCGTACCGGCGCGGAATGGACGCTGGAACGTCAGCAGTACCTGCTGCAGGCCGGCGCTTACGGCGGCAAGGATCTGCAGGGTGACAACCCGGGCACCACCCAGGCCGTGCACGCGGCATGGACCCCGTTGAAGGCCGAAGGCGACGTGCTGCACCTGGGCATCGCCGGTTCGATCGAAAACCCGCGCGGTTACAGCGACGGCCGCGGCGTGTCGTTCAGCCCGCGTGTGCGCCTGCGTGCGCGCCCGGAAGCCGGCCTGACCGATGTGCGCCTGATCGACACCGGCACCATCCTCGATGTGGACCATGTGATCCGCACCGGCCTGGAAGCGGTCTGGATCCATGGCCCGTTCTCGCTGCAGAGCGAAGCCCTGCGCGCCGAAGTGGCACGCAACGCGAACCAGCCGCACTTCATCGCCCAGGGCCAGTACGTCTACGGCACCTGGACGCTGACAGGCGAATCGCGCAGCTATGCCGGCGGCGTGCCGGGCAACATCAAGCCGTCGCACGACTACGGCGCGGTCGAGCTGACCGCCCGCTACAGCCGCCTCAACCTGGAAGACAACAATGTGCATGGCGGCCGCCAGCACGACACCACCATCGGCGCCAACTGGTACCTCACCAGCCACTTCAAGTTCCAGGCCAACTACAGCTGGGTGGATTCCTCGCGCAATGGCGTGCATGAAACCCCGCACGTGATGGAACTGCGTGCGCAGGTGCAGTTCTAAGCCGCGCTGAGCAAGGGCAGCGCGCCGGCGATTCGCTCCGGCGCGCTGCCGCGCGTCATGGCCACGCGCCGGTTAGACGACGCGCCGTCGGCATCGCATCGCATCGCATCGCATCGCAACAGGCATTCGACACGGCCGCATCCATCACGGGTGCGGCCGTTGTCGTATTCGGCGCTTGCCCCGCGTGCGATGAGAGCGGCTGACACATGCCGCGAGCGGTCGCCGGGCAAATGCGGGCGGAGCGCCCGGAACCGTCGTCACGCGTGGCACACGCGATGGCACCGTCTGCCGGCCGCGCCCATCTGGCGATGAGCGCAACCGTTTTTGTCAGCCATTGCAGGCTGATGGCTGCGCGATCCGGCGACAGACCGCCATACTTGCGGCCATGTATGCATCGCAACGCCGCCGCCTGCTGCTCACCTTGTTCATCGTGCTGGGCGGGATGGTGGTGGCCATGGTCGCGGCCGGGCACTTCGTCGAACAGAGCGCGCTGCACGATGAAAGCGCCACCGTGCGCCGCCAGCTGCGGCTCTACGCGCAGGCGCTGCAGCAGCGCGTGGACCGCTATCGCACGTTGCCGCAGATTCTGGCGCTGGACCCGGAACTGCGCGCGGCCGTGTCCGGCCCGCTGTCGCCGGCCCAGGTGGATGCACTCAACCGCAAGCTCGAACGCGCCAACAATGTCACCCAGTCGTCCACGCTGACGTTGATCAGCCACGACGGCGTGGCACTGGCCGCCAGCAACTGGCGGGCGCCACGTAGCAACGTGGGCGTGGATTACGCCTTCCGTCCGTATTACCAGCAGGCGCTGGCCACCGGCAGCGGCAGCTTCTACGGCATCGGCATGACCACCAGCGAGCCGGGCTATTTCCTGTCGCAGGCCATTGTCGATGGCGCCGGCCAGGTGCAGGGCGTGGTGGTGATCAAGATCGCCCTGGCTGCACTGGAGCGTGAGTGGCTGCAGACCCCGGATATCGTGCTGGCGTCGGACGCGCACGAGGTGGTGTTTCTTGCCAGCCAGCCGGAATGGCGCTACCGCGTGCTGGCCCCGCTCAGCGACCGCGATCGCCGCGAACTGCAGAGCACCCGCCAGTACGCCGACCAGGAATTGCTGCCGCTGCGGCGCCGGCTGATCGAGCAGACCGGGTACGGCGGTGTGCTGGCCGACGTTCGCGACCCGCCGCTCGGCGCGCAGGTGCTGTGGCAGACCCTGGACGTGCCCGAAAGCGGCTGGCGCCTGCATCTGCTGCACGACACCCGCGCCAGTGCCGCTGCCGGCCGCGCCGCGGCGATTGCCGCCGCCGGCGCGTGGCTGGCCTTGGCCCTGCTGTGGTTGTTCGTACAGCAACGGCGGCGGCTGTCGGCGTTGCGCCAGCGCAGCCGGCACGAACTGGAAACCTTGCTGCAGCAACACGCCGAAGAACTGCGCACCGCACAGGACGGCGTGGTCACCGCCGCGCAGCAGGCCAATGCCGGCCTGAGCCGCAGCCTGGAACATCTGCCGCAAGGCGTGGTGGTGATCGACGAGGCGCTCAATCTGGTGGCGTGGAATTCGCGCTATGTGGAGCTGTTCCGGTTTCCGCCGGAACTGCTCAAGATCGGCCGACCGATCGAAGACCTGTTTCGGTTCAATGCACGCCGCGGCCTGCTGGGGCCAGGGCCGATCGAGGCGGCGATCGAGCGGCGCCTGAACCACTTGCGCAGCGGCAAGCCGCATATGCGCGAGAGCGAAAAAGAAGACGGCACCGTGCTGGAAATCCGCGGCAACCCGCTACCCGATGGCGGCTTTGTCACCAGTTACGCCGACATCACCAGCTACAAGAACGCCGCACGCGAACTGCGCTCGCTGGCCGACGCGCTGGAACACCGCGTGGCCGAGCGCACCCGCGACCTGGCAGCGGCCAAGCGCGAAGCCGAAAGCGCCAACCGCTACAAGACCCGCTTCGTCGCCTCGGCGGTGCACGACCTGCTGCAGCCGCTCAACGCCGCACGCATGTTCGTCTCGGTGTTGCGTGGGCAAGTACGCGAGGCTGGCAGCGCGCGCGTGGTCGACAACATCGACGGTGCGCTGGCTGCGCAGGACGCCATCCTCAACAGCCTGCTCGACATCTCGCGCCTGGAAGCCGGCAGCCTGAAGACCCAGGTGCGCGACTTTGCGCTTGCGCCCTTGCTGGACACCCTGGCGCGCGACTTCGGCATCCTGGCCGAAGACCGCGGGCTGGTGCTGGAATCGGTGCCGACCTCGGCGGTGGTGTTGAGCGATGAAAACCTGCTGCGCCGCATCCTGCAGAACTTTCTCTCCAACGCCATCCGCTACACGCCGCGCGGACGCGTGCTGATCGGCTGCCGTCGCCGCGGCGGCTGGCTGCGTATCGAAGTGCACGACCAGGGCCCCGGCATTCCCGAAGCCCTGCAACACGAAATCTTCGAAGAATTCCGCCGCCTGGACGACGGTGTGGCCAACGATCGCGGCGCAGGCCTGGGCCTGGCCATCGTCGAGCGCATCGGCCGTCTGCTCGGCCATCGCATCGGGCTGCGTTCCAGCCTTGGCGCAGGCAGCGTGTTTTCGGTGACTGTCCCGCTGGGCGATCGCACCGCCATCGCGCGGCGACCGCCAGCGCCGGCCAGCACTGCCGAACACGGCAACGACCCCATCCTGCATGGCTGCCGGGTGTGGTGCGTGGACGATGAGCCATTGGTGTGCGAGGCCACCCGCACGCTGCTGGAGCGCTGGGAATGCCGCGTGGATTTCGCCGGCGGCCCGGATGAGGCATTGAGCGCTGCCAATGCCGAGGAGGTGCCGGAATTGCTGCTGCTGGATGTGCGCATGGGCGCGTACCATGGCCCCATGCTGCTGTCGCAGTTGGTGGAACGTTGGCAACGCGAGCCACGGGTGATCCTGGTCACCGCAGAACCCGACCCTGTCCTGCGCGAGCATGCGCTGGATCTGGGCTGGGGATTTTTGTCCAAGCCGGTCCGCCCGCCTGCCCTGCGCGCGCTGGTGACGCAGATGTTGATGCGGCGCGGGTAGCGCGCTGCCAGCGTCCTCTCGCGTGCTCACCGGCAGCGCACGCACCGATCCGATCGGCGCATCGGCAGGCCACTAGAGCACTGCGGCGACGGCATAGACGGATCGACCTAACGCCAGGCGGCCATGCCAGCCGCCGTTGGCGAATGCGGCGTGCGCGTCGTGGCGAGGTCACTGCGCGTCGCGCACTGCAGCCGCGCGGACCGATGTTCAACGCGCATCAATCGATGAGAAAGCAGCAATTATCAACGTCGACCATCTCGACCAGAATCGAGTGCCTCAGATGTCATACGTCCATGCATACCTATCGTGGAGGGCGATTTATGCAGAGTTCCAGCAGTGAGGCAACGCGCCAGTCGAAACTCGGGATGGTGCTGAGGGTGACCTCGGGCAACTTCCTCGAGCAGTTCGACTTCTTCCTGTTCGGCTTTTACGCAACGCAGATCGCCGCGACCTTCTTCCCTGCGAGCAACGAATTCGCGTCCCTGATGATGACCTTCGCCGTGTTTGGCGCGGGCTTTCTGATGCGGCCGCTGGGTGCGGTGATCCTGGGTGCCTACATCGACGATGTCGGGCGCCGCAAGGGCTTGATCGTCACCTTGGCGATCATGGCCAGCGGTACGGTGCTGATCGTGCTGGTGCCAGGCTACGCCAGCATCGGCTTGTGGGCACCGGCCCTGGTGCTGCTTGGCCGCCTGCTGCAGGGCTTTTCGGCCGGCGCCGAAATGGGCGGCGTGTCGGTGTATCTGGCCGAGATGGCCACACCCGGTCGGCGCGGCTTCTACGCCAGTTGGCAATCGGCCAGCCAGCAGCTTGCCATCGTCGCTGCGGCCGCAATCGGGTATGCGCTCAACCAGCTGATGGCGCCGCAGGACCTGGCGCAGTGGGGCTGGCGAATTCCGTTCGGCATCGGCTGCGTCATCATTCCTTTCATCTTCTTGCTGCGGCGAAGCCTGGAAGAGACTGCAGAATTTGCCCAGCGCCGGCAGCCGGTCACGATGAAGCAAGTGATGCGCGGGCTTGCGAACAATGCCGGCATCGTGATCGCCGGCGGCTTGATGGTCGCGCTGACGACGACCGCGTTCTATCTGATCACCGTCTACGCCCCCACCTTCGGCAAGAGCGTACTCAAACTCAGCACCGGCGATGCGTTGATCGTCACGCTGTTGGTAGGCGTCTCCAATTTCATCTGGTTGCCGATCGGTGGCGCGCTCAGCGACCGCTTCGGCCGCAAGCCGCTGCTGGTGAGCATGGCGGTGGTATGCATGGTAACGGCCTATCCGGTGCTTGCGTTTCTCGCGGCCGCACCGAGCTTTACGCATATGTTGCAGGCGCTGCTGTGGCTGTCCTTCATCTACGGCCTCTACAACGGCGCCATGATTCCGGCGCTCACCGAACTCATGCCGGCGCATGTGCGGGTCGCCGGATTCTCGCTTGCCTACAGCCTGGCGACCGCGGTGTTTGGCGGCTTTACGCCGGTGATGTCCACCTGGCTGATCCATGTCACCGGCGACAAGGCCGCGCCTGGCTACTGGCTGGTCTTCGCGTCGGCGTGCGCGCTGGGGGCCACGCTGTTTCTGTATCGCCGCCAGAGCAATCCCGCGACGGCGACCGGCCTGGATACCGCGGCAGGAGCGACGAAATGATGCGGACCATGTGGAAAAAGTGGCTGGGTGCGATCGTTGCAACGGCTCTGCTGTCGACAGCGGCAGGCGCGCAGGAATTGACCGTGATGACCTCCGGCGGTTTCACGGCCGCCTTCGATCGCCTGGCCCCGCGATACACCAAGCAGACCGGGGTGAAGGTCACCACCCTGCTTGGCCCTTCCATGGGCGAAACGCCACAAGCCATTCCCAACCGGCTCGCACGCGGCGAGCATGCCGATGTGGTGATCATGGTCGGTAGCGCGCTGCAGAAGCTGGTCGACGCCGGCGTGGTCGACCCGGCATCGCGGGTGGAGCTGGCCGATTCCAGGATCGGCATGGTGGTGCGCAGCGGTGCACCCAAACCCAAGATCGACAGCGTCGAGCACTTCAAACAGACGCTGCTGCACGCCGATTCGGTGGCCTATTCGGACAGCGCCAGCGGCGTCTATATCGAGACCACGCTGTTCAAGCAGTTGCAGATCCAGGGCCCGATGATGGCCAAGAGCAAGAAGATTCCGCGTCTCCCGGTGGGCACGGTGGTGGCCGATGGCAGCTATCAGCTCGGCTTTCAGCAGGTGGCCGAGCTGCTTCCGGTGGCAGGCGTGGCGTTTGTCGGCAAGATCCCCGAACCGTTGCAGTCGATCACGCGCTACGCCGCCGGTGTTCCGGTCAACGCGCAGCACCCCGAAGCGGCCAGGCGCCTGCTTACGTACCTGCAGTCGGGCGAGGCGCAGGCGGTTGCGCGCGCGACCGGCCTGGATCCGGTGTCACCTTGAACGTGCGGGCATCCGTCGCACCAGTTCCGCCAGTTCCAGCGCGGTCGGTGTCAGCGTGCGTCCGCGACGTTTGAGAAGTCCCACGTTGCGCGATACCTCCGGTTCGACCAGCGGCACCGCCGCCAGCACCGGATGCGGGCCGGAGGGCATGGCAATGGAAGGCACGGCGGCAATACCGACGCCGGCCTCCACCAACCCCAGCAACGTGGTGACATGGCGGGTCTCGCAGATGCTGGGCTTGTCCGGCGTGAATGCAGCCAGCGCCCGATCCAGCACCAGCCGGTTGCCCGATGTCTTGTCCAACGTGATGTAGTCGTAACCGTAGGCCTCCTGCCAGCTGACCTGTGCGCGCCCGGACAGCGGATGGTCCTGGCGGCAGGCAATCACATAGCGCTCCTGCAACAACGGCTCGAACTCCACCTCCGGCGCCAGGTTACCGCTGAAGCTGACCCCGAAATCCGCTTCGCCGGAGGCCACTGCCGCACTGACATGACTGGCGCTGCCGTCGAACAGCCGGATGCGGATCTTCGGAAACAGCTGATGCAGCCCGTGGATTGCCTGCGGCATGAAGTAGTACGCCGCAGACGGCACGCAGGCCACGGTCACCGTGCCCATCCTGCTGGACCCTGCATCGCCGATGTTCATCAGCGCCATATCCAGATCGTCGAGCATGCGCTCGACCTGCGGCATGAACGCCTGGCCGACGGTGGTGAGCGCAACCTTGCGCGTGGTGCGCTCGAACAGCTTGACGTTCAACGCCGACTCGAGCTTGTCGATCCTGCGGCTGAGCGCCGGCTGCGTGATGCGGATGCGTTCGGCAGCGCGGCGAAAGCTGCCGTTCTCGGCGACGGCACGGAATGCCTGCAGATCGTTGAGGTCGAATTTGATGGTCACGGTGCCGCAGCTTCAGTGTTCGATGGCGGTCGCCATAGCATAGACGCTTGCCTGCGGTGCTGCGTCTGACGCCGACAAGTCGCTGCATTCGGATGCATTGCCTGCGTTGGAATTGGCAAAAGCCAGCACTTGCATCGAATTCGACGTGACGCGACGCGACACCACGCCTCACCAGACACTGCCTGTGCGATGGCGCTGCATCGGCCATTCGGACGATCAGGCAAGGATGCCGGATAACCAGGCTCACGCTCGACCCCCGCGCCGCGGCACAGTGGCTGGCAACACGCACCACGTCACTCCCGGGAGACATCACGCATGCATCAGCCACGCTCACTGGACCACTACCGCCTGCTCGGCCGCTCCGGCCTGCGCGTCTCGCCATTGTCGCTGGGCACCATGACCTTCGGCGAAGCCTGGGGCTGGGGCGCAGATGCAGTCGAAGCCAAGCGCATCTTCGACGCCTATGCCGACCGCGGCGGCAACTTCATCGACACCGCGGTGAACTACACCAACGGCGGCTCCGAACGCATCCTCGGCGAGTTGATCAAGGACCGACGCGAACGCTTCGTGCTGGCCACCAAATTCACCATGGCACGCGATGCGGACAACATCAATTCCGGCGGCAATCATCGCCTGAACCTGATTCGCTCGGTCGAAACCAGCCTGCGCCAACTTGCCACCGACCGGATCGACCTGCTGTACCTGCACGCCTGGGATTTCACCACCGCACCGGACGAAGTGATGCGCGGGCTGGAGCATCTGGTGCAATCGGGCAAGGTGCTCTATCTGGGCATCTGCAATACGCCGGCCTGGCGCGTGGCGCAACTGCAGACCCTGGCCGACCTGCGCGGCTGGTCGCCGCTGGTGGCGTTGCAGATCGAGTACAGCCTGGTCGAACGCAGCGTCGAACATGAGCTGCTGCCAATGGCGCGCGAACTCGGCCTGGGCGTGTTGCCGTGGTCGCCGCTGGGCGGTGGCATCCTCACCGGCAAATACAGCCGCGCCGATCTGACCGACGACAATGCGGCAGAGGTCTCGAGCAGCCGTAAGGGGGTGATCGCCTCGACAGGGCATCTCAATGCGCGTTCGCTGGAGATTGCGGATGTGGTCGGTGCGGTCGCCGATGAACTGGGCGCATCGCGCTCGCAGGTGGCGCTGGCCTGGACCTTGCGCAACCCGGCCGTCGTGTCGCCGGTGATGGGCGCACGTACCTTGCAGCAGGCCGAAGACAACTTCGGCGCGCTGGAGATCGTGCTTGCCGACGAGCAACTCGCGCGCCTGGACGCGGTCAGCGCAGTGCCGCCGATCTTCCCCGAACGCTTCATCGGCAGGCCGATGGCGCAGCAGTTGATCTACGGCAGCCATCACGTGCAGCTGCGCACCTGATCACCACGGAGCAGCCATGACCCGACCCTCCACCCTCGCGGCGGCAGCGCTGCTCGTCGCCGCAGCGTTCGCAGGCAACGCCGGCGCCACATCCAAGGACGCTGCATCCACAGACACCTGTGCAGAGCAACCGGTGCCCGCCTGCAACAAGCGCATCGTCGAAGCGGCCTTTGCGCAGTGGCAAAACGGGGGTAGCGGCATCTTCGAGACGCTGCTGTCGCCCGAGGTGGTGTGGACCATCGAAGGCTCCGGCCCGAGCGCCGGCACCTTGCGTGGTCGCGAGGTGTTGGTCGAGGCCGCGGTGCGCCCGCTGAGCGAGCGTCTGGCCTCGCCGCTGCGGCCGGTGCAGCAACGCATCTGGGCCGATGGGGAGCACGTCATCGTGCAGTGGGAAGGCGTGGCCACGCTGCGTGATGGCGGAAGCTATCGCAATCGCTACGCATGGATCATGCGGATGGCCGATGGCAAGGCGGTCGAGGTCAACGCCTTTCTCGACCTGCCCGCCTACGACGCGGTGCTGCAGCGCGGCCATCGCCAACTGCAACGCAGGGCCAGCCCATGAGCGACAGACCCATGAAGGCCGCCATCGCGGTGGCGCTGGGCGCCGGCTCGGCGCTCGCCTGCCCGTTCGCGGCAGCTGCGCAACCGCCCACCGCGCCCACCGCTATCGCGACCCAACAACCAGGACATCCGATGCAAGCACCCCCCTATCTCGGCATGTGGGTCACCGGCGACGGACGGATCCGGCAGCAACTCCTGCCGAACGGCCGCTACGACGAGGCTCGCGACACACGCCAAAGCGCCTACCAGGGCCGCTACGAAATCACCGGCAATCACATCGACTACTGGGACGACACCGGCTTCACTGCCGATGGGCGTTTCGTCAACGAAGATGAGCTGCATCATGGCGGCATGGTGTTCCATCGGCAGCCGCCAGCCTAGAGCGACTGAAAAAAGGACTGCTCGCCATGCTTGATCGCCGGGCCTCGCGCGGCCGCACTGGCTGGCTCCGCGATGCGTTGCGCGTGCTGCAGACCGCAATACGCAGCAACCCATGCCGCACGCGGGATCAGCCCTCGCCTTCCGGCTCCAGCGCCTTGACCAACACCGCGGCCTGGGTGCGGCTGTAGCAGTCGAGTTTTTTCAGGATCGCGGTGACGTGCACCTTGACGGTGTTCTCGGCCAGGCCCAGTTCGTGCGCGATCTGCTTGTTGAGCAGGCCATCGGCCAGGCTCAGCAGCACACGGAACTGTTGCGGCGTGAGCTGGGCGAGTTTGGAGGCCAGTTGTGCGTCGGCCTCCGAGCGCTCGGCCGTCATCGGCGGGAACCAGGTGCCGCCTTCCAGCACGCTGGCCACCGCGGTGCCGATCGATTCGGCCGGCGTGGATTTGGGAATGAACCCGGCCGCGCCGAACTGCTGCGCACGCCGGATCACACGCGGATGATCGTTGGAGGAGATCACCACCACCGGAATGTCCGGGTGCTCGCCACGCACATGCAACAGCGCCGAAAAACCGCGTGCACCGGGCATGGCCAGATCCAGCAGCACCAGCTCGGCCTGCGGATGCGAACGCAGCATGGCACTCAAGGTGGCGGCGCTGGAGGCTTCCACCACGTTGGCCTGCGGCAGGGTCTGCTGGAGCACGTGGATGACGGCGGCGCGGAACAGCGGGTGGTCGTCGGCGACGAGAATAGTGAGATCGGCCATGGCGCCAAGTCTGGCACAGGGCCGCCGCCGATGCCTTTGCCCTAGAGCGTGTCATGTGCTTTGAGGTGAGTGCGAAGGGTCCTGTGGCGCGCCCAGACAAGGCGTGCGCTGCGGCCCAGGCTGGCCGCCTGGGCAAGGTGCGCAACGCGGTCTCGGCGCGCCACAGGGCGGTTCCCGGAGGGTTGGCCGTCAGCGGTGCGGCGCGGGCGCCGCGCGGCTTGCCTTGGCGCCAGCCACGCCGGCGCCACGCAGCACCCGCGCCGCACCGCTGACGGCCAACGCATCTCATCTCAACCTGCATAACACGCTCTAGCGCGGCGGCTGCGTGCTCGCCCGCCAGGCATCCAGAAACTGGCGGCGTTTGAGCTTGTCCAGGTATACCAGCAGGCCGGGGCCGAGCGGGATCGGGCGGAATGGTGGCTGCGCCGAACCGCCGCGACCGCCGGCGGCCGGCAGGATCGGCATCAGCCGCGCCTCGCGCGACAGCACCTGCTGACCGCGCGGCGAGAGCAGATAGTCGAGAAACCGGCGCGCCTCCGGCGCATGCGGCGCCGTCTTGGGGATCACTGCCGTGCGCAACGCCACCAGCGTGTAGTCCTGCGGCTGCACGATGCCCAGCGGCGCCCCCGCATCGATGCGGGCCTGTGCGTAGGAGCCAAGCACGTTGTAGGCCAGCAACAGCTCGCCACGGCTGACGCGGTCGAGCAAGCTGCCGGTGCGCTCTTCCAACACCACCCGGTTGGCCCCCAGCGCAGCGAGCAGCGCACCGGCGATACTGCCCACCTGGCCGTCCTGGGTAGCGAACAGATACCCCACGCCGCTGCGTTCGACATCGTAGGTGCCGACCTTGCCGCGCAGCGGTGCATCGGGCATGCGCAACAACGCCAGCAATTGCCGGCGCGTGCGCGGCACGCGGGCGGCATCCAGCTTGCGCGTGTTGTAGACGATGGCCACCGGCTCGTAGCTGATGCCGAACACTTCATGGCGCCATTGCGCCCATGCCGGCAAGGCTTCGGTCTGTGCGGAGCGATGCGTCAACGCGTGGCCGTCGTTTACCAGTTTGGTCTGCAGATCCATGCTGGCGCTGATCAGCATGTCTGCAGCAGGTGCGCCATGGCCTGGGTGCAGATAACGGTCATAGATGTCCCAGGCGATCACGTCTTCGTAGATCACCTCGGTGCCCGGATGCAACCGTTGGTAGTCCCGGATGACTGCACCGAACACTTCCAGGTCGGTGGAGCCCTGCACGCGCAGCTGCACACGCACCGGGCCCTGTGCGGGAAAGCGACGCACATCGCCTGGCGCCGCGCAGGCGATGCCATGGACCAGCAGCAACACCAGCATCCACATCGGCCGCATCACGCCCCTCCTCCCGGAAAATGCATCGAGGCGATCAAGCCGCCACCGATGCGGTTGGCCAGATCGATGCGCCCGCCATGCGCTTCCACCACGCGCTTGACGATGGCCAACCCCAGACCGGCGCCGCCGACCGGCGCATCCGCCCCACGTACGAAACGCTCGAACACACGCTCGGCTTCGGCTGCGGGAATGCCGGGGCCATGATCGGCAATGGTCAGTACGTGATGGTTGCCGTCGCTGGTGAGCGCCACCTGCAGCGAGGCACCGGCACCGTATTTGCATGCGTTGTCGATCAGGTTTTTCAGCGCCTCGCGTAGCAGCAAGGCATCGCCACGCAGCAGCGCCGGTTGCGGGTCGATCGCCAGCTGCACGCGCGGTGCGCCTGGGCTGCGCGGCAGCGCTTCGTGCAAGGCCTGATGCAACACCTCGGCCAGATCCACGGTGGCAAAGCGCTGCAGGTTGGCACGATGGATCACGCTGGCATCGCTGAGCAACTGATTGAGCAACCGGCTCATGTGGCTGGCGTTGCGCTCGATCGCCACCAGGCTGCGTTGCATCTCGCGCGGGTCGTCGTCGTCCATCGCCAGCTGCGCCTGCGCGCGCAAGGCCGCCAGCGGCGTGCGCATCTGGTGCGCGGCCTCGGCCATGAAGGCGCGCAAGGTTTCGTTGCTGGACGAAAGCCGCGCCATGAACCGGTTGAGCGCGGTCACCATCAACTGCATTTCCTGCGGCGCCGGCACGTTCAGCGGCTTGAGGTCGGAGGGCTCGCGCCGCGACAGATCGCCCTCGATGCGCTGCAGCGGCCGCAACGCGCGATAGACGCCCAGCCACACCAGGCCCAGCGCCAGCAGCGACAGCACGCCGATCGCGACCAAGGCGTTGAGCACCACATCGCGCGCCACCGCATCGCGTGCGCGCCGGGTCTGGCCCACCTGCACGCGCACCTCGCCCTGCCCAGACGCCGACGCCACCCGATGCATCACCACCGCAAAGCGCACCGGCTCGCCGCTGTACTGCGCATCGAACAACAGCGGCCGCTCGTCGCGCGGCGCACGCGGCGGCAGCGGCAGCGTGTCTTCGCCAGTGATGGTGCGGCCCTGCGCATCGAACACGCGATAGAACACGCGGTCCTCCGGCGCCATGCCGAGCAGATCCAGCGAGGCGTACGGCAGATCCACCTGCCAGTCGCCGCCGACCAACGCCACGCTGTCGATGATCGACAGGGCCGAGGACACCAGCAGGTGATCGTAGGACCGATTGGCCGCACGCTGGCCGTAATCGCGTGCGGCAAAGAACAGCACCACCGCACCCAGCAGCGACAGGCTGCCCAGATACAGCAGCAAGGTGCGCCGGATCGACGGTGCCACCGTCAGCGGCTCAGCCATCGACGCCCGGCTCCATCGGCGCATGCGGGTCGGCTTCTTCGAGTTTGTAACCGGCACCGCGCACGGTGACGATACGCAACGGCGCGGCGGCCAGTTTGCGCCGCAGCCGGCCGACATACAGCTCGATCGCGTTGGGCCCGGCGTCGTCGTCGAAGCCGAACAACCCGTTGCCGATCTCGTCCTTGCCAACCACCTGCCCGAGCCGTCCGATCAGGATTTCAAACAGGCGATATTCGCGATTGGGCAACTCGATCGGCACGCCATCCAGCAGCAGCGTGTGCGCGGCATTGTCGAAGACGAATCCACCGATCTGCACCACCTCGCTGGCCTGGCCCCGATTACGCCGCAGCAATACGCGGCAACGCGCTTCGAACTCCCGGAAGTCGAACGGCTTGCCCAGGTAATCGTCCGCACCGACATCCAACGCCTGCACGCGGTCTTCGATGCCATCGCGCGCGGTCAGCATCAGCACCGGCGTGGCATCGCCCCGCTCGCGCATGCCGGCCAGCACCCGCAGTCCATCGAGTTTGGGCAAACCGATATCCAGCACCACCAGATCGAAGCTCTGATACCGCAACACACTCGCCGCCGCCAACCCATCGGCCTGCCAATCCACCGCATGCCCGCTACGGCGCATGCGCCGCACGATGGCATCGGCGAGGTCGGCATTGTCTTCGACTAGCAGAAGGCGCATTGGGTGGGGAATCGTGAATAGGGAATGGGGAATCGCAACGGCGCTGGGCCGCGGCCGGAAGGTAACAGGCCCAGAGAACAAAAGCTTCTACACCTCGGCACCCGCTGCCGCGATCCCGCTGTTGCGATTCCCCATTCCCGATTCTCCTTCCCTCGCACTGACAGGTCCATGACAGCTTCGCCGGACTAGGCTGCTGCCAACGCGCCGCGGCGGTTGTGCGGTGCATCGTCAAACGTGATTCACACATGTACCTGGGAGGGTCTGTGAGCAACGACACTTTGCGTTTGCGTGCCTTGGGCGCCTGCGCGGCGATCTGCCTGGCACCGGCGGCACATGCAGCCGACGAGGCCGGCCCGGTCACTGCCGAACTGGGCGGACGGGTGCATTGGGACTTCACCGTGTTCGACAACGACGACCGTGGTGCACGCGAGCACAACGACACCCAGTTCCGCCGCGTGTGGCTGGACGTGTCCGGCAAGTTCTACGGGTTCAATTACAAGGCCGAGGCGGATTTCGCCGGCCTGCAATACGAAGCAGGCAGCCGCGGCATCCTGGCGCGCGATGTCTATGTCGCCAAGAAGTTTTCGGCCGGTACGTTGACCGTCGGCCAGTTCAAGCAGTACTTCTCGCTCGACGATCGCACCGGCTCCAACTACGGCCCGTTCCTGGAACGCGGCTATGCCTCGACCACGCTGGCGCCGATCTACCGCAAGGCCATTTCCTGGCAGACCAATCGCCCGGATGCGACTTGGTCCACGTCTGCCTACAGCCTGGAAAGCATCGATAATTCTTCGACCAAGGGCGGTGCGCTCGGCACGCGCCTGACCTACGCGCCGGAGATGGGCGAGGCACGCCTGCGCCACCTGGGTATCTCGCTGGCGCACGAGCGCTATTCGCATCCGGGCAGTGGTGGCGCTTCGTCGCTGCTGATCCGCCCACGTCCGGAAAACGATCTGGCCAACAATAGCCGCATCACCCTGGCGCGCTTTGCCGATGGGCGCGATACCGATTTCGATAAATGGTCGCTGGAATATGCCGAAGTGCTCGGGCCGTGGTCGTGGCAGAGCGAATTCAGCGGCGGCCTGCTCGACGATGGCGCGCAGCACGCCGAGGTGTTGGCCAGCTATGGGCTGGTCAGCTGGTTCGTCACTGGCGAATCGCGCGGGTACGACCGCAAGACCGGCCGCTTCAGCCGCATCGCCACGCCCAACCGCCCCTCCGGTGCGTTCGAGCTGGCATTGCGCTACGACTACATGCGTGGCGACCAGCATCTGGACGGGCAACCGGACTTCATCAATGCCAGCACGCAGTCGTGGACGCTGGGCGGCAACTGGTATTTCAAGCCGAACCTGCGCGTGATGCTCAACGTGATCGATAGCCGCAACCGCAACCGCATCGCCAACGCAGTGGTCGACCACACGCTGGCGGTGACCGGCCGCTTTCAGTACGACTTCTGATGCGCAACTGCATCGTGTCGGCAATCGGAAAGACCGACGTGCGCACGCTGTTCGCGCATATCTGCGCAACGCGCCGCTACGTCGATACGCCCGCGCGCAACGCCGCGCTTGCGCCACCTCGCGTGCGTCCAGCAGCAACCGCGCACCTGCATCGTCGGCGCTGCGCACCTTGCGCAACGCTGAGCTCCACTCTCCCCCTGCTGTACGCCTCAAAGGATTCGCCCGCATGCTGACCGCGCTCGGTTTCGGAATGGTGATCACCTTCATGTACCTGATCATGAGCAAGCGGCTATCGCCGTTGGTGGCTTTGATCACGGTACCGATCGTGTTCGCGTTGCTGGGCGGCTTCGGCACCGGCATCAACGAGATGATGCTCGAAGGCATCAAGAAGATCGCGCCCACCGGCGTGATGCTGATGTTCGCCATCCTGTATTTCGGGGTGATGATCGATGCCGGGCTGTTCGACCCGCTGGTCGGCCGCATCCTGCGCCTGGTCAAGGGCGACCCGCTGAAGATCGTGATGGGCACGGCGATCCTGGCGATGCTGATCTCGCTCGACGGCGACGGCTCCACCACCTACATGATCACCGTCTCGGCCATGTTGCCGCTGTACCAGCGCCTGGGCATGAACGCGCTCAACCTCACCTGCGTCACCATCCTTGCCAGCGGCGTGATGAACCTGACTCCGTGGGGCGGCCCCACCGCGCGTGCGGCCACCGCGCTGCATGTGGAACCGGGCGATGTGTTCGTGCCGCTGGTGCCGGCCATGCTGCTGGCGATCGCCGGCATCCTTGCGCTGGCGTGGTATCTGGGCATGCGCGAACGCCGCCGCCTGGGCGTGGTGCGCCTGCCGGCGGACGGCAACTGGCTGGACACCAGCATCCCCGAAGACAACGACGCCCTGCCGCGCGTGGAAGACACCGAGGACATGAAGCGGCCCAAGCTGCTGTGGGTGAATCTGCTGTTGACGTTGGTCTTGATGGGCGCGCTGGTGAAGGGCGTGCTGCCGATGCCGGTGCTGTTCATGATCGGCTTCGCGCTGGCGCTGATGATCAACTACCCCAATCTGGCCGAACAGCGCCGCCGCCTGGTCAACCACGCCGGCAACGTGCTGTCGGTGGTGTCGCTGATTTTCGCTGCCGGCATCTTCACCGGCATCCTGTCCAACACCGGCATGGTCGAAGCGATGTCGCGCAGTTCTCTGGCCGTCATTCCCGATAGCTGGGGTCCGTACCTGGCGGTGATCACCGCCATCGTCAGCATGCCGTTTACGTTCTTCATGTCCAACGACGCGTTCTATTTCGGCGTGCTGCCGATCCTGTCGGAAGCCGCAGGCCATTACGGCATCACCCCGGTGGAAATGGCCCGCGCTTCGCTCGCCGGCCAGCCGGTGCACCTGCTCAGCCCCCTGGTGCCATCGACCTATCTTTTGGTCGGGTTGGCCAAGGTCGACTTCGCCGACCATCAACGCTTCACGCTCAAGTGGGCGGTGTTGATTTCGCTGTTGATGCTGGGCGGCGGGTTGTTGTTTGGTCTCTTTCCACTCGCGCGTTGACTGCCGCCGGGAATGGGGAATCGGGAGTGGGGAATCGGTAGGGCGGCGCTATGCAGTCGTTTCGATTCCTGACGTCCAAATACGAAAACAGATACCGAAAAGCGGCTCTTGTCTCTACCGATTCCCCAGTCCCGATTCCCCATTCCCAAACTCCGAAGGAGTTAAACACCAATGACTCTCCGCATCGCATACGTCACCAGTGGCATGGGTAGTGTCGGTACCGCGATCTGCCAGAAGCTGGCGCGCAGCGGGCATACCGTGGTTGCCGGTTGCGGGCCTAATTCGCCACGCAAGGCGTCGTGGTTGCGCGAGCAGCGCGAGTTGGGCTTCGATTTCGTGGCATCCGAAGGCAATGCCGCCGATTGGGAGTCCACCGTGGCTGCGTTCGCCAAGGTCAAGGCTGAAGTCGGCGAGATCGATGTGCTGGTCAACAATGCCGGCGGCAGCCGCGACACCTTGTTCCGGCAGATGACGCGCGACGACTGGAATGCGGTGATCGCCAGCAACCTGCATTCGCTGTTCAACATCACCAAGCAGGTGGTCGACGGCATGACCTCGCGCGGCTGGGGGCGCATCGTCAACATCGGCTCGGTCAGCGCACACAAGGGCCAGATCGGGCAGATCAATTTCGCCACTGCCAAGGCGGCAATGCATGGCTTCAGTCGCGCGTTGGCGCAAGAGGTCGCCTCGCGCGGGGTCACCGTCAACACCATCTCGCCCGGCTATATCGCCAGCGCCTCGATCAGCAGCTTTCCACCGGATGTGCTCGATCGCCTGGCCACCTCGGTGCCGGTGCGCCGGCTCGGCAAACCGGCCGAAGTTGCCGGACTGTGCGCCTGGCTCGCCTCCGATGAGGCCGCCTATGTCACCGGTGCCGATTACGCGGTGAATGGCGGGCTCTACATGGGCTAAGCGAGCGCACGACCGACGGCCGTTGCGCTGTACGCACAACACGCTCTCGCCGCGCACCTCTGCATGTCCCGCTGCCCACCTGCCCCGCACGTCCGCCGCCCGATCTGCGGGAGCGCCCACCAGGCCAGCAGATCCGTGCGCGTGTGCGCCCCGCCCGCGTGCACAAGCAGCCGCCACCGTGCGGACGACCCGCCTCTAGTGCGAACTGATTACACTCTGGCTTTTCCGCAGCGCGCTGCCATGGCCAAACCTTCAGACCGCACAACGCTCACTGCCCGTCCGCAGATGGCCGACATCGCGCGCATGGCGGGCGTGTCCGAATCCACTGTGTCGCGTGCCCTGGCCGGCAGCCCGGTCGTGGCCGAACGCACCCGCGCCTACATCAAGCAGATTGCGGCCGATGCCGGCTACCAGGTCGACCCGGTGGCACGCAGCCTGCGCGCCAAACGCTCCAACACCGTGAGCGTGGCAGTGCCGATGATGCATGCGCTGGATCAGCCGCTCTCGGACCCGTTCCTGATGACCATGCTGGCGCTGCTGGCCGAAGAGCTCACCGGACGCGGTTACAGCATGCTGCTCTCCAAACTGGACCGGCATCAGGATGGCTGGGTGGAACAACTTGCGCGCGGCAGCCGCTCCGACGGCGTCATCGTGCTGGGGCAAAGTTCCGAACACGCCGCGCTGGATGCAGCCGCACGCGACGGCCTGCCGATGGCGGTCTGGGGCAGCCGCATCGATGGGCAGTCGTACATCAGCGTGGGCAGCGACAATTTCCAGGGCGGCGTACTCGCCACCGAACATCTCATCGCCAGCGGCCGCCAACGCATCGCCTTCTTGGGCGATGACCAATTACCAGAGGTGGCGCCGCGATTTGCCGGCTATCGCCACACGCTGGAACGGCACGGGCTGGAATTCGATACGCGGCTGCACGCGCGCAGCCATTTCGTCAGCGAAGATGCTTACCGCCTCACCCGCGCGATGCTCAAGAAAACCGACCCACCCGATGGCTTGTTCGCCGCTTCCGATGTGATCGCCGTGGGCGCAATCCGCGCCCTGGTCGAGGCCGGCCACCGCGTGCCGCAAGACATCTCGCTGGTGGGCTTCGACAATATCCCGCTGGCTGCCTATAGCCAACCGCCGTTGACCACCGTGCAGCAGGATCTGGGCTTGGCGGCGCGGCTGTTGGTCGATCGGCTGCTGGCGTTGATTGCAGGCGAGCAAGTGCAATCGGTTGAAATGCCGGTGAAGCTGGTGGTGCGCGAGTCGGCGTGAGGCCGGGAATCGGGAATCGGGAATCGGGAATCGGGAATCGGGAATCGGGAATCGGGAATCGCAAGAGCGTGCTTGACCGCGAGCCGAGCGCAACTGCGCGTGGTCGCTAGGGCATTGAACGGCGGCCGTTATGCAGCAACGCAGGCGGGGTGACTACGCCGCCACCGCCTTCGGCTTACGCAAGCGCACGCACAGCATCGCCGCTGCCGCTGCCAGCATCAGCGCGCCGGCCAGGCGGACCACGTTGCGCGGGTCGCCGTGCAGCACATGCTCGTAATACAGCGGCAAGGTGACGATCTGGATCAGCATCGGCAGCACGATGAACAGGTTGAACAAGCCCATGTACACACCGGTGCGCTCGGGCGGGATGCTGTCGGCCAGCATCAGATACGGGTTGCCCATCATGCTGGCCCAAGCCAGGCCAATGCCGATCATCGGCAGCAACATCAGCCAGCGATTTTCGATGCCAGGCAGTAGCCACATGCCGATACCGGCGGCGACCAGGCAGGCCGCATGCGTGTACTTGGGACCGAAGCGACGCACCACCGGCACCATCGCGAACGCCGCCAGAAACGCGACGAAATTGTAAAACCCGCCAATCTGCCCATTGACCAGGCCGGCCTCGCGGAAACCATGCGAGGTGGGGTCGGTGGTGCCGAACAACGTGGTCGACAGCGACAGCACGATGTATTGCCAGTAGCAAAAGATCGCGTACCACTGAAACAGCATGACCGGCGCCAACTGGCGCATGGTGGGCGGCATCTCGCGCAGCGCGCTGCCGATTTCGCGCACGGTCGCCCCCAGCCCGGCGCCGCTCTGGCGGATGCGTGCGATCTCTGCCGGCGCGATCGCCGGTTCGCGCACGCTGCGTGCCGTGAGCAGGATCGAGCCCGCTGAAAAGCCCGCGCCGATCACGAACGCAGCGATGGTGACGTAAGGGATGTGGTGTGCGTTGGCAGCGTCCTGGTTCATGCCCATCCCCACCAGCAACGGCGGCGTGAGATAGGCCAGCGTCTGCGCAAGGCCGGTAAATGCGCTCTGGGTGAGATACCCCAGCGGTCGCTGGGGCGGCGTCAGTACGTCGCTCACCAGCGCACGGTAAGGCTCCATTGCCACGTTGTTGGCCGCATCCAGCACCCACAGCAGGCACACCGCCATCCACAGCGCGGTACTGAATGGCATCGCCAGCAAGCACAGGCTGCACACCAACGCCCCCAGCACCATGTACGGCATGCGCCGGCCCCACCGCGTCACCGAGCGGTCGCTCCAGGCCCCTACGAACGGCTGCAGCACCAGGCCGGTGATCGGCCCGGCCAGCCACAGGTACGGCAGGTTGGCGTGGTCGGCGCCCAGATAGTTGTAGATCGGACTCATGTTGCTCTGCTGCAGCCCGAAGCTGTATTGCACGCCAAAAAAACCGGCGTTGAGCGCCAGGATGCGCGCGAAGGAGAGCGGAGGAACGGTCGACGACATGCAAAGCCCTGGGCATCGGTGCGGCTCCCAGCGGCCGCAGCGCACTGTACCTTGCCGCCGTTGCAATCGATTGTAACGCTGCGTCGCAGCACGTTTTCCTGCCCGGAATAAATCAGATTTAACTTGGAATTTATGTTGCGCCGCAAGATTGCAATCGATTGTATTGCGGCGTATTACTGCGCTCGCACTGCAGGCCACATGGCCGCTCCCTGGGAGGGGACGATGCAGGCGTCGGCACACCACCATCTGTGAGAGAGAGAATCGCAATGTCCACCTTGCACACCATGCGCCTGCACGCCCTGGCCTGCGCGGTCGTGTCCTGCCTGTGCGCGCCCGCTGCGCTGGCCCAGGACACCGCCGCTGCTGCGCCGGCCACGCCGCCGGCTGCCGACAGCGCCGCGGTCAATCTGGATTCGGTGTTCGTCACCGGTACGTCCACCGCCACCACCAAACTCAAATCCAGCGTCTCGGTCAGCACCGTCGGTGCCGAGGCCGTCGAACAATCGGCGCCGCGCAGCACCGCAGAAATCTTCCGCAATATCCCCGGCATCCGCTCCGAATCCAGCGGTGGCGAAGGCAATGCCAACATCGCCGTGCGTGGGTTGCCGGTGGCCTCCGGCGGCGCGAAATTCCTGCAGCTGCAGGAAGACGGCCTGCCAGTGATGGAGTTCGGCGATATCGCCTTCGGCAACTCGGACATCTTCCTGCGTTCGGATTTCACCCTGGACCGCATCGAAGCCATCCGCGGCGGTTCGGCGTCGACCTTCACCAGCAACGCGCCCGGCGGCATCATCAACTTCATCAGCAAGACCGGCGACACCGCCGGCGGCAGCGTCGGCGTCAGCCGCGGCCTGGACTACGACAACACCCGCATCGATTTCAATTACGGCGCACCGTTCGCCGAGCAGTGGCAGTTCAACATCGGCGGTTTCTTCCGACAGGGCGATGGCGTGCGCGATGCCGGTTACACCACCGACAAGGGTGGCCAACTCAAGGCCAACCTCACCCGCCTGTTCCACAATGGCTATGTGCGCGTGTATGGCAAATACCTCAACGACCGCGCCGCCGGCTACCTGCCGGTGCCCACCTCGGTGCGCGGCCGCGATGGCTCGCCAGACCTGGGCGGCTTTCCCGGTTTCGATCCCGGCAACGACACCTTGTACAGCCGCAACTTCCGCACCGACGTGGGCCTGGACGGCAACAACCAGCCGCGCCGCACCGATCTGGGCGACGGCATGCACCCCATCTCGCGCACCATCGGTGCCGAGGCCTGGTTCGACTTGGGCAATGGCTGGAATCTGAGCGAGAAGTTCCGCGTCGCCGACAACAGCGGCCGCTTCGTCAGCCCGTTCCCGGTCGAAGTCACCGACGCCGCGTCGCTGGCCGCATCCATCGGCGGTGCCGGTGCGCAGCTGGTGCAGGCCAGCGGCCCCGACGCCGGCCAGGCCTATACCGGTAACGCAATCCGCACCCACCTGTTCAACGTGGCCATCAACGACCTGGGCAACGTCACCAACGACCTCAGCGTCTCGCGCGAGTTCGGCGGCGACGGGCGTACGCTGAACCTGCGCATGGGCTATTACAGCTCGCGCCAGACCATCGACATGGACTGGACCTGGAATTCCTACGTGCAGAGCCTGGGCCGCAATTCGCGCTTGCTCAACGTGGTGGACGCGGCCGGCGTCTCACGCTCGCAGAACGGCCTGTACGCATACGGCACGCCGTTCTGGGGCGACTGCTGCGTCACCCGCAGCTACGATGTGCGTTACGACGTCAACGCGCCCTACGTTGCGCTGACCTTCGACAGCGGCAAGTTCAGCATTGATGGCAGCCTGCGCTACGACATGGGCGATGCGCGCGGCAGCTACAACGGCACCGCCATCGCACAGAACCTGGATGTCAACGGCGATGGCGTGATCCAACCGGTGGAACAGCGCGTGGCCACGGTGGACACCGCCAATTCGCGGCCGGTGGACTACGATTGGAATTACCTGTCGTACTCGCTGGGCGGCAACTATCTGATCACCGACGACCTGGGCGCGTTTGCGCGCATCAGCCGCGGCGCACGCGCCAACGCAGACCGGTTGTTGTTCGGCGTCGTGCGCGACGACGGCTCGGTGTCTTCCGAGGAAGGCGTCAATGTGGTGCGCCAGGCCGAAGCCGGCCTGAAGTGGCGCCGCGACGGGCTGAGCCTGTTCGCCACCGCGTTCTCTGCGCGTACCCAGGAGCAGAACTTCGAAATCACCAGCCAGCGCTTCTTCAATCGCAGCTATGAAGCGCACGGCGTGGAACTGGAAGCCAGCTACCGCTATGAAGGGTTTACCCTCAACGGCGGCCTGACCTGGACCGATGCAGAAATCTCGCGCGATCAGATCACCCCGGAAAATGCCGGCAACGTGCCGCGCCGCCAGGCCGATGTGGTGTGGCAGCTCACGCCCAGCTACCGCGGCGACAACTACCAGTTCGGCGTGAACCTGATCGGCACTACCGACGCCTATACGCAGGACGCCAATCAGTTGAAGATGCCCGGCTACACGCAGGTGAACCTGTTCGGCGACTACCGCGTCACCGATGCGCTCACCGTGGCGCTCAACGTCAACAACCTGTTCAACACCTTCGGCCTGACCGAAGCCGAAGAGGCGACCATCCCGGCCAATGGCATCATTCGCGCGCGTTCGATTGCCGGCCGTACCACCAGCATCAGCTTGCGTTACGACTTTTAAGGACCCCGCGCCGGGTCCTGCCCGGCGGCTTCCAATGAGCACCTGCCCGATCGATTCCCCCGCACTGCGCGCGGCTTTTGCCGCGCCGCTGGACCCGCAACACGCCGAGGTGCTGTTGTCGCGCTACGACCAGCACGCATCGCGTTTGCTGGATGCCTTGCATGCGCTCTACGGCCAGCGTGCCGACTATGCGTCGTGGTTGGCGCAATGGCTGGGCGAGGTGGGCGACATCGCCCGGCAACGCCCGCAAGCCTTGCAAACGCTAGACAGCACGCGGCACGCCGGCTGGTTCGGCCAACAGCACATGCTCGGCTACAGCGCCTACGCAGACCGCTTTGCCGGCACGCTGCAAGGCGTGGCCGAGCGCGTGCCGTATCTGCAGGAACTGGGCGTGCGCTACCTGCATCTGCTGCCATTCCTGCGCGCACGCGCCGGCGACAACGACGGCGGCTTTGCGGTCAGCGATTACGGCCAGGTGGAACCAAGCCTGGGCAGCAACGACGACTTGGTCGCGCTTACCAGCCGCCTGCGCGAAGCCGGCATCAGCCTGTGCGCTGACTTCGTGCTCAATCACACCGCCGACGATCACGCCTGGGCACAGGCGGCCCGCGCCGGCGATGCACGTTATCTCGACTACTACCATCACTTTGCCGACCGCACCCTGCCCGACCGGTACGAAGCCACGCTGGGGCAGGTGTTTCCGCATACAGCGCCCGGCAACTTCACCTGGGTGGACGACACCGCGCAGTGGATGTGGACCACGTTCTATCCGTATCAATGGGATTTGAACTGGAGCAACCCGGCCGTGTTCGGCGACATGGCCCTGGCGATGCTGCGGCTGGCCAACCTGGGCGTGGAAACATTCCGCCTGGATTCCACGGCCTATCTGTGGAAACGCATCGGCACCGATTGCATGAATCAACCCGAGGCGCACACCCTGCTGGTGGCGCTGCGCGCGGTAACCGATATCGTGGCGCCGGCGGTGGTGATGAAGGCCGAAGCCATCGTGCCGATGACGCAACTGCCGCCGTACTTCGGCAGCGGCGTGGATGAGGGCCACGAATGTCATCTGGCCTACCACAGCACGCTGATGGCAGCCGGCTGGTCGGCACTGGCGTTGCAACGCGGCGACATCCTGCACAACGTGATCGCGCACAGCCCACCATTGCCGCGCCACTGTGCATGGTTGAGCTATGTGCGTTGCCATGACGATATCGGCTGGAATGTGCTGCAGCACGAAGCCTGCGGCAATGCCGCGCAACCGCCGTTTTCGCTCCGCGATGTGGCGCGCTTCTATGCCAACGCGGTACCGGGCAGTTACGCACGCGGCGAGAGTTTCCAGAGCAGCGGCGACGGCGTGCATGGCACCAACGGCATGGCTGCTGCACTCGCGGGCATCCAGGCCGCGCAGGAGGCAGGCGATGCGGCGGCGTTGGCGGTTGCAGTGGACCGGCTGGTGTTGCTGTATGCCATTGCGCTTGCCATGCCGGGCGTTCCGCTGATCTACATGGGCGACGAATTGGCGATGGTCAATGACCCCGGCTATCGCCACGACCCGCACCGCCAGCATGAAGGCCGTTGGCTGCATCGGCCGGCGATGGATTGGCAGCTTGCCGCGCAGCGTCACGATGCCAACAGCCTGAGTGGCACGGTGTACCGACGCTTGCGTGGATTGATCCGGCAACGTGCCGCGTTAGGCGCGTTGGCAGCAGATCAAGCACTGGCAAGCATTGCGCTGAATGATCCTCGCGTGTTCGTGCTGACGCGTGGCGACAGTTTCATCGCCTTGCATAACTTCAGCGACCAGCCGCTCGACGTGGAGCTTGCAGCGATCGGCATCGATGGATGGACGCTGCTTGCCATCGATGACGCGATTGGTGGCGCCGCCGCAAGGGGCGATGGATCGATCGTGCTTCCGCCTTACGGCGTGCGTTGGCTGCAGCGTGGGACTGAGCATGCGCCTGAATGAGCGTGAGTAGTGATGTGCCGCGCGTTTAGTGAGCCGCACCTTCGTCTGCGCCCCGCTCCGCGTACCCACTTAGCTAGTGCAAGCGCAGCATGGCCCGCGCACCAGGAGCGCGCGGGCCATGCCTTGAGTCCCGAAGGGAACGGGGCTTTTTCAAGACCCGTCGATTGCAAAGATCAGCGCTTTGCCAGCGCCAGCAGCGTTTCTGCGGTTTTCTCCGAAGACGCCGGGTTCTGACCGGTGACCAGGGTGCCGTCGGTGACCACGTACACGCCCCAATCGGCGCCCTTTTCGTATTTGCCGCCGAGTTCGGTCAGCACGTCTTCGACCAGGAACGGCACGATCTTGGTCAGGCCCACGCCCTCTTCTTCGCTATTGGTGAAGCCGGTGACGCGGCGGCCATTGATCAGCGGCGTGCCGTCGCTGCCCTTGACCCGACGCAGCGCGCCTGGTGCGTGGCACACAAGACCGTGCGGCTTGTCGGCCTCGGCAAACGCTTCGATCAGCGCGATCGAATCGGCGTCTTCGGCCAGATCCCAGAGCGGGCCGTGGCCGCCCGGGTAGAACAGCACATCGAAGTCCTCGGCCTTGACGTCGGCCAGACGGTGCGTGCTTGCCAGGGCTTGTTGCGCCTCGGGATCCTGCTTGAAGCGCTTGGTGGCGTCGGTTTGTGCGTCGGGCTCGTCGCTCTTGGGATCCAGCGGCGGCTGGCCACCCTTGGGCGAAACCAGGGTGATGTCCGCGCCTGCATCCTTGAACACGTAATACGGCGCGGCGAATTCTTCCAGCCAAAACCCGGTTTTCTTGCCGGTGTCGCCGAGCTGGTCGTGGGACGTCAGCACCATCAAGACTTTCATCGCATCGCCTCATGTCATGGCCCAACTGGGCAAGGCGGCCAGTGTGCAGTTCAGCCCGTTGCAGCCTCGTGTAGAGCGCGTGGTACCCGCTGCATGTTCATAGATGTAGCGATTGCGTCCAACAGACCAATGCGGCCGACAGGAGCGCGGGGGCTCGGAACGCCGCATGTGCACTTGATCGACACCGGGCTCCTGCGCGCCATCCACGCCCACCCAACAATTTCTCGCCAGCTGTGTTAGCAACTGTCGAGCGCCGCGATGCGCCGCAACTGCAGCGAACGCCTTGCCTCACACATTCATTGCCGGCGGCTGCAGCTGATCCATGCGGATGCGGTTGGCGAACAACGAGAACGCCAACATGCCAGCCAGCCCGCTGACACGGCTCACCCACGGCGGCAGCCAACGTGGGGCGACCAGTACGCCGCTTTCGAACAACGGCGCAAAGCGCGCTACATCGCCCAACGCCATCTTGCCGGCGAACAGGCAACGGCACAGCTGCAGCTGGTCGCGCTGCAACGAATGGCGGAAGAAAGTGTGCACCGCGACCAACCCACGCAGATACACGGTGTCCTTGGTGAATGCCCCACCGCCACTGGTCGGCACGCCACGGAACACGCGCTGGGCCGACGAAAAACTTTCTGCAGCGCTCTGGCCGCCTGCGGTGAAATAGCGAAATACCTCGATGAAATCCGCACCCGAGCGCGCCATCGCAATCGCTTCGATGCGCAGGCTGATGCGCTTCATGCGCTCGATATCGATGCTGCCGGTGATCTGCTCGGCAAACGTGGCCAAGCCTTCCTGCGTTGCGGTCGTGCGCGGGGAAGAAATGCCCAGGCTGGGCAAATGCACCTGCGCGCGCCCGTTGAGCGCCGTCAGCGAATGCACCAGCGCCTCGTGATGGAACAGCTGCGCGCGGTCGTAATCGCTGAACGTGGCACCGGTACGCAAGCGAATGCGATGCGCGCCGGCAGCCGCCTTGGCGAGCAGATCCGGATCGAGCGTGACGGTGATGATGCGCCCCTCGAAAAACCCATCCAGATCGTTCTGCAACTGCATGCGCAACGCCGTCGCCGAGACCGGCACTTGCTCTTCCGGCGCCATCAGCTCGCGATCCAGTTCCTGCGCGATCTGGATGAAATGCTGCGCCGCTTCGCGGGTGCTCGGCCCGTTGCCCGGCATTGGGTCCTCCGGCACGCCGAACAATTGCGCCGAGTAATCGCTCACCGCCGCGGTGCCCAACGACTCCAGCAACCCTGCGGCAAGACTCCAGCTATGCGCCGAATCGATGAGGTATTCGCCCAGCGGATGATGCGGGTCGGCGTCCTTGGCGATGGCGGCCAGTTCGCGCCGTGTATCGCCGAAATCCAGCGTTGGATACTCGACCTGCGGCAATTCCGGCTGCCCGCGCGCCACGCTCTGCAGAAACGGCTCCTGCAGCGAGCGCGGCCAGCTGGCCAAGGCCAGCAGACGCACACCGCGCACGGCCTTGACCAGGCGCGCATCCAATGCCGCGTGATGGACGATGTCCGGCGGCCGCTTGCGCGATGGCATCAGTGCCGTCCGGGACGATCGACGCTGGCCGGCCGCTTGCCCGAGCCCTTGCCGCGATTGTTCTGCGCAACACGCGTGGCGAGCTTTTCGGCCGCGCTGGCCACTTCCATGCGCAGCTTCATGTAGTTGGCAACGCGCTCCGGGTCCAGCTCGCCGGCGTCGATCGCCGCACGCACCGCACAGCCCGGCTCGGCGATGTGCGCGCAATCGTTGAAGCGGCACTGCGCCGCCAGCGCCTCCACGTCCGAAAAACCACCTTCGGCCAGATCCTCTTCGCCGGTCGGCTTGAGCTCGCGCATGCCGGGCGTGTCGATCAGACACGCCCCGGACGGCAACGGAATCAACGCACGGTGCGTGGTGGTATGCCGGCCGCGCGAATCGTTTTCGCGCACGGCATTGGTCTTCATCTTCTGCGTGCCGAGCAGCGTATTGGTCAGGGTCGATTTGCCCGCACCGGACGAGCCCACCAGCACCGCAGTGCGGCCGTCGCCCAGCCACGGCCGCAACGCGGCCACGCTATCCGGATCCTTGGCGTTGACCGCGCGCAACGGAATGTTCTGCGCCTCCAGCTCTTCCAGCACCGCCAGCGCGTCTTCGGCGTATTCGGTCTGATCGGCCTTGGTCAGCACCACCACCGGCTGCGCACCGCCACCGCCCACCAGCAACAGATAGCGCTCGATGCGACGCGGGTTGAAGTCCGCATCCAGCCCACACACGATGAACACCGTATCGATATTGGCCGCGATCACCTGCTGGTGGTAATGCTCGCCGGCCGCTCCGCGCTTGATCGAGGTGCGCCGCGGCAGCAGCGCCACGATGCGCTTGCCCTCCATCAACACCCAATCGCCCACCGCCGCCCGCTCATGGCTGGGAAAGCGCGGCCGCTGCCACTCCGGCAACGACTCGGCCTTGACGCTGGCCTCCGGCGTATCGGCCACCACATAACCGGTGCGATGCTGCTCCACCACCCGCGCCGGCAGCGCCTGCGGATGCGCGGCGAACACCGCCTGCCAGGCCGCTTCTTCAGGCGGCCCCAGCCAGGGCCAGCCGATGGATTGGAGGGTGGGGTAATCGGGGGATGTGTCGCTCATTGGGCGATTCTAGCTGGCTGGCCACAGCGGCTTGTGCAAGCGTGTGCTGCCCGGAGCGTGACGCCCCCTTGACATCGTTGCCGATGCAAGCATGTCCGCCTGTCATATTTCCGCTACCATGCCAAGCCTCACGCCTACAACCGGCCCGTCGCATGTCCACTGCCCCGCAAAAGCCGCTCGCCATCCGCGAGCGTCTGTCCGAAGTCCGCTACGAAATCCGGGGCGAGCTGGCGCGACGAGCGCGGGAGCTGGAGGCGCAGGGCCGCAAGCTGATCAAGCTCAATATCGGTAACCCGGGTGCGTTCGGCTTCCGTGCGCCGGAGCATCTGCAGCGCGCCATCGCCGACGACATGGGCCGCACCGATCCGTACACCCATCAGCAAGGCCTGCCGGAAGCGCGCGAGGCGATCGCCACCGCATATGCGCGGCGCCAGCATCCGGATGCGCATCCGGACCGCATCTTCGTTGGCAACGGCGTCAGCGAACTGATCGATCTGTCGCTGCGTGCGCTGCTCAATCCCGGCGACGAAGTGCTGGTGCCCTCGCCCGACTATCCGCTGTGGTCGGCCGCGACCATCCTCAACGATGGTCGTCCCGTGTATTACCGCTGCGCCCCGGAAAACGGCTTCCAGCCGGACCCAGTGGAGATCGAGACGCTGGTGTCCTCGCGCACCCGCGCCATCGTGCTGATCAATCCAAACAATCCCAGCGGCGCCAGTTATTCGCGCGAACTGCTGGAGCGCATCGTGGCGATCGCCACCAAGCACAATCTGCTCTTGATGGTCGATGAGATCTACGACCAGGTGCTGTACGACGACGCGGCCTTCGTGCCGGTCGCGCCGCTGGCCGGCGCGCACCCGTGCATCACTTTCAGCGGCCTGAGCAAGGTGCATCGCGCCTGCGGTTGGCGCGTGGGCTGGGCACTGCTGTCGGGCGACCAAGCGCGCATCAACGACTTGCGCAATGCGATGGACCTGCTCGGCGCCTTGCGCCTGTGCGCCAATGTACCAGGCCAGTACGCCATCGATGCGGCCGTGAACGGGCCGGACACCATCTCGGCATTGTGCGCACCCGGCGGACGGCTGTACGAAACCCGCCGCGCGGTGATCGAGGCCTGCGCGGCCAGCGAGCATCTGTCGCTGGTGGCACCGGCCGGTGCGCTGTATGCGTTCCCGGCAGTGGTGGGCGCGGCGGCGCGCAACTTCGACGATCATGCGTTCGCCCTCGATCTGATGAACGAGGAAGGCGTGCTGGTGGTTCCCGGCTCCAGCTTCAACGTGCCGTATCGCCATCATTTCCGCGTGACATTGATGCCGGAAGCCGGTGTGATGCGCGATGTGTTCGCGCGCATCGACCGTGCACTGGCACGCCGCGCCGAAGCGGTCACCAAGGTGGTTCCACTCAAGCCACGCAGCGTGGCCTGATGGCGGCGCCTGGCACGCCGCTGCGCTATTTGGCGCTCGGCGATTCGTACACCATCGGCGAAGGCGTTGCGCCTGCCCAGCGTTGGCCATCGCAACTGGTCGATGGTTTACGGGCATACGGTTGGAACGTGGCGCCGCCGCAGATCATCGCCACCACCGGCTGGACCACCGACGAGTTGCAGGCCGGGATCGACGCTGCTGCACCGCAGGCGCCGTTCGAACTGGTGAGCTTGCTGATCGGCGTCAACAACCAGTACCGCGGGCGCTCGCTGGACGCGTACCGCAGCCAGTTCGATGCGTTGTTGCAGCGCGCGATCGGGTTCGCCGGTGGGCTTGCGGCACGCGTGTTCGTGCTGTCGATTCCCGATTGGGGGCTGACTCCGTTTGCGCATGCGCAAGGCGGCGATGCGGCACTGATCGGCGCACAGATCGATGCCTTCAACAACGTGGCCGCCGAACGCTGCGCCGCGCGCTCGGTGCGCTTTGTCGACATCACCGCCACCAGCCGCGATGGCGGCGACGCTGCCGACATGCTGGTCGACGATGGCCTGCATCCCTCCGGCGCCATGTATGCGCGCTGGACCGCATTGGCACTGCCAGCAGCGCGCGATGCGATAGCGGCTGCCAACGCGATCGGGATGGAGCATGCCATGCGTGGGCAGCCCCCATCGCGTTAGCAGGGCCCAAGCTCGCCGCGCACCAAGCCTCATTGCCAGGGAACGACATTGCACAGCACCGCCACCCAACCCATGAGCCGCGCGCAGGCGCTGGCGATCGCGCGCGCGTTTTTGCCGCCGCATCCGTTGGGCAATCGCTACGACTATTACTACACCCAGGCCAAGCTGCGCACCGATCCGCTGTATCCGGGCGTGCTTGCCGAGTTGCGCAGCACCACCGCGCCCGTGCTGGATCTGGGCTGCGGGCTGGGCCTGCTCGCGCATGCATTGCGTGCCGATGGCCAGGCACTGGCGTATCACGGGGTGGATGTGGATGCGTCCAAGATTCGCCGCGCGCAACACATCGCGCAGCGCTCGGCATTGGGCAATACGCAGTTTGCCGTGGTCGATCTGAGCGTGGCCTGGCCGCAGCACCGCGGCAGCGTGACCATTCTGGACGTGCTGCAGTATCTGCAGGCCGACATGCAGGCCAGCCTGCTGCGCAGCGTGGCGCAGATGCTGACGCCGGGCGCGAAGCTGGTGATCCGCAGCGCATTGGGCGATGCCAGCAGCCGTGGCCGCACCAGCCGCGTGACCGACGTGCTAGCGCATCTGAGCGGCTGGATGCAGCGCATGCCGCGCAGCTATCCCACCCGCGACAGCCTGCAAGCGCAGCTGGACGCTGCTGGTCTGCGCGCGACATTTGCGCCGTTGTACGGCAACACGCCATTCAACAACTGGTTGATCGTGGCCGAGCCGCGCTGAGGCCGTGCACAACATGCCTGGCTCGCTTTAGAACGGCTGATGAGACGTAACGCGCGGTCGCCGGACGGATGTGGACGGCACGCAGAAACCGGGGTGTACGCGTAGCGAAGCCGCACCGGGCACCGGCCGCGCAGTCGTTTTTGGCAGCCGCTGTTGACGCCATGCGGATGATCCCGGGCCACGTTTTCAAGGGGTGGTGCCCCACGCCCCAGAGAGTCCGCTGGTTGCCTTGTTGAAAACCATGTACACCGACCATCTGGACTGGTCCTTGCCCGCCTACCGTCGCGGGACCTTACGCGGAATGGATGCCGCGTAAGCGCCTACAGGGACGTACTTGCGGCGCGTCCCGCGACGGTGGGCGGACAAGGGCCCTGCAGCCAAGCAGCCGATATACCGCTCTACCGCTGATCTATCGCACCTTACAAGCCCCCAATACACAACGCAGCAAGCAATCAAGACTTAGAGCGATGGCGTCGTTTAGGCGCGATCAGCAGCTTGAATCAAAAGCTCGGTGGGTCGAGGGCGCGATGCCCTCACCACTTCCGGGACACGCCGTGAATCCATCCATGGAGGCTCCTTGGCGGCATCCATGCCGCCAAGGGTCCCGGAACCGGTAAGGACATCACGCCTCCAAAGTTGGTCGTGCGCTGATGCAACCGCAAAACCGAGATGATCTATGCGAGGTGACTTAACGCAGCGGCTTGGTCGCTTGCATGCATGGGTGCATGGCTATTTAGCGATAGGGGCAAACCCAATCAACTTGCTGCCCGCCTTCGACGGAACGTGTTGTTCGGAAATTAGACCACGTCGTCCAGATCGCACAAGGTCCATGCAACCACCGCTGCATCTGACCCGCCGGCCGCCGTTCCTGCTCTTGCCATGCATACCGACGCTCTCGACTGGTCCTTGTCCGCCCACCGTCGCGGGACCTTACGCGGCATGGATGACGCGTAAGAGCCTACACGGACGTACTTGCGGCGTGTCCTGCGATGGTGGGCGGGCAAGGACCCTGCAGCGAAGTCGCAGAGCAGCCGCTCTACAACTGACCCCTCCGCGATGACCAATCACTTCGGGACAACCAAGTGATCGAGTCGCCGCGCCGTTTGGATGCAGGCAAAGGCCTGGTTTGCCAAGTGCGCGCCGCCCTCACCGCTAGCGGGACATGCCGTAAGTCCGTCGGTGGAGGCTCGGTAGCGGCATGAATGCCGCCAAAGCCTGTCGTCTGGAGCAAGGTTCAGAACTTCCAGGACAGCGTCAGCTCCACATCGCGCGGGTCGCCGTAGATCAACTGGCTTTGATAGACGATGTTGGCGTAGTACTTGCGGTCGAACAGGTTGCGCACGTTGAGCTGCGCCGACCATGCCTGGTTGATGTCGTAGCGTGCCATGGCGTTGGCCAACACCACGCTGCCCTGAGTCAGCCGCTGCGTGCTGCCCAGTGGCCCGGACATCAATTCGTGGATGGCCGACTGCCAGCTCAGGCCACCGCCCACGCGCCATGGGCCGGTCTGCCAACTGGCGAACAGGGTAGCCTCGCGACGCGGGCTGGTCGGATTGACGTCGACGCCGCTGGCATCGTTGGCATCGAACTGGGCAAAGCCGAACGCGATCCGCCACTGCTCGGAAAGCTGCCCATCGAGCTGGAATTCCACCCCCTGGCTGACCGTGCCCTTCGCGGCCAGGAAGGCCTGATTGGTGGTGCCGGGCACGAGTTGTCCGGGGTCGTTGACCGCCAGGTTGTCCTGCTCGATACGGAACAACGCCAGCGCCGCGTTGAGCTGGCCGCCGAGGTACTCGCCCTTGGCACCGACCTCGTAGCTGTTGCCTTCCAGCGGTGCCAGATAGCGCCCGCTGCGGTCGCGATTGTTTTGCGGCTTGAAGATGCCGGTGTAGCTGGCGTAGAGCGAATGGTGGTCGTCCACGTCCAGGATCAGGCCGGCGTACGGCGTGGTGCGACCACGGCGCTCGTAGGTGTTGGCCGGCACCAGCTGATCGGTGTTCTTCCAGTCGGTGACGCGTGCGCCGACGATGGCCGTGAGCGCGTCGGTCAGGCTGAAGCGGCCGGCAGCGTAGGCGGCCACCTGGCGCACGTCGCGTTCTTCGCCCTTCACCAGCGGCGTCCATTGCGGCTGCGCCATGCTGCCGGTCCAGGCGTAGACGCTTTCGGCCGTCAGCACCTGCGGCGGCTGCGGCCCGTTGGACCAGCTGCGCACGTTGCGGTTCATCCAGGTGGCACCGGCGACCAGTTCGTGATTGCGGCCCCACCAGGTCAACGGCACGCTGAGGTAGGCATCCAGGCTGTTTTGCGCAGTGATTGCGGGATAGCGCCCGCCAAAAGTGTTGGAAAGGCCCAGGCCGGTCTCGCGGTCCGGGTAATCGAAGTAGCCGAACAGCACCGACTTCCAATCGGCTTCGAACCGCTGATGCGAATATTCCACGTGCAGCTGCGCACCGTTGTCGAAGCGATGGGTCAGGCCGGCAAACGCATTGGTGGTGTCGGCCACGCCGCGCGCCCAGCGCGGCGTGAACGAATCCGATCGCGCAAAATCGGTGCGGCTACCGTCGCTGAAATACGCCGGCACGCCGCCCCAGGTGGTGCCGCGGCCGTCGTTGCGCTGCTTGTTGACGCCGATGTAGCCGCGGGTGGCATCGCTGAAATCCGCATCGACGATGCCGTAGAACAGCGACGATTGCTTGCTGTAGTAATCGCGGAACGACTGCTTGTCCTCGTCACTGGCAACCACCCGTCCACGCACGTTGCCGGCGGCGTTCAAGGGCGATTGCAGGTCGACGGTGCCGCGATAGCGGTCCCAACGCCCTGCCGACAGATCGACCCGACCGGTGAACACATCGCTGTCGGCATGCTTGCGCACCAGGTCGATCGACGCGGCCGGACTGCCCGCGCCGGTGGTCAGGCCGTTGGCGCCGCGGATGATTTCCACCCGGTCGTAGATCGCCATGTTCTGCTGCACGTCGCCGGTGTAGTCGGTGGGAATGCCGTCGATGCGGTAGTAGTCCACTTCGAAGCCGCGCGCAGTGATGTAGGTGCGCTCGGTGTCCCAGGTCGGCGAGTTGAAGCCGGCCACGGTGTCGGTGACGTCCTGCAGCGATTGCAGGTTACGGTCGACGATCTGCTGGCGGGTCACCACCACCACCGACTGCGGCGTCTCGCGCAGCGACAGCTCCAGCTTGGTCGAACTGCGCGCCACATCGGCGGTGTAGGAGTCGCTGCCTTCGGTCGCGGCGCCGCGGTGTGCCTCGATCTGCAGGCGGTCCAGATCGACCGGGTCGCGCGTGCTCGATTGCGCCGCAGCCGCCAATGGCCATGCGCAGGCCAGCGCAAGCGCAAGCAGGGAGTACGCCAGCGGGAGCTGCGGCGAACGGATATCCGCACGCGTCAGCGCGCGCGCAGGGACGATACGATGGGACATGGGGTCAGCCTCAAGAGCGAGTATGGCCGTCGATGACGGCTATTGAGGCTGGCGTCGGCAGCGCCATCGGAAGGCGCGTACCGTTTGCTGGCTGGGGGCGCATGTTCGATCCGCGTCGAATCGCTGTCAATCCATGCGCGGGTCGATGCCGGGGCTCAGGAGCGCCAGCTCCGGGCAATCCGGCGAACAAGAAATGTCGCGTCGCACCGAAGCATGCCTGCCGACAGTGAAGATGGATCCGGCAACATACGCTCTGCTTCCACGCCATCGGCCACGCCGTGCGCAGGACCTCAGAGCGGTCGCCGCCCCGCCAGGCCGCGCGCGCGCATCGCCTCCAGTACGCCGCGCAGGATGGTGAGGTTGTGGCCGTGTGCAGCGCCTTCATGCAGCAGCACGATGGCGCCGGGTTGCAGGTCGCGCACGATGCGGGCGATGGTGGTGTCCGGCTCGCAGCGCACGCCGTCGAAACCGCGCGCGCTCCAGGCCACCCGGGTCAGGCCGTGCGCGCGCAGCGGCGAGGCGACGAAGGGGTTGGTCATGCCGACCACCGAACGGTACAGCCGTGGCGCCTGGCCGGTGATGCACGCCAGCACGCGCTGCGCCTGGCCGATTTCCTGTGCCATCCGGCGCGGTCCCAGCGCCCAGAACCAGGCTTGCGGATGGGTGTGGCTGTGGTTGCCGATGCCGTGCCCGCGCCGCACCATGTCGCGCACCAGCTCGGGCCGCTGCTCGGCACGCGCGCCGACCACGAAGAACGTTGCCTTGGCGTCGTAGGCATCCAGCAGGTCGAGGATGGCCGGGGTGTCGTCGGACGGGCCATCGTCGATGGTCAGCCACACCTGCGGCACGCGACCGGATAACCGCGCCAGCACCGGCGCGTACAGCCGCGCGCGCGGCAGGAACACCGGCACCACGAACAGCGCATGCGACAGCAGCAGCGCAGGCAGCCCCCACGCCCAGCCCAGATGCCACCACAGCAGTGCCACCGCTACCTGCGAGAGGGCCAACAGGCCTACCCAGCGGTAGGGGCGCGAAGGGGTGCGATACAGCGTTTCCGGCGTGGTCATGCCCAATGATGCCATGCGGCGTAGAATGCCCGGTCTCCACGCTGCCACCGAAGTGCTGCCATGTCTCTCGATCCCGCCCTGCGTTCCCGTATCGATACGCTGCTGCAGTCCAGCCGCGTGGTGCTCTTCATGAAAGGCCAGCCCGGCATGCCGCAATGCGGTTTTTCGGCCAAGGCGGTCGGCGTGCTGGACGGCCTGGGCATCGACTATGCCCACGTCAACGTGCTGGCCGACCAGGAAATCCGCGAGGGCATCAAGGCCTACGGCGACTGGCCGACCATCCCGCAGCTGTACGTGGACGGCGAGCTGATCGGCGGCAGCGACATCATCGTGCAGATGGCCGATAGCGGCGAGCTGAGCAGCATGCTCGGCCTGCAGGCGCCCGACCGCAGCCCGCCCAAGATCACCATCACCCCCGCCGCGGTCGAGATGCTCAAGGGCGCGCTGGCCGATGCGCCGGATGCCTCGCTGACGCTGGCCATCGATGCCAATTTCCAGCCCAATTTCCAGCTGGCGCCGACCAACCCGAACGCCATTGCGGCTGAATCCAACGGACTGCGCGTGCAGTTCGACCTGGCCAGCGCGCGTCGTGCCGACGGCATCACCATCGACTGGGTGGACGACATCCGCGGCCGTGGCCTGGCCATCGACAACCCCAATGCGCCCAAGCCGGTGCAGGAGCTGTCGGTGCGCGACGCCGACGACCGTCTCAAGGCCGGCAGCCTGACCCTGGTGGACGTGCGCCCGGCCGACGAGCGCGCGCTGGCCACGGTGGCCGCACCGTTCCGCACGCTGGATGCGCACGAGCGCGCCGCCATCGAACAGTTGCCCAAGGACACCCCGCTGGCGTTCCTGTGCCACCGCGGCGGCCGCAGCCTGCAGGCCGCAGAACATTTCCGTGGCCTGGGCTTCACCAACGTCTACAACGTCACCGGCGGCATCGATGCGTGGTCGGACGAGGTGGACAACGGCGTGGCGAAATACTGAGCAAGACATCAGCGGTAGTCGCACGGTCGCGGCTGCCGCTCACCGGTCATGCCCCCTCTGCAGACTGCCGCACTTGCGACAACCGCGTGAGCGCAGCTTGCTCGGAAGCAGGCTAGGCCGGCACACCGCATACCGAAACGGGCGCTCCCTGAGCGTCCGTTTTTTCATGGATCGACCTGCACAAGGACATCGCTGCAATGCATACCCGCCTGCTCTCTGTCGCCCTGGCCGCGCTGCTGCCGTTGGCCACCCACGCTGCCGAACCGTCGCGCGCGGTGCTATTGGTCCAGACCTACGACAACCAACCGATCGACGATCCGCTGGAATACATCCCGCTCTGGCTCGGCAAGGACGTCGCCAAGGAATCGACCCTGCCCAAGGCGCTGCTGGGCCAGCCTTTGCAGGTCTTCAACGCGGGCGTTTCCACGGGCAACGTGCGGCTTGCGGCACTGACGGTGGACGACAACAGCATGTGCGGCGGCACCGCGAAGCTGCGCATCAAGGGCAACCCCACGCTGTCCGATTCGCCGCTGCTGTCGACCGTGGATGTGAATCCCGGCAAGCGCTTTGCCGGCCGCGCCGCCACCACCAGCGAACAGGCCGAGCTGTTCGCCCAGGTGAACAACACCGCGCAGCTGCGCAAGCGCGTCAAGCCGGCAGCCCTGGCGCAGGCGCTGGCCGCGTTCAATGCCGATCGCGCGCAGGATCTGGCGGCGCTGCAGATCGTCACCGATACGCAGCAACCGCAGCGACGCGTGGCGATCCTGACCTCCAACCATCCGATCGAGACCGGCAACCCGGACAACCCGACCGGCGTGCTCGTCGTCCTTGCGATCTTCGAGCATGACGGCAGCCGTTGGCAGTTCCGCAAGGGTCACGCTGCCAGCGGCTGCGACGATTGCGAAGACCTGCCGCTGCGCACGCATCTGCTGCAATTCGGCGATATCGACGGCAACGGCACGCTCGATTTCGTGCTGGCCGAAAGCGGCTACGAAAGTTACGGGTTTTATCTGCTGCTCGGCGAAGGCCCCAGCTGGCGTTCGGAAGCATTGCCGGGCGGCTGCTGATCGCCTTGACTGCTGGCGCACTGCCTGGTGCGGCATGGGCATGGCGAAATCTTCTGCGTTGCGATGCCCGCTTCTGCCCGGCGGTCACACTGTGGTTACCCACGCTGCGCAGCAGACTTCGAGCATCGGCATGCAGATGGCCGATGCCGGTCTTCAACCGGCAAATCCCCCGTCGTCCAGAAACTGCTGCTCTTCTGCGGTGGTCTCACGTCCCAGCACCGCATTGCGGTGCGGGAAGCGGCCAAAGCGCTCAATGATGCGCTGATGCTCCAACGCCCAATGGGTGGTCTGCGCATCGCCCAGTGCAGTGATCAGCTGCACCGCGCGCGCCTGCTCATCGGCGTCTTCGGCATGCTCGAAGGGCAGATAGAAAAACAGGCGCAGTTGCGCCGACACCTGTTGATCGAAGCCGCTGGCGAGCGCCTGTTTGGCGTGCCGCAGTGCCAGGCCATCGGTGGCATAGGCATGCGCGCTGCCGCGGAACGCATTGCGTGGAAATTGATCCAGCAGGATCAGCAAGGCCAGTGCGTCTTCGGCGCGCGCCATCCACTGCGCGTACTCGCCCCGTGCGGCGGCGAAATGCTGCTCGCTGAAGTGCTGCCGAAAATTGGCATCGAAGGCATCGTTGTGCGTGAACCAGCGGGCCGCACCGGCCAGCTCCCAGAAAGCCAACACCACATCGGCCTGCTTGTTGCGCTCTGTTTTGGCAATCATCGGCACACCCCCTGACGAATTCGGCATAGCATGCACGGGTGCATGTGATGAGCCCGCCGCTCTCGACCTCCAGCACTTGGCAAGCACGCCGCCGACGACTAGGTTGGCGGCTGACGTTTTCGTTTTACCGGGGAAGTTCACCGAGACGCGGATCATCGCGGCGCTCAAGCAGGCCGACGCCGGCGTGCCCGTCAAGGACATCTGTCGCCAGGTTGGTATCAGTACAGCGACGTACTACCAGTGGAAGAGCAAGTACGCAGGCCTGAAGGCTTCGGAGCTGCGGCGGGTCAAGGAGATTGAGTCCGAGAACGCCAAGCTCAAGCGGATGTACGCCGACTTGGCGCTCGACAACGCGGCCATGAAGGATCTCATCGCAAAGAAACTCTAGGGCCGGCGCGCGAGCGCGAGGCCATGCGGTACCTGATCGAGGTACACGCGCGGCCGCTGCGTCGGTCCTGTGCATGCGTCGGGCTTGCACGTGCGGCGTGGTATGCGCCGCCGCTCGACTGGACAGTGTGCGATGCCGGGTTGATCTCGGCGATCGCACGTGTTGTCGAAGATCGGCCGAGTCGCGGCTTTTGGAAATGCAGCGACGTGCTGCGCAGGACGCGTCCTGACTGGAACCCGAAGAGAATCTATCGCGTGTACAAGGCCATGCGGCTCAACCTGCGCCGCGCTGCGAAGCGGCGTCTTCCCAAGCGCGAGCGTGTCGCGCTGTATGTCCCAAGGTTGCCTGATACCGTCTGGTCGGTCGACTTCATGAGCGACGCTTTGGCGTGCGGCCGACGCTTCCGCACCTTCAACGTGGTCGACGACTCCAACCGCGAGGTACTTCACATCGAGGTTGATACGTCGATCAACTCGCATCGTCTGGTGCGCGTGTTCGAGCAGATCAAGCACGATCATGGCCTGCCGCAGATTGTGCGTTCCGACAACGGGCCAGAGTTTCTGGGCGAAGCATTTACCAGCTGGCTGAAGGTCAATGGCGTGGCGATCAAGTACATCCAACCCGGCAAACCGAACCAGAACGCCTTCATCGAACGCTTCAACCGCACCTTCCGGGAAGAAGTGCTCGACCAGCACCTTTTCACCTGCCTCGACGATATCCGCCAAGCCATCCATTGGCGGATGATCGATTACAACGAAGAGCGACCCCATGACTCGCTCAGCGGCCTAACGCCCACCGAGTACCGCAACCAACACGCCAGAAGGGCCACTTTTGGAGTGTCTGCTTGACGAGGGAGCTTATGAGGCTAGAGCTGGTATGACAGAACTTTCAACGGTTCCAGTGTAGAATCACTGATACTGGCAATTCGGGTTGTAATTTCTCACTTCACCATGTCGTAATCCATCATTTAATAAATTAATTAAATAGGATCAATATGTTAAAAAATCAACAAATTCCTTCATGATATCATCCTTGCTCGCTGCAACAGCATTCGGAATCTTTTTTCTATCGATATCAGCCCCAAGTCAGGCAGACGATTCTTTAGGGGCAGTTTCTGTGCTTGGCGATGTGAGACCCGCAAATCCTACAAGTAAACAGGTGTGGAGCGCGCATTGGCAGCAAGCTTTTAATAAGTGCAGAAACCGGTTTGGAAATACTTCCCGCTCTGTAAATTTAGAGAGTTGGGATGTTACTGCAGGTGGGCGATATAATGATCACTGGGTGATTAATAGCGTCTGGAGTTGCAGAAATCGCTGATGATGAGTTACCCGTCTTCTCGGAACACCACGGAATCCCGTAAAGCGCTACCAGGCGGCATGCCGCAAGATCGGGGCACAAGGCCATGAAGAGGGTCGGCAGGAAGTTGTGAAAAATTTCTGTGGTGACAGCGAGTTAGATCACTTTTTGCTGTTTTTTTGCACGAATCCCTGCCGGCCCTCGACAAGGGTTCCCGAGGTTTTGGTAGCCTCTCCAATGGCGTGCGCCAGGCCAGCTCATTGCAGTTACCCACTGTGGCGACAGTCAGCGATGCCCGCAGGCAACCAACGACTCCACCCTTGATCGCTGGAATTTCGAACAGTGCGCACAGTCTCCGTCTTCAGCACTCGCCTGGCATCGCGCGCACGCATCGCGACCATGCCTTGCTTCCGGACACTCACCCGCGTGCCTCGCAATCGTCCACATACCTTCGCCTGCGCGCTGCTGCTCTATGCCGGCGTCAGCGCACCTGCGCTGGCCGACTTCGGGATCAGCCGCAGCGGCGACCGCGTGATCGTCGACAGCGGCGCCGAGCTGGTGTTTGCGGTCGATGCCCGGAATGGCGACATCGTCTCGATGCGCTATCGCGACAACGAACTGCAGACCACCGAATCGAAGGGCTCGCACATCGCTTCGGGGCTGGGCAGTGCCAGTGTGGATGCACGCATCGTTGGCGGGACGATCGTGGTGTCGGCCAAGGCCGGCGACTTGGTCCAGTACTACATCGCGCGCAAGGGCCGCAACGCGATCTACATGGCCACCGATGCGCCAAGCTTGATGCCGGTGGGCGAATTGCGCTTCGTCGCCCGCTTGAACGTGTCCACGTTGCCGAATGCGCAGCAGGAGCCCGATTCCAATGTCGGCAAAGCGATCGAAGGCAACGATGTCTTTCTATTGCCGGATGGGCGCACCAGTTCCAAGTTCTATTCCGCCCGTCGAATGATGGACGACCAGGTGCATGGCGTCAGCGGCTCTGGCGTTGCCGTGTTCATGCTGACGGGCAACCGCGAGCGCAGCGCGGGCGGCCCGTTCTTCAAGGACATCGCGACACAGAAAACCAGCGTGACGCATGAGCTCTATCACTACATGTATTCCGATCACACCCAGACCGAAGCGTTTCGCGGCGGCCTGCACGGTGTGTACGGGCTGCTGTTCACCGATGGGAGCTCGCCGTCGAGTGCGCAACTGGACACCGCCTTCGTCGATGCCACGCTGGGCCTGAGCGGTTATTTGCCGGCAAGCGGGCGCGGCACCGTGAGCGGGCACGTCGGCGGCGTGTTGCCGGGCCAGCCGGCCGTCATCGGTCTGCGCAATGCGCAGGCGCAGTACTGGGCCACTGCCGACGGCAGCGGCGACTACCGGGTGACGGGTGTTCGCCCGGGCAGCTATCGCATGACGCTCTACCAGAACGAACTAGACGTCGCACAACGCAACATCGAGGTTTCCGCCGGCGCCACTGCGCACGCCGCACTGCAGGCAGTCGTTTTGCCGGGCACGGTGAAGTGGCAGATCGGCATTCCCGATGGCACGCCGGCAGGGTTCAGATATGCGGACCTGTTACCGCGGGCGCACCCTTCCGATGCGCGCATGCACTGGTCTGCGGTGACCTACACCGTGGGATCGAGCAGCCTGAGCAGCTTTCCGGCGGTGCAGTGGCGCGGCATCAACACCCCGAGCCGGATCGACTTCACCCTGCCCGCCAACGAGGTGCGCGGCTATCGCCTGCGTATCTTCGTGCCGTTGGCACAGGGCAGCGCACGTCCGCAGATCAGCGTGAATGCACGCTGGAACGGCTCGGTGCCTGCCGCGCCCACGCAGCCAAAGACACGCGGCATCACGCGCGGCACTGCGCGTGGCAACAACACCCTGTACGAAGTGGACATCCCCGCCTCTGCCTTGCATGCCGGCAACAACCGCATCGAGATCGGCATTGCCTCCGGCTCCCCGGACAACGGTTACCTCAGCCCGGCAATCGTGTTCGACAGCATCCAGCTGGTAGCGTTATAGCAGCGTCCGAACACACGATCCGCGCAGCTGCCAGGCATGCGCGGCTGGTGCGTGGCGTCGGCATGCAGCGCTCAGCCGTTCCGATGTTCTTGGCACCCGCACCGCCCGTTTAGCGGCACAGTGTTAGCCGCTCCAGATCTGCGCGCCAGCACGTACGCGACCACATGCCGCGCAGATGCAGTCATCCATGCACATCGCTCACCGTGAGCTCATTCGAAATCCGATGCCGAAGCGACAGGCGCCACACACGCCACGTCGCTGTCATGTGCGCAACGAGCTGCGCCGACAGTCGCCAGCGAACAACGCACAGGCGGCGACTTGTCCACTTTGACAAAAACCGTGTGCGTGCCGACCGGTACCGCCGACACGCACAACACCGCTGCGGCTGCGCTTACTTCGCATCCAAGGTCGCGCTGACCTTGGCCCATCCGTTGCCGCGTACCACTTCAAAGCCCGCTTCGGCCGCATGCAGATACATGCTGTTGCTGTAGCGGCCATCCTTGGAGCGGTTGTTCTGCAGCCAGGTCAGAAACGGCTTGGCATCCACGTTGAGGCTGCCGCTGGTCTTGAGCGTCGGCTGGCCGGCGGTCCCGGTCGGGATGAAGGTTTAGACGTAATAGCCGGCGCCGGAATTGAAGCCTTCCCACAGGTCGAAGGTACGCCCGCCCGCGGTGATGACCTTGGTCGCGGTCACGGTGCCGACCGGCCAGGAGTTGTGGTCGCCCCAGATCATCACTTCCAGCTGCGGATTGCCCTTTGCGGTGTCCCAGCGAAAGAAGATGTCGTAGGCGAAATCACCGGCCAAATTGGTGCCGCCTGCGCTGTAATTGAATTTGAATGGCAGCGAGCCGATCGAGGAGATCTGCTTGGGGAACAGCGTGTCGGTGGTCGGATTCCAGTCGTAATGCCAGCCGCGCACGATCGCGGGATAGCCGTAGAGGTTGTAGTCGGCGAAGTTGAAGGTGACCGTCAACTCCGGCGTACTGCCGGTGCCGAACGTGCCCTGGATGATGTTGTTGGGATCGTTGAAATTGTTCACCCACGCATAGTGGTTGCCAAAGATCTTGTACGGGCCGGCGAGCGCCACCGGGGTGAGCGCGACCAGACCGAAGGCGAGCGCCGCGGTCCACCAGCGCGCGGCGCGCCGCCGCGGGGCCGGCGCCTGGGCGCGCGTCTGGACAAGGGAGCTGGATGGGCAGTTGTGCATAGTGACTCTCCGTATGATTCAACGCGGCGGCGCTGGTGCAGCGCTGTCGGGACCTGCCGTGCGGCAGTCGGGGTTGGACCCTAGCAGCGGCACCGCGCGGGGAGCTATAACGATTCCGGCGGCGCCACCCGGCCAAGCGCGATAGCGGGTGCCACCTTGCACTTGGAGCGTGCGCTGGCTAGCACTTAGGTCACAGGACGAGGGCGCAGCGGCAGGTTTCGCGCGAAGACGCCCGGGCGTGGGGGCGGCGAATGGTGCATAGCCACATACCCATCGTCCGTCTTCCCACGTGCCGGGCGGCGTCGCTTGCGCGTGCAATGTCGTTCAACGCAGTGCGGCGTCGCTGCCAACGGTCTGGATCAGTCCGGCCGCCATCCGGGCGATCGGTGCCCGGAACAAGCTCCACCTCGGGCCTACGCGGCGGCGCCGTTTTGCGATAGCGTTCGCACGACAGACAACGCAACAGCCGGAGGGGGCGACGATGCGTATCGGAATCGTGGTGGACAGCGCGTGCGATCTGCCGCAGGACTTCATCCAACGTCACAACATCGTTGTATTGCCGATCAGCGTGCGCATCGGCGAGGCGGTGCTGGCCGATCACCGCGACGAGGAAGCCACGCTGAGCTTTCTGCAGGCGCACGTGGCCGAGCGCGGGCACGAAGCGGAAACCACGCCGTTTTCGGTCAACCAGATCCGCGATCTGTTCCTGCAACAACTGGTCATCGACTACGACCATGTGTTCTGCCTGACCATTTCCAAACTCCGCAGCCAGATCTTCGACAACGCGATGCAGGCCAGCTTCGCGATCCTCAACGACTACAAGCCGATTCGGCAGGCCGCAGGCCACACCTCGCCGTTCGCGCTACGGGTGATCGACACGCTCAACCTGTTCGCCGGCCAGGGCATCACCGCCGTGGAGGCGGCCCGCCTGCGCGACCAGGGCCAGAGCGTGGCGGTCATCCGTACCCGTCTGGAACAGCTGGCCGAGCACACCTATGGCTACATGATTCCACGCGATCTCTATTACCTGCGCGCACGTGCACGCACCAAGGGCGATCGCAGCGTCGGCCTGATCGGCGCCGCGCTCGGCAGCGCGCTGGACATCAAACCGGTGCTGCGCGCCTACCGCGGCGTCACCGAGCCGGTGGCCAAGCTGAAGGGTTTCGAACCTTCGGCCGAAAAGCTGTTCGGCTTTACCGTGCGCAAGATTCGCGACGGTCTGATGACGCCAACGGTGTGCGTGGGCTACGGCGGCGAGCTGGCCGAGCTGCATGCCCTGCCCGGCTACGCCGCACTGCAGGGCGCCTGCCAAACCCACGGCGTGGAACTCCTGGAAAGCGTGATGAGCCTGACCGGCATGGTCAACGTCGGCAAGGGCGCCTTGGCGGTCGGATTTGCCGCCGAGCCACACGCGTTTTCGGCCTGAGGCATGGCCGCGGGTGCGCTGCCCTCGCCGCTCGCCAGACACGCCGTCAATCCACCGAGTCGCCGCTGCGTTCATGCCGCCAACGCTGACGCTAGCGACGAGGGCACCGCGCCAGGCAGCTTGCTGATGGCCGTCTTGAATGAGGCGAAATCCAGCACAGATGGCTGCCGTCCATGGCGGCAGCCACGCCGCAATGGACACAGCGAACGACCTGCTAGAGATCGTAGGACAGCACGTCTTCGAAACCGAACGTGTCGAAATTCTCGATGCGCGAGGGATACAGGCGACCGACCAGATGATCGTATTCGTGCTGCACCACGCGTGCGTGGAAGCCTTCGGCGTCGCGCTCGATCGGGCTGCCGTCGGGTGCGAAGCCGCGGTAGCGAATGAAGCGATAGCGCGGAATCACTGCGCGCAGGCCGGGAATCGACAGACAGCCTTCCCAGCCGTTTTCCATGTCTTCCGACAGCGGCTCGATCTGCGCATTGGCCAGGGCCGTGCGCGGCACTGCGGGCGCTTCCGGATAGCGCTCGCTGGCGTCGAAACCGAACACCATCAATTGCAGATCCACCGCGATCTGCGGTGCTGCCAGACCGACGCCACGCGCCGCGTCCATGGTTTCGAACATATCGGCCACCAGCGTGTGCAACTCGGCGCTTCCCAGGTTGGTGACCGGCGGTGCCACGCGTAGCAGACGCTTGTCGCCCATGCGGATAATTTCGCGAATCATGCGGGTGCTCCTGACGATCGTGGCGTGGATTCTAGAGCGGCTGACGACCGGTAGCGAACAGGTGCAGGCGGTGCAACGGCACGCAGACGCTGCAGTGAACGGATGGTAGTTGCCGCGGGTTGTGCATGCCCGGCGCCGGGCGCCGCTCGCGCCAGCGCACGGTGCCGACAGTCGCCTTGTCTTGCCGCACTCAGCAGGTGTAGTGCATGCGCAAGCGGGCGTGTAACAGGCTTGTTCATCGCCCTGTGAATAAGCGTACTGCGCCTATCGTCAGCGCTGCGGCCAGCGTGAAGGTGCAACACCCGCTTCGCACCGGTTGAACCGGCTCGAACATGTCAGCGGCCAATGCGTTGACCGGCCTCGTCCAGCACGCGTTCGCCGTCTTCCTTGATGAAGCCGTGCGTGGCTGGCGGCAACAGGTCCAGTACCAATTCGGAGGGGCGGCACAGGCGCGTGCCGCGCGCGGTCTGGACGAATGGGCGGTTGATCAGGATCGGATGGGCGAGCATTGCGCTCAACAGTGTCGCATCGTCCAGGGTGGGATCGTCCAGTCCCAGTTCCAGATAGGGCGTGCCTTTCTGGCGGATGGCCTCGCGGACCGTGATGCCGGCAGCGGCGATGAGCGACTGCAGCGTCTGGCGGCTCGGCGGATGCTGCAGGTAGTCGACGATCTGCGGTTCGACGCCGGTGTGGCGGATCAGGGCAAGGGTGTTGCGTGAGGTCCCGCAACCGGGATTGTGGTAGATGACGGCGTGCATGGTGGCCTGGCGCTGGGTTGGCTGATGGAAGGCGGCGCCGGCAACGGATGTCCGAACGACGACCAGACCGGCCAGTGTACGAGTGGCGTCCGGGGATGCCGAGCGCCGGCCACGGCGTGCGCTGGCGCCTTGATGGCGGTGCTGGGAGAAGTGAATTCCCAGACTGCAAACCCTGCCGATGACTTTTTCAGGTTGCCGCTTCGCATTCGACGGCGAATGTGTCAAAAGATTGACACGAATCACGGATTCATGATTCAGTCATGAACAGACTGAAACGGAAGGATTCTCCCGAGCGCCGGTGTCAGCACGGCGTTTTTTCCCCTGTTGGACCCAAGGAAACCCCAACGATGATGAGCTTTCGCAAGCCCGGATGGATGCTGTCCGGTGTGTTGTGTGTCGCATGCCTGCCGGCGATCGCTGCAGCGCAGGAAGCTGCTACTGGCAGTTCCAAGGTCGGTATCGACCCCACCACCGGCAAATTGCGCCCGCTGACCGACGCCGAGAGCGCGGCGCTGGATCAGCAGGCGGCTGCAGCCGCCTCCGCAGCACGCAGCAGCGCCGCACGTAGCTCGGTTCCGCAGACCGAAGCGGCCGCACGCGCGACCGAGCGGCGCCTGCCCAGTGGCACCGTGGCGCGCAAGTTGCCGGCCACCCAGATGAGCTCGTTGACGGCAACCCGTCAGGCCGATGGACGCATCGTCATCGAACACAGCGACGAGGCCGGCACCACCCAACCCACCCACGCCGAGCATGGAGCGCTGCCGCATGAATAAGCCCTTGTTGCTGTTGTCCCTGGCCGTGGCGGCCGCCCTGGCACCGCTGCATGCACGGGCCGCCAATGTCACGCTGATCAATGGCGATGCCGGCACCGTGGTCGGTTTGAACGACCCGACCGCTGCCGCACCGCTGGGCGGCAACCCGGGCCGCACGATCGGCGAGCAACGCCGCATCGCATACCAGTACGCCATGGACCTGTGGGGCGCGGTGCTGCAGAGCAACGTCGAGATCAAGGTGTATGCCTCGTTCGCGCGGCTGACCTGTACCGCCACCGGCGGCACGCTGGGCCAGGCCGGGCCGAACTGGATCGTCAACAACTTCCCCGGTGCCAAGGCCAATACGCTGTATCCGTCCGCGCTGGGCGATGCGATCGCCGGGCAGGACCTGGTGCCGGATCCGTCCGATCCGGCCGACGTGTTTTCGCAGTTCAACGGCGACCTGGGCAAGGACGATTGCCTGGCCGGTTCCGGCTGGTATCTGGGTCTGGACGGCAAGACGCCCGAAGGCCAGATCAACTTCCTCAACGTGGTGATGCATGAGATCGGCCACGGTCTGGGCGCGGCCGGCTTCCTCAACAAGACCACCGGCGTGCTGGGTTCGGGCAGCGGCCTGACCGACGTCTACACCTCGCAGGCCTACGACAACGTCCAGAACAAGCGCTTCGACGACCCGACCATGACCAACGCCCTGCGCGCCGAAGCGATGCGCACGCCCGGCCGTACGGTATGGGCCGGGACGCGCGTGAATCGCGAGGCGGCGTTGATCCTGGATCCGCGTACGCTGCTGCGCGTCACCGCACCGGCCAGCGCTGCGGGCAAGTTCGAAGTGGGCTTTGCCAGCTTCGGTCCGCTGGCCACCGCGGCCAATTTCCCGGCCCGTTCGGTGGTGACGGTCAACGACGGCGTGGCGGCCGCATCGGCCAGCGATGGCTGCGAAACCCCGTTCGTCAATGCGGCCGATGTGGCCGGCAAGGTGGCGCTGATCGACCGCGGCACCTGCGCGTTCGCGATCAAGGTGAAGAACGCGCAGCTCAACGGCGCGGTGGGCGTCATCGTCGCCAACAACGCGGCCGGTGTGCAGACGATGGGCAACGCATCACCGCCGATCACCGACATCACCATCCCCGCCATCATGGTCTCGCAGGCCGATGGCGCGCGCCTGAAGGGCAGCACTGCGGTGGTCGCGGCGCTGTACGAAGATCCGCAGCTGCTGCAGGGCACCGACAGCGCAGGCCGCACGCGGCTGTACTCGCCCAGCGTGGTGGCCGGCGGTTCGACGTTCTCGCACTTCGATACCGATCTGCAGCCCAATGCCTTGATGGAACCGTTCGACACGCCGGAAGTGCAGGCGCACGTCAACATCGACCTGACCCCGGCGCTGTTTGCCGACATCGGTTGGACCTTGAACACCGGGCCGGCCAAGTTGGGCACCTGCAACACCTCGGTCCCGACGCTGGAGACCGGCGGCCTGATTCCGGGCGCGAACGTGTCTGCCGAAAGCAGCCTGTGCAAGACGCAGAACGTCGGCAACCGCCTGGGTTACCTGACCTGCATGGACGAACACGCGCGCGAGCTGCAGAGCCAGGGCGTGATCAGCCGCGTGCAACAGGCAGTGGTCTTCGTCTGCGCCACCAAGGTGCGCCCATAAGCACCGAACGCGTGATGTGAAGCGATGCGAACGGCGCCGGAAGGCGCCGTTCGTTTGTCTGCTGCCGCGTTGTTGCGTGCAGGCCACGCGGTCCATGCAGCGTGGCGACGATGCACACCACGGCGCAGGCGAGGATGCGGACCCCATGCACGCGCGGCATCACGCCGCCTGCGTGCATTGGCTACAAACCCTGCTGCGCGTCTTCGGAGCGAGGCGCCAGGCTTGCCGGCGCATCAATGCTCCGCCGCATATGGCGAGGCCAGCACCTGCGGCGCACGCCCCAGCGCAGCGCCCAGGCGATCCATCACGAAACGCAGGTAGAGGTTGCTGCTGAACTGGTTGTAGTCGCGTGCATTGTTGAAGGTCAGCCGCCCGCCCAGAAACAGCTGCGGCGCCACCTGCCATTCGGCCGCGCCACTGAGGTTGTAGGACACGCCGGTGCGGCTTTCGCTCGCATACACCGGGTCGGTGTAGCGATCGACCAGGCCAAGCAGCGCGGCCAGCGATGCGGCGTCGTAGGCCGCCTGTTGCAGGGTCGGGTCGGTGGGGAAATATGGCGAGGCCTCGGTGCTGAAGTGCTGCACACCGACGCTGGCGTCGACCTTCCAGTTCACCGTCTGCCCGGCCGTGCGCCCGCTCCAATGCACCGGGAACCCCAGGTCCACATAGTCCTGCGGGCTGAAGTAGCCACCGTGCCCGTAAGTGAAACCGCTGAGATTCTTGTCGTACTGCATGGTGGTCAGATTGACGCCGGCGGTGAGCGATTGATGCTCGGTCTCCAGCGCGTGCACGTAGAAGCCCAGGTCGACCTGGCGATGGTCGTTGTCGGCCACGTTGTTGCCCTGCAGGCGGTGCGCGGCAAGGTTGGCGTAGCCGCCGAGCAGGCCGTTGTCGGCAGTGGCCGACAGCGACAGCCCGGTGCTGGTCACACCGCCCCATTGGCGCCCGCTGCGTGCGTCCTGCGCACCGGCAAACGACAGCACGCTATCGGTCACCGCACGCCGCGAGGCCTCGGCCGACCAGCTGACGGTGTCGCCGAGCTCGCCGCGATAGCCCACGCCACCGATGAGGTTCTGCTCCTGGAACCCGATCGGGGTGCTGCCCAGTTCGGCACTGAAACCGCCATTGCGATACCGCACGCCGACGCCCACGCCGGTGTCGTCCTGGCTGAGCCGGCGGCTGCCGTTGCCGCTGGCGGCCATCGCATTGAGCGTGTCGGCCAGGCCGGTCGGCGTCTGCTGCGCGGCGGCCGTGCTGCCGGCCAGCGCGCGCAATGCGGCCGCATCGCCTGCACCCAGCTGTTCGCTGAGCGCGGCATTGCCCAGGATGTCGCGTGCCAGCTGCCCAATCGGCGTGTTGGAGGCGTTGATGCTGAGCAGGTAGGCCGGCAGCGGCTCGTTGGCCAATGCAGCCAGCGCAGCGGCAGTGCTGTTGTTGTTCTCCACCAGCAGTGCATTGAACAGGCCGGTATTCAAGGCGTAGCGGCGCAGGCGTTCGCGCGTGGCGGCGGTATCGCCTTCGGTGGCGAGCAACTGATACACCGGCGAATCGACCAGCGTGTCGATCGGGCCACGGTTGGCGGCCAGCGCATCGCCGATGGCGCTCTGCGGGCCGGTGCCGAAGCGGCTGGCGGTGGCGTAGTCGGTGCCGAGCGTGCCGGCATCCACCACGGTCGGTGTCAGCGTGACGCCGAGCTTGCCCTCGCCGACTGCGAATTCGGCCTGCACCGGCATTTCGATGTCGTCCAGACGGCCCAGGCCGTCTTCGCCGTCGCGCGCGCGATACAGCGCGCCGCCGGCAAGGCCGTCGCTGTTTTCCGCCTGCACGGCGCGCAATTCGTCGAGCACGCTATTGCCGCTGCTGCGCGCGGACAGTGCTTGCGCGGCGATGTTGCGCGGCTGCAGATCGCTGCCCGACACAGCCGGCAGCGCGCCATGCGTGGAAGCGCGCAAGCGGCTGGGCGCAGGCAACGTGGAAGGCACGGTGCTGGCGCGTACCGGTTGCGGCAACGCGTCGCTGCTGAGATCGGCGGCGGCATTGACGGGTGCGGCAGTCGCGACACGTGCGGCGCCGGGCTGCATGGCGAGCGGCGCGATGTATGCGACAGGTGCGGTTGCGACGTCGTTGTAGGCGCTGCCGGCGGCCATGCGTTCGGACAGCATCGCCGGCGAACGCGGCATGGCGCCGGTCATGCCGGAGAATGGGTTGAGCGGCCGACCGGATGCGGCGACGGCAGCCAGGCCACGTGCAGAAGCCAGGCCATTGTCGAGCTGCCCGGCCTGACGCTGCTGCGCCGCCAGCGCTGCACGGAAATACTGCTCGGCCTTGCGGTTCTTGCCGGCACTGCGATAGACGCGACCGGCGGCCGCGAGCACGTCCGGCGACTCCGGTGCCTGCGCCAACGCGCGTTGCAGATAGCGCTCTGCATCGCGCAGGTCCGATTGCGCGGCGGCGCTGTTGGCGGCGGCGGTGAGCGTGTCCAGATCGCTGGGCTGACGTTGCAGGATCTGCTGGTAGATCGCCAGCGCCTGGCGGTGCTCGCCGGCGGCCGCGTACAACCGCGCGAGCGCGGCCTGCGCATCGCGGTTGCCCGGCTGCTGCGCCAGCACCGGCGACAACGCGTCGTAGGCGCCTTCCAGATTGCCGAGCTCACGCAATGCATCCACCTGCCGCAGCGTGTAGGCGCTGCGCAGGCCTTGGTAGCGGCGCAGCTGCTCCGGGGTCATGGTGGTGGCCTGCAGCTGTCGCAACACCGCCGAAAGCTCGGCGTCCTGATGCGCGCGCAGCAGCACGCTGGCGTATTGCAGGCGGTCTTCGATGCGCGGGCTGGCGCCAGTGACCAGCCGCTGTGCCAGCACCAGCGCGCGCTGGGTGTTGCCGGCGTCGGCATGCGCGCCAGCCAGGGCGGCCAGCAGTTGCGGATCGTCGAGCTGATTGCCCAGCGCCGTATCGGTACGCGCCAGCAACTGCTGCGCCTCGCCCACCCTGCCCTGCGCGACCAGCTGCCGCGCCTGACGCGCCTGCAGTTCGATCCATGCGGTGGCGCGCAGCTGGGTCATCGCCGGCGTGCGTGCCGCGGCTGGAATGCGATCCAGACTGTCGTAGGCGCCCTGCCAGTCGCCGCTTTCCTGCGCCAGCAGCGCATTGGCGTGCAACGCCTCGGGTTGGTCGCCGTGGACCGCGAGCAGGCCGTCCATCACGCTGCGCGCCTGATCCGGGCGGCCAGCCTGCTGGTACAGGCGCGCCAGATCGAGACGGATCCAGGCATCACCCGGACGCTCGACCATGGCCGCTTCCAGCTCGGTCTGCGCGCTGACCGCATCGCCGGCGTCCAGAAACTGACGCGCACGGGCGCGCTGCACGTTGGAGCGCAGCAAGGCTTGGCCACCGGATTTGGCGCGCTCGGCCGCCGGCAGCCGGTCGAACAAGGCGCTGGCTTCCTGCAGGCGGCCCTGGCGGCTGTACAGCCCGACCAGGCCCTGCAACGCGCCGGCATTGTCGGCATCGCGCGCCAAGGCTTTGCGATAGCTGGCTTCGGCCGCGACCGGGTCGCCGGCGGCCTGCAGGTCACCCAGCGCCACGTGTCCGGCCGGCTCGTTGGGCAGCAGCTGCACCGCCTGCTCTATCAGCTGGCGCGCCTGCGCCAGATCGCCGCGCGCGCGCGCCGTTTCGGCCTGCTGCAGTTGCTGCCAGTAGCGGGCGCTCTCCAGTGCGTTTCTCCATTTGCCGTTGCCGGCCGCGGCCGGTCGCAGCAGTTCCTGCGCCTCGGCAAAACGCTGCTGACGCAGACGTACCGAGCCCAGGCCGCCGAGCGCTTCGGGGTCGCGCGCACGTGCACGCAAGACCTGGGTGAAGCGTTGTTCGGCTGCGCTCAGATTGTTGGCGCTCAACGCGCGGAAGCCTTCGCCCAGCAACACGCCGTTGGGATCGGCCGGCGTGGTGGCCGTCGTGCGTTGCGCGCGCAGCTGGCCAAGTTTGGCGGTCACTTCGGCATCGTTCGGGGTACCGGCAAGAAACGCTTGGTACAGCGGCGCATCGGCCATGCCGGCGTTGAGCCACAGCAGCGCCTGGCGCCAGCTGCTGCGTGCCGGCCCACCCACGTCCGCGCGCTGGGCAAGCGTGCGCAATTGCGCGATGCCATCGCGGCGGGTAGGTTCGCGGTAACTGAGCACCTGCGCCAGCGCCAGCTGCACGGACGGATTGTCCGGGTCGCTGGATTGCAGGCGTCGCAGGCCATCGCGGGCGCGCTCCCAACCGGTGGGCGTGCCAGCCAGCGATTGGTAATACTCCAGCGCCAGGTTCGGCGGCGGCGGCTTGCCGGCGAAGGCGGCTTCGTAACTGCGCGCCGCTTCCACATAGCGCCCGGCAGAGGCAGCACGACGTGCATTGCGCAGATTGGAATCTTCGCCCGCGCTGCTGCTACCGCGCGCGCCGATCGCCACGCGCAGGCGCTGCGCCTGCGGCGACTGCGGATGCGCGCCTTCCAGTTGCTGCAGGCGCTTGCGCGCCTCGGACTGGCGCCCCTGCGCCAGATCGATCTGCGCCAGGCCGAGCAATGCGTCGGGTTGGTCCGGGTCGATACCGAGCAGCTTCTTCCAGGTATCGGCGGCCAGATCGTCGCGACCCTGGTCGTGCCAGTAGTTGCCCTGTTCCACCAGCTGCCGGGTGGCGCTGGTCTGCGCATGCGCTGCCGGTGCGGCGAGCAGGCACAGCTCCAGCATGCCGGCGAGGTAGAACGGCTTCAGGTCGTTGCGGCGCATGCAGGGGTTCTCCAGGCGGGCAACAGGCGCCCGTCTGCGGCGAAGCGGTAGCGGTTCTCAAGCCATCCCTGTCCGAACAGGGCCAGCGTGCGTTCGAAATACGGCAAGGCAGCGGCGGCCGGCTGCGTGGCGGCGGGCACCCGCTGCGCCTGCGCCTTGAGCAGCGCGGGCTTGCCCAGCGCGCTCAGGTACGGCAACAACGCCGCAGAAAATCCCACCGGCAGCGCGCCGGTGCCCACACCGCGCGCGGTGTCGATCTTTTCGGCCGGCGTCTGCTGCGCGGCGAGCAGGTCGGCCGGTCCGGACAGGTCCTGCAGCAACCGCGCGCGCAGCGGCTCGCCAGCGTCCAGCATGCCGGCCCACAGGTACACGCGGATGGCGTCGTAACTGCCCACATTGCCGCGCTTGGGATCGGCATTGAAGGTCTTGCCGTCCCACACCGTCCAATCCGGGGCAAACCCCACCGGCGCACTGTCGCGCAGCACGCGCGCGCTGTTGGCGGCGATGGCGGCCCATGGGCCCTTGGGGTCGGCGTTGGCGCAACGACGCAGCACCTGGATGGGTAGATAGCTGGGATTGAGCGTCCAGCGCCCGTTGTCGACGAAGCCGGTGCGGCCCGGCAGCAGCATCGGGCCCAACCCGGGCAGCGTGGCCACTTCCTGCGTGCGGATCAGCTGCAGCATCTGCTGGCCGGCCTTGAGAAAGCCCGGGCGGCTCCACAACCTGCCGGCTTCCAGCAGCGCATAGGCAATCCACAACTCGCCATCGCTGGCGGTGTTGGCGTCCAGCACGCGCCAGGCGCCGCTGCCATCGCGGCCCCACAGCCATGCCGGCAGGTTGAGATCCGGGCGGCCGCCGCACAGGTTGTGGCGGGTCCAGCTCAGCACCTTGTCGAACAGCACCTGATCGTTGTTGACCAGGGCGAAGAACAGCGCATACGACTGCCCTTCCGAGGTGGAGCGTTGATCGGGATTGAGAAAATCCACCACCCGCCCATCGCGCTGGATGTGCTTGTCGACGAAGGCGCTCCACAGCGGCCACGGCCCGCACTGGCTGGGCGCCGCCAGCGCGGCTGCCGGCAGCAGCGCGGCCACGCCCGCCAATGTGCCTGCATGCAGCAGGCGACGGCGCGTCATGCCACCGGTATGTGCGTGCGCGCTCATGCGCCGCCACCGTCGTTGAGCCGCTCGGCGGTGCGCCTGCGCAGCAGCACGCGTGCAGCCAAGGCCAGCAACAGCGCCAGCAGCACCACGGTGAAGGCCAGCCACACCGGGTGATGCGAGAAATACCAGCGCAGCCAGGTCGGCAGCGGCAGGTGCCCCACGTAATAGGTCTGGTTGCCGACCAGGCTGGTGACGTTGTTCTGCTGCAGCAACACCACGCTGCCTTGGAAATCCTTGAGCAGGGTCGGGTCGAACCAGGCATCGAACAGGCGGCTCATGTTGGCCGGGTCTTCGGTCTGGAAGGCGACCACGCTGCGGCCGGATTTCAGCGGCGATTCGAAGCCCATCAGCAGTACGTCGTCCGGCTGCGGCTGCAGGGCGATCTCGGCGGTGGTGGGCAGGTCGGTGCGGCGCGCATCGAAGGATAAAAATCGCGGCAGTCGTTCGAACAGCCAGTCGGTCAGCGCAAAGCGGGTCGCCTGCCCGTCCTGACCGATCGGCAGATGCGCGCGCCATTGCTTGAACAACGGTTGCGATTCGGCGCTACCGAGCAGCAACAGATCGCGGCCGGCATGCTGCTGCACCGCGCCGGCGCCAATGATCTGCGCATGCAGCGCCGGGTAACCGGTGGAAGCACCGAAATGCCCGAGCAGGGTCAGCACGTTGCTCAGGTCCTGATCGCCGGGATTGTCGGGCAGCACGATGGTGGATTCGGACAGGTCCGCCAGGCGCGTGAACGGATAGCCGGCATTGGCGAACGCCGCCAGGTTGGGCATCGCCATGTAGTGGTGGAAGCCGCTCAGGTCGATGGTGGAATCGGCATCGATGGCACCCGACACATCCGGGAAGGTGTTCTTGCACGCTTCGCCTTGCGGGCGATCGAAGAAGAAATGGAAGCGCAGCTGGCTGTTGGCCGAAAACGCTCCCACCGGCAGCGTCAGGTCCTGATGCACCGGCATGCTGCCGCGCGTCCCCAGGCTGTTCCACCAGCGCATCGGCGTGGATTGAGCGAACGGGCGACCGGTCAGCGGCAGCGTGGTCAAGAACGATTCGTTGATGCTGACATTGAGCGCGGATTTGTTGTCCTGCTCCGGCAGCGTGTAGCGGTAGTTCAACGCAACCGGGATGCCGTCGCGTTTCCACACGAACAGGTCCGGCGGCAGCTGCAGGCCTATCCGGATCAGGTCGGGATGATAGCCGGCGACGTTGAGCTGGCTGGGCTGGGTAACCAGATCGCCGAAGCGTACCGGACGCTCGCTCGACACCCAGCTGGGCGCGTCGTAAGGCCGCCGCGGCGCAGGCGCGCTGATGTCGCCGATGCGGGCCACTGCGCCGGTCAACGGCGCACGCAAGGCCAGCGCGGTGGCGGCACGCTGCAGGTCTTCGCTGTTGCGGCCGAGCACCAGCAGCAGCTTGCCGTTGCGATCGTTGGGGTTGGCCAGCACGGCCACGGTGGGGCCGCGGATGTCGGCCACGCCGCTGTCGGCGGTCGCAAATTGCGCTGGCAAGGTGCCGGGCGTCGCGAAGACGACCGCGTTCCCGGACGCCGGCAAGGCCTCGGTGGATGCCGGGAACACCGCGCCACGGTAGCCGGCCAGGCTACCGAACCACGAGGCCACCGTGCCGGCCGCCTGCAACGTGGCGGTGTCCGGGCGCTGCGGGAAATAGAACGGCAATTCCAGCCGGCGCGTGTCGCGCATATCGAAGAACGGCACCGGCAGCAACGCCAGGTTGTTGGCCAAGGCCAGCGGCGTGGTGGTCAGCGACAGGCTGGTGGCCGCATCCACATTCGCCCACAGACTGCTGTGGTCGGGGTCTTCGCAATCGCGCGTGTAGTGGCCGATCAACTGCAGATTGAGCTGGTTGTAATCGGTGACCAGGCGCGGATCGATCGGCAGATCGGCCGAGAGCAACTTGCCGGCGTTGGCCTTGTCGGTGGGCAGCGTGGCCACGGTGACGCCGTTGATGGTGACCTTGAGATGCGACAGGTCGGGCAACAGCGAGGGCGAGTAGCTGTATTTGAGATTCAACGTGGCCGCGGTGACGATCTCGTCGCTGCGCACGCTGAAGGGCACGCCGGCGCTGCCCTGCACCCCGCGCAAGGTGATTTCGTAGTCGATACCCAGTTCGCGCAGCGTTGCCGCACGCGTGCTGCCGCCTGGCAACGGCGCCGCTGCGAAGGCGACGGGCACCTGCGATGGCGTGGCTGCCTGCATCTGGCTGCCTGCCTGCGCAGATGGCGTTGCAGGCATGGGCTGTTGCGCCTGCGCCAGGCCTGCCAGCAAGGTCAACGCACAGCTCAACACAGCCGGGAACATCCGCATCAGCTGCGTCCTGGTAAAGCAAACAGAAACACCACGCATCACACTCACGACTCCAGATCCACCGCGCGCCTCGGACGAAAGCCCTGCCGCGCGCTGTCCACGATATGCCCGCCCAGTCGCCCGAATCCGCGTGCACTGGCTTCCAACACCTGCCCCATCGAGCGCCAGAACGCATCGCGGTCGTGCTGGCCCCACTGCGACAGCCAGATGTCGGCGCGCGCGAAGGTCGACGCCACCAGCCAGCGCTCCTGTTCCATCGACATCTGCGTGAACTGGATGCTGACCTGTCCATCGCGATCCTGGCGCACCACCGCCGGCAAGGTCTGCTCCACGCCGCGATGGCTCAGGCCGATCTGCACCGGCAAGCCAGGCTCGATCGGCTGCGGCTGCGCGAGCATGATCGCCATGCCGCCCGTGGAAAAATTCACCGAGCGACTCGGCAGCACATCGCCATCGGGCAGATACAGGGTGACCGGCACATCCAGCGGCACACGGTGGGCGCTGCGCACCTGGCGCGTTTCGCTGGCGGTGGCAATCGTGGCGCCCAGCAGCACCATGTTGTAGAGCGTCCAGGCCAGGTTGAACCAGATGGTCTGCTGCTCGCCGCTGCCACCCACATAGATCAGCCGCAGCACACCGGCCACCATGCCCACCACGTTGAGCAACAACAGGAACAGATAGGGTTTGGCGATCTGCGCGTCGAAATAGCTGCGCGCCACCAGCCCCCCCTTGGGCGTGACGTTGAACTTGCCGAGTTTGGGATTGAGCAAGGCCACCAGAGTGGGACGGAAGATGTACCAGGCCAGCGTGGTTTCGTAGACCTCGTTCCACAGCAGATGGCGGAAGCGGCTCTGCACGCGCAGGTTGGTCAGGTTGGCCTGCAAAATATGCGGCAAGGCGTAGGCCAGGATCATCAACGCCGAGGCCTGGATCACGTGCGCGCCGAAGAACAGATAGGCCAGCGGCGCAGTGAGATAGATGATGCGCGGCACGCCGTAGAAGAAGTGCAGCATCGCGTTGAGGTAGCACAGCCGCTGCGACAGTTTGAGCCCGCGACCCAGCAAGGGGTTGTCGATGCGTGCGATCTGCGCCATGCCGCGCGCCCAGCGGATGCGCTGCGCCACGTGGCCGGACAGGCTTTCGGTGGCCAGGCCCGCGGCCTGCGGCACGGCCAGGTAGGCGGTGCGGTAACCGCGGCGCTGCAGCTTGAGCGCGGTGTGCGCATCTTCGGTGACCGTTTCCACCGCCACGCCGCCCACTTCTTCCAGCGCGGTGCGCTTGATGACCGCACACGAACCACAGAAGAACGTGGCATTCCACTGGTCGTTGCCATCCTGCAGCAGGCCGTAGAACAACTCGCCTTCGTTGGGCACCTTGCCATGCGTGTCCAGGTTGCGTTCGAACGGGTCCGGCGAAAAGAAATAGTGCGGCATCTGCACCAGTGCCAGCTTGGTGTCGTGCAGGAACCAGCCCATCGCCACCTGCAGAAAACTGCGGGTGGGAATGTGGTCGCAATCGAAGATGGCCACATAATCGCCGCTGCACTTCTTCAACGCGGCATTGATGTTGCCGGCCTTGGCATGCGCGTTATTGGTGCGGGTGACGTAGTTGATGCCGACCTCGGCGCAGAACGCGCGAAACTCGTCGCGACGGCCGTCGTCCAGCAAATGGATGGTGATCTTGCCGGCCGGCCAATCGATCACGCTGGCCGCCAGCACGGTGGTGCGCACCACCGACAGCGGCTCGTTGTAGGTCGGGATGAACACGTCCACGCTGGGCCACAGGCGCTGGTCGGCCGGCAGCGGCACCGGCTTGCGGTTGAGCGGCCACAGCACCTGGAAATAGCCCAGCACCAGGATCACGAAGGCATACAGCTCGGCGCCAAGCAGGCCCAGGCCGAGGATGAAATCCACCGCGCTGCCCACGCCCATGGTCTGGGTCATGCGCCACCAGATGTAACGGCACGACACCGCTAGCGACATCCCCATCATCATCAGGATGACCACCCGCCCGCCGCGGTTGCGCACCGCCAACGCCACCGCGAACAACACGCCGGAAAACACCAGCTGCTGCGTCACATCCATCGGCACGGCCACCACGAACACCAGCAGCAACGCACCCAGCAACCACAGCGCCCAGGTCGCCAGCGTGGGCAGCGGTGATGCGGAACGGCGGCTGGCAGCGGTCATCAATCGTCCTTCAGGCATGGCGGCGTGCGGCACAACAAGCGGCAAGCGCATGGGCGCCTGCGGCGGGGAACAATGGGCAGCAGGTCAACGCGAACGCAGGCGCTTGAGCGGGCTTTGCGCGCAGCTGCGCGCATCGGCCTGCAACAGGCGCTGGAACAAGCGCTCCAACGGCGTCTGCGCGGGCCGATCGGCCGGCTGCACGCCGCGCGGCGCCGGTTCGTCGAGCTGACGCAACTTGCGCAGCGGGGCGAGCGCATCCGGCACCTGATCTGCTGCGGTCACGACGGGTTGCAAGGCATGCTCTGGCACCGGGACGGTGGCCGGCATTCCCAAGCTCGGCGTCGGCGCTGCCCCCCCCACCGGCGGCTGCACGGCATCGGGCGCAACGGTGATCGGTTCGACCGCTGCCGGCGCATGGGCCTGCGTCAGGCCGCAGGTGCGCGGCGACAGCTGGGTGTAGGCGAAATCGTGGTACCCCTGGCTCGCCGGCGTCCCCAGACGCGCGAACAGGCCCGACACATCGTCATGTTGGATTGCGTCCTTGCCCTTCTTCGCTGTCATCACACTCTCCTTGCCCGATCAGACATGCTCATGCCGTGCGCGCCAACACCAGGCGGCGCAGATCGACGGTGTCGCTCGGCACGCTCTGCACCGCCAGGCCTGCCAGCATCCCCAGTTGCTGAAACCACCCCTCGTACACCCCCTGCAGGAACCCATCGCTCCACGCGGCGCCATTCAGCGCGACGCTCAACGGCGCCCCCGCGTGCCGGATCTGCGCATGGTCGGTGTACTCCTCCAACGCGCACTGGCCCCAATCGCAGCGGCCCCACACCGCATTGGCCGCGTGCTGCGCGTCATCCAGCGTGGCGCAAGGCGCCAGCCGCTGTTCGCGTGCGAAACGGCGGCCGATTCGCGCCATCAACAGGGCCAGATCGTCCTCGGACAACTCGGCGCCGAACTCCTCGGCCATCGCGCGCACAAACCCCAGCCATTGCCGTGAGCAACTGCGCGTGCGGTATAGCGGCAGCGGGTCGAGTGCGCTCATTCAACAGACTTCGCAAGGAAAAGGGCCGTCACATGCGACGCATGCACCCGATGTGATGCACGTGTGATGATGTTAACGGCCGCCACCCCCGAATCGAGAGCTACGTCTCACTTTTTCCGGCATTCCCTGACAGTGTGTAGGGAATTTACTGAGCGGGTGGTCACCCTGCAGTCACTCTTCTGCGGTGTCGCCCCGATCGATCATGTCTCTGCCATCGGCGGCAACCCGAACACGTCGCGCAGATAGCGCAGATATCCGATGTCCTCGCACATGCTCTTGCCGGGCGAGTCGCTGAGCTTGGCCACCGGCTGGCCATTGCAGCGGACCATCTTGATCACGATCTGCAGCGGCGTCGGCCCCAGATCGTTGGTGAGGCTGGTGCCCACCCCGAAGGCCAGCCGGCAGCGCGTGTGGAAGTGCTGGTACAGCCGCATCACCTTGTCGATATTGAGGCCGTCGCTGAATACCAGCACCTTGGTCCGGGGATCGACGCGGTGCGCTTCCAGATGCGCGATGACGCGCTCGCCCCATTCGAACGGGTCGCCCGAATCGTGGCGCATGCCATCGAACAACTTGCAGAAATACAGATCGAAATCGCGCAGGAACGCATCCAGCCCGACCACGTCCGACAACGCGATACCCAGATCGCCACGGTATTCGCGCGCCCACGATTCCAGCGCCGCCACCTGCGAATCGCGCAGCCGCGGCCCCAACGCCTGGAACGCCTGCAGATACTCGTGCGCCATGGTTCCCAGCGGGGTCAGCCCGTACTGCTTGGCGAAGTACACGTTGCTGGTGCCGACGAACTGCTCGCCCAGGCCATCGCGCAGCAGCGGCAGCAACTCGCCATGCCATTGCCGCGAGTAGCGCCGCCGGGTGCCGTAATCGGCGATCTTGCAGCCGGCCGGCATGCTGCGCAGGCTGGCTACCTTTTCGCGCAGGCGGCTGCGGCCCTCTTCGAAATCCGGCTCGGAGGTATTGCGGAACCAGACCTCGTTGATGATCGCCAGCAGCGGCACCTCGAACAGGATGGTGTGCAACCACGGCCCGCGGATGGTCAGCTCGATCTCGCCCGGATGGGTGGCCGATGCGGTCAGGCTCAGATACTTGCGATCCAGATGGAACAGCGCCAGGAAGTCGGCGAAGTCCGGCTTGATGAAGCGCAGGCTGCGCAGGTAATCCACTTCGTCCTCGCGCAACCGCAACCGGCACAGCGCATCGATCTCGCGCGAGATCTCATCGATGAACTGCGCCAGGTCCACGCCGGGAGTGCGGCATTTGAAGCGGTAATCCACCTGCGCTGCCGGGTGCTGGTGCAGCACCGCCTGCATCATGGTGAATTTGTACAGATCGGTGTCGAGCAGCGAATGGATGATCATGCCGCCGGATTATGCCCTTAGCGGCGATGGCAGCGCGTGCACTGCGCACGCCCCGCGCGACGGCGCAGCGCACCTGTGTCGTCAGGCGCGGACCGGCGATTGCCAGGTTCGGCAAGCGAGTTTCAACCAGTCCTGCGCAGCGCAGCTGCTGGCAGAAGGCAGGCAAAATAACGCCAGCGCGCGCAGCCGCGCCCGCCTGAGGCGCATCACAGGTGCATACCATGCCTGTGCAGCCGCGATTTAGCGCGACTGACCACCAGAGCGAGCGCGTATCACGTGGCGTAGCCGGCGCCTGAAGCCCAAGCATGCGAGCGGTATCTGGCGATCCGTTCACCGACCGCGCCCGCCTTGCGGCAAGCGCAGCCGTTTGGCGAGTCGCCCTCAGCGCGCCAGCACCTGCTGCGCCGGCTTGCCCTGCACGGTGAAGTCGCTGTCGCCCGGGCCGCCGGCCTTGGGGTCGGTATACCAGCACCACAGCCCGATGCCTTCCACACCATGCGCCTGCAGCACCTTGCGCCACTGCTGCAACACCTGCAGCTGCAAGCGCGTATCGACGGCGGCCGTGCGCTGCTCGGGGCTTTCCCACGGCGCTGCCAGACTACCGCGCGCCGAACGCAATCCCAGCTCGGCCACCCATATCGGCTTGCCCACGCGCTGACCCAACTGCTGCAGGCGTTGCGCCGCAGCGGTCATTTCAGCGCTGCGCGCATCGGCAGCTTCGGACAGGCGCGGATACAGGCTGGTGCCCACCGCATCGAACAACGACCAGTAACGGAAGCTCTCGGCATGCTCCATGCCGTCTGCCACATACAGCAGTTTTCCGTGATAGACCTTGCGCACCGCCGCGACCAACGCCGGCCATTGCGGCGCGTCCTGCAACTTGCGCAACTCGGTGCCGATCACCAGCGCTTCGGCGTGTTCGTCCTGGGCCAACCTGGCCAACGGCAGCAACGCATTCTGGTAGGCCGCAAACCAGGCCGCCGGGTCGGTGGGTGCGGCATCGCCGGCCCAGTGCCCCGGAATCCAGACATGCACCTTGAGCGTCGGCTGCAATCCAGCCTGCAGGCTTTGCCGCAATGCAGCGCGCATGGCGTCGACACTGCTGTCGCTGCCCAGCACCGGATCGTTGGACTGCGGGCTGGCCTGCCACACGAACGCCACCAGCAACGCCTTGCTTGCACCTGTCTTGGCCAATGCGTCCAACGACTGCGCTGCAGCCTGGCTTTCCCACGGGGCGTTGGCGGAGACCTTGACATTGGCGCCCATCCAGGTCGGCGCGGCCGCATTGCAGCCGTTTGCCAGCAGACACACGCCGATCAACATTGCGACGCTTAGAACGCGCTTGAACATGCAGCAGACACCTCGGCATTCGGCGGCGCCGCGTGCCGGGAGCACGCCGTCGCACGCAACGATGCATTGTTCTTGTCCTGCGGCGCCACCGTGGCCACCGACGGGTTGGCCGGCTCGGCAGTGTGGTCAGTTGCCGTTGCAGCCGGGGCCACCGCAGCGCTCTCGGCCATCGCCGACTGCCCTACATCAACATCCTGCGTCGCGGGAGCGTCCGATGCACGCAGCGGCAACGATACCGGCGTCGTCATGACAACGGCCTCGCCCTGCATCAAGGCCTGTTCGTCGGGCGCTGCGGCACGCATCCAGCTGCCCCAACCCTGCGGCTGTGCCCAGATCGCACCCGCCAGGCCCAGCACCAGCAATCCGGCCGCCTGGCCGCGTTGGTCGGCGTGCAGCGCACGCAGCAACAGCGCCGCCGGCACCCACAACAACAGCAGGGCATCGAAGCCAGCCCAGCCGAACGCGAACGACAACGCAGCCGCGCAGATCACGGTGCCGGCACTGGCCACCACGCCACGCGCCAACGCACCGCTGCGCGCACGCGCCACCAGCGCAAGCACCGGGAAGCACACCGCGGCCGCCACACCCCAGCGGACCGCCGGCAACCAGCCGTCGGCATGGCCGGCCAGTGGCAGCGGCAACGGATGCGACGCCTGGGCGATGCTGGACAGCGTCGGCCACGGCGCATTGAACACGACCAGATTGACGTAGGCCCACATGCCGACCAGGAACGCGAACGGCAGATAGCACACCAGGTAGAACGAGCCCGGTGCCTTGCGCAGCATCTGTGGCGGCATGACCAGCAGCAGCCATGGCGCGACCATTGTCGACAGCGCCAGCGTCTGCAGATCCAGGCACAGCAAAATGCACAACCAACCGGCAATGCGCAGATAGGTGAAGGCTTCCACCGGCGCCTGCAAGCGGCGCAAGGTGCGGCACAAACCGTAGAAGGCCAGCAACCCCACTGCCTGGCTGCCGCCGGCGGCGATCGGCAGCAGGAACAGCGGGTTGCAGCCCACCAGCAGCGTCAGAGCGCTGGCCCAGCCGCGCCCGAACACGCCAGCCAGATCGCGCCACAGCAGCGACAGGAACAGCGCGTTGGCAGCCACCGCAACGCATGGCCAGACCTGGAACGGCAGATTCCAGCGGTGCAGGGTGAGATCGACCGCCCACGCCAACAAGCCGGTCGCCGGCACGCCGATGTCCGGCACAAGCGCGGGCACCGTGGCCACCGACTGCACCAGCAACGGCTGGCTCAGCAGCGACAGCGCCACCACGGCGATGAGGAACGCCGGCAGCCCGCTCTCGCGACGCTGCGCAACCGGCTCACTCTTCGAGTGCGGCGCGGCGCTCGTTTTCCGAATGCTTGCTGATGCCATGCGTGGTCTTCTCCCAATAGAACGGATTGTGGATCAGCTGCCAGAGACCCTTGTAGGCGGCGATCGACTGCAACGCCCAGTAGAACGGCACCGTCAGTGCGTACGGCGCCAGCTTGAAGTAGTCGCGTTTGAACGCTGCAACCAGCGTGATGTAGATGAAGAACGCATTGGCCAGCAGCAGATTGACCAGCGAGACCGCCGCCAGCCACGGCGGGAAGAAGCGCTCGAACATCGAGGTGCCGGTCAGCGCCCACGCCGCGTACAACGCCCACAGCACCGGCACGCCCAATGCGGTGAAAAAACCGCCGCCGATGAAGAACTGAAACCCCCAAAATCCCTTGAAGCCGGTACTGCGATACAGATGCACCGGGTCGCGCATATGCACCAGCCAGGTCTGCATATAGCCCTTGAGCCAGCGCGACCGCTGCCGGATCCAGTTGGGAATGCTGACGTTGGCTTCTTCGAAGGTGGTGGAATTGACGACGTTGACGCGATACCCGTTCTGGATCAGCCGCACGCCCAGATCGGCGTCTTCGGTAACGTTGTACGGGTCCCACGCGCGCACCTGGCGCAACACGTCCAGACGGAAGTGATTGGAGGTGCCACCCAACGGGATCGGAATACGCAGGTATTCCAGCGCCGGCAGGTAGAAGTCGAACCAGAGCGTGTACTCCAGCGTGAACATCCGCGTCAGCCAGTTTTCGTCGGCGTTGTAGTAGTTCAACCGCGCCTGGATGCACACCACATCCTTCTCAGCCTTGCGGAAGGCCGCAACCACGCGCTTGAGCTGGTCCGGCTCGGGCTTGTCTTCGGCGTCGTAGATGGTGAGCAGCTCGCCACGCGCAAAATGCAATGCGTAGTTGCAGGCCTTGGGCTTGGTCTTGGGCTGCGACGGCGGCACCCGGATGATTTCGAAGAACGCTTCCAGGCCGAGTTTCTTGGCCGCTTCGATGGTGTCCAGGTCGTCCGCTTCCAGCACCAGCTTTACGTCCAGCTTGCTGATCGGGTAATCCAGCTTGCGCAGCGCGTTGGCCAGAATCGGCAGGACTTCCGGCTCCTTGTACATCGGCACCAGCACGGTATAGACCGGCAGGTCGTCGTCGCGCAGCGCGGCCACTTCGTCTTCGGTGACCTTGATGTCGATGCGATGGCGCGAGCCGAACCACACCAGCAGCAACTTCAACCCGAAGGTGGCCAGAAAACCCAGCGCCACCAGCACGTTGACGGCGATCAAGGCCGGCACCGGGAACAGCACCAACGTCGCCAGCATCACCGCCGCCAGCGCCCATAACGCGAACTTCTGCCCGCGCGTGATGACCTGGCGTGCCGAATACGTCGGCGCATGCGCCGCAAGCAGATTCAGCGCGTTGTCGGTGAGCTGCTCGTCGGCGTAGCGCTGCAGGCTCCAGATGATGTCGAACTTGGCGGTACCGACAAAGCGCACGTCTTCGCCGTAATGGGCGCGTGCCCAGGCGAACAGGGCCGGGTCCGGATCGGCCACCGCCAGCACCAGCACACCGTCCTCGCGCCGCCACGGCAACACCAGACGTTGCGCGTAGCTATCCAGATCGCCTGGGGTGAGCAGCGCAGGATCCGGCGGCTGCTGCACCAGATCGATGAATTGCAGCCCGAAGTGCGCGGCAACGATGGCGTAGAACCGCTGCGCCGGCACGCCGCGCTGGGCCAGGATCACGTCGCCGAGGCGCGAATTCCAGCGTTGCTGCAAGGCCAGCGCCGAGCGCAGCTGTTCGTCGGTGATGACGCCTGCCGACACCAGCGCACGACCTAGCAGGCCGCGTTCGCGGCCGATGTCCGGCGCTCGTCCCAGCGCGTCCGTTTCGCAGGTCACCGTCATGTGCGGCCCCTTAGAAACGCCACCAGGCGGCCACGAATGGCCCGCCCGCCGCACCGGTGTTGCGGCCCATCACCGGCTGCTGATACCCCACCTGCCACTGGCTGCCACCCGGCGCCGTATACAGCGTGGACAACTGCAACTTGGTGAGATCGTAGTTGGTGCCCGTGGCGACGAAGCCCACGCCGCCACCGCTACCGGCAACATCGAAGTTGCCACGCCCGTTGCCCAACCCCTGGATCACGTTGAGTTCGCCCAACAGCAGCCAACTCGGGGTCAGACTCAGACCTGTGGACGCGTCCACCCGCAGTTCGTCGGACGCCGCGCTTCCGCGCAGGCGGACCGCGCCTCCCAGATCGACGTAGCCGTTGCGGCCGCCCAGCGTGTAACCGCGGCCGCGGCTGTAGCGCAGCTCGAGGCCATAGTCGCCGAGGCCGAGCGCAGGGTCGGAATTGGCGGAAGGATTGTTCGGGTGGTAGGTCTTGCTACGCCCATACGCGGGGATGCTCACCAAGGCCTGCACGGCACTGCGCCAGACATCGTTCTGCGCGCTCGGCAGCGCATAGCGCAAGCCAATTTCCTGATCGGCAAAACCGGTCGTCGTGGTTTGCTGACGGCCATTGACGGCATCGTGGTTGCTGAAACCCACGTCGTTGAAATAGAAGTTGCCGATGAAGCTGAGCTTTTCGGTCAAACCATGCTCGACGTAGACGTTGAGCTGGTCCTGACGGCTGCGGCCGTTTCCGTCGAATTGCTGGCCGTCGCCAAAGGTGCTGCGGTGGTGGCTGTCGTCGAACCACCCACGGCCATCGCTATGCAGCGCCTTGACGATTACCAGGGTGTCGCCTTGCGGCTGGGTCCACGCGCCGGCCAATGCGGTGCCCGGCGATGCGGCCAGCACACAGCCCAGCGCAAGCACCGATGCCAGGACCGACAGCGCACGCGGTTGCGTTGGATTTGAATGAGAAAACGGGGCAACCGAGCTGGACTGCAGCGGGGTAGCGCACGACCGACGTACCCGCCGTTGCGGGTCGTTCCGTAAAGACATTGCACGATTCCTGATGGGGGACCCGGAAGGGACAGGAAGCTAGGGTTGATCACACTTCGGGGCGAAACGTATCACAGTTGCAGCCGACGACCCATCACCGATTTATCACAAATTTAACGCGATCCAACTCATTTGTTTTGCAACAAACGCGGCACCTGTGCGGCTGCGTGACTCCAGATCGCAAGCCACACCCCAAGCCGCGTCAGCAGCCCGCGCCGATCAGCCTCGAATTTACGAAAATAGCGCCACAATCCACGATGTTTGTGCCATTCCACGAAGAACGGCCGCGCGCGGCTGGAGACCCCGCGTACGTGTAGCACATGCAGATCATTGGCCACCGCCACCAGCGCACCAGCCTGGCGGGCGCGCCGGCACAGATCCAGGTCTTCAGCATGCAGCCGGTAACTGCCGTCCCAGCCGTCCAGCCGGTCGAACAGGCTGCGCTGCATCAGCATCAACGCCCCGGAGATCGCATCCACCGGCTGCAAGGCCCGCGACGGATCGGCCGGCACCGCCAGATTGGCGGCGGCGCGCGGCGCGCGCAGCATCGCGGCAAAGTCCGGGTCGCGGCGGCGCACAGCCGCATCAGGGCGCCCCTGCTCATCCACCTGCTCCACCCCCAACAGCACCGCCGGATGCCCCGCTGCCCGGTGGTACAGCTGCAGCAAGGTATCGCGCGCGATCATCAGGTCCGGGTTGATGAAGACCAGCCAGGGCGCCTGCGAATCGCGCGCGCCCTGGTTGCAGGCAGTCGCAAAACCAGGGTTATCGGGATTGGCGATGAAATGCAGCCGCGCATCGGCCAAGGCATGACGCTGCACCACTTCCAGGGTGTCGTCGCTGGAAGCGTTGTCGACCACCCGGATCTCGCTGATGCCCTCGGCCGCGCGCAATCGCGACAGGCACGCATCGATGGTGCTGCTGCTTTCATAGGTGACGACGACGGCGGCGATCTGGACGGGAGTCATCCGGCCATTATCCGGTGCCGGAGCGGCGCAGCGCCATCGTGGGTTCGCAATGCACGCTGCGCGACAGGCGCTGCCGCGACTGCATTGCGTCGAGGGCCGGACGCGGGTTGACGTGCGCCACGCTCCCGCTTGCAAGCGGTGCCTGGCGCAAACGCGCGTTGCAGCATGGCGACCCATCGCCGCAAGGCGCATACTGCGCGCCCGGAGCCGCACGCGGTCTCCGTTGCCACACTTTTGTGCGACCGGCAAACCGACTGCGCAGCCAGGCAAGCGCGGGCAGCACTCGATGCATGTACCAGGCGTACATCCGCATCAGAGCGCGTCGCCCGTACGCACCTGATCGCCAGCCGTCTTGCAGGTTTTTTTTGGTGCACTCCCACACCTGATTGTTGAGATGACGGTTAGCGACCTTGCGGTTTCGCGCTGCCTCTTCATTGCCTGCATCGCCGCGCCCTGATGGCCGATGCGATGCGGCAACGGCCCGGCAGCGCCGTTCTTGTCCTCGACGGCGCGCGCGCCGCGTCCGCCGCCGTACTCCTGATCAATTGGTCTATACCACCTACCGACGCAGCACGGTCGCTGCGCCTGTCGGGCGTCGGCCCATGAACGTCCCTCACCAGGTGCATGGCATGAGCCTGGAACTGGCATTGCCGGACTGGCCAGTACTGACCACCGATGAAATCCATCGCGTGCTGCAGCGGTTTGCGGCGGTGGGCCACCTCACTGCGTTGCGCTGGCATAGCGCGCGCCCGTTCTCTGCAGCGGCCTGCGTGGACACGGCAAGTGGCCCGGTCATCGTCAAACGCCACCACCGCAGTGTGCGCAGCGTGGCCGCGCTGCGCGAGGAACACAGCTTCATGGCCCATCTGCGCTGGGCCGGCGCGCCGGTGGTGGAGGTGCTGCACGACGCCCAGGGCCGCACTGCGCTGGCGCACGCCGATTGGGTGTACGAAGTGCAGCGGGTCGGCGCAGGACGCGACCTCTACCGCGATGCGTTGTCGTGGACACCGTTCACCGATGTTGCGCATGCGCGGGCGGCCGGTGCTGCGTTGGCGCAACTGCATCGCGCGGCCCAGGGCTTCGATGCGCCGGCACGCTCCACCAGCATGCTGGTCGCCAATCTGCGATTGTTTGCGCAGGCAGACCCGGTGCAGGCGTTGCACGATGCCTTGCCAACGCGACCGCACCTGGCAACGGCCCTGCAGGACCGCCCCTGGCAACACGATCTGGCCACCCACCTGCTGCCCTGGCATGCGCAGGCATGGCCGCTGCTGTCCGCGCCGGGCGCGCTACCGTCGCTGTGGACCCATGGCGACTGGCATGCGTCCAACCTGCTGTGGGACACCAACGACGGAGCGACCCGCGTCAGCGCCATCTTCGATTTCGGATTGAGCGACTGCAGCAGCGCGCTGTTCGATCTGGCCACCGCGATCGAACGCAACCTCATCCCCTGGTTGCGGCTGGACACCGGCGCACGCGCGCAGGCCGAGCTCGACCAGCTCGACGCGCTGCTGGAGGGCTACGCGCAGCATCGCCCACTGGACGCAAACCACTTGCGCCGCCTGGCCGCATTGCTGCCGATCGTGCATGCCGACTTCGCTTTGAGCGAAATGGAATATTTCGCCGGCATCACGCGTTCGCCCGCCAATGTCGATATCGCCTATCACCGCTATCTGCTCGGCCACGCGGACTGGTTCGCCAGCGCCGATGGTCGGCACCTGCTCGAACACCTGCACGCACGTGCGCGCCGACTGCCGTGAGCACCTTCCCTTCTCTGTCGAGTCTTGCCCAATGTCCGTTGCCCTCCCCCTGCTCTCCCGCTGCCCGCTTGCGCTTACACTGGCGTTTTGCTGCGCCCCTGCACTGGCGCAGCAGCAACCCGGCGCCGATGCAGTCGAACTGGACGCGGTCAACGTGCGTGGCGAAGGTGTGGAGACCAGTACGGCTTTAAGTGGATTTGGCGCCACCCGACTACTGGACGCGCCCGCCTCGATCGCGGTCATCGATCGTGCGCAATTGCTCGATCGTCAGGCGCGCGTACTCAGTGAGGTATTGCGCGCCGATGCCTCCGCCGGCGATGCGTACGCGCCGATCGGCTATTACGAAAACTTCGTGGTGCGCGGCTATTCGCTCAATGCCGCCAACAGCTACCGCATCAACGGCATGAGCGCGGTAGGCGAACAATCGATCGCACTGGAAAACAAGCAGCAGGTGCAATTGCTCAAAGGCCTGGCCGGGCTGCAATCGGGCGTCAACGAACCGGCCGGGCTGATCGACTACCGCACCAAGCGGCCCGAGCACGTGCGCAGCGTCACCCTGGGCACCGACGAACAGGGCTCGCGCTATGTCGCCGCCGATCTGGGCGACTGGTTCGGTGCCGAACGCACGCTGGGGTTACGCGTCAACGCCGCACGCGAAGACATCGACAGCTATGTCGATCATGCCGACGGCTACCGCAATTTCCTGTCGCTGGCCGGCGACTGGAAGATCTCCCCGCAGGCGCTGCTGCAGCTGGACGTGGAATATCAGCACCGGCAACAGCGCTCGGTGCCAGGCTATCAACTGCTGGGCGGCACGCAGGTACCGCGCGATATCGATGTGCACCGCCTGCTCGGCTACCAGCCGTGGGCGCGGCCAGTGGAAATGGATTCGCTCGACGCGCAGCTGCGTTACGCCTACCAGTTCAACGACGACTGGCGCGCCACTACCGAAGCATCGCGCAGTCGTTCGAAGATCAACGATTTCTCCGCATTCGCCTGGGGCTGTTATGGCGCGGCAAGCTGCGCCGACATCGCCACCCCGAACGTCTTCAGCGCGCAGGGCGAGTACGACATCTACGATTACCGTAGCCCCGACGACACCCGCGTGCACGATCAGCTGCGTGCCACGCTCGAAGGCCATGTCGCGACCGGCGCGCTGGAGCATCACCTGAGCATCGGCGGCGAATGGCTGCGCCGCACCATCGACCGTTTTGGTTCGGTCAACGAATTCGTCGGCAGCGGCAGCATCGATCGCGACCCGGACGTGTTCGCGCAGACGGATGTTGCGCTGGATCCCAAGCAGCGTCGTCTGGACAGCCGCCAGCGTGCGCTGCTCATGGCCGACCGGATCGGCCTGGGTGCGCAGTGGGAACTGTCGCTTGGCGCGCGCTATGTGCAACTGGACGAACGCAGCTTCGATCGCGACGGCCAGCTGGAACGACGCACGCGCAAAGACACGGTGCTGCCGCAGGCAGCGCTGTTGTTCAAGCCGCAGCAGAACATGTCGCTGTATGCCAGCTACGCCAAGAGCCTGGCGGCCGGCGGCACGGCGCCGTGGTTTGCCGATAACGCCGACGAGATCCTGCCGCCCACCGATGCGTACCAGCTGGAAACCGGCGCAAAGATCGACCTGCAGGGCCTGCGCCTGGGCGCGGCACTGTTCGACATCCGCCAGGCTTACCAGTTCACCCAACCGCAGGCCGATGGCGGTCTGCTCTACGTGCAGCAGGGTCGCCTGCATAACCGCGGCCTGGAGCTGTCTGCCGACGGCGCAGCGACCCGGCAGCTGCGTCTGTTCGCCAGCGTCGCGGCAATCCGCGCGCGCGCGGAGGACACCGGCATTGGCGAGTACGAAGGCCATCAGGCGATCAACGTGCCCAGGCTGCGCGCCAGCGTGCAGGCCGATTACAGCGTGCCAGGTATCGATGGTCTGGCACTGCTGGGCGGCGTGCAATACAGCGGGCGCAAGTTTGCCGACCGTCTCGGCAACGCCAGCGTGCCGGCCTACACCGTCGCCAACCTGGGTGCCCGCTACGCCACGGCGCTGGGCGGGCTGGCGACTACCTGGCGCTTGAACGTGGACAACGCGTTCGACAAGCGCTATTGGCGCGATTCCGGCGAATATCAGGGCGATGCGTATCTGTTCCCCGGCGCACCACGCACTGCACGGCTGACGGTGCAGGTGGATTTCTAACCTGCACTGTGGGCACACATTGCGCGCCCTGCCGTGCATGCACAGCAATGACGCCCGATGCGCTATTGAGCAGCGTCCAACGCCCACCCAGCAGCGGTGCGAGGTCGCCTGCGGCCTGTGCTCGTGGACGACGATGCGTCGTGTCCTACGTCTGAACTGTATGTCCTTCCCCCCCTCACGCGTCTTACCCCGCACCACGTTGATCCGCACCGCACCAGGTACCGCATGTCGCTGCTCGAATCCATCGCCGTTGTGATCAACCTGCTGGGCGTGTGGCTCACCGCGCGGCGCATCCGCTGGTGCTGGCCGGTGGGCATCGTGGCGGTGGCGTTGTATGCGTGGCTGTTCTACCAGTGGAAGCTGTACTCGGACATGCTGCTGCAAGGAGTCTATGTACTGACCCAGCTCTACGGATGGTGGCACTGGCAACCCGGAACCGCAGCAGACACACGAATACGCCCGCTGCCGATGCCGTCCGCCGAACGCTGGCTCTCGCTGGGCATCGGCGCGGCGTTCGCTGCGACACTCGGCGCCTACATGCATTACCGCACCGATGCGGTGCTGCCGTGGCTGGACGCGGCGCTGGCCAGTTTCAGCCTGGTGGCCAGCGTGTGGGCAGCACGCAAGCGCATCGCCAACTGGGTGTTGTGGATCGTGCTCGACTGCGTCTATGTCGGCGTCTTCATCAGCAAGGGGCTGTACCCCACTGCCGTGCTCTACGCAGGCTTCGTGGCGCTTGCGGTGTACGGCTGGCACAGCTGGAAAACCCAACAGAACCAGAACCTGGCTGTCGCACGCTAAGCCGGTCGCGGTTTGCGAGCGCGTTCTTCTTTACCATCGCAACATGCATGCCTTCCACCTCATTGCCTTGCTCACGCCCTGCGTCTTCCGTCTGCGGTTCGCCGCATGAGCGTGTCGCGCCAACACACCATCACCGAAGCGATCTCCGCGCAAATTTCAGCCGGCGAATGGGGACCGGATCAACGCCTGCCGGTGGAACGCGCATTGGCCGAGCGATTCGCCTGCACCCGCATCACGCTGCGCGAAGCGCTGCAGCAGCTTGAAGCCGAAGGCCGCATCTACCGCGAAAACCGCCGCGGCTGGTTCGTCAGCGCGCCGCGCGTGCGCTACGACCCTACCAGCATCGCCGGTTTCATGCAGTACGTGGCGGCGCAAGGACGCAAGCCGCGCACCGAATTATTGAGCGCCACCCGGCAGGTTGCAGGCACGGCTTACGCCGCGGCGTTGCGACTGGACAGCCCGTACGACGAGGTGTTCGTCCTGCAGCGTCGGCGCTGGATCGACCGCCGCGCAGTCCTGCTGGAAACCAATGTGGTGCTCGCGGCCTGGGCGCCGGGCCTGCTCGAACACGATCTGGCCGGATCGCTGTCGAGCGTGTTCAACCAGCGGCTGGGCCTGTTCCTGAGCCGCGCACAGCTGTCGATGCATCCGGCCGGATTGGACGCGACACAGGCGCTGCTGCTGCAGTCCACTCCCGGCACACCGTGCTTTCGGCTGCAGCGGATCAGCTTTGCCGAAGACGGCCGCGCGGTAGAGCTGGATATCGAATCCTGGCGCCACGACGCATTGGATGTGGTGGTGCGGACCGAGGCGCCGACGCGGTCTGCTTTTTAGGGTCGGGAATCGGGAATCGTTGAGGAGCCTGCCGCATTGCTGCGTTCGTGGTACGCGCGGCTTTGCTGCCGCCTCGGTGTCATCAACAGCGGATTCGAAACTGCTCGATAGCCGGATGAGGTGTTCGGCCAGAACGCATCGGTGAGGTGCTGCGGCGGGCATCGACGAGGCGCGACCGTCGAGCGAGCGGTGGTTGCGTCTTTTGCTCGATGGCAGACATCACGACATCGATCCGGTAACGCGACAAGCGCGATCGCGAGACGAGGCAAGTGCGGCAGCGGAGTGGAACCTGCAGTTGCCAGGTGGGCATGGTCGGATGACAAACGCCTTCGTGCATGCGTGATCCATGTCAATCCCGGACGATAGCCGCGCGCCTGGCGGCGCGCAGGTCTCGTCGGCGGCGACGCTAGGCCTCGAACAAGGCGCGTTGCAGGTCCGGTGGCGGCAGGTGCGCCAGGAGGCGAGTCAGCTGGTCGCGCTGCGCGCGCAACGGGTCGTGCATGAGGAAGTTGGCCAGGCGCGCATGCCAGGCCGGCCAGCGTGTGGCCAGCGCGTCCATGTCGCCTTCGGCCGGGCGGCCTTCGTGCGGGGAGGCAACGAAGGCGGTCTCGCACAACACGTTACGCCAGCCCAGCCCAGCCATGCGCAGGCTCAAGTCCACCAGTGCCGCGTACCACGAGCCGTAACTGCTGGCGTCAAGGCCACCGGCCTTGCGCCGCGCGGTTCCGCGCAACAGCACCGCGTGCCCGATCGCCGACGGCAGTTCCGGGTGCAGCGGCGGCATCGCAGCACAGGCAGCCGCAAGCCGCTCGGGCGCATCCGGCATCGGGTTGAGTTCGCCCAGCCGCGGCCAGCTGCAGGCCTCGCCCACATTGCTCCATGGCGTGGCGGTGGCGATCGCGGCATCGCGTGCAAAACACGCGGTCAGCTGCCGCAACCATCCGGGCAACGGGCAGGCATCCAAGCCCAGCACCACCACGTCGGCATCGCCGCAGGCGCTGAGCATTTCGTCCAGATGCGCTACCTCGCCCAGCATGCGCTGGCGACGGGTGTGATGGGCCTGCAACTGCGTGCGCGCCAGCCAATGTTCGATCACTGCGCGCCCACGCGGGCCGGCCTGCGCATCATCGGCCAGCCAGACGCGTGTTCCTGCGGGCGTGGCCGCATCCAATGCGCCCAGGCACGCATCCAGCGCCTCGTCGTCGGTGCCGACTGAGAGCAAGACGATTGGGGGCATCCACGCTCCACGCGGACTGAAAACTATAAAGATTTTTTTGCAGGAATTACATTCTACGGGTAAGGAACCCACTTTTGACAAGTGTAGGCCGCAGTAACCTCATACCAATTTGGGTCGTAAAAATTTGGCCGCTTGGATTGATACCCAACAAACACACACTTGCTATAAAGCAAGCGAGTAGCCTCATTCAATGCATTTGCTTGCGCCATTTTTAAAGCCGATTCGATCGTAGAATATCTCGCGGTACCGTAAAAGTCAGCATATACTATCGACTCACCTGATGCAGCACCACTAAAAGCACACATTCCAACAAAAATCGCGAGAAATTTCTTTTTACTTCCATTAATATTCTTCACAAAGATCCTTTTTATTAGTATTACACGACGGTCAATGTTATTTTCCATCCCGACTTATCGGTTGCATTGCCCTGAATTTCTTGGCGTATTCATCCGTCAAATCGCGACTCTCCTTTGGATTACGCACAATTGAAGGTGTGATAAGGACAATAACCTCACGACGATCCGTATTCTGTGTCTTACGTCCAAAAAGAGCACCTACGATGGGCAACTTACTGAGGAATGGTACTCCCACGCTACCATTCGTCGTGCTGTCATCAATCAGGCCGGCTAGCATCATAGTGTCGCCGCTCTGTACCGCAGCTTCGGTTTTGACACGGCGCGTGTTGATATCGACGTTACAAGCAGCGCTGTTGACGGTCGTAGTGGTTGCCGCCGTACACGCTGCTGGTCGTGCTCCGGGCGTACTTATTTCCTGCACGATGTCCAGAAATACCATGCCGTCCTTGGTGACGCGCGGACGCACCTTCAGAATCACACCTGTATCGATGTATTGCACCGACGAGTAACTGCTATCGCTGCCCAGCCCTGTGTTGATTGAGGTGGAATTGATCGGGATACGCGAGCCCACGTTGAGCGTGGCTTCTGCGTTGTTTCGCACGAATACCGAGGGCGTCTGCAGCAGACGTACGTTGCTCACGGTATCCAGCGCACTGATGATTGCCGCTGCATTCTTGCCAAGGAACGTCCAGGCAACGCCGCCATCGGTTACGCGACCGGCGATATCACCCCAGATATTGCGGCCCGCAGCCGATGGCAGGGCAGGTCCGCCACTGCCATCGGCATTGAACGGTGTTGTCACAGCATTCTCGAAATACCAATTGACGCCGTAACTCAGCGCGCCAGTCAGATTGACCTCGGCCACCTGCGCTTCGATATGCACCTGCATCGGCATCACGTCGAGCTTCTCGATCACGTCGCGGATCGAGCTCCACGCCTGCGGCGTGGAGCGCACCAGCAGGGTATTGGTCTCGGCCACCGCCGAGACACCCACCTTGTCGCCGGCCACTTCCAGCGTCACCGCGCCGTTGCCATTGCTGCGCGGCGACAGCTGCAGGCTGCCGTTACCCAGACCACCACTGCTGCTGCCACTTCCGCTGCTGCCGAAACTGCTGCCCGACGAACTGCCATCGCCGCTGTCGCCGATGCTGCCGCCGGTCATGCCGGAGCTGCTGCCCAGGCTGCTGTCGCGATTGCCGAGCGTGCCGCCAAGCACGCTGGTTTCCGACCCCGGCGCCAGCGACGCATTGGAATCGCCACCGTTGCTGCGGCCGCCGAACACTTCAGAAAGACGATCGGCCAGATCCTTGGCCTTGATGTACTTCAGCTCGTAGGAGAACAGCCGCACGCCGCCACCGGCACTGTCGATACGGTCCAGCCACTGCTGGATCTGATCCAGATAACGCGGCTGCGGGGTGATCACCAGCACCGCGTTGGCGTTTTCCAGCGGCATGAAACGGAACATGCCGGCGCTGGGGGTCTTGCTCTGCTCGCCGAAGACCTTTTCCAGATCGGCAGAGACTTTTTCGGCCTTGCCGGACTGGATCGGAAACACGCCCACCGACATGCCCGACAACCAGTCCACGTCGAAGATCTGCACGGTGCGCAGATAGTTTTCCAGCTCGGCGCGGGTGCCGCCCAGGGTGATCACATTGCGCGCCGGATCGGTGCCGACGATGGCATTCGGGCGTGCGTACGGCTCCAGCACCTTCTTCATCTCGCTGGCGGAAATGAACTTCAACGGCACCACGCGCACCTCGAAACCGCGTGCGGCCGATGGCGATGCGGTGCTGGGCGCCACGGTGCCGGCCAGCGCCTGGTCGGCCGGCACGATGTTGTAGCGGCCACCGCTGAACACCATGCGGGCGTTGTTCCAGCCCAGCACCATTTCCAACAGATTCAGGGCCTGCGCCGGCGACACCGGATTGGGCGTGGCCAAGGTCACGGTGCCCTGCACGCCCGGCGCGATGACGTAGTTCTGGCCGAGCATGTCGCCCAGGATCGCCTTGACCACCGCCTGCAGCGATTCGCCTTCGAAATTGAAGGTGGCGCTGCCGCTGCTGGCCATGCCCAGCGTGGGCGCCGGCGCGGACGCGGCGCCCTGGTTGATCATGGTGCCGCTGCCGCGCCGGATCACCGGACTGGGCTTGGCGTTGGCATCGCCGTCGGCGCGCTGCTCGGCGGGGGTCCGGGTGGCGCCGGCAGCACCGACTTGCGGATCCAGGCGCGCGTTGCGGCGCACGTCCGGCGGCGGAGTGGTGGCGCAACCGGCCAGCAGGCCAATCAGCAGGGACACGGGAAACAGGCGCGGCGTCATGCGTTCACTCATTGGGTCTGACCGGGGGTAGAGCCGCTCTGGCGCTGCTGTTGCAGCTGGCGGCGTCGGGCTTCGATGCGTTCGCGGATGGCACGCATCTGATCGTCGGAGGGGCGTGGTGCTTCCTGCGCGCCATCGCTGCGCTGCGGCGGCACGGTTGGCGGTGCCTGCCCGCCGGGCTGTTGTACCGGCGCGACAGGTTGCGGTTGCGGCGGCTGCGGCGGGGCAAGTGCGGCAGCGTCGGGGGACGGTACCGGCGGGGCGGCAGGGGCGGCACCCCGTGCGGCGGCATTGGCGGTGGGCGGCTGCCCGCCCTGGCCGTTGAACACGTGCAATTCCAGGGTTTGCGTGCCGCTGGGGCCTTCGACGGTTGCGCTACGCGGCTGCAGGGCGAGCAGGCGCCAGCCCTTCACCGCCTCGCCGCCCAGCTGCACGCGCACCGAATCCTGCGGGTCCAGGGTCAACGTCGCCATCTTGAAGTTGTCCGTCAGCAGCACGCCGGTCAGGCGCACTGTCGAAGCGGCATTGCCGCCATCGTTGCCGGACAGGAAGAACGGATGCGGCAGGCGGTCCTCGGCAAACGCGGGATGCGCGGCGATTTCCGAATATTTCTCGAATGCGCCCAGGCGCTCCGGCGCCGGTGCCGGCAACGTGGGCAGACGCTGCACCAGCGCCGGGTCGTCGGGCAGCAGCTCCACGCGCTTGCCCAGGCCAGCGACGGCCAGCACGCAGACCAGCAGTGCCCAACCGACCACGGTGGCCAGCAGCCAGGTGCGCAGGCCGATCATGTCAAGGCGCATTGCTGGCCTCCGCGGCGTTGGGGGCAGCAGGCGCGGCCTCGTTGTTCAGCGGCGCGGCGCTGGCGCCCGGGCGCAGATAGCCGGCCAGTTCGAAAGCGATATCCAGCCCGTTGCCGCTTTCATTGGGCGAGAGCTGGTAGCGCTGCGCCATCACGTTGAGGTTGTCCACGAACAAGCGCGGCGTGCCGTTTTCCAGGCTGTACAGCACCGAGGCCAGTTCTGGGGTGCCGCAGCGTAAACGCACCTGCACCGCCACGCGGGTGAAGCGGTTCTTGCTCTCCGGCTGCAACGGCGAGCGGTTGCTGATGGCGCAGCTGCGGTTGCCAGGACTGGCCTCCACCACCGCCCGTTCCAGCCGCTGCACCAGCCCCGCGGAGGCGAGTTCGGCCGAGGTTTCCGGCAGGAAGCCCGGGCGGCTTTCCAGCGTCTGGCGCGCCTGCCGCAGCCGCTTGCTGACTTCCGGCGCCTGCTGCAATTGCACGCGCACGCGCAGTTCGCGTTCGCGCAGCGCTTGCAGGTCGTCCTGCACCGCGATCATCGGTTGGGTGAACCACGGGTGCACCAGCACCAGGTAGGCCACGCCGATCACCAGCAGCAGCAGGCCCAAAGCGATCCAGCGATCGCGCTTAACGCTGCGTGGCATCGGCCGCCTCCTTCGCATCGGGGCCGGCAAGCTCGGCGGTGATGGTGAAGCGGTCGACATTCCGGCCGGCATCGCTCTGCAGCACGCCGGTCAGCGACGGCGTACGCCACAACGGCGAGCCTTCCAGACGACGCACCAGCGAAGAGGCTTCGTTGCTCAATCCGATCAACTGCAGTTGCCCGCCTTCGACCGAAAATTTTTCCAGATACGTACCACCAGGCAGGCGCCGGCTCAGTTCGTCCCAGATTTCGACCGAGGTGGGGCGGGTGGCGCGTTGCTGCTGGAAGAAGCGCGCGCCTTCGACCAGGTCCAGCAATTGCTGCCGTTCGGCAGCGACCTGCCGCGCGCGCGCGGCATTGGCCTGCACCCTGGCGCGCAGATCGTCGGCGGCCTGGCGGCGGTTGTCGAGCAGCAGCCAGCCGGCAACTGCCAGCAGCACCAGCGCAGAGGCGGCCAGCAACAGATTCCAGCGCTGCATCGGGTCGCTGCGACGCAGGCGGCGCGCAGGCGGCAGCAGGTTCACGCCCAACGGAAGGCCGCTGGCGTCGGTCACGTCGATGCCCGACAGCGCACTGTTCCATGCGTCCGGCACGCCGGCCGGGCCATCGATCATGCGTCGCGGCACCACCACCAGTTCGGCATCGAGCTGGCCGTCTTCGCGCACATCGAGCACGCGCGCATCGAAATACACCTGGTCGGCGGTGAACGGAGTTTGCCGATCGATCTCGAAACGCGCCACGTCCTGCAGGCGCGCCGCTGCCGCTGCGGGCAGCCGCAATGGCCGGCGCAACGCATGCGCGGCCGGCAACAGCCAATGCCGCGGCAGGGCTTCAAGCGCGGTCGGCAGCACGTCGTTGACTTCCTGCGGATGCACCGGCCACGGCAGGCTGGCGACGGTATCGCAGCTGTGATCGCGCTGGCGCAGCAACTGCAGCGTGTTGCCGTCCTGTTGCAACAACAGGCGTGCCTGCGACAGACCCAACTGCCACTGCCACCGCTGCGGCAGCCAGGCCAGCAGCGATTGTTGCCACCAACGCCAGAAACCTCCGGCCCCCGGCATGGCGCGTACGCCGATACGCCCCAAGGTATCCCGCCATGCGGTCATTGCACTGCTGCTCCCTCTTCCCAACGCAACACGGTATAGGCCGACCCTGGTAATGCAGACGCGCTGGTCGACACCACCGCCCGCAACACGGCCTCGCGTCCCTGACTCAGTCGCGCCCGGCTCTCGATACTATAAGTGCCCGAGCCACCGACCGTCGCCTCGCTGCCCGGCAAACCCAGCGGCGCGTCACGCTGGGCCAGCAGTTGCTGCGCGTCCAGCCCCATCGCGGTGAGCACCGGGGCGGGCGCAAACCGCGCTTCAGGCCGCGAACGACCGCTGTACAGCGTGACGTTGGGCAACAGCTTGCGATACAGCTCGCCATCGATGCCCAGCACCAGGCGCAGTTCGCCCAGGGTTTCGAATGGACTGTCTTTTGCGCCATACGGTAGCCCGGCATCGGCGTAGTCGCGATCTTCCGCGCCACCGCCGGGCTGGCTCAATGAATCGCCATCGCGCCAATCGGCGATGGCACCGGCGATGCGCCCGGCACTGGCCTGCTCGCCGCCCACCGCGCGCACCAGACCGGCCAGCAAGGTGGGCTCGGCCATGTTCAGATCCACCTTGCCGCTTTCATCGGTGATACGAATCTCCACGCTGGCATCGTCCATCTGCCAGCGATAGCGCCGGCCGTCCGGGCGCCAGCGTGCCTGGGTGTCGGCATCTTGCAAGCGAAACAACGCGTATTCCAGGCCAGAGCGCGCGTACTCCTGCGCCTGCGCACCGTTGCGCAGCATGCTGCCCTGCAGCGCTTCAACACGTGCGGTGAGCGCAAACGCACCGATCATCGCGGTGAGCAACGCAATCAACCACAACACCAGCACCAGCGCGGCACCGCGCGCGCGACTCATTGCCCTGCCCCCGGGTTGCTGGATTGCGGCAACGCCACCACCATCGGCGGCCATGCGGCGCCGTCACTGCGGATGTCGATGCGCACCATCAGCGGTAGACGGTCGTGCCATTCCCACTGCGGCAGCCACGCGCTCAGGCGCCCGCTTTGCGGATCCATGCCGCGATACCGAAAACTCGCCTGCTGCACGCCTTGAGCGAGTGTCTCCGGCGGCAGCGGGCTGCTTTCTTCGATCGGCTTGCCGGACTGCAGCATGGTCAACGCAATCAGCAGGTTGCGCCGATCGCCATCGCCGGCCACCGACACGTCGTGCAGGTACGGCCCGCCGCGGCCCAGGTAATCGGGCACGTCTGCGGCAAAGCGCAGGCGTTGCGGCTCGCCGATGAACAGGATCGGCTGCTGACTTTGCGTATCGATGCCCATGGCGATCGGCAATGCTGCGGCCAGGCGCCGTCGCAGGAATTCTTCCACCGCACGCACGCGCTCGCTGCGCTGTGCGATCGCTTCGCCGCGCTGACTCACCGCACTGGCCGAGCGCAAGGTGGCAAACGCCAACGCCAACCCACCGACCAGCAACATCGTGGCCAGCAGCACTTCGATCAAGGTGAAGCCTGCGCTGCGCGAACGGCTCATGGCGCGCTGCCCTGCATGTTGGCCGCCACCAGCCGCAACGTGCGCCATTGCAGCATCTGATTGGGCTGCTCGCCCCAACGTACCACCAAGGTCAATTGCAGCAGACGGTGCGCGCCGGGCGACATCGGCGCCTGCGGGTTGCGCCGCGGTTCGTCGTAGGGGCGCACTTCCATCGACCAGCGAAAGTGGCCGTTTTCGAACGTGCCGTGTTGCTGCCCGGGCTCCAGCTGCTTGTCGATGCCCTGCACGGCCAGCAGCGATTGCGCGTGCAAGGTGGCGCGCGTGCTTTCATCGGCCGCGCGCACCTGGCGTGCAGCACCGGACAACGACCCGAGCAACAGGCTCAACGCCAACGCCAGCAATGCGAAGGCAACGATCACTTCGATCAGGGTGTAACCGCGCTGACGCTTCATGGCGCCGGCGTCCGCAATGGGCCCGAGCGCACCTCGCCGGTGATCCAACCCACGTCCACGCGCCATCTGGCGTCCTTGACCTGCAGATCGATACGCCCGCCGGTAGAAGCGCCATCCGGAAAGAACTGGATCGCGCCCTGATCCTGCCGCGATTGCACCTGGCGCGCGCCGGTGAAGCGCACTTCCAGCGACGGCGGCAGATCGCCATGATGGCCGCCGGGTGCTTCCCAGCGCCGCTGCTGCGGGTCGATCAGAAACCGCTGCGGCGTGCCGGTGGCAATCGCCTGGGTGCGCGTGTAGCGCAGCTGCGAGGCGATCGCCTTGCCGGCAGTGCGCAAGCGCATGCCGTCGATGCCGCCGTTCAATGCGGCAGCGGCAAGTACGCCGGCCAGTGCGATCAACGCGATCACCAGCAGCATCTCCAGCAACGAGGTGCCACGCGCGCGTGCCCGACCAGGGCCGACCACTCCATGCCGATGACGCAACGGCTGACGCGCAACGCGCATGGCGAGCGCTTATTGGTACTTGATGTCCGCGTCGTAACTGCTGCCGCCGGGCTTGCCGTCCTTGCCCAGGCTGATCAGATCGAACGGCTGACCGTCGCCGGGCGCACGGTATTCGATGGCGTGGCCCCATGGGTCGTTGAGTTCGGCCGGCTTGACGTACGGGCCCAGCCAACCGCTGCTGTCGCCGGGCTGGGTGACCAGGTCATCGAGTTTGCTCGGCAACTTGCCGGTGTCGAGCTGGAAATTCTCGATCTTGCCGGCCAGCGTCTGGATCTGCGACTTGGCCAGATTGGCCTTGCCGCGATCGGCACCGCCAAGCACGCGACTGCCGACCAGCGTGAGCACCGCACCGATCAGCACGATGACGATGATGATTTCCAGCAAGCTCATGCCGGCCTGGCCTGCGCGCGACGGACTGCGGGTGATGGAACGCTTGATCATGAACGATTTCCTTGCACGTCGATGAGGGATGCTGCCGCCAACAGATGACACGGCGGGCATTGCAATGGTTCCCGCTTGGGTGTCGTGCGGTCACCGGAACGTTGTGATGAATACGCTACCCGGCCAAGCGCGCGGTTGGCCGTTGGACGCCGCACGCGCGCGGGATGTGCAGTGTACGAGCGCTCCACGCCGATTCGGACCACAGGCTGTTCTCGCCCGACGCCTGCACCGTTGCACTGACCTGCACTCTCAGCCGATTGCATTGGTAAGGTCATACAGCGGGACGAGGACCGAAATGATGACAAGCCCCACCACCGAGGCCAGCACCAGCGTGATGAACGGCACCAGCGCGGCCAGTGCGCGGTCGATGGCCTGCGCGGTTTCCAGCTCGAAGGTGTCGGCGGTCTTGAGCAGCATCGTGTCCAGTGCGCCGGACTCTTCGCCCACCTGGATCATCTGCAGCGCCAGCCGCGGAAAGCGCTTGCCGCGTGCCAGCGACATCGACAGGCCATGGCCGTTCTTGACGTCGTCGGCCGCATTGGCAACATCCTCCACCAAGGCCAGATTGGACATCACGTTGCGCGCGATGCCGATCGCCGCCAGCAGCGGCACGCCATTGCGCAGCAAGGTGCCCAAGGTGCGCGTCAGGCGTGCGGTTTCCAGCCGGGCGATCAGGCTGCCGACCACCTTCTGGCGCAGCAGCCATTGGTCCAGCGATGCACGGAATGCGGCATTGCGACGCTTGCGATCCAGCCATAGCCCCAGCACGCCCGGCACGACGATCAGCACGATCCACCAGTCGCGCACCAGCAGGCCCACGCTCAACACCGCCTGGGTAAACCACGGCAGCGCCACATCCAGGCTTTCGTACATCTGCGCAAATTGCGGCACCACATAACCGAGCAGGAACAGCAACGCACAGCCCACCACCGCCAGCAGGATCGCCGGGTAGATCAGCGCGTTGATCACCTTGCCCCTCAGCGCGCGGCTGCGCTCCAGATAATCGGCCAGCCGCTGCAGCGTGTCCTGCATGCTGCCGCCGGCTTCGCCCGCGCGCACCATGTTGATGTACAGCTTGGAAAACAGCCCATGCTGGCGCTCGAGTGCGGACGACAATGGCGCACCACCGCGCACGGTATCGCGCACATCGCCGATCACCCGCCGGCTTTTTTCGTCTTCGGGCAGATCCATCAGAATCGACAGCGCACGGTCCAGCGGTTGTCCCGCGCCGATCAACGTCGCCAGTTGCTGGGTGAATTGCACCAGCGCCGCATTGTCGAACGGCTTCTTGCGCAGCAGCATGCGCAGCGACGGCGAATCGTTTTCGCCGGTGGCCAGGCGCGTTTCCACCGGCAGATGGCCCTGTTCCTGCAGACGCAACGCCACCTCGGCATCGCTGGCCGCTTCCATCTGGCCGTCGAGCATTTCGCCGTGGGCGTCGAGCGCTTTGTAGCGGTAGAGGGGCATCAGGCTGGGAGCCCGGGATTGGGGAATCGGGAATCGGGAATCGGGAAAAGCACACCGCTGCGCACTAGCGGCACTGCGCACGTATCATTTTCCACGCACAGCGGGGCCGGCGGGTTGCTGTGCTGGCGGGTCGTTGGTCGAGTGCCTGCTAAGCGCGTTACTGCAACCTTACCGATCACGCATCCTCCGTGACGCGCAGGACTTCTTCGATGGTGGTTTCGCCACGCAGGGCCTTGGACAGCCCGTCCTCGTACATGGTGCGCATGCCGGCCTGGCGGGCCAGTTGTTCGATTTCGCCCATGCCGGCACGGCGCATCACCGCACGGCGCAGTTCGTCGTTCATCACCAGGAATTCGACGATGGTGGTGCGTCCAAGATACCCGGTAGGTGCGGTGGCCGAGGGACGCGGGCGATACAGAAAGATGTCGCCCTCCGGTTGCAGGCGGCGCAGATCGAACTTGGCGATTTCTTCCGGCGAAGCCGCATAGCGCTCGGCATTGGCCAGGTCGAGTTTGCGCACCAGACGCTGCGCCAGGATGCCGTTGATGGTGGAGGTGAGCAGATAATCCTCCACGCCCATGTCGAGCAGACGGGTGATGCCGCCGGCCGCGTTATTGGTGTGCAGCGTGGACAGCACCAGGTGGCCGGTGAGCGCGGACTGGATCGCGATGCGTGCGGTTTCCAGATCGCGCATTTCGCCGATCATGATGATGTCCGGATCCTGACGCACGATGCTGCGCAATGCGTTGGCGAAATCCAGCCCGATCTGCGGCTTGGCCTGGATCTGGTTGATGCCTTCGATCTGGTATTCCACCGGGTCTTCGACGGTGATGATTTTCACATCCGAGGTGTTGAGCTGGCTCAACGCGGTGTACAGCGTGGTGGTCTTGCCCGAACCGGTGGGCCCGGTCACCAGCATGGTGCCGTGCGGTTGCTCCAGCACCTTGCGGAACTGCGGCAAGAAGTCTTCGGTGAAGCCGAGCTTGTAGAAGTCGAACACCACCGTCTCGCGATCGAGCAGGCGCATGACCACGCTTTCGCCATGCGCAGTGGGCACGGTGCTGACGCGCAGATCCAGCTCCTTGCCCTGCACGCGCAGCATGATGCGGCCGTCTTGCGGCAGGCGGCGCTCGGCGATGTTGAGCTTGGCCATGATCTTGATGCGGCTGATGACCGCAGCAGTGAGCTTGGCCGGCGGGCTTTCGCCTTCCACCAGCACGCCGTCCACGCGGTAACGCACCTTGAGGCGGCTTTCGAACGGTTCGATATGGATGTCGGAGGCGCGCAGTTCCACCGCGTGCTGGATCACCAGGTTCACCAGCCGGATCACCGGCGCTTCGGAGGCCAGATCGCGCAGCGCTTCGATGTCGTCGCTACTGTTGGCATCGCCATCGGCGGTTTCGACGATGGTGCCCATCGCACTGCGGCCCTGGCCGTACCAGCGCTCGATCAGGTCATCGATTTCCGAACGCAGGCCCACCTGCAACAGCAACGTGCAGCCGGTGGCAAGACGCACTGCATCGATGGCGTAATCGTCGTAAGGATCGGCGATCCACAGCTCCAGCCGGCCATCGCGCTCGCCGACCGGACACAGATGAAATTGTTTGAGAAAACGCAGCGACAACCCCTGCACTTCGGGCAGCATTTCCGGCGGCGTATCGCCGAGCTGGCGTGCGTCCACCAACGGCAAGCCAAGGACGTCGGCGCAGGTTTCTGCATGATCGCGTTCGGACACCAGACCCAAACGGCCGAGCAAGGCGAGCAACCCCATGCCGGATTCGGCCTGCAATTGGCGCGCGCGCAGCAGATCGGTGTCTTTCAGACGACGGCGTTCAAGCAGCGCATCGACGATGCGCGTCTCCGCACTTCGATGCTCGATTGGATCGACGGCAACCGCGTTCACACTCGTCTCCACTGGTCCGGCGCCGACTGTAGCAGTTTGCCGCGACGATCAACCGCACGCATCTGAATCGCCCTGAAAAACAATGCCCCCGGCGATTGGCCGGGGGCATCGGTCACACTATTTCGCTACTCACTGTCGTGCAACGAGCGTCAGCTTCGCGTAGCTCGCCGCGCCGACCAACTTGATGTAGTAGGTGCCGGCCTTGGGGGCAGTGAAACGCACGGTTTCGCTGTTGCCCGGACGGGTCGACTTGGCGTCGTAGCTGGTTGCGCTGGGCTCGGCCTCAAAGCTGACGTACATCGACACATCGCCGGTGCCGCCGTAGGTCATGAAGCTGAGCACGGCGCCGGCCTTGGCCTCGAAGCTGTATAGCGTGGAGCCGCCGGCGGCACCGCTCAAGCCAGCAACAGGTGCCTTGTTGGTGAGCTCGATGGCGCTCGGCGCGCAGCTCTCGGTGGCCGGGTCGCACGGCTCCTCAAGCACGGCTTCCAGCGCGGCCTTGGCGTCGACGATGCCGCTGCCGATCGGGGTGCTGGCCGGCGGGGTCACCGGGAAGCGGCGGCTGGTCTGCTTGAGCAGGGCTTCGACCGCGGCCGGGGTCAGCGGGCCATCGCCCAGCCCGATGGCTGCGCTCTGCACCAGCGCCACGACGCCAGCCACGTGCGGCGAGGCCATCGAGGTGCCGCCTAGCCCCATATAGGTATAGCTACCCGAGGTCGGCGTGGTCGCACCGGTGTAGCCGGCCTGCCAGATGTAACCGCCCGGGTTGCCGTCCACGCTACCGCCGCCGCCCGGTCCAGAGAGGTCGACCTTGCTGCCGTAGTTGGAGTAGTAGGCGATGCCGCCGGTGATGCGCGTGGCGCCAACGGTGATGGTGTTGTTGCAGCTGGCCGGCGAATGGTTGGCTGCATCTTCGCTGCTGTTGCCGGCTGCAACCACCACGGTGGTGCCGCGCGACACCGCGCTGTTGATCGCCAGCTGGGTGGCCGAATCGCAGGGTTCGCCGCCACCGAGGCTCATGTTGATCACTTCGGCCGGATTGCTGTTGGCCGGCACGCCGTCGACGCTGCCGCCGGAGGCCCACACGATCGCATCGGCGATGTCGGAGGTGTAGCCGCCGCAACGACCGAGCACGCGCACCGGCAGGATGGTCGCCTTCGGCGCGACGCCTGCCATGCCCACGCCGTTATTGGTCGCCTCGGCCACGGTGCCCGAGACATGGGTGCCGTGCCAGGAACTTTCCTGCGCCTGTGAGCCCGCGTAGCAGACGTTGTCGGCCTCTTCCCAGTCGCCATAATCGAGTGCGCCCGGCACGCGCGCATCGGTGGGACGACGCGAGACTTCGGCGTCGGTGATGAAGTCGTAGCCCTGCAGGATGTTGCCGGCGAAATCCGGATGGCCCGGCAGGATGCCGGTATCCAGTACCGCGACCACCACGCCTGCGCCCTGCGACAGATCCCATGCAGCCGGTGCATTGATGCCGCCATTGGGGTTGCTCAGGTGCCACTGGTACTGGGCGTACAGCGGGTCGTTGGGAACCAGCTGCGGGCTCACGTCGGTGGCAGGAACGCTCTTGCTGATGTCGATCGGGCGCAGCATGCGGTCGATCTGCACGTCGGCCACGGATGGGTCGTTCTTGAGCTCGACCACCACCTTGTCCACCTGCGCGGCGGTCAGCGTGCTCGACAGCTTGATCAGGTCCGAGCCGATGCCCAGCTTGCGCACATACGTGGCCTTGGCGGCGGCAGCGCTGCTGCGCGCGCCAGTACCGACGCCAACGCGGCCCACCGCGGCCTGCACGGCGCTCAGCTTGCTGCTGCGATCGGTCGCAGCGGCGGTGCTGTCCTTGTAGCGCACGATCAACCGGCTACCGAACGCTGCGCCGGCCGGGGCTGCCTGGGTCGGTTCCTTGACCAGCAGTTTGGGGGCGGCAGCCAACGTGCCAGACGCACCGAGGGCCATCATCAGGATGGCGCCGGTCAGCGGGTTGAGACGGAAATTCTTGTCGATCACGGTGAAGTCCTCTTCGTATTTTTCGTGAATCAGGCTTGGCGCAGCCGGCGCAATCGCTGCGTAGCCGCGGTGCGGTGCGCTGCGTCCTTGCCGGCTACCCCTGGTACGGCCATCACTCCATGCGAATCCGTTGGCCGGCCCAGCCACGGTCCTTGCCCGCCCCCTCGGGCCTTGCAGATCGCGACGGCGCACCTGGCGCCGCCGCGCTTGATGCGATAACGCCTTACCAGCCGAAACCGGCACCCACGCCGATCGAGCTGTCGTCGCCGCTGAGCGCGCCGCCCACGGTGACGGTGGCGCGCGGGCTGATCGCACGCTGGTAGCCCACCGACAACGCCGACTCGCCGTTCTGGAAACCGACGCCGGCACCGATGCGGTTCTGCGAGGCGATACCGGCCACGCTGGCGGACATGTTCAACATCGCCGAGCTCATCGCACCCTGACGGTCCAGGCGACGGTTCTGCCGGCGCAGGCGGTCTTCGATATCGCCCTGGTAGCTTTCGAAGCTGTCGGCCATCGCGTTGTAGCGGCTGTCGGTGTAGCTGTTGGCGGCGGCAACGCCGCTGTCCAACTGGCCCTTGTTGACCGCATCGGTGGCACGCGTACCGGCAGCCACGTTGGCCACCTGACGCTCACCGCCCACGCTGCCCACCGACACCGTGTTGGCACGATCGGCAACCGCGCCCTGACCCAGTGCCACCGCGCCTTGTGCCGTGGCACGTGCGCCCTGGCCGATCGCGGTGCCGGACGCGGCCGTCACCTGCGCGCCCTCACCCATCGCCACGGCATTGGTCGCCACCGCCGCGATCTGCGTGTTGGCGCCCACCGCCGTACTGCCATCGGCATTGACGCGCGCATTGCTGCCGATGGCGGTGTCGTTGGGGCCATGCGCATACGCGCTGCCGCCAATCGCCGTGCCGGTGATGTGGTTGGCCACTGCTGTCGTACCGACTGCCGTGGACGTGGCCGCCGGCGTGATGCTGCCGTCCATTGCGGCGGTGGGCGTGCCCTGCACAGAGGCCGTTACATCGCTCGCAGTGCTTGCGACATTGCTGGACACATCGCTGACCGCAGTTGCCGCCACTGCCGGCACCGTTGCGGTGCGCAGCGATGCGGTGCGTGCGGCGGTGCTGGCGGCAGTGCCGCCACTGCGTGCATCCAGCTCGCTGACCTTGCTGTCCAACGCCGTCAGTGCCGCACCGACGTTGTTGTAGCTGGCGCCCTGGATCACATAGGTCGGCGCCACGAACACGCCTTGCGCACCGATCGCCGCACCGCCGCCAAGGAAGCTGGCCGCATTGCTCAGCGACTGGAACAACTGGCCGCCATTGATCGCATCCGTGCTGGCACTGGCAATCGTGCCAGCGCCTACGTTGACGATACGGCGCGTGGCCGGGCCGCCGCGACCGTTGCCGCTGCCCACCGACACCGTATTGGCATCGTAGGTGCGCGAGCCCGAGCCCAGGGCCACCGAATCGGCACCGCTGGCACCGGCATTCGCACCCAATGCCACGGCATTGCTGCCGCTTTCGCGCACGAAGGAGTTGTAGCCCAGCGCAACGCCGTTTTCGCCGATGGAATTGGTCTGCCGGCCCATCGCGGTGCTGTTCACGCCGCTGGCGCTGCTGTCCACACCCATCGCGCTGGCGCCGGTGGCCGAGGCACGGCTGCCGGAGGCAACCGCCACGCTGCGTGCACCGCTGGCGGTGGCGCCGGCACCTGCCGCCGTGGCGCGATCGCCGGTGGCCGAGGCCACGCCGTCGCCGGTGGTTTTCAGCATGCCGCTGGTGGTCTGCACATCGGCCGCCAGGGCATCGAGTTGCCCCTTGTTGACCGCGTCGGTGGCCGCCTGGCCGTCGCTGACGTTGACGATGCGGCGCGTGGCCGGACCGCCGCGGCCATTGCCGCTACCGATCGACACCGTGTCGGCTTCGTAGGTGCGCGAGCCAGACCCCAATGCCACCGAATCGGCACCGGTCGCACCAGCATTGGCACCCAGTGCCACGCCGTTGACCGCGCTCTGGCGCACGAACGAGTTGTAGCCCACCGACACCGCATTTTCGCCGATGGCATTCACCTGACGACCGACGCCGGTGCTGTTGATGCCGGTGGCCGAGGCATCCACACCGACCACACTGGCACCGACTGCATCAGCGCGGCTGCCGCCACCCAACGCCAGGGTGTTGTCGGCAAGCGCCGCTGCGCTCTGGCCCAACGCGCTGGCATTGACGCCGTCGGCATAGGAATTCCAGCCGATGGCAGTGGTGTAGTCCGCCGTGGCCCAGGCACCGGCACCGAATGCCGCTGCGCCCGTGCCGGAGGCCCGTGCCGGGATGAACCCGAAGAACGTGCTGCCGCCGACGGCCACGCTCTCATCGCCAGTGGCTTCGCTGAATTCGCCAACGGCGACCGCGCTGGCACCGGAGGCCAACGCAACGGCACCGACGGCAGTGCTGTAATCGCTCGACGCGACCGCGCCATAGCCCAGTGCAGACGACAGGCGGCCGGTCGATTCGCTGTAGCCACCGAAGGCAGCGCTACCGACATTGGACGCGGTACTGCGGAAACCCGCAGCGATGGCCTGATTGTCGGACGCCACCGCTTCGCTGCCCAGTGCAGTGGTGTAGGTCGAAATCGCCTGCGCGCCGGCACCATTCGCCGTGGCGCCGATCTCGCTGGCCAACGCGTTACTGCCGACCGCACTGCTGTTTTCGCCCACCGCCTGGGCATTGTTACCCAGCGCTGCCGCGCCGGTGCCGCCAGCCAATGCGCCCACGCCTACGGCTGTGGCGTTGTCCACCACTGCCTGCGCACCCGCACCCAATGCGGTGGTGCCGGTACCGGTGGCATTGGCACCCTCGCCTGCCGCCAGCGCGTTTTCGCCCTCGACGTAGGCACCTGCATCGCTATCGGCGCTGCCGCTGGCCTGGAAGTATTTGCTCGTGGCTGCACCGGCTTCGGCAACGGCGTTGAGCTGATCCAGGTTCACCGCATCGGTGCCCTGCGTGCCGGCCGCCACGTTGGTGATCTGACGCTCGTTGCCGGCACTGCCCACCGACACCGCGAAGTCGCGATCGGCCACCGAGTCGGCGCCCAAGGCCACGCTGCTTTCGCCGGTGGACTCGGCGAAATTGCCCAGCGCCGTGCTGTTGAGACCCGGTGCCCATGCCGCGCCGCCCACTGCGGTGGAGTAATCGCCGGAGGCTTCGGTCGGCAACAGGCCGAGCAAGGCACCACCAACCGACACGCTGTTGTAGCCGCTGGCCACACTGCCCTGGCCCGCGGCGATGCTGTAGGCACCCGTGGCGGCGGCATCACCACCCACGGCCACCGTGTTCGAACCGCTGGCGGTGCTGAAGTTACCCAGCGCGGTGCTGTTGAAACCGCTGGCGCTGGAATATCCACCTAACGCGGTGGAGTAGTTGGACGTCGCCTCGGCACCGAAGCCGAACGCCGCGGCGCTGGTGCCGTTGGCAACGCTCTCCGCGCCGACGGCGGTGGCCGATTCGCCGCTGGCGCTGGCGAAATAGCCCATGGCAGTGGATTCGCTGCCCTGCGCTTGGCTCAGCGCACCGACCGCCAGCGAGCCATCGCCATACGCACCGGCGGCGGCACCAAGCGCGGTGCTCTGCGCACCGGCCGCTTCGCTTTCGCCACCCACGGCCACGGCATAGTCGCCGCTGGCCTGGCTGAAGGCGCCATTGGACACGCTGCCAAAGCCGCTGGCCGCTGCGTTGTAACCGGCCGCATCGGCGTATTGCGCGGTGGCGCTGGCGCCGCTGCCGATCGCCACCGCACCGATGGCGGTGGCCTGGCTACTGGACCCGAACGCGCTGCCGTAATCGCCATCGGCCGTGGCATTGGAGCCAGCGGCGGTCGCGTCTTCGCCCTGCGCATCGGCTGTGCCGGTGCCGGTGCCGGCGAACAGGCGCGCGGTGTTTTCAGCGGCGCCAGCCACGGCGTTGAGCTGGTCCAGGTTCACCGCATCGGTGCCCTCCGTGCCCGCAGCAACATTGGCAATCTGCCGCTCGGTGCCGGCTGCACCCACCGACACCGTGTTGGCGCGATCGGCGATCGAACCTGCACCCAGCGCGACACTGTTGTCGGCAGATGCCACCGCACCGCCGCCCAGGCTGACGCTGTGCGTACCGAATGCGCTGGCTTCCCAACCCAGTGCGATGCTTTCATCGCCGGTCGCCCTGGATTGGCCGCCGAGCGAAATGGCACGCGGACCAAATGCATTTGCGTAGGTGCCCACCGCAATCGATCCGGTATCGGCCGCAGCCGCATTCGCGCCCACTGCCGTGCTGTCGTCACCGTAGGCAAGACTTTCGGTACCGATGGCGGTGCCGCCGTCACCCCACGCCACACTGGCAAAACCCAGCGCGGTCGATGCAGTTCCATTGCCGATGCTTTCGTAGCCGATCGCCGTTGCACCACGCCCATTGGCGATGCTGGTGCCGCCCACGGCGGTGCTGAAATATCCCGATGCGTTGCTGTCGCCGCCGAGTGCGGTGGCGTAGTCATCGCCGGCACTGCTGTTGAAACCGACCGCAGTGGCATTGGCAATGCTGGCGTTGGCATTGCTGCCGACGGCCGTGGTGCCTAGCGCAGAGGCCTGACTGCTTGCACCGAGCGCAATGCTGTCATCGCCCGACGCGTTGCTGGCGCCGCCCAGCGCAACGGTGCGCTCGCCGAAGGCGCTGCTGTTTGCGCCGATCGCGGTGGATGCAGTGCCACCGGCCGCGGCATTGGCGCCGAAGGCCGCGCTATCGGCACCGAAGGCCACGCTTGCACCACCCACGGCGGTGCTGGTGTCGCCGAATGCCACGCTACCCGCACCCACTGCCGTGGAGTCTGCGCCATTGGCGATGCTCTCGTAGCCCAGCGCCGTCGCGCCGCTGGCGGTGGCCTGGCTTGCGCCGCCGACCGCGGTGCTGCCATCGCCAGAGGCACTGCTGTTGCCGCCAAGCGCCGTGGTGTTTTCCGCGACCGCGGTGCTGTTGAAGCCGACTGCCGTGGCGTTGTCGGTGGTGGCATTGGCGCCACTGCCAACGGCAGTTGCACCCTGCGCAGATGCCGCGCTGCTGGAACCCAGCGCGGTGCTGTAGTCGCTGTAGGCCGATGCATTGGAACCGGCCGCGACGCTGTCGACGCCTTGGGCAAGCGCAGCGCCCTCGCCGGTGGCGACGAACGAGCGCGCGGTGGTGGAGGCAACCTCGGACACTGCGGTGAGCTGGTCGAGATTCACCGCATCGGTGCCTTCGGTGCCGGCGGCGACGTTGGTGACCTGACGCTCATCGCCGGCTGCGCCCACCGACACGGTGTTGGCGCGCGTGGCGACCGAGTTGGCACCCAACGCAACCGAATTGGCGCCGCGGGCAGTGCTGTAATACCCCAGCGCCGTGCTCAGTTCGCCGCTGGCCCATGATTCCGGGCCCACGGCCGTTGCGCCTTCGCCGGGCGCATAGGCGAAGTAACCCACCGCGGTGGCTTCGGTGCCGGAGGCTTCGCTCAGCGTGCCGACCGCAGTGGTGTACGTGCCCGACGCAATCGCGCCGGCGCCGAGCGCGGTGGAGGCTTCGCCACTGGCCTGGGTCTGCACGAAGAAGCCCAGACCGGGGATGAGGTCCACCGGGCCGCCGACTGCAGTGCTGCTGGTGCCGCTGGCGCTGGTCTGGGTGCCAACCGCAGTGGCGTAATCGCCCCCCGCATTGGCGACCGCACCGAACGCAGATGCCTGCGCGCCTGCGGCGTATGCACCCACGCCGAACGACGAGGCCGCAAAGCCATCGGCATTGGCGCTGGCGCCGACTGCGGTTCCGCCGACGCCGGCACTGGTGGCGCCGGTGGTGACCGGCACGCCGCCTTTGGTGACCAACGGCTCGCCGTCTTCGTCCACTGCAGCGCCGCCCACGGCCACGCTCGCCGGACCATTGGCCTGTGCGTTGTGGCCGAATGCTGCGCTGTTCTGGCCCGAGGCCAGCGCATTGGCGCCGACCGCGGTGGCATTGGCGGCCACCGCATTGGCGCCGGTTCCCAGCGCGGTGGTCGCCGTGCCCACGGCATTGGCGGCATCGCCGGCGGCCAGCGCGCTGTCGCCTTCGACATAGGCGCCGACGCTGTCTTCGCCCGGGGTCGCCTTGAAGAATGTGGCCGTGTCTTCGGCCACATCGGCCACGTCGCGCAACTGCGCAACGTTGACCGCATCGGTGGCATTGACGCCGGCAGTGACGTTGGTGATGCGGCGCGTGGCCGGGCCACCGCGGCCATTGCCGCTGCCCACCGACACCACGTCGTCTTCGTGGGTGCGCGAGCCTGCGCCCAGCGCCACCGAATTTGCGCCGGTCACCCCCGCATTGGCGCCGAGCGCCACGCCGTTTTCGCCGCTTTGGCGCACGAAACTGTTGTAGCCGATGGCCACGGCGTTTTCGCCGATCGCATTGGTCTGGCGACCGATCGCGCTGCTGTTGACGCCACTGGCGCTGCTGTCGGCGCCGGTGGCCACGGCACCGGTGGCGCTGGCGTGGCTATTGGCGCCGATGGCGGTGGCCCTGCTGGCCGGCGCCGCTGCGCCGCGGCCCACTTCGACCGATTGCGCATTGGCAGGAAGCGGCGTTGCCAATCCGGCGCCACCTAGCGCCAGAGCGATGGCGGCCGCGAGTGCCAGGCTCTGACGGCGATCGATGAACGCGGCTGAGGCAACCGCTCCGGGGCTGTCGCCGCTGGCCAATTCCGAGGCTACGGCCCACACACCAAGCGATTTGTTCCAGACCTTGCGATAAATCCGATTCATCGACGCACGACTCCTGAGTTGTTGGACTGGTTTTTTGGCGAACGCCCAGCGGCGGAAGGCGTTCCAGCCTGCAATTCACCGCAGTTGTTCGCGCTATGGGCCTTGCGGCGGGCGGCTTGCGCCTGCTTCCTGGATAGTCAAAAAGTGAACGCTACCCAACCATAGAACTGAGCGGAGTGTTAACAGTCGTCATTTCAGGCGTCAAGTTTTTGACAGAAAGCGAAGAGAAGTGCGCGTTTGATCGCACTTATGCTTGCTTTTATTAGATTTTTGATAAATCTTTGGAAAACAGCGACCTAGATCATGTCCTTCGAGACATTTCGGAGCTGAATAGGCGGAACTGGAAAGGACAAAAAAGCCCGCTGGCCGGACGCCAGCGGGCTTGGTTGCGCAAAATGCAGGAGGTAGCGGGTCAGATCTGCGGCCAACTCGCCCCGCAGCCCGCATGCGCCGTCCATCGGCGCGCGGAGCAGCCGTGTTTCAGGCGTTCACCGCCAAGGAAATGACGATCCTGCCGAACCGACGACTGCGTGTCGGATCATTGGCGCGCCAGCAGGTTCACCGCGTCGAAACCGCTGCCTTCCAGCTTGAGGATGTAGGTGCCGGCACGCGGCGCGGTGAAGCGCACCGTCTGGCTGGTGCCGCGACGCGTGGACGCGCCGTCGTTGTCGGTGGCAGTGGGCTCGCGTCCGAATGCCACGTACAACTCCGCCTGGCCGCTGCCGCCGAAGCTGATGAAACTCAGCACCGCACCCGCCTGCGCTTGGAACGTGAACACGCCCGCATCGCCCGACAGATTGGAGATGCCGCTCTGGACCACGCCATTACGCAGTGGCTGCGCATCCACCTGGCACCCCACATCGCCCCGATCGCAGCGACGTAACGCGCGGGCAACCGCGGCTCCGGCATCCACGATGCCGGAGCCGGCCGGCGTTGCCACCGGAATCGACACCGGGAATGCGCGCGCAGTGCGCTTGAGCAAATTTTCCATCGCGGCCGGCGACAACGGCGGTTTGCCGTCGGCGATCAATGCGCTCTGCACCAATGCGGCGGTGCCGGCCACATGCGGCGATGCCATCGAGGTGCCTGCGAAGTCGCTGCCGCCATAGGTGAACTGCCCGGAGGTCGGCGTGGTTTTGCCGGTGTAGAGGGTTTGCCAAACGAAGCTGCGAATCGGGCCGTCGTTGGTGGCGAAGAACATCGAACTGCCACCCGGGCCGGCCAGATCGATCTGACGGCCGAAATTGCTGTAATCGGCGAGCGCACCGGTGGCGCGCGTGGCGGCAACGGCAATCACATTGGCGCAGTTGGCGGGAGCAGTCGTCGATACATCGGCAGTTGAATTACCCGCCGCCACCACCACGGTGGTGCCGCGCGCCACTGCACCATTGATCGCGGCCTGCATCGCCGAACCGCATGCGCCGCCACCGCCCAGGCTCAGGTTGATCACTTCGGCCGGATCGCGGTTGTCCGGTACGCCATCGACGTGACCGCCGGACGCCCAGACGATGGCATCGGAGATGTCGGAGAGTTGCCCGCCGCAGTGCCCGAGCACGCGCACCGGCAGCACTTTCGCCCTGTAGGCGACGCCTGCCCCGCCAATGCCGTTGTTGGTGGCTTCGGCAACCGTGCCGGCCACGTGCGTGCCGTGCCAGCTGCTGTCGCTGGCCACCGAGAACAGCCCGCAGTCGCCGTCTTCGGCAATCCAATCGCCGAGGTCCAGTGCGCCGGGCACACGCTCGGCCGTGGCGCGACGCGAGAAGAACGGATCGGTGATGAAGTCGTAGCCGGTGAGCAGATTGCCGGCCAGATCCGGGTGATCGGGCAGGATGCCGGTATCCAGTACCGCCACTACGACGCCTTCGCCCTGCGTTGTTTTCCAGGCTTGCGCGACGTCGATGCCACCCACCGGGTCGATGAGATGCCATTGATTGGTTTGCAGCAGCGGATCGTTCGGCAATGCGCCGCTGGTTTGCAGCGGATACATGCGCAGATCCACCTGCGCCGATTCGACGTCTGGGTCTGCGCTCAATTCCTGCACAAGACGGTCGGCATCGGCGCGACTGAGCTGGGCCGGCAATTTGATCAATTCGCCGCCCGCGGCAAGCGTGCGCAGATAGGTTGGCGCTGCGGTGGCACCGGTGCGTGCGGCAGGCGCAAGACGGACGGATGCGCGCGAAGCGGCCGCACCGACTGTCGCCGAGGCAGTGCGGCCGATATCGCGCGCGGTGCCGACCTGCCCGCTGCGGTAGCGGACGATGATTCTGTCGACCGGCGCATTGGCCATGGCCTGTTGGCGTTGGGCACTGGCCGCTGCCGCATCGGCGTTGGCGGCCAACGCTGTACTGCACGACGCAGCCAGGACACAGCAGGCAAGCACAAGGACCTGCGTAGAAGAGCTCTGGATCACGATGGGATTCCTTCGAGGTGAGTGCGAAAGGGCATGACGAAGAAAGCGCGCCGCCCGGCAATGGGCGGCGGGAATGCATGCAACCGCGTGGTCGTGCTGCGGCTACCAGCCGAAACCGGCACCCACGCCGATCGAGCTGTCGTCGCCGCTGAGTGCGCCGCCCACGGTGACGGTGGCGCGCGGGCTGATCGCACGCTGGTAGCCCACCGACAACGCCGACTCGCCGTTCTGGAAACCGACACCGGCACCGATGCGGTTCTGCGAGGCGATACCGGCCACGCTGGCGGACATGTTCAACATCGCCGAGCTCATCGCACCCTGACGGTCCAGGCGACGGTTCTGCCGGCGCAGGCGGTCTTCGATATCGCCCTGGTAGCTTTCGAAGCTGTCGGCCATCGCGTTGTAGCGGCTGTCGGTGTAGCTGTTGGCGGCGGCAACGCCGCTGTCCAACTGGCCCTTGTTGACCGCATCGGTGGCACGCGTACCGGCAGCCACGTTGGCCACCTGACGCTCACCGCCCACGCTGCCCACCGACACCGTGTTGGCACGATCGGCAACCGCGCCCTGACCCAGCGCCACCGCGCCTTGTGCCGTGGCACGTGCGCCCTGGCCGATCGCGGTGCCGGACGCGGCCGTCACCTGCGCGCCCTCACCCATCGCCACGGCATTGGTCGCCACCGCCGCGATCTGCGTGTTGGCGCCCACCGCCGTACTGCCATCGGCATTGACGCGCGCATTGCTGCCGATGGCGGTGTCGTTGGGGCCATGCGCATACGCGCTGCCGCCAATCGCCGTGCCGGTGATGTGGTTGGCCACTGCTGCCGTACCGACTGCCGTGGACGTGGCCGCCGGCGTGATGCTGCCGTCCATTGCGGCGGTGGGCGTGCCTTGGACCGCAGTGCTTGCGGAAAGCCCAATTGCAGTGGCCGTCGCTGCAGACGACAGGGCACTGTCGGCTGTTGCGTCGGTTGCCAGCGCTGCCGACTGCAAGCCATCGGCTGTTGCGTCAACCCCTGCAGTGCGCGCTGTTGCCAGGCGTGCGACAGATGCACGTGACGCAGCTGGTGCCGCGCCGCCTCGTGCATCCAGTTCGCTCACCTTGCTGTCCAACGCCGTCAGTGCCGCACCGACGTTGTTGTAGCTGGCGCCCTGGATCACATAGGTCGGCGCCACGAACACGCCTTGCGCACCGATCGCCGCACCGCCGCCAAGGAAGCTGGCCGCATTGCTCAGCGACTGGAACAACTGGCCGCCATTGATCGCATCCGTGCTGGCACTGGCAATCGTGCCAGCGCCTACGTTGACGATACGGCGCGTGGCCGGGCCGCCGCGACCGTTGCCGCTGCCCACCGACACCGTATTGGCATCGTAGGTGCGCGAGCCCGAGCCCAGGGCCACCGAATCGGCACCGCTGGCACCGGCATTCGCACCCAATGCCACGGCATTGCTGCCGCTTTCGCGCACGAAGGAGTTGTAGCCCAGCGCAACGCCGTTTTCGCCGATGGAATTGGTCTGCCGGCCCATCGCAGTGCTGTTCACGCCGCTGGCGCTGCTGTCCGCCCCCAGCGCGCTGGCACCGGTGGCCGCGGCACGGCTGCCGGAGGCAACCGCCACGCTGCGCTCGCCGGCAGCAACCGCAAGGCTACCCAACGCAGAACTGCTCTGGCCAACGCTGGAGGCATTGAAGCCCACCGCGGTGGCAGATGCGCCGAGTGCGCTGCTCGCGCCACCCAGCGCCATGGCGCCCTGCCCCTGCGCAGATGCCGCCGTGGCGTCCGTGGTGGCCGGCGTCACTGCCAGATAGCCATCGATGCGTGAGGTGGCGGCGCGCACCGTGTCGAGCTGGGCCACATTCACCGCATCGGTGGCTTCGGTACCGGCGGCAACGCTGGTGATCTGGCGCGTCAAGCCGGCTTGCACGTCGCCGACCGATACCGTGTTGCTGCGAAACGCATAGGAGTGCGCACCCAGCGCAACCGCGCTGGATGCCGAACGATTCCAGGCATCGTCGACCCAGGATCCCACCTTTGCGCCGTAACCGATCGCCACTGCGTCCACGCCGTTGGCCTGCGCGTCCGCGCCAACGACCGTGCTGTCACCATTGAACCGCGAGGTCGTGGCACGCGCGCCCAGCGCCACGCTATTTTCGTTGTAAGCGGTGCTGTCATGGCCGATCGAGATGCCGCCATCGCCCGACGCCAAGGCAAAGCCGCCCAACGACACGGTGCGTGGTGCGAACGAACCGGCGCTGTGCCCGATCGCCACCGCATCGGTATTGCCGGGCGCGTTCGGAAACACGTTGGAATCGTAGCCAATGGCAATCGCATAATCGGATTGGCTCTGCGCACCCGAGCCCAGCGCAATGCCGCCAAGACCGGTCGCCGCGGTAATCGAGCCGAAGTTGCTGACGCCGCCGACGACAACGCTCTGCGCTCCGCTGGCCAACGAGGTGTCGCCAACTGCGACGCTACTGGCTCCGTCGCTTCGCGCCCTGTAACCGAACGCGGTCGAGGTGTCTGCGCTGGCGCGCGAGGAATAACCGCCAGCAGTGGAAAGAAAGCCGCTGGCGCTGGAAAGCCCGCCCACGGCGGTGGCGCCGTCGCTGGAGGTCTGTGCGCGGTACCCCAGCGCCGTGCTCTGCACGCCACTGGCGCTGGCGCCGCTGCCGATGGCGCTGGCATACGGCGTGCCCGCTAGCGCACCACCGCCCACTGCTGTGGCGCCCACGCCTGACGCCTGCGTGGCCTGTTCGCGTTGGCCGACGACGAAGCCGTTGGCATCGTAATCGAACACGGTCGCAACGCCGCCGAGGGCAATCGACGATTCTCCCGCGGCCGCAGCGTTATGACCGATCGCGGTCGCGTCGCGGTCCAACGCCAGGCTTCCGCCGCCCAATGCCATGGTCCCATCGCCGAGCGCATTGCTCGCATTGCCCAGCGCCAGCGCATCCTCACCGTCCGCGAATGCCGGGATCTCTGCATCGGCGGCGGGTATCGCAGCCGCTTGCGTCGGGCTACCGTTCGATCCTGCAGTAGCGCTCTGAGCTACCGTGTCCGCCTCGCCCGGGCAATGTCGCCTGCCATCGATCGCCTGGCACTGCGTGATCGCTGCAGCCGGTGTGGTCGCGGCACCGGCCGCCCCGGCCATGCCGAGCAATACGATCGCCACTGCCGTGGCCAGCACTCCGCCGGCATGGTCGCGCGGCAGTCTCCCCTGCGTGTTTCCCACCGCGCAAGCACGCGGCACCGTTTGGTCGCGAGCACAAGACTCGCGACCAGCCTCCAGATAAATTCGCTTCATTAACGCCTGACTCCCCATTTTGGTCTGGTGTGTAAAAAACCGACCACCGCACGAACAGATCGCACGGTCCCCCTGAGGTTTTATAATCGCGCGCACTTGCTTCAGCGATGGAGTTTTCCACCGCAAAATGTTCGAAACAGTAAACAAGAAGATGCAGCGATCGAAAGATCGATAACGCCAGATGAATTTATTGAAAAACCCAATCCTCAGATGCGATTGCCGTCACACATAGCGCGCAATCGGTCATACGGAATAAATAACTAATACTTTTTTTAGTTATTTAAAGATTACCAAGTTCCGATTAATTATTTAGTCCCATTCGCTGCCACCGCGAAAATGAGTCTCGAAAAGAATTACGACGCGCACTTGGCTGATCGAGCGACCATCGCCATCGAGCCGCTCCGTCGCCTGATTCGAGCGCGCCACAAACGCTACCGGTCGCGTGCGCCCGATGCTGGCGAGGTCGGCAAACCCGCATGGCTATGCAACGGAGACCGGTCATCGCGTCGCGCGCATGTAGTGGTAGCGGCAGCACGCGACGAATCTGCAACCGATTTCGATTGCAGATTCAGCGCGCCGGCCTAAACGACAACGGCCGTGTGCATCGCTGCACACGGCCGTCGGGTCATGCGTCAGCGGCTGCCGATCAGCCGCACGGCATCAACCGCACCACACCCGCGCGTTGCGGAACATCCGCAGCCACGGCGAGTCGTCGCCCCAGTCGACCGGGTACCAGCTCAGGTTTGCGCTGCGTGGCGTGCGCTCCGGATGCGGCATCAGGATGGTGACGCGGCCGTCGCTGCTGGTCAGCCCGGTGATGCCGTCGGGGGAACCGTTCGGATTGAGCGGATACTGCGACGCCACCGCGCCGTCGCCATCGATGTAACGCAATGCCACGCGTGCGGCGGCCTGGTCCACGGCGCTATCGAACTCTGCGCGGCCTTCGCCATGCGCAACCGCCACCGGAATCCGCGAGCCGGCCATGCCGCGCAGGAAGATCGACGGCGACTCCACCACTTCCAGCAGCGCGGTGCGCGCTTCGAACTGCTCGCTGCGATTACGCAGGAAGCGCGGCCAATGCTCGGCACCGGGAATGATGTCCTTGAGCTGGCTGAGCATCTGGCATCCGTTGCACACGCCCAGCGCGAACGTATCGCTGCGTGCGAAGAACGCGGCGAACGCGTCGCGCAGCGCCGAGCGCTCCAGGATGGATGTCGCCCAGCCGCGGCCTGCACCCAGCACGTCGCCGTAGCTGAAACCGCCGCACGCCGCAAAGCCCACGAACGCGCTCAGGTCCACGCGGCCCTCGATCAGGTCGCTCATGTGCACGTCGTAGGGACGGAAACCGGCACGCTCGAAGTTGTAGGCCATTTCGATCTGCCCGTTGACGCCCTGCTCGCGCAGGATCGCCACCTTGGGCCGCGTGCCGGTGGCCACGAATGGCGCCGCGACATCGTCGGAAGGGTCGAACACCAGCTTCGGGCGCAGGCCTGACGCCTTGAAATCACGCGCCAGGGCGCGTTCTTCATCGGCGCTGTCCGGGTTGTCGCGCAGCTTCTGCATCGCATGGGTCACCGACCACCACGCATCGAACAGCTCTTCCCAGCGCCATTCGGCCAGCACGCGGCCCTGCCCGCTCACGCGGATGCGCGGCGTGCCGGTGGGGCGTGCAATGCGCTGCGCGCATTCGGTCAATGCGTGGCGCTCGACCAGGTCGGCGAACGCGGCGCGGTCTTCGCTGGCGATCTGCACCACTGCGCCCAATTCTTCGTTGAACAGGCTGCGGAACGCATCGTCGCCCCATGCATCCAGCGTGATATCCAGGCCCTGCCGCGACGCAAACGCCATCTCGCACAGCGCAGCAAACGCACCGCCATCGCTGCGATCGTGATACGCCAGCAACAGCCCGCTGTCGCGCGCGTCGCGAATCAATTCGAAGAAGCTGCGCAGCCGCTGCGCATCGTCCAGATCCGGCACCTCGCCGCCGAACGCCGGCAGCGCGGTGTCGTCGGCATACACCTGCGCCAGCACCGACCCGCCCAGCCGCTGCTTGCCGCCTCCCAGCCCGATCAACCACAACTCGCTCTCTTCACCGCTGCGCAGCAACGGCGTCAGCTGCGTGCGCACATCGCCAACCGGGGCGAACGCACTGATGATCAACGAGACCGGCGAAACGCTTTTCAGCGTTTCACCGGGAATAGGGAATGGAGAATCGGGAATGGTGGAAGCGGAGGGCTGAGGCGTTTCACCATTCCCGATTCCCGATTCCCGATTCCCGACCTGCCACTGCGCCTGCATCGACAGCGAATCCTTGCCCACCGGCACGCTCAGTTCGAGTGCCGGGCACAGCTCCATGCCGATCGCGCGCACGGCGTCGTACAGCAACGCGTCTTCGCCGCTATGGCCGGCGGCGGCCATCCAGTTGGCCGAGAGCTTGATGCTGTCCAGCGTCTGCACCGGTGCGGCGCACAGGTTGGTGATCGCTTCGCCCACGGCCATGCGCGCAGATGCGGCGGCATTCAACAGCGCCAGCGGCGTGCGCTCGCCGATCGACATCGCTTCGCCTTCGAAGGTATCGAAACCGGCCAGCGTGATCGCGCAATCGGCCAGCGGCAGCTGCCACGGACCGATCATCTGTTCGCGTGCGGTCAGACCGCCAACGCTGCGATCGCCGATGGTGACCAGAAAGCTCTTGGACGCCACGGTGGGATGCGCCAACACGCGCAGGCCCGCCTGCTGCAGGTCCAGCGACGCGGTCTGCAGCACCGGCCATTGCGGCGCACCCGGATGCGCCGCATCGCGATGCATCTTCGGCGCCTTGCCGAACAGCACGTCCATGGGCAGATCGATCGGGAGCTGGGAATCGCGAGTCGGGAATGGGGAATGGTGTGAAGCGGTGTCGGCAGCCACAAGCGTGCCGTTACGATTCCCGACTCCCGATTCCCGATTCCCGGCGTCCAGGACGCCATAGCCCACCACCAGCCGCTCCTCGGCCGTCGCCACGCCGACGGCGGCGAACGGGCAGCGTTCGCGGGCGCAGATGGCGGCGAATTCTTCAAGGCGCGCCTGCGGCACGCCGAGCACGTAGCGCTCCTGCGATTCGTTGCACCACAGTTCCAGCGGCGACAGCGACGGGTCGTCGGTGAGCACGCGGCCCAGGTCGATGATGCCGCCCACGCCCGAATCGTGCAGCAGCTCGGGGATGGCGTTGGACAAACCACCCGCGCCCACGTCGTGGAACCAGCGGATCGGGTTGTCCACGCCCAGCGCCACGCAGCGGTCGATGACCTCCTGGCAGCGACGTTCCATTTCCGGGTTTTCGCGTTGCACGCTGGCGAAATCCAGTGCCTCGGCGCTGTCGCCGGCCGCCACCGAACTGGCCGCACCGCCGCCCAGGCCGATCAGCATCGCCGGGCCGCCGAGCACGATCACCGCATCGCCCGGCTGCAGGCGCAGCTTTTCCACCTGGTTGCGGTCGATCGCGCCCAGGCCACCGGCCAGCATGATCGGCTTGTCGTAGGCGCGGGTCAGGCCCGGGCCTTCGGCAAGCTCGAAGCTGCGGAAATAGCCGAGCAGGTTCGGCCGGCCGAATTCGTTGTTGAACGCTGCGCCGCCGAGAGGGCCGTCGAGCATGATGTCCAGCGCCGGCGCCATGCGCGGGTTCAGCGCGCGCGGCGCTTCCCAGGGCTGCGGCAGGGTCGGAATGCGCAGGTGCGAGACCGAAAACCCGGTCAGGCCGGCCTTGGGCTTGCCGCCGCGCCCAGTGGCGCCTTCGTCGCGAATTTCGCCGCCCGCACCGGTGGCCGCGCCGGGGAACGGTGCGATCGCGGTCGGGTGGTTATGCGTTTCCACCTTGATCGCAAACGCCGACGGCAGCACCGCTTCGCTGCGGTATTGGCCGGTGGCCGGATCCGGGCGATAGCGCGCAGCCGGCACGCCTTCCACCACCGCCGCGTTGTCGCTGTAGGCCGACAAGGTGTGCTGCGGGGTCTGCTGGTGGGTGTGCTTGATCATGCGGAACAGCGAGCGCTCCTGCGGCTTGCCGTCGATGGTCCAGGTGGCATTGAAGATCTTGTGCCGGCAATGCTCGGAGTTGGCCTGGGCGAACATCATCAGCTCGACGTCGGCCGGGTCGCGGCCCAGCGCGCCGAAACGTTCGCGCAGGTAGTCGATCTCGTCCTGCGCCAGGGCCAGGCCCAGGTCGCGGTTGGCCTGCTCCAGCCCATCCAGCGGCACGCGCCGCAGCTGGCCCGGGTCGGGCACGTTGAACAGCGCTTCGGCAGCGGCGGCCGAACCGAGCAGCGATTGCGTCATCGGGTCGTGCAGCAACTTGGCCACGGCGGCCTGGGCGGACGCGTCGTCCGGCCAGCCGGCCAGATCGATGCGGGTGCCGCGCTCCACGCGCTGGATCGGCTGCCCAGCCCCGCGCACCAGTTCGGTGGCCTTGCTCGACCACGGCGACAAGGTGCCCAGGCGCGGCACCACGTAGCGCGAGGAGGCATCGGCATCGCGCTCGGCGGGCGCGGCGTTGGCCTGCAGGATCCGCTGCAAGGTGGCCTGGTCGGGCGATTGCCCGGCCTCGGGACGGATGAAGTACACGTGCCAGGCGCCAGTGATACGCAGCGCGGGAACGAGGGTTTGCAGGCGGGTTTCGAGCCGAGCGCGGCGGAACGGCGAAAGGGCGGAAGCGCCCTCGAGGACCATCATGTCCGGGGAACCGTGTCAGAAACGGGGCTGCAGATTGTAACGGAGCTGATGAATCGACGCCGGACTGCGCGTGCGATGGCGGGACTCGGGAATGGGAATCGTCAGGCGGGACCCTTGTCGCCGCCCCATGCGCGCACGTTGCACCGGCCAGCATGAAGGACGCGACTAGAGCGTGTTATGGACGTTGAGGCGCGTGTGAAGCGTTCCGTGGCGCGTCGAGACAAGCCGTGCGCTGCGGGCCCAGGCTGGCCGCCTGGGCAAGGCGCGCAACGCGGTATCGGCGCGCCACAGGGCGCCCCCGGAGGGTTGGCCGTCAGCGGCACGAAGCGCACGCCGAGCCGGCGCCACGCAGGACCCGCGCCGCACCGCTGGCAGCCAACGCATTTCATCTCAACGTGCATGACACGCTCTAGATGGCGGCTAACCCCCAGAAACAGCAAAGGCCCGGATGCAGTCGGACCCGGGCCTTGTCGTTGCGCAGACGATCAACGCAACGGCGCTATCGGCGACGCGCCACGATGATCAGAGCCGAGACGGCCTCAGCGGCTGCCGCCCGCCGTGCTCACGGCACGCTTTTCCAGCGCCTCACGCAACTGGGCTGGCGGCAGGTAGCCACCGAGCTGGGTGCCGTCGGGGGCGAAGATCGCCGGCGTTCCGTTGACGCCCAGGCGCTGGCCCAGGTTGTATTCCATCGACACCGGGTTCTTGCAGTCCTTGGAGGCGACCGGCTGACCCGACTTGGCGGCCGTGAGCGCCTGCTTGCGATCGGCAGCGCACCACACCGCAATCATTTCCTTATGGTCCTGGCTGCCCAGGCCCATGCGCGGGAACGCCAGGTATTCCACCGCGATGCCCTGCTTGTTGAGCTCGCCGATCTCGCTATGCAACTTACGGCAGTAACCGCACTCCACATCGGTGAAGACGGTGACGGTGTACTTCGGGTTGGCCGGCGCGAACACGATGCGGTCGGCCTTGGGCACGGTGTCCAGCTGCTTGCGGCGGTAGGCCAGCAAGCCCGGGCTGGCGGCGAACTGCTTGTTCTGGATGTCGAACGGCTGCGCCTGGATCAGGTAACGACCGTCGTCGCTGACGTACAGCACCTGCCCGCCGACGACCACTTCGCGAAAGCCGGGGAACGGCGCAGCGCCGATGTAATCGGGTTTGAAATCCGGGTCCAGCGCCTTGAGCGCCGTGCTCACGCGCTGGTCCACGGTGCCGGTGCCGGTGGCGGCGGGCGCAGCGGCTGGCTTGGCGCCGGCAGTGCTTGCCGCAGGCTGCGAGGATTGTGCGCAGGCGGTAAGGCTGATCGCGCCCAGCAGCGCGGCGATGGCAAGACGATACATTCACGCATCCAGATGGAATGAGGTGCCGGGATTCTCGCACAGCGCAGATGAAGCCTGGCCGCGGCCGCGACAGTTTGTGAGCGCTGCAGGCACCCCGTTGCTGCACCTGTTGGACAGACGCAGTGCAGAGCGTGGTCTGCCGCGTCTGGCGATGGGCTCGGCGTTTTCGCCGTCGCAAGGCCCCCTGAAGGTGCCCCCCAAGCGTCGTCCCCCGCTCTCTTTGTTTCCTGGAGTACAGCGCCGCATGGCGCCCGGCGCTGCCCGTCAGCACGAGGTATGACAACGAGGAGGCCACACCGGCCGGCGCCACCCTGACCGGCAGGGCCGCCACGGCCGCCGAGCGGGTCTGGCGAGGTACCAACAACGTCAGCTGGCGGTGTTGGTGCGGCCGCGGGCAGGCGATTGGCCTGGTCGCAGCTCTACCGCAACCGCGACCGGCGCGTCGCCAGCGCGCACGCCCATGGCGAGGCGCCGCGCGGACTAACCACGCGGATGATGACTGGCGTGCAGTTTCTGCAGATGCTGGCGCGCCACCAGCGTATAGATCTGGGTGGTCGACAACGAGCTGTGGCCCAGCAGCATCTGCAACGCGCGCAGATCGGCGCCGTGGTTGAGCAGATGGGTGGCAAAGCTGTGGCGCAGCCCGTGCGGGCTGACCGTGGCCGGGTCGATGCCGGCCACCGCTGCGTAGCGTTTGACCAGCGCCCAGAATTGTTGACGACTGAGCGGTTGGCGGGAGACATCGATGAACAACGGCACCTGCCCGTCCACCGCTGCCACCGGCTTGTTCGCGGCCAGCAGCGGGCGCGCCTCGCGCAGGTAACGCTCCAACCAATGCTGGGATTCCTCGCCCAGCGGCACCAGCCGGTCCTTGCTGCCCTTGCCGGTCACCCGCAACACGCCCTGGCGCAGGTTCACCCCCACTGCCGGCAGGTTGACCAGCTCGCTCACACGCAGGCCCGCGGCGTACATCAGTTCCAGCATGGCGCGATCGCGCAGGCCCGCAGGTGTGTCAAGGTCCGGCGCAGCCAGCAGGGCCTCGATCTGACTTTCGGTCAAGGCCTTTGGCAGCGAGCGTGGCAGGTGCGGCGGGTCGATCAAGGCGGTGGGGTCGTCGCTGCGCGCGCCATCGCGCAGGCACAGTCCGTAGAACGCACGCAAGGTCGACAACAGCCGCGCCGTGCTGCGCGGAGAATAATTCGCCCGGGTGCGCCAGCGCAGATAGTCGAACAGGGCGGCACGGTCGATGCCCAGCAAGCCGCCACCAGCGCCATCGCGCCAACGCGCCAGCCCTTCCAGATCGCGCCGATAACTCTCCAGGGTCTGCCGCGCCACGCCCTGCTCGGCCCAGAACCGGTCGAGAAACCGTTCGATGACGCTGGCATCAGCCGGCTGCACCGGCGGCAGGTGGCGGGCTAGTTGGCGGCGTTCGGCGGGGCTGCTGGCAGACATCGCCACAGCATAAAACGCGGCGCGCGTTTTGAGAGCGGACGCAGTGCGGGTTGCCGGTAGGTGCCTTGCCTGCGCGCGCGGGCTAGGACCTGTGCGCGTCATTGTTATGCGTGATCAGCACGCGTCGTCCGCAGGCGGGCAGGCAATCCGGATCGCGACGCCAGAGCTGCCATGGCCGGTAGGTCCCCGGCATGGGCATGCGCCCAATTGAACATGCCGCGTCTGCGCATCAGCCTTCGCGCCAGGATGCGATTGATCGCAGTTCGATGTATCGCGTGCGTCAGCGCGTGCAGGCACCAGAGCGCGGCTACTGCAGCGCGGCGTTGCGCAGTGCTGGGCGACCGTTATGCTCGCGCCATGACCTCAATTCCTTCGCCTCGCGTTGCACGCGCGCCTGCCCTGGTGGGCTGGCGGCTGCTGGCGTTGTGCTACGACGCCTGGCCGGTGCTGGCGCTGTCGATGCTGATCTCCACCGTCTTCACGCTGGGCTTTACGCTCGCCGGGCACCCCGCGCGCGAAAACATCGCGCCTTTCAGCGGCTGGCAATGGCTGTTGTGGCTGTGCTGCTGGATCGCCGCAGGCATCTACGCCACCGTGAGCTGGCGGCGCGGCGGGCAGACGCTGGGCATGCGCCCCTGGCGGCTGCGCTTGATCGACCCACAGGTGTCCTGGCGTGCGCTGTGGATCCGCTATGCCGTCGGCAGCTTGTCGCTGGCGCTGGGCGGACTGGGATTCTGGTGGGCGTGGCTGGATCGCGACCGGCTAACCTGGCATGACCGTGCGAGTAAGACGCGGCTGGAGCGTATTGCCAGGAAATTGCAGTAATCGGGCCGGCAGTCCACAACTTTCCTATCGAAGCTCCCGCATCTTCGATGCATGCGACTGCACCTGGAATGCTCTAGGGCTAGCGGCAGCGACCAAACCGGGCTGCGGCTTATTTGGCACCCAAGAAGGCGCGCGCAATCAACCACTGAAATGCATGCCCAAACGCATACAGCACCGCTAAAAATGGCGGAACCAACAACGCATAACTTGCCGTCCAACGCATGTTGGTCAACCAGGCATCCGCGTGGAGGGCGTTCAGTGCGATCAGCTGAGGCGTCAACGGCAATTGCAGCAGAACGAAGTGGCCCTTGGGATCGCCCTGAGCGCTGAGCGCACCCCACACGCAAAAAGCAGTTGCCGCCAGGTATAGCAGGCAGAGCGCCACACCCACCACGCTCACCCGCCGCATGCGCTCAGCTACTACGCCTGCGGAACAACCACGCCGACACACCCAGCATCACCATGGGCGGCAGCGCATAGGCAATGCGGTAATCGAGCTTGAGGGCGCCGGCCATGCGGCCGAAGAACAGCTGCAGCAGCCAGAAACCCAGCGCAAACAGAATGCCCAGGAACAGGCGCTTGCCCAAGCCACCGCTGCGCAGCGAGCCGAACGAGAACGGGATTGCCGCCATGCACAGCGCCAGCACGTTTAGCGGATAGAACCACCGGCTCCAGTACTGATCCTCGTAATCGCGCGCGTCCAATCCATTGCGGCGACGGTATTCGATGCTCTGCTCCAGATCGTGCGCGGAGAGATTGCGCGGCTTGGCCAGGCCAGCGGCCAGCGCAGCAGGATTCAGTTGCGATTGCCACGGCAATTCGGGAAAGGTTTCGCGCTGCACCGAGCGTTCCTGGAAGGTGTCGCGACGGACCTGACGCAGGGTCCAACGGCCGTCGCGGTGTTCGGCCACCGAGGCGTAGGTCAATTGCTGCATCCTGCCACTGGAATCAAGGTGGTAGAGCCGCACATCGTGCAGATCCAGTGCGGTGCCACCGCCATCGAGCAGCTTCTCTTCACCACTCAAGGCGTTGAGGAAGGTGTCGCCCTCTCGCGCCCACAGCCCGGCGTAGCGCGAAGACGCCATATCGCTGTTGTAGCGGGCACTGGCCTTGAGCGTGTCGGCCTGGTTCTGTGCCCATGGCCCGATGGTTTCACCACTGATCACCATGCTGGCGGTCAGCAGCGCCATCGCTGCGACGACCGAGGCGGACATGCGTTTGCGCGACACACCCAGCGCGCGCAGCGCCGTCAGCTCGGAGGTGGCGGCCAACTGGCCCAGTCCCATCAGCGCGCCAATCACCGCGGCCGTCGGGAACAAGGTATAGGCCCGGCGCGGCACGGTGTAGGCCACGTAAGCCACCGCGTGCCCGAAGGTGTAGCTGCCCTGCCCGATGTTCTTGGCTTCGCTGGCTAAGGCGTTGACCAGATCCAGCCCCAGCAGCACCGCCCAGGTCAGCAGCACGGTAAACAGCACCACCCGACCGACATACCAATCGTGGACCCGCGGCGTCAGCCTCATGCGCGCGCCCTCGGCCGACGCACGCGGCCGTCGCGCGCATACGCCCATACCGCCACGGCCAGCAGCGGCAGCGTCAACCACCATAGGCCCAGCGCCGCCGGGGTCTTGCCGTTGGCGATCCACTGGGTGCCGACGATCATCAGATTGGTGCCCACCATGTAGGCCAGAAACGCCAGCATGATCCGGCCATAACGCTGTTGCCGCGGTGCGCTGCGCGACAGCGGCAAGGTGAGCAAGGCGAACGCCAGTGCCAGCAATGGCGGCGCCAGGCGCTCATGCAGCTGGGCGCGCGCGGCAGGGCGTTCGTCCGACAGCAGTTGGGTGGTCCACATCACTTCCGGGTCGTTGGCATCGTGCACGCGGGTGCGGTCGGGCAAGGCGATATCGCTGCTGGCGAACTTCATCAATCGGTAGTCCAGGGTCGCGCCGCTCGCCGGACCTTCCGTGCGGTAGCCATCGTCCAGGCGCAGGTAACGGTCGGTTTTGCCTTCGAAGAACATCGCGCCGCGGTCGGCGGTGACCACATCGATGCGATCGTTCTGCTGGCGCTGCATGAAGACCTTGCCCAGGCCCTTGCCGTCGGCAGAGATCGTCTGCAGGTACACCACCCCACCACCGGACAGCGGCGTGAACTGGCCCGACTCCAGGCCGGCCATCAGCACGCTGCGATTGGCGTCCTCCAGCATCGCCTTGGCGGTGCGGCTCGCCCAGGGGCCCAGCCACAGCGAGCACAACCCGATGACCACCACCACCGGCACCACCAGCATCAGCATCGGCCGCAGCATGCGCCTGGGACCCACGCCAATGGCGGTAATGACGGCCATTTCTGAATCGCGGTACAGCCGCGCCAGTGCCAGTAGCAGGCCCAGCATCAAGGCCAGCGGCAGGATGATGGGCAGATACGCCACGAATTGCAGCCCCACCTGCGACAGCAGCAAGCGCGCCGGGATGCGGCCGTCGGCGATATTGCCGAGGATATCCACCAGCACGCCGCCGACGCTGACGACCAGCAGCACGATCAAGGTGGCCAGGAAGCTCTGGGTGAAATCGCTGAGCAGGTATCGATCGAGCTTCGGCATGGGGTGGGCTTGTTTTAAACTCTCGGATTCGTTCGCGGCGCCGCCAGCCTAGTCCGGTTGGCGTAAACAGCCCGCGATTGTACGGATTTGCCTACGGAATCTGATCAATGGCCCTGCAATTCACCCTGAACCAAGACGCGCCGGCAAGCGCTGCCGTCGACTGCATCGTGGTTGGCGTGTTCGCCGACAAGACCCTTTCGCCCGCTGCCCAGGCGCTGGACAGCGCCAGCCAGGGCCGTTTGACGGCCTTGGTCGCGCGCGGCGACGTGGCCAGCAAGACCGGCAGCACCACACTGCTGCACGACCTGCCCGGCGTCACCGCGCCGCGCGTGCTGGTGGTCGGCCTGGGCGAAGCCGGCAAGTTCGGCGTGGCGCCTTACCTCAAGGCCGTCGGCGATGCGACCCGGGCGCTGAAGACCGGCGCGGTCGGCACCGCCCTGCTCACCCTGACCGAACTCACCGTCAAGGCCCGCGATGCAGCCTGGAACATCCGCCAGGCGGTGACCGTCAGCGACCACGCGGCCTATCGCTACACCGCCACGCTGGGCAAGAAGAAGGTGGATGAAACCGGCTTGACCACCCTGGCGATTGCCGGCGACGACGCCCGCGCGCTCGCCGTGGGCGTGGCCACCGCCGAAGGCGTGGAATTCGCCCGCGAGCTGGGCAACCTGCCGCCGAACTACTGCACCCCGGCCTACCTGGCCGACACCGCGGCCGCGTTTGCCGGCAAGTTCCGCGGCGCCGAGGCCGAGATCCTGGACGAGGCGCAGATGGAAGCGCTCGGCATGGGTTCGCTGTTGTCGGTGGCACGTGGCTCGGCCAACCGCCCGCGCCTGATCGTGCTGAAGTGGAATGGCGGCGGCGACGCGCGCCCCTACGTGCTGGTCGGCAAGGGCATCACCTTCGACACCGGTGGCGTCAACCTCAAGACGCAGGGCGGCATCGAGGAAATGAAGTACGACATGTGCGGTGGCGCCAACGTCATCGGCACCTTCGTGGCCACGGTCAAGGCCGAGCTGCCGATCAATCTGGTGGTGGTGGTGCCGGCGGTCGAGAACGCCATCGACGGCAACGCCTACCGCCCCTCCGACGTGATCACCAGCATGTCCGGCAAGACCATCGAAGTCGGCAATACCGACGCCGAAGGCCGCCTGATCCTGTGCGATGCGCTGACCTACGCCGAACGCTTCAACCCCGAGGCACTGGTGGACGTGGCCACGCTGACCGGCGCCTGCATGGTGGCGCTGGGCCACCAGACCGCCGGCCTGATGAGCAAGCACGACGACCTGGCTAACGAATTGCTGGCCGCCGGCGAGCACGTGTTCGACCGCGCCTGGCGCCTGCCGCTGTGGGACGAATATCAGGGGCTGCTGGATTCCACCTTCGCCGATGTCTACAACATCGGCGGCCGCTGGGGTGGTGCCATCACCGCCGGTTGCTTCCTGTCGCGCTTCACCGAAAACCAGCGCTGGGCGCATCTGGACATCGCTGGCGTCGCCAGCGACGAAGGCAAGCGCGGCATGGCCACCGGCCGCCCGGTGGGCCTGCTGACGCAGTGGTTGCTGGACCGCGCCGCCTGATGTCGCCGCGCGCTGCACTGGCCCTGATCGCCGGATTCGTGCTGGCGGACGGGGTCACCAGCACGCTGCCCAACTGGAACGGGCTTGCCAGCGACCTGGTGCGGTTTGCGCTGTTGCTGGCGCTGATTTTCGTCTGGCTGGCGGCCGACAGCCGCCAGTACGGCGTTCGCCGCCCCATGTGGCTCAACATCGGGATGGTGCTGGCCTGGCTGGTATTCATCCCCATCTATCTGTATCGCGCGCGGCCTGCCGGTCGGCGCTTACGGGCGATGGGCGGGTTCGTGCTGGTGATCCTGGCGTCCGGCCTGCTGTTCACGCTCGGCAGCATCATTGCCGAATCCGTTTTTCCTTCCGTTTCGTGATCTGACCATGCCCCGTGCCGATTTTTATCTGATCGCCAAGCCGCGCTTCCTCAACGAACCGCTGCGGCTGGTCTGCGAGCTGGCGCGCAAGGCCAACGACGCCAACCTGTCCACGCTGATCCTGGCCCGCGATGCGGAGCAGGCCGAAGCGCTGGACGATCTGCTGTGGGCGTTCGACGACGAGGCCTACGTGCCGCACCAGATCGCCGGCACCGACGAGGAAGACGAACTGGCACCGGTGCTGATCGCCGCACCGGAATTCGCCGCCCCCTCGCGCCCGCTGGTGATCAACCTGCGCGACGACCCGTACCTGGGCGCCTGCGACCGCGTGCTCGAAGTCGTCCCCGCCGACCCCGCTGCCCGCGAACCGCTGCGCGAACGCTGGAAACAATACAAGGCCCTGGGCCTGGAACTGACCAAGTACGACATGTGAATCGGGAATGGGGAATGGGGAATCGAAACTTGGCTCCGTCCCATTAGACCGTCACCGATCAGCACCTCCCGCTTTACCCATTCCCTATTCCCTATTCCCTATTCCCGACTCCCCATTCCCTGCCTTATGACCACCCTCGCCTCCAGCTACGATCCCTCTTCCTTCGAATCGCGCCTGTATGCGCAGTGGGAGGCGGCCGGTTATTTCGTGCCGTCCGGCAAGGGTGAGCCCTACACCGTGCTGTTGCCGCCGCCCAATGTCACCGGCACGCTGCACATGGGCCATGCATTTCAGCAGACGCTGATGGATGCGTTGGTGCGCTATCACCGCATGCGTGGTTACGACACCTTGTGGCAGGTGGGCACCGACCATGCCGGGATCGCCACCGAGATGGTGGTCTCGCGCAATCTGGCGCTGGAAGGCAAGGGACAAACGCGCGATTCGCTGGGGCGCGAGGGCTTCATCGCCAAGGTGTGGGAATGGAAAGCCGAATCCGGCGACACCATCGAGCGCCAGATGCGCCGCCTGGGCACCTCCAGCGATTGGTCGCGCAGCACCTTCACCATGGACCCGCAGCCGTCGGCCGCGGTCAACGAAGCGTTCGTGCGCTGGTACGAGCAAGGTCTGATCTACCGTGGCCAGCGCCTGGTCAACTGGGATCCGGTGCTGAAGACCGCGATCTCCGACCTGGAAGTGGAAAACGTCGAAGAAGACGGCTTCCTGTGGTCGATCCGTTACCCGCTGGCCGATGACGTCAGCTACGAACACGTCGAGCACGATGCCGACGGCAATGAGACGCTGCGCGAGACCCGCGATTATCTGGTGGTGGCCACTACGCGCCCGGAAACCATGCTCGGCGACACCGCAGTGATGCTGCACCCTGAAGATGCGCGTTATCTCACGCTGCATAACGCCCGCATCGTGTTGCCGCTGACCGGCCGGCACGTGCCAGTGATCACCGACGATTACGTCGACCGCGCCTTCGGCACCGGCGTGGTCAAGGTCACGCCTGCGCACGATTTCAACGATTATCAGGTGGGTGTGCGGCATGACCTGCCGCTGATCAACCTGTTCACTGTCACCGCCACCATCAACGAGAATGCGCCGGAGCGTTATCGCGGCCTGGATCGTTATGACGCACGCAAGCTGGTGCTGTCGGAACTGGAAGACCTGGGCGTATTGGTCGAAACCAAGCCGCACAAGCTGCAGGTGCCGCGCGGCGATCGTACCGGCCAGGTGATCGAGCCCTACCTCACGGATCAGTGGTTCGTGAAAATGGATGCACTGGCAAAGCGCGGGCTGGAGCTGGTCGAAAGCGGCCAGATCAAATTCGTGCCGCCGAACTGGATCAACACCTATCGTCACTGGATGGAGAATATCCAGGATTGGTGCATCAGCCGTCAGCTGTGGTGGGGCCATCGCATTCCGGCGTGGTTCGACGATGCAGGCAAGTGCTACGTGGGCCATGACGAAGCCGAGGTGCGCGCCAAACATGGCCTGGGTGCGGAGATTGCGCTGCATCAGGACAGCGACGTGCTCGAAACCTGGTTCTCTTCGCAGCTGTGGCCGTTCTCCACGCTGGGCTGGCCGGATGCGCAGGCGATGGCCGAGCGCGGCTTCGGGCGCTATCTGCCGTCGTCGGTGCTGGTCACCGGCTTCGACATCATCTTCTTCTGGGTGGCGCGCATGATCATGGCCACCGACAGCTTCACCGGCCAGGTGCCGTTCCGCGATGTCTACATCACCGGCCTGATTCGCGATGCGCAGGGCCAGAAGATGTCCAAGTCCAAGGGCAACGTGCTCGATCCGCTGGACATCATCGACGGCATCAGCATCGAAGACCTGGTGGCCAAGCGCACCAGCGGGCTGATGAAGCCGAAGGATGCGCCCAAGATCGAAAAAGCCACACGCAAGGAATTCCCGGACGGCATCATCGCCCACGGTGCCGACGCGCTGCGCTTCACCATCGCCGCGCTCGCCACGCATGGCCGCGACATCAAGTTCGATCTGGGCCGCGCCGAGGGCTACAAGAACTTCTGCAACAAGCTGTGGAACGCCACGCGCTTCGTGTTGATGAACAGCGAAGGCGCACGCTTTACCGGCGTGCCGCAGCCGCGCACCGAAGCGGAAAAGTGGATCCTGGCGCGCCTGGACAAGGTCACCGCGGAAACCCACGCGCATTACGCCAACTATCGCTTCGACCTGCTCGCGCAATCGCTGTACGAATTCGCCTGGAATGCGTTCTGCGACTGGTTCGTGGAGCTGGCCAAGCCGGCGCTCAACCATCAGGACGCCGACGCGGCCGCCAGCACGCGCCACACGCTGCTGTTTGTGCTGGAGTCGTTGCTGCGCCTGTTGCACCCGCTCACCCCGTTCGTCACCGAAGAATTGTGGCAGCAGGTCGCACCGCGCCTAGGCATTACCACCGCCACAATCTCGTTGCAGAGCTTCCCGCAGCCCGGCGATGTCGATACCGGCAGCTATGCCAGCGCTGAAGCCGATGTCGAATGGCTCAAGTCGATGGTGTCGGCGCTGCGCCGCGTGCGCAGCGAATTGAACGTGCCGCCGTCCAAGCAGGTGCGCCTGCTGCTGCAGGCCGGCACTGCCGACGACCGCCCGCGCGTTGCCCGCTTCGCCTCGCAGTTGTCGTTCCTGCTCAAGCTGGAAAGCATCGACTGGCTGGACGCTGGCCAGGACACCCCGCCGTCGGCCGCCGCCATCGTCGGCGAACTCACGTTGCTGGTGCCACTGGAAGGCCTGGTCGACATGGATGCAGAGCGCACCCGCCTGGACAAGGAAATCAGGCGCGTGGAAGGCGAGATCGGCAAGTGCAACGGCAAACTCGGCAGCGCGACGTTCGTGCAGAATGCGCCAGCTGCAGTGGTCGAACAGGAGCGCGCGCGCTTGAACGACTGGACCACGCAACTGACCGGCCTGCGCGAGCAGCGCGCGAAGATCTGAGCAAGTCGGTCAGTCGAGCGCGCCGCAGTCGTGCGGTCGCGCTCAGGGTCGGAGCAGCGTGTCGAGTGCGCGGTGCCCTCACCGCTCGCGGAACACGCCATAAACCCATGGCGGCATGGATGCCGCCACGGAGCTTACAGGGACGTATTTGCAGCGTGTCCCGCGATGGTGGGCGGGCAAGGCCCTGCAGTAAATCGCAACTCCACTGCCCGGCGCATAATTCATCGCATCTGTCCGCGATGTAAGCGCTGTGGACTAGAACTTCAAATCCACACGCGCATACCAGAAACGTCCACCGGGGATATCGTAAGTGGATGCGTCGTAGCCGTTGAGGGAGCAGGACAGGCAGATCGGCGGATCCTTGTCGAATACGTTGTTCAAGCCGGCCGTGAGTTGCAGGCCCTTGAGCCAATCCACACGATAGCCCACCTGCGCATCGTGATAGGTAATCGCATCCAGCCGGTTGGTTCCCACCGTCGGATCAGAACACACCGCAAACTCCACCGCGTCACCGCATTGCTCGGTGAGTTTGGAAATGTGCCGCGCAGTCCACGAAGCCGTCCAGTTGCCCAGCGACCAATCCAGTACTGCGTTGCTGGTCCACTCCGGAATTGCGCTGTCGACCACCTCGATACCCGGCCCTTGCGGCTGCCGCTGACCTGCCGCGCCCAGCGCCTCGTAACGGCCTACCAAGGTGTTCTGCCACGAGAGTTTGAAGCGCCCGAACGCGGCTTCCGGCAGCGTCCAGAACAGATCCACGTCCCAGCCGTCGGTCTTGATCGAGCCCAGGTTGGTCAGCCGGTTGTTGAAGGCATTGATGCCGCCGGTGGACGCCCGCGCGATGCCATCGCAGTACAACGCATCCAGCGTATCCACGCACAAATCCAGCTGCGTCTGCGCATTGATCGCCTGGATCGCACCATCCACATGATGGCGATAGAAGGTCACCTCCAGATCGAGGCGGTCGGACCAGCTGGCATCGCTCGCAAATCCAGGGCTGAAGACAAAACCCGCGCTGAAACTGCGCGAATGCTCCGGGTCCAGTTGTTCATTGCCGCCGGTGGTGACCGAGATCTGCTGGTTGGCCTGCTGGTAGCCCGTCGGCACGCCGAGCGCTGCGCAGTTGGCCGCGCTGCCACGCGGCGCGGTGCCGCCCAGACCGATCGAGCACGGGTCCGACAATTGCAGATCCGCACGTGCCGCCGAACCGAACAACTCGCCGATGGTCGGCGCACGGAAGCCTTCCGCATAACTGGTGCGCAACACGAACTCATCGGTGACCTGCCAACGCAGACCGTACTTCGGCGTGAACTCGCCACCGAATGTCGAATAGTCCGAATAGCGTCCGGCGATATTCAGATCCAGTTTGTCGCCCAATGCGGAGTTGGCGAAGATCGGAATATTGAGTTCGAGATAGGCTTCGTTGACGTCGTAGCTGCCCGCCGTGGGCAACGAGGGCACGCCGTTGTAACGCCCGGCCACGGTGAGCGGATCGGGCTGATAGGAGCCCTCGTACTTGCGGTATTCGTAACCGCTGGCGAACGACACCGCACCGCCGGGCAACTGGAACAACTCGCTGCTGAGGTTGGCGGTGAACAGGCTCAATTCGTTCTGGCTGCGGTCGCGCACCACCGGCTGAATCCAGCGCAACATCTCCGGCGTGATGCTGCCGGCACCGCTGAAGATATCCAGTGGCACGCAGCCAGCCACGGCCGCGCAGCCAGCCGGGTCGCCCAGCGCCAGGTTGATGTTGTAGAGGTTGTAGCTGCCGTAGTTGGTCTGCTCGGCCTTGTTCTTGCTGTAGATGCCGTTGACGTCCCAGAACCAGGTCCGCCCTGCGCCTTCGAACGTGCCGACCAGGCCGGTGCCGAAATATTGGGTGTCGACCTGCTGCTCGTAACGCCGCGGCCCGCCTTCCACCGGCCTGCGACCGATCTGGATCAGATTGGTGGCCGAATCCAGATCGAATCCGAACGGGTTGAACGGGTTGAGCGCGGAGATCACGATGTTGTCCGCCAGCGGGTTGCCGGTGCCGGCGTCGGGCCCGAGGAAGATAGGCTCCGGCGCGGCCTGGTTGGTCGATTCGCGCCGGTTGCCCAACGCCTTGACGTACCACTGCACGTCGTCGTTGAAGTAATAGCGGAACTGCGCAAATACGCCCTTGCGCTCGGACGGTGTCAGCAACAGATTCTGCTCGGCGAAGTTGTAGCGGTCTGCGGTGCCGAAGCAGTGATAGTCGTCGCTGCGCGTGCAACCGCCGCTGCCATCGTATTGCGGTGTGCCGACGCCGGCATTGGGCGTGAGGTTCTGGCGCACGCCGGTGTTGGGATCGACGAACTGGAAGCGGCCATCCGGCGTCGCCGAGCTGGCGAAGGTCAGCCCGGTGCCAGGAATCGGGAAGCGGGCCTGCGCACGATCGCGCGCATAGATCGGATCCTGTTTGACATAGCTTGCGCCCAGAAACAGGCTGAAATTCTCTCCGCTGGTGCCCCACGCCAGGTCCATGCCCTGGTTGGTGCCATCGCCCTTGCCGTACTGCCCGTAGTTGAGCGTGACCTGCGCACCGTCGAAACTGCGACGGGTGATGATGTTGACCACACCGGCAATCGCATCCGAGCCGTACAACGACGAGGCGCCGTCTTCGAGCACTTCGATGCGCTCGACGATCGCCAGCGGAATGGTGTTGAGATCGGTCGACGAGCCCACGCCGGACGCGGAGGATTCATTGACCCAGCGAATGCCATCCACCAGCACCAGCACGCGCTTGGAACCGAGATGGCGCAGATCCACCTGCGCCGAGCCGGCACCCACGCCACTGCCATCGGGCGGAAAGCCGAAGTTGCCCGACGAATTGAACTTGGCATTGAGCGCCGAACCGGACGCGGTGAGCTCCTGCAGCACTTCGCCGATGGAGGTCAGGCCGGTGCGTTCGATGTCGGCGCGATTGAGCGTCTGGATCGGTACCTGCCCCTGCAACTCGGCGGTTTTGATGCGCGTGCCGGTGACCTGCACGCTGTCGAGCGTGCGCGTGCTCGGTGCGGCCTCGGGCTGTTGCGCCCAGGCGAGCGTGGGGATCAGACACAATGACAACTGCACGGCCAGGCATGACCGATGGGGGCCAATCAGACGCTTCATCCTTTCTCTCTCCAGAAGGATTCTTGAGTGTCCGCACGCCCCCGTGCCCTGCGGTCCTTCCCAATTCTTAAACGAAAAATTAACGCGCCGCAACTGGCGGTGCAGCAACGCACGGTGCCGCAGCGATCGTGACGAGGTGTCATCTGCACGCACGTGCGTGCTCGACCCATTGCGCATGCAAGCGAAGACGGCCATCTCCATCACGCGCGAAGGACGCGTATTCACTCAGGCGCTCAGGCGTGCTTGGGTATCATCGCGCCATGACTTATGCCCCCCGCCTTGCCACTGTTTTCATCTGTCTGCTGTGCCTTGGCAGCACCGCATTGCACGCGCAAACCCTCGACCCACAGCTGACTGCCATGCGCGATGCCATCGCGGCCGCAGAGCGCGGCCAGACCGATGCCGGCCAGCTCGCTGCATTGAGCCGCCATCCGCTGTATGGATGGCTGGAATTTGCCGCGCTCAAGCGCAGTATCGACACCGTCTCCAATGCGCAGGCGCAAGCATTTTTGCAGCGTTATGCCGGCCAGCCCGTGGCTGAGAGCTTCCGCAACACGTGGCTGCCGGCGGTGGCGCGGCGGCAAGACTGGAACACGCTGCTGGCCAACTGGAAGTCCACCGACAACGCCGGCCTGCGCTGCGCGCAACTGACCGCGCGCCTGGCCACCGGCAAGGCCGATGCACAGTGGAGCCGCGATGCGCTGACGCTGTGGCGCAACGGCAAGGCGCTGCCCGATGCCTGCGATGCAGTGGTTGCCGGGCTGGAATCGCGCGGTGAACTTACGCCGGCGCTGCGCTGGGAACGTGTGGAAGCCGCTGCCGATGCACAGCAGCCTGCGGTGATGCGCACCGCCGCGCGTGGTCTGCCGGCGGCCGATCTGACGCTGGCCATCGATTACGCTGCCTTTCTCGACAAGATCCACCCGCGCGCACTAGGTTGGCCCAAGACCGAGCGCAGCCGCCGCATCGCGGTCGACGGGCTGGCCAAGTTGGCCAAGAGCGATCCCGACGCTGCCGAGCAGCAGCTACCGCAACTTGCCAGTGCGCTCGGCTTCAGCCAGGCGCAGCGTGGGCAGGTGCTGTATCAGATCGCATTGTGGACCGTCGCCTCGTATCTGCCGGATTCGGCGCATCGGCTCAATGCCGTACCGGACGCGTCCTACGACGAACGCCTGCACGAATGGCGTGCACGTGAGGCGATGTCGCGCGGCGACTGGCCGGCGGCGTTGGCCGCGATTCGCAAGATGCCGACGAGCCAGCGCAGCGACTCGCGCTGGCAGTACTTCGAAGCCCGCCTGGCCGAAAAGACCGGCGCTGCGGCGGCGGCCCAGCCGCTGTATCGCGCCGCCGCGCAATCGCCGACCTTCCACGGCTTCCTGGCCGCAGACCGCCTGCAGCAACCTTACCGGCTTTGCCCCTGGGAGCCCAACGACAGCGCGCAGGCAAAGGCCGCCGTTGCGCGCGACCCGGCCCTGGTCCGCGCAATCGCGTTATTTCAGATCGATCGCCCCGGTTGGGCCGTGGCCGAGTGGAACGATGCCGCCACCCGCTTCGACGACACCCAGCGCCGGCTGGCAGTGGAAGTTGCCAGCGACAACGGCTGGTTCGACCGTGCGGTGTTCGCGCTCGGCAAGCAGCCGGACGAACAACGGCTCTATGCGTTGCGTTTCCCCCTGCACCACGACGACAGCATTCGTCGCGAGGCCGCCAAGAATGCGATCGACCCAGCCTGGGTGGCTGCGGAAATCCGTGCCGAAAGCATCTTCAATCCACGCGCGCGCTCGCCGGCCAACGCAATGGGCCTGATGCAGGTATTGCCGGGCACTGGCGCGGCCGTCGCCAAGGGGATCGCCCTGCCCGGCTATGCGGGTGCAAGCAGCCTCTATGAGCCGGACACCAACATCGCCATCGGCACGGCGTATCTGCGCCAGCTGCTCAACACCTACGGGCTGCCCTACCTCACCATTGCCGCCTACAATGCGGGGCCCGGCCCCACCGGACGCTGGCAGTCGCAGCGGCCGAATTTCGAGCCGGACTTCTGGATCGAAACCATCAGCTACAAGGAAACCCGCGACTATGTCGCGCGCGTGTTGGCTTTCAGCGTGATCTACGACTGGCGCCTCAACGGCGACATGCTGCCGTTGAGCGACCGGCTCATGGGCAAGCTGGTGGACAAACGTCTGAAACCGGTATGTACCCCGGGCCAGGCTGCCAATAACGCCGCGCAGGATTGAGCGACGCCGGGCGCCCTGCACGGTTGCGGGGCCCTGGCGCGTGCGCGGCACCGCCATTGCGCACGGCACTGACGCAACATGGACGCCACGCAGGGAGCGGCAAGGACGTACCTGCAGCGTGTCCAGCGGTCATGGATCGGCATGGAAAGGCAAGGGTGCTGCAAGCATTTCCCAGCTCCACGATGCAATGCCCCCCCCAGACCACATCCATCACCACGCCAAACGCATAACGCCCGCATCACTGCGGGCGTTGTGCAGCTGGGTGCTGCACCGCGTTTGCAGCCCTGCAGCCAGCGGCAGTTACAGCTTGCCGGCGCCTGCTTTCGCCTTGACGTCTGCAGCGACCTTGTCTGCCGATAGCAGATTGTAGGTATAGGGCGGTGTCCAGCCGATGTTGGTATTCCACGAGCACGACAGCGCCTTGCCGTTGAGCAGCGAACCCTGATCGCGATACACGCTGCCACCGTAGTCGGCGGCGATCTTGTCGCAGCTGCTGACACCGCTGATCTCGAACACGTTGCGCTCGGAGAAGATCTTCGACTCCTTGCCCACGCCATGCGCGTAGGAGAACGGATACACCGCATTGCTGGTGCTGCCGACGTGGTAGTTGTTGTACAGGTGCACCTGACCGAAGCGCACGCGCGGGGCGCGCGCAGAAATGTTTTCGAACAGGGTGTTGTGAATGGTGACCTTGAGCTTGCCGCTGTCGGTACTGGACGCGCTGTCGCTGGAGCCGATCAGGTTGTTCTTTTCGTGCGACTTGAAGGCCGAGTACGAGACGGTGACGAAATTGGCGCCTTTCTTGATGTCCATCGCGCCATCGTGGTGCTGTTTCGGACGACCATTTGCAGTGCCATTCTGATCGTCGGTACGGCGGCCATCGGTGAAGGTGACATGGTCCACCCACACGTTGCTGGCGCCTTCCACGGTCAGGCCGTCGTACTCCGCATTCCAGTTGCCGGCGCTGCCATCATCCGGGTCCCAGACCGGCTCCGGGTCCCATGGATTTTCGATGGTGATATTGCGGATGATGACGTCGTTGGCCTTGACGTAAAAATAGCCTTCGCGAATTTCAGCGTTGCTGGTGATGCCGATCAGCGTGGTCTTGGTGGGCACGTCCAGACGCGCGCGCGTCTTCATGTCCGAGGTTTTGGTGTAAGGCTTTCCTTCGCTGATATCGATGATGCCGCTGACCTTGATGATGCGCCCGTTGCTCCCGACGCTTGCGCTCAATGCTGCTTTCAACTCGGCGGCGTTCTTGACGACGTAGATATTGGCGGCAGCTGCTTTGGAGCCGCCCTTGGTGCCGCCGTTCTGGGTCGCCCAACCCGTGGTTGCAACCTCCAACGCCGCATCGGCATAGGCAACGCCGGTGAGCAGCAACGACCCAACGAACAGCGACGCGGCGGCCGCCGTCGAAAATTTCGGCTTCATCTTGATCTCTCCCTCGAATGGGTTCGATGCGCCGCGCTGCGGCGCACCCCTGGTCCAGCGGACTCGGAACGTATTATTCAGATATGGAATATTCCATTCCGCGGAGCCGATACTAGGAGCATTGCAACCGCTTGTATCTAGACGTTTTTCGGATATGCATGCGCAATCACGCAAACGCTTGCGAGACACAAAAGAAGAGACAAAACGCTGCGATCAGGACACGCAGAGACAGCGCAAGGACACTGCAACGCAGCAAGATTGCGGGTCACGCCATGGGGCGTGCCACGCGAGAATGCACGCCACCATTCAAATACATCTGTTTTTCGGCGTACCAGTCGTTGCAATGCATTGCCGCGCCGCGGCATTCAACACGAAAGCGCCGCCCGCCTACGACTGGGAGCAACGCAAAAGCGCCTATCGGTCCATGGCGAAACATTCGCCACCTCGCAGACCGGCGCGTCGGCCCATGTTGTACGCAAGGCGCACGCCCCTCGCTCCAATGTGGCCAGCATGCCGCATGACCACGGTCAGATCGATTGCACGGGCGCAGCATCATTTGACGCCACGCGTCTGATGCGCATGGGTCCGCGCCGCCATCGACCGCTCCGGCGACCGGTTCGCTGCGACCTCACCAAGCCATTCGGTAGGGCAAGGCGAGCTCGTTGCGCAAGCGAGATACCAAACGCTCCATGCGCAGGTGCATCCTGCAATCGCTCAGCACAAGCATCGAATCGAAGACCATCAGCGCCGGCATCCGGCGCAACAACGCCAACTGGCCGCTCCCTCAACGACGAATGCGTGCGCTCAGGAAAATCCTTCGAAGAACAACTCGATCGCCATCACCAACGCGTCTTCGCGTCCGGTGTGGGATGGGTAGTAGCGCGGGCGCCGGCCGATTTCGTTGAAGCCTTCGGAGTGGTACAGCGCGATGGCCGAGGGGTTGGACGGGCGCACTTCCAGAAACGCGCGCCGCGCACCGCGATCGCAGGCGCCCTTGATCAGCGCGCGCAGTAGCACGCGACCGTGGCCTTGCGATTGCGCCTCCGGTGCGATGCAGACGTTGAGCACGTGCGCCTCGTCGGCGGCGATGCTGATCACGCCATAGCCGATGACCCGGCCGCCCTGCTCCATCACCCAGCCGGGATATCCGGCCTGCAGGCAGTCGCGAAAGATGTTGCGCGTCCACGGAAACGGATAGGCGCGCAGCTCGATCTCCATCACCGCATCTAGGTCGCTCTCGCGCATTGCGCGCAGCGAGCTGGGTTGCGGCGCATTCAATGCGCTCACGCCGGGTCCCGGCGCCGACGCAGCGCACGCAGCTGCGGCCACAGTGCACGCTTGGCGGCCGGGTTGCCGCGCAGTTCCGCCAGCGGCCAGGATGCCATCAAGGCCTGGGTCGCAGGATCGCCCGGATTGCAGCCGGATGCGCGCAGCAAGGCCATCTGCAGGCGATCCGGCATGCCGACCCGGCTGCGCCGTTGCGGCACCGACGCTGGCGCAGTGCTGGGCGCACGTGGCGCTTCGGCCGGTGCCGCCGGTGCATTCCGCCGCGCGACGGGCGCATTGGCCGTTGCAGGTTGCAGCGCACGCTCCACACGCGCCGGCGCGGCCATCGGTGCGCGCTCGGCAATCTCGACAGGCGCGGGCAACGCATCGACCGCATCGCGATCCAGGTACACGGTATGCCCCAATGCCTGCAGATACGACACCTGCAAATCGGACCAGATCGGCTCGCTCATTGAGTCGCTCACAAAAACTGGCTCATGGCAGCTCGGGCACGCGCCGCCAGCGTCGCCACAGCCACATCAACGGACCCGACAAGGCGTACAGCACGCCGATCACCAGCAACGAGCGCGCCAGATCGATCACCAACAGCGCAATCACCACCGTGGCGATCGCCAGCGCCAGGAACGGCACGCGGTCGGCACGCGGGCCGCGCGCGCCGCCCTTGAAGCTCCAGAAGCGGATTCGGCTGACCATCAGCAACGCCGACACCACCGTGACCGCCAGCGCCACATAGCGCAGCTGCTCGCCATCGAAGCCCAGGCTGTCGTCGGCGAAGGCCCAAACGAAGGACATCATCAATCCAGCCGCCGCCGGGCTGGCCAGGCCGATGAACCAGCGTTTGTCGACCACGCCGACCTGGGTGTTGAAGCGCGCCAGCCGCAGCGCCGCGCAGGCCGCATACAAAAAGGCAGCCGACCAACCGACCCGGCCCATCACGCTACTGTCGTACTTCAGCGCCGACAGCGACCAGTGGTACATCACCAGCGCGGGCGCCATGCCGAAGCTGACCAGATCGGCCAGCGAGTCGTACTGCACACCGAATTCGCTGCTGGTATTGGTCAGACGCGCCACCCTGCCATCCAGCCCGTCCATCACCGCGGCCACGAACACCGCCATGGCGGCCTGGACGAACTGCCCATTGGCGGCGGCGATGATGGCGTAGAAACCGGAAAACAGCCCGGCAGTGGTGAACAGGTTCGGCAGCAGGTAAATCGTGCGCGAGCGCGGGGGCGGTCTCATCTCATCCATCCGCCAAGTGTAGGGCCTGAGGTCTGTCCGGCGGTAGCGCGCCTGCCGGTTCAGCACCTTGCGCGCCCATCACTTGCCAGCGCCCGCTGCGGATGCTGCAATCGCGACGGGAATCATCCAGGGGAAGCCACATGCAGCTGTCGTCCGGGCTTTGCGCCCTGTTGATGCTGGTCAGCGCCGCCGCCGGCGCGACCGATCTTTATAAGTGGAAGGACGCCAAGGGCGTGACCCACTACACCGAAACCCCGCCACCGACCGGCCAGCGCTATGAAGCGCGCCGAATCGACGCGCGCAGCGGCACCGCCGCCATTGCTGCAGAGACGGCCGCGCCCGAATCGGCCGACTGCCTCACCGCGCGCCGCAATCTGGAACTGCTCAGCGGCAAGGGAGAGGTTTCCATGGCGGCCGGCGCCGACGGCAAGCCTGGCGCCGTCTTGGACCAGGATGCCCGTGCGACCCAGAGGAACCTGGCCGACGCCGCCGTCAAGGCCTATTGCAAGCCGGCAGCCCCAGGCGGCCCGGCCACCTGAGCCGGGAAGAGGTACCAGGACGGGATTGCCGTCCCGCCGCCGGGCTGGAGCCAAGCACCTTGGTGCCGCGAGCACCGGCCGAGCCAGCGCACCCGACCTGATGGCCGCACCTGCGTAGGTCGTAGACGAAGCGCGGCCCCAACAGCTGCACGATCGCCGGGCACCGGTGACGGATGTATGCGGACGACCGCGCAGCCTATGGCGCACGTGTGCCGGCAAGCCAGCCACTTGAGCCGCCCGCACCGGTCCGCCCTGGCCAGCGACAATCCGCAACGCGCGCCCGGCGATGACCGGCAGGGCCCGAGACTGGCAAACTAGCGGCTTTCCGCCCAAGCGAAGCCCGATGCGTCTTTCCCAGTTCCACCTGCACACCACCAAGGAAACCCCGGCCGACGCCGAGCTGGTCAGCCACCGCCTGATGCTGCGCGCGGGCATGATCCGCAAGCTGGCCTCCGGGCTGTACACCTGGTCGCCGCTGGGCTTGCGCGTGTTGCGCAAGGTCGAGGCCATCGTGCGCGAGGAGATGAACCGCGCCGGTGCAGTGGAAGTGCTGTTTCCCACCATCCAGCCACGCGAGCTGTGGGACGCCACCGGGCGTTGGGAAAAGTTCGGCGGGCAGCTGCTCAAGATCAAGGACCGCAAGGAACAGGAGTTCTGCTACAGCCCCACCGCCGAAGAGGCCGCTGCCGAATTCGCGCGCCAGGAGATCAACAGCTACAAGCAGCTGCCGCTGAATTTCTATCAGATCCAGACCAAATTCCGCGATGAGATCCGCCCGCGCTTCGGCGTGATGCGTGCGCGCGAGTTCCTGATGAAGGACGCGTATTCGTTCCACCTCACCGACGAGGACATGGCGCGCGAATACGACAACATGCGCGCCGCCTATACGCGCATCTTCACCCGCCTGGGACTGGACTTCCGCGCCGTGCAGGCAGATTCCGGCGCCATCGGCGGCGATGCATCGCAGGAATTCCACGTCATCGCCGACTCCGGCGAAGACTCGCTGGCGTTCTCCACTGGCTCCGATTACGCCGCCAATGTGGAAGCCGCCAGTGCGGCACCGCCTGCCCCGCGCGCCGCGGCCAGCGAAGCGATGCAGCAGGTGGCAACGCCCACCCAGAAGACCTGTGAAGACGTGGCCCAGTTGCTCGGCATCGCGCTGCAGCGCACGGTCAAGTCGGTGGCGGTGATGACGCAGGCCGGCTTCGTGCTGGTGCTGGTGCGTGGCGATCACGCGGTCAACGAGATCAAGCTGGCCAAGGTGCCCGGACTGGCCGATTACCGCCTGGCCAACGAAAGCGAGATCCGCGAACACCTCGGCTGCGAGCCGGGCTTCCTGGGTCCGGTCAACACCGCGCGCCCGGTGCGCGTAGTGGCCGACCGCGATGTCGCCGCACTGGCCGATTTTGTGGTCGGCGCGAATGTGTCCGGCGCCCACCTGGTCGGCGTCAATTGGGGCCGCGATCTGCCCGAACCGGAGACCGTGGCCGATGTGCGCAACGTGGTCGAAGGCGAACGCGCGGCCGATGGCGGCGAACTGCGCCTGGCTCGCGGCATCGAGGTGGGCCATGTATTCCAGCTTGGCAGCCAGTACGCGCAGGCGCTGCAAGCCACCGTCATCGACGAAGGTGGCAAGGCGGCGGTGATGAAGATGGGCTGCTACGGCATCGGCATTTCGCGCATCGTGGCCGCGGCGATCGAACAGAACCATGACGACGCCGGCATCATCTGGCCCGCGCCGATGGCGCCGTGGCAGGTGGTGGTCTGCGTGATCAATCCCAAGCAGGACCCGCAGGTGCTCGCCGCCGCCCAGGCCTTGCTGGACCAATTGCTTGCCGCCGGCCTGGATGCTGCCCTGGACGACCGCGGACTGCGCCCGGGCGCGATGTTCGCCGATATGGAATTGCTGGGCATTCCGCATCGGGTAGTGGTCTCGGAACGTGGATTGGCGGCCGGCACTTTTGAATATCGCGCCCGTACCGCCGATGCAGCGGAAAGCCTGGATAAAGCCGGGTTATTCTCCCGCCTGGGGCATTGATCAAACCCCGGGCATCGGCTCCAAATGGATGAACACAAAGCGCCGAATTATTTCGGCGCATTTGTCATACCGGTTTTCTCACTTTATGATGGCCACCGCTGCCATGGACCGGCATTCTTTTTCTCTCATCTTCCGGAGCAGTGATGTCGATCGATCTTAGTGGCCTGTCGGCCAAGCAGTTGAGCGCCCTGATCAAAAATGCAAAGAAGCAGCAGACCGTGGTTGCCAAGCGCGCGCCGATCGCCAAGGTCCGCACGCAGCTGGTCCGCGCTGCAAAAGCCCAGGGTTATTCCATCGAAGAATTGTTTGGTGCTTCTGCCAGTGCCGGCCCGGGCCGTCCGGCGGGTGCCGGCAAGCCGGGTCCGCGTGCCGGCCGCAAGCTGGGCAAGGTGCCGCCGAAGTATCGCAACCCCGGCAACGCCCAGGAAACCTGGACCGGCCGTGGCAAGCAGCCGCGCTGGCTGGCCGAGTTGACCGCCGCCGGCAAGAAGGTAGAAGACTTCCTGATCAGCAAGGTCGGCGGCGCGAAAAAAGCAACCGCAAAGAAGGCCTCGCCGCGCAAAGCCGTGACCAAGCGCGCCGCCAAGAAGTCCAAGGCCGCTTGATTCAAACCAATAAGAGCGCCGGCCATGCCGGCGTTTTTATTGCAGGGTGTTTCCCCTTATAAATTCTTGCGGGCAGGAATGAGCAGATTGCCAAACAGCAATCCGGCCATCAATGCCATCACGATATTGGTCACTGCCAAGAGTGCGGCTTGTCCGACGCTGACATCCTGTTGCTGCACCAGGGTCAAAAAGCCACGCAAACTGACGCTCCCGGGAACCAGCATGATGATGCCGGGCAATCGGATCAACGCACCGGGCTTGTGCACCACGCGCCCGAATAAATTTCCCGCAGCGGTCAATGCCATTGCCGAGGCGAATACACCGGCCGGGCCGCCCCAGGCATGTCCTGCATAACGCGCAATGACATAACCTGACATAGCCGCCGCCATGATCCATAAATAGTCACGTCGATTGGCTTTGAACAGCACCGCAAACGCATAAGCGGCCACCACCAACGAGGCCCATTCCACCCAACCGGCCTGCGGCCGCAACGCGGCCACCTGGGGATGCAGGCCAACCAGCTGGGTCAGCGTCACCGCAATGACCGCACCCACGGTCAGCTTGAGCACCGTGGTGACCGCACCGGCCAGACGCACCGTGCCGGAGACCCAGTGCTGGCTGGCCAGCTCGTTGAACGCATTGGTCAATGACATGCCTGGCAACAGCACCACCAGCGAGGCGATGATCACCGTATTGAGGTTCAACGGCCCCAGCAGGGAGGCCACCAGCGCCGCCACCACCCCGGCCAGCAGGCCGGCCAGCGCCTCGCCGGCTTCTTTGCTGGCAGCGCGCTTGTCGGTGTACTGGGTGAGCAGGCCGATCGACATGCCGATCGCCCCGGCCGTGGCGATATCCAGCCACGGCAGCTTCCACAGCCCGGCCACGCCGGCGGCGGCCAGCCCGAACGCCAGCACCTGCAGGGTCTTGCCGCGCCGGTCCACCTCGCGGTCCAGCCGGCGCAAGGCGGTGTGTCCCTGCGCGATGCTCATGCGGCCGTTGGCCACGCTGTCGGCCACATAGTCGGCCACGCTCAGCTTGTACAGATCGTTCTCGCCCGGGGCCAGGCGGATCACCCGGGTGATGTCGCTGGAGCCGATCGCCTTGGTCGGGTCGCTGAAGCTCAGGATGATGCCAGTGGGGTTGGACCAGGGCTCGCAGTCCAGGCCCAGCTTCTGCGACAACCCCACCACCGCTGCTTCCAGCCGTTGCGCGGTGGTGCCATAGGAATGCAGGCGCCCGGCGATTTCGGACACGAAGGCGACGCGCTGGGCGTAGGTGGCGCTGGCGGACGGGAGGACAACGGTGGCAGCGGACATGCGTGGCGGGTCGGATCGGAGAAACGCCGTGTCCGGCGAGGCCGCCAGTGTATGCCGCAGCACGTGCGGCCGGCGCCCTCATCGACGGCCGTCGGCACGCCGCTGCGGTTGCGTCCCCATCCGTCGCTCACATTGGCCCTGTATGCTGGCGCCACGGACAGGCCACCCATGATCAAACCGCAACCTCCACGCATCGAACAAGACTCGCAGGATCAGGCACAGGTCCGCCTCGCTGGCAGTTGGGTCCTGGCGACCGCCCTGCCCCAGGCAGAACTGCTGCAGGCCGTGCCCGACGGGGTGCGCCGCATCGACGCGCGCGGCATCCAGCAGCTGGATTCGGCCGGCGTACTGCAGCTGCTGCGCTTTGCCGGCCGCATGGGCCTGAAGGAAGACGCGATCGATTTTCGCGATGAGCACCAGGCACTGGTGTGCACCATCGAGGAACTCAACGACGAGCGCCCCAAGCCCAAACGCGATTACGGCTTCGTCGCCGCGCTCGACCGCCTGGGCCGGGCCACCCACCGCGTCGGCCAGGACATCCTGGAGTTGAACAGTTTTCTGGGCGAAAACCTGGTCAAGATCATGCGGCTGATCCACGAGCCGCGGCGCTTCCGGCTGACCTCCACCGTGCATCACATGGAGCAGGTGGGCCTGGACGCGGTGCCGCTGGTGGTGCTGCTGTCGTATCTGGTGGGCGCGGTGATCGCCTTCCTGGGCTCGACCATCCTGCGCGACTTCGGTGCGGAAATTTATGTGGTGGAGTTGGTGTCCATCGCCTTCCTGCGCGAATTCGCGGTGCTGCTGACGGCAATTGTTCTGGCAGGCCGCACCGCCAGCGCCTTCACCGCGCAGATCGGTGCGATGAAATCGCGCGAGGAAGTGGACGCGATCCGTACGCTGGGCCTGGACCCGATCGACCTGCTGGTGATCCCGCGCCTGCTCGCGCTGATCTTCACCCTGCCGCTGCTGACCTTCATCGCGATGATCGCCGGCCTGGCCGGTGGCGTCACCGTGGGCGCGTTCGACCTGGATATTCCGCCGCAGATGTATCTGGCGCGCATGCACGACACCATCCAGTTGCGGCATTTCCTGGTCGGGCTCTCGAAGGCGCCGCTGTTTGCGCTGGTGATCGGCCTGATCGGCTGCCTGGAAGGGCTGAAGGTCAGCGGAACCGCGCAATCGGTGGGCGAACGCACCACCTCCTCGGTGGTGCAGACGATTTCCTTGGTCATCATTCTCGACGCGATTGCGGCGTTGTGGTTCATGAAGATGGGGTGGTGATGGAGCCGGGATTCGACATTCGGGATTCGGGATTTGCACAAAGCCGCAGCGCGGCGCTTGCATTGGTATCGGAGAGGAAGGTGCCGTGACCAATCCCGAATCCCCACGCCCCGATCCCGGCCCACAGGCCGATGTCGACGACGAACAGCTGGCGATTTCCGTGCGCGGGCTCACCAACCGTTTCGGTAGCCAGACCGTGCACGAAGACCTGGATCTGGATGTACGGCGCGGCGAAATCCTCGGCGTGGTCGGCGGTTCGGGCACCGGCAAGTCGGTGCTGATGCGCAGCATCCTGGGCCTGCGCGAACCCGACGCCGGCAGCATCCAGGTGCTGGGCGCGGACGCGCGCTCGGGCCGGTTCGCCGACCGCCAGCACATCACCCGCAACACCGGCGTGTTGTTTCAGGACGGGGCGCTGTTTTCGTCGATGACCGTGGGCGAAAACGTCCAGGTGCCGCTGAAGGAACACCACGGCGAGTTTCCCGAGCGCTGGTATTTCGAACTGGCGCTGCTGAAGATCAAGCTCGCCGGCCTGCCCGCCGATGCGCTGGACAAGCTGCCTTCGCAATTGTCCGGCGGCATGCGCAAGCGCGCCGGCCTGGCCCGCGCGCTTGCGCTGGATCCGCCGCTGCTGTTCCTGGACGAACCCACCGCCGGACTGGACCCGATCGGTGCGGCCGCCTTCGACCGTTTGATCCGCACCTTGCAGCAGGCCCTGGGCCTGACCGTGTTCCTGATCACCCACGACCTGGATACGCTGTACGCCATCTGCGACCGCATCGCGGTGTTGGCCGATCGCAAGGTGATCGCCAATGCGCCGCTGGCCGAGGTCGAGCAGATCGATCACCCCTGGATCCAGGACTATTTTCACGGTCCGCGCGCCCGCGCTGCGCGCGCGGCCAAGACCGATTCCACCGAGACCGCCTGAGCATGGAAACCAAAGCCAATTACGTCCTGATCGGCGCCTTCACCATCGTGGCCGGCCTGGCCCTGCTGCTGTTCGGGCTCTGGGCCGCCAAATATTCCTCCGACCGCACCTGGCAGCAGTACCGGGTGGTGTTCCGCGAGGCGGTGACCGGCCTGTCGGTCGGCAGCCCGGTGCAGTACAACGGCATCGCGGTCGGCTCGATCACCGAGTTGACCCTGGCGCCGAACGACCCGCGGCAGGTGGTCGCGCATGTGCGCGTCAATTCGACCACGCCGATCAAGAGCGACACCCGCGCCAAGCTGGCGATCACCAGCCTGACCGGGCCGTCGATCATCCAGCTCTCCGGCGGCACCCCCGAAGCGCCGGCGCTGACCACCATCGACAAGAGCGATGCGCCGATCATCCAGACCACGCCATCGGCGCTGCAGAACATCACCGACACCGCCAACCGCATCGTCGAGCGCATGGACCAGATGCTCTCGGACAAGAACGTGGCCAGCATTTCGGCCACCTTGCAGAACCTGGAAAAGATCAGCGGCGGCATTGCCGATCGCGACGAAGGCATGCAGGCGCTGATCGTCAGCGCGCGCGACGCCGCGCGCAATCTGGACACCACGCTGACCACCACCAACGGCACCATCAAGCGGCTGGATCAGAACCTGGTGCAGCAGCTGCCGGGCATCCTGGAAAAGCTCGATGCCACCCTGGTCAAGCTGGATTCGGCGGCCGGCAACGCCGACAACATCCTTGGCGAGAACCGCGCGGCCATCAATAGTTTTGCCAATGATGGGCTGGGCCAGCTCGGCCCCACACTGACCGAATTGCGTGGCCTGATCCGCGATCTGCGCCGGGTCAGCGACAAACTGGACAACAACCCTGCGCGCTACCTGCTCGGCCGCGACGCACCCAAGGAGTTCGAACCGAAATGACTGCCATGCGCGTGTTGCGTCTCTTGCTGTGCGTCTCGTTGCTGGCGCTGGGCGGCTGCTCGGTCCTGACCGGCGGCGACCAGAAACCGGCCACCATCTATGCGCCCACCGTGCGGATGACCCCGAACCCGGCGTGGCCACAGGTGACCTGGCAGCTGGTGGTGGCCAAGCCCAGCGCCGCACGCGTCATCGACAGCCCGCGCATCAATGTGCGCCCGACCCCTGGCGAACTGCAGGTCTACCACGGCGCTGGCTGGGCACAGCCCGCCACCGACATGCTGGAAGACAGCGTGGTGCGCGCGTTCGAAGACTCCGGCAAGATTGCCGCGGTGGCCCATATCGGCACCGGCATCCGCTCCGACTACAAGCTGGCGATCGACCTGCGCCGCTTCGAATCCGATTACGCCGGCCAGTCGCTGCCCTCGGCCACGATCGAACTCAACGCCAAACTGCTGCATTCGGCCGATCAACGCGTGGTCGCCTCGCGCACCTTCCTGGTCGCACGCCCATCCACCGGCACCGATACCGCCGCAGTGGCAATGGCGTTCGAGCAGGCGCTGACCCAGCTCACCACCGAGCTGGTCGGCTGGACGCTGACCACCGGGCAGCAGGACAGCAGCGCGTTGCCGCGTACACCCTGAGAGCGGCTAAAAAAACGCGCCCGCCTAGCGGCTGCGCAGGAGTTTTGTTAGCTGCTCTGAGCCGACGCGTCGCCTGTAGCCGGAACTCATCCCACCCGGCACTGGCACCCAGATACGTCGCCCTGCCTTCTCCCGCACGCGGGAGAAGGTGACGCGCAGCGCCGGATGAGTCGCATACACCATCCCTCGGCAAGCGTCCCGCAGGCGCTAGCCTGAACCTGCTTCAGCCGGCGCAATCTGCCGAAAGGTCAGATTGATCCGTTCCCCCATCGGCCGCGCCGTGCGCGGCAACGCGTGTTTGTAGTGGCGCTGGGTATCACCGCCCATCAACAACAGGTCGCCGTGGCCTAGCTCCAGCGTTTGCTTCACCGCCGCATCGTCGCGGTGCTTGAACGCAAAGCGCCGCGTGGCACCCAGGCTCACAGAGGCAATCAACGGCTGCGCGCCCAGCTCAGGCTCGTCGTCGCTGTGCCAGCCCATCGCATCACTGCCACTTCGGTAGCGATTGACCAGCACGCTGTTGAACCGGTGACCGGTCTCGTCCTCCAGCCGTATGCGCACTGGCTGCAGCACGTCCAGCCAAGGCTGTGGCGAGAACCGCGTGCCCGAGTAGCGATAGCTCGCCTCCGGATCGCCGATCCAGCTGCTCAGGCGTGGCGAATCCACCATGCGCCCGAACATCCGGATGCGGTGCACCTCCCACTGCGCCTGCGCCAGCAGCGCCTGCATCAGCGCATCGGCCTGCGCAGGCTGCAGCCAACCCCGCCACCAGTTGATCTCCGCTCCCGGCAATGCCACCCGAATCCTCATGCCGGACACGCTAGCACGCAGGCCTGCGCACTGCGGATGAATCGGCACGATTTGCCGCCGTCACATGCAATCCCGGAAAATGCGCGACAGCCATCGAGCCAACGGGAGCGGAGCAATGTCGGAAGCGGGAGTGGGCGCACACGCGTCAGAGGCGGTCGAGCGTGACGTCATGGAATACGACGTCGTCACCGTCGGTGCCGGTCCGGCCGGGCTGTCGTTCGCGATCCGGCTCAAGCAGCTCGATCCGAACATCAGCGTCTGCGTGATCGAAAAATCCAGCACCATCGGCGCGCATATCCTGTCCGGTGCGGTGATCGAGCCCGGCCCGCTGGATGCACTGCTGCCAGGCTGGCGCGACAATCCGCCGCCGATCTGCGTGGCGGCCACCGACGACGAATTCTGGTTTCTCGGCAAGGACAGCGCGCGCAAGTTCCCGGTGGTGCCACCGGGCATGCGCAACCATGGCAACTTCATCGTCAGCCTGGGCGCGATGTGCGCCTGGCTGGCGCCGCAGGCCGAAGCGCTGGGCGTGGAGATCTACCCCGGGTTCGCCGCCGCCGAGACGCTACACGACGACAGCGGCCAGGTGGTGGGCGTGCGCATTGGCGACATGGGCATTGCAAAAGACGGCTCGCACAAGTCCGGCTACACCGCCGGCATCGACATCCGCGCCAAGGTGACCGTGCTTGCCGAAGGCGCGCGTGGTCACCTGACCAAGCGATTGTTGAAGCGCTTCGACCTCACCGCCGACAGCGACCCGCAAGGCTATTCGATCGGCATCAAGGAGCTGTGGCAGGTCCCGGAAGGCCGCGTCACGCCCGGTAAGATCGTGCACACCATTGGCTGGCCAGCCGACAACCGTACCTACGGCGGCAGCTTTGTGTATCACCTGGACAACAACCAGATTGCGCTCGGCTATGTGAGCGGGCTGGACTACAGCGACCCGACCTACCAGCCGTGGGAAGCCTTCCAGCAATGGAAGAACCACCCCATGATCAAGCCGCTGCTGGAAGGTGGCAGCATCTTGTCTGCCGGTGCCCGCGCACTGGTCAGTGGCGGTTGGCAATCGCTGCCGAAAGTGGACATGCCCGGCGCCTTGCTCATTGGCGACACCGCCGGCCTGCTCAACGTGCCCAAGATCAAGGGCACCCACCAGGCGATCCGCAGCGGCATGCTGGCCGCCGAACACCTGGTGCAATCGCAGCTGGCGCCGCAGGGTTTCGATGCCACATTGCGCGCCTCCGACGTCATGGCCGAGCTGAAGCAAGTCCGCAACATCAAACCCGGTTTCAAGAAAGGCCTGTGGTTCGGCCTGCTCAACGCGGCCTGGGAAACCGCGCTCAAGGGCGCTTCGCCGTGGACGCTGAAGAACAAACCCGACTGGTCGGCGTTGCACAAGCTCGGCGAGTACGAGCGACCCAAGCGCGACTACGTCACCCGCGACCTGGCCCCCCGCGACCGCCTGCAAGCCGTTTATTTCGCCGCCACCGAGCACGATGAAGACCAGCCGGTGCATCTGAAGGTGCTGGACACCGATGTATGCGCCACCCGCTGCGTGACGGAATACGACAACCCCTGCACGCGCTTTTGCCCGGCCAACGTCTACGAAATGGTCGCAGACACCGCCAGCCCCTCCGGCAAGCGCCTGCAGATCAACGCGGCCAACTGCGTGCACTGCAAGACCTGCGACATCAAGGATCCGTACGAAATCATCACCTGGGTCACACCGGAGGGTGGTTCGGGCCCGAACTACCAGAATCTGTGAGCGCAACCGGTCGCTCGCTGCAGTCGCGTCTGCGCACATCCGTGTTCGGCCTCTTGCGCGCAGGATTTCGTGCGATACCGCTGAGCGACGCAACACGCGACCGCTGGCGCGGCTGGTTTCTGGATCGACATGCCGACTGGGTTCCGGAACCGGCACGCGGCCGGGTGCGCCATGGCAGCTCGCGCCGGCCAGCAGTACGCAGCGACGAAGCAGCGATTGGATATGTCCCATACAGTGCGGCCACGCTGCCTGAAACGCTTCCTGCGAAGCTGATCGCGTTTTATCTGCCGCAATTTCATCCGATCCCTGAAAACGATGCATGGTGGGGCAAGGGATTCACCGAATGGCGCAATGTCAGCCGTGCGCTTCCCCAGTTCGAAGGCCACCAACAGCCCAGACTCCCCGCGGATCTGGGCTTCTATGACCTTCGCAATCCCCATGTCATGCGCGAGCAAGCACGCCTAGCGCAAGAGTATGGCCTTGGCGCCTTCTGTTTTTACTTCTATTGGTTTGCCGGCAAGACCTTGCTGGAAATGCCGATTACCCAATGGCACCAAGATGACACGATCACCCTGCCGTTCTGTCTTTGCTGGGCCAATGAGAAATGGGCACGCCGCTGGGATGGCCGCGGCGACGATATCCTGATCGATCAGGCGCATGATGCGGACGACGACCTGGCCTTTATTGCGCATGTCGCAACTTACATGCGAAATCCCAAGTACCTGCGCGTCGAAGGACGACCGGTGCTGTTGGTATATCGACCACATTTGCTGCCTGAGCCCACACAGACAGCCGATCGCTGGCGGGGCTGGTGCCGCGACCACGGAATCGGCGAGATTCACCTTGCGTATGTGCAGGGTTTCGAACGGCCTGACCCGCGCGATATCGGATTCGATGCTGCCGTCGAATTCCCGCCGAACATGAGCACGCCGCCTTCGGTGGCTGCCCGGCAGCGCTTGATCAATCCAGAATTCAATGGCGATGTACTCGACTGGCGAGAACTTGCCCGCGACATGGAGCAGCGACCGCTGCGCGAATACACGTTGTACCCAGGCGTAAACCCTGGCTGGGACAATGAGCCGCGGCGCTCGGGAAAGGGGCGCATTTATCTGCATGCATCACCTCGCCGTTATCGCGATTGGCTGATGCGCACCGTACGGGATCGTCTAACGAATACGCCGCCCGCGCATCGCTTGGTGTTCATCAACGCCTGGAACGAGTGGGCCGAGGGCGCTGTACTCGAACCCGATACCCGCCTTGGGTACGCATGGCTGCACGCGACACGGCAAGCGCTGTTGCACACGGCAGGAGCCGCCACCGGATCTGATCTGCGCGATGCGTGCGTGGTGTTGCACGCCTGGTACCTCGACGTACTGGACGAAGCGCTAGACGCAATTGCCGACTGCGGACTGTCGCTGCGGCTTGTCGTCACTACCGATATCACGATGGTCGAGCAGGTTCGCCAGCGCCTGCAGCAGCGTGGCGTCCAGGCGCAGGTGGACGGCTTCGAAAATCGAGGCCGCGATATTCTTCCTTTCCTGCGGGTTGCCAATCGATTGCTCGACGAAGGCGAGCAGGTGGTTTTGAAACTGCATACGAAAAAATCGACCCACCGCGAGGACGGAGACGCGTGGAGGCGCGAAATGTTCTCTGCATTGCTTACGCCACAGCACGCCGATGCAATCATGCGCGGATTCACCGATGACCCGCTGCTCGGCCTTGCGGCGCCCGCGCAGCACTTATTACCCGTCACCGACTTTATCGGCGGCAATGCCGATGCACTCGATTACCTCGCTGTCCGCACAGGCACGGACGCGATAGACGAACATAGCGTGTTCGCGTCCGGCAGTATGTTCTGGGTCAAGCTGGAAGCGCTACGCCCGTTACTGGATGCGAACTTGCATCCCAGTGAATTTGAAAACGAGCAAGGTCAGATCGATGGAACATTGGCCCATGCGATCGAGCGCTTTCTGGCTGTTGCGGTAAGCCACTGCGGACATCATGTCGCAACAATCGACCAGCTGTTGGGAATCCCTCAACCTACCGCCAGCGGACCTTACCGCTACGCACGTAAGGCGCCCTGAGGCGCCGTGCGTGTCGCTAGGTGCTCATGAGCTCGCCGCTGCGTAGATCGCCTTCGGTCAAGTAGCGAATTCAACACCCGTCTTATGGCGCAACTCATCCAGCGCCACACCCTCGGCCGCCTCCACCAGCACCAAGCCATCCGTTGTGACATCGAACACCGCCAGATCGGTAATGATGCGGTCCACCACGCCGACGCCGGTCAGCGGCAGGTCGCATTCGCGCAAGATCTTGTGGCTTCCATCCTTGGCGACGTGCCCCATCAACACCACCACGCGCTTGACGCCGGCCACCAGATCCATTGCGCCGCCCATGCCCTTGACCATCTTGCCGGGCACCATCCAGTTGGCCAGGTCGCCACGCTCGGTGACCTGCATCGCGCCGAGAATCGCCAGGTCGATGTGGCCGCCACGGATCATCGCGAACGAATCGTGGCTCCCGAAATAGCTGGCACCGGCGCGGGCGGTCACGGTCTGCTTGCCTGCATTGATCAGGTCCGCGTCCACTTCGTCTTCGGTCGGAAACGGGCCGATGCCAAGCAGGCCATTTTCCGACTGCAGCCACACATCGACGCCGTCGGGGATGTGGTTGGCGACCAGCGTCGGCAAGCCGATGCCCAGGTTGACGTAGGCGCCATCGGTCAGTTCGCGTGCCGCGCGTGCGGCCATCTGGTCTCTGGTCCAGGCCATCACTGCTGTCCTTCGCGCACGGTGCGCTGTTCGATGCGTTTTTCCGGCGTGGCGTTGAGCACCAGGCGGTCCACGTAAATGCCGGGCAGATGCACCTGATCCGGATCGATGACGCCCAGCTCCACGATGTCCTCGACCTCGGCGATGCACACGCGTCCGGCCATGGCGCAGGCGGGATTGAAATTGCGCGCGGTCTTGCGGAATACCAGGTTGCCAGCGGTATCGGCGCGCCATGCCTTGACCAGCGCCACGTCGGCCTGCAACGCGGTTTCCAGCACGTAATGCTTGCCGTCGAATTCGCGCGTTTCCTTGCCCTCGGCCACGATCGTGCCGTAGCCGGTGGCGGTGTAAAACGCAGGAATGCCCGCGCCACCGGCGCGCAAACGCTCGGCCAGGGTGCCTTGCGGATTGAACTCCAGCTCGAGTTCGCCCGCCAGGTATTGGCGTTCGAATTCCTTGTTTTCGCCCACGTAGGACGAAATCATCTTGCGGATCTGCCGGGTGGCCAATAATTGACCAAGCCCGAATCCGTCGACGCCAGCGTTGTTGGAGATCACGGTCAACCCGCCGACCCCACTGTCGCGCACGGCTGCAATCAATGCCTCCGGGATTCCACACAACCCAAAGCCGCCCACCGCCAGGGTCTGACCATTGGCCAGTACCCCGCCCAGTGCTGCCTTGGCATCGGCATAGCGTTTGCCGCTTGCCGCACCACGTCCTTCGCTGCGCATCACCGCCCTCACCTCGCTGATGTGAAGCGCCCATTCTATCCGCTGACTGTTCCCTGTCCCCGGTCGCAATTCCGCCACACCCAAGACACAGCGCAGCCGCTAAACTCGGGCGTCCCCCACTTCAGGATTTGCCCATGACGCTACCCGCCTTCAAGGCCTACGACATTCGCGGCCGTGTGCCGGATGAACTCAACGAGGACTTGGCCCGCCGCATCGGCGTGGCGCTGGCGGCGCAGCTGGATCAAGGGCCGGTGGTCCTGGGCCATGACGTGCGCCTGGCCAGCCCGGCGCTGCAGGAAGCGCTGTCGGCCGGCCTGCGCGCCAGTGGCCGTGACGTGATCGACATCGGCCTGTGCGGCACCGAGGAAGTCTATTTCCAGACCGATTACCTCAAGGCCGCCGGCGGCGTGATGGTGACCGCCAGTCACAACCCGATGGACTACAACGGGATGAAGCTGGTCCGCGAGCAAGCGCGACCGATCAGCTCGGACACCGGACTATTCGCCATCCGCGACACGGTCGCGGCCGATACCGCAGCGCCAGGCGAGCCCACCGCCAGTGAGCAGAGCCGCACCGACAAGACCGCGTATCTGGAGCACCTGCTCAGCTACGTGGACCGCAGCACGCTCAAGCCGCTCAAGCTGGTGGTCAATGCCGGCAACGGCGGCGCCGGTCTGATCGTCGACCTGCTTGCGCCGCATCTGCCTTTCGAGTTCGTGCGCGTGTTTCATGAGCCCGATGGCAATTTCCCCAACGGCATCCCCAACCCGTTGCTGCCGGAAAACCGCGACGCCACCGCCAAGGCCGTCAAGGACAATGGCGCCGATTTCGGTATTGCGTGGGACGGCGACTTCGATCGCTGTTTCTTCTTCGATCACACCGGCCGCTTCATCGAAGGCTATTACCTGGTTGGCCTTCTGGCACAAGCCATCCTTGCCAAACAGCCGGGCGGCAAGGTCGTACACGACCCGCGCCTGACCTGGAACACGGTCGAGCAGGTCGAAGAAGCCGGCGGCATTCCGGTGCTGTGCAAGAGCGGCCACGCCTTCATCAAGGAAAAGATGCGCAGCGAAAATGCCGTCTACGGCGGCGAGATGAGCGCACACCACTATTTCCGCGAGTTCGCCTATGCAGACTCCGGCATGATTCCGTGGCTGCTGATCGCCGAGCTGGTGTCGCAGTCGGGCCGTTCGCTGGCCGATCTGGTCGAAGCGCGCATGCAGAAATTCCCCTGCAGCGGCGAGATCAACTTCAAGGTGGCCGATGCCAAGGCCTCCGTTGCCCGCGTGATGGAGCACTACGCCTCGCTGTCGCCGGAGTTGGACTACACCGACGGCATCAGCGCCGATTTTGGCCAATGGCGTTTCAACCTGCGTAGCTCCAACACCGAGCCGCTGCTGCGCCTGAACGTGGAAACGCGCGGCGATGCCGCACTGCTGGAAACGCGTACGCAGGAAATTTCTAACCTGCTGCGCGGCTGATTGACCCCTCTCCCACCCATAGACGCACTTTGGAGTTTCCCCCGCCCATGAGCGACGTCCTACCCATTATCTTGTCCGGCGGCTCCGGCACGCGCCTGTGGCCGCTGTCGCGCGAGTCCTATCCCAAGCAGTTCCTGCCGCTGGTCGGCGACAAGAGCATGCTGCAGTCCACCTGGCTGCGCGCGGCTCCCGTCGCGGGCCACGCCCCCATCGTGGTCGCCAACGAAGAACACCGGTTCATGGCCGCCGAGCAACTGCAACAGTTAGGAGTGAAGCCCTCGGCCATCCTGCTGGAGCCCAAGGGACGCAACACGGCGCCGGCAATTGCCGTTGCAGCACTGGAAGCGACCCGCGATGGCGCCGATCCGCTCTTGCTGGTGCTGCCTTCCGATCACGTCATTCAAAACGAGGCTGCGTTTCAGGCAGCAGTGACCTTGGCAGCGACTGCTGCCGAACAAGGCAAGCTGGTCACCTTCGGCATCAAGCCGACTGCGCCCGAAACCGGCTATGGCTATATCAAGGCAAGCGCCGGCGCTGGTGCGAGCGCGGTCGAGCGCTTCGTCGAGAAGCCCGATCTCGCGACCGCGCAAAGCTACCTGGCAAGCGGCGAGTACTACTGGAACAGCGGCATGTTCCTGTTCCGTGCGTCGCGTTACCTGGAAGAATTGCGCAAGTTCCATCCGGCCATCGCCGATGCGTGCCAAAAGGCGTGGGAAAACGGCAAGCGCGACGCCGATTTCACTCGTCTGGACAAGGACGCCTTCGCCGCCAGCCCGTCGGATTCGATCGACTATGCCGTGATGGAAAAGACCGCCGATGCGGTCGTGGTGCCATTGGACGCGGGCTGGAACGACGTCGGTTCGTGGTCTTCGCTGCTGGATGTTTCCAACCAGGATGCGCAAGGCAACGCGCACCATGGCGACGTGATCCAGCTCGATTGCCAGAACACCTACGCGTACGGCTCGCGCCTGATCGCCATGGTGGGGCTTGAGGATGTGGTGGTCGTTGAAACGCCGGACGCCGTGCTGGTCGGCCACCGCGACCGCATTCAGGAGGTCAAGGACGTCGTCAGCCAGATCAAGACCGCTGGCCGTTCCGAGGCCACCTGGCATCGCAAGGTCTATCGTCCATGGGGCGCTTACGATTCCATCGACATGGGCCAGCGGCACCAGGTCAAGCGCATCACCGTCAAACCGGGTGCGGTGCTGAGCCTGCAGATGCATCACCACCGCGCCGAACACTGGATCGTGGTGAGTGGCACTGCCGAAGTAACGCGTGGCGAAGAAGTCCTGCTGCTGACCGAAAACCAGAGCACCTACATCCCGCTGGGCGTCACCCATCGCCTGCGCAATCCGGGCAAGCTGCCGCTGGAACTGATCGAAGTGCAGTCCGGCAGCTATCTGGGCGAAGACGATATCGTGCGCTTCGAAGACACCTACGGCCGCGCCTAATCGCGCGTCTCAACGTAGACTGCAATATCGACGGCGGCCTATGGCCGCCGTCCTGCGTTATCCATGGCCCACTTTATGGCGGCACGCTGCGCGCGCAGATCAGAGGTCGCATGCCCCCGTTGGCGATGTCGCACACAGGTGCGTGCTGGCAACGCAGCTGCATCGCTCGCAGTTCGACACCGCTGTAGCTGCGTGAGGCGGCAAATAGCGCCGCAGCGCCGTGAGCTGGGTGACCTGGCGGGTGGCACCACCCGCCAGGACTGAGCGCCGGTCTGGCTCAGTTGTCGCCGAACAGGTCGCGCGTATACACCTTGTCCTGCACGTCCTGCAGCGCCTCGGCCATGCGGTTGCTGATGATGACGTCGGCCTCGCGCTTGAAGGCCTGCAGGTCGTTGACCACGCGCGAGCGGAAGAACTCAGGATCTTTCAAGGTCGGCTCGTACACGATGACGTCCACGCCCTTGGCCTTGAGGCGCTTCATCACCCCCTGGATGCTGGACGAACGGAAATTGTCGGACCCGGCCTTCATGATCAGCCGATAGATGCCGACCACCTTGGGATTGCGTCGCAGCACGTCGGCGGCGATGAAGTCCTTGCGGGTCGTGTTGGAATCGACGATCGCCCGGATGATGGTCTGCGGCACGCTCTGGTAGTTGGCCAACAGCTGCTTGGTGTCCTTAGGCAGGCAGTAACCGCCATAGCCGAAGGACGGGTTGTTGTAGTGGCTGCCGATACGCGGATCCAGGCAAATGCCCTCGATGATCTGGCGGCTGTCCAACCCATGGGTGAGCGCGTAGGTGTCCAGTTCGTTGAAGTAGGACACGCGCATCGCCAGGTAGGTATTGGCGAACAGCTTGATCGCCTCGGCCTCGGTCGGCTCGGTGAACAACACCGGCACGTCGGGCTTGAGCGCGCCTTGCTGCAACAGCCGCGCGAAGGTCTCCGCGCGCGCCGAACGTTCGCCGACGATGATCCGGGACGGGTACAGGTTGTCGTACAACGCCCGGCCTTCGCGCAGGAATTCCGGCGAGAAGATGATGTTGTCGGTCCCGAACTGCGCGCGCACCTTGGCGACGTAGCCGACCGGAATGGTGGATTTGATCACCATGGTCGCCTGCGGATTGATCTCCAGCACCTTGGCGATCACGACCTCGATCGACCCGGTGTTGAAATAGTTGGTGTCCGGATCGTAGTCAGTGGGTGTGGCGATGATCACGAACTCCGCGCCGGCAAACGCCTCGTTGGCGTCCAGGGTGGCCTTGAAGTTCAGGCCACCCTGGGCCAGCGCGGCCTCGAGTTCCTTGTCGACGATCGGCGAGCGGCCTTCGTTGAGCAACTTGACCTTGGACTCGACGATGTCCAGCGCCACCACTTCATGGTGCCTGGCGAGCAACACGCCATTGGACAGACCGACATAGCCGGTACCCGCGACAGCGATCTTCATTGGAATTCCTTGCGACATTGGATGGGGGAGGATGTAGCGCGCTGCATGCAGGCCATGGCGTGATGACGGTGCGGCCGAGCCCGCAATGGGGCTGGCGCGCCCGCTGGGGGACACGCGAAAACCTGCACGGTGCCGACCGATGCGATACAGCGCACACCTGCATGCATCCAGCGGATGCGTCGTGCGTTGCATCCGCTTCAGCGGCACATCCACGTCGGCCGCGACCTGCGCGAGCAGCTCGCCGGTACGGCGCGGATCAGCCCTGATGGTAGCCGAAGCGAAGTGCAAGCTATGAGTCGGTGCTGAAGCCGCACCGATCGATGGCAGCACCGACAAGGCTCACCGTTGGGCGAGCGTGTCCAGCACCTGGCTCAGTCCATCCTGCCAGTCCGGCAGGCGGACGCCGAAGGTGTCCTGCAGGCTGTGGGTATCCAGTCGCGAATAGGCCGGGCGCGTGGCCGGCGTGGGATAGTCGGCGGTGCCGATCGCCTCCACGCGCGGCGTGCGGGCGAGCAGGCCGCGCGCGCGCGCCTGCGCGAAGATGGCTTCGGCGAAACCGTGCCAGGTGGTCTGCCCGGCGGCAGTCAGATGCCACAAGCCGGAGGGTTCGCCCGGCTGGCGGAGCGCGTGCGCCGTGATGTCGGCGATTAACGCCGCTGGCGTTGGCGTGCCGATCTGGTCGGCGACCACGCGCAGCACATCGCGCTCGGCGCCCACGCGCAGCATCGTGCGCAGGAAATTGTGTCCATGCGCCGCGTAGACCCAGGCAGTGCGGAAGATCAGATGACGGCCGCCGGCCGCCTGCACTGCCTGCTCGCCCGCCAGTTTGCTTTGCCCGTACACGCCGAGCGGCGCGGTGGCATCGTCCGGCCGATAGGGGCGCGTGCCCTGCCCATCGAAGACATAGTCGGTCGAGTAATGGACCAGGGGCACATCGGCGCGCGCGCACCATTGCGCTATCACGCCAGGCGCTTCGGCATTGGCGCGGAAGGCCGCATCACGCTCCTGCTCGGCACGATCGACGGCCGTGTAGGCGGCTGCGTTGACGACGCAACTTGGCTGCAAGCGATCCAGCAATTCGCTCAGGCGATGCGGTGCGTCAAAGTCGGCTACCTCACACGCTGCACCATCCGGCAACCGACCACTGCGGGTGCTACCCAGGATCGGGCCATTGGCTGCCAATGCCCGCAGCAATTCCGTGCCGACCTGTCCATTGGCTCCCAGTACCAGCGTGGTCATGGCGTATACACCGGCAGGCGTTCGGCCGGCACATCGCCCAGGAACGGCGCGGCGGAGTCCTTTGCAGACAACAACGGGTTGCTGATCGGCCAATCGATGCCAATTGCCGCATCATCCCAGCGCACGCCGGCATCGGCCTCCTTCACGTAAACGTCGGTGCATAGGTAGCTGAACACTGCTCGCTCCGACAGCACTGCAAAGCCGTGCGCAAATCCTTCTGGAATCCAGAATTGCTTTTTGTTTTCCGCGCTCAACACCACGGCTGCCCATTGCCCGAAGTTGGGCGAGCCATGGCGGACATCGACAGCCACATCGTAGACCTCACCCTCAAGCACGCTGACCAGCTTGCCCTGGGGACGCGGCCACTGGTAATGCAAACCGCGCAGCACGCCCTTGGCCGACGTGGACACGTTGCTTTGCACGAATTTCGTCGGCAGACCATGCTGGCCGAAGCGCTCCGCATTCCACGTTTCAAAGAAATATCCGCGCTCATCGCCGAACACTGCCGGCTCGATGACCACACAACCTGGTAAACGGGTTTCGACGATTTTCACGGTACTACTCCTCGCACAGCCAATTCGTGCAGATACTTGCCATAGTCGTTTTTCAGCAATGGGGCGGCCAGCCGTTCCAGTTGTTCCGCATCGATCCAGCCCTGACCGAACGCAATTTCTTCGGGGCAGCACACCTGCAGGCCCTGACGCATCTGGATGGTCTCGATGAAATTGGCCGCTTCATGCAACGACTGGTGCGTTCCGGTATCCAGCCATGCATACCCGCGCCCCAGCGGCTCAAGATGCAGCTCACCAGCATCGAGATAGCAGCGATTGAGATCGGTAATCTCCAGCTCGCCACGCGGAGAAGGTTTCAAGGCAGCCGCATAATCGCTGGCTTTTCCATCGTAGAAGTACAGGCCGGTGACCGCATAGTTGGAGCGGGGCTTTGCAGGCTTTTCGGCAATATCGATGACCTTGCCCTGCTGATCGAATTCGGCCACGCCATAGCGCTCAGGATCGTTGACCCAGTAACCGAAGACGGTGGCGCCCTGCTCACGCGCATCGGCGCGCCGCAAGGTGTCGGTCAGGCCATGCCCATGGAAAATATTGTCGCCCAACACCAGGCAACTCGGCTTGCCGTCGACGAACTCGCGCCCGATCAGATAGGCCTGCGCCAACCCATCCGGGCTGGGCTGCACGGCGTATTGAATGTTGACTCCCCACTGCGAGCCATCGCCCAACAGCGACTGGAACAGCGCCTGCTCGTGCGGCGTGTTGATGATCAGGATGTCGCGAATCCCCGCGAGCATCAGCACGCTCAGCGGATAATAGATCATCGGCTTGTCGTACACCGGCAGCAGCTGCTTGCTGACGCCCTTGGTGATCGGGTACAGGCGCGTGCCCGAGCCGCCCGCCAGAATGATGCCTTTACGTTGTGTCATCAGGTATGTCCTGTTGGAGGCCCGCACACGCATGCATGCGCGGGCTCTTGCTAATGGCTCGCGTTAGGCCGCGGCGCCGATCCGTTCCAGCCGATAGCTGCCATCCAGCACGCCCTGCACCCAGGCCTGGTTGGTCAGGTACCACTCCACCGTCTGCGCGATACCTTGCTCGAAGGTATACGCCGGCTCCCAGCCCAGGTCGTTCTTCAACTTGGAGGCATCGATCGCGTAGCGACGGTCGTGTCCGGGGCGGTCGGTGACATGGGTGATCTGGCTCGCGCGCGGCTTGCCGTCTTCACGCGGGCGATGCTGATCCAGCAGCGCACAGATCGCCTGCACGACCTCGATGTTCTGGCGCTCGGAGTTGCCGCCCACGTTGTAGGTCTCGCCGACCTTGCCCTTGGCCAGCACGGTGCGGATCGCTTCGCAGTGATCGCTGACGAACAGCCAGTCGCGTACCTGCTTGCCATCGCCGTAGACCGGCAGTGGCTCGCCAGCGAGCGCTTTGGCGATTACCAGCGGAATGAGCTTTTCTGGAAAGTGGTACGGGCCATAATTGTTCGAACAATTGGTGGTCAGCACCGGCAGACCGTAGGTGTGGTGGAACGCACGTACCAGGTGATCGGAAGCGGCTTTCGACGCGGAGTACGGCGAGTTGGGCGCGTACGGCGTGGTTTCGGTGAACTTGCCGGTCTCGCCCAACGTGCCGTAGACCTCATCGGTGGACACGTGCAGAAACCGGAACGCATCCTGGCGCTCCTTCGGCAGCGCCTTCCAGTGGTCACGGACCGCTTCAAGCAGGGCCAGGGTCCCGACCACATTGGTCTGGATGAACGCGCCCGGGCCTTCGATCGAGCGATCCACATGGCTCTCGGCTGCGAAATTCAGCACTGCATCGGGCTGGTGTTCGTGCAGCAGACTGGCGACTAACGCGCGGTCGCCAATGTCGCCCTTGACGAAGACATGGTCCGGGTTGCCCTCCAGGGGAGCCAATGTGTTCAGATTTCCCGCATAGGTCAGCGCGTCAAGATTGACCACACGCACTCCGCGAGCCACTGCTTCAAGAACAAAGTTGCCACCGATGAAGCCGGCACCGCCGGTTACTAGCCAAATTGCCACTGCCGATCTCCTTGTCGCGCGCGAACCGCGCTGCGTGTTCAAACGACACAGGATATACGGTCCAGACAGGTATGGAGGCTAAGTGGTCGCAGCAACCCGTACTTAAGTGCTGCACCGCATCATCCATACGCCATCGCATGGTTCGCTTCACCCGGTTAGAATGACTCCACTCCCGTGCCTGCCGCCGCGGCCGGGCCTTCCCGCAATCGCTGAAGGATCTCGTACACGATGAAAATCCTCGTCGCCTACAAGCGCGTGGTGGACTACAACGTCCGCATTCAGGTCAAGCCGGATGGCTCCGGCGTGGTGACCGAGGGCGTCAAGCTCTCGCCCAACCCGTTCGACGAAATCGCCCTGGAAGAAGCATTGCGCCTGCGCGATGCCGGCATCGCCACGGAAGTCGTGGTCGCCACCCTGGCGCCGGCCGATGCGGCTGCGCACTTGCGCAACGGCCTGGCCATGGGCGCCAATCGCGCAATCCATGTGGTGACCGATGCGGCTGTTCAGCCCCTGACCGCCGCACGCGCGCTGCTCAAATTGGTCGAGAAGGAACAGCCGGATCTGGTCATCCTCGGCAAGCAGGCGATCGACGACGACGCCAATCAGACCGGCCAGATGCTCGCCACACTCTGGGGCCGCCCGCAGGCCACCTTCGCCGGCAAGCTCGTCGTTGCCGATGGCAAAGCCACGGTCACGCGCGAGGTCGACGCCGGCCTGGAGACGCTGGAAGTGGACCTGCCGGCGGTGATCACCACCGATCTGCGCCTGAACGAGCCGCGCTTCATCAAGCTGCCGGACATCATGAAGGCCAAGAGCAAGCCATTGGAAACGCTGGCGTTTGCCGACCTGGGTATCGACGCGCATGACAGCCTGACCACCACCCACTACGCCGCGCCGTCCAAGCGCAGCCGCGGCGTGATGGTCAAGGACGCCGCCGAGCTGGTGGCCGCACTCAAGCAGAAGGGGTTGCTGTAATGGCCAAGGTTCTCGTTGTTGCCGAACATCTCGACGGTCAGCTCAATGCGGCCACCGCCAAGACGCTGAGCGCTGCGCTGGCGATCTCGGCCGAATCCATCGATGTGGTTGTGCTGGCAGCGGACCCGGCAGCGGTTGCAGCGCAGGCCGCGCAATTGGCCGGCGTTGCCCGAGTGCTGACGGTGGCGAACCCCGCAAACGAACATGCCATCGCGCAGGTGCTGGGGCCGCAGATCGCCCAGCTTGCCGGCCAGGGCTATACGCATGTCTTCGGCCCCTCCACCACCTTCGGCAAGGACCTGATGCCGGTCGTGGCTGCGCTGCTGGGCGTCAACCAGATCTCCGATCTGATGTCGGTCGAAGACGCTTACACTTTCAAGCGTCCGATCTACGCAGGCAACGCCATCATCACCGTCAAGGCGCCGGCCGACCAGATCGTGGTCGCGACGGTGCGCAGCGCCTCGTGGCCGGAAGCGGCGGCCGGCGGAAGCGCCGCTGTCGAGTCCGTGACCGTCGATGCGACGCTGCCGACCCATACCCGCTTCATCGGGCTGGCCGCAGGCACCTCTGATCGCCCCGACTTGCAGAGCGCCAAACGCGTGGTCTCCGGTGGTCGCGGCGTCGGCTCGGCCGAGAACTTCCAGCACATCTACAGCCTGGCCGACAAACTCGGTGCCGCCGTGGGCGCCTCGCGCGCGGCAGTGGATGCCGGTTACGTGCCCAACGAGCTGCAGGTCGGCCAGACCGGCAAGATCATCGCCCCGGAGCTTTACGTGGCCATCGGCATCAGCGGCGCCATCCAGCATCTGACCGGCATCAAGGACGCCGGCACGATTGTGGCGATCAACAAGGACCCGGAGTCGCCGATCTTCGAGATTGCCGATATCGGGCTGGTGGGGGATTTGTTTGCGCTGCTGCCGGAGTTGGAGGCTGCGTTGGGCTGAGGCCCTTCTGCTGCAATGGATTCGCCTTCGTCTTCTCGGATTGACGGTGCCGCAACATCGCGGCACCGTCTGGATTATCTGGTCGGCTTCGTTGTGCTGCTATGCGGCGGCTATATCGCCGCATTGGTCTGGGTAGACCACGGGAACGGGACGTTTTCGCGGCTGAGTGACGTCTGGCACCTGATGTTGCTCGCAATCGTGCCCGTGTCGCTGACGTACCTGTCGCGGTACTGGCGATGGCAATGGCTGCTCCGTCGCAAAGGACATCGCGTACCAATGGGGCTTGGCCTGGCTGGCTATTTGGCGGGCTTCGCACTGACCGCTACGCCCGGCAAGGCAGGCGAACTGATGCGGATTCGCTACTTCGCGCGGATGGGCATTCCGGCCGAGCGCACAGTGGGCGTCTTCGTCTTCGAGCGCGCATCCGACCTGCTGGTCATCCTGTCGCTGTCCCTGCTGGCCGCATCGGTATTCCCCACCTTGGGTGCGCTAGCTGCAGTCGTGCTGGGATTTGTCTGCGCGCTGTTCGGCGCAGCCGCCTGGCCGGCGTTGTTGGACAACCTGAAAGGCGTGACCGCGCGCCTTCCCGGCCGCTGGCTGCGGCGACTGACGCATTTTTTTCTTGCGGCAGCGCTGGAATTGCGTAGCTGCCTGGATCTGCCTGCGTTCGGGCAAAGCATGCTTGCCGGGTTCATCGCCTGGGGATTGACATCGGCGGTGTTCGTGAGCCTTTGCGTCGGCATGGGCCTGCAACTGGAGCCTATTGTCGCGCTCGGTATTTACCCGCTTGCGATGCTGATCGGCGCACTGTCGTTTGTCCCCGGTGGCGTCGGCTCGACCGAACTGGCCATCGTATTGATGCTCAATCGACTCGGAATTTCTACTGCAGACGCCATTGCGGTCGCTGTCGCGGCACGCCTGGTGACGCTTTGGTACGCCATTCTCGTCGGTGCAGTGTCCATGCTTGCTGCAGAATTCGCCGTCCGCAAGAGCTCGCGGTGAACGACAGGTATAATCGGCGCCCCGCAATGGATCGCCAGGCAGTCGATGTCCGCCCCTACCAACAGCACCACCCGTCCAGTTGTGTCGGGACGCGCCTTGTGCGTGGATCTGGATGGCACGCTTTTGAATTCGGACATTCTCTATGAGTCGGTGCTGGCGTTGCTGGCGCGAAACCCACTGTACGTGTTCTTGCTGCCACTGTGGCTGTTGCGTGGCAAGGCCGCGCTGAAGCGCGAACTTGCGTCCCGCGTCGTCCTGCCTGCAGAGACCTTGCCCTACAACCACCAGGTGCTAGAGCTGTTGCGCACCACGACGCAACGCCCGCGCGCGTTGTGCACCGCCTCCGACGCACTCCTGGTGCAGCCTATTGCAGAGCACCTGGGCCTCTTCGAGCAGGTCATTGCCAGCGATGGCAAGCGCAATCTGTCCGGTCGCAACAAGGCAGAGGTGCTGGTCGACGCGTTTGGTCAGGGCAATTTCGATTACGCGGGCAACGGCAGCGTGGATTTGCACGTCTGGGACAAGGCCGGGGGCGCCTGGGTCGTCAACAACGGCACCGCACTGGCAAAGGCAGCGGCGCAACGGACGACCGTGCATGCGCATTGGCCTGCCCCGTCGCGCGCCCGCGCCTGGCTGAAGGCGTTGCGCCTGCATCAGTGGCTGAAGAATCTGCTCGTGTTCGTTCCGCTGCTGACCGCGCACCGATTCCTGGATCTGGAATCGGTCCTGCAATCCACGATTGCGCTGGTCGCATTCGGGTTATGCGCTTCCGGCGTCTATGTGCTCAATGATCTGCTGGACTTGACGCCTGACCGTCAGCATCCGCGCAAGCGCAAGCGCCCGTTTGCGGCAGGTCGCCTCCCGCTTTTGCATGGCCTGCTGGTTGCCCCTGCACTGACAGTGGCAGGTCTCCTGCTGTCGCTGGCATGCAACATTGAATTCACCCTGGTGTTGCTTGCTTACTACGTCATGACCTTGGCGTATTCGCTACGCTTGAAGCGCATTGTGATGATCGACGTGGTGCTGCTCGCAGCGCTCTACACCGTACGCATCATCGGTGGCGCCGTGGCGATCGATATCGAGCTGTCGTTCTGGCTGTTGGCATTTTCGATGTTCATGTTCCTGTCGCTCGCGCTGCTCAAGCGCTACACGGAGCTGCATGCCATGCTGAGCAGCGGCAAGACCAGGGCCAGTGGCCGAGCCTATTCGGTGGAGGACCTCTCGCTGTTGCAATCCATGGGTGCTGCCGCCGGCTACATCGCGGTGATGGTGATGGCGCTTTACATCAACAGTCCCGAGAGCGTGGAGCTATACCGCAATCCCAAGCTGCTCTGGCTGGTGTGCCCGGTGTTGCTGTATTGGGTGAGCAGGGTCTGGATCATTGCTCATCGTGGAGAAATGCATGACGACCCGATCGTATTCGCTGCCACCGACCGCGTCAGTCAGATCGTGGTGGTGCTGTGCGGGTTATTCGCCCTGAGCGCCATCTGATGGCGCCGGGGCAATCCTGGGGGCGGTATCCCAGCGCGCAGCAGACGCTGCTACCGATCAACGATCGAGCGGCGAATCTGCCCGCATTCGACGGCTTCGCGCTGCCTCGTGGTAACGGACGCAGTTATGGCGATAGTTGCCTGAATCCGGATGGCGCACTGCTGTGCGCACGCGGGCTTGATCGATTCATTACCTTTGATCCCGCCAATGGGGTCCTTCGCTGCGAAGCGGGGGTCACCCTTGCCGAGATCATCGAGCTGGTGTTGCCGCAGGGCTGGTTTCTGCCGGTGACGCCCGGCACCCGCTACGTCACCGTTGCCGGCGCCATTGCCAACGACGTGCATGGCAAGAACCACCATCGGACCGGCAATTTTGGTCACCATGTGCGCGCATTCGAGCTGCTGCGTAGCGACGGCGAGCGCAGACTGTGCACGCCGGACGACGCCGATCGCTGGTTCGCAGCTACAGTGGGGGGACTTGGGCTGACCGGCCTGATCACCTGGGCTGAAATTCAGCTGCGTCGCGTCGCCAGCTCCACGCTGGAAGCGGAAAACATCCGCTTCGGCTCGCTCGATGAGTTTTTTGCGTTGTCGGCGGCCGCGGCCGAAAGCCACGAGTACAGCGTGGCGTGGATCGATTGTCTGGCAAGCGGCAAGGCGCGCGGGCGCGGGCACTTTACCCGTGCAGATCACTGCACCGGGCTTGCGCATGAGCGACCGAAATCGCCAGGTACAGGCTTATCCATGCCTGTCACCCCGCCGATTTCGTTGGTGAACACGTTCTCCCTGCGGCCTTTCAACGCGCTTTACTACTGGCGCCAGCCGGCGCCGCGCAAACGCTTCGTCAGCCACCTTTTGCCGTTCTTTTACCCGCTGGACGGAATTCGTGACTGGAACCGCATGTACGGTCCTTCGGGCTTTCTGCAGTATCAATGCGTCTTGCCGCCCGCAACCGCGCGAGACGGAGTGGACGCACTGCTTGCAGAGATCGCGCGCAGCGGCAGCGGCTCCTTCTTGGCCGTGTTGAAGGAATTCGGCAACACACCTTCCATTGGCATGCTGTCTTTCCCGAGGCCAGGCACGACCTTGGCATTGGACTTTCCCAATACCGGTCCTGGCGTCTTCCGCCTGCTTGAGCGACTGGACCGCATCGTCGACGAGGCAGGCGGTGCTCTGTACCCTGCCAAGGACGCGCGTATGACAGCGCAGTCGTTTCAGCGTGCCTATGGCCGCTGGCGCGAGTTCGGCAGCTATCTCGATCCACGTTTTTCTTCCGGCTTCTGGCGCCGGGTCACGGAGTAGACATGCAACGCGTCCTTATTATCGGGGCCACCTCGGCCATCGCCGAAGCAACCGCCCGACGCTACGCCGCACGCGGTGCGGCCATCCACCTGCTCGGGCGCCAAGCCCCGCGCCTTGACACAATTTCGGCCGACCTCACGACCCGCGGCGCGCGAAGCAGCTTTGGCGTGCTGGATGTCAACGACAATGCACGTCATGGCGAGGTCCTGGATGCAGCCTGGGCTGCATTGGGCGGTGTCGACGTCGTATTGATCGCACATGGCACGCTGCCGGATCAGGCTGCGTGTGACGCATCGGTCGAACTGTCGCTGCGCGAATTCGCCACCAACGGCACCTCCACGATTGCCCTGTGCGCAGCGATTGTGCCGCGACTGACGTCGGGCGCCACGCTAGCAGGCATTTCTTCTGTGGCAGGAGACCGCGGCCGAGCCAGCAACTACCTTTATGGAAGCGCCAAGGCCGCTGTGACCGCTTACCTGAGCGGCCTGGGACAGCGCCTGCGCCCACAAGGCATCAACGTCCTCACGATCAAGCCGGGCTTCGTCGACACCCCCATGACCGCGGCGTTCAAAAAGGGCGCTCTGTGGGCAAAGCCGGACCAGATTGCCAAGGGAATCCTCAGTGCAGTGGACAAGCGCCGCTCTGTGGCTTACCTGCCTGGTTTCTGGTGGGCAATCATGCTTGTGATCAAATCCATTCCCGAAGTCGTTTTCCGCAAAGTCAAGCTCTGACATGATCGGTCGACATGCCATGTTCTGCATCGCGGCACCCTTGTCCGAGCAGAACAACCTAGCAGGAATTTTTGACAGGTCCCATAGGACCAGAGTCTCTGCGGGACATCGCGTCATGAACGTGGCACTGCTCATCTGCTTGTCGCTTCTTGGAGGCTGCGGCTTCTATCCGGACCCTGCGTTGGGAATCGATGGCGGTTGCGCCCCGACCAACTCGCCGTTCCTGAAGCAGGATGACACCGTCGCGGGCCGTATCAGCTTCTGCGAAGGCGCCGACGCCTGGATCGGAACGCTGGAGTCGCGCCCTTATCCTCCTGGCACAAAGCACATCGAGGTCATGCTTACCGGTTATCCGGGAAATCCCGGTGTGAGCCTCAATGCGGTCACCCGCATGGGGAAGACAGCACGGATCGCGATTCCCGAGCAACCCCGCGAGCATTGGGAACGCTTCATGCTTGTGGTTCCCGATGACATCGCGCAGGAGGGCTACCGCATCCGGATCGACGATCAGTCCCGCTCTTCTTTCGGCTGGGCCGGCCTCGGCGATTCAATCACGCGTTCCGCCGTGGACTTGGCCGGAGGCATGCTGCCGATGCTGGCCGCCGTGCTGCTGGGGAATGTCTGGTTGCTTGCCGTTTGCTTGTGCCTGCCCGCAGGTGCACCTCCGCGTGAGCGTCTGCTCCAGGGCCTGCTTGCCGCGGGCTGCGGCTGGTTTGCGATCTTCCTGGGCTATGTGCTCTCTGCCAAGTTAGGCAGTGCGCTGGCCTTGCTGATTCTGATACTCCCCTTCCCGCTCGCGCTGATGATCGGAAGGCGACGACACATCTCGCTCGCCGACATCGCCGACTTGCAGAAGGGCCTGCTCCCCGCACTCCTGCTTGTCTGCCTGATCCTGTGGATCGGATTGTTCCCGTTCCATTGGGAGGGGCAACTGGATGATGGCCCGGCATTGCGCTGGCGGCATTTCCCGACCGACGCCTGGCTGCCGATGCTGTTCGGCGACATGCTTGCACGCGGCAGGCTGGACATCCCGATGGTTGGCGATTGGCTGAGCAGCGACCGTCCTCCCCTGCAGGTTGGACTGTACCTCATGCTGTACAAGCTGCTGCCGCACAACCACGTATTGGTGTACCAGGGAATTTGCAGCTGGGCGCAGGCGCTGGTTCTGCTGCCGCTGGCTTCTCTGCTCGCGCGGTTCATGAGTAAGCGGGCGCAAGCGATGGCATTGCTCGTGCTCAGCCTGTCGGCCTTGATGCTGCTCAGCACCCTTTTCGTCTGGCCCAAGCTGCTGGCCGCGGCCTTTTCGCTCATCTACTACCTGGCGCTGTTTCCGGCCGAGGGTACACCCAGGCGCTGGGGGCAGGCGGGCGTCGCCGCAGCGCTGGCCATGCTGTCGCATGGCGGCGCGCTGTTCTTCATCGTCGGCGTCGCCCTCGTACACCTGTGCTGGTACAAACGCCAAGGCCTGGCAATGCTGCTGCGGACCGGGCCGCTCGCCGCCGCGCTCTACCTTCCATGGGTGGCCTATCAGCGGCTTGTCGATCCTCCAGGCGACCGGCTTATCAAGTGGCACTTTGCCGACGAGATCGACTTCAGCGACGAGAGCGCCGCGCAGGCGATTCTCCATGCCTATTCCCAGATCACGCCCGGCGAATGGCTGACCGCACGCCTGCAGAATCTCGGCGTGGTCGTTAAAGGCACACTCTCGGCACCGTATGACGCGTGTAGGATGGCGACGCGACAGGATCCCGCATTCCTTTCCCGTTTTATCGAGGACGACTTCTACCACATGTTCCATTCGATGTGGTTTGCCTCGCCCCTGTTGCTGCTCCCTTGCATTGCCGTGATGTATTTGCGCGACCGCCGTCGAGACAATCAACCGCTCAAGAAGCTGTTGCAGGCACTGACGTCTTTTGCCGTGGTCACCCTGGTGTGGGTGATCGCCATCTTCAAGGGAGGGGTAACGACGACGCACATCGGCGCCTACGCGTCTGTACTGCTGCTGCAGCTCGCCATCCTGGCCGCCGTATGGCGCACCAGTGCTCCTCTTTTCTATGCGATCTGCTTGGCCAACGTCACCGTGTCCTTGTCAGCCTATGTGTTTGATCGGCAGTTCCTCCCCGGCTTGCAGTCGGCCTACGTACTGGTGAGCGCCTTGCTGTGCGGCGGGCTGGCATTGGCCACCCTGATCGCCACGGAGAGTTGCTTCGCAAGGGCGGCACACCTGCCATCGGGAGCGCATTCCGATGGCGAGGAAGCAGCCGAGGCTTTTACGCAGAGTTCGGTCGTCGGCGCCTCCCTCCTTGAGGTCCAGGAGCCCTCCGATTACTCGGGCAAAGAGCAGGTTTCTGTATGATTCTGAACGTACCCGTCCTGCAATTGCGCCGAGCTCCTGCACTGTTGCGATCAGAATGTCGCTGATGACCCTCAGCGATCGGCGAAAATTCGTCGCTTTCTTTCACAAACAAGCACCGACGGCGGCTCGACTAGCCACTTGCATTGCGCCGACGCACCTTGACTCCATTCATCCGCTTTCGAGTTTGATTCATGGCACAGAAGAATGACAAGATTGTCCTGACCGGCGCTGCAGGGCTGGTGGGGCAGAACCTGATCGTCGAACTGAAGCGACAGGGCTATACCCGGCTGGTAGCCATCGATAAGCACGCGCACAATCTCGACATCCTGCGAGGCTTGCATGCGGATGTGGAGACGATCCTTGCGGATCTGGCTGAGCCGGGCGAATGGAGCAAGGCGTTTAAAGGCGCTCAGCTCGTCGTGCAGTTGCACGCGCAGATCACCGGCAAGACCACCGACCTGTTCACCCGCAACAACCTGACCGCGACGGCGAACGTGCTCGACGCCTGCCGCGCGGCAAACGTGCCTTACATGGTGCACATCAGCTCCTCGGTGGTGAACTCGGTGGCCAAGGACGACTACACCAACACCAAGCGCGCACAGGAAGAGATGGTGGTCGCCAGCGGCCTGCGCCACTGCGTGCTGCGTCCGACCCTGATGTTCGGCTGGTTCGACCCCAAGCACCTGGGCTGGCTGTCGCGCTTCATGGCCAAAACGCCGGTGTTCCCGATCCCGGGCGATGGCCGCTTCATGCGCCAGCCGCTGTACGAGCGCGACTTCTGCCGCTGCATCGCCAAGTGCATCGAACGCGAGCCCGACGGCGAGGTTTACGACATCGTCGGCGATACGCGCGTGGACTACGTCGACATCATCAAGACGATCAAGCGGGTCAAGAAACTGCACACCCTGATCGTGCACATCCCGATCGGCTTCTTCGCCTTCCTTCTGCGCGTGTATTCGCTCTTCAGTTCCAAGCCGCCGTTCACCGCCGACCAGTTGAAGGCGCTGAGCGCCGGCGACGACTTCAAGGGCGTCGATACCGAAGCGGTGTTCGGCGTACGCCAGACGCCGTTCGAAGACGCCATCCGCGAAAGCTATACCGACCCGCGCTACAGCCACATCGTGCTCAAGCGCTGAACCGTCATACGAGACCAGAACCATGAGTACATTCGCGATCGTCGGCAGCGGCCCCATGGGCCTGATGGCTGCCATGGAACTGTTGAAGAAGGGCCACCAGGTCGACGTCTACGAACGCGACGACCGCATCGGCGGCATGTCCGCGGACTTCGATTTCGACGGCCTGCGCATCGAGCGCTATTACCACTTCATCTGCAAGACCGATTTCCCGCTGTTCAAGCTGCTCGAGGACCTGAAGCTGTCGAACCGCCTGCACTGGACGGATACCAAGATGGGGTATTACTACCAGGGCAAGCTGCACAAGTGGGGAACGCCGTTCGCCCTGCTCGGCTTCCCGCACCTGGGACTGGTCGACAAGATCCGCTACGCCCTGCACGTCATGCACACCAAGGGCATCAGCGACTGGACCGCGCTGGACAAGGAAAACGCGCGCGACTGGATCACCCGCTGGATCGGCCCCAAGGCCTACAAGGTGATGTGGGAGAAGGCCTTCGCACTGAAGTTCTTCGAATACCAGAACGACCTGTCCGCCTCGTGGATCGGCACCCGCATCAAGCGCGTGGCCCTATCGCGGCGCAATCTGTTCAACGAAAGCATGGGCTATCTGGAGGGCGGCTCGGCCGTGCTGCTGGAACGCATGGCCGCGGAAGTCACGCGCCTCGGTGGACGCATCCTGCTGTCGCAGCCGATCGAGGAAGTCGCCTCGGTCGACGGCAAGGTCACCGGCATCCGCACCCGCGACGGCCATCATGCCTACGACGGCGTGGTGTCGACGGCCCCGATCCAGTACGTGCCCGGCATGGTGCCCGGCCTGCCCACGACCTTCGCCGACCAGGTCGCCGCGATCGAGAACATCCCCGTCGCCTGCGTGATCCTGAAGCTGTCCAAGCCGGTCAGCGAGAACTTCTGGATGAACATCAGCGACGACCGGATCGCCATCCCCGGCCTGATCGAGTACAGCAACCTCAATCCCGGCAAGGGCCCCGGCGAGCACATCGTGTATGCGCCGTACTACATGCCCAAGACCCATCCGAAGTGGCAGTGGAGCAACCAGCAACTGATCGACGAAGTCATCAGTTACCTGCCGATGATCAATCCGGACTTCAAGCCGGAGTGGATCCGCGCGACCCATTGCCATCGCTACGAGTACGCGCAGACCATCTGTCCGCCGGGGTTCCAGGACATGCTGCCGCCGATGAAGACGCCGCTGCAAGGGTTCTACATGGCCGATACGGCGTATTACTACCCGGAGGATCGCTCGATCAACGAGAGCATCGCTGTCGGAGCCAAGCTGGTGGCTGATCTGTGATTGATCAGAAGTTCTTCAAGTTCCTGGTGGCGGGCGGTCTTGCGGCGCTCGTCAATTTTGGATCGAGAATCCTGCTGAACAATTTTATGCCGTATGCGCAGGCCATCATCATTGCCTACTGCATCGGCATGCTGACTGCCTTTTTGCTGAACCGACTTTTCGTATTCAAGGAATCCAGCAACCACATCCATCAGCAGGCAGCTTGGTTCATCCTCATCAACGTGGCGGCAGCACTGCAGACGCTGCTAATCAGTTTGCTTTTCGCCAAGATTATCTTCCCGAAAATGCAGATGAACTTTTATCCTCAGGCCGTTGCTCATGCGATAGGCGTCATTGCCCCGGTTGCAATCAGCTATCTGGGCCACAAGCATTTCACTTTTCGGGGGCATCGATGAATCAGGCAGCTCAACAGAGCGCGCCATCACGGCTGCGCGACAGGACGCTGGCTGCGTTCACATTGATGGTGTCGCAGCCCGCGCTTGCGGCGATCGCCGCATTGGCCGCTCTTTATGCGCTCTTGGCCGTAGTGGGTGGAATTCTCACGTTCAGCCCCGTCCCGTTCTGGGACATGTGGGATGGCGGACTGGGATTTTATGTCCGCCAGATGACCGATGTCTCGCAGTGGTGGGCGCAGCACAACGAACATCGCATCGTGCTGTCCAGGATCCTTTTCTTCCTCGACTATCGCTATTTCGATAGCAATGGCGCCGTGCTGGTTGTTATCAACTACCTGCTTGCGTGCTCGACCTTTGGGCTACTCGCTTGGTGCGCCCTGCAACGCGACGCAAGCCGGAGACGGGATGGGCGCATGATCGCAGCCTTCATCTTGTGCTGCGCACTGCTGTGGACCCAAAGCAACAACCTGACATGGGCATTCCAGAGTCAGTTCTTCCTCGCGAATCTACTCCCCCTGCTCGCCCTGGTGTTGCTGCATGCCTCATGCCGCACGCGCATTCGCGGAAATGCCATCGTGTTCCTGGCAGCCCTGACCGTGGCCGCAATGGCAGCCGTCAGCATGGCAAATGGTGTGTTGGCGGGGGGCGTCGTCGCTGCCGCCTGCCTGCTGGGGCGCCAAAGCTGGCGTCGCAATCTGCTGGCCTGGGCGGTGGCGATTGCCGTTCCGGCATTGTACTTCCACCACTACACGGCACCCGCCGGACATGGCTCGATCCTCGCATCGCTTCGGACTGAGCCGCTCGAAGTCATCAAGTTCTTCTTCGCGTACATCGGCAGCCCGTTCGCCCACTTGGACGCGAGTGGCCCGCTCCATCTCGGCTGGGCCATCCTCGCCGGTGTGGTGCTATTAACTGCAGGAGCGATCCTGGCCTGGCGCACGATATTCAAGCGCCATGACACGGTTGATGTCGATCTTGTCGTCACCCTTTTCCTTGGGTACCTCGTCGCCTCCGCATTTGCGACGGCGGGTAGCCGAGCGCTGTTTGGCCTCGATGCCGCCGTGGCGAGTCGCTACACGACACCTGGCCTATTGGTGCTTGGTTGCGTCCTGATCTTGGCATCACGAAACTTCTTTCGCGATCGCGCGCTGACCATGCCTTATCAGATCGGCCTGGCGCTGATGGCGCTCGCCTTCCTGCCTTCGCAGTTGACAGCGACGCGTCCGCAACCTTATCTGGACTTCGAGTGGCGTTTCGCCGCCCTGGCGCTCGAATTGGGAGTCAAGGATGACAAGCAGATCGGGTGGATTTTCCCCGACGCAGCTTGGGCACAGAAAATCGCCGAGCCTGCCGCGAACATGGGTCTCGGCATATTCGCGAAGCCCGGGATTTACGATGCGAAACTTACCTTGGGCGGCAGCTATCCCACGTCATCACTGCAGACCTGTAGCTTGGCCGGGCTGGAAAACGAGGCTGTCGATGCGTCGACGAACGACTGGATCCGCTTGAAGGGCGGACTGATGAATTCCATCCTGCCTCGGAAGATATCCACCGTATTGCTGGTGGACGCAAACAACACCATCGTGGGTCGAGGCCTGCTGGCCGAGCCCAAACAGGATAGCCCGGGCGCGCCCTTCGGCGCTCCCTTCAAGGCCTACCTGATGGGACGCGCACAACCAGCCGTTTACAAGATCGTAATACCGGGATTTTGCACGACCACGGTCGCCCCCAAGAGCCAATAGGATTCGAGGATTGGAACTCGCGTGGGCACAGGATCACTACACTGGCCCGCGCCATTTCCACAGGTGCTCCAGGGTCTAGGCTCCGACATCGACACGCCATCGTTGGCCCAGGTTCGCCGCTGTCTGTAGTCGAGCGCTACCAATCGGCGTGGGGCCAGCTGCCACATTGGAATTGCAGCATTCAGCAGCTACAGCCCATCAGTGAGCAAAGGCAATCACCATCCAAGATGTAACCCTTGCAGCAGCCAGTGAGCCACCTGTGTCGCTCACTGGCTTCAGCACGCGAGCCACTTACCACCTGGGTGCTCGCGCTAGCTATTTGGTGCGAACATCGGACGCTCCAGCTGGAGCATGAACCGATTACCGATCATCGGCACCTTACGGATGTCCTTCGGCACGAAAGGGCGTACGCCAAAAAACTCTTCGATGCCATACATGGTCTCTCGTTCGGGCGCACAGTGGAACACCATGCTCTTACGGGTCATACCAGCCGAAAGAATGGGGGTACCCCCATGGGGAAGCTCGGGATGCCAAATGAAACAATCGCCCTTCTTGATCAGCGCAATTTCCGGCTTGATGCCACGCTTGTGCACTTCCTCAGCCACGCGTCCAATATAATGGTTGAACGCCTCGCCCAATTGTTCGGCGCCAGTGGCCTGAATGGACTCAATCTCGATCAGATGGCCGCCGGGATAGTATTTGAGAGGCCCTGCTTCAGCATGAACATCCTCTAGCGCAAACCAGATGCCAGCAAAAATGTTATTGGGACGCGTATGGAAAAATGGCGTATCGCGGTGCAGTGCCTGTTCGCTAGACTGTTCGAAAAAGAGAGAAGTTGCGACAAACGCTCGGTCGCCGAAGAACGCGTCGAGGGCTTTCATCACCACGGGCTTCGCAATCGCCGCGCGCGCTCTGTTGCTTACTAGGTGCATGTTGGTCAGCCGCGAATGACGCCCCGTCCCCAAGACATGCTTATCTGCCTCCATGCGATTTCTCGCGACATAGCGCATGAAGTCAGCACAAATCGCATCGCATTCCTTGGCAGACAATACCCCCGGCAAATGCGCATAACCATGCTCTTGCAGAGAGCTGACTGCGGAAACTGCGGCGGCGTCGCTTTCAGATGACCCGCGCGCGCCATGGAACATCTTCAAAATCTTCATCATCAATCCCCTGTAACGCAATAAAACCACTCAATCCCTAACAACAAGGACTACAGCTGGTCAAACTGATTTGCATCCCCACAGCATCGCCGCATCATCTACCATCCCCGAAAATGCATCGTGCCCCTGGCAAACGTAGGCATCGTCTAAGGCCACCAACGTACCCGAGAGCATATGCCTTGATTCGCAGACATCGATCTGGCGAGTCAGTTCGGCAGCAATCGCGTCAGGCGTCATCGCCTCCAACGACACGATGTTTGCATGGCTTTCTGAAAGATCCTTGTTGGCGAACCGATTGGTAATCACCGACATGCCGAACGCATCCATCTCCAGCGGCGGATAGCTGGGATGGGGGGAAACCATCAATGAGATTCCGAGCGACGACGTGGAAAGCAACTCGGCATACTGATCGATCGAAAGTTTGCCCAGCGCCTGCAGGACGAACGGCCCGAGATCGACATCTGAATCCAGCTCGCCGACCGCAAGAACACGCCAGTCGGCACAGCGTGAGTCTGCCCAACCCCACTTCCTCAAGCCCTCGCACAGGAGCTCAAACGCATTACGAGGCGTACCCGGACGCGCGTACGTGAGGATCACGCGCTGGCGTGGCGTCTGCTGCGTCGAACGCACACGCTCCAGCGCCGCTTTCAGTCCATCATGAAGCACTGGTTCGAACGTCACCGCGCGCTGATAATCGAATCCTTGGCGCGCGAAATAGTCCCGCAGAAGCGACGTATTGAAAATCGCGATATCGCGATCTTTGCGGTACGTGCTCATCGCGAGCGCCGACTGGCTGGACCATGCATAGAATCCCGGCTCATAGTCCTGGATCAGGTACATCACAGGACGGTCACTTGCCTGCATCGCCGATTGCCAGGTCGCAAGACGTTGAGCCGAATAAGCGGTCCACCACGCCGTCGCCAACCAATAATCGCCCGCAGCGACCGGCAACGTCTGCCCATACCTATCATTGAATGCAACGATCTGACGCGGCGCCTCGCTTTCCTCCCCGCAGTTGACGAGTTGGTGATCCCCGAACCTCGCCAGCGCCTCGTCGTCGGGTGCCGAATCGACAAGGATGATCCGCGACTCATCGAAGTAGCGGCAGAGCTCGCGATAGATGAGGACCGCGGTGTGGATGCCACCAAAGTAATGTTGCTTGTTGATGGAAGGCAGTATCAAATTAAGCCTACGGCCCTGCCGCTCTTCCGCCCTGGGTTCACAGGGCGTGATCTCCCCGACGCTCGTGCGCACTGGGTCGGATGCGACGACTGCTGTCCTCAACCCACGTGCGGCGCGCCTTAGCAAACGATCAAGCATCTGCCTGCGCTCCTCGCAAGGCCGGCGACGGCGACATGTAATCCAGGTTCGGGCTGTAGAACGGATCTCCGGATTCACGATATGGCGAATAGGCCTGCGCCGATCGCACGAAATCACTCTCTGGAATTACGCGCGGATCTCGCGTCTTGGATTCGTGGTGGATAAGGATCGCCTCCGGCACATACACGGTGCGCTTGCCATTCGCCATGGCACGCAGGCACAGTTCCACGTCGCTGCCGCAGACGACGAAGGACTCGTCGAATCCGCCAATGGCATCGAAGTTGGCGCGCGAGATGGCGACACACGCCCCTGTCACCGCCAGCACTTCGCGGCGCAGAATCGGCGATACGAACAGGTGCTGGTGATGGATCGGCTGCTGCCCCTTGAACACGTGATCGGCCCAGCCCCCCATGCCGACAACCACGCCCGCATGCTGGATGCTGCCATCTGCATACAGGAGCAATGCGCCACATGCGCCGACATCCGGCCTGAGCGCGTTTTCCACCAATCGTTGCAGCCAGTCCGCTGAAGCGACTTCGGTGTCATTGTTCAGGAATACGAGTACTTCGCCCTCGGCGCTCGCCGCGGCAAGGTTATTGAGCGCAGACCAGTTGAACGGCACATCCGCCTGCAGCACGCGAAACCACGGTTCGTTGGACATCGCATCAAGCCATTCGAGCGTGGCAGGATCCTTGGACCCGTTATCGACAACGATGATTTCGAAATTCGTGTAATCGGTCCTTCCCTGGATCGACTCGATGCATGGCCGCAACAGATCGAGCCCATCCCGGGTCGGGATGATGATGCTCGCCTTTGGCGCATGCTGTGCGTAGGGGTAGCGCACGTCATAACAGAACAAGTGCGGACCGTCCTCCACCTGGGCGCCGGGATAGACCGCATCCACGTGGTACTGGATCGCACGCTTGCCCGAATCATGCGCATACGGCTTTGAATCGGCGTTCGCGGCGGTGGAGCCTGCGTGCATGCGCCAGTGATACAGCACGCGCGGAACATGCCCCACCTTGGCGCCTGCCGCCACGCAACGCAGCACCAAATCGTAGTCCTGCGAACCGTCGCACTCGCTACGCGTCAAGCCCACTCGCTTGATCAGATCGTGTTCGAAACTGACCAGGTGTCCCAGGTACATCTGCGCCAGGAACAAGTCGTAGTTCCAATCCGGCTTGAAGTACGGATTACGCAACCGGCCATCCTCACCCAACATGTCGTGGTCGGTATAGACGACAGCGCTTCCTGTCTTGATATGGCAATCCACTACCGCCGCCAACGCGTTGCGGTCGAGCACGTCGTCGTGATCGAGGAACGTCACCCACCGTCCGCGCGCTGACGCAAGCGCTGCATTGGTGGTGGCCGCGATGCCGGAGCGCGTTTCCGACCGAGTGACACGCAGGTTGGGAATGCGCTTCTTGAACTCGGCCAGTATCCGGCCCACGTGGGGCTCATTGGACGCGTCGTCATGGATGCAAATTTCCCAGTTCTGGTAGGTTTGCGTGCGCACGCTCTCGATCGCTTCCCTGAGGAATAGCTCAGGCGTATTGCAGACCGGGATGATGACACTGATCATCCCACTGTCAGCGGGAACTTCCAGCTGCGGCAATGCGGAGTGCCAGCTTTCGTAGGCATCCAAAGATACCGGTGGTGGAGAGGCCGATCCACCAGAAGCATATGCAGCCATCCGCCTCGCGAAGTGTCGAGGCCCCTTGGCACCTTCACGAAGACAGGCGCGCACAAGCTGAAAAGCAGACCTCCCTTGCAGACGAGCACGACGCCACGCCCAGAGCAACGAGCTAAGCAGGGCGCGAATTTGCCGAACTACCATGAAACCCCCATTTCAACACCTCAAATCAGTTTGATGCTTCCCTCAGCCAATGAACGGCCAGGTCTGAGCACCACGGTCGTTGCCACACACACCACCAGGTCGCATGATCGCTATCGATTTCAGCTTGAACCTTGTTGCTGCTGCTGTGTGCTACCGAGATTGTTGCTGCCACGCGAGAACGCCGCCATCAGCTTGATCTCCAGGCGCGCCTGCAGATCGCGCATCTCTTTTTCCAAGGCTTCGCGGAGCGAACCTGAAGTATCGCGCGCAGGCAATGCCGCCCCGATCTCTTCATCCTTGCTACGAATGGCATCCATTGATGCACTAAGCGCGTCTCTACTCTCCATCAACTCACGGCGAAGCTCATAGACGAACTCCAGGGCAGCTGCATGCTCGCGCTCCGGCTGAGAAGATTCATCGCTCATCTCCGCGCCAGCAACACTCCCCTCTTCCGCCGCGGCACTCAATGGACGATCGGCTACGAAACTTTCTCGCCCTGTTTGTTCCAGTTGATCTGCCAACGCGACCCGGTCCCGCTCAGCCTCCGCCGCTTTCTGTTCCGTCAATCTCAGCAACTCGGCCGTTGACTGCCACTCACCCAAAGCGACCCGCAGGTCCTCATCCTTTTGGCGGCAGGCGTCGACGGCCTGCTTCCATCCTTCAGACGCGTTCAGCGCGTCTTGCTGTGCCTGCTTGAATAGAGCGGCAGTTTGCTCCCATTCGCGAGTAATCTCTTTGATCTGGGCCTGTAGATCCGCATGGGCTTCGGCCGTGGATTTCCATCCCGCCGTGGCTTTCGCCACATCAGCCTCTGCGGCCTCCAGACGCTGGATCGTCGCGCTCCACTCCCGTGTCGCCACCTCCAGATCCTTCGCATGGCTCTTGGCAACTTCGGCGGTAGCGGCCCATTCCAGTTCTGAATTGAGCGTGCGGAGCGCGAGCTCTCTCAGGCCAGACGCCAACTGTTCCAGCAAACCTACGGCTTGATCATCCGAGGCGCCACGTGAGACCCACCAATCGCGCAGTTCCTGGGCCTTTTCCGCATTGCGAAGCCCGACGAAGTAGGTTCGGTAACAGGGTCCAACGCAATCGCCAGCGAACACCCGCGTGTTGTAGAGCCTGTCTGCAGCTGTTGAAAGGCCTTCCAGTTCGGGAAACTTCACCTTCATGAAGTGAACGCCCATTAGGCTTTCCCACAACGTCGCGCATCCCTGCGTCAGCACGACTACGTGCAATCCCTGACTTTCCAGGATCGAAACCACTTCTGCGGAATTCACGAGCCCGTAATCACGATGCTCCTGCAGCCACTCGTAGTCGTCGCCAAAAAGCTCTTTCCAACGATCATTGGCGGCCGCGTCGGCCTGAACCACCCACTCTTCTTCCGTAGGACAGCCAATGACCACGGCATCCCCGGCGACGCGCCCCATTTCCGACACGGCCGCAGCCCGAAGTTCGCGAGGGATATGTTCAAGCACATCAAGTGAGACAACGGCGCCATATTCACCTGATTGGAAAGGCAGCGCAGTGGCGTCGGCTACTACGAAATCCTGCTCATCCCCTTCCACACGTATGTCGGTATACAGCAGGCTTGCTTTCGGCAGAAATTCACCCAGCAACCGCTGCCTGTTCGCACCGACTTCGAGTATCCAGCAATCGCCGCAGCCCAGCGTGCTCAATATCGCAGAAGCCGCGCCGTAGCGCTGGTAATGATCAAACGCGATGGCTTGGAGATCAACGCCCATGGACACGCCACTCATGAGAAATATAGACCAGCCCCTCGCTGAAGTACGGCGCAGCGACGGTGAACTCATTTACCGAAGACAGGTAATCCAAGCACACCAGGCCCTTATCGGTAAAAAGACCGACATCGATGCGATATGTGCCTGTTAACAACGGCATGGAAGGAATGTGGTACGTAATACCGTGAGTTCCACGGCTAGCAGGAATATCGATCTGCTCAAGATGCGTATTCGGGCCAAAGATGTGCTGACCATCCAGGCCTTTTATTGCAACGCCCAAGAGCAAGCCATCGATCATGTCGTCATTGACCGCGTATTCGATCTCGACTGTCAAAGGTTCAAAGGGCGCCAACATGTCGGTAGACATCGTCGTACGCTCGATGTGAGCGGGGACCGAATCTCTTTTTGCAGGAGACTTTTCCGCAACTAGATTCGCTTCGCCTGACGGGGGCGCCAGTCGTCCCAGTTCGTAGTCCCGAAACCGGTCCGCGACAAAACTCGCCTCGCCATGCAATTTCACCTGCCCCTGCTCGAGCCAGATCGCGGTTTGGCAGAACCGCTTCACCTGCTCCAGCGAATGCGAGACAAACAGGACGGTGGCTCCACGCGCGCGGATCTGCTCGATTCGCGCCAGACACTTTATCTGAAAGCGGATATCACCCACAGACAGTGCCTCGTCGATGATCAGCACGTCAGGCTCTGTGTGAATGGCGACGGAAAAAGCCAGCCGCACGTACATGCCGCTGGAATAGGTCTTGACCGGGCGGTCGATGAATTCACCGATATCGGCGAACTCAATGATCTTGTCCAGGCTTTGATCGACTTCCGCATGAGTCAGGCCAAGCAGAGACGCGCTGAGATAGACGTTCTCACGGCCGCTGAAGTCAGGGTTGAAGCCGGCCCCCAACTCCAGCAGTGCCGCAAAACGCCCCCGTATGCGGACAGTGCCCTTGGTCGGCGAAAGCGTGCCGCACAGGATCTGTAGAAGGGTCGATTTTCCGGCACCGTTCCGACCGATGATGCCGACGGTTTCGCCCCTTGGTACAAGGAGGGTTATATCCTCCAGCGCGCGAAAGTTGTGGGATGCACGATCACCCGATGGGCGCAACAACGAGAATAGACGCTTGAGAGGATGCCCATAGACTGGGTAGTCCTTGGTAACTCCACGCATCTCAAGCGCAAGCTTGTTATCTGGAATTTGGGGAAGCGCAGTGCTAGTCATAGGACGTCCGCAAAACCTCGTGATAGACGCTTGAAAAGCGCGTACGCCAGCAGCGCAGCGATGATGGAAATTACGAAATGATTTCCAAGCGACACCAAGTCCAGCGCTTCATGGCCCAATGTTGCTGCACGCAACTGACTGATCGGGGTGACCAAGGGATTGAACGCTATAAGACCGGAGACAGACGCCGGCATGGCGCTGGGCGGGAAGAAAATCGGGCTCAAGAAAAGCAGAACGCTGCTCAGAATGCCGACGAACTGACCTACGTCACGCAGATAGACGCCGAGCGCTGACAGTATCCAGCCGATCGCAAGCAGCATCGGGACCATTTCAAGCAGGATGACAGGCGCCAACAGCGCCTTTGCAGAAGGCGCCTCGGAAAGAAATGCCTGAGCCATCAACAGGATAAGTAGGCTGATCGCCGCCGTGACCAAGCCCCCCGCCACCTTGACGACCACGAGCATGGGAAGCGGGAAGACCACCTTTTTCACGAAGTTCGGCTGCCCAACCACCAGCGTTGGCGACGTGATCAGCACTTCGGAAAGAAACGAAAACGGAATCAGCCCCGCGAAGAGCATCAAGGCAAAATCGCCCGAATTCTGCGCACCAGCCCATCGGGCCTTGAAAATTCCGCTGAACACCAGCGTGTAGACGCACAGCATCAGGATTGGCAGAAGAACCAGCCAAAGCGCGCCGAGAACCGTCGTTTTATACTTTAATGCAAGTTCGCGCGCGAGCAATTGGCGAAACAAGAAAATCAGATTTGCATGGCTCTGCATTACCCTTCATCTCCCGCCAAAGCAGCCTGCAAATCCCCACGCAAATCCTCCACATCCTCGATCCCCACACTCAACCGCACCAGCGCATCGCTGATACCGAGCTGGTCGCGGCGGGCCACCGGAATGGAGGCGTGCGTCATGACGGCGGGATGATTCACCAGGCTTTCCACACCACCGAGCGATTCGGCCAGGGTGAACAATTCGGTCTTTTCGCAGAAACGCTTGGCTGCGTCGAAGCCGCCCTTGAGGACGATGGAGACGATGCCGCCGAAGCCGGACATCTGGCTCTTCGCGAGCGCATGTTGCGGGTGCGAGGCAAGGCCGGGGTAAATGACCTTTTCGATCGCAGGGTGGGTTTCCAGCCATTGCGCAAGCGCCAGTGCGTTTTCGCAGTGCGCCCGCATGCGCAGCGGGAGGGTCTTGAGGCCGCGCAAGGCGAGGAAGCTGTCGAACGGGCCCTGGACGCCGCCGATGGAGTTCTGCAGGAACGCCATCTGCTCGGCGAGCTCGGCGTTGTCGCCAACGACCGCGATACCGCCCACCATGTCCGAGTGGCCGTTGAGATACTTGGTGGCCGAGTGCACGACGATGTCCGCACCCAGGCTGAGCGGGCGCTGCAGCATCGGGGAAGCAAAGGTGTTGTCGACCACGATCAGCAGGCCGCGCTTGCGCGCGATCTCGGCAATGGCAGCGATATCGACCAGCTTGAGCATCGGGTTGGTCGGGGTCTCGATCCACACCATCTTGGTATCGGGGCGAATCGCCGCCTCGAACGCAGCCGGGTCGGTCAGGTCGACGAAGCTGAAATCCAGGCCGGCAGTGCGGCGACGCACGCGCTCGAACAAGCGAAAGGTGCCGCCGTACAGGTCGTCCATCGCCACCACGTGGCTGCCGGCATCCAGCAACTCCATCACCGTCGAGGTGGCGGCCATGCCGGAGGCGAACGCATATGCGCGCGTGCCTCCTTCCAGCGCGGCGACGCAACGCTCGTAGGCGAAGCGCGTGGGGTTATGGGTACGCGAATACTCGAAACCCTGATGCTCGCCGGGGCTGGACTGCGCATAGGTGGACGTCGCGTAGATCGGCGGCATCACCGCGCCGGTGCTCGGATCTGGCGACTGCCCTCCATGGATCGCCAGCGTTGCGAGCGACAGCGCGCGCTCGCCGTCATGGCTATGAGTGGTGCGATTGGACATGGAGGTTCCCGAAAAAGTGGGCGATTGTAACAAGCAGGTCTGAATGGCCCGTGCCGCGCGTCGCATCCGAGCGCGCGGCGGTGCCGGATTACTGCACGATCACTGCACGCGGCGGCGCAGGTAGTTGAGCAGGTCGATGCGGGTGATCAGGCCAAGGAATTGCGTGCCGTCCATGACGATGGCGACCTGGCCACGGTCGAACACCGGCAGCAGCGCTTCGATCGGCGAAGCCACGTCCAGACGATCCAGCTTGCTGACCATGGCCGTGGAAATCGGGTCGCGGAAGCGGGCTTCGTCGCCATACACATGCAGCAACACGTCGCTTTCGTCCACGATGCCCACCAGTTCGCCGTCGTCGATCACCGGCAACTGCGACACGTCGTACAACTTCATGCGCTGGTAGGCAGTAGTCAGCAGATCCTTCGAGCCCACCACCACGGTGTCGCGCTTGTTGTACGGGCGCAGGATCAGGTCGCGCAGATCGCCGTGTTGCGGGCGCTCCAGGAAGCCGTTGTCGAGCATCCAGTAGTCGTTGTACATCTTCGACAGGTACTTGTTGCCGGTATCGCAGACGAACACCAGCACGCGCTTGGGCGTGGTTTGTTCGCGGCAATACTTCAATGCGGCGGCCAGCAGGGTGCCGGTGGACGAGCCGCCGAGGATGCCCTCCTTGGCCAGCAGCTCGCGCGCGGTATGGAAGCTTTCCGCGTCGCTGATGGAGTAGGCCTTCTTGACCCGCGAAAAGTCGGAGATATCCGGGAGGAAATCCTCGCCGATGCCTTCGACCAACCAGCTGCCGGACTTTTCGCTGACCGTGCCTTCTTCGATGTACTGGGTCAGGATCGAGCCGACCGGGTCGGCCAATACCAGTTCGGTGTGCGGCGAGGCGCTGGCGAAGGCGCGCGACAGGCCGGTCATGGTGCCGGAGCTGCCGCAGCCGAACACGATGGCGTCCAGCTGGCCGTCCATCTGCGCCAGGATTTCCGGGCCGGTGCCGAATTCGTGCGCGGCCGGGTTGTCCGGGTTGCCGAACTGGTTGATGAAGTAGGCGCCAGGAGTCTCGGCTGCGATCCTGGCAGCCAGGTCCTGGTAGTACTCGGGATGGCCCTTGGCTACATCCGAGCGGGTCAGCACCACGTTGGCGCCCATGGCCTTGAGATTGAAGATCTTCTCGCGACTCATCTTGTCCGGCACCACCAGGATCAACTGGTAGCCCTTCTGCTGCGCCACCAGGGCCAAGCCCAGGCCGGTGTTGCCGGCAGTTCCCTCGACCAGGGTAGCGCCGGGCTTGAGATCGCCGCGCCGCTCGGCCGCTTCGATCATCGACAGACCGATGCGGTCCTTGATCGATCCACCGGGATTATTCGCCTCCAGCTTGAGGAACAGCTCGCAGACGCCGGTGTCCAGGCGCTGGGCCTTGACGATCGGCGTGTTGCCAATCAGCTCGAGTACGGAGGAATGAATCGCCATCGGAGTATCGTCGCTGCGCCACGCGGGCTAGACCGGTCATTATCCGACGAACCGCGGGGGAATGCTCATTCAGCATCGAACCGACTGCGCAGGCCGATGAACAAACAGGCTCAACCGGCCGCCGATGCGCCCTTCGCCAGGAAACATAGCGCTCCACATAAAGACGCGGACGGTGGCAAGCCGACGAGGAGGCCGCCACCGCCCGCGACGGTGAACTTGTTCTAACGGTGGGGAAGGATCAGTGGGTGAGCTGGTCGTACATGCGGGTGAGCTTTTCTTTGGCTTGCAACTTCTCGCGCTTCATCTGGCCCAAGGTCACGTCGTCGATCGGGAGCACCCCGAGTTCGGCATCCATGCATTTCTTGTTCAATAGCTTGTGGCGTTGGTAGAGCTGCTTGAACTGGGGATCGGACTTCATCAATGCGTCGATTTCGGTCTGCGGTTGCCCTTCGAACATGGCGTTACCTCCTTCACTTAAAACAAGAACGCCCCGGCCAGCGAAGGCACGGGGCGCAGCTTGGGGATGGAAGACCAACGCGTTGCAAAGGCCGACACATGGGCGGAACCACCAACTACTACTCCACCATCTTGTCTCGTTGCGTGCCTCTGCATCACTGACCCGGCCCTCCGTACTTCCCGGGCGGCGAAGTTGCTGCCCGGATGTACGACCCTACGCCGGTCGCGAAGGGGGTTCAAGACCGAAACGGCCGCATTTGCCGTTCCCTGCCTCAATCAGTGACCGCGGTTCAACCAGGCGTCATGCCCGGATTAAAAGACCTTAACTTCCAATCACTTGCAACAATCGACATCAGGGCGCGACAACGACCTCGGCCGCGCGGGCCTTGCTGGCCGCGCCCTTGGTGCCGCTAACCTGCAGCCGCGACGCCGACACCCCGCCTGCCACCAAGGCATCGCGCAGCGCTTCGGCACGCTTCTTGGCAATGGCCGCATCGGTGTCGAAGCCGACGATGCTGACCCGTCCCTTCTTGCCGATGTTCAGATATTCGGCCAATGCCTTGGCCTGCCCGGCGGCATCCCCGGACAACGCCGCCTTGCCACCGAAGGCGCCACTGCCCAGGGAAAACACTTCGCCGCGGCTGTCGAACTTGGCCGCCGGCAGCTTGGCCCCGGCCACCAGCTCGGCCTCCTCATGCGCCAGCTGCACCGCCTTCTGCTGGGCCGCGTTGAGCTTGGCGGTTTGCTTGCCGGCCACGCTGGTCAACGCCAGCTCGGCGTCCTGGCGGGCGAGCGCTTCCTGTTCGGCGGCCTGACGTGCCTGCTCGGCAGCCTCGGTCTGGATCTGCGCCTGCACGCGCAAGCGTTCGGCTTCCTGGCGCGCCCGTGCCGCGTCGCGGCGGCTGGCTTCGATCAGCAAGTCGTTGCGCGTGCCTTCCAGGCGGTCCAACTCGCGCCGCGCCAGCGCGGTACGGGCGGTGAGTTCGGCGATTTCGACCCGGCGGTCGGCCAGAAACACCAGCTCGTCGCGGTCGCGCCGCTTGGCTTCGGCCAGCGCAGCCACGCTTTGCTGTGCTTGCAGCCGCTCGAAGCGCGCCAGATCATTGGTCTGCGGGTCGTTCTGTAGCGCGGCCAGGCGCCGGTTGAGCGCGTCGGCCTGCAGGTCGTCCTTGGCCGCCATCGCCAGCGGCGGCAACGTGACCAGGCTCAACACACCGAGATACAGCAAGGGGCGCAGTTTCATCGGCCGCCCTCCCCGGTATTGAGGGTGTTCTGCAACTGCGCCACTTCCTTCCTGCGCTGTTCCAGTTGCGCGGTGACCACCGCTTCTTCGCTGCGGGCCTTGGCCAGGTCGGCGTCGGCAGCTGCGCGCAAGGCGATCTGGGGCACCTGCTTGCGCTGGCGCTTGTCCAGTTGCGCCTGCTGGGCCTGCATCAATTCCTGGCGCGCCAGGTTGACCAGATCCGGAGCGTATTGGTCGGCATCGGCCTGGGTGGCGCGTTGCACGGCCTGTTCGGCGGCGGTGAGCTCCGGTGCCACCTGGGCGGCGGCCGGAGAGGAAAGAACCATGAAACAGGCGATGCCATACAGGGATCGCCGCAAGTATGCGAAGCTAGCCGTCATTAGGGGAGCCGTAGCGAGAAGTCTCGAGCACGGCCATTGTCGGAAGCCTGCGGCGGACTTGCAACGAGACGCTGCTGTTTGTTGGGGAACCATTGCGCATGGATATCGGCTACTTCCTGAAGCTGATGACCGAAAAGAATGCCTCGGACATGTTCTTGACCACCGGCGCGCCGGTGTACATCAAGATCGAAGGCAAGCTTTACCCGCTCGGCAATACGGGGTTGCCGCCGGGGATGGTCAAGAAAATCGCTTACTCGTTGATGGACGAAGGCCAGGTACCGCAGTTCGAGCGCGAGCTCGAGCTCAACATGGCCATCGCCCTGCCGGACGCCGGCCGCTTCCGCGTGAACGTATTCAAGCAGCGCGGCGAGGTGGGCATGGTGATTCGCGCCATTCGCAGCCGGATTCCCAGCATCGAAGAGCTCAACCTGCCGCAGGTGCTCAAGGACGTCATCATGACCCCGCGCGGGCTGGTGCTGGTGGTGGGTTCGACCGGCTCGGGCAAGTCGACCTCGCTGGCGTCGATGATCGACCACCGCAACAGCACCACCACCGGGCACATCCTCACCATCGAGGACCCGATCGAATATCTGCACAAACACAAGATGTCGATCGTGAACCAGCGCGAGGTGGGCCTGGACACCCACGCCTTCCAGAGCGCGCTGAAGAACGCCATGCGCGAGGCGCCGGACGTGATTCTGATCGGCGAGATCCTGGACGCCGAAACCATGGAGGCGGCGATCGCCTTCGCCGAAACCGGCCACCTGTGCCTGGCCACGCTGCACTCCAACAATGCCGACCAGACCATCGAGCGCATCCTCAATTTCTTCCCGGAAAGCGCGCACAAGAACGTGTTGATGAACCTGGCGCTGAACCTGCGCGCGGTCATTTCCCAGCGTTTGGTCAAGGGCGTGGACGGCCGTCGTCGACCGGCCACCGAAGTGCTGCTCAACACGCCGATGATCCGCGACCTGCTGCGCCGCGGCCAAGTGCACGAGGTCAAGCAGGCGATGGAAGAGTCGCTGGAAGAAGGCATGCAGACCTTCGACCAATGCCTGTTCCGGATGGTGAAGTCGGGCGAAATCGAGCAGGAAGAAGCGCTGCGCGCTGCCGACTCGCGCGACGGCCTGGCCCTGAAGTTCCGTCTTTCCGAAGGCGGCTCCGGCGAGCACGACCCGTACGCGGACTACGAAGCGGCCGCGGCACCGAAGATCAGCCACGGGTTCATCTAATCGGTTCGGCGGCGGTGATCGGCGATCTCGCGGCGCCGGGGCTGCTGGCCCTGGTCTTTCAGGGCGACTCTGCGACGGGCCCCTCGTTCGCGATGCCGATGCGACAAGCGCCCTCATCCGGCGCTGGGCGCCACCTTCTCCCGCTTGCGGGAGAAGGGAAGATCGGCAGCCTCCCGCTTGCGGGAGAAGGGAAGATCGGCGGCCCGTAGTGCTTTTGGGCGTCGGTTTCGAAGCCTTCGAACATACGTTCCGACGTCGGCCTGGCGTGGCGCCAACAGCCCGAACCGGATGAGTGCCCGCCTGCCCTTCTCCCGTGTGACGGGAGAAGGTGCCCGAAGGGCGGATGAGGGCTGTGACAGCGTCCCTCAGGCCACCGCGTCGGCCTGCATCTCCGGGCGCGCCGCATCGAAGGCCGGCAACTGCAGGCAGGCCTGCTCGATGCGCCGCAGGGTCGGATATGGCGCCAGATCCACCTCGAACCGGCGCGCGTTGTAGAGCTGCGGAATCAGCACGCAATCGGCCAGGCCCGGTGCATCGCCGTGGCAGAAGCGCCCGGTCTGCGCATCGCGCGCCAGCTGCGTTTCCAGTGCCGCAAAGCCACGCTCCATCCAGCGCCGTGTCCACTGCTGGCGTCGTGCGCCATCCAGCGCGAACTCGCGCTCCAGCACCTGCATGACGCGCAGGTTGTTGAGCGGGTGCACATCGCAGGCGATGAGCTGCGCCAGTGCGCGCACCCGGGCGCGTTCGGCAGGCGCGCGCGGCAGCAGCGCCGCGGTGTCCGCGAATGCCTCTTCCAGATACTCCAGAATCGCTAGCGACTGTGCGATCACCACATCGCCATGCCGCAACGTCGGCACCAGTTCCTGCGGATTGAGTTGCGCATAGGCCGGCGCGTGCTGCTCGCCCCCGTCACGCACCAGATGCACCGGCTGGGCGATGTAGTCCAGCGCCTTCAGCCCCAGACCGATGCGCACGCGATAGGCCGCGCTCGAACGCCAGTACGAAAACAGCTCCAGGGCCGCGCTCATGCGCGACCGCCCGCCGTCGCTGCACCGCAGGTCATGGCAGCGGCTGCCGCTCGACGCGCTGTTCGATCGCACCGAAGATGCTGGCGCCGCTGGCATCGAACATCTCGATCCGCACCACGTCGCCGAACGCCATGAACGGCGTGCTGGGCTTGCCGTCGCGCAGCGTCTCGACCACGCGTTGCTCGGCAAAACACGAGGCGCCCAAGGTGGTGTCCTGGTTGGCGATGGTGCCCGAGCCCACAATCGTGCCGGCCGACAGCGGACGGGTCTTGGCGGCGTGGGCGATCAACTGGGCGAAGTCGAACTGCATGTCGTTGCCGGCTTCGGGAGCGCCGAACCAGGCGCCGTTGACGTGCGTCACCAGCGGCAGATGCAGCTTGCTGTCGCGCCAGGCATCGTCCAGCTCGTCGGGGGTGACGAACACCGGCGACAGCGCCGAACGCGGCTTGGATTGCACGAAACCAAAGCCCTTGGCGAGCTCGGCCGGAATCAGGTTGCGCAGCGAGACATCGTTGACCAGCCCGACCAACTGGATGTGCGCTGCTGCCTGCTCGGGCGAAGCGCCCATCGGCACATCGTCGGTGACGACCACAATCTCCGCTTCCAGGTCGATGCCGTAGTCCTCGCTGATCACCTTGATGGCATCGCGCGGGCCATAGAAGCCGGCGCTGGTGGCCTGGTACATCAGTGGGTCGGTGTAGAAGCTTTCCGGCACTTCGGCATTGCGCGCGCGGCGCACCCGCTCCACATGCGGCAGGTAGGCGCTGCCGTCGACGAACTCGTAGGCGCGCGGTAACGGGGCGGCCAAGGCCTGCACATCCAGATCGAACACACCATCGGCGCTGCCGTCGTTGAGCGAGGCCGACAAGGCATTCAGGCGCGGCGCCACATTGCTCCAGTCCTCCAGCGCACGCTGCAGGGTGGGCGCGATGCCAGTGGCGCGCACGGCGGTGCGCAGGTCGCGCGCGACCACGACCAGGCAGCCGTCGCGACCGCCTTCCTTCAGGGAACCTAGCTTCATGACCATCCTGTGCTGTGCTGTGGCTGATCAGACGATTGTACGGCCTGCCGCAACAGTGGTTGCAACTGAAACAACTGACTGTGACCACAACCGCGAAACCGCGGTTTTGTGCAGCGCGCCAAACGCGAGTACACTTGCCGGGTCTGCATGCGGCCGTCCGTTTCCCTTAGGGACAGCCGGCGAGGCCAGGATCGATCGATCCGCTCGCCCGCCCCACCCGATGCCTTTCGTGGTGCCGACAAACCCATCGCTTCTTGATCGGGTTGATCCGCCATCTCGCAGCGCGGTTCACGGGAACGCTCCGAGCCTCACTTTCTTGCATCTGCAATGCGTTTGCGCTCCGGGCTTGGCTTGGCGGCGACGCTTTACTTGGAGCTTCCTGATGTCTTTTGAATCCCTGGGCCTTGCGCCCTTCCTGTTGCGCGCGCTGGCCGAGCAGGGCTACGAAACCCCCACCCCGATCCAGCAGCAGGCGATCCCGCTGGTCCTGGCCGGTCACGACCTGCTGGCCGGCGCGCAGACCGGCACCGGCAAGACCGCTGCCTTCGGCCTGCCGCTGTTGCAGCACCTGGGCACCGCGCCGCAGACCGTCAACGGCCCGCGCAAGCCGCGCGCGCTGATCCTGACCCCCACCCGCGAACTGGCCACCCAGGTGCACGACAGCCTGCGCGGCTACAGCAAGTACCTGCGCATCCCCAGCGCGGTGATCTATGGCGGCGTGGGCATGGGCAACCAGCTCGATGCGCTGCGTCGTGGCGTGGACCTGCTGATCGCCTGCCCGGGCCGCCTGATCGACCATATCGAACGTCGCAGCGTGGACCTGTCCGGCATCGAAGTGCTGATCCTGGACGAAGCCGACCGCATGCTCGACATGGGCTTCTTGCCCTCCATCAAGCGCATCCTGACTAAGTTGCCGCGCCAGGATCGTCAAACGCTGCTGTTCTCGGCGACCTTCGAAGAGAACATCAAGCAGCTGGCGCTGGAGTTCATGCGCAACCCGGTGCAGATCCAGGTCACCCCGAGCAATACCGTGGCCGAGAGCATCACCCACCGCGTGCACCCGGTCGACGGCGCGCGCAAGCGCGATCTGCTGCTGCATCTGCTGGCGCAGGACAGCCGCGAGCAGACCCTGGTCTTCGCCCGTACCAAGCACGGCAGCGACAAGCTGGCGCTGTTCCTGGAGAAGTCCGGCATCAAGACCGCGGCGATCCACGGCAACAAAAGCCAGGGGCAGCGCATGCGTGCGCTGAGCGACTTCAAGGCCGGCCGCGTGACCGTGCTGGTGGCCACCGATATCGCCGCGCGCGGGATCGATATCGATCAACTGCCGAAGGTCATCAACTACGATCTGCCGATGGTGGCCGAGGACTACGTGCACCGCATCGGCCGCACCGGCCGTAATGGCTCAACCGGCGAGGCGATTTCGCTGGTGGCGCAGGACGAAGCCAAGCTGCTGCGCCAGATCGTGCGCATGCTGGGCCGCGATGTGGAAATCCGCGACGTGCCGGGCTACGAGCCGCAGACCCCGATCCGCTGGGGCAACAGCGCGCCGGGTCGTGCCGAGCAGCCGGGTGGCGATCGCGCGCCGCGCAAGAGCCATGCCCGTCGTCCGCACGGCGATGCACCACGTCAGGCGCACGCGCATGCCGGCCCGAAGAAGCCGGGTGGCCAGCGCAGCAACGGGCCGCGTCAGGCCAACACTGGCGCGGGTGCAGGCCGGCGCGATGGTGGTCGTGGTGGTCAGCGTCCGAGCGGTACGCGCTGAATCCTGCGCGCCGGCACGTCCGGCGCCAGGTTGGCGTTGAACTGAAAAGCCGCCCTTCGGGGCGGCTTTTTTCGTGGGCGCACTGCAGCAACCGCGCTGTGGCGAACCGGGCCGCGTGCAACACGCATCGTCCACGCCTGGCGGCCGTGGCGTCATCGCTGCCATGCAGTGCTGCCAGTCGTGCTGTGCAGCAGCGCCAAGTTAGCCTTCGATCAGCGCAGTATTGCGATCGATCGCCTCGCGGTAGCGGTCCAGCACTGCGGCGGTCTGCACGATGTACCGGCTCAGGTCCTCCCATCGGCGGTCTTCCAGCGCTTCGCGGATACCGGGCAAGGTCTTGACCTCGTAACCGGTGGCCAGACCGGGGGCGTAGATCAGGTTGCGGTACCACGGCCGGCCGGGCAGACCAGCCTCGGCCAGCAGGGTTTGATCGATGCGCTGCAGCGAGGCGTTGAGCTTGCTGCGTACGTGCGCATCCAGATTGCCTCCGCGTGCGGCCAATGCCATGTCGTAACGCTTGGCACTGTCCTGCAGGCGCGTGATCGCCTGATCCAGTGCAGCGAAATCGATCTGCGGCACCGCCGCTTTCGGCTCGGGCGCACGCTGCGGCCGGTTCGGGTTATCCACCGCCGCGTAGGCGCCGGCCTGCAGCAACTCGGCCTGCGTGCGCGCCGCAGTGCGGTCGCTGTCTGCCTGTTGTTTGAGCTCCTGCGCATAACCGGCCACCGCATCGGCGAAGTCGCCGAAACGCTGCGGCAACACCGGTGCGTTGGCGACGCGCAGGACCGTACGGCCCACGGTTTGCGACAACAGCGGCAGATAGGCGAACTGCGGATCGATGAAGCGTGCGAAATAATCGTAGGAGTCGTACAGCGAGTGATAGACACCACTGCCTCCGCCCTGCCCGCCATAGCCCAGATCCAGCGTGGCCAGGCCCAGATGCTGCAGGAAGGGGCTGTAGTCGCTGCCCGAACCGAGCGCCTTGAGCGGAATGTCGCCGCCGCCCGCAGCGGTTTTTGCGATGTCCTTCTGCGCCGGCTTGGCGGCGGGTGCCAGTGCGTCGATGCGCGCACGCGCGCGCTGACGTTCGAGCACGCTCACGCCGCTGTCCGGGTCCTGCACGTCGGCCGCCACGCTGTTGACCAGGCGTTGCAACGCGTGACTGCCACCGGCGTTGAGAAAGCCGCGTCCATTGCCGTCGGTGTTGACGTACAGCACCGCTTTGCGTCGCAGCTCGTCGGCGTGTTGCTCGGCCCACTCGGTGGAGCCGAGCAGGCCGGCCTCTTCGCCATCCCAGCTGGCGTACACCAGCGTGCGCTTGGGACGCTGGCCCTGTTTGGCCAGCTCGCCAATCGCCTTGGCTTCGGCCAGCAGCGCGGTGGTGCCCGATAGCGGGTCGGCCGCACCGAATACCCAGCCGTCGCGGTGATTGCCGCGCACCACCCATTGGTCTGGATATTCACTGCCGCGCAAGGTGGCGATGACGTTGTAGATGGTCTGGCTGCCCCAGTCGGCATCCACCTTCAGATGCACGCGTGCCTTTGCATCGCCGCCGATGCGGTAGGTGATCGGCAAGGCGCCGCGCCAGTCTTCCGGTGCTACCGGGCCGCCCAACGCGGCCAGCAGCGGCTGTGCGTCGCCCCAGCTGATCGGCAGGGTCGGGATCTTCAACACGCTGCCGGCCTGTTCGATCTTCAGGCGCTTGGCGCCCTTGCTTGCGCCCACGCCCGGCGTCAGCGGATCGCCTGGGTAGATGGCGAAGTTGGCAACCGAGCCGCGTTGCACGCTCCACTGATTGCGCCGGTCCATCGGGATAGGCCTGATCCTGAAAATAGCCGTCGTCGCGCGGATCGGAATAGATGATCGCTCCGATCGCGCCATGCTCCTGCGCCAGCCGCGGCTTGAGCCCGCGCCAACCCTTGCCGTAGCGCGCAATGACGATCTTGCCGCGCACATCCACGCCGTTGCGCGCCAGCGCTTCGTAGTCTTCGGCAATGCCGTAGTTGACGTAGACCAGGTCGCCGGTGACATCGCCGTTGCCGCCATAGATCACGTACGGCGGCAGCACGTGTTCGGTCTGCGTGGAGGTGTTGTCGCCTGCCAGCGGCGGCTCTTTCAAGCGCGCGATATAGGGCTTGGGGCCAAGCAATTCCAGCTGCGAGCTCCTGGGCGACGGCCACAGCACCTCGAAGGTTTCGATCCGCGCATCCCAGCCGTAGTCGCGCAGGCGCGTTTGCAGATCGCGGGCGTTTACCAGGTTGTGCGGTGCGCCGACCTGATTGGGCGCCGACGACCATTGCTTCAACCAGCCACGATAATCGGCGTCCTTCAGCCCGTCGTCGAAGCGTGCCTCCAGCGCGCGTTGCGCCTGGGCGGCCGCGGCGTCGTAACCGGGCAGCGCGCCCGCGTGAGCTGCAGGTTGTGCGGCCGATTGCGCGGCTACAGAAGGTGCGGCCAGGGCCATGGCGATCAGCCAGGCATGCTGCGAAGAAGTCATTGTGAGTCCTTGAAGAAAGGGTTCGAGGCGAAGCGCGATTAGTCGTTCAAAGCGATGGCAGGCAGGCCACCATCGCACGAACGAGGTCGCGAACCTGACGGTGCAGCGGGCGGTGGCGCGATGGCGGTGTTAGTGGCAACTCTCCACCACGCGCATCGGCGCTGCGTGCGCGAATCAGAACCGGTAATCCACCCCCACCGTGAAATAGCGGCCGCGCAAGTCGTATTGGGTGAAGTCGTAAGGCGCGCGAATCCCGGGGAACGACGCATCGACCGGCGGCTGCTTGTCGGCCAGATTTTCGATCTTGGCGTACAGCGTGAGCGCGTCGATGCCGGTGTAGCCCAGATACAGATCGAACTGGTTGTAGTCGCCCACGCGCGACTGCACGGCACTCGCTGCCGCGCTGGCCTTCTGGTCGTAGCCGCCGGTGTAGTACCAGGTCAACGCGGCACTGATGGTGCCCAGATTCCAGTCCAGCGTGGTGGTGGCCTTGTTGCGGGGCAGCGACGGGCCGAGATTGCTGCCGGCGTAATCCTGCAGCGGGCCACCGACCACGGTGGGCCGACGGTAATCGCGGACATGCGTGTAAGCCGTGTTGAGCCCGAAGTTGCCGGCCGCCTCGGTGCGCCAACGCTGGCGCAGTTCGACATCGATTCCGGAGGTGCTGAGCTCGCTGAGATTCTGATAGCGGTTGTACACCGCCACCAGGGTGCCGCGCTCGTTGCGCACGACATCGGCCGGATTATTGTTCTGCACGATGGTGGCGTTGTTGCCGGTGCCGACCAGGTTGTCCAGTTCGATCTTGTACCAGTCCACGCTCAGGCTGGTCTCCGCCCACGGCGACAACACCACCCCCAGGTTGTAGCTGCGGGTGCGCTCGGGGTCGAGCGCGGTGTTGCCGACAGTGAAAAAAGTCGGGTTCTGGCGCGAGCCCGGCACATCCGGATCGTAGGGATCCACCACCGAGCCGTAGGAAATATTGGTGCTGGCCGCATTCTCCGACAGCGACGGCGCACGAAAACCGCGCGAGGCCGCCGCGCGCACCAGCACCGCATCGAGCGGTTGCCAGCGCAAGCTGGCCTTGGGCGAAAATGCATCGCCGAAATCGCTGTAGTGATCGCCACGCCCGGCCAGTTGCAGCTCCAGCGATGGCAGCAGCGGTACGTTGACTTCGGCATACAGCGCAGACACCTTGCGCTCGCCGTCCACCGCAGCAATTGCCGGGCGGATCTGCAGGCCTTGATCGATCTGCAGCGGATTACGCGACACCAGTTCTTCCTGCCGCCACTCGGCACCGGCGGCGAATCCGACGCTACCGGCCGGCAGCTCGAACAGATTGCCCGACACCTTGGCATCGACACCGCGCAAGGTCGATTGCGCAGGCCGCAAGGTGCTGAGGTTGATGCCATCGATCACCGCCTGCGGTGTCGCCGCTGGATCAAGCAGGTTGTAACTGCCGTCGGCCAACGCCTGCGCCAAGGTGAAGCGATTGGCAAAACCGCCGGACACGGTTTCGTGCTCGGTGCTGCGTGCGGCGAACGCCGCCGCCTCCCAGTCCCAGCGTTCGGTGGTGCCGCGCACGCCACCGAGAAAGCGGTAGGACTGCGAGCGATTGGTTTTGACCGTCTGGCCCAGGTCGAAGAAGGTGTATTCGATCGGCACCGCCGTGCCGTACGGGTTGTAGGGGCTGGAAGCCGGCAGCAGGTTGGAGACCGGCTCGGCCAGACCAGTGCTGGCGTTCAACGCAAAGCGGCCGCCTTCCAAGGTGAAGTACGGGCTGGAGCCGAAGATCGACACGCCCTTGACCTCGCTGTAGAGCGCCTCGCCGAACGCTTCGACAGAATCGCTGAGCCGGAAGGTGGCGTTGGTGTAGGCCTGATAGCGCTTGGTAGAGGGAATCAACGTGGTGAACGGCGCCTGGTTGAAGCCGCAGGTGTCGCCGGCCAGCCCGTCGATCGGCGCGCTGGCGGTCAGCACCGTGCCGGCGGGGCAGTTGCCCTGCGCATCGAGCATCGGCACCGAGCGGCCGCCGACCAGGTAACGTGCGCCCTTGGCCGACCAGCCATTCCAGCGCCCGCCCGGCAGATCGCTATAGATGCCCGAGCGGGTCAGTGCGCGCTGGTCCTGATCGAGACGGTCGCGGTTGTAGGCGTCGAAGCTGAAAAGGATGTTGTAACCGTCGCTGTCCAGATCGCCGATCCCGCCGACGAATTTGGCACGCTGCGTGTCCATGCCGCCCTGATCGGAGGTACCGCCGCTGAGGCCCAGTTCGGCGCCCTGAAAATCCTGCCGGGTGATGATATTGACCACGCCAGCCACCGCGTCGGAGCCGTACACCGCCGAGGCGCCATCCTTGAGCACTTCGATGCGCTCCACTGCCACCAGCGGCAGCGCGTTGAGATTGACGAAGGTGTCGCCCAGGCCATTGGCGGGAAAGCCGTAATTGGCCAGGCGGCGACCGTTGAGCAGGACCAGCGTGTTCTTCTGCGACAGTCCGCGCAGGCCGATGCCCGCCGAGCCGGACGCCCAGCCGTTGTTGGTGGTTTCATTGGTGGCGTTGCCGGTGTTGGCCGAGATGGAACGCAGCGCGTCGGCCACGGTGACCTTGCCGGACTGCTCCAGTTGCTGGCGGTCGATCACCTGCACCGGGTTTGGGCCTTCGCTGTCGCTGCGCTTGATGTTGGAACCGGTGACGCTGACGGTAGCCAGGGTCTTGCCGGTGGCGGGTGTTGCCTCGTCGGCATGTGCAAGCGGGATCAGCACCGACAACACGGCAAGAGACAGCAGATAAGGCATAGGGCGCTTCACGCACGGCATCCATGAACAGGGGGCCGTGCAGTGGGCCATGTACGCTTTACTAACAAAAATTACATATCTGCATACAGATATGCGTCACGGTGACACACGCTGACACACCAGGACGTTGCCAGCGCATCGGACCTGGCCCGGTGCTGCCCTGACCTATCGCGTGCAAGCGGTCGCCATCGCCTGGAAATGCGAAAAGTACTGCAGCGTTGCGCGTGCCGTGGGCTCCATACGGCCCGGCGCACTTACAATGCCGCGCATGGATATCTTCAAAGTCTTTACCCTCGAAGCCGCGCACCGGCTTCCCAACGTGCCCCCTGGGCATAAATGCGCGCGCCTGCACGGCCATTCGTTTCGCGTCGAGCTGCATGTCAGCGGCGAACCCGGCGCCGAGACCGGCTGGATCATGGATTTCGGCGACATCAAGGCCGCTTTCCAGCCGATCTACGACCGCCTGGACCACCATTACCTCAACGAAATCGAGGGACTGGAAAACCCCACCAGCGAGCGCCTGGCGATCTGGATCTGGCAGCAGCTCAAGCCGGCGCTGCCGCAGCTGAGCGAGATCGTGGTGCATGAAACCTGCACCTCCGGCTGCCGCTACCGCGGCTGAGCGCACAGCGCACTAGTGTGACCTGACGCCGCCCGCTTGGGCGGCTTCGTCGTTTCCGGAGCCAGCTAACCGGTTGATATGCAAGCACTTTGACAGCTGTTTCGAAAATCTTCAGCAAACGTGTTGCATCGCAACAATATGGGTGTATGCTGCAACGCAACAAACGGTCACGGCTTTCCCCAAGGGGTTCGCAATGTCGGCGCAGTTCGAAAACAGTTTCACCAGCCAGTTCGCTTCTGCCGCAGCACGTGCCAACCAGTTGGCATTGGAAACGCTGGAACGCAACGTCAACGCAACCAGCAGCTTTTTCGGCGAGTTTGCGCAGGCGCGCGATCTGGGCGCGTATCAGACGCTTTGGCCGAAAGGCCTGCAGGTAGCGCGCGACAACCTGGAACGCTTGGCCTCGGTCAACCAGGAAGTGGTCGGGCTGGGATTGAAGATGTCCAGCGAGCTTGGGCAGTTTGCCAAGCAACAGTTCGAAAACGGCAGCGATCAGGCCGGCGCATCAGGCAAGACCCGGCGTGAGTAAGCGCCAATAAAATTCAGCGTCTTTGCATGGGTCCCTCCCCCCGTGCAATCCGGCCCGACAGATCCCTCCCTCTGTCGGGCTTTTTTATTGCCTGCGCAAGCGCGCCGTGCCAGCTAGCGCGGCAACTGCAGCCCGTGCGCCTGGGTGGCAGCGTCGGCGCCCGGGCGCCACGGGATCCGGCCCCAGTACGGCATCGCCAGGCGCTGGCGCAGCATGCCGATGTTCTCTTCGATGCGCTCCATCTGCGGATCCACTTCATTGGCGATCCACCCGATGCACTGCAGCCCATCGGCAGCAATGGCAGCAGCAGTGAGGCGCGCGTGGTTGATGCAGCCCAGCCGCACGCCGACCACCAGCACCACCGGCAGCTGCAAGGCGCACACCAGATCGGCTTGATCCAGCGTCGCACTCAGCGGCGCGGCCCAGCCACCGACGCCTTCCACCACCACCACCTCGGCCTGCGTGCGCAATTGTGCGAAGGCCTGCACGATCGGCTCCAGCGCCAGCGTCACGCCGACCTCAGCTGCTGCCAGCTCCGGTGCCAGCGGCGCCGGCAAGGCGTAGGGATTGAGCACGGCGTAATCCGGCTGAGGATCGCTGGCCGCCTGCAGCGCGAGCGCGTCTTCGTTGCGCCAGCCGTGGGGCGTGTGTTCGCAGCCGCTGGCCACCGGCTTCATGCCGACGGCCCGATGGCCGCGTGCGCGCAACGCGTGCAACAGCGCGGTGCTGCCCATGGTCTTGCCGATGCCGGTATCGGTGCCGGTGACATAAAAAGCTGGATGCTGCATACGCCTGATCCTGCGGCCGCGCCGCCATTGCCGTGAGGGCGCGCAGCATAACGTGCACACCGGATCCATGGCTGAGGCCGGTTGTTTCTCGTTTGCCTGCGGGAGCACGCTGCCTACGTGCGCAGCCCTGGCTGCCTTGGCCGATGATGGCGAGTCAGCGGTGGGACCAGCTGGAGCAGATGCCGATGTCCGCGGTCGGGCACGCGAGATAAGAGCGCGGTGTCGAACATGCGTACCGCTTCGGCGCATTCTGCATGTTGTGATGCCCGCGGGTCGGAGCGCCCTGCGGATGGCAGCTCTTGCGCGTTCCCTGCCCGCTCGCAACCACGCTGCAAGACGGCCACTGCTAAACTTTGCCGATGTTCACCACCTCTTCGCTGACCGGCAGCAAGCCGGAACAATATGCCCAGCTCACCGCCCAGGCCCAGGCACTGGTGCACGGCGAGCCGGACCGGATTGCCAATGCCGCCAATCTGGCCGCGCTGATCTTCCATTCGTTGCCGTCGCTCAACTGGGCCGGCTTCTACTTCTACGACGGCCGCGAGCTGGTGGTGGGGCCGTTCCAGGGCCTGCCGGCATGCGTGCGCATTCCGCTGGACAAGGGCGTGTGCGGTGCGGCTGCCAGTACCCGGCAGAGCCAGCGCATTGCCGATGTGGACGCGTTCCCTGGGCATATTGCCTGCGATTCGGCATCGCGCTCGGAGCTGGTGATTCCACTGGTCAAGGGCGATGCGCTGATCGGCGTGCTGGACCTGGATAGCCCGGAGCTGGACCGCTTCGATGCCGACGACCAACGTGGCCTAGAAGCCATTGCGCAACTCTTCGTAGACGCGCTGGCGTGACCACCGAGCGGATGCGCAACATCGGCCCGAAGAGCGCGGCGTGGCTGCGCCAGGTCGGGCTGCGCACGCAGCAGGACCTGCAAGCGGCCGGTGCGGTGGGCGCATTCGTCAAGGTGCGCCGCGCGGGCTTCAAGCCCAGCCTCAATCTGCTGTATTCGCTGGAAGGTGCGTTGGCCGATTGCCATTGGCAGGACGTGCCGGAAGCGCGCCGGCACGCCTTGCTCGCCGAATACGAAGCGGCCAGCGCGCTGCTGCCGGTGCGCGGCCGCGCCATCGGCGGACCGGTGGAAACCGTGCATTACGCGCGTGCCGACGACGATATGCACGGCGATGCGGACACTGCAGCCGATGACGCCGCGGAGACGGCACACGACGACTGGGCGCGCGGCGTGCGGCACCGTGCATGCGGCGCGTGGCGTCAACGCGCGGCGGCGTCCCGCAGCGTGGGTGCGAGCGAGGCACCCAGCGTCTGTCCGTGCGTAAGACCGGGAAGCGGCCGATAGTCGGCCTTGATGCCCGGTAACGAGGACAACAGCGCGACGAGCTTGGGGACTGCGTGCGGATCTGCGCGTGGCCTTCCGGACCGCTCGGTTGGCATGGCGCGTGCTGCTGGGTTGCGTGTGGGAGGTTCGCCCTCGCCTGCCATCACCGTCACGCTCCGCAATACCTGCGGCGTGTATGCGTCTGTCGCTTGCGCAGCATCCACCAGGCGGTGCGCCTGATCGACGATGAAGCCATCGCCCCACCATAGCGACGGATCCACCGCGACGTAGTGTTGAAACAGCTGCGGCTGCGTCAGCAGCATGTGCAACACGAACAGCCCACCGTACGAGTGGCCCCACACGGTCTGCCGGCGAGTGTCCACCGCCACGCGCGCCTCCACCTGCGGGCGAATGCGCGTCGCGATCAGTTGCGCGAACGCGGCCGCGCCGCCGGTTCGACGTTGCGGATTCAACGGATCGGTCTCCACGCGGCCATCGCCGTAACGCGCGGGTGTGTAATCCAGGCTGCGGCCGATCGCATCGATGCGTAGCGCGCTGTCATCGGCAATGAACACCAATACCGGTGCATCGCCGTGCGTGGACAGGCTGTCGAGCAGATGCGCGTCCAGCTCCATCAATGCCGCGTTGCCATCCAGCAGATACACCACCGGATAACCGGCCGCCGGCGGTGGCGTTTTTGGCACGGCGATCCGTATGCGATACCGCCGTTGCCCATCGGCAGCCGTCAGTTGCAGCGCGCTGAACGCATAGGACGCACTGGCACGGTCGGCAACGGTGCTGCCGATCGTGCGAGACAGATCCGGCTGCGCGAGTGCCGGCGTGGCACACACAAGCCATAGCGACATGCAAACCCAAACGGTCCACCGATAGCGATGCATCGAAGCTCTCCTCACGCGCACCGCCCGCCCGGCAGCGGCAGTGTTGTGGTGGCCAAACATCAGAAACCAAAGCGCAACGTCGCCCAATACGCGCGCCCCGGTTCGTTATAGGTGGCGGCGCCTGCTGCACCACCGGTGTTGTTGGTGCCCTCGCGAAACAGCCGGGCGTCGAACAGGTTGTCCACGCCCACGCCGAGGCTGACCGTGCGGGTGACGCGGTAGCGCGCACTGATGCTCCATACATCGTAGGGCTCGCGCGTGTCGGAGGCGATGGCGCCGCCGCTGGTGCTCGACTGCGTGGCCGATTCCTGCTTGCCGTAGAACGTGCCGGCGAGCAGCAGCGACAACGCTTGCGTCGGCTGCCAATCCAGCGTGGTGTTGACCGTGTATTCCGGGATCACCGACAGCGGCTGACCGGTCGCGGTGTTCTTGTTCTCGATCATGTAGGTGATGTTGCTATTCCACTTCAACACGCGACCCTGCTCACCCAGCAACGGCAGGGTGAGATTGCCTTCCACGCCCTGCACGATCGCCTCCGATGCATTGGTCCACTGAAAGACCTGCCCGCGTCCATCGGCGGTGGTGCCGACCGGCACCAGACCGGCGACGATCTTGTCGTCGTACGCGTTATGGAAGTAAGTCAGCGAGGCATGGTAGCCGCTCTGCGGTGCCCACTCGATGCCGATCTCCTTATTGATGCTGGTTTCCGGATCGAGGGTGTCGTTGCCCTGGATATAGCAGCCCGAACCGAGGTTGGGGAACAGCACCGGGCAGCCATTGCCGCGCGTGTAATACAGATAATTGGTGTTGGACTGATACAGGTTGGGGGCCTTGAAGGCGCGCGCGATGCCGCCCTTGAGCAACCAGTCTTCGCTGAGCCTGTACTGCACGTTGAGACTGGGGCTGAGGTTGTTGCCGAACTGACTGTGGTGATCCAGGCGTACGCCTGGCGTCAGCGTCAGCCGCTCGCTGGCGTAGATGTTGTCTTCCAGATACACGGCACTGAGCGAGGCTTGGCTGCGTGGACTGCGCGTGCCTGCATCCAGACCGGGGAAGCCGCCACCGGCGCTCACCGTCTGCGACATCGAATACGCATCGTTGAGACGGCTCTGGCGGCGCTCGAAACCGAATGTCAGCACCTGTTCGGCCCATGCCTGCAGTGGCAGGTTGAACTCGCCGTCGATGTTGAGGTTATCGAGCGTGGCGGTGGAATCGAGCAGGTTGGTGGCGATGGAGCCTTCCGGGCCACCGGCCAGGCCTTCGTTGAGGCGGGTGTTGTCGGTGCCTTCGTAGGCAGCGGTGAGGCGCGAGGTTCCCAGCGCCCAGGTGCCGCGATGGGTGAGCGAGAACGTGCGGCGCAACATGGTGTTGGTTTCGCTGCCGAACAAGACAGTGAGATCTGCGCCGGCCAGACCATCGGCGCTGACCGCGCGATCGCCCGCATACAGATTGCCCTGGCGGCTGAAGCCGGCATCGAGTTCGATCACTTGCCCTTCCATCGGATCCCAGCGCAACAGGCCATTGATGTCCTTGTTGCGCACGCCCTCGCGTCCGGCCGGCGGCACTGCGGCGGCGTTACTCGCAAAGCGGCGATTGAGCTCCAGCGAATCCGGATCGGTCTTGTTGAGATTGCCGTACAGACGGAACGAAAACGTGTCCGACAGCGGGCCACTGAACTGGAATCCGGTGCGCTGACCACCGCCTTCGGCGCTGTGCTGCGGGACCAGACCGAACAGCGTCATCGCACCGGCCAGATCGCCGGTGGGTCTCTTGGTGATGATGTTGACCACGCCACCGGAGGCGCCCGAGCCGTACCGCGCTGCCGCCGGGCCGCGCAGCACCTCGATGCGCTCCACCGCATCGGCCGGCACCCAGTTGGTGTCGCCGCGTGTATTGCGCTCGCCACTACGCCCCATGCGCACCGCATCGCGCGATCCCACCGGCTTGCCATCGACCAGAATCAGCGTGTTTTCCGGCCCCATGCCGCGCAGATCGATCTGGCGGTTATTGCCGTACTGCCCGGAGGCACTGTTGCCGGTGAGATTGACGCCGGGCATGCTGCGCAGCAGCTGCGAAAGATCGTTGACCGGCGGGCGCCGTTCGATATCTTCGGCGGTGATGACCGAAGTACCCAGCGCCTGGCGCGCAATCTGCGCTGCAGTGACGTGCACGGTGTCCAGCGATTGCGGATCGGCGACGATGTCTTCGGCGGAAGCGCTGAAGATGCAGCTGCCGCAACCCACCGCAACGGCCAGCACCAGCTGACGATGGGACAAAATGGGACAACGTGCAGGCACAGACATCCATGGCCGGCGTGATGCGGACATTTTCAAACCTCTCGACAGGAGATAGACCTCTGGCGACGGCTTGAGGTGACACGGTGGGGGTGCTGCGTGCAGCAGGCTCACGACGCGTGTGCGAGGCAGTGCAGCAGTCAAGATTATCCGGGCATTCTACACAGATGCGATTCATTCTCAAATCGAATCGTGATGATGGCGCACCCGCATGCCGGCAGTGCAGTCCTGCGGCACCGCATACAGTCACGTCCGGCGCACGCATCGCGGGCATCTGCATCAACTGCGTATAGACGCGACGGTCGCGCAAATGGTGTCAATCAAACGCGCCGAACGCCGTGACGCAGAGCCGTGTTGCAGACACCGCCTTGATAAAGGCGGTGTCTGCAACACACGCCAATCGCGTAGCGCGCCTTACCTCAACGCAAGCAGCTCGCGCATGTCGTCGATGATGGCCACGGCACCGGCGGTCTGCACATCGAAGCGACGCAGGTAGCCGTAACGCACCATTGCCAACGGCATGTTCGCGGCGTTCGCAGCGGCGGCATCGGTGGCCGAATCGCCGACCATCAAACACTGTTGCGGGCGACGCTGAAAATGGTTGGCAAGCTGCAGCAGCGGCGCCGGGTCGGGCTTGCGCTGCGGCAACGAATCGCCACCGAGCACACGGCTGAAGTGCGCGGCGATGCCCAGATGCTCCAGCAACGGCGCGATAAAACGCGCAGGTTTGTTGGTGCACAAGGCCAGCGTGACGCCCGCATCGCGCAAGCCCGTCAGCGCCTCGGCAACGCCGGGATACAACTGCGGGTCGTGCAGCAGGCTCGCCTCGTAATGGCGCATCATCACCGGCATCGCCGCATCGGCATCGCAGGTGCTGCCGGCTTCGCGCAGTGCGATGGCAAGCAGGACATGCACACCTTCGCCGATCCAGCCGCGGATCGTTTCTTCGCTGAACTGCTGCAGCCCCAGCTCCTGCAAGGTGCCGTTGAGAGCCTCGGCAATATTGGGTGCGCTGTCCACCAGCGTGCCATCCAGATCGAAGATCACCAGCGAATACGGAAACATTCGGACGGCCTCGTGTGGGGGAGAGGCGCAGTGTACGCAGTGCAAGATTCAGCGCGCGTCACTGCGAAGCGCTGGGGATTGCTCGCCGCCTGCGTCAGATGCAGCCATCGCCGCATGCGACACGCAATGCGGCACGGACCGCTCACTCCAACGGCGGCATCTGGCCGAACAGCTGCCCCTGCACCGCGCCATTCTCGACATCGCTGAAACCGCCCAAGCCCACACCGACCAGGCGATAGCGCGTCTGCGCGGGCAGCTCCACGCGGCGGGTCAATGCCAGGGCGATCTGCGCCAGCGCCTCCTGCGAGGTAGGCGGCTGCTCGGGCGTGTACGAGCGCGTCAGGATGCGAAAATTCGAGGTCTTCAATTTCAGCACGACGGTGCGGCCGATGCGTTCGGTGCGGCGCGTGGCCAGCCAGGTTTTTTCGGCCAGGCGCAGGATGTGCGGGGCCAACGCATCAAGCGCCAGGTCTTCGCTGAAGGTGTCTTCCGAGGAGACCGATTGCACTTCCTGATCCGGCTCGACCGGGCGCTCGTCGATGCCGCGCGCGCGGCGATACAGACTCTGACCGAAACTGCCGAAATGCGCCTGCAGTTCTTCCAATGGCCGCTGGCGCAGATCGGCCACGGTGACGATGCCCAGCGCCGCCAACTTGCCATCCATCACCTTGCCCACGCCGGGAATGCGATTGACCTTGAGCGGCAGCAGAAATGCATCCACGCGGCTGGGCGCGATCACGAACTGGCCATCGGGCTTTCGCCAATCCGACGCGATCTTGGCCAGGAACTTGTTCGGCGCGATGCCGGCCGATGCCGTGAGCTGGGTTTCTTCGCGGATCTGCGTGCGGATCAACTGCGCGACCTCGGTGGCCAGCTGCATGCCGGTTTTGGCGTGCGTGACGTCCAGATATGCCTCGTCCAGCGACAACGGCTCCACCAAGTCGGTATGACGATGGAAAATTTCGCGCACTTGCCGCGACACCGCCTTGTAGCGCGTAAAATCCGGCGGCACGAAGATCGCATCCGGGCACAGGCGTTCGGCACGCACGGCCGGCATTGCCGAGCGAATGCCGAAGATCCGCGCTTCGTAGGAGGCCGCGCACACCACCGAACGCGCACCGCGCCAGGCCACCACCACCGGCTTGCCACGCAGGCTAGGGTCGTCACGCTGCTCCACGGACGCGTAGAACGCATCCATGTCCACGTGCACGATCTTGCGCATCAAGCGGATTCTCTGTCGCAGGTCTGCGCCCATGATAAGCCAGCGCCGTCTCACATCTTGCGTCGAGGGACATCACCGCGCATTCGTAAAGCGAGCACGAGCGCGCGCCGAACACCAACGGTTGCGCATCCGACGACAGCGCGTGCAAAGCCGACAACGCGGGCCTGCACGCACGCATCGACCGCAGGCCCGAGCGCTGTGATGTGGCATGCAGCAGCGTATCTGCGCGCTGCGCAGTCAGCGGAAAACAGCACGCATGCGTACGGATAAAACGTTTGATTGAACCGCGCGACCTCATGCACCCTTCCCGGCCTCGCCTTTCGCTCCTTTGCAGGAAACGTTCGTCATGACTCGTCAAAGTACGTACTCGCGTGACCAATTGCTGGCCAGCGCGCGTGGGGAATTGTTTGCGCCCGACAGTGGCCGTCTGCCCAATGATCCGATGCTGATGTTCGACCGCATTACCGAGATCAGCAACACCGGCGGCGCACATGGCAAGGGCGTGATTCGTGCCGAACTGGATATCCGCCCTGACCTATGGTTCTTCGGCTGCCACTTCATCGGCGACCCGGTGATGCCAGGCTGCCTGGGCCTGGATGCGATGTGGCAGCTCACCGGCTTTTTCCTCACCTGGATCGGCGCGCCGGGCCGTGGCCGCGCATTGGGCTGCGGCGAGGTCAAGTTCACCGGCCAGGTGCTGCCCAGCGCCAGGCTGGTGCGCTACGAGATCGATGTCAGCCGCGTCATCAACCGCAAGCTGGTGATGGCGCAGACCGATGCACGCATGCTGGTGGATGGGCGCGAGATCTACACCGCCAAGGATCTGCGTGTGGGCATGTTCACTTCAACGGAGAATTTCTGATGCGTCGCGTCGTCATTACCGGAATGGGCATCACCTCATGCCTGGGCAACGATCTGGACACCGTCTCCAGCGCATTGCGCGAGAGCCGCTCTGGCATCACCGCGCTGCCCGATCACGCCGAAGCAGGCCTGCGTAGCCAGGTCGGCGGTGCGGTGGCGCTGGATCTGGACAGCCTGATCGACCGTAAGCTCAAACGCTTCATGGGCGATGCCTCGGCCTACGCGTACTTGGCAATGCGCGACGCGATCGCCGATGCGGGCCTGGATGCCGAGCTGGTCAGCGGCCTGCGTACCGGCGTGATTGCCGGCTCCGGTGGCGGCTCCAGCCAATGGCAGGTGGAAACCGCCGATCTGCTGCGCAACCGTGGCGTGCGCAAGGTGGGCCCATACATGGTGCCGCGCACGATGTGTTCGTCAGTGTCCGCATCGCTAGCCACTGCGTTCAAAATACGCGGACTGAGCTACTCGCTGTCGGCCGCGTGCGCGACGTCTGCGCATTGCATCGGTGCGGCGGCAGATCTGATCCGGCATGGCGCACAGGACGTGATGTTCGCCGGTGGCGGCGAAGAACTGCACTGGACGATGAGCGTGATGTTCGATGCGATGGGCGCGCTGTCCACCGGTTCCAACGATCGCCCCGCCGTGGCCTCGCGCCCGTACGATGCGCAGCGCGATGGCTTCGTCATCGGCAGCGGCGGCGGCATGCTGGTGCTGGAAGACTACGATCACGCCATCGCACGCGGCGCACGCATCCATGCCGAACTGCTCGGCTATGGCGTGACCTCCGACGGTGCCGACATGGTCGCGCCCAGCGGCGAAGGCGCCGTGCGCTGCATGCGAATGGCCATGCAGGGGCTGCAGCGTCCCATCGATTACCTCAACACGCATGGCACGTCCACGCCGCTGGGCGATGTCACCGAACTGGGCGCGGTGCGCGAGGTATTCGGCGACAACGTGCCGCCGCTGTCTTCGACCAAGGGGCTCTCCGGGCACTCGCTGGGCGCGGCCAGCGTGCACGAGGCGATCTACAGCCTGCTGATGCTGCGCGATGGCTTCATGGCCGGCTCGGCGCATATCGACGACCTCGATCCGCGCGCCGAAGGCTTTCCCATCTTGCGGCAGACGCAGGACGCGACCTTGAACACGGTGATGTCCAACAGTTTCGGCTTTGGTGGCACCAACGCGGCACTGGTCTTCGGGCGAACCTAAACCATCTACCCGCATCGGTGCCGTCCAAGCCGATGCAGGCATTCACACGATGTCGTCTGTCGCGCTGCAGCGCCTACGTAAACCGCCGATCAAGAGTCCTGCCCGAGACTGCTGGGCCGACTGCGGTCATCAGACGATCCTGCGGCTGCAGAGGGGGTTTCATGCGGACGCGCCATCCAGGCCGATCCGAACGCGGCAGCCGCGCCGACGCCCCAGACCACGGATGAGGCGGTGCTAGAGTTTCACCGCCGTGAGCGGCGCGTCCTGCTGAGCGGCCGTAGTGGCGGCAGCGGCAAGCCCGGCAGCGGCGATGTTTGCTGCACCGCTGACGCCCTGCAGCACCCGGCTTGGAAGAACGGTGGCGGTATCGCTGGCAGCACGCACCAGGTTGGCCCCACCGTTCAATGCCCAGGCCGCCGCCGATGCATACGCCACACGGGTGCTGTCGTTTCCGTTCAGCGAAGGAGTCAGCGCACTGAGTACGCCAGCGGCAGCGCCTACCAGATTGGCGCTTGAAACCAATGCATTGGCGGGCACGTTGCCGGCCTGGTTGATGACCGCGCCACCAGCCCACAGGGCACCACTGACAATACTGGTGAGCTCGGCTGGCCGCTGCTGCGACGCAGACAGTCGTGCAGCGGCCACCGAGAGCCCCGACGCCGCTGCGTCCACTAATGGGCCGCCGTATGCGCCCACCTGCTGCAATAAGCCCGGCGCATCGGCATGCGAGGGCTCTGCAGAAACGTCGGTATTGGCCCGAATCGCCGCACGGGATGGTGCCCGTCCAAGCGAAGACAACGCATTTTCGCTGGAGGGTGTGGCAGGTACCGATGCAGTTTGACTATCGATACCCGCTTCCACATCAATGCCGGTCGCCGCATGCGACGTCATGGATGACACGTTGCCAATCACCATTTTTGACTCCTGGCCGCGTTGGACACGATCAGACTCTAGCAAGTGCCTAAATAAAAAAGCTGCAATCCAGTAGGAATGAAGCATAAATTTCGCATAACGCTTGCGTGGACTGCACCGTTCACCAATGCAATGCAGATGCCAATTGGCCGTACAGGCCTCTCAGCCCGCCATGCCGTTATGCCGTAGCAGCGCATCGATGGTCGGGGCCCGACCGCGGAAGGCGCGGAAGTTCTCTGCCGCCGGACGACTGCCGCCACGCGCAAGCACCTCGGCGCGGAACCGTGCGCCGGTCTGCTCCAGTTGATCTGGCGCTTCTTCGAATGCGGCATAGGCATCGGCGCTGAGCACTTCGGCCCATTTATAGCTGTAATAGCCGGCCGCATAGCCGCCGACAAAAATATGGCTGAACTGATGCGGAAAGCGATTCCATGCCGGCGGCCGATTGACCGCCACTTCGTCGCGCACGCGCTCGATCAATTGCAGCACGCTGTCCTGGGCCGGGTCGTAGCTGCCGTGCAGCTGCATGTCGAATAAGGCGAATTCCAGCTGACGCACGGTGAACATGCCGCTCTGGAAATTACGCGCCGCCAGCAGGCGATCGAACAGGTTACGCGGCAACGGCTCGCCGGTCTGCACGTGCGCGGTCATCGCCTGCACGCGCGCCCACTCCCAGCAGAAGTTTTCCATGAACTGGCTGGGCAACTCAACCGCGTCCCATTCCACGCCGTTGATGCCGGCCACGCCCAGCTCGCCAACGCGCGTGAGCAACTGATGCAGGCCGTGGCCCATTTCATGGAACAGCGTGGTGACTTCGCCGTGGCGAAAGGTGGCCGGCGCATCGCCGCTGCCGCGCCCGAAGTTGCACACCAGATACACCAGCGGCGTCTGCACGCCGTTGGCGGTGTTGCGGCGGTTGCGGCAATCGTCCATCCACGCGCCGCCACGTTTGCCTTCACGCGCGTACAGGTCCAGATAGAACTGGCCGACCAGGGCGCCGTGCGCATCTTCCAACCGGTAAAACCGCACATCCGGGTGCCAGACCGGTGCGCTGTCGGGTTTGACGGTGAGCCCATACAGGCTGTGGATCACATCGAACAGGCCGGCCAGCACCTTCGGCTCGGTGAAGTACTGCTTCACCTCCTGCTCGGAAAAGCTGTAACGCGCCTGCTTGAGTTTTTCCGAAGCGTAGGCCAGGTCCCAGGCCTGCAGTTCATCCAGACCCAACTCGTCGCGCGCAAAGGCTTCCAGTTCGGCGCGGTCGCGCTGTGCATGCGGCTTGGCGCGCGCAGCCAGATCGCGCAGGAAGCCCATCACCTCGTCGGGGCTCTGCGCCATTTTGGTAGCAACCGAATAGTCGGCGTAACTGGCAAAGCCGAGCAGCTGTGCCAACTCGGCGCGCAGGGCCAGGATGCGATCGATGTTGGCGCTGTTGTCCAGCGTGGCATCGCCGAATTCGGACGCGCGCTCGGCATTGGCGCGATACAGCCGCGCGCGCAGGTCGCGGCTGTCGGCATCGCTCTGCACCGGCAGATAGCACGGCATCTGCAAGGTGAATTTCCAGCCCGGCACGCCGTCCTTTTCGGCGGCCGCGCGTGCGGCGGCAATCACTTCGGCCGGCAGTCCCGACAGCTGGGTTTGGTCTTCGGTCAGGTACGACCACGCATCGGTGGCGTCGAGCACGTTCTGCGAAAACCTGGCTGCCAACGCCGAGAGTTCTTCCTGGATCTGCGCGAACCGCGCCTTGGCGGCATCATCGAGTTCGGCACCGCCCAAGCGGAAATCGCGTAGCGCATTGTCCAGCACCTTGCGACGCGCGTCATCGAAGTGTGCGGCTTCCGGCGATTGTGCCAGTGCCTTGTATTGCGCATACAACGCCAGGTTCTGCGCCAGCGCGCTGCCGAAGCGGCTCACCTTGGGCAGGTTGCTGTTGTAGGCCTCGCGCAGCTCGGGCGTGTTGACCACCGCCTGCAGATGCCCCACCTGCCCCCAGGCACGCCATAGCCGCTCGGTGGCATCGTCCAGCGGCGTGACGAAGCTGTCCCAGCGCACCGGGCTGACCTGCTCGGCTGCCTTCACCGCCGCCTCGGCCTCGGCGAGCAATTGGTCGATCGCCGGGCCCACGTGTTCGGGGCGGATCGCATCGAAGGACGGCAGTCCGGACAGATCGAGCAGCGGGTTGGTCATGGAGCGCTCCGGCAATGGACTGGATAAGTAGATTCAAAGATCGGCAAACGTGGCAGGCAAACCGTGGCGCACAACCGCCAGCAGGCTGAGCACGGCGCCAGGGGCACGGTGCCCGCCCGTACCTGCCGACTGCGGACACCGATCGCACCGGCGTGGCGGTGAGCGCAGCGCCTTGATGCTCACGTCCCGGATATGGCGGTCATTCCAGCGCCGCACAAGGCAAGGCAGGCAAATCGCCGCCGTTCACGGCCAGCGCAATGGCGGCATCGCTGTCGCTGACATCGATCGCGCGCGCCTCGTACCAGGCCGGGTCGTAATAACTGTGCGCGTAACGTTCGCCAGCATCGCACAGGATGGTGACGATGGAGCCCTGCCGGCCCTCGTCGCGCATGCGCCGGGCGGCGTGCAGCACGCCGACGAAGTTGGTGCCGGTGGAGCCGCCCACGCGGCGGCCCAGCGTGGCGCTGACGTGGCGCATCGCCGCCAGGCTCAGCGCATCGGGCACCTTGATCATCACATCCACGCAGCTGGCGATGAAGCTCGATTCCACCCGCGGGCGGCCGATGCCTTCGATGCGCGAGCCGCCGGTGATGGCCAGCTCCTTGGGGCATTGGCCGTCCACTGCGCGGCAATAGCCGTCGAAGAACACCGACACTTCCGGGTCGGCGCACAGGATGCGGGTGGCATGGCGCCGATAGCGCACGTAGCGGCCCAGGGTGGCGCTGGTACCGCCAGTGCCGGGGCTGCAGACGATCCAGTCCGGGATCGGGTGCGGCTCTTCGGCCAGTTGCTTGAAGATCGATTCGGCGATGTTGTTGTTGGCGCGCCAGTCGGTGGCGCGCTCGGCGTAGGTGAACTGGTCCATGAAGTGCCCGCCGGTCTCGCGTGCGAGCTGGTGCGAGGCGCTGTCCAGATCGCAGGCGCGCTCGACCAGGTGGCAGCGGCCGCCCTGGAACTCGATCGCGGCGATCTTCTCCGGCGAGGTCGAGGCCGGCATCACCGCGATGAAAGGCACGCCGAGCAGGCGCGCGAAATACGCTTCGGAAATGGCCGTGGAGCCGCTGGACGCCTCGATCACCGGGCGCCCGGCGCGCAGCCAGCCATTGGTGAGCGCGTACAGGAATAGCGAGCGCGCCAGGCGGTGCTTGAGGCTGCCGGTCGGGTGGCTGGACTCGTCCTTGAAGTACAGGTCGATGCCCGGATAGCCCGGCAGTTCCATCGGAATCAGGTGGGTGTCGGCCGACCGATTGAAATCGGCTTCGATCTTCTGGATGGCGGCGGCCACCCACTGGCGCTGCGACATGGCAGGACTTGGCTGCAAAAGTAGCGGTAATTCTACCGCCGTCGCCTGCCCGCCTACGCAGCCAGCGCATCGGGCGGACAGCTGGGGCCGATGCTATGCTCGCCGCACCTGTCACTGCCTCGACTGTCCGTGCTGCATCGCCTGCTCCGCCTGCTGCTGTGCCTGTGCCTGGTTGCCAACACGGCCACCGGCGCGTGGGCGTCGGTGGGCATGGCCATGCCGGCAATGGCGTCGGGCACGATGCCCGCCGCGCCCATGGCGGGCACTGCCGCGACCACGCAGACGGAGCAGCCGGCTGCCCTGCCGTGCCATGAGGCGATGCCCCCGCCGACTGCCATGCAGGTGCACGATAAGGCCACGCATGCGCACGCGCCCGACTGCTGCAAACTGGGCAGCTGCGATTGCCTGCAGCACTGCAGCCTCGCCTTGTTGACCTTGCCTGCCGTACCCGCGGGCCTGCTCGGCCACCCGGCGCTGCCGGACACCTTGACCGAGGGGCGCAGCAGCCCGCTGCCCGACCAACCGGTGCGACCTCCCATCGCCTGAGCGCCGGCGGCCCTGCCTTGGCCGTCCTCGGCCCCGCGCGTGCTTGCGCGGGTTCCCTCAGTTGTGCGCTGCGCCCATCTCTTGCCGATGGAGCGCGCAGGAGATGTCATGTCTTTCGATCCCCCGTTTTCCCACGGCTCAACCGCCAGCGGCCTGAGCCGGCGCCGCTTCGTCCAGGGCCTGGCCCTGGGCGGCATCGCCGCCAGCGGCCTGTGGCGCAACGATGCGCGCGCCGCGGCCCAGGCGAACACGCCCGTGCTGCGCGGAAGCAGCCAGTCGCTGCAGATCGGCCGCCTGCCGGTCAACTTCACCGGGCGCCCCCGCTCCGCAATCACCGTCAACCAGAGCCTGCCGGCACCCACCTTGCGCTGGCGCGAGGGCGACACGGTGAGCGTGCGCGTGCGCAACGCGCTGACCGACCAACCCACCTCGGTGCATTGGCATGGCCTGTTGCTGCCGGCCAACATGGACGGGGTGCCGGGCATGAGTTTCGACGGCATCGCGCCGGGCCAGGAGTATCACTACCGCTTTGCGCTGCGCCAGTCCGGCACCTACTGGTACCACAGCCATTCGATGTTTCAGGAGCAGTCAGGGCTGTATGGCGCCATCGTCATCGACCCGCTGGTGCCGCCGCCGTACCGGCACGATCGCGAACATGTGGTGCTGCTCTCGGACTGGACCGATCTGGACCCGGCCGCCCTGTTCCGTCGTTTGAAACAGATGCCGAGCCACGACAACTACGCGCAGCGCACCGTCGGCGATTTTCTACGCGATGCGCGCGACGACGGCCTGCGCGCCACGCTGGCCGACCGCGGCATGTGGGGGCGCATGCGCATGACGCCCACCGACCTGTCCGACGTCAACGCCAACACCTACACCTACCTGCTCAACGGCGTGGCACCGGCCGGCAATTGGACCGGCTTGTTCAAACCCGGCGAGAAGGTGCTGCTGCGTTTCATCAATGGCTCGTCGATGACCTACTTCGACATCCGTATCCCCGGCCTGCGCATGACCGTGGTGGCCGCCGACGGGCAATACGTGCATCCGGTCAGCGTGGACGAACTGCGCATCGCCGCGGCCGAAACCTTCGACGTGATTGTCGAACCGCTCGGCCAGGATGCGTTTACGTTATTCGCGCAGGACATGGGCCGCACCGGCTTCGCCTGCGGCACGCTGGCAGTGCAGCACGGCTTGCAGGCGCCGATTCCTGCGCTGGATCCGCGCGCCATCCTGACCATGCAGGACATGGGGCATGGCGATGGCATGGATCACGCGCTGCCCGCAATGCACGGCGCGCCCGGGATGCTGGCGGCGCATGGGATGCACACCATGCACTCGCATGACGATGCCAAGGCACACGACAAGGCGCCGCATCATTCCGCCAGCGAAACCGGCAACCCGCTGATCGACATGCGCAGCAATGCCACTGCACCGCGCCTGGACGACCCCGGCGTGGGCCTGCGCGACAACGGCCGCCGCGTGCTGTGCTACGCCGATCTGCATAGCGTGTTCGACGACCCGGATGGGCGCGAACCGGGCCGTGACATCGAGCTGCATCTGACCGGGCATATGGAAAAATTCGCATGGTCCTTCGATGGCATCGCGTTCGCTTCCGCGCAACCCTTGCAGCTGCAATACGGCGAGCGCCTGCGCATCGTGCTGGTCAACGACACCATGATGCAGCACCCCATCCATCTACATGGCATGTGGAGCGACCTGGAAGATGCGCACGGCAACTTCCAGGTACGCAAGCACACCATCGACATGCCGCCCGGCACCCGCCGCACCTACCGCGTGCGTGCCGATGCGCTCGGCCGCTGGGCGTATCACTGCCATCTGCTGTACCACATGGAAGCGGGCATGATGCGCGAAGTGCGGGTGGAAGCATGAGCCGCTTTCGCATGCAGGCCTGGTTCGCGGCTGCGTTCTTGGCGAGCGCATCTGCGGTTGCGCAGGAGCATCAGCACGATGCGATGGAGGAGGCACCGCAGGACATGCAGGAACAGGCGATGCAAATGGCCGATGGCGCACATGAGACCCCGGCATCATCTCAGGCCGCACCCATCGACCACACTCACATGTCGCACGCTGAGATGGGCAGCAATGCCATGGACCATGAATCGATGAAGCAGGGATCCATGGACGATGCAGCCATGCACCACCAAGCGATGGATCACGCTTCGATGGACCACTCGAAGATGCACCACACGCAGCCAACACACGCTGCGCAAGCTCCTGCATCACTCACCGAGACACGCACTAACCCGCTACCACGCGCCCCCATCCCCCCAACCACGGCGGACGACATCGCCGCTGCATTCGCACCATTGCGCACGCATACGATGCACTCGGCAGGTATCAATCATTATGTCCTGCTCGATCGGCTGGAGGCTTCCAACACTAACCGCGGTAGCGGCCAGGCCTGGGAATCACGCGCATGGATCGGTGGCGACGTCGACCGGCTCTGGCTGCGCAGCGAAGGCGAACGGCACGACGGGCGCACCGAATCCGCCTCGCTGGAAGCGTTCTATGGCCATGCCATTTCGCCGTGGTGGGATGTGCTTGTCGGCGCGCGCCAGGACATCGGCGCAGGAGAACATCGCAGCTGGGCGGCTTTCGGCGTGCAAGGACTGGCGCCCTACAAGTTCGAAACCGAAGCCACGCTATATGTGGGCACCGGCAGCCGCGCGGCGCTGCGGCTGGAAGGCGAATACGAGGTACTGCTGACCAACCGCCTGATCCTGCAGCCGCGTGTGGAAGCCGACATCGCGCTTACCGACGACAACCGCCGCGGTATTGGCAGCGGCCTGGAACAGGTCGAACTTGGCTTGCGCCTGCGCTACGAGATCACCCGCCGCTTCGCGCCGTACATCGGCTGGATGCACAGCCGCAGCTTCGGCGATAGCGCACAGCGCGCGGCGATGGACGATATCCGCGCGCGCGACAGCCGCTTTGTTGCCGGAGTGCGCGTTTGGTTTTGAGGCAGTGGTACCGCGGTTGGCCCTCTCCATCAACGCTCGCGCATCCCACCCGCTGCCAGTCGGCCATGACACGCCGACAACCCTGCCCTGGCTAACATCGCCCATTCGCGCAACACGCCGCACCCCCACAATCCACACCAGGAGACCGCCATGCCTTTGAACGATCTGCAACACGTGCCAGGCGCCAATGACGCGCCCGCCGAGACACACGGCTTCGTGTTCAACCACACCATGCTGCGCGTCAAGGATGCAACGCAGTCACTGGATTTCTATACGCGTGTCCTGGGCTTCCGCCTGCTCGACGCACGCGATTTTGCCGACGCAAAATTCAGCCTGTATTTTCTCGCGCTGCTACCCGAAGGCACCGCCATTCCCGATGACGACGCCCAGCGTCGGCTGTGGATGGCAGGTATCCCCGGCGTGCTCGAACTCACCCATAACCATGGCACCGAAACCCAGGATGGCCCGGTCTATCACGACGGCAACAGCGACCCGCGCGGCTTCGGCCATCTCTGTATCTCGGTGCCGGATATCCATGCCGCCTGCGCACGTTTCGACAGCCTCAACGTGCCATACCAAAAACGCCTGGAAGACGGCCGCATGAAGCACCTGGCCTTCATCAAGGACCCGGATGGTTACTGGGTGGAGATCATTTCCAATACGCCGTTGGCGTAAGTCCAACGCTCAGCGGCAAGCTGGCGCGTCAGCGGGGACGGGATGGCAACCAGCCGATACCAATGCCGAACGCGACGCGTCCCTTGCCTCGAAGCCCCGCGCCGCAACGACGCGCGGTAACCGCCAGGCCCGGTGCAGCGACTGGACACAACGGCGGGCTGGAGTAGACTTTCGCCGCCCTCCGCAATGGATGCACCCCAATGCTCGTCAGGAAGATTTCACTGGTCCTTGCGCTAGCAACGATCGCCGCCTGCACACAGGCGACACCGGACGCCACCGCTCCGAAGACCGCCGCAGCCGCGGCCGGCACCCCTACAAAACCGTCAGAAAAGGATGCATCTCCCATGCAGGACGCAACCCAGGGATCGACCCAGCAACTGCAGCCGCCGCGGACCGACAGCGTGCTGTATTTCATCAGCAACGTGGACGGCGATGGCGCAACCTCGTACGAGGTCGCCAATGGCAGCTGGATTCATTATTGGTACGGCTTCCAGTTCGAACTCGGTGGTACGCGGTATTACACCGGCTTCGCCTGGGAAACGCCCGAGCGCTTCGGCGCAGAAGGCGAAGACCACTCTCCTGCGCCCGGCACCAAGGTGACGTTGGCCCATGCCACTTTCGTGACCAGCGAACCGGGGAGCAAAACGCCGTGGAAGCTGCTTGGCGCAGAGCCCTACATCGGCGAATTCGGCGGCTTGGAACAAGGCAACACCGTCGACACCACGCGTCGACCACAGACCTTTGTCACCGATGACAGCCGGCTGGTGCTGGCCGTGCCGACGTGGAGCCTGCAGTCGGGCGTGCGCATCCTTTCCTACGACGCACTCGTGTTCAACCCGAAAGAAACCGATAACGTCAACGACAAGCATTGGACCTATATCGGCAACATTCCGGCTGGTGAGGACAACAGCGCCAATTGTGGCGAAGATGCGCCCGGGAAGATTGCCTGCGTCAAGAACAGCAGCACGCTGGCGTTCGTGAAGCAGCCCGGCCTGCCCGCGCTGCGGGTAACCGTCTCTGCCGATCCGCCGACGAGCGGGGGTGACGCGACGGTTGAATATCGCTACGATGCGGCCAGCAAATCGTATTTGCCGACCCCTTGATACAGGACCAAAGGAATTGGTTCGGGCGGCGTACCGCTGCAGCCGCGTGGCTGCAGCACTCAATCAAGGACCTTGAGCGATGCCGACGAACTATTCACGAGCCCAAGTGCTCGACATCATCGAACGCGAAGCGGCCGAGCGGAATATTCCGCGTGACGACTTCCTGCGTTTTGCCCACGTAGAGACTGGCGGCGCCTTCGACGAGTTGGCCAGCCGCGGCCCCGGTGGTGCGAAAGGACTGTTCCAGTTCACTCCGCCAACCGCCCAGCAGTACGGCATTGCCGGACGCGAACTGGACGCGGTGGTCAACACCGACGCAGCAGCGCGGCTGTATCTGGATAACCGGACGAGCCTGGTCAATCGGCACGAACGCGATGGGCGGCCCTACCTGTCGGGCAAGCCGGAGCCCGATGGCCTGGATATGTACCTGGCCCATCAGCAAGGCGCCGGTGGCTACCGCTCTCTGCAGACCGCGATCGCCACGGGATCTTTTGGCCTGGAAAGCACACGCGCCAATATTCTCAACAATGTCGGCGAGAAAGAGCTGAAGTCGTTGACCGGCGTGGATTCGGCAACGTTTCGGCGCATGTCCGACAAGGATATGGCACAGACGTTTGTGCAGTACTGGGATACGAAGATGGACCGTATCCGTATTCCCGAAAAAGGCATCGAGCCCATTTCGGCCACGCAGCAGGCACCGTCGCACGCTGCGCCAGCGCATTCCGCGCCTGCCCAGCCGGAGAAACCCGCAGCGCAAGGCATCGCGCTTCACGCGGCCTACGACCTCACCAATAAATACGACCACGTCAAATACGGCCTGGGCGCGAAAGATCCCGACAAAGGCAGGGTCGATTGTTCGGGCTGGGTGGTCGAGATGCAGAACGCGACCATGGATGAGATCAACAAGGGCGCCGGCAAGGCCATCTTCACCAAGGACGAAAAGTTCAGCCCTGGTTTCGACAGCGCGTCCGAACTGCTGCGCAAGGCCGAGCTGCGCTCCGGCGTGCTGATCCAAGGCAAGGACGTGACTGCCCAGAGCCTCAAAGAAGGCATGATCATCGGCGAGGACAATGGCCCGCAGAGTTGGGACAAGGGGCGTTACAAGGGCATCGACCACATCACGATGGTGGTGCGCGACCCCAAGGATGGCCAGCTCAAGATCAGCCAATCCCGTGGCGGCGAGGGTGTTGAGCTCAGCTCGCTGGATTCCTACCTTGAGCGCAAGCACGCCAAGGGCGTCAAGCTGTATGCAAGCGACCCGCTGTCTGAGGCGCGCGACCTGCTGCAGGAGCGCAGCCAGAACAAGCAGCAATCCCACCCAGCGTCCGAGCACAAACCCAGCCAGGCACACGCCGCCGCGGATGCGCCGAGTGTCCTGCGCGAAAATGCGCGTGGTGCAGAAGTGCGCACCTTGCAGCAGACGCTGCAGCAACTGGGCTACAAGGACGCAGCCGGCAACGAACTCAAGGCTGACGGTGCCTATGGCCAACGGACCAGCGACGCGGTCAAGGCATTCCAGCGTGCGCATGGGCTGCAGGACGATGGCGTGGTTGGCCGCGATACGCAGGCTGCGCTGAAGCAGGCGGAAAAGACGCCACTGCTCTCGGAGAAAACCAACCCCGACCACCCGCTGTTCAATCAGGCCCTCAACAAGCTGGAACAGCTCGGCCCCAATGCCTTCGCCAATCGGCAGCAGCTGGTAAATGCGGCCGGCCACATGACCTTCGGAGCCAAGGTCAGCGGCATGCAACGCATCGACATGGTGGCGCAAAGCAAGGATGGCAACGGACTGTTTGCCGTGCAGGGTCAGCCAACCGATCCGGCGCATCAGCGGATCTACACCGAAAAGGCAACCGCTGCGGAACGTCCGCTGGAGCAAAGCAGCAATGCGGTGCGGCAGGATGCGCAAACGCAAACGCAGGTCCAAGATCAGCACGAGCAACAACGTAGCCAGACGCGCAGCGTCGGTTGATTGGTGCAATAAAAACACAGAAGGGGCGCCGATCGATGGATCGGCGCCCCTTCGGGTTACGCCTGCATTGCTTGTTTTTTCGAATCACATCGAGCGCCGGATATCCGGCGTCAACAGGGGTGATCCGTCAGTTGGACGTCGCAACAGCCGCTCTGTCAGGGAACCACTGCGGCAACTGCTCGGCGAATTTCGCTGCACATTCGTCGCTATAGGCCTGTGCTGCTTGCTTGACCAATGCGTAATCGTTGGCTTCCCATTCTTCCAGCGAGGCAGTGCGCGGTGTCGGCGCACAGTCCAGACTGACCGGGCTCGCCTTGCGCTTCAAAAAGCCGCTGCGCTCCCCACCGATCGTCACTGCGTAGCGCAGCTCGTAAGGCGACTTGGTATCGGCCAGGCTCTGATAGACCAGCAGCCAGTCCGACATCAGCACCTGCAACGGGAACGGTTCTACCGGCACGGCCCCCGGATGCCCAGTGAAGTAGGTCTTCAAATGCGCGTTGACCGCATCGCGCTGCAATCGATAGCCAGGATTCCCCAGGCCTTCCATCTTTTCGCCTTTCAGCTGATCCTTTCCGAAGGCAGAGACCGCAACACCGCGCGCAAACAGGCTGGTAGCGATTTGCAAGCCGACGACCATCCCGGTATGTCCGCGGCGGACGACACGTAGCATCTCGTCGCCGTTGGGCAAGCCGTTCGAGCCCACGCGCATGCTGGAATGCAATGGGAGTTGCAAGGCCCAATCTGCCGAGGGCGTCATGACAGCCCCTGCATCGGACTGCGGATTTGGTTGCGCGTCTGTTGCGGCGACCGACACAGTGCCTGCAACTGCAGCAGCCGCATACGCAGTTGCCGCGGAGAAATCCCCGCTTGCAAACGCAGGCACCACCGCCGTGGCTTCGGTCATGCGCGCAGAGGTACAGAACGTGCCAGCCGCCCGCATCTGTGCTTCATGGAAGCCAATGCCGTTGATCTGGTGCACGACGGCATCCTTGCCGTACTGTTCCACCAGCTTGCCGATCAACGCATCGGAGGGCGATTGCTGTGCACAGACCTTGGCGGCTGCGATGCGCGACCAGGCGAACTGCAGCGCAGGATCCCAGCCCATCGCATCTTCGCCCACGAATCCGTGGTCGTAGTGATACGCATAAATGGCAGGGTCGATCTCCTGCAGCGTCATTCCGCCCTGGCCGGCATAGCCCAGCGGCACGTCTTGGGCAACAGCAAGCCCCGGCAATGCCAACAGCACCGCCGCGATACACGTCTTCATGAATCCCTGTCCCTATGGATAAGTACGCCGCGCTGCATGTCCCCCATGCAGCGCGACCGATGCGTCACCGCTCGCACACGACGGCTTCCAACCTGCAGGACTCTGATCGACGGGTAATGGCACAACGCACCCGGCCGATCGTCCTGCAGGGATAGTGTGCCCGCACACGGCAGCCATCGCAGTCGGGGCGGTCCCCACGCATGTGTGGGGACCGCCCCTTCGAGTAGCCAAAAAAACGACTGCGCAGCCGTCAGGCGGGCGCGGCGGGTGCTCGGAATCAGCATTTACCACTCCTACACTGCGATTCTGAGCGCGCCGTCCGCGCCCACCTGACGGCTGCTCGCTACGTTTTGTTAGCCGCTCTAAGATGCTCACTGCTTAGGCATGCAAGATTCCGCCTGGGCCTGGTTGCCAATCGCGTGGCGTGCGCAATGCGGCCAATACACGCACCAGCTCGCGATAGCTCTGGGCCAGTTGCGCGAACAGACCCGCATCGCTGCAGCGGGTATCGGCCACTTCGGAATACGCGCCCCTGCCCAGATCGATGAAGTAATCCACACTGAGGCGCCGGCGTTGCGCCACACCGGGAAACAGGCCTGCAATCAGCAGGCAGCCGTCGCCCACATCACGCAGTGCGTCGGCCCGCACGCTACCGATCTGGTCCTGCGCATGCAGCCATGCCAGCGCCTGCGTACGCGAAAGCAGATGCGCATCGCGCTGGAAGCGCAGCAACACGAACACCAGATAGTGCTCGCGCGATTCGTCCAGCGGACGCGCGATCCGCTGCCCCGCCTCGCGCACCAACGCCTGCCACAATTCGGCCGGCGCCCCCTGTTTGAAAGACTCGTGCATACGTCCTCCTGCGTGGTGTGGACCCTCGCCAGGAGCTTATGCATAACTTGGGCCACTGCGTTGGCAGAGGCTGTGGTGGAGCGCTAAGGACGGCCGCTGGCAGTGCTGCCGCGCCTTTGCCGGACGGAAAGGGCCACTCCTGGAAACGGCATGGCCACGTGCAAAGGCAAGATGTCGGCGACCGCTTTGCGAGGAACTGAACCTCGCGCGTTGCGCACTAGCGCGGCCAGCACGACGTCGCAAGCAATCGCCATCCGGGAACATGACAGCGACAGAGCCGACCATGCACTGACTGCACGCAGCTGGCAGTGCGCGCAGCCGCCACCGCGTCAGCGCTTATTCCACCGTCACCGACTTGGCCAGATTGCGCGGCTTGTCCACATCGGTGCCGCGCGCCAGGGCGGTGTGGTAGGCCAGCAATTGCACCGGGATGGTGTGGATCACCGGCGACAGCACGCCGGCATGGCGTGGGGTGCGGATGACATGCACGCCTTCGGAGTCGCTGAAGTGGCTGTCCTGGTCGGCGAACACGAACAGCTCGCCGCCGCGTGCGCGCACTTCCTGCATGTTGGACTTGACCTTCTCCAGCAGGCGGTCGTTCGGTGCGATCACCACCACCGGCATCGCCGCGTCCACCAGCGCCAGCGGGCCGTGCTTCAACTCGCCGGCCGGGTACGCTTCGGCGTGGATATAGGAGATTTCCTTGAGCTTGAGCGCGCCCTCCAATGCAATCGGGTAATGCAGGCCGCGACCGAGGAACAAAGCATTCTCCTTGGGCGAAAATCGTTCGGCCCAGGCCATGATCTGCGGTTCCAGATTCAACGCATGCTGCACGCTGCCGGGCAAAAAGCGCAGCTGCTCCAGATACTCGGCTTCTTCGGCGTCACTGATGCGGCCCTGCAACGTTCCCAGCACCATGGTGAGCTGGAACAACACCGCCAGCTGGGTGGTAAAGGCCTTGGTCGAGGCCACGCCGATCTCGGCGCCGGCACGTGTATAACAGACCAGTTCGCTGGCGCGCGGGATCGCACTTTCCGGCACGTTGCAGATCGACAGCGTGTGCAGATGCCCAAGCGATTTGGCGTATTTCAGCGCTTCCATCGTGTCCAGCGTTTCGCCGGACTGGGAGATGGTCACGATCAGATGCTTCGGGTTGGCATAGGCGGCGCGGTAGCGGTATTCGCTGGCGATCTCCACACTGCATGGCAGCCCGGCAATGGCTTCGATCCAGTAACGCGCGGTCATGCCGGCGTAGTAGCTGGTACCGCAGGCCAGGATCTGCACGCCTTCGATGTCGCGCAGCACCGCTTCTGCGTTGGCGCCGAACAGCGATGCAGGGAAACCCTTGGCATCGATCGCCGCCTCGATGGTGTCGGCCAAGGCGCGCGGCTGCTCGTGGATTTCCTTCTGCATGAAATGGCGGAACGGGCCCAGTTCCAGCGAGGCCAGCGACACGTCCGACAGGTGCAGCGGGCGCTCCACCGGCGCATCGTTACCGTCGAAGATGCGCACGCCATCGCGGCGCAGTTCGGCGGTATCGCCTTCTTCGAGGAAGATCACCTGGCGTGTGGCCTGCACGATCGCCGAGACATCGGAGGCGACGAAGTTCTCGCCCTCGCCTACCCCGATCAGCAACGGGCAGCCCATGCGCGCGCAGACGAAGCGTTCCGGTTCGGCCTGGCTCACCACCGCCAGCGCATAGGCACCGGTCAGTTCCTTGACGGTGTGCTGCAGCGCGGTGAGCAGGTCGCCGGCGCTGCCCAGATGGTGATGGATCAGATGCGCGATGACCTCGGTGTCGGTCTGCGACTCGAAGGTGTAGCCGAGCGCGCGCAGTTTTTCGCGCTGCGCTTCGTGGTTTTCGATGATGCCGTTATGCACCAGCGCCACGCCGGCGCTGATGTGCGGGTGCGCGTTGGCCTCGGTCACCCCGCCATGGGTGGCCCAGCGCGTATGGCCGATGCCCAGGGTGGCGCCGAGCTGTTCGGCCTGCGCGGCCTGCGCCATCTCGGCCACCCGCCCGGTGCGACGCACCCGGCGCACCTGCGCGCCGTCGAGCACTGCAATGCCGGAGGAATCGTAGCCGCGGTATTCCAGGCGCTTGAGTCCCTCGATCAGGACCGGGACCACATCGCGCCCGGCGATCGCTCCGACAATGCCGCACATAAGACAGCTCTCGCAAAAGAAGTCGCACATTTTAGCGTGTCCGCTCTTGTCCGCTGCATGACCGTGCCCGGACAGCGTGTCCGCCACCAGTGTCCGCGGACACTGCGGACACTGGTCATCACGCCATAAAATTCATCTATTTCAATGACCTAAGCGTTGGCACAGGTCCTGCTTTATTGCAGCGACGCCACCGAGCCAGCCGATCATGATTCGCGATACCTCCGCCCAGGACCAGGTTCTCCGTACACCCGCCCAGCGCGCGCCGTGGCGCCGTTGGCTGTGGCCCGGTATCGCCACGGTGGCGGTGCTGGCCGGCATCGGCTGGGCCGTGACTGCGTGGAGCGCCGGCAGCCGCTCGTTCGACGCCAGCCGCGTGCGCATCGCCACCGTCACCCAGGGCGACCTGGTGCGCGACATCGCCGCCGACGGCCGCGTGATCGCTGCCAACAGCCCGGTGCTGTACGCCATCTCGGCCGGCACGGTGACGCTGAGCGTGGTGGCCGGCGACGTGGTCAAGCAGGGCCAGGAACTGGCGCGCATCGACAGCCCCGAGTTGCGCAGCAAGCTCGCGCAGGAGCAGGCCACCCTGGCGGGCCTGGAGGCCGAATCCAGCCGCGCGGCCCTGGATGCCACCCTGGCGCGTGCCAACGCCAGCAAGCTCACCGACCAGGCCCAGATCGACAAGCAGGCCGCCGCGCGCGACCTGGAGCGCTACCAGCGCGGCTTTGACGGCGGCGCCGTGCCGCAGGTGGAACTGGCCAAGGCGCAGGACACCTTGAAGAAGACCGATATCGACCTGCAGCATGCCCAGCGCGATGCCGCGTTGAAGAGCCAGGGCGCGGACCTGGATTCGCGCAACAAGCGCCTGCTGGCGGACCGCCAACGCGCTGTGGTGGCCGAAGTGCAGCGCCAGGTGGACGCGCTCACGCTGCGCTCGCCCTTCGATGGTCAGGTCGGCCAGGTGCAGGCCGTGCAGCACACCCAGGTCGCTGCGAACGCGCCGATTCTGGGCGTGGTGGATCTGTCCAAGTTCGAAGTGGAGATCAAGGTGCCGGAGAGTTTCGCGCGCGATCTGGCGATCGGCATGCCGGCCCAGCTCACCAGCGGCAGCGGCGAACCGTTCGCGGGCGCCGTCTCGGCGGTGTCGCCGGAAGTGGTCAACGGCGAAGTCACCGCGCGCATCCGCTTCACCGACAAGCAGCCGCCGGGCCTGCGCCAGAGCCAGCGCATGAGCGCACGCGTGCTGATGGATACGCGCCGCAACGTGCTCAAGGTCGAACGCGGCCCGTTCCTCGAACAATCCGGCGGCAGCTATGCCTATGTGATGGATGGCAACACGGCGGTGCGCCGCCCCGTGCGCATGGGCGTCAGCAGCCTGGGCGAAGTGCAGGTGCTCTCCGGGCTACAGGTCGGCGACCGCGTGGTGGTCTCCGGCGCAGACAACTTTGGCGACGCGCCGCGCGTCACCGTCCACTGATTCGATCGTTCCCACTCGTCGCACACTCTCTTCGCAAAGGAATCGGCAATGCTCAAGATGCAAGCAGTCTCCAAGGTCTTCCGCACCGAACAGGTGGAAACGCATGCGCTGCGGTCGCTGGACCTGCATGTGCGCGAAGGCGAATTCGTCGCGGTCACCGGCCCCTCCGGCTCGGGCAAGACCACCTTCCTCAACCTGGCCGGGCTGCTGGAAACCTTCACCAGCGGGCAGTATGTGCTCGACGGCGAAGACGTCAGCCATCTGTCCGACGATGCGCGTTCGCGCCTGCGCAACCGGAAGATCGGTTTCATCTTCCAGGGCTTCAACCTGATTCCCGACCTCAACCTGTTCGACAACGTCGATGTGCCGCTGCGGTATCGCGGCATGCCAGCAGCCGAGCGCAAGCAGCGCATCGAAGAGGCACTGACCAAGGTCGGCCTGGGTTCGCGCCTGCGTCACTACCCCACCGAACTTTCCGGTGGCCAGCAGCAGCGTGCTGCGATTGCGCGCGCGCTGGCCGGTAGTCCACGTCTGCTGCTGGCCGACGAACCCACCGGCAACCTCGACTCGCAGATGGCGCGCGGGGTGATGGAACTGCTGGAAGAGATCAACAGCCAGGGCACCACCATCGTCATGGTCACCCACGACCCGGAACTGGCCGCACGCGCGCAGCGCAACGTGCATATCGTCGACGGCCAGGCCACCGACCTGGAACGCAATCCCAGCCTGATGCGCGCGCCTGCCGCCGTTGCAACCCTGGCCGACTAAGGAGCCCACCCATGTTCGGCTACTACTTTCATCTTGCCGTGCGCAGCTTCCGCCGCAACAAGGTGCTCACCGCATTGATGGTGCTGGCCATTGCGCTGGGCATCGGCGCCAGCATGACCACCTTGACGGTGTTCTATGTGTTGTCGGGCGACCCGATCCCGCAGAAGAGCGACCGGTTGTTCTATGTGCAGGTGGATGCGGAACCGAAGTCCGGCTATCAGCCGGGAGACGAGCCCGATTACCAGTCCACCCGCTTCGACGCCGAGGCGCTGCTGCGTGAGAAGCGTGCCATGCGTCAGGCGATGATGTCAGGCGGAAGTGTCGCGATCGAGCCACAGCGCAGCGGATTAAGTCCTTTCAAGCTGAACGCTCGTTTCACTTCGGCCGATTTCTTTGCGATGTTCGACGTGCCCTTGCTCTACGGCCAAGCGTGGTCCGGCACAAGCGACGAGCGGCACGAACGTGTTGCGGTGATCAGCAAGTCGCTGAACGAAAAGCTGTTCGACGGTGGCAACAGCGTCGGGCGCGAAGTGCGCGTGGACAAGAACACCTTCCGTATCGTCGGCGTCCTGGATACCTGGAAGATCGACCCACGCTTCTACGACATCACAGACACCTACGGCGCGAACGAACAACTGTACGTGCCGTTCAGTACGGCGATGGATCTGAAATTGAGCCATTCCGGCGGGACCAACTGCTCCGGCAAGGTCGAGGCGGGCGACACCACCGCGCTGAATGCACCCTGCAACTGGGTGCAGTACTGGGTGGAATTGGGAAATGCCAAGCAAGCGGGCGATTACAAGGTCTACCTCGAAAATTATTCCGATCAACAACGTGCCGCCGGGCGCTTTACCCGGCCCAACAATGTGCGCCTGCGCAACGTGATGCAGTGGCTGGACTACAACAAGGTGGTTCCCAGCGACGTCCGCCTGCAGCTGTGGTTGGCCATGGGCTTTCTGCTGGTGTGCCTGCTGAACACGGTCGGCCTGTTGCTGGCCAAATTCCTGCGCCGCAGCGGAGAGATTGGTGTGCGGCGCGCGCTTGGCGCGTCGCGCGGCGCAATCTTTGCGCAGTGTCTGGTGGAGGCAGGAACCATCGGCCTGGCCGGCGGCATCGGCGGACTTGTGCTGGCGTGGTTGGGGCTGTGGGCCGTACGTCAGCAACCGGTGGATTACGCCGCGCTGGCGCACCTGGATATCACGATGCTGCTGCTGACGTTCGCCATTGCGATCGCCGCGAGCCTGCTTGCCGGCATCCTGCCGTCCTGGCGCGCCATCCAGGTCGCACCGGCACTGCAATTGAAGTCGTCCTGAACCTCCTGCCCGCCGCACCGCGGCGAGCCATGCTTCCTATCTTCAAGGTCAGCCCATGGACATCCGACCCATCATCTCCACCTTGCGCCGCCATAAGACGGCCGCCGCACTGATCGTGCTCGAGATCGCACTGGCTTGCGCCATTATCTGCAATTCGCTGTTCCTGATCGGCAATCGCCTGGACACGCTCCAGACTCCCAGTGGCATCGCCGAGCAGGAGCTGCTCAGCATCCAGCTGGACGGCATCGGCCCGCAGGCCAATGCCGATGCACGTACCCGGGAGGATCTGGCAGCGCTACGCGCGGTGCCCGGCGTGCGCAATGCGGTCATCACCAATCAGATCCCCTTCGTCAATTACTCGTCCAACACGGGGCTGAGCCTGACCCCGGAGCAGGAACGCCCTACGCTCAATGCCGCGCAGTATCTGGTCAGCGAAGGCAGCCTGGATGCACTTGGCATGCAATTGGATGCCGGCCGCGACTTCAGCCCGGACGAATACATCAGCCAGGAAAAGGCTGATAACGACGATGAGGTCCGCAAGAAAGGTGCGGCGGTCATCCTGACGCAGGGGGCGGCGGACAAGATGTTCCCCGACCGCAGCGCGCTCGGCAAGACCATCTACTCTGGCGGTGTCCCGCTGCGTATCGTCGGAATCGTGCGCACCCTGGCGCGACCGAACAATGTCAATGGACTGTCGGCAAAGGACTATTCGATGCTGCTGCCTATCCGTCCTCCTTACACGGATGGGCAATACGTCGTACGTGTCACCGGCCCTTTGCGTCGGGCGGAAGTGCTGAAGGCGGCAGTGGCGGCTTTGATGAAAGTGGACAACAGCCGGCTGGTGCTGAAACAAGAGACCTACACCGAAATCCGCGACAAGTATTTCCGCAATGATCGCGCCATGATCTGGCTGCTTGGGGCGGTGTGCGTCGCCCTGCTGATTGTGACCGCCTTGGGTATCGTCGGCCTGGCGAGTTTCTGGGTGCAGCAACGCACCAAGCAGATCGGTATCCGCCGTGCGCTGGGTGCAACGCGCAGCCAGATCCTGCGCTACTTCCAGATCGAGAATTTCCTGCTTGCCTCGGTCGGCATCGTGCTCGGCATGCTGATGGCCTACTCGATCAACGTCTGGCTGATGGCACGCTATGAATTGCCGCGACTGCCGGCAATCTATCTGCCGATTGGCGCGTTGCTGCTATGGATGCTCGGCCAGCTGGCGGTGTTCTGGCCGGCCCGGCGCGCAGCCGCAGTGCCACCGGCTGTGGCCACCCGCAGTGCATGATGGCCGGCGTTCCTTCGCTGTCACTTGGCGGTGGGGAAGCGACCAGGCTCGCCATCCACCGTGCGTTTCTACCCTCGTTACGAACCGGATTCCCTCATGCCTTGCTCTCTTGCATCATCGGCATTGATCGCCTTGACGGCCTGCTGCCTCCTTCACCCCGGCCAAGCCGATGCGGCAACGCGGGCGCACGCGGCGTCGGCCTCGTCCAGCACTTCGATGCAAGAGGTGCTCGCCATCGACGACACCCGGCTGAACTGGCGCCATAACGATCAAATCCTGGAGCTCGTCGCCAGTAGCGACGGATTGCTGGTGACCCAGGCCAGCGCGTCGCTCAGCCTGCAGTTGCAACGCGGCGACCGCGTGCGCACGGCGGGCAGAACCGAGATCACCACAGTCGCAACACTGCTGGCCGCACTGCGGGCTGCTGCAGGCAACCCCGTCGCCGTGGATGTCATGCGCGATGGTGTGCAGGTGCATCTGATCTGGACAGCGGCCACGTACACACCGCTGTTGCCGCCCGCGGCTCCATAACCAGCATCGTGCCGGCACACGGTCGGTGCACCATGCGCCCGGCCGCTTGAGTCCGCCGACGTTGCCGCTCGACGATCTGCCGCCCCCCTGCCGAGCGGCGCGTTGTCGCTGCGTGTTGCCAGTATTCTGTGCCGATCACTCCCGCGCCTCCTTGAGCAATGCGATGCCGCACATCCTGATCATCGACGACAACACGGCCGTGGCCACTGCATTGGAGGTGCTGTTTTCGTTGCACGACATCGAGGCGCGGCACGCGCATTCGCCGCAGGCCGGGCTGGCGCTGCTGGACGAGCAGGCGTTCGATCTGGTGATCCAGGACATGAACTTCACCGCCGATACCACCTCCGGCGAAGAAGGCGAAGCGCTGTTTACCCAACTGCGTCAGCGTCATCCGGACCTGCCCGTGATCCTGCTCACCGCCTGGACGCATCTGGGCAGCGCGGTGGGCCTGGTCAAGGCCGGCGCGGCCGATTACATCGCCAAACCCTGGGACGACACCAAGCTGCTGACCACGGTCAACAACCTGCTGGAACTGTCCGAAGCACGCCGCGAGCTGGAAGGTCGGCGCGAACGCGAACGGCGCGGCCGCGAGCAGCTGACCCAGCGCTACGATCTGCGCGGCGCGGTGTTCGCCGATCCTGCCAGCGAGCGCGCCATCGCCCTCGCCTGTCAGGTCGCACGCTCGGACTTGCCGGTGCTGATCACCGGCCCCAACGGCAGCGGCAAGGAAAAGATTGCCGAGATCATCCAGGCCAATTCGGCCACCAGACACGGCCCGTTCATTGCACTCAACTGCGGCGCCTTGCCAGGCGAATTGATCGAAGCCGAATTATTCGGTGCCGAAGCCGGTGCCTACACCGGCGCCAACAAGGCGCGCGAAGGCAAGTTCGAAGCGGCCGATGGCGGCACGCTGTTTCTCGACGAGATCGGCAACCTGCCGCTGGCGGGGCAAATGAAGTTGCTGCGCGTGCTGGAAACCGGCCGTTACGAGCGGCTGGGCTCCAACCGTGAACGCCACGCCAAGGTGCGCGTGATCAGCGCCACCAATGCCGATCTGCCGGCGATGATCCGCGACGGCAGTTTTCGCGAGGATCTGTATTACCGGCTCAACACGGTGGAAATCGCACTGCCTGCACTGGCCGAACGCCCCGGCGATATCGGCCCGCTGGCCGAGCACTTCCTTGCCGGTGAAAAGCCGCTGTCCGCGCAGGCGCGCGATGCATTGCAACGGCATGGCTGGCCCGGCAACGTGCGCGAGCTGCGCAATGTGCTGCAACGCGCCGCCTTGCTCGCGCAGGGCGCGCGTATCGAAGCGGGCGATCTGAATCTGCCACGTGCACCCGCCCCCACGGCCGGCGGCGCCGGCTGCAGGCGAGCCGGATCGCGCGCGTATCGAACAGGCGCTGGCACGCGCGCAAGGTGTGATCGCACAAGCCGCCGCCGAGCTGGGGTTGAGCCGCCAGGCCCTCTATCGGCGCATGGACCGCTACGGCATCACCTCGGAATGAACTTTCGGATGCGGAACCGCTCTTTCACGTTTGCGCTGTTTTTACGCTTGCTGCCGGTGCTCGCGCTGGCAGCTGCATTGCCGTGGTTCATGGCGTACTGGCTGGACCGCGGCTGGCAGGTGGCGGCGATTTCGGTCCTCGTACTGCTGGCGGCGATGTGGTTCAGCCTCACCCGCGCCACCGCGCCGATGCGCTCGCTGTTTCGTGCGCTGGCGGGCACCACCAGCAGCTACCGCGATGGCGAGTACAACTTTGGCGTGTATTGGCGCGGCAACGACGAACTGGCGCAACTGGTGCAGGCGCATGCCGAGCTTGGCGATGTGCTGCGCGCGCAGCGTAGCCATCTGGTACAGCGCGAGCTGATGCTCGACACCATGCTGCAGAACACGCCGGTGGCCATGCTGCTGGTGGTCGCCGGCGGCGATGGCCTGCGGCGGATCGGGTTTTCCAACAACGCCGCACGCAAACTGCTGTATGAGGGGCGCAAGCTGGAAGGCCAGCATCTGGACGATGTGCTCGGCCGCATGCCGGCCGAATTGCGCGACGCATTGGCACGCGGCGGGGACTGCCTGTTCGCGGTACGCGAAGATGGCGACGACGAAGAAGACGAGCAGATCTATCACCTGTCGCGGCGTAGCTTTCACATCAACGGGCGCGGACACGAGCTGTTGTTGATCCGCACCTTGACCACCGAGTTGCGCCGCCAGGAAGTGCAGACCTGGAAGAAAGTCATCCGCGTGATCAGCCACGAATTGAACAATTCGCTGGCACCGATCGCCTCGCTGGCGCATTCGGGTGCCGAGCTCCTGCGCCGCGAACGCACCGATCGCCTGGGGACGGTGTTCGAGACCATCGAAGAGCGGGCGCGTCACCTGGAAGGCTTTATCCGCGGCTATGCGCGCTTTGCCAAATTGCCGCAACCGCAGCTGCAGACCATCGAATGGGCGCCGTTTCTGCAGCGCTTGCAGCAACAGATTCCGTTCCAGGTGCAGGGCACGCTCACCGATGTCTCCAGCCGGATCGATGCAGCGCAGATCGAGCAGGCGCTGCTCAATCTGCTGAAAAATGCCCACGAGGCCTGCAGCGAAGCGCAACCACCCAACAGCGACGTGGCGCTGCGGGTCACGCGCGTTCCCCAATGGCTACGCATCGAGGTGCTCGACCGCGGCAACGGCATGAACGAAGCGGTACTGCACAACGCACTGATGCCGTTCTATTCGACCAAGCGCAATGGCACAGGTCTTGGCCTTGCCCTCACCCGCGAGATCGCCGAAGCGCACGGCGGCCGCATCTCGCTGCATAACCGCGAACACGGCGGACTGTGCGTGACCTTGCTGTTGCCATTGGCGGCTTGAACACACCGCATTACTCAGGCAACACGCTCTGCGTATTCCTGCCGCTGGCTGCGATGCGCACGCACGGCGCAGACGGCCACCGCGCAGAGAACAGTCGCAGCGCTACGGCGATTTCTTGGTCGGCCGCTTCCAGCCTTCGACCACGGTCTGCCGCGCACGCGTCACACTGAGCTGACCCGCAGGCGCATCGCTCGTGATCACCGAGCCGGCACCGATGGTGGAATTGGCGCCAATCTGGATCGGTGCCACCAATGCGCTATTGGAGCCGATAAAGGCGCCATCGCCGATGGTGGTCTGTGACTTGTTCACCCCGTCGTAGTTGCAGGTGATGGTGCCGGCACCGATGTTGACCTTGCTGCCGATCACCGCATCGCCCAGATAGGTCAGATGGTTGGCCTTGCTGCCGACGCCCATGGTGACCTTTTTGGTTTCCACGAAATTGCCGATATGCACGCCATCGGCCAGCACGGTGCCGGGGCGCAGGCGCGCGAATGGGCCGATCTGCACCGCGCCCTCGGTGATCACGCCTTCCAGATCGCTGTGCGCACGCACCTGGGTGCCGGCACCGAGCGTGACGTCGCGCAAGCGCACGAACGGGCCGATCACCACGTCATCGCCCAGGGTCACATTGCCTTCCAGGATCACATCGATATCCAGCTGCACATCGCGGCCCACCTGCACGCTGCCACGCTGCTCCACACGCGCTGGGTCGGCCATGCGCACGCCCTGCAGGCAAAGCGTGCGCGCGGCGCGCAGCTGCCAGGCACGCTCAAGCTGGGCGAGTTGCCACGGGTCGTTGGCACCCTCCACGTCCTGCGGGTCGGCCACGTGCACCATGTCGGCCGGCGTGAAATCGGCAGCGGCGCTGGCGAACACGTCGGTGAGATAGAACTCGGCTTGCGCATTGTCGTTGGACAAGCCAGCCAGCCAACGGCGCAGTGCGGTGGATTCAGCGGTGAGGATGCCGGTATTGATGGTGCGAATGCGGCGCTGCTCGTCATTGGCATCCTTCTGCTCGACGATGGCGGCCACCTTGCCCTCCGCATCGCGCAGGATGCGTCCATAGCCGGTGGGATTGGCCAGTTCGGCGACCAGCACCGCCATGCGGCCCGGCGCATGCAGCAGCTGCAGCAGGCTCTCGCTGCGGATCAACGGCACATCGCCATACAACACCAGCACGGTTGCCGCATCGGGAATCGCGGGCATTGCCTGCTGCACGGCATGTCCGGTGCCCAACTGCTCGCGCTGTTCGGCCCACTGCAGATCGCCTTGATCGGCGAAGGCTGCCTGCACCTGATCGCCGCCATGCCCGTATACGATATGGATCGCCGCCGGCTGTAGCTGCCGCGCAGTGGCGATCACATGCGCCAGCATCGGCTGGCCCGCCAGCGGCTGCAGCACCTTGGGCAGCGAGGAGCGCATGCGCTTGCCTTCGCCCGCGGCCAGGATCAAAACGTGCAGGGGCAGGGTCATCAAGACATTCCAGGCATGGAGATGTCCAAATTCTAGTCGCTGCGCCCCGTCGCGTCGTTGCCCGAATGCAGCGTTCGCCCGCGCTAACAGCGTTTGCGCCGCGCTGCCGCTAGGATAGGCGCCCCTTTCCTCTGCCCCGCACGCATGAGTCTGTTCCGCCAAGGCAGCCAGTTCATGATCATTGGCGCCCTGCAGCTGGCCGTCGATTGCGGCATCTTCATCGCCGCCACCGCCGCGGGCATGCCTGCGGTGCCCGCCAATCTGCTTGGACGCATCGGCGGCGCCATGCTCGGCTTCTGGCTCAACGGCCGCTACACCTTCGCCCAGCAAGGCGACGCGCGGCTGGGTTGGCGACGCTTCCGCCGCTTCGCGGCGATGTGGCTGACGCTCACCCTGATCAGCACCTGGCTGCTCTCGACCACGGTGGACCTACTCGGGCTGCGTCAGGCATGGCTGGCGAAACCGCTGGTCGAAGGCGGCCTGGCGATCGTGTCGTTCTTCCTGGGCCGGCATGTGGTGTATCGCTGATCGATGCATGCGCAGGCGCTGCGTAATTGCTCGGCCGTGTGGCGATATGACGCAGAAGGGACACTGCTTGCCCACAGGCGTCCAGCAGCAGAATAGCTGCATCGTCTCACGTGATGCTCGACCGCACGTAGGTCTTTGTAAGCTCTTCCGCGGCATCCATGCCGCATCGGATCCGCACGGTGAGCGAGCATGGACCAGTCGCGTTGGCCGGTGTGCGTGGCGTTCGACCAGGCTGCCAGCAACCTTTCTAGTGCAGCGTCCTCGCCGATCGCGTGACAGTTGACGGCAGGGATGCCGCCATCGCTCCCTCAGACGGGTTGACGCCGCGTTCCGCGAGCGACCAGGGCACCACGCCTTGGACACGCCCAGCGTTCGATCTGGACCGCTGACTGCATCCACCCAGATGCGGCCGACAAACCCGCTGCACTCACCGTCAGGCGAACGCGCGCAGGGTTTGTCGGCCGCTCTGAAGCGCATGACAGCGAGTGGTTCATCGCAGACCGATTCCACCGCCTCAAATCAGTGGCAAAAATCGCCCAGGCCACGCACCAGTGCCGCGCGATGCAGCGCATCCAGCTGCCACTGCTCTGCGTAATGCGCAGCGGCGCGCGCGGTGCTGGCCGGGCAGTCGGGCGCGCTGCGCGCTGAGGCCACATCGGCCAGCGCATCGAGCAGTTCGCCCTGCAGTTGATCCAGGCGAGCGCGCAGCGCGGTGAGGTCCGGACGCGCAGTATTAGGCGCGCGTCCGCGCTCGCGCCAACGGTTCAGCAGCGCATACTGCACCGACTTGTTGGCCTCGATTTGCGCGCCAAAGAAACGCGCCGCGTCGTCGGCATCCAGCCCATGCGCCGGCGCCTGATCGCGCACGCTTTGCAACACAGCCGCCTCGCGCGCCTGATCCAACACCGGCTTGCCGCTGTCCCACTTGCTTAGCGCTACCGCGTCGCCAATGGCATTGCGCTGCACGATGCGGTCCATCAACAGATCCAGCGGCGGCTGGCTGCGCGCCGGCAATGCGCACCCCAGCAGTCCGGCGGCCAACAGGCCGCTCACCATGTACGCGCGAATGCCATCGATCGAACGGGTCATGCCACCTTCCTCAACGTGCCGGGATAACGTTGCCATGCACCGCTGCCGTGCCGCGGTGCGCTAAGGCACGCAGTGTGCCTGCCGCACGCTGTGGCGGATTCGCGCACCCGCACGCAGCGCTCCAAAAACGAAAACGCCGACACGATGGCCGGCGTTTCGAACTTCTGATCTGCAGATGAACTTGCAGCTGTCGGACGTGCACACCCACCCTGGAGGCGGGCAGGCCACCGCTCAGTGCTTGAGGTTGCGACGCAAGCGCTCCAGCGCCTGCAACTGCACTGTCGCTTCTGCCAGCTGACGCTGTGCCTCGGCCACGTCCACCGTGTTGCCACGATTGGCCAGCAGCCGCTCGGCCTCTTCCTTGACCTTGCGCACGGCCGCCTCGTCGATGTCCTGCGCACGCACCGCGGTGTCGACCAGAATGGTCACCACTTGCGGCTGCACTTCCAGGATGCCGCCGGAAATGGCGAAGTCCAGCTGTTCGCCATTGGCGGTGGTCACCACCACCTTGCCCGGCTTCAGGCGCGTGATCAGCGGCGCGTGCTTGGGCGCAATGCCCAGCTCGCCCAACTCGCCGGTGGCCACGACCAGCGTCGCCTCACCGTGGAAGATTTCCTTCTCGGCGCTGACGATGTCGCAACGGATAGTGCTCATGGTGCCTCACTCTGTCAGGCGGGGATTGGGGATTGGGGATTCGCGATTGGCGACCGCAGCTTTCACTGTGGCCACTCACCTCGTTTCCGCACCCCGCTCAACGCCGTAGCAAATCCCGAATCCCGAATGCCAAATCCCGGCTCTTACGCCTTGGCGCTCATCTTGTTGGCCTTCTCGACGGCTTCTTCGATGCTGCCGACCATGTAGAACGCCTGCTCCGGCAGGTGGTCGTATTCGCCGTCGCAGATTGCCTTGAAGCCGCGGATGGTGTCCTTCAACGACACGTACTTGCCCGGCGATCCGGTGAACACTTCGGCCACGTGGAAGGGCTGGCTGAAGAAGCGCTCGATCTTGCGTGCGCGCGACACCGACTGCTTGTCTTCTTCGCTCAGCTCGTCCATGCCCAGGATGGCGATGATGTCCTTCAGTTCCTTGTATTTCTGCAAGGTCTGCTGCACGCGCTGGGCGGTGTCGTAATGCTCGTGGCCGATCACCAGCGGGTCCATCTGGCGGCTGGTGGAGTCCAGCGGATCCACCGCCGGGTAGATACCCAGCGAGGCGATGTTACGGCTCAGCGTAACGGTCGAGTCCAAGTGGGCGAAGGTGGTCGCCGGCGACGGGTCGGTCAGGTCGTCCGCGGGCACGTACACGGCCTGGATCGAGGTGATCGAACCGCTCTTGGTCGAGGTGATGCGCTCCTGCAGCACGCCCATCTCTTCGGCCAGGGTCGGCTGGTAGCCCACGGCCGACGGCATACGGCCGAGCAGCGCGGACACTTCGGTACCGGCCAGCGTGTAGCGGTAGATGTTGTCGACGAACAGCAGCACGTCCTTGCCCTTACCGCTGGCGTCCTTCTCGTCGCGGAAGTACTCGGCCATGGTCAGGCCGGTCAACGCCACGCGCAGACGGTTGCCCGGCGGCTCGTTCATCTGGCCGTACACCATCGCCACCTTGTCCAGGACGTTGGAGTCCTTCATCTCGTGGTAGAAGTCGTTGCCCTCGCGGGTACGCTCGCCCACGCCGGCGAACACGGACAAGCCGCTGTGCGCCTTGGCGATGTTGTTGATCAGTTCCATCATGTTGACGGTCTTGCCGACGCCGGCACCGCCGAACAGGCCGACCTTGCCGCCCTTGGCGAACGGGCACATCAGGTCGATGACCTTGATGCCGGTTTCCAGCAATTCGGTGCTGGACGACTGGTCTTCATACGACGGTGCGCCGCGATGGATTTCCCAATGGTCCGAGGCCTGCACGTCGCCAGCTTCGTCGATCGGGCGACCCAGCACGTCCATGATGCGGCCCAGCGTACCGGCGCCGACCGGCACCGAGATGGCGCGTTCGGTGTTGGTGGCGACCAGGTTGCGCTTCAGGCCGTCGGTGGAGCCGAGCGCAATCGTGCGCACGACGCCGTCGCCGAGCTGCTGCTGCACTTCCAGGGTGATTTCGGTGCCGTCGACCTTCAGCGCGTGATACACCTTCGGCACTTCATTGCGCGGGAATTCGACGTCGACGACCGCGCCGATGATCTGAACGATCTTGCCCTGACTCATTTTGCTGCTCCGGTTAGCTTTGTTCTGTCCGAGTGGCCGATGCCATCTCGTGGAATTTTGTGATTTGGGATTCGTGATTGGGGATTCGCAAGGGCGCGATTCGCTGCGCTCCAACCAATCCCGAATTCCCAATCCCGGCGGTACTTATACGGCCGCTGCGCCGCTGACGATTTCCGAAATTTCCTGGGTGATCGCCGCCTGACGTGCCTTGTTGTAGACCAGTTGCAAGGTGCCGATCATCTTGTTGGCGTTGTCGCTGGCGGCCTTCATCGCCACCATGCGCGCGGCATGTTCGGAAGCCACGTTTTCCAGTACGGCCTGGTACACCAGCGACTCGATGTAACGCGTCATCACGTGCTCCAGCACGCTGGCGGCATCGGGTTCATACAGGTAATCCCAATCGTGATGCGCAACTTTGTGCTCGGCGGCCGGCAGCGGCAGCAGCTGATCGAAGCTGGCCTTCTGCGTCATGGTGTTCACGAAGCGGTTGTAGACCAGATACACGCGGTCCACCTTGCCTTCGATGAAGGCATCGATCATCACCTTGATCACGCCGATCAGCTGCTCCACCTGCGGGCTGTCGCCCAGATGGGTCACGCTGCCGACCATGTTGACCTTGACGCGGCGGAAGAAGGCCGAGGCCTTCTGGCCGATGGTCACCACGTCGATTTCGGCACCCTTGTCCTGCCAGGGGCGCACTTCGCCCAGCATCTTGCGGAACAGGTTGTTGTTCAGACCGCCGGCCAGACCGCGGTCGGACGAGATCACGATGTAACCGACCCGCTTGACCTGCTCGCGCTCGATCAGGAACGGATGCTGGAAATCAGTGCTGGCCTGCGCCAGATGCCCGATCACCTGCTTCATCGCCTGCGCATACGGACGCGAGGTCTTCATGCGCTCTTGCGCCTTGCGGATCTTGGAGGCCGAGACCATTTCGAGCGCGCGCGTCACCTTGCGGGTGTTCTGCACGCTCTTGATCTTGGTTTTGATTTCGCGTCCGCCTGCCATACTCGCTCGCTTCGCTCGCTTAGTGGGAATGGGGAATCGTGAATCGGGAATTGGCACAGCCAACCCCGCCTTGACGATTCCCTATTCTCTATTCCCGATTCCCGCAGCTGGATTTACCAGCTGCCCGTGGTCTTGAACTCTTCGATGCCCTTCTTGAAGCTGGCTTCGATGTCGTTGTCCCAACCGCCGGTGCTGTTGATCTTGGAGACCAGCTCGCCCTGGGTGTTGGCGAAGTGCGCGTGCAGGCCTTCTTCGAACGCCAGCAGCTTGTTGACCGGCACGTCATCGAGGTAACCCTCGTTGACGGCATAGATCGACAGCGCCTGGTTGGCGATGGACATCGGCGCGTACTGCTTCTGCTTCATCAGCTCGGTGACGCGCTGACCGCGCTCGAGCTGCTTGCGGGTGGCTTCATCCAGGTCCGAGGCGAACTGCGCGAACGCCGCCAGCTCGCGGTACTGCGCCAGCGAGATACGGATGCCGCCGGACAGCTTCTTGATGATCTTGGTCTGCGCTGCACCACCGACGCGCGACACCGAGATACCGGCGTTCACGGCCGGACGGATACCGGCATTGAACAGGTCGGTTTCCAGGAAGATCTGGCCGTCGGTGATCGAGATCACGTTGGTCGGCACGAACGCGGACACGTCGCCGGCCTGCGTTTCGATGATCGGCAGCGCGGTCAGCGAACCGGTCTTGCCGGTCACCGCACCGTTGGTGAACTTCTCCACGTACTCCTCGGACACGCGCGCAGCGCGCTCCAGCAAACGGGAGTGCAGATAGAACACGTCGCCCGGGTAGGCTTCGCGGCCCGGCGGGCGCTTGAGCAGCAGCGAGATCTGGCGATAGGCCACGGCCTGCTTGGACAGATCGTCGTACACGATCAGCGCATCTTCGCCGCGGTCCATGAAGTACTCGCCCATGGTGCAGCCGGCATACGGGCTGATGTACTGCATCGCGGCCGATTCGGACGCGGTCGCAGCCACCACTACGGTGTGCGCCAGCGCGCCGTTTTCTTCCAGCTTGCGCACGATGTTGGCAACGGTCGAGGCCTTCTGGCCGATCGCCACGTACACGCACTTGATGCCGGTGCCCTTCTGGTTGATCACCGCGTCGATCGCCAGCGCCGTCTTGCCGGTCTGACGGTCGCCAATGACCAGCTCGCGCTGGCCACGGCCGATCGGAATCATCGCGTCGACCGACTTGTAACCGGTCTGCACCGGCTGGTCGACCGACTTGCGCCAGATCACGCCGGGCGCAACGCGCTCCACCGGTGCGGTCTGGGTGGCGCCCAGCGGGCCCTTGCCGTCGATCGGCTCGCCCAGTGCGTTGACCACGCGACCCAGCAGCTCCGGGCCCACCGGCACTTCCAGGATGCGGCCGGTGGTCTTGGCCACGTCGCCTTCGCGCAGGCTTTCGTAGTCGCCCAGCACCACGGCGCCGACCGAATCGCGCTCCAGGTTCAGTGCCAGCGCGAAGGTGTTGTTCGGCAGTTCGATCATTTCGCCCTGCATCACGTCGGCCAGGCCGAAGATGCGCACGATGCCGTCGGACACGCTGGTCACGGAGCCTTCGTTGCGCGACTCTGCGGACAGCTTGACCGCTTCGATGCGGGTCTTGATCAGGTCGCTGATTTCGGAGGGGTTGAGCGTGGTTGCCATCGTTCAGTCCTAGGTGCCGGCCGCGAGGGCCATGCGTTTATGTGAATTCAGTGGGCGAGCGAGCTTTGCAGACGCGCAAGCTTGCCCTTCAGCGAGCCGTCGATGACCACGTCGCCGGTGTCGATCACCGCGCCGCCGATCAGCGACGCATCGACTGCGGTGGTGATGTCCACGTCGCGGCCAAAGCGCTTCTTCAGCGCAGCAGCGATCGTGTCGAGTTCGGTCTGGCTCATTGCAGCGGCCGAGGTCACCGTCGCCTTGACGACATGTTCGGCCTCGGCACGCAGGTGTTCGTACAAGCCTGCAACTTCCGGCAGCAGCGACAGCCGCTGCGCATCGGCCAGCACGCCGAGGAAACGCAGATAGTCCTCGCCCGCCTGCGGCGGGGCCAGCAGCGTCACTGCCTGTTCCTGGCCCAGGGCCGGGTTGAGCAGCAATGCGGCCACGCGCGGATCGCCGGCCACCTGCGCCGAAAACGCCAGCGCATCGGACCAGGGCGCGAAGTTGCCGCCCTCACGCGCGATCGCAAACGCGGCACGGCCGTAGGGACGGGCAAGGGTGAGGGCCTGACTCATCGCTTAAATCTCCGCCGCCAGCTCGTCGAGCAGCGCCTTGTGGGCGTTGGCATCGATTTCGCGCTTGAGCAGCTTTTCTGCACCGCTGACGGCCAGCACCGAGACCTGCTTGCGCAGCTCCTCGCGGGCACGCGTGGCGGATGCGTCGATTTCGGTCTGCGCCAGATCCTTCTGACGGTTGGCTTCGGCAATTGCCTCCAGCTTGGCCGCTTCGATGATCTGGTTGGCGCGCGCATGGGCCTGATCGATGATCTCGTTGGCCTTGGTGCGTGCGTCCTTCAGTGCTTCATTGACCTTTTCCTGCGCCTGCGCCAGATCCTTTTGACTACGGTCGGCCGCAGCCAGACCTTCAGCAATCTTTTGCTGACGCTCTTCGATCGCCTGCAGCAGCGGCGGCCAGATTTTGGTCGCGACGATCCAGATCAGACCGGCGAAGGCCAGCGCCTGGGCAAAGATGGTAAGGGTGATATCCATGGGTCGCTCAATCGCTGTTTAGGGGTGAAAGCGCCACCGCGCGGCGGCGCTTTCCGACCTTCATCCGCGGATGCAACCGCCAAGGGCGGCATCCACATCCTGCTACCGCTGGATCAGCCGGCAGCCTGCGACAGACGCTCGATGAACACCTGGGCCAGCGGGTTGGCGAAGGCGAACAGCAGGCCGACAGCGACGCTGATGATGAACGCGGCGTCGATCAGGCCGGCGGTGATGAACATACGAACCTGCAGCACCGGGATCAGCTCCGGCTGGCGCGCAGCCGATTCCAGGAACTTGCCAGCCATGATGGCCAGACCGAGGCCGGCACCCAGCGCGGCCAGGCCGATCATGATGCCGACGGCGAGGACGGTGGAGCTCTGGACTTGAGCGAGGTTGGTCAGGACGGCGAGGTACATGGTGATCTCCGAACGAAAGTTTCTAAGGGTGATGGATGAAGCGGACTGAAGCAGATGAAGGGTGACGCAAACTCAGTGACTGTCTTCGGCCAGGCTTAGATACACGATCGACAGCATCATGAAAATGAAGGCCTGCAGCGGAATCACCAGCAGGTGGAACAGCATCCAGCCCAGGCCGAATGCGCCGCCAGCGACCATGCCGGCGATGCCCGCACCGCCCAGCACCCAGATCAGCAGGAAGACGATCTCGCCACCGAACATGTTGCCGAACAGTCGCATCGCCAACGAAATCGGCTTGCTCAGCCACTCGACGATGTTCAAGAGCAGGTTGAACGGCATCATCCACTTGCCGAACGGCGCCGTCAGGAATTCCTTGGTCATGCCGCCTACGCCCTTGGAGCGCAGCGAGAACACGATCATCAGGAAGAACACGCTGATCGACATGCCCAAGGTGGCGTTGACGTCGGCGGTCGGCACCGGCTTCCAGGCGTGCACGCCGGCCCAGCCCAGCGGGATGGCGATGAAATCGGCAGGAATCATCTTGATGAGGTTCATCAACAGGATCCAGAAGAAGATGGTGATCGCGATCGGCGTCACCAGCTTGCTGCTGCCGTGGTAGGTGTCCTTGGCCTGGCGATCGACGAATTCCAGGCAGATTTCAACAAATGCCTGCCACTTGCCCGGCACGCCGGCCGTGGCATTGCGGGTCGCCGTCCAGAACGCCAGGACCATGACCAGACCCATCAACACCGCCATGATCAGGGTGTCGAGGTGGATGGTCCAAAACGTGCCGCCACCATCGCGAACCGGAACGATCAGGTTCTGCAAGTGATGCTGGATATAGGAGGTAGGTGTTGCTGCCTCGCCCGCCATGTGTCCGGAGCCCTTTAAGTTCGAATCAACGCCTGGCCAGAGCCAGAACCTGAAAAATCAGCCCGATGGCGATACCCGCCAACAAAGCCAGAGGAGGCAGCCGCCACAGGCCGAAGCCGAGCGCCAGCGCCACGAAAACCAACACCCACTTCAGCACCATCGCCAGAATCAGCCGCACCATGGCGATGCCCGCTGCCTGGATACCGCCACCTAGCGCGGTACGTGCCGCAACCCAACCGCCCAGCACTGTCGCAAATCCGGTCAATGCCAGACCTGCAGCGTAACGGGGACCGACCAACAGCAACCCCAGACTAGTTATAGCTACGGCAGCAAGCGGATATACCGCAGCGCGCAGCATCAACCGCCGACCCGCGTCAACGGAGTTCAGCACTACGGTTACCTTACGTGTGAATGAGTGGGAAGCGCAGTTGCGCCTCGTCGAGCCGCGAAAGTATAGCAATGGGACAAATTGCGAGACAACCGGCAGAGGTCATCGCTTGCTGCGATGCACCACATGGTGGCCGCCGCGGCGGGTGGGAACTTTGCCACAAACCGGCGGTCAGAACTTGCGAGGCCTGCACATCCTCGTCGAAAGGTACCGCCGCAGGCCGCGTCTAGGAGCCCTGGGAGACCGGGGCTCCTGCTTTGGTACGCATTTTGTCGCACCCTGCGACCTTCCCATCGACGGTCCAATCGAGTCCTTGGCTCGAACAGCCTGCAGACGACCGTGGCAGCGACGCTGTACGCATCCGTGACTCGACCAAAGCATTAGCGAAAGCGGACCGTTTTGTCCGATTGCTATGGCTGCCTTCACGCTGATTGGACAGCTTCTTCACTTTTGAAAGACGCGCACTTATCGACCATGCGCTGCACAGGCCGAACCGCCTGACCATTCTAAGAATTCGGAGCTCCCATGAAACACCTCCTCGCACTGGCGATCCCGTGCGTGCTGGCCGTCGCCTACGTCGCGCCCGCACACGCCGAAGACACCGATGACCGCTTCCAGCTCCGCCTCGGCGCGATGAATGTCGACAACGACAACACCCTGCGCGGCAACACGCTGCTGGCTGGCAACAACGTCTCGGTCAACGAAGACTTCAAGCTGGGCGGCAAGGAATGGGAACCGCGCGTGGATGGCGTGTTCCGCATCAGCACCCGTCAGCGCCTGATCTTCGACTACTTCAAGTACGACAAGGATCGCCGCGAGACGCTGAGCCAGGATCTGAGCGCCGGTGGCGTCACCGTGCCGTCCGGTAGCTTCATCAAGGGCGAGCTGAAGTACCAGGTCGCGACCCTGGTGTACGACTACTCGGTGATCGATTCTCCGGAATTCAGCCTGGGCCTGCAGATTGGCGCCGAGTACGCCAAGGTCGAAGCCAATGCCTACGCCGATCTGGGCACGCTGTTCAGTGGCGACGTCTTGAACGAAAGCGAAGACGGCGTTGCGCCGGTCGTCGGCATCCGCTTCACCGCACGTCCCAGCGAGCATTGGCTGTTCAATGTGCAGGGCCAGTACCTCAACACCAGCTGGGGCGACTTCGGCGACTACGACGGCGACCTGAGCCGCGCCAACGCGATTGCCGAATACCGCTTCACCAAGAACTTCGGCATCTTCGCCGGCTACGACTGGTTCAAGCTGGACGTGGACCGCGAGGGCAGCGACGGCCTGGTCGGCCTGAAGCAGGAGTTCAAGGGCCCGGTGGCGGGCGTGACGTTCGCGTTCTGATTCTTCGGGACCCGGAACCCGGGACCCGAAGACAGCTTCATGCAGAACCCCGCAGCGATGCGGGGTTCTGTCGTTTAACGGGTGCGCAACAAGTAACCGACGCGGCGGCAGCCACACGGCAGCAGCGGATACACGCTCAGGGCGGCTTGGTCGCACCCGCTACCAACAGATGCCGGTGCGTGGTGCAGTAGCATTCGTCGTGCCAACCGTAGTGCGGGTCGGTGCAGATCGCGTGCTGCACCGTCGCCGGCAGCGACGCCGCGTCGCTGCGCAGGTCGCGCTTCAGCGACACGAACACCGAGCCCGGATGCGGCCAGTCGGTCCGCTGCGGCGGCTCGGCCATGCGGTTGCCGCTGGCCAGTTCGCGCTGCAGCAGCGCCTGCAGTTCGGGACACAGATTGCCCTGCTCCACGGCGACCTCCACGCATCGAGTCACCACCGCGGCGACCGCGCCACGCGTGGCGGCACGGTCGTGCGGAGCGACGTCACTTCTTCTTGGGGATGTACAGATCGGTGATGGTGCCGTCGTAGACCTCGGCGGCCATGCCGACCGACTCGCTCAGGGTCGGATGCGCGTGGATGGTGTGGCCGATGTCTTCGGCCTCGGCCCCCATCTCGATCGCCAGGCCGATTTCGGCCAGCAGGTCGCCGGCATGCACGCCGACGATGGCGCCGCCGATCACGCGATGGGTCTGTTCATCGAAGATCAGCTTGGTGAAGCCCTCGGTGCGGCCGATGCCGATCGCGCGGCCGCTGGCGGCCCACGGGAACTTGGCCACGCCCACCTTCAGGCCCTTGGCCTTGGCTTCGGTTTCGGTGACGCCGACCCAGGCGATTTCCGGGTTGGTGTAAGCCACCGACGGGATCACCCGCGCCACCCATTCCTTTTTCTCGCCGGCAGCCACTTCGGCGGCCAGCTTGCCTTCGTGGGTGGCCTTGTGCGCCAGCATCGGGTTACCGACGATGTCGCCGATGGCGAAGATGTGCGGCACGTTGGTGCGCATCTGCCGATCGACCGGAATGAAGCCGCGCTCGGTGATGGTGACGCCGGCCTTTTCCGCACCGATCTTCTTGCCGTTCGGGCTACGGCCCACGGCGACCAGCACGCGGTCGTACGCGGTGGCCTGCAGACCGGGCTTTTCGCCTTCCACAGCCGCCTCGAAGGACACCGTGATGCCGCTCTTGTCGGCCTTGACGTCGGTGGCCTTGGTCTTGAGATGGACCTCGACGCCCTGCTTTTTCAGGCGGTCGGCCAGCGGCTTGACCAGGTCCTTGTCGGCGCCCGGCATCAGCTGGTCCATGAACTCGACCACGGTCACCTTGCTGCCGAGCGCGCTGTACACCGTGGCCATTTCCAGGCCGATGATGCCGCCGCCGACCACCAGGAGGGTCTTGGGAATGTCGTGCAGCTCCAGCGCGTCGGTGGAGTCCATCACGCGCTTGTCGTCCCACGGGAAGTTGGGCAGCTTCACTGCCTGCGAGCCGGCGGCGATGATGCAGTGCTCGAAGCGCAGCAGCTGGGTCTTGCCGTCGTCGCCGACGATTTCCAGCTCGTTGGGCGAGACGAAGCTGGCCACGCCGGTCACGGTGCGCACCTTGCGCTGCTTGGCCATGCTGGCCAGGCCGCCGGTGAGCTTGCCGACCACTTTTTCCTTGTACTCGCGCAGCTTGTCCAGGGTGATCTTGGGCTGACCGAAGTCCACGCCGAAGTCGCCGGCATGGGCCACTTCATCGATCACCGCGGCGGCATGCAGCAGCGCCTTGGACGGGATGCAGCCGACGTTGAGGCAGACACCGCCCAGGCTGGCGTAGCGCTCGATCAGCACAGTGTCCAGGCCCAGGTCGGCCGCGCGGAACGCAGCGGTGTAGCCGCCGGGGCCGGCGCCGAGCACCACCATCTTGCATTCGATGTCGGCCGGCTTGCCGCTGGCCAGCGCCGGTTTGGGCGCGGCCGGCTCTGCCGGGGCGCGGTGCGACGGCGTCACCGGCGGCTTGCTGCCCGGTGCGGCGGCAGGCGCTGCAGCGGCCGGGGCGGCCTTGGGTTCGGCCTTGGCCGGCGCGGCAGCCTCGCCTTCGGTTTCGAGCAGCAGCACGAGCGCGCCTTCGGACAGGGTGTCGCCGACCTTGACCTTGAGTTCCTTGACCACCCCGGCGGCCGAGGACGGCACTTCCAGCGTCGCCTTGTCCGATTCCAGCGTTACCAGTCCCTGGTCCTTGGCCACGCTGTCGCCAACGGCGACCAGCACTTCGATGACGGGGACATCGCTGTAATCGCCGATGTCGGGAACCTTGATTTCAATGACCGCCATTTGCTTCTCCTGTAGCTCAACCGGCCGTGCCGGCAAGCGTCTGCTGGAGTTCATCCAGCGACGATTCGATTTGGGTCCAGCGCTTGTCGCGCTTCTTTTCCTTGCCTTCGCTGGCTTCGATCAGCAGCGCGGCCTGTTTCAGCAGCAACTCGCCGGCGCCGCAGCTGGGGCGAGCGCCGCTGTAGCGCACGCCATCGACCTGGAACGAGAGCACTTCGCCCTCGCTCACCGGGGCGGTGCGTCCGTTCGGTGCGAGCTGGGTCAGCGTGTTGGTCCAGTTGCTGACCAAGCGCTTGGCCAGGGCCGCCGGAATCGGGATCTCGACCGTTTCCGGGGTCTGCTCGGTGCGGAACTGCACGCTGCCGCGGTCAGTCTGGCTGACCCAGCTGTAGACGCGCTCGTCGGCGCGGCTATGCCGCAGGGTCCAGTCGGCGCCCTCCTTGCCCGGCACCAACGACACCGCGCTCTCCACGCCACGTGTGGGCAGGGTCAGCAACGACAAGGCGGGCTTGGTGCCGCCATCCAGCAGCGTGGTGACGGCCGTGCCGTAGTTGCCCACGGCCGGCGGCCAGCCGCGGCCGAGCGTGCTCTCGCATTCGCGTGCGGCCGCGGTTGTCCACGGCAGCACGCCGAGCGCGGCGATGGTCAGCAGCGCGGCCCTCACAGCAGGACGCGACGCATGTCGGCCAGCACCTGGCTGAGATAGGTGGTGAAACGGGCTGCCAGGGCGCCGTCGATGACCCGGTGGTCGTAGCTCAGCGACAACGGCAGCATCAGCTTCGGCGCGAAATCCTTGCCGTTCCAGACCGGCTGCATCGCCGACTTGGACACGCCCAGGATCGCCACTTCCGGCGCATTGATGATCGGCGTGAACGCCGTGCCGCCGATGCCGCCGAGCGAGCTGATCGAGAAGCAGCCGCCGCTCATGTCGGCCGGGCCTAGCTTGCCGTCGCGCGCCTTCTTGGCCAGCTCGCCGCTTTCCTGCGCGATCTGCAACACGCCCTTCTTGTCGACATCGCGGATCACCGGCACGACCAGGCCATTCGGCGTATCGGCCGCAAACCCGATATGGAAGTACTTCTTCAGGGTAAGGTTGTCGCCGGCCGCATCCAGCGAGGCGTTGAACTCGGGGAACTTCTTCAGCGCCGCGGCGCTGGCCTTGACCAGGAAGGCGAGCATGGTGAGCTTGATGCCGGCCTTCTCGTTCTCTTTGTTGAGCGCCACGCGCAGGGCTTCCAGGTCGGTGATGTCGGCCGACTCGAACTGGGTGACGTGCGGAATCATTGCCCAGTTGCGCGCCAGGTTGGCACCGGAAACCTTCTTGATGCGCGACAGCGGCTGGGTCTCGGTCTCGCCGAACTTGCTGAAGTCCACCTTCGGCCACGCCAGCAGGTTCAGGCCATTGCCGCCACCGGCCGGCGCGGCACCGGCTGCGGCAGGTGCGCCGCCGCTGAGTGCGGCCTTGACGAAGCGCTGCACGTCTTCACGGGTGATGCGGCCGCCCTTTTCGCTGCCCTTGAGCTGATTCAGGTCCACGCCCAGTTCGCGTGCGAACACGCGCACCACCGGGCTGGCGTACGGCACCTTGGACGGCAGCACGCTGTCGGCATCGAAGGTCACCGGCGGGCTGCTCGGGTTGCCTGCGGACGGCTGGCCGCCCTGCGCTGCCGGCGTGCCGGTGCCGGAACGCGCGCCCTGCACCTGCGCGATTTCGCGCTGGGCCAGCTTGTCCGGCTCGGCCGGGACGGCAACCGGCTCGACCTTGCCCGCGGTTTCGGCGGTGTCGGTGGTGGGCTTGGCCGGCGACTGCGCCGCACCGGCGCCGCCGTCGGCGGCTGCAATGATCGCCACCACATTGCCCTGCGAGAGCGTGTCGCCGACCTTGACCTTGAGTTCCTTGACCACGCCGGCGGCCGAGGACGGGACTTCCATCGTGGCCTTGTCCGATTCCAGCGTGACCAGGCTCTGGTCCTTGGCGACGGTATCGCCCACGGCCACCAGCACTTCGATCACCGGGATGTCGGTGTAATCGCCGATATCGGGCACACGCGCTTCGATCAGGCCGCCGCCGTCCGAAGAGGCCGCAGGCGCAGCAGATTCGGCCCTGGCAGCCGGTGCCGGTGTGGCGGCGGGCGCAGCCTTGGCCGGTGCGGCGGGCGCAGCGGCAGCGGCGGGCTTGGCGGCATCGGCGCCGGCGTCGGCCACTTCGATCAATGCCACCAGCGCGCCCTGCGAGAGCGAATCGCCGACCTTGACCTTGATCTCCTTGACCACGCCAGCCACCGACGAAGGCACTTCCATGGTGGCCTTGTCCGATTCCAGCGTGACCAGGCTCTGGTCCTTGCTGACCGTATCGCCGACGGACACCAGCACCTCGATTACCGGGACGTCGCTGTAGTCACCGATATCGGGGACAAGTGCTTCCTTGATTTCGGCCATACGGGGAACTCCGGCAACAGAATGGGGAAACCCCTATTGTGGCCGGCTGCGGGCCGCAGCGCCAACCATTGCCGTGCAAAAAGTCGCGCGCCAGGCAGGATGCAGCGTGCGCATGCATGCGCACGCCGCTCATTTCGTCGCGTTTCGATCGACCCGCAACAGTTGCAGTGGCTCGCCCGACGGCAAACGATACGCCAGCGCATTGTCCAACCCATCGAGCGCTTCCAGGCGCTGGCACAACTGCTGCGCGCGCGGCCGCAATGCACGCGCCTGCGGCTCGACCAGGCGCTCGACGCGCGCCTCCATGCCATCGAGCGAACGCAGCTGCACGTCATTTCCGGTGATTGCGGACTGCACCGCACCGGCCACCACATCGCCGATCAGCTGCGGCAGCAGCTCGGCGACCAGCGCGCCGATGTCGTCGTCGATATCGATCGGGGTCAGCTGGCTTTTGCTGAAACTCTGCTTCAAGCGCACATCGATCTTCTCGCGCACGTTTGCCAGCTGCAGGCGCGTGGCGTCCGGGCTGCGACTGAAGCCGGCGGCCACCTCGCCCAATGCGGTGATTGCGATATCGGCCGCTTCGCGCCCGACTGCCTGCGCCAGTGGCACCGCATCGCGGGTCTGGCGCTCGAACTGGATCAGGCGGGCGCGATCGTCTGCGCTCAATGCCACCCAGCGGTCGTCGACGAATAGAGCGCCCTGCCGCATCACCAGCCGCTGCGGCGTGCCTGATCCGCGGATCAGGATCAGGCTGCGTGCGTTGAGCGTGAGGTCGTAATCGCTGTCGACCTCGCAGTGCAGGTCCTGGTCCTTGGCAGCGGCCACCCCTGCGCCGCTCAACAGCCCGAACAGCACAGCTGCTGCCATCGTGATTGCGTGTTTGATTGCCATCTGGCCACTCCGTTGTGGGCTGGCGGCAGCATGCCCGCACCTCTGGCACGCAGGCCTGTGCCGGAGGCTGGCATGACTTCTGGCCACTGGCCGCCACGCGCGCAGCGCAGGTGTCGACAGCAGGCGGGCGGCGTGCATCAACCATCAGTGCGCGGCACCGCGACGGCGGCGTGGTTCGCTGCGACGCTCGCATTCCACACCGACCTCGCGTCGTGTCACCTCGGCTAGCGCACCGCGTCGCACAGGGGTTGCCAGGCTGCCGCCAGCCGCGGCAGCGACCAGGCGGCATTGGCCGGGCTGGTGGATGGCAACGCGACGACTGGCAGCGCGCAACGCTGCGCCGATAGCAGCGGCTGGACGTGCCGGCGCCAGGCCTGTGCTGCCGCAGTGCCATTGCAGGCCACCATGCGCAGCTGCGGCAGCGTAGCCAGCAACGCGGGCAGCGGATTGACCACGATGCTCGCCGCCACAATGGACGTATCCAGACTGCCACGCCGCTCGCATTGGCCGATGACATCCCACAGGCCCACGCGATGGTCGAGCAATGCATGCAAGCGCAGTGCATAGCTTGCGGCTGTATCAATGCCCAAAAGGGCATGCATCAGCGGCCAGAAACGATTGCGTGGATGCGCGTAGTAACGCGCGGCTTCCAGTGATGCGACACCGGGCATCGAACCAAGCAGCAACACCCTGCAATCGCTGCGAATGTGCGCTGGCAAGCCTCGGCTGAGGTGTTTTTCCGTCACGGCAATCGCATCTGCGTGAATGTCTTTTTCAGACTGCATGACGTAACGGCGGCCTTCTTGGGGTAATTCCTGAACAAACGAAATTTTAGCGGGCCACAGGTGGGCGTGGATTCAGATTTTTAGGAATAGTTTTGGCGCGGCCCACTCCACGGGCCTAACAACAAGACGAGGAGACCCTCATGCGTTCCATTTCCATCCTGAGCCTGGCTGCTGTATCTGCACTTGCGATTGCACCGTCCGCGTTCGCGCAGGACACCACCTATACCGGCGACACCTCCTCGACTTCTTCCAGCACGCTGTCCACCAGCGGCGATACCGCCTCCGGCAAGCATTGGGCCGTGGTCGGTGGCGTGGCACTGCTGAACCCCAAGAACAACCCGGCTCCGGGCCTTGACGTCGATGGCGGCCCGGCACCGACGCTGAGCGCCAGCTACTACATCAACGACAACTGGGCCGTCGAACTGTGGGGCGCAGCGGACAAGTTCAACCACCGTGTCAACGCCGATGGCGTGGGCAAGGTCGGTACCGTCGAGCAGCAGCCGATCGCCATCAGCGGTCAGTACCACTTCGGCGAAGCCGACAACGTGTTCCGTCCGTTCGTGGGCGTGGGCTACTACGAGTCGAACTTCAGCAACGAGAAGATCGACGCAGCGTCGACCACCGGCGATCACGTGGGCCTGAGCACCGCCAAGGGCGTCATCGGCACCGTTGGTGTGGACATGAACATCAACTCCACCTGGTTCGCGCGTGCCGACGCCCGCTACATGCGTTCGCGTCCGGAACTGCGCGTGGGTGGCCAGGGCACCGGCAGCGAGCTGGAACTGGATCCGTGGACCGTTGGCTTCGGCATCGGTGCGCGCTTCTAAGCACGCCGCTGCCCGCCAGGGCTTTGGTTGAACAAAAACGGGCCGAAAGGCCCGTTTTTTGTGCGTGGCGCAAGCTGCGTAAATTGCGGCCATCACGACCGAGCTCTGAGGTGCTGTGCCAGCCCTCCACGTGCGCCTGCGCATAGTGACGTGCCTAGGTGTACCGGCTCTGCTTCAGCGCGTCCCATGCATCTGTGACTCGATGCACCTGCATGCGTCGACGCGGCTGTTTGCATGCGTCGAACACCATCACCTGATGCACCCTCAAACGCACTCACCGCCAATAAACGCTGCCGCGCAGACGTGCGCTGCGCCAGCGCCACCACAGCAAGGTGGCATAGGCGAGCGCGTAACCGAGCAAGACGCCGGCAGCGCCGAGCAGGCTGGCATGACTGAGCCACCCCTCGGTTGGCCAGGCGACGCCCTGCCAGGCGCTACGCCAGCCCTGCACCATCCCGGCGATCACCCGCACCACGACCAACGCGGTCAAGGCCAACACCAGCCACAGGTTGGGCCGGTAAAACAGCCCTTGCGTGGTGCGTTCGAAGCGGGTCAGGCGCAGCGCCAACGCCCCGAGCGCCAACCCGCAGACCCAGCCGAACGCGGCGTGGCTGATCGCGCCGGGCCAGAACGCCGCCGCGATCACGCTGAAGATCGCAAACAGCACGCTGGAGATACCCGCCGACACCAGGTTGATCATCAGCAGCCAGCCACGCGCCTGACGACGTGCAGTCCCCATGCGAAACCGCTGCAGCAGCGACAACGGGAACACCACCACGAACACCGCCAGGGCAATGATGACGGCCAGCGGGATGGCGAGCAGCAAAGGCATTGAGTGAGTGCCGGAGAAAGATGGCCGATGACGCTACTACGCGGACGTGCAGCGGCGCGTGTTCGGCCAATCGATTCCCATCTGCGGCGCAGCGAACGCGCTCGGCTGGGGCGGGGGAAGCGGTGGCTTGAAAACCGCTGGCAAGGATCGGGCGCATCCTGCCGAAAATCTTCGACGACCACACAGACCTCATTGGCAGGTTGACGCAGAGCTGCGATCTGCGCGCCGTTTAGCAAGGACGGAACCCCGCCTGGCGAGCTGAAACTGGATCGGTGGGACTGTTGACCTCGGTACCGGCGCGCGCCTCCAAACGATCAAAATCCGATGTTCGAAAAAAAGGTCCTGCGGATCCGTTTTCTTCGATGCAGAACACTTCGTTTTCCAGACCCATCGGTTCGGCAGCGGGCGCGTCTTCATGCAGGGACGATGCGAGGATCGACACGTGTATCGCCGACGGTCCTGATTCCATGAAGCCGGCTTCCATCAGACCCGACACATCCACCAGCACCACCTACACTGCGGAGCCGCCGCCGTCGGCCGATCCAGCCGACGGGAGTGCGGCATGGCCAGCGCCCCATCCCGATTGCCAGGGGTTGTCACGCCAAAGACCCAGAAAGCGTGTTGCCGACACCGCGGGCGATTGCGATGGCGCACGGGCCGCCAGCCATGCGCGCCCATGTCGCAGCGACGCGTTCGCGATCCCGGACGGCTTTACCAGGGAGCAGATCCAGCCATTTCACGATCTGGAACGACAATACGCCACGCTGTTCCAAACATCCCATGTCTGCGCAGTCCAATCTGCACGCGACATCCAAGCCAGCCGGACAATGGATGTGGAGATGGACGAATGTGCCGTCATCAATCTCGCGCACGATGGATTTGATTCGATCGGCACGCACGGCTTGTCTTCATGCGTCTGCATTTGTGCGAAAGGAAAGAATCCTCGCGGCCACGACATCCTGGGCCTGCTGCATTATTCCGGAATACAGGATGCACAGGATGCGCTTTCCGAAATCCGGGACGATATGCGGGAAGAAGGCGTGCAAGAACCCGAAATATTCCTGGTAGGCGGCATGATCTCCAACCAAGACGAGCTGGGCAGCTTCGAAATCGAGAGAGATCTGCTGGCGCTGCAGCGCCCCTTCAATATCGTAGGCGCCAAACTTCATCCCAGCATGAGCGATCGCAATGGTGAGGAAAATGCCATCAACCTGGTCATGACGGCCAGTGGCATCTACTACTACAAGTCGTGGTAAAGACGCCTCGATGCGAAGGCGCCGCCTGCGCTCAAAACGCCGGCAGCACCGCGCCCTTGTACTTCTGCTCGATAAAGGCTTTCACTTCTGGGCTGGTCAGCGCTTTGGCCAGTTTCTGCACGCGCGCATCGTCCTTGTTGTCGGCGCGCGCCACCAGGAAGTTGACGTACGGCGAATCTTTGCTTTCGATCGCCAGCGCATCGCGGGTGGGGTTGAGCCCGGCGTCGAGCGCGTAGTTGGTGTTGATCAGCGCCAGATCGACCTGGTCCAGTACGCGCGGCAGCATGGCCGAATCGAGTTCGCGGAATTTGAGGTGCTTGGGGTTCTCGACGATGTCGCGCTGGCTGGACAGCGCGTTGCTCGGGTCCTTGAGTTTGATCACCCCGGCCTTGTCGAGCAGGATCAACGCGCGGCTGTTGTTGCTCGGGTCGTTGGGGATCACCACGTCGGCACCGGTGGGCAGTTCGGCCAGCGCCTTGAAGCGGCGCGAATAGGCACCGAACGGCTCGATATGCACGCCGACGACGGTGACCAGCTGGCTCTTGCGGTCGCGGTTGTACGCATCCAGATAGGGCTCGGTCTGGAAGTAGTTGACGTCGATCTGCTTCTGCACGACCTGGTCGTTGGGCTGCACGTAGTCGTTGAACACCCGCACATCGAGCTTGACGCCCTGCTTGGCCAGCAGCGGTTCGACCACTTCCAGGATTTCGGCATGCGGCACCGCCGTGGCGGCCACGGTCAGGGTGTCGCCGCCGCCGCCACTGCCGCCACTGCCGCCGCCACAGGAGGCCAACGCCAGTGTGGCGGCTGCCAGGAAGGAACGAAACGCGAATGTGCTCATGGAGGAATCCGTGGGAGGAGGAATGCGGACCTGCCGCAGGCGATCAACCTACCAGACGCGGCGTGTGGCAGCGATGCACCGCGCGGTGCGGACGGGGCGATGCAGCGGTTGGGTCATACGTGCGCCCCAACAGCCGCGCACCGGCTCAGCGCCGGCTGTAATGCGCCACCAGGCGGTCGCCCAGCATCTGCAGCACCTGCACCAGCACCAGCAAGGCGATGACCGTGATCAGTGCCACGTCCGAGTGCGAGCGCAGGTAGCCCTCACGGTAGGCCACATCGCCCAGGCCGCCGGAACCGATCGCACCGCCCATCGCGGTGAAGCCGATCAGCGCGATCGTGGTCACGGTCGCGCCGGCGATCAGGCCGGGGCGCGCTTCGGGCAACAGCACCCGCAGCACCAGCTGTCGGGTGGTGGCGCCCATTGCCTGGCTGGCCTCGATGATGCCGCGGTCGACCTCGCGCAGCGCGGTTTCCACCAGGCGTGCGTAGAACGGCGCGGCGCCAACCACCAGCGGCAGGATGGCGCCGCGCACGCCGAGCGAGGTGCCCATCAGCATCAGCGTGAGCGGGATCATTGCGATCATCAAAATGATGAAGGGCACCGAGCGCAACAGGTTGATCAGCGCCGCGAGCGCGCCGTACAGCACCGGGCGGCGGCGCAACTGCGGCGCCCCGCACAGGAACAGCGCAACGCCCAGCGGCAGGCCGATCAGCAATGTCAATGGCAACGCGCCGGCCAGCATCAGCAAGGTGTCGAGGGTGGCCTGGCCGATATCGCCCCACTTGGCGGCATCGAGATTGCGGAAGAAACCGCCGGCGGCGGCAACGATCGGGGTCATACGCGCAGTTCCTCCACCTGCACGCCGGCGGCGACGAAACCGGCGCGTGCTGCGTTGTGGTCGCCGCCGGTCAGGGCGACGATGAGCTGGCCGTAGGGCGTGTCCTTGATGCGATCCACCCGCCCGGACAGGATGTTGTAGTCGACCCCGGTTTCGCGGGCGATGCGGCCCAAGACAGGTTCGTAGGTGCCGTTACCCAGAAAGGTCAGCCGCACGATGCGCCCGCCGACTGCGGCGAAATCGCGATGCAGCTCGGCTTCGTCCACATGCTCGGCTTCGGACACGAAGCGCCGGGTGGTGGCGTGTTTGGGATGCAGGAACACCTCGGTGACCGGACCGGTTTCCACCAGTTTGCCGGCGTCCAGCACCGCGACGCGGTCGCAGACACGGCGGATCACATCCATCTCATGGGTGATCAGCACGATGGTCAGGCCCAGCTCGCGGTTGATCTGCGCCAGCAGCTGCAGCACCGAGGCGGTGGTCTGCGGGTCCAGCGCGCTGGTGGCCTCGTCGCACAGCAGGATCTGCGGCCGGGTGGCCAGCGCGCGCGCGATGCCGACGCGCTGCTTCTGCCCGCCCGAGAGTTGCGCCGGATACTTGTTGGCGTGCTCCTGCAGCCCGACCCGGGCCAGCAGTTCGGCCACGCGCGCATCGATCTCGGCGCGCGGTGTGCCGGCCAGTTCCAGCGGGAAGGCGACATTGCCGGCCACGGTGCGCGAGGACAGCAGGTTGAAGTGCTGGAAAATCATGCCGATGCGGCGACGCAAGGCGCGCAGGCCCTGGCGGTCCAGCGCGGTCACGTCCTCCTCGCCGATCAGCAGACGGCCGCCGCTAGGCTCTTCCAGCCGGTTGATCAGCCGGATCAGCGTGGATTTGCCGGCGCCGGAATGGCCGATGATGCCGAATACTTCGCCGGGGCCGATCCGCAGATCGAGCGGATGCAGCGCCACGATCTGGCGACCGTCGACGGAATAGGACTTGTGCAGGCGCTGAAACTGGATCACCGCGCGTGGCCGATTGGGGGGTCGTGAAGCCTACCAGTCAATGTTTGGGGCCGTCATTCCATTCGGTTCTAACGGCTGGGATTCGGGAGTCGGGATTGGGGATTCGCAAGAGCGGACGCCCTGGCCTTTGCGAATCCCGAGCCTCCAATCCCTAACGCTGGCAAGGCCTAGATCCGGGACTCGTCAGAGCAGGCGCGCCCTGCTTTGACGAATCCCCAATCCCCAATCCCGAATTCCCAATCACGGCCTATCCAGCGGCGGCGGACGGTCAGCCTGCCGTATCCGCTCCCGGCGCAACAAATACAGGCCGCTGGCGACGATGATGCCCGCGCCGGTCCAGGTCCAGCTGTCGGGCAGGGTCTGCCACAGCAGCCAGTCCCAGCCGATCACCCAGACCAGACCGGTGTATTCCAGCGGGGCGATCATCGAGGCCTCGCCGCGCATGAAGGCCTGGGTCAGCGCAACCTGGCCCAGCGCACCGGCCAGGCCCATGCCGGCGATCAGCCCGGCGTGCCCGGCCTGTAGCGGCACCCAGCCGGGGATGGCCAGCAACCCGGCGCCGATGGCCATGAACAGCAAGAACCACACCACCATTGCCTGCGGGGTGTCGGTGCGGGTCAACAGGCTCACGGTGACCGCCGCGACGGCATAGGCAGTGGCGGCCAGCAACACCATCAGCCCGGGCAGCGAGATCAGCCCGTCCACGCCCGGGCGCAGCACCACGATCACCCCGACCAGGCCAATGCCAATGGCGGTCCAGCGGCGCGGGCCGACATGCTCGCCCAGCAGCGGCACCGACAGCGCGGCCACCAGCAGCGGCGCCACGAAATACAGCGTGTAGGTGGTGGACAAGGGCATACGTTTGATGCCAAAGACGAAGCAGCCGATCATCACCATGCCCAGCACCCCACGCAGCAGATGCAGTCCCCAGCGCACCGGCACGATCGCCCGCGGCCCGGCGGTGGCGAACACCCACACCAGCACGAACGGCAACGAGGCGCCGCCGCGCAACAAGGTGACCTGCAGCGGCGGGTAATGCGCCGAGAGCAGCTTCATTCCCGCATCCATCAGCGAGAAACAGGCAACGGCGGCCACCATCCAGGCGATGGCGGGAAGCGGGGAGCGGGTGGTGGGCATGCGCGCATTATCGCCGCGGCACTGGCACGCCCGCCAATGCCGGCATGACGGCCGGCGCGGCACGATGGCCTAGAATGGCGGCTGTTTTTCAATTGCAGGAGCTTTGCATGCCTTCCTTCGACGTTGTGTCCGAAGTAGACAAGCACGAACTGACCAATGCGGTGGATCAGGCCAACCGCGAGCTGGACACACGTTTCGACTTCAAAGGCGTCGAGGCCAGGTTCGAGCTGGAAGACGGCAAGGTGATCAACCAGTCCGCGCCCAGCGATTTCCAGATCAAGCAGATGACCGACATCCTGCGCGCTCGGCTGCTGGCGCGCGGCATCGACATCCGATGCCTGGAATTTGGCGATGTGGAAACCAATCTGGCCGGCGCGCGGCAGAAAGTGACCGTCAAGCAAGGCATCGAGCAGAAGCAGGCCAAGCAGCTGGTGGCCAAGTTGAAGGAAGCCAAGCTCAAGGTCGAGGCACAGATCAATGGCGACAAGCTGCGCGTTACCGGAAAGAAGCGCGACGATCTGCAGGACGCGATCGCGCTGCTGAAAAAGGCCGACTTCGAACTGCCGTTGCAGTTCGACAACTTCCGCGATTGAGTGCGTCTGGGTGATCGTAACGATCGGGACGGCACTGCCGGTGCGTGCAGTGCAGCCGGGTGAGCCGGATTGGCGTCTGCGGCCCGCGCGCCGCACACCGGGCGGTTGCGCCCGTCACCTGGCCGCACTGGCCTAGCCTGCGAGCATGCGCGACCTGTTCGCCAGCCTGTTGCAACGCCTGCGCATGCACGGGCCGGCGAACGCAGCGGGCGAACACGCCAGGCACGCCGCCGCCCATGCGCAACCACGCATCGAGGCCGGCTCGACGCTGCACACCATGGCCGGCCTGGATCCGGTAGCGGCAGCGGCGTTTGCCGATGCCTTCCTGGTGGAGATCGAACATGCCATCGCCACCTGTACGCTCGACGATGCCGGCATGCCACAGGCGCAGGCGCTGCAGCAGATCCACTCGTTGAAAAACACCATTTCGCTGACCGGCTCGCAGCAGTTGCTCAAGGCCTGCGACCAGTTGCGCGACGCCGCAAGCCACGGCGCACTGGGCGAAACGCTGGCGCAGCGCTTCACTGCGGTGGCGAACGCGGCTGGCCTGCTGGTCAAGCAGTACCGGCGTACCCTCCCCTCAGACGACGCGGACCCTCATGCGTAGCACTCCCAATCGCGCAGCGCCCGGCCTGATCCTGGCCGCCAGGCAATTGCATAACGACAGACTGGTGCGGCTGTTCGAGTCGTTCCTGGAATATCGCGCCTGCGTCGGCCGTGTGATCGTGCAGACCATCGTCACTGCGTGGTGCCTGGGCTGGCTGTACGGGCCGCAACCGGTGCTGGTGGCCGACGCGCACCATGTCTTTCCCACTGCGCTGAGCCTGTGGGCGCTGTCGGTGGTGTGGATGCTGCTGGTGCGCCGCCGTGTCATTGCGCCCAGCGAATGGCTCGATGCGATGGGGTTTGCGATGAACCTGCTGTTCATCGGCATCCAGACCTACCTGGCCTTCATCCTGCTGATGTCGTTGAACGCATTTTTGCCGTTCATCACCATCGCTGCGGTGGCGCGTTACGGGCAACGCGCGATATTTCCGGTGTTGCTCAGCACCTTCGTGCTGATGCTGTTGACCGCACCGTCAGGCTACTGGCTGTCGCGTCCGGCATATTTCGTCTATGCCGTGGCGCTGATCATCGTGCTGCCGTTGCTGGTGGCGCGGATCGTGCTTGCGATGCAGGAAGTGGCACTGCAGGCGCTGGCCTCGCGCGATGCGCAAAGCCGTTTCATCAGCACCATGAGCCACGAATTGCGCACCCCGCTGAATGCGGTGATCAACTGCGCCCAGTTGATCGAGACCGAACAAATGCCGGCGCAGCAACGCGAGTTGCTGCAATCGGTGACCGCCAATGCGACCGCACTGCGCCATCGTGTCAACGAGGTGCTGGACGTGGCCAGCATCGATGGCGGGCGCCTGCAGCTGCATCGCAAGCCCTTGAACCTGCTGGACGTGGTCACCACGGTGAAAGCGGTCTGCGCCACCGCGGCGTCCAGCAAGGGCGTCACGCTCGATGTGCGTGTCGATAGCCCGCAAGCACCGCATGTGATGGGCGACGAAGGCCGCATCGAACAGGTGATCAGCAACCTGGTGATCAACGCGATCAAGTTCACCCCGGCCGGCGGCACGGTGGATCTGCTGATCGACGCGACCCAGGTGCAGGAGCGCTGGAGCATCGCAGTGACCGTCACCGACACCGGTATCGGCGTACCGGACGATCAGAAGGCCTACATCTTCACCCCGTTCACTCAGCTCAGTACCGGCTTCAGTCGCGTCGAGGGCGGCGTGGGCCTGGGCCTGTACATCGCGCTGTCCGTCTCCGATGCGATGGGCGGCAGCCTCACCGTGAGCGACAACCCCGCCGGTGGCAGCATCTTTCGCTGGATCTTCGAACTGCCCGGCACCGCGGCCGGTAGCAATACGCTCGCACTGCGCGATGCGCTGGCCCAGCACGCACAAAACGTACCCTCCCTGCATTGCCTGGTCTTTGAAGACATGGATACCAATCGTCTGGTGATCGGCAATCTGCTGACCCGCGCCGGGCATCGGGTGAGCTTCCAGGTCGATGGCACCGATGCGGTGCAGCGCATCCGCGAGGCAGCGCCGGACCTGGTGTTCCTGGACCTGCACATGCCCGGTACGTCCGGCTGGGATGCGCTGCGCGAAGCGCGCGATGCGATGTCGGCGCTGCCGCCGATCATCGTGCTGACCGCCGACACCCGGACCGATTCGATGCGCGACGCCAGCGCGGCGGGCGTGGCCGGCTACCTGCCCAAGCCGATCAATGCGCACGAGTTGCTGGCATTGCTCGCCCAGCACGCCAGCCATGCACGCCCCTGAGCTCAAGCCGGGCAACGCCGCACGCGTCTACTGGCACCATGCCGCACACGCCAGCACGCCGCTGGTGGTGCTGTACCTGCACGGCTTCAGCGCCAGCCCGGGCGAAGCAGGCACGCTACCCGAACAGATGGCCGATACGCTGACCGCCAACGGCTACGTGCATCGCTGGCCCGGGCACGGGCTCGCCGCCGCCGATGCGATGCAGGGGCTCACCCCGGCGGTGTTGCAGGCCTCGGCGCTGGAAGCACTGGCCCAGGCGCAACGCATGGGCGAGCGGGTTGCGATCGTCGGCTCGTCGATGGGCGCCACGCTGGGTTTGTGGCTGGCCACGCAGTGCCCGGACGCGGTGGCCGGTGTGGTCGCTTGGTCGCCCGGCATCCGGCCCGCCGACCCGGCATTGCTCGAACAGCTCTGCGCCGCACAGGCCCCGCTGATCGACCCGCGCACGCGCACGCCTGCCGCGCGTGCGTTCTGGTCGGAGACGATCCATCCGGACGGATTTCGCGCCTTGCGTGACCTGTTTGAGCGCGTGGCCGCCGATCCGCCGTGGCCACGCGTGCGCTGCCCGGTATTTCTAGGCTATTACCGCGCTGCCGATGGCCGCGAAGACGGCGTTGCCTCGGTGCAGGCGATGCTGCAGATGTTCGCAGCGCTGGGCACTGCGCCGGCGCACAGGCAGGCGCTGGCCTTCGACACCGGCGCGCATGCGATCGGGTCGCCGCACAAGACGCCGCTGGCCGGCGCCGTAGCGCAGGCGTCCATCGCGTTCTTGCAGGCGCAGCTGTGTGCTGGGCCGCACGGCCGGGGTGCATGAGCGCAAGCTGGTCTGCGTGCGTGGCGGAAAGAAACCTGCCGCCTTGCTGGCAGCGTCGCGACGGTGCCCACTAGCGCCCGGTGCTGCCAGCAACCACGCGCGCGGCCCGCCGCATAGCGATCGCATACACTGGCGCGCCATCCCGCTGCCGCCACGATGACCACCACGCCCGCGACCTCCGATCCGATCGCCGACACCCGCAGATGGATCGAACGCGCGGTGATCGGATTGAACCTGTGTCCGTTCGCCAAGGCGGTGTACGTCAAGGAGCAGGTGCGGCTGGTGCTCAGCGATGCCAGCACGCCCGAAGCCCTGCTGGAACAACTGGCCGAGGAACTAGTGCTGCTGCGCGATACACCGGCCGAACAGATCGACACCACGCTGATCGTGCACCCGGACGTGCTCACCGACTTCCTGGACTACAACGACTTTCTCGACAATGCCGATGCGGCGGTGGAAGCGCTGGACCTGCAAGGCGTGTTGCAGGTGGCCAGCTTCCATCCGGACTACCAGTTCGCAGGCGCGGCGCTGGACGATGTGGCCAACTTCACCAACCGCTCGCCCTTCCCCACCTTGCATCTGTTGCGCGAAGACAGCGTCGAGCGTGCAGTGGCGGCGTTCCCGGATCCGGATGTGATTGTCGAACGCAATATCCAGACGCTCGAACGCCTGGGCAGCGACGGCTGGGAGCGCGTGTTGAACGGCGCCGAGCACTGAGTGCTGCAGCTACCGCGCGGGACTGCAGGCGAGCGCGACTCTCGCCCATCTGCGCCCGCAGGGAGTCGACACAAAACATGGCGGAAGTTCTTCAACCGCATGCGGATCACGTGCTCGCCGTCGACATTAGTCGAGCGACCCGTGCCGCCAGGCGCGCTGCGCACGCGTGGCACCGGGCAATCGGGTGATCGCGTGGAAGCGCAGCAGCACAGTGTGGCGCAGGGAGAGGGTGAAACGCACACCGCCCGGCACCTGCTCAGATCAGCCCGCATCTGTCAGATCCAATGTGGATGACATCGAGCGCACGCGTCGGCACGTGCGCCGAATTCTCATACGCGCCCCACGTTGCTGCGACGACGACAACCCCCGCGCTACAGTGCCGCCACCCTCACCCACGTGCCGCATGCCATGGCCTTGATCCCCGCAATTTCCGCATGGAACCCGTCGCCGCTGCAGGACCGCGTGGTGGTGATCACCGGTGGGGCGCAAGGCATTGGCCGCGGCATTGCACAGGCGGTGCTGGGCGCGGGCGGCAGCGTGGTGATTGGCGATCTGGATGCCGATGCGGGCAAGGCCTGCCTACAGGAATGGGCACTGCCGCGCCGCAGCGCTTTCGTACGCTGCGATGCCGCGCGCCAGGCGCAGGCCACGCGCCTGGTCGCCACGGCGCTCAAGCGCTTCGGGCGCATCGACGGCCTGGTCAACAATGCCGGTGTGCCCGATCCGCGTATCGCAGCGCTGCCGCAACTGGACTGGGACACATGGAACAGCCGGCTTTCCAGCCTGCACGGCGCCTTCCTGTGCAGCAAGCAGGCACTGCCCGCGCTCAGGCAGGCGCCAGCCGGTGGCGCGATCGTCAACATCGCCTCCACCCGCGCCTGGCAATCGGAGCCGCACAGCGAAGCCTACGCCGCAGCCAAGGGCGGCCTGGTGGCCTTTACCCACGCGCTGGCGCTGAGCGAGGGGCCGCATGTGCGCGTCAACAGCATCAGCCCGGGGTGGATCAGCACCGATGCGTGGCGCGCGCCGCAACGCCGGCGGGCGCCGAAATTGTCGCGTCGCGACCATGCGCAGCATCCGGCCGGGCGCGTGGGCACGCCCGAAGACATTGCGCAGCTGGCGGTGTATCTGCTCGCGCCGCAGCTGTCCGGCTTCGTCACCGGGCAGGATTTCATCGTCGACGGCGGCATGTCGCGCAAGATGCACTACGCGTAGAGCGTGTTATGTGCTTTGAGGTGAGTGCGAAGCGTCCTGTGGCGCGTCCCGGAGGGTTGGCCGTCAGCGGCTCGGAGCGCGCGCTGCGCGGCTTGCCTTGGCGCCAGCCAAGCCGGCGCCACGCAGCACCCGCGCAGCACCTCTGGCGGCCGACGCATCTCATCTCAACGTGCATCACACGTTCTAAGGGCAGCGCAGCGAGCCGGTCTGCAGCACCTGCGTGATCACAGCTCGGCTGGCGCGTGAGCTGGCACCGGAGCTGGCACCGGGACGTATCCCCCCGAACCCATCACCCCGACAAGCGTGCTTCCAGCAAGCGTTGCGCATCGACTAGCGAGGGCAGGATGCGGTGGCCGAGCGCACGCACGGTGGCATCGGGTTCGAGCAGGTCCGGAATCTGGATCGGTGTCATGCCGGCCGCCAATGCCGCATGTACGCCGGTGGGCGAGTCTTCCAGCACCAGGCAGTGCGCGGGGTCTACCGCCAAGGTGCGCGCAGCCAACAGGTAGATATCCGGTGCAGGTTTGGGATGGACCACATCGCTGGCCGTGCACACGGCATCGAAGCGCCACAACAGATCGGCCGCTTCCAGCTTGCGCAGCGCCAGCGGGCGCTGGGTGGAGGTGGCCACCGCACGTGGCATGTGCTGCGCTGCCAGATAGTCCAATAGCGCCATGATGCCGGGCCGATGCGGGATGCCGCGCTCGACCGCGGCGGCATACAGCCGTTGCGCATGCGCCAGCATGGTGTCGGCCGGTTGCTCGCCGATCCGTTCGCCGAGCAACCGGCGGCAGGCCGCATCGCCGGTGCCCACCATGCGCAACCAGAAGGCCGGTTCGATCTGCAGACCCTGGTCGGCGGCGGCCTGCGCCAGGCAGGCCGTGATGGCGCGCTCGCTATCGAGCATCAAGCCATCCATGTCGAAGATCACCGCCTGCGTGCGAAACGGCAGCGCTGCACTGTGGCTCATGCCGCGGCGCCGCGGCCGAACAACACCTCAAGATCGCTCGCTTCCAGCGCACGCCATTGCCCCGAGGGCAATCCATCCAGCGACAGGCCGCCGATGCGGCTGCGGTGCAGCGCGACCACGTGGCTACCGGCGGCAGCGAACATGCGCCGCACCTGGTGATAGCGGCCTTCGTGCAGGGTCAGCCGCGCCTGGCGTGGGCCAAGCACCTCCAATTCGGCCGGCAGCAGCGGCTTGGTTTCGCCTTCCAGCAGCAAGCTGCCGCTGGCGAACAGCGCGGCCTCGTCGCCACGCAGGTCCTCGGCCAGAGTGATGTCGTACACCTTGTCCAGGGCGGATTTGGGCGAAATGATCCGATGCAGCAGCGCGCCGTCGTCGGTCATCAACAGCAGGCCGCTGGTCTCGCGGTCCAGCCGACCCACTGGCGCCAACACCGGCGCACGCAGGCGGAAGCGTGGCGGCAGCAATTCGTAGATCAGCCGGCCGGTGTCCTTGGTCGAGCAGGTGTAGCCGCTGGGTTTGTGCAGCAACAGGCTCAAGCCCGCCGGCGGATCGAGCGGTTCGCCATCGATGCGGATGGCGTCGTGCTCCACCTGGTCGTCGGCATACAGCACCTCGCCTTGCGCATCGGTGATCGCGCCCTGCCGGAACAGCTGGGTGACCTGCTTGCGGCTGCCATAGCCGAGATTGGCGATGTGTTTGACCAGCTTCATGGGCGCGCTCCGCGGCCGCGGATCGCCGCGATCAGCTTGAACCCATCGCGTTCGGCAGCCACGCGTACCTGCCCGAAACTGTCGTTGAGCACCTGTTCGTAAGGCAGATGCCGGTTGGCGACCAGCATCAATTGCCCGCCCGGGCGCAGCGCCTGTGCGGCCACCGCAATGAAGCGCTGCCCGATATCCGGGCGGTCGGCACGCGACGGCGTATGGAACGGCGGGTTGCTGACGATGAAATCGTATTGCGCCACTAACCCGGCCGTGACATCGCGCCAGTGGTAGTGCAGCTGCGCCGGATGCGCGTTGTCCTGCAGGTTGCGCCGCGCCAGCGTCAATGCGCGCGCCTCGGCTTCGTACAGATCCAGCGCGGTGACCTTGGGACAACGCGCCAGCACTTCGGCCGACAGATAACCGAAGCCCGCCCCCAGATCGGCGCCATGGCCGGCCAGCGTGGTGGGCAGATGCTCGACCAGCAGTGCAGACGCCGGGTCGATGCGATCCCAGGCGAAGACGCCGGGACGGCTGACAAAGCGGCCGTCCAGAATCTTGCGTGGCGCATCCAGCGCTGCCCAGCGCGCCTGCAGCGCGGCATCGGTGTCGGCCGGCAGCGGCGCGCTCCAGTAGGTGCGGCAGTGGTACTTGGTCAGGCTACCGGCCAGTCCGGTGAGCTGGCGCAGATCGGCCTCGCCCGAGCGTGCGCCTTCGTTGTTGGACTGGCAGGCAACCACACGGCCACCGGGAGCAGTCAGCGCCACCGCACGTGCAAACAGCGCACGCGCCTCTTCGCGCTGCCGCGGAGGCAGCACCAGCACCAGGGCATAACGCGTGCTGTCGGCCTCGATCTCGCTTTCTTCCCGCACGGTCCACCCATTGCGCTCCAGCGCTTCGGCGAACGGGCGAAAGCTCTGCTCGCAGGTCAGCGTCTGGGTGGTTGCCCGCTCGCGCAGCGGAAAACCGTCGCGCGCGCGCAGAAACAAGACCGGTCCTTCCGGCCACGGCAGCGCGCCTTGGGCAAAGGGCAGGAACAGGGCTTGAAGCGGGGCGTCGTGCGGGCCAGCCATCGGATCATCGGGTCAGGAACAGGCCGTCATTGTAAGGGACCGGTGCCAGATGCCCGCCACGCGCCTTCCAATGTGTATACGGAGTATTGATGCGCGCGCAACATTCGCCCGCCTAGGCTGGGATCACGCCCACACCGGAGAGACGCGATGCGAGCCTTGTTCGTAGGAGGAGTTGTCGACAACAGCGAAATGGATCTGGACGACACCCCGCCACCCATGCACTACCCCGAAAACACCGGCGCCGGCAGACCCCGCTACCGCCTGCACCAGATCGGCGAACGCGGCGATGGCACGGTGGCCTACGCGGTGTATGGCGCCCCGGAAATGGCAGACGACGACATCACCCGCATTACCGAAGAGCGTGGCTATGCGCGGCGCTTCAGCGCCTCGCCGGAAGCGCCACGCTGAGGGGGACGAGGCAGCTGACGCAGGCTCTGGAACGTCTGCCGCACGCGCGATGGAGCGTGCGTCAAGCGTCCTTGACTGCACAATCTGCATAGGCCGCTGCCGGCACGCCGCGCCATGGTAGGCCGGGCTCTTGCCCGGTTCTTGCGTCTACCGGACGCGATTTGCTCGACCCACGCAAACGATCGGCGCGCGGACTCAACGCGCCTTCGGCGTCACCCGCCAGATCACGTTGCCCACGTCGTCGGCCACCAGCAGTGCGCCGCGACTGTCCGACGCCACACCCACCGGGCGGCCCTGCGCATTGCCTTCGGCATCCAGGAATCCATCCAGCACCGTGATCGGCGGACCATTGGGCTTGCCGTCGGCGAACGGGACAAACAGCACCTTGTAGCCGCTGGGCGGGTCGCGATTCCACGAGCCGTGCTGGCCGATGAAGGCGCCCTGGCGGAAACGCTCGGGCAGCAAGGTGCCGCTGGCGAAACTCAGGCCGAGCGATGCGGTATGCGGGCCGAGCGCGTAGTCGGGCTTGATCGCTTTGGCCACCAGTTCGGCATTCTGCGGTTTGACCCGCTCGTCCACGTGCTGGCCGTAGTAGCTGTACGGCCAGCCGTAAAAACCGCCGCCGCGCACCGAGGTCAGGTAGTCCGGCACCAGGTCGCTGCCGATTTCGTCGCGCTCGTTAACCACCACCCACAGCGATTTGCTCTGCGGCTCCCACGCGGTGCCCACCGGGTTGCGCAAGCCGCCAGCGAAGACGCGGCTGCTGCCGGTGGCTGGGTCGATCTCCAGGATCGCCGCACGATTGAGCTCGGCTTCCATGCCATTTTCGGCCACGTTGCTGTTGGAGCCGACGCCGACATAGAGCTTGCTGCCGTCCGGGCTGGCCAGCAGCGACTTGGTCCAATGGTGGTTGATTCCGCCGGGCAGATTGGCGACGAAGGTCGGCTTGGCGGTGAGATGCGTGTCGCCGGCCTTGTACGGAAAACTCACCAGCGCATCGGCATTGGCGACATAAAAGCGGTCGCCGATCAGCGCCATGCCGAACGGCGAAAACAGGCCGCTGACGAACTGCGTACGCACCTCTGCCACGCCGTCGCCATCGGCATCGCGCAGCAAGGTGATGCGATTAGCGCTCGCCACCGCCGCGCCGGCCTTTTTCATCATCGCGCCCTGCACTTTCTTGCGCAGCCCGCCGCCGGCTTCGGCATCTTCGGGCTTGGGCGGCTCGGCCGTTTCGGCCACCAACACATCGCCGTTGGGCAGCACGTAGATCCAGCGCGGGTGATCCAGATCGCGCGCAAACGCGGCAACCTGCAGATCGTCGGCCGCGATGGGCTTGGCATTGGCTGCCCAGCGTTTGACCGGCGCCACCTTGACGGTGGGAATCAGACGCTTCACCGGCTCGGGCAATTGCGGGTCCGGCCCGGTCCCCTGTTCGATCGCCAACGTCGCCGTATCGCCGCACGCGGCGAGGACGACAAGCGCCATCAACGCCAGCGGCCAGCGAGCGAACTTCAATCGGGATGCATTCATTGCGGGCAAACCTGGACGGTTGCGTCGGCCAGTGATCATGCCGCCAACGCGACGGTGAGAAGTAAACACACCGTCAACACACCGCCGTCACGGCATGACTTGCGGATCGGCACCCAGCAACAACGGGTGCACCGCCACGATCCGGTCCATCCAGATCCATTGCGGCTCCTGCGACGTATCCAACAGGTCCAACCGCAGCTGACCGTTCAATCCTTCGTTGTCGTGTTCGTCGAGATAGGTCTGCAGGCTGGGGCGCACGGCGACTGTGCCGCTGATCATGCTGCCGTCGTCGAGCTCGATCCGCACGCGCTCCTGACCATCGAGCAGGGACACCCAATGTTCGAGCGTGGCGATCTGGACCTGTTCGGAATACACGTGCGGGGCGTACTTGGGCATTGCGCGATCTCCATGAGCTGAGCGCATCACGCTAGGCCAGCATGCGTGAAAGAGGCAGAAAACGCACCGGGTGCTAGTGGTCGGCGTTGGCACGGCATTCGCACCCAGCAGCATGCGCACGCATCCGTCTTCTATCGCGACCATGCCACGACTGTGGGGAAAGGCTCATCCACGACAGCACCTGTTCGTCGCAATGATCGGTTGTTCTGGGGCAGATCAGCACCTCACGGAAAGGCGCCCAGTAGTACCCAACCCATACGCGCTACTGCGTATCCAACGCGTCGCCTCACCCACGTTGCCATCACCCGATGCGCGGCCGTACCGCCGCGCGCCGGTTACTCCACCGCCTGGCGGGCGGCACGCACGGCCGTGACCAGCTGCGCCACGCTGTAGGGCTTGGCCAGATGTTCCTGAAACCCGGACTCCAGCGCGCGCTTGCGATCGTCTTCGCGGGCCAGGGCGGTGACTGCCACGGCCGGCAACGCGGTAGCAGTCAACCCGAGGTTTTCGCGCACCGTGCGGATCAAGCCGTAACCGTCCATGCCCGGCATGCCGATATCGGTCAGCATCAGATCGAAGCGCGCGTGGCCACGATGATCGATCAATGCCAGCGCATCGGTGGCGCTGCCGGCGGTGACCACTTCGGCGCCCTGCTCTTCGAGCAGACGCCGCAGATAATCGAGCATGTCCGGTTGGTCTTCGACCGCCAGCAGGCGCAGACCGTTGAGCGCGCGCGCTTCGACGATCTGTTCGGACATCAGACGCCGCCGCAATTCGCGGCGTGGGCGCTTGGCCTGATCGGGAACGTGTTCCGGCAGCCGCACGGTGAAGGTCGCGCCCTTGCCACGGCCGCCACTGGTGGCACCGACCTGGCCGCCGTGCATTTCCACCAGCTGTTGCACGATGGCCAGGCCCAGACCAAGGCCGCCATGCTGGCGCGTGGTGGTGCCGTCGGCCTGGCGGAAACGGCCGAACAGATGCGGCAGGAATTCCGCTGCAATGCCATCGCCGGAGTCGCAGACCGATACCACCAGATGCCCGTCGTCGCGCTCGATCTTGACGTCGATACGACCATGTGCCGGGGTGAACTTGATCGCGTTGGACAGCAAGTTCCACAACACCTGCTGCAGGCGCGTGGCATCGCCAAGCACCAGGCACGGCGTGGGCGGCACATGCAGCTCCAGGACCTGGTCCTTGCCTTCGGCAGCCAGTTCCTGGGTATTCAAGGCTTCGCGCACCTGCTCGACCAGATCCAGCGATTCGACTTCCAGCTGCACCTTGCCCAGCAACATGCTGCTGAGATCGAGCATGTCGGAAATCAGCCGCTTCTGCGCACGTGCGCTGCTGGCGATCACCGACAGCCCCTTGTAGTAGGGCTGGCCTTCTTCGACCCGCTGCAGCAGCAACTCGCTCCAGCCCAGGATGGTGGTCAGCGGGGTGCGCAGTTCGTGCGACAGCGTGGCCAGGAACTCGTCCTTCAGCCGCGCCATGCTTTCGGCCTCGTTGCGCGCGCTGCGCTCGGACTCCAGCAATTGCTCGCGCGCCAGTTCGATCTCGCGCTGCTCGGTCACGTCCGGGCTGCTGCCGGCCAGGCCGATGAAACGGCCGTCGGCCGAATAGCGCGGGGTGGCGGTCATTTCGATCCAGCGCCACTGCCCATCATGGCGGCGCGCGCGCACCAGCGCGCGCAGGCCGCGCTGTTCCTGCAGCGATGCCGCCAGCTCGAACTGGAAGGTCGGCAAGTCGTCCGGATGCAGCAGTTCGCTCCACGCCGACACCGTACCGCTGGAGATATCCAGGCCAAAGAATTCGCCATACGCGCTGTTGACGAAGCGCACCACGCCCTGCGCGTCCAGCACCCACACCGGCATCGGCAAGCCGTCGGCCAGCGCACTGAAACGCGCCTCGCTTTCGGCCAGCTCGCGCTCGACGCGTTTGCGCTCGGTGATGTCCATGAACAGGATCGCCACCCGCGCCTGCTCCGGCTGCCCGACCCGGAACGCATCCACCGAATACCAGCGCTTGAGCGCCTTGGCCTGCATTTCGAAGTGGATGCGGTTGCCGGTGCGCGCAACGTGACCATAGCGGTCGAACCATTCCTGCTCGTGTTCGGGGAGCAGGTTGCGGATGGAGACGTTCAGTGCGTTGGGCGACAGACCGGTATAGCGCTCGAAGGCGCCATTGGTGGTGCGGATCACATAGTCCACCGCCTGCTCGCCGTCGAACACCATGTCGATGACGCAAAACCCGGCGTCGATGTTGTGGAAAATCTCGTGATACATCGCCGGGTCCAGAAACGGCTCGGCGATGGCGGCCGGCAGTGCGGCAGCCAGCGTAGGGCTGGAAGGAGGAGTGCTCAAATCGGAAACCACGGATGCTGCCGGAGCGGATGACGGGCAGATGAAACCATGCCCGATGTCGTCAGCGGGTGCACGCCAGGCTGCCAAAGTTCACGTTTTCGTTGCCAAGTCCCGGGCTCACCACAAGGTGGTGGCAGCGAAGCCGATGCAGGTTGCCAGCACCACGATGCCGGCGATCACGCCGCGGAAGACCCATTCCCCCTCGCGGCGCAGCTGCTCGTCCATCCAGCGCTGCGCTTCCTCGCGCCAGGCGGTGGACCGTGTGTAATCGGAATCCAGCAGCAACAGGCGCACCCGCGCCACCCCCAACTGTGCGCATTCGACGCGGCAGCGCTGGCTGAAGCCGTCTTCCCCAGTGGCAATCTGCGCGCCCACCGGCAGTTGCAATTCGAGTTCATGCCTGGACATAACGGGGACGCTCCTGATCAAGCTCGTGTTCCAGCGCCATGCGCGCCAGCTGGGTGTAGTTAGCGCGCGGACCCTGTCCACGGCCGGTGAGCATCCCCTGGTAGTCTAGGTCGTGCCAGACCCGGCCGGTCCACTCCACGCAATCTTCGGCAATGACCAACATCAGCGAATAGCGGTAGTCCAGGCCATTGGCCGCGGTATAGGTGTAGACCGGCGGGAACTGCACGGCCACATCCACCTGGCGCGCCAACGCCGCCAGATGCTCGCGGAGCGCATCACGCGGATCGGCACCCGGCTCCAGTTGCAACGCGCGCGTGGCCAGGTCCAGGTCGACCTCGCTCTGCAGTGCCACGAAGGCGGCCGCACCGGACGCGGGGTTGTGACCGTGCTGTTTGGCCCAGTCGATGAATTGCAAACGCACGTCCGACGGCATGTGTGCCGGCGCCGAAGACGCTGATTTTGTGCGGAAAGAGTGGGTGTCCATGCTGGTGATCTTCCGGGCTGTGCCGTGAAGCGCGGGCGCAGGCGCAGTGAACCTGCCGTCATGGCTTTGCGGTGCGGATTAACCGCGCGGCAACGTGGTCGCGAACCCAGGCGTGCAGCGCGTTGCGGGCTCTCGGAAGCACCCCCACACTGCGAGAACAGCCGATACACAACGTACCTTCCGCTTGGAGGCTTTCGATGAAACGTTCCACTCTTTCCGGCGCCAGCCTGCTGCTGGCTGGCTTGCTTGCGGCGACCGGCGTGCAGGCCGGGGTGCGCACCGTCACCGACCCCGATGCGCCGCGCGCGCTCAGCGGCGATGGCAAGGTGGATGTGCGCTGGACCGACCCTGCGCAGTTCTCCGAGGTGCGCTTCAGCGGCAACCGTTGGGAGGCGCAACGTGGCGATTGGGTGACCCAGCTGGCCACCCACTTTCAGCAGAGCGCAGCGCGCCAGTTGCCCGATGGCCAGCACCTGAGCGTGACCATCACCGACATCCGCCGCGCCGGCCAGTACGAGCCCTGGCACGGGCCGCGCATGCAGGACGTGCGCGTGGTCAAGGACATCTACCCGCCGCGCCTGAGCTTCACCTACACGCTCACCGGTGCCGATGGCCGCGTGATCGACCAGGGCGAACGCAAGCTGGTGGATTCGGCCTTTCTGATGAGCGGACCGCGCCTGACCGACAGCGACCCGCTGCGCTTCGAGAAGGCGATGATCGACGACTGGGTGCGCAAGCAGTTCCGCGCTGATCGCAGTACGGCTGGGTTGTGATTGATTGGTGCTGACGGCGCCGTAACAGCAACTCGGCCTCGAATGACAACGGCGCGTGGCGACGCGCCGTTTTTGTCTGTCGGCGCCCTAAAGCCCCTCTCCCCTCGGGGCGGAAAGGCACTGCTTGCGCGCCACTGGCGCGTGCCTTGGAGCGCTCGCGCTGCTAGCGCGGGCCGGGGGTTGGTGTGAGGATACGAGCAAGCCCACGTGTTGTTCGAAGTGCATGTGGCTTCGCACGTCCCCTCATCCGCCTCTTCGGGCACCTTCTCTCCATGAAGGAGCACGATGTCCCGGTGGGAGAAGGGATACCTCAACGCGTGACTCCCTCCTTCGCTGCTGCCTCGCCCATATACACCCGCGGCACCCGCTTGAGCCCGCACAGCAGTTGGTACGCGCTGACGTTGCATTGCGCGGCCAGTGCGCCGACCTGCGGTGCATCACCCCACAGCTGCACCGGCGTGCCGATGTCGGCCTGCGGGTGGTCGGTGAGGTCCACGGTGAGCATGTCCATCGAGACGCGACCGGCCAACGGACAGACCTGGCCGTCCACCAGCACCGGGGTGCCGTTGGGTGCGAACTGCGGGTAGCCGTCGGCATAGCCCATCGCCACGACGCCGACACGCGTCGGCCGCTCGGCAACAAAGCGTGCGCCGTAGCCCACCGGTTCGCCGGCCGGCAGCTCGCGAACCGAAATGATGCGCGAGCGCAGCGTCATCACCGGGCGCAGCTGCGCGGTGTTTTCGGTGTCCTGCGGGAACGGGTTGGCGCCGTACAACATCAGCCCCGGGCGCGACCAGTCGTTGCGCAGCGCCGGCCAGCCGAGCAGGCCGGGCGAATTGCGCAGGCTGGTTTCCGCGCGCATGCCGCCTGCGGTGAGCGCAAAGGCCACCGCCTGCTCGTCGGTGCGGCTGCAGTCCAATTCGTCGGCACGCGCCAGATGGGTCATCAGCACCAGCGAGGCGATCTGCGGCAGCCCCCGCAGGCGCAACCAGGCGGCGCGGAAATCTTCCGGCGACAGACCCAGCCGATGCATGCCGCTGTCCAGCTTCAACCATACCCGCAACGGCCGCGGGCTCTGGAACTCGGCCAGCGCGCGCACCTGCTGCGGCGTGGCAGCCACCGTCCACAGGTCGTGCTCGGCGATCAGGCGCAGCTCGTCGTGTTCGAAGAATCCTTCCAGCAACAGGATCGGCGCACGGATGCCGGCCTGGCGCAGTTCCAGCGCCTCTTCGATGCAGGCCACTGCAAAGCCATCGGCTTCCGGCTCCAGCGCCTGCGCGCAGCGCACTGCACCGTGTCCGTACGCGTCGGCCTTGACCACCGCCAGCGCCTTGCTGCCGCCCAGGCGCTTGGCCAGGCGGTAGTTGTGGCGCAATGCCTCCAGATCGATCGACGCTTGCGCAGGACGCACTACGCGGCCTCCCGATGCGGGCGCACGCTGCGCGGCGACAGGTAGCGGAACACGTCCAGGCCTTCGGTATCGATCTCGGGCGTGCGGCCCTGCATGAGGTCGGCCAGATAGCGCCCGGAACCGCAGGCCATGGTCCAGCCCAGCGTGCCGTGACCGGTGTTGAGGAACAGGTTGGCATACGGCGTGGCGCCGACCACCGGGGTGCCATCCGGGGTGGCCGGCCGCAAGCCGGTCCAGAACTCGGCCTGGGCCAGATCGCCGCCGCCGGGGAACAGGTCGTTGACCACCATTTCCAGGGTGGCGCGACGACGCGGATTCAAGGACATGTCGAAGCCGGCCACCTCGGCCATGCCGCCGACGCGGATACGGTCGTCGAAACGGGTGAGCGCGATCTTGTAGCTCTCGTCCAGCACCGTAGAGGTCGGCGCGCGCTGCGCATCGACGATCGGGATGGTCAGCGAATAGCCCTTGAGCGGGTACACCGGCAAATGCAGGCCGAGCGAGAGCAGCACGTCGGCCGAATAGCTGCCCAGCGCCAGCACGTAGCGGTCGGCGGTCTCGATGCGGCCATCGATCTGCACGCCAGTGATTTGGCCGCCGGCATGCTCCAGCCGCTCGATCTGCTGCCCATAGCGGAACGTGACACCTGCCTGCGTGGCCAGTTCGGCCAGGCGTTGGGTAAACAGGCGGCAGTCACCGGTCTGGTCTTCGGGCAGGCGCAACGCGCCGGCCATCTGCGCGCCGCCGCCGGCCAGGCCAGGTTCGAACTGCGCAATCTGCGCCGGGCTCAGCAGCTCGTACGGCACCCCGTACTGGGCCAGCACTTCGATGTCCTGCGCGGCCGCGTCCAGCTGCTGCTGGGTGCGGAACAACTGCGTGGTGCCCAGCTGGCGGCCTTCGAATTCGATGCCGGTCTCGGCGCGCAAGGCGTTGAGGCAATCGCGGCTGTAGTCGGACATGCGCACCATGCGCGCCTTGTTCACCGCATAGCGCTCGGCGGTGCAGTTGCGCAGCATCTGGCTCAGCCAGGCCAGCTGGCGCAGGTCGCGGGTGGGGCGGATCGACAGCGGTGCGTGCTGCTCGAACAGCCACTTCACCGCCTTGCCAGGCACGCCGGGTGCGGCCCAGGGGGAGGTGTAGCCGAACGACAGCTGGCCGGCGTTGGCGTAGCTGGTCTCCAGCGCCGCCGCCGGCTGGCGGTCGACCACGGTCACTTCGCAACCGGCCTGCGCCAGGTACCACGCACTGGTCACGCCGATGACGCCGCTACCGAGAATGAGCACACGCATGTCGTTCTCCTGAAAAGGGCATTCCCCCAGAACTACGCACAGAGGGGGACAGTTAGACGCAGTATATTGCGAGCCAGGCAGTGCCATTTCTGGAATCAGCACGGCTTTGCAGTGAAACTTCCTGCCAAACCTTGCCGAGACAAACCCCATGAGCATCCGCGCCCGCGAGCTGGACAAGATCGACCGCAAGATCCTGCGCATCCTGCAGCAGGAGGGGCGGATTTCGTTTACCGAACTGGGCGAGCGGGTCGGCCTATCGACCACGCCGTGCACCGAGCGCGTGCGACGGCTGGAGCGCGACGGCGCCATCACCGGCTATTACGCGCGGCTGGACCCGCACTACCTCAAGGCCAGCCTGCTGGTATTCGTGGAGATCAGCCTGGCCTACAAATCCGGCGATATCTTCGAAGAATTCCGCCGCGCCGCGCTAAAGCTGCCCAACGTGCTGGAGTGCCACCTGGTCTCCGGCGACTTCGACTATCTGCTCAAGGCGCGCATCAGCGAGATGGCGTCCTACCGCAAGTTGCTCGGCAGCACCTTGCTGACCATGCCGCATGTGCGTGAATCCAAGAGCTACATCGTGATGGAAGAGGTCAAGGAGACGCTAGCGTTGCCGATCGCCGATTGAGCCGGGATTCGGGATTCGGGATTCGGGATTCGGGATTCGGCGGTTGGCGGTTGGCGGTTGGCGGTTGGCGGTTGGCACCAGCAGATTGCGCCGCTGCTGTCAGCGCACCACGCGCATGCCATCGCCCGCCGGTACCGCGTCGTAGTAGCGGCCGGTCTTGGTATCCAGCACCCGGTTGGCGCCGGCCGGCTGCATGCCCTGCAGCAAGCGGCCATTGCGGTCGTAGACCATCGGCTTGGTCGGCGCCACCTGGCTGCCCGCAGGCGCGATCGGCGTTTGTGCCGGCCCGTGCGTGGGGATGCTCGGCGCGACCGGACGTTGCCCCAGCTGCGAGGGCACCGGTGCGGTGGAAGGCGCCGGCTGCAGCGCGCGCGGCGGCGTCACCGTGGGCTGGACGGGCGTCGGCGTGGTGATGGGCTGCAAGGTCGTGGACGAGCGCGTGGTGGTGGCCGACTGCGCCGCCACCGCGCCGGCCATCGTCAGTAGAACGCACAGCAGAACGCGGCGGCTTGATGCGTGGATCGCCATGACAGGCACCTTGCGTGTTTCGACGGTCATGCAGTGATTGGGGCGCAAGGACGCTGCGACAATGCATGCGACCGGCCGGGGGATGAACGCTTTCGCAAGGTGGTTGCGGTGCGAAGAAGGGCTGACCTCCGCCGCAGTGGCGGGCTGTTGGCTGCGTCTCAACGGTTGAACCACCCCGACAATGCCCACATCACGGAAGCAGGCGCCGGCACCCCGCTGGCGAGCGCATGCGAGAACCCCATGAGCCAGTTCGATCTGACCCCTCCCTCCCCCGCCCAACGCGATGCCCTGATCGCCGGGCTCAGCGACGAGGAACAGCGCGTGCTGCTGCACCATGGCACCGAGGCGCCGTTCTGCGGGGTGTTCCTGGACAACAAGCTGGACGGTGTCTACACCTGCCGGCTGTGCGGCCTGCCGTTGTTCCGTTCCAGCGCCAAATTCGAGTCCGGCACCGGCTGGCCGAGCTTCTTTGCGCCTTACGACCCTGCCCATGTGCGCGAGATCCGCGACACCAGCTACGGCATGATCCGCACCGAAATCGTGTGCGCGCGCTGCGACAGCCATCTGGGCCATGTGTTCCCGGACGGCCCGCCCCCCACTGGCGAGCGCCACTGCCTGAACTCGGTCTCGCTGGGCTTCACCGAAAACGGCCAGGCCCTGCCGAACCCCCTGCATCGCCGAGGCGCCGAGGCGCAGGCGGCCTGATGGCCCGCGTACCTGCGAGGACACGGCCATTGCAGTGCCTGGAGGTGCTCGACAACGCCTCCCTGCGCTTTTGTGCGCTGAGGCCAGCACCGCTCACGGGTGCTTCGAGCCGGCGATAGCGCTGTGAAAATCGGTTGCGGCGCGAGAACTCCAGACACGGCTTGATTTCCGTACGGGCGGCCACACGCAGGCTACGTCCCAGCCGCCACAACCCGGCGGCGATCCCGACCAGGCAGGAGTCCGCAGATGCATACGTCCTCATCCCTGCTGCTTACCGGCCTGCTGTCCGCCGCTCTCGCCGGCTGCAGCGCAGGTAGCCCGCCCCCGGCAGCGCGGGACGCCAAGCCCGCACAAGCGCAGCCAGCCGGCATCCAAGCCGATGCCCGCCCGCTTGCCACAGGCACCGACGCCAGCGTGACCGGCCCGCTGCCGCGTCCGGCCAAGACGCCCGCCCCAGCCGCGGCGGCTGCCGACCCCACGCTTCCTGCGCAGACGGTGGCCTGGCGCTGCGGTCCGCGCACGATCGCGACACGCTTCGACGCGGCCACCGATACCCTGCAGCTGACCCTCGAAGGCCGCACGCTGATCCTGCTCAGTGCCCAGGCGGCATCCGGGGCGCGCTTTGCCGATGCGCAGGGCAACCAATTCTGGGAACACGCCGGCGAATCGACGCTGTCGCTGGCAGGCGGCGAGGCGCTTAAATGCGTGCATGAGACCGCCACCACAATCGGCTAGACATTCAGCGACAACGCACGTCTTCACGCCGTGCGCTTCAAGAATCGGCTGCGCAAGCCGAAACCACTAGCAACCCCAGTTTGCTTCCGGCTGCGCCATGCTCATCATCGTTGGCTTCATCGTCGTCATCGTCAGCGTCCTCGGCGGCTACGTGCTGTCGCACGGAAAGCTGGGCGCGCTGTGGCAGCCGTACGAGCTGATGATCATCGGTGGCGCGGCATTGGGCGCCTTCCTGGTCAGCACGCCGGGCAAGATCGTCAAGGAAACCCTCAGCGGCATCATGGGCGTGTTCAAGGGCCCGCAGTACAAGTCCGACGACTACAAGGACACCCTGAGCCTGATCTACGAGCTGCTGAACAAGGCGCGCCGCGATGGCTTCATGGCGTTGGAAGACCATGTCGAAAAGCCGCAGGACAGCACCATCTTCGGCAATTACCCCAAGGTGGTGGCCGACCATCACCTGCTGGACTTCATCACCGACTGCCTGCGCCTGATGATCGGCAGCAACATCGAGCCGCACGAGCTGGAACCGCTGCTCGAACTGGAACTGGAAAAACACCATCACGAAGCTCTGGCACCTTCGCATGCGCTGAGCAAGGTGTCCGACGGCCTGCCCGGCTTCGGCATCGTGGCGGCGGTGCTCGGCATCGTGATCACCATGGGCTCGATCGGCGGGCCAATCGAAGAGATCGGCCACCACGTCGGCGCCGCGCTGGTCGGCACCTTCCTCGGCATCCTGCTGGCCTACGGCTTCGTCTCGCCATTGTCGGCGGCGATGGAAGCGCGTGCCGAGCAGGACGGGCGCATCTACGAAGCGGTCAAGACCGCGCTGCTGGCGTGCCTGCGTGGCTACAACCCGAAGATTGCGCTGGAATTCGCGCGCAAGACCCTGCCCTCCAATGTGCGTCCGAGCTTCGGCGATTTCGAAACGCACCTGAAGACGATCAAGTAGGGCCACGGTCATGGCCGAGGCCAAATCCACCGTCATCATCAGACGGGTCAAGAAGGTACAGGGCGGCGGCCATCATGGCGGCGCCTGGAAGGTGGCTTTTGCCGACTTCGTGACCGCGATGATGGCCTTCTTCCTGGTGCTGTGGCTGATGGCGGCCACCACCAAGGAACAGCGCGCGGCGATCTCCGAATACTTCCGCAACCCCAGCCCGCTGTCCGGCAAATCGCCAGCGCCTTCGCCCGGCATGAACGGACCCGGCGGCGCCAGCACCTCGATGATCAAGCTCGGCGGTACCGCCGACATGGCCAAGGGGCAGAAGGACGAAATGGGCCGCAAGCGCGACAACGCGGCCGATACCGACGTGGACAGCCGCGCCAAGGACAAGAAGCGCCTGGAAGCGCTGATGCAGGACCTGAAAGAGGCCATCGACAAGAGCCAGGCGCTGGAGCCGTTCAAGGACCAGTTGCTGCTGGACCTCACGCCCGATGGCCTGCGCATCCAGATCGTGGACAAGCAGAACCGCCCCATGTTCGACATCGGCCGCGACCAACTCAAGCCGTATACGGTGGCGATCCTGCGCGAGCTGTCCAGCTTCATCAATCAAGTGCCCAACCACATCAGCATCACCGGCCATACCGACACCACCGCCTACAGCAGCGATGCCGGCTACACCAATTGGGAACTCAGCGCCGACCGCGCCAATGCCGCGCGCCGCGCCCTGGTGGCCGGGGGCATGTCCGATGCCAAGGTGACGCGCGTGGTGGGGCTGTCCTCGTCGGTGCTGTTCGACAAGACCGATCCGCAGAACCCGATCAACCGCCGCATCAGTATCGTGGTGATGACCCAGGACGCCGAAAACGCGGCCCTGGCCGGCGCCGGACAAGGCGTGGCCCTGGGCAAATCGCTGCACGATGCCGACACCCAGGTGCCGGATCTGAGCGGCGCCGCGGCCACCGGCACCGCCACCGTGGGGACGCCTGCCGAAGGCGCAAAACCAGCCACGGCCCCGCCAGTCGCTGCGGCGGCCCCGGCCCTGGCATCGGCAGGAACTGCTGCTGCGCGTCCGGCAGGACCACGCATGTCTTCCAGCGCGCAGGTGGCCTCTGCCACGGCGCTCGCCAAAGCGGCTGAAGCGGCGGTGGAGAAGCAGTAACGCGGGGCGGGAGGCCTGGAGGCGCAGGCGGCGATTGGGATTTGCCAGGAAATCGCCCCCACGGAACATGGCCTGCGGTTGTTCGGGCTTGGCGTACTGGTGGCGGCTCCTCGGTCGGTGCCTGCAAAGACGGTGCGTCCCGCCGGCCCGGCCGCCGCCACGGGCCAACTCCGCTACGCATCGCATCGTGCGGCGCACGCTCTAGAATGGCCGGCCATTCCCAGCGTCGAGAACACCGTGTCCCGCAATTCCAAGGCCAAGCGCGACAAGCGCAAGAAGCAGCAGCCCAAGCGCCCCTTCGTCCGTCTGGGCCAGGCGCCCCAGGTCACCAACCATGCCGTGCTGCAGGACGCCGATGGCCGCGTGGTCGCCGCGATCGGCCTGCAGGGTGGCAGCGAGTGGATGTTGTCGATCGGCGGCCAGACCATGGGCAGTGCCGACAACCCGGTCCCGATGCTGGCCATGCTCAAGCACCTGGCCAACCTGCAGGAAGCCGAAGGCAAGACCATTTCGCTGGAATATTCGACCCAGCTGCAGCAGATGATCGACGACCTGGCCGCCGACGAAGGCCAGACCGCCGAGGAATACCTGACCAAGCTGGTGTCCGAGTTCCAGAACGCCGATGCGGATGAAGACGGCGACGCGGAAGACGCAGCAGAGGACGCCGGCACCGAGGCCGGTGCTGACGACGTGGCTGAAGACGACACTGCCAGCGCCACCGACAGTGCTGCAGACGCCAGCGACGAGGCGTCCGACACTGCAACGGACGAGCCCGACGGCGACAGCGCGGGCAAGAAGCCGAAGACGTCCAAGAAGGCCTGACCCGGCCGATGGCCGTCTATGTCGACGATGCGGTGCACCTGTGGCGCGACCAGCGCTGGGCGCACCTGCTCGGCGATACGCTGGACGAGCTGCATGCCATGGCGGCGCGGCTGGGCATTCCCCGCCGCGCTTTCCAGAACAAACTCAGCGGTGCGCACTACGACGTGCCCGCACCGCTCCGCCTTGAGGCCATTGCCTTCGGCGCCATTCCCATCTCCCGCCACACCGACCGCGCACTGCTCAAGGCCTTGATCGCCAATGCGCGGGCGCAGGCGCGGGCCGAAGCGCCCTGAGGCAGGGGATTGGAGAATCGGGATTAGGGAGTCGCAACGGCGGTGGCCGCAACCTGATTGGCGGCTCGCCGTTGTAGGAGCGCGCCCGAGCGCGAGGGGCTGTCCCGGTGCCCCCCGTCGCGCGCAGGCACGCTCCTACGTGGCAATCGCTGGGCCGTGCATGCGTCCTGGTAAAGAGGCCTGCAACTTCACGACGTCGGCTTCCCCTCCGCACCACGACGGCTCGCTGTTGTAGGAGCGCGCCCGAGCGCGAGGGGCTGTCCCGGTGACGCCCGTCGCGCGCAGGCACGCTCCTACGTGGCAATCGCCGGGCCGTGGACCATGCCTGCGCGGCTGACCCTACCGGCACCACGCGCTAGGCGTGCTGCCGCGGAGTGCGCACTACCACGGCTCGACACGCCCTACACACCCACAGACCGCTCCCGCGATTCCCGATTCCCGATTAACATTCAAAACGCCTCATTCCCCAGCCGCACTTCCACCCCCAGCAACGAGGTCAGCGCCAGCATGGCGTCGTCGTCGCGGCTGAGCGCAATCCAGCCGGCGTAGGCATCGCAACCGGTGTTCCAGTTCCACAGCGAGTAGCCGTGCTCGCGCAGGCGGTCGAATGCCACCGCCATCAAATCGGGGACCTCCAAGTTGCCGGCGAAGTCTTCGTCGTCCAGGTCGCCGCCCCAGTCGATGCGCAGGTTCCAGCGCGCACTGAGTTCGTCGATGGCGGCGATGAACGCATCGGCGTCCTTCCAGTCCACATAGAAGCCCGAGCGCCAGTCGATCACGTCCTTCAGCGCCCACAACCAGGCGTCGTCGCCTGCGTCGTGATCGACCTCGGCCTGCGTTTCGCGCCAGGCGTCGAACTGGGCCAACGCGGTGTCCTCGTCGCCGGGGTTGATCAGCAACAGCAGGTTCCACACCCGCGCCGGATGGTCATCCACATCGTCTTCGTCGCCCTCGGGCTGCAGGCCTTCGTCGTCTTCGTAGTCGGCACTGTTGTCAGGCATTGCGGTCTCGTTTGCTGGAGTGCAGGGGCAGAAGTGTGAGGCCTGACGGCGCGCAAGCAAACCGATTGGCGCACGTCACCGCGTCGCCAGGACTGGTCTTCCCGGCGCAGGCCCGTATCCTGTGCGGCCGAAGACGGCTATCCCGGCCGCCATGACGCCTTTCCCATGAGCGATACCCCTCCCGATCACCTGGCCATCGACGCACGCAGCCCGTTCCATAATGCCGATGCCCTCAACCGCGGCGTCGGCGTGCGCTTCAACGGTGTCGAACGCGACAACGTGGAGGAATACTCGGTCAGCGAAGGCTGGATCAAGGTGCAGGTCGGCAAGGCGCGCGACCGTCGCGGCAACCCGATGACGATGAAGATCAAGGGCGAAGTGGTGGCCTATTACCTGGACAGCAAGGACGGCGCCAAGGCTGCCGAGTAAAAGCAACGGACAACACGACTTCACACAACGCTGCTGCAGGTCGGCTGATCTGTGCCCTGGCCGCAGGGCCCTCGCCGCCCACCGAAGCCGGACACGTAGCGGCATCCATGCCGCCAAGGGTCCCGCGACGGTGGGCCGGCAAGGACCAGTCAAGTTGGTCGGTGCGCAGAGCTTTCAACAAAGCCGCCGGGAAACTGTCTGGTGCGGTGTCCTCACCGCTTGCGGGCTCGATGGCGGCATGGATGCCGCCATCGAGCCCGCACGGATGGGTTTACGGCGTGTCCCGCGAGCGGTGAGGGCACCGCGCATTCGACCCACTCAGCGCCTTACCAGGACACCTGCCGGCATCCACCAGAATGCGGCCAACCAAACCATTGCATCCACCACTCACGCCTTGAGCCGATATTCGCTGCGGAAGATCGCCGCCACGATGCCCAGGCACACCAGCAGGAACAGGAACGTCATGCCGGTGCTCACTGCGATATGCACATCGGCCCTGCCGTAAAAACTCCAGCGGAAGCCGCTGATCAGATACACCACCGGATTGAACAGCGTGACCTTCTGCCACAACGGCGGCAGCATGTTAATCGAATAGAAACTGCCGCCCAGGAAGGTCAGCGGCGTCACCACCATCAGCGGAATCACCTGCAATTTTTCGAAGCCATCGGCCCAGATGCCGATGATGAAACCGAACAGGCTGAAGGTCAGCGCGGTGAGCACCAGAAAGCCCAGCATCCACACCGGGTGCGCGATCTCATACGGCACGAACAGCCGTGCGGTCAGCAGGATCAACAACCCCAGCATCACCGACTTGGTCGCCGCCGCGCCCACGTAGCCGATCACGATCTCCCACCACGCCACCGGCGCGGACAGCACCTCGTAGATGGTGCCGGCCCAGCGCGGCATGTAGATGCCGAACGAGGCGTTGGAAATGCTCTCGTTGAGCAGCGACAGCATCACCAGGCCGGGAATGATGAAGGCGCCGTAGCTGATGCCGTCGATATCGCCCATGCGCGAACCGATCGCGGCCCCGAACACCACGAAGTACAGCGAGGTCGACAATACCGGCGAGGCGATCGACTGGGTGAGCGTGCGGAAGGCGCGCGCCATTTCGAAACGGTAGATCGCTGCAATCGCATGCACATTCATGCGCGCACCTCCTGCTGACGTGCGCCATGCACCAGGTTGACGAAGATCTCTTCCAGCGAACTTTCGCTGGAATGCAGATCCTTGAAGTCGATGCCCTGCTCGTTGAGCCGGCGCAGCAAGGCACCGATGCCGGTCTGCTCGGCCTGGGTGTCGAAGGTATAGATCAGGTTACTGCCGTCGGCCGCCAGCTCCAGCGGCAGATCGGCCAGCGCGGCGGGCAGCGCCTGCAACGGCGCCTGCAGGCTCAGCGTGAGCTGCTTCTTGCCCAGCTTGCGCATCAGCGTGCGCTTGTCTTCCACCAATACCAGCTCGCCGCGATTGATGACACCGACGCGGTCGGCCATGTCTTCGGCCTCTTCGATGTAATGGGTGGTCAGGATGATGGTGGTGCCATGCTCGCGCAGCCGCCGCACCATCTGCCACATGTCGTGACGCAGCTCCACGTCCACACCGGCCGTGGGCTCGTCCAGGAACAGGATGCGCGGCTCGTGGGCGAGCGCCTTGGCGATCAGCACACGCCGCTTCATGCCGCCGGAGAGCGTGGAAATCTTGTTGTTGCGTTTCTCCCACAGCGACAGCTCGCGCAGGATGGTTTCCAGATATTGCGGATTGGCCGGCTTGCCGAACAGCCCGCGACTGAAACGTACCGTGGCCCACACCGTTTCGAACGCATCGGTGGCCAGTTCCTGCGGCACCAGGCCGATGCTGGCACGCGCGGCGCGGTAGTCGCGCACGATGTCGTGCCCGTCGGCCAGCACACTGCCGGTGCTGGGGTTGATCAAGCCGCAGATGATGCTGATCAAGGTGGTCTTGCCGGCGCCGTTGGGGCCGAGCAGCGCGAAGATCTCGCCACGCCGGATCTCAAGATCCACCTGTTTGAGCGCCTGGAAACCGCCGGCATAGGTCTTGCTCAAGCCCTGGATGGAAACGATCGAAGTCATGGGTTTGGCACGGGAACGATAAGCGCCACAGGGTAGGCCGTGCGCCATGAAAATGGCAGCAGTGCGGGTGGGATAGTGTCTCCCGACACGCGCGCAGGAGCGTGAGCGAACTGGGCTGCGCACGCACGCTGCATCTGGCTGTTGGCGTATCTCCATGTAGGAGCGCGCCTGAGCGCGATGGGCTTTTCCACCAACGCCCCATCGCGCTCAGGTGCGCTCCTACCCAAACACGGCAACCGCCGTGGCTCTTGCGATTCCCCAATCCCGATTCCCGATTACCGCGCGCATCAGCGCGCTCAAGCGCGCTTGCGCGACTCGATCAGATCCAGGTTGCGCACCAGCCGTCGCGACAGGTCGTCGGAAATCTCGCGTCGTCGCGCAAGCTTGAACAACTCATTGCGCTCGGCCACCAATGCCGCATGGCGGAACTGACGCAGCGCCTTTTCGTAGGCAACCGCCTCTTCCGGATCGGTCTCGGCCATGTCCACCGCGCCGAGCTTGCGCTGATAGCGCTGGCTCACCTGGTTGGCCGCTGCGTTGTAGCGCTCGGCATGCTTGCTGCCGTCCACCAGCCGCTGGCGCAGTTTTTCCACTGCCTCCAGCGCCGCCTGCGAAGCGGCCTTCACGGCTAGGTCTTCCTTGAGTTGCTCGTCTTCTTCCTCGGGCAGTTCCAGACCGCGCAACAGGCGCGGCAACGCGACGCTGGCCACCAGCAGCGACACCAGGATCACCGAGGCGGCCAGAAAGATCGCCAACTGGCGGGCCGGAAATGGCGAGCCGTCCTCCAGCATCAATGGCAGCGTGAGCACGCCGGCCAGGGTGATCGCACCGCGCACGCCGGCCAACGATACCGCCACCACGATTCGCCACGGCGGGCTGACATGCGCCTCGCCGCGCCGTTGCGCCTTGAAGATGTTCCAGCGCAGCGACAGGAACACCCACACGAAGCGCAACGCCATCAAGCTAGCGCTGATGGTGGCCACGTACACCGCCAGCCACCACGGATTGAGGTGCCCGGCCTCCTGGACGCTGCGCACCGCACCGTCCAGGATGCCCGGCAACTGCTCGCCCAGCAGCACGAAGATGATGCCGTTGAAGGTGAACTGCACCGTGTCCCACACCGCCGACCGCTGCAGGCGCATGTTGCCCGGCGCGTTGCCGGCCATTTCCACATAGCTCATGGTGACGCCAGCGGCCACTGCGGCCAGGATGCCGGACGCGTGGAAGGCTTCGGCCAGCAGATACGCTGCAAATGGGGTGAGCAGGTTGACCAGGATCGCCGAACCGGGCTCCTCGCCGAAATGCCGCCAGATCCAGGCCTGGATGCGGCTCAACCCAAAGGTCGTCGCCACGCCCAGGGCCAGGCCGGCCAGCGCCACCCACAGAAAGGTCAGCGAAGCGGCCGCCACCGAGAAGGTCCCGGTCAGCACCGCCGCCACCGCGAACTGGAAACACACCAGGCCCGAGGCGTCGTTGAGCAACGACTCGCCTTCCAGGATGTGCATCAGGCGCTTGGGAATCGGCACCTTGGAGGCGATCGAGGACACCGCCACCGGATCGGTCGGCGAAATGATCGCCGCCAGCGCGAATGCCACGGCCAGCGGCATCGCCGGTATCAGCCAATGAATGAAGAAGCCGGCGCCAATCACGGTGAAGATGACCAGCCCCAACGCCAATTCCAGAATGGCCGCCTTGTCGCGGAACAAGCCTTGCTTGGGAATGCGCCAGCCATCCAGGAACAGCAGTGGCGGCAGGAACAACAGGAAGAACAGCTCCGGTTCCAACTCGTGCCCTGCATCGAAAACGCCGGAGACCACCGCGCCCAGGGCGATCTGGACCAACGGCAACGGCAGCGAAAACGGCAGGATGCGGATGAGGTAACCGCTGGCCGCGACCGCCAGCAACATGGCGAGGACGACATCGATCGAATGCATGAAAAACCCGGAATGAAAAAAAGCGGCCGCACGTGCGGCATCGCATATTGCGACGCACAACAACAACGCACCTACCGGACCATACCGTGTTGCACCCGGGGATGAAAACCACCGCATTGCCTCGCACCTTGGCATGTGGGGCGATGCGGCAGGGTTGTTGCGGTTCGGTTCAATTGGCCGGTGCCCGATACGCTGGCGGATGGAGACAGGCGCAATGACGCGCTTCGAGCACGCGTGTCCTGCGGCAAACCGATAGCGCAGCGACGCGATGGAGAGCCGCTGCGGCTCGATCGGTGGCGAACGATGCGATGACGCGCAGGCGTTTCCGCAACCGCGGCCGGCATTTTCGACACGGGCCCGTCTACGCCGGCCGGAGAGTGCGCGAACAGTCGATCCGATCGAGCCGGGGGCATGGATGGGACGTTGCGGTGTGCTGCTGTTTCCTTGGAACGGTCCTCGCCATCGCGCTATGGCCACAGGTGACGCGCGAGCGGGATGCAGCGATCGGCGTCGTATCGCTGCCGGTCCTGGCCCCACTCCTGCACCGGCGCTTGCACTCCGCTGACGCCGCCGTCATCACGCCGAACGCGGTGATGAATGTCAAAACAGCGTGATGCATCCGGCCGTTTCGCAGGCGCGTATTGACGCTACGGTTGCCATCCAGGCGATCGCCAACCCAAAGGATCGATGCCTCATGAAGACTTCATTCCAGTCGCTTGCCGTTGCCACCGCCATTGCCCTGACCAGCGCCCTGGCCCCCGCCTATGCTGCGTCCAATCCGACCGTTGGCGGCGCGCCGATGCTGGTGACCAAGGACATCGTCGACAACGCGGTCAACTCCAAGGACCACACCACGCTGGTGGCTGCCGTCAAAGCGGCCGGCCTGGTCGAGACGCTGAAGGGTCCGGGCCCGTTCACCGTATTCGCGCCGACCAATGCGGCGTTTTCGGCACTGCCGGCCGGCACCGTCGACACCTTGCTGAAGCCCGAATCCAAGCCGACCCTGACCAAGGTGCTCACCTATCACGTGATACCGGGCAAGGTGGATGCGGCCTCGCTGATCGCCAAGATCAAGGCCGGTGGCGGTAGCGCCACGCTGACCACCGTGCAGGGCGAGCCGCTGACCGCCAGGCTCAATGGCAAGAAGGTCACCATCACCGACGTCAAGGGCAACACCGCCAACGTCACCATCGCCGACGTGATCCAGAGCAATGGCGTGATCCACGTGGTGGACAAGGTGCTGATGCCGTAATGGCCTGCAGCCGCACCGCGACGCGTCGTTGCTGACGCACGCACACTGCCATCGGCGGAATGCGATTTTTCCGCCGATGGCGCAGCGCTTTCATGCAGCGCCTCATGGCAAGGGAGGCGCTGCTTTAAAGAGATTGGCCGTCGATGCGGCGAGCGCTTGGCAAGCGCAGACATTGGTCGACATCGACACACACGATGCCTACCAGGAGGCAACACCTGACGACTACCCGGTCGGTTCTGTTTGTCGCTAGTTGATCGGCAACGCCATGCCACGGATCTGCAGTGGATGGCAGTTGATCTGCGAGCGCACCAGCACAGGCGAGGCGTGGTTCAACCATGCTGTGCGTCACGCGGGCCAGCCTCCAGCGACCGCAATCAAACCGCCAAACGGCGGTGAGGGAGTGACCGGCCTGCCGGTGGCTCCGCTTGGTGTCCCGATTCTCCGACACCGTGCGCGTGCCCTTGCACGCGTCTTTTTTTGCCCGTGTGGCGCGCTATTTCCTATCTCGACTGATCGCTGGACGGCGGCGGTGGATCCAGCAACTGACGGAGATCCTCGACAAATCCGCGATACCCTTCTTCGCGCGCATCCGTCGATGGCTGGCGCAATACCCAGGACGGGTGCACCGTGGTCAATACAGGCGTGCCGTCGTCCAGGCGCTGCCATTGCCCGCGTTGCTGCATCAATCGGAAGCGGCTTCCCAACACGGCTTGCGCCGCAGTCGCGCCCAGGCAGACGATCTGCGCCGGACGCAAGTGCGCCCGTTCGGCCTGCAACCACCCGCTGCAGGCCTGCACATGGGTGCGCTCCGGATTGCGATGCAGCCGCCGTTTGCCGCGTTGCTCGAAACGAAAATGCTTGACCGCATTGGTGACGTAGAACGTCTCGCGGTCCACACCCAGCTCGCCTAACGCCATGTTGAACAGGCGCCCGGCGGGCCCGACAAACGGACGACCGCTCAAGTCCTCTTCATCGCCCGGCTGCTCGCCGATCACCATGACCGACGCATCGTCGGATCCTTCGCCGAACACCGTTTGCGTTGCCGGCTGCCACAGTTCGCAACGCCGGCAATCGCGTGCGGCAGTGCGCAACTGCGCCAGGCTTTGGGTTGCCGCTTCCGGCAATGGCGCAGGCGCTGCCGGCACCCGTCGCCGTACCGGCTCGGGCGCGCGCTCGGCCATCTCGCGAACACGCATGCCGGCATCGCGGATCAGCTCCGGCAACAGCGTGGCTTCGGGCAAGTTCTTCCAGTATTTCTGCGGCATTTCCTGCCGCATCATGGTCGGGTTGAGCCGCGCCGGGTTGAAGATATGCGCGTAGTACGTGCGCCAGAGCGTCTCCTGCGCATCGTCGGCGGGTACCTGGGTGCGCACCGCACCTTCGCCGAAGGTCAACGCCTGCCCATCCCAACGCACACTGCGGTACGGGGTCAGGATCGCCCAACGCATGCCGGCAAACCGGCGCGCAAAAAACGGCGCCACGCGATCCACGATCCAGTGCTCGGGCTCGAACCAGGACATGAAGTCTTCTTCTTCCCCGGGCAGGCGACGAAAGCGCACGAAGGCCTTCATTTTGTGGGTATCGCGCTGCACCGCTTTTTGCCATTGCCGTAGCCGGTGCACATCCACATCGGTGGCGCGTTCCAGCAGGGCTTTTTCCCCAGAGGCAACCCGCCACAGCAAGCGATACAACACGGCGTGCCGTTGCGGGTCGCGGTGACACAGCACCGAGGCCGCCAGTTGCATGAAATCCGCAGAGACCCGCGGTGGTGGCACCACGGCCGGCATCGCCAACAGTCCCTGCCCCATCAACAAGCCGCCCTGCGCCCCGCCATTCCAGGCCACATCGTCCGGCTCCACCTGCGCGCACCAGCCTGCCCGCGCCAACGCACGCCATGCTTCAAAACTCCACGCGGGTTCCACCTCGGCGCTGAACATCGTTTGCCTTGCTCTTGTAGGGGTACCGACATGCGCTTTGGAACCGTATGCCCGCGCAATGCCGTTTACCAGGATGCACGCTACCTGCGTTGGCGAGGTCAGATGCGATTGAGCGGAGATTAGGGATTGGGACTTGCGAACGCTGGCACTGGCCAAGGAAGCAGCATCGTTGCGGGCGGAAAATGCTCAGTCGAACAGACTCGCCTGCCGTGGCGCAGGCGCCAACTGCGCACGCAGCCTGACCGGGTCGTCCAGGCGCTGACGCGGATGGTGATCGAGCACGCTCACGAACGGCAGCAGCTTTTTCATCGGTACGCGCAGCCGCGCCAGGTCGCCAACGCGCAAGCGCGCATGCCGCCGCGACAACAACAAGCGCTCCACGTTGCGCGTGCCCAGGCCCGGTACGCGCAGCAGCATTTCGCGCGGTGCCGCATTCAAGTCCACCGGAAACCGCTCGGGGTTGCGCAATGCCCAGGCCAGCTTGGGGTCCACGTCCAGGTCGAGCATGCCGCTGGACTGCGCCGGCGCAATTTCTTCCACGCTGAACTCGTAGAAACGCAGCAACCAGTCGGCCTGATACAGCCGGTGCTCGCGCTGCAGGGGCGGTGCCTGCAACGGCAGCTTGGACGAGGCATCCGGGATGGGGCTGAAGGCCGAGTAGTACACCCGGCGCATGCGGTAATTGCCGTAGAGGTTGTGGCTGGTGTCCAGGATGCTGCGGTCGTTGGCATTGTCGGCGCCGACGATCATCTGCGTGCTCTGCCCGGCCGGCGCGAAGCGTGGCGGCTTGGCGCGGCGCACCGTTTCAGCCTTGCGTTCGAGCTGGTTTTCTTCGATGCGCCAGCGCAGCTCGCCCATCGCCGAGCGAATGCCGCCCACGCTTTTCTCCGGCGCCAGCAACGTCAGGCCCTGTTCGGTGGGCAACTCCACATTGATGCTCAAGCGATCGGCATAGCGTCCGGCCGCCGCTAGCAACTCCGGAGCCGCATCCGGGATGGTCTTGAGATGGATGTAGCCGGCGAAATGGTGCACCTCGCGCAACTGCCGCGCCACTTCCACCAGTTGCTCCATGGTGTAGTCGGAGTTGCGGATGATGCCGCTGGACAGGAACAGGCCTTCGATGTAGTTGCGCTTGTAGAAGTCCAGCGTGAGCGTGACCACTTCTTCCGGCGTGAAGCGCGCACGGCGTACATTGCTGGACACGCGATTGACGCAGTACGCGCAGTCGAAGATGCAAAAATTGGTCAGCAGGATCTTCAACAGCGACACGCATCTGCCGTCGGGCGTGTACGAGTGGCAGATGCCCATGCCCTCGGTGCTGCCGATGCCGCCGGTGCCCAGCGAATTGCGCTTATTGGCGCCACTGGAAGCACAGGAGGCATCGTATTTGGCGGCGTCGGCGAGGACGGCGAGCTTGTCGAGGATTTTCACGCGGGCAGCATGCAGCGGTGGCGTCTCAGCCTATGAGACTCGCCTGCACCTGATCGTGAATGCTTCAGAGCGCTGCGGGTTGGCGTGATCCGGCAGCGCGCGACTGCAATGCGAACCCGCTGCCAGCGAACGTGCGACTACGCTCTCCCCATCGGCACTGCAGCTCTTGGCCCAAACATGCCGATGCGCCCACGTCCGCACCCGGCGCTATGCCGCGACCGGGTCCGCCACCTCTGCAGGGCCGTCGAAGCGATACAGATCCATGGCCAGGAAACCCGCATCGATGCCGGCGTCGATGCGCTGCGCACCGAGCCGGTCATCGCCAGCCGCGCCCATCGCCACGTACAGCGGCAGCCAGTGCTCGTCGCTGGGATGCGCGCGTTCGGCATGCGGTGCCTGGCGGCGGTAGTCCAGCAGCGCGGGGATGTCGTCGTCCAGCAGCTTGCGTTCGGTCCATTCGATGAAGGGCCGCACGTACGGCGCTTGCCGCTCGGCGCTGTAGCCGTGGCGGACGTCGTGCAGGTTATGGGTGATGCTGCCCGAGCCGATCACCAGTACGCCGTCATCGCGCAACGGCGCCAGCGCACGGCCCACCGCAAATTGGTGCGCCGGTCCCAGCTCGGGCTGGATCGATAGCGATACCACCGGGATGTCGGCGTCCGGATACAGCAGGCGCAGCGGCACCCAGACGCCGTGATCGAAGCCGCGCTGCGGGTCCAGCTGCGGATGCAGGCCGGCCTGCTCCAGCCGGCGCACGATCTGCTGCGCCAATGCCGGCTCGCCAGGCGCGGGATAGTCCAGCGCATACAACGGCGCCGGGAAGCCGCCGAAGTCGTGAATGGTCGGCGGCCGTAGCGCACCGCTGACCAGCGGGCGACGGCCCAGCCAGTGCGCGCTCGCCACCACGATGGCACGCGGCCGCGGCAACGCGTGCCGCAGGTCGGCCAGGCGCTCGCCGACCTGCCCCGGCTGCAGCGCAGTCATCGGCGAGCCGTGCGAGATATACAGGGAGGGCAAGCGGGTCATGGACAGCTCCTTGATGGATGGAAACAGGCTCAGCGCGATGGCTGCAACGCGAATGCGCCGTCGCCGAGCAACGCCTGCACGATCAGCAGCACCGCCCATAACGCCGGGTATTCCCAGCCGCCACCCGGATTGGAAAAACCGAACCCGTTCGCACCATGCACGCTGACAATCGTGCCCAGCAATAGCGGCACGCCCAGCAGGGCGACCCAGCGCGCATAGAGGCCCAACAGCAGCGAAACGCCAAGGCCGAGCTCCAGCGCCATACTGACGTAGGCCAATGCGCCGGGCAGGCCGAGCGACTGGAAGTACGCCACGGTGCCGGCCGGAGTGAACACCAGCAATTTGGTCAGGCCATGCACCAGGAACAGCACGCCCAGGCTAATACGCAGCAAGGCGGTGCCATAGGCGGAGGTGTGTGGAGATGCGGGGACAGTTGCCATGGGACGGGCTCCGTTGAGGACCGCCACAGCCTATTCCTTACAAAAATCTGATAAATACGCGTGCTTCAGATAATTTATTTCGGCAAAAGGAACAATCGGAGCCGCCATGGATACCCTCGATGCGATGCGCGTGTTCACCGCCGTGGCCGAGCGCAGCGGCTTCAGCGCCGCCGCCGATGCATTGGACCGCTCCACTGCCAGCGTTACCCGCCAGGTTGCCGCGCTCGAACAGCGGCTGGGTACCCGCCTGCTCAACCGCACCACCCGCCGGGTCAGCCTGACCAGTGCCGGTAGCGCCTACTACCAGCGCTGCCTGCAGCTGCTGGCCGATCTGGACGACCTGGAAGCCACCATTGGCGCGCAAGCGCTGGAGCCGGCCGGCGTGCTGCGGGTGAACGCGCCGGTGAGCTACGGCATCGAGCGCCTGGGCGCATTGCTGCCGGGATTTCGCGCGCGCTACCCGCAGGTGGAGCTGGACCTGTCGCTGTCCGACCGCCTGGTCGACATGGTCGAAGAAGGCTTCGACGTCGCCATCCGCATCACCCGCCAGCCGGCGCCGATGTTGATCGCCCGGCAGTTGGGCAAGGTCCGCATCCTGGCATGTGCATCGCCGGCCTATCTGGCGCGTGCCGGGACACCCCAGCACCCATCCGATCTGGCTGGCCACGAATGCCTGCTCTATCACTACTCGCCCAACGGCGATGACGCGCGCTTTCAGGGGCCGCAAAGCGATATCGACGTGCGCCTGCACGGCGGCCTGCGCGCCAACAACGGGCATGTGCTGAACGCTGCCGCGCTGGCCGGGCAAGGCATCGTGATCCAGCCGGATTTTCTGGCCGAACCGCACATCGCAGCAGGGCGTCTGGTACGCATTCTTCCCGAATACGCAATGGGCGAGATCGGCATCTTTGCGGTCTATACCAGCCGCAGCCATCTGGCGCCGAAGGTGCGCAGCTTTATCGATTACCTGGTCGAATGCATGCCCGCGCCGGGGCCTGGTTGAAGGTTGAGGGCCAGGCGAGGAAATACCTCGCGCCAGCCGGCGCGTGCACGCATTCGGGATTCGGGATTCAGTCTGCGCAGGCCAACACCTGTCTCCAGACACCGACATCACAACTGGATCTGGGCTACATGAGGCAGCCACGCACGCGGACCCCACTCAACACCTCGACAGGCGCATAAGCTCCAGCAGGCCTCAGCAACGACCGCGGCAACAGTTCGTCCCGTGCGTGGTCATTCTGCTGTCGCGACCGGTGTGCGCACAATCCGGCTCCCCGTTCAACAGGAGTGCCCATGAGCAAGATCGCCATTGTGTATTTCAGCGGCTACGGCCACACCGTCAAGCAGGCCGAAGCCGTGCACGCAGGCGCAGCCAGCGTTGGCCAAGCCACGCTGTACCGCATCGACCAGGACGGCAACCTGCCCGACGATGCCTGGGACGCCATCAGTGCCGCCGACGCCATCATCTACGGCAGCCCCACCTACATGGGCGGCCCGGCGTGGCAGTTCAAGAAATTTGCCGATGCCAGCTCCAAGCCGTGGTTTGCGCAGGCCTGGAAGGACAAGGTCGCTGCCGGTTTCACCAATTCGGCATCGGCGAACGGCGACAAGGCCGCCACCATCCAGTATCTGTGGACCCTGTCGCAACAGCATGGCCAGATCTGGGTGGGCACCGGGCTGCCGCCAGCCAACACCAAGGCGCATGGTCCGCAGGACGTGAACTGGACTGGCGGTTGGGGCGGTGCGCTGGCCATCTCGCCATCGGACGCCTCGCCGGACGAAGCGCCGCGTAGCGGCGACCTGGAAACGGCCAAACTGTTCGGCAAGCGCGTGGCCGAGGTTGCCGCCAAGCTCAAGGGCTGATTGCACCGCACACCAGCCCGCGCAGATCGCAGCATGGCTTGCCGATCTGCGCGGGCTGTGCGTTAGCGCGTGGGCCACATCGCGCTAACGCCTTTCACGCCATTGTTCCCCGACCTTTTGCTGCACGGAGTCCCCCACCATGCAAACCCGCACGCTTGGCCGTTCCGGCCCCACCGTTTCGGCCCTGGGCCTTGGCTGCATGGGGATGAGCGCATTCTATGGCGACCGCAGCGACGAGGCCGCCTCGATCGCGGTGATCCATCGCGCGCTCGATCGTGGCATCAGCTCGCTCGACACCGCCGACATGTACGGCCCGCACACCAATGAAGTGCTGGTCGGCAAGGCGATTGCCGCGCGCCGACATGAAGTGTTTCTGGCCACCAAATTCGGCATCAAGCTCGACCCCAACGACCCGTCGGTGCGCGGTATCGACGGCAGCCCGGCATATGTGCAGTCCGCATGCGAAGCCAGCCTGCGTCGGCTGGGCGTGGAGCATATCGATCTGTACTACCAACACCGCGTCGACCCCAATGTGCCCATCGAAGACACCGTGGGCGCAATGGCGCGCCTGGTCGAGCAAGGCAAGGTGCGCTTCCTCGGGTTGTCGGAAGCGGCCGCAGCCACCATTCGCCGCGCGCACGCCGTGCATCCCATCACCGCGGTGCAGACAGAATATTCGCTGTGGTCGCGCGAGCCGGAAGACAATGGCGAGTTCGCCGCGGTGCGCGAACTCGGCATCGGGTTCGTGCCGTACTCGCCGCTGGGGCGCGGTTTTCTGACCGGTGCGTTTTCGTCGCCGGACGATTTCGACGCCGACGATTACCGCCGCCATTCGCCGCGTTTTCAGGGCGAAAACTTCACCCGCAACCTGCAGCTGGTGGAACAGGTCAAGGCCATTGCTGCCGACAAGGGCATCACGCCCGGGCAACTGGCGCTGGCCTGGGTGCTGGCGCAGGGCCAGGACCTGGTTCCGATCCCCGGCACCAAGCGGTTGGCCTATCTGGAAGAAAACATCGCTGCGCTGGATGTGGCCCTGATGCCGGACGAACTGGCCCGCATCGATGCCATTTTCCCGCCGCAAGCTGCGGCGGGCACGCGCTACCCGGAAGCGATGATGGGCGCGGTCAACCGCTGAGCCGTGCTGCCCGGTCTTAAGGCGGCCAACCTGCAGCGGGCGCTGCCAGTGAGCGCGGACGGCGCGCTCGGAACCGGAATGTACGAAGGTGACACATGCCGATTCCGGGCACGGCCGCGCCCGCATGGCGGCGAGCGCAATCGCCTTGCCGTCTGCCGTTGGCCTTCCCAGTGCCGCAGCCAGCGTTGCAGCATTGCGTTGGCACCAGTGGAGCTTGCCGCGCGCCACTGCGGCCATCCAGGTGTCATACCTGCGGTCGATCAATGCGTGTCTGTCCCGCAGTGCGCGTTCGACCGCCCGGACTGGATGCTGAGCGCCCCTGCTCACACTCCCGCTTCGCTGCCCCTTGCACATTGGCTGCCGCTCACACGCATCGTGCCCCATGCTGTCCTTCGTGATTCCCGCCCATGACGAGGCTGCCCTGATCGGCGACACGCTGCAGTGCCTGCATGCCTGCGCGCAGGCCATGCAGCTGGACCATGAAGTGATCGTGGTGGCCGATGCCTGCGAAGACGCCACGGCGGCCATCGCACGCAGCCATGGCGCGCAGGTGCTGGAGGTGCTGGAGGTGCAGTTGCGCCACATCGCCGCAACGCGTAATGCCGGCGCGCAGGCCGCGCAAGGTGAGCACCTGCTGTTTCTGGATGCCGATACCTCGATCAACCCGCAAGTCGTTGGCGCAGCATTGGCTGCGCTCGATGCCGGCGCGGTAGGCGGCGGTGCGCGGGTGCATCTGCAAGGCAAGCGGGTGTGGTCCGAGCGCGTGGCGCAGGCGGTTTTTGGCTGGTTTTTCCGTGTTTCCGGCATTGCTCCCGGGTGTTTCCTGTTCTGCACGCGGGCGGCGTTCGTCAGTGCAGGGGGCTTCGACACGCGTTACTACGCTGGCGAAGATGTGGCACTGAGTCGCGCACTGGCGCGCTGCGGACGCTTTGTGATCTTGCGCCAGACCGTGCACACCTCCGACCGCAAGCTGCGCAGCTTTTCCAAGCGCGAGCACCTCGGCCTGCTGTTGCGATTTCTGTGGCGCGGGCGGCGCATGCTGCAGACCCGCGACGCGCTCGGCTTCTGGTATCAGCGCCGGCGCTGAACCGAGCGTGTCCGCACCGCCGCGATCGGCGGTGGAGCCCGCCCTCGAGGCGGCACCGGACACCGCAGGCCACTACACTGTGCTGTCTGTTTAGGTATACGAGTTGCGCCGCATGGCTTCTTTGCATCGCCCCGTCCTGATCGCCGCCATGTCTGCCGCGCTGCTGACCACCGCCGCATGCCACCGCGATGGCGCGACACCGGCCGCGAGCACGCACCCAGCGCTGCCTCCCAGCAAGCCCAAGCTCGGCGATTTCGGCTTCGATGTGACCGGCATGGATCGCAGCGTGGCGCCGGGCGACGACTTCTTCGATTACGCCAGCGGCAACTGGGTCAAGCGCACAAAGATTCCGGAAGATCGCTCCAGCTTCAACAGTTTCGTTTCCATCGCCATCGAGACCGAGCGGCATAGCCGCGACATCATCGAAGGCGCTGCCGCCAACGACCGCGTCACCGGCGAAGACAAGCAGATCGGCGACTACTACGCCGCCTACATGGACGAAGCCAGCATCGAGGCCAAGGGCGTGCGCCCGGTGCAACCGGAGCTGGAGGCGATCGCCCAGCTCGACGACAAGCAGGCCCTGGCGCGCACCTTGGGCGGCCAGCTGCGTGCCGATGTCGATCTGCTCAACGCCACCAATTTTCAGACCGACCGGCTGTTCGGCCTGTGGGTTTCGCAGGACCTGCATCATCCAGGCCGCTACGTGCCCTATCTGGTGCAAGGCGGCCTGGGCATGCCCGAGCGCAGTTTCTATCTGGACGGCGGGCGCATGGCGCAGCTGCGCGAGGCCTACCGCGCGCACATCGTCGCATTGCTGGAGCTGGCCGGCATCGATGATGCGCCCGCCAGGGCCGAGCGCATCCTGGCACTGGAAATCGCCATGGCGCGCGTGCACGCGACCCCTGAGCAGACCAACGATGTGCAGGCTGGCGCCAATGCCTGGAAGCGGTCCGATTTCGCGCGCGATGCGCCCGGCCTGGACTGGGCGGTGTTCTTCGAGGCAGCCGGGCTCAACGCACAGCAGGATTTCATCGTATGGCAGCCGCGCGCGGTGAGCGGGTTGTCGGCGTTGGTGCAGTCCGAGCCGCTGCAGACCTGGAAGGATTATCTGAGCTTCCGCGCGCTGGACCGCGCCTCGCCGTATCTGTCCAAGGCCTTCGCCGACGAGCGCTTCGCGTTTTACGGCACCACGCTGGAAGGCACCCCGCAGCAGCGCCAGCGCTGGAAACGCGGCATCGACGCGACCAACGCCGCATTGGGCGAAGCGGTCGGCAAGCGCTACGTGCAGAAGTACGTCAGCGCGCAGACCAGGACGCGCACCGAAGAGATGGTCAAGAACATCATCACCGCGTTCGGCAAACGCATCGACGCACTGGAGTGGATGAGCGCCGAAACCAAGCAGCATGCCAAGGCGAAGATCGCCGGCTTGACGGTGGCGGTCGGCTACCCGGACACCTGGCGCGACTACAGCGGGCTGGACGTGCGCCGCGATGATGCGCTTGGCAATGTGCAGCGCGCCGAGGTATTCGAATACCGCCGCAACCTGGCCAAGCTGGGCAAGGCGGTCGATCATCGCGAGTGGTACATGCTGCCGCAGGAGGTCAACGCACTGAATGTGCCACTGGAAAACCGCCTGATCTTCCCGGCGGCGATCCTGCAACCGCCCTTCTTCGACCCCGCCGCCGACGATGCGGTGAACTATGGCGCGATCGGCGCGGTGATCGGGCACGAGATCAGCCACAGCTTCGACAACATGGGCGCGCTGTTCGACGAACACGGCGAGCTGCATGACTGGTGGACGCCGCAAGACCTGAAAAAATTCGAGAACGCCGGCAATGCCTTGGCTGCGCAGTTCAGCGCCTACCAACCGTTGGACGACTTGTCGGTCAACGGCAAGCTGACGCTGGGCGAAAACATCGCCGACGTTGCGGGCCTGGCCACTGCCTACGATGCCTACCAGTTGTCGCTGCAGGGCAAGCAGCCCCAGACCCTGGATGGTTTTAGCCCGGATCAGCGCTTTGCCTGGGCTTTGCGCAGGCCTGGCGCGGCAAGTACCGCGACGCGGCACTGCGCAATGCTCTGCTCACCGACGTGCATGCACCTGGCCGCTTCCGCGCGCAAACCGTGCGTAACCTGGATGCGTGGTACCCGGCCTTCGATGTGACACAGGATCAGCAGCTGTATCTGGCGCCGGAGCAGCGGGTCAAGATCTGGTAGGTGCTGGTCGTGGTCGATGCGGCGCCAGTGGTGCTGGTGCGTGCGGCATTCTTTGTCGCAGCACGCGGCAGTGGCCCGCCGGGTTGTGGCGAAGTGCGTAAGCACCCACGTCGTGGTCGCCGTTGAAGAACGGCACGACGAGCGATTGCCTATCGCGCGCCACCAGCGCGCACGTCGGAACACGCCGCCAACCCAGCCCACACCCGTTACACGCTGTCAGGCCACTCCAACAACGTCGCTGGCGGTAAGTGCATGCGCCTGCATGCGCGCGCAGACAGTCCGTCGCGCAAGGCCGTGCGGAACAGCGGCGACAGGCTGCGCAGCAACCGTGCCGATGCGTGCGCCTGCGCGCGTTGCCTGGCAGTGCGGCCGAGCATGTCGCTGGCCCAGCCGGGCAACAAGGCCGTGCCGGCGCCAAGAAACACCCCGCGCGACAGGCCCGCGGCGGGCACCGGCAGCTGGATGCTGGTGAGGATGTCGAGCACCTCGCGCGAGCGCGCGTCCATGCGTAACTCTCCAAGCACCGATGCGAAGTACGCATCCACCTGCGCTTCGCTGGCCGGCACATCGGCCGCGCCCAGCGCTTCGGCCACGCGTCGCGCTTCGTCGTAATAGCGGTCGGCGATGGCAGCAGGCACCTGGCGGCAATAACGCCGGCATCCCTGCAAAAACCCATAGGCTTCGGTGACATGCACCCAGGTGAGCAACTGCGGGTCGTTGGCCTCATAAGGCACGCCGTCAACAGTGTGGCCGCGGATATGCGCGTGGATCCTGCGCACGCGCGCAATCAATTGCTCGGCTTCCGCACGTGGCGCGTAGGTGGTGCCGGCAACGAAGTTGGTGGTGCGCCGCAGCCGCCCGATCAAATCGGTGCGGAAGTTCGAATGGTCGTAGACCCCGGCCAGCGCGCGCGGATGCAACAGCTGCAACATCAATGCGCACAAGCCGCCGGACAGCATGCCCGGAAATTCGGAGTGGATGCGCCAGGTAATGCTGTCGGGCCCGAAGATGCCGGGATCGCCCAGCGGCTGATCGTATTCGATGGTGCTCTGACCACGCGGAAACGCATTGAGAACCCAGCGTTGGATCTGTTTGGCGGCGGGGGCGGTAAGAGTGCGCAGGACGGCTGACATGCGGCAATGATACGCAGCTCATCTGCAACGCCAGGTCAGCGAGGCGCAGGCACGCATCCACTCATTAGTCGGCGGAGCGGGAGCGTGGCGACCGGAGGTCGACGGTCATAGCGACCGCGGACCGGGAGGATGCGAGCTGGCATCTGGACGGAGTGCTGACCAGCCGGGCAGTCACGGCCCCTGATCTTTCCGGGCAGGCTCGGCGCCGCGCGAATGGCCCACCGTCCAGCAGGTCCGGCAAGCCAGCCTGCCATCCCCGCGAACCCGGCAATTGCCGCAGCGCCGAGTGTGCAGTGCAGCAAGATCGAAGGCGCAGCGTAGGCACGCGGCGGCGGCATTGCAGCAAATCCGCCTGAATTCAGCAATTTGTGCGCGTCTGCGCAGAATTGCGCGGCCAGCGCTTGGCTTGGGGCATTGCCATGCACAGCGAAAGTGCTAGAACTAAGGCCGTCCGTCGACGCACTGCTTCGCCAGCACGTTCGGACGCTCCAGGGCACCGGCCGCGGCCAGTGCAGCAAGTCGTTCGTACCAGCCATCCGTCAGGAGCTTGTCATGATCGCTTTGTTCCAGGGTTTAGGCCTGCTATTGCAGGACAACGCACTCCATCGGCTCCCCTTCGATGAGCAGGTGGCTCACTGGCGCGACAAGACCGACGCGCAGCTCGACGAAGAGCTCTCGCTGCTCAAGGTGGCCAAAAAACAGTGGGTGATCGCCTCGATCATCGGCTGGCAGGCGATCTCGCTGATCTTGCTGGGCGTGATCACGCACCAGCTGTGGCAGAACGACTACCACCTGACCTTCAGCCGGGTGGTGATCATCTTCACCTCGTGGGCATCGATCCTGTTCGTGATGTGGTACATCGCCGACCTGTTCGACCATAGCGCCGGTTTCGAACGCTGGCTACGCGCCTTCAACAGCCGCGCGCGGGTGACGCCGGACGCCGACTCGGTCGAGTGCGTTGCCGACGCGCTGGACATGACGCGCCGCTATCCGGAGGTGCTGCGCTACAAGCAGGAGGTCACGTCCAAGCGCGAGTTGCGCCACGAAGACATCGTCAACATGCGCGAAATGGGCCGGCTACGCCGCTATACCGAACTGCTGCGCGACCTCGACCGTTTTGACGGCGCGCCACGATTGGTGGCTAACGCCTGAGGTCTTGAGCACACACCATAGACGGGAACGCGCGATTCGAATGCAAAAAACGGCCGATGGAACTCCATCGGCCGTTTTGCGTTTCAACACCGGGAATTCACCCTGATCCAGACGCACGTTAAATCCGTCAAGCATTGTGCTGTGGCCTTCGCGAGCCTTTGAAGCACAGGTCAAATCATGCGGTGGCGCCAGCATGTTCGAACGATTAGAACTCAATCACGCGAACAGGGCCTGCGAACTCATCGGACAGGCACTCGGCCAAGAACACAGCTTCCTCCAGAGACTCGTCCGGGCCATGCGCCGCTGTGAGCATGAAATACGATGCCGAGCCATCTCCCACGCACAAGTCGTCAATGAGATTCTCGATGCGGTCGGCATCGATGCCGACCACACCGACATAGTGGACGCCGTCAGCGATCCAGTCGGCAACCAGAGCTGCCAGCCCTGGCCGCTCGCCGTGCAGTGAATGCAGGACGATCTTGCGCGGATTCGACATTGCGCTTCAGAGCAACTGCGCAGCCCGACTCACGCCTGCGCAACCGCCTTTTCCACCGACGGGGTACGCCAGCCGCTACGCACGCCCCAGATATAGAACACCGCGCCCACTGCAGCGACCACGGCCAGGTCGGTGCCGTAGCTGAGGTAGCCATGGCCACCGAAATCGGTGCTGCCGGCCCACGAGACCAGCGCGATGGTGGGCAGGTAGCAGATCATCCAGGCCGCGCCCTTGAGGTTGCGGCGCAGGTCCGGCCAGCCTTGCTTGGCCTGGTAATAGCAGTACACCGGCAGCGCCACGACCATCAGCAGGATGATCTCGCCGGTCAGCGGCCAGCGTGCCCAGTACAACAGTTCGGTGGCCATCACGAAGGCCACGCCGGCCAGCACCGGCAGGGCGGCGATACGCAGCGGGCGGTGCAGTTCCGGCGCGTGTCGGCGCAGCGCCATCGCGCTGATCGGGCCGGTGAGGTAGGAAATGATGGTGGCCACCGAGATCACTGCCGCCAGCGTGCCCCAGCCGCGGAAGAAGAACAGGAACACGAACGACACGGCCAGGTTGAAGAACATCGCCATGCGCGGCACGCCCCAGACCGGATGCAGCTTGCCCAGCGCGGCCGGCATGGTGCCGTTCTTTTCCATGCCATAGACCATGCGTGCAGTGGTCGCGGTATAGGTGATGCCGGTGCCGCTGGGGCTGACAAACGCATCGATGTAGAGCAGCATCGCCAGCCAGTGCAGGTTGACGATGATGGCCAGCTCGGCGAACGGCGAGCGGAAATCGATGCCGTGCCAGCCGGCCTTGGCCAATAGATCCGGCGGCACGGCGCCGATGTAGGCCACCTGCAGGATCACGTAGACCACCGTGGCCAGCGCGATCGAGCCCAAGACTGCGAACGGAATGCTGCGGCCGGGGTTGCGCGCTTCGCCGGCCAGATTCACCGGGCTCTGGAAGCCATTGAAGCTGAAGACGATGCCGGCGGTGGCCACCGCAGTGAGCACCGCGGCCAGGTCGAGCACGTGCGCATCGCCGTGGATGCCGACGCTGAAGTTTTCGCTGTGGAAGCCGCTGGCGATCAGCGCCACGCCGGTGGCAGCAGGCACCACCAGCTTGAACACGGTGATCAGCGTATTGGAGCGTGCGAACAGCTTGACGCTCCAGAAATTCAAAAAGAAATACACCAGCACCAGCACCGCCGAAATCAGCAGGCCGGGCACCGAGAGCTCGCCTGCCCCGCCAGGCGCCTGCACATACAAGCCCTGCGCCCAGGCCCATGGCCAGGACGCCATGTATTGCACCGAGGCCTCGGCCTCGACCGGGATCACCGAGACGATGGCGATCCAGTTGGCCCAGCCGGCGATGAAGCCCACCAGCGAGCCGTGCGAATAGTGGCTGTAGCGCACCATTCCGCCGGACTCGGGGAACATGGCGCCGAGCTCGGCATACGACAGCGCGATGGTGGTGATGATCGCCGCGCCCAGCACCCAGGCCCAGATCGCACCAGGGCCGGCCAGGCCGGCCGCGCGCCAGGCGCCGAACAACCAACCAGAGCCAATGATCGAGCCCAGGCCGGTAAGCATGAGGGCGAAGGGGCCAACGTCGCGGCGTAGCGAGTGTTCGGACATGAGAAGCCTGGCAGTGAGGACGCCGTGAACCGGCAACAAGCCGGTAATGATCGCAGAAGCGACCGCTTGCCGTCAGTGCGTATTCAGGCTTGCCGGAGTTTGTCGTCCGGCGTCAGTCGCCGACGCGACTGCGCAGGGCCGGTACGCGCATCCCAGCCGCGCCGCCCAAGGGAACGGACAAAAGACTGCACTCACCGCCACGCGGCCACGGCCGGTGCTTGGCATCGGCACCTACCGCTCATGCGCTCCGGCCCTATCGTGCCATCTGCGCTCACCCGACGCCTGCCGCCATGGCTTGTCGGCGGCGCTTAACCGTGGCAATCGGCACGTGGTGCGGCGGTATCCACGCAGGTATGCGTCTGCCCCGAGACGCCGTGGAGTTCGCGCACCTGCCCCGGCGTCAGCGCAAACCTATCCAGGGTCTTGCGGGCGCAGACCGGTGCGCTGGCGGTGGCGTCGGCGCCGCCGGTCGCGCACTGTTCTTCGTAGATCAGGTAGTAGCAGTGGCCGGAGTTGCTGGCCAGGCAATGCACATTGGTGGCGGTCGCGGTGGTCAGCGTCTTGCTGAAGATCACATCGCGGCCATCGTCGGTGGCGCGGGTGATGGAGGTGGTGCCATTGCGTTCGTGGCAGCCGGCCAGGGCGAGCAGGCAGTACACCAGGGAGGCGATCAGGCGCATGGAGGAAGTCCTTTCAGTCGATGCAATCGGGGGAGTCGGCGCGTCCAGCAAAAACCGTGCAGGGTTCGGGCGGTGCGGACGGTGTTCGGAATCGGGTGTCGCACTCGCGCGCGCACGCCAGTTCAGCGTGCGCCGTTCTTATCGGCACGACGGCTGCACGCAACGTGTTGCTCACCGCACTTACATGCCGCGGAACAGGCTCATGAACGGCTGGCTGACGGTGAGCGTTTCGCTGCGACCGCGCAGCGCCAGCCGGCCCTTGCCGGTGTCCTCGCGCACCACCGAGGCAACCGCCTTCATGTTGACGATGGTGGAGCGGTGGATCTGTTTGAACACCTGCGGATCCAGCACATCCAGCAGTTCGCGCAATGGCGTGCGCAACACCGCTTCGCCGGCCGCAGTCATCACCGTCGTGTACTTCTGATCGGCCTGGAAATACGCCACCTCGTCAAGCGCGATCAAGCGCGTCTCGCGCCCGCTGCTGGCGGTCAGCCAGGCGAGCGGCGGCGTGTGACTGGCAGCGGCCGGGCGTGCCGACAGACGCTGCAGCAAGGCTTCCAACAGCGCGCCATCCGGCTGGCCGGCAGTCGCGCGTTGTTGCACGCGCTGCCAGGTGGCCTGCAGGCGCTCGCGGCCGATGGGCTTGAGCAGGTAATCCACTGCGCCGTGTTCGAACGCATCGATGGCATACTGGTCGTACGCGGTGACGAACACCACCTGGCTGCGCGGGCTGACCTCGCGCATCGCACGCGCCACCTCGATGCCGGTGAGGCCGGGCATGCGGATATCCAGGAACACCACGTCCGGCTGCTGCGCGGCGATGGTCTCCAGCGCGCTGGCGCCGTCCTCGCAGTCGCCCACGATCTGCAGCTGCGGGCACACCTCGGCCAGCAGCGTCAGCAACGACTGCCGCAGCAAGGCCTCGTCTTCGGCAACCACGGCGCGCAGCGCGCTCATGCCCGCACCTGGGCGGCGTGTGCGGCCTGTGCGCCCGCAGTGGGCAACGGTGGCGGCGATGGCGCGGCACCAAACTGCGTCGGCAGCGGCAGGCTCAGGGTAGCCGCCACACCGCTGGGGAAGTTGGACACGATGGCAAAGCTCGCCTTGCCGGCATAGATCAGCTGCAAGCGCTCGCGCAGGTTCTTCAAGCCGATGCCGGTGCCGTGGCTGTGCGTGTTGAAGCCCTGGCCGTCGTCGGCCACGGTGAGCGTGACATGGTCATCGTGGCGACGCGCAAGGATCCAGACGGTGCCACCACCGGGCTTGGCTTCCAGCCCGTGCTTGATCGCGTTTTCCACCAATGTCTGCAACATCATCGACGGCAGCGGCAGCGCACGTAGTTCGTAGGGAACTTCCACCTGCAAGGCCAGCCGCGTGCCCATGCGGATGCGCAGGATCTCCAGGTAGGCCTGGGTGCGTTCGAGTTCTTCGCCCAGGGTTGCGATGGCGCCGTCGGCGCTGGGCAGCGAGCTGCGCAGGTACTGGATCAGATGGCCGATCATGATCTCGGCGCGCGGCGGGTCGGTGCGCGCCAGCACCTGTGCGCTGGCCAGGGTGTTGTAGAGAAAGTGCGGCTCGACCTGCGCATGCAGCAGATTCAGGCGCGCCACGGCCAGTTCCTTTTCCATGACCGATTGCTCGGCGGCGGCCTGTTCGTCGCGACGCTGCTCGCCGACCCGGCGCACCACCGCGCGATTGATCGCCTCGGCGTTTTCGTAATTGCTGCCTTCGTCCACCGCGAACAGATCCACCCAGGCGCCAGCGTCAGGCTCGCACAACACGGTGACGCTGCTGGTGCCCTGCCCCGGCGCGATCGTCGCCAGGATCTGGTTGTGGGTGATGGCAAAGCGCGCGAACAGGTTCCAGCGCGACGGCTGGCGACCTGCGTACGGGTCGATGCGGCGCACCTTGGCGCGAATCAGCAGGCTGCCCGGCGCGCATTCGATGTCCTGCACGCGCGGTAGCGCACGCACCGCCTCTTCCATCACCGCGAAGCTGGCCTGTACATCCAGCGGCACTTCGATCTGGCGGCGCTGGCGGGTGGACAAGGTGGTGTGGTCCAGCCGATCGGCGATCAGGCGCACGCGCCGCACATGGGTGACCGAACTCATCAACGCCAGCGTCAGCAAGACCATGCAGGCCAACGCGAAGATCGGGCCGATGGAGCCGAACACCTGCGTCCACATGATCCCTGCCACCACCAACGCGGCGGCCCAGGCGAACACGATACGCACGATCAGGAAGACGCTGGCAGACACAGGCAGGCAGCTCGTTGGGATGGGACGGGAGCGAGCATAGCCGGCGCACGCCACTGCGAAAGCCCCGGGCGACGAATGGCCGCCAGCGCGGCATCAAGCGCCAGGATTGCGGTGCGAAACCATGGTGCCGGGCCACGGCCGCGGCAGATGCGCGCGCTATGCTGGACGCATGCCGGCCCTGCGCAGGCCGCGCTCGGTCGCCGCCCGTGGGCAGACAGCACATGTCGATGGCCGCAGCGTGCATCCGCAGGGGTGGCGAGCCGCATCATGGCGACCACATCACCCACCACACCACGTAAGGGAGTTGCATGCATCGTCGTCATTTTCTACGCAGCGCAGGTGTTGCGCTGGCGGCCGCCTCCACCGCCAGCTGGGCAGCAACCGACAAGACGCTCGCCATGCCGCCGGCGACGCTGCCGGCGACGCCACCGGATGGCCTGCCTGCGCCGTTCGCGGCGACCCCGCCATTGGCGCCGATGCGCGCTTCGGTCGATCGCATCATCGCCATCAACGGCTGCACGCGCCCGTTCCGCGCGCAGGGGCCGCGGATCGAAGCCGAGCGTCTCGGGCGCAAGACGGTGGTGCACAACTACGGGCATGGCGGCAGTGGGTGGTCGCTCTCGTGGGGTGCCGCCGAACAGGCATTACGGTTGGTGCGTGCGGCCGACCCGGCTGCGCGCGAGCTGGCGGTGATCGGCTGTGGCGCAATCGGCTTGACCACCGCCCTGGTGGCGCAGCGCGCCGGCTTGCGTGTGCGCATCTACGCGCGCGAGCGTCTGCCGGATGTGCGCTCGTTCTATGCCACCGGCGTGTGGTCGCCGGATTCGCGCGTGTGCACCAGCGAGTACGCCACCGCAGACTTCAAGACGCGCTGGGAAGCGATGGCGCGCACGTCGTTTCGCCGCTATCAGACCTTGCTGGGCCTGCCCGGCGAGCCGATTGCATGGCGCGATGGCTATGTGCTCTCGGATGTGCCCTTCGATCAACCTATCGCCTCTGCCGAAGCGCATGAGCCGGACTATCCGCCGCTGGAGCGCGAACTGCTCGATGATCTGGGCCCGCGCTCGCAGCCGGTGGCGCCCGGTGGTCATCCATTTCCGGTGCCGTTCGTGCGCCGCTACAGCCAGCTCACCTTCAACCTCAGCGCCTATGCGCGGCTGTTGATGGATGACTTCCTGCAGGCAGGCGGCGAGCTCTATACGCGCGAGTTCGAGCATCCGCGCCAATTCGGCGATCTGCGCGAGAAGATCCTGATCAACGCCACTGGCTACGGTGCGCGCGCCTTGCTGGGCGACGACAGCGTGATTCCGGTGCGCGGGCAGACCGCGCGCCTGATTCCGCAACCGGAAGTCACCTATGGCCTGGTCTGGCGCGGCCACAATCTCAATGTCGTGCCGCGACGCGACGGATTGTTGGTGCAAGCGCAGGGCGCGCACGACTTCAATAACGCGGACGCCATGCCCGATCGCGCCGCATCGGAAGCGGCGGTGCGCGAGCTGGCGCGGCTGTTCGCCACACGCTGAGCGATGCGGGCGCGGTGGTGGCCTGCGTGCCGATTGCAGAGGGCATCTGTGCTGGGAGTGATGTGCAGTGGCCGCTACCGAAGGCCAGCACTGCAGGAGGTCGTGCCGGGCCAACCATTGCACGTGTTCTGGTCGTGGGAATATCGATCGGCGCCCAGGGCAGCGTCAACAGTCTATCAAGCACGCTTCAGCTCGGCGTGGATGGCGCAAGCGAACCGCAGGGTATACGCGACCGCACCGAGCACCAGCCGCGCCCGCCAGGCGATGTACGCAGGCGTTTCATTCGCCGCTCTAGACGCTGCTCGGCATCGCCACGCTAACGATCTTCAAGCGAAGCCTGCAATGCACTGGCCAGCGCGGCGTCGCCGCTGACCAGTTCGTCCCAGCGCAAGGCCACGCCTTTACGCTTGCCTTTCTCGACCAACTTCAGACCTTGCGGATCGATGATCAGGGTATATGCCTGGTCGCCGATCCGCAGTTGGCGACGTAAGGGTTTGTCCAGCGGCGTCATCGCACGGGCCTCGCGAAAAGTTCGATCGCCGTTGTACCGCATCGACGTGGATCGATGCTGGAGTGCAGCGATGCGGAAGCGTCGCCGCATTCATGCACATGTAATCGCTGTAGCAGGCGTGCCAATCGAATGGCCTTTCATCGCGCACGCAGCGAGCGCGGCGTGCATCACGGCACAGGTCGCCATCGCATCGGGATCACCGTTTCCACCAATCCCGCTAACACTCGCAGGACTAGCGTAGCGACCACGCGGTACCGCCTGGAGATCGAAGCGATGGAAACGGCGCGTTTTGGAAGGTCAGGTGATGTGCTCACAATCCTGCTCTGCGGGCGAGCGAGACGCACCTTGGCGTTTTCGAAGTTGTCGTACGCGATGCATCGGCACGCTTGTTCGCAGGCGTGCAACGCGAACTCATCAAGGCATTGCCACCGACATGGCGAACCGCAGCGCCCCACCCTCTGACCAACCAAAGGAGCCACACATGGCGATCAAGACTGTCGAAGACCTTTTCATCCACGAGCTGTCGGACATCTACAGCGCCGAGAAGCAGCTGACCAAGTCGCTGCCGCGTCTTGCGCGTGCGGCCACCGAGCCGAAACTGAAGCAGGCCTTCGAAACTCATCTGGAAGAAACCCAAGGCCAGATCGAACGCATCGACCAGGTCGTCGAGGTTCTGGGCATCAAGCTCAAGCGCATCAAATGCGCTGCGATGGAAGGCCTGGTGGAGGAGAGCCGCGAGGTCATCGATGAAATCGAGGCCGGCCCGGTGCGCGATGCGGCACTGATCGGCGGTGCGCAGAAGGTGGAGCATTACGAAATCGCCTCGTACGGCACCATTGCCGCCATAGCCAAGCAACTCGGTTATGCCGATGCATTGCCGCTGCTGCTCGCCACGCTGGAAGAAGAAAAGGCCACCGACGAAAAGCTGACCCTGCTCGCCGAGCAAGGCGGCAACCAGAAGGCATCCAAGGCCAGCAAGGCCGCCTGAGTCACCGCGCAGGACGGCACCGCCGTCCTGCGTCGCTTGCATATCCCTGCGGGCATCCCCCCGAAAGCCAAAGCCCCACGTTTCTGCCCGCTCCCTGAGTGGTCGTAGTTGCCGGGCACCAGCCATGGAGCACCACCCATGTTCATGCACAACAAGCGTTTGATGTACACCGTCCGCGTCGCCCAGCCCAATCCGGATCTGGCGACGTTGATGCTGGAACAGTTCGGCGGACCGCAGGGCGAACTTGCCGCTGCAATGCGCTACTTCACCCAGGCACTGGGCGAGGACGACCCGGGCCGCAAGGATCTGCTGTTCGACATCGCCACCGAAGAGATCAGCCATCTCGAAATCATCGGCTCGATCATCGCCATGCTCAACAAGGGGCCCAAAGCAGTGCTCTCCGAGGGCATGGAAGAAGCCATGGAGATGCGCAACATGACCCAGAACAGCACCAGCCATACCCAGCAGATTCTGTATGGCGGTGGCCCGGCCTTGGTCAATTCCAGCGGCGTGCCGTGGACGGCGGCGTATGTCGACAGCATCGGCTGCCCCACGGCCGACATGCGCTCCAATATCGCGGCCGAAGCGCGTGCCAAGCTGGTGTATGAGCGCCTGATCAACGTCACCGACGATCCGGGCATCGTGGATGCGCTGCGTTTTTTGATGACGCGCGAAGTGGCGCACCAGAAGTCGTTCGAAAAAGCCTTGTACTCGATCGAGCCGAATTTCCCGCCGGGCAAGTTGCCGGGCGACCCGCGCTTCACCGACAAGTACTACAACACCTCGCAGGGCGAGGGCGACATGATCGGCCCGTGGAATGCCGGCGAACAGTGGGAGGTGATTGCAGACCGCGAAGCGCAGGCCGCCGTCGATGGTGGCGACGGCTCTGCCACGGTTGCGCTGGATGCCACGCAGACCGCGGCACTGGATGCCATGTCCGAACGCCTGCTCTCCAATCCCGAACTGGACCGCGTCACTGGTGCAGACCTGGGTGCAGGCCCGGGCGCCGGTTCCACCACCGGCGATATCCAGCGTTAAACCCGATGGGTGCAGTTGCACCCGTCACCAGCCCGGGGCCATCACGCTCCGGGCTTTTTCATTGCACTGCACAGGAGTTGGCATGAACGAGAAATCCAGACTCGACACGCACGATGAACGTCAATCGGCTTACCGCGGCAACGGTCCCGACGCATCGGTGGATGGCCGGGGGCGCAGCGATCCATCGGCGGTCCAGACCCGCGACGCACAGCCGCCGCGCGACGGCGCGCCGGAAGCGTTGCATCAACGCGGTCATGGCCGCGGCGGTAGCTTGGGCGAAGGCGAACCCGACGGTCACCCGGAACGCGATGGCAGCACCCAACCCAACTTCGGCCAGAGCGGCACTTACGGCAAGCAGCAACACATCGACGCGCAGCAACGCGCGCTGGACGACAGCGCTGAGGAATCCGAGAGCAACTGAGCGATTGCCAGCCTGCCATCGGTCGGTTGACCTGCTCGCGGCGCGCTCGCCACCAAGCGACAATCAGGATCCATCAGCACTACCAAAACGATGAGGGGCCCGCTGGGCCCCTTCTTTCGTGGCTGCGTGGCGCGCGCGCTCACACCCGTGCGATCCGCGCCGAGGCCGCCTCGCTCGCCCATTCTGGCCGGACGCCTGCCGCAGCGGTGCAGCGTTCCAGCCGCCAGGGCGTGAGATGGCGCATGGCCTCGGCGCCGCCCATGTGCAGCCACTTGCTCAGGTCGGCATCGATACACAGCGGCCGGTAGGTGGGCATACTCGCCGATGAGGCGACAAGCAACGAGAATCCCATCTGCAGGCGTCCGCCGATGTCCATCACGTTGCGTAATCCGGCGGCATACACCGCACTGCCGTCCTGGCTCAACCAGGTCGCGGCGGTGGTGCCATCTGCCGATGCAGTACAGACGAAACCGCACAGCGGAATGACGCAGCGTTGGGTTTCCCAGATGGCCAGATCCACGCCGCCCAATCCGCCGGGCTCCTGCAAATGAATCGAACGCTGCTGCCCCGGAGCGCGCCGACCGAAGGTGGCACGCTCTTCGCGTTTGCCGCCACGGTCGGCGACCAGAATGTCGGCGTCGGCGCCCACGCCGATCTCGACCCAAGCATTGCTCGCCACGCGGGCGGACAACTGAAGAATGCGCGTAATCATGACTACTCCACTGTGTACATCTCGATGACCTCAGTGGTTACGCACAATGCGCGCCAACTTTTTGACATGGGCAAAGATCGGTGCGGCACTGGTTTCACGCAGCTTCAGTTGCACAACGCGCACTGCGAAAGCCGAATCGGCCGCAGTATCTGCACCATCGCGCAGTATTTTCCGTTGGCTGCACGTGGACAGCGCAACGCCACGTTGTTAGATGCACAAGCACGTGCAGCAGAATTGCCGTCGAAGGCACGCATGCAATGCACCAGTGTCTTGCGCGGTACAGCGCTCTTTCACTCGCGGTCTGGATGGTTGTGTACGTCTTCACGCCGCTAAGGCCGCATGCCCGGCACTCAAACATGCGCATCACAACATGTGCCGGGCCGTGCATGTGCACACCCTGCTCGCTACAGCGGCGATGTCCCTGCAGCCCCGCAACGCGTGCCGATCCAACTCACCCGTTCACCGGATTGAGCGGCAGCTGGATCTCGCATTCCAGGCGCGTATCGCTGAGCTCGTAGCGCGTCTGCGCGCCATGGCTGTACGGCAACGCCTTTTCGATCAGGCGGCGGCCGAAGCCGCTGACTTCATCACGGTCGTCACGCAGCTGAGTGCTGGCGCCTTCTTCGATCCACAACAGCTTGAGGCGCGCAGGCGTATCGCTGCCGGAGACGACCTCCCAGCGGATCGACAAGGTGCCGGTGTCCACCGCCAAGGCGCCATGCTTGAGTGCGTTGGTGGCCAGTTCGTGCAGCGCCAATGCCAGCGTCTGCACGGTGGATTTGCGCAGCGCCACGTTCGGGCCTTCCGCCACGATGCGTTTTTGATCCGGCTCTGCTCCCAGCGCCTCCAGTTCCATGCGCAGCAAGGCGCCGATGGTGGTGGGCATATTGTCCGATTGCGACAGTAGCCCCTGCACGCGCGACAACGCCGCGAGCCGGTCGTCGAACTTGACCGCGAACTCGGGCATGCTCTGGGTGGTCTGCACGGTCTGCTTGGCGACCGATTGCACCACTGTGATCAGGTTGCGCGTGCGGTGCTGCAACTCGGCCACCAATACGCGCTGTTCTTCCTGCAGGCGACGCAGGTTGTCCGATTCGGTGCAGGTGCCCAGCCATTCCAGCACCTGTCCGCGTTCGTCGCGTACCGGAGCGCTGCGGGTGTGAAACCAGCGGTAGCCTTGTTCGGCCGCATTGAACAGGCGGTGTTCGATATCCAGCCCGCCGCTGGACGCACTCCCCAGCCAGGCATTCATGGTCGGCTCGCGATCGTCCGGGTGCACCGCCTGCAACCAACCCAGCTCCAGGCTCTCGGCATCGTCCTGGCCGGTATAGCTGGACCATTGGGGGCTGGACCAGGTCCAGCGGCCGCCGTCGAGCGAGCGCCACACCAACTGCGGGATGCCTTCCATCAAGGTGCGCAGGCGTTGCTCGCTGCTGCGTAGCGCACGCTCGGCGCGCGTGAGCGGGGTCACGTCCATGAAGGTCAGCACCGCACCACCGATGAAATTGTCCACTGTGCGATACGGCAACACGCGCACCATGTAGCGCGCATGCGTGGTGGGGTTCTCGATCTCGCGATCGAGCACGGCCAGGGTGCGGATCACCCGTCGCGCATCATCCTGCAGTTGGTCGTAATCCACATGCAGCTTGATGTGACTGATCGGGCGCTGGATGTCGCTTTCCACCAGCGGCAGGATGTCGGTGACGGCCGGGGTGAAGTTGGTGACGCGCAATTCGTTGTCGAGGAAGACGGTGGCGATCTGGGTGCTTTCCAGCAGGTTTTTCAGATCGCTGTTGGCATGCGCGAGCTCCTGCACGCGATGGGCCAGTTCGCCGTTGACGGTGGTCACTTCCTCGTTGGAGGACTTGAGCTCCTCGTTGGTGCTCTCCAGCTCTTCGATCATCGATTGCAGGCGCTCGCGGGTGATACGCAGCTCGTTTTCCAGCACTTGCACATGACCATCGTCGTGCACGCTGTCGTCTGGGGCGGGCAGCTCCACCGGTTCGCGCGCTTCCACTTCCTGGAACAGCACCACGTAGCCGCGCGGCACGTCCGAGTCGGCGGTCGGCTCGACGAACAGGTTCACCGCCCAGGTCGCCGCGTCTTCGTGCACCTGGATGCCCTTGACGTGCACCGGTGAACGGTCGCGTTCGGCGCGGCTGAGCGCGCTGCGCAAGTCCAGGCGCAAGTCGCGATGGATCAGGTTGAGCAGGTTGAGACTGGGCGTGCCACCGCCAGGGCGGATGAAGCGCCCGGCCTGCGACGAGAAATGCAGCACCTCGAATTGCTCGTCCAGCACCGCATACGCCGGCGCGTAACGGTCGGCGATGCGCTCGCCAGCGCGCACCAGTGCGTTGCTGGGGCTACGCTGCTGTATCGGCGGGGCAGGCGCCCTGCCGGCACCCGCAAGTTGCATGGTCGGAAAGGTCGCGTGCACATTGCTGTCGGTATCGATGCGCTGGAAGACCCGAAAGCTCCGCTCCACCGGGGTGAACAATTGCGCGTGCCGCGAGACGTTTTCGGCATTGCCCAGGAACAGATAACCGCCCGGACGGATGGCGAAATGAAAGATCGGGATCACCCGATTCTGCAATTCGGCATCCAGATAGATCAGCAGATTGCGGCACGACACCATATCCAACCGCGAAAACGGTGGGTCCTTGACGATGCTGTGCTGGGAGAACACGCACAGCTCGCGCAGCTCCTTGCTCACCACATAGGTGTCGCCTTCCTTGACGAACCAGCGCCGCAGCCGCTCGGGCGCAACTTCACCGACGATGCTGGAGGCATAGCGCCCCACCCGCGCAGTGGCCAGTGCGCGCCCATCGATATCGCTGGCGAAGATCTGGATGCGTGGCGCAGTGTCCAGGGTCTCGGCATGTTCGCGCAGCAGCATCGCCAGCGAATAGGCTTCTTCGCCCGTAGAGCAGCCCAGCACCCAGATGCGCAGGCTGTCGCCGGTGTGTTTGCCCTGAAACAGCCGCGGAATCACCTGTTCCTCAAGGAATTCGAACTCGCGGCGGTCGCGAAAGAACTTGGTGACGCCGATCAGCAGGTCGTTGAACAGCTGCAACGGCTCGTCGAAACGATTGCGCAATATCTCCAGATACTGCTCCAAGGTTTCAACCTGTGCGACCTGCATGCGCCGTTGCACGCGGCGCAGGAAGGTGGCGCGCTTGTAACCATGAAAATCGTGGCCGGTGGTATTGCGCAGGATGGCGGCGACCTGGCTGAGCTTGTCGCTCTCGCTACCGTTGCGCACACCCATCGGTAGCGGATGACCAAAGCCGTGGTGGCGCTGCATGTGCGCAGCGATACGTTCAGCGATCTGCGGCAACGGCAGGATGTCGTCGGTAATGGCGGCCGGGTTGCTGGCGCTGCGCAGGTCCAGCCCATGCAGTGCGGCGTCGTCCACGGCCAGCGCCAGACCCCCGCATTCGCGGATCGCCGCGGTTCCCAGCGTGCCGTCGCCATCGAAGCGCCCCATGATCAGGCTGATCACATTGCCGTCCTGGTCATGCGCCATCGAGACGAAGAAGCTGTCGATCAGCCCGTGGTCGCTCTCGCCGCCGGACAAGGCGCGCAGGCGGATGCGCCCTTCTTCCAGCGTCACGACCGTATCGGCCGGCGGCAGATAGAAGCGCCCCGGTTGCAGCCGCTCACCATCATTGGGCACCGACAGCAGGGTGGCCTGACTGCCAAGCAGTTCGCGCAGGCGCGCCTCATCCAATAATTGGCGGTCGCGCAACAGCAGCATGATGGCCAGATTCGAAGCGCCGCCAACCGCATCGAGCAGTTCTGCCAAGCGATCGGCATCCATGCCGGCGGCGCCCACGCCAAGCACGAATAAGGGCGGCTGCGTGCCTGCATCCGTGGCGATGTCGTTGGTGGAGGTTTCGTCGTCGGTCATGGCGGCACTATCGTCGCAGCGCTGGGGTCAGGCGCAATCGGTAATGATCGCGTAAAGCACGCCGGACTGCCATGCAGCACTTATTCCCATCACGCGCGCGCATTGCAGAGACCGGTCTTGGAAGCGTCTGCTTGCGCGCCGCGTTAACCTGCAGTGCGAGCACCATGCTTGCGCGCGTTGCCTGAAACGCCACCGCTCTGGAGCCTGTCATGCACGACACTGCACTCATGCACGACACTGCACTCGCCGGCCGCCGCATTCTTGTTGTCGAGGACGATTACTTGCTGGCCGAAGCGCTCAACGACTTGTTGGTGGAAGCCGGCGTCAACGTGGTGGGACCGGTCGGCAATGTGCCCGACGCGCTCTCGCTGGTGGCGTCGGGTCAGGCCATCGATGGCGCCTTGCTGGATGTCAACGTGCGCGGCCAGGCGGTGTTTCCGGTCGCCGATGCATTGATGAAGCGCGGCGTGCCGTTCTCCTTCTGCTCCGGCTACGGCCGCTATACGCTGCCGCAGCGCTTTGCGCATCTGTCGTACTGCATGAAGCCCTATAACCCGCGCACGATCGCCAGCTTGCTCAGCCACCAGAGCGAGACGGTCAATCACTGATCGGCGCAGGCGGGCTGACCGTTATCGCCCGGTTCCACGCCGGGCTGCTGCAGGGCGCGCTCTTGCTCGCCGAGCTGATTGAGCAGTTCGACAGCGGCCTGATGCGCCGTGCGCAGCGTTTCCAGCGGCTTTGACCTCTCGTTGCGCAACGCATACAACGCAAAGCCCATCACGTTGAGACGGTTGCGCAACTGGTGCAGCAACTCGCGCCGCTGCCCACGCGGTGCGTCGCTCACTCCGCGTCCTTGTCGCTGAGCCGGTTATGCAAGGTGCGCACGCTGATGCCCAGTTCGCGCGCGGCGGCCTTTTTGTTGAAGCGCGTACGCGCCAGTGCCGATTCGATCATCGCGTCTTCGGCCTGGCGCATGGTCCAGCCGGCAGGAATGAGCAAGCCGTCCTGATCGGCCTGCGGCACGGTCTGCTCCACATCCGGAGCGCTCAACAGATCGCCATCGGAGCGCAGATACAGATAGTGGATGAACGAGCGCAGCTCGCGCACATTGCCCGGCCAGGCATGGTAGGCCAGGTAGCGCAGCAACGATTTGGTCGGCAACTTGCGCTTGCCGTATTTGGCGTTGAGCTCGTCGATCGCGCGCAAGCCAAGCAGGCGCGCGTCGCCGCGGCGCTCGCGCAGCGGCGGCACCTGGATCGGGTATTCGTTGAGACGGTAGAACAGGTCTTCGCGCAGCACCGCCTGCTCGCGCTGCACGTGCTGATGGGTGGCTGCCACCACGCGCGCATCCAGTGCGATTTCCTCGTTGCCGCCCACGCGCATGAAGCTGCGCGATTCGATCGCCCGCAGCAGATACACCTGCAGCCGCTTGGGCATCTCGCCGATTTCATCCAGGAACAGCGTGCCGTCTGCGGCCTGCTCCAGGAACCCGGCATGCCGACGGTCGGCGCCGGTGAAGCTGCCGCGCTCGTGGCCGAACAACTGGCTGGCCAGCAGCTCCTCCGGAATGGCCCCGCAATTGACCGGTACGAAGCGTCCGCGGCGACCGGACACACGGTGGATGGCGCGCGCCACCAGATCCTTGCCGGTGCCGGTTTCGCCGGTCACCAGTACATTCAGATCGGTCGGCGCCACGCGCACTATGTCCTTGCGCAGCATGACGATGCTGTCGCTGTTGCCGACGATGCCCAGGTTGCCCTGTTGCGCTTCGCGCAGTCCCCCGAGCACCCGTTCCAGGCGTTCGGGCGCGAACGGCTTGGTCAGGAATTCGCTGACCCCGAACTGCTGGGCGCGGCCCTGGGTTTCGCGCGCGTAATCGCCCGACACCACAACGATTTGCGGGGTGTGGTCCGGGTCGAGCCGTTCGATCAGATCGAAACCGCTGCCGTCTGGCAGGCCAACATCCACTACCAACAGGTCGGGAAAGTTGATGTCCAGCCAGCGGCTGGCTTCGCCAAGGGTGTGAATGCCCTTGGCATGGAAGCCGCTATCGGTGGCAAGTTCAACCACCTGATCGCAGAACTCCACGTCGTCGTCGATGATGGCGCAGGAAAGACGGTCCATGAGCGCTTCTGTCCGCAATGACTGATACATGTTCAGTTGAGAATTGTGAGGGCCGCGCGAAATGCGCTGACACACCACATCGGAAATTGCCTGTTGCTGTCACGCTCTGTGAATGATGCGGCGCCCTTCCCCCAGTCGAGCCCGCCCTGAGGGTGGTGGGCGAAGTACGCATGGAAGCGCTCGATCGCGCCAGTGCCAAGCGTCACGCTCTGGGTAGGCCGCCGCGTCGAGAATGCCGAAACGCCAAGGAGTGCAAGGTTTGCCGCGGCAGCGCCAGTCCAACGACGGGTGCCGTCTTGATCGAGCGCTGGCTGAGCTCGCTTGCGTGCCTGTATCGGAGCCAGGATATCAGCCGGGGCTGACGTAAGCCGACGCCACCATGGCGCCGCATGAACCTCAGGAACCGCATCGGGTCTGCTGGGTTACCCACAGCCTACGCACCGCTTGTGGAGGCAGCGTGCACAACGCGCTCACGCATTCCTTCCGGGGTGCGGCGAACACTCGCCCGATCCAGCGAGCGAGGTGTCCCATGCACGCAGTCACGGCGCCCGTGCAGGCCGATGTGCAAACCGAATTGGACTACTGGCGTGGCGAACACCGCCGAGGCCAGCTTGGCTATTACGCATTCGATGGCATTCCCGAAGGCACGATCCGGGCAGTCTGCGCGGCATACAACGCGCGCCCGCACTTGACCGATGCGGAAGCGATCAAGGCCGTGCGCGATGCGCTGCGCCTTACCCCCGGCTCGATGAATGCCGTGCTCGCCGATTGGCTGGCGCCGCGTTGCCTGCGTCACTTACACCAAGGATGATGCGCCCACCGGTTGGGCTCGCTTGATTGGTGCGTTGCACGCCTGCCGTGATCGCAGCGGGGTTCTAAGGGGGAGGCAAGGTGTCCCACGGTGCGCCAGGTCAATCTTTTCCGCGCGTGATGGGCGCAGGCTTGGTGTTGGCAATACGCGCCGGCACGCGGTGGTCTTGCGCTGCCACGTCCCGCTGCTCGCGCGCCGGGCAGGTGCCAGCTGCGCCTGACCGGCCAGCATCCCGTCCCGTGGCCCCTGTGCCGGCACTACCGTACCCGACCAGGCGTTAGGAGAAACCTGTGGAAGCGCTGCTGCTGTCCCGTATCCAGTTCGCCTTCGTCATTTCGTTCCATGTGTTGTTTCCGGCCTTCACCATTGGCCTGGCGAACCTGCTCGGTTTTCTGGAATGGCGGTGGCTGCGCACGCACGACGAGACCTGGAAGCGGCTGTACTTTTTCTGGTTGCGCATTTTTGCGGTGTCGTTCGGCATGGGTGTGGTCAGCGGCATCGTCATGGCCTTCCAGTTCGGCGCCAACTGGCCCGAGCTGAGCCGCATTGCCGGTAGTGTGATCGGCCCGTTGCTGAGCTATGAGGTGCTTACTGCGTTCTTCCTGGAAGCCAGCTTCCTGGGGGTGATGCTGTTCGGCTGGGGCCGGGTGTCCGAACGCCTGCATTTCTTCGCCACCTGCATGGTGGCGATCGGCACGCTGGTGTCCACGTTCTGGATCTTGTCGTCCAACAGCTGGCTGCACACCCCGCGTGGCTACACGATGGTCAACGGCATCGTGCAACCGGTCAGCTGGCTGCAGATCATCTTCAACCCGTCGTTTCCGTATCGCCTGGCCCATATGGCGCTGGGTTCGTTCATCACCACCTGCTTCGTGGTTGGCGGCGTCGGCGCTTACTACCTGCGCAAAGGGCTGCATGTGGATGCCGGCGCCCGCATGTTGCGCTTGTCGGTGGCATTTGCCGCCATCGTGCTACCGATCCAGATACTGGTGGGCGACCAGCACGGGCTCAACACGTTGGAACATCAGCCGCTCAAAGTCGCCGCGATGGAGGCGCACTGGCACAGCGAAGGCCATGGCGCCGGCGTGCCCTTGGTGGTGTTTGCGCTGCCCAATGCAGAGGCCGAGCGCAACGACTATGAGGTGGCCATCCCGCGCCTGGGTAGCCTGATCCTGACCCACAGCGCAGACGGCGACATTACGCCGCTGACGTCGGTGCCGCCCGATCAACGGCCGCCGGTGGCGCCGGTATTCTTCGCCTTCCGCATCATGGTGGGTCTGGGGATGACGATGTTGTTGCTGGCGTGGATCTCGGCCATTGCATGGTGGCGTGGCCGCCTGCATGCCAGGCCGCTGATCCTGGCATGGAACCTCATGCTGCCGGCGGGATTGATGGCGCTGGTGGCCGGCTGGTTCGTCACCGAGATCGGGCGCCAGCCGTGGGTGGTGTACGGGCTGCTGCGTACTGCCGACGCGGTGGGCCCGCAATCGACTGCGACAGTGGCGGTATCGCTGCTGGTGTATTTGCTGGGCTACGCATTCGTGTTCGGCTTCGGCATCTTTTATCTGACCAAGCTGGTACGCGCCGGGCCGCAACCCAGCCGCGACGGGCCGGATGTGGCCGGTGGCGACCACACGCCGGCACGCCCGCTGTCTGCAGCACAGACGTCACTGGAACAGGAGAACACGCCATGGAACTGAGTTACTGGTTGCCGGTGGTGTGGTTTGGCGTGATCGGTTTCGGCGTGCTGATGTACGTGGTGCTGGACGGCTTCGTGCTCGGGCTGGGCATGCTGGCGCCGTTCGCGCGCGACGAACAGGAAGTGGACCTGATGATGAACACCGCCGCGCCCATCTGGGACGGCAACGAAACCTGGCTGGTGCTTGGCGGCGCCGGTCTGTTCGCTGCGTTTCCCACGGCGTATGCGGTGATCCTGTCCGGCCTGTACCTACCGGTGCTGTTGATGGTGATGGCGCTGGTGTTTCGTGGGGTGGCGTTCGAATTCCGTTTCAAGGCACAGCGCTCGCGGCGGCTGTGGACCTTGTCGTTCATTGCCGGCTCGATCCTGACCGCGTTCGCGCAAGGCATCATCCTCGGCGCGCTGGTGGAAGGCATGCCGCTTACCAATGGGCGCTATACCGGCGGCGTGTTCGGCTGGTTCAGCCCGTTCACCATCCTCACCGGTGCTGCGCTGGTATTCGGTTATGCACTGCTTGGCAGCACCTGGTTGATCCTCAAGACCGATGGGCGCACCCACACCTTGGCGCGGCAGCTGACCAAGCCGCTGGTGGGCGTGGTGGTGACCTTCGTCGTGCTGGTCAGCGCGTGGCTGCCGTTCCTGAGCTCGCATGTGATGGCGCGTTGGTTCGAGCACGGCAATTTCTGGTGGCTGTCGCCGATTCCGCTGATGACCGCAGGCGTAGCGCTTGCGCTATGGCGCAGCAGCGACAGCTCGCGCAGCGACGCATGGCCCTTCCTGTTGACCCTGGCGATCTTCGTGTTGGGCTTCATTGGCCTGGTGTTGGGCATGTGGCCGTATCTGGTGCCGCCGAGTTACACTATCTGGCAGGCGGCCTCGCCGCCCTCTTCGCAGATCTTCCCGATGGTGGGCCTGGTGGTACTGCTGCCGCTGGTGCTCGGCTATACGGTGTGGTCGTACCGTGTGTTCCGCGGCAAGATCGCCGCCGATGTGGGCTATCACCATCACCACTAGGCGATAGTGCGGCGCGCATGCGATATGCCGTGCGTTGAGACACATGCATCCAGGCAAACGAACAGCGCCCGCGTGGCGGGCGCTCCAGCGATGCTAGCGGCTTGCTTCAGCGTTTTTCCGATCCGTCCGGCCGTTCGTAGTCGTGTTCGGGATCGGCCTTGTTGACGTCAGGATCATCGTCGGGCATGTCGTGCACCTTCCATTCGACATCCTCGTTGCGACGCTCCTGCGGCGTAAACGGCTTTTTCTGGTCGTCTTCCGGGCCCCAAGGCTTTTTCGGTTCGCTGCCCATGCTCATCTCCTGCGTGGTCGTCATCACCCAACGCTAGGCGCGCAGGCATTGCGGGGTGGTGAACGAAGCCCGGTGGTTGCGTGAAGTGCGTAGCTGGCGACTCACTCTCACAGTGGAGCGCGCAGGCCCGGCTTCGCACGCCTCGCCACCTCGCAAACGGCTCAAGCCGCTTCACCCGCCAGTCTGCGAATGCGGCGCCTCGACCGGCTTGGACTGCGGCGAATCCTTCTGCCGCAACCAGATGGTCAGGACCACCAGCGAGAACACCGCCAGGAACTCGCTCTGCCAGTTCTGCATCGATTCGAACCAGAACGATGCGCTGGTGAAATGCTCCAGCACCGTGATCGGTGGCAAGCCCTTCTGCGCACGTTCCGTCACCTCCAGCCGCCAACTGCCGACCAGGTGCAGCGCAAAGCTCATCAGGAATAGCGCCGCGAACGCGATTGCCAGGGAGTGGTCGTACAGCCGTCTCCATACCCCGCCGGCACGTACCGGCCAGGGCGTGGGTCCAGATTTGATCTCAACGGTTTCTTCCGTGGGATCGAGCGGGCGCGATTCGGCAGAGCCCACCTGACGCAACTTCACGGTGAGCAGCACGTACATCCCCATCTGCAGGAATTCGCTCTCCCAGTTTTCGAACAATGCAGACATGAAATGCGGGCTGTGCAGATACGCAGACAGCAGCAGCGTCGGCTGCCCCTGCTCGCGCAACTCATCGTTGTACGCGTGCAATCCGGCATAGACCTGGCAACCGATGAAGAAGATAGTCAACGCAAGCAGACACAACGACAGCCCATTACGACGCAAGAACATGGATGACCTCCTGGCGATGCGCGCAGTATCGAGCGTCCTCGGCAAAACCGCATGAAGTTTGCGTGCAGCCGCGCTGTTCTGCATGCCACCGCATTGCCGGTGTACTGCCTGCCGCGCACAGGGCGCGATCGGCAACACACGCCATGCGCACATCGTTTAGCCCGGATATTTACGTTTGCGTCACCACACTGGCGTGCAACCAACAAAGTCACTGCCAGGAGACCACGATGCCCGTACCCAACTATCCACGCCCGCCCTTCAAGCCACAGAAGCAAAGCTTTCCCGGCCGCACCGAGAAGATGGATCCGCGCCCGGACCATGGCGAAGACAGCTACGTAGGCCACGGCCAGTTGAAAGGCAAGCGTGCACTGATTACCGGTGGCGACAGCGGCATCGGCGCTGCGGTTGCCATTGCCTATGCACGCGAAGGCGCGGATGTGGCGATTGCCTTTCTTCCCGATGAGCAGGAAGACGCCGCGCGCATTGGCGCCTTGATCGAAAAGGCCGGCGTCAAGGCGCTGCTGGTGGGATGCGACATCAGCGACCCGAGCCAGGCAGCGGCCTTGGTCGACAAAGTCAACAGCACCCTGGGCGGCCTGGATATTCTGGTCAATAACGCCGGTTACCAGAAGTACTTCGAGACCTTCGAGGACATCACCCTGGACGAATGGCGCAAGACCTTCGACACCAACGTGCATGCGGCCTTCAATCTGGTACGCCTGTCGGTGCCGCTCATGACCGACGGCGGCTCCATCATCAACACCGCCTCGGTGCAGTCGAAGAAACCTACGCCCAACATTCTGCCCTACGCCGCGACCAAGGGCGCGCTGGCCAACCTCACCATCGGCCTGGCCGGTGTGCTGGCGGAGAAGAACATCCGCGTCAACGCGGTGCTGCCGGGCCCGATCTGGACACCCTTCATTCCCTCCGGCATGGACGAAGAATCGGTGGAAAACTTCGGCGGGCAGACCCCCATGGGGCGCCCGGGTCAGCCGGTCGAGCTGGCATCGGCGTATGTCATGCTTGCGGCCGACACGGCCAGTTACACCTCGGGCACCTTGCTGACCATCTCTGGCGGCGCGGTCACGCTGTAACGCTGTCGCATTGTTGCCGGGCCCGCGTCGCTGATCGAGCGACGCGGGCTTTTTATTGGGCCACTTCTTTTGTGGATTCTCGGCGCGCATTAGCGCACGCCACGTCGCGCTCGCTTGCCGTGCAGTCACTCGGGCGCATTGCCACAGCGCGCAAAACGCACAGCCGAAGTGAGCTTCCGGTCAACGTTGCGCTCGCGTGGCACACACCCCTTCCTGCGGTTGCGCTCACGGTCGGCCTCCTACCGTAGATGACGTTGGAACGTGATGCACGACCCCTCTTCGAAACAGTGCTGCCCGCCACGCCTGCGTGGCGCAGGTGCAAACCCACTGCTGGCGTGACGACATCACCCCACGCGCATCGAAGCATACGACGTGATGCATCCGCGCCATCGGCAGGCCAGCGCAGTAGCGCCCCTATAAGGCAGACGACAATGAGAATTCTGGTCACCGGCGGCACCGGCTATATCGGCTCGCACACCTGCGTGGAACTGGCGCAGCGTGGGCACGAAGTGTGCATTGTCGATAATTTGAGCAACTCCTCCGAACGCGTGCTCGACCATCTGCAGCATCTGATGGGATTTCGCCCGGAGTTTCATCGCATGGATGTGCGTGCGCCCGAGCTTGCCGATTTACTGATCGGCAAGCGCATCGACGCCGTCCTGCATTTTGCCGCGCTCAAGGCCGTTGGCGAATCGGTGCGCGAGCCGCTGCTGTACTTCAACAACAATGTCACCGGCACGCTGGCGCTGCTGCGCGCGATGCGGACTGCCAAGGTGTGCAACCTGGTATTCAGTTCTTCGGCCACCGTGTATGGCGACGCCAACCGCAGCCCGATCGACGAAAGCGCGCCACTGAAGGCGATCAACCCCTACGGGCGCACCAAGCTGATGATGGAAGAAATGATCGGCGACCTCAGCGCCGCCTGGCCGGATTTCAACGCGGCGTTGCTGCGCTACTTCAACCCGGTGGGTGCGCACCCGAGCGGATATCTGGGCGAAGACCCGCGAGGAGTACCGAACAACCTGATGCCCTACATCGCACAGGTGGCAGTGGGGCGTCGCGAGGCACTGCAGGTTTTCGGCGACGACTATCCGACCGACGACGGCACCGGCGTGCGCGACTATCTGCATGTGATGGATCTGGCGCGCGCACATGTGGACGCCATCGATTACCTGCAGCGCCAGCGCAAGGGCTTGGTGGTCAATCTGGGCACCGGGCGTGGCTACAGCGTGCGCGAGGTGGCGGCCGCGTTCGCGCGCGCCAGTGGCAGGCGCATTCCGCTGAGCATCGCGCCGCGTCGCGATGGCGATGTGGCGGTGTACTTCGCCAGCACCGCGCTGGCCAACCGGCTGCTGGGCTGGACCGCGGAATACGACCTGGACCGCATGTGTCGCGACACCTGGCGTTGGCAGTCGATGTATCCGGATGGCTATGCCGGTTCGCGTTTGCCGCGCCCGCGCACCGCGGCGGCCGTGCCAGAGCGCGAAGGTGCGCGCGAGCTGCCGGCACCAGCGCCCCGGCTATCGCCCGGCCCGGACACGCGCCGTCGCAGCGAGCCGGTAAGCACGCTCGTGGTCGCCACTGGCTTTTCCCGCGTGTAATACGCAACGACCCGTTTCTTTCCTACGAGGGCATTCCATGAGTTGGGCTGGTCAGTTCCAATACGCGATCGGCAAGACCCGCCGCGCGGTTCCATCCGACAGTACGCCGCGGTTCGATCCCGCGCGGCCCACGCTGTTGTGTCTGTCGCATCTGCGCTGGAGTTTTGTCTATCAGCGCCCGCAGCACCTGATGTCGCGCTTTGCACGCGATGCCAATGTGCTGTTCTGGGAAGAGCCCATCGCCTGCGATGCAGCCGAGCCCTGGTTGGAGGTGCGTGGCGAAGAGCACGGCGTGCACGTCTTGGTGCCGCGCCTGCCCGCCGGGTGTGAGGGCGAGGATGCCGTGCAGGTGCAACGCCGCTTGCTGGATGGCTACCTGGCCGAGCTGGGCGTACGCGACTTGTTGCTGTGGTACTACGCGCCGATGAGCCAGAGCTTCAGTGCGCATCTGCCTGCGCGCATGGTCATCTACGACTGCATGGACGAGCTGTCGGCCTTTCGTGGTGCGCCGCCGGAGCTGGTGCAACGCGAGCGTGCACTGCTGCAGCGCGCCGATGTGGTCTTCACCGGCGGTTACAGCATTTGGGAGGCTAAACGCGCGTTGCACGCCAACGCGCACGCATTCCCGAGCAGCGTGGACGTGGCGCATTTTGCCGCCGCGCGCTTGCCGCAGCAGGAGCCTGACGACCAGGCCGGCATCGCGCACCCGCGGCTGGGCTTCTACGGTGTCATCGACGAGCGATTCGATGTCCAGCTGCTACGCGCGATCGCGACGCAGCGGCCGCACTGGCAATTGGTGATGATTGGCCCGGTGGTCAAGATCGCCCCCTCCGAGCTGCCGCAGGCCGCCAACATCCACTATTTGGGTGGCAAGACTTACGACGAACTGCCTGCTTATCTCTCCGGGTGGGAGGTGGCGTTGATGCCGTTTGCGATGAATGCCTCCACGCGCTTCATCAGCCCGACCAAGACGCCCGAATACCTCGCTGGCGGCTGCCCGGTGGTGTCCACGCCCATCCACGATGTGGTGCGCACCTATGGCGACACCGGCGTGGTGCGCATTGCCGCGACCGCCGATGCGTTCGTGGCTGCCTGCGAAGCGGCACTGCAGGACAGTGCCGATCGCGCACAGTTGCTCGACCGCGCCGATGGCGTGCTGGGCGATATGTCCTGGGACCACACCTACGATTTGATGAAGGAGACGCTTTCTTGGACCCAATGACCCCGCCGGCCGCGGCGCCGCTTGCCGCCCGTCGCACGCGCGGCAACGCGCGGCGCGGTTTCGATTACCTCATCGTCGGCGCCGGGTTTGCCGGCAGCGTGTTGGCCGAACGGTTGGCCGCCGGCCTCGGCAAGCGTGTGCTGGTGGTCGACCGTCGCCCGCATATCGGCGGCAATGCCTACGATTTCCATGACGATGCCGGCGTGCTGATCCATCGTTATGGTCCGCACATCTTCCATACCAATGCGCAGCGCATCGTGGATTACCTCTCCAGCTTCACCCAGTGGCGTCCGTATGCGCACCGCGTGCTTGCGCAAGTTGGCGAGCAGCAGGTGCCGATCCCGATCAACATGACCACGTTGAACCGGCTGTACGGCCTGCAACTGGCCACCGAAGAACAGGCCGCAGCGTTCCTGGCCGGCCGCGCCGAGCCGGTGGCGGACATCCAGACCAGCGAAGATGTGGTGATCAATCAGGTGGGCCGCGAGCTCTACCAAACCTTCTTCCGCGGTTATACGCGCAAGCAGTGGGGGCTGGATCCCTCGCAGCTGGACAAGTCGGTGACCTCGCGCGTGCCGACCCGCACCAACGACGACGACCGCTACTTCACCGACACCTTCCAGCAGATGCCGCTGCACGGCTATACGCGCATGTTCGAGCGCATGCTCGATCACCCCAACATCAAGGTGATGCTCAATACCGAGTACCGCGAGATCTGCGACGAGCTGGAGTACGACCAGCTGGTATACAGCGGGCCGGTGGACGAATATTTCGACTACTGCTACGGCAAGCTGCCGTACCGCTCGCTCAGGTTCGAACACAGCACGCTGGACCAGGAGCACTTCCAGGCGGTGGCCACGGTCAATTATCCGGACGAAGCGGTGGCCTACACGCGTATTACCGAATACAAGCACCTCACCGGCCAGCAACATCCGAGTACCAGCATCACCCGCGAGTATCCTTCGGCCGAGGGCGACCCGTATTATCCGATTCCACGCGCGGAGAATGCCGAGCTGTATCGGCGTTACGAACGCCTGGCGGCCGAGACGCCCAAGGTCACCTTCCTTGGCCGGCTGGGCACCTACAAGTACTACAACATGGATCAGGTGGTCGGCCAGGCACTGGCCTTGTACAAGCGCATCGAAGACGCCGAACAGCGTCGCGCCGAGCTGGCGGTCTGACAACGCACGCCCCGCCCTGCAGCGCCGTCGCTGCAGGGCAGTTATCGACGCATCGCTGCAACCCAGCGGCGCGCGCAGCAGGATGTTGGATGCATACCCCCACACTGTTCGAGAGTTTTTTCATGGCGGGATTCGAGTGTTCGACCCACCGCCGCCGCGATGGGCGCAGGCTCGATCTGATTGCCGCCACCAGGCACGACCGCTGGGCCGCCAAGGACTATGCGGCGTTGTCGGCGCATGGCCTGCGCACCGCGCGCGATGGCCTGCGCTGGCATCTGATCGAGCAACGCCCCGGGCGTTACGACTGGTCCAGCTTCCTGCCGATGCTGCACGCGGCCAACAGCACAGGCACTCAGGTGATCTGGGACCTGTGCCATTACGGCTGGCCGGACGGTGTGGACATCTGGACCCCGCAGTTCGTCGACCGCTTCGCGCGCTTTGCCGCCGCCGCCGCGCAGTGCGTCAAGGACGCCTCCGACGCGGTGCCGTTCTACGCGCCGCTCAACGAGATCTCGTTCTGGGCATGGAATGGCGGCGATCACGCGCGCATGCATCCGCTGGCGCGCGGGCGCGGTTTCGAGCTCAAGCATCAGTTGGTGCGCGCCACCATTGCCGCGATCGACGCGATACGCCAGGTGGATCCGCGCGCGCGCTTCCTGCAAGTGGACCCAGCGATCCATGTGGTGCCGTCCAACGACCGGCCCGGCCCGCGTCGCGAAGCCGAACGCCTGCGGCTGGCGCAGTTCGAAGCCTGGGACATGATCTGCGGCAAGCAGTGGCCCGGACTCGGCGGTGCGCCGGAGTATCTGGACATCATCGGCCTCAACTACTACTCCGATAATCAATGGTATCTGGGCGGCGTGCCGATCCTGCGCAACTCGCCCGACCACCGCCCGTTCTCGAGCATCATGCTGGAATTCTGGCAGCGCTACCGCCGCCCGATGATCGTCTCCGAAACCGGTGCCGAAGCCGATCAACGCGCACCCTGGCTCGATCATGTCGGCAGCGAGGTTGCGCTGGCCCTGCAGCACGGCGTGGCGATGGAAGGCATCTGTCTGTATCCGGTGCTTGACTACCCCGGTTGGGACAACAACCGGCATTGCCCCACCGGCGTGCTCGGCTATGCGGACGAGCACGGCGAACGACCGTTGCATGCAGGCCTGGCCGATCAACTGCGCCACGAGCACGACCGTTTCGGTCTGCGCGCACCGCAGTTCGCGCTGGCCGACATCGCCCCGTGAGTACGTCCGCCCATTCCGCCTTGTTGCCGGATACGCCAGCGCGGTTTCTCTGGCACTACGTTGGCCAACGACCGTGGCATTTCAGTGGCTTGCTGCTCCTGATCGTAGGCGCAGCCGGCTGCGCGGTGTCGGTGCAATACGGCATGAAGATGCTGGTGGACGCGATGGCCACCGAGCAACGCAGCCAGGCCAACGTGTGGCTGCCGCTAGGCCTGTTCATCAGCCTGATCGCGGTGGAAAACCTGCTGTGGCGACTGGGCGGCTGGCTGGGCTGCCGGACCGTGGTGGCCAGTGTGGTGGATATCCGCGTGGATCTGTTCCGCCACCTCACCGGCCACCCGATGCGCTACTTCACCGAGCATTTTGCCGGTGCGCTGGGCAACCGCATCACCGCGCTCGGCAGTGCCGCCGGGCAGATCTTCGGTGGATTGGCGTGGAAGATCGTGCCGCCCATCGTGGATTTCATCGGCGCCATCGTGCTGCTGTTGACGGTGGACTGGCGCATGGCCGCCACGCTGGTCGGCTTCATTGCGATCGTGGCGGCCATCATCACCAGCTTCGGCATCCGCGGCCGCGCCAAGCATCAACGCTTTGCCGCGCAGGCCGCCCGGGTGGGTGGCGAGTTGGTGGATGCGGTTTCCAACGTGTGGACGATCAAGGCATTCGCCGCGCGCGATCGCGAAAGCGCGCGGCTGGCCGAACAGATCGGTCACGAGGCCGTGGCGCATCGGCGCAGCTGGATGTACGTGGAAAAGGCGCGGGTGATTCACGACATCTGCCTGTCGCTGATGGCCGGCGGCATGCTGATCTGGGCCATCAGCATGTGGCGCTCCGGAGCGGTGAGTGCAGGCGATGTGGTGTTGGTCAGTGCGCTGACCTTCCGCATCCTGCATGGCTCGCGCGATCTGGCGCTGACCCTGGTGGACACCACCCAGCAACTGGGTGCCATTGCCGACACCTTGCAGATCATTCTGCAACCGCACGCCATCGTCGATGCGGACGTGCCGCTGGCATTGGCCGAAGGCGATGTGCGTTTCGAAGACGTGCGTTTTGCCTATCCCGAGCGCGCTGCGGTGCTGGAGGGATTGAACCTGCATATTCCGGCCGGCCAGAAGGTGGGCATCGTGGGTCCGTCCGGTGCCGGCAAGTCCACCTTGATTGCGCTGATCCAGCGCCTGGACGATGTGGAATCCGGGCGCGTGCTGATCGACGGGCAGGACATTCGCGGGGTCAGCCAGGACAGCCTGCGCGAAAAAATTGCGGTGGTGCCGCAGGAAACGGCGTTGTTCAATCGCAGCATCGGCGACAACATCCGCTACGGACGTCCCGATGCCAGCGATGTCGAGGTGCACGAAGCGGCGCGGCATGCATTCTGCGATGGCTTCATCCGGCAATTGCCTGAAGGCTACGACACCCAGGTGGGCGAGCGCGGGGTGATGTTATCGGGCGGACAACGACAACGGCTGGGGATTGCCCGCGCCTTTCTCAAGGACGCGCCGATCCTGATTCTGGATGAGGCCACCTCGGCACTGGACACCGAATCGGAAGCCGAAATTCAGGCTGCGCTGGATCACCTGATGCGCGAACGCACCGTGTTGGCGGTCGCCCATCGCCTGTCCACGGTGATTGGTTTCGATCGCATCGTGGTGCTGCAGGACGGCCGCGTGGTCGAAGACGGCAGCCCTGCAGAACTGCGCGGCAGTGGTGGCGTGTTCGATAGTTTGTGGCAGCGGCAGGCGGCCGGGTTCGAGACTGCAACCGACGCACTGTGAGGCGACTACGCGGAGAAGCGCTGGTTGCCTTGCGCGCTGCGTGGCGAGGCACATCAAGCCTACAGCCGACCAATACAACGTGGATGGCGTGAGACGCGCTGTCGGCCCTAAAAGCAATCCACGTTTCGCAATCGCTGGCGCAGAAAACAGGCAACGTTCGCTGCCTGTTTACGTCCTGCAGGACGCCTCAATGCGGTGGTCGATAGTCGCGTAGTTTGGTCGTCACGTTGCCAACCTCCTGCACCGCGCGCTTGATGTCGTCTTCGGGCATTCCCAGTTCGCGCGCCCAGTACTGCAACTCCCATTCCTCGTTGATGCTCACATTGTGCATGTCGGTGGGTTGACGATTTGCATCCTGTGGTTCGCCCATGGCGATCTCCCGTGTAGGACAACGGGTGGCCGGCTGCGACTCCGGCGGCTCGCACGCTTGCCAGAGCCGCAGTATCGACGCGTTGCCTGGCGACCTGCGGTCAGTGGGGCCGGCCCTGCTTGGCGCGCAGCGCCTTTGCATGTTCCAGATGCTCGGCAATGGTGTCGCGTGCGCGCTGCAACTCTTTGCCCAGGTCGCTGGAGCCCGGCTCGCTGCTCAGCTGTGTGTCGAGCAGGGCCAACGCCTGCTCGTGGCTGTCCACGCTGGCTTGCAGATAGTGCGATTCAAACTGCTGCCCATGCAGCTCCTGCAGGCGCTTGCGCATGCCTTCGGCGCCCGCTCCGGCAGCCTGACCAAGCGTACCGTTGCGATCCGGCGCAAACCGGCTGAGATCCGTCAACGCGGCGCTGTGGGCCTCGTCCATCTTGCGTGCGAATGCCAGCACCTCTCCTTCCACACCCTTGACCACCGCCAGCTGCGCAAGCGTGCGCTCGTTTTCGTTGAACACTGCCAACGCACCAAGCGCCTGCTTGCGGTCGCGGGCATCGCCCACGCTGTCGCGCAATGGGTCGCCGTGAGGCGGCGTGCTACCGACCACCGTGGGTGTGGTGCTCCGTGGATCCTGTGGATCGCTCGCCTGCCCCTGCCGACGCTGCCAGGCCTTGTACGCCACATAGCCCACCGCCCCAGCGGTCACCATCTTGAAAAGTCCCATTGCTGTCTCCTGTTGATTGCGATCTTGCATCGCATCTGGCGGTCATTGATTGTTGGGTTCGCATGGATTGCGCAAGCCGCATGCCCTGCGTCCCAGCGCGTCGTATGAGCCTGCGAGCGGGGCGGTTATCCAGACGTGACCTGCGCATCAACGCGGCGTCGGCGATCGAGCGCGTCCACACCGCGCCTACGTCATGTGCTGACGGGCTTAACACCGCTGCACCAACACTGATAGTGCGCTGCCGCGTCCCGATGCCCACAGGAGACAAAGATGCTTGCCCTCAACTACCACGGCTCACGCGATGTACGAGTGGAAACCGTGCCCGGTCCACTCTTGGTCGAACGCGACGACCTGATCCTGCGCGTCACCGCCACGGCCATCTGTGGCTCTGACCTGCATCTGTATCGCGGCAAGATTCCCGACCTGCGCCCCGGCGACATTCTCGGCCACGAATTCATGGGCATCGTGGAAGAGGTCGGCCCGGACGTCACGGCGGTCAAGCCGGGCGACCGGGTCGTGATTCCGTTCGTGGTCGCGTGTGGACGCTGTTTCCACTGCGTGCTGCAGGAATTTTCCGCGTGCGAAACCACCAATACCGGCAAGGGCGCGGCGCTCAATCACAAGGACATGCGCCCGCCCGCCGCGCTGTTCGGCTTCAGCCATTTGTACGGCGGATTGTCCGGCGGCCAGGCCGAATACGTGCGCGTGCCCAAGGCCAATGTCGGCCCACTGGCGGTGCCCGATGCCTTGCACGATGAGCAGGTCTTGTTCTTGTCCGACATTCTGCCGACCGGGTATCAAGCCGTCGTCAACGCAGGCGTCAAACAGGGCTCGACCGTTGCCATCTTCGGTGCCGGCCCGGTTGGTCTGATGGCCGCGGCGTGCTGCCGCATGTTGGGCGCAGAGCGCGTCTTCATGGTCGACCGGCACGCGTACCGGCTCGATTTTGCGTCCAGGACCTATGGTGTGATCCCGATCAATTTCGACGAGGTCGACGATCCGGCCGACGTGATCGTCTCGCAAACCAATGGCCGGGGCGTCGATGCCAGCATCGAGGCAGTCGGCTTCGAGGCCGAAGGCAGCGCCATCGAAACCGCACTGACCAACCTGAAGCTGGAAGGCAGCAGCGGCGTGGCGATCCGCCAGTGCATCGCCGCAACCCGTCGCTGCGGTGTGGTGAGCGTGCCCGGCGTATATGCAGGCTTCATCCACGCCTTCATGTTTGGCGATGCGTTCGACAAGGGCTTGACCTTCAAGATGGGCCAGACGCATGTGCAAAAGCACATGCCGCACTTGCTGGAATGCATCGGCAATGGTCAGCTCAAGCCAAGCGCGATCATCTCGCACCGCATGTCGTTGGCTGATGCAGCGCGTGGCTATGACCTGTTCGACAAGAAACAGGACGATTGCCGCAAGGTTGTGCTCACGCCTTGAATGCATGAGTGACGCATACGCAGACGGCGCGATCTCGGCCGCGCCGTCTGCGTTTTGTACAGCCGTTGAGCGCTGGGAAGCAGACTCAGTCCAGTGGCTTGGCCGGCACGAACGGGGACACGGGGTCGCTGGCCGGGAAAGTTTCTTCCACCGCTTCGTCCTGCAGCGCGTCCTGCTTTTTCTTGTCGTGCTGCGCTTGGTCGTGCTGCTCTTGGTCGTGGTGTTCGGCTTGGTCGTGCGCAGAGGGAATCTGGTTGGACGTGCTCATGTGTTTTCCTGCGGCGTGATGCGAGCCACTACGCTACGGTGCGCCGCGTTGGCACAGGTGAAAAACGTCTTCGCACATCAACGACAAAGGCAACGTCCGTGCCGCACTGTGCATGGTGGCGGGCCACCCGGCGCATTTGGTGTGGTTTCGCATTCTTGCCCGATGCGGCGCAACCAGAGGTCCTCTCGATCGCGCGCGGCGCCGTGGCGTGACCTGTGCTTGCACAGATGAGGTCACGCAGCTGCAGCAACCAGCAGTGTCGGCGAACTCGGCATCCCACAACCCGCGCAGTTGCGTTTGCACCGTCGCAGCCATGCGACGACGCGCCATGGGTTCACATCGGTGCCCGCCCAGGGTGTATGGTGCATGGGCGGCCGGAATCCGGTGTCGCCCTCATTTCATCTGGCCCTTTCCATCGACAATCTCTGCGAACGCTGCGACGCCGTCTGCTGCCGGCTCACCGTCATGGTCGATCCATCCGACCGTATCCCACACCATCTCACCAGCGTGACGCCGCAAGGCTGGCATGTGATGGCGCGCGACGAGGAAGGCTGGTGCGTGGCCATCGACGCTGCGCGCATGTGTTGCTCGATCTACGAGACGCGACCGGCGATCTGCCGGCGTTTCGTCATGTCCGGCCCGTATTGCCGCGACGTACGTGCCACCTACGACGATCAACGCCGCCGGGGCATTCCCTTGACGCTGTACAACGCATGAGGATGTGCGATGCATCATTCCCGCCGCCAATCGATGACCGTCAGTAACCAGCTGGGCAAGCCGCGATTGTCCGAACAGCGACTGGCCGCCGATCTGCAAGCGTTTCAGCAATCCGGCGGCGCAATCGAGCGCCTGGGCGACACACCGCTACGTCGCGAAAAAAAGCGTGGTGCGGTGGAAGCTGCGCCAGCCGCTGCAGTTGCACCGGCCGCCGCAGCCAAGGCCGAGTAAACCCGCGACGGCAACAGGCGTCTTGCGCCTGCCGTGTCAGTGACAGCCTCTGCAACATGCCGATTGCAGCGCGACGCCTGCGGGGCGTTCACCGCGAGCGCATCGCACTGTGCAGCGGCCGTCTCGCCCAGTGGAGCCCTTGTCATGCAGGGGCGATTGCGATTGGCCGGCTGTCCCGCGCTTACCGCTGCATCCACGTCGGAGCGGCGTCTGAGCTAGTGCGTTGCCAGATGCCTCGCGGGTGCCTACGCGCATCCGTCCGCGGTCACCGACGCGATGCAACGTAGACGGCAAATCGGCTTCAACCACGCAATCACGGCAGCTGCAGCTCTGCATGGCACTGCAGGCGCCTAAGCGAGCAGCTATCTCATGCAGGGCGCGGTGCTCAAAAACTCAGGCACGCCACGCAGGCGTCACCGCCCGTACGACGTTGGCGGTTACAGCAGTTGCGCGCGCTTGGTCGCACCAAGCCCCTGTGCCAACGAGGCCATTTCGTTGGCCAAGGCGACCATATTGCCGCCGGCCTGCGCCGCGATGCCCATGATGCGCTGGTAGGCGTCCCAGAAGTCGGGCCCATTGCCATAGGCATCGTGGAACCCTTGTAGCTCCAAGACCAGCAGATCGGACACTTGGATGTCGGAGCGGTCCATTGTGGTTACCTCGCTGGGGGATTTCCCCGGCCCGCAGCTTATACCCGTTCACCTTACAAAACCGGGTCAGCCGGACAGCCGGAAGCCTGGACCTGAATTGGTTACAAACCCTGACGGTCGTCCGCGTATCGGGCTTGTGGTTGGGGCTGCTTACCGCCGCTCTACTGGCCGGTGGCGTGCAGCGCCGCACCTCAAGCCGTCCGCCACACACGGCCTGCCGCCCGCACCAGGACGGCTGAATGCCAGCACGCATGGACCCGACAGCTCGCGCGCAACTCCCGCCCGACGCGCCGACCTGCGCGCGTTCCCGTGTAAAATGCCCGGTTTTTGACCGGAAGAATGGCGAAAGTTTCTCCACGGGCGCCCTTGTCGGGCCCGGCGTTCATTCGCCTGCTTGCTCGCCTCAGCAACGCGCACATCGCCCAGTCCAGCCACGCGCTGGCCGACCGGCTGAGCCAGTGGATCGACTGGACGCGCGCGGTTGCCGTGTCCAAGGCGCTGGACGGCAAGCTGCCCGACACCGACGACCTGCCCGAACCGCGCCCGCTCAATGCGGAGGCGTGCGCACGCGTGCGCACCGGTCTTGCCACCAGCAGCGTGGCAGAGTTGGACACGCTGGTCGCGCGCATGCGTGCCGAGGCGCGCAACGCCGCGCTCGCGGATGCGCCCGTCGCCGCGCCGGACTTCGCACCATTTCGGCAGCACTACTTGGCCATGCAACGCGCCATGCGCACTGCCACCGGCGATCTGCGCGGGCGCCTGCGCGACCTGCTCGCATTGGTCTCCACCGACATGGCGCGGTTGGCCGAAGTGGATGCGGTGATGGAGCTCACCCTGAGCCCGCGCGAGCAGAGTCTGTTGAACACCGTGCCGAGCCTGCTCGGCGCACATTTCGAACGCCTGCGCGATGCTGCACAGGCGCAGCACCGGCCGACCGATGACGAGGCCGCGCCACGCGCGGTGCCCGATGGCTGGCTGGATGTCTTCCGCAAAGACATGCAGAGCGTGTTGCTCGCCGAACTGGATGTTCGTTTTCACCCGATCGAAGGCCTGCTTGCAGCGCTTCGTACCCGCTAACTGGGACGTCATGTTCAGAACTCTCGTACACGTGTGTGTGTTTCTCGTCGGCCTGCTGGCGGTTTGCTGGGTCGGCATCGGTTATCTCGGCTCCAACCCGCTCGGCGCCTGCGTCGCGGCGGTGATCGGCGCCTGTCATGTGGCCGGCGCGCTGGAGCTGTATCGCTACCGCCAGGCTACTGCGACGCTGGAAGCGGCAGTCGATGGGTTGACCACGGCGCCTTCTGCCCTGAGCGATTGGCTGCAGGCGGTACACCCCGGCCTGCGTAATGCGGTGCGCCTGCGTATCAGGGGCGAGCGCGTGGCGTTGCCGGCACCGGTGCTGACGCCGTATCTGGTCGGCTTGCTGGTGTTGCTCGGCATGCTCGGCACCTTGCTCGGCATGATGGCCACGCTCAAGGGCACCGGCTTTGCATTGCAGAGCGCCACCGATCTGCAGGCCATTCGCGGCTCGCTCGCAGCACCGGTGGAAGGCCTGGCGTTCGCGTTCGGCACCTCCATCGCCGGTGTGGCGACATCGGCCATGCTGGGGTTGTTGTCGGCGCTGTGCCGGCGCGAGCGCCTGCAGGCGGTGCAACGCCTGGACCTGAAGATCGCATCCGAACTGCACCCGCATTCGGATGCGCACCGACGTGGCGAAGCATTCAAGCTGCAGCAGCAGCAAAGCGCCTTGATGCCGGCCTTGATCGACCGGCTGCAGACGCTGATGCACACCATCGAACAGCACAGCATGGCTGCCGAACAGCGCTTGACCGCACAGCAGGCCGACTTCCACGCCAAAAGCGAAGCGGCGTATGCGCGGCTAGCCACAGCCATGGAACACGCGCTGCAGGCCGGTGTTGCCGAAAGCGCACGGGCGGTCGGTGCGGCATTGCAGCCGGCGATGGAAGCCACCATGGCCAGCATCGTGCGCGATACCGCCGCATTGCAGGCACACCTCACGCAAGCCGTGCAGCAACAGCTGGACGGCATCACCCACGGCTTCCAGACCAGTGCCAGCACCACGGCGCAGCACTGGAGCATGGCATTGGCGGCGCAGGAACGCGCCCAGCAGACCCACAACGCGCAGTTGCAGGCCACGCTGGAACAGATTGCCGCGCACAGCGTGGCCGTGCAGGACAGCGTGAGCAGCGCCGTGCATCAGCAATTGCAAGGAGTCAGTGCAGCCATCGAACAGAACGCGCGCACGGCGACCGAGCACTGGCAGGTGGCGTTGTCTGCGCAGGAACGCACGCAGGCCACGTTGGCCGAACAGCTGCAGGGCACGCTGGAACAGATCGACCAGCGCAGCGTTGCCGTGCAGGACAGCGTCACCCAGGCCGTGCAGAGCAATTGAGCGCACTCAACGATGGCTTTGCCAGCAGCACCGCGGCCAGCGCCGCCACCTGGACCGCCGTGCTTGCCGAACAGCAACGCGCGACCGAAACGCACAGCGCGCAGTTGCACGCCACCCTCGATCAACTAGTGCAGCAGACCAGTGCCCTGCACGAAGCTGTGCAGCAGGCCGTGCAGCAGCAACTCGATGGGCTGAGCAACGGTTTTGCCGACAGCACCGCCACTGCCGCGGCGACATGGACGGCCGCGGTGGCCGAGCAGCAGCGCGCCAATCACGCGCTCACTCAGGAACTGCAAGGCACGCTCGCGCAATTCGCCAGCACCTTCGAGACACGCTCCGCCGCGTTGGTGGATGCGGTCTCGCAACGCATGCAGCAATCCAGCACTGACGCTGCCAGTGCGTGGAGCGATGCACTGGCCCAGCAACAACAGGCCAGCGCCACGTTGTCCAGCCAGCACCACAGCGCACTTGCCGCAGCCACCGCCAGTTTCGATGCGCATGCCGCGGCCCTGGTCGGCACCTTGCAGCAATCGCACACCGATCTGCAGGCGGCATTGGAAGCGCGCGACACCCAGCGCCTGGCGCTATGGAGCGAGCGCTTCGGCGCGATGAGCACGGCCCTGACCAGGCAATGGGAACAGGCCGGCGAACGCGTCGTCCAGCAGCAGCAGGCCATCTGCGACACCCTGGCCAGCACCGCCAGCGAGCTGTCCACGCAGGCGCAGGCGCAGGCGCAGGCCAGCGCGACGATCAGCGAAGTGTCGCGCCTGATGCAGATCGCCTCAGAAGCGCCCAAGGCCGCGGCCGATGTCGTGGCCGAGCTGCGCCAATCGCTGTCCGAGAGCATGGTGCGCGACACCGCCATGCTGGAAGAACGCAGCAAGCTGCTCGCGACCCTGGACACCTTGCTCAACGCAGTCAATCACGCCTCCACCGAACAACGCGAAGCGGTGGATGCCTTGGTGACGACCTCGGCCGACCTGCTGCAGCGCGTGGGCAGCCAGCTCACCGAACAGATCGGCAACGAAACCGGCAAGCTGGGCGCAGTGGCCGCGCATGTCAGCGGCAGCGCAGTGGAAGTGGCCAGCCTGGGCGACGCGTTCGGCATGGCGGTGCAGTTGTTCAGCGGCGCCACCAGCGCGCTCAATGAGCGCCTGCAGCACGTTGCCACCGCGCTCGATGCCTCGCTGGCACGCAGTGACGACCAACTTGCCTACTACGTGACACAGGCGCGCGAAGTGGTCGACCTCAGCATGCTCTCGCAGAAGCAGATCATCGAAGAACTGCGCCAGCTCGATCGCGGGCGTGGCGAACGCGGCGAAGCAGAAACGGCATGAGCGACGAGATCGAAAGCGACGGCGAGCTGGGCACGCCCATCTGGGCGGCATTCGGCGACCTGATGTCGGTGTTGCTGGGCGCGTTCGTGCTGATCCTGGTCGGCGTGATCGGCGTGCAGTTGCAACTGTCCAGCCGCCTGGACGCGGAGGTCAAACAACGCCAGGCCGAAGCGCAACGTCGGCAAACGCTGGAACAGGCATTGGCCGCACCGTTGGCTGCCGGCCGCGTGACCCTGGTCGATGGCCGTATCGGCATTCGCGGCAATGTGCTGTTTGCGTTCAACTCCGACCAACTGCAGCCGGAAGGGCGCGAGGTATTGAAGTCGCTGGCGAGGCCGTTGACGCAATACCTGCGCGCGCGACGAGATCCTGATGGTCAGCGGATTTACCGACGACCGCCCAGTGCTGGGCGGCAATCGCCGCTACGCCGACAACTGGGAACTGTCCGCGCAACGCGCGCTCACGGTGACCCGTGCCCTGATCGCCGAAGGCGTGCCGGCGTCATCGGTGTTCGCGGCCGCATTCGGCTCGCAGCAACCGGTGGATTCCAACGCCGACGAAGCCCGCCGCGCGAAAAATCGCCGCGTGGAGATCGCGCCGATCGCGCGCCCGTCGTCGCGCGCAGGCGCATCGGCGCAGCCCGCAGCAACCACCGCACCGCGATGAGCAAGCCGGCACTCTCCGTGCGCGCGCAACTGGAGCGCTGGCGCAGCCAGGGCGCCGATCGGCTGGATCCGGTGCACTTCCATCTGATGGAAACGTTGGCAGCACGTGCCGATGCGCAGGCCGATGCGGTGCGTGAGGTGCTGGAACACAAGCTTGGCGCCATGGTCGATGGCTATGCGACAGCGCTGCAGCAGACAGCGCGTCGCCGTGCCGGGAGCCATACAGTGCCTGCAGCGTCGCCGCAGCCCAGCGCCTTGGGTACGCTCACCGCGCAGATGGCCGGGCATGCGGCGCTGATGGAAGTGGACAGCCGCAAGACTGCCAGCGCAGATGCCATGCTGTTTCCGGAGCTGCCGGCGCTGGACGACTTTCGTCGCACCTGGACCACCGTGCGCACCGCCAGCCAGGTGCGGCAGTCGCTGCAGGATGCGCCCAAGGATGCCGGCCCGCTCAATTCCAGCGTGCTGGTGCATCGCTGCATCACGCTGATGCGCGAGCGCTCGCCGGGCTATCTGCAGCACTTTCTCGGCTACGTGGATGCGTTGTCGTGGCTGGAGCAGCTGCACACCGGCGGCGCCTTGGCCAACGAGGAGGCTGCACCGGCGACGCCGGGCAGGAAACGCAGCAAGAGTCCGTCGAAACGACGCAGTTAGATCCGCGATCGGTCCCGATCTACGTCGGGCAGCCTTGCGCAGGCTCCGATCGCAGAGATGCATCCCGGCACAGCGTGTGCGGGGCCCCGCTGTGAGCATGACGTCGCTGCACGCTTCTGGCTGCGAACTCTGTTGCATTGGTCACGCCGCAGCTGCAGTTGCACGCAAGCGCACCACGACCTCCAGAAGCCAGCTGCCGGCGCACAGCAGTCGCTGCAGTCAATCCTGAGCGCGATGCATGCTCAACTGGACGTGGCGCCCGCCGGTCACGCTGGCATCCACCACACTGGCGCATGCGCCGATCGCCGCTTGCGCCGTCGCGGAGCATCGCTCAAAACCGAAACTGCGCACCCACCGTCCAGCTCCGCGGCGCACCGGGATACACCCACTGCTCGCTATACGAAAATGCCGCATAGCGGCGATCGGTGAGGTTCTCGACCTTGGCATACAGGCGTAGCCGCTCGCTCAGATCGTAGTGGCCAACCGCTCGCCACACGGTGTAAGCCGGCAGCACGAAATCGGTGTTGCTATCCACCGAGCCCAGCCGCTCGCCCGTGTGCGAGACGCCCACACCCAACGCCGCGCTACGTTTGCCGGTCAGCGGCTGCTCGTAGTTCAAGAACGCGTTACCGCTCAAGCGCGGCACATTCGGAAACCGCCGGCCTTCGGCCAGCCCGGTACTGGCGGCGGCAGCACTGCTGCGCGTCACCTGCGAATCGGTATAGGCCAGGCCCACCGACGCGGCCAGGCGCGGGCTCAGCCTGCCGAGCAGATCCAGCTCCAGCCCTTGGCTGCGCATCTGGCCCACCGGCAGCGAAAAACTGGTGTCGGCCGGATCCAGGCTCAATACGTTTTTCTTGTCGATGCGGAATGCGGCCACCGTGGCTTCCAGGCCATCGCCGGGCTGCACGTATTTCAATCCGGCCTCCAGCGAGCGGCTTTTCTCAGGTGCAAAGCTTTGCCCGTTGGCGCCCACACCGCTGTTGGGGCGAAAACCCGCCGCGGCACTGGCATACAGCGACAGCGCATCGTCGACATGCAAGGTCATGCCTGCACGCGGGCTCACCACGCCGTCGGATGCGCGCTGCGTGGTGCCGCGCAGGTGGTTGTCCAGGTCTTGTTGCTGATAATGGTCGTAGCGCAGGCCAAGCAAGGCCTTCCAGCGCGCGCCCAGGTCGATCTGGTCCTGTGCATACACGCCCCACACCTGCTGGCGCTCGTCGGTATCGGTGATGGTGGACAGCCGGCCTGGCTGTGCCACGCCATAGCGCGGCGCCAGCACATCGATGCTGTAGGGCGTGGCCGCGGAACGGGCGCGCTGCTGAAAGCGGCTGTCGTCGGAGCGATTGCCATCGATGCCGAACAACACATTGTGCGTGACCCTGCCGGCCTGAAAACCGCCAAGCACTTCTGCACGCGCCGCGATATCGCGGCCCTGGTAATCGCGATAGCGGCGTTCGCGGCGCAAGCTGCGCTGGTCGGCCTGCAGCGTCCAGGGTTCGGTGGAAAATCCACGCATGCCACTGTCGCGGTAAGTCGCCCCACCCTGCAACGACCAGGTCTGATCCAGACCGTGCACCACGAATACCTGGTGCCCGGTGGAATGCAGGTCGATATCGCCATCACGCGGTTCGCCGAGAAAGCGCGAGGCCGGCAGCCGGTTGGCATCGCCACCGATAGCCGTCACGCCCCGATCGAATGGCGTGTGGAGACGCACCGCCTCCAGCTCATACGACACCGTCGTATCGGGCGCCGGCATCCACAACAGCGACGGCGCCAGCAAGGTGCTGTCGCTGTCGACGGTATCGCGAAAGCTGTGTTGATCCTTGTGCATCACATTCAGACGATACGCCACGTTCTCGCTCAGGGGGCCGGTGCTATCGATGGCCGCGCGATAGCTGTCGAAGCTGCCTGCCGATACATCCACGCTGTGCTGCGGCTGAAACAGCGGCTTTTTAGTGACGATGTTGACGGCCCCGCCCGGCTCGCCGCGCCCGTACAACGCCGACGCCGGCCCCTTGATCACCTCGATGCTCTGCGTGTTGGCCGCATCGCGCAGGCCGTTGTAACCGCGGCTGGCATTGAAGCCGTTGACCATGTAATCCGAACTGAAATTCGGGTCGCCGGTAAAGCCGCGCATCGAATAGCTGTCCCATAACCCGCCCAGGTTGTTGGCCTTGGTGATGCCGCTGGCCAGCTCCAGCGCGCCAGCCAGATCGGTGACGCCCGCATCTTCGAGCAAGGTCCGGTCGAGCACCCGCGCACTGATGGGCAGATCACGCAGCGACGCATCGGTCTTGGTGGCACCGGTAATGCTCAGCGCGCGATAAGGGGTGTACTGGCTGCGCACCTGCACCGCATCCAAATCGCGCGCCTGCGACTGCGCAGCCTGCGCGCAGGCAATGCCGCAGGCGCAGGCCAGCAGGCTGAGCAAAGGGAGCGCGTGCAGCATGCGGCGGCGCGGGAACACGGGCATCGGGCAGAACTCCTGAAGCGCCCCGGCGCAGTCTGTCCGGGGCGCAAGTAAAAGACGCAAGGCAAAAGGTGACACGCGGGCACCGCTATGAAGCAGGGCCGGCCGCTGTTTCGAAACGTGGCGCTCGCCCGAAATCGTCGCGCGTGAACGGGCGGTCGCGAAACAGATAGCCGTAGTAGAACGTGCGCAGCGCCCGGTGATAGGCCCGAATGCGATCCTGATACGCGAGCTGTGCCTGCAGATCGGTGCCGGCCAGGCGCGTCAACGCCGCCTGCAACGCAACCGGCGGCAGCACGCTGGCCACGCGTTGCGCCAACGCTTCGCGACGCTGCAGCCCCTGGCGATACGCTGCCACCTGCGGCGCCACCTGCTGGTCGCCATTTTCATGGAATGCGAAGTACCACTTGTAGTGGAACGCCGTCGTCAGCGGCGCCGAATCGGCCCATTGCCGATTGCGCGCGTAGAACGCCTGCATGGTGTCCTGGCGCGGGATGTCCCAGGCATGGTTGACCGCCTCGCGCTGCGACCGCGCGATCTCGGTACCCTGGTTGACCGGCACCGCCTGATTGATCGCCACGTGCGCCAGCGCTGGCGCCACCAACGCCAGCACGACCCAGCAGGTGGCCAACGCAGTGGCATGCGCCGCAGGCCGCCACTGGATGCGCCCGACCAGCACCGACAGCAGCACCCAGAACAACAGGTACGCGCCGCCCAGTGCCAGCACCGCCAGTTGCTGCAGCCACGGCACCGCGTTGAACGTGGCGAACATGACGAACGGCACGCTCAGGCACACGAGCACCGCCGCTGCGCGCACCACCACGCGCCGCACCAGCAGCGCAGCGCCCGCACCGGGCAGTGCGGCAAGCATGCGTGCACGCCCCGCTTCGCGCTCGCCCGAACGCAGATCGAACAGCAGCGCAATCACGAACAGCGGCAGCAGGAACACCAGCACGAACGCGTAGTCGAAGCGGCCAGCCAACGCGAGCTCGGGGTTGTAGCTGTCCCCGTCATGGATCTGCGCTTCCAGCCCCAGCGCGCGCACGCGCAAGATATACGGCGAGACATCGCGCATGCCGACCGCCGCAAACGCCAGTGGCGATGGCAGGTCCCAGGTAGGGTGGAAGCTGTAATAGGCCGCGCTGCCGGCATCGTTGGAACGCGCCACGTAGTCTTCCACCGCGGCGCTGTCTTCGCGCTGCAGCGCTGCAATCCTGGCGATGTTGTCGCGCTGCGTCGCCATCACGTGTTGCCCGGACAGCAGGCTGCACACGGTGAGCAGCGCAAGCAACAGCAACCCGGCGAGCGCCGCACGTACGCGCAGCAGCAACAGCAGTTCGTATTTCCACAGCACCATCAGCGCGCCACTCCCACACCTCGCCCGGCTGCCACCAGCATGCACAGCGCAGCAAGCAGCCAGGCCCCGATCAGGCCGAACGCCGCACCTGCCGTACCGATCACCTCGGTCGCCGACACCGGCTGGAAGGCGAACACCGGAATCTCATGCCAGTGCTCGGACGAAATCCGCTTGCGGCGATCGGCGCCTGCATCCTGTGCGGTGTCGTCGGCCATGCTGACCGCGTCGGCCTGCAGTTGGTTGAGCTGCTGCACCAGCGTGTAGCGGTAGTGCTCAGCCTGCGCCAGGAACCGCAGATGCGCGCGCAGGTCGGTTTCCGCCAGCGTCATTGACACCTCGCGCAGCGCCACCGTCGGGCTGAGCAACGCAAATGTGCGTACCAGCAGGTTCTGTTGCTGCTGGATGGACGCATCGCGGCCTGCATACCGCTCGAACAGGCTTGCGCTCAGCCGCTCGCCTTCCAGTGCCAGCAAGCCCTTGTAGTTCACCGGCAGGTCTTCCACGCGCTGCACGCCGTAACGGGCCAGCGTCTGCTGCTTGAATTGCGCAAAGTGCGGGTCGTCCGGATTGTGGCTGTCGCCGAGCGTGCGCAGATCGCGCTGGATCGCCACATCGGTTTCCAACCGGGTCGGCAGGCGGTACGCGGCACTGGCCGCGTCCGGCGCCACGCGCGGCACCAGCAAGGCCAGCCACACCCACACCGCCAGCGACACCAACAGCGCATCGCGGCCGCGTCGGCACAGCAGCGACACCACCAGCACCAGCGCACACCACACCAGCAGATACGCGCCATAGGCCAGCACCAGCAGCGCCACCAGCGGCGCTTGCCCTGGCAACAACGCAATCGGTGCCAGGCCGATCAAGGCCGGCAGCAGGCAGGCGCCGGCCACCGCCGCCAGCGCGAGATATTTGCCGCCGAGCAACTGCCGGCGCGTGGCGCCCTGCAGCAACAGCGCGCGCAAGGTGCCGGTTTCCTGCTCGCGCGCCACTGCGCCATAACCCAGGAAGACCAGCATCAGCGGCGCCAGCACTTGCAGCACGAAGGCGGGCGTCAGCTGACCGAAACGCACCAGCAACGAACTCTGACGCACATCGCCGAAGTTGGCAGTGTTCTGGCGGTGCCCTTCCAGAAACATGCTGTTGCCGGTGAACGCATCCACGCCGGAATCGAATGCAGCCAGCGCCGGCAACGGGCGATAGATGAAATGGCCGTAGTGCACCACGCGGTGCGGATGCCGGTCCGGCTGTGCTTCGAACGCCTGCTGCGCTGCCTGTTGCTGCCGCGCGCGGAAATCGGCCACTTCGCGCTGGTGGTGCGCAGCGGTCAACGCCGCCACCAGGGTGAGCAACATCAGCAACACCACGCCAATGGCCGCGGACCGGTTGCGCGCCATATAGCGCAGTTCTTCGCGCGCGACCAACAACACCGGATTCATACGTGCAGCCTCACGCAGCGCGATCCTGCGGGCGCGCGAAACGCGCATGCAGGGTGCGCACATCGAAGCCGCTGTCGCCGGCACCGATCTCTTCGGCAATCCGACCGTTTTCCAGAAACCCGATGCGGTCGGCCACATCCACCGCACCGAGCAGATCGTGGGTGACCATCAGCACCGCAGCGCCGCGTTCGCGCACGCTGCCGACCAGGCGATTGAAGTCGGCAATGGCGCGCGGGTCCAGCCCGGAGGTGGGCTCGTCCAGCAGCAGCACCGGCACCTCGCGCACTGTGGCCACGGCAATGGCCACCTTCTGCCGCATGCCCTTGGAGAACCCTGCCAGCCGTTGCGCCCAGGCATCGCGCTGCAGGCCAGCGGCCGCAAACGCATCGCCAATGGCGGCCTGGCTGCGGCGCTGGCCGGCCAGGGCGAGTAGATAGTCGGCATTTTCCAATGCGCTCAGATGCTCGTAGAGCGCCACGTTTTCCGGCAGATAGGCCAAGCGCGCACGCGCCTTGCCGGGGTCGGCGACCGGGTCCACCGCGTCCACGCGCAAGCTGCCGCAGACGGGTTTGACGAAGCCCAGCAACGTGGACAGCGTGGACGACTTGCCGGCGCCATTGCCGCCCAGCAAGGCGTAGACAGTGCCGGGCGCGACACCGAGGTTCAGCCCCTGCAGCACCGCGCGGCCGCGGTAGGCCACGTGCAGGTCGGAGATTGAGATCGCGTGGGTCATTGACGAATTGAAGGGCGTGGACGCGGGTGCATCAAGAAATGATACGTTATCACATTGCCTACACCGCTAAAATCCGCCCGCCGCCGCGGGCAAGGCCTGACCGTCACGGACTTAGCGCCGCGCATTGCGCCTGCGGCAGCGCCTTGCGGCGCGAACGTCCAGCCAGGCGCCTGCGCCGACACGGCTGACCGGCACCGGCACAAGCAGCAACCGTCGCCCACCACTCGAGACCCTCATACCCCACATGACCTTCGCAACGCGCAGCTCTAATCCGCCCAATGCTTTCCCTGTCTCCGACCGCCACGCTGCCGCTCATGCCAAGGCCTGCAACACCGCACGCAGCACCCGACGCAGCGCCAGAGTGCTGGCCATCGCGCTGTTCGCTGCCGCCCAGCTCGACGCGCAGACCATCGATACCAGTGCTCCGTTGCCGCCGGTCCGGGTGTGGCACGGTGCAAGCGAGGCATTGATCGTGTCGCCCGACGATCCGTGGATCACGCCGGCCGAGCGCAGCGATTTCGTCAGCACGCCCAGCGACGCGCAAACGCGTGCGTGGTTGCATCGGCTGGTCGCCGCCTCGCCGCTGCTGTCGCTGGAGGTGTTCGGCAAGACCAGCGAAGGGCGCGATCTGCTGCTGGTGCGCGCGCGCAAGGGCAAGCCCGGCAAACCGGTCGTGCTGGCACAGGCCGGCATCCACGGCGGCGAGATCGATGGCAAGGACGCCGGCCTGATGCTGCTGCGCGATATTGCACAACGCGGCAAGGACGATCTGCTGGACGAGGTAGATTTCGTGTTCGTCCCCATCCTCAACAGCGATGGGCACGAACAACGCGGCCCACTCATCGGCGCCGCATTGCGCGGCCCGCAGCAAATGGGCTGGAATACCACCACACACGGCATCAACCTCAATCGCGACTATCTGAAACTGGAAGCGCCGGAGACGCGCGCGATCGTCAAGCTGCTGCACACGCTCGACCCCGCGTTGTATATCGACCTGCATGTCAGTGGCGGGCTCGATCATCAGTACGACATCACCTTTACCTTCGCCGGCTGGGGCACCTATGCGCGTTCGCGCGCCACTGCCGGCTGGCTGCAGCGGCGCTTCACGCCAGCCGTCGACGCCGCGCTGCGCCGCCAGGGTCATGAACCTGCGATCTACCCCAGCCTGATCGACGAAGACGCGCCGCGCTCGGGCTTGCGCCATTCGCCCGAAGGCCCGCGTTATTCCACCGGGTATGGCGACTTCGCCGGCATCACGACCGTGCTGGTGGAAAACCACCGCTTGAAGGCATACCGGCAACGCGTGCTCGGCGATTACGTGCTGCTGGAAGAAGCCCTGCGCGTGGTCGGCCGCGACGCACACGCCATCGAGGCCGCCAAGCGTGCCGATCGCGCGGCGCGCCCGCAGGCATTGATGGTGGCGTGGGAACGCCTGCCGCAGCCGATCGACCACATTCCGTTCAAGGGCGTGACCTACACCCGCGCCCTGTCGCCAGTGTCCGGCCGACCGGAATTGCGCTGGGAAGGCCGCGACGAAACCTGGACGATGCCGGTCATCGGCTACCGGCAGACGCAGGCCGTGCAGTACCCGGTGGCCTGGTGGATTCCGCCCGGCAACGACGATGTACTCGCCTTGCTCGATGCGCATGGCATCCACTACGACCGTCTGCACCAGCCAGCCCGGCGCGCGGTGCAGCAGATACGCATCACCAAGACCGGCAGCGATCAGGTCCCGCACACTCACGACGTGGAAGAAGTCTTTCCCGCCGGCAGCGTCCGCGTGCCGGCCGATCAACCGATGCGCATGTTGGCCGCCGCCTTGCTGGAACCGCGCAGCAGCGATTCGCTGCTGGCCAACGGACGTTTCCGCCATGCCGGCAGCCCCGACAGCGGGCTGTATGCCACCGAGCTGGTCGAATTCAGCGAACGCGTATTGCGCAGCGATGCCGCGTTACGCAGCGCGTTCGAGCAAAAACTGGCCAACGATGCGGCGTTCCGCGCCGATGGCGATGCGCGCCTGCAGTGGGTTTATGCACGTTCGCCCTATGCAGCGATCAGCGGCTGGCGGTATCCGGTGCGGCGCGAAGTGATGCAATAGCGCGCGCATGCCTGTGGCGCTCACCGCGGTGCAGGCGCCATCGCTGGCGCATGCTCGGCCATCAGTGCAATCACCCAATCGATGAATACTCGCAGCTTGGCGCTGACATGGCGGTTGGGCGGGAAAGCGATCGACAGCGGCATCGCTTCCAGCTGCCAGTCCTGGAAGATCGGCACCAGCTCGCCGCTGGCGACATGCGCGTTGGCCATATACACCGGCAGCCACAGCACACCCATGCCGGCCAGACCGGCGGCCAGATAGGCATTGCCATCGTCGGCGGCCACTACGTGGCGGCCGTGCACGCGCACCGCTTCGTCGCCGCGTTGCATCACATACGGCACGGTCGTGCTGCTGCCCCAGCGCATGAAGCCGACGCAGCGATGCCGGGTATTCTCCAGTTCCGTCGGGTGCGTCGGGGTGCCCAACCGCTGCAGGTAATCGGGCGCTGCATACACGCCGGCCTGCAGGTCGCCCACGTGACGCGCAATCAGCGACTGGTCGGTGATGGTGCCGCCGCGTATCACGCAATCGACGTTTTCGCCGATCAGATCCACGCGGCGGTCGCTCACGCCCATGTCCAGCTGGATCTGCGGATAACGCGCATGGAATGCCGGCAGCGCCGGCATCAGGATCAGCAGCGCCAACGGGCTGGGCACGTCCACGCGCAGGCGCCCGCGTGGCGAGGTGGCTGCAACGGACAGGCTGGTTTCGGCATCGTCCATGTCTGCCAGCAGGCGCAGCACGCGCTCGTAATAGGCCGCGCCATCGGCAGTGACCTGCACCCGGCGCGTGGTGCGATTGAGCAGCTTCACCCGCAGGCGTGCCTCCAGCTGCTGGACCAGCTGGGTCGCGCTGGCGCGGCTCATGTGCAGGTGTTCGGCCGCCTTGGTGAAACTGCCGGTCTCGACCACGCGCGCAAACGCCCGCATTGCATCGAATCGATCCACCACTGCTCCCGCGGCCAAGATTGTTTGGATTCTACAAACAGTGTTGGTCGATGCTGCCGATTTATCGCCACCGTACACGCGCCTACCGTGGGCCTCCATTCTATGCACTTCGATGGAGAGTCCCATGGCCACACGCGACGTCGTTTTCCCGCAGGGGCGCCACGCCCTGTACGAGCGCCACCATTACTCGCCGGCGGTACGCGCCGACGGCCTGCTGTTTGTCGCCGGCCAGGTCGGCAGCCGCGAAGACGGCTCGCCCGAACCCGAGCTGGACGCGGAAATTGCCCGCGCCTTCGTCAACCTGGATGCTGTCCTTGCCGCGGCCGGCTGCACCTCGCAGGATGTGGTCGACGTCACCTTGTTCATGGTCAACCCCGAGGTGGTGTTCGAGGCGATGTGGGACAAGTGGGTCGGCTACTGGGGCCCGGCCCCGTACCCCACCGTCACCGCGGTCGGTGTGACCTGGCTGGCCGGCTTCCAGTTCGAGATCAAGGTGGTGGTCAAGCTGCCGGCGAAGGCCTGACCGCTTCTGTTGGATGCACCGCATCGCGTGCGCTGTCCAACCCGGGGTTTGAGGCAGGCCTGCTGCCTAGCGAAAAGTGACTAGCGCGCCCAGTGCGATGCATCGTGTTCGATAGGCCACGCCTGGCTTGCCAGCGCGTGGCGTTGGTGTTCACGTGCTACCGCCACTCGGCCGGCATGCGCCGCATACCTGCGCTGGGGCGCGAAACGCACTCTTAGCAATCCGTGACTTACGTCAACTCTTTGCCTGGCGGTGACGTCGGACGGAAATGTCCGCGTCGCGTCATCGACCACCGACGTCCAGGCTCCCTTGACTCAGCACCATAGTGCCCATCTATCGCGGGAATTAGCGGCGCGTTAGTTCCTTAATGTCCGCCGTTCAGGTTGTAAAAATCTCGCTAAAGCGACGCAACAGGCGGCCGTTACCAGGGGTCTGGGCATACCAGCGCTCACCGTTTTGCCCACGCGTCCCCGATGACGCTGCGTCCACCACTCTCAGCCGAGATTTCAATGAAATTGACCGTCAAGCTTCTCAGCGGCGCCATCGCCCTGGCCTTCTCGACCTGCGCCTTTGCGCAGGAAGACTCGATGTTTACTTTCAGCGGCTTCGGCACGCTGGGCATAGTGCATTCCACCGAAGACCAAGCCGACTTCACGCCCGACATCCAGACCGAAGAAGGCGCCGGCGCCAGTCACTCCACCTCGGCCCGCCCGGATTCGCGCATCGCCGGTCAGGTCAATGCCAACTTCACCGACAAGTTCACCGGCGTGCTGCAGGTGACCAGCGAATACGCCGAACGCGCCGACTACGCGCCCAAGGTGACCCTGGCACACGTGAAGTACCAGTTCGGCCCGCAATTCGCCGCCCGCCTGGGCCGCATCACTGCGCCGCTGTACATGCTCTCCGAGTACCAGCGCGTGGGCTATGCCACCCCATGGGTGCGCCCGCCATACGAGGTCTACAACTACCTGCTGCCGATGGACGGCGTGGAAGGCGTGTACACCATCAACGCCGGCGAAAGCGTGGTCAGCGTGCAGGGCTTCTACGGTCGCATCAACTCCAAGAAAGCCGATGTGTACGCCATGCGTGGCCTGGCACTGGGCCTGGAATCGGGTGCGTCGACCTTTCGCGCAGCTTATATCGTGGGCACCACCGATTTCGATACACCGTCGCTGCAGCGCCTGTTTTCGGTCTACCAGCGCATCAACCCGGCACTGGCCGATCGCCTGACCACCTACGGCGTGGACGGCAGCTTCGCCAGCGTGGGCTATGCCTACGACCCGGGGAAGTGGTTCCTGCGCAGCGAAGTGATCCAGGCCGATTACTCGCCCTCGCTCAACGGCAAGACCACCTCCGGCTACGTCAGCGTGGGCGGTCGCTTCGGCACGCTGACCCCATCGATCACCTACGGCAGCGTCGATCGCAAGGGCCCGGTAATCCCCCCGCCCATTAGCAGACGCCAGAAGTGGAATTTTCTCGTACCCTTTCCCGAGGAGGTTCCATGAAGAAGTCCCGCTTTACCGACAGCCAGATCATCGCCGTGCTCAAGCAGGCCCAGGCCGGTGCGCCCGTGCCGGAGCTGTGCCGCGAGCACGGCATCAGCTCGGCCACGTTCTACAAGTGGCGTAGCAAGTTCGGCGGCATGGACGTGTCCATGGTCGCACGCATGAAGGAGTTGGAGGAGGAGAACCGCCGGCTCAAGAAGATGTACGCCGAGGCGCAGCTCAGTACCGACCTGCTGAAGGAAGCGCTCGCAAAAAAATGGTGAGGCCATCTCAGCGACGCGAGATGGCCCAATCGGCAGTCACGAGCGGGCGCACGAACATCCGCCACGCCTGCCAGACCTTCGCGGTGAGCCAGACCTGCTTCCGCTACCAGGCCAAGGCCAGCGAGCAGAACGCCCGGATCGCCGACTGGCTGGTCCGCCTGACGAGCGCCCATCGCGACTGGGGCTTTGGCCTGTGCTACCTGTACCTGCGCAACGTGAAGGGCTTTGGCTGGAATCACAAGCGGGTCTACCGGATCTACCGCGAGCTGGAGTTGAACCTGCGGATCAAGCCGAAGAAGCGGCTGGTGCGTGAGCGGCCCGAGCCTCTGGCGGTGCCGGAGGCCATCAACCAGGTCTGGTCGATGGACTTCATGCACGACCAGTTGGCCGACGGCCGCAGCTTCCGGCTGTTCAATGTGCTCGACGACTTCAATCGCGAGGGGCTGGGGATCGAGGTGGATCTGTCGCTGCCGTCAGCCCGGGTGATCCGATCGCTGGAGCAGATCATCGAGTGGCGCGGCAAGCCCGCCGTGATCCGCTGCGACAACGGCCCTGAATACATCAGTGGCGCGTTGCTGTCCTGGGCACAGCGGCTTGGCATCCGGGTCGAGCACATCCAGCCGGGCAAGCCACAGCAGAACGCCTACGTTGAACGCTACAACCGCACCATCCGCTACGCCTGGCTCGCCCGCACCCTGTTCGACACCATCGACCAGGTGCAGGACAAAGCCACCCGCTGGCTATGGACGTACAACCACGAGCGCCCGAATATGGCGCTCGGCGGCATCACGCCTGCCATGAAGTTGGCGATGGCCGCTTAGCTCCACTTCTGGCGACCGCTAGAAGTGGGGGGATTACCGCCCGACCATCGCACCCGGCCAGGACCCGGTGGGCGTGATGACGCGTGCACTGGCACAGGCCGAAAGCGGACGGCATAGCTTCACTGCCTCGCTGCGTTGGGATGCGCGCGAGAGCATGGCGTTCAAGCTGCAGGCCAGCCATATCGACAACAACGCGGGGTCGTTCGGTTCGTTGAACAACATCCAGCCGGGCTTCCGCCCGGGCGGCAGCTACAACCTGCTGTCAGCTTCCGTCGACTTCGTGTTCTAAGAGAGCCCTCAATGAAATTTTCCACGTGTTCCGCAGGCTGCGTGCTTGCCGTGTTGTCGATGGTTGCGTTCTCGGCCAGTGCCGATGTCGTTGTGGTGATGTCGGCCAAGGGCGGCCCGGACAGCCTGAGCGCTGCGCAGGTGTCGCAGATCTTTCTGGCCAAGTCCAACAGCCTGCCCGGCGGCGGCGCCGCGGTGCCGATCGACCAGGAAGAAGGCGTCGCCACCCGCGATGAGTTCTACAAGAAAGTCGCCCAGCGCGATGCGGCGCAGCTGAAATCGTATTGGTCGCAGCTGATGTTCACCGGCAAGGCGCAGCGTCCCAAGCGGGTCAGCGGCGACGACGCGGTCAAGAAGGCGGTGGCATCCACGCCGGGCGCCATCGGCTATATCAGTGCCAGCGCCGTCGACCCCAGCGTCAAGGTCGTCCTGAAGCCGTGATCGCCCACCTGCTCGAGAGCCATGTCATGAAACGCATCCTGTCGCTACCGTTGTTCTGGAAAATCCTGATGCCGGCAGCGGTGGCAATCGTTTGCCTGTCGGGCTATGTGGCTTTCAGCACGCTGGTGTTCCATCGCAACAACGATCGCCTGGAAGCGGTGCGCGACGTGCATTTCCCGATGCTCGACGCGATGACGCGCAATGTGGCCGCGCTGGACAAGCTCATCAACGGGCTCAATGGCGCGGCGGCAGCAGGCGATGCCGACATGCTGGCGGCCACCAAGCCGGTGGCCGACGAGATCCACGGCTCTTACGTGAAACTGCAAAAATCCGATCCGGCCAATGCGCAGGAACTGGCCCGTCTGGGCAAGCAGTTCGATCGGTACTACAGCCTGGCGCAGGGCGTGGCGGCGGCATTCGTGGAGCAACGCGAACCCGATGCCGCGCAGATGAGCGCCATGGCACCGGCGCTGGAGACGTACCGCACCAATCTCACCGCCATGCAGAAGCGCGCCGATGCACGCTTCCGCGGCACCGTGCAGGAAGCGGTGGACAGCTCGGTCACCGCCAGCATCACCGGCCTGATCCTGGGCCTGGTCGGTGCGGTGGTATGCATTGGATTCGGCTGGCTCGTGGCGCGCGCCATCACCCAACCGCTCAACCGTGCCGTGGGCATCGCGCATGCGGTGTCGTCGGGCAAGCTGGACAACGCCATCTCGATCGACCGCAACGATGAGGTCGGACAGCTGTTGCAGGCAATGGACAGCATGCAGCGTCAGCTGCGCCGCGTGATCCAGGCGCAGACCGAAATGGGCGAAAAACACGAAGCCGGCGTGGTCAGCCACCGTATCGCCGAACAGGAGTTCCCAGGCGAATTCGGCAGCATGGTGCGCGCCAGCAACGCATTGGTGGCCGGGCATATCGCAGTGACCATGCAAATCGTCGCATTGACCGAGCGCTATGCTGCCGGCGATTTGTCGCAGCAGCTGGAGCCGTTGCCGGGCGAGAAGGCGGTGATCAGCCAATCGCTCAACGACGTGCGCGCCAGCCTGTTGTCGATCAACGGCGAGATCAAGCGCCTGGCCTCGGCCGCAGCGGCAGGCGACTTCACCGCGCGTGGCGACGAAACCGCGTTCGAGCACGACTTCCGCCAGATCGTGGTGGACCTCAACCAGCTGATGAGTACCTCGGACCAGAGCCTGGGTGCGTTGTCGCAGGTGTTGCAGGCCATCGCCAGCGGCGACCTGACCGCACGCATGCACGGCAACTTCGCCGGCGTGTTCGCCCGCATGCGCGACGATGCCAACACCACGGTGGAACGTCTGACCGATATCGTCGGGCGCATTCAACATTCTTCGTCGGAAATCGATACTGCCGCCGGCGAGATTGCGGCCGGTAATCAGGATCTGTCGCGGCGCACCGAACAACAGGCCGCCAACCTGGAAGAAACCGCTGCATCGATGGAAGAGCTCACCGCCACGGTCAAGCAAAACGCCGAGCACGCACGCCAGGCCAACGAACTGGCACGTAGCGCCGCCGGCGTGGCGTCGAAGGGAGGCGAAGTGGTCAGCCAGGTGGTCGGTACCATGTCGGGTATCGAAACCTCTTCGAAGAAGATTGCCGAGATCATCAGCGTCATCGACGGCATCGCCTTCCAGACCAATATCCTGGCGCTCAATGCCGCGGTGGAAGCCGCGCGTGCCGGCGAACAAGGCCGCGGGTTTGCCGTGGTGGCAAGCGAAGTGCGCTCGCTGGCACAGCGCTCCTCCGGCGCGGCGAAGGAGATCAAGGATTTGATCGACGCCTCGGTAGGCAAGGTGGCCGAAGGCTCGGCGTTGGTGCACAAGGCCGGCACCACCATGACCGAGATCGTGGCCAGCGTGAACCGTGTCACCGACATCATGGGGCAGATCACCGCTGCCTCCATCGAACAGTCGAGCGGCATCGAGCAGGTCAACCAGACCGTGATCCAGATGGACGAAACCACCCAGCAAAACGCCGCCCTGGTGGAAGAAGCGATGGCCGCCGCGCGCGCGATGGAAAAGCAATCCAGCACCCTCACCCAGCTGGTGTCGCTGTTTCAACTGGAGCCTGCGACCGCCCAGCACCTGGAAAAACACGTCGCCTGATGCGTCGATCCGCCAGGCGGGTCGACATGCTGCAAGCTGAAGACCCCCTTCTGCATGGAATGCAGAAGGGGGTTTTTTTATTTGCACCGAGGCGAACGTGAAGCGTCGCGCGCCGCATTGGTGAAAAGAGCTGGGTCACGCTGTACGCGCAGTGGCCTACCTTCGCCGCATCGATTGCCGCTGCAGCATGGTGGACGTTCGGGGATTCGGCGCTGAAGCAGCGAAGTAGTCAGCGGAGTCCGGCCGCCTGGCATCGATCGCAGCACCTGTCGCTCACCAGCGCCGCCTTCGAAACACGCAACGGGCGGCAGCTGCAGGCGTTAGCCATAAGCTTGCGCTTATTTCAGATGCGCCATATGCGCAAAATATCGAGCAGCCCATCACACCTTTTGGCAAAAATCCGTTGCCAGTGCACATTCCTTGGGCATACGTCACCAACAAGCAACATTTGCATGCGATAGCTGTAGCGCTCGCCACGCAGCGGGCCCTCTGTTCTCCCCTTAGCGCGCGTTGTCCAACGTCGATGTGCTGATGCATCGCGACGGCGGTTTCGTGCGTCCGATGATTTCAAGGAGATTGACTCCCATGCGCTTGAAGACCTTTTTCGTCGTTCTGCTTCTCACCACCTTCAGTGCCGCTGCACAGGCCCAAGTGGTGACCCTCAACAAGGGCGGCTATACGCTGACCTACGACTGCACCAACCGCACCGCACTGCGTTACGAATACGTGCTGCAGGCCGACACAGGCTCGGCTGCACGCCCGTCCAGCTTCAATCTGGATACCGAATTGCCCAGCGGCTGTGCCGGGCAGACCTCCACGGCCTCGTATGCCAGCGTGCGTTCCGGCTATGACCGCGGACATCTGGTGACGTCCAACCACATGGACTACAACGCGACCTACATCCGCCGCGCCAACCTCATGAGCAACATCGTGCCGCAGGTGGCCACCTTCAATCAGGGCATCTGGGTGCAGGCAGAGAACGTGGCCGAGTGCTATCGGGACATCGCCAGCGTGCAGGTGTACGGCGGAGTGATCTACAGCGACACCAGCAACGATTACTTCCTCAGCAGCCACGGCATCCGCACGCCGGATTTCTTCTGGAAGACCGTCATCACCGCCAACCCGAGCGGCGGCTCGCGCGCCATCAGCTGGCTGATTCCCAATAGTGCCAACCTAGGCTCGCTGGACAGCTATATCGTCAGCATCGACGAACTCGAAGACCTCTACGGCGCCAGCACCATCGGCATCAGCGCACCGGCGGCTGTCAAAGCCATGCTGCCGTCCACCACCTGGCCGCAGCCGAGCAATTGCGACCTGGGCTGAGCCGCCCTGCATCCACGGCATGACGCCCAGCCCGGCCTGTGCCGGGTTGGGTCACGGCGTGGCGAGGGATGCGTGCATGGCGTCATGCCGCGTGTGACAGCCTACGCGCACCTCGACGCGCCCATCGCGGAGCCGGCATGCCGGTGGAATGGATGGCGGGCGCGGGCACCGGACATATGTCAGATGTGTCAGCACTGCCACATTTGTCGGCGAGGTCTGCGCTGTTTTGATGACCAATAGCCGACATATGCTTGATCGCACTCTCGCTACCACTCTTGCGATCACGCTCATGCCATCGTCCTTATCTGCCAACGCCGGCCTCGCCTTGCTGAGTGCCCTGTCGATCTTCGCGGCCAGCCCGGCAACTGCCGCACCTGTGCAGGGCTTGCCCACCATCGTGCTGGTGCATGGCGCATTTGCCGATGGCTCCAGCTGGTCGGGCGTGATCGGCGCGTTGCAGCACCAGGGCTATCGCGTCACCGCGGTACAGAATCCGCTCACTTCGCTGGCGGACGACGTCGCTGCGACCCGTCGCGTGCTGGAGCGACAACGCGGCGACGTACTGCTGGTCGGGCACTCCTGGGGCGGCGCGGTGGTGACCGAGTCGGGCAACGCCGATAACGTCAAAGGCATCGTCTATCTGTCGGCCCTGGTACCCGATACCGGCGAGTCGGTCGGCACGCTGCTGGCACGCCTGAAAGCGCCGATGGAAGGTCTGCAGCCGGATGCGCATGGCCTGGTCTGGCTCGACGATGCGGAGGCCTACCAGCATGTGATGGCCGCCGATGTGCCGCTGGCCAAGGTCAGGCAGTTTGCCGCCGTCCAGCAACCGATGACCGCCGCCGCATTCGACGATACGGTCACGCAGGCTGCGTGGCATCGCAAACCGACGTGGTACCTGATCACCGACAACGACAATGCGTTGCGTCCGGATGTGCAGCGCGCCATCGCCAAACAGATCGGCGCCACCAGCATCAGCATCGCATCCAGCCATCTTTCGCTGGTAGCGCAGCCCGCCAAGGTGGCCGAGTTCATTGCACGTGCCGCGCGCTCCATCGGTACTCCATCGCAGTGAGCGCACGGACCCAGCGTGTCGCGGCGGGCCCTGCATGCGCTAGCCCGACACGCCGTGTTCGGCGCTCTCCAGCACCGCAGGCAGGACGTCGACCAGGAACTCGATCAAGGCGCGCACGCCCGGCGCCAGTCCGCGACGCGAGGGATACACGGCGTGTAGTTGATGCGCCGGCAACGTGTGGTCGCCCAACAGCACCACCAGTTCGCCACGGGCGATGCTGCCCCTGCACAGGGCCAGCGGCAACTGCGCCACGCCCATGCCGGCCAACGCAGCGTGGTGCAGCAGTTCGACGTCCTCGGTGAACAAGCGCGAACACGGTAGTCCACCAGTTCGCTGGTGCCTTGCGGGCTGGTGAGCCGCCACCGGGGCGGCTCGCCATTGACGCCACGCGGGCCCATTCCCAGTACCTCGTGCAATGCCGCGGCAGAGACGAACGGCCCATGCGCGTGCACGAAGCCTGGGCTTGCCACCAAGACCTGCCGGCTGACGCCGAACGAACGCAGGATCAAGCCCGAATCGTCCAGGCTCGAACGCACCCGTATCGCCACGTCGATGCTTTCGGCAATCGGTTCCACCCGGCGACTGGTCAGCTCCAGATCCACCTGCACGTCCGGATGCGTCAACAAAAAGCGCGGCAAGAGCTCGGCCAGAAACAGATGCGCCACACCGGTCGGGCAGCTCACCCAGATCCGGCCGGAGGGATGCTGCGTGGCGCGCTCGGCCACATCCAGCGCCCATTGCGCCGAGCGGGTGATGGATTTGCAGTGCGTATAGAACTCGGCACCGACTTCGGTGAGGCTGACCGCACGGGTTGAACGCTGCAACAGCCGCACGCCCAGGCGTTGCTCCAGATCTGCCACCCGCCGGCTGACCTTGGAGCGGGGAAACCCCAACGCGCGACCGGCCGCCGAGAAGCTGCCGTGGTCGACCACCGCCGCCAGCAGCGCAAAGTCGTTGAGGTCTTCCATCTGAATCAAACCCCACGCAAGGAGGCCGTCATTGTCCTGCCAGGCAGGACAGCTTGTCATCCGCCAGCGACCTACCTGCGCACGGGACCACTCCGTACAGTGCCGCCACCGACCACAGCACACGAGCCCACCATGCGCTTGCTCCATCTCGATTCCAGCATCCTGACCGACACGTCGGTCTCCCGTCGGCTCACCGCCCAGGTGGTGCAGGACCTGCACGCGGCGATTGACGATCTCCATGCCACCTATCGGGACCTTGCCGCGGCTCCCATCGCGCACCTTTCCGGCGCGATTGCTGCCGGCTTCCGCCCACTGCCGCAACCCGACAGCGACGCGGCGTCGGTGGCCGAACATGCGTTGTCCGAGCAGCTGGTGGACGAATTCCTCGCCAGCGACATCGTGGTGATCGGCGCACCGATGTACAACTTTTCGGTGCCGACCCAACTCAAGGCCTGGATCGATCGCATCGCCCAGCCCGGCCGCACGTTTCGCTATACCGCGAACGGGCCCGAAGGCCTGGCCGGCGGCAAGCAGCTGATCGTGGCGTCATCGCGTGGGGGCATGTACGCGCAAGGGCCGATGGCTTCACTGGATTTTCAGGAGGCGTACCTGACCGCCACATTCGGCTTTCTAGGCGTGCGCGACGTGTACTTTGTGCGCGCGGAAAATCAGTCGCGCGGTCCAGGGCCGGCTGCGGCAGCATTGATCAGTGCGCAGGCATCCATCGCCGATGTCGTGCGCAGTGTCGCGCGCGGTGTCGTGCACACACGCGTGGAGACCTGAGCCATGTTGCATCTCATCACCCTCACCTATCGGGTCGCCCCGCCGGCATTGGCCGCACATCTGGACGCCCACAAGCAATGGCTGCGGAAGCATATCGACACTGGGCTGTTCCTCGCGGCCGGCCCATTGGCCGATGGTCTTGGCGGCATCGTGCTAGCAAACAGCACCGATGCCTCGGCACTGGATCGGGTCGTGGCGCAAGACCCGTTCGTGCTGCATCAGTTGGTGGATGTCGGCGTACGCCGTTTCGAGCCCGCGCTGCGTGCCAAAGGATTTTTGCATGGTTGAATAAGACGATGCCGATGGGATGCGACCCCACGCCCAGGGCCTGCGTCGTAGCGACACAGGCGTCGTTGTCAAACGCGACCTGCAGGCATGTCGACGCGTGCAGGCTAGGGCGCGGCGCCACTTGCCGCAAACCACGCGGCGTACGGGGTGTTCTTGACCAGATGCCGGTTGAAATCCTTGGCACCATCGGTCCACCACACCGTGCCGCGCTCACCCAAGGCGACCTTGGCTGCATCGACCGCGCGGCGCGCGGCCAGCAGGCGCTGTGCGTCGTCGTCGCGCTTGGCGGCCTTGACCGCGCGTCGCGCATCCATGAGTGCGCTGACCAACGCGGCACGCACCTCTTCGCTCAGGTGCGGTTGCTGGTGCGCCACAGGCGCGCTCGCACGATGAGGTAACGGCCGTCGGGCGTCGTGAGGGGCGTGGTCGCGGCAGTCATCGCACGCTCAAGGCCAGGCGCAAGGTTGCCGCATCGCGGCGGTGCGCGCGGCGCTCACTCCACGCGTTCGAAGCGAGCGCGGGCAACACCGTCCACCTCGACCTGCGCGACGAACATCGCATACGGGCGCACCCATAACCCGATATCGCTCTCCAGTGGCCGATACAGCACCAGCGGCTCCAGGGTTTCGCTGCTGCGCACCACTCCGAGCACCTCATAGCGGCCGCCTTTGAAATGACGGTAATCGCCCAGTGCGATGGAAGGTAACGGCGGCAGAGTGTCCATGGCGGTAGCAACGCGATCGAAAGGCCCCGGAGTTTAGGACCGCAGGCAAGGTGTGGCGAGCCGTCTTGCGTTGAAGCTGGCCGCCGGCGGTAACGGCTGACGTCCACAGGCATCGCATTGTCGGCCGGCCGGGTCCGCCGTGTCGCTGGCCGCCGGCCTTGAAAGACGCGGACCGGCGGCCAATCCAGCGGCGGCCGTGGCACCTCGTGCCGTCGACAGCATCGGATGCCTGTCCTGGGCCATCAGGTCGCGCAGCAATCGCGTGCCTACCGTAGAACCAAGCTCAGGCGTCTTCTTCGTCCTCGTCGTCATCCAGCTCGTCCTCGATGCTGTCGTCGTCGTCGATTTCGCTGTCCTGCGCAGGCCCGTCCTGCAGCAGGTCTTCGTTCTTGCCCGGTGCCTTGACGCCGTTGGGTGGCGTCGGGCCGTCGATACCCCGGTTGGCGTTCTGGTTGTTGCTCATGGTCAGCTCCCGCGGCAGAAGACCGCCTGCCCACCCTCCTCCCGGCGGTGTGATGCGCACGTGTGCCGCACGCAAAAAAGCGGCAGCCATCGCAGTATCTGAACCATTCGGGCTTGGGGCCGGATGACGCCGCGCCGGTTTGCATCTGCCCATCGCCTCTCCCCGTAGACAGCAAGACGCCTACCGAGGAAACACCCTGCCGAGCTTGATCAGCGATCTGGAAGACCTGCTCGCCTCCTGGAAGGCCGAGGCACGCACCTTCGACGCCTGCGACATGCCGGCCTCCGCACTGGCCTTTCGCGATTGCCATCGTCGCCTGTCCGCGTTGCTGGACGCGCATGCACGCCAATCGGCCCCGCCGACGGCCGCGCTGGCTGGGCGCGAACAACACAGCTCAGTGACCGAGCTGCAGCCGCGCGCCATCGCGCCGATGGGTTCCTAGGGTGTCGATCAGCGTGTCGCTGGCCTGATTCACGCCAGCCACCTCGACCTCGGCGCCGCGCGCGCGCAGTTTGAACACCACCCGATCCAGCGCCGCCACTGCACTGATGTCCCAATGCCGGCGAGCACGTCGCCACGCACGTTGCCGAGCCATTGCTGGCGCAACGGGAAACTTCTGGACATTGAACTCCTCCGTGCGCCGGCAACCACACGGCGCATTACATGCACGTCAAACACCTGGACCTTCGCAGCACCTGCGAGCGCGTGAGGCGTCAGGTCAGGGTGGCGTCATGTGTTCAAGGAGATCGTTCTTGACGAGTGGCGATACTGATGCGCTCAGGCCAGCCCGAACAACCCGAGGGCGCGCTTGTGTATCCGCATCGAACATCAGACAACGATCAACGATGCGCACGCGTGTGCGCAGCCATTGCTGACAGCGGGCGGCTAAGTCGTCGCTGACCGCACGTTCGCCCATCAGTTCGCGCCCGCGTTTTTTCAGCTCTTCGGCGTAGCGCTTGCGTACCAATCCCTCCCACAGCACACTCAGCACCTTGCCGTCGCTGTCGATCACGGCCAACTCATCTGCCTGGGGCGTATCGAAGACCTTCATGATCGCCACGATGTCGGTGTTGGCCAGCAGCGCCGCATCGCGGTGCTTGGCGTAGTCGCGAGCGGTGCGTCCAGCTGCACGTTGTCGGCATGCAGCACGGCCAGCGGCACCACGCCGGCATGGTGTCCGTCTGCATCGTCCCGCACCATGCGTTGCGTGGAACCCAACGGGAACCGCCGGCGAAATTCAGTCACGCTGATGTCGCGCGCGGTGTGGTTGGCATCCTTGGCATCATCTTGCCAGCCGACAGATTGCGCACCCAGCCCACATCGTGCGCACTGCGGATGTGTTCGCCGCGCAGATGCAGCCGCCAGGTGGAGAACGAATAACCCAACACCTGCCGCACGACGGTATTGGCCACCAACACCGCCACCATTACCGCACTGGAGGCACTTCGCCGGGCCGCAAGGTCAACACACGCACGCCAGTACGCGTCACCGCCACGGTATGCTCGAACTGCGCCGACAATTTGCCATCGCGCGTATGCACCGGCCACTGATCCGGTTGCGAGCGGATCGCCGCACGGCCCTGGTTAATCATCGGCTCGATGGTGAACACCATGCCTTCCTGCAATGCCAACCCGGTGCCCGCGTGGCCGTAGTGCAGAATCTGCGGGTCTTCATGCATCTCACGGCCGATGCCGTGCCCACAGTATTCCTTGACCACGCTGTAGCCGTGCGCATGCGCGTGCCGCGCAATGGCATGACCGATATCGCCCAAGCGTGCGCCCGGGCGCACCGCGGCAATCCCTTTCCACATCGCCTGATACGTGGCCTGCACCAGCCGACGCGCTGGGTAAGCGACCTCGCCCACCAGGTACGTAGTACTGGAATCGGCGATATAGCCATTCTTTTCCAGCGTAATGTCCACGTTGACGATCTGCCCGCTCCGCAACACGTCATCGGCCGATGGCACGCCATGGCACACCACATCGTCGATGGATGCGTTGAGTACGAACTCGAAACCGTACTGCCCCTTGCTCGCAGGCCGTGCGTCGAGCTCATCGACAATCATGCGCTCGACAAACTCGTTGAGTTCCAGCGTGCTGCGACCTTCCAGCGGCAAGCGATCCAGCGCATTGAATACCTGCGCTAGGAGCTGACCAGACACCGCCATCAGCGCGATCTCGTCGGGCGACTTGATCACACCCGGCCCGGTTTCAAGGCTTGCGGCCGCACGCCCGCCGCGCGCAACTGTTCGGCCACGATCTGCTGAAACGTCGTATCAGGATGCATTTCGCACAGCATGCCGACCTTGATCCAGAAATTGGCCTGCGCATTGATCGAGCGGCTACTCACCGTGCACGCACGGCGCAGTTGGTCGTGCAGGTCGTCGTCGATATTGACGATGCCCATGGTGGCTCCTATTTGATTCGATATACGTATCGTATATGAAACGTATATTTGCGCGCAATCGCTTCGGCGCGGCGCGCGCCGTCGAGGGCAATGCCTGTACCTTGTCCTCGTAGGTCAGGGCTTGGCTGTTGTAGCTCAACTGCCGGTTGGCATCATCGAAGCCACTTGCACCTGTGCTGGCTGCCGGTAGCGCCTGACTACTGAAACCGCCGGTCTGGCCGACAATCTGGCCAAGCGAGTTGTAGCAATAGCCGATATTGCCAGTAGAAGCTTGGCCTGCCTTTTGCCAAGCCAGTCCGGTCAGCTGGTCGGCATTGTCACAGGTATGACCAACTGCGACCCCGTTGGGTAGCGTCGTCAGACTCAGACGATCGACATCATCGTAGTCAAACAGCACGTTTCCGTGCCCTGGGCGATCCGTCGCGGGAGATCAGCGGTGTCGTAGGTGTATTCGACCCTTGGCTGGCCGCCGCCAACATTCCCTTGCGACGCCCTACAAGGGCGTACACATAAGTGACATTGCCTTGAGGGGTGGACGCAGCAATGACTGCGTCATAATCGTCGTAGTCCCAACTCAACGCACCTGCCGCTGCAGTATCGACCAACTTGCGCAGGCGATTTCCTGCATCGTAGGTTGCGGTGATGGTGTTGCCATCTTGATAGGTCGTTGTCGTTGCACGCCCTAACTCGTCGTAAACGAAGCTGACCACCTTTTTCATGCGATCGATGTGGGTCTTGACCCGATCGGAGAGAGCGTAGATCCATGACTCGACCCAACCTGTCGCATCGGTACGCGTTGGTCGTCACCGAAGGGAGCAGGTTCACTTCCAGCAACTGATCATCATCAAGATGCGCACAACACCCGATTGCCGCATGGATGCTTATGGTGGCCCAACGCCACCACTTTGCACCGTCAGGGCGCAGTAGCAGATACAGGCCGCCGCCGTCGCGAAGCTTCTGCACTGTGGCGACGGGCTTTGCCTTACGAATGGCTGTATCGGTCAAAGGCACTTTGGCGGTAACTGACTTTGGGGGGGGGGGGCGGTAGCTTACCGCCAAATTTACCGTCATCAAACTTGGGATTTAAGCAGACCCCATAGGACGCAATCAGACACAAAAAAGGCCGAAACCCCTTGTTTCATGCGGGTCTTCGGCCTTCTTAGGACGCTACTGGATCTTAAAATGGTGGGCCCACCAGGATTCGAACCTGGAACCAAAGGATTATGAGTCCTCTGCTCTAACCGTTGAGCTATAGGCCCGCGTGTCTGTCGGCGAGATGGCGAGCATGTCGGGCCGTGCAGCGGACGCGAAAGTTTACCTGTCTGTACGTCACCGTGTCTGCCGTGTGCCCTCTGCCGGAAGCGATCCAGCGCTCATAGCCGCGAGATCACGTATCGGCTGTCCACAACGAAAAAGCCCAGCGCCGGCTGGGCTTTGCGCATCAGATTTCAGGGTTAAGTCCCGCCGCCTTACAGACGCCTTCGACGGACCGGTGCGGTGCAACCAAGCAGATTCCAGCACGGTGTGAAGCTTGGTGATGCCGAAGCTGGTTGGTTAGCAGCCCGTCGCAGCGCATGTGTGCGTGGCCGGTGGCGAGCCGTCGGCACAAGCATGGCAATCAACACAACGACGCGGCGGCGGGCACGATGATCGCGATAACGCGCGGGGTGGCGTTGGGAAACGCAATATCTCGAAGCAACCAGCAAACCCTACCAATCCCGAATCCCCAGTCCGCCAATCCCCAATCCTCGCCCTCAGGCATCAGCCGTCTCAAACTGCCCATCGATCAACTGCCGACCTGCACGAAACCCGTGCGCAATGGCCTCCTGGTACGTCGCATAGGCCAGCCCGTTGCAGCCGATACGCGGCTTGCGCTTGCCGCCGAGCGCATACACATCCACCCAGAGCGTCCACTTGGCATCAGGGGAAGCCTGCTCGGCGCGTACGCGGATCTCGTGTTCGCGGTACGTGGTGGTTTCAAAGCGGCTTTGCCTGCTCATAAAGCAATCTCGTCTCCATTCGTCGGCCAACTTAAAAGTCGCTGTCAGAACGCCACGTGAGGTTTGCAGAAACATCTGTTTAATGTTGCATGGCCGTGTAGCTTCGTCGGCGGTGCGTGAAACATCGGGGCTGCACCGCTGACCCGCGCCTGGCATGCGACCGATCGCAGCCCAGGTACCAAGCATAGCCAACTGCCTGAGCCATAACGCAACAGCCCCGCATGAGCGGGGCTGCTGTGTGATCACTGCACGGTCGCGACCGAGGACTCAGTCGATATCCAGGAACGAGCGCAGCTGTTCCGAACGGCTCGGGTGACGCAGCTTGCGCAATGCCTTGGCCTCTATCTGACGAATCCGCTCACGGGTGACGTCGAACTGCTTACCGACCTCTTCCAGCGTGTGATCGGTGTTCATGTCGATACCGAAGCGCATGCGCAGTACCTTCGCCTCGCGCGGGGTGAGGCCGGCCAACACGTCACGCACCGTCTCGGAGAGATTGATGTTGGTGGTGTTGTCGATCGGGGACTCCACATTGGTGTCCTCGATGAAGTCGCCCAGATGCGAATCCTCGTCGTCGCCGATCGGGGTTTCCATCGAGATCGGCTCCTTGGCGATTTTCATCACCTTGCGGATCTTGTCCTCGGGCATGTCCATTTCCTTGGCCAGTTCCTCCGGCGTGGCCTCGCGACCGAACTGCTGGAGCATCTGGCGGGAAATGCGGTTCAACTTGTTGATCGTTTCGATCATGTGCACCGGGATACGGATGGTGCGCGCCTGATCGGCGATCGAACGGGTGATGGCCTGACGGATCCACCACGTGGCATACGTCGAGAACTTGTAACCGCGACGGTATTCGAACTTGTCCACGGCCTTCATCAGGCCGATGTTGCCTTCCTGGATCAGATCCAGGAACTGCAGGCCGCGGTTGGTGTACTTCTTGGCGATGGAGATCACCAGACGCAGGTTGGCTTCGACCATTTCCTTCTTAGCCTTGCGCGCCTTGGCTTCGCCATAGGCCATCGCACGGCTGATTTCCTTGATCTCGCCCAGGGTCAGGTAATTGGCCTTTTCCATCTCGATCGAGCCCTGCTGCTCGGAGATGATCTGATCCTTGACGTCGCGCAGCGCCGAGGACCACTTCTGCTTGCGCTTGAGTGCGTCCTCCACCCATTCCAGGTTGGTCTGGTTGCCTTCCCAGGAGCGGATGAAATCCTTGCGCGGCATGCGGGCCACGGTGGTGGCCAGGTGCAGCACCTTGCGCTCGTGGTCCTTGATGCCATTGACCACGCCACGCAGCTGGGTGACCAGCGCGTCGGTCAGCGGCAGCGGCAGCTTGAGCGTGGTGAAGATGGCGGCCATGTCTTCGCGCGCCTTGACCACCAGCTTGTGCTCGGCGCCGTTCTTGGCATAGACCTTCTTGAACTTGGCGTATTCGTTAGCCAGGTTCTCCATGCGCGTGGCCACTTCCACCGGGTCCGGACCGGTCGGGCCGGCCTCTTCTTCGGCGGCCTCGTCATCGCCGTCTTCGTCGTCGTCTTCGTCGACTGCTTCATCGTCGGACACGGCGACCGGACCGGCCGCGGCGAGCGCAGCAGCGGCCGCATCGGCCTCTTCGATCAGGTCGTTGAAGCCGACCACGATCTCGGCCAGACGCTTCTTGCCCTCCTTGTGCGCTTCGTAGTCGGCCAGCAGCATTTCGGTCGAGAGCGGGAACACGCCCAACGCGGCCTGGACCTGGCTCAGGCCTTCTTCGATGCGCTTGGCGATGGCGATTTCGCCTTCGCGGGTCAGCAGCTCGACCGTGCCCATTTCGCGCATGTACATGCGCACCGGGTCGGTGGTGCGGCCACCTTCGGTGTCGAGCGCGGTCAGCGCGGCGGCAGCTTCTTCGGCTGCGGTGTCGTCAACCTCGCGGTTGCCGGTGTTGCCATCGTTGAGCAACAGGGTTTCGGCATCGGGTGCAACTTCATGGACATCGATGCCCATGCCGTTGATCATGCTGATGATGTCTTCGATCTGCTCCGGGTCGACGAGGTCGTCGGGCAGATGGTCATTGACTTCGGCGTAGGTCAGATAGCCCTGTTCCAGGCCCTTGCTGATCAGTAGCTTGATGTCGGATTGCTGGGCAGGACGTTCGTTGGCCATGAGTGCTCGCGCCACCGGCTTTGAGATTGGAAAGAGAACCTAGCATTATACCAGCGTGAAGCCCGGTCTGCCGGATTCAAGACGGGACCGCTGGTGGACGTGTTGTATCTAGGGTCTGAGAAGGAAGGTCACCGGGCCATCGTTGACCAGGTCGACAACCATATGGGCACCGAAACGCCCGGTTTCCACCCCGCCGCGATGTTTTTCGCGACAGATCGCCGCCAATCGATTGAACGCCGGTTCAGCCTCCAGTGGCGGCGCGGCGGTGCTGAAGCCTGGGCGGTTACCGGAACTGGTGTCCGCAGCCAGGGTGAACTGGCTGACTAGCAGCAGGCCGCCGCCAGTGTCGGCGAGTGAGCGGTTCATCTTGCCAGCGTCGTCGCCGAACACCCGGTAGCTCAGCAGCCGCTCGGCCAGGCGCCGGATCTGCGCATCGCTGTCGCCTGGCTCCACGCCGATCAGCGCCAGCAGCCCGGGACCGATCTGCCCGACGATCTGGTCATCGACCGTGACGCTGGCGCGGGTGACGCGCTGGATCAGTGCAAGCATGGGCATTCTCGGGCAGCAAACTGTGCCGCGCAGCATGCCCAGCGCCGCCGGCACTGTCACGCGCGGGCCTTCGCGGTCTGCGCTGTTTAGAATTGCGCGGATGACACCTGATGTTCGCGCTCGCCTGTTGTACGCAACCGCCGCCACCGTGGGCCGCTTGCCGTGGCCGTTGCTCAAGCGCGTGGCCGACACGCTGGCCTGGAGCTGGCGCAAGCTCAATGCACGCGAATCACGCGTGGCGCGCCGCAATCTGGAGCTGGCGTATCCGGAACTGAGCGCCGAGCAGCGCGCGCGCTTGCATGCGCAGATCCTGCGCTCGACCGCGCGGCAGACGCTGGAAGTGCTGCGCACCTGGACCCGCCCGCCGGCGGAGAACCTGGCACGCCTGCAGCGCAACGGCCAGGAACTCTACGACGCTGCGCTCGCCTCCGGGCGCGGGGTCATCGTGGCGGCGCCGCATTTCGGCAACTGGGAACTGCTCAACCAGTGGCTGTCCGAGCGCGGGCCGATCGCGATTGTCTACCGCCCGCCGGAGTCCGAGGCGGTGGACGGCTTCCTGCAGCTGGCACGCGGCGGCGACAACGTGCGCCAGGTACGCGCCGAAGGCCCGGCGGTGCGGCAGTTGTTCAAGGTGCTCAAGGACGGCGGCGCGGTCGGCATCCTGCCCGACCAGCAGCCCAAGGCCGGCGACGGCGTGTTCGCGCCGTTCTTCGGCATTCCGGCCTTGACCATGACCTTGGTCAACCGGCTGGCCGAGCGGACCGGGGCGATCGTGCTGTACGGCTGGTGCGAGCGCGCCGGCGACGATCTGCAGTTCGCGCTGCACGTGCAACCGGCCGACCCCGCGGTGGCCGATGCGGACCCGGTGCGTGCGGCCAGCGCGCTCAACGCCGGCATCGAGCAGATCGCCCGGCGCGACCCGGCGCAATATCAGTGGACCTACAAGCGCTACACCCTGCGCCCGCCGGGCAGCGGCGAGGCCAATCCGTATGCGACCGAGCGGCATCCGCATTGAATGCAGCGCCACATCTCACTTGATTGCTCAGCGCATCTACCAACACGTAGCGGGCAGTCGTAAGGTGGGTGCGGACGTCGCGCTCAGAACCGCAGTGTAAGAGTGGTACATGCCGATTCCGGGCATCGGCCGCGCCCGCCTGGCGAGTGCGTAGCTTTGGTAACCGCTCAGTCGTCGTGCGGATCGGCAGGTGTGTCCAGGATGCGTTGATAGAACGCCAGGTCCAGCCAGCGCCCGAACTTGAACCCGGCCTCGCGCACGGTGCCGGCATGGGTGAAACCGAACTGTTCGTGCAAGGCGATGCTGGCCTGGTTGCTGGCATCGATGCCGCCCACCAGCACGTGCACGCCACGCGCTTGCGCCGCTGCGATCAGGGCCTGCAGCAGCAGGCGCCCCAGCCCTTTGCCACGATGGTCGCGATGCACGTAGATCGAATGCTCGACGCTGTACTTGAAGGCGGGCCAGGCGCGAAACGTGCCGTAGCTGGCAAAGCCCATCAGGGTGCCGTCGTCGTGCTCCACGCCGATCACCGGAAAGCCGCCCGTCTGCTTGGTGGCGAACCAGCCGACCATGCTTTCCGGTGGCCGGGGACGGTAGTCGTACAGCGCAGTGGAATTGGCGATGGCTTCGTTGAAGATGTCCAGAATGGCGCTGGCATGGCGCGCTTGGCTGCAATCGACAATGTGCATGGGGCCCAACGAACATGGAGGTCGCCCGATTAGAAAGCATTGCCGGACCCTGAACAACGCGGGCAGCGGGGCAACCAAGCGGCGCGGGCCTGCCCACTCAATCGGCAGCGGCTGGATGCAGCGTTCTACCCGGTTGTGGCGACTGCCTGTCGCCAGGCGCGCGACAATGGGCAGAGACGATCACGCAATGACCGCGGCGGCGTCCGCCTTGAAGCGGCCGTGGCAATCCCCATCTGGAGTCGTGCATGAGCAGCCCCCTCCCCTCCCCCAGCACACAGGCCTTCGGCGATCCGGCGGCGATTCGCTGTGAGCGCGCCGCTTCCGAACTGCGTGCCGGGCGCCCGGTCTTGCTGACGGCGGCGAATGGGCAGGCGCGTGCGGTGCTGGCGCTGGATAGCAGCACGGCACAGTCGTATGCGGCGTTCGCCCGTGCCGCACGGGGCCGCCACTATCTCTTTGTGACGCCCACTCGCGCCCAGGTGCTGGGGCTGAGCGCGCCGCAGGGTGCGCGCGTGGGCTTGATCGATCACAGCTACGACCAGCTCGCCGCGTTGGCCTACCTGCGCGACACCCCGGTGCCTGCGCAGTGGACGGCCGGCGATGCGCTGGATGCCGGCGGCGTGGAGATCGCGCGGCTTGGCCTGCTGCTGCCGGCGTTGCTGGCGGTGGAGCTGCGCGATGTGCACGACCATGCCGCGTTCGCCGGCTGCCAGTCGCTGGCGCTGGACGATTTGCTGCGCGGCTGTGCCACCTCCGCGGCTGCCGGCTACGAGCTGGTGACCCGCACCCCGGTGCCGCTGCGCGGCCTGGGCATGAGTGAGTTCGTGGTGTTTCGCGGCGGTGTGGCGCAGCGCGATCAGGTGGCGATCGTGGTCGGCCAGCCGGACCTGGGCACTGCCGTCCCGGTGCGCGTGCATTCGTCGTGCCTCACCGGCGACCTGTTCGGCTCGCTCAAATGCGATTGCGGCGACCAGCTGCGGCACGGCCTGGCCAAGTTGAAGGAGCTCGGTGGCGGCGTCCTGCTGTATCTGGACCAGGAAGGTCGCGGCACCGGCATCGCCGCCAAGATGCGCGCCTACGGCTATCAGCATGCGGGCCTGGACACCATCGACGCCGATGCGCAATTGGGCTTTGGTCCGGACGAGCGCCGCTACGGCAGTGCGGTGGCGATGTTGCGCGGGCTGGGCATCGGCCGGATCCGGTTGTTGACCAACAACCCGGCCAAGGCCGAGCGCCTGCGCGCGGCCGGCATCGTGGTCGAAGACCGCATCGCGATCACCGGCGACATCACCGCCGAAAACGAGCAGTACCTGCGCACCAAGGCCGCACGCGCCGGCCACGCGCTGGATGTGGATGCGTTGATCCTGGCCGCGCAATAACGCGCCCGGCGCCGGGTGCGCCTGCACTGGGCAGCCGGCTATGCTTGCGCATCGCTTCTGCAGGCCCGCCTCGTGCACGACGCTCCACCGCCGCACCCCGACGTCTTGGTCCAGCCCGCTCCGGCAGAAGCCCCAGCCGTGACGCACAGCCAGTGGCAGTCGCTGCCGCGTCGCGGTGCGTATGTGGCGGCGATCAATGGCACGCTCGGCGGCGGATGTGCGGGCCTGATCACAGCCAGTGTCACGGTTGTCTGGCTGCACGCCTGGCGTTACTGGCCGGCGGTGCTGGGCGTGACCGCGGTCATCGCCCTGCTGGGCGCCTGGTTGGCGGTCAAACGGCACCGGCTGACGCAATGGCAACTCGATCAGCATGGCCTGGCGCTACAGCGCGGTCATCTGTGGCAAAGCGATACGCGCGTTCCGATTTCGCGCGTGCAGCATGTGGACCTGCGCCGCGGGCCGATCGAACGCGCGACCGGCCTGACCACGCTGGTGGTACACACCGCCGGCAGCCGGCTCAACGCGGTGGCGCTGTCGGGGCTGGATCAGGACGATGCCGAGCGCCTGCGCGACCGCCTGGCCCGCCAGCTCGATCACGACGACGACGCGCTATGAGTGCCGTTGCACATCCCGGCAACGACGAGCAGCGCCTGCATCCATTGTCGTGGGTGTTCGTGTTGCTGCAGCAGATCCGTCAGTTCCTGATTCCGCTGGCCGCACTGATCCTGTTCGGCAGCCGCGACGGCAATCGCGATGTTGCCGACCAGATCGCCACCGGCGTGGTGATTGCGGTGCTGGTGGCGATTTCGGTGCTGCGCTACTTCACCTACCGCTACCGCATCGGCAGCGATAGCGTGGCCATTCGCAGTGGCCTGCTGGAACGCAGCCGGCGCGATATTCCGTTTGCGCGCATCCATAACGTGGTGGTGCATCAATCGCTGCTGCACCGTCTGGCCGGCGTGGCCGAGGTGCGGCTGGAATCGGCCGGTGGGCACAAGCCGGAAGCGGAAATGCGTGTGCTGCGGCTGGATCAGGCGCTGGCGCTGGAAGATCTGATACGGCGCCGTGCAAGCGACGCAGGCATGCCGGCGCCGCAAGTCGAAGAAGACAGCGGCAGCTTGCTGCGCCTGCCGATGGCTGAGGTCATCCGGCTGGGCCTGATCTCCAATCGCGGCATGGTGGTGGTGGCGGCCGGCTTTGGCGTGATCTACCAGATGATTCCGCGCCGCACGGTGTCCAACTTCGTCGAGCATAACGGCGAGCTGGCCTATCGCTACGTCAGCCAGATCCATCCCGGCGTCGCGGTCATGGCAACGCTGGTGACCCTCGCCACGCTTGCCCTGTTGATGGCCATGCGCGCGCTGTCGGTCGCCCTGGCGGTGACCCAATACCACGGCTTCCATCTGAGCGAATCCGAGCGCCGCCTCACCGTGGAGCGCGGGCTGCTGACGCGGATCCGCAGCAGCGTGGCGTTGCGGCGGATCCAGTCGTGGACGTTGTACGAGGGCCTGCTGCATCGCCTGTTCGGTCGTCGCCAGTTGCGGGTGGACACCGCAGTGGCCGGCACTGGCGACACCCACGGCGGCGCATTGAAAGAACTCGCGCCCATTGCCGACCCGCAACAATGCGACGCCTTGCTGCAACGCCTGCTGCCCGGCATCGCCTGGCCGCCGACGCAGTGGCAGACGATCGCCACGCATTGCTGGTGGCGATTGAGTCTGCCCGCCGCGCTGATGCTGCTGCCGCTGACGGCGGGCCTGGCGTGGCAGTTCGGCAGCAAGGCCTTGTGGTTGCTGGTATGGCTGCCGTGGAGCGCGTTCAAGGCGCAGCGCCAGGTGCAGCGCATGGCCTACGCGGTGGATGCGCGTTACGTTGCCGTACGCGGCGGCTGGTGGAAGCGCTGGTGGCGGCTGGCCGAGCTGGACAAGCTGCAGGCGCTGCAACTGCAACGCTCGCCGCTGGATCGGCTCTCCGGCACCGCCACGCTATGGCTGGATACGGCCGGCGCCAGCGCCACCGGCCCGGCATTGCGGCTGCGGTTTGTGCCGTTTGCGCAGGCGCAGGCGCTGCAGGCGCAACTCGGTGCCGCGTTGGCACGGCGCAAACTGCGCTGGTGATCACCGCCGGCGATCAGTCATGGTGCTGATCCGTCTTTGGTGATCTGCGGTTGTGCTGGTCGAGTGGGCCACTCGGTTTCGTGATCCGATCATTGACGGCGATCAGCTTGGGCGGTACCTTGCAATGCTCACCGACGTGGTCACGGCTGATGCAGCTCGGCGCGGCACCAGACGTCGCGAGCCGTCGGACCGCGCGGGGCACTGCAATCCACGCGTGGTACATGCCGAATCCGAGCACCGACCACGACCGCCTGACGGCTGCGCAGTCGTGGCATGAGCTGCGCTTAGCGCTGCGCCGGCCCCCAGTAGCCCAACTCGCGACGGATCTGCAACCCGCGCCACACCGCACCCAGCGGTTTGCGGCGCAGTCCGCCGAGCTTGCCGGCGATGACGTCTTCGGTGGCGGCAATCACCCGCTCGGAAGAATGCCCGTCGCTATACGGGTGAATCGCATCGGCGTAACTGGCAAGCGCGCTACGCAATGCCGCATCCGGCGCCAGCGCGCGCGCCAGCTGCTGCGGCAATTGCTCTGCCTGCTGGAAGTCGAGCATGTGCGGCTGCGGCACACGGTTGCGAAAGGTCACCACCGGTTTGTGCTGCACCACGAACTCGGACACGATCGATGAGGTATCGGAAACCAGCACGTCGGCCGCACGTTGCGCGGCCATGACCTCTTCGGGCTCGATGAAGCGAGCGTTGGCGCCTGCCAGTGCGCGATAGCGGTCGAACAATTCCTGCGCGCACTTCGGGTGCAAGGTCAGCAGCCAGTAATGCGCGCCGCGCGCGATGTCGGCGGCGATCTCGTCGTAGAGTGCGGGCGCTGCGCTCAGCCGCTCGGTGAAGGTGGAACCGAACAGGATCACCGGGCGGCCGGCGGCCGGCGCACGCAAGGCCGCGCTACGGCCGCCATCGTCGCGAAAGACCGGGTCGAGCTTGGGCCAGCCTGTTTCCACCACGGCAAAATGGCCCTCGCGCTGCGCCAGCGCGCGAAACGGCGCCGTGGTGGCGGGGCCTTGCGTGCAGTACAGATCGAACAGGCCACGCACCCGGAAATGGCCGCGATTGTCCTCGCGCTTTTGCACATTGAAACCGTGAAACAGCTGCACTTTCGCGCCGGACACAAACGGTGGCACCCAATTGGCGGCACTGAAAACCGCACGCGGACGCAGCGCCAACGCCTCGTGCAGGCCGACCTCGCGCACGCCCGGCAGCGCCAGCCCGCGCGCGCCACCTTCGAACCAGGCCGACACCGCGTGCCCGCAGGCCTGTAACGCCTGCGCCAATGGCGCCAGAATAGGCAACGCGTAACGCTCCGTTGCGAACAGCAGGTAATCGGCCATCACATGTCCTCTTCGACCGCACCCGACGAACGGCCTCGCATTAGCGCCTGCATTATCGCGTTCAACGAGGCCGATCGCCTACGCGACTGTCTGACCTCGCTGGCGTTCTGCGATGAGATCGTGGTGGTGGACTCCGGCTCGACCGATGCCACTGCCGCCATCGCCAGCGCACACGGCGCGCGCGTGCTGCAGCGCGCCTTCGATGGCTATCGCAGCCAGAAGGCGTTCTGCGTGGCACAGGCCAGCCACGACTGGGTGTTGTGCCTGGACGCCGACGAACGCGTCAGCGATACCCTGCGCGCCTCGATCATCGCTGCGCGCGATGCCGGGTTCGCCACGACGGCCGGCTACCGCTTCGCACGCCTGTCCGATTACTTCGGCCGCTTCCTGCGCCACGGCAACGCGTATCCGGACCGGGTACTGCGCTTGTTCGATCGTCGCCGTGGTGGCTGGCGTGGCAAGCGCGAAATCCACGAAGCGGCCAGCGTGGATGGCCCCGTGGAGACCTTGCCGGGCGATCTGATCCATTACCCGTACCGCTCGCTGATGCAGCAGCTGGCCAAGACCCAGCGCTACGCGCAGATGATGGCCGAACACGAACACGCACGCGGCAAACGCGCCACCTGGAGCAAGCTGGTGCTGGCACCGGCCTGGCGCTTCTGGCGCGGCTATCTGTTGCGCGGCGGCTTTCGCGATGGCTGGCATGGGCTGATCTACGCGTATGTGCGCGCCAACTACGTGCGCCAGAAGACCATCATGTTGTGGCTGCTGCAGCACAATCAGCCGGTGCAGGATCTGCCGCCCGTGCCGGAACGGCGCAGCGAGTAGGCGCAGTTGAAAAGCCTGGCGAGCAGTCATCAAGCCGCTGCGAATAGTGCGCAGACGTCGACATATCCAGGTGAGAGATGCCGATTCCAGCAACAAGTGCGCCGGTTCGGCATCTGCGCAGTTGTCTTAGCAGTCGCTCAAAACGCGCGCATGCCTGCGCATGCACCATATGCGGCTGATTGATCACCTGCCGCTAGCGAGCGCTTGTCGCAGCGAGCTCGGTCTGCTGCGCCTGCCGCGCCGACAGACCCACCAGCACGCCGAGCGTGGCCGTGTAGAAGCTTGCCGCCACCTGATGCGCGAACATCGACTGGGTCAGCCCGCACAAGGCATAACTGATCACGATCATCACCCCCGCTGCGGCCGGGCCGCGGAACTGTTTCTGTCCACTGCACCGATGCAGGCGCACGAATAGCCACAGCGGCACGCCGTAGACGGCAAGCAGCAGCAACAGCCCGGGCACACCCTGGGTTGCGCCCCATTCGGCCAGATCGTTGTGTGCATGTCCCAGATGACAGCGAACCAATGCCGGATCGGCGGCACAGGCCGGCAGGTCCTGCATCGCATCGTCGAAACGGCCAACGCCTACACCGGTCAGCGGATGCGCCGTCACGGTATCCCAGGCCACGTGCAAGCGTTCGATGCGGGCACCGGCCGACGAATCGCTATCGCCAACTTCGTAACGTTGCAGGTCGCTCTGCAATTCGCCCAGGCGCATCTGATCGGTCAGCCCCGGCACACTGAGCACCACACCCATCGCCAGCACCGCGCTGCCGATGAAGGTGAGCAAGCGCATGCGCGTGCTGTGCCACGGCGCGCCCCAGATCAGCACGCCCAGCGTCGCCAGCAATGCCAACCAGACCCCGCGGCTGCCACTGAGCACGATCACCGCCACCGTGGCGACCGCAGCGCCCACTAGCCAACGCACATTGCCGGGCGGGCGACAGAACACCACCACCACCAGCAACATCAGCGCAATGTCGGCAAACACAATCGCGTTGGTGAAGCCTTCCGCGCGGTCGGCGCCGTTCATCACCTGCAACAATGCAATCAACATCGCCGCGAACACGCCGGCTAGCGCGCCACGCCACAGCCAGAGCTGGCGCGGCTGCAATGCATAGGCCCATAGCGCCGCCCACGGCAGCACCAGGAAGCGCGAACGATTGCCCACATCGCGCAGCCCATGTTCGAACAAGGCGATCGACAGCAGCGACATCGCAATCACCCCCACGGTCAGCCAGCCCACCACGCGCAACGACCATTCGCGCGCAGCAATGCCGTCGCGCAGGCTGCGCCAGCCGATCAGCGAACCAAGCAACAGGCACAGGCCGAACGGCAGCAGCCCGCTCGGCATGCTGACCACCAGCGCGGTCAACACGAACACGCCCAACTCGGCAATGCGCACGCCTGCCCGCGATGTGGTCTGAGCAGACGGCGAAAGCGATGCGGGCTGGGTACGCAAGGAATTCATCTAGAGATCGGCGGTGAAAGGGAGGTAACGCAGCGGCCGGGCGGCGGCAACGCCGGCCAAGCTAACGATGCGCCGCATGAATCCCTGCTAGACGGCCGCCATCTGGCGCATTGACGCCGTACAAAGGGCGCCCGGCACGTGCGCATGCCTGTGGGTTGCGCTGGCTCATTCGGTATCCAGGTTGCCCTGTTCTTTTGCTTCCACCGCGCGCTCGCTGGAGCTGGCCACGCAGTCGCCATGCACCGCATCGCCCGGCACCAGCCACCAGCGTCGGCGATTGGCCACGCCCACCAGCTGGCTGCGACTGCGATCCACGCAGGCCAGCAACGCGGTTTCCTGCGCCATCAGCCAGCGCTGGCGGGGTTGCTGTGCCTGCCAGGCCACGCCGCGCTGCAATTGGGTTTCCCACGGCACCTTGAAGCCGAAGGTCTGCGCCGGGCGGTCGGCCATCAGCAGGTTCTGCTCCTTCCATGCCACGAGCCCGAGTTGCGCATCCGGGCCGATGCGGCGCCCGGCCTCGCGCATCACCGCGCCGGCCGAACTGGAATCGTTGAAGATCGGGTAGCAGACCAGCCCGAAGGCCACCCACCATGCACCAAGCAGCGAGACCACCGCGAATGCGGAGCGGCGCACCCGCGTCAGCAGCAGGCTGGCAACGCCCCAGGTACCGACCGCCAGCAGCAGCCAGCCCAATGGGTCGGTGGCTTCGCTGCCGACCCCGCGGCTGTCCATGATCTTCTGCTCGAAGCCCGGATGGCCGATCAGCATCGCCGTGCCACCGGCGCTGAACACCAGCGCCAGCAGCACCCCGAACCCGAACAGCAGCCGCTGCGCGCCAGCACGGCGCAGCAGGCCTGGCACCAGCGGCGCCAGTGCCAGGCAGAACATCGGCAGGGCCGGCAGGATGTAGACATCGCGCTTGCCGCTGGGAATGGTGAAGAACACCAGCACCAGCAGCCACCAGGCCAGCGGCAGCAGATAGCGCGGGTCGCGCCGCTTGAGCCGGCGCCGCCACGCCGGGATCGCCCACGGCAGCAGCAGGATGGTCGGCAGCCACATCGTGGCCATGCTTTGCAGGTGGTACCAGACCGGCTGCGCGTGATCCCAGGAGCTGGCGTAGCGCTTGGCGGTCTGGCGCAGCAGGATGTCGTTGAGATACACGCGGTATTCGGGCTGGCCGGCGGTCAGCGCCGTCACCATCATCGGCACGAACCACAACAGGATCGCCACGAAGAAGAACAGCGGCCCCAACCAGAAGCGCCGGTCGCGCACATGCACGCGCACACCCGCCCAACCACGCGCCGCGGCAATCCCGGCCGGGATCAGCATCAGCAGCGCGATGATGCCCACACCCTTGGTGATCACGCCCAAGCCGGCGGAAAACCAGCCCAGCGTCCACCAGCGCCAGGCCGGGCCCATCAGCAGATGGCGCAGCAATCCGTAATTGGCCAAGGTGATCCAGAACACCACCAGCGGGTCGATCTGCGCCTTCTTGGCCTGGAAGGTGAAGTGCAGCGTAAACAGCAGCATCCAGGCCGCATAGAGACCGACGCGCCGGGTCCACATGCGCCGGCCCAGATCGTAGACGCAGGCCAATGTGCCCAACGCGGCCAGCAACGACGGCAGCAGGAACGCCACCCGCCAATTGCCCAGCAACGTGTAGGACAGCGCCTGCAGCCACATCAGCATCGGTGGCTTGTCCGAATACAGCTCGTTGCCGCGATGCGGGAACAACCAGTCGCCGCTCAACACCATCTGCTTGGCCACCAGCGCAAAGCGCGGCTCGTCCGCCGGCCACGGGTCACGCAAACCCAGGCCGGCACCGATCACCAGCACGGCGGTCATGGCCAGCAACCAGACATCGGTGGAAGCGCGATTCTTGAACATGTCGGGCGGCAGTCGGTCGCAGAGGGTGGAGCGCTGGACTTCGCGCGCGATCAGGAGGCTTTTAGCAAAAGCGCGTAGAAAAATCCGTCGCAGTGCTGCTCGCCTGGAAACCGCTGACGTCCGGCGCCGGCGGCATGCCCGAACTGCGCACCCAAGGTCTGCGCGCGTGCGTCGGGAGTGCGCTGCAGGAATGCCTCGACCTGCGCCTGGTTCTCGCGCGCCAACAGCGAGCAGGTGGTGTACAGCAATTGTCCGCCTGGGCGCAGCGTGCGCCAGGTCGCATCCAGTAGCCGCGCCTGCAGCGCACACAGCGCCTCGATATCGTCGGCGCGCCGGTGCAGCAGCACATCCGGTTGACGACGCACCACGCCGGTGGCCGAACATGGCGCGTCCAGCAGTACCGCATCGAACGGCCGGCCGTCCCACCATGCGTCCGTATCGGCGGCGTCGGCCGCCTGCAACGCAACTAGCGCATTGGGGACCGTGCGCTGCAAGGTCTGCTGCACGCGCTCCAGGCGGCGCGCATCCACATCCAGCGCCACGAGCTGCAATCCGGGATGGCGCTCCAGCAGATGCGCCGCCTTGCCACCGGGCGCGGCGCAGGCATCGAGCACGCGTGCCGACGGCGCCAGGGTCAACGCATCGGCCACCTGCTGCGCGGAGCCGTCCTGCACCGAAACATCGCCTTCGGCGAAGCCCGGCAACTGGCTCACCGGCACGGCGTTGTGCAGGCGCACCGCATCCGGCAATACAGCATCGGTGTGCGCGACGATATCCAGTTCGGCCAGTCGTGCGACATATGTCGCAGGGTCGGTGCGCGAACGCTGCACGCGCAGCCACATCGGCGCCATCTGCGCACTTGCGGTGAAAATGGCTTCGGCACGATCGCCCCAGTCCGCGCGCAACTGCTTGCGCAGCCAAGACGGCCAACCGGCATCGTCGGCCACCGCGGGAAATCCTTCGCGCTGGGCACGCCGCAGAATCGCGTTGACCATGCCGGCCTGACGGGGCCGGCCCAGTGCGCGACACGCATCCACGGTGGCCGACAACGCGGCGTGCGCGGGCAGTTGCAGCACCTCGAGTTGCGCGAAACCGACCATCAGCAGCGCCTTGAGTTCGGCATCGCGGGGCGGCAACGCGCGTTCCAGCCATTGCCGCAACGCGACCTCATACGCCGGGCGCCGGCGAATGACCGCAAAGCAGATCGCCTCCACCAGCGCGCGATCACGCGGATCGCCGATGCCGGGCAAGGTCGCGGCAAGTTCGGCCTTCAACGACCGGCCTTGATCGAACACCGCCGTCAGTACGCGTGCGGCAGCCAGGCGCGAGGCGACGCCGGCGGTTGCGGTGTCGGCCGACATCAGCGCAGCGCCGGCAGGTCGCGTCGCGCGTTGAGGTAATCGGCGGCGGTAATCGCCTTGCCGCCCTCGCGCTGGAGCACGCGCACCCGCAGCGCACCCTCACCGCAGGCGATATCGATGCCCTGCTTGCTGGCCGCCAGCAGGGTGCCCGGCGGCTGTTGATGGGCCAGTTCAAGCGCCACCGCGCCATGCAGGCGCACGCGCTCGCCCGCCAGGATCGCCTCGGCCACCGGCCACGGGTTGAACGCCCGCACGCGTCGCGCCAGTTCCTGCGCCGGCTGTGCCCAATCCAGCCGCGCCTGCGCCTTGTCCAGCTTGTGCGCATAGGTCACCCCGTCGGCCGGCTGCGGCTGGGCCACCGGACGGATGCCGGCGCGCAACAGGCCCAGGCCATCGGACAGCACCTGCGCGCCCAGCGCGGCCAGCCGGTCGTGCAACTGTCCGCCGGTGTCCTGCTCGCCAATTTCGATGCGCTGCGACAGCAGCACCGGGCCGGTGTCCAACCCGGCTTCCATCTGCATCAGACACACCCCGGTCTCGGTGTCGCCGGCCTCGATCGCACGCTGGATCGGCGCGGCGCCACGCCAGCGCGGCAGCAACGAGGCATGCACGTTCCAGCAGCCGTGCGTCGGCGCGGCCAGCACTGCCTTTGGCAAGATCAACCCGTACGCCACCACCACCATCAGGTCCGCATCGAGCGCGCGCAACGTCGCCAATGCTTCGGGCGAACGCAGCGTCTGCGGCTGGAAGACCGGAATGCCGCGCGCGATCGCCTCCAGCTTGACCGGCGAGGGCGTCAACCCGCGACCACGTCCGGCGGGGCGATCGGGCTGCGTGTACACCGCCACCACCTCATGCCGCTGCGCGGCGGCGCGTAGCGACGGGACGGCAAAATCCGGCGTACCGGCGAAGATGATTCTCATAGGGCTGGGATTCGGGATTCGGGAGTGGGGAGTCGCAACGGCAGGTGTGCTGGCCGGGGCGAGAATGGCGTGGAGCTGAGAGGTGGAAACGGGATCTGCGCTGGAAGATTCGGCAACCCGGTGCCAGCACCTGCGTGGCCCATCCTCGATCGAGCGCGTCGAGAGACAGGCCTGGCAACCGAGAATTGAATGCCCGCTGCAGGCAGCGGCTCATCCATCACGACGTCCGCATCCGAAGTTTCACGGCCATCCGCCCGCAGACGTGGCGCCATGGCAATGCACCGCCATCGCCATGAGTTCGCACCGAGATGAGCGCTCAACGATTTGAAACCAGCGGACTCAAAGGCCAGCAAAAACCCGCATCTGCCAATCCCGAATCCCCAATCCCCAATCCCGGCCCTCAAGCCACATGCTTGCGCTGTTTGGCCAGCTTCTTGCGCACCATTTCGCGCTTGAGCGGCGAGAGATAATCCACGAACAGCTTGCCGTCCAGGTGGTCCATCTCGTGCTGGATGCACACGGCCAGCAGCCCGTCGGCATGCAGTTCCTGCGGCTGGCCCTGGCGGTCGAGATAGCGCACGGTGATCGCATCGGCGCGGCTGACATCGGCATAGATGCCGGGCACCGACAGGCAGCCTTCCTGATACAGCTGCTCGCCCTGTTTGCTCACGATCTCCGGGTTGACGAACACCTGCGGCAGGTTTTTCTCGTCGCTGATGTCGATCACCATGAATCGCTTGTGCACGTCCACCTGACTGGCAGCCAGGCCAATGCCGGGCGCCTCGTACATGGTGTGGAACATATCGTCCAGCAGCGTCTGGAACGCCTGGCTGGTGACCTCGGCAGCATCGACCGGCACGGCCTTGGTGCGCAGCCGCGGATCGGGAAACTCAAGAATTGGGAGCAAAGCCATGGGGTTACCCGTCTGGAAACACCGGCGCGGCGCCGGCAAGACGGTGTCATTCTAGCGCAATGCTTGCGTGGCGCCCCGGTTTCTAGACTATAGTGCGCAGACCTGTTGGGGAATCAGGCAAGAAGGCACCTATGTTGAACCGACTTCGTACGGTCGTCGCTGCGGCGATGCTGACCGTCGCGACCTACGCTGCCGCGCAAGCGGTGGGCGAGCATCCAGACACCTATGTGGTCCGCAAGGGCGATACCTTGTGGGACATCGCTGGGCGTTTCCTGCAAAAACCATGGCTGTGGCCGGAAATCTGGCAAGCCAATCCGCAGATTCAGAATCCGCACCTGATCTATCCGGGTGACGTGATCAGCCTGGCCTATCTGGACCGGGTCGGCAAAGGCACGGTCCAGCCCGGCCCGCGCCAGGAAGCGCCGATCAACGCCATTCCGCTGGCCGACGTCGAGCCGTTCCTGAAGAACCTGCGCGTGGTCGATGACTTCGACCAGTTGCCGTACGTCGTGGGTCTGGAAGGCGGTCGCACGCGTGCCACCACCGGCCAGGTCGCCTACGTGGTCGGGCTGGACAACGCTCAGCCGGGTCAGCGCTTTGCGGTGGTTCGCCCGACCGTGAAGTTCAGCCTGCCCAAGCACAACGAAGATCTGGACATGGCCGGCAACATCACCGCCGGCTCCGGCAACATCTGGAAGAACTTCATCGCGCCGAGCACGCGCCGCGAGTTCCTCGGCTACGAGATGGCGCAGGTCAATGTCGGCACCATCACCCGCAGCGCGGCAGGCGGCAACTCCAAGGCGGCGACCCTGCTGTTGCAGGACAGCGGCCGCGAAGTGCGCGCCGGCGATCGCATCGTTGCGGTCGAAGCGCAGCCGTACGATTTGCAGTTCATCCCGCATCCGCCGTCGGAACAGGCGCTGCAGACCGAGCTGCGCGTGCTGGCCATCTCCGACGCCTTCACCGTTGGCGGCACGCGCGATGTGATCGCCATCTCCGGCGGCGCTCGCGAAGGCATCAACAACGGCACGGTGTTCTCGATCTGGCGCAAGGGCCGCACGGTCAGCGACCGCGTCAAGCACTCGCGCTTCTCGCGGACCGACGACGATTTCAGCGGCCCGTCCGGCTCCACCGTCGGCCTGCCCGACGAGTACGCCTCGCATGCCATGGTATTCCGCACCTTCGACAAGGTCAGCTATGCGCTGGTGATGGAAAGCGTCAAGCCGACCGGCCTGGGCTATTTCGTCAAGCATCCTGACGCGCAATAAGCGAAAGATCCGATGCATCAACGCGACGGCGCCCGAGGGCGCCGTCGTCGTTCGTGGCCTAGCCTGGGTGTATGGCCCAAACCGCTCCCGACCTACGCGCACTACTGATCCTGCTGCTGGCTGGCGGCCGCAGCCCACCGCGACGAAAATTGTTGACTTCGTACGGGTCAGCGTCCGAGATGCTGGCCGCCGGGCCTGGGGCGTGGCGTGCCGCTGGTTGCGATGAGGTGCAAGCCGCGCTGCTGCAGAGCCCCGATCCACATGCGCTGGAGGCCGCGCTGCGCTGGTGCGAACAGCCCGGCCATCACCTGATCGGCTGGCGCGATCCGGATTACCCGGCGCTGCTGCGGCATATCGCCAACCCGCCGATGGCCTTGTTCGTGGACGGCGACCCCGATGCCCTCTGGCACCCGGGCGTGGCGGTGGTCGGCAGCCGCGCGGCCACTGCCGGCGGCCGCGACCACACCCGCGCATTCGCCTCGAGCCTGGCCTGCGCCGGGTTAAGCATCGTCAGCGGCATGGCCGCCGGCGTGGATGCGATCGCACACGAGGGCGCACTGGCCCAGCACGACGGCATCACGGTGGCGGTGGTCGGCACAGGTGTCGATGTCGCCTATCCCGAGCGGCACCAAGGCTTGCGCGATCGCATCGCCGAACGCGGCGCGGTGGTCAGCGAATATCTGCCGGGCACTGCCCCGGTCGCGGCGCACTTTCCGGCCCGCAACCGGATCATTGCCGGGCTGGCGCTGGGGACGCTGGTGGTCGAAGCGGCGATGCGTTCGGGTGCACTGATTACCGCCCGGCTGGCGGCCGAAGCAGGCCGCGAGGTGTTCGCCCTACCCGGCTCGCTGCACAATCCGCTCGCGCGCGGCTGCCATCACCTCATCCGGCAGGGCGCCACGCTGGCGCAGGAGCCCGCACAGGTCATCGAGGGACTGGGCCAGCTGTCTGGCGAATTGGCCACCGCCTTGCGCGAGCGCCTGGCCGCCCCCACTGAGTTGCCCGGGAAGGCTACGACCAGCGCTGGCCCCGGTCCTGCCCGCTCTGATCCCGACTACCAGCGCTTGTGGCAAGCGCTGGACCACGACCCAACCCCTATGGATTCATTGGTGCAGCGCACCGGATTGACGGCCGCCGCGCTGTCCTCCATGCTGCTCATCATGGAACTGGAGGGAGACGTGGTCACCGAGCACGGTCGCTATACCCGCAATCCTTAGTTTCTTCACCTCCACAGCGTCGCGCGACGCAGGCCGAGGGCAATGAAAGAGAGCATTCTCGATGTACTGCTGTACCTGTTTGAACATTACTTTAGCGAAGACGCGGACCTGGTCCGTGACCATGACTCGCTTCAAAATGGCCTGATCCAGGCCGGTTTCAGTCCCGCAGAAATCAGCAAAGCCTTCGATTGGCTGGACGCGCTTTCCGAGCAGCGACCCAGCGTCGCGCGCCCGCATGTCGATGGACCGGTGCGTATCTATCACGGGCCGGAGCTGGACAAGCTCGATGTCGACTGCCGCGGATTTCTGCTGTTCCTGGAGCAACACCGCATCCTCGACGCCGACCAGCGCGAGTTGGTGCTGGACCGCGCCATGGCGCTGGATCAGGACGAACTGGATCTGGACGACCTCAAGTGGGTGGTATTGATGGTGTTGTTCAACCAGCCCGGGGCGGAAGCGGCCTACGCCTGGATGGAAACCCAGATGTTCCTGGACGAGCCTGAACCCGTACACTGAGCGTTGAAGCCGCCACGGATGTGCGTGCAGGGGAACGGGGATGCGCAGTTGGTATTACGCCGATGGCCACCGCCATCGGCATGGCCCGGTGGCCGACGATGCCTTGCTGGGCCTGTATCGCGATCGCGTGATCGCCCTGGATACGCTGGTCTGGCGCGAAGGCCTGGACCATTGGGTGCCGCTGTCGGCGTGCGCCGACACCCTGGGTCCGCCTGTTTCCACTGATGTGCGGGCGGGCGCGGTTCCACCGCCGTTGCCGCCTGCCGCGGCGTACACCGCGCCAGCCCATCCGTCCATCGCGCCAGCGCAGCCGCGCAGCGATCGCTCAGGCTGGCCGCTGGTTGCAGTGCTAGGTGCGGTGGTCGGTGTCTTCGTGATGGTGGGCGTCATCGGCATCCTGGCTGCGATCGCACTCCCGGCCTACAACGATTACCTGAGCCGCGCCAAGGTCGCCGAGGCGGTCGGCGAGTTGGCGGCATTGAAGCCGCAGATCACCGAATTTCTGGCCAGTGAAGGCCGCTGCCCGGCCAATGACGACACGGGGTTCAAGCCACCCGAGCAGTACGCGAGCGAGCGGCTGAGCAGCGTGCGCATCGGCCGTTTCGAGGGCAGCGAATGCGGCATCGAAGCCGTGCTCCATGCGCCCAAGTCGGCCAGAATCGACGGCAAGGCAGTATGGCTGGAGCTGGATGCGGATGCCGGCAGCTGGCGGTGCAGTTCCGAAATCGACGACACCCAACTTCCACCGGATTGCCGCGGCTGACCGCCTGCTGCATGCCGATCGCGACACGCTAAGGGGACAACATGACGCAGTGGTACTACGCCGACGCACAGCGGCAGCGCCAGGGGCCGGTGGACACGGACACGCTTCGTGCGCGCCTGTCGCAGGGCATCGTCGACGGCTCCAGCCTGGTCTGGCGCGAAGGTCTGGCGCAGTGGGTGGCACTGCACGAGGTCGAGGGCGAGCTAGGCTTCGGCGGCGCAGCGCCGGCCGCGGGCCCGGAAGCCAGCGGGCCGATGCCGGCGGATGCGACACGCCATGCGCCACTGTCGGCTGCGTATCCCGGCGACAACCCGCCGGCCACAGCCTCGGCTTCCGCAACCTTGCCGATCGACGACCACGCCGCTGAAACATCGCGCTGGCCGCCGGCAGTTGCCGGCGGCGGCATTGCCGGTGCGAGTGCCAGCACCAATGATGCCGGCGCGACTGACGATGCCGGTCACCACCCGGCAATCGACTCCCCACTACATCCGCCGCGCGATCAATCCCCGTTATCGGACCCGTCGGCATGGTCCACCGCGCCGCTGGCGTCAGATCCAAGCCCGACCACGACCTCGAGCACCACGCCGACACCGGGTCACACCCCGGCAGCGGCGACCGCGCCACCTCCAGGGGCCTGGGATGCCCCGGCCCCCGCTGCCGCCGCAGCAGGCCTGGCGCTGCAGGATGCGCCAGTGGTCTACGCCGGTCTTTGGCGGCGCGTGGCCGCCAGCATTCTCGATAGCTTGATCACCACCTTTGCGGTGTACCTGATCGTGATCCCGCTGGTGTTCGTGGTGGCGCTGGTCACCACGCGCGGCGATTCAGGTTCGGCGTTGGACAACGGCAGTGCGCTCGGCATCGCCATCGTGGTGATGTCCTATGGCATCGGCCTGGCCATCCCGACGCTGTATTTCGCCTGGATGCAGTCCAGCCGGCATCAGGCCAGCCTGGGCAAGCTCGCCTGCGGCATCAAGCTGGTGCGTGCCGACAGCAACGGCGGCCGGGTCGGATTCTGGCGCAATGTGCTGCGCTATCTGGCCTACATGCTGATCAGCGTGCTGACCCTGGGCATCGGGGTGATCGTGGCGGCCTTCATGGCCGGCATGACCGAGCGCAAGCAGGCCCCGCACGACAAGGTCTGCGACACCCTGGTCGTGGACCGTTGGGCGTTCACCGAGCATCCGGAGCGGCAATCCAGAGGATTGGATACCGTGTCCATCGTGGTTCTGGCCATTTACGGGCTGATCCTGGTGCTCTCGGTGGTGGTCGTGGCCTTCATGCTGGCGGCGATCGGAATGAGTCAAAGCTAGCAGTTCACGGCGCTGGCCGCTTGACACGGCGACGCCCGCCGTGATCTTTCTAATAAGAGAACTGAACGCCCGGGAGTCCTTCCCGGGCGTTAACGCGTGGGAAACGGTCGATCCGCTTCCCTCGACCGGCCAATTAGGCCACGCTACCCGCCCCCCGGGCTCCGCCCCAACAAGTTGCCACCATGCCCAAGCACCTGCTCATCGTCGAATCGCCCGCCAAGGCCAAGACGATCAATAAATACCTCGGCAAGGACTTCACCGTCCTGGCCTCGTATGGGCACGTGCGCGACCTGGTCCCCAAGGAAGGCGCGGTCGATCCGGACAACGGCTTTGCGATGCGTTACGACCTCATCGAGAAGAACGAGAAGCACGTCGAAGCCATCGCGCGTGCCGCCAAGGGTGCCGACGACATCTTTCTGGCGACCGACCCGGACCGCGAGGGCGAGGCGATCAGCTGGCACATCGCCGAGATCCTGAAGGAGCGCGGCCTGCTCAAGGACAAGCCGATGCAGCGGGTGGTGTTCACCGAAATCACCCCGCGTGCGATCAAGGAGGCGATGGCCAAGCCACGCATGATCGCCGGCGACCTGGTGGATGCGCAGCAGGCGCGCCGCGCGCTCGATTACCTGGTCGGCTTCAATCTGTCGCCGGTGCTGTGGCGCAAGGTGCAGCGCGGCCTGTCCGCTGGCCGCGTGCAATCGCCGGCGCTGCGTATGATCGTCGAGCGCGAAGAAGAGATCGAAGCCTTCATCCCGCGCGAGTACTGGTCCATCGATGCGCATTGCCGGCATCCCTCGCAGGCGTTCAACGCGCGACTGATCAAGCTGGATGGGCAGAAGTTCGAGCAGTTCACCGTGACCGACGGCGACACCGCCGAGGCGGCGCGCCTGCGCATCCAGCAGGCCGCGCAAGGCGTGCTGCATGTCACCGACGTGGCCAGCAAGGAGCGCAAGCGCCGCCCTGCCCCGCCGTTCACGACCTCCACGCTGCAGCAGGAAGCCTCGCGCAAGCTCGGCTTCACCACCCGCAAGACCATGCAGGTGGCGCAGAAGTTGTACGAAGGCGTGGCACTCGGCGACGAAGGCTCGGTCGGTCTGATCAGCTATATGCGTACCGACTCGGTGAACCTGTCGCAGGACGCCCTGGCGGAAATCCGCGATGTGATCGCGCGCGACTTCGGCACCGCTTCGCTCCCCGACCAGCCCAACGCCTACACCACCAAATCCAAGAACGCGCAGGAAGCCCACGAAGCGGTGCGCCCGACCTCCGCGCTGCGCACCCCGGCGCAGGTGGCGCGTTTCCTGTCCGAGGACGAGCGCCGCCTGTACGAGCTGATCTGGCGCCGCGCAGTGGCCTGCCAGATGATTCCGGCCACGCTCAATACCGTCAGCGTGGATCTGTCGGCCGGCAGCGAGCACGTGTTCCGCGCCAGCGGCACCACCGTGGTGGTCCCGGGCTTCCTGGCCGTGTACGAAGAAGGCAAGGACACCAAGAGCAGCGAGGACGAGGACGAAGGCCGCAAGCTGCCGCTGATGAAGGCCGGCGACAACGTCCCGCTGGACCGCATCGTCACCGACCAGCACTTCACCCAGCCGCCGCCGCGTTTCACCGAAGCGGCGCTGGTCAAGGCGCTGGAGGAATACGGCATCGGCCGTCCCTCCACCTACGCCTCGATCATCCAGACCCTGCAGTTCCGCAAATACGTCGAGATGGAAGGCCGCAGCTTCCGTCCCACCGACGTGGGCCGTGCAGTGTCCAAGTTCCTGTCCGGGCATTTCACCCGCTACGTCGATTACGACTTCACCGCCAATCTGGAAGACGATCTGGACGCGGTGTCGCGCGGCGAAGCCGAGTGGATCCCGTTGATGGAGAAGTTCTGGGGCCCGTTCAAGGAATTGGTCGAAGACAAGAAAGACTCGCTGGACAAGACCGATGCCGGCAGCGTGCGCGTGCTCGGCACCGACCCGGTCAGCGGCAAGGAAGTCAGCGCGCGCATCGGTCGCTTCGGCCCGATGGTGCAGATCGGCACGGTCGAAGACGAGGACAAGCCCACCTTCGCGTCGCTGCGTCCGGGCCAGAGCATCTATTCGATCTCCCTCGAAGATGCGCTGGAACTGTTCAAGATGCCGCGCGCGCTGGGCCAGGACAAGGACCAGGATGTCAGCGTGGGCATCGGCCGTTTCGGCCCGTTCGCGCGGCGCGGCAGCACCTATGCCTCGCTGAAGAAGGAAGACGACCCCTACACCATCGACCTGGCGCGCGCCATCTTCCTGATCGAAGAGAAGGAAGAGATTGCACGCAACCGGGTGATCAAGGAATTCGACGGCAGCGACATCCAGGTGCTCAACGGCCGCTTCGGCCCCTACATCAGCGACGGCAAGCTCAATGGCAAGATCCCCAAGGACCGTGAGCCGGCGTCGTTGACGTTCGAAGAAGTGCAGCAGCTGCTGGCCGACACCGGCAAGCCGGTGCGCAAGGGCTTCGGCGCCAAGAAGGCCACCCTGAAGAAGAATACGGTCAAGGATTCGGCGCCGAAGAAGCCTGCCGTCAAGAAGACCGCGACCAAGACCGCGGCCAGCAAGACCGCTGTCAAGAAGGCGCCAGCCAAGAAGACGGCCACCAAGAAGGCCGCCAAGCGCGTGGTCAAGAAAACCGTGAGCAAGGCCGCGGGCTGAGAGGCGCAGCATGACCGACACACTCGACCTGGATCGCGCCGTCGCCGCACTGACGCAGGGCGGCGTGATCGCCTACCCGACCGAAGCGGTGTGGGGACTGGGATGCGACCCGCGCCAGCGAGCGGCCGTGATGCGGCTGCTGGAGATCAAGCGGCGCCCGGTGGAGAAGGGCGTGATCGTAGTGGCGTCGAGCGTGGACGTACTGCGCGACTGGGTCGACATCGACGCACTGGAGCCGGCACGCCGGCGGGACGTGCTGACCAGCTGGCCCGGCCCGCACACCTGGATCCTGCCGATCACCGACCGGGCGCCACGCTGGGTCACCGGCGAGCATGACGGGCTGGCGGTACGCATCAGCGCGCATCCCGTGGTGGCGGCCCTGTGCGGGGCCTGGGGGGCGCCGCTGGTGTCGACCAGCGCCAACCTGGCCGGCGAGCCGCCAGCGCGCAGCCGCGCCGCCCTGGATCCGGCGTTGCTGGCGACGATCGACGGCGTGGTGGATGGCGAGACCGGCGCCCTGGCGCAGCCGACCCAGATCCGCGACGCACGCAGCGGGCAGATCCTGCGCGACTGAGTGCGGCCGACAAACGACCGCGCAGTCATCAGGCGAGCGCGGCCGGTCCATCGGTTCGTCTGTCCCATGCCGACTGTTCCGGGCGGTCGCCCTTGTCGGCCTACCTGGCGACTGCCCGCCCCTTCGGCAGCAGGCCGCCGCCATCTGGCGCGTCGTCGCCCCGACCCTGCACACCGTTCAGCCGCTCCCCCTTTGCGACGGCCGCACAGACGCGCACACTGCGGCCATGCGCATCGTCCTGACTGTTCTGCTGCTCGCCGCGGCGCTGCCTGCGTCGGCCGCCACCGCCGCGAGCAAACCCGACCCGAATGTGCGGGTCTATCGCTGCGTGAGCAGCACCGGCACCGTCGCCCTGCAGGATGCGCCCTGCAGCAGCGGTCGCCAGCAGGTGCTGGATCTGCAACGGCCGCAAGACCCACCACCGCGTCCGGCCCGCGTGGAGCCGGCACCGGTCGTCGCAGCGCCCACGCATGAAGTCCGTATCGTCACCGTACAACCGCCACAGCCAATGTACGAGTGCACCACCGAAGACGGCAACCGCTACACGAGCGACAGCCCGGAAGGCAATCCGCGCTGGGTGCCGACCTGGGGCCCCGCCTATGTGGGCAATACCATTGCCCCCCCGGTCGGCGGCGGTGGCGGTATCCAGCGCCCCCCGATCTCGGTGAACCCGCGTCCGGCGATCTCGGTGCAGGGCGGCTCCGGACGAGGAAGCATCCGCGGCAACGCAAGCTTCGGCGTAGATAGCTACCAAGGCGGCTATCAGGGCGGTTACAACGGTGGCCGATACGGAGGCACGGTCATCGTGCCTTACGGCAACGTGCAGATCCGCGACGAATGCCACGCCCTGCCCGCGCAGGAAGTCTGCGCGCGGCTGGCCGACCGCCGTTGGGAGCTGATCCGCCGCTACAACAGCGCGCTGCAGAGCGAGCGCGAAGATCTCAGCCGCGAACAGCGCGGTATCGAGGCGCGCCAGCAACGCGACTGTGGCGGCGCATGAGGCGCTGGCCGCTGTTGGGCGCAATGACGCTCGGCATGATGGCGCTCGGTTCGCTGGCCGGCGCGCAGGAAGTGGCCATCTATCGCTGTACCGATGCGGCTGGCGCACTGACGGTGCAGAACATGCCGTGCCCTAAGGGCATGCAACAACAGAAGAAGCTGATGACCGCACCGGCAGCGGTGCCATTCGCGCCAGGCGGCGCGACCAACCCATCGCCTCCACATGCGATGCCAGCGGCGCAACCACGGGCTACCGCGCAGGCGGCTGCCTCGGCGCCCGTCGCACCGGCTACGCCCGCCGCACCGCCAGCACCGACGGTCACCTCGACGTCGACCCTGCCACCGCCGCCACTGTTCGAGTGCACCGCACACGACAACGGGCGTTACTTCACCGAAGACCGCGAACCGGCCACGCGCTGCCTGCCGATGCAGACCACCAACCTGGCCGGCGGGCCGGCCACTGGGGGCGGCAGCGCCTGCGAGGTGGTCACCGACCGCTGCGCGCCGGTGCCGGACCAGAGCCTGTGCGAGGCCTGGCGCAAACGCGCCGAGCAGGCCGAATCCACCTGGCGCTTCTCCGACGAAGCGCAGTCGGCCGAACGCAAGCAACGCTATGAGCAGATGCGCCGGGTTCTCGACGAGAGCCGTTGCGCCAATCCAGCCGCCACACCCTGAACACCCCTGTCGCGTCATTGAGCCAACGGGTCTGGACGGCGGGCGAGCAATCACCATTTGCTGAAAGAAGACGCGTGCAGAACCGGCGTGTGCATGAACATGCCGGCTCTGCGTCCATGCGCATCCAATCGGAACCAGGCGGTATTTGTTGCCTGCGCTAGAACCCGTAGCGCAAGAAGCCGCCGTCCACCGCGATGCATTCGCCGGTGATGTAACTGGCGGCTGGCAGGCACAAAAAACCCACTGCGGCGGCCACTTCTTCCGGTTCGCCAATGCGGCGCATCGGGGTGCGTTCGATCACCTGCTCGTAGTAATCCGGATCGGACAACGGCCCGGAGGTGCGGCGGGTGCGGATATACCACGGCGCCACCGCATTGACGCGGATGCCGTCTTCGGCCCACTCCACCGCCAGGTTGCGCGTCATCTGCTGCAACGCCGCCTTGGTCATGCCGTACGGCGCGCCGCTACGTACATGGGTGATGCCCGAGACGCTGCCGACGTTCACGATTGCCGACGCAGCATGTTGCGTCAGCAACGGATGCGCATAACGCGACAATTCAAATGCGGAAAACACGTTGGTTTCGAAGATGCCGCGCCACTGGTCTTCGGTGTAATCGATCGCGGCGCGGGTAATGTTGCCGCCGGCGTTGTTGATCAGCAGATGCAGGCCATCGGCATGGTCTTCCACCCAATCCAGGATGGCGCGGCGCTCTTCATCGTCGGAGACATCGGCGGCCAGCCCATGCAGCTCGCGCTCGGGAAACTCGTCGGCAAGCTCATCGCGCGCCTGCGCCAGGGCATCGGCATCGCGTGCCACCATCAGCAGGTCGGCACCGAAGCCGAGCAGTTCGCGCGCGATGGCCAGGCCGATGCCGGCACTGGCGCCGGTGATGAGGGCGGTCTGTCCATCCAGCCGCCAACGGTGCGTTGTCACGTGGGTGATCCTCTTCAAAAGCGCAGGAAACGGCCGCTGCAACGCAGTTGACGCGCATGCGTGGCCCGGGCGTTAGAGCATGTTATGCACGTTGAGATGAGATGCGTTGGCCGTCAGCGGTGCGGAGCGCCGGCTTGGCTGGCGCCAAGGCAAGCCGCGCGGCGCCCGCGCCGTGCCGCTGACGGCCAACCCTCCGGAAAGCACTCACCCCAAAGTACATAACACGTTCTAGGATAACGCCACCCCAGGTGAGGTCACGACGATGAAGATGCATTGGATGCTTGCGGTTGGTCTGGCGTTGTCGCTTGGCGCCTGTCAGCGGCCGCAGCCCGCGCCCACCGATCAGAAGCCCGACCCGCAGGCCACCGCCTTGCGCGACCACATCCAGCAACCGTTGAACAAGGCGCACGCGGTGCAGGCCGCAACCGACCAGGCGGCCGACGATCAGCGCAAGGCGATCGATGCCGCCACGCAGTAGCGGAACCTCGGCAATCTGCTGGCGTCGCGTCCTCAAGCGTCTGCGTTTGTATTTAGCCGGCTGCCACCACAGGACGACTTGGTGCACCAAGCAGCACGTGCGTGCAGAAGCGCACGTGGACCGCGCACCAATGTGCAAATACCTGTGCGAACGGCGGCCAAACCTGCAAAGGCGTTCACCGCAATATGCGTCATAGCTAGTTGCTGATGGCTGATGGCTGATGGCTTGAACGCTAGACGATTGAATCATGCGTCCTGCCATCTGCTTCGTTCGTTTGTGCGTTCAAAACGCCGCATCTCCCGACTTTAGAAACAACAACGCCGGCACATGGCCGGCGTTGTCGATGCATCACTCGCTCACTGAGCGCAACGCGTCAGAACCCGCAGAAGCAATAGGCCAGCGACTTGACCGGCGTGCCGCCTGCCTTGCTGTCGTGCACGGCGCTTTCGACAAAGCGCAGTTGGCTGTCCACTTCCGGCAACGAGCGGGCCAGCAGCGCGCGCGCCATGCCCGAGTCGCTCAGCATCCAGGCACCCATGCGGCTGCCGGCAAACCCGCTCATGAACTGCGAGAACGGCGTGGCCGGCTTTTCCACATAGCGCACGCGGAACTTGCCGCGGCTCAGCTTGGCGCGGTCGGCCGCATCGGCCACCGCTTCCTGCATGCCGCCGAACGCATCCACCAATCCACGCTCCTTGGCCTGCGCACCGCTCCACACACGGCCACGCGCAACCTTGTCGATCGCGTCCACCGACTGGTGACGCGCCTGCGCCACCTTGCCGGTGAAGTCGGCGTAGCCCTTGTTGATCACCGCCTGGATGACCTGGCCGGCAGCCGGATCCAGCGGACGGGTGATGTCGAACGCACCGGCGAACCGCGTGGTGGCCACGCCGTCGGTGTGCACGCCGATCTTGTCCAGCGCACGGGTCAGATTCGGCACCATGCCGAAGATGCCGATGGAGCCGCTGATGGTCGACGGGTCGGCGTAGATGCGATCGGCATTCATGCTGATCCAGTAACCGCCGGAAGCGGCAAGATCGCCCATCGACACCACCACCGGCTTGCCGGCCTGCTTGAGCGCAACCACTTCGCGGCGGATCTGCTCGGAGGCGAAGACTTCGCCACCGGGCGAATCCACGCGCAGCACCACCGCCTTCACGTCATCGTCGTCGCGCGCCTGGCGCAGCAGCGCCGCCGTGGACTCGCCACCGATGCGCCCGGCCGGCTGTTCGCCACCGCTGATCTCGCCCGCCGCCACGACCACCGCCACCTGCGGGCGACTGTCCATGGGCGAACGCTGCGCCTGCAGCTGGCTCAGATAATCGTTGAACCCGATATTGCGGAAACCGCTGTCGGCATCGCTGTCGGCGACGCCGCGCTGGACCAGCAGCGCATCGACTTCCTCGCGCGTCTTGAGCCCGTCCACCAGCTTCTGTTGCAGCGCGAACTTGGCCAGGTCGCCACCGGCGGCGGCCACGCCTTCGGGCAGCGTGTCGATACCGGCAGCCAGCTGCGCCGGGCTCAGCTTGCGTGCGGTGCCCACGTCGGCCAGGTAGCGCCGCCACACATCGTTCATCCAGAACAGATCCGCTTCCTTGGCATCGGCCGAGGCCGCGTCCAGGATGTACGGCTCGGCTGCAGACTTGTACTCGCCAACGCGGAACAGATGCACGTCCACGCCGAGCTTGTCCTGCAGGCCTTCGCGGAAGTACTGGCGATAGCGGCCAAGGCCTTCCAGCAGCACGCTGCCCATCGGGTCCAGATACACCTCGTTGGCCTGTGCGGCGAGCAGGTACTGGCCCTGGCTCATGCTCTCGCTGAAGGCCACGATCTGCTTGCCGGAGGCGCGCAACTTCTGCAACGCGACGGCCACTTCGCGTTGGGAAGCGAATCCGGACGGTTGCAGCTTGTCCAGGTTCAACAGCACGCGCTCGATCTTGCGGTCCTTGCCGGCCGCTTCGATCACGCGCACCAGGTCGCGCAGTTGCACTTCTTCGGCACTCTTGTCGCCGACCGCCTTGGCCAGCGACCGGCTGACCGGGTCGGCACTGAATTGTTCGACCAGCGTGCCTTCCGGGTTGATCACCAGGGTAGTGCGCTCGGCCAGCGGCTTGGTGCCATCACCACGCGCGAGCGCCACCACGAACACCAGCAGCAGCAAAAACAGGAAACCGAAGAACACCAGGTTGAAAATCAGGCGCCGGGTGAAATTCATCACATCCCACAGGCCGACGAAGAAGCTGGCGATGGGATTGCGACGCACGGGGTGGTTCATGGAAAGCTCCGTCGAAAGACGCTGCATACAGATCGATGGCGCCCAGCATACCGGCTGCGCAGCGCGCGCGGGATGCGCTGGAAGTCAGGGTGTCACGGTGGCGGTCAGTCGCCGGCTGGTCTGGCGAAAGCGCAGCCCCATCAGGATCGACGCCACCGTCAGGCCCAGGATCAGGCCCACCCACATGCCCTTTGGTCCCCAGCCCAGCCCCAGGCCGAGCCCGGCGCCGATCGGCATGCCCACGCCCCAGTACGAAAACATCGCCAAGAACATCGGCACGCGGGTGTCCTTGAGCCCGCGCAGCGCGCCGGCCGACAGCACCTGGATGCCGTCGGGAAACTGGAACGTGGCGGCAAACAGCAGCAACACCGAGGCCAGCGCGGCCACGGCCACGTCGTCGGTATAGACGCCGACGATGGCATCGTGGCCCAGCAGCAGCGCGCTGGCCGATAGCGCTTGCGTGCCCAGCACGATGGCATAGCCGGCCCAGGCTGCGCGCCGCATCGCCTGCGGGTCGCCGCGGCCCACTGCGTGGCCCACGCGCACGGTGGTGGCCTCGGCCACGCCCATCGGGATCATGAAACACAGCTGCGCGACGTTGATCGCAATCTGGTGCGCGGCCGCTTCGGTGGAGCCCAGCCGGCCGATCAACAGCGCGGTGACGATGAACAACCCGCCTTCCATCAAAACCGTAATGCCGATCGGCAAGCCGGTGCGTAGCAACTCGCCGATGGCGCGCCAGCGCGGCCCTTCCAGGTGGGCGAACAATTGCAGATGCGCAAAACGTCGCGCGCGCCACAAATACAGCGCGAACACGCTCGCCTGCACCCACATGGTGATGGCCGAGGCCATGCCCAGCCCTTCGGCACCGTGCTCGGCGAAGCCGAACTTGCCATAAGTCAGCGCATAGCCCACCGGTGCCAGGACCAGCAAGCCGCCAAAGCCCAGCAGCATGGTCGGCAGCGTCCAGTGCATGCCCTCGCTGAGGTAGCGCATGCAGAAGTAGAACGTCAGCGCCGGCACGCCCCAGCGGACTGCGTGCAGGAACGCGGTGGCACCGGGCACGATGTCCGGCGCAATCCCGAAGGTGGGCAGCAACGGCGGCACCACGCTCAGGAACACGAACATCAGCGCACTCAGCCCCAGCGACAGCCACAGCGCCTGTCGGAACAGCGGCCCGATCTCGCGCTCGCGGCCGGCGCCGAGCAATTGCGAGACCGAGGCGGTCAACGAAATCAAGGTGCCGATCGGCACCAGCATCGGCAGCCACAGCAGCGAAGTGCCGATGGTGACTGCAGCCAGCGTGGCGGTGCCGTGGTGGCCGGCGATGACGTTGTCGACAAAACCGATCAGGCCGGTGGAAACGTGGCCGAGCACCAGCGGCAATGCAAGCAGGCCGGTGGTGCGCACTTCCGAGGCGAAGCCTGGCGTCGCGGACGGGGGTGCAGAAGAAACAGACATGACAACCGATCGCTGCGCGGACTACGGCCGTGCCGGGAGGCGCTGGCACCGGGTCGCGCGGGCCGGCTATCTTACGCCTACTTTCCGACTGCGGCCTTGCCGCGCAGCTGGGTAGAGCCCGCTGCGCGACTGCGCGCGCGGGCAAAAACGCGAAGGCTGCTGCAACCGGGCCGGCGCGGGATACCGTTGCACGCGTGCGCCAAACGCCGGTCTTTCGGGATCAGGTCGACGGCAACGCGCCTTCCCCGACTCGCCAACCGGACCTGGCTCATGTCACCGCATTCGACCGCGCACCATCCCACGGCCTGCGAAAATTGTGCGACTGCCTTGCATGGGGCGTACTGCCACGTCTGCGGGCAAAGCGCGCACAACCCGGTGCGCAGCGTCGCCCATGCAGTGGAAGAAGTCTTCGAATCGTTCTGGCATCTGGATGGGCGCATTTTCCGCACCCTGCGCGACCTGCTGGTGCCCGGACGCGTGGCGCAGCGCTTCCTGGGCGGCCAACGCGTGCGCTACGTGGCGCCGATGCGGCTGTTCCTGGTACTGAGCCTGTTGACGTTCTTCATTGCGCGCATCGCCGTGCATGCGTCCGACGCAGACAGCGATATCGCACCGGCGCCCGGCACCAGCCAGACCGCGGTTCCCAAGGATTTCGCACATGCACGCACGCCGGCGCAGGTAGAAGCGGTACGCAAGCAATTGGTCGACACGCTGACGCAGACACGCGCGGCGGTGCCGACCGGCATCGCACGCGACAGCGTGGACGCCGGCATCGCGCGTGCCAACGCGCAAGCGCAACGCCGTCTGACGCAGTTGCAGGCCGACGCGCGTCCGACCAGCGCCGTGCCCATCGCAGAGGCAAACAGCGACAGCACGTTCTTTTCGGTGACGGGCAAGCCGTGGGACCCGGTGAGCAACCCACTGCACTATGCGGCGCTACCGCAGTTCGCCAACCGCTGGATCAATACCCAACTTCGCCATATCCGCGACAACCTGCCGCGGCTTCGCAGCGATCCGCAGCTGCTCTACAACGCGTTCTTCGCAGCGGTACCGTCTGCACTGCTGGTGCTGGTGCCGCTGTTTGCGCTGCTGTTGCGGGTGTTCTACGTGCGCAGCGGGCAGGTGTATCTGGAGCATCTGGTGGTGGCGCTGTACAGCCACGCCTTCCTGTGCCTGAACCTGCTGACGCAGCTGCTGTTGTCGCTGCTCAGCGATGCGCTGGCGCACGTCGCCAGCCCGATCACCTGGAGTATCGGACTTGCGCAGTTCGGGCTGACGGCCTGGATGCCGGTGTATCTGCTGTGGATGCAGCGGCGCGTGTACGCGCAGTCCTGGCCGGTCACCGTGCTCAAGTACCTCGGCCTGAGCGGGGTGTATCTGGTGTTGGTGACGGTGGCCGCGGCGCTATTGATGGTGGCGAGTCTGGCGCGTCTTTGACGCGACGAATCTGCGCAGACGGTTGCGCGAAAACGCCCGCATAGCAGCGCGAGGCAGCGATGCCGGGCTTGGAGGTGGGGCGTCTGGAGCGGCAGTGTGCAAACAGGCTCCCGCTTGAACCGATGTGACCGGCGCAACGCTAAAAAAAAGCATTGCGCGCGCTGACGGCGCCGAACCGGTGGCGCGAGCGATCAACGCGCCAGTTGGCGCTTCAACCAGGTGCTGCGCGTGGCCGGCGCTTCGGCCAGGAAGGCCACGCGCAAGCCGTCGCGTTCCTGGGGCGGGGTGCGCTGCGCCAGCAATGCCAGTTGCTCCAGCTGACCGGCGTCCAGGCTGCGCAGCGCGGCCAGCGTGGCCTCGCGCTGGGCAGGCGGCACGTAGCCGATCAACGGCTGCAACTGGGCATAGAACGCCCCTACCTGCGAGCCCAGGCGCCAGCCATCGCGATGCAGGCGATCCATCGCGCCGAACTGGGTGCGCAACGCGCGTTGCTGATCCTCGGGCAAGGCTTGCAGCCGCTCGCGTGCCTGGCGCAACACCACCCGGTCGGTAGCAGTCAGACCCTTCCAGGCAGCGTAGCGGGCGCGCAGCTCGGCTTGCTGCGCAGGCGTCATCGCCGCCCAGCGCGCGACCTGCTGCGCGGCGCTGGGCGATGTACCCGGCGCTGCGGCAGCGGACGTGGACGCGGCCGGCGCAGCGGCGGATTCTTCCAACGGCGTCGGCAAGCGCTGCGCGCCGGCGACGGCGGCAATCGCGCAAAGCAGCAGGCCGCACCATTTAGTTGGTTTCATCATCGACCGTCTCCAGAGGGGCGGAAGGCTGCTCGGCAGCGATGGCATGCGCACCGGATTCATCAACCGGCACCGGGTGGCCGGCGGCATACCAGGCATAGAAGTCCGCAGCGCGGGCCAGCTCCAGATCCGGGTCGGCCAGCATCGCCTGGTCGCGTGGATCCAGGCCCGGGGCGGCCACGGCATCCGGCAGGTCGGCCGCCGGGAGTTCTTCCACCAGTACCGGTGCCGCGTCGGTCACGTGCAGCACGCCGGCAGGCGCCTGCGAAACGGGCTCGGGAGGAAGCGCGGGCCGGCGGTGGGTCCACCACCAGCCCAGTACTGCCAGCAGCAGTGCCACCGCCAGCACGCCCAGTGCCACGCCGGCGTGGCGGCGCTCCAGCTGAGGCCACTGCCATTGCCGCCGGCCCCGCGCCCGCGCGGCGGCTGGACGACGCGGCGCCGGTGCCGGCTCGGCCGGCGCGGCCGGCGCGGCAGCCTGCAGCGGCATTCCGGCCAGGGCCGAATCGCGGAGCTGGCCCAGCCGGGTCAACTGGGCCGGGCTCAGGTCGCGCAGTTCCACTTGCGCCGCCTCGGCCAGGGCCCGCCAGGCCTGGGCATCCGGATTGCCTGCGGCGTCGCGCGGGCAGGCACGCGCCAGCAACTGCCGGTAGTCGGCCGTTTCGACGCCTTGCACCTCGCTGGCCACGCCTTCTTCCAGCCCGGCCACGATCCGCAGCAGCAGCGCCAGGCGGTCGGCAGTCTGCATCCGGCCCAAGGCGGTGAACGGGGGCAGCCACGTGCCCGGCATCGGCTCGCTCCGCAGCGGTGGCGCGGTGGCCAGCAGGCTCCAGAAGCGCATCGGCCAGCCTGCCATCGGCCGACCTGCCGCCTGGCTGCCGAAGGCGCGCAAGGCCGCTGCGAGGGCGCGCTCGGCGGCGGCCACATCGCCGCACTGCAATTGCGCGAGCACCAGCCCCCGGCGTTCCACACCCCGCAAGAAGGCAGATAGCGCGGCGGGGGTGACAGGGGCGTCGGGGACTACGGTCATGAGAACTCCAGCATCGGCCGGCATGATACCGACGCGATTGCCCCCCGCCGATGGCTTGACAGATCGGCTCGGCCCCGCTCCGGCTTCACATCGGCCGCGCCTGCCGCCGATGCGGGTTGTGCACAGCGGCAGACATACCGATACGCAGGCGTCTGTCAACTGTTGTTTTTTCTTTGTTGCAATCGTGTTTCACGCCTAAGTGATTGAAATTTATTGACTTATGGATGTTGGCTAAAAAATGTCCAAGAGGTTGCAGAGGCTAGTGAATCCATCGTCACAGCGTGGAGCACGAGACTAATTCACAGGTTTATCCACAGCCGGTGTGGATAAACCCCTTTCCTTAACCCTCACATAGGTTTACGTCGTATTTATCACTTCCGTCACAGAAACGCGGCCGCTGCCCCGGCGTGGATCTGGGCCGATTCGGGGTCGGCCGCCGGCCTCTGGACAGGGTGAGTAGACTGGTCGGATGTCTTCGACCGTCGCCACCCTGCGCGTCGCCTTGCCGGTGCCGCTGCCCCAGTTGTTCGACTATCTGCCTCCGGCCGATGCGGCGCCGACCGATCCGGCGCGGGTCGGCTGCCGGGTGCGGGTGCCGTTCGGGCCGCGCGAGCTGGTCGGGGTTGTGGTGGAGATCGGGCAACTGCCCGCGGCCGACGGCCTGCGCCCGGCACTGGCGTGGTGCGACCAGGCCCCGCTGCTGGTCGATGAACTGGCCCGCTCGCTGCACTGGCTGGCCCGCTACACCCACGCCCCGCTCGGCGAGGCCCAGGCCAGCGCCCTGCCCGGCCCGCTTCGGCGCGGCGAGCCGCTGGCCGATACCCACGCCTGGGCCTGGCAGCTGACCGAAGCCGGCCGCACCGGCTCCACCAGCCTGCGCGCAGGCAGCCGCCCCGCCCTGCTGGCAGCCCTGCTGCGCACCGGTGCGGTCGGCGAGGAGCAACTGGACCCGCTGCTGCCGCAGTGGCGCGAAGCCGCGCGCAGCCTGGCCAAGCGCGAGTACGCCGAGCGCGTGGCGGTGCCGGCCGACACGATTCCGCCACGCCCCGGCAACGGCCCGCCGCTCAACGACGAACAACAGGCCGCCACCGCCGCGATCCGCGCGCATAGCGGCTTTGCCACCTATCTGCTCGACGGCGTCACCGGCAGCGGCAAGACCGAGGTCTACCTGCAGGCGATCGCCGATTGCCTGGCCGCCGGCAAGCAGGCGCTGGTGCTGGTGCCCGAGATCGGGCTGACGCCGCAGACCCTGGGGCGTTTCCGTGCGCGCCTGGGCGTGCCGGTGCATGCGCTGCACTCGGGTCTGTCCGATGGCGAACGCGCGCGGGTTTGGGCGGCGGCCTGGCGCGGCCAGGCACAGCTGATCGTCGGCACCCGCTCGGCGGTGTTCACCCCGCTGCCCAACGCCGGCCTGATCGTGATCGACGAAGAACACGACGGCAGCTACAAGCAGCAGGACGGCATCCGCTATCACGCGCGCGATTTCGCGCTGGTGCGCGGCAAGGCGCTGGATGTGCCGGTGATCCTGGGCAGCGCCACGCCATCGCTGGAAAGCCTGCACAACGCCTACGCCGGTCGCTACCAGCATCTGCGCCTGTCGCAGCGCGCCGGCGAAGCGCGTCCGCCGCGCGTGCGCGTGCTCGACGTGCGCAAGCGCCCGCTCAAGGACGGCCTGTCGCCCGAGGTGCTGGCCGGTATCGGCACCACCCTGGCGCGTGGCGAACAGGTCCTGGTGTTCAAGAACCGCCGCGGCTATGCACCGGTGCTGCTGTGCCACGACTGCGGCTGGACCGCTGCCTGCCAGCGCTGCAGCACGCCGCTGCACCAGACCCCGATGACCGTGCATGCAGGCGGCCGGCGCCTGCAGTGCCACCATTGCGGCGCGCGCCAACCCGCACCGCTGGCCTGCCCGGCCTGCGCCAGCCTGGCGCTGCAGCCGCAGGGCATCGGCACCGAGCGGCTGGAAGAACGCCTGACCGAGGCGTTTCCGGACGTCCCGGTGGTGCGCATCGACCGCAGCACCACCCAGCGCCGCGACGCACTGGAAACCCAGCTCGCCCGGCTCGGCACCGAGGCCGGCATCCTGGTCGGCACGCAGATCCTGGCCAAGGGCCACGACCTGCCGCGGCTAACCATGGTCGTGGTGGTCGGCATCGACGAAGGCCTGTTCTCGGCCGACTTCCGCGCCGCCGAAAAACTGGCCCAGCAGTTGATCCAGGTGGCCGGACGCGCCGGCCGTGCCGACCGGCCGGGCGAAGTCTGGCTGCAGACCCATCACCCCGAACACCCGTTGCTGCAGACCCTGGTCAATGGCGGCTACCACGCCTTCGCCGACGCCGAACTGCAGCAGCGCGAGGCCGCGGGATTTCCGCCGTTCGCGCATCTGGCGCTGTTCCGCGCCGAGGCCAAGGACGTGGCCGCGGCCAACCAATTCCTGATGGCGGTGCGTGGCCTGACCACGGCAGACAGCACCGCACAATCGCCTGCCTTTGCCGCAGTGGAGTGCTACGGCCCGATGCCGGCACCGATGCCACGCCGCGCCGGTTTCCAGCGCAGCCAGTTGCTGTTGTCCGCGCAACAGCGCTCGGCGCTGCATCGTCTGCTGGATGCGCAACTGCCTGCGATCTATGCGCTGCCGCAGGCGCGGCGCGTACGCTGGTCGCTGGATGTGGATCCGATCGATCTGTATTAGTGCGGGCGTATCGCACGCGGAGCAGCAGCTAGATCACCGTGTACCCAGCTTGCGTAGGAGCGCACCTGGGCGCGATGTGGCGTTCCCGGGAATGCCCTCGCGCACCAGTGCGCTCCTACAGAAAACGCGGGCTATTTAGTCGCGCGATGTACAAGGCCCATGTCCTTGCAGCAACGTGTCGGGTCGGCAGCACGTGCGGCGCCTGCCATGGACCATGCTGGCCTGAGCGCAAACGCGAAACTCAAGTCAGCGCGGTCATCACCCCACGCTGGTACGCCGGCCGCACACGCAAGCGCGCGTACCACGCCTGCAGATGCGGCAATTCGGGCCGCTCGATCGGCATTTCGAACCACGCGTAGATGAAGCTGCCCAGCGGTATATCGCCCATCGCGAACCGTCCGCCGGACAGGTACGGCTGCTGCGCCAATGCCGCATCGGCACGTGCGAGCAACTCGCCCGACTGGGTCAACGCCGCAGCGATGCGTGCGTGATCGCGCTCGGCCTCCGGCGTGCGCACAACGCCCCAGAACAGGTCGCGAAACACACCGGCGAACGTGGAGGTGGTCCAATCCATCCAGCGGTCGCCCAGCGCGCGCTCGGCCGGTGCCTGCGGATACAGGGCCGGCGCATATTGCGCGGCTAGGTAGCGCACGATCGCATTGGACTCCCACAGCACCAGCGCACCATCCTGCAAGGTCGGCACCACGCCGTTCGGATTCAATGCGCGATAGGCCGGCGTGTCGTTGCCGCCGAACGCACCGCCGACTTCGATCGAGGTGTAGGCCACCCCGGCTTCTTCGGCGCACCACAACGCCTTGCGCACATTGCTGGAATTGCGCCGGCCCCAGATCGTGATGGCGGGCATCGCTGCGGTGGGCACATTTGCGTCCTGCGTCATGCTCAGCCCCCTGCTGCAGGTTTGGCCGGCGCACGTGCCGGGCGCTTGGCAGCCGCCGGTTGCGCCGGTTTGCCGCGGCCACTCTTGGGCGTGTCGCGCACCCACAACGCCTGTTCGTCCTGCCTGATCTCGAACAAGCCGATCGCGCGCACCAGATCGCTGAGTTTGCGATAGCCATAGTTGCGTGGATCGAACGAGGCCTGGTTGGCCACCTGCTTGCCGACTGCACTCAGCAGCGCCCAGCCATCGTCTTCGCAGGCGCTGACGATCGCATTGCGCAGCATTTGGACCAGACGCGTATCGCGACGTAATGCGGTGGCGTCCTTGCGACCGGCAGCCGTCTCGCTGGCGGCTGCAGCTTGCTCGCCGAGCGCCTCGACATAGGTGAACTTGGAGCACGCATTGACGAACGGCGCCGGTGTCTTCTTTTCGCCGAAGCCATAGACCTTCATGCCGTCGGTCAGCAGGCGCATCACCAGCGGCGTGAAATCGGCATCGCTGGAGACGATCGCAAATCCATCCAGATTGCGCGCGTACAACAGGTCCATCGCATCGATCACCATTGCCATGTCCGAGGCGTTCTTGCCGGAACTGTAGGCAAATTGCTGGATCGGCCGGATCGCATAGTCGTGCAACGCCGCCTCCCAGCCTTTCAGGTGCGGGCTCTTCCAGTTGCCGTAGGCGCGGCGCACGTTGGCCACGCCGTAGCGCGCCACTTCGGCCAGCACCACGTCGATCTTGCCGGCCGGCGCATTGTCCGCATCGATCAGCAGCGCGATGCGTTTGTCAGCGTTGTCGCTCATGCTCATTGCTCCAGGGACTTCGCAGATTCGGTCTTGAAGTCGGTGTCGGTGTCGGTGTCGGTGTCCATCTCACTCTCCTCCACGTCGGTCTCGGCCGGCAATGTGTACTCGGTGCCATCGCGCAGCGTGAGCACGCCCGTACTCAGGATCTCGCGTTCTGCCCCGTCGCTGACCCAGGTAGCGTGCACGCGCCCGGTGCCGCGATCGCCTTCCACATCGAACACGAACTCGTCGCTACCCGGGGCCAGACTGGTGCGATACAGATCCACCTGCATGTCGCGGATGTGCCCGATATGTTCCTGCACCACGGCATCGGCCTGCAGCGCACTGCGCGCCTGATCGGCAAACAGCGACCAACCGATCGACATCAGCCAGATGAGCGCGCCGAGCACCAGCGTCCCGAACAGCACTACACACGTCGCCACGCCAATCAGCCCGATCGCCACACTGCTGAGCGGCTTCTTGACGACCGCTGCCCGCGACGGTGCAGCGGGCGGCACAGACGACAACGGCGGCAACGGCGGCGGGAGCGACGACATGGGGTGGCCGGAAGCGGGAGATGCGACATGATGCCGCAGGCGGGCCACGCTCACGCGGCATGTTCATTGCCGATGCGGCATCCTGATACGCCCGCGTCGCACTCCATCGGACCTTACGATGACCTCTCTCCCCTCCCAAGCTCCGCTGCATCTGGTTGTGGTTGGCGGCGGATTCGCCGGCTTATGGGCGACCCGCGCGCTCGACGACCCCGGCATCCGCATCACTCTGGTCGACCGTCAGAACCACCACCTGTTCCAGCCCCTGCTGTATCAGGTGGCCACCGCCGGCCTGTCGGCACCGGACATCGCCGCGCCGCTGCGGCACATCCTGCGCGAGCAACGCAATGTCGAAGTACTGCTCGGCGATGTCACCGATATCGCACCAAGCCGCCGCGAGGTGGTGTTGGCCGATGGCGGCACGCTCGGCTACGACATGTTGCTGCTGGCCACCGGCGCCACCCATGCCTATTTCGGCAACGACCAATGGGCCGAACACGCCCCTGGCCTGAAAACGCTGTACGACGCACTGGTGCTGCGGCGCAAGCTGCTGCTGGCCTTCGAACGCGCAGAAGCCGAATCCGACCCTGCCGCACGCGCCGCCTGGCTGAGCTTTGCAGTGGTCGGCGGCGGGCCCACCGGCGTCGAACTGGCCGGCACTCTGGCCGAAATCGCCCGCCACACACTCAAGAACGAGTTCCGCCACATCGACCCGCGGCAGGCGCGCGTGCGGCTGGTCGAAGCCGGTCCGCGCGTGCTGCCCTCGTTTCCGGAAGATCTCACCGCCAAGGCGCGCAAGCAGTTGGAACGTCTGGGCGTGGAGGTGCACACCGGAACTCCGGTCACGCAGATCGATGCATTGGGCTACCAGCTCGGCGACACCTTCGTGCCGGCACGCACCGTGGTGTGGGCCGCCGGCGTGGCCGCCTCGCCGCTGGCGCGTACGCTGGGCGTGCCGCTGGATCGCGCCGGCCGCGTGCTGGTCGAAGCCGACCTCAGCGTGCCGGGCCACCCGGAAATCTTCGTCGGCGGCGATCTGGCCTCGGTGCAGCAGGACGGCCGCCCGGTGCCGGGCGTGGCACCGGCCGCCAAGCAGATGGGCAAGCACATCGCCAAGGCGATCCGGGCGCGGCAGCGCGGCCAGACCGCGCCGGCGTTCCGCTACCAGGACTACGGCAACCTGGCCACGATCGGCCGCATGGCCGCCATCGTGCATGTGGGCAAGCTCAAGCTGTCCGGCGTCGTCGCCTGGTGGTTCTGGCTGGCTGCGCACGTGTACTTTTTGATCGGCTTCCGCAACCGGTTCGTGGTGCTGGTGAACTGGGCGATGGCGTACTGGAGCTACCAGCGCGCCGCGCGCATCATCTTCGGCGGCGCCACCGACGATCCTCCCCCCAGCAGCAAGGACGGATGACAGCGGCGCAAGCCGTGCGCGATGCTGTGCGGCCTGATGCGATGGCCTGACCGTGGCAACTGTCCTGTTCCTGCTGGATCTGCTCGGCACCTTCGTGTTCGCCCTGAGCGGGGCGACCGTGGCGGTACGCAACCGTCTGGACCTGTTCGGCGTGCTGGTGCTCTCCTGCGCGGCCGCCGTGTCCGGCGGCATCGTGCGCGATGTGCTGATCGGCGCCACCCCGCCGGCCGCGCTGGTGCAGCCGCAGTATCTGCTGGTGGCCTGCCTGGCCGGCGTGGCCGGGTTCTATTGCCATGCAGCGGTGGAGCGCCTGCGCAATCCGGTGCAGATCTTCGATGCCGCCGGGCTGGCGCTGTTTGCGGTCTATGGCACCAGCAAGGCGCTGGACTATCACCTCACCCCGTTGAGCGCGACATTGCTGGGCATGCTCAGCGGCATCGGCGGCGGCATTGCGCGCGATCTGCTGGTGGCGCGCACGCCGGTGGTGTTGCAGGCCGAACTGTACGCGGTCGCCGCGCTTGCCGGTGGCGGGCTGGTCGCGGTCGGGCACGTCCTGGATGTGCCGCAGGCCTGGTCGTTGGCGACCGGCGCCGGCGTGTGCTTCGGCCTGCGCTTCATGGCGATCCGCTACGGCTGGCATCTGCCGGTGGCGCGCTCGCCGGAGTAGCAATCGCGTAGCCCCACATAGGCAGACGGCCCGGAAAACCGGGCCGTCTGTGCAAACACCCGCGCAAGACCGACAGGATCAGGCGACGAACAGCGCCTTCATCTTCTTCAGCGCATTCGCTTCGATCTGACGGATGCGCTCGGCCGACACGCCGTATTCGTCTGCCAGTTCCTGCAGCGTCACCTTGGAATCGGAATCCAGCCAGCGGCGCTTGACGATGTCGCGCGAGCGCGCGTCCAGGCCAGCCATACCTTCGCGCAGCAGCTGCAGCTGGTTGTCTTCGCTGTCGTGACGCTCGTACGCCTGCGACGGATCTTCTTCATTGGCGACCAGGTAGCTCACCGGCGACGGCGGGCCGTGATCGTCGTCTTCGTCCGACGACGCGTCGAAACCGATGTCGCGACCGGACAGGCGCGACTCCATTTCCATCACCTCACGCTCGGAGACGTTCAGGTCCTTGGCAACCGCAGTCACTTCCGACGCATTGAGCCAGCCCAGACGCGTCTTGGACTTGCGCAGGTTGAAGAACAGTTTGCGCTGCGCCTTGGTCGTGGCGACCTTGACGATGCGCCAGTTCTTCAGGATGAACTCGTGCATCTCGGCACGGATCCAGTGCACCGCGAAGCTGACCAGGCGCACGCCCATGTCCGGGTCGAAGCGCTTGACCGCCTTCATCAGGCCGATGTTGCCTTCCTGGATCAGGTCGCCCAGCGGCAGGCCGTAGCCGTTGTAGCCGCGGGCCACGTGCACCACGAAGCGCAGGTGGGAATGGACCAGTTCGCGCGCGGCGTCCAGATCCAGCTCGTCGCGAAAGCGACGGGCCAGATCCTGCTCCTCATCGACCGACAGCACCGGGATCTGGTGCACGGCACCGATGTAGGCGTCCAGCGAACCGAGCGCACTGGGAATCGGGAGATTGTTTGCCACAAGGGCAGTCGAGGTAGTCTGGTTCATAGGCACCATCTTAGCAGTCGAACTATTGGACTGCCGGGTACAGAAAGAGTTCCCAGCATTCCATTTATAGGACGTTCGGGCTTTTGGCATCGCCGGTGTTCTACAGCCCGGCACCCAAATTCGAGGCTTACCGTACCACCAAGCCCCTATGCAAACCGTGACAAACTGGTTGCGCAACGGGATGTACGGGAGCGTCGTTCAGGCGCCGGCGGAGGTGAGGTCCAGCGCGCTGCGCGGTGGCAGCGACCAGTCGATCGGGCTCAGACCACGCCGCCGCAAATGGTCGTTGGTCTTGGAAAAATGCTGGCAGCCCAGGAAGCCGCGGTGCGCCGACAGCGGCGAAGGATGTGGCGCCTTCAAGACCCGGTGGCGCGTCTGGTCGATGACCTTGCCCTTGGACTGCGCATAGCTGCCCCACAGCAGGAACACCAGCCCTTCGCGCTCGCGGTTGAGGGTTTCCACCACATGATCGGTGAAGCCTTCCCAGCCCTTGTTCTGGTGGGCCCCGGCGCGTCCCTGCTCCACCGTCAGCACCGCATTGAGCAGCAGCACGCCCTGGCGCGCCCAGGGCATCAGGTAGCCGTGATCCGGCCGCGCGATCCCCAGGTCGTCCTGGATCTCTTTGTAGATATTGAGCAGCGACGGCGGCACCGGCACGCCGGGCAGTACCGAGAAGCACAGCCCATGCGCCTGACCTTCGCCGTGATACGGGTCCTGGCCCAGGATCACCACCTTGACTTGCTCGAACGGTGTCGCGTCGAAGGCGGCGAAGATCTGCGGGCCGGGCGGAAACACCCGCGCCCCGGCCGCCTTGCGCTGGCGCAGGAATGCCGACAGCTCCCGCATCTGTGGGCGCAGCAGCCAGTCGCCCACCCTTGCCTTCCACGACGGTTCCAGCTGGATGCGTCCTTCCCCTTCAGTCATAGCGTGACAGCCTGATCCTCCAGGCGTGCCAGGCGCAGCTGGAACAACACCTTGGTCACAAGCAGGCGCTCTTCGATCGGTTTTTGCACCAGATCGTTGGCACCGGCGCGCAGCAAGTCGGACTGATTGCGCGGGTTGGTGTCGCCGGTCATCACCAGCACCGGCAGGCGGCGCTTGCCGTAGGCGAAGTCGATGCGGATACGCTCGACCACGTCGCGGCCGTTGAGCTCGCCCTTCAGGGTCACGTCGGTCAGCACCACGTCGATGCGGCGCTCGGTGCGGCCCAGCGATTCGGCGGTGAGCAGCGCAAAGGCATCTTCGGCGGTGAGCACGTGCACCACTTTCAGGCTCTGGCGTTCGAGCATGCGCTTGGTCGCCTCGGCCACCACGCGGCTGTCTTCAATGTAGAGCACGGTCGCGCCCACCACCGGCTCGGGCTGCACGTAGCCGCGGATGAAGGTCGCCAGGGCTTCATGGCCCAGCGCCTTGTCGAAATAATCGGTGACGTATTCGGTGAAACGGCGCTCCACCAGATGCTGCTGCGCATCGCCGGAGACCACGATCACCGGGACATAGGCCTGCCCGGCGGTTTCGCGCACGCTGCGCGCCAGGGTCAGGCCGTCGCCATCGGGCAGCGACAGCGAGGTGGTGACCAGATCCACCGCGCCGGCTTCCAGCGCCTGACGCGCTTCGGCAATGTTGGAACAGCCGATCACCTGCACATTGGGCAGGTCGCGCTTGAGCACGTCGGCAATCAGCTTGCGCACCAACTTGGAGCCATCGACCACCATCACGCGCGGCGCGTCGCTGATCAGGTGTTTGAGATCTGGTGGGTGCATGGCAGGCCTCAGGTCTCGGTAGGACGGGTCTGGCGAAGGAAATGGCCGGTCACCAGCCAGGCACCCAACCAACCCAGGACTAAGGTGCCGACCAGCACCATCGCAGAATGCAACAGATCCAGCCCATGCAGGGTAAAAGAACTGCCGTAACTGTCGGCCAATGTCGCCAACGGCGCACGCAATGCCAGGCCCGAGGCGGCGATCAGAGCGAGCGCGACAGCGCCGGCGCCGAGTCCGTACCACGCGCCCAGATACAAGAACGGACGACGGATGAAGCCATCGCTGGCGCCGAGCAACTGCAGCACGCCGATTTCTTCGCGCCGCGACTGGATATCCAGCCGCACGGTGTTGCCGACCACCAGCACCGCACCGATCCCGAGCAGGGCAGACAACACCTGGACCAGGCGCTCGCCGAAATGCAACCAGCCATCCAGGCGCTTGCGCCACAGCGCGTCGTGCTGCACCTGATCGGTCTGCGGCAGCGCCTGTAGCGCACCGGCCAGCTGCGCGTCGTCGGTCGCATCGGCGGGAGTGACGATCAACAAGGTGGGCAGCGGGTTGTCGCCCAGCGCATCGGCCGCTTCATCGAGCTTGGCGCTTTCGCGCAGCTCGGCCAAACCCTGTTCGGGCGTGCGCAGCGTGACCTTGGCCACATCCGGACGTGCACGCAGCTCGCCGGCCAGCGCCTGCGCCGCATCGGCGGCCACGTCGACCTTCAGGAACAGATTGATCTCGCGCGACTGCTGCACGCTGCCGGCCAGCAGCTTGACGTTATCCAGCGCGATCGACAGCCCCAACGGCAGGGCCAGCGCCAGGGCCATCACCACGATGGTCAACAAGGTGGCCCACGGCTTGCGCATCGCACGGCCCAGGCTGAAGGCGATGCTGTGCAGATGATGGTCGATCCACACGCCGAACCGCGACGGCGCGACGGTTTCGGTATTGGCGGGCTTGCTCATTCGGCCAGGTCCTGCGGCGAGATGTCGTCGACCAGGCGGCCGTGATCCAGAATCAGCACGCGCTTGCGCATCTGCTTGAGCAGCGCCAGGTCGTGGCTGACCACCAGCACGCTGGTGCCACGGGCCGGGAGTTCGGCGAACAACTGCATGATTTCCGCGGCCAGTGCGGGGTCGAGATTGCCGGTGGGCTCATCGGCCACCAGCAGCCGCGGTTCGCCGACGATGGCGCGCGCGATGCCAACGCGTTGCTGCTCACCGGCAGACAATTGCGACGGCAGGGCTTTCTCGCGATGGGCCAGACCGATGCGCTCCAATGCCGAGCGCACGCGTTTGCCGATCTCGGCACGCCGGGTGCCGCGCAAGATCAGCGGCAAGGCCACGTTCTCGGCGATGCTGCGGTCGTTGAGCAGACGGTGGTCCTGATAGACCGCGCCCACCTGACGCCGATGCAGCGGAATCTGCCGGCCACGCACCTTGAGCAGGTTACGTTCGCCCAGCAGCACCGCGCCCTGACTCGGGCGTTCGCTGAGGTGGATCAGTTTGAGCAAGGTACTTTTGCCGGCGCCGGAATGGCCGGTCACGAACAGCATCTCGCCATCGGCCACTTCGAAGCTGACATCGGTCAGCGCCTGGTGGCCACCGGCGTAGTGCTTGCTGACGTTGTCGAAACGCAGAACGGTCATTCAGCGATTATGCCGGAGCGCCAGTGCTTGCGTCGCATCGCCGATGCGCGGCGATGCGATCAGTGCCGCAAACGGTCAGTTGCCGGAGACCAGCGAACGCAGTCGGCGGCCGATCCGGCTGAGCAGCGACGGGCTACCCGACGGCTTGGCGGCGGCACGCACCGGCTTGGCAACCACCTGGGTGGGCTTGCGCGGTGCGGCAGGCGCGGGAACCGGCGTGGATGCCAGTGCCGGCTCGGCACCCTCGACCGGACGACCGTTACGACGACGCCGACGCTTGCGTGGTGCGCGCTCGGCATCGGCCACGCCCGCGGAAGGTGCCTGTGCCGCTACTGCAGCAACCACCGGATGTTCGGTCGACGCCGCAGCTGCAGGCGCTTGGCCTTCCACCCGTGGTTTGCGACGCGGACGCGGCTTGCCATCGGCACCTGCGCCATCGCGGCGACCACCGCCACTGCCGCTGCGCGACCCGCCGGGGCCACCGCGCCCACCACCGCGACGCTGTTCTTCGGCGGCACGCTGCTCGCGCGCTTCGCGGAAGATCGTGCCCACACTGTCGCCAGCGTCGTCGTCGGCCTCTTCGCCTTCCACCGGCACGCGTGGCGCGCGCGGCAGCGGCGTCAGCAGTTCGGACGTCACCGGCTCGACCGGAATCTTCTGCTCGATGTAGGCCTCGATGTCGGGCAGGCTCATCGCATAGCGTTCGCAGGCGAAGCTGATCGCATCGCCTTCCTCGCCCAGACGCGCGGTGCGGCCGATGCGATGGACGTAGTCTTCGGCGTCGAACGGCAGGTCGTAGTTGTAGACGTACTTGACGCCGTCGATATGCAGACCGCGCGCGGCCACGTCGGTGGCGACCAGGATTTCGAGCTGGCCTTTCTGGAAGCGGTTGAGCAGCGACTCGCGCTTCTTCTGCGGCACATCGCCCGACAGCACACCCACCCGGTAGCCATGCCGCTCCAGGGTGCGCGCCACGCGCTCCACGAAGGCCTTGGTGTTGACGAACACCATGGTGCGCGCGCCTTCGCTGCGCGACAGCAAGCCCAACAGTAGCGTCTGCTTCTCTTCGTCGGACGGGAAATAGATGCGCTGGCGCACCCGCGCGGCGGTGATGCTTTCGGTTTCGACAACGAGCTTCTCCGGCTCGTTCATGTGCTCGTAGGCCAGCTCCAGCACGCGGTGGCTGAGGGTGGCCGAGAACAACAACGTCTGCCGGGTGCCGCGCTCGGGCATGCGCCGCAGCAGGAAGCGGATGTCCTTGATGAAGCCCAGGTCGAACATGCGGTCGGCTTCGTCCAGCACGCAGATCTCGCAGGCGTGCAGCGAGACCACCTTGTGCTGCTTGACGTAGTCGATCAGGCGGCCCGGGGTGGCGATGATCACGTCCACGCCCTGCTGCAACAGCTCGCGCTGCTTGTCGTAGTCCACCCCGCCGTAGACCAGCGCAAAGCGCAGGCCCAGGTCGGCGCCGAACTTGACCGCATCCTTGTGGATCTGGATCGCCAGCTCGCGGGTCGGCGCAAGGATCAGCGCGCGCGGGTCTTCCGGCTTGCGGTCGGCCAGGGCCGGGCGGATCAGCAGCCGATTCATCACCGCGACCAGAAATGCCAAGGTCTTGCCGGTACCGGTCTGGGCCTGGCCGGCGACATCGCCGCCCGGCAGCGCGACCGGCAAGGTCAGCGCCTGGATCGGGGTACAGCGGGTAAACCCGGCGCTCTCCAGCCCGGCGATCAAGGCCGGATGCAGGTCGAACGAGGAAAAGGTCACATCGGTCAGCGGTTTGTCGCTCATTATTCCGTCTTCGTGAGGCGCCCTGGGCAGCCCGGGCGCGGCTTGCATCGATGCCGACAGCGTCGCAAACTGCGGCTGTTGTGGCGGACAGCGCGGCTTCAGGACTGACACTTGATTCAGTCGCGCAATGCCCCAGTTTAGCGCAATGTAGCGGCCTGCCCGTTCGGGTGGGCCGTTTTGGTTTCCAGGAGACCCAAGGTGAGCGATAAGGTTCAACATGTCGGCGATGCCGACTTCGACACAGCTGTACTGCAAGCGGGCGAACCGGTTCTGGTGGATTTCTGGGCCGAGTGGTGCGGCCCATGCAAGATGATCGCCCCGGTGCTGGACGATCTGGCCGACACCTATCAGGGCCGCCTCAAGGTCGCCAAGGTCAATGTGGACCAGAACCGTGCGCTGGCCATCAAGTACCACGTGCGCTCGATTCCGATGCTGTTGCTGTTCAAGGACGGGCAGGTGCAGGCGACCCAGATCGGTGCCGTCGGCAAGGGCCAGCTGACCCAGATGATCGACAAGACCCTGGGTGGCGCGGCCGCCTGAGCAAGCGGGCGTCCAGCAATGGGCGCCCGATGATGCGCCGGCAGTTAAATCGTGCCCGGCAAGACGCTTGCGCGGCAACGCGCGGCGGTGATAGTGTCAGTTGGTCCGGCACACGCTCGTGCGCCGCCGCACCCTCTAGAACCTCTTCTAGACTCCCATCTACCACCAGTTCGCCCCCTAGTTGGGCGCTCGCACCTTAGCGAGGAATCACGCACTTGTCCGATCATCCTTCCTCCGATACCGGGAGCAGCGTCGACGCTCCCGTCGAGAAGCGCGTGCGCAAGCCGCGCGTGAGCAAGACCGCCGCCGCCACTGAAGAGGCTGGCGCACAGCAGCCCAACCTGCCCTTGCCCGCCAGTCCCGCACCCGAAGCACCCCGTGCCGCGCAGGCACCGTCGCGCGCTGCCGATCCGGCACCGGCGCAGACGTCCAGCGATGGCGCCCAGGCCGGTCAGGCGCCCAGCGCCGGCCACGGCAGCGACACCCACGGCGAGCCCCGCGAGGGCGGCCAGTCGCAGCAGCAGCGCTTCAATCAGGCGCAGCAACAGCAGAACCAGAATCAAGGCCAGAACCAGGGCCAAGGCCAAGGTCAGCAGCAGGGCCAGAACCAGAACCAGAACCAGAACCAAAACGCCGGCCAGCATCAGCAAGGCCAGGGCGGTCAGGGTCAGGGTCAGGGCCAAAACCAGCAAGGCCAGAACCAGCAGGGCAACCGCCGTGACCGGTTCCGCAACCGCCGCGATCGCGGCCCGCGCGACCGCTTCGGCAACGACGGCGGCATGCCCTCGTCCGACGGCAGCAACGAACCGTTCATCGCGCGTCCGCATCCGGCCGTGCCGGAAGGTTTTCCGGTGTATTCGCTGAGCGACCTCAAGCGGATGCCGGCGCAGAAGCTGCTGGATATCGCCGACCAGCTCAATATTCAGGAAGGCGTGGCGCGTGCGCGCAAGCAGGACGTGATCTTCGCCCTGCTCAAGGTGCTGACCCGTCATGGTGAAGGCGTTGCCGCCGACGGCGTGCTGGAAATCCTGCCCGACGGCTTCGGTTTCCTGCGTGCGGCAGAAGCCAGCTACCTGGCCGGCCCGGACGATACCTATATTTCGCCCAGCCAGATCCGCCGCTTCAACCTGCGTACCGGCGACCACCTCTCCGGCCGCATCCGCTTCCCGAAGGACGGCGAACGCTATTTCGCGCTGTCGATCGTCGACACCATCAATGGCGAGCCGCTGGAAGCGAGCAAGAACAAGGTCCTGTTCGAGAACCTGACCCCGCTGTTCCCGCGCCGCCGCTTCCGTCTGGAGCGTGGCGATGGCTCCACCGAGGACATCACCGGCCGCATCCTGGATCTGATGGCACCGCAGGGCAAGGGTCAGCGTGCGCTGATCGTCTCCCCGCCCAAGGCCGGTAAGACGATGATGATGCAGCAGGTGGCCACGGCCATCACCACCAATCATCCCGAAGTGCACATGATCGTGCTGCTCATCGACGAGCGCCCGGAAGAAGTGACCGAAATGCAGCGCACCGTGCGCGGCGAAGTCATCTCCTCCACGTTCGACGAGCCGGCTGCGCGTCACGTGCAGGTCGCCGAGATGGTGATCGAGCGGGCCAAGCGCCTGGTCGAGCACAAGAAGGACGTGGTGATCCTGCTGGACTCCATCACCCGCCTGGCGCGCGCCTACAACAACGTAGTGCCCAGCTCCGGCAAGGTGCTCACCGGCGGTGTGGATGCCAATGCGTTGCACCGCCCGAAGCGCTTCTTCGGCGCGGCGCGTAACGTGGAAGAAGGCGGCTCGCTGACCATCATCGCCACGGCGCTGGTGGAAACCGGCAGCAAGATGGACGAGGTGATCTACGAAGAGTTCAAGGGCACCGGCAACAGCGAAGTGCATCTGAACCGTCGCATCACCGAAAAGCGCGTGTACCCGGCAATCGACATCAACCGTTCGGGCACGCGTCGCGAAGATCTGCTGATCGAGCCGGAGTTGCTGCAGAAGATCTGGATCCTGCGCAAGCTGCTGCACCCGATGGACGAAATCGCAGCAATGGAATTCCTGTTGGACAAGATGAAGACCACCAAGTCCAACGACGAGTTCTTCAGTTCGATGAAGCGCTGAGTTCAATCGGTTTATCGAGACGAAAAAGCCCCGCATTGCGGGGCTTTTTGTATGAGGCGACTGTCGCGCAGCCTTTAGTGTCCTCCGTCAGCCGCTCTCAACTTCCTTGCAGCAGTGTGACCAGGCGAACACCTTCTCCGCGTGCGGAGAACAATCCACTGGCAGGCAGCGCATCCGGGCCGTCGCTCGTCCTGCCGCTGCCGGTAAATCGCTAGAGCGTGTGATGCACGTTGAGATGAGATGCGTTGGCCGCCAGCTGTGCGGAGCGGGTGCTGCGTGGCGCCGGCTCGGCTGGGCTGGGCTGGGCTGGCGCCAAGGTAAGCTGCGCGGCGAGCGCTCCGCAGCGCTCTAGGCCAGCCTGCGCGACTCCGCATATGGCGGGGTGTCGGGATAATCGTCGTCGCGAAGCCGGCTCTGCAGGTCGCGCCACCAGCGTGGGTCGAACAGTTCCGGGTGCTGGTGCTTGACCGCTTCCAGTTGCGAGGAGGGCAGGCCCATGAACAAGGCGAAGCGCTCGGGAAAGACGTCGCGCGGGCCGACATGGAACCAGGGTTCTGCGGCCATCTGTTCTTCGTAGGTGGCGGGTGTCGGCCAATCGCGGAAGTTGCATTCGGTGATCAGGCACAGCTCGTCGTAGTCGTAGAACACCGCGCGCTGATGGCGGGTAATGCCGAAATTCTTCAGCAACATGTCGCCGGGAAAGATGTTGTTGCGCGCCATGTCCTTGATGGCTTGGCCGTAGTCCAGCGCTGCGGCATGCGCGGCTTCGGGCAACTGTTCGCGCAGGTACAAATTCAACGGGCGCAACCGGCGCTGCACATAGCACAGTGCGATCAGGACATCGTCGCCGTCTTCGCTCAGGCTCATCGCGCAGCTGGTCTGCAGCTCTTGCAGCAGCGCCGGCGAAAAGCGCGCCTTGGGGAAACGCAGGAAACGATACGGCTGCGCGTCGAGCAGGCGGCCGATGCGGTCGAGCTGGAAGACCAATTCGTACTTACCCTCCACCTGCGCGCGGCTCATGGTTTTGGGATACGCAAAGCGGTCGCGAATGAGTTTGAAGACCAGCGGATAACTGGGCAGCGTAAAGACCACCATGACCATGCCGGGAGTGCCATCGGCGTGCACCAGCTGTTCGGACGGATGCGCCTGAAAATGGCTGAAAAACGTGCGGTAACGCTCGGTCTTGCCCTGCTTGGCGCGGCCCAGCATCGTGTATAGCTCATCGACCGGTTTGTGGGTGAGCAGGCTGCGCAGGAACACCACCGCATCGCCGACAGTGGACAGGTCGGCTTGAAAATAGCTGCGCGAGTTACTGAACAATTGCGCGACATCGCTGCGTCGGGTCAGCACCGCTTCGGCGCGCAGGCCGGCGTCGTCGTTGATCAGCGCGATCACGCATGGCGAAAAGCGATGTTCGCCGAACACGCGTCCGACCAGATACGCACGCCGCTCGCGATAGAACACCGTCTCCAGCAATTCCACGCTGCGCACCGGATGCTCGCCCCAATGCGCCAGGTCGTCTAGCAGACGCACCGCGATGGCAGCCGCGCAGCGGGTGCGGTGCGCATACGGCACGGCGAACGCGTAGTCGCCCAGCACCCGCACCAGCATGTCGGTCAGGCGGCCGGGCGAGACCGCATAGGTGTGGCGCGCAACAGGCACGGTGATGGCGTCGGTCGGTTCGATATCCAGGGCGATGAATTCGATGTCCGCATCGACGCCGTGGGTACCGAAGTAGCGCCGGGTCAGGGTGTTGTAGAACGTCTTGTACAACTCCTGGTCGATCAACCCGCTCAGCAACGCAGCGTAACGATCGCGCGCACGCATCCATAGCGCGCGGTCGTGCGCCTGACCCAGCAGTACTGCGCGCAGACGCAACATGCATTCGGCGATGTATTGGTCGTAGAGCGCGATGCGCGCCACTGCGTCTTCGCGCGCGCCGCTCCAATCGCGTGTTTCGAACCGCTGTTTGGCGCATGCGGTGATTTCGGAAAAGCGCGCGTGATAGTCCTCGAACGCTTCGTACACGGCCTGGGCGATCGCCAGCGCACGGCGCTCGGATTGTGGTGGCAACGATGGATGGTTCATGGCGACGGTGTCCCGGAGCGCTTGCGGCGGCGCGCGGCCAATGGCGTGGCGGTCGCCTGTTGCGCATGCGCGGCGTGTTCGCGCGCCTGGCCCTGTAGCCAGGTGCGAAACGCGAGAAACCCGCCATGGGTGCTGGAACGCGGCGGATACACCAGGTAATGCGACCAACTGGTCTTGAGCCGTTGCGTGGACAACGCCACCAGCTGGCCGGACGCCAGCAACAGACGCGCGCGCGTCACGCGCCCCAGTGCGACGCCGACGCCATCCAAGGCGGCACGATGGTGTGCCTCCGATTCGTCGAGCACGGCGACATAGCGTCGCGGCACATCGCCGCCGAACGCCGCGAACCAGCGCGACCAGGCGTCATCCGGGTCGCCCAGCAGTGGCCACTGATGCAAGGGTGGCGCCTCCACGCCGCCCATGCGGGCGATCAGGGCCGGGCTAGCCATGGGCACCAGCCATTCGTCGAACAATGGCTCGGCGATGACGCCAGGCCATTGCCCGGCGCCGATACGCATGGCGGCATCCACTTGCTGCTGGCGCTCGAAATCCACCAGCCGCTCGCTCGACAGCAGGTTGATTTCGATGGTGGGATGACTTGCCAGAAATTCGCCCAGGCGCGGCACCAGCCAGGCCGATGCCATCGACGGCGTGAGACTCAGCGTCAGGGTGTCTTCGCGACGCGCACCGAAGGGCTCGAACGCCTCGGCGATGGCGTCCAGATGCGGTGCGATGCGGTCGAGCAGTTGCTGGCCCTGCGGCGTGGCGGTGACGCCGCGCGCATGCCGTTGCAGTAGCGGATATCCCAGCCGTTGTTCGAGCGCGCGCATCTGATGACTAAGTGCGCTGACGGTCAGATGCATCGCGCCAGCGGCGCGCGACAGGTTACCCAGGCGTACCGCGCTGACGAAGCCTTGCAATGCGTGAAGCGGCGGACGCGACATGACCAACCCTTGAATGGAATTCAATACTCACTTGTAAAAGCCTCGCTTTTACGTCCCCTAGCCTGCGCCTACTGTGGATTCCACTCAAGTGGAGGTGGGTCATGCGCATCTTTAGCGAACTGTTGTTTCAGCACGGCCACATTGCCGATGTGGCGCTGGCCCAGCGCCTGGCGGAACCGGACACGGCGGCGGAGGCGATGCAACGGCACACCGCAAGGGAATCGCTTGGATCTCCCGTGTCGCCACAGCCAAACGTGCAGACGATGACCGATCCGCCTTCGCAAACCCGGCGCGAACGACGCATCGCGCGGCTCAGCCGACGCCTGCTGCGTGGCGTGACGGCATTGTCGCCGTTTCGCTGAAACGACAAGGCCCGTCTCTTCCGAGGCGGGCCTTGCAGACGACATGCGGAGACAGCAGGCGGCGCGGCGACTCAGGCCTTGAGCGTGGCCAGGATGTCGTTGAAGGTCTTGCTGGGGCGCATCGACTCGCTGACCTTGGCCAAGTCGGGATGGTAGTAACCGCCAATCTCCACCGGCTTGCCCTGCGCGCCGTTGAGCTCGGCCACGATCGTGGCTTCGTTCCCGGTCAGGGCCTTGGCCAGCGGCGCGAACTTGGCCTGCAAAGCCATGTCTTCGGTCTGCGCAGCCAGGGCCTGCGCCCAGTACATCGCCAGATAGAAGTGGCTGCCGCGGTTATCGAGCTCGCCGACCTTGCGCGCCGGCGACTTGTTGTTGTCCAGGAACTGGCCGTTGGCGACATCCAGCGCCTTGGCCAGCACGGTGGCCGATGGGTTGTCGTAACGGTTGCCCAGGTGCTCGAGCGACGCGGCCAGGGCCAGGAATTCCCCCAGCGAATCCCAGCGCAGGCAGTTCTCTTCGACGAACTGCTGCACATGTTTGGGCGCCGAACCACCGGCACCGGTTTCGAACAGGCCGCCGCCGGCCATCAGCGGCACGATGGACAGCATCTTGGCACTGGTACCGAGCTCCATGATCGGGAACAGGTCGGTGAGGTAGTCGCGCAGCACGTTGCCGGTGACCGAGATGGTGTCCTGACCCTTGCGGATGCGCTCCAGCGAGAAGGTCGTCGCTTCCACCGGCGGCAGGATGCGGATATCCAGGCCGTTGGTGTCGTGATCCTTGAGATACTGCTCGACCTTGGCGATCACCTGCGCATCGTGTGCGCGCGCCTTGTCCAGCCAGAACACGGCCGGCGTCTCGCTCAGGCGGGCGCGCTCCACGGCCAGCTTCACCCAATCCTGGATCGGCGCGTCCTTGACCTGGCACATGCGCCACAGATCGCCGGCTTCCACTGCGTGCTCGAACACCGTCTTGCCGTTGCCATCGGTGACCTTGACGGTGCCGGCGCCGGACATCTGGAAGGTCTTGTCGTGCGAGCCATATTCTTCGGCCTTCTGCGCCATCAGCCCCACGTTGGGCACCGAGCCCATCGTGGACGGATCGAACGCGCCGTGCGCCTTGCAGTCGTCGATTACCGCCTGATATACGTCCGCGTAGCAACGATCCGGAATCACCGCCTTGGTGTCCTGCAACTTGCCTTGCGCGTTCCACATCTGGCCGGAGTCGCGAATCATCGCCGGCATGGAAGCATCGACGATCACGTCGCTGGGCACATGCAGGTTGGTGATGCCCTTGTCCGAATTGACCATCGCCAGGCCCGGACGCTGCGCGTATTCGGCCTGGATATCGGCGGTGATCTGTGCCTGCTGCTCTTCCGGCAACGTGCCGATGCGTGCGTACAGATCGCCGATGCCGTTGTTGGGATCGAAACCGACCGACTTGAGCGCATCGGCATGCTTGCTCAGCGTGTCCTTGTAGAACTCGCCGACCACCACGCCGAACAGCACCGGATCGGAGACCTTCATCATGGTGGCTTTCAGATGCACCGAGAACAGCACGTCGCGGGCCTTGGCATCGGCGATCTGCGCGTCGATGAAGCTGGCCAGCGCGCGCTTGCTCAATACGGCAGCATCGACGATTTCGCCGGCTTTGACCGCGACCTTGTCTTTCAGCACGGTGCTGCTGCCATCGGCACCGACGAATTCGATCTTCAACGTGCCGGCGTCGGCGATGGTGGCGGACTGCTCGCTACCGAAGAAATCGCCGGACTCCATGTGCGACACGTGCGACTTGGAATCGCTGCTCCACTTGCCCATGCGATGCGGGTGCTTGCGTGCGTAATTCTTCACCGACAGCGGTGCACGACGATCGGAATTGCCCTCGCGCAGCACCGGATTCACCGCGCTGCCCTTGACCCTGTCGTAGCGCGCCTTGATGTCTTTTTCCGCAGCATCCTTGGGCTCGTCCGGATACGCCGGCAACGCGTAGCCCTGGCCTTGCAGCTCCTTGATCGCGGCCTTGAGCTGCGGCACCGAGGCGCTGATATTGGGCAGCTTGATGATGTTGGCCTCCGGCGTGGTGGCCAGCTCGCCCAGTTCGGCCAGGTCGTCGGCGATCTTCTGCGTGTCGCTCAAATGCTCGGGAAACAGCGCAAGAATGCGCCCGGCCAGCGAGATATCGCGCGTTTCGACCACGATGCCGGCGGTATCGGTGTAGGCATCGATGATCGGTAGCAGCGACTGCGTGGCCAGGTAGGGTGCTTCGTCGGTGAGCGTGTAGAGGATCTTCGGTGTCTTCGACATGGCGCGGGATAGGACCTCGGAGGAAAGGAGACAGTGGCGACTATACGGAAGGGTACGTCGCCGACTGGATCGCGGGCGGCATCGGGGAGAACGCCCCCGGGGGGTTACGTCCCGCGATTGTCGCGCGTCCATCCCGTTCTGGCAAAATCCGGCTCGACCATCCTGCCACTGTGTCATTGGCGCAGATTCGCCCATACCTGCATGACAGCACGCTTTTCGCCTGCCGATCTCGATCGCTCCTTCCTGCTCGGCATCACCACGCCCAGCTACTATGCGCGCGGGCTGGTCTATGCAGATCAGGACCGCGTCACCTTGCAGACGGTTGAGGCGCTGCGGGTCGACGCTCTCGTCAGCGGTAGCGACGACTATGCCGTGGAGCTGGTCTGGCGAAATGGCCGCTTGCTGGGGCGGTGCGACTGCCCGGTCGGTCAGCAAGCGGAATTCTGCAAGCACCAGGTGGCTGTTGCCCTCAGCTGGGCACGGACGAGTGCCGACCCCAGCTCCCAAAAACGCACCAAGCGCACGACTGCCGGCATGCCAGTGGCCGAATCGAGCGATCGTGTATTGCAGCACTGGTTGTCGACGCTGACCACACAAGCCTTGCAGGCTTTGATCCTGGAGTTGGCTGACAACGATGTCCAGTTGCGCAAGCGTCTGCTGAGCCAGGCACAACTGGCAGTCGCACCCTTGCAGCAGTGGCGCAAGGCGATCTCCACCTTGCTTGGCCGCAAGCGATTCATGGACTGGAGCGCCACCATTGCCTATAGCAGGCAGCTGGGTGTGTTGCCATCCTTGCTGGAGCAGGCGCGGCAACGCGACCCGCTGGCGGCGCTGGATCTGCACGAGTACGCGTTCAAACGGCTGCTGGCGATCTACGAAGAGGTCGACGATTCGCGCGGCGATCTGGGCGAGCGCCTGCGTGTGTTGGGACATGCGCACCTGGAGGCCGCGCGTGCAGCCGGCACCGATACGCTCGGCGATCGCCTGTTCGAGCTGCGCATGCTCGACCAATGGAGCCTGCTGCGCCCCTTGCAGGACTATGCCGCATTGCTGAGCGCTACGGACATCGCACGGCTGCAACACGCGGCACTGGAGATCCTGCATGCCCGCGGCAACCGGGCGCGGCGACTGTCGGCCGAGTCGCTACTCGAAGACACCGCGCGTTGCGGCGGCAGCGTGGATGCCATGCTGGAGTTCTTCGCCCACACCTGTTCCAGCGGCTGGGATCACCTGGAGATGGCGCGCCGCTGTGGCGAACACGGGCGCCAGCGCCAGGCCTTGGAGTGGCTGGAACGCGGCGTCAAGGCCGACCCGCAAGACGGCCGCCTGCTGGCCGCGTTGGCGACAGCCTACGTGCATGATGGCTTTCCTGAGGATGCGTTGACGTTACGCTGGAAGGCGTATCTGCTCATGCCCAACGAAGAGACCTACCTGGCCCTGCAAGAGGCGGCATCGCTGCTGGACGCCTGGGAGGCATGGCGCGAACGTGCATTGCAGGCGCTGGACACCAAGGCGGTGCCGCGCTTCATCGATGCGCACGATACCCGCATCAGTCTGCTGCTCGCCGAGGAACAGATACAGCGCGCGCTGGAACTGGCAGCAGACCAGACACGCAAGCTCCCATTGGGTACCTGGGAGCAGCTGCTGCCGGCGGCCGAGACGTGCGACCCGGCCGCCGCGCTTCGGATTTGCCATACCGTGATCGGCATGCACATCGAGCGCACTGTTCGCCAGGGCTACGTGGCGGCGATCAGGCTGCTTCCCACCCTGCAGCGCCTCTACCAGCAACAGGGTGGGCAGGGTCATGCCGCATTCGACGCCGAACTTGCCCGCTTGCGCCAGCAATACCGCGTCAAACGCACGTTCATTGAATTACTGCACAAGCGGTTTCCTGCACCCTAGGTTATGCACAGCAGCGAGATTGGACAGCCGCAGACTGCGACCAGATGCGGCCCGCATCGGCAGAAACCCCGCTGATGCACAGCGGCGGCGCGATGCAGACGCTCCACTGCAGGGGCAGACAGCATCGGCCTGCTCTCACCAAGGCCACAAACGGAGCAACGCCATGGACTTCTTTGCGCATTCGACCAAGCGGCAGGATCGCAGCGATTGGCAACGGCTGGCCGATCACCTACTCGCCGTCGGCGAACGCGCCGCCAGGAATGCCGCACCGTTTGGAGGCCAACTTCTGGCCAGTCTGGCCGGACAACTGCACGACCTCGGCAAGTACACACAGAAATTTCAGGGCCGGCTGGACGGTGACCCGGCCCGTGTCGACCATGCGACCTGGGGCGCTCGGATCGCCTGCGAGCGCTATGGTACCGCCGGCACCTTGCTCGCGTACGGCATCGCCGGCCATCACGCCGGCCTAGCCGATGGACGACCAGGACACGCAGCGCAATCACGCCCTTCGCTGCACGAGCGCCTATCGGAGGACTACCGCGAACGGGAACTGCCACCGCTGCTGTCGGACTGGGAACGGGAGTTGTCACTCCCGGCCAAGCTGGCGTTGCCGGACGGCTTTATTGGTCATCCGCGCCAGGAGCGTCGCCCTTTTCAGCTCACGGTCCTGACGCGGATGATCTTCTCCTGCCTGGTCGATTCCGACTTCACCGAGACCGACGATTTCTATCGCCGCCTGGAAGGGCGCCAGTCGCGTGCGGAGGACACCGGCACGCGTCCGGCCCTGCCAGAATTACGGCAATGCCTTGATGCGCACCTGTCCACGTTGCCCACCGAGGGCGGCATCAACCCCTTGCGCGCGCAGATCCTGAGCGAAGTTCGTGCCAAGGCCGGCATGCGTCCTGGTCTGTTCTCCCTCACCGTACCCACCGGCGGCGGCAAGACGCTGGCTTCACTGGCATTCGCCCTGGACCATGCCATCGCCCATGGATTGCGCCGGGTGATCTACGTGATTCCGTTCACCAGCATCGTCGAACAGACCGTACAGGTGTTTCGGCACGCATTGGGCGTGCAGGAGCGCGACGACATCGTGCTGGAGCACCACAGCGCCTTCTTCGACGATCCGACCAAGGCACCGCAATCCATCGACAAGCGCAAATTGGCCATGGAGAACTGGGATGCGCCGATCGTCGTTACCACCGCAGTGCAGTTCTTCGAGAGCCTGTTCGCCGATCGTCCTTCCCGCTGCCGCAAGCTGCACAACATCGCCGGCAGCGTGGTGGTTCTGGACGAAGCGCAGACCCTGCCGCACGCATTGCTGCGCCCGTGCGTGGCGCTACTGGACGAACTGGCGCGCAACTACCGGGTCAGTCCGGTGTTGTGCACCGCCACGCAACCCACGCTGCGCCTGGACCAGGGCTTCGTTGGGGGTCTGGACCAGGTGCGAGAGCTGGTGGACGACCCACCGGCGCTGTATGCAAGGCTACGACGCGTCCAGGTGCGCCACGTCGGCACGCTCGACGACGCTGCGCTGACCGACCACCTCCGGCAACGCGAACAGGTGCTGTGCATCGTCAACAATCGTCGCCACGCGCGGCACCTGTTCGACGCGATCGCCGACCGACCCGGTGCACGGCACTTGACCACGCTGATGCACGCGCGCCACCGCAGCGCGGTGCTGGCCGAACTGCGCGAAGACCTGAAAGCAGGCCGGCCATGCCGGCTGGTCGCCACGAGCTTGATAGAAGCGGGGGTGGACGTGGACTTCCCAACGGTGCTGCGCGCTGAAGCCGGTCTGGATTCCATCGCCCAGGCTGCCGGCCGCTGCAACCGCGAAGGCTTGCGGCCGGTAGAGGTCAGCCAAGTGCAGGTATTCGCGCCGGCCAATCCCGACTGGGCACCGCCAAAGGAACTAGACCTGTTTGCAGAGGTCTTCCGTGGCATCGAGCGTACCCACCGCAACGACTTGCTGGCGATGGCAGCAGTCGCCGACTACTTCGCGGCGCTCTATCGTCGCCTGGGCGATGGACGGCTCGACCGCGAGGACGTGCTCGGCCTGCTGCGCGATGCCGACATCAAGGGTTTGCCGCTGGACACCCTGGCGCGGAAATTCAAGATGATCCAGACCACCCTGCGGCCGCTGATCGTACCGTACGCCCCCTACGCCGAAGGCTGCGACAAAGAGGTGCCCGAGGTGGCCGACATCCTGCGCCAGCTCGAACATGCAGAACACGTGGGCGTAGCCGGCGCTGCCCGACGCCTGCAGCCGTGGCTGGTGCAGGTGCCCGAGCAGGCCTACCGCGCGCTGTGGCAGGCCAATGCCATCGCCCCGGTGGCACAGGCGCGCTATGGCGAACAGTTCGTGAGGCTGGTCAATCCAAGACTGTACGACCCGCGATTCGGGCTGCGCTGGGACGACAGCCCGCAGTTCCTGGCAGCCGAGGCTCTGGTCCAGTGAGCTAAGGCAACCCCGATCCAAATCTCGGCATTTGAGATACCAGCCAGGTAGGCTAGCTTGTGAAACGCTAGCTAGGGGACACAAGGATGAGTTACGGAGTGAAGCTCCACGTCTGGGGCGAACGAGCGCTGTTCACGCGGCCGGAAATGAAGGTGGAACGCGTCTCATACGACATCATCACGCCATCGGCGGCGCGCGGCATCCTGGAGGCGATCCACTGGAAACCGGCGATCCGCTGGATGGTGGACAGCATCCAGGTGCTCAAGCCGATTCGCTTCGAGTCGATCCGCCGCAACGAAGTGGGCGGCAAGCTGTCTGCCGCCAGCGTGAGCAAGGCGATCAAGGCCGGGCGCACCGATACGCTGGTGAGCTACGTCGAGGAGGACCGCCAACAACGCGCCGCCACGCTCCTGCGCGACGTGGGTTACGTGATCGCTGCACACTTCGAATTGACCGACAAGGCGGGCGCCGACGACAACGTCGGCAAGCACCTGGACATCTTCAACCGCCGTGCGCGGCGCGGGCAGTGCTTCCAGGCCCCGTGCCTGGGCACGCGCGAATTCCCGGCCAGCTTCGCGCTGATCGAAGACGACGCGGCGATGCCGGCTGCCGATGCAACGCTGGCCGGCGAGCGCGACCTGGGCTGGATGCTGCACGACATCGACTTCGCCGACGGCATGACCCCGCGCTTCTTCCGCGCACGCATGGTCGATGGCCAGGTCGAGGTGCCAGCGCCGGAAAACGGTGGGGTGCGCGCATGATCCTGTCCGCACTTGCCGACTACTACCACCGGCTGCTGGACGATCCCACATCGGGGATCGCCGCGCCCGGCTACAGCCAGGAGAAGATCGGCTACACCATCGTGCTGGACGGCGGTGGCCGCGTTGTGGCCGTGGAGGACGAACATGACTACGACAGCAAGAAGCGAGTCGCCAAGGCGCTGAGCGTGCCGCAGCCGGAGAAGCGCACCGTGGCGGTCAAGTCCAACTTTCTTTGGGACAAGACCAGCTACGCGCTGGGCGTCAGTGCCAGCAGCAAGCGCAGCGCGCAGGAACACGCTGCATTCAAGACCTTGCACCAGCAGGCGCTCGGCGGCAGCGAAGACCCCGGGCTGCGTGCGCTATTGACGTTCCTCGACACCTGGTCGCCCGCGCAATTCGCCGATCATCCACAGTTTTCCCGTCACGGCGAGGCGCTATTGGATACCAACCTGGTGTTCCGCCTGGAGGGCGACACCGGCTATCTGCATCAGCGCGCCACGGCGCGCGCGGCATGGGAGCGACTGCAAGAGGCCAAAGCGCCGACGGCGCATCCGGCATGTGCCTGGTCAGTGGCTTACGCGCGCCGTTGGCGCGGCTGCACCCGCCGATCAAAGGATTTGAAAGCACGGGATCTTCCATCGTTTCTTTTAACGCGGATGCTTATATTTCATACAGAGGTTCGCTCCTAAAAGTTCAGTCGAAACACAAGGAAAATGATAGCGGTGCCAATGCGCCGATTTCTAAATCTGCGGCTTTCGCCTACACCACCGCGCTCAACCATCTGCTGCGCCGCGACCCACGCAATCGCCAACGTGTGCAGATCGGCGACACCACGGTGGTGTTCTGGGCGCAGGCCAGGACGACCGCGCACGCTGAGGAGGCCGAAGATCTGATCGCCGATTTCCTGCGCGGCGGTGAAACAGAAGGCCCTGGCATCGCCGACGGCCAGGCCACCCAGCGCCTGCACCTGGCACTGGAGCAGGTGCGACAGGCACGTCCACTACGCGAAATGGACGACGCACTGGACGACGACGCCCGCATCTTCGTACTGGGCCTGGCACCCAACGCCTCGCGCCTGTCGATCCGCTTCTGGGAAACGCAGACGCTGGCCGGCTTTGCCGCACGGCTGGCTGCCCACTATCAGGACCTCAAGCTCGAGCCGCCAGCCTGGAAACGCGCGCCTACCCCGCAGTTTCTCGCCCTGCAGACAGCGCCGGTCTACGGCGAGCACGGCAAGCCCAAGGCCGAGGACGTCTCGCCGCTTCTGGCAGGGGAGCTGACCCGCGCCATCCTCGCCGGCACCCGCTATCCGCGCAGCCTGCTCGGCGGCATCGTCATGCGCTTCCGCGCCGATGGGCAGGTCAACCCGCTGCGCGTGGCCTTGTGCCGGGCAGTACTGGCACGCGAGGCACGTCTGGACACGCAACAAGGACTGTCATCCACCAAGGGAGAGCCCCCCGTGAGTCTCGATACCGCCAATACCGACCCCGGCTACTTGCTGGGCCGGCTGTTCTCATCGCTGGAAAACCTGCAACGCACCGCACTGGGCGGGCAGGTCAACGCCACCATCCGCGACCGTTACTACGGCGCCGCCTCTGCAACCCCGGCGAGCATTTTCCCGGTGCTGTTGCGCAATGCGCAGAATCACTTCGGCAAGCTGCGCAAAGACAAGGCGGGCCTGGCGGTGAACCTGGAAAAAGAAGTCGGCCAGATCATCGACGCACTTCCCGCCAGCTTCCCGCGCAGCCTGCCCATCCACGAGCAAGGCCGTTTCGCCATCGGTTACTACCACCAGACCCAGGCGCGCTTCGCCCGCAACAACGGCCAGGACGCCCCCGACACCGCTTCCGAAGGAGAACCCACATGAGCGCCATCGCCCACCGCTATGAATTCGTCTATCTATTCGACGTGGCCAACGGTAACCCTAACGGTGACCCCGACGCCGGCAACCTGCCGCGCCTGGACCCGGAGACCAATCGCGGCCTGGTGACCGACGTGGCGCTCAAGCGCAAGATCCGCAACTACGTGGCGCTGGAGAAAGACAACGCGCCGGGTTACACGATCTACATGCAGGAGAAATCGGTACTGAACAACCAGCACAAGCAGGCCTACACCGCACTTGGCATCGAGCATGAAGCCAAGAAACTGCCCAAGGAGGGCGACAAAGCGCGCCAATTGACCGCGTGGATGTGTGAAAACTTCTTCGACGTGCGCACCTTCGGTGCGGTGATGACCACCGAAGTCAATACCGGCCAGGTCCGCGGCCCGGTGCAACTGGCCTTCGCCACTTCGGTCGAACCGGTATTGCCACTGGAAGTATCGATCACCCGCGTGGCGGTGACCAACGAAAAAGACCTGGAGAAGGAGCGCACCATGGGCCGCAAGCACATTCTGCCCTACGGCCTGTATCGCGCGCATGGCTTTGTGTCGGCAAAGCTGGCCGAGCGCACCGGGTTCTCCGAGGAAGACCTGCAACTGCTGTGGCGCGCATTGACCAATCTATTCGAGCACGACCGCTCCGCCGCGCGCGGCGAGATGGCCGCACGCAAACTGATCGTATTCGAACACGAACACCCGATGGGCAACGCACCGGCGCATGTGCTCTTCGACAAGGTCAAGGTCGAGCGTATTGACCAGGCGGACCAGGGACCGGCACGCAGCTTTTCCGATTACCGGGTGGTGATCGACCACGCGCTTCCTGCCGGCGTAAGCGTGACCGAACTGTTCTGACAATCAGGAGAGCGGGACCATGGACGACGACGACCTGATCCCGCTCTCTGCCCTACAGCACTACCTATACTGCCCGCGCCAATGCGCGCTGATCCATGTCGAACGGCAATGGGCAGAGAACAGGCACACCGCCGAAGGCCGGCTGCTGCACGAACGTGCCGATGTGGCACACACGCAGCGCAGGCGTGGCGTGCGCACCGTCACCGCGATGCCGCTGCTGGCGCTCGAACTGGGCATCACGGGCAAGGCCGATGTGGTCGAGTTCCATCACGATCCCGCAGGGGAATTCGCGTTCCCCGTGGAGTACAAACGGGGCCGACCCAAGTCGCACCGGGCCGATGAGGTACAGCTGTGTGCCCAGGCACTGTGTCTGGAGAGCATGCTCAAACGCCCAGTAGACGCCGGCGCGCTGTTCTACGGGCAGCCTCGCAGGCGCAAGGATGTGGTCTTCGATCCAGCGCTGCGCGAGCTCACGCAGCGCACCATCGCCGAAACCCGTGCACTGCTGTCTCATGGGCTGACGCCCGGTGCGCGCTATGACAGCAAACGCTGCGATGCCTGTTCATTGATCGACCTGTGTCAGCCGCGCCTGCTCGGCCGCGGCAGCGTGGACACCTGGCTGCGTCGACAACTCGATGCTGAAGAGGAATGACGATGCGCCGCCAACTCAACACCCTGTATGTCACCACCGATGGTGCCTGGTTGCACAAGGACGGTGCCAATGTCGTCCTGAATGTGGAGCGGCAAGAACGCACACGATTGCCGGTTCACATGCTGGAGAGCATCGTCTGCATCGGACGTGTCGGAGTCTCGCCTCAGTTACTCGGCTTCTGTGCCGAGCAAGGCATCAGCATCTGTTATTTGACTGCGCAAGGGCGCTTTCTCGCGCGTGTCGAAGGCCCGGTGTCCGGAAATGTGCTGCTTCGCCGCGAACAGTACCGATGCAGCGACGACCCCGTGCGTTGCGCCGCGATTGTGCGTCACATGCTGGCAGGAAAAATCCACAACCAGCGTGCCGTCCTGGCGCGCGGCTGGCGCGACCACGGCGACCGCATGATCGATATCCCCGCCTTTCAACACGCACTCAAGCGACTCAAGCGCATTCCACAGCGCCTGCTCATCGAGACCAGTGTTGACGTGCTGCGTGGCCTGGAAGGCGAGGCAGCGCAGTCGTATTTCGGCGTCTTCGGCCAGCTGGTGCGCACCGAGTCGCCGCTGCTGCGCTTTGGCGGACGCAATCGCCGCCCACCGCGCGACGCCTTCAATGCGTTGCTGTCGTTTCTCTACACCTTGCTGACCCACGACTGCCGTTCGGCCTTGGAAACGGTTGGTCTGGACCCGGCAGTCGGCTTTCTGCATCGCGACCGACCAGGACGGCCAAGCCTGGCCCTGGACCTTGCAGAGGAATTCAGGCCACTGCTTGGCGAGCGCCTGGCACTGTCGCTGATCAACCGCCGGCAATTGAACCAGCGCGACTTCCAAGTCTTCGACAACGGCGCGGTTCTTCTCAAGGACGATGCGCGCAAGACGGTGCTGATCGCCTACCAGGAGCGCAAACGCGAACAGCTTCAACATGCCTTACTGGGTGAAAAGATCGACATCGGCCTACTGCCCTTTGTGCAAGCACAGTTGATGGCACGGCACCTGCGTGGCGATCTGGATGGCTACCCCTCCTTCTTCTGGAAATGACGCGGCTCAAGTCCCATGATGATTCTTGTAAGCTACGACGTCAGCACCAGCTCTCCCGGGGGCGAGAAGCGCCTGCGCAAGGTCGCCAAAGCCTGCCGGGACCGTGGCCAGCGCGTGCAGTTCTCGGTCTTCGAGATCGAAGTCGAGCCTGCCCAATGGACTGAATTACGGCAGCAGCTATGCGACCTGATCGACCCGGCCCTGGACAGCCTACGGTTCTATCACCTTGGCGCGAAATGGGAGACCCGCGTGGAGCACATCGGCGCCAAGCCCAGCCTGAACCTCAAAGGCCCACTGATTTTTTGACGCGAACCCCAAGCGCCCCATAAAAACCGGGCAGGTTCGCAGTCTCCTCAAGCAACTGATTTGCAAAAAAAAAAAAAAAATACATAGCGGATTCACGGGGTCCGCATGACGACTTCTCGACTGCTTTTTTCAGCAAGTCCGCGCAATTGCCCGTGTTTTAGCAACGATGGCAAACACTTATGCTAAGGGGGGGTCGCGCCCTCACGGGCGCGTGGATTGAAACAAATGCTTTCGACGCGCATAAAGCGCTGGCGCAGGAGGTCGCGCCCTCACGGGCGCGTGGATTGAAACCTGTTCAAGCTCCGCCGCCTGATCCGCTTGCCGAGGTCGCGCCCTCACGGGCGCGTGGATTGAAACCTCGGGTTTCGGGATGTGCTTCAGATCTGCGTCGGTCGCGCCCTCACGGGCGCGTGGATTGAAACCGCTGCACGGATGCGCCAGGCGGCGAGGCGATCATGTCGCGCCCTCACGGGCGCGTGGATTGAAACTCGAGCGCATCGATGACGGTCACCCATCCCCCAATGGTCGCGCCCTCACGGGCGCGTGGATTGAAACGTGCCACCGACAGCGACGCACGTGGACCTGCAGATCGTCGCGCCCTCACGGGCGCGTGGATTGAAACCTCTCTCACGCCGCGCGTGCGAGATCCTGCGTGCGTCGCGCCCTCACGGGCGCGTGGATTGAAACGCAGACTGCCGAGGCCGGCATGCTGGAGGGGCGCCTGTCGCGCCCTCACGGGCGCGTGGATTGAAACGGGTTAACAACGCCTTGAAACGGCTTTGCCGCGACGCGTCGCGCCCTCACGGGCGCGTGGATTGAAACGCCATCATGCTTTGAATGCGCTTACCCACGGCGAAGTCGCGCCCTCACGGGCGCGTGGATTGGAACGCGGATATGTGATTAGACCCTTTTACGACTTTCAGGTCGCGCCCTCACGGGCGCGTGGATTGAAACTCATTGAACCCAAGGACCACTTCGCAGGGCGACTGTCGCGCCCTCACGGGCGCGTGGATTGAAACTGTCGAGCGCGCACTGCTGCCGCGATGGCCGGAAGTCGCGCCCTCACGGGCGCGTGGATTGAAACGGCTGGGAGCGTTACAAGTTTGAGCAGCCCGTAGGTCGCGCCCTCACGGGCGCGTGGATTGAAACTGGTTCAGGGCTGGAAAGACTTGGATGCCCGCATCGTCGCGCCCTCACGGGCGCGTGGATTGAAACCTGACTATCCCTGCATAGGCCACGACCTGCGAGGGTCGCGCCCTCACGGGCGCGTGGATTGAAACCTGAGTTCGTCGCCGTCCCGGTCGTCTGACGCGTTTCGCGCCCTCATGGGCGCGTGGATTGAAACCATGCCATATGCGGCGAGATCGCACAGCAGAAGGAAGGCGCGCCCTCACGGGCGCGTGGATTGAAACAATTTAAACTCGCCCCGCCAGCCGGACGCTGACGAGGTGCAGGTTGGACATGCTTGAGGCCTGCGTATGGCAAAGATCAATACGCACGCAGATCAAAAATTGGGCTCCGTCCATCAACGCTTGAGAACCATTATTTGACGATGATGGTCTGAGGCGTGCCTGCAGGCTTGCCGTCCACCATGACCTGCGCGGTGTAGGTGCCGGCCGGCCAGCCATCGGGCTTGCTGAAGCTCAGGTTGGTGGTTTCGGCACCGGTGGTGTTCAACGTCGCGTTCTGTTCGCCAGCCACCTGGCCATCCTGGTAGGTCAGCTTTGCCGACACGGCCACGTTGCTCGCGCTGCCGTCCGTCTTGACCGAGACGATGATGGTGTCTTTGCTGCCGACACTGGTCGCCGGGGTCACCGTCTTGTCGGCTGCGGCCTGGGTGCCGACGGCCACACTGGACACCGTCACTGCGCTACCCGTGGCAGCACCGCCATCGGTGCTGGCCGCACCGGTTGCGCTGCCCTGGGCTGCCTGATCGCTCGCCGGCGGGGTGGCGGCCGGGCCGGGCATCGCTTCGGTCGCGGCACCGGAAGTGGGGTCTTTGGAAACGCTGTCGTCGTCGGCCTTCTTGCTGCAGCCAGACACGGCGAGAACGCCCGCCAACGCCAGGGCCAAGCTGCTCGAAACAGAGGTAGTACGCATAAATCGATTCTCCGGTAGCCAGAACGCCTGCAGTGGCAGTGTTCGAGTTGGTTTCTGGGTTTGTTGACTGGCGTTACCGCCAGCGACTGCAAGCCGACCTGCGATTACGACTTGGGAGGCAGGCGCAGTACCTGCCCAGGAAAGATCTTGTCGGGATCCTGCAGCGTTTCGCGGTTGGCTTCGAAAATACGTGGCCACAGATTGCCGTCGCCTAGATGGCGCTTGGCAATACTGGAGAGGCTGTCGCCGGCCTGGACGGTCACCGATTCTTCAACGAGCTGTGCGGTGCTTTGCACACTGGTGCGCACGTTGGAAAAATCGGGCGCAGGCGTCACCTCGGCGGTGCTATCGACCGATGAGGTGACGTTGGAGAAATCTGCCTTCTTGTCGACACTCATTGCTGCAATCCCTGTGCATCGCGGTGTCAGCAGGGTGCGCGGGGCGCTGTTAAGCATGGATCGCGCCGCCGTGAAGCCCGCGCGATCCCGCATGAGCGCGATCTACTGACGCAGGTCGCGGAAAATCGACAGCGGCGTCGGGACACTGGCCGAGCTGCGCAGCGGATTGATGTCCAGGCCGCCACGACGTGTGTAGCGCGCTTCCACCACCAGCCACTGCGGCGCGCACTGCGTCAGCACGTCGTTGAAGATGCGCTCGACGCATTGCTCATGAAACTCGGCATGGTCGCGGAAACTCACCAGATAACGCAGCAATCCCTCGCGATCGATCGGTGCGCCGCGGTAACGCAAGGTGACGCTGGCCCAGTCCGGCTGGCCAGTCACCGGGCAATTGGATTTGAGCAAGGCCGAGGTCAGCACTTCTTCCACCACTGGCTGCGCATGCGCGCAGAGATAGGCCGCGTTCGGCGGGCCGTAATCGTCGATGCTGAGATCCAGTGCATCAATGGATTCGCCCTCGCCCACCGCATCGATCGGCGGCAGGCCGAACTCCACCGCCACATCGGCACCGGCGCGCGTGGACAGGTCGGTCGCAATCCGCGTGCGCACCGCTTCGGCGCTGTTGAAGCGGGTGGCGTTGAGCGAGTTGAGATACAGCTTGAGCGACTTGGATTCGATCAACGAGGGCGAATCGCAGGGCACGTGCAAGGTGGCGGTGGCCACGCAGGGCTTGCCCTGTGCATCGAGCCAGCTGAGTTCGTAGGCGTGCCAGCGATCGCGGCCGATAAACGGCAGGTCACCAGTCAGCCCGATGGCCTGGCGCCCGGCCGCACGCGGAATCGGAAACAGCAACGACGGGTCGTAGCCGCTCGGATAGGCGACCTCACGACCGAGGGTGGAATCTTCTGGGGTATTCATATCGCCATTTTAGGCCGCACGGGCTGGCCGTGAGGTGTATGGCAACGCGTGACAGAGAGCGAATGGAAAACCCGAAGATCGCCGCTCCAGAATCGAGCCACCGGCCCAACCAGCGAAAGCGGGAATCGCCCAGCCCACGGACGATTCCCCATTCCCCATCACCCCTGCTGCAGATAATCCAGCGACACCTGCAACAGCGCGCGCAAGCCCACATCCAGCGACGACTCGTCCAGCAGGAACTGCGGCGAATGGTTGCTGGGTGCGGTGGCCGGGTCGATACCCTTGGCGGTGGAGCCGACGAAGAAGAACATCGACGGAACCTGCTGGGCGTAGAACGAGAAATCTTCAGCGCCCATCTGCAACGGCGGTTCGTACACATTGTCGGCACCCACCACGGCCTGCAGGCTTGGCAGCATCCTGGCCGTCAGTGCGGGGTCGTTGACGGTGGCCGGATTGCCCGGCTGATCCGGCACCTGTGCCTGGACCTTGGCCCCATGCGCGGCGGCGGTGTGTTCGGCCACGTTCTTGAGATCGGCAAAGATCTGCTGGCGCATGCCCTCGTCGAAGGTGCGGATGGTGCCGACCATTTCCACATCGTCGGGGATGATGTTGTAGCGGATGCCGCCCTTGATCGCGCCGAAGCTGAGCACCGCCGGCTGCTTGGACAGGTTGGCGCGGCGGCTGATCACCGTTTGCGCGGCGCCGATCATGTCGGCGCTGGCCACGATCGGGTCGATGCCGTTCCACGGCGCCGAGCCATGGGTCTGGCGGCCGATCATCTTGATCGCGAAGCGGTCCGAGGCCGCCATCAGCGGGCCGCTGCGCACCGCGATCTTGCCGGCCTGCACGCTGGAGAACACATGCAGGCCGAACACCGCCTGCGGGGTGAAGTCGGCAAACAGGCCTTCCTTGAGCATCAGCGAGGCGCCGCCCTCTTCGTTGCCTGGGGCGCCTTCTTCGGAGGGCTGGAAGATCAGCATCACTTCGCCGGGCAACTGCTCGCGCATGCCCACCAGCGCTTCGGCCACGCCGAGCAGGATGGCGGTGTGCGCATCGTGGCCGCAGGCATGCATCACCCCGACCTGCTCGCCGCGGTATTCGGCAGTGGCCTTGGAAGCGAACGGCAGCCCGGTCTGCTCTGTCACCGGCAGCGCGTCCATGTCCGCACGCAGCGCGATCTTCGGCCCCGGCTTGGCGCCCTTGATGATGGCCACCACGCCGTGATGGGCGATGCCGGTGCGCGGCTTGAGGCCCAGCTTGCGCAGCTGCGCGGCCACGGTGGCGGCCGTGCGCTCCTCGCGGTTGGACAACTCCGGGTGCTGGTGGAAGTCGCGGCGCCACTGCACCACCTTGGCCTGCAGCGGGGCGGCAGCGGCCTGAACGTCGGGCCGCTGCGCAGTCTGCGCGGTGGCGAGCATGGGCAGGGCGAGCAGCAGCGCGCTGGTCAGCAAGCGGGAGGGGCGCATCGGCAATCCTCAAAAGATGGTTGCCTAATGTAGTGCAGGCGCGTGCCGGATGGGCTGTAGTGGGGCCCGATTCAGCCCGGCGGTCAACCGCGGTCGCCGTGGCGCGTTGCCGCTGCAGTGCAAGTGTGACCGTTGCGGTCGTTTCGCCAGCCGAGCCGTTACTTCAGTAACGCTCAATCGGGAGAGCGCAACGATATGCTTGCACAGCCGCCCCCACGGTCGCATCCACGCGCCCGGCCCGCCCTCAGGAGTTGTCGCATGTCGCGTTTTTGGAAGGTCACACTGCTGGTTGTCGCGGTGCTCGTCGTGGTGTTCGTCGCAGTGCGGATGATGGGTGGGGGCAATCACGGCAAGCGCGCAGGCGCGCCGGACGGCAATGACCCGGACAACAGCGGCCCGGTACCGGTGACGGTGGTGGCGGCCACCACGCAGGACGTTCCGGTCTATGCCAGCGCGCTAGGCACGGTCACCGCGCTCAATACGGTCACGGTCAGCCCGCAGGTGGGCGGCCAGCTGATGAGCCTGAATTTCAAGGAAGGCCAGGAAGTGAAGAAGGGCGATCTGCTGGCGCAGATCGATCCGCGCACGCTGCAGGCCAGCTACGACCAGGCACTGGCGGCCAAACGCCAGAACCAGGCGCTGTTGGCGACCTCGCGGGTGAATTACCAGCGTTCCAACGACCCGGCCTACAAGCAGTATGTCTCGCGCACGGATCTGGATACCCAACGCAACCAGGTGGCCCAGTACGAGGCCGCGGTTGCGGCCAACGATGCGCAGATGCGCTCGGCGCAGGTGCAATTGCAGTTCACCCGCGTCACTGCGCCGATCGACGGCATCGCCGGCATCCGTGGCGTGGACGTGGGCAACATCGTCACCAGCAGCTCCACGATCGTCACCCTGACCCAGATCCGCCCGATCTACGTGTCTTTCAACCTGCCCGAGCGTGAGTTGCAGGCAGTGCGTACCGGTCAGACGGCGGCGCCACTGGCCGTGGCGGCACTGGATCGCGGCGATGCGCATGTGATCAGCAGCGACGGCAAGCTGGATGTGATCGACAACCGCATCTCCGCCGACAGCGGCACCTTCGGCGCACGCGCGATCTTCAACAACACCGACAACGCGCTATGGCCGGGCCAGTTCGTCAATGTGCGCCTGCAGCTGCGCACCATCGCCGGCGGTACCGTGGTGCCGTCCCAGTCGGTGCAGCGCGGCCCTGACGGCGATTACGTGTACGTGGTGGGCAGCGACAACACCGCACAGATGCGCACCGTGGTGCAGGGCGTGGAAGTGGACGACAGCCATGTGCAGATCACCAAGGGCCTCAAGCCCGGCGAGCGGGTGGTGACCGAAGGCCAGTTCCGCCTGAAACCGGGCAGCAAGGTCAGCGCGCTCAAGCCGGGCGAGACGCCGCCGGAACCGACCGAGGCCGAACTCAAGGCCGCGAAGGACAAACAGAGCCGTGGTGGTGGCCCCGGCGGCCGTCGTGGCGGCGGTCCGCGCTAATTCTCGACCATCGGCGACGGAACCTCCGTCGCCGATGTGCGCCGGCGCTGCATGCGCCGGCTTCGCCTGACGTCTTCAGCAAGGACACCCCCCGTGGGCTTTTCGACCATCTTCATCCGCCGCCCGATCGCCACTTCGTTGTTGATGGCCGGCGTCCTGCTGCTGGGCATCCTGGGCTACCGTCAATTGCCGGTCTCGGCATTGCCGGAAATCGACGCGCCCAGCCTGGTCGTCACCACCCAGTACCCCGGCGCCAATGCGACCACCATGGCCTCGCTGGTGACCACGCCGCTGGAGCGCCAGTTCGGGCAGATTTCCGGCCTGCAGATGATGACCTCCGATTCGTCGGCGGGCCTGTCCACGATCATTCTGCAGTTCTCGATGGAGCGCGATATCGATATCGCCTCGCAGGACGTGCAGGCGGCCATCCGCCAGGCCACCCTGCCCTCTTCGCTGCCGTACCAACCGGTCTATAACCGGGTCAATCCGGCCGATGCGGCGATTCTCACGCTCAAGCTCACCTCCGATTCGCTGCCGCTGCGCGAGGTCAACCGCTATGCGGATGCGATCCTGGCCCAGCGCCTATCGCAGGTGCCGGGTGTGGGCCTGGTGTCGATCGCCGGCAACGTGCGCCCTGCGGTGCGCATCCAGGTCAACCCGGCGCAGCTGTCGAACATGGGCCTGACCATGGAGTCGCTGCGCAGCGCGCTGACCCAGACCAACGTCAGTGCGCCCAAGGGCTCGCTCAACGGCAAGACCCAGTCCTACAGTATCGGCACCAACGACCAGCTCACCGACGCGGCGCAGTACCGCGAGACCATCATCAGCTACAAGGACGGCCGCCCGGTGCGGCTTGCCGACGTGGCCAACGTGGTCGATGGGGTGGAGAACGATCAGCTTGCCGCCTGGGCCGACGGCAAACAGGCGGTGCTGCTGGAGATCCGCCGCCAGCCCGGCGCCAACATCGTGCAGACGGTGGAGCAGATCCGCAACATCCTGCCGCAGCTGCGATCGGTGTTGCCGGCCGATGTGCATCTGGAGGTGTTCTCCGACCGCACCGAAACCATCCGCGCCTCGGTACATGAGGTGAAGTTCACCCTGGTGCTGACCATCGCGCTGGTGGTGGCGGTGATCTTCGTGTTCCTGCGCCGGCTGTGGGCCACCATCATTCCCTCGGTGGCGGTGCCGTTGTCGCTGGCCGGCACCTTCGGGGTGATGGCCTTCGCCGGCATGTCGCTGGACAACCTCTCCTTGATGGCGCTGGTGGTGGCGACCGGGTTCGTGGTCGACGATGCGATCGTGATGATCGAGAACATCGTGCGCTACATCGAACAGGGCAAGAGCGGGCCGGAAGCGGCCGAAATCGGCGCCAAGCAGATCGGCTTCACCGTGTTGTCGCTGACCGTGTCGCTGGTGGCGGTGTTCCTGCCGCTGCTGTTGATGCCGGGCGTCACCGGTCGGTTATTCCACGAGTTTGCGTGGGTGCTGTCGATTGCGGTGGTCATCTCGATGCTGGTGTCGCTGACGTTGACGCCGATGATGTGCGCCTACCTGCTCAAGCCCGATGCCTTGCCCGAAGGCGAAGACGCGCACGAGCGCGCGAGCGCGGCCGGCAAGACCAACCTGTGGACGCGCACCGTGGGCGCCTATGAGCGCAGCCTGGACTGGGTGCTTGCCCACCAACCGCTGACCCTGGCCGTGGCGATCGGTGCGGTGGCGTTGACGGTGGTGCTGTATGTGGCCATTCCCAAGGGCTTGCTGCCCGAGCAGGACACCGGCCTGATCACCGGCGTGGTGCAGGCCGACCAGAACGTGGCGTTCCCGCAGATGGAGCAACGCACCCAGGCGGTGGCCGCCGCGTTGCGCAAGGACCCGGCGGTGACCGGCGTGGCAGCCTTCATCGGCGCCGGCACCATGAACCCCACGCTCAACCAGGGCCAGCTGTCGATCGTGCTGAAGACGCGCGGCGACCGCGAGGGCCTGGACGAGGTGCTGCCGCGCCTGCAGAACGCAGTGGCCGGCATTCCGGGCGTGGCCTTGTTCCTCAAGCCGGTGCAGGACGTCACCCTGGACACGCGGGTGGCCGCGACCGAATACCAGTATTCGATCTCGGACGTGGACAGCAGCGAGCTGGCCACCTGGGCCGGGCGCATGACCGAGGCAATGCGCAAGTTGCCCGAGCTTGCGGACGTGGACAACAACCTGGCCAACCAGGGGCGTGCGCTTGAACTGAGCATCGACCGCGACAAGGCCAGCATGCTCGGCGTGCCGATGCAGACCATCGACGACACGCTGTACGACTCCTTCGGCCAGCGCCAGATCTCCACCATCTTCACCGAGCTCAATCAGTACCGCGTCGTGCTGGAAGTTGCGCCGGAATTCCGCACCAGTACCGCCTTGATGAACCAGCTGGCGGTGGCCAGCAACGGCAGCGGCGCGCTCACCGGCACCAACGCCACCAGCTTCGGCCAGGTCACCTCGTCCAACTCGTCCACTGCCACCGGCGTAGGCGCGCAGAACACCGGCATCGTGGTCGGTGCCGGCAGCATCATTCCGCTGGCCGCGCTGGCCGAGGCCAAGGTCACCAACACACCGTTGGTGGTGAGCCACCAGCAGCAGCTGCCGGCCGTCACCATCTCGTTCAACCTGGCGCCGGGGCATTCGTTGTCGCAGGCGGTGGCGGCGATCGAGAAGGCGCGCGAAGAACTCAAGATCCCGACCCAGGTGCATGCGCAGTTCGTCGGCAAGGCCGCCGAATTCACCGGCAGCCAGACCGACATCGTGTGGCTGCTGCTGGCCTCGATCGTGGTGATCTACATCGTGCTGGGCGTGTTGTACGAAAGCTACATCCACCCGTTGACCATCATCTCCACGTTGCCGCCGGCCGGTGTCGGTGCGTTGCTGGCGCTGATGATGTGCGGGCTGAGCCTGTCGGTGGACGGCATCGTCGGCATCGTGCTGCTGATCGGCATCGTCAAGAAGAACGCCATCATGATGATCGACTTCGCCATCGACGCACGCCGCGAGGGGGCGACTGCGCACGATGCGATCCGGCGCGCCTGCCTGCTGCGCTTCCGCCCGATCATGATGACCACCGCTGCCGCCATGCTGGGCGCGTTGCCGCTGGCGCTGGGCACCGGCATCGGCTCGGAACTGCGCCGCCCGCTGGGCATTGCGATCGTCGGCGGCCTGCTGCTGTCGCAGCTGGTCACGCTGTACACCACCCCGGTGATTTATCTGTACATGGAACGCGCCGGCGAGCGCCTGCGCGCATGGCGTGCGCGGCGGGCGGCACGCCGTGACGGCCTCAACCCGGCGCCGACCTCGGAGCGCCCGGCATGAGGACCGGTAGCGGCATCGCTGATCGGTCTACTGGCCCGCGGCATCGCCCGCTCGCGCACACGCGGGGTAGCCGCCTTGGCTTCGGCTTTGGTTCTGGCCCTTACCGATTCCCGATTCCCGAATCCCAGTTCCCGATTCCCGATTCCCGGCAGTCACCCCATGAACATCTCCGCGCCCTTCATCAAGCGCCCGATCGGCACCTCGCTGCTGGCGATCGGTTTGTTCGTGATCGGATTGATGTGCTACCTGCGGCTGGGCGTGGCGGCGCTGCCGAACATCCAGATTCCGATCATCTTCGTGCACGCTACCCAATCCGGTGCCGACGCCAGCACCATGGCCTCCACCGTCACCGCGCCGCTGGAACGTCACCTGGGCCAGTTGCCCGGGATCGACCGCATGCGCTCGTCCAGCTCGGAGAGCAGCAGCCTGGTCGTACTGGTGTTCCAGAGCAGCCGCAACATCGATTCGGCCGCGCAGGACATCCAGACCGCGATCAACGCATCGCAATCGGACCTGCCCTCCGGGCTAGGAACGCCGATGTACTCCAAGGCCAACCCGAACGACGACCCGGTGATCGCCATCGCGTTGACCTCGGAGACGCAATCGGCCGATGAGCTCTACAACGTGGCCGATTCGCTGCTGGCGCAGCGGCTGCGCCAGATCACCGGCATCAGCTCGGTGGACATCGCCGGTGCGTCCACCCCGGCAGTACGCGTGGACGTGGACCTGCGCGCACTCAACGCGCTGGGCCTGACACCGGACGATCTGCGCAATGCGGTGCGCGCGGCCAATGTGACCTCGCCGACCGGATTCCTGTCCGACGGCAACACCACCATGGCCATCATCTCCAACGATTCGGTGTCCAAGGCCGCCGATTTTGCGCAGCTGGCGATCTCCACCCAGTCCAACGGGCGCATCGTGCGCCTGGGCGATGTGGCCACCGTTTACGACGGCCAGCAGGATGCCTATCAAGCCGCCTGGTTCGACGGCAAACCGGCGGTGGTGATGTACGCCTTCACCCGCGCCGGCGCCAACATCGTCGAGACCGTCGACCAGGTGAAGGCGCAGATTCCCGAACTGCGTAGCTATCTGCAGCCCGGCACCACGCTCACGCCCTACTTCGACCGCACGCCCACCATTCGCGCCTCGCTGCACGAGGTGCAGGCCACGCTGATGATCAGCCTGGCGATGGTGATCCTGACCATGGCGCTGTTCCTGCGCCGGCTCGCGCCCACCCTGATCGCCGCTGTCACCGTGCCGCTGTCGCTGGCCGGCTCGGCGCTGGTGATGTACGTGCTCGGCTTCACCTTGAACAACCTCAGCCTGCTGGCGTTGGTCATTGCGATTGGCTTCGTGGTCGACGATGCGATCGTGGTGATCGAAAACGTCATGCGCCATCTGGACGAAGGCATGTCGCGCCTGGACGCGGCGTTGGCCGGTGCGCGCGAGATCGGGTTCACCATCGTGTCGATCACCGCCTCGCTGGTGGCGGTGTTCATCCCGATGCTGTTCGCCAGCGGCATGATCGGTGCGTTCTTCCGCGAGTTCACCGTGACGTTGGTGGCGGCGATCGTGGTGTCGATGCTGGTCTCGCTGACCTTGACGCCGGCGCTGTGCAGCCGTTTCCTGTCGCCGCACGCCGAGCCTGAAACACCCGACCGTTTCGGCGCCTGGCTGGACCGCATGCACGAACGCATGCTGCGCGCGTACACGGTGGCGCTGGATTTCTCGCTGCGCCACGCACTCCTGCTGTCGTTGACGCCGTTGTTGCTGATCGCCGCCACCATCTTTCTGGGCAGTGCGGTCAAGAAGGGCTCGTTCCCCGCGCAGGACACCGGCCTGATCTGGGGCCGCGCCAATTCCAGCGCCACGGTGTCGTTTGCCGACATGGTCAGCCGCCAGCGCCGCATCACCGACATGCTGATGGCCGACCCGGCGGTGAAAACCGTCGGCGCACGCCTGGGCTCCGGCCGTCAGGGCTCCAGCGCATCGTTCAATATCGAGCTCAAAAAGCGCGATGAGGGCCGTCGCGACACCACCGCCGAAGTGGTCGCGCGCCTGAGCGCCAAGGCCGACCGTTACCCGGACCTGGACTTGCGCCTGCGGGCGATCCAGGACCTGCCCAGCGACGGCGGCGGCGGCACCAGCCAGGGCGCGCAATACCGCGTGTCGCTGCAGGGCAACGACCTGGCGCAGCTGCAGGAATGGCTTCCCAAACTGCAGGCTGCGCTGAAAAAGAACCCGCACCTGCGCGATGTCGGTACCGACGTGGATACCGCCGGCCTGCGCCAGAACATCGTGATCGACCGCGCCAAGGCGGCGCGCCTGGGCATCTCGGTGGGCGCCATCGATGGTGCGCTGTATGGCGCGTTCGGCCAGCGCTCGATTTCCACCATCTATTCCGATCTCAATCAGTACAGCGTGGTGGTCAATGCACTGCCCTCGCAGACAGCCACCCCCAAGGCGCTGGATCAGATCTTCGTGCCCAACCGTGCCGGCCAGATGGTGCCGATCACCGCGGTCGCCACCCAGGCACCGGGCCTGGCGCCGCCGCAGATCATCCACGAAAACCAGTACACCACGATGGAGCTGAGCTACAACCTGGCACCGGGCGTCAGCACGGGCGAGGCGGACTTGATCATCAAATCCACCGTGGAGGGCCTGCGCATGCCCGACGGCATCCGCCTCAGTGGCGACGACAGCTTCAACGTGCAGCTCAGTCCCAATTCGATGGGCATCCTGCTGCTGGCCGCAGTGCTCACCGTCTACATCGTGCTGGGCATGCTCTACGAGAGCCTGATCCATCCGGTGACCATCCTGTCCACCTTGCCGGCCGCCGGCGTGGGCGCGCTGCTGGCGTTGTTCATCACCAACACCGAACTGTCGGTGATCTCGATGATCGCGCTGGTGCTGCTGATCGGCATCGTCAAGAAAAACGCCATCATGATGATCGACTTCGCGTTGGTGGCGCAGCGCGTGCATGGCATGGATGCGCGCGCAGCCGCACGCGAGGCCTCGATCGTGCGCTTCCGCCCGATCATGATGACCACGATGGTGGCGATCCTGGCCGCCGTGCCGCTGGCGGTGGGCCTGGGCGAGGGCTCGGAGCTGCGTCGCCCTCTAGGTATCGCGATGATCGGCGGGCTGGTGTTCTCGCAGAGCCTGACCCTGCTCAGCACGCCGGCGCTATACGTGATCTTCTCGTGCCTGAGCGAGCGCTGGAAGGCGCGTCGCGCCCGCGCGCGGGCACGCCGTGCAGAACGCGCAGCGGCGCGTCGCCCGGCCGCCCAAGCGCACTGAGGTTTGCGTCGACTGACCGCCCAGCCCGGCAGCGCAGCCTCGGTGCGAAGCAACCGGAACCACGCAGGCGCTCGTCTGCGTGTCGACCCATGCCGTGGTGCGACGACACCTGCGTAAAGCAAGCACATACGCACGCGCTGAGCCCCACTTGATACCGCCGACGCCGCCGCATGCGGCGCGTGCTACGCCAGCAACCCCTGCAGGGACTCCCGCTCCAACTGCGCATACAGCGCGAATTCGTCGTGCACCTGCGCACCGAGCGCCTGCTCGAAACTGCGCTTGCTCGAATGGGCGGCATAGGCGCGTTGCTCGGCACCACCGAGGTTGGACTGGAAGATGCCGGCCGCGCTGACCGGCAAAAAATCTTCGTAGATGATCGGGTCGGCACTGACCAAGCCGAGCGCGATCGCGGTTTCTGCCGGCATGGCGGCCACCTGCGCGGGATCGGCGCGGCCGGCGTCGGTGAGCGCATAGCGGAAATAGCCCAGCCCTTCCTGCCGCAGCAACGCCTCGTCGTCGGGGAAGGCCACGAAGGCAGTCTGCAGCCGGGTGGCGTAATCGGTGCCGGTGCTGCCGGCGCCATCGGCATCGCGCGCCTGCGCCAGCAGCGCGTCGTACAACGCGCGGCCCTTTGGCGTGAGGGCAAGGCCGCGCTGCTCGATCTCGCCAAAGCGTGCGGTATGCGTGCCGTGTTCCGGTTGCCCGTCATCGCCGACAAAACGCACCGGCTCTTCCAGCGCCTTGAAACTGGTCTGCCGCAACAGGATCGGCACGCGCCGACGCGGCGGCCCCTCGATCACCGCCTTGGCATCGATGCCGGCGCGCTGCATCTGTTCCTGCGCCGCATCGATGTCCAACGTGCGTGGCGTGAGGTGATTGATGTGCGGGCCGTGGAAGCTCACCACATCGGCAATCAACTTATGCGCCTGGCTCAGCGCGCGATAGGTCGGCAACGACACCGTGGCATCGCCATGCCAGCGGAAGGTTTCCAGCGCTTCGGCCACGAACTGCCGTGCCTGGTCGGCATCCAGCCCGCCCTGCTGTTCGTAGCGCTCGATCAACTGCAAGGCGCCGACGGTAAAGATCTGTCGCTGCTGCAGGATCTGCTGTGCCTGTTCGCGCAGGGCGGCGTCTTCGATCAGTTCCAGCCGCAGCAGCGAGGTGAACACGCGAAACGGATTTGCCGACAGCGCCGCCTCATCGATCGGGCGGAACGCGGTGGAATGCACCGGCACGCCGGCCACCGACAGGTCGTAATAGCCCACCGGCTGCATGCCCATCACTGCGAACAACCGGCGCAAGGTGGCCAGTTCGGCCGCCGTGCCGACGCGGATGGCGCCGTGCCGTTCCAGATCCAGCCGCGCGCGCTCGTCGTTGCGCTGCAGCCGCTGCGCCAGCGCCGGATTGGCTTGCAGCGTCTGTGCGTTGACCTGCGCCACCAGCGACATCAGATCGCCATACAACGGCACCTCGGTGCGATACATGTCCGACATCGCCTGGGCGAACCAGCTGCGGATCTGATCGGGAGAGATAAAGGCGGTATCGCGCATGGGCTGGTCTTGGGCAGGTGCCGGCCGAACGCCAGCGGTACCGCATTCTCGCCGACCGCGCCCTGCGTCGACCAGCGGCACGGCAGCATCGCAGGCGACGCGTTAGTACGCAGACGGCCGCGCCATGCCGGGAAGTGCATAGCGCGACGCCACAGCGACCGCGTCAGAGCCCGGCCTGCGCCGCCGCTTCGGCCGCTTCGCTCGCCTGGCGCGCCGCTTCCAGGCGCTGCGCATGATCGCCGAGCTGACGCCGCAGCAATGCGTCCAGGGTGATCGGACGTTCCCAGCGGTCGTAGCTGGCGACGATGGCATGCCGCAGTGCGCGCATGTACAGGTTGTCCGGTGCCACCGACAGCCGCGTGACCACACCCTCCCAGCCATCGCGATGGTCGCGGCTGTAGGCGCGTACCGTGTCGCGGCACGACAGCTGCACGGTCTGCGCCCAGAAGCACGCGAAATAGATATCCCCGGCATGCCAGCCGTGCACTTGCAGCAGCGCCTGCACGTATGCGCGCGGCGTGCCGGTATAGCGTGCCACCTCGTCGATGAAGCTGGCCGGATAGCGCTGCGCATAACTGCCCATATCGGCCAGGTGCTGATCCACCCAGGCGTCGCCGGTGCCTGGCGTCACCGCAGGCGCCGCCTCTTCCGTTGCAGCTGCGGTCGCCGATGCCGGCGGCGCCTGCGCGGCGCCCAGCGCCGGCCACAGCGATGCCACCAGCAATGACACGGAGCGCAACACGGATGAGCGGGATACGGGCATGCAGCGATGATGCCGCATGCGTGCGGTGCTGTCAGGCGGACGCCGGATCAAGCGCCGCTGCCGGGCGCCAGGCACTACGCTTTTCAACGACCCACGCCTGGCGAGGAAGCGCACCGGAGCCCCAGGTGCGTTATCGGGCATAGATGAGCGCGTAGGCCGCAGCGGCCCAGTGCGCTCTGATTCCGACCAGCCCTTGCGGTGCTGATCGGCAACGGCGCGCAATCGAAGGTTAGGGGAAAGATCGGACACTGCGAGCTGCACGGCGATGCCGCACGATACGTCCGGTGGATGGCGCGGGCCATCCCCTGACTCCTAACGCAGGTCGTAAAACCCGAACTGGTGGACCTCGTGGCAACCGCTCAGATCGCAGGAGCCGATGTAGCCAGGACCGATGTCACGCTGGCGCGCGTCGCGGTTGTGCGGACTGCTGTACGGATCCGGACCATAGAGACCATTTCCATAGTAAATCTGGCCGTAGGGGCGATTGCGCGAAGCGCCAAGGCGAAGTGGGCCACCAACAGCCCGATATCCGCCATCGCCCACATACCGCTCGTCGTACCCGGCGCCGACAAACCCGGCGCCGCGATCGCGATCGCTCGGTCGAGCCTGCAACCTGGCGACACTCTCGCCCTGCGCATCCACGTAGCCCTGCTCGCGATCGAAGCGCACGGTGCGAAAATACACCGGCTCGCCATCCACCTGACGGGTCTGCAGGCGGATGTAGTCGCCACCGTCGTCGTAGTAAGGCTGCCCGTTGCGAAAGATGACTTCGCTCGGATGGATGATTTCTTCTTCCAGCTCGGCGGCGGCCAGTGGCACGGCACCGATCAGCAGCAAGAGCAACAAGGCCAGGCTGGCGCGCTGGGTCATGGACAACATGGTCATCGGCACTCGCTCCAAGCTCGGCCATGCACACATGCACGGCCGTAAACATCCTGTCGTTGGGCGCCATGCAGCGCCCGCATGTGACGCATCGAGCCAGATCCGTGTCGCCAGCCCGCGGCGCCCCGGCACAGCTTAGAGCGTGTCATGCACGTTGAGATGAAATGCGTTGGCCGCCAGCGGTACGGAGCGGGTGCTGGGCCGCGCCCGCTCCGTGCCGCTGGCCGCCAACCCTCCGGGAAGCGCACTGTGGCGCGCCGAGACCGCGTTGCGCGCCCTGCCCAGGCGGGCCAGCCTGGGCCGCAGCGCACGCCTTGTCTCGACGCGCCACAGGACGCTTCGCACTCACCTCAACGTACATGACACGCTCTAGCCCTGCCGCCGCGCCAACGCTTCCAGCGCCTGCACCGCTGCCGGCCAGCCGGCGGCGTCGGGCACTTCGCGCATGCGCGGTTCGTCGGCAGCGACACCGTGCTCCTGTTCGTGCGCCCAGGTCACTGCGTACGGGGTGTAAATGCCCCAACCCCCGATGGCCAGCACCGGTTCCACATCCGAACGCAGCGAATTGCCGATCATTGCAAACTGCTGCGCCGGCAAACCGAATTCGCCGAGCACGCGCGCATAGGTCCGGGGATCCTTTTCGGACACCACTTCCACGCGCGGGAACAGATCGGCCAGGCCAGATTGCTCGATCTTCTGCTCCTGGTGAAACAGGTCGCCCTTGGTGATCAGCACCACCTGATAATCGGCGGCAATCGCACCGACTGCCTCGCGTACGCCGGCAATCACTTCCACCGGATGCTGCAGCGTGGCACGGCCGATCTCGACGATGCGCTGGATATCGTGCGCGGCAATGCGCGCCTGGGTCAGTTCGATCGCGGTTTCGATCATCGACAGCGTCATGCCCTTGGCGCCATACCCGAAGACCTTGAGGTTGCGCCGCTCCACCGCCAGCAGATGCTGCTGCATGCGGCTGTCGCCCAGATCCAGGTACCCGGCCAGGATCGCTTCGAAATCCGCTTCGGCAGTGCGGTAATAGTCCTCGCTTTTCCAGAGGGTATCGTCGCCATCGAAGCCGACCAGTTGGATCGCCTGGCCGTCGCGCTGTGCAAGTGAGCTCATGGGGCAAGTTTAGCAGCGCACCGGTATGGCGCCGTGCTCAATCGCCTGCGGCATCGCCCGGGCCAGGCTGATAGCTGGCGAATTCCTCGCGCGACAGGCGCCCGTCGCCGTTGCTGTCGAAGCTGGAGAAGTTTTCGCGCAACACCGGGTCGGCGCTTGCTTCGGCCAGCGTCAGCGATCCGTCGGCGTCTGTATCCAGGCTACGGAAACTGCGCGGTGCCAGGCTGCCGACGACGGCAGCGGACGCCTCGGCACCGCTCGTGGACCTGGCGGGCCCGGGTGCCGTCGGCAGCAAGGGCGTGGTGGCCGGAGCCGGCGGATCGATCGGCAACGGCGACATCGCCGGTGTGGTGTTGCCAGCGCTCGCCGGCACCGACGCCGTCGGGGTGGCGCGTGGCAGCTCCGGCGGCGCGGCGAGCGCAGACACGGGGTTCGCCAACCCGAGCAGAAGTGCAAGACGTAAGTGCAACATGATGGATGAGCGCCCGACGTGGAACGGCTCACCCTAACGCGGCAGACGTCAACAAAACGGGAGCGACCCTGGCAGATCGCTCCCGCGTGTCCATCCTGTTGCTAATGCTGGTGAGTGCTTGTCGCAGAGCGCTGACGGGGCTGTATGCCAGCGCTCTGCATGCGTCACTCTCAAAACCTCAAAGGTGCCTGAGCCTTGCTTAGTTGCCCTGCGAACCGGTGGCACCGCCACCCTGCTGCTTGGCGACGAACGCCTTGTACTCATCCGGGGTCAGCTTGCCATCGGTGTTGCCGTCGGCCTGATCGAAGATCTGCGCAAGGCCGGCGTTGACCTGCGCTTCCTGCTTGCTGATGGCGCCATCGCTATCGGTATCCACGCTGGCCCAGGTCTGGCCGCCACCGGAGCTTGCACCGCTCGACTGTGCCGCGGTGGCCGAACTGCCCGACTGCGCCGCGGCGTCCTGAGAGGTGCTTTGCGCCATCGCCGGCAGCGCCAAGGCGGCAGCAAGAGCGGCGGTAGCGGCGAGCAGCGAGGTGCGGTTGCGATTCTTCATTAGGGTGGTCTCCTTATGCTTGGGAATGCGCGGTGTCGCCGCACATGGCACCACCCTACCCATCGCAAATGAACGCCCAACCCGGCGCAATTTCGCGCAAAACAGTCTTTTAACCACAGCCTGAATGTTTGCGGCTAACCGCCTGTTAGGCACGAGTGAGTCAAACCGAAGCACCTCATTCAATGCATGAAAATGTGCGACCTGCCCCGCACTTTATGCCGCACGCTCAGGCACTTGGCGGGTCGTTTTCCCAGCCCCCGGAACTGAACAGTTTCCAACCCAGCACCACGCCCGCGAGCGCGCCGGCCACTTCCAGCACCACGCGCGAGCCCAGTTCGTTGGGGTCGTGGATCCTGGCCAGCGCCAGGCGCGCATACAGCGGCGATTCCAGTCGCACGATGCTGGTGTAAACGAGATGCCAGATGTCGTATCCGGCACCGATGGCCACGGCCAGCAGACACGCAATGCCCAGCGTGTGCCCATGGTTGAACTGCAACCGCCGCCCGCCCCGCTCCACCGCCGCAAAGACCACTACGCCCAGGATGAGCGCAATCAGCCCGGCCTCCAGTGAACCGAGCAGGCCGAAATGCAGGGGCAAATTCATTGTGACGATCCAGGCAGCAGGCGCACCAGTCTAGCGGCTGCAGCGCCTGGATCCGCGCGCCTCACGATGCAGGCGCCCTGAACGAACTGGAGGCTGCCATGCCGGTGGCAGCCGTGGCGACCTGCAGATGGCAGGCGATTGCCGGCATCCGGACGCTGTCGGGCGCTACTGTCGCGCATCGCAACCACAGGCAGGTCAGATGCGGCGGCCCGCACAATGGCTCAGGCGTCGTCCTGACCGCGCGCACTCACCTGCGCTTCGCCTTCTTCGTCCCAGCGCACGCTCACCGCAATCGGCTTGCAGCAGACCTGGCAATCTTCGATGTAATGCTGGTCGCCGCCCGTCAGATCCAGCGCCAGCGTGATCCACTCCCCGCAGTACGGGCAGGCGATATCGACAAAGCGTTCCGGGTCGGACATGGCGGTTCCTTGGATCTGTCGAGGCGAGTGACCGGACGTGGCGGGCGACGCCGGCCGGTGCTGCTGGCGGGCATCGGAGTGTACGACTGGCCCTGCGCTGATGCTTGCGCCGTTGCTGGTGAGGCGAGCGAGCGCCCGACGTCGACACGATGCACTGCATCCACACTAGCTGCTTGCGTGTCGCATCCACGCGTCTTGCAAGCGGCCAACCGATCGCGAGCAGCACCGGATCGATCAGCGACGAAGAGCGTGTTGCCCGACCGCTGTCAGTCCACCGGAACATCGTAGGCCGTCTCGGGCGTGGGCTCGGGACGAAACGTGAAATGCCACCATTCCATCGGATAGTTGGCAAATCCTTCGGCCGCCATCGCTCGCAACAGGCGCTGGCGGTGCGCGCGTTGCGCTGCGCTGATGTCGGGCGCGTCGGTGTGCGCCCGCGCATCGAAGAAATCGAATCCTGTGCCCATGTCCACTGCACGGCACCCGGCCGGCCGGCACTCCAGCAAGCCCAGGTCCAGCGTCGCGCCACGGCTGTGCCCGGAGGTGGGCGCAATGTAATCGCCCAGCAGTGCGCGCTTGGCCACCCGCGGGTAGTACTGCGGCTTGGTCGCCTGATCCTGCAGATCCGCAGCCCAGGTGACGAACGCGTTCACCGACCGCACCGGCCGATAGCAATCGAACACCTGTAGCCGATAGCCGTCGGCCTTGAGCGTCTGCGCCACCCGTGCCAATGCGTCGGCAGCCGGCCGCAACAGGTAACACCGCGGCGCGTCATACCCCGGCACCACCCGTCCGGTGAAGTTGTTGCTGCTTGCATACCGCATGTCCAAGGCGATGTCCGGCGCAAGGGCGTGCACGTCCACAAGGCCGGCCTCTGCAGCGGTCCTTGCCGAGGACACATGCACCTCGCCGGCGACCAGTGCAAATGGCGCCACGGCGCTCATCAGCAAAACGCGTTGCACAACACATTGCCGCCAGCAGCGCCCATTCCGAAACAGCAGGTTGTCCGTCATGTCCGTTCCCTTGCAAGATGCCGCGTTTGCGCGGCAGATCAAGCCGCGCGTCTTTCGCCACCGCCTACAGCATGGCGCGATCCCTGTGGGCCTAGCGGTTGTCGCCTTCAGTTGGCTCAAGCGCCGGCCGCAGGCTGGAAGGTCTCGCGTGGTTGGTCAACGCAGACAGGATGCGCAGGTCTTCGGCATCCAGGGTGGTGGCGCTGGTGCCGCGATAGTGGTGGTGAAACGCCTGCAGGGCGGCGGCGGGATCGTCGATGCTGTAGCCGATCAGGGCAAGCGCCTGCCATGGGTCGAAATCTTCCGGGGCTGCGGGCGCGTCCGCAGCGGGCCAGCGGCCGAAACCGGCGTCGGCCAGGCGCTTCCAGGGGAAGAGCGGGCCAGGGTCGTTCTTGCGCGTCGGGGCCACGTCTTCGTGGCCAACGATCTGCGTGCGGGGGATACGCAGGCGTTGACACAGATCGTCCAGCAACACCAGCAGGCTGTCGATCTGCGCCGGCGCGAACGGCTCGCTGCCGTCGTTGTCCAGTTCGATGCCGATCGAGGCCGAATTGATGTCGGTGATGGTGCCCCAGCGACCGGCCCCGCCGTGCCAGGCGCGCTGCCCATCGCTGACCAATTGGTAGCGCTGCCCGTCTTCGCCGATCAGGTAGTGCGCACTGACGCGACCACCGCTGTTGCGGCCGCGCAGGGTACTCAGGCTTTGCCGGACTGAATGCTGGTCGGTGAAGTGCAACACGATCAGGATCGGTCGCCGCGTGTCGTAATTGGGCGATGGCACCCACTGCGCCAGCGGATTGCGCTGCGGTGCGTGCGCACAGGCACCCAGCGACAGCGCGACCAGGCAAACGGCAGTACGCAGCCAGGCCGGTGACGAGAGAGGACAGCTGGGCAGCATGGATTGCTCCTGGGAAGGCCGGACGACCTGCGCCGTCGCATTATCCGCCGAGTTGTGCTTGCGCGGCCGTCTGCAGGTGGGAGCGTCGGCAGCGCGGTGCCCTGCGCGCTGCCGTCGTCGGGCGTAGGCGGTGTCTCGCATCTTGGCAAGCATCGCCATTGCGGTGACGGCAGTAACGGCCACTCGCGCGTCCACGGCTGCGGCAAAGAGCCTCACTCACTTGCTGCACGCTCCGCTACCAACGCGCCCCCGAATGTCCATTGCCGGCAGTGGTCGCTACGCAGCCAGGACCTATGGATACGCCCTGCGCCGCATGCCACTATCGGCCTTGCCTCGCAGCTCGCCAGCGGCTGCCTTCCTCCTGAGCCCTGCATGCCACTGTCGCGCCACCTGCTGATGTTGCTGCTGACCGCGCTCGCCTTGCCCTACGGTGCCGCCCCCGCGCTTGCTGCCACGCCGGTTGCGCAAGCATCGCCCTTCGTCGTCAGCGATGCGCAGCTCACCCCGGAGTATTGGATCCGGCGCAGCCGCAACGCGCAGCTGCCGCGGATCAATCCCGCGCAGATCGCTGACGTCAATGCACGCCTGCTGCGCGACGATGCATCGATGCACGACATCGCGCAGCTTCCCCGGACACTGCCCGCAACCGATGTGAGAGCGCGCATCGACGCGTTATCGGCAATACCGACGCGGCCGCTCTACGACGCAGATGGGCGGCTTCTGGATACCGCACGCTTGGCGCCATTGCGCAAGGCCTTGGCATTGGATGCGATACCCGCACAGGTGCCACTGCACTTTGCGCTGGTCGTCGCACGTGGAGCATTGCGGACCTTCCCCACCGCGCAGCGTGTGTTTACCAGTACCGACGACCGCGATATCGACCGCTTCCAGGAATCGGCGCTGTATCCCGGCACGCCGGTGGCGATCCTGCACAGCAGCGCCGATGGGGCGTGGAAGTTCGTGGTCGCCGCCAATTACGCTGCCTGGATCGCAAGCACGCAGCTTGCCGAAGGCAGCCGCACCGAGGTGCTGAATTACGCACAACGCGGCCCGCGCCTGATCGTTACCGCAGCCCGCGCGCAGACCGCCTACACGCCCGAAAGTCCGGCGATTTCTGCACTGACGCTGGATATGGGCACCAGCCTGCCCTTGCTCGGCGACTGGTCGCCGCAGCAGCCAGTCAACGGACAGTTGCCGCTAGCGGCCTACGTGGTGCAACTGCCACTGCGCAGTGCAGATGGGCGTCTGCAGCTGGTGCCGGCATTGATGCCGCGCGGCGCCGATGTGCGCATCGGCGCCTTGCCCGCCACCGACGCCGCACTGCTCCGGCAGGCCTTCAAATTCCTTGGCGAACGCTATGGCTGGGGCAACGATTACGATGCGCGCGATTGCAGCGGCTTCGTGCTGGATGTCTATCGCAGCCTCGGCCTCGCACTGCCTCGCAATACCGGCGACCAGGCGCGCAGCACGGTGCTGCACAGTGTCGCGTTCGACGCTGGCGCACCGTTGGCGCAACGCCTGCAACAGCTCGCACAGCTGCAGGTTGGCGATCTGGTCTACATTCCAGCCCATGTGATGCTGGTGATCGGACATGCAGATGGTGCGCCATGGGTGATCCATGATGTGGCCGGGGCCAGTTACCGCGCGGCCGATGGCAGCGTGCAGCGCGCGCGTTTGAATGGTGTGTCGGTCACCCCATTGCTGCCCTTGCTCGCCAGCGATGGCACTGCATTCATCGACCACATCACCCGCATTCAAAGGGTTTTTCCAACGGGCACATTATGAAGATCACCGGCTTCCGGCTTGGCATGGTGCGCGTGCCCCTGAAAACACCGTTCAAGACGGCCGTGCGCACGGTGCAGGCAATCGAGGACGTGGTGGTGCTGTTGCAGACCGACAGCGGCCACATCGGGTACGGCGCCGCGCCCGCCACCGCACCCATCACCGGCGATACCCATGGCAGCATCGTTGCCGCGATCGAACACTGCATCGGCCCCAAGCTGATCGGACAGGACGTAGCCGATCTCAACCGGCTATGCGGGCTCGTTCAACACGCGCTCGAACGCAACACCAGCGCCAAGGCCGCGGTGGAAATCGCACTGTACGATCTGTGGGCGCAGGGTTTTGGTGCGCCGCTGTACCAGTTGCTCGGTGGCGGCACGCCGCGCGTCACGACCGACATCACCATCAGCGCCGATACCATCGACACCATGGTGGCGCAGGCGCAAGCGGCGCTCGCGCACGGCTATCGCGCACTGAAGATCAAGGTCGGCAAGGACATCGAGTCGGATGTCGAACGCGTCACGGCAATTCATGCCGCAGTCGCTGGGCGCGCATCGCTGCGGCTGGATGCCAATCAAGGCTGGACGCCCAAACAAGCGGTGCGCACCATGCGTACGCTGGAAGATGGCGGCATCGCGCTGGGGCTGCTGGAGCAGCCGGTCAAGGCCGCCGACCTCGACGGGCTCGCCTTCGTCACCGCACGCATCGACACGCCGGTGATGGCCGACGAGAGCGTCTTCTCGCCCATGCAGGTGATCGCGCTGATTCAGCGTCGCGCCGCCGACATCATCAACATCAAACTGATGAAGACCGGCGGGCTGTCCAATGCCATCCGCATCGCCGACATCGCCGGGTTGTACGGGTTGCCATGCATGATCGGCTGCATGATCGAATCCAGCATCAGCGTGGCCGCCGCGGTGCATCTGGCGGTGGCCAAGGCCGACAGCATCACCCTGGCCGATCTGGATGCGCCCGCGCTTGGGCAGTTCGACCCCACCGAGGGCGGCGTGCGGTTCGACGAGGCACAGATCCACATCGACGATTCGCCGGGACTGGGCATCCGCCGCATTCGTGGGCTGGAGCTGTTGCCGGCGTGAGAGCGGCCGACGCGGGCGGCGAACAGCCCCCCAAGTGGAGGCAGACCGCGCTGTAACGTTGGTTTGACCAGCGTTACTCGCCGATTCCGAGCAAGGGACGCGCCTGTCTGGTGCGCGGCACGCACATGCACCACGCAACAGCATTGCTGAGTACAGTAGCGACAACGCGGCGTCGGTCACGCACCACCGTAGCGCGCCGTTTCCAGACAACCGTGTCTCGCCTTTAGACTCATCCCGCTCGACCATTGCCCGGAGCCTGCATGCGCCTTGCCATCGTGTTTCGATCCTTTGTGCTGCTGGTGCTGACAAGCTGTAGCAGTCTTGCCATCGCGGCCAGCCCGATCGATGCGTTGAACCATGCACGCACGTTGATCGTGGTGACCACCGCAGACTGGGACAGCACCCAGGCGCGTCTGCGCACCTTCACCCGTGTGGATGGCAAATGGCAACCGGCTGCCCAGAGCTTCGCCGTCGCGCTCGGGCGGCATGGCAGTGCCTGGGGCGAGGGCCTGCATCCTGCGCAGATGCAAGGCCCGCAAAAGCGCGAAGGCGATGGCCGCAGCCCTGCCGGCGTCTTCGCCATTGGCCCGGCGTTCGGCTATGCGTCGAAGATCGACAGCGCGATGCCGTACCAGGCGATGAGCGCTACCCATTACTGCATGGATGTGCCCAGCTCGCCGCTGTACAACCGCATCGTCGATGCCGCGCAAGTGGGCGAGGCGGCCGTTGCCGGCTCGACCGAGCCGATGCGCCTGGATCTGCGCCACGCAGGCGATGCGCGTTACAGCGAGGGCTTCGTCATCGCGCACAACCCCAGGGCCGTTGCCGGACGCGGCAGCTGCATCTTCGCGCACGTGTGGCGTACCCCGGGCCAGTTCACCGCCGGCTGCACCGCGATGGCAGCGGCCGACATGCAACGCTTGCTCGCCTGGCTGAAGCCGGACGATCACCCGCTGTTCGTGCTGCTGCCACGCGCCGAATACGCGCACCTGCACACTGCATGGCAATTGCCCGAACTGACCGGGGACGCGCCATGAGCACACCGCAGCCCGCGCCGGACGCGACAGGCTTGGTCCGCGTCGTCAGCCGATGGCAGATCGTCGGCCTGTCGATCAACGATGTCATCGGCAGCGGCATCTACCTGCTGCCTGCCGCAACCGCCGCGCTGCTCGGGCCGATGAGCCTGTGGGCCGTGATGCTGGCCGGCCTTGCGGTCGCCTTGCTGGTGCTGTGCTACGCGCAGGCGGGCAGCTACTTCGATACGCCCGGCGGCAGCTACCTCTACACGCGCGAAGCATTCGGCCCGTTCGTCGGTTTTCAGATTGGCTGGATGATCTGGCTCACGCGCATCAGTTCGGCGGCTGCCTTGAGCAATGGCCTGGCCGACGCAGTGGCGCGGTTCTGGCCCACCGCCGCCACCGATACCTGGGCGCGCTTGCTGGTCGTCGTCGGCTCGCTGGGCCTGCCCACCGCGATCAACGTGATCGGCGTGAAATCGGCCGCGCGTACCGGCATCGCGCTGGTGATCGGCAAGCTGGTGCCGTTGTTGCTGTTCGTGGCGATCGGCCTGTTCTATGTCGATTGGTCATGGGCGTTTGCCGGCACCGCGCCCGATCTGCGCGACCTGGGCAATCTCGGTGAAGCGGCCTTGCTGCTGCTGTTCGCCTACGCAGGTTTCGAAAACATTCCCGCAGCCGCTGGCGAATACCGCAACCCGCGGCGCGATGTGCCATTTGCGTTGATCACCATGATCGTTACCGTCACCCTGATCTACGCAGCGGTGCAGGTGGTGGCGCAGGGCACCCTGCCCAACCTTGCGGCCTCGCCGACGCCGCTGGCAGATGCCGCAAGCCGATTCGGTGGCGAAGCGTTGGCACTGATCCTCACCGTGGGCGCCACCATTTCCATCCTCGGCACCACCAGCAACACCGTGATGCTTGGCCCGCGCTTTCTGTTTGCGCTTGCGCGCGATGGCTATGGCCCTGCGTTTCTGGCACGCGTGCATCCGCGCTTCCACACGCCCGCAGCGGCGGTGCTCACGCAGGGCGCGTTGTCGCTTGCATTGGCATTGTCGGGATCGTTTACGCAGCTGGCGTTACTGTCGATGGTCACCCGCCTGTTCGCCTACATCGGCACCGCCGCGGCAGTGATCGTGCTGGCGCGCAGGTACCGGCAGCGCACCGACACGTTGCGCCTGCCCGGCGGACCGGCCATCCCCATCGCCGCCTTGGTGCTGTCGCTGGGCCTGCTGGCCAGCGCCAGCTGGCAGAATCTGGCCGCAGCAGGCGTGGCGCTTTTGGTCGGTTGGGTGTTTTATCTGTTTCCGCGCAAGCGGGTCGAAGGCGGCTGAGGGCACAACGAACTGCTGTTGAGCAGCCTTTGAAGCGGCATGCCCGCACCACACCATGTTTTGTGTAGGTTCCCGTGCATCGGACAGTGAGACGCTCCCCGCGCGGTGACCTGCGATTTCGCGGCATGCTCGCGCAGCGCTCACGCACGCCTAACCGCGTGCACTCAACGCTGCGCTTCTATCTGCATGGGAGCTTGCGATGAAACTTCGCCATGTCTACAGCGCCGCCGATCTCGACAGCGCTCAGCGCGTGCTGCAGGCCGCGCGCAGTGCCGGCATCGACAACGATGCGCTGTCGTTGATCGCCCGCTCCGATATCGAGCTGCAGGACGTGCCAGACGAACGGAAGGACGTCAAAACCGACTTCCTCCCTGCTGCCGCGCGCGGCGCCGCCACCGGTGGTGCGGCTGGCCTGGTGGCTGGCCTGGTCGCCATTGCAGTACCCCCGATCGGGCTGACCTTGGCCGGCGCGGGCGTCATGGCACTGGCTGGCGCGCTGGTCGGTAGCTGGTCGTCGGCGTTGATCGGCGCCACGGTGCCCGATCCGGTACGCCGTCAGTTCGAAGAGCAAATCCAGGCCGGGCGCGTACTGGTGATTATCGATGCAGAGCAGCCGGCGCTGCAGGAGGCCGAGGCCGCCATGGTGGCTGCCGGTGCAACCCCGTTGCCGTATGAAGCGGCCTCGGCGACCACCTGAAGCGCCATCCAAGACCGCCCTCCATGCCGCGCAACGCGGTCGCGATCGCGCGTTGAAAGCCTGGTCTACGCCGCCGTGTCGAACCTGCTGCGTTGATGTACTCCTCACCTGCCATGGCAATGAAATTAACGGCAAGCGACCTAGGGTAATGCGCACATCCACCACGGAGACGCGCATGAACGTGCCGTATCAGATTCCGGGCCGGGCGCCGGACGAAGACCGCAGCCAGAACGTATCGACGTATTGGCGCGAACGCTTCACCGAAGAGCCGTATTACACCGAAGGCGATCGCTACGAAGACTACGAAGGTGCTTATCTCGCAGGTCATGAAGCGCGTATCCGCGACAACGCGCGCGCTTACGACCAGGTCGAAGCCGAGTTGCATCGCGATTGGGAAGCCAAGCGCGGCACCTCGTCGCTGAGTTGGAGCAAGGCGCGGCATGCAGTCAAGCGCGCCTGGGAAAACGCGGCCGATTTCGTCACTGGCGACGACACGCCTAAACGCTAAAAACGGCAACGCCACCGTCAAGGTGGCGTTGTTGCATCGCGCGATCTTTAGCGTATCAGTCCAGTGCCGGCGGCACGCTGCGCGCACTACGCGATGCGTCACTGATCTCCATCGCATCGCGGGTATTCTTCTGTACCGCAACTGCACCAAACAGGCTCAGCGCATAGGCCATTGCGTAAAATCCTTTCTCGCTCAGCAACAGCGTGGCATTGATCAAGCCGATGGTCAGCAGCACCAACGCAACACTCAGCGAAAACCAGCAGATGGCATAGTACAAGCCGGTCACCGGAATTCCATCTGCGCGGTCACGTACGCTTTTCTGCAACGAGACAGAGGCGAACAAACCGAACAACAATAGCGTGAAGTAGTAGCCCTTCTCGTTGAGCAACATCTGGGCATTCCACAAACCCACCAGATACGCCGCACCGCCCAGCAATAATGCGGCCCAGGATGCGGCGACAAAAGCAGGCGAGGTTTTTTGCGTGGCCATGGAAACTCCTTTTCATGGTGGAACGATGCACGACATACGACGATGTGAGACGCGGGCGTCTTGCAGACAGTGATCTGCAACAAGGGCGACCCTCGCGACGTCGTGTAAGGTACTTGAAAACCCGACGCGGGACACGTTGCGGGAGGGCTGCAGCGTACCGTGCCCATCCCCAGGAGGACCCCATGTCTGTCCGTCGCCTGCTTGCCCTGGCCTGCTCGGCCAGCCTGTTCACTGCCGGCACTGCAGTTGCCGCGCCCGCAGCCGCCCCCGCGGCCTCCATCCCCAAAGCACAGTGGCCATTTCAGGCCACCACGGTCGCCGATTTCGACGAACCCTGGGCAATGACCTTCCTGCCCGATGGCAGCTTGCTGGTCAGCGAAAAGCGCGGTGCCTTGATGCGCCTGGACACTAAGACCAAACGCAAGAGCGCCGTCACCGGAGTGCCGACGGTTGCCTACGGTGGTCAAGGCGGTTTCGGCGATGTTCTGGCGCATCCGCGCTTCGCCAAGAACGGGCTGGTCTACCTGAGTTATGCCGAGCCGGGCGAAGGCGACACGCGCGGCGCTGCGGTGGCGCGCGCCAAGCTCACGCTGGATGCAACCGGCGGCGGCACGCTCTCGGACCTGAAAGTGATCTGGCGCCAGGACCCCAAAGTCACCGGCAATGGTCATTTCGGGCATCGGCTCGCGTTCGGGCCCGATGGCAAGCTGTGGATCAGCTCCAGCGAACGGCAGAAGTTCACTCCTGCCCAGGACATGAAAGCCAACCTCGGCAAACTGATCCGGCTCAACGACGACGGCAGCGTGCCGGCCGACAACCCGTTCGTTGCGCAAGGCGGCGTTGCTGCGCAGGTGTGGTCGTTGGGCCATCGCAATATTCTTGGCCTGGCCTTCGACAGCAAGGGCCGCCTGTGGGAACACGAAATGGGGCCGCTCGGCGGTGATGAGTTGAACCTGATCCAGCGTGGCGCCAACTACGGCTACCCGATCGTCTCCAACGGCGACAACTATGACGGCACGCCGATCCCCGATCACAACACGCGCCCGGAGTTCGCCGCGCCCAAGATCAGCTGGACGCCGGTGATTTCGCCGGCAGGTTTTGTGATCTATAGCGGCAAGCAATTCCCGACATGGCGCGGGAATGGCTTTATCGGTGGGCTGTCGTCGATGGCGCTGGTGCAGGTGTCGCTGGGTGACCAGCCGCGCGAAGTGGCCCGTTACGACATGGGCGCACGCATCCGCGAAGTGGAGCAAGGCCCGGACGGCGCGCTCTGGCTACTGGAAGACGAAGCCAGTGGCAGTACCGGGCGTCTGCTGAAACTCACGCCCAAGAGCAAGGCCGCGGTCGAAAACGACGCCTGATCGATTCCGCAGCATAAGCCGGTGCATCCGATGCGCTGCACCGGCAAGGGCGATGGCGACATTGGACAGTCGTCATCGCGTTTGACCACGACGTCAGCGGGCGCTTCGTGCTGTAGCCAAGTGTGCCAAGCGCGCTTCTATCAGCGTTCCAGCAGCTCGAAGGTGACTGCCTCGCCGCTCTTGGCCGACGCGCACACCCATACATCGAACAGACCCGGCTCCGCACCGAAGACGCCCTTGTGGTTGGTGAATGCCAGCGCATCGCGCTCCAGCGTGAACACCACGTCCTGGCTCTCGCCGGGCTGCAGCAATACCTTGCGAAACCCCTTGAGTTCGCGCACCGGACGCACGCGACTGGCCACGCGATCGTGCACATACAACTGCACCACTTCCTCGCCGGCGACCTTGCCGGTGTTGCTGACGCGCGTGGTGATGGTCAGCGCCTCATCCCAGCCGAGTTGCGCCGCGCTCAACTGCGGCTGCGCATACGCAAACGTGGTGTAGCTCAAGCCATGCCCGAACGGATACAACGGCTCGTTTGGCATCTCGCGCCAACGCGCCTTGTACTCGGACAGGGTCGGCAATTCCGGGCGCCCGGTGCGCAGATGGTTATAGAAATAAGGTTGCTGCCCGGTCGCCTGCGGGAAGCTGATCGGCAGACGCGCCGACGGGTTGTAGTCGCCGAACAACACATCGGCCACACCGGTACCGGTCTGCGTGCCCAGGTACCAGGTCACGGCAATCGCGTCGGCATCGCGCACCGCGCCACCCAAGGCCAGCGCGCGACCATTGCGCAACAACACCACCATCGGGGTGCCGGTCGCTGCAATCGCTTCAGCCAGTGCCTGTTGCGCCGGCGGCAAGGTGATCTCGGTGCGCGATTGCGCCTCGCCACTGAAACGCTGCGGCTCGCCCAACGCCAGCACCACCACATCGGCCGCCTGCGCCGCATCGATCGCAGCGGAAATGCCACCCGGCAGCGCCTCTTCCAGTCCGCAGCCCGCCACCACGCTCAGATCTTCGGTGCCGACCACCGCACGCACGCCCTGCTCCAGGGTCACGTAGCGTTCCTTGTCGCCGAACAGGGTCCAGCAGCCCTCGATGTTTTCGCGGTCCTGCACGAACGGGCCGATCAACGCGATGCGCTGGCCGCTCTTCTTCAGAGGCAACACGCCGCCTTCGTTTTTCAACAGCACGATCGAACGCCGCGCCGCGTCGCGCGACAGCGCATCGTGCGCCGGCAGATGCGTGGTGTCGGCTTCGCGCGCCGGGTCCAGCGAGCGATACGGATTGTCGAACAGCCCGATCGCTTCTTTGAGCTGCAGGATGCGCCGCACGCTGGCATCCAACGTGGCCATCGGCACCTCGCCGCTTTCCACCAGCGACGGCAGATGCGCGGCATAAAAGCCGCTTTGCATGCTCAGGTCCAACCCGGCCAGGAAGGCCTTCTTGGTCGCGTCGCGCTCGTCGGCGGCATAGCCATGGGCGATCAATTCCATGTCGGCGGTGTAATCGGAAATCACCACGCCGGGGAACTGCCATTCCCCGCGCAGGATCTCGGTCAGCAACTCATGGTTGGCGCTGGCCGGTACGCCGTTGATGTCGTTGAAGGACGACATCACGGTCAATGCGCCGGCATCGAAGGCGGCCTTGAACGGCGGCAAATGCACATCGCGCAGCGTCTGCGGCGCAATGTCGACGGTGTTGTATTCCATGCCTGCCGCCACTGCGCCATAGGCGGCGAAATGCTTGGGCGTGGCCAGCAGGCAATCGTGGGCGGTCAGGTCGCTGCCCTGGAACCCGCGCACACGGGCAGCGGCAAAGGCCGCGCCCAGCATCACGTCTTCGCCGGCACCCTCGGCGCCACGGCCCCAGCGCTGGTCGCGCGCGATGTCCACGGCCGGCGCGTAGGTCCAGTGCAGGCCGGCAGCGGTGGCCTCGATCGCGGTGGCGCGCGCGGTGCGCTCGGCCAACGCCGGCTCGAAACTGGCCGCCTCGCCCAGCGGGATCGGGAACACCGTGCGCATGCCGTGGATCACGTCGGCGGCCAGGATCACCGGGATCCCCAGGCGACTCTCTTCCACGGCGACTTTCTGGATCTGCACGCCCAGCGCGGCGCCCACGCCATTGAACAGCGAGCCGACCCGACCCAAGCGCACCTGCTGCAACACCTCGTCGGCATTGAGCACGTTGGCCTCGGGATTCACGTCCGGCGCGAACGGCCGCACCATGTCGGCGAACACACCCAACTGTCCGACCTTCTCTTCGACGGTCATCCGGGCAATCAGGGTTTCGATGCGATCAGCAGCCATGAGATCCTTGAGAAAACGTTTACATGGCCGTCAATTCTAGCCTGACGCGCCTGCGGGGAGGCAAGTTTTGAAGGCCGGGATTCGAGATTGGGGATTTGTAGAGGCCGGTTGCACGGCATGTTGCCCGCCGGAGCGGCAGCGGCGCAGCGCCTGGGCCGCCGCAACCGTCGATATTCCGGGATCCAAGCATGCAGCGATAAGCCAGCCAGGCGAGCGGTTCGCGACAATCAGGCGGCGCGTTCCCGCTCGATGATCACGCCCACCGCCTGCGCGCCGCGCACTGCCCCCGGCTTGCTCAGCTTCAACCGCAGCCAGTGCACGCCGAATTCGTCCAGCACGAGCGCCGCGCAGCGCTCGGCCAGCGTCTCCACCAGCCCGAAGTCCGAGGCTTGCACGAACTCGATCAGGCGCTTGCTCACCGCCTTGTAGTTCAGCGTATCGGCGATGTCGTCGCTGGCCGCCGGAATGCGGTTGTCAAAGCCCATTTCCAGATCGAACCGCAAGGTCTGCCGGATGCGCCGTTCCCAATCGTAGATGCCGATCAGCGCATCGATGTCGAGACCTTCAATAAACACTTTATCCATGGGGAATCGGGAGTCGGGAATAGGGAATTGGTAGGAGCAAAGACAACAGCGCACGTACGGATAGGATCGGAGTAGAGTTCTTCACTCTTCACTCTTCACTATTCCCGATTCCCCACTCCCGATTCCTGCGCCGCCAGTGGCGGCAGCGCCGCCATATCCCACCGCGGCGTCACATGCACCGCCGCATCCGCATGCTCACCGGCCTGCAGCCGCAGCGCGCCGGCGAAGGCGATCATCGCGCCGTTGTCGGTGCACAAGGCCGGGCGCGGGAAGCAGACCCGGCCGCCGCGGCGCTGGGCAGCCTCTTGCAGGCGCGCGCGCAGGCGCTTGTTTGCGCCCACGCCGCCGGCCACCACCAGGGTGTCGCAGCCGGCCGCGTCCAGCGCGCGCAGGCACTTGATGGCCAGGGTGTCCACCACCGCGTCTTCGAAGCCGCGCGCGATGTCCGCCCGGGTGGTGTCGGACTGGTCGCTGGACCGCCAGGCCAGCAGCACCTGGGTCTTGAGCCCACTGAAACTGAAATCCAGGCCGGGCCGGTCGGTCATCGGCCGCGCGAACTTATAGCGCCCCGGCGTGCCGGTTTCGGCCAAGGCGGCCAGCTGCGGGCCGCCCGGGTACGGCAGGCCCATCATCTTGGCGGTCTTGTCGAAGGCTTCGCCGGCCGCATCGTCCAGCGTCTCGCCCAGCACTTGGTAGCTGCCCAGCGCCTTCACCGACACCAGTTGGGTATGCCCGCCGGATACCAGCAAGGCCACGAACGGCGCCTGCGGCGGGTCGTCTTCCATCAACGGCGCCAGCAAGTGGCCTTCCATATGGTGCACGCCGATCGCCGGCACATCCAATGCCCAGGCCAGCGAGCGCGCCACGCCGGCACCGACCAGCAATGCGCCGACCAGCCCCGGCCCCGCGGTGTAGGCCACACCATCCAGTTCGTCGATGCGCAGCCCGGCCTCGCCCAGGGTCTGGCGGATCAGCGGCAGCAGCTTGCGCACATGGTCGCGGCTGGCAAGCTCCGGTACCACGCCGCCGTATTCGGCATGCAGCGCGATCTGGCTGTAGACCGCATGCGCGCGCAGCGCCGGCACGCCGGATAATTCGGTGTCGTAGACCGCTACGCCGGTCTCATCGCACGATGATTCGATCCCAAGAACTTTCACGGCAGCTCGGCATGGGGAGATGCAGCTATTTTCGCAGCTTTTGTGCTGCGCAGATCGGCCGATGGCAAGATGCTGCATCGCCCTACCGTGCCGGCCGCATATGGCCCGGGCGCATGCTTTATTCGCGTCGCGCCGGCAAATTCTGCCGGGGGCTTGCAGGTCGTCGGCAAGTCGTTATAATGCGCGGCTCGCCGGGGCAACCCGGAAATTCCGTCACGCGAGTCCGCTCGCACCCGCCCGGGGCTCCCGGACGGAAATCCCATTTCTGGAGAACACATGCCCAGCGTTAAAGTCCGCGAGAACGAGCCCTTCGAATTTGCGCTCCGTCGTTTCAAGCGCACCTGCGAAAAGGCCGGCGTGCTGGCCGAAACCCGCAAGCGCGAGTTCTATGAAAAGCCGACCCAGGAGCGTAAGCGTAAGGCTGCCGCTGCCGTGAAGCGTCAGCTGCGTCGTTCCTCGCGCGACGTCACCAAGCGTCAGCGCTTGTACTGATCGAATGCGGTTCCTTGCCGATGGGTCTGCGCTGAAGGCGCGACCTATCGGGAGCGAACCCAAGAGCCGGCACGCGCAAGCGTCGCCGGCTTTTTGTATTGGTCCGCTACACGGCATTGCACTGGAGACATTAAGCAATCCGCGCGAGGCGCGAGGCGCTGCAAGGCATCTCTCCACGCACGCCCTGCCCCCCGTTCGGCCGAGGTACCCAGCCCGCTTAGGCGCCTTGTCCACCACTCGATACCTACACTCAGGAGTTACCGCATGTCCATGAAGCAGCAGCTCACCGATGACATGAAGGCCGCCATGAAGTCCGGCGACAAGCACAGCCTGGGCGTGATCCGGCTGATCAACGCCGCCATCAAGCAGAAGGAAGTGGACGAGCGCATCGAGATGGACGATGCCGCCGTGATCGCCGTGCTGGACAAGATGGTCAAGCAGCGCAAGGACTCGGTCACCCAGTTCGAAGCCGCCGCGCGCGATGACCTGGCGCAGATCGAGCGCGAGGAGATCGTGGTGATCGAGCGCTATCTGCCGGCCAAGATGGGCGAAGCCGAGATCGTGGCTGCCATCCGGGCCGCGATCTCCGAGACCGGGGCAAGCAGCCCGGCGGATATCGGCAAGCTGATGGGCGCACTCAAGCCCAAGCTGGCCGGTCAGGCCGACATGGGCCTGGTCTCGACTTTGGTCAAGCAGCAGCTGGCAGGCTGATCGATCGCCGCAGCGCCCTGTGCCACGGCCACGGCCAGGGCACTGCGGCGAGTGCGGCACTGCCTGCCGCACCACCGAGCGGCTTTTCCAATGGAAGGCGGACCTCTTAACGCGCAGTGATGTTGCAAGACGCCGCTGGAGCGCCAAGGCCGTTGCACATCTGCGACACGCAACGCATCGGGCAGGGCGCGCGCCCTCGTTCAAACGCGCATGGCCCAGCATGCGGCCGAAGCGCTCTGCACAGTCTGCGTCCCGGTCGTCGCGTGGACTCCGGCAGTGCCAAGCACGCGGCCCTACAGGTGCACCGGCGACTGGCGCACATTGAACGCGCTGACAGACACGCCGCGCGCGTTGCTCACGACGCGCAACAGACTGCGCATATCAGGTGCGCCGCCTGCTGCTTAGCCCGCAACACGTGCGCGCTTTCACCCGTCCTTCGATCCGGCCCTGCTAGAACGGGTACGCCAGCGCAGGCATGGGCAAGGTCTTTCCGCATACCGTCTTTGCCCTGACGCCGCCTCCGCGCCAACGGTATGCGCCAAGGATCCTCCCACCGGTGACGACGCTTTCCTCCGCCTATCTGCACAAGCATCTTAGCCGTCTGCAGCGGAGCGTGCCGATGGCGCTGCTGAACCGCTTCATCGAGATCGACGTGATGACGCAGGCGGCGTCGTTGTCGTTCTACGCGCTGCTGTCGCTGGCCCCGTTGCTGGTGCTGCTGTTGTGGCTGACTGCCTCGCTCTATCCGCCAGCGCAGGAAGCATTGGTGCAGCAAATCGGGCAATTGGCCGGCGGCAGCGCGGCCGAAGTCGCGCAGACCGTCATTCGCAATGCCACCGATCAACCTGGCGTTGGCTCGCTGGCCGGGGTATGGAGCACGCTACTGCTGTTCATCGGCGCCACGGCGGTGTTTGCGCAGTTGCAGAACGCCTTGAACCTGATCTTCCGCACCGACAAGCAACGCCTGGACGGCTTGATGGCTTGGCTGCAGAAGCGGGTGTTCTCGTTCGGGGTGATCCTGGCGTTGGGCTTCTTGCTGATCGTGTCGATGATTGCCACCACCGCACTGCAGGTGGTCTTTGCGCGCCTGCCCTCGGTCCTGCCGGCAGTCGGCTACGTGACCACGCTGGCCCTGTACTCGCTGGCGTTCGCGTTCCTGTATCGCTACCTGCCCGATCGCACCGTCGACTGGCGCCAGGCGTTCCTGGGCGGCGTCATCACCGCGGTGTTGTTCGCGCTGGGCCGCTACGCCATCGGCGTGTACATCGCCACCGCAGCGCCGGGCAGCGCCTACGGTTCGATGGGGACATTGGTCATCCTGCTGGTGTGGATGTACTACGCCTCGGTGGTGTTCTTCGTCGGCGCCTTGATCACCGCGGTGATCGACGAGCGGGTGCGCTCGCATCGCAAGCTGCGCGAGGCGGGCGTGGATCCGGAACATCCGCCGGTGATCGTGCCGCCTGCCGATGCAGCGCCTGCATCTTCAGCATCGGAGTCGCACGCGCTGCCACGCGGCTGAGGACTCTGCTGCAGTGCCGGCCTCCCCGGCCTCGTCGGCGGGGGCGACGAAGTACTGGCAGGCCGCTGGGATATCCTAGCGGGATGGCCCGCATCCCCGACGCGTTTATCGACGAACTGCTTGCACGCACCGACATTGTCGAGGTGGTGGGCGGTCGCGTGCCGCTCAAGCGTCAGGGCAAGGAATATTCGGCGCGCTGCCCGTTCCACGACGAGCGTTCGGCCTCGTTCACGGTGTCGCCGACCAAGCAGTTCTATCACTGCTTCGGCTGTGGCGCGCACGGCACCGCAATCAGTTTCCTGATGAATTACGACCGCCTCGAATTTCTCGATGCGGTCGACGAGCTGGCCAAGCGCGCCGGCATGGACATCCCGCGCGAGACGCAGCAACGCACGCCGCAACAGCAGGACGACAGCCGCGAGCTGTACTCGGCACTGGAAGCGGCCACCAAGTTCTTCCAGCGCCAGCTCGAGGGCAGCGGACGCGCTCGCGACTATCTGGACGGGCGCGGCGTGGATGCCGACAACCGCGCGCGTTTCCAGATCGGCTATGCGCCCGACGGCTACAGCGCATTGAAGGACACCCTGGGCACCGATGCGCGGCGCATGAGCGTGCTCGAGCGCGCCGGGCTGTTTTCCAAGAACGATCGCGGCCATGTGTACGACAAGTTCCGCGACCGGGTGATGTTCCCGATCTTCGACCGCCGCGGCCGCGTGATCGCCTTCGGCGGACGCATCATGGGCGCGCCGGCCGATGGCCGCGACCCGGGGCCGAAGTACCTCAACTCGCCGGAAACCGCGCTGTTCCACAAGGGCCGCGAGTTGTACGGCCTGTGGCAGGTGCGGCAGGCCAATCAGAAGATCGAGCGGCTGATCGTGGTGGAAGGCTACATGGACGTGGTCTCGCTGTTCCAGTTCGGCGTCACCCAGGCGGTGGCCACGCTGGGCACCGCCACCACGCCCGAACATGCCGAGCTGCTGTTCCGCAACGCGCCGGATGTGTATTTCTGTTTCGATGGCGACAACGCCGGGCGCAAGGCCGGCTGGCGCGCGCTCGAATCGGTGCTGCCGCGCATGAAGGATGGCCGCCAGGCGTTTTTCCTGTTCCTGCCCGATGGCGAGGACCCGGACACCATCGTACGCAAGGAAGGCGCACAGGCCTTCGATCAGCGCCTGAAACAGGCCACGCCGCTGTCGCAGTTCTTCTTCGACGAGATGTCGCGTGAGATCAACCTGCACACGCTGGACGGCAAGGCGCGCCTGGCCGAACGTGCGCGCCCGCTGTTGGCGCAAATCCCCGAGGGCGCATTCGGCGATCTGATGAAACAGGAACTGGCGCGCCTGACCGGGGTTGGCGCCAATGCGTCTGCGCAGCAGCCCGCACCCAGGCCGCGGCCGCCTGCCCGCATGGGCGCGCCCACACAGAAACGCAGCCTGGTGCGTGCGTCCATCGCCATCCTGCTGCAACGGCCGTCATTGGCGATGAGCCTGGAGGGCGTGCATGATTTTTCCGGGCTGCGCCTGCCCGGGATCGACTTGTTGATGGAATTGCTGGACCTGGTCCGGCAACGCCCGGAAATCAGCACGGGCGCGCTGCTGGAGCACTTCGCCGAGCGCGAGGAACTCGCTGCCTTGCAGAAGCTGGCGGCGCAGGAGCTTCCCGGCGACGAACACAGTTGGACGCTTGAGCTGCATGACGTCGTCGCGCAACTCGACAAGCAGTTGCTGCGTCAGCGCGTGGAAGAGCTGCAGGCCAAACAGCGCGCGCAAGGGCTGGACGACACCGACAAATACGAAATGCGCGAACTGCTCAAGGCGCTCGCAGCGTTGTGATGCAGCGCTGTGCGGCTGGATGCAGCGCAAGGCAATCGCGCACCGCCGGGCCGTTTCAGGCGTGAACGGTGGCGTCGATGCCACAGCACGCATCGTAGAATGGTCCATACCAGGCGCAAGATCGCGCGCTACCGTTGGATCTCGATGAAGAAGCTGCTGGCGCGGTTGCGCATTGACCCCTTCACCCTCGCGCTGCTGTGCACGGTCGCACTGGCCTCGTTTCTCCCGGTCTCGGGTACGGCTGCTGCGGTCATGGACGATGTCACCGACGTGGCGATCGCGGCGCTGTTCTTCCTGCACGGCGCGCGGCTGTCGCGCGAAGCGGTCAAGGCCGGCGCGTTGCACTGGCGCCTGCATCTGGTGATTCTGGGCTGCACCTTCGTCCTGTTCCCGTTACTTGGGCTGTTGTTCAAACCACTGGCGCATCTGGTACTGACGCCGGAGCTGTATGTCGGCGTGCTGTTCCTGTGCGCGCTGCCGTCCACGGTGCAGTCCTCGATCGCGTTCACATCGATGGCGCGCGGCAATGTGCCGGCTGCGGTCTGCGCGGCTTCGCTTTCCAGCCTGCTGGGCGTGTTTTTCACCCCGTTGCTGATGGGCGCACTGGTCGGCAGCCAAGGCGCGATGGCGCATCCGGCCGAGGCGATCGGCAAGATCCTGCTGCAATTGCTGGTGCCGTTTCTGGCCGGCCATTTCATGCGTCCGTGGATCGGCGGCTGGGTCGAACGCCATCGCGCCGTGCTGCGTTACACCGATCAAGGCACCATTCTGCTGGTGGTCTATACCGCCTTCAGCGCATCGGTGAACGAAGGGCTGTGGCAGAAGACGCCGCTGCCTGCGCTGCTGGCGGTACTCGGCGCTGCAGCGTTGTTGTTGGCCATGGCGATGCTTTCGATCACCTGCATCGCGCGGCGCCTGCACTTCAGCCGCGCCGATGAAATCGCCATCGTCTTCTGCGGCTCGAAGAAGAGTTTGGCCACTGGCGTGCCGATGGCCAAGGTGATGTTTGCCGGCGGCGGGCTGGGCGCGATCGTGTTGCCGATCATGTTGTATCACCAGCTGCAGCTGATCGTCTGCGCCGTTGTGGCCGCACGTTATGCGCGCGGTGCCTCGGGCCAGCCGCAAGGCGCAACCGAGCGCCATTGACGATGCGCCGCGCCAGCGCCTGCCCGCTGCGCATTGCGTAACAGCAGTTCGCATCGCCGCAAATCCGGGTTGTAAGCAGATGTACAACGGTTATGACGCACTCCGGCCCTGGTCCGCCAGCGGCCGCTAGAGTGCGTGATCGACCTCCTGCCGCCCCACGGTGATTTGCCATGACGCTGTCGCTGCGACGCCCTTCCCCATCCTTGATCGCGCTGCTGGCAGTGCTGGCTGCGCTGGCCGCCTGCAACAAACCAGCACCGCCTGCGGCGCCCCCACAGCCCAAGACAGCGTCCACGCCGACAGCCGCTGCCGGCATCGCCTGGCGCGAGGGCGATGTGGAAGACGCTTTTGCCGAAGCCAAGGACAGCGGCAAGCCGATCCTGTTGTATTGGGGCGCAGCCTGGTGCCCGCCCTGCAATCGCCTCAAGGCCACGCTGTTCAAGGATCCGGCCTTCATCGCGCGCACCCAGCAATTTGTCGCCGTGCACCTGGACGGCGATTCCGAAGGCGCGCAGGCCTGGGGCGAGCGCTTCGGGGTCAAGGGCTATCCCACCATCATCGTGCTGCGCTCGGATCACAGCGAAATCACCCGGCTGGCAGGCGATGCCGATAACGCACGCCTGGCTGAGGTGTTGCGGGTTGCGGCCAAGAGCACCAGCACCGCCCAGCAACTGCTCGACAAGGCGCTGCACACGCCGCAACAGCTCAGCGCGGACGACTGGGCCGTGCTCGGCAACTATGCCTGGGGCACCGACGACCGGCTGGTCAAACCCGATGACGCCGCCGACGTGCTCACCCGGCTCTCGGCATCGGCGCCACAGCCGGCACTGCAACGCAGCTTCGCCCTGGCCGCCATCAGTGCCGCCAAACACCCGCCGGCTGCCAGCAGCGCAAATCGCACGCTGCTGGAAACAGTGTTGGCCGACCCGGCAGAAGTGCGCGCCAATCTCGGCACGCTGAACTATGTGCCGGCGCGCCTGGTCACCGCCGCCAGCAATGAAGCCGGCGTGCGCAGCGCGCTCTCCAACGCACTGAATCAGGCCTTGGACAAGGTCTACGCCGATCCTTCATTGCCGATTTCCGACCGGCTTGGCACCGCGTATGCGCGCATCCAGCTGGCACGCCTGGCACAAGGCCAGCCCACCGAAACCGAAGCCGAAGGCCCGCAACCGCCGCTGCCGAAAGACGTGGTGGAGGTCGTGCACCAGCGCGTGCAGTGGGCCACCGACACGGCCAAGACCGACGAGGAGCGCCAATCCACCATCAGCACGGCCGCCGCGTTGCTGAGCGAGGTCGGCGATCGCAGCGCGGCAGAGCAATTGCTGCTGGCCGAGTTGTCGCGCAGCAAGACCCCGTACTACTACATGCCCGAGTTGGCCGATCTGGCCGAACAACGCGGCGACAAGAAGACCGCCCTGTTGTGGCTCAAACGGGCCTACGACAGCGCGCAGGGCCCCGCCACACGCGTGCAGTGGGGCGTGATGTACGTAGATGGGCTGATCCGGCTCAGCCCGGACGATACTGCCGGCATCGAGAGCGCCGCCGCCCAGGTGATTGGCGAGTTGGCCGGTCAACCGGATGGTTACCGGCAACGTACCCGTCAGCGCTTCACCACCCTCGGCACCGCACTGAAGACCTGGAGCAAGCAGCACCGCCGCGAAGGCAGCGCAGTGCTGGCACGTCTGCAACAGAAAATGCAGTCCAGCTGCAACAGCAAAACTACCAGCGAGTGCGCCAGTTGGCTGAGTTGAGTCGTCACAGCTCTGCCGTGTGCTGGCAACGCGTGATGATCAGAAGCTTGCAAGCCGCAAACCGCGGCGCCTGCTGACGTGGACGCCGCTGGTGACCTCGACGCGCCGCACGCGGCGCCTCATCCGGCGATCTTTCGCCACGCGCCGCAGGCGCTGCAGGCGCGCTATAGACGTGATCCATCCATACGCTGGTGCGACGCAGTCAGTGGCGGCAGACCACACCGCGTTGCCGCTCGTATCAGCGCAGCGACTAGCGCACCCACGGCAGCAGCAGATGGTCGACCATCAGGAAGGCGAACAACGCCATCAGGTACACGATGGAGTACCCGAACATCTTCATCGAAAACAGTTCGTCCGGCGGGTTCAGCATGCGCCACGCGTACCAGAGGAACACCGCATTGAGCACGGCTGCGCCGCCCAGGTAGAACATCCCGCTCATGCCCACCGCCACCGGCGCCAAGGTCACGATCGCCAGCAATACGGTGTAGACCAGGATCTGCTTGCGCGTATGCGGCACACCATGGGTTACCGGCAACATCGGGATGGCCGCCTTGGCGTAATCGGCGCGACGAAAGATTGCCAGCGCCCAGAAATGCGGCGGCGTCCAGATGAAGATGATCAGCACCAGCAACGAGGCATTGATCCAGTCGGCGCTGGTCGGCAGCCCGGTCACCGCGGCCCAGCCCAGCATCGGCGGCGTGGCGCCGGCCAGGCCGCCGATCACGATGTTCTGGGAGGTCGCGCGCTTCAGGTAGACGGTGTAGATCACCGCATACCCGATCAGCGAGGCGAAGGTCAGCACGGCGGTGATGACATTCACCCACACCACCAGAATGGTCATGGAGATCACGATCAGCACGCCGGCGAACACCAGCACCTGCCAGGGCCGCACCTTGCCCACCACCAATGGGCGCCATGAGGTGCGCGCCATCTGTGCGTCGATCTTGGCATCAAGCAATTGGTTGATCGCCGCCGCCGCCGAGGCGGCCAGCCAGATGCCCAGGAAGCCCAGCGCGCCGGTGCGCACCTGCAGCCAGGTCGGCATGTCGGGAATAGCCAGGAACATCCCCACCAAGGCGGTGAACACGATCAGTGCCACCACCTTGGGTTTGGTCAGATCCCAATAATCGCGTGCGCTGACAGCCATGCTCACTCCGGCGCGCGCAGCCGCGCCAGCAGCGAGACCAGCACGAACAACAACGCCACCGCCCCGCCGTTATGCATGAGCGAGACCTCCAGCGGCAGCGCCAGCTTCACGTTGAGCATGCCCAGGGTCACCTGCACGGCCACCAGCAGCGCCAATGCGCCGGCCCACACCCGCATGCCCGGCGAGCGCGACAAGCGCCAGGCCAGCCACCATAAGTACAGCGCGGTCGCAATTGCCCATAGCCGGTGCGCCATCTGGATCGCGATACGTGCCGCACCGTCCAGCACGCCGCCTTCGTAATCCACCCCGATGCCGCGCCATAGCGTGAAACCTTCACGGAAATCGTGCGGCGGCCACCACTGGCTGACGCAGCGCGGGAAGTTGTCGGCCGACCAGCTGCCGCCGCCGCACGCCAGCGCGGCGTAGTTGGCGCTGACCCAGCCACCGAGCGCGATCTGCAGACCCAGCACCGCCACGCCCAGGCGCAGCAGCCACTTCAAGCGCGATGCATCGGCCAGGGTGATCGGCAGATGCGTCGCACGCCAGGCCATCCACACCAGCAGCGAGAACATCAGCATACCGCCCAGCAAGTGCCCCATCACCACGATCGGCTTGAGCAGCAACGTCACCGTACACATGCCCAGCAAGGCCTGGAAGATCACCACCGCCAGCGTCAGCACCGCTGCGCGCGCCAGATCGATGTTGCTCCAGCGCAATGCCGCCAGCAGCAGGATGGCCTCGCCGGTGATCGCCATGCCGAACGCCGTGGCGTGCCAGCCGGACATGTAGAGCGGGATCGACAACGCCACCAGCACCGCAGCCGACACCACCTGGGCAATGCCCATGCGACGGCGACGCACCGCCAGCAACGACAACACCAACACTTCCACGCCCAACGCACCGGCCAGGAAACGGTGAACCTGTTCGCGCCAGGCCTTGTGCGATTCCAGCGGGCGGATCTTGCTGGCCACGTGCGTATTGGCTTCGTCGCTGGTCTGCGGCCAGGTCACACGGCCGTAGCAGGTGGGCCAGTCCGGGCAGCTCATGCCGGCATCGGACAACCGCACGAACGACCCGAACAGGATCGTGCTCGCAGTGAACAGCGCGGCCAGCCAGGCCATGCGATGGAAGTGACGGAACAACGCCGGTGGCGCAAACAGGTTCATCGAAACGGGCTCACATCAGTTTCAGCAGCTTGACCAGATCCGACCGCAGGCCGGCCGGGTCGAAGCCGGGGGCATACCGCAGGATCACAAAGCCATTGGGGTCGATCACATACACCGGCACGCCGGCCGCATCGGTGCCGCGCGGCAATGCCTGGCGCAAGGGGGCATCGTCGCGTAGCACGCGCAATGCGGGCATCGGCGGCAGCCCCGCCGGCGGCGCACCGATCCACAGTACCTCCACCTTGTCGGCACGATGCCCGAGCAGTTGCCATACCTTGTCCAGCTCTGCGGCCAAGGCCACGCACTGCTGCGTGCAATCGGCCGGCGGCGCCACTGCAATGCGCCAGATGCGCTCGCTCGGCGCCCAGGCATAGGGCTGCCCGTTCGCACGTACCGGCACCAGCGCCCGCAGATCCGCGGGCGGCTTCAGCAGTTCGCCGTTGTTGCGCATGGAAGCCGGCTGCCATCCGGAGAAGCGCAGCACGCCGGCCAGCAACATCGAGCCGAAGAACAGCACCGCCAGGGCAATCAGCATCCTGCGGCCGCGTTTGACCGAATGCGGCGTGGCCGATGTGGAGGAGGTCATGACAGCGATTTTCTCATGCCGCAGGCGTCAGTGCCTGCGGCTGCGGCGGCGCGCACGCCATGTCAGCAGCGTTGCGGTCGCCAGGACCGCAGCGGCCAGCCCGAACCATTGCACCGCATAACCCAAGTGCCGCGCGGGCGGCAGGGTGTTTGGCAGCATGTCCAGATCGCGTGTGTAGCCAACCGGCAGTGCAGGGTCCAGGCGCAAGACCTGCGACGAAATGTCGCGCCTGCCAAGCGGGCTGCGTAGGACCTGCAGATCCAGTCGGGTGGCCAGCCAGGTCTGCGCCGCAGCCCCCGGCGCCAGCGCCGGCCCGATCGCCAATCCCGCCGACGGCGGTGCGCTCAAGAGACCCTGCACCGTCTGCACGCCTTTCAGCGCAACGATGCCGGGCAGCTGCCGATCGGCCGGTAATGGCAGCCAGCCCAGATCCACCAGCACGCCTGTCGATACGCCTTCTGGCGCTGCCAGCTGATACACGCGCACGCCGGCACGTCCGTCATGCAGCTGATTGTCCAGCAAGACCAGTTGCGGCAAGAAACGAACGCTTCCACGCACCCATGCCAACTCATTCGGCGTCGCCAGCGCCTGCCCCAAGGGCAGCGTGGTGTCTCGCACATGTGCGGCACGGTCCAGCAAGGCTTGCTTGCTATGCATCCGCTGCAGTTGCCAATGCCCAAGCGCCGCAAAACCCGCGCTCACCAGCAGCGCCAAGCACCAGCCAAACACCGCCGTGTGCTTGCGCGTCATGACAAGCGACGCAAAAAGGCGTGCAATGCCATCACCACGCCGACTGCACCCGGGGCTGTTGTGAACGATTCGCTCAAGACGCTGCTGATTGTCGCCTTCCTGATCGTGATCTTATGGAACCTGGGCGCCGGCCTCTACTACCTGCTGACCGACCGCGGCCAGACCAAGCGCACCGTCAACGCCCTGACCTGGCGCATCGGCCTATCGGTGGCGTTGATCGCCATCGTGATCCTCGGCATCTATACCGGCTGGATCAAGCCGCATGGGCTCGGCCGCTGAGGAGCCGGGAAAGGGGAATTGGGAGTAGGGAATCGTAAAAGTCAAAAGCAGGCTCGCTCTGGCGATTCCCGACTCCCGATTCTCAAAGGACATACACGAACAAAAACAGCGCCAGCCACACCACGTCGACGAAGTGCCAGTACCACGCAGCCGCTTCGAAAGCGAAGTGATTGTCGCGGCTGAAGTGCCCTTTCGCCGCGCGCAGCCACATCACTGCCAACATGATCGTGCCCAGCAGCACGTGCATGCCGTGGAAGCCGGTCAGCATGAAGAACGTCGAACCGTAGATGCCCGAGCCCAGCGTGAGATTGAGCTCGGTATAGGCGTGGATGTATTCCTCGGCCTGCAAGAACAGGAACACGCAACCCAGCAGCACGGTCAACCCCAGCCATAACAAGAGCGCGCCACGGCGCCCGCCCTTGAGTGCGTGGTGGGCGATGGTCAAGGTCACGCCGGAGCTGAGCAGGATCAGCGTATTGATCAGCGGCAGGCCCCAGGCCGGGATGGTCTGGAACTGCCCACCGATCGTGCCCGGGCCATTGGTCGGCCAGGCAGCGGAATAGCCATTCCACAGCAGTTCGTTGGTCATCACGCCGTCGCCTTCCCCGCCCAGCCAGGGCAGCGTCAGCACACGCGTGTAGAACAGCGCACCGAAGAACGCGCAGAAGAACATCACCTCGGAGAAGATGAACCACACCATCCCCATGCGGAACGAGCCATCCACCTGGCGGTTGTAATGCCCGGCATTGGATTCGCGGATGACATCGCCAAACCACATGAACAACGTCGCCAGCAGCATCGCCACGCCGGCGAAGAAGGTCCAGCGCCCCCATGCGGCGTCGTTGAGCCAGCTGGCCACGCCGATCATCATCACGAACATCGCAATCGACCCGACAAAGGGCCATTTGCTCTGGCTCGGGACGAAATACGCGTCTGCGTTGGGACTGTGATCGGCCATGGCGTTGCTTCCGTGTCGTGGTGCGTGTGGATGAAGAATCAGGGTGCGGCGCGCGGCGCGGCAGACGTGCCGCCGCCCTGCAGTTCCGAGGTCAGCGCGTCGTTGCGATAGAACGTATAGGACAAGGTAATCGTGGTGACTTCCGGCGGCAGTGCGGGGTCGACGATGAAACGCAGCGGCATGTCGCGCGTTTCGCCGGCTTGCAAGGTCTGCGCGGTAAAGCAGAAGCACTCGGTTTTGTTGAAGTAGCCCGACGCACGTGCAGGGGCAACCGAGGGCACCGCACTGCCCACCACCGCACGCGCGCCATCGTTGCGCGCGAAATACAGCGCCTCGTTGAGCTCGCCCGGCACCACATCCATCGTCATCTGTTCGGGATGGAAGGTCCACGGCAGTTTGGAATTGACCCCGCCATCGAACTCCACGCGCACCGTGCGCTTGCCGGCGGCAGGTGGCGCGCCCGCGTTTGCGCGCGTGCTGCCAGGCGCACGCTCCATGCGGATGCCAAACACTTTCTCGCAGGCGATGCGGTAGAGCGGCACCAGGGAAAACGTCAGCACAAACACGCCCAGCACCACGCCCAGCAGCTTGAACAAGCCGGCGGTTGGTGCATGTGCGGGCGCGCGTGCACTCACCGCCCGATGACTCCCGAGGCGATGAAGCCTGCATAGATCAGCAACGCGATGATGCCGACCGTGATTGCGGTACGGCGTACCGCACGGCGCTGCTGCGCCTGCCGTTCCGCAGCAGAGAGCAAACGCGTCACCGCCGGCTCCGAGGCGGACTCAGTGGCCGATGTCTTCATGCGCAAGATCTCCAGGCTTGATCACCGGCGGCACGGTGAAGGTATGCGCCGGGGCAGGTGACGGCACCGTCCATTCCAGGCCCTTGGCACCTTCCCAGGAACGCGCCTGTGCCCGCGCGCCACTCCGCAACGAGGACAGCAGGATCGCGGCCATCAGGAACGGCGTGACGAACATGCCGAACGCACCGATCGAACTGACCAGATTCCAGTCGGCGAACACCACGTTGTAGTCGGGAATGCGCCGCGGCATGCCGGCCAAGCCGAGGAAGTGCTGCGGGAAAAACAGCAGGTTGACGAATACCATCGTCCACCAGAAGTGCACCTTGGCCCAGTTCTCGTTGTACATCCGCCCGGTCCACTTGGGCCACCAGTAGTACACCGCCGCAATCAGCGCGAACACCGCACCGGTCACCAGCACGTAGTGGAAATGGGCCACCACGAAGTAGGTGTCGTGATACTGGAAATCCGCTGGCACGATCGCCAGCATCAAGCCGGAAAAACCACCGATGCTGAAGAGGATCACGAACGCCACGGCCCACAACATCGGCGATTCGAAGGTCAGCGAGCCTTTCCACATCGTGCTGACCCAGTTGAACACCTTCACCCCGGTCGGGATGGAGATCAGCATGGTGGCGAACATGAAATAGATTTCGCCACCGAGCGGCATGCCCACGGTGAACATGTGGTGCGCCCAGACGATAAAGCTCAGGAACGCGATCGCTGCGATGGCGTACACCATCGCCTGATAACCGAACAGCGGCTTGCGGCTGAAGGTCGGGATGATTTCGCTGACCACGCCGAACGCCGGCAAGATCATGATGTACACCTCCGGGTGCCCGAAGAACCAGAAGATGTGCTGGTACATCACCGGGTCGCCGCCGCCGGCCGCGTTGAAGAAACTGGTGCCGAAGAACTTGTCGGTCAGCAACATCGTCACTGCGCCGGCCAGCACCGGCATCACCGCGATCAGCAGGAACGCGGTGATCAGCCAGGCCCAACAGAAGATCGGCATCTTCAGCAGATCGATGCCTGGCGCGCGCATGTTGAGAACGGTGGCGATGATGTTGATCGCGCCCATGATCGAACTGACGCCGGCCACATGGATCGCAAACACACTGAAGGCGACGTTGTACCCGCCCTGCAGCGACAGCGGGGGGTACAGCGTCCAGCCACCGGCTGGCGCGCCACCCGGCAGGAACAGCGTCAGCAGCAGCAGGGTAAAGGCGACCGGCAGCAACCAGAACGACCAGTTGTTCATGCGCGGCAATGCCATGTCCGGTGCACCGATCTGCAACGGGATCATCCAGTTGGCCAAGCCGACGAAAGCCGGCATCACACCGCCGAAGATCATCACCAGTGCATGCACGGTGGTCATCTGGTTGAAGAATTCCGGTTTGACGAACTGCAAGCCTGGCTGCATCAATTCGGCGCGAATCACGACGCTCATCGCCGCGCCGATGATGAACATCACGAAGGAGAACAGCAGGTACAGCGTGCCGATGTCCTTGTGATTGGTCGAAAAGAACCAGCGCTCGACGAAACCGGGCTGGTGGTGTCCGTGGTGATCGACTGCGGTATGCGCCATGACGGAACGACCTCTGCGAAGCGAGCGGTTGCGGGCGATTAGAGAGCGGCGGTCGGTGCTGCGGCCTGGGCCGGTACCGCGGCAGGCGCGGCGTCACCTGCCGGAGCGGCCGGAGCGGCCGGTGCACTGGCCGGCGTCGGTGCGGCGGCTGGCGCCGCAGGCGCCGCAGGCGCCGCTCCCGGCGCCGTGCCTGACGCACGACGACGCGACGCCAGCCAGCGCTGGAAGTCAGCCTTGGGCAGCGCCTCCACCACGATCGGCATGAAGCCATGATCCTTGCCGCACAACTCGGCGCACTGCCCGCGATACACGCCCGGTTGCTCGATGTTGGTCCAGGCTTCGTTGACGATGCCGGGAATCGCATCTTGCTTCCATCCCAGCGCCGGCACCCACCAGGCATGGATCACATCGTCGGCAGTAATCACGAAGCGGATCTTGGTATTGACCGGCAGCACCAGGCGGTTGTCGACATCCAGCAGATAATGCGGCTGCGAGGCCGCGGTGGGGCGCTCGCCGCTTTGGCGGATGCGATCGGATTCGCGTGCCAGGCGACTGGTGAATTCCACGCCCTGGCCCAGATATTCGTATTTCCACATCCACTGATAGCCGGTCACCTTGACCGTCATTTCCGATTCGCGGGTGTCGTACATCGCGATCAGTTTCGCCGTCGCCGGCCACGCCATCGCGATCAGCACCAGGACCGGAATCACCGTCCACAGCACTTCCGCGGTGGTGTTGTGACTGAATTGCGCGGCCACCGCGCCCTTGGACTTGCGGAACTTGAACATCGCATAGCCCATCGCCGAAAACACCAGCGCGCCAATCGCCACGCACACCCACAGCGCCACCATGTGCGCCTCGTAGGCCATGCGCGCGGTCTGGGTCACCCCGCGCCCCATGTTGAGCTGCCATTCCTTTGGATCGGCCGATTGCGCCCAGGCCACCGGCGCGCTCAACAGCGCCGCCATCGCCAGGCCTACTTGTGTGCAGGTGTTGATCGACTTCCAGCTGCTGCGTTGCGTCATTGCCTAGACCCTTACGTCATCGGTGACGGCCATTGGCGGCCGCGAGCAAGCGTTTGAGCGTCGTTGCCAGTTCCACACGTTCGGCCGGCCCGAGAAAACTTCCGATCTCGATCTGCTTGCCGCTGCTGACCAGCAACACCCTGTCATCGCGTTCTATGCAAAGCCGCACCCAGTGCGGATGTGCCTGAAACGCTGGTGGCGCATGCCCGGACGGAAACACCTCGACAACGGCCTCCCCCACCCGGATCGCTTCTTCGCGCTCGCCACTTCGCCACAACTGCCGTAGCGCCAGCGCCACCACACCACTGTGTACCAGGGCAAAAACCGGCGCGAACGCATTGCCGGTCCACCACCCCAGGCCTGCAAATAACCACATCGTTCCCGCTAACACTGCGAACAGCTGCACGAATTGCTTGGCCGACAGTGCCCGCGGAGGCCGCAACCGCAGCTGCGTCCCAACCCCTCCGGACATCAACGGCAGCACTTCGATCATAAACAGCACGCAGCGCACTGCGGGAATAGCCCGATGGTAGACCCGCGCCAACGCATGCGGCAAGCATTTCCGGCGATCAAAAATTTGCTGCAGTGCAGCTAAAAGTGCGTCTAAATCAATCACTTCCAAGTCTCACGACGATCGTCGTGCCGACACCCCGCACCGCGCACCTGCGCCGGCGGCATGCACAAAACGGCGGGAAAGCCGCCGCTTCCACACAAGTGCGCGAGCCGTTTGGCTCACTAGAATGAGCACGGAATCCAAGGCACCTTTCGCATGAACGCTCAGCTCGACCCGCTTGCCTCCACCTCAGTTGCGCGCCCGCTGCTGGCGCCCGAACTGCCCGCCGCACCTGGCGCTTTGCGTGCCGCCATCACCGCGGCCTGGCTCAAGGACGAAACCGAGCACGTGCGTGAATTGCTCGACCAGGCACGCCTGCCTGTCGCTGAGCAAGCCAACGTGCAGGCGATCGCTGCCGATCTGGTTACCCGTGTGCGGGCGCGTTCGCAGGACCAGGGCGCCATCGAAGCCTTCATGCGCCAATACGACCTGGGCAGCGAAGAAGGCGTGCTGCTGATGTGCGTGGCCGAGGCGCTGTTGCGCATTCCCGACCAGGACACTGCCGACAAGCTGATCCGCGACAAGCTTGGCGATGCGGATTGGAAGAAGCATATGGGCGGCAGCGATTCGGTGCTGGTCAACGCTTCCACCTGGGGCCTGATGCTGACCGGTCAGTTGGTGCAGCTCAACGACCTCACCCGCGCCGATGTGCCGGGCGCCTTCAAGCGCCTGATCGGCCGCGTCGGCGAGCCGGTCATTCGCCTGGCCGTGCGCCAGGCCATGAAGATCATGGGCCATCAGTTCGTCATGGGCCGCACCATCGGCGAGGCGCTGTCGCGTTCGCGCAAGGGCGACAACGCCAACTACCGTTATTCGTTCGACATGCTTGGCGAAGGCGCGCTCACCATGAAGGATGCGCAGCGCTATCTGCAGGCGTATCGGGATGCGATTCATGCGATCGGCCGCAGCGGTAGCTTCGTCGGTACCGATGTATTTGCCGCGCCCAGCATCTCGATCAAGTTGTCGGCGCTGTATCCGCGTTACGAGCATGCCAAGCGCGCCCGCGTGATGGCAGAGCTGGTGCCGGGCGTGCTGGAACTTGCGCAGTTGGCCAAGTCGTACGGCATCGGCTACACCGTCGACGCCGAAGAAGCCGACCGGCTGGAACTGTCGCTGGACATCATCGAGGCCACCTTCTCCGACCCGTCATTGGATGGCTGGGAAGGCTATGGCCTGGCCGTGCAGGCCTATCAAAAACGCACGCCGTACACGATCGATTTTCTTGCCGATCTGGCGCGCCGTGTCGGACGACGTATTCCGGTGCGCCTGGTCAAAGGCGCGTACTGGGACGCAGAGATCAAGCGCGCGCAGATCGAAGGGCATCCCGGCTACCCGGTGTTTACGCGCAAGCAGAACACCGACGTGTCGTACCTGGCATGCGCACGTCGCATGTTCGCGCACAGCGACGCGCTCTACCCGATGTTCGCCACGCACAACGCGCAGACCATTGCGGCAGTCCGTGCGATTGCGGCAGGCAAGACCTACGAGCACCAGAAACTGCACGGCATGGGCGATGACCTGTATGCCGAAGTGATTCCTGCCGATCGTCTCGATCTGCCATGCCGCGTCTATGCACCGGTCGGCTCGCACGAAGATCTGCTGCCGTATCTGGTGCGCCGTTTGCTCGAAAACGGCGCCAATTCCAGCTTCGTCAATCGCATCACCGACGAGGATGTCGCCATCGAAGACCTCATCCGCGACCCGGTCGAGGCTGTGACGTCATTTACTTCCATCCCGCATCCCAAGATTCCACTGCCAGCCGATTTGCTGCGTAGCCAGAACCAGAACAGGAAAAACTCCATGGGCGCCAATCTCGCCAACGACAACGATCTGCGCCAGCTGGCCGAGCAACTCAACGCCGCGATCAAACCGTGGAAGGCCACGCCCCTGGTGCCTGGTGCGCTGATCAGCACGCCCAGCCAAGCGGTGTTGAATCCGGCAGATCGCCGCGAGACGGTTGGACAGTGGCACCCGGCCGATCCGGACACCGTCCAGAAGTCGCTGGCCAGCGCTGTGGCCGCGCAGCCGGCCTGGAACCGCACACCTGCAGCGAGCCGCGCCACTATCCTGGAACATGCAGCTGATCTGCTCGAAACGCGCATGTCCGAGTTCATGGCGATCTGCGTCAAGGAAGCCGGCAAGACGCTGCCCGACGCAGTGGCCGAAGTCCGCGAGGCCGTCGATTTCCTGCGCTATTACGCCGGCCAGGCGCGTGCGCAGTTCGGTGCCCCGGAGCGCCTGCCTGGACCGACCGGCGAATCCAACGAGCTGCAGCTGCACGGGCGTGGCGTCTTTGTCTGCATCAGTCCGTGGAACTTCCCGTTGGCGATCTTCCTCGGTCAGGTCGCCGCAGCGCTGGCGGCCGGCAACACGGTCATCGCCAAACCGGCCGAGCAGACCAACCTGATCGGCTTTGCAGCGGTCAAGCTGCTGCACGAAGCCGGCGTACCGGAAGCGGCTGTGCAGTTCCTGCCAGGTGATGGCGCTACCGTTGGTGCTGCGCTGACCAACGACCCGCGCGTTGCCGGCGTTGCATTCACCGGTTCTACCGAAACCGCACGCATCATCAACCGCACCCTGGCCGCACGCGATGCTGCCATCGGCGTCTTGATCGCCGAAACCGGCGGCCAGAACGCCTTCATCGCTGACTCGTCCTCGCTGCCCGAAGCGGTGGTCAAAGACGCCATTTCCAGTGCCTTCATCTCGGCCGGGCAGCGCTGCTCCGCGGCGCGCGTCCTGTTCGTCCAGGACGACATCGCCGACAAGGTCATGACGATGCTGGCCGGTGCGATGGGTGAGTTGAAGATCGGCGATCCGGGCCTGCCATCGACCGACGTTGGCCCTGTCATCGATGCCGATGCCCTCAAGATTCTCGACGATCACGCTGCACGCATGGATCGGCAAGCGCGTCTGATCGGCAGCACCGCCCTGGACGGTAGCACCGCACACGGCAGCTTTTTCGCTCCACGCGCCTATGAGCTGACATCGCTGTCCCAGCTGCAGCGTGAAATCTTCGGGCCGGTGCTGCACGTGATTCGCTGGAAAGCCGACCAGCTCGATGCCGTCATCGAGCAGATCAACGCGACCGGTTACGGCCTCACGTTGGGTGTCCATTCGCGTATCGATGAGACAATCGACCGCATCACCTCGCGCGTGGCGGTAGGCAACGTCTACGTCAATCGCAACCAGATCGGCGCCGTGGTCGGCGTACAACCGTTCGGCGGCCAGGGCCTGTCCGGCACCGGCCCCAAGGCCGGCGGCCCGCATTACCTGCTGCGTTTCGCGACCGAGAAGGTCGTCACCGTCAACACCACCGCGGCAGGCGGCAACGCCTCGCTATTGACCTTGGGTGACTAATGCCGGCCAGCAGATGCCGGCGTCTGCACGCTGCTCGGTTCGTCATTACCGATTGCAGCCAGATGTACTGTCAGCACAACAACAAAAACCCCGCTCATGCGGGGTTTTTGTTGGCTGGCGCAGCTTTTCAGATTGTCAGTCGTGGTGGATATCCCAACGATCCAGAGCATCGGTCACAGCGCGGCGAACAAGGGGCGGGCGTTCGTGGCGCACTTCGCCAGCTATTCGAATCGACGGCTCCCAAGCGGGCGCCCTGATGGCGTACATCGCTGGATTCGATCCAAGAGTTATCGGACACCTTCACCGCGCGTCGTGTTACCACTGGTGCCTTGCATCTGGTCTCATCAAAGATGTGGGAAACATCGCAGATGCCGTGATCGATCTGCTTTAGGCCGTCCTTTGTGTCAGGGATATGCGGGCAAGGACGTCGGCCAAGCGAGGCTGTCATGGGCAATGTCTGTTATCAGCTACAGCAACTGCCGCACCGTGCGTCTGGCATTGGCCAGGCAGGTTGACGCCCAGAGAGGCGGAGCGCGCCCCTTTTCCAAGGGATTTGCGAGTGCTGCGTTACAAGGCTTCGTGCCAACACCCGTGCGGGACACTTGGCGTGGCTCTGTTGCCGCGAGCAGGGCGATCTCGGTGCCGAGGCGCCGATCAGCAAGCGGCGCAATGCGCCAACTCCCCCCGACGCAGCCACGGCGTGGCGGGATGTGAGTCGCGTTGCGCGCAGTGCTGTCCAGCGCTGGCGCAAAAAGAAACCCTCAGTCCATTGGACTGAGGGATTCGGGGTAAAGCCCCTGGCGATGACCTACTCTCGCATGGCTTGAGCCACACTACCATCGGCGCAGCTGCGTTTCACTTCCGAGTTCGGGATGGGATCGGGTGGTTCCACAGCGCTAATTTCACCAGGGAGACGGTTGGAGCGTCGCCATCCAAAGATCGGATGAGGCGCGCGTCTCGCAGAGGTAACTTGTGACGTAGCTTGCGTTTGGTGATCTACCAACGTTCGTTGGGACCAAGGCAACTTGAGGTTATATGGTCAAGCCGCACGGATCATTAGTATCAGTTAGCTCAATACATTGCTGTACTTACACACCTGACCTATCAACCACGTAGTCTACATGGTTCCTTTAGGGGGCTTGTGCCCCGGGAAGTCTCATCTTGAGGCGCGCTTCCCGCTTAGATGCTTTCAGCGGTTATCGCTTCCGAACATAGCTACCCGGCAATGCCACTGGCGTGACAACCGGAACACCAGAGGTTCGTCCACTCCGGTCCTCTCGTACTAGGAGCAGCCCCTCTCAAACTTCCAACGCCCATGGCAGATAGGGACCGAACTGTCTCACGACGTTCTGAACCCAGCTCGCGTACCACTTTAAATGGCGAACAGCCATACCCTTGGGACCGACTACAGCCCCAGGATGTGATGAGCCGACATCGAGGTGCCAAACACCGCCGTCGATATGAACTCTTGGGCGGTATCAGCCTGTTATCCCCGGAGTACCTTTTATCCGTTGAGCGATGGCCCTTCCATACAGAACCACCGGATCACTAAGACCTACTTTCGTACCTGCTTGATCCGTCGATCTTGCAGTCAAGCACGCTTATGCCTTTGCACACAGTGCGCGATGTCCGACCGCGCTGAGCGTACCTTCGTGCTCCTCCGTTACTCTTTAGGAGGAGACCGCCCCAGTCAAACTACCCACCATACACGGTCCCTGATCCGGATAACGGACCTAGGTTAGAACGTCAAGCACGACAGGGTGGTATTTCAAGGATGGCTCCACTGCAGCTAGCGCCACAGTTTCATAGCCTCCCACCTATCCTACACAGACGAACTCAACGTTCAGTGTAAAGCTATAGTAAAGGTTCACGGGGTCTTTCCGTCTTGCCACGGGAACGCTGCATCTTCACAGCGATTTCAATTTCACTGAGTCTCGGGTGGAGACAGCGCCGCTGTCGTTACGCCATTCGTGCAGGTCGGAACTTACCCGACAAGGAATTTCGCTACCTTAGGACCGTTATAGTTACGGCCGCCGTTTACTGGGGCTTCGATCAAGAGCTTCGCCTTGCGGCTGACCCCATCAATTAACCTTCCAGCACCGGGCAGGCGTCACACCCTATACGTCCACTTTCGTGTTTGCAGAGTGCTGTGTTTTTGATAAACAGTCGCAGCGGCCTGGTTTCTGCGACCCTCTTCAGCTATAGCTCGCATGAGCCACCAAAAAGGGTGCACCTTCTCCCGAAGTTACGGTGCCATGTTGCCTAGTTCCTTCACCCGAGTTCTCTCAAGCGCCTGAGAATTCTCATCCTACCCACCTGTGTCGGTTTACGGTACGGTCTTCGTGAGCTGAAGCTTAGGAGCTTTTCCTGGAAGCGTGGTATCAGTGACTTCGCCAAAAAGGCTCGTCTCGGTGCTCGGTCTTAAAGGATCCCGGATTTGCCAAAGATCCAAACCTACCGCCTTTCCCCGGGACAACCAACGCCCGGTACACCTAACCTTCTCCGTCCCTCCATCGCACTCACGCGAGGTGCAGGAATATTAACCTGCTTCCCATCGACTACGGCTTTCGCCCTCGCCTTAGGGACCGACTAACCCTGCGTCGATTAACGTTGCGCAAGGAAACCTTGGGCTTTCGGCGTGCGGGCTTTTCACCCGCATTATCGTTACTCATGTCAGCATTCGCACTTCCGATACCTCCAGCAGACTTCTCAATCCACCTTCGCAGGCTTACGGAACGCT